>NZ_CP162012.1:2662500-5289184 GCF_040822035.1 Pseudomonas guariconensis | reverse complement strand
GATTTCCTGAAACGCACGCGGATAAAGGCCTGGGGTAGGTTATCCACAGATCGTTATCCACTAAAGATCTATAAGTTCTTCAGAAAAGCTTTTTATATGTCCTTCTTTTTTTTCATGTTGTCCTCTCGCCCACGTCCGGATCAAGCCACCTGACGGCATTCGACCCCTCCGTACCTTCTATAGGCAAAAGCTGGTTGGAAATTGACCTATGGGCTTGCTTTCTCTAGAATCGCCGGTCTCTTAAAAAGGGGGCCATTCCGGCCCGTTGTCGACAAACCCAGGTAACACGCCATGAAACGTACTTTCCAACCAAGCACCATCAAGCGCGCGCGCACCCACGGCTTCCGTGCCCGTATGGCTACCAAGAACGGCCGCGCTGTTCTGTCGCGTCGTCGTGCCAAAGGCCGTAAGCGTCTGGCAATTTGATTTTTCGGCACAGGTGGTGAGTCAGGACTTCAGTCGGGATAAGCGACTGCTTACACCCCGGCACTTCAAAGCGGTCTTCGACTCCCCAACCGGCAAGGTTCCAGGGAAAAACCTGCTGATCCTTGCTCGCGAGAACGGCCTCGATCATCCACGCCTCGGCTTGGTGATCGGCAAGAAGAGCGTCAAGCTCGCCGTTCAACGCAATCGTCTCAAGCGCTTGATGCGCGATTCGTTCCGTCTGAACCAGCAGCTGCTCGCCGGGTTGGACATCGTGATCGTCGCGCGCAAGGGATTGGGCGAGATTGAAAACCCAGAATTGCACCAACACTTTGGCAAGCTCTGGAAGCGACTGGTTCGCAGTCGGCCCTCTCCAGCGGCTAATGCCGATTCCGCAGGGGTAGACAGTCACGATGCGTAAACTGGCACTCGTTCCGATCCAGTTTTACCGTTATGCCATTAGTCCACTGATGGCCAGTCACTGTCGTTTCTACCCCAGTTGCTCCTGTTACGCTTATGAAGCCATTGAAAACCATGGCCTCTTGCGTGGTGGGTGGCTGGCCGTTCGTCGCCTGGGGCGTTGTCATCCGTGGAACGACGGTGGTTTCGATCCCGTTCCGCCCGCTCCTTCCTCCCGAACTTCTTCGATAGCCGAGTAATCATGGATATTAAACGCACGATCCTGATCGTCGCCCTGGCAATCGTGTCCTACGTCATGGTCCTGAAATGGAACCAGGACTACGGTCAGGCTGCCTTGCCGACTCAGAATACTGCTGCCAGCAATGTTGCCCCGGCGCTGCCGGACACCGTTCCGGCCGGCAATAACGGCGCCAGCGCCGATGTGCCGAGCACCAATGCTGAAGCGACCCCAGCGGAGCTGGCACCTGTCGCTGTCAGCAAGGACCTGATCCGGATCAAGACTGATGTCCTGGACCTGGCTATCGACCCGGTCGGCGGTGATATCGTCCAGTTGACTCTGCCGAAGTACCCGCGTCGCCAGGATCATCCGGACATTCCGTTCCAGCTGTTCGACAACGGTGGCGAGCGCGTCTACCTGGCCCAGAGTGGCCTGACGGGCAGCAACGGTCCGGACGCCCGTTCCACCGGCCGCCCGCTGTACGCTTCCGACAGCAAGAGCTACCAGCTGGCTGATGGCCAGGACCAACTGGTGGTGGACCTGAAGTTCAGCGAAAACGGCGTCAACTACATCAAGCGCTTCAGCTTCAAGCGCGGTGAGTACGACCTGACCGTCAGCTACCTGATCGATAACCAGAGCGGCCAAGCCTGGAACGGCAACCTGTTTGCCCAACTCAAGCGTGACGCCAGTTCCGATCCGTCGTCGAGCACTGCTACCGGCACCGCCACCTATCTGGGCGCAGCCCTGTGGACAGCTTCGGAGCCGTACAAGAAAGTGTCGATGAAGGACATCGACAAGGGCAGTTTGAAAGAAAATGTGTCCGGTGGCTGGGTTGCCTGGCTGCAGCACTACTTCGTGACCGCCTGGATCCCGAATAAATCGGACAACAACGTCGTCCAGACCCGCAAGGACAGCCAGGGCAACTACATCATCGGTTACACCGGTCCCGCTCTGAACATCCCAGCTGGCGCCAAGGCTGAAACCAGCGCCATGCTGTATGCCGGTCCCAAGATCCAGTCCAAGCTCAAGGAACTGTCCCCAGGGCTGGAACTGACGGTCGACTATGGCTTCCTGTGGTTCATTGCCCAGCCGATCTTCTGGCTGCTGCAACATATCCACAGCCTGCTGGGTAACTGGGGCTGGTCGATCATCGTCCTGACCATGCTCATCAAAGGTCTGTTCTTCCCACTTTCCGCCGCCAGCTATCGCTCGATGGCGCGTATGCGCGCCGTTGCGCCGAAACTGGCCCAGCTCAAGGAACGCTTCGGTGATGATCGCCAGAAGATGTCCCAGGCGATGATGGAGCTGTACAAGAAAGAGAAGATCAACCCACTGGGTGGCTGCTTGCCGATCCTGGTCCAGATGCCGGTGTTCCTGGCGCTGTATTGGGTACTGCTGGAAAGTGTCGAGATGCGCCAGGCCCCATGGATGCTGTGGATTACCGACCTGTCGATCAAGGATCCGTTCTTCATCCTGCCGATCATCATGGGCGCCACCATGTTCATCCAGCAGCGTCTGAACCCGACTCCGCCGGATCCGATGCAAGCGAAGGTCATGAAGCTGATGCCGATCATCTTCACCTTCTTCTTCCTGTGGTTCCCAGCCGGTCTGGTGCTGTACTGGGTTGTGAACAACTGCCTGTCCATCGCACAGCAGTGGTACATCACCCGTAGCATCGAAGCCGCAACCAAAAAAGCTGCTGCTTGACCAACGGCTGACGGCTGTGAATAAAAACGCCCCCTCGTGGGGCGTTTTTGCTATCTGTGTATTTTCCGTAGAGGTTTTCGAGCATGAACACTGTGCGTGAAACCATCGCCGCCATTGCAACCGCCCAGGGGCGCGGAGGCGTTGGCATCGTCAGGTTGTCCGGTCCACTGGCCAGCCAGGCAGGGCAGGCCATCACCGGCCGAATCCTGACGCCACGCCATGCCCACTATGGCCCGTTCCGTGACAACGATGGCCTGGTGTTGGATGAAGGCATCGCCTTGTTCTTCCCGGGGCCGAACTCATTTACCGGCGAAGATGTCCTGGAGCTGCAAGGTCATGGTGGTCCGGTGGTGATGGACATGCTCCTGCAGCGTTGTCTGCAGTTGGGCTGCCGCCTTGCACGCCCAGGTGAATTCAGCGAACGGGCGTTTCTCAACGACAAACTCGACCTCGCCCAGGCTGAAGCGATCGCCGACCTGATCGAGGCGAGCTCCACCCAGGCAGCGCGAAACGCCCTTCGCTCACTGCAGGGCGCTTTCTCCAAGCGGGTGCACGATCTGACCGAAGCGTTGATCGCATTGCGCATCTACGTCGAGGCGGCGATCGACTTCCCTGAAGAGGAGATCGATTTTCTAGCCGATGGCCATGTACTGTCGATGCTCGATAACGTGCGCAGCGAGTTGTCCACAGTCCAGCGTGAAGCCGGGCAGGGCGCTTTGCTGCGCGACGGCATGACCGTCGTCATCGCTGGTCGTCCGAATGCCGGAAAGTCCAGCCTGCTCAATCGCCTGGCTGGTCGGGAAGCCGCTATCGTCACGGACATCGCCGGGACCACGCGGGATATCCTGCGTGAACATATCCACATCGATGGCATGCCGCTGCACGTAGTGGACACCGCTGGCCTGCGCGACACCGACGATCATGTGGAAAAGATCGGCGTCGAACGTGCCCTGAAGGCCATCAATGAAGCGGATCGGGTGCTCTTGGTAGTGGATTCCACAGCGCCGGAAGCAAGCGATCCGTTCGCCCTGTGGCCAGAATTTCTCGACAAGCGGCCAGACCCAGCCAAGGTCACACTGATACGAAACAAGGCCGACCTCAGTGGTGAGTCAGTCGGCATGGAGCAGTGTGAAGATGGCCATGTGACCATCACCCTCAGCGCCAAGGGTGAAGACGGTGGGCTGGAGTTGTTACGCGATCATCTCAAGGCTTGCATGGGCTACGAGCAGACTGCCGAAAGCAGTTTCAGCGCCCGACGGCGTCATCTGGAAGCCCTGCGCCAAGCCGAGTCGCATCTGGAGCATGGTCGCGCTCAACTGACCTTGGCCGGCGCCGGAGAATTACTGGCCGAAGACCTGCGACAGGCACAGCAAGCACTGGGCGAGATCACCGGGGCCTTCAGTTCCGACGACCTGCTGGGACGTATCTTCTCGAGCTTCTGTATCGGCAAATAGCGTCGCGCCGAGGTTTTACACAGAGCCGCTCCACCGGGAGCGGCTTTTTTTTGCCTGTGGAAAGACCCGGCGGGCAGCCCGATCGCGGAAAAAATCATCAACAGATGCGAAGCAGAGCGGATAAGATCTGTGGAAAAGTCGCCTTCAGCACCGTTGATAACCAGCTATTTTTGTTGAGGACAAACCGCCCTGTGGGTAATTGGCACTTTAATCCACAGGTTAAACGCTGTTATCCAGAACCCTCATGCCCCTTCAAACACAGGGTTTTGAATCCACCAAGAGTGCATGGATACTGGGCTGCATAAGTTTATCCACAGGGGGCTGGGTGCATAAGAATAAACATAAAAACAAAGCTTTTTTAAATTTTTCCTCTTTGTTTTCTTTTACCTGCCATTCATCCACAGCCTGGTCAAATTTTGCTCAGAAGGTTCCTTTGAAGGGGGTGAAGTCCCTATACTTGTCCGCTTACCTTCTCTATTCGCAAAAACAGGCACGAGGTGCGTGGTGGATTTCCCTTCCCGTTTTGAAGTGATCGTCATCGGCGGCGGCCATGCCGGTACCGAGGCTGCGCTTGCGTCCGCACGCATGGGTGTGAAAACCCTGCTGCTGACCCATAACGTGGAAACCCTCGGTCACATGAGCTGCAACCCGGCTATCGGTGGCATTGGCAAGAGTCACCTGGTCAAGGAAATCGATGCGCTCGGCGGCGCCATGGCGCTGGCCACCGACAAAAGCGGCATCCAGTTTCGTATCCTGAACAACCGCAAAGGCCCCGCCGTCCGTGCGACCCGTGCCCAGGCTGACCGCGCTATCTACAAGGCCGTGGTCCGCGAGATCCTGGAAAACCAGCCGAACCTGTGGATATTCCAGCAGTCCTGTGATGACCTGATCGTCGAGCAGGACCAGGTCAAAGGCGTCATTACCCAGATGGGTCTGCGCTTTTTCGCCGACTCGGTGGTTCTGACTACTGGTACCTTCCTCGGTGGACTTATCCACATCGGTCTGCAGAACTATTCCGGCGGTCGTGCAGGCGATCCGCCCGCGATCGCCTTGGCCCACCGCCTGCGTGAACTGCCGCTGCGCGTCGGTCGTCTGAAAACCGGTACCCCACCTCGTATCGACGGGCGTTCGGTTGACTTCTCGGTGATGACCGAGCAACCCGGTGACACACCGATTCCAGTCATGTCGTTCATGGGCAATGCCGACATGCACCCACGCCAGGTGAGTTGCTGGATCACCCACACCAATGCCCGTACCCACGAGATCATCGCCTCGAACCTCGACCGTTCACCGATGTACTCGGGCGTCATCGAAGGCGTAGGACCGCGGTACTGCCCATCGATCGAAGACAAGATCCATCGCTTCGCCGACAAGGAAAGCCACCAGGTGTTCATCGAGCCGGAAGGCCTGACCACCCACGAGCTATACCCCAACGGCATCTCCACTTCGCTGCCGTTCGATGTGCAACTGGACATCGTCCGCTCGATCCGTGGCATGGAAAATGCCCACATCGTTCGCCCGGGCTACGCCATCGAGTACGACTATTTCGACCCGCGCGACCTCAAGTACAGCCTGGAGACCAAGGTCATTGGCGGGCTGTTCTTCGCCGGGCAGATCAATGGCACCACCGGCTACGAAGAGGCCGGGGCCCAAGGTCTGCTGGCCGGCACCAACGCCGCGCTTCGCGCCCAGGGCCGTGACAGCTGGTGTCCGCGCCGCGACGAGGCCTACATCGGTGTACTGGTCGACGACCTGATTACCCTCGGTACCCAAGAGCCATACCGCATGTTCACTTCGCGTGCCGAATACCGGCTGATCCTGCGCGAGGACAATGCCGATCTGCGCTTGACAGAGAAGGGCCGCGAGCTCGGGCTGATCGACGACGCCCGCTGGGCGGCGTTCTGCGCCAAGCGTGAAGGCATCGAGCGGGAGGAACAGCGGCTGAAATCCACATGGATCCGTCCGGGAACGCCCGAAGGCCAGGCGGTTGTGGATAAGTTCGGCACGCCGCTGAGCCATGAGTACAACTTGCTGAACTTGCTGGCGCGTCCTGAAATCGACTATGCCGGATTGATCGAAGCGACCGGTGGGGAACAAATCGATCCACAGGTGGCCGAACAGGTCGAGATCAAGACCAAATACGCCGGCTATATCGACCGTCAGCAGGAAGAAATCGCCCGCCTGCGTGCCAGCGAAGATACCCGTCTGCCTGTGGATATTGACTACACCACGATTTCCGGGCTGTCTAAGGAAATCCAGAGCAAGCTCGGCCAGACGCGTCCAGAGACCCTCGGGCAGGCTTCGCGTATTCCGGGCGTGACGCCCGCCGCAATTTCCCTGTTGCTGATTCATCTGAAAAAACGCGGCGCAGGCCGCGAATTGGAGCAAAGCGCTTGAGTTCCCTGGTCACCCCGCAACATGCAGAAGAGTTGTCCACAGGCGCGCGCCAGCTCGGTGTCGAGCTGAGCCCGCAACAGCAGGAAAAACTGCTGGGTTACCTGGCCCTGTTGATCAAGTGGAACAAAGCGTACAACCTGACCGCAGTGCGCGACCCAGACGAGATGGTGTCGCGCCATTTGCTGGACAGCCTGAGCGTCATGTCGTTTATCCACAAAGACACCCAGCGTTGGCTGGATGTCGGCAGTGGCGGCGGTATGCCGGGGATTCCGTTGGCCATTCTGCATCCGCACAAGCAAGTGACGCTTCTCGACAGCAATGGCAAGAAGACACGCTTCCTTACCCAGGTGAAGATGGAGCTCAAGCTGGACAACCTGCAGGTTATCCACAGCCGGGTGGAAGAGTTCCAACCGGCGCAGCCGTTCTGCGGGATCATCTCTCGTGCGTTCAGCAGCATGGAGAACTTCACCAACTGGACACGCCACTTGGGCGACGCCCGGACGCAATGGCTTGCAATGAAGGGGCTGCATCCGGCCGATGAACTGGTAGCATTGCCCGCAGACTTCACAGTGGAAAGCGAGCAGGCCCTGACCGTTCCGGGTTGCCAGGGCCAGCGCCATCTGCTGATACTGCGCCGCAAGGCATGACTGGGAACACACGCAACAATGGCTAAGGTATTCGCAATCGCGAACCAGAAAGGTGGTGTGGGCAAGACCACCACCTGTATCAATCTCGCCGCATCGCTGGCCGCGACCAAACGTCGCGTGCTGCTGATCGACCTCGATCCACAGGGCAACGCCACCATGGGTAGTGGTGTGGACAAGCACGTCCTGGAGCATTCGGTCTATGACCTGCTGATCGGGGAATGCGACTTGGCCCAGGCCATGCACTACTCCGAGCATGGCGGCTTCCAGCTGCTGCCGGCCAACCGCGACCTCACCGCCGCCGAAGTGGTGCTGCTGGAAATGCAGATGAAGGAGAGCCGCCTGCGCAACGCGTTGACGCCGATCCGCGAGAATTACGATTTCATCCTCATCGACTGCCCACCCTCGCTGTCGATGCTGACCCTCAATGCCCTAGTCGCCTCCGATGGCGTGATCATTCCGATGCAGTGCGAGTACTACGCGCTCGAAGGTCTCAGCGACCTTGTGGATAACATCAAGCGCATCGCCGCCCGCCTGAACCCGGAGCTGAAGATCGAAGGTCTGCTGCGGACCATGTATGACCCGCGCCTGAGCCTGAACAACGATGTGTCGGCCCAGCTCAAGGAGCACTTCGGAGACCAGTTGTACGACACGGTCATTCCTCGCAACATTCGCCTGGCCGAGGCGCCGAGTTTCGGCATGCCGGCCCTGGCCTACGACAAGCAATCGCGTGGCGCACTGGCCTACCTGGCACTGGCCGGGGAACTGGTGCGCCGTCAACGCCGTCAATCACGCACTGCACAGACAACTTAAGGAATCCGCATGGCCGTTAAGAAACGGGGTCTCGGACGTGGGTTGGATGCACTGCTCAGTGGTCCTTCCGTCGGCGCGCTCGAAGAGCAGGCTGTGAAGGTGGACCAGAAGGAACTGCAACACCTGCCGGTCGAACTGATCCAGCGTGGCAAGTATCAGCCACGCCGCGACATGGACCCCGAAGCGCTCGAAGAACTGGCGCACTCGATTCGCAACCAGGGCGTGATGCAACCGATCGTGGTCCGCCCGATCGGTGAGAACCGCTACGAAATCATCGCCGGTGAGCGCCGCTGGCGCGCCACCCAGCAGGCTGGCCTGGACACCATTCCGGCCATGGTCCGCGAAGTGCCGGACGACGCCGCCATCGCGATGGCCCTGATCGAGAACATCCAGCGTGAGGATCTCAATCCGCTGGAAGAAGCCCTGGCGCTTCAGCGTCTGCAGCAGGAATTCGAGCTGACCCAGCAACAGGTCGCTGATGCCGTGGGCAAGTCACGGGTTACCGTGGCCAACCTGCTGCGCCTGATCTCACTGCCCGAAGCGATCAAGACCATGCTGGCCCACGGCGACTTGGAGATGGGCCATGCCCGTGCATTGCTTGGGCTGGAAGAAAATCGCCAGGAAGAGGGGGCGCGGCATGTTGTCGCACGTGGCCTTACCGTGCGCCAGACCGAGGCATTGGTGCGTCAATGGCTCAATGGCAAATCTGATCCGGTCGAGCCGAGCAAACCTGATCCGGATATCGCGCGCCTTGAACAGCGTCTGGCAGAGCGCCTGGGCTCGGCGGTTCAGATACGTCATGGCAACAAGGGCAAAGGCCAACTTGTAATTCGTTACAACTCTCTTGATGAGTTGCAAGGCGTACTGGCTCACATTCGCTGAAACACTTCCTGTTGTAGCGCGCAGTCGGAAATCACTACCGAATAGTTGAATAGGGGTTAAACCACCCCTATACTCTGCGCGCATTTTGTCGGCACAAATTATGCCAAGTCATTGCTGACTTGACGGTCGACTTTCGAGGAGCAGTTGTGATGGAAATCCGCACGCCAAACCGCTTGCCTTTCCATCGCTGGGCGGTTTTTCCGGTACTGCTGGCTCAATGTATCGTGTTTCTGCTGGCAACTCTGGTGTTGTGGCAGTGGCAAGGAGCGGTCAGCGGTTATTCAGGTCTCTGCGGAGGGTTGATTGGCTGGCTGCCCAATGTGTATTTCGCCTGGAAGGCTTTTCGCTATAGCGGGGCCAGGGCAGCGCAGGCCATCGTCAAGTCGTTTTACGCAGGCGAGGCAGGCAAATTGATTTTGACGGCAGTGCTTTTTGCACTGACCTTCGCAGGAGTGAAGCCATTGGCGCCGTTAGCAGTATTCGGCGTCTTCCTGCTGACCCTACTGGTCAGCTGGTTCGCGCCCCTGCTGATGAATAAAAGACTTTCGAGACCTTAGGGCGTTTGAGGCAACCATGGCAGCAGAAACCGCTTCGGGCTATATCCAGCACCACTTGCAGAACCTGACCTACGGTCAACTACCAGACGGCAGCTGGGGCTTCGCCCATTCGGCTGCAGAAGCCAAGGCAATGGGCTTCTGGGCGTTCCACCTGGACACCCTGGGTTGGTCCGTCGCGCTGGGTCTGATCTTCCTGTTCATCTTCCGCATGGCAGCCAAGAAGGCGACTTCCGGCCAGCCTGGCGGTCTGCAGAATTTCGTCGAAGTGCTGGTGGACTTCGTCAACGGCAGCGTGAAGGATTCCTTCCATGGCCGTAGCCCGGTGATCGCCCCACTGGCGCTGACCATCTTCGTCTGGGTGTTCCTGATGAACGCCATCGACCTGGTACCGGTCGACTGGATTCCGCAGCTGGCCATCCTGATCTCTGGCGACCCGCACATTCCGTTCCGTGCCGTGTCGACCACCGACCCGAACGCGACCCTGGCCATGGCCTTCTGCGTGTTCGCCCTCATCATTTTCTACAGCATCAAGGTCAAGGGCCTGGGCGGCTTCATCGGTGAGCTGACCCTGCACCCGTTCGGCAGCAAGAACATCTTCGTTCAGATCCTGCTGATCCCTGTGAACTTCCTGCTGGAATTCGTCACCTTGATCGCCAAACCGATCTCGCTGGCACTGCGTCTGTTCGGCAACATGTACGCCGGCGAACTGGTGTTCATCCTGATCGCCGTGATGTTCGGCGCCGGCATCCTCTGGCTCAGCGGCCTGGGTGTGGTGCTGCAGTGGGCGTGGGCTGTGTTCCACATCCTGATCATCACCCTGCAAGCCTTCATCTTCATGATGCTCACCATCGTCTACCTGTCGATGGCTCACGAAGATAACCATTAAGACCGCCTGGCGTGTCTGATAGCCTTCCCTGCCTGTTTGGGGGGAAGGCTGAAAACGTCCGCAAGGGCACCGCTGTACCAAACGATTTGTTTTACCGCTTCAAACTAAAAACCTAACCAATACGACGTAAAAGTCGGGAGGAAAGATGGAAACTGTAGTTGGTCTGACCGCTATCGCTGTTGCTCTGCTGATCGGCCTGGGTGCTCTGGGTACCGCCATTGGTTTCGGCCTGCTGGGCGGCAAGTTCCTGGAAGGCGCTGCTCGTCAGCCTGAGATGGTTCCGATGCTGCAGGTCAAAATGTTCATCGTTGCCGGTCTGCTCGACGCCGTAACCATGATCGGTGTTGGTATCGCTCTGTTCTTCACCTTCGCGAACCCCTTCGTTGGTCAGATCGCCGGCTAATCACTCGTTTCTACGAGTTGATTGGTGTGATGGACAAAGACCGAGCGAGGTGTTGGCGTGAACATTAATGCAACCCTGATTGGCCAATCCGTTGCTTTCCTGATTTTTGTGCTCTTCTGCATGAAGTACGTATGGCCTCCGGTCATCACTGCTCTGCAAGAGCGCCAGAAGAAGATTGCCGACGGCTTGGACGCTGCCAACCGCGCAGCTCGCGACCTGGAGCTGGCCCAAGAGAAAGCGGGTCAGCAACTGCGTGAAGCAAAGGCACAGGCAGCCGAAATCATTGAGCAAAGCAAGAAACGCGCTGCTCAGCTTGTCGAGGAAGCCCGTGAACAGGCTCGCGTCGAAGCTGACCGTGTGAAGGCTCAGGCTCAAGCCGAGATCGAACAGGAACTCAACAGCGTCAAAGACGCCCTGCGTGCCCAAGTGGGTGCCCTGGCCGTTGGCGGTGCTGAAAAGATCCTTGGCGCCACAATCGATCAAAACGCGCATGCGGAGCTGGTTAACAAACTGGCCGCTGAAATTTAAGCGAGGGCGATCATGGCAGAACTGACCACGTTGGCCCGACCTTACGCTAAGGCTGCCTTTGAGCACGCCCAGGCCCATCAGCAACTGGCCAATTGGTCAGCCATGCTCGGCCTGGCTGCTGCGGTGTCGGAAGACGACACCATGCAGCGCCTGCTCAAGGCCCCGCGACTGACAAGCGCAGAAAAGGCCGCCGCATTCATTGAAGTGTGCGGTGACAAGTTCGATGCACAGGCACAGAATTTCATTCATGTTGCCGCGGAAAACGACCGTCTCCTGCTCCTGCCGGAGATTGCCGCTCTTTTCGACCTGTACAAGGCCGAGCAAGAGAAATCCGTGGACGTGGAAGTCACCAGTGCTTTTGCGTTGAACCAAGAACAGCAAGACAAACTCGCCAAGGTTCTCAGTGCACGGCTCAGCCGGGAAGTGCGCCTGCACGCGTCGGAGGATGCCAGCCTGATCGGCGGCGTCGTCATCCGCGCCGGCGACCTGGTAATCGATGGCTCGGTTCGCGGCAAGATCGCGAAACTGGCCGAAGCATTGAAATCTTGAGTTTGAAGGGGCAGCAGAGCAATGCAGCAACTCAATCCTTCCGAAATTAGTGAAATCATCAAGGGTCGCATCGAGAAGCTCGATGTCGGCTCCCAAGCCCGTAACGAAGGTACCGTCGTAAGCGTTTCCGACGGTATCGTGCGGATCCACGGTCTGGCCGACGTTATGTACGGCGAAATGATCGAGTTCCCGGGCGGCGTATACGGTATGGCACTGAACCTGGAGCAAGACTCCGTAGGTGCGGTGGTACTGGGTGCGTACACCTCCCTCGCCGAGGGCATGAGCGCCAAGTGCACCGGTCGCATCCTCGAAGTGCCGGTCGGCAAGGGCCTGCTGGGCCGCGTCGTTGACGCGCTGGGCAACCCTATCGATGGTAAAGGTCCTCTGACCACCACCGAAACCGACGCGGTCGAGAAGGTCGCTCCGGGCGTTATCTGGCGTAAATCGGTAGACCAGCCTGTACAGACTGGCTACAAATCGGTCGACGCCATGATCCCGGTTGGCCGTGGCCAGCGCGAGCTGATCATTGGTGACCGTCAGATCGGTAAGACCGCTATGGCGGTCGATGCGATCATCAACCAGAAAAACAGCGGTATCTTCTGCGTTTACGTGGCCGTCGGCCAGAAGCAGTCGACCATCGCCAACGTCGTTCGCAAGCTGGAAGAAGCCGGCGCCCTGGCCAACACCATCGTTGTTGCCGCCAGTGCCTCGGAATCCGCCGCACTGCAGTTCCTGGCCCCGTACGCCGGCTGCACCATGGGCGAATACTTCCGTGACCGCGGTGAAGACGCACTGATCGTTTACGATGACCTGTCCAAGCAGGCCGTTGCCTACCGTCAGATCTCCCTGCTGCTGCGCCGTCCGCCAGGACGTGAAGCGTACCCAGGCGACGTGTTCTATCTCCACTCCCGTCTGCTGGAGCGTGCATCTCGCGTTTCCGAAGAGTACGTCGAGAAGTTCACCAACGGTGCCGTGACTGGCAAGACCGGTTCCCTGACCGCTCTGCCGATCATCGAAACCCAGGCTGGCGACGTTTCCGCGTTCGTTCCGACCAACGTGATCTCGATCACCGACGGTCAGATCTTCCTGGAATCGGCCATGTTCAACTCGGGCATCCGCCCTGCAGTTAACGCCGGTGTTTCGGTATCCCGTGTTGGTGGTGCCGCCCAGACCAAGATCATCAAGAAGCTGTCCGGTGGTATCCGTACCGCTCTGGCTCAGTACCGTGAACTGGCTGCATTCGCCCAGTTCGCTTCTGACCTGGACGAGGCTACTCGCAAGCAGCTGGAGCATGGTCAGCGCGTTACCGAGCTGATGAAGCAGAAGCAGTACGCTCCGATGTCCATCGCGGACATGGCGCTGTCGCTGTACGCCGCTGAGCGTGGCTTCCTGACCGACGTAGAAGTCTCCAAGGTCGGTAGCTTCGAGCAAGCACTGATCGCCTACTTCAACCGTGATCACGCCGAACTGATGGCCAAGATCAACGTGAAGGGTGACTTCAACGACGAAATCGACGCTGGCATCAAAGCCGGTATCGAGAAGTTCAAGGCCACCCAGACCTGGTAAGCCGCAGTGGGGGCTCCGGCCCCCGCTTGCTAACCTGATAGGTGATACATGGCAGGCGCAAAAGAGATTCGCAGTAAGATTGCGAGCATCAAAAGCACGCAAAAAATTACCAGCGCCATGGAGAAAGTGGCGGTCAGCAAGATGCGCAAGGCACAACTGCGCATGGCTGCTAGCCGTCCTTACGCGGAGCGTATCCGCCAGGTGATCGGTCATCTGGCCAACGCCAACCCGGAATACCGCCACCCGTTCATGATCGAGCGCCCTGTAAAGCGCGCCGGTTATATCGTGGTGAGCAGTGACCGTGGTCTGTGCGGTGGCTTGAACACCAACCTGTTCAAGGCCCTGGTCAAGGACATGAACGAGAACCGCGAACAGGGCGTTGAAATCGACCTGTGCGTGATCGGCAGCAAGGGTGCGACTTTCTTCCGCATCTTTGGCGGCAACGTAGTAGCCGCGATCAGCCACCTGGGCGAAGAGCCATCGATCAACGATCTGATCGGCTCCGTCAAAGTGATGCTGGACGCCTACCTGGACGGCCGTATCGATCGCCTCTCGGTGGTTTCGAACAAGTTCATCAACACCATGACCCAAAAACCGACGGTCGAGCAATTGGTACCGTTGGTGGCAACCCCGGATCAGGATCTCAAGCATCACTGGGACTACCTGTACGAACCCGACGCAAAAGAGCTGCTGGACGGCTTGATGGTGCGTTACGTGGAGTCGCAGGTGTACCAGGCGGTGGTCGAGAACAACGCTGCTGAACAAGCGGCCCGGATGATCGCCATGAAGAACGCCACAGACAACGCCGGTGATTTGATCAGCGAACTCCAGCTGATCTACAACAAGGCGCGTCAGGCTGCGATCACCCAGGAGATCTCGGAAATCGTCGGCGGCGCTGCCGCGGTTTAACGGTTCAAATATTCAGAGGATCCAGCTATGAGTAGCGGACGTATCGTTCAAATCATCGGCGCCGTCATCGACGTGGAATTCCCACGTGACGTCGTGCCGAGTGTTTACAACGCGCTGAAAGTACAAGGCGCGGAAACCACCCTCGAAGTTCAGCAGCAGCTGGGCGACGGCGTGGTTCGTACCATTGCGATGGGCTCCACCGAAGGCCTGAAGCGCGGTCTGGATGTCGTCGACACCGGTGCTGCCATCTCTGTTCCAGTCGGTAAGGCCACCCTGGGCCGTATCATGGACGTTCTGGGCAACCCGATCGACGAAGCTGGCCCGATCGGCGAGGAAGAGCGCCGTGGTATCCACCAGAAGGCACCTTCGTTCGCTGACCAGGCAGGCGGCAACGACCTGCTGGAAACCGGCATCAAGGTAATCGACCTGGTCTGCCCGTTCGCCAAGGGTGGTAAGGTGGGTCTGTTCGGTGGTGCCGGTGTCGGCAAGACCGTCAACATGATGGAACTGATCCGTAACATCGCCATCGAGCACAGCGGTTACTCCGTGTTCGCCGGTGTGGGTGAGCGTACTCGTGAGGGTAACGACTTCTACCACGAGATGAAGGACTCCAACGTTCTCGACAAAGTAGCACTGGTCTACGGTCAGATGAACGAGCCACCAGGAAACCGTCTGCGCGTAGCGCTGACCGGTCTGACCATGGCTGAGAAGTTCCGTGACGAAGGTAACGACGTTCTGCTGTTCGTCGACAACATCTATCGTTACACCCTGGCCGGTACCGAAGTATCCGCACTGCTGGGCCGTATGCCTTCGGCAGTAGGTTACCAGCCGACCCTGGCCGAAGAGATGGGCGTTCTGCAAGAACGTATCACTTCGACCAAAGAAGGTTCGATCACCTCGATCCAGGCCGTATACGTACCTGCGGACGACCTGACCGACCCGTCGCCAGCCACCACCTTCGCCCACTTGGACGCCACCGTCGTTCTGTCCCGTGACATCGCCTCTCTGGGTATCTACCCAGCGGTCGACCCACTGGACTCGACTTCGCGCCAGCTGGACCCGAACGTGATCGGCAACGAGCACTACGAAACTGCCCGTCAGGTTCAGTATGTTCTGCAGCGCTACAAAGAGCTGAAGGACATCATCGCGATCCTGGGTATGGACGAACTGTCCGAAGCCGACAAGCAACTGGTTGCCCGCGCTCGTAAGATCCAGCGCTTCCTGTCGCAGCCGTTCTTCGTGGCCGAAGTCTTCACCGGTTCGCCAGGCAAGTACGTTTCCCTGAAAGACACCATCGCTGGCTTCAGCGGCATCCTCAAAGGTGACTACGACCACCTGCCAGAACAAGCGTTCTACATGGTCGGCAGCATCGACGAAGCGATCGAGAAAGCCAAGAAACTGTAATCCCGGCGCCCCGAAAGGGGCGCTAATCAGGTTGAGGCAAGCAGATGGCTATGACAGTCCATTGCGATATCGTCAGCGCGGAAGGAGAAATCTTCTCCGGTCTGGTCGAGATGGTGGTTGCGCACGGCAACCTGGGCGATCTGGGTATCGCTCCAGGCCACGCGCCGCTGATCACCAATCTGAAACCAGGTCCGATCACGCTGACCAAGCAGGGTGGCGATCGCGAGGTGTTCTACATCTCCGGTGGTTTCCTGGAAGTGCAGCCGAACATGGTCAAGGTACTCGCCGATACCGTGCAACGTGCCGCCGACCTGGACGAAGCCTCCGCTCAGGATGCCGTCAAGGCTGCTGAGAAGGCCCTGCATGAGAAAGGCGCGGATTTCGACTACAGTGCCGCATCCGCACGTCTGGCCGAGGCCGCAGCTCAGCTGCGTACCGTCCAGCAGATCCGCAAGAAGTTCGGCGGCTGATACCGCAGGCTTCATGCAGATTGAGAAAAAGGGTAGCCATCGGCTACCCTTTTTCTTTTTGTCCTTCATATACCGGTCATGTCACTGACCGCCCAGGATTGGTAGCCAGTCAATGTCTCTCGATATCGTTATTCTCGCCGCAGGCCAAGGCACCCGCATGCGTTCGGCGCTGCCCAAGGTTCTGCATCCGGTTGCTGGCAACTCCATGCTGGGCCATGTTATCCACAGCGCCCGACAGCTCAAGCCCACGGGCATTCACGTGGTTATTGGCCATGGCGCGGAGTTGGTGCGTGAGCGTCTGGCCGCCGACGACCTGAACTTCGTGATGCAGGACAAACAGCTGGGTACCGGCCACGCTGTTGCCCAGGCTCTGCCAGCGATCACTGCTGACACCGTACTGGTGCTTTATGGCGATGTGCCGTTGATCGAGGTCGAAACCCTGCAGCGCCTGCTGGCCAAGGTCAGCGCCAACCAGCTGGGCCTGCTGACCGTCGATCTGGAGGACCCGACTGGTTATGGCCGCATCGTTCGTGATGCCCAGGGCCAGGTGATGGCCATCGTGGAGCACAAGGATGCCAGCGATGCGCAGAAAACGATCAAGGAAGGTAACACCGGCATCCTGGCCATGCCGGCGGCACGCCTGGCCGACTGGATGAGCCGTTTATCCAACAACAACGCTCAAGGCGAGTACTACCTCACCGATGTGATCGCCATGGCCGTGGCTGATGGCTTGGTGGTGGCCACCGAGCAGCCTCATGACCCGATGGAAGTGCAAGGCGCCAACGACCGGCGTCAGCTGTCGGAGCTCGAGCGTCATTATCAGTTGCGCGAAGGCCGTCGTTTGATGGCCCAGGGCGTGACCCTGCGTGACCCGTCGCGCTTCGATGTGCGAGGCGAGGTGACCGTCGGTCGCGATGTGCTGATCGACATCAACGTGATCCTCGAAGGCAAGGTGGTCATCGAAGACGACGTGCAGATCGGCCCCAACTGCGTGATCAAGGACAGCACCCTGCGCAAGGGCGCGATCATCAAGGCCAACAGTCATATCGAGGGGGCCGTGATGGGTGAGGGCAGCGATGCCGGTCCCTTCGCTCGCCTGCGTCCGGGCAGTGTGCTGGACGCCAAGGCCCATGTGGGTAACTTTGTCGAGCTCAAGAACGCCCACCTGGGTGAAGGCGCCAAGGCCGGTCACCTGACTTATTTGGGCGATGCGCAGATCGGAGCGCGTACCAATATCGGCGCAGGCACCATCACCTGCAACTACGATGGCGCCAACAAGTTCAAGACGGTAATGGGCGAGGATGTGTTCATCGGTTCCAACAACTCTCTGGTAGCCCCGGTGGAAATTCAGTCCGGCGCAACCACCGCAGCCGGCTCGACCATTACCCAGACGGTCGAAACCAAGCAGTTGGCTGTGGCCCGTGCCCGCCAGCGCAATATCGATGGCTGGAAGCGTCCTGAGAAAATCAAGAAGAGTTGATTTATCCACAGTCAGTTATGCACAGGCCGGCTTATGTGAATAAGCCGGCTTTTTTTTCTATCTGTGGAAAACCAATCGCAACCTACAAGGCGCTCCCGACTGAGCGGCGTAACTGAGCCGACAAAATGCGGCAGGCAGTGCTTGACGAATGATTGTCCTTAGGTTTTGATTGCAACCATTATCTTTCGAATCGAAACTTAAGACGCCAATGTCGAAACGAAACACCCCTCAGCGTCGCCACAACATTCTGGCTTTGCTCAACGAACAGGGCGAAGTGAGCGTGGACGCGTTGGCCAAGCGTTTCGAAACCTCCGAAGTCACCATTCGCAAGGACTTAGCAGCGCTGGAATCCAATGGCCTTCTGCTGCGCCGCTATGGCGGTGCCATCCCTGTGCCACAGGAAATGCTCGTCGAGACCGTACAGCCTGTATCGAGCTACAAGCAGGCGATTGCCAAGGCGGCTGTAGGACGGATTCGTGAACACGCGCGCATCATCATCGATAGCGGCAGCACGACCGCCGCCATGATCCCGCAGTTGGGGCGCCAGCCCGGCCTGGTGGTGATGACCAACTCCCTGAATGTGGCCCGCGCCATCAGCGAACTGGAGCACGAACCGGTGTTGCTGATGACCGGCGGTACCTGGGATCCCCATTCCGAATCCTTCCAAGGCCAGGTCGCCGAACAGGTCCTGCGTTCCTACGATTTTGACCAGCTGTTCATCGGTGCCGATGGCATCGACCTAGCCCGTGGCACGACGACCTTCAATGAACTGCTGGGCCTGAGCCGGGTCATGGCGGAGGTCGCCCGGGAAGTGATCGTAATGGTCGAGTCGGACAAGGTCGGGCGCAAGATCCCCAACCTCGAGCTGCCCTGGGGCAGCGTCAACACCCTTATTACAGATGATCGCCTGCCGCTGGAGGCACGCGAACAGATTCAAGCCCGCGGCATCAATCTGATCTGCGCCGCGATCAGCCAGGAGCAATAACCATGTGTGGAATCGTCGGTGCCGTAGCCGAGCGTAATATCACTGCCATCCTCATCGAAGGCCTCAAGCGCCTGGAGTACCGCGGGTACGACAGCGCCGGCCTGGCGGTTCTGACTGCCCAAGGCGTTCTCGAGCGCCGCCGTCGCATCGGCAAGGTCAGTGAGCTGGAAGCCGCTGTTGCCGCCGACCCCTTGGCAGGCCAGCTGGGCATCGCCCACACCCGTTGGGCTACCCACGGTGCGCCGACCGAACACAACGCTCACCCGCACTTCTCCGGCGATGATGTGGCGGTCGTTCACAATGGCATCATCGAGAACCATGAAGCCCTGCGTGAAGAACTTAAGGGCCTGGGCTATGTCTTCGCCTCGCAAACCGATACAGAAGTCATCGTGCACCTGATTCACCACATCCTGAAATCCGTCCCCGACATTACCGACGCCCTCAAGGCCGCCGTCCAACGCCTGCACGGTGCCTACGGCCTGGCGCTGATCAGCAAGCATCAGCCAGATCGCTTGGTCGCCGCCCGCAGTGGCAGCCCGCTGGTGATTGGCCTGGGCCTGGGTGAAAACTTCCTGGCCTCCGACCAATTGGCGCTGCGCCAGGTCACTGACCGCTTCATGTACCTGGAAGAAGGCGACATCGCCGAGATCCGCCGCGACCAGGTGAGCATCTGGGACCAGGCCGGCCACAAGGTCCAGCGTGAGACCGTGCAGTACCACGAAGGGGCCGAAGCCGCGGACAAAGGCGCCTACCGCCACTTCATGCTCAAGGAGATCCACGAGCAGCCGAGCGTCGTCCAGCGCACGCTGGAAGGTCGCCTGGGCAAGGACCACGTCATGGTCCAGGCCTTCGGCCCGCAAGCCGCCGAGCTGTTCGCCAAGGTGCGCAATGTCCAGATCGTCGCCTGCGGTACCAGCTACCACGCCGGCATGGTCGCCCGTTACTGGCTCGAAGAGCTGGCCGGCATCCCGTGCCAGGTCGAAGTCGCCAGCGAGTTCCGCTACCGCAAGGTAGTGGTGCAGCAGGACACCTTGTTCGTCTCCATCTCCCAGTCCGGTGAAACCGCCGATACCTTGGCCGCCCTGCGCAATGCCAAGGAGCTGGGCTTCCTGGGGAGCCTGGCGATCTGCAACGTGGGCATCAGTTCGCTGGTGCGCGAGTCGGACCTGACCCTGCTGACCCTGGCTGGCCCGGAAATCGGCGTGGCCTCGACCAAGGCCTTCACTACCCAGCTGGTGTCGTTGATGCTGCTGACCCTGGCCCTGGGCCAAGTGCGCGGCACCTTGCCGGCAGGCCTCGAGGCCGAGCTGGTGGAAGAGCTGCGCCGCCTGCCCACGCGCCTGGGTGAAGCACTGGCGATGGACAGCATCGTCGAAAAGACCGCCGAGCTGTTCGCCGACAAGCACCACACCCTGTTCCTGGGCCGTGGCGCCCAGTACCCCGTGGCCATGGAAGGAGCGCTCAAGCTCAAGGAGATCTCTTACATCCACGCTGAGTCCTACCCGGCCGGTGAACTCAAGCACGGCCCATTGGCTCTGGTAGACAACGACATGCCGGTGGTGACCGTCGCACCGAACAACGAGCTGCTGGAAAAGCTCAAGTCCAACCTGCAGGAAGTCCGCGCCCGCGGCGGACAGTTGGTCGTATTCGCCGACGAGAATGCCGGCATGAGCAACGGCGAAGGCACCCACGTGATCAAAGTGCCCCACGTCATCGATGCGCTGGCGCCGATCGTCTACACCATCCCGCTGCAGTTGCTGTCGTACTACGTGGCGGTGCTCAAAGGCACTGACGTCGACCAGCCGCGTAACCTGGCCAAGTCGGTGACGGTGGAGTAAGACTTGCCATGTGTTTCTCAGCGTCTGACTGTATGGAATAAGTTCTACACAATGCATAAGCCCCCGTATCTACGGGGGCTTTCCGTTTCTGGGCCAAACCGTTGGCTCGGAATTCAAGATAAACGAGCAGCCGTTACACAGCCGCGCTGCGCTCACGAAGATCCACATTCAAGGTGCGAAGGAAAAGGGGCGGGTAATGCACGCGACCCTGAGGCAATCAAACGCTGCGGGTAACCCCGCCGTCGACCTTGATGTTCTGGCCGGTAATGTAGGCGGCCCCTTCGCTCGCAAGGAAGGCGATAGTGGCGGCGATTTCCTCGCTGGTGCCATAGCGCTTGAGCGGCACACCTTCACGGCGCTCTTCCGTTGCAGGGAGGCTGTCGATCCAACCAGGCAGCACATTGTTGATACGAATGTTGTCGGCAGCATACTTGTCAGCAAAGATTTTACTAAACGACGCCAAGCCGGCACGGAATACTGCCGAAGTAGGGAAGAGTTCGCTCGGTTCGAACGCCCAGGCAGTAGAAATATTGATGATCGCACCGCCGTTCTGACGCTGCATGTACGGTGTCACCAGGCGCGTAGGACGAATCACATTGAGCAGGTATGTTTCCATACCCTTATGCCAGTCCTCGTCGCTGATCTCGAGGATCGGCGCACGGGGGCCGTGGCCGGCGCTGTTTACCAATACGTCAATACGACCCCATTTTTGAATGACGGCGTCGACCAGGCGTTGCAGGTCTTCGTTCGACTGGTTACTGCCGGTTACCCCAATACCGCCCAGTTCCTGCGCCAGCGCTTCCCCTTTGCCCGAGGACGACAGGATACCGACCTTGAAGCCATCGGCAGCCAGTCGACGTGCTGCTGCTGCTCCCATGCCGCTGCCGCCGGCAGTGACGATTGCTACTTTTTCTACTGACATACATCCTCCTGAGTGAGGCGTGGATGGGTTGTTGGTGAATTGAGACTAGCACCGCCCAGCACTCAGCAGAGAGACATCAACGCTTCTTCGATGCAGTAGATTTTTTATAGTCTGGCTTGCTCCATGAGCCATTCCCGCACCGTTTCAAGGGCCGCCGGCTGATGGGCGTTTCGTGGCCAGACCAAGTAGTAGGCTTTCTCCAAACTCATCTGATGAGTCGTCGCCAGCGCTAATCTGCCTGCTTCTATATCGGCTTTGACAAAGTAGTAGCTAGCCAAGGCCAACCCTTGTCCTGCTGCTGCTGCCTCGATAGCTAATACCGTCTGATTGAACCGTATATTTCTGAAGGGCAGGGGCAAGGAACTTTGGAAGGCCTGTTCAATGAACGCTGGCCAAAAATTGTGTGCGTCATGCAGCAGTGTGTATTCCTGGAGTTTCTCTACGCGCTCTGGACTACCGAGTTTTTCAATTAATGCCGGACTACCTACCGCAACGATACGTTCAGGCAAGAGAAGTTTGGCATTGAGCATGTTCTCGAAAGGCGTTCGCCCGTAACGGACAGCGAGGTCCGCTCCATCAGGTCGGAATTGCGAAATTCGGTCAGTGGCCAATACCTGCAAATTGATCTGAGGGTGCACAGCTGAGAACGAAGACAGTCTCGGTATCAGCCACTTCGCTGCAAACGTAGGCGTGACACTCACCGTCAGATCCAGATCATCTGGTTTGAGCGCCTCAGTGGCTGTGCTGATCAAGGCGAAGGCCTCACGAATGGCAATGCTGTAGGTCCTACCCGGATCCGTCATACGCAAGCCCCGGGGCAGTCGCTCGAACAGCTTCAACTCGAGCATCGCCTCAAGCCCTCGAATTTGCTGCGCCACAGCAGCCTGCGTCACTCCCAACTCCTCGGCGGCCAGCCGGAAGTTCAAATGGCGGGTAACCACCTCGAAGACCCTGAGCGCGTTAAGAGGCGGCAAGGAGGAATGTCTGTTCATGATAATTTTTCTACTGACACTCAAGTGATCTCCTGTCTCGCGGGGAACGCGTCATTCCAGTGTCAGAGGCTACGTCTAAGCCGTACGGAAAGGAACCTGTCACCAAGCAGCAGGGCCTTGATGCGTCAGCCGTCTTCGCCCCATGGGACCGATGCTACCGACCCTTTGGCGACTGAAACATGTTCCCGCATGTGTGGGGCGACGATGTACCGAGCAGCCAGCTCGCGAAGGGTCGCTTCTCTAGCCCGGGCGCTTCTCCAAGTGGCCAGCGACCTCGGTGGCCACTTCAATGAACGCACGTGCCGCCGCGCTCTGATACGCGCCCTTGCGCTGCATGAGCACGGCGGTGCGCTGGAATCGCAGCGGGTCCAGCTCGATGGCGACCAGCTCGTCGTGGGCGAGGGCGATGGTCGCGGGCAGCAGGGTGGACAGCGTGGTTCGGCGCACCACTTCGATGACCGCGCTGATGGCATTGGCCTCCATTTGCACACGCGGGCGGATGTCATGCTGGCGGCAGTATCGGTCGATCTGCTCGCGGGTGGCGAACTCGCTGCTGAGCAGGATCAGCGATTCGGCGTTCAAGGCTTCTGGTCCAATGGTGTGTTGCCCGGCCAGCGGATGCTTTGCGCCGACCACCAAGGCGAGGGTTTCGACCAGCAGCGGATAGGCGTCGATGTCTTGGGCGTGCACTTCTTCGAACGCGATTCCGACGTCCAGCTCATCGGATAGCAGGAGTTCTTCCATGTACTCCTGGGCGATTTCACGCACGTTCAAGGTGATGTTCGGATAGCGGCCGTGGAATGCCTCGACGAGCGGGCCTACCAGATAGGTGGTGAAGGTCGGGGTGACGGCCACTCGCAGCGAGCCTCGGCTCAGGTCGCCCACGTCATGAATGGCGCGCTTGCCCTCCTGCAATTCCTGATGCGCCCGTTGCGCATAACGCAGATAGACCTCCCCGGCATCGGTCAGCCGCGTCGTGCGGCCTGAGCGATCGAACAACTGCGCACCAAGGCTTTCCTCCAATTGCCGGACCTGCTGGGACAGGGCCGGCTGGGAGACGTGCAGGGCTGTCGCGGCCCGCGTGAAGCTCTGGTGTTGCGCGACGGCCAAGAAGTACTGGATATGCCGTGCCAGCATGGGTCGTTCTCATAAGAATATCTGATGCAGTGCATTATAAATGAGACTTTTACCTTATGAAATGGGCTGCGTAACCTTTGCCTCATCGCATCGCGACCTGAGGAGTCAGCCATGAAAGACATCATCGACGGTTTCCTGAAATTCCAGCGAGACGCCTTCCCCGAGCGCGTGGGCCTGTTCAAGAACCTGGCGACCCAGCAAAGCCCGCGGGCGTTGTTCATCTCTTGCTCGGACAGCCGGCTGGTACCGGAGCTGGTTACCCAGCGCGAGCCAGGTGATCTGTTCGTCATCCGCAACGCCGGCAACATCGTGCCTTCTTATGGCCCTGAGCCGGGTGGTGTGTCGGCTTCGGTGGAATATGCCGTCGCCGCGTTGCAGGTATCGGACATCGTGATCTGCGGCCACTCCGATTGTGGCGCCATGACGGCCATCGCTACCTGCAAATGCCTGGACCACATGCCTGCCGTGGCCGGTTGGCTGCGCTATGCCGACTCCGCCCGGGTGGTGAACGAGGCGCGTAACCACAAGGACCCGCAGGCGAAGGTCGAGGCCATGGTGCGCGAGAACGTGATTGCCCAGTTGGCCAACATCCAGACGCACCCATCCGTACGCCTGGCCCTCGAGGAGGGCCGTGTCGCGCTGCATGGCTGGATCTACGACATCGAGAGCGGCTGCATCGACGCCTTCGATGGCCGTACCGGCCAGTTCGTGCCCCTGGCCAGCAACCCTAATGTCCGTGCTGTCGCCCATCAGCTTCAGCGCGCTGTGTGAACCCCTTTCATCCCCCAAACGGAGATATCACCATGATCCAGTCCCAAGTCAGCCAGAATGCCCGCGTAGCCCTGACCGAAGTCATCCTGTTGTCCAAGGCTCGCAAGGATCTGTCCTTCGCTCAGATCACTGACGGTACCGGCCTGTCCGAAGCGTTCGTCACCGCCGCGCTGCTGGGTCAGCACCCACTGCCTGCGGAAGCTGCACAGGTTGTCGGTGACAAGCTGGGCCTCGACGCTGATGCCGTGGCGCTGCTGCAGACCATCCCGCTGCGTGGCAGCATCGAAAACCGTGTCCCCACTGACCCGACCATCTATCGCTTCTACGAGATGCTGCAGGTGTACGGCACCACCCTGAAGGCACTGGTCCATGAGAAGTTCGGCGACGGCATCATCAGCGCCATCAACTTCAAGCTGGACGTGAAGAAGGTCGACGATCCAGAAGGTGGCTCCCGCGCGGTGATCACCCTGGACGGCAAGTACCTGCCGACCAAGCCTTTCTGATTCGGTCACAGGTCAATGACCCGGCTGCCGCAGGGTGGCCGGGCCTTTGAACGAGGAATGACACGCATGGATTTGATCTTTCGAAATGTACGCATCGACGACAGTCTGCCACTGACGGATGTGGCGGTGCTGGACGGCAAGATCGTCCAGATTGCACCGACCATTGCCGTCCAGGCGACGCAGGAAGTGCAGGGCAACGGCAATGTGCTGATTCCTGGGTTCGTCGAAGGGCACCTGCACCTTGAAAAAGCCAACGTGATGCATCGCAAGGCCAATCGCTCTGGCACCTTGCAGGAAGCGATCGCTGTCACCGCCGAGCTCAAGCCTACCCTGACTCGCGAAGATATTCTGGAGCGTTCGACCCAGGTACTGCGTGCATTGGTGCAGGCGGGCAGCACCCATGTGCGTGCGCATGCCGAATTCGACCCTTCACAAGGTTTCACGGGGTTGGATGTGGTGCTGGAACTGCGCGAGCGATTCCGTGACGTCATTGATATCCAGGTGGTCGCCTTCCCCCAGGAAGGGATCTTGAAGCTGCCTGGGATGAAGGAAATGATGGTCCAGGCCATGGAGAAGGGGGCCGATGTCGTCGGGGGAATTCCGTATAACGATGTTTCGCCGCTGGAGCACATCGACTTCGTGTTCGAGCTGGCCAAGCAGTACGACAAAGATATCGACTTGCACCAGGACTTCGCCGATGACGCCGAGAACATGACCATCGAGTACCTCGCGCGAAAGACCATCGAGCAGGGGTATCAAGGTCGTGTCTGCGTAGGACACCTGACCAGCCTGGGAGCGGTTCCCCCGGATAGACAGGCTGCGATTATCGATCTGCTGCGTCAGGCGGGTATCAGTGTCATGTGCCTGCCAGCGACCGACCTGCACCTGGGCGCCCGCGGTGACAGTCATAATGTGCGTCGCGCTCTGACGCCGGTAAGGGCATTGCGCGACGCAGGCGTGAATGTCTGCCTGGCGACCAACAACATCCGCAATGCATTCACGCCTTATGGTACGGGTGATCTGTTGAACATCGCACAGCTTGCCCTTTCGGCCTGCCATCTGGGGGGCGCGGATGATCAGGCGACCGTGCTTGCGATGCTCACCACAAGCCCAGCCAAAGCGCTGGGATTGAAGAACCACGGCCTGGCGGTGGGGAATGATGCCGACCTGGTACTGATCGACACGCAGTCGGTCCGTGATGTGATTCTCGATCTGCCGGCGCGCCTGATGGTGCTCAAGCGCGGCCAGGTCGTCGCGACCTCTGAGTACCGCCGTTCTGTCGCTTTTTGAGCATCCTAGAAGAAGGGGCGAACCGTAATGTTCGCCCCGTGCTCGGTTTTTTCTCGATGCGCTGTGCGTGTCGTCAGATCTGCATCGCCATGCCATCGACATTCATCGCTGCCTGACGCAAGGCCTCGGAGCGGGTCGGGTGCGGGTGGCAGGTGAGGGCGATGTCTTCAGCCGAGGCCGAGAACTCCATGGCTACGCAGAACTCGCCGATCATTTCGCTCACGCTTGGACCGACCAGATGCACGCCGAGCACTTCATCGGTATTGGCGTCGGCGATGACCTTGGCGAAGCCTTCGGTCTCGTGGTTGATCTTGGCGCGGCTGTTGGCGGTGAAGGGGAACTTGCCCACCTTGTAGGCGCGGCCTTCGGCCTTGAGCTGCTCTTCGGTCTTGCCGACGCTGGCCAGCTCCGGACGGGTGTAGATGACACCTGGGATCAGGTTGTAGTTGACCTCATGGGCCTTGCCGGCGATACGCTCGATGCACGACACCGCTTCGTCTTCGGCCTTGTGCGCGAGCATCGGGCCGGAGGTGACATCGCCGATCACCCAGATGCCGGGTACCGAGGAGCGATGGTGATCGTTGGCCAGCATGCCGCGCTTGTCGGTGACAAGGCCTGCACTTTCCAGGTTCAAGCCCTGGGTGTATGGACGACGGCCGATGGCCACCAGCACGTAGTCGGCTTGCAGGGTTTCGGCTGCGCCGCCAGCGGCGGGTTCGAGGGTCAGGCTGACGCTGTCGGCGGATGGCGTGGCCTGGGTCACCTTGCTGCCGAGCTTGAAGGTCATGCCTTGTTTGGCCAAGGCCTTCTGCAGGGTCTTGGCGGTCTCTTCGTCGGTGCCAGGGCAGATGCGGTCGAGGTACTCGATGACCGTCACCTCGGCGCCCAGTCGACGCCAGACCGAGCCCAGCTCCAGGCCGATCACGCCTGCGCCGATCACCACCAGATGCTTGGGTACCTGGGGCAAGGACAAGGCGCCGGTGGAGTCGATGATGCGTTTATTGTCGATGGTCACGCCTGGCAGCGGAGTCGGCTCGGAGCCCGTGGCGATGACGATGTCCTTGGCTTGCAGGGTGGTTTCGCTGCCGTCCTCGGCCTTCACGATCACCTTGCCCACGCCGTCAAGACGGCCCCAGCCTTTGACCCAGTCGACCTTGTTCTTGCGGAACAGGTACTCGATGCCCTTGGTCAGGCCGGTCACGCTTTCGTCCTTCTGCTTCATCATCTGGGCCAGGTTCAGCGTTGGCTTGACCTCGATACCCAGATGGGCGAATTCCTCGCCGCTGGCGGCCTCGTAGAGCTCCGAGGCGTGAAGCAAGGCTTTCGATGGCATGCAGCCAACGTTAAGGCAGGTACCGCCGAGGGTCGAGCGGCCTTCTACGCAGGCGACGCTCATGCCCAGCTGGCCGGCGCGGATCGCTGCGTTGTAGCCGCCGGGGCCACCGCCGATGATCACCACATCATAGGATTTCATGGGTTTTACTCCAGGAGTGAAGAAGCGCAGAGGGCCACAAGATTAGTCTGCGAAATCAGGGTTGTATACAATCTTGAGAGCAATTCGTACTGAATAGCTCTAGACCATGGTCTTGATAAACGGAAACTTCCGGTGAATGAACTACCCTTGCCCCGGTGACGTCCCAAATATGAGATGAGGCGTCCGGTACACATGAAGGGAGGGAAATTCATGCTTGCGCAACTTCCACCTGCGTTGCAGAGCCTGCACTTGCCTTTGCGTCTGAAGCTGTGGGATGGCAACCAGTTCGACCTAGGGCCAAGCCCACAGGTCACCATCCTGGTCAAGGAGCCTCAGCTGATCAGTCAGCTGACCCACCCGAGCCTGGACGAACTGGGTGTCGCCTTCGTCGAAGGCAAGCTGGAACTGGAAGGCGATATCGGGGAAGTCATCCGCGTCTGCGACGAGCTCAGCGAAGCTCTGCTCCAAGACGAGGAAGAAGTATCGCCAGAGCGTATCGCGCATGACAAAGCTACCGACGCCGAAGCCATTTCCTACCACTATGACTTGTCCAATGAGTTCTACCAGCTGTGGCTCGACCAGGACATGGCCTACTCCTGCGCGTACTTCCGCGAACCGGACAACACCCTCGACGAAGCCCAGCAGAACAAGTTCGATCACCTGTGCCGCAAGTTGCGCCTGCAGGCTGGGGACTACTTGCTGGATGTGGGTTGCGGCTGGGGTGGGCTGGCGCGTTTCGCCGCGCGTGAGTATGGCGCCAAGGTGTTCGGCATCACCCTGAGCAAGGAGCAGCTCAAGCTAGGTCGTGATCGGGTCAAGAAGGAGGGGCTGAGCGATCAGGTCGACCTGCAAATCCTGGACTATCGCGACCTGCCTCAGGACGGACGCTTCGACAAGGTGGTGAGTGTCGGTATGTTCGAACACGTCGGCCACGCCAACCTGGCGCTGTATTGCCAGAAGCTGTTCGGCGCCGTGCGTGAAGGCGGCCTGGTGATGAACCATGGCATCACGGCCAAACACGTGGATGGCCGGCCAGTCGGGCGAGGCGCGGGCGAGTTCATCGACCGCTATGTCTTCCCCCACGGCGAACTGCCGCACCTCTCGATGATCACGGCGAACATCTGTGAGGCCGGACTGGAAGTGGTGGACGTGGAAAGCCTGCGCCTGCACTACGCCAAGACGCTCAATCACTGGAGCGAAAACCTCGAGAACCAACTGCATAAAGCCGCCACCCTGGTGCCAGAGAAGACTCTGCGCATCTGGCGCCTGTACTTGGCCGGATGCGCCTATGCCTTCTCCAAGGGCTGGATCAACCTGCACCAGATCCTGGCAGTGAAGCCCTACGCCGATGGGCACCATGACCTGCCCTGGACCCGCGAGGACCTCTACCGCTGACTCACAGGATCGGAGAAATCAGCCGGGCGATACGCATCCCAAGTTGTTGCAGGCGATGCGTATCGCGGCTGTCTTCGGCAGTGATCTCCCGGGCTTGGGCAAAGTCATCGAGCAGCATCGACTCGACCTGGTCGGCAAAGGCACGGTCGACGGTCAGCAAGGTAATCTCGAAGTTCAGACGGAACGAACGGTTGTCCAGGTTGGCACTGCCGATCGCACTCACCTCGTCATCGACCAGCACCACCTTCTGGTGCAGGAACCCTGGCTGATAACGGAACATCCTCACTCCGGCCCGCACCGCTTCGAAGGCGAACAGACTGGACGCTGCGTAGACAATGCGGTGATCCGGCCGTGAAGGAATGAGGATACGCACATC
The DNA here is from genome assembly GCF_040822035.1 of Pseudomonas guariconensis. Classification (NCBI taxonomy): domain Bacteria; kingdom Pseudomonadati; phylum Pseudomonadota; class Gammaproteobacteria; order Pseudomonadales; family Pseudomonadaceae; genus Pseudomonas; species Pseudomonas guariconensis. The sequence goes on along the minus strand of NZ_CP162012.1, from coordinate 5,259,792 downwards.
CACGCCGCGCAACACCGCTAAGCGCAGGGCGGCGAAGATCGCCTCATCTGGAATGAAGTACGGGCTGGTGATCCACACGCGCTGAGTAGCCGAGTGGATGGCTTCAAGGAAGAACAGCGCGCAGGTTTCCTGCGGGTCTGCCGGACCGCTGGCCAATGCCTGGCAGAGCACACCGTTATCCGGATAGGTGTCGGGCAGGATCAACGGCGGCAACTGGCGAGCGGCCCAATACCAGTCTTCGGCGAAGGACTCCTGCAAGCAGGCAAGCACTGGGCCGCTGACCTGAACGTGGGTATCACGCCAAGGCGACAGGCGAGGGTGGCCGCCGAGGTACTCGTCCCCCACGTTATGCCCGCCGAGGAACCCCAGCAGGCCATCGACGACGACGATCTTGCGGTGGTTGCGGAAGTTCACCTGGAAGCGGTTGAACCACCCACGGCGTGTGGCAAAGGCGTGGATCTTCACGCCTCCCTCCCGCAGGGTCTGGCTATAGCTGGCCGGCAATGCATGGCTCCCCACCCGGTCATACAGCACGAATACCTGCACACCTTCTGCCGCCTTGCGCAGCAACAGTTGCTGCAGTTTCTTGCCGATGTCGTCGTCATGGATGATGAAGAACTGCACCAGCACAGCCTGCCGGGCTTCGGCAATGGCTGCGAAGATGGCATCGAAGGTGGCCTGGCCATTGATCAGCAGTTTCACTTCGTTGTTGGCCAGGCACGGCATGCGCCCGAGTTTCGGCATTGCCCGCAGGGCGGCATAGCTTTCCGACTCCCGGGCTGTCAGCGCTTCCTCAACCCAAGGCCGCCAGTTGAGATTGGCCATGGCGACGTGCATTTCCTGATTGGCCTGGCGTCTGGCTTGGATGTAGGCATAGAAGGAGCGGGCCCCAAACACCAGGTAGGGAATCAGCGTGAAGTAAGGGATGAAGAACAAGGACATCGCCCAAGCGATGGCACCCTGGGCGGTGCGCACGGTGAACACCGCATGCAGCGCGGCGATGATGCCTAGCAGATGAATCAGGCCAAGCACATAGCCGAAGAAATAGGGGCTGTGGAAATCCATATGCATCCTGCTTGCTGAGAGCCTGACGATAACAGAGCATGTTCCTGTCCCGCCTTGCAACCCGGAAGCGGAAATGACGTCTAAGGCTCAATCGGCAGAGGCCGTACTATCGAGGAGCATTGATCCATGAAGATTCGTCTGCCACTGCTGGCGCTGGCCTTGGGCCTGAGCGCACCACTGGTACATGCGCAGATGTTGCAACCGGGCTTGTGGGAGCTGACCACCAGCAATATGCAGGTCGATGGCAAGCCATTACCGGACATGGAGTTCATGCTCGGGCAATTGAAGAACCTGCCACCTGAGCAACGCGCCATGATGGAAGGCATGCTGGCCAAGCAGGGCATTACCGTGAGTGGTAAGGGCGTGCGCTCGTGCCTGACGCCGGAGCAGGTCCGGACCAATGACATTCCCCTGCAGGACCCTCAGTCCGGCTGTACTCAGAAGATCACCGATCGCACAGGCAACGTGTGGAAATTCCAATTCAGTTGTCCTCGTGCCCAAGGTACTGGGCAGGCGACCTTCCTCAGTGACCGGGAGTTTCATACTCAGGTCAGTGGCACGTTCAACGCTTCAGGCGTTCAGCAGCAGGGCAGCATGAACACCAAGGCGGTCTGGCTGGGCAACGACTGCGGTTCGGTGAAACCTCGCAGTTGAGGCTTCAAAACCGATAGCGACTGATCGCCACTGCGTCGTGGGCATGCAGACTCTCTGCATGTTCCACCCGCAGGCTGAACCCCTCTACCCACCGCACTTGCCTCAGCGCCTGGTGCAAACGCCTGGCGGCATCCTCACAGAACATCAGGTTCTGTCCATTGGCCAAGGCGAACGCCTGTTCGTCTGCGCGCTTTACCGCTGTTTGTACCGCCGTACCCAAGGCACGCTCCAGCGTGTCGATCAACTCGGAGAGCGGCAAGTGCTGCAGGTTCTCTCGCAGTCGTACTCGGACCTGGGCCTCGCTGCGCTGACTATGGGGCGTGGCGACGATGCCCTGATTGCTGCCGAGCCATTCCAGTAAGGTCGATTGATCGGGTACCTGTTTTGGAAAGTCCTTGAGGAACTGCTGCTGAATCAGCTGTCGGGCGAGCGCTGCGGAGCAGGGGCAGGTGGAGGAGTAAGGAATTACCACCGAGAGTTCCACGTGGAACATTTCATTGTCCGTCGTAGCATCCAAGGAGACGGGATAGCTTTTCCAGCCAGCCAAGGGGCTGACCAAGGCAGGTCTTTTCAGCAAATGCTCGAAGCGCAAACTCACCTGCGCCTTTGAAGAGAGCCCGACGTGGGTATCGAGGAAACTCGCCAGCAGCCGACGGAGTAGCAGCGGACTGAGCTCGGTGTTTTCCAAGGCTTCCAACGCCAAGTAAAGCCGCGACATGTGGATGCCTCGGGCGGCGCCGTCTTCGAGATTGACGCCCGCGTCGGCTTGGGCATTGAGGGTGCGTCCTTCAAATTGCAACGGCACGGCGATTCCACACATACCAACCCACTCCAGGGGGACGGCCTCGGGGAGGGACTGTGTGGCGATGTCGGGAAGCGTCAAGCTGGTCATCATGGGTTCTCTGGCAAGGATCGACAAACGCGGCTTGGCGAAATTCTATTGTTATATTATAACAATGCGCAATGCATCGTTTCGAATGCGCTTGCCTGTCGAGGTACGACCAATGCCTAACCGTTTACCTGTAACTGTGCTTTCCGGCTTTTTGGGAGCGGGCAAAAGCACTTTGCTCAACCATGTGCTGCGCAATCGCGAAGACCTGCGCGTCGCCGTGATCGTCAACGACATGAGCGATATCAACATCGATGCGAGCGAGGTGCAGCGCAATGTCAGCCTGAACCGGGCGGAAGAAAAGTTGGTGGAGATGAGCAATGGCTGCATCTGCTGCACGCTGAGGGAAGATTTGCTCGAGGAGGTCGCGCGGCTGGCGAGCGAGGGTCGTTTCGATTACCTGCTGATCGAGTCCACCGGCATTTCCGAACCGTTGCCGGTCGCCGAGACGTTCACCTTCCGTGACGAACAGGGTCGAAGCCTGTCGGACATGGCACGCCTGGACACCATGGTCACGGTGGTCGATGCGCTCAATTTTCTGCGTGACTACCAGGCAGCCGACAGCCTGGCCAGCCGCGGTGAATCTTTGGGTGAAAACGACGAGCGATCTATCAGCGATCTGTTGATCGAACAGGTGGAGTTCGCCGACATACTGCTGCTGAGCAAGATCGACTTGGTCAGCCAGCATGAGCGAGACGAACTCACGGCCATCCTGCGCAGCCTCAACGCACGGGCGCAGATCGTGCCGATGGTCATGGGCCAGGTGCCGCTGGCACGTATTCTCGATACTGGCCTTTTTGACTTCGAGCAAGCGGCCCAAGCACCTGGCTGGTTGCAGGAGATGCGTGGCGAGCACGTGCCGGAAACGCAAGAGTACGGGATCGCCGCAGGGACGTGGCAGGCCCGTCGCCCGTTGCATCCGCAACGCTTCCACGATTTTATCCACAAGCCCTGGAGCAACGGCAGGTTGCTACGTTCGAAGGGGTTCTTCTGGCTGGCCAGCAAGTTCCAGGAGGCGGGCAGCTGGTCCCAGGCAGGCGGCATGATGCGCCATGGGTTCGCCGGTCGCTGGTGGCGCTTTGTACCGCAGGAGCAATGGCCGCAGGACTCCGAGAGCACCCAGGCGATCCTCAAGCAGTGGACGCAAGAATGTGGCGATTGCCGGCAGGAATTGGTGTTCATTGGTCAGAATATCGACTTCGCACAGCTATCCACAGAACTGGATGCATGTCTGCTGACCGACGAGGAATGGGCGCAAGGGGAGATGGCATGGCTGCGTCTTCCCGATCCGTTCGGGCCTTGGTATGACGAAGCAGCGTGAGGGTGTGGATAACTTTTGGCGGCTTGACTGGTAGCAACGAGGGCGCATAGTTGGAGGCTATTTCCAAGGTATGGCCCATGCTCCAGAACATCCCGACCCACGTGATCGCAGGCCCATTGGGCGCCGGCAAGACCAGCCTGATACATCAGCTGTTGGCTCAGCGCCCGTTAGGGGAGCGCTGGGCCGTATTGGTCAACGAGTTTGGGCAGATTGGCCTGGATGCGGCGCTGCTGAGTCGGGACGAGAATGGCATCGCTATTGGCGAGGTGGCCGGCGGCTGCCTGTGCTGCGTCAATGGCATGCCGTTCCAGGTCGGCTTGGGCCGCTTGTTGCGCAAGGCTCGGCCTGATCGGGTGTTCATCGAGCCGTCCGGTCTGGGCCATCCTCAGTCTTTGCTGGCCCAGTTGGGTCAGGCGCCCTGGGTGGGTGTACTGGCCGTACAGCCGTTGGTGATGGTGCTGGACGCACAGGCTCTGACCCGTGGTGAACCGCTGCCTGACGCGCAACGGCAAGCCTTGCCCGAGGCTGCATTGCTGGTTTTCAACAAGGCTGGGGCTTTGGATGAAACCCAGCGCCTGTTGATAACTGCACAGTTCCCCGAGTTGCCGAGGCTTTGGACCGATCATGGGCGATTGTCGGTGGACCTTTTGCCCGTCACGTCTGGCACAACGAGCCCTCTCGAGGCTGTGGACAAACTACCCAGGGAGACCCCTTCGAACCCTGCTGGCGCCCTGTGGACAGATCCTCGCCAGCCAATCTGTCTCGCCCAGCAAGGCGAGGGTGGCTGGAGTGTTGGCTGGCGCTGGCACCCCTCGCAGCGTTTCGACGCGACGCGTTTGCTCGCAATGCTTGAAAGCTGGCCGTGGCGCCGCGCAAAAGGTGTTATCCACAGCGACGCCGGCTGGCAGTCCTTCAATGGCCTGGAAGGCGAGGCACTGGCTTGGCAGCCGAGCGAATGGCGCAAGGATTCACGTCTGGAGTTGATCTTCGATCAGCCGCAGCTGCTGGACACCCTCCAGGAAGCCTTGGTCGCTTGCCGCCTGGAGACCTGATCAGTTGCGCCAGCGGTTATGTTCCTGGCGCCACTGCTGCATCTCGATGACGTTGTCTGCCTTCGGCGGAACCTTGATTTCAAATGGATAGGGTGCCAGTTCGATCTGCAGGGTGTGGGCACCGAACTGCGTCACTGTCCCAGGGTGGCGTTGCTCGCCGGTCACGGTGAACTCGAACCCATAGACACGCGCCAGGCGCTTGCGGCCATTGGCATCGCGCACGAAGGCGATGCGCTTGAGGGCGACGTTATCGTCGAGCAGTTGAAGGTCAAGCTTGGTGCAATGCTGCTTGACCCGTTCAAGGGCCTTTTCGCGCAGCCCATGGTTGTGCCACAACCAGGCACCGGCGGTCGCCAGTACCATCAGGACGAAGAGGTTCTCCAGGGTCAACATTTGCATATGCTCCAAAACGGTAGATCCAGCTTAACTGTGTCCCTGGCCTGTCGTACAGGTGGCAAACGGGTTCATACTGCGCGGCGCACATCTACTGAAACAGCTTTGGAATTTCCCACATGAAACGTACACCGCATCTGCTTGCTATCCAGTCCCACGTGGTCTTCGGCCACGCCGGAAACAGCGCTGCGGTGTTTCCCATGCAGCGGGTCGGGGTCAATGTCTGGCCGCTGAACACCGTGCAGTTCTCCAACCATACCCAGTATGGACAGTGGGCCGGTGAAGTGCTCGCTCCGGCGCAAATTCCTGCGCTGGTGGAAGGCATTTCCAACATCGGCGAGCTGGGCCATTGCGACGCGGTGCTTTCCGGTTACCTGGGCAGCGCCGAGCAGGGCCGGGCGATCCTGGCGGGTGTCCAGCGGATCAAGGCGGTGAACCCCAAGGCGTTGTACTTGTGCGATCCGGTCATGGGGCATGCGGAAAAAGGCTGCATCGTGCCGGTCGAAGTCAGTGAGTTTCTCTTGGAGGAAGCCGCCTCAGTGGCGGATATCCTGTGCCCCAACCAGCTTGAACTGGACAGCTTCTGTGGTCGTCGGGCCGAGTCCCTGGATGATTGCGTGGCCATGGCGCGCGGCCTGCTTGAGCGCGGTCCCCAGGTGGTACTGGTCAAGCATCTGTCCTATCCGGGGCGCGCCGAGGACGCCTTTGAAATGCTGCTGGTGACCCGAGAACACAGCTGGCATCTGCGCCGACCATTGCTGGCCTTCCCACGTCAGCCGGTAGGGGTGGGTGACTTGACCTCCGGCCTGTTCTTGGCCCGCGTGTTGCTCGGGGACAGCTGGGTCCAGGCGTTCGAGTTCACCGCTGCGGCCGTGCATGAAGTGCTGCTGGAGACCCAGGCCTGCGCGAGCTACGAGCTGCAACCGATCAGGGCCCAAGACCGCATCGCCCATCCGCGTGTGCGCTTCGAGGCGCAGCGGTTGGCGATCTAGGCCCATGACAGGGCCGCTGTGCAGCCCTGCCGGTTGCTCGACGTCTAGATCGAATCGGTCTTGAGGTTCTGGTAGCGCTGTTCCAGTTCCTGGCGGATCTGTCGGCGCTGCTGGCCCTGCAGGAAACGCCGCTTCTCTTCGCTGCTCTGGGGCTGGCGTGGCGGGACCTGCACCGGACGGCGATTGTCGTCGACCGCAACCATGGTGAAGAAACAGCTGTTGGAGTGCCGCACGGAGCGCTCGCGGATGTTTTCGGTCACGACCTTGATGCCCACTTCCATGGACGTATTGCCGGTGTAGTTGACCGAGGCGAGGAAGGTCACCAGTTCGCCGACATGTACAGGCTCTCGGAAGATCACCTGGTCCACCGACAGGGTGACCACATAGGTGCCGGCATAGCGGCTGGCGCAGGCATAGGCCACCTCGTCGAGGTACTTGAGCAGGGTGCCGCCATGGACGTTGCCGGAAAAGTTGGCCATGTCCGGGGTCATCAGGACGGTCATCGTCAGCTGGGCGTTTCCAGGTTCCATAGTGTGCTCACGGGTTGGTTGCGCTGAAACGGGGCTGGTATCTGCGGACACTTCTGTTTCCCCCTCATAGGGTTTCCCCATCCTGGTACGGGACGTCGCCTGACGTGCTTCCGTCACGCGGATCGTGCCATCTCTGGCAGCAAAATCGCCGATCTGTTTCTACATATTGCATCGGCTATTCATGCGAAGGCGCGATGTTAACCTGAGCGAGCCCATGCAACATGGGCTTTCCTGCTTTGAACACAGTATGTACGTGCTGCTCGCTTGGGTTTGCCTTGGCAGAGGAGCGGTCTGCCCGAGCAACGAGAAAAGGAGTACCTCGCCATGCATGCCATCAGTTTCATCCAGGATTTGGCCGTGATCATGCTGGTCGCCGGGGTGGTTACCATTCTCTTCCACCGTTTCAAGCAGCCGGTGGTGCTGGGCTACATCGTCGCAGGCTTCATCATTGGGCCTCACACACCACCCTTTGGCCTGATCCACGATGAGGACACCATCAAGACCCTGGCTGAGCTGGGGGTGATCTTCCTGATGTTCTGCCTGGGCCTGGAATTCAGCCTGCGCAAGCTGTTCAAGGTCGGCGCCACTGCGTTCATCGCGGCCTTCCTGGAAATCGTCCTGATGATCTGGATCGGTTTCGAGATCGGCCGCTGGTTCGGCTGGAGCACCATGGACTCGCTGTTCCTGGGGGCGATCCTGGCGATCTCCTCGACCACCATCATCGTCAAGGCGCTCAATGACCTGAAGATGAAGAACGAGCGCTTTGCCCAGCTGATCTTCGGCGTGCTGATCGTCGAGGATATCCTTGGCATCGGGATCATCGCCCTGTTGTCGGGTATCGCCGTCAGCGGCACGGTCAGTTCCGGCGAAGTGTTTTCCACGGTCGGCAAATTGTCGCTGTTCATGATCGTTGCACTGGTGATCGGCATCCTGCTGGTGCCAAGGCTGTTGGCCTATGTGGCGAGGTTCGAAAGCAACGAGATGCTCCTGATCACTGTACTGGGGCTGTGCTTCGGTTTTTGTCTGTTGGTGGTCAAGCTCGAATACAGCATGGTCCTGGGCGCGTTCCTGATCGGCGCGATCATGGCCGAATCCCGGCAGTTGCTGAAGATCGAGCGTCTGATCGAGCCCGTACGCGACCTGTTCAGCGCCATCTTCTTCGTTGCTATCGGCCTGATGATCGACCCGCGCGTGTTGCTCGACTACGCCTGGCCGATCGCAGTGATCACCCTGGCGGTGGTGCTGGGCAAAATGCTGTCGTGCGGCATGGGGGCATTCATCGCCGGCAATGATGGACGCACTTCGCTGCGTGTTGGCATGGGGCTTTCACAGATTGGCGAGTTTTCCTTCATCATCGCTGCCTTGGGCATGACCTTGCAGGTCACCAGCGATTTTCTTTATCCGGTGGCTGTGGCCGTGTCGGCCATCACCACTTTGCTCACGCCTTATCTGATTCGCGCTGCCGATCCGCTCTCGCTCAAGCTTGGCAAGGTGGTGCCCGGACGCCTGGCGCGGGTGCTGTCGTTATACGGGGAGTGGCTGCGCAGCATTCAGCCCCACGGCGAGGGTGCGATGGTCGCGGCGATGATCCGGCGTATCCTGATGCAGGTGGGCGTCAACCTGGCGCTGGTCATCGCGATTTTCTTTAGCGGTGGTTACTTTGCCGCGCGCATTGGCAACTGGTTGAGCGAATGGGTCAGCGATGTCAGCCAGCAGAAGGCGCTGATCTGGGGGGCCGCCTTGTTGTTGTCGCTGCCTTTCCTGATTGCCGCCTATCGCAAGCTCAAGGCGCTATCGATGCTGTTGGCGGAGATGAGCGTGAAGCCGGAGATGGCCGGACGGCACACTCAACGTGTCCGTCGGGTAATTGCCGAGGTGATTCCGTTGCTGTCGCTGCTGGTGATCTTCCTGCTGCTGTCGGCGCTTTCGGCGAGCATCCTGCCGACCAACGAGTTGCTGCTGGTCATCGCAATCGTGGCAGCGGTGGTGGTGGCCTTGCTGTGGCGATGGTTCATCCGGGTGCATACCCGCATGCAAATCGCCTTGCTGGAAACGCTGGAAAACAACCGGGATCAAACCCATTGAGCGTTTGTGCTCTCTGCGCAAGGCGACGTCGCAGTCCGAGGGGATGGAACGGTAACGCCGCCGCCAGGCGCAGAACGCCTGGCGATTCTACGTTGGGTGGTGGCTATGAGCCATCTCCTGGCGCAAGAAATTACATCGCACCGAGGTGCACGAGCTTTGCGGGAAGTACGGTTCAGCTTTCCAGCCAGACGTCCCGGACCCAGTGCCAGACGGTTTCCCAGTTATCTTCGCTGATCGCTTCTTCCTCGGCGTCCCACAGCACCACGGTGCCGTCTTCCTCGACACAGTAGTAGTTGTCCCCATCCTGGCACAGCGGGACCAGGTCGCGTGGCACGCCAGCATCCCAGGCGTTGGCGGCAACGTCTGGCAGGTAGGTGTGGGACTGGGGATCGGTGACGGTCACCGGCTCCAGGCTGCCGTACACCACGTCGCTGACCGTCAGCAGGAACTCACGCAGGCCGAACGGCATGTTGATCAGCAACTCTTCCTCGATTTCTACCAACAGGTCCTCGTCCGGCAATTCCAGTGGCACCGGCACGGGTTCATTGGCTTCACGGAGCTGATCGATCACTTCTTCCACGGCTTACATCCTCTGGCCTTGATGACAACGCTGCGGTTTATACCCTAGTAGCCCGCTGTGCCAAAAGCAAAAACCCCGGGCAAGCCCGGGGTTTTGAGTGCAACGCGGTAGATCAGCCGTTCTGGCGGATACCGGCGAGCAGCCAAGGCTGGTTTTCGCCCTGGGCGCGCTCCATGTGCCAGCTTTCGCTGAATGCTTCACCCTGGTCGAAGCGCGAGGTCTTCGATACACCATGGAAGGTCAGGGTGGCGACGGTCTTGTCGGCACGATCGTCGACACCTTCGAGCTGCACATCGAGGTTGTCGATGTAGGTGGACTGGAAGCCATCACCCAGGTCGGCACGCTCGCGCTTGAGGAACTCGAGCATCTGCGGGGTGACGAATTCGGCGATCTTGTCCATTTCGTTGGCATCCCAGTGCTGCTGCAGCGACATGAAGTGCGTGCGGGCAGCGGACAGGAAGCTTTGCTCGTTGAACCAGGCCGGAGCGTTGATGACCGGTGCGCCAGCAGCGGCCGAAGCGCCACCGAAGACCGACGGTTGGGCTGGCTGGGCATGGGTTTCACGCTGGTAGGGCGCATGGCCGGCACCGGCCATCTGCGGCTGCTGCTGGCGGCGGCGGGCGGCGATAAAGCGGAACACCAGGAAGGCGATCAGGCCCATGATCAGGAAGTCGAAGATCTGCATGCCCTGGAAGCCGTCGCCCATGAACATGGAGGCCAGCAGACCACCGGCGGCGATACCGGCCAGTGGGCCCAGCCAGCGCGAAGCACCGCTGGCGGCGGCCGGTGCACGGCCAGGAGCGGTTGGCGCGGCGGCAGGTGTGGTTGGCGCAGCCTGGCGGGTCTGGTGGATAGGCGCGGAGCCCGAGCTCTTGCCGCCGCCGAAACGCTTGGCGTTGGCATCCAGGCTCAGCGTCAGGCCGACGCACAGCGCCAGTACGATGCTAAGAAAACGTTGCATAGATGGGATATCCCCTGTGGGTGGATTGCACGCGCGTCATGTTGCACATGTTGTAGGAGACATGACCAGCGCCATAATGTTTCCAGCTTTTGCCTGAATGGTCTGAGGCAAGACTGATTGCTGGATAGGACCATTCGTCAAGATCTGTAGGAGGCGGCAGCACTGAACCAGGGGAGCTGGCGAAGCCTGCGGTAGGCCCTACTCGCACGGGATCAGTGCCAGCGGGCCTCAGATCGCTTCCAGCTTGGCATACCCCAGCATCAACCACTTGCTGCCCTCGGCGAAGTTGACCTGCACCCGTGCCTGGGCACCAGAGCCTTCGAAGTTGAGGATCACGCCTTCGCCAAACACTGCGTGTTGCACGCGCTGGCCAAGGTTGAACGCGGTCTGTGGGATGCTGGCATTGGCGAACAGGCTGCTCGCTTGGCTCTGGCTGCCACCGAAGGGACGGCTGACCGAGTTGGACAAGCGCACCTCTTGAACCAGGCCTGCCGGAATTTCCCGTACGAAACGTGACACTTTGTTATAGGTCTCGCTTCCATACAGACGGCGGGTTTCGGCGTAGGTCATGATCAGCTGGCGCATGGCCCGGGTGATGCCCACATAGGCCAGTCGGCGTTCTTCTTCCAGACGGCCGGGTTCTTCCAGGCTCATCTTGTGGGGGAACAGGCCTTCTTCCATGCCGACCAGGAACACATAGGGGAACTCTAATCCCTTAGCGCTGTGCAGCGTCATCAGCTGGATGCTGTCCTCGTGCTCGTCGGCTTGGGCATCGCCGGCCTCCAGGGAGGCGTGGCCGAGGAAGGCGGAGAGCGGCGATAGGTCGGCGTCGTCCTCGCTGGTCTCGAAGTTGCGCGCCGCGCTGACCAGTTCCTCAAGGTTTTCTACCCGAGCCTGGCCCTTTTCGCCTTTTTCTTCCTGGTGATAGAGGATCAGGCCGGACTGCTCGATGACAGTCTGGGTCATCAGGTGCAAGGGCATTTCCAGGACCTTGGCTGCGAGGTTTTCGATCAATTCGATGAACGCGCCCAAGGCACTGGCGGCGCGGCCTTTGAGGGCCTTGGCCGCCAACAGCTGGCACATGGCCTCCCACATCGACAACTGGCTGTGCCGGGCATGTTCGCGGATCGCCTCGACGGTCTTTTCGCCGATGCCGCGCGGTGGCACGTTGATTACCCGCTCCAGCGCGGCGTCGTTGCCGCGGCCTTCGAGCAGGCGCAGGTAGGCCATGGCGTTCTTGATCTCGGCGCGCTCGAAGAAGCGTTGGCCACCGTAGATCCGATAGGGAATGCGTTCGCGCAGCAAGGCTTCTTCGAGCACCCGCGACTGGGCGTTGGAGCGGTACAGGATGGCCACGTCGCTGCGGGCATTGCCCTGCTTGATGAAGCTCTCGATGGTCTCCACCACATAGCGCGCTTCGTCATGCTCGTTGTAGGCGGCATAGAGGGTCAGCGGCTCGCCTTCGCCCATGTCGGTCCACAGCTCTTTGCCCAGGCGCCCGCTGTTGTTGGCGATCAGGGCGTTGGCCGCCTTGAGGATACCGCCGGTGGAGCGGTAGTTCTGCTCAAGGCGAATCAGCTCGGCGTCGGGGAAGTCAGCGGTGTACTGATGGATGTTCTCGATCTTGGCGCCGCGCCAGCCGTAGATCGACTGGTCGTCGTCCCCCACCGCCATGAGGCTGCTGCCGCCTGCGGCAAGCAGGCGCAGCCAGGCGTACTGCACGGCGTTGGTATCTTGGAACTCGTCCACCAGCAGGTGGCGGAAGCGCCGCTGGTAGTGTTCGAGCAGTCCAGGGTGGTCGCGCCACAGGTCCAGGGCGCGAAGCAGCAATTCGGAAAAGTCGATGACCCCAGCGCGTTCGCAGGCCTGTTCGTAGGCCTCGTAGATGCTGCGCATGGTGCCCAGGAATAGATCGCCACCGGCCTGGATATGCTGTGGACGCAGACCTTCGTCCTTCTGGCCGTTGATGAACCATTGGGCTTGGCGGGCGGGCCAGCGCTGCTCGTCGAGGCCGAGCTCGCGGATCACCCGCTTGATCAGGCGCTGCTGATCATCGCTGTCCAGAATCTGGAAATTCTGCACCAGCCGAGCTTCCTGCCAGTGAGCGCGCAGCAGGCGGTGCGCCAGGCCGTGGAAGGTCCCCACCCACATGCCGGCCGGATTGATGCCCAGCAGTTGCTCGATCCGCTGGCGCATTTCGGCCGCCGCCTTGTTGGTGAAGGTCACCGACAGGATAGAGTGGGGGGAGGCCTGTTCGACCTGGATCAGCCAGGCGATACGGTGCACCAGCACGCGGGTCTTGCCCGAGCCAGCACCGGCCAGCACCAATTGACGCCCCAGCGGGGCCGCTACGGCCTGGCGTTGGGCATCGTTGAGGGAGTTCAGCAGGAGGGAGAGGTCATCATTGCGCATCCGGCCATTCTAGGGCCGCACAGGGGGCAGGGCAAACGGCCCCCGGAGAAATCTTGCAGGCGGTGCCAGGCCGTTCATCGGCGGCCTGGGCAGAGGCCTGTTCTTGAGCGGTCTGAGTAAACGGCCGCCGGTATTTTTGAAAACATGACGTAGAGCAGTTTGGCCCAGGCCATGGCTTGTGTATGCTCGCTGCACTTTTGCGGTCTGCCAATACAAGAACACAACAAGAACACGACCCTATGACCCAGGATTTCGCGGCGATCGGAGCATCGCCGGAGACGGCAAGGAGTGTGCGCAGGCAATTTGCGACCCAGCTCTGCATCGAGCGTACCCGTCTTCTCTATCAGGGCTCATTGCTGCCCACCCTGCTGATGCTGATCAACGGCCTGCTGTGCGCCTGGCTGTTGTGGAGCCCTGAGCGCTATCTGCTGGTCAGTGTATGGCTGGCCTGGCTGTTGGCGCTGGTGGCCCTGCGGGTGATCCAGGTCGCGGCCTTCGATGCGGCCACGCCAGCGCGTCAAGCCAAGGCGTCCTGGCAGCACATGTTCCTGTCCGGCTCGGCCTTCAGCGGCCTGACCTTGGCCTGTGCGGCGATCGCCTTGGTGCCGGTGGACGATTTCGTGCAGCAGGCCTGGGTGTTCGGACTGTTGGGGGCGGCGGCGTTGTCGGCCAGTGTCGCCTATGCCGTGAGCCTGCCGGCGTTTCTCAGTTTCGCCTTGCCCTGCCTGTTGCCGCCCATTGTGTTCCTGTTCTACTTCGATGCCGGTGCGCAGCGCGGCTGGGGCTGGCTCGGCCTGATCCTGCTGGGGGCGCTGATGGTGGTGGCCTGGCAGGTTAACCGCTTGCTCGAGCGCAGCCTGTTGCGCCGTTTCCAGAACCAGGCGCTGATCGAACACCTGCAGAGCGCCCAGCACCGTGGTGAGCAACTGAACCAGGCGTTGCTGGTCGAGGTGCGGCAGCGTCGTCATGCCGAAGACCAACTGCGCCAGGCCCAGGCTGGGCTCGAGCAGCGAGTGCTTCAACGCAGCCATGAGCTGGACCTGGCCAACCAGGCCCTGGGCAAGAGCGAGCAGCGCCTGGCCCTGGCGCTTCAGGCCAGCGAGTTGGGGTTGTGGGATTGGAACCTGCTCACCGACGAAGTGCATCACACGCAGCTGTACGCCTTGTTCGGCCTGGACCCGGAGCAGGTCCGCTCGGTCCGCGCCGACCTAAAGCCGCGCCTGCACCCGGACGATCTGCCGTTGCTGCGCAGGACATTGGTCGAACACCTCAAAGGCCGTACCGAGGACTACCGGGTCGAATACCGCATCCGGCATACCCAGGGGAATTGGCGCTGGATCGAAGACCGAGGCCGTGCCGTGGAACACGCTGCCGACGGCCGAGTCCTGCGCATGCTCGGCACACGGCGTGACATCACCGCGCAAAAGGAGCAGGAAGAACAGCAGCGTCTGGCGGCCACGGTGTTCGAAGCGGCCAGTGAAGGGATCGCGATCCTGGATGCGGGCTTCCAACTGCTGGCCGTCAACCAGGCCTTTTGCCAAATCACTGGCTTCGACCGGGAAGAGCTATTGCAGCGCAATGCCCTGGAGTTGCCCTGCAGCCGGGACGCCCGGCGTCACAGCCAGGCGATCGGTCAGGCGCTGGAGCAGCAGGGGCGCTGGCAGGGCGAGCTGGTCGAGGCGCGACGCAACGGCGAACTGTACCCCCAGTGGTTGCAGCTCAATGGCGTGCGTGACGCGCGGGGCAACATCAGCAATATCGTAGGCTTCTTCACCGACCTGTCGGCCCGACGGGAGTCGGAGGAGCGCCTGCGCTACCTGGCCCACTACGACGACCTCACCGGGCTGGCCAACCGCGCCCTGTTCCGCCTGCGTTTGCATGAGGCCGGGCAACGGGTTCGGGTGAACGGGCGCAGCCTGGCGTTGCTGCACATCGACTTGGACCGCTTCAAGCTGCTCAACGAAAGCTTGGGCCACGAACTGGCCGACCAGCTGTTGAAGAAAATGGCCCTGCGCATCGCCAATGCGGTACCTGAAGCAGACACTGTCGCGCGCTTGTCTGGCGATGAGTTCGTCGTGCTGTTCGATGGCTACAGCAACCTTTCCAGCCTGGTGCGAGTGACGACCCGCCTGCTCGACAAGCTGCGCGTCCCGCAACGTCTGGGTGGGCATGAGCTGGTGATCAGTGCCTCGGTCGGCATCAGCGTGTTGTCGGACCCCAGTTTCGACCTCAACGCATTGCTCAGCCAGGCGGACATGGCCAAGCAGCATGCCAAGCATCTGGGCGGCGACAACTTCCAGTTCTATACCGAAAGCCTGCGCGCCAGCACCCTGGAGCGCCTGCAGCTGGAAAACCACTTGCGCAAAGCCATCGACGAAGGCCAATTGCTGGTCTACTACCAACCCAAGCTTTGCCTGCGCAGCGGCCGCCTGCTCGCCGCCGAAGCGTTGGTGCGCTGGCAGCATCCGCAGTGGGGCATGGTGCCGCCGGGCGACTTCATCGGCCTTGCCGAAGAAACCGGACTGATCGGGCCGATGGGCGAGTTCGTGCTGCGCGAAGCGTGCTGGCAGGCTTTTGAATGGCGGCGTCAGGGCATGAGCGTGCGGGTTTCGGTGAACCTCTCCGGCTATCAACTACGCCAAGGCAAGATCGTCAGCCTGGTGCGTCAGGTGCTGGCGGAAACAGGCCTTGCGCCGCAGTTGCTGGAGCTGGAACTGACCGAGAGCCAATTGCTGGACAGCGTCGAGCACATCATCTCGACGTTCCAGCAATTGCACCAGCTGGGGGTCAAATTGGCGATCGACGACTTCGGTACCGGCTACTCCTCGCTGAGCTATCTCAAGCGCTTCCCGGTGGACTACGTGAAGATCGACCAGGCGTTCATTCGCGGTCTGCAGGAGGGCAGCCAGGATGCGGCGATCATCCGCGCGATCATCGCCATGGCCAAGAGTCTGGGCTTGAAGGTCGTGGCTGAAGGGGTGGAAACCCAGGAGCAGCTTGCCTTCCTGCATGATCACGGGTGTGACGAGGCGCAGGGGTATCTGATCAGCAGGCCGCTGGATGCCCAGGCGTTCAAGGCTTTGCTGGATAAATCCCCGAGCATCCTGATGAGCTGATCGATTTCAGCTGTGCCAATGCCGGCCCTGATGGGCCAGCAGGCTGTTGGCCTGCTCCGGGCCGTTGCTGCCGGCAGGGTAGGGGCGAGGCGCCTGGAAGTGCTCTTCCCAGCCTTGCAGGATCGGATCGATCCAGGCCCAGGCGGCTTCGACCTCATCGCGACGCATGAACAAGGTCGAATCGCCCGCGAGCACATCCAGCAGCAGCCGCTCGTAGGCTTCCCAGCGACGGGTCTGGCCGAACACTTGAGCCAGGTTCAGGTCCAGCTCCACCGGCTCCAGACGCATGCCTTTGCCCGGGCTCTTGGTCATCATGCGCAGGCTGATGCGTTCATCGGGTTGCAGCTGGATCAGCAACTGGTTGACCTGCCCGCCACTGAATAGCTCATGGGGCACCGGTTTGAACTGGATGACGATCTGCGAGGAGCGTCGTGCCATGCGTTTGCCGGTACGCAAGTAGAAGGGCACGCCAGCCCAGCGCCAGTTATCGATGTGCGCCTGGACCGCGACGAAGGTCTCGGTGTCGCTGTCATTGTCCACGTCCTTTTCGAAGTAGTAGGCCGGCACTTCCTGGCCGCCGATCCGGCCGGCGCCGTATTGCCCGCGCACGGTCTTGTCCTGCACATCCTGACCGGTGATCGGCTTGAGGGCACGCAGGATCTTCACTTTCTCGTCACGCACCGCTTCGGCTTCGAACTGCGCCGGCGGCTCCATGGCCACCAGGCACAGAAGCTGAAGCAGGTGGTTCTGCAGCATGTCACGGGTTGCGCCTGCGCGGTCGTAGTAGGCGCCGCGGTTCTCCACGCCCAGTGTCTCGCAGACGCTGATCTGCACGTGGTCGACGTGGCCATTGCGCCAGACCGGTTCCAGCAGGGCGTTGGCAAAACGTAGCGCCATGAGGTTCTGCACGGTCTCCTTGCCCAAGTAGTGATCGATGCGAAACACCTGGGACTCGTCGAACACCGCGCCGATCGCTTCGTTGATGGCCGTGGCTGACTCAAGGGAGTGGCCGATGGGTTTTTCCAGCACGATACGCGCCTCGCTGTCGGCAAGGCCTGCGATGCGCAAATGGTTGGCGATGGGCACGAACAGGTTGGGTGCGGTCGCCAGGTAGTAGATGCGCGCCAAGCCGCCAGGCTCGCCCAGGTAGCGTGCCAGGCGAACGAAATCAGCGCTTTGCGAGGCATCCATGGCGAAGTAGTCCAGACGTGCGCAAAAACGTCGCCAGACCTCTTCGTCGAAATCCTGCCGGGCGATCTGCGCCCTGCAATTGCGTTCGGCGAGCTTGAGGTATTCATCCCGGGGCAGGTTGCGCCGCGCCAGGGCGATGATCCTCACGGCATTGTGCAGGCGGGCCTCGCGGTACAGGTGGTAGAGCGCCGGCAGTAGTTTGTGCAGGGCCAGATCGCCCGTACCGCCGAAGACCAGGATGTCGCAAGGAATAGTCAAAACCACCACTCTCCACATTGGTTTAGCTGGGCGGGTCGCTGGTCATGTAGTATAACTACAAGAAAGCTACATCCCGGCCAGCCGATCATAACCGAGTCCAGCCTGTGAATCTGTTGCAACATATCGCCCAATCGCGCCATTTGCTGCGCAAATCGGAACTGAAAGTGGCCGACCATGTGCTGCTAGATCCGGCTGCCGTCATGCACAGTTCGATGGCCGACCTTGCCCACAGCGTGGGCATCAGCGAGCCGACCATCGTGCGTTTCTGCCGCGCGATCGGCTGTTCGGGCTTCCAGGATCTCAAGCTCAAGCTGGCCCAGAGCCTGGCTGCAGGCGCCAGTTTCGGTCAGTTCGCAATCCATGAAGATGACTCGGTCGCCGACTATAGCCTGAAGATCTTCGATACCACCCTGCACACCCTGATGGAAGTGCGTGAGCACCTCAATCCCCAGGCTCTGCAGCAGGCGGTGACCGCCATGGCCCAGGCCCAGCGCGTGGAGTTCTATGGTTTCGGTGCCTCCGGCGCGGTGGCCGCCGATGCCCAGCACAAGTTCTTCCGCCTATTGCTCAGCGCTGCGGCGTACTCCGACCCGCACATGCAAGCCATGTCGGCGGTGACCCTCAAACCTGGCGATGTAGCGGTGTGCATTTCCCAGTCGGGTCGCTCCAAGGATCTGTTGATCACCGCCAATCTGGTGCGTGAAAGCGGCGCCAACCTGATCACCCTTTGCCCGAGCCAGACGCCGTTGGCCGAATTGTCCACTGTCAACCTGGCCATCGACGTGCACGAAGACACCGAGATCTACACCCCGCTGACTTCGCGCATCGCTCACCTTGTAGTGATCGACGTACTGGCCATGGGCGTGGCCATGGCCCGCGGACCGAGCCTGGTGAATCACCTCAAGAGCGTGAAACGCAGTTTGCGTAGCCTGCGACTGTCACCCAAGTCGATCAAGGCGACCGACGACTGAGCCTGCTGCCGATGCAGGGGCCAGAACAGGCAAAGCAAATTTCACGGTTTTGTCACCAATCCACAGCCAAACCGTAAACCTGCAAGGCCAACCTGAAGCTCCCCGCATCCTAACTGGGAGACAGGCAATGGCACGTGATCATGACGGTTCGTTCCAACCCACCGCCAAAGCTCGCAAGCAGCAGGAAAAGGACCAGCGCCGCATGGAGTTCCGCCGTGCGATCGAAAGCTACTGCGACCAGCGTCAGTTGCTGCGCGACATTACCGACTACCCCGACCTGCGAGACATCACGGTTTGGCAGGTATCGGCGGCATCTTCCCCGAAAATCGCTCCACAAGCCCGCTGATTTTCGCCCGTTCATTACGTATGAATGCAAGAAAGGCCAAGGCCACCGGTGATTGCCGCTTGGCCTTGGACTGCACCACGCACCAACTGCGATACAGCGGCAACTCCTCTACCGGCAGTTCTTTCAGCACCCCGGTGGCCAACTCCAAGTTCAGCGCATGGCGGGTGAGCAGCGCGATGCCGAGGCCTGCGATCACGCACTCGCGTTGGGCATCGGCCGAGGCGACTTCCAGCGTCTGAGTGAAGTGCACGCGTTTGTCCTTGAAGTATTCCTCGCAGGCCTTGCGGGTGCCCGAACCCTGCTCGCGAATCAGCAAGGTATGAGGCTCGAGATCCTGCAGGCGCAGCTTCTCCAGCTTGCACAGCGGATGGTCCGGCGGTGCCACGGCCACGATCGGGTTGTTCAGGAACGGCATGAACTCAAGCCCCATGTCCTGGGGCACCATCGACATGATGATCAGGTCGTCGCGGTTGTCCGAAAGCCGGCGGATCGCCTGTGCCCGATTGACCACCGTCAGGGTCAGGTTGACCTCTGGATGGCGTTGCTTGAACGCGGCGAACAAGTGGGGCACGAAGTACTTGGCGCTGGATTCGATCGCAAGTTTCAGTTGGCCCTGCAGTGAGCCCTGCATGTCCGAGAGCTGCATGTCGAGGTTTTCCAGGCGACCGAAGATGTCCCGGCTGGCGCGCTGCAGGGCCTCGGCCGCTTCGGTCAGGTAGAGCTTCTTGCCCACGTACTCGAACAGCGGCTGGCCAATCAGCTCCTCGAGCTGGCGGATCTGTAGACTTACGGCGGGTTGCGTCAATGCCATTTCTTCCGCCGCCCGGCTGTAGGAGCGCAGATCGCATACCTCGTTAAAGATTTGCAACTGACGCAATGTCATACGCATCAATGACTTACGCATTTTTCCACAGGCTCCCGCAAAACCTTGTTACGGCACTATAAGCTTTTGCTTATGTCGACCCTAACAAATATTGATTTTTGTTTATCAACCTACAGCGATAGGGTTGGTTTGCGACTGGCCAGCAACCTCTGGCCACGCGCCGACCGGGGAATCCGGCTCGTGTGTTCCATCGGCTTTGGGAAGACTCCAGTGATAAAAAAAATCCTGATCGCCAACCGGGGTGAAATCGCAGTTCGGATCGTGCGTGCGTGCGCCGAGATGGGCATTCGCTCTGTGGCGATCTATTCCGACGCCGACCGTCATGCCTTGCACGTCAAGCGCGCCGACGAGGCCTACAGCATCGGTGCCGAGCCCCTGGCCGGCTATCTGAACCCGCGCAAGCTGGTCAACCTGGCCGTGGAAACCGGCTGTGATGCCTTGCATCCAGGTTACGGTTTCCTGTCGGAAAACGCCGAGCTCGCGGAAATCTGCGCAGAGCGTGGCATCAAGTTCATCGGCCCTGCCGCCGACGTCATTCGCCGCATGGGCGACAAGACTGAAGCGCGCCGCACCATGATCCAGGCCGGTGTACCGGTAACGCCCGGTACCGAAGGCAACGTCGCCGACATCCACGAAGCCCTGGCCGAAGGTGATCGCATCGGTTACCCGGTCATGCTCAAGGCCACCTCGGGTGGTGGCGGTCGTGGTATCCGTCGCTGCAACAGCCGCGAAGAGCTCGAGCAAGCTTTCCCCCGCGTGATCTCCGAGGCCACCAAGGCCTTCGGCTCGGCGGAAGTGTTCCTGGAAAAATGCATCGTCAACCCCAAGCACATCGAGGCGCAGATCCTGGGTGACAGCTTCGGCAACGTGGTGCACCTGTTCGAGCGCGACTGCTCGATCCAGCGCCGCAACCAGAAGCTCATCGAGATCGCCCCCAGCCCTCAGCTGACCCCGGAACAGCGCGCCTACATCGGCGACCTGGCGGTCCGCGCGGCCAAGGCCGTGAACTACGAGAACGCCGGTACCGTGGAGTTCCTGCTCGCCGATGGCGAGGTGTACTTCATGGAAATGAACACTCGCGTGCAGGTGGAACACACCATCACCGAAGAAATCACCGGCATCGACATCGTGCGCGAGCAAATCCGCATCGCCTCGGGCCTGCCGCTGTCGGTCAAGCAGGAAGACATCCAGCACCGCGGCTACGCGTTGCAGTTTCGCATCAACGCCGAAGACCCGAAGAACAACTTCCTGCCCAGCTTCGGCAAGATCACCCGTTATTACGCGCCCGGTGGCCCAGGTGTGCGTACCGACACCGCGATCTACACCGGCTACACCATTCCGCCGTTCTATGACTCCATGTGCCTGAAACTGGTGGTTTGGGCATTGACCTGGGAAGAAGCCATGGACCGTGGCCTGCGGGCCCTGGACGACATGCGTGTGCAGGGCGTGAAGACCACCGCCGCGTATTACCAGGAGATCCTGCGCAATCCGGAATTCCGTAGCGGCCAGTTCAACACCAGCTTCGTGGAAAGCCACCCGGAACTGACCAATTACTCGATCAAGCGCAAACCCGAAGAGCTGGCCCTGGCCATCGCCGCCGCCATTGCTGCACACGCAGGCCTGTGAGGAACCGAATAATGTCCAAGAAAATCTTTGTCACCGACACAATCCTGCGCGACGCCCACCAGTCCCTGCTGGCCACCCGCATGCGCACCGAAGACATGCTGCCGATCTGCGACAAGCTCGACAAGGTGGGCTACTGGTCTCTGGAAGTCTGGGGTGGCGCGACCTTCGACGCCTGCGTGCGCTTCCTCAAGGAAGACCCGTGGGAGCGTCTGCGCAAGCTGCGCGCCGCCCTGCCTAACACCCGCCTGCAGATGCTGTTGCGTGGCCAGAACCTGCTGGGCTACCGCCACTACAGCGACGACGTGGTCAAGGCCTTCGTCGCCAAGGCCGCGGTCAATGGTATTGACGTGTTCCGTATCTTCGACGCCATGAACGACGTGCGTAACCTGCGTGTGGCCATCGAAGCGGTCAAGGCTGCCGGCAAGCACGCCCAGGGCACCATCGCCTACACCACCAGCCCCGTGCACACCATCGACGCCTTCGTCGCCCAGGCCAAGCAGATGGAAGCCATGGGCTGCGACTCGGTCGCGATCAAGGACATGGCCGGCCTGCTGACCCCATTCGCCACCGGCGAGCTGGTCAAGGCGCTCAAAGCTGAACAATCGCTGCCGGTGTTCATCCACTCCCACGATACCGCTGGCCTGGCCGCCATGTGCCAACTCAAGGCCGTGGAAAACGGTGCCGACCACATCGATACCGCGATCTCCAGCTTCGCCTGGGGCACCAGCCACCCAGGGACAGAGTCGATGGTCGCCGCGCTCAAGGGCACCGAGTTCGATACCGGCCTGGATCTGGAACTGCTGCAGGAAATCGGTCTGTACTTCTATGCCGTGCGCAAGAAGTACCACCAGTTCGAGAGCGAGTTCACCGCCGTGGACACCCGCGTGCAGGTCAACCAGGTGCCAGGCGGCATGATTTCCAACCTGGCCAACCAGCTCAAGGAGCAAGGCGCCCTGAGCCGCATGAACGAAGTGCTGGCGGAGATCCCACGCGTACGTGAAGACCTCGGCTACCCGCCGCTGGTGACCCCGACCTCGCAGATCGTCGGCACCCAGGCCTTCTTCAACGTGCTGGCCGGCGAGCGCTACAAGACCATCACCAACGAGGTGAAGCTTTACCTGCAAGGCGGCTATGGCAAGGCGCCGGGTGTGGTCAACGAACAACTGCGTCGCCAGGCGATCGGCAGCGAAGAAGTGATCGACGTGCGCCCGGCCGACCTGCTCAAGCCGGAGATGGCCAAGCTGCGTGCCGATATCGGCAACCTGGCTCGCTGCGAGGAAGATGTGCTGACCTACGCGATGTTCCCGGACATCGGTCGCAAGTTCCTCGAGGAGCGTGAAGCCGGCACCCTGACTCCAGAAGCCCTGCTGCCGATTCCGGAAGCCGGTGCCGTGGCAGGCTCGGGCGGCGAAGGTGTACCGACCGAGTTCGTCATCGACGTGCACGGCGAGACTTACCGCGTCGATATCACCGGTGTGGGCGTCAAGGCCGAAGGCAAGCGTCACTTCTATCTGTCCATCGATGGCATGCCGGAAGAGGTGGTATTCGAGCCGCTCAACGAGTTCGTCAGCGGCGGTGGCAGCAAGCGCAAGCAGGCCACTGGCCCAGGTCACGTGAGCACCACCATGCCGGGCAACATCGTCGATGTGTTGGTCAAGGAAGGTGACACCGTCAAGGCCGGCCAACCGGTGCTGATCACCGAAGCGATGAAGATGGAGACCGAAGTCCAGGCCCCAATTGCCGGCAAGGTCACTGCCATCCACGTGGCCAAGGGTGATCGCGTCACGCCGGGCGAGATCCTGATCGAGATCGAAGGCTGATCCAAGCCTTCGACAGCAAGCGGTTTACCTCATGGGGAGCGATATGCTCCCCTTTTTTTGTGCTGAATTTGTCGGTCTCTTTCACCAGCAGGCCCGTTCCCAGAGGGATAACGCATCCCCGTGGGAGTGGGTGTACCGCCGGCACTCTCAGCCTTTACGGCAGGCTTCCAAGGTCTTCACTTGCCCCTCGGGCTGCTGGTTCTCTTCGCTCAACCAGCGCTCGAAGCCTGCCGCCACGCTTGGCCACTCATCATCGGTGATCGAGTACCAGGCCGTGTCCCGGTTGTGATCCTTGACCACCATGTGCTTGCGGAACACCCCTTCGAAGACAAAGCCGAAGCGCTCGGCGGCGCGTTTGGAGCGGGCATTGGCGTTGTTGCACTTCCACTCCAGGCGCCGGTTGCCCAAGGCAAAGCCGAGCTGGCTCAGCAAGTAGACGGCCTCGGTGCCGCGAGGGGTGCGCTGCATGGCGGCGCCGAAGGCGATGTGGCCGATCTCGAAGCGGCCCTGTTCGGGGACGATCGACATGTAGCTCAGGATGCCCTGGGCCTGGCCGGTGGCGCGGTCGATGACGCTGTAGAACAGCGGGTCGCGACTGGTGGCGTTGCCTTCGAGCCAGCGGTCGAAGCTGGCGCGCTCATTGAAAGGCCCATAGGGCAGGTAGTCCCACAGCACTGGGTCCGAGCCAGGGCCCTGCAACACGTCCCAAAGGTCATTGCCGTGGCGGGCCGGGTCGAGTTTTTCCAGGCGGACGAAGCGTCCTTCGAGGGGCTCGGCGTTGGGCGTTGCCGCGGGCTTCCAGTTCAGTGCGTCTGTCATGGGCCTACAAGCCTTTGCGAAATTGAATGAAGCCCGGCCGCTCTGCGACTTGTTCGTACAGGCTGATGGCGGTGGCGTTGGTCTCGTGGGTGAGCCAGTGCACCTTGATGCAGCCGGCTGCCTTGGCGGTCGCGTAGACATGCTCGATCAGCTGGCGACCAATGCCCAGGCCGCGCTGGTCGGCGTTGACGTACAGGTCTTGCAGGTAGCACGAATTCTCGATGCTCCAGTTGGAGCGGTGATAGATCCAATTGACCATCCCCACGGCTTTGCCATCGACCCAGGCCAACGCCGAGTGGGTGGGCTCGTTCTCATCGAGCAAACGCTGCCAGGTGCTGGCGCTGACTTCATTGGCCAATTCGGTTTCGTAGAAGCGCAGATAGGCGTGCCAGAGGGCGAGCCAGGCGGCATGGTCGTTGGCGCTCACTGGGCGCAGGGTAACGCTGGGCATGGTCTTTTCCTTCAGAGTGGGCGCATCTGCGCCGCGAGTTGGTTGTCCAGGTAATCGGAACTGCTGCCCAGACCGTCACGTACACCGGCGATGTCTTGCGCCGAGCGGTTCTGGCTGAGCTTGCGCGCACCTTGCAGGCGGGCGATGGGCATGCGCAGGCCGACGATGGCGCGCAGCATGCCGTCGATGTAATCGCTGGGTGCGTCGCTCACCTTCCAGGGTTCGGCGCGGTCTTGTTCGTGCCGATCGCTCAGGCGGCTGACGATCTCCAGCAGGCGAGGGGCGTCGTGGATCACTTGCACCGCGCCATAGGCGTGCACGGCCAGGTAATTCCAGGTGGGCACGACCCTGGGGTTTTCGGCCTTGCTCGGGTAGTAGCTCGGGCTGACATAGGCATCTGCGCCTGGGAAAACCAGCAACGCTTCGCCGCCTTGCTCCAGGACCTGCCATTGGGGGTTGGCCCGGGCCAGGTGAGCATAGACAGTGCCGTACTCGCCTTGAGCTGTATCGAGCAGCACGGGTAGATGGGTCGCGAGCAAGCCGTTTTCGCCGTGGCTGACCAGAACGGCGAGGCGGGTGTCGCACATTTGCTGGTGCAGGCGCGCGAGGTCATGTTCTTGGTGGGGCTTGGCGTTATACATGCGAGATTCCTTGTCCAATGGCTTCATCCTAGGCAGGCTATTGGTGCTCTGTAAGAGCCAATACAGCCTGTTTTCATAGGTCCAATGCCATGAACGAATGTCCTCTCGCGCTGCCCTTCGACCCCACGGGTATCGTGCTCGACCGCCGGCGCGGGCTCAGCCAGCAGCTGTACCAGGCATTGCGGGCGCGGGTGCTGGATGGACGCCTGGGCAGTGGCACGCGTTTGCCCGCCACCCGCGACCTGGCGGCCATGTTGTCGCTCTCGCGCAACAGCGTGGTGCGGGCCTACGACCAGCTGTATGCCGAGGGTTACATTGAAAGTCGGGTTGGCGATGGGACTTATGTGAGCCAGCTGCCCAAACTATCCACACAGCTATCCACAGGGTTATCCCAGGGGTTATCAACAGAGTTATCCACATTGTTGCCTTCTGATACTGAAGATTTATCCAGTTCAGGGCGCTCCAGCGAGCCTTTGCAGCGGCTTAAAAACAACCATCTTCCACCACCCAAGGCTGGTGCGCCGAGGGCTTTTCGCGTCGGTGTGCCGGCGTTCGATTTGTTTCCCTTCGAGGTCTGGGCCAGGCTGCAAGCGGGTTTCTGGCGAAATCCCGATCCTTCATCGCTCGGCTATGGCGATCCGGCGGGTGAACCGCAACTGCGCGAACTCATCGCCGCCTACCTGCGACGCTCACGTGGGTTGTCGTGTGGCGCTGAACAAATTGTGATCACCAGCGGTGCCCAGCAGGCCATCAGCCTTTGTGCACAGTTGCTGTTGCAGCCGGGCGATGGAGTGGCTGTGGAAAACCCAGGGTACCGGGCGGCCGGCCACACTTTTGCGTTGGCGGGGGCGAAAGTCAGGGGTGTGCCAGTAGACGATGAAGGGCTGGATTGCGCGCAGCTGGCGCAACTTCCCGATTGCCGGATGGCCTATGTGACTCCGGCGCACCAGTACCCCACTGGCGTCACCATGAGCCTGGCCCGGCGCCTGTCATTGCTGGATTGGGCACAGCGTCAGGATGGCTGGATCATCGAGGACGACTACGACGGGGAGTATCGCTACAGCGGTGCGCCACTGGCGCCCTTGGCCTCCTTGGACCGGCAGGGACGGGTGCTGTACGTGGGCACGTTCGGCAAGATCGCCTTCCCGGCCCTGCGCCTGGGCTATCTGGTGCTGCCTCGACCGTTGGTGGAGGCATTCAGTCAGGGGCGGGCGTTGGCGGTGCGCCATTCGGAGGTCGGCACCCAGTGCGTAATGGCGCAATTCATGGCCCAGGGGCACTTTCAACGGCATATCCGGCGCATGCGCAAGGCAGCGCTGGCGCGGCGAAATGTCCTGAAAGCCGGGTGGCCGGAAGATGTGCCAGGGCTGGGCGCCATGCCGGAAGTGGCGGCTGGGCTGCATGTGAAAGTGGCTGTGGATAACCTTGCCCGTGAGCAAGAGTTGGTGGCCAGGGCAGAGGCGGTGGGGGTGGAGGTCAACCCGCTGAGCAGTTACTGGCTCGAAGACGGCAATGTCCCTGTGGATAAGCGCGCCGGATTGGTGCTGGGGTTCGCGGCGGTGCCTGAAGCGCAGATTGCGGATGCAGTGATGCGATTGCGCAGGGCGTGGCGACCTGTTCGCGGGTGAACCCGTTCTCACAGACACAGCGCTGTACTTACAGGCAGCGCTGTACCTGTGGGAGCGGGTTCAACCGCGAAGCATCAAACTCAAGTCCCGGACTTGATGCGTGTCCAGGCCCGGGTGCGCGCCCGTTCGGCCTCGCGTGGCAGTGGCTTGAGGGTATACAGCTTGGCCATCGCTTCGGCGGTCGGGTACAGGTTGGGGTTGTTGCGGATCGCCGGGCTGACTTTGTCGGTGGCGTCCTTGTTGGGGTTGGGGTAGCCAACGAAGTCACTGATCGGCGCGATCACTTCAGGGCGCAACAGGTAGTTGATGAACCTGTGTGCATCCTCAGGATTGGCGGCATTCTTGGGAATCGCCAGCATGTCGAACCAGATCGGTGCACCTTCCTTGGGCAGGCGCATGTCCACCACCACG
This sequence comes from Pseudomonas guariconensis, assembly GCF_040822035.1. Taxonomy (NCBI): domain Bacteria; kingdom Pseudomonadati; phylum Pseudomonadota; class Gammaproteobacteria; order Pseudomonadales; family Pseudomonadaceae; genus Pseudomonas; species Pseudomonas guariconensis. The sequence continues at coordinate 5,232,697 of NZ_CP162012.1, read as the reverse complement.
CCATTCTTGGCGTCGCGCGCGCGGTTGGCGGCCTGGGAGAAGCTACCCGAATACCCCACCGCCACGCAGATATCGCCGTTGGCGATGTCAGCCATGTACTTCGAGGAATGGAAGTAGGTGATGTGCGGGCGGATCTTCAGCATCAGATCCTCGGCTTTCTTGTAGTCGGCCGGCTTCTCGCTGTTCGGTAGCAGCCCCAGGTATTGCAGCGCCAAGGGCAGGATCTCCGACGGTGAATCGAGCAGGGCGACGCCGCACTGCTTGAGCTTGGCGATGTTCTCTTCCTTGAAGATCAGATCCCAGCTGTCCACGGGCGCCTTGTCGCCGAGCACCGCCTTGACCTTGTCCGGGTTGAAGCCGATCAGCACGGTGCCATACATGTACGGCACGGCGAACTTGTTGCCCGGATCGTTGGCCTCGATCAGCTTCATCAGCGCCGGATCCAGGTGCTGCCAGTTGGGGAGCTTGGATCGGTCCAGAGGCTGGAACACACCGGCTTCGATCTGCTTGGCGAGGAACACGTTGGACGGCACCACCACGTCGTAGCCGGAGTTGCCGGTGAGCAGCTTGGCTTCCAGGGCTTCGTTGGTGTCGAAGATGTCGTAGATCAGCTTGACGCCGCTGTCCTTCTGGAAGTCCGTCAAGGTCTGCGGCGTGATGTAGTCGAACCAGTTGTACACGCGCAGGGTGCGCTGTTCGGCCTGGGCCTGAAGGGCTCCGGTGAACAGGGTGGCAGCGATGAACGGGGCGAGCAGACGCTTGAGTCGGACCATTACCGGGCTCCTGGCTGGGCATGCTGGAAGCCTTCCAGCACGTTGACTGCGTTGATACCGATTTCTTCCACAGCGTAGCCACCTTCCATCACGAACAAGGTCGGCTTGCCGAGCTGGCCGATACGCTTGCCCATCTCCAGGTAGTCTGGGCTGTCCAGCTTGAACTGGGAGATCGGATCGTCCTTGAAGGTATCCACGCCCAGGGACACCACCACCACGTCCGGCGCGTAGGCGGCGATACGCTGGCAGGCGTCCTCCAGGGCAGCGCTCCAGGCGGCCCAGTCACTGCCGGCGGGCAGCGGGTAATTGATATTGCAGCCTTCGCCTGCACCTTCGCCGGTTTCGTCGGCATAGCCGAGGAAGAACGGAAACTCGTCCTGCGGGTCGCCGTGGATCGAGGCGAAGAACACATCGCCGCGCTGGTAGAAGATGTCCTGGGTGCCATTGCCGTGGTGGTAGTCGACATCGAGGATGGCGACCTTGCGGTGGCCTTGGTCAAGGAAGGCCTGGGCTGCGATGGCGGCGTTGTTGAGGTAGCAGTAGCCCCCCATCACTTCGGCCGCGGCATGGTGCCCTGGTGGACGGCACAGGGCGAATGCCGAATGGGCGCCTTGCTGGATCGCGGCCTGGGCAGTGAGGGCAACCTGGGCTGCACTGTAGGCGGCTTGCCAGGTACCGGCGGTGATCGGCGCGCCGGCATCGAAGCTGTAGTAGCCAAGCTCACCATGCAGGCCAGTCGGTTTGACCTTACGCAGGGTGCGGGCTGGCCAGGTGAAGGGCAGCAGGTCTCCTTCCTGGCCCAGCTGTGACCAGCGCGCCCAGGCCCCTTCGAAGAAGTCCAGGTAGTCGGCGCCATGCACCCGCAGCAAGGGCGCGCGGCCGAAATCACGTGGCCCTTCGACCGGACCCAGGTTGCGCTTCTTGACTTGCTCCAGGACGTGGTCAGCGCGCGAAGGCATCTCGAAGCAGGGCATCAGCTTGCCGTCGATCAGCTCGCAGCGGCCGTGGTGCAGGCGGTGATCATCAGAATAGATCGTCAGCATTTTTATTCTCCGGGTTTACTGGCGTGGCCTCATTGTGTGAGTCGGCGAGTGGCGGGAGAACGTTGCAAACGGCCAAAAGGGGATCGATGTGGCCAAAGACAGTGTCCGGTGTGGGGGAATGTTCGCGGGTAAATCCGCTCCCGCAGGCCTCCCGCTGATTTTGAATTCAGCACAAATACCTTAGGAGCGGGTTTACCCGCGAAAAGCCCGGCACCGATCAGCCGCGAAAATGACTCGGTGCAACGCCGCTCCAGCGCTGGAAGGCATGGCGAAAGCTCGCGGTCTCGCTGAAGCCGAGCGTCTCGGCGATGCGGTAGATTGGCATCTGATCCTCGGCCAGCAACTGCTTGGCCCGCTCGAAGCGCAGCTCGTCGAGCAATTGCTGATAGCTGCAGCCCAGGGCTTGCAGGTGCCGGCGCAAGGTGCGCGAGGAGCAGTTCATCTGGCGCGCCAGACCTTCGAGTCCGGGGGCGGCATCGAGTTGCTTGATCAGCAGCTGGCGGATGCGCCCCAGCCACGCCTGGCGCCCGGTGAACTCAAGGTTCAGCTGGCGGCAACGCTCGGCCATGGCCTTGTGGGTGATGGGGTCAGCCAGGGGCAGGGGCATGTCCAGCCAGCGGCGTTCGAAGGCAAAGGCATTGTCGTTGGCCTCGAAGCCCAGGGGGCACGGGAATGCATCGGCATAGAGCGCGTGGTAACCCGGCCGTGGATGCTCGAAGCGCGCCGCGAGCAGCGGCAGTGGGCGCCCCAGCAGGTCGTCACAGATGACTTTCAGCGACACCAGGCAGAATTCGGCATTGAAGGCCGCCAGCGCAGGGCTGTCCTGGTAATCGCTGGCGCTGAACCAGATCCGCTGGCCGTCGTCCTCCAGGCGCAAGTGAAAGGCTGTGCCCAGCAGTGCGGGATAGCGCAGCGCCAAGCGCAGGGCGTCACCCAAAGTGGCACTGGAGAGCAGGGCGTAACCGAGCATCCCGTAGCATGACACGTGCATGCGCCGCCCCAGCTCCAGGCCGATTTCCTCGCGCAGGGCTACGGCATTGGCGCATACCTGCAGTTCTTGCTGGGTGGTGATGCGGGCATCGGCATGGCCCAGATCCGCCGCGCCAATGCCGCTGCCGCAAAGCAGGCGCTCGGCATCGCAGCCTTCTTCCTGGAAGACCTTGAGAATCAGCGAAACTGCGTTGAGGGTGGTCAGGTGGCTGTGCAGCATGCTCGGTATCCCGTGGGGCTGGGAAGCATTATGGAGCAAGTTGTGTGCCGGACGGCCATGTGGCGCTGCTTTGCAGTCCACTACGGCCTTGGTGGCCGCGCGCATAAAAAAAGGGCCCGTAGCGTGCGCTCGGGCCCTTGAAAGGTTGAGAGGTGTCTAGTCCCTCGACCTGGTGAGACGTTTTACAGCGGTCTGGTTACGCCTTCAGCGGAACCAGACGTGGAGCGATCATGTTTTCCGGACGCAGGATGTCGTCGAGCATCGCGTCGTCCAGCAGCTTCTCTTCGCGCACCAGTTCCAGAACACCGCGGCCGGTTTCCAGGGCGACGCGGGCGATACGGGTGGCGTTTTCGTAGCCGATGTACGGGTTCAGGGCAGTGACCAGGCCGATCGAGTGCTCGACCAGTTCACGGCAGCGCTGTTCGTTGGCGGTGATGCCGACGATGCAGTGCTCGCGCAGCATGTCCATGGCGCGCTGGAGCAGGCGGATGGAGTCGAAGATCTTGTAGGCGATCAGCGGTTCCATGACGTTCAGCTGCAGCTGGCCACCTTCGGCGGCGACGGTCAGGGCCAGGTCGTTGCCCATGATGGCGAAGGCCACCTGGTTGACGGCTTCCGGAATAACCGGGTTGACCTTGCCTGGCATGATCGAGCTGCCTGGCTGGCGTGCCGGCAGGTTGATCTCGTTGATGCCGGTGCGCGGGCCGCTGGACAGCAGGCGCAGGTCGTTACAGATTTTCGACAGCTTGACCGCGGTGCGCTTGAGCATGCCGGAGAACAGCACGAAGGCGCCCATGTCGGAGGTGGCTTCGATCAGGTCGGCAGCCGGGACCAGCGGCTGGCCGCTGATGGTCGCCAGGCGCTGCACGGCCAGGGCCTGGTAGCCAGGGTCGGCGTTGATGCCGGTGCCGATGGCGGTACCGCCCAGGTTGATTTCGGTCAGCAGCTCCGGAGCCAGCGAGCGCAGGCGCTGCAGGTCTTCGGTCATGGTGGTGGCGAAGGCGCGGAATTCCTGGCCAAGGGTCATCGGCACGGCGTCCTGCAGCTGGGTACGGCCCATCTTCAGTACGTGGTCGAATTCCTTGCCTTTGGCCGCGAACGCCTGGATCAGGCTGTCGAGGCTGGCCAGCAGGGCGTCATGACCCAGCAGCAGACCCAGGCGGATCGCGGTCGGGTAGGCGTCGTTGGTCGACTGCGCCATGTTCACGTCGTTGTTCGGGTGCAGGTACTGGTACTCACCCTTCTGGTGGCCCATGACCTCCAGCGCGACGTTGGCGATGACTTCGTTGGCGTTCATGTTGGTGGAGGTACCTGCACCACCTTGGATCATGTCCACAACGAACTGGTCGTGGAACTCGCCGCGGATCAGACGGGCGCAGGCCTCGCTGATGGCAGCGTGCTTGGCATCGCTCAGGTGGCCCAGCTCACGGTTGGCGTCGGCAGCGGCCTGCTTGACCATGGCCAGGGCCACGACCAGCTTCGGGTAGTGCGACAGCGGAACACCGGAGAGGTGGAAGTTGTTGGCAGCGCGCAGAGTCTGGATGCCGTAGTAGGCATCGGCAGGGACTTCAAGGGTACCAAGCAGGTCTTTTTCGACGCGGAACGATGCAGCGGAGGACATGACGGATATCATCTCGATTTAAACCCGGCACCTGCCGGAATGCCGCCAATCCTAGGCCTGCCCGGATTTTGCGGCCAATGCTGTTGCACGCTAACCTATGCACAAACGGCATACCGATTCATGTGACGCCAATTGACAAACGAGCGTGTTCCATTTTGGTGCGCGCTGGGAGACCGCTTCATGAACCTCGAAAGCAAGTGGCTGGAAGACTTCAGCGCCCTGGCCGCCACCCGTAGTTTTTCCCAGGCGGCGGAGCGTCGTTTCGTCACCCAGCCGGCCTTCAGTCGGCGTATCCGCAGCCTGGAAGCGGCGCTGGGGCTGACCTTGGTGAATCGTTCCCGTACACCGATCGAGCTGACCGAGGCCGGGCAGTTGTTTCTCGTCACGGCGCGCACGGTTGTCGACCAATTGAGCGAAGTTCTGCGCCATTTGCATCATCTCGAAGGCGGCCAGGGTGAAGTGGTCCAAGTGGCTGCCGCACACTCGCTGGCATCGGGCTTCTTCCCACGCTGGGTGGCCCAGTTGCGCAACGACGGCCTGAACATCGCCACCCGTCTGGTGGCCACCAACGTGGGCGATGCCGTGCATGCGTTGCGTGAAGGTGGTTGCGACCTGATGCTGGCGTTCTATGACCCGGATGCGGCCTTGCAGATGGATGCCGAAATCTTCCCCTCGCTGCACATGGGCACTACCGAGATGCTGCCGGTATGCGCCGTGGGCGCCGACGGCAAGCCGTTGTTCGACCTTGAAGGCGAGAGCAGCGTGCCGCTGCTGGCTTACAGCGCTGGGGCTTTCCTCGGTCGATCGGTCAACTTGCTGCTGCGTCAGCGCAACCTGCGCTATACCACTGTCTATGAAACCGCCATGGCCGACAGTCTCAAGAGCATGGCCCTTGAAGGTATGGGTATCGCCTGGGTGCCGCGGCTGTCGATGCGCGGCGAGCTGGAGCGTGGCGAACTGGCGATCTGTGGAGGCAGCCAATGGCACGTGCCGTTGGAAATTCGCCTCTATCGCTGCGCCTTGGTCCGCAAGGCCAACGTGCGTCTGCTCTGGCGCAAGCTGGAGGGTGGCACGACGACTGCATCTGTTGACCCGAAAGTCAGCCAAAGCCCCGAAAAATAAGGCCGACAGTTGGTCGCCGGGGGTGCCTGGATGGCCTCGCGTTACGTTATACTTCGCGGCCCCCAGGCCGGAACGATCCGGCCATGATCAGCAAACAAGCCACGCCGGTCGTCCCGCGTGGCTTGTTGTTTTTTGACGCGCCCAAGGGCGCACAAGCGAAGAGGCTCGACGATGAGTGCACTGGTTGGCGTGATCATGGGCTCCAAGTCCGATTGGTCCACCCTTAGCCACACCGCCGATATGCTGGAAAAACTCGGCATTCCCTACGAGGTGAAGGTGGTTTCCGCCCACCGTACGCCGGATCTGCTGTTCCAGTATGCCGAAGAGGCCGAAGGCCGCGGCATCGAGGTGATCATCGCCGGTGCTGGCGGTGCTGCCCACCTGCCGGGCATGTGCGCCGCCAAGACCCACCTGCCGGTGCTGGGCGTGCCGGTGCAGTCCTCGATGCTCTCGGGTGTCGACTCGCTGCTGTCGATCGTGCAGATGCCCGCAGGCGTACCTGTCGCCACCCTGGCCATCGGCAAGGCCGGTGCCATCAACGCGGCGCTGCTCTCGGCGAGCATCCTGGGTGCCAAGTACCCGCAGTATCACGCGGCACTCAAGCAGTTCCGCACGGAGCAGACCGAAACCGTCCTGGACAATCCGGACCCGCGCCAGGCCTGAGGCTATCAACATGAAGATCGGTGTAATCGGTGGTGGCCAGCTCGGCCGCATGCTGGCCTTGGCGGGTACTCCGCTGGGCATGAACTTCGCTTTCCTCGACCCGGCCCCGGACGCCTGCGCGGCTGCCTTGGGTGAGCACCTGCGCGCCGACTACGGCGATCAGGATCACCTGCGTCAGCTGGCTGACGAAGTCGACCTGGTGACGTTCGAGTTCGAAAGCGTTCCGGCCGAAACCGTGGCCTTCCTCTCGCAGTTCGTTCCGGTCTATCCAAGTGCCGAAGCCCTGCGCATCGCCCGTGACCGTCTGTTCGAAAAGAGCATGTTCCGCGATCTGGGCATCCCGACGCCGGCGTTCGCCGACATCCTGTCCCAGGAAGACCTGGACGCGGCGGTGGCCAGCATCGGTCTGCCGGCAGTCCTCAAGACCCGCACCCTGGGCTATGACGGCAAGGGCCAGAAGGTCCTGCGCAGTGCCGAGGATGTGGTCGGCACCTTCGCCGAGCTGGGCAGCGTCCCATGTCTGCTCGAAGGCTTCGTGCCGTTCACCGGTGAAGTGTCGCTGGTGGCCGTGCGTGGCCGCGATGGCGAAACCCGCTTCTACCCGCTGGTGCATAACACCCATGAGAGCGGCATCCTGCGCCTGTCGGTCGCAAGCGATGCGCATCCGCTGCAGGCGCTGGCCGAAGACTACGTGGGTCGCGTGCTGCAGAAGCTGGACTACGTGGGTGTGATGGCTTTCGAGTTCTTCGAGGTCGACGGTGGCCTGAAGGCCAACGAAATCGCCCCGCGGGTCCACAACTCCGGGCACTGGACCATCGAAGGGGCCGAGTGCAGCCAGTTCGAGAACCATCTGCGCGCCGTGGCCGGCTTGCCGCTGGGCTCGACCGCCAAGGTCGGCGAGAGCGCCATGCTCAACTTCATCGGTGAAGTGCCGGCTGTGGATAAGGTCGTGGCCATCGACGACTGCCACCTGCACCACTACGGCAAAGCCTTCAAGGCCGGCCGCAAGGTTGGTCACGCCACCCTGCGCTGCGCCGACATGGCCACTCTCAAGGCCAAGATCGCCGAAGTCGAAGCGTTGATTGCCGGCTGATTGAACCTCTGTCCTGCGCAGGCCCTCTGAAATGGCAACAAGCCAAAGTGCTGTCTAGGCTTTGGCTTGTTCCATCTTCAAAGCAGAGGGATTGCCATGGGTATCATTGGAACCATTTTCATCGGCCTGATCGTCGGCCTGCTGGCCCGTTTTCTGAAACCAGGGGACGACAGCATGGGCTGGATCATGACCATTCTTCTCGGTATCGCCGGGTCCCTTGCCGCGACTTATGGCGGGCAGGCGCTGGGTATCTACCAGGCGGGGCAGGCCGCAGGTTTCTTTGGCGCCCTGGTGGGTGCCATCATCCTTCTGGTGATCTACGGATTCATCAAGAAACGCGGGTGACTGGTTTAGAATGCTCGGCAATTGACTGAGTTGCCGAGCATTTTCATGCGTGCGTTTTTCCTTGTTCCCCTACTGCTGGCCAGTGCACTGGCCCATGCCGAGCTGCCCGAAACCGACTGGCTGGAGCTGATGCCAAAGTCGGACCAGAAGGCGCTCGAGCAGATGCCTGAAATCGACCACGACTCTCCTGAAGCCATGGGCACCTTCACCGAAAAGGGTGGGCTCAAGCAGGCCAAGGGTCTGCCGGCGGTGATGTACTCCACCAAGACGGTGGCCGCCATGAATGGCAAACAGATCCGCCTGGGCGGTTATCCGGTACCGCTGGAAAGCGACGCCAAGGGCAACAGCACCTTGTTCTTCCTCGTGCCGTATCCCGGCGCCTGTATCCACGTGCCGCCGCCGCCACCCAACCAGCTGGTGCTGGTGCGTTATCCCAAAGGCATGAAAATCGACGACATCTACACGCCGCTGTGGGTCAGTGGCACCTTGAAGGTGGAGAAGGTCAGCAACGACCTGGCCGATGCGGCCTATGCGCTGGAGGCAGGGAAGGTGAGGGTGGTAGAGGACGCCGACCTCTGATTCGGTCTTTTCCGAGCCGCTCCCACAGGTTATGTGAGAACCCAGTGGGAGCGGGTCTGGTCAGAGTGCTTCGCTGGTGATCGTAACGCTCAGCGAATGACTCGCCCCTGGGGCCAGGTTTACCACATCGTCCCACACATTCGCTGTTTCGATGCACAGCATTCGCTGCCAGCCATCATCGGCCATGTCCGCCAGCTCCCGGGCGCGATCGGTCCATGGGTTCCAGATCACCGCCGAGCGTGAGCCCGTAGCATGCAAAGTGATGCGGCGGTTCCATTGCGGGTCGACGATCTTCAGCAGATCAGGTGTCTGCAGGTAGATGCGGTCGGTCTCGCCGGCAAAGCCCAGGGCGCTGTGCTGCTGGCGCAGTTCCCAGTCGGCCAGGGTTTCGATGTAACCAAGGTTCTCCACGCCCTCGACCCGAGCCTGTCGTACATCGCTGACCGCAAAGTAGCTGTGCAGGGCCTGGCTGATGGTGACGTTGTCATTACCTTGGTTGAAGCTGCTCAAGGTCAGCTTCAATTGCGTGCCCATTTCGATCAGCAGCTTGAGCTCGACCTCATGAGGCCAGCCTGGCAGGTCGCCCAGCGCTTCCGGTAGGCTGAACTCGATGCGAAGGCCTTCTGCGGCCTCCTCGATGCCCAGCAGCTGCCAGTCACGGGTGCGCGCCAATCCATGGGCAGGTGCCTGTTCGCCTTGGTACATGGCCTGCACGGCCTGGGGGTTGCGCTGCAGATTGCCGAACCAGGGCCAGCACACCGGCACTCCGGCGCGCACGGACTTGCCCTGGCGGAAGATGGCTTGGTCGCTCAACCACAGCAATGGGGGCTCACCCAGTCGTTGGTAGCTCAAGACCTGGGCGCCCTGTTGGGCGATCAGCAGTTCGGCATGATTGCTGGTGATGCGCCAGCAGTTGAGTTCGCCGTGTTGTTCCGTTTCGACCTGGAAAGTAGCCATGCGCTCGTCTCGTCGTGATGCATATCAGGCCTTGGACCTCATGCCTTGCAACGAGTTTACCGCGCCCCTGGCTCAGCGACGAGGGACGGAACGGGTACGGCCACTGCCGTCGATGGCGACGAAAACGAACACAGCTTCGGTGACCTTGCGCCATTCGCTGGAAAGCGGGTCGTCGCTCCACACTTCCACCATCATCTGGATGGAGCTACGGCCGATTTCCAGGGTCTGGGTGTAAAAGGAAAGCTGCGCGCCCACGGCCACCGGGACCAGGAAAGCCATGCGGTCGATCGCCACGGTGGCAACGCGGCCACCGGCGACGCGGCTGGCCATGGCGGTGCCGGCCAGGTCCATCTGGGCGACCAGCCAGCCGCCGAAGATATCGCCGAAACCGTTGGTTTCACGGGGTAGGGCAGTGATCTGAAGGGCAAGGTCGCCCTGTGGGATAGGATCTTCTTGTTCGAGCTCAATCATGCGGTGGGGCCTCGGACCCGTGACGCTTTCGTTGGTTGGCGCAAATGACGGTCGCCGGGAAAACGATTCAGCTTGAAACATACTACGCTGATTTCGCTTCGATGGGCGGCCAAAGGGAGACTCTGCGAAACCGCCTGCAACATTGACCGGCGTTTTCGCACAGCATCCCACGTGTTGCTCAACCTTTTCCTACGAGCGGTCAGTATATAGACCTGCACAGCCAGCGACGACCGCGCATTCGTGAATATCTGTATGGATTTTGTACCGCTATGAGGCGGGTGCGGCAATTTGTTATCTTCGCGGGTCACTGACCCAGAAGCCGCGTGACAAACGGCCTGCAGACCAATAAGAGAACAACCCATGACCTCCGTGCCGAGCAGTATCGAGCAGCCCTCGCGGCCGCTGACCCGCAGTGACTACAAGACCCTTTCACTGTCCGCCCTTGGTGGAGCACTGGAATTCTACGACTTCATCATCTTCGTGTTCTTTGCCACGGTAGTCGGCAAGTTGTTCTTCCCCGCCGACATGCCCGAGTGGCTGCGTCTGATGCAGACTTTCGGCATCTTCGCGGCCGGCTACCTGGCGCGGCCTTTGGGCGGCATCATCATGGCCCACTTCGGCGACCTGCTCGGTCGCAAGAAGATGTTCACGCTGAGCATCTTCATGATGGCCTTGCCGACCTTGGTCATGGGCCTGCTGCCAACCTACGCGCAGATCGGCCTGTGGGCCCCGGTCCTGCTGCTCTTGATGCGTGTCGTGCAAGGTGCGGCCATCGGTGGCGAGGTTCCGGGCGCCTGGGTGTTCGTCTCCGAGCATGTGCCGGCGCGCAATACCGGTTATGCCTGCGGCACGCTCACGGCGGGCCTGACGTCAGGCATTCTGCTCGGCTCGCTCGTGGCAACCTTGATCAATACGGTCTACAGCGCCGACGAAGTGGCGGACTACGCCTGGCGCATTCCGTTCCTGCTCGGGGGCGTGTTCGGCCTGTTCGCGGTGTACCTACGCCGCTGGCTGCACGAGACGCCGGTATTTGCCGAGATGCAGCAGCGAAAGGCCTTGGCCGAAGAGCTGCCGCTGCGTGCGGTGCTGCGTGATCATCGTGGTGCGATCATTTTGTCGATGCTGCTGACCTGGCTGTTGTCGGCGGGCATCGTGGTGGTGATCTTCATGACCCCGGCGCTGCTGCAAAGCCTCTATCACATCAGCCCCACCGACTCGCTGAAGGCCAACAGTCTGGCTATCGTCCTGCTCAGCATTGGCTGTGTGGGTGCCGGCAGCCTGGCCGATCGTTTCGGCGCCGGGCGTGTGTTCATCGTCGGCAGCCTGGCGCTGCTGGCATCGTCCTGGGCCTTCTACCACAGCCTGCCGACGCGACCGGACCTACTGTTCCCGCTGTACGCGTTGACCGGTCTGTTCGTCGGCATCGTCGGTGCGGTGCCTTATGTGATGGTCAAGGCCTTCCCGCCGGTGGTGCGTTTCAGTGGGCTCTCGTTCTCCTACAACCTGGCCTACGCCATCTTCGGCGGCCTGACGCCAATGGTGGTCACCGCGCTGCTCAAGTTCAGCCCCATGGCACCTGCCTATTACGTGTCTTGCCTGTGCGCCGTGGGTCTGGTGGTGGGTGTCTACCTGCTCGCGACCAAGCGCTGACCGAGGGCGGTCGTATCCGCGAAGACGGCATGGCGATGTTTATCCTGCAGTGCCGCAACATCCTGTAAAGGCCATCCCGGGCGACCGTGATGGCCTTTCATCCAATTGTCACATTCAAGTCATAGAGTGTTCATGCGGCCTGCAGATACTTGGGCCCGATCCATCTCACACCCCAAATATTCCTGCTAGGAGTTAGGCATGAAACTGAAGCGTTTGATGGCGGCCCTCACGTTCGCCGCCGCTGGCGTCGCTACCGCCAATGCGGTTGCCGCCGTCGATCCTGCAATCCCGACCTACACCAAGACCACTGGCGTATCGGGCAACCTCTCCAGCGTCGGTTCCGATACCCTGGCGAACCTCATGACTCTGTGGGCCGAGGCCTACAAGAAGGAATACCCGAACGTAAACATCCAGATCCAGGCTGCCGGCTCCTCCACTGCGCCACCCGCGCTGACTGAAGGCACCGCCAACCTCGGCCCGATGAGCCGCAAGATGAAGGACGTCGAGCTGCAGGCCTTCGAGCAGAAGTACGGCTACAAGCCGACCGCCATTCCGGTCGCCGTCGACGCCCTGGCAGTCTTCGTCCACAAGGACAACCCGATCAAGGGCCTGACCATGGCTCAGGTCGATGCCATCTTCTCCTCGACCCGTCTGTGTGGCGGCAAAGCCGACGTCAAGACGTGGGGTGATGTGGGCGTGACCGGCGATCTGGCCAACAAGCCGATCCAGCTGTTCGGCCGCAACTCGGTATCCGGCACCTACGGCTACTTCAAGGAAGAAGCACTGTGCAAAGGCGACTTCAAGCCTAACGTCAACGAGCAGCCAGGCTCGGCTTCGGTCGTGCAGTCGATCAGCAGCTCGCTGAACGGCATCGGCTACTCGGGCATCGGCTACAAGACCGCCAGCGTCAAGACCGTGCCTCTGGCCAAGAAAGAAGGCGGCGCCTTCGTCGAGGACAACGAAGCCAACGCCCTGAACGGTACCTACCCGCTGTCGCGCTTCTTGTACGTCTACGTCAACAAGGCCCCGAACAAGCCTCTGGCCCCGTTGGAAGCTGAGTTCGTGAAACTGGTCCTGTCCCAGGCGGGCCAGCAGGTCGTGGTGAAGGACGGCTACATCCCGCTGCCGGCCAAAGTGGTCGACAAGACCCTGGCTGACCTGGGTTTGTCCCACGCCGGTAACGTTGCAAAGAAGTAAGTAACTGAGGAAGAGGCCGGCGCCGAACGCCGGCCTCCTCCACGAATTCCTCGTCCGAAGCCAGGATTCCTGAGCGGCGGGCTTTTTTGCGTCACTGCATTGTCATGTTTTTGTCATACGGGACCGCTAGGGTGTGCGCATGAATGATCTGGCCAACTCCACCATGACCCAAAATTCTCCCCCCGTGCGGATTGACTTCAATACGCCCGAGCTGCAACGCAAGCGCCGCCTGCGTGCGCTGAAGGATCGCCTGACCCGCTGGTATGTACTGGTTGGCGGGCTTGCCGTGCTGGCAGCCATCACCCTGATCTTCTTCTACCTGGCCTACGTGGTCCTGCCGCTGTTCCAGGGCGCCGAGCTGACCAGCAAGAAAGCGCTGGAGCCGACGTGGCTGCAACAGGATGCCGGCAAGCCGCTGATGATCGCCCTCGAGGAGCAGAACCTCGTGGGCATGCGCGTTTCCGATAAGGGCCAGGCGCTGTTCTTCGATACCAAGACCGGCAGCGAAGTCGAGCATGTCGACCTGCCGTTGCCGGCAGGCACTCAAGTGACGTCCATCAGCGCCGACCAGCCGGGCAGCCCGCTGGTGGTGCTTGGTCTGTCCAACGGCCAGGCGCTGGTGTTCTACCACACCTACAAGATCACCTATCCGGACAACAAGAAGACCATCGATGCGGGTATCGACTACCCCTATGGTCAGGCGCCGTTCGTACTCGACCCACAGGGCCGCGCGCTGGAGCACGTGAGTGTCAACGTCAACGGCGATACCCTGCTGCTGGCTGGCTCTACCGGTTCGCAACTGCACGTGACCGAGCTGACCCGTCAGGAAAACATGATGACCGGCGAAGTCACCACCGAGCAGAACCGCATCGAGCTGCCGCAGATGACCGAGCCGGTGAAGGCCATCTTCGTCGATCCGCGTCAGCAATGGTTGTACGTGGTCAACGGTCGTGCCATCGCCGACGTCTTCAGCCTGCGCGACAAGAGCCTCAATGGTCGCTACAAACTGTCTGAGGATGGCGACACCGAAATCACTGCCAGCGCCCAACTGGTCGGCGGCATCTCGCTGATCTTCGGTGATTCCAAGGGTGGCCTGAGCCAGTGGTTCATGGCTCGCGACCCGGATGGCGAGTCGCGCTTCAAGCTGATCCGTAGCTTCCAACTGGGCAAGGCGCCGGTCGTGCAGATCGATGCCGAAGAGCGTCGCAAGGGCTTCGTCGCGCTGGACAGCGAAGGCAAGCTGGGCGTGTTCCACAGCACCGCCCACCGCACCCTGCTGGTCGAGCCGGTCGCGGAAGGCGCCGGCGTGCTGGCCCTGTCGCCACGCGCCAACCGCATCATCATCGAGCAAGGCGGCAAGCTGTTGCCACTGAGCCTGAAGAACCCGCACCCGGAAGTGTCTTTCAGCGCGCTGTGGGGCAAGGTCTGGTACGAGAACTATGACGAGCCGAAGTACGTCTGGCAGTCCACGGCTTCCAACACCGATTTCGAGCCCAAACTGAGCCTGTCGCCGCTGACCTTCGGCACCCTGAAGGCCGCCTTCTACGCGATGATCCTGGCCGCGCCTCTGGCCATCGCCGCCGCTATCTACACCGCCTACTTCATGGCCCCGGGCATGCGTCGCAAGGTCAAGCCGGTGATCGAGCTGATGGAAGCGATGCCGACGGTGATTCTCGGTTTCTTCGCCGGCCTGTTCCTGGCACCGTACCTGGAAGGGCACCTGCCAGGTGTGTTCAGCCTGCTGCTGATCCTGCCGATCGGCATCCTCGCCGCCGGCTTTGCCTGGAGCCGCCTGCCGGAGTCGATCCGCCTGCGTATCCCGGACGGTTGGGAGGCGGCGATCCTGATCCCGGTCATCCTGGTGATCGGTTGGTTCGCCCTGTTCATGAGCCCGTTCATGGAGAACTGGTTCTTCGGCGGCGACATGCGTCTGTGGATCACCAATGACCTGGGCATCACCTATGACCAGCGCAACGCCCTGGTAGTGGGTATCGCCATGGGCTTCGCCGTCATCCCGAACATCTACTCCATTGCCGAAGACGCTGTATTCAGTGTGCCACGCAGCCTGACACTGGGCTCCCTGGCCCTGGGTGCGACACCCTGGCAGACCCTGACCCGCGTGGTCATCCTCACCGCAAGCCCGGGTATTTTCTCGGCGCTGATGATCGGCATGGGCCGTGCGGTGGGCGAGACCATGATCGTGCTCATGGCCACCGGCAACACCCCGGTCATGGAGCTGAACCTGTTCGAAGGCATGCGCACCCTCGCCGCCAACGTGGCGGTGGAAATGCCCGAATCCGAAGTCGGCGGCAGCCACTACCGTGTGCTGTTCCTCGCTGCCCTCGTGCTGCTGATGTTCACATTCATCATGAACACCTTGGCCGAGCTGATTCGCCAGCGTCTGCGCAAGAAATACTCGTCGCTTTGATAGAAAGGTAGAGATCCGTGAAAAAGGATTCCCTCAAAGGCTGGTTCAAGAGCGGCGCCCCTGGCGTCTGGATCAGCGGTGGCGCGGTCGCCATGGCGGTGATCATGACCGTCGGCCTGCTCGCCGTGATCGCCGTCCGCGGCCTGGGCCACTTCTGGCCAGCCGACCTGATCCAGGCCACCTACAAGGTGCCGGGCCAGGGCGATCATGTGATCATCGCAGAGGTGGTGCAGAAAGAAGAAGTGCCACGTGCCCGCCTCAAGGGCGCCGGCTTGCCGGTTCCGGACGAAGGCCCGGAGTTCATGACCCGCGAGCTGGTCAAGGTGGGTAACCGCGACCTCAACGGCAGCGACTTCACCTGGTTGGTAGGCGACTGGCTGGTCGACCAGCAGAAGCCGGCCGACTTGATTGCCCTGGAGCGCCGCGAGTGGGGCAATTTCTATGGCTACCTGGCGAGCGTCAAGGAAGAAGGCCGTGTGGTCGCCGAAGGCCCTGCCGCCTGGGCTGAGCTGCAGAGTCGCCTCAAGCGCGCCGACCAGCTGGCCCGAGAGCTGCAGACCCTCGAGAAGAAAGACATCGGTGCCATCAACCATGGTCTTGAGCGTCTGCGCCTGCAGGCTCGCAAGCTCGAGCTGGACGGCAAGCTGGACGCTGCCGCCCAGGCGGACATGGACGCTGAGCGTGCCGAGCTCAACGTTCGCTACAAGGCCATCGAAGAGCGCCTGACCGGCCTGCACCAGGCATTCGCCCGCGACAGCCTGGTGGCCCGCGACGGCAATGGCCGCGAAGTGGAGATCAACCTGAGCAAGGTGGTCCATGCCTACCAGCCCAACGGCATGTCTGTCATGACCAAGCTGGGCGTGTACTTCAGCAAGGTGTGGGAGTTCCTGAGCGACGACCCGCGTGAAGCCAATACCGAAGGCGGTATCTTCCCGGCCATCTTCGGCACCGTGATGATGACCCTGATCATGGCCGTGATCGTTACCCCGTTCGGTGTACTGGCGGCGGTCTACCTGCGTGAATATGCCAAGCAGGGCCCGGTGACTCGCCTGATCCGTATTGCAGTGAACAACCTGGCGGGTGTTCCGGCGATCGTCTATGGCGTGTTCGGCCTGGGCTTCTTCGTCTATGTGCTGGGTGGCTCGATCGACCGCCTGTTCTTCCCCGAAGCCCTGCCGGCGCCGACCCTCGGTACCCCGGGCCTGCTGTGGGCCTCGCTGACCCTGGCGCTGCTGGCAGTGCCGGTAGTGATCGTGGCCACCGAGGAAGGCCTGGCGCGCATCCCACGTACGGTGCGCGAAGGCTCCCTGGCGCTCGGCGCGACCAAGGCCGAGACCCTGTGGAAGATCGTTCTGCCAATGGCCAGTCCGGCCATGATGACCGGCATGATCCTCGCCGTGGCCCGTGCCGCGGGCGAAGTGGCGCCGCTGATGCTGGTGGGTGTGGTGAAACTGGCGCCATCGCTGCCGGTGGACGGTAACTACCCGTACCTGCACCTGGACCAGAAGATCATGCACCTGGGCTTCCACATCTACGACGTCGGCTTCCAGAGCCCCAACGTCGAGGCCGCACGGCCGCTGGTGTACGCCACCGCGCTGCTGCTGGTGCTGGTGATCGCGACCCTCAACCTCTCGGCGGTGTGGATCCGTAACCACCTGCGCGAGAAGTACAAGGCCCTCGACAGCTGATTTCAGCTTTAAGCTTCAAGCGGCAAGCTCCAAGCAGATTGCCGCTTTGACCCAACTTGCAGCTTGCAGCTCGAAGCTTGCAGCTACGAACGGAGTGAGAACATGCAGCATGAATCCCACGCCCACGGCATCGACATGTCCGCCCTGGGCCGCGACAAGCAGAGCCTGCGCCTGGCCGAAGAAACCGTGGCCATCGAAGTCCCGGGTCTGTCCCTGTTTTACGGCGACAAGCAAGCGCTGTACGACGTGAAGATGAACATTCCCAAGCAGCGCGTGACCGCCTTCATCGGCCCGTCCGGCTGCGGCAAGTCGACCTTGCTGCGCACCTTCAACCGCATGAACGACCTGGTCGACGGTTGTCGCGTGGAAGGCGCGATCAACCTGTACGGCAACAACATCTACCGCAAGGGCGAGGATGTGGCCGAGCTGCGCCGCCGCGTCGGCATGGTGTTCCAGAAGCCCAACCCGTTCCCCAAGACCATCTATGAAAACGTGGTCTACGGCCTGCGCATCCAGGGCATCAACAAAAAGCGCGTGCTCGACGAAGCCGTCGAGTGGGCCCTCAAGGGCGCGGCCCTGTGGGATGAGGTCAAGGACCGCCTGCACGACTCGGCCCTGGGCCTGTCCGGTGGTCAACAGCAGCGTCTGGTCATTGCCCGTACCATTGCCGTTGAGCCGGAGGTGCTGCTGCTCGACGAACCTTGCTCGGCCCTGGACCCGATCTCGACGCTGAAGGTCGAAGAACTGATTTACGAACTGAAATCCAAATACACCATCGTCATCGTGACCCACAACATGCAGCAGGCGGCCCGCGTATCGGACTACACCGCCTTCATGTACATGGGCAAACTGGTCGAATTCGGGGATACCGACACGCTGTTCACCAATCCGGCGAAGAAGCAGACCGAAGACTACATCACCGGTCGTTACGGCTAAGGGCGCCTTTGGCGCAGCTGCAAGCATCAAGCTGCCAGCTGCCAGAAAAAGCGGTTAGCGCGGCGCCAGGGAACGACACGAACCACTTGAAGCTTGCAGCTTGGGGCTTGCAACTTCGCGGAGCGAAAGCATGATCAACAAAGAGAGCCTTACCCACCACATCTCCCAGCAGTTCAACGCCGAGCTCGAGGAGGTTCGCAGCCACCTCCTGGCGATGGGTGGCCTGGTCGAGAAGCAGGTCAACGACGCCGTCACCGCGTTGATCGAGGCCGACTCGGGCCTGGCCCAGCAGGTGCGTGAAGTCGACGAGCAGATCAACCAGATGGAGCGCAACATCGACGAAGAGTGCGTGCGCATCCTCGCCCGTCGTCAGCCGGCGGCTTCTGACCTGCGTCTGATCATCAGCATCTCCAAGTCGGTGATCGACCTGGAGCGCATCGGCGACGAATCGACCAAGATCGCCCGCCGCGCCATTCAGCTGTGCGAGGAAGGCGAGTCGCCACGCGGCTACGTCGAAGTGCGCCACATCGGTGACCAGGTCCGCAACATGGTGCGTGACGCGCTGGACGCCTTCGCCCGTTTCGATGCGGATCTCGCCCTCTCGGTGGCCCAGTACGACAAGACCATCGACCGCGAGTACAAGACCGCCCTGCGTGAACTGGTCACTTACATGATGGAAGATCCGCGCTCGATCTCCCGCGTGCTGAGCGTGATCTGGGCCCTGCGTTCGCTGGAGCGCATCGGCGACCATGCGCGCAATATCTCGGAACTGGTGATCTACCTGGTGCGCGGCACCGACGTGCGTCACATGGGCCTCAAACGCATGAAGGCCGAAGTGCTGGGCGAAGCGGCCGACGATGGCGAAATCGCTAATGTTCCGGCCGAATCGGACGATAAGTAGGATTGCTCCCGAGCATCGACGCCCGGCCTAGGCCGGGCGTTTTCGTTTGCGGTCGAGCAGCCAGCAGGCACCCGCGAATGACCAGAGGAGTCCCGGCGTGACCAGTGGTTTGGCAAATGGCCATCAGTCGGCGGTATGCTAGTCGGGGTTCAAGAGGAGTATCGATGAGTAAGGTCAATGTGCTGGTCGTGGATGATGCGCCATTCATCCGTGACCTGGTGAGGAAGTGTCTGCGCAATGCCTTCCCAGGCATCGTCATCGAAGATGCGGTCAACGGCCGCAAGGCCATGGCCATGCTGGGCAAGGAGCGGTTCGACCTGGTCCTGTGCGATTGGGAAATGCCGGAGATGTCTGGCTTGGAACTGCTCACCTGGTGCCGGCAGCAGCCGGAGTACAAGGACTTGCAGTTCATCATGGTGACCAGCCGTGGCGACAAGGAAAACGTGATCCAGGCCATCCAGGCCGGTGTTTCCGACTTTGTGGGCAAGCCGTTCACCAACGAGCAACTGCTGACCAAGGTGAAGAAGTCGCTGACCAAGCTCGGCAAGCTCGACAGCCTGATGGCCAGCGCACCGGCGCGGGTCAACTCGGCATTTGCCAATGACTCGCTCAGTGCCCTGACCGGCGGTCGCCCCGAGACGGTCAAGGCTCCGGTGGCTGCTGCCGCTGCGCCGGCACCTGCGCCTGGCAAACCGCTGATCAACGCGCCGACCCCGAAGACGGCCGCCGCCGCCCAGAGTGGACGTGGCCAGGGGCAGTTGCGCTTGTCCAGCGGTACCCAGCCCTGCGTGATCAAGGCATTGAGCCTCAAGGAAGCCTTGCTGGTGGTTCGTCGCAGCCCCACGCTGCCACAGGTGCTCGAAGGGGCGGTGTTGGACCTGGAGCAAGGCGAGAACGCCGAAGTCGCCCGGCTCAATGGCTACCTGCACGCCATCGCCGCCCTGGAGCCCAAGCCTGAAAGTGACTGGCTGCAACTGACGTTCAAGTTCGTCGACCAGGATGCGCAGAAGCTCGACTACCTGTCGCGCCTGATCGCCCGCGGAACCGCGCAGAAGCACTTCACCCCCGGCGCCTAGATCGCCAATCCGGAGCGCGGCTGCGCGCAGGTAAACCCGCCCACAGGTATCCGCGGAGCACGTGTGGGAGCGGGTTTTACTTGTGAAGCAGCCACCGTCCATGGATACCACGGGCTTTGCCCCTTTTCGCGGGTGAAGCGGGGCGCCAGTGATGGCCAATTGCTCATTTCCCGACCAACTGCAATACCCCTTTGAAATCCGACTGCTAGGCTTCCAGACACAATAACTGTCAAAAAGCCACCGCCATGCCAACTCGTCTGCTGCTGTTCTGTGCCTTGCTCACGGTCTCGGCGTCGAGCGTGGGCATGACGCTGTACAAGACCACCGATGCTTACGGCGTGGTCTCCTACTCTGAACACCCAAGCCCTGGTGCCAAAGCGTTCGTGCTGCGCGAGCCGATGTTCGAGCGGCTGGAGCGCCAGGTGCGTTTGCGTACAGTCGATTTTGCGGGCGGTACGCGCTTTTTCGTGCGTAACGATCTGTTCGCGCCGGTGGAGGTCGAGCTGCGTTTGCAGCGCCTGGCCAATGTCCAGGGCGGCAGTGCGCCCCGGATCGTCCGGCGCGTGGTGCCGCCGCGCTCGACGCAGGTGCTGACGGTACTGGCGGCGTTGCCCGGCGAGCGGGTGAAATACGATTCGAAACTGCGCTATGCCCTGGGTGACCCCGCGCGGCGCCCACAGGCGTTTCGCTATCCGTTCCCCTGGCAAGGAGGGCCGTTCCGGCTGAGCCAGGGCCCGAACGGGCGCTTCAGCCACTTTGGCCCCAAAGGGCGCTACGCCATGGACATCGCCATGCCCGAAGGCACGCCGATCGTCGCGGCGCGGGGCGGGGTGGTGGTGAAGATCGAGAACAACCAGACGGGCCGTGGCAACAACCCGGCGGGCAACTTCGTCAGGATCCTGCACCCGGATGGCACCATGGGTGTCTATCTGCATCTGATGCGCGGGTCGGTGGTGGTCAGCGAAGGGCAGCGGGTGTTGCAGGGGGCGCCATTGGCGAAGTCGGGCAATACCGGCAACAGCACCGGGCCCCACCTGCATTTCGTGGTGCAGCGCAACGTGGGGTTGGCGCTGGAGTCGATCCCCTACCAGTTCGACCGACCGATCGGAGGGATGCCAGACTTCACCGCTGGCAACCCTTGAGCTTGCAGGGGGCGCTGTGGATGCTGGCGCCAGCCAGCGATGGGGCGCAAAGCGCCCCCAGAGCAGTCAGATGAGCTTCAGTACCTTGGCCAGCACGATCTTCGGCCCTTTCATCTTCTTGATGATGATGCGCAGGCCTTCGACCTCCAGCACTTCCTCTTCCTCCGGTACGCGCTTGAGCGTTTCATAGACCAGACCTGCCAGGGTCTCGGCCTCGATGTGGTCCAGATCCACCCCCAGCAGCCGTTCGACCTTGAACAATGGCGTGTCGCCACGTACCAGCAGCTTGCCCGGCTGGTAGGCGAGGATGCCGCGTTCGGTCTTGCGGTGCTCGTCCTGGATGTCGCCGACCAGCACTTCCAGCACGTCCTCCATGGTGAGGTAGCCGATCACCTTGCCGTCGGCTTCCTCGACCAGCACGAAGTGCGCGCCGCCCTTGCGGAATTGCTCCAGCAGCTGGGACAGCGGCATGTGCCGCGAGACGCGCTCCAGCGGGCGAGCCAGGTCGTCCAGGTCCAAGGTTTCTGGGAAGTGGTCCATTTCGGCCAGTTCCAGCAGCAGGTCCTTGATGTGCAACAGCCCCACGAACTCTTCGCGCTCGGCGTCGTAGACCGGGTAGCGGCTGAACTTGTGGCGACGGAACATCGCCAGGATTTCCTTGAGCGGTGCTTTGGCATCGAGGCTGACCATGTCCTCGCGGGAGTTGGCCCAGTCGACCACTTCCAGTTCGCCCATCTCCACCGCCGAAGCCAGTACACGCATGCCTTGGTCGCTTGGGTCCTGGCCACGGCTCGAATGCAGGATCAGCTTGAGTTCTTCGCGGCTGTAATGATGCTCGTGGTGCGGTCCAGGCTCGCCCTGGCCGGCGATACGCAAAATGGTGTTGGCGCTGGCGTTGAGCAGGTAGATCGCCGGGTACATCAACCAGTAGAACAGGTACAGCGGCACCGCCGTCCACAGCGACAGCAGCTCGGGTTTGCGGATCGCCCAGGACTTGGGCGCCAGCTCGCCGACCACGATGTGCAGGTAGGAGATCACAAAGAAGGCGACGAAGAACGAGATCGCTTTGACCAGCTCCGGCGTATCGACGCCAACGGCGGCTAGCAGCGGCTCGAGCAGGTGCGCGAAGGCCGGCTCACCGACCCAGCCCAGGCCCAGGGAGGCCAGGGTGATGCCCAGCTGGCAGGCCGACAGGTAGGCGTCCAGCTGGTTGTGAACCTTGCGCAGGATGCTGCCGCGCCAGCCGTGCAGTTCGGCGATCGACTCGACGCGGGTCGCGCGCAACTTGACCATGGCGAACTCGGCGGCAACGAAGAAGCCGTTGAGCAGCACCAGAAGGAAGGCAAAGAGAATCATGCCGAAGTCGGCGAAGAGGGAGATGAAGCTGAAACCAGGGGAAGGGTCCATGATGGAGTTTTTACAGGGTCCGTCTTTGAATTAGGGAGAAAAAAAGTGCCAGCGTTGGCTGGCACAGGGGATCCAATGTAGCGGTTGAAGCTGCAAAAGCAAAGGGCGCGCTATCACCCCGTTGGTGGCAACGCCGCCTGCACGGCTGGCACGCACCTCGTGGGAGCGGGTTCAGCCGCTAACCAGGTCATGCACCGGCTGTGCCGGCGTCGGCGGGTAAAATCGCGCCTGCGGTGCCGTGGTTTCAGGCTTTGTTCGTCACCACCTGGGCAGGTGCGAAATGGCAGGTGAAGGTGCTGCCGTGGCCTGGCACGCTGCTGATCTCAAGGCGTGCACGATGGCGCAGCAGCACGTGCTTGACGATCGCCAGGCCAAGTCCTGTGCCGCCCGTATTGGAGGCGCGGCTGGAGTCGACCCGGTAGAAGCGCTCGGTCAGGCGGGGCAGGTGTTTGGCATCGATGCCGATGCCGGAGTCCTGCACGGAGAGGTGAGCACCTTGCTCGTCCGCCCACCAGCGAATGCGGATGTTGCCTTCGTCCTGGGTGTACTTCACGGCGTTGAACACCAGGTTGGAGAAGGCGCTGCGCAGTTCCGACTCGCTGCCCTTGAGGCGCACGCCAGGCGCCGCCTCCAGCGTGATGCGCTGGTTGCGTGGGCCGGACAGCGCTTGAGCGTCGCCCTTGATCGATTGCAGGAGGGCCTCGACGGCCACGGGCTGATTGTCCGAGGGATAGTCGGTGGCTTCGAGCTTGGCCAGCAGCAGCAGGTCGTTGAGCAGTGTCTGCATCCGTGCGCCTTGCTGGCTCATCTGCTGGAGCGCCCGGCCCCAGCGTGGGTTCACGTCGTCGACGTTGTCCAGCAGGGTTTCCAAGTACCCTGTGATGACCGTCAGGGGGGTGCGCAGCTCGTGGGAGACGTTGGCGACGAAATCCTTGCGCATCTGCTCGAGCTGATGGATGCGGGTGACGTCGCGTACCAGCATCAGGTGCTCGTTGTTGCCATAGCGGGTGATGTGAAGCTGGACCCGCATCCGGTCGTTGATCGGGGAGGGGATCTCCAGCGGCTCGACGTAGTTCTCCGATTCGAAGTACTCCTTGAAGCGCGGGTGGCGCACCAGGTTGGTCACCGGCTGGCCGCCATCCTGTGGAGTCTTGAAGCCCAGCAGGGTTTCAGCGGCGCGGTTCCACCATTCGAGGTTGCCTTCGCTGTCGAGCATGATCACCGCATCGCGCAGCGCCGCGGTGGATTCCTGCACCCGGTCGATCACCGCCTGCAGGCGGCCGCGCACCCGCTGATCGCGACGTTGCAGGTGGTAGATGCTGTCGAACACCTCGCCCCACAGGCCGTAGCCATCGGGCGGGGCTTCGTCGGGCTGATGATTGCGCAGCCAGTCGTGCAGGCGCAGCAGTTGCTTGAGGGTCCAACCCAGGTAGAGCGCAAGACCGATGGCCAGGCTCCAGCCGTAGTAGCCGCTGACCAGCCCGCCGATCAGGCAGACGGTGATCAGCAGCAGCATGTGGCGAATCAAGGTCGCGTGCCAGTTCTGGTTCAATTGAGGGGATCCTTCGGATCCAGCTTCAAGCTGCAAGCTGTGTGCTTCAAGCTGCAAGAAGAAGCGGATCGGTGGTGCTGTTCAGTCCTTTATTCCAAGCCTGGCGGCAAGCTGTTCGGCGCTGCCGGCGCGTGCCGCCTGAAGCTTGGCGCTTGCAGCTAGCTCTTGGTCGAGAAGCGGTAGCCGGTGCCTCGGACGGTTTGTACCAGATTTTCGTAGGCTTCACCCAATGCCTTGCGCAGGCGACGAATATGCACGTCGACGGTGCGTTCCTCGACATAGACATTGCCGCCCCAGACTTGGTCGAGCAACTGGCCCCGGGTGTAGGCGCGCTCCTGGTGGGTCATGAAGAACTGCAGCAGGCGGTATTCGGTAGGGCCCATTTCGGCGGGCTTGCCGTCGATGGTCACGCGGTGGCTGATCGGATCGAGCAGCAGGCCGCCCACTTCGATCGGCGCCTCGCTGTCGCTGGGGCCGGTGCGGCGCAGTACGGCTTTGAGACGCGCGACCAACTCACGAGGCGAGAACGGCTTGGTGATGTAGTCGTCGGCGCCGACTTCCAGTCCCTGAATCTTGTTGTCCTCTTCACCCTTGGCGGTGAGCATGATGATCGGGATGTCGCCGGTCAGTTCATCGCGCTTCAGGCGCCGGGCCAACTCGATACCCGAGGTGCCGGGCAGCATCCAGTCGAGCAGGATCAGGTCCGGCTTGCGATCGACGATGATGGCATGGGCTTGCTGGGAGTTTTCCGCTTCCAGGCAGTCATAGCCGGCCATTTCCAATGCAACGGCGATCATCTCGCGAATGGGCGCTTCGTCGTCGACGATCAGAATGTTTCTGCCAACCATTGCGTAAAACCTCTCCCAGGAACTGTGTCTTGGCCCGCATTAGATAACGGAATTATTGCAGCTGTGTGACAGGACATTGGCGATTCTGGCGACATTCCATGACTGGACTAGGCTTGAAGGGGCCGCCACGGCGGTGGCGAAACCTCATTTACACCCCCCGAAACCATGGTGATTCCAATGACACGACATACGCTGAGCTGGATGGCCCTTTTCGCTGCGCTGGCGCTACCGGGGGTGGCATCGGCCCACCACGCGATGGAAAAGGATGGCATGTGGGTCGATCATGCTGGCATGACCCTCTACACCTTCGACAAGGATGCCGACGGCAAGTCCATGTGCAACGGCGAGTGCGCCAAGAACTGGCCACCGTTGATGGTCAAGGCCGAAGACGAGCCCGCCAAGGACAAGTGGACCCAGGTCACCCGCGATGATGGGACCAAGCAGTGGGCTTATGACGGCAAGCCGCTGTATACCTTCATCAAGGACAAGAAAGCCGGGGACAAGACCGGTGACGGCGTGAAGGACGTCTGGCATATCGCCAAGCCTTGAACCTTACAGAGCGGGTTTACCCGCGAATGCGAAGGTGCAATCATCATCGATTCGCGGCTAAACCCGTTCCACAGCGATGGTGCAGGGCTCAGCGCAATGCGTAGTCCACCACCACACCGATGAAGATCAGCATCCCTGCCCAGTGATTGTGCAGGAAGGCCTTGAAGCACGATTCCCGGTCCAGCTTGCGCGTTGACCAGTATTCCCAGGCAAAGCACCCAGCTGCCGCAAGCAGGCCCAAGTGGAACCATCCCCCCATGTCGAAGCGATTGCCCGCCAGCAACAGGCAGCCCAGCGACAGCATTTGCAGGGTCAGGATGATGGTCCGGTCGGCTTCGCCGAAGAGGATTGCCGTGGATTTCACGCCGATTTTCAGGTCGTCGTCGCGGTCCACCATCGCGTAATAGGTGTCATAGCCCACGGTCCACAGCAAATTGGCGATGTACAACAGCCAGGCGCTGGCCGGCAGCTCGCCCCCTGCGGCGGTGAACGCCATGGGGATACCCCACGAGTAAGCCGCACCCAGCACCACCTGGGGGTAGTAGGTGTAGCGCTTCATGAATGGGTAGCAGAACGCCAATGCCACCGCGCCGAACGACAGCCATACCGTGCGGGTATTGGTGCACAGCACGAGCAGGAAACTCACTCCCACCAGGATCGCGAACAGCATCAGCGCTTCGCGAGGCCTTACCCGGCCGCTGGCCAGCGGCCTGTCGGCGGTGCGTTTGACATGGCCATCGACCTTGCGGTCGGCGAAGTCGTTGATGCAGCAGCCGGCGGCACGCATCAGTACCACGCCCAGGCCGAAGATCAGCACATTGGCCAGCGTCGGCGAGCCGTTGCCGGCGATCCACACTGCAGAAAGGGTGGGCCACAGCAGCAGGTAGATGCCGATCGGGCGGTCCATGCGGCTGAGCTGGATGAAGTCCCAGGCCCGGGGATGCAGGCGGTTGAACGACTTGAGCAGTTGCAGGTACATCAGCGGATATCCTCCTTGGCCGCTTGCCACAGGGCCGGCAGGAACACCTCGGCCACCAGCAGGTCAAGGCCATCGCGGGCAAACCGCGAACGCCGCCCCCACAGGTTGGCATGGCGCGCTTCGGGCGGCAGCCAAGCCTGTGGATAACTGCACACTTCGATGGGGTGACGGGTGAAGGCCTGGTCGCAGAACAATAGCTCGCCCAGCGAGCGGCTGCCCAACGTCTCGAGGTCCAGGCCACCTCGCTCCAGGGCGCTGCGCCCGGCCACGCTGCGGGCGAACACCCAGGGTTGGTCATGGCCGCGCAAGTAGACTTCGCGCACCCAGCCTTCTTCGCCAGGAGCCAGGCCCAAGGCTTGGCATTCGTCATCGCGCAGGGGCTGCCAGCCCTCGAACAGGGGGGTGACGGCGAAATGGTCACGGGAGAGGTGGGTCAGGCGGCGGGTCAGGGAGCCTTGATCGAAGAGCCAGTCGAGAATCGACGGTTCGATGCCGGCAGCCAGCTGTGAATACGGCAGCCACGCGACAGCGGCTGCTTGCGGGGTTTCGTACGGCACGTCGGTATGCTTGTTACAGCCAGAGAGGCGGCGAGCTTAACATGTTTGCCGCTGTTGCTTGCATACTGCTGGAAGGGCCAGTACAAAGCCCCTGCGGTACCGCCGCGCCTGATCTAGATGAGGAAGAACGAGATGAAGAAGTGGCAATGCATTGTCTGTGGCCTGATCTACGACGAGGCCGAAGGCTGGCCGGATGACGGCATCGCCCCGGGCACCCGCTGGGAAGACGTGCCGGAAGACTGGCTGTGCCCCGACTGTGGTGTCGGCAAGAGTGATTTCGAAATGATCGCCATCGGCTGATCACACCTGTTCAACGAGAGGAGCATGACATGACGTCCCCCGTGGTGATCATCGGTACCGGCCTTGCGGGCTACAATCTGGCCCGGGAGTTTCGCAAGCTCGACAGCGATACGCCGCTGTTGCTGATCACTGCCGACGATGGCCGTTCCTACTCCAAGCCCATGCTTTCCACCGGCTTTGCCAAGCAGAAGGATGCCGACGGCCTGTGCATGGCCGAGCCGGGCGCCATGGCCGAACAGCTCAAGGCCGAAATCCGCACCCATACTCCCATCAGTGGCATCGATCCTGGCCACAAGCGTCTGTGGATCGGTGAAGAGGCGGTCGAGTACCGCGATCTCATCCTGGCGTGGGGTGCACAGACGGTCCAAGTGCCGATCGAGGGCGATGCGGCTGACCTGGTCTTCCCCATCAATGATCTTGAAGATTATGGGCGCTTTCGGGCCGCGGCGGCAGGCAAACACGGGGTGCTGATCCTCGGCGCTGGCCTGATCGGGTGCGAGTTCGCCAACGACATGAGCCTTGGCGGCTTCGAAGTCGATGTGGTCGCCCCTTGTGAGCAAGTGATGCCAACCCTACTGCACCCTGCTGCGGCCAGTGCGGTACAGGCGGGCCTGGAGGGGCTTGGGGTCCGCTTTCATCTGGGGCCGGTGCTGACCCGCCTGCAGCGCGATGAACAAGGCCTGGAGGCACACCTGTCCGATGGCCGCGTGATCGCCTGTGACCTGGTGGTCTCGGCCATCGGCCTGCGCCCGCGCACGGACCTTGCCGCTGCCGCGGGCTTGCAGACAAACCGGGGTGTGGTGGTGGACCGGCAGTTGCGCACCTCCCACGCCAATATCTTCGCCCTGGGCGATTGCGCCGAGGTCGATGGAATCAACCTGCTCTATGTCATGCCGCTGATGACCTGCGCCCGTGCTTTGGCCCAGACGCTCGCTGGCAACCCTACCGCTGTCGCCTATGGGCCGATGCCAGTGACCGTTAAAACCCCAGCGTGCCCGCTGGTGGTGTCCCCGCCCCCACTTGGGCGCGAAGGTGTCTGGCAGGTCGAGGGGCAGGGCGCCGACCTCAAGGTGCTCTGCCGCGATGCCTCTGGCCAGCTGCTGGGCTATGCGTTGACCGGCACGGCGGTGATGGAAAAGCTGGCGCTCAATCGGCAGTTGCCACCCCTGATGGCGTAAATAGCGGGCGCTCTGTCGGGTATGTCCTGTTCTTGAAGCGACAATGGCCACCCAAGTACTGGCGCGGCTTCGGTGAGCGTGCCATTCTCACTCCCGTCTGCCGCAGATTAGAGCCTGCGGTGCCTTGAACGCTGCTTCGCGAAGCAGCACGGCAATAACAACAAGAAATCCCGTATAAGAGGCTTCACTATGCGTAAACCAGAACTCGCCGCTGTTATCGCCGAAAAGGCCGACTTGACCAAGGAAAAGGCCAACCAGGTCTTGAATGCGATCCTCGACAGCATCACCGGTGCGCTGGACAAGGACACGGTCACCCTGGTCGGTTTCGGTACTTTTGAAAAACGTCATCGTGGCGCCCGCACCGGCAAGAACCCGCAGACCGGCCAGCCCGTCAAGATCAAAGCCAGCAACACTGTTGCCTTCAAGCCCGGCAAGAACCTGCGCGACAGCGTCAACCAACCCGCCAAGCCTGCGAAAAAAGGCAAATGACCCTTCATCGATAACAGTGGTTATCCAAACGGGCGCCCTGGGCGCCCGTTGTGCATTCAGGTACCTGTAAAATCATCGAAACAGCAGATTTGCATTGAGCGACCAATAAAAGGATAAACTGCGCCGCTCAGTCACTTTTTAGTCGAGGCGTGTTGATGAAGTTTCGCTTCCTGCTCTGGGCCATGGGCCTGTTGATGGCCAGGGCCAGCCGCAACAATCCGGCGTTCCAGCAACAATTGCGTGACAAGGATCTGGTGTTCCAGATGCAGACCCTCGATGGCCGGATTGGCCGGCATTTCATCGTCAGCGGCGAGCGCATCAGCAGTAAAGGGGGCCTGCACCCGCAGCCGGCCTTCGCCATTGCCTTCAAGGACGCAGCCTTTGGCTTCGCCACGCTCCAGGCCAGCAACAAGCAGCTGGCCTTCATGCAAGGCATTCAGGACAAGAGTATCCAGATCAAGGGCAATCCGGCGCTGGTGATCTGGTTCCAGGGCCTGATGAAATACCTCAAGCCCAAGAAGAAGGGTTGATACGGGGAGCGGCTTTTCCTGTTGTCTTCTCGGCGGGTAAGCCGCGACCCTCTAGGGGTCACGGGTTTACCTGAGCAGGCCGGTGCACAAGACGGTTGCTCCCACAGCTGCTCACCGCTTAATGCGGGGCATGGAACTGCGAGGCCAGTTCGCGCAGCAACGCCTCGGCCTCCAGCACCTTGTTCACGACATCGTCGGCCTTTTCCCGGGTCAGGCTCAGCCGTTCCAGCAAGGCCTCGGGAATCTCCTCCTGAGGCCCTGAGCCGATACCGCGGGCCCGCAACAGGCGAATCGCCAGGCACACCAGGTTGGGGAACGCCGAATTCTCCCCCTCATAGCTCGGGTCGTGCTGGAAGCGCAGCGCGGTGCACAGCTCTTCAGGCATGTCCCACAGCTTCATCAGCCAGGCGCCGATCTGTTCGCGGCTGATGCCCAGCAGGTGTTGCTCCACGTAGGTGTGACACAGGTGCGGATTGACCTCCAGATGGCGGCAGATCAGCGAGAAGTGCGGCGGAAACACGTGCGCCAGCAGCAAATACCCGAAATTGTGCAGAAGGCCCGCCAGGTAGGTCAGGCCGGCCTCAGGTCGCTCGGCTCGGGGCATGGCACGGGTCAGGCCTTCGATAACCGCAGCGGTGTAGATCGATTGCTGCCAGTAAGGCGTGGTTTGCTGAGGGTGGTCCTTGGGCAGGCTCAAGGTCTTGCCTAGCGCCAGACCCAAGGCCAGGTTGATCACCAGGTCGAAGCCCAGTACGCGCACGATGGCATCCTCCACCGAACGGATCTTGCCGGGCGAGGCGTAGTAAGGCGAGGCTGCCCAACTGACCACCTGAGCGGCCAGGGCCGGGTCGGTTTCCACGACACCGGTGATGTCATCGATGCTGGCATTGGGGTCGACGCGCAGTTTAATGATTTTCTGTGCGGTGTCCGCCAGCGGAGGAATCTCGATGGTCTGCTCGAGGCGTTGCTGGATGCGTCGTGCGGTGAAGGCCTGGACGGCGCGGGTGATTTCCTGGGGGTCATCGTGCGGGCGGTCGAGGTTGGGCCGGATGTCGTGGGTCTGTTCGCCGAAGTTACCCGCGCTGGCTTTGCTCAACATGCCTTTGAACGCTTCGCGTGGGATCTCAAGCAGCAAGCCGGGCTCACCGGACTGGATCAGCAGATTGTCGACTTTCAGCAGGCTGGCTTCGTAGAGGCAGGGGTAGCTGGTCAGTGCCGGGATCCCCGGCAGGGTCTTGAGGGCATGCTTGTCGAGCATGTGCGCAAGGCGTGCGACCGGCACGGCCACCAGCTTGCGACCGGTAAGCTCGGTCAGGCGGTTCAAGTCCAGCAATTGGCTCTGTGGGAACAGCACCATCAAAGCGCCGACTTCGTCGTCGAGAAGGATCGCCTGGACTCGAGCGTTGACCGGTAGCTGCGCATGCTCGGGCACTTCGCGGTAGGGCACGCCGAGCTTGTCGAGCAACAGCCGAATGACAGAGGGTGCGTGTGGGGTCGAAGTATCCAGGGCAACTTCAGTCATGGTCTGAGTCCAAGGTTTTCTTTTAAACGCGAAGTATAACCACCCGGCGCGATAACTGGATCCATTATGCTTCGATGGTGGCCCAGGCAGCGTGAGGCTGCAAAACAGGCCTCTAGGTTTGGGTGCATTTCGTGATCGGTATCACACCTGTCCGTACTGTTGGCCATGGCGCAGCCAGCGGTCCAACAGTGGGCTGACATGGTCGGGCCAACGGGCCAGCAGCGCCTGGGCTGCATCACGCACGGCAGGGAGCAGGTCTGCGTCACGCATCAGATCCGCTACCTTGAACTGCAGCAGACCGGTCTGGCGGGTGCCGAGCATTTCGCCGGGGCCGCGCAGCTCCAGGTCTTTCTCGGCGATGACGAAGCCGTCATTGGTTTCGCGCATGATACCCAGGCGTTCACGGCCGATCTGCGACAGGGGCGGATGATAGAGCAGCACGCAATGGCTGACCGCGCTGCCCCGGCCCACCCGACCGCGCAGCTGGTGCAACTGGGCAAGGCCCAGGCGCTCGGGGTTCTCGATGATCATCAGGCTGGCATTGGGCACATCCACGCCCACCTCGATCACGGTGGTCGCCACCAGCAACTGGAGATTGCCGGCCTTGAACTCGGCCATCACCGCGGCTTTTTCCGCCGGTTTCATGCGTCCGTGGATCAGGCCCACACGCAGTTCGCCCAGGGCGCTGCCCAGCTCTTCGAAGGTGCTTTCTGCCGCCTGGCAGGTCAGTTCTTCCGACTCTTCGATCAGGGTACAGACCCAATACGCCTGGCGCCCTTCGGCGCAGGCCGCGCGTACCCGCTCGACCACTTCGAAGCGCCGGCTGTCGGCCACCAGCACGGTGTTCACCGGGGTACGGCCAGGGGGCAACTCGTCGAGGATGGAGGTGTCCAGGTCGGCGTAGGCGCTCATCGCCAGCGTCCGCGGAATCGGGGTGGCGGTCATGATCAACTGGTGCGGGCACAGCGCGCCGTCCACGCCTTTCTGGCGTAAGGCCAAACGCTGCTGTACGCCAAACCGGTGCTGCTCGTCGATGATCGCCAGGGCCAGGCGGCGAAACTTCACTTCTTCCTGGAACAGCGCATGGGTGCCGACCACCATCGGCACACCGCTGGCGATCTGCTCCAAGGCGCTGGCGCGCGCCTTGCCTTTGAGCTTGCCCGCCAGCCAGGCCACCTCGATGCCTAAGGGCTCGAGCCAGCGTTTGAAGGTCAGGTAATGCTGTTCGGCGAGGATCTCGGTAGGCGCCATGAGGGCCACCTGGTAGCCGGCTTCCAAGGCCTGCAAGGCGGCAAGGGCCGCGACTACCGTCTTGCCTGCGCCGACATCGCCCTGCACCAGGCGCATCATCGGCTCGGGCTGGCTGAGGTCGTAGGCGATTTCGTTGCCGACTCGCTGCTGGGCGCCGGTGGGGCTGAAGCCCAGGTTGGCCAGGTATTGCGCTGGCAGGCGGCTGGCCTTGGGCAATACCGGGGCTCGCAGGGCGCGCAGGCTTTCGCGCAGGCGCTGTTGGGAGAGCTGATGGGTCAGCAGCTCTTCGAAGGCCAGGCGATGCTGGGCCCAGTGCTGGCCTTCGGCGAGTTCGTCGAGGTCGGCGTCGGCCGGTGGGTTGTGCAGGTAGCGGATCGCATCGTCCAGCGGCGCCAGGTGGTAATCCCGGGCCAGTTCTTCGGGCAGCCAGTCCGGCAGGCTGCGCGGGCCGAGCATGGCCAGGCTCTGCTGGCACAACAGGCGCAGGCGTTGCTGTGTCAGGCCTTCGGTACTCGGATAGATGGGCGTCAGGGTCTGTTCGACTGGTGGCGCCGGTTCGTTGCCATTGAGCGCCCGGTACTCCGGGTGATAGATCTCAAGCCCCGACGCACCGGGGCGGGCCTCGCCGTAGCAGCGCAAATGGGTGCCACGCTTGAGGCCTTCTTTCTGGGCATTGCTGAAATGATAGAAACGCAGGCTCAGCACGCCGGTTCCATCTCCCAGGCGCACCACCAGGCTGCGGCGCTTGCCCATGGTCACGTCGGCGCCGCTGACCACACCTTCGATCACCGCGTCCTGACCGGGACGCAAAGCCCCGATGGGCACCACGCGGGTGCGATCCTGATAGCGCAGCGGCAGGTGGAACAGCAGATCTTGCAGGTTCTCCAAGCCGACCTTGGCCAGTTTCTCGGCCATGGCTTCGCCAACACCCTTGAGGGCGGTCACCGGGACAGTCGACAGCTCGGTCATGGGTCAGGCCGATTTTTGCGCAGGCGGCTTGGCGACCGAGCAGAGGCGGATCGAGTCGGCGAGGATCTCGATGGCCTTGGGCCGCGGGAAGCTGGCGCGCCAGGCGATGGCGACGGTACGGAAAGGCGAAGGCGCCGTGAGTGGGCGCACCTCGATCACGCCTGGGGCGTAATGGTGGCTGTGTACGGCCGACAGCGGCAGGATCGACACGCCAAGGCCGGAGGCGACCATGTGGCGGATGGTTTCCAGCGAGCTGGATTCGACCGTGGTGTGCTTGGAGCCTTCGCCGCCCTTGTTGATGGTCGGGCAGGCCTCCAGCACTTGATCACGGAAGCAGTGGCCCTCGCCGAGCAGCAACAGGCTCTTGTCATTGAGCATGGCGGTGTCGATGGTCTTCTTGGCGGTCCAAGGGTGATCGGCGGGCATCAGCGCGTAGAAGGGCTCGTCGTACAGCGGCAGCGTCAGCACGTCCGCCTCGTTGAACGGCAGGGCGATGATCACCGCGTCCAGCTCGCCGTTGCGCAGTTTTTCGCGCAGTACGTGGGTGAAGTTCTCTTCGATGTACAGCGGCATCTGCGGGGCGACCCGGTGCAGCTGAGGAATGAGGTGCGGGAAGAGATAGGGGCCGACGGTATAGATGGCACCGACCTTGAGCGGCGCGGTGA
Source organism: Pseudomonas guariconensis (assembly GCF_040822035.1). Lineage (NCBI taxonomy): Bacteria > Pseudomonadati > Pseudomonadota > Gammaproteobacteria > Pseudomonadales > Pseudomonadaceae > Pseudomonas > Pseudomonas guariconensis. The sequence continues at coordinate 5,199,006 of NZ_CP162012.1, read as the reverse complement.
GTTGGTTCTTGCCGGCCTGGGCCAGTTCGCGAATACCTTGGGCCTGCTCCAGAACCTTCTGCGCCTGGGCGACGATGCTTTCGCCGACCGGGGTCAGGCGCACCGCGCTCTTGCTGCGCTCGAAGATCAGCACGCCAAGCTCGTCCTCGAGTTTCTTCACACCGACCGACAGGGTCGGCTGGCTGACATGGCAACGCTCGGCGGCGTGGCCGAAATGCTGCTCCTGGGCGAGTGTGACGATGTAGCGTAATTCTGTGAGGGTCATAACGTGCGTCCATGAAGTTGCGGCCCCAGCATAGCGGCTGCAATCGATAGACGCACGTTATCAGACTTGCTGTTTTGTGACAGAAACAAAAGTATCAGCGACGGTCCAGCGAGTAGACGAACGGCGCCACGACTTCGATCTGGCCATTGTTCAGCAATTCCTTCGGCGGCTTGGGTACTGGCTGCGCCCGGCGGATCATTTCCAGGGTCGCTCGGTCCAGCGCCGCACTGCCCGAACCACCGGCCAGCGAGAACGACAACACCTTGCCTTCGGCGTCTACCACGAAGCGCAGCCTGTTGATGCCTTGCAGACCACGGCGGCGAGCGTCTTCCGGATACCGCTTGTACTTGGCCAGGTGGCGCAGCAAGTCGCTCTGCCACGTCGGCAGCGCATTGCTATTGGACGCGATGCTCGGCGCTGGTGCCGCCGATTTCTGCGGTGGCGTGTTGCTGGGCGGCGTGTCCGCGACCTGTTCCTTGGCCGGTGGCAAATCCTTCGGCGGCTCAGGTTTTTTCTCAGGCTTGGGCGGTTGAGGCTTGGCCTTGGGCTTGGGTGGTTTGGCGATGGCGATCTTCGGCTTGGGCGCCTCTACCAGCTTGGGTAGCGGAGGCTCTTCGACCGGTGCCGGAGGCTGCGGTGCGGCCTTGGGCGGTGGTGGCGGTGCCGGTGCGGGCAGCGGCGCCAGCTCGACCATCATGGCTGCCGGTGGTAGCTCGACGGCCTGGGGCACGGACCAGTTCAGGGTCAGTAGCACCGCCAGCACATGCACGCCCAGCACGATCGCCAGGCTGACGCCGTAGCGCGCCAGGTTGGACCGTGTCGTTGTCATTGCTTGGCTGCCGTTTCGAGACCGACCAGGCCGACCTTGAGGTAGCCGGCGGCGCGCATGGTGTTCATCACTTCCATCAGGTCGCCGTAATCAACCCCTTTGTCGGCCTGGAAGAAGATCGTGGTTTCCTTGTCACCCTTGGTCTTGGCATCGAGCATTGCGCCAAGCTGGTCGCGCTGGGCCACCTCGTCATCGCCGACATAGAGTTTCTTGTCGGTCTTGACGCTGACGAACACCGGCTTCTCGGGCCTCGGCGCCGGCTTGGCGGTCGAGGCTGGTAGGTCGACCTTGATGTCGACGGTAGCCAGCGGGGCGGCGACCATGAAGATGATCAGCAGCACCAGCATGACGTCGATGAAAGGCGTGACGTTGATTTCGTGGTTTTCGGCGAGGTCGTCGCCACCTTCGTTCAGATGCAGGCCCATGGCTTACCCCACTTTCACCATGTGCGGGGCAACGCGCTCGCCACCCTGGTGGTCCAGGTCGCGGCTCACCAGCAGCAGTACCTGGGCCGAGGCGTCGGAGACCTGGGCCTTGTAGCCGGCAATCGAGCGGGCGAAGACGTTATAGATGACCACGGCCGGAATGGCCGCGACCAGGCCCAGGGCGGTGGCCAGCAGGGCTTCGGCGATGCCGGGGGCGACTACGGCCAGGTTGGTGGTCTGGGTCTTGGCGATGCCGATGAAGCTGTTCATGATGCCCCAGACGGTACCGAACAGACCGACGAAAGGCGCAGTGGAACCGATGGTGGCAAGCATGCCGGTGCCGCTGCTCATGCTGCGGCCGCTGGCGGCGACCAGGCGCTCCAAGCGGAAGCTGACGCGCTCTTTGATGCCTTCCTTCTCACGGGCATTGACCGAGAGGCGCATTTCGTCCAGCGCATCATGGACCAAGGTGTGGGCCAGGGTGCCTGCCTTGTTGGCGGCGTCGCTCGCTTCCTTGAGGCTGGCTGCTTTCTTCAGCAAGGCGATTTCGCCACGCAGTCGGCGCTTGGCACCCATCAGCTCGAAGCCCTTGGCGATCCAGATGGTCCAGGTGATCAGCGAGGCGATGGCCAGGCCGATCATCACGGCTTTGACGACGACGTCGGCGTTCTTATACATGCCCCAGGGAGAAAGATCGTGTGCCATGCCCAGAGAGGTGTCTTCGACCAGGGCCTGGACGTTCTCGTCCGCAGGTGCCTGGGCATTGGGGGTAGCAGCGGGGGCCTGGGTTTCACCGGTTGGAGCCGGGGCGGCAGGTGCTGCAGCGGCAGCGGGGGCGCTGGTGGCTGCGGTGGTAGGCTCATCGGCCATGGCGGCCGGGGCCAGCACCAGGCTGAGGGTCAGCGCGGCGATGGCGCGCCATGCGCGCGACGTGGTTGGCGAAGCGGAGGATTGTGTACGTGTCATGCTGGCCGGACCTGATGAAGATAAAAAGGTGACGTTCTCCAAGGCCTCGAGGCGGGCCGAGAACAGATAGGGCGCCATTATTGCAAGTAATTCTTGTTAGCAGAAGTAATAAAGTTGCCTTTTTTAACCATCGTCTAGCCGCCTATCGATTAATCCGGTTAGCCTGAACCTTTGCCTGTGGAGCGATTGAAATGTCCGAACCCTGCGTGATGATCGTTGGCTGCGGTGATGTAGGCGGTCGTCTAGCTCGCCAGTTGCTGGCGCTGGGCTGGCAGGTCAGTGGCTTGCGACGCTCGGTCGAGCACCTGCCTGCGGGCGTCGTGCCGATCGCCGCCGACCTCTCCGAGCCCGCGATACCGGCAGCCTGGCCCCAGCGTTCGCCCGACTATTTGGTGTACTGCGTGGCCGCCAGCCAACACGATGAGGCGGGATACCAGGCCGCTTATGTCGACGGTCTGCGTCATGTACTCGATTGGCTAAAGGCGCGTGGACAGCAGCCCCGGCGGCTGCTGTTCGTGTCCAGCAGCAGTGTGTATGCGCAGGCGCAGGGCGAGTGGGTCGACGAAGACGCGGTGACCGAACCTCAAAGCTATTCGGGCCGCGTGATGCTGCAGGCCGAGCATTTGGCGCTGCACAGCGGGCTGCCCGCAACGCTCGTGCGCCTGACTGGCATCTATGGCCCGGGTCGGGAATGGCTGCTCAGCCAGGTGCGTCAGGGTTATCGGGTGGCCGAGGAGCCGCCGCTGTATGGCAACCGCATCCACGCCGAGGATGCGGCAGGTTTGCTGGCCTTCCTGCTCCAGGCCGACGCCCGGGACGTGGCGCTGGACGCATGCTATATCGGCGTTGATGACGACCCTGCACCCTTGGCCGAGGTAGTGGACTGGCTGCGCCAGTACATGGGCGTGAGCGAATGGTCGGACGAGCAACGCGTTCGGCGTACCGGCAGCAAGCGCTGCAGCAATGCACGAGCACGTGCGCTGGGATGGGCGCCACAGTATCCAAGCTACAGGGAAGGGTACACCGCGATCTTGAAAGGGTAGACCGCAATCAAGGCTGCTTCTTGCAGGACCGCCTCGGGTTTTCGCAGCTAAACCCGTCCCACAGGCACCGTGGCGTTATCGAGGGTGCCGCGGTGCCTGTGGGAGCGAGGGACTTGCGAGGTCGAATCAGTCGCGCTCAAGCACCCACTGCCGGGCGCCGGGGGCCAGCTGCGGCTTTTCGTCTGGCTGGGCACGATTGACCGCTTGATGGATCTCCAGCGTGTCGCCGTCGCGCTTGAATATCCACGGCGCGCCTCGTTGGTTGCGCTCCAACCACAGGCTGTCGTTGTCGCCGCCCATGTCGGCGCAATCACCCGCCAGGCAGAGTGCGTAGCGATCCAGATTCGGCAGGCCGGTCACGCTGCCGTTGTCGGCGAAGCGCACCGTCGCACCCTTGCCCGGGCCCTCGACGATCTTCCACTCGCCACCCAGATAGGCGGTATACAGGGCCTTTTCAAAACTGCCGCCAAGCGGTGTGTTGGCGGAGGCCGTCGGTACCTTCACGAAGGTCTGCTTGTTGCCGTTTTGCGAGGTGACGCGCAGTTTGTCGCCACTGAGGTCCAGTTGCTCGGTCTGGCCGCCGGTGAAGCTGGCCTGCCACTGGTCTTCCTTCGCGCTCAGGTAACCATCCACTGCCTCGAAGCCGTTGCTGTAGCTGGCTTGCTGGTTGGCGGTGTCGATTTTCCATTCGAGTACGGGCCCTTTTTTGCTCAGGGCCTGGTGCAGGCTGCTGCCGTCGGCGGCATCGATGGCGTCCTGGTTGATCCAGGTGCCGTTGTAGTCTTCAGGTTTGTGACTGGCACAGCCGCCCAGGAGCAGGGCTGCCAGTGCAAGGGGCAGGGCATGGCGCATGGCGTAAAACCTTGGGGCAGGAAAGGTGACGGGCAGGGCGCCCGCCACCGGAGGCATCACTCGATGACCAGGATCGCGTCCATCTCGACCTGGGAGCCTTTCGGCAGAGCGGCAACGCCGATAGCGGCGCGCGCTGGGTAAGGCTGCTCGAAGTAACGACCCATGATCTCGTTGACCTTGGCGAAGTGGCTCAGGTCGGTGAGGAAGATGTTCAGCTTGACGATGTCTTTGAACGAACCGCCAGCGGCCTCGGCAACGGCCTTGAGGTTTTCGAAGACCTGGACGGTCTGGGCTTCGAAGCCTTCGACCAGTTCCATGGTTTTCGGATCCAGCGGGATCTGGCCGGACATGTAGACGGTGTTGCCGGCCTTGATCGCCTGGGAGTAGGTGCCGATGGCGGCTGGGGCCTTGTCGCTGTTGATGACGGTCTTGGTCATGATGACTCCTTGGTTGACGGACTACGTACGCATGCGGGTGATGCGGACCACGCCGGTCAGGGTACGCAACTTCTTGATCACGCGGGCCAGGTGCACGCGATCATGCACGCTGACCACCAGTTGGACCACGCTGATACGGCCGTCGCGTTCGTCCATGCTGATTTTTTCGATATTGCCGTCGGCGGCATTGACGCTGCTGGCCAACAAGGCGATCAGGCCGCGCTGGTGCTCCAGCTCGACACGCAGTTCGACATTGAACTCACCGGTGATGTCCTTGGCCCAGGAGAGCTGCACGCATTTTTCCGGGTTGTGGCGGATTTCACTGATGTTGCGGCAGTTTTCCAGGTGCACGACCATGCCTTTGCCCGCCGACAGGTGCCCGACGATCGGGTCGCCGGGGATCGGGGTGCAGCACTTGGCGTAGCTGAGCACCAGGCCTTCGGTGCCGCGGATGGCCAGTGGGCCTTCCGGTGCGGGCAGTTGCTCGCCTTCGGCGGACAACAGGCGGCGAGCCACAACATAGGCCATGCGATTGCCCAGGCCGATGTCTTCGAGCAGATCCTCGAGCAGTTCCAGTCGGTATTCGCTGAGAATGGACTGGATGCGCTCCGGCGGGATTTTCTCCAGGCTGCTGTCGAAACCGGTGAGCACCTTGTTCAGCAGGCGTTCGCCCAGGCTGATCGACTCGGAGCGGCGTTGCTGCTTGAGTGCGTGACGAATGTGCGTACGCGCCTTGCCGGTGACCACGAAGTTGAGCCAGGCCGGATTGGGGCGTGCGCCCGGTGCGCTGACGATTTCCACTGTCGAGCCGCTTTGCAGCGGTTCGGACAACGGCGCCAGGCGGCGATTGATGCGGCAGGCGATGCAGCTGTTGCCGACGTCGGTGTGCACTGCGTAGGCGAAGTCGACGGCGGTGGAGCCTTTGGGTAGCTCCATGATCCGGCCCTTGGGCGTGAAGACGTAGACTTCGTCCGGGAACAGATCGATCTTGACGCTCTCGATGAATTCCAGCGAGTTGCCGGCACGCTGCTGCAGTTCGAGGATGCCCTTGACCCATTGCCGGGCGCGGGCATGGTTGCCCTTGGGCTGTTCGTCCTCGTTGGACTTGTACAGCCAGTGGGCGGCGATCCCGTTGTTGGCCATCTCTTCCATTTCGCGAGTGCGGATCTGGATCTCGATGGGTACGCCGTGCATGCCGAACAGCGTCGTGTGCAGCGACTGGTAGCCGTTGGCCTTGGGAATCGCGATGTAGTCCTTGAAGCGACCGGGCAGCGGCTTGTACAGGTTGTGTACGGCGCCGAGCACGCGATAGCAGGTATCGACCTTGTCGACGATGATGCGGAAGGCATATACGTCCATGATCTCGTTGAAGGCGCGGCGCTTGCCGCGCATCTTCTTGTAGATGCCATAGAGGTGTTTTTGCCGGCCGCTGACCTCGCCCTCGATGCCGTCCGCGGCCAGGCAATTGGCCAGCGACTGTTCGATCTTGGCGACGATTTCCTTGCGGTTGCCACGGGCGCTCTTGACGGCGCGATGGATGAGCGAGGAACGCATCGGGTGCATCGCTTTGAAGCCGAGGTCTTCGAATTCCACGCGCACATTGTGCATGCCCAGGCGATTGGCGATGGGGGCGTAGATTTCGAGGGTTTCCTTGGCGATGCGTCGGCGTTTTTCGCCAGAGAGCACTTCCAGGGTGCGCATGTTGTGCAGGCGGTCGGCCAGCTTGACCAGGATCACACGGATGTCCCGGGCCATGGCCATGGCCATCTTCTGGAAGTTTTCGGCCTGGGCCTCGGCCTTGGTCTCGAAGTTCATCTGGGTCAGCTTGCTGACCCCGTCGACCAGCTCGGCGACAGTTTCGCCAAATTGCTGGCAGAGGGCTTCCTTGGCGATGCCGGTGTCTTCGATCACATCGTGCAGCATGGCGGCCATCAGGCTTTGATGGTCCATGTGCATGTCGGCCAGGATGCTGGCCACGGCCAGCGGATGGGTCACGTAGGGCTCGCCGCTGCGGCGGCGTTGGCCATCGTGCGCCTGTTCGGCGTAGAAGTAGGCCCGGCGGACCAGATTGACCTGGTCGGGGCCGAGGTAGGTCGACAGCCGTTCGGCGAGGGCTTCTATACCCGGCATGGGTTCACCTCCTGCCGAGGGAGAGGGCCTTGTGCCGCACGATGTCGACCGGGCATGGATCAGACAGCCTCGTTGTTCTCGTCCTCGAACGCAGCGAAGACTGGATCTTCCGTTACGATCTCTTCGGCGGCGATGAACTCGGGAGTGACGATACCTTCGGCGATCTCGCGCAGGGCGACGACGGTCGGCTTGTCGTTTTCCCATGCAACGCGCGGCTCTTTGCCGCCGGTGGCCAGCTGACGGGCGCGCTTGGTCGAGAGCATGACCAGCTCAAAGCGGTTATCCACGTGTTCCAGGCAGTCTTCAACAGTTACGCGGGCCATGGTCTTCCTCAGTAGCAAATGCGTTAGCGTGCAGCCCAGAGTGGGCAGGCGGACTCGATAGTTTAAAAAATCACCAGCCAATAGGGAAGCGCTGTTTTGTCAGGTGCTGGTCTGTCGGGCCTGTATTGGCTGCTTCGCGGGTAAACCCACAGACACAGCGTTGTGCTTGTGGGAGCGGACTTATTCGCGAAAGCACCGGAACAGACACCGGCACGCTCTACCCTGACGATAACGGGATGCATAGACGGCAGACAACCCTCCTTGGCGCGTTATCACAACATGGCGTCGCGCAGGCGCGGGGTGAGCTCTTCGAACAAGGTCTGTACCGAGCGCAGCGCTCGGCAGTCCGGGCGGGTCAGCAGCCACAGCTGGGTATCGCAACCGGGCAGGGGGCCGCTCAGGGCTTCAACCTCGGGCAGGGCATCGACCATGTAGTCCGGTAATGCCGCGACGCCAAGCCCGGTGCTGACCAGCTGGGCGATGGTCGACATGCTGCTGCACTGGTAGCGTGGGTTCAAGCCAGGGTACTGCTGGTTGCGCCAGACGACTGTGGGATGGTCCTGCATCGAGTCGTCCGGGGCGATCCACGGTACGCTGTGGTGCGATTCGCCCAGCCGCTCGCGCCACTGCGCTTGGCCACAGACCACGTAGGACGTGGAGCCCAGGCAGCGGCCGACAAGGTGCTCGGGTGGTGTGTTGGTCAGGCGAAGCGCGATGTCGGCATCGCGTCGACTGAGGTTGGCGAAGGTGTTGGAGGTGCCCAGTTCCAGCGACAGGGCAGGGTAGTTCGACATGAAGTCAGCCAGCGCTGGCAGCAGCAGGCTGTGCATGACGGCTTCAGTACATGTCAGACGAACGGTACCGCTGACGACCTGTTCCCCGCTGGTCAGGGCGATGCGAGCGGCATCGAGCGCCTGCTCGGCGCGCTCGGCCTGCTCTGCCAGGGCCTGGGCGGTATCGGTGGGCAGGTAGCCTTTGCGACTCTTGACGAACAGTGCTGTGCCCAGTGCGGACTCCAGTCGGCGAATCGAGCGAAACACCGTCGAGACGTCTACTTTGAGCAGTTCGGCGGCTTTGGCCAGCGAGCGACCACGCTCCAGGGCCAGGACCAACGAAAGGTCGGCATGGGTAATCTGATATTGCATTGTTGCACGCTCTGCTTGCCGAAATGCCAATGTCTGTTGCGTTGAGGCCATTTTATAGTGGAACGGCCCCCGGGAATCAATGCACACCGGGTCGCACCCTATCCCCAACGATGGGACAGTGAAAAGAACAACAGTAGCAACCATCGCCGCCCGCGAGGCGCCAGCAGTATCCCTCCACATCGCCGCCCCGAATCAAAGGATGTACAGCCATGACGTCGGTAATCCCGTGCGCCAGTTCTTCCAGCGAGATGAATGAATTCCTAGAGGCTCATCCGGACACGCAGTTCGTCGATCTGCTGATTTCCGATATGAACGGTGTGGTACGCGGCAAGCGCATCGAGCGCGCCAGCCTGCACAAGGTATACGAGAAAGGCATCAACCTGCCGGCGTCGCTGTTCGCCCTGGATATCAACGGCTCGACCGTCGAGAGCACCGGCCTTGGCCTGGACATCGGCGATGCTGACCGCATCTGCTATCCGATCCCCGGCACTTTGTCCGACGAGCCTTGGCAGAAGCGCCCCACTGCTCAGTTGCTGATGACCATGCATGAGCTGGACGGCGCCCCATTCTTCGCCGACCCACGTGAAGTGCTGCGTCAAGTGGTCGCCAAATTCGACGAGCTGGGCCTGGATATCTGCGCAGCCTTCGAGCTCGAGTTCTACCTGATCGACCAGGACAACCTCAATGGCCGTCCGCAGCCACCGCGCTCCCCGATCTCCGGCAAGCGCCCGCAGTCGACCCAGGTGTACCTGATCGATGATCTGGACGAGTACGCCGACTGCCTGCAAGACATGCTGGAAGCGGCCAAGGAGCAAGGCATTCCTGCCGACGCCATCGTCAAGGAAAGCGCCCCGGCTCAGTTCGAAGTCAACCTGCACCACGTGGCCGATCCGCTCAAGGCGTGTGACTACGCGATCCTGCTCAAGCGCCTGATCAAGAACATCGCCTACGACCATGAGATGGATACCACCTTCATGGCCAAGCCCTACCCGGGCCAGGCAGGCAACGGCTTGCACGTGCACATCTCGCTGCTGGACAAGAAGACCGGCAAGAACATCTTCGCCAACGAAGACCCGCTCAAGAGCGATGCGCTGCGCCACGCGATTGGTGGTGTGCTGGAAACCATGCCGGCATCGATGGCGTTTCTGTGCCCGAACATCAATTCCTACCGTCGCTTCGGCGCACAGTTCTATGTGCCTAACGCGCCGAGCTGGGGCTTGGACAACCGCACCGTCGCCTTGCGCGTGCCCACCGACAGCAGCGAGAACGTGCGCATCGAGCACCGCGTGGCCGGCGCGGACGCCAACCCTTACCTGATGCTCGCCGCCATTCTGGCCGGCATCCATCACGGCCTGACCAACCAAGTCGAGCCGGGTGAGCCGATCGAAGGCAACTCGTACGAGCAGCTGGAGCAGAGCCTGCCGAACAACCTGCGTGACGCCCTGCGCGCGCTGGACGACAGCGAGGTGCTCAACCAATACATCAGCCCGGACTACATCGATATCTTCGTGGCCTGCAAGGAAAGCGAGCTGGCCGAGTTCGAAGTGTCGATCTCCGACCTCGAGTACAACTGGTACCTGCACACGGTATAAGCCCATGAGCGCAAATGCGGTCCCTCTGATCGGTGTCAGCGCCTGCCGCCAGCAGGTGGGGAAAAACTCGTCGCACACTGTGGGCGACAAGTACGTGGAGGCGGCCGGCTTTGCGGGGCTTCCGTTGATATTGCCGGCCCGCGACGGTGGCAGCGACACACAGGCGCTGCTCGCTCGGCTCGATGGCATTCTTTTTACCGGCTCACCTTCTAATGTCGAGCCGCATCATTACAATGGCGCCCCCAGCGCGGAAGGGACCCGGCACGACACCGCGCGTGACCGTCTCACCTTGCCGTTGCTGCAGGCAGCCATTGCCGCCGGTATACCGGTGTTCTGTATCTGCCGTGGTTTCCAGGAGTTGAACGTCGCCCTCGGCGGCACCCTGCACCAGCGCGTGCAGGAACTGCCCGGCTACCTGGATCACCGAGAACCTGAGGATGCACCGCTTGAGGTGCAATACAGCCCTCGACACCCCGTCGGCGTTGCGCCGGGAGGGCTGTTCGAGCGCTTGGGCCTGGCTGCGCAGTTCGAGGTCAACTCGCTGCACAGCCAGGGCATCGACCGTTTGGCCCCTGGCCTGCGCGTCGAGGCACGGGCCCCGGATGGCCTGATCGAAGCGGTGTCCATGCCTGATGCGCCGGGCTTCGTGCTCGGCGTGCAGTGGCACCCGGAATGGCGTTTCGCCGAAAACCCGGTCTCCCGGCGCCTGTTCCAGGCATTCCGCGAGGCCTGCATTGCCCATGCTGCACGGGAGGGTTCGCGCCAGAAAACACTCTGACGTTACCCGAAGGTCTTGGATGACCCGCTCCCTGCAACAGCTTTCAATGAGTGAAAGCGGGCCTTGTTCGCAAGGTCCGTGAAAACAATACCAATAGTTACGGCAAAGACTCATGAGCGAATACACCGAAGCCGGCCGCCCACCCGATGTGGCGACCGATGCAGGCAACACCCAGCGCGCCAGTAAAGGCCTTGCAAAAGGCCGTTTGGGCCTGCTGGCCAGCGTGGTGCTGGGCATCTCCACGATTGCACCTGTCTATACCCTGACCGGCGCCCTTGGCCCCACCGTGCGTGAGGTGGGCGCCCACCTTCCCGCTGTTTTCATCGTCGGCTTCCTGCCTATGCTGCTGGTCGCGCTGGGTTATCGCGAGCTCAATGCCGCGGAGCCGGACAGCGGCACTTCCTTTACGTGGTCGGCGCGGGCTTTCGGGCCAATGATCGGCTGGATCGGTGGCTGGGGGCTGGTCGTGGCCACAACCATCGTGTTGTCCAACCTGGCGGGTGTGGCCGTCGATTTCTTCTATCTGTTCATTGCACAGATCACCGGTCAGCAGGAGCTGGCGGCATTGGCGGACAACTTGTTGGTGAACATCACCACCTGTTGTGTGTTCATCGCCCTTGCGGTGTGGATCTGCTGCCGTGGCATGGGCACCACGATGACCGTGCAATACGGCCTGGTGGCCTTGCAGTTGCTGGTGTTGATCGGCTTTGCGTTCGCCGCCTTCAGCGAGACCACCGCACCGCCACCGCTGGCATTCGATCTGGCCTGGTTCAACCCGTTTGGCGTGGAGTCTTTCTCGGCGTTCGCCGCAGGTCTGTCGTTGTCGATCTTCATCTTCTGGGGCTGGGACGTGTGCCTGACCGTGAGCGAAGAGTCGATCGGCAGTGACGAAGTCCCGGGCAAGGCTGCCACCTGGACGGTATTGCTAATCCTTGGTCTCTATCTGGTCACCGCCATCGCCACCCTGCAGTTCGCCGGAATCAGTGATGTCGGCCTGGGTCTGGGTAACCCGCGTATCCAGGAGAACGTCTTTGCGCACCTGGCCGGTCCGGTCATGGGCCCACTGGCGATCCTGATGTCCATTGCCGTATTGGCTAGCACCGCTGCGTCCTTGCAGTCGACCTTCGTGTCGCCGGCGCGGACCCTGCTTGCAATGGGCTACTACGGTGCCGTGCCGCAGCGCTTTGCCAGCGTCTGCCCGCGTTCGCAGACCCCGCGCTACGCTACCATCTGCGCGGGCGTTGCTGCTGGTCTGTTCTACGTGACCATGCGCACCCTGAGTGAGAACGTGCTGGCCGATACCATCACTGCCTTGGGCATGATGATCTGCTTCTACTACTCGCTGACGGCCTATGCCTGTGTCTGGTACTTCCGCCACAGTCTGTTCGGCAGCCTGCGTCACTTCTTCATGCGCGGCCTGTGCCCGCTGGTGGGTGGTGTGATCCTGTCGATCATCTTCGTGCGCACGGCGATCGACAGCGCCTCGCCGGATTTCGGCAGCGGTTCTCACGTTGCCGGTCTTGGCTTGGTGTTCGTGATCGCGGCAATCATCTCGGCACTGGGGATCGTGTTGATGGTGCTGTCGCGCTGGCGCGCACCGGCCTACTTCCTGGGCGCAACGTTGCGCCAGCAGGCCAACCTGCAACTGCAGGAGTAATGAAAGAAAAGGGGCTGCGAACGCAGCCCCTTTTTGATTTCAGCCGATCAATTGCTTGAGCAGCGCTCCATGGCGTTGCTGTTGCTTGTGCAGCTTGAGCGCCTCGGCGCGTTCTGTGGCCAGCGAGTCACCATCGCGGTTCGCACGGAACACGGCCTTGAGGTCTTCCAATGCAACGGCGAAGTCATCGTTGATGATGACGTAGTCGTACTCGTCGTAGTGCACCATTTCGCTGACCGCTTCCTTCATGCGGCCTTCGATAATTTCTTCGCTGTCCTGGCCGCGGTTGTCCAGGCGCTGGCGCAGTGCCTGCTGGCTCGGCGGAAGGATGAACACCGAAAGCGCCTGTGGCATCAGCTTGCGTACCTGCTGGGCGCCTTGCCAGTCGATTTCCAGGATCAGGTCCTGGCCCTGGTCCAGGGCCTCTTGCAGCGCACTGCGCGATGTGCCGTAGAAGTTGCCGAACACTTCGGCATGCTCTAGGAAGTCGTTACGCTCGATCAGGGCCTTGAACTCGTCATGGCTGACGAAGTGGTAATTCACGCCGTGTTCTTCACCCGGGCGCTTGTTGCGCGTGGTGTGCGAAACCGAGACGCTGATGCGTGGGTCGTCCTTGATCAGTGCCGTGACCAGGCTGGTCTTGCCGGCGCCGGACGGGGCCGAGACGATGTAGAGAGTGCCGCTGCTGTGGTTCATGGTGGGGGTGGCCTTACTCGATGTTCTGTACTTGTTCACGCATCTGTTCGATCAACACCTTGAGGTTGACCGCCGCCTGGGTGCTGCGCGGGTCGAATGCCTTGGAGCCCAGGGTGTTGGCCTCGCGGTTGAGCTCCTGCATCAGGAAGTCCAGGCGCCGGCCGGCCGCGCCGCCGGACTTGAGTACGCGCCGGACTTCAGTGATGTGCGTGCTGAGGCGGTCCAGCTCTTCGGCCACATCGCTTTTCTGGGCCAGCAACACCATCTCCTGTTCCAGGCGCTGCGGGTCGAGTTCGGCCTGCAGGTCATTGAAGCGGTCGAGGATGCGCTGGCGTTGGGCCGCCAGCATTTGAGGCACCAGAGCGCGCAAGGTGGTGACCTCTGCGGTCATGCCGTCCAGACGCTCGTTGATCAGGCGGGCCAGCTCCAGGCCTTCACGCTGGCGGCCGGCCTTGAGCTCGGCGAGCGCCTCGTTGAACAGCGCCATGGCCTCGGCATTGAGCGCCTGAGGGTCGCTGGCGTCGGCCACCAGCACGCCGGGCCAGGCCAGGACTTCGAGCGGGTTCAGCGGTGCGGGCTGCTTGATCAGACCGGCGACGGTCTCGGCGGCGGCGACCAGTTGCGCGGCGCGCTCACGGTTGACTTGAAGGGGCTTGCCGGCGTTGTCTTCGCTCAGGCGCAGGGTGCATTCGACCTTGCCGCGCGAAAGGCCTTGGCGCAGGCCTTCGCGCACCGCGCCTTCCAGATCGCGCAGGGCCTCGGGCAAGCGCAGGTGAGGCTCCAGGTAGCGGTGGTTGACCGAGCGCAGTTCCCAGGCCAGGGTGCCTTGGCTGCCAGCGCGCTCGACGCGAGCAAAAGCGGTCATGCTGTGCACCATGGTGAGTACCTCGCGAAGTCTGAATGAACGGGAAAGCCTTTCGGCCAAGGCGTGGGATTGTAACGCAGTGCGGTGCGGGCGCCCAATCCACCCATGCTACAGAGCGCCTGCAAGGCCGGTGGGAAAAGACGACAGGCTGCCCCGGCGCGCGACAATAGGCATGTCCTCACAGGGCGACGGGCCTTATAATGCTCGCCAGATTCAAGTCCCGGTACAGGTATCCCAGATGAAACGTCCAAGTGGTCGCGCCGCCGATCAGCTCCGCTCGATCCGCATCACCCGCAACTACACCAAGCACGCCGAGGGGTCGGTACTGGTCGAGTTCGGCGACACCAAGGTCGTCTGCACGGTCAGCGTCGAAAATGGTGTTCCCCGCTTCCTCAAGGGCCAGGGCCAGGGTTGGCTGACCGCCGAGTACGGCATGCTGCCGCGTTCCACCGGCGAGCGTAATCAGCGCGAGGCGAGCCGTGGCAAGCAGGGTGGTCGTACCCTGGAGATCCAGCGTCTGATCGGTCGCTCCCTGCGCGCCGCGCTGGACATGAGCAAGCTGGGCGACGTCACCCTGTACGTCGACTGCGACGTGATCCAGGCCGATGGCGGCACCCGCACCGCGTCGATCACCGGTGCCATGGTCGCCCTGTGCGACGCCCTGGCCGTGATCAAGAAGCGTGGCGGTCTCAAGGGTGGCAACCCGCTCAAGCACATGATCGCCGCTGTGTCGGTGGGCATGTATCAGGGCGAGGCCGTGCTCGACCTGGACTATTTGGAAGACTCCGCCGCCGAGACCGACCTGAACGTGGTCATGACCAGCGCCGGTGGCTTCATCGAGGTCCAGGGCACCGCCGAAGGCGCTCCGTTCCAGCCTGAAGACTTCAACGCCATGCTGGCCCTGGCCCAAAAGGGCATGACCGAGATCTTCGAACTGCAGAACGCGTCGCTGGCCGACTGACCTGGCTGCCAAGGAGGTGTGGAACATGAACGAGCCTGACGACCTGCCGGTCGCCCCACCCAACGCCGAGATCCGGCAATGGGCGATGTTCTGTCATCTCTCGGCGCTGCTGGGCCTGGTGGTGCCCCTTGGGCACCTGCTGGGCCCGCTGGTGATGTGGATCTGGAAGCGTGAGCTGGATCCGTTCATCGACGCGCAGGGCAAGGAGGCACTGAACTTCCAGATCAGCGTGACCATCGCAGGGTTCATCTGCTTCCTGCTGATGTTCGTTTTGGTGGGGATCGTGCTCTTCGCCATCCTGACGGTAGCGGTGCTGGTCCTGGCCATCCTTGCGGGGGTCAGGGCCAACGAGGGCAAGCCTTATCGCTATCCGCTGATCTGGCGGCCTATCAAGTAGGTTTTTTGAGGCCCATTCGCGGGTAAACCCGCGAATGGGCGGCAGACTGACTTAGATCGTCAGTGTCCAGTCGTAGTCCACGATCAGTGGCGCATGCTGGGAGAAGCGCGGTTGGCGTGGCAGGCGTGCGTTGCGCACGAAACGGCGCAGGCCTGGGGTAAGGATCTGGTAATCGAACCGATAACCCAGGTTAAGCATCTCGGCCTGCTCGTTGTCCGGCCACCAGCTGTACTGGTCACCTTCGCGACTGACTTCGCGCAGGGCGTCGACGTAGCCCATGTCGCCAACGATTGCGTCCATCCACGCACGCTCCGGTGGCAGGAAGCCTGGCGACTGCTGGCTGTCGCGCCAGTTCTTGATGTCCAGCTTCTGTTGCGCCACGTACAGCGAGCCGCAGTAGATGTACTCGCGACGCTTGCGACGCTGCTTGTCCAGGTAGCGGGCGAAGTCGTCCATCAACTTGAACTTCTGGTTCAAGTCCTCGTCGCCGTTCATGCCCGAAGGCAGCAGCAGGGTGGCAATACTTACCTTGTCGAAATCCGCTTGCAGGTAACGCCCGTAACGGTCGGCTGTCTCGAAGCCCAGGCCGGTGATGACTGCCTTGGGCTGCATCCGCGAGTACAGTGCCACGCCACCTTGGGCTGGCACCTCCGCGTCGCAGGCGTAAAGGAAATAGCCATCGAGCTGGAAAGCTGGGTCGTCGAGTTCAAAGGCCGAGGCGCGGGTATCCTGAAGGCAGATGACGTCGGCATTCTGGGCTTGCAGCCAGCTGAGCAATCCACGCTCGGCCGCAGCCTGAATGCCATTCACGTTCACACTGATGATCCGCATAAATGGCCCCAAAAATCTCGTGCGTGTATGATACCCGAGCTCAACTCATTTAGCTAAATCCGTGGTGTCCGGGACTCTTCATGCAGCCGTATCAGCGCGACTTCATTCGTTTTGCCATCGATCGCGGGGTTCTGCGCTTCGGTGAGTTCACCCTGAAATCGGGGCGTACCAGCCCGTACTTCTTCAATGCCGGCCTGTTCAATACCGGTTCTGCACTGGCGCAACTGGGGCGTTGCTACGCGGCGGCCATCGTCGACAGCAAGATCCCGTTCGATGTGCTGTTCGGCCCCGCTTACAAGGGTATTCCCCTGGCCGCAGCCACTGCTGTGGCGCTGGCCGAGCAACACCAGCTCGATGTGCCATGGTGCTTCAACCGCAAGGAAGCCAAGGATCACGGCGAAGGCGGGAGCCTGGTCGGCGCCCCGCTGGCCGGTGACGTACTGATCATCGACGACGTGATCACCGCTGGCACCGCTATCCGCGAAGTGATGCAGATCATCAACGCGCAGAAGGCCAAGGCCGCTGGCGTTCTGATCGCGCTGAACCGCGAAGAGCGTGGCAATGGCGAGCTGTCGGCGATCCAGGAAGTCGAACGCGACTTCGGCATCCCGGTGGTCAGCATCGTTTCGCTGACCCAGGTGCTGGAGTTCCTGGCCGATGACCCACAGCTCAAGCAGCACCTGCCTGCTGTCGAAGCCTATCGGGCGCAATACGGGATCTGACGCCGCGTTGCAATGAAAAAGGCGACCTTCGTGAGAGGGTCGCCTTTTTTGTGCAGGCTATTCAGGCCTCGTTCGCGGCGAACCGCCGCAATAGCGGCTGCGCTCAGTCCGTGCCGTACTTCGGCGAGCGGGGGCCATAGAGGATTCCGCCGTTGGGCTGGGGCGTGAGCAAACGACTGCTGGTGATGCCCGCGATCGGGTAGCCCGCATCATCTTGTACGTTGCTGATGATCTGGTTGATCGCTGCGGTGACCAGCATGCCAATCAGGCCGCCTTGATTCTGCCGACCTTCTTCGCTCGAGGCGCTGGCGCTACCCGTCCACAAGGTGGTTCCGCTCTTGAGGTCCACCAGTTTGGCGCTGGCGGTGACGACAGTTGCGCTGCTGAGCACCATATAGCGCGTACCGTAATCGCTGACGGTGACATATAGGCCTGCATCCGCACCAAAAATCTCATGCAGCTTGTTGGGCGGCAGCTGATGGATATCGGCGGGTGTGCTCAGGCCGTTCTGGCGGAAGGTTTCGTCAACCAGTGCCACGGGCATTACGTAGTAGCCTGCCTCAGCCAGCGGATAGGTCACCTGGGACAGCATGCTGTAGGTGGCTTTGACATCCGGGGACTCGTTCAGTGGCGGCAGGATCAGGATCGATTTGGGGCGACTTTGTTTATAGGCCGTGTAATCGATGGTCTTGCGCTCGGCGCAGCCGGTGAGCAGCGCCAGCACGCAGACGCTCACGAGCAGTTGGGTGAGGCGACTGATCATTGCTTGGTTCCCTTGCTGGCATTGTTCATCAGAAAGTCCATGTACGGCGCCGATTCAGGGAACAGTGCCTTTTCGGTGCGCAACTGCTGGATCATCTGATCGTCCTTGCCCAGGCTGGAATAGAGCAGCCCAAGTTGGGCGTGATAGCCGGGCGGGACCGCGCCGTTCTTGGCTTTGATCTTTTCGAGGTCACGCTCAAGGGCGATGGCCTGTTCCTCTTTCGAGGACTCACCTTTGAAGTACTCATATACCTGGGGTTGGTAGCTCTCCCATTGGTACAAGGACTTTGGGCCGCTGCAACCTGCCAGCAGGGTGCAGCCAAGCAAGAGCGCGGCGACTGCGCGCCAGGCCGAGAGTGAGGTCGTCATGTAACTTCTTCCTTGTTCTATCCACTTACTGCGCTTGTGGCTTCCATTGGCCGCTTTCCACGGCATTGACCAGTTTGTTCACGGCTTCGCGCATGGCCAGGTCGAGGACTTTGCCATTGAGGGTGGAGTCATAGCTGGCGGTGCCGCCGAAGCCGATGATCTCGCGGTTGGAGAGTGCATATTCGCCTGCACCCTGGCTCGAATAGACCACCTCGGAGGTACTGATGTTGACGATGTTCAGTGCAACCTTGGCATAGGCAATCTGGGTCTTGCCGCGCCCCAGGATGCCGAACAGCTGGTGATCGCCGACCTCTTTGCGGCCGAACTCGGTTACATCGCCTGTCACCACGTAGTCGGCGCCTTTGAGACGCTGGGCTTGGCCCTTGATCGCCGCTTCTTGCTGGATCTCGCCCATATTGTCGCGGTCGAGCACATTGAAGCGATTGGTCTGCTGCAAATGGGTGATCAGGATGGTTTTGGCTTGGCCGCCCAAGCGGTCAACGCCGTCGGAGAAGATGCCGCGCATGTAGCTGGAGCGATTGTCGAATTTACCCACGGCGATCGGCGCCCGAAGGCCGCTGTAAGGACGATTGACGCTTTCTACCTGCTGCACGGCAACTGCCGTGGAGGTTTCGGTTGCGCAGCCGGAAAGGGACCCGATAGCCAGAGCGGCTACCAGAACGAGTCCTTGTGATGCGTATTTCACGCGATATCTCCATTAGAAAGTAAAACGATGGCGCTATGCTATTACCTTTTCGGCGCCAAGCAGAATAACTTTATGTGCGGCGGGAGCTTAAAGCGCGGGTGCGGTGAGGATGAATAAAAAAAGGCGACCCTAGAGGTCGCCTTTTTCCGTGAATCGACGCCAGATGGTAAGAGCCATCTGACAGACCAAGTGGTCAGTGACGCTTGGTGTTGGTGATCAATGTGCCCACGCCGCTGTCGGTGAAGATCTCCAGCAGCACGGCATTCGGTACGCGACCATCGATGATGTGCGAGCTGTTCACCCCACCTTGCACTGCCTCCAAAGCACATTTGATCTTCGGCAGCATGCCGCCGTAGATGGTGCCATCGGCGATCAGCTCGTTGACCTGCTCGGTGGTCAGTCCGGTCAGGACGGTGCCCTGCTTGTCCATCAGGCCTGCGATATTGGTCAGCAGCATCAGCTTCTCGGCCTTGAGCGCCTCGGCTACCTTGCCGGCCACCAAGTCGGCGTTGATGTTGTACGATTCGCCGTTCTCACCCACGCCGATCGGTGCGATCACTGGAATGAAGTCGCCTTTGACCAGCATGTTCAGCAGGTCGGTATTGACGCTCACCACTTCACCCACATGGCCGATGTCGATGATTTCCGGTTGGGTCATCTCCGGTGTCTGGCGGGTGACGGTGAGCTTCTTGGCGCGGATCAATTCAGCATCTTTGCCGGTCAGGCCGATGGCGCTGCCGCCGTGTCGGTTGATCAGGTTGACGATGTCTTTGTTTACCTGACCGCCCAGAACCATCTCCACCACATCCATGGTGGCCGAATCGGTGACTCGCATGCCGTCGATGAAGTGGCTCTCGATCGAGAGACGCTTGAGCAAATCACCAATCTGCGGGCCGCCGCCATGCACGACCACCGGGTTGATGCCCACGGCCTTCATCAACACGATGTCCCGGGCAAAGCCGGTCTTGAGCTCTTCGCTCTCCATCGCGTTGCCGCCGTACTTGATCACCAGGGTCTTGCCGACAAAGCGGCGAATGTAAGGCAGTGCTTCGGACAAAACCTCGGCTACATGGGAAGCGGCATCGCGATCGAGGGTCATGCAGGGCTCCAGGTAAGGAACGGATAGTCGGTCAGAACGGCAGTTGCAGGGCTGGATCGACACGCAGCAACTGCGTGCGCAAGACAGCCTGGATACGTTTGAGCTCGGCATCGCTTTCGGCCTCGAAGCGCAGCACCAGCACCGGGGTGGTGTTGGAAGCGCGAACCAGGCCCCAGCCTTGGGCGTAGTCGACCCGCACACCGTCGATGGTGGTGAGGTTGGCATCGCCCCAGTCGGCGTCGCGTTGCAGTGCATCAATGATGCTGAATTTACTCTCGTCGGTCACATCAATGTTGATTTCCGGCGTCGAAATATCGTTCGGGAACGCCGCGAACAGGCTTTCGGCGTCCTGGTCGGCCTTGCTGAGGATTTCCAGCAGGCGTGCGGCGCTGTAGATGCCGTCGTCGAAACCGTACCAGCGTTCCTTGATGAAGATGTGTCCGCTCATCTCGCCGGCCAGCAGAGAACCGGTCTGTTTCATCTTCTTCTTGATCAGCGAGTGCCCGGTCTTCCACATCAGGGCGCGACCGCCGTGCTGTTCGATCAGCGGTGTCAGGCGACGGGTGCATTTGACGTCGAAGATGATTTCGGCACCGGGGTTGCGCGACAGCACGTCCTGGGCGAAGAGCATCAGCAGGCGGTCTGGATAGACGATGGTGCCGGTATTGGTCACTACGCCCACGCGGTCGCCGTCACCGTCGAAGGCCAGGCCGATGTCGGCGCCGGTTTCCTTGACCTTGGCGATCAGATCCTCGAGGTTTTCTGGCTTGCCCGGGTCCGGGTGATGGTTGGGGAAGTTACCGTCGACGTCGCAGAACAGCGGGATGACGTCGCAGCCCAAGGCCTCGATCAGTTGCGGCGCGATGACGCCAGCGGCGCCATTGCCGCAGTCCACCACCACCTTGAGTTTCTTGGCCAGCTTCACATCGCCGACGATCTGCTGGAAGTAACGCTCCAGGATCTCGACACGTTCGACGCGGCCCTCGCCACGGCTCAGGTCGTTGGTTTTCAGGCGGGTCAGCAGGGCTTGGATCTGTTCGTTGGCCAAGGTGTCGCCAGCGATGACGATCTTGAAGCCGTTGTAGTCAGGCGGATTGTGGCTGCCGGTAAGCATCACACCGGACTTGCCGGCCAGCACATTGGCGGCGTAGTACAGCGCTGGAGTCGGGACCAGGCCGACGTCGCTGACCTGGCAACCGGCGTCGACCAGGCCCTTGATCAGCTGCTCGACCAGCATCGGTCCGGACAGGCGGCCATCGCGACCAACCGAGATCTGCGGCTCGCCCTGGGCGAGGGTTTGGGCGCCGATGGCACGGCCGATCCAATAGGCAGTCTCGCCGGTCAGTGTTTTGCCGACAACGCCACGGATGTCGTAGGCACGGAAGATGCTCTCGGGCAGTGCGGGTACCAGGTGGGCCATGTCGTTCATCTCTGGGTGCTCCAATAATCAAAGGCTTCTGGGCAGGCGCAAACTGAACGCTTGGACGATGCTTTGGCCAGAGAGTTCGCCATCCATGGCCCAACGGTCGTCAAGCGGTCTCAGTGGCTGCCGGAGTGACCGAAGCCGCCAGCCCCGCGCTGGCTCTCGTCGAAGGACTCGACGATCTCGAAATGCGCCTGCACCACAGGCACCAGCACCAGCTGCGCGATACGCTCGCCGATGGCGATGGTGAAGGGCGTCTGGCCGCGGTTCCAGCAGGAGACCATCAGCTCGCCCTGGTAGTCCGAGTCGATCAGGCCGACCAGGTTGCCCAGCACGATGCCGTGCTTGTGGCCCAGGCCTGAGCGCGGAAGGATCATTGCGGCCAGGCCCGGGTCGCCGATATATACCGACAGGCCAGTGGGAATCAGCAGGGTCTGGCCCGGCTCCAGGACAGTGTCTTCCTTGAGCATGGCGCGCAGGTCCAGGCCGGCGGAGCCGGGGGTGGCGTATTGCGGCAGAGGGAAATCATTGCCCAGGCGAGGGTCGAGGATCTTGGCTTGAAGAGCGTGCATGTAACTTATTGAACCTGGTTGAGCCGTTCGGCGATGAAGGCGACCAGTTGTCGGGCGATCTTGCCCTTGCTGGTCTGCGCGAAGAGGGTCTGGTGCTGCTGGCGGTCGATGACGGTCAGGGCATTTTCCTCGCTGTTGAAGCCGATGCTGGGGTTGGCCACATCATTGGCGACGATCAGGTCGAGGTTCTTGTCCTTGAGCTTGCGCGTGGCGTAATCGAGCAAGTGTTCGGTCTCGGCGGCGAAGCCGACGCTGAACGGACGATCGGTGCGGCCAGCGATGGTCGCAAGGATATCTGGATTGCGCACCATCTGCAGCAGCATGCCGTCGCCGGTCGTAGGGTCTTTCTTGAGCTTTTGCGGGGCAACGACTTCCGGGCGGTAGTCCGCGACCGCTGCCGAGGCGATGAACAAGTCGCAGGGCATGGCGGCCTCGCAGGCCGCGAGCATGTCCCGCGCGCTCACCACGTCGATCCGGTTGACGCGATCGGGCGTCGCTAGGTGCACGGGGCCTGTGACGAGGGTCACCCGAGCCCCGGCTTCGGCAGCCGCCTCGGCCAGGGCGAAGCCCATCTTCCCGGAGCTATGATTGGTGATGTAGCGCACCGGGTCGATGTTTTCCTGGGTGGGGCCGGCGGTGATCAGCACATGCTTGCCGGTCAGCGACTGGCGCTTGAAGCTTTCGGCTGCGCACCAGGCTAGATCCGTGGCTTCGAGCATGCGACCAAGGCCAACGTCGCCACAGGCCTGGCTGCCGGAGGCCGGGCCGAATACCTGGATGCCGCGGCTCTTGAGCAGTTCGAGGTTGGCCTGGGTGGCCGCGTCGCGCCACATGGCCTGGTTCATGGCTGGCGCCACGGCAACAGTGGCATCGGTAGCCAGTACCAGGGTGGTCAGCAGGTCATCGGCCATGCCTTGTGCCAGGCGTGCCATGAGGTCGGCGGTGGCCGGGGCGATCAATACCAGGTCGGCCCACTTGGCCAGTTCGATGTGCCCCATGGCCGCTTCGGCCGCGGGGTCGAGCAGATCCATGTGCACCGGGTGGCCGGACAGTGCCTGCAGGGTCAGCGGGGTGATGAACTCGGCACCACCTCGGGTCATGACGACGCGCACCTGCGCGCCGTGTTCCAGGAGTCGGCGAATCAGCTCGGCGCTCTTGTAGGCGGCGATGCCGCCACCCACGCCGAGAACGATGCGCTTGCGATACAGCCGCTGCATAGGCTTGCCTTTTTCCAGTGAAAGCGGGCGACGACGACTGCTGCCTGCGGCAGATCGTCGCATCTACGGAGCGGGATAGATTAACACAGGGCCTAAACGCACCGCAGTAACACGCAAGGAGGGGTATGAACATCAGGGAATGGCCAGCGGACGAGCGGCCACGGGAGAAGCTGTTGCAGCGCGGTGCGGCCGTGCTGTCGGACGCTGAATTACTCGCTGTGCTGCTGGGCTCGGGAGTTGCCGGGCGAAATGTGCTGGACCTGTCGCGGGGGCTTTTGATGCGCTTCGGCGGACTCAGGCAGTTTCTCGAGGCAGACCGCGATGCCGTGCTGCGCGAACCGGGCCTGGGGTTGGTGAAATATGCGCAGTTGCAAGCGTTGCTGGAGATCGGCAGACGTTATCTGGATGAATCCATCTCGCGTGAAGCCGTTCTGGAGAATCCGGCGTCTGTGCGGCGTTATCTGAAGTCCAGGCTGCGTCACGAAGCTAGCGAAGTGTTCGGCTGTCTGTTTCTGGATACCAAGCACAGGCCGCTGGCGTTCGAGGTCCTGTTCAGGGGGACGATCAACCGGGCGAGCGTCTACCCGCGTGAGGTGGTGCGGCGCTCGCTGTTGCACAACGCCGCCGCCCTGATCCTGTGCCATAACCATCCGTCAGGCCATAGCGAGCCCAGCGAGGATGACGTGCGCATGACGCTGGTGCTCAAACGGGCATTGGCGTTGATCGATGTGCGGGTGCTCGATCATGTCATCGTCGGGGACGGTGAGCCGCTGTCGATGATCGAGCAGGGGTGGTTCGAGGCCTAAGGCTGCTTTATGGCCAGCGATGGGGCGCAAAGCGCCCCGGCCAATGACTTAGCGCGTGACGGAAACCTTGCTGAAATCCAATCGCCCGAACGGGCTCACTTGGTAACCCTCCACACCCTGGCGCAGCAGCGTGGCTGCAGTCGGATGGGCCAGTGGCAACCACAGTGCCTGCTGCTGGATCAGCGTCTGCGCCTGTTGATACAAACGGCTGCGCACGCTCTGGTCGTTAGTGGTGCGGCCGGCGCTGATCAGCTGATCCAGGCGGTTATCGCAAAAACGCGCGAAGTTGGTACCGGACTTGACCGCCGCGCAGGAAAACTGCGGGGTGAGGAAGTTGTCCGGATCGCCGTTGTCGCCGGCCCAGCCCATGAACAGCAGATCATGCTCGCCAGCCTTGGCCCGGCGGATCAGCTCGCCCCATTCGATCACGCGGATCTCGGCCTTGATACCGATCTTCGCAAGATCCGCCTGGAGCATCTGTGCGCCCAGGCTCGGGTTTGGATTGAGCAGGCTGCCTGAGGGGCGGGTCCAGATCGTCGTGGCAAAACCGTCCGCAAGCCCTGCCTTGGCCAACAGTGCCTTGGCTTTTTTAAGGTCCATGGCGTAGCCAGGCAAGTCCTTGGCGTAGCTCCAGGTGTTGGGCGGGTAGGGGCCATTGGCCGCGATGGCGGTGCCTTCGAACACGGCCTTGAGATAGGCGGGCTTGTCGAAGGCCAGGTTGATGGCCTGGCGCACCTCGGATTTGTCCAGCGGTGGGTGCTGGCTGTTGATGGCGACGAACGCCGTCATGAACGCCGGGACACTTGCGGTCTTGAGATTACCGTCCTTGCCAGCTTCGGTGATATCCAACGGTTTGGGCGAGAGGGCCACCTGGCATTCGCCGCGTTTGAGTTTCTGCAGGCGTACGTTGGCGTCTGGGGTGATGGCGTAGATCAGCGGGTCGACGGCGGGCTTGCCCGCGAAATAGTCGGGGTTGGCGCGATAGCGCACCACCGCGTCCTTCTGGAAACGCTGGAACACGAACGGTCCGGTGCCGACCGGCTGGCTGTTGAGCTTTTCCGGGGTGCCGGCCTTGAGCAGCTTGTCGGCATACTCGGCGGAATAGATCGAGGCGAAACCCATGCTCAGGGTCGCCAGGAAGGTCGCGTCCGGGTGGGTCAGGGTGAAGCGTACCGTGTGCGGTTCCGGCGCTTCGATCAGCTTGATCAGGCTGGCCAGCTGCAGCGATTGGGCATGCGGGTACCCTCCAGGCGCTGTCTTGTGCCAGGCGTGGGCGGGGTAGAGCATGCGCTGGAAGCTGAACAGCACATCGTCGGCGTCCAAGTCACGGCTGGGTTTGAACCAGGATGTGGTATGGAATTTCACGCCATTGCGCAGCTTGAAGTCATAGATCAGGCCGTCATCGGACACTGTCCAGCTTTCAGCCAGGCTGGGCACCACCTTGCCCTGGCTGGCATCGAATTCCACCAGACGATTCATCAGCACATCGGCCGAGGCGTTGGTGGTCGTCAGCGAGTTGTACTGGACGACGTCGAAGCCTTCGGGGCTGGCCTCGGTGCAAACGGAGAGGGGCGCCGCCTGGGCGAGGCCTGCGGCGAACAGGGAGGTGAACAACAACGATAGGGCGGCGACACGCATGGTGACTCCTTGACTGATCCGGGGCCCATCTGACTGTGCAGCTGAGGAAAGGTCCTACCCTAGTGTGCGCATTGATAAATGGCCACCTTCTTTTTCGCCTGCCCGGCGACGAGCGGTCGACAGCACGCCAGCCTTGTCGCTATGCTGGCCGGGCGCGCTCGGCCCTATCAGGATGCGTATCTTCTGTTGTTGTGGTCGAGTCTTTCTGGTATAAAGCAGCGCTCTTTTCTAGGGGCACGGTCTGTCGCGCAAGCCGATTCGGTCGATAGGACCCCCGGAAACACGGCGCCTGGCGCCATAGACTGAGAGATTAAGCGGCCAACCCATGCCGGGTTGGGCATGTGGTTTTAGAGGGCTGAGGCATGTCGAGAGTCTGTCAAGTTACCGGTAAGGGTCCGGTAACCGGGAACAACATTTCCCACGCAAACAACAAAACCCGTCGTCGTTTCCTGCCAAACCTGCAGCACCACCGTTTCTGGGTTGAGTCCGAGAAGCGTTTCGTGCGTCTGCGCGTTTCCGCCAAGGGCATGCGTATCATCGACAAGCGCGGTATCGATGCCGTTCTGGCCGACATCCGTCGTGCTGGCGCCAAGGTTTAAGGGAGAACATCATGCGTGAATTGATCCGTCTGGTTTCGAGTGCCGGTACCGGCCACTTCTACACCACCGACAAGAACAAGCGCACCACTCCGGACAAGATCGAGATCAAGAAATACGATCCGGTCGTCCGCAAGCACGTGGTCTACAAGGAAGCCAAGATCAAGTAATTGATCGGCAACCTGAAAAAAACCCGCTTCCTCGGAAGCGGGTTTTTTTATGTCCGGCGTTCAGGGCGGAAGAGGAAACTTTCGATGATGCCCTTCACCTGCGACTCTTACTTCTGTTCGAACATGACGTAGATCTTGCGGCAGGGCTCCAGCACTTCCCAGGTGCCCTTGAAGCCGGCCGGGATGACGAACCGATCGCCGGCGCGCAGGGTCTTGGCATTGCCCTGTTGGTCGCGCAGTACCGAGACACCCTGGGTGATCTCGCAGTATTCGTGCTCGGTGTAGTTCACCGTCCACTGGCCCACCTCACCTTCCCACACGCCGGCGGCGAACTGGCCGCAGGGGCTGGAATAGTGGTTGTAGACCGCCTGGTCGGGCTCGCCCTTGAGGATTTTTTCCGCCGCTGGACGGTAGCGTTCGGCCTCGGTAAGTGCCTGAGCGAAGTCGATGATGGTGCCGATGCTCATGGTGATTCCCTTTTGTTGTTTAATAAAATGCACATCAGTAGGCGTTTAGGCCTTTCGTGTCAAATATATTGATAGTTTCCACCGGCTGGTTTAGGGTGTCGGGTGCCAGTGTGCGCTTGTCACCCGGCCAGAATTATTGACACGCCGTGATGTCCTCAGTACGGCGTTGCACCTTAACAAGAGGAGGAGTTTCGTATGACCACCCTGACTCGTGCGGATTGGGAACAGCGTGCCCAGCAACTGAAGATCGAAGGTCGCGCCTTCATCAACGGCGAATACACCGATGCCGCATCCGGTGAAACCTTCGACTGCCTGAGCCCGGTGGACGGACGCTTCCTGGCCAAGGTTGCCAGCTGCGATCTGGCCGACGCCAACCGCGCCGTCGAAAATGCCCGCGCCGTGTTCGAATCCGGCGTCTGGTCGCGCCAGGCTCCGGCCAAGCGTAAGGCTACCCTGATCCGCTTCGCCGACCTGCTGCGCAAGAACGTCGAAGAACTGGCCCTGCTGGAAACCCTGGACATGGGCAAGCCGATCGGTGACTCCTCCACCATCGACGTCCCAGGTGCCGCCAACGCCATCCATTGGACTGCCGAAGCCATCGACAAGGTCTACGACGAAGTCGCCCCGACTCCGCACGATCAGCTGGGTCTGGTGACCCGCGAGCCTGTGGGCGTGGTCGGCGCGATCGTGCCGTGGAACTTCCCACTGCTGATGGCCTGCTGGAAACTCGGCCCGGCCCTGGCCACTGGTAACTCCATCGTCCTCAAGCCATCGGAAAAGTCGCCGCTGACGGCCATTCGTATCGCCCAGCTGGCGATCGAAGCGGGCATCCCGGCAGGCGTGCTGAACGTGCTGCCAGGCTACGGCCACACCGTGGGCAAGGCCCTGGCCCTGCACATGGACGTCGACACCCTGGTGTTCACCGGCTCGACCAAGATTGCCAAGCAGCTGATGGTCTACGCGGGCGAGTCGAACATGAAGCGCGTCTGGCTGGAAGCCGGCGGCAAGAGCCCGAACATCGTCTTCGCCGACGCCCCTGACCTCAAGGCCGCCGCCGAAGCCGCTGCCAGCGCCATCGCCTTCAACCAGGGCGAAGTCTGCACCGCAGGTTCGCGCCTGCTGGTCGAGCGCTCGATCAAGGACAAGTTCTTGCCGATGGTGGTCGAGGCCCTGAAGGCCTGGAAGCCGGGCAACCCGCTGGATCCGTCGACCACCGTCGGTGCTCTGGTGGACACCCAGCAAATGAACACCGTGCTGTCGTACATCGACGCCGGTCACCAGGATGGTGCCAAGCTGCTCGCGGGCGGCAAGCGTATTCTGGAAGAAACCGGCGGTACTTACGTCGAGCCGACCATCTTCGACGGCGTGACCAACGCCATGAAGATCGCCAAGGAAGAGATCTTCGGCCCTGTGCTGTCGGTCATCACCTTCGACACCGCCGAGGAAGCCGTGGCGATTGCCAACGACACCCCGTACGGCCTGGCGGCTGGCATCTGGACTGCCGACATCTCCAAGGCCCACAACACCGCTCGTGCCGTGCGCGCCGGCAGCGTGTGGGTCAACCAGTACGATGGTGGTGACATGACCGCACCGTTCGGTGGCTTCAAGCAATCGGGCAACGGTCGTGACAAGTCGCTGCACGCACTTGAGAAGTACACCGAGCTGAAAGCGACCTGGATCAAGCTGTAATCCAGCGGGCCGCTGGGCGGCCCTTTTCGTGGGTGACCGCTCCCACAGGATTCGTAGGAGCGGTTACCCACGATGGGCTGCGCAGCAGCCCTGAAAGCAACTAGCCGGGCCGGCCCATGCCGTCCCGGCTTTGTCGTCTTTGCTGTTCAAGATCTGCCTGGGAGGCTGTCATGCGTTGGGGAACCTATTTTGCCGTGCTGGCGTCGGTGCTCAGTGTCGGGCTCGCGCTCGGCGTGAGCATGCCGCTGGTGTCCTTGCGCCTGGAGGGCTGGGGCTACGGTGGGTTCGCCATCGGCGTGATGGCCGCGATGCCCGCGCTCGGTGTGCTACTCGGGGCCAGCCTGGCCAGCCGCCTGGCGGGTTGGGTCGGTGTGCCAGCGGCGATGCGCCTGTGCCTGTGGGGCGGTGCGTTATCGATCGGCCTTGTAGCCGTGCTGCCCAGTTATGCGCTGTGGCTGGCATTGCGCCTGGTGATCGGCATGGCCCTGACGGTGGTGTTCATCCTGGGTGAAAGCTGGATCAACCAACTGGTGGTCGAGCAGTGGCGCGGTCGGTTGGTGGCGCTGTATGGCAGCAGCTATGCCCTGAGCCAGCTTGCCGGCCCCTTGGTGCTGGGGTTCTTGGGCTCGGACGATGACTTTGGATTCTGGGCCGCCACAGCGCTGCTGCTGTTCGCACCCTTGCTGCTGCTGGGCCGCGGCGGTGCACCCAGCACCGAGGCATGCAGCGTCACCTTCGGCGACCTGTTCGGGTTTTGCCGGCGTCTGCCGGTGATCGCCTGGGCCATTGCGCTGTTCGCTGCCTTCGAGGCGATGATCCTGACCTTGCTGCCGGTGTACTGCCTGCAGCAAGGGTTCACCGCCGAGATCGCATTGTTCATGGTCAGCACCGTGGTGGTGGGCGATGCCGTGCTGCAGCTGCCGATCGGGGCCCTGGCCGACTACATGTCGCGGCGGACGCTGTTCAGTGGTTGCGCCTTGACCCTGCTCGTTTCGAGTCTGGCCATTCCGCTGACCTTGCACACACCTGCGATCTGGCCGGTCTGGGTGTTGTTCGGGGCCAGTGCCGGCGGGCTTTTCACCCTGTCGCTGGTGCTGATCGGTGAGCGCTACCGGGACGATGAACTGGTGCGCGCCAACGCGCATGTGGCGCAGCTGTGGGGCATCGGTTGCCTGCTAGGGCCGCTGATCGCTGGCGCCGGCAGTCAATGGATCAGTGGCCATGCATTGCCGTGGCTGATGGCGGCAGGGGCGGCGGGGTTGGTCGTGTTGACTCGCAGGCGCGATGCCTTCGAGCCTGCTTCGGCCTGATAGCGAGTTTGTAGCCGATTCGCGGGCCACAGGTGCGGCGCTATAGCGCTGCTTGAATTGTGGGCAGGGTTCACCTGCGAACGGGGCGGCGGCTCACAGCATCTTCTCCAGCCCCACCGCCTTGCTGATCCAGGCATTGAATCGCCGCCACAGCCCGCCTGGCTCGGAGGTGAGCAGGCGGCGTTTGCCGTTGTCCTCGGTCACCCACACCAGTTTGTCCCCCACCAGCTTGGCCTGATAGCTCAGCGCTGGCGCCATGCCCTGCACCGCAAGATCACGGGTGTATTCGGCCAGCTCGGGGCTGTCGACCAGCACGCCGACCTCGGTGTTCCACAACACCGAGCGTGGGTCGAAGTTGAACGATCCGATGAAGGTCTTGCGTCGGTCGAAGACGATGGCTTTGCTGTGCAGACTGGAATCCGAGCTGCCATACAGGCGCAGGCTGCGGTAAGCGCTCGGGTCACCGGGTTGGCGGCGCAGTTCGTACAGCTGCACGCCGTGCTCGAGCAGGGCGCGGCGATAGGGGGCATAGCCGCCATGTACCGCTGGGACGTCGGTGGCTTCCAGGGAGTTGGTCAGCAGCTTGACTGACGTACCGGCATCGGCGCGGCCGGTCAGGTACAGCAAGCCCGATTCGCCCGGTACGAAGTAGGCCGATACCAGGATCAGCTCGCGGTGCACATTGGCAAGCTCCGGTGCCAACTGCTGGGTCATCAGCAGGTGTGGATCCGGCTCGCCTTGGGCCAGTACCTTGCTAGGTGAATCCCAGAGGGCCTTGCTGTGGGCCCAGATCAGCTCGTTGCGCCACGCGTCCAGCCGTGGATTGGACTGGTAGGCCATCAAGCGGTCGTACAAGGCTTTGTGCTTGACCCGCGCTTGCGCCAGTGAAATCTCCAGGCGCTTGCGGCTGGCCCGCAGGTCGTTGGCATCCGGCTGGCGCCAGAGAAAGTCGCCGATCGGCAAGCTCAGGGCGCTGTTCCAGTACTGGTCGAAGCTGTGGCCGAGCTGGTCGGCCACCGGGCCTACGCCGAGCAGATCGATGTCGGTGAAGTTGAGGTTCGGCTCGGCGTCGAAGTATTCATCGCCCAGGTTGCGACCGCCGACGATGGCCATGCTGTTGTCCACCAAAAACAGCTTGTTGTGCATGCGCCGATGCTGGCGCGACAGGTTGAACAGCCGGCCTACAGCGCGGGTGGCGCCGGTGCTGCGCCCCAGGTGCAAGGGGTTGAATACGCGGATCTGGATGTTGGGATGGGCAGCGAGGGTGCCCATCATGGTGTCGAGGCCGTCGCTGGTGGTGTCGTCGAGCAGCACGCGCACGCGCACGCCGCGGTCGGCGGCGCGCAGCAGCTCGTGGACCAGGGCTCGAGTGCTCAAGCCATCATGGACGATGTAGTACTGCAGGTCGATGCTCGCCTGGGCGTTGCGGATCAGCTCGGCGCGGGCGCGAAAGGCCTCGTTGCTGTTGGGCAGCAGGCGAAAGCCCGAGCGCCCGTCATAGGGCGCGGCCTGGCGCTGGACGGAGCGGCCGAACGCCGATTCGCTGGCCGGCAGCGTCTGGCTGACCTGGCGGGGCGTACTGACGCTGGCGCAGCCCGACAGGCCAAGCAGCAGCGCCAGCAACAGTGGCAGAGCTCGCTGGAGTCTCAAGTGAAGAACGTCCTGTACAGCAAAGGCTTTATGGTTTGGACCGTGGAGGGCGGCGCAAAGTTACGCCGGGTCTTCGTCCGCTTCCAGTAGACGAAGGGCGGTTTCACCCACTTTGCGTACCGCAGCTTCGATCTGGGGCGTGGGCCGCGCGGCGAAGTTCATGCGCAGGCAATGCCGGTACTTGCCCGACGCCGAGAAGATACTGCCGACGGCGATCTGCACCCCCTGCTCCAGTAAAGCGCGATTCAGGCGCAGCGTATCGAAACTTTCCGGCAATTCAACCCACAGCATGAACCCGCCTTGGGGCCGACTGGCGCGCGTGCCGGGCGGAAAGTACCGTGTCACCCAGTCGCTCATCTGGTCGCGGCCGCGTTGGTACTGGCTGCGCATGCGGCGCACGTGGGGCTGATAGTGGCCGGCTTCGATGAAATCGGCGATGGCCAGTTGCGGCTGGCTGGCGGTACTGCCGGTGCTGATGTACTTCATGTGCAGCACGCGCTCCAGGTAGCGTCCGGGCGCCACCCAGCCGACCCGCAGGCCCGGAGCCAGGGTCTTGGAGAAAGAGCTGCACAGCAACACGCGGCCGTCTTCATCGAACGACTTGATGGTCCGCGGCCGCGGGTAGGTGTAGGCCAGGTCGCCGTACACATCGTCTTCGAGAATTGCCACGTCGTAGCGCTGGGCGAGGTTCAGCAGGGCCTTCTTGCGCGCCTCGGGCATGATGTAGCCCAGTGGGTTGTTACAGCTGGGGGTGAGCTGGATGAGCTTGATGGGCCACTGCTCCAGCGCCAGTTCCAAGGCCTCCAGGCTGATGCCGGTGAGTGGATCGGTGGGAATCTCCAGGGCCTTCATGCCCAGGCCTTTGAGGGTCTGCATGGCGCCGTGGAAGCTGGGCGCTTCGACGGCCACGATATCCCCCGGTTCGCACACGGCGCGGATGCTGGTGGACAACGCCTCATGGCAGCCAGTGGTCACCACCAGGTCGGCCGGGCCCAGGCGGCAGCCGGAGTCGAGCATCAGCCGGGCGATTTGCTCGCGCAGGGCCAGGTTGCCATGAATGTTGTCGTAATACAGACCTGGCATGTCCTGGCGCCGACTGAGCTGGGCCAGGCTTCGCAGCAGGGGCTTGAGGGTCGGGCTGTCGATGTCGGGCATGCCGCGACCGAGCTGGATCACGCCTTTTTGCGGCGTGCTGCGCACCAGTTCCAGCACTTGGTCCCACTGCGAAATATCCACCGGACGTTGGGCGGTGCGGCTCATGGCGGGCAGCGCAGGAAGGCTGCGGTCCTCGGCGACGAAATAGCCGGACTTGGGCCGCGGCGAGACCAGGCCGTTGTCTTCGAGCAGACGATAGGCCTGCTGCACCGTGCTCAGGCTGACCCCATGCTCAAGGCTCAGGGCACGCACCGATGGCAGGCGCTGGCCGGGGCGGTACAGGCCTTGTTCGATGCGTGCGCCAAGCAGTTCGGCAAGGTTGAGGTAAAGGGTCACGGCATACTCCTTGGAACCGTCTGCGACTAGGACCGGTACAGATGGGTGGAAAATACGCCATTCAGTCCTGTTTCTGCCAATTCTGTATGGGAATAATAAGCCGGTATTGGATCTGTATTGTCGAGGGCGCGAAACGGCATGCTTTTTCCAGGGTTCGATCAGAGCAGGAGAGCGTGGCGATGGACGGCGTGAGCGACGTACGTTTGCAATTATTGGCTAAAGAACTGGAAGAAGGCCTGCGGCCGAAGGTCTACAACGCCCCGGCCGGGCTGGGACGCTGGGGGTTGATGCTGCACCGCTGGCGCACTCGCCGGGTCTTGTTGCAGTTGGATGATAGCCAACTGAAGGATGTGGGACTGAGCTGGGAGCAGGCTCGCGAAGAAGGGCGTAAACCCTTCTGGAAGGACTAACCGCAATTGTTGTGGGAGCGGGGGTAGTGCCTGGAGTCAGACCAACTCCTTGAGCCGATGCCAGAGCATGCCCAAGGCCAGCAGCGGCGAACGCAGCAGCCTTCCGCCGGGGAAGGTGATATGCGGGACCTGGGCGAACAGGTCGAAGCGACCGCTCTGCTGGCCGCTGATGGCCTCACCCAGCAGGCGCCCGGCCAGGTGGGTGGCGTTCACGCCGTGGCCGGAGTACGCCTGGGCGTAATAGACGTTCGGCTGGCTGGCCAGGCGCCCGATCTGCGGCAGGCGGTTGGCGCCGATGCCGATCATGCCGCCCCATTGATAGTCGATGCGCACATCGGCCAGTTGCGCAAATACCTTGAGCATCTTGGGGCGCATGTAGGCGGCGATGTCCTTCGGGTCGCGCCCGGAGTAATGACAGGCTCCGCCAAACAGCAGGCGGTGGTCGGCCGACAGGCGATAGTAGTCCAGCGCCACTCGCTGATCGCAGACCGCCATGTTCTGTGGCAACAGTTCGCGGGCACGTTCCTCGCCCAGTGGCTCGGTGGCAATGATATAGCTACCGGCAGGCAGCACCTTGCCGCCCAGCTCGCGATTCAGGTCGTTGTGGTAGGCATTGCAGCACAGCACCAGGGTGCCGGCACGCACACGCCCTTTGGCGGTATGGACCTGCACCTGCGAGCCATAGTCGATGCGCGTCACCTCAGACTGTTCGTGCAGCTTCACGCCCAGGCTGGCGGCGACCCGTGCTTCGCCCAAGGCCAGGTTGAGCGGGTGCAGATGGCCCGAACCCATGTCGATCAGTCCGCCCACGTAGCGATCCGAGCCCACCACACTGTGCATGTCCAAGGCCGGTACCAGGCGCAGTTCGTGACGATAACCGAGGCTGCGCAGTTCCTCGGCGTCTTCGGCGAAGCCTTCCAGCTCACCTGGCTTGTTGGCCAGGTCGCAGTAGCCCCAGGTCAGGTCGCAGGCGATGGCATGGCGCTCGACACGCTCGCGGACGATATCCACTGCTTCCAGGCCCATGAGTTTCAAGTTGCGTACGCCTTGCTCGCCGAGGATGGGCAGGAATTGCTCCAGACCATGGCCAACGCCGCGGATCAATTGCCCGCCGTTGCGTCCGCTGGCACCCCAGCCGATCTTGCGCGCTTCCAGCAGAATGACGGACAAACCACGCTCGGCCAGCTCAATGGCAGTATTGAGGCCCGAATAGCCGCCGCCGACGATGCACACATCAGCGCTGTGCTCACCTTCGAGCGCCGGGTAGTCGGGGTGCGGCACGCTGCTGGCGGCGTAATAAGAGGCGGCGTGCTGCGCGCTGTGGATCATCTGTCGTTTCCCGGTGCTAAGGCCAAAGGGCGAGGATAAGTCGCAGGTGCAAGGTGGGCAACTGCGAGGCCTGCGCCGTCGTTCGTGGATAAACCGCGCTTACCGGTTCGATGCGCGGGAGCAGATTTGCCTGCGAACAGGCCTATAATTTCCTCACTTTTTCCTGCTGCTTATCTCGCCATGTCCTGCAACAGCCACAAGATCCACTTTTTGCGCGAACTGATTCCATCCTTCGAGTGCGAGCCGGGTTGTCACGACTGCTGCGGCCCGGTCACGACCTCAGCCGAGGAGATGGCACGCCTGCCGCGCAAATCCCGCGCCGAGCAGGACGCCGCGCTCGAGCGCCTCGACTGTGTGCACCTGGGTCCCAATGGCTGCACGGTCTATCAAGAGCGCCCGATGATCTGCCGACTGTTCGGCACCACGCCACGGCTGGCCTGCCCGCGAGGGCGGGGGCCTGAGCAGATGATCGAGCCGCAGGCCGAGGAACTGGTGCATCAGTTCATTGCCACCACCCGCCAGGTATTGGTCTGAGCCTCACTCCGGAATCGGCAGGCAGAGGCTCTCTTTGACTTCTTCCATCACGATGTAGCTCTTGGACTCGCGCACGTGTGGCAGCTTGAGCAGAATGTCGCCGAGCAGCTTGCGGTAGGAGGCCATCTCCGAAATGCGCGCCTTCACCAGGTAGTCAAAATCGCCGGAAACCAGGTGGCACTCCAGCACGTGAGGCAGCTTGAGCACGGCGCGGCGGAACTCCTCGAAGGTGTCGCCGGACTTGTAGTCCAGGCTGATCTCCACGAACACCAGCAGGCTGCCCTTCAGGTGCTGCGGATTGAGCCGGGCGTTGTAGCCCATGATGATCCCCTCGCGTTCCAGGCGGCGAACCCGCTCGGTGCAAGGGGTAGTGGAAAGGCCGACCTTTTCGCCCAGTTCAGTGAACGAGATACGGCCATCGTTCTGCAGGATACGCAGAATATTGCGGTCGATCTTGTCCAGTTCACGCTTGGTCTGGTGCTGGGTTCTCATAGGGGATGCCCCTCCGTGAAAGGCGATTTTGCCGAGAATTCTCGCCAAATATAGGCTTTTATATAGTGAAATGCACTGGCTATTCCTCCCTATACTGCGCCCAATCCAGCCATTTCAACAAAAGTCTGCGGTGCGCCGCGTGCGAGGAATAAACAATGCGAGTTCTGGTACTTGGTAGCGGTGTGATCGGAACCGCCAGTGCCTACTATCTGGCCCGGCAAGGTTTCGAAGTGACGGTGGTCGACCGCCAGCCAGCGGTGGCCATGGAAACCAGCTTTGCCAACGCAGGCCAGATCTCGCCCGGCTATGCCTCTCCATGGGCTGCCCCAGGTGTGCCGCTCAAGGCCATCAAGTGGCTGCTCGAGCGCCACGCCCCTTTGGCTATCAAGCTCACCGGTGATGTCGACCAGTACCTGTGGATGGCGCAGATGCTGCGCAACTGCACCGCCAACCGCTATGCGGTGAACAAGGAGCGCATGGTGCGTCTGTCCGAGTACAGCCGCGACTGCCTCGATGAACTGCGCGCCGAAACCGGCATTGCCTACGAAAACCGCTCCCTGGGCACCACCCAGCTGTTCCGCACCCAGGCCCAGGTGGACGCTGCCGCCAAGGACATCGCTGTCCTCGAACAATCCGGCGTGCCTTACGAGCTGCTCGACCGCGACGGCATCGCCCGCGTAGAACCTGCCCTGGCCGGCGTGAAGGACATCCTGGCCGGCGCCCTGCGCCTGCCGAACGACCAGACCGGCGACTGCCAACTGTTCACTACCAAGCTCGCCGAGATGGCGGTCAAGCTGGGCGTCGAGTTCCGCTTCGACCAGAACATCCAGCGCCTGGACTTCGCGGGTGACCGCATCAATGGTGTATGGATCGACGGCAAGCTGGAAACGGCCGACCGCTACGTCCTCGCCCTGGGTAGCTATTCTCCGCAGATGCTCAAGCCGCTGGGCATCAAGGCGCCGGTCTACCCGCTCAAGGGCTACTCGCTGACCGTACCGATCACCAACGCGGACATGGCCCCGACC
This sequence comes from Pseudomonas guariconensis, assembly GCF_040822035.1. Classification (NCBI taxonomy): domain Bacteria; kingdom Pseudomonadati; phylum Pseudomonadota; class Gammaproteobacteria; order Pseudomonadales; family Pseudomonadaceae; genus Pseudomonas; species Pseudomonas guariconensis. The sequence goes on along the minus strand of NZ_CP162012.1, from coordinate 5,162,337 downwards.
TCGACCATTCTCGACGAAACCTACAAGGTCGCCATCACCCGTTTCGACAACCGCATTCGTGTGGGCGGCATGGCCGAAATCGCAGGCTTCGACCTTTCGCTGAACCCGCGTCGGCGCGAAACCCTGGAGATGATCGTCAACGATCTTTATCCTCGCGGCGGCGACCTGAGCCAGGCCAGCTTCTGGACCGGCCTGCGCCCGGCCACCCCGGACGGGACCCCGATCGTGGGCGCCACCCCGTACCGCAACCTGTTCCTGAACACCGGTCACGGTACCTTGGGCTGGACCATGGCCTGTGGTTCCGGTCGCTTGCTGGCCGACCTGATCGCGCGCAAGAAGCCACAGATCAGCGCCGAAGGCCTCGATATTTCGCGTTACGGCAACAACCAGGAGATTTCCAAGCATGGCAATCCAGCGCCAGCTCACCAATGAGCGCATGAGCCAGATCGTCACCCATAACGGCACTGTCTACTTGGCGGGCCAGGTGGGGGACGATCTGGACGCCGGGATCGAACAGCAGACCCGCGAGGTGCTGGCCAACATCGAGCGCCTGCTGGAGCTGGCCGGCACCGACAAGACCCGTTTGCTCTCGGTGACCATCTACCTCAAGGACATCGACGCGCATTTCCTGGGCATGAACGCGGTGTGGGATCAGTGGCTGCCCCAAGGCGTCGCTCCGGCCCGCGCGACGGTCGAGGCCAAGCTGTGCGAGCCGGAAATCCTCGTCGAGATGTCGGTAGTCGCCGCGCTGCCGTAAACCGTTCCCTCACCCTGGCTCGGCGGGCACTACCCCACGCCTGTCGCGCCAGGGACTTAATTCATAACCAGACTGCCAGAAGGCTGCCGCCATGCGTCCCGCCCGTGCCCTGATCGACCTTCAAGCCCTTCGCCACAATTACCGCCTGGCCCGTGAGCTGTCCGGCGCCAAAGCCCTTGCCGTGATCAAGGCCGATGCCTACGGCCATGGCGCGGTGCGTTGCGCTTTGGCCCTGGAAACCGAGGCCGATGGTTTCGCCGTGGCCTGCATCGAGGAAGCGCTGGAGCTGCGCGCCGCCGGGATCAAAGCCCCGGTGCTGTTGCTCGAAGGTTTCTTCGAGGCGAGCGAGCTGGCGCTGATCGCCGAACATGACCTGTGGTGCGTGGTGCAATCGCTGTGGCAGCTCGAAGCGATCGAGAAGACGCCAGTACACAAGCCATTGACGGTCTGGTTGAAGATGGACACCGGCATGCACCGGGTCGGCCTGCACCCGAAGGATTACCAAGAAAGCTACCAGCGCCTGCTGGCCAGCGGGAAAGTGGCGCGTATCGTGCTGATGAGCCACTTCGCTCGCGCCGACGAACTGGATGTCGACGCCACAGCCCAACAGGTCGCAGTGTTCGAAGCCGCCCGCCAGGGCCTGGCGGCCGAGTGCAGCCTGCGCAATTCGCCTGCGGTGCTGGGCTGGCCCCAGGTGCCGAGCGACTGGGTGCGCCCCGGCATCATGCTGTACGGCGCCACCCCGTTCGAAGTGTCCCAGCCCCAGGCCGAGCGCCTGCAGCCGGTGATGACCTTGCAATCGCGGATCATCAGCGTGCGCGAACTGCCGGCCGGTGAGCCGGTAGGCTACGGCGCCAAGTTCATCACCCCACGCCCGACCCGCGTCGGCGTGGTCGCCATGGGCTATGCCGACGGCTATCCGCGTCAGGCACCGACCGGCACGCCCGTGATGGTCGCCGGCAAACGCACCCAACTGATCGGCCGGGTGTCGATGGACATGCTCTGCGTCGATCTGACCGACGTACCCGAAGCCACGGTCGGCAGTCCGGTAGAATTGTGGGGCAAGCAGGTGCTGGCCAGCGACGTGGCTGCCCAGGCCGGGATGATCCCGTACCAGATCTTCTGCAACCTCAAGCGTGTACCGCTGGACTATATCGGCGAATGAGGCGCTGAAGCGGACAGGCTGCGGGGCGAAGTGTTGTAAATACTGAACGGCGTTGCCATCATATCGTTCACACTTCGCTCCCACCTCGACCGTTTCAGGAGGCTCCAGCTTTGGACGTCGGTGAACGACTGCAAGCCATCCGCAAGCTCAAGGGCCTGTCCCAGCGTGAACTCGCCAAACGCGCGGGCGTCACCAACAGCACCATCTCGATGATCGAGAAGAACAGCGTGAGCCCCTCGATCAGCTCCCTGCGCAAGGTGCTCAGCGGCATCCCCATGTCCATGGTCGAGTTCTTCTCCGTGGAGCTGGCGCCTGAAAGCCCTACCCAGGTCGTCTACAAGGCTCACGAACTGATCGACATCTCCGACGGTGCAGTGACCATGAAGCTGGTGGGCAAATCGCACCCCAACCGGGCGATCGCCTTCCTCAACGAGGTGTATCCGCCCGGGGCCGATACCGGCGAAGAAATGCTAACCCACGACGGCGAAGAGACCGGCATCCTGCTCGAAGGCCGGCTCGAGCTGGTGGTCGGTACCGAGACGTTCATCCTCGAGGCCGGCGACAGCTACTACTTCGAAAGCACCCGTCCACACCGTTTTCGCAACCCCTTCGAAGAGCCTGCCCGGCTGATCAGCGCGGCGACACCCTCGAACTTTTGATCCAGCGCAGTGCATTGTTTCGGCAATACCCCTTTCCCTTGTGGGGTCGTTCCACGGTTTCGGGGTTCCCGCTATACTTTCAAACGCTCGCAGATCCGTGGCCGCGGGCGTGATTAGCCACCATGAGGGTGTTCGCGTGAACCAAATCAAGAAGATGCTGGCCGTACCAGCAGCCGTATTCGCCCTTTGGGCAATGAGCGCAACCGCTGCGACCAACGACGAAATTGCCAAGCGCCTTGAGCCGGTCGGCCAGGTGTGTGTCCAGGGCCAGGAGTGCAAAGGCATGGCAGTGGCTGCTACCGCAGGTGGCGGTGGTGCCAAGACCCCAGATGAAATCATCGCCAAGCATTGCAACGCTTGCCATGGCAGCGGCTTGCTCGGCGCGCCGAAGATCGGCGATACCGCCGCCTGGAAGGAGCGTGCTGACCACCAGGGTGGTCTGGACGGCATCCTGGCCAAGGCCATTACCGGTATCAACGCCATGCCGCCCAAAGGCACCTGTGCCGACTGCTCGGATGACGAGCTCAAGGGCGCCATCAAGAAGATGTCGGGGCTGTAATCCCTGCCTGATTCCCCCAAGCCCGCCTCCCATGGCGGGCTTTGTGTTTCTGGGCTACGAAATGGGGTGGCTTTTTCACGGGTAATAACGGTCCAACCCCTGCGCATGGATGTTCACAGGAGGCCCCATGACCCAATGCTGTTCCCTCGACCAGGCGGTAGAACAGGTCCTGGCCCGTCTACCCGCCCACATCCACATGGGCCTGCCCTTGGGCCTGGGCAAACCTAATGCCTTCGTCAACGCGTTGTATGCCAGGGTGCGCCAGCTACCCGAGCGCCAACTGACGATCTACACCGCTTTGAGCCTCGGGCGGCCGCCGCTTGGCGATGGCTTGCAACGTCGTTTTCTGGAGCCCTTCGTCGAGCGGGTTTTTGCCGATTATGAAGAGCTCGACTACCTCGCCGACCTGCGCAACGACAGCCTGCCCGGCAACATCCGCGTCGAGCAGTTCTTCCTGCAGCCTGGCAGCCTGCTGCACAGCGAGAGCGCCCAGCAGGACTATGTCAGCAGCAACTACACCCATGCGGCGCGGGACATCAACGCCAAGGGCCTGAACCTGATCGCCCAGTTGGTAGCCGCCACGCCCGAGCGCCCCGATCACCTGAGCCTTGCCTGTAACCCGGACATCACCCTCGACCTGTTGCCGATGATCGCCCGTCGTCGCGCCGCCGGTGAGACCATCCTGCTGCTCGGCCAGGTGCACACCGAGCTGCCCTACATGCCTGCAGGGGCCGAACTTGGCCGGGAAGCCTTCGACCTGTTGATCGACGAGCCTGAGCGGCGCCGGTTGTTTTGTACCCCGAACATGCCGGTCACCACCCAGGACCACTGCATTGGGCTTCACGCCAGTGCCCTGGTGCGCGATGGCGGTACCCTGCAGATCGGCATCGGCGCCATGGGCGATGCGGTGACCGCGGCCTTGTTGGCGCGCCAGGGTGACAACGCCGGCTACCGGGCACTGCTCGATGCTCTGGACCTCACGCCCTGGCAGGGATTGATCGAGCGCGAGGGTGGGCGCGATGCCTTTGCCCAGGGGCTGTATGGCTGCAGCGAGATGTTCGTCAACGGTTTGCTGGTGCTGGCCGAGGCGGGGGTAGTACGGCGCCCGGCCGACGAGGACGGGGCTTTGGTGCACGGCGGATTCTTCCTGGGCCCCGAGGCGTTCTACCGGCGTCTGCGGGAGATGCCTCTTGAGCAACGCGACCGTTTCGTCATGACCGCGATCAGCTACATCAACGAGCTGTACGGGCAGGAGTCGCTCAAGCGTCGCCAGCGCCGCGACGCTCGTTTCATCAACACAGCATTCGGCATGACCTTGCTCGGTGCCGGCGTGGCCGACCAGCTTGAGGATGGACGGGTGCTCAGCGGGGTAGGCGGGCAATACAACTTTGTCGCGCAAGCGCATGCCCTGGAGGGCGGGCGCTCCCTGCTGCTCCTGCGCAGCTGGCGCGAGTCCGGGGGCGAGGTGACTTCCAACCTGTTCTGGAACTACGGTCACTGCACCATTCCCCGGCATCTGCGTGACATCGTGGTGACCGAATACGGTATCGCCGATCTGCGTGGACAGACCGATAGCGAAGTCATCGCCAGGTTGCTGGCGATCAGCGATTCACGTTTCCAGCAGCCGTTGATGGAGCAGGCGAAGGCGGTGGGCAAGCTGCCCAAAGGCTTCACGCTGGCCACGCGCTTTACCGACAACACGCCCGAGCGTCTGGAGGCGATACGCGAGCGGCATGCGCGGCTGTTCCCGGAGTATCCATTGGGGTGTGATTTCACGGCCGAGGAGCGGGATTTGCTTCGGGCACTCAACTGGCTCAAGAGCAAATTCAAATTGAGTGAAGTGCTGGCGTTGGGCAAGGCAGCGCTGGATGCGCCCGCGCCCGAGGCCTATCCGGCGCAGTTGGCGCGGATGGGGTTGGCGCAGCCGCAGGGGCTTAAGGAAGAGCTGTACCAGCGATTGCTGCTGGCAGGGTTGGCCGCCACCCGGAGGTAGCAGGGGCCGCAAGGCGGCCCCAGGAGGCATCAGTCGATGAACGTGACCACGCCGCCTTCGAGCGACTTGACCCGAGCCAGCGACTCGACGCGGTAGCCCTGGCTGTCCAGTTCGGCGCGGCCGCCCTGGAACGATTTTTCGATCACGATGCCCAGGCCTGCAACGGTGGCACCGGCCTGCTTGATGATCGAGATCAGCGCCTGGGATGCCTTGCCGTTGGCCAGGAAGTCATCGATCACCAGCACGCGGTCGCTGCTGTTGAGGTGACGCGGCGAGATGGCCACGGTGTTCTCGGTCTGCTTGGTGAAGGAGTACACCGAGGCGGTCAGCAGGTTCTCGGTCAGGGTCAGCGACTGGTGCTTGCGGGCGAAGATCACCGGCACGCCCAGCTTCAGGCCGGTCATCACCGCCGGGGCTATCCCTGAGGCTTCGATGGTGACGATCTTGGTCACACCGGAGTCGGCGAACAAACGGGCGAACTCGTCACCGATCAGCTGCATCAGCGCCGGATCGATCTGGTGGTTGAGAAACGCGTCGACTTTGAGAACCTGATCGGAAAGCACGATGCCTTCTTCGCGAATCTTCTGCTTCAGTGCTTCCACTGTGGTATTCCTCGATGTAGCAAAGGTGGCCACGGACCAGGCCGCGGCAAAGGTTGAATAATAAGGGTTGATCAGCGTCTGAGCATGGCCCGGATGTCGGCCAGCGCATTGTTGCCGCGCGCGGCCTTCACTTCGACAGGCGCGTCGTCCAGGCCCTCCCAGGCCAGGTCGTCCGGCGGCAGTTCGTCCAGGAACCGGCTGGGGGTGCAGTCGATGATTTCGCCGTACTGCTTGCGCTTGGCGGCAAAGGTGAAGGCCAGGGTCTGGCGGGCGCGGGTAATGCCCACGTAGGCCAGACGCCGCTCTTCCTCGATGGTGTCGGCCTCGATGCTGGAGCGGTGCGGAAGGATTTCCTCCTCCATGCCCATGATGAACACGTAAGGGAATTCCAGGCCCTTGGAGGCGTGCAAGGTCATCATCTGCACACCTTCGGCGTTCTCTTCCTCTTCCTGCTGGCGCTCGAGCATGTCGCGCAGCACCAGCTTGCCGATGGCGTCCTCGATGGTCATGTCACCCTCTTCGTCCTTCTCGAGGGTGTTCTTCAAGGCATCGATCAGGAACCAGACGTTGCTGATACGGAACTCCGCCGCCTTGTCGCTGGCGGTGTTCTGGCGGATCCAGTTCTCGTAGTCGATGTCGCGGATCATGTCGTGCAGGGCCGCGATCGGGTCTTCCAGGGCCACGCGCTGGCGCACCCCGTCGAGCCAGTGCTTGAAGCGCTGCAGGCGCTCGGTGTAACGGGCATCCAGGTGCTCGCCCAGGCCCAGCTCCTCGCTGGCAGCGTACATCGACACGCCACGCTCGGTGGCGTAGTTGCCGAGTTTTTCCAGGGTGGTGGAGCCGATTTCCCGGCGCGGCACATTGATCACGCGTAGGTAGGCGTTGTCGTCGTCCGGGTTTACCAGCAGGCGCAGGTAGGCCATGAGGTCCTTGACCTCCTGGCGTCCGAAGAAGCTGTTGCCGCCGGAAAGGCGGTACGGCACCTGGTGGTGCTGGAGCTTGAGCTCGATCAGCTTGGCCTGGTAGTTACCCCGGTAGAGGATGGCGAAGTCGCTGTAGGGCCGGTTGGTGCGCAGGTGCAAGGTGAGGATTTCCATGGCCACGCGCTCGGCCTCGGCTTCCTCGTTCTTGCAGCGGATCACACGGATCTCGTCACCCACGCCCATCTCGCTCCACAGCTGCTTCTCGAAAGCATGTGGGTTGTTGGCGATCAGCACGTTGGCGCAGCGCAGGATGCGGCTGGTGGAGCGGTAGTTCTGCTCCAGCATCACCACTTTCAGGGAGGGGTAGTCCTCCTTGAGCAACATGAGGTTTTCAGGACGTGCGCCCCGCCAGGCGTAGATTGACTGGTCGTCGTCGCCCACCACGGTGAACTGGTTGCGCATCCCGATCAGCATTTTCACCAGCAGGTACTGGCTGGCGTTGGTGTCTTGGTATTCGTCCACCAGCAGGTAGCGCACACGGTTCTGCCAACGTTCGAGTACATCCTTGTGTTCTTCGAACAGCTTCACCGGCAGCAGGATCAGGTCGTCGAAGTCCACTGCATTGAACGCCTTGAGCGTACGCTGGTAGTGGGTGTAGACGATGGCGGCGGTCTGCTCGCGGGGATTGCGGGCTTTTTCCAGGGCCTCGGCGGGCAGGATCAGGTCGTTCTTCCAGGCACCGATCATGTTCTTGATCTCGTCGATGCCGTCGTCGCCTGAGTATTCCTTTTGCATGATGTCCGACAGCAAGGCCTTGATGTCGGTCTCGTCGAAGATCGAGAAGCCCGGCTTGTAGCCCAGGCGCTCATGCTCCTTGCGGATGATGTTCAGCCCCAGGTTGTGGAAGGTGCACACGGTCAAGCCGCGGCCTTCACCTGGACGCAGGAGGGTGCCGACCCGCTCCTTCATCTCGCGCGCGGCCTTGTTGGTGAAGGTCATGGCCACGATGTACTGGGCACGGATGCCGCAGTTCTGGATGAGGTGGGCGATCTTGCGTGTGATCACGCTGGTCTTGCCGGAGCCTGCACCGGCGAGCACCAATAGAGGGCCGCCGACGTAGTCACAGGCTTCTTGTTGCCGGGGATTGAGTCGGGACATGCTAGAAACCGGGGGTCACCAGAAAATAGCCGCGCATTCTAGCAGGCATGGGGCGGTTGTGGCGTTACCGTCTGACAGTGTGATGCAAGGCGCGAATCGGATTTGCCGCTTTTGTTACTTTCGCGCAGGATGCACGACAAAATGCGTCGGGATACTGGCTATGGAGTGGCACTTTAAGTGAAAATTATTTTCATTCGTGAGGGCTGGATGCTCCGCGCCCGTCGTCCTACTGTTCAAGCCTAAGGAGCTCGCTTGTCCACGCCTGTCGAACCGTTGCGTTTGCTGCTGTTGGCTGATGAGCCGGAATGGGCCACCCTGCTGCGCGAGTGCCTGCAGCCGCTGGCCGGGAGCGCGGTCTTGTTGACCGCACCGAATTGGGAATCGGTGGACAGTCTGTTCGCCAATGACCGCCAAGCCGTCGTTTTGGCGAGGCCGGCATTGCAGCCGGCCCCCGGTCGTTGTGACCTGCCCACCATCCTGTTGCTCGATGAAGAGCCTGACACGCCACCCAGCGCGGTCAGCGACTGGCTGGTGCGCGAGCAGTTGAGTGGCGATGCGCTGCGTCGTTCCCTGCGCCACGTGCGCGAGCGGGGCGTGCTGGTGGCCACCTTGCAGCGCCTGGCCGAGCAGGACCCCTTGACCGGCATCGCCAATCGCCAGGGCTTCCAGGCGCTGCTGACGGCGCGTCTGGCGGAAAACGAAGGCCGTGGCGTCGCGCTGGGTCACCTGGACCTGGACAACTTCCGCCACGTCAACGATGCCTTGGGCCATCAGGGCGGCGACCGCCTCATCCTGCAAGTGGTGGCGCGGTTGAAGCAGCAACTGGAGGCCGGGGACCAGCTGGCCCGCCTGGGAAGCGACGAATTCGCCCTGCTGATCGACACCCGGCGTGACGCCAACCGCGCCGAGTGGATGGCCGAGCGCATCGTCGAGGCTCTCGCCGAACCCTATTGGGTCGATGGCGAGAGCCTGTTGCTCGGTGCCAGCCTGGGCGTGGCCCACGCCCGGGCCCAGGCCGGCGCCGATCCGCTGATGTGGCACGCCCATATCGCCATGCGCCAGGCCAAGGGCAGCCAGGGCTGCACCTTCCATGTGTTCAACGAGCGTATCAACCGCAACGCCCGCAGCCTGGCCGATCTGGAAAGCGAGCTGCGCCGGGCCCTGCGTCGCGACGAGCTGGAGCTGCACTACCAGCCCCGGCTGAGCCTGGGCGATGGACGCATCGTCGGCCTCGAGGCCCTGGTGCGGTGGCGTCATGCCGAGCGAGGCCTGCTGCCACCGAGCGAATTCGTGCCCCTGGCCGAGCAGAGCGGCTTGATCGTGCCCTTGGGCTACTGGGTGATCTCCCGGGCCCTGCGCGACATGCAGGCCTTGCGAGAGCGCGGGCTCGAACCCTTGCACATGGCGGTTAACCTGAGCTTCCGCCAATTCCAGGACAGCCAGTTGCTGGCCACGCTCAGCCGCTTGATCATCGAGCATGGTGTCGATGCCCGCTGGCTGGAATTCGAGCTCACCGAGACTGCCGTCATGCGCCGCAACGAGCTGGTCCGCCAGACGATGGACGCCTTGGGGCGCCTGGGCGTGCGCTTTTCCCTGGATGACTTCGGCACAGGTTTTTCGTCGTTCGTGCACCTGAACAGCCTGCCGATCACTCTGCTCAAGGTGGATCGCAGCTTCGTGGGCGGCATGGAGCTACGCGAGGAGAACCGCAAGCTGGTGCACGCCATGATCAACCTGGCGCACAACCTCAACCTGGAGGTGGTGGCCGAAGGGGTGGAGACCGAAGAGCAGTTAGCGCTGCTGCGTGGGTTCGGCTGCGACCAAGTGCAGGGATACCTGGTGAGCAAACCCCTTCCGGTGGAGGCGTTGATGGATTACCTGCAGCAGGCGGCGCAGGCGCAGGTAGTGAGTCTATAGCTGCGGCGGTATTTTCGCGGGGGGAACCCGCTCCCACAGGGCTTCGCCAGCCCTGTGGGATCACACCGACATCGGTGCAGCTTCAGCCTTGTGCGCCTTGCCCAACATCCGCTTGGTCCGCCACTCGAAGCCAAGGGTCAGCGCCACCGCTGCGCAGGCCAGCCCCAAGGCCAGGCCCCACCACACACCCACCGCGCCACCGCCGAGGGTGAAGGTGAACAGCCAGGCGCTGGGTGCCCCCACCAGCCAATAGCAGCACAGGCCGATGAGGAAGGTGGTCTTGGCGTCTTTCAGCCCGCGGATAGAGCCCATGGCGATGGTCTGCATGCCATCGAACAATTCGAACCAGGCCGCGACCATCACCAGGCTCACGGCCAATTGGAAGATCGCCGCGAAAGCTGGGTCGTCACGGTCGATGAACAACCCGACCAGCGTATCGGGCAGTAACCAGAACAATGCCGCGAAAGCGAACATGATCATCGCCCCGAAACCGATCCCCACCCGCCCGGCGCTGCGTGCGGCCAGCAGATTCCCACCACCGTAGTACAACCCCACGCGCATGGTCACCGCATACGACAGGCCCGTCGGCACCATGAACGCGGTGGAGACGATCTGCAGGGCGATCTGGTGCGCCGCCAGCTCCGTGCTGCCCAGCACCCCCATGCACAGGGCGGCGAAGGCGAACAGGCCGACCTCTACCATGTAGGTGCCACCGATCGGCAGGCCCAGGCGCCACAGCTCACGCAAGGCGGGCAGGGATGGGCGCGACAGGCCCTTGCGCAGCGGGTAGGCGGCGTAGGCCTTGTGCCAGCGAATGTACAGGGCAAGCGCAATGGCCATGCCCATCGACACCACCGCCGTGACCAGGCCGATGCCCATCAGGCCCAGCTTGGGCAGGCCGAACATGCCTTCGATCAGCGCATGGTTGAACACATAGTTGAGCACCGTGCCCACCAGGCTGATGACCATCACCGGCGTCGAACGGCCCAGGGCGCTGGTGAAGCCACGCAGGGCCATGAAGGTCAGGTAGCCGGGCAGGGCCAGCGGCAGCAGCGTGAGGAATTCCATCGCCGAGGCGACGTTCTCCGGCTGTTGGCCAAACAGCAGCAGGGCCGGCTCCAGGTTCCACAGCACCAGCGCGGCCACCAGGGCCAGGCCCCAGGCCAGCCATAGGCCGTTCTGCGCCAGACGGGTCGCGCCGGGAACGTCCCCGGCGCCCTGGCGGATGGCGACCAAGGTGCCGACCGCAGCAATCACGCCCAAGCAGAAGATCGACACGAACGAATAACTGGCGGCCCCCAGTCCACCCCCGGCCAGGGCCTGTGGGCTGATGCGGGCCATCATCAGGGTGTCGGTCAGTACCATCAGCATGTGCGCCAACTGCGAGGCGATCAGCGGGCCGGCCAGGCGCAGCAGAGCCTTGAGTTCGGTGGTGGGCGCGACGTGCATTGGGATGTCCTTTTTCCTGAATCTGTTGAGCGAGCCGTTGATTCTGAGGCTTCGGTCAACTTTGCACAAAAGGATAAATGCGATCGTTGGCATGAGTCGGACTCATGCATATATGATCCTGTGCATTCCATTCTCGCCCCGCTGGGCAGGTGCCAGATGTCTCGTCAGCTTCCCCCGCTCTATGCGCTACGCGCATTCGAAGCCGCCGCTCGGCTGAGCTCGTTCACCCGCGCCGGTGAGGAACTGTCCATCACCCAGAGCGCGGTCAGCCGGCATATCCGCACCCTGGAGGATCACTTCGCCTGCCGCTTGTTCGTGCGCAACGGTCGCAGCCTGCAACTGACCGAGGCGGCGCGGGTGCTGTTGCCCGGCGTGCGTGAGGGCTTCAGTGCGCTGGAGCGGGCCTGCGACACCTTGCGCGGCGAAGACGACATCTTGCGCATGAAGGCCCCGTCGACCTTGACCATGCGCTGGCTGTTGTCGCGCCTGAGCCAGTTCCGTCACCTGCAGCCAGGCAACGAGGTGCAACTGACCAGCGCCTGGATGGACGTGGACCATGTGGACTTCAATCAGGAGCCGTTCGACTGTGCGGTGTTGCTCAGCGATGGGTTATTTCCCGCGGACTGGGAGGTGCGTCGGCTGTTCTCCGAGCTGCTGATCCCGGTGGGCGCGCCGGGCCTGCTCGATGATGGCCCATGGGACGAGCGACGCCTGGCCGGCATTGAGCTGTTGCACCCGACGCCGGACAAACGCGATTGGCGCGCCTGGCTGGAGCGCATGGGGCTCACCGACAAGGTCTCGCTCAAGGGCGGGCAGGTGTTCGATACCCTGGAGCTGGGCATGATCGCAGCTGCCCGTGGCTATGGCATCTCCATGGGCGATCTGCTGATGGTGGCCGAGGACGTGGCCCAGGGACGCCTGAGTCTGCCGTGGCCGACAGCGGTGCCCAGTGGCATGGATTACTACCTGGTGTGGCCACGAACGAGGCCTGGGGGAGAGCGTTTGCGCAGGTTGAGCGCCTTCTTGCAGGAAGAGGCGGCGGCGATGAACCTACCGGATGTGAGCATCCTTGAGACCCAATCGCGGGATCGCTCGAATTCCGATTGATCTGGCTGTTCGCGGGTAAACCCGCTCCTGGAGGGGCCTGGGAGCGGGTTTACCGGCTAATGGCTTACAGCGACTTGAGGTTCAGCGCCTGGGCACAAGCCTCGAGTGAGCGCTGCTCGCTCTGGGCATACAGCGCCAGTTCATCCTGTACCTTCATCTGCAGTGCCGCTTCGAATGCCTCGCGGTTGGCGTTGCTGCCGTACTCGGCCTGGGCATCGTCGCCCAGGTTGGACTGGAAGATCCCGGCGGCGCTGACCGGCAGGAAGTCTTCGTACACCAGCGCCTCGAAATGCACGTGGCCGGCATCGATCAGGCCTTGCAGGGTGGTCGGACGACCTTGCTGGTCGCGAGCGGCCAAGCCTTTTTCGGTGGCAAAGTAGCGGAAGTACGCCAGCCCCTGTTCGCGCATCTGCACCAGGTCGTCCGGGAATTCGGCGAACTGCGCCTTGAGCAGCGCCATGTAGCGTTCGGCGTTGGCTTCGGCCGGTGCGCCGCCCAGGGCCTCGCGGGTGGCGTCGAGCAAGCGGTCATAGAGCTGGCGACCCTTGGGGGTCAGCGCCGCACCGCGTTGTTCGATCTCGCCGAAACGCGCGGTGTGGCTGCCTTGTGCATCGCTGAACGCGACCTTTTCCTGCAGCGCCTTGAAGCTGGTCTGGCGCAGCAAGATCGGGTGTCGGCGGGTGGGCGGGCCTTCGACCACAGCCTTGGGCGGAATGCCTTTGGCTGGCATGCCCAGCTGGACGGCGTCGATGTCCAGGGTACGTGGGGTCAGGTGGTTGATGTGCGGGCCCTTGAAGGCCACGACATCGGCGATCAGGCGATGCTGGTCGTGCAATTGCTGGTACTGCTCGGCCGTGACAGTGGCGTCCTGGTGCCAGCGGAAGGTGTGCAGCGCTTCCTGCACGAACGTATCGGCATCGCTGGCGCTCAGGCCGCCGTCGCGCTCGCACTGGGCGATCAGCTCCAGCACCCGCGGGGTGAAGATCTTGCGCTTGGCCAGGATGCCCTGGGCCAGTTCGCGCAGCTGCGGGTTGTCGATCAGTTCCAGGCGCAGCAGCGAGGTGAACACGCGGAACGGGCTGATGTGCAGGGACTGCTCGTGTACTGCGCGAAACGCGGTGGAATGCACAGGCACGCCGGCGCTGCTCAGGTCGTAGTAGCCGACCGGCTCCATGCCCATGACCGCGAACAGGCGGGCGATGGTCGCGAGCTCCTCGGCGGTACCGACGCGGATGGCGCCGTGGCGCTCTTGATCGAGGCGCTCGATTTCACCGGTCCAGCGCAGGGCTTCGGCGATCTTGGGCTGCTGGGTCATGACCTGCTGGTTGATTTCGCTCACCAGCTCCAGCAGCGTGCCGTACAGAGGCACTTCCTGTTTGTACATGAGGGACATTGCGGCAGAGAACTGCGCGCGGATGCTGTCGGGGCTGACGAAATCGTGGGCGGGCATCGCTAGCTTCCTGGGGGTGAGTGAGTACCCTTACATGAAAGCTGGGAATGCACTTTCCCCACAAGCGAAAAAAAGTGCAGGTGTCATTCCTTTTTGGATCGACCTTCTGGTCCCACCTATCAGCCTTGCAGCTGGTCTTTGATCCACTCCACCAACGCCCGCACCTTCGGCACCTCCGCGGCATGTTCGGCGAACGCCAGGTAATGCGCGCCGTTGCTCTTCATCGCATGGTTCCAGGCCATCACCAGGCTGCCCTCGGCCAGTTCCTTGGCCACCAGGTAGCGGGGCACCAGCGCCACGCCGCAACCGGCTTGTGCCGCGCTCAGCGCCATATAGAAGGTGTCGAAGCGTGGCCCGTGGTAGCTGTTGTCGGTATGCAGCCCTTGCTCCAGGAACCACTCGTGCCAGGCCTCCGGGCGCGAGGTGCTTTGCAACAACACAAGCTGCGCCACCGCACTGGCGTCCTTGAGCTCACGGCCTTGCAACAGCTCCGGCGCGCACACCGGCACCACCTCTTCGCCGAACAGCTCCACGCAGGTGGCGCCTGGCCAGGTGCCCTGGCCATAGAAGAACACTGCATCCGCCGAGCCCTGAAGCAGGGCGAAAGGCTCCATTTCGTTGCGGATGTCCAAATGAATGTTCGGGTAGCGCTTGCCGAAGCCCTTGAGGTGCGGAATCAACCAGCGCACGCCAAAGCTTGGTTGTGTGGCTACCTTCAATACTTCGGTCTGCTCGCCATAGGTCAGGACGTAGCGGCTGGACATGTCCACCTGGGTGAGAATCTTGTTGACTTCGGCCAGGTACAGCGAGCCGGCTGGTGTGAGTTGCAAACGTCGGCGGATACGCAGGAACAGATGATGCCGGAGCATCTCTTCGAGCTGCGCGACCTGCTTGCTGACCGCGCTCTGGGTCAGGTGCAGCTCTTCGGCCGCGCGGGTGAAGCTCAAGTGGCGAGCAGCAGCCTCGAAGCACTGCAAGGCGGTCATCGAGGGTACCAGGCGTTTGGACATAGCGGTCTCTACGGCAGGAGGATCATTACCTGACGGAATGATATGCGGAATAAAGGTCGTTTGTTGCGCTAGTGTCATCGGATTAATACTGATCCACATCAGGTTTTCAACCCTTCACCCCCTGTAGGAGAAGCACATGGTCGCTGGATTGCTCGAGCGCCTTGGCGTTGCCGCCGAGGCTTACACCCAGGGTGACTACCCTGTTCACACCCCGATCGACGGTAGCCAGATCGCCTCGGTGAAACTGCTCGGCAAAGCCGAGACCACTGCCCGCATCGACCAGGCCCACAAAGCTTTCGAAGCCTGGCGCAGCGTGCCGGCCCCGCGCCGTGGCGAGCTGGTGCGTCTGTTCGGTGAAGTGCTGCGTGCACACAAGGCCGAGCTGGGCGAACTGGTGTCCATCGAGGCCGGCAAGATCACCCAGGAAGGCCTGGGTGAAGTGCAGGAAATGATCGATATCTGCGACTTCGCCGTTGGCCTGTCGCGTCAGCTGTACGGCCTGACTATCGCTTCCGAGCGTCCAGGCCACCACATGCGCGAGACCTGGCACCCGCTGGGCGTGGTCGGCGTCATCAGCGCCTTCAACTTCCCCGTAGCGGTCTGGGCCTGGAACACCGCGCTGGCGCTGGTCTGCGGCAACGCCGTGGTGTGGAAACCGTCCGAGAAGACCCCGCTGACCGCCCTGGCCTGCCAGGCACTGTTCGAGAAGGCCCTGAAAGCCTTTGGCGATGCACCGGAAGGCCTGAGCCAGCTGGTGATCGGTGGTCGCGAAGCCGGCGAAGCCTTGGTGGATGATCCACGCGTACCGCTGGTCAGCGCCACCGGCAGCACCCGCATGGGCCGCGAAGTGGGCCCGCGTGTAGCCGCCCGATTTGGCCGCAGCATCCTCGAGCTGGGTGGCAACAACGCCATGATCCTGGCCCCGAGCGCCGATCTCGACCTGGCCGTGCGCGGCATCCTGTTCGCCGCGGTCGGTACTGCGGGCCAGCGCTGCACCACCCTGCGTCGCCTGATCGTGCACCGCTCCATCAAGGACGAAGTGGTTGCCCGCGTCAAAGCCGCCTACGGCAAGGTGCGCATCGGTGACCCACGCAAGGACAACCTGGTCGGCCCGCTGATCGACAAGCCATCCTTCGACGCCATGCAAGGCGCGCTGGCCAAGGCCCGCGACGAAGGTGGCCAGGTGTTCGGCGGCGAGCGCCAGCTGGCCAGCGAATACCCCAACGCCTACTACGTTTCGCCGGCCATCGTCGAGATGCCGGGCCAGAGCGAGGTGGTGCGCCACGAGACCTTCGCCCCGATCCTGTATGTGCTGGCCTATGACGACTTCGAAGAGGCCCTGCGCCTGAATAACGAAGTACCGCAAGGCTTGTCGTCGTGCATCTTCACCACCGACCTGCGTGAGGCCGAGCGCTTCCAGAGCGCCTCGGGCAGCGACTGCGGTATCGCCAACGTCAACATCGGCACCAGCGGCGCGGAAATCGGCGGCGCGTTCGGTGGCGAGAAGGAAACCGGCGGTGGTCGTGAGTCCGGTTCCGATGCCTGGAAAGGCTACATGCGTCGTCAGACCAACACCGTGAACTACTCGCGCGAGCTGCCGCTGGCGCAGGGGATCGTGTTCGACTGATGATCGCAGGCCGGGGGCCTTGCCCCCGGTTCGCGGGTGGACCCGCTCCCACAGGTACAACAGGGTTTTTGACCTGTGATGTAGCTGTGGGAGCGGGTCCAGCCGCGAAAGGGCCGCGCAGCGGCCCCAACAAGAACAACACTGCTGGAGCCGGGCCATGTCCGAATTGCGTCAAGAATGTCTGTGGGAGTTCGTCACCAAGCCGACCGTCGCCGCCCAGGCGCTGGCGGGTGAGCACAAGGCCGATGTCTGCGTGATCGGCGGCGGCATCACCGGGCTGTCCGCAGCGATCCACCTGCTCGAACAGGGTAAGTCGGTGATCCTGCTGGAGGCCTGGAAGATCGGCCATGGTGGCTCTGGACGCAACGTCGGTCTGGTCAATGCCGGCACTTGGATCCGTCCCGACGATGTCGAGGCGACCCTCGGCCTGGAGCAGGGCAGCCGCCTGAACAAAGTGCTCGGCGCAGCGCCTGCCGAAGTGTTCGCGATGATCGAGCGCCTCGGCATCGACTGCCAGGCCCAGCACAAAGGCACCCTGCACATGGCACACAACGCCACTGGCATTGCCGACCTCGAGGCGCGTCACGCCCAGTGGAGTCGTCGCGGCGCGGATGTCGAGCTGCTGACCGGGGCCCGCTGCCAGGAATACTGCGGCACCGACAAGATTTCCGCCGCGCTGCTCGACCGCCGCGCCGGCACCATCAACCCGATGGCCTACACCCAGGGCTTGGCTGCCGCCGTGGCACGCCTGGGCGGACGGGTATTCCAGCAATCTTCGGTCGAAGGCCTTGAGCGCGACGGCGATGGCTGGCGAGTGAACACCGCTCGCGGCTCGGTGCGCGCCGACAAGGTGGTGATCTCCACCGGTGCCTACACCGAAGGCGAGTGGAGCAACCTGCAGAAGCACTTCTTCCGTGGCTACTACTACCAGGTGGCTTCCAAGCCGCTGGAGGGCGCCGCGGCCGACAAGGTCCTGCCTCATGGCCAGGGCTCCTGGGACACCCGCACCGTGCTCAGCAGCATTCGCCGCGACGACCAAGGCCGTCTGCTGCTCGGCAGCCTCGGCCGAGTGGACAACAAGCCGGCTTGGTTCGTGCGCAGCTGGGCAGACCGCATCCAGAGCCATTACTACCCGGAGCTGGGCAAGGTCGAGTGGGAGATGCACTGGACCGGTTGCATCGACTTCACGCCGGATCACTTGATGCGCCTGTTCGAGCCGGCCCCTGGGCTGGTGGCGGTGACTGGCTACAACGGCCGGGGCAACACGACCGGGACGGTGATTGGCCGTGCGTTCGCCGAGTTCCTGCTCAAGGATGACCCGAACAGCCTGCCGATCCCGTTCTCGCCAATGAAGCCGGTCAGCGCGCCTTCGCTGCGCACGGCCTTCTATGAGTCGGGCTTCTCGCTGTATCACGCGGGGCAATGCCTGCGGGTGGTGCTCTGACCGCGTCGGCTTGTGCGCGGGCAAACCCGCTTCCACAGGGCAGCGCTGGCCTTGTAGGACTAGGTCTACCCGCGAAAGGCGCCTGGACGCATCACTTGTGCAGCCAGCTGAGGAAGCCGCCTTTCTTCACCACGGGCGGTTTCTGCATCAGCAAGGACTCCCGGTTCTGACGACGGAAACGCTGCAGTTTGGTCAGAGCGGTCTGTACCTCGCCCCGCTGGGCCAGGCAGTTGCGCACCTGCTCCTTGTCGATGCGATAGAGCAGGCAGCCTGTCAGGGTCCGAAATTCGGCCAGCGACTCCTCCTCGTCGATCAGGCCTTCGATTCCCAGCACCTCGCCAGGCCCCATGCGCCCGGCTTCGATCAGGCGTTCGCCATCGCGAATTGACGCCGACACCACGCCGCTGCCGATCACCAGCACGTAGTCGGAGTGTTCCCCCACGCCCAGGATCACCTGGTCCGCCAGGTATTCCACCGCGGTCATGCGCTGGCTCAAGGCGTCGCGTTCATCGCTGGTCAAGGAGCGGAACACCCGCACGTCATCCAGCAGCTCGCGCTGGCGACTGCGTGGGGGCAGGGCGAGGTCCACGTTCCACATCACCCCGTTGGCCTCCAGATGACGATGGGCCAGGTCGAACAGTTGGTTGCGCACCTCGACCTTGCGCTCCATGGTCGCCACGAACCCGCTGGCCTCGTACTCCACCGACTCTAGCGTTGAGGCTTTCACGGTGACCTTGGGCGGCGGTGTCGTGAGTAGCGCGCTGGTGCCCTGCAGGGCTTTTTCCAGCGCATCGAATACCCGCTTGGGGCGCACCTTGGCCGGCACCACCACGCTGATCGACACCCCATGCACGTCCGCCGGACGGCTGAAATTGAGCAGCTTGGCCTTGGCCACCACCGAGTTGGGCACCACCGCCAGGCTGCCATTGCCGGTGAGCAGGCGCGTGGCCCGCCAGTCGATGTCCAGCACCTTGCCCTCGGTACCGTCGATGGAGATCGCATCACCAATCTGATAAGGCCGCGTAGTGTTGAGCACGATGCCTGAGAACACGTCCGCCAAGGTGCTCTGCAATGCAAGGCCGATGACGATGGCCATGACGCCTGAGGTTGCCAGCAGACCCTTGACCGGCAGTTGCATCACGTAGGCCGCTGCCGCGATCACCGCTGCCACGAAGATCAGTGCCCCGAGCACGTCTTGCAATAACCGCCCGCCATGACCGCCCCGGGCGATCAGCACCAGGCCGAACACCACTGTCACGGTACGGGCAAAGAACAGCCACCAGGCGATCTCCAGCGCGGTGGCCATCAGGTTGCGGGGCACGTCGTCCACCCAGGGCGCCGGTTGCAACGGGCTCATGCCCGCCGCCAACAGGACCCAGCTGAACAACAGGAAAATAACCAGCCGAGCGCCGATACGGCAGGCCCGGCGCTGGACCGGGATCAATTGCCATAACACCAGGTCGAGCAGCAGCAGGGCGGCGCCGAGCAACAGCGGGGAGGACTGAATGAACGCCAGCATGGAAGTCTCGCGACAGAGAAAGGCTGTGGGTAGTAAAGAGCAGGTTGGGCGGGCAGGCAATGGAGCCGGGGCCGCACAGCGGCAAAAGGCTCGCAAAGGGTGTCGCTTCGATCATCGTTCCGAAAATAGAACGCTAGAGCCAGTTTTCGCTATCTAGTGCTTCAAAGGTGATGTTTTTAATCTGTGCCCATGCAGTCAAGGCAACACCCCAACTCACTCACTGAAGGAACACAGACCATGAGCAAATTCACCTACAACCGCCTGGACAAGAACAACGCTGCCGTACTGCTGGTCGACCACCAGGCAGGCCTGCTCTCGCTGGTACGGGACATCGAGCCTGACCGCTTCAAGAACAACGTGCTGGCCCTGGCGGACCTGGCCAAGTACTTCAACCTGCCGACCATCCTCACCACCAGCTTCGAGCAAGGCCCCAACGGCCCGCTGGTCCCGGAGCTCAAGGCGCAGTTCCCGGACGCCCCCTACATCGCGCGTCCAGGCCAGATCAACGCTTGGGACAACGAAGACTTCGTCAAGGCGGTGAAGGCCACCGGCAAGAAGCAACTGATCATCGCGGGTGTGGTGACCGAAGTGTGCGTGGCCTTCCCGGCGCTGTCGGCCTTGGAAGAAGAGTTCGAAGTGTTCGTGGTCACCGATGCCTCCGGGACCTTCAACGAGATGACCCGCGACGCCGCCTGGCGCCGGATGGAAGCGGCCGGTGCGCAACTGATGACCTGGTTCGGCGTGGCCTGTGAGCTGCACCGCGACTGGCGCAACGACATCGAGGGCCTGGGTACCCTGTTCTCCAACCACATCCCGGACTACCGCAACCTGATGACCAGCTACAGCACGCTGACTGCTGGCAAGTAACCCACTTCACCAGGCGCCGGATCCCGGCGTCTGGCCTCATCTTGTCCAGGGGAAGGCCGATGAACAACCGTACCGTGGTGACGCTGGTCATCCAGCACAAAGTGCGCACCGATGCGCTGGCGCGTTATGAAGCCTGGTTGCGGCACACCGTCAGCGTGGCCCGCCAGCAGCCGGGTCATCTGGATGTGAATGTGATCCGTCCTGACGACGGTGGCCGTCAGTTCACCACCGTGGTGCGCTTCGCCGAGGCCGACCAGCTGCAGGCCTGGGTCGACTCTCCCGAGCGCCAGGCGCTGATCAACGAGGTGCTGCCGCTGCTGGAGGAGGGCGACCAGACCCAGGTCCATGACGATCCGGAGTTCTGGTTCACCCCGCCCACCACCGGTGCATCCCAACCGCCGCGCTGGAAGCAGGCGCTGCTGACTTACCTGGTGATCTGCCCCATGACCTTGGTCATCCCGCAACTGCTGTCGCCGCTTTTCGCGCGCTTTCCGCAGTTGGGCGGCGCGATCACCGGCAACTTGATCGTCAACCTGTTCGTCATCCTGCCCGTGGTGTTCTACATCATGCCGTGGGTAACCCGTCGCTGCGCCGACTGGCTGCGCGGCTGAACCACGCCTCTAGCTCGACACTTTCAAGGAGATACCGATATGACCACCCTCGTTACCCGCGATGGCACTTCGATCTATTACAAGGACTGGGGCAGCGGCAAGCCTGTGCTGTTCAGCCACGGCTGGCCACTGGACGCCGACATGTGGGATTCGCAGATGGAGTTCCTGGCCAGCCGCGGCTACCGCGCCATCGCCTTCGACCGCCGTGGTTTCGGGCGTTCGAGCCAGCCCTGGGATGGCTACGACTACGACACCTTCGCCGATGACATCGCCCAGTTGATCGAACACCTCGATCTGCGTGACGTGACCCTGGTCGGCTTCTCGATGGGGGGCGGTGATGTCAGCCGTTACATCGCCCGTCACGGCAGCGAGCGGGTGGCCGGGCTGGTGTTGCTGGGGGCGGTGACCCCGGTGTTCGGCAAGCGTGACGACAACCCCGAGGGGGTCGACCTGTCGGTGTTCGAAAGCATCCGTGCCGGTCTGCGTGCCGACCGTGCGCAGTTCATCGCCGATTTCGCCACACCGTTCTATGGCCTGAACCATGGGCAGCAGGTCTCCCAAGGGGTGCAGACCCAGACCTTGAACATCGCCCTGATGGCCTCGATCAAGGGCACCCTGGACTGCGTGACAGCCTTCTCCGAGACCGACTTCCGTCCGGACATGGCGAAGATCGATGTACCGACGTTGGTCATCCATGGCGACGACGACCAGATCGTGCCGTTCGAGACCACCGGCAAGCAGGCGGCGGCGTTGATCCGCGGGGCTGAGCTGAAGGTGTATGCCGGGGCACCGCATGGGTTTGCAGTGACCCATGCCCAGCAGCTGAACGAAGATCTGCTGGCGTTTCTTCAGAAGTGATCGTGGCAGGCTTTCACGGGTGAGCCCGCGAATCGAGCTCGCCAGGCAGCACAAATGGTGAACAGGGCTACCCTTTCACAACCCACCGCACTGCACTTATCGGCATGCCCCGCAGCGGCTCCGGCCGCTGCCGCCCCAGACGGAGAAGACCATGTCCAAGGATCGCAACGACAAGACCCGTCGCCAGTTCCTCGCCACCAGTACCGTCCTCGGTGCCGCCGGCGCGCTCTGGTCCGCATTGCCTTTCGCCGGCCAAGCCGGTTCCGCTTACGCAACAAGCCAAGGAGGTTCCATGTCCGCCGACCTGATTCTGTTCAACGGCAAACTGCATACTGTTGACCGCGAGAAGCCCACCGCGACCGCCGTCGCCATCAAGGACGGCCGCTTCATTGCCGTGGGCAGCGACGCCGAGGCCATGGCCCACAAAGGCAACACCACGCAGATCATCGACCTCAAGCAACGCACGGTGATCCCCGGTCTGAACGACTCGCACCTGCACCTGATCCGCGGTGGCCTGAACTACAACCTGGAACTGCGCTGGGAAGGCGTGCCATCAGTTGCCGATGCCCTGCGCATGCTCAAGGACCAGGCCGCACGCACCCCCACGCCCCAATGGGTGCGAGTGGTCGGTGGCTGGAACGAATTCCAGTTCGCCGAAAAGCGCATGCCGACGCTGGAAGAAATCAACCAGGCCGCGCCGGACACGCCGGTGTTCCTGCTGCACCTTTACGACCGCGCGCTGCTCAACCGTGCCGCCCTCAACGCCGTGGGCTACACCAAGGAGACGCCCAACCCACCAGGCGGCGAGATCCAGCGTGACAAGTTCGGCAACCCGACCGGCATGCTCATTGCGCGTCCCAACGCGATGATCCTCTACGCCACCTTGGCCAAGGGGCCGAAGCTGCCGCTGGAGTATCAGGTCAACTCCACGCGCCAGTTCATGCGTGAGCTCAACCGCCTGGGCCTGACCAGCGCTATCGATGCCGGTGGTGGCTACCAGAACTACCCGGACGACTACCAGGTGATCCAGGAACTGGCCGACAACAACCAGTTGACCGTGCGGATTGCCTACAACCTGTTCACCCAGAAGCCTAAGGAGGAGCTGGCCGATTTCAAGAACTGGACCTCCAGCGTCAAGCTGCATGGCGGCAACGACTTCTTCCGCCATAACGGCGCCGGCGAGATGCTGGTGTTCTCCGCCGCCGACTTCGAGGACTTCCTCGAGCCGCGCCCGGATCTACCGCAGACCATGGAGCAGGAACTGGAGCCGGTGGTGCGCCATCTGGTTGAGCAGCGCTGGCCGTTCCGCCTGCACGCCACCTACAACGAATCGATCTCGCGCATGCTCGACGTGTTCGAGAAGGTGAATCGCGATATCCCGTTCAATGGCTTGCCATGGTTCTTCGACCATGCTGAGACCATCACCCCGCAGAACATCGAGCGAGTGCGTGCGCTGGGCGGTGGCATCGCCATCCAGGACCGCATGGCCTTCCAGGGGGAATACTTCGTCGACCGCTACGGCGCCAAGGCTGCCGAGCAGACGCCACCGATCAAGCGCATGCTCGACATGGGCGTGCCGGTGGGCGCCGGTACCGACGCGACACGGGTGTCCAGCTACAACCCGTGGACCTCGCTGTACTGGTTGGTCAGCGGCAAGACCGTGGGTGGCATGGCGTTGTATCCGCAGGGACTGAGCCGCGAGACTGCGCTGCAACTGTTCACCCAGGGCAGCGCCTGGTTCTCCAGCGAGCAGGGAAAGAAAGGTCAGATCAAGGTGGGGCAGTTGGCGGACCTGGCGGCACTGTCACTGGACTTCTTCAGTGTCGATGAAGAGGCGATCAAGGGCATCGAGTCGGTGCTGACCATTGTCGATGGCAAGGTGGTCTATGGCGCAGCGGAGTTCGACAAGCTCGGACCGCCCCAGGTGCCGGTGCTGCCGGAGTGGTCGCCGGTGACCAAGGTTCCGGGGCATTGGCGGGTGGGTACACCGTCCTTGGCGGCGGTGGCACATCAATGTGTCGGGCCGTGCGGCGTACATGCGCACAGCCATGAGAAAGCGCGTCATTCGACCGTGCCGGTGAATGACTTCCAGGGCTTCTGGGGAGCGTTGGGCTGTTCCTGCTTCGCCTTCTGAAAGCCACCAGGCTGGCGCCGGCCCCCACAGCATTCAACAGGCTCTTGTGGGGGCTGGCGACCGCGTGCCAGGGCTGCAAAGCGTCACCCGCCAACTCACGCCATATCGCTGACCGCGAACTCCTCGGCCAGATGATCGATCAACGCCCGCACTGACGGTAGCAACCCCCGCCGGGACGGGAAGATCGCATGGACGATCCCGCAGCGCGGGTGCCAACCCGGCAGCATTTCCACCAACCTGCCTGCCGCCAGGTCTTCGCGCACCGCTACCCGTGGCAAATGCGCGATTCCCACACCTGCCACCACAAAGTGACGCAAGGCGAACAGGTCGTCGGTGACTACCTTGGGCTTATGTGCGATCACCAGCTTCTGCGCCATGCTTTCGTCCTGGAACAATTCCCACTGGTACTCACGCTGCGAACTGCCCCAATGCAGGCTGGGCAGTTGGCCCAGCATCTGCGGCTCGAAGTTTTCCGGCAGTTGTTCGAGAAACGACGGCTGCCCCACCAGGCACTGAGTACTATTGCTCAGCACCTTCATCACCATGTCGGTATTCTCCAGCGGCGGGAAGCGCACCCGCAGTGCGATGTCGAAGCCTTCGTGAAGCAGGTCGACCCGGCGGTTGGTGCTCTCGATGAACAACTCCACCTGCGGGTACTTGGCCATGTAGCGCGTCAGCATCGGCCCCACCCAGGCATTGAGCAAGGTCGTGGGGCAACTGATGCGTACCAGGCCGCGGGGCTCGCTGCGGTTGCGCTCGATGATTTCGGCGGCCCCCTCGGCCTCCACCCGCATGGCCAGGCAGCGCTGGTAATAGGCTTGGCCGACTTCCGTCAGCGAGCAGTGCCGGCTGGTGCGATGCAGCAGACGCACGCCCAGGCGCTCTTCCAGTTCGGCGATGCGCCGGCTGAGCTTGGATTTGGGCATGTCCAGGGCCCGGCCGGCCGGCGCGAAACCGCCGTGCTCGACTACCTGGGTGAAGTAGTAGAGGGAGTTGAGGTCTTCCATGGGCATTCTCGAAACGCAGGCGAGGGATTTCGCAGTCTACCGTAGCGAGTCTGTTTTGAGCGGCGAAGGCCCATGAATGAGTAGGGGCCGCTGTGCGGCCCATGCAGGATCAGTCCATCTTCGCAGGCATAGCGGTGCGCTGAGGCTATGGCCTACGGCGCATCCGACTCGAACAGCCGCTCCAGCTCCTTGCGCGCTTCCTGGGCGGTCTGCATCACCTTGGCCCGGTCGTCGCGCACGCGGCCTTGGGCTTCGAGTACTTGCTCGTCGTGTTCGGTGAAGCGTTGGATTCGGTCTGCGGCCTGCTCGCCCGACAAGCCCAGTCCGAGCAGGGTGCGGCGGCTCATCTCAAGGCTGGAATAGAACGTCTCACGGATCGGCTCGGCGCCCACGTCCATCAGCTTGTGCACATGCTGGCGGTTGCGCGCCCGGGCGATCACCTTCAGGTGCGGATACAGGCGCTTGACCCGCTCGGCGGTGCGGGTGGTCACTTCCGGATCATCCGTGGTGATGATGACGTACTCGGCTTCGCCAACCTTGGCCGCATGCAAGACCTCCGGGCGCTGCGGGTCGCCGTAGAACACCGGAGCCTGTTCGAAGGTGCGAGTCATCTCGATGGTGTCCACCGAGGTGTCCAGGGCAATGAAGGGGATTTTCTGCGCCCGCAGGATGCGCGAGACGATCTGACCCATGCGGCCCATGCCGACGATCACCACCCGTGGTGTGTCGGCCTGGATGCTCTTGTAGTGCTCCGGCACCTCGCGAGCCGGTTGCGGGCGCTTGAGCAGGCGTGCGCAGGCCAGCAGCAACAGCGGGGTGATGGCCATCGACAGAGTGATGGTCATCAGCAGCATGTCGTGGGTACGGGCATCGAACAGGCCCTGGTCCTTGCCCAGCTTGAACACTACGAAGGCGAATTCGCCACCTGCCGCCAGCACCACGCCAAGGCGCAGGGCGCTGGCGGTGTTCAAGCCGCCGGCCAGGCGCCCGACCAGCATCAGCAACGGCAGTTTCACTGCCACCAGCAGCAGGGTCAGGCCGAGCAGTACCAGCGGCATCTCCAGCAGCAACCCGAGGTTGGCGCCCATGCCCACACTGATGAAGAACAACCCCAGCAACAGACCTTTGAACGGCTCGATCTGTGACTCCAGCTCGTGACGGTACTCCGAGTCCGCCAGCAGCAGACCGGCGAGGAAGGCGCCCAAGGCCATGGAAATGCCGGCCTGCTCCATGAGCCAGGCGGTGCCGATCACCACCAGCAACGCAGTCGCGGTGGACACCTCCGGCAGGCCGGTACGGGCCACGGTGCGGAATACCGGGCGCAGCAGGTAGCGGCCGCCGACGATGACGATGGCGATGCTGGCGAATACCTGCAGACCATGCTGCAGGCTGTCGCCATGGCTGGTGTCCGGGCCGCTGGCGGCCAGCAGTGGCACCAGGGCGATCAAGGGGATGGCGGCGATGTCCTGGAACAGCAGGATGGCGAAGGCCAGGCGACCGTGAGGGGCATTGAGCTGTTTGCTTTCGGCCAGGCTCTGCAAGCCGAATGCGGTGGACGACAAGGCCAGGCCCAAGCCCAGCACCATGGCGCTGGGCAGCGGCTGGCCGAAGCCGAACAGGGCGATGGCGCCAATGACCGCACCGGTCATCAGCACCTGGGCCAGACCCACGCCGAACACCGCCTTGCGCATCAGCCACAGCCGCCGTGGCGAGAGCTCCAGGCCAATGATGAACAGCAGCAGGACCACGCCCAGCTCGGAGATGTGCGCGACGCTCTCGGTGTCGCGAATCAGTCCCAGTGCCTGGGGCCCGATGGCCACACCAGCGAGCAGATAGCCGATCACCGCCCCCAGTTGCAGGCGCTTGGCCAGGGGTACGGCAACGACGGCGGCAAGCAGGAAAATCACCGCCGTTTGCAGCAGGCTGGCTTCGTGGGGCATGGCTCGGACTCCTTGAGCGACGAGAGGGTTAGGCAATGGATAGCAGAGGCGGGCATTTTCGTCTTGAGCAGCAAACAGGACAATCCCGTCGCTTCGGGAAGCATCGTTCCGGAATCGATACCTTTGGGCAGCGGATTATCCACGAACCGGGTGCTGTCTGATGATCAGGTGCTTGGTCGATACTGGAGCGCTTCGGCCAAGTGCGCACGCCCAATGCATTCTCTCTGTTCAAGGTCTGCCAAAGTACGGGCTACCTTGAGCAGGCGATGGGCCGCCCGCAGGGACAAAGTCAGGCGCTCGCAGGCATTTTCCAACCAGGCCTGGTCGACCGCTTCCAGCGCACAGTGGCGACGCAGGCCGTTGAGGTCGAGAAAGGCATTGGCGCAGCCCTGGCGCCGCTGCTGTAACTCACGTGCCTCGGCCACCAGGCGGGCGACGCTGGCGCTGGACTCGCCGCAAGGCTGGTGGGTCAGTACGGTGCTTTCCCTGGCCACGGTCTGGTGCAGATCGATCCGGTCGAGCAGCGGGCCGGACAGCTTGTTGCGATAACGCTGGATTTGCTCGGTGCTGCACCGGCAACGCCCGGTGGGATCACCCAGGTAACCGCAAGGGCAGGGGTTCATGGCCGCTACCAGCTGAAAGCGTGCAGGAAAGCGTATGCGATCCTTGGCACGGGCCACCACGATTTCCCCTGACTCCAGCGGCTCGCGGAGCACTTCGAGCACGCGTCGCTCGAACTCCGGCAGTTCGTCCAGAAACAACACGCCATGATGCGCCAGGGTGATCTCGCCCGGTTGAGGTCGACTGCCACCGCCCACCAGGGCCGGGCCTGACGCCGAGTGATGAGGATGACGGAAGGGGCGCTGGGGCCAGCAGTCCAGCGGCTTATGACCGCTGACCGATTGGATTGCCGCCACTTCCAGAGCCTCGTGCTCATCCAGCGGCGGGAGCAACCCGGGCAGGCGGCTGGCGAGTAGGGTCTTGCCCGTGCCGGGCGGTCCGGTGAAAAGCAGGTTATGGTACAATACACCCAAATCGATAAGGATTAGCCCATGCAGCCTAAAGCCTACAGCTATGTCAGATTCTCCACTCCTGAACAGGCGAGGGGCGACAGTAAACGTAGGCAATATGAGGCAGTTATCGAATACGCGACTAATCATGGGCTTGATTTGGTAACCGACGCCGAATATAGATTCTTAGATGCTGGCGTTAGTGCTTATAAGGGTAGTAATGCGACAGGTGCAGCCGCCAGCCTTAAACGTTTCTATGATTATGTTCAGGAAGGCAAGATTGCTGCTGGCTCCTATCTTCTTGTGGAATCGTTGGATCGATTAAGTCGAGAGCAGCTTGATCTGGCGGTACCTAGATTTCTAGAGCTGCTAAGTCTGGGGATTAATGTTGTAACTCTAAGTGACGGAAGTGTTTATCGAAAAAACCCAGATATGGTTAAACTTATCGTTTCGATAATCCATATGGGTCGTGCGCATTTAGAATCTAAGATCAAGGGTGAGCGGGTTTCGAAGGCTTGGCGTAATAAGCAACAGCAAGCGCGAAACAGTAAAATTCCGCTTGGAGGTGCATGCCCACAATGGCTTCAATATGAGGGCGGGGTCTATAACGCCATAGAGCATCGTGTCGATGTGGTGAAGCGTATCTTCGAACTGACGATTGAAGGCGCAGGGCAACGGAAAATTGCTAAAATCCTAAACTCCGAGAATGTTCCAGTATTCGGCACTGAAGGACGTAATAAGTCTGGGCTGTGGGGTAGCAGCTCCGTTTCGAAGATTTTACAAAATCGTTCCGTTCTCGGTGAGTATCAGCCATATGTACAAGAGGAAGGCATTCGGGTAATTGCGGGTGATCCTGTGATAAATTATTACCCTGCTATTATTGATGAGTCAGTCTTTTATGCTGCTCTGAGTAGCAGGAAAACAAGGAATGTATCTAAGTCAACAAAGCAAACAGCCAACTTCAATGTTTGGTCGAAGTTGGCGGTGTGTGCCTATTGCAAATCAGCAATGCATTTGGTCAATAAGGGGGCATCGCCGAAAGGAGGGAAGTATCTTCGATGCTTTAGGTCCGCGAAAGGTGGCTGTGATGCAAAGCAAATTCGACTTGACTTGTCAGAAAGTGTATTCAAAGAGATTTTAGCTAAGCTCGAATCTATCTCGTTGGTAAGGGACAACTCACGAGCGTTGCGTCAGAATATATCGGAAATTGAGGGGAGGATTACAGCCGGAGAGACGTTGCTTGAAGAATATTCGGTAATATTCAAGCAAGCGCCTTCGATGATGGTCGCCAGTGCGACGGCCGAGAAGGAGAAAGAGCTATCTGAGTTGAGGGAAAAACGAGAAGCGTTACTAGCTGAACTGTCTTCTGAAATGATTTACAGCAAGGTTGACTTTTTCAGTAGGCTTGATCTTGTGAGCTACAGTGGAAGGCGCGCAGCCAATCTGCACTTGCATAGATTGAAAACAGTAGTGCGTATGAAGATTGAGCTTAAGGAAGTCTTTTTCACAGTACTCATAGATGGCATGCCCAAATTTGCTTTCGTCGTATCTGAGGCAGGTGAGATTCAGTTCGTACCACTAAACGTCGCTAGCCTGCGAAGCGCACTTCGCCAAGGGGACTTGGATGTAACTAAGTTTCCTGTAGCCCCCCGGCGTATGCTTAGCGCAGCCCTGTCTAACGGTGAACATTCAGAGTACCAAGATCAGATTGATGCGGAGCATGAGGTCTTTAAGGTAAAGACCACTCCTGAACTCATTGCCTCACTCAGGGCTTCGTTGAAGCTTTAGGGAGTAGGGCATGAGGGTTACAATGTTTCTTGCTTGATACGATAGATCGTTGCTACACCACAATCAGCGAGCTTTGCCAACTGCTCTGCGTTCATGGTTGGATGTTGCGCCATCAAAGCTTTTACCGTTTCGCGAAGCTTCAGGTTTTTACTTTTACCTTTCGGCTTCCAAGTAGGCTCTTGCACACGCTTGTTGGCCAAGCCTTGATTAATTCGCTCCACTCGTTTTGCTTGATCTAGCCTCGCCATAGTCGACATTAGGTCGATCAGCATGTCATTGATTACACGCATAATTTCACCTGGGATGCTATCGCTTGCCATTTCCCAGCTTGTTGGCATGTCGGCCACGATCAGACGAAGCCCTTTAGCTTTAATCGTAGATTTCAACGAATCCCAATCTTCCATGGACAACCTTGAGAGTCTATCGACAGATTCACATAGCAGTATTTCTCCAGGCTTGGCGGCCTCGAGCAATCTCATTAGCTCGGGGCGATTGAGTTTTGTCCCACTGATATTTTCAGAATAGACATCAACCACGCGCAACGACTTTTGCTGGGCAAAAATCTCCAAGTCTGCTCTCGCCCGGTTGGCATCTTGATCTTTCGTTGAAGCCCGTAGATATAGGTGTGTGTTCATTTTTTATCCTTTGTCTTTCAGGTGGATAGATTAGTGATAAATCTATCATATGTCTATCTGTGAATGTTATCTGATAGATAATTTGAAGGCTCTTCTTTGCTACCAGAGAAGTAGACTCTATTGATAGAGCTTACAGAGTGACTGGCTAGACCTTTATGGAGGCTTAAAGTGATCCGAGTATTTTGCTGAGCATATGAAGCGGCATTTGTCTGCCAGCAAAGCCGCGATAGTACGCCCAGCTTACTAAAGGTGAACCTGAAATCAGTCCGAATCTAATAAGAAGTAAGAAAAGATCCCTTCATTACTCTAGTGACAAGCCGAGTCATCTTTGGCTCGCTCGCATGAGATTTCATAAGCAGTTCGGCTGATTGGTGCTTACGGACCAACTATCGAGTTTTCTTTTTTTTTGTAAAATTTAAAATATCGGAAAGTGCCTTTGTATCTTCTATAGTATAAATGATATCGGTGATTTGGTGACGAATCTTAGACTTTACTAGTTTCTTCTCTTCAGAGAAGAAATCCCGGACTGACACATCTAACGCATTCGCTATGCTCTCGAGGGCGTCAATCCCTGGAGCATACGCCCCTCTTTCAAAGCGACTAACAGTTAAAGGTTCATAACCGCATTGCTCTGCCAGTTGCGCCTGAGTGAGGCCTTTAGCGGTCCGCAAAGCTTTGATCCGTGCCCCAAGGGCTGTTAGGGAGGTAGCGGTCATTTCGGTCACTCGCAAATGAACGCATGCTTGCATCCTAGCTCAAACCCAAGAAGATCATATTATGACTATGTGGAGGCCATATAGTGATCATGATATGATCTATTTTGTGCTGCCTCTGGCTAGCATCACATAGCAACCTACCAATGGATCTGAAAGGCGAATAAGTCGATGAAGCAATTGACAGCTGTAATTAGCACTGCGTTTTTGCTGCAAGTAGCAAACGTGGAAGCGAAGATCTGGGAAACAACAGGGGATGTCGACATTGGGATTTCCCGTGATGTTCTCCAATCCACGATTGTATGCAGCAACGCAGACGTGCAACTTAGGCTGATGGAGCTTGTAGCTGAGGGGCGCCGCGATCAAGGGGTGAAGCACCTTGAAAATCGCACGAAGGCAGGTGAGTGCGTGTATGTTCCAACTCAATCGATAACTGTACTGGGTGTAAAAATGGCGAAAATTTCTGGGGCGGAACGCAAGGTTCCCTCGGTTTACGTACTGGTCAAGGTCGCGGGACCAAATTTTCGCGGGTATGTTGGACCGTCAGCTTTACTCAATCGAGGTTTTGACATTATCAAAGACGTTCAGAAGGTTAATAAAAGTTTAGGCGCTCCCCTGGTACAATAATTCCGGCGCCTCGCTTTCTTTCCTTTTGATAGGAAGGGATGAAAAAGAAAAGCGACGGTAAGATTCGCCGGTGTTAAAGTGCTTGTCTCGGGTTTTCGCAAGATAGCTGAGATGGTAGAAACACTGTGATAACGCACAATTATCTCCACGATTTAATACGTGGTATCCACAAAACTGAATGGAGCCTCCTGTAAGCTGTTTCCAGCGCTTTTCTAGGAGCCCCCATAGTCCGGTATTGCCTTTGCTGGAAATCGTTCCTAAAACGCGCTGGAGGCTTTGTATGCCTATGAAAAGATGGAAGTGCGACCTGCCTGTTTTTCCATTTTCTTTTACCCAGCCATGAATAAACTTTTTATGGCAGTTCCAAGATGTTGAACCTAGATCCATCTTGATGAGCCTAAGGTATCTACTAAGTGATAAATTTTCTAACTTATGATCAAGAGATTTCTCCGCTGGAAAATGCAGGTCTATTCTAACTATTGTAATTCGTGCGTAATGGCTTTGGAGGGCGCGTACTTGATCAAGTATGCGGCGTAGTAAGGCTGGGTATACACCATGGTTTCTGGCTTTGCAGCTGTTGATTTTGAATCCGTCATAGGACTCTATATAGGCGGGCTTCATTAGCATTTGATTGTATTTCTGTACTCATATAAAAATAAATTGTATGCCTTATGCATTTATGGCTTCTTCTGCGTCGATGCTGATCCCTATGTTGGATGACAGATACAGATACAGATATTAATAAAATGCAGATGACTTTTGTTGTGCGAATGCGCGAAGCTTAAGGGATAGCAGGCATTCAGATTACGACAAAAGAGGTTGTCGAAAGCTGATTATAAGGGGGAGGGTGGGCCATCTAAACATTCAGAGGCTCCGAAAGATGATGGCACGTGGTTATGCATTCGTGCCTGCAAGAGGGGGCTTAAGAAACGCTCTCGGCTAGAGTGGCGCGAGCGGAAAGTGCCTTAGACCGGAATTTTGGGTCTAGATATGAGGCTTCATTGAGAACGCCAGCAAGCTTTTCCATGAGCTTGACTTCACTAAACCCATAGCTTTCTATCCGACCATTGATAGCCGCTTCAAGACGCCGGACAGTTAACAGTCGGGCATGTGGAACTGTTATTCTACCATTAATTATTACTGTGCCTGTAATGTGCTTAGGCTGGTTCTCTTTGAAGATTCGAGTCTTCTTGGTGTTGATGCTATGACCGTGGCGGCGAACGATAGATATAACTTCACGCTCTAGCGAAGTCGGAATCGCATCTCCGGAGAAGGTCAGATCATCGACATAGCAAGTAAATGTCAGATCGTGTCTTTTTGCTAGAAGAGCAAGGCTATCGAACATAGATTGCATGCTATACAAGGCCAATAGAGGACTTAATGGGCTTCCTGTTGGTATGCAATTTTTATGAGTTGATAGTTTGGTTAAGTGGCCTGCTACATCTCGGACACATTTCAGATTATTTAAGTAAAACGAGTATACGTGATGAGCTTTTACCGAGCTGTAGAAATCACTCAGATCAAAAGTTGCAACGGTTTTTGCATTCACGTGGGCTTGGGCGTTCGATCTATAAGAGCGCTTCTTTACACCGGCATGCGCATAGTCTGGGTACTCTATGCGTTGAAGTAGTTTTAAGATGCGCTCATGTACTACGCGCAATGCTTTGTTCGGTGTTTGAACAAGTCGGGCTTTCTTTCGCTTTTGGGAGAAAGGATTGTATTCTTCAAGCAAGGTGAACTCGCGATAGTTCTCATCACTGTTTAAGAGATTAGATATTTCGAGTTCTGTGCGAGAAAGAGTTTCAGCTAATTTTTTAGGTGAGGTTAGTTTGTATAAGGCTGACTGATTTATAGCATATAGCTTAAAAGACTTTCGCTTTTTTACCGAGCTTTGCTGACGTCTCATTGCGGCTTTGATTCCATTCAAGTATTGAGACAATCCGTTTTGCTACATGCAATCTTATCTTGTCGGTAGGTTTTGGATTGTCCAAATTTTCCGAGAAGAAAAGTATTGATGATAGTGGGATTTCGAATGCTTCACTATATCTAGTAAGGATTTCGATTGTAGGTTGCTTCTTTCCACTCTCTATTTCAGATAGATAAGAGTTGGATATCCCTAAACGCGCAGAAAGTTCTGACTGGTTTACGTCATAGAAAGTTCTGATTATTTTCAGGGCTTTATTAAGCATGATTAGCACCTGTGATGTGTGTGACTACAGTGGGGGTAGACTTATTCAGGCATGGAATCGAAGAAAGCTTGGACTTTCGGCCAGTATTTATCAACCAATGCGAACAGATTCACGAAGAATCGAACACCTTGGAAGCATGCCCAAAAGACCTTTACAACGCTCCACTTCTTCTTCTTAGCTGGACTAGCCAGACATTGCTCTGCGGTATTACTACTATCACTCTTTTGCATATTTAATGCTCCTGTTTGGTTATGACACATGCGAAATGCAAGTGTCTCTCGCGCATAACCACACAAGAAAAGTGAAACGGGTTGAGCAATGCTTTTCCCCCCCCTGAAACACCGGCTTCGTCGCTCTCGACGAAGCCGCCTATGTATCGATGGATGCCTGTGACGAGCACCGGCCCCCTCTCGAGTTACAAGGGGTAGAGCCTTACGGCCCCGCAGTACATGACACCGAGATGCCGTTGTACCTACAGCAAGCGAGATTAAGTCACCGACCGCCCAAGTAATATCCTCGAATCGCCTATTGCTCGTCAACAGTTTTTTCGCAAATAGCGAAAATATTTCGCGAGACAATAAAAATACCATATAAAACAATGGGTTACATGCTTGCTTTGAATTTTGATGAAGACGGTGTTTTGTAGCCAGAAGTTAGCAGATTGTGTGCACCGGCCGCAGCCACCAGCAGCGCACGCTTGGCGGCAGTCTGGCCCTGGACCTCGCTGAGGTCCGGGTAGGGCCGCTCCCGCAGCAGCAGGCCGTTGGCTGCAAAGGGTGATAGGGGCGACTGGCCGTTGAGGTGGGCCACCAGCTCGAGCAGATGGCCCACCGCGTAGACCACCAAGCCATTCGCCAGGCTCGCTTCCTCGGCGTTCTCCCTGGGTACCACCAGGGCTCGCCCAGCCTCTCGCGCGGCCAGTGCAGCAGGCAGCACGCCTTGCACTGGGCGCAATCCACCCGACAGCGCCAGCTCGCCGATGCACTCGATTTCGCTCAGGGGCGCCACCGGAACCTGGCCATTGGCGGCCAGGATGCCCAAGGCGATGGCCAGATCGTAACGCCCGCCGTCCTTGGGCAGATCGGCCGGGGCGAGGTTCTGGGTGATGCGTCGGGCGGGGTAGTCCAGGCCGGAGTTGACGATGGCGCTGCGCACGCGGTCCTTGCTCTCCTTGACCGTGGCTTCGGGCAGACCGACCAGGGTCAGGGTGGGCAGGCCGTTGGCCAGATGGGTTTCGACACTGACAGCAGGCGCCAGCACGCCGACCTGGGCGCGGCTGTGGACGAGGGCGAGGGACATGGACACTCCGTGGTCGCTTGGGGAAAACCGCTTCCTGCGGTTGGGCAAGCATAGAGCGCCTGGGGAAGGGCGATTGCGAAAGAGTGCGTCGGGGTTTTGCAGGGAGTGACCGACGGCCTGTAGGGACAGCGGTGTTCATGAGAACACCGCAGAACAGGCATCGGCGAAAGCGGGCGGCTGTTATTGCTCAGCGGACGGAGCGATCCGCGCTTCCAGCTCGGCCACCTGCTTTTCCAGGGCTTCCAGGCGTGCGCGAGTGCGCGCCAGGACTACCATCTGGCTGTCGAATTCATCCCGGCTGACCAGGTCCAGTTTACTGAAGGCGCCCTGCATGAGGACCTTGAACTGGCTCTCCAGTTCGGCGCGTGGCTGTGCGGTGTCGCCGCTGAACAGGCGAGAGGCCTGGTCGCTCAGGGCGTCGAGAAAGGCTTTGGGCGCGAGCATGTTGGGCTGTCCGCTTGAATCGTTGAGAGGTGCGCAGTGTAGCACGCACCTGGATGGCGTTTGCCCTGCACATTTTTTGCGCAGTCTGCAGCGGTTCGACGCACCGAAGTTGTGCGTGTTTTCTCTGCTGGCGATTGGCCAAAGCCTGCCTCTGAGCGTAATCGACTGTTTTTGCTCGGGTTATCCGAAGTGGCAAGGTTTCTGCAAAGACCATTTCGAGCCATGCACTGATGCAGTTCTTGTGACCAGGCAGTGCGAGGCTGGAACCAACGGCCCCTCGACTTTGGCGAGAGGGCTCCGACGACGGGTTACAAAGCCAACCGCTGCGCTTAGACTTGAGACGGGTTTGTTTTCCTGGGGCAAGTCCACCAAATCGGGAGAAGTTTCATGAAGCTAGTCACTGCCATCATCAAGCCGTTCAAGCTGGACGACGTGCGCGAGTCGCTGTCGGAAATCGGCGTGCAGGGCATCACCGTGACCGAAGTAAAAGGCTTCGGTCGGCAGAAAGGCCATACCGAGTTGTACCGCGGTGCCGAGTACGTGGTCGATTTCCTGCCCAAGGTGAAGATTGACGTCGCGATCGACGACAAGGACCTTGACCGTGTCATCGAAGCCATCACCAAGGCCGCCAACACCGGCAAGATCGGTGACGGCAAGATCTTCGTGGTCAATCTGGAGCAGGCCATCCGCATCCGTACCGGCGAAACCGATACCGACGCGATCTAAGTAACACCGCCTCACAAACCCAACGCCCCAGGAGAAAACAACATGACTCTGCGTAAGATCGCA
The DNA here is from genome assembly GCF_040822035.1 of Pseudomonas guariconensis. Taxonomy (NCBI): domain Bacteria; kingdom Pseudomonadati; phylum Pseudomonadota; class Gammaproteobacteria; order Pseudomonadales; family Pseudomonadaceae; genus Pseudomonas; species Pseudomonas guariconensis. The sequence continues at coordinate 5,126,087 of NZ_CP162012.1, read as the reverse complement.
GGGCTAGGAGCCCTATTGTCCCTCGTAATGCCCGGCCTGGCCTTGGCAGAGGAAGCTGCCCCGGCGTTGAATTCCGGCGATACCGCCTGGATGCTCACTGCCACGGCGCTGGTGCTGTTCATGACCATTCCGGGTCTGGCCTTGTTCTATGGCGGCATGGTCCGCTCCAAGAACGTGCTGTCGGTGATGATGCAATGCTTCGCCATTACCGGGCTGATGAGCATTCTGTGGGTGGTCTACGGCTACAGCCTGGCATTCGATACCACCGGTATGGAAAAGGGCGTGGTCAATCTCTATTCCTTCGTCGGCGGCTTCTCGAAGGCGTTTCTGAGCGGCGTCACGCCTCAGAACCTGACCTCGGCCACCGCGCTGTTCCCCGAGGCAGTCTTCATCACGTTCCAGATGACTTTCGCCATCATCACCCCGGCGCTGATCGTCGGCGCCTTCGCCGAACGCATGAAGTTCTCGGCCATGCTGGTGTTCATGGGCGTCTGGTTCACCCTGGTCTATGCGCCGATCGCGCACATGGTCTGGAGCGGTGATGGCGCGCTGATGTGGGATTGGGGCGTACTCGACTTCGCCGGTGGCACCGTGGTGCACATCAATGCCGGTATCGCCGGCCTGGTCTGCTGCCTGGTGTTGGGCAAGCGCAAAGGCTACCCGACCACCCCGATGGCCCCGCACAACCTGGGCTATACGCTGATGGGCGCGGCCATGCTGTGGATCGGCTGGTTCGGTTTCAACGCAGGTTCCGCCGCCGCGGCCAACGGCACCGCCGGCATGGCGATGCTGGTCACCCAGATCGCCACCGCCGCCGCAGCGCTGGGCTGGATGTTTGCCGAGTGGATCGGCCACGGCAAACCCAGCGCCTTGGGCATCGCCTCCGGTGTGGTCGCAGGCCTTGTGGCCATCACCCCGGCGGCAGGCACCGTGGGGCCGATGGGCGCGCTGATCATCGGCCTGGCTTCAGGCGTGATCTGCTACTTCTGCGCCACCAGCCTCAAGCGCAAGCTGGGCTATGACGACTCCCTGGACGCCTTCGGTGTGCACGGCATCGGCGGTATCGTCGGCGCCATTCTCACCGGTGTGTTCGCGGCGCCTGCCCTGGGCGGCTTCGGCGCGGTCACCGACATCGCCGCGCAGGTCTGGGTGCAGACCAAGGGCGTGCTGTTCACCGTGGTCTACACCGCCATCGTCACCTACGTGATCCTCAAGGTGCTGGACGTGTTGATGGGGCTGCGGGTCAACGAAGAAGAAGAGTCGGTCGGCCTCGATCTGGCTCAACACAACGAGCGCGGCTACAACCTGTAACCGCGACGCGCTGGAAAACTTGCCCGGTTCGCCGGGCATTTTTTTGCCTGGAATTCGCTGTTTAGCGAAGAGCAAACGGTTTACCCGGCACGTTCGTGACACAGGCCTAAAACTTACAACGCGCTGGGCGTTCAGGGAGCTTTGCTTTTTCAACGAGCGCGCTAGAATGCGCGCCGAAGGGTGTTCGATGAGCTGTCCACACACTTCTCCACCCTTTGCTAGGCTTGCCAGTAGCGCATGGCCAGCAGGTGCTGCCGGCGCTTTTTTCCGGCCGATGGCTCGATGATTTTTCAGGTTCTGCCAGGAGCAGAGCCTGTTGGGCGACAGTCTCCACATCAGGAGAGAGACGTCCGGGCAGTGGCCAACCCACGGCCAGTTGAATTTTCACTGGTGGCTGCCGGTCTACGGCTCCACTGGTCTATAACTAACCTGCTTTTCGCAAGTCATGAGGTAGAACATGAGCGACGACGATCTGGAAAATGACGACCTCGAAGTAGGCGATGAAGACGAGGCCGATGAGGGCCTTGAAGCTGCGGCCGACGACGGCGCGGAAGACGCTGGCGAAGACGACAGCCCCGCACCGGTAGCCAAGGGTAAATCCAAGGCGGCGGTCTCGGTGGACGAGATGCCAAGCATGGAAGCCAAGCAGAAGGAGCGCGATGCGCTGGCCAAGGCCATGGAAGAGTTCCTTGCGCGTGGTGGCAAGGTTCAGGAGGTCGAAGCCAACGTGGTCGCCGATCCACCCAAAAAGCCGGACAACAAGTACGGCAGCCGCCCTATCTGAGTGGCTGAACGCAAAAAAGCCCGCCGTCGCTGCGGGCTTTTTTGTGGGCGCGGGTTTTGTCGGGCTGTGCGGTAAACCGCCCCTTTCAGCGCCAGCGCGACAGAACGTCCGGCAACTGCGACAGCCGCTGGATTTCTGCATCCGGTGCCCGTTCGCCCACCCACGCCTTGCCTTGGGGATTGAACCACACCGCCCGCAGCCCGGCGCGCTGGGCGCCCGCGACATCGTCAGCGGGATGGTCGCCAATGTGCACTGCAGCACCGGCCTGGACCTCGCCCCGACGCAGGGCTTCCATGAACGGTGCCGGGTCCGGCTTGCCGATGCCCAGGTCCTCGGCGCACAAGGCAAACCTGAAGTAGTCCGCCAGCCCCAGACGACGCACGTCGGCGTTGCCGTTGGTGACCACGCCGAGCATGTACTGGTGGCGCAGGATTTCCAGCACAGGTTGCACTTCGGGGAACACCTCCACCTGATGGCGTGCGTGCAGGAACACCTCGAAGCCTTCGTTGGCCAGCTCCAAGGCTTGTTTCTCGCTATAGCCGACCTCTTCCAGCGCATGGAACAGCACACGGCGGCGCAGGGCGCTGATGCGGTGCTTGAGACCGGGTTCGGCCTGCACCAGGCGCTCGCGGATGGCGAACAGGTGCTCGACCGGCACGCCGCCCAGGATCGGGGCATTGGCCGCGAGCCAGTCGCGCAGGACGATTTCGGCGCTGGCGATTACCGGTGCGGTGTCCCACAGGGTGTCATCCAGGTCGAAGGTAATCAGCTTGATGCTCATGAGTCTGTGCCTTTGCTGCGTTTGGCCCGAGGATGGGCGCTGTCGTACACCGCGGCCAGGTGCTGGAAGTCCAGGTGGGTGTAGATCTGCGTGGTGCCGATGTCGGCGTGGCCAAGCATTTCCTGCACTGCGCGCAGGTCCTGGGAAGACTCCAGCAGGTGGCTGGCGAAAGAGTGGCGAAGCATGTGGGGATGCAGGTGCTGGCCCAGCTCGCGCTCGCCCGCGGCCTTGACCCGCATCTGGATCGCCCGTTGGCCGAGGCGGGTGCCTTGGCGGGTCAGGAACACTGCGTTGTCCCGAGGTGCGCTGATGCCGCGCAGCTTCAGCCACTGCTGCAGGGCCTCGCGGGCCTTGCGTCCGACCGGCAACACACGGGCCTTGTTGCCCTTGCCTTGTACCTGAACCAGCCCGGCGGTCAGATCCAGCTGGTCCAGGTCAAGGTTGGTCAGCTCAGACAGGCGTAGCCCGGAGGAGTAGAAAAGCTCGAGAATCGCCTGGTCGCGACGGGCAATGAAGTCATCGTCCACGCCGCCGTCGAGCAGCTGCAAGGCTCGATCGGTGTCCAGGACCTTGGGCAGTCGGCGCTCGCCCTTGGGCGCGGCCAGGCCATTGGCCGGGTTGTGCTGACACAGATCTTCGCGGTTCAGGTATCGGTACAGCCCGCGCACTGCCGAAAGCAGGCGTGCCAGGCTTCGAGCGGACTGGCCATGCTGGTGCAGGCGCGCCACCATCTGGCGCAACTGCTGGACCTGCAGGGCATTCCAGTCGGTGATGCCTTGGGCGGCGCAGAATTCGATGACCTTCTGCAGGTCGCGACGGTAAGCCAGTTGGGTATGTTCGGACATCTGGCGCTCATTGCGCAGATGATCGCAATAAGCCTCCAACTGGCGTTCCATCAGCGCACCGGTCGCAGGGTCTGGGTGAAGCGCGGGACGACGCGGCCGAGCACTTCGGCGATATAACTCAGGAACAGGGTGCCGACGCTGCTCTTGTAGTGCTGCGGGTCGCGGCTGCCGATCGCCAGTACGCCGTGCAGCCCTTGGTAGTCGAGCGCGGCGACCGCGCTGGAGCCGACTTCCTTGCGCTGCTCCTCGCCGAACAGGAACGCCAGCTCATGCTCGCGCAGGTTGCCGCTGACAGTCTTGCCGCTGCCCAGCAGCGCGCCGATGGCCTGTTGGGCTTCGCCGTTGCTGGCCCAGCGGCCGACAGGGGCTGCACTTTCGCCGAACAGGATCAGGCTGACGAAAGGCACCTGGAATTCCTGGCGCAGGCTGTCCTCCACGGCCATGACCACTTCCTCGAGGCTGCCCGCGTCGAGCAGGTCGAGGATCAGGCGACGGGTCTTGTCGAACAGCCGGTCGTTGTCCCGGGCCACATCCATCAATTGCGAGAGGCGATGACGCATCTCGATGTTGCGATCGCGCAGCAACTTCAGCTGACGCTCCACCAGCGACACGCTGTCGCCACGCTGGTGGGGGATGCGCTGCTCTACCAGCAGCTCATCGTGTTCGGCGAAGAAGGTCGGGTGGGCGCGCAGGTAGGCGACCACGGCCTCGGCATCGAGGCTGGGGGCCTGCTCGGGTACAACCTGGGGCTGATCGGTCATGGCGGTTACTCGATTAGAGACGAACCTGTCCTTCATACACGCGTACGGCTGGGCCAGTCATCAGTACGGGCTTGCCGGGGCCGGCCCACTCGATGTTCAGGCGGCCGCCCGGCAGGTCGATGCTCACCGGCGAATCCATCCAGCCTTGGCTGATGGCGGCTACCGCGGCCGCACAGGCCCCGGTACCGCACGCCTGGGTTTCGCCGGCGCCACGCTCCCAGACCCGCAGGTTGGCGTGGTGGCGGTCGACGACCTGGATGAAGCCGGCATTGACCCGCTGCGGGAAGCGCGGATGGTGTTCGATTTTCGGGCCCAGCTCATGCACCGGGGCCGTTCTCACGTCGTCGACACGCAGCACTGAGTGGGGATTGCCCATGGACACGGCGGCGATCGAATGGACCTGGCCGTCGACTTCCAGTGGATAGCTCAGGGCCTGTTCATCGGCGATGAAGGGTATCTCGGCCGGGGCGAAGCGCGGCGGGCCCATGTCGACACACACCTGGCCGTCGTTGCGCACGTCCAGCTCGATGATGCCGCCTTTGGTTTCCACGCGGATGCGCTTCTTGGCGGTCAAGCGCTTGTCCAGCACGAAGCGGGCGAAACAGCGCGCACCGTTGCCGCACTGCTCGACCTCGGAACCGTCGGCATTGAAGATCCGATAGCGGAAGTCCACGTCCGGGTTGTTCGGCGCCTCGACGATCAGCAGCTGGTCGAAGCCGACGCCGGTGTTGCGGTCACCCCACTGCTTGGCATGCTTGGGCTGGATGTGCGCGTGCTGGCTGACCAGGTCCAGGACCATGAAGTCGTTGCCCAGCCCGTGCATCTTGGTGAAACGCAGCAGCATGGTTTCACTCCGGCAGCAGGCTTTCGCCGGCGAACAGTTCGGCAATGGTTTCCCGGCGACGGACTTCGAAAGCCTCGTTGCCATCGACCAGCACTTCGGCGCAGCGGCCACGGGTGTTGTAGTTCGAGCTCATGACAAAACCATAGGCGCCGGCGGACTGAACGGCCAGCAGATCGCCTTCGGCCAGGTTCAGTACGCGGTCCTTGGCCAGGAAGTCGCCGGTTTCGCAGATCGGACCGACCAGGTCATAGGTGCGGCCTTCGCCGGCACGCGGCTTGACCGCGCTGACGCCCATCCAGGCCTGGTACAGGGCCGGGCGGATCAGGTCGTTCATCGCTCCATCGATGATGGCGAAGTCCTTGTGTTCGGTGTGCTTGAGGTACTCGACGCGGGTCAGCAGGACACCGGCATTGGCGACGATGTAACGGCCCGGCTCGAACACCAGGGCCAGGTCACGTTCGCCGACGCGCTCGCGGATGGCCTGGATGTAGTCCGATACCAGCGGTGGCTCTTCGTCGCGGTAGCGAACGCCGACACCACCGCCCAGGTCCAGGTGACGCAGGTGGATACCGCACTCGGCCAGGCGGTCGACCAACACCAGCAGGCGGTCCAGGGCATCGAGGAAGGGCTCGACGGTGGTCAGCTGCGAGCCGATGTGGCAGTCCACGCCCACCACTTCCAGGTTGGGCAGTTGCGCGGCGCGCACGTAAATGGCTTCGGCGTCGGCGATGGCGATGCCGAACTTGTTTTCCTTGAGACCTGTGGAGATGTACGGGTGGGTGCCGGCATCGACATCCGGGTTCACGCGTAGCGAGACCGGGGCGACCTTGCCCATCTCGGCCGCCACCACTTGCAGGCGCTCGAGCTCTTCGGTGGATTCGACGTTGAAGCAGTGCACGCCGACTTCCAGCGCGCGACGCATGTCGTCACGGGTTTTGCCGACACCGGAGAACACCACCCGATCGGCGCGTCCGCCAGCGGCTAGCACACGCTCCAATTCACCGCCGGAAACGATGTCGAAGCCTGCACCCAGGCGCGCCAGGACGTTCAGCACGCCCAGGTTGGAGTTGGCCTTGACCGCGAAGCAGACCAAGTGCTCGGTGCCTTGCAGGGCATCGGTGTAGCTGCGGTACTGGGCCTCGATGTGGGCGCGCGAGTACACGTAGGTCGGGGTGCCGAAACGTTCGGCGATGGCCGACAGGGCCACGCCTTCCGCGAACAGCTCGCCGTCGCGGTAGTTGAAAGCGTCCATTGGATTTCCTTAGTACTGCGCGGGCTGCGACTCTGGCTGGGCGGGTTCGGCAGGCTCGAGCGTCTCGGCCGGCTGGACCGCTTGATGCTGGTGCGATTTACGGGCGTCCTTGCCGTCCTTGCCGTCTTCCGGCAGGTACAGAGGGCCTTTCTGACCGCAGGCCGAAACGAGGCAGGCAACCGCGACCAGCGCCGCGAGGGAGGAAATCAGGCGCTTCATTGGCGAATCCTTTGAAATATGCAGTATTGCGCCCGAGTATACCGAGCGCCTGCCGGATTGCCTATGCAAGGACCGGTCCGCCTGGCGGCCCGATCAAGCTTCACTGACAAGGACGTACGGTTCGACGCAGGCTCAGCTTTTTTTCCGCCGCTTGCAGCTTCCCGCTCGAAGCTTGAAGCTTATAGCGCGAAGCTTATAGCTTGATGCTTTGCATTCCCGGCAAGTCGCCCGTATCTTGCCCGGCTTGCCGTAAGCAGCCAATTTCGAGGTACCTGCAATGAGTTTGAGCGAAGCGCGTTTCCACGATCTGGTCGACGCGACCCAACAGGCCCTGGAAGACCTGTTCGATGAGAGCGGCCTGGACGTGGACATGGAGAACTCCGCCGGGGTGCTCACCATCAAGTTCGACAGCGGCAGCCAGCTGATCTTCAGCCGCCAGGAGCCGCTGCGCCAGCTTTGGCTGGCCGACCGTTCCGGGGGATTCCACTTCGACTACGACGAAGAGAGCGGCAAGTGGGTCTGCGAGAAGAGCGAAGAGCTGCTGGGCGAGATGCTCGAGCGTATCGTCTGGGAGCGAGCCGGCGAGAAGCTGGACTTCGACGAGATCTGAATGAGCGACCAACCTCGGCCACCCAAGCCGCTTTACAGTAACGTCAGCCCGGCGGTGCCGTCGCCTTGCATCAGCGTGTGTCGGCTCGACGAGCGCCGGGTCTGTACCGGGTGTTTCCGTCATGTCGAGCACATCCGCGAATGGCGTTCGGCCGACGACGAACGGCGCCGGCAGATCTGCCGTGAAGCCCAGGCCCTGCGAGGGCAGCACATCGGCCATTGACGGTCCGGGCTTGAGTATTTGTCCGGCTGTGGTAGTGTCGGGCTTGCGTCGATGACGTCAAAAGCATTCACAAACCCCGCCCTTGGGCGGGGTTTTGCTTTATCTGCCTGTTAAAAAGGAGTCTGACTGGATCATGAGCACCAAGCCTTCCCTCATCCTCACCCGATTGGACGTACAGCGTCTCGAGCGCCTGATCGACAGCCTCGACGAAAGTACGCCGGGTGTGCTCGCCCTTCAGGACGAGCTGGACCGCGCCGATCAGGTGGTCGGTCACGAGGACGTCCCGGCCGGTGTGGTGACCATGAACTCGCGTGTGCACTGCCGCGAGGAAGCCAGTGGCAAGGATTATCACCTGACCCTGGTCTACCCGAAGGATGCCGGCCCCGAAGGCAACGTCTCGATCCTGGCGCCGATCGGTTGTGCGTTGCTGGGGCTGTCGGTCGGGGACCAGATCGACTGGCCAGCCCCGGGCGGCAAGACGCTCAAGCTCAAGCTGCTGGCCGTTGAGTACCAGCCGGAAGCTGCGGGCGACTACGACCTCTGAGACACACAGATGGGCTCACCGTCTTGCATTGTCTGATCGGGTACTTTCGCGGGTAGACCCGCTCTCGCAAGGATCTACGTCGGCCCTGTGGGAGCGGGGTCCACCCGCGATACTACGCAAGTGCCACCGCCAGGCTCTTGGCCCGGTCCGCGCCCTGGAGGCATCAAGGCTCCAAGGTCGCCTGCAACTGCTCCAGGCCATCGTTGAGCGCCCGCTCCAACTCGGTTTTGTAGCGCAGATAAAGCGCGGTGGAGCCTTGGTCGTCACCTAGCAGTTCGGACAAGTCCAGGTCGGTGATGTAGCACCGATAGCTGCCCGCGCCACGGCGTTGCCCCAGGATCTGCCGAGCGACCACGGCGTACAGCTGGTCGCCATGCTCCAGCTCGGAGAACTCCTGTTGGTTGCAATAGAGCGTGATGTGCATCTCGTCTGCCGCCCCGGCCTGCAGGATCGCCTGAACCTCGTAGTAGGGCTGGCCGATGCCTTCGCGCGGTGACGGCCGTGGCTCGAGGCTGCGCGCCTTGCCAGGGCCTGATGGCAGCAACTGGTAGTAAAGGATTTCCAGCGACGCCTGCTGCAGGCTGTCCAGCGGCAGCTGCGCATCGTGTCGCACCACGACCGAGCGCAGGAAGCGTTGCAGCGGCAGCAACAAGTGTGCCTCGTCCTGCAACGGTAGGCGTTGATGCCACAGGGCGTTGTATTCATCCAGCACGTACAGGTCGGCCCACCCCTCCAGCAGGCGATAGAACACCTGCAGGCAATCGCGGCGGCCCTGTTCCAGCACCAGCGGCAGGTCATGGTCCTGCAAGGCGTTGGCATCCAGGTGCAGAGGGCTGTACTGGCCGCGCTCCTCGCCCAGGCAACCCAGTACCGCGTCATGATCGGGCAGGGTGGTCAGGGTGACTTGTCCAGGTTGCAGTTCCAGTACATGGGTGTGCTGCGCCACCTGCAGCAGGTAGCGATGGTTGAGCCTCTGCTCGAGCAGCAATTGAGCGGTGTCGAAGATTTCCTCGACCCGCAGGGCGATGGCCTGGGCGCGATTGCGACAGAAGCAGCGCACCCGTAGCCGGGGGCGTTGATTGCGCTGGCCGAGGCTGTTGAGGAAGTCGCGCAGGCAGCGCACCAGCGCGTGTTCGCCGTCGTAGCGCTGGACCAGCACCTCGTTCCAACTGTTGAGGGTGACCTGATCGAGCGTCAGGACGAGGTTTTCGCGCACCCCGGCGTAGCTCAGCGAGTCGGTGCGTTCGGTGGTCATCAGGATGTTCAGATCGCGATGATGACGCAGCGGATCGACGCCGACGTTGACCAGCAGCAGGACCTCATCGGCCACGCTCGGTTGCAGCAGGCGGACTTCGCTGACCGTCCCCAGTGGCAGCGGGATGCTCTGTTGCAAGCTGCCCAGCAGATTGAACAGCTCAAAGTCGGTCAGGTCGCTGTCGCCGGGGTGCAAGGCCAGGCGCGTGGTGTTGTCGATCACGCCATTGCGATGGGCCCAGGTGAGCAGCTCTAGCAGCTCGCGGCAACGCTTCAGTGGGCTGAAGTGCTCCCATTCGTGTACGCCCAGGTTGCCGTTGTACAGGCCCCAATGGGTGGTGCCCGGCTCCTTGCGGTTGGGCGACTGGACCAGGGTCAGGGTGTCTTCGGCCAGGTCCGGCGCGATACCCGGGTTGATCACCTCGATCTTGCCGGCCCGGCGCTCGAAGGCCGCATATAGCCGTCGACCCAGCACATTGAGGTCGCGTTGGTCGGCACGACTGCTGGCGCTCTGGTCGCGGGCGAACTGGGTGAGGAAGCGATAGCTGTGGTTGAGCTCGGCTACCAGCTCACGGCGTTCCGCGGCTACCTGGCGTACCTTCCATTGGCTACGGGTATCGAGCATGGCCAGTTGGCGTTCGTCCCAGCCCCACTCATTGGTCAGACGCGCGAGCAACTGGCGTTGCCAGCCGCTGGCGCGGGAGCGGCCGAGCTCGCTGAGTTTCTTGTTCACTTTCAGGTACAGGCTACGACGTACCAGCTCCAGGCGGGTGGACTCACCCCGTTGTTGCAGGTACTGCTCGATGCGCCGGTAGACCATCACGTAGGGGTCCAGCGCGTCAAGGTCCAGCTGGTTGGCGAACACCGCCTGCTTGTATTCCAGGCTCAGGCAGCGCACATCGGGGTGTTCGCTGGCATAGACCTCGGTGAGCAACAGTTTGAGCAATGACTTGTAGGGCGAGTCGATCCCCTTGAACAACTGCCACAAGCCGGCGCCGACGAATTCGCCGGGCGGGATATGCGCCAGGTGACCGAGGTCCAGGTCGTCCTCGGCGCGGATGAACCGTTTGGACAGCAGGGTCTGGGTGTAGGCCCGGTAGTTGTGTTCCTCGTACACGGGCACCAGCCACCACAGTGGTGTGCGCCCGGCCAGCCAGATCGCGGTGCGGTAGAACTCATCGAGCAGCAGGTAATGCTGGGTAGTCCCGCAGTCGTCGGAGCTGAGCTCTCCATTGCGCTCGCCCTGGACGAACCCCTGGGGCTCGATGAGGAAGAAATGCGCCTCGGCGCCCTGGCTGGCGGCCCAGGTTTCCAGAAGCTGGCATTTGCGCCGCAGTTCGGCCAGTTCGTCATCCTGTAACCCTGGGGCGTGACATACCCACAGGTCCATGTCGCTCTGCTCGGCCTGGGCCAGCGTGCCCAGGCTGCCCATCAGAAAAAGCCCGTGGATCGCCTGCGGCGCCGTGCCGTGGCGGGGTTTGTAGGTGAAGGAGCGGGCCAGGCGCTGGGCTTCGGCCAGCAGATCGGGGCCAGGCTCGAAGCCCGAGACACCCGCTGGCGTCGTGCCCGAGACATAACCTGGGAGCACGGGGTGGTTGACGTGAAACAGCAGGGGCAGTGCGGTCAGCACCTGTTGCTGGCGGGTGGAGAGCCCTTCCCGCGCACGCTCCAGGCGGCCTTGGTTCAGGTGCAGAAAGCGCGCACGCAGTTTCGCCAGTTCCTTGCGGTCGATGCCTTGCTCGAGGTCGGGGCGGATTTCGTGGGGGCTGTTCATTGCACACTCAAGGACACGGCCAGGGGAAGCACCGGCGAGTTTAGCCTGAGTGATGGGGTCGGATAAGCAAAAAAACGGGTTTTTTGGCGTCATTTCCCCGTCATTGCAGGCCGCATTCACAACCAAACCCGTCCCGACAGACATGTCGGGCGGATTGGGCTGTACGTAACGGCGGCGAAAGACTCAGGCTGGCTGCGCGGCCTTGAGGATGGTCAGCACTTGCTGAACGCTCTGGGCGGCATCCAGCCCCAGGCTGGTCAGGTAGCCACCATCGGGCTGGTCGGTGAGTTGCTTGTCGTACAGGCGGCGGGCTGCGGCCACCAGGGCAGGGGCAGCGTTGCTGTGGACCTTGATGCCTTCCTGGTGGGAATCCAGGTTGAACAGGGCGAGGACTTCCAGTTCAGCGATCAGTTCGGGGGTAAAGGACATGGGGACTCCTGACTTCCAGACAAGGACGGAGGCACCGTGATCGGTGCCTGATCCTGGAGTGTAGTCAGGCTTCGTCGTCGTCGCCTTGATCTGCTTCAGGTGGCAGCTCGGGCAAGGCGCGCAAGGCGTTCTCGTACCACTCGCCATTGAAGGGGCGGTCCTCGTCGAGCATGGCGTCGATCTCGATGGCCAGGACATGGGCCATGAGGTTGAGGATGTCCTCGCGTTCGTAGCCGACCAGGGTCAGTTTGTTGAATGTGGCCTTGGCTGCCGGCGGCTCGCCGCTTTCGATCTGGTTCTCGATGGCCTGGGTCAGGGTTGCCTCTACGAAGGCTTCCTCTTCGTTGTTGTCGATGTCGCTGGGCTCGCTCATGGCAGTGCTCCTGGAGTGGGATGCACAGTTTGCCATGCTTGCGCGGGCCATGCCTGGCCATCGATAGGGTCGATGATGCTGGTCAGAGCCTGGGGATGAGTCTATAAAAGCCGGGCCATCCCCACACGGCCTGGAGGCTGTAACAATGCTCAAGCTTCACGGATTCGCGGTCAGCAACTACTACAACATGGTCAAACTGGCCTTGCTGGAGAAAGGCCTGCCATTCGAAGAGGTGCTGTTCGTTCCCAATCAGACCCCGCAAGCCCTGGCGATCAGTCCCCGCGGCAAGGTACCGGTGCTCGAGACCGAGCACGGTTTTCTCAGCGAAACCACAGTGATCCTCGATTACATCGAGCAGACCCAGAGCGGTAAGCCGCTGTTGCCGGCAGATGCCTTCGCACAGGCCAAGGTGCGGGAGCTGGTCAAGGAAATCGAACTGTATATCGAGCTTCCGGCGCGGACCTGTTATTCCGAGGCTTTCTTCGGTATGGCCGTCGAGCCGCTGATCAAGGAGCGCGCCCGCACCGAGCTGCTGGCCGGTTTTGCCACGCTCAAGCGCAACGGCAAGTTTGCCCCTTACGTGGCAGGCGAAACGTTGACGCTGGCCGATCTGATGTTCTGCTTCTCGGTGGACCTGGCCTGCGCAGTGGGCAAGAAGGTGCTGAACGTCGATTTCCTGGCCGAATTCCCCGAGGCCAAGGCATTGCTGGAGGTGCTGGGGGCGAACCCGCACATGGCGAAGATCGTGGCGGACAAGGAGGCGGCGATGCCGGCTTTCCTGGAGATGGTTCGCAGCAAGCGCTGAGAGAAGTAGCGGCCGTATGCGGCCAAGAGGAGCGGGTTCATCACCCATCGTGCTGCAAGGCACCGGCTTTGCCGGTGTTCGCGGCGGTTCGGCACCTCGATGAACCCGCTCCCACTGAAATCACTAAAACGCTGGGGGCGTGAGTTCATCGAGGCGCCGAACTGCCGCGACTGAGGGCAAACCCTCGCGAAGCGGCTTAACGCGAAGCCAGCAGCGCCTTGCCGCGGGCCACGGCTGCACGTACTTGGGCCGGTGCGGTGCCGCCAATGTGGTTGCGCGCATTGACCGAGCCTTCCAGGGTCAGCACGGCGAAGACATCCTGCTCGATTTGATCGCTGAACTGGCGCAGTTCGTCCAGGCTCATCTCGGCCAGATCCTTGCCGGTGTCGACGCCATACTTCACCGCGTGACCGACGATCTCGTGGCAGTCACGGAACGGCAGGCCACGACGGACCAGGTAATCGGCGAGGTCCGTGGCAGTGGAGAAGCCGCGCAGGGCCGCTTCACGCATGATGGCGTGCTTGGGCTTGATCGCAGGAATCATGTCGGCGAAGGCGCGCAGGGAGTCGCGCAGGGTATCGGCGGCGTCGAACAGGGGCTCCTTGTCTTCCTGGTTGTCCTTGTTGTAGGCCAGCGGCTGGCCTTTCATCAGGGTCAGCAGGCCGGTCAGGGCGCCGAACACGCGGCCGCTCTTGCCACGCACCAGCTCCGGGACGTCCGGGTTCTTCTTTTGCGGCATGATCGAGCTGCCGGTGCAGAAGCGGTCGGGCAGGTCGATGAACTGGAACTGCGCGCTGGTCCACAGCACCAGCTCTTCGGAGAAGCGCGACAGGTGCATCATCGCCAGGCTCGCCGCGGCGCAGAATTCGATGGCGAAGTCGCGGTCCGAGACGCCATCCAGCGAATTGCCGGCGACGGCCTCGAAGCCCAGCAGCTTGCAGGTCAGCTCACGGTCGATCGGGTAGGTGGTGCCGGCCAGCGCGGCGCTGCCCAGCGGCATACGGTTGGTGCGCTTGCGGCAGTCGACCAGGCGCTCGTAGTCGCGGCTGAGCATCTCGAACCAGGCCAGCAGGTGATGACCGAAAGTCACCGGCTGCGCGGTCTGCAGGTGGGTGAAGCCGGGCATGATGGTCTCGGCTTCGCGCTCGGCCTGCTCCAGCAGGCCCTGCTGCAGGCGGGTGATCTCGGCCAGGATCAGGTCGATCTCGTCGCGCAGCCACAGGCGGATGTCGGTAGCCACCTGGTCGTTGCGGCTGCGGCCGGTGTGCAGCTTCTTGCCGGTGATGCCGATGCGGTCGGTCAGGCGGGCCTCGATGTTCATGTGCACGTCTTCCAGGTCGACGCGCCAGTCGAAGCTGCCCGCTTCGATCTCGCCCTGGATGGTCTTCAGGCCGTCGATGATGGCATCGCGCTCGGCGTCGGTGAGTACGCCGACCTGCGCCAGCATGGTGGCGTGGGCGATCGAACCCATGATGTCGTGGCGGTAGAGGCGCTTGTCGAAATCGACCGAGGCGGTGAAACGGGCGACGAAGGCGTCGACGGGCTCACTGAAGCGGCCGCCCCAGGACTGATTGGTCTTGTCGGTGCTCATGGATTCACTCGTTGAAGGCGTGAACGAAAAAGTGGCGCCGATCATAACAGGGTTGGAGCGCGCGCCGCAGGGCGCTGGTCGAGAGAAATCTCGCAAAGCCCGGGGTGAATCGGTGTGTGGGGATATTCAACGATTGAACGGCAGTGTTCCACGGACCGTCTACAGTTGGACAGAGGACTGGCGGCGAATCTGCCGGGCCAGTGAATCTTTGGCCGTCGCATCGGTCTAGAGCGTGACCGCGTGTCGGTCGCCCTACACCTTGTCTACGCTATACCCATGCGAGACTCACTCAGGAATCCAGCGTAATTATGAATGTCCTGATCGTTGATGACGAACCCCTGGCCCGTGAACGCCTGACCCGGATGCTTGGCGAGCTGGAGGGCTACACCGTGCTGGAGCCCAGTGCCACCAACGGCGAGGAGGCCCTGGCCTTGATCGACAGCCTCAAGCCTGATGTGGTGCTGTTGGACATCGGCATGCCTGGTCTGGATGGCCTTCAGGTGGCCGCCCGGCTGTGCGAGCGCGAAGCGCCACCGGCGGTGGTGTTCTGTACCGGTGACGACGAGTACGGAAGCCAGGCTTTCCGGGAAAGCACCCTCAGCCATGTGACCAAACCCATCCAGCCTCAGGCCCTGCGCGAAGCCTTGCGCAAGGCCGACAAACCCAACCGCGCCCAGCTCGCCGCGCTCACCCGCCCGGCCAATGAAGGCGGCGGCCCGCGCAGTCATATCAGTGCGCGGACCCGCAAGGGTATCGAGCTGATTCCCTTGCCCCAGGTGATCTATTTCATTGCCGACCACAAGTACGTGACCTTGCGCCACGAGGCCGGGGAGGTCTTGCTGGACGAGCCGCTCAAAGCCCTGGAGGACGAGTTCGGCGAGCGCTTCGTGCGCATCCACCGCAACGCCCTAGTCGCCCGGGAGCGTATCGAACGCCTGCAACGCACGCCGCTTGGGCACTTCCAGCTGTTCCTCAAAGGGCTCGACGGCGATGCGCTGACAGTCAGTCGCCGCCACGTGGCGGGTGTGCGCAAGATGATGCAGACGCTCTGAACCGGCGGATGTCGGCCAGGGAAGGCCGGGTGATGACCTGAATCTGCTAGGTGCGCTGGCGGAGCTGTTATCATCGGCGGCATTTCTACTGGATCGGGGCGTTCCATGTCCACTCGTGAAATCCGCATTGCCACCCGTAAAAGTGCCCTGGCCCTGTGGCAGGCCGAATATGTCAAAGCCCGCCTGGAAGAGGCCCATCCTGGCCTGGTCGTGACCCTGGTGCCCATGGTCAGCCGCGGTGACAAGCTGCTCGACTCGCCATTGTCGAAGATCGGCGGCAAGGGCCTGTTCGTCAAGGAACTGGAAACCGCCCTGCTCGAGCACGAGGCCGATATCGCCGTGCATTCGATGAAGGACGTGCCCATGGACTTCCCTGAAGGCTTGGGCCTGTACTGCATCTGCGAGCGCGAAGATCCACGCGATGCGTTCGTATCCAATACCTTCGCCAGCCTCGATGCGCTGCCGGCCGGCAGTATCGTCGGTACCTCCAGCCTGCGCCGCCAGGCTCAGTTGCTCGCGCGACGCCCGGACCTGCAGATCCGCTTCCTGCGCGGCAACGTCAATACCCGCCTGGCCAAGCTCGATGCTGGCGAGTACGACGCCATCATCCTCGCCGCGGCTGGCTTGATCCGCCTTGGTTTCGAAGACCGCATCAGTTCCACCATCAGCGTCGACGAGAGCCTGCCCGCCGGTGGCCAGGGCGCGGTGGGCATCGAATGCCGCAGTGCGGACCAGGCGATCCACGCCTTGCTGGCGCCGCTTCATCACACCGACACCGCCGATCGCGTGGTGGCCGAGCGGGCGCTGAACAAACGCCTGAACGGCGGTTGCCAGGTGCCGATCGCCTGCTACGCGGTACTTGAAGGCGAGCAACTGTGGCTGCGTGGCCTGGTCGGCCAGCCCAGCGGCGGCACGTTGCTGGTGGCCGAAGCCCGCGGCCCGCGTGGCCAGGCCGAGGCTTTGGGTGTGCAGGTCGCTGAAGATCTGCTTGGCCAGGGGGCCGAGGCCATCCTCAAGGAGGTCTACGGCGAGGCTGGGCACCCGTGAGCCCTTGGCGCCTGCTGCTGACCCGCCCCGAAGAGGAGTGCCAGGCGCTGGCGCAAAGCCTCGCGCAGGCAGGGATCGCCAGCAGCAGCCTGCCTTTGCTGGCCATCGAACCGGTTGCGCTGCAGGCCGGGCAGCGCCAATACCTGGCGGACTTGCACGGTTACCAGGTGATCATCGTGGTCAGCAAGCCAGCCGCGCGCCTGTTACTCGAGCAGTTGGGCCAGGCCGGCCTGCAGCCGCCGCGAGAAGGTTGGTTCACTGTGGGGGCGGCCACGGCGCAAGTGCTGCAGGCGCAGGGCTTGAAAGTTGACTTTTCGGCGCAAGGTGACGACAGCGAGGCCTTGCTCGCGCTACCGCACCTGCGCGAGGCTATGAACCGGGCCGCCACCCCTCGCGTTTTGATCGTGAGGGGCGTCGGAGGTCGCGAACTGCTGGCCGGGCGTCTCGCAGAGCAAGGTGCTAGTGTCGATTATCTGGAACTGTATCGACGCAACCTGCCGGTGTATCCGGCTGGCACCCTGCTGCGCCGCATCGAGGCGGAACGCCTGAATGGCCTGGTGGTCAGCAGTGGGCAGGGGCTGGAGCACCTGCTGCAGCTGGCGGGGGCCGACTGGCCACGCCTGGCGCGCCTGCCATTGTTCGTGCCGAGCCCGCGGGTAGCCGAACAAGCCAGGGCGTTGGGCGCCCAACAGATAGTGGATTGCCGTGGCGCCAATGCCGCGGCCTTGATGGCAGCCGTGCAGCGAACTACTGCACCTGCCGACTAAGGCGCTAAGCTCAATGCGACGCGCCCCCATGCAAAGGATGGATACGTGAGCGAAACTGTCTTGTCCAACAACGAACAACCCACGGCGTCCGATACGCCGGAATCCACCTCCGCCACGCCTGCCAAGCGCTCTGGCAACGGCCTGGCACTGTTGGCCCTGCTGCTCGGCGCGGCAGGGGTCGCCGTCGGTGGCTGGGGTGTCTGGCAGGTCCGTCAGCTGCAAGGCAGCGAGCAGGGCCAGGGCCAGCATCTGCAGGCCCTGAACGAGCGCACCGAGGCGTTGCAACAACGCGAGCAGCAGATCAGCGCGCAACTGGCCACCCTGCCGGCGGCCAGCGAGCTGGAGGACCGCCGTCGTCTGGTGGCACAGTTGCAGGGCGACCAGCAACGCCTCAACCAGCGTCTGGAAACCATTCTGGGCGAGAGCCGCAAGGAATGGCGCCTGGCCGAGGCCGAGCACCTGCTGCGCCTGGCGACACTGCGTCTTTCTGCGCTGCAGGACATCGCCAGCGCCAAGGCCCTGGTCGAAGGGGCGGACGAGATTCTTCGCGAGCAAAGCGACCCTGGGGCATTCGCTGCCCGAGAACAACTGGCGCGCAGCCTGGCCACCCTGAACAGCACCGAGCAGCCGGACCGCACCGGTCTGTTCCTCAAGCTGGCAGCCCAGCGCGAGCTGGTCCAGCAGCTCAGTGCACAATCGCCTGAGTTCGAAACCAAGGCCGATGCCCTGGGCGCCCTGACGGCCGATGGCGATGGCGCCAGCCGCCTCTCCCAATGGTGGGCGGAGATTTCCAAGTACTTCCAGATCGAGTTCAACGCCGACGAGAACGTGCGGCCGCTGTTGTCCGGACAATCGCTCAACCAGCTGCGTCTGGCGCTGAGTCTGACCATCGAGCAGGCACAATGGGCGGCGCTCAACGGCCAAGCGAAGGTCTATACACAGGCCTTGGACGATGCCCGCAGCGTATTGCTGGCCAATTTCAACGCCGACAACCCGCAGAGCAAGGCCATGCTCGCCAGCCTCAACGAACTGGCCGAACAGCCGGTCTCGGTGGTCACTCCTGACCTGTCCGAGAGCCTGGCCGCGGTGCAGGCGTACATCCAGCGTCGCCACCTGCCAGCGGAAGCCGAAGGGGGCAAGCCATGAAGCGCGTCTACCTGCTGGCGGTGCTGGCGATCGTGATAGCCGCGGCACTGGGCATCGCAGTCGCCAAGCACAGTGGCTATGTATTGGTCGCCTACGGTGGGTTCCGCTACCAGTCCGGACTGTGGGCGGCCTTAGCAGCGCTGGTCGCCATTGTCGTGGTGCTCTGGCTGGTGCGTTACTTGATCGGTCTGGTGCTGACTTCGAGCGGTGTGGTCAACCCCTGGTCGCGGCGCAACCGCAGCCGTCGTACACGCATCGCTATCGAGCAGGGGCAACTGGACCTTGCCGAAGGCCGTTGGGCGAGTGCCCAGCGCCACCTGCACCGCGCTGCCGAGGCCGAGCGCCAGCCATTGCTTTACTACCTTGGCGCGGCCCGAGCCGCCAATGAGCTGGGGCGTGTCGAAGACAGCGACAGTCTGCTCGAGCGCGCCCTGGAGCGTCAGCCCCAGGCCGAGTTGGCCATCGCCCTGACCCATGCGCAATTGCAGATGGATCGCGGCGACATTGGCGGTGCCCATGAAACCCTGCTGGCCATGCAGGAGCGTCACCCTCACAACAACCAGGTGCTGCGCCTGTTGTACCGCCTGCATCTGGAGCAAGGTGACTGGTCGGCGTTGATCCGTCTGCTGCCGGAGCTGCGCAAAGGCAAAGTGCTGCCGGCCAAGGAACTCGCCGAGCTGGAGCAACGCGCCTGGGGTCAGAACCTCGGCCTGGCGGCGACCCGCGGCGAAGATGCCCAAGCTGCCCGCCAAGCCTTGGAGCGGGCCTGGCAACAGCTTACGGCGGCGCAGCGCCAGGAGGCGCAATTGGTATCGGCCTACGCTGAGCAGCTGCGCCAGCTCGGTGCCCAGGGCGAAGCCGAACAGGTGCTGCGCACGGCGCTCAAGCGTCAATACGAAAGCCACCTGGCCCGTCTGTATGGGCTGGTGCGCGGCGACGATCCGGCCCGACAGCTGCAAACGGCCGAAGGCTGGCTCAAGGACCACCCGCAGGACCCAAGCCTGCTGCTCACCCTGGGCCGTCTGAGCCTGCAGAACCGACTGTGGGGCAAGGCCCGGGACTACCTCGAAAGCAGCCTGCGTATGGAGCGCAATCCGGAAGCCTGTGCTGAGCTGGCCCGGCTGTTGGCCGGGCTGGGTGAGACCGAACGCAGTAATCAGTTATTCCAGGAGGGGCTGGGCCTGCTGGACGAGCGACTCTTGGCTTTGCCACTGCCCGAGGGCGTGCGAGCCTGACCGAACCAGGTACCCACGCCGAGCCGTGGGTACCTGGCGCTGTAACTTCTCCTGTTAGGTTGGCGGCATTTACGCTAACTCTCTTCGGAAATCTCCTACTCGAAGTTGCAGACTTTCCTTTTTCAATCAGGGAGTTGTCTCTCCTGTAGCGCCTTGAAACAAAGCGCCTCTTTCCACTACCGTTCCGGGCTACTTCATTTTGATCCGGGACCTTCTCGCTCATGCTGCCGGCCCGCTTGCGCACCTTTTTTCTGATTGGCGGTTTCGCCTCGGCGGCGGTCCTGCTTGCCTCGTTCTGTCTCGAAAACACCCTTGGCCTGGTGCCGTGCTCCCTGTGTTTCAGTCAGCGATTGCTGCTTGGGTTGTACGCATGGGTGTGTATGTGTGCGGTGTTGCATTCGCCGGGCATGGTCGGCAAGCGCAACTATGCGGTGCTGGCGCTGGGTTGTTCGTTGAGTGGGGCGCTGCTGGCATCCAGGCATGTCTGGTTGCAAGGGGCGGGGCTGACGGTCGATGCCTGCCAGATGCCGTTCGCGTGGATGCTGGAGCAGTCGTGGGAGCAGGCGTTGAAGATGCTGGTACTGGGTGGCCCCGACTGCACCTCGCTGACCTGGAGCTTCGTTGACCTGACCTTGCCCGAGTGGAGTCTGCTGGCGTTCCTGTCTTTGTCGGCCCTTCCGCTGAGCTGGTTGCTGGGCTACCGCATGCGCCAACTCGGCAAAGGTTGATCCACGACAAATGTCATGGGATCGCACGACCAGCGGTGTCCTGCCAGGGTATTAAACGCTTGTATGAACTTTGTCCACTGCGTACCTTGAAGCCCAGCACGTGCGGGAATAATCTCGCAGCACGCTTACCGAAAACACAACTGCTCGATGCCGTCCTGCTGATGTCACCTTTGTGCCGCGGTATTAGCGCACGAGGTGCAGCGGCATCTACCCAGAAGGGAAGAGATCGCCATGCTCGATAGTTGTCAGAACGCTCAGGAACGCTGGGGTGGGGTTCACAAGCTGATCGACCGTTGGCTCCAGGAACGAGCGGAGCTGGTCCAGGCCTTTCGCGCCTTGCGCGACGCCAAACCGGCCTTCGCCGACAAAGACAAAAACCGTGATTTTTGCGCGGTGCTCGTCGACTACGTTTCGGCGTGGCATTTCGAAGTGAGTGAGCAACTGGTCACCGAGGCCAAGGCGTTCGGTGACGAGGGTGCGCTGCAGCTCGCCGAGCAGATCAACCCGCGAATCAACGACATCACCCAGATTGCACTGGCCTTTAACGACCATTGCGAAAAGGGCGAGTGCAAGGACCCCGAGCGCTTCTCCAAGAAATTGGGCGAACTCGGCAGCCTGTTGCACGAGCGCTTCGAACTCGAGGACTGCCTGATCGAGGTACTGCACAACGCGCACAAGGAAGAGGGCGCGGTGCAGGCCTGAGGGCAGGCGTCAGTCGGCCACCGCCAGCAGTTCGATTTCAAAGACCAAGGGGGTGTAGGGCGCGATCAGGTCGCCCGCACCTTCGGCTCCATAGGCTTGTGCCGACGGGATCACCAGGCGCCACTTCGCCCCTGCCTTCATGTGCGGCAATGCCACTTGCCAGCCTTCGATCACCGAGTCCAGGTTGAACCATTGGGGCTGCTGGTTCTGGTCGAACACCGAGCCGTCCGGCAGCTTTCCTACGTAGCGTACCTGGACCTTGCCACCGGCTTTGGGTGAGTTGCCCGTACCGCTTGCCAGCTCGCTGTAAAGAATGCCTTCTGGCAGCTCGTGGACACCTGCCCGCGCCCGCTCGTTGGCCAGGAAGCGTTTCTCCGCTGCCAGGCTTTTATCAATCTGGGCCTGTTCGGCGGCCGCGCTGGCTTGTTCTTCGTGTTGCTGGAGAATGGCTTGCATGCGCGGCTTGTCGAGCTTCAGTGGCTGGCCCTGGTAGGCCTGGCGCAGGCCCTCGACCAAAGCGTCGAGCTCAAGGCCGGGCACTTCGTCACGCAGGCGTTCACCCAGGCTGGCGCCAAGGCTGTACGCCAGGTCGTGGTTGGAGGGGGATGCTTCAGGGTTGGCCCAGGCCAAAGGCGCTGTCAGGCACAGGCCGAGAATAAGATAACGAGGCACGGTCAACTCCTGCTGCGATGAGCGCAAAGTATGCCAGCCTTGTTGGCCAAAGATGTGTAAATATCAGCAACACTTTATTGGGCAACTACACTTGCACCGAGCTGCAAGATGACAACTTTGCCCAGGCATGCAACGCGGCGTTCATAATACTGTCCACATGCCCTAGCGGCGGTAGCAGCAGAAGCATAGTATGAGCCGCAATCTCGTCAGCCAGGAGGTAAACCATGTCGGCCAAGAAGAAGCCAGTCAGTACGCCGTTGCACCTGCTCCAGCAACTTTCGGGTAGTCTGCTCGAACATTTGGAAGATGCCTGCTCGCAAGCGCTGGCGGATGCCGAGAAACTGCTGGCCAAGTTGGAAAAACAGCGCGGCAAAGCCCAGGAAAAACTGCACAACGCACGCCTGAAGTTGCAGGACGCCGCCAAGGCCGGTAAAGCCAAGGCTCAGAACAAGGCACATAAAGTGTCCGCTGAACTTGAGGAGTTGCTCGACTCGCTCAAGGAGCGTCAGGCGCAAACTCGCACTTATATTCAACAACTTAAACGTGACGCTCAGGAAAGCCTGAAACTTGCCCAGGGTGTTGGCAAAGTGCGCGAGGCTGCCAGCAAGGCGCTCGACCAGCGCGCGTCGGCCGCTAAGGCACCTGCCAAGCCGGCAGTGACTAAAGCCGTTGCCCGTCCGGCTGCCAAGGCGACTGCAAAACCAGCCGCAAAACCGACCGCCAAAACCGCCGCTGCCAGGACCGCAGCCGCCAAGCCCGCTGCCAAGGCGCCGGTGAAAGCCGCTGCCAAGCCTGCGGCCAAGGCCCCGGTGAAAGCCGCTGCCAAGACTGCGGCCAAGGCACCGGCGAAAGCCGCTGCCAAGCCTGCGGCCAAGGCCCCAGCCAAAGCCGCCGCCAAGCCGGCTGCCGCCCGTACCGCGGCTGCAAAACCTGCCGCAAAACCTGCCGCTGCCAAGGCCACCGCCAAGCCGGCTACGACCAAGACCGCCGCCGCCAAGCCCGCTGCCAAAGCCGCCGCCAAGCCGACTGCCGCCAAACCTGCCGTCGCCAAGCCTGCAGCCAAGCCCGCCGCAGCCAAACCGGCCGCAGCCAAGGCGACTACCGCCAAACCAGCCGCAACCAAGACCACGGCTGCCAAGCCTGCTGCGCGTAAGGCCCCGGCCAAACCAGCTGCGGCCAAGCCTGCCGCCAGCAAGCCAGCAGAAGCCAAGCCTGCCGCACCGGTGACCAGCAGCCCTGCGCCAGCGACCAACTCGGCAGCGCCTGCCGCCGCGTCGCCAGCACCGGCCAGCACCCCGGCTCAGTCGGCGCCGTCGGCCTCCTGACGCCCATTGGCCACGGCGCGCAGCTGATTCAGCGCGTCGTGGCCACGGGCTTGCTCGGGCACCAGCCATTGCAGCCAATCGCCTGGCGGGCCGCTCGGGTCCGCAGGCCATTGCCCCGCACACGCCTGCAAACGCGCCAGCAACATGTGCTCCGCTTCCAGCTCCAATCCTTTCACCTGCTCGCGCAGTGACGCCAACTGCGCATCGCCTTGCGCCGCTTCGCGCCATTGTTGGCGCAGCACGCGCAGGGGAGCTATGACCTGTTGCTGCCATGGGCCGGCAATGGCTTGTAGCGCAGCCGCGCGCATCGCATCGGGTGCGACACGGCGGGCCTGTAGCCAAGTCCCGCAAAGCAGCAGACAGACATCCGCGCCTGCCCCTTGCAGTGCAAGGCAGGCCGCTTCGACCCCGGGCTGGCGATACAGCGCCAGGGCGTGATTCCACAATTCGTTCTGCATGTTCGGACTCGCCAGTGGTCAAGGTGGCCTGTGTGCCCAGAAGGGAAGCTGATAGACTCCGCGACCATCATGATCAGACTATCGAATCTCACTTTACAGCGTGGTCCGCAGCGCTTGCTAGAAGGCGCCGAGATGACCCTGCACGCCGGTCACAAGGCCGGCCTGATCGGCGCCAACGGTGCCGGAAAATCCAGCCTGTTCGCCTTGCTGCGCGGTGAGCTATCGCCCGATGCAGGCGACTGCCAACTGCCTGGCGACTGGCGCATCGCCCACATGCGCCAGGAGGTCGACACCCTCGATCGCCTGGCGGTGGACTATGTGCTCGACGGCGACGTACGCCTGCGCAAGATCCAGGCTGACCTGGCTGTCGCCGAGGCAGCCCACGATGGCACTGCCGTAGCGCGTCTGCACAGTGAGCTCGACAGCGCCGACGGTTACACCGCCGATGCCCGCGCGCGCAAGCTGCTGGCAGGTCTGGGCTTCACCACCGAGCAGATGGACCGACGCGTCGGCGACTTCTCCGGCGGTTGGCGGATGCGCCTGAACCTGGCACAGGCCCTGATGTGTCCATCCGATCTGCTGCTGCTCGACGAGCCCACCAACCACTTGGACCTGGACGCCATCCTCTGGCTGGAGGACTGGCTCAAGGGCTATCCCGGCACGCTGCTGCTGATTTCCCACGACCGCGACTTCCTGGATGCGGTGGTCGACCATGTGCTGCATGTCGAGCAGCGCAAGCTCAACCTCTACAAAGGTGGCTACAGCGCCTTCGAACGCACCCGTGCCGAGCGTCTGGCACAGCAGCAACAGGCCTATGAGAAGCAGCAGGCCCGCCGCGCGCACATGGAAAAGTACATCGCGCGCTTCCGCGCCCAGGCCACCAAGGCCCGTCAGGCGCAGAGCCGGATCAAGGCCCTGGAGCGCATGGAGGAGCTGTCTGCCGCCCATGTGGACTCGCCGTTCGACTTCGTTTTCCGCGAGTCGGAGAAAATCTCCAACCCGCTGCTGGACCTTTCCGAAGGCCGTCTGGGCTATGGCGACAAGGCCATCCTGGAGAAGGTCAAGCTGCAGCTGGCGCCCGGTGCACGCATCGGCCTGCTGGGCCCTAACGGCGCCGGCAAGTCGACCCTGATCAAGAACCTCGCTGGTGAGCTCGAACCCATCGCCGGGCGCCTGGTGCGGGGTGAGAACCTGGCGGTGGGCTACTTCGCCCAGCACCAGCTCGACTCCCTGGACGACAAGGCCAGCCCCCTACTGCACTTGCAGCGCATTGCGCCGGCCGAACGTGAGCAGACCCTGCGTGACTTCCTCGGTGGGTTCGATTTCCACGGCAACCGCGTCGACGAGCCGGTGGTGAACTTCTCCGGCGGCGAAAAGGCGCGCCTGGCCCTGGCGTTGATCGCCTGGGAGCGTCCGAACCTGCTGTTGCTCGATGAGCCGACCAACCACCTGGACTTGGAGATGCGCCTGGCCCTGACCATGGCCCTGCAGGAGTTCAGCGGCGCGGTGGTGGTGGTTTCCCACGACCGACACCTGCTCAAGAGCACCACCAACGACTTCCTGCTGGTGGCCGATGGCAAGGTCGAAGCCTTCGACGGTGACCTGGACGACTATAGCCGGTGGTTGATCGACTATCGCCAACGCAGTGCGCCGGTCAGCAATGCCCCGGCCAACCCGGATAAGACCGACAAGAAGGCCCAGCGTCAGGCCGCCGCCGCGTTGCGTCAGCAACTGGCACCGCACAAGCGCGCCGCCGAGAAGCTCGAGGCCGAGCTGAACCAAGTGCATGGGCAATTGGCCGAGATCGAGACGGCGTTGGTCGATGGTGGTCTGTACGAGGCGTCCCGCAAGGACGAACTGCGTGACTTGTTGGCGCGTCAGACCAAGCTCAAGCAGCGCGAGGGCGAGCTGGAAGAAGCCTGGATGCAAGCGCTGGAAACCCTCGAGGCCATGCAAGCCGAGCTGGAGGCGTTGTCCTGATGGAGGAACTGCGCTCGCTGCTGCCAGGGCAATGGATGGACGCGTTCTGGCTTGGGCTGCAGATCCTGCTGATCCTGATCGCCGCGTTCATCTTGCAGCGTGTGATCGCTCGTGGGCTGAGTCGGCTGGGTAACCGCTATCCGCTGCCACCCGAGCTGCTGGTGCCGGTGCGTGGCGGTCTGCGCTGGCTGATCATGGGCAGTGCGCTGTTGTTCGTGCTCGAGCGTCTGGGCGTTTCGGCCACGGTGCTGTGGACGGCGCTGTCAGGCTTCGTCGCGGTGGCGGCGGTGGCGTTCTTCGCCATCTGGAGCGTGCTCTCCAACCTGCTGTGCGCGGTGCTGATCTTCACCGTCGGACCGTTCCGTATCGGTGATGTGGTAGAGCTGGTGGACACCCTCGACAAGCCGGGGGTCAAGGGCCGGGTGATTGCCATCAACCTGTTGTACACCACGCTGATGGAAACGCCCGAGGCGGGCGGGGCGCTGGTGCAGGTGCCGAACAGTCAGTTCTTCCAGAAAGCCGTGCGCCGGTGGCGTGGGACCGAAGTGGCTACGGTGTCGAAGGGCGAGCCGGTCGAAGCGGATTGACGCGTTGGACCGTGTTGGTGTCTTCGTGGGGATGACAGAAGCCACGAAAAATCGCTGGTGATTTTTTCACCAACCCCTTAGCTTTACGTTTTGCAACATATGTCAGAGCGAGGTGTGCGATGTCGATGGAAACCTGGTTGGCCTTCTTTGCCGCGTGCTGGGTAATCAGCCTGTCGCCGGGTGCCGGGGCCATCGCCTCGATGTCCAGCGGGCTGCAGTACGGGTTCTGGCGTGGCTACTGGAATGCCCTGGGCCTGCAACTGGGCCTGATCGTGCAGATCGCCGTGATCGCCGCCGGTGTGGGCGCCATCCTTGCCGCCTCGGCCACCGCCTTCCAGCTCATCAAATGGTTCGGCGTCGCTTACCTTGTGTACCTGGCCTACAAACAGTGGCGCGCCTTGCCCATGGACATGAATGACACCTCGGGCGTGCGGCCTATCGGCAAGCCGATGAGCCTGGTGTTCCGCGGTTTCCTGGTCAACGTCAGCAACCCCAAGGCACTGGTGTTCATGCTCGCGGTGTTGCCGCAGTTCATCAATCCGCATGCGCCGCTGGTACCCCAGTACCTGGCCATCACCGCCACTATGATCACCGTGGACATGCTGGTCATGGCCGGCTACACCGGCCTGGCGGCCCGCGTACTGCGGTTGCTGCGCACGCCCAAGCAGCAAAAGCGCATGAACCGCACGTTTGCCGGCCTGTTCATCGGTGCGGCGGCGTTTCTGGCGACCTTGCGCCGCGCGCCGGTCTGAACCGTTCGCAGCCCCCACAGGCTTGGCTTCGAGCCGGTGGGGGCTGCAGTGAGGATCAACGGGGCTTATCGACCAACCCCTTGAGCAAGTCCACCGGCAGCGGAAACACGATGGTCGAGCTCTTGTCCCCGGCAATCGCCCCCAGCGTCTGCATGTAGCGCAACTGCATCGCCCCTGGCTCCTTGCTCAACATCTGCGCCGCCTGCATCAGCTTCTCCGAGGCCTGCAGTTCACCTTCGGCGTGGATCACTTTGGCCCGCCGTTCACGCTCGGCTTCGGCCTGACGGGCGATGGCCCGAACCATCGATTCATTGAGGTCAACGTGCTTGATCTCGACGTTGGCCACCTTGATGCCCCACGCATCGGTCTGCGCGTCGAGCACTTGGCGTATGTCCAAGTTGAGCTGCTCACGCTCGGCCAGCAGTTCGTCCAGCTCATGCTTGCCGAGTACCGCGCGCAGGGTGGTCTGGGCCAGCTGGCTGGTGGCGCTGAGAAAGTCTTCCACCTGGATGATCGCCTTCTGCGGGTCGAGCACGCGAAAGTACAACACGGCATTGACCTTGACCGAGACGTTGTCGCGGGTGATCACGTCCTGGGGCGGCACGTCGAGTACCACGGTGCGCAGATCGACCCGCACCATCTGCTGGATCCCCGGGATCAGGATGATCAAGCCCGGCCCTTTGACCTGCCAGAAGCGCCCCAGTTGGAACACCACGCCCCGCTCGTACTCGCGCAGGATGCGCAGGGCCGACAGCAACAGCAGGCCGATGACCGCCAGCAAGGCGCCAAAACCGAATTGAACGAACATCTTCACTCTCCTTGCGCGCAGGGCGCGGTGGCACTGACCTCCAGCATCACGCCATGGCGGGCCGTCACGCGCACATGTTGGCCAGGCTGCAGTGGGGTCGCGCACTGGACTTGCCATTGTTCGCCCTGGGCCTGCACAGAGCCGCAGAACGGATTGTCTGCCACCACCTGGGTCACCGTGACCAAGCTGCCCACCAGCCCGGCATCGCCACTGACCAAGGCGCGTCGCCTGGCCTTGATGGCCATGCCCAAGACGCCGCCGAGCAACAGTGCCGAGACCGCCGCCAAGGCGACGATCAGCCCCAGGGGAATGCCGAAGCCCGGCGCGTCGGTGTCCATGAGAATCACCGCGCCGACCACGAACGCGACGATGCCGCCGAAGCCGACCACACCGAAGCTCGGCAAGAACGCCTCGGCGACCATGAAGGTCACGCCCAGTAGGATCAGCGCTACCCCCGCATAGCTCACCGGCAGCAACTGCATGGCGTACAGGGCCAGCAACAGGCAGATGCCACCGATCACACCGCCGACGCCGGAGCCCGGGTTCATGAACTCGAACAGCAAGCCATAGATCCCGATCATGATCAGGATGAGCGCCACGCTGGGATTGGTGATCACTGCTAGCAGTCGGGTGCGCCAGTCCGGCAGGTGTTCGACGATGGCGGCGCCGGCGGTGTGTAACTGGCGCGGCTGGCCGGCAGCGATGAAGGTCTTGCCGTCCAGTTGCTTCAACAGGTCCGGGAGGTCATCGGCCAGTTGGTCGATGACTTTGATGCGCACCGCCTCGCTGGCCGACAGGCTGACCGCCTCGCGCACGGCCTTCTCTGCCCACTCGGCGTTGCGCCCGCGCAGCAGGGCCAGACCGCGAATGTACGCGGCGGCATCATTGACCTGCTTGCGCGCCAGGGTGTCGTCTTCGCGCAGCGCGTTGGGCTCAGGTTTGCCCGGCGGTGCCGCCCCGATCTGCACAGGCGTGGCGGCGCCCAGATTGGTGCTTGGCGCCATGGCGGCCACGTGGCTGGCATACAGGATATAGGTGCCGGCGCTGGCTGCCCGGGCCCCGCTGGGGGCGACGAAGCTGGCCACGGGCACGGGGCTTGCGAGAATCGCCTTGATGATCTGGCGCATGGCGCTGTCCAGCCCGCCCGGGGTGTCCAGGCGGATCACCACCAGTTGCGCGTTTTGTGCCTGTGCCTGTTCCAGGCCGCGTACCAGGTAGTCGGCAGTGGCTGGGCCGATGGCATCGTCGACATCCAGCAACCAGACGCTGGCACCGGACGCTGCAAAGCCACTCGGAACCATGCCGAGCACGAACATCAGCAGCAGCCAGCGCCAGCCGCGAGCGATCACCTGTCGTCACCTTGTCCGGGCCTGTCACCGAAGTTTAGTCGTACCCGCCGGACCTCGGCCTAAACTTCCTAGATGGGGGTAAACCGGAGGTGCATCATGCGTATGGCCAAAACCCTGCAGCAGCGCCTGGACAAGGCCAACTGCGACTACGACATCATTCCCCATCCTCACTCGGCCACGAGCCTGGAATCGGCGCGCACGGCCGGCGTACCTGCCGAGCGGGTCGCCAAGTCGGTGATGCTCGATGACCGGCATGGCAACTACATCATGGCCGTGCTACCGGCCAACCGCCATCTGGACATGAGCAAGGTGCGTATGTCCGGCGCCTGGCAACTGACCCGTGAAAGCGGCCTGCCGAGTCTGTTCGGCGACTGCGAGCGCGGCGCTGTGCCAGCCCTGGGCGATGCCTATGACATAAAAATGCTGCTCGACCCGAGCCTTACCCGCCAGGGTGATGTCTATCTGGAGGCGGGGGATCACGATCACCTGATCCACATGAGCATGGAGCAATACCTCAAGCTGGTTCCCCGCGCCGAAGTGCGCGAAATGTGCTGATGATCATCAACCCACTGCCGGGCCGGCGTCGTGGACGGCCGCCCGGCCCGAGGAGGCACCATGGAAGCACCGAACCATCCATTCGCCGAACTGTTCAAGCAACTGGGGCTGGCGGACGATGCCGAGAGCATCGACAAGTTCATCACCACGCATTCACCACTCAAGAACGAGATCAAACTGGTGGATGCGCCGTTCTGGACCGAGGCCCAGCGGGCCTTTCTCAAGGAGAGCGTGATAGAGGATGCCGATTGGGCCGTGCCGTTCGATCAACTCAACGAGGCCTTGCGTCGCCCCCGCAAATAAAGCGCCGAGCGGCACCTGATGGGTGAATTGGCCGTTGCTATGCTCAGGTAAAACAACAGGGGATAGCGCGATGAAAGATCCCTACGCATCAGGCTTCTGGTGCTCCGTGACGATCCTGGGCACGCTGACGGCCGGTTACTTCTACGGCATCCGCCACGTCCACTCCATGGACCACGCGCTGCAGTTCATGTATGCCGCCGCCGCCATCACGGCGGCGGTGGCGCTTTGCGCTCTGGCCTGGAGCGCCTGGCAACAGTTGCGCTTGAACAAGCGCGAGGTGATCCAGGGGCATACGTTGGTGACCATCTGGAACACCAAGGTCGCCCTGCGTCGGGTCGAGACGGTTTTCGATCGCTATTTCTGGGGTAGCTACTGGCATTCAGGGCGGACCTTCGAAGAGGTCATGGGTGAGCTCAAGGGCACACCCCTGGAGCAGAGTCTGGACGCGCTCAAGCGTCAGTGCCGGGAACTGGACCGCGAGATCCGTGACCATCAACACCGCTGGTTGGCCAACGCCCGCGACCTTTCCAGCGTAGCCACGGCCATGGCGCGCGAGCGCTATCAGCTGGACCTGTGCGACCCCCAGGGCCGCGATGGCGGCAATACCGCGGTGCTCAATCGGGACCTTGAGGTGTTGGTGTACACCTGGTCAGCGCGCCTGCGCAGCTTCGACCACCAGTTGGACGAGCTGGAGCGCGCATACCACTAGCGTCTGGGAGCCAAGCGCCATGGAGTCGCTGCGAGGGAGCACAGCAGCCCTGAGAACCGGACGGACGAGTGCGGCCACTCAGCGGGTATCAATCACCGCGGATGTACTGCTCCAACTGCATGATGAGATTGGCCTGTTCGGCGATGGTTTCCTTGACCAAGTCGCCGATCGACAGCAGGCCGAGCAACTCGCCGTTGCTCACCACTGGCAGGTGGCGCAGGTGCCGGTCGGTCATCAGGTTCATGCAGTACTCCAGGCTCTGCCTGGGCTCGACCGTGACCACCGGCGCACTCATGATCTCGCGCACTGGCGTCGCCGCCGATGAGCGCCCCTTGAGCACCAGCTTGCGGGCGTAGTCGCGCTCACTGACGATCCCCACCACTTGGTTGTTTTCCACCACCGGCAAGGCACCGACGTTCTTCTCCGCCAGCAGCTTCAGGGCGTCGAGCACCGAGTCGTCAGGGCCGATGGTGTAGACGGTCTGATGCTGGGACTTGGTCTTGAGGATTTGTTCGACGTTCTTCATACGGGCCTCTGCGGGGTGAAAACCGATGTGTCGGAATAACTAAAGCATCCGGCACGCCAGCCTGCACGGCAATGCAGGAAACGGCATGGACTCGATTGAAAAACGTCATGGGCGTCAGGAACAACCCCCCGCACTCACCTCCCGGCTGGCCTGCTTGAGCGCCTCTGCCACTGCGGCAGCGTCATTGGCGGTATAAACGCGACCGCCGGTATTGCTGGCCGCGCAGTTGGAGCCGGTGGCCGCACTGATGTTGACCACGTTGATGCGCAGGCGCGGCTGGAGTTGGGCGATCTGTTCGGACACTTCGCACACACTGGTGCCGCAACTGTCGCGACCGTCCACGAACATGACGATCACGCCATCTCGATCCCGGCCATTCATTGTCAAGGCGGCGGCGCCCAGGCTGTCCCCCAGGGCGGTGCCACCTCGGGCCTTGAGTGCCGCGACCTTGTCGATCAGCACGGCGCGCTGGCGCTGGCCGAACACGCCGTGGTCGAGCGGTCGGCCACAGCCCTCGAACGTCACCAGGCGCATGGCCACGCTGTTGTCCAGGTTCTCGATCACCGATGTCAGCGAGGTTTTTGCCATGTCCATGCGGGTGACCCGCGCGGGAACGCTGCTGGGCAGGAGTTCCTCGACGATCGGGATCTTCGCCAGCAGGCTCATGTACCACGGGTCAATTTCGCGCTTGACGCGGATGCGGGTGTCCATAGAGCCGGACGTGTCCAGCACCACGACGAATTCGGACGGCTCGAAGGTATCCCCGGGTGTGCAAACCTGGGCTATCTGGCGGTAGGCCTGCCAACGCTGGTAGAGGTCTGGCCAGCTGAGGTAGAGGCCATAGAGCAGGGCCAGCAGCAGGCCGAGCAGCAGCCCGGGCCACAGCCGCAGGGGCCTGCGTTCCACGGCGATTACTTTTGTCACCGGAGCCGGCGTGGGCTTTGCCGGTGGCGGTTCAGTTACAGGTGGCGGCGCAGGCGGTGGTGGAGAAACCACAAGCGCCACTTGCCCCCAACGAATCACCAGCGGCTCGTCGTTGATGCTGTAAAGGTTGTTCAGATCAGGAGGGCCGATCAGCGTGCGCAGCGCCGCCGAAGCGCTTGCCTGGCCACGCCGCTCAAGCTCCTGAGCCAGTTGCTCGACGGCGGCCTGCCGTTGATTGTAGCGTTCGAGCAGCGCCGCTTGCCGGTCGCGGTCGAGGGTGGCGAACAGATGGGGCTGTCCGGCAAGTTCCGACCACCACTCTAGTACGCCATCGCGCCCTTGCCTGGGAATGGCGTACAGGTGCGCGATGCTCGGTGGAAAGTGCTGGCGAATCAGCGCTACCGTCTGTTCCAGGGCGGTGGCGGCGCTTTGGCTGGCGTGGGTGTCGCGTAGTACCCGTTGCATGGCGCGTCCTAATCACAATTGGCCGAGCTGGAGACTTCCTGGCTGGCCTGCTTGAGCGCGGCCGCCATCTGCGAGGCATTGTCGGCGGAATAGACCCGGCCGCCGGTGCTCTCGGCGATGCAGTTGGCTTGGCTGTTGTTGCTGATGTTGATCAAGTTGACTCGCAGCCGGGGTTGCTCGCGGGCGATCCGCTCGGCCACCGCGCAGGCGTTCTGCCCGCAACCGTCCGGGCCATCGACGAACATCACGATCATGCCGTCACGGGTGCGTCCGTCCATGGCCCGGGCCGCCACATCGAGGCTGGCGCTGAGTGCAGTGCCATCGTTGGGCTCCAGGGCCTGGATGCCCTGGATCAGCGTCGGACGCTGGGCAGGGGTGAACATGCCATGGTCCAAGGGCGCGCGACAGCCATCGAAGGTCACCACGCGCATGTCGATGGCCGGGTGCAGGTCCTCGATCAGGTGCGTCAGGCTGGCCTTGGCGACGTCCATGCGCACCGGTGCGCGGGTGATCTGCGCCAAGCGCTGCGGGTCGACGGCCAGATCGTTGATGTACTGGAAGAACCATTGCTCGTCTTCAGCCGTGGCTTCGACGCTCAGGCGCATAGAGCCTGACGTGTCGAGCACTACAGCGAATTCCGGTGGCTGCACCTGGGCGTCCGTGACGCAGGCGTAGGGCTGCTGCACGGACCGGGTATCCAACCAGCGCTGCAGGTAGGGCCAGCCGAACCACAGGGCCAGTGCCAGGAGCAGCAAACCTAGCAACGGCAGCAGGAGCCATGGCAGCCAGATCCAGCGCCGGCGCACCGGCACGGGCGCAGGTGGCGGCGGTGGCGGCACGGGGGCTGTGGCGGAAGGGGGAACCGGTTGACCCCAACGGACCACCAGCGGGTAGCCGTTGATGCTGTAGAGGTTGTCCACATTCGCGGGCCCGATCAGGCGCTGCAGGACTGTGGCCTCTTCATGCTGGCCGCGCCCCTGCAGTTCGCCGATCAACTGGCGCACGGCGTCCTGGCGCTGTTCGTACAGCGCCAGCAATGCCTGTTGCTGGTCGGCATCGAGTTCATGGAAACGGCGGGGCTGTCCCTCCAGTTCCGACCACCATTCACGCACGCCGCCCTGGCCGGTGCGCGGGGTCGCGAACAGGTGCGCGATGCTGGGAGGGAAATGCCTGACGATGATCGCCATGGCGTGTTCTAGCGGCTTCGGGTCATCCTGGGCCGGGCTGGTGTCACGGGTGACCCGCTGCATGTCGGTATCCTGAAAAGCCGGCAGCCGAAGCTGCCGGGGGACTTACTCGTAACCCAGGCTCAGTTGCAGGCGGCTGACCTGCTGCTGCAGCGCCTTGAGCTCCTGCTTGCGGGCTTCGACCTGGGCACTGCTGGCATTGCTCGCCGGCGCCGCCTGGCTGGCCTTGAGACGTTGCTCGAGCCCGGCGATCTGTTGTTGCACGTCGGCCTTGTTGGCGTGGCGCTTCTTGAGTGTGGCGAGCAGGCCATTGAGCGATTGCTCCAGGCTCGCCTGCTGACGGCGCTGGGTTTGCAGGTCCTGGCGAGTGGAGGCCTGCAGGGCACTGAGCTGGTCATACACTTGGTTGAACTGGCGGTTCTGCTCCTGGGCCGCGCGCAAGTCCTGTTCGCTGCTGCGCACTTCATCGGCGTAGCCGCCGCCATAGTCGCAGTTGAGCTTGCCAATCAGGCTGGCGCTGCTGTCGGAGGCCTTGCACTGGGACGCGGTGGTGGCGCAGCCGGTCAGGCCGGCGAGCAGCAGCAGGCATAGGCAGTGACGTACGAACATAGGCCCGTCCTCAACCCAGGGTGATGGCCGAACGCTGGTTGTAGAGGCCATCGACCTCTTGCTGCAGCGAGGCGACCTTGGCGTTCATCTTGGCGATCTCCGCCTCGACCTTCTGGACCTCCTCGGGGTTGGCGCCGTTCTGGCGTTCGAGTTGGGCCACTTTTTCGAATTCGCTGACCGTCGCCTTCATGTTGGTCACGTCTTTGCGCATCCGGGTGATGTTCTGGTCGATGTTGGCGATGTCCTGCTGGGCCTTGGCCTTGTTGACGGTCTTGCTCTGTATGTCCTTCTGGATGGCCGCGATCTGTGCCTTGTCATCGGCGATGACCCGTTGCAGCGTGTTGGTACGTTCGGCGACCTGGGCAGTCTTGTTCTGTACGTCGGTGGTCATGACGTTCAGGCGTTGGGTCGTGTCGGCGTACTGGCTACGGCGTTGGTCCAGGTAGTAGTTGGCGCCCATGGCCACACCGCAGGCGGCAAGGCCGGCGACCACCGCGCAGGCGGCTTTGTTGCCGGAGTTCGACAGGGCACAGGCCAAGACACCGGCACCGGCGGCCACGGCGCAGGCCTGGTAGCCGGAGGTGCTGAAGAACTTGGCGTCATTGCCTGCGCTCAAGCGCGGGTCAGCGGTGCCGCCGTTGCCGCCGAGCATGGAGCTGCCAGTGCTGGCGCAGCCGGTCAGGACGAGGGTGGCGGCCAGGGCCAGGCTGATCCACTGGCTGATACTTCCGGGTTTGTTGTGCTTCACGGTTTCGATTCCTTGCGGTGTTGTTGTCAGTGCGCCACGGCTTTGCAGCTGTCGAGCCATGCGGTGGTATCGATTTTCTGGGTCTTGAGGAATGACACCTGGTTGGCCCAGTGGGTACGCAGGTAGGGCGTCAGTTCCTTGAGGTTCTTGTTGGCTGTCAGCACCCCTTCGAGCACAGGAACCTGTGCCTGCAACAGGTCCTGGCCATACAGCGAGCCGGACTCGACCAGCGAACTTGCGTAGTAGCGGCTGAGCTTGTGCAGGCGCGCGCTCTGTTCGTCGAGCTTGGTCTTGCGCATGCCGCAGGTAGGGTCTTCTTCGCCGGCCTTGCAGTTGCTGGCGTAGTTCTTCTGCAAGAAGTCCAGGTACTGGCCATCGTCGAGCATCTTGGTGCAGAGGAAGGCGCCCAGGTTGAGGCTGGCGCGGATCGCCTGGTCGCGGGCTTCCTGCTGTTGTTGGTTGCTGGCGCGCAGCTGGTTCTCGACGTTCTTGAGCTGGTTCTTGAGCGCCTGGTCCTCGACACCGGAGGCCAGTTCTTCAAGCGCCTTGACCGTGCCTTTGTCCTTGCTTTGGGGCGCCGGCTGGTCACTGCCCAGGGATGCCCAGCTCTTCTCGATGTTCTTGACCCGCTCGCGCGAGGTCAGGGTCGGCGAGACCAGGGCCAGGCGCAGGCCGTTGGTCTTTTTCGCCACCGGGCCTTCGGCGTTGTAGTAAGGCTCCTCTTGGCGCAGGGCGGTGCGCAGTTCGCCCTCGCTGGTCAGGTAGTTGCCGCCGCGGACCACGAAACCACCGGCCTGACCGTGCTGGCGGTCGAGCTTGTTCAGGCGGAAGGGCTCGAACATCATCTCGCTGGCATTGCCGAGCATGTCGTGCAGGCCCAGGGGGTTGGGCTTGAGCAGGCCGCTCAGTTGCAACTGGCCGTTGGCCGATTGTGCCCCGGCGAACCATTCGTAGGCGTTCAGGCCTTCGGCCATGGGGTAGCGATTGTCGCGAAACTCGGCAGTGCTGACCTGCAACCCACCACGGGCAGCAAACTCCCACTCTACCTCGGTGGGCACGCGCAGGAAGCCCAGCGCGCCGTCTTCACGGGGCAGCTTGTCGGCGGCGTTGGCCCGCAACCAGCGGTTGTATTTGTCGGCGGCCTGCAGGGCGTCGAGCCAACTGACCGAGACGATTGGCAGGCGCTGCTTGTTCGAAGGCGTCGGGCAGGTTTCGTCCATCAGGGCGCGATACTGCAGCTGGGTCATCTCGTACTTGGCCAGCAGGTAGTAGCGCGACTTTTCGCCCTTGGCGCTGGTGAAGCTGCCGGCGATGAACGCAGGGCGGGTCTGCTCCACGTAACCCCATTCGGCGCTGTCCTGGCCGATGTTGATCGGGTAATCGTCCAGCGGCCCGGCCACAGGGATCAGCACCTTGCGAAACACCATGGCGCCGTCGCAGGGCATGGGCAAGACCACGTCGTCGGCCTCGGCCATCGGGTTGTAGTACTTCTCGTCCCAAGTTGCCGCAGACGCTTGCAGCAGGAAGCCGAGACCCAGTGGCGCCAGGAGCAGGCGGCAGGCTTTAGAGTTCACGCAGACTCTCCGCAGGTTGAATCCGTATTGCCCGCAAGGCACCGATCAAGGCGACCAGGCCCGCGACCAGGAAGGCGAGCAGCAAGGCCACCAGGCCATGCCAGACGGTGATGTGACAAATGAAGGCGCCAGTGGCCTGGCTGGTGCTCAGCAATTGGTCGAACAGCAGGCTGCCGGTGTAGTAACCGCCCAGCCCGCCCAGATAGCCGCCCAGGCTCAGCACCAGTGCTTGCAGCACGACGTAGCCGGCCACGGCGCAGCTGCCGAAGCCCAGCAGTCGCAGCACCGCTAGGTGGCGGCGCTTGCGATCGATGTTGGCCAGGAAGGCCCCGACCAGCGAGGCGATGCAGCCGACCAGCGCCGCACCGGCGATGACGCCGAAGATCAGCCCCAGCACATGGTTGATGGCCCGCACGCTTTCGATCTCCGCCAGACGGCTGGCGGTTTCGATGCGCTGCTCATTCAACCAGCGCTCCAGCGGGGCGACGCTGTCGATGTCCTTGGCGTAGACGCGGGCGCGGGCGTAACCGATCTTGACCCCGTCCAGCGCTTGCCCGGTGCTGGCGCCCAGCGTTGCCACGCGGTAGCCATCGCGGTAGCGCTCCAGCTCCAGCAGCAGCTGCGGGCTGACGAATGCCGCTGGCCGGGCGAAGCGCACGCTGTCGACGATGGCCTGCACCTGCAGGGTGCGTTCTCCGCGCTCGTTGACCTCGTCCAGGCGCCGGGCCACGTGCAGGCGGACCGTGCTGCCGACCTTGGCGCCCAGGCGCTGGGCGGCGCGCTCGCTGAGGATCACCTGGTCGCCCTGCAAGGCGCTCAGCCCGCTGTCCAGCAGCGGGTCGCCGGCTGCGGTTGGGATGACCTCGACGTTGTCGGCAAAGCGGCCATGCTCACCGAGCAGGTCGGCCTGGGTGTTGAGCGAGCGGGTCTGGCCGATGGCGAAGCCCACGTCCGGACGCTGTTGCAGGCGCTCGAGCCAGGCCTGGTGGTAGTGGCCGCTGCTGAGCATCTTCACTTCAAGGTTGCGTGGGTCACGCAGCAACTCGTCCTGCAACTGGCTGACCACCCCATGCTTGAGGCCGAACAGCAATAGCAACGGGGCGATCACCGCCATCAGCGAGGCGGCCATGCACAGGGAGACGTTACGGTCGTGCCAGAGGTCGGCCAGGGTCAGGCGCACCAGCAGGCCAAGGTGCTCATGCCATGGGTTCAAAGCGCGTCTCCCCCTCGCCGTTGATCGCGCCCAGGCGCTTGAGGCCGAAGCGCTCGACCAGTGCCCAGTCGTGGGATACCACCAGGGCGGCGATACCCAGCTCGGCCACCAGGTTCAGCAACAGCTCGAACAGGCGCTGGGCATTGTGCGGGTCGAGCGCTGCGGTGGGTTCGTCGGCCAGCAGCACGCGCGGTTCATGGGCGATCGCCCGGACACAGGCCACCCGCTGGCGCTCGCCGATGGACAAGGCCTGGGGCAGCTTGCCCAGCAAGGGCTCCAGACGCAGGGCGGCGATGGCTTTGTCCACGGCGGCGCTGTGGGCGGCAAGGCCCAGCAGGCGCCGGGGCAGGAGGATGTTCTCGCGTACGCTCAGAAACGGCAGCAGGCCGCCGTTCTGCAGGACGAAACCCAGCGCCCGCGAGCGCAGGGCGGCCAGCGCAGGCTCCCGGTCTTCGGCCAGCAGTCGGGCGACATCCTCTCGTTGCGGCCCCAGGCGGTAGTGCGTCAGCCGCTCAGGCTTGAGCAGCAGGCCGATGGCTTCGAGCAGGGTGCTCTTGCCACAGCCGCTTTCGCCAGTGATCGCTCGCACTTCGCCTGGGCGCAGGTGCAGTTCGTCCAGGTGTACCCGGTGCGATTGTGGTCCGTCGCCACGGACCACGCTCAGTCCCTTGATTTCGAGCATGGTGGGTCAGGGCATCATTTCCAGTGGCACCGGGTAGACGTTGTCGCGACTGTCGGCGCCTGGCGCCAGGGCCACCCAACGGTCCACGTCGGCGTTGTAGCGTTGGTAATGGCGCAGTTTGGTGCTCAGGTTGCGGATGAATTTTTCCTGGGCCAGGCCGTCCCAGCCTTTCCAGGTTTCTTCGTCCAGGTTGAGCACTTCGCTCTGGTAGGGCAGGTCCTGCAGGTACTCGCCGAGTACGCCCAGGTCGGCTACGCGGGTGGTCGCGCCTTGCTTGAGTTGGTTCGGGTCGGCGCCCATGGTCGCGGCCACCGAGCGCAGCCGGGCGAACATGTCGCTGGGCGAGATCATGCCTTCGTTGGCGGCATCGAGGATCTGCTTGAGCACATCGCTCAGGTCGCTGAGCTGGGCCTTGGTCAACAGCACCCGCACGTCGGTGGTCGGTACGTTCTGCTTGATCAGATCGCGGTCACTGATCCAGGCCTGGAACACCGGCGGTGCCTGGGTCCCGGTGGTCTTGCCCAGGTAGGCCAGTTGCATGGCGTGGCCGATCAGCGCGGCATCTTCGAGCATCTTCTTGTCGGCCGGATCGGCCTTGGCGTTGGTTGCGCTGCCGATGGCGTCCTCACCCAGGTAGGCCGATTTGACCTGCTGGGTGATGGCCGCGGCCAGGCTGTCGACCTTGCGGCCGAAGGCCTCCACGTCGCCGGCATTGACCGGGTAGTACAACGAGGTATTGGTGCCGGGGTAGTTCGACAGGGTGCGGTACTGAGCCTCGGCGGCACTGTGGTTCTTGGCGCCGCTCGGGGTCTTCAGGTGCAGGGTGTAGAGCGCAACGCCTGGGTTGCTTGCCTCGATCTTCACCTGCTCGGCCCCCAGGCCGGTGCTCGACAGCTTGTCGCCGCCATCGATGGCGCCTGCGTCGGTGATCAGCACCACGTAGCGCGCGCCGAACTGGCTCCAGTCGACCTTGTCCACGGCATGCATGACGCCGGCATAGGCGTCTTCGTCGAAGGCGCTGCTGGAGACTTTCGCCTGCTTGAGGTCGGCGACCTTGGACAGGAAGTCGGCGCCGTCTTTCACGGTGTTGGGGTCGGCGTACATCTTGCTGACGTACTCCAGGCCCGGTACCGCCTTGGTGCTGGAGCGGTAGGCGACCAGGCCGAACTTGACCTGCTGACCGAGGTTTTCCTTTTCGATCTGCGCGTAGACACGTTTGATCGCCTCACGGGTGCGGTCGATGTACGGGTCCATGGAAATGGTCGAGTCGATGACGAACACCACCGCTGCGCTGAAGGCCTTGAGCTGGGTCTTGGTCGTCGGGCTGGCCGCCCCCGCGGTCTGCGCGCCCTGCTCCTGGGCTTTGCTCACCGAGGCCACATTGAGGATGCGGGTGCGGAAGCCTTCCTCGGTCATCACCTCTTCGCCGCTGAGCACGGGCAGCAGGTAGAAGTTCTTCTGCATGTCGACAAAGAACTCAGGCTCCTGGGCCAGTACGCCAGGGGCTTCGGTGTTGTGCTTGAGTTTGGCGCGAATCGGGGCGATCTGGCTGACCGGGTCCGGCGCGTCGAGGATGCCTTCGAGCTGGCTGCGCTCTTTGAAGAACAGCAAGCGGTCGCGGTTGGCCGGGTTGGTGAAGGCCAGGGTCAGCTGCATCTTCCAGGCGACGGTGCAGTCGCCGGGCAGCCAGCCGATGCTCTTGCCTTGGGTGTCGGGACCGACCCGCAGCCATTCATGGCCGTCAGCTTGGGCGCGTTCGTAGAC
The DNA here is from genome assembly GCF_040822035.1 of Pseudomonas guariconensis. Taxonomy (NCBI): domain Bacteria; kingdom Pseudomonadati; phylum Pseudomonadota; class Gammaproteobacteria; order Pseudomonadales; family Pseudomonadaceae; genus Pseudomonas; species Pseudomonas guariconensis. The sequence continues at coordinate 5,085,821 of NZ_CP162012.1, read as the reverse complement.
ATAGAAACGGCTGAAGGCTGGCTGCGCAGCGCCGGGCGCCGCACCGGCGGCATCGCTGAGCTTGCAGCCTGGGGTGGTCAGCACGCGTTGGAACAGGGTTTTCTTGCCGTCCTGCAGCAGCGGTTTATCCGCTGCCTGCAGGGCCGGGCTCAGGCTCAAGGCCAGCAGGGCGACGCCGAGGCCGCGCAGGCTCATGGCTTGAGCTCCTCGAAGCGCGCCTTGGCTTCGGCGTTGTTCTCATCGAAACCGAGGATGGTTTCGTACCAGTAGGCGGCGGTGGCGTTGTCTGGTGCCTTGAAGCATTCGCTGGCCTGGTGGTACTTGGGGTCGTACTCATGGGCATAGGCCATGGCGATCTGCACGTCCCCGCCTTGGGCGCGGTTAGCGTACAGGCGTTGGGCCACGCCGCAGTGGTTGTTGGCCTTGGCGGTATTGATGACGTCGAGCAGCTTGGCGCTGTCCGGTGCCTGCTGAATGCAGCTCTGGACGAAGGCCAATTCTGCCTGGCCTTGCATGCTTTCCAGGGTGCAGGGCGCGGCAGCGGCGCTGGCCGGCTCCGCCGCCGGTGCAGCCTGTTGCTCGGCCGCTGGCGGCTCCAAGGGTGCTGGCTGCTGGCGCTGGGTGAACCACCACCAGGCCGCTGCAGCGGCCGCGGCGATCAGAATCAGCAGGATCAGCGGCAGCAGCCAGCGATTGCCGGATTTCGCAGGGGCCGGTGCCACCGGGGCATAGGACGCAGAGGCTGGCTCCGGCTGGGGAGCCGGCGCTTCGACGACCGGCTCTACGGTCTCCACAGGCGGGGCGACGACTTCGACCGGTGCTGCAGGTGGTGGTGGCGTGACAGGGGCGACAGGTTGCCCCAGTGCAGGCCCACCGGACGCCGAGCCGATGACGGCAGGGTTGATCCGCACCATGCCCATGTCGCTCTGTCCTTGCTCGGGATGGCTCACCTCGATGCGGAAGTTTGCCGTGCCGCTGGCTTCGAGCAAGGGGTCGATCAGGTCAGGGCCGATGCGGGTTTCGATCGCTTCGGTGCCTTCGACGGCGACCAGGCTGTCCAGCCTGAACCAGTGGGCGATATTGCCCCAGCGTTTGCCTTCATGCAGGAAGTCGTGGGTCTGGCTGCTCTGCAGGGAGCACTGCAACCCTTCGCTCGCACCCTCCCAGCCGGTGATCCGCAGCAGGCCGTGGCCTGGCGTGTTCACATCCAGTGGCAGCACATCAACTCTGATACCCATTGCACTCAACTCGCTTCGAAGGTGTTCAGCAGCACAGCCAGCTGGCGTCGCTGCTCGGTGGTGATTTCCGGATCGGCGCCGTTCTTGGCGTTTTCCTGGGTCAGCCAGGCCAGGCCCGACAGCCAGTCCACCAGGAAGCGCTGTTCCTGATGCGAGGGCTGTTCAGGCAGGTTGGGCAATTCGCCTTCGGCAACGGTCCGGTAGAAGCTGAACACCGGCTCCTTGGCCCCCAGCAGACTGTTGGGGCGTGCCGAGAGCGGCTTGCCCAGCAGGCCGAACCAGCAGAGGAAGTCGCGCATCACCAGCTGCACGGCCATGACCTGACGCTGGACCATCTGGTCGCGACGGGCGCCGCTGACGATGCGCTGCATGACGGCGGCGTCCAGTTGCTCGAGGAAGGCCGGGCGGCGTACCGCGCTGACCAGTTCCTCGGTCAGGGCTTCGACCAGCTCGCGGGTCATGCGCAGGCTCGCCAGGCGCAGAGGCTGCGTGCTCAGGTCGCGCATGTGCTTGATCCAGGACTTGAGCGCGGCGCGGGCAAAGCGCTGTTCGGACGTCAGGCGCTTGGCCAGCGGTTTGACCGGGGCTGCGGCGGGGGCGGCCTCGGTGCTGGCGAACAAGTTGCCGAAGCTGATTGCCGGCGCCTTGTTGGCAGGCGCCTTGGTGGCTTGCTCAGGCTCGGCGACGGCCTCATCGTCCAGGCCGTCGATTTCGTACACGCCGCTCAGGTACAGCTCTCGCAGCTGTTCGACAGGCAGTTGCAAGGCATGGATGAGCTCGCTGATGGCGTCCGGGTCGGCCCCCAGGTTGTCGAGCAGGTACTGGGTCTTTTCGCGCTTTTTGCCCAACAGTTGCTCGAAGTCTTCTTCACGCCAGGCGTGTAGACCATGCTCCAGCAAGTCGGTACGGCATTGCTCCAGTTGTTCCTGGATGCGCGTGAGCTTGAAGTCGATGTCACTGACCGCTTGGAAACTGCCGCTGAAGCGACTGATGCCGCCGTCGTTGAGCGCGAGCATCGCACCCCAGGCTGTAGCGGGGTCTTTGACGTGGCGTTCGACCGAGGGGCTGGCGGCAAAGCACTGCTGCAGTTGTTGCAGACGGGGCGCATGGCGCTCGTTGAACTGGGTTTCATCGCCGTTGGCGTGGTCACGCTCGATGAACGCGGTGTCCAGGCGTGGCTTGCGCACCAGGTAGGTGTTGTTGAATGGCACGCCCGACCAGTCCTTCATCCATTCCTGGGTGCCGAAGCGTTCGATCATGGTCAGCTTCATCATGTTCTCGCAGCCTTCGGGCAGTTGCCCTTCGCTCAGGCTGAGGGTGTTGCTGATGAAACCATCGAGCATGGTCAGGGCCCAGATCAGGCCGGGGGCACGCTGGGCGCGTTCTTTCGGGGTAGCGCCCTGGGTCTTGTGGATCCAGCGGGTCAGCACAGGGCCGACGCTGACCACCTCGCTCTGCTTGAACGAGCTGGTGCACAGCACCAGGGCGTTCATCTGCTGGGCATCGGTGTAGCGCTCGAACAGGTAGGCCACCTTGCCACGCAGGATCAGGCTCGAGGCCGGGTTGACCTCTTCGACGGCATCGGGGCTGGCGGCATCTTCGATGCGCAGCAACTTTTGCCGGGTGCGATAGCCGGGGAAGTCGAGCAGATCGACCTGATCCACCACCGGGTCCTTGGGGCTGTTGATCAGGCGGAAGGTCATCTCGGTGGTCAGCGCGGCCAACTGGGCGATTGTCAGACCGACGCGGCCCTGAGGCTGGCCGTCTTGCAGCGGACGCACGTCCACCTGCATGTCACGACCGGTGCCCAGGCGACCGAGGATGTCCACGTTCATGATGCTGTTGGCCTGGGTGTAGGTCCCGTTTTCTTCCTTGACGAGCACGCTCAGCGGCGCCAGCACGGTATCGGCGAAGCCCAGCTTTTGCAGGCCACCGACCAGCAGCTCGTAGACATCGGTCAGGGCCTGTTGCTCGCCCCAAAGCACCGAGAACAGCTTGGCCCGCTGGCGGTAGTTCAGGCGTGGCGCCAGCTTGATCACCCGTGGCCAGTACAGCTCGTTGAGCTTGCGCACTGACTTCTCGTAGTTGCCTTTGAGGTAGTCCCACAAGGCAACCACGTCGTCCCCGGTCACGCCCGGTTGCAACTGCTCGTGCTCGCGGCCTTCGTAACCCTTGAGCAGCGCCTGGATGCTTTCGTCGGTGAAGCTGTAGTCGAGCTTCTCCTGGTCGAAATCTTCGAACCAGGCGTTGGAGAGGATCTTGGCGACTTCGATTTCGCTGAACAGCTTCAGCTCGACAGGGTAGTCGGCGTCAGGGCTCGGCGTGGCCCGACGGCTGAAGCGGGTGACCAGACCTGTAGCCTCCTTGCCGAGCCCTGTCGGGTTGACGTGCTCGATGAAGTCGAGGGTCTTGCCGCCGAAGTCGGTTTCAAGGCGCCCGGAACGGTCCGCGGCCAGGGCCGAGATCAGGTACGACTTGCCCGCCTGGGACAGCCCGAAGAAACCGATCACCATGGGCGTGGAGGCCGCGCGCTGCAAGTCACGGGCCCGGTTGCGCGCCTGGCGCAGGCGCAGGCTCAGGCCATCGGCCTCAGCCTCGACGCTGGCGGCATTGCCGCGCACCTGCTCGATCCAGTCCAAGGCTTGGCCGGCGCCTTTGTGAATGGCGCCCCAGGCACCCATCAGTTGCTGTTGCTTAGGGGTAAGGTCGCTCATTTTCCTTTGACATTCCCGCTGTCGAGCCAATAGTCGCTGTCACTCAGGCTCATGGTCGGCATGGTGTTGAGTGACAGTTCCAGATCCCGGTCGTAATCGAAATCGGCATCCTGGATGTTCGATTGCAGGTCGCAGATGACCAGTTTGTCGCTGACCAGCCCTCGCTCGAGCAGCAGGTCCGAAGGTTCTTCGACCTCCAAGCGGATGCGCAGTACCGGCGCTTCGCCGTTCTTGCCGATGGCACGGGAGAACGCGGCGCTGCCCTTGGGCGTGAAGCGCAGGGTGTAGAGCGGCGAGGCCGACCAGCGCTCGGCGGACAACTGCCGGTAGCCCAGGTGCATGTCGCCGCGCATTTCCAGCCAGGGCGTACCACGGGTTTCGCCTTCGCCGACGATGGGCAGCTCGATGCGGCCTTTGTCGGACTTGAGGTCGCGATAGAGCACATCGCCATGCTTGATGGTGCCGGCATTATCGATCTGGCCGAAGTGCTTGATGATCGAGTACGGCTTGAGCGCGGTGGTGCGGAAGTAGAAGTTCGGCACGCTGTGCTTGGAGCACAGCAGGCAGATCATCGCGCCCACAGAGGCGGTGCTCTTTGGGTCGTCGATCAGGCCGTTGCGGTGGAACGGGTACCAGCCGCCGGTGCGGTAGTTCTGCAGGGCCAGGATACGCCCCGGAGGCAGCGGCAGGCGCTGGCGGATGAACGCCTGGATGCCTGGCAGGCGCGAGGGGCGGCCGGTCAGCAGCAGGACGTCGCAGGGGTAGTGGAAGATCACTTCGCACAATTCGGCGAGGATCTTGGTGATGTTGATCTGTCCGCCCAGGAAGGCGGTATGCACCTGCTCAAGGTCAAACGTGATCGGCGTGCCGAGCAGGTCCAGGGTGCCCTCGCGGCCCACTTCGCGACGCACCGCGGCATTGACGAACTCCACCACGCTGTCGTTGACCGCGTCGCTTCCCAGCACCTGTTGCCAGGTCTGCTCGATCGTCTCCTGGGGCTGCGCCGGGTCGTAATGTTCATAGGCCTTGAGCAAGGCCAGGCCCAAGGGCACGAACACCTGCAGGTTCAACTGCTGACGCAGGATGCGCTCCTGGGCGGTGGCGTCACCGTTGCCGCACAGGCGCGACATGAGCTCATCGGGCGCTGGTACGCCAGCATTGTGCAAGGCACTGCGGAACGACGGCAGGACGAACTCCTGGATCACGTCCAGCAGGATGTCGTCACCGGCGATCTTGAAGCCATCGCGAAAGCGCTGGTTCGGAATGATGTGTACGTTGCTGCCAGTGCCGCCATTGTTGCCGCGGTCCAGGCGATAGTCGGTGATCACCAGGTCTGTGGTGCCACCGCCGATGTCGATGGTCGCCAGAGTGATCTGCTCGGCTTCCTGTTTGTCCGGGCGGGCCAGGGCTGCGAAGAACTCTTCGGGGTGTCCGGCGAAGTTTTCGTTGACCTCGTTGTAGAGGTAGACGAGCTGGCCGCAACTGGCTTCGTCCCACTCCACGCGGATGCTCGGCAACGGTGTGCGCGGCACCACGCTCTTGTCCTTGAACGGGTTGCTCTCGCCGGCGTGCCAGCCCAGGCTCTTCCACACCAGGCCCACGGCTTCGTACAGGCGGTTGCTGAGAATGCTGCGCTCGGCCTGTGGCATGCCTGGCGGCACGGTGAGGGTGATGCTGCTCAGCTGGCGCGGCACGCGGGCGTGGCCTTGGCGCGAGCGCTGGGCCGGGCTGTTGATCTGCGATAGGGCCTGGGTGACCACCTCGGCCAGCATGAAGGTCATCAGGTTGCTGCGCGAATAGCGCGGCGTGAAAACCGGCATGTCGTTCTTGGGCGGCAGGTACAGGGCCTGGCCCAGGTCGTTGATCAGGTGAGCAAAGGGCGCGGCGGTGGCCAGCGGCTCCTTGTCGGTCTTGACGTAGGAGGTGTTGAAGCGCCAGCCGTGGCCGTAGGCCTTCTCATCCCACAGGTAGCGTTTGGGGCTGGACAGACCGGTGGAGCCCTCGGTGCCGCGACGGCGGCTGGCCAGGCGCCCGGCTTCACCGCCGACCCGGGCGATGGTGGCCCACTGGAAGGCGTTGTGGCGGCCGCTCTTGACCGAGTAGTGGTCCTTGCCGAAATAGGCCTGGGCGAATTCGACACGGCTCTCGAAGGCCTGGTTGTAGACCTTTTCCGGTTCGCTCAGGTCGCGCAGTTCGAGCACATAGTTGTGTTTCATGCCCGAGCCGGACTGGCCGTGGTCTTCGATGAGGATGCCGCAGGTGCGCGAGTTGCCCACATCCAGCACCAGGTCCACCGGGATTGGTTTGACCACGCCTTGGGTTTCGTTGGCGATCACCTTGATTTCCGGGATCTCGACCTTGGGCTTTTCGGTGCTCTGCTCGGCGGGCGTCGGCCGGCGTAGCAGGCTTAGCACGTTCAGGTAGTGAGCCAGGTGGCGGTTGCCCTGCAGGTCGCGGTCCAGGCGCTCTCGGGTCCAGTCGGCACGGGCCTCGCCATAGAGCTCGGCCAGCCATTCGCGGATCCAGCCGTGGGTCAGGAACCAGCCATATTCACGGGCACTGCAGGCGAGCTTGAAGGCGACGCCGGCACGCACGTCCTCTTCGTTGGGGGCCAGGTAGGCCGCGCCATTGATAGTCGGCATGATGCGGCTGTCGAAGGCCAGGGTCAGGCGGTGGGTATTGCCGTCTACGTCAGGCTCGGCCAGCTTGACCAGGCGCATGCGCGCCCAGTTGTTGGGGCCTTCGTCGAAGCGATAGGGCGGCATGAAACGCAGGAACGGGATCGGCAGCCAGGTGCCATTGAACAGCTTCAGGCTTTCTTCCATGGGCACGCGGAAGTGGTTGTCCTCGGTGGTGTCGAACTCCACCTGCACCACTTTGTCCGGCTCGGGCTCGTAGAAGTCTTTGTACTCCTTGGACCACAGCAGCCGGGTGGGAACCATGCCGTTGTTCAGTTGCACGAACTTGCCGGCTTGCTCGCCATCCGGGCCCAGACGCAGGGCGAAATCCATGAATTGAATGCCGGTATCGCTGACCAGCGTGACCGTTTCTTCGAACTGGGTGATTTCGGGCAACATCTTCTGCGTTTTCCGTGTTATTGGCCGGCTTGTTTCATCAGCATCGGGAAGGCTTGCGACCCGTAGTTGCCGCTGCAGTCAGCGACGCCCTGGGCGCCAGGCTTGCAGTTCACCTGAGGGAGGTCGTAGCTGCTGCCGTCGGCACAGGTGGCTTGGCCTGAACTGTTGATCGACAGCAGGCCGCCGTTCATGGCCGCTTCGACAGGGGCATCGCAACGCACGCCGTCGGAGCGGCTGACCGTAGCCTGACCCTTGCCGTTCTGGAAGTCATACTTCAGGCGCAGGGGCTTGCCGGTGCCAACCTCCTGGATACCGGCACCGGACCAGTCGCCATTGAGGAAGTCCGCGGTGCCGTTGCCAGCGCCTGGCGGAATGCTCAGCAGATTCGGTTGGGCGTTGGCCTGGGGCTCTTGCGCCAGTTCAGGCGGTGCAGGTGGCGCCGCGTTGCCGGTGGCGGTCGACTCGCCGGGCGCGGCCTGACTGCCTTCGGGCGTGGATGTCGGACTTGGGACGGCAGGCGCTTCGGCCGTGGTGGGCGCTGGGATGGCCGTGGGAGCTTGGATCGCACCTACGCCGGCGGGCGCGACGGGCTCACTCGGTACGGCGCCGACGCCTGCTCCGGTCGTAGGCATGGCGCTCAGCGTCCCGGCCGGGAGTACGGGGGCGACGGTCTGGCCAGGGTTGAGGGTTGGCAATTGGCCGTCCAGCGCCGGTACGCTCAGTGGAGGGATGCCCAGGGCCGGAATGCCACAGCTGCGCAGGCCGAACAGCAGCAGGAGCAACAGCAGCAACAGAGGCAGCAGCCACCACCAGCGCCGCCACCAGGAGGGCCTTGACGGTTGCACGGCCAGCGGCGGCACGGGCGCAGCCGGGGCCAACGGTGGCGGCTCGATCGGCGGGGGTGGCATCACCGGTTCGGCAGCCTTGGGTGTGCGGGGGTAGAGGCAATGCAAAGGCTGACGACTGCGTTCGGCGCCAGCGTGGATGAAGCCCCAGAACGTCAGGACCGGGCGGCCATCGACCAGGTAGACGAAGTTCTCGTCAGGGAAGGGCACCACGCAGGTCAGCAGTTTGCCGAACACCGTGCGATCGCCCTGGGCACCGGCTTTGGCGCCGGCCAATGGTTGGCCATGGGCGTCCAGGCCGAGCAGTTCATTGCTCAGGTCGTTGATTCTGGCTTGGAGGATTTCCAACTGTGCGCGGGCTGGGGCGCGTTCTTCCTCGGTAGCGCTGCTCCAGGGGATGACATCCCCGGGGCGATCGCTGTACCAGTCGATGGTGCTGCCCAGCTCATCGGTTTGCGGGATGGCCAGGTGCTCGACCAGATCAGGATGGGCCGGGTGCTTGCGGCGGATCGCCTCGCGGATCTGCAACGCAGCACGGTAGACCGGTTGGCCCGTTTCTCCCAAAGCGGTGAAATCTTCACTTTTACCGCTGCGTAGCAATACTCCGCGCATCCCTGACGACCCTGCCTAGTCTTTAGTTCCGAATCCATGCGGTATCCATGCCTTGATACCGAAAATCCGGGCAACACTACTGGCAAAATGATTTCGTCGTCAATTCAGGTGGATGGCTTTTTGATATTTAAGCGCCATAGTCGATAGGGGCGCTACAGTTCAGGTCGTTTCCATGGCTGGGCGAAGGGGCCGCGACGCGGCCCCGAACCGCTTACAACTTGGGCATCTGTCCTATCCGCGCGATCATCTCACTGACGATCTGCAGATCCAGCATGAACTGCTCCACGGTCTTGAACTCGTTGTCGTTGTGCCCGGTGTACTTCACGTTGGGCATCGCCAGGCCGAACTGCACGCCATTAGGCAGGTCATGCACCGAGGTGGCGCCAGCAGAGGTGCCGAACTCGTGAGGCAGGCCCAGATTCTGGCTGGCCACATCGAGCAGGGCCTTGACCCATTCACCCTCGGGGTTGCGGTACATCGGCTCGTCGAGGCTGTACTCGAAGGCCACCGAGGTGTGGCTGCCGCGCGCCCAGTTGCCCAGCTTGTCGGCCAGCTCGTCCTTGAGGTTGGCCAGCGGCTTGCCTTTGGGGATGCGCAGGTTCACCGCAAGCTTGAGGGCTTTCTGGTCGAGCCCGACGTAGGTCAGCGAGGCGGTGAGCGGGCCCATGAACGGGTCTTCGAAATTCACGCCCAGTTGCTTGCCCAGGTAGTCCAGCCCCCAGTTGTCCGCCGCATAGCGTGCTGCATCGGTGATGTGGTTCTGCTTGAGCGGTACTTGGTCGCCCAGGCCGTTGAGGAAGACCAGCATCCGCGCCACCGGATTGACCCCCGATTCAGGCTCCGAAGAGTGCGCCGAGACGCCGGTCACTGTCAGGATCACTTCCTTGCCCGCTACCTTGGCATCGATGGTGAAGTCGCCACCGTTGCGCTTGGCGTACTCGGCGCCGGCCTTTTGCAGGGCCTCGGCCAGCGCAGTTGGGTTGTCGCCCAGCAGGGTCGCTACCGACGTGGTGGGGATCTGGTTGGTGGCCAGGCCGCCGGTGAGTGTGGTGACTTCCGCGCCCGTGCCGGTGGCCGGACGCCGATGGAAGCTCGCCATAACGGTGCCGTAGCCTTTTTCGGCGATCACCACTGGATAGCCGCCATCGAGCGCCAGGTTGTAGTTGGGCACCGGGTTGCGAGCGAAGTAGTAGGGGATGGCGTCACCAGTGGTTTCTTCAGTGGTGTCCACCAGCAGCTTGAACTGCCGGGCCAGCGGCAGTTTTTCGTCCTTGGCCACCTTGAGCGCGTACAGCGCCACGACGATGCCGTTCTTGTCGTCCTCGGTGCCACGCCCGTACATGCGGTCCCCTACCAGGGTCACCTTGAACGGGTCCAGGCGCGTGCCGTCTTCGAGTTTCCAGTTATCCGGGTTCACCGGCACCACATCGGCGTGGGCGTGGATACCGACGACTTCCTTGTCGTTGTCGCCCAGGGAGATTTCATAGACCCGGTTGTCGATGTTGCGGAATTTCAGACCGAAGCCCTCGGCCAGGGTCTTGATTTTTTCGGCGATCTTGAGGAACTGCGGGTTCTCGTGCTGTGGCACGCCCTCGACCTGGAAGGTCGGAATGGCCACCAGCTCGCGCAGGGTTTCGGTGGCTGCCTTGCCGTATTTGATCCGGGTGTACAGGCCGAGCAGTCGGTTGATCTCGTTTTGCTGATCAGCGTTGAGCGGCTTGCCGGCCAGGTAGGTGGTCAGCGTTTCGTTCAGCGTGTCGGCCTTGGCCAGGTTGCTGCCGGCCAGCTTGCTGAGAAAGTGACGGAAATCAGTCGGATCGCTGCCGTCGTAGGTCTTGAGGATCGCCGCCGATTGCTGTGGCGTGAGGTTGGCCTGGGCCTGGTTGGCGAACAGCCCGAGGCTGGCCAGCAGCAGGGTGGCGGTCGTGAGTTTTTTCAGAGTCATGAGTCAGCGCAGTCCTTCGCGGATCGTTGATAGAGGTCCCCGCTCTGTAGGAACGGGATAACCCCACGCTAACACCAATGGAGAGGTTGTAGGGAGAGGCACAGTGGCACTAGTGTGCAACTGGAACGGGGAAGCAAACTCGCCGAAATTCCAGCCCAAATGAAAAAGCCCCGGGAGATCTCCCAGGGCTTCAGGTATGGCGCACTCGGCGGGATTCGAACCCACGACCCCTGCCTTCGGAGGGCAGTACTCTATCCAGCTGAGCTACGAGTGCAACGGGGCGCAATGATACCCATCTCGTGGGGTTGCGTCCATCGCCTTGATCTGTAGCTGTTTTTGCCACAACGGCATGGTCGCGGAAAATATCCATATTCGAAAACGATATTTCTCACATAACGCTTATGCGTTATCCTCTGGTCACAACTTGTTATAACAAGTCACGTCAGAGTGAAGAGAATCATGGCCGAATTGCTCCCCCTGTCCCCGGTACCGCTGTACAGCCAGCTCAAGGAGCTGCTGCGTGAGCGCATCCTCGACGGTACCTATCCGCCCCACAGCCGCATGCCCTCCGAAGCCGAGCTGGGCAAGGCCTTCGACGTCAGCCGCATCACTGTGCGCCAGGCCTTGGGCGATCTGCAGAAGGAGGGTCTGATCTTCAAGATCCATGGTAAAGGCACCTTCGTTGCCAAGCCCAAGGCGTTCCAGAACGTCACCACCCTGCAAGGCCTGGGCGAATCCATGAGCCAGATGGGTTACGAGGTGATCAACCGCCTGCGCAGCTTCCGTCATGTACCGGCCAGTGCACTGGTGGCCGAGCGTTTGCAGGTGGCGGAGGGCAGCTTGGTCACTGAGATCCGCCGGGTGCGGCTGATCAACCGTGAGCCGGTGTCGCTGGAACTGACCTGGCTGCCCAAGGCCGTTGGCGAAAAGCTCGAAAAGGCTGACCTGGTCACCCGCGACATCTTCCTGCTGCTGGAAAACGACTGTGGCATCGCCCTGGGCCACGCCGACCTGGCCATCGATGCAGTGCTGGCCGATGCCGACCTGACCCAGGCGCTGGAAGTGGAGGAGGGCTCGCCAATCATGCGCATCGAGCGTCTGACCCACGCCGCCGACGGCACGCCGCTGGACTTCGAACACCTCTACTACCGCGGCGATGCCTTCCAGTACCGCCTGCGCATCGACCGCCAGAAGGGAGCCAAGGCATGAGCATCGAGACCCGCGACTACGACATCATCGTCATCGGCGGCGGCACCGCAGGGCCTATGGCCGCGATCAAGGCCAAGGAACAGGACAAGTCCTTGCGCGTGCTGCTGCTGGACAAAGCCAACGTCAAGCGCAGCGGTGCCATCAGCATGGGCATGGACGGCCTGAACAACGCGATCATTCCAGGCCACGCCACGCCCGAGCAGTACACCAAGGAAATCACCGTAGCCAACGACGGTATCGTCAATCAGGCCGCTGTGTATGCCTACGCCACCCACAGCTTCGAAACCCTCGAGCAACTGGACCGCTGGGGCGTGAAGTTCGAGAAGGACGAGACCGGCGACTACGCGGTGAAGAAGGTCCACCACATGGGGGCATACGTGCTGCCCATGCCCGAGGGCCACGACATCAAGAAGGTCCTCTATCGCCAACTCAAACGCGCGCGGGTCGAGATCACCAATCGCATGGTCTGCACCCGCGTGCTGCTCGATGGCGAAGGTGCCGCTGCCGGGGTCATGGGCTTCGATTGCCGCAGCGCAGAGTTCCAGGTGATCCGCGCCAAGGCGGTGATCCTCGCCTGTGGTGCGGCCGGACGGCTGGGCCTGCCCTCGTCGGGCTACCTGATGGGCACCTATGAGAACCCGACCAATGCCGGCGATGGCTACGCCATGGCCTATCACGCGGGGGCGGAGCTTGCGAATCTGGAGTGCTTCCAGATCAACCCGCTGATCAAGGACTACAACGGCCCGGCCTGCGCCTACGTCACCGGCCCCCTGGGTGGTTACACCGCCAACAGCAAGGGCGAGCGCTTCATCGAGTGCGACTACTGGAGCGGGCAGATGATGTGGGAGTTCCACCAGGAGCTCGAAGGCGGCAACGGTCCGGTGTTCCTCAAGCTCGATCACCTGGCCGAGGAAACCATCCAGAACATCGAAGAGATCCTGCACAGCAACGAGCGCCCCAGCCGTGGGCAGTTCCACGCCAACCGTGGCACCGATTACCGCCAGCACATGGTCGAGATGCACATCTCCGAGATCGGCTTCTGCTCCGGGCATTCAGCCTCTGGTGTGTGGGTCAACGAAAAGGCCGAAACCAGTGTTCGCGGCCTGTATGCCGCCGGTGACATGGCTGCAGTGCCGCACAACTACATGCTCGGCGCTTTCACCTATGGCTGGTTCGCTGGGGTCAACGCTGCCCGCTACGTCGCTGGGCGCCCCTTCGCCGAGGTGGACACGGCTCAGGTCGAGCGCGAGCGCGAACGGGTGTTCGCGCCTTTGCACCGCGAACACGGCCTGCCACCGGCCCAGGTCGAGTACAAGCTGCGGCGCATGGTCAACGACTATCTGCAGCCGCCGAAGGTGACCAAGAAGATGGAGATCGGCCTGGCCCGCTTTGCTGAGATCGAGCGTGACCTGTCGCAGATGAAGGCCAACAACCCCCATGAGCTGATGCGTGCCATGGAAGTGAGCGTGATCCGCGACTGCGCCGAGATGGCCGCAAGGGCTTCGCTGTTCCGCGAGGAGAGCCGCTGGGGGCTGTATCACCATCGGGTGGATTTCCCGGAGCGCAACGATGGCGAGTGGTTCTGCCATTGCCACCTGAAGAAAGGCGAGGACGGCCAGATGACCAGCTTCAAGAAACCCATCGAGCCCTACCTGATTGCCCTGGATGCCCAGGAGCAGACTGCCTATGACCGGCTGCGGGTCAAAGCCGACGCTGCCTAGGCATCGACGAACCCAGTGGGAGCGGCTTTGCCCGCGAACAAGGCACCGCCGGGCAAGACCGTTGCCCCCGCAGGACGGTGCAGAGGCTCAACGAACCCCGAGGACTCCGTGAAATGGCCTACCAACCCCAAGAGATTTTCTTTCGCAGCAACGCCCCGGTCACCATCGACGAAGACAAATGCATCGCCGAGAAAGGCTGCACCGTCTGCGTCGAGGTCTGCCCCATGGACCTGCTGGCCATCAACCCGGCGACCCAGAAGGCCTACATGGCCTTCGACGAATGCTGGTACTGCATGCCGTGCGAGAAAGACTGCCCGACCGGCGCGGTGAAGGTGGATATTCCCTACCTGCTGCGCTGAACCACGCCACACGCCATCCGGCCCACCACCGGACGCCCATTCGAAATGCCCCCTCGTTTCCCACCACCGCGCCAGGTGGCGGAGACGACGCCAACACCTAAAAACGATTCGAGGGGAAACACCATGCGCCTTGCAGCAACCGTGGCCGGCCTCGCGCTGGCAACCATTGGCCTGAATGCCAACGCCGAAACCATCCGCATCGCCATCGGCACCCAGGACACCACCATCAACTGCGCCACTGGTGGCCTGCTGATCCGAGAGCTGGGCCTGCTGGAGAAGTACCTGCCCCATGACGGCAAGTACAAGGACGCGACCTACCAGGTCGAGTGGAAGAACTTCACCAGTGGCGCGCCGCTGACCAACGAAATGGTCGCGGGCAAGCTGGACTTCGGCGCCATGGCCGACTTCCCCGGCTCGTTCAATGGCGTCGCGCATCTGGATGCTGGCAAGCGCAGCCTGTTCGTCAGTGTGCTGTCCGGCAGCGTACAGGGCAGCGGCAACGGCATCGTGGTGCCGGCGGCGTCTACCGTGCAGGCACTCTCCGAACTCAAGGGCAAGACCATCTCGGTGCCGTTCGCCTCCACCGCCCATGGCATGCTGCTGCGCGCCGTCGCCGCCCAGGGCTGGGACCCGCAAAAAGACGTGCGCATCATCGCCCAGGCCCCAGAGATCGCAGGCTCGGCGTTGCGCAGCAACCGCATCGAGGCGCACGCCGACTTCGTGCCCTTCGCCGAGCTGTTCCCCAACCGTGGTTTCGCCCGCAAGATCTACGACGGCGCCCAGGCCAACGCACCGACCTTCCATGGCGCCCTGGTCGATGCCGACTATGCCAAGCAGTACCCAGAAGTGGTCACCGCCTACCTGCGCGCCAGCCTCGAAGCCGACCGTCTGATCGCCGCCGAGCCCGAGAAGTACAGCGAGCTGATCGAGAAGGTCACCGGCATCGAAGCCGAGGTGAACTACCTGTTCCACGGCCCGCTGGGCCTGCAGACCCGCGACCTGACCTGGAAACCTGAGTACCGCCAGGCCGTGGCCACATCCATCGATACCCTCAAGCTACTGAAGAAGACCGACCGAGGCCTGGACACCGCCCAGTTCATCGACGATCAGTACATCCGCGCCGCCTTCAAGCAGGCTGGCCTGGACTACGACAAGGCGCTGAAGAACTACGCTCCACTGCCGCTCAGTGCCACCGATGCGCTGACTGGCCAGCCGATCAAAGATTTCAGCCGCCTGGCGCAGATCTGGGTGCGCGGCGAAGACAAGGTCCGCCACTACGCCTCGCCAGAGGCCGCCCTCGGCGCCCTGGCGCAACTGGAACAGGAGGGCAAGGACATCCGCGCGATCTACGCCCAGGCCGCCGACAGCGGCATCAAGCTGCTGGCCAACCAGGCCTGGTTCGTGCGCAACGCCAAGGGCGAGCTGGCGGCCTTCCTGCTCAAGGACCAGGCCGAACAGTACGCCAAAGCCCACGGCGGTGAGGCGCTGGACTTCGTCAGTGCCAACCGCAAGCTGCTCGCCCAGCGCTGATCCGGAGGCAATGTCATGACCCGCGACCTCACGCGCTGGCCGCTGCGCCTGGCGTCCTTGCTGGCCTGCCTGCTTTTCTGGCAGGTGGCGGCCAGCCATAAGCTGGACCTTGGCCTGTTCACGTTCACCTATGTGCCCACGCCGAGTGCCGTGCTCGAGGCCGCCTGGCAGCTGTTGGCATCGAGCGCCTTGCTGGCGCATGTGTCCAGCAGCCTGGCGCGGGTATTCGCCGGTTATCTGGCCGCCGCAGTGTTGGGCGTGGCGCTAGGGCTGTTGATCGGTCGCTCGACGTGGGCCGAGGACACCCTGTTGCCACCGCTGGAAGTGCTGCGGCCGATCCCGGCGGTGGCCTGGATTCCGCTGGCGATCCTGATGTTTCCGTCGTCTGAGCTGTCGATGGTGTTCATCACCTTCACCGGCGCGCTGTTTCCCATCCTGCTCAATACCGTGCACGGCGCAGAGGCGGTCGACCCGCGCCTGGTGGCCTCGGCGCGCAGCCTAGGCGCAGGACGCGGCGCGATCCTGCGTGAGGTGGTATTGCCGGGCGCGCTGCCGAGCATCGTCACCGGGCTGGCCATCGGCATGGGCACGTCGTGGTTTTGCCTGGTCACCGCCGAGATGATCTCCGGACAGTTCGGCATCGGCTATTACACCTGGGAGTCCTACACCTTGCAGAACTACCCGGACATCATCGTCGGCATGCTGTTGATCGGCGTGCTGGGCATGGGCAGCAGCACCCTGGTCAAGCGCCTGGGCGCGCTGGCCACTCCCTGGTACTGCGCGCGGAGGGCAGCCTGATGAACAGCTATCGACAGGCGCCGCAGGCCGGACGCATCGAGGCGCATGGCGTGTCGATCCGCCTGGGCCAGGGGCGCGATGCCTTCGAGGCGGTGCAAACCTTGGACTTTGCCGTCGCTCCAGGCGAGTTCGTGTGCATCCTCGGGCCTTCGGGCTGTGGCAAATCAACCCTGCTCGGCGCCTTGGCCGGCCACCTGGCGCCCAGCGCCGGGCGGCTCGAGGTCGATGGCCAGGCAGTCGAAGGCCCTTCGCCCCAGCGCGGCATGGTGTTCCAGCACCACACCTTGCTGCCCTGGCGCAGCGTGCTCGACAACGTCGCCTTCGGCCTGAAGATGCAGGGCGTGGGCAAGGCCGAGCGCCAGCGCCGCGCCCAGGACATGTTGCAACGGGTGGGGCTCGCCGACTTCGCCGAGCGCTGGCCGAGCCAGCTTTCCGGCGGCATGCAGCAACGCGCCGAAATCGCCCGCGTGCTGATCAACCGCCCACATCTGCTGTTGATGGACGAACCCTTCGGCGCGCTCGATGCCCAGACCCGCTCGCGCATGCAAGAGCTGTTGCTGGAAGTCTGGAGTGGCATTCGCACCACCGTGGTGTTCGTCACCCATGACATCGACGAGGCGCTGTTCCTCGCCGATCGCATCCTGGTGATGAGCCCGCGACCCGGACGCTTCATCGAGGACCTGCCACTGAGCTTCCCGCGGCCACGTCGCGCAAGCCTTTTGACCAGCCCCGAATTCACCCATCTCAAGCGCCATTGCCTGGCGCTGCTGCGCCACGAAGAAGGCCGCGAACTGCCGCGCCTGACCCCGCTGGGCCTGCCCGGCACCGATCATCCACCGCTGCGGATAGCCCTATGACCGAACGAATCACTGATAACCCTGACATCCTCCCGCTGCTGCCACGCCTGGCCGATGCCGATGCTGGCGTGCGGCGTATCGCCCTGATCGAACTGGCCGACCTGGAAGACCCGGACGGCCTGCCCTGGCTGACCGATGCCCTGCTGGTCGATCCGCATGTCGAGGTCCGCGCCGAAGCCGCGCGCCTGCTGGAAGCCTGGGAAGAGCCCGAAGTGGTGCAGGCGTTGTGTGCCGCCTTGGCCGATGTCGCCGAGCCGGTGCGCCTGGCGGCGGCCCAGAGTCTGAGCGAACTCAAGTCCCTGGAGGCGGGCACGCTCATCCTGCCGTGGGCCAGTCATGCCGACGCTTTCGTTCGCGCCAGTGCCTTGCGGGCATTGCGTGAGCTGCGCCTGGAGGACGCTGCAGGTCCTGCGCTGCTGGCCCTCGATGACGCCGACGCTTCGGTGCGTCGAGAGGCCGTGGGCATCCTCGGCTGGCTCAAGCATGCCCCCGCCTTGCCGGCGCTGGCGCGGCTGGCCGGGGAAGAGACTGACACCGAAGTTCGCCGTGCTGCCATCGGCGCTCTGGGCCTGGCCCGCGATACCAGCGTGCTGCCGGCATTGGTCGCAGCGCTAAGGGACGAGGCCTGGCAAGTACGCGAAGAAGCTGCCACCACGCTGGGCAAGGTCGGCTTGGGCGCTGCCGGGCCTGCATTGATCGCGGCCTTGGACGACAGCTACTGGCAGGTGCGCCTGCGTGCGGCACGGGCGTTGGGCCGCCTGCGGCATGGCGAGGCGTTGGATGCCCTGGCCCAGCTGCTTGGGCATGCCATCGCCAATCTGCGCAAAGAGGCAGCGCTGGCCCTGGGCGAGTTGGGCCAGGCCCGGGCGTTGCCAGCGCTGCAGGCCGCCGAGGCCGATGGCGACCCCGAGGTGCGCAAGGCCGTGCGCATTGCCCTGGCGCAACTGCAAGGGGCGGCGTGATGAACGCGCCCCAGTCGCTGCGCAACCTGCATGGGCGAGGCGAATTGGCCGTGCACTGGCCCGATGCGTTGCAGATCGTCAGCCATGCCCGCCTGCGCGGCGCCTGCCCCTGCTCGCAATGCCGCGCGGCGAAGTTGCGCGGTGGCATCGCCGTGGTACGTGAGGATGTGCGTGTAGAGCGGATCGAGGTGCAGGGGTATGGCGTGCAGCTGGTGTTCAGCGATGGGCATGAGCGCGGGATCTTCCCTTGGGCATACCTGCGGGACCTAGGGTGAGGCTGCCGGCGCGTTCGCGGGTAACTCGCTCGTATTTGGTCCGTGCGGGCCGCTGTAGCGGGTCACCCGCGAACACGCCGTGACTCACAGCGCGATCAATTCCGGCCGCAGCCCTTCCACGCGCGCTGCCGCTGGTTTCAGATAACCGCCATCGCCTGTGATCTGATGCAACACCTTCTCGCGCAGATGGTGCAGCGCCACGCCGGTGCGTTGGCGCGGATGTGGCAGGTCGATATCCACCACTGACTTGATCCGCCCCGGTCGCGGCTCCAGCACCACTACCCGGTCAGCCAGGTACGTCGCCTCCTCGGCATCATGGGTGACCAGCAAAGTGGTGATGCCTGAGCGCTCGCGAATCGCCAGCAGCTCGTCCTGTAATTGCTGGCGGGTCAGGGCATCGAGGGCGCCGAAGGGTTCGTCCAGCAGCAGGATGCGTGGGCTGGCGACCAGTCCGCGGGCGATTGCCACGCGTTGGGCCATGCCGCCGGAGAGCTGGTGCGGGTAGGCCGACTCGAACCCTGCCAGCCCCACCAGTTGCACGAACTCATGGACCCGACGTGCCCGCTCACCTTGGGTGAGCGGCTCGTTGACCAGGCCCAAGGCAATGTTCTGCTGCACCGTCAGCCACGGAAACAGCCGGTGCTCCTGGAATACGATGCCGCGTTCGCCACCGATGCCGCTGACCGGCTGGCCATCGACGCGGATGCTGCCGCTGTAGTCGGTGTCCAGCCCCACCAGCAGGCGCAGCAGGGTGGACTTGCCGCAGCCGGAGGCGCCGACGATGGCGATGAACTCGCCCTCGTTGATCGCCAGGTTGAAATTACGGATGGCCTCGAACGGCTGACCATCGACACTGAAGACTTTGCCGACGCCGTCGAAGCTGACCAGCGGCGGCGTGGTTTCGGGTTGATTGGCCGCGTGCAGGGCCGAGGTGTTGAAAGCGTTCATGCGGTTCTCCAGCGCGTGGCGCGCGATTCGAGGCGTTGTCCAAGGGTGCCCAGCAGGGCGCCGACCAGGCCGATCAAGACCATGGCCGCCATGACCTGGTCCATGCGAAACAGTTGCTGCGCGCCGAGCATCAGGCTGGCGATACCGCCATCGGAGGGCATGAAGTATTCGGCGCCGATGGTGCCCAGCCACGCGTAGATCAGCGACAGGCGCAGGCCGGCGAAAATCGCCGGCGCCGCCCCGGGAAGCACCAGCAGATGCAGGCGTCGTGGCAGGCTCAGGCGCAAGACGCGAGCCGCCTCGCCCAATTGCGGCGAGAGGCTGGCGATGCCGCGCTGGGTGGCGATGAACAGCGGAAAGAACGCCGCCAGGCCCACGAACACGGCCTTGGCCTCTTCACCCAGGCCGAACCAAGCCGTGAGCAGCGGCACCCAGGCGAACAGCGCCACCTGGCGCAGCGCCGACAGGCTTGGTCCGAGCAGGCGCTCGGCCGGTTGCGACAGGCCGAGCAGGACACCCAGCGCAAAACCCGCGCCGCCGCCGAACAACAGCCCGACAAGGGTGCGCTGCAGGCTCAGGTAGAGGGCCTCGGGCAGTGAGCCGTCCGCCAGCCCCGCCAGCAGGCTGCGCAGGACTTCCCAAGGTGAAGTGAGAATGTTGCCGTCGACCCAGCCGAAGCTGTTGGCGGCCTGCCATAACGCCAGCAGCGCAACCGGTAGCAACAGACCTTGCCAGGCGGATGCGTGGGCGCTGCGTTGTTGCTCACCGGTTGCCGGTTGCGGCCAATACAGCAGGCGCCGCTCCAGTGCCGAGAAACCGCGGTCCATGAAGGCGCCGACCAAGCCGATCACCAGGATGCACAGGAACACCAGATCAAGCATGAACAGCTGCCGACCCCAGACCATCAGGTAGCCGATCCCTTCGCTGGAGGCCAGCAGTTCCACGGCCAGCAGCGAGGTCCAGCCCGTGGCCAGGGCCAGGCGTATACCGGTCAGGAAGGCCGGCAGGGCGGCGGGCAGCAGCAGGCGCAGGAATAGCAGGTGTGTCGGCAAACGTAGAGCAGCGGCGGCTTCGCGCAGTTTGGGCTGGGCATCGCGTACGCCGACCAAGGTATGCAGGGCCACCGGCACGATCACCGCCTTGATCAGCACCACCAGCTTGAGCATTTCACCGATACCGAAGAACAGCATGAACAGTGGGATCCATGCCAGCGTGGGGATCTGTGCCAAGGCCACGAAGGTCGGCAATACCCAGGCCTGAGCCCTGCGTGAGGCGCCCAGCCAGGTGCCCAGCAGCAGGCCACTGGCGATGCCGGCGAGCAGGCCGAGCAGCAGGCGTTGCAGGCTTATCCACAGGTGGCTCCAGAGCTCACCGGAGCCGAATTCCAGCGCGCTCTGCCAGACCACCGACGGGGCTGGCAGGATCTGCTCACTCATCCAGTGCCAATGGCTGGCGATGACCCATAGCGCCGCCACCCCCAATGGCACCAACCATGGCAGCAGAGGTTCCTGTAAGCGGCCCTGTGTCGCGAAAGGGGGGCGCAGCGGCCCCAGAAGGCCTTGTCCACGCTTGCTCAAAACCTCGCTCATCCAGGCACCTCTTGAATCATTCCTTGGTTATGCGCTTATGGAATTAAAAATTCATAAGTACGTTCATCAAGGGATAAGAACATGTCTTCAAGACGCCACGAAAGCCCTGCGCCGTTGCGTTTTCCTCATATTTTCCATGCGTTTTCCGCAAGCCGTCCGGCAGCGCCCGTGACGCTTGGGTTATGACTTTTGGTTACTAAAAAATGAAGTTTTGGTCTTTGTGGGTTTTAACTCGCCCGGCCTAGCTTCTGGCCAAAGCGCCGGCCATCGCCGGTGGCAGCCTGCCAAGGAGCCTGGTCATGAAAATCCCATTCCGACGTTTGTTCACTACGTTCGCCTCGCCGCTGTTGGCGGGCCTGCTGGCGGCCAGCGTGCTGAGCGCTCAAGCGGCCCAGGCGGACGCACCCCATAGCATCCGCATTGCCGTGCCGGACCTCAGTGCCGGCAGCCAGCCCAGCGCGGGCGGGGTGGTGGATGTGCTGCGTAGCCAGCAATTGCTGGAGCAGGAGTTTGCCAAGGACGGCATCCACATCGACTGGCGCTTCTTCAAAGGCGCGGGGCCGGTGATCAACGAAGCCCTGGCCAACGGCCAGGCCGATTTTGCCTACCTGGGCGACCTGGCCGCGATCATCGGCAAGGCCAACGGCCTCGACACCCGGGTACTGTCTGCCGGCGTGCGCGGGGTGAAGAGCTATCTGGCCGTGGTTCCAGGCTCTGGTATCCACAGCCTGCAGGATCTCAAAGGCAAGCGCGTGGCTGTGTTCCGCGGTACCGCCAACCAGCTGTCGTTCGCCAGCGCCCTGGCCAGCCAAGGGCTGTCCGAGCGTGACCTGAAGATCATCAACCTGGATTTCAACGCCGCCAATGCTGCCATCGCGGCCAAGCAGATCGACGCCACTTGGGGCCTGTCGACCCTGTTGTCCCTGCGCGAACGGGGGTTGGTGGAGCTACCGGTGAACTCCCGCGACCTCAAGGGGGCGGGTAGCACCCAGGCGGTACTGCTGGGCACCGGGGCCTTCATCGACCAGCACCCGGACCTGGTGGCGCGCCTGGTCACGGCCCAACAGAAGGCGGTGAAGTGGCTGCGCGATGAGAACAACCGCAAGGCTTATGTGGACCTGGTCGCCAGCACCGCCAACTACCCCCGGGTGATCCTCGAAGGCGACCTGGCCCAGGAGAACCTCGCCCATTACTTCGACCCACGCCTGGACGCCGAATTTGTCGGCCTGCTGCAGCAGGGTGTGGACCTGGCTGCCAAGGAGCGTTTGATCCGCCGTGGCTTCCAGGTGAGCGACTGGATCGAACCGCGTTTTCTCGATGCCGCCCTACAGCAGGACCAAGCCGTCCAGGCCGCCCGCTGAAACCCCTATCCATCCCCATCGCAAGGACATGACCATGAGCAATGCCGCACTGGCCCGCGCGCCACACACCGCTGCACTCGACATCCATCCGATCGCCGGGCGCATCGGCGCCGAGATTCGCGGCGTGACATTGTCCGCCGACTTGGACGCCGCCACCATCGACGCCATTCAGGCGGCCCTGGTCCAATACAAGGTGATTTTCTTCCGCAACCAGACGCAGTTGGACGACCAGAGCCAGGAGGCCTTCGCCAAACGTCTTGGCGAGCCGATCGCCCATCCCACCGTGCCGGTGGTCGACGGCACGGACTACCTGCTGCAGCTCGATGGTGCCGAAGGTCAACGGGCCAATTCCTGGCACACCGATGTGACCTTCGTCGAAGCCTACCCCAAGGCTTCTATCTTGCGCAGTGTGGTGGCGCCGGCCTTTGGTGGCGACACTGTCTGGGCCAACACCGCAGCGGCTTACCAAAGCCTGCCCGAGCCGCTGCGCGAGCTTGCCGACAAGCTCTGGGCGGTGCACAGCAACGAATACGACTATGCCGGTACCAAGCCCGATGTGGACCCGGCCAAGCTTGAGCGCTATCGCCAGGTGTTCACTTCCACGGTGTACGAGACCGAACATCCAGTGGTGCGGGTGCATCCGATCAGTGGCGAAAGGGCCTTGCAGCTGGGGCATTTCGTCAAGCGCATCAAAGGTTATTCACAGGCGGACTCGGCGCACCTGTTCAATCTGCTGCAAGGGCATGTGACGCGCCTGGAAAATACCGTTCGCTGGCGCTGGCAGGCCGGTGACGTGGCCATTTGGGACAATCGCGCGACCCAGCATTACGCGGTGGACGATTACGGCACCCAGCCGCGCATCGTGCGTCGGGTGACATTGGGCGGGGAGGTGCCGGTGGGTGTGGACGGACAGCAGAGCCGGACCCTTCGCAAAGGCTGATCTATTGCAGGCCTGTGCCGCCATCGCGGAATCGAAGAGACAACTAGGTGGGCTGCTTGCGCTGGCGCTATTCGCGGATAAACCCGCTCCTACAAGGGGCGGTGTTTCTTGTGGGAGCGGGTTCACCCGCGAAGCAGGCGGCGCGGTGCAATGGCACCATACTGCCCGGTCATGACTCGCTGTCACAGGCAATCAACTGCCTCACCAATCCCTGGGCCAACGCCGACAGTCCATACCCCACGCGGCTCACCACGCCATAGCGGGTGTAGAACGCCTCTTCATGCTCCGGCGCAAGGTCGGCGAGCGTGAGCGCTACCAACCCGCCTTCTCGTTGATAGGGCCGCAGATTGGCATTGCAGGCAATGCCGATGGTGTCCGATTGCTGCACCACGTTGAGCAGCGCATAGCCGTGTTCACACTCCACGCTGGGCAAGAAATCCTGGCGGCCGCTCAGGTCGCTCAGCACCTTGCGGATGTTCGGCGGGCGGAAGGTCGTGGCCAGCGGGTAGTCGAACAGATCACGCGCACGGACCTCGGCGCGCTCGCTCAACGGGTGCCCGGCGCGGCAGCAGAAGTGCCAGCGCTGAGGCTTGAGCTTGTGCACTTGGTAGTCCGGATCGGCTTCGAACTGACGGGTGTCTGCAACGAAAAACTCGATCTCCTCGGCTACCAGCCGGCGGTTCAGTGCCTGCCAGTTATCCACCTGAAAGCAGGTGCGCGCAGCGGGATACTCGGCCACGAAACGCGCCACCGCTCTTGGAACCAGCCCGCCTGCCGGTGCCGGCCCGGAGCCGAACCGCACGACACCCGTGGTGGCGCCATTGAACTGGTTGATTTCGTTGGCCAGGTGATGGGCTCCATGCACCAGGCGGCGCGAGTGCTCCAGCACCAGCAGGCCTTGCCGGGTAGGGGACAAATCCTTGCTGGCGCGATCGACCAGGCGGCAGCCGACGTTGTGCTCGAGCGTCTGGATGCTCCGGCTGAAGGCCGATTGCGACAGGTTCACCGCAGCCGCCGCAGCGACGAAGCTGCGGTGATCGACCAAGGCGATGAAGTGACGAAGCTGACGGAGATCTATATGCATTTTCTACATGAAAACTTTCGGTGAAATGCAATTGCTGACAAGGGTTACGAACCTTATAAAGGGAGTCACTTATTCCACAAAATATGAATTAAAAATATTTATATCTCTTAAAAGAATATAGCCCGACTGTCCGCGATTCGGTTCCGCCAACGGAAATGCTCGCCCCAGGGCCCATGCCTCAAGGAGCATTTGCATGTCCCGACTTCCCCGATGGCCGGCGTGCGCGTCGCTGTTCACCTTGCAACCCTTGGCCGCAGGCGTGCTACTGGCTGTCGCCGGCACCAGCCTGCCTAGCCTTGCCGAAGAGACCGTCGTTGCCACGCCAGTGCCCGAGCAGCAAGCCACCCTCGGCACTGTCACGGTCAATGCTCGACGCCGCGAGGAAAGCGCCCAGAGCGTCCCCACGCCGATCAGTGTGCTCGACAGCGAGACCCTGGAGACCCAGCGCATTTACCGTGTGCAGGATCTGCAACAACTGGTACCCAGCACCAACGTCGCCTATGTCCATGCTCGCCAGTCGAGCATCTCGATCCGCGGCCTGGGCAACAACCCGGCCAGCGATGGCCTCGAAGGCAGCGTGGGTATCTACCTGGACAACGTCTATCTGGGTCGCCCTGGCATGGCCGTGTTCGACCTGCTGGATGTCGAGCAGCTCGAAGTGCTGCGCGGCCCGCAAGGCACGCTGTTCGGCAAGAACACAACCGCCGGGGTGCTCAACATCACCACCCGCAAACCGACGTTCCACCGCGAAGGCAGCGTCCAGTCGTCACTGGGCGAGGATGGTTACTGGCAGACCCAGGGCAGTTTTTCCGGGCCGATCAGCGAAACCCTGGCCGGGCGCATCAGCGCTTACCACACCGAGGACGATGGCTACGTGAAGAACGTCTACAACGGCCACGACCTCAACGGCGGCAAGCGCCAGGGTTTTCGGACCCAGTTGCTGTTCGAGCCGAGCGAGACCTTCAACTTGCGCTGGATCGGTGAGTACAACGAAGAGGACTCCGACAACGGCGTATTGGCGCTCTACAGCACCGGCCCGACCATCAACGGTGTCAATCGCTACGAAAGCCTGGCGGCCCAAGCCGGCGCTACCCTGGTGTCGGGCAAGGATCGCAAGGTCAACTTCGACGCCGACCAGCAGGTGACGGTGTTCCAGGGCGGCACTTCGGTGGAGGCCAACTGGACCTTGCCCAACGACTTCACCCTGACCTCCATCACCGCTTACCGCTGGTGGGACTTCACCCCGCGCAACGACGACGGCCTGAACGTGCCGGTCTACCGCAACGTCGGGGTGTCGGTGCGCGACAAGCAGTACTCCCAGGAGATCCGCCTGGCATCGCCCACCGGCGGCTTCTTCGACTATGTGCTCGGCGCCTATTACTTCAAACAGGACCTGGATAACCAATCATTCTTCTACTACGGCCCCCAGGCCGATATCTGGAGCGGCACGCCCCCAGGCGCGCTGGCCAACGTCACCAGCCTGGGTGACGGGCACATCGACACTGACAGCTATGCGTTGTTCGCTCAGGGTACCTGGCACCTGACCGACCGCCTGGACTTCACCGCCGGGGTGCGCGGCACCTATGAAGAAAAAAGCGCCTGGGTCACCCGGGATGCGCCTGTCGGCGGCGCAGCGGTCACCGGCGGTGCGGCTGCGGCGCGCAATGGTCGGGCCGGTGCCTACGACTCGGGCGATCTGAACCAGTACAGCTTCAGCCCCTCCGGCCTGCTGAGCCTGAGCTACCGCTTCAACGAGCAGGTGCTCGGCTATGCGAGCCTCAGCCATGGCGAAAAGTCCGGCGGCATCAATCTCACCGTGGGGGCAGCGCCGCGCCTGGGCACCGACTCGTTGCTGGTGGGCACCGAGCGGGTCAACAACGCCGAGCTGGGGGTCAAGAGCACGCTGCTGGACAACCGCCTGCAGCTCAACGCCAACCTGTTCTGGGCCGAGGTACATGGCTACCAGGCCAACGTCTACGACGAAGCCAACCGCGTGCAGTACCTGGCCAACGCCGGCAATGTCCGCTCCCGTGGCCTGGAGTTCGAGGCCACGGCGCTGCCGGTGCGCGGCCTTACGCTCAACTTCAACGGCTCGTGGAACGATGTGCGCTACACCGAGTACGACGACGCCCCGTGCCCGCCGGAGGTGGGTCTGGCCAACCCCGGCGCGACCTGCGACCTCAGTGGCCATCAGGTGGTTGGCGCCTCCAAGTACATCGCCAACCTCAACGGCCAGTACAAGTGGCAGTTGGCCGAGCGCATCGAGCCCTACGTCACCGCCAGCTACGCCTTCCGCTCCCGCGCGGTGGGCACCATCGACGATTCCGACTACGGCCAGATCCCCAGCTACGCCATCGTCAACCTCTCTACCGGCGTGCGCCTGGACCAGGGCGACGGCGTGCTCGACCTGTCGCTGTGGGTGAAGAACGCCGGCGACAAGACCTACTTCACCAGCCTGTGGAACGCCGCCAACGGTGGCTATTCCGGTGTGCTCGGCACCCCGCGCACCGTGGGTGCAACCGCCCGTTACGACTTCTGAGAAAAGGAGCTTTGCCATGAATGCCAAGACCGAAACGCCCGCATTGCCCGAAGGCGCCTGCATTACCGCCAAGGTCCCGGATCACGACGAGGCCCTGCTTGGCGATGTCGTGGTCAACCCGTACCGCCTGGCGCCGCTGACCGCGATCATCCGCGACGGTGGCCGCACGCTCAGTGCTGTCCACGTTCGGGTGCTGGGCCGTGGCGAGCGCGGCGTGGACATCGCCTATGAGGTGTCTGACCGCTCTCTGTGGACCTACGGCGGGATCCCGGTGTTCGGCCTGTACCCGGACTACGTCAACCAAGTGGAAGTGACCTACAAGCTCGACGGCGAGCGCATCCGCGAGCGTTTCGAGATCTACGCCCCGGCCGTGCGTCTGCCGGTGGTGGCCAAGCAGACTGCGGCCCTGCCTGAAGTGGAGCCGGTCAAGGTGTCGCCGGGCTTCGAGAAGCGTCTGTACCTGTTCAACCACCTGCAAGGGGATATCCCCGGTGCGCGTGCCTTCAAGTGGAACGGCCTGGGTGGCGCCGCCGAGTGGGACCAGGTGGGCAACAACTGGATCGCCGACAGCAATGGCGATGTGCGCTGGTACCTGGACATCGAACAGATCCACGACTCCAACCGCCGCGACGGCCTGGGCGGGACCATGGGCTTCCAGCAGACCCGCGACGGCAAGCTGATCTGGGGCCAAGGCCAGACCTATTCCAAGTACGACCTGCTGGGCCGGCGCATCTGGCAGCGTAGCCTGCCGGACAAGTTCGCCGACTTCTCCCACGAGATCCGCGAAACCGTGAACGGCACCTACCTGTTGCGCGTGGGCACCAGCGATTATCGACGTCCGGACGGCAAGCGCGTGCGTTCGATCCGTGACCACATCATCGAAGTGAACGAGGCGGGCGATGTGCTGGACTTCTGGGACCTCAACCAGATCCTCGACCCGTACCGCGGCGACTTGCTCGAAACCCTGGGCAAGGCGGCGATCCAGCTGCCCGCAGACGTGGCGCGCCAGGACAGCACCCTGGCCAACGAGCTGGCCGAAGGCGACCTGCCATTCGGCGATGCTCCGGGCGTCGGCACTGGACGCAACTGGGCCCATGTCAACGCCATCGACTACGACCCGGCCGATGACAGCATCATCATCTCTGCCCGCCATCAGGGCGTGGTGAAGATCGGTCGCGACAAAATGGTGAAGTGGATCCTCGCCTCGCCGCAAGGATGGCCGGCACGCCTGCAAGACAAAGTGCTCAAACCTGTGGCGAGCGAGGACTTCGACTGGTCCTGGACCCAGCACACGGCCTGGCTGACCGGTCGCGGCACGCTGACCGTGTTCGACAACGGCTGGGGACGTGACTTCGCGCCGACCAAACTGTCGGGCAACTACAGCCGTGCGGTGGAGTACCGCATCGACGAAGCCAAGGGCACCGTCGAGCAGGTCTGGGCCTACGGCAAGGAGCGAGGCGATGAGTGGTACAGCCCGATCACCTCGGTGGTGGCCTACCGTCCGGAAACCGATACCCAGTTCATCTACTCGGCGTCGGTGGGTTTCCTCACGCCGGAAAAACTCACCACCTCGGTGCTCAACGAGGTGCGCAGCGGTACCCAGGAGGTTCTGGTGGAACTGAAAGTACACAGTCGCCAGCCGGGTAGCGTCGGCTACCGCGCACTGGTGATCGACCTCGACAACGCGTTCTGATCCTGCCGGGAGGGCCGTCGGTCCTCCCATCGACCCTCCTTCAGGCCTTTGGACTAACCTGAACTTCTTCCCTGCACCGATCCGGAAATCCGGCTCGGTGTTCAACCGTTCGTTCTTTTTTTCGAACAGCCTATTGTCCAACACCCCAGCACCCGCTTAGCATTCCGTTTGAGATTTCAAACGCTCGATGCCCAGGCGTTGAACACCCCTGGTGCAAGAATTCCTGATGGCGCCCTTGGGCGCCTTTCAACAATCAATAATTAGCGCCGTCCGTGCACGGTGCTCTCAAGGGAATCCGACATGCAGCTCAAAGACGCTCAGTTGTTCCG
This sequence comes from Pseudomonas guariconensis, assembly GCF_040822035.1. Taxonomy (NCBI): domain Bacteria; kingdom Pseudomonadati; phylum Pseudomonadota; class Gammaproteobacteria; order Pseudomonadales; family Pseudomonadaceae; genus Pseudomonas; species Pseudomonas guariconensis. Next base: position 5,057,196 of record NZ_CP162012.1, on the reverse strand, counting down.
CCAGCAAGCCTTCATCAACGGTGAGTGGCTGGACGCGGACAACGGTCAGACCATCAAGGTGACCAACCCGGCTACCGGTGAAGTCATCGGTACCGTGCCGAAGATGGGCGCCGCCGAAACCCGCCGCGCCATCGAAGCTGCCGACAAGGCCCTGCCGGCCTGGCGCGCACTGACCGCCAAAGAGCGTGCTGGCAAGCTGCGTCGCTGGTTCGAGCTGATGATCGAGAACCAGGACGACCTGGCCCGCCTGATGACCACCGAGCAGGGCAAGCCACTGGCCGAAGCCAAGGGCGAGATCGCCTACGCTGCCTCGTTCATCGAGTGGTTCGCCGAAGAAGGCAAGCGTGTCTACGGTGACGTGATTCCTGGCCATCAGCCAGACAAACGCCTGATCGTCATCAAGCAGCCGATCGGTGTCACCGCCGCCATCACTCCGTGGAACTTCCCGGCCGCGATGATCACCCGTAAAGCCGGCCCGGCCCTGGCCGCTGGCTGCACCATGGTCCTCAAGCCTGCTTCCCAGACCCCATACTCCGCCCTGGCCCTGATCGAGCTGGCCAACCGTGCCGGCATCCCGGCTGGCGTGCTGAGCGTGGTCACCGGCAGCGCTGGCGAAGTCGGCGGTGAGCTGACCGGCAACGCCCTGGTTCGCAAGCTGTCCTTCACCGGCTCGACCGAAATCGGTCGCCAGCTGATGGAAGAATGCGCCAAGGACATCAAGAAGGTCTCCCTGGAGCTGGGCGGCAACGCGCCGTTCATCGTGTTCGACGACGCCGACCTGGACAAGGCGGTCGAGGGCGCGATCATCTCCAAGTACCGCAACAACGGCCAGACCTGCGTCTGCGCCAACCGTATCTACGTTCAGGACGGCGTTTACGACGCGTTCGCCGAGAAGCTCAAGGCCGCTGTCGCCAAGCTGAAGATCGGTAACGGCCTGGAAGAAGGCACCACTACTGGCCCGCTGATCGACGGCAAGGCTGTCGCCAAGGTCCAAGAGCACATCGAAGACGCAGTCTCCAAGGGCGCCAAGGTGCTGTCCGGCGGCAAGCTGATCGAAGGCAACTTCTTCGAGCCGACCATCCTGGTCGACGTACCGAAGAGCGCTGCCGTGGCCAAGGAAGAAACCTTCGGCCCGCTGGCGCCGCTGTTCCGCTTCAAAGACGAAGCCGAAGTCATCGCTATGTCCAACGACACCGAGTTCGGCCTGGCTTCGTACTTCTATGCCCGTGACATGAGCCGAGTGTTCCGTGTCGCCGAGGCCCTGGAGTACGGCATGGTGGGTATCAACACCGGCCTGATCTCCAACGAAGTGGCACCGTTCGGTGGCATCAAGGCCTCGGGCCTGGGCCGCGAAGGTTCCAAGTACGGCATCGAGGACTACCTCGAGATCAAGTACCTGTGCATCAGCATCTGATCACGTACTGAATTTCCCTCTGCCAGCGGGGCGCGAGAGCGACGTCTCGCTGGCCTTTTTGACACCGTAGTACCTGGTGACCAGGGTGTTCGCGACAGTCGATCAACGCATGCTGATCGTGAACGACCCCAGCCACCCCCGAATAACAGCGCCATTATCGTCGGCGCGAATGAGGGCATTATGAGCAAGACCAACGAATCTTTGATGCAACGCCGTGTCAACGCCGTCCCACGTGGCGTTGGCCAGATCCACCCGATCTTCGTCGACACCGCGAAGAACTCGACCGTGATCGACGTTGAAGGCCGCGAACTGATCGACTTCGCCGGCGGCATCGCAGTACTGAACACCGGCCACCTGCACCCGAAAGTGGTTGCCGCCGTTCAAGAGCAGCTGACCAAAGTCAGCCACACCTGCTTCCAGGTTCTGGCATACGAGCCCTACGTAGAGCTGTGCGAGAAGATCAACGCCATGGTCCCTGGCGACTTCGCCAAGAAGACCCTGCTGGTCTCCACCGGTTCCGAGGCCGTCGAGAACGCCGTGAAGATCGCCCGTGCCGCCACTGGCCGTGCCGGCGTGATCGCCTTCACCGGCGGCTACCACGGTCGTACCATGATGACCCTGGGCCTGACCGGCAAGGTCGTGCCTTACTCCGCTGGCATGGGCCTGATGCCAGGCGGCATCTTCCGCGCCCTGTTCCCGAGCGAACTGCACGGCATCAGCGTTGACGACGCCATCGCCTCGGTCGAGCGCATCTTCAAGAACGACGCCGAGCCACGCGACATCGCTGCCATCATCCTCGAGCCGGTACAAGGCGAAGGCGGCTTCCTGCCAGCACCGAAAGAGCTGATGAAGCGCCTGCGCGCCCTGTGCGACCAGCACGGCATCCTGCTGATCGCCGACGAAGTCCAGACCGGCGCTGGCCGTACCGGTACCTTCTTCGCCATGGAACAGATGGGCGTCGCGCCTGACCTGACCACCTTCGCCAAGTCCATCGCTGGCGGCTTCCCGCTGGCCGGTGTGTGCGGCAAGGCCGAGTACATGGACGCCATCGCTCCAGGCGGCCTGGGCGGCACCTACGCCGGTTCGCCGATCGCCTGCGCTGCGGCCCTGGCCGTCATCAAGGTGTTCGAGGAAGAGAAACTGCTGGACCGCAGCAAGGCTGTCGGTGAGCGTCTGACCACTGGCCTGCGCAAGATCCAGGAAAAGCACCCGATCATCGGTGACGTGCGTGGCCTGGGCTCGATGATCGCTGTTGAAGTCTTCGAGAAAGGTACCCACACCCCGAACGCCGCTGCCGTTGCCCAGGTCGTGGCCAAGGCACGTGACAAGGGTCTGATCCTGCTGTCCTGCGGTACTTACGGAAACGTCCTGCGTATCCTGGTTCCGCTGACCGCCGAAGACGCGCTGCTGGACAAAGGCCTGGCAATCATCGAAGAGTGCTTCGCTGAGCTGGCTTGAATCTGACGCGATGCATAAAAAAACCCGCTTCGGCGGGTTTTTTTATGCCCAAGCCAGGCACGGGACGCTATCGTTGTCCGAGGATTTGCCCAGGATGCTGCAACGGATTGCGTGTCAAGGATTACCAGGAGCCCGCCGATGAGCGCTGCCAACCCCATCCCGCCTTGCGTACTGATTGCCGAAGGCGATCCTTGGGTGCGCGACATGCTCCGCGACATGCTGCTCAGCGTCCGCTGTGATGCTCGTTTGCAGGTCTGTGCCAACGGACCGGAGGCTTTGGCCGCGCTGGCGAGCAAACCCGACCTGATCATCGCTGCTCGCGAGCTGGCCGGCGGCGACGGCCTAGACTTGCTGCGCAACGTGCGTGCCCAGCAACAAACCGCTACCTTGCCATTCATCCTCATGAGCGAGCGCAGCGACAGTGCCAGCGTGCATGAGGTGCTGCCGCTGCATCCCACCGCTTACCTGAGCAAACCTCTGGATCTGGACAATCTGCGCAAACGCTTGGAGAAACTCCTGCTGGAGGTGGGGGAGCAGGTCGCCTGCCCGGCTCCGGCCTTGCAGCCGGGGATCAAGCTGCCGACCTACTTAGAACAACGCCGCGCCAGCGCCGATGGCGGGCCGCTGCTGGCCGATGTGCAGGTGGCAATCAAGCGTGCGCTCAACCCCCAAGGGCTGAACCTGAAGGCGCTGGAAGAAGAAGTGCGCAACGATCCGCAGATCACGGCGGTGCTGATTGCCGCTGCCAACAGTGCCGCCCTGCATAGCGAAATACCGGTGCAGACCCTGTTGCAGGCGTTGAACAAACTCGGCAGCACCCAAAGCATGAACCTTATCCTGGGCCTGGCCCTCAAGCGCAGTGCGCGCCTGAGTGACCCGTTGCTGGCGCGGCACGCGGCGCATTTCTGGGACCTTTCGCTGCACACCGCAGAGTACGCCCGCAGCCTGGCGCGCCTGCTCGAAATCGATGAAGAACGCTGCTACTGCGCGGGCTTGCTGCATTGCCTGGGCGATCTGGCCGTGCTGCGTTGCCTGCAGGAGTGGTGCCTGGCGGGCGGTGAGCTGGACGAGGACCAGGTGCAACTGTCGCTCAATGAATTTGGCGCTGCTTTTGGCTCGGCGCTGCGCACGCGATGGCGCCTGCCGCTGAGCCTGCGTGAGCTGATCGCCGCGATCTATCAGCTTGGCGGCGGGGTCTATTCGCGGGAAATCCTGGCCATGAACCTGGCCGGGCAATTGTCGCGCCTGTCCGAGGAACAGGGCCTCGAGAAAGTCGCCAGCGGCAAGACGGCTCGCCTGCTCAAGCTAGGAATGGCGCAACTGAGCCGGCTGCGCAGGCAGGAGTGAGGTCGCGCCGAGCCTCAGCCACGCACGATCTGGTTCTTGCCCTGGCGCTTGGCCTGGTACATGGCGGCGTCGGCGCGGGCGAAGAGGGTGTCGATCAGGTCGTCCGCATCGGTGAGCTCGGTCACGCCTTGGCTGACCGTGACGCCATACACTTGCTGCCCATGGCTGAAGCTCAAGTGCTGGATCTCCCGTTGCAGCCGTCCGGCGATCTGTTCGGCGATCTGGGCGGTGCAGCCTGGGAACACGGCAGCAAACTCCTCGCCGCCGATCCGCCCGAACAGATCGCCTCGGCGTAGCACGGCGCGGCCGCTGTCGGCGATGCGCTGAAGCACCTGGTCACCTTCCTGGTGGCCATAGGTGTCGTTGATCTGTTTGAAGTCATCGATGTCCAGCAGCAGGAAGGCCAGGGGCTTGCCTTCCTCCCGGGCGGTTTCCAGGGCCTGGCGGGCGCACTCGAAGAAGTGGCGGCGATTGCTGCTTTGGGTCAGCACATCGGTGGTGGCCAGACGTTGCAGCTCGCCTTCGAGCTGCTTCTTCTCGGTGATGTCCTCGGCGATGCCGACGATGATCACGCGTTGGTCGCTGTCGCGCTGCTGGTTGACGTAGCACTTGTCGCTCAGCCAGCGCACTTGGCCGGCGGCGTTGATGATGCGGTATTCGCGATCTTCCACCGAACCTGTGTCCAGCACTTGCGCCAGGCTGCGCTCGGCGTATTCCAGGTCGTCCGGGTAGATGCTGTCGCGCCAGGCGTTGTAATCGGCCAGTACCAGACTGGCCGGACGACCGAAGATCCGCTCATAGGCGGGGCTGACATAAAGCACCCGGCGGGTTTCCCAGTCGAACGCCCACAGCACAGCGTTGACGCTGTCGAGCAGCGAACTGTAGAGCTGCTCGCGTTCGCTCAGGCGGGCGACTTCGCCCTGGGCATGGAGGAGGGCGAGCAGGGTCTGTGCAGCTTCCGGCGGTGGATTGCCGAAGAGGGTCGAGGTGAGGTCTTTGGCCATGAGCACGAAGCGATTCTCGGCGTGAAAGCGTGCGGCCACGATCCGGCCCGCCACGCGGGCGATATGCCGGATTTGAGTCGGGAAGGGGAGTGAAGTTCCGGTCGGCACGCCCCAGGGCGAGGCGTGCCGATCAACGGTGCTCAGGCGCCGGAAGGGCGCAGGGAGTAGGTTTTCAGCTGGTCGGCGAAGTCGCGCAGCGCCTGGATGCCACTGGCCTCGGCCTCGTGGACCCAGTCCTTCATGGCGGCCAGCATGTCGTGGCCGTTGGCGCTGGTGCGCGCCCAGATCTGTTGCAGGGCCAGGCGTTTTTCATAGATGGTCTTGAGCGACTGGCTGTGGGCGAGCATGGACTCGATGCGCACGTGATGGCGGTCCTGCAGCAGGCTCGTTTCACGCGACAGCAGGCGCTTGGCACGGCGGAAGTGGTGGCGCACCGAGGTGTCGACACGATCCAGCTCTTGCTTGACCAGTGGCGCGATGACCAGCTTGCGGTACTGGGCCATGATCTGGAAGCGGTTGTTGAGGATCGCCATGGCGGTGTCCATGTCCAGATGCGCCTTGCCCTCGACCCGATGGGCGATCGGCGCCACGCGCTGGACCTTGGCCAGGCGCAGCAGGCACAGCAGACGAATCCACATCCAGCCCATGTCGAACTCCCAGCGCTTGACCGAGAGCTTGGCCGAGTTGGGGTAGGTGTGGTGGTTGTTGTGCAGCTCCTCGCCACCGATCACGATGCCCCAGGGCACCAGGTTGGTAGCTGCGTCCCGGCACTCGAAGTTGCGATAGCCCAGCGCATGGCCCAGGCCATTGACCACCCCCGCGGCCCAGAAGGGAATCCACATCATCTGTACTGCCCAGATGGTGATGCCGATGGTGCCGAACAGCAGCAGGTCGATCACCGCCATCATGGCCACGCCGCCGAGCTTGTAGCGCGAATAGAGGTTGCGCTCGATCCAGTCGTCCGGGCAGTTCTTGCCATAGATGCGCAGTGTCTCGGGGTTGCGTGCCTCTTCGCGATAGAGCTCGGCGCCCTTGCGCAACACGGTGCCCAGGCCCTTGTAGACCGGGCTGTGGGGGTCGTCCGGCGTTTCGCACTTGGCGTGGTGCTTGCGATGGATGGCGGTCCATTCACGGGTGTTCTGCGCCGTGGTCAGCCACAGCCAGAAGCGGAAGAAATGTTTGAGCCCGGCGTTGAGCTCCAGGGCGCGATGGGCGGAATAGCGATGCAGGTAGAGGGTGACGCTGATGATGGTCACGTGGGTCATCAGCAGGGTGACGCCGACCAGTTGCCAGGCCGACAGATCGAGAAAACCGGAGTACCACATAGGTGTTGAGACCCTCAAAAAAACAGGGGAACCGCGCGGGCATTATCGCCGGGTGAGGAAATAAAACCAGTCACCCTTTCCGATAGGAAGTCACGGCATGTTTCAGCCTTTATAATGCCCCATTCTTTTTCAGGGGCTTATCCACCCGACATGTCTGTTTCCGTTCGCGACGCCTTGCGCATGGCCGCGCTGTACTTGGTGTTCTCGTTGCTCTGGATGGTGGTGTCCGAGCAGGTGTTGCAGGGGCTTTTCGATGATTCCGAGATGCTGGCGGTCGCGCGGCAGGTCAATGCGTTCGTCTGGATACTGCTCACCACCGGGCTGATCTTCGTCACCCGTGCCCGCCTGCTCAATTTCATCGGCATCGGTGCACAGCTGCGCAGCGAGGATCGCGAGCGTCTGCGCATGGCCGCGGCGGTGTTCGACAGCACCCTCGAAGGGGTGCTGGTGACCGACAGCAATGGTCTGATCGTGCACGTCAACCGCGCCTTCATGCGTATCACCGGCTACGCCCAGGACGAAGTCCTCGGCCAGCGTCCGAGCAAGTTCAAGTCCGGACGCCATGGCTTGCCGTTCTACCAGCAGATCTACGCTTCCCTGGCCGAGAAGGGCGAGTGGAGCGGAGAGATCTGGAACCGCCGCAAGAGCGGCGAAATCTACCCGCAGTGGCAGACGATCTGCGCCATTCGCGACGATGCCGGTGCGCTCACTCATTACGTGGCGGTGTTCAGCGACATCAGCGCGATCAAGCACACCGAGCAGGAACTCGCCTACCTGGCGCACCACGACCCGCTGACCGGGCTGCCCAACCGCCTGCTGTTCAACGACCGCGCCGAGCAGGCCTTAGCGTCCGCCCAGGCCAACAAGCGCGGGTGTGCGTTGCTGCTGCTGGACCTCGACCATTTTCAAAGCATCAACGATGGCCTGGGCCATACGTTGGGCGACCAGTTGCTCAAACTGGTGGGCGAGCGCCTGCGCGAGTTGCTGGGCAGTGGCGTGACTCTGGCGCGCCTGGGTGGGGACGAATTCGGCGTGTTGGCCGAGAACTGCCGACAGGTAGGCCAGGCCGCAACCTTGGCCCAAGGCATCATTGAACGCCTGCGCGAGCCGTTCGTCTTCGAGGGGCATCGCCTGTTCATCAGCGTGAGCGTTGGTATCAGCCTGTTCCCAAGCGATGCGCAGAGCGCCGCGCAACTGCTGCGCAACGCCGATGCGGCGCTGTTCAAGGCTAAGAACAACGGTCGCGCCTGCTATGCCTTGTACACCGAAGAATTGACCGCCCACGCCCAGCAACGTGTGCAGACCGCTGGCGATCTGCGTCGAGCGCTGGAGCAGCAGGAGTTGCGGGTGTTCTACCAGCCGGTGCACGACTTGCTGACCAACCGGTTGGTGGGCGTCGAGGCACTGGTGCGTTGGGAGCACCCCACCCGTGGGATGGTCTCACCGGGCGAGTTCATTCCTATTGCCGAGAGCACGGGGTTGATCGCCGAAATCGACGCCTGGGTACTGCGCCAATCGTGCCGGCAGATGGTGCAATGGCAGGTCGAAGGGCGTGGTCTGCAGTTCGTCGCCGTGAACATCTCCAGCCGCCTGTTCGGTCAGCGCGAGCTGTACCTGCAGGTGGCCGAGGTGCTGCACGATACCGGTCTGGACCCCGCCCTGTTGGAGCTGGAAGTCACCGAGAGCGCGGTGATGGAAGACCCGGAAGTGGCACTTGAACAGTTGCATCGGCTGCGCGAGCTGGGGCTTAGCCTGGCCATCGATGATTTCGGCACGGGTTATTCCTCGCTGCTGCGGCTCAAGCGTCTGCCGGTGCAGAAGCTCAAGATCGACCAGGGCTTCGTGGCGGGCCTGCCGTGCGACGAAGACGACATTGCCATCGTCCGGGTGATCATCGCCCTGGCCAGGAGCATGGGCATGCAGGTGCATGCCGAAGGGATCGAACAGGCCGAACAGGCGCGCTTTCTGCTCGAGCAACAGTGCGACCTGGGGCAGGGCTACTGGTACGGGCGGCCGGTGCCGGCGGTGGACTTGCGCTGGAGCTGAAATGCTTGGGGCTGCGTTGCAGCCCATTGCAGGCTTCGCACTTCCCACAGACCTGTAGGCGCTGGCGGAGCCTGCGTTGGGGCGCGGCGGTCCCCAAGCTAACGTTTGTTCAACCCCTTGGCCAGGCGGTCCCCGCCCAGCTGAATCACCGCCACCAGCGCCACCAGCATGGCGATCACGGTCAGCATGATCTGGCTGTCGAAGCGCTGGTACCCATAGCGATAGGCGATATCGCCCAATCCTCCCGCCCCGATGGCGCCCGCCATGGCTGAGGAGTTGATCAAGGTCACCAAGGTGATGGTGAAGCCGCCTACGATGCCTGGCAGCGCCTCGGGCAGCAGCACATGCCAGACGATGTGCCAGCGTCGGCACCCCATGGCCTGCGCCGCCTCGACCAAACCATGGTCGACTTCGCGCAGGCTCACCTCGGCGATCCGTGCGAAGAATGGCGTGGCGGCGATGGTCAGCGGGACCACGGCGGCCCACACGCCATAGGTGGTGCCGACCACCAGGCGGGTGAAGGGAATCAGCGCGACCATCAAGATCAGGAACGGGATCGAGCGGAACAGGTTGACGATCGCGCCCAGCGTTCGGTTCAGCACAGGCGCTTCGAAGATCCCACCTTTGTCACTGGTGACCAGCAGCACCGCCATCGGTACACCGACCAACAGCGCGATGAACGACGACACGCCCACCATCAACAGCGTATCGAGCAACCCTTCGAGCAGACGATCAAGCCACATAACCCAGTACCTCCGCGTTCTCGGCCCAGCGTCTGGCGCGCTCGAGCAATTGGTGCGAGCTATGGGGCGAGCCCTGCACGGAAAGCACCAGTTGCCCCAGGGCGTGGGCACCGATGGTCTCGATGCCGCCTTGAAGCAGGCGTATCCGCCCGCCCAAGTCGTTGAACACCTCCGACAGTTGCGGTTCGCCCAGCAGGTTCAAGCGCAGGACCACGGCATCCCCAGGGCCAGTCGGGCTGGCGCGCAGATTGGCCTGCAGGGCAGCGGGTAGCCTGGCCTGCAAGGGCGCGAGCAAGGTGCGGGTCACCTCGTGGCGCGGAGAGCCGAATACCCGCCAGACCTCGCCCTGCTCGACGATCTCGCCGCGCTCGAGCACTACGACGCGGTGGCAGATATCACGGATCACCGCCATCTCATGGGTGATCAGCACCACGGTGAGCCCCAGGCGCTGGTTGATGTCACGCAGCAGATCGAGGATCGAGGCGGTGGTTTCAGGGTCCAGTGCCGAGGTGGCCTCGTCGCACAGCAGGATTTCGGGGTCATGCACCAGCGCCCGGGCGATGCCGACGCGTTGTTTCTGCCCACCCGACAGCTGCGCCGGGTACACGTGATGCTTGTGCGCCAGGCCCACCAGCTCCAGCAGCTCGCTGACCTTGCGCTGGCGCTCGGCCTTGGGCACGCCGGCGACCTTCAAGGGCAACTCGACGTTCTGCCATACGGTCTTGGCCGACATCAGGTTGAAGTGCTGGAAGATCATGCCGATGCGTCGGCGCAGGGCGACCAGGCGCTCTTCGTCAAAGGGGGCGATGTCGGTCTGGTCGATCAGCACCCGGCCCTGGCTGGGTTGCTCTAGGCGATTGATGGTGCGCAGCAGGGATGACTTGCCGGCGCCGCTGCGGCCAATGATGCCGAAGATCTCGCCGCGACGGATGTTCAGGTCTATGCCCTGCAAGGCAGGTTGCGCCTGGCCGGGGTAGGTCTTGCCCAGGCCGATGAAGCGCACATGGGCCTGATTGACCTCCGGGCGCAGGGCCTGCTCGCGGGCAGGCGGCGACGTATGCGGGACAGGCGCCTTGAGGGCGCTGGCGTTGCTCATCTCAGCCCTCCCAGCCGGCCTGGTACAGGCTGCCGTGGGCTTTGTTCAGCGCGGCGCGCACGGTCGGCGAGTGCTGGTAGATGTCGACGAACTTCGCCAGACGCGGGTCGTCCTTGCTCTGTGGGCGGATCACGAACTGGATCACGTACTCCTTGTTCTCCAGGCCGTCGAACAGCAGGGCCGAGGTGGGATCGAAGCTGTTGGCCAGGCGGATGTAGGCCGGGTAGCCCTGGACCAGGTCGGCGTCGTCATAGGCCCGCACCAATTGCACGGCCTCGACCTGCAAGATCTTCAGTTTCTTGGGGTTGGCGACGATGTCGTCCTCGGTGGCTTTGTAGCCCACGCCTGGCTTGAGGGTGATCAACCCCGCCTTGGCCAGCAATTGCAGGCCGCGCCCACTGTTGATCGGGTCGTTGGCGATGGCCACGCTGGCGCCTTCGGGCAGCTCGGCGAAGCTTTTGTAACGCTTGGAGTAGAGCCCGACGTTGTTGATGATGCCGGGGGCGTAGGGCACCAGGTTGAAGCCGGCGGCGGCCTTGGCATTTTCCAGGAACGGGATGTGCTGGAAGTAGTTCACGTCGATGTCGCCGCTGTTGAGGCTGACATTGGGGGCGATCCAGTCGCTGAACTCGATCAGCTTCACCTCCAGGCCTTGCTTGTGGGCTTCTTCCACCGCCGCTTCCAGCGGGATGGCGAAAGCTGCGGTGGTGCCGATCTTCAGCGGCTCGGCGGCCAGGGCGACGCCGCTCAGGCCCAGGGACAAGACAGCGGCCGCGACGGGCCGGAACAGTTTCTCAAGCATGGTGCAGGGCTCCAGTCGGGGCAGGGATCGGGTTGCGGTAGGTGGCGCCGGGGTGGCCGGCGGGAAGGTAGGCGTGACGAGCGCCGAACAGTTTTTCGCGCAGCGTGCCTTCGCTGTAGGCGGTCTTGTAGCGGCCACGCCGTTGCAGCTCCGGCACCACCAGGTCGATGAAGTCTTCGAAGCTTTCCGGGGTGACAGTGCGGGTCAGGTTGAAACCATCCAGGCCGGTTTGGTCGATCCAGTCAATCAATTGCTCGGCGACCTGCTCGGGCGCGCCGACCAGCGTCACGTAGCGCCCGCCCAGGGCGTGCTGTTGCAGCAGGCGGCGGCGCGTCCAGACGTTGTCCTGCAGCTGGCGGGTGGCGGACTGAATCGCGTTGCCCTTGGCAAAGCCGATCGGTTCGTCCAACCCATAGGCGGCGAAGTCGATACCCGTGGAGCTGGCAAAGTGCGCCACGCCGGCTTCGGGGCTGGCATGGCGCAGGTATTCGGCGTGCTTGGCACGAGCCTGGGCTTCGGTGGGCGCGACGATCACGGTGATGCCCATGAACACCTTGATCGCTCGTGGGTCGCGGCCAGCGGCGCGGGCGGCGGCACGGACCTTGTCGACCTGTGCGCGGGTGGCGGCTTGGTCCTGGCCGCTGATGAAAACGCACTCGGCGTGCTGGCCGGCGAACGCCAGGCCCCGGGGCGAACTGCCGGCCTGGAACAAGACCGGTGTGCGTTGCGGCGAAGGCTCGCACAGGTGGTAGCCCTCGACCTTGTAGAACTCGCCCTGATGCTGGACTTTGCGCACTTTGCCCGGTTCGGCATAGACCCGCCGCTCACGGTCAGCGACCACGGCGTCGTCATCCCAGCTGCCTTCGAGCAGTTTGTACAGCACTTGCAGGTATTCATCGGCTTGGTCGTAACGCCGGTCGTGCTCGGGTTGCTGGGCCAGGCCCATGGCCCGGGCGGCGCTGTCCAGGTAACCGGTGACGATGTTCCAGCCGACCCGGCCGTTGCTCAGGTGGTCGAGTGTGGAAAGGCGCCGGGCGAACAGGTAGGGCGCCTCGTAGGTGAGGTTGGCGGTCAGGCCGAAGCCCAGGTGGCGGGTGACCGAGGCCATGGCCGAGACCAGCAGTAACGGGTCATTGACCGGCAGCTGGATCGACTCCTTGAGCGTCACGTCCAGCGACTGCCCATACACGTCGTAGGTGCCGACGATATCGGCGATGAACAGGCCATCGAACAAGCCGCGCTCCAGCAGGCGGGCAAGATCGGTCCAATAGGCCAGGGTCTTGTACTGGGTCGAGGTGTCCCGTGGATGGGTCCACAGGCCATGGTTGATATGCCCGACGCAGTTCATGTTGAAGGCGTTGAGCAGGATCTCTTTGGCCATCAGATGGTCCCCCGACGCGGCGGGTTTTCCCCATTGAGGTAGTAGTTGCCGATGGCGTGGTACTTCCAGCGCACCGGGTCGTGCAGGGTGTGCACTCGGGCGTTGCGCCAGTGCCGGTCGAGGTTGTGCTCGGCCAGGGTGGCCTGGCTGCCGGCCAGTTCGAACAGGGTGGTGCCAGCGGCGAGGGAGACCTCGGTGCTGATCGCCCGGGCTTCTGCCACGGCAATGGAGGCGGCGGCGACATTGTCGGCGCTGCTGTCGTCGCGGGCCCGGTCGAGGAATTCCCCGGCCCGCTCCAGCAAGGCCTCGGCAGCGTGCAGGCGGATGGCCAGATGACCGAAGCTTTTGAGTGTGAGCGGGTCGTCACTGGCCTTGTCGATCCCCGCGTCGACCCACGGCCGACTGCGGGTGCGCACGAAGTGCAGAGCGTCCTCGAGGGCAGCGCGGGCGATGCCGGTGTCGATGGCGGCATGGAGGATCTGCGCCAGGGGGCCGACGGGGGTCGGGCGGTCGAAGGCGCTCTGGAACGGCACCACGTCTTCATCGCGCACCGGCACGTTGTCGAACACTACCGAACCGCTGCCGGTGGTGCGTTGGCCGAAGCCGCTCCAGTCGTCGATCACTTGCAGGCCTGGACTGTCGGCGGGTACGAACACCAGCTGCTGAACGCCGGCATCATCGACCACCGAGGTGGGAATGCGCTGGGCATACAGGGCGCCGGTGGCGTAGAACTTGCGACCGTTGATGCGCAGGCCATCGCCGTCGCGGCTCAGGCGGGTGGTGCGGTCGTGGGCGGTCTTGGTGCCCAGCTCGGCCAATGCGTTGCCGAAGCGTCGGCCCGCCAGGACTTCAGCGTAGAGACGCTGTTGTTGCTCGGGCGTGCCGTTTACCCGCAGCACTTCCAAGGCATAGAAATGGTTCTGCGGAATTTGGCCCAGGGCGGCGTCGGCCTGGGCAATACGCGCGACGACCTTGGCCAGGGTCACGTTGGATACGCCAGCGCCGCCAAAGGCCTTGGGCACGCTGATGCCCCACAGGCCGGAGCGGGTGAACAGCTCGAGTTCGGCGTAGGGCAGCAGGCGTTCGCGGTCGCGTTGGGCGCTGTCGCGCTGCAGTTGCTGGGCGAGGTCCTCGGCGACGGCCAGAGCCTGGGCATCGCTGGTGATGACCGCCGCCTTGGGGGTGGGGTGGGTCAGTGCGTTCATGTGTTTCTCCAGTGCGGATCGTAAGGGGCTGCTCCGTGCCCCATCGCAGGCTGTCGCCAGCCCTGCAGGTTCAGTGCAGGTGCTGGCGCAGGCTCACTCAAATCCAGGAATGACGGGCAGGGCGGGTACCGTTGAGGTGCCAGGCGCCGACAGCGTGGTATATCCAGCGCACCGGGTCGTGCAGCGTATGCACGCGGGCATTGCGCCAGTGGCGGTCGAGGTTGAATTCGGCGAGGGTGGCGCGGCTGCCGGCCAGCTCGAACAGCTTCTCGCTGGCCTGCAGGGCCACTTCGGTGGTCAGCACCTTGGCCTCGGCCACGGCGATCGAGGCGCGAGCTGCCGACGCTTCGTCCACCGGACCTGCATTGACCTCGTCGAGTACCTGGGCGGCCTTGCGCAGCAAGGCCTCGGCGGCATGCAGCTCCAGCTTCAGACGGCCGATGTCGGCGATCACATAGGGGTCATCGCTGGCTCGATCCACCTTGGCTTCGATCCAGGGGCGGGATTTTTCCCGCACGAAGGCAATGGCATCGTCGATGGCCGCCTCGGCGATACCGGCATCGATGGCGGCCTGGATCAACTGCGAGGCCGCGCCCTGGGTGTTGGGCACCTCGCGCTGGCGCCAGTTGTCCACCACCAGCTCGGCGTCCACCGGGACTTTATCCAGCAACACGGTGCCGCTGGCGGTGGTGCGCTGGCCGAAGCCGGACCAGTCGTCGACGATGCGCAGGCCCGGGCTGCCCCGGCGGACGAAGGCCAGGCGCTGGCGGCCCTCTTCATCCAGGGCTTTGACCGCGACCCAATGGGCGAACAGGGCGCCGGTGGAATAGAACTTCTCGCCGCTGATGCGATATTGCTCACCGTCACGGACGATCCGTGCCTTGAGGGTGAGGGTGTCCTTGGTGCCACGTTCAGGCCCGGCATTGCCGATGCGCCAGCCGTCGAGCACGGAGCGGAACAGCACGGCTTGCTGGGCCTCGGTGGCGGTCAGGCGCAGCAGTTGAATCATGCCGAATTGGTTCTGTGGGATCTGTCCCAGGGCCGGGTCGGCGGCGCTGATCACGCGGAAGACTTCGGCGATGGTCTGGAACGAGACCTCGGGTCCGCCAAAGGCTTTGGGAATGCTGATGCTGCCCAAGCCGCTGCGGGTGAATTGTTCGATCTCGGCCCAGGGCAGCTTGCGCTGCTGGTCGCGGCGCGAGGCCTGTTGGCGGGCCGCGTCGGCCAGTTCCCGAGCAGCCTGGAGGGCCTCGGCGTCGTTGCGCAATACCTTGGCTGGCAGTAGCGGGGGTGAGCTGTCGAGATCGCTTGTGGACCAGACCATTCCTTACCTCACAAAAGTTGAAAGCGTCGCTGGCGGCGACTGACGTTTGCTGGTCCGGTGGTCCGGTTTATATACCCTATTCGCTTATAAAAACTTTATGAACTAACTTTTTGGACTATGTATAGAAGCCATGCTTTTGTGTCGCGCACGCGAACGCATTCGCGGGCAAACCCGCTCCTACAGAACTGTGGGAGTGGGTTTACCCGCGAATAGGTAAGGGGGACAGCGAGAAAAATCAGCCGGCTGCGGTGCCCAGGAACTTTCGCAGGAACTGCCGCGTCCGCTCTTCCTTGGGATTGGCGAACAGCGCCTTGGCTTCACCCTGCTCCACGATCACGCCCTTGTCGAAGAAGATCACCCGGTTGGCCACGTCCCGGGCAAAGCTCATCTCGTGGGTGACAATGATCATGGTGCGCTTTTCCTCGGCCAGGCCGCGGATGGTCGCCAGCACCTCGCCGACCAGCTCAGGATCGAGCGCAGAGGTCGGTTCGTCGAAGAGGATCACTTCCGGCTCCATGGCCAAGGCCCGGGCGATGGCCACCCGTTGCTGCTGGCCACCGGACAGCCGCCGAGGGTAGGCGTCTTCCTTGCCCGCCAGACCGACCTTGGCCAGCAGGCGCCGGCCCAGTTCGACGGCTTTGTCCCGGGGCGTCTTCTTGACGATCACCGGCCCTTCGATGACGTTCTCCAGGGCGGTGCGGTGGGGGAACAGGTTGAAGTTCTGGAACACGAAGCCGGCCTGCTGGCGCAAGCGCCGGATCGCACCTTGCTGGCTGCCCAGCGAGCGGTTGGCGTCGATGCTGATGTCGCCGATCTGGATGCGTCCGGCGTCGGGCGTTTCCAGCAGGTTGAGGCAACGCAGGAAGGTGGTCTTGCCCGAACCACTGGGGCCGATGATGGCCACCACTTCGCCGGGCTGGACGGTCAGGTCGATGCCGTTGAGCACGGTCTGGCCCTTGAACTGCTTGGTCAGGCCTTCTACTACGATCATCTTCAGTGCTCCTGGTCGTGCTGGTTGACCCGCGCTTCCATGCGGTTCTGGAAGTGCGCAAGGATGGTGCACAGGATCCAGTAGATCACTGCCACAGCCAGGTACATGGTGAAGACTTCGAAGGTCCGGGCGGTGATCAGCTGCGCCTGGCGGAACAGCTCAGGCACCTGGATGGTCGCCGCCAGGGCGGTGTCCTTGACCAGGGAAATGAAGCTGTTGCCCAGCGGCGGCAAGGCGGTGCGCATGGCCTGGGGCAGGATCGCTCGGCGCATGGCCTGGGTGCGGGTCATGCCGATGCTGGCGGCAGCCTCCCATTGGCCACGGTCGATCGAGGAGATCGCCGCGCGCAGGATTTCGCAGATGTACGCGGCCATGTTCAGCGAAAGGCCGATCAGCGAGGCCGGGATCGGGTCGAGTTCGATACCGATCTGCGGCATGCCGAAATAGATCACGAACAGCTGCACCAGCAGCGGCGTGCCACGGAAGAACGACACATACACTCGGGCCAGCCAGTCCAGCGGCAGGATCTTCGAGCGGCGCATCAGGGCCAGGGCAAAGCCCAGGACCAGGCCGAAGAACATGCCGCCGACACTCAGCAGCACCGTATAACCCGCGCCCTTCAACAGGAAGGGCGTGGAGTCGATGACAAGTTGCAGGCTTTCGGAAATCATTTAGTGACGTCGGCACCGAAATATTTCTCGGACAGCTTGGCCAGGGTCCCGTCGGCCTTGAGCTTGTCCAGCGCCTTGTTGATCGCCTCGAGCAGTTCAGGCTCGCCCTTGCGCAGGGCCACGCCCGACTCCAGGCGCGAGAAGGCTTCACCGGCGAGTTCGGTGTCCTTGGCTTTCTGGGCGTATTCCAGGGCGGCCAGGCGGTCGATTAGGATGGCGTCGATGCGGCCGTTGCGCAGGTCGGCGAATTTGCTCGGGTCGTCTTCATAGGTGCGCACGTCGGCTTGAGGAACGTCCTTCTTCACCCACTGCTCGTAGTTGGTGCCCAGGCCTACGCCGACCTTCTTGCCGGCGAGGTCCGCGGCCTTGTGAATGTTCAACTGGTCGGCTTTCTTCTTCAGGATCAGGGCCTGGATGCCGGAGATGGTGTAGGGCTCGGAGAAGTCATACTTCTTCTTGCGCTCGTCGGAAATGGTCACTTGGTTGATCACCACGTCCAGGCGCTTGGACTCCAGCGCGGCGAGGATGCCGTCCCACTTGGTTGGCTGCAGCTTGGCTTTCACGCCCAGTTCTTTGGCCAGCAGTTCGGACAGTTCGACCTCGAAGCCGGCGAGCTTGCCGTTTTCGTCAACGAAGCTGAAGGGTGGGTAGGTGCCTTCCAGGCCGACGCTGATGCTGCCTTTTTCCTGGATGGTCTTGAGCTGCTCGCCTGCGAATGCATGGCTGAACAGGCCGGTACCAAGCACAAGGGCCAGGCTGGCATTGAGAAGGGGTTTGGCGAATTTGGTCATGTAGGGCCCCGCGCTTGTTGTGGAAGTAGTGGGTGGCGACTATAGAGGTGGCCTTTATAGGCCTGGAAATAATAAAAATTTATTTTGTTATTTCTTTTTATAAGCTTTGTCGAATTGGACAGCATTGAGGGTAGGCGAGGATTACACACTCTGTCAGCGCTGCTTATACCCGACTTAGCGCAGGATGGAATAAAGCGTTGTTTTTTCCAAGCACTGGATTTGCCGTACAGTTGAATCCATAACGCGGCCCGCTTCCATGAAGGCCCGCACAGCCTCGATCCAGGAGACCACCGTGAGCGAACATCCATCCACCGGACACTGGCAACTGCAGACCATCGTCAGCGACCTGCGCAGCGCCCGCGAGCAATGGCGAACCCGCAATGGCCGCAGCAGCGGCGAACAGGGCGGGCGCGAGCTGCCTTCGCGCGAGGCGATGCGCCAGATTCTCGAGCAACTGTGCGGGGCGTTGTTCCCCATGCGTTTGGGCCCGGTGGACCTGCGTGAAGAGAGCGAAGACTTCTATGTCGGGCATACCTTGGATGCCGCACTCACTGCGTTGCTGGCCCAGGCGCGCCTGGAACTGCGCTATGCCTCGCGCCATGGCAAGGCCGAGGTGGAGGACGTCGACGCCCATGCCCTGCAGCTGATCCAAGGCTTTGCCGCCGCACTGCCAAACCTGCGTGTACTGCTCGATACCGACGTGCTGGCCGCTTATCAGGGCGACCCGGCGGCGCGCAGCGTCGATGAGGTGCTGCTGTGCTATCCGGGGATCCTGGCGATCATCCATCACCGCCTGGCTCATCACCTGTACCGGGCCGGGCTGCCGTTGCTGGCGCGGATCAGTTCGGAGCTGGCGCATTCGGCCACCGGCATCGATATTCACCCTGGCGCCCAGATCGGTCCGAGTTTCTTCATCGATCATGGCACCGGCGTGGTGATCGGCGAGACCGCGATCATCGGCGAGCGGGTGCGCATCTACCAGGCCGTGACCCTGGGCGCCAAGCGCTTCCCGGCGGACGAGACCGGCATGTTGCACAAGGGCGAGCCGCGCCACCCGATCGTCGAGGACGATGTGGTCATCTACGCAGGAGCCACCATCCTTGGGCGGATCACCATCGGCAAGGGTTCGACCATCGGCGGCAATGTCTGGTTGACCCGCAGTGTGCCGGCCGAGAGCAACATCACCCAGGCGAATCTGCAGTTGGAGTGTGAAGGGCAGAAATAGCCCGTAACCGATGCCTTCTATGGCGCCCCATTCGCGGTTGTAACCGCGCCTACAGGTCCGGGCCAGGATCGAGCTGGACTTATAGGCGCGGGTTCAACCGCGAACGTGTCGGAATTCACTGCAAATGACCGGTTCAGCGGTCGGGCAAGGTCGCGTTGAAAGCCGATCCGTGTTTAACTTGAACGCTTGTTCAAAGTAAAAACGCTGGTCCATTGCCGGTGTTCAACAGGAGGATCCCCTTTGCTGAACCCGTTCAATCCGAGTCTTTCAACGCTTCATGAGGTGCGCGCCCAATGAGTGCACCTACCCCCTCACTTGCCAATGGCAAGATCCGCATGAACCCTCCGGTGTTCTACTTCGCGGCAAGTTTCATCCTCATCTTCGGCCTGGTGGTCATCGCCAACCCCAAAGCGGCGGGCGACTGGTTGCTCGCGGCGCAGAATTGGGCGGCCAACACGGTCGGCTGGTACTACATGCTGGCCATGACTCTGTACCTGGTCTTCGTGGTGGTCACCGCCTTGTCGGGCTACGGCAAGATCAAGCTCGGTGCCGACCATGACGAGCCCGAGTTCAGCTACCTGTCCTGGGCCGGCATGCTGTTCGCCGCTGGCATCAGCATCACCTTGTTCTTCTTCTGCGTCTCCGAACCGCTCACCCACATGCTGCAACCGCCCCAGGGCGAGGGTGGCACGGTGGAGGCCGGGCGCCAGGCAATGGAACTGCTGTTCCTGCACTGGGGCCTGCATGGCTGGGGCGTGTTCGCCTTTGTCGGCATGGCCCTGGCGTATTTCGCCTATCGCCACAATCTGCCATTGGCGCTGCGTTCGGCGCTGTATCCATTGATCGGTAAACGCATCAACGGGCCGATCGGCTACGCCGTCGACGGCTTCGGCATCATCGCCACGGTGTTCGGCTTGGGCGCCGACATGGGCTTTGGTGTGCTGCACCTGAACGCGGGCCTGGATTACCTGTTCGACATCAGCCACAGCCAGTGGATACAAGTCGCGCTCATCGTCCTGATGATGGGCGCCGCGGTGGCTGTGGCGGTCGCCGGGGTGGAAAAGGGCGTGCGGGTGATGAGCGACATCAACCTGTTCCTGGCCTGTGCGCTGCTGCTGTTCGTGCTGTTCGCAGGCCCCACCCAGCACCTGTTCAACACGTTGATCCAAAACCTGGGCGACTACCTCGGCGCCTTGCCGCGCAAGAGCTTCGATGTCTATGCCTACGGCGAGAACCGCGACTGGCTGGGCGGCTGGACCGTGTTCTACTGGGCCTGGTGGATCGCCTGGGCGCCGTTCGTGGGGTTGTTCATCGCGCGTATTTCCCGTGGCCGGACCATCCGCGAGTTCGTCTTCGGCGTGCTGTTGATCCCGCTGGGCTTCACCCTGGCGTGGATGTCTATCTTCGGCAACAGCGCCATGACCCAGGTGCTCGACCACGGCATGACCGCCCTGGGCCAATCGGCCCTGGAAAACCCGTCCATGAGCCTGTACCTGCTGCTGGAGACCTACCCGTGGAGCAAGACCGTCATCGCGGTGACGGTGTTCATCAGCTTCGTGTTCTTCGTCACGTCGGCGGATTCCGGCACCGTCGTGCTCTCCACGCTGTCGGCCAAGGGCGGCGATGCTGACGAGGATGGCCCGAACTGGCTGCGCGTCTTCTGGGGCGCCATGACCGCGCTGATCACCAGCAGCCTGCTGTTCGCCGGTAGCATCGACTCGCTCAAGTCGGCGGTGGTGCTGACGTCGCTGCCGTTCTCGCTGATCCTGCTGTGCATGATGTGGGGGCTGCACAAAGCGTTCTACCTGGAGTCCCAGCGGCAGATCGCGCAGATGCACTCGCTCGCACCGTTCGCCGTTTCGCGCCGTGGCCGGGGTGGCTGGCGCCAGCGCCTGAGCCAGGCGGTGCACTTCCCGTCACGCGATGAGGTGTACCGCTTCATGGACGACGTGGTGCGCCCGGCCATTGGCGAGGTGACTGAAGTCTTCGTGCAGAAAGGCTTGAACGTGATCACCCAGGACGACCCGAGCCACGACAACGTGAGCTTGAAGATCGGGTTGGGCGAGGAGCAGCCGTTCATCTACCAAGTGCAGATGCGCGGGTACTTCACCCCGTCGTTCGCCTTGGCCGGGTTGGGCACCCAGGAGCTGAAGAACCGCCGTTACTACCGCGCCGAGGTGCATCTGTCCGAAGGTAGCCAGAACTACGACCTGGTGGGCTACAACAAGGAGCAGATCATCAACGACATCCTCGACCAGTATCAGCGGCACATGCAGTTCCTGCATCTGGTCCGCTAGCCGCTTCATTGCAGGTAAACCCGTTCCCACAAGGATCGTTACAAACCCTGTGGAAGCGGGTTTACTCGCGACTTTCAGAACGGCGCATCCCCCAGGATGGTCGCCCGATGCATCACCCGCCGGCTCGGCCGGTAGTCATCCACCGCATAGTGCTGGGTCACCCGGTTGTCCCAAAACGCTACGTCGTTCTCTTGCCACCGCCAGCGGATCGTGAACTCGGGCCGGGTCGCATGGGCGAACAGCAGCTTGAGCAGCGCCTCGCTCTCCTGCTCGCTCAGTTCGTTGATCCGCGTGGTGAATCCTTCGTTGACGAACAGCGCCTTGCGCCCGCTGACCGGGTGGGTACGCACCACCGGATGCGACAGCGGCGGGTTGTTGCGCCGGGTGGTCTCCCAGCGCGCCAGGTCTTCGGGCGTGGTGCCGAAGCGCTCTAGCGGGAAGGACTTGGTGAAGTCGTGGGTGGCGGTCAGGCCGTCGAGCAACTGCCGCAGCGGCGCCGATAGCGCCTCGAAGGCCGCGATGCCGCTGGCCCACAGGGTATCGCCGCCGAAGGTGGGTAACTGCTTGGCGCTGAGCACCGCGCCCAGGGCGGGCGTGGGCAGGAACGTCACGTCGGTGTGCCAGACCGCATTGTCGCGCACGTCGGTGACCGCAGTGTCGAGCACCAGCACCTGCGGGGTATCCGGCACGTTGGGGTAAATCGGGTGGATGTGCAGGTCGCCGAAGCGGGCGGCGAAGCGGGCCTGTTGCTCAGGGGTGATGGGCTGGTCTCGGAAGAACAGCACCTGGTGTTTGAGCAAGGCCTGCTCGATGGCATCGCGTTGCTCGACGCTGATATCGCAGGAGAGGTCCACGCCACTGATCTGGGCGCCGAGCGCTGGGCTTAGGGGGGTGATGGTCAGGCTCATGTCGGTCTCGCTTGAATGTTTTGTGCCGGAGCAGGTGTTCATCAGTGGCTTTGCCCGTGCCAGGGCACCAGCTTGCGTTGCAGGGCGCGCAGGCCCATTTCAAGGGCGAAGGCGATCAGGGCGATCAGCAGGATCCCCAGTACCACCACGTCGGTGACCAGAAACTGCGCCGCCGACTGCACCATGAAGCCCAGGCCGCTGGTGGCGGCGATCAGCTCGGCGGCCACCAGGGTCGACCAGCCGACCCCAAGGCCGATACGAATGCCGGTGAGGATGTCGGGCAGTGCACTGGGCAGGATCACATGACGGATCAACTGCGCCCTGGTCGCGCCCAGGGATTGGGCGGCGCGCAGCTTGGCCGGGTCGACCGTGCGCACGCCGGTGGCGGTGGCGATGGCGATCGGGGCGAAGATGGCGAGGTAGATCAACAGCACCTTCGACAGCTCGCCGATGCCACACCAGATCACGATCAGCGGCAGGTAGGCCAGCGGCGGGATCGGCCGATAGAACTCGATCAGCGGGTCGAGAATGCCGCGGGCGACGCGGTTGTGGCCGATGGCCAGGCCCACCGGGATGGCCGTCAGGGCGGCGGCGACCAGGGCCAGGCCGATTCGTCCGAGGCTTGCACCCAGGTGCTGCCAGAGGCTGGCGTCCATGTAGCCCTGCGTGAGCAAGGTCCAGGCCTTGGCCAGGATATCGGCGGGCGAGGGCAAAAACAGCGGCTCGATCCAGCCGGCGGCGGTCACCAGCCACCAGGCCAGCAGCAGGCTGGCCAGGGTCAGGGCGCTGATCCAGCGGGTGGGCAACGGGCGGCGTACCTTGGCGGTTGGGGTTGGCCGGGCGACAGGTTTGTCGGCGGCCGTCAGGTCCAGGCTGCTCATGCGGACTCCTGCCGACGGGCGGCTTCGCGTTGAGAGAACACCCGCGCCAGGACGTGCTCGCGGGTCTCGATGAAACGTGGATCGGACTTGATCGCCCGGGCCGATTCACCCGCGGCGTAGCGTTGGCCGAAATCCAGGTGCAGGCGTTCGACCACCCGTCCAGGATTGGGCGCCAACAACACCAGCTCGCTGGCCAGGAACACGGCTTCCTCGATGTCATGGGTGATCAGGAACACCGGCTTGGCGGTGCGCTGCCAGACCTGCAGCAGTAGCTCCTGCATCTGCTCGCGGGTGAAGGCGTCGAGGGCGCCGAAGGGTTCGTCCATCAGCAGCACGCGCGGGTCGGCGGCCAACGCACGGGCCAGGCCCACGCGCTGCTTTTGCCCGCCGGAAAGTTGCCAGATACGTCGGTCGCCGAATCCCGCGAGGTCGACCAGCGCGAGCATTTCGCGGGCTTTGGCTTCGCGTTCTGCGCGGGCGACGCCTGCCAGCTCAAGGCCGAAGGCGACGTTGCCCAGGACGTTCTGCCAAGGCAGCAGTGCGTCATCCTGGAACACCACGCCGCGCTCGGCACCCGGGCCTTCGACCGGCTTGCCGTCGAGGGTGATGCGACCGGCGCTGGGGGCGACGAAGCCGGCGATGAGGTTGAGCAGCGAAGTCTTGCCGCTGCCGGAGGGGCCCAGAGCCACCAGCAACTGGCGTGGCCCCAGGCTCAGGTTGATGTCGGTCAGCACCGGGGCATCGGTGCCGGGGTACTGTGCGCTGATACGCTCCAGTTCGAGCAAGGCCATGGCAGGCTCCGTCGTGACGTGTCGTGCGAGGGTGGGGCGTTGCGCGGTCTTGTGGGACCGGGGTTGCCCGCGAATGCTGTTTCGAACTGACTGGCACATTCGCGGGTACCCCGCTCCCTCATGCAGTGCGCTGCTCTCGTGGGAGAGCGGCCCCCATTTGGATCAGTTGGGCAAGTACTGGGCGCTGACGTACGGTGAGTAGTCCGGCAGCACCGCCTCGACCTTGCCCTGTTGCTTGAGGAAGTTGGCCGTGTCGGTCAGTGCCTGGGTGGTCGGAGCACCCAAAGCGCTGGCCTGGTCGCTGGCCAACGGGTAGACGTTGCCCTGCAGCAGTACCGGGATGTCGGTGGGCTTGGCGCCAGACAGCTTGGCCAGCTTGCTGACGTTGTCGGGATTGGCCAGCCAGGCTTTCGGGTCCTTGCGGTAGTCGGCGTAGGCGTCGAGGGTGACCTTGGCGAACGATTTGACGATGTCCGGGTGCTTGGCGGCGAAGTCTTTACGCACGATCCACGCATCGAAGGTCGGGGCGCCTTTGCTGGCCAACTCGCCGGAGGTGATCAGTACTTTGCCGGTCTCCTTGGCCACGCCCAGGGCGGGGTCCCAGACGTAGGTGGCATCGATGTCGCCACGCTTCCAGGCGGCGATGATCGCAGGCGGGGCGAGGTTGAGGATCTGCACCTTGCTCGGGTCGATGTTCCAGTTCTTGAGGGCGGCCAGCAGGCTGTAGTGGCCGGTGGAAACGAACGGCACGGCGACTTTCTTGCCGACCAGATCCTGCGGCGTCTTGATGCTGTCGCGGGCGACCAGCGCTTCGCCTGCGCCAATCTGGGTGGCGATCAGGAAGGTCTCCACCGGCAGCTTGCGGGTGGCCGCGGCGGCCAGAGGGCTGGAGCCCAGGTAACCGATTTGTACGTCGCCCGAGGCCACGGCGGTGATCACGTCGGCGCCGTTGTCGAACTTGCGCCAGTCGATGCTGGCCTTGCTGGCTTTTTCATAGGTGCCATCGACCTGGGCGACCTTGGCCGGGTCGACGGTGGTCTGGTAGGCGACGGTCAAGTCGGCGGCCTGGGCAAGCCAGCTGGCGCTGGCGAGGGTCAGGGCGGCGAACAGGCGCAACGGAGTGTGCGGGATCATGGATGAGCTCCTCGTCAGGCAAATCAGGGCTGGGTTGACGAAGAGACTAAGTGATCTAAGAAATCAAAAATAAATAACTTTTTAGAATTAGCTTAGGAGCCAATGGCTGGTTTTCTTGATCGGAGGGTCAGCTTCACTGGCAAAGCCAGAAATGGCAGCTACGCTTTTTCGGTTTTGCGAGGACGTGAAGTCAGTTATGGGCAAACGTTTGCAAATAACCATTAGGAATAAGTAAATATGGTTTATACAACGAAGGGGAGTAAAGGTTCCAAATATATTCCTTAAAAATCTTAAAAAGTCATAAAACGGTCATTTTGGATTTATAGGATTGTCATTATCCTGTGGCGCAAGCGGCGTCTTAGACCAAAGTCGCGAAACGATTGGTAACGATTGACTTCGCAGACACTGTTTGGTGCTAAATCGCCCAATCCATGGCGAGCGGGGCAACAGATCCTGCCGCTTGAGATACACAAGAATTAGAACGTAGAGGAGCAAAACATGTACAAGTCCAGCCTGGCCCTGGCCGTGGCACTGGGGGTTCTCGCCCAACAAGCAGGCGCTGCCGGTTTCGTTGAAGACAGCAAGCTGTCTGTGAGCTCGCGCACCATGTATTTCAATAACGATAACCGTGAACCTGGCGGGAGCGACAACCGTGAATCGGGTCAGGGCTTCAAGCTTGACTACTTGTCCGGTTTCACCGAAGGCACCGTTGGTTTCGGTGTTGATGTTCAGGCCCTGTGGGGTATCCATCTGGATGGTGGCAAGGGGCATCACCCGGATAACAGCAGCTTCTTCCCAAGCGACAGCGACGGCTCCGCAGTGGGCCAATGGGCACGCATTGGGGGTAACGCGAAAGCACGGTTCTCCAAGACCGAAGCGCACTTCGGTAGCGCCCTGGCACCGAACCTGCCGATCCTTGTCTCCAACGATGGCCGTCTGCTGCCGCAGACCTTCGAGGGTGGCACCATCACCTCGAAGGAAATCGACAACCTGACCATCAACGCAGGTCAACTGACCCATGCGATGGGCCGTGCTTCCAGCAACCGTACAGGTCTCTCTGTCCAGGGTGCTACCCAGGAAAGCAACAAGTTCCGTTACGCCGGTGCTGACTGGAAGGTCACCAAAGACCTGACCCTGCAGTATTACTACTCCAACCTCGAAGACTTCTACAAACAGCACTTCCTGGGCGCGACACACGTGTTCCAGATCGCTGATGACCAGTCGTTTAAGACCGACCTGCGCTATTTCGACAGCAGCAAGGATGGCCGCAACGGCGAAGCGGGTTACGAGTTCAAGAACAACAACGGCTACGCCAAGAACCCTGGCGAGGTTGATAACAAGACCTGGTCCGCCATGTTCACCTACACCCTCGGTGCCCACTCTCTGATGCTCGGTCATCAGCAGGTCAGCGACGATGGCGGTTTCGTATGGCTGAACCAAGGCAGCCTGGTCGACGAAGGTGCTGGTGGGTCGAGCTTCTATCTGTTCACCGACAGCATGATCAACCAGTTCGCCAAGGCTGGTGAGAACACTACCTTCGGTCAGTATTCCTATGACTTTGCGCGGCTGGGCGTGCCGGGCCTGAAGGCTTCCGTGGCCTACTTGCGTGGCGAGGATGGCCGCAGCTCCGATGGCCATGGCACCTTCAGTGAATGGGAGCGTGACGCACGGATCGATTACGTGCTGCAGGAAGGTACCCTCAAAGGTCTGGGCTTCAGCCTGCGCCAAGGTGTCTACCGCGGCACCGGTTCGGGATCGGCGAAGGACCAGGATCAGACTCGCTTCATCGTGAACTACACTTACAACTTCCTGTAAGTCGTAGCTGCACAAAAAGCCTCGCCTAGCGCGAGGCTTTTTTATGTCTGCAACTCGAAATGCCTAATGGTTATAAATAAATCAATATTTATTCTTTTTGTTTTTAATCGAATGCAGGCACATTGAATCCATCGACCAGACACAGCACAGGAGCCCACCCCCATGAGCCTCAAACTCGGTGACATCGCCCCCGATTTCGAACAGGAATCCAGCGCCGGCAAGATCCGTTTCCACGAATGGCTGGGCAACAGCTGGGGTGTGCTGTTCTCCCACCCGGCCGACTTCACGCCGGTATGCACCACCGAGCTGGGCCTGACTGCCAAGCTCAAAGACGAATTCGCCAAGCGCGGCGTCAAGGCCATCGCCCTGTCGGTGGACCCGGTCGACTCCCACACCCGCTGGATCGATGACATCAACGAGACCCAGAACACCGTGGTCAACTTCCCGATCCTCGCCGATGCCGATCGCAAGGTGTCCGACCTGTACGACCTGATCCACCCCAACGCCAGCGACACCCTGACGGTGCGCTCGCTGTTCGTCATCGACCCCAACAAGAAGGTGCGCCTGACCATCACCTACCC
This sequence comes from Pseudomonas guariconensis, assembly GCF_040822035.1. Classification (NCBI taxonomy): domain Bacteria; kingdom Pseudomonadati; phylum Pseudomonadota; class Gammaproteobacteria; order Pseudomonadales; family Pseudomonadaceae; genus Pseudomonas; species Pseudomonas guariconensis. The sequence continues at coordinate 5,029,966 of NZ_CP162012.1, read as the reverse complement.
GGCCAGCACCGGGCGCAACTTCAATGAAATCCTGCGGGTGATCGACTCGCTGCAACTGACCGACAACCACAAGGTGGCCACGCCAGCGAACTGGCAGGATGGCGACGAGGTGGTGATCGTGCCTTCGTTGAAAGACGAAGATGAAATCAAACAGCGCTTCCCCAAAGGGTACCGGGCGGTCAAACCCTATCTGCGCCTGACCCCGCAACCGAATCGTTAAGGAATCCTCGTTGCATTGCTCTTAGCCATAGCAGGGATCTTTGGGCCGTTTCGACGGCCCTTTTTTATGCGCGGTGTCCCGTCCTGAATAAGGTTTACACCTTTCCCCCGAGAATCTGGAGACCTCGATGGTGCATGGTGTGAAGCGAACACAGCGTGATTACTCGCTGACTTTTAAATTGGCTGTAGTGGATCAGGTCGAAAAAGGTGAATTGACCTGTACTCAGGCCCAGGAGCGGTACGGTATCCAGGGCAAATCTACAGTTCTGGTATGGTTGCGTAAGCATGGTCGGCAGGATTGGAGCCAAGGGGCGTCGATCCGGGCCGAGAGGAGCTTCGCGATGTCCGACCCCAAAACGCTCACTCCAGAGCAGCGGATCAAAGAGCTTGAGCAGCAGCTTGAGCTGATGAGCCAGAAGGCTCAGTTCTTTGAGACCGTCGTTGATGTCCTGAAGAATGACTACGGTGTATCGGTCGTAAAAAAGCGATCCGGCAAGTCCTCTCGCAAGGTCAAGTCGCAGGACTGAGCATTGCCAGGGCTTGTCAGTTTCTAGGCATTAGCCGGCAGGCTTATTACAAGCGCAATCGAGCTGCCGACAGTAAAGCGCATCAGGCAGATCGGGTTGTCGAGTTTGTTCAGAAAATCCGGATGCGTCAGCCGCGACTGGGAACACGGAAACTGCACTATCTGCTGCATTGCCAGCCTGATAAACGAGTCCAAGTTGGCCGAGACCGGCTGTTTGAGGTTTTGGGCGAGCGCCGCTTGCTGGTGCTGCCCAAGCGGGCGTATCACAAGACAACCCAAAGCTATCATCGCTTCTACCGTCATCCCAATCTTCTCAAAGCAGGCCCAAATCAGGTAGTTCCGTCAGGGCCAGAGCACGTCTGGGTGGCGGATATTACCTACCTGCCCTCCAGAAGCGGCCCGCTGTACCTGAGCCTGGTAACGGATGCATATTCCAGAAAGATTGTTGGCCATCATGTCCATGAAAGCCTACATGCCGAGTCGGTTGCACAAGCCTTTAGACAGGCCCTGCGCAAGCGGCGGCGCCACCAGCCGTTAGTCCATCACTCCGACCGCGGTATTCAATACTGCTCAGCGCTATACCAGTCGCTGCATACAAGGCACGGAGTTCATTGCTCGATGACTGACGGGTACGACTGCTACCAGAACGCTCTAGCCGAGCGCATCAACGGAATCCTCAAAACAGAGCTGTTGCTGAGTAACCCAGAAGATCTGGAGCAGGCACGGAAGATGGTTGATGAGGCCGTGCAGATCTATAACACGGAGCGGCCTCACATGGCCCTGAAACACAAAACGCCCGATGCGGTGCATCGGGCGTTTTGAGGCCTACCGGCCTACCTGAACAGGTGTAAACCTATTTCAGGACTAGACACGGAGATTAGTGGTGTCCCCTGTAGGAGCGTGCCGACCTCCAATGTGTCGGATATTTCCGAACCTCAAGCCAAGCGCTTCAGGCCTTTGCAGGTAACGACCTATCCTACGCACCTGCCGGAAGCCGCTGCATTGTTGGGGCAACACCCCGGGGATAACGTCGCCGGGTCGTCCTATTTGGCGACCGGGTGTGAGAACCCGACTGCGTAGAGAGCTGGCCTTCCTGTTATGGCAGCCGTGCCCGGGCAAACTTCGGTCTGGCCGAGTTCCTCTTGCGCCTCGGTTTCTCACCCCGCGTGTACGGCTGCCACCCTACCTCGTGAGAAAGGCTCTGGTGGTGGTGATCCTGTAACCGCGCAGAGAGCTGACCATGGAAAAGCCCATTATCTGGAAAACCGCAGGCGTCCAGACCTGCCTGGACTTGTACCGCATCCAACCCGACATCCCCTTCCAACAAGCCTTCGACGAACTCTCCGTGTTGCTGGGGTGCATCCGCCATCTGACCTGCGAGGCGGAGATGGAAGGCGACCAGATGTCAGGCAGCGCCGCCCGGATCCTCAGTGCCATGGCCAAGGCCTTGATCGACGATATGGAAGTTGGGATGAATCGGGGCTGTGATTAGTTGCTCCGAAGCACCTCTTCGCGGGTAATCCCGTGCCTAAAAGGATCACCGCCCACCCTGTGGAAGCGGGTTTAGCCGCGAATGCGTCAGTGCATTCCCCATCGCATCCACAGGAGTACCCAGCGAAATCACTGAATCGACAAAATGGAATAAACAAATGAAAAAATATGATTTCTAGATATATATGACTGCCTGTTAATGTCGATTCCATTCCAGCGAGGCCAACTCCTCGCGGCCCTGCAATCGAATCGAAGGAAGCGTTTTTCATGCTGGTTGTTTCTCTCGGTGGTAGCCCCAGTACCCGTTCACGCTCCGGCGTGCTGCTCGAGCGCTCGCGCCAGTGGCTGCAGGATCGCGGCGTGGAGGTGGTGACCTTCCAGGTGCGCGAATTCCCGGCCGAGGACTTGCTCCACGCCCGCTTCGACAGCCCACAGGTCCAGCACTTTCAGCAACTGGTCGCCCAGGCCGACGGCCTGGTAGTCGCCACGCCGGTGTACAAGGCGTCTTTCGCCGGTGCGCTGAAAACCCTGCTCGACCTGCTGCCTGAGCGCGCGCTGGAGCACAAGGTGGTCTTGCCGATTGCCACTGGCGGCAGCATCGCCCACATGCTGGCGGTGGATTACGCCCTCAAGCCGGTGCTGTCGGCACTCAAGGCGCAAGAGACCCTGCAAGGGATCTTCGCCGACGACAGCCAGATCGCCTACGGCGAGCACGGCAAGCCCGCGCAACTGGCCGCCGCACTCGAGGCGCGGCTTGAGGATTCACTGGAACTGTTCCACAGCGCCTTGGCCCGACGGCCCAAACCCGTGGCCCCGGGCGTGCTCAACGAACGCCTGCTCACTGCCCGCTGGAGCATCTGAGCCGGCATCACCGCTTCACCGTTTTCCCACCTTACTCGCCCGCCAACGGGCAAGCAGGTGCAACCCGAACCCAACTCGCACAGGAGAGCGCCATGCGCACAGTCTTCTTGCGTCGTGGTCTGGTCGCCCTGTTTGCGGCGGCTGTGTCCTTCGGCGCCATCACCCAGGCCCAGGCAGAAAGCCTGCGTATCGGTTATCAGAAATACGGCACCCTGGTGCTGCTCAAGGCCAAGGGGTCGCTGGAGAAGCGCCTGGCCGAGCAAGGCATCCAGGTGCAGTGGACCGAATTCCCCGGCGGCCCTCAGTTGCTCGAAGGGCTGAACGTCGGCTCCATCGACTTCGGCGTAACCGGCGAGACCCCACCGGTGTTCGCCCAGGCCGCCGGTGCCGACCTGCTCTACGTGGCTTACGAGCCGCCAGCACCGCACAGCGAGGCGATCCTCGTGCCCAAGGGCTCGCCCGTGCAGTCGGTGAAAGACCTCAAAGGCAAGAAGGTCGCCTTCAACAAAGGCTCCAACGTCCACTACCTGTTGGTCCGCGCCCTGGAAGACGCAGGCCTCAAGTACAGCGACATCCAACCGGTCTACCTGCCGCCGGCCGACGCCCGCGCCGCCTTCGAGCGTGGCAGTGTCGATGCCTGGGTCATCTGGGACCCGTACCAGGCCGCTGCCGAACAGCAGCTGCAAGCCCGCACCCTGCGTGACGGCAAGGGCCTGGTCGACAACCACCAGTTCTATCTGGCCACCCGCAAGTACGCCACTTCACACCCGGCGGTGATCCAGACCTTGGTCGACGAGGTGCGTGCCATCGGCCAGTGGTCGCAGGCCAACCCGCAGGAGGTCACCGACCAGGTCGCCCCGCTGCTCGGCCTGCCTGCCGACATCACTCTCACCTCCGTCAAGCGCCAAGGCTTCGGTGCCAAGCCGCTCACGCCTGAGGTGGTCGCCGCCCAGCAGAAGATCGCCGACACCTTCCAGGCGCTGAAGCTGATTCCCAAGCCCTTGAGCATCAAGGACGTGATTTGGACACCCCCCGCCAAGGTCGCCACCGCGCCTTGATCGATTCGCTGCGGCCGGGGCTGCTCCCGGCCCGAGCCACCCTTGAGGAGACAACTCCAATGAGCCTTAACATTTTCTGGTTCCTCCCGACCCACGGTGACGGCAAGTACCTGGGCACCAACGACGGCGCCCGCGCGGTCGACCATGGTTACCTGCAGCAGATCGCCCAGGCCGCTGACCGCCTGGGCTTTGGTGGCGTGCTGATCCCCACCGGGCGTTCCTGCGAGGACTCCTGGCTGGTGGCCGCCTCGCTGATCCCGGTGACCCAGCGCCTGAAGTTCCTGGTGGCCCTGCGCCCAGGCATCATTTCGCCGACCGTGGCCGCACGCCAGGCCGCGACGCTGGATCGCCTGTCCAACGGTCGCGCGCTGTTCAACCTGGTGACCGGCGGCGACCCTGAAGAACTGGCCGGTGATGGTCTGCACTTGAACCATCAGGAGCGCTACGAAGCCTCCGTGGAATTCACCCGCATCTGGCGCAAGGTGCTCGAGGGTGAGGTGGTCGATTACGACGGCAAGCACATCCAGGTCAAAGGCGCCAAGCTGCTCTATCCGCCGATCCAGCAACCGCGTCCGCCGCTGTACTTCGGCGGATCCTCCGACGCTGCCCAGGACCTGGCTGCCGAACAGGTCGAGCTGTACCTGACCTGGGGCGAGCCGCCGGCTGCGGTGGCGGAAAAGATCGCTCAGGTACGTGAGAAAGCTGCCGCGCAGGGTCGCGAGGTACGCTTTGGCATCCGCCTGCACGTGATCGTCCGCGAGACCAACGAAGAGGCCTGGGCGGCCGCCGACAAGCTCATTTCGCACCTGGACGATGACACCATCGCCCGTGCCCAGGCATCCCTGGCACGTTTCGATTCTGTGGGCCAGCAGCGTATGGCCGCCCTGCACGGCGGCAAGCGCGACAAGCTGGAGGTCAGCCCCAACCTGTGGGCCGGCGTCGGTCTGGTGCGCGGCGGTGCCGGTACCGCGCTGGTGGGCGATGGCCCGACCGTGGCGGCACGGGTCAGGGAATATGCCGCGCTGGGCATCGATACCTTCATCTTCTCCGGGTATCCGCACCTGGAAGAGTCGTATCGGGTCGCCGAGCTGCTGTTCCCGCACCTGGATGTGCAGCGCCCCGAACAGCCCAAGAGCGGTGGTTACGTGAGCCCGTTCGGCGAGATGGTCGCCAACGACATCCTGCCCAAGTCCGTGGCGCAGAGCTGAGGGCCTGGCCATGAGTCGAGCAACTTCTTCCTGGTCGAAGCGCCTGGCACCCTGGGCCTTGCCACTGCTGCTGTTGGCGGTGTGGCAGTTGGCGGTCGCCAGCGGCTGGCTGTCGACCCGCATCCTGCCGGCGCCGAGCGCGGTGGTCAGCGCCGGCGTCGAGTTGGTGCGCAGCGGCGAGATCTGGACGCACCTGGCCATCAGCGGCTGGCGCGCGGCCTTGGGCTTTGTGATCGGCGGCAGCATCGGCCTGGTGCTGGGCTTCATCACGGGTCTGTCGAACTGGGGCGAGCGTCTGCTCGACAGCTCGGTGCAGATGATCCGCAACGTGCCGCATCTGGCGCTGATTCCCCTGGTGATCCTGTGGTTCGGCATCGATGAGTCGGCCAAGATCTTCCTGGTGGCGCTGGGGACGCTGTTCCCCATCTACCTCAACACCTACCACGGCATCCGCAACGTCGACCCGGCGTTGGTTGAGATGGCGCGCAGCTATGGCTTGTCGGGCTTCGGCCTGTTCCGCCAGGTGATCCTGCCGGGCGCGCTGCCATCGATCTTGGTGGGCGTGCGCTTCGCCCTGGGCTTCATGTGGTTGACGCTGATCGTCGCCGAGACCATCTCGGCCAATGCCGGTATCGGTTACTTGGCGATGAATGCCCGTGAGTTCCTGCAAACCGATGTGGTGGTCCTGGCCATCGTCCTGTACGCCGTGCTCGGCAAGCTTGCCGACCTGGCCGCCCGTGGCCTGGAGCGTGTCTGGCTGCGCTGGCACCCGGCCTATCAACCGGCGAAGAAGGAGGGCGCATGACCGTGCTCAAGGAACAACCGCCGCGCTTGCTGCGCGGTATCCCCCTGGCGGTTCAGGGCGTGCGCAAGGCGTTTGGCCAGCGCGAGGTGCTGCGAGGCATCGACCTGCACATTCCGGCCGGCCAGTTCGTCGCTATCGTGGGGCGCAGTGGCTGCGGCAAGAGCACCTTGCTGCGCCTGCTGGCGGGCCTCGACCAGCCCAGCGCCGGCCAGTTGCTCGCCGGTGCCGCGCCCTTGGATCAAGCCCGCGAGGAAACCCGGCTGATGTTCCAGGACGCGCGCCTGCTGCCCTGGAAGAAGGTGATCGACAACGTCGGCCTGGGGCTGTCCGGCAACTGGCGCGCCGATGCGTTGCAAGCCTTGGAAGCGGTCGGCCTGGCCGAGCGCGCCCATGACTGGCCAGCGGCGTTGTCGGGCGGCCAGAAGCAACGTGTGGCCCTGGCCCGGGCACTGATTCACAAACCGCGCCTGTTGCTGTTGGACGAGCCACTGGGGGCGCTCGATGCCTTGACCCGGATCGAGATGCAGCAACTGATCGAACGGCTGTGGCACCAGCACGGTTTCACCGTGTTGCTGGTTACCCACGACGTCAACGAAGCCGTCGCCGTGGCAGATCGGGTGATCCTCATCGAAGACGGCGCCGTCGGCCTGGACCTGACTGTCGACCTCTCGCGTCCGCGAGCGCGTGGATCGCACCGCCTGGCGGCGCTGGAAAGCGAAGTCCTCAACCGTGTTCTCGCCGTACCGGGCACGCCGCCCGAGCCGGAACCTGTAGCCCCTTTGCCCACGCAGCTGCGTTGGGCGCACTGAACCCAAGAAGCCCTAGAGAAGGAATCACATCATGACCATCAAAGCCATCAACGTTCGCAACCAGTTCAAAGGCACCGTGAAGGAAATCCTCGAAGGCCCGGTGCTTTCGGAAATCGACGTACAGACCGCCTCTGGCATCGTCACCTCGGTGATCACCACCCGTTCCGTGCGTGAGCTGGAACTGCAGGTGGGCAGCGAAGTGATCGCCTTCGTCAAATCCACCGAAGTGTCCATCGCCAAGTTGTAAGGGTGATGGGGCGCTGTGCGCCCCTCGCGCGACGCAAGGCCGCTCCTGCAGGGTGCACGATGCCCGGCAGCAGTGGCCTTGTGTCGTGAGAGGATCCGCAGCGGTCCTGTGGTTCAGCGCTTGGGCAGGAACGGCGGCAGGTACAGCCCCAGGTACGCCTCGAACACTCGCTTGCCTTCCTCGGCCATGCGTGGGGTGATCTGTTCGTGCAGTTGCATCGAGCGCGCATAGACCCGGTCGCTCAGCTCCATGGCCAGGGCGAATACATCCACATCCCTGGGCATCGCCGGTAACTGGAAGTGCTGGTCGAACAGCTTGTGCATCAGTTCGCCCAGCTCCAGGTCGTGCTGGCGGTCGGCCTGCACCACTTCGCTCAGGCCATGTTGGGCGAGGATCAGTTGGCGTGCGGCCGCATCTTCGTTGTAGATGTCCAGCATGCGCTGCTCGATCAGCCGTGACAGGTCGTGCCAAGTGCTGAACGCGCTGCTGTCGATAGGGGCGCTCAGGGCTTCGCGAAACGCCAGATGCACGTCAGCGGTCAAGGCTTCGAGCAGCGCCGGTACGCTGGCGAAGAAGTGGTACACCGAAGACGGCGGGATCTGTGCCCGCTCGGCCACACTGTAGATCGACAGGCCCGCCACGCCTTGATCGGCCAACAGTCCGCGCGCCGCGGCGAGGATCGCGTCGATCCTGGCCTGGCTGCTGGCGCGTGGCTTGCGCGGGCTGGTGGCGCGGCTCATCAGTTGCTGATGGCCAGGATACTGGCCTGATAGGCACCCACGAACAGGTCGAAGTCACCGACTTCCTGCTGCTCCAGGCGCGACTGCTCGGCCAGCGACTCGCGCGCCAGGGTCTCGAAGGCCTGCTGGCGCTCGACGCTCAGCGGTTGCTCGCGGAAGGTTCCGGCATGCAGGCGGCTTTGACGCAGGGAGAACTGGACAAAGGTTTCGTTGTGTTCGGCCATGCGCGCCAGCACCTGGGCCGACGGCGTCAGGGAGGCATCGTCGACCTTGGCCTGCTGTGCGGCCAACGCCTTGGCGTGTTCTTCGCCGCCCTGGGCACGGTCGAGCAGTTCGGCCAGTGGGGCGATACGGGCGATCAGCTCGCTGGCCCAATCCTTCAGCCCGATGGGCTGGCCGTTGCGACGAAGTTCGAGGCCCGGACGGCGGCCTTCCTTGACCACGGTGAGGAAGTTGTTGGTGCACTGGCCGCATTCGCCACTTTCGAGCAGCGGGCTGTCGTCCAGGGCGCAGAACAGCAGGAAGGCATCGAGGAAACGTGCCTGGGGAAGATCGATACCCACTGGCAGGAACGGGTTGATATCCAGGCAACGCACTTCGACGTACTGCACGCCGCGGGAGGTCAGGGCCTGGATCGGACGTTCGCCGGTATAGGTGACGCGCTTGGGGCGAATGTTCGAGTAGTACTCGTTCTCGATCTGCAGGATGTTGGTGTTCAGCTGGACCCACTCGCCATCCTTGTGCGTGCCGATCTCGACATAGGGCGGGTAGGGCGTGCCGACCGCCTTGCGCAGGCTGTCGGTGTAGCTGGCCAGGTTGTTGTAGCAAGGCGTCAGGCCAGCCTGGGCATTGCTCTGGTAGCCCAGGTCGCTCATGCGCAGGCTGGTGGCGTAGGGTAGGTACAGGGTTTCGGCATCCAGCTCTTCGAGCTGATGCGGGTGGCCACGCAAGAAGCCTTTGTCCAGGGCGGGCGATGCGCCGAACAGGTACATCAACAGCCAGCTGTAGCGGCGGAAGTTACGGATCAGGGCGATGTACGCCGCCGACTGATAGTCGCGGTCGTTTTCCTCGCTGCCTTCGGCTGCGCGCAGCAGCGGCCACAGCGCCTCGGGCAGGGAGAAGTTGTAATGGATGCCGGCGATGCACTGCATGGTGCGGCCGTAGCGCAGGGCAAGGCCCTTGCGGTAGACATGCTTGAGCTTGCCGATGTTGGAGGTGCCGTACTCGGCGATCGGGATGTCCTCCTCGGCCGGCAGCGTGCAGGGCATGGACGGGCTCCACAGGTACTCGTCGCCGAGCTTGGCATAGACGAAGCGGTGGATCTCGTCGAGGCTCTCGAGCACCTTGGCCGGGTCCGCCAGGGCGGGGGTGATGAACTCCAGCAGCGACTCGGAATAGTCAGTGGTGATCTGCTCGTTGGTCAGCGCCGAACCCAGGGCCTCCGGGTGCGGCGTTTGGGCCAGGCGACCTTCGTCGGTCACACGCAGGCATTCGCGCTCAATACCGTGCAGGCACTGCTTGAGCAGGGGGAGATTGGCGCCGAGCAGGCTCAGGCGGCGGTTGAGGAGTTCGCTCAAGATGTATTCCTTCACGCGTCAGTCGCCCCAATATGGGGGTAGGGATGACGGTCTACAAGGGTAGTTTGAAAAGGAACTGGCGTTGTCGCCTGGTTTGTCTGGGTTTTCAGCAGTGCCAGTGCCGACCGCGGCCGCGTCGCAGCCCATCGCAGGCCTCGCCACCACCCCCAGGACCTGATGTTTAGCCTGTGGACGCGGGCGAGGCCTGCAATGGGGCGCGCAGCGGCCCCGATACTCGATAACACCGAAAATACCGCAGATAAGCCTTGGTGAGCTAGAGAACCGCGAAGGTTCCTTGTGCCTTGGCCACGCGCTTGTCGCCCTGGAATACGTCGGCGTCGACCACCAGTGTGCGGCGCCCGGCGTGCAGCACCTGGGCGGTGCACACGACTTCACCGTCACTGACTGCGCGCATGTAGTTGATCTTGCATTCGATCGTCACGCTCTGCTGATCGAAGCCATGGCTGGCCGAGCAGGCCAGGCCCATGGCGATGTCCACCAGGCTGAAGATCGCCCCGCCGTGCAGCTTCTGGCCGCGGTTGCGTAAGTGCGGCTCCAGCGTCAGGGCCACCTCGGCTACGCCCGTCTCCAGGCGTTGCAGGCGGCAGCCCAGGAGTTGGCTGAAGGCGCTTTCAACGTATTCGGCCGGGATCTGCATCACTTCTTCTTCAACTGCTTGGCGTTGGCGAACAGCGCGGCCATGGCGTTGTTGGCCGGTGCGGCTGCGGTTTCACGCGGGCGCGGTGCCTGTTGCTGGCGGTTGCCGCCATTGCCACGATTGCCACCACGGTTGCCTTCGACCTTCTCGCCGGGTGTGTCGCTCATGCGCATGGACAGGCCGACCCGCTTGCGCGGGATGTCCACTTCCATGACCTTGACCTTGACCACGTCGCCGGCCTTGACCGCCTCGCGCGGGTCCTTGACGAACTTTTCCGACAGCGCCGAGATGTGCACCAGGCCGTCCTGGTGCACGCCGATGTCGACGAAGGCGCCGAAGTTGGTGACGTTGGTCACCACACCTTCGAGGATCATGCCGGGCTCCAGATCCTTGAGGTCCTCGACCCCTTCCTGGAAGGTCGCGGTCTTGAACTCAGGGCGTGGATCGCGACCGGGCTTGTCCAGTTCCTGAAGAATGTCGGTGACCGTTGGCAGACCGAAGGTCTCGTCGGTGAACTTCTTCGGGTCCAGGCGCTTGAGGAACGCGCTGTCGCCGATCAGCGAGCGGATGTCGCGGTCGGTATCGGCGGCGATGCGCTGTACCAGCGGGTAGGCTTCCGGGTGCACCGCCGAGGCGTCTAGCGGGTTGTCGCCGTTCATTACCCGCAGGAAGCCTGCGGCCTGTTCGAAGGTCTTCTCGCCCAGGCGGCTGACCTTCTTCAGCGCCGCACGGGTGGTGAACGGGCCGTTGGCGTCGCGATGGGCGACGATGTTCTGGGCCAGGGTGGCATTCAGGCCGGAGATGCGGGTCAGCAGGGCCACGGAGGCGGTGTTGACGTCCACGCCCACGGCGTTCACGCAGTCCTCGACCACCGCGTCCAGGCCGCGCGCCAGCTTCACCTGAGAGACGTCGTGCTGGTACTGGCCGACGCCGATGGATTTGGGGTCGATCTTCACCAGTTCGGCCAGCGGGTCCTGCAGGCGGCGGGCGATGGAGACCGCGCCACGGATCGAGACGTCCAGGTCTGGGAACTCGCGGGCTGCCAGCTCAGAGGCGGAGTAGACCGACGCGCCGGCCTCCGAGACCATGACCTTGGTGATCTTCAGGGCGGGGTATTTCTTCACCAGCTCGATGATCAGCTTGTCGCTCTCGCGGCTGGCGGTACCGTTGCCGATGGCGATCAGCTCCACCGAGTGCTTGGCGCACAGCGCGGCGAGAATGGAAAGGGTGCGGTCCCAGTCATTCTTCGGTGCGTGAGGGTAGACCGTGGTGTGGTCGAGCAGCTTGCCGGTGGCATCGACCACCGCGACCTTGCAGCCGGTACGCAGGCCCGGGTCGAAGCCCAGGGTGGCGCGAGGACCGGCGGGCGCAGCGAGCAGCAAATCGTGCAGGTTATGGGCGAAGACGTTGATCGCCTCGCTCTCGGCGTTGTCGCGCAGCTCGCCGAACAAGTCGGTTTCCAGGTGGGTGTACAGCTTGACCTTCCAGGTCCAGCGCACCACTTCGGCCAGCCACTTGTCGGCCGGACGGTTGCGGTTTTCCAGGCCAAAGTGGTTGCCGATCATCAGCTCGCAGGGGTGCAGTGTGCCTGGCAGTTCCTCGCCTACCTTCAGCGAGGCGGTCAGCACGCCTTCGTTGCGACCGCGGAAGATCGCCAGGGCGCGGTGCGAGGGCACGCTGCGCAGCAGTTCGTCGTGGGCGAAGTAGTCGCGGAACTTGGCGCCTTCTTCTTCCTTGCCGGCGACCACGCGGGCGCTGAGCACCGCTTCCTGCTTGAGGAACACGCGCAGCTTGTCGAGCAGGGCGGCGTCTTCGGCGAAGCGCTCCATGAGGATGTACTTGGCCCCTTCCAGGGCGGCCTTGACGTCGGCCACGCCCTTGTCGGCATCGACGAAACGCGCCGCTTCGGCTTCCGGGGTCAGTTGCGGGTCGTTGAGCAGACCGTCGGCCAGTTCGCCCAGGCCGGCTTCCAGGGCGATCTGGCCCTTGGTGCGGCGCTTTTGCTTATAGGGCAGGTAGAGGTCTTCAAGGCGGGTCTTGGTGTCGGCCAGCTTGATCTCGCGGGCCAGCTCCGGGGTCAGCTTGCCCTGCTCCTCGATGCTGGCCAGGATGCTGGCGCGGCGCTCGTCGAGTTCGCGCAGGTAGCGCAGGCGCTCCTCCAGGTGACGCAGCTGGGTGTCATCCAGGCTGCCGGTGACTTCCTTTCGGTAACGGGCGATGAAAGGCACCGTCGAGCCTTCGTCCAACAGGGCCACGGCCGCTTCGACCTGCTGCGGGCGAACGCCCAGTTCCTCGGCGATACGGCTGTTGATGCTGTCCATGAGAACCACCTGACAAATAATGAATGCTGGAGGCCGCAAGGGGGCATTCAGGCCCGGCGGCGCAGGGTGAAAGCGGCGCATTATACCCATCGTGCCGGGCTTGCGGTGATAGCGCCGGGCCAGCCTCGGCCAGGCGGGAAGTGGCGCCATGGGAAAAATCTGCTAACAATGCACACGGCACGCGTTGTCATGGCTACGCCATAATGCGCGGCGATACCAAAGGAGTTATTCATGACCAGCACCGCAAATACCGCTGAAGGCGAGAAGATTCTCATCGTCGATGACGATCCGGGGCTGAGCAGCCTGCTGGAACGTTTCTTCACCAGCAAGGGCTATCGTGCCCGCGCGGTGCCCAACACCGAGCAGATGGACCGCCTGCTGGCCCGTGAGGTCTTCAACCTGGTGGTGCTCGACCTGATGCTGCCCGGCGAGGACGGCCTCTCTGCCTGCAACCGCCTGCGCAAGGCCAACAACCAGATCCCGATCATCATGCTCACCGCCAAGGGCGACGAGCTCAGTCGCATCAAGGGCCTGGAGCTGGGGGCCGACGATTACCTGGGCAAACCTTTCAACCCGGACGAGCTGATGGCGCGAGTCAAGGCCGTGTTGCGTCGCCAGGCCCCGAGCGTACCGGGTGCCCCTGGCAGCGAGGACGAGACCGTCACGTTCGGCGACTACGAACTTTCACTGGCTACTCGCGAGCTCAAGCGTGGCGATGAAGTGCACATGCTGACCACCGGCGAGTTCGCCGTGCTCAAGGCGCTAGTCATGCACGCTCGCGAGCCGCTGACCCGCGACAAGCTCATGAACCTGGCTCGCGGCCGCGAGTGGGATGCGTTGGAGCGGTCCATCGATGTGCAGATCTCGCGCCTGCGCCGCATGATCGAGCCGGACCCTTCCAAACCGCGCTATATCCAGACCGTGTGGGGTGTAGGCTACGTCTTCGTGCCGGACGGAAACGCCAGCAAATGAACATGAGCCTGCAGGCTTGCCATCACGCACCAGGGCGACCCGATGGGGTCGCCCTGTTTGCGTCTGGATCAGGCCCGCACCCTGTCGAGCCCCGCCCGTGAGCGCAGCGCAGTAGTTGTCCAGATGAAAACGCCTCTTTGGTTCCCGCAAAGCTTCTTCGCCCGCACCCTGTGGCTGGTGCTGATCGTCGTCCTGTTCTCCAAGGCCTTGACGCTGGTGTACCTGCTGATGAACGAGGACGTGCTGGTCGATCGCCAGTACAGCCATGGCGTGGCCCTGACATTGCGCGCCTATTGGGCCGCCGACGAGGAGAACCGCGACAAGATCGCCGAGGCGGCAGGGTTGATCCGGGTCACCGGCTCCGGTGTGCCGGAGGGTGAGCAGCATTGGCCCTACAGCGAGATCTACCAACGCCAGATGCAGGCCGAACTTGGCGATGACACCGAGGTGCGGTTGCGCATCCACGCGCCGCCTGCCTTGTGGGTCAACGCGCCGAGCCTGGGCCCCGGCTGGTTGAAGGTGCCCTTGTATCCGCACCCGCTGCGGGGGCAGAAGATCTGGAACGTGCTGGGCTGGTTCCTGGCCATCGGTTTGTTGTCCACCGCTTCGGCGTGGATCTTCGTGCGCCAGCTCAACCAGCCGCTCAAGCGATTGGTGTTCGCTGCCCGGCAGCTGGGCCAGGGGCGCAGCGTGCGGTTGCCGATCAGCGACACACCAAGCGAGATGACCGAGGTGTACCGGGCCTTCAACCAGATGGCCGAAGACGTCGAGCAGGCCGGACGCGAGCGTGAACTGATGCTGGCGGGAGTGTCCCATGACTTGCGCACCCCCCTGACCCGCCTGCGCCTGTCGTTGTCATTGATGGCCAACGACAGTGAGCTGACCGATGACATGGTCCGCGACATCGAGGATATGGATGCGATCCTCGACCAGTTCCTGGCCTTCATCCGCGATGGTCGGGACGAGCCGGTGGAAGTGGCCGATCTGGGCGCACTGGTTCGCGAAGTCGTGGCGCCTTACAACCAGCCGGAGGAGCGGGTGCGCCTGTGCTTGGAGCCGATTCCGCCATTCCCGCTGCGTCGGGTGTCGCTCAAGCGCATGCTGGGTAACCTGATCGGTAATGCCTTGCATCATGCGGGCAAAGGGGTCGAAGTGGCGGCGTACGTGTCCGGTGACCAGAGCGCGCCCTATGTGGTGCTCAGCGTACTGGACCGAGGGACGGGGATAGACGAGTCGGAGTTGGAGACCATCTTCAACCCCTTCATCCGCGGAGATCGTGCCCGAGGCGGCAAGGGCACCGGGTTGGGGCTCGCGATCGTCAAGCGGATCGCGGCCCAGCACGGGGGCAATGTCGAGTTGCGCAATCGTTCCGGTGGCGGAATCGAAGCGCGGGTAAGGTTGCCATTGGGGTTGCTGTTGCCCCGTAACGCCGTTTGATGCCCTGTCATGGCTCCGCGGCTGTGTTGGCTCAGCCCTTGCCTTTGGTTCGTGTCTGGTTCGGCCCGCCGTTCTTCTCCAGGTGTTCGATGATCATCCCGGCCACGTCCTTGCCGGTGGTGACTTCGATCCCCTCGAGCCCCGGCGAGGAGTTCACCTCCATCACCAGTGGCCCGTGATTGGAGCGCAGGATGTCCACCCCCGCCACGCTCAAACCCATGACCTTGGCCGCACGAATGGCGGTCATGCGCTCTTCGGGGGTGATCTTGATCAGGCTGGCGACGCCGCCGCGGTGTAGGTTGGAGCGGAACTCGCCAGGCTTGGCCTGGCGCTTCATCGACGCGATGACCTTGTCGCCGACGACGAAGCAGCGGATGTCGGCACCGCCCGCTTCCTTGATGTATTCCTGGACCATGATGTTCTGCTTCAGGCCCATGAATGCCTCGATCACCGATTCGGCGGCCTTGGTGGTTTCGCACAGCACCACGCCGATGCCCTGGGTGCCCTCGAGCACCTTGATCACCAAGGGGGCACCGTTGACCATCTGGATCAGGTCGGGGATGTCATCCGGCGAATGAGCGAAACCTGTGATCGGCAGGCCGATTCCGCGACGCGACAGCAGTTGCAGGGAGCGCAGCTTATCGCGTGAGCGGGCGATGGCCACCGACTCGTTGAGCGGGTAGACACCCATCATCTCGAACTGGCGCAGCACCGCGCAGCCATAGAAGGTGACGGACGCGCCGATGCGCGGTATGACTGCGTCGAAACCTTCCAGCGGTTTGCCGCGATAGTGGATCTGCGGTTTGTGGCTGGCGATGTTCATGTATGCGCGCAGGGTATCGATCACCACCATCTCGTGACCACGCTGGGTACCGGCTTCGACCAGGCGGCGGGTGGAATACAGACGCGGATTGCGCGACAGCACAGCGATCTTCATGCAGCACCTGTGACAGGGGAAAGGGTGGCCGGAAAGGCCGGTTTGTCCTGAACGTACTTAAGGCCAGGATTGACTACCAGCTGGCCGTGAATCAGCGCCTTGGAACCGAGCAGCAGGCGATAGCGCATGTTTTTGCGACAGGCAAGGGTGAACTCCACCTCCCAGACCCGGTCGCCCAACGCCAGCGGCGTACGGATCACATAGCGGACCTGGGCTTGGCCGTTGGAGCTCTTGATGGTTTTCATCGTGACCAACGGGGCTTCGCAGCGACGGTGGCGAAGTTGCACCACTGACCCCAGATGAGCGGTGAAGCGCACCCAGGACTGGCCGTCGCGCTCGAACGGTTCTACGTCCGTGGCGTGCAGGCTGGAGGTGCTGGCGCCGGTATCGATCTTGGCGCGCAGGCCCGCCAGGCCGAGGTCGGGCAAGGCGACCCACTCGCGCAGGCCGATTACAGTCAGATGGTCAAATGTCTTCACGAAACACGCCCTGCGAATGAGGTGGTGAACTGTAAGCACGGCACGGACTTTTTGCATCCGCAAGTTACGGTAGTACAGTTCCGTGAAAGACAGAATTCGAGGTAATGGGATGGCCCACAAAGCGGAAGAAGACGACAAGGTACGCCTGGATAAATGGCTATGGGCGGCGCGGTTCTACAAGACCCGGGCCCTGGCCAAGGCGGCCATTGAGAGTGGCAAGGTGCATTGCCGGGGAGAACGCTGCAAGCCGGGCAAGGAGCCTCGGGTAGGTGACGAATTCGTGCTGCGTACCGGATTCGATGAACGTACCGTAGTGGTCAAGGCCTTGTCGGATGTACGTCGCGGAGCGCCGCAGGCGCAGGCCTTGTACGAAGAGACCGAAGAAAGCGTACGGCGTCGTGAACAGGCTGCCCAGATGCGCAAGGCTGGCGCGCTCGGTGTGACCACCGATGGGCGGCCGACCAAGAAGCAGCGGCGCCAGATTCATCAGCTGCATGGCAGTTATGAATGAGTAGGGGCCGCAGCGCGGCCCCGAAGGCCATTCAGGCCGTGCGAATGACGCTCATCCTGCCCACCAGCGGCAATCGTGCCAGCCAGCTGAACAACGGGGCGGTCCATCGCAGCAACGCCGCACTGGCTTTTGCCGCCAGCGGTGTGTAGCAGCTCCAGCCCAAGGCCAGCACGGCCATCAGCAATCCGCCGATATAGTCGTCCTGCCCCCAATGGGCGCCTGCCACCAGGCGCGGCAGCATGAACAGCAATGCCAGGCCCCAGATCACCAGCCGCTGCAGCAGGGTGCGGCTGAACAGGGTCATGAACAGCGCCCAGATCAACAGCACCGAAGCGTGATCGCCCGGGAAACTCTGGCTGGAGCGATCCTTCAGTTCCCACTTGGCTTCCAGATTCGGGTAGTAGTCGCTCAGATGGACTACGTTGTCGAAGACCATCGATGGGCTGTTGTGTTGCCAGCCCATGATCGCTACCCACTTGGAAAACAGTACGCGAACCACCACTAAGAGGAGCAGCGTTACCAGAAAACCAAAGAAGGCTTCGCGCACCTGGGTCGCCTTGAACACCCAATTGCCCCGGATCAGCAGGGCCAGCAAGATCAAGCCGACGACAATATCGAAAGGACGCAGACTGCCGATCGTCCAGACGTATCGCCAGAGGGTGTTGTCGGCCAACGGCGCGTTGAGGCTGTGGAACAGCCACTCGTCTAAAGTCAGACATAGGATCTGGCCAAAAGGCCATAACCAGAAACACAGTAGAGCAACAGGCAGCAGGGTACAGGCTACGAGGGGTCCCCAGGACCACCTTGCTTGGAACAGTGGTCGATTGTCCATAAAATACCTCTATTACCAACGGGGTTAAGAGCGTCTCGTGGACGCTCTGCCACGGGAGTCGTAATTCCCTGTAACCATTTTGTCATCATTTTTAGATAGCCAAAACCTATGAGCGATTTGCCGGATACCGACTTCACCCAGCGTTTCATCTTCGACGACCGCGATATCCGCGGCGAGTGGGTGGCGCTCGAGCAGAGCTATGCCGACGTGCTGGCCCGTCATCCTTACCCTCAGCCGGTCGCCGTGCTGCTGGGTGAACTGATGGCGGCGACCGCGTTACTCGTGGGCGCACTCAAGTTCGATGGCCTGCTGGTGCTTCAGGCGCGCTCCCAGGGGCCGATTCCGCTGTTGATGGTCGAGTGCTCCAGCGATCGCGATATCCGCGGCATGGCGCGCTACGAGGCGGACCAGATCCCGGCCGACGCGACCCTGGCCCAGCTGATGCCTGACGGTCACCTGACCTTGACCATCGATCCGGTCAAGGGCCAGCGTTACCAGGGCACCGTGGACCTCGATGGCGCCAACCTGTCGGAGTGCTTCACCAATTATTTCGTCCAGTCCCAGCAGCTCAACACGCGCTTCTGGCTCGACGCCAAGGGTGGCAAGGCCCGTGGCCTGCTGCTGCAGCAGTTGCCGGTCGATCGCCAGCGCGACGAAGAAGAGCGCGAGGGCAGTTGGCAGCATGTCGTGGCCCTGGCAGGCACCCTCAAGCCTGAGGAGTGGTCTCTGGACAACGAAACCCTGCTGCACCGCCTCTACCATGAGGACGCCGTGCGTCTGTTCGACATCGAGCCCCTGCGCTTCCATTGCAGCTGCTCGCGCGAGCGTTCCGGCAATGCATTGGTGAGCCTTGGAGAAGAGGATGCCAAGGCATTGGTGGAAGAGTGTGGTGGCAAGGTCGAGATCGATTGCCAGTTCTGCAACGAGCGCTATTTCTTCGACGCGAGCGATGTGGCGCAATTGTTTGCAGGTGGTGGCACCGAGGCACCGTCAGATACTCAGCACTGAAACGGTTCACTACAGGAGAAACTCCTGTCGAATTGCGCAAAAGCGCAGTTCTGACAGGAGGGGCCTACTTTTTTTGGGCTTTTCTGGCATAATCCGGCCACTTTTTTCGCTGTAGTAGTTTGAAATAGACAACTACAAAACGTTTGGAGCACTCGGCCTTGGGCCGGATGGGGTATCTCATGACGCAAGCCAACAACACCGTGTACACCGACCTGACCGTCGATGAGCTGGTAAAAGAAGCGCTGTCCCGCGGTGAAGGCGAGCTGGCCGATACTGGCGCACTGGTTGTGAAAACCGGTCATCGTACCGGCCGTTCGCCGGCTGACCGTTTCATCGTCGACGAGCCCAGCACCTCCGGTGCCATTGCCTGGGGGCCGATCAACCGCAAGTTCCCGGCTGACAAGTTCGATGCTCTGTGGGCTCGCGTCGAGGCGTTCAACAACGCCCAAGAGCACTTCGTTTCCCACGTTCACGTAGGCGCTGCCGCCGAGCACTACCTGGCGGTCAAGATGACCACCCAGACTGCCTGGCAGAACCTGTTCGGCCGTTGCCTGTTCATCAATCCGGCCCAGTACAACCCGGCCGGTCGTGAAGAGTGGCAAGTGCTCAACGTCGCCAATTTCGAATGCGTTCCAGAGCGTGACGGCACCAACTCCGATGGTTGCGTGATCATCAACTTCGCCCAGAAGAAAGTGCTGATCGCTGGCATGCGTTACGCCGGCGAAATGAAAAAAGCCATGTTCTCTGTGCAGAACTTCCTGCTGCCAGCTGCCGACGTTCTGCCGATGCACTGCGCCGCCAACATCGGCGAAGCAGGTGATGTGACCCTGTTCTTCGGTCTGTCCGGCACCGGCAAGACCACCCTGTCGGCCGACGAGAGCCGTTACCTGATCGGTGACGACGAGCACGGTTGGGGCGAAGGCGTTGTCTTCAACATCGAAGGCGGCTGCTACGCCAAGTGCATCGACCTGTCCGAGAAGAACGAGCCGGTCATCTGGAAAGCCATCAAGCATGGCGCGGTGCTGGAAAACGTCGTTCTCGACGACGCCAAGCACGCCGACTACGCCGATGGCAGCCTGACCCAGAACAGCCGCGCCGCCTACCCGTTGGAGCACGTCGAGAAGCGTTCCGAGAAGAACCTGGGCGGCGAGCCGAACGCGGTCATCTTCCTGACCTGCGACCTGACTGGCGTTCTGCCTCCGGTTTCGATCCTGAACAATGAGCAGGCGGCCTACCACTTCCTGTCCGGCTACACCGCGCTGGTTGGTTCCACTGAGATGGGTTCGGGCGGCGGCATCAAGTCCACCTTCTCCACCTGCTTCGGCGCTCCGTTCTTCCCACGTCCGGCTGGTGAGTACGCTGAACTGCTGATCAAACGCATCAAAGGCTTCGGCTCCAAGGTCTACCTGGTCAACACCGGCTGGACCGGTGGTGGCTATGGCGTTGGCAAGCGTTTCAGCATCCCGACCACCCGTGCCGTGATCGCTGCGATCCAGAGCGGTGCCTTGATCGGTGCCGAGACCGAGCACCTGAACATCATCAACCTGGATGTGCCGAAGGCCGTTCCGGGCGTCGAAACCGTCCTGCTCAACCCACGCAACACCTGGGCTGACTCGGCTGCCTACGACGAGGCCGCCAAAGGCCTGGCCAATCTGTTCATCGAGAACTTCAAGAAGTTCGACGTCTCCGAGGCCATCAAGGCCGCTGGCCCGCAGCTGTAAGCACGCGAGCACGGACGAAAAAGCCGCCCCTCGGGGCGGCTTTTTTGTTTCTGGTCCTGAGCCGATGGTATGGTCACTGGAGCAATCGAGGGCTTGTCCGGTGATTGGGCTGCTGGGCAGCCCAACTGCTCCTAATGACGGCCGCAACCTCCACTCGCGTAACCAAGCCTGGGTAACCTATGACCGAATCCCCTCAGCGCAGCCATTTCAACCACTTCCATCCTATCCTCACCCGCCCCCACGACAACGACATCAATGGTCATATTGCCGGCGCGACGGTGCATGGCTACTTCGAGACGGCCATCCAGGCGTTTCTCGTCGAGCAGGCCGAGCTGGACTTGCGCGAGGGTGAACTGGTGGGCGTGGTGATCAGCTCGGCGGCGCAGTTCTATGCCTTGCCAGGGTTTCCCGATGTGCTCGAAGTGGGGTTGGGCGTGGTGCGCCTGGCAGGTAGCACGGTGGAGTACCACCTGGCGCTGTTCCGTCCAGGCGAGCCGCAAGCCTGTGCGGCGGGGACGGTGGTGCAGGTCTTCGTGGAGCGTGCCTCCGGCAACCCGGTGACCTTCCCCGACGCCCTGCAGGCGTCCCTGGCGGGCTTGCAGTTCAACCGCTGAGCCGCAAAGTCGACACCAACGAAAAGGCCCTGCCGGTCAGGGCAGGGCCTTTGCTTGACTGAATGATCAGTCGTCGTAACGCCAGTGGCGTTTGTGCTTGCGATGGCCGTAGTGATGGCCACGGTCCCAGTGACGGCGGCCGTCGTAGTCACGACGGTAGCGGCGGTCGTGACGATCGTCATCGTCGGCCTTGTTGCCCAGGTAGTTACCCAGGGCACCACCGGCACCACCACCTGCGGCTGCACCGATATGGCTACCGGTAGTGCCGCCCATCGAGCGACCGATTACGTTACCGCCGGCCGCGCCCAGTGCGCCACCGATGGCGGCCTCACCGCGCTGACGCTTGTCGGCACCCAGGGCACCGCCGGCCGCACCGCCCAGGCCGGCACCGATGGCGCCGCCGGTGCTACCACCGATGGAGTTACCTACTACGGAGCCGAGTACCCCACCCAATGCGCCGCCAATGCCGGCCTCGGTATTGCCACCGGCCATGGCAACGCCGCTGAGCAAGCTGAAAGACAACAACAGAATCGAGGAGTACTTCTTCATCGAGAGAGCCTCATAGGGATGACGAGGCGAATTTGAGGCTCGGCGAGGCGGCTGGCAATGGAAATCCGACGAGTAGCACGACTTGTACACAATTCTCTAACTTCTTGTTTTTTAGGTGAAACTTTCTCAAATTTTGCTTGTCTGAAGCTACTTGAGACAAAGCCCTGGCCGTTGCGCACAGGGCTTTTTTTATGGCTGTTCGCCAGCTTTCGAACAGAGGGGGGAGGCCGCGGTCTCGGGCGCGTTCATCCCTGCGACTGCTGCGCCACAGGGCTGTATACCCGTGGTGCGCTGTGTTTGGGCAAGTGGATGAGATTGAGATTGTGCTTACGCGCCCATTGCAGGGCCAGGCCGGTCGGTGCCGAGAGGCTGACCAAGGTCTGGATGCCGGCACGCAGGACTTTCTGGATCAGTTCGAGGCTGCAACGGCTGGTGACGATGGCCAGGCCACCCTCAGTATCGATGCGTTGGCGCAGCAGCGCGCCGATCAGCTTGTCCAGCGCGTTGTGGCGCCCGATGTCCTCACGGCCTAGTAGCAGCTCGCCGTCACGGTCCATGAACAGCGCCGCATGCACCGCGCCGCAGTGCTGCCCCAGGGGCTGGAAGGCATCGATGCGCTGGCGCAGCCCGGCCAACCAGTGCGCAGGAGGCAGGGGCGCACCGGGCAGCGTGGCCAGCTCGGGTAGCGCCTGCTCCAGGGCTTCGACGCCGCACAGACCGCAGCCGCTGGTGCCGGCTAGCTGACGGCGCTGGTTCTTCAGATTCCAGAAGGCGCGGCTGGAAATTTCCAGGTCGGCGTAGAGCGCCGAGCCACTGCCGGAGAGCTTCACGTCATAGATTTCGTCGGTGCTGGCGACGATACCGCTGCCGACGCTGAACCCGACGGCGAAGTCTTCCAGATGGGTAGGGCTGACCAGCATCACCGCCTGGTTCAGACCGTTGTAGACGATGGCCAGAGCCACCTCTTCGGCGAGCGGCGTGCTGTCGCGCACCTCGTCGGTGAGTTGTACGTAGTCGTAGGTATTACTGGCGGCAGGCAAGGCAAGAGGCATGGACGCCGCACAGACTGGGGGTTTGCTGTTCATCAGAGCGGATTACCGGCGGCTTGTTACCTGCACAAGCCTAGGCTTGCAGGCGGGCGACGTCTAGTCGCTAGGTTCTATCCCCTGATAGAGGACGTCGATTGGCTTGGCGAGGCGGATTGGCCAAGTCTGTCCTAGACTCCTGCTTCCCATGTTTGATCATCAAGGAGAGCGACATGAGCCTGTTCAGTTTCGTGAAGGAAGCCGGTGAAAAACTGATCGACTTGCTGACGCCCGGAAACGCCAACGCCGAGGCGCAGCTCAAGAAGCACGTCGAATCCGTCGGCTTGGGTAACCCGAACATCTCCGCCACCGTCCAGGGCGATACGATCGTGCTCAAGGGCGAGGTGGCGAGCCAGGAAGAAAAGGAAAAGATCATCCTGGCGGCGGGCAACATCGATGGCGTGGCATCAGTGGACGACCAGATCACCGTCACAGGGCCCGTGGCCCAGGCGGCACGCTTCGTCACGGTCAAGAAAGGCGATACCCTGAGCGCCATCGCCAAGGCCGAATATGGCGATGCCAACAAGTACAACAAGATCTTCGAGGCCAACAAGCCGATGCTCAAGCATCCGGACAAGATCTATCCGGGACAGGTGCTGCGCATTCCTGACTGATTGCCTGTTGTCCCGATGCGCGGATAAGCCCGCTCCCGTGTGATCGTCGTGGGAGCGGGTTCATCCGCGACTGCATGCTCACAGACCTTCCAGCAGTTGCCGGTAATCCTCCACCGCGGCGAACTCCTGAGTATCACGCGGTCCCGCCTTGCTGTCGGGCTGGCGCACGGCCAGCAAATGCTCCACGCCGAAGCGTCGCGCACTGCGCAAGATCGCCAGGGTGTCGTCGATGAACAGGCTGCGCGCAGGATCGAAGCCGATGTCCGCCTGCAGGGCGTCCCAGAACTGCGGGCTTTCCTTGGGAAATCCGTAGTCGTGGGAACTGATCAGCCGCTCGAAATAGGGCGCCAGCTCCACACGCTCGAGCTTCAGTGACAGCGAGTCGCGATGGGCATTGGTGATCAGCACCACGCGTTTGCCGGCTTGGCGGATTGCGGCGAGGAAGGTATCGGCGTCCGGGCGCAGCGCAATCAGGTCGGCGATTTCCTGTTTGAGCTCGCGGATCGGCAGGTTCAGCTCGCGGCTCCAGAAATCCAGGCAGTACCAATTGAGAGTGCCTGCATTGCGCTCGAACAGCGGCTGCAGCTCAAGTTCGGCCATGGCCCGGCTGACACCGTGCAGCTCGGCGTAGCGCTGGGGCAGGTGCTCCAGCCAGAACTGGTTGTCGTAGTGCAGGTCGAGCAGGGTGCCATCCATGTCCAGCAGGACGGTATCGATGGCGGACCAAGGAAGAACGGGCATGGGAAACTCTCGTTAGGTCGGCAAGCCACGGTATAGTAACCCGTTCACGCCAAGGAGCCGCCCCATGCGCCAGAAACCCACCGTCCTCGCCCGCGAGATCGTCGCCAGCAGCCGTCTGTTCCGCGTCGAAGCCGTGCAGTTGCGTTTTTCCAACGGTACCGAGCGGACCTACGAACGCCTGGTCGGTCGCGGCAATGGCTACGGCGCGGTGATGGTGGTGGCCATGCTCGATGCCGAGCACGCGGTGCTGGTGGAAGAATACTGTGGTGGCACCGATGAGTATGAATTGTCCTTGCCCAAGGGCCTGATCGAGCCTGGCGAGGACGTGCTGGCCGCAGCCAACCGTGAGCTCAAGGAAGAAGCCGGCTTCGGCGCGCGCCAACTGGAGCATCTCACCGAGCTGTCCCTCTCGCCTGGCTACATGAGCCAGAAGATCCAGGTGGTACTCGCCACCGATCTCTACGAAGAACGTCTGGAAGGAGACGAGCCCGAGCCGATGCGCGTGGACAAGGTCAATTTGCGTGAACTGTCGGCGCTGGCCATGCATCCGCAATTCTCCGAAGGCCGGGCGCTCGCAGCGCTGTACCTGGCCCGCGACCTGATGATCCAGCGGGGGTTGCTCAGCGTATGAACGATCAGCAATTGATGGACGAAGTCGTGAAACTGGCCCGTCTGGCGGGTGAGGCGATCTTGCCGTTCTGGCGCGCCGATGTGGCGGTGACGGCCAAGGCTGATGACTCGCCGGTGACCGCTGCCGACCTCGCCGCTCATCAGGTCATCGCGGACGGCTTGCAGGTGCTGGCCCCGCATATCCCGGTGCTGTCGGAGGAGGACTGCGAGATTCCGCTGGCCGAGCGCCAGGCCTGGCGCCGCTGGTGGTTGGTCGACCCGCTCGATGGCACCAAGGAGTTCATCGCCGGAAGCGAGGAGTTCACTGTCAACATCGCCTTGATCGAGGAGGGCGAAGTGGTGTTTGGTGTGGTGGCGATGCCGACCAATGGCCGCTGCTACTTCGGCGGCCGGGGGCTGGGCGCGTGGCGCGCCGAGGTGAATGGTTCTGCCGAATCGATCCGGGTGCGTCGGCAACCGCCGGAGGGCGGGCGCTTCACGGTGGTCGCCAGCAAGCGACATTCCAGCCCTCAGCAGGAAGCGCTGTTGGGCGGGCTGGGCAGCGCCGTTGGCGAGCTTGAACTGGCCAATGTCGGCAGTTCGCTGAAATTCTGCCTGTTGGCCGAAGGGGCCGCGGATTGCTATCCGCGACTGGCGCCGACCTCCCAGTGGGATACCGCTGCTGCCCAGGGTGTGTTGGAAGGTGCCGGGGGCGAGGTCATCGGGCTGGATGGCCAGCCGTTCCGCTACCCGGCGCGTGAAACCCTGCTCAATGAATTTTTCCTGGCCTTGCCTGGCGCGGCTGCGTGGCGCCCGGCCTTGTTGCAACTGGCAGCGGCGATCGGTCGCTGAGTCCTTGGGGACGCAAGGCGTCCCCCGGCAGCGGCAAGCCTAGCGATGCAACACGTATTGTCCGCTGAACTTCACGGCGGGCTCATCGCTGCCCGCGTTGCAGACGATCGTCTCGAGGGTCAGGCGAGCCCGTCCGCGGCGCTGGTACATCGCCACGAAACGCTCCCAGGTATTGTCTTCCGGTGCTTCGCAGCGTGCCACGGCCGTGTCGGTTACCGGCAGCGGGTAGCTGATCTGGCCTTCCTGGATGACGATATGCCCGTCATCGATTCCCAGCTCACGCAAGCGCAGGTGCAACCAGCCCCATCCCACCAGCACCGCACCGCAATACAGGCTGCCACCGAACATGGTGCTCTTGTGATTGACGTTGGGCGCCAACGGCAATTGCAGGCGCAGGCAGTGGTTCTCCCAGCCAATGACTTCCATGCCCATCTCCCGGGTCAGGGGAATGTCGCTGTGCAGTACGGACTGCAGGTACTGGCTGTCGGTGGTCATGGGCGGGTTTCCTCCTGATCGTCGTGTCCGCTGGCGCCGCCTTCGAAATTCAGGCCATGCTTGCGCAGCTTGTCGTGCAGAGTCTTGCGCGGGATGCCGAGGGCTTCGGCGAGGCTGCGCAGGGAGTTGTGGGGTTGGGCCAGCTCGGCGGCGATCAATGATCGCTCGAACTGTTCGACCTGTTCGCTGAGCGTGCCGCTGCGCTCAGCTTCGTGGGCTGTGTGAGTGCTGGGCGCCTGGCCGTCGAGGGCCAGCTCCAGACCCAGTGCGAAGCGCTCCGCAGCGTTCTGCAGCTCGCGCACGTTCCCTGGCCAGTCGTGACGCAGCAGCAGGGCACGCTGGGCCGGTTGCAGGCTATGGGCCGGCAGGCCATGGCGTGCGCTGGCGGCATCGGCGAAGTGCTGGAACAGCACCAGGATATCGTCACCACGCTCGCGTAGCGGCGGGATGCGCAGCGGTGCCACATTCAGGCGGTAATACAGGTCGGCGCGAAAGCGCCCTTGGTCGGCGGCTTGGCGCAGGTCTTCCTTGGTGGCGGCGATGATGCGGATGTCCAATGGGATGAGCTGGTTGCCACCCAAGCGCTCCACCACCCTCTCCTGTAAAAGGCGCAACAGCTTGACCTGCACATCCAGGCTCATGCTTTCGATTTCATCGAGGAACAACGTCCCACCATTGGCGAACTCGAACTTGCCGATGCGGCGCTTCTGCGCGCCGGTAAAGGCGCCGGGTTCATGGCCGAACAGCTCGCTCTCGACCACCGACTCGGCCAGGGCACCGGCGTTGATCGCCACGAAAGGCCCCTCGCGGCGGCTCGACAGGTCGTGCAGCGCACGGGCCACCACCTCTTTGCCGGCGCCGGTCTCGCCGAGGATCAGCACGTCCGCGCGGGTGGCGGCCAGGGCGCCGATCTGCTCGCGCAGGCGCTGTATGGCCGGCGACTGGCCAACCAGACGCGTGGACAGCTCCTGGCGGTCGCTCAGGGCCAGGCGCAGGCTACGGTTGTCCAGCACCAGACGGCGCAAGGCCAGGGCGCGGCGTACGCTGTCGAGCAGGGCATCGCTGGCAAAGGGCTTTTCGAGAAAATCATAGGCCCCGGCGCGCATGGCCTGCACGGCCAGCGGCACATCGCCGTGGCCGGTGATCAGCAGCACCGGCAGGTCGCTGTCACGCCCATGCAGTTGCTCCAGCAGTTGCAGGCCATCGATGCCGGGCATGCGGATGTCACTGACCACCACGCCAGGCCAGTCCGCAGCGATGCGCTCGGCCAAGCCCTGGGCGTCGGCCAGCGTCACGACTTTCAGGCCGGCCAGGTCCAGGGTCTGCCCCAGGGCCTGGCGCAGGTGCGGGTCATCGTCCACCAGGATGACCTGGGTGCGGCTGTCGATGAGTGTCTCGGTCGTCATGCCGAGGGGTCCTCCGAAGGTTGCAGGTTCGCGCCGGGCGTGGCCACGCGCAGCTGCAGGGTGAGCAGTGCGCCGCCTTCCGGGTGGTTGCCGAGCAGCAGTTCGCCACCCAGGGCTCGCATCAGGCTTTCACAGATCGCCAGGCCCAGGCCCAGGCCTTGGGTGCGGGTCTTGGTGGTGAAGAAGGGTTCCTTGGCGTGCTCCAGGGCCTGGCTGCTGAAGCCTGGGCCGTTGTCGCGGATGTACAGGTAGACGTAGCCGTCGCGGGTTTCGGCACTGAGCCACAGCTTGCGCGGGTTGGCTTTCTCGGTCAGGGCGTCGAGGGCGTTGGCCAGCAGGTTGCCGAGCACCTGGCGCAGGCGGGTTTCGCCGGCCTGGACCCAGAGTGTGGCGTCGGGTAGGTCGCGGACCAGCTCCACGGCCATGGCCCGGCGGCGCTTGGCCAGCAACGCCAGGGCGTCATCGAGCGCCGGTTGCAGGGCGACGCTTTCCGGGGCGTGGCGGTCGCGACGGGCGAAGGCACGCAAGTGGGTGATGATCGAGGCCATGCGCCCGGTCAGCTCGCCGATCAGCTTGAGGTTGCCACGGGCATCTTCGATGCGTTGATGATCGAGCAGGATCTCGGCGTTTTCGGCATAGCTGCGGATAGCGGCCAATGGCTGGTTGAGCTCATGGCTGATGCTGGCCGACATGGTGCCCAGCACCGACAGCTTGCCGGCCTGGACTAGCTCGTCCTGAGCGCGGACCAGCTCCTGTTGGGCCTGTTCTCGCTCAAGTACTTCCTTCTTCAGACGGGTGTTGAGGCCTTCGAGGTCGGCGGTGCGCTCCATTACGCGCTTTTCCAGCTCCTGGCGGCCGCGGGCTTCGAAGTCGATACGGTCGATGTAGTGGCGTCGGCGCTGCATCACCAGGCCTGCCAGCAGCATCAGCACCAGCAAGGCGGCCGCACCGATGGCCATGACCGTCTGCACGGAGCGGTCGACCAGCGTGCGCGGGGCAAGGATGCTGACTTGCCAGCCGGTTTCGTTGATGCTGCGGGTCTGGATCAGCCAGGCAGCGGTGTCGAGGTTGAGCGGCTGCGGGGCCTGGGTCGGGTAGGGCTGGATGGCGATGATCGCCTCGCGCTCGGCGGCGGTCAGCGCCCGGGTGGCGCGAAAGCGCCAGTCAGGTCGCGAGGTCAGCACCACCACGCCATTCTGGTCGGTGAGCAGCAGTTGCTCTGGGGTGCGACCCCACAGGGTTTCGGTGTGGTCCAGGTCAACCTTGACGACCAGCACGCCGACGATCTTGTCCCGCTCGTGCACGGCAGCGGCGAAGAAATAGCCACGCTTGGCCGAGGTGGTGCCCTGGCCGAAGAATCTTCCCAGGCGCCCCTGCATGGCTTCGAGGAAGTACGGCCGGAAGGCGAAGTTGCGGCCCACGAAGCTGTCGTGTTTGTCCCAGTTGGAGGCGGCCAGGGTATTACCGCTGACGTCCATCAGATACATGACCTCGGCGCCGGTTTGCTCGACGATCTCCTTGAGCAGGCGGTTGGCGTTGGTCACCGCTTCGGTCTTGAACGGGTCGTGGAGCGCACCGCGCAGGGCTGGCAGGTCGCCTAGGATCTGCGGCAAGGTCTCGTAGCGGTGCAGGGTGCCCAGCAGGTTGGCGACATAGAGGTCGAGGGTCTGGCGGTTTTGTGAGGCCAGTTCCTCCTGGTAGTAACGCTCGGCCAGGTGATGCAGCGGCCAGAGCAGAGGAGCCAGGCACAGGGCCAGCAGGGCGAGGCTGCGCCAGCGGGGACGGCGTGGAGGCGTGGAGGTCGAAATCATCAAGGGATGCGCCAGAAGGATCTGGCGCAATTATGCGCTACTTGAGGCAGTCGATCAGCGCTTGGTGCCAGTGCGGTTGTTGGACCTGCCACTCACGGGCCAGGCGCGAGCAGTCCAGGCGCGAGTTCAGCGGCCGGCGCGCAGGTGTCGGGTACTCGCTGGACGGGATCGGCAGCAACTCGGCGCAGGGCAGGCCTTGGGCACGCAGGTGTTCGGCAATGGCCTGGGCAAAGCCGAACCAGGACGTCTCGCCTTGCGCTGTCAGGTGGTAGAGGCCCCAGGCGCCGGCCTGGCCTGCCTGCCAACGCTCGATGAGTGCGCGGGTGCTGACGGCAAGGGTGCCGGCCCAGGTCGGCGCGCCGACCTGGTCGTCGACCACCCGCAGCTGCGGGCGCTCTTGCAGCAGGCGTTGCATGGTCAGCAGGAAGTTGCGCCCATGCCGCGAGTAGATCCAGCTGGTGCGCAGGATCAGGTGCTTGCCGCCCACCGCGCTGATGGCCTGTTCGCCAGCCAGCTTGCTGCGCCCATAGACGCCCAGCGGGTTGGGTGTGTCCGCCTCGGTGTAGGGAGTGGGCTTGTCGCCGTCGAAGACATAATCGGTGGAGTAGTGGATCAGCGGCACGCCAAGTCGCGCTGCTTGCTCGGCCAACACGCGCGGGCCTTCGGCGTTGATGGCGAACGCCAGCTCCGGCTCGCTCTCGGCCTGGTCCACTGCGGTGTGGGCGGCGGCGTTGATGATCAGGTCGGGGGCCAATCGGCGCAGCGGTTCACGCAGTTGCTCGGGATTGGCCAGGTCGAGCTGGTCGCGTCCGAGCAGCAGTACCTCGCCCAGGTCGGTCAACTGCGGGCGCAAGGCTTGGGCGAGTTGGCCGTTATGGCCACAAACGAGTATCTTCAATGGTTTCATGGCAGCAGGTCGAGCTCGCTGAACAGCTTGCCAAGCTGGTCCTTGGCCGACAGCTGCGGCGGCGCCTGCAGTTGCCAGTCGATGTTCAGGGTCGGGTCGTCCCAGCGGATGCAGCGCTCGGCTGCGGGGTTGTAGTAGTCGGTGGTCTTGTAGAGGAACTCGGTTTCTTCACTCAGTACCACGAATCCATGGGCGAACCCTGGCGGCACCCACATCTGGCGGAAGTTCTCGGCCGACAGGCGCGCGGCGACCCAGCGGCCGCAGGTAGGGGAACTGCGACGTACGTCGACGGCCACGTCCAGGACCTCGCCGCGCACCACGCGCACGAGTTTGCCCTGGGTATTCTCGACCTGATAATGCAGGCCGCGCAGCACGCCTTTGCGCGAATAGGAGTGGCTGTCCTGGACGAAGGTGATGTCCAGGCCGGTGTGAGCTGCGAAATCCCTGGCGTTGAAGCTCTCGAGGAAAAAACCCCGGCTGTCGCCGAACACCTTGGGTTCGATGATCAGCACGTCGGGGATGTCGGTGTGGATGATGTTCATGCGGGCTCTTCGGCGATTTTGCTCAGGTACTGACCGTAACCAGTCTTCTTCAGTTCGTTTGCCTTGGCCAGCAGCTGCTCGCGGGTGATCCAGCCTTTCTGGTAGGCGATTTCTTCCAGGCAGGCAACTTTAAGGCCTTGGCGGTTCTCGATGGTCTGCACGTACTGCGAGGCTTCCAGCAGGCTCTCGTGGGTTCCGGTGTCCAGCCAGGCGAAGCCACGACCGAAACGCTCCACGCGCAGGTCGCCGCGTTTGAGGTAGGCATTGTTGACGTCGGTGATCTCCAACTCGCCACGAGGGGAGGGGCGCAGGCCCTTGGCGATCTCGATCACGTCGTTGTCGTAGAAATACAAGCCGGTGACGGCATAGCTGGACTTGGGCTCGGCAGGCTTTTCCTCGATCGAGAGTGCTCGACCTTGCTCGTCGAAATCGACCACACCGAAGCGCTCCGGGTCCTTGACCCAGTAACCGAACACCGTCGCGCCCGTGGGATGGCTGGCCGCACGGGTCAGCTGCTCGGTGAAGCTTTGACCGTGGAAGATGTTGTCGCCCAGGATCAGGCACACCGGATCGTTGCCAATGAACTGCTCGCCAATCAGGAAGGCCTGGGCCAAACCGTCGGGGGAGGGTTGCTCGGCGTAGCTGATACGCAGGCCGAACTGGCTGCCGTCGCCGAACAACTGACGATACTGTGGCAGGTCCCGGGGGGTGGAGATCAGCAAGATGTCACGGATGCCGGCCAGCATCAGCACCGAGACCGGGTAGTAGATCATCGGTTTGTCGTAGATGGGCAGCAGCTGCTTGGAAACGCCAAGCGTGATGGGATGCAGGCGGGTGCCGGAGCCCCCCGCCAGTACGATGCCTTTGCTCATGCGATCAGGTCCTTGAAATTGGAATGTCCCAGGCGCTCACCCTGGTAGCTGCCATCCTGGACATGGCGGCACCACTGGAGGTTGTCCAGATACCACTGTACGGTCTTGCGCAGTCCGCTCTCGAACGTCTCTTCCGGTACCCAGCCCAGCTCCCGCTCGATCTTGCTGGCGTCGATGGCATAACGCAGGTCGTGGCCTGGGCGGTCGTGGACGAAGGTGATGAGGTCAGTGTAGCGGGCCACGCCCGCCGGATGTTCAGGCGCCAGTTCCTCGAGCAGCGCGCAGATGGCGTGCACGACATCGATGTTCTTCTGCTCATTGTGGCCACCGATGTTATAGGTCTCGCCGACCTGGCCTTCGGTCACCACCTTGAGCAGGGCACGGGCGTGGTCGTCGACGTACAGCCAGTCGCGCACCTGCTGGCCATCGCCGTACACCGGCAGCGGTTTGCCGGCGAGGGCGCTGAGAATCATCAGTGGGATGAGCTTCTCGGGGAAGTGGTACGGGCCGTAGTTGTTCGAGCAGTTGGTAACCAGCACAGGCAGCCCGTAGGTCCGGTGCCAGGCGCGTACCAGATGATCGGACGCTGCCTTGCTTGCCGAATAGGGCGAGCTTGGCGCGTAGGGCGTGGTCTCGGTGAACAGGTCGTGTGCACCATGCAGGTCGCCGTAGACCTCATCAGTAGAGATGTGGTGGAAGCGAAACGCCGCGCGTGCCTGCGATGGCAGGCGGCTCCACCAGGCACGGGTGGCTTCGAGCAGGGTGTAGGTGCCGACGATGTTGGTCTGGATGAACTCCGCCGGGCCATCGA
Source organism: Pseudomonas guariconensis (assembly GCF_040822035.1). Taxonomy (NCBI): domain Bacteria; kingdom Pseudomonadati; phylum Pseudomonadota; class Gammaproteobacteria; order Pseudomonadales; family Pseudomonadaceae; genus Pseudomonas; species Pseudomonas guariconensis. The sequence continues at coordinate 4,997,641 of NZ_CP162012.1, read as the reverse complement.
TGGAGCGGTCCACGTGGGATTCGGCGGCCAGGTGCATGATCGCGTGGGGCTGGAAACGCTCCAGCACGGCGCTGACCGTAGCCGCATCGGCGATATCGGCCTGGACGAGTTCGTAGCGGGTATTGCTGGCGATGCGTTGCAGCGACTCCAGGTTGCCGGCGTAGGTGAGTTTGTCGAGGTTCAGGACCTCGTGCTCGGTATTGTCGATCAGGTGGCGGATCAGGGCAGAGCCAATGAAACCGGCGCCACCGGTGACGAGAATTCGCATCTGAAAGAACCTCTGGTCTGAAGGAAGCTCCAGTGGAGCTTAGCGTGTCGGCCGGGTCGCTGCGGTCTGGCCCTTTGTTCGTGCGGCGGCATTGTCCGGCAAGGCCGGACAGTTTGGAACTGCCTTGCTGTAACCAAGGCTTTTATCGCCAGCCTCTTGTATATCGGCAGCAGCAGTGGCGATATAAGCGACAAAAAAACCGAGGTTCCACTCCATGCCCTTGAGCACCCTGATCCAGCGTTCCCGCCAGCCCAACCCTTCGCTGAGCGAAGCCCAGGCCCATGCCCTGCTGCGCGCGCACTACGACCTGGACGGACCCTTGCAGCCGTTGGGCAGTCAGCAGGACCTGAACCTACTGCTCGACAGCGAACAAGGCCGCTTCGTGCTCAAGGCCTGCCACGCCAGCTATGCGCAGGTGGAGCTCGAAGCGCAGCACGCGGCACTCGCCTACCTGCGGGAGCAAGGCTTGCCAGTGCCGGCCGTGCGTCGGGCAGGCGATGGCCAGGATCTTTTAGCGGTGGACATCGATGGCCAGTCTTTGCGGGTGCGCCTGCTCGACTACATCGAGGGCCAGCCACTGACGCGTCTCAAACACATGGAGCCGCGCCTGATCGCTGAACTGGGCGAGCTGTGCGCGCGTGTCGACCGGGCATTGGCCGATTTCGATCATCCCGGCCTCGAGCGCACCCTGCAGTGGGACCCGCGCCACGCTAAGGCACTGATCGAGCATTTGCTGCCGGTACTGCAAGACCCGTCCCGTCGAGCCCGTGTGCAGCAACTCACCGGGCTGGCCGCCGAACGCTTGCAGCCATTGGCCGATGACCTGCCGGCCCAGGCCGTGCACCTGGACATCACCGATGACAATGCGGTCTGGGCGCGTGATGCCGGGCGCCAGTGGCAATTGCAGGGCGTCATCGACTTCGGCGATCTGGTGCGTACCTGGCGTATCGCCGACTTGTCCGTGACCTGTGCTGCCCTGCTGCACCACGCCGAAGGCGACCCGCTGCGTATCCTGCCGGCGATCCAGGCGTACCAGGCGATCAATCCGCTGCAGGAGGCCGAGCTGCGAGCCTTGTGGCCATTGGTGCTGATGCGCGCGGCCGTGCTGGTGCTCAGCAGCGAACAGCAGTTGCAGGTAGAGCCTGGCAACCAGTACATCCTCGACAACATCGCCCATGAGTGGGAAATCTTCGACACCGCCAGCGCCGTGCCTTTTGCCCTGATGGAGGCTGCGATTCTCCAGGCCGCAGGGCACGCCCTGGCGCCGCTGACCCTTTCGGACTGTGCGCCGCTGATGCCGGCCTTGGCCGGCGAGGCGGTGGCGCGCATCGACCTGGGCGTGCTCAGCCCTCATTGCGAAGCCGGTAATTGGGAGCAGCCCGGTTTCGACCAGCGGCTGCTGACCGGGCAGGCCGGGCCGGCGTGCACCCTGCACGGGCAGTACCGGTTGTCACAGACGCACATCGATCGTCCCGAGGAGCCCGCCACCTGCGCTTTGGGTGTGGAACTGAACGTGCCCGCCGGCACCGCGTTGCAGGCACCGCAGGCAGGTGTCTGGGAGCGCACCGGCGAGGGCCGTGGTCGGCTGCGCACACCCGACTGGAGCCTATGGCTGGCAGGGCTGGAAGAAGCGCCGCAGGACGGCCAGGCATTGGCCAAGGGGCAGACCCTGGGGCTGACCTGCGGCTTCCTGAGCGTCCAGTTGAGCCGGGATCACCAACATCAGCCGCCGTTCTTCGTCAAACCATCCCATGCCCAGGCCTGGTTGGCGGTGTGCCCGTCCCCCCGCGCCTTGCTGGGCTTCGATTGCGACGCCGAGCCCTTGGTCGACGCCCAGGCCCTGCTGGCTCGCCGTGACGCCAGCTTTGCCCGCTCGCAGAAGCACTACTACGCGCAGCCACCCCATATCGAGCGGGGCTGGCGCAACTACTTGATCGACATGCAGGGCCGCTCCTACCTGGACATGCTCAATAACGTCGCAGTGCTGGGCCATGGGCATCCGCGCATGGCCGCCGAGTCGGCGCGCCAGTGGTCGCTGGTCAACACCAACTCGCGCTTCCACTATGCGGCGATAGCCGAGTTCTCGGAGCGACTGCTGGCGTTGGCGCCGGAAGGCTTCGACCGGGTGTTCCTGGTCAACAGCGGCACCGAGGCCAACGACCTGGCAATCCGCCTGGCCTGGGCCTACAGCGGTGGGCGCGATTTGCTCAGTGTGCTGGAGGCCTATCACGGCTGGTCGGTGGCTACCGACGCCATTTCCACCTCCATCGCCGACAACCCGCAGGCGCTGGAAACCCGGCCGGACTGGGTGCATCCGGTGGAGGCACCGAACACTTTCCGCGGGCGTTTCCGTGGGCCGGACAGCGCACCTGATTACCTGCAGGATGTCGACGCCAAGCTGGCCGATCTCGATGCCCGGGGGCGGCAGCTGGCCGGATTCATCTGCGAGCCGGTATACGGCAATGCCGGGGGGATCTCGCTGCCGGCGGGCTACCTGCGCGAGGCCTACGCGAAGGTCCGTGCCCGGGGCGGGGTGTGCATCGCTGACGAGGTGCAGGTCGGCTATGGTCGCCTCGGCGAATACTTCTGGGGCTTCGAGGAGCAGGGCGTGGTGCCGGACATCATCACCATGGCCAAGGGCATGGGTAACGGTCAGCCACTGGGCGCGGTGATTACCCGGCGGGAGATTGCCGAGGCCCTGGAGGCTGAGGGTTACTTCTTCTCATCGGCCGGTGGTAGCCCAGTCAGTTGCCGGATCGGCATGGCAGTGCTGGATGTCATGCAGGAGGAAGGCCTTTGGGAGAACACCCGCGAGGTGGGCCGTTACTTCAAGGCGCGCCTGGAGGCATTGGTCGATAAACATCCACTTGCGGGGGCTGCCCACGGCTCCGGGTTCTACCTGGGTCTTGAACTGGTGCGCGATCGCCAGACGCTGGAGCCTGCCACCGAAGAGACCATGACCTTGTGCAATCGCCTGCGCGATCTGGGCATCTTCATGCAGCCCACCGGGGACTACCTGAATATCCTCAAGATCAAGCCGCCCATGTGCACCACCCGGGCGAGCGTGGATTACTTCGTCGACAGCGTGGACCGCATTCTGTCCGAAGCGCTTTAAGTCGAGGTCATCGAGCCACCTGAGTCGATTGTTATCGGCTTAGGTGGCTTTTTTATGACCAAATAAATTGTCGTTCAGCTTTTAAGTTCGATTTTTATCGAGTATATAATGGTGTAAGCACGGCCGCTTCTGAGTAAGCTGCCCTCTTTATCAATGACCTGGCGCAGTCGGCGCCGGGCCCTCGCAGAGGTTACCGATGAAAACCCTCAACTCGACCCCGCGTGCCGACGGTTTCCATATGCCCGCCGAATGGGCGCCGCAAACCCAGGTCTGGATGGTCTGGCCAGAGCGCCCGGACAACTGGCGCCTGGGCGGCAAGCCGGCGCAAGCTGCGCATGTGACGCTGGCCAAGGCCATCGCCCGCTTCGAGCCGGTTACCGTCGCCGTCTCTGCCGGCCAGTACGAGAACGCCCGTCGTCAGCTCGATGTCCCCAACATCCGCGTGGTGGAAATCAGCAACGACGACGCCTGGGTGCGTGACACCGGCCCGACCTTCGTCATCAACGACCATGGCGAAGTGCGGGGTGTGGACTGGGGCTTCAATGCCTGGGGCGGCTTCGACGGCGGCCTGTACGCGCCCTGGAACCGTGACGAGGAACTGGCGGCCAAGGTCCTGGAAATGGAGCGCTGCCAGCGTTACCACACCGAGGGCTTCGTACTCGAAGGCGGTTCGATCCATGTGGACGGTGAAGGTACGCTCATCACCACCGAAGAGTGCCTGCTCAACCGCAACCGCAACCCGCACCTCAATCGCGAGCAGATCGAAGACATTCTGCGTGAGCATCTGGCCGTCGAAACCATCATCTGGCTGCCGGACGGGCTGTACAACGACGAGACCGACGGGCACGTCGACAACTTCTGCTGTTACGTCAGCCCAGGCGAAGTGTTACTGGCCTGGACCGATGATTCCAACGACCCCAACTATGCGCGTTGCCACGCCGCATACGAGGTATTGAAAAACAGCCGCGATGCCAAAGGCCGTGAATTCGTCGTGCACAAAATGCCGATCCCGGGCCCGCTGTACGCCACTGAGCAAGAGTGCGCAGGCGTCGACCATGTGGCTGGCAGCCAGGAGCGTGACCCGTCCGTGCGTCTGGCCGGCTCCTATGTCAACTTCCTGATCGTCAATGGCGGCATCATCGCCCCGAGCTTCGATGACCCCGCTGATGCCCAGGCCAGAGCGATCCTGGCCAAGGTCTTCCCGGACCACGAAGTCGTCATGATTCCAGGCCGTGAGCTGCTTCTGGGTGGCGGCAACATCCACTGCCTGACCCAGCAACAGCCGGCGCCGGTCAAGCGCTAAACCCCCGATCACAAAAAAGCCCGTCCATTGACGGGCTTTTTTGTGGCTGCCGATTACCGGAGGGGGGCGATGGCATATGTCTTGTATTGTTTTTCAGGTGTTTCAGTCAGATAGCAGCTTTGCTGTTCTGTAATAAAACCAACGTAAGTTAGCCGCTCACGGCACCTGGAGTACGTGTGGACATGAATGCAGCAAGTGAGTCGGCTATGCCTTCCTCGGTGATGGACCACGAATCGCTCAAGATTCTGGCCCAATGGTTGAAAAGCCATGGAGGCTATCGCTTCAAGTCGGACGATCCACGGCGTCTACTGGATGGGCGATATCCGCAGGGCCTGATCAGCGAGGCTGAGCTGGAAGCGTTGATGGCCGTCTGGCACTGATTGGGTGCACGCTCGCCCAAACGAAAACGCCACCGTGTTTATCGCGGTGGCGTTTTTTTTCGGCCTTGGCTGGCCTGACGAGATCGGATACCTGAATCAGAAGCTGTAGGTACCGGTCACCACCAGGCTGCGTGGATCACCGAACTGGATTTGGCTGGCACTGGTGGCCGAGCTGTAGTAGGTCTTGTCGGTGAGGTTGCTCAAGGCCGCGCGCACATCCCAATCGTGGGTGCGGTAGCCCGCCAGCGCATCCCAGCGGCCATAGCCGGGCAGCTTGACGGTGTTCTGGTTGTCGGCGAATCGATCGCCTACCAGCGTCAGGCCGGTTTCGGCGTACCAGCCGAGCTCTGGTTTCCAGGTGACGAAGAGGCTGCCGTTGCGTTTGGCCACATCGTTGATGCGGTTGCCTTGCTGGCCATTGTTGTCCTTGACGATGGTCGCATCCTGCAGCCCCATGCCGCCGCGCACGTACCAGTTGCCGGTGACATTGCCCATGACAGTCAATTCGATGCCTCTTGAGCGCTGCTCGCCGCTGAGCTGGATGAGCTCGGGGTTGTTCGGGTCGCGGGTACGGCGGTTGTACAGCTCCAGCTCGTAGAGGGCGAGAGTGGTGCTCAGGCGTTCGTCGAACCAATCGCTCTTGACCCCGATCTCCTTTTGCCGAGTGAGCTCAGGGCCTGCATCGTTGCCATTGCCCGGAGCGCCAGGTGTGATGCCGATCAGGCCTCCACCGACCGGTGAGAAGGTCTTGCTCCAGGACGCATAGAACGAGTGCTCGCGCCATGGGGAATAGACCACGCCCACGCGCGGGCTGGTGCTGGTGCTCTCTTGGGTTTCCGTGAGGTTCTTCACTTTGCTCGTAGTCTGCACCTCGAAGCGATCGAAGCGCACGCCTGCCAGCAGTTGCCATTGATCGTTCAGGCGTATCTGGTCCTGCACATAGAGGCCAGCGCTTTCCACGCGGGTGTGGTTGTTACTCGATACCTTCAGCGCACCGGTGTGCTGGTGTTGCCCACTGGAGCCTCCCAGCGGTACGGAAGGCACGCCGACCCCTTGATGCAACAACGAATTGCGGCGCTGTTCGCCCAGCTCCAGGCCCACCAGTAGGGTGTGCTCGAGATCGAAGGTTTGCAGATGACCTTCGGCCTCGAAGGTATTGAATAGATTGCGAGTGCTCAGGTCCTGCTGCCAGCGCTGGCGACTCACCAGGCCGGTGGAAGGGATGTAGCCGGTGAGGTAGGTGTTGTCGAAGTCGCTCTCCAGATTGAACAGGCTGAACGTATGGCGCAGTTGCCACTGGTCATTGAGCTCGTAGTTCAGGCGCGAGCGCAGCGACTGGGCACGGTCATCGATGAAGTCGCGCTGGGTATCACCGTAGGTGGTATGACGGCTGACATCGACGGGGCGCCCGGTCTGCGGATCGCCAGGAATGCCGCGGTCGGGGGTGCGGTTGTAGCGGCTGTATTCGTATTGCACCAGCCAGTTCAGCTGCGGGGTCAGCTGCCAGCTCATGGACGGTGCGAACAGTTGGCGGCTGCCGTCGATGCCGTCGCGGAAATTGTTGTTGTCGGCATTACCGAGGTTCAGGCGCAGGCTGAGGGTATCGGTCGGGTCAGCGCTCAGATCGGCATACAGGCTGCGCAGGTCTTCGCTACCGCCCTGGGCCTCGATGCTCGAGCGCCGGCCGTGCTCCGGGGCCTTGCTGACCCGGTTGACGATACCGCCCTGGCTGCCACGGCCATAGAGAACCGCCGCTGGCCCCTTGAGTACTTCGACCCGTTCGATGTTGTGCAGGTCGCGCACGTATTGGCTGTCATCGCGTACGCCGTCCAGATAGAAGTCGTTGCTGGCGTCGAAGCCACGGATGCGCAAGCTGTCGAAGCGGGTATCGGCACCACTGCTGACGTTGGGAATGCCCTCCAGTGCCTTGCCCAGGCTGAAGCTGCCGTAGTCGAGGACGTTGTGGGTCTTCACCGTGTCGATGGCCTGTGGCACGTAGCGAACCGGGGTAGAGGTGCGGGTTGCCGTGCTGACTTCGTGAACCCGAGGATTGTCGTCTTCGCGCTCGCGGTCGGCGGTGACCGAGAGCTCCGGCAGGGTGGTGGTGGCGGCGCTGGCCAGGCTTGCTCCAAGCAGTAGCGACAGGCCAAAGGATAAAGAGGGAAGGTGGGAGGGTACCGACATTGAGAATCCGCAAAACAATAAATGAAAATTGAGTGCGAATGATAACGAGTGCTATTAATGGCCGCTTGGGTAATTTGTAAGGTGTTGTCTTTACAGGTGTTTCTATTTGTAAAAAATATTCAACCCACTTTCGGGGCTACCGCGAGCGTTGGAAGCGCAAGATGGCAACACAGGACGGGCCTGCGCCATAGGGAAAAAACCTAATGCTGTGCGGATTTCTCCAGAAATTCACGGGTTGTTGTCGTGAATCTGGTTATAAGCATCTGCCTTTCACGATTTTTTGACATCTCGAATCAGCCGGGGCTAGGATTCGCCCAACGCCTGCTGGCCATGACTTGGCCATGCTGTTGTACAAAGCCCGCTGCATGTCACATGACGGGCTTTTTTCAGTTTTGGATCCGCATAGCGTCGAACCTACGAAGGGGCGTTGGTTCCTGGCGTCAGGTTGCAGAGCGTTTAAAAATTCAGAAATAAGGAAAACAAGATGTTGAAAACCAGGATCAGCCTGGTCGCTCTGGCGATGATCGCCGCGACCCAGGCCCAGGCCAACGACCAGGCCGAAAGCAAGGGCTTCGTTGAAGACAGCCAGCTGAACGTCTTGCTGCGCAATGCCTACATGAACCGCGACTACAAGGACGGCAACAAGGACAAATCCGAGTGGGGCCAGGCGGCGATCGGTACTTTCTCGTCCGGTTTCACCCAAGGCACCGTGGGCGTTGGTGTTGATGCATTCGGTCTGTACGCAGTGCGCCTGGATGGCGGCAAGGGCCACTCCGGCGCGCAAGGGATCGACTTCTTCAAGAAAGGCGACAGCGGCAACGCTGCCGATGACCTCTCCAAGGGTGGCGCAGCGGTCAAGTTCCGTGTCTCCAACACTGTACTGAAGTACGGTGACCAGATGCCTACGCTGCCTGTTCTGAACTACGACAACGCGCGTCTGCTCCCGGAAAGCTACACCGGTACCCTGATCACCTCCAAGGAGATCAAAGGTCTTGAGCTCAATGCCGGTCGCTTCACTGCTGAATCGCGCAAAAGCGCCGAAGGTCGTGACAGCGGTGGCCTGAAGTCGATCAACGTGTTGGGCGGTAGCTACAAGTTCACCGACCAGTTCACTGCTGCGCTGTATGCCTCCGATGTCGAAGACGTGCTGAAGAAGCAATACGTGGGCGCCAACTACGTATTCCCGATCAGCAAGGATCAGTCCTTGACCCTGGACTTCAACGGCTACCGCACCAAGCTGGACAACTCCTATGTCCGCGAAAACGGTATCACCGGCGACGACAACAAGATCTGGAGCCTGGCAGCGACCTTCGCCACCGGTCCGCACTCGTTCACCTTGGCCCATCAGCGCTCGACCGGCGACAGCAACCTGGGTTACGCCTACGGCGGTTACCAGAAAGACCAACGCCGCGTAGGCGATGGCGGCAGCACCATCTTCCTGGCCAACTCCTACTGGTCCGACTTCAACGCCGAAGACGAGCGCAGCTGGCAGCTGGGCTACGGTCTTGATTTCACCGCCTTCGGTGTTCCAGGCCTGACCTACAACGTTGCGTACGTTCGTGGCGATAACATCACCACTTCGACCAGCACCGGCGGTACCGAGCGCGAGATCTTCAACCAGCTCAAGTACGTGGTACAGAGCGGTGCAGCCAAGGACCTGAGCGTCAAACTGCGCAGCTCCATCCTGCGTGTCTCGCAGAAATCCAGCGAGTACAACATCAGCGGTAACGAAGTCCGCGTCTTCGTCGAGTACCCGATCAACGTCTTCTGATCCCGTACTCGCGTCCCGAACAGCCCTGGCTCATGCCGGGGCTGTTTCCTTTCGGCGTACCGCTGCCATTGGCGCAACGCTGTCTGCGGTTTGCGGCGCGAAGCTGTCGCTGCGGGCCATCCGCCACATCCGCGCATAGAACTCGTTCTCGATCGAGCCGCTGAGCAATTCGCCGGGCTTGAGGAACTGGTGCAACTGGGAAAACAGGCTGATCTCGCTCGGGCTGATACGCCTTGCCAGGTGTTTGGGTTTGAGCTGCGAAGGATGCTCCAGGCCTGCCGCCGCAAGCATCTCGGCCAAGGCATGCAGGGTATTGCGATGAAAGCTCGCCACCCGTTCGGCTTTTTCCGGCACCACCAGGGCGCGCTGGCGCAGCGGATCCTGGGTGGCCACGCCGGTAGGGCACTTGTTGGTGTGGCAACTCTGCGACTGGATGCAGCCAATGGCGAACATGAAACCCCGTGCCGAGTTGACCCAGTCAGCACCGATGGCCAGCGTACTGGCGATATCGAAGGCACTGACGATCTTGCCGGCTGCACCGATACGCACGCGGTCACGCAGGTTCAGGCCGACCAGTGTGTTGTGCACGAACATCAGCCCTTCACGCATGGGTACGCCCATGTTGTCGCTGAACTCCCGCGGTGCGGCACCGGTGCCACCTTCCTTGCCGTCGACGACGATGAAGTCGGGCGTGATCCCGGTGGCCAGCATGGCCTTGGCGATGGCCATGAACTCCCAAGGATGGCCCAGGCAGAACTTGAAGCCCACCGGCTTGCCGCCAGACAGCTCACGCAGGCGGGCGATGAAATGCAGCAGCTCCAGCGGCGTGTGGAAGGCACTGTGGGCGGCTGGCGAAATGCAGTCCTCGCCGACCCGCACACCACGGGTGGCGGCAATCTCGACACTGACCTTGTGCCCAGGCAGGATGCCGCCATGACCGGGCTTGGCGCCTTGGCTTAGCTTGAGTTCGATCATCTTCACCTGGGGATCGCGCGCCTGTTCGGCAAAACGCACCGGGTCGAAGCGGCCCTCTTCGGTACGGCAGCCAAAGTAGCCGCTGCCGATCTCCCAGATCAGATCCCCGCCGTGCTGGCGGTGGTAAGGGCTGATGCTGCCTTCGCCGGTGTCGTGGGCGAAGCGGCCCAGGCGCGCGCCCTTGTTCAAGGCGCCGATGGCATTGGCGCTGAGCGCGCCGAAGCTCATGGCCGAGATGTTGAAGATCGACGCCGAATACGGCTGCCGGCAGTGCGGGCCACCGATGTCGATGCGAAACGACGCCGGGTCGGGCGTCTGCACCGGTACCATCGAATGGCTGATGAATTCGAAGCCCGGCTTGTAGGCATCGTTGAGTGTGCCGAAGGCCTTCTCGGCGCTCTCGTTCTTGGCGCGGGCATAGACCAGTGAGCGCTGCGAGCGGGAGAACGGCAGCTTGTCGTCGTCGCCCTCGATCAGGTACTGGCGGATCTCCGGCCGAATGGTCTCGATCAGGTAACGGATGTTGCCCAGGATCGGATAGTTGCGGCGCACGGCATGATGGCTCTGGCGCAGGTCATTGAGACCGACCAGGCTGAGCAGGGCAGTGAGCAGGGTGAGCGGCCAGAGCCAGCTGTGCTGGGCAAGAAATGGAATGCTGGCGAAGGTGAACAACAGGCAGGCGGCCAGACAGGCGTAGCGGGTGGGGAGCGCGTCTTTCATGGGTCCATCGCTGACAGGATGACCCGCACTAGGATAGGCAAAGGCCGCGCGCGGAAAACCAAGGGATTCGGTAAAAGACTATTACCTGCGCGCGGCTTGTGTTCGGTCGCGGGCGCGCGTCAGCGCTTGTCCTGCCTCAGGACCTGCACATCACCGGGCTCTGCCGTCTCGCGCAGGTATTCCTCCAGCGAATCGTCCAGCGCCTGCAGCCAGCGAGTATGGTGCGGCACCGCAGCGGTACCGGTCATCACCGAACGGTAGGAGCGGTCCCGATAGCCCATGATGTCGTGCTTCTTGTCGTGCTTCCATTTGAGGAAGATGCGGTTTACTGCATCGATGTCGAAGCTTGGGTAATCGGTTTGTCCGATCAGGTGCTGAATGTAGCGCCCCTGGAATTGGTACATCGAGGCGGTGCTCTCCAAGGCTTCTTCCTCGGCACGCCAGCGCGCACTGTCGGCCTGCATGGCGGCTTGGTCCGGCAGTTGGATGCGGCCAAGCATCAGATCACGGGCGAACCAGGCCTGGGCATCGAACAGGTTGAAGCTGTACCAGAGATCTTGCATGCCCAAATACAGCAACTGCGGGTTGGCCTCCCAGACCACGCCTTGGTAGAGGCCCAGCGGCCACAGACGATTGTCGGTGCGCAAGGTCAGCTCGTCAGGCAGGAACGGGAAGTGATGCTGGTAGCCGGTACACAGGATGATCGCATCGACCCGCTTGCTGGAGCCGTCGGCGAAGTGCGCCACGTCGCCTTCGACCCGCTGTAGCTGCGGTCGCTCTTCCCACCCTTTGGGCCACTGGTAGCCCATCGGTTGGGTGCGATAGGCGCTGGTGATCGAGCGGGCACCGTACTTGTAGCACTGCGAGCCGATGTCCTCGGCCGAGTAGCTGCTGCCGACGATCAGCACGTCCTTGCCGGCGAACTCCAATGCATCGCGAAAATCGTGGGCATGCAGGATGCGTCCTGAAAAACGCTCGAAGCCCGGGAACGACGGCACGTTCGGCGTGGAGAAGTGCCCGCTGGCCACCACCACGTAGTCGAACACCTGCTCGATGCCCTGACCCTGAGCGTAGTCATGGGCAGTGACAGTGAATGTGCGGCTCTGGTCATCGAAGCGCACGGCCTTGACCACGGTGTTGAAGCGAATGTACTGGCGCACACCGGCCTTCTTCACTCGGCCCTGGATGTAGTCCCACAGCACCTCGCGAGGAGGATACGAAGAAATCGGCCGACCGAAATGCTCATCGAAGCTGTAGTCGGCGAACTCCAGGCACTCCTTCGGGCCGTTCGACCAAAGGTAGCGATACATGCTGCCGTGGACCGGTTCGCCATGCTGGTCCAGGCCAGTGCGCCAGGTGTAGTTCCACATGCCGCCCCAGTCAGCCTGTTTTTCGAAACAGACCACTTCGGGCATAGGTGCGCCCCTGGCATGGGCGGATTGGAAAGCACGCAGTTGCGCCAGGCCTGACGGGCCGGCGCCGATGATGGCAACGCGAATAGTCATGAGGATGTCCTGTAAACACGAAAAAAGGCAAAACCTCCCCAACCCCGAACGGCAATAGGCCTAGGGCTGTGGATGGGTGAAGACTTCAGGTGTCAGCAGGCAGGTGGAGGCACGGGGCGCTTGCGCTTGTGCGCCAGCAGCATGTCTCGAGGTGGAATCGACAGCGTGTGGAACAGCGTCGAGAGAGGAGAGCAGCCGAGGGTAGAGCGGACAACGGCAGGGAAGGGCCCGGTGGCCTTGCCAAGCAGAGCGGCAAGCGGGCCATGGGACCGATAGATACGTGTGATCTCGTGCATGGGGGCTTGTAGTGCCTCTTTTCTTTATGAATGCCTTTTTAGCTATAACGCATCGAGGGAAAGCATTTCAAGGTTTGTCATCGGCATGCGGCAGTAGCGCCTGGTTCTGCTGGGGCTGGCGCTCCCAGTCTTCACCGAACAGTTCCGCCGGGTGCTGGGTCCGTTCAGAACCATTGCCACAGGCCAGCGCTTTTGCCGGGCAATACAGGTCGCAGCCCCAGCAGATGCGCTCGGGGTGGCTGGGGTTGTGTGGGAATTTCTTGGCCATGGCGCATGCTCCGTTCTGGCCTGGGGATTTCAGGCTAAGGGAGATGCGGGGGGAGAGGTTGATGGGCGTCAATGGCGGAAATAAAAAAGGCCCACCGTGAAGGTGAGCCTTTTTTGATACTGCGTATGGTGCCGGCACCAGGAATCGAACCCGGGACCTACTGATTACAAGTCAGTTGCTCTACCAGCTGAGCTATACCGGCAATGGGGCGTCATTATAGCGATCGGTTGGCGCGTGTAAACCTATTCCTTCCAATAGGTTACGCCATTGCCGGGAAAGCAGAGTTTTCCTACCAGCCGCGGTGGATGCTGTTGACGCTGGGCTCGGCCTGGGCGGGGTTGAAGAACAGCTTGTCGTTGTCGCAGCCGCGCTTGCGGCAGGGTGTTTCGGCGCGCAGGGGCAGGCCTCTGTCGCCGCCCAACTGCATGCCGGGCATGTCCCAGTCGAGGGACGAGGTCTTGGGTGAGTGGGTGTTGCTGGCGCAGCCGCTCAGGGCCAGGGCGCAGCACAGCAGGGCAAAGGGCTTGGTCTGGATCACGTTGTCGATGTCCGTTCTGGGTCAGTCGTTGTTCAGAATTCGCTGGATGGTGCCGCCGCAGGCCATGTAGCAGCTGTCGTAATCAGGCTGGCATTCGGAGCCTGCGGAGTTGAAAAACGGATAGCTGGGATAGGGGCAACTATGACGCGTGTTCTTGTTCGGCTTGCTGTCCTTGCAGTACTGGTAGGCCCTCAGCTCGGCCTGGTACAGGGCGCGCTGGCTGTTTTCTTCCAGGCGGGCCAGTTGTTTGCAGTGATTGCGTTGCATCGCGCAGTTATTGATGCAAGCGAGCCCATGTGGGCTGGGCGGTGGCGAATACCTATACGTGTAGGATGGGCCGCAGCCGCCGAGCAGCAGGCTCGCCAGCACCAGGATGGCGAAGCGTTGGTATGGGGTGTCCACGGGTACAACGGTCCTTGATCATTCCTCGCTGAACTCCAGCAGGTCGCCCGGTTGGCAGTTCAGCGCGCGGCACAGCTTCTCGAGGGTCTCGATCTTGAAACCCTTGATCTTGCCGTTCTTCAGCAGTGACAGGTTCGCTTCCGTTATGCCGATGATTTCCGCCAGGTCCTTGGAACGGATCTTGTTCCTGGCCATGACGACGTCGAGGCGGATGATTATCGGCATAGGGGGCGGCTAGACATAACAGTTGTGTTCATCGCTGAGGGTCTTGGCGTCACGCATGAGCAGCGAGAAGGCGCAGAGCAGGATGCCTTTCATGATCTCGTAGACAGCCTCGGATGATACACCGATCGACACGACGAAGCTTCTCTCCCCGGCGGGCAGGTCGATGGCCAGGGCCAGGCCTTGGAGGGTATCGATCACTGGCCACAGCAGCGGAGCGCCGATGCACAGCAGCCCGACTCGCCAGAGCATGCGGATGTTGGCCAGGCTCCAGGTGTGCCCCTTGGACAAGCGCAAGAAGAACAAGCCTGTGAGTAGCAGGCTCAGCACAGAGAGCCCTGTCGGAATCATCTCCAGCGCCAGTACCAGACCCATGGCGAGCCTCGAGGGTTGGTAGCCGTCTTCCAGGAGCAGAGGCATGTTGATGCCATGGCCCTGCAGGTAGGCCGCGACTGTGTCGGGATAGTCGAAGACCCAGAGCAGCGGTGTGCCGAAAAGCTCGACTGCACCGGTGGCCCAGGCCAGAAAAGCGGCAAAGACGCCGATGATGCGCAAGCGCGAACGCGCGTAGGCCACTGATCTGCTGTCGTTCATGGGGTGCCTCCGTACTGTGATGAACGGGGCGGATTATTGGTGAAAAATTATCGTTACACAATAATTAATTTCATTTTGTTTAAGCTGGCGACGCTTTGCCGCAGGGGAATCAGTCACTTGGTAGCGGCAGCGTTTTGTATAGGATGAATAATATAATTTACGAACCTTTCAGCAGGCTTTACGGGGCTTTGTCCTGGGAATGCTTGCCTCGACGCGAAATTTCGTTAGTCTCAGTCTATCGTTTTGACTTATTCGATCAGCTCAGCTAATGTGCTGTTCATTATGTTGAACAGCAAAGCTTTCAAGCTACTCTCCACTTCCCGCCTGGTTTCCCGTGAGCGTCACTGGACCGGCGACCTCTAGCCCCTCCCTCGACCTGCAGCCTTAAACGTTGTGTCTCGTGCCGATGCCTGTGCGCTCGGCCGCTGTCGCCCATGGGAGGGCACCATGCGTTCCTGGATCTATTTGTTCGTCGCGATCACCGCAGAGGTGATCGGTACGGCGTCGATGAAACTCGCCGCCACACATTTCCCCGTCATGGGGCATGTCGTCATGTACGTCATGATCTGTCTGTCGTATTTCTTCCTGGCCCTTGCGGTAAAGCGTGTGCCGGTTGGCGTGGCTTATGCCTTGTGGGAAGGAATCGGTATCGTCCTGATCACCGTGGTCAGTGTGGTCTGGCTTGGTGAAAGCCTGGGTTGGACCAAGGCCCTGGGCCTGGCGGTGATGATCGCCGGCATCCTGCTGGTCAAGGCCGGTACCCGCAGCACTCCTGCTGTGCGCGAAGCGGAGGGCCTGCCATGTTGATCCCCTTTGCCTGGCTGGGTTTGGCCATCGTGTTGGAAGTACTGGCCAACCTTCTGCTCAAATACTCAGACGGTTTCCGTCGCAAAGGCCTGGGTTTTGCCTCGATCCTGAGTGTACTGGCGGCGTTCACCGCTTTGGCCCAGGCCGTTCAGGACATCGAACTGTCGCTCGCCTACGCCATCTGGGGCGGCTTTGGCATCCTGGCGACTGTGGCGATGGGTTGGGCGTTGTTTGGTCAGCGCCTGGCTGGCCGCGGATGGCTGGGCCTGGCTTTGCTCTTGCTAGGCATGAGCCTGCTGAAAATGGCCTGAAAATCACGCGATTGGCACGAGTCCGGCGCGTTTATGCACAAGCGGCATGCCAACATTGCGCGAAAGGCATGCCACTTGACTTATCCGCTGGTCTTTGCGCAAAGGCCTGTTTTTACTGGTTTTGGCTCGCTGCCTGGAATAAGCGAACGCGCTGAAATAGCGGTTGGATCCCCGTTTTCGTGATATTCATCACAAGCTTGTTCACAGAGTTATCCACAGGCTTTCAACTGGACGGCACGTCTTCTTTGCGCTCTGCAATCAGCAACAGATTGCGAGGCGTGAGGGGGTAGTCGCAAAACACACCCATGCGCACGTCATAGCCGCGCTCGTGGAGAAACAGGGCCCTGTCCAGCACCAGCCACATTTCCAACGGGCGGCGAAACAGGTTGCGCAGCAGCTCCAGATTGCGCACCTGTGCCAGGCGTTGCCAGCCGGCGGCCTCAAGCGCCGCCCAGTCGGGCGCATCATGGATCTGGACGTGCCGAAGCTCGGCCAGATCGCGGCAGTACTGTTCGAAAGGCTTGTCCAGCCAATTAGTCGGCAGCGAGGGTGTTGGCAAGTACTCGTCGATGGCCCGCTGCTGGCGTTGCAGCAGGTCAAAGCCCAAGCGGCGGGCCATCGAGATGTCACGCTGACGTCGGACACGGGCGCTGGAAGTCACCGCTTCGTTGAGCGGCAAGCCCAGGTCTTCCTGGCTCAACTGCAAGGCCGAGGCCTGGGCCGCCGAAGACATCGGCTGATACACCTTCCCCGGAATGCGGTTGTAGCAGCAGGGCGCGACGGCAATCTGCCGACAACCTTGCTGGCTGGCCAATTGCAGCAGCCGCACATGCAACTCCCCACACGCATGCAGGGCGACGGCGCTCTTGCTGCTGTCCAAGTGACGGTGGCTGTCTGGTGCCAGCACATCTTGGTGTACATGAGTGGCCGGCAGGTGATGATGTTCGCTCAGGGCGCTTCCCGCAGTGACCAGTTCGACGTCGTACTCCAGGCAGGTCAGCCGTTGGCCGGGCTGCAGTAGGCGTCGGCCTAGGTGGCCTTTGCCTGAACACCAGTCCAACCAATGACCGGTGGGCTGGTGGAAGGCCAGGCGACGGGTGAAGGCTTCGATCTGTTGCCACTTGCGTCCCGGGACATTCACGTCCAGACGATGGCCGGCCGGGTGCAGGCCAGCATCGGGCAGCTCGCCCAGAGCGGACAACTGCGAGGCGCGAGTGGCCAGTTGTGCGAAGGGCGCTGGCGCCGGCAGCTGTTCGGGATTCTGCTGGACGGCTTCGGCTTGTTCCAGGGTGCGCTGGCGCAGCCAGGTGGCAAGTTCAGGGTGCTGGGCCTCCCAGTCCAGATGCAGCTGAGTGAAGGGGCGCGGGCGCCATAGCTGCTGATGCTGGAGAAGGAAATGGTCGAGTGCCTTGAAGCGCTCGAGCAGGTGAGGGCCGTGAAGGTAGGGGATGGTTTGCATTCAAGCACCGCAGCGCTGTTGAAAGGGGAGCGCGTTGCGCTCCTTCGCAGGCTTCGCCATTTCCTACAGGTTCAGACGATGCGGAGCCTGCGGTGGGCCGCAAGGCGGCCCCCGGGTTTTACAGTTTCAACGCCCCTGGCAGGCGTCCACGCGTAACCAGCGCTCGAGCACCTTGAAGCCCTGGACCAGTACGAAGGAGATGACCAGATAGAACACGCCTGCAGCAAAGAAGATCTCCACCGGCAGGTAGGTGCGGGCGATGATGGTCCGCGCCATGCCGGTCAGCTCCAGCAGGGTGACGGTACTGGCCAAGGCACTGGCCTTGAGCATCAGGATCACTTCGTTGCTGTAGGCTGGCAGGCCGATGCGCGCGGCGCGCGGCAGCATGATGTAGAACATGGCTTTGCCCCTCGACATGCCCAGCGCCCGTGCCGCCTCGATTTCACCTTTCGGGATGGCCTGCAGTGCGCCACGCAGGATCTCGGCGATGTAGGCGGCGGTGTGTAGGGTCATGGTCAGTACGGTGCACCAGAACGGATCGCGCAGGTACGGCCACAGCGCGCTGCTGCGCACCGCATCGAACTGGGCCAGGCCGTAGTACACCAGGAACAGCTGCACCAGCAGCGGTGTGCCGCGGAAGAAGAAGATGTAGCCGTAGGGCACTGCGCGTACATACCAATGGCGCGAGGAGCGGGCGATGCCCAGTGGAATGGCCAGGATCAGCCCGGCGATAACAGCGATGGCGACCAGCTCCAGAGTCAGGGTCGCGCCCTGGGCCAGGCGTGGCAGCCACTTGATGATGACTTCCCAGTTCATTACTCGGCCCTCACGAAGCCGCGAGCGGCGCGTTTTTCCATGAAGTGCATACCGGTCATGGCAATGATGGTCAGGCTCAGGTAGATGCACGCGGCGACCGCATAGAAGGTGAACGGTTCTTTGGTCACGGTCACGCCGATCTGCGCATGACGCATGATTTCCTCGAGGCCGATCACCGACACCAGCGCCGTGTCTTTCATCAGGATCATGAACAGGTTGCCAAGGCCGGGCAGGGCGATGCGCCACATCTGCGGCAGGATGATCTTCGAGAGGATGCGGCCTTTGGACAGGCCCAGCGCCAGGCCCGCTTCGCGGTGCCCTTTAGGGATGGCCAGGATCGCGCCGCGGAAGACTTCCGTGGCGTAGGCGCCGAAGCACAGGCCCAGGGCGATCACGCCGGCGGCGAATGCGCTGAGCTCGAGGCCCGGCATGTTCAAGGCTTCGCCAAGGCTGTTCATCAGCCCGACGGTGCCGAAGTAGATGAGCAGTACCCAGAGCAGTTCGGGCACACCGCGCACCAACGTCGAATAGGTGCTGCCAAGCCATTGCAGCGGCTTGACTGGGGATGTCTTGGCCAGGGCGCCGAGCAGGCCCAGGACCAGCCCCAGCAGCAGGGCGCAGAGCGCCAGTTTTACGGTCATCAGGGTGCCGGCCATCATGGCCGGACCGAATCCGTGCAGGTCGATATTCATGGGCAGGTGCATTCAAGGGACCGGCGCCGCGCAAGGCGGCGCTGGTCTGGGTGAATCATTCGATGCTGAACGGGAAGTACTTGTCGTTGATTTTCTTGTACGTGCCGTCGGCCTTGATTTCGGCCAGGGCCTTGTTCAGCTTCTCGCGCAGCGGGTCGCCTTTGCGCACGGCAATGCCGATCTTGTCGCTGTCGACCACAGGCTCGCCCTTGAACTCGAAGTTCTGGCCGTCCTTGCTCTTGAGCCACTCGTACTGCACGTACTTGTCGGCCAGGATGCCGTCGATGCGGCCGGCGATCAGGTCCAGGTAGGCGTTTTCCTGGGTGTCGTAGAGTTTGACTTCGACGTCATCGCCGTAGTTGTCTTCCAGCCAGGTGCCGGACAGGGTCGCGCGCTGGGTGCCGATCACCTTGCCCTTGAGCGAAGCCTTGTCGGTCTTGAAGTCGACGTTCTTCGGGGCGATGAACTGCAGCTTGTTGGAGTAGTAGGGGTCGGTGAAATCGACGGCCTGCTTGCGCTCGTCGGTGATCGACAGCGAGGACACCAGGAAGTCGAACTTCTTGGCGTTCAGTGCAGGGATGATGCCGTCCCAGTCGGAGGTGACGACCGAGCACTCGACTTTCATCTTGGCGCACAGGGCGTCGCCGATGTCCTTGTCGAAGCCGACCACGTTGCCGCTGGCATCCTTGTTGTTGAACGGCGGGTAGGCCGCCTCGATACCCATGCGCAGTTTTTCCGCGGCCATGGCATTGGCCGAGAAGACCAGCGTGGCGGCAGCGGCCAGGAGGAATTTCTTATAGGTCTGCATGTGTTGCTCCGTTAGCGGTGGCTGGACATGAATTGCTTGCAACGCGCCGAGGTCGGGTTTTCGAACACCTGCTGCGGCGATCCCTGCTCTTCGACCAAGCCCTGGTGCAGGAAGACGATTTCACTGGACACCTGGCGGGCAAAGTTCATCTCGTGCGTCACCAGCAGCATGGTACGGCCTTCTTCGGCCAATGCGCGGATAACGTTAAGCACTTCTTGGACCATTTCCGGATCGAGCGCCGAGGTCGGCTCGTCGAACAGGATGACCTTGGGCTTCATGGCCAGGGTCCGGGCAATGGCCGCGCGTTGCTGCTGGCCACCGGAAAGCTGGGCGGGGTAGCTGTGGCGCTTGTCATGGATGCCGACCTTGGCCAGCAGTGCCTCGGCGGCCTCGATGGCCTCGGCCTTGCTCAGGCCCAGCACGCGACGTGGCGCCTCGATGATGTTGTCGAGGATCGACATGTGCGGCCACAGGTTGAAATTCTGGAAGACGAAGCCGATTTCGCTGCGCAGACGGTTGATCTGGCGGTTGTCGGCGGCGATCAGGTCGCCGGTCTTGGTCGCCTTGAGCTTGAGCTCTTCACCGGCGACGAGGATCTGCCCTTGGTGGGGATTCTCCAGCAGGTTGATGCAGCGCAGCAGGGTGGACTTGCCGGAACCGGACGACCCCAGGATCGAGATCACGTCACCGTCGCGTGCGGTCAGAGAAATGCCCTTGAGAATCTCCTGCTCGCCGTAGCGTTTGTGCAGGTTGCGGATTTCCAGCGCGGGCGTGGCCTGGGCCATGTGCGGTCCTCATGTGTTCGGGTGCGTTCCCAGCTGTTGGCGGCCTTCCTGGCGAGCGCCAAGCTAGCATAGCGGCGTAATGGCGGCCAACCAGGTCGCAAGTGGCTCGGGTCGCTGGCGGGATACTTTGTCGCATCGTTGCAGCGGACTGTCGCGAGGATGTCCGCGCGCACGTCCCCAGCACCGGAGCCTTGATGAAAAAAGGCGCGATGGTGCCAGCTTTGGACGTGTGTGGGAAGCCGTTTTTGGCCGGGTAGTACTTTGCGCGTGAGTGTGCGGGGCTTGGGTTGCTCCTTAAGGTTGCACTTTCTGTTGATCGTTTTTTGTGCACGGGTGTTACCGTGGGGCACCTTTGGTGCATTTGTAAGTGGGTATTTCAGTAATCAGGGCTTGGCAAGAAAATTTGACGACCTTTCGGTCAAGGCATGGCCGAAAGGCCTGCGAGGCCCGGAGCGCTTGGCCATCAGCGAATTCTGACGAGCGTGATTCGCGGCTGGCCCGCTTATTGCCATACGGAAACCACCGAATGCAGCGACGCCTACCTCAACCCCGGGCGCGCTCCGTTTAAGCATTTCGGGTGGTCCACTCCTTACAAAGGTAGTTTTATGAGCGGTAAGCACAATTCCAATGACCTCGCTCAGGGGCTCAAGCAACGGCATGTCACCATGCTGTCCATCGCTGGCGTAATCGGCGCCGGTCTGTTCGTTGGCTCCGGCCACGCCATCGCTGCGGCAGGTCCTGCCGTTCTGCTCGCCTATGCTGCGGCGGGCACCCTTGTGGTGTTGGTGATGCGCATGCTCGGCGAGATGGCCATCGCCTCGCCGGATACCGGTTCCTTCTCCACATATGCCGACCGCTCCATCGGGCGCTGGGCAGGCTTTACCATCGGTTGGCTGTATTGGTGGTTCTGGGTCCTGGTGATCCCACTGGAGGCCAATGCTGCGGCGGCCATCCTGCATGCCTGGTTCCCCGCCGTGGACCTCTGGGCCTTCTCGCTCATCATTACGCTGGCGCTGACCCTGACCAACCTGTGCAGCGTGAAGAACTACGGTGAGTTCGAGTTCTGGTTCGCCCTGCTCAAGGTACTGGCCATCATCGGCTTCATCGTCGTTGGCTGTGTGGCCATGTTCGGCCTGGTGCCCAATAGCCAGGTCAGCGGTGTCAGCCATCTATTCGATACCCAGGGCTTCATGCCCAACGGTCTGGGCGCGGTGCTGGCCGCCATGCTGACCACCATGTTCTCGTTCATGGGGACCGAGATCGTCACCATCGCCGCCGCCGAATCCAAAGACCCGGGCAAGCAGATCAGCCGCGCCACCAACTCGGTGATCTGGCGTATCTGCCTGTTCTACCTGGTGTCGATCTTCCTGGTCGTGGCCCTGGTGCCATGGAACGACCCAGCCCTGGCCGAGACCGGTTCCTACCAGACCGTCCTGAGCCGCATCGGCGTGCCGAATGCCAAGTTGATCGTCGACATCGTCGTGCTGATCGCCGTGACCAGCTGCTTGAACTCGGCGCTGTACACCTCTTCGCGCATGCTGTTCTCCCTGAGCAAGCGCGGCGATGCGCCGGCCATGGCGCAGCGCACCACCAAGGCGGGGACTCCGCACTGGGCGGTCCTGCTGTCCACAGCGGCGGCGTTTCTGTGCGTGTTCGCCAACTTCGTGGCTCCGGCTGCGGTGTTCGAATTCCTGCTGGCCAGCTCCGGCGCCATCGCGCTGCTGGTGTACCTGGTGATTGCTGTGTCGCAACTGCGCATGCGCAGCCAGCGTGAAGCTCGGGGCGAGAAGATTGCCTTCAAGATGTGGCTGTTCCCGGGGCTGACCTGGGCGACCATCGCGTTCATCGTCGCGATCTTGGTGGTGATGGCGCTGCGCGAAGACCATCGCGCCGAGATCATCGCCACCGCATTGCTCAGCATTGGCGTGGTCGCTGCCGGCCTGCTGGTGCAGCGTAAGCGCAAGGCCGAAGGCCAGGCAGCGGGCCAGGTGGCGCTGGATAACTGATCCGGGCTGTTGAACAAAAAAGGCCGTGTCCTGTGAAGGGCACGGCCTTTTTGTTTGTCTGTATCGGCGTTTTCGCAGGTAGATCCACTCCCACAGAAGCTTGTGGGGCGGGTTTGGGCTGCCGGCGATCTTCAGCCGAACTGCTTCTGCTGTTGTTGCTGCTTGGCGACCGCTTCGGAGGCTGCCACATAGGCCTCTTGGAACTCGTCGCTTTCCAGCCAGGCCATGGTGGCATCTTCGTCGCTGCCGTCGAGCCATTTGCGATAGGCAGTGAAGACCATGACGATGTAGTCGGTGGCGTGTTCTTCCTTGTGGCCCTTGAGCACCAGGGCCAGCAGCGGATCGACCAGGAACACCGAGATCATCGGCACCAGGCCGTTCTGCTGGGCTTCCTTCATCTTGTCAAACAGGCTGTTGTAGCTGCCTGAGTCCATGGCTTTGTTGAAGACCTGCTCGACGCTGGCGCTGTCGCCGGCGCTGGCCTTGACCGCCTGGCCGCTGCGCACCATGCGGTTCTGCTTGGCCTTGGTGGCGGCGCGCTTGGCGCGTTTTTGCTGCTTGGTGTTGGAGGCCATTGGGGCGAATCCTTGGGGGTGTCTGGAAAAATGCGCGTATTGAAGCGTAATTGCCGAAGAAACCCAAGGGGCCGGCTTGCGGCCCAAGGCTCAACTGACGAGCGAGGGAGGCTCATCCTCCTCGAATCCCCGCGAGGCCCGTCCGACCAGCAACGGATCCGGTGCATGGGCGATGCTATGGTCCTTGCCCGGGTAGTCCAACGAATGCAGAAAATGCCGGATGCAGTTGATCCGCGCACGCTTCTTGTCATCGGACTTGATCACCGTCCACGGCGCGTCGGCGGTGTCGGTGTGGAAGAACATGGCTTCCTTGGCGGCGGTATAGTCCTCCCACTTGTCCAGCGACTTGATGTCGATGGGCGAGAGCTTCCAATGCTTGAGTGGATCGTCCCGGCGCGAGATGAAGCGGCGCAGCTGCTCTTCGCGATTGACCGAGAACCAGTACTTGAACAGCAGGATGCCGCTGTTGCACAGCATCCGTTCAAGCTCCGGTGTCTGGCGCATGAACTCCAGGTACTGCAACGGGGTACAGAACTCCATCACCCGCTCGACGCCGGCGCGGTTGTACCAAGAGCGGTCGAAGAAGACCATTTCGCCCGCGGTCGGCAGGTGCTGGATATAGCGCTGGAAGTACCATTGGCCCTTCTCCTGCTCGGAGGGCTTTTCCAGGGCGACGATCCTCGCCCCGCGTGGGTTCAGGTGTTCCATGAAGCGCTTGATGGTACCGCCTTTACCCGCCGCGTCGCGTCCTTCGAACAGAATGACCACGCGTTGGCCGGTTTCCTTGACCCAGCTCTGGACCTTGAGTAGCTCGATCTGCAGGGCGTGCTTGGCCTTCTCATAGTCCTGGCGGCGCAGGCGCGTGCGGTAGGGGTAGCTGGCCGGCAGGCGCGCCGAGGTGCTGTCTTCATTGCTGCCGCGCCGCGCCGAGGCCACCTCCAGCGCTGCCGGCTGCTGGCTGATGGCGCTGATGCTCGGCTCTGGGGTCGTCTTGGCGGCAGTCTGGCGTCTGCGAGGTGGGCGGTTGCGGACGATTGGCGTGATGCTGGGCGTCGCATCGGCAGTGGGAGGGGGCAGAGGCGTGGCGTCGTCGCTCATGGCAGTCCTTTGGGGTGGGTTCGAATGTCCACCCGATAGGCTAGGGCGCGGCGAGCGATGGCTGTTTGATGTCGATCAACGTCGCGCACTTTGCGCTGTGCTGCCGTAACCCCATGGCTAGCTAGCCATGGGGTACAGGAATCTCAGGCTGCGGTCAGCGCGGGGATTTGCAGGCCGAGTTTGGCGGCGGCGTAGTCCATGTCGCCCTTGGAGATCGACTGCGCCTGGAAACCGGCACCGATCAGGTCCTTGATGTACAGCTTGTTGTAGATGAAGCAGAACACCAGCGAGCTCAGGCCCATGGTGAGCATCTGCAGTACGAACTGGATCGCACCGAACTTCCAGTCACCACGGAACAGCGCCGGGAAGAAACCGAAGAAAAAGGTGGTCCAGGAGAAACCGACCGGGGCTTCTTTCAGCGCGCCGGTTTTCGGGTTCTTGAACATGATCGACGTGTAGGCCATTTATCTCTCCTTGTACACCCGCTTTTCAATGCATGGGCGGGCTGACATGCAAATCCTTGTGCCGGTTGGCGTTCGTGGATCAGGGCTGTGCCGGCTGCGCATGGATCGGTTGCTGGCGCTGCGCGTTCTCGCCCAGTTCGTTGATGCAGTAATTGATGTAGTACGCGTTGAACAGGAACGTGTAGAAGGCGTTCATCGAGAAGTAAGGCTGCTGCTGGGCGTTGGCGTAGGTCATCAGCAGGCTGCGGGCATTGAATGCCCAGACGATGAACAATACGCCGCTGGCGATGCTCAGCAGGGCGCCGATGCCGACCAGGAAGGGTTCGGGATTGTCGATGAACACTCCGCTCAGGCCCATGCAGACGCAGATCCAGATAATGTAGGTCTCGCTGCAGACCGTCTGCCCAGTGGCTTCGCGCAGGTGTTGGTTGGTCTTGTACAGCCAGATCAGCAGGTACAGGCCGCCGGTGGCCGCGCACAGCAGTACCAGGTGCAGCGTTTTGCGATTGACCTTGTTCATGAGTTCGGCAGGGGATGTCATGGCGCTTCCGATTTTCGAGAGGAAAAAACGGGCTGAGGCATCGGCTGTCTGATGAGGCATTCCTTGCTCAACCATCGTCCTTGGGGTGTGCGCTGCAAGGCGGGGGCAGCGCGGCGCGAATGATAGCACATGGCTATTTTGACGCCAGACTTTCGTTGCAAAAGTCGCGGGCATTAAAAAACCCCAGGCAACTTGCGTTACCTGGGGTTTGGCACTTGGTGCCCAGAGACGGAGTCGAACCGCCGACACGAGGATTTTCAATCCTCTGCTCTACCGACTGAGCTATCTGGGCGACGGGGCGAATTAAAAAGGTTTTCAGACCTTCCGTCAACGACTTTTTTGAAAAATTTTTAAATTAATTCCGTCGCTTACGTTTTTCGGTCATTCGCTGGGCGGAACGTAGCCTTCGGCCTGAGCGTACTCCTCGCCAGCGAAGAACTTGTCCATCTCCGCCTGGAGGAATTTGCGGTCCTCGGCGTTCATCATGTTCAAACGCTTTTCGTTGATCAGCATGGTCTGGTGCTTCTGCCACTCATCCCAAGCCTTTTGCGAGATGTGATCGAAGATGTCCTGGCCTTTGGCGCCCGGGTAGGGAGGGCGTGGCAGGCCAGGGAGCTCTTCGTTGTACTTGCGGCACTTCACGGTGCGGGTCATCGGGACTCTCCTGCAATCAATTCATCGGCCGCGCGTTTGAGCAGCTTCTTGACCGGGGCGGCGAGGCCCAGGCGCGGCGGGGTGGCGAGGTTATACCAGAGCCAGTCGGGCTCAGTCACGGTCGTGCCCAGCGAGTCGACACGCACCAGCCACGGCTCGATGGCCAGCTGGAAATGGCTGAAGGTATGGGTCAGGCCATCCAGGGCTTGGCTGCCGGTCGCGCGCAGGCCGTGCTGGTAGGCCAGGTCGTCGAGCTGTTCCAGGTTGTCCAGCTCCGGCAAGCTCCACAGCCCGCCCCATAGGCCGCTCGAGGGGCGGCGATAGAGCAGGATGGCGCCCTCATGGTTGGCCAGCATCGGCATCAATGTGCGGCGCTGCGGCAGCGTCTTGCGTGGCTTGGGCTCGGGGTATCGGGTTTCCTCCCCGAGCAGGTGGGCTTGGCAGCCGGTCTTGAGCGGGCAGATCAGGCAGCTGGGCTTGCTGCGGGTGCAGAGGGTCGCGCCCAAGTCCATCATCGCCTGGGTGTAGTGGTTGGCCCTGGCGTACGGCGTGAAGCGCTCGGCGTTGGCCCACAGCGCGTTGGCCACCTTGGGCTCGCCAGGATAGCCGGCCTGGGCGGTGTAGCGGGCCAGCACGCGCTTGACGTTGCCATCGAGGATCGGTGCGCGAATGCCCATGCTGATGCTGGCGATGGCACCGGCAGTGGAGCGGCCGATGCCCGGCAACGCCGTTAGTTGCTCGACGCTGCGTGGAAACTCGCCGCCATGCTGCTCGACCACGATTTTCGCGGCCTTTTGCAGATTGCGCGCCCGGGTGTAGTAACCCAGGCCCGTCCACAGGTGCAGCACCTCGTCCTCCGGCGCCTCGGCCAGGGCCTGCACGGTCGGCAGGGCCTGCATGAAGCGATCGAAGTAGTTGAGCACCGTGCTCACCTGGGTCTGCTGCAACATGATTTCCGACACCCACACCCGATAGGGCGTGATGCCCTGTTGCCAGGGCAGGTCATGACGGCCGTGCTGGTCGTACCACTGCAAAACGGCATGGGAGAACTGCTCGGGACTCATCGTTTGAACAGCCCCTTGAGTGCATCCTTGAGCTCCGGGCTGACCTTGTCGCCAAGCTTCTCGTCGAGTTTTTCTTGCAGGCGGTTGCCGGCCAGCTTGGCTGCGACCTTACCCAGGCCTTCCTGGTCCAGGCGGCAAGCCTTGGCGCCAAGTTCCAGCGGGCCACGGCAGCGCACCGGCACCTCGATACCGACATAGCGCTCGTTGACCTGGCAGGCCGGGTCCGGCATGGCGCGCTGGTCACCTTCGACGATCACGCCCAGGTTGTAGTCCATGCCCAGTACGCGCAGGTCCACATCGCCATGGCCGTTGACGGTCAGGCCTGGAATGCTTGCCTTCAGGTTCGGGTTGCTGGCGACGCCATTGCGCACCACCAGGCTGCCGCGCAGTTCCTGGAAGGGGGTGTCCTTGCCGCGCGGCTCGCCGCTCAAGGTCTTGCGGTTGAGGGTCGCGATGGCATGACACAGCTGCTGTTCGAGGTTGGCGTTGACCAGCACGCCATCGTTGAGGGTGAAGCTGGCATTGCCGTTGAGGGTGTCGACCAGTGCTTTCTGACTGTTGCCGGTGGCGGTCAGGTCGCTGGTCAGCGTCAGCAGGCCCTTGACCGGGGGCGCCTTGTCCGGGGTGTCGGACTTGATGAAGTGTTCCACCGGCACGCGGTTGATCCGGGTCTTCATGCCGATCTGTGGCACGGCCGGGCGCACGTCGAGTGTTCCGTTGGTCTCGAAGCTGCCGTCGTACAGGCCCCCTCGGAGGGTCTCGAGGGTCAACAGGCCTCCCTGGCCGTTGGCCTTGAGCTGGGCATCGGTGATCGGCAGCTTGTCTAGGGTCAGGGTGCCGAACGATACGTCTGCCTGCAGATCGAGCTGGCGCAGGCGATCCACCGGCAGCAGCTTGTCACTGCTCCAGGCCACCTGGGTCGGCGCGTTGGGCAGCGGAGTCGTGCTCGGGCCGCTGACGGCGCTGGCTTCCTGCTGCTGGACCTCGGCCTGGCGCGCGGCGCTGGCGCCCTTGGCTTGTTCGCTCTTGGCCTGCAGGTAACGGTCAGCGTTGAACGTGTCGCCTTTAAGGCGCAGGCGAAGGGCCTGCTTGGCGAAGTCGTCGATGGCGATGCGGCCGCTGAAGGTGCTCTCGTCGAGCTTCACGGCCAAGTCTTCCAGGGCCAGGCTGGTTGGATTGGCCTGCAGGCGGGTGACCAGTTCCAGCTTGCCGAACGCGGCCGGGTCGGCAGTGGCAGGCAGCGGATGGCCGATGCTGTCGAGGAAGGTGCGCAGGTCGAACTGAGCGATGGACAGGCCGCCGCTCAGTTGCGGGGTCTTGTCCAGGTCGCGCAGGTTCAGCTCGCCCAGGGCGCGCAGCTGGTTGGCGGAGAGCTTCAAGCCATTCCAGGAGGCCACGTTGGCGGCGAGGTCGACCAGTAGCTGGCCTTGGGCGGCGAAGGTCATGGTCTTGCCGGCCAGCGGTTCGCCAGAGGTCTCGCCCGACAGGCGCATGTCCTCGATGTTGTAGCGCTTGAGCTTACGGTCGAAACGCAGCTCCCCCGTCAATTCGGTGCGTGCCTTGAGGCTCGGCTGGCCAACGGTGAGGAAGGCACTGGCCTTGAGCGGGATGTTCACGCCCTCATGGACTGCACCGGTGCTCAGCTGGATGCTTTGGGCGCTGAAGGTCTGGCCGGTCTTGGCATCGGTGTACTGCACCTGGGCGTTGTTGACCGTCAGGCTGTCGATGTCCAGCTTGACCATGCGCTCGCGGGAGTCTTCCTTGTTGGCCGGCGTATCGGCCGTGGCGGGGGCCTCGGTCGTGCTGGTCGACGGCGTGCCGGCAGGCTGCGGCAGTGGTTTGCCGATGTCTTCCCAGTTGCCGTGGCCGTGTTCGTCACGGTTCAGGATCAGGTTCAGGCCCTCGACGCGCACATCGCTCATCTGCACCTCGCGGCGCAGCAGCGGCAGTACACGGACCGACAAACCCAGCATCTGCAGGTCGGCGAATGGCTCCTTGGGCTTGTTCAGCGTGGCGATGCTGGCCTCGTGCAGTTCCAGGCCCAGCCAGGGGAACAGGCTCCAGCCGATATCGCCATTGAGCGTCAGCTCGATGTGGGCCTTGTCGCGGGCCAACTGGCGAATCTCGTCTTTGTAGTCGTTGGGATCGAAGAGGTGGGTCAGGGCGAAGCCCAGCGCCACGATGATCAGCAGCAACCCGAGAAGCCCCAGCCCCAGGATTTTGCCGAACGCTTTCATGGGCGAGTCCTTGTAGTCCGTTTTTGAAATTCAAGCCTGGGAGTATAGCGCCGTGGGTAGGACCTCGGCGTAATCAATAGTGGCGGACGGCAGGGCCAGGGCAGTCCGTGTCGGCAGGGCTTGTCCCGCGAGCGAGCGCCCTGTCGCTTCAAACAGCAGAAATTACACATATGCGACATTGCCATATGTCATCCGCGTTCCAAGCGGGCGCGATCTGGGCCTATAATGGCAGCCTTTTCGCCCAATGATTTTGCGGAGCTGGTGATGGTCGAACGTAAGGCTTCCGTCGAGCGCAATACCCTGGAAACCCAGGTAAAAGCCTCGATCAACCTCGATGGCAGTGGCAAGGCCCGATTCGATATCGGTGTGCCTTTCCTCGAACACATGCTCGACCAGATCGCCCGGCATGGGCTGATCGATCTGGACATCGAGTGCAAGGGTGACCTGCATATCGACGACCACCATACCGTCGAAGACGTCGGCATCACCCTCGGCCAGGCGTTCGCCCAGGCCATCGGTGACAAGAAGGGCATCCGTCGCTACGGTCATTCGTACGTACCGCTGGACGAAGCGCTTTCGCGTGTGGTCATCGACTTCTCCGGCCGTCCGGGCCTGCAGATGCACGTGCCGTACACCCGCGCCAGCGTGGGCGGCTTCGATGTCGACCTGTTCCAGGAGTTCTTCCAGGGCTTCGTCAACCATGCCCTGGTGACCCTGCACATCGACAACCTGCGTGGTCACAATACCCACCACCAGATCGAAACCGTGTTCAAAGCCTTTGGCCGCGCGCTGCGCATGGCCGTCGAGCAGGACGAGCGCATGGCCGGGCAGATGCCTTCCACCAAGGGATGCCTGTGATGCAGACCGTCGCCGTAATCGACTATGGCATGGGCAACTTGCACTCGGTGGCCAAGGCCCTGGAGCATGTGGGGGCTGGCAAGGTGCTGGTCACCAGCGACGCGGCCGTGATCCGCGAGGCCGACCGTGTGGTGTTCCCTGGCGTTGGCGCGATCCGCGACTGCATGGCCGAGATCCGTCGCCTGGGCTTCGACAGCCTGGTGCGTGAAGTCAGCCAGGACCGTCCGTTCCTCGGTATCTGCGTGGGCATGCAGGCCCTGCTGGACCACAGCGAGGAGAACGACGGCGTCGACTGCATCGGCCTGTTCCCCGGTCAGGTGCGTTTCTTCGGCAAAGACCTGCAGGAAGACGGCGAGCACCTGAAGGTGCCCCACATGGGCTGGAACGAAGTCAGCCAGACCATCGACCATCCCCTGTGGCATGACATTCCCGACCGCGCGCGCTTCTATTTCGTGCACAGCTACTACATCAATGCCGGCAAGCCTGGGCAGGTTGCAGGCCGCGGCCACTACGGCGTCGATTTCGCCGCGGCCCTGGCCGAGGGCTCGCGCTTCGCCGTGCAGTTCCATCCCGAGAAGAGCCATACCCATGGCCTGCAACTGCTGCAGAACTTCGTCAGCTGGGATGGACGCTGGTAAATGAGCAAATCGCGGACTAAGGCCCCGATCATCACCCTGGCGCCCGAGCAGGAGCGCCAGGCGCTCGACACCTTGAAGCGCTTTCTCGAAGACCGCTTCGAGCTGACGCTTGGGTCGTTCGAGGTGGCCGAGGTCCTCGAGTTGTTCAGCAAAGAAATTGCACCTCACTACTACAACAGGGCGATTGCCGATGTTCAGCTGCACCTCAAGGAGCGGTTCGAGAGCATCGAGAGCGACCTGTGGGCACTCGAGAAGCCCTGAATTTCACTGATTAGACAGGTTCCCAAGATGCTGATTATCCCCGCTATCGATCTGAAGGACGGTGCCTGCGTGCGTCTGCGCCAGGGCCGCATGGAAGACTCCACGGTATTTTCCGACGACCCGGTGAGCATGGCCGCCAAATGGGTCGAGGGTGGCTGCCGTCGCCTGCATCTGGTCGACCTCAATGGCGCCTTCGAAGGCCAGCCGGTCAACGGCGAAGTGGTCACTGCCATCGCCAAGCGCTACCCGAACTTGCCGATCCAGATCGGCGGCGGCATCCGCTCGCTGGAGACCATCGAGCACTACGTCAAGGCTGGCGTGAGCTACGTCATCATCGGCACCAAGGCGGTCAAGCAGCCTGAATTCGTCGCCGAGGCGTGCAAGGCGTTCCCAGGCAAGGTCATCGTTGGCCTGGATGCCAAGGACGGCTTCGTCGCCACCGACGGTTGGGCCGAAGTCAGCTCGGTGCAGGTCATCGACCTGGCCAAGCGCTTCGAGGCCGATGGCGTCTCGGCGATCGTCTACACCGACATCGCCAAGGACGGCATGATGCAGGGCTGCAACGTGCCCTTCACAAAGGCCCTGGCCGAAGCCACGTCGATTCCGGTGATCGCGTCCGGCGGCATCCACAACCTGGGCGACATCAAGGCCCTGCTGGATGCCAAGACCCCGGGCATCATCGGTGCCATCACCGGCCGCGCCATCTATGAAGGCACCCTCGATGTCGCTGAGGCCCAGGCCTTCTGCGACAACTACCAAGGCTGAGGACAGAACATGGCACTGGCCAAGCGCATCATCCCTTGCCTGGACGTGGACAACGGCCGGGTGGTCAAGGGCGTCAAGTTCGAGAACATCCGCGATGCCGGCGACCCTGTGGAAATCGCGCGTCGCTACGACGAGCAGGGTGCTGACGAGATCACTTTCCTGGACATCACCGCCAGTGTCGATGGCCGTGACACCACCCTGCACACCGTCGAGCGCATGGCCAGCCAGGTGTTCATCCCGCTGACCGTGGGCGGTGGCGTGCGTACCGTGCAGGACATCCGCAACCTGCTCAACGCCGGCGCCGACAAGGTGTCGATCAACACCGCAGCAGTGTTCAACCCCGAGTTCGTGGGTGAGGCTGCCGAGCGTTTCGGTTCCCAGTGCATTGTCGTCGCCATCGACGCCAAGAAGGTCTCCGGCCCCGGCGAGGCGCCGCGTTGGGAGATCTTCACCCATGGCGGGCGCAAGCCGACCGGTCTGGATGCAGTGGCCTGGGCCAAGAAGATGGAAGGGCTGGGGGCCGGTGAGATCCTGCTCACCAGCATGGACCAGGACGGCATGAAGAGCGGTTTCGATCTGGGCGTGACCCGGGCCATCAGCGATGCAGTGGGTATTCCGGTGATCGCCTCGGGCGGTGTCGGCAACCTGCAACACCTGGCTGACGGCATCCTGGAAGGCCATGCCAGTGCGGTACTGGCGGCGAGCATCTTCCACTTCGGTGAGTACACCGTGCCGGAAGCCAAGGCCTACATGGCTGCGCGCGGGATCGTCGTTCGCTGAACCACTGCCGGGAAGGCTTTGCCCTCCTGAAAAGACACAAGGCCGCTGTCACAGAGAGGGTGCAATACCTCCCCTGTGGCAGCGGCCTTGTGCCGTGACAGGGCCGCACAGCGGCCCCTGTCATTACCCGTGGTTCTTGCCCAGCAGCGCGTGATACAGCTCGCTGTCGCCGAGAATCCCCACCACCTTGTCGTTCTCCTGCAGCACCAGTTTGTTGCCGGTGTGGTAGCGGATCTGCAAGGCCTCGCGCATGCCGATATTGGCATTGACCAAGGTCGGTTTGCGGCCCAGGGTTTCCACATCCTGGCCCGGTACCCAGTTCTGCAGGTCCAGGCCGTTCTGGCCTTGGCGGGCGCGTTTGATCGAGTTGCCTTCGCCCAGGTCCAGCCAGGAATCACCGCCTGGGTCCAGGCATACCGAGCCGTTGACCCGCTTGCAGTTGTCCAGGCTGCGCATCAGGCTGCGACCGCACAGCACGTTGAGCGGATTGGTGTGGGCCACGAAGGTGCGTACATAGTCGTCGGCCGGGTTCAGGACGATTTCTTCAGGCTTGCTGTACTGGATGATCCGGCCATCTTTCATGATGGCGATACGGCTGCCCAGCTTGAGCGCCTCGTCCAGGTCGTGGCTGACGAACACGATGGTCTTGCTCAGCTTGTTCTGCAGCTCCAGCAACTCGTCCTGCAGGCCTTGGCGGATCAGCGGGTCGAGGGCCGAGAAGGGTTCATCCATCAGCAGGATGTCTGCGTCCATGGCCAGCGCCCGGGCCAGGCCCACGCGCTGCTGCATGCCGCCGGAGAGCTCGTCGGGCTTTTTGTTGCGCCATTGGGTCAGGCCCACCAGCTCGAGCTTCTCATCGACCAGCTTGCGCCGCTCTTTCTCGGGACGGCCCTGCATTTCCAGGCCGAAGCTGATGTTCTCGCGCACGGTCAGCCAGGGCATCAGGGCGAACTTCTGGAACACCATGGCGATGCGCTTGGTGCGCATCATCTTCAGTTCCGCCGGGGTGCAGTGGGCGATGTCGATGTGCTTGCCTTCATGCTCGACGAACAGCTTGCCGCGGCTGACGGTATTCAGGCCGTTGATGCAGCGCAGCAGGCTCGACTTGCCCGAGCCGGACAGGCCCATGAGCACGCAGATCTCGCCTTTGTTGATGTCCAGGTTGGCTTTCTCGACGCCGACCACAAGGCCGGTCTTCTTTAGGATCTGCTCGCGGGTCTGGCCTTGGTCCAGCAGCGCCAGCGCTTCGCGTGGCTTGTTGGAGAAGATGACGTCGACGTCTTCGAAACGAATGATGCTCATGACTCACCTCGTGCCGGCAGCTCCGGTTGCTTGCAGATACGGTCCAGCATGATCGCCAGCAGCACGATCGCCAGGCCCGCCTCGAAGCCCAGGGCGATATCGGCGGTGTTCAGTGCGTTGACCACAGGTTTGCCGAGGCCGTCAGCGCCCACCAGGGCGGCGATCACGACCATCGACAACGACAGCATGATGCATTGGGTAACGCCCGCGGCAATGCTGGGCATCGCATGGGGCAGTTCGATGCGGGTCAGCAGCTGGCGGCGCGAGCAGCCAAAGGCCTTACCGGCGTCGAGCAGTTCCTGGGGCACATCGCAGATACCCAGGTAGGTGAGGCGGATCGGCGCGGCGATGGCGAACACCACCGTGGAGATCAACCCTGGCACCACGCCCAGGCCGAACAGGGTCAGGGTGGGGATCAGGTAAACGAAGGTAGGCACCGTCTGCATCAGGTCCAGGACGGGACGCATGGCGGTGTAGAACATCGGCTTGTGCGCAGCGACGATGCCCAGCGGCACGCCGATGGCCACGCATACCACGGTGGCGAAGGTGACCTGCGCCAGGGTCTCCATGGTTTCCTGCCAGTAGCCGAGGTTGAAGATCAGCAGGAAGGACAGCGCGACAAATGCCGTCAGCGCCCATTTGCGCTGGATCAGGTGCGCCAGGGCGGCGAACAAGGCGATGAGGATGTAGGGGTTGAACCAGGTCAGGGCGCTGGTGACCCCATGGATCATGAATTCCAGGCCCTGGGCGATGGCGTCGAAATAGTTGGCGCCGTTCTGGGTCAACCATTCGACGAATGAGGCGATGTACTGCCCCAGAGGTATTTTCTGATCGATAAGCATGATAGCGAGCTTCCACCTGCAAAGATTGAAATCAGTCCGGGGCGGGCGTTGGCCTGCCCCGAGGTAGTGCCAATTGCTACTGCATCCTTGTTGTTATTGCGTCAGTTTGGCCTTGGCCGCCTCCAGCCCGGGTTTGCCATCCACGGTCGTCACTCCGGCCAACCAGGTGTCGAGCACTTGCGGGTTGTTCTTCAGCCACGCCTTGGCGGCTGCATCGGGTTTCATCTTGTCGTCCAAGACATTGCCCATCAGGGTGCTTTCCATGTCCAGGGTGAACGACAGGTTCTTCAGCAGTTGGCCGACGTTGCTGCATTCCTGCGTATAGCCCTTGCGGGTATTGGTCAGCACGGTCGCCTTGCCGAACTCGGGGCCGAAGAACTCGTCACCGCCGGACAGGTACTGCATCTTGAAGCGCTTGTTCATCGGGTGCGGTTCCCAGCCCAGGAACACCACCGCCTCGCCACGTTTCTGCGAGCGATCTACCTGCGACAGCATGCCTGCCTCGCTGGACTGCACCAGCTTGAAGCCGGCGTCCTTCAGGCCAAAGGCGTTCTTGTCGATCATGCTCTGGATGGTGCGGTTGCCGTCGTTGCCCGGCTCGATGCCGTAGATCTTGCCGCCCAGTTCGTTCTTGAACTTGGGAATGTCGGCGAAGTCCTTGAGGCCCTTGTCATACAGTGCTTGGGGTACGGCAAGGGTGTACTTGGCGTTCTCCAGGTTGGCACGCACGGTTTCGACCGTGCCGGCGTCACGGTACTGCTTGATGTCGTTCTCCATGGTCGGCATCCAGTTGCCGAGGAACACATCCAGGTCCTTGCCGGCAGCCAGCGATTTGTAGGTCACCGGTACCGAGATCATGGTGGTGTGAGTCTTGTAGCCCAGGGCTTCGAGTACAACGCTGGTGACGGCGGTGGTCACGGTGATGTCGGTCCAGCCGACGTCGGAGAACCGTACCGTCTGACACTGCTCGGGCTCCACGGCCTGAGCCAGCAGAGGTGTTGCGAGCATCGCGACCAGCAAGAGCGAGGGTGAACCTTTCATGGATGGACTCCTGTGATTTTTCTTCGGGTTTCCCGCGGGGCGCCGGGCTTTCTCTAGGCTCCGGTCGACCAGGCCTGCAGAGGGCAGGATGCGAGGCCGTGCAATACGAGTCGCTTTCGATAATCCCCCAGCGTTCGGCAATCGCCTACTGGTGGGGTCGTAACCAGTACAGGACGGGTCGCATCCAGTAAGGGCAATGTCGCATATGGATTTTTCCACCCTCTACCCTGCGTTTTTACGTCACCGGACCCCTCGAAAGCGGCGCGCAAGGCGCCTGGAGCGGGCGGCGTTGCTGGACAAAAGTACGTCGGTTGCAGACGGCGGGTAGTGGGGCAAAAGCCTGATGATGCGTGCATTCGTGGCAACTCGCGGTATCAGCCTAGCAGTTGCGCAACCCGCCATACGCCGCGGGGAGACAAGCCCATCAAGAGGTGATTCGACAATGGCCATCAGCGTGTTCGACCTGTTCAAGATCGGTGTCGGGCCTTCCAGCTCCCACACCGTCGGCCCCATGCGTGCCGCCGCCCTGTTCGTCCAAGGGCTGCGCCAGCGCGGCGAGCTGGAACAGGTCAGGCGAGTGGAAGTCCGGTTGTATGGCTCGCTGTCGGCGACCGGCGTCGGCCACGGCACCGACAATGCCACCATCATGGGCCTGATGGGTGAGTGGCCCGACTCCATCGACCCTACGGTGATTGCCCCGCGCATCGCCGAACTGCGCGAAACCAGCACCTTGCAGCTCGATGGCCACCTGCCGGTCGAGTTCGTCTGGAGCCGCGACATGCTGCTGCTCGACGAGAACCTGCCGTACCACCCCAACGCCATGACCCTTATCGCCGAAGGCGCGCAAGGTGAGCTGCACCGTGACACCTACTACTCGGTCGGCGGGGGCTTCGTGGTCGACGCCGCCCAGGCCGCCAGCGGTGTGCTGGACGCTGACGAGACGGTGTTGCCCTACGATTTCAACAGCGCGGCCGAACTGCTGAGCCTGTGCAAGCAAAACGACCTGCGCGTGTCGCAATTGATGATGGAGAACGAAAAGGCCTGGCGCAGTGAGGAAGAAATCCGCGCTGGCCTGCTCAAGCTCTGGCACGCCATGCAGGAATGCGTGAACAACGGCCTCAAATACGAGGGCACCCTGCCTGGGGGGCTCAACGTGCGACGCCGTGCCGCCAAGCTGCACCGCAGCCTGCAGGAGCTCGGCAAGCCCAATGTGATTGGCTCGACCATGAGCGCCATGGAGTGGGTCAACCTGTTCGCCCTGGCCGTCAATGAAGAGAACGCCGCGGGCGGGCGCATGGTGACTGCGCCTACCAATGGCGCGGCGGGCATCATTCCGGCGGTGTTGCACTACTACATGCGTTTCTCGGATGCAGTCGATGAATCCAACGTGGTGGATTTCTTCCTCGGCGCTGCCGCGGTGGGCATCCTGTG
This sequence comes from Pseudomonas guariconensis, assembly GCF_040822035.1. Taxonomy (NCBI): domain Bacteria; kingdom Pseudomonadati; phylum Pseudomonadota; class Gammaproteobacteria; order Pseudomonadales; family Pseudomonadaceae; genus Pseudomonas; species Pseudomonas guariconensis. Next base: position 4,960,865 of record NZ_CP162012.1, on the reverse strand, counting down.
CAAGAAGAACGCTTCGATCTCCGGTGCCGAGGTCGGTTGCCAGGGCGAAGTCGGTTCGGCCTGCGCCATGGCCGCAGCCGGCTTGGCGGAGGTGTTGGGCGCCACCCCGCCGCAGTTGGAAAATGCTGCCGAAATCGCTCTGGAACACAACCTGGGCCTGACCTGCGACCCGGTCGGTGGTCTGGTCCAGGTGCCGTGCATCGAGCGCAATGCCATCGCTGCGGTCAAGGCGATCAACGCCGTGCAGATGGCCCTGCGCGGTGACGGCGAGCACTTCATCTCTCTCGACCAGGTGATTCGCACCATGCGTGATACCGGGGCCGACATGCACGACAAGTACAAGGAAACCTCGCGCGGCGGTCTGGCTGTCAGCGCCATCGAGTGCTGATGCCGTTCTTGCCCCTTCTGCGGTCGGTGCGCCCCAAATTGGCGCACCGATCGTTCCCTACCGGCTGTCAGTTGTCGCTACCAGAGGTGTCGTTGTCGGTGACACTTATGGATGTCGCTTCTGGGCATCCTTCCCAAAAGTGCTACTTAACTGCTCAGGGGTTACACGCAAAGGCGCTAGCGCGCCTGTTCTCGTTTTCCTACAAATCTGATGGAAAAGCTCTGACAGCCCTGACACGACGTCGTTTTTGGTTTTTTTTGAATGGTCGTTCAATTTCAGGCACGACCTTTGCGTTGTAGTTGGCAAAGCCCCTGCATACGAACTGGGGCCATGACAATAAAACAGTGCCAGCCTGAGGCACACCCTGCATTGTGTGAGGAGAAATCGCGATGACGTCGTACACCTCCGGGACCCCAACCCAGAACCGCACAGCTCCCCAGTCCATCGGGTTTCTCCTGCTGGATAATTTCACCCTGATTTCCCTCGCATCCGCCGTCGAGCCGCTGCGCATGGCCAATCAACTCTCCGGCCGTGAGCTGTACCGTTGGCACACCCTGACCGTCGATGGTGGTCAGGTCTGGGCCAGCGACGGTCTGCAGATCACGCCGGACGCGGCCATGCACAGCGCGCCGCCGATGGACACCGTGATCGTCTGCGGTGGTGTCGGCATCCAGCGCACCGTCACCCGCGAGCACGTCACCTGGCTGCAAGCCCAGGCGCGTCAGTCGCGTCGCCTTGGCGCGGTATGTACCGGTAGCTGGGCGCTGGCGTGTGCCGGGCTGCTCGATGGCTTCGATTGCAGCGTGCATTGGGAGTGTCTTGCTGCGATGCAGGAAGCCTTCCCGCGGGTGAACATGAGCACCCGCCTGTTCACCCTGGACCGTAACCGTTTCACCAGCTCCGGCGGCACCGCGCCGCTGGACATGATGTTGCACCTGATCAGCCGTGACCATGGCCGTGAGCTGTCGGCGGCGATCTCCGAGATGTTCGTCTACGAGCGCATCCGCAACGAACAGGACCACCAGCGCGTGCCGCTCAAGCACATGCTCGGCACCAACCAGCCGAAGCTGCAGGAGATCGTCGCGCTGATGGAGGCGAACCTGGAAGAGCCAATCGATCTGGATGAACTGGCGGTGTATGTATCGGTGTCGCGGCGCCAGCTCGAGCGGCTGTTCCAGAAGTACCTGCACTGCTCGCCGTCGCGGTACTACCTCAAGCTGCGCCTGATCCGCGCGCGGCAGCTGCTCAAGCAGACGCCGATGTCGATCATCGAAGTGGCTTCGGTGTGCGGGTTCGTTTCCACGCCGCACTTCTCCAAGTGCTATCGCGAGTACTTCGGTATTCCGCCGCGTGACGAGCGCGTGGGCTCCAATACCGCCCAGCAGGTGGCGATGATGCCGATCCCGCAGGCCATGGCACTGACCCCGCACAGCGGTCCGATGGCTTCGCTGAGCCAGGCGCGCAACGAGTCGACGTTTGCCAGCGTAAGGCTCTGACAAGCATTGCCGCTTCGCGGATAAACCCGTTCCCACAGGGATCATGTCGAGCCCTGCGGGAGCGGGTCGATCCGCGAAGCGATTCTGCAGTCAGGCGCGGTTCTTGAACTCTGCCAATGCTGGCAGCAGCTGCTTCTCGATGGCCTGGCGCACGGCCGGGAGGATGGTGGCGCTGCCGGTGTACATCTGCTCGACCATGCCTTTGAGCGCGCGTGCGTTGGGCTCGGTCAGCCCCCGCACCACGGCCTCGCAGGCCTGCTCGGCACTGGCGCCCGCCGGAATTTCGAAGCCCCTGGAGCGCAGTTGGCCCAGCAGGTCTTCCTGATCAATCAAATCCGCATGCATCATGGCTGTTGTCCCTTTTATCGCTAAGAGAGTGCTGCTGTGATCTGCAACCGATTCTCTGACCAAGCCGACAGGGCGGCAAGGACAGAATGTCGCAATGGCTTCTTTGGCTAAGAACAGGTCGTTCCCGGCTAAATCCAGCAACCCGGGCTGCCCCACACTGGACGCATTCACGGCAAACGAGGGTTTGGTCACCCTCACTCGTGCAAAGTGGATGTTGCTCGCTCTCTTGGCCCCGGATGCTCACGGCTTTCCGGGGTTATTTTTTTGCCTGCGGGAAACCCTCGCGGGACAAGCCGCTCCTCCTGGACCGGAAGGAGCGGCTTGTCCCGCGATAGGGGGTGCAGTGCCCCAAGGGCCGTGTTTCAGCCAGGCAGTCGCATCACCCGCCCGACAAACGCTGCCGCTGGCAGGTCCCGTTGCTCATCCACCAACCCCTGAAGCAGGCCTGCGCTGCGTTCACTGAACGTTGCCGATTTCGGCCCCGCCAGGTCCACGTGCAGGAGCATCTGTTCGCTGGCCGCCAGGGCCTCGTCGAACCCCGCCCGGTGCAGGCTGTGATACACGTGCAGGCGCTTGCGATCGAAGCCGATGATCTGTGTCTGCACCCACACTTCGGTGCCCAGCTTCACTTCGTGCAGGTAGTTGATGTGCGCCTCCAGGGTGAACAGTGAATTGCCGCTTTGCCCGCGGCTGTCGGCATCCAGGCCGATGCGCTCCATCAGCGCATCGGTGGCGTAGCTGAAGATCAGCAGGTAATAGGCATCGCGCAGATGCCCGTTGTAGTCGACCCAGTCTTCCTGGACGGGGGTGCGGTAGGTGATCAGTGCAGGCATTGCCGTTTCCTCAATCGCCGAAGGCCATGCCGTGGCGGGCCTTGCTGTTCTTCACTGCGTCGAGCACAGCGAGCAGGGTGTCATCCCGGTAGCGTTCCAGCGCGGCGATGCTGCGATCACCCAGTTGCTCCGAGGTGCCCTCGACCACATCGTCGATCAGCTTGTCGGTCAGCTCCGGCGCCGGCAGGTAGGTCCAGGGCAGCTTGAGCGCTGGGCCGAACTGCGCCATGAAGTGCCGCATGCCTGCGTCGCCCCCGGCCAAGGTATAGGTGAGGAAGGTGCCCATGAACGACCAGCGAAGGCCTGCGCCGAAGCGGATCGCATCGTCGATCTCGCCGGTGCTGGCCACCCCGTCGTTGACCAGGTGCAGGGCCTCTCGCCACAGCGCTTCAAGCAGTCGGTCCGCAATGAAGCCCGGCACTTCCTTGCGCACATGCAGCGGGCGCATGCCCAAGGCGGTGTAGATGGCCTTGGCCGCCTCGATGGCTTCGGGGGCGGTGTGCTGGCCACCGACGATTTCCACCAAGGGCAGCAGGTACACCGGATTGAACGGGTGGCCCACCACGCAGCGCTCGGGGTGTGTGGCGGACTCATAGAACTCGCTGGGCAGCAGGCCCGAGGTGCTGGAGCCGATGATCGCGTTGGGCTTGGCCGCGGCGCTGATCTTGGCGTGCAGGTCGAGCTTCAGGTCCAGACGCTCCGGGGCGCTTTCCTGGATGAAATCGGCGTCACGTACGCATTCCTCGATGGTGGCCACGAACCGCAGGCGATCTTGTGAGGCGCCTGGCGCCAGGCCTTGTTTTTCCAAGGCTGGCCAGGCATTGGCGATACGTTTGCGCAAGGCCTGCTCGGCGCCTGGGGCTGGGTCCCAGGCGATCACGTCCAGGCCGTGGGCCAGGGCGCGGGCAACCCAGCCGCTGCCGATCACGCCGCTACCGAGGGCGGCGAAGGTCTTGATCTCGGTGATGAAGGTCATGGCGATTCTCCGGGGGCTCAGCGGCGTTTGAGGTTCATTTTTTCGCGGCCTTCGGCCGGGGTCAGGACGCGAGCGCCCATGCGGGTGATGATCTCCACCGCGCGTTCGACCAACTGGCCGTTGCTGGCCAGCACGCCACGGTCCAGATAGAGGTTGTCTTCCAGGCCGACCCGCACGTTGCCGCCGAGCAGCACAGCCTGGGCCGCCATCGGCATCTGCATGCGGCCGATACCGAAACCGGCCCAGGTCACGCCGGCGGGCAGGTTGTCGACCATGGCCTTCATGGTGGTGGTGTCGGCTGGCGCGCCCCATGGGATGCCCAGGCACAGCTGGAACAGCGGATCGTCCAGCAGGCCTTCTTTCATCATCTGCTTGGCGAACCACAGGTGGCCGGTGTCGAAGATTTCAAGTTCGGCTTTCACGCCCAGTTCGGTGATGCGCTTGGCGCCGGCACGCAGTTGGCTCGGGGTCGAGACGTAGATGGCGTTGCCATCGCCGAAGTTGAGCGTGCCGCAGTCCAGGGTGCAGATTTCCGGGAGCAGGGCCTCGACGTGTGCCAGGCGCTCCAGCGGGCCGATCAGGTCGGTGCCTGGGCCGAATTCCATGGGCTTTTCGCCAGGGCCGATCTCCAGATCGCCACCCATGCCGGCGGTGAGGTTGACGATCACGTCCACATCGGCTTCACGAATGCGCTCCATCACTTCGCGGTACAACGCCACGTCGCGGCTGAAGCGGCCAGTCTGTGGATCGCGGACGTGGCAGTGGACCACGGTGGCGCCGGCCTTGGCGGCTTCGATGGCGGACTCTGCGATCTGTTTGGGTGTGACCGGGACGAGGTGGCTCTTGGCGACGGTGTCGCCGGCGCCGGTCAGTGCACAGGTGATGATGACGTCATGGTTCATGGCGCGGATCCTTCAGGGTATGTCTGTGAGGTCGGTGGTGTGGCTTTCGCGGGTGGACCCGCTCCCATTGGGCCTAGGTGAGCCCTGGGGGCGCGGGGCAACCTCGCTTCCACAGGCGCAGCATCGTGTGTTGTGGAGAGCGGGTTACCCGCGAACCGGTAGAGTCAGTTGGCGCTGAGACTCAGGTTCTCAGCCGCCGGCTTGCCGTCGAAGGTGGTCACGCCTTCGAGCCAGCGTGCCTTGTCCTCGGGGTGGTCCTTGAGCCACTGGCGGGCGGATTCCAGCGGATCCTTGTGATCGAGCAGCGGCTGCATCATGCGGCTCTCGTCCTCGGCACTGAAACTCAGGTTGGCCAGCAGCCGGTGGGCGTTGGGGCAGCGCTCGGCGTAGTCGGGCGCGGTGACGGTCCAGACCGTGGCGCGGCCTTCGTCAGGGCCCAGGGCGTCCTGGCTGCCGCCCAGGTAGACCATATCGAGGTTCACGTTCATTGGGTGCGGCGCCCAGCCGAAGAACACCACCGCCTGCTTGCGCCGCACGGCGCGGTCGACGGCGGCGAGCATGCCGGCCTCGCTGGACTCGACCAGCTGGAACTTGCCCAGGCCGAACTGGTTCTTGGCGATCATCGCTTTGATCTGGGTGTTGGCGCCGGAGCCGGGCTCGATGCCGTAGATCTTGCCGCCCAGCTCCTTCTCGAACTTGTGGATGTCGGCGAACGTCTTCAGGCCCTTGTCGGCCAGGTATTTCGGTACCGCCAGGGTGGCTCGCGCATCTTCCAGGCTGGGCTTGTCGAGGACCTTGACCTGCCCGGCCTGGACGAACGGTGTGATGGTCTGGGTCATGATCGGGTTCCAGTAGCCCAGGAACATGTCCAGGCGCTTGTCGCGGATACCGGCGAAGATGATCTGCTGCGACGCGCTGGTCTGTTTGGTCTGGTAACCCAACCCATCGAGCAGGACCTGGGCCATGGCGCTGGTGGCGATGACATCGGTCCAGTTGACCACGCCAAGGCGCACGTCTTTGCAGGCGGCGGGCTCGGCGGCCAGGAGGGGAGTGGCGAGGGTGCTGCTCAACGCGAGGGACAACAAGCTGCGGCGGATGAAGCTGTGCATGGTGGCTCTCCAACGGCAGTGCATATTGTTATTGGGGCCGGCCTCTGCGGGCCGTGTGAACACGCTACGCTGGTGGCGGGGTGGAAATTCGCACTCTGACGACCAAGAGTTGCACGGAAGCGACCACTTTTCCCGTGGAGCATGCAATGTCTGAAATCATTCACTTTCTGCTGTTGCCCGGCTTTTCGGCAATGGGCTTCATCAGTGCCCTGGAGCCTCTGCGCGTGGCCAACCGCTTCCGTGGCCCGCTGTACCGCTGGCGCGTGTTGAGCCTCGATGGCGGTGCAGTGCAGGCCAGCAACGGCATGTCGGTGAACGCCGATGGCGTGCTGGGGGAGGGGGAGGCGGCGCGCATGCTGCTGATCGTGGCCGGCTTCGAACCACTGGCCTGCTATGGCGCGCAATTGCACCAAGTGCTGCGCCGTCTGGACCATGAAGGCGTGTTGCTGGGTGGCATCGATACCGGGGCGATGGTGCTGGCCGAAGCCGGGCTGCTCGATGGGCACCGGGCGACCGTGCATTGGGAGGCGTTGGAAGCCTTCAAGGAGCGCTACCCCAGGTTGCAGGCCACCCAGGAGCTGTTCGAAATCGATCGACGACGCATCACCTGCGCCGGCGGCACCGCGTCCATCGACCTGATGCTCGACCTGATCGCCCAGACCCATGGCAGTGAATTGGCGGTGCAGGTGTCGGAGCAGTTCGTGCTCGGACGTATCCGTCCGCGACAGGATCACCAGCGCATGCAGATCGCGTCGCGCTACGGCATCAACAACAAGAAGCTGGTGCGGGTGATCGGCGAGATGGAGCGCAACACCGAGCAGCCGCTCAATACCGAGATCCTGGCCGATGCCGTGCAGATCACCCGGCGTCAGCTGGAGCGACTGTTCCGCCTGCACCTGGACGACACGCCCAGTGGTTTCTATTTGCGACTGCGCCTGGACAAGGCCAGGCAGCTGTTACGCCAGACCGACATGAGCGTGCTGGAGGTGAGCATCGCCTGTGGATTCGAGTCGGCGTCGTATTTCACCCGTTGCTATCGGGCGCGGTTCGAGCGATGTCCGCGGGAGGATCGGTTGGTCAAGGTGACCTGATCTCGGGATTGTGACCGCTCAACCCAGGGCCGCGCAGCGGCCCCAGGATCACTGCTGTCCGATGGACTGCAAGTACTCGGAACGGTCATCGCTGCGCTGGGCCACGCAGGTGTTCCAGGCTGCCTCGAAGGCCTTGCTGCCGGGCTTCTCGGCAAAGGTCTCGACTTTGCAGTCGGCGTCGCGCAATTGGGTCCACAGGGTCTCGGCTGCCTGCAGGCGGGCGGTCAATTGCTGGACCTTGTCGTTTTCGTCCGGGTATTGGTCGGTAATGCGCTGGATGAGATCGTCAAAGGCCGATTTGAGCTCCCGCTCGGCGGTCTGCTTGTTGTAGGCAGCGCAGGCGTAGTTCTGCGCGTCGGTCTCGACGTTGTCGCAGGGCGTGCTGTCTTCCTCGCTCGCCTGGGCGCCCAGGGCGACGGCCACCAGGGCCAGCCATGCCATTGATTTCATCCGTTTTCTCCTCAACAGGCTGACGAATCGCAGGGATTCTCGCTCAGCGCGAAGCGCTGCGGTAGATCCCTGAAGAAAAGTTCATGGAAGGCGCTTATCGAGACTCGCTCTCATTGCCAAATCCCGCGGCAGCGGAGGCCTTTGAACGTCTTGACGCTTTCGGCAAACCCCCTGTCGTTTTTGCATCGGGGCGCCTCGGGCCGCAGGCATATGCTGGCCCCAAAGCGCCGGCACAAGGTTTGGCGCAAGCGAACTCTATAAAAGGGGACAGCCTGATGAGCCCAGCCGAACTGCACGCCGACAGCATCGTCATCGACGGTCTGATCATTGCCAAGTGGAACCGCGAACTGTTCGAGGACATGCGCAAAGGTGGCCTCACCGCGGCCAACTGCACGGTATCGGTCTGGGAAGGCTTCAAGGCGACTGTCGACAACATCGCCGCCAGTCAGAAGCTGATCCGCGAGAACAGCGACCTGGTCATGCCGGTGCGCACCACCGCCGATATCCGCAAGGCCAAGGAGCTGGGCAAGACCGGCATCCTGTTCGGCTTCCAGAACGCCCATGCGTTCGAAGACCAGATCGCCTACGTCGATGTGTTCAAGCAGTTGGGCGTTGGCATCGTGCAGATGTGCTACAACACCCAGAACCTGGTAGGCACCGGCTGCTACGAGCGTGATGGTGGCCTGTCGGGCTTCGGTCGCGAGATCGTCGCCGAGATGAACCGCGTCGGCATCATGTGCGACCTCTCCCACGTCGGCTCCAAGACCAGCGAGGAAGTCATCCTCGAGTCGAAGAAGCCGGTCTGCTACTCCCACTGCCTGCCTTCGGGCCTCAAAGAGCACCCGCGCAACAAGTCCGACGAAGAGCTGAAGTTCATCGCCGACCACGGTGGTTTCGTGGGTGTGACCATGTTCGCGCCGTTCCTGGCCAAAGGCATCGACTCGACCATCGACGACTACGCCGAGGCGATCGAGTACACCATGAACATCGTCGGTGAAGACGCCATCGGTATCGGTACCGACTTCACCCAGGGCCACGGCCAGGAGTTCTTCGAGTACCTGACCCACGACAAGGGGTACGCCCGTCGCCTGACCAACTTCGGCAAGATCATCAACCCGCTGGGGATCCGCACTGTCGGCGAATTCCCGAACCTCACCGAGACCTTGCTCAAGCGCGGCCACTCCGAGCGTGTGGTACGCAAGATCATGGGTGAGAACTGGGTAAACGTATTGAAAGACGTCTGGGGCGAGTAAGCCGCTCTCCAAGCCTGAAAGCCCCGGCCAGCAACGTCGGGGCAACCCAATAAAAATTTTGATGGAGTTGAGTTTCCATGGCCAAGATCGCCCCGCAATTGCCAATCGAAGTCGATACCGAGACTGGTGTCTGGACCACCGACGCCCTGCCGATGCTGTATGTGCCGCGTCATTTCTTCGTCAACAACCACATCGGCATCGAGGAAGTGCTGGGCGCTGACGCCTACGCCGAGATCCTCTACAAGGCCGGTTACAAGTCCGCCTGGCACTGGTGCGAAAAAGAGGCCGAGTGCCATGGCCTGGAAGGCGTCGCGGTGTTTGAGCACTACATGAAACGCCTGTCCCAGCGTGGTTGGGGCCTGTTCGAGATCCAGGACATCGACCTGGATAAAGGCACCTGCAGCGTCAAGCTCAAGCACTCGGCTTTCGTCTACGTCTATGGCAAGTGCGGCCGCAAGGTCGACTACATGTTCACCGGCTGGTTCGCTGGCGCCATGGATCAGATTCTCGCCGCGCGCGGCAGCTCCATTCGGACCGTGGCCGAGCAGGTCTACGGTGGTTCGGAAGAAGGCCACGACGACGGCCTGTTCATCGTCAAGCCGTTGTAAGTCGGAGAGAGCGTCATGGCATTCGAAGCAATGTTCCAGCCGATCCAGATCGGCAAACTGACCATCCGCAACCGCGTGCTCAGCACCGCGCACGCCGAGGTCTACGCCACCGACGGCGGCATGACCACCGAGCGTTACGTCAAGTATTACGAAGAGAAGGCCAAGGGCGGCATCGGCCTGGCCATCTGCGGTGGCTCGTCCGTGGTGGCGATCGACAGCCCGCAGGAATGGTGGTCTTCGGTGAACCTGTCCACCGACCGGATCATCCCGCACTTCCAGAACCTGGCCGACGCCATGCACAAGCATGGCGCCAAGATCATGATCCAGATTACCCACATGGGTCGTCGTTCGCGTTGGGACGGCTTCAACTGGCCGACCCTGATGTCGCCGTCTGGCATTCGTGAACCCGTGCACCGCGCTACCTGCAAGACCATCGAGGTCGAAGAGATCTGGCGTGTGATCGGCAACTACGCCCAGGCCGCACGCCGGGCGAAGGAAGGTGGACTGGACGGCGTCGAGCTGTCGGCTGTGCACCAGCACATGATCGACCAGTTCTGGAGCCCGCGGGTCAACAAGCGTACCGACGAATGGGGCGGTACCTTCGAAGGCCGCATGAAGTTCGGCCTGGAAGTGCTCAAGGCCGTGCGTGCCGAGGTAGGCCCTGACTTCTGCGTGGGCATGCGTATCTGTGGTGACGAATTCCATCCCGATGGCCTGAGCCACGAGGACATGAAGCAGATCGCCGCCTACTACGACGCCACCGGCATGATCGATTTCATCGGCGTGGTCGGCTCGGGTTGCGACACCCACAACACCCTGGCCAACGTCATCCCGAACATGAGCTACCCGCCGGAGCCGTTCCTGCACCTGGCGGCCGGCATCAAGGAAGTGGTCAAGGTCCCGGTGCTGCATGCGCAGAACATCAAGGACCCGAACCAGGCGACCCGCATCCTGGAAGGCGGCTACGTGGACATGGTCGGTATGACCCGCGCCCACATGGCCGACCCGCACCTGATCGCCAAGATCAAGATGGGCCAGATCGACCAGATCAAGCAGTGCGTCGGTGCCAACTATTGCATCGACCGCCAGTACCAAGGCCTGGACGTACTGTGCATCCAGAACGCCGCGACCTCCCGTGAATACATGGGCGTGCCGCACATCATCGAAAAGACCACCGGGCCCAAGCGCAAGGTGGTGGTGGTCGGCGCCGGTCCTGCCGGTATGGAGGCCGCACGCGTGGCCGCCGAGCGTGGCCACGATGTGACCCTGTTCGAGAAGAAGGACCAGATCGGCGGGCAGATCACCATCGCCGCCAAGGCACCGCAGCGCGACCAGATCGCCGGTATCACCCGCTGGTACCAGCTGGAGCTGGCGCGTCTGAAGGTCGACTTGCGCCTGGGCACCGCCGCTGATGCCGAAACCATCATGGACCTGCGTCCGGATGTGGTCGTGCTGGCTGTGGGCGGGCACTCGTTCCTGGAGCAGAACGAACACTGGGGCGCCGCCGAAGGGCTGGTGGTCAGCAGCTGGGATGTGCTCGACGGCAAGGTTGCGCCGGGCAAGAACGTGTTGGTGTACGACACCATCTGCGAATTCACCGGTATGTCCGTCGCCGACTTCATCGCCGACAAGGGCAGCCAGGTGGAGATCGTCACCGATGACATCAAGCCGGGCGTCGCGATGGGCGGTACCACCTTCCCGACCTACTACCGCAGCATCTACCCCAAAGAAGTGATCATGACCGGCGACATGATGCTGGAAAAGGTCTACCGCGAAGGCGACAAGCTGGTGGCGGTGCTGGAGAACGAATACACCGGCGCCAAGGAAGAGCGCGTGGTCGACCAAGTGGTGGTGGAAAACGGCGTGCGTCCCGACGAGCAGCTGTACTACGCACTGAAGGAAGGTTCGCGCAACAAGGGCCAGATCGATATCGAAGCGCTGTTCGCCATCAAGCCGCAGCCGATCCTCAGCCAGCCGGGCGAGGGCTACCTGCTGTATCGCATCGGCGACTGCGTGGCCCAGCGTAACGTCCACGCGGCGATCTACGACGCCTTGCGCCTGTGCAAGGACTTCTGATCGTTAACAGTCGTCGCCACTGAGCGCGGCCCCTGTGGGAGCGGGTTTACCCGCGAAAGCGTCAGCACGAGCAACATGGTTGTCTGATCTGACGCATTCGCGGGTAAACCCGCTCCCACAAGGGGCCGATCCAGCCTCCAGGGCGGTGCAAGAATCCAGCTGTTGTGGGAGCCTCCCATGTTGAACACCCTTCTACCCATCCTGCTGTTCGCTGCCCTTGGCCTGGCGGTGCTCGGCGCCCTGCGCCGGGTGCGCATGTGGCGGCGTGGTCGACCTTCGAAGGTCAACCTGATCGGCGGCCTGCTGGCCATGCCGCGGCGCTATCTGGTGGATCTGCACCATGTGGTCGAGCGCGACAAGTACATGTCCAAGACCCACGTGGCCACCGCCGGCGGCTTCGTGCTGTCGGCCGTGCTGGCGATCCTGGTCCATGGCTTTGGCCTGCAGAGCAAGATCCTCGGCTACCCCTTGCTGGCGGCCACGGTGCTGATGTTCTGTGGCGCCCTGTTCGTCTTCAAGCGTCGTCTGAACCCGCCTTCGCGCCTGTCCAAGGGCCCGTGGATGCGCCTGCCCAAGAGCTTGCTGGTGTTCGCCGCGAGCTTCTTCATCGCCACGCTGCCTGTTGCCGGCATCCTGCCTGAAGGTACTGGTGGTTGGCTGCTGGTCGCCGTGCTGGGCGTGGGCGTGCTGTGGGGCGTGTCGGAACTGTTCTTCGGCATGACCTGGGGCGGCCCGATGAAGCACGCCTTCGCCGGTGCCCTGCACCTGGCCTGGCACCGCCGCGCCGAGCGTTTCGGTGGTGGTCGCTCCACCGGCCTCAAGCCGCTGGACCTGGAAGACCCGAACGCGCCGCTGGGCGTGGAAAAACCCGTGGACTTCACCTGGAACCAACTGCTCGGCTTCGATGCCTGCGTGCAGTGCGGCAAGTGCGAGGCGATGTGCCCTGCATTCGCCGCCGGCCAGCCGCTGAACCCGAAAAAACTCATCCAGGACATGGTCATTGGTCTTGCCGGTGGCACCGACGCACAGTTCGCCGGCAGCCCTTATCCGGGCAAGCCGATCGGCGAGCATGGCGGTCACCCGCATCAGCCGATCGTCAATGGCCTGGTCGACGCCGAGACCCTGTGGTCGTGCACCACCTGCCGCGCCTGCGTCGAGGAATGCCCGATGATGATCGAGCACGTCGATGCCATCGTCGACATGCGCCGTCACCTGACCCTGGAAAAAGGCGCGACCCCGAACAAGGGCGCCGAGGTGCTGGACAACCTGATCGCCACCGACAACCCTGGCGGCTTCAACCCAGGCGGTCGGATGAACTGGGCGGCCGACCTCAATCTCAAGCTGATGTCCGAGGTCAAGAGCACCGAGGTGCTGTTCTGGGTCGGTGATGGTGCCTTCGACATGCGCAACCAGCGCACCCTGCGGGCCTTCGTCAAAGTCCTCAAGGCCTCCGGTGTGGACTTCGCCGTGCTCGGCCTGGAAGAGCGTGACAGCGGCGACGTGGCGCGCCGGCTGGGCGATGAGGCGACTTTCCAGCAACTGGCCAAGCGCAACATCCAGACACTGAACAAGTACCGCTTCCAGCGCATCGTCACCTGCGACCCGCATAGCTTCCATGTGCTGAAGAACGAGTACGGCGCCTTGGGCGGTGAGTACCAGGTACAGCACCACAGCACCTACATCGCCGAACTCATTGCGGCCAACAAGCTCAACCTGGGCCAGCACAAGGGTGGCAGCGTCACCTATCACGATCCGTGCTACCTGGGCCGTTACAACGGCGAGTACGAGGCGCCTCGCGATGTGCTCAAGGCCCTCGGCATCGAGGTTCGCGAGATGGAACGCTCCGGCTTCCGCTCCCGTTGCTGTGGCGGTGGCGGCGGTGCACCGATCACCGACATCCCGGGCAAGCAGCGTATCCCTGACATGCGCATGGACGATATCCGCACGACCGAGGCAGAGCTGGTGGCCGTGGGTTGCCCACAGTGCACCGCGATGCTCGAAGGCGTGGTCGAACCCCGTCCGCAGATCAAGGACATCGCCGAGCTCGTCGCCGACGTGCTGATCGAGGACGACGCTCCTGCCAGCGCCAAATCCCAAGCGGCCAAACGTGAACCTGCGGAGGTGCACTGATGAGCGACATCATCCGCCGCGACCCTCGTGCCGAGTGGATCGCCCGTAACCGTCTGCATCCGCTGCACGCGGCGATGCAGACGCAACAGACCCGCTGGATGGGGCCCAACGGCCTCATCCGCAAGAACCCCCATGCGATCGCCGCCGGCTTCATCGGCCCCAACGGCCTCAAGCGCATCGACCGAAGCGGCGCCCAACAGGGCACCGCTGGCGGCGGTCGCCGCACTGCAGCGGCCGAGGTGCAGCTGCCGCTGCATCAGGTCGCGCAGCCGGCGTTCTATATCGCCGTGGTTCCGGACATGGTCGGTGGTCGCCTGGGCAGCCACGACCGCGACCTGCTGGGCCTGGCCCACAGTCTGGCCGGCAGCGACGGCGCCGTCCTGGCGATCGTGTTCGGCGAACACAAGGAAAGCAACTTTTCCACAGCCGGCGTCGACCGGTTGCTGGTCATCGAAGGCGAAGCGTTCGAAGGTTATGCACCGGAGCAGTTGGTGCAGGGTCTGCGCGCTGTGGATAACCAGTTCACCCCGCGCCACTGGCTGCTGCCAGACAGCCGCACCGGTGGTGGCGAGCTCGGCCGGCGCCTGGCCGCCGCGTTGGGCGAACGCCCGGCGACGCGGGTATGGCAAGTCAAGGACGGCCAGTGCATCGGCCGAGCCGGGGCGGGCCAGCAGGACCTGCAGCGCGGTTTGCCGCGCCTGATCCTGGCGGCGGCCGAATGCTCCGACCCGGTCAGCGAAACCCGTCACGAAGCGCTGCCGGTGGAGTTGTCCACAAGCGTGGCGCGCAGCCTGTCGCGTATCGAAGACCTGGGCCCGGTGGCGGTGGATCCTGCGGCCATCGCCATGGCCGAATCGGAGTTCATCGTCTCCGGCGGCAACGGCGTCAAGGATTGGGATCTGTTCCACAAGGCGACCGCCGCCCTCGGTGCTACCGAAGGCGCTTCGCGGGTGGCGGTGGACGATGGTTTCATGCCCCGCAACCGCCAGGTGGGTGCCACCGGTACCTGGGTCACGGCACGTGTCTATGTGGCTGTGGGTATCTCCGGGGCGATCCAGCACCTGCAGGGCATCGGTGCCTGCGACAAGGTGGTGGCGGTGAACATGGACCCAGGCTGCGACATGATCAAACGGGCGGACCTGTCGGTGATTGGCGACAGTTCGGCGATTCTCCAGGCGTTGATCGAGGCTGTGGACAACTACCGCAGCGCCGGTCAGCGCGACGCGGCATAAGGGCACGAGCATGAGTACGAAAGTCATCAGCCTGGTCTCCATCGGCGCTCACCCCAGCTCCGGCCGCACCCGTCGTGCCGAGCAGGACTCACGTGCCGTCGAGCTGGGTTTGCAGCTGGCTGGGGATAACTTGCAGGTGGTGCATGCCGGCGATCCTCGCGAGGAAGCGCTGCGCGCATACCTGGGCATGGGCCTGGATCATCTGGATGTGCTGGAGCAGCCAGCAGGTGCCGATGTGCTCGGCGTGCTGGGCGATTACCTGCGCGACGCCGGGGCACAACTGGTGCTGACCGGCAGCCAGGCGGAAACCGGCGAAGGCTCGGGCATGTTGCCGTTCTTGCTGGCCGAGCGCCTGGGCTGGCCACTGGTGGTGGGCCTGGCTGAAGTCGAGTCCATCGACAACGGCACCGCGCAAGTCCTACAGGCCTTGCCACGTGGGCAGCGGCGTCGGCTGAAGGTGCGCCTGCCGCTGTTGGCGACTGTGGATAACGCGGCGCCCAAGCCACGCCAGAGCGCCTTTGGCCCCGCGCGCCGGGGCGTGTTGGCGGCGCGCAACGTGACGGTGGTCGAGGATGAACTGCTGGCCGATGCCGAGCTGCAGCCGGCCCGTCCACGGCCCAAGCGGCTGAAGGTGATCAAGGCCAAGAGTGGCGCCGACCGCATGAAAGCCGCTACGGCCAAGGCCAGCGGTGGGGGCGGCAAGGTGCTCAAGGATGTTTCTCCACAAGAAGGCGCCGAGGCGATCCTGAAGTTGCTGGTGGAAGAAGGGGTGCTGCGCTAGCGGTTGCCCGTTCAAGAGCCAAAGCCCACGTTGCATGGCCTGCAGCGTGGGCTTTTTTCATGGTGTTTCGCAGCCCTTCGCAGACTTGGTCAGCGACCCTTAGGTTTTTACACACCGAATCTGTTTGCCAACCTGTTGATAAAGTGTTCGCGCCTCTCTACAGGCCCCGTCATATCAAGCCTGCAGAGAGCTGGTTGTTATTTGACCACCCCAGCCGATCAACGCCACACGGTCTTTTCATTCCAAGCGGCCCAGGTTGCCCACAATCGCTGTTGGCGTCTCTGTGGATAATCTGTTTGGTAGCGGCGCAATCCCTTGATCTGCCTGGGGTGCAGAGGTTTGGTCAATAATTGATCAATTGCTGCGCAACGGCTGTGCAGCACGCTTGTGTCGGGCGCTCTGGAGGTCTATCCACAGGCATTGGCCGCACGCCTGCATATTGCCCACAAAGTCTGTTGGCCGCTCTGTGGACAACGTGTTCGGCGAACGCTAGAGCCCTTGTAATCAAAGGCTTGTAGAGGAATGGTCAAATAATGATCAAAGCGTCCGGCTACTGCTCGGCCCACGTTTCCACAAATACTGTGCGCCAGGCTGTGGATAAAATGTTGGTCGGTGGCTGCAGGCCTTGGGAGGCCTTGGCTGGGGGAAGGTTGATCAAGAATTGATCATCGCTCTTCATGACCGGACTGTGCTGTTGGCCCGATTCGAGCAAAAAAAAGAGCAGCCACCTGGCTGCTCTTTTCGTTTCGCGTCGATGCCTTACTGCGCTTTGACTTCCTTCAGGTACGGCGCTGGCTCCGCCCCCAGGTTGTTCAGCACGCGCTGGGAGTACCAGTCGATGAAGTTGACCACGCCGAACTCGTAGGTCTTGGAGTACGGGCCGGGCTGGTAGGCGGTGGAATTGATGCCGCGCTGGTTCTCTTCAGCCAAACGGCGGTCCTGGTCGTTGGTGGCGTCCCAGACCTTGCGCATGTTTTCCGGGTCGTAGTCGACACCTTCGACGGCATCCTTGTGCACCAGCCACTTGGTGGTGACCATGGTTTCCTGGGCGCTGATGGGCCACACGGTGAACACGATCATGTGGTCGCCCATGCAGTGGTTCCAGGAGTGCGGCAGGTGCAGGATACGCATCGAGCCCAGGTCCGGGTTCTTGATGCGGCCCATCAGTTTCTTGCACGCCTGCTTGCCGTCCATGGTCATGGACACGGTGCCCTTGAGCAGCGGCATGCGCACGATGCGGTTACGCAGGCCATGGCTCTTGTGCAGGTACGGGATCTTCTCGGCTTCCCAGGCTGCAGCGGAGGCGGCGACGTGATCCTTGAACGCCTGGTCGGCGCGTGGGTCGTTGGTATCGTCCCACTCCAGCAGTGTCTTGAGCAGCTCAGGGTGCGAACCGTTGCAGTGATAGCACTCACGGTTGTTCTCCAACACCAGCTTCCAGTTGGCTTTTTCCATCAAGGTGGTCTGCACCGCCACCTTGGTGTTCTCCATGTCGTACGGTTCCATGTAGTGATCGAGCGTTGCCAGGAACTCGTCGATCGCTGGCGGGTTCTCGGCCAGGCTGATGAAGATATAGCCACCGGCGGTCTTTACGTGCACTGGCTTGAGGCCGTACTGCTTCATGTCGAAGTCGGCGCCCATCTCGGTGCCGGCGAACAGCAGGCGACCGTCGATTTCATAGGTCCACTGGTGGTATGGGCAGACCAGCTTGGCCACCTTGCCCTTGTCGCTGGTGCACAGGCGCGAACCGCGGTGACGGCAGACGTTGTGGAACGCATGCACTTGGCCTTCGGCGCCACGGATAACGATGATCGGGTTCTTGCCGATCTGCAGGGTCAGGAAGTTGCCCTTGGTCGGAATCTCGCACGTCATGCCGGCGATCAACCACTCCTTGTGGAAGATCTCCTGCATGTCGATCTGGAACAGACGCTCGTCGGTGTAGAAAGGCTGGGGCAGCGAGTAGGTGCGCTCGCGGGTCTGCAGCATCTCGGCGGTGGCCTTGCGTGCAGCTTCCAGTGGATCGCCCAGGCTCAGGGTTGCGGTGACGTCCATCGTTTGGTCCTCAGGGCCGTATGCGGCCGGCGAAAGTGGCTAATCGTTGTTGTGGTTTGCCGCAAGGCTGCTTGCTAAAAACAGCTGTTTCATTTGCCGTGGAGTGTGCGTTCGCCGCCGACAGGAACCATATCCACGGGCGACATGGCCGAATCCGATTCCGACGCGCCAGCCCTTGTAGCGCGGGGCTGGTCGCGATAAGCACGCCGATGTCGCTGATAGGAATGTACTTCGTCGCCGGCTTGCGCATTATCGGAGCCATGAAGGCCGGTAGTCGGCCGCTGGAGAAGAACATGTCCGATACCTTCCTCAATCCGGTCACGACCCAGACCTGGGCCAACGGCCGCCATGTGGTGCGCTGCGTCAAGGTCATCCAGGAGACCTGGGACGTACGCACCTTCTGTTTCATGGCCGACCAGCCGATCATGTTCTTCTTCAAGCCTGGGCAGTTCGTCACCCTGGAACTTGAGATCGATGGCAAACAGGTGATGCGCTCGTACACCATTTCCAGCTCGCCATCGGTGCCCTACAGCTTCTCGATCACCGTCAAGCGGGTACCCGGCGGGCAGGTGTCCAACTGGCTGCACGACAACATGCACGAGGGCTTCGAGCTGGCGGTGCACGGACCGGTGGGGCTGTTCAACGCCATCGACTTCCCGGCGCCGAAGGTGCTGTACCTCTCCGGCGGCGTCGGTATCACCCCGGTGATGTCCATGGCCCGTTGGTTCTACGACACCAATGGCAATGTCGACATGGTCTTCGTCCATAGCGCCCGTTCGCCGAAGGACATCATCTATCACCGCGAACTGGACCAGATGGCCTCGCGGATCCCCAATTTCAGTCTGCACATCATTTGCGAGAAGCACGGTCTGGGCGAGCCCTGGTCGGGCTACCGTGGCTACCTGAATCAGCGCCTGATGGAGCTGATCGCGCCTGACTACATGGAGCGGGTGGTCTTCTGCTGCGGCCCGACGCCTTACATGAACGCGGTCAAGCGCATGCTCGAGGCGGTGGGCTTCGACATGCGCAACTACCACGAAGAGTCGTTTGGCGCGACCCCGGCGGAGGCCAAGGCCGATGCTGTGGAACATGCCGAGCAGGCGGCCGAGGCGGCCGAGGAACTCGACGCGGCCGACCTCAACCTGGTGGAGTTCGTCGGCAGCGACAAGAGCATCCGTATCGCCCCGGGCGAGACGGTGCATGCGGCTGCGGCGAAGGTCGGGCTGATGATCCCCAAGGCCTGCGGCATGGGCATCTGCGGTACCTGCAAGGTACTCAAGCTCGGCGGCGAAGTGGTCATGGACCACAACGGCGGCATCACCGAGGAAGACGAAGCCGAAGGCTACATCTTGTCGTGCTGCAGTGTCCCGCAAGGGGATGTGCGGATCGACTACTGATCCAGCCCACTACTACATTTTGCGGGTCAACCCGCTCCAGCAGGTCGATGCAGAACCTGTGGGAGCGGGTTTATCGAGGCGTCGAACCGCCGCGAATGTATTCATCAAGTGCGAAAACGCGCCACCAGGCCGTTGAGGTCCACCGCCAGACGGGAAAGGTCGGCGCTGGCCACGCTGGTCTGATGTGCCCCGGTCGCGCTCTGCACCGACAGATCATTGATGTTCACCAGGTTGCGGTCCACCTCCCGAGCCACCTGGGCCTGCTCTTCGGCGGCGCTGGCGATCACCAGGTTGCGCTCGTTGATCTGCGCCACCGCGCTGGCGATGCTGTCCAGTGCCAGGCCGGCACCACGGGCGATGTTAAGGGTCGATTCGGCACGTTCGGTGCTGGTGCGCATCGACGTGACCGCTTCTTCGGTCCCGCCCTGGATGCTGGCGATCATCCGTTCGATCTCGCTGGTCGACTGCTGGGTGCGGTGGGCCAGGGCCCGTACCTCGTCAGCCACCACGGCAAAGCCGCGGCCAGCCTCGCCGGCACGGGCGGCTTCGATCGCGGCATTGAGTGCCAGCAGGTTGGTCTGATCGGCCAGGCCACGGATCACATCCAGGACCTTGCCGATATCCCGGGACTGGGATGCCAGACGGGTGACCAGTGTCGCGGTGGCTTGCACATCGCTGCTCATGCGCTCGATGGCGCCCACCGTCTCCAGCACCAGATCGCGTCCATCGCCCGCCGAACGGCTGGCCTCGCTGGAGGCTTCGGAGGTGCTCACGGCATTGCGCGCCACTTCTTCCACCGCGCTGGTCATTTCGGTGACTGCGGTGGCGGCTTGTTCGATCTCGTTGTTCTGCTGCTGCAGGCCGCGAGCGCTTTCGTCGGTGACGCAGTTGAGCTCTTCGGCGGCCGAGGCCAGCTGGGTAGCCGAGCCTGCGATCAATTGCAGGGTGTCGCGCAGCTTGTCCTGCATCCGCGCCATGGCGCGCAGCAGGCGGGCGGCTTCGTCGTTGCCCTCGGCGCGGATCACTTGGGTCAAGTCACCGTCGGCGACCTGTTCGGCGGCTTTGAGCGCTTCATCGATCGGCTTGACGATGCTGCGGGTCAACAGGAAGGCGCACAGCAGGGTCAGCACGGTAGCGGCCACCAGCAGGCCGATGACCAGGGTGAAGGCGGTGTCATATTGGCTGGCGGCTCTGGCATTGGTGGCTCGGGTCTGGTCGGTGTTGATGCGCACCAGGTCCGCCATGGCTTGGTTGATCTGCTCGGCATTTTCGAACAGCTCGCGGTTGATCAGATTTTGCAGCTCTTCCACGCGATCGGCCTGGCTGAAGCTGCGCATGCGCGCTTCTAGCTGGCGGTACTGGCCCAGCAGTTGGTTGTAGCGATCGAAGGCGGCTTGTTCCTGAGGGCCTTCGACCAGCGTGCGGTAGGTAGCGCGTATCTTGTCGATCTGCGCGTTGCGCTCGTCCATCTGGCGTTGGGTGTCTTGCTGGAACTGTGGGTCGCGGTTGAGCACCAGGCGGTAGGCGAGGGTGCGCATGCGCAGGTTGAGCAGGGCCAGTTCATCGAGCGTCTTGATGCTGGGCACGCTCACCGCTTCGATGGCCAGGCCAGCCTGGCGGATGTTGCCCATCTGGATGAGGGAGAAGGTGCCAAGGCCAAGCATCAGCGCGCCGATCAGGGCAAAGCCCAACAGCGCACGCGGGGCAATGTTCATATTGCGTAGGGACATGGGTTGTAATCCGGGCAAGGAATAAAATGCGCGTTCCCTGCGACAGAATGTGACCTTCTCGGGTTATCGGTAGAAACGGGCCGCGCTTGAATGAAATTGTGAGCCTGCTATCGAGTTTCCGGACAGGTGGTTGACCCAGGTCGGAACAAGCCCGGCCCAGGCCTGTCAATCTGCCCAGGCTAAAGCCTTTGTGTCCCGATATTTAATGGCGAGGACGCGCGCTTTTCTTTATCGTGTGCGCCCTTTGCAACAACCCGAGATAGACCCCCATGTTGGAAGCTTCCCTGAATCAACTCGAGCAACTGGTCAACGACCTGATGCAGAAAAACGCTCAACTCACCGAGCAGAACACCGCCCTCGGCCAGGAACTGGCCCAGGCCAAGGAAGAGAATGAAACCCTGCAGCTGTCGCTGATGGAGCAGGAAGAGAAACACGGCGCCACCGCGGCCCGTATCCAGGCGCTGGTAGAGCGCGCCAGCGCAGGTGTCGTCAACGCATGAGACTGCAAGCGCAGCCGATCAATGTCGTGTCCATTCTGGGCAACGACTATTCGATCAAGGCGCCCCAAGGCCAGGAAGAGACCCTGGCGCAAGCCGTGCGGATGCTCAACACCGCCTTGGCCGAAACCAAGCGTCAATACCCCACCCTGATCGGTGACAAGCTGCTGGTGCTGGCAGCCCTGAATCTGTGTTCCAAGCAGGTCGAGTTGCAAAAGGAACATCAGCAGACCCTCGAGCGGACCCAGGCGCAGATCGACGCAACGGTGGACGCTATCGTTCGGACCATCGCCGAACAGTAATTGCCTGACCTCGGGTTTGCCGCGAATGCATCGGTGAGTTTCGCATCGCATTCGCGGGTAAACCCGCGCCATCGTCTGGCGTCATCCCAGGATTCGAAGTGAGCCGGGCGCGTGCGAGCGTGTTCGCCCGCCACCGCGCCAGTCGCTTTAGCATCGGATCTTGCGGCAAAAACGACGCGCCACGGGTCGTGGACATTGTTTTAGATCACTGGAATAACCGGATACGTAAGTGTATACAATCACCCAAAATAATAATGATTGGGGAGTTGGGGCATGCGGATCTGGCGGCGGAGTATCCAGTGGCAGTTGATTGCGAGCATGGGCGCAGCCCTGCTGGCGAGCATCCTGGTGGTGGTAGGGGTGTATACCGAGGCGGTCAACCGCCTGACCGAACGTTACCTGGTGGATACGGCACTGCCGGCCAGCGTCGAAGCGATCCGCAACGACATCGAGCGCATGCTCGGCAAGCCGCTGGTGGCGGCGGCCGACATTGCCGGCAACACGCTGCTGCGTGATTGGCTCGCAGCCGGCGAAGACCCCGCCCAAGCCCCCCGTTTTCTCGAGTACCTGGAGGCTGCTAAACAGCGCAACCAGGCCTTCACTACGTTGTTCGCCTCCACGGCGACCGGCCACTACTACAACGAGAAAGGCCTGGATCGCACCCTCAGCCGTGATAATCCGAAGGACAAATGGTTCTACGGCTACATCGACAGCGGCGCCGAACGCCTGATCAATATCGACATCGATGGCTCCACCGGGGAGTTGGCGCTGTTCATCGATTACCGGGTCGAAAAAGACGGACAACTGGTGGGCGTGGCGGGTATGGGTCTGCGCATGACGGCGTTGTCGAAACTGATCCATGACTTTAGTTTCGGTGAGCGCGGGCGGGTGTTCCTGGTGCGCAACGACGGCCTGATCCAGGTCCACCCGGATCACGAATTCAGCGGCAAGCGCCAGCTGGCCGAGCAGGTCGGCGAGCAGGCGACCCAAGCCGTGTTGGGTAAGGGTGAAGGCCTGCGCAAGGTGCGTTTCAGCCGCGACGGCGAAGCGTTTCTTGCGCTGGGCCTACCGCTTCGCGATCTGAACTGGACGTTGGTGGCCGAGGTGCCGGAAGACGAAATCTACGCACAGATGCACGAGGCGGTGTGGCTGACCAGCCTGATCGGTGGCGCGGTGGCGTTGGTGTCGTTGCTGTTGGTGGTGTTGCTGGCGCGTGGGCTGGTACGTCCGATCCGCCAGGTCACCACGGCGCTGACCCAGATCGGCAGCGGGGCTGGCGACCTCAGTCAGCGGCTGGACGATACGCGTGAGGACGAGCTGGGCGACCTGGCCCGCGGGTTCAATCGGTTCCTCGACAGCCAGCGGGTGCTGATCGGCGAGGTGCTGCGCACCACCGAGCGCCTGCACCGGTCGGTCGAGCAGGTGACCCGCGTGGTGGACAACACCGCCGACCGTTCCAGCCGCCAGCAGGAGATGACCGAAATGGTCGCCACCGCCGTGCACGAAATGGGACTGACCGTGCAGGACATCGCGCAGAACGCCGGCAATGCCGCCCATGCCTCGCAGTCGGCGCGCGACGAGGCCCTGCAGGCGCGCGAGGTGGTGCGCCGGTCGATCCACAGCATCGAAGGCATGTCCGGGGAAATCAGCCGGGCGGCGGAGGCGGTGAGCCAGCTGGCCGACGAAGTCGCCTCGATCGACGAGGTCTTGGCCGTGATCCGCAGTATTTCCGAACAGACCAACCTGTTGGCCCTCAATGCGGCCATCGAGGCGGCGCGAGCGGGTGAAATGGGGCGCGGCTTTGCCGTGGTCGCCGATGAAGTGCGCACGCTGGCGCGGCGTACTCAGGTGTCCACCGACGAGGTGCAACAGATGATCCAGCGCCTCAAGCAAGGCGCTGGCACCGCTGTGGCGTCAATGAATGCCGGGCAGCAGGCGACCGGGGGCGGGGTAGAGTCCAGCCAGCGCACCGGTGCCTCGCTGGGGGCGATCACCGATCAAGTGGAGCACATCAGCGACATGAACCACCAAGTAGCCACGGCGACCGAAGAGCAGTCGGCGGTGACCGAGGAGATCAACCGGACTGTGCAGGGGATTTCCGACCTGGCCCGGGAGACGGCGGCCGAAGTGCAGGCCTGTCGGGACGAGTGCCAGGCGTTGCGTGGCCTGGCCGATGACCTGGCGCGGCAGATGGGCGGGTTCAAGCTCTAGGTCGGTGTTGGACGCTTCGCGGGTAAATCGGGGCGCCCAACCGCCGCTCCGATTTACCCGCGGACATCAGGCGCCGACGACGGCGCGGATGTCCTGCGCCAGTTCACGCACTCGCGCTTCTTGCGTATCCCACGAGCACATGAACCGCGCGCCACCGCTGCCGATGAAGGTGTAGAAGCGCCAACCCTTGGCGCGCAGCGCCTCCAACGCGGCTTCCGGCATTTGCAGGAACACGCCGTTGGCCTGCACCGGGAACATCAGCTCCACGCCCGGCAGGTCGCTCACCAGCGAGGCCAGCAGTTGTGCGCAATGGTTGGCGTGGCGGCCATAGCGCAGCCAGGCGCCGTCTTCGAGCAGGCCGACCCAGGGCGCGGAGAGAAAACGCATCTTCGACGCCAGCTGGCCCGCCTGTTTGCAGCGGTAATCGAAGTCATCGGCCAGGGCGCGGTTGAAGAACAGGATCGCCTCGCCCACGGCCATGCCGTTCTTGGTACCGCCGAAGCACAGCACATCCACCCCGGCCTTCCAGGTCAGCTCCGCCGGTGTGCAGCCCAGGGAAGCGCAGGCGTTGGAAAAGCGGGCGCCGTCCATGTGCAGGTTCAGCCCCAGCTCCTTGCAGGTGGCGCTGATCGCCCGCAGCTCGTCGGGGTTGTACACCGTGCCCACTTCGGTGGCCTGGGTGATGGTCACCACGCGTGGCTTGGGGTAGTGGATGTCCTGGCGCTTGAGCGCGACTTCGCGGATCGATTCGGGCGTCAGCTTGCCGTCTACACTGCGTGCGGTGAGCAGCTTGGAGCCGTTGGAGAAGAACTCCGGCGCACCGCACTCGTCGGTCTCGACGTGGGCGGTCTCGGAGCAGATGACGCTGTGGTAGCTCTGGCACAGGGAGGCCAGGGCCAGGGAGTTGGCGGCGGTGCCGTTGAAGGCGAAGAACACCTCGCAGTCGGTTTCGAACAGCTCGCGGAAATACTCGGCGGCGCGTTCGGTCCATTGATCGTCGCCATAGGCGCGCTCGTGGCCCAGGTTGGCTTTTTCCATCGCGGCCCAGGCTTCGGGGCAGATGCCGGAATAGTTGTCGCTGGCGAATTGTTGGCTGTTATCAGTCATGACATCTGTCCTTTTTACGACGCAGATCCGCACTCTAAACCATCGATTCAGCGGTTGCCTATACAAGGCCTGTTCGAGCAACTGGCTGTATTGATCTTGCGGGCTTCTTCGCGGGTAAACCCGCTACCACAGGGATTGCACAGCCCCTGTAGGAGCGGGTTTACCCGCGAAGGGCCCCGCACAGGCACCAGGCAGATGCGAATGTCGTAAACGCGCCATTGCAAGGCGTGCGCAGGCATCTGAGTCGCCCTCGCCGGTCATACCATCGCCTCAAAGGGCCACAGTGCCTCAAGACAAGAAATGATCGCTGCCGGGAGAAACAAGATGTTCAGCAAGCAAGACCAGATCCAGGGTTACGACGACGCACTGCTGGCGGCGATGAATGCCGAAGAACAGCGCCAGGAAGATCACATCGAGCTGATCGCCTCGGAGAACTACACCAGCAAGCGCGTCATGCAGGCCCAGGGCAGCGGCCTGACCAACAAGTACGCCGAAGGCTACCCAGGCAAGCGCTATTACGGTGGCTGCGAGTACGTCGACAAGGTCGAGGCGCTGGCGATCGAGCGCGCCAAGCAGCTGTTCGGCGCCGACTACGCCAACGTCCAGCCGCACTCCGGCTCCTCCGCCAACAGCGCCGTCTACCTGGCCCTGCTGCAGCCCGGCGACACCATCCTGGGCATGAGCCTGGCCCATGGCGGTCACCTGACCCACGGCGCCAAGGTGTCGTCCTCGGGCAAGCTGTACAACGCGGTCCAGTACGGCATCGACAACACCACCGGCCTGATCGACTACGACGAAGTCGAGCGCCTGGCGGTCGAGCACAAGCCGAAGATGATCGTCGCCGGCTTCTCCGCCTACTCCAAGACCCTGGATTTCCCACGGTTCCGCGCCATCGCCGACAAAGTGGGCGCACTGCTGTTCGTCGACATGGCCCACGTTGCCGGCCTGGTTGCCGCTGGCCTGTATCCGAACCCGATTCCGTTCGCCGACGTGGTCACCACCACCACCCACAAGACCCTGCGTGGTCCGCGTGGCGGCCTGATCCTGGCCAAGTCCAACGAAGAGATCGAGAAGAAGCTCAACGCTGCCGTTTTCCCGGGCGCCCAGGGTGGCCCGCTGATGCACGTGATCGCTGCCAAGGCCGTGTGCTTCAAGGAGGCGCTGGAGCCTGAATTCAAGACCTATCAGAAGCAGGTCATCGCCAACGCCCAAGCCATGGCCAAGGTGTTCATCGACCGCGGCTACGACGTGGTTTCCGGCGGCACCGACAACCACCTGTTCCTGGTCAGCCTGATCCGTCAGGGCCTGACCGGCAAAGACGCCGACGCCGCCCTGGGTCGCGCCCATATCACCGTCAACAAGAACGCCGTACCTAACGACCCGCAGTCGCCGTTCGTCACCTCGGGCCTGCGCATCGGTACCCCGGCCGTCACCACCCGTGGCTTCAAGGAAGCCCAGTGCGTTGCCCTGGCTGGCTGGATCTGCGATGTGCTGGACAACCTGGGTGATGCCGACGTCGAAGCCGACGTTGCCAAGAACGTCGCCGCCCTGTGCGCGGATTTCCCGGTCTACCGCTGAGTGGAGTAACCAACCATGCAACGCTATTCGGGCTTCGGCCTTTTCAAACACTCCCTCAGCCACCACGAGAACTGGCAGCGCATGTGGCGCACGCCGACGCCGAAGAAGGTGTACGACGTGGTCATCGTCGGCGGTGGCGGCCATGGCCTGGCCACGGCCTACTACCTGGCCAAGGAGCACGGCATCACCAACGTCGCGGTGATCGAGAAGGGTTACCTGGGCGGCGGCAACACCGCCCGTAACACCACCATCGTGCGTTCCAACTACCTGTGGGACGAGTCGGCCAAGCTGTACGAACACGCCATGAAGCTGTGGGAAGGCCTGTCCCAGGACATCAACTACAACGTGATGTTCTCCCAGCGTGGTGTGTACAACCTGTGCCACACCCTGCAGGACATCCGCGATTCCGAGCGTCGGGTCAACGCCAACCGCCTCAATGGCGTGGACGGTGAGCTGCTCAACACCGAGCAGGTCGCCGCCGAAATCCCGTACCTGGACTGCTCGAAGAACACCCGCTACCCGATCCTCGGTGCGACCGTCCAGCGCCGTGGCGGCGTGGCCCGTCACGATGCCGTGGCCTGGGGCTACGCCCGTGCCGCCGACGCCCTGGGCGTCGATCTCATCCAGCAGACCGAAGTGATCGGCTTCCGCAAGGAAAACGGCGCGGTCATCGGCGTGGAAACCAACAAGGGCTTCATTGGCGCCAAGCGCGTCGGTGTGGTCACCGCCGGTAACTCCGGTCACATGGCCAAGTTGGCCGGCTTCCGTCTGCCGCTGGAATCGCACCCGTTGCAGGCGCTGGTATCGGAGCCGATCAAGCCGATCATCGACAGCGTGATCATGTCCAACGCCGTGCACGGCTACATCAGCCAGTCCGACAAAGGCGACCTGGTCATCGGCGCCGGTATCGACGGCTGGGTCGGTTACGGCCAGCGCGGTTCGTACCCGATCATCGAGCACACCATGCAGGCGATCGTCGAGATGTTCCCGATCCTCTCGCGCGTGCGCATGAACCGTCAGTGGGGCGGCATCGTCGATACCTGCCCGGACGCGTGCCCGATCATCTCCAAGACCCCTGTGAAAAACCTGTTCTTCAACTGCGGCTGGGGTACCGGCGGCTTCAAGGCGACCCCGGGTTCGGGCAACGTCTTCGCCGCGAGCCTTGCCAAAGGCGAGATGCACCCATTGGCCAAGCCGTTCTCGATCGATCGCTTCTACACCGGCGCGCTGATCGACGAACACGGCGCCGCGGCCGTCGCCCACTAATCGGAGACAATTCGTCATGTTGCATATTTTCTGTCCCCACTGCGGCGAGCTGCGCTCCGAAGAAGAGTTCCACTCCTCCGGCCAGGCGCACATCGCCCGTCCGCTGGACCCTAGCGCCTGCACCGACGAGGAATGGGGTACCTACATGTTCTTCCGCGACAACCTGCGCGGTATTCACCATGAACTGTGGGACCACGTTGCCGGCTGCCGCCAGTACTTCAACGTCACGCGTAACACCGAGACCTACGAGATCCTGGAAACCTACAAGATCGGCGAGAAGCCGCAGGTCACCGCGAACAAGCTGAACCCCGCGCAGTCGGCCGTCAAAGGCCAGGGAGAAAAAGTATGAGCCAGGTCTATCGCCTCGCCAGCGGCGGTCGCATCGATCGCAGCAAGGTCCTGAACTTCACCTTCAACGGCAAGACCTACCAGGGTTATGCCGGTGACAGCCTGGCCGCTGCGCTGCTGGCCAACGGCGTCGACATCGTCGGTCGCAGCTTCAAGTACTCGCGTCCTCGCGGCATCGTCGCCGCAGGCCCGGAAGAGCCGAACGCCATCCTGCAGTTGGGCTCGAGCGAGGCCACCCAGGTACCGAACGTGCGCGCCACCCAGCAAGCCCTGTACTCGGGCCTGGTTGCCACCAGCACCAACGGCTGGCCGAACGTCAACAATGACGTCATGGGCATCCTTGGCAAGGTCGGCGGCAGCATGATGCCGCCCGGGTTCTACTACAAGACCTTCATGTATCCCAAGTCGTTCTGGATGACTTACGAGAAGTACATCCGTAAAGCGGCAGGCCTTGGCCGTGCTCCGTTGCAGAACGACCCGGACAGCTACGACTACATGAACCAGCACTGCGACGTGCTGATCGTCGGTGCCGGCCCTGCTGGCCTGGCCGCGGCCCTGGCCGCCGGTCGCAGCGGCGCCCGCGTGATCGTCGCCGATGAACAGGAAGAGTTCGGCGGCAGCCTGCTCGACACCCGCGAAACCCTCGACGGCAAGCCTGCCGCGGACTGGGTTGCTGCCGTCGTCGCCGAGCTGCAATCGCTGCCGGAAGTGACCCTGCTGCCTCGCGCCACGGTCAACGGCTACCACGACCACAACTTCCTGACCATCCATGAGCGCATGACCGACCACCTCGGTGACCGCGCCCCGATCGGCCAGGTCCGTCATCGCGTCCACCGCGTGCGTGCCAAGCGTGTGGTACTGGCCACCGGTACCCACGAGCGTCCGCTGGTGTACGGCAACAACGACGTGCCGGGCAACATGCTCGCCGGCGCCATCTCGGTGTACGTGCGCCGTTACGGCGTGGCACCGGGCCGCAAGCTGGTGCTGTCGACCAACAACGATCACGCCTATCGCACCGCTCTGGACTGGCACGACGCCGGCCTGCAAGTGGTCGCCATCGCTGATGCGCGCCACAACCCGCGCGGCTCGCTGGTCGAGGAAGCGCGCGCCAAGGGCATCCGCATCCTGACCTCCAGCGCCGTGATCGAGGCCAAGGGCACCAAGCACGTAACCGGCGCCCGCGTCGCTGCGATCGATGCCGTGGCGCATAAGGTCACCAGCCCAGGCGAATGGCTCGAGTGCGACCTGATCGGCAGCTCCGGTGGCTACAGCCCGGTGGTTCACCTGGCCTCGCACCTGGGCGGTCGTCCGATCTGGCGTGACGACATCCTCGGCTTCGTGCCGGGCGATGCGCCTCAGAAACGTGTCTGCGTGGGTGGCGTGAATGGCGTCTATCCGCTCGGCGACGCGATTGCCGATGGTTTCGAAGGCGGCGTTCAGGCAGCCACCGAAGCAGGCTTCAAGGCGACCGCCGGCACCCTGCCGAAAGTCGTTGCCCGCAAGGAAGAGGCCACCGTGGCGCTGTTCCAGGTGCCGCACGACAAAGGCACTGCCCGTGCGCCGAAGCAGTTCGTCGACCAGCAGAACGACGTCACCGCGGCCGCCATCGAACTGGCCACCCGCGAAGGCTTCGAGTCGGTCGAGCACGTGAAACGCTACACCGCGCTGGGCTTCGGTACTGACCAGGGCAAACTGGGCAACATCAACGGTCTGGCCATCGCTGCGCGCTCGATGGGTATCACCATCCCGCAGATGGGTACCACCATGTTCCGCCCCAACTACACGCCGGTGACCTTCGGCGCGGTAGCGGGCCGTCACTGTGGCCACCTGTTCGAACCGGTACGCTTCACCGCGTTGCACGCCTGGCACTTGAAGAACGGCGCCGAGTTCGAAGACGTTGGCCAGTGGAAGCGTCCGTGGTACTTCCCTAAAGCCGGCGAAGACATCCATGCCGCCGTGGAGCGTGAGTGCAAGGCCGTGCGTGACAGCGTGGGCCTGCTCGACGCCTCGACCCTGGGCAAGATCGACATCCAGGGCCCGGATGCGCGTGAGTTCCTCAACCGCGTTTACACCAATGCCTGGACCAAGCTCGATGTGGGCAAGGCCCGTTACGGCCTGATGTGCAAAGAAGACGGCATGGTCTTCGACGACGGCGTGACCGCCTGCGTCGGCGACAACCACTTCATCATGACCACCACCACCGGCGGCGCTGCCCGCGTATTGCAGTGGCTGGAGCTGTACCACCAGACCGAATGGCCGGACCTGAAGGTGTACTTCACCTCCGTGACCGACCACTGGGCCACCATGACCCTGTCGGGCCCCAACAGCCGCAAGCTGCTGGCCGAGCTGACCGACATCGACCTGGACAAAGAAGCCTTCCCGTTCATGAGCTGGAAGGAAGGTCTGGTCGGCGGTGTGCCGGCCCGGGTGTTCCGTATCTCGTTCACCGGTGAGCTGTCGTACGAGATCAACGTCCAGGCCAACTACGCCATGGGCGTGCTGGAGCAGATCGTCGAGGCGGGCAAGAAGTACAACCTGACCCCGTACGGCACCGAGACCATGCACGTGCTGCGCGCCGAGAAGGGCTTCATCATCGTCGGTCAGGACACCGACGGCTCGATGAACCCGGACGACCTGAACATGGGCTGGTGTGTCGGTCGCAACAAGCCGTTCTCCTGGATCGGCGCACGCGGCATGACCCGTTCGGACTGCCTGCGCGAAGACCGCAAGCAACTGGTGGGCCTCAAGCCTGTCGACCCGACCAAGTGGCTGCCCGAAGGCGCCCAGCTGGTGTTCGACCCGAACCAGCCGATTCCGATGGACATGGTCGGTCACGTGACCTCCAGCTATGCCTCCAACTCCCTGGGCTATTCGTTCGCCATGGGTGTGGTCAAAGGCGGCCTCAAGCGTATGGGCGAGCGTGTCTACTCGCCGCAGGCTGACGGCAGCGTGATCGAGGCAGAGATCGTGTCTTCGGTGTTCTTCGATCCGAAGGGTGAGCGGCAGAACGTCTAAGGCCCCCGCAAGGCAGTGCTGGAGCTTGTGGAGGCGGGGTACCCGCGAATGCGATGTTGGCCTCACCGGCCCATTCGCGGGCAAGCCCGCTCTCCCAGATCCAGCGCCGTTCGGCACAACAGAATTCAAGGCAGGTAAGAAATGAGCGTAATCAACGTCTTCCAGCAAAATCCGGGCTCCAACGCCCGGGCCGAGTCGCCACTGCACCACGCTGACCTGGCCAGCCTGGTCGGCAAGGGCCGCAAGAACGCAGGCGTGACCCTGCGCGAGCACAAATTCCTCGGCCACCTGACGATCCGTGGCGACGGCCACGACGCCGCCTTCGCCGCAGGCGTGAAGAAGGCTCTGGGCCTGGAACTGCCGGTCGCCCTGACCGTGGTCGCCAACGACGAGATGTCGCTGCAGTGGGTCGGACCGGATGAGTGGCTGCTGATCGTCCCGGGCGGTCAGGAGTTCGCCATCGAGCAGAAGCTGCGCGAGGCCCTCGAAGGCCAGCACATTCAGGTGGTCAACGTCAGCGGCGGGCAAACGCTGCTCGAGCTGCGCGGCCCCAACGTACGCGACGTGCTGATGAAATCCACCAGCTATGATGTACACCCGAACAACTTCCCGGTCGGCAAGGCCGTCGGCACCGTGTTCGCCAAGTCGCAACTGGTGATTCGCCGCACTGCCGAAGACACTTGGGAACTGGTGATCCGCCGCAGCTTCTCCGATTACTGGTGGCTGTGGCTGCAGGACGCTTCGGCCGAGTACGGCCTGGCCATCGAGGCTTAAAAAGGAGAACACGCATGAGTCGGGCACCGGACACTTGGATTCTCACTGCCGACTGCCCGAGCATGCTCGGCACCGTCGACGTAGTGACGCGTTACCTCTACGAGCAGCGCTGCTACGTCACGGAGCACCACTCCTTCGACGACCGGCTCTCGGGGCGGTTCTTCATTCGCGTGGAGTTCCGCCAGCCGGACGACTTCGACGAGGCGGGCTTCCGGGCCGGCCTTGCCGAGCGCAGTGACGCCTTCGGCATGACCTTCGAGCTGACCGCGCCCAATCACCGCCCCAAGGTGGTGATCATGGTGTCCAAGGCCGACCACTGCCTCAACGACCTGCTGTATCGCCAGCGCATCGGCCAATTGGCCATGGACGTGGTGGCGGTGGTGTCCAACCACCCCGACCTCGAGCCCCTGGCGCAGTGGCACAAGATCCCTTACTACCACTTTGCCCTGGACCCCAAGGACAAACCTGCCCAGGAGCGCAAGGTGCTGCAGGTGATCGAGGAGACCGGCGCGGAGCTTGTGATTCTCGCCCGCTACATGCAGGTGCTGTCGCCTGAGCTGTGCCGCCGCCTGGACGGCTGGGCGATCAACATCCACCACTCCTTGCTGCCCGGCTTCAAGGGCGCCAAACCGTACCACCAGGCCTACAACAAGGGCGTGAAGATGGTCGGCGCCACGGCCCACTACATCAACAACGACCTGGACGAAGGCCCGATCATCGCCCAGGGCGTGGAGGTGGTGGACCACAGTCACTACCCTGAAGACCTGATCGCCAAGGGGCGCGACATCGAGTGCCTGACCCTGGCGCGGGCGGTGGGGTACCACATCGAGCGCCGGGTGTTCCTCAACGCCAATCGCACCGTGGTGCTCTGACAGTCCTCATTGTCTTGTTCGCGGGTAAGCCCGCTCCCACAGGTTCTGCGTAGCCTTGTGTGGGGGCGGGCTTACCCGCGAATGGATTCACCCTTTTTAACCTGCCGTTAACAGGCAATCCTCTGTCGCTTCCAGTCACTGCGACAAGTTGTATCAGGCCCACAATTCCCTGCATTCCAGTAACACATGCCGCCCACGGAAGGCGGCGCTTTCCACCGCTGCATAAATACAAATCAAGCGAGGTAAGAGCATGTCTGGTAATCGTGGAGTGGTGTATCTCGGTGCCGGTAAGGTCGAGGTGCAGAAGATTGACTACCCCAAAATGCAGGACCCACGCGGCAAGAAAATCGAGCACGGCGTGATCCTGAAGGTGGTCTCCACCAACATCTGCGGCTCCGACCAGCACATGGTCCGTGGCCGTACCACCGCCCAGGTCGGCCTGGTCCTCGGCCACGAAATCACGGGTGAAATCGTCGAGAAGGGCCGCGATGTCGAACGCCTGCAGATCGGCGACCTGGTATCCGTTCCGTTCAACGTCGCCTGCGGTCGTTGCCGTTCCTGCAAAGAGATGCACACCGGTGTCTGCCTCACCGTCAACCCGGCCCGCGCCGGTGGTGCCTACGGTTATGTCGACATGGGCGACTGGACCGGCGGCCAGGCCGAATACGTGCTGGTGCCGTACGCTGACTTCAACTTGCTGAAACTGCCCGATCGCGACAAGGCCATGGCGAAGATCCGTGACCTGACTTGCTTGTCCGATATCCTGCCAACCGGTTACCACGGCGCCGTGACTGCCGGCGTCGGCCCAGGCAGCACCGTCTACGTGGCTGGTGCCGGCCCGGTCGGTTTGGCCGCCGCTGCCTCGGCGCGCCTGCTGGGCGCGGCCTGCGTCATCGTCGGTGACCTGAACCCGGCTCGCCTGGCCCATGCCAAGGCCCAGGGCTTCGAAGTGGTCGACCTGTCCAAGGACACCCCGCTGCACGAGCAGATCGTCGATATCCTCGGTGAACCGGAAGTGGACTGCGCCATCGACGCCGTCGGCTTCGAAGCCCGTGGCCATGGCCATGAAGGTGCCAAGCATGAGGCGCCGGCTACCGTCTTGAACTCCCTGATGCAGGTGACCCGCGTTGCCGGCAACATCGGTATTCCAGGCCTGTACGTGACCGAAGATCCGGGCGCGGTCGATGCCGCCGCCAAGATCGGTGCACTGAGCATCCGCTTCGGCCTGGGCTGGGCGAAATCGCACAGCTTCCACACTGGCCAGACCCCGACCATGAAGTACAACCGCCAGCTGATGCAGGCGATCATGTGGGACCGTATCAACATTGCCGAAGTGGTTGGCGTGCAGGTGATCAACCTGGACCAAGCGCCGCAAGGCTACGGCGAGTTCGATGCAGGCGTACCGAAGAAGTTCGTGATCGACCCTCACAAGATGTGGGGCGCGGCTTAACCTTCAGACTCAACGCCCCTGCGGGGGCGTTGTGCTTTAAGCGGCTTCAGTCACAAGGCCTCGGCAGGCCGATAACCGGCCTGGAACAAACCCCTGCAGCTCCAGTCCAATGCCTCGTTTCCCCGGCCATCCCGGCCGACGAGGTCCCTCCCGATGAAAGCATTCACCCTGGCAACCCTGATGACCCTGGCCGCAAGCCCGGTGTTCGCCTTCAATTTGAGCGATGCGGCCAATGCCGTGTCGGCGATGCAGAACCAGAATTCAACTCAACAGGGTCAGGTACAGGCTCCAGCGGGCCAGGCCAACCTGCTCAATACCTTGGGTAGCGAGCTGAAGATCACCCCTGAACAGGCCATTGGCGGCGCCGGTGCGATGCTGGGGCTGGCGCGCAACAACCTGAGCGAGGCCGACTATGGCCAGCTGACCCAGGCTGTGCCCGGCCTGGACCTGCTTTCCGGCGCCAACGCCCTGGGTGGGCTGAGCGGTCTGGGTGAGTTGCTCGGCAAGAGCAGCGAGAGCCCATCGCCTTTGAGCAATGCGTTGGGCAACGTCGAGAACCGCAGCGACCTGGATAACGCCTTCAGGTTGCTGGGCATGGATACGAACATGATCGGCCAGTTTGCCCCGCTGATCCTTCAGTACCTGGGCCAGCAGGGCCTTGCCGGGTCGCTGTTGCAGAATCTGGGAAGCCTGTGGATGACCCCTGCGGCGCCAGCGGCCGTTCCGTCTGTTTGAGCTTTCTTCATGGGTGCACACGGGCTGAGCCCGTGCCCTCTACCGAGGCGTTTGCTTCGTGGATGAACCCGCTCCCATAAGGTCACCGTCGGCCCTATGGGAGCGGGTTTACCCGCGAATACGACGGCCGATTCACCACCTTGTCGCCGGTAAGATCCGCTCCCCCAAAGGGCAGTGGCGCATCAGGCCGCTTCGGAGAAATCCACCAGGCGCATCGGGCGGCGGAAGCCGGAGGTGAGCACTGCCAGATAAGCCAGGCCCAGGGCGAACCAGCACAGGCCGATCACCAAGGTCAGCGCCGACAGGCTGGTCCACAGCCACAGGGTCAGGCCCAGACCGACCAGCGGCACCACGCCATAGCACGCCAGGCCCTTGAGGTTGCGGTGGGTGCGCTCGTTGATCAGGTGGGTGCGCACCACTGCCAGGTTGACGGCCGAGAACGCCACCAGGGCGCCGAAGCTGATCAGCGATGCCAACGTGGCCAGGTCGATCACCAGGGCCAGCAGCGAGAATGCCGACACCAGCACGATGGCGAACACCGGGGTGCCGAAGCGCGGCGACAGCTGGCCGAAGGTGCGCTGTGGCAGCACCTTGTCGCGGCCCATGGTGTAGAGAATGCGCGACACCGCCGCCTGGGACGCTAGGGCCGAACCCAGGCTGCCGGCGACGAAGGCTGCGGTGAAGAAGTTGGCCAGGAACTGGCCGCCAGCCTTGAACATCACTTCGTTGGCCGCGGCATCGGCATTGGCGAACGTGCTGCCTGGCAGCACCAGTTGGCTGATATAGGCCAGCAGGGTGAACAGCAGGCCGGCGCCAAGGGTGGTGAGGATGATTGCGCGGGGTACGTCGCGGCGGGCGTCACGGGTTTCCTCGGCCAGCGTCGAGACCGCATCGAAGCCCAGGAACGATAGGCACAGCACTGCTGCACCGGCCATCAGGTGACCGAAGCCTGGCTGGTTGCCATCGCCCAGCAGCGGCGAGAGCAGGTCAACCGGCTGGCCTGCCAGCGACTGGTAGGACAAGGCCACGAACACCCCGATGAAGACGATCTGCGCGCCGACGATCAAGTTGCTGGCCTTGGCCACCGAATGGATGCCGACCACGTTGAGCACGGTCACCAGGGCGATCGAGGCCAGGACGATGGTCCAGGCCGGAATGGCCGGGAAGGCGATGTTCAAGAACAGGCCGATGAGCAGGTAATTGATCATCGGGATGAACAGGTAGTCGAGCAGCAGCGACCAGCCGGCCAGGAAGCCCACGTTGGGGCCGAACGCCAAGTTGGTGTAGGAGTAGGCCGAGCCTGCCACCGGGAAGCGCTTGACCATGAAACTGTAGGACGTGGCGGTGAACAGCATTGCCAGCAGGGTCACCAGATAGGCGCCAGCGGTGCGGCCCCCGGTGATCTCGGTGACGATTCCGTAGGTGGTGAAGATGGTCAACGGGACCATGTACACCAGGCCGAAGAACACCAGGGCGGGCAGCCCGAGGACGCGGCGAAGTTGGGCGGGAGCTGCCTCGGCAGCGGGGCGAGGTTGTTTGGCCATCGATCGATCCAAGCATTTTTGTAGTTGTGCGTTGATCGATTTTTATCCACCTGGGTAGGTGAAGACAAACAAAGAGTTGCTAATGTCGATTATAAATCTGGATTTTAATCGGCATCTTATTGTGTACAGCCCACGGTAGGCGCGGGCTTGCTCTTCTGCAAGAGCCGCCCAGGCCACGCACCTCTTAGCGCATTTCGGCGCGCAACTGCTCGATGCGCTGGTCCTTTTCGACCCACAGCTGGTTCACCCAAGCCTGCACGGTCTGGCGGAATGCCGGATCGTTCTCGTAATCACCCGCGCACAGCGCCGGGTCCAGTTCACGCACGCGGATGTCGATGATCACCCGGCTGATGTTGCCGCTGAGCAGGTCCCAGAACCCCGGCGCCCTGTTGCCGGGATAGACGATGGTGACGTCCAGCAGGGCGTCGAGCTGCTCGCCCAGCGCGGCCAGTACGAACGCCACGCCACCTGCCTTGGGCTTGAGCAGATGCTGGTAGGGCGATTGCTGGGCCTGACGTTTGGCCTCGCTGAAGCGCGTGCCTTCGAGGTAGTTGACCACGGTCACCGGTTGGCGCTTGAACAGCTCGCAGGCTGCCTTGGTGATCTCCAGGTCCTTGCCCTTGAGCTCCGGGTGCTTGTCCAGGAAAGCCTTGCTGTAGCGCTTCATGAAGGGGTAGTCCAGCGCCCACCAGGCCAGGCCCAGCAGCGGAACCCAGATCAGCTCTTTCTTGAGGAAGAACTTGAAGAACGGCACCCGGCGGTTGAGGCTCTCGATCAGGGCCGGGATGTCCACCCAGCTCTGGTGGTTGCTCACGCACAGGTAGGAGGTGTCCTGGCGCAGCTTCTCGATGCCGCGGATGTCCCAACGTGTCGGGATGCACAGGGCGAAGATCGCCTTGTCGATTTCCGACCAGGTCTCGGCGATCCACATCACCGCCCAAGAGGCATAGTCGCGGCCACGCCCCGGCAGCACCAGTTTGAGCAGGGCGAACACCATCAGCGGGCAGATCAACGCCAGGGTGTTGAGCAGCAGCAGGACAGTGGTGAGGATGCCGGTGAGCAGGCGACGCATAAAGAGACTCTTGTTGTGGGATAAAAACGGTTGGCAATGATAAGTGGGGCACCGGCCTTCGCCAAATGCGCATTGGCCAATTACTGGGACAAATGTTTCACATTGTGTTGGATAAGCTTTGACAACGAACCTATCGTGCCCGGGTAGTCTAAGTGCTGTCCCACCTCAAGGAAGCCTAACCTGTGAAATCACTGCTTGCCCTGCTGTCGATCCTCGCCCTTCCGGTCATGGCCGCCGAGCCAACCCTGTATGGCCGCTACGAGAACATTGCCCTGCCGGAGCTTGGCGAAACCCTCAAGGCCAAGATGGACACCGGTGCCTACACCGCCTCGCTGTCGGCCAAGGACATCGAGCTGTTCACCCGCGATGGCAATGAGTGGGTGCGTTTCCGTCTGGCGACCAAGAACGCCGACGGCAAGGTCTACGAACATGAGCTGTCGCGCATCAGCAAGATCAAGAACCGCGTAGACGAGGACGAAGAAGGGGACGTCCCGGAAGTCTCCAAGCGTCCAGTGATCGATTTGGAGCTGTGCCTGGGTGACGTCAAACGTACGGTGGAGGTCAACTTGGTCGACCGCAGCCACTTCAACTACCCACTGCTGATCGGCTCCAAGGCCCTGAAAGAGTTCAAGGCGGCGGTGAACCCGGCCAAGAAGTTCACTGCCGGCAAGCCGGACTGCTAGTTCAGACGTATGCACCGGCATTGCCGGTGTTGGGAACCCGCTCCCACTGGGCTGGCAATGAACCCTGTGGGCGCGGGGTGACCCATGAAGCGGTCCGCACTTGGCCCAATGCCCCCACAGGGGTTGCGTGATGCCTGCTGATCACCTACAAGTCCAGCATTTGTCCAAGCAAGGCCGGACGCCATGCCCCACATTCTCATCGTCGAAGACGAATCCGCCATTGCCGATACGTTGGTCTATGCCTTGCAGGCCGATGGCCACAGCACCGACTGGGTAACGCTCGGTAGCGCAGCCCTCGAGCAGCAGCGTCTGCATCCTGCGGACCTGGTGATTCTCGACATCGGCCTGCCTGACATCAGCGGTTTCGAAACCTGTCGGCAGTTGCGCCG
Organism: Pseudomonas guariconensis; assembly: GCF_040822035.1. Taxonomy (NCBI): domain Bacteria; kingdom Pseudomonadati; phylum Pseudomonadota; class Gammaproteobacteria; order Pseudomonadales; family Pseudomonadaceae; genus Pseudomonas; species Pseudomonas guariconensis. Next base: position 4,922,170 of record NZ_CP162012.1, on the reverse strand, counting down.
TTTCAGCGACGTACCGGTGATGTTCCTCAGTGCCCGCGATGCCGAAATCGACCGGGTGGTGGGGCTCGAAATCGGCGCCGACGATTACGTGGTCAAGCCGTTCAGCCCGCGGGAAGTGGCCGCGCGCGTCAGGGCGATCCTCAAGCGCCTGGTGCCCCAGGCCCAGGCTTCGGCCCAGGCCACGGTGTTCCAGCTCGACACCTTGCGCATGCAGATCAGCTACCACGCCCAGCCGCTGGCCCTGACCCGTCATGAATTTCGTCTGTTGCAATGTTTGCTGGAGCAACCCCGGCGGGTGTTCAGCCGCGAGCAACTGCTCGATGCGGTGGGTGTAGCCTCCGATGCTGGCTACGAACGTACCATCGACAGTCATATCAAGAGCCTGCGTGCCAAGCTGCGCCAGGTCGCTGCCGATGCCGAGCCCATCCAGACCCATCGTGGCCTGGGTTACAGCTATAGCCCGGATCACGCCTGATGCGCCTGGGCATCCGCATCTTCCTGGTGTATTTCCTGTTCGTCGGGTTGTCTGGTTACTTCCTGCTCAGCACCGTGCGCGAACAGATCCGCCCGGTCGTGCGTCAGTCCTCCGAGGAGACCCTCGTGGACACTGCCAACCTGCTCGCGGAAATTCTCCATGACGACGTCAAAGCCGGCACTCTGAGCCAAAGCCGGCTGCCTCAGGTATTGGCGTCTTACGGCGAGCGCCGTCCAGGCGCGCAGATCTGGGGGCTGGCGAAGAACCAGATCAGCCACCGCATCTATGTCACCGACGCCCAAGGGACCGTGCTGCTGGACTCCAGCGGCCAGGACGTGGGCAAGGACTACTCTCGCTGGAACGATGTCTACCTCACCCTGCGCGGCCAGTATGGCGCGCGCTCCACGCGCAGCGATCCGGCTGACGAAACCACCTCGGTGATGCACGTGGCGGCGCCGATCCTCGACCAGGGCCGGATCATCGGCGTGGTGACGGTGGCCAAGCCCAACAGCTCGCTGCAACCCTACATCGACCGCGCCGAGCAGCGGCTGCTGAATCTGGGCCTGGGCCTGATCGGCCTTGGCCTGTTGGTGGGGGCGGCGCTGTCGTGGTGGCTGGCGCGCTCGCTGCGTCGGCTGACGCGCTATGCCCAGGCCGTCAGCGAGGGCCAGCGCGCAGCCTTGCCCCACTACAAAGGGGGCGAGTTGGGGCAGTTGGCCACAGCGATAGAGCGCATGCGGACCCAGCTCGAAGGCAAGGCCTATGTCGAGCGCTACGTGCACACCCTGACCCATGAACTCAAGAGCCCGCTGGCGGCGATCCGTGGAGCCTCCGAGCTGCTTCAGGGCGATATGCCGCAAGACCTGCGGATGCGTTTTGCCAGCAACATCGAGCGCGAGAGCGGGCGCTTGCAACAGATGATCGAGCGCTTGCTCAACCTGGCGAGGGTCGAGCAGATGCAGGCATTGGAAGACGAACAGTATGTCGCCCTGGCGGCGCTGATCGATGAGTTGCTGTTGAGCCATGCGGCGCGCATTGAAGGCGCGAGCTTGCAGGTTCGCCAGCGGGTGCCGGTGGAGCTGAGGTTGCTGTGTGATCCTTTCCTGATGCGCCAGGCGCTGGCCAACCTGCTGGACAATGCGCTGGATTTCTCGCCGGCAGGCGGAGCGTTGCTGTTCGAGCTGGAACGCGACGGCGAGCGGATGGCGCTGAGTGTGTTCAACCAGGGCGAGCCGATCCCGGATTACGCCATCGGGCGGGTCAGCGAGCGCTTCTATTCACTGCCACGGCCAGGCAGCGGGCGCAAGAGCACGGGGCTGGGGCTTAACTTCGTGGCGGAGGTGATGCAGCTGCATGGCGGCGCGTTGGCCGTGGAGAACGTCGAGGGCGGGGTGCGCGTGCGGTTGTGGTTGCCGGCGCGACGTGTGAATTGAGCCGACGGTCTTCAGCGCAGCCCCTTCGCGAGCACAGGTGTTGCTGAAAACACCACCCAATCTCCACACGCACTTCACAAAGGCTCCACGCAGTGGCTCCACACTGCGCCCATCGCAAACGGAGCCCTAGCCCATGACCAAAACCTTGAGTTTCAAGCTCGGCATGATTGCCCTGCTGATGCTGCTGTTGTTGATTCCGCTGTTGATGATCGGTGGCCTGATCGGTGAACGACAGGCCTTGCGCGATAGCGTGCTGCAGGACATCGCCCAAAGCTCAAGCTTCAGCCAGCAGATCAGTGGCCCGCTGCTGGTGGTGCCCTACCGCAAGTATGAGCGGCGCTGGATCGAGAAGAACGGCCAGAGCGTCGAGCAGACGATCATGCTCAATGGCCAACTGTTCTTCCTGCCTGAAACCTTCCACGTAGACACCGATATCGATACCGAACTGCGCGCTCGGGGCATCTACCAGGCCCGGTTGTTCCACGCCAAGAGCAGGGTGAGCGGACGTTTCAAGGTCCCGGCGCGCTGGGGTATCGAGAAGGACTGGGAGGATTACCGCTTCGACAGGCCCTATCTGGTGGTGGGCATCAGTGACATTCGCGGCATCGAGAACGCCCTGGCACTGACGTTGGATGACCAGCGATTGCCGTTCGAGCCCGGCACTGGCCTGGATTGGCTGGGCGGGGGCGTGCATGTCGCCTTGCCGATGCTCGAGGATGGCCAGGCCCGTGAGTTCACCTATGGCTTCGATCTGGCCTTGCAGGGGACTGGCCAGTTGCATGTCGTGCCGGTGGGGCGCAGCAGCAGGGTGGACATGCGCGCCAACTGGCCGCACCCAAGCTTTGTCGGCAATTACCTGCCCAGCCGTCGAGAAATACACGATCAAGGCTTCAAGGCCCATTGGCAGACCTCGTTCTTCGCCACCAACCTCGAGGATGCGCTGCGCCAATGTACCGGCCAGGGTCAGTGCACGGATTTCAATGCGCGCGCCTTTGGCGTGAGTTTCGTCGACCCGGTGGACCAGTACCTCAAGAGTGAGCGGGCGATCAAGTACGCGCTGTTGTTCATCGCCTTGACCTTCGCGGGTTTCTTCTTGTTCGAGGTACTGAAGAACCTTCGCGTGCACCCTATGCAGTACATGCTGGTGGGGGTGGCGCTGGCCTTGTTCTATTTGTTGCTGCTGTCGTTGGCCGAACACCTGGGCTTTGGCCTGGCCTATGGGTTGTCGGCCTCGGCGTGCGTGCTGCTGATTGGCTTCTACCTGAGCCATGTGCTGGGCAGCATGAGGCGGGGGATCGGCTTTGCGGCGGGGCTGAGTGGGCTGTACGGGCTGCTCTTCGGCCTGCTCAGTGCCGAAGACTATGCGCTGCTGATGGGCTCGCTGCTGTGCTTTGGCCTGCTTGGCGTGTTCATGGTGCTGACCCGTCGCCTGGACTGGGCGCGGGTGGGGAGGGCGGCATGAGAGAGGATCGGGAAGCGGGGCGGTGGTTGGCCTATCGGATCGGGATGCTTGTTCAGTGGCACCGGAATGAGGCTTTCGCGGGAAAACCCACGCCCACACGGCTGGATCCTAGTGGGCGTGGGTTCATCTGCGGACCGGTCCGTCAGATCACCGGAGCCGTTGCAGCCATCGACGGCCGCTTGGTCACGTCGGCATACCACGTGGCAAGGCCGGGCTGCTGCTCACGCCAGCCGAACTGCGGCTGGCGCAGGTCCAGGTAGCCCAGTGCACAGGCCACGCCGATGGCGGCGATGTCGAAGGTCGAGGCGAGCTCCGCCAAGTGTGCCTGCTCCAGGTTGGCCAGGCTGCGGCGGATCTTCTCGCCTTGGGCCTGGACCCAGCCGTCCCAGCGTTTGTCTTCTGGGCGCAGGAAGGTCTCGTAACGGGTCGAGACCGCTGCATCCATGATCGCATCGGCCTGGGAGGCCAGGGTCAGGCGCCGCCAGCGGGCAGAGCCTTCGCGGGGGATCAGCGGGTTGCCGACGTGCTGCAGGTCGAGGTACTCGCAGATCACCCGGCTGTCGTGCAATACCGTGCCGTCTTCCAGGCGCAGCGCCGGGATTTTGCCGATCGGGTTGTCTTGGTTGAGCTGGTCATCGCCATTGACAGGGCTGACGTTGACGGCTTGCAAGGTCACGCGGTCGAGCTGACCGGTCTCGTGCAGCACGACCATCACCTTACGGACGAACGGCGAGAGCGGCGAGTGGAACAGGGTCATGGTCGTCATGGCCAGGCCTCATTTGCCTTGCAGGCTGGGAGGTAGGCAGACGCCGGTGCCGGCGATGCCGCAGTAACCGTCGGGGTTCTTGGCCAGGTACTGCTGGTGGTAGGCCTCGGCGAAGTACACGGTCGGTGCCTGGTCGATCTCGGTGGTGATCTCGCCGAAACCTGCCTTGGTCAGCTCGGCCTGGAAGGCGTCACGGCTGGCCTTGGCCTGTTCCAGTTGCTCGGGGCTGGTGCAGTAGATGGCCGAGCGGTACTGGGTGCCGATGTCGTTGCCCTGGCGCATGCCTTGGGTCGGGTTGTGCAGTTCCCAGAACATCGCCAGCAGCTCGCGATAGCTCACTTTGTCCTTGTCGAACACCACCAGCACCACTTCGGTGTGGCCGGTCAGGCCCGAGCAGACTTCTTCGTAGGTCGGGTTGGGGGTGAAGCCGCCGGCATAGCCGACCACGGTGCTGACCACGCCTTCGCGCTGCCAGAAACGCCGTTCGGCGCCCCAGAAGCAGCCCAGGCCGAAGATGGCGAAATCGATGCTGCCCTCGAAGAAGGGGCCCAGCAGCGGCGTGTCCTTGAACACGTAGTGGAACTCGGGCAGGGGCATCGGGGTGTCGCGACCAGGCAGCGCCTGTTCCGCGGTAGGCATGACGTTTTTGTTCACCAGGATTTCCGAACGCAGGACCATGGCCGTTCCTCTGTATGTCAGGTGGATGAGTGTTGACCGCTTCGCGGGTAAACCCGCTCCCATCAGCAGCGTCGTGCCTACGGAAGTGGGCGCACCGTGAAATGTCTCGAATGGGGCTTATAGTGCCCGAGCTTGGCGTCGCTGTCAGGCCACCGGGCCACGTGGATATCGCTTGAGCCGCTCGGCCAGCTCGCGCCCCGGAATCGGCTTGTCGAACAGGTAGCCTTGGCCGACATCGCAGCGATGCCGCCGCAGGAAAGCCAACTGCTCGGCGGTCTCGATGCCTTCGGCAACCACCTTGAGCTTGAGGTTGTGAGCCATCGCCACCACCGCCGAGGTGATTTCCATATCGTCCTGGTTGTCGGGGATCTCGTTGATGAAGCTGCGGTCGATCTTGATGATGTCGATCGGAAACTTCTTCAGGTAGCTCAGCGATGAATAGCCGGTGCCGAAGTCGTCCATGGCCAGGATCAAGCCGAGGGCCTTGAGCTCGTCGAGCTGGCGGTGGGTATCGACGGTCGCTTCCAGCAGCAGGCCCTCGGTCAGTTCTAGCTCCAGCAGGTGCGGTGGCAGTGCTTCTTCCTTGAGGATGGTGTCGATCGAGGCCACCAGTTCCGGGTCGGAGAACTGCTTGGGCGACAGATTGATGGCCACGTGCAGGTCGCCTAGGCCGACCTGGCTCAAGTGCTGGCTCATGCGGCAAGCCTGGCGCACGACCCATTTACCGATCGGGATGATCAGCCCGGTTTCCTCGGCGACGCTAATGAACTGATCGGGGCGGATCATGCCTTTTTCGGGATGGTTCCAGCGCAGCAGGGCCTCCAGGCCCAGCAGGCGGCCACTGCGCAGGCACAGCTTGGGCTGGTAGAACACCTCCAGCTCGTTCTGGGTCAGGGCGCGGCGCAGGTTGTTCTCCACGAACAGCTTGTAACTGGCCTCGGCATTGAGCACTTCGGTGAAAACCTGGACCTGGTGCTTGCCGTTGGCTTTGGCCTTGTGCAGGGCAAGGCCTGCGTTCTTCATCAGGCTTTGCGGGTCGCTGCCGTGCAGGGGGGCACAAGCCAGGCCCACCGAGGCGGTGACGTTGATCAGCTGGTTGTCGACGAACATGGGTTTGTCGAGGGTGTGCAGCAGTTGCTGGGCCACTTGCTGGCCGGTCTCCAGGCTCGCATCGTCGAGCAGCACGGCGAATTCGTTACTGGCAAAACGCGCCAGGATATCGCTGCTGCCCAGGCTGTTGCGCAGGCGCCGGGCCAGGCTGACCAGAAGCTTGTCGCCGGTCTGATGGCCGAGGCTGTCGTTGATCCGCTTGAAGTTATCGATGTCCACCAGCAGCAGGCACAGGGGCCGGTCGCCGATGTGTTCGAAGCGCTCATCGAGGTTGCGGATGAACGAGGGACGGTTGCCCAGGTTGGTCAGGTTGTCCGTGTAGGCCAGGCGTTCGATGCGCTGTTGGGCCAGCTTGCTTTGGGTGATGTCTTCGTAGATGCCGATGTAGTGCGTCAGCTCGCGGTTGTCGCCAAAGACCTTGGAAATCGACAACTGGCCCCAGTAGGGTTCCAGGCTCTTGCGTCGGCTCTTGAACTCGCCTTGCCAGCTGTTGCCCATGGCCAGGCTCGAGGGCGAGTGGAACAGCAGCTCGCTCAGGTTCTCCAGCGCAGGCAGTTCTGCCAGATGGCGCCCCTGCACTTCATCGGTGCTGTACTGGGTGATGGCGGTGAAGCTTGGGTTGACGTATTCCACCACGCCGTCGCGGTTGACCAGCAAGAAGGCACTGGCGCTCTGCTCCACGGCCCGCTGGAACAGGTGCAGGGCACTGGCCGCCGTGCGTCGATTGTGGTTGGTGATCACCTGGGCGACCTGGTCGGCCAGTTCCCCGGCGAAGGCGATTTCGTCGGCCTGCCAGGCACGGGCCTTGCCGATCTGTTCCAGGCACAGCACGCCAACGACCTGGCCATCGACGCGAATGCTGGCGTCGAGCATGGCATTGTTGGTCGCTGCGTACAGGGTCTCGGCCATGTCGCGGGTGCGAGGGTCCTGGCCGGCGTTATGGGCATCGATGGCGCGGCTGGCGTGCAGGGCATCGAGGTAGTCCGGGAAACAGCTGGCATCGATGGGCTGGGGCAGGTAGTGACGCTGATCCAGGCTGTGCCAGGCACTGATCGGTTCCAGATGCTGATCCTGCAGATGCCAGAGGCTGGCGCAATCGACCTTGTAGATTTCGCAGGCACTGCGGGTGATCAGTTCGGCCGCCTCCTGCAAGGAGTTTTCAGCGCTGTAGCGCTGCCGGGCCAGGCGCAGGATAAGGTCCTGCTGGGCGCGCACACGCTCAAGGTGCAGCAACTGCTCCTGCTGGGCGCGCTGGTTGAGCTGCAAGGCCAATTGCAGACGGCTGTTGCGAGACTCCAGATCGTCCTCGCCAAGCTCTGGCTCCTGGTCCTGCTGATCATCGAGCACCATGAGATAGCCGCGCAACAGCTGGCGGTTGTGCTGGCGGTAGGCTTCGCCGATCTCCAGCAAGCGCAAGGCTGCGCCGCTGGTGTGCAGGGTGTAGCGGATCCGGTAGTGGTTACGCTGTGCCAGTTGCAGCTGAATCTCGTCATGCAGCCTGTAGCGCGCCTCTGGCTCCATGAGGCTGGCATAGGGTGAGCCGATCAGGGCGCAGAGGTCGGCGGCAGGCAGGCCGAACTGGCGCTCGCAGGCAGGATCCAGATAGAGCATCGCCCAGCTGGCTTCGTTGAGCCGTTCGAAACGCAGCATACCGAGCCGTGAAGGCACGGGGAGCTGCGTGACGACCTCGGCCGCCACTCGGCTGGCGGCATCGGGTTGGCTTTTCATCGAAGACTCGCTTGAAAGGGCGGTTGGCGCGGCGGGCCACGAGCTATGCGGCGGTGCCTAGGGCAAGGTTGCATCATGTCCCGAGGGCTGGCAAGCGGCCATGCGGGAAGCTATGTACAGCTTGTCGGCGGTTGTACGGAAATCTGAAGGCCAGAAGGGGTGGTGGGAACGGGTTCGCCTGCGAAGGGTTGCGAGCTTGACGGCGTATTCGCGTCTTTGGCATCAGGCAAAAAAAGCCCCGCCAGAGTGGCGGGGTTGAGGTACGAGCGTGGCAGCTCGAAACAGGCTTGCCTCACCCCTTGGAGGGTGAGGCAAGGGGCTGCGTTACAGCAGCATGGTGCGGATGTCCGCCAGCACGTCGCCCAGACGCTTGGTGAAGCGCGCGGCGGCGGCGCCGTTGATCACACGGTGATCGTAGGACAGCGACAGCGGCAGCATCAGCTTGGGCTGGAACGCCTTGCCATCCCAGACCGGCTGCATGGTGGCCTTGGAGACACCCAAGATCGCCACCTCAGGCGCGTTGACGATCGGCGTGAAGCCGGTGCCGCCAATGTGGCCGAGGCTGGAGATGGTGAAGCAAGCGCCCTGCATTTCGTCGGAAGACAGTTTCTTGGTGCGGGCCTTCTCGGCCAGCGCCGCGGCTTCGGCAGCCAGTTGCAGCAGGCTCTTCTGGTCGACGTTCTTGATCACAGGGACCAGCAGGCCGTCCGGAGTATCCACGGCGAAGCCGATGTGCACGTACTTCTTGCGGATGATCGCCTTGCCGCTGGGTGCCAGCGAGCTGTTGAAGTCCGGCAGTTCCTTGAGCAGGAAGGCGCAGGCCTTGAGCAGCAGCGGCAGGACGGTCAGCTTCACGCCAGCCTTCTCGGCCACGGCCTTCTGCGCAACGCGGAAGGCTTCCAGCTCAGTGATGTCGGCGGAGTCGAACTGGGTGACGTGCGGCACGTTCAGCCAGCTGCGGTGCAGGTTGGCGGCACCGACCTGCATCAGGCGGGTCAGGGCGACTTCTTCCACTTCACCGAACTTGCTGAAGTCCACAGCCGGGATCGGCGGGATGCCTGCACCACCGGTCGCGCCAGCGGCTGGAGCTTCCTTGGCTTTCTGCATCATGGCCTTGACGTAGACCTGCACGTCTTCTTTCAGGATACGGCCGTGCGGACCGGTCGCGGCGACCGCGCCCAGGTCGACGCCGAACTCACGGGCCAGCAGACGCACGGCAGGACCAGCATGGACCTTGGCGTTGCTGCCAGCAGCCGGCGCGGTGGCGACCGGAGCCGGTGCAGCAGCCGCAGCTGGCGCTGCAGCAGGCGCGGCGGCTGGCGCCGACTCGGCCTTGGCAGGGGCCGGTGCGGCAGCGGCTGGAGCGGCAGCCGGGGCGGCGCCCGCGACTTCCAGCTTCAGGATCAGGTCACCGGTGCCAACTTCGTCGTCCAGCTTGGCGATCACTTCCTTCACCACGCCAGCGGCGGGGGATGGGATCTCCATGGAGGCCTTGTCGGACTCCAGGGTGATCAGCGACTGGTCGGCTTCGACGGTGTCGCCGGCCTTGACCAGTACTTCGATGATCTTGGCCTTGCCCGACGAGCCGATATCCGGCACATGGATGTCCTGCACGCTGGCGGCAGCAGGCGCAGCAGGCGCAGCAGCCGGGGCAGGGGTGGCGGCTGGCGCAGGTGCGGCAGCCGGTTGCTCTGCGGCAGCCGGGGCAGCAGCGGCCGGAGCCTCGGGCGCCGCAGCGGCACCCTCGACTTCCAGGACCATCAGCTCGTCGCCTTCTTTCAGGCGATCACCCAGCTTGACTTTCAGTTCCTTGATCACGCCGGCCTTGGGTGCTGGGATCTCCATGGAGGCCTTGTCGGACTCCAGGGTCAGCAGGCTCTGGTCAGCCTCGATACGGTCACCGACCTTGACGAACAGCTCGATGATTTCACCTTCACCGCTGCCGATGTCAGGTACGCGAATGAGTTCGCTCACTTAAAAATACTCCTCAGCAGTCCAGTGGGTTGCGCTTGTCCGGATCGATGCCGAACTTGACGATGGCGTCGGCCACCACCTTCGGTTCGATCTCGCCACGGTCAGCAAGGGCTTCCAGGGCAGCCAGCACGACGAAGTGACGGTCGACTTCGAAGAAGTGACGCAGCTTCTTGCGGCTGTCGCTGCGACCGAAGCCATCGGTACCCAGGACCTTGTACTCCTTGCTCGGGACCCACTGACGGATCTGTTCGGCGAAGAGCTTCATGTAGTCGGTGGACGCTACAACCGGGCCTTTGCGGCCGGCCAAGCACTGCTCGACGTAGGTCTGCTGTGGCTTCTGGCCAGGCTTGAGGCGGTTGGCGCGTTCCACGGCCAGGCCGTCACGACGCAGTTCGTTGAAGCTGGTGACGCTCCAGACGTCGGCGCCGACGTTGTATTCCTCGCGCAGGATCTTGGCCGCTTCGCGGACTTCGCGCAGGATGGTGCCCGAACCCAGCAGCTGCACGTGGTGCGCGGCCTCGCGGGTGTCTTCCTCGAGCAGGTACATGCCCTTGATGATGCCTTCCTCGGCGCCGGCCGGAATGGCAGGCTGGGTGTAGGCTTCGTTCATCACGGTGATGTAGTAGAAGACGTCCTGTTGCTCTTCGGTCATCTTCTTCATGCCGTCCTGGATGATCACCGCCAGCTCGTAGCCGTAGGTCGGATCATAGGTGCGGCAGTTCGGGATGGTGGCAGCCATCAGGTGGCTGTGACCGTCTTCGTGCTGCAGGCCTTCACCGTTGAGGGTAGTACGGCCGGCGGTACCGCCGATCAGGAAGCCACGGGTGCGGCTGTCGCCAGCGGCCCATGCCAGGTCACCGATACGCTGGAAGCCGAACATCGAATAGAAGATGTAGAACGGCAGCATCGGCTGGTTGTGGTTGCTGTACGAGGTACCGGCGGCGATGAACGACGACATGGCGCCGGCTTCGTTGATGCCTTCCTCGAGGATCTGGCCCTTCTTGTCCTCGCGGTAGAACATCACCTGGTCCTTGTCGACCGGCTCGTAGAGCTGGCCCACGGACGAGTAGATGCCAAGCTGGCGGAACATGCCTTCCATACCGAAGGTACGGGCTTCGTCCGGGATGATCGGAACGATGCGCTGACCGATCTCCTTGTCCTTGACCAGCTGCGCCAGGATACGCACGAAGGCCATGGTGGTGGAGATTTCGCGGTCGCCCGAACCGTCCAGGATCGCCTTCAGGGTTTCCAGCGGCGGAGTCGGGATGCTGAAGCTCTTTGCACGGCGCTGCGGTACGAAGCCACCCAGGGCTGCGCGGCGCTCGGCCAGGTACTTGGCTTCGGCGCTGCCTTCTTCCGGACGGAAGAACGGCAGGTTTTCCAGGTCGGCATCCTTGACTGGGATGTCGAAGCGGTCACGGAAGTGACGCAGGCTGTCGACGTCGACCTTCTTGGTGTTGTGCGCGGTGTTCTTGGCTTCGCCGGCACCGGTACCGTAACCCTTGATGGTCTTGGCCAGGATGACGGTCGGCTGACCTTGATGGTTGACCGCCTGGTGGTAGGCCGCATAGACCTTGTACGGGTCGTGGCCGCCACGGTTGAGCTTCCAGATCTCGTCGTCGGACAGGTCTTCGACCATTGCCTTGAGTTCTGGGGTGTTGAAGAAGTGCTCACGGACGTACGCACCGTCCTTGGCCTTGTAGTTCTGGTACTCGCCGTCGATGACTTCGTCCATGCGGCGCTGCAGGGCACCGTTGGTGTCCTTGGCGAACAGCGGATCCCAGAAGCGGCCCCAGACGACTTTGTTGACGTTCCAGCCACCGCCACGGAACACGCCTTCGAGTTCCTGGATGATCTTGCCGTTGCCGCGGACCGGGCCGTCGAGGCGCTGCAGGTTGCAGTTGATGACGAAGATCAGGTTGTCCAGCTTCTCGCGGCCAGCCAGGGCGATCGCGCCCAGGGATTCTGGCTCGTCGCACTCGCCGTCGCCCATGAAGCACCAGACCTTCTGCTTACCGGCCGGGATGAAGCCACGGGCTTCCAGGTACTTCATGAAGCGTGCCTGGTAGATCGCCTGGATCGGACCCAGACCCATGGAAACGGTCGGGAACTGCCAGAAGTCAGGCATCAGCCATGGGTGCGGGTAGGAGGACAGGCCCTTGCCGTCCACTTCCTGACGGAAGTTGTTCATCTGGTCTTCAGTGATGCGACCTTCGAGGAAGGCGCGGGCATAGATGCCTGGGGAGGCGTGGCCCTGGAAGAAGATCAGGTCGCCACCGTGCTCCTCGGTAGGAGCCTGGAAGAAGTAGTTGAAGCCGATGTCGTACAGGGTGGCGCTGGAGGCGAAGCTCGAAATGTGGCCGCCCAGGTCCGAGTCCCGCAGGTTGGTACGCATGACCATGGCCAGGGCGTTCCAACGTACCATCGAGCGGATGCGGCGTTCCATGAACAGGTCGCCAGGCATGCGTGCTTCGTGGGTAACGGGGATGGTGTTGCGGTATGGCGTGGTGATTGCGTACGGCAGCTGAGAGCCACTACGGGTGGCCAGCTCGCCCATACGGGTCATCAGGTAGTGAGCGCGGTCTTCGCCTTCTTTGTCGAGGACCGACTCCAAGGCATCCAGCCATTCCTGGGTTTCGACGGGATCGAGGTCTTGCATGGCTTGCTCCAGGGCGGAAAGGCCACCAGAATCGGGGGCCTGAGTTTGCGACTGGCCTTTTGGGCAGACGTCGTGAATTCTTGGATTAGCCGGACAGTCATCCGGCGCCGTGTAGTTTTACTACAAATGGTTTGGCATTTCATGCTTTTGAACAGCCGGGGTAGTAGTAAAACTACAGAAAAGCGGCATTTTGTCGCATGCCGGGTTGTGGGGAAAAACGTTCCCGTAGGTTTGGACTGGGCTTTGATTGGGTGAATCTTGATGTTTTTTACCAATGATTCGTTTATTTCAGCTATTTCCAACTTTTGTATGACAGTCCAACCGTCATTCGGCATCCCCTCGGCCGCCTCTACCCCTCCCACTCACGCCGATCAAGGATAGACCATGCGCCTGCCTTTGCCGCTCGATCTGCCCGCCGTCCTGCAACCGCTGGTCGTCCGTAACCAACAATCCCTGCGTGAGGCCATCGCGGGTATCGAGGGGCTGGACTTCGATGCCTGGAGCTCCGCCCAGCGCCATGCGTTCGAACAAGTGGCTGCAGTCAGCGACTTCGTTTTGGAAGTGGCCCTGCGCGAGCCGGCCATGCTCTTTACGCTGCAGGCCAGCGGTGAACTGGAGCGGCCTTTCGCCCCTGGCGAGCTGCGCGCGCGCATCGCTGCCGCCGCCGAAGCGGCGCAGAGCGAGGAGGAGCTTGCGCGCAACCTGCGTCGCGAGCGCAACCGCCAGCAGGTGCGCATCATTTGGCGCGACATCACCCGCCGGGCCGCGCTGGAAGAAACCTGCCGCGACCTTTCCGACCTGGCCGACGCCTCCATCGACCAGGCCTACCAATGGTTGTATCCGCGCCATTGCCAGCAGTTCGGTACGCCCATCGGCAACCGCAGCGGCCAGGCGCAGCACATGGTGGTGCTGGGCATGGGCAAGCTGGGCGCGGTGGAGCTGAACCTGTCTTCGGACATCGATCTGATCTTCGCCTTTCCCGAGGGCGGCGAAACCGAAGGGGTCAAGCGCTCGCTGGACAACCAGGAGTTCTTCACCCGTCTGGGCCAGCGTCTGATCAAGGCGCTGGATCCAGTGACCGTCGATGGTTTCGTGTTCCGTGTCGACATGCGCCTGCGCCCCTACGGCTCGGCCGGTGCCCTGACGTTGTCGTTCAATGCCCTGGAGCAGTACTACCAGGACCAAGGCCGCGATTGGGAACGCTACGCCATGATCAAGGCACGGGTCGTGGCCGGCGACCAGGTGGCCGGCGCCCAGCTGCAGAATATGCTGCGCCCGTTCGTCTACCGGCGTTACCTGGATTTCTCGGCCATCGAGGCGCTGCGCACCATGAAGCAGCTGATCCAGCAGGAAGTGCGGCGCAAGGGCATGTCGGAGAACATCAAGCTCGGCGCGGGCGGTATCCGCGAAGTGGAGTTCATCGCCCAGGCGTTCCAGTTGATCCACGGCGGGCGCGACCTGAGCCTGCAGCAGCGGCCACTGCTCAAGGTGCTGGCGACCCTCGAAGGCCAGGGCTACCTGCCGCCGGCGGTGGTGGCCGAGTTGCGTGAGGGCTATGAGTTCCTGCGTTATACCGAGCATGCGATCCAGGCCATCGCCGACCGCCAGACCCAGATGTTGCCGGAGGACGAAAAGGATCGCGAGCGCGTGGCGTTTATCCTGGGCTTTGCCGACTGGCAGAGCTTCCATGACCAGCTCATGCACTGGCGTGGCCGGATCGACTGGCATTTCCGCCAGGTGATCGCCGACCCCGACGACGAGGAAGGCGAGGGCGAGCTGGTCGTCGGTGGCGAATGGTCGCCGCTGTGGGAGCAGGCCCAGGATGAAGAGGCCGCCTGCCGTCAGTTGGAGGAAGCCGGCTTCAAGCAGCCCGCCGAGGCCTTGCGACGCCTGGCGTTGCTGCGCTCCAGTCCGTCGCTGCGCTCCATGCAGCGTATCGGTCGCGAGCGCCTGGACGCCTTCATTCCGCGCCTGCTCGCCCAGGCTGTGGAGCACGATGACCCGGACCTGGTCCTGGAGCGCGTGTTGCCGCTGGTCGAGGCGGTGGCGCGACGTTCGGCCTACCTGGTGCTGCTGACCGAGAACCCAGGTGCTTTGCGCCGGTTGCTGACGCTGTGCGCGGCTAGCCCGTGGATCGCCGAACAGATTGCCCGCTACCCGTTGCTGCTCGACGAACTGCTCAATGAAGGCCGGCTGTTCAGCCCGCCCCTGGCGCCGGAGTTGGCCTGCGAGCTGCGCGAGCGCCTGACGCGCATTCCCGAGGACGATCTGGAGCAGCAAATGGAGGCTTTGCGTCACTTCAAGCTGGCCCACAGTCTGCGGGTAGCCGCCTCGGAGATCACCGGCAACCTGCCCCTGATGAAAGTCAGCGACTACCTGACCTGGCTGGCCGAGGCGATCCTCGATCAGGTGCTGGCCCTGGCCTGGCGCCAGACGGTGGCCCGTCACGGCCAGCCCAAGCGCAGCGATGGCAGCCTGTGCGATCCGGGTTTCATCATCGTCGGCTACGGCAAGGTCGGCGGCATCGAGCTGGGGCATGGCTCGGACCTGGACCTGGTGTTCATCCACGATGGCGATCCCCAGGGCGAAACCGACGGCGCCAAACCCATCGACGGCGCGCAATTCTTCACCCGGTTGGGGCAACGCATCATTCATATGCTGACTACCCAGACCAACTCCGGTCAGCTCTATGACGTGGACATGCGCCTGCGTCCTTCCGGCGCCTCGGGGCTGCTGGTCAGTTCCGTGGGTGCCTTCGAGCGCTACCAGCAGGGCGAGGCCTGGACCTGGGAGCACCAGGCTCTGGTGCGGGCGCGAGTGCTGGTGGGCTGCAAGCAGGTCGCGGCGGCGTTCGAGGACGTGCGCGCCCGGGTGCTGGGCAAGCCGCGCGAGTTGGACAAACTGCGCCAGGAAGTGAGCGAGATGCGCGCCAAGATGCGCGACAACCTTGGCACCAAGAGCACCGCCGCCGGCACTGCCGCCAATGCGTTCGAGGCCGGCATGCCCTTCGATATCAAGCAGGATGCCGGCGGTATCGTGGATATCGAATTTATGGTGCAATACGCCGCTTTGGCCTGGTCCCACGACCACCCGGCCCTGCTGCGCTGGACCGACAACATCCGCATTCTCGAGGAGCTCGAGCAGGCTGGGCTGATGCCGGCCGACGATGCGGTGCTGCTGCGCGAGGTATACAAGGCGTTCCGCTCGGCCTCGCACCGCCAGGCCCTGCAGAAGCAAGCCGGGGTCGTCGATGCCGGTCAGTTTGCCGATCAGCGTCGCCAGGTGCGGCGGATCTGGAGCGAGCTCGGGCTGACCTGAGGCCCTCCGCCAGCCCTGTAGGGGCGATCAGCGGTAGAAATGCCTGGGTGTTACACTGTCCGCCACATAGCCTGAATATAAAGAGGGGAGGCCAGGCCAACGCTGAGCCTCCCCGAGCGTTTCTGGACTAAGCATGAGAATACTGATCATTGGGCCCAGCTGGGTCGGCGACATGGTGATGGCGCAGACCTTGTTCCAGTGCCTGAAACAGCAGCACCCCGAATTCGTGATCGACGTGCTGGCGCCCGAGTGGAGCCGGCCGATACTCGAGCGCATGCCCGAGGTGCGCCAAGCCCTGAGCTTCCCGCTCGGCCATGGCGCGCTGGAGCTGGCCACGCGCCGGCGCATCGGCAAATCCCTGGCGGGTCAGTATGACCAGGCGATCCTCCTGCCTAACTCGCTGAAATCGGCATTGGTACCGTTTTTCGCTGGCATCCCCAAACGCACCGGCTGGCGCGGCGAAATGCGCTTCGGCCTGCTCAACGATGTGCGCAAGCTGGACAAAACCCGCTATCCGCTGATGATCGAGCGCTTCATGGCCCTGGCCTATGCGCCAGGGGCCGAGCTGCCACAGCCCTATCCACGCCCAAGCCTGCGGATCGAAGCCCAGAGCCGTGACGCCGCGCTGGTCAAGTTCGGCCTGGCGCTTGATCGACCGGTGCTGGCGCTGTGCCCTGGCGCCGAGTTCGGCGAGGCCAAGCGCTGGCCGGCCGAGCACTACGCCGAGGTCGCTGACGCGATGATCCGTCAGGGCTGGCAGGTGTGGCTGTTCGGCTCGAAGAACGACCACCCAGTGGGTGAGGCGATCCGAGATCGGCTGATTCCAGGGTTGCGCGAGGAGTCCTACAACCTTGCAGGGGACACGTCCCTGGCCGAGGCCATCGACCTGTTGTCCTGCGCCGATGCCGTGGTGTCCAACGACTCCGGGCTGATGCACGTGGCCGCCGCCTTGAATCGCCCGCTGGTGGCCGTCTACGGCTCCACCTCGCCGGGCTTCACCCCGCCTTTGGCCGAACAGGTTGAGATCGTGCGCCTGGGCATCGAATGCAGTCCTTGCTTCGATCGCACCTGCCGCTTCGGTCACTACAACTGCCTGCGTCTGCTCGAGCCCGGCAAAGTGATTGCCGCGCTCACGCACCTGGGCGGGCCGAACCTGATCGATGTCCTGGCCGAGGTCGACTAAGTGCGGGTCCTGATCATCAAGACATCTTCGCTGGGCGACGTGATCCACACGCTGCCTGCGGTCACCGACGCCGCGCACGCTCTTCCTGGTATCCGCTTCGACTGGGTGGTGGAGGAAGGTTTCGCCGAGATCCCCAGCTGGCACCCGGCGGTCGACCAGGTCATTCCGGTGGCCATCCGGCGCTGGCGCAAGAATCTCTGGCAGACGATCAAGAGCGGCGAATGGAAGGCGTTCAAGCAGCGTCTGCGCGCGCAAAAGTACGACTTGGTGATCGACGCCCAGGGGCTGGTCAAATCGGCCTGGCTGACGCGCTACGTGAAGGCGCCGGTGGCTGGGCTCGACCGCTACTCCGCGCGCGAAGGCTGGGCCAGCCGCTTCTATGACCGACGGTTATCGGTCGCCGTCGGCCAGCATGCCGTGGAGCGGGTGCGTCAACTGTTCGCCCTGGCCCTGGCCTATGACCTGCCCGAAGGCATCGGCCGCTATGGCCTGGACCTGGATCGCCTGCAACTGCCGCCTGCCGCGCCATACGTGGTGTTCCTGCATGGCACCACCTGGGCCACCAAGCACTGGCCTGAGGCCTATTGGCGCGAACTGGCCGAGCGCCTTGGGCGGCGCAATCTGCAGGTTCGCCTGCCGTGGGGTAACCCGGCCGAGAAAGCCCGCGCCGAGCGTATCGCCCAGGGCTTGAAGAATTGCGAAGTCCTGCCCAAGTTGAACCTGGCAGGTGTCGCCCGCGTACTGGCGGCGGCCAAGGCCTGCGTGGCGGTGGATACCGGCTTGGGCCATCTGGCGGCGGCACTGGATGTGCCGACCATCTCCCTGTTCGGCCCAACCAACCCTGGCCTGACCGGCGCCTACGGGCGTGTGCAGGTCCATCAGGCCAGCGACTTCCCCTGCGCGCCCTGCCTGCAGAAGAAGTGCACCTACAAACCGAGCGCCGAGGACCTGCGCCGGTTCGATCTCAAACGCGAGTGGCCACTGTGCTTCACTCGCCTGAATCCCGAGCATGTGGCGAGCCGCTTGAGCGCGCTGCTGCTGGCTGAGGATGTTCGTTGATGCAACTGGCTTTCGTGCTTTACAAATATTTCCCCTTCGGCGGGCTGCAGCGCGATTTCATGCGCATTGCCTTGGAGTGCCAGAAGCGGGGCCACCAGATCCGTGTCTACACGTTGATCTGGGAAGGCGACATTCCGCCGGGCTTCGAGGTGCTGGTGGCGCCGGTCAAGGCACTGTTCAATCACCGCCGCAACGAGAAGCTCAGTGCCTGGATGGCCGCGGACTTGGCCAAGCGCCCAGTCGATCGCCTGATCGGTTTCAACAAGATGCCTGGGCTGGACGTCTACTACGCCGCCGACGGCTGCTTCGAGGACAAGGCCCAGACTCTGCGCGGCGGCCTGTACCGCCGCTGGGGCCGCTACCGGCATTTTGCCGAGTACGAGCGCGCCGTGTTCGCCAAGGACGCCCGCACCGAGGTGCTGATGATCTCCGAGGTGCAGCAGCCGCTGTTCATCAAGCACTACGGCACCCCGCTTGAGCGCTTCCACCTATTGCCGCCGGGGATTTCCCAGGACCGCCGCCGCCCGGCCGACGCCGAGGCGATCCGCGCGCAGTTTCGCAAGGAGTTCGGGCTGGGCGAGGACGATCTGCTGTTGGTGCAGATCGGCTCGGGCTTCAAGACCAAAGGCGTGGACCGCAGCCTCAAGGCGCTTGCAGCGTTACCCTCGGCGCTGCGCAAACGCACCCGGCTGATGGTCATCGGCCAGGACGATCCGAAGGTGTTCCAGTTGCAGAGCGCCACGCTGGGCCTGGGCGAGCAGGTGCAGTTCCTCAAGGGGCGCAGCGATATCCCGCGCTTCCTGCTCGGGGCCGATCTGCTGATCCACCCGGCCTATAACGAAAACACCGGCACCGTGCTGCTGGAGGCCCTGGTGGCCGGCTTGCCGGTGCTGGTTTCCCAAGTGTGCGGCTATGCCCATTACATCGCCGAGGCCGACAGCGGCCTGGTGCTGGACGAGCCGTTCGAGCAGGAGCAGCTCAACCGCTACCTGCAACGCATGCTCGAAGACGGCCAGGCGCGTGCCGCCTGGGCGCGCAACGGGCTGGCCTTCGCCGATACCGCGGACCTTTACAGCATGCCGCAGCACGCCGCCGACGTGATCCTCGGGCAGGAGCAGGCATGAAGCTGATACTGGCCGAGCCGTTCAAGCGCCTGTGGGCAGGGCGCGATCCCTTCGAGGCCGTGGAGGCCCTGCAGGGCGAGGTGTTCCGTGAACTGGAAGGCCGCCGCACGCTGCGTACCGAGGTCGAGGGCGAGGGGTACTTCGTCAAGATCCACCGCGGCATCGGCTGGGGCGAGATCTTCAAGAACCTGTTCAGCGCCAAGCTGCCTGTCCTCGGCGCCGGCCAGGAGTGGCGCGCCATCCAGCGTCTACACCAAGCCGGCGTGCCGACCATGACCGCCGTGGCCTACGGCGAGCGCGGCAGCAACCCGGCGAGTCAGCATTCGTTCATCGTCACCGAAGAGCTGGCACCGACCATCAGCCTGGAAGACTTCAGCATCGACTGGGTCAAGCAACCGCCCCAGGCACGTCTGAAATGGGCCCTGATCGCCGAGGTGGCGAAGATGACCGGCGGCATGCACCGTGCCGGGGTCAACCACCGCGACTGCTACATCTGCCACTTCCTGCTGCACACCGATCGACCGGTGACGCCGGAAGATTTCAAGCTGTCGGTCATCGACCTGCACCGGGCCCAGACCCGTGACAAGATCACCCGCCGCTGGCGCGACAAGGACCTGGCTGCCTTGTATTTCTCGGCCCTGGACATCGGCCTGACGCGCCGCGACAAGCTGCGCTTCTTGCGTGGATACTTCCAGCGCCCGTTGCGCCAGGTGTTGGCCGATGAGGCCGCGCTGCTCGCCTGGCTCGAGCGCAAGGCGCAGAAACTCTACGATCGCAAGCAACGCTATGGGGATGCGCTCTGATGGCGGGTTGGACACTGGCACCAGGCTACGAAGGCCTGGCGGCGGATTTCGGCAGTCTCGATGCGGTGTTCGCCCTTCAAGGTGAACGCCTCACCCGTGACCCGCTCAGCGAAGTGGTGCGCATCGAGCGGGATGGGGTCAACTATTACGTCAAACGCTACACCGGTGCCGGCAAGGCCCTGCGTCGCTACGTGGGGCGGCCGCGCATCAAGGCCGAGTGGCAGAACCTCAAGCAATTTGCCAAATGGGGGATCCCCACCGCCGAAGTGGTGGCCTGGGGCCTGGAACGCAACGGCCTGGGTTTTGGCCGCGGTGCGATGATCACCCGCGAACTACCCAATACCGAGGATCTGTCCGCCCTGGCCGAACGCAAGGACCCGCGCCTGGCCGACCGCACCTGGGTCGACCATGTCAGCCGTCAACTGGCCAGGCATACCCGGGTCATGCACGATCACAACTTCGCCCACAACGATCTGAAGTGGCGCAACCTGCTGGTGGACGACAAGGCGACGCTGTTCTTCATTGACTGCCCGACCGGCGACTTCTGGCGCGGTTGCCGTGCCCTGATGTTGCGTCACCGCCTGATCAAGGACCTGGCGTGCCTGGACAAGGTCGCCAAATACCACCTGTCGGCAACCCAACGCCTGCGCTTTTACCTGCAGTACCGCGGTCACCAGCGCCTGGATTCCAGGGACAAGCGACGGATCCGTGAGGTGGTGAGCTTCTTCGAGGGAAGGGAATGACCGATTACCTGGCCAGTGCCGACGAGGCGTTGCTGCAACGTCACGGGCTAAATGACTTCGAGGCGCTGTGGGCGCTGCAGCTCGACGCCGTGGACGAGCCCAACACCGGCCGTGGCGGTTGGAGCAGCGTGTTTCGCCTGGAGCTCGAGGGCAAGGGCTTCTACCTCAAGCGCCAGAGCAACTACCTCACGCGGACCCTGCACCGGCCGTTTGGCGAGCCGACCTTCGCCCGTGAGTTCCGCAATATCAGCCGTTACCAAAAGCTCAGGATTCCCGCCTTGCAGGCGGTGTTCTATGGTGAACGCAAGGGCAACGGCCAGCACCGCGCCATTCTCATGACCCGAGCACTGGATGACTGGCGCGATCTGGATAGCCTGCTGGCCCAGTGGCCGCAACTGGCAGCCGGGCAGCGCGAGGGTATCCTCAAGGCTTGCGGCCAGCTGGCCCGCACTCTGCACGCGGCAGGCCAGGTGCACGGCTGTTTCTACCCCAAGCACATCTTCCTGCGTGAGCGTCGCGAAGGCTGGCAGGCCCAGTTGATCGATCTGGAGAAGACCCGCCCGCTGTTAATGGGCATGCGTGACCGGCTCAAGGACCTGGAACCCTTGCTGCGCCGTGCCCCCGCCTGGGGCGAGGCGGACGTACGCAGCCTGCTGGCGGCCTACCTCGAGCAGCCTGGCGACAGCAGCCTGGTCGATACTTGGTTGCAACGCTTGGTGCGTCGTCGCCGTGAAAAGGAGGCGCGTTGATGCGTTTGTCTGAACTCAAAAGCGCCGGGCGCAGCCCGTCGTTACCGCTGAGCGTGACGCTGGCCGATGCGGCCGGCAGCGCGGACCTGCAATTGCTCAGTCTGCTGCGCGTGCTGCCGGGGCAACGCTATGTCGGCGCCGGCATCTGGCGTGGCACGCCGGTGTTGGCCAAGCTGTTGGTCGGTGGCAATGCCGCCCGACACTTCCAGCGCGAACTCGAAGGTGTGAAGTTGCTTGGCGCACAAGGCCTGACGACACCCCAGTTGTTGGCAGATGGCCTGAAGGAAGGCGAAGGCGGCTGGTTGCTGTTCGAGTTACTCGAAGGCGCCCAGAGCTTGGGCGACGCCTGGGCAGCGGTGGAGAACCTGCCGGTGCTGGCCGACGAGCAGCAGCAGGTGCTGGGCGAAGCGCTCGCCGCTGTGGCGCACATGCACGCCAAGGGCCTGTGGCAAGAAGACCTGCACCTGGACAACCTGCTGCGTCATGGCGGTCAGCTGTACGTGATCGACGGCGGCGGCATCAAGGCCGAGACCCCGGGCCAGCAACTGTCGCGCCAGCGTGTGCTGGAAAACCTCGGCGTGTTCTTCGCCCAGTTGCCCAAGCGCCTGGAGCCTTTCATCGAAGAGCTGCTGGTCCATTACTTGTTGGCCAATGCCGAACATGCCCTGCCGTTGGAAGCCTTGCAGAAGCAGATCGACAAGGTGCGCAACTGGCGCTTGAAGGATTACCTGGAAAAGGCCGGGCGCGAGTGCACGCTGTTCAGCGTCGAGCGCAGCCTCTCGGGCCTGCGCGCGATTCGTCGCGCCGAAGTGCCGGCCATGCTGTCGGTGCTGCAGAACGCCGATGCGTTGATCGATGCGGGGCATCTGTACAAGACCGGCGGTGCAGCCAGCGTGGCGCGTATCGAGGTCGATGGCCGCACGTTGGTGCTCAAGCGCTACAACATCAAGAACACCGCTCACTGGTTCAAGCGCTTCTGGCGCCCCAGCCGCGCCTGGCACTCCTGGATCGAAGGGCACCGTCTCGAGTTTCTCGACATCGCCACGCCGCGGCCGCTGGCGGTGCTGGAGCAGCGGGTCATGGGCCTGCGCAGCCGAGCCTTTTTGGTCACCGAGTATGCCGATGGGCCGGATCTGATCGAGTGTTTCCAGCCGTACGTCGAGAGCGGCGAGGCGCCTGAGGAACAGGTGCAGGCGTTGGTGCACCTGATGCAGCAGCTGATTCGCGAGCGCATCAGCCATGGCGATTTCAAAGGACACAATCTGTTCTGGCAGGACGGCCAGTGGTCGCTGATCGACCTGGATGCCATGTGCCAGCACGCCACCCAGCTCAGCTTCGCACCAGCCTATGCCCGTGACCGGGCGCGGATGTTGCGCAACTGGCCAAGCGGCAGCGCGTTGCACCAGCGGCTGGATGCGCTGTTGCCGCGCATCGATCAGTAGCCCGGACACCGCGCGGCCGACAGGCACGACAGGGCTCTGGGTGGCGACTCAGGCCCTGTCGGGGGACGACGGTGCCCAATTCCACGGTACTCAGGCGCGGCCGATCAGCCCTCGCAGCCCCAGCGCCGCGGGCACGCCCAATCCCACCCAGGACAACACGTCCCACCCGCCATCCCCCAATAACGCGGCAAACAGCCCTGCCGCGCCCAGAACGGCGATGAGCGCCGGCCAGGCGAAGATTCGCCGGGTCGATTGCGACCTGTGGCTCATGCCGTCACCTCCCGACCCTTGCGCTGCTTGGCCCACCACAGGTAAAGGCCGCTGCCCAGCACGACGATTGTCAGCACGTCGAGCACCGCCCAGAGGATCTGCATGGGACGCCCGCCGTAGTCGCCGAAATGCAGTGGCTGCGACAACCCCATGGCATCCATGTACCAAGGCCGATCACCGATGGCAGTGACTGATAGTGTGCGAGCGTCGATCAGCACCGGGGTCCACGTGTGGGAGGTCAGGTGGGTGGCGCCTTTCATGAACACCGCGTAGTGGTGCTCACTGGAAAAGCGCGTGCCGGGGAAGGCGATGAAGTCCGCCCGCATGCCAGGCGTCGCCTCGGCAGCGATGTCCAGCAGACGGCTGGCCGGTGCGCGCTCGGTGAGCGGTGGTGCGTCCCGGTAAGGGGCGACCATCGCTGCCAGGCTGTCGTTGCGCCAGGCGGCGATGACCACATCGGAGAGGGCGCTGATCACCCCGGTGACGCCGACCACCAAGGCCCAGGTCAGGGTGACGATGCCGATCAGGTTGTGCAGGTCGAGCCAGCGAAGGCGGTGCGAGCGATCATGGCGCACCGTGGCGAACCCCAGGCGGCGCATGAAGGGGGCGTAGAGCACGGTGCCGGAGATGATCGCCACCACGAACAACACCCCCATGAACGCCAGCAGCAGCTTGCCGGGCAGGCCGGCGAACATGTCTACATGCAGGCGTAGCAGGGTCATCATCAGCCCGCCGTTGGCCGCAGGCATCGCCACCGCTTCACCCGTGCGGGCGTCGAGCATGAAGGTGTGCGAGGCATCGGGTTCGGTGCCAGCGGTGGCAGCCGTTATGGCAACCACGCCGTCAGGTTCGTCCTCGTCGTAGCCGAAGTACTGCACCACCTCGCCAGGACGATGGGCCTGGGCCTTGAGCACCAGGTGCTGCAGGTCCAGGTGCGGCGTGCCCTCGGGCATATGGCGCAGTTCGGGGGCATCGCCGAGCAGGTGCTCGAGTTCGTGGTGGAAGATCAGTGGCAGGCCGGTGAGGGCCAGCAGCATCAGGAACAGGGTGCAGACCAGGCTGGTCCAGGTGTGGATGAAGGACCAGCGGCGGATGGTTGAGCTTTTCATTTCATGTTGTTTCTCTGCGTCCGGAAAGACCAAAAGTCGTCTTCCGGGGACGGCTTGATCGATGAGCGAATGACGTCAGGCCATCACCATTTGTAGGTGGCACTGGCGACGACGCTGCGTTGGTCTCCGAAATAGCAGTAGTACGCATCGCAGGTGGAGATGTAGTCCTTGTTCAACAGGTTGGTGGCGTTGATGGCCACCGATGCGCCTTTCAGGCTGTTGTCGAGACGTCCCAGGTCGTAGTGCACGGCGGCATCGAACACGGTGTAGGCGTCGGCCTTGCCCAGGTAGGTGTTGGCCTGGTCGCCATAGGTATTGCCGGTGTAGCGCGCACCGGCACCGATACCGAAGCCATCGAGCACGCCGGTGTGCCAGGTGTAGTCGGCCCACAGCGAGGCTTGCTGGTTCGGCATCCGCTGCAGGCGATTGCCTTTGTAGAGGCCGTCCTGCACTTCGGATTTGGCCAGGGTATAGGCGGCGATCACCTTCAGGTTTTCGTTGACGTCGGAGACGGCCTCGAGCTCCAGACCACGGACTTTCACTTCGCCGGTCTGGCTGGTGACGGTCACGTTTGCGACAGTGTCGGTGACCGAGACGTTCTTCTGGGTCAGGTCATAGATCGCGGCGGAGAGCAGGGTGTTGGAACCAGGAGGTTGGTACTTGATGCCAAGTTCCCACTGCTGGCCTTCGGTCGGCTTGAACGACTCCGTGGCTTTAGGGCTTGGATCACTGGTCGGCTGGAAGGATTCGGCGTAGGACAGGTAGGGAACAAAGCCTGAGTCGAACACGTAGCTGATGGCGGCGTTGCCACTGAATTTCTTGTCGCGCTGGGTAGTGGTCGCGTCATTGTCGTTGAAGTACTTAGTGCCGGTGTGCACCCAGTCCTCACGCCCGCCAATGGTCAAGCGCCAGTTGTCCAGGGCCATCTGGTCCTGGACATACAGGCCCGTCTGGCGGGTTTTCTGGTTGTAGTCGTAATAGGCGTCGGCGCGGGGCGGGCGGGTGATCGGCAGCCCATACACCGGGTTGTTGACGTTGGTGTCGGGCACGTTGAAGCCGTAGATCGCCAGGTAGTTGGTGTTGGTGCGCTGGTGATCCAGGCCGATCAACAGGGTATGGCTGATGTCGCCGGTGTCGAAGTTGCCCTGGAAGTTGTTGTCGACGGCGAACTGGCTGATGTCCTCATCGACATTGGTGGACATGCGGCTGGTGTTGCCTTGGTTGTCCACCGGCGGGTTGGTGGGGTTGTAGCTGCTGACCGTAATCGTTTGGAAAGCCAGGTCCGACTTGGTGTAGCGCAGGTTCTGTCGGAACTGCCAGACATCGTTGAAGCGGTGCTCGAAGGCATAGCCCAAGGCGTAATAGGTGCGGTCGTAGAACTCGTAGTTTGGGTCGCCTAGGTTCTTGTGATGCGAGATCTTGCCGAACGGCATGTCGATCTTGGTGCCCTGGATCGGGCGGAACTGGCTCGTGACGCCGGTATCGTCGCGGGTGAACTGAGACAGAAAGGTCAGCGAAGTGTCTTCGTCGATGTTCCAGGTCAGGCTAGGGGCAATGTTGTAGCGCTTGTCGTCGATGTGGTCGATCTGGGTGCCGCCGTCGCGCAGCACCCCGCTCAGGCTGTACAGGAACTGACCTTGGTCATCGATCTTGCCGGTGCTGGCGAAGTTGATCTGTCGGTGGTTATCGCTGCCGTACTGCAGTTCGATTTCATGGGCGCTTTCGGCCTGCGGGCGGCGGCTGACCATGTCCAAGAGGCCGCCGGGTGGAGTCTGCCCGTAGATCGAAGAGGACGGGCCGCGTAGCAGCGCCAGACGGTCCAGGTTCCAGGTCTCGGCTTTGGGGTTGGCGTAGACGCCACGAGGCAGTGGCAGTCCGTCGAGGAACTGGGTCGGCTCGAAGCCGCGCACGAGCATCCAGTCGTACCGTGTATCACTGCCGAAACTCGCCGAAACGATCCCTGGCATGTAGCGCACGGCATCGTCGAGGCTGTGCACGCTCCGGTCATTCATCTGCTGACGGGTCGCGACGGAGATGGAACGGGGGACTTCGACAAGTGCCGTATCGGTCTTGGTGCCTGCGGCGGTGCGGGTGGCGGTATAGCCTTCTACCGGGCCCCAGGCCGTTTCCAAGTCGCCGCTGGCATGGATGGCGGTTTCCGGAAGTGCCAGGGTGCCGTCGGGGGTGGCCACCAGGCTGTAGCTGCCGACGCTGCTTTGCTGCAGTTGCAAGCCTGTGCCGCGCAGCGCTGCATGCAGGGCGCCCAAGGCGTCGTACTGGCCGCTGACCCGGGCCGAGGTGCGGCCATCGACCAGCGCCGGATCCAATGCCAGAGCGATACCGGCCTGGCTGGCGATCTGGTTCAGGGTGCTGGCCAGCGGTGCGCTGGGCAGATCGTAGGTACGCAGAGCCGTCTGTTCGGCGGCCTGCACGGCAGGGCTGCCCAGCGGGATGGCCAGAGCAACGGCCAGGGCCATCAGGCTAGGGCGCAGGAAAGAATCTACGGCACGGGACATGCAGAGGCTCCTCGACGAATAAGTGCTGATTGCTTCCTTGCCGAGCGAGATGTGAAAAGTGACAGAGGGTGATGGAAAAAATGTGCAAGGGGACTGGGGCTGTTTCGCAGCCCCTCGCAGGCTTGGCCAGTTCCCAAGCAGGGAGACTGAGTGTCGTGAGTCTATTTGGCGGTGACGGTCACCCACCACGGCGTATGCAGCTCGATCTTCACCGGTAACGCCGGGGTGAGCGATGCCAGGGCCAGGTCGGTGTCGGTCAGCGGGAAACTGCCGCTCACACGCAGATCGGCCACTTCGGCGGCAACCCCCAGGTGGCCGTTGCGGTAGTGGGCGAGCGTGGCGACCAGATCGGCCAGGCGTACGTTGTCCACGACCAGCATGCCGCGGGTCCAGGCATCGGCACCGACCGCGACGGGGTCGACCTGGCCAAGACCGTCGGCGGTCATCAGTACCTGCTGGCCTTCGCGCAGGACCTGCTCATCGCTGCTGTTCAGTGGCCTGGCCGCTACCTGGGACTTGAGCACCTCCAGGCGGGTGCCGTCGCCTTCGCGCTTGACCAGAAATCGCGTTCCCAGCGGTCGCAGGCGGCCATCATCGGTACGCACCAGCAACGGACGGGCATCCCTATGGCCGGTTTCGACGGAAATCTCGCCTTGGTGCAGGACGATGACCCGCTGCGTGCCGGTAAAGTCGATGTCTACCGCAGTGCTGGTATTGAGGCTCAGCACGGTGCCGTCTTCGAGGCGCAGGGTGCGCAGCTCGCCGGTGCCGGTGCGCTGGTCGGCCAGCCAGTAGCCCGGGGACAACGAAGGTGCACCAACACCGATCAGCAATGCGCCTACCAGCAGCAAACCAGCCAGGCCGCCACCGAACCTGCCCAGCCGCTGGCGCAAACTTGCTCGCGATTGCACCAGGGCTTTGCGTGCCGGGCCTGCCGCGGCACTGACGCGCTGATCGAGCATGCCCAGTTGCTGCCAGGCACGGGCATGTTCCTCACTGGCGGCATGCCAGCGCATGAACTCGATGCGTTCATCTGCGGTGCCGTCGCCGCCATCGAGGCTCAGTTTCCAGGCAATGGCGGCGTCCAGCACTTTGGCCGATACGGGCTTGGTGTTCACGTCGGCTCTCCATAGAGCGCCACGTAGCACTGGCGCATGCCTTGGGCGATGTACTGGCGCACCCGTGAGACCGACACGCCCAAGCGCTCGGCGATTTCGGCATGGCCCATGCCATCGAGGCGATTGTGCAGGAAGGCCGCCCGCGCCTTGCTCGACAGCTTGCCCAGGAGCCGGTCGATGGCCTTGAGGTCTTCGAGGATCAGGTGCTGGATTTCTGGGGAAGGCTGCTCGGCCTCGGGCCGGCTGGCCAGCTCGGTCAGGTAGGCCTGCTCCAGAGCCGCACGGCGGAAGTGGTCGAACAGCAGGCCCTTGGCCACGGCGACCAGAAAGGCACGGGGCTCGCGCGGAACGTCGAGCTGCTCGCGACCGAGCAGGCGCACGAAGGTGTCCTGGCTCAGGTCTTCGGCACGCTGGCGGCAGGCTGTGCTGCGTTGCAGCCAGGCCAGCAGCCAGGTGCGATGGTCGCGGTACAGCGTACCGACCAGCTGGGCATGTGGGCTGTGCGCAGACGACAAGAAGCGTCCCCCGAAAAGAATGCGTTAACTAACGATAATTATTCGCGATTGTGGCAGAGCGGAGGTGCCCGGTGCAATTGACGCTGATCGGATTGTGAAGGCGGGTTTTCCTCCACACAGGAGGTCAGGCTCCCCTGGGGCCTGCGAGCCAAGGGAGCGGGTCCATCCGCGCACGAGCAGACGCGAGCGATGTAGGGGCTACAAGCTGTATTGCTGGGTCTTACGCCGGCGCCACTGCTGCAGGCGCAGGTTCAACTGCAGGGGGCTGTCGAGCTGCTGGCGGCGGGCCTGGCTGAGCAGGATGAGGGCCAGTTCGGCTGTGACCAGGGCATCGGCGCTGGCGTGATGGCGTTCTTCTGCCTGCAGGCCGAAGCGGGCGATCCAATCGTCCAGGCTGGCTTCGCGCAGCACGGTATCGGGGTTGAGCATCGGGGCCATGTCGGCCACATCGAAGAAGTGATGCTGCAGACGATAGCCGAGGCTGTCCTTCAGGGCGCGAGCCAGCATGCGCTGATCGAAGGGGGCGTGAAACGCCAGCACGGGACTGTCGCCAATGAATTCCAGCAAGTCGAGCAGTGCAGTGGCCGGGTCGCAGCCAGCGGCCAGGGCGCTGGGGCCCAGGCCATGAATCAGGACGCTGGGGTTGGTCTTCTGCGCCGGGCGGTGCAGGGTGCGCTCGAACTGTTGGCGGAAATCGATGGCGCCATCCTCGATGGCGACCGCGCCGATCGACAGCACCTGGTCACGGTTGACGTTCAGCCCGCTGGTCTCCAGGTCCAGCACCACCCAGCGCTGCTCGCGCAACGACAGCACGCCCAGTGTCGGCGCGGTCTTGGGTAGACGCGCAATGCGCTGGCACAAGTCGGCGTCCAGCGACGGCTGGGTCGGTCGCAGCCAGGCGAACAGGCTCATAACTGGTACCGCAGGGCCAGGCTGCTTTGCAGGCGCTGAGCCTGGCGCAGGGACTCACGCAGGATGCGTCGGTCCAAGTGGTTAAGGCTGTCCGGGTCGAGCCGGTTGGAGTAGGGCAGGTTGTCACGGCTTTGGCGCTGGTGCTGCTGCATGCGGGTCTGCTGGATGAAGTGGTAGGCCTCCTCGTAGGCGGCGCCATCCAGTGGCTCGATGATGCCCCGGGCTACCAGGTGGCGCAGACGTTCCAGGGTATTGCAGGCCTTGATGCCATTGGCCAGCGCCAGCAGGCGTGCGCCATCGACGAAGGGGGTCAGTCCCTGGACCTTGAGGTCGAGGGTCGCGGCCTTGTCGTTGCCCTGACGGGTCAGCACGAACTCGCGCAGGCGGCCTACCGGCGGGCGTTGGCGCAGGGCGTTGTCGGCCATCATGCGCTGGAAGATACGGTTGTCAGCGACCTGCTCGAGAATACCGCGGCGCAGTTGTTCGCAGCCCTGTTCGTCGCCCCAGACCACCCGCAGGTCGAAATAGATGCTCGAACCCAGCAGGTTTTCGGGGCTGGCCTCACGGATGAAACCGGCGAAGCGGCGCGCCCATTCGCTGCGCGACAGGCACAACTCGGGATTGCCGGCCATGACATTGCCTTTGCACAGGGTGAAGCCGCACTGGGCCAGGCACTGATTGATGTACTGGGCAAGTGGCAGCAGTCGGGCGCGAATCGCCTCGGCCTCGGCGGCGTCATTGGCTTCGAAGAGAATGCCGTTGTCCTGGTCGGTGTGCAGGGTCTGCTCGCGGCGGCCTTCGCTGCCAAAGCACAACCAGCTGAACGGCACGCCCGGATCGCCGCGCTCGGCCAGGGCCAGCTCGATTACCCGGCACACGGTATGGTCGTTGAGCAGGGTAATGATCTGGGTGATCTGCGTCGAAGAGGCGCCGTGGGCAAGCATGCGTTCGACCAGTTGGCCGATCTCGCCGCGCAGCGATACCAGGTTCTCCAGGCGTGGGGCGTGGCGAATGGTGCGGGCCAGGTGCACCAGGTCGACCCGTTGCAAGGAGAACAGGTCCCGCTCGGACACTACGCCGCACAAGCGTTGGTTATCCACCAGGCAGACGTGGGCGATATGCCGTTCGGTCATGGCCATGGCGGCGTCGAAGGCGCTGGCCTGGGGGCTGAGGTAGAACGGCTGGGCGGTCATGTAG
Source organism: Pseudomonas guariconensis (assembly GCF_040822035.1). Lineage (NCBI taxonomy): Bacteria > Pseudomonadati > Pseudomonadota > Gammaproteobacteria > Pseudomonadales > Pseudomonadaceae > Pseudomonas > Pseudomonas guariconensis. Next base: position 4,891,827 of record NZ_CP162012.1, on the reverse strand, counting down.
CGCTCGATCGGCGCGGTCAGTTCGGCGCTGGCGTCGGCCACTACCTGGCGCAGGTCGCGCAGGGTGAAGATGCCGAGGGGGAAGCGCTGTGGATCGACGATGACGATGCTGCCGACCTGCTGTTCGTGCATCAGCCCCACGGCTTCGCGCAAAGGGGTGTCCGGTGTGCACACCACCGGGTGACGCATGGCCAGCTCGCCTAGCGGCGTATTGAGGGAATACTGGGTCCCCAGGGTTTCCACGGCGCGCTGGCGTACTTGCTGGTTGACCTGGTCGAGCAGGCTGCTGACGCCACGCAAGGCGAAATCGCGAAATGGCTCGGACAACGAGAACACGCGGATGAACGCGCTCTTGTCCAGTTGCAGGCAGAAGGTGTCCTCACCGGCCAGGTGCTCGGTGCGCGTGGCCCGCTCGCCCAGCAGCGCTGCCAGGGGAAAGCACTCGCCACTGGCGATCTCGAAGGTGGTTTCCATGCCCGGCTTGGTGACGTGCTGGCGCTCGCCGACCACTCGGCCTTGCTTGACGATGTAGAAGTGTTCGACCGGGCCGTCGGCCGGTTTGATGATGCTCTCGCCGCTGGCGTAGAAGCGCAGCTGGCATTGCTCCACCAGGTAGGCCAGGTGGCTGGGCTCCATCTGATTGAACGGCGGGAAGCGCTGCAGGAACTGCAGGGTACCCTGGATGTTCTGCAGCACTGCCGTTCTGCCGGCCTGGCTGTAGGCGTCCTTCTTGCTCATGGAACTGACCGCATTTAGGGGGCACTAGGCGCAGGCCCTGTTGTTCTAAGGCTCCATGGTCGGCCGCTGGCCTTGCGGTGCCCATTGGACGTAAGTCTATAAGGCACGGCACGCCCCGCCTGGCAGGCGCCTGGGTGTCAAATAGACGACGAAAGGTGCCTTGCATAGCGTTGTTTTGCGGTCTGAACTCTTAGAACGGGATTTTTTTGACGAGATGAACATGGCCGAGCATGACGACATCCTCAGTGACGACGAGCGCGAGGCATTGGCCACGCTGACCGCTCCGGCTGCGCCTGCGCAACGGGTGCTGGTCGTGGACGATGATGACGCGAACCGTGAAGCGTTGTGTCTTTACCTCAAGTCCAAGGGAATCGACTGCATCACTGCTGACGGTGCCCAGGCGGCGCTGAGCCTGCTCAAGCGCAGGGCCAACATCGGCCTGATGATCACCGACCTGCGCATGGAGCCCAAGGACGGGCTGGAACTGATTCGGCAGGTGCGTGAATCGCAGTGTGCGGCGCTTTCGATCATCGTGGTGTCGGGCGACACCGATGTGAAGGAGGCGGTGGACGTGATGCACCTTGGGGTGGTGGATTTCCTGCTCAAGCCAGTGGACCTGGACAGGTTGCTGGAGCTGGTGAGAAAGGAACTGGGAATCGAATAAAGCATTGGGGCCGCAGAGCGGCCCCAAAAGGTTTTACAGCCCGTTGCGTGCCTTGAACTCGCGGCGACGACGGTGCAGCACCGGCTCGGTGTAGCCGTTCGGCTGCTTGGCGCCTTCGATGACCAGCTCGATAGCGGCCTGGAACGCGATGTTGTCATCGAAGTTCGGTGCCATCGGGCGGTACAGGGCGTCGCCGGCGTTCTGCTTGTCGACCACCGCCGCCATGCGCTTGAGGCTTTCAAGAATCTGCTCCTGGCTGACGATGCCATGGCGCAGCCAGTTGGCCAGCAGCTGGGCGGAGATACGCAGGGTGGCGCGGTCTTCCATCAGACCGACATCGTTGATGTCCGGCACCTTGGAGCAGCCTACGCCCTGGTCGATCCAGCGGACCACGTAACCCAGGATGCCCTGGGCATTGTTGTCCAGCTCGTTGCGGATTTCTTCTTCCGACCAGTTGGTGTCGGTCGCCAGCGGAATGGTCAGGATGTCGTCCACCGAAGCCGGTGTGCGCTTGGCCAGCTCGCGCTGACGCTCCTGCACGTTGACCTTGTGGTAGTGCAGGGCGTGCAGGGTGGCGGCGGTCGGCGACGGTACCCAGGCGGTGTTGGCGCCGGCCAGTGGGTGAGCGATCTTCTGCTCAAGCATGGCGGCCATCAGGTCCGGCATGGCCCACATGCCCTTGCCGATCTGGGCGCGACCTTGCAAACCGGTGGCCAAGCCGATGTCGACGTTGTTGTTTTCGTAGGCGCCGATCCACTTCTCGTTCTTCATGGCGCCTTTGCGCACCACGGCACCGGCTTCCATGGAGGTGTGGATTTCATCACCGGTACGGTCGAGGAAGCCGGTGTTGATGAATACCACGCGCTCGGCGGCAGCCTTGATGCAGGATTTGAGGTTGACCGTGGTACGGCGCTCCTCGTCCATGATGCCGACTTTGACGGTGTTGCGCTTCATGCCCAGCAGGTCTTCGACGCGGCTGAAGATCTCGGCGGCGAAGGCCACTTCCTCCGGACCGTGCATCTTCGGCTTGACGATGTAGACGCTGCCGGTGCGGGTGTTCTTGCGGGTGGTATTGCCCTTGAGGTTGTGCAGGGCGATCAGGTTGGTGAACAGACCGTCCTGGATACCTTCGGGAATCTCGTTGCCTTGGGCGTCGAGGATCGCCGGGTTGGTCATCAAGTGACCGACGTTGCGCACGAACAGCAGCGAACGACCGTGCAGGGTGACGGTGCCACCGGCGGCTGCGGTGTACTCACGGTCAGGGTTCATGGTGCGGGTGAAGGTCTTGCCGCCTTTGGTCACGCTTTCGGACAGGTCGCCTTTCATCAGGCCCAGCCAGTTGCGATAGACCACGACCTTGTCGTCGGCATCGACCGCGGCGACGGAGTCTTCGCAGTCCATGATGGTGGTCAGAGCCGACTCCATCAGGATGTCCTTCACGCCGGCTGCGTCGGTGCTGCCGACCGGGGTGCTGGCATCGAACTGGATTTCGAAGTGCAGGCCGTTGTGCTTGAGCAAGATGGCGGTCGGGGCGCTGGCATCACCACGGAAACCGATCAGCTGAGCGTCATCGCGTAGGCCGCTGTTGCTGCCGCCCTTGAGGGCGACGATCAGCTTGCCACCGTCGATGCGATAGCCGGTGGAGTCGACGTGGGAGCCGGCCGCCAGGGGCGCGGCTTCGTCGAGGAAGGCGCGACCGAAGGCAATGACCTTGTTGCCGCGGACCGGGTTGTAGCCTTGGCCTTTCTCGGCACCGCCTTCGTCGCTGATGGCGTCGGTGCCATAGAGCGCGTCGTACAACGAACCCCAACGAGCGTTGGCGGCGTTGAGGGCGAAGCGGGCATTCATTACCGGCACGACCAGCTGTGGGCCGGCCATGTGGGCGATTTCTTCGTCCACGTTCTCGGTGGTGGCCTGGAAATCGTCGGCTTGTGGCAGCAGGTAGCCGATTTCCTGGAGGAAGCTCTTGTAGGCCACGGCGTCATGGGCCTGGCCTTTGCGTGCCTGGTGCCAGGCATCGATCTTGGCTTGCAGTTCGTCGCGCTTGGCGAGCAGGGCTTTGTTCTTTGGAGCGAGGTCATTGATGATCTTTTCCGCACCGGCCCAGAACTGCTCGGCGACGATGCCGGTCCCTGGAATGGCTTCGTCGTTGACGAAGTCGTACAGGACCTTGGCGACCTGAAGGCCACCGACTTGAACGTATCCAGTCATTGCTTGCCTCACTCTGCTCAGCTATTTCGCTCTTCTGTATTAAGCCTGTAGCGCTTCTCTAAACACGGCACCAGTACTTGCCCTCGTCTGAGCGCGGCTGGGTGCGGCTCGCCAGACGGGCTGGCGGGCGGGTTGCGTATTTTCACAGGCGCCTTGGCAGACATCCAAACGACGTTTTGTAGTCCGCACCGAGGCATACTACATGAGGCAGTAGGCTGGTGAACATCAGACTAAAAGCGTCGTTGTGCGACCAATCGGTCGCGTATGGTCACGCTGGGAGAGGATATGTTCGCAAAAAACAGGTGGATTGTTCCAGATAAATCTTGAAACAGTACACGATTCGTTGTGCGAACCGCCCTGCGGCAGGTTGCCGCGCCTTGCCTATACTGAGGCGATGCCCCCGTATTTCGCCGCGCGCAGCGGTGTCCTAGACCTAACAGCAGAGCTCAGGAGCGGCCCCGTGGACCATCTCGTACTGACAGTGATCGCCCCCGATAAAGCCGGGCAGGTCGAGCGTATCGCTCAATGCATCGCCGAGCATAACGGTAACTGGCTGGAGAGTCGCATGTCGCGGATGGCCGGGCAGTTTGCCGGGATCTTGCGTGTGGCGGTGCCGGCCGAGTCCTATGACGACTTGGTGGAGGCCCTGCAAAAGCTTTCCAGCCACGACATTCGCGTGCTGATCGCCGAGAGCGGTATCGAGCCTTCCTGCACCTGGAAACCGATCGCCATGGAGCTGGTGGGCAACGACCGGCCCGGGATCGTGCGCGATATCACCCGGTTGCTGGCCGAGCAGGGCGTGAATCTGGAGCGCTTCACGACCGAGGTGCGCCCGGCGCCGATGAGCAGCGAGCCGCTGTTTTGTGCCGATGCATTGTTGGCGCTGCCGCTGACGTTATCCCTGGATGACCTGCAACGGCGGCTGGAGAGCCTGGCGGATGATCTGATGGTCGAGCTGAAGTTGCGGCCCGAAGAGTGAATGCTGGCGGGTAATCCCGTGGAAGGGTTATCCCAGATTCGTGGGGGCGGCGCTGTGGATAACCTGGGGGTGCACCGCTGTAGCCCAGGCTTGTCAGGGCTTCCGGCGCTTTGAGCAAAAAATGTCCAGATTTCAGTGCGTTGTGCACAAAGCGCGGGGACGAGGGTGTGGATAACCTTTGGAGACATCGCTGCAGGCCACGTCGTACTTGGCTTGCAGCGGGCTGTTCGTTTTTTGATCAGGCGCGTTTGCGCAGGCTCAGCCAGGCATCCACGCTGTAAAGGGCCAGGCCTGCCCAGATGAAGACGAACGCCAGCAGGGTGCTGGACGACAGGTGTTCACCGAACAGCAGTACCGCCTGCAGCAGAACCAGAGTCGGCGCCAGGTACTGCAGGAAGCCCAGGGTGGTGTAGGGCAGGTGACGCGCGGCGGCGTTGAAGCACACCAGCGGAACCAGGGTGACCGGCCCGGCTGCCATCAGCCAGAGGGCTTCGCTGCTGGTGTAGAAGCTGGCATGGGCGCTGGTCGCCTCTGGATTGAGGAGCAGCCAACCGGCGGCCAGGGGGACCAGCATCCAGGTTTCCACCACCAGGCCAGGCAGGGCTGCGACCGGTGCCTGTTTGCGGATCAGGCCATAGAAGCCGAACGACAACGCCAGCACCAGCGACACCCACGGCAGGCTGCCGACTTGCCACACCTGCTGGGCCACACCCACCGCCGCCAGGCCCACTGCCAGCCATTGCAGGCGACGCAGGCGCTCGCCGAGCAACAACATGCCCAGCAGGACGTTCACCAAGGGGTTGATGTAGTAACCCAGGCTGGCTTCGAGCATGCGTCCGTTGTTCACCGACCACACATAGGTCAGCCAGTTGCCGGCGATCAACGCCCCGCTCAGGGCCAGGATGCCCAGGCGGCGCGGGTTTTCACGCAGTTCGCGCCACCAGCCCGGGTGCTTCCAGACCAGCAGCAGGAGCGAGCCGAACAGCGCCGACCAGAGTACGCGGTGGACGATGATTTCCACCGCCGGGACGCTCTGGATGGCTTTGAAGTACAGGGGGAACAGGCCCCAGATGATGTAGGCGCTCAGGCCCAGGATGTACCCGCGGCGCGGGTTGGCGGCGTGCATGGAGAGTCCTTGCTTAGGTAACTAAATACTGCACGCCTATTGTAGACAGACCACCTGTCGCTTCTAAAACAATTTCAGCGGTTCTTCATCCAGCGCTGCGATCTGTTCGCGCAGGGCGAGGATCTGATCGCCCCAGTAGCGCGGCTGGCCGAACCAGGGGAAGCTCGGCGGGAATGCCGGGTCGTCCCAGCGCCGGGCTAGCCAGGCGCTGTAGTGCAGCTGGCGCAGGGCACGCAGCGGTTCGATCAAGGCCAGTTGGCGCGGGTCGAAGTCGTGGAATTCGTTGTAGCCGTCGATCAGCTCCGCCAACTGGCCCATGCGCTCCTCGCGGCTGCCGGCGAGCATCATCCACAGGTCCTGGACCGCAGGCCCCATGCGGCAGTCATCCAGGTCGACGATATGGAAGGCCTCATCGCGGAACATCAGGTTGCCTGGGTGGCAGTCGCCGTGCAGGCGAATCATTTCATGCGGGGTGCGGGCGTAGAGGCGTTCGACCCGTTGCAGCACGTCCCGGGCAACGGATTCGAAAGCCGGTCGCAGTTCTTTGGGTACGAAGTTACCTTCGAGCAAGGTGTTCAGCGAGGCATGACCGAAGTTATCCACCGCCAGCGTTTCGCGGTGCTCGAAGGGGCGGGCAGCGCCGACCGCGTGCAGGCGTCCGAGCAGTTGGCCCAGGCGGTAGAGCTGATCGAGGTTGCCCGGCTCCGGTGCGTGGCCGCCTCGGCGAGGAAACAGCGTGAAACGAAAGCCCTGGTGTTCGAACAGGCTGCGGCCTTCGTGCAGCAGGGGAGCTACCACCGGTACGTCGCATTCGGCCAGCTCGGCGCTGAAGCGGTGTTCCTCGAGGATCGCATCGTCCGTCCAGCGTCCGGGGCGGTAGAACTTGGCGATCAGCGGTTGCGCGCCTTCGATGCCCACTTGGTAGACCCGGTTCTCGTAGCTGTTGAGGGCCAGCACCCGGGCATCGCTGAGAAAGCCCAGGCTTTCCACGGCGTCCAGGACCAGGTCGGGGGTGAGGGTGTCGAAGGGGTGGGACATGAAGGCTCCGGGCACGGCGGCAGGATAAGGTGCCATGGTAGCGCAGGTTGACCAGAGGCTGCCCTGGCCCTGTTACACCGGAACCCCCAGCAATACATAAGAGGGATGAAACTGCACACGCACTTGGCTACCGGCATCCAGCTCATGCTGTGTAAGCCAGTGCTCATCGGCAAAGGCGCACAGGGTCTGCCCGTTACCCAGCACCAGCCGCACTTCGCTGGGCCCGTCTTCATCGGTCAGTACCTGTTCGACGGTGGCCATAAGGCAATTGCTGCCCGCTTCGACGTGATCGCCCTCGAGGAGCAACTGCACCCAGCCGGCCTTGAGCAGCGCGACCACGGTGGTATCGAGCGTCAGCTCCAGACGCTCGGTGCTGCCTCGGGTGATCAGCGCCTCGATCTGTAACCCGCCGCCAAGATCGAGGCTGACCCGGTCGTGCCGCCCTTCGCGGCGCAACCCGCTGATGCGTCCTTGCAGCTGGTTGCGGGCACTGGTGCGCAGCATCAGGCGGCCGAGCAGATCGAGGTCACTGCTTTCTTCGGCGGCGTCCAGCAACTGGGCCTGCAGGGTTTGCAAACGTCGATACAGGCGCAACACCCGCTCGCCTTCGGCCGACAGACGCGCACCGCCACCCCCACGTCCGCCCGTGCTGCGCTCCACCAAGGGTTGGGTGGCCAGGTTGTTGAGCTCATCGATGGCGTCCCAGGCAGCTTTGTAGCTGATGCCGGCCGCCTTGGCAGCGCGAGTGATCGAACCTTGTTCGGCAACATGTTGCAGCAAGGCGATGCGCTGAGGACGACGGGCGATGTGCTGGGTGAGCAGGGCAGGTAGTGACATGACGGAGGTCGGTCTCGGTGAAGATGCTGTGACGGTGCCGGTGGCCTGTTGGCAAGTCAAGACAAGGTGCCCTCCCTGCGATGGTGCCAGCACCACTCACACCTGCCCTGGTTTGGGCGTGCGCGCCAGGCAATACACGTCGACCCGCCGGGCACCGGCTTTGCGCAGCAGTGTGGCGATGGCCTGGGCGGTGGCGCCAGTGGTCAATACGTCATCGATGATGGCCAGGTGAAGGCCATCGAGCCGGGCATCGGGTGCGAGCCCGAACGCCTGGCGCAGGTTGCGCTGCCGGGCCTTGGCGCCGAGGGTCTGTTGGGCAGGGGTGTCGCGGGGCCGGCGCAGCAATTGCTCGTTGCACGGGATGTTCACTTGCGCGGATAACCACCGTGCCAGCAAGGCAGCCTGGTTGAACCCTCGTCGGCGCAGTCGACGAGCAGCCAGGGGTACGGGTAACAACTGGTCAGGTTTTGCCAGCCCCTCGGCGAAGCGATGCGACAGCGCCTGGCCCAGCAAACGGGCCATCAATCGGCCAAGCGGCCACTGGCTGTGATGCTTGAAACGGCTCACCAGCGTGTCGATGGGAAATCCGAAGTACCAGGGCGCCACGACGTGGTCGAAGGCCGGCCTATAGCGGCTGCAATGGCCGCAGGTCAAACCGGCCATCGGCAGGGGTAGGGCGCATCGGATGCAGTGATCGTCCAGCCAGGGCAGTGCGTGCTCGCATTCGGTGCACAGGGGATAGGCCTGGTCGGCGGGCTCGTCACAGAGCAAACAGTGCTGGCTAATATTTATACACTTGTAAACCAAGTGTTTTGCGAGTGGTTGACAGTGCATGGGCCTTCCATGAGTATGCGAGCTATCCGTGATGCGCTGGCGGACTTTCCTGTCCCGGCGCCAGCAAGAGCCTAAACAAGGAAACACCGATGAGCGCCAGCACAACTGCAACAACACGTCACGACTGGTCCCTGGCCGAGGTCAAGGCCCTGTTCCAGCAGCCGTTCAACGACCTGCTGTTCCAGGCGCAGACCGTGCATCGCGCGCACTTCGACCCAAACCGCGTGCAGGTTTCCACGCTGCTGTCGATCAAGACCGGCGCCTGCCCGGAAGATTGCAAATATTGTCCGCAGTCCGGCCACTACAACACCGGCCTGGAAAAACAGAAGCTGATGGAAGTGCAGAAGGTGTTGGAAGAAGCCGCTCGGGCCAAGGCCATCGGCTCCACCCGCTTCTGCATGGGCGCTGCCTGGAAGCACCCGTCGGCCAAGGACATGCCCTACGTCCTGGAGATGGTCAAAGGCGTCAAGGCCATGGGGCTGGAAACCTGCATGACCCTCGGCAAGCTCGATCAAGAGCAGACCAAAGCCCTGGCCGACGCCGGCCTGGACTACTACAACCACAACCTGGATACCTCGCCGGAGTTCTACGGCAGCATCATTACCACCCGCACCTATGCCGAGCGTCTGCAGACCTTGGCCTATGTGCGCGATGCGGGGATGAAGATCTGCTCCGGTGGCATCCTTGGCATGGGCGAGTCGCTCGATGACCGCGCCGGCCTGCTGATCCAGCTGGCCAACCTGCCGGAGCATCCGGAGTCGGTACCGATCAACATGCTGGTCAAGGTCGCTGGTACACCGCTGGCCGAAGAGGAAGACGTCGACCCGTTCGATTTCATCCGCATGCTCGCGGTAGCGCGCATCCTCATGCCCAAGTCCCACGTGCGTCTCTCCGCTGGCCGCGAGCAGATGAACGAACAGATGCAGGCCCTGGCCTTCATGGCTGGCGCCAACTCGATCTTCTATGGCGAGAAGCTGTTGACCACCGCCAACCCGCAAGCTGACAAGGACATGCAACTGTTCGCCCGTCTCGGTATCCAGCCCGAAGCGCGCGAAGAGCACGCCGATGAGGTGCACCAGGCGGCCATCGAGCAGGCACTGGTCGAACAACGCAGCAACGAGCTGTTCTACGACGCAGCACAGGCCTGACATGGCGTTCGACCTGGCGGCGCGCCTGGCCGAACGGCGCGCCGCGGATCTGTACCGGCAGCGGCCATTGCTCGAAAGCCCCCAAGGGCCGGAGGTGGTGGTCGATGGCCAGCCGCTCTTGGCCTTTTGCAGCAACGATTACCTAGGGCTGGCCAACCACCCGGAAGTGATCGCCGCCTGGCGTGCAGGCGCCGAGCGCTGGGGAGTGGGGGGAGGTGCCTCGCATCTGGTGGTCGGTCACAGCACGCCTCATCACCAGGTGGAAGAAGCCCTGGCCGAACTGACCGGGCGCCCACGCGCGCTGCTGTTTTCCACCGGCTACATGGCCAACCTCGGCGCCATCACCGCCTTGGTGGGGCAAGGCGACACGGTGCTGCAGGATCGTCTCAATCATGCCTCGCTGCTCGATGGCGGCCTGCTCAGCGGTGCGCGTTTCAGCCGTTACCTGCACAACGACCCCGTGAGCCTGGCCAACCGCCTGGAGAAGGCGACCGGCAATACGCTTGTGGTCACCGATGGCGTGTTCAGCATGGACGGCGACCTGGCCGACCTGCCTGCGCTGGCCAAGGCCGCCCGCACTCATGACGCCTGGCTGATGGTCGATGACGCCCATGGACTGGGCACGCTCGGTGCCCAGGGTGGCGGCATCGTCGAGCATTTCGGCCTGGGCGTTGAGGATGTTCCGGTGTTGATTGGTACCCTGGGCAAGGCGTGCGGCACCGCTGGTGCTTTCGTGGCCGGCAGCGAGGAGTTGATCGAGGCGTTGGTGCAGTTCGCCCGTCCCTATATCTACACCACCAGCCAGCCGCCAGCGCTGGCCTGCGCCACGCTCAAGAGCCTCGAGCTGCTGCGCCGCGAGACCTGGCGCCGCGAGCACCTGGCGGCATTGATCCGCCAGTTCCGCGCGGGCACCGAGCAGATCGGGCTGGCGCTGATGGACAGCCCGACCGCGATCCAGCCGATCCTGATCGGCGACAGCGCACGCGCCCTGCAGTTGTCCCGGATGCTGCGCGAGCGGGGCTTGCTGGTGACTGCGATCCGCCCACCGACCGTCCCCGCCGGCAGTGCACGCCTGCGCGTGACCCTGAGCGCGGCCCACAGCGAGGCGCAGGTCCAGCTATTGTTGAATGCATTGGCCGAGTGTTACCCACTGCTGGAGTCCGCCGATGCGTAACCGACTGATCCTCTTGCCCGGCTGGGGCCTGGGCACTGCTGCACTTGAACCGCTGGCTGCAAGTCTCAGGGCCCAGGATTCACGTCTGCAGGTCGAGCTGATGCCGCTGCCGGAGCTCGCCGATGCCGATGTCCAAGCCTGGATCGATTACCTGGACCGCAAGCTGCCCACCGACAGTTGGCTGGGCGGCTGGTCGTTCGGGGGCATGCTCGCCAGTGCCCTGGCGCACACACGTGGCGATCACTGCTGTGGTCTGGTGACGCTCGGCAGCAACCCGAGCTTCGTCCAGCGCGCTGATTGGCCCCATGGCATGGCAGTGGACACCTTCGGTACGTTCCTCGACGGCTGTCGCAGCCATCCGCAGGTGACCCTCAAGCGTTTTCGCAGCTTGTGCAGCGATGGCGCGCAAATGCCGCGCACGCTACTGCGCCAGTTGGGTGTCGGCGTGCCGGACACCGATCCGCTCTACCTGGCCACAGGGCTGGAAGTGCTGGCCAAGCTGGACACCCGCAATGCCCTGGAGCAGTACGGCGGGCCGCAATTGCATCTGTTTGCCGGCAGCGATGCGCTGGTGCCGGCGGAGGCAGCCAAGGCCTTGAGCGAGTTGTTGCCGGATGTGGAAGTCGGCCTGGTCGAAGACAGTTCCCACGCCTTCCTGCTGGAGTATCCACAGGAGCTGGCGGCGGGTATCAAGAGTTTCCTGCATGAGAGTGGTGATGACTGACCTTTCCCGTCCGACCCCGCCCGGCACTCTGCCGGACAAGCGCCAGGTGGCGGCCTCGTTCTCCCGCGCTGCAGCCAGCTACGACAGCGTGGCGGCCCTGCAACGGGCGGTGGGCCTGGCGCTGCTCGGCCAGCTCCCTGCTGACCTGCAGCCTGAGCGCTGGCTTGACCTGGGCAGCGGCACGGGGCATTTCAGCCGCGCCCTGGCCGAGCGCTTCAGCGCTGCGACGGGTGTGGCAGTGGACATCGCCGAAGGCATGTTGCGCCATGCCCGTGAACAGGGCGGGGCGCATCATCATGTGGCGGGCGATGCCGAGCGGCTGCCGTTGCGCGATGACAGTGTCGACCTGGTGTTCTCTAGCTTGGCGGTGCAATGGTGCGACCAGTTCGGCAGCGTGCTGAGCGAAGCCCGCCGTGTGCTGCGGCCGGGCGGGGTGCTGGCATTCAGCAGCCTGTGCGTCGGCACCCTCGATGAGCTGCGTGCCAGTTGGCAGGCGGTGGACGGCCTGGTCCACGTCAATCGTTTCCGACGCTTGGAGGACTATCAGCGGCTGTGTGGCCAGAGTGGCCTGCAGGTGCTTGGCCTGGAGCGTCGCCCGCATGTCCTGCATTACCCAGACGTGCGCAGCCTGACCCACGAGCTCAAGGCCCTGGGGGCGCACAATCTCAACCCTGGACGGCCTTCGGGCCTGACCGGGCGGGCGCGGATGCAGGGCCTGTTGCAGGCCTATGAACGCTTCCGCCAGCCCGAGGGCCTGCCGGCCACCTACCAGGTGGTCTATGGCGTACTGCGCAAACCCTTGGCAGACGAGGCGTGACATGAGCCAGGCCTATTTCATCGCGGGCACCGACACCGATGTCGGCAAGACCACCATCGCGGCCGGGCTGCTGCATGCGGCGCGGTTGGAGGGCTTGAGCACCCTGGGCGCCAAACCGGTGGCATCCGGCTGCACGCCAGGCGCCAAGGGCCTGCGCAACGCCGACGCCTTGGCCTTGATCGCCGAAAGCTCGGTGAAGCTGCCCTACGAGCAGGTCAATCCATTCGCATTCGAGCCGGCCATCGCTCCGCATGTGGCGGCCCGTGAGGCAGGGGTCAGCCTGGACGTACCGGTGCTGCTGCAGGCCATGCAGCATGTACTGGCCCAAGGGGCCGACTTCACACTGGTGGAGGGGGCAGGGGGCTGGCGGGTGCCGTTGTCCGCCCATGCCCATCTGTCGGACCTGGCTATCGCCTTGAAGCTGCCGGTGATCCTGGTGGTGGGCGTGCGCCTGGGCTGCATCAACCACGCTTTGCTGAGCGCTGAAGCCATCGCCCGTGATGGGCTGCCACTGGCAGGATGGGTGGCCAATATCATCGACCCGCGGACGTCGCGTCTGGAAGAAAACCTCGCCAGCCTCGCCGAGCGATTGCCGGCGCCTTGCCTGGGACGGGTGCCGAAGCTCAAGCAGGCCACAGCCGAGGCAGTGGCGGAGCACCTGCACCTGGATCTTCTGGATTGACGCGCTCAACATTGTCTATTAAGTGGCACAAGGCTATTAGGTATTTAAACGGGCCTTTTACGCTTTCGGCTGCTTTAATAAGCCTGACCTCGCATCCTGCGTCTTTGGAGTCCTGACATGGAAATCACCGGTAGCACTGCCTATTACGCTGGCCTTGGCGCCATCCAGGCCGGGCAGAACCGAGTCGACCAAGCCGCCAGTCAAATCGCCAGCAGCACCGTCGAGCGTGCCGCCACCAGCCAGTCCAGCGACTATCAAGCCGAACGCCTGCGAGCGGTCGATCGCAGCCAGCAGATGGACCTGGCCACCAGCACCGTCGAGTTGGCGCTGGGCAAGCATGAAGTCGCATTGGGCGTGAAAGTCGCCAAAGCCTCGGACGAGATGCTTGGCCGGTTCATCGATACTTACGTCTGATCCAACCCCCATCCACCGCCTAGACTCCTTGTAGAGCGGCGGTTCTATCCGCTGATTTTCTGACCTCAACCAGACGGCTCCGTTGTCTGTGTCGTCCTATTCGCGGTTAAACCTGCGAACAGGCTGCGGCATCCAGGGTCGCTTCGGCGCTTATGGCGTTTATGTCGTGTTTCGCGGCGTAAATGGCACCATAGTCCATCCTTGACATTGGGCGGGGCTAAACGTAAGTTTCAAACAACTGTTTGACCGAAAGCCGCCAAGAGCTGGTTGGTACCTGCGGTCTCTCCACTGGACTCATCACAGAGGTTCATCGCTATGCCTGATTACAAAGCCCCCTTGCGTGATATTCGCTTCGTCCGTGACGAGCTGCTCGGCTACGAGGCGCATTATCAGAGCCTGCCGGGTTGCCAGGACGCCACGCCGGACATGGTCGACGCGATCCTCGAGGAAGGCGCGAAGTTCTGTGAGCAGGTGCTGGCGCCCCTGAACCGTGTCGGTGACTTGGAAGGCTGCACCTGGAGCGAGTCGGGCGTTAAGACCCCGACCGGTTTCAAGGAGGCCTACCAGCAGTTCGTCGAAGGCGGCTGGCCGAGCCTTGCGCATGACGTGGAACATGGCGGCCAAGGTTTGCCTGAGTCCCTGGGCCTTGCCATCAGCGAAATGGTCGGTGAGTCCAACTGGTCCTGGGGCATGTACCCAGGCCTGTCCCACGGCGCCATGAACACCCTGTCTGCCCACGGCACCGCCGAGCAGCAGCACACCTACCTGACCAAGCTGGTGACCGGTGAGTGGACCGGCACCATGTGCCTGACCGAGCCGCACTGCGGTACTGACCTGGGCATGCTGCGCACCAAGGCCGAGCCCCAGGCGGATGGTACCTACAAGGTGTCCGGCACCAAGATCTTCATTTCCGCTGGCGAGCACGACATGGCCGACAACATCGTCCATATCGTCCTGGCCCGCCTGCCCGATGCCCCGGCGGGCACCAAAGGCATCTCGCTGTTCATCGTGCCGAAGTTCCTGCCCAACGCCGAAGGCGGTGTTGGCGAGCGCAACGCCGTGAGCTGTGGCTCCATCGAGCACAAGATGGGTATTCACGGCAATGCCACCTGCGTGATGAACTTCGACGGCGCCACCGGCTTCCTGATCGGCCCTGCCAACAAGGGCCTGAACTGCATGTTCACCTTCATGAACACCGCCCGCCTGGGCACCGCGCTGCAGGGCTTGGCCCACGCCGAAGTGGCTTTCCAGGGTGGCCTTAAGTATGCCCGCGAGCGTCTGCAGATGCGTTCGTTGACCGGCCCGAAAGCGCCAGACAAAGCAGCCGACCCGATCATCGTCCACCCGGACGTGCGCCGCATGCTGCTGACCATGAAGGCCTTCGCCGAAGGCAACCGCGCCATGGTCTACTTCACCGCCAAACAAGTGGACATCGTCAAGTACAGCCAGGACGAGGAAGAGCGCAAGAAAGCCGACGCCCTGCTGGCCTTCATGACTCCGATCGCCAAGGCCTTCATGACCGAGGTTGGCTTCGAGGCTGCCAACCACGGTGTGCAGATCTACGGTGGCCATGGCTTCATCGCCGAGTGGGGCATGGAGCAGAACGTACGCGACAGCCGCATCTCCATGCTGTACGAGGGCACCACCGGTATCCAGGCCCTGGACCTGCTCGGTCGTAAGGTGCTGATGACCCAGGGCGAGGCGCTCAAAGGCTTCACCAAGATCGTGCACAAGTTCTGCCAGGCCCAGGAAGGCAACGAAGCCGTCAAGGAATTCGTCGAGCCGCTGGCCGCGCTGAACAAGGAGTGGGGCGAGCTGACCATGAAGGTGGGCATGGCCGCGATGAAAGACCGCGAAGAAGTCGGTGCTGCCTCGGTGGACTACCTGATGTATTCCGGCTACGCCTGCCTGGCGTACTTCTGGGCCGACATCGCCCGCCTGGCTGCCGAGAAGCTGGCCGCCGGCACCAGCGAAGAGGCGTTCTACACTGCCAAGCTGCAAACCGCGCGCTTCTACTTCCAGCGTATCCTGCCGCGCACCCGTGCGCACGTGGCGGCCATGCTGTCCGGCGCGGGCAACCTGATGGCCATGAAGGAAGAAGACTTCGGTCTGTCCTGCTGAGCCAAGCGGTAACCAGGAAAAACCGCCTGCCTTCACCGGCAGGCGGTTTTTTTTTGCCTGGCGCTGCAAGCACACATCCAGCAATCGTTTAAACGTTCCGTGTATTCATCTATTCATGTGCGCTGCCGATGAACTAGAGGCACAATGCTATTATTGATCTGCCGGGTCGGAGATTGCCTTTTGTTTCGTCTATCCGCTGTACGCGCGAGCCATTTCCTGCCTTCGTTGTTCCTGTTGCTGTCGGGGCTGGCGGCAGCTTATGTGAGGGACCTCAGCGTCTTCTTCACCTCCCTGTTCAATGTACTGCCGACATTGGTGTTGTTGCTCGGCGGTGCCTATTGCGCCGTGTACCGTCGCCAGCGCGAGCTGTTCTTGATGGTCACGGTGTACATCGCCTACTTCCTGCTCGACACGCAGACCGATTTCTATCGCGACAACGGCCGGGTCCGAGAGGATGCGGCGGTCGTGTTCCATCTGGTCTGCCTGCTGTTGCCCCTCCTGTTCGGGCTGTTCGCGGCGTGGCAGGAGCGCACCCACCTGGCCCAAGACCTGCTCGCCCGCTTCGCCGTGCTGTTCGCCGTCGGCAGCGTGGCAGTGGCGTTGGAGCAGAGTTTTCCCCAGGCACTGCTGAGCTGGTTGGCGGAGATTCGCTGGCCATCGCTGCATGGTCAATGGATGAGCCTGATCCAGCTGGCCTATCCACTGTTCCTGGGGATGTTCGTGCTCTTGGTGGTGCAGTACCTGCGCCAGCCACGGCCCTTGCATGCGGCGCAGATCATCGGTCTGATCGGCATCTTCTGGATGCTGCCCAAAACATTCATCCTGCCGTTCACCCTCAACATCATGTGCAGTCAGGTCATGCTGATGATCGCAGCGGCGGTGTCTCACGAGGCCTATCAAATGGCCTTTCGCGATGAGCTGACTGGCCTGCCGGGGCGCCGCGCTCTGAATGAGCGCATGCAGCGGCTGGGGCGCAACTACGTGATCGCCATGACCGATGTGGACCACTTCAAGAAATTCAACGACACCCATGGTCACGATGTCGGTGACCAGGTGTTGCGTCTGGTGGCCAGTCGCTTGGGGCGCGTGACCGGGGGTGGGCGCGCCTATCGCTACGGTGGCGAGGAGTTCGCGCTGGTCTTTGCCGGCAAGACGGTCGAGGAGTGCACGCCCCACCTGGAAGCGGTGCGGGAAATGATTGCCAACTATGCGATCCAGCTGCGTGACCAGAACAGCCGCCCACAGGACGATTCGACCGGACGTCAGCGCCGCGCGGGCGGCGCGGGCAGTACGGTCTCGGTGACCATCAGCATTGGGGTTGCGGAACGCCAGGTGGATCATCGTTCACCGGACGAGGTGCTCAAGTCCGCCGACGAGGCGCTCTACAGCGCCAAGGGAGCCGGTCGTAACTGCGTCATGGTTTTCGGGCAGCATTCCCGGCGCGGGGCGGTTCGCATGGCGTCGTGATCGTGGTGACTGAAACTGACTTGTCAGTCGCATGATGACCCTATGTCTCGTAAAAGTTGTTCGGTTACACTGGCTCCAACCTAGTGTCGCGATCCTGAGGGATCGCCCCGACCTGATAGCGAGAGGTTGTCATGGCTGAGTACAAAGCGCCGCTGCGCGACATGCGTTTCGTTCTGAATGAAGTCTTCGAGGTGGCCAAGCTCTGGTCCCAACTGCCGGCCCTGGCCGAGGCGGTCGATCAGGATACCGCCATGGCTGTTCTGGAAGAAGCGGGCAAGGTCACCGGCAAGACCATCGCTGGGCTGAGCCGTAGCGGCGACGAAGAAGGCTGCCATTGGGACAACGGCACCGTGCGCACCCCGGCTGGCTTCATCGAGGCCTACAAGACCTACGCCGAAGGCGGCTGGGTGGGCGTGGGCGGTGACCCGCTGTTTGGCGGCATGGGCATGCCCAAAGCCATTTCGGCGCAGGTCGAAGAGATGGTCAACGCCTCCAGCCTTGCCTTTGGCCTATACCCGATGCTGACCGCAGGTGCCTGCCTGTCGATCAACGCCCACGCCAGCGAGGCACTGAAGGAAAAGTACCTGCCCAACATGTACGCCGGTGTCTGGGCCGGCTCCATGTGCCTGACCGAGCCCCATGCCGGTACCGACCTGGGAATCATCCGTACCAAAGCCGAGCCCCAGGCTGACGGCAGTTACAAGGTCAGCGGCACCAAGATCTTCATCACCGGCGGCGAACACGACCTGACTGAGAACATCATCCATTTGGTGCTGGCCAAGCTGCCGGATGCGCCGGCGGGTCCCAAAGGCATCTCGCTGTTCCTGGTGCCTAAGTTCCTGGTCAACGAAGATGGCAGCCTGGGGGCACGAAACCCGGTCACCTGCGGCTCGATCGAGCACAAGATGGGCATTCAGGCCTCGGCCACCTGCGTGATGAACTTCGATGACGCCACCGGTTACTTGGTGGGCGAGCCGAACAAAGGCCTGGCGGCCATGTTCACCATGATGAACTACGAGCGCCTGGGTGTTGGCATCCAGGGCCTGGCGTCGGCCGAGCGCTCCTACCAGAACGCTGTCGAGTATGCCCGCGAGCGCTTGCAGAGCCGGGCACCGACCGGCCCGCAGGCCAAGGACAAGGCCGCCGATCCGATCATCGTCCACCCCGATGTGCGTCGCATGTTGCTGACCATGAAGGCGCTGATCGAAGGCGGGCGTGCCTTCTCCACCTATGTCGCCCTGCAACTGGACAGCGCCAAGTACAGCGAAGATGCCGCCACGCGCAAGCGCAGCGAAGAGTTGGTAGCGTTGCTGACCCCCGTGGCCAAGGCCTTCCTCACCGACCTGGGCCTTGAGTGCACCGTTCACGGCCAGCAGGTGTTCGGCGGTCACGGATACATCCGCGAATGGGGGCAGGAGCAACTGGTCCGCGATGTGCGCATCACCCAGATCTACGAAGGCACCAACGGCATCCAGGCCCTGGACCTGATGGGACGCAAGGTGATCGGCAGTGGCGGCGCGTTCTACCGCCTGTTCTCCGATGAGATCCGTCAGTTCATTGCCAGCGCCGGTGCCGAGCTGGATGAGTTCACCCAGCCACTGGCCACCGCGCTCGACGAGCTGGACGGGTTGACCGAATGGGTACTGGCGCAGGCCAAGGGCAACCCCAACGAGATCGGTGCGGCCTCGGTGGAGTACCTGCAGGCGTTCGGTTACGTGGCTTATGGTTACATGTGGGCTTTGATGGCGCGCGCTGCTCGGGCCGGCAAGGACGACGAGGCGTTCTATGGTGCCAAGCTTGGCACCGCGCGCTTCTACTTTGCCCGTCTGCTGCCGCGCGTGAATTCGCTGGTGGCATCGGTGAAAGCCGGTAGCGAGACGTTATACCTGCTCGACGCCGCACAGTTCTGATATCGCCCATGTAAGCCCGCTCCTACACGGTCACCACGGCCAGGTAGGAGTGGGCTTTTTTTCGAGTGCGAATCCACAGCATGTCGTCTTTTGAGACTTTTGTGTAAGTGATTTCTTACACGACGCGGTGGCTTTTTTCCTCTTTTCTGAAATTGGATCCAGGGCTAATCTTCACCCCATGGACGTAGCGCAGGATGCGCAATGGACAGAACAGGGACAACGTAGGATTTCCTGCCAGGGTGGCGGGGCGATAAGGATGTCAAGGGAAACAGTCTGGAAAACCCCGCTTCGGCGGGGTTTTCTTTGTCCGCTCGTTTTTCAGCCAAGCACGTCCAAGGGCGAAACGCCTGGCAGGCGGGCGTCGGTCTCTTCCTCCAGCAGTGTACGCAGCAGTTCCACCGAGGCCTGCTGGCGCTGGGCATCGCGGAACACCAGGCCGACCTTCAGCGGCACCCTCGGTTCGCTCAAAGGCTTCCACAGCAAGTCCTGGTCATCTTCGGTGGCATCCTTCGCCCGGCCGGGCAGGATGGTTGCCAAGGCGGTATGGGCCAGGCTGTCGAGAATCCCCGCCATGTTGTTCATCTCCGCCTGCACTTGCGGCCTGCGCCCTAGGCTGGCCAGTTGCGCCTGCCAGATCTGCCGAATCTGGAACTCTTCGCCGAGCATCAGCATCGGCAACTCAGCCGCCTGGCGCAACGAGACTTTCTTGAAGTCCTTCAAGGGGTGGGTATTGGGGATGACCAATTGAAGTTCATCTTCGTACAACAGCAATCCATGCAAGCCCGGTTGGCGTGGCGGCAGGTAGCTGATGCCGATATCCAGGCTGCCATTAAGCAGGCGCCGCTCGATTTCTAACCCTGACAACTCATAGATCTGCACCACCAGGTGCGGTTGAGCCCGGCGCACGCGCTCCAGCAATTGCGGTACCAAACTCGGGCGCACGGTCTGCAGTACGCCGATGGCCAGCGTACGCAGAGACTGGCCTTTGAAGTTGCGCATCGCTTCATGGGCGCGCTGCAGGCCGTCAAGCAAGGGCAGGGCGTGGTTGTACAAGGTATGGGCGGCGAGGGTCGGCAGCAGGCGTTTGTTGCTGCGCTCGAACAGACTCAGGTCGAGGCTGTGTTCAAGTTGGCGGATCTGCTGCGACAACGCCGGCTGGGACAGCGACAGGCGCTCGGCGGCCCTGCCCACATGGCCTTCTTCATACACCGCGACGAAATAGCGCAGTTGTCGAAAATCCATAAGATCTACTTATCGAAAAAGCTGGAAAAACGGAATGGCCGAATGTCGGCTTGAAGCCTAGTCTATCGCCGTATTCCAAAGGGTTACAGCGCTCGCCGAGCTGATTGTTACCTGCAGGGAAAAATACTTTTGATAGGCAAGGCAAAATAAACCGCTGCCGACCCTGACCCAGATGGCTGGAGCCCCAATGAACCTGTTCAACCTGCGCCGTTCGGCCCCTGCCGCTGCCGAGCCCAAGCCTGCTCCGGTGAGCGCGCCAGCGGCGTCGGAGCCGACCCGCGAACGGCTGATGCCAAGCGCCGAGCGGGCGCCGCAGGTGTTCGTACGAGGCCAGGGCTCTTGGCTGTGGGACCACCAAGGCCATGCCTACCTGGACTTCACCCAGGGCTGCGCCGTCAACAGTCTTGGCCACAGCCCAAGCGTGCTGGTCAAGGCCTTGGGCAACCAGGCCCAGGCGCTGATCAACCCTGGCGCGGGGTTCCACAGTCGTGGCTTGCTGAGTCTGGTCGATCGCCTCTGCCAGAGCACCGGCAGCGATCAAGCCTACCTCCTCAACAGCGGTGCCGAGGCCTGCGAGGGCGCCATCAAGCTGGCGCGCAAATGGGGGCAGCTGCATCGCAACGGCGCCTATCACATCATCACTGCCAGCCAGGCCTGCCATGGACGCAGCCTGGGGGCGCTGTCGGCTTCCGACCCGTTGCCCTGCAATCGCTGCGAGCCTGGCCTGCCAGGTTTCAGCAAGGTGCCCTTCAACGACCTCGCGGCCCTGCACGCCGCCGTGGACTCGCGCACCGTGGCGATCATGCTCGAGCCGATCCAGGGCGAAGCGGGGGTGATCCCGGCGACTCGCGAGTATCTGCAAGGGGTCGAGCGTCTGTGTCGCGAACTCGGCATCCTGCTGATCCTCGACGAGGTGCAGACGGGCATCGGCCGTTGTGGCGCCCTGCTCGCCGAGCAGACCTACGGCGTGCGTGCCGACATCATTACCTTGGGCAAAGGCCTGGGTGGTGGTGTGCCGCTGGCGGCCTTGCTGGCCCGCGGCAGCGCATGCTGCGCCGAGCCGGGCGAGCTGGAGGGCAGCCATCATGGCAACGCGCTGATGAGCGCGGCCGGCCTTGCGGTACTGGAGACTGTGCTCGAGCCAGGCTTCTTCGAACACGTGCAGGACAGCGGTCGCCACCTGCGTGACGGCCTCAGCCGCCTGGCCGGTCGTTATGGCCAGGGCGAAGTGCGTGGCCAAGGGCTGCTCTGGGCGCTGCAGTTGCACGAGGACCTGGCCCGCGAGCTGGTCGAGGCGGCGCTGCACGAGGGGCTGCTGCTCAACGCACCGCAGGCCGATGTAGTGCGCTTCTCACCAGCGCTGACCGTGAGCAAGGGCAACATCGACGAGATGCTCCTGCGCTTGGCCCGCGCCTTTGCCCGCCTGCATGCCCAGCAACACAGTCGCCGCGAGGTTTCGGCCTGACCGGCCCCGGGCGCCACGAATTTCACCGAACCGTCTCGCGTTCCTGCGCATCGCCCTTGGCCAGCAGTATTTGGCTCGGGGCGTTTTTTTTGCCTGGCGCTTGGTCATGGAACCCTGGCGTGGCCCGGCTAGTCTCTTTTGAAACCCTTCCAAGGAGAGACGAACATGGATTTCATCCGCATCATCATCGCTATCATCCTGCCGCCACTGGGCGTATTCCTCCAGGTCGGGTTCGGCGGCGCGTTCTGGCTGAACATTCTGCTGACATTGCTGGGTTACATTCCGGGCATCGTGCACGCGGTGTATATCATCGCCAAGCGCTGACACTTCGCGGGTAAGCCTGCTCCCCCACGGCTCATTGCCCGTCTTGTGGGAGCGGTTTTACCCGCGAAAAGGCCTCCGATGTCTATCGCCCCAGCACCCGGCAATAGAACTTCCATTCTTCCTCCAACGCGTGCGCCAGGTTCTGCGCCTTGCGCAGCCCGTGCCGCTCACCGGCATAGAAGTGCCCTTCGGCTTCGATGCCATTGGCCTTGAGCGCGGCCAGCATGGCACGGGTCTGTTCGGGCACTACCACGGCGTCCAGCTCGCCCTGGAAGAAGATCACCGGCACCTTGATCTGGGCAGCGTGTAGCAACGGCGTGCGTTGGCGATAGCGTTCATGGTCGAGCTGCGGATCACCGATCAGCCAGCCCAGGTAATCGCCTTCGAACTTGTGGGTGGCCTGGTCGAGGGCGACCGGGTCGCTGACCCCATAGAGGCTCGCCCCCCCGCGGAACACATCATGGAAGGCCAAGGCACACAGCGTGGTGTAGCCCCCGGCACTGCCGCCGCGGATGAAGGCTTGACGCGGGTCGACCAGGCCGAGTTTGGCCAGATGGTCGACGGCGGCGCAGGCATCCTGCACATCGAGCTCGCCCCAGTTGAGGTGCAGGGCCTGGCGATAGGCACGGCCATAGCCGGTACTGCCCCGGTAGTTGAGGTCGGCCACGGCGAAACCGCGCTGGGTCCAGTACTGGATGCGTGCATCGAACACCGGGTAGCAGGCCGAGGTCGGTCCGCCATGGATGAACACCACCAGTGGCGAAGGGGTTTCGGCGCCAACGGCAGGATAGAAGAAGCCATGGGCCTGGCCATCGCCACTGGGGTAGTGGATGGGGCGCGGGCGGCTGACCCGGTCGGCGGGTAACGCAAGGCCACCGCCGGCAAGTACCCTGCTCCGGCCGGTGTGCCGATCGAACGCGACGACCGCAGGCGGGGTCAGGGGCGAGGCGGCGATGGCATAGACATGCCCGTCATCCGCGGCGAGGCTGCGAAAGCGCGTGTATTCACGGCCCAGGCGCTGAACCTGACGATCTTCGCCGTACAGTCCCAGCAGCCCGAATCCATCCTCGAACCAGCTGGCGAGGTACGCTTGCGGCCCGATCGGCAGCCAGGAGCTGGCGCCCAGTTGCCAAGGTGCGGCGGCATGGTCGGCGGCGGCGGCAGGCAAGGCTTGCCAGGTGCCACCCAGCTCGCCCCAGGGTTGCCAGAAACCATTTTGGTCAGAGAGACAGTAGAGCTGCCCTTGGGCATCGAAGCGCGGTTGTTGCAGTGAAACCTCCCGCGTCCCATGCCCTGCCAGGCAAAACGCTGCTCCCCAACGACCGTCATGGTTGCGCGCCCGGCACATCAGGCGTGTTTGGGTCCAGGGCTGCGCGGGGCGGTCCCACTCGATCCAGGCCAGGCGCTGTCCATCGTCGCTGAGGGTGGGCGAGGCATAAAAATCAGCCCCTTCGGCCAATACTTCGCGCCCCTCGGGCCCGATGGCCACGAGCCGATGCTCGACCGACACACCATGGCGCTCCTCGACCGCCAGTACCCGTTGCGCATGCCACAGCACATCGCCATAGCGGCACTGCGCATCCTGGGTCAGCGGACGCGGTGGGGAGCCATCGAGGGCCTGGGTATAGAGTTGCTGGTCGGCTTCATTGACGAACACCACGCCGTCGCCGCCAAGGCAGAAGCTGCCGCCGCCGTATTCATAGACGCGGCTGCGGGCGCTGAAGCCGTCCGGCGTCAGGCAGTGGGCCTGCTCGTTGCGCCAATGCCAGAGGCGGCAGGCGCCATCGGCGGGGCGGAATTCGTTCCAGAATACGCCGTTGGCACCGACCTTGAGCTCAGCGAAATCGGTGCTGGCCGCGACCGCCTGGGCGGCGCTGAAATCAGCCGCGGGTGATGATTCGTGAATTGCGCTCATTGCGGAAGGTCATCTCTTCGATGGTCAACTGGGCGGTTTGCGCTTCTTCACGGGCCTTGAGAATGATGCCGTGATCAGGGGATTTGGCGCACACCGGGTCGGCGTTGCTGGCATCGCCTGTGAGCATGAAGGCCTGGCAGCGGCAGCCGCCGAAGTCCTTTTCCTTCTCGTCGCACGAGCGGCAGGGCTCGGGCATCCAGTCGTAGCCACGGAAGCGGTTGAAACCGAAGGAGTCGTACCAGATATGCCGCAGATCGTGGTCGCGCACGTTGGGGAATTGCACCGGCAGTTGACGTGCGCCGTGGCAGGGCAGGGCGGTGCCATCGGGCGTGATGGTCAAGAACAGGCTGCCCCAGCCGTTCATGCAGGCCTTGGGGCGTTCCTCGTAGTAATCCGGGGTGACGAAGATGAGCTTGCAGGGGTTGCCCGCGGCCTTGAGTTGCTCGCGGTATTCGTTGGTGATGCGCTCGGCCCGTTCCAGTTGGGCGCGGGTCGGTAACAGCCCCAGGCGGTTGAGGTGCGCCCAACCGTAGAACTGGCAGGTGGCGAGTTCTACGAAATCCGCCTCCAGGGCGATGCACAGCTCGATGATGCGGTCGATCTTGTCGATGTTGTGCCGGTGGGTGACGAAGTTGAGCACCATGGGATAGCCATGGGCCTTCACTGCGCGGGCCATCTCCAGCTTCTGGGCGAAGGCCTTCCGGGAGCCTGCCAGCAGGTTGTTCACCTGCTCGTCGCTGGCCTGGAAGCTGATCTGGATGTGGTCCAGCCCGGCCTGCTTGAAGGCGGCGATCTTCTGCTCGGTCAGGCCGATGCCGGAGGTGATCAGGTTGGTGTAGTAGCCCAGGCGGCGGGCTTCGCCGATCAGCTCGGGCAGGTCCGGGCGTACCAGCGGCTCGCCGCCGGAGAAGCCCAGTTGGGCCGCTCCCAGCTCGCGGGCCTCGGCCATCACCCGGAACCACTGTTCGGTGCTGAGCTCCTGACCCTGCCGGGCGAAATCCAGCGGGTTGGAGCAGTACGGGCATTGCAAAGGGCAGCGGTAGGTGAGCTCGGCGAGCAGCCACAGCGGCAGACCGACTTCGGGCTTGGCTGGCATTTCAGGCGAGGACGATCCAGTGTTCGGCACGGGCCACCTCCATGAACTGCTCGATGTCTTCGGCGACTTGCGGGACATCCGGGAACTGACCCTCGAGCTCGGCGATGATCGCTGCCACATCGCGCTCACCGTCGATCAGCGCGCCGATCAGGCCAGCGCTCTCATTGAGCTTGATCATGCCTTCGGGGTATAGCAGGACATGGCCTTTTTGCGCAGGCTCGTACTGGAAACGATAGCCCGGGCGCCAGGCGGGGACTTGCTTGCGGTCGAAATTCATAGGGCGATCCCCTTGTGCCAGACCCGCTCAGCCGTGACGGTGTGGTAAGGCGGGCGGTTCAGTTCATAGGCCATGCTCATGGCATCGAGCATGCTCCAGAGAATATCCAGCTTGAATTGCAGGATCTCCAGCATGCGGTCCTGCCCCTCGCGGGTCGTGTAGTGCTGCAGGGTGATCGCCAGGCCGTGCTCCACGTCGCGCCGGGCTTGGCCCAGGCGGGTGCGGAAATAGTCGTACCCGGCCGGGTCGATCCAGGGGTAGTGCGTGGGCCAGCTGTCCAGACGCGACTGGTGGATCTGCGGGGCGAACAGCTCGGTCAGCGAACTGCTGGCGGCCTCCTGCCAACTGGCGCGGCGGGCGAAGTTGACGTACGCGTCCACGGCAAAGCGCACGCCCGGCAGTACCAACGCCTGGGAGCGCAATTGGTCCGGGTCCAGGCCCACGGCCTGGCCCAGGCGCAGCCACGCTTCGATGCCGCCGTCCTCGCCCGGTGCGCCATCGTGGTCGAGCAGGCGCTGGATCCACTCGCGGCGTACTTCGCGGTCGGGGCAGTTGGCCAGGATCGCCGCATCCTTCATCGGGATGTTGACCTGGTAATAGAAGCGGTTGGCCACCCAGCCCTGAATCTGTTCACGGGTGGCGCGGCCTTCGTACATCGCCACGTGGTAGGGGTGGTGGATGTGGTAATAGGCGCCCTTGGCGCGCAGGGCCTGCTCGAATTCGGCAGGGGACATGGGTCGTGCATCGTTCATCAATTGACTCCCATAGAACGCACTATCGGCTGACTTCGCCGCCTGTGGGAGCGGGTGAACCCGTTCCCACAAGGGCCGAGCAGCTTCGTTACAGCTCGATGCTCATGCCGTCGTAGGCCACTTCCACGCCGCGGCGTTGCACTTCGGCCCGCTCGGGTGAGTCCTCATCGAGAATCGGGTTGGTGTTGTTGATGTGGATGAGCACCTTGCGCTGACGCGAGAAGCCGTCCAGCACCTCGAGCATGCCACCCGGACCGTTCTGCGCCAGGTGGCCCATCTCGCGGCCGGTACGGGTGCCGACACCGCGGCGTTGCATTTCATCATCCTCCCACAGGGTGCCATCGACCAGCAGGCAATCGGCGCCCTGCATCATCTGCAGCAATTTGTCGTCGACCTGGCCCAGGCCCGGGGCATAGAACAGCTTGCCGCCGGTGCGGGTGTCTTCCACCAGCAGGCCGAGGTTGTCTCCCGGATGTGGATCGAAGCGGTGGGGCGAATAGGGCGGCGCGGCGCTGCGCAAGGGGAAGGGGGTGAACCGTAGGTTCGGGCAGGCTGGGATGACGAAGCTGCCTTCGAGCTCGATGCGGTTCCACACCAGACCGCCATTCCAGTGGCTGAGCATGGTGAACAGCGGGAAACCGGTGGTCAGGTCCTGGTGGACCATCTCGGTGCACCAGACCTGGTGCGGGCAGCCTTCGCGCAGGCTGAGCAGGCCGGTGGTGTGGTCTATCTGGCTGTCGAGCAGGACGATCGCGTCGATACCGGTATCGCGCAGTGCGCGGGCTGGCTGCATTGGCGCGAAGGCCTGGAGCTGGGCACGGATGTCCGGCGAGGCGTTGCACAGGACCCAGTGCTCGCCATCGTCCGACAGTGCAATGGAGGACTGGGTACGCGCTGTGGCGCGCAAGGTGCCATCGCGGTAGCCCTTGCAGTTGGCGCAATTGCAGTTCCATTGAGGAAACCCGCCACCGGCGGCGGAACCGAGAATCTGGATGTACATGGCTGCTCTCTATCCGAAAAACCGTTGCCAAAAAACGCAAACGCCCCGGCGGACCGAGGCGTCTGATCGCAGCGATGCTTAGCGGTTGGCGAAGTACATGGTCACTTCGAAGCCGATACGCAGGTCAGTGTAAGCAGGTTTGGTCCACATGGGCGTTCTCCTTCCGGATGGGGTTGGGTGGTCAGTTACTTGTTTGGCGCCGCCTTGGGGAGGAGGTTCCATTGACTGAGATTGCGCTATCTTACAAGAAAAATTTGTACCGAAAGGTTAATTATTCGAAAAGTGCCGTTGCAGTCTCCGTAACAATCCGGCTGGGTTCAGTGCCAACTGGCATCCGGCGCCGGGGCGTTGGCCAGGCACACCCAGCCATGCTCGGCTGTCAGCAGGGCCTGCCTGAGCCGATCCAGATGCATTTGCTCTGTCGTCAGGATAGACCGCCTTAGCGCAGCAAGATCGTCGGCTTGTATAGCCAGGTGTGTCTGCCATGCCCATTGCGCGACATCGCCATTGTTCATGGCATTTTCTTCAAATTGAGCGGCGAGGTTTTCGCGGGCTTGCACGTCGAGCGGCAGGTTCTGCCCGAGCAAATGCAGGATATGGTCGAGGATCTGTGCATGGCTGGCCTTGGGCGACTGCACGCCGAAGAGCAGCCCGCAGACACCTTCGACCTGACGAAAGGTACTGAACACGGCGTAGCCCAACTGCAATTCGACTCGCAGACGCTGATAGTACGGGCCTTGCAGCAAGTGGGCGAGCAGACGGCCAGCGGCTTGCTGGTGCGCGGGCAGTGGGCAGAACAGCAACAGCGCCGGTTCGCTGCCTGGGGTCTGTAGCGCATGCCAACGACGACCCATGAGCGATGGAGGGGCATGGCGCGTTTCAGGCGTGCCCATCACTCCCTGCAGTGCTGCAGCCAGCGCTGACTGCTCGGCCGCGGCGAACCCCACCGCCAAGCCCTGCCAGCGAGCGGTTTGCCAGAGCACGTCAAGCGAGGCTTGGTCCAGCACTGTGTCATCGGGCTGTCGAGACGGGTCGTGCCGGATCGCATCGGGCAGGGCCTGAAGCAACGCGCGGATCGGAACCAACGCAGGCTTGGACGCCGATGGTGATATCCAGTCATCCACGCCAGGTCGGCGTAGCAGCGGGAGGGCTTCGTCGAGTGCGCGTATCACCGCTTGTGGTGCACCTGCGCAGTGCAATTGCCAGGCATTGCCGCTCGCCGTGAAATCCAACTGCAATGACGCCCGCTTGGCGCGTTCGACCAGCGGCTGTAGCGAATGCTCGAGCAGGGGTTGGAAGCGCTGGCCCAAGGGAGAGCTGACGTGCCAGTGCAGGTAGAGCGCGGCAAAGCGGCGTGAAGCGGGCAAGGCATCGCTGATCGCGAGGCTCGCGGGCAGGGCTACGCGCGCATGGCGAGGCAGGGTTGCCAGCAAAAGGGGGTCCGCGGGCGCTAGTTGCCAGTGGCCATGGTCGCGGTGCGGCAGGCTGTCCAGCAGCGTGCGCAAGGCCGCGAGGCCCTGCTCGTCAAGGTGGCGAAAGGGCAGACCTGTGCTATCCCGGCGCGCCAGTTCCAGAGCGCTGGCCGTGTATGCGCGACGTTGCTGCAACTGGGCATGTGTGCGGTTCAGTGCGTTGTGATCGGTCTGGCGCAGAAAGCCCAGCCAGCCTTGGAGCGAGGCCAGGATCTCATCTTGCGAGGCGTCTTCGCTTACCTGTAGCTGGGCGCTCCAAAGCAACTGCCCGGCATGAACATAAAGGGGCTCGGCCTTGAAGCTGCGCAGCCAGCCGCGCTGGCGCAGATAGGCCAGCCAGCCGCCAGGCCGGTTGTCGCCCAGACAGGCGAGCAGCAACTCCAGGGCGGCTTCGGTGCCCTCGGGCAGATGCTCGTGGGCAAACAGCAGGTCGAGACGATCATCGACTCTGACAGCGGCCGGCTCCGCACGCTGCAAGAGCCTCGGCGGCAGGGCTTGCGCGGTGGGATCGCCAGAGGCCAGCAACAGGCCAAAGCGAGTGCCCAACGTTTGAAGGTCATCCAACGACTGGGGCCCGCACAGGCTGAGCACCATTTGCCCGCCGTGGTAATAGCATCGATGGAAGTCGCGCAGCGCCAACTGGAATGCTGGCGCCTGTATGGCCAGTGTGTATCGATTGCCAGCGTGAAAGCCGCCCAGCGGATGTGCAGGGGCTGCGCTCTGCAGCAGGGCGAAATGCCGTTGGGCTTGCCGGTTGCGCGCCCAGGCGATGAACTCTGCATGGATCACTTCCCGCTCACGGCGTTGGCGCTCGATGCTAAGGTCAGGTTCCGCCAGCATCTGGCACAGTCGCTCAAGGCCACCTGCCAACGCGTGGGGCGGGACTTCGAAGAAAAAATCGGTGGTGCGTTCGCGGGTACTGGCATTGACCTGACCGCCCAGGCCCTGCACGTAGCGCATCAGGCCATCTGCCAGGGGAAAGCGCTCGGTGCCGAGAAAGAACAAATGTTCGAGAAAGTGCGCCAGCCCAGGCCATTGGGCTGGAGCGTCATGGCTTCCAGCATGCACCCGGATGGCCGCGGCAGCGCGTTTGAGGCGCGGGGCGTGGCGCAGGGTGAGCTGCAGGCCATTGGAGAGGGTGAGGTGGCGGGTGGCGTCAGGCATGGCGTAATCCTAACGCATCGGCCGGCCCTGAGCTGCAGGCGTGGGCCTGCTTAGTGCCAGGCCGCATCCGGCCCCTCGCAGGTTTCAGGTGTTACGAAGATGCAGCTCGCAGCGCAGGTCGGTCAAATAAGGAAATGCCTTGCGCCCTTGCTCCACGCATGCGTGGTCAAGGTCCGCCACCAACTGGCATTCCTCCTGGCCGGCCATCGCCAGAACGCTGCCGTCCGGCCCGATGATGCTGCTTTGGCCGCAGTAGTGGATCTCACCCTCGGCCCCGCAATAATTGGCATAGACGAGGAAGCACTGGTTTTCCTGTGCCCGCGAGCGCACGGTGACCTGGCAAGTGAAGTCGTACGGCTGCATGTTGGCCGTCGGCACCACGATCAGTTCGGCGCCGCCCAGCGCCAGGCGCCGGGCGTTTTCCGGGAACTCGATGTCGTAGCAGATCAACATACCCAGCCTCCAGCCCCCCAGCTCGACCACTGGAAAGTGATCAGGGCCTGGGCTGAACATCGAACGGTCCAGTTCGCCGAACAGGTGCGTCTTGCGGTAGTTGCACAGGCTGCGACCGTGGCTGTCGATCAACTGCACGCTGTTGTACAGCGCGCCATCCTCGCCTCGCTCCGGATAGCCATAGGCGATGGCGATGCGATGGGCCTGGGCGATATCGACCACGCTCATGGCCGACGGGCCATCGTTGGGCTCAGCCAGGCGCTGTACGGCGCCCAGGCCGATGTTGTAGCCGGTCAGGAACATCTCCGGGCATACCAGCAACTGCGCGCCGCCAGCGGCGGCCAGTTGCGCCTGCTGTTGCAGGCGCTCGAGGTTGCCGGGTACGTCCAGTGGCCTTGGCGCGCCTTGGTACAGGGCGATGCGCATGGTGCGTCCTCGTGTCAGTCCGGCAGGGCGATCGGGCCGAGGTCATGGAAGACATCGCCTGGGCCCGGGTTTTCAGGATGGGTCTTGCCGCCGAAGTGGTTCATGATACCCCACACCGCATTCAGCGATGTCTGCACCGCGCCTTCCACCCAGGCTGGGGTCCACGACACATCGTCGCCAGCAATGAAGATGCCGCGCTGCTCGGCAGGCATGTCCTGCTGCATGAAGTGCGCGTACATGCGCTGGTTGTAGCGGTAGTGCCCTGGCAGCGCGCCTTTGAAGGCGCCGAGGAAGTACGGGTCGGCCTCCCAGGAGATGGTGATCGGATCGCCGATGATATGCCCCGCAATATCGGTTTTCGGGTAGATCTTCTTCAGAGCATCGAGGGCCAGCTGCACACGTTTTTCAGTCGGGTGCGGCAGCATCTTCAAGGCATCGCTCATCCACGCGTAGGACAGGCAGATGACCCCCGGCTTGTCGTCGCCGTTATCGAACAGGTAGGTCCCACGGGTCAGGCGGTCGGTGAGCGTCATGCTCATCAGATCGCGCCCGGTTTCCGGGTCCTTGTCCTTCCAGAACGGCCGGTCGACCATGACGAAGGTTTTCGACGACTGCATGTAGCGGGTGCGGTCCAGGGCCATCCACATCTTTTGCGAGAACAGCGACTCCTCGCAGTCGATCTGGGTGGTCAGCAGCCAGGTCTGGCAGGTCGCGAGCACTGCGGCGTAATTGCGGGTATCGCCCCAGGTATCGGTGACCGCCAGGCTGCCATCGGCCGCTCGGTGGATGCGCTTGACGCCGCCGCGTGGCGCGCCGCCATGCAGCGAGCTCAGGCTGGTGCCGGCTGGCCAGTGGGCGCAACGCTCGGGTACGTGACGCCAGATGCCCTGAGGTACTTGCTCGACGCCGCCGACCACCAGATGCTGATGGTCGTCGCAGTTGGTCATCACCACGCGGAAGATTTCCAGCATCGAGTTGGGGAAGTCCGAGTCCCAGCCGCCCGTGCCGAAACCGACCTGACCGAAGACTTCGCGGTGCTGGAAGCTGAGCTTGGCGAAGGAGCGCGAGGTGGCGACGAAATCATAGAAGGTGCGATCGTCCCACAGCGGAACCAGGGTGTTCCACAGCTCTTTCAGGCGCGGTACATCGCGGTCACGGATGGCTTGCTGGATCTCGCTGAACTGGGCGCCGCTTTCCAGAGCATCGGCCCAGGCATCGGCCACTTCCTGGAACAATGCCGGCAGGTCGGAAATCTTCTCGGCGTAATAGGTCTGGCCTTCCAAGTCGATGACCGTGCTGCCGGAGGCTGGGGTCAGCGGGTTGGGGAAAGGTTTGGTTTCCAGACCCAGTTTGTCGACATAGTGATAGAACGCCGTGGACGAGACCGGGAAGCGCATGCCGCCCAGTTCGGCGACGATGCCGTCAGTGCCGTTGAAGGCCTGCGAGCGCAGACGCCCACCCAGTTTCGAGGCTTCGTACACCACCGGCTTGAGGCCCAGCTTCATCAGCTCGTACGCCGCCACCAGACCTGCGATGCCGCCACCGACGATCGCCACTTCCTCGCCATGACGCTCGGCCGGGATGCTGCCCAAGCCAGCCGGGTGCTCCAGCCAATCGTCAAAGCCGAAGGGAAAGTCCGGGCCGAAGATGGTGACAGGTTTCTTGCCGTCGACGGGGTGGCGGTTTTTCTTGTTCATGTGATGACCTTGCCAGGGAGGCTACGCAGAAGGCGGAGCCTGAGTATAGAAAATGTCTGGAGGCCATTTTATGAAGCGGGACGTTCGTAATTAAGGTGCAGAGTGGCGTCGTTATGTGAAATTTGTCGTCTTAATGACGGCTTGGGCATGCAGAGTGACGAGTGCTGATCGCCAGGGGCAAGCTCGCCTTGGTTACGAGGCTGAATGATCAGCCCGGTTGGCCCCGGTCGACCTTGCTGCTGAGAATGATGGAAGTCGTGGTTTTCTCGACCCCTTCGAGACTGCCGATCTGATCGAGCAGCTGGTCCAGTTGTTCCGGCGAGTCGCTGCTCAGCCAGGCCACGTAGTCGAATTCGCCACTGACCGCGCACAGCTGCTGAACCTGGCCCATGGCGCTGAGGCGGCGCACGATGTCTTTGCCTGAGCGCGGCTGTGCCTTGATGCCCACATAGGCCTGCAACCCCCCTCCACGCATCCGCTGGCCCAGACGCACACCGTAGCCTGTGATGATCTTGCCCTTCTCCAGCCGCTCCAGGCGGGAATTGACGGTAGTACGGGCAATACCCAAGTGCCGAGCGAGGGTGGCGACGCTTTCCCGGGCGTTGATCTGCAGCAGGGAGATCAACTGGCGGTCGATTTCGTCGAGGGTGATGGAGCGAGCGTCGGGCATGGCGAATCTCTTTGATAGGCGGTTCAGCGGGGTGGGAGTGCTGTGCAGGAGGAAAAGTGCCTGCCTGGGCCGCCTTTTATCATAAGAGCGCAGCCGCTATGCTGACCAGCAGTTGGGAAGAGGGATAATCTTGGAAATGGTCAAGCGGGGCGGAAAGTGAGTTTTGAAGAGTTGCTCGAGTGCTGGCGTGCAGAAGTGTCAAACAAGAAAAAACCAGGGCGCCGTGTCAGTTTGTTTTTCAATATTCTCAGGCGTGCACGCCGAAACAATAAGCTGCGCTATTTGTTGTGGTTTCGTTTCGCCCAATACCTTCATCGAAAGAAAGGGCTACGCGCAGCTTATGCTCGCCGGCTCAACCAGCGTTTGAATCTCAAGTACGCTGTCGACATAAGTCTGGACGCTAGCATTGGACCAGGGCTGCGAATTGCCCATTTGCCGGGTATCGTCATCAGCGGCTACGCCCGGATTGGTCGGAATTTGTTCATTCGCCAGAACAGCACCATTGGGATAAAGACCCTTGGCCTAGAACGTTACCAACTGGAAATTGGTGACAATGTGAGCATTGGTGCCAATAGTTGCATCATTGGCGATACGCTTTCCATCGGCGACAACGTGACCATTGGCGCGATGTCGTTGGTCAATAAAAGTGTGCCTGCCAATAGCATTTATTACACGCAGCGCAGTGGCGTTCTGGTCGAGAAATGAGCTTCAGGCGTCAGATCATCGATCTGAACGCCTCGATGCTGATCTTCGGAATGACTTCATGGGGAATTCTGGAGTTGGCCGAAAGGTTATAGACCTGGAACTGCTCGCTGACGACTTGCCGTGCGGCGAGCTCGAAGGAGGGCAGAATCCGGCCTTCGAAATGTTGATCCAACCCACACGGTGATTTACGCGAGTCGTCATTTTCATAGAAGCGGGCGACAGCCTGATGCAAGTCGACGCCTAAGAGAAACACACGCGAGAACCCCAAGTGGTAAGCAATCTGCAGCGCAAGGTACGCAACCGTCCGGGCGTCGAAATAGCCGTGTTCGAGATTTTTGCTGAAGCCGAGGGAGCGCACTCGCTTATTCAGACTATTGCGGTTGCGGATCAGCACCGGATCATTGTCGATCATGCGTTGAAGAAAAGTGAGATTCCTGGCTTTTTTCAGAAAATACACTTCACCCTTCGGCTGCCGTTGAAGGCGTTCGTATTGATCCTGCCAAATCGCTACCCGTTGGCTCTTCTCCATCGCCAAAGCGAACAGCTCCGGTTGTTGGCGCGCGAATCCCTTATCAGAGCATACGTAGAAGAATGGGCGTATACCGGCCTCGCTCAATAGCGTGATCGAGCCATTCATCGCAATGACTGGTATATGGGCAAATTCGGTGATCGGGAAATTTTTCGCCGACGCCCCGGATGCCAAGATAATGACCGCCCCTTCTGCGATATTTCGGCAGGCCCCGAATTCCCGAAGGGAAGACGTAGGGCTGGGGGTGACTGCAAGCATGCATAGAGTTCCGTCTGGTAGGCGCATTCGATGTTACATAATCTTGGGAGCACCAGCCAATCACCCAGATAGCAAAAAGCCGCGCAATGCGCGGCTTTGTCGTATCTGGTGGGCCCACACGGACTCGAACCGTGGACCAAAGGATTATGAGTCCTCTGCTCTAACCAACTGAGCTATAGGCCCCAGAGGTGGCGGGGATTATAACGAGGGTTTGAGGTGGGTGCCATCTGAAAGATCTGATAGTGCTATGCGAAGGAAGGTGGCAGCGAATTCCTCCGCAGGCAGGGGCAGGCTGACGATGTAGCCCTGAATCTGTTCGCAGCCTTCGCAGGCCAGAAAGTTTTGCTGCGCCTGGTTCTCGACACCTTCGGCAATGATGGTCAATTGCATGCTGCGTCCCAGGGCGATGATTGCGCGGGTGATGGCGACGTCATGGGGATCGCTGGGCAGGCCGCGAATGAATGACTGATCGATCTTGAGAATGTCCAGGGGTAGACGTTTGAGGTAGCTCAGGGACGAATAGCCGGTGCCGAAATCATCGATGGCCAGTTGCACGCCGAGCGCCTTGAGCTGATGAAGGATGGCCAAGGCTTCCTCGGCCTGGCTCATGATGAAGTTCTCGGTGATCTCCAGCTGCAGGTCCCCGGCCTTGAGCTGGTAAGTCTTGAGCAGGTGTTCTATGCGTCTGGCGAGGTTGGGCTGGCGCAGCTGGGCGCCGGCGAGGTTGATCGACAAAGGGCCAAACGGCTCGTAGGTGCTCTTCCATTTGTACATCTGCCGGCAGGCTTGTTCCAGCACCCAGTCGCCCAACTGCAAAATGGTGCCGTTCTCTTCGGCCAGGTGGATGAACTGCTCTGGCGGGACGTCGCCTAGGGTGGGGTGACGCCAGCGGATCAAGGCCTCTGCGCCAACCAGGTTTTGGGTCTTGAGGCTGAACTTGGGCTGAAAGCACAAGCTCATTTCGTTGCGCTCGATGGCCCGACGCAGTTCGTGTTCCAGAGCGATGCGCTCGCTGGCCTGGGCGGTCAGGTCGCGGGTATAGGCCTCGACCCGGTTGCGGCCCTTGGCCTTGGAGCGGTACATGGCCGCGTCGGCGTTGCGAATCAGGTTGGCGACGTCGGTGCCATCCTGTGGATAAAGGCTGATGCCGATGCTGGCGCTGGTGAAGAACTCATGTTCACCGGCCTCGAACGGGGCATGGAAGCAGGTCAGCAGCTTGTTGGCGATGGCGCTGGCATCGCTTGGGCGATGCAGGCCGGGCAGGAGGATGATGAACTCATCGCCACCTAGCCGCGCCACGGTGTCCAAGTCGCGTACCTGCTCTCTCAGGCGTTGGGCGATGCCTTTGAGCAGTAGGTCGCCGACCGGATGGCCGAGGCTGTCGTTGATGTGCTTGAAGCGGTCCAGATCCAGAAACAGCACCGCACCCTGTCGGTTGGCCTCTTGCGGGCAAGTAAGGGCGGCCTGCAGGCGCTTTTCGAACAGCGCACGGTTGGGTAGGCCCGTCAGCGGGTCGTGGTGGGCCTGGTAATCGAGCTTGGCTTGGGCGAGCTTGAGGCTGGAGATATCGGCGAACACAGCCACGAAGTGGGTGATCTCATGATCGCGGTTGCGCACGGCGCTGATGGTCAGCCAGCCGGGGTAGAGCTCGCCATTCTTGCGCTTGTTGTAGATTTCGCCTTGCCAATGGCCTTCGGCAGTCAGTTGATGCCACATGGCCGCGTAGAACGCGCTGTCGTGCTGCCCGGACGCGAGCAGGCGTGGGGTTTGTCCAAGGGCTTCGATCTCGCTGTAGCCGGTGATCTCGCTGAAGGCGCGATTGACGGCACTGATGCGCTGGTCGGGATCGGTGATCAGTACCCCTTCGGCGGTGTTCTCGAACACAGTGGCGGCCAGTTGCAGTTTTTCCTGCATCAGATGGCGCTCGGTGATGTCCCGGGCGATGGTCAGCATGCAGTCGGTGCTTTCGATCGGCAGCGGCCTGGCGGAGAGTTCACACAGGCGGATCTGCCCATCGCTGCGTCGGATATGACAACTGAAGTCACGCACGAAACCGTCGCGCTGCAATTGCTCGATCAGGCGCTTGCGCTCGTTGAGATCGACCCAGATACCCAGGTCCAGGGAGGTCTGGTCCATGGCTGGATTGATGTCATAGCCGGTGAGGCGGCAGAACCCTTCGTTCACTTCGAGCAACAAGCCGTCGCTCTGGCGCGACAGCAACAGGCCGTCGGGGGAGGCATGGAAGGCCTTGGCGAACTTTTCTTCGGAGGTCTGCAGTTGTCGCTGGGTTTCCTTCAGTTGGCTGATGTCGCGCACCGCCACGACCATGGCCCGGGTGCCGTCGAGGTCGAACGTCTCGGCCGAGGTCAGGCCGGTGAACACCTGGCCGTTGCTGCGGCGAAAGCTCATTTCCAAGTTGCGGATGCCGCCTTGCTGCAGGCGCTCGAGCAGAGCGGGGCCGGCGCCAGCCAAGGCCCACAGGTCTAGTTCGGTGGCGGTGCGACCGATCACCTGGCCTGGGCTCAGGCCGATCTGTTCCTCGAAGGCTTCGTTGACTTCCAATAGGCAACCGTCGCTATGGCGAGCAATCACCAGGATGTCCGGGCATTGCTGGAACACCGAGGCGAACTTCTGTTCCGACAGGCGCAGGGCATCTTCCGTACGTTTGGTTTCGCTGATGTCGATCATCAAGCCCCGCAGCAACGGGCGGTGGCCGTGTTCGATCATGCTGACGATATTGCGTACCCAGAGGGCGTGGCCGTCCGCGCGGATCACTCGATAGTCGAGGCTGTGGTCGCGCCCCGCGGCGGTTTCGCTGTCGCAATAGGCCTGGGCCCAGAGCGCGTCCTCAGGATGCAGGATGCTGCGCCAGAAACCGGGGCGCAGCCAATCACTCAAGGGGTAGCCGAGCAGGTCTTCGGCATGGGGGGAGACATAACTGTATGTGAAGTCGTTGGCATCGGCTTCCCAGGCGATGGCGGACAGGCTTTCGACCAGGCTGCGGTAGTGGTACTCGCTGCTGCGCAGTTCCTGTTCGAGGGCGATACGCCGCGAAATTTCTGAACTCAGGCGCCGGTTGATGCGAATGACCACCGCCAGACCGGCAAGCAGCAGCAAGACCGCAGGCAGGCCGTAGATCAGCATGTCACTCCAGAACGACCGCTGGTCGACGACGTTCCCGACCCAGCGTTGCTGGATGTGGCTGATTTCTGCCGTGGTCATGTCGGCCATGACCTTGTCGAGAAGGCCGACCAGTATCTTGTTGTCCTTCTGGGCCGCCATGGCCAGTTGATAGCGATAGGGCGTCTCACCGCTAACGTACAGGCCGTCGAGCTTGAGCTGACGCAGGGCCCAGATGCTCGAGGCGAGGTCCCCGACCACTGCGTCCACTTCATCTGTCGCCAGGGCCTGAAGGGAGGAGCTGACGTTGGGCAGTGCCACCAGGTTCAGGTCCGGGTGGTGAGTGCGCAGCAGCTCATGGGGGGCGTAGTTTTCAACCACGGCCACCTTCAGCCCATACAGGTCTTCGAGGGTGCGGGGCTGTGGGCCGCCCTTGTGTGCCAGGATGACGATGGGGAAGTCCAGGTAGGGGCGGGTGAAGGCGAGGTATTGCTGGCGTTCGGGCGTCGACATGATGCCGGGGAGCAGGTCGATGCGTTTTTCCCTAGCCTGCTGCAATACCTCGGTCCAATTGCTGGGCTCGATCGGTTTGAGCGATATGCCCAGACGCTCCTGGATCAAGGCAACGTAATCGGCGGCCAATCCCTGGTAACGGCCTTCCTGGTCGCGAAACTCGAAAGGCGGCCAGGAGGCATCGACGCCCAGGCGCACGTGTGGGTGAGCGCTGAGCCAGGCTTTTTCTTCATCAGTCAGGGTCAGGGCGCCGGCCGTTGCGTTCCACGCAAGCAGGATTAGCAACAGAAGGGCCGGCACAAAGGACATAGCGGCCTCTCATTCAGGTGGTCTGAATCGAGTGTAGACGGGCAATGGCCGAGGGGAGAGGCGATCAGTGGGGTTTGTCGCGTGCCTGAAAAGAAAAACCCCGGCCTAGGCCGGGGTTTGTCATCACTCGTCGAGGAAGGAGCGCAGGTGCTCGCTTCGCGTCGGATGGCGCAGCTTGCGCAGCGCCTTGGCTTCGATCTGACGGATCCGCTCGCGGGTCACGTCGAACTGCTTGCCTACCTCTTCGAGGGTGTGATCCGTGTTCATGTCGATACCGAAACGCATGCGCAGCACTTTGGCTTCGCGTGCGGTCAGACCGGAGAGCACGTCACGCGTGGCTTCCTTGAGGCTTTCGACCGTGGCCACGTCGATCGGGGACTGCATGGTCGAGTCCTCGATGAAATCGCCCAGATGCGAATCTTCGTCGTCACCGATCGGCGTTTCCATGGAGATCGGTTCCTTGGCGATCTTCAACACCTTGCGGATCTTGTCCTCAGGCATTTCCATGCGCTCGCCCAGCTCTTCCGGCGTCGGTTCGCGACCCATTTCCTGCAGCATCTGGCGGGAAATACGGTTGAGCTTGTTGATCGTCTCGATCATGTGCACCGGAATACGGATGGTGCGTGCCTGGTCGGCGATCGAGCGGGTGATCGCCTGGCGGATCCACCAGGTGGCATAGGTCGAGAACTTGTAGCCGCGACGGTATTCGAACTTGTCCACCGCCTTCATCAGACCGATGTTGCCTTCCTGGATCAGGTCCAGGAACTGCAGGCCACGGTTGGTGTACTTCTTGGCGATGGAGATCACCAGACGCAGGTTCGCCTCGACCATTTCTTTCTTGGCGCGACGGGCCTTGGCCTCGCCGATCGACATGCGACGGTTGATTTCCTTGATCTCGGCGACGGTCAGGCCGGTTTCGTTCTCAAGGTCGATCAGCTTCTGCTGGCAGGCGACGATCGCAGCGTCTTTCTCACCCAGGGCGGCAGCCCACTTGGTGTTGCGCTTGGACAGGTCACCGCTCCAGGTCTGGTCGGTCTCGTTGCTTGGGAACAGGCGCAGGAAGTCGGCACGAGGCATGCGTGCATCACGTACGCACAACTGCATGATGGCGCGTTCCTGGGCGCGCAGGCGATCCAGTGCACTGCGCACGCGCTCGACCAGAACGTCGAACTGCTTGGGTACCAACTTGATCGGCATGAACAGGTCTGCCAGGGCCTGGAGGGCTTCGATGCTCTCCTTGCCGCTGCGCCCGTGTTTCTTCAGGATCTTGCCGGTGATCTGGAGCTGGTCGG
Organism: Pseudomonas guariconensis; assembly: GCF_040822035.1. NCBI lineage: Bacteria > Pseudomonadati > Pseudomonadota > Gammaproteobacteria > Pseudomonadales > Pseudomonadaceae > Pseudomonas > Pseudomonas guariconensis. The sequence continues at coordinate 4,852,265 of NZ_CP162012.1, read as the reverse complement.
CGACGGCGCCGAAACGCTGGCGGGCGACTTCTGGATCCGGGCCGCTTTCGCCCTCGTCCTCGCTGTCGTCGCTGCTTTCTTCGCTCTCTTCGTCTTCGTCCTCTTCTTCCTTGGCAGCTGCGGCCTTGGCGCCCGGGATCGGGACTTCTTCGGTCGGCGCGGCAATGTTGTCGTCAGGGTCGATGTAACCGCTGAGGACATCGGACAGACGGCCACCTTCGGTGGTGACACGATCGTATTCGCTGAGGATGTAGTCGACAGTCCCCGGGAAATGGGCGATGGCGCCCATGACTTCGCGAATGCCTTCCTCGATACGCTTGGCGATCTCGATCTCGCCTTCGCGGGTCAGCAGTTCGACGGTACCCATTTCGCGCATGTACATGCGCACCGGGTCGGTCGTGCGGCCGATATCGGTTTCGACTGCCGCCAACGCTGCGGCGGCTTCTTCGGCTGCGGCTTCGTCGGTGTCGGCTTCCGCCAACAGCAGGGCATCCGCATCCGGAGCACTCTCGAATACGTTGATCCCCATGTCGTTGATCATGCGGATGATGTCTTCCACCTGTTCCGGATCTGAAATATCCTCAGGCAGGTGGTCGTTGACCTCCGCGTAAGTCAGGTAGCCCTGCTCACGACCGCGGGTGATCAACTCTTTGATACGAGATTGCTGTTGCGCTTTTCCGGACATAACACCCTATCCACTGAAGGTCTTGGCGGGCAAAAAACAAGCCGAGGATTATACCCGAGCATGGACCTCACGCGCCAGATGAGGTCGGGGTTTGTGCGGGAACATTCCGGCTCAGCAGTGCGAGGAGCTGCGATTTTTCCTCGGTGCTCAACTCGCTTTGACGTGCTTTCCTGAGCAGATGTTCCAGGCTGCGCTCGCGTTGGCGGGCGGACAAGCTAGTTATAGTGTCGAAAAACTGTTGTTCAAGGTTATCGGCATCGATCAGCCATTCCTTTTCCGCCAGAGCCCGCAGCAGGCGGCCTTGTTCGGTGCCGTGCCAACGTGCGATCAGCTGCATTGAGCTTAGCTTAGGATTCTTCTGCGCGGCCTCGATCAGTGCGACCAACAGCTGGCTGTAGATATGCTCTTCGTCGGCAAAATGGCTGGCATCTTCCACCTTTCCGGCCAACAACGGGTAATGCAGCAGGGTGCGCAGGGCCGACAGGGTCGGCGGCTCGACCGGGGCGGGGACACGCGGTGGTGCTTCGCCGCGCTGGCCATCGCGTTGCCAGGGTTTGCCGCCTTTTTTGTCCCAGGGCTTGCCATCCCACGGTTTCTTTGCGCCCTTGTTCGGGGTCCATGGGCGCTGCTCCTGCTGGGCGGGCGCGTAGTCGGGCTGATGCGCGTCGCTGTAGTCAGGGGCGTAGCTGGCCATGGCGTCGTAGTCATAGCCTGGGTCGTAATCGGGCACGTTGGGTGCCGGCGCGTGCTGTGCCAACTGCTCGACCTGCTGAGGGTCGAGACCGGTAATTTCCTTCAAGCGATTGCGCATGAGCTGACGCAAATTGGCGCCCGGAATCTTTTCGATCAGCGGTGCAGCCAATGTAGCCATGTGCGCCTTGCCTTCCAGCGACCGAGGGTCCGCCTCGTTGCTCAGTTGCTCGAAGAAGTAGTCCGCCAGCGGTTGGGCGTGCTGGTTGATGCGGGCCATGAAAGCGTCGGTGCCTTCGGCGCGGACCAGGCTATCCGGGTCTTCGCCCTCGGGCAGGAACAGGAAGCGCGCCCGGCGCCCATCCTGCAGGCTGGCCAGTGTGGACTCCAAGGCGCGCCAGGCAGCCTTGCGACCAGCCTGGTCACCGTCGAAGCAGAACAGGACACTCGGCACCACGCGAAACAGGCGCTTGAGATGTTCCTCGCTGGTTGCGGTGCCGAGGGTTGCCACCGCGTTGCGCAGGCCTTGCTGGGCCAGGGCGATGACGTCCATATAGCCCTCGACCACGATGATCTCATCGAGGTTGCGGTTGTGCTTTCGCGCTTCGAACAGGCCGTAGAGTTCCTGGCCTTTGTGAAAGACCGGGGTTTCCGGGGAGTTCAGGTACTTGGGCTTGTCATCGCCCAGGACCCGGCCGCCAAAGGCGATGACCCGCCCCCGGCTGTCACGGATCGGGAACATCACCCGGTCGCGGAAGCGGTCGTAGCGCTTGCCGCTCTCGGCGTTCTCGATCAGCAGGCCTGCGTCGATCATCACTTTCTGTTGCAGGCTATCGGCGCCCAGGTGTTTGAGCAGGTTGTCCCAGCCCGGCGGCGCGAAGCCCAGGCCGAAGTCGCGGGCGATCTCGCCGGACAGCCCGCGGCCCTTGAGGTAGTCCACCGCTGCCTTGCGGGTCGGGTGAGCGCGCAGGGCCTGGCGATAGAACTCGGCAGCGGCCTCGAGCAACGGGTAGAGGGGTGAATCGGTGGGCTGACGGGGCTTCTGACCTCGGCGGCCTTCTTCTCGCGGCACTTCCATGCCAGCGGCGCGTGCCAGTTCTTCCACGGCCTGGGGGAAGTCCAGGTTGTCGTGGTCCATGACGAAGCCGAGCGCGTTGCCGCCAGCGCCGCAGCCGAAGCAGTAATAGAACTGTTTGTCTGGGCTGACGGTGAAAGAGGGGGTTTTTTCTTTGTGGAACGGGCAGCAGGCGGAGAGATTCTTGCCGGTTTTCTTCAGTTGGATACGCGAACTCACCACATCGACGATATCGGTGCGGTTGAGCAGGTCATCAATGAAGCTTTGGGGAATCAGCCCGGCCATGGCAGTCTCGTCATCTGGCAGCTGGCAAGTCTAATCGCTACGCGCGGGTTAGGGGCGAGTAGTGCGGTGCGGGAAGTATGAGAAAAAATGTGCTCGTCAGCCACGGAGGGCTCGTCAGTCAGGACGTGCACGACTGGTCGAGGACCAGCTCTGACGTGTTCAGGCAGGTTGCCCCGGAGTTGTTGCGAGGGGCGCCTCGGACGTGAATCTGAGGATTGAAACAACCGCTGCCATCAACCCGGCACAGGGCCGGGCGGGGCAGAAGCTTTGCGTAGAACGTCTGTATTAGTACAGACGAACGGCGCGGCGCTGTTCGCGCTGAACCTTCTTGGCGTGACGCTTTACAGCGGCAGCAGCTTTGCGCTTGCGCTCGGCAGTCGGCTTCTCATAAAACTCGCGGCTACGAACTTCAGCCAGTACACCGGCTTTTTCGCAGGAGCGCTTGAAACGACGCAGAGCTACGTCGAAGGGTTCGTTCTCTTTAACTTTGACGGCTGGCATCCAGGGCTACCTTCATTCATTACCGGGGTAGACGTGCTCCTGGCAAAACAAAAAGGTGTGCTGGAGAACGTCGGTTTTCAAGGGTTGCGGATGTTAACCCTTAGCTGGCCGGAATGCAAAGCCTCTGATCGAAAACCGCTGGTCGGCATGGGGTACGAGGACTATCATGCGCGCCTTCGAATTCAGCCTCGACAAGGCACGGACCCATGCTAGTACTGGGATTGGAAACATCCTGCGACGAAACCGGCGTCGCATTATACGACAGCGAACGTGGCCTGTTGGCCGATGCGCTGTTCAGTCAAATCGACCTGCACCGCGTCTATGGCGGCGTGGTGCCGGAGCTGGCCTCGCGTGATCACGTCAAGCGCATGCTGCCCTTGATCCGCCAGGTACTGGCCGAGGCCGGCTGTGTCGCCACCGAGATCGATGCGATCGCCTACACCGCTGGCCCCGGGCTGGTCGGCGCGCTGCTGGTCGGCGCTTCCTGCGCCCAGGCGCTGGCGTTCGCCTGGGACATCCCGGCGATCGGCGTACACCATATGGAAGGTCACCTGTTGGCGCCCATGCTGGAAGAAACCCCACCAGAGTTCCCGTTCGTCGCTTTGTTGGTCTCCGGCGGTCATACCCAGCTGGTGCGGGTCGATGGCATCGGCCAGTACGAGCTGCTAGGCGAAAGTCTGGACGATGCGGCAGGCGAGGCGTTCGACAAGACGGCCAAGCTGATCGGCCTGAATTACCCCGGAGGCCCGGAAATCGCCCGTCTGGCCGAAAAAGGCGTGCCGGGCCGCTTCGTGTTCCCACGGCCGATGACCGACCGCCCAGGCCTGGAGTTCAGCTTCAGTGGTCTGAAGACCTTCGCCCTGAATACTTGGCAGCAATGCCGGGATGCCGGCGATGATAGCGATCAGACCCGCTGCGACCTTTCGCTGGCGTTCCAGCAGGCGGTGGTCGAGACGTTGACCATCAAGTGCAAGCGCGCGCTCAAGCAGACTGGCCTCAAGCGCCTGGTCATCGCCGGTGGTGTGAGCGCCAACAAGGCCTTGCGCGCCTCGCTGGAAACCATGCTCGCCAGTCTCCATGGCAACGTTTACTACGCACGTCCCCAGTTCTGCACCGACAACGGCGCGATGATCGCCTATGCCGGTTGCCAGCGGCTGCTGGCCGGGCAACGCCAGGACCTGGCGATCAGCGTGCAGGCGCGCTGGCCGATGGAGCAGTTGTCGGCCTTATGAGGCGGGGTGTTGCCGGGCAGGCGTTAGAAATGTCGTTCGCGCCCGGCAAACAGGTCGCGTAGATTGCTGCGGTGGCGCCAGACGATGAGTACTGTAAGCACGGTGATTGGCAGCAGTGCCTCAGGTTCGCGCCAGGCCAGCAATGGCAGTGTCAGCGGTGTGGCAATCAATGCGGCGAGGGAACTGGTGCGGGTCAGGTAGAAGGTCAGCAGCCAGGCGGCGATGGCCAGCAAGGCGGCCGGAAAGTACAGGCCCATGAGCATGCCGGCTGCGGTGGCCACGCCCTTGCCGCCCTTGAAGCAGAAGTAAAGCGGGAACAGATGACCGATGACCGCGCATAGGCCGATCCAGGCTTGCTCCTGAAGGCCGAGGCCGGCCAGTTGGGCGAGCAGCACGGGCAACAGCCCCTTGCACAGGTCGCCGAGCAGGGTCAGGATCGCCAGCTTGCGGCCCGCCAGGCGTAGCATGTTGGTCGCGCCGGCGTTGCCTGAGCCGCTCGAACGCGGGTCCGGGCTGCCGCTGAGGCGGCTGAGGACGATGGCGAAGGACAGAGAGCCGAGCAGGTAGGCAAGCAGCGCCAATAACCAAAACATGCTAACTATTCCGGGCGAGGACGCCTTGATTCTAACGGCGCCAGTCGCCCTTGTCGTGCTGTGGAGAGAAGTGCTTGGACAGAGTGTTCATCGAAGGCCTGGAAGTCGAGACCGTCATCGGTGCCTATGACTGGGAGCGGGATATTCGCCAGTGCCTGCGCCTGGACCTGAGTTTCGCCTGGGACAACCGCCCGGCGGCAGCAGGCGACGACCTGAACCTTGCCCTGGACTACGCCAGTGTGAGCGCGCGTATTCAGGCGTTCGCCGAGCAGTCGCGCTATGAGCTGGTGGAGACCTTCGCCGAACGCTTGGTTGCGGCGCTGATGGAAGAGTTCAACATCCCTTGGGTACGCCTGAAGCTGACCAAGCCCGGCGCCGTGCCGGCTGCCCGCGGTGGTGTTGGCGTGGAGATTGAGCGCGGATGTCTTTGAGCACGGTTTACCTGGGCCTGGGCAGCAATATCGACCGGGAGGCGCACCTGTGCGCCGGGCTCGATGCGCTGGCGAGCTTTCTGCAGGGCATGCACTGCTCTCCAGTGTTCGAGAGCCAGGCGGTGGGCATCAAGAGTGGGCCTTTCTATAACCTGGTGGTGACCGGCAAGACCGACTTGCCGCTGCTGGAGCTGGACCGTCGGCTCAAGTTCATCGAGGCGGACAATGGTCGCTATGCGCCTGAGCGCAAAGGCCTGCCGCTGGATATCGATGTGCTGATGTATGACGACTTGTTGGGGACGTTCAATGGCTTGGTGCTACCACGGGCCGAGATTCTGAAGAACGCGTTCGTGTTGTGGCCGCTGTCGCTGATCGCGCCGCAACTGGTGCATCCCGGTGAAGGCAAAAGCATGGCTCAGCTGTGGCAGGAGGCGCGGATCGAGCAGGTGCTGGCGCCGGTACCGTTCGAGTGGCGCGGGTTGCAGCTGACGCCACTGCAGCCGATCTGAAGCCATCTGCGTGGGAGCGAGGGCACCCGGTGAATGCGGTATTAACCCAGCGCTCATCGTTGCGCCCGCTCCCATGGCCAGCCATTCAGCGTTGCCTGTAGGCCTCAAGCGCCGTCAGCCGGGCCTCCTTCAGCGCCTCGCCCAGAGCCTGTCCGGTCAGGCCTTTTTCCACCAACCCCTTCACATCGACCGCCTTGGCCACTGCTGCCGCGCCGCGTAGGTAGTCAGCTTGTGGATAGGCCTGGTTCTCGCCTCGGCTTCGCGCTTGTGCCTGGCAGGCGGCGATGAAGTCCTCCAAACGCTGGGGACGACGGTACACATCGAACTTCTGCAGTAACTCCAGAAGCTCAGCAGCGCTCAGTTCCAGAGCACCATGGCACAGGGTTTGGCATTCCACGACCAGCAAGGCTAGTTCCTGGGACTCCCGGGGCGCCTTGAACCGCCGGTTGAGGGCCTTGGCCTGGTCCAGGTCGGTAAGTTCATGCAGCAGGCAGGCCCAGCGTACGTGGAGCGGTAACTGCTCGCCGGCGGCCTGTTCCAGTGCTTGCAGGGTATGGCTTTGCTGCTTGTCCAGCAGTGCGTCCACCTCTGGCATCAGGACCTTCAGGGCGCCGCAGTCGCGCAGCACCTGGATGAATACCTGGGGTTGATCCTCCATCAGCGCGCGCTCTATCTCCTTCCAGCTGCGCTCGGCGGTAAGCGCCTGCAATTCGCCGGATGCGCTGATCCGGCGCATCAGCTCGCGCGTTTCGTCGGCGACCCGAAACCCCAGCGGCGCATAGCGGGCGGCGAAGCGGGCCACCCGCAGTACGCGCAGCGGATCTTCGGCGAAAGCCGGAGAAACATGACGCAATAAGCGCTGATCCAAATCCTTCTTGCCATGATAGGGATCGTACAAATTGCCTAGTTCGTCTTCGGCCATGGCGTTGATGGTAAGGTCCCGGCGGATCAGGTCCTCTTCGAGGGTTACATCGGGGCTGGCATGGAAGGTAAACCCACCATAACCCCGCCCGCTCTTGCGTTCGGTACGCGCCAAGGCGTACTCCTCGCCCGTGCGCGGATGAATGAACACCGGGAAATCAGCCCCGACCGGGCGGTAGCCCAGGGCCTGCATCTGGTCGACCGTAGCGCCGACTACCAGCCAGTCGATATCGCTGACCGGGCGCCCGAGCAGGCGGTCGCGTACCGCGCCACCGACTTTATAGATCTGCATGAAAAACCTCCGTGACTGCCGACAGGATACCCTGTCGACAGCTACGGAAGGGGGCTCTAGAGGTGGTGGACCACTGCCAGGTCCATGCGACCGTACTCTCCCGCTTCGCTCTGGTCGCCCCGGGGAGGCATGTGATGGGTCTTCATGACTTGGTCGCCTTGCACGGTTTCCAAGTGGATATCGAAGCCCCACAGGCGATGAAGGTGCTTGAGCACTTCCTCGGTGGAGTCGCCCAGCGGCTTGCGATTGTGCTGCTGGTGGCGCAGGGTCAGGGAGCGGTCGCCGCGACGGTCGATGCTCCAGATCTGCACGTTGGGTTCGCGATTGCCCAGGTTGTACTGGGCGGCCAGTTGCTCTCGGATGATCCGGTAGCCAGCTTCGTCGTGGATCGCCGGTACCAACAGGTCGTCGCGCTGGTCGTCATCCAGGATGCTGAACAGCTTGAGGTCTCGTATCACCTTGGGCGAGAGGTATTGCAGGATGAAGCTTTCGTCCTTGAAGCTGCTCATGGCGAACTTGAGGGTGGAAAGCCAGTCGCTGCCGGCGATGTCAGGGAACCAGCGACGATCTTCTTCCGTAGGGTGTTCGCACATGCGACGGATGTCCGTGTACATCGCAAAACCCAGAGCATAAGGGTTGATACCGCTGTAGTAAGGGCTGTCGAAGCCCGGCTGGAACACCACGCTGGTGTGCGACTGCAGGAACTCCATCATGAAGCCTTCGGTCACCAGGCCTTCATCGTAGAGGTCGTTCATCAGGGTGTAATGCCAGAACGTCGCCCAGCCTTCATTCATGACTTGGGTCTGTCGCTGCGGGTAGAAGTACTGGGCAATCTTACGCACGATACGCACCACTTCGCGCTGCCAGGGCTCGAGCAGCGGCGCGTGTTTTTCGATGAAATAGAGGATGTTTTCCTGCGGTTCGGCGGGGAAGCGCACATCATCGCGTTCATTGCCTTTTTCCGAACCCTTCGGGATGGTGCGCCACAGGTCGTTGATCTGCCGTTGCAGGTGCTCCTCGCGCTCTTTCTGCCGCCGACGCTCTTCCTCGGCAGAAATGGGGTAGGGGCGCTTGTAACGGTCGACGCCGTAGTTCATCAGGGCGTGACAGGAATCGATGAGGTCTTCGACGGCATCGATGCCGTGGCGCTCCTCGCATTGGGCGATGTACTGCTTGGCGAACACCAGGTAATCGATGATCGAGCTGGCATCGGTCCAGGTGCGGAACAGGTAGTTGCCCTTGAAGAAGCTGTTATGGCCATAGCAGGCATGGGCGATCACCAGCGCCTGCATGCACATGGTGTTTTCTTCCATCAGATAGGCGATGCACGGATCGGAGTTGATCACGATCTCGTAGGCCAGGCCCATCTGGCCACGGCTGTAGGACTTCTCCGTGCTGAGGAACTGCTTGCCGTAGGACCAATGGTGATAGCCCAGCGGCATGCCGACGGAGGCATAGGCGTCCATCATCTGCTCGGCAGTGATCACCTCGATCTGGTTGGGGTAGGTGTCCAAGGCGTAGCGCTCGGCCAGGCGGCTGATTTCGCGGTCATAGGCCTGGATAAGCTCGAACGTCCACTCGGACCCGGTGGAAATGGGTTGGCGTCTCTGCTCTCTGGCGGTCATGTGGCTAACCTGCGCTGGAAGAGTTCACGGAAGACCGGGTAGATATCACCGGCCGATACCAACTGCTGCTGGGCGAAGGTATCTGGGAAAGCCTCGCCGATGCGCTCGTATTCATACCAGAGCGCCTGGTGTTCGCGAGGAGTGATCTCGACGTAAGTGTAGTACTGCACATGCGGCATGATCTGCTTGGAGAGGATGTCGCGGCAGATCGGCGAGTCGTCGTTCCAGTTGTCGCCGTCCGAGGCCTGGGCGGCATAGATGTTCCAGTCGCTGGCCGGGTAGCGTTCGGCCATGATTTCCTGCATCAGCTTGAGTGCGCTGGAAACAATGGTGCCGCCGGTTTCACGGGAGTAGAAGAACTCTTCTTCGTCCACCTCGCGCGCGCTGGTGTGGTGGCGAATGAATACCACCTCGATGCGATCGTAGTTCCGCTTGAGGAACAGGTACAGCAGGATGAAAAACCGTTTGGCGATGTCCTTGGTGGCCTGGGTCATGGAGCCGGACACGTCCATCAGGCAGAACATCACCGCTTTGGAGCTGGGGTTGGGCTGCTTGACCAGCAGGTTGTACTTGAGGTCGAAAGTGTCGAGGAAGGGCAGGCGGTTGATGCGTGCCTTGAGGCGTTCAATTTCGGCCTCGGTGGCCTGGATATCGGTGAAATTGTCCGGCTCCTCGACCTTGAGGCGGGCGAGCTCAGCCTGGGCCTCGCGTAGCAGGGCACGGCTGCTGCCGGTCAGGGCAATACGCCTGGCGTGGGCCGAGCGCAGGGTGCGGACAATGTTGATGCGCGAGGGGTTACCTTCGTTGGCGATGCCTGCACGCACGGTCTTGAAGGTGTCGGCGCCGGTCAGGTGACGCTTGACCAGGTTAGGCAGTTCCAGGTCCTCGAACATGAATTCGAGGAATTCTTCCTGGGTGATCTGGAACACGAAATCATCCATGCCCTCCCCGGAATTGCCGGCCTTGCCGCGGCCGCCACCCCCTCCGCCACCCTGTGGCCGGGGGATATGCTCGCCTGCGGTGAACTCTTTGTTGCCGGGGTGGATGATGGTCTGTTTGCCGCCACGACCATGGTGCAGCACGGGTTCGTCGATATCACGACCCGGAATGCTGATCTGCTCGCCATGCTCCATGTCCATGATGGAGCGGCGGCTCACGGCCTCTTCGACGGCTTTCTTGATGTGCTCACGGTACCGCCGCAAGAAGCGTTGGCGGTTGACCGTGCTCTTGTTCTTGCCGTTCAGGCGTCGGTCGATTACGTAGCTCATGGTCCCTCCGGTGACTGGATGCAGCTGCAAGCCTCAAGCTGCAAGAATGAGCAGCCACCGCTGCTGCAAGCTGTGGCGCGAGACGTCGCCTGGCGCCGGACAGCTTGCAGCTTGCGGCTTGTCGCTTGCCGCTTTATTGCGATTTCCTGACCCGCAGATACCATTCCGACAGCAGGCGAACCTGTTTGTCGGTGTAGCCACGCTCCACCATCCGGGTGACGAAGTCGTTGTGTTTCTGTTGATCCTCCTTGCTGGCCTTGGCGTTGAAGCTGATGACCGGCAGCAGGTCTTCGGTGTTGGAGAACATTTTCTTCTCGATCACCACGCGCAGCTTCTCGTAGCTCAGCCAGCTGGGGTTCTTGCCGTTGTTGTTGGCTCGCGCCCGCAGCACGAAGTTGACGATCTCGTTGCGGAAATCTTTCGGGTTGCTGATGCCGGCCGGCTTCTCGATCTTCTCTAGCTCTTCGTTGAGGGCAATGCGGTTGAGGATCTCGCCGGTTTCCGGGTCGCGGTACTCCTGGTCCTGGATCCAGAAGTCGGCGTACAGCACGTAGCGGTCGAAGATGTTCTGGCCGTATTCGCTGTAGGACTCCAGATAGGCGGTCTGGATCTCCTTGCCGATGAACTCGATGTAGCGGGGAGCCAGGTATTCCTTGAGGTAACGCAGGTAACGCTCGCGTACTTCGGCAGGGAACTGCTCCTGTTCGATCTGCTGTTCGAGCACATAGAGCAGGTGCACCGGGTTGGCGGCGATTTCATGCGGATCGAAGTTGAACACCTTGGAGAGGATCTTGAAGGCGAAGCGGGTCGACAGGCCGTTCATGCCTTCATCGACACCGGCGGCGTCGCGGTATTCCTGGATCGACTTGGCCTTCGGATCGGTGTCCTTGAGATTCTCACCGTCGTAGACGCGCATCTTCGAGTAGATGTTGGAGTTCTCCGGCTCCTTCAAGCGTGACAGCACGGTGAACTGCGCGAGCATCTTGAGGGTGTCCGGTGCGCAGTGGGCCTTGGCCAGCGAGCTGTTGATCAACAGTTTGTCGTAGATCTTCACTTCGTCGCTGACACGCAGGCAGTACGGCACCTTGACGATGTAGATCCGGTCGATGAACGCCTCGTTATTCTTGTTGTTGCGGAAGGTGTGCCATTCCGATTCGTTGGAGTGGGCCAGCAGAATCCCGGAGTAGGGGATCGCTCCGAGGCCTTCGGTGCTGTTGTAGTTGCCTTCCTGGGTGGCGGTGAGCAGCGGGTGCAGGACCTTGATCGGCGCCTTGAACATCTCGACGAACTCCATCAGGCCCTGGTTGGCCCGACACAGCGCGCCCGAGTAACTGTAGGCGTCGGCGTCGTTCTGCGGGAATTCCTCGAGCTTGCGGATATCCACCTTGCCGACCAAGGCGGAAATGTCCTGGTTGTTCTCATCGCCTGGTTCGGTCTTGGCGATGGCGATCTGGTTGAGGATGGAAGGATAGAGCTTGACCACCCGGAACTTGGAGATGTCGCCGCCGAACTCCTGCAGGCGCTTGGTGGCCCACGGGGACATGATGGTGTTCAAGTAGCGGCGCGGGATGCCGAATTCTTCTTCAAGAATGGCGCCGTCTTCGCTGGCATTGAACAGCCCCAGGGGCGATTCGAACACCGGGGAGCCCTTGATGGCGTAGAAAGGGACCTTCTCCATAAGCTGCTTGAGCTTCTCGGCCAGGGACGATTTGCCGCCACCCACCGGGCCCAGCAGGTACAGGATCTGTTTCTTCTCTTCCAGGCCCTGTGCGGCATGGCGGAAGTACGAGACGATCTGGTCGATGCATTCTTCCATGCCGTGGAAGTCGGCAAAGGCCGGATAGCGCCTTATTACCTTGTTGGAGAAGATTCGCGACAGCCTGGAATTCGTTGAGGTATCGACCAGCTCTGGTTCGCCTATGGCCAGCAACAGCCGTTCGGCCGCCGATGCATAGGCACTGCGATCCTCTTTGCACAGCTCGAGGTACTCCTGCAGCGAGAATTCTTCCTGGCGGGTTGACTCGAAACGTTGTTGGAAGTGGCTAAAAATGCTCATGACGTCACCTCGCTCGATACGTTGGAGCCGACGCCGGATCAGTCAGCATGATGCTGGCATGCAACCGGGCTGGCCGATTGCTGTATACCCCCCAGAACACCCGTAGAAACGCTACCGATGACCCGCACGCCGGTGTACCGGCTCTCCCCTTTTTTGGATGGCCTGGGCTTAAGGATAGTTGGTTATACGGGAGGTCAAGGGCGCGAGGCCGAGAAGATACTCACGACCGTTCGTCAGGAAAGGCCCAAGCCCGCACGTGGCGCGGGCTGCGGGAAAATGAAAAATTTTATTCGGCGCCGCCTTGAGCGGTTTCAGCCGGGTAGGTGTTGCGCCACAGCTCGAAGCCGCCATCGAGGCTGTACACCTCGGAAAAGCCCTGGCCCACCAGATAGGCCGCGGCGCTCTGGCTGGAATTGCCGTGGTAGCAGACCACCAGGGTCGGTGCATCGAGGTCGGCATTGCGGATGAACTCCGCGACCGAATGGTTATCCAGATGTGTGGCGCCGCTGATATGGCCGGCAGCAAACGCCTGTGGGTCGCGAATGTCGACGACCACCGCACCTTGCTCACGCAAGGCCAGGGCCTGCTCGGGAGGGATGCGCTTGAATTCGCTCATGGGTCGGTTTCCTTCGGGGCTGATCGTTAAGTCTAGTCGGTTATGCCGATTGGCGTGGGGTGCCATCGTCGGCGCACTCGCAGCGGTGGAATTCGCCGCTGTCGACGTTGTACAGCGTCATGGCGCCACCCCAGACGCATCCGGTGTCCAGGCCGATGACATCGGGGACATCGACACGACCTTCCAGGGCGGCCCAGTGGCCGAAGAGGATCTTCACATGACGTGAGCGGCGGTCCTTGTGGGCGAACCAGGGCTTATAGCCCTTGGGGGCGCTGTCCAGGCCTTCCTTGCTCTTGAGGTCGAGCTTGCCCTCGGCAGTGCAAAAGCGCATGCGGGTGAAATAGTTGGTGATGACCCGCAGGCGTTCGACGCCGGTCAGGTTCTTGCTCCATTTGTTCGGCTCGTTGCCGTACATGCCATCGAGAAAGAGCTGCAGGCGAGTGTCGTCGCGCAGCACTTCCTCCACTTCGGCCGCCAGTTCGAGCGCCTTGCCCAGGGTCCACTGGGGCGGGATGCCGGCGTGGACCATGGCGATACCGCGTGCCTCGTCATAGTGCAGCAGCTTCTGCTGGCGCAGCCAGTCGAACAGCTGGTCGGCGTCTGGTGCTTCGATGATCTCGCGCAGGGTGTCGCTCTTCTTCAAGCGCTCGACGTTGTACCAGGCTGCCAGCAGATGCAGGTCATGGTTGCCCAGCACACACACCAGCGACTGGCGGATCGAATACAGAAAGCGCAGGGTCTCGAGGGACTCGGGGCCGCGGTTGACCAAGTCGCCTACCAGCCACAGGCGGTCCACGGCGGGGTTGAAGTGCACGCGTTCGAGCAAGCACTTGAGCGGCTGCAGGCAGCCCTGCAGGTCGCCGACCGCGTACACCGCCATCAGTGCAGTGCTCCAGGCACGGCCAGGCGGAACGGCGCGATAGGCGCATCGAAGTGTTTGCCGTCCTCGGCGAACATCTGGTAGCTGCCCTGCATGGTACCGACACGGGTCGTGAGCACCGCGCCGCTGCTGTAGGTGTGGCTGTCGCCTGGCTCGATGAGCGGTTGCTGGCCGACCACACCCGCCCCGCGAACCTCTTCGACTTCCCCGTCACCGTTGGTGATCAGCCAGTGGCGTGAGACCAGGCGGGCCTTGAGCGTGCCGTTGTTTTGCACAGTGATGGTGTAGGCGAAGGCAAAGCGGTCGTTGTCGGGATCGGATTGTTCTTTGAGGTAACGGGTCACGACGCTGACGTCGATCTGATAGCGGGGGTCTGACATGCAAAGGCCTTGGACGAGCGGACGCAAATACTGCAATGGTTGCAGTCTAGGCCATGGACGGGGCTTGAGGCCAGTTATGCAGGGCCTGGCGTCGCTTGTAGACATTATCGGCCCCATCGCGGGTTTGTCTGCGCGATGGGGCCACACCAATGGCGTGTGCTTAGCTGGCGCTTGGCTGCTCGGCCAGCTTGTCGGCCAGGCGTACGAACGCCGCGAGATCCAGTTGTTCTGGACGCAGGCTGCCATCGACACCCGCGGCCTCGATGGCCTGGCTGTCGAGCAGCCCTTTAAGGGTGTTGCGAAGGGTCTTGCGACGCTGGTTGAAGGCCTCGCGCACGATGCGTTCTAGCAGGCGTGGATCCTTGGCCGGGCGCGGCAGGGTTTCATGCGGTACCAGGCGGACGATGGCTGAGTCCACTTTCGGCGGCGGGTTGAAGGCGCCAGGGCCGACGTTGAACAAGTGTTCCACGCGGCAGTGGTACTGCACCATGATCGACAGGCGGCCCCAGTCGCCGCCTCCTGGGCCGGCGGCCAAACGCTCGACCACTTCCTTTTGCAGCATGAAGTGCATGTCGCGGATCAGGTTGGCGTGTTCCAAGAGGTGGAAGATCAGCGGGGTGGAGATGTTATAGGGCAGGTTGCCCACCACCTTGAGGCTGCGCTCAGGCACGCCCAACTGATTGAAGTCGAACTTCAAGGCATCGCCCTGGTGAAGGCGGAAGTTGTCCCGGTCTGCAAACTTGTGCTGGAGAATCGGCACAAGGTCCTTGTCCAGCTCGACGACGTCCAGTTGGGCGCCGCTGCCCAGCAGGCCTTCGGTCAGGGCGCCTTGGCCCGGGCCGATTTCCAGCAGATGCTCGCCGGGTTTGGCATTGATGGCACGCAGGATGCGGTCGATGATGCCGGCGTCGTGCAGGAAGTTCTGGCCGAAGCGCTTGCGCGCCCGGTGTTGGTATTGCTCGGTCATGGTCGGTTCTCGGCCATCTGGTAGGCGGTTTCCAGGGCGACACGCAGGCTGCCGGTGTCGACTTTGCCGCTGCCAGCCAGGTCCAGGGCGGTGCCGTGGTCGACCGACGTGCGGATGATCGGCAGGCCCAAGGTCACGTTGACTGCGGCGCCAAAGCCTTTGTACTTGAGTACCGGCAGGCCCTGGTCGTGGTACATCGCCAGCACCGCATCGCAGTGCTCCAGATATTTGGGGGTAAACAGGGTATCGGCCGGTAGCGGACCACGCAGGTCCATGCCTTGGCTGCGTAGGCGCTGCAAGGCGGGCTCGATGATGTCGATTTCTTCGCGGCCCAGGTGACCGCCTTCGCCGGCATGCGGGTTGAGACCGCAAACCAGGATGCGGGGCTGGGCGATACCGAACTTGTCGCGCAGGTCGGCATGCAGGATCCGCGTGACCCGCTCCAGGCGCTCGGCGGTGATGGCGTCGGCGACGTCACGTAGGGGCAGGTGGGTAGTCACCAGCGCCACGCGCAATCCATGGGTGGCCAGCATCATCACCACCTGGTTGGTGTGGGTAAGGTCAGCCAAAAATTCGGTATGGCCGGAGAAAGCGATGCCGCTTTCATTGATCACGCCCTTGTGCACCGGTGCGGTGATCATGCCGGCGAAATGCCCATCCAGACAGCCTTGGCCAGCGCGGGTCAAGGTCTGCAGCACGAACGCGGCATTAGCCTTGTCCAACTGCCCGGGTACAACCGGGGTGGCCAATGGCGTATCCCAGACATACAGGCTGCCGGCGGGGGCGGGTTGGTCGGGCCAGGCGCCTTGGATGACCGGCAGCAGATTGACAGCCAGCCCCAGCTGCGTGGCCCGCTCGGCGAGCAGGTCACGGCTGGTGATGGCGATCAAGGGATGAGGCTGAGCCTCGGCGGCCAGCAGCAGGCACAGGTCTGGGCCTATGCCGGCCGGCTCGCCGGGCGTGACGGCGAAGCGCAGGGGCTTCACTGGGCGGCCTGGTCGGCGCCAGGCAGCTTGATTTCAACGTAGGCTTCGTCGCGGATCTGACGCAGCCAAGTCTGCAGCTCTTCATCGTACTTACGGTTGCGCAGCACGCTCAGGGCCTGCTGTTCACGCGCTTGCTCGGTGCTGTCGGTAGCGCGGCGGCCCAGCACTTCCAGTACGTGCCAGCCGTACTGGGTACGGAACGGACGGGTCACTTCGCCCTGGGGGGCGTTGGCCATCTGTTCGCGGAACTCCGGCACCAGGCTGTTGGGGTCAACCCAGTTGAGGTCGCCACCGTTGAGGGCCGAACCTGGGTCTTCCGAGAAGCTCTTGGCCAGCTCGCCGAAGTCTTCGCCGTTCTTGATGCGCTCATACAGGCGCTCGGCCAGTTGCTCGGTGGCCGCATCGCTGCGGATCTCGCTTGGCTTGATCAGGATATGGCGAACATGGACTTCGTCACGCAGCACGCTGGCATTGCCCCCACGCTTTTCCTCGAGCTTGAGGATAATGAAGCCGTTGGGGATGCGGATTGGCTGGGTGATGTCGCCGTCGGCCATGCTGCTCAACATCTTGGCGAAATCAGGCGGCAGTTGGCCGGCTTTACGCCAGCCCATCTCACCGCCTTCCAGGGCGTTCTCGCTGGCGGAGCGGGCGATGGCCATCTGGCCGAAGTCCGCACCTTGCTTGAGCTGCTGGTAAACGTCACCGGCTTGGCGGGCGGCCGCCTGGATCGCCTCGGAGTTTGCGCTTTCCGGGGTCGGGATCAGGATGTTGGCCAGGCGGTACTCTTCCGACAGTTGCATCTTGCCCAGGTCGGAGTTGAGGTAGTTCTTCACTTCCTGTTCGGAGACCTGGATACGCTCGGCCACACGGCGCTGGCGCACGCGGCTGATGATCATCTCGCGCTTGACCTGGTCACGGGCGTCGTCGAACGACAGGCCATCGTGGGCCAGGGCGGCACGGAACTGATCGAGGCTCATGCCGTTGCGCTGGGCAATGGTACCGATGGCCTGGTTGAGCTCTTCGTCAGTGATGCGGATGCCCGAACGTTCGCCGATCTGCAGTTGCAGATTCTCGACGATCAGGCGCTCCAGCACTTGCTGCTCCAGGGCTCCGGCCGGGGGCACGCCGCCGCCGCGCTTGGCGATGGTCTGCTGCACTTCGCGGATGCGTTGATCCAGTTGGCTTTGCATGACCACGTCGTTGTCGACGATGGCCACCACGCGGTCCAGAGGTTGTACCGCGGCATGCACCGCGCCACTCAGCAATGCAGCGCCCAGCAGCAGCGGGCGCAGTCGATCAATAAGCTTGGTCTTCACGTGTACGGTAACCTTGAATGCCTTCGTCGAGGAACGTCTCGACCTTGTTGCCCACAACGCCGCCGAGGCCTTTGAGGACGATTTGCAAGAAGACGCCGTGGTCGCCCTTCTCGTTTTGCGGCAGTGCCTGGCTGAAGTCGTCGTAGTCGATCCAGTAACGGTTGATCAGACGCAGCTTCCAGCAGCAGTTGTCGTACTCGAAACCACCCATGGCTTCCAGGGTGCGGTTACGGCTGTAGTCATGCTGCCAGCGACCGATCACGCTCCACTGGGGGACGATCGGCCAGATGATCGAGAAGTCGTGCTGCTGGATCTTGTAGTAGTCCTTGACGTAGTTCGGGCTGCCTGGAGTGCCATAGTCGGGGTTGCCTCCTGCGTTCCAAGTGCCTGTGAGCGAGTCGTAGCGCACCAGGTCGTTGCGGTAGCGGTAGCCAGCATTGATGACCTTGTTCGGGTTGTCTTCCGGCTGGTAGTGGAACATGGCGCTACCGGAGCGTGGCCTGCGACTGTCCGGATCCCAGTTATATTCGGAGTTGAAACGCCAGTCGCGGTTGAAGGCAAACAGGTACTCCAGGGCGTAGGGCGATACGTCCGACTGCGAGTCGGCACGTGTACGCCAGTCTATGCCTGGCATCTGCACCTTACGATCTCGGAAGTATAGGGCCTGGCCGATGCTGAAGCGCTGACGCTCGAAGCCGTTTTCCTCGATCCAGCGGTTGGTCACACCCAGGGAGAGTTTGTTCTCATCGCCGATGCGGTCGGAGCCGCTGAAGCGGTTGTCGCGGAACAGTGAAGCGTAATTGAAGTAGGTTTCGCCAGTGTCGAAGACAGGGATGTCCTTCTGGTCCTCATAAGGGACGTAGAGGTAGAACAGGCGCGGTTCTAGGGTTTGACGGTAGTTTTTGCCAAACCACTGGGTATTGCGGTCGAAGTACAGACCGCTATCGATGCTAAAAATAGGCACACTACGGTTCTGGCTGCTGGAGAAGTCGCCTCGCAGATCACGCGTTTGCTGGCTGGCATTCGCGAGATCGGTTTTGCCTTTGCTATCCAGGTCGAGGTCATAGTGCGTGTAAACATACTTCAGTTTTGGCGTGAGGAAGCCGTAGCTGGCTTCCATTGGCAAACTGATGGCTGGTGCTGCAGTTAGGCGAGTACCATTCGAGCGAGCAAGCCCGAAAACGTTCTGGTCAAGGCGTCTTCCTGGTGCCCCGGCGGAGGTATCAGGTAGGCCGTCTTCATTTAAAACGAAATCGTCCTTCAGATCCCGATCGAACCGCACGGCTTCGGTATGGTAGCTGAGGTCGAACCCTCCAGGATGATATGGCAGAAGGCCGTCGAAGGTGATCTGTGGCAGCCTGTTGTATGGCGTTACTCGCGAGAGAGTAGCCATTTCGTAGGCGTGGAGATTCAAGCGTGCCTGGTAGCTATCACCACGATAGGTGAGGGTACCGCGCTGGTTGACCACATCCCGACTTTCAACACCAATCTGACCGGTTTCCAGATCCTGGAAGTAGAACGGGTCGCTGATGTCGGTGTAGTCAACCTCGCTCATCAAGCGCGAATCCAGCCCGCCCTTGTGCTGCCAGTTGTACATCCAGCGCTGTTCTTTGTAGTCGGTCTGATCTTTACGATCGTCGTTCTTGTCGTTCAGGTACGCAGCACCGAGCTGGCCTTCGCTGGACTTGGTGAGGTAGCGGAATTCGCCTTCCATCAACATGCCGCGTTTGGCCATGTAGCGCGGGTACAGCGTGGCGTCGTAGTTTGGCGCCAGGTTGAAGTAGTACGGCGTGACCAGCATGAAGCCGGTGTCGCTGCTGGTGCTGAACGACGGCGGCAGGAAGCCGGACTGGCGACGGTCGTCGATCGGGAAGTAGATGTACGGTGTATAGAACACCGGGAAATCCTTGACCCGCAGGGTGACGTTGGTCGCGGTACCGAAGCCGGTGGCCGGGTTCAGGGTGATGTTGTTGCCCTTGAGCTGCCATGCGTTGCTGCCCGGCTCACAGGTGGTGTAGGTACCGTCCTTGAGGCGGATGATGGCGTTTTCGCCACGCTTGGCGTACAGCGCGTTGCCGCGAATGTGCGACTTGTGCATCACGTATTCGGCGTTGTCGACCTTGGCCTCGCCGGTATCCAGCTGGATTTCGGCCTGGTCGCCGACGACCAGCGAGCCATTGTCGCGCAGCTTGACGTTGCCCTTGAGCTCGCCGCGGTTCTCGGCCTGGTACAGGTTGGCCTCGTCGGCCTGGACCTGCATGCTGCCCTGGCGCATGACCACGTCACCGGCGAGGGTGGCGATCTGCTGCTCCTGCTGGTAGCGGGAGACCTTGGCGTTCAGGTAGGTCGGCGCTTCGTCCTTGGGCGTGGTGTCATCCATGCCAGGACGCGACGGCTCGATGTAGGCGCCACCGCAGTACGGACCGGTCTCAGCCAATTGGGCGGCGGTGAGTTTGTCGCGGGGAACCCAGTCAAGGTGGCTGTAGTCTTCGCTACGCGACTTCAGGCCGCGGCCCTTGCTCTCGGTGACCAGCACCGGCTTGGGTTCGCCATCGGCGTCGGTCTCGGCGACCTGGGCGTCACCGCCCGAGCTCAGCGCGGCGCCTTCATGCACTGGGCGCGGCGGCAGGTTGTTGGCCGTGGTCTTGGGCTTGCAGTCCCAACCACCGGAGGCGGACACTTGGCAGTCGAACTGCTCGGCTGCCACCACGTATGACGTGGCCAGAGGTTGCAGAGCCAGCAGACCGCCAGTCACCAGCAACGGAAACTTTCTACGAAACGCGGGGGATTTCAATGCCATCTTATTAGTCCGGGCTTCCTGCGTGCCATCTGCCCGCGTGTGGGGCCGCACGCCTCTCGATGGTCTGAAAAAGATGCTGGATAATAAAGCATGACCCGCTTGACGGCTAGGGCCGTCGGAGACCCTTGTAATGCCCGATCACGATGTACGCCTGCAACAACTGACCGCTTGGCTCGATGAGCAGCTTGACCGTCTTTTCCGTGAAAACGCCTGGGGCGAGGTGCCAGAAGGCGCCCTGACCGCCGCCAGCAGCGACGCGAGCTTCCGTCGCTACTTCCGCTGGCAGGGGGGCGCACGCAGCTTCGTGATCATGGATGCGCCGCCGCCACAAGAGAATTGCCGGCCCTTCGTCGACATCGATCATCTACTGGCCAGGGCCGGCGTGCACGTGCCGGCCATCCACGCCCAGGATCTGGAGCGTGGCTTCCTGTTGCTGGGGGATCTGGGCCGTCAGACCTACCTGGATGTCATCGATGCCGGCAATGCCGATGCCCTGTTCTCCGATGCCATCGACGCCTTGCTGGCCTTCCAGCGCCTGCCGATGGACGCGCCGTTGCCCAGCTACGATGTCGCCCTGCTGCGCCGCGAAGTGGAGCTGTTCCCCGAATGGTACGTCGGGCGCGAGCTGGGCCTGACGTTCACCGATTCGCAGCAGGCGACCTGGCAGCGGGTGAGTCAGTTGCTGATCGACAGTGCCCTGGCCCAGCCCAAAGTCCTGGTGCATCGCGACTATATGCCGCGCAATCTGATGCAGAGCACACCGAACCCTGGCGTGCTGGACTTCCAGGACGCCGTCTACGGCCCGGTGACCTATGACATCACCTGCCTGTTCAAAGACGCGTTCGTCAGTTGGCCCCAGCTGCGAGTCGAGGGCTGGCTACGCGATTACTGGCAGAAAGCCCAAGCGGCCGGCATCCCCGTGCAGGCCGACTTCGAGGACTTCCACCGCGCCAGTGACCTGATGGGCGTGCAGCGTCACCTGAAGGTCATCGGCATCTTCGCCCGTATCTGCCACCGCGACGGCAAGCCGCGATATCTGTCTGACGTGCCGCGATTCTTCGCCTATATAGATGAAGTGATCAGCCGTCGTCCCGAGCTGGCCGAACTGGGGCAACTGATCGCCGAGCTGAAGGCCGGAGCGCGTTCATGAAGGCTATGATCCTGGCAGCGGGCAAGGGCGAGCGCATGCGTCCCCTGACCTTGCATACTCCCAAGCCACTGGTGCCAGTGGCAGGCCAGCCATTGATCGAATATCACCTGCAGGCGCTGGCCAAGGCGGGCTTCACCGAGGTGGTGATCAACCACGCCTGGCTGGGCCAGCAGATCGAGGATCACCTGGGCGACGGTGCCCGGTTCGGCCTGCACATTCGCTACTCGCCCGAGGGCGAACCGCTGGAAACCGGTGGCGGGATCTTCAAGGCGCTGCCGTTGTTGGGCGATGCGCCGTTTCTGCTGGTCAACGGCGATATCTGGACCGACTACGACTTCGCCCGGCTGCGCGTGCCCATGAGGCGGCTTGCGCACCTGGTACTGGTCGACAATCCAGGCCATCACGGCCGTGGTGACTTTCGTCTGGATGGCGATTCGGTTGTCGATGGCGACGAGGCACCTGGCACCCTGACCTTCAGCGGCATCTCCGTACTCGATCCTGCATTGTTCGAAGGCTGTGAGCCCGGCGCGTTCAAGCTCGCGCCATTGCTGCGCCATGCAATGGCCAAGGGGCGGGTGAGCGGTGAGCACTTCCAGGGGCGCTGGGTCGATGTCGGCACCCTAGAGCGCCTGGCCGAGGTCGAGCGTTTGATCGGCGAGCGCGTTTGATATGTGGTGGCCAAGCACATTGATAGGTGCCGGCGCCGGTTTCGCCGTGGCCAGCATCCCCGGTGCGTTGCTCGGGGCCTTGCTTGGCCAGGCCATGGACCGGCGCTTGCGTCTGGAGGGCTGGGAAGACCTGCGTGAGCGTCTGGGCGGACGCCCGGCATTGCGTGACGAGGAATTGCTATTCGTCCTGCTCGGGCGACTGGCCAAGAGCGATGGCCGTGTCGTGGATGGACACATCCAGCAGGCCCGCCAGGAAATGACCCGTCTGGATATGGCCGAGCCGGCTCGGTTACGGGCAATCGCCGCCTTCAATCGTGGCAAGTCGGGCAAGGTGCGTGTGGGGCGCTATTTGCAGCGGATCAAGCAACAGCCCCATGCCGCTGAAGGCACCCTACGCGCCTGCTGGCGGATGGTCTGGGCGGATGGCAAGGCGGGGATGCGTGAGCGCGAGCTGCTGCTGGAGTGGGGGCGCCGGCTAGGCCTGTCGCGGACTCAGATCCAGGCGCTGGCTCTTGAATACGAACCGCGCAAGGCGGCTCCGGAGGGCGCCGTGTTGACCTACGCAGCAGCCCTGCGCCTACTCGGGGTCGAGGCGGACAGCGAGATCGAGCACGTCAAACAAGCCTATCGCCGGCTAGTCAGCAAGCATCATCCGGACAAGCTCGCCGGCAGCGGGGCCAGCGACGCGCAAGTGCGCGAGGCGACCGAGCGCACCCGTGAGCTGCACCAGGCCTATGCCCTGGTGCGCAAGCGGCGCGGGCTTTGACGCCTCTGACCTGGGGCGGGCGCGCGGCCGCGATGGGCTGCAAGGCAGCCCCTCCGATCACTCCTGAGGCATCAGCCACCCACGTACCCGGCGGAACAGCTGCTCCTGCTGCGCCGCCGCATTCCCCGGCATGGCAATCAGCGACAGCTGCCGATACTGGCTGTCCTTCTGCCGCTTGCTGGCCTGCAGGCGCTGCTCGGCAGCACGGCGGTCACGCGGCTGCGTGCTGTAGTAGACGTCGGCGGTCGGCACCTTCACGGTGGGCGCCAGAGCTTCGAGGTCCTGTTCCACCTGGGCCGGTGTCTGCGCGGCGATCATCACCAGCTTTTGCACCTGTGGCGGCTGTCGCTCGCTGAGGTAACGCGCGGCCCAATAAGCGCCGCTGCCATGGCCGACCAGGGCGATGCTGCGCGCATTGTGCTGCTGGGCAAAAGCCACTGCGGCGTCGAGGCGGGCGAAGATGCGCTCGGCATCGGCCGGATCGTTTTGCTCGGCGGCTTCCTTGGCATCGGTGCTGTCGGCCGCATCGGCTTCGGCGGCCGTGGCCTGGGCAACGTTGGCGTTGGCATCTTCCGGCGTGTCCTTGGCGGGCGCCGACTCGCCTTCGCCCTTTTCAGGTTCAGGGGCAGGCTTGCTCTCGGCTCGCGGCTGCGGGCTCTCGCTGACAAGGTCCGGCAGGCTGATGCTCAAGCTGTGCCAGCCGACATCGGGAAACTTGCGCCGCAGCGGCCCGACAGCATTGGGCCAGTCGGCGTTTTCACCGGCACCCGGGACGATGATCACAGCGCCCTTGGGGTCGGCATCGTTGGCCGGCTTCCACAAAGCGAGGAAGCTTTCGGCGCCCGCCTGCAAGGTTTGCTGTTCGGCCTTGGGCACGGTACGTTCGAGCGCCTGGGCATCTTCCTGGCTGCGTTCGGCCAGGGGTGGGCGAGGTGCGGGCGCCGTGGGCGACTCTGCGGCGGCGGGAGGTGTTTGAGGTTCGGCGGCCTGTGTGCCGAGCGGTAGGATCGTGGCCAGGCAGCAAATGGCCAGCGTCGTGCGATAAAGTGTGAACATGAATCAACCCAAGGCCAGAATGATACCGGCAGCCTAATAGTATTTGTCCGTGACGGCCATGCGCATCGGCCGTCCTTGCCCAGACGAGCGTGTAGATGAAGCGAATGCGTTGCCTGTTGGTTATCGGCTGGTTGCTGCTGCCCTTGATCGCCTTGGCAAGGCCCGCGCCTGAGCCTTCGGTGGTGTTGGAGCCGGCTCAGCAGCAATGGCTGGATGACCATCGCAACCTGCGGGTCGGCCTGGTGCTGCAGGCGCCCTATGCCCAGTTCGATCGTCGGCTGCAGCAGTTCTATGGTGCCAATGTCGAGATCGTGAATGCGCTGGCGCGGCTGCTCAGGCTGGACCTGACGTGGCGCAACTTCCCGGATCAGGCAGCACTCGAACATGCCCTGCAAGCCGGTGAGATCGATTTCGCGCCCGGTCTGACCCAGACCCCGGCCAGCTTGCGCCTCTGGTCGTTCAGCGATCCCTACATGCGTGTGCCGCAAATGGTCGTCGGGCTGCGCACCGGAGCGGTGGCGGTCGAGCTGGAAAACCTGGGCGCCAACGACCGGGTGGCGGTGCGCATGCCCAGCGCCTTGGCCGATTACCTGCGGGCCAACTACGTCAACCTCAACCTGCAGGGCGTGCCCAACGAGCGCCAGGCCCTGCAATTGGTGCTCGGTGGCCAGGCCAGTTTCGCGGTCATGGATGAAGCACGCCTGAGCGGGTTGTCTCGGGAAAGCGAGTTCGGCGAACTGGCGGTGGTCGGTGACATTGGCCTGCCGCAACTGCTTCGGGTCGGCTCGCGGCGCGACTGGCCGATCCTGGCCGATGTCCTGGAGCGCGGCTTGCAGGGCATTCCTGCCAAGGAGCTGGAACAGCTGCACCAGCGCTGGCTGCAACCGAAATACCCACGGCTGAGCGACACCGCAGGCTTCTGGCAGAACCTGGCGTCGTTGTTCGGCCTGTTGCTCATCTGTGCAGTGGTCACGCTGCTCTGGCAACGGCGTCAGCAGCACCAGCTTGAGCGCAACCTGCTGGCCACGCGGGAAACCCTGGCCGAACGCCAGACGCGCGAAGAGGCGCTGCGCCTAAGCCAGTTTTCCATCGACCAGAGCACGGTCGGCATTCTCTGGGTCAACTGGGACAGCCATGTGCGCTACGCCAACCACGCCGCCGAGCGCATGCTCGGCAGGGGTGAGGGCGAGTTGCTGGACCGGCCGCTGATCGACTTCGAGCCCAACCTGCACATGGACCGCTGGTTGCAGTTGTGGAAACGCGTGCGCACCGGCGATGGAGGGGTCGAGCCGTTCGAGACCCAATGCCTGCGCAGCGATGGCAGCCTGTTACCGGTGGAACTGTCGCTGAGCTTTCTGCGTTTTCGCGATGCCGAGTACCTGGTGATGTTCATCACCGACATTACCGAGCGCCGCCGCGCCCTGGCGGCGTTGCGCGAAAGCGACGCCCGGCTCAAGGGCATCGCAGGCAACGTCCCTGGGCTGGTGTTCCGTCTGGAGCGCGATCCGGCCGAAGGTGATCTGGAGTTTCCATACATCAGTGAGGGCAGCGAAGCGCTGGTTGGCTATGCGCCAGCCCAGATCCAGCATCCGGACATGGGCCTTCGCAACTTGGTCCATCCCGAGGACCGTGCCGATTACCACCGGGTCCAGGACTTGGCACTGGCCACCGACCAAGACTGGTCCTGGCAGGGGCGGATCCTCACCCGTCAGGGCGAACAGCGCTGGGCCGACATCAAGGCCAGCACCCGGCGCCTGGCCGACGGCCGGGTGGTGTGGGACGGCATTGTCTGGGACATCACCCAGAGCAAGCGGGTCGAGCTGGAGCTGGCGCGGTCCCAGGAGCAGTTACGTGAGCTCTCGGCGCACTTGGAGAGCGTGCGTGAAGAGGAAAAAGCGCGGATTGCCCGGGAAGTCCATGATGAACTGGGGCAGATGCTCACCGTGCTCAAGCTCGAAGTGTCCATGTGCGAGCTGGCCTATGCCCAACTCGACCCTGGCCTGAATGAGCGTCTGGACAGCATGAAGCGCCTGATCGCGCAGTTGTTCCAGCTGGTGCGCGACGTGGCCACGGCCTTGCGTCCGCCGATCCTCGATGCCGGCATCGCCTCGGCCATCGAATGGCAGGCACGGCGCTTCGAGGCGCGTACGCAGATTCCCTGTCTGGTCCAGGTGCCGGACAATCTGCCAGCATTGAGTGACGCCAAGGCCACCGGCCTGTTCCGGATCCTGCAGGAGGCACTGACCAATGTCATGCGCCACGCCCAGGCCCATACCGTGCAGATCGAGCTGGCGCGCGAGGAGGGCTGTCTGCGCATGACGGTCATCGACGATGGTGTGGGGTTCAGCTGCGATCAGGCCAGGCCAACGTCCTTCGGCCTGGTGGGCGTGCGCGAGCGGGTCCTGATGCTGGGCGGCGGCATGACGCTGGACAGCGAGCCGGGTGAAGGTTGTAGCCTGAGTGTGACCATTCCGTTGGGGTAGGGGAGAACGACTGTGATACGCGTGCTAGTGGCCGAAGACCACACGATTGTCCGCGAGGGCATCAAACAGCTGATCGGCCTGGCCAAGGACATGCAGGTGGTGGGCGAAGCCGGCAACGGCGAGCAACTGCTCGAGACCCTGCGTCATACGCCCTGTGAGGTGGTGCTGCTGGATATTTCCATGCCTGGGGTGAACGGCCTGGAGGCGATCCCGCGTATTCGGGCGCAGCACAACCCGCCCTCGATCCTGATGCTGTCCATGCATGACGAAGCGCAGATGGCCGCCCGAGCCCTGAAGGCCGGCGCCGCAGGCTATGCCACCAAGGACAGCGACCCGGCCCTACTGCTCACCGCTATCCGGCGGGTGGCCGCTGGCGGACGCTACATCGACCCGGCGCTGGCGGACCGCATGGTCTTCGAGGTCGGTCTGACCGAGACCCGGCCCTTGCATACGCTGCTGTCGGAGCGCGAGTTCTCGGTATTCGAACGCCTTGCCCAAGGCGCCAACGTCAACGACATCGCCCAGCAGCTGGCGCTCTCGAGCAAGACCATCAGCACCCACAAGGCGCGCTTGATGCAGAAGCTCAAGGTGAACTCCCTGGCGGAGCTGGTGAAGTACGCGATGGAGCACAAACTGGTGTGAGTGTTCTGGTTGCGACAGCTGTGCTCTTATGCCCGGCCCTTCGCTTGTGGGAGCGGGTTTGCCCATGAAAGGGCTGGGCCTGCGATTCGCGTTGCCTGGGCTGATCTCGTCGGGGGTATAGCCGCTCCCAGAGCGGGGGATGCTGGGCTGGCGCACTGTCCCAATCCCGCCACTCTTGTAGGGATCGCCCTACAACAAATCTTCCATCCGGATGATGGCATTCTCTCAGCACCCCCGATTTTCCCGGGCTTGCGCCTTCTCTAGTCTTTGCCTACGCAGTCATTCCAACAAGAAGGTGCAGGCATGAGCGAGGCGAATTCGAACGCTGCCACCGGCGAGATCCTGGTCAGCTTCCGCGGTGTGCAGAAAAGCTACGACGGCGAATCGCTGATCGTCAAAGACCTCAACCTGGACATCCGCAAGGGTGAGTTCCTGACCCTGCTCGGTCCGTCCGGCTCGGGCAAGACCACCAGCCTGATGATGCTGGCCGGTTTCGAGACTCCTACCGCGGGTGAAATCCAGCTGGCCGGGCGCTCGATCAACAACGTGCCGCCGCACAAGCGTGACATCGGCATGGTGTTCCAGAACTACGCGCTGTTCCCGCACATGACCGTGGAGGAGAACCTGGCGTTTCCTCTGACCGTGCGCAACCTCAGCAAGACCGACATCAGCGAGCGGGTCAAGCGCGTGCTGACGATGGTCCAGCTCGATGCTTTCGCCAAGCGCTACCCGGGCCAGTTGTCCGGTGGCCAGCAGCAGCGTGTGGCCCTGGCCCGCGCACTGGTGTTCGAGCCGCAATTGGTGTTGATGGACGAGCCGCTCGGCGCGCTGGACAAACAGCTGCGTGAACACATGCAGATGGAGATCAAGCACATCCACCAGCGTCTGGGCGTGACCGTGGTCTACGTGACCCACGACCAGGGCGAGGCGCTGACCATGTCCGACCGGGTAGCGGTATTCCACCAAGGCGAGATCCAGCAGATCGCCCCGCCGCGCACCCTCTACGAAGAGCCGCGCAATACCTTCGTGGCCAACTTCATCGGCGAGAACAATCGCCTCAACGGCACCTTGCTGTCCCGTGATGGCGAACGCTGCCAGGTTCAGCTGGCCCGTGGGGAGCGGGTCGAGGCCTTGGCGGTGAACGTCGGCGAGGCGGGTGATCCTGTGACCTTGTCGATCCGCCCCGAGCGCGTGCGCCTCAACGGCCACAGCGAAAGTTGCGTCAATCGCTTCTCCGGCCGCGTGGCCGAATTCATCTACCTGGGCGACCACGTGCGGGTTCGTCTGGAAGTCTGCGGCAAGGGTGACTTCTTCGTGAAGCAGCCGATCGCCGAACTCGACCCGGCCCTGGCTGTGGGCGATGTGGTACCGCTTGGCTGGGAGGTGGAGCACGCCCGCGCGCTCGATCCGATTGCCGAAGCCCATTGATGGTTTGCTTCACCAACCCTTAACTGTGGAGAGAACAATAATGCACAAGCAGTTGAAACTGACCGCCCTGGCCCTCGGCTTGTTCGCCGCCGGCCAAGCCCTGGCTGCGGATCTGACCGTGGTGTCCTTCGGCGGTGCCAACAAGGCTGCCCAGGTCAAGGCGTTCTATGAGCCATGGGAGAAGGCAGGCAAAGGCAAGATTGTCGCCGGTGAATACAACGGCGAGATGGCCAAGGTCAAAGCCATGGTCGACACCAACAGTGTCTCCTGGAACCTGGTGGAAGTGGAGTCGCCGGAACTGGCCCGCGGTTGTGACGAGGGCATGTTCGAGGAGCTGGACCCGGCCTTGTTCGGCAACGAGGCCGACTACGTGCCGGGCGCCATCCAGCCGTGCGGCGTGGGCTTCTTCGTGTGGTCCACGGTGCTGGCCTACAACGCCGACAAGCTCAAGACCGCACCTACCAGCTGGGCTGACTTCTGGGATACCCAGAAATTCCCGGGCAAGCGTGGCCTGCGCAAGGGCGCCAAGTACACCCTTGAGTTCGCCCTGATGGCCGACGGCGTGGCGCCCAAGGATGTGTACAAGGTGCTGGGCACCAAAGAAGGCCAGGATCGCGCCTTCAAGAAACTCGACCAGATCAAGCCAAGCATCCAGTGGTGGGAGGCGGGCGCCCAGCCGCCACAGTATCTGGCCTCCGGTGACGTAGTCATGAGCTCGGCCTACAACGGCCGGATCGCCGCGGTGCAGAAAGAGAGCAACCTCAAGGTCGTCTGGAACGGCGGCATCTACGACTTCGACGCCTGGGCCATCCCGAAAGGCGCCAAGGATACCGACCTGGCGAAGAAGTTCATCGCCTTCAGCGTCCAGCCCGAGCAGCAGAAGACCTACTCCGAGAACATCGCCTACGGCCCGGCCAATACCAAGGCTGTCAGCCTGCTGTCGGACACGGTGAAGAAGGACATGCCGACCACGCCTGAGAACATCGCCAACCAGGTGCAGATCGACGTGGCCTTCTGGGCCGACAACAGCGAGCAGCTGGAGCAACGCTTCAACGCTTGGGCGGCGAAGAAGTAAGCCGCGTTGACGGAGCGCCGGCCTTTAAGGCGGCGCTCATCGTTCCCCAGATTTTCGGAGTTCGCCATGGCCATTGCAGTGCCCCTGAACGAAGGCGCAGGTAAAAGCCTCAAGCAGCGCCTCAAGCATGCCGAGCGGGTCAACCGTTGGAAGGCGCAGGCGTTGATCGCGCCGCTGGCGCTGTTCCTGTTGCTGGTGTTTCTGGTGCCGATTGCGGCACTGCTGTACAAGAGCGTCGGCAACCCCGAGGTGGTCAACGGCCTGCCGCGCACCGTCGAGGCCATCGCGCAATGGGATGGCAAGGGCCTGCCGGGCGAGGACGTGTACAAGGTGCTCAGCCAGGACCTGGCGGAGTCACGCAAGAAACAGACCCTGGGCGATCTCTCCAAACGCCTGAACATGGAGTTGGCCGGCTACCGCAGCCTGCTGGCGAAGACTGCACGGGCGTTGCCGTTCAAGGCCGAGCCTAGTTCTTATAAAGATGCCCTGCAGACGCTCGACGAGCGCTGGGGCGACCCTGCGTACTGGCAGGCGATCCGTCGCAATACCAGTGCAGTGACACCGTTCTACCTTCTGGCGGCGCTGGACCATCGCATCGACGACCTGGGCGAACTGGCCAAGGCCACGCCAGACCAGGCCATCTATCTGGACATCTTCACCCGAACCCTTTGGATGGGGGTGGTCATCACCGCAATCTGCCTGGTGCTGGCCTACCCGTTGGCCTACCTGCTGGCCAACCTGCCGACCCGGCAGAGCAATTTGCTGATGATCCTGGTGCTGCTGCCGTTCTGGACCTCGATCCTGGTGCGGGTGGCTGCTTGGATCGTGCTGTTGCAGTCCGGTGGCTTGATCAACAGTGCGTTGATGGCCATGGGCATCATCGATGAGCCGCTGGAGTTGGTGTTCAACCGCACCGGTGTGTACATCGCCATGGTGCACATCCTGCTGCCGTTCATGATCCTGCCGCTGTACAGCGTCATGAAAGGTATCTCGCCCAGCTATATGCGTGCGGCGATCTCCCTGGGCTGCCATCCGTTCGCCAGCTTCTGGCGCGTGTACTTCCCGCAGACCTATGCGGGTGTGGGGGCCGGTTGCCTGTTGGTGTTCATCATCTCCATCGGCTACTACATCACCCCGGCGCTGCTGGGCAGCCCGAACGACCAAATGGTCAGCTACTTCGTGGCCTTCTACACCAACACCAGTATCAACTGGGGCATGGCTACCGCCCTGGGCGGACTGTTGCTGCTGGCCACCGTCGTGCTGTACCTGATCTATAGCTGGCTGGTCGGCGCCAGCCGCCTGCGCCTGAGCTGAGGAGCCCTGTCATGCTGAGCCCTTACATGTCGCCCGTGGAGCGGGTCTGGTTCTACAGCCTGCGTATTCTCTGCGGTTTGATTCTGTTGTTCTTGGTGTTGCCGGTGCTGGTGATCGTGCCGTTGTCATTCAACAGCGGCAGCTTCCTGGTGTACCCATTGCAAGGCTTCTCGCTGCACTGGTACCAGGACTTCTTCGCCTCGGCCGAATGGATGCGATCACTCAAGAACAGCATCATCGTCGCCCCGGCCGCCACCGTGCTGGCGATGGTATTCGGCACCCTGGCCGCCATCGGCCTGACCCGCGGGGACTTCCCGGGCAAGTCGTTGGTCATGGCCCTGGTGATTTCGCCGATGGTGGTGCCGGTGGTGATCATTGGTGTGGCCAGCTACTTGTTCTTCGCGCCACTGGGCATGGGCAACAGCTTCGTTTCGTTGATCCTGGTGCATGCGGTGCTGGGCGTGCCCTTTGTCATCATCACGGTGTCGGCCACGCTGCAGGGCTTCAATCAGAACCTGGTGCGGGCTGCCGCCAGTCTCGGTGCCTCGCCGCTGCTTACCTTCCGTCGGGTGACCCTGCCGTTGATTGCCCCAGGTGTGATCTCCGGCGCGCTGTTCGCCTTCGCCACCTCCTTCGACGAAGTGGTGGTGACGCTGTTTTTGGCCGGCCCTGAGCAAGCGACCTTGCCACGGCAGATGTTCAGCGGCATTCGCGAGAACCTCAGCCCGACCATCGCCGCGGCCGCGACCTTGCTGATCGCTTTCTCTGTGGTGCTGTTGCTCACCCTTGAGTGGCTGCGCGGGCGCAGCGAGAAGCTGAGGACCCAGCAGCCGACCTGACGGTTCCGAATCAATACCCGCTCTCACAGGGCTACGCTGAAACTGTGGGAGCGGGTTCACCCGCCAAGCGTTTGCACCGCATTGAAGCAACTGGTCGACACCCATTGATACCAATCAGCCTTCATTGGCTTGCCTGAGTTACAATGCGCGCCACCGTGATTTCTGCCAACAGGTGCGCCATGCAGCCCTACGCTATTGCCCCCTCCATCCTCTCCGCCGATTTTGCCCGTCTGGGCGAGGACGTCGACAAGGTGCTGGCCGCCGGGGCCGACATCGTTCACTTCGATGTGATGGACAACCACTACGTGCCCAACCTGACCATCGGCCCGATGGTCTGCAGCGCCCTGCGCAAGTACGGCGTGACCGCGCCGATCGACGTGCACCTGATGGTCAGCCCGGTCGATCGCATCATCGGCGACTTTATCGAGGCAGGCGCCACTTACATCACCTTCCATCCTGAAGCGTCCCAGCACATCGACCGCTCCCTGCAACTGATCCGCGATGGCGGCTGCAAGGCCGGCCTGGTGTTCAACCCGGCCACCAGCCTGGATGCCCTCAAATACGTACTGGACAAGGTCGACATGGTGCTCTTGATGAGCGTCAACCCAGGCTTCGGTGGCCAGAAGTTCATTCCTGGCACCCTCGACAAACTGCGCGAAGCCCGCGCGCTGATCGACGCCAGCGGCCGTGATATCCGCCTGGAGATCGACGGTGGCGTCAACGTCAACAATATCCGCGAAATCGCCGCCGCCGGTGCCGATACCTTCGTGGCCGGCTCGGCGATCTTCAATGCGCCGGACTACCAGGAAGTCATCGGTAAAATGCGCGCCGAACTGGCCCAGGCGCGCCCATGAGCGGCTTCGAGCAGCTGTTCCCGGGAGCGCTGCCAAGGCTGGTGATGTTCGATCTGGATGGCACGTTGATCGATTCGGTCCCTGACCTTGCCGCCGCCGTGGATCGCATGCTGCTCCAGATGGGGCGCCCACCCGCGGGCCTGGAGGCCGTACGCCACTGGGTCGGCAATGGCGCCCAGGTCCTGGTCCGTCGGGCCTTGGCCGGTGGCCTGGACCACGATGCCGTGGACGATGCGTTGGCCGAACAGGGCCTGGCCCTGTTCATGGAGGCCTATGGGCAAAGCCATGACCTGACGGTGATCTACCCCGGTGTACGCGACACCTTGCGCTGGCTGCGCAAGCGCGGCGTGGAAATGGCGCTGATCACCAACAAGCCCGAGCGCTTCGTCGGGCCACTGCTCGATCAGATGAAGATCGGTCGTTATTTCCGCTGGATCATCGGCGGCGACACCCTGCCTCAGAAAAAACCCGATCCGGCCGCGTTGCTGTTCGTCATGAAGATGGCCGGCGTGCGCCCCGAGCAGGCATTGTTCGTGGGCGACTCGCGCAGCGATGTGCTGGCGGCCAAGGCGGCGGGCGTCAAGTGTGTAGGACTGAGCTATGGCTACAACCATGGCCGGCCGATCGACGAGGAGTCGCCCAGCCTGGTCATCGACGATCTGCGTGCCTTGCTGCCAGGTTGCTTAGTCCCGGCCACTGGGATAACGTTGGCGGACCTTCAAGCCTCACAAGACAGAGAGTCCACCGTGGCGGTCATCGGCAAATTCTGGATGAAAGTCATCAAGGCCCTGGCCCGCTGGCGCTGGCGCGCCTGACTTCTGCCCGCCGGCGCCTGCCGGCCCGTCCGCTTGCCCGACCCCATTGCCGCTTGCCACGAGGCTACCCATGACCCGCGAAGAATTCCTGCGCCTGGCCGCTGCCGGCTACAACCGCATTCCCCTGGCCTGCGAAACCCTGGCTGACTTCGACACGCCGCTGTCGATCTACCTGAAGCTTGCCGACCAACCCAACTCCTATTTGCTCGAGTCCGTTCAGGGCGGCGAGAAGTGGGGGCGATATTCGATGATCGGCCTGCCATCGCGCACCGTGCTGCGTGTGCATGGCTACCACGCGAGCGTCCTGCAGGACGGCGTGCAGGTGGAAAGCCATGACGTAGAGGACCCTTTGGCGTTCGTCGAGACCTTCAAGGATCGCTACAAGGTCGCTGACATCCCGGGCCTGCCACGCTTCAACGGTGGTCTGGTCGGTTACTTCGGCTATGACTGCGTGCGTTACGTGGAAAAGCGCCTGGGTGCCTGCCCGAACCCGGACCCGCTGGGTGTACCGGACATCCTGCTGATGGTCTCCGATGCCGTGGTGGTGTTCGATAACCTCGCGGGCAAGATGCACGCGATCGTGCTGGTGGACCCGGCCGAGGAACAGGCTTACGAGCAAGGCCAGGCGCGGCTGCAGGAGCTGCTGGCCAAGCTGCGCGAGCCGATCACCCCGCGTCGCGGCCTGGACCTGAGCGGCCCGCTCGCCGCCGAGCCCGCATTCCGCTCCAGCTATACCCGCGAGGACTACGAGAACGCGGTCGGGCGCATCAAGGAATACATCCTGGCCGGTGATTGCATGCAGGTGGTGCCGTCCCAGCGTATGTCCATCGACTTCAAGGCCGCGCCGATCGACCTGTACCGAGCGCTTCGCTGCTTCAACCCGACGCCTTACATGTATTTCTTCAACTTCGGTGACTTCCATGTAGTGGGCAGCTCGCCAGAAGTGCTGGTGCGTGTCGAGGACAATCTGGTCACCGTGCGACCGATCGCCGGAACCCGTCCACGCGGCGCCACCGAAGAAGCCGACCGGGCACTGGAAGACGATCTGCTGTCCGATGATAAGGAAATCGCCGAGCACCTGATGCTCATCGACCTGGGTCGCAACGATGTGGGCCGGGTATCGTCCACCGGCAGCGTGCGCCTGACCGAGAAAATGGTTATCGAGCGCTACTCCAACGTCATGCACATCGTCTCCAACGTCACAGGCCAACTGCGTGAAGGCCTGACCGCGATGGACGCGCTTCGCGCGATCCTGCCGGCTGGCACCCTGTCGGGCGCCCCAAAGATCCGTGCCATGGAAATCATCGACGAGCTGGAACCGGTCAAGCGTGGCGTCTATGGCGGCGCCGTGGGCTACCTTGCCTGGAATGGCAACATGGACACCGCTATCGCCATCCGCACCGCGGTGATCAAGGACGGCGAGCTGCATGTGCAGGCTGGTGGCGGCATCGTCGCTGACTCGGTACCGGCGCTTGAGTGGGAAGAAACCATCAACAAGCGTCGGGCCATGTTCCGCGCGGTGGCCTTGGCGGAGCAGACGCCACAAGCCTGACGGGCAGTAGATGAGTGAACGGCGCCCTGGTGGCGCCGTTCTTCTTTGGAGGGCCTGTGCGGAGCCTGTTGCGACAGCGGCGCTCAGGCCTGTTTCGCGGGTTCTCGAGTGCTTTTGACGAGTCCGCTGTCCTGCAGGAGCGGGATTACCCACAAAACAGGCAACGGGATCTGCCGCAGGGCGCCAGTTCCGTTCAAAAGTCCAAGCTCAGCGCCAGGCCGACGCCTTGCTGGGTCAGCGCATCGCTCTTGCGCCAATTGTAGTTGCTCCGCAGGTGCACACCGGGCACCAGTTCATGGGTCAGCCCCAGGCTGGCACGGGTCAGGTTGCTGTCCGGCGTGTAGCCGGTGAGTGTGAAGTCATGGGCTGGCAGGCTGGTGAGGTGCAGGCTCAGGTCTTGGCGGTCGTCTTCGAATTCGTGCTCTCGGGCGATTTCGACAAATAACCGGGTACCTGCCGCAAACTGATAGCCACCTTGCAGGCCTATCCCCAGACGCCGCGAGCTGCGTTCCTGGTCATCGTAGGTCAGGGCTGTGGAGCGCCCGCTCTTTTCCTCGTAACCGTCGACCTTGACCCGGGCATAGTCGGCGCTGAGGAAGGGCGACAGCTGCCAGACACTGTGCTCGCTCGCCAGGTTGTAACCCAGCCGGCCGGTCGCCATCCGTGTCGCCTTTCTCGCTGCGCTCCCCCACGCCGAGCGTGAAGGTACGCTTGAGGTCGTGATAGTCCAGGTGCCCTGCGGTCAATGCCGCGTCGGCCCACCAGCGGTGCTGGCGATATTGGGCAAAGACCGTGGCGAGATAGCTGTCGAGCTTGTAGTCCGAGTCGTATTCTCCGACCTCGAGCTTCTGCCGGTTCACGCCAGCCGCCAAGCCGATGCGCCACGCGTCGTCGAGGCGGTAGCTGCCGCCCAGGGTCAGGTTGTAACCGCGTCCATCTGCGCTGGCGGCACCGCGCTGGTCGTCGAAGTCGAGGTCCTGAGCGCCCGTGGCGACAAAGGGCTGCCATTGGCCAACGGCCTGCCAGGGTGTCTGCCATTGGTTGCGCAGCTCGTCCTGATGGGCCCGTAGGTTGCCGTGGGCCATTTCCGGCAGTAGCGTCAGCTCCCAGGGTGCAGCAAGGATCGAATAGCCGTAGTCGGCGATCAGTTTCTGACCGGCGATGGTCGGATGCACCGAATCGTTGAACAGCAGTTTGGTGGGATCCGGTGTGATGCCGTTGGCCCCGTACACCGGGTTACCCACGCAGCCTTCGCCGCTGTAGCAGGTGCCGACCAGGTTCTGGCCGGTGGCCAGCCCGAAGTCGGCTGGATTCGCCAAGGCCTCCTGAAGCAGGGCTGGAATGTTCAGAGGGATGATCTGTGCGTCGATCTGGCCGAGCTGGTTCAGCAATGATTGATTGAACACGCCAGACAATTGCGACAGCGGGCCTTCCAATGGCGTGCCGCTGTAGTTGGGTGTCTGCCCCAGATCCGGCAACAGCCAGACCATGATGTAGCGCGCACCACCCTGTTGCAGGGCCTGCGCACTGGCTGCCAGGCGCGCGCCGGCGGCAGCGGCGTCGCCCGGGGTATTGACCAGCCCTTGAAGGAAGTCGTTGCCGCCGCCGGTCAGGTAGTACAAAGCGTTAGGGGCGGCGCGCAAACCATTGGCCAGGTAGCCGTCACGCTCGCGCAGCACCGTACCCGCACCCGGACGTCCCGGCGGGATGATGGTGCGTGAGGTCTCGGTGATCGAGTCGAGTATCTGCTGCGTTGTGTAGCCTCCGACCGCCCAGTTGTTGCCGTCGGGGCGGGTGCCGATGGAAGTGGAGGGGTTGAGCTCGTCGGTGGGTACACCCAGCCGGTTCCCCAGGATCATCGGCGTGACCGGTGCATAGCTGCCATCGGCATTGCGGTTGGTGAAGCGCAGCCCGAACTGTCCGGCATCGCTGAGGCTGTCGCCAAACACGATGAGCGAGGAGTAGGGCGAGGGCGCTGCCATGGCCTGGCTGCAGGAAAGGGCCAGAAGCCCCATCAGGGGACGAATGAAGCGTGTTTTGCGCATTGGAGAAGGTCCTTTTCTTTATTTTTGTCGGAACAGCCCGATTGACCTTAACAAAGCTGAGGGAATTCGATCCAAGTGGATTCGTTTCTCCGTATTTACGGGCATATTGCACCCGCCGGCCCGGTAGGCTACTGTGCCGTGACGTACAAGCGAGACCTACTTCTGTGTTGATCGTCAGCAAACTCTTGATGCGCGTTATCAAGGCCCACGCCCGTTGGCGTTGGCGC
The DNA here is from genome assembly GCF_040822035.1 of Pseudomonas guariconensis. Taxonomy (NCBI): domain Bacteria; kingdom Pseudomonadati; phylum Pseudomonadota; class Gammaproteobacteria; order Pseudomonadales; family Pseudomonadaceae; genus Pseudomonas; species Pseudomonas guariconensis. The sequence goes on along the minus strand of NZ_CP162012.1, from coordinate 4,815,243 downwards.
GCCTGACTTTATCTCCTGCCGGCCCGTCCGGCCCGCCCCCGTTTGCCTTCCAGTCGCTTCATCCACCGCTCGCTGCGGGACAGCCCGCGCTTGCACCGGCATTGGAAGGTTCGAATTCAAAGTCAGTAGATTCAAGAGGTTCAGCCCGATGTTACTGATGATCGACAACTACGACTCCTTTACCTACAACGTCGTCCAGTACCTGGGCGAGCTGGGCGCCGAGGTCAAGGTCATTCGCAACGATGAAATGACCATCGCCCAGATCGAAGCCCTCAAGCCCGAGCGCATCGTCGTCTCCCCTGGCCCTTGCACGCCGAGCGAGGCCGGGGTCTCCATCGAGGCCATCCTGCACTTCGCCGGCAAGCTGCCGATCCTCGGCGTCTGCTTGGGCCACCAGTCCATCGGTCAGGCCTTTCGCGGTGATGTGGTTCGCGCCCGCCAGGTGATGCACGGCAAGACCAGCCCGGTCCATCATCGCGACCTGGGCGTGTTCGCCGGCTTGAACAACCCGCTCACCGTGACCCGTTACCACTCGCTGGTGGTCAAGCGCGAAACCCTGCCCGAGTGCCTGGAAATCACTGCCTGGACGGCCCATGCCGATGGCTCGGTCGACGAGATCATGGGCCTGCGCCACAAGACGCTGAACATCGAAGGGGTGCAGTTCCACCCCGAGTCGATCCTCACCGAGCAGGGCCACGAACTGTTCGCCAACTTCCTCAAGCAGACCGGCGGCCATCGCTAAGGAGCGAACATGGATATCAAGAGCGCGTTGAGCCGTATCGTCGGCCACCTGGATCTGTCCACCGAAGAAATGCGCGCTGTCATGCGCCAGATCATGACGGGCCAGTGCAGTGAGGCGCAGATCGGTGCCTTCCTGATGGGCATGCGCATGAAGAGCGAGAGCATCGACGAGATCGTCGGTGCCGTATCGGTGATGCGTGAGCTGTGCAGCAAGGTAGAACTGCAAACCCTCGACGGTGTGGTCGACATCGTCGGCACCGGCGGCGATGGTGCCAATATTTTCAACGTGTCCACCGCGTCGGCGTTTGTCCTCGCGGCAGCGGGTTGCCCGGTGGCCAAGCATGGCAACCGCGCAGTATCCGGCAAAAGTGGCAGTGCCGACCTGCTGGAGGCCGCTGGAATCTACCTGAACCTGACGCCCGTGCAGGTCGCCCGCTGCATCGACAGCCTGGGGATCGGCTTCATGTTCGCCCAGACCCACCACAGCGCCATGAAGCATGCTGCCGGCCCGCGCCGTGATCTGGGGCTGCGCACCCTGTTCAACATGCTGGGCCCGCTTACGAATCCGGCCGGTGTGAAACACCAGGTGGTCGGGGTGTTCACCCAGGCCCTGTGCCGCCCGTTGGCCGAAGTGCTGCAACGCCTGGGCAGCAAGCATGTGCTGGTGGTGCACTCCAAGGACGGTCTGGATGAGTTCAGCCTGGCTGCACCGACCTTCGTGGCCGAACTGAAGAATGACCAGATCTCCGAATATTGGGTCGAGCCCGAAGACCTTGGCATGAAGAGCCAGAGCCTCCACGGTCTGGCTGTCGAAGGTCCGCAGGCCTCGCTGGAGCTGATCCGTGACGCCCTAGGCCGGCGCAAGACCGAGAATGGCCAGAAGGCCGCCGAGATGATCGTGCTCAATGCTGGCGCGGCGCTGTACGCCGCCGACCACGCCATGAGCCTCAAGAGCGGTGTAGAACTTGCCCATGACGTGCTGCACACAGGCCTTGCCTGGGAGAAGCTGCAAGAGTTGGGCGCTTTTACCGCGGTATTCAAGCAGGAGAACGAAGCATGAGCGTACCGACGGTGCTGGAGAAAATCCTTGCCCGCAAGGTCGAGGAAGTGGCCGAACGCAGTGCCCGCGTCGGCCTGGCCGAGCTGGAGCGAATGGCCAAGGCGGCCGACGCCCCGAGAGGCTTTGCCAACGCCATGCTCGCACAGGCCAAGCGCAAGCAGCCGGCAGTGATTGCCGAGATCAAGAAAGCCTCGCCCAGCAAAGGCGTGATCCGCGAGCATTTCGTTCCGGCCGACATCGCCGTCAGCTATGAAAAGGGCGGGGCGACCTGCCTTTCGGTACTGACCGATGTGGATTACTTCCAGGGCGGCGATGCCTACCTGCAGCAGGCCCGCGCGGCATGCAAGCTGCCGGTGATCCGCAAGGACTTTCTCATCGACCCTTACCAAGTGGTCGAGGCCCGGGCCCTGGGCGCCGATTGCGTCTTGCTGATCGTCGCCGCGCTGGATGACGTACGCATGGCTGAACTGGCTGCTACCGCCAAGTCTGTCGGGCTCGATGTTCTGGTCGAGGTGCACGACGCTGCTGAGCTGGAGCGCGCGTTGAACACCCTCGATACTCCGCTGGTCGGGGTCAACAACCGCAACCTGCATACTTTCGAGGTCAGCCTGGAGACCACGCTGGACCTGCTACCACGCATTCCGCGTGACCGCCTGGCGATTACCGAGAGCGGTATCCTCAACCGTGCCGATGTGGAGCTGATGGAAATCAACGAGGTCTATTCGTTCCTTGTCGGTGAGGCGTTCATGCGTGCCGAGCAGCCTGGGCTGGAGCTGCAGCGACTGTTCTTCCCCGAGCGCGCGGTGAAAACCGTGGTTCAGGAACTGGACTGATCGATCGAAGCCGGCGTTTGCCGGCTTTTTTGTATGCCTGCTCTTCGCAGCCTGAACGCAACGAAAATCCCATGGGAGCGGGTTTGCCCATGAAAGGGTTTGTGCAACCAACATCTTTAGGTGGATCAATGACCGAACGACCGCTGGCGCTGACCGTCGAACAAGGCCTGCACGCCGAGCAGGAGCTGCTGGCGGCGGTATGCCGTGGCGAGCGTGACGCGGGTGTGCTGTTCTGGCGCCCGACCGACCACGCCCTGGTGATGCCTCGACGCATGAGCCGCCTGGACAACTTCGAGGCCGCCTGCTCTGAGCTGGCCATTGCCGGGTGGCCTGTGCTCTTGCGCGAAACGGGCGGCGAGCCGGTGCCTCAGTCCCATTCGACAGTGAATGTGGCGTTGGTCTACGTTGCGCCGCGCAGTGAAGGAGATCACGGGCGCATCGAAAATGCCTATGAGCGCCTGTGCCTACCACTGTGCGATGTGCTGCGCGAGTGGGGCGGCGTGGCTTCGGTCGGCGAGATCGACGGCGCGTTCTGCGACGGTCGGTATAACGTCAATCTCAATGGTCGCAAGCTGGTCGGTACTGCCCAGCGCTGGCGCCAGGGCTTAGGCGGAAAGCGTGCGGTGGTGCTGGTGCACGGCGCGCTGTTACTGGACAACGAGCGAGAATCGATGGTCGCGGCGGTCAACCGCTTCAATGAATGCTGTGATCTGGAGCAGCGTTGCCGTGCCGACAGCCATATCGCTCTGCACGAAGTGGTGCCCGAGGCGCCGTGGTTCGAGCGCCTGAGTCAGGCCTACAATGAGGTGATCGCGGCGATCCCTCGCGACTAACGGGTGCCGTGGACCACCATGGTCTTGCCCTTGACCTGCACCAGGCTGCGCTCTTCAAGGTCCTTGAGCACGCGGCCGACCATCTCCCGTGAGCAGCCGACAATGCGGCCGATCTCCTGACGGGTGATCTTGATCTGCATGCCGTCCGGGTGGGTCATGGCATCGGGCTGCTTGCACAGGTCAAGCAGGCATCGGGCCACTCGGCCGGTGACATCGAAGAAAGCCAGGTCGCCCACCTTGCGGGTGGTATTTCGCAGGCGCTGGGCCATCTGGCTGCCCAGGGCGTAGAGGATGTCCGGGTCCTGGCGGGCCAGATCACGGAACTTGTCGTAGCTGATTTCAGCTACCTCGCACTCAGTCTTGGCGCGGACCCAGGCGCTGCGCTGCTGCTCTTGTCCTGCGGACTCGAACAAGCCCAGCTCACCGAAGAAATCCCCGCTATTGAGGTAGGCGATGATCATTTCATGGCCATCGTCATCCTCGATCAAGATAGTCACCGAACCCTTGATGATGAAGGACAACGTTTCAGCCCGGTCGCCTGCGCAGATGATGTTGCTTTTGGCGGCGTAACGGCGGCGCTGGCAGTGGGCGAGCAGCTTGTCGATATTCTTGATCTTGGCAGGTAGAGCGGAGGCAACCATCACGAAATCCTGTTCGGGGCGAGGCATTGCACTTTTTATAGGACGTTGGCGACGAGCGCCAGTCATTTGGCGTCAGCTTATCAGACACTGCCACTTGCAATGGCTTTAAAGGCGCTCGCATTGCGCTTTTCCGAGAGCGCCACAAAGACTAAGCTGACGACCTTTCTCAAGCATCTTGGAGTCCAGATACATGAAGGCACGCATCCAGTGGGCCGGTGAAGCGATGTTCCTCGGCGAATCGGGGAGCGGCCATGTCGTGGTCATGGATGGCCCGCCCGAGGCAGGCGGACGCAACCTGGGTGTACGCCCCATGGAAATGTTGCTGCTCGGCCTGGGCGGCTGCAGTAGCTTCGACGTGGTGAGCATCCTCAAGAAGTCCCGCCAGGCCGTGGAGAGCTGCGAGGCCTTCCTGGAAGCCGAGCGCGCCAGCGAAGACCCCAAGGTATTCACCAAGATCCACCTGAACTTCGTGGTCAAGGGGCGCGGGCTTAAGGAAGCTCAGGTCAAGCGCGCGGTGGAACTGTCGGCGGAGAAGTACTGCTCGGCCTCGATCATGCTCGATCGCGCTGGCGTGGAAATCACACACGGCTACGAGATCGTCGAGCTGGGTTGAATGACCGGTCGGGGCTGCTTTGCAGCCCCAAGCCTGTTCAGTTACGAAGTGCGGGCAGCGCTTGCTGCAACCATCTTGGCAGGTGTGCCCGTAGCGACTGGCTCAGTTGCTCACGCTTTTTCTGGTACAGCAAACCCAGCCCGATCACGCCCAGGCCGATCACGGTCAGCACCAGCGGGAAGAGCAGCGACTCGGCGAACACGTCATAGGAGAGGTAGCCCAGGTAGGCCGCCACGCCCATGGAACCAAAAACCATGAACACCGGCCGACGCAACAGTACCGCCAAGCCCATCAGGCCAAGATTGACCAGGCAATACAACGCCTTGCCCAGCTCGCTGCCGCTGTCCATCAGCGTCAGTCCGCCCCAGAATGCCGCCAGTCCCGCCAGATAGCCCCAGCCTGCGTAGTCCCGGCGGGTTCGCCCATCGATCACGATGAAGACCGCCAGTAGCGTCAGACCGAACCACAACGAGACCGTGCGACGCTGTTCCCAGCTGAACGGTGAACCGAAGAACCATTCGCTGAGGTCCATGGACATGAACCACAGGGCCACGGCCATCGGCATCACGATGAAGGGAAAGGGGACCAGGCGCAGCATCAACAAGCCCGCCACCACCGTGGCCGCCTCCATCAGTACCCAGCCGCCCTGTACGTAGGTGTAGTACTGGTGATACTCGCTCTGGGTATCGTCGAGTGGCCACCAACCGGCAAGGCGCTCGATGGCGAACACTGCCAAGGGCACGATGCTCACGGCGACTGCGGCCAGCACGCCAGCGGCAATGGGTTGCTTCCGGCTTTGCAGCCTAAGGGCGAGCAGCGTCAACAAGGCGATGTAGAGCGAGGAAACGCCCAGCAGCGCCGAATCGCCGATGCTCATCCAGGCTTCGGTGAGCAGCCAGCCCATGGCGCCCATGATCAGTAATGCGCCGAAGTAGAACGCCACATGGGCAAGCTGGAAAGTACCGCGGGTATGCGGTTGCTGGCGCAGGAAGGCTAACAAGGCCTGGTCCTGGCCCGGTTGAAGAACACCTGCGCCCACCGCGCGAGCCAGGTCCTTGGCGTCGAAACGTTCCGTCATGTTCGTGCCCTTCAGATGCGGTAGGTGCTTTTGGTCATCACCTTGGCCATCAGGCTCATGCCGAAGCGCACAGGGGCTGGGAAGCGGTAGCCGCCGGCTTCGAGTGCAGACTCGGCGTGCTGTTCTTCATCGACACGCATCTGTTCGAGAATGGCCCGGGACTTTTCATCCTCCTGGGGCAGTTGCTCAAGGTGCTCGTCCAGGTGCTTGCATACCTGGTGTTCGGTCGCTGCGACGAAGCCGAGACTGACCTTGTCGCTGACCAGGCCGGCAAGGGCGCCGATGCCGAAGGACATGCCATAGAACAGCGGGTTGAGCACGCTCGGGTGGCTGCCAAGCTGGCGGATGCGTTGCTCGCACCAAGCCAGGTGGTCGACTTCTTCTTCGGCGGCATGCTCCATGGCCTTGCGCACCTCAGGCAACTTGGCGGTCAAGGCTTGGCCTTGGTACAGCGCCTGGGCGCAGACTTCACCGGTATGGTTGATCCGCATCAGGCCGGCAATATGGCGGGTTTGGCTTTCGTCCAGTTCGGCATCGGGTTGGACGATGGCCGGGGATGGGCGGGCAGGTTGGCCGCTGAAGGGCAGCAAGGTGCGCATGGCAGTATCGGCCTGCAGCAACAAGCGGTCGAGCGGCGAGTAGTGACGTTCGGTAGCCATCGGGCACCTCCGCTAGAGTGTGCCCGACAGTTTACCGCAATCGGGAAGGGGACGGTTGCCCTGGATCAGCCCGGCGGCCAGTGCATCTGGCGCTGGCCGAGCACGTGCATGTGGATGTGGTAGACCGTCTGGCCGCCCAGCTCATTGCAGTTCATGACCACACGGAAGCCATCCTCGCAGCCGAGTTCCTTGGCCAGGCGCTGGGCCGTGAACAGGATATGGCCGGCCAGGCCTTTGTCTTCCTCGGTCAGGTCGTTGAGGGTGCGGATGGGCTTTTTCGGGATGACCAGAAAATGCACAGGTGCCTGCGGGGCGATATCGTGGAAGGCCAGAACCTGGTCGTCCTCGTAGATGATCTTCGCCGGGATCTCCCGGTTGATGATCTTGGTGAAGATAGTCTCCACAGCTCGTACTCCATGGTGAGTGTCCGGGCCGAGTGTACCCAGCACGACGACGCTCGCCCAGTGGCTATTCGACGCCGACCGGGCAGTAGCGCCGATGGATGACGCCGGCCAGCTTGCGCGTGAGCCAGCGTGGCATCAGGCGAGGCATCGCCGCCAGCCAGCGGTTGCGTCGTCCAGGCATGATCAGGGCGCGGTTCTTGTCCAGCGCGCGTACGGTATAGAGCGCCACTTCTTCCGGGCTCAGGCAGCGCGCGCTGTCGTCCAGCCGAGGGATGCGTCGGCGCGAGGATCGCACAGGCCCGGGGCACAGGACCGAGACTTTGATTCCGGTGCGCTTGAGCTCCTCGCGAAGCGCCTCGGAGAAACTCACCACATAGGCCTTGCTGGCTGCGTAGGTGGCCATCCACGGGCCGGGCGCGGCGCTGGCCAGGGCTGCGACATTGAGGATTTGTCCGCCTCCGTGCAAAGCCATCAGGTTGCCAATGGCATGACACAGGCGGCTCAGGGCGAGGACGTTGACCTCCAGCAGATCTTGTTCGTCGGCCCATTCATGGGCGAGAAACGGCCCATAGGTCCGCTGGCCGGCACAATTGACCAAAAGGTCGATGTGTCGCTCGCCTTCTTCGAGCTCCAGGACGAAGCCCGACAGGCGTAGGGGTTGGCTCAGGTCGCAAGCCCGGAACAGCACTTCGACGCCGAAGCGCTGGGTCAGCTCGATGGCGACCGGCTCCAGGGTCTCGCGGTGGCGTGCCACCAAGATCAGGTTGCGCCCACGCCGTGCCAGGGCTTCCGCCAGGGCAAGCCCTAGGCCGCTGGAAGCACCGGTAATCATGGCGTAACGGGTCATGCAAGGCTCCTGAGGCCGAAAAAGGGCGACTAGTGTACAGCGTGGCCGGAGAAGGTGTTGCCTTTTGCTACCGGCTCAGCCCCGAGCCTCAGGGCCTGCCAGCACATGATCCTTCGGGCTCAGAACGGCTTGACCACTACCAGGATCACGATGCCCAGCAGAAACAGCACCGGCACTTCGTTGAACCAGCGGTAGAACACATGCCCGCGAGTATTGGTGCCAGCAGCGAAGCGTTTGCGCTGGGCGCCGCACATATGGTGGTAGACGGTCAACAGCGCCACCAGGGTGAGCTTGGCGTGTAGCCAGCCCTGGCTCAGCCAGCCAGGATTGAGGTAGAGCATCCAGGCGCCGAAGACGTAAGTGGCGATCATCGCTGGGTTCATGATGCCGCGATACAGCTTGCGTTCCATGGTGACGAAGCGGTCCAGGCTGAGGCTGTCCTGACTTTGGGCGTGGTAGACGAACAGGCGCGGGAGGTAGAACAGCCCGGCGAACCAGCAGACCACGCTGACGATATGCAGGGCCTTGATCCATAGATAAAGCATGGGGGAGTTCCTTCAGGATTCACGGTCGTCAGATAGTAACGGTCAAGCGTCCAATGGGGCATCCGAAGAGTTGTTACAGAGGCCCCGCACCCCTATTATCGTGCGCTTTCCAGTGGGCTCGTTGAAGAAGGGGCAAGCGTTATGATCAAGGTCGGTATCGTTGGCGGCACGGGTTACACCGGTGTCGAACTGTTGCGCCTGCTGGCACAGCACCCACAGGCCGAGGTCGCTGTCATCACGTCGCGCTCCGAGGCGGGCGTCGCGGTCGCCGACATGTATCCGAACCTGCGCGGTCATTATGATGGCCTAGCCTTCAGCGTGCCGGACAGCAAGACCTTGGGCGCCTGTGACGTGGTGTTCTTCGCCACGCCCCATGGGGTTGCCCACGCACTGGCTGGCGAATTGCTGGCTGCCGGGACCAAGGTCATCGACCTGTCCGCGGATTTCCGTCTGCAGGATGCCGTGGAGTGGGGCAAGTGGTACGGCCAGCCCCATGGTGCGCCGGAACTGCTCAAGGATGCGGTGTATGGCCTGCCAGAGGTCAACCGCGAGAAGATCCGCCAGGCCCGCCTGATCGCAGTGCCCGGTTGCTATCCGACCGCCACTCAGCTGGGTTTCCTGCCGCTGCTGGAGGCAGGCCTGGCTGATCCATCGCGACTGATTGCGGACTGCAAGTCCGGGGTGAGCGGGGCGGGGCGTGGCGCAGCCGTAGGTTCACTGTTCTGTGAAGCAGGCGAAAGCATGAAGGCATACGCGGTCAAGGGCCATCGCCATCTGCCGGAGATCAGCCAGGGCCTGCGTCAAGCCGCTGGCAAGGAAGTCGGGCTGACCTTCGTGCCGCATCTCACGCCGATGATTCGCGGTATTCACGCGACCCTTTACGCGACCGTCGCCGACACTTCCGTCGATCTACAGGCGCTGTTCGAGAAGCGCTATGCCGATGAGCCGTTCGTCGATGTGATGCCGGCTGGTAGCCATCCTGAGACCCGCAGCGTACGTGGTGCCAATGTCTGCCGCATCGCTGTACATCGTCCTCAGGGGGGCGACCTGGTGGTGGTGCTGTCGGTGATCGACAACCTGGTCAAGGGCGCTTCCGGCCAGGCGGTACAGAACCTGAATATCCTGTTCGGTCTGGACGAGCGCATGGGGCTCTCCCATGCGGGTCTGCTGCCCTAAGCGCAGCGGTAAGCTGCAAGCCTCGAGCTACAAGTGAGCACGCCGGGATTGGCTTTCCGCTTGTAGCTTGTCACTTGCAGCTTTCGTATTGTTGACCAATTTTCTCGGAGAAGCGGATAATGCGCGTCATCGAGTTTTATGGCGACACTGCGCCGGGAGAGTCAACATGAGCGTCGAAACCTTCACCCCCACGGCTTTGGAATTTACCCAAGGTGCTGCGAACAAGGTGAAGACCCTGGTCAGCGAGGAAGGCAATGATCGCCTGAAGCTGCGTGTGTTCGTGACGGGCGGCGGTTGCTCTGGCTTCCAGTACGGCTTCACCTTCGATGAAGAAGTGGCCGAGGACGACACCATCGTCGAGCGCGAGGGTGTATCCCTGGTAGTGGACCCGATGAGCTTCCAATACCTGGCAGGCGCCGAGGTGGACTACCAAGAAGGCCTTGAAGGTTCGCGTTTCGTGATCAAGAACCCCAATGCCACCACCACCTGCGGTTGCGGTTCCTCGTTCTCGATCTGAGGCCGGGCCCTGCAACGAAAACGCCGCGCAATTGCGCGGCGTTTTGCGTTGTGCAGGTTCGTCAGGCTGGATAGATCGCCCCGAGAACGCGCAGCCCCCGGGCGGCGGTCACGCTGGGGCGGTTGGCCGGGATGCGTTCGAGGCAGCAATGGGCCAGCCATGCGAAGGCCATGGCTTCGACCCAGTCCGGGTCCACGCCATGGGCGGCTGTGCTGCTGACCTGGGCACAAGGCAGCAGCGCTGCCAGGCGACCCATCAATGCGCTATTGCGAGCACCACCACCACAGACTAGCAGGGCCTCGGTGCCTGATTGGGCGCCAAGCAGCGAGTCAATGATGCTGCGGGCGGTCAGTTCCAGCAGCGTGGCCTGTACATCTTCGTCCCGATAGGCTGGCAGCGCTGCCAGATGGGCGTCCAGCCAGGGAAGGTTGAACACTTCACGGCCGGTGCTCTTGGGGCCGCTGCTTGCAAAGAAGGGGTCCGCCAGAAGCTTGTCCAACAACGTATCGATGATCTGGCCGCTGGCGGCCCAGGCGCCATCGGCGTCATAGGTTTGGCCGCGCTTGCGTTCGATCCAGGCGTCCAGCAGCACGTTGCCTGGGCCGCAGTCGAAACCACGGACCGGTTGGTCTTGCTCGATCAGGCTGAGGTTGCTGAACCCGCCCACGTTCAGAATGGCCACGCGTTGCCCCAGGTGGCTGAACAGCGCCTCATGGAATGCAGGCACCAACGGGGCGCCTTGGCCTCCCGCGGCCACGTCACGACGGCGGAAATCACCGACAACGCAGATGCCCGTCAGCTCGGCCAGCAATGCCGGATTGCCAATCTGTACAGTGAATCCACGGGCCGGCTCGTGGCGGATGGTCTGACCGTGGCTGCCGATTGCACGGATGGCGCTGGCGCCCAGGCCTTGGCTTGCCAAGAGCTGTTTTATGCCTTCGGCGGCGAGGCTAGCCCAGCGGTTCTCCGCCAATGCGGCACGCGCGATCTCGTCAGGGCCGCTGGCACAGAGGGCAAGCAGCGCCTGACGAAGATCAGAAGGCATGGGGGTGTAGTGAGTGGCGAGCAGGTGGGTCTGCTCGCGTTGTTCGATCAGTGCGATGTCCAAACCATCTAGGCTGGTTCCGGACATCACACCCAGATAAAGCGCCATGGTTCAGCGCTTGTTGGCGGCGAGCAGGGTGGCCTTTTCCTGATCCATGCGGGCGATCAGGGGTTGGCTCTGCTGCAGGAAGCGCTGGCGCTCGGAGCGGGCAATCGGGTCGGCCATGGGCACCTTCTGGCTCAACGGGTCGACGTGAACGCCATTGACCTGAAACTCGTAGTGCAAGTGTGGACCCGTGGACAGGCCGGTGGTGCCGATGTAACCGATCACCTGGCCTTGCTTGACCGAGCTGCCGGTCTTGATGCCCTTGGCAAAGCCCTGCATGTGACCATAAAGGGTCTTGTAGGAGTTGCCGTGGGCGATGATCACGGTATTGCCATAGCCACCGCGGCGGCCTGCCAGAAGTACCTTGCCGTCGCCGGCGGCCTTGATCGGCGTGCCCCGTGGTGCGGCGTAGTCCACACCCTTGTGAGCGCGGATCTTGTTGAGGATCGGGTGCTTGCGGCCAGCGGAGAAGCGCGAGCTGATGCGGGCGTAATCCACCGGCGTACGGATGAAGGCTTTGCGCAGGCTGTTGCCGTCGGCGGTGTAGTAGCTGGTGTTGCCCTGCTTGTTGGTGTAGCGCACAGCGGTATAGGTCTTGCCGCGGTTGGTGAAGCGCGCGGACAGGATGTTGCCGGTGCCGACCACCTTGCCGTCCATGACCTTCTGCTCGTACACCACGTCGAATTCATCGCCAGGGCGGATGTCCTGGGCGAAGTCGATGTCGTAGCCAAGGACGCGGGCCATGTCCATGGTCATGCTGTGGGACAGGCCGGCGCGCTTGGCGGAAGCCGACAGCGAGCTTTTGATCACGCCATGGGCATAGGCAGTGCGCACCACCGGCTTGCTGATTTCCCGGTTGAAGCTGTAGCCCTTGGCTGTTTTGGTCAGGCGTATGGTCTCGAGGTTGCTGATCTTGCTGTGCAGGCTGGCCAGTTGGCCGTCTTCGTCGAGTTCGAACTGCAGGACCTGCCCATGCTTTAGCTGACTGAACTGCTTGGCCTGCTTGCCGCTTGCCAGGACGTCATGGACTACGTTGGCTGGCAAACCAACCTTGGCGAACAGTGTGGAGAGGGTATCGCCGCGCGCGACCGCGACTTCACGATGGCCGGGCAGCTTGGCCTCGGCGGTCTCCTTGGCTTTTTCCTCGGTAGCTGGCGCTTGTTGCTCAGCCTGCTTGGTGGGTGGTTCGCCCTCTTCGACTTGGGCAAAAGGAGAGCCTTCGTCGTTCTCGGCTTGAACCAGCGGGGCGGCCTTGGACTCGTCCTTCAACTGCTCGGCCGGCGTTTCCAGCTCCAGGCTGAGGGTGGTCTTCTTGGCTTCGACTTCGCTGGAGGGAAATACCAGCAAAGCCAGGCTGAGCAAGGCGGCAATGCCGCTGGCGGCCAACAAATGGCTTTTCGGATAAAGCGGGGGCGCTTTAGGCGTCTCGTTGGTCATAGGTGAGGTGACTTTGAAAAAGGTGAAATGGAAAAGATGAATGACATGATGAAGATGAAATAACTGTATAAAATATAACCAAATCCGGTTTCGCGCAAGGGCGCGTAGACGCCGCAATGCGTCATCCGGGTCACATTCCTTTGCGAAACTTGTAATTGATGGCCGATCTTGTATGGTTGGCTCCCCTTGAATCTGAGCCTTGCGGGTCTGTCTATGAAGTCGGTTGAAGAGCAGCTGGCGCTTATCAAGCGCGGTGCGGAAGAGGTATTGGTCGAGTCGGAACTGGTGGAGAAGCTCAAGCGCGGCCAGCCCCTGCGTATCAAGGCGGGCTTCGACCCGACTGCGCCGGACCTGCATCTGGGCCATACTGTGCTGATCAACAAGCTGCGCCAGTTCCAGGACCTTGGGCATCAGGTCATTTTCCTGATCGGTGACTTCACTGGCATGATCGGTGACCCGAGTGGCAAGAGCGCGACCCGCCCGCCGTTGACCCGGGAGCAGGTGCTGGATAACGCCGAGACCTACAAGCAGCAGGTATTCAAGATCCTTGATCCGGCCAAGACCGAAGTCGCGTTCAACTCTACCTGGATGGACAAGCTGACGCCGGCCGACTTCATTCGACTGGCCTCCCAGTACACTGTTGCGCGCATGCTCGAGCGCGATGACTTCGACAAGCGCTATAGCAGCAACCAACCGATTGCGATCCATGAATTCTTGTATCCGCTGGTGCAGGGATACGACTCGGTTGCGCTCAAGGCGGACGTGGAGCTTGGTGGTACCGATCAGAAGTTCAACCTGCTGATGGGGCGCGAGTTGCAGCGTGCCTATGGCCAGGAGGCGCAGAACATTGTCACCATGCCTTTGCTTGAAGGGCTTGATGGCGTCAAGAAGATGTCCAAGTCTCTGGGCAACTATGTCGGCATCCAGGAAGCTCCGGGGGTGATGTACAGCAAGCTGGTCTCCATTCCGGACACCTTGATGTGGCGTTATTTCGAGCTGCTGAGCTTCCGCTCCATGGAAGAGATCAACCAGTTCCGAGCCGATGTGGAGAAGGGTGCCAACCCGCGCGACATCAAGATCAAGCTGGCCGAAGAGATTGTGGCGCGCTTCCATGGTGAAGAGGCTGCGGCCAATGCCCATCGTGCTGCGGGCAACCGCATGAAGGATGGCGAGCTGCCGGAGGACCTGCCAGAGATCGAGGTGGCCGCACCAGAAGACATGCCGATCGCCGCGGTGCTGAACAAGGCGGGGCTGGTGAAAAACTCTGCCGCTGCTCGCGATCTGCTCAATGCAGGTGGGGTGAAGGTGGATGGCGTGGTTGTCGATCGTGGTTTCGTCTTTGCCATCGGGGCGACCCATGTTTGCCAGGCGGGTAAGAAAGCTTTCGCTCGCATTACCTTGAAAGCCGAGTAAGGGCGGCTTCCAAATTTTTGGGAGTAGCTATATAGAAGCGGGGAGGCCGTCAGGCCTCCCCGTTTTGCTTTTCAGCCGGATTAAGGTTTTTTGAAAATAAGTGTTGACGGGGTTTCGAATCCCCTTATAATGCGCCCACTTCCGACGCAGTCGAAACGCAAAACTCCTTGATAATCAACGAGTTGAACGCTTCAGGTAGTATCGGAAGGGCTTCGGTCTTCTGATCGGCAGCGGTGAAAAAGGCAGTTGACAGCAGGTTTTAACGCTGTATGATTCGCCTCCCGCTACGAGAGATCGCAGCGAGTTAAGCGGTTGAAGTTGAACGGGTTTCTCGGAAAAAACTTCAAAATAAACGCTTGACAGACTTAGAGGAAAGCGTAGAATGCGCGGCCTCGGTTGAGCAAAGCGCTTAACCAACTCGCTCTTTAACAATCGAATCAAGCAATTCGTGTGGGTGCTTGTGAGTACGGACTGATCGTCGCCAAGATTATCAGCATCACAAGTGGCCATGCGAGAAATCACATAGTCATTTGAGATTGCTGAGCCAAGTTTAGGGTTTCTTAAAAACCCAAGCAGTATTGAACTGAAGAGTTTGATCATGGCTCAGATTGAACGCTGGCGGCAGGCCTAACACATGCAAGTCGAGCGGATGACGGGAGCTTGCTCCTTGATTCAGCGGCGGACGGGTGAGTAATGCCTAGGAATCTGCCTGGTAGTGGGGGACAACGTTCCGAAAGGAGCGCTAATACCGCATACGTCCTACGGGAGAAAGTGGGGGATCTTCGGACCTCACGCTATCAGATGAGCCTAGGTCGGATTAGCTAGTTGGTGAGGTAAAGGCTCACCAAGGCGACGATCCGTAACTGGTCTGAGAGGATGATCAGTCACACTGGAACTGAGACACGGTCCAGACTCCTACGGGAGGCAGCAGTGGGGAATATTGGACAATGGGCGAAAGCCTGATCCAGCCATGCCGCGTGTGTGAAGAAGGTCTTCGGATTGTAAAGCACTTTAAGTTGGGAGGAAGGGCAGTAAGTTAATACCTTGCTGTTTTGACGTTACCGACAGAATAAGCACCGGCTAACTCTGTGCCAGCAGCCGCGGTAATACAGAGGGTGCAAGCGTTAATCGGAATTACTGGGCGTAAAGCGCGCGTAGGTGGTTCGTTAAGTTGGATGTGAAAGCCCCGGGCTCAACCTGGGAACTGCATCCAAAACTGGCGAGCTAGAGTATGGTAGAGGGTGGTGGAATTTCCTGTGTAGCGGTGAAATGCGTAGATATAGGAAGGAACACCAGTGGCGAAGGCGACCACCTGGACTGATACTGACACTGAGGTGCGAAAGCGTGGGGAGCAAACAGGATTAGATACCCTGGTAGTCCACGCCGTAAACGATGTCAACTAGCCGTTGGAATCCTTGAGATTTTAGTGGCGCAGCTAACGCATTAAGTTGACCGCCTGGGGAGTACGGCCGCAAGGTTAAAACTCAAATGAATTGACGGGGGCCCGCACAAGCGGTGGAGCATGTGGTTTAATTCGAAGCAACGCGAAGAACCTTACCAGGCCTTGACATGCAGAGAACTTTCCAGAGATGGATTGGTGCCTTCGGGAACTCTGACACAGGTGCTGCATGGCTGTCGTCAGCTCGTGTCGTGAGATGTTGGGTTAAGTCCCGTAACGAGCGCAACCCTTGTCCTTAGTTACCAGCACGTCATGGTGGGCACTCTAAGGAGACTGCCGGTGACAAACCGGAGGAAGGTGGGGATGACGTCAAGTCATCATGGCCCTTACGGCCTGGGCTACACACGTGCTACAATGGTCGGTACAGAGGGTTGCCAAGCCGCGAGGTGGAGCTAATCTCACAAAACCGATCGTAGTCCGGATCGCAGTCTGCAACTCGACTGCGTGAAGTCGGAATCGCTAGTAATCGCGAATCAGAATGTCGCGGTGAATACGTTCCCGGGCCTTGTACACACCGCCCGTCACACCATGGGAGTGGGTTGCACCAGAAGTAGCTAGTCTAACCTTCGGGGGGACGGTTACCACGGTGTGATTCATGACTGGGGTGAAGTCGTAACAAGGTAGCCGTAGGGGAACCTGCGGCTGGATCACCTCCTTAATCGAAGACATCAGCCTGCTGATGAGCTCCCACACGAATTGCTTGATTCCTTGAAGAAGACGATGCTGTAACGCGACCCTGTTATAGGTCTGTAGCTCAGTTGGTTAGAGCGCACCCCTGATAAGGGTGAGGTCGGCAGTTCAAATCTGCCCAGACCTACCATTAGCTTGGTGCAGATGACTACGGGGCCATAGCTCAGCTGGGAGAGCGCCTGCCTTGCACGCAGGAGGTCAGCGGTTCGATCCCGCTTGGCTCCACCACTTGCCGTTACCTGCAGAACTTAGAAATGACATTCCAATGTGAATGTTGATTTCTGACTTTTGTCAGATCGTTCTTTAAAAATTCGGATATGTGATAGATAGACTGATGACCACTTTCACTGGTGGGCCATCAGGCTAAGGTAAAATTTGTGAGTTCTGCTCTTTATTGAGCAACATGCGAATTTTCGGCGAATGTCGTCTTCACAGTATAACCAGATTGCTTGGGGTTATATGGTCAAGTGAAGAAGCGCATACGGTGGATGCCTTGGCAGTCAGAGGCGATGAAAGACGTGGTAGCCTGCGATAAGCTTTGGGGAGTCGGCAAACAGACTGTGATCCAGAGATCTCTGAATGGGGGAACCCACCTAGGATAACCTAGGTATCTTGTACTGAATCCATAGGTGCAAGAGGCGAACCAGGGGAACTGAAACATCTAAGTACCCTGAGGAAAAGAAATCAACCGAGATTCCCTTAGTAGTGGCGAGCGAACGGGGACCAGCCCTTAAGTTGATTTGAGATTAGTGGAACGCTCTGGAAAGTGCGGCCATAGTGGGTGATAGCCCCGTACACGAAAGTCTCTTATCAATGAAATCGAGTAGGACGGAGCACGAGAAACTTTGTCTGAACATGGGGGGACCATCCTCCAAGGCTAAATACTACTGACTGACCGATAGTGAACCAGTACCGTGAGGGAAAGGCGAAAAGAACCCCGGAGAGGGGAGTGAAATAGAACCTGAAACCGTATGCGTACAAGCAGTGGGAGCCTACTTTGTTAGGTGACTGCGTACCTTTTGTATAATGGGTCAGCGACTTATATTCAGTGGCGAGCTTAACCGAATAGGGGAGGCGTAGCGAAAGCGAGTCTTAATAGGGCGTTTAGTCGCTGGGTATAGACCCGAAACCGGGCGATCTATCCATGGGCAGGTTGAAGGTTAGGTAACACTGACTGGAGGACCGAACCGACTACCGTTGAAAAGTTAGCGGATGACCTGTGGATCGGAGTGAAAGGCTAATCAAGCTCGGAGATAGCTGGTTCTCCTCGAAAGCTATTTAGGTAGCGCCTCATGTATCACTCCAGGGGGTAGAGCACTGTTTCGGCTAGGGGGTCATCCCGACTTACCAAACCGATGCAAACTCCGAATACCTGGAAGTGCCGAGCATGGGAGACACACGGCGGGTGCTAACGTCCGTCGTGAAAAGGGAAACAACCCAGACCGTCAGCTAAGGTCCCAAAGTCATGGTTAAGTGGGAAACGATGTGGGAAGGCTTAGACAGCTAGGAGGTTGGCTTAGAAGCAGCCATCCTTTAAAGAAAGCGTAATAGCTCACTAGTCGAGTCGGCCTGCGCGGAAGATGTAACGGGGCTCAAACCATGCACCGAAGCTACGGGTATCACTTAGGTGATGCGGTAGAGGAGCGTTCTGTAAGCCTGTGAAGGTGAGTTGAGAAGCTTGCTGGAGGTATCAGAAGTGCGAATGCTGACATGAGTAACGACAATGCGAGTGAAAAACTCGCACGCCGAAAGACCAAGGTTTCCTGCGCAACGTTAATCGACGCAGGGTTAGTCGGTCCCTAAGGCGAGGCTGAAAAGCGTAGTCGATGGAAAACAGGTTAATATTCCTGTACTTCCAGTTATTGCGATGGAGGGACGGAGAAGGCTAGGCCAGCTTGGCGTTGGTTGTCCAAGTTTAAGGTGGTAGGCTGAAATCTTAGGCAAATCCGGGATTTCAAGGCCGAGAGCTGATGACGAGTTGCCTTTAGGCGACGAAGTGGTTGATGCCATGCTTCCAAGAAAAGCTCCTAAGCTTCAGATAACTGGGAACCGTACCCCAAACCGACACAGGTGGTCGGGTAGAGAATACCAAGGCGCTTGAGAGAACTCGGGTGAAGGAACTAGGCAAAATGGCACCGTAACTTCGGGAGAAGGTGCGCCGGCGAGGGTGAAGGACTTGCTCCGTAAGCCCATGCCGGTCGAAGATACCAGGCCGCTGCGACTGTTTATTAAAAACACAGCACTCTGCAAACACGAAAGTGGACGTATAGGGTGTGACGCCTGCCCGGTGCCGGAAGGTTAATTGATGGGGTTAGCGCAAGCGAAGCTCTTGATCGAAGCCCCGGTAAACGGCGGCCGTAACTATAACGGTCCTAAGGTAGCGAAATTCCTTGTCGGGTAAGTTCCGACCTGCACGAATGGCGTAACGATGGCGGCGCTGTCTCCACCCGAGACTCAGTGAAATTGAAATCGCTGTGAAGATGCAGTGTATCCGCGGCTAGACGGAAAGACCCCGTGAACCTTTACTATAGCTTTGCACTGGACTTTGAGCTTGCTTGTGTAGGATAGGTGGGAGGCTTTGAAGTGGGGACGCCAGTTCTCATGGAGCCATCCTTGAAATACCACCCTGGCAACCTTGAGGTTCTAACTCAGGTCCGTGATCCGGATCGAGGACAGTGTATGGTGGGTAGTTTGACTGGGGCGGTCTCCTCCCAAAGAGTAACGGAGGAGTACGAAGGTGCGCTCAGACCGGTCGGAAATCGGTCGCAGAGTATAAAGGCAAAAGCGCGCTTGACTGCGAGACCCACACGTCGAGCAGGTACGAAAGTAGGTCTTAGTGATCCGGTGGTTCTGTATGGAAGGGCCATCGCTCAACGGATAAAAGGTACTCCGGGGATAACAGGCTGATACCGCCCAAGAGTTCATATCGACGGCGGTGTTTGGCACCTCGATGTCGGCTCATCACATCCTGGGGCTGAAGCCGGTCCCAAGGGTATGGCTGTTCGCCATTTAAAGTGGTACGCGAGCTGGGTTTAGAACGTCGTGAGACAGTTCGGTCCCTATCTGCCGTGGACGTTTGAGATTTGAGAGGGGCTGCTCCTAGTACGAGAGGACCGGAGTGGACGAACCTCTGGTGTTCCGGTTGTCACGCCAGTGGCATTGCCGGGTAGCTATGTTCGGAAGAGATAACCGCTGAAAGCATCTAAGCGGGAAACTTGCCTCAAGATGAGATCTCACTGGGATCTTGAATCCCCTAAAGGGCCGTCGAAGACTACGACGTTGATAGGTCGGGTGTGTAAGCGCTGTGAGGCGTTGAGCTAACCGATACTAATTGCCCGTGAGGCTTGACCATATAACACCCAAGCAATTTGCTTCTGCAGATTGCGGTGGTGAAGACGAAAGAACCGAAAGTTCGCAACCACAACGATCACATATCCGAATTGGCTGGAGTGTCATAAGACAGTCTGGCAACAGAATTTCTTGACGACCATAGAGCATTGGAACCACCTGATCCCATCCCGAACTCAGCAGTGAAACGATGCATCGCCGATGGTAGTGTGGGGCTTCCCCATGTGAGAGTAGGTCATCGTCAAGATTCATTTCACAAAACCCCTATCTGCGTGAGCAGGTAGGGGTTTTGTCTTTTCTGGTTCCGACCATTTTCTCCCTCTGTTGCTCGAGTACTGCCTTTCTGTGGGCCCTTTTCCTATGCAAGCCCCCGGGCCGTGGCTATCATGCCAGCCTAATTCCAAGTCGAGACTGGCATGCTGAAGTTGTTGAATCTCCTCAAGGATGGCCGGTTCCATTCCGGGCAGGCCCTAGGGGAAGCAATGGGGGTGAGTCGCAGCGCCGTGTGGAAGCAGCTGCAGCACCTGGAAAGCGAATTGAACCTTGTTATTCACAAGGTGCGTGGTCGTGGCTATCAATTGGCCGTACCGCTGACTTTGCTCGAGTCTGAGGTTATCCATGAGCACGGCCGGGGCGATCATTGGCCGCTTTGGATTCACGAGACAATAGATTCCACCAATGCCGAAGCTCTACGTCTTATTGCTCGGGGCGAATCCGCGCCGTTTCTCGTTTTGGCGGAGCAACAGACAGCTGGCCGGGGTCGGCGCGGGCGCCAATGGGTGAGTCCTTTCGCTGAGAATCTCTATTACAGCCTGGTTCTGCGGGTCGAAGGCGGCATGCGCCAGCTCGAAGGGCTGAGCCTGGTCGTAGGATTGGCGGTCATGCGCACCTTGCAGGTGTTCGGTTTGGATGCTGCCGGCTTGAAATGGCCGAATGATGTGCTGGTGGGAGAGCGGAAAATTGCGGGCATCCTGTTGGAGTTGGTCGGCGATCCTGCAGATGTATGTCATGTAGTGCTGGGTATCGGTATCAATGTGAACATGCAGAGCAATGACCGGGTCGATCAGCAGTGGACTTCGATGAAGCGTGAGGTAGGTGGGTCAATCGACCGCAACCGTCTGGTCGCGCAACTCAACCAGCAACTGCAGCATGAGTTGGCCCGTCATCGTCGTTACGGGTTTGCGGCATTCCAGGAAGAGTGGGAGCAGGCAAACCTGTGGCAGGGGCGCACAGTGTCCCTGATTGCAGGTAGTAACCGTATCGATGGTGTGATGCTTGGGGTTGATGGGCTAGGCGCCTTGCGTCTCGAGGTCGAAGGTGTGGAAAAGAGCTTTAGTGCTGGAGAGCTCAGTTTGAGGTTGCGTGATGATTCTTGAGCTCGACTGCGGAAATAGTTTCATCAAGTGGCGTGTAATTCATGCCGGCGATGCGACCATTGTGGGTGGAGGCATAGTCGATTCTGATCAGGCACTGCTGGCCGAAGTGTCAGCGTTGCCTTCCGTGCGCCTCAGTGGTAGCCGGATGGTGAGTGTGCGCAGCGAAGAAGAAACCGACGCGCTTTGCCTACAGTTGGCACAGCATTTCGGTGTCCGGGTGCTAGTCGCTCATCCTGCCCGTGAAATGGCGGGCGTGCGCAATGGATACGACGATTATCAGCGACTGGGTATGGATCGCTGGTTGGCGGCACTGGGTGCGTACCATCTGGCAAAAGGGGCGTGCTTGGTCATCGACTTGGGCACCGCAGCCAAGGCGGACTTCGTCGCTGCGGACGGGCAGCATTTGGGCGGTTACATTTGCCCGGGTATGCCGCTGATGCGTAGCCAATTGCGCACCCACACCCGTCGGATTCGTTACGACGATGCTTCAGCTGAGCGAGCTTTGATCAGTCTCGTGCCGGGACGCTCCACCGTGGAAGCTGTCGAGCGCGGGTGCGTGTTGATGTTGCAGGGTTTTGCGCGTACGCAGATTGAGCAAGCACAGGTGTTATGGGGTGAGTCATTCACGGCGTTCCTTACCGGTGGGGATGCGCCTTTGGTAAGAGATGCCGTTCCTCAGGTTCGGGTGGTGCCCGATCTGGTCTTTGTCGGTCTGGCCATTGCCTGTCCACTGGGTTGAGGTGCCTATGCGTTGGTTGTTTCTGCTATTGGTGGTGCTCAATATCGCTTATTACGTCTGGCATCAACAGGAGGCGCCTCTGAAGGCCAAGGAGGTTGCGCCTCTTTCCTTGTACAAAGGTAGTCAGCAAGAAATCCGCCTATTGCGTGAAACAGGCGCTTCAGCGCCGGCCAAGCGCCGCGATGAATGCCTGGTTGTCGGAGGGGTTCAGACTCAAGAGCAGTTGGACGCGCTACGTCAGCGCCTGGTAAGCCTGGATATTTCGACAGCGGAGGTGCCAGGCCAATTGCCAGGTGCTGATGGGCGCTGGCTCAAAGTTGCGGCCGAAAGCGAGCGTTTGCTGGACTCTGCGGTGCTCTCAAGTCTTTCCAAGGATTTCAAAGACTTAAAACACAAAATTATTTTATGCGAGGGTATTGCAACTGGTGAATAGCTTGATAGAATGGCGCCCGCTTCGCAGGGAACACCACTGAGGTGGTAAGACCGGAAGCTGTTGTCAAAGTAGCTAACCTCAAGATTTTAATGAGAAAAAGCTTGACAGCAGGACGGCAAGAGTTGAAAATGCCGCCCACACTCAGGAGGGGTTCCCGAGTGGCCAAAGGGATCAGACTGTAAATCTGACGTCTTCGACTTCGAAGGTTCGAATCCTTCCCCCTCCACCAGTTTAGCGAGAGCTGCAAGCTCCGCGGGTATAGTTTAGTGGTAGAACCTCAGCCTTCCAAGCTGATGATGCGGGTTCGATTCCCGCTACCCGCTCCAAGTTTGCTGTTGTTGCACAAAGTGTTGCGCTCTTGTAGCTCAGTTGGTAGAGCACACCCTTGGTAAGGGTGAGGTCAGCGGTTCAAGTCCGCTCAAGAGCTCCATATTAACAAGGCAGATATGAAAATATCTGCCTTTGTTTTATCAGTTGTAGTGACTATTTCTTCTGCGGAGGACTGTATCGATGGCTAAGGAAAAGTTTGATCGTTCCCTTCCCCACGTTAACGTCGGCACTATCGGCCACGTTGACCACGGTAAGACCACTCTGACTGCAGCTCTGACCCGCGTCTGCTCCGAAGTCTTCGGTTCGGCCGTCGTTGAGTTCGACAAGATCGACTCGGCTCCAGAAGAAAAAGCACGCGGTATCACCATCAACACCGCTCACGTCGAGTACAACTCGAACATTCGTCACTACGCTCACGTTGACTGCCCAGGTCACGCTGACTACGTGAAGAACATGATCACCGGTGCTGCCCAGATGGACGGCGCGATCCTGGTTTGCTCGGCCGCCGATGGTCCGATGCCACAAACCCGTGAGCACATCCTGCTGTCCCGTCAGGTTGGCGTTCCGTACATCGTGGTCTTCCTGAACAAGGCTGACCTGGTAGACGACGCTGAGCTGCTGGAACTGGTCGAGATGGAAGTTCGCGACCTGCTGTCCACCTACGACTTCCCAGGCGACGACACTCCGATCATCATCGGTTCGGCTCGTATGGCTCTGGAAGGCAAAGACGACAACGAAATGGGTACCAGCGCTGTTAAGAAGCTGGTTGAGACTCTGGATGCCTACATCCCTGAGCCAGTTCGTGCCGTTGACCAGCCGTTCCTGATGCCGATCGAAGACGTCTTCTCGATCTCGGGTCGTGGTACCGTTGTTACCGGTCGTATCGAGCGTGGTATCGTCCGCGTTCAGGACGCCCTGGAAATCGTTGGTCTGCGTCCAACCACCACCACCACCTGCACCGGCGTTGAGATGTTCCGCAAGCTGCTGGACGAAGGTCGTGCTGGCGAGAACTGCGGCGTCCTGCTGCGCGGCACCAAGCGTGACGAAGTTGAGCGTGGCCAGGTTCTGGTCAAGCCAGGTTCGGTCAAGCCGCACACCAAGTTCACTGCAGAAGTCTACGTTCTGTCGAAGGAAGAAGGCGGTCGTCACACTCCGTTCTTCAAAGGCTACCGTCCTCAGTTCTACTTCCGTACCACTGACGTGACCGGTAACTGCGAACTGCCGGAAGGCGTTGAAATGGTAATGCCAGGTGACAACATTCAGATGACTGTTACCCTGATCAAGACCATCGCAATGGAAGACGGTCTGCGCTTCGCTATCCGTGAAGGCGGTCGTACCGTCGGCGCCGGCGTCGTAGCAAAAATTATTGAATAAGTAGTTGATTTCTCATGATCAGGCCGGCATAATGGCCGGCCTGATACAGCGTTAAAGGTCAGTAGCTCAATTGGCAGAGCGACGGTCTCCAAAACCGTAGGTTGGGGGTTCGATTCCCTCCTGACCTGCCATTCACCTCGGTGTGATGGCTTTCTTCTCACAGGATCCTCCTCGATGACTCCCAAAACTGAAGCCCAAGAATCGCGTTTTGATCTGTTCAAGTGGCTGGCTGTTGTTGTATTGGTAGTCGTTGGTGTTGTGGGTAATCAGTATTACTCCGCAGCTCCAATCCTGTATCGCGTCCTTGCGCTTCTTGCTCTGGCTGCCGTTGCGGGCTTTGTCGCCTTGCAGACTGCGAAGGGTAAGTCGTTCTTTGCGCTGGCGAAGGAAGCTCGTACCGAGATTCGTAAAGTCGTGTGGCCGACCCGCCAGGAAACCACTCAGACCACGCTCATTGTTGTGGTTGTCGTGTTGGTTATGGCGTTGCTGCTGTGGGGTCTCGATTCCCTGCTCGGCTGGGCGGTCTCCTTGATTGTTGGCTAAGGGTGTCCCGTGGCTAAGCGTTGGTACGTCGTGCATGCTTACTCGGGTTACGAGAAGCATGTGATGCGCTCCCTGATCGAGCGCGTCAAGCTGGCTGGCATGGAAGACGAGTTCGGCGAGATCCTGGTCCCGACCGAAGAAGTTGTTGAAATGCGCAATGGCCAGAAGCGCAAGAGCGAGCGCAAATTCTTCCCTGGCTATGTGCTGGTCCAGATGGAAATGAACGAAGGGACTTGGCACCTCGTCAAGGACACCCCTCGTGTCATGGGTTTCATTGGTGGTACCGCAGACAAGCCTGCGCCGATCACCGATAAAGAAGCTGAAGCTATCCTGCGTCGCGTTGCCGATGGTAGTGACAAGCCTAAGCCCAAGACGCTGTTCGAGCCGGGTGAAGTGGTTCGAGTCATTGATGGTCCGTTTGCTGACTTCAATGGCAGTGTCGAAGAAGTTAACTACGAAAAGAGCAGGCTGCAGGTTGCAGTGCTCATTTTCGGTCGCTCTACTCCGGTAGAGCTCGAGTTCAGCCAGGTCGAGAAGGTCTAGGCGAACGACGCATCCCATACCCCGCAGCCCTATGTGCTGCGGGGTTTTGTCGTCACTGGGATAAAACGCAAGTCATACGGGGAGCCATCTGGCGTTCGTACCCGATTTTGGAGTAGCTCATGGCTAAGAAGATTCAGGCTTACATCAAGCTGCAAGTTAAGGCCGGCCAGGCCAACCCAAGCCCACCCGTTGGTCCAGCACTGGGTCAACACGGTGTTAACATCATGGAATTCTGCAAGGCCTTCAACGCCCGTACTCAGGGTCAAGAGCCAGGTCTGCCGACTCCAGTGATCATCACTGTCTACAGTGACCGTAGCTTCACCTTCGAAACCAAGAGCACTCCTGCCTCGGTTCTGCTGAAGAAAGCTGCTGGCCTGAGCAGTGGTTCGGCTCGCCCGAACACCGTCAAGGTTGGTACCGTTACCCGTGCTCAGCTGGAAGAGATCGCCAAGACCAAGCAGGCTGATCTGACTGCCGCTGACCTGGATGCAGCTGTGCGCACCATCGCCGGCTCTGCCCGCAGCATGGGCCTGAACGTGGAGGGTGTGTAATGGCTAAGCTGACTAAGCGCCAAAAGGCTATCGCCGAGAAAATCGAAGCAGGCAAGGCCTACAACTTCGAAGAGGCCGCGACTCTGCTGGCTTCGCTGCCGGCCGCCAAATTCGTCGAGTCCTATGACATCGCCGTCAACCTCGGTGTTGACCCGCGTAAATCCGACCAGGTCGTTCGCAGCGCTACCGTGCTGCCGCATGGCACTGGCAAGACCGTTCGCGTTGCCGTCTTCACCCAGGGCCCAGCTGCTGAAGCTGCTCTGGCTGCCGGCGCTGACCGCGTAGGTATGGACGATCTGGCTGCCGAAATGAAAGGCGGCGACCTGAACTATGACGTCGTAATCGCATCGCCTGATGCCATGCGTGTTGTAGGTCAGCTGGGTCAGGTCCTGGGTCCTCGCGGCCTGATGCCGAACCCGAAAGTGGGTACTGTAACTCCAGACGTAGCCGGCGCCGTCAAGAACGCCAAGGCTGGTCAGGTTCGCTACCGTACCGACAAGAACGGTATCATCCACACCTCCGTTGGCAAGGTCGGCTTCGAAGCTGGCAAGCTGAAGGAAAACGTTGAAGCCCTGATCGCCGATCTGAAGCGTATCAAGCCGGCTTCCTCGAAAGGTATCTACGTCAAGCGCGTCACCCTGAGCACCACCATGGGCCCAGGTCTGATCATCGATCAGAGCTCGCTGAACGTGTAATGCTCGGCCGGTGCGGCCCTGTCCGCACCGGCTGCTGAAAATTGGGGTCCCTGCCTGGCGGGGGCTATCCAAGACCGTAGGCGGCGCAAGCCTTAAACCACAAGCCTACGCAGATGGTGCTCCCGATTCGTTACCGAATCAGACACCAAAACGACATCCGGCCTCGGCTGGATGAAACGGTAGAAACCAGGAGTAAACCCGTGGCAATTAAACTCGAAGACAAGAAGGCCATCGTCGCTGAAGTCAACGAGGCTGCCAAAGTCGCTCTGTCCGCTGTCGTGGCTGATGCCCGTGGTGTGACTGTAGGCGCAATGACCGGACTCCGTAAAGAGGCCCGCGAAGCTGGCGTTTACGTACGTGTCGTACGTAACACCCTGCTCAAGCGCGCTGTTGAAGGCACCGAGTACTCGATCCTCAACGACGCGTTCAAAGGCCCGACCCTGATCGCCTTCTCCAATGAACATCCGGGCGCTGCTGCTCGTCTGTTCAAAGAGTTCGCCAAGGGTCAGGACAAGTTCGAGATCAAGGCAGCTGCGTTCGACGGCAAGTTCCTTGCCGCTAACCAGATCGACGTGCTGGCAACTCTGCCAACTCGCGACGAGGCTATCGCACAGCTGATGAGCGTAATCCAAGGTGCAACCAGCAAGCTGGCTCGTACCCTGGCTGCTCTGCGCGACCAGAAAGAAGCTGCTGCTGCCTAAGGCCGCGTAGCTTATTTCGAAATCAAACGTTTAATTTGATGGCCGCGTAGGCTGTCACCCCAATACAGGAATTCATAGTCATGTCTCTGACTAACGAGCAAATCATCGAAGCGATCGGCCAGAAAACCGTTCTGGAAATTGTTGAACTGATCAAAGCGATGGAAGAAACCTTCGGCGTTACCGCTGCTGCCGCCGTTGCTGCTGCCCCTGCTGGTGGCGCTGCTGCCGCTGCTGAAGAGCAGACCGAGTTCAACGTCGTTCTGGCCGAAGCTGGCGACAAGAAGGTCAACGTGATCAAGGCAGTTCGTGAACTGACCGGTCTGGGCCTGAAAGAAGCCAAAGAGAAAGTAGACGGCGCTCCTGCTGTCATCGCTGAAGGCGTTTCGAAAGAAGCCGCTGAAGACGCGAAGAAGAAGCTGGAAGAAGCAGGCGCTAAAGTCGAGCTGAAGTAATTTCGACTTTGCGACTCCAGCCCAAGCGTTGAGCGAAAGGCTGACGGCTGGTGGCTTATGCCACCGGCCTTTTTCCGTTATTGGTGGCCGATCAGGTCGGCCCCGATAACGAGCTGTAAAACACCCAAGAGGGTGTGCAAACCATGGGGTTTGCAGATTTTCTGGCTGCTTCCGCTCGGAAGGAGCCAAACAAGCAGGTGACCAAGCTGGGGAACGCTGATGGCTTACTCATACACTGAGAAAAAACGTATCCGCAAGGACTTTAGCAAGTTGCCGGACGTCATGGATGTGCCTTACCTCCTGGCCATCCAGCTGGATTCGTATCGCGAATTCCTGCAGGCGGGAGCATCCAAGGATCAGTTCCGCGACGTCGGCCTGCACGCGGCCTTCAAATCGGTATTCCCGATCATCAGCTACTCCGGCAATGCTGCCCTGGAGTACGTCGGCTATCGCCTGGGCGAGCCGGCTTTCGATGTGAAGGAATGTGTCCTGCGCGGTGTGACATTCGCTGTTCCGCTGCGTGTGAAGGTGCGCCTGATCATCTTCGACAAGGAATCGTCGAACAAAGCGATCAAGGACATCAAAGAGCAAGAAGTCTACATGGGTGAAATCCCCCTGATGACTGAGAACGGTACCTTCGTTATCAACGGTACCGAGCGTGTAATCGTTTCCCAGCTGCACCGTTCGCCAGGTGTGTTCTTCGACCACGATCGTGGCAAGACCCACAGCTCCGGCAAACTGCTGTACTCCGCCCGTATCATTCCTTACCGCGGTTCCTGGCTGGACTTCGAGTTCGATCCGAAGGACTGCGTGTTCGTTCGTATCGACCGTCGCCGCAAGCTGCCGGCCTCGGTACTGCTGCGAGCGCTGGGCTACAGCACCGAAGAAATCCTCAACACCTTCTACACCACCAACGTGTTCCACGTTTCCGGCGAAAAACTCAGCCTGGAACTGGTGCCTCAGCGTCTGCGTGGTGAAGTCGCGGTCATGGATATCCATGACGGCAGCGGAAAGATCATCGTTGAGCAAGGCCGTCGTATCACCGCGCGCCATATCAACCAGCTCGAAAAAGCCGGCGTCAAGCAGCTGGACGTTCCAATGGAGTACGTCCTGGGCCGCACCACTGCCAAGGCCATCGTGCATCCGGCCACCGGCGAGATCCTTGCCGAATGCAACACCGAGCTGACCACTGAGCTGCTGATCAAGGTCGCCAAGGCTCAGGTTGTACGCATCGAGACGCTGTACACCAACGACATCGATTGTGGTCCGTTCATCTCGGATACTCTGAAGATCGACACCACCAGCAACCAGCTGGAAGCCTTGGTGGAAATCTACCGCATGATGCGTCCAGGTGAGCCGCCAACCAAGGATGCCGCCGAGACCCTGTTCAACAACCTGTTCTTCAGCGCCGAGCGTTACGATCTGTCCGCTGTTGGCCGCATGAAGTTCAACCGCCGTATCGGTCGTACCGAGATCGAAGGTTCGGGCGTGCTGAGCAAGGAAGATATCGTCGACGTCCTCAAGACCTTGGTCGATATCCGTAACGGCAAAGGCATCGTTGACGACATCGACCACCTGGGTAACCGTCGTGTCCGTTGCGTTGGCGAGATGGCCGAGAACCAGTTCCGTGTCGGCCTGGTGCGCGTCGAGCGCGCGGTCAAGGAACGTCTGTCGATGGCGGAAAGCGAAGGCTTGATGCCGCAGGACCTGATCAACGCCAAGCCGGTCGCGGCGGCGGTGAAGGAGTTCTTCGGTTCCAGCCAGCTCTCGCAGTTCATGGACCAGAACAACCCACTCTCCGAGATCACCCACAAGCGCCGTGTCTCCGCGCTCGGCCCAGGTGGTCTGACCCGTGAGCGTGCAGGCTTCGAAGTCCGTGACGTACACCCGACTCACTACGGCCGTGTGTGCCCGATCGAGACCCCTGAAGGTCCGAACATCGGTCTGATCAACTCCCTGGCGGCCTATGCCCGCACCAATCAGTACGGCTTCCTGGAAAGCCCGTACCGCGTGGTGAAAGAAGGCGTGGTCACCGACGAAATCGTGTTCCTGTCTGCCATCGAAGAGGCCGATCACGTGATCGCCCAGGCTTCCGCTGCGATGAACGAGCAGAAGCAACTGGTCGATGAGCTGGTCGCCGTACGTCACCTGAACGAATTCACCGTCAAGGCGCCGGAAGACGTCACCCTGATGGACGTTTCGCCGAAGCAGGTTGTTTCCGTCGCTGCCTCGCTGATTCCGTTCCTCGAGCACGACGACGCCAACCGTGCATTGATGGGTTCGAACATGCAGCGTCAGGCTGTTCCGACCCTGCGCGCCGACAAGCCGCTGGTAGGTACCGGCATGGAGCGCAACGTTGCTCGTGACTCCGGCGTCTGCGTCGTTGCTCGTCGCGGTGGTGTGATCGACTCGGTCGACGCCAGCCGTATCGTCGTGCGTGTAGCCGATGACGAAGTAGAAACCGGCGAAGCAGGTGTGGATATCTACAACCTGACCAAGTACACCCGTTCGAACCAGAACACCTGCATCAACCAGCGTCCGCTGGTGAGCAAAGGTGATGTGGTCGCGCGTGGCGACATCATGGCCGACGGCCCGTCCACCGACATGGGTGAGCTGGCGTTGGGTCAGAACATGCGCATCGCGTTCATGGCGTGGAACGGCTTCAACTTCGAAGACTCCATCTGCCTGTCCGAGCGTGTGGTTCAGGAAGACCGCTTCACCACTATCCACATCCAGGAACTGACCTGTGTGGCGCGTGACACCAAGCTTGGCCCAGAGGAAATCACTGCGGACATCCCGAACGTGGGTGAGGCTGCGCTGAACAAGCTGGACGAAGCCGGTATCGTCTATGTGGGTGCTGAAGTCGGCGCTGGCGACATTCTGGTCGGTAAGGTCACTCCGAAAGGCGAGACCCAGCTGACTCCAGAAGAAAAGCTGCTGCGTGCGATCTTCGGTGAGAAGGCCAGCGACGTAAAAGACACCTCCCTGCGCGTGCCGACCGGCACCAAAGGTACTGTCATCGACGTCCAGGTCTTCACCCGTGACGGCGTTGAGCGCGACAGCCGCGCCCTGGCCATCGAGAAGATGCAACTGGACGAGATCCGCAAGGACCTCAACGAAGAGTTCCGCATCGTCGAGGGCGCGACCTTCGAGCGTCTGCGTGCAGCCCTGAACGGCCAGGTGGTCGATGGTGGCGCGGGCCTGAAGAAAGGCACCGTGATCACTGACGACGTACTGAACGGTCTGGAGCACGGCCAGTGGTTCAAGCTGCGCATGGCCGAAGATGCTCTGAACGAGCAGTTGGAAAAGGCTCAGCAGTACATCGTCGATCGCCGTCGTCTGCTGGACGACAAGTTCGAAGACAAGAAGCGCAAGCTGCAGCAGGGCGATGACCTGGCACCGGGCGTGCTGAAGATCGTCAAGGTCTACCTGGCTATCCGTCGCCGCATCCAGCCGGGCGACAAGATGGCAGGCCGTCACGGTAACAAGGGTGTGGTCTCCGTGATCATGCCGGTCGAAGACATGCCGCACGACGCCAACGGTACTCCAGTCGACGTCGTTCTGAACCCGCTGGGTGTACCTTCGCGTATGAACGTCGGTCAGATCCTTGAAACCCACCTGGGCCTCGCGGCCAAGGGCCTGGGCGAGAAGATCGATCGCATGCTCGAAGAGCAGCGCAAAGCCGCTGAGCTGCGCAGCTTCCTGACCGAGGTCTACAACGAGATCGGTGGTCGTCAGGAAAACCTGGACGAGTTCTCGGACGAAGAGATCATCGCGCTGGCCAACAACCTGAAGAAAGGCGTGCCGATGGCTACGCCGGTCTTCGACGGTGCCAAGGAGCGTGAAATCAAGGCCATGCTGAAGCTGGCCGACATGCCTGAGAGCGGCCAGATGGTCCTGTTCGATGGCCGTACCGGCAACAAGTTCGAGCGTCCTGTGACCGTTGGTTACATGTACATGCTCAAGCTGAACCACTTGGTGGACGACAAGATGCACGCGCGTTCCACTGGTTCGTACAGCCTGGTTACCCAGCAGCCGCTGGGTGGTAAGGCGCAGTTCGGTGGTCAGCGTTTCGGGGAGATGGAAGTGTGGGCGCTGGAAGCATACGGCGCGGCATACACCCTGCAAGAAATGCTCACAGTGAAGTCGGACGACGTGAACGGCCGTACCAAGATGTACAAGAACATCGTGGATGGCGATCACCGTATGGAGCCGGGCATGCCCGAGTCCTTCAACGTGTTGATCAAAGAGATCCGTTCGCTCGGTATCGATATCGATCTGGAAACCGAATAACACGTGACGCGAAGGGGAGCGGGGCAGGTATTGCCCGCTTCCTGCTCCGCCAGGAGGAAAGGCCTTGAAAGACCTACTGAATTTGCTGAAAAACCAGGGTCAAGTCGAAGAGTTCGACGCCATCCGCATCGGTCTGGCGTCGCCTGAAATGATCCGTTCGTGGTCGTTCGGTGAAGTTAAGAAGCCGGAAACCATCAACTACCGTACGTTCAAACCTGAGCGTGACGGCCTGTTCTGCGCCAAGATCTTTGGCCCAGTCAAGGATTACGAGTGCCTGTGCGGAAAGTACAAGCGCCTCAAGCATCGCGGCGTCATCTGCGAGAAGTGCGGCGTTGAAGTCGCTCTGGCCAAGGTTCGTCGTGAGCGCATGGCGCACATCGAGCTGGCCTCGCCGGTTGCCCACATCTGGTTCCTGAAGTCGCTGCCGTCCCGTATCGGCCTGCTGATGGACATGACCCTGCGTGACATCGAGCGCGTGCTCTATTTCGAGAGCTACGTCGTTATCGATCCGGGCATGACCACCCTCGAGAAGGGTCAGCTGCTCAACGATGAGCAGTACTTCGAAGCACTGGAAGAGTTCGGTGACGACTTCGACGCCCGTATGGGTGCCGAGGCTGTTCGCGAGCTGCTGCACGCTATCGACCTGGAGCACGAAATTGGTCGCCTGCGCGAAGAGATTCCGCAGACCAACTCGGAAACCAAGATCAAGAAGCTGTCCAAGCGCCTGAAGCTGATGGAAGCTTTCCAGGGCTCGGGCAACCTGCCTGAGTGGATGGTCCTGACCGTTCTGCCGGTTCTGCCGCCGGATCTGCGTCCGCTGGTTCCGCTCGATGGCGGTCGCTTCGCGACTTCCGACCTGAACGACCTGTACCGCCGGGTGATCAACCGTAACAACCGTCTGAAGCGCCTGCTCGATCTGTCGGCGCCGGACATTATCGTGCGCAACGAAAAGCGCATGCTGCAGGAAGCGGTCGACGCCCTGCTGGACAACGGCCGCCGCGGTCGCGCCATCACTGGCTCGAACAAGCGTCCGCTGAAGTCCCTGGCTGACATGATCAAAGGTAAGCAAGGTCGCTTCCGTCAGAACCTGCTCGGTAAGCGCGTGGACTACTCCGGTCGTTCCGTAATTACCGTAGGTCCGACCCTGCGCCTGCACCAGTGCGGTCTGCCGAAGAAGATGGCGCTGGAGCTGTTCAAGCCGTTCATTTTCGGCAAGCTGGAAATGCGCGGTCTGGCGACCACCATCAAAGCTGCCAAGAAGATGGTCGAGCGCGAGCTGCCGGAGGTGTGGGACGTCCTCGCCGAGGTGATCCGCGAACACCCCGTACTGCTCAACCGTGCACCGACCCTCCACCGTCTGGGTATCCAGGCGTTCGAGCCGGTGCTGATCGAAGGCAAGGCTATTCAGCTGCACCCGCTGGTGTGTGCTGCGTACAACGCCGACTTCGACGGTGACCAGATGGCCGTTCACGTGCCGCTGACGCTGGAAGCCCAGCTGGAAGCGCGCGCGCTGATGATGTCGACCAACAACATCCTGTCGCCTGCCAACGGTGAGCCGATCATCGTGCCGTCCCAGGACGTGGTTCTGGGTCTGTACTACATGACCCGTGAAGCCATCAACGCCAAAGGTGAAGGCCGTGTGTTCGCCGACCTGCAGGAAGTCGACCGCGTATTC
Organism: Pseudomonas guariconensis; assembly: GCF_040822035.1. NCBI lineage: Bacteria > Pseudomonadati > Pseudomonadota > Gammaproteobacteria > Pseudomonadales > Pseudomonadaceae > Pseudomonas > Pseudomonas guariconensis. Next base: position 4,782,094 of record NZ_CP162012.1, on the reverse strand, counting down.
CGCGCCGGCGAAGCTGCGCTGCACGCCAAGATCAAGGTCCGTATCAACGAGACCGTGAAAGAGCGTGACGGCAGCATCGTCAAGAACACCCGTATCGTCGACACTACCGTCGGCCGTGCGCTGTTGTTCCAGGTAGTGCCAGCTGGTCTGCCGTTCGACGTCGTCAACCAGTCGATGAAGAAAAAGGCGATTTCCAAGCTGATCAACCAGTGCTATCGCGTGGTGGGTCTGAAGGAAACCGTCATCTTTGCCGACCAGCTGATGTACACCGGTTTTGCCTACTCGACCATTTCCGGCGTTTCCATCGGTGTTAACGACTTCGTTATCCCAGATGAGAAGGCGCGCATCATCGGTACCGCTACCGATGAAGTGAAGGAAATCGAGAGCCAGTACGCCTCCGGCCTGGTAACCCAGGGCGAGAAGTACAACAAGGTCATCGACTTGTGGTCCAAGGCGAACGACGAAGTGTCCAAGGCGATGATGGCCAACCTCTCGAAAGAGAAGGTCATCGATCGTGATGGCAACGAAGTCGAGCAAGAGTCCTTCAACTCGATGTACATGATGGCTGACTCCGGTGCGCGGGGTTCCGCTGCCCAGATCCGTCAGCTGGCCGGTATGCGTGGCCTGATGGCCAAGCCGGACGGCTCCATCATCGAGACGCCGATCACCGCGAACTTCCGTGAAGGTCTGAGCGTACTGCAGTACTTCATCTCGACCCACGGTGCTCGTAAAGGTCTGGCGGATACCGCATTGAAGACCGCGAACTCCGGTTACCTGACCCGTCGTCTGGTTGACGTGGCACAGGATCTGGTCGTGACCGAAATCGACTGCGGCACTGATCAGGGTCTGCTGATGACCCCGCACATCGAAGGCGGTGACGTTGTAGAGCCGCTGGGTGAGCGTGTACTGGGTCGTGTCATCGCCCGTGACGTGTTCAAGCCAGGCACCGAGGACGTCATCGTTCCGGCCGGTACCCTGGTCGACGAGAAGTGGGTCGAGTTCATCGAGCTGAACAGCATCGACGAAGTGGTCGTGCGTTCCCCGATCAGCTGCGAAACCCGCTACGGCATCTGCGCCAAGTGCTACGGTCGTGACCTGGCTCGTGGTCACCAGGTGAACATCGGTGAAGCTGTCGGCGTTATCGCTGCCCAGTCGATCGGTGAGCCGGGTACCCAGCTGACCATGCGTACGTTCCACATCGGTGGTGCTGCAAGCCGTACCTCGGCTGCCGACAGCGTCCAGGTGAAGAACGGCGGTATGGTTCGTCTGCACAACCTCAAGCAGGTCGAGCGTGCCGATGGCAACCTGGTTGCCGTTTCGCGTTCCGGCGAGCTGGCCATCGCCGACGAATTCGGTCGCGAGCGTGAGCGCTACAAGCTGCCTTACGGTGCGGTGATTTCGGTCAAGGAAGGTGAGAAGGTCGAAGCTGGCGCCATCGTCGCCAAGTGGGACCCGCACACCCACCCGATCGTTACCGAACTCAAAGGTACCGTGACCTTCGTGGGCATGGAGGAAGGCATCACCATCAAGCGTCAGACCGACGAGCTGACCGGCCTGACCAACATCGAAGTGATGGACGTCAAGGATCGCCCTGCCGCAGGTAAGGAAATCCGTCCAGCGATCAAGATGGTCGACGCTGCTGGCAAGGATCTGTACCTGCCGGGTACCGACGTTCCAGCCCAGTACTTCCTGCCGGCCAACGCCCTCGTCGGTGTGGCTGACGGTGCACAGATCGGTGTAGGTGACGTTATCGCGCGTATTCCGCAAGAAACGTCCAAGACCCGAGACATCACCGGTGGTCTGCCGCGCGTTGCCGATCTGTTCGAAGCGCGTCGTCCGAAAGAAGCCTCGATCTTGGCTGAAGTCAGCGGCACCATCGCGTTCGGTAAGGAAACCAAGGGCAAGCGTCGCTTGGTCATCACGCCGACCGATGGCAGCGAGCCGTACGAAGAGCTGATTCCGAAGTGGCGCCACTTGAACGTCTTCGAAGGCGAACAGGTAAACCGCGGCGAAGTTATCTCCGACGGTCCGAGCGATCCGCACGACATCCTGCGTCTGCTGGGTGTAAGCGCGCTGGCCAAGTACATCGTCAACGAGATTCAGGATGTTTACCGCCTGCAGGGCGTGAAGATCAACGACAAGCACATCGAGACCATCCTGCGTCAGATGCTGCGTAAAGTTGAGATCACCGAATCCGGCGATTCCAGCTTCATCAAGGGCGACCAGATGGAACTGACTCAGGTGCTGGTCGAGAACGAGCGTCTCGCCGCCGAAGATAAGTTCGTCTCGAAGTTCTCGCGTGTACTGCTGGGTATCACCAAGGCCTCGCTGTCGACCGAGTCGTTCATTTCCGCGGCTTCCTTCCAGGAAACCACGCGCGTCCTGACCGAAGCGGCCGTCACCGGCAAGCGCGACTACCTGCGCGGCCTGAAAGAGAACGTGGTCGTGGGTCGTCTGATCCCGGCAGGTACCGGTCTGGCCTACCACAGCGAGCGCAAGCGCCGCCGTGATGCCGACAAGCCGCTGCGTGTAAGTGCCAGTGAGGTGGAAGCCGCACTGACCGAAGCGCTGAACTCCAGCGGTAACTAAGAACAGGGCTAGGCCCCGGTTCATCCTCCACGTCATTGGCGACATGAATTGTTGCCGATGACCGGGCGGGGAGGGCCGGGGCCTCGTCTTGACTGGGTGCAAGATCCTCTTTAGACTTTTGTACCCTTAAATTTGGTGAGGCTCCGTCTCGCCAATTTTTGGCTTTCTTGCAAGACAATAGCGTCGCAAGACAATCAGTGGAGCTAGTAGATGGCAACTATCAACCAGCTGGTACGTCAGCCGCGTAAGCGTACCGTCGAGAAATCCGACGTACCTGCGCTGCAGAACTGCCCGCAGCGTCGTGGCGTGTGCACCCGTGTGTACACCACCACGCCGAAAAAACCTAACTCGGCACTGCGTAAAGTATGCCGTGTGCGTCTGACCAACGGTTTCGAGGTTTCCTCGTACATCGGTGGTGAAGGCCACAACCTGCAAGAGCACAGCGTCGTTCTGATCCGTGGCGGCCGTGTAAAAGACTTGCCAGGTGTTCGTTACCACACCGTTCGCGGCTCTCTGGATACTTCGGGCGTTAAAGGCCGTAACCAGGGTCGTTCGAAGTACGGTACCAAGCGTCCGAAGTAATCGGCCGTTTGCAGACATCCATTTTTTGAGTCGATAAGAGTAAGGTCGGGCAGGGGTCGAAGACCCGCGTCCCGGGCTAACCTGAAGACCGTTTGAGGGCTTATCATGCCAAGACGTCGTGTAGCAGCAAAACGTGAGATCCTGGACGATCCGAAGTACGGATCCCAGATTCTCGCCAAGTTCATGAACCACGTGATGGAAAGCGGCAAGAAGGCCGTAGCCGAGCGCATCGTTTACGGTGCCCTGGATACCGTCAAAGCACGCAAGAACAGCGACCCCCTGGAAATCTTCGAGAAAGCTCTCGACGCCATCGCTCCGCTGGTCGAAGTAAAGTCCCGCCGTGTAGGCGGTGCCACTTACCAGGTTCCGGTTGAAGTTCGTCCGTCCCGTCGTAATGCTCTGGCAATGCGCTGGCTCGTAGACTACGCCCGCAAGCGTGGCGAGAAGTCCATGGCTCTGCGCCTGGCCGGTGAACTGCTGGATGCTGCTGAAGGCAAGGGTGCTGCAGTCAAGAAGCGTGAAGACGTGCACCGTATGGCCGAGGCCAACAAGGCGTTCTCGCACTACCGCTTCTAATTCAAGCATCAATCTTTTTGCGAGGGCTTTATGGCTCGTACTACAGCAATTAACCGCTACCGTAACATCGGTATCTGCGCGCACGTTGACGCGGGCAAGACTACCACTACCGAGCGGATCCTGTTCTACACAGGTCTGAGCCACAAGATGGGCGAGGTGCATGATGGCGCCGCGACCACCGACTGGATGGTGCAGGAGCAGGAGCGCGGTATCACCATTACCTCCGCTGCCGTTACCACCTTCTGGAAAGGCTCCCGTGGTCAGTACGACAACTACCGCGTAAACGTCATCGATACCCCCGGCCACGTTGACTTCACCATTGAAGTTGAGCGTTCGCTGCGCGTACTCGACGGCGCGGTCGTCGTATTCTGCGGTACCTCTGGCGTTGAGCCGCAGTCCGAAACCGTATGGCGTCAGGCCAACAAATACGGCGTTCCACGTGTTGTTTACGTGAACAAGATGGACCGTGCTGGTGCCAACTTCCTGCGCGTTGTCGGCCAGATCAAGAACCGTCTGGGTCACACCCCGGTTCCAATCCAGCTGGCTATCGGTTCGGAAGACAACTTCCAGGGTCAGGTTGACCTGATCAAGATGAAGGCCATCTACTGGAACGATGACGACAAGGGCACCACCTATCGCGAGGAAGAAATTCCTGCCGATATGCTGGAGCTGGCTGAAGAGTGGCGCGCCAATATGGTCGAGTCCGCTGCTGAAGCCAACGAAGAGCTGATGAACAAGTACCTTGAAGAAGGTGACCTGTCTGTCGAAGAGATCAAGGCCGGTCTGCGCGCCCGTACTCTGGCGAGCGAAATCGTTCCTGCCGTCTGCGGCTCCTCGTTCAAGAACAAGGGCGTTCCCCTGGTTCTCGATGCCGTGATCGACTTCCTGCCTGCTCCGACCGAGATTCCTGCGATCAAGGGTATCCACCCTGATCTGGCTGATACGCCGAAGGAAGAGATCACCGAAGAGCAGCAGGACGAGCGTCATGCCGACGACAACGAGCCGTTCTCGGCTCTGGCGTTCAAGATCGCTACCGACCCGTTCGTTGGTACCCTGACCTTCGTTCGCGTCTACTCGGGCGTTCTGACCTCTGGTGACTCGGTCATCAACTCGGTCAAAGGCAAGAAAGAGCGCGTTGGTCGTATGGTGCAGATGCACGCCAACCAGCGTGAAGAGATCAAGGAAGTTCGCGCTGGCGACATCGCGGCCCTGATCGGCATGAAAGACGTTACCACTGGTGAAACCCTGTGCGACGCCGACAAGCCAATCATCCTTGAGCGCATGGACTTCCCTGAGCCTGTAATCTCGCTCTCCGTTGAGCCGAAGACCAAGCAGGATCAGGAGAAGATGGGTATCGCTCTGGGCAAGCTGGCTCAGGAAGACCCGTCGTTCCGCGTCAAGACCGACGAAGAGACTGGTCAGACCATCATCTCCGGTATGGGTGAGCTGCACCTGGACATCATCGTTGACCGCATGAAGCGTGAATTCAACGTTGAAGCCAACATCGGCAAGCCGCAGGTTTCTTACCGCGAGAAGATCACCAAGTCCGGTGTCGAGATCGAAGGCAAGTTCGTTCGTCAGTCCGGTGGCCGTGGTCAGTTCGGTCATTGCTGGATCCGCTTCTCCGAGCCGGACCAGGATGCCAACGGCAACATCACTGAAGGCCTGGTCTTCACCAACGAAGTCGTTGGCGGTGTTGTTCCGAAGGAATACATCCCTGCGATCCAGAAGGGTATCGAAGAGCAGATGAAGAACGGCGTCGTTGCCGGCTATCCTCTGATCGGCCTGAAGGCTACCGTGTTCGACGGTTCGTACCACGACGTCGACTCCAACGAGATGGCGTTCAAGATCGCGGCCTCCATGGCGACCAAGCAGCTGGCTCAGAAGGGCGGCGGTGTTGTGCTTGAACCGATCATGAAGGTTGAGGTAGTAACCCCTGAGGATTACATGGGTGACGTGATGGGTGACCTGAACCGTCGTCGTGGTCTGATCCAGGGTATGGATGACTCGGTCTCCGGCAAGGTTATCCGTGCAGAAGTCCCGCTGGGAGAAATGTTCGGTTATGCAACCGACGTCCGTTCCATGTCTCAGGGTCGCGCAAGCTACTCCATGGAATTCTCCAAGTACTCCGAAGCTCCGTCGAACATCGTCGAAGCACTCGTTAAAAAACAAGGCTAATCCAGCCCTTTAGGCAAGAGGTTCACTGTCGTGGCTAAAGAAAAATTTGATCGTTCCCTTCCCCACGTTAACGTCGGCACCATCGGCCACGTTGACCACGGTAAGACCACTCTGACTGCAGCTCTGACCCGCGTCTGCTCCGAAGTCTTCGGTTCGGCCGTCGTTGAGTTCGACAAGATCGACTCGGCTCCAGAAGAAAAAGCACGCGGTATCACCATCAACACCGCTCACGTCGAGTACAACTCGAACATTCGTCACTACGCTCACGTTGACTGCCCAGGTCACGCTGACTACGTGAAGAACATGATCACCGGTGCTGCCCAGATGGACGGCGCGATCCTGGTTTGCTCGGCCGCCGATGGTCCGATGCCACAAACCCGTGAGCACATCCTGCTGTCCCGTCAGGTTGGCGTTCCGTACATCGTGGTCTTCCTGAACAAGGCTGACCTGGTAGACGACGCTGAGCTGCTGGAACTGGTCGAGATGGAAGTTCGCGACCTGCTGTCCACCTACGACTTCCCAGGCGACGACACTCCGATCATCATCGGTTCGGCTCGTATGGCTCTGGAAGGCAAAGACGACAACGAAATGGGTACCAGCGCTGTTAAGAAGCTGGTTGAGACTCTGGATGCCTACATCCCTGAGCCAGTTCGTGCCGTTGACCAGCCGTTCCTGATGCCGATCGAAGACGTCTTCTCGATCTCGGGTCGTGGTACCGTTGTTACCGGTCGTATCGAGCGTGGTATCGTCCGCGTTCAGGACGCCCTGGAAATCGTTGGTCTGCGTCCAACCACCACCACCACCTGCACCGGCGTTGAGATGTTCCGCAAGCTGCTGGACGAAGGTCGTGCTGGCGAGAACTGCGGCGTCCTGCTGCGCGGCACCAAGCGTGACGAAGTTGAGCGTGGCCAGGTTCTGGTCAAGCCAGGTTCGGTCAAGCCGCACACCAAGTTCACTGCAGAAGTCTACGTTCTGTCGAAGGAAGAAGGCGGTCGTCACACTCCGTTCTTCAAAGGCTACCGTCCTCAGTTCTACTTCCGTACCACTGACGTGACCGGTAACTGCGAACTGCCGGAAGGCGTTGAAATGGTAATGCCAGGTGACAACATTCAGATGACTGTTACCCTGATCAAGACCATCGCAATGGAAGACGGTCTGCGCTTCGCTATCCGTGAAGGCGGTCGTACCGTCGGCGCCGGCGTCGTAGCCAAAATCATCGAGTAATCACTCGGTCGATTGAAAAAGCCCCCGCTCAGCGGGGGCTTTTTTTATTGGGTTGACACTAAATAGGGGCGTCTATAGAATCACGCCTCCTTTTAACGGGCGTAGTGCGCCCGATGGGAACAGCCTGGAGTCTGAAATCCAATGCAAAATCAGCAAATCCGTATCAGGTTGAAGGCTTTTGACCATCGCCTGATCGACCAATCCACCCAGGAAATCGTGGAAACCGCGAAACGTACTGGTGCACAAGTGCGTGGTCCAATTCCACTGCCAACCCGCAAAGAGCGTTTCACCGTTCTGGTTTCCCCGCACGTCAACAAAGACGCGCGTGACCAGTACGAGATCCGCACTCATAAGCGTGTTCTGGACATCGTCCAGCCAACGGATAAAACCGTTGACGCGCTGATGAAGCTTGACCTTGCGGCAGGCGTGGAAGTACAGATCAGCCTCGGCTAAGACTTCGGTCTGAGTCGTGTAACGCTCTGAAATGGGCGGCCATAGCGGGTGAAAGCCCCGTACACTCATGAGGTTTACAACATGACTATTGGTGTAGTCGGTCGCAAGTGCGGTATGACCCGCATTTTCACCGAAGAAGGTGTCTCCATTCCGGTCACGGTCATCGAGATCGAGCCGAATCGCGTCACCCAGTTCAAAACTGAAGAAACCGATGGCTACCGTGCAGTGCAAGTCACTGTTGGTGAGCGTCGTGCTTCGCGCGTGACCGCCGCTCAGGCAGGTCACTTCGCCAAGGCTAACGTTGCCGCTGGTCGCGGTGTCTGGGAGTTCCGTCTTGAAGAAGGCGATTTCCAGGCTGGCGATCTGATCAAAGCTGAACTCTTCACTGCAGGCCAGCTGGTAGACGTAACCGGTCAGTCCAAAGGTAAAGGCTTCGCCGGTACCATCAAGCGTTGGAACTTCCGTGGTCAAGACAACACCCACGGTAACTCTGTATCGCACCGTGTCCCTGGCTCCATCGGCCAGTGCCAGACTCCTGGTCGTGTATTCAAGGGCAAGAAGATGTCCGGTCACATGGGCGCCGAGCGCGTGACTGTTCAGTCCCTGGAAGTAGTACGCGTAGACGCAGAACGCAACCTGCTGCTGGTCAAGGGTGCCGTTCCAGGCGCTACTGGCGGCGACGTGGTTGTGCGTCCAGCTGTCAAGGCTCGCGGTTAAGGGGAAACTGACATGCAACTTAATGTAAATGACGCTCAGGCGATCGAAGTTTCCGAACTGACTTTCGGTGGCGAATTCAACGAGACGCTGGTACACCAAGCAGTCGTGGCCTACATGGCCGGCGGCCGTCAGGGCACCAAGCAGCAGAAGACCCGTTCCGACGTAGCTGGTGGCGGCAAGCGCCCGTGGCGTCAGAAAGGCACCGGCCGCGCTCGTGCCGGTACCACTCGCGGCCCAATCTGGCGCGGCGGTGGTGTCACCTTCGCAGCTCGTCCGCAGGACCACTCGCAGAAGCTCAACAAGAAGATGTATCGCGCAGCCCTGCGCTCCATCCTCTCCGAGCTGGTACGTAGCGAGCGTCTGGTCGTAGTTCAGGACTTCGCTGTTGAAGCTCCGAAGACCAAAGACCTGCTGAACAAGCTGAACGGCATGGGTCTGAACGACGTACTGATCGTTTCCGACGCTGTTGATCAGAACCTGTACCTGGCTGCTCGTAACCTGCCGCACGTCGACGTACGTGACGTTCAGGGTTCCGATCCGGTCAGTCTGATCGCATACGAGAAAGTGTTGATCACTGTCTCGGCCGTGAAGAAATTCGAGGAGCTGCTGGGATGAACCAGGAACGCGTATTTAAAGTCCTCCTTGGCCCGCACGTTTCCGAGAAGGCTACCGTTCTGGCTGAGAAGAAAGGCCAGTTCGTATTCAAGGTTGCTACTGACGCAACCAAGCTGGAAATCAAGAAAGCTGTCGAAGGCCTGTTCAACGTAAAAGTTGAAAACGTGTCGACTGTTAACGTTCTGGGTAAAACCAAGCGTACCGCACGTGGTCTGGGCAAGCGTAATGACTGGAAGAAGGCGATCGTCTCCCTTCAGCCAGGCCAAGATCTCGATTTCAGCAGCAGTGCTGAGTAAGGAAGGGGTGCATCATGGCAATCGTTAAATGCAAACCGACTTCCCCTGGCCGCCGTTTCGTGGTCAAGGTGGTCAACAAGGAGCTGCACAAAGGCGCTCCTCACGCACCGCTGATCGAGAAGAAATCGAAGTCTGGTGGTCGTAACAACAATGGCCGCATCACCACTCGTCACGTTGGTGGTGGTCATAAGCAGCATTACCGTCTGGTTGACTTCCGTCGCAACGACAAAGATGGCATCCCAGCCACCGTCGAGCGTATCGAATACGACCCGAACCGTACTGCTCACATCGCCCTGCTGTGCTACGCAGACGGCGAGCGTCGCTACATCATCGCCCCTAAAGGCGTTGTTGCTGGCGACCAGCTGATCGCAGGCGCTCTGGCCCCAATCAAGGCCGGTAACTCCCTGCAACTGCGCAACATCCCAGTAGGTAGCACCATTCACGGCATCGAACTGAAGCCGGGCAAAGGTGCTCAGATCGCTCGTTCCGCTGGTGCTTCGGCTCAGCTGATCGCTCGCGAAGGCGCTTACGTGACCCTGCGTCTGCGCTCTGGTGAAATGCGTAAAGTACTGGCTGAGTGCCGTGCGACCCTGGGCGAAGTCTCGAATTCCGAGCACAGCCTGCGTTCGCTGGGTAAAGCTGGTGCCAAACGCTGGCGCGGCGTTCGCCCAACCGTTCGTGGTGTTGCCATGAACCCGGTTGACCACCCACATGGTGGTGGTGAAGGTCGTACCTCCGGTGGTCGTCATCCGGTATCGCCATGGGGCTTCCCGACCAAGGGTGCGAAGACCCGTGGTAATAAGCGTACCGACAATATGATCGTCCGTCGTCGCAAGTAACTAGAGGGATACGACAGTGCCACGTTCTCTGAAAAAAGGTCCTTTTATCGATCTTCACCTTCTGAAGAAGATCGAAGTGGCGGTGGAGAAGAACGATCGCAAGCCAGTTAAAACCTGGTCGCGCCGTTCGATGATCCTGCCACAAATGGTCGGTCTGACCATCGCGGTACATAACGGTCGCCAGCATGTCCCAGTTCTCGTGAACGAAGACATGGTCGGCCACAAACTGGGCGAGTTCGCCGGTACCCGCACCTATCGCGGGCACGTGGCTGACAAGAAAGCCAAGCGTTAAGGGGTAAGGAAATGGAAGTAGCCGCTAAGTTGTCGGGCGCTCGAATCTCCGCCCAGAAAGCCCGCTTGGTCGCCGACCAGATCCGCGGGAAGAAGGTGGGCGAAGCGCTCAACCTGTTGGCCTTCAGCAGCAAAAAAGCCGCTGAAATCATGAAGAAAGTCCTCGAGTCGGCCGTAGCCAACGCCGAACACAACGAAGGCGCAGACGTTGATGACCTGAAGGTCTCCACCGTCTTCGTCAACGAAGGGCGTTCGCTGAAGCGCATCATGCCGCGTGCCAAAGGCCGCGCTGATCGCATCGTCAAGCGGTCTTGCCATATCACTGTCAAGGTTGCGGACAAGTAACGGAGTCGATCAGATGGGTCAGAAAGTACATCCCACTGGCATTCGCCTGGGAATCGTCAAGGAGCACACCTCCGTCTGGTATGCAGACGGCGCTACTTACGCAGATTACCTGTTGAAGGATCTGAAAACGCGTGAGTACCTCCAGGACAAACTAAAAAGCGCGTCCGTAAGCCGTATCGATATTCATCGTCCGGCCCAAACTGCACGCATCACCATCCACACCGCTCGTCCCGGTATCGTTATCGGCAAGAAGGGTGAGGACGTTGAGAAGCTGCGTCAGGACCTGACCAAGCAGATGGGTGTGCCTGTGCACATCAACATCGAAGAGATCCGCAAGCCGGAACTCGACGCAATGCTGGTTGCCCAGAGCGTAGCTCAGCAGCTGGAGCGCCGCGTAATGTTCCGTCGCGCCATGAAGCGCGCCGTTCAGAACGCCATGCGTATTGGTGCCAAGGGCATCAAGATCCAGGTTAGCGGTCGTCTCGGCGGTGCCGAGATCGCTCGTACTGAGTGGTATCGCGAAGGTCGTGTGCCTCTGCACACCCTGCGTGCCGATATCGACTACAACACCTACGAAGCTCACACCACTTACGGTGTGATCGGTGTGAAGGTTTGGATCTTCAAAGGCGAAGTTATTGGTGGTCGCCAGGAAGAGCTGAAGCCTCAAGCACCAGCGCCTCGTAAAAAAGCTGCTAAGTAAGGGGTACGCCAAATGTTGCAACCAAAGCGTACAAAATTCCGTAAGCAGATGACCGGCCACAACCGTGGTCTGGCACTGCGCGGTAGCAAGGTCAGCTTCGGCGAATTCGCCCTGAAGGCTGTTGCTCGCGGTCGTCTCACCGCCCGTCAGATCGAGTCGGCACGTCGTGCCCTGACCCGTCACGTAAAACGTGGCGGCAAGATCTGGATCCGCGTCTTCCCGGACAAACCGGTTACCAAGAAGCCTCTCGAGGTTCGTATGGGTAAAGGTAAGGGTTCCGTGGAATACTGGGTTGCCCAGATTCAGCCAGGCAAAGTCCTGTACGAGATCGAGGGTGTTTCTGAAGAGCTGGCGCGCGAGGCCTTCGCCCTGGCTGCTGCAAAGCTGCCACTCGCCACCTCCTTTGTTAAGCGGACGGTGATGTGATGAAAGCGAATGAACTTCGTGAAAAATCGGCACAGCAACTGAATGAGCAACTGCTCGGCTTGCTGCGCGACCAGTTCAATCTGCGTATGCAGAAGGCAACTGGCCAGTTGGGGCAGTCGCACCTGCTCTCGCAAGTTAAGCGTGACATCGCTCGCGTGAAAACTGTGCTCAACCAGCAGGCAGGTAAGTGATCATGGCTGAAGCTGAAAAAACCGTCCGTACGCTGACTGGCCGTGTCGTCAGCGACAAAATGGACAAGACCATCACCGTTCTGATCGAGCGTCGCGTCAAGCACCCGATCTACGGTAAATACGTTAAGCGTTCGACTAAGCTGCACGCGCACGACGAGACTAACCAGTGCAAGATCGGCGACAAGGTTTCCATTCGTGAAACCCGTCCGCTGGCCAAGACCAAGTCCTGGGCACTGGTTGAAGTCATCGAACGCGCTGTTGAAGTCTAAGGGCGAAGGGTCGGAGAAATTTTATGATTCAGACTCAATCCATGCTCGATGTGGCCGATAACAGCGGCGCTCGTCGCGTCATGTGCATCAAGGTGCTCGGCGGTTCCCACCGCCGTTACGCCGGTATCGGTGACATCATCAAAGTTACCGTCAAGGAAGCAATTCCTCGCGGTAAGGTCAAAAAAGGCCAGGTGATGACTGCCGTTGTCGTTCGTACCCGTCATGGTGTACGTCGCGCTGACGGTTCCATCATTCGTTTCGACGGCAACGCTGCTGTTCTGCTGAACACCAAGCAAGAGCCGATCGGCACTCGCATCTTCGGGCCAGTGACCCGTGAACTTCGTACCGAGAAGTTCATGAAGATCGTCTCGCTCGCCCCTGAAGTGCTCTAAGGAGATCCGACATGCAAAAGATTCGTCGTGACGACGAGATCATCGTGATCGCCGGCAAGGACAAAGGTAAGCGCGGTAAGGTGCTGAAGGTTCTCGCTGACAACCGTCTGGTTGTTGGTGGTGTCAACCTGGTCAAGCGTCATACCAAGCCTAACCCAATGGCGGGCGTCCAGGGCGGTATCGTCGAGAAAGAAGCGCCTCTGCACGCTTCCAACGTTGCCATTTTCAATGGTGAAACCAACAAGGCTGACCGCGTTGGCTTCAAGGTTGAAGACGGCAAGAAAATTCGTGTCTTCAAGTCGACCCAGAAAGCGGTTGATGCTTGAACACTGCTAGGTAGAAGACAATGGCACGACTGAAAGAGATTTACCGGAACGAAATCGCTCCCAAGCTTAAGGAAGAACTTAAGCTGGCGAACGTGATGGAAGTTCCTCGCGTAACCAAGATCACCCTGAACATGGGTCTGGGCGAAGCGGTCGGTGACAAGAAAGTCATCGAGAACGCCGTTGCCGACCTGGAAAAGATCACCGGCCAAAAAGCCGTTGTGACTTTCGCTCGCAAGTCGATTGCGGGCTTCAAGGTTCGTGAAGGTTGGCCGATTGGCGTCAAGGTAACCCTGCGCCGTGATCGTATGTACGAATTCCTGGACCGCCTGCTGGCGATCTCCCTGCCTCGGGTTCGCGACTTCCGCGGCCTGAATGCCAAGTCCTTCGACGGTCGTGGCAACTACAGCATGGGCGTGAAAGAGCAGATCATCTTCCCGGAAATCGACTACGACAAGATCGATGCTCTGCGCGGTCTGGACATCACCCTGACCACCACTGCTCGTACGGATGACGAAGGTCGCGCTCTGCTGCGTGCTTTCAAATTCCCGTTCCGCAACTGATTGGAGTAGGAAAATGGCCAAGAAGAGCATGAAGAACCGCGAGCTGAAGCGTCAGCTCACGGTAGCCAAGTACGCTAAGAAGCGTGCTGAGCTGAAAGCGACCATCGTCAACCTGAACGCCTCTCCTGAAGAGCGTTTCGCTGCCGTAGTCGCTCTGCAGAAGCAGCCACGCGACGCTAGCGCCTCGCGCCTGCGTAACCGTTGCCGCCTGACCGGTCGTCCTCACGGTGTATACCGTAAGTTCGGCCTGGGCCGTAACATGCTGCGTCAAGCTGCAATGCGTGGCGACGTACCGGGTCTGGTCAAGGCCTCCTGGTAATCGCTGCAGGTGTAGAACCGGCGGAAGGGGAGCGATCTTCCGACCGTCGGTAACTTCGCCAACGAACAAGCCCCTTCATGGGGCTTGTTTCGTTTCTGCCTTGTGTCTAGAATGACCGGCTCACCTGAGCCTGGGTTTTTTACCCTGCCCGCTCGGGTGGTTGTGATAGCCGCAAGGCTAATAATTCTTGTATCAGGAGCATCTAGCCCATGAGTATGCAGGACCCGTTAGCGGACATGCTAACTCGCATCCGTAATGCCCAGATGGCTGAAAAGTCCGTCGTAAGCATGCCTTCCTCCACCCTGAAGGTCGCGGTTGCCAAAGTTCTGAAGGACGAAGGTTACATCGCTGGCTACCAGGTAACTGGTGAGGCCAAGCCTTCCCTGTCGATCGAACTGAAGTACTTCGAAGGCCGTCCGGTCATCGAGGAACTGAAGCGCTCCAGCCGTCCAGGCCTGCGCCAGTACAAGTCCGTCGCAGACCTGCCGAAAGTACGTGGCGGCCTGGGCGTGTCTATCGTCTCCACCAACAAAGGTGTGATGACTGATCGCGCTGCGCGCGCTGCCGGTGTCGGCGGCGAAGTTCTGTGCACAGTGTTCTAAGGGGAGATAGGCATGTCTCGCGTCGCTAAGAACCCCGTTAAGCTGCCAGCTGGCGTCGAAGTCAAATTCGCCGGCCAACAGCTTTCGGTTAAGGGTGCCAAAGGCACTCTCGAACTGAACGTTCACTCGTCTGTTGAAGTTACCGAAGAGTCTGGTGAGCTGCGTTTCGCCGCTCGCAACGGTGACCAGCAAGCCCGCGCCATGGCCGGTACCACCCGTGCTCTGGTCAACAACATGGTTCAGGGCGTAAGCCAAGGCTTCGAGCGTAAGCTCCAGCTGATCGGTGTTGGTTACAAAGCACAGGCCAAGGGCTCCGTCCTGAACCTGGCTCTGGGCTTCTCGCACCCAGTGGACTACGAACTGCCAGCCGGCATCACCGCTGAAACTCCCAGCCAGACCGACATCCTGATCAAGGGTATCGACAAGCAGCTGGTTGGTCAGGTGGCCGCTGAAATCCGCGACTTCCGTCCGCCAGAGCCTTACAAAGGCAAGGGTGTGCGTTACGCGGACGAAGTAGTCCGTCGTAAAGAAGCCAAGAAGAAGTAGGGCCTAGCAAATGACCGACAAAAAAGTTACTCGACTGCGTCGCGCTCGCAAAGCACGCCTGAAAATGCACGAGCTCGAAGCCGTGCGTCTCTGCGTGTTCCGCTCCTCGCAGCACATCTACGCCCAGGTCATTTCGGCCGACGGCAGCAAGGTTCTGGCAAGCGCCTCTACCTTGGACAAAGAACTGCGTGATGGCGCCACCGGCAACATCGACGCGGCCACTAAGGTTGGCAAGCTGGTAGCTGAGCGCGCGAAAGCCGCCGGCGTCTCTCAAGTTGCTTTCGACCGTTCTGGCTTCAAGTACCACGGCCGCGTCAAGGCGCTGGCTGATGCTGCTCGTGAAGGCGGGCTGGAGTTCTAAGTTATGGCAAATAACGACCAAAAGCGCGACGAAGGCTACATCGAGAAGCTGGTTCAAGTTAACCGCGTTGCAAAAACCGTCAAAGGCGGCCGTATCTTCACCTTCACCGCGCTGACCGTGGTAGGTGATGGCAAGGGCCGTGTCGGCTTCGGCCGTGGCAAGTCGCGCGAAGTACCTGCTGCGATTCAGAAAGCCATGGAAGCTGCCCGTCGCAACATGATCCAGGTTGACCTGAAGGGCACTACCCTGCAGTACGCCACCAAGGCCGCCCACGGCGCCTCGAAGGTTTACATGCAGCCTGCCTCGGAAGGTACCGGTATCATCGCCGGCGGCGCAATGCGTGCTGTCCTGGAAGTTGCTGGTGTCCAGAACGTTCTGGCCAAGTGCTACGGTTCGACCAACCCAGTGAACGTGGTTTACGCCACCTTCAAGGGTCTGAAAGCCATGCAATCTCCTGAGTCCATTGCTGCCAAGCGCGGCAAGAGCGTTGAGGAGATCATCTGATCATGGCAACCGTAAAAGTAACGCTGATCAAAAGCACCGCCGGCCGCCTGCCTAACCACAAACTGTGCGTTAAGGGTCTGGGTCTGCGTCGCATCGGTCACACTGTAGAAGTCCAAGACACTCCCGAAAACCGCGGGATGATCAACAAGGCTTACTACATGCTGCGCGTCGAGGGTTAATCGATGAAACTCAATGATCTGAGTCCAGCGCCGGGTTCCCGTCGCGAGAAGCATCGTCCGGGTCGTGGTATCGGTAGCGGTTTGGGCAAGACCGGTGGCCGCGGCCACAAAGGTCAAACCTCCCGTTCCGGTGGTTCGATCGCTCCGGGCTTCGAAGGCGGTCAACAGCCGCTGCACCGTCGTCTGCCGAAGTTCGGCTTCGTTTCCCTGAAAGCTATGGATCGCGCTGAAGTGCGTCTGTCCGAGCTGGCCAAGGTGGAAGGCGACGTGATCTCCGTGCAATCCCTGAAGGATGCCAACGTGATCGGCCAGAACGTACAGCGTGTGAAAATCATGCTGTCGGGCGAAGTCACTCGCGCAGTCACCATCAAGGGTATCGCAGCCACCAAGGGTGCGCGTGCGGCTATCGAAGCAGCTGGCGGCAAGTTCGAGGAATAAATGGCTAAGCAAGGTGCTCTCTCTTCGCTCGGTAAGGGCGGGATGTCGGAACTCTGGGCTCGTCTGCGCTTTCTGTTCATGGCGATCATCGTCTATCGAATTGGCGCGCATATCCCGGTGCCTGGCATCAACCCGGACCGTCTGGCGGATCTGTTTCGGCAGAATGAGGGGACCATTCTTAGCTTGTTCAACATGTTTTCCGGTGGTGCGCTGGAGCGCATGAGCATCTTTGCACTGGGGATCATGCCGTACATTTCGGCATCGATCATCATGCAGCTCATGACCGCGGTCAGCCCACAGCTGGAGCAGTTGAAGAAGGAAGGTGAAGCTGGCCGTCGCAAGATCAGCCAGTACACCCGCTACGGCACCGTTATCCTGGCACTGGTTCAAGCCATTGGCATGTCCATCGGCTTGGCCAACCAGGGCGTGGCGTTTTCTGCAGGCCTGAGCTTCTATGTTGTCGCCGTTGCCACCTTCGTGGCCGGCGCGATGTTCATGATGTGGCTGGGCGAGCAGATCACCGAGCGCGGTGTGGGCAACGGTATCTCGATGTTGATCTTCGCAGGTATCGTTGCCGGTCTTCCGAGAGCAATCGGGCAGTCTTTCGAGTCTGCGCGTACAGGCGATATCAACATCTTCGCCCTGGTCGCTATCGGTTTGCTGGCAGTAGCGATTATCGGCTTCGTGGTGTTCATTGAGCGTGGTCAGCGTCGTATCGCCGTTCACTACGCCAAGCGTCAGCAGGGCCGTAAAGTCTTTGCTGCGCAGACTAGCCACTTGCCGCTCAAGGTGAACATGGCGGGGGTTATCCCGGCTATTTTCGCCAGCAGCATTTTGCTGTTCCCGGCTTCGCTGGGTGCCTGGTTCGGTCAGTCCGAAGGTATGGGCTGGCTGCAAGACATCTCGCAGTCGATCGCTCCTGGTCAGCCGTTGAACATTCTGCTGTTTAGTGCAGGGATCATTTTCTTCTGCTTCTTCTACACAGCATTGATGTTCAATCCGAAAGACGTAGCGGAAAACCTGAAGAAGTCCGGTGCCTTTATTCCGGGTATCCGTCCTGGTGAGCAGTCGGCGCGCTATATCGATGGCGTTCTGACTCGTTTGACCATGTTCGGTGCTCTTTACATGATGGCCGTCTGCCTTCTGCCCCAGTTCCTGGTGGTGGCAGCAAACGTGCCGTTCTACCTTGGCGGGACCTCGTTGCTGATTGTGGTAGTGGTTGTGATGGACTTCATGTCCCAAGTACAATCGCACCTCGTTTCGCACCAGTACGAATCCCTGATGAAGAAAGCCAACCTGAAAGGCTACGGTGGCAGCGGCCTGCTGCGCTGATAGTCCCCTAAGGTTCGAGGAGTCGGTAATGAAAGTTCGTGCATCGGTGAAAAAGCTGTGCCGCAACTGCAAGATCATTCGTCGCGAAGGTATCGTGCGCGTGATCTGCAGCGCGGAACCGCGTCACAAGCAGCGCCAAGGCTGAGTGTGATCCGCGCTTCAAACCCAGCAGCTAGTGTGCTGCTGGGTTGATTATTCGTTTCTACAGCGATATTATCTCGCGCCCTATTTCTTGGCTTCCGGGGCGTAGGTAGCTGTCAATTGGAGTCCCACTGAATGGCCCGTATTGCAGGCGTCAACATTCCAGATAACAAGCACACTGTTATCTCGCTGACCTACATCTATGGTGTCGGTCGCACAACTGCACAGAAGATCTGTGCAGACGCTGGTGTAAATCCAGCCGCTAAGATCAAGGATCTGAGCGACGAGCAAATCGAAACCCTGCGTGGCGAAGTCGCGAAGTTCACCACCGAAGGTGACCTGCGCCGTGACATCAACATGAAGATCAAGCGCTTGATGGACCTGGGTTGCTACCGCGGCCTGCGTCATCGTAAAGGTCTGCCGGTTCGCGGTCAGCGCACCAAGACCAACGCACGCACCCGTAAGGGCCCGCGTAAGCCGATCCGCAAGTAATCGCCCAGGAATATAGACATGGCAAAACCTGCTGCTCGTCCTCGTAAGAAAGTCAAAAAGACAGTGGTTGATGGCATCGCCCACATCCATGCGTCTTTCAACAACACCATCGTGACCATCACCGACCGTCAGGGCAACGCACTGTCCTGGGCTACTTCCGGTGGTTCGGGTTTCCGTGGTTCGCGCAAATCCACCCCGTTCGCAGCCCAGATCGCTGCTGAGCGTGCTGGTCAAGCTGCGCTGGAATATGGCCTGAAGAACCTCGACGTCAACGTCAAGGGTCCAGGTCCAGGTCGTGAGTCCGCCGTTCGTGCACTGAACAGCTGCGGCTACAAGATCGCCAGCATCACCGACGTGACGCCAATCCCGCACAACGGGTGCCGTCCGCCGAAGAAGCGTCGCGTGTAATCAGGAGACAGATAAATGGCACGTTACATTGGTCCAAAATGCAAACTGTCTCGTCGTGAAGGCACCGACCTGTTCCTGAAGAGCGGCGTTCGCGCTCTGGAATCGAAGTGCAACATCGAAGCAGCCCCAGGTATCCACGGTCAGCGCCGTGGCCGTCAGTCCGACTACGGTACCCAGCTGCGCGAGAAGCAAAAAGTTCGTCGTATCTACGGTGTACTGGAGCGTCAGTTCCGCGGTTACTACCAGACTGCTGCCTCGAAAAAAGGCGCTACCGGTGAAAACCTGCTGCAACTGCTCGAGTGCCGTCTGGACAACGTTGTCTACCGTATGGGCTTCGGTTCCACTCGTTCGGAATCGCGTCAGCTGGTTTCGCACAAGGCAATCAGCGTCAACGGCAAGACCGTAAACATTCCATCCTACCAAGTTCGTCCGGGTGACGTGGTCGCGGTTCGCGAGAAGTCGCAGAACCAGCTGCGCATTGTTCAAGCCCTTGAACTGTGCGCCCAGCGTGGCCGCGTTGAGTGGGTTGACGTGGATGCTGCCAAGAAGTCGGGCGTTTTCAAGAACGTTCCTGCTCGCAGCGACCTGTCCGCCGACATCAACGAAAACCTGATTGTCGAGCTCTACTCCAAGTAAGGGCTAGAAAATAGGTGCATCCATGCAGATTTCGGTAAATGAGTTCCTGACACCCCGCCACATTGATGTGCAGGTTGTCAGTCCGACCCGCGCCAAGATCACGCTCGAGCCTCTCGAGCGTGGTTTCGGCCATACCCTGGGCAACGCGCTGCGCCGCATCCTGTTGTCCTCCATGCCTGGCTGTGCAGTAGTCGAGGCCGAGATCGATGGCGTACTCCACGAGTACTCCGCGATCGAAGGTGTACAGGAAGATGTCATTGAAATCCTGTTGAACCTCAAAGGCCTGGCTATCAAGCTGCACGGTCGTGACGAAGTTACGCTGACCTTGTCGAAAAAGGGTTCGGGGGTGGTTACCGCTGCCGATATTCAGCTGGATCACGATGTCGAGATCGTCAATCCCGATCACGTAATCGCGAACCTGGCGTCCAACGGCGCCCTGAACATGAAGCTCACCGTAGCTCGTGGTCGCGGTTACGAGCCGGCCGACTCCCGTCAGACTGACGAAGACGAAAGCCGCAGCATCGGCCGTCTGCAGTTGGACGCTTCGTTCAGCCCGGTGCGTCGTATCGCCTATGTGGTCGAGAACGCCCGTGTTGAGCAGCGTACCAACCTGGACAAGCTGGTCATCGATCTGGAAACCAACGGCACCCTGGACCCTGAAGAGGCTATCCGCCGCGCCGCGACCATCCTGCAACAGCAGCTGGCCGCGTTCGTCGACCTCAAAGGTGACAGCGAGCCTGTTGTAGTCGAGCAGGAAGACGAGATCGATCCGATCCTGCTGCGTCCGGTTGACGATCTGGAACTGACCGTACGTTCGGCCAACTGCCTCAAGGCGGAGAACATCTACTACATCGGCGACCTGATTCAGCGTACCGAAGTAGAGCTGTTGAAGACTCCTAACCTGGGCAAGAAGTCCCTGACTGAAATCAAGGACGTCCTGGCCTCTCGTGGTCTGTCTCTCGGCATGCGCCTCGACAACTGGCCGCCTGCAAGTCTTAAGAAAGACGACAAGGCGACCGCCTGATCGTCGTAATCACCGAACGTAGTGTTTGGTAAGGAATGAATCATGCGTCATCGTAAAAGTGGACGTCACCTGAGCCGTACCAGCTCTCACCGCAAGGCTATGTTCCAGAACATGGCAGTGTCGTTGATCGAGCACGAGCTGATCAAAACCACCCTGCCGAAAGCCAAGGAACTGCGCCGCGTTGCCGAGCCGCTGATCACCCTGGCCAAGGAAGACAGCGTCGCCAACCGCCGTCTGGCTTTCGACCGTACCCGTTCGAAAGCTGCCGTTGGCAAGCTGTTCAACGATCTGGGCAAGCGCTACGCCACCCGTCAGGGCGGCTACCTGCGTATCCTGAAGTGCGGTTTCCGCGCTGGCGACAACGCGCCTATGGCGTACGTCGAGCTGGTTGATCGTCCGGTCGGTGGTGCTGTAGAAGCCGCCGAGTAAGACGTCAGTCTGCTACAAGAAACCGGGCCTAGTGCCCGGTTTTTTGTGCTTGCGAGGATTATCAATTTCTATTGATGTGAATCAATCAATGAATTAGTTCTTGTAACCAGGGTTGCCCATACTTGTCAGCACGCCGATCAGCGGCAGCTAAAAACTGATAAGGAGAGCCCATGAGCAAGATTCTCACCACCGCCAGCGGTGCCCCAGTAGCAGACAACCAGAATTCCCGTTCGGCCGGGCCGCGCGGCCCGCTGTTGCTCGATGATTTCCATCTGATCGAGAAACTCGCCCACTTCAACCGGGAGAACATCCCGGAACGCCGTGTACACGCCAAGGGCTCTGGCGCATACGGTACCTTCACTGTCACCCGCGATATCACCCAATACACCAGCGCCAAGCTATTCGAGCGTATCGGCAAGGAAACAGAGACCTTCCTGCGTTTCTCCACCGTAGGCGGAGAGCGCGGCTCTGCAGACACCGAGCGTGATCCGCGTGGCTTTGCAGTGAAGTTCTATACCGAGGAAGGCAATTGGGACATCGTTGGCAACAACACACCTGTATTCTTCATTCGCGATCCGCTGAAATTCCCGGACTTCATCCATACCCAAAAGCGGCACCCGCAGTCCAATTTGAAGAATGCCCAAATGATGTGGGACTTCTGGTCTCATTCGCCGGAGGCGCTGCACCAGGTCACCATTCTGTTCTCTGATCGAGGCATTCCGGATGGCTACCGCCACATGCACGGCTTTGGCAGTCATACCTACAGCCTGATCAACGCCAAGGGCGAGCGCACTTGGGTCAAGTGGCACTTCAAGACCCAGCAAGGCATCAAGAACCTGTCGCCCGTCGAGGCCGCCCGTTTGGCAGGTACAGACCCGGACTACGCTCAGCGTGACCTGTTCGAGGCCATCGAGCGTGGTGATTACCCGCGCTGGACTGTATGCATTCAAGTGATGAGCGAGGCAGAGGCAGCAGCTCGGGAGGAAAACCCCTTTGATGTGACCAAGACTTGGTCGCAGAAGGAATACCCGTTGATCGAAGTTGGTGTGTTGGAGCTCAACCGTAACCCGCTCAACTATTTCGCTGAAGTCGAGCAGGCCGCCTTTGGCCCGAGCAACATGGTCCCAGGTGTGGGCCTCTCGCCGGATCGGATGCTGCAAGGGCGCGTGTTCGCCTATGCCGATGCGCACCGCTATCGCGTTGGCACCAACCATCAGCAGCTGCCAGTCAATGCGCCGCGTTGCCCTGTGCACAGCTACCAGCGCGATGGCGCGATGGCCTTCGGTAACTATGGCAGTGCGCCGAACTACGAGCCCAACAGCTACAGTGATGCGCCCAAACAGTCGTCGCGTCACGCCGAGCCGGCACTGGCCCTGCAGGGCGCCGCTGATCGCTATGATCACCGTGAAGACACGGACTACTACAGTCACGCGGGTGCACTGTTCCGCTTGATGAGTGACGAGCAAAAGGCACTGCTCATCAGCAATATCGCCGGGGCGATGGCGGGGGTTAGCGATGATGTAGTGCAACGTCAGTTGCAGTACTTCTTCAAGGCGGATCCTGCCTATGGCGAGGGCGTTGCAAAGGCTCTGGGCGTCAATCTCGCCTAAGTCGAAGTGATAAGAAGAACCGCCCTCATTTGGGCGGTTTTTCAATGAATATCACTACTGTTTAACCGATTTTTTGCTTCTAATTGCGCCTTTGTCCGTGACCGTAGACAAATCCTGGTTCAAACTATGAGCCATAAGCCGTTTTCACAGGGAGAAGCAGGGCGATGCAAGGTCACCCGGACGTAATCAACTACCTCGTCACGTTGCTGAAGGGCGAACTGGCAGCACGCGATCAATACTTCATCCACTCTCGCATGTATGAAGATTGGGGCCTGACCAAGCTCTACGAGCGAATCAACCACGAGATGGAAGAGGAGACGCAGCACGCCGATGCTCTGATGCGTCGGATCCTCATGCTCGAAGGTACGCCCGACATGCGCGCCGACGATCTGGAGGTCGGCAGCACCGTGCCGGAGATGATCGAGGCCGATTTGAAGCTCGAGTACAAGGTGCGTGCCGCACTGTGCAAAGGCATCGAATTGTGCGAGCTGCACAAGGACTACATCAGTCGCGACATTCTGCGTGCGCAACTGGCCGATACTGAAGAAGATCACACCTATTGGCTGGAGAAACAGCAAGGCCTGATCAAAGCGATCGGCCTGGAGAACTACCTGCAGTCGCAGATGTAATGCCCCACGCCTTCCGCGAGGAGGTGGCGCCAAGCAAAGCCCCTGGCATCAACATGCCAGGGGCTTTTTTCATCACACTCGGTCACGCTCCAGCAGCGGCTTGAGGTAATGGCCGGTATAGGACTGTTTCATCTCGGCCAGTTCTTCAGGCGTACCGCAGGCGATGATTTGCCCGCCCTTCGAGCCTCCCTCCGGACCAAGGTCCACAAGCCAGTCGGCGGTCTTGATCACATCCAGGTTGTGCTCGATCACCACCACGGTGTTGCCGTGATCGCGCAAGCGGTGCAGCACATCGAGCAGTTGCTGGATGTCAGCGAAGTGCAGGCCCGTGGTCGGCTCGTCGAGGATGTAGAGCGTCTTGCCGGTGTCGCGCTTGGACAGCTCTCGGGACAGCTTGACCCGCTGCGCTTCGCCGCCGGATAGCGTTGTAGCCGATTGCCCGAGCTTGATGTAGGAAAGCCCGACATCCATCAGCGTTTGCAGCTTGCGCGCCAGGGCGGGGACCGCGTCGAAGAATTCACGGGCGTCCTCGATGGTCATTTCCAGGACCTCGTGGATGTTCTTGCCCTTGTACTTGATCTCCAGCGTCTCGCGGTTGTAGCGCTTGCTCTTGCACACATCGCACGGCACATAGATGTCCGGCAGGAAATGCATTTCCACCTTGATCAGACCATCGCCCTGGCAGGCTTCGCAGCGACCACCCTTGACGTTGAACGAGAAGCGCCCTGGGCCATAGCCGCGGGCGCGCGACTCCGGCACGCCGGCGAACAGCTCGCGGATCGGGGTGAAGATACCGGTGTAGGTCGCCGGGTTGGAGCGCGGCGTGCGGCCGATAGGGCTCTGGTCGATATCGACCACCTTGTCCAGGTGTTGCAGGCCGTCGAGGCTGGTATGAGCAGCCGCTTCCAGGCTGCTGGCGCCATTGAGGGCCGTGGCCGCCAGTGGGAACAGAGTATTGTTGATCAGTGTCGATTTGCCCGAGCCGGAAACCCCGGTGACGCAGGTCAGCAGGCCGATCGGCACTTCGAGATCAACGTTTTGCAGGTTGTTCCCGCGGGCGCCTTTGAGCTTGAGGGCAAGCTTCTTGTCGCGGGGGGTGCGCTTGGCCGGCACGACGATTTTCTTGCGCCCGGACAGGTATTTGCCTGTGAGCGAGTCGGGGTGAGCCATGACTTCCTCAGGCGAGCCTTCCGCGACGATCTTCCCTCCGTGCACGCCCGCGCCAGGGCCGATGTCCACCACATAGTCGGCTAGACGGATCGCGTCCTCGTCGTGCTCCACCACAATCACGGTATTGCCAAGGTCCCGCAGGTGATTGAGGGTCGCCAGCAAGCGGTCGTTGTCGCGCTGGTGCAGGCCAATGGAGGGTTCGTCGAGAATGTACATCACCCCCACCAGGCCAGCGCCGATCTGGCTGGCCAGGCGGATGCGCTGGGCTTCGCCGCCGGAGAGGGTCTCGGCGCTGCGGTCCAAGGTGAGGTAGTCGAGGCCGACGTTGACCAGGAACTGCAGTCGCTCGCAAATCTCCTTGAGGATCTTCGCCGCGATTTCGCCGCGTCGGCCTGTCAGGGTCAGGTCGCTGAAGTAGTCGCTGGCTTCGCCGATCGGTAGGTTGGTGACGGCCGGCAAGGTCTTCTCGCCCACCCACACGTGACGCGCTTCACGACGCAGGCGAGTGC
Source organism: Pseudomonas guariconensis (assembly GCF_040822035.1). Classification (NCBI taxonomy): domain Bacteria; kingdom Pseudomonadati; phylum Pseudomonadota; class Gammaproteobacteria; order Pseudomonadales; family Pseudomonadaceae; genus Pseudomonas; species Pseudomonas guariconensis. The sequence goes on along the minus strand of NZ_CP162012.1, from coordinate 4,757,196 downwards.
CGCGGCAGTCCGGGCAGGGTTGGGTGCCCAGGTACTTGGCCAGCTCTTCGCGCACAGTGGCTGATTCGGTCTCGCGGTAACGCCGCTCCAGGTTGGGCACGATGCCCTCGAACGGGTGCGAGCGCTTGACGATGTCGCCACGGTCGTTGAGGTACTTGAAGTCGACGCTTTGCTTGCCACTGCCGTGCAGAATGACTTTCTGGTGCTCGGCCGACAGCTCACCGAATGGCAGTTCGAGACTGAAACCGTAGTGTGCCGCCAGGGAGCCGAGCATCTGGAAGTAATAGACGTTGCGCCGATCCCAGCCACGAATGGCGCCCTCGGCCAGGGTCAGTTCAGTGTTGACCAGGCGCTTGGTGTCGAAGAACTGCTTGACCCCCAGGCCGTCGCAGGTCGGGCAAGCGCCGGCCGGGTTGTTGAAGGAGAACAGCTTCGGCTCGAGCTCGCTGATGGCATGCCCGCACACCGGGCAGGCGAAGCGCGCGGAGAAGATCATCTCTTCTCCTGTCTCGTCGTCCATAGGCGCTACCAAGGCGATGCCGTCGGCCAGCTTCAAGGCCGTTTCGAACGACTCCGCCAGGCGCTGCTGCAAGTCTTCGCGGACCTTGAAGCGGTCCACCACCACATCGATGCTGTGCTTTTTCTGTTTATCCAGCTTGGGCAGCTCGTCCAGCTCGTAGAGCTTGCCGTTGACTCGGGCGCGCACGAACCCCTGGGCGCGCAGTTCGTCGAACACCGCCAGATGCTCGCCCTTGCGTTCGCGCACTACCGGCGCCAGCAGCATCAGTTTGGTGCCTTCCGGGCGCTCGAGCACTAGGTCGACCATCTGGCTGATCGTTTGCGCCTCCAGCGGAATGTCGTGGTCCGGGCAGCGTGGCGTGCCGACGCGGGCATAGAGCAGGCGCAGGTAATCGTAGATCTCGGTGATGGTGCCGACAGTGGAGCGTGGGTTGTGGGAGGTCGATTTCTGTTCGATGGAGATGGCCGGCGACAGGCCTTCGATGGTATCGACGTCAGGTTTTTCCATCATCGACAGGAACTGCCGGGCATAGGCCGACAGGGATTCCACATAGCGCCGCTGGCCCTCGGCGTAGAGGGTATCGAACGCCAGGGACGACTTGCCGGAGCCGGACAAGCCGGTGATCACGATCAGCTTGTCCCGGGGCAGGGTCAGGTCGATGTTCTTCAGGTTGTGGGTACGTGCCCCACGAATCAGGATCTTGTCCACTGCGGCCTCGCTCGGCGGGCATAAACAAGGGAGTATAAGGCGCGCTGCCAGTACGCGGCAAAGCGTCGCGTAGATGCTGTTACGCTGTCGGACTGATAGAATCGCCGCCGGTTCACACGAGGTTATTCCATGCACGACACGCACAACGAGCGCATGAGTGGCAGCGAAACCCGCGCTGCTGGCGGCCTGGCCCTGGTCTTTGCCTTTCGTATGCTGGGCATGTTCATGGTCCTGCCGGTGCTGGCGACCTACGGCATGGACCTGGCCGGTGCCACGCCGGCGCTGATTGGCCTGGCCATCGGGGCCTATGGCCTGACTCAGGCTGTCTTGCAGATCCCGTTCGGGATGATTTCCGATCGCATCGGCCGCCGTCCGGTCATTTACCTCGGATTGGTGGTGTTTGCGCTCGGCAGTTTGCTGGCGGCCCAGGCGGACTCCATCTGGGGCGTGATCGCCGGTCGCATCCTGCAAGGTGCCGGGGCGATTTCGGCCGCCGTCATGGCGCTGTTGTCCGACCTGACCCGTGAACAGCACCGCACCAAAGCAATGGCCATGATCGGCATGAGCATCGGCCTGTCGTTCGCGGTTGCCATGGTCGTCGGCCCGTTGCTGACTCGTGCCTTCGGCCTGTCAGGATTGTTCCTTGCCACGGCAGGACTTGCCCTGGTGGGTATCGTGCTCATCGCCTTCGTCGTGCCTAGCGCACACAGTGCCCTGCAGCACCGAGAGTCGGGCGTGGCCCGCAAGGCGCTCGGCCCGACGCTGCGTCATCCGGACCTTCTGCGCCTGGATGTGAGCATCTTCATCCTCCACGCCATCCTCATGGCCAGCTTCGTCGCGCTGCCCTTGGCCTTCGTCGAGCGTGGCGGCCTGCCGAAAGAGCAGCATTGGTGGGTGTACCTGACCGCGTTGCTCGTTTCATTTTTTGCAATGATCCCCTTCATCATCTATGGCGAGAAGAAGCGCAAGATGAAACGGGTGTTGCTCGGCGCGGTCAGTGTGCTGCTGATGGTCGAGGTGTTCTTCTGGCAGTGGGCTGACAACTTGCGCGGACTGGTGATCGGCACCGTGGTATTCTTTACGGCATTCAACCTGCTGGAGGCATCGCTGCCTTCGCTGGTGAGCAAAGTGTCGCCCGCAGGCGGCAAAGGGACGGCCATGGGGGTATATTCCACCAGTCAGTTCCTAGGCGCCGCACTGGGAGGAATCATCGGTGGCTGGTTGTTCCAGCACGGTGGTCTGGGCATGGTGTTCCTCGGTTGCGCAGGGCTGTGCGCCATCTGGTTGGCCACGGCATTGAGCATGAACGAGCCGCCGTATGTAACCAGCCTGCGCATGCCGCTGTCGCCTGAAGGTGTCCGGGAAGCCGGGCTGACCGAGCGCCTGCTGGCTGTGCCGGGTGTGACCGACGCCGTAGTGGTGGCGGAAGAAGCCGCCGTCTATATCAAACTGGATACGAAAATTTTGGACCGTGCGACCCTTGAGCGTCTGGTGAACCCAGCGTCTTCGGCGTGCGAAGCCTAGGAGAACGTTATGGCCCGTGGGGTTAACAAAGTCATTCTGGTCGGCACTTGCGGTCAGGATCCCGAAGTCCGCTACCTGCCCAACGGTAACGCCGTGACCAACCTGAGCCTGGCCACCAGCGAGCAGTGGACCGACAAGCAGTCCGGCCAGAAAGTCGAGCGCACCGAGTGGCACCGTGTTGCCATGTTCGGCAAAGTCGCCGAAATCGCTGGCGAATACCTGCGCAAAGGTTCCCAGGTGTACATCGAGGGCAAGCTGCAGACCCGCGAGTGGGAAAAAGACGGCATCAAGCGCTACACCACCGAAATCATCGTCGACATGCAGGGCACCATGCAGCTGCTGGGCGGTCGTCCGCAGAACCAGCAACAGGGCGGCGACCCATACAACCAAGGTGGTGGCAACTACAACCAAGGTGGTGGCCAGCAGCAGTACAACCAGGCGCCACGCCAGCAGGCTCCGCGTCCACAGCAGGCTCCACAGCGTCCTGCGCCACAGCAGCCAGCTCCGCAACCGGCCGCTGACTTCGACAGCTTCGACGACGATATTCCGTTCTAACGGATCGCTGCCCGATCAGTACTCGAAAAAAAGCCGCAGCCAGGCAACTGGCTGCGGCTTTTTCATGCGCGCTCTAAAACGGGGTCAATAGAACAACCGTGGCTCTGGTGAGTCCAGCAAGCTGGCCAGTTTGGTCAGCGCAAAAGCGAGCTCGTCCCGGGTGGGGGCCATCAGCGCAATGCGCACGCCGTTGGGCGCGTCGCTGCGTTGAGGCAGGAACTGGCTACCGCTGACGACAGTTACGCCGTTGCTGCGTGCCAGGTGGGCGAATTCATCGCTGGTCCAAGGGGCTGGGAGTTCGAGCCAGAGATGGAAACTGTGGGGTTGGCTGCGGATCGAGTACTTGCCGAGGATGTTCTTGGCCATCTGCTGGCGTGCGGCGGCTTCCTCCTGCTGGGTTCTTAACAGTTGGTCCGCCCTGCCGCTGTTGATCAAGTTGCTGGCGAGCTGGGCCATCAAGGGCGAGGGCATCCAGACGCTGCTGCGCACCATCGAGGACAAGCGCGACAACATGTGTGGCGGTGCATACAGATAACCGATGCGCAGCGCCGGCAACACGCTCTTGGACAGGCTGGTCAGGTAAATGGAACGCTCCGGTGCATAGGCGGCCAGGGGCTTGTAGCTGGACGTCGGCGCCAGGAATCCGTAGATGTCGTCATCGATGATGACCAGGTCGAACTCGCGGGCAATAGCGGCGATGGCCTCACGCCGGGCGTGGGGCATGATCGAGTTGGTCGGGTTCTGGTGTGTAGTTACACAAACCAGCAGGGTAGGGCGATGCTCGAGGCAGGCGGCGCGCAGCGCCTCAGGAATCAGGCCATGCTCATCCACGGCCACGCCCTGAAGGCGCCGGCCCAGGCTGTGGGCCAAGGAAATGATACCGGGGTAGCAGAAGGATTCGCACAGAATCACATCGTCGGTTTTCGACAGGCTGCTGAGGGCGACCAGCAGGCCGTGCTGGGCGCCGGAGGTCAAGACCACCTGCTGCCAGCTGGCATCCGGCAGCCAGCGCCTGATCCAGGCCGCGCCCGCTTCCTTGTGGACGGCATGACCACCGTCGGTGACGTAATCGAGCGCCTGGATCAGGTCGGCGGCGTCGGCCAGCTCGTGGAGCGAGCCGCGCAACCACTGTGTCATGTGGGCGTCGTTTGGCTTGATGATCGACAAATCGATCTGGCCGTTTTCATTGCTGATGCCCGTGCTGCGAGTTGCCGGGGCAGCAGGGGCTTTTGAGGCGCGTACAAAGGTGCCGCGTCCTACTTCGCCGATCACCAGACCCCGCTTGGCCGCCTCATCATAAGCCCGGCCAATGGTGCCTGGCGTCACGCTCAGGCGCTCGGCCAAGTCCTTGAGCGTCGGCAATCGGTCGCCGGCTACCAGCTTCCCGCTGGCAATGTCCTGTTCAAGGGCATCGGCGATCATCAGGTAAACCGGTTGCGTCAGGGCGCTGTAATGAGGAACCCACATGAAATGGCACCAGTATAGGGTGAGCGGGCAAGCCTAGCATGAATGCAATAGGGGTGTAATCAAGGTGAATTACTCCCCAAGTCCATTACATGAAGTCACTTGATTTCGCATATACAGACAATAATTACTTATCAATCAAAGGGTTGTGCGAATTGGTAAGATCAAGGAAATAAAGTAATTGAATCGATGATATTTTCCTGATTACCATCATTGGATCGATGTAATCTCGCCGTAACAAGCACCTGACCTGATGTTCGACCTCTGGAGATCCTTATGAAAACCGCATTTGTAACTGGCGCTTCCGCAGGCTTTGGCCGCGCCATCTGCCGTACGCTGGTCGCAGAGGGCTACCGGGTCATCGGTGGCGCTCGGCGCATGGACAAACTCAAGGAGCTCGAGAGCGAACTGGGCGACTCGTTCATCCCGCTGGCGCTGGATGTCACTGATCCGGCCTCGGTGGACGCGGCTGTCGAGTGGATGGGCAAGGCCTCGTTGAACATCGATGTGCTGGTCAACAATGCCGGGCTGGCGCTGGGCATTGATCGGGCGCAGCAGGCCAGTGCCGAGAACTGGCAGCGGATGATCGACACCAACATCACCGGCCTGACGATGGTCACACATAAAATCCTCCCCCGCATGGTCGAGGCCGACAGCGGCCTGATCGTCAATATCGGCTCCATCGCCGGCACCTATCCGTACCCGGGCGGTAACGTGTATGGCGCCAGCAAGGCATTCGTCCGACAGTTCAGCCTCAACCTGCGCGCCGACCTCGCCGGCACCCGGGTACGGGTGAGCAACATCGAGCCGGGCCTGTGTTCGGGTACCGACTTCTCGGTGGTTCGACTCAAGGGCGACCTGGACGCCGTGGAAGCGCTGTACCGCGACGTCGAGGCGCTTCTGCCCGAGGACATCGCCGCCACCGTAGCCTGGATCGCAGCCCAACCGGCGCATGTGAACATCAACACCATCGAGATCATGCCGGTGGCGCAAAGCAGCGCGGGGCTGAACGTGGTGCGTAATCTGCCTCGTACCGCGCAGGCGTGAGGGGCAAGGGCTGTTTCACTGATGAAACAGTCCTTTGAGCCATGTCATCGCGTATTCAGGATTCTTGGCTAGAGTTAGGGTTGGTGGCCATCCGTTGGCCGCCACCGTGAAGTCCTTGAGGCGTCGGCGATGTCCCGACGTCCAGAACCTGATCAGGAGTGCACGATGGACCTCAACCGTCGGCAGTTTTTCAAGGTCGCCGCGATCGGCCTTGGAGGCTCGAGCCTTGCGGCGTTGGGCATGGCCCCGACCCCCGCGTTCGCCGAGCAGGTGCGCCACTTCAAGCTGGCGCACACCAAAGAAACCCGTAACACCTGCCCCTACTGCTCGGTCGGCTGCGGCCTGATCATGTACAGCCAGGGCGATGCGGGCAAGAACGTCAAACAGAACATCATCCACATCGAGGGCGATGCGGACCATCCGGTCAACCGCGGGACCTTGTGCCCGAAAGGTGCGGGCCTGCTGGACTTCATCCACAGCCCGAACCGCCTGCAATACCCCGAAGTTCGCAAGCCTGGCAGCAAGGAGTGGACCCGGATCAGCTGGGACGAGGCGCTCGATCGCATCGCCGATCTCGTGAAAAAGGACCGCGACGCCAACTTTATCGAGAAGAACGCCCAAGGGCAGACGGTCAACCGTTGGCTCAGCGTGGGCTTTCTCGCAGCGTCCGCCGCTTCCAGCGAAGCTGGCTATCTGACGCATAAGGTCATTCGTTCATTGGGTGTTCTGGGGTTCGATAACCAAGCGCGTGTCTGACACGGCCCGACGGTGGCAAGTCTTGCCCCGACGTACGGCCGTGGTGCCATGACCAATCACTGGTCCGATATCGCCAATGCGAATCTGGTCCTGGTGATGGGTGGCAACGCAGCAGAAGCGCACCCGTGCGGCTTCAAGTGGGTGACCGAGGCCAAGGCGCACAACAAGGCGCGGCTGATCGTGGTCGACCCGCGGTTCACGCGTACCGCCTCGGTGGCGGACTATTACGCGCCGATCCGTACCGGAACCGACATCGCCTTCATGGGCGGGTTGATCAACTACCTGCTGAGCAACGACAAGATCCAGCACGAATACGTGCGCAACTACACTGACGTGTCGTTCATCGTCAAAGAAGGCTATGGCTTCGAGGACGGGCTGTTCAGTGGCTATGATGCGGATAAACGCATCTACGCCGACAAGTCCGGCTGGGGCTATGAGTTGGGCGAGGATGGTTTTGCCAAAGTCGATCCGACCTTGCAGCACCCGCGTTGCGTCTACCAGTTGATGAAGCAGCATTACAGCCGCTACACCCCGGAAGTGGCGAGCATGACCTGCGGCATGCCCCAGGACGCCATGATGAAGGTCTGGGAAGAGATCGCCACCTGCTCGCAGCCGGGCAAGACCATGACGATCCTGTATGCACTGGGCTGGACGCAGCATTCGATCGGTGCACAGATCATCCGTAGCGCGGCCATGGTCCAGCTGCTGCTGGGCAACGTCGGCATGCCGGGGGGCGGGGTCAACGCCCTGCGCGGTCACTCCAACATCCAGGGCCTGACCGACCTGGGGCTGCTGTCCAACTCGCTGCCCGGTTACCTCACCCTGCCCGGCGATGCCGAGAAGGACTACGCCGCCTTCATCGACAAGCGCGCCTCCAAACCGCTACGCCCAGGGCAGTTGTCCTACTGGCAGAACTACGGCAAGTTCCATGTCAGCCTCATGAAGGCCTGGTACGGCCCCAACGCTACCGCCGAGAACCACTGGGGCTATGACTGGCTGCCCAAGCTCGATGTGGGCTCCTACGACGTGCTGCGCATGTTCGAGATGATGAGCCAGGGCAAGGTCAACGGCTACTTCTGCCAGGGCTTCAATCCGATCGCCGCGTTGCCGGACAAGAACCGCGTCACCGCTGCGCTGGCCAAGCTCAAGTGGCTGGTCGTGATGGATCCGCTGGCCACCGAGACGTCCGAGTTCTGGCGCAATGCCGGGCCCTTCAACGACGTCGATACCGCCAATATCCAGACCGAAGTGATCCGCCTGCCCACCACCTGTTTTGCCGAGGAGGATGGCTCGCTGGTCAACAGCAGTCGCTGGTTGCAGTGGCACTGGAAGGGCGCCGATGGGCCGGGCGAGACCCGCACCGATGTGCAGATCATGAGCGAGCTGTTCCTGCGCTTGCGTCATCGCTACAAGACCGAGGGCGGTGCGTATCCTGATCCGCTGCTCAACATCAACTGGCCTTACAAGATTCCCGAAGAGCCTTCGCCTGAGGAGTTGGCCAAGGAAATGAACGGCTGGGCGGTCAGCGACTTCACCGACCCTACCGGTGCCACGCTCAAGGCTGGCCAGCAACTGGCAGGCTTCGGCCAGCTCAAGGACGACGGCAGTACGGCGTCCGGCTGCTGGATCTTCGCCGGTAGTTGGACCGAGCAGGGCAACCAGATGGCCCGGCGCGACAACAGCGACCCTTACGGCATGCATCAGGTGCAGAACTGGGCCTGGGCCTGGCCGGCCAACCGCCGCATCCTCTACAACCGCGCCTCCAGCGACCCGCAAGGCAAGCCTTGGGATCCGGAGAAAAAACGCCTGGTGTGGTGGAACGGCAAGGCCTGGACGGGGACCGACGTGCCGGACTTCAAGGTCGACTCGCCGCCGGAAGCGGGGATGAACCCGTTCATCATGAACCCCGAGGGGGTAGCGCGGTTCTTCGCCATCGACAAGATGGCCGAGGGGCCGTTCCCCGAGCACTACGAGCCGTTCGAGACGCCCATCGGCATCAACCCGCTCAACCCGCAGAACAAGAAGGCCATCAGCAACCCGGCCGGGCGCGTGTTCGACTCGGTATGGGACACCCTGGGCAAGGCCGACGAGTTCCCTTACGCGGCGACCACCTACCGACTGACCGAGCACTTCCACTTCTGGAGCAAGCACTGCCGCCTCAACGCCATCGCCCAGCCCGAGCAGTTCGTCGAGATCGGCGAGGTACTGGCCAACGAGAAAGGCATCAAGGCGGGCGACCGGGTGCGGGTCAGCTCCAAGCGCGGGCATATCGAGGCGGTGGCGGTGGTGACCAAGCGGATCCGTCCGCTGAAGGTCAACAACCAGACCGTTCACCAAATTGGCATTCCGCTGCACTGGGGCTTCACCGGCATCACCCGGCACGGCTACCTGACCAACACCCTGGTGCCGTTCCTGGGTGATGGCAATACCCAAACGCCGGAGTCCAAGTCGTTCCTCGTCAACGTGGAGAAAATCTAATGGCCCAGCAAGACATCATCGCCCGCTCGGCCACCACGACCGTACCGCCTTCGGTGCGCCAGCAGCAGGAAGTCGCCAAGCTGATCGACACTACCAAGTGCATCGGCTGCAAGGCCTGCCAGGTGGCGTGCTCGGAGTGGAACGAACTGCGTGACGAGGTCGGCCACAACCATGGCACTTACGACAACCCCCAGGACCTGACCGCCGAAACCTGGACCCTGATGCGCTTCACCGAGCACGAACGCGACGATGGCAACCTGGAGTGGCTGATTCGCAAGGACGGCTGCATGCACTGCGCCGAGCCAGGTTGCCTGAAGGCCTGTCCGAGCCCGGGGGCGATCATCAAGCACGCCAACGGCATCGTCGACTTCAACCAGGACCACTGCATCGGCTGCGGTTATTGCATCACCGGCTGCCCGTTCAACATCCCGCGGATTTCGCAGAAAGACCACAAGGCCTACAAATGCAGCCTGTGTTCCGACCGCGTGGCCGTGGGCTTGGAACCGGCCTGCGTGAAGACCTGCCCGACCGGGGCGATCGTCTTCGGCAGCAAGGATGAAATGAAGGTGCATGCCGCCGAGCGCATCGTCGACTTGAAGTCCCGGGGCTTCGACAAGGCCGGGCTGTATGACCCGGATGGCGTCGGCGGTACCCACGTGATGTATGTGCTGCACCACGCCGACACGCCCAAGTTGTACGCCGGGCTGCCGGATGCGCCGGTAATCAGCCCGTTGGTGGGGTTGTGGAAAGGCATCAGCAAACCGCTGGCGCTGCTGGCGATGGGCGCGGCAGTGCTGGCGGGGTTCTTCCACTATGTGCGGGTCGGCCCGCAGCGGGTCGAGGAGGACGACGCCCTGGCGCCTGCCGATGACAGCGTGCATCAGGTGGACCCGTCGGTGCATGTCTATGATCCGACCAAGCCGGGTGGGCAAGGGGGGCCGCGGCCATGAGCGACAACAAACCGATCCTGCGCTACAACGCCAACGAGCGCAGCAACCACTGGGTCGTCGCGATTCTGTTCGTGATGGCCGGGCTGTCGGGGCTGGCACTGTTCCATCCGGCGCTGTTCTGGCTCAGCCATCTGTTCGGCGGTGGTCCGTGGACGCGCATCCTGCACCCATTCCTGGGCGTGGCGATGTTCGTGTTCTTCCTGGGGCTGGTACTGCGGTTCTGGCGAGCCAACTTCATCACTGCCAATGATCGTTTGTGGCTGCGCCGTATCGACCGGGTGATGCGCAACGAGGAGGAGGGCGTACCTCCGATCGGCAAGTACAACGCTGGGCAAAAGCTGCTGTTCTGGACCCTGCTGCTGTGCATGCTGGTGCTACTGGTCAGTGGCGTGGTGATCTGGCGCGCCTGGTTCAGCCAATACTTCAACATCGGAGCGATTCGCCTGGCGACCTTGCTTCATGCGCTGGCGGCGTTCGTGCTGATCCTCAGCATCATCGTGCATATCTATGCCGGCATCTGGATCAAAGGCTCGGTAGGCGCCATGCTGCATGGCTCGGTCAGCCGCGCTTGGGCACGCAAGCACCATGAGTTGTGGTATCGCGACGTGACCGGCGACAAGACTCCGGGCAATCACGGCAGAAAAGAAGGATGAGCGCTTGAGCACGATACTTGAACCCGGGCAGATCGAAGCGTCGGCCGTGGCGCCGCCGTTTCTGAACCTGCCGCCCGCCAACCTGTTCGAACGGCGCGCCGAGCGCCTGGAGCACCTGGCCGAGGGCAATGCCCTTGGCCAGTACCTGATGCTGGTCGCGCGGTTGTGCCGCCTCCAGCAGCAGCTTGTGGATAACCCGCCCGGTGACTTGCCGGTGGCGCACGAGCGCCAGCGCCTGTGCATAAGTCATGGCTTGCCGCCGCTGGCAGCCGACAGCCTGGTACGCGAGGGGTCTTGGCTGGCTTGGCTGCAGGCGCTGCTCGAGCGCTTCGATGAGGCGTCCGACGGGCCCTTGGGCGAGGCGCTGCGGACCTTGCGGGAAAGCGACGACAGTCAGCGCAAAGGCTGGGCCATTGCCCTGCTGGCCGGCCAGTACGATGCCGTGCCGGCGGCTCTGGTGCCCTTTATCGGCGCTGCGCTGCAGGCGGCCTGGTCCTATTGGCTGCTGGCGCTGCCGGAGGCTGAACTCAAGCCCGCCGACAGCCTGGCCCAATGTCCGGCCTGTGGATCACCGGCCATGGCTGGGGTGGTGCGCAACCGCGGCAAGCACAATGGCCTGCGATACCTGGTCTGTTCACTGTGTGCCTGCGAGTGGCATGTGGTGCGGGTCAAGTGCGTGTACTGCGAATCGAGCAAGGACTTGCGTTACACCAACCTCGAGGATGACCGGCACGCGCCAGGCAAAGCGCCACTGCGCGCCGAATGCTGCCCTGGATGCCAGCGTTACCTAAAGCAGAGCTACTTGGAGAACGACGCTGCGGCCGAGCCGCTGGCCGATGACCTGGCGAGCCTGGCGCTGGATATCCGCCTGGACGAGGAGGGCTTCCAGCGGCTGGCGCCGAACCTGATGCTGGCGCCGGGATAGAGGAGAGTGTCTACACTGCAACATCGAGTTGCCCTGTTCGCGGGTAAGCCCGCTAGCAGGGCACAACAGACTAAGGATCAGTTTAAGGTAGTACTGCATGTCCTCGAGCCCCGCCAGCGGCACCCCACGCCTGCCGTCCATCGACACCCTGCTACGCCACCGAACCTGCGAGCCGCTGATCGAGCGCCATGGCCGCGAGGCCGTACTAGCCACCCTGCGTCAGCTGCTTGGCGATCTGCGCGAACCCGCTCGCCTTGGCCAGATGAGTGCAGTCGAGCTGGCGCCGGATGTCCTCAATGGCCGCGCCGGCGAACGCCTGGCCATCCAGCAGCGCAGCCAGGTCCGCCGTGTTTTCAACCTTACCGGCACGGTGCTGCACACCAACCTGGGCCGAGCGCTGTTGCCTGAGGAGGCAGTGGAGGCCATGCAGATCGCCGCGCGCCACCCGCTGAACCTGGAGTTCGACCTTGCCACCGGCAAACGTGGTGATCGCGACGACCTGATTGAAGGTTTGATCCGCGAGCTCACCGGGGCCGAGGCCGTGACGGTGGTCAACAACAATGCCGCTGCCGTGCTGCTGGCACTCAACAGCCTGGGCGCGCGCAAGGAGGGCGTCATCTCCCGGGGCGAGCTGATCGAAATCGGCGGCGCCTTCCGTATCCCCGACATCATGGCCCGCGCTGGTGTCCGCCTGCATGAGGTCGGCACCACCAACCGCACCCACGCCCGTGACTACGAAGGTGCGATCAACCCGCGTACCGGCTTGCTGATGCGGGTGCATTGCAGCAACTACAGCATCCAAGGCTTCACCACCCAGGTATCGACCGCCGAGCTGGCAGCCATCGCCCACGCCCATGGTTTGCCTCTGCTGGAGGACCTGGGCAGCGGCAGCCTGCTCGACCTCACCCGCTGGGGCCTGCCGGCTGAGCCCACGGTGCGCCAGGCCCTGGCCGACGGCGCCGACATCGTCACCTTCAGCGGCGACAAGCTGCTCGGTGGACCCCAGGCCGGCATCATCGTCGGGCGCAAGGAGCTGATCGCCAAGATCAAGAAGAACCCCCTCAAGCGCGCTCTGCGGGTCGACAAGATCACCTTGGCCGCGCTGGAGGCCGTGCTGGCGCTGTACCGCAATCCGGATCGGCTGGCCGAGCGCTTGCCCAGCCTGCGCCTGTTGACTCGCCCTCAGGAAGAGATTGCGGCCCAGGCCGAGCGCCTGGCTCCGGCACTCGCAACCTGCCTGGGGGCGCAATGGACCGTGAGCGTCGAGCCGGCCTTGGGCATGATCGGCAGTGGTAGCCAGCCGGTGGCGCGTCTGCCCAGCGCCGCCCTGTGCCTGCGTCCGCAGGTGTCGAAGAAGCTGCGTGGGCGCAGTTTGCACGTGCTGGAGCGCGCCTTGCGCGATCTGCCGGTGCCGGTGCTCGGACGCATCGACGACGACGCCCTGTGGCTCGACCTGCGTCAGCTCGACGATGAGGCCCACTGGCTGGCGCAACTGCCAGCACTGCGCCTGGGGCCGGTCCAGTGATCGTCGGCACCGCCGGCCATATCGATCATGGCAAGACTGCATTGCTCCAGGCCCTGACCGGCCAGGCCGGTGACCATCGCCAGGAAGAGCGCGCCCGGGGCATGACCATCGATCTCGGCTACCGCTATGCTGCGCTGGCCGAGGGGGCGCCCTTGACGGGTTTCATCGACGTCCCCGGACACGAGCGCTTCATCCACAACATGCTCGCCGGTGCCCATGGCATCGACCTGGTGTTGCTGGTGGTGGCCGCGGACGACGGCGTCATGCCGCAGACCCGTGAGCACCTGGCGATCATCGAGCTGCTGGGCATCCCCCAGGCCTTGGTGGCGATCAGCAAGTGCGACCGGGTCGAGCCGCAGAGGGTGACGCAGGTCCAGGCTCAGGTGTCGGCGCTGCTGGCGCCCGGACCCTATGCGCAGGCGAAGCAGTTCCCGTTGTCCAGCGTCACCGGGGAGGGCGTCGAGGCGTTGCGCCAGGCGCTGCTGGACGCTGAACACACTGTAGGTCAACGCAGCGCACGCGGCGGTTTCCGTCTGGCCGTGGATCGGGCGTTTGCCGTGGCCGGCGCCGGCGTCGTGGTCACCGGCACCGCCTTGGCCGGGCAGGTCAGCGCGGGCGATACCTTGCTGCTGGGCAAGGCCGGCAAGCCGGTACGGGTGCGCGGGCTGCACGCGCAGAACCAGGCCGCGTTGGTGGCCCAGGCCGGCCAGCGAGTGGCGCTTAACCTCCACGCCGAGCGCCTGGCGCTGGAGCAGATCCATCGGGGCGACTGGCTGGTACCGGACTGGCTGCATGCACCCAGCATGCGGGTGGATATCGATCTCACGTTATTGCCCAGCGAGACGCGTACCTTCGAGCATTTCAGCGCCGTGCACGTGCATCTGGGCACTCAGGATGTCACGGCGCGTGTCGCGTTGCTTGAGGGGGAGAAACTGCAGGCAGGCCAACGGATGTTCGCCCAGTTGCTGCTCAACGCACCTTTGCAGGCGGTGCATGGCGATCGGCTGGTGCTCAGGGATCAGCGCGCCCAACGTACCTTGGGCGGTGGGCGTGTGCTCGACCCCTTTGCCCCGAGTCGGCAGCGGCGAAGTGAAATGCGCCTGCGGCAGTTGCAGGCTCTGAGCGAGGCCCAGGCCTTGGAGCAGGCCTTGCCGGCCTTGCTCGATGCCGCTCCTGGCGGGCTGGATCCGCAACGCTTGGAGCGTCAGTTCAACCGACAGCGCGAAACCTGGGCATTACCTGAAACGGTCCAGGTCATCGCCACGCGGCAAGGGCCATTGCTATTCGCCAGGCACCACTGGCAAGCGCTGAAAGAGCGGATCACGATGCAGTTGGCGCTGTTCCATGAGCAGGAGCCTGACCAGCTGGGGCCGGATCGCGACCGCCTGCGCAGGTTCGCCGCGTTGCCCATGGAGCGTTCGGCGTTCGTCAGTTTGCTGGAGGCGTTGCTCGAAGCCGGCGTAGTCGTCAGTAGCGGGCCGTGGTTGCATCTGCCGGAACATAAAGTGCAATTGAGCGACGCCGACGCTGTCTTGTGGGCGCTGCTGGAGCCTGAGTTGTCGAGGGGGGAGTACGATCCGCCCTGGGTCAGGACGTTGGCCGCGGCGCAAGGACGCGATGAAGCCGACGTGCGCCTGTTGCTGCGCAAGCTGGCGCGGCTGGGGCTGGTGCACCAGGTGGTGCGCGATCTTTTTTACCCTGAAGCGACTGTCCGGCGCATGGCAGACATGCTGTTGCAGCTGTCGGCCAGTACGCCGATAGTGCAGGTGGCCGCGTTTCGCGATATGTTGGGCATCGGTCGCAAACGCAGTGTTCAGATCCTCGAATACTTCGACCGAATCGGCCTGACCCGGAGGGTCGCCGACCAGCGTTACATCCGAGCCGACAGTGCACTGGCCGAGCAGCAGACCAGGCACTGACTACAAGGAAGGCAATCGCGCCCGGTGGCGCGGCCGGGCTTCAAACCCGGTTGGGGACGGCATCCGTTCCCGGGCAGGTTCGACTCCCGCTGCCTTCCGCCATTTCTCCGAGAACCTCTGGGGAGCGGGTTTATCGAGGCGTCGAACCGCCGCGAATGCGTCAGTCTGGGCGACCTTCAGGCCCGCTCACCGCACAGGTCCAGGGCAAACCAGTGTTCTGCCGCCTGCACATCCAGCCCTGCGCCCAGCAGTGCGAACAGCTTGCCCAGCGCCGCCTCGCGGGTCATGCCGCCGCCGCTGACCAACCCGGTATCGCGCAGGCGGCTGCCAGCGGCATAAGTATCGAACACCACCGAACCTTCAGGGCACTGGCTGATCGCAACGATCATTACCCCGCCTGTGCGGGCTTCGTGCAGCGCGTCCAGCAGCGCCTGGTCATCCGAAGGGCCGGTGCCGCTGCCATAGCATTCCAGCACCAGACCCTGCACGCCGGTAGCGAGCATCGCCTGCACGAAGCCGGCCTGCAGGCCAGGCACGACCGGCAGCACCGCAAGGCGCACCGGCTGGCGGCGTTGGCGATAATCCAGTGTCGGCGGGATCGCCGTGGCGCGCTCGCCTTCGCGGTGGCGGGGCAGAGCTGCGAAGGCATCGAAGGCTTCGCTGCGCAGCTTCGAGGCCCGGCAGCCATGCAGCAATTGGCCATGGAAGTACAACTGCACGCCATTGCCCAGGCCGCTTTCGAACAAATTCAGGGCGCCAAGCAGGTTGTCCCAGGCGTCGCTGTCCGGCGCACCGGCCGGCAGCATCGAGCCGGTCAGCAACACCGGTACAGGCAAGCCCAGCAGCAGGAACGACAATGCCGCCGCGCTGTAGGCCAGGGTATCGGTGCCATGCAGCACCAGCACACCGTCATGGCCGTCGTGTTCCACCGCCTCGACGATGGCATCGCGCATGGCCAGCCAGTTGGCCTGTTGCATGTTGGCGCTGTCGATCAATGGGTCGAGTTCGCGCAGCGACCACTGAAGGCGGGGCGCCACGGCGTGCAGCGCCAGGTGCTCGCGCATTCGCGCCTCGAAGCCGCTGGCCGGCGCCAGGCCCTCAGGGGTCTGCAGCATGCCGATGGTGCCACCGGTATAGAGGACGAGAAGATTCTTGACTGCACGCATGGAAAGCATCCGTAGCGATGAGCGGAGAAGGAAAGCCGCCCCGGACGGGGCGGCTGGGCAGCAGAGGATATCAGCGCTGTGGCTGAGCTTGGGCGACGGCTTTGTCAGCGGCGGTTTCAGCCTGAGGATTGGCCGGCCAGGCGTTGCGGTCCAGGTCCAGGTCAGCGAACTTGCTGGAGTCGAACACCGGCTGGTCGATGCCCGCGCGGCGCTGTTCGTCGTAGTCGCGCATCACGCGCAGACCGACCTTGAATAGCAGGGCCAGAGCGATCAGGTTGACGAACGCCAGGCAGGTCATGGTGATGTCGGCGAAGGCGAACACGGTCGACAGGTCTTGCATCGAGCCCCATACCACCAGCGCCAGTACCAGGCCGCGGAAGATCATCAGCACCACGCGGTTGCGGCTGAGGAACTGCAGGCTGTTCTCGCCCAGGTAGTAGTTGTAGAGGATGCAGGTGAAGACGAACAGCGACAGGGCGATGCTGACGAACAGACGGCCCCAGTCACCGACCACGGCGGCCAGCGAGTTCTGGGTCAGGACGATGCCATCACCTTCGAAGCCCGGGGTGTAGAAGCCCGACAGCAGGATCAGCAGCGCGGTGCAGGTGCAGATCACGAAGGTATCGAGGAACACGCTGAAGGCCTGGACCACGCCCTGGGCGCCCGGGTGCTTCACGGCGGCCACGGCGGCGACGTTCGGCGCACTGCCCAGGCCCGCTTCGTTGGCGAACACGCCACGCTTCACACCCATGACGATGGCGCTGCCGAGCAGGCCGCCGAACGCAGGGTCGAGGCCGAAGGCGCTCTTGAAGATGGTTTCCAGCATGGCGGGGACGTGTTCGATCTGGGTGCCGATCACGTACAGGGTCACGCCGATGTAGGCCAGGGTCTTGATCGGGACCAGCAGGTCCGACACCGCGGCGATGCGCTTGATGCCGCCGATGAAGGTAATGGCCAGCAGCACGGCCAGGACGATGCCGGTGTGCTTTGGATCGAAGGCAAAGGCGTTCTGCAGCGAGTGGGTCACGGTGTACGACTGCAGGCCGATGAAGGCGAAGCCGTAGGTGACCAGCAGCAGGATCGAGAACACGATCGCCATGCTTTTGAGCTTCAGGCCGTGCTGGATGTAGTACGCCGGGCCGCCTCGGTACAGGCCGTCGCCGTCGGCGCGCTTGTAGACCTGGGCCAGGGTGCATTCGAAGAAGCTGCTGGACATGCCCACCAGCGCGGTGACCCACATCCAGAACACGGCGCCTGGGCCACCGAGGGTCACGGCGATGCCGACGCCCGCGATGTTACCGGCGCCTACACGGCCGGCAAGGCTCAGCATCAGGGCCTGGAACGAGCTCAGTTGGCCTGCCTGGCCGCGGAGGGATTCCTTGAAGACCCCGAACATGTGGCCGAAATGACGGAACTGGACGAACCGAGAACGGATGGTGAAGTAACCGCCGAGTCCGACGATCAGCACGATGAGGAGTTTCCCGGAAAGGAAATCGTTGAGTGCTTCGAGCATTGAAAAATGACCTCGATTCTTATTGTTCGTGTGGAAAGACCAGCGGGCGGCAGGCGCACCGCTATTGGGGGCGCATGGTTGGCCATGACAACAACGGTTACAATTTCGCGTGTTGCTCTGACTTGATGCGACTTGATGCTAAACTTGCACCACTCGCATCATCTGGACCCTTCTCATGGGCGATCATTTCGCTATCAATCTCAAACTGGCGTGCAGTCATTACCGCTCTATTTCAGAGGTTTGCCGACAGCTTTCGATCAACCGCGCGCAGTTCAACAAGTACCTCAGCGGCCAGAGCCGTCCGACGGCTTACAACCTCAAGCGCATCGGCGACTTCTTCGGTGTCGAGGAATACGAATTGGGTCTGCCGCCCGAGCAGTTCGCCCGCCTGATCGGGGCTCGCAATCTGTCGGCCGAATCCGGACCGCAGAACGACCCGATCAGCGAGCTGTTCAAGCCGCTGCATGCCCATGCGGGCAATCTGTCGCGTTATTGCGGCTATTACTTCGAATATTCCAACTGCATGTCGGTCCCAGGCTCGATTCTGGTGTCGCTGGTGCACCTGTGGGAGGAGCGCGGCAGCTTTCTGTTCGAGCGCCAGGAGCGACAGGAGCGCTCCAGTGCCACCGATCTGCATGCAGAGGTACGTTGCCGCTACCTCGGCGCAGCCTTCCAGTTGCAGGACCGGGTCTTTCTGATCGACTACGAATCACTGACGCTCAACGAGATGAGCCAGACCGTGCTCATCCCCAGCTTCAAGAGCCGCATCACCCGGCTCAACGGTTTGAAGACCGGAGTCTCCAGTGGGGATCGGCGCAACCCGGCCTGTACCCGCGTGGTATGGGAGTACCTGGGCGAGGAGATCAACCGCATCAACGCCTACCGCCAGGTGAGGCTGTACCGCCCGGACGACCCGCGCATCGATGACGACGTACGCGAGCGCCTGAAGGCAGGGCCGATCAGCAACGGCTTGTTCGAGATCGAGTGAGCGCGGTCCCGCGACGCATGCGCCGCGCTGCTTGGCAATTCGTCATCGACGCCGGATGTCCTGTCGCGCCCAGGCATGTGCTGTGGTTGGACTTCCCCGAGAGGAACCCGCAAAATGTCCGCTTCCTTCTATCAACCTGTTCGGATCTGCTGACTCTATGCGTATGCGCCTGATGCTGTTGGGTGGTGGCAATGCCCTCGGGCAAGCGCTGATTCGTCTCGGGGCCGAAGAGGACATCGGATTCCTGGCGCCGCGCCCACCGGAGAACGGCTGGGGGCCGGCCAGTCTTACGCAATTGCTTGACGATCACCGTCCCGATGTCGTGGTCAACCTGGCGTACTATTTCGACTGGTTCCAGGCCGAGTCGGTCAGCGAACAACGCCTGGCGTTGCAGGAGCGGGCCGTTGAGCGGCTGGCCGAGCTCTGCCAGCACCACCAGATCATTCTCGTGCAGCCTTCGAGCTACCGAGTGTTCGATGGCTCAAGGGCCACGGCCTACAGCGAAAAGGATGAGCCGGTGCCCTTGGGCCTGCGTGGCCAGGCGCTCTGGCGGATCGAACAGAGCGTTCGGGCGACCTGTCCGCAGCATGTGCTGCTGCGTTTTGGCTGGGTGCTCGACGAAAGCATCGACGGCGTGCTCGGCCGCTTCCTCACCCGCGCCGAGCAACCCCAGGAGCTGCTGCTGGCCGATGACCGCCGCGGCAATCCGACGCCGGTCGACGACGCCGCACGGGTGATTCTCTCGGTGCTCAAGCAGCTCGATTGCGACGCACCCCTGTGGGGTACCTACCACTACGCCGGCAACGAGGCGACCACGCCGCTGGCGCTGGGCCAGGCGATCCTCGGCGAGGCGGCGCAGTGGCACAAGCTGGCCGTGCAGGCCCCTACGCCCCAGGCCCATGCCGCGCGCCCCGATGCCAGCGAGGAACCGCAGAACGCGGTGCTGGCCTGCAAAAAGATTCTTCACACCTTCGGCATCAAGCCCCGCGCCTGGCGCGCCGGCTTGCCGTCTCTACTGGACCGGTTCTACCGACATGGCTGACGCCCCCATCCTGATCACCGGCGGTGCCGGCTTCATTGGCTCCCACCTGTGCGATGCGTTGCTGGATAAAGGCTATGCGGTACGGGTGCTCGATGACTTCTCCACCGGCAAGCGCGCCAACCTGCGTCTGGACCATCCCGGCCTGGACCTGATCGAAGGCGACGTCGCCGATGCCGAACTGGTACGCCGGGCCACGGCAGGCTGTCGCGCCGTGGTGCACCTGGCCGCGGTCGCGTCGGTACAGGCGTCGGTCGAAGACCCGGTGCGTACCCACCAAAGCAACTTCATCGGTACCCTCAATGTCTGCGAAGCCATGCGCCTGGAAGGCGTGCGGCGTGTGTTGTTCGCCTCCAGCGCGGCGGTTTATGGCAACAACGGCGAGGGCCAATCGATTGCCGAGGACACGCCCAAGGCGCCGCTGACCCCTTATGCGGTGGACAAGCTGGCCAGCGAGCAGTACTTGGACTTCTATCGTCGTCAGCACGCGCTGGAGCCGGTGGTGTTCCGTTTCTTCAATATCTTCGGACCGCGCCAGGATCCATCTTCGCCCTATAGCGGGGTCATCAGTATCTTCTGCGAACGTGCTACCCAAGGCCTGCCGATCACGGTCTTCGGCGATGGCGAGCAAACGCGAGACTTCCTATACGTGGGCGATCTGGTCCAGGTGATGGTCCAGGCGCTGGAACTTGAACAGGTCGAGGAAGGCGCGGTGAACATTGGCCTGAACCAGGCGACCTCGCTGAACCAGTTGCTGGCGGCGCTGGAAAAGGTAGTCGGCAGTTTGCCTGCCATCCATCACGGGCCGGCGCGCTCGGGCGACATCCGCCATTCACGGGCGGACAACTCCCGCCTGCTGGCGCGTTTCGACTTCCCGCAGCCTACCTCGATGGTCGACGGATTGGCCCGGCTGTTGGGCAAAGCCTGATCTCCTTGATCAGCGCGCGTCACGGGTCATTGCCCATGGCGTACGCGCTGGCGATGGCAGTCCTGCGGGCCGAGTAAACGGCCATCCTTGGCCCGCACCTGCAGGCGTTCGATGGGTTGGCCGTTGACGTTGTCCAGCAGCACCGAGCGCTCATCCCCCGCCTTGAACAGGAAGCGCTCTCCCCACTGGCGTAAGCCAATGACCACAGGAAAGACCGCGCGCCCTTGCTCGGTCAGCACGTATTCCTTGTAGGCACTGCCATCGGACGCCGGCTGCAGTTCGAGCAATCCGCTTTCCACCAGCAGCTTCAGCCGCGCGGCCAGGATGTTCTTCGCCAGTCCCAGGTTTTTCTGGAACTCACTGAAACGTCGCAGGCCATCGAAGGCGTCTCGCAGGATCATCATCGACCAACGGTCGCCGATTACGTCCAGGGCACGGGCCACCGGGCAGGGGTCGTTTCTCTCGTCGGGCATGGGCGTACTCTGTGCGGGATAACTGGTTGCAGATTAAAACCAGCTTTGCTAAATAGCCAGCAGCTGGTTTCTATTTGAAACCAGATTGCCTGAGGAGCTTGCCATGCCTTCCCTGACATCCGCGTCGCCTGGCCACATGCAGCCAAGCCGGGCGCTGACCTTGCTGCTCGCGGCCGCCTGTGCCCTGGCGGTCGCGACGGTGTACTTCGCCCAACCTTTACTCCAATCCATGGCGCGCAGCCTGGCGATACCCCAGGCCTACATCGGCTTAGTGGTGGGCGCGACCCAGGCGGGGTACGCCATTGGCTTGCTACTGATTGTTCCGTTAGGCGATCTGCTTGATCGCAAGCGCCTGATTCTTGGTCAGTTGCTGATGTCGGCGTTGGCTTTGCTGGCAGTGAGCATGGCCTGGGATTGGGCCGTGCTGCTGGCAGCCATGGGAATGGTCGGGCTGATGGCGGTGGTGGTTCAGGTAATGGTCGCTCATGCCGCAACCTTGGCTTCGCCGTCCAGACAAGGACAGGTGGTGGGCACGGTCACCAGTGGCGTGGTGGTGGGTATCCTGCTGGCGCGTCTGGTCGCAGGTGGCCTTGCCGACCTGACCGGCTGGCGTGGTGTCTATGTCGGGGCGGCCGGCTTGTCGCTGGCGATGGCATTGCTGTTGTGGCGGGCGTTGCCTGCTGTCGCGCGCAATCAACAGGGGCCGGGGTACTGGAGACTGCTGGGCTCGCTGGTCGGGTTGTATCGGCATGATCGGCTGTTACGCCAGCGTGGCCTGTTCGCGTTGCTGGTCTTCGCCGTCTTCAGCGTGTTCTGGAGCGCCATGGTATTGCCCCTGAGCGTTGCGCCCTTGGCCCTGAGCCCTACCCAGGTTGGCCTGTTCGGTCTGGCGGGCCTGGCCGGTGCTTTGTCGGCGTCGTGCGCTGGACGCCTGGCCGATCGCGGGCTGGGCAACCGTACCACTGGCCTGGCATTGGGGCTGCTGGCATTGTCATGGCTGCCGAGCGCCCTGCTCGAGCAATCACTATGGGCCTTGGTGGTGGGGGTGTTGATTCTGGATTTAGCAGTGCAGGCGGTGCATGTGACCAACCAGAGCCTGCTGCTGGCCGGACGTGGCGAAATGGCGAGTCGGCTGATCGGCGCCTACATGTGCTGTTATTCGATCGGCAGTGGGTTAGGGGCGGTGGCCGCGACCTGGGTATATGCCCGATGGGGCTGGCTGGCGGTGTGTGGCCTGGGCGCGTCGATCAGCGCTTTGGCCTTGGGCTACTGGGGGTGCCTGGAGTTTGGCGGGAGCGTGAAGCGTGACATGGCGGCCGAGGCCGCCATGTCGGGTGGGGATCAGAACTTGTAGCCCAGGCCCACCATGTAGACCCACGGATCGACATCCACGTCGACCTTGGTCTTGCCCACGCTCAGGGCGCTTGGGCCGTCCACGGTGGCCTTGGTGTCGATGTCGATGTACCAGACCGAGGCGTTGACCAGCAGATTCTCGGTGAGCATGTAGTCCATGCCCAGCTGGGCAGCCAGACCCACCGAATCTTGCAGCTTCAGGTTGCTGAAGCCCTGCTTCTTGCGGGAGCTGCTGAGGTCTTCATCGAAGAAGGTGGTGTAGTTGATGCCAACGCCCGCGTAAGGCTGGAACTTCGAGGAAGGCTCCATCGGGTAGTACTGCAGCGACAGGGTCGGCGGCAGTTGCTTGATGTCGGCCAGCTTGCCATCCAGGCCAGGGCCAAGGCCTTTGACAGCCACGGTGTGGTTGAACGGCGTGGCAGCCAGCAGCTCCAGGCCGACGTGGTCGGTGAGCATGTAGGCGAAGGTCAGGCCCAGCTGGGTGTCGCTGTCCAGGGTCGCCTTGGTGCCCGATACCTTGGTGCCATCGAGCTTGAGGTCGCTGCTGTCTTCGTTCGGCGCTACGGTGATGGCACCGGCACGCATGATGAAGTCACCGGCCTGGTGGGCATGGGCGACGGGGGCAGCGAGCGCCAGTGCAATGAGCGAGGCGCCGAGCAAGGACTTGTTCATGGAAGCTCCCAAAGGACGTAAGTAATCGAGTAGTCCAATGGTAAGGAGCCGGCCGAAACGAACTGTTGATTCAGCTCAACGAAGACGTGTCACAACGCCTAAACAGCGCTCATTGAAGCTCGTAGGCGTAGATCTTTTCAGCTTCCATCTGGTAACCGGCATCGGCCAGTTCACTGCTGGTGGCTTTGACCTGCATCCGGCCTTCGATCCAGTAGGGCTGGTAGAGGTCTTCGATGCGCACGCCCATCTCGCTGACGATATGCACGATCTGGTTCGGCGGTGGCGGCGGCACGTGGATGCAGGCGCCGTAATAGGGCACCAGGAGGAACTCGGTGGTACGGCCTTCCTCGCTCACTTCCAGCGGCACGATGTAGCCGGGCAGCTTGACCCACTGCCCATCCAGCGCCTTGACCACCGGAGCGTGGGGCGCCTGCTGGCGCGCGGCAGGGGCTGATTCGGCCAGGGCGTTACCCAGTTGTGACAGATCATGCAGCGGTGCCATCTGGGCTGGGACCACCGGCGCCCCCTCCGGGATCAAGGCAGGCCAGTCCAGGGTTCTGGGCTCGTCGCCCCAGGCAGGGGACAGAATGAACAGCAGCAACAGCACAAGTTTGCGACGCATGATCGATTCTCAGAGATGGATCGACAGGCCATCGGCCAAAGACTGACGATAGGCACGCCAGGCCGGCACGCTGCCCATCAGCAGCGCGGCACCCAGGATGATCGCCAGCAGCGTCCATTCATGGGCGCTCGGCCAAGCCAGCGGCAGGTAGAGGCCATAGTTGGCCTGCACGTAACCTTGGGTCAGGGCGATTCCCGCATACAGCAAGCCTAGCCCGGCACCGATACCGGCCAGTGCCAGGGTGAGCGCTTCGAGCACCAACAGCCCGGCTATGTGCCAGGGGCGCGCGCCCACCGAGCGCAGGATGGCCATTTCCCGGCGGCGCTCGTTGAGGCTGGTGAGGATCGCCGTGAGCATGCCAATCAAACCCGTCAGTACCACGAACAGCGACACCACGAACAATGCCTGTTCGGCTGTGCCCATCAGGCTCCAGAGTTCCTGCAGAGCAACCCCAGGGAGGATTGCCAGCAGCGGCTCGCTACGGAATTCGTTGATTTCTCGCTGCAGGCTGAAGGTGGCGATCTTGTTGTTCAGGCCCAGCATGAACGCCGTGATCGCGGCGGGTTGCAAGTCCATGCCGCGCGCCTGGTCGGCGCTGATGCGTCCGGCGCCACGGGCTGGAACGCCGTTGTGCCAATCGACGTGGATTGCCTCCATGCCGGCCAGGCTGATGTGCAGGGTGCGGTCCACCGGCGTGCCGGTGCGTTCGAGGATGCCGACGACGGTAAAGGGTTTGTCGTCGTGCTTGACCAGGCTGATGGCGGCCACGCCGTGGGCCAGCACCAGCTTGTCACCGAGTTTGTAGTGCAGCGCCTCGGCCACTTCGGCGCCCAGCACCACTTCGAATGGGTCCGCTGCGAAGGGCCGGCCTTGGCTCAGGGCCAGATGTTGCTGGCGTGCGAACTGGTAATGGTCGAAGTAATCGCCTGTGGTACCCATCACCCGATAGCCGCGATGGGAGTCGCCGAGGGAAATCGGGATGGCCCATTTCACCCGCGGGTCCTTGGCGTAGTGTTCGAAGCTGTCCCAGCGGATGTTGTTGGTGGCATTGCCGATGCGAAACACCGAGTACAGCAACAGGTTCACCGACCCCGAGCGGGCGCCGACGATCAGGTCGGTGCCGCTGATGGTGCTGGCGAAGCTGGCGCGGGCCTCCGTGCGCACACGCTCGACAGCCAGCAACAGGCACACCGACAGTGCGATGGCAAAGGCCGTCAGGAAGGCGGTGAAGCGGCGGTTGGCCAGGCTGGCCAGGGCAAGGCGGAGCAAGTACATCAGGCCTCCTGGGGCTTGGCCGCGCGATTGAGTTCGACCAAGGACAAGTGACGGTCGAACAGCGGAGCCAGGCTCTGGTCATGGCTGACGAACAGCAGGCTGGAGCCGGCCGCACGGCATTCGTCGAACAACAGGCGGATGAACGCCTCGCGGGTATCGGCATCCAGCGCCGAGGTGGGCTCGTCGGCGATCACCAGCTCGGGCTGGCCAATCAGCGCCCTGGCGGCGGCGACCCGCTGTTGCTGGCCGATCGACAGGCTGTCTGCACGCCGGGCAAGTAGCGCCGGGTCAGTCAGGCCCAGGTGGGCCAACAGCGTGGCGGCCGCCTGGTCGATGCTGCCATGGCGCTGGACCGCCCGTGCGGCGCGGCTGCGTGAGAAGCGGCAGGGCAACTCGACGTTCTCCCGTACCGAGAGAAACGCCAGCAGGTTGAACTGCTGGAAGATATAGCCGGTGTGGTCGACCCGAAACCGATCACGGGCGCCCTGGCCCAAGGCGGCGAGGTCCTGGCCGAGCAGCAGGATCCGGCCTTGATCGGGGCGATTCACTCCGCCCAGCAAGCCGAGCAATGTAGTCTTGCCGCTACCGCTAGGGCCCTTGAGGAACAGCGCTTCACCGGCTTGCAGGCGAAACGCGGGGATGTCCAGCAAAGGTGGCTGGCCGGGCCAGGCGAACCGCAGCCCTTGCAGGTCGATCAGCGCCTGGCTCATTCAGAACGCGACCACGCTGTTGGTGGGGGAGGCTTGCAGGCCTTTCTGGCCGTTCGGGCCGATCAATTGCACATTGATCTTCTGGGTCGCCGGGAAAGCCCGGAACAGCGGGGCGAGGTCTACCTGGGCGAGCTTGCCAGGCGCTACGCATTTGAATTGGTAATGGGCGTTGACGTCGGCGTGTTCATGCCCGTGCTCGTGACCATGCTCGTCATCGTCGTGGGCGTGTGGTGCATCGCCAAACAGCGGGCTGCCGAGTTCCTGGGCGTCCTCCGTGCAACCGGCGGCCTGGTCCACGCCGAATAACTTCAACGGTTGCTCAAGTTGCTGGCGTACGGCGGCGACCTTGGCCTTGTCGGTGTCGCGGGTGGCTGCATGCTCGAAGCCGACCAGGTTCATCGCCGGGCTGTCCAGCTCCAGTTCCAGGGTATTGCCATCGAGCACCACGTTGAGCGTGGCCACACCATGTTCATGGGCGCCGAGGGTACCGTGGGCATGATCGTGATCATCGTGGGCCTGGGCTGCAACCAAGGGAAGCAGGGCGAAGGGTAGGGCGAGAAGCAAGCGGCGCATGGAGGACTCCAGGGGCGGGCAAGAAATGGTTTCGTAATGTTATAACAAGTTTTTCGGCGCTGACCACCTGCCTGGCGCAGGTTTCATGTTCATGGGAGCATGAAGCCATCGACCCTGTAGGTAAGGAAGGTAGCGTGAGAATACGTGGACAAATCGGCGATTGGCCGGTGGACCTGACCATCGAGCTGGAGCCTGCGGAGTGGGCGCAGTTGGGACGTCAACTGGAGGCGCCGGCCATTGCCGAAGCGGCGGCTACGAACGCAACCACCCCACCACAGCAGGACGATGGGCAATGGTTGGCTGCCTGTGAGCTGCTGCGTCAGGCCGTGCAGATCAGCGGGCCGGAGTTGCTGGGGCGCCTGGAAGGACTCGCCGGCAGCACGGCAGCGGGCAAGCGGCTGTTGGTGCGTTTGCGCCACAGCAATGAGGTGAAGGTGGAAAGCGGCCCGGACGCGCCGGTGTATCACTGGGTAGGATGAGCGAGGGCCGCTGTGCGGCCCATCGCAGGCCATCCCGACAGCACATTGGGAGCTGGCGTAGCCTGCGCTTGGGCTGCAAAACAGCCGCAATGACGATCAGAACATCGCCGCCGACAGCTTACGCCGATAAACGCTCACCAGCGGATGATCATTGCCCAGCAGCTCGAACACCTGCAGCAACGCCTTCTGCGGCAGGCCATCTTCGTAGCCGCGGTTGCGCTGGAATAACTTGAGCAGGCCCTCGAGCGCTGGCTCGTACTGCTGGCGAGCCAATTGCTGGATGCACAGCTGGTAGGTTGCTTCGTCATCCTGCGGGTTCTGCGCCAGGCGGCTCTTGAGCTCGGCAACTTCCGGCAGGCTGGCGGCCTGGCGCAGGAAGGTCAGCTGGGCCTTGGCGCCGGCCAGGGCGGCCTTGTGCTCGTCGGTCTTGACCGCATCCAGCACCACCTGGGCTTCGCCCAGCTCGCCTCGCTCGGCCAGGCAACGGGCATAGAGGATCAGCCCCTCGACATTGCTGTTGTCTTCGCTCAGCAGCGCCTGGAGCAGCGCTTCGGCTTCGCTGAAGCGGCTTTCGGCGAACAGTGCCTTGGCCTGCTCCAGCGGCGAGGCGGTCGGTGCGGCGGGCATTTGCACGTGGGGTTCGAGCATCGCGCGGATGGCCGACTCAGGCTGGGCGCCGGCAAAACCGTCGACCGGCTGACCGTCCTTGAACAACACCACGGTCGGCAGGCTGCGGATACCGAACTGGGCGACGATCTGCTGCTCCACATCGCAATTGACCTTGGCCAGCAGCAACTCGCCCTGGTAACCCTCGGCGATCTTGGCCAGCAACGGCATCAGCGCCTTGCACGGCGCGCACCATTCGGCCCAGAAATCCACCAGCACCGGCTTGTGAAAAGAATTCTCGATGACCAGTTGCTGGAAGGTGGCATCGCTGGCATCGAAAATGTACGGCGTGTCTTGGTTCATCGCGACTCTCGCAAATCCTTGAATGGCACCACTATAAAGGCTCGCGGCTGGCGTGGTACAGGCTGACCCGGCGGAATTCGTGTGGCTCGGCCAGGTCCGGCAGGGTCAGCGCCTCGAGCACGCCAAGCGCCTGATAGCGCGGATGATCGAAGTTGCGCACCCGGGAATCGGCCACCAAGGCCTGGCGACCGCGGCTGAGGAATTCATCGAGCAGTGGCAGGTTGGCGCGGTCGTAGAGCACGTCGGCGACGAGAATCAGGTCGAAGCGGTCTTGTTCTGCGAAGAAATCGCCGCTGTAGCCAAGTTTCACGCCGTTGAGCGCGGCATTGGCGCGACAGGCATCCAGTGCCAATGGGTCGAGGTCGCAGGCCACGACTTCCAGTGCGCCTGCACGTGCGGCGGCGATACCGGCGATACCTGAGCCTGCGCCGAAGTCCAGCACCCGCTTACCGCGTACCCAGTGCGGTTGCTCGGCCAGGTAGCGGGCCATGGCCAGGCCGCTGGCCCAGCAGAAGCTCCAGTACGGCGGTTCGTCGAGGATGCGCCGGGTTTCCTCGGGGCTGAAGGCGCGGTCCATGTTGTCGGCGTCGATCAGCCATAGCTTCAGTTCGCAGTCAGGTAGCTCGCTCTCGACCAGACGCGCCTCGCCGATCAGACCGCTCAGGGCCCGCTGCAGATGCAATGGGGGCATCTAGGGCGCCTTCTCGAAGCGCAGGGGACCAGTGGCCTGGGTGGTGGCCTGGGCGATACGCAGAGGTGGCAGGTGCAAGATCAACTGCCCAGAGCGACTGGCCCGGCCGCGCAACTCCACGCGAGCGCCGGCAGGGAAGGCTTCGGGGCTGAAGCGCAGGCGATAGGGCAGGTCCTGTCCGGTACCGGTGAGGTTGCTGCTCGCCAGCAGGCGCTGCGGACGGCCACGCTCATCGATGACCAGCAGCGCCAGTTCCACTTCGGCGCCGGCCGGCACTTGTAG
This sequence comes from Pseudomonas guariconensis, assembly GCF_040822035.1. NCBI lineage: Bacteria > Pseudomonadati > Pseudomonadota > Gammaproteobacteria > Pseudomonadales > Pseudomonadaceae > Pseudomonas > Pseudomonas guariconensis. Next base: position 4,728,439 of record NZ_CP162012.1, on the reverse strand, counting down.
CAAGGTGCCGCTCAGTTCGCGCTGATAGGCCGGCAGCGGGCCCAGCTCCTCGCCTTTTTTCTTCACGGCCTTGGCCGGGGGCGCGGTGACAGTTTGCTCGGGCTTGGGTTGGTCGCTGCCGCAGGCGGCGAGCAGGCCGGTGAGGCACAGCACGACGAGCGCTCGGTAGTGCATGGGGTAATCCTTCGCAGGCAGAATTCCATGGATGGTAACCCCTTTGGCTTGTCTTGCCAGTGGGATGCGCTACCATGGCCCTCCCTTTTTTTGTTGCCTGCCACCATGCACTGTCCCTTTTGCGGTGCCAACGACACCAAGGTCATCGACTCGCGCCTGGTCGCCGAGGGCGAACAGGTGCGCCGCCGCCGTGAATGCGTCGCCTGCGGCGAGCGCTTCACCACCTTCGAGACCGCCGAGCTGGTCTTGCCCCGGCTGATCAAGCAGGACGGCACCCGCCAGCCCTTCGATGAAGAAAAACTGCGCGCTGGCATGCAGCGAGCGCTGGAAAAACGTCCGGTCAGTGTCGAGCGCCTGGAAGCGGCGCTGGCGCACATCAAGCACAAGCTGCGCGCCACCGGTGAGCGCGAGGTCAAGTCGCTGGTGGTGGGCGAACTGGTGATGGCCGAGCTGCGCAAGCTCGACGAAGTCGCCTACATCCGTTTCGCATCGGTCTACCGGCGCTTCCAGGATCTGGACGAGTTCCGCGAAGAAATCGACCGCCTGGCCCGAGAGCCCGCCAAAGAATGACCATGCCAAGCCAAACCGCCATTCTCGATGCCCACTACATGGCGCGAGCCCTGGAATTGGCCCGCAAGGGCCTGTACAGCACCCATCCCAATCCGCGTGTGGGGTGTGTGATCGTGCGTGACGGCGAGGTGGTCGGCGAAGGCTGGCACGTGCGAGCCGGCGAACCCCATGCCGAAGTCCATGCCCTGCGCCAGGCCGGCGAGCGCGCACGAGGTGCGTGTGCCTACGTGACGCTCGAGCCTTGCAGCCACCATGGCCGCACCCCCCCATGCGCCGAGGCGTTGGTGCAGGCTGGCGTGGCCCGGGTCGTGGCGGCGATGCAGGACCCCAACCCGCAGGTGGCAGGCAAAGGCCTGCGTCGCTTGGCCGAGGTCGGCATCGAGGTCAGCAGCGGCGTGCTCGAGACTGAGGCCCGGGCGCTCAATCCGGGCTTTCTCAAGCGCATGGAGCATGGACTGCCATTCGTACGGGCCAAGCTCGCCATGAGCCTGGACGGTCGCACTGCCATGGCCAGCGGCGAGAGCCAGTGGATCACCGGCCCTGCAGCGCGCGCCGCGGTACAGCGCCTTCGCGCCCGTTCCAGCGTGGTGCTGACCAGCGCCGAAAGCGTGCTGGCCGACAACGCCCGCATGACCGTGCGCGGCGCCGAACTGGGCCTGGACCCAGACACCACCGCCCTGGCCCTGGCACGTCCGCCATTGCGTGTCCTGATCGACGGACGCTTGCGTCTGCCGCTGGACGCTCCGTTCTTCCAGGCCGGCCCGGCCCTGGTGGTGACCGCCGTCGCCGCCGACCCTCGCTACGCCCAGGCTGGCCACGAACTGCTGAGCCTGCCAGGCGAGCATGGCAGGGTCGATCTCCTAGCCTTGCTGCGCGCCCTGGCTGCCCGTGGTGTCAACGAAATCCTGCTGGAGGCCGGCGCTGGCCTGGTCGGCGCCTTCGCGAGCCTGGGTTTGGTGGATGAGTTCCAGTTGTTCGTCGCTGGCACCTTCCTGGGCAGCAGTGCTCGCCCGCTGCTGGACTGGCCGCTGGCAAAGATGAGCGAGGCCCCGCGTTTGAAAATCACCGAGGTGCGCGCAGTCGGCGATGACTGGCGGATCACGGCCATTCCCTTGCCGGCGTCCGGCGTATAATGCCTGGCTTGCCACGCGCAGCCCTGTTCCCGAGGAGGACACCATGTTCACCGGCATCATCGAATCCATCGGCACCATCCGCAGCCTGACGCCCAAAGGCGGTGACGTGCGCGTCTATGTAGAGACCGGCAAGCTTGACCTGGCCGACGTCAAGCTCGGCGACAGCATCGCCGTCAACGGTGTCTGCCTGACGGCCGTGGAACTGCCAGGTGACGGCTTCTGGGCCGATGTCAGCGTCGAAACGCTCAAGCGCACCGCCATGGTCGATCTCAAGAGTGGCAGCCGGGTCAACCTGGAAAAAGCCCTGACCCCCACCACCCGCCTGGGCGGTCATCTGGTCAGCGGCCACGTCGACGGCGTCGGCGAGATCATTTCGCGCAGCGATAACGCGCGCGCTATCCAGTTCCGCGTGCGTGCGCCCAAGGAGCTGGCCAAGTACATCGCCCACAAAGGGTCGATCACCGTCGACGGCACCAGCCTGACGGTCAATGAGGTCGATGGCGCTGAGTTCGAGCTGACCATCGTCCCGCACACCCTGTCCGAAACCATCATGGCCGACTACCGCGCAGGTCGTCGGGTCAACCTTGAGGTCGACCTGCTGGCCCGTTACCTGGAGCGTCTGCTGCTGGGCGACAAGGCTGCCGAGTCGAGCAAGGGCAGTGGCATCACCGAAAGCTTCCTGGCCGCCAACGGCTACCTGAAATCCTGATTGAGAAGGGGGTGCCGAGTGGCGCTCAACAGCATCGAAGAGCTGGTGGAAGACATCCGCCAGGGCAAAATGGTCATTCTCATGGACGACGAAGACCGTGAGAACGAAGGCGACATCATCATGGCCGCCGAGTGCTGCCAGGCCGAGCACATCAACTTCATGGCCAAGCACGCCCGTGGCCTGATCTGCATGCCGATGACCCGCGAGCGCTGCGAAACGCTCAAGCTGCCGCTGATGGCGCCACGCAACGGTTCGGGCTTCGGTACCAAGTTCACCGTATCGATCGAAGCGGCCGAAGGCGTCACCACCGGCATCTCCGCCGCCGACCGCGCGCGCACCGTGCAGGTGGCCGCCGCTCGCGATGCCAAGGCCGACGACATCGTCAGCCCAGGCCATATCTTCCCGCTGATGGCCCAGGCCGGCGGCACCCTGGCCCGCGCCGGGCACACCGAAGCGGCCTGCGACCTGGCGCGCATGGCTGGGTTCGAGCCCAGCGGTGTGATCTGCGAAGTGATGAACGACGACGGCACCATGGCCCGTCGCCCGGAACTCGAGGCCTTCGCCGCCGAGCACGGCCTGAAGATCGGCACCATCGCCGACCTGATCCACTACCGCATGATCCACGAGCGCACCGTGCAGCGCATCGCCGAGCAGCCGCTGGACAGCGAGCTGGGTCAGTTCAATCTGGTCACCTACCGCGACGCGGTGGAGGGCGATGTGCATATGGCCCTGACCCTGGGCACCATCTGCGCCGAGGAGCCGACCCTGGTGCGGGTGCACAACATGGACCCGCTGCGTGACCTGCTGATGGTCAAGCAACCGGGCCGCTGGAGCTTGCGTGCAGCGATGAGTGCCGTGGCCGAGGCCGGCAGTGGCGTGGTACTGCTGCTGGGCCACCCGCTGGATGGTGACGTGCTGCTGGCGCACATCCGTGAAAGCGCCGGTGACGCCCAGCCCAAGACCCCGACCACCTACAGCACCGTCGGTGCCGGCTCGCAGATCCTGCGTGACCTGGGGGTGCGCAAGATGCGCCTGATGAGCTCGCCGATGAAGTTCAACGCGATATCCGGATTCGATCTGGAAGTTGTAGAATACGTGCCCTCCGAGTGACACAGGCGTAACTGTCGTCCTGCCGCTCGTGTCCAAACCCTCCCGCAGGCCGCGTGTGCGCGGCCTCGCTCTTTAAGATGAGAACACCGGAATGACCCTGAAGACCATCGAAGGTACCTTCATCGCCCCCAAAGGTCGCTATGCTTTGGTGGTTGGCCGCTTCAACAGCTTCGTCGTCGAAAGCCTGGTGAGCGGTGCCGTTGATGCCCTGGTACGCCATGGCGTCAGCGAAAGCGACATCACCATCATTCGTGCCCCGGGCGCCTTCGAGATCCCGCTGGTTGCACAGAAAGTCGCCCAACAAGGCGAATACGACGCGATCGTCGCCCTGGGCGCGGTGATCCGCGGCGGTACCCCGCACTTCGAATACGTGGCGGGCGAGTGCACCAAGGGCCTGGCCCAGGTGTCCATGGAGTTCGGTGTTCCGGTGGCCTTCGGTGTTCTGACCGTCGACTCCATCGAGCAAGCCATCGAGCGTTCCGGCACCAAGGCCGGCAACAAAGGTGCCGAAGCTGCCCTGTCCGCCCTGGAAATGGTCAGCCTGCTGGCGCAGTTGGAGGCCAAGTGATTAGCGACGAAAGCGATCGTTTCAACCCGCGCGAGCCACGCGCGGCGGATGCCGGCAAGCCCTCGAAGAGCGCCAAGCGCCGCGAAGCCCGCAAGCTCGCGACCCAGGCGCTGTATCAGTGGCACATGGCCCAGCATTCGCTGAACGAAATTGAGGCTCAGTTCCGGGTCGACAACGATTTCTCCGATATCGATGGCGCCTATTTCCGCGAGATCCTGCACGGGGTTCCGGCAATCAAGGGCGAGATCGACAAGGCCCTGGCTCCGTGCCTGGACCTGCCGCTTGAGGAACTCGATCCGGTCGAGCTCGCGGTGCTGCGCCTGTCCACCTGGGAGTTCATCAAGCGCGTCGACGTGCCGTACCGCGTCGTGATCAACGAAGGCGTGGAACTGGCCAAGGTCTTCGGTGCCACCGATGGTCACAAGTTCGTCAACGGTGTGCTGGACAAGCTGGCTCCGACGCTGCGTGACGCGGAAGTCAAGGCGAACAAGCGCTGATCGCGGCGCTTTCCGACCATGGGTGAGTTCGAGCTGATCCGCCATTACTTCGCTGCCGCGTCCTGTGCGCAGGGCGGCGAAGGTGTGGTCCTCGGCATCGGTGACGACTGCGCCCTGCTGGAACTACCGGTCGGCGAGCAGTTGGCGGTGTCCACCGACACCCTGGTCGAAGGCGTGCATTTCCCTGCGGCCTGCGACCCACTGCTACTTGGCCAGCGTTCCCTGGCGGTAGCCGTCAGCGACTTGGCGGCCATGGGCGCCGACCCGATCGGTGTCACCCTGGCCCTGACATTGCCCAGGGTTGGCGCCGACTGGCTCAGGCAGTTTGCCGACGGCCTCAACCTCATGGCCCACCGATGCGGTGTCAGCCTGATCGGCGGCGACACCACCCGCGGCCCCTTGAGCATCACCGTCACCGTGTTCGGCAAAGTGCCCGCCGGGCAGGCCCTGCGCCGTAGCGGCGCCCGGCCGGGCGATTTGCTGTGTGTCGGCGGTCATCTGGGCAATGCCGCAGGTGCCTTGCCGCTGGTGCTGGGCCAGCGCCAGGCGCCGGTCGAGGTCGCCGAGCCGCTGCTTGCCCACTACTGGTCGCCGATGCCCCAGCTTGTCTTGGGGCGGCGGCTGCGCGGTCTGGCCACGGCAGCACTGGATATCTCCGATGGGCTGCTCGCCGACTGCGGCCACATTGCCAAGGCTTCGGGCGTTGCCTTGGAGGTGAACGCCGAGCAGGTGCCCGTCTCGCCGGCCCTGGAAGCCTTTCTGGGGCGCGAGGCGGCCCTGTACGCCGCGCTCACCGGTGGTGACGACTACGTACTGGCGTTCACCCTGCCTGAAGCACTTCTTTCATCCTTGCCTGAAACGGGCGTCATCCATGTCATCGGTCGCGTGCGCGAAGGGCAGGGTGTGAGCCTGCGCGACCGGCAGGGCCAGGACATCACCCCGACGCAACGGGGCTATCAACATTTTAGGGAGACACCGTGACCGACCACCCCAACCAGGTGCCTGCGGAGTTCGTTCCGCCTTCGGTCTGGCGCAACCCCTGGCATTTCATTGCCTTTGGCTTCGGTTCCGGCACTTTGCCCAAGGCGCCCGGCACCTGGGGCTCGCTGGTCGCCTTGCCGTTCATCCCGCTGTGGCAGATGCTGCCGGACTGGGGTTACTGGCTATTGCTGGGCATCACCATGCTGTTTGGCTTCTGGCTGTGCGGCAAAGTCGCCAATGACTTGCGGGTGCACGACCATGAGGGCATTGTCTGGGACGAGATGGTCGGGATGTGGATCACCCTGTGGCTGGTGCCAGAAGGCTGGCAATGGCTATTGGCGGGGTTCTTGATGTTCCGCTTCTTCGACATCCTCAAGCCGTGGCCGATCCGCTGGGTCGACCGTCACGTGCACGGCGGTGTCGGGATCATGCTCGACGACATCCTGGCTGGTGTGTTCGCCTGGCTGGGCATGCAGGTGTTGGTATGGGTGGTTGCCTGACTTAAGGAGTGGGTCATGGGCATAAGGACGGTGCTGCTGGCAATGGTGTTGCTGCTTGGCCCAGGGGCGAGCGCGGTCATGGCTGAAAGCCTGCCCAGGCAGATCCATCTGGTCAGCGAAGAGTGGCTCGACTACACCAACGCCGATGGCACCGGCGTGGCGTGGGATGTGCTGCGCAAGGTCTTCGAGCCCGCAGGCGTGAAGGTACTGACCCAGAGCGCGCCTTACAGCCGGGCGGTAGGGTTGGTCAAGCGCGGCGAAGCCGATGCCTGGGTGGGCTCCTACCACGAGGAAAACGACGACAACCTCTATCCCCGCTGGCATTTCGATGTGGATCACATCTATGCCCTGGGCCTGGTCAGCAAGCCTGTGCCGACGCCCGAGAGCATCGGCCAGTACCGGCTGGCCTGGGTACGCGGCTATGAGTTCCAGAACTACCTGCCTCATGTCAAAAGGTACCGCGAGGTCCAGCGCCGCGAAGGTATCCTGCCGATGCTCGAGCACGATCGTGTGGACTTCTACATCGATGCCTTGACCGAGGTCGACTATGTCTTGGACCGGGCATCTGATCCTGACCGCTGGCGTCGTACCCATGTTGCAGAGCTGCCGCTGTACCTTGCCTTCGCTCGCAACGACAAGGCCAAGGCGCTGAGCGAACTGTTCGATCGGCGCATGCAGGAACTGGTGCGCAGCGGAGAGCTCAAGCCTATTTTCGAGCGCTGGCAGCAGCCGTACCCTTTCACGCCAGAGAGCCAGCCGTACTGATATGGCGTGAGACGCTGTGAGAGCGCCGGCGTCTGAACATCGAACTTTTCGATCTTAAGCGGCGATATTCAGCCTGCGCATGCTCTGCAGCCTGCTGATACAATCGGGCCATTGAAAATTGCCTACTTTTAGGAGCACAACGTGCCCGTCGTCTTTGTCGCCGCCTCGAAACTCCCGACTCCCTTCGCGATCTTCACCATGCATGGTTTTCTCGATGAAGCCACGGGCCGCGAGCACGTGGTGCTCAGCCTGGGTGATATCGCCGATGGTCAGCCGGTGCTGGGGCGCCTGCATTCCGAATGCCTGACCGGCGATGCGTTGTTCAGTCAGCGCTGCGACTGCGGCTCGCAACTGGAGGCCGCCCTGCAGGCCATCGCCCGCGAAGGCCGTGGCGTGCTGCTGTACCTGCGCCAGGAAGGTCGCGGGATCGGCCTGTTGAACAAGATCCGCGCCTATGAACTCCAGGACGGTGGCGCCGATACCGTCGAAGCCAACGAACGCCTGGGCTTTGCTGCGGACCAGCGCGACTACGCGATGTGCCTGCCGATGCTCGAACACCTGGGCGTACAGTCACTGCGTCTGATGACCAACAACCCGCGCAAGGTCAAGGCACTGACCGACATGGGCATCAAGGTCGCCGAGCGCGTCCCGCTGCACACTGGGCACAACCCGCACAACCGTCACTATCTGGCCACCAAGGCCGGCAAGCTCGGCCACATGATGGGCAACGAGCACCAGGGCGAGCCCCAGGCGTGACCCGCGGCCAGGTGAAGCGGCGCCTGGCGCTGGCCTGGTGGCAATACCTGGCGGTGGGCCTGGTGCCGTTGCCAGTGATGGCCTGGGCCTTTGGCGGCGGCGATGCCTTGATTCCCGTCTTGGCGATGCCCCTGTTCATTGCCGGTGCTGCGACCATGTTCCTCAGCCTGCCGCGCTTTGGCGCGTATAAGCGCGCCTTGATCGCGACGTCCAAGGCGCTGGGTTCGCCGGAGGAGCCGCAGGCCTGGATCGTACTGGCCCAGGTGCGGCGCATGGCCATGCTGTTCGCCTGCTTCCCGGCCTGGGTAGCGGCGCTGTCGGTGCTGGTGGGCCTGGAGACAGTGCCTCAGGTGCTGCTGGCGCTTTCCACGGTGGTACTGCTCTACCTCTACCGCATCCCTCGCCAGCTGGGGTGATGCGCGTACTTCTCTGCCTGTTGGCCCTGCTGGCCTTCGGCGCCCTGGCCGAAGACAGGCCAAGGGTCATCAGCCTGGCGCCCTCAATGAGCGAAATCATGCTCGAACTGCACGCCGAGGACTTGCTGGTGGGTGTGCTTGATGGCGGTGAGCGGCCTGCGGCGTTGTCTGGCCTGCCATCGGTGGGACGCCATGGGCAATTGGACATGGAGCGCCTGCTCAGCCTCAAGCCTGATCTGTTGCTGCTGTGGCCCGACAGCGTGGCCCCGGCCCAGCGCGATCAACTCAGGCACCTTGGGATCGCGACGTTCGTCGGTGAACCCAAGGACATCGACCAACTCATCGGGCAGATCGAAACCATCGGACAGCGGGTCGGCCGAGCGGAGCAAGGCCGGCAATACGCACAGGCCCTGCGTGAGCGGCTGCGCAGCTTGCGCGAGCAGTACCATCGTGAACGACCGCTGCGAGTGTTCTACCAGGTTTGGGACAAACCGCTGTACACCCTCGGCGGGCGGCAGATCGTCAGCGACGCTTTGACGGTTTGCGGTGCCAGCAACCTGTTCGCCGACCTTCCCCAGCCTGCACCACAGGTGAGCGTGGAGGCCGTACTGTTGCGCGATCCTGACGTGATCCTGGCCGGTGATCCGGCGCAACTGGCGAGCTGGAAGGCCTGGCGTACGCTCAGTGCGGTGAAGGCCGACCGCCTGCTGGTGGTGCCCGACAAAGGCCTGGAGCGCCCCAGCGGTCAGATGATCGACGCCACGGCACGTTTGTGCGCGTTGCTGGAGGCTAAAGCACCGGTGTCCAGGTGACGCTCAGCAGCCAGGTGCGGCCTTCTTCGCGATACCCGTAGTTGGCGCCCTCATAGTTGTAATGGGTGCGGCTGTATTGCTTGTCCAATAGGTTGTCCAGCTTCAGGTCGAACTTCACCTCATTGGTAGCTGCCCAGCTGCCGCGCAGTCCCAGTAGACCGTATCCGCCAACAGTGTCGGTGTTCGCTTCATCGTTGTAGCTGCTGCTGACCGCCTGCCAACTGGCGCCCAGCGCGAAACGTTCGAACTGCCGATCGAGGTCCAGGCTCACGGTACGTCGGGCACGGCGGGAGAGGGTGTGGCCGCTGTCGCGGTCGCGTGGATCGATCAGCGAGAGGCCCAGTTGGGAGGTCCAGCCGTCCCAGTCCTGGCTCAGAGCCATCTCGAAACCATTGACCCGCGCGGAATCGACATTCTCCGGGCGTACGCTGTAGTTGATAGCGTCCTGCAGGTCGGTGCGATACAGCGAGGCTTCCAGCTTACTGCGCTCGCTCAGCTGGCTGCGCCATTGCAGCTCGTAACTCTTGGAACGTTCAGGCTTGAGATCCGGATTGTTGTAGCCCGGGAAGTACAGGTCGTTGAAAGTCGGTGCCCGAAAACCTTCGCTGTACGAGAGCAGCACATCGTTATTCACGTTGAGCGGTACTGTCAGGCTACCGCTCCAGCTGGTCTGGCCGCCGAACTGCTGGTTGCGGTCATGACGTACGCCAAGCTCGGTGGAAAAGTATTCGCCACGGAATCGGTGCTGGGCGAAGGCGGCGCGGTTCCAGCGGCTGTCTTCGGTGAAATCGGCACTGGCATGGACACGATCTTCGTACCAGTCGCCTCCCAGCAGCAGGCTGTTGCGGTCATCCAGTGTCAGGTCGTTCTGCCAGGTGGCTTGGTCGCGGTAGGTATTGAATGGATAGCGGGTCCCGGCGAGTTTGTCGCGGCTTTCGTCGCGATTCTCGCTATGGGCCAACTCCAGCCGACTATTCCATCCCTCGCTGACCTGAGCGTCCAGATAGCTGCCGATGCTGCTGACGGAAAAGTCCGAATAGGGCTCTTGTGCGCTGAAACCACGAGGCTCGTCGTACTCGCGGCGTCCACGGCTATCGAGCACATTCAGCCCTGTCTCGAAACGTTCGCTGAAGGTGTGGCTTAGACTCAGGTTGAATGACTTGTTGCGGTAGGCGTCATGATCCGCGTCGCTGGCAAAGGATGGCCCGGTCGAATCGATGCCTGCCGTCTCATCCAGGCTGGCGCCGAGGTTGAAGCGGGTCGCCTCGCTGCCGCCGGAGAGCCCGAGGCTGCGCTGGAAGCTCTGGTTGCTGCCCGCCGCCAGGCGCAGGCGTGGTTGCAGGCCAGGACCTGTGCCGCGACGGGTGAAAATCTGGATGACCCCGCCAATGGCATCGCTGCCATAGATCGCCGAGCGTGACCCGCGCAGCACTTCGACCCGCTCGATCTGGTCGACGTCCAGGTATTGCAGGGCGCTGTCCCCGGATGTGGCATTGGCGATGCGCACGCCATCGACCAGCACCAGGGTCTGGGCCGCCTTGGTGCCGCGGATGAAGATCCCTGGCAGGCTGCCGCGTCCACCGGTGGGCGCTACCTGAAGGCCAGGCACACGGGTCAGCAGGTCGGTGACATTGGAGGGTTGCAGGCGATCAATGTCGTGACGGGTGAACACGGTATTCGCGGCGCTGGTGGCGCTGCGCGACTCGACCTGGCGACTGGCGCTGATCAGCACGTCGGGGAGTTTGAGGGCATCGTCGCGGTCCGGTTCGGCGGCCAGTAAGGCGGTGGGCAGGCAGAAAACTGCAGTGGCGAGGGACGAAATCTTCATCGGTAGTTCCATAACATTCGCGGGCAAGCCCCGCTTCCCCAGGGCTTGAGAGCAACCCTGTGGAAGCGGGGCTAGCCCGCGAATGCGTCAATCAGACAGCGTAAAGGCTTACAGGCCGAGCTTGGCCATCCGGGCCTTCACCGAGGCTTCGATACCGGCGGCATCGAGCCCGCACTCGGCCAGCATCTGCGCAGGCTTGGCGTGTTCGACGTAAATGTCCGGCAGGCCCAGGTGCAGCATCGGCTTGAGCACGGCTTCCTGGGTCAGGAACTCACTGACCGCAGCCCCCGCACCGCCCATGATGGCGTTCTCTTCGATGGTCACCAGCAGATCATGGTGGGCGGCCAGTTCCAGCACCAAGGCCTCATCCAAGGGTTTGACGAAGCGCATGTCGACCACGGTGGCGTTGAGGCCGTCGGCGACCTTCATGGCCTCGGCCAGTTGCACACCGAACACCAGCAGGGCGACTTTCTCGCCTTTGCGGCGAACCACGCCCTTGCCGATTGGAAGCGGCTCCAGGTCGCCACTGATCGGTGCGTTGGGGCCGGTACCACGAGGGTAGCGCACTGCCGCCGGGCCGTTGTACAGGTGGCCGGTGCTGAGCATCTTGCGCAGTTCGTTCTCGTCGCTTGGGGTCATCACCAGCATGCCCGGGATGCAACGCAGGTACGAGAGGTCGAAGCTGCCCGCGTGCGTCGGGCCGTCTTCGCCGACCAGGCCTGCGCGGTCGATGGCGAACAGCACGTCGAGGTTCTGTACCGCCACATCGTGGATCAACTGGTCATAGGCACGCTGCAGGAAGGTGGAGTAGATCGCCACCACCGGCTTGGCACCTTCGCAGGCCATGCCTGCGGCCAGGGTGACCGCGTGCTGCTCGGCAATCGCCACGTCGAAGTAGCGCTCCGGGTAGCGTTCGCTGAAGGCCACCAGGTCCGAGCCTTCCTTCATTGCGGGGGTGATGCCCACTAGGCGATTGTCGGCCGCGGCCATGTCGCACAGCCATTGGCCGAACACCGCCGAGTACTTCGGCCCGCTGACCTTCTTCGGTGCGACCGGTTTGTCGGCAGGTTCGAGCTTGGTGATGGCGTGGTAGCCGATCGGGTCCACTTCGGCCGGGGCGAAGCCTTTGCCTTTTTTGGTGATCACGTGCAGGAACTGCGGGCCCTTGAGGTCACGCATGTTGCGCAGAGTGGCAATCAGGGTCGGCAGGTCGTGGCCGTCGATAGGGCCGATGTAGTTCCAGCCCAGTTCCTCGAACAAGGTGCCGGGCACCAGCATGCCTTTGGCGTATTCCTCGGTGCGGCGGGCGATTTCCCAGGCGCCGGGCAGGCGCGACAGGACCTTCTTGCTGCCCTCGCGCATGCTCGCGTAGGTGCGGCTGGACAGGATCTTGGCCAGGTAGTTGGACAGGCCGCCCACGTTGCGCGAGATCGACATGTCGTTGTCGTTGAGGATCACCAGCATGTCGGCGTCGACTTCCTGGGCGTGGTTCAACGCCTCGAAGGCCATGCCGGCGGTCAGCGCGCCGTCCCCGATCACCGCGATCGACTTGCGTGGGTCGTTCTGCAGGCGGGCGGCAATGGCCATGCCCAATGCGGCACTGATCGACGTGCTGGAGTGGCCGACACCAAAGGTGTCGTACTCGCTCTCGCTGCGCCGCGGGAAGGCGGCGATACCGTCCTTCTGGCGCAGGCTGAGCATACGTTGGCGGCGGCCGGTGAGGATCTTGTGCGGGTAGGCCTGATGGCCCACGTCCCAGACCAGACGGTCGTCCGGCGTGTCGAAGACGTAGTGCAGGGCGATCGTCAGCTCGATGACGCCCAGGCCGGCGCCGAAATGCCCACCGGTCTGACCAACGGTATAGAGCAGCTCCTGGCGCAGCTCGTCGGCCAGGGTCTCCAGGTCGGCTTCAGCCAACCGGCGCAGGCCGGCAGGCGTGTCGGCGCGGTCCAGCAGCGGCGTGACCGGGCGTTCGCGGGGGATCTCTTGAAACGTCGTGGGCATCAGGCGAGTCGTTATAGATGTGAAGACGCGGCAGTTTACCCCATTGTAGGAATTACTGCCCATTCAGACGCAGGTTGCATGCCCCCTGTGCGGGCCGGCTCACCCGCGAATGCGCAGGTCAATTGAGCATCGCATTTGCGGGCTAGCCGGCTCTCACAGTCGAGGTGTCAGGGTTTCAGTGGCGACGTTCGACGATGTAGCGGGCCAATGCGCGAAGGGGGGCTGCGCTGTCACCGAAGCCTTCGAGTGCTGCCAGCGCCTGGTCGCGCAGCTCGAGCGCGTAGGCCTTGGCCGCTTCCAGGCCGAGCAGGGCCGGGTAGGTCGGTTTGTCGCGGGCGATATCGGCCCCCTGGCGTTTACCGAGGGTGGCGGTGTCGCTCTCCACGTCGAGAATGTCGTCCTGCACCTGGAAGGCCAGGCCAATGGCCTGTGCATAACGTTGCAAGGCCTCGAGCTGCGCTTGGCTGGCGCGGGCGCTGGCCAGGGCGCCAAGGCGCACGCTGGCTTCGATCAGGGCGCCAGTCTTGTGCCGGTGCATGTATTCAAGGGCGCGCTGGTCGAGCTTGAGGCCCACCGAGCCCAGGTCGATGGCCTGGCCGCCGACCATGCCCGCTGGCCCAGCAGCCTTGGCCAGAGCCTGGACCATGGCCAGGCGAGTGGCGTCGTCCTGAGGGCTCAGGCGCGCATCGAGCAGGGCGCTGAAGGCCAGGCTCTGCAGGCCGTCGCCGGCCAGAATGGCGCAGGCCTCGTCAAAGGCTTTGTGAGTGGTGGGCTGGCCACGACGCAGGTCGTCGTCGTCCATGGCCGGCAGGTCATCATGCACCAGTGAATAAGCGTGGATCAGCTCCACAGCGCAGGCGGCGCCATTGGCCTGCTCGGCCGGGGCACCGAAGGCCTCGCAGGCAGCGTAGGCCAGCAGTGGGCGTACGCGCTTGCCGCCGTTCATCACGCTGTAGCGCATGGCGGCGTAGAGGCGTTCGAGCTCCTTGGAAGGCGCCTGGAACAGCGGTTCGAGCGCAGCATCGACACGTGCCTGGCAGTTGGCCTGGTAGGCGCTGATCATGCTTCGGGCTCCGCATCGAAAGGCTGGGCCGCCAGTTCGCCATCGCGTTCGAGCAGGATCTGCACCTTCTGTTCGGCCTGTGCCAGGGCGCCCTGGCAGTCACGGGTCAAGGCAATGCCTTGTTCGAAGGCGGCCAGCGACTCTTCCAGCGACAACTCGCCGTTCTCCAGGCGCTCAACCAAGGCTTGCAGGTCGGCGAGGGATTGCTCGAAATCGATGGAGGCTTTTTTGCGGGCCATGGCGACTGTCTCGGTGGCATTCAGAACGGCGCGACACTAGCAGAGCGGGGCAGGGGGAGCAAACCGGGGAGGGTAATCATTCGTCGCATTTTGTTGCATTTGTGTCGGAGGCGGCAGCTTGCAAATTGCAAAGCGCTCAGATTGTGAGCGTTTTGGCCCTCTGCCATAATCCCGCGCGCTCTGCGCCGCGGCCTACAAACCGTCGGCATCTCTCCTACTCGATGTCACGTAACGGATTACGTTGTGAGCTTCCTTTCGATCGAATTCGGCCTCTGCTTCACGCTGTTCTTCATTGTCTATTGGAGCCTGTGCTGGAGCATACGTCTGCAGAACGTGCTGCTGCTGGCGGCCAGCTATGGGCTGGTGGCGAGTTTCAGCCTGCAGTCGCTCTACATACTGCTGGGTTACAGCGTGCTGGTGTACCTGCTCGGGTTGCTGGCGGCGCGTTACCCGGGGCGCTGGTTCAGCCGGGCTTTGTTGCTGGGGTTGGTGCTGGGCTGCTTCTACCTATTCAAGTACCAAGCGTTCTTCGTCGAAGGCGTGCAGGCCGCCCTTGCCCAGTCGGGATGGCGCGTGTCCTTGCCGGTGCTGGAAGTGCTGGTGCCGATTGGCATGTCGTTCTACATCTTCCATTCGGTGAGTTACTTGGTGTCGATCAACCGGTGCGAGCTGGCGCCAGCCGCGCCACTGAATCTTGCGTTGTACCTGGCATTCTTCCCAAGCCTCGTGGCTGGCCCGGTCAACCGTGCCCTGGACATGCTGCCCCAGATCTGTCCAACTGCGATCCGCCAAGTGCTGGAGCCCCAGCGGGCCTTGGGGCTGATTGCCCTGGCAGTGGTCAAAGTTTTTTTACTCGGTGGTTGGCTGGCCAGCGAATGGGTGGATCCGGTGTTCGACACGCCTGGCAGCTTCACGCCCGAGCAGGTGTTGCTGAGTGTGTATGGCTACAGCTTCCTGATCTATTTCAACTTCAGCGGTTACACCAACCTGGTGACCGGCATCGCCCTGCTGCTGGGTTTTCGCCTGCCGGAGAACTTCAACGCGCCCTATGCGGCGCACAACCTCAAGGCATTCTGGGGGCGTTGGCATATCAGCTTGTCGCGCTTCATCCGTGACTATGTCTATATCCCCTTGGGCGGCAATCGCCAGGGCGTGTGGCGCGGCAACCTGAACATGTTGCTGGCCATGTTGGTGTCCGGCCTTTGGCATGGTGCGAGCCTGAACTTCATTCTCTGGGGCGCGCTTCATGGTGTGGGGCTGGCGGTCTACAAGCTGTTCGATCAACTGCTGCCTGGGGCCAAGGCACTGCCGGGGGCAGGGCTGGCTGCGCGATTGCTGACCTTCCACTATGTGGCATTCGCCTGGGTGTTCTTCCGCAGTACGACACTCGAGGACGCCTGGGAAATGCTCGGCAATGTCGCCCAGGTGAGCATCGCCGGATTGTCGTCCTCCACGGGTTTGGCGGTGCTTGGCTGCGTGTTGTGCGTGGCGACTTATCCACAGTGGCTGGCGATCTTGCGCCAGGGCTTTGCCGCCAGCCAGCGCCTGCCATGGCCGTTGTATCCGGTGCCGCTGGCGGTATTCGTGTCGTTGGTGATCTTTGCATCGCAATCGGGCGTGCCGGGGTTCATCTATGCCAGTTTCTGATATCCGACAGTTGTTCCAGGCGCAGTTGGGCGCTGCCCGGGTGCTTTACGCGTTGGTCATCGCTACGCTGCTGCTGTGCTGGCTGAACCAGGACTCGATCAAGCTGTATTGCCAGCAGAAATACCACCAAGGTTGTGAGCTGCCGGTCATCGGCCAATCGCCTGCCTGGCGCTTTGGCGCAAGCCTTACCTTGGCACTGGAAGACGCACGCGACAGCTTTGTCGACAGCCTGCGGCGCAATACGCAGGTGGCCGCGACCCCGGCGCCTGTCGTCCTGCCGCCGACCATGCCGGTGGTGACCGTGGATCTGCAATCGGTCGCTCCGCCTGCCAAGCCTCGGCCAGCGCCCACGGTACAAGCGCCGTCGGCCAAGGCCGTGCTGCCGATCGTAGCGCCCTCCGGCACGCTGGCGAGCCTAGCCACCGGCGATGAAGTCTTTCTGGTGGGGGACTCGCTGATGCAGGGCGTGGCGCCGCACCTGGCCAACAGCCTGCGCAAGCGCTACCAGATCAAGACGGTCAACCTCAGCAAGCAAAGCACCGGCCTCGCCTACCCGGGGTTTTTCAATTGGCCCAAGACCGTGACCGACACCCTGGCTGCCAATCCGAACATTCGCCTGATGATCGTGTTCATGGGGCCGAACGATCCCTGGGACATGCCCCAGGGCAAGGGCAAGCCGTTCCTGCGTTTCAAGTCGCCTGAGTGGGAGGCGATCTACCGCTCGCGGATCGACGCGATCCTCGAGCAGGCCCGCCAGCGCAAGGTCCAAGTGATCTGGGTTGGCCCGCCGAATATGGAACAGCCTCGGCTGTCCACGGCGATGGCTTACCTCAGTGGTCTGTATCAAGAGCGTACGGCGTTGTTCGGCCAGCACTATGTCTCGGCCAACCCTTTCCTTGGCTACCCTGACGAGCAGTTCGCCTATGCAGTGCAGACACCAGAGGGGCAGCGGGTCAAGGTGCGGGGCGACGACGGCATTCATTTCACCATCACCGGTCAGAAGATGATCGCAGCACAGGTGCTGTCGCTGATCGCCTTCCCGGGTTTGACTGTTACAGGACATTGAAATGCGCCAATGGCATCACCTGCTGGGCCTGACCCTGCTGATCTGCGCCCTGCCAGGCTGCAGCACCGGTGCGGGGGCTGCCGCGCAGGCACAGCCTGCGGCCAGGACGGTTCCCGCACAGCCGGCGCGTCAGGATGGCAACATCGCGCTGCTGGCGAACAAACTGCGCGGCGCCAATCGAGCGGGCGTCTCCATCGTCCAGTTCGGTGACTCGCATACCGCCGCCGACCTGTTCAGCGGCGAGCTGCGTCGGTTGTTGCAGCAGCGCTATGGCGATGGGGGTATCGGCTTGATACCGGCATCGTCCGTGCCGGGAATCCGCAACGACCGGGTGATCGTCGCCAGTGCGCGGCAACAGTGGGAGTTGGTGTCGGCGCGCAATCAGCAGAGCAGCCAGTTTCCCCTGGGTGGATACTTGTCGCGGCCGGTGCTGGCAAACGCCAGCGTGACGCTTCAGGCCCGCGACCCCGATACGCAGCGCTACCGAATCTCGGCGTTGTACCAGGCAGCAGGCAACAGCACGCTGGTGGCCAATGGCAACCAGCGGCGCATGCTCCCGGCCAGCAATGGGCAGTGGCGCTTCAGTCCGGCGTTCACCAATCTGAGCTTGCCGGTGCGGCTCGGCGTGGAAGACAGTCAAGGTGTGATACTGGGTGGCTGGTACATCCAGGGCCAGAAGAACGCCGGCGTGACCTATTCGTCCCTGGGCATCAACGGTGCTCGGCTGGAGGTGGTGAACAAGTGGCAACCCGGTTGGCAGGAGAGCCTCAAGACCCTGCGACCGGACTTGGTGATCCTCGCCTACGGCACCAACGAAGCCTTCGATGACACCCTCGACCTGAGTCTCTACCAATCGCAGTTGGACGCGGCCCTCAGCGGACTGCGCCAGGCGCTGCCGCGTGCGGCGATCCTGTTGATAGGCCCGCCCGACTCGATCAAGCATCGCAAGGCTCGCACCTGTACGGCCCGCCAGCCGCAGCCGTTGGCGTCGGTGATTCGCATCCAGCGCCAGGCCGCGCAGAAGCACAAGGCGCTGTTCTGGGACTGGCAGGCATACATGGGTGGGCCGTGCTCGATCGCGGCCTGGCAAGCGAGTGGGCTGGCGCGTCCGGATCTGGTGCACCTGACCGCCGAGGGGTATCGCAAAAGCGCGGCGGGGCTGTATCAATTCTTGAAAGGGCCGCTGCAGCTGCGCTGACAGCGGCAGCATTGTGAGCGCCGAAGACGGCCCGCTCCCGCAAAAACCACGATGCTCTCGAGAGCGCCTAGGATCTAGTGGGAGCGGGTTCACTGCGCAGAAGTCGCCGCGCAGCAAGCATGTTGCGCTGACTCAGGCCGGCACGGCTTCGCGCTCGGCCATCGCCTCGCGATAGCGCGCCAACTCCTCGATGGTCAGCACCGGCAGGTTGTACTGGCGGGCATAGACCGCCACCTGCTCGCCCCGGGCCATGCTGCCGTCGGGGTTCATCAGTTCGCACAGCACCGCCGCCGGGCGCAGGCCGGCCAGGCGTGCCAGGTCCACCGAGCCTTCAGTGTGGCCACGACGTGTCAGGACGCCGCCATTGCGCGCACGCAGCGGGAACACATGCCCGGGGCTGACGATGTGGCGCTGCTCGGCAGTGGAGCGCAGCGCGGCTTCGATGGTGGTGATGCGGTCCTGGGCGGACACGCCGGTGCTGACGCCCTCAGCCGCTTCGATGCTGACGGTGAAGCCGGTGCCATGGCGCGCCTGGTTGTTCTGCACCATCGGCGCCAATTGCAGGGCGTCGACCGTGGCTTCGTCCAGGCACAGGCAGACGATGCCGCTGCAGTCGCGGATCATCATGGCCATGGTCTGCAGCGAGATGTTCTCGGCGGCGGCGATGATGTCCGCTTCGTCCTCGCGGTCGTCATCGTCGAGCAGCAGCACAGGACGCCCGGCCTGGAAGGCGGCGATGGCAGCGGTGACATTGGGGAATTGGGGATGATGCGTGGTGGACATGAAACGCTCCTCGTAAATGATCGATGAACGTCTCGGGGCGAACAAAATGCGCGCGCAGGAGCACCGGATGGCCCCCGCCTGACGCCTTCTTTCATCCGGACTATGACCGTCGGCCCTGGAATCTCACCAGGTCTGCTGACCCCCGGCATGGCCGGGGCGCTCGCGGGCTTATCTTTCGATTTACCGCCGGTGGGGACTTTCACCCCGCCCTGAAGACCGGGCAAGCATACCCCACTGTGCCACCCCGCTGGCAAGCCGGCGGTGTACGACCTTCGGCGGTATCATGGCCACCAAGGCTTTTGTGAGGCAGTACATCATGGACATTCTCGACGTCGCCGGCGGCAAGCCGGTCAAGCTGTGGACCGAAGGCGTGCCGGTGGAGGACGACGCCCGCAAACAACTGATGAATACCGCGCGCATGCCGTTCATCTTCAAGCACCTTGCGGTGATGCCGGACGTGCACTTGGGCAAGGGCTCGACCATCGGTAGCGTCATCCCTACTGTCGGGGCGATCATCCCGGCTGCGGTGGGGGTGGACATCGGTTGCGGCATGATCGCCGCGCGCACCTCGCTGCACGCCCGTGACTTGCCGGATAACCTGCACGGCCTGCGCAGCGCCATCGAAAAAGCCGTGCCCCATGGCAAGACCTTCGGGCGGCGTGACCAGGGCGCCTGGGACGCGGTGCCTAACCATGCCGACCAGGCTTGGCGCGGGCTGGCCGCGCGTTTCAAGGCGATCACAGACAAGTACCCGCGCTTGGAGAAAACCAACAATCGCCATCACCTGGGCACCCTGGGTGGCGGCAACCATTTCATCGAGGTTTGCCTGGATGAGGCCGACCGCGTGTGGTTCATGCTGCACAGTGGCTCGCGCGGTGTCGGCAACGCCATCGGCAACCTGTTCATCGAACTGGCCCAGGCCGACATGCGCCAGCACTTGGCGAACCTGCCCGACAAGGACCTTGCCTACTTCGAAGAAGGCAGCCGGCATTTTGCAGACTACGTGGAGGCGGTGGAGTGGGCCCAGGACTTCGCACGGCACAACCGCGAGCTGATGATGCAGGCGGTGATTGCCACCACGCGCAAGGTCTTGGGCAAGCCTTTCGAAGCGAATCTCGAGGCGGTCAATTGCCACCACAACTACGTGCAGCGTGAGCAGCACTTCGGCCGTGAGGTATTGGTCACCCGCAAAGGCGCGGTGTCAGCGCAAAAAGGCCAGTTGGGTATCATTCCCGGATCCATGGGCGCCAAGAGCTTCATCGTGCGTGGGCTGGGCAACGAAGAGTCGTTCTGCTCCTGTAGCCATGGCGCAGGTCGGGTGATGAGCCGCACCAAGGCCAAGAGCCAATTCACTGTCGAGGACCAGCGGCGGGCCACGGCACACGTGGAGTGCCGCAAGGACAAGGACGTGATCGATGAGATCCCGATGGCCTACAAGGACATCGATGCGGTGATGCACGCCCAGCGAGAGCTTGTGGAAGTGCTTCACACCTTGCGTCAGGTGGTGTGTGTCAAAGGCTAAGCCTTGTAGGTGCGGGTTCGGATGATGATTGCGCCGAGCCCTTGATTGGGTGCGGAGAATCCTCCACCGGCGAAAAAAGTAGGATCTCGAGCACCCCTCGTTCTCTTTTCGGAGAGAAGCTTTTAGGACCCTTCCCAAACCACTGAACACCTACCTACGGCCCGATTACCTGTTGGTTTAATCCCGCCCCTACTGGATATCGGATGATCAGAAGGGGCACAGGGATGTCGCATGTTTTTTCGGCCTGGGTGCTCGTTGCCGTTGGCTGCACGAGCTTGATCATTGCCGCAGCGCCCATGTCACGCAGGGGATAGGAGCATTTGCGGACAATTAAAAAGCCGGCTTGTGGCCGGCTTCTCGGGGACGGTCTTGGCTAATTTTTGGTAAGCCGCAACCGCCTTAACGGGATGGCCATGAAGGCCTGAAAAGAGATGGCGGACGGCTGTGTGAGGCGTCGCCAGGCCCTCTGGATCGCGGCTTGCGCCGGCCGGGGCTGAATGTGCGGCGTAGCATACTAGGGCTGGCGCGGGTTGCCCAGCAAAAAGTGGCGCCGGGGTGTTTCAGCAAGGGCGGCGTAGGCTGAAACATGACCAGTGGAATACCCAACCGAGGATCTGCATGCCCTGGGCCTGGCGCTGGCGGGGGGTGTAACGCTCTGTGGGCTCATGACCGTGCAGGTACAGGTTGTCCAGTCGATCGCGGCTCAGGCGATGAACCCTCAAGCGGCCATTGTGCATCAACACGTAGGTCTCGCCGTCCACGACCCATGTCAGGCTCCGGTCGATGACCAGGGTGGCGTCGGTGGGGATGATCGAAGCGATGCCGGTCATGGGCATCGGGATGCAGGCGGCATCTTCTGGGGCAACGCCCAGCATCTGCAGCATTTGTTCGGAAAACGACAGGTATTTGTCTTCGTCGGGCTGGAGCGTTCCATTGCGCAGCAGATGGATCGGGAGGCGGATGAAGGTCCCTTCTTGATTGGCTGGTTGCGCCATGTTGAGGTGCGAGGGGTATGGGTTCGCGAGTGGATTGACGTGCTTGGGCCCTTCGCCCGTGCGCAGCCAGCGCCGATGTACGCAGAACAGTTCGGCGATATCGTCCAGCCGGGCCAAGGGCACGCCGCGCCTGAACCAGTTGTTGACGTGCTGGGGTGTGACACCGCGAAGGATGGCAAAGTCGGAAGGGGTCAGGTGGCACTCCTGGAGGAGGACTCTGAGACGGTCACCGGAAGTATTCATGGAGGCCGAGTCTAGCGAGTCGGTGCGGGGGCGGGAATGAACCGGGAGTTGATGAGTTTTGTAGGAAATAAATGCAATTGTCGGAGCTTTGCGTAGGGCAAAGTAGGCCGTTTCGCGTGAAGGTGCCGTGCATTTCAACCAGGCAAAAAAAACCCTGCCGAAGCAGGGCTTTTCTTCAATCCGGTCTTAGCCCTTGTAGGCGGCAACCGACTTGGTGATCTCGGCACGGGCGGCATCAGCGCCTTCCCAGCCCTTGACCTTGACCCACTTGCCTTTCTCCAGATCTTTGTAGTTCTCGAAGAAGTGCTTGATCTGTTCCAGCAGCAGGGCTGGCAGGTCGGTGTATTCCTTCACGTCGACGTACAGCTGGCTCAGCTTGTCGTGCGGAACGGCCAGGACCTTGGCATCGCCACCGCTCTCGTCGTCCATGTGCAGGACGCCGACCGGACGGGCGCGGATGACCGAACCTGGAGCGACCGGGTACGGGGTCACGACCAGCACGTCCAGCGGATCACCGTCGTCGGCCAGGGTATTCGGGATGTAGCCGTAGTTGGCTGGGTAGAACATCGGGGTGGCCATGAAACGGTCGACGAACAGGGTGTCGCTGTCCTTGTCGATCTCGTACTTGATCGGCGCGTGGTTAGCCGGGATCTCGATGGCGACGTAGATGTCGTTCGGCAGGTCTTTGCCCGCCGGAATCTTGCTGTAGCTCATTGGGCAGTGCCCCCGTGTTTGACCAAAAAGTGGCGGCGATTATAGGCACATTCCTACCGGGCATGCCACGCCCCGCCGGATGTGCGGCCCCGTCAGGCCTGGGTTTCGCGGTACAGAGGGTGCTCGGCCTGCAACCGGTCCAGGCGTGCGAGCGGGTCCTGGCGATAGAACAGCGCCAGTTGCTGGTACACCTGTGGATAAACCTGGTGCAGCAGGTCGGGCGCACTGAAGAAGTACTCGCTGGTGACGGCGAAGAATTCCGCCGGGTTTTCGGCGGCGTACGGGTCGATGGCGGTCTCGGCGTCGGGATTGGCGTCCAATTGCCGGTTCATGTCGTCATAGGCCTGCTGCATGGCGCTGGCCCAGTCTTCCACGCGCATGCCCTTGTGCAGCGGCGGCAGACCATTGGCATCGCCATTAAGCATGTCGAGCTTGTGGGCCAGTTCGTGGATCACCAGGTTGTAGCCTTCCCAGCCGCCACTGGCCAGCACCCCGGGCCAAGCCAGGATCACGGGGCCCTGTTGCCAGGCTTCACCGCTGTGCTCGGCGTCCCAAGTGTGTTCGACACCGCTGGCGTCGCGGTGGCGCTGGGGGCTCACGAAGTCGTCGGGGTAGAGGATGATTTCGTGGAAGCCCTGGTACCAGTTCAGCTCGCCTAGATGCAGCAGCGGCAGTTGGGCCTGGGCGGCGAGGAACAGACGCTGTTCGTCGTCCAACTGCACCCCGGGCAAGGCGGTCAGGTGCTTGTCGTGCAGAAACAGCACACAGGCTTCACGCAGGGTGCGGTCTTCTTCGTCACTGATGCCGTCGAGCATGGGCAGGCGCTCGCGAATCACCTGCCACAGCTGCGGATCGACGGGGTATCGAGCCAGGGTACGTCGGCGACGCCAGGCGCGCAGCGACCACATGACCGGTCAGTGGGCCTTCGCCGTGCGGCCCAGGCGGCCACGCAGCAGACCCAGGATCATCGGCACCAGCGACAGGATAATGATGCCGACGACCATCAGCGACAGGTGCTGCTTGATGAACGGGACGTTGCCGAAGAAGTAGCCCAGGGTCACCAGGCCGCCGACCCACAGCAGCGAACCTGTGATGCTGAAGGCCAAAAAACGCGGGTAGAGCATGTGTGCGATGCCAGCGACGAATGGCGCGAAAGTCCGCAGGATCGGCAGGAAGCGCGCCATGGTCACGGTCTTGCCGCCATGGCGCTCGTAGAAGTCATGGGTACGCTGCAGGTAGTCGCGGCGGAAGATTTTCGAGTTGGGATTGCGGAACAGTCGCTCGCCCGTGGTTCGGCCGATGACGTAGTTGGTGCTGTCGCCCAGGATCGCCGCCGCCATCAGCAGGCCGGCCAGCAGTACCGGATCCATGCCACCGCCTGCAGCGACGGCGCCAGCGATGAACAGCAAGGAGTCGCCCGGCAAGAAGGGCATCACCACCAGGCCGGTTTCGCAGAAGATAACCGCGAAGAGAATCGCGTAGATCCAGGGGCCGTAGTTGGTGACCAGCAGATCGAGGTAAGCATCGAGATGCAGGATAAGGTCCAGCGGGTTGAATTCCATGTACAACACCTGTGTTCTTGACCCGCAGCTACGGGCGCACGATGACGGACTGTGCCAAGGGCGTAGGCTTTTTTACCTGCGGATGGGTAAATTTTCACACATGACAGGAAGGGCATTATACGGCGATGGCAGGAATGTGCCCGGGGAGTTTGTAGCGGCGGGTTTCGAGGGGCGTTGCTCAGGGAATCCAAGCGATTCATCCCCCTGTGGGAGCGAATAAACTCGCTCCCACAGGATAAGGCGGTGCTCAGTCCTGAGTGATCGGCAAAATGTAGTTTTCGAACTCGGTGTCCTTGCGAAAACCGATCGATTCATAGGTCTTGCGTGCCACGTCATTGTCGCTGCTGGTAGAGACCCGCATGCGCACGGCGTTGGTGTCCTTGGCCATCTTCTTGGCTTCACGCATCAGATGATCGGCCACCAGCATGCGCCGGGAATCTTCGGCCACGTAGATGTCGTTGAGGATCCACACGCGCTTGAGCGACAGGGAGGAAAAGCTCGGGTACAGCTGGCAGAAGCCAAGCAGGCGACCCTCTTCGTCATCCGGTAGGGCCAGGTAGATCACCGATTCGCCCCGCTTGAGGCGTTTTTCCAGAAAACTGCGTGAGCTGTCCGGGTAGGGCAACTGCCCATAGAACTCGCGGTACTTCACGAACAATGGGGTCAGCAGGTCGAGGTGTTCCAGGGTTGCCTTGATGATGCGCATGTGCGGCCCTCAGTGTCCATTTGGGGATACGGCGGATTGCCAGCAGCTTCAATCGCATGCTGCCCAAAGCAGGTTAGAAGCGCAATCCGCCTTCCATTACATGTTTTTTACCGCTCTCCCAGCAGGAAGTTTCCGTTTTTGCCTGAAGCCGCCTCGCTCTCGATGCTGTGCACCTCGGCTTCGTCCTTGAGGTTCACCCCGGAGAGCTGGCGCCGGCAGGCCTCGCGCATCAAGTACAGCAGACGGTGGGCCGCCATGCCGTAGCTCAGGCCCTCCAGGCGGACGTTGGAGATGCAGTTGCGGTAGGCATCGGTAAGGCCGACCTTGGGCGCATAGGTGAAGTACAGACCCAGACTGTCGGGCGAGCTCAGGCCCGGGCGTTCGCCAATCAGCATGACCGTCATGCGCGCGCCGAGCAGTTCACCGACTTCATCGGCCACTGCCACACGACCCTGTTCCACCAGCACGACGGGTGCACAGCGCCAGCCGTCGGCTGCGGCCTGCTCTTCGAAGCGGGCCAGGAAGGGCAGGGTATGGCGATGCACGGCCAGGGCCGACAGACCATCGGCGACCACGATCGCAAGATCGACGCCGCCCGGGTTGGTCTGGGCGTGTTCACGCAGGCGCTGGACGGAATCCTCGTCCAGGCGCCGGCCCAAGTCGGGCCGCTGCAGGTACTGGTGGCGGTCGCTGGCCGCGCTGTGCACCAGCAGGGTTTCGCGCCCACGGGCATTGAGTTGCTCGCGCAGGCCAGCGTGGTCGAAGGGCAGGTGCACGGCGTCGCGGGCCTGGGCGTGGGCGAACTGGAAGTCCAGCTGCGCGCCGGTCGGCAGGCTGGTGCCGGTGCGGCCGAGGGCGATGCGTGCTGGGGTCAGGTTGCGCAGGGCCAGCCAGGGATTTTCGGGAGTGGGTGTCTGTCGGTCCATGGTCATCCCTATGCAAGCTGTGCCAGTGCCTGGCGGAAGGCTGGCGGCAGTTGGTCACCGAAGCGTACCCGGCCATCGGCCTGGGTGAAGATCCCGGTGCGTTCCAGCCAGGCCTCGAACTCAGGCCCAGGTTTTAGGCCCAGGGTCTGGCGCGCATAGAGCGCGTCATGGAAGGAGGTGGTCTGGTAATTGAGCATGATGTCGTCGGAGCCGGGGATGCCCATGATGAAGTTGATCCCGGCCACGCCCAGCAAGGTCAGCAGCGTATCCATGTCGTCCTGGTCGGCTTCGGCATGGTTGGTGTAGCAGATGTCGCAGCCCATGGGCACGCCCAAGAGCTTGCCGCAGAAATGATCTTCCAGGCCGGCGCGGATGATCTGCTTGCCGTTGTACAGGTACTCCGGGCCGATGAAACCGACCACGGTGTTGACCAGGAACGGGTTGAAGTGACGCGCCACGGCGTAGGCGCGGGTTTCGCAGGTTTGCTGGTCCACGCCATGGTGGGCGTTGGCCGATAGCGCGCTGCCTTGGCCTGTCTCGAAGTACATCAGGTTCTGCCCGACGGTACCGCGCTTGAGCGACAGGCCTGCCTCGTAGCCTTCCTTGAGTACGTTGAGGTTGATGCCGAAACCGGCGTTGGCAGCCTCGGTGCCGGCGATGGACTGGAACACCAGGTCCAGCGGCACGCCACGGTTGATCGCTTCGATCGACGTGGTGACGTGGGTCAGTACGCAGGATTGGGTCGGAATCTGATAGCGCTGAATGATGGCATCGAGCATTTCCAACAGGGTGCAGATCGAGGCGATGCTGTCGGTGGCCGGGTTGATGCCGATCATGGCATCGCCGTTGCCATACAGCAGGCCGTCGAGAATGCTCGCCGCGATACCGGCCGGTTCGTCGGTAGGGTGGTTGGGTTGCAGGCGGGTCGAAAGACGTCCGCGCAGGCCCATGGTGCCGCGAAACTTCGTTACCACGCGGATCTTCTGCGCGACCAGCACCAAGTCCTGGACACGCATGATCTTCGACACCGCCGCGGCCATTTCCGGAGTCAGGCCGGGGGCGAGGGCCCGCAGGCTCTGTTCATCGGCAGCCTCGCTAAGCAGCCAGTCGCGAAACCCGCCGACGGTCAGGTGGCTGACCGGGGCGAAGGCTTGCTTGTCATGGGTGTCGATGATCAGCCGGGTGACTTCGTCCGCCTCGTAAGGGATCAACGCCTCGTTGAGAAAGTGCGTCAGCGGGATGTCGGCCAAGGCCATCTGCGCGGCGACACGCTCGCCATCGTTGCTGGCCGCGACGCCTGCCAGGTAGTCGCCCGAGCGGGCCGGGCTGGCCTTGGCTAAGACGTCCTTGAGACTGTCGAAGCGGTAGATCTGGTTGCCTACCGTGTGTACGAAACTTGCCATACAGAATCTCCAGAGCGCCGCGGGTCGGCCCGCGGCGTAAGTCGGCGATCAGTGCAGGGCCTCTTCGGCCTTCTGGATCGCAGCGAATTCTTCTTCCGGCGTCCCCGCCACGAGGTGGTGACGGCTGTAGAAAGCAAAGTAGGCAATTAATACCCCATAGATCACGGCAGCGCCAATCACCACGCGTGGGTCCACCAGGAAACCGGCGACCACGGCCACGCAGGCCAGCACCAGGGCCACGCCCGAGGTGAAGACTCCGCCTGGGGTGCGGTAAGGACGCTCCATCTTAGGGCGGCGGATGCGCAAGGTGATGTGCGCGGCCATCATCAGCACGTAGGAGAGCGTGGCGCCGAACACGGCTACCAGGATCAGCAGGTCGCCCTGGCCGGTCAACGAAAGACCAAAGCCGATGATGCCGGGGATCACCAGCGCCAGTACCGGCGCCTTGCTCTTGTTGGTTTCCGAGAGCTTGCGCGGCAGGTAGCCGGCGCGCGACAAGGCGAAGATCTGCCGCGAATAGGCGTAGATGATCGAGAAGAAGCTGGCGATCAGGCCGGCCAGGCCGACCAGGTTGACGAAGCTGCCCATCCAGGTGGAACCACCATAGGCCTTGGCCAATGCCTCGACCAGTGGGTTGCCGGAAGCCTTCAAGGCTTCGGAACCGGCGCCGCCGGGGCCGATCACCAAGATCAGCAGGGCGAAGGCGACCAGCACCAGCATGGCGCCGATCAGGCCGCGTGGCAGGTCACGGCGAGGGTTCTTGGTTTCTTCGGCTGCCAGGGGAACGCCTTCGACCGCGAGGAAGAACCAGATGGCGTAGGGGATCGCCGCCCAGATGCCGACGTAGCCAAAGGGCAGGAAGCTGCTGGCACCGGCCGCGTCGGTCTGGGCGATGTCGAACAGGTTGGATGCCTCGAAATGGGGCACCATGGCCACCAGGAAGACCGCCAGGGCGATCGCGGCGACGGCGGTGATGATGAACATCAGCTTGAGCGCTTCACCGACACCGAAGATATGGATACCGATGAAGATGATGTAGAAGGCCAGGTAGACCATCCAGCCGCCGATGCCGAACAGTGACTGGCAATAGGCGCCGATGAAGGTAGCGATGGCCGCGGGCGCGATCGCGTATTCGATCAGGATCGCCGTGCCCGTCAGGAACCCGCCCCAAGGCCCGAAGGCACTGCGCGCGAAACCGTAGCCGCCACCGGCGGTGGGGATCATCGAGGACAGCTCGGCCAGGGAAAAGCACATGCACAGGTACATGGTGGCCATCAACAAGGTGGCGAGGAACATGCCACCCCAGCCGCCTTGGGCCAGGCCGAAGTTCCAGCCGGCATAGTCACCGGAGATGACATACGCCACGCCCAGGCCGACCAGCAGGACCCAGCCGGCGGCGCCTTTTTTAAGTTGTCGGTGCTGGAAATAATCCGCGTCGACTTTCTCGAAGTCGACCGAAGAGCTCGCCGGCGCGCTGCCGGAGTGATCGCTTGGCATAGTGTTCACCTGTTGTTTTTCTTGGTGGCCAGAAGCATTCCGGCCCTTGGTGATTGGTCTGGCAAGAAGCGAGCCAGAGCGGTGGTGCACGCCATCGCCCTGGTTGTTGGGCCGTACGGGTAAACCCAGCCCCACAGCACAAGCACTGCAGAAGCAGGTTCACCCGCGAAAAAGGCAACGCGATTTAGAAGAAGCCCAGCGGATTGATGTCGTAGCTCACTAGCAGGTTCTTGGTCTGCTGGTAGTGGTCGAGCATCATCTTGTGGGTTTCACGGCCGACACCGGACTTCTTGTAGCCCCCGAATGCAGCGTGAGCCGGGTACAGGTGGTAGCAGTTGGTCCATACGCGACCGGCCTTGATGCCGCGGCCCATGCGGTAGGCGCGGTTGATGTCGCGGGTCCATACGCCGGCGCCGAGGCCGAACTCGGTGTCGTTGGCGATCGCCAGGGCTTCGGCTTCGTCCTTGAAGGTGGTGACGCTGACCACCGGGCCGAAGATCTCTTCCTGGAACACGCGCATCTGGTTGTTGCCCTTGAGCAGGGTCGGCTGGATGTAATAGCCGGTGGCCAGGCTGCCTTCGAGTTTCTCCACCTTGCCGCCGGTCAGCAGCTCGGCGCCTTCCTTCTGGGCGATGTCCAGGTACGAGAGGATCTTCTCGAACTGCTGCTGGGAGGCCTGGGCGCCGACCATGGTGTCGGTGTCCAGCGGGTCGCCGCGCTTGATCTGCAGGACCTTTTTCATCACCACTTCCATGAACTGCGGGTAGATCGACTCCTGCACCAGGGCGCGCGATGGGCAGGTGCACACCTCGCCCTGGTTGAAGAACGCCAGCACCATGCCTTCGGCGGCCTTGTCGATGAAGGCAGGCTCGGCCTGCATGATGTCCTCGAAATAGACGTTCGGCGACTTGCCGCCCAGCTCCACGGTGGACGGGATGATGTTCTCGGCGGCGCATTTCATGATGTGCGAGCCGACCGGGGTGGAGCCGGTGAAGGCGATCTTGGCGATGCGCTTGCTGGTGGCCAGGGCTTCACCGGCCTCGCGGCCGAAGCCTTGCACCACATTGAGCACGCCCTTGGGCAGCAGGTCGCCGATCAGTTCCATCAGCACGGCAATGCCCAGCGGGGTCTGCTCGGCGGGCTTGAGCACCACGCAGTTACCGGCGGCCAGCGCCGGCGCGAGCTTCCAGGCGGCCATCAGCAGCGGGAAGTTCCACGGGATGATCTGCCCGACCACGCCCAGCGGCTCGTGGATGTGATAGGCCACGGTGTTTTCGTTGATTTCGGCGGCGCCGCCTTCCTGGGCGCGGATGCAGCCGGCGAAGTAGCGGAAGTGATCGACCGCCAGCGGGATGTCGGCGTTGAGGGTTTCGCGGATCGGCTTGCCGTTGTCCCAGGTTTCGGTGATGGCCAGGATCTCCAGGTTCTGCTCGATGCGGTCGGCGATCTTGAGCAGCACATTGGAGCGGTCTTGCACCGAGGTGCGGCCCCAGGCGTCGGCGGCGGCGTGGGCGGCATCCAGGGCTTTGTCGATGTCTTCGGCAGTGGAGCGTGGGAATTCGGCGATCGGCTGGCCGTTCACCGGGGAGGTGTTGGTGAAGTATTCACCCTTGACCGGAGGAACGAACTCACCGCCGATGTAGTTGCCGTAGCGGCTCTTGAAGGAAATTTTCGCGCCTTCGGTACCCGGATGTGCGTAACGCATGGTGTGTCTCCTGGCTATTGTGTTTGTTGCGGAGTTGAAAAGCGTAGAGCAAAGGTCGGGCCAGTGCCGTGCGCCCCTTGTAGATCAAGGGCTTTGCCTGATGCGGTGAGGAAGTGGGGGGCGCGGCTGTGGCAACAGTGGCACGCCTGTCGTGACATTTTGTACCGCTCCCGGTACAGCATATGACTCAGTGGTCAGCGTGTCGTTGCAATGCGCTGACAGGTGGAGGATGCTGGCGCAACGCTCTATCTGCGGAGAAGAACAACAATGCAGAGCAACTCGTTCAGCCGCCATGCCCACCAGGTGCTCACGGTCGCCAGTGGCCAGGCCAGTGGGCCAGGCAGCGACCCTTCGATCGCGCGCTCCTGGCTGCGTTGCCTGGAGGACTATCATCTCGACCCGGCCCAGGCCCAGGCGCCTGTGGTGCTGGAGCATGGTCGCCTGCTGGAAAGCCGCGAACGCCTGCAGCAGGTGCTGCAGATCGCCGACACTGAGATGAACAGCCTGCACCAGCAGCTTTCCGGCGCTGGCCATGCCGTGCTGCTGACCGATGCTCGCGGCGTGATCCTCAACTGCGTGACCGCCCCCACCGAGCGGCGCATTTTCGAGCGTGCCGGGCTGTGGCTGGGCGCCGACTGGAGCGAGGCTCGCGAAGGCACCAATGGCATCGGCACCTGCCTGGTCGAGCGCCAGGCCTTGACCATTCATCAAGGCGAGCACTTCCGCGGCCGGCATACCGGCCTGACCTGCTCGGCGAGCCCGGTGTTCGATCCACACGGAGAGCTGCTGGCGGTACTCGATGTGTCTTCGGC
Source organism: Pseudomonas guariconensis (assembly GCF_040822035.1). Classification (NCBI taxonomy): domain Bacteria; kingdom Pseudomonadati; phylum Pseudomonadota; class Gammaproteobacteria; order Pseudomonadales; family Pseudomonadaceae; genus Pseudomonas; species Pseudomonas guariconensis. The sequence continues at coordinate 4,697,535 of NZ_CP162012.1, read as the reverse complement.
CCGCCCGGAGGTCTCGCGACAGAGCCAGTTCCACACCATGGCGCTGGTCAACCTGTCGGCAAAAATGATCGAGAGCTGCTACTTCCTGCGTCATTTCGAGCATCGGTGGCTGCTGCGCTTCCACCTGCAGGCCGAGTCGGTCGGGCTGTTCAGTGAAGGGCTGGTGGCATTCGACGGTGAAGGCCGGATCTGCGCGGTCAACCAGAGCGCGCTGAACCTGCTGGGCACCATCCGCGGCGGTATGCTCGGCAAGCCGGTGGGAATGTTCTTCGCCTGTAGTCATGACGAACTGTTCAGTCGTGCCACACCCCAAGGCAGTACGGCCTGGCCGCTGCATACCCGCGATGGCCGCCAAGTGTTCGCCACCCTGCGTGGCCAGGCGCGGGCATCCGCCTGGTCGGTGCCGGCGAGCCTGCCCGAGATCCGGCGTGACATCCCTACGGGTATTTGCGTGGTCGACCCTGCACTGGAGCAGGACTTGCGCCGTGCCGTGCGAGTGTTCGAACGTGACGTGCCGCTGCTGCTGTGCGGCGAGACCGGCTGCGGCAAGGAGGCGTTCGCCCAGGCCGTGCACCAGGCCAGTCAGCGTCGCGACAAGCCATTCGTGGCCATCAATTGCGCGTCGATCCCCGAGAGCCTGATCGAGAGTGAGCTGTTCGGCTATCGCGGTGGCAGTTTCACCGGGGCACGTAAGGAGGGCATGCGCGGCAAGCTGCTGCAGGCCGATGGTGGCACCTTGCTGCTCGACGAGATCGGCGATATGCCGCTTGCCCTGCAGACTCGCCTGCTGCGGGTGCTGGAGGAGCGCCAGGTGGTGCCGATTGGGGGGGAGCCCCAGGCGGTGGATGTACGGATCATCAGCGCCACCCACCGTGACCTGTTGGAACGGGTGAGCGAGGGCAGCTTCCGCGAGGACTTGTATTACCGGCTCAACGGCCTGGAAGTGGCGCTGCCGGCGTTGCGCGAGCGTAGCGACAAGGCGCAGTTGCTCGACTTCCTGTTGCGCCAGGAGGCCTCTGGCGAGGCCATCGACCTCGCACCGTCCGCTCGCCAGGCGTTGCTGAAGTTTGCTTGGCCGGGCAACGTGCGGCAGATGCGCAATGTGCTGCGCACGCTGGTCGCTCTGTGTGAAGACAATCGCATCGAGTTTTCCGACTTGCCAGCCATCGTGAAAGCGGGCGCCGACTCGATGGGAGCGGGTTTGGCCCACGAACGTGTCAAGGATGTCGACCCTGCTGGCGCCACTGCGGGGCAGGCCCGATCCCACAGAGATCCCGCCACGCTCGAGCATGCCGAGCGGGACGCGCTGCTGACCGTGCTAGAGGCAAAACACTGGCACATGACACATGTCGCCGAGCATCTGGGCATCAGTCGCAACACCTTGTATCGAAAACTGCGCAAACACGGCATCGCCAGGGCGGGTTGAGCGAAACAGCGAGTGCGATTTCCCTCGCCCTGGGCTAACCTGCCCCGAAGTTTTGCGAGGTCGACCATGCACATTCACATTCTCGGTATTTGCGGCACTTTCATGGGTTCGCTGGCGGTGCTGGCCAAGGAGCTGGGCCATCGGGTCACCGGCTCCGACGCCAACGTCTACCCTCCCATGAGCACTCAGTTGGAGGCCCAGGGCATCCAGTTGACCCAAGGGTACGATCCGGCCCAGCTGGAGCCAGCGCCTGACCTGGTGGTGATCGGCAACGCCATGTCCCGGGGCAACCCGGCCGTGGAGTACGTGCTGAACAAGGGGCTGCCCTATGTCTCCGGCCCTCAGTGGTTGGCCGATCACGTGCTGCAGGGCCGTTGGGTGCTGGCAGTGGCCGGGACCCACGGCAAGACCACCACCAGCAGCATGCTGGCCTGGGTGCTGGAACATGCAGGCATGAGCCCGGGCTTCTTGATCGGCGGCGTGCCGCAGAACTTCTCGGTATCGGCACGCCTGGGCGGCACGCCGTTCTTCGTCGTCGAAGCCGACGAGTACGACAGCGCCTTCTTCGACAAGCGTTCGAAGTTCGTCCATTACCACCCCCGTACGGCGATCCTCAATAATCTTGAGTTCGATCATGCGGATATCTTCCCAGATCTGGCGTCCATCGAGCGGCAGTTCCACCATTTGGTGCGAACCATCCCTAGCGAAGGCCTGGTCATCCACCCCACCACAGAACAGGCCTTGGAGCGCGTCATCGGCATGGGTTGCTGGACGCCGGTGCAAACCACAGGCGAGGGCGGCCAATGGCAGGCGCGCCTGCTGAGCGCCGATGGCTCGCACTTCGAGGTGTTGTTCGAAGGCGTGGTCCAAGGAGCAGTCCAGTGGGAGTTGACCGGCCAGCACAACGTCGCCAACGCCCTGGCCACCTTGGCTGCAGCTCGCCATGTGGGGGTGGCGCCGGCCATGGCCATTGAGGGCCTGAGCGCCTTCAAGAGCGTCAAGCGACGGATGGAAAAGGTCGCCGAGGTTCAAGGCGTGACCATCTATGACGACTTCGCCCATCACCCGACCGCCATCGCCACCACCCTCGACGGCCTGCGCAAGCGCGTCGGCGAGGCGCCGGTGATTGCGGTGATCGAGCCGCGTTCCAACTCCATGAAGTTGGGTGCCCACCGTGACGGCCTGCCGGACAGCGTCGAGCACGCCGACCAAGTGATCTGGTACGCCCCCCCCAACCTGGGCTGGGACCTGGCGGCCACCGCAGCGCAGTGCAAGGTACCCTCGGTAGTGGCCGACAGCCTCGAGGCGATCATCGAGCGGGTCAAAGGCCAGGCGCGCCCAGGCACCCACGTGGTCATCATGAGCAACGGCGGCTTTGGCGGGCTGCACGGCAAACTGGCCGAGGCCCTCAAGTGAGCGGTCCGGAGCGCATCACCCTGGCCATGACCGGCGCCTCCGGCGCGCAATATGGCCTACGCCTGCTCGATTGCCTGGTGCGCGAGGACCGGGAGGTGCACTTTCTGATCTCCAAGGCCGCGCAATTGGTGATGTCCACCGAGACCGACGTGGTACTGCCGGCCAAACCTCAAGCGATGCAGACCTTCCTCACCGAGTACACAGGCGCTGCCGACGGGCAGATCCGCGTGTACGGCAAGGAAGACTGGATGGCGCCGGTGGCCTCCGGCTCCGGCGCGCCGGCGGCGATGGTGGTGGTGCCGTGCTCCACCGGAACGTTGTCGGCCATCGCCACGGGAGCCTGCAACAACCTGATCGAGCGTGCCGCGGACGTCACCCTCAAGGAGCGCCGCCAGTTGATCCTCGTGCCCCGCGAGGCGCCGTTCTCGACCATCCATCTGGAGAACATGCTCAAGCTGTCGCAGATGGGCGCGGTGATCCTGCCGGCGGCCCCAGGCTTCTATCACCAGCCCCAGACCATCGACGATCTTGTCGACTTCGTCGTGGCGCGCATCCTCAATCTGCTGAACATCCCCCAGGACATGCTGCCGCGCTGGGGTGAGCATCATTTCGGGGCTGACGATTGAGCCGACTGCTGGTGGGAATGCTGGCGGTGGTGCTGTTCAGCGGCTGCGCGACCGTGCGCACCTTGGATGCCAACAAACCCGGGGCACCGGTCGTGTATGCAGGAACGCGGCTGGACCTGTATGTGATGAACGGCGGCTGCTGCCCCGAGGATCGCTTTGGCGCCCAGGCGCCGGCTTACCCGGGGCTGGACCTGCCGGGTAGCGCATTGCTGGACACATTGTTATTGCCACTGTCGTTGCTGACCGCGGCAGGGGTGGGGTTCAACGCCACGGGCGGTCTGTGAGGGCGTTTATCGGGTGAACCCGCTCCCAACGGGCCTTGCGCAGGTCAGGTGGGAGCGGGTTTGCCAGCGCTAGGCTATTTCTTGCCCAGCTTGCGCAACTCGTCGGACTCGACGATCCGAATCCCGTCCTCTTCCTCCAAAGCCAGGCGCCACAGTGCTCGGGCCAGGGTGCAGGCTTCAATGCCCCGGTACTTGCCAGGGATCAGGCGGGCGAAGGGGGCGGCAATGCGTTCGCTTGCCCGGGGTTCGACACGGTCTCCCAGCAGCAGCGAAGGTCGGACGATGGTCAATTGTGGCCAGTCCTGGGCCTTGAGTGCTTCTTCCATCTCGCCCTTGACCCGGTTGTAGAAGATCGACGATTTGGGGTCGGCGCCCAGGGCGCTGACCACCAGCAGGTGACGGGCGCCCATTTCCCGGGCTCGTTTGCTGAAGGCGACGACCATGTCCAGGTCTACGGCGCGGAACGCGGTTTCCGAGCCTGCCTGCTTGAGCGTGGTGCCCAGGCAGCAGAAAGCGATATCGACGCGACCGGCCAGTTGCGGGAGAAACACGGCCGGATCACCCACGGGGTTTTCCAAGTGTGGATGTTCGGCCAGCGGGCGGCGGGTCGGCGCCAGCACCCGGCTGATGGTGGGCTCGTTGAGCAGGCGGTCGAGCAGGTGTTCACCCGTAAGACCCGTGGCTCCGGCAAGCAGGACATGCTGAGGCGTCAAGTACATGATGTCTCTCCCTTTGTTACTACCAAGCTTAGTGGGCCTCAGGTGTTTTTGCCTGGTCCCCACGCACTGGTTGGGCTTCATTGCGCAAGGCTTCCTCGGCCTGTTGCCGGCGCAGGCTCTGCCAGTGTGCAAGCACTGCAGGCGGCGCCCAGAGCTGCGGCTCGGAGGCTTCGAAACCTTCCCTTCTTTCACGTTCGGCAACACTGGCGCGCGCCAGTTCGAAGGCCTGCTTGAGGTCGTCGGTCTGATTCAGCGCTTCGGCGAACAGGGCGTCGCCGAAATAGGTGAAATCAGCCTCTTCCGAACAGCCGAAGGACACCCGGTCGGGGCGCGCCGCAGTCATGATCAGCGTGCGGTCGTCCTTGAGCGGGGCGATATAGCCACCTGAATAGCAGGCCGAGATCACAATGACCTTGTCGCGCTCCTTGAGCGGAGCCAAGGCGCTGGCTAATTCGTCGGCGGACAGGTCCGCCAGTTGCAGGCGGGGCTGGTCGAATACCAGTTGGTGGTCAGGGCTGCCATGGCTGGTGAGGTAGATGAAAATCAGGTCTTCAGGGCCGCTGCGCTCGGCCAGGGTGCGCGCGGCACGGGTAAGGTTCTCGCGAGTGGCCATGGGACGGTCGGCCATATGGTCGCGGTGGTTGACCAAGGTGATCTGGCCATGGGCGCCGAAGCGGATCTTGAGCATATTGCTCACGTAGTCGGCCTCACGCAAAAACACGCTCTGCTGGCCGTCGCCAGCCACAACCAGGCTATACAGCTGGATCGGCGGCTGGGAAGGCGGCACGCTGGCCAGCGACCGCCCGAGCAGTTGGCCTTGGTTGAGCAGGGCCAGATCCAGCGGGTCGGGGAGCAGTTTGTTCTTCTCGTCGCGTACCCGTACGCCCTTGACCCAATACCCGCCTTCGACCTTGCCGTTGGCCTGGATCAGCCGGCCATGGCCCTGGTAGGTGTCGTTCTCGAAATTGCCCACATACTGGCTACCGTCGGCGAGTTGCAGGTGGCCTTTGCCGCTGAACTGCCAGTCGCGAAAGCCGCCTTTGTAGCGGCTGCCATCGCTGCCGAGCATCTCGCCCTGGCCGTCGAGGGTGCCGTCTTTGAAGTCACCGATCCATACATCGCCCTCGGCGTTCTCGTAACGTCCGCGGCCTTCGAGGCGGTTGTCCTTGAACTCGCCGATGTATTGCTCGCCTTCGACGCTGTCGTAGGTGCCGGCTCCCTGGAGCAAGCCGTCGACGAAGTGGCCACTGAACTGATTGCCGCTGGCATCGCTGCGGACGCCGGCGCCGTTGGGTTTGCCTTTGGCGAACAAGCCCTGGTAGCGGCTGCCGTCGGCCAGCTCCAGTTCGCCGGCGCCTTCGTACTGGTCGTTGGCGAACTGGCCGCGGTAGGTCTGGTCGTTTTGCTTGAGGGTGCCTTCGCCGTCGCGCCGGCCATGCTTGAAAGTGCCCGCGTAGTGGCTACCGGGTGTGGTCAGATCGCCCAAGCCATGGAACAGGCCTTCGGCGAACTGACCTCGGTAGATCTCGCCATTACTGCCGTGCCACTCGCCCTGGCCATGCCATTGGCCGTTGAGGAAAGTGCCGGCGTACCAACTCCCATTGGGGTAGTCGATGCGCCCTTCGCCCTGCAGCAGGCCGTCGACCACCTGCCCTCGGTAGCGGCCCCCATCGGGCAGACGAGCATCCGGTGGCGACAAGGGTTCGCCTTCGCCACAAGCGGCGAGCAGCAGGATCAAGGTGAAGGGCAGCAGTGCGCGCATGGCGGATTCCGGGCAAACGATGCGTCGAGTATGCCGCAGAATGCGCCGGCGAAGGTACTGGGCGCCGCACGCCTATGGCCTGTGCGGCCCCTTCGCGGGTAAAGCCGCTCCCACAGGTTTTGCGGTGCTTTTGATGGAAGCGCCGCGCCTGTGGGAGCGGTTCACTCGTGAAGGGCTGGCGGGTTGTCCCGAGTCAGACGAAGCACAACGAGAGTGGCTCGGCAATATAGGCCGGTTTTTCCTCGCCTTCGATTTCCAGGGTGGCGGTGATCTTGAGCAGCCATTGCCCGGGCTTTTTCTCGGTGGCGTCGGCCAGCTCGACTCTCAGGCGCACCCGGCTGTCCACCTTTACCGGCTGGATGAATCGCACGCTGTCCAGCCCGTAGTTGAGCGCCATCTTCAGACCTTCGGGCAGGACGAGAATGTCCTCCATCAACTTGGGAATCAGCGATAGGGTCAAGAAACCGTGGGCGATGGTGCCGCCGAATGGCGTCTTGGCGGCCTTGTTCGGGTCGACATGGATGAACTGGAAGTCCCCCGTGGCCTCGGCAAACAGGTTGATGCGCTGCTGATCGATCTTCAACCACTCGGAACGTCCCAGTTCCTTGCCGACATACTGCGATAACGCGCTAACAGGTACATAGGGCATCGCGACTCTCCAGGTTGTCTTGCTGCTCGATTTGGTACGGCAGTGCAAGATCATCACGGCCGTCCGTTACAGTCAAGTTGTCATCTTTTCGCCGCAAATCGGCTTACTAGGGCTGCGGGGCGCATGCTTATAATGGCCGCACTGCCTGGAGGAGATCCTTATGCTGTTGCGTGGTTTGACCTGGCTGGTGTTGTTTCAACTGCTGGGGACGGCGATCAATCATCTGTTCGTACCCATCTTGCCGGGACCGATCATTGGCCTGCTGCTGTTGCTGGTATCGCTGATGGTGCGAGGGGAAGTGGGCAAGCCTTTGAGTGAGGCGTCCGGTAGCCTGCTGCGCTACCTTCCGTTGCTGCTGGTGCCGCCGGCGGTGGGTGTGATGGTCTATGCCAAGGACATCGCCGCGGACTTCTGGGCCATCGCCGGCGCCTTGGTGATTTCCTGCCTGGTGACCCTAGTGTTCGTCGGTGTGCTGATGCAAAAGCTCATCAACCGCCAAGGCAAGCACAAGGAGCAGCCATGATGTTCGACTGGCAAGGCGCGCTCGACGCGGTCATCCACCATCCTCTGTTCGGTATTGGCATCACCCTGGGGGCCTACCAGGTGGTGTTGGCAGCCTACGAGAAAACCCGCTGGATCTTCCTGCAACCGGTATTGATGTCGATGGTGCTGGTCATCGGCGTACTGCTGGCGTGTGGCATCGATTACACCGAATATCGCAAGAGTACCGAGATCCTCTACATCCTCCTGGGCCCGGCCACCGTGGCCTTGGCTGTGCCGCTCTACCTGAACCTGCGGCGGATCCGCCAGCTGTTCTGGCCGACATTTACTACGCTGGTAATCGGAGGCCTGTTCGCCACCGTGGCGTGCCTGGCGCTGGGGTGGTGGTTTGGGGCCGAGCACATGATCCTGATGACCATGGCGCCAAAGTCGGTGACATCACCCATTGCCATGCTGGTGGCCGAGCAGATTGGTGGCGTTGCGGCTCTGGCAGCGGTGTTCGTGCTGATCACCGGGGTGATCGGGGCAATCTTCGGCCCGGCTTTGCTGACCCGCTTTGGCGTGCTCAGCCCCGAGGCGCGCGGCATGTCTCTGGGCATCACCGCTCATGCGGTAGGCACCTCGGTTGCCTTGCAGGAAAGTGACGAATGCGGCGCCTTCGCCGCGCTGGCGATGAGCCTGATGGGCGTGGCCACGGCGGTGTTCCTGCCGTTGGCGGTCAGCCTGCTGGTGTGAGGAATGAAGATGACGCTACCGCTGTTTCCCCTCGATACCGTGCTGTTTCCCGGCTGCCTGCTCGATCTGCAGATTTTCGAGGCGCGCTACCTGGACATGATCAGCCGTTGCATGAAGCAGGGCGGTGGGTTCGGCGTGGTGTGCATCCTTGAGGGCGAGCAGGTCGGCAAGGCGCCGCCGGTGGTGGCCTCGGTCGGCTGCGAGGCGCTGATCCGCGACTTCGTGCAGCAGGAAAACGGCTTGCTGGGCATCCGTGTGGAAGGCGTGCGGCGTTTCCGCCTGGAGCAGACCGAGGTGCAGAAAGACCAGTTGATGGTTGGCGATGTGCACTGGCTGCCGGAGCTTGCGGACAGCGCGTTGTCCGAGCGGGATGACGATCTGCTGGCGCTGCTGCAAGCGCTGGGTGAACACCCGATGGTGGCGGCGCTGGATATGCCGCGGGCCGTGGATGGATGCCAGTCCCTGGCCAACCAGCTGGGCTACCTGTTGCCGTTCATGGAAGAAGACAAGCTCGACCTGTTGGCCATCGACTCGCCGCAGTTGCGGCTTGAGGCCATCCAGAACCTGCTGGACCGCATCCAGGGCGAGCTGTTTGCTTGAATTGCCCGGTGCAGCGCAGTAGATGCAACGGTCCGTTGCATTGCTTGTCTGGGCCCTTTCGCGGGTAAACCCGCTCCCGCAGAAATAACGCACAAGCGGGTTTACCTGTGAATGCGGCGGCGAGTACACCGAACCGGTCGCGTCTCAATATTGGTAGCGCAACAGCGCCTGGGGCAGGGCGTGCAGGGCGAAGAACGCCAACAGGGCAACGCAGGCCGGCAGTACCAGCCACCACACGCGCAGCGGCAAGGCCTGAAGGGGTTGGCGATGCTGCACCAGGGTCAGGCTCAGCGCGCAGACGCAACACGCCAACAGCGCTCCGGCAAGGATATCGGTCGGCCAATGGGCCCCAAGATATACCCGCGACAAGGCGATCGCCAGTGCCGGCAGGCAGCCCAGCATCACCCAGGTCAGGCGCATGCGCGGTGGCTGGCCGCGTCCGGCCAGCACTGCCAGCACCAGGAAGAACGCAAACGACGCCGAGCTGTGGCCGCTGGGCATGCTGTAGCTGGTCAGTGGGTCGGTCAGTACTTCGGGGCGTGCGCGAGCGAATAGCCATTTCAACGTGCCGTTGGCGATCGCCGTACCCATCAGCGCGCCACCGGCGAACAGGGCATGACGCCACTGCCGTGCCAGCAACAGAAGCCCGGTGAGCAAGCCACCCAGGAACAGCTGTGTACGAAAATCTCCCAAGCGGGTGATCAGCACCACGGCGCCATCGACTGCCTGGCTACGGTGCTCCTGCACCAGGGTCATGATTCCTTGGTCGAATTCGTGCAGAAATGGCCAGCCCAAGAAGATGCCTGCCAGGGCGAGGAGGCTCAGGCCGGCGATCAGGCGTGTGCCGTAGCGCTGGTCACGCAGGCTGCTGTTGAGGCTAAAGCCGATCAGCACCGCCAACGTGCCGGCGATGACGCCTGCATCCAGCCAGAACCCTTCCGGCAGAGGTAGACGCATAGCCGCCCCGGTGGCCCAGCCCGGCAACAGGTAAGCCACCGACCAGCCGGCGCCGGCCAGCAGGCTGACGGCGATGAAGCGCGGCAGCGGCATGTCGAACATGCCTGCGACCATGGGCAGCATCGGTCGCAGCGGGCCGATGAAGCGTCCTACCAGCAAGCTGGCGATACCATAACGCTGGAAGTAGGCCTCGGCGCTGCCGATCCATTCCGGATGATGGCGCAATAGCGGCAGGCGGCGGATGTTCTGATGGAACCGCTTGCCCAGTGAGTACGACACCGCGTCCCCCAGCAGCCCGCCGAGAAAGCCCAGCAGCAATGTCTCGCCGAGGCTGAAGGCGCCGCTGCCGGCCAGCACGGCCACGGCGAATAGCAGAACGGTCCCCGGCACGATGATGCCGGCGATGGCCAGGCATTCCACGCAGGCCACCAGGAAAATCGCCAGGCCAAGCCACTGGGGGTTGGCGCTGAGCCAGCCGGTCAGGCTGTCGAGCCATTGGCCCATGGGGTCAGCTTCCTTGTTTCAGGATGGAAAAATCACGCCCTTCGACTTGGCCCCGGCGCAGCGGGTTCCGTGTACAAAAGCGCGCGTATTCGGCATCGACGAAGCGGTAGGGGAGATGTTCGTCGCGGCCATGGGGGATGCCCAGGCGGGTGGTCTGGATCACCTGCGCTACCACTGCACCGCAGTCCTCGACATACAGGCGCTCAGGGTCGAAACGCTTGGCGTCCCAGTCCGGCACTTTCAGGCCCAAGGCTCGACATAGCAGGGTCTGCCCCGCGCACAGGCGCTCGGCCGGACGCAGGTTGCCGCTGGCATCGGGATTGTTCAGTTGCATCTGCGCCAGGCTGTTGGCATCTGAAATCGCGTCCACCCAGGGGTAGGCGGATTTTATCAGCACGGCATTGCCCGGGCCGTGGGCGCTGAAGTTCAGCGAGTCGCCGCCGCGGGCGTAGTACATGTAGATGTGCCCACCATCGAGGAACAGCGCCTTGCGCTTTTCGGTGTAGCCGAGCGAGGCGTGGCTGCCTTTGTCGGTGAGGTAATAGGCCTCGGTCTCGATGATGCGTGCCGCGAGCCAGAGATTGCCCTGGCGGTGGCGGATCACCTTGCCCAAAAGGTCCCGGGCCAAGGTCTGGGCGTCTCGGTCGAAGAAGCTGTCGGGCAGGGCGCGGGCCGGGCAGGGGGCGGTGTCTGGCATGCGGTCGGCTCGTGGTGGTCGGGGCGCAGATGATAGCAATTAATGGCTTAATCGAGGCTGAACCGAGGGGTAGCAGTGCCCCTTTCGCGGATAAAGCCGTTTTCGCATGCGCTGTGTCGTTTTCTGGGGGCAGCAGGTTGCCCCATGATCGGTTTAGCAAAATTTCGATATGGGTAGTTACATCTTTCCTACAGATCCTGTCGCTCATTTTCGACCATCCGCCACCCGCCGCTGGGCGTACCCGAGCGTGCCAGTTATAATCAGCCGATTTCCCCTTCGCCAAGACACCGAGCCCATGACTGAGTCCGTTCTTGACTACATGACCCGCCTGGGTCGCGCCGCCCGTGAGGCCTCGCGCGTGATCGGCCGTGCCAGCACCGCGCAGAAGAACCGCGCCCTGCAGGCCGCCGCAGACGCCCTGGATGCCGCCCGTGCCGAGCTGACAGCAGCCAATGAACAGGACCTGGCCAATGGCCGCGCCAATGGCCTGGAGCCGGCATTGCTGGATCGCCTGGCCCTGACCCCGGCGCGCATCGACGGCATGATCACCGGCCTGCGCCAGGTGGCCAGCCTGCCGGATCCGGTCGGTGCCATCCGAGACATGAGCTACCGCCCGTCGGGCATCCAGGTCGGCAAGATGCGCGTGCCGCTGGGCGTGATTGGGATCATCTACGAGTCGCGCCCGAACGTGACGATCGACGCCGCCAGCCTGTGCCTGAAGTCCGGCAACGCCACCATCTTGCGTGGCGGCTCCGAAGCCATTCATTCCAACCGCGCAATCGCCGCCTGCATCCAGCGGGGCCTGGCCGAGGCCGGCTTGCCGGCGGCCGTGGTCCAAGTGGTCGAGACTACCGACCGCGCGGCCGTGGGCGCGCTGATCAGCATGCCTGAGTTCGTCGATGTGATCGTGCCGCGTGGCGGTCGTGGCCTGATCGAACGCATCAGTCGCGATGCCCGGGTACCGGTGATCAAGCACCTGGACGGCATCTGCCACGTCTATGTCGACCAACATGCTGACCTGGACAAGGCCTGGCGCGTCGCGTTCAACGCCAAGACCTATCGCTACGGCATCTGCGGCGCCATGGAAACCCTGCTGGTGGATGCCACTGTCGCCGAGGCGTTCCTCCCGGAGATGGCCCGCCGCTTCCAGGAGAAGGGCGTCGAACTGCGCGGCTGCGAACGCACCCGAGCGATCATCGCCGCCAATCCGGCCAGCGAAGACGACTGGCACACCGAATACCTCGACGCGATCTTGTCGATCCGTGTCGTCGAAGGCCTGGACGCGGCCATCGAGCACATCAACCACTATGGCTCGCACCACACCGATTCGATCATCACCGAGCATCAGGGCCAGGCCCGGCGTTTCATGGCCGAGGTCGACTCGGCCTCGGTGATGCTCAACGCCCCGACCTGCTTCGCCGATGGTTTCGAGTATGGCCTTGGCGCGGAGATCGGCATCTCCACCGACAAGCTGCATGCCCGCGGACCGGTCGGCCTGGAAGGGCTGACCTGCGAGAAGTACGTGGTGATCGGTGACGGCCAGCTGCGCGGTCAGGAGTCCTGCTGAGTTGAGCAAGGCCCAGGCAGTCCGGCGCATCGGCATTCTCGGCGGCACTTTCGACCCTGTGCACATCGGTCACCTGCGCAGCGCGTTGGAAGTGGCCGAGTTCATGGCGTTGGATGAGCTGCGCCTGCTGCCCAACGCCCGGCCACCGCACCGCGACACCCCGCACGTGGCACCCCAGGACCGCCTGGCCATGGTGCGTTGCGCCGTGGCCGGGGTCGAGCGGCTGAGTGTGGATGCGCGGGAGCTTTCGCGGGACAAACCGTCTTACACCATCGATACATTGGAGTCGATCCGCGCCGAACTCGGCGCTGACGACCAGCTGTTCCTGGTGCTGGGTTGGGACGCATTCTGCGGACTGCCCAGCTGGCATCGCTGGGAAGAGTTGCTGCAACACTGTCACATCCTGGTGCTGCAACGCCCGGATGCCGATGTCGAACCCCCTGACGAGCTGCGCAACCTGCTGGCTGCGCGCTCGGAGAGCGATCCCACCGCCATGTCCGGCCCGGCGGGGCACATTTCGTTCGTCTGGCAGACGCCGCTCGCGGTGTCCGCCACGCAGATCCGACAGCTGCTGGCCAGCGGCAAGTCGGTACGGTTCCTGGTGCCGGACGCAGTACTGGCCTATATCGAGGCGCACGACCTTTACCGTGCGTCGCACTGACGGCGCCACCAGGCGCCTCATTCATGAATTGAACGAGTTTCTTATGAGCAAGCAGAAAATCAACGGCGAAGAGCTGGTCAACCTGGCCAAATCGGCTTTGGAAGACGTCAAAGCCCAGGACATCCAGGTCATCGACGTGCGTGAAAAGCACAGCCTGACCGACTACATGATCATCGCCACCGGTACTTCCAACCGGCAGATCAACGCGATGGCCGAAAAGGTCCGCGAAATCGTCAAGCTCCAGGGTGTGCAACCGCTGGGCGAAGAAGGCAAGGGCGACAGCGACTGGGTCCTGCTGGACCTCAACGACGTCATCGTGCACATGATGACTGCCGCTGCGCGTCAGTTCTACGACCTCGAGCGCCTGTGGCTGGGTGCCGAGCAGAGCCGCTCCGCCGATGGCAAGCACCACAGCCCGGAAAACGCTCACAGCTATTCCGAAAACCTCAAGGACCGGGGCTGAGGAAACGCTGTGCGCCTGCGCCTGATCGCGGTCGGCTCGCGCATGCCCCGCTGGGTCGAGGAAGGCTGGCATGAATATGCCAAGCGCCTGCCCCCGGAGCTGTCGCTGGAGCTGGTGGAGATTCCGCTGAATACCCGTGGCAAGAATGCCGACGTCGCCCGCCTGATTCGCCAGGAGGGGGAGGCCATGCTGGCCAAGGTTCAGCCCGGGGAACGCATCGTCACCCTCGAGGTCCATGGCAAGCCCTGGAGTACCGAGCAACTGGCGGGCGAGCTGGATCGTTGGCGCCTGGATGCGCGTACGGTCAATCTCATGGTGGGAGGCCCGGAAGGCCTGGCGCCGGAGGTCTGCGCACGCGCCGAACAGCGTTGGTCGCTGTCGCCACTGACCCTGCCGCACCCGTTGGTAAGGATACTGATCGGCGAGCAGATCTATCGCGCCTGGACCGTACTGTCCGGGCACCCCTACCACAAATGAGCCTGTAAGCCCGTCCGATGTCGCAGCCGATTCGTCTGAAGGACCATGAGAAAGACGCCCGCCTGGTGCGCAGCCGCGTCGTGGTCGGCGCGGTGGCGGTCGTGCTGCTGGTGTGCGTCCTGATCGCCCGGCTCTACTACCTGCAGGTCATCCAGTACGACTACCACTCCACGCTTTCGGAAAATAACCGGGTGCACGTGCAGCCGATCCCGCCGACCCGCGGGCTGATTTTCGACCGCAACGGGGTGATCGTCGCTGACAACCGTCCCAGCTTCAGTCTCACCATGACCCGTGAGCGCTCAGGTGACTGGCGCCAGGTGCTCGACACCATCGTCGAGGTGCTGGAGCTGACGCCCGATGACCGGGCCCTGTTCGAAAAGCGCATGAAGCAGGGGCGCAGGCCATTCGAGCCGGTGCCTATCCTGTTCGAGCTCAACGAAGAGCAGATCGCCCGCATTGCGGTGAACCAGTTCCGTCTGCCGGGTGTGGACGTGGCGGCGCAGCTGGTGCGCCATTACCCACAGGGCGCGCATTTCGCCCATTCGGTGGGCTATGTCGGGCGCATCAACGAGAAGGAGCTCAAGAGCCTCGACCCGGTCAACTACAGCGGCACCCACCATATCGGCAAGACCGGCATCGAGCGTTTCTACGAGGCCGAGCTGCACGGCCAGGTGGGCTACGAGGAGGTCGAGACCAACGCCCGAGGCCGGGTTCTGCGGGTGCTCAAGCGCACCGACCCGGAGCCTGGCAAGGACATCGTACTGAGCCTTGACATCAAGCTGCAGGAGGCTGCCGAGGCTGCCTTGGGCGGACGTCGCGGCGCGCTGGTGGCCTTGGATCCGCGCACCGGCGAGGTGCTGGCGATGGTCAGCCAGCCGAGTTTCGATCCCAACTTGTTCGTCACCGGCATCAGCTTCAAGGCCTATGCCGAGCTGCGTGACTCGATCGATCGGCCGCTGTTCAACCGTGTCTTGCGCGGGCTCTATCCGCCCGGCTCGACCATCAAGCCGGCAGTGGCCATCGCCGGGCTGGACAGCGGTGTGGTGACCGCGAGCAGCCGGGTGTTCGACCCCGGCTACTACCAATTGCCCAACTACGACCACAAGTACCGCAACTGGAACCGGACCGGTGACGGCTGGGTCGATCTGGACACCGCAATCATGCGCTCCAACGACACTTACTTCTACGATCTTGCCCACAAGATGGGTATCGATCGCCTGTCCAGCTACATGAACAAGTTCGGCATCGGCCAGAAGGTTTCCCTCGACATGTTCGAGGAGTCTCCCGGGCTGATGCCATCGCGCGAATGGAAGCGCGCCACCCGTCGCCAGGCCTGGTTCCCTGGCGAGACTCTGATCCTCGGTATCGGCCAGGGCTACATGCAGGCTACGCCCTTGCAGCTGGCCCAGGCCACCGCATTGATCGCTAACAAGGGCAAGTGGAACCGTCCCCACCTGGCCAAGACCATCGAAGGCAAGCCGCCGGTGGACGAGAACCCGATGGAGGACATTGTCCTGCGTGACAAGTCCGACTGGGCCAAGGTCACCCATGGCATGGAGCAGGTGATGCATGGCGCCCGGGGTACCGCCCGCAAGGCCGCGCTCGGCTCCCAGTACCGCATCGCCGGCAAGAGCGGCACCGCTCAGGTGGTGGCGATCAAGCAAGGCGAGAAATACGACCGCAACAAACTCCAGGAGCGCCACCGTGACCACGCCTTGTTCGTCGCCTTTGCCCCTGCCGAAGATCCGAAGATCGTGGTCTCGGTGATGGTCGAGAACGGCGAATCCGGCTCCGGCGTCGCAGCGCCTGTCGTGCGCCAGGTGATGGACGCCTGGCTGCTCGACGAGAACGGCCGGCTCAAACCTGAATTCGCGCCTGCCACCGTTGTCCAGGAATCGGCCCAGTGAAGAACAATTTCGATCGCATGCTCTCCAGCGAGGACGTGATGCGTCGGCGTGCGAGCTTTCTGCAGCGCATCCATGTCGACGGCCCTTTGCTGGTCATCCTGCTGACCCTGGCGGCCGGCAGCCTGTTCGTCCTTTATTCGGCCAGTGGCAAGAACTGGGACTTGCTGCTCAAGCAGGCCACCTCGTTCGGCATCGGCCTGGTGTCGATGTTCGTCATCGCCCAGCTCGAGCCGCGCTTCATGGCGCGCTGGGTGCCCTTGGCCTATGTGGTCGGGGTGCTGCTGCTGGTAGTAGTGGACGTCATGGGGCACAACGCCATGGGGGCCACGCGCTGGATCAACATCCCGGGGGTGATCCGCTTCCAGCCCTCGGAATTCATGAAGATCATCATGCCGGCGACCATTGCCTGGTACCTGTCCAAGCGCACTTTGCCGCCGCACCTCAAGCATGTGGCGATCAGCCTGGTGCTGATCGGCGTGCCGTTCATTCTCATCGTGCGCCAGCCGGACCTCGGGACTGCGCTGCTGATCCTGGCCTCGGGCGCCTTCGTGCTGTTCATGGGGGGGCTTCGCTGGCGCTGGATCATCAGCGTGATCGCCGCAGCGGTGCCGGTGGCGGTGGCGATGTGGTTCTTCGTCATGCACGACTACCAGAAGCAGCGAGTCCTGACCTTCCTCGACCCCGAGAGCGATCCATTGGGCACGGGCTGGAACATCATCCAGTCCAAGGCGGCGATCGGCTCGGGCGGTGTGTTCGGCAAAGGCTGGCTGCTGGGCACCCAGTCGCACCTGGATTTCCTCCCGGAAAGCCACACCGACTTCATCATCGCCGTGCTCGGCGAGGAGTTCGGTCTGGTCGGCATCTGCCTGTTGCTGTTGATTTACCTGTTGCTGATCGGTCGTGGGCTGGTGATCACCGCCCAGGCCCAGACATTGTTCGGCAAGTTGCTCGCAGGCAGCTTGACCATGACGTTCTTTGTATATGTATTCGTCAATATCGGTATGGTCAGTGGCCTTCTGCCCGTGGTTGGCGTGCCGCTGCCCTTCATTAGCTATGGCGGAACTTCGTTGGTGACGCTGCTGTCAGCGTTTGGCGTTCTGATGTCGATCCATACGCACCGCAAATGGATTGCACAGGTTTGAATAAGGTGAAGAATTTCATGCAAGTAGTGCGTGGCTGGGCTGCCCGTTGTGCGCCGTGGATTGGCGCGATGGGTTTGTTCGGCGCAGTCCAGCAGGCCAATGCCGGTGATTATGATGGCTCGCCCCAGGTGGCAGAGTTCGTCGGCGAAATGACCCGCGACTACGGCTTCGCCGGTGAGCAATTGATGGGCGTGTTCCGTGAGGTGCAGCGCAAGCAGTCGATTCTCGATGCGATCTCGCGTCCGGCCGAGCGGGTCAAGCCGTGGAAGGAATATCGCCCGATGTTCATCACCGACGCGCGCATTGCCCGTGGCGTGGACTTCTGGCGCCAGCACGAGGAGGCGTTGGCCCGCGCCGAGCAAGAATACGGTGTGCCGGCTCAGGTGATCGTCGCGATCATTGGCGTCGAAACCTTTTTCGGTCGCAATACCGGCAACTACCGGGTGATCGATGCCTTGTCGACCTTGGGCTTCGATTACCCGCCCCGGTCTGAGTTCTTCCGCAAGGAACTGCGAGAGTTCCTCCTGCTGGCTCGTGAAGAGCAACTCGACCCGCTGACCTTGAAGGGTTCCTACGCCGGGGCCATGGGCCTGCCGCAGTTCATGCCCAGCAGCTTCCGCAGCTATGCCGTGGATTTCGACGGCGACGGCCACATCAATATCTGGAACAACCCCACCGATGCCATCGGCAGCGTCGCCAGTTACTTCAAGCGTCACGGTTGGGTGGCCGGTGAGCCGGTGGTCAGTCGCGCCCTGGTGCTCGGCGAGCGCGCCGACGAGGGGCTGACCACGGGTATCGAGCCGGTCAAGACCGTTGGGGAGTTGCGAGCCCTGGGTTGGTCGAGTCATGATGCGCTGCGCGATGATCTGCCTGTGACCGCCTTCCGCCTGGAGGGCGACAATGGCCCTGAATACTGGATGGGCCTGAAGAATTTCTACGCGATCACGCGTTACAACCGCAGCGTGATGTACGCCATGGCGGTGCATCAGCTTTCGGAACAGCTGGTTCAAGCACGGGGCGTCAAGTAATGCGCGCAAAGATCTCTGCCAACACTCTCAAACTGCTGACCTGCATGACTGTCGCCGTGCTGCTGGTCAGTTGTTCGTCCAACCGACCGACTCAGCAGAGCGGCAATGTCGTTCGCTCCAAGCCAGGGTTGGACATCAACCGTGCCCACAAGGACGGTGCGCCCTGGTGGGACGTGGACGTCAACAAGATTCCCGATGCCACGCCGACCGTACATACCGGTCCTTACAAAGCCAACCCCTACACCGTGCTGGGCAAGACCTACTACCCGATGCAGGACTCGCGCAACTACCGCGCCGAGGGGACGGCGTCGTGGTATGGCACCAAGTTCCATGGCCAGAACACCGCCAATGGCGAGCTCTACGACCTCTATGGCATGAGCGCGGCGCACAAGACCTTGCCGCTGCCTGCCTACGTGCGGGTGACCAACCTGGCCAACGGTCGCAGCGTGATCCTGCGCGTCAACGACCGTGGCCCGTTCTATTCCGACCGTATCATCGACCTTTCCTACGCCGCGGCGAAGAAGCTCGGCTACGCCGAGATCGGCACGGCGCACGTGCGCGTCGAAGGCATCGACCCGCAGCAGTGGTGGGCCCAGCGGGGCCAGCAGCCACCGATGGTGCTCAAGGAGCCCCAGGTCGCCCAGACCCAGGCGATTCCGGCCAACACCGGCCGGGTCGAGCAATGGACTCCGCCGCCGCAGCAACACGCGGCACCCGTCGTGCCGGTCCAGGTGGGCGGCAACAATGTGCCTGCCGGCAACGGTGGCAGCTTCCTGCAGGTGGGCGCCTTCGCCAACCCCGATGCCGCCGAGTTGCTGCGCGCCAAGCTGAGCACCATGGTCAGTGCGCCGGTGTTCATCAGCTCCATCGTGCGCAACCAGCAGACTCTGCACCGTGTGCGCCTTGGACCAATCAACAGCCAGGGCGAGATTCAGCAGGCCCAGGACAGCATTCGCCTGGCCAACCTGGGGCAGGCCAAGCTGGTCACTGCCGACTGAGCTATCCGAGCGGCTAGCGACCAGCGGCAAGCGCCAAGCTGAGAGGGGCTTGCCACTCAAGCTGTCGGTTTTGTCATGAATTGCCGGGCGCTCCCATGTACAATGTTGGCTTTTGCCCGCCGCGACACAAAGCCGCATTTCGCGGGCCAGGCCCATGGCCGCAAAACCAGCCTGACTGGCGCTGGGCACATGACGTGTCCCAGGGAACATCAGACCATTAGCGATTTTCGAGAGACGGATGAACATCACCAACCTTGCCAAACGACTTTGCCTGCCCGTTCTGCTGATGATCATGCCTGCTGCGTTCGCAGCAGAGCAGATGATGCCAGCGCCACCGCAACTGGCCGCCAAGTCCTATGTACTGATGGATGCGTCCAGCGGCAACGTGCTGGTCGAGAACAACGGTGACGAACGCCTGCCGCCGGCCAGCCTGACCAAGCTGATGACCGCCTACATCGCCACCCTGGATATCCGTCGTGGCCAGATCGGCGAGAACGACCCGGTCACCGTCAGCGAGAATGCCTGGCGCACCGGCGGCTCGCGCATGTTCATCAAGGTCGGCAGCCAGGTCAGCGTCAGCGACCTGCTGCACGGCATCATCATCCAGTCGGGCAACGACGCCTCCGTCGCCCTGGCCGAGCACATCGCCGGCAGCGAAGATGCCTTCGCCGACATGATGAACAAGACCGCCGCCGACCTGGGCATGAGCAACAGCCACTTCATGAACCCCACCGGCCTGCCGAACCCGGAGCACTATTCCTCGGCCCACGACATGGCCCTGCTGGCGCGCGCGATCATCGACGAAGATCCGGCCCACTATGCGATCTACTCGCAGAAGGAGTTCTACTGGAACAACATCAAGCAGCCGAACCGCAACCTGTTGCTGTGGCGTGACAAAACCGTCGACGGCCTGAAGACCGGCCACACCGACGAAGCCGGCTACTGCATGGTGGCTTCGGCCGTCCGCGACGGCCAGCGTCTGATCGCCGTGGTGTTCGGCACCAACAGCGAACAGTCCCGCGCCGCCGAGACCCAGAAGCTGCTGACCTACGGCTTCCGCTTCTTCGAAACCCAGACCTTCTACCAGAAGGGCACCGAGCTGACCCAATCCCCGGTCTGGAAAGGCGCCACCAGCCAGGTGAAGGCCGGCCTCGCCAACGACCTGACCCTGACTATGCCTAAAGGCCAATTGAAGCGCCTGCAGGCTTCGATGACCATGAACCCGCAACTGACCGCCCCGATCGCCAAAGGTGACGTGATCGGTAAAGTTGAAGTCAAACTGGACGAGAAAGTGGTTCACAGCGCCGACCTCATCGCCCTCGACGGCGTCGAGGAAGGTGGTTTCTTCCGCCGTATGTGGGATAGCATCCGTCTGTTCTTCTACGGGTTGTTCAACTGATACGTGACCTGCACGCCCCTGCGTATCCTGCAGGGGCGTTGTTGTTGCCACGGCTTACGAGGCCGTTTCCGCCATGAGCGAACCTGACGTCAAGTCGCACAAGATCGAATTCCCCTGCGACGATTACCCGATCAAGGTAATCGGCGATACCGTGGTCGGTTTCAAGGACACCGTGATCGAGATCCTGAGCAAGTATGCCAAGGTCGATCTGTCCACCCTGGCCGAGCGCCAGAGCAAGGAAGGCAAGTACACCACGGTGCAGTTGCACATCGTTGCTGAAAGCGAGAACCAGTTGCACGATATCAACAGCGCCCTGCGCGCGACCGGCATCGTTAAAATGGTGCTCTGATGCCTTCCTGCCTCGGTTTTCGCGATCTTGGCCTGCAGCCCTATGAACCGGTGCTGGAGGCCATGCGGCGCTTTACCGAGCAGCGCAGCCCGGACAGCCAGGACGAAATCTGGCTGGTCGAACACCCCTCGGTCTTTACCCAGGGCCAGGCTGGCAAGGCCGAGCACCTGTTGGTCCCCGGCGACATCCCGGTGGTGCAGACCGACCGTGGCGGCCAGGTGACCTATCATGGCCCCGGCCAACTGGTGGCCTACCTGTTGCTGGATGTTCGTCGCCTGGGGTTTGGTGTACGCGAGCTGGTCACCCGGATCGAGCACAGCCTGATCGACCTGCTGGCCAGTTATGACGTCCAGGCCGTGGCCAAGCCCGATGCGCCTGGCGTCTATGTCGACGGGGCGAAGATCGCCTCCCTCGGCCTTCGAATCCGCAATGGCCGTTCGTTCCACGGCCTTGCCCTGAACGTGGACATGGACCTTGCGCCATTCCGCCGAATCAACCCCTGTGGGTATGCGGGGCTGGCGATGACCCAGTTGCGTGACCTGGCAGGTCCGATCGAACTCTCCGAGGTCAGGACAAGGCTGCGCGGACAGCTGGTCAAGCACCTCGACTATGCTGAGCAGACGACCCTCACGGGCGGAATCGACTGAATATGACAACAACTGTGCAAGAAGCCGTGCCGAACCCGGTACCCACCCAGGACGCCGCCGCGCGTCCCGCGCCAAAGAAAGTCGAAGCAGGCGTGAAGCTGCGCGGTGCTGAAAAGGTCGCGCGTATCCCGGTCAAGATCATCCCTACCGAAGAGCTGCCGAAGAAGCCGGACTGGATTCGCGTGCGCATTCCGGTTTCCCCGGAGGTCGACCGCATCAAGCAACTGCTGCGCAAGCACAAGCTGCACAGCGTGTGCGAAGAAGCCTCCTGCCCGAACCTGGGCGAGTGCTTCTCCGGCGGCACCGCGACCTTCATGATCATGGGTGACATCTGCACCCGTCGCTGCCCATTCTGTGACGTCGGCCACGGCCGGCCGAAGCCGTTGGACCTCGACGAGCCTAAGAACCTGGCCGTGGCCATCGCCGACCTGCGCCTGAAGTACGTGGTCATCACCTCGGTGGACCGCGATGACCTGCGTGACGGCGGTGCCCAGCACTTCGCCGACTGCATCCGCGAAATCCGCGCCCTGTCGCCTGGCATCCAGCTGGAGACCCTGGTGCCGGACTACCGTGGGCGCATGGACGTTGCCCTGGAAATCACCGCCCAGGAGCCGCCGGATGTGTTCAACCACAACCTTGAGACCGTACCGCGCCTGTACAAGGCTGCGCGTCCGGGTTCGGACTACGACTGGTCGCTGGACCTGCTGCAGAAGTTCAAGCAGATGGTCCCGCATGTACCGACCAAGTCTGGCCTGATGCTCGGTCTTGGCGAGACCGACGAAGAAGTCATCGAAGTAATGCACCGCATGCGCGAGCATGACATCGACATGCTGACCCTGGGCCAGTACCTGCAGCCTTCGCGCAGCCACTTGCCGGTGCAACGTTTCGTGCACCCGGATACCTTCGCCTGGTTCGCCGAGGAAGGGTACAAGATGGGCTTCAAGAACGTTGCCTCCGGCCCGCTGGTGCGCTCTTCGTACCACGCCGACCAACAGGCCCACGAAGCCAAGATCAAGCTCTGAGCCTGGTTGAGTGATCGATGCCGATGCACGCCGGAAGGCGGCATCGGCATTTTTGTTTCCGAGAGCTGCCCCTGTACGTGCAAGGAGTTGTTCGATGAACTGCGTTGAAACCTTGGATGCATCTCTGCCTGCAGCGCTGCCCGGCAATGCCTGTTTTGCCATCGTCGCCCCGGCCGGCCCGGCCCGGCTGGACGGGCGCAAGGCAAGCCAGTGGTTTGCCGACCGAGGCTACCAGTGCCGCCTGTTTCCGGGCGTCGGTCAGGCCGAAGGCTATTTGGCCGGACCAGACCAGCAGCGTCTGGATGACTTGCATGGGGCGTTTGCCGATCCTGCAATCGACGCCATCCTGTGCATGCGCGGTGGCTATGGCAGCATGCGGCTGTTGGATCGGCTCGATTTCGACCTGATCCGCCAACACCCCAAGCCGCTGGTCGGCTATAGCGATATCACTGCCCTGCACACGGCGCTCCAGCGCCACGCTGGGCTCATCACTTTCCATGGCGGCATGCTCAATGCCGATCTGCTCGGCGCGAAGCAGGAGCCGACCGTCAGTTCATTGTTCGATCAACTGCACGGCAAGGTCCATCAGGGCGATGTACTGGCCCATCCCGATGCTTATCCACTGACCTGCGTGGCCCCTGGCATGGCCAGCGGGCGTTTGCTGGGCGGCAATCTATCGGTGCTGTGTGCGACCTTGGGGACGGTGGGCGAGATCGACAGCCAGGGCTGTATCCTGTTCATCGAGGATGTCAACGAGCCGCTGTACCGCGTAGACCGGCTACTCACCCAATTGCGTCTTGCCGGCAAACTGGACGGGATTCGCGGTGTGCTGGTGGGCGATTTTGCCGGAATCACCGTGCCGGCGATGACGCCGCTGCTGAAGGATATCTTCGGGCCGTTGGGTATCCCGGTATTGGCGGGGTGGCGCAGTGGGCATTGTGATCCCAACCTGTGTCTGCCGCTGGGGGCCAGGGTAAGGCTGGACAGTCAGGCCATGCGGCTGTCATTGGAGCAGTCGTTGTTTGAGCGCTAAGGCCTGGGCGCTGGCCTTGAGGCTTGCATAAGCTTGTGGGAGCGGGTCTACCCGCGCTCCCACAGGGCTGCGCTCGTTGCCAGGTTAGCGACGACGCAGGCTGTCGAGCAGCTTGTGGGTCGGGTACCCATCTGCCGGCCAACCCAGCGCCTGCTGGGCATTGCGGATGGCCTTGCGGGTATTGGCGCCGATGATGCCGTCGGCATTGCCGGCCTCGTGGCCGCTGGCGTTGAGCAGATCCTGTAGTTCGATGCGCTCGCTACGGCTCAGCGGCAGATCGTCCTTGGGCCAGCTACCGGCGATGAAGCCCCAGCCATAGAAGCGATCACCCAGCAGACTGACCGCCAGGGCGTAGGACGAGGAATTGTTGTACTTCAGGATCGCCCGGAAGTTGTCCAGCACCAGGAACGCCGGGCCACGAGCCCCTGCCGGCAGCAGCAGGGCGGCGGACAGCTGGCTGCTGCCTGCAGGCAGCTGGGTGCCGGCTGGCAGTTTCACGCCCAGTTGCAGCCATTCACTGACGCTCTTGCGCTGCACGCCATCGGCCAGCCAATAGTCGAAGCCTGCGGGCACTTGGACTTCGAAGCCCCACGGCTGCCCACGTTTCCAGCCCGAGCTTTGCAGGTAGTGGGCGGTGGATGCCAGGGCATCGGCTGTGCTGTTCCAGATATCGCGACGGCCATCGCCGTCGAAGTCCACCGCGTGGGTGTTATAGGTGGTCGGAATGAACTGGGTCTGGCCCATGGCGCCGGCCCAGGAGCCGCGCATGGCCTCGGGCTGGATGTCGCCGTTCTGCAGGATCTGCAGGGCGGCGATCAGTTGGTCCTGGGCGAAGGTCGGACGACGGCCTTCGTAGGCCAGGGTGGCCAGGGAGCGGATCACTGATTTGTTGCCCTGGAACTGGCCGAAGTTGCTTTCCATGCCCCAGACCGATACCAGCACCTGGCGGTCGACGCCATAGCGCTGCTCGATGCGCGACAACAACTCGGCATGTTGCTCGAGCAGCTTCTTACCGTTGCGCACACGCAGCGGCGACAGGGCGCCGTCGAGGTATTCCCACACCGGGCGGGCGAATTCGGGTTGGCTGCGGTCGGCCTTGATCACGTCCATGTCGGGTGTGACGCCTAGGAAGGCGCGATCGAAGGTGTTGGCACTGATGCCGGCTTGCAAGGCCTGCTGGCGGAAGCCTGCCTGCCATTGGGCGAAGGTTTGCAGGGGCTGGATGTCGTTGCTGGTGTCAGGCGTGGTGCCCGGCAGGGACACGTTCGGCGCAGGCTGCGCGGGGGCCAGCGGCAAGGCGTCGGCGGCGGTGGGTTTTTCCGCACAGGCGACGAGCAGGATGAAGCTGGAGGCTGCGATCAGCTGGCGAGACGGCCAGCGCAGGGACAGACGAAAGGGCATGCACAGATCCAGAATTGCGGTTCAGGTGCCGACCATATCATGACTGGGGGTTTCCTGCCTTCATGCGGCCAAAAAGCAAGAAGCCTCCCAATCTCTCGATTGGAAGGCTTCGCGGCGGTAGCTGCCTTTGCCCTTGTTCGGTCGTTCCTGGCGGCAGCGGAACAGTGGCTGGGCGATGATGGACTTGGCCTTGTTCGGCCCGTGCTTCTTCGGCTTCTTGCTCATGGCGATACCCCGGTTGGGTGGATGTCGGGGCGCACTGTAAGACCAGGGTAGGGCAGGAGCCAATTGATTGTATGTATGGGCAGATAGGGGCTGTCTTGCAGACTTTTTCAGCCCATTGCTGGCTTCGCCAGCCCCTACAGGAATAGTGCAGATAGCTTACTCGCCAGGCAACGCCAGGCGTTGCCCGGCCATCAGCAGCGCCAGCCGCGCCAGCCCCGTCCAGGGGGAACCTTCGGCCTGACCTTTGATCTGGGCGTCGATGCGCTGAGCATCCTGCAGCAACTGCGCCCAACGCTGCGCGGACAGGCGCTGGAGAGCTTTGCTGACCAGTGGTCGGCGTTTATCCCACACAGGTGGTCGTGCCTGGCTGAAGGCCTTGTCCAGCGGCACGCCTTGGCTGAATTGCTGGGCAAGCCCAGCCAGCAGGCGCAACTCGCGCGCCAGGGCCCAAAGGATGACTGGTGGCTCGACCCCTTCGCCGCGCAAGCCTTCCAGCATGCGCAGGGCGTGGGCCGCCTCGCCGTTGAGGATGGCATCGACCAGCCCGAACACGTCGAAGCGAGCGCTGTCGGCTACGGCAGCCTGCACGGTTTCCACCGTGATCTGGTTGCCTTCGGCTAACAACTTGAGTTTTTCGATCTCTTGGGCGGCTGCCAGTAGGTTGCCTTCGACCCGCGCGGCGATCAGGTCGACCGCGTCACGTTGGGCGGACAGTCCGGCCTGGGACAGGCGCTGATTGATCCACTGTGGCAGTTGCTGCGCGTCGACTGGCCAGATCTGGATGAATTGGCAGTGCTGGCCTTCGATCAGCGCCTTGCCCCATTTGGTCTTCTGCGCGCTGCCGTCGAGTTTGGGCAGGCTGACCAGCAGTAATGTGTCTTCGGCCGGGTTGGCGCAGTACTCCATTAACGCGGCAGCGCCCTTGTCGCCGGGCTTGCCCGATGGCAGGCGCAGCTCCAGCAGGCGCCTTTGGGCGAACAAGGAAAGGCTGGCGCCGGCCTGGAGCAGGGTGCCCCAATCGAAATTGGCGTCGGCACTGAACACCTGGCGTTCGTCGAAGCCCTGCTGGCGAGCCGCGGTACGGATGGCGTCGGCGGCTTCCTGACAAAGCAGCGGATCGTCGCCGCTGACCACGTAGACCGGGGCCAGGGCACCTTGCAGGTGTTTGTTGAGTTGGGCGGGGGAGAGCTTCATGGTGGATGCGGGGGCACCCGAAGGTGCCCCGTTCGGCCTCGGTCAGTTGGCCGGAACTTCCATTGGGGATTGCTGCGGCGTTTCGTCCTGCTGGCGGCGGGCCGCCTCCTGGGCCTGGGCTTCGGCCTTGGCGCGTTCTTCTGCTTCGCGCTGCAGCTCGTCCAGGTGGCCCGGGGTCAGCATTTGCAGGCGAACGAGCATGGCCTGGACCAGATCGCGGCGCATTTCTTCGCGGGCTTGGGTGGCTTCCTGGTCGGAGCCTGTGATGTTGTCGCCGTCATGCACGTAGATCTTGCGCACTTCGATCTTGTCGCTCAGCAGCGGGATGTCGTTCAGGCCCAGCATGCTGTAATTGAGCACGGTGGTGAGTTCATATTCGACCGACCGGTTGCCGCCGCTATAGGTGGCGGCGCGCTGGGTTTGCTGCTCGTCGGTCAGCACCAGGCGGTAGGGGGCGCCTGAGTGGACATTGACGCCGTTGCGCTTGAGGGATTCGCGCAGCTCGGTCACGGTCTCGCCATAAGCATTGCGCGCGCGCAGGTCCATTTCCTTGATGCTCAGCTCGGTGGTGCCGGTGCCGCGCAGCTGGAAACCGCAGGCGCTGAGCACGACGGCCAGGCCCATTACCAGCAGATTGCGTTTGATCATGTTGTAGCTCCCTTGTGGGCCAATTCCGCCCGCCCGCAACATGCGCGGGCGGGCGTTGCCATCAGTTGGCGACGATGTTGACCAGCTTGCCCGGCACCACGATGACCTTGCGGATGGTCAGGCCATCGATGAAGCGCAGGACGTTCTCGTTGCTGCGGGCGGCGGCTTCGATCTCTTCACGGCTGGCGCTGGCGGGCATTTCGACCTGGCCACGCAGCTTGCCGTTGACCTGGACCACCAGAGTGATGCTGTCCTGGACCAAGGCGCTTTCGTCTACGCTTGGCCAAGTGGCATCGATCACGGCCTGGTCGTGACCCAGGTGCTTCCACAGCTCATGGCTGATGTGCGGCGTGATCGGGGCCAGCAGCAAGGTCACGGCTTCCAGGCCTTCGTGCAGCAGGGCGCGGTCCTGCTCGGTGGCTTGCGGGGCTTTTTCCAGCACGTTCATCACGGTCATCACCTGGGCGATGGCGGTGTTGAATTTATGGAACTGGCCCACGTCGGTGCTGGCCTGCTTGATGGCGGCATGGATGGCGCGGCGGATGGTTTTCTGCGCATCGTCCAGTACGGCGACGTCCAGCTTGCCCGGCAGGCCCTGGCTCACGTGGGCCTGGGCCAGGCGCCATACGCGGCGCAGGAAGCGGCTGGCACCCTCGACGCCGGAGTCGGACCACTCCAGGCTCATGTCGGGCGGCGAGGCGAACATCATGAACAGACGGCAGGTGTCGGCGCCGTAGGCGTCGATCATGGCCTGTGGATCCACGCCGTTGTTCTTGGACTTGGACATCTTCTCGGTACCGCCGATTTCCACCGGCAGGCCATCGGTCTTCAGGCGGGCACCGATGATCTTGGCCTTGGCGTCACGCTCGACCTCGACGTCCGCCGGGTTGAACCAATCCTTGCCGCCGTTGCTGGCGGTACGGTAGTAGGTCTCGGCGACCACCATGCCCTGGGTCAGCAGGTTCTTGAACGGCTCGTTGGAAGTTACCAGGCCTTCGTCGCGCATCAGCTTGTGGAAGAAGCGCGCATACAGCAGGTGAAGGATGGCGTGCTCGATACCGCCAATGTACTGATCGACCGGCAGCCAGTGGTTGGCCGCTTTCGGGTCGACCATACCGCCTTCGTAGTTTGGCGAGGCGTAGCGGGCGAAGTACCAGGACGACTCGACGAAAGTGTCCATGGTGTCGGTTTCGCGCTTGGCCGCGGCGCCGCATTTCGGGCAGCTGCATTCGTAGAATTCAGGCATGCGCGCCAGTGGCGAGCCAGCGCCGTCCGGCACCACGTTTTCGGGCAGGGTGACCGGCAATTGGTCTTCCGGTACCGGCACATCGCCGCAGGTCGGGCAGTGGATGATCGGGATCGGGCAGCCCCAGTAGCGCTGGCGGCTGATGCCCCAGTCGCGCAGGCGGAACTGGGTACGCGATTTGCCCAGCTGCTTGCGGATCAGGGCGGCTTCGATGGCGTCGAAGGCGCCTTCGAAATCCAGGCCGTCGAACTCGCCGGAGTTGATCAGCTGGCCGTGCTCGCCGTAGGCGGCCAGCCACTCGCTGCCCACGTCGTCGCCGGCGCTGGTGCGGACCACAGCCTTGAGCGGCAGGTTGTACTTGTGGGCGAACTCGAAGTCACGCTCATCGTGGGCCGGAACAGCCATCACGGCGCCATCGCCATAGTGCATCAGCACGTAGTTGGCGACCCAGACCGGGAGCTTCTCGCCGGTCAGCGGGTGCTGGACGAACAGGGAAGTGGGCATGCCCTTCTTCTCCTGAGTGGCCATGTCGGCCTCGGCGACGCTACCGCTCTTGCATTCATCGATGAACGCCTGCAGTGCCGGGTTGCCCTGGGCGGCCTGGGTGGCCAACGGGTGCTCGGCGGCGACTGCGACGTAGGTCGCGCCCATCAGGGTGTCCGGACGGGTGGTGAAGACCTTGAGGGTGCCTTCGTGGCCGACGCTCGCCTGGTCGTAGGGGAACTGCACTTCCATGCCGCGGGATTTGCCGATCCAGTTGCGCTGCATGGTCTTGACCTGCTCAGGCCAGCCCGGCAGCTCGTCGAGGCTTTCAAGCAGCTCGTCGGCGTAGTCGGTGATGCGGAAGTAGTACATCGGGATTTCGCGCTTCTCGATCAGCGCGCCCGAACGCCAGCCGCGGCCGTCGATGACTTGCTCGTTGGCCAGTACGGTCTGGTCGACCGGGTCCCAGTTGACGGTGCCGTTCTTACGGTAGATGACGCCTTTTTCGAACAGGCGGGTGAACAGCCACTGTTCCCAGCGGTAGTAGTCCGGCTTGCAGGTGGTGACTTCACGCGACCAGTCGATCGCCAGGCCCAGGCTCTTGAGCTGGGACTTCATGTAGTCGATGTTCTCGTACGTCCACTTGGCCGGGGCGACGTTGTTCTTCATCGCGGCGTTTTCGGCCGGCATGCCGAACGCATCCCAACCCATTGGCTGCAGGACGTTCTTGCCCTGCATGCGCTGGTAACGGGCGATCACGTCACCAATGGTGTAGTTGCGCACGTGGCCCATGTGTAGCTTGCCGCTCGGGTACGGGAACATCGACAGGCAATAGTAGGTGTCCTTGCCTGGCTGTTCGGTGACAGCGAACGATTGTTGCTCGTCCCAGAAGGTCTGGGCGGCGGCTTCTATATCACGGGGCGTGTATTGTTCGTGCATGGCTACTTTGTGCTGAGAGAGATAAGGACCCTGTTTCCAGGCAGCGCAACCTCGCTGCGTCCGGCACTGCGGTGTCGTTGGAGTGAACGCCGTAGCATACATGAGCGCCGCGCATCGTGGGAAACCTTGAATGCGGCTCCGGGGCCGTTGGTCGCGGCACCGGGCTGCTTTTCAGAGTGACGCTAAGCTCATCTTTGGGGGAGATATTCTTATCTTCAATGAGGTGAACGGATGGGAGAGTCGCAGCTACCCGCAATCAAACCGGAGCTATACGAACGCTTGATCGACCGCCTGGGCTTGGCACTCGAAGTGGCCAGGACCTCCGTACGATTACGCGACGAGATGCCAGCTGAACTGGAACTGCGTGGCCTGAGCCACGCCGAGTTCGAAGTGATCAAGGCCTACCTGGAAACCCTCCCGGAAGGTCGTTTCGCCAGCGCCGGTGCTTACCAGCAACCGGAGCCGACGTCGGCGAAGATCGTCTGGCTCAAGGACAAGAAACGCCCCGCCACCACGGCGAGATCCCGGACGCTGTCCCGCTAGCCGTTCTGGATTCCAGGCGCAGACCGTCGTGCGCCGGTACTCAACTTAAACTGCTCATGATCGGCGCCGGACGCGCACTTGTTGCCCGGCGCCGATCCTCTTAGGCTGCACTCCTTTCCAGGAGGACCGTGCATGCCGCTTCGCTATTTCATCAAACAATGGTTGCTGCCTCCCGGCGTGCTGTTTTTGCTCTTGCTGGCAGCTTGGTGGCTGCGCACGCGACGCCCGCGCCTGGCGGCCTTGTGCTTTGCCCTTGGCCTGGGTGGTTTGTGGCTGATGAGCTTGCCGCTGGTGGTGGAACGGGCGGCCCGGCAGTTGGAGACCGAGGCGCCATTGCCGATGGCGCAATGGGCGACCCTGGCAGGGCGAGCCGACGCGATCGTGGTGCTGGGCGCCGGGCGTGAGCGTGGCGACCCGGCCTGGGGAGCAGAGGACCAGCCGACCGGCACCGCTCTTGAGCGCATGCGCTATGCCGCGCAGCTGGCCAAGGCCTCGGGGCTGCCGGTATTGACCACCGGTGGGCTTCACTACGGCACGCCGCCGAGCGAGGCCCAGTTGATGGCCGATCGCATGAAGTCGGACTTCGGCGTTGACGTGCGCTGGAAGGAAGAGGCCAGCCGCACTACTTGGGAGAACGCCCAGTTCAGCGCGCGGCTGGTGCAACCCCAAGGCGTGCGCCGCGTGGTGCTGGTGACCCAAGCCTGGCACATGCAGCGCTCGCGCTGGAGTTTCGAGCAGGCAGGGTTCGAGGTGGTGCCGGCACCGGTCGGATTCCTGGGCAAGGACCATGCGCAGCCGTTCGCCGGCTTGCTGCCCGATAGCCGGGCGGTGTGGCGCAGCGGACAGTTGCTCAACGAGGCGGTGGGGTTGGTGGGGTATCGGTTGTTTTACTGACCACCGCGGGGCCGCAATGCGGCCCCTGGAAGGTCACACGGTCTTGGCGATCCGGCTCGCCAAGAGCGCCCATCCCAGCAGTAGCGCACAGAGAATCGCCAGCGGCCAGGAGCGCCATTGCAGGTAGGGCGTCAGTTGCTGCATTGGC
The DNA here is from genome assembly GCF_040822035.1 of Pseudomonas guariconensis. NCBI lineage: Bacteria > Pseudomonadati > Pseudomonadota > Gammaproteobacteria > Pseudomonadales > Pseudomonadaceae > Pseudomonas > Pseudomonas guariconensis. Next base: position 4,666,245 of record NZ_CP162012.1, on the reverse strand, counting down.
ACCACATCCCCGTAGAGGACGGCTTGCTGGAACTGCGGGATCTGCGCAGTGATCTTGCCGAAGGGGTCGATCAACGCGGTGACGCCATTGTTGGTGGCGCGGATCATCCAGCGCCCGGCCTCCAGGGCACGCATCTGGGCCATCTGCAAGTGTTGCAGGGGGCCGATGGAGGTGCCGAACCAGGTGTCGTTGCTGATGGTCAGCAGCAAGTCGCTGCGTGCGGCCAGGCCCGCTGCGAACTCGGGATAGACCACCTCGTAGCAGATGAACGGCGCAACCTGATAGCCCTTGGCCTGCAGCAAGGGCTGGTCCGCTGGGCCGCGGGCGAAGTCCGACATCGGCAGGTTGAAGAACTCGATCAGCCCACGGAGCATGTCCTGCAGCGGTACGTATTCGCCAAAGGGCACCAGCTTCTGCTTGAGGTAGGTGCCGTCGCCCTCTCCGGTCACGGTGATGCCGTTGTAGTAGCGGCGCTGGTGGTGCACCACTTCACGCACCGGCACCCCGGTGATCAGCGCCGAATGCCGATCGGCGGCAAAACGCCCCATTACGTCGATGTAGCCTTGGGCCTGGTCCTTGAGTACGGGGACGGCGGTTTCCGGCCAGACCAGCAAGTCCACTGGCTTGGAGCTGAAGCTCATGTCGCGGTAAAGCGCCAGTTGCGCATCGATGTGCGCCGGGTCCCATTTCAGGTCCTGCTCGACATTGCCCTGCAACGCTGCGACCTTCAGTGGATCACCGGAGGGTTGTGTCCAGGCATGCCCTTTGAGCGCCATGCCGATCACCCAGGGCGCCAACAGCACTATCACGCCCACCGCCAGAAACGAGGGACGCTCACGCAGGCGGTGCAGGTTGCACAGCAGCGCAGCGCTCAGTGCCAGGACAAAGGAAATCAGCCACACGCCACCCAGCGGTGCCAGACCGGCCAGGGGGCCATCGAGCTGGCTGTAGCCTGCGTACAACCACGGGAAACCGGTCAGGAACCAGCCGCGGAAGGCTTCCTGCAGCAGCCACAGAGCGGCGAAGCACAGGGCATCGGCCAGGGGAGCCTCATTGCGACGCAGCCAGCGCGCCCATAGCCAGGTGGGCAGGGCGAAGAACCAGGCCAGGGCGGCGAAGAACGCCACCAGCAGCGCGATCGCCAGCGCCGGGGAGGCGCCGCCGTAGGTGTTCATGCTGACGTAGATCCACCAGGTGCCGGCACCGTACAGGCCGAAACCGAACCACCAGCCACGCCACATCGCCTGGCGCGGGCTGAGCTCGCGCAGGCCGAGGTAGAGCAGGGCGATGGACAGCAGCGCCAGAGGCCAGATGTCGAACGGCGCCAGGGCCAGGAGGGTCGATGCGCCGGCCGCCAGGGCCAGCAGGTTACCGGGCCAGCCGGGGCGGGTGATCCAACGCATGTTTGTCCTTAACGGGTGATCGGAGTCAGGCGCAGCAAGTGTATCCGCCGGCTGTCGGCGTTGAGAATACGGAACTTGTAGGCCCCGATCTCGGTGGTCTCGTTGCGCTTGGGCAGGTGGCCGAAGGCACTCATCACCAGGCCGCCCACAGTATCGAACTCATCGTCGGAGAACTCCGAGTCGAAGAACTCGTTGAAGTTCTCGATCGGGGTCAAGGCCTTGATCAGGAAGTCGCCACTGGGCAGTGGCTTGATGTAGCTGTCTTCCTCGACATCGTGCTCGTCCTCGATGTCGCCGACGATCTGCTCGAGCACGTCCTCGATGGTCACCAGGCCCGCCACGCCGCCATATTCATCGATGACGATGGCCATGTGGTTGTGGTTGGCGCGGAATTCGCGCAGCAGCACGTTCAGGCGCTTGGACTCCGGCACGAAGGTGGCCGGGCGCAGCAGGTCCTTGATGTTGAAGCTGTCGCCGTTCTCCTTGAGGATCAGCGGCAGCAGGTCCTTGGCCAGGAGGATCCCGAGCACATCGTCATGGCCTTCACCGATCACCGGGTAGCGCGAGTGCGCGGCATCGATCACCGCTGGCAGGAATTCGCGTGGAGACTGGCTGGCCTTGATGCTGATCATCTGCGAGCGCGGCACCATGATGTCACGCACCTGCAGGTCGGCGACCTGGATGGCGCCTTCGACGATGGTCAGCGCTTCGCTGTCGAGCAGCTTGTTCTGATGGGCTTCGCGCAGCAGCTCGAGAAGCTCCTGGCGGTTTTTCGGCTCATGGGCAAAAGCCTGGGTCAGTTTACCCAGCCAGGACTTCTGCCCATTGCTCGATCGGTCTTCGCTCATGGCGGTTACTCGTGATCCTTTTCAGTTGTCAGGTTGTGTGATTTCGTCGTCGGCGTAAGGGTCCGGGTGACCCAATTCCGCCAGCAAGGTTCGTTCCAGGGCTTCCATCTCCTCGGCTTCGTCGTCCTCGATATGATCGTAGCCAAGCAGGTGCAGGCAGCCATGGATGACCAGGTGCGCCCAGTGGGCTTCGAGCGACTTGCCTTGCTCGGTGGCTTCCCGCTCGACCACTGGCACGCAAATGACCAAGTCGCCCAGCAGGGGGATGTCGAGCAGGTCATCGGGAACGTCGGCGGGGAAGGACAGCACGTTGGTGGCGTAGTCCTTGTGCCGGTAGGTGTGGTTCAGCTCACGGCCTTCGGGTTCATCGACCAGGCGAATGGTCATTTCCGAGTCGGCGGTGCGCTGGCGCAGCGCCAGTTCGCACCAGCGACGGAAGGCAGCGTCATCCGGGGCGGCAGCATCCGTGGCCCGTTGCAGGTCGAGTTCAAGCATCTTTGCCGGGGACCTCGGGCTTTGCCTGGCGCGCGTCGAAGCGGTCGTAGGCTTCGACGATACGCTGCACCAACGGGTGGCGGACCACATCCTTGGGCTGGAAGTGGGTAAAGCTGATGCCCGGCACGTCCTTGAGCACTTCGATCACATGGGCCAAGCCCGACTTGGTGCCGCGCGGCAGGTCGACCTGGGTGATGTCGCCGGTGATCACCGCCGTCGAGCCGAAGCCGATGCGGGTGAGGAACATCTTCATCTGCTCAAGGGTGGTGTTCTGGCTTTCGTCGAGGATGATGAAGCTGTTGTTCAGGGTACGACCGCGCATGTAGGCCAGCGGGGCAATTTCGATGACTTGGCGCTCGATCAGCTTGGCCACGTGTTCGAAGCCGAGCATCTCGTAGAGCGCGTCGTACAGCGGGCGCAGGTACGGGTCGATCTTCTGGGCCAGATCGCCAGGCAGGAAGCCGAGCTTCTCGCCGGCTTCCACTGCCGGGCGCACCAGCAGGATGCGGCGCACCTGTTCGCGCTCCAAGGCATCCACGGCGCAGGCTACAGCCAGATAGGTCTTGCCTGTACCGGCCGGACCGATGCCGAAGTTGATATCGTTGGCCAGGATTTCCTTGACGTAGCGCTGCTGGTTGACCCCGCGCGGGCGGATGTTGCCCTTGCGCGTGCGTAGCGACACGCTGACCTCGTTGACCGCTGGGTTGTCTAGGTTCTCGACGGTCGATTCCTGCAGGTACAGGTGGACGGTTTCCGGCGACAGCTCGGAAGCCTTGGCTTCGCGATAGAGGCGACGCAGCAATTGCTCGGCGGCAGAAGTGGTCTTGGGTTCGCCAATCAGTTCGAACTGGTTGCCGCGGTTGCGGATTTCGATGGCCAGGCGTTGTTCGATCAGGCGCAGGTGCTCGTCGAACTGGCCGCACAAGTTGGCGAAGCGGTGGGCCTCGAAGGGTTCGAGGATGAAACGATGAGGTTGTATGGGTGCGTTCAAGGTCGTTTTTAGCCGCTCGACGGCAATGGAGGTGAACTCAAGAATAACCCCTGAAGGGCAGTGGCGAAAGCACTGAAACGATCAAGGGACAGGTATCTGTGGTGGCGCATTGGCGGGTAGACCCACTCCCACGAGGTTTACCGCCATTCGGTGGGAGCGGGTTCCCCGGCGAACAGACCACCACCATCATCATTCAATCAATGAGCCGACCAGCGAATGGGGCTTGGCCTCTTCGATGCGTACATCCACCAGTTGGCCGATCAGCGCTGGATTGTCGCAGTGGAAGTTGACGATTCGATTATTCTCGGTACGGCCTTGCAGCTTGCCTGGGTCACGCTTGGAGAAGTCGGTGACCAAGATGCGCTGGACACTGCCGACCATGCGTCGGCTGATTTCGAAACCCTGCTGGTCGATGCGGTGCTGCAGCAGTTGCAGACGCTGTTTCTTGACCTCCTCGGGCGTATCGTCCACAAGCTCCGCGGCCGGGGTGCCGGGACGTGCGCTGTAGACGAAGGAGAAGGAAAAGTCGAAACCGACCTCGGCCACCAGCTTCATGGTTTGCTCGAAGTCCTTCTCGGTCTCGCCGGGGAAGCCGACGATGAAGTCCGAGCTGATGCAGATGTCCGGCACCGCAGCCTTGAGCTTGCGCAGCTTGGACTTGTACTCGAGGATCGTGTGGTTGCGCTTCATGGCCGCCAGCACGCGGTCGGAGCCTGCCTGTACCGGCAGGTGCAGGTGCTTGACCAGCTGTGGCACCTCGGCGTGGGCCTGGATCAGGCTGTCGGAGAATTCCAGTGGGTGCGAGGTGGTGTAGCGGATCCGTTCGATTCCGTCGACTGCCGCCACCACACGGATCAGCTCGGCGAGGTCTGCCAGACGGCCATCGTGGGTCAGGCCGCGATAGCCGTTGACGTTCTGGCCCAGCAGGGTGATTTCGCGCACGCCATTCTCGGCCAGGTGGATGACCTCGGCCAGTACGTCGTCGAAGGGGCGGCTGACCTCGGTGCCACGGGTATAGGGCACCACGCAGAAGGTGCAGTACTTGCTGCAGCCCTCCATGACCGAGACGAATGCCGTCGGGCCGTCGATGCGGGGCTCGGGAAGGTGGTCGAACTTTTCGATTTCAGGGAACGACACATCGACTTGCGGTACCCGAGTGATGCGCGCGGCGTCGATCATTTCTGGCAGACGGTGCAGGGTCTGCGGACCGAACACCACATCGACGTAAGGCGCGCGCTTGCGCAGGGCCTCGCCTTCCTGGCTGGCCACGCAACCCCCGACGGCGATGACCATGTCTGGGTTGCGGTCCTTCAGGGCGCGCCAGCGGCCGAGCTTGGAGTACACCTGATCCTGTGCTTTTTCGCGGATCGAACAGGTGTTGAGCAGGATGACATCGGCGTCGTCGGGGCGCTCGGTGACTTCCAGGGCCTGGTGTTCGCCCAACAGGTCGATCATGCGCGAGCTGTCGTACTCGTTCATCTGGCAACCGTGGGTTTCAATGTAAAGCTTCTTGGCCATGGCAAATCATCTGCTGCGGGTGCTGAAAGGCCGCACATTATAGAGGTGGCACCGGGTGCTTAACAGGGCAAGCGGTCTGCTATGATGCCGGCCATTTTCCTAACACGGTGTCGTCTTCTTCGATCATGAGCAAACGCGAACCCGCCATCTATAAAGTGATCTTTCTCAACCAGGGCCAGGTCTTCGAGATGTATGCCAAGCAGATCTACCAGAGCGACCTGTGGGGCTTTCTTGAAATCGAGGAGTTCGTTTTCGGCGAGCGCACCCAGGTCGTAGTCGACCCCAGCGAAGAGAAGCTCAAGGCGCAGTTCGAAGGTGTGGTGCGCAGTTTCGTGCCGATGCATTCGATCGTGCGTATCGACGAGGTGGAGCGATTGGGGACGGCGAAGATCAGCGAGGCCAAGGGTGGCGGTAACGTGATGCCGTTCCCGATGCCAATGCCGGAGAAGTAGGTCGGCCCGTCAGGGCAGGGGGGAGAAGGGTGTGCGCCCTTCGGCGTTTTGCAGCTCCAGCAGGTATTTGCGGAAAATCTGGCCGAGCACCTGGGTAGCGTGTTCGAGTTCGTCGCGGGGCATCTGCTCGGTGACTTCGTCGGCCAGGTCCAGGGCGTCTTCGTCGCCATTGACCGCTGCCATTTTCAGCAGAATGTAAGCCTGAACGTTGTTGGCCGGAACGCCTTCGCCATGGAAGAACATCGAGCCGAGACGGTATTGCGCCTGGGCCTGGCCTTGCAATGAGGCCTTCTCGAACCAGTTGACGGCCTTTTTCAGGTCTTTGGGTGCCTGGTTGCCACTGTAGTAGAACTCACCCAGCTCGTATTGCGCCTGGGCATCGCCCGACTCCGCCGTCCGTTCGCAAGCCTTCAGGGCGTTCTGCAGGTCCTCTGGCTGTGTGTCGAAGGTGCAGCGTCCCGTCGCTGGAATCAGCAACGAGTTGCCACCCTCTGCCAAGGCCAGCAGGGGCTGAAGAAGCAGCAGGCAGCCCAGGGTAAGGGCGCGGCCGGTGCGGTTCATGGGGATCGACTTACCTCTGCAAAGCTGCGGCCAATGTCTCTGGTGGCACATTATGGGATAAGCAGCGCCTACCTTACAAAGTTTTACTCGAAATTCTGTATTGAGAAGCCTTTGTCGATTGCACAGCGTTTATCGCCTGCCTCGGCTTCTTCGCGGCTGTACCCGCTCCTACAAGTTATGCGTTGAACCTGTGGGGGCGGGTATGCGTGCGCAGAAGCCGATGCAAGGCGGGCAATCACTTCAGTGCAGCGAAGGCTTTTTCGGCGGCGTCCAAAGTGATCTGCAGCTCCTTGTCGCCGTGGGCAATGGAGGTGAAACCCGCCTCGAAGGCGCTTGGCGCCAGGTACACGCCGCCCTCGAGCATCAGGTGGAAGAAGCGCTTGAAGCGTTCCACGTCGCTGCCCATCACGTCATCGAAGGTGACGATGTCGTCGGCACCGCTGAAGTACAGGCCGAACATGGCACCGGCCTGGGTGGTGACGAACGGTACGCCAGCGGCATCGGCACGCTGTTGCAAGCCATCCAGCATGCGGGAGGTGAAAGCGGTCAGTTCGTCGTGGAAGCCTGGGCGGCTGATCAGCTTGAGCGTGGTCAGGCCTGCCGCCATGGCCAACGGGTTACCCGACAGGGTACCGGCCTGGTAAACCGGGCCGAGCGGGGCGATGCATTCCATGATCTCGCGCTTGCCGCCGAAGCAGCCAACCGGCATACCGCCGCCGACGATCTTGCCGAAGGTCGACAGGTCCGGCTTGATGCCGTAGTAGCCCTGGGCGCCGCCGAGGGAGACACGGAAACCGGTCATCACTTCGTCGAAGATCAGCACCACGCCGTGTTTGTCGCACTGCTCGCGCAGGCCTTCGAGGAAGCCCGGAGCCGGCGGTACGCAGTTCATGTTGCCAGCGACGGGTTCGACAATGATGCAGGCGACGGTCTGGCCGACTTCGCTCAGGGTCTTCTCGACGGCGGCGATGTCGTTGAACGGTAGGGTCAGGGTGTGCTTGGCGAAGTCCGCCGGCACACCGGCCGAGCTCGGTACGCCCTGGGTCAGCAGGCCGGAGCCGGCCTTGACCAGCAGGCTGTCGGAGTGGCCGTGGTAGCAGCCTTCGAACTTGATGATCGCATCGCGGCCGGTGTAGCCACGGGCCAGGCGGATGGCGCTCATGGTCGCCTCGGTACCTGAGCTGACCATGCGCACCATCTCCATGGACGGCACGATCGAGCAGACCAGGTCGGCCATCTCGGTTTCCATGGCGGTCGGGGCGCCGTAGGACAGGCCGTGTTCGAGTTGCTTGCGTACCGAGGCCAGGACGTCCGGATGGCCGTGACCCAGAATCATCGGGCCCCAGGAGCCTACGTAATCAACGTAGCGCTTGTCGTCTTCGTCGACGACATAGGCGCCTTCGGCATGTTTGAAGAACAGCGGGGTGCCGCCGACGCTGCGGAAGGCGCGGACCGGCGAGTTCACACCACCAGGGATGTGCTTCTGGGCTTGGGCGAACAGGGATTCGGAACGGGACATGGGATTTCTCTCGAATCAGGAAGCGAACAGGGCATTGAAGGCGCGGGCGCGGCGGGTGACTTCCTGCGCGCTGTCGACACCGAACAAGCCATGGATCACCGCCAAAAGGTCGGCGCCATGGGCGACCAGGGGGGCGGCGTTGTCGAGGGTGATGCCGCCGATCACGGCGATCGGCAGTTGCACGCGGGCACGGGCCTGGGCGAGCAGGGCGATGTCGGCCGCTGGCGCGCCGGGCTTGGTGACCGAATTGAAGAAGCGACCGAAGGCCACATAGCTGGCGCCCTCGGTGGCGGCCTGCTCGGCCAGCTCGAGCTGAGCATGGCAGGTGGAGCCGATGATCGCATCGCGGCCGAGCAGGGTACGGGCCGGGGTCAGGGGGCCGTCGGTCTGGCCCAGGTGCACGCCGACGCCCAAGTGCGCGGCCAGTGGGGCGTCGTCGTTGATGATCAGTTGCGTGCCGTAGCGCTCGCAGAGCTTGAGCAGGCCTTCGGCTTCGTGCAGTCGGCGTGCTGCGTCGTCGCTCTTGTCACGATACTGCAGCAGGCAAACACCGCCTTCGAGGGCTGCCTCGACGTGGGAGAACAAGCGACCGGCGAGCAGTTGGCTGTCGGTGATCGCGTACAGACCGCGTAACTTCATCTGTCAGGCCTCATGGATCAGGAGCAGAAGTCCAGGGGCAGCCGGCGAGGGACGAACTGCCCCTTGCCCAGTTGCTCGGCGTCGCGCAGCGTGCGCCAGGTGTAGTCCAGGGCGCTGCGCACTGCACTTTGCAATTGCTCACCCAGCGCCAGTCGGCCCGCCAGGGCGCTGGCCAGGGTGCAACCGGAGCCATGGTAGCTACCCGGCAGGCGTTCGCAGGTCCAGGTGTGCTGTTGACCGTCGCGGCTATAAAGGCGGTTATGGATTTGTGCCTCGTCACCGTGACCGCCGGTAATCAGAAGATGTCTACAGAACGGCAAAAGTTTCTCGGCGCATTCGTCCGCGGTGCCTTCGGGCAGTTCAGCCAGGATCCGGGCTTCGGGCAGGTTCGGCGTGGCGATGGTGGCCAGCGGCAGCAGGCGTTCGCGCAGCGCATAGCCGACTTCGTCCTTGCCCAGCCGGCCACCGCCACCGGCGCGCAGAACCGGATCGCAGACCAGTGGCAGGTGCGGATGGGCGGCCAGCAGTTCGGCGACGGTATCGACCATTTCGATCGAGCCGAGCATGCCGAGCTTGACCGCTGCCACGGTGGAGTCGGCCAGCACGGCGTTGGCCTGTGCCAGAACCCACTCGCGGTCCAGCACGCGGAAGTCGGAAACGTTGACGGTATCCTGCACGGTCAGGGCGGTCACGGCAGGTGCGGCGTGACAGCCTTGGGCGATCAGGGCTTCGATATCTGCCTGCAGGCCGGCGCCGCCACTGGGGTCGTGGCCGGAAAGACAGAGGACAACGGGGCGGGAGCTGTAGGTCATGTTCATGGTCGGCGAGCTTACCACCAAACCTGTGGGGGCGAATCGCCCTGCTGATGGCTTTTGTTGATCAAGTGGTCAGATTTTTGTGTTTTGTCTTTCTGTAAGCATTGAGATAGAGCCTTTACTTTGAAATTTGAAGTGGCTGGTTGCCCTGTCCGAAGGCTATGCTAGAGTGCTCGGATAACTCGACAAATAGGCGCTGCCGGAATTCGTCGTCTCAAAGGGAAGGGAGGCCACCACGACGCGACTGGACAGGCCATGCTGGGGCTGTATGCGCTACTTGCTGATCATGCTTTTGGGCTGTGTGCCCCTGTTCGCCGGAGCGGTCGATTTCGACAGCGCCACCCGGTACCTTCCATTGGGTCAAGTCATGCAGGTCTTCGAAGACCGCGATGGCAGCGCCAGCATCACCCAGGTCAGTTCGCCGGCGTTCGCCAGCCGTTTCCGGCAGCATCGTGAGGATGTCCTGAACGCGGGCTATTCCACTTCGGTGTTCTGGCTGAAGATCGACCTGCGCAACATCAGCCCACCTACCGCACCTTCCCGTCAGTGGCTGTTGGAGTTGGCCTATCCACCGCTGGATCACCTGGATCTCTATCTGCCTGATGGCCATGGCAGTTATCGTCTGGTTCAGCGCACAGGCGATGCCTTGCCCTATGCCAGCCGGCAGATCCGCCAGAACAACTATCTATTCGAGCTGCCTTTGAACCCAGGTCAGGCGACCACGGCCTACCTGCGTTTGCAAAGCCAGGGATCGATCCAGGCACCGGTGGCGTTATGGTCAACCGAGGCTTACATGGAAGAGCAGCCAACTCGCCTCTATGTACTGGGCATGATCTACGGCGTATTGCTGGTGATGCTGGTTTACAACCTCTTCATTTACCTCAGCGTCCGCGACGTCAGCTACCTGTATTACATCCTCTATATCGCCTCATTCGGGCTCTACCAAGTCTCGGTCAACGGCGCGGGTGTCGCTTATTTTTGGCCGGACAGCCCTTGGTGGGCCAATGCCGCCACGCCGTTGTTCATTGGTGCAGCGGGGCTGTTCGGCTGCCAGTTCGCCCGGCATTTCCTGCAATTAGGCGGCCTCAGCCGTGGCTTCGACCGGCTGTTGCTGGGATTGATGGCCGGTGGAGGGCTGGTCATGGTGCTGGCAGTCACCATGCCCTACGGCCTGGCTTTGCGTATGGCGACGCTGTTGGCGCTGCTGTTCACTGTAAGCATCTTCACCGCCGGGCTTTATGCCTGGTGGCATGGAGTACGGGTGGCGCGCTGGTTCATCATCGCCTGGACCGCGTTCCTCCTGGGCGGGCTGGTCAATACCTTGATGGTGCTCGGTTACCTGCCGAACGTATTCCTGACCATGTATGCCAGCCAACTGGGCTCGGCCTTGGAAGTGGCGTTGCTGTCCCTGGCTCTGGCCGATCGTATCAACAGCCTGCGCGAACAGCAGGCCCAGGCCTTGCGCGACACTGGCCGCACCCTGGAGCAGCTCAACCAGCAACTGGCCCGAAGCAACCGTCTGAAGGACGAGTTCCTGGCCACGGTCACCCATGAGCTGCGTACACCGATGAACGGCGTGATCGGCTCGCTGGAGCTGATGCACACCCTGCCGATGACGGCCGAGCACGCCCAGTATCACCGCACCGCCACAGGTTCCGCCCAGGACATGATGGCTATGGTCGACGACATCCTCGTGCTCACCGAGCTGCAGGCGGGGCGTCTGCGGCCCCATGCCGCGCCCTTCAGCCTGCGCCGGCAGTTGCAGGAGCTGCGGGCAGGCTTCGCCGGGCGTGCCCTGGGCAAAGGCCTGTACCTGAGCCTGGATATCCCAGCGGAGCTGCCCGACGAGCTGCTTGGCGATGCGCAGAAACTGCTGCGCTGCCTGGCCTGTCTGGTGGACAACGGCCTGAAATTCACTCACCAGGGCGGCGTGGTGATTCAGGTGCGGGGGCGCAGGCTCGGGCCAGACAACCTGGCGTTGACCTTCACCGTCAGCGACAGCGGCATTGGCTTCGACGACTTGGACCAGGCCATCCTCTACCAGCGCTTCTTCCAGGTCGATGGCTCGATGACCCGCCGTTATGGGGGGCTGGGCATCGGGTTGTCGATCTGCCGTCAGCTGGGCGAGCTGATCGGCGCCCGCTTGGCCCATGAGTCGACCCGCGGGCTGGGCAGCCGCTTCGAGCTGTCCTTGAACCTGTCCGTAGCCCAGGCGCAATGGCCGTCCGGCCGGTTGGCCTCGGGGGCAATGGGCGGTTAAGGACGGGCGAGTTAGTCGTTTTTGACACTTTGACTGACCTTCAAGGAGTGCTTCACTGGGGCTTTCAGGCATGACCGGATCCAGGGAGCCCCCGATGAACCTGCACCAGTTCGCTGAAACCCACGAAGTCACTAACCAGCCGCCGTCGCTCGACGGCGCCAACCTGTACCGCCTCGACCAGCCATTGCAGGAGTGGTCCCGGCGCTTCGGTGCCGGCTGGGCCGAGTCGCGGATCGACGCCTACGGTGCCTTGGCCGGCGGCCCACTGATGGCTGCGGGTTTTCTGGCCAATGCCCACAAGCCGGAGTTCAGCAGTCATGACCGTTATGGTCACCGCATCGACCTGGTGACATTCCATCCGGCCTATCACGAGCTGATGCGCACGGCGGTCGAGCATGGATTGCCTTCTTTGCCCTGGGCCGAACCTCGTCCCGGCGCCCATGTCGCGCGCGCTTCGATGACCTACCTGCACAGCCAGGCAGAAGCAGGCACTGGCTGCCCCCTGACCATGACCTTCGCTGCGGTGCCGGCCTTGAGACTGCAGCCGGAGCTGGCCGAATACTGGTTGCCCAAAGTACTGGCGCGCGAGTACGACCCGCGAAACGTGGGCGACCGGCACAAAGCCGGAGTGACCCTCGGCATGGCCATGACCGAGAAGCAGGGCGGCACCGATGTGCGGGCCAACACCACCCGGGCCTATCCGGTCGGAGCCCCGGGCCCGGGCCAGGCGTACGAGCTGGTCGGCCACAAGTGGTTCTGCTCGGCACCAATGTGCGATGCCTTCCTGACGCTGGCCCAGACCGACAAGGGCTTGAGCTGCTTCCTGCTGCCACGCCACCGCCCCGACGACACGCACAATCAGTTCTATATCCAGCGTCTGAAGAACAAGCTCGGCAACTGCTCCAATGCTTCCAGCGAAGTGGAGTTTCGCGGCGCCCTGGCGTGGATGATCGGTGAAGAGGGGCGTGGAGTGCCGACCATCATCGAAATGGTGGCCATGACTCGTTTCGATTGCATGGTCGGCTCCAGCGCTTTGATGCGACAGGCGCTGACCCAGGCCGCGCACCATTGCGCCCATCGCAAGGTCGGTGGGCGCATGTTGAGCGAACAGCCATTGATGCAGAACGTGCTGGCCGACCTGGCATTGGAAAGCGAAGCGGCACTGGCGTTGAGCCTGCGCATGGGACAGGCGCTGGACCAACTGGACGATCCACAGCAGGCGCATTTTGCACGCCTGGTGACCGCCGTGGGTAAGTACTGGATCTGCAAACGCGCTCCGGCAATGATCAACGAAGCTGCCGAATGCCTGGGCGGTGCGGGCTACGTGGAGGACAGCATCCTGCCGCGCCTTTACCGCGAGGCACCGGTCAACTCCACGTGGGAGGGCTCGGGCAATGTGCAATGCCTGGATGTGCTGCGCGCTTTGTCCAAAGAGCCGGGCGTGCTCGACGCATTGTTCGCCGAACTTGGCGATGGCCACGGCGACCCGCGCCTGGCGGCGCATATCGGCAACCTGAAGGGCGCATTCGCCGATACCGGTGATATCCAGTACCGCGCCCGGCAACTGACTGAAGACATCGCCGTGGCCTTGCAGGCCAAGTTGTTGATCGAAGCGGGCAATACGACGGTCAGTGACGCCTTCATCGCCAGCCGGTTGGGCGCGGGTGGGCGGGTCTATGGGGCATTGCCAAGGGGTGTCGATGCGCAGGCGTTGGTGGCGCGGGCGACGCCGGTCTGGTCGGCCTGAGGCGCCCTGTTCGCCGGCAGGCCCGCGCCCACAGGGACCCCGTGCGGACCAGGTAGGAGCAGGTGTGTCAGCGGTGAGGGCGAATACGATTGTCAAGGATGTAATTGCAACAGAAGGCAGGCAAGATGGAAGCCATGCATGTCAGAAGACAGGAAGACCAGCGTGAGCCAAGCGTTTGTAGTCGTTGATACACCTGAACAGGCCGTCGATCGTCTGGCGGCCTTGCATGAACAGGCCACCGGCGCCCTCAGCCAGGCCCTCAAGCGCTACCTCAAGGACCGCACCGAGCCGGACGACGACCAGCGGGCGCTGTTTCGTTATCCCGCCCTGCGCCTGACCTACTACAGCCATGGTGAAGTGGCCGCCACCACCCGGGCCTATGCCAAGGTGCAGGTGGCAGGTACCTACAGCGTCACCATCACTCAGCCGGCGGCGTTTCGCGGTTACCTGCTCGAGCAACTGCGACCGCTGATGCACGATTACACCGTGACCCTGGAAGTGGGCGTCAGCGAACAGAACATTCCTTACCCTTATGTGGTCGACCAAGGCGATGAGCTGGCCGGCAGTGGCATCACTGCCGCCGAGCTTGCGCGGGTCTTCCCCAGCACCGACCTGTCGGCGGCCACCGACAACATCGCCGACGGGTTGTGCGACTGGGGCAGCGCCGAAACCCTGCCACTGGCACTGTTCGATGCCGCCCGCGTGGACTTCTCCCTGCGCCGCCTGGTGCATTACACCGGCAGCGACTGGCGGCATGTCCAACCGTGGATCCTGCTGACCAACTACCATCGCTACGTCGACCAATTCATCGGTCATGGCCTGGAGCAACTGCGTCAGGATTCGCGCTTCGTGCGTATGGTCCTGCCGGGCAATGTCATCATCGAAAAGGGCATGGACGACGACGAGACCCAGGCCTTGGTGGCCAGTGTGGTCTGGCACCGTTACCAGATGCCGGCTTACCACCTCATCGCTGCCGATGGCGATGGCATCACTCTGGTCAATATCGGCGTCGGCCCGTCCAATGCCAAGAACATCACCGATCACCTGGCCGTGCTACGCCCGCATTGCTGGCTGATGATCGGCCACTGCGGAGGCCTGCGCCAATCGCAGACCATCGGCGACTATGTGCTCGCCCACGCCTACATGCGTCGCGATGGCATTCTCGATCGGGTGGTGCCGCCGAATATCCCGATCCCGGCCCTGGCCGAAGTGCAGTTGGCACTGCAGGAGGCCGCGGCGCAGGTGACCGGCGAGCGTGGCGAGCAATTGAAAAAGCGCCTGCGCACCGGCACCGTGCTGACCTACGATGACCGCAACTGGGAGCTGCGCTGGGCCCAGGAGCGACCGTTGATCAACCTGTCCCGCGCCGTGGCGGTGGACATGGAGAGCGGCACGATCGCTGCCCAGGGGTATCGCCTGCGGGTGCCTTACGGCACCTTGCTGTGCGTTTCGGACAAACCGCTGCACAGCGAGATCAAGCTGCCGGGGTCGGCCAATGCCTTCTATAACCGTGCGGTCAGTCAACATCTTAAGATCGGCATCGCGGCCCTGGATTTGCTGCGTACCGAGCTCAATTCGCTGCACTCGCGTAAACTGCGCAGCTTCGATGAGCCGCCGTTCCGCTGAGGATCCATGTCCCTGCCACCCCGTTCCAAGCCGCGCCGTCCCCAGGCGCGGCCCACAGGTCCGCGCCGCCAGCCCAAGGCGCCGCCGGCCGAACCCCGCCTTATCCTGTTCAACAAACCCTTCGACGTGCTGACCCAGTTCAGCGATGGCGAGGGGCGCGCGACGCTCAAGGACTACATCGACATTCCTGGCATCTATCCGGCCGGGCGCCTGGACCGTGACAGCGAAGGCCTGCTGTTGTTGACCAATGACGGTCGGCTGCAAGCGCGCATCGCCGATCCCAAGCACAAGTTGCCCAAGACCTATTGGGTGCAGGTGGAAGGTGAGCCGAGCGAGGCGCAACTGCAGCAGTTGCGCGAGGGGGTCGAGCTCAACGATGGGCCGACACTGCCCGCCGAGGCCCGGTTGCTTGAGGAGCCAGTGCTTTGGCCGCGCAATCCACCGGTGCGGTTTCGCAAGAGCGTACCGACTCATTGGCTTGAGCTGGTGATTCGGGAAGGGCGCAACCGCCAGGTGCGACGCATGACGGCGGCAGTGGGGCTGCCCACGCTACGGTTGGTGCGGGTGAGGATCGGCGATTGGGCGCTGGATGGGCTGGAGCAAGGGTGCTGGCGGGAGGTTGCGCCGAAGCTACTTCGTTAGGCGGCTACTGCGCAGCCCATCACAGTCTCTGGCCAGCGCTCCTCCCCGTGCGGCTAGACCCCTTCGAGGAACCCTACCACCACGCTCTTGATGATGAAGGCCAGCACACCCAGGCCCAGGACGAAAAACAGAATCAAGGTGCCGAAGCGGCCTGCCTTGGACTTCTTTGCCAGGTCCCAGACGATGAATCCCATGAAACCGATCAGCACGGTCACCAGAACGATCATCATCCATTCTTCGAATACGGCGGGATCCATCAGTGTTCTCCAGGCAGGCTGAGCGCCGATTATAAGCGGGGCGGCAGGGGACGGTCAGCGCAGATGCGTCAACGGCAGTTCAGTGCTGGCCAGCACTTGGTTGAGCACGAAGCTCGAGCGCACGCTGGTGACGCCTTCGATGCGAGTCAGGCTGCCGAGCAGCAGTTTCTGGTAATGGTCCATATCCGGGACCACGACTTTCAGTTGATAGTCGGCATCCATCCCAGTGACCAGGCTGCATTCGAGCACCTGGGGCAAGTTGCGAATGGCGGCCTCGAAAGTCTCGAAGCGCTCGGGGGTGTGGCGGTCCATGCCGATCAGCACATAGGCGGTCAGGCTAAGGCCGAGCTTCTTGCGGTCCAGCAAGGCTACTTGGCGGGAGATGTAGCCGTCGTCTTCCAGTTGCTTGACCCGCCGTGAGCAAGGGGAGGGGGACAAGCCGATACGTTCGGCCAACTCCTGATTGGAGATGCGGGCGTCGCGCTGCAATTCGGCAAGGATGCTCAGGTCATAGCGGTCGAGCTTGCTCATGGAAATGGCCTTTTCTGTTCGGATTGCTGCGAATTATCAATCCAGGGTTAAAAATTGCGCAAGTGCTATTTATCTGAGCAATATTCGCAATCCTCTGCTCCGCCGCCTCCCGTATCGTTACCAACAGAATCACTGCCCGGACAACAGTCCACGGCGACCGGCCTCAGGAAGGCCGTCGCGGCCAGCCATCCAACAGGATCCGCCAGGCCCCCGGGCTACGCACCGTCCAGAAGACGATGTGAGGTGAGCCGACGCCACAAGCGCCGAGCACGGACGACAATTCCCAAAGGGAGGCCATGGCCTCCCTTTTTTCATGCCCGGAATCATCTGCATCTGCCCTCGCCGCGATAGACTGCATGCAGTTCCAATGCAGTTCTTACCATCGAGAGGGCAACATGAGGTCGCGCATCCGGCAATGGGCAGGTGTTGGTTTGCTGGGCCTGGGCATCAGCCTGGGCGCATGGGCCCAAGGGGCAGGCGAGGGGCAGGGCGCGCAGGACCCCAACGGCGCGACCATGGGCCGCTCGCCACTCAATTCGCGTGACGAGGTGCGCCAGACCCAGCCGCCGCGCCAGGGGTATTACCAGGACATCCCCCGGCGCAATGGCGGCTCTCACTGGGAAGCGGGTGGGCCTGGGCAGCGTCCAGGTGGAGACTGGCCCGGGCGTCCCGACGGCCATGGCGATGGCTGGGGGCCTGGCCCGCAGTACCATCCCGGACACAGGATCGACCACTTCCCGGACCGTTATTGGAAGGTGCCCCATCAGGGGCAGGACTACTACTATTCCAGCGGCTACTGGTATCGCCCGCAAGGCGGCGCGTATGTGCTGGTAAGGCCACCCTATGGCGTGCGGGTCGGCTACCTGCCGGTCTACGCCCAGGAGGTCTGGTTCGATGGCACGTTGTTCTTCCAGGTCTCGAACACCTATTACCAATACCTGAGCGACAGCCAGGAATATGTGGTGGTCAATCCCCCCAACATCCTGCCCGCGCCGGGGCCGCAGTTGAGTACTGGATATGACGTGATCGCCCATCCGTTGTCCGGGCAAACGCCTCGGCAGCAGAACCAGGACCGTTATGAGTGTCATCGCCAGGCCGTGCAGCAGTCCGGTTTCGATCCGGCCGCGGCGGCCGTCGCGCCACCGGCCCATGTGGCCGATGCCTACCATCGGGTACTGGCCGATTGCCTCAGTGCCCGGGACTACAGCGTGAATTGAAGGCTGCGGACCTGATCGACGGGTTACACCGGATCGGCATGCACCATCACGTCCGCTCGCGGGTAACGCTGGCGGATGGCAGCTGATGCCTGCACGCACAATTCGTGGGCGTCATGTAGTTTCAGCTCGCCGGGAAGCTCCAAGTGAAGTTGGACGAACCAGCGGTTGCCCGATACTCGGGTGCGCAGGTCGTGGGCGCCTTTGACGCCGGGGATGGCGCAGACCAGTTCGAGCATGCGCTCGCCGATATCGGCCGGCAGTTCCTGGTCCATCAGGATCGCCGTGCTCTCGCGGGCGATCTGCACGGCGCTCCAGAGGATATACAGGGCGATCCCCAGACCGAACAAGGCATCCAGTTGTGGCCAGCCAAAGCGCGCCAGCATCAGGGCGAGCAGGATGCTGCCATTGAGCAGCAGATCGGAGCGGTAGTGCAGCGAGTCGGCGCGCACCGCGGTGGAGCCGGTGGCGCGGATGACCTTGCGCTGGAACGTGAGCAAGGCCAGGGTCAGGACAAGCGACAGCAGCATCACTGCGATGCCGGCAGCGGTATCGCCCAGCGGTTGCGGCGATTGCAGGCGATCGACTGCCTGCACGCCGATCAGCACCGCACTGACGCCTATGAACAGCGCCTGGGCCATGCCGGCCAGCGCCTCGGCCTTGCCATGGCCGAAGCGGTGATCGTCGTCGGCCGGGCGCAGGGCGTAGTGCACGGCCAGTAAGTTGAGGAAGGAGGCGACGGCGTCGAGGGCCGAGTCGGTCAGGCCGGCCAGCAGACTGACTGAATCACTCAGCCACCAGGCGACCGCCTTGCTCACGACGAGGATCGTGGCCACGGCCAGGGACGCGCGCGTGGCCAGGCGTAGCAGGCGTTGGTGTTCGGCGCTCGAAGTCATGCCGCAGGTGCGTTCCCTGGATCAGGCGGCCGGTACCAGGCCATAGGCGGCCAACTGCTCGACGCTGCCCCGGTGCTGGATCAGCCGAGGGTCGTTCAGCGGCAGGCGTTGGCCCAGTTCGCTTTCGAGGATAGCTTGCAGCTTGGCCTTGTCGACCTGGCCATCGGCATTGATGGCTGGTTTGAGCTTGACCGGGTCGATGTGGGCGGTGACGCCGGGCGGGTAATAGATGGCCCCGCTGGCGAAGTCGACGCCGAAGGCGATCAGGCCGGGGATGACATAGAACAGAAGACCCACAGCGTCGAGCGCGGCGATCACGGGGTCGATCTTACCTTCGATCTGGCCGCGCCGGTCGGGGTAGAACAGCGTGCCGCAAGCGGTCAGTTGGGTGAGCAGGGTGACGATGAGCGCGCCACCGATGACGCGGGTAGGGATGCGCATTGGGATCTCCGCAAAGTGACCAACGAGGACCAGGCCGGTCGCCTGGTCCTGATGTTTAAGACCATGATAAGGCAGGCTCGGTTCGCCGTTATACTCGGACGATTGTTCGAGGACCACCATGATTTCATTACCAATCGATGCCGTACTGCCCGCTCTGCGTCAAGCCCTGAGCGAGCGCGATGAGGCCGTACTCGAAGCCCCGCCCGGCGCCGGCAAGACCACCCGGGTACCCTTGGCCCTGCTCGATGAGCCCTGGCTGGCCGGGCAGACCATCCTGATGCTCGAACCCCGCCGTCTGGCGGCCCGGGCGGCGGCCGAGCGCCTGGCCAGCGAGCTGGGCGAAAAGGTCGGGGAGACTGTCGGCTACCGCATCCGCCTGGACAGCAAGGTCGGGCCCGATACCCGCATCGAGGTCGTCACTGAAGGCATTCTTACCCGTCGCCTGCAGGCCGACCCTGCGCTGGAGGGGGTGGGTCTGCTGATCTTCGACGAGTTCCACGAGCGCAGCCTGGACGCCGACCTGGCCTTGGCGTTGAGCCTCAATGGCCGGGAACTGCTGCGCGACGAGCCGCCGCTGAAGATTCTACTGATGTCCGCCACCCTGGAAGGTGAGCGGCTGTCGCGCCTGCTCGACGATGCCCCGGTAGTGAGCAGCGAGGGGCGCATGCACCCTGTGGATATTCGTTGGAGCAGGCCGTATCAGCCAGGCGAGTTCGTCGAGCCGCGGGTGGTCGATTGCGTGCTCCAGGCGCTGGCCGAACAGCCCGGCAGCCTGCTGGTGTTTCTGCCGGGGCAGGCCGAGATTCGGCGGGTCCATCAGTCGCTGCAAGAGGCATTGGGCGAACGCTCGGATGTGCTGCTGTGCCCATTGCATGGCGAACTCGAGCTCAATGCTCAGCGCGCCGCCATCGAGCCTGCGCCCAAGGGCCTGCGCAAGGTGGTGCTGGCCACCAACATCGCCGAGACCAGTCTCACCATCGACGGTGTACGCGTGGTCATTGACGCCGGTCTGGCGCGTGTTCCTCGGTTCGACCCCGGCAGCGGCATGACGCGTCTGGAGACCCAGCGCATTTCTCGCGCCAGCGCTACCCAGCGCGCCGGTCGAGCAGGGCGTCTGGAGCCTGGGGTGTGCTACCGGCTGTGGTCCGAGGCTCAGCACGATCAGTTGCCGGCCCACGGTAGCGCCGAGATCCTCCAGGCCGATCTGGCCGGTCTGGCCCTGCAACTGGCGCGCTGGGGTGTCTGGCCCGATCAGTTGCGTTGGCTGGATCCACCTCCGAGCGCTGCCCACGCCCAGGCCTGCGACCTGCTCGCCCGGTTGGGGGCGTTCAAGCCGGGCAGTCGCGAGAGCCTGAGCGAACACGGCCAGGCCATGGCTGAACTACCTGCGCACCCGCGCATTGCCCATCTGTTATTGCGTGGCCAGGCACTGGGCCTGGCCGACATGGCCTGCGATGTGGCCGCGCTGCTCGGTGAGCGCGACATCCTGCGCGGGGCAGGCGCCGACCTGCACAGCCGGTTGGCCCTGCTCAGCGGCGAGACTAAAGCGACCCGTGGTGGTCAGGGGGGCGTGCAGCGCGCCCGGCAATTGGCGCGCCAGTACCGGGGCCTGCTGCGCGGCATGCGGGGCGCTGCTGTCGTCGATGTCGATCACCCCCGCTGGTTGGGGGCATTGCTGGCGCTGGCCTATCCCGACCGGGTGGCCCAGCAGCGGCGCGAGGGTAGCGCCGAGTACCGATTGGCCAATGGACGCGCGGCGCTGTTCGCCGAGGTGGATGCGCTCATGAAGTGTCCCTGGCTGGTCGTCGCGGACCTGGGCAGCCGTCAAGGGCAGCGCGAGGAGCGCATCTACCTGGCAGCTGAGTTCGATCCGGGCCTGTTCGAGGGGGTGCTGGCCGAGCAGGTGGAGACACTCGATGTCCTGGACTGGGACGAACGCGAGCAGGTGCTGCGCGCCGAGCGCCAACGCAAGGTCGGCGAGCTTGTGCTCAGTCGCGAACCCTTGCCAGGGTTGGATGACGAGGCCCGCGCCAAGGCATTGCTGGGCCTGGTGCGACGCAAGGGTTTGAACCTGCTGAGCTGGACACCTGAACTGCGTCAATGGCAGGCGCGGGTCGCGCTGTTGCGTCAGTTGGACATCAACAAGGACGGCCACAGCGAGTGGCCCGATTTGAGTGACGAAGCCCTGCTTACCAGCCTGGAAAGCTGGCTGCAGCCGTATTTGGGCAAGGTGTCTCGCCTCAGCCACTTCGCCCAGCTGGACCTGCCGTCGATCCTGCGCAACCTGTTGCCCTGGCCGCTTCCGCAGCGCCTGGAGGAGCTGGCCCCTGCGCACCTGACCGTGCCATCCGGCTCGAGCATTCGCCTGGACTACAGCGAGAACCCGCCGATTCTGGCCGTGCGCCTGCAGGAGTTGTTCGGCCTGGCCGATACGCCGCGCATCGCCCAAGGCCGTCAGCAGGTCAAACTGCACCTGCTGTCCCCGGCGCGCCGCCCGGTCCAGGTGACCCAGGATTTGGCCAACTTCTGGCGTACCACCTATGCCGAGGTGAAGAAGGACCTCAAAGGTCGCTATCCCAAGCATTATTGGCCCGACGACCCGCTCGTCGCCGAAGCCACGGCGAGGGCCAAGCCCAGAGGGACCTGATGAGGTCTAGAGGCGCTGCGTGTTGACACGATAGAGCCGGGCGGGCAGTCATCCGGCAGTCATTGCTGCCGGGTGATGATGAATGTTGCGTCCTCCCCGGCTTGCACGTTCAGGTAGACCTGCCATTCGTATGCGATTTTCACGGTGTGCCCCAGGTGATCCCGGATCCGGCAGGTCAGTGTGTTCTCAGTCCATTCCAGCGGCTCGAGTTTCAACACATCAACGTTCGAATCACCCCGGTAAAGCCCGAGATAACCATTGCGGCTGATCTCGACTTGCCTGTTGCTGTCGCCGCCAGTGCCCTTTATGCGGACATGCAGGCGATTAGTCGTTTGCGAGTCGAATGTAATGTTGAAAGTCGTGGCTGTTCCACCCGCCCCGGTAATGAGCCAGCCTTCATTGATGTCGGGGCCTTTGCTCAGGCGCACAGGGGAGGGTGGGAGTGAAGGCGCCCCGTCCCCAAAAAACTGAAACTCCTTCCAGTCGTTGGAAAGACCGTCCCAGTATTTTGTTACCCCATAGCAATGTATGTGGGCGTCGAAAGATCCAGCTGCTGCGATCCAGTTAGTGAAGTCGTTGCTCATGAAAATACTCTGCGGTTCTGTTGATCAAGGGCTCGTGGCCCACGAACAGAACACTACCCAGGCGTCGATCTGGGACGAAGCAGGAGGTCTTTCCGTGCTTTCACGCTCACCCTGCGTCAATGAGGCACTTTCAGGATGGCCATGAGCGGCAGATGGTTTGAGATCTGCAGCGTGTCCTGTCGCAGTACCTGGGCCTGGATGCGCTGAAGGCGAGGGCTGTGAAGTACATAGTCGAGGGTGCGGTCAGGACCGTTGACTGCCGGGTCGTTGGGGTAGTGGGTGAGCCAGGCGGCGCGCTCGGCACCGCTGGCTTCGGCGTTGCTAGGAATCATCGGGTACTTGTCCCACAACAGGTGCAGGTCGCTGTCGGCCGGGTAGTTGCCGCGCTGTGCCGGCGGCAGGCGACGGTACTGCCCCAGGGGCAGTAGGTTGAGGTCGCCGCCGATCAGCCAGGGCGTGCCTTGGCTTTCCAGGCGATCAAGCACCTTGGCCAGATGCTCTACCTGTCGGCGTTGCAAGTCGCTGCCGGGCTGGTAGGGCGAGAGCCGGGTGTTGAGCACCGCCAGGCGTCCCCCGTCAGCCAGCGGCAGGTAGCTGACCAGCAGTGCCGGCTGGGGGCGTTGCAGGCGGGTCAGGGCATTGCTCGCCGCGTTGGGCAATTGCAGGCGCTCGGCCTTTTCGATCGGGTAGCGGCTGAGGGTGGCCAGGGTGCGGCCAACACTGCCGAAGATATGCCGGTCAGGCACGAAATCGGCTTTCCACTCGTAGGTCTGGACGGTGCAGGGGTAGAGGTCGGCCAAGCGTTCACGCAGCAGCGCCAACTGGTCCTGGTAGCCGGTGGCCTTGGCGTTGTTGTCCAGCTCCTGCAACAGGATGACATCCGGCGTTTCGGCACGGATCACGCGGGTGACTTCGTCGAGATTGAAGGCGAGGTCTTCTGCGCTGGGGCGGGTGTCGCTGCCCTGCCCTTGGTCGTACCAGAACACGTAGCGCTTGCCGGCCAGGTATTGCACGTTCCAGGTCATGACCTTCAGGGGCTGGCCAGGTTGCAGCGACCGGGGGCTGCCTTGGCAGGCGATCGGCAGCGGTTCGCGGGGGGAAGGTTGCCAGCCCAGGTAGTCGGCGAACAGCCAGGGCAGGGGCAACAGCAAGAGCAGGGAGAGCAAGACGTTGCGCAGTAGTCGGATCATCGGCTCGGCTTGTCGGTGCAGGTCGCGCCAGCATAACCGAGCCGTTCGTCGGTCGGCCAGCTTACGACGTTCGTACGACCAAGAACTCGAGGATGTTCCCTTTGTTGACCGTCAGGTGGTGAGGCGAGCTTGCCAGCACTTTCACTTGCTGGCCCTGATGGTCACGAATGCGACAGTGAAGGGTGTTTTCGCTCCAGGCCAGAGGTTCGACCTTCCAGAAGTCGTCGATGTTCGAATACGTGTAGAGGCCTAGGTAACCGTTGCGGCTGATACCCAGTTTTCGGTTCCGGTCGCTGTCGAGCGAAAGCATGAAATTCAACCGGTTCAGGGTCTGGGAGTGATAGTGGAAACGCAGCGTCATGGCTGTCTGCGCGGGGTTCAACCTGAGCCAGCCGTCGTCTGTCGTCCCCTGTTGAAGGGCGCCGGTGCTGCCTAGCGGGGCATAGAACCGGGAGAGATGGCTGACGGGGATCCTCTGGACGCCATCGAGCGCGAAGAGATGGGCCGAGAAGGAGAGTTCGTCCGCCCAGCTCGGTATAGCAGTGTTGTCGCTCATGCGTTCATCCTCTGAGTGTGGATTGCCAACCCCTGTCCATCGACAGGGGCTGGGTCACTCTAGAGGTCCGCTGATTGAACAGCAGATCGAAGTCGTTCCCTGAGAGGACTCACTCGTTGAGGCCTCAGGCGAGCGCGTCATTCTCCAGCAGCATGAACAGGCGGTACAGCACCACGCTGCTGAACAGTTGCAGGAAACCGCTGAGGCTATCCAGTGCCAGTTGCACGCCCGGCTGCGGCTCGGGGAAGGCCATCAGCAGCAAGCCGTCGAGCAGCCACAGCGGTGCCAGAACTGCAACGACACAGACCAAGATGCGCATGAAATGCCCGGTGGTCATCCTGGCGCTTTCGCGCATGGCCTGAACCACTGGCAGGCCACGCAAGACCAGCAGGTATTCGGCGAATACCAGATTGATCATGATCCACACGCCCGGGAAGATGAACAGCGCAAGGCCCGCCATGATCAGCAGCGAGCTGATCAGGATCAGCAGCGCCAGCGATGGCCACAGCTGCACGGCGCGGGCGAACAGGTTGCGCTTGGCGATGTCCTGGCCGTTGCTGCGGGTATCCATGTAAAGGATCAATGCGGCGCTGTACAGCGGGTAGAACAGCAGGCTGACCAGCATGCCGTAGCCCGCCGAAGCCTGGTCGCCCAACTGGCGATACAGCAGTTGGGTACACAAGGCCTCGAGGATCACCAGCGGCAGGCACAGTTGAAGAATGCTCACCAGGTGGCGGCGGAAGAAATACAAGGAGTCGCGCAGAACGCTCAGCGGATTCATCGGGTCAACATCGCATGGCAGAAAAAGCAGGGCGTAACTTTAGCCCAGTCCACCCCTGGCTGAAAAAAGTTTCACTGTTTTGTCGATTGAATCCCCGGCCGGCGAGCCCCATCTTTGACGCTATCCGATGTATTGCCCAGCGCACGAGGTAGCTCCATGAACACTGAAGAACAAACCCTGATCGACGGCCTGTTCAGTCGCATCAAGCAAGCCGAGGACGCAGGCCAGGCCCGTGATCCCCAGGCCCAGGCGCGTATCGAGGAGCACCTGCGACAGCAGCCGGCAGCGGCCTATTACATGGCCCAGGCGATTCTGGTCCAGGAGGCGGCGATCAAGCGCCTGGATGAGCAGAACAAACAGCTCGAGGCCGAACTCAAGCAAGCCAAGGCGCAAGCCGAGGCCAGCCGAAGCGGCAGTACGGGCGGCGGCTTTCTCTCGAGCTTGTTTGGCTCCGGCTCCCGTGAACCTGTACCCGCGCCGCAGCCACAGCGTCAGGCCGCACCGGCGGCTCCTGCCGGCGGTCGGCTTGAACCCTCGGCCCAGGGCTTCGCCCAGCCACAAGCGCAGCCGGGTTTCAATGCCGCACCAGCCCGCAGTGGGGCCAGCAGTTTCCTTGGCGGCGCCATGCAGACCGCCGCGGGCGTGGCCGGTGGCGTGTTGCTGGCGCAAGGTATCAGCAGCCTGTTCAACCATCATTCCCAGCCTGAGGAGGTGGTCGAGGTGATCAAGGAGGAGCCAGCCCCGGCCAGCGATAGCAGCGGCTGGAACGACCAGCATAGCCAGCAGCAGGTGGCCGACAATGGCTACGATCAGGGCGGCTTCATGGACAGCGACTACGGTAGCGATGGCGGTGGCTTCTTCTCCGACGACGACACCTTCATCTGAGGCCTCTGGCATACTGGCTGCACTTGGGGGCGCACACGGCGCCCCTTTCGCGAAACGAGGCCGATCCCATGGGCAGTCTTCGTTACCCGCGCAACTGCCAGAGAGGTCATGGTGAAGAAGATCGCGCTGTTCGCCGATGTGCAGAACCTCTACTACACCGTGCGCCAGGTGCATGGCTGTCATTTCAACTACGCCGCGCTGTGGGCTGATGTCAGCAGCCAGGGGCAAATCGTCGAGGCGGTGGCCTATGCCATCGACCGCGGCGACAGCAAGCAGCAACAGTTCCAGCAGATCCTGCGCAACCTCGGCTTCGAGGTACGCCTCAAGCCCTTCATCCAGCGCAGCGACGGTTCGGCAAAGGGCGACTGGGACGTGGGCATCACACTCGATGTGATCGATGCCGCCAGCCGTGTCGACCAGGTGGTGCTGGCCTCCGGCGATGGCGACTTCGATCTGCTGATGGAACGGGCCAGCCAACGTCATGGTGTCGAGACGGTGGTCTATGGGGTGCCTGGGCTTACCGCGTTGTCGCTGATCCGGGCGGCCAGCCGATATGTACCGATCGAGGGGCGCCTGCTGTTGCGCCATTGAGGCAGACAGGCTGGAACGCCTCAGGGCTTCCTGCCGTTGCCCTCCAGATGGTCGAGCGGCACTCGCCGCTCGACTGCACTGGACAGGATGATCGATGTCTTGGTGAACCCCAGCTGCGATACCTGGTTGATTAGCGCCTCCAGCTCGTTCATCGACGCTACCGCCGCTTGCATGATCACGCAGGGGTCACCGGTGACGCGATGGCATTCGGTGAGCTGCGGGATGCGGGTCAGCGCATCGTATGCCTGTTGGGTGCCGTGGCTGGCCAAGCGCAGTTCGATCACGCATTGGATCGGCAGGCCGATTTTCTCCAGATCCACCTTGGCGGCATACCCGGTGATCACCCCACTGGCTTCCAGCTTGGCGACTCGCTCGGCTACGGCGGGTGCTGAAAGGTTCACTTGGCGCGCCAGTTGCGCGTAGGTGGCCCGGCCGTTTTCCAGCAAGGCAGCAAGGAGCATGCGGTCGTACTTGTCCATGAATGATTCCAGTGTGCTTTGCAATCGATGGTAAAGCCCCTGCACAACCATGCATTGCAAAGTGTTTCGGTCATTTAAAGCCGTTTTGTAACTTAAATTTGCGGTGGCGCCTTCCTAAACTAAGTCACCCGTAAACGGATTTCGAGTGTTTTCCCATGCCTGCCTCCCGTCGCTTCCCGTTGTTGCTCATTGGTGCCTTTTTGGCCTTGTACTTGGTCTGGGGCTCGACCTATCTGTTCATCCGTATCGGTGTGGAGTCCTGGCCGCCGATGCTCATGGCTGGGGTACGTTTCGTCATTGCGGGCAGCCTGCTGTACGGGTTCTTGCGTTGGCGGGGTGTGCCGGCGCCGACCTGGCCACAATGGCGGGCGGCCGGGGCGATTGGTTTTTTGCTGCTCAGTTGCGGCAATGGTGGCGTGACGTTGGCCGAGCATGCCGGTGTGGCATCGGGCGTCGCCGCCCTGGCGGTGGCCACTGTGCCGCTGTTCACCCTGGTGTTTGGCCTGTTGTTCGGTCATCGCAACTCGCGGCTTGAATGGGCGGGCATCGCCCTGGGCCTGGTGGGCATCGGCATGCTCAACATGGGCTCGAACCTACAGGCCAGCCCCATGGGCGCGGCGCTGATTCTGTTCGCGGCTGCGGCCTGGGCCTTTGGCTCGGTGTGGAGCAAGACCCTGCCCTTGCCCCAGGGGGCGATGGCCAGTGCCGCAGAGATGCTCGTTGGCGGTGCCGCCTTGTTGATCGGCAGCGCGCTCAGTGGCGAGCGCCTGACTCAGATGCCGACCGCAGCCGGTTGGGGCGCGCTGGCGTACCTGGTGTTCTTTGGCTCGATCCTGGCCTTCAGTTCCTACATGTACCTGCTCAAGCACGTGCGGCCGGCCGCGGCCACCAGCTATGCCTACGTCAACCCGGCGGTGGCGGTGCTGCTGGGGATCATCTTTGCAGGCGAGCGCATCGGCGCCGAGGAGTGCGTGGCCATGGCGGTGATCATCGGCGCGGTGGTGCTGATTGGCTTGCCGCAATGGCGCAAGGCGCCCGAGCCGCCGGCGCCGCTCAAAGAGCAGGTGTGCAAGTAACCTCGCGGTATCGTGAGCGCGGCAATGCGTCCACAGGGGCAGCGTTGGTTGCGGTAAACTGCCGCCTTCGCTGAACCCCCTGACGGTATTGCCATGAATTTCGCCAAACTCGGCCTGATCGAACCCTTGCTGCGCACTTTGCAGCACCTGGACTACACCACCCCAACCCCCGTCCAGGCCCAGGCCATCCCTGCCGTGCTGGCCGGCCGCGACCTGATGGCCGCCGCCCAGACCGGCACCGGCAAGACGGCCGGCTTTGCCTTGCCGGTGCTGCAACGCCTGGCCCTGGAAGGCGCCAAGGTCGCCAGCAACTCGATCCGTGCCTTGGTGCTGGTGCCGACGCGTGAGCTGGCCGAGCAGGTCCATGCCAATATCCGTGAATACGCCGAAAACCTGCCGGTGAGCACCTATGCGGTGTACGGCGGCGTCAGTCTCAATCCGCAGATGATGCGCCTGCGCCGTGGCGTCGACCTACTGGTGGCCACTCCGGGGCGCTTGCTCGATCTGTTCCGCCAGAACGCTGTCAAGTTCGGCCAGGTGCAGACCCTGGTGCTCGACGAGGCTGATCGCATGCTGGACCTGGGCTTTGCCGAGGAACTGCAAGCTGTCTATGCCGCCTTGCCACGCAAACGCCAGACGTTGCTGTTCTCCGCTACCTTCTCCGACCAGATCCGCATGCTGGCCGGGCTTGCCTTGAATGATCCGCTGAGCATCGAAGTCAGCCCGCGCAATACCACGGCCAGCACCGTGAAGCAGTGGTTGGTGCCGGTGGACAAGAAGCGCAAGGCCGACCTGTTCTGTCACCTGCTGCGCAAGCAGCGCTGGAAGCAGGTGCTGGTGTTTGCCAAGACGCGCAATGGTGTCGACCAGTTGGTGGAGCGGTTGCTCGCCGAGGGCGTCAATGCCGACGGTATCCATGGTGACCGTCCGCAGGCCACCCGCCAGCGGGCACTGGACACCTTCAAGGCCCGTGAGATCCAAGTGCTGGTGGCAACCGATGTCGCTGCCCGTGGCCTGGATATCGACGACTTGCCGTTGGTGGTCAACCTCGATCTGCCGATCGTGGCCGAAGACTATGTGCACCGCATCGGGCGCACCGGACGTGCAGGAAACAAGGGCGAGGCGATTTCGCTGGTGTGCGCCGATGAAGTGCAATTGCTGGCGGCCATCGAGGCGTTGATTCGCCAGACCTTGCCGCGACACGAAGAACCGGACTTCATCCCCGATCACCGCGTGCCGATGACCGACGCCAGTGGCCAGGTCGTGAAGAAGCCGAAAAAGCCCAAGAAACCGAAGGAGAACAGCGCCAAGCGTGGCTTGGGGCGCTGGATGGACAGTGCCGAGTCGAGTTTCTCGGAGCCTTCGGTCAAACCGGTGCGCAAGGTGCCGAGTTTCAACAGCGGGCCGCGCAAGCGCAAGCCGTGAGGCCTGGGGGGCCGTAAAGCGGCCCCCTCAACGTTTCAACGACACCGAGCCAGCCAATCCACCACCGCCTTGCCTGCCCGCAATCCGCTGGCAAAACAGGCCGTCAGCAGATATCCGCCGGTAGGCGCCTCCCAATCGAGCATCTCCCCTGCGCAGAAAACCCCCGGCAGTTGCTTGAGCATCAAACCGCTGTCCAGCGCTTCGAAGCGCACGCCACCGGCGCTGCTGATCGCCTCATCCAATGGCCTTGGCCGCACCAGTTCGATCGGCAAGGCCTTGATCGCCCGCGCCAGCGCTTGGGGATCAGCGAAGGTCGCTTGATCGGTCAGCTCCCGCAGCAATGCTGCCTTGACCCCCTCGATGCCCAGTTGGCCTTGCAGGTGCTTGGCCATCGAGCGAGAGCCACGGGGTTTGGCCAGGGCCTGGACGATTTTATCCACAGGGCGGTCCGGCAGCAGGTCGAGCAGCAGCCTGCCCCGGCCATCTCGGTTGATGGCCTCGCGCACCGCCGCTGACCAGGCATATACCAGGCTGCCTTCGACGCCTTGGGCGGTGAGGATGAACTCGCCCTTGCGCGGGGCGCTGCCGGGTACGCTCAGGGCAATATTCTTCAGCGGTGCGCCGGCGAACTTGTCCTTGAGCAGTTGGCTCCAGCCCTGAACCTCGAAACCACAGTTGCTCGGTTGCAGCGGTGAGATATCCACACCCCGCTCAGCCAGCAACGATTGCCACGTACCGTCGGAGCCCAGGCGCGCCCAACTGCCGCCACCCAAGGCCAGCACCACGGCATCGGCTTGCACCTGCAGCTCGCCCTGTGGATAAGCGATCCGCAAGGTGCCGTCGCTGTTCCAGCCTAACCAGCGGTGGCGGGTGTGGATAACCACGCCGCGCTCGCGCAGGCGCTTGAGCCAGGCGCGCAGCAGCGGTGCAGCTTTCATGTCACGGGGGAACACCCGACCTGAGGTGCCGACAAAGGTGTCGATGCCCAAGCCGTGAATCCACTGGCGCAGGGCGTCGGCATCGAAGTCGTGTAGCAGCGCGTCGATTTTGTCCTGACGCTCGGCATAGCGGGAGATGAATGCGGGATAAGGCTCGGAGTGGGTGATGTTCATGCCGCCAACGCCGGCCAGCAGGAACTTGCGGCCCACCGATGGCATGGCATCGAAGACCTGCACCGCCAGGCCGGCATTGGCCAATGCCTCGGCCGCCATCAGGCCGGCGGGGCCGCCACCGATGACGGCGACGAGGGGAGGGGAGGCGTGATGTTGATCGGGCATGGTGGGCGGCAGGCTGTGGAAAAGAGCCGGCATTCTACCCCAGCGAGGCCTGTCCAAGCACTGATCAGAAAATGATCAGGTCCTTGTGGGGCAGACGGTTAAAGGCCTGCAGAGGCTTTCCCGCAGGTTATCCACAGGCGGTTCCACAGTCATTGTGCACAACCCAGCACCCGCGCCGCGCTGTGATGAAGAATGCCATGGCGCCTGGCCAGGGCTTCGCGGTCTTTGCTGTAGCCACCGCCGATCACGCCGACCACTGGAATGTCCCGGCCCAGGCAATGACGCATCACGCGTTCATCCCGGGCGGCCAGCCCTTCGTCGGTCAGTTGCAGGTATCCCAGGGCATCGTCCTTGTGAACATCCACGCCGGCGTCATACAGCACCAGATCGGGCTGGTACAGCGGCAGCAGGTAGTTGAGCGCGTCATCCACGACCTTCAGATACGCCGTGTCGCCCATCCCGCGGGGCAGGGGGATATCCCAGTCGCTCTGGGCCTTGCGCGCTGGGAAGTTCTGCTCGCAGTGCAGCGACACGGTGATCGCCTCCGGGGTGTCGTGGAGGATGCGTGCGGTGCCATCGCCCTGGTGCACGTCGCAGTCGAAGATCAGCACCCGATGCACCCGCCCGGCCTCGAGCAGGTAACGGCTGATCACCGCCAGGTCGTTGAAGATGCAAAACCCTGCCGGGTGGTCGTAGTGGGCATGATGGGTGCCACCCGCCAGGTGGCAGGCGATGCCATCGCGCAAGGCCATTTCGGCGGTCAGCAGCGAGCCGCCCACGGCCCGTACCGTACGCCGGGCCAGCGCCTCGCTCCAGGGCAGGCCCAAGCGTCGCTGGTCTTCTCGGGACAGCTCGCCCTGCATGTAGCGCTCGATGTAGCTGCGGTCATGGGCTAAGGCGAGGATGTCGTTGGGGCAGATGTCCGGGCGCAGCAATTGCTCGTCCGTGACCAGGCCGCTGTCGACCAGGTGATCGCGCAGCAGGCGGAACTTATCCATGGGGAAGCGATGCTCGGGTGGGAAGTCCGGGCTGTAGTCGTCGTGGTAGATCAGCGGCAACGGCATGGAAGGAATCGCGGTGAGGGCCAAGAATTGATCTTGCCAGCAGTCGCAGTGGGACGCCATCGCGGGCAGACGGTGCGCAGCCAGACACCGCCGGCTCAGTTTCCAGGCGATGTATCCAGTCGCTGGCGATCGTAAGGTCGCCGCGCACTACTTGCCGGCGCTGGCCAGCACCCGCTGCCAGTCGGGCTCGTTCATGCGTCCAAGGATCCGCGCCTTGCCGTTGCTGTCCACCGAGACGAACAGGGCGCTGGCATAGCCGCTTTCGCGTTCTCCCCCGAGTACATGCAATTGACGCTGGAAGTGATCGATGCAGCCGTTGTGGGTGACCAGCACCAAGTTATGACCAGGGCGCTTGCGGGCGAGGGCTTCGGCAGGAAACTGGCTGTCGCAGTTTTCCAGCCAGTCTTCACTGGGCACGGCCTGGCCGAGAATGAAGTGTGCGGTCTGGCGGGTTCGCAGCTTGGGGCTGCTGTACTGATCGGCGGTACCCAGGCCCAGTTGCTGCAGGCCTTGACCGACGCGCATCGCAGCCTGGCTACCGGCGACGGTGATCCCGGTCGGGTCGTCCAGGCACGGGCCGGGCGCGCTGTCGCAGCGCTCGGCGTGGCGAATCATCACGATCACCGTTCCCTGCGCCCAATCCTGCAGCAGCCCGCTGTCGCTCAGCTGTTGCTCGTTGCCAAGGTCCACGATGTGCGTCCTCGTCGAAAGCCAGGTGGTCAGGCCGGCCAGCGTCAACATCAGGCCTGCGGCTGCGGCAATTGCCTTGCGTGAGTAACGGCGTCGTTTGGGGGGCGTGTGTACGGCGGGGTTTTGCAAGGTGTTGCTCGGGTGCATGCTTGACTCCAATGACAGGACGCAGCCGTGGGCTGCGGCGTATGGCGGCATTGTGCGAAGCGGGCTGTTGGAGGCCGGTGAAGTGCGTGTGAAAATTGCATTCACAGTGCCAACGGCGCGCTGGCGCCTACGCTGTACAGTGCATGACCGCGAATTCGGAGCACCCTGATGACCCCTATCCTCGAACTGGAAAGCGCACGGCTTGTGTTGCGCCAATGGCAGGACGACGATCTGCGTGAGTTCGCCGCGCTGTGCGCCGACCCGCAGGTGATGCGCTATTTTCCGGCACCGATGACGCGCCTTGAGTCCGCGGCGCTGATCGGGCGGATACGTGGGCATTTCAATGAATACGGTTTTGGCCTATGGGCCTTGGAGCGTAAGGACAGCGGCGCCTTCATCGGCATGACGGGGCTGCTCAATGTCAATTTCGACGCCCCTTTCGGCCCTGCCGTGGAGATCGGCTGGCGCCTGGCGCGGCGTCATTGGGGCCTGGGCTTTGCCAGCGAGGCGGCGTGGACCTGCCTGCGTTGTGCTTTCGCCCAATTGCATCTGGATGAAGTGGTGTCGTTCACTGCCGAGGGCAACCTGCCGTCGCAGAAGGTCATGCAGGCCATCGGCATGGTCCAGGACCTTGCCGGCAGTTTCGAGCATCCCCGCCTGGCCGCCGGCCACCCCCTGCGCCCTCATGTGCTGTACCGCATCGATCGCGCGCGGTGGCAACAGACCTTGCGTGGCTGAATGGCACGCCATGCAGGGTGCGAATGACAAACCCTGTATCATTTGCCCGCATGAGAGCGCCGTAGAGCCGTGATGCCTTGCTAGGAGAATCCCCCATGAGCCATGTATTGGACGACTTGGTCGACCTGCTGAGCCTCGAGTCCATCGAAGAAAACCTGTTCCGAGGTCGCAGCCAGGACCTTGGCTTCCGTCAGTTGTACGGTGGACAGGTGCTTGGCCAGTCACTGTCGGCGGCCAGCCAGACCGTCGAAGAGGCGCGCCATGTGCATTCATTGCACGGCTACTTCCTGCGTCCGGGCGATGCCAGCATGCCGGTCGTGTATTCGGTCGATCGCGTGCGCGACGGCGGTAGCTTCAGCACCCGGCGGGTGACGGCGATCCAGAAAGGGCACCCGATCTTCACGTGCAGCGCTTCGTTCCAGTACGACGAGGGTG
The DNA here is from genome assembly GCF_040822035.1 of Pseudomonas guariconensis. Classification (NCBI taxonomy): domain Bacteria; kingdom Pseudomonadati; phylum Pseudomonadota; class Gammaproteobacteria; order Pseudomonadales; family Pseudomonadaceae; genus Pseudomonas; species Pseudomonas guariconensis. The sequence goes on along the minus strand of NZ_CP162012.1, from coordinate 4,632,825 downwards.
GTTTCGAGCACCAGGCGCCAATGCCCGATGTGGTCGGGCCGGAAAACCTGCCCAGCGAAGTCGAGCTGGCGAGCGCCATGGCCGAACATCTGCCCGAGCGCATTCGCGACAAGGTGCTGTGCGCCAAGCCCATCGAGATTCGCCCGGTCACCGAACGCGATCCGTTCAACCCCAAGCCGGGCGATCCGATCAAATACGCCTGGTTCCGTGCCGACGGCAAGCTGCCGGATATGCCGGCCCTGCACAAATACCTGTTGGCCTACGCCTCGGACTTTGGCCTGCTGACCACCTCGCTGCTGCCCCATGGCAAATCGGTGTGGCAGAAGGACATGCAGATTGCCAGCCTCGATCACTCGCTGTGGTTCCACGGCAACCTGCGCGCCGATGAGTGGCTGCTGTACGCCACTGATAGCCCCTGGGCGGGCAACGCCCGTGGCTTCAACCGCGGCAGCATCTTCAACCGCGCCGGCCAGTTGGTGGCGTCGTCGGCCCAAGAGGGCTTGATCCGCCATCGTGAGGACTGGGCATGAGCCTGGGCAGCATTCGCCACTGGGTGTTCGACATGGACGGCACGCTCACGGTGGCGGTGCACGATTTCGCGGCGATTCGCGAGGCGCTGGGCATACCGCCTGAGCACGACATCCTTACCCACCTGGCGGCCTTGCCGGCCGAGGAGGCCGCGGCCAAGCATGCCTGGCTGCTTGAGCACGAGCGCGACCTGGCGATTGCCTCCAAGCCGGCTGAAGGGGCGGTGGAGTTGGTGCGCGAACTGGCCGGACGGGGTTGCCAACTGGCCATCCTGACCCGCAATGCACGGGAGCTGGCGCACGTCACTCTGGAGGCCATCGGCCTGGCCGACTGCTTTGCTGTCGAACACATCCTCGGGCGTGACGAAGCCGCGCCCAAGCCTAGCCCCGACGGCTTGCTGAAGATCGCCCAAGCCTGGGACGTTTCTCCGGCTTCGCTGGTGATGGTTGGCGACTATCGTTTCGACCTGGATTGCGGCCGCGCCGCAGGGGCGCGCACGGTCCTGGTCAATCTGCCGGACAACCCCTGGCCGGAACTGGCGGACTGGCATGCCGCCGATTGCCGCGCCCTGAGGTCGTTGCTCGGCTGACCCTGCCTGTCCAGACCGGTCTAATCTGCAGTGTTGGTTTTTCGATCCCTCAAGGAGACTTTGTGATGAGCAACAAGGCCATCTATGTGCAACCCGGTGGCGGTTACGACAACGTCCAGGTAGGGACCAGCGAGGCGCGCGCGCCGCAGGCTGGCGAAATCACCGTGCGCCTGCACGCCAGCTCGCTCAATTACCATGATTTCGCCGTGGTCAGCGGCATGTGGGGGCCGAGCGAACGACGCATCCCAATGGCCGACGGCGCAGGCGAAGTGGTCGCGGTCGGGCCGGGTGTCAGCGAGTTCCAGGTGGGGGACTCGGTGGTGAGCACGTTCTTCCCCGACTGGCTCGATGGTCAGGCGAACGTGGAAGGCTTCGCCACGGTGCCCGGCGATGGTATCGATGGCTACGCCCGTGAGCAGGTGACGGCCCGCGCCACCGCCTTCACCTTGGCGCCCAAAGGCTACAGCCACGCCGAGGCGGCCACCCTGACCACCGCCGGTCTTACCGCCTGGCGCGCGCTGATGAGCGATGACCACCTCAAGCCGGGCGACACCGTACTGGTACAGGGCACCGGTGGTGTGTCGATCTTCGCTTTGCAGTTCGCCAAGCTGGCCGGAGCCACGGTGATCGCCACCTCCTCCAGCGATGCCAAGCTCGAGCGCCTAAAAGCCTTGGGCGCCGATCATCTGATCAACTACCGCAGTACCCCTGCATGGGGCCAGAAGGTACGTGAGCTCACGGATAACCGCGGTGTCGATCATGTGATCGAAGTCGGCGGGCCGGCCACCCTCGAACAGTCGATGATCGCTGCGCGTATCGGCGGACACGTTTCGTTGATCGGTATCCTCACCGGCGTTGCCGGTCAGTTGCCGCTGGTCCAGGCGCTGGTGCGCCAGATCCGCTTGCAAGGTGTGCTGGTGGGCAGTCGTGCCCAACAACAGGCGATGATCCGGGCGATCGACGCCAACGGCCTGCGTCCTGTGGTGGACAAGCACTTCGAGCTCGAGCAGATCGTCGAGGCCTTCCGCTACCAGGAAAGCAACCGCCATTTCGGCAAGATCTGCCTGACCTATTGAGCGGGTCGGGGCCGCTGGTGCGGCCCTTCGCGGGTAGATCCGCTCCCACAGCTTCCGCGCCGTTTTCAAGACCTACGATGGCGCTACCCTGTTGCGCTGGAACGACCGTTCCAGAGCGATTCTGTGCAAACATAGGTGGCAATTTACTGGCCATGGCATGGATGGAAACACCATGTCGTGATCGAGCAGTTGCGGGGCGTTTTCGAGCATTTTTTGGTCGACCACCCCCGCTTAAAGTGGTCCCTGCATTTTGTGGGTGCATCGCCCTGGATACGTGAAAACCTCAACAACACACGTAAGCGATGCGCCGTGTCACTGTTCTTTCAAAGGAGAAGTTGTTCGCCTACCTCTGCCCGTCCTTTCCTTGTGTCAGCAAAAAGAGAACAAGATCAATGAACACCGTGGGATCTGATGGCAACCTTGCACAAGGTTTCAAGCCACGTCATGTAACGATGCTGTCCATCGCAGGCATCATCGGTGCCGGACTTTTCGTAGGCTCAGGGCATGCCATCGCGGCAGCCGGGCCGGCAACCATTCTTTCTTATTTCGTGGCCGGGACCTTGGTGGTTCTGGTCATGCGCATGCTCGGTGAAATGGCGGTCGCCCATCCTGACACCGGTTCCTTTTCCACTTACGCCGAACAGGCCATCGGCCGCTGGGCCGGCTACACCATCGGTTGGCTGTACTGGTGGTTCTGGGTCTTGGTGATCCCGATCGAAGCCCTGGCCGCCGGGCACGTGCTCAATGCCTGGTTCCCCCAAGTGGACAGCTGGATCTTCGCCTTGCTTTCGGTCGTGTTGTTGGCCGGCACCAACCTGTTCAGCGTGGCCAAGTACGGTGAGTTCGAGTTCTGGTTCGCGATTCTCAAAGTCACGGCCATTCTCGGTTTCATCGGTCTTGGATTCGCCGCTCTACTGGGCTGGTTGCCCAATCGCGAAGTCAGCGGCTTGAGCACGCTGATGGCCGAGCACGGTGGTTTCACGCCCAAGGGCTGGTCCGCCGTAGTCGGCGCCTTCATCACTGTGATGTTCAGCTTCATCGGCACCGAGGCGGTGACCATTGCCGCTGCCGAATCCAGCGACCCATCGCGCAACATCGCCAAGGCCACCCGCTCGGTGATCTGGCGGATCAGTACCTTCTACATCCTGTCGATCTTCGTGATCATCTCCGTCGTGCCGTGGAACGATCCGCAACTGGCCGTGGTGGGCTCCTATCAGCGTGCCCTGGAAATCATGAACATCCCCAATGCAGCCTTCATGGTCGACCTGGTGGTGTTGGTGGCTGTGACCAGCTGCATGAACTCCTCGATCTACATCGCCTCGCGGATGATGTACTCCCTGGCCAAGCGCGGTGATGCCCCGGCAATCCTGAACAAGACCAACAGCGTCGGCGTACCTCGTGCCGCGGTGTTCGGCAGTACCTTGATCGGTGCGGCCATTGCCATCCTCAACTATTTCGCGCCTAAGGGCGTGTTCGAGTTCCTGCTCGCCAGCTCCGGTGCCATCGCATTGCTGGTGTACATGGTCATCGCCATTTCCCAGCTGCGCATGCGCCGCCGTCTGGAACGCGAGAGCACCGAGCTCAAGTTCCGCATGTGGCTGTTCCCGTACCTGACCTGGGCAGTGATCATCTTCATCGCCTGTGCCTTGGGCGTGATGATGTTCACCGAAGAACACCGTGCCGAGGTGACGGCAACCCTTAGCCTGGCGTTGGTGATTTCCTTCCTGGGGATCGTCACAACCCGTGGACAGGCCCGCAAGGAAGTGGGCGTGCGCTCGATGGGTTGATCCAAAGTCCGAGCGGGAGCTTCGATGGCATCGCCGCCGCTGCTCCCGCTTTGGCAGCCGCAAGACATGCAGGATGCGATGGCCGACAACGACGAAGCGATCGTGGATGATCTGAAGGATCAGGCCGAAGGCTGACCGGTAGCCGTCGTGCAGGCATAAAAAAAGGCACCTGGGTGATCAGGTGCCTTTTGTGTGTCTGGTGGAGCCGGGGGGATTTGAACCCCCGTCCGCCAGTCCTCCGCTGTCGGTACTACATGCTTAGCCGTGTCTATTGAGTTAATCCGCAGCCGCCCGACGGGCAGGGTGCTTTGGACGAGTTGTGTAAGTTTTAGCCGCTTCGTCCACAACGTACTACGCGGCGATCCTGTTCTGTATGACAATCACTTCGGGTTTACAGGCATCCCCTGGTGATTGCTGGAGCCGAAGCTACCAGGAGAGCGGGCTCAGCTGCTTACGCAGCGAGAGCGTAGCCCTCGTAGTTTTCGTCATTGGCAACTATAGAAAGTTGCAACAGTGGATTTACGAGTTCTGTTACCAACTCGGCATGCACCTAGAGTTTCGATACCGGCGTCGAATCCTAATCGGCCCCACACTCAGCTCTAGCTGACGTGCCTTTCGACACGTGGATGCAGTATACGCGTTTGCACGCCCGGCGTCGACAGCTGCGCCGATTGCGCGTCAGGAGCCGCTGCCGCTGCTGGAGCCACTGCCTTTCTCGGTTTTTTCCATGCGTTCGAGTACCTGGCTGGTGATGGCGATGCATTCCTTGGTGTCGCCGGAAGCCTGGGCGGCCTTGGCCTTGTCGACGCGCTCGGTGATGGCTTTGTCCAAGCCTTCGGAGGTCGTGCCGAGGGTGGCCATGTTGTCGTCGATTTTTTGCAGGTTGATGGCGCAGAGGTCTTCGTCGGCGAACACCGGCGAGGCCAGCAGGGTTGCGGCCGCGAACAGGGCGGAAAGCGCAGTACCTTTCATGGGGTGTCTCCTCGTGATGGCCTCTGGAAGGTGGGCCTGTAACGGTGGACTGCGCAGGTTTTGCCTGGGTTCCATTTGATGGGTAGTACTGTTGCTGCCGGGTGTTTTCGTCGCGGGTAAACCCGCTCCCACAGGGGGGGCGGGTTCATGCGTGAGAGGCAGTCAGGCCGCCCTGGCGGCCTTAAAGGCTGCGCGCTCGCGTGACGCGGTCCACTAGATAGACCAGCCCGTGATAGTCGATGCCGCTGTGGCTGGACAGACCGATCTCGCAGGTGCGGCTGGTGGAGATGCCTTCGCTGCAGTACTGCACGGCATCTTTCAGGCTGCGCAGCGAGTGGGCGTTGAGTTCCGGTGTGGTGAAGCCTTTGTCGCCGGCGAAACCGCAGCAATGGATGCCCTCGGGGATCACCACCTGCTTGCTGCACAGACGCACCAGGTCGATCAGCGCCTGGCTTTCGCCCAGATGTTGGGTGCTGCAGGTGACATGCACAGCGACGGGCTCGTCCTGCGCAGTGAACGTCAGGCGCTCGACCAGGTGAGTGCGAATGAAGCGCACCGGGTCGTACAGGTCCAGGCGGGTATCGGCCAAATCCTGGACCAGGCGCAGGGTGCAGGGGCTGGTGTCGCAGTAGATCGGGTCGAGGCCGCCACGGCTGGCGTGCAATAGCGCGTTGATCAGTTCCTGGCGCTTGTGCTCGGCCTGTTCGGCATAGCCTTTTGAGGCGAAGGGCTGGCCGCAGCACAGGCTGTCGGCGTTCTCGGGGAACACCACCTGATAGCCGGCTTTTTCCAGCAGTGCGCGGGTTTTATCCAGCAGCGAGCTTTGCTCTCGATCCCCGGCTGACGGCCCCATCACCCGTGAAACGCACGCAGCGAGATAGACCACCCGTGGACGAGCATCATGGCTTGCCGGCGCGATATCGACGGCGCGAACCGCTTGGGGCATGGCGGGGGTCCATTGGGGCAGGCGCCCATTGCTGGCTTTGCGCAGGGAGGCGCTCAAGCGGCTCAGGCGTGGGGCGCCGAGCAGCTTGCGCGCACCGTTGGCGGCGGCCAGGGTCAGTCGAGCGCCGCGCAGAGCGGTAGTGAAGTGTTCTGCGAGCCAGTTGGCGGCCTGGCCATGTGCGGCAGCCTGGCCTCGCAGTTTCTTCACCAGTTCACCGGTATTGATGCCCACCGGGCAACGCTGGGCGCACAAGCCGGTGGCAGCACAGGTATCGATGCCCTGGTATTGATAGGTTTTCAGTAGCTCCCGAGTATCGAGGCCAGCACGGGTCCTGGCTTGGATATCACGCCACATGACAATGCGCTGGCGCGGGCTCAGGGTCAGCCCTTTGGAGGGGCACACCGGTTCGCAGAAGCCGCACTCGATGCATTTGTCGACGATCTCGTCGGCTGCAGGGAGGGGCTTTAGGTGCTTGAGATGGATATCTGGATCTTCGCTGAGCACCACGTCGGGGTTGAGGATGCCGTTGGGGTCCAGCAGGCGTTTGAGCTGCCACATCAACTGATAGGCGTCCTGGCCCCATTCGAGCTCCACGAAGGGCGCCATGTTGCGTCCGGTGCCGTGTTCGGCCTTGAGCGAGCCGCCGAACTCCACGGCCACCAGTTGTGCTACGTCATCCATGAAGGCCTGGTAGCGCGCCACTTCCTCAGGGCTGTTGAAGCCCTGGGTGAAGACGAAGTGCAGGTTGCCTTCCAGGGCGTGGCCGAAAATGATCGCCTCGTCGTAGCGGTGTTTGTCGAACAGCTGGATCAGGCGATTGACACCCTCGGCCAGTTGCTCGATGGGGAAGGTCACGTCCTCGATGATGACCGTCGTGCCGGTCTGGCGCACCGCGCCGACGGCGGGGAAGGTGTCCTTGCGGATCTTCCACAGCTGGTTGTACACCGCCGGGTCTTCGCTGAAATCCACGCGTTGCTCCAGGGGGAACTCGGCAATGGCCGCCATGATCTGGCTGAGCTGCTCGTGGAGCAGGCTCTGGCTGGCGGCGCGGGACTCGATCAGCAAGGCGCAGGCATTGGTCGACAGCCCCTTCACCCAGGCAGGCATGCCGGGCATGTCTTGCACCGAACGCAGGCTACGCCGGTCAAGCAGCTCCACGGCGGACACCGGCTGTGGCTTGAGCACGGTCACGGCGCGGCAGCAGCTTTCCACCGAGGGGAAGACCAGTAGGGCGCTGGCCTTGTGCGGGTGATCGGGCACGGTTTCGTAGGTGACCGCGCTGATGAAGCCCAGGGTGCCTTCGGAGCCGACCAGTAGGTGCTGGAGGATATCCAGCGGTTGGTCGTAGTCCACCAGAGCGTTGAGTGACAGCCCGGTGGTGTTCTTCAGCCGGTACTTGTGCCGGATGCGCTCGGCCAGCGCCGTGTTGGCCCGGGTCTCGCGGCCCAGGCGGGCGAGTTCGTCCAGCAACGACGCGTGGCTTTGGCTGAAGGCAGCGACACTGGCCGGGTCCTCGCTGTCCAGACAGGTGCCGTCGGCCAGCACCATGCGCATACCGGCCAAGGTGTGGTAGGTGTTCTGAGCGGTGCCGCAGCACATGCCGCTGGCGTTGTTGGCGACGATGCCGCCGATTTTGCAGGCGTTGATTGAGGCCGGATCCGGGCCGATCTTACGTCCATAAGGCGCGAGCCAGGCGTTGGCCTGGGCACCGATGACGCCGGGTTGCAGCCGGATCTGCTCGCCCTGGCCACGGATCTGACGACCGTTCCAGTTATCGCCTAGAACGATCAGCACCGAATCGCTGATGGCCTGGCCGGACAGGCTGGTGCCTGCAGCCCGGAAAGTGACTGGCACACGGTCGCGCTGGGCCAGGTGCAGTAGGCCCACCACCTCGTCCTCGGATTCGACGCGCACCACCAGCTTTGGGATGAGCCGGTAGAAGCTGGCGTCGGTGCCGAACGCCAGGGTCGAGGTCGGGTCATCGAAGCGGCGCTCGGCGGGAATCAGGCGCTGGGCATCTCGCAGGAACGCGGCGGGCAAGCTCATGCAATCTCCTCTCGGGGCCACAGCGTCTGTCGCGCTGCGTGCCCCGGTCAATCAGGCAGTGTCGTGCAGGCGTCAGGCGCCCAGTTCGCGGACCAGCGAATCGCGGGTGATTTCGCTGATGGATTTGGCACCGGTCAGGACCATGGCCACGCGCATTTCTTTCTCGAACAGATCGAGCAAATTCTTCACCCCGGCCTCGCCATGGGTGGCCAGCGCATAGAGGAAGGCGCGACCGATCAGCACAGTGTCAGCGCCCAGGGCGATCATGCGCACCACGTCCAGGCCATTGCGGATACCAGAGTCGGCGAGGATCTTGATGTCGCCTTTGACCGCGTCGGCAATCGCCGGCAGGGCGCGGGCACTGGACAGTACCCCGTCGAGTTGGCGGCCGCCGTGGTTGGAGACGACGATGCCGTCGGCACCGAACTTCACTGCGTCCTTGGCATCCTCGGGATCAAGGATGCCCTTGATGATCATCGGGCCATCCCAGAACTCGCGGATCCACTCCAGATCCTTCCAGGAAATGGACGGGTCAAAGTTGGCACCCAGCCAGCCGATGTAGTCCGCCAGGCCTGTGGGGTTGCCGCGGTACTTCGAAATATTGCCCAGATCGTGTGGGCGGCCCAGCAGGCCTACATCCAACGCCCACTGCGGGTGAGTCATCGCTTGCCAGATGCGACGCAGCGGCGCGTTCGGGCCGCTCATGCCGGAGTGGGCATCACGGTAGCGGGCGCCGGGCACCGGCATGTCGACGGTGAACACCAGCGTCTTGACCCCAGCGGCCTTGGCCCGCTCCAGGGCGTTGCGCATGAAGCCGCGATCCTTGAGGACATAAAGCTGGAACCACATGGGCCGGTCGATCGCCGGGGCAACTTCTTCGATGGGGCACACCGAGACCGTCGACATAGTAAAGGGAATGCCCTTGGCCGCCGCCGCCCGTGCGGCCTGGACCTCGCCACGGCGCGCGTACATACCGGTCAAACCGACCGGTGCCAGGGCCACGGGCATGCTCAGGGTTTCGTCGAACAGCCGGGTTTCCAGGCTCAACTCGGACATATTCTTCAATACGCGCTGGCGCAGGGCGATGCTGGCCAGATCCTCGACGTTGTGGCGCAAGGTGTATTCGGCGTAAGCACCGCCGTCGGCGTAGTGGAAGAGGAACGGAGGCAGCTTGCGTTGGGCCGCGGCGCGATAGTGGGTGGAGGCGGAAATGATCATGGATTCTCGCAGCGTGGGTGGGGATCGTTGCCGGGCGCGCCAAGGCGCCCGGCACCTTTCACTTTAGTGATGAACCAGCATGCCGGTGAGCCAGTAGGCCTGGACTAGGGTGATCAGGCCGACGATGGTGGCGAAGAACAGGCTGTGCTTGACGGTAAAGCGGAACAGGTCGGACTCCTTGCCCACCAACCCGGTGGCGGCGCAGGCCACGGCGATGGACTGCGGGGAGATCATCTTGCCGGTCACGCCGCCGCTGGTGTTGGCGGCCACCAGCAGGGTGTCGTTGACCCCAATCTGGTGCGCGGTGGTGGCCTGCAGTGAGCTGAACAGGGCGTTGGACGACGTGTCGGAGCCCGTCAGGAACACACCCAGCCAGCCCAGGAACGGCGAGAAGAACGGGAATGCAGCACCCGTACCGGCCAGCACCAGGGCCATGGTCGAGGACATGCCCGAGTAGTTGGTGACGAAGGCGAAGGCCAGGACCATGCCAATCGACAGGATCGGCCAGCGCAGCTCCCAGAACGTCTCCTTCAAAGTGGTCAGACCAGTTTTTACGTTGATCTTGAGGACCCACATCGAGATCAGTGCCGAGAGGAAGATCGCTGTGCCGGTGGCTGAGATCGGGTCGAGCTTGAAGATCGCCGGCATGGCGGTCGGCGCGGTGACGATCGGCGCGGTCTTGATCACCAACTGGTCGAGGTGCGGGATGGCGAAGTTGAACACGAAGTTGTACATCGCGCCGCCCGGGGCGAAGGCTGCCTTGAACGGTTTGAGGGTCCAAATGGTGACCAGCACGGTCAGGATCAGGAACGGTGACCAGGCCTTGAAGATCTCGCCGAAGCTGTATGGCGAAGGTTGGCTACCGCCACTGCTGACCACGGCCGCGCCGACACTGCCTTTGGCTTCGGCGAAGGCGCGCTTGGGCTGCCAGACTTTCAGGAACAGGGTCAGGGCGATCAGGCTGGCCAGCGCCGAGGTGATGTCCGGCAGCTCAGGGCCGATGAAGTTCGAGGTGAAGTACTGGGTGATGGCGAAGCTCAGGCCGGCCACCAGGGCGGCTGGCCAGGTTTCCTTCACGCCGCGCAGGCCATCCATCATGAATACCAGCCAGAAGGGCACGAACAGCGACAGCAGTGGCAGCTGGCGGCCCGTCATGGCGCCGATGTGGAAGGCGTCGATTCCGGTGACCTGACCGGCGACGATGATTGGAATGCCCAGGGCGCCGAACGCCACCGGGGCGGTGTTGGCGATCAGGCACAGGCCGGCAGCATACAGCGGGTTGAAGCCCAAGCCCACCAGCAGCGCGGCAGTGATGGCCACCGGGGCACCGAAGCCGGCCGCGCCTTCAAGGAAGGCGCCGAAGCAGAAGCCGATCAGCAGCACCTGCAGGCGCTGGTCATCGGTGATCGACAGCACGGAGCTTCGGATCACTTCGAACTGGCCGCTCTTGACCGTGAGTTTGTAGAGGAACACCGCGGCAACGATGATCCAGGCAATCGGCCACAGGCCGTAGAGGAAGCCGTAGCCTGCAGCGGCCAGGGCCATGTCGACAGGCATCTGGAAGGCGAAGATCGCAACCAGAATCGACAGGGCCAGCGTGATGCTGCCGGCGACATGACCTTTGAGGCGGAACACCGCCAAGGCCAGGAAGAAGAACACGATGGGAATGACCGCCGCCAGCGCGGACAGGCCAAGACTACCAAGCGGGCTATAGAGTTGTTGCCAGGTTTGCATATGGGGTGGCCCCTAATTGTTGTTGGTCAGGCACTGGCATTGGATAATTGGTAATACCAATTTACAATGACTGGTCGCTAGGTTAAAAGCGCTATCGAGGCTGTGTCAATTTGTCCTGGGCAAAACTTTGGTCGGATGCCGATGAATGGCCGGCTGATGGGCAGGGGAAATCGTCAACTGATGGGTGTCGATACGCTGTGGATCGGCGAGAATGGACGCCCCCCTAAGTGCGTGGGGATTGTGGAGAGCATGTGATGGTTTTTGATCAGGTCCGCCAACGGCGCCTGTCCGACGACATCGTCGATCGGTTGGAAGGGATGATTCTCGAAGGTACGCTGACCTCAGGGCAGCGCCTGCCGGCCGAGCGCGTGTTGGCGGAGCAGTTTGGCGTATCCCGGCCTTCGTTGCGCGAGGCGATCCAGAAGCTGGTGGCTAAAGGGTTGTTGGTCAGTCGCCAGGGCGGTGGCAATTATGTGGCCGAGGCACTGGGGTCAACGTTCAGCGATCCGTTGCTGCAGCTGCTCGAGCGTAACCCCGAGGCTCAGCGCGACCTGTTGGAGTTTCGCCATACGCTGGAGGCTTCCTGTGCCTACTATGCGGCCCAGCGGGCCACGGAGCCTGACCGTGAGCGGCTCAAGGCTGCCTTCGATGCGCTGCAGGACTGCTATGCCCGTGTCGACGAGGTCAGTCGGGCGGAGGAGGGGGCGGCCGATGCGCGTTTTCACCTAGCGATCGCCGAGGCCAGTCACAATGCAGTGCTGCTCCATACCATCCGCGGCTTGTTCGACCTGCTCAAGCGCAACGTGGTGACCAATATCGGCGGTATGTACCAACAGCGCAGCGAGACCCGCGACATGCTGATCAGTCAGCATCGCGAGTTGTATCGGGCAATCATCGAGGGTAGGGCAGACGATGCGCGGGAGGTCTCGAGCCGGCACATTCTGTACGTGCAGGAAGTGCTCGAAGAAGCGCAGCAGGAGGCCCAGCGTGTAGCACGCGCAGAGCGACGCAGCGGGCGTTGAGATGGGGTGCTTTGTGTAGGCGTTTAGCGGGTAAACCCGCTTCTACAGGGTTGCCGTCGCTGTCCCTGTAGGAACGGGTTTACCCGCGAATAGACCTGCACAGGCAGGGAGGGCTTACTCGCCCTTGCCCTTGTTGCGCATCGTGCGCTGGATCTCGCGATTGGAGTCGCGCTCGCGCAGGGTGTCGCGCTTGTCGAACTCCTTCTTGCCCTTGCCCAGTGCAATTTCGCACTTGATCAGGTGCTTGCTCCAGTACAGCGAGAGGGCTACGCAGGTGTAGCCCTTCTGTGCCACGGCAGCCTCCACGCGTTCGAGCTCGCGCTTGTTCAGCAACAGCTTGCGGGTGCGGGTGGGGTCGGCGATGACGTGGGTGCTGGCGGTGGTCAGCGGGGTGATGTGGCTGCCGAACAGCCAGGCTTCGCCGTCCTTGAGCAGCACGTAGCTGTCGGTCAGGTGCGCCTTGCCGGCCCGCAGGCTCTTTACTTCCCAACCGGACAGGACCAGTCCGGCCTCGAACTTGTGTTCGATGAAGTAATCGTGTCGCGCTTTTTTGTTTTGCGCGATGGTCCCGGTCGGATGTTTCTTTTGCTTAGCCATAGGGGCCGCATTATAGGCAGTCGCTGCGTCGGCGGCTACGGGGTTTAGGTGTGCTTGAGCCTGTAGGATGAATCCCGGACAATGCAGGGCCTGTTCCCTCGAAGGGAACTGTTTTCGATGTGCTTAGAAAGCGCTGCCGCCCTGCCTTGGAAGTGACGCCTGGATGACTACCCATATTCAACGCTCTGCCCTGCTGCCGTACCCTGCCCAGGCGCTCTACGATCTGGTGAATGACGTGGCCAGCTACCCGAAATTCCTGCCGTGGTGCTCGGCCTCGACCGTGATCGAAGCCAGCGACACGCACATGCGGGCGAAGCTGGAAGTGGCCAAGGGCGGCATGAGCCAGCAGTTCGTCACACGTAATGTGCTGGTACCTGGGCAGTCGATCGAAATGAATCTGGAGGAAGGGCCGTTCACCCAGTTGCATGGCCTGTGGGTGTTCAAGGCATTGGGCGATAAGGCCTGCAAGATCAGCCTGGACCTGTCCTTCGATTATGCCGGCCCTCTGGTGCGCGCTACCCTCGGCCCTCTGTTCAACCAGGCGGCCAACACGCTGGTCGATGCATTCTGCCAGCGGGCCAAGCAACTCAATGGCTGAGGCAAACCTGAACATCGAGGTCGTATACGCCACTGCCGAGCGTCAGTGGCTGCTGACGTGCGTGGTGCCCGCAGGCACAACCGTACATCAGGCGTTGCTCCACTCTCGGCTCGCCGAGCAAGTGCCGGGCTTGGACGTCGAGGCTTGCCCGGTGGGGATCTTCGGCAAGGTGGTGAATGATCCGTTTGCGCATCAGGTCGAGGAGGGGGATCGTCTGGAGGTCTACCGGCCGTTGTTGGCGGATCCGAAGGAAGTGCGCAAGCTGCGTGCCGCCAAGGCGAGAGCTGCGCGGCAGGGATAGGCCTGATGCTTGTTGGGCACACAGTGGTCCTTAAGTCGATCAGGCAATAAAAAGCCCGGGCATTGCCCGGGCTTTTTTGTCTCGCCGCGCTTATTGCGGGGAGGTTTCCAGCGGTGCTGGTGTCGGGACCGGCGTGGTCTCGATAGTGTCGATTTCTTTCTGGATCGATTCTTCCAACGAGCCTGGCTTGGCCGGTTTTTCTTCCGGTTGGCTTGGCTGGGCCGGTTGAGTGGCTGGGCTGACGGTGGTGTCGCCGCTGCCGCCGAGGATTTCCTGGTCGCGGCTCACGCCTGGCATGAAGTCGCCGGACAGGCTGACCAATTGATCGCTGTCGTTGAAGAAAATGCTCATGCGCTCTTGCTGACGCTGGCCGCCGCCAGGCTGCAGGCTGTAGAGGTAATCCCAGCGATTGGTATTGAACGTGTCCTGGATCAGTGGGTTGCCCATGATAAACCTTACTTGGCGGCGGGTCATTCCGGGGCGCAATTGGTCTATCATGTCCTGCGTAACGACATTGCCCTGCTGGATGTCGATTTTGTAAACCCCGGGAAACGAGCAACCGGCGAGTGCGAGCAGTCCCACTAGGGTGAGGCTGGTTAGCAAGAGCTTGGTGTTTTGCATCGGTGGGCGACTTCCACTATCTTGGCTGGACAACGTAAACCCCGATCATACCCGTATTAAGAGAAGCTGCGAAGCAGCATCGGCGAGAAAGCTGACCATGGTTGAAAATAGCGAATTGCGCAAAGCCGGTCTCAAGGTGACCCTGCCTCGAGTCAAGATTCTACAGATGCTCGACTCCACGGAGCAGCGCCACATGAGCGCCGAAGACGTCTACAAGGCACTGATGGAAGCCGGTGAAGACGTCGGTCTGGCAACCGTGTATCGCGTACTGACCCAGTTCGAAGCGGCGGGTCTGGTGGTTCGCCACAACTTCGACGGCGGTCATGCGGTCTTCGAGCTGGCTGACGGCGGCCACCACGACCATATGGTCAACGTGGACTCTGGTGAAGTCATCGAGTTCGTGGATACAGAGATCGAAAAGCGCCAGAAAGAGATCGTTGCCCAGCACGGCTACGAGCTGGTTGACCATAACCTGGTCCTCTATGTGCGCAAGAAAAAGTAACGATTTATATCGTTAACAAAACAAAGGCGGCCCTCGGGTCGCCTTTTGTTTTTAGGTTGCGGGGGATCTCGTTGTTATTCATACATAGGCCCGATCCCGCCAGCGCTGCGCCTTAATTGAAGCCGAACAACTCAGGCCTTACCTGTGACCACCATCTTGCGCGCATGGGCCAGCGATTCCTTGGTGAGGTCGATGCCGCCCAACATCCGCGCCACCTCCTCGACCCGCTCGCGCTTGCCCAGGTTGGCCACTGCTGTATGAGTGGTATCGCTGTTGCGTACCTTGTGCACGAACAGATGATGGTGCCCTTGGGCTGCGACCTGGGGCAGGTGGGTCACGGTCAGGACTTGGCCGCGCTCGCCCAGCCGACGTAACAGCTGGCCGACAATTTCTGCGGTAGGGCCGCCGATGCCAACGTCCACTTCATCGAACACCAAGGTGGGGATGCGCGAGGTTTGCGCAGTGATTACCTGGATCGCCAGACTGATCCGCGACAGCTCGCCGCCTGACGCCACTTTTGCCAAGCCCTTGAGTGGCTGGCCCGGGTTGGCGCTCACCAGCAGCTCGACCACCTCCAGGCCATGGGGCGAAAGCTCGCTGCCTTCATAGGGCGTGAGTTCGATACAGAAACGCCCGCCGGGCATGCCCAGGCGCTGGATCTCCTGTTCAACGGCCGTGGCGAGCTGCTTGGCCGCCTGCTGGCGCAACGCACTGAGCTCGAGGGCTTTGGTCTGGTAATGCTGGGCATAGGCGGCCAGTTCCTCGCCCAGGCGCTCGATCGATTCGTCGCTGGCGTTGAGCCCTTCCAGCTCGTCCATCAAGCGCTGTTGCAGGTGAGGAAGCTCGGTCGGGTGCACGCGGTGCTTGCGTGCCAGGGTGTAGATAGTGTCGAGGCGTTCCTCCAGGGCTTGCAGGCGCATGGGGTCGGCATCGAAGTGATCGAGGAAGCGGTTGAGTTCGCCCACGGCTTCCTCGACCTGGATCTGTGCGCTGGCGATTAGATTGGCGGCCTCGCCCAGCGCTTTGGGCGCGTTGGCGACGGCGGTCAGGCGATTGAGGCTGGTGGTCAGTGCACTGAGCACATTGCCGGAATCGCTTTCGCTGCAATGGTCGATCACCTGGCGGCAGATACCGAACAGGGCCTCGGCGTTGGTCAGGCTTTTATGTTCCTGTTCCAGTTGCTCCAGTTCATTTTCGCCCAGGCCAAGGTTGTCCAGCTCTTCGAGTTGATAGCTGAGCAATTGGTGACGGGCGCGTTGCTCGTCACCGGAGTTGGACAGGCGTTCCAGCTCCTGGCGGGTCTGACGCCAGCGCTGGGCAGCCAGTTGTACCTGACGGGCCAGGTCGATGGCGCCCGCGTACTCGTCCACAAGGCGACGATGGGTGTCGGTTTTCAACAGAGACTGGTGTTCGTGCTGGCTATGAATATCGATGAGCAGTTCGCCTAGGGCCTTGAGATCGCCCAAGGGGGAAGGGGTGCCATTGATATAGCCGCGGCTGCGTCCTTCGGCAGTGATGACCCGGCGCAGGATGCAGGGACCGGTGTTGTCCAGGTCGCGCTCGGCCAGCCAGGCACGGGCTTCAGGAATCTCGTCCAGGTCGAATGTGGCGAGGATGTCTGCCTTGTCTGCCCCAGGGCGTACCACGCCGATGTCGGCGCGATCGCCCAAGGCCAGGCCCAGGGCGTCGAGCATGATCGACTTGCCGGCGCCGGTTTCGCCGGTGATCACGCTCATGCCGCGGGCAAGTTCGAGGTCGAGGTGCTCGACGATGGCGTAGTTGTGAATGGACAGGTGCACCAGCATGAGGGCGGCTCCCGAAGGGTCATGTCTGGTTATTTATACAGTGCTTTTCGTCGGGCTGACAATGCCCGCCGGGCGATCAATATCGTCATGGGAAAACAGCGTTGGCCCTTGAACCTTGTTTTTCCGGCCCCATATAGCCGGCAAGACAAGACGAGCCTGGGCTCGCATATCAGAAATTGCGGAGGAGAAACCTAATGGCTGACGAACAGCTGGATGAGAAGAACCTTAACGCCGAAGAGGCTGGTGCAGAGGATCTCGGTGCCCGCGTCCAGGTGCTCGAGGAGCAGCTGGCCGCCGCCAAGGATCAGTCCCTGCGCGCTGCCGCCGAACTGCAGAACATCCGCCGTCGCGCCGAGCAGGATGTCGAGAAGGCCCACAAGTTCGCCCTGGAGAAGTTCGCGGGCGACTTGCTTCCGGTGATCGACAGCCTGGAGCGTGGCCTGGAGCTGTCCAGCGCCGACGACGAGACCATCAAGCCGATGCGCGAAGGCATCGAGCTGACCCTGAAGATGTTCCACGACACCCTCAAGCGTTACAACCTCGAGGCTGTCGACCCGCACGGCGAGCCGTTCAACGCCGAGCACCACCAGGCCATGGCCATGCAGGAAAGCGCCGACGTCGAGCCGAACAGCGTGCTCAAGGTGTTCCAGAAGGGCTACCTGCTCAATGGCCGCCTGCTGCGTCCCGCCATGGTGGTGGTCAGCAAGGCGCCGGCAGCCCCCCAGCCGTCGATTGATGAAAAGGCTTGAAATCCTTCCGGGCATCCCCATCTAGGTGTCAAGCATTCAAGTATTACCGCAGTTGGCCAATGTAGCCGCTGCAACCTAATTCAAGTTTCGGGAGAGTAAACATGGGCAAAATCATCGGTATCGACCTGGGGACCACCAACTCGTGCGTCTCCATTCTGGAAAACGGTAACGTCAAAGTCATCGAGAACGCTGAAGGCGCGCGTACCACCCCTTCGATCGTGGCCTACGCCAACGATGGCGAGATCCTGGTTGGCCAGTCGGCCAAGCGTCAGGCCGTCACCAACCCGCACAACACCCTGTTCGCAGTGAAGCGCCTGATCGGCCGTCGCTTCGAAGAAGATGTCGTGCAGAAAGACATCAAGCTGGTTCCGTACAAGATCGTCAAGGCCAACAACGGTGACGCCTGGGTCGAAGCCAGCGGCAAGGAAATGGCTCCGCCGCAGATCAGCGCCGAAGTCCTGAAAAAAATGAAGAAGACCGCCGAAGACTACCTCGGCGAGCCAGTGACCGAAGCGGTCATCACCGTGCCGGCCTACTTCAACGACAGCCAGCGCCAGGCCACCAAGGACGCCGGTCGCATCGCCGGTCTGGACGTCAAGCGCATCATCAACGAGCCGACCGCCGCTGCACTGGCCTACGGCATGGACAAGGCCAAGGGTGACCACACTGTCATCGTGTATGACCTCGGTGGTGGTACCTTCGACGTTTCGGTCATCGAAATCGCTGAAGTCGACGGTGAGCACCAGTTCGAAGTACTGGCCACCAACGGCGACACCTTCCTGGGTGGCGAAGACTTCGACATGCGCCTGATCGACTACCTCGTCGATGAGTTCAAGAAAGAGTCCGGCATGGACCTGAAGAACGATCCGCTTGCTCTGCAGCGTCTGAAGGAAGCTGCTGAAAAGGCCAAGATCGAGCTGTCCTCCGCTCAGTCGACCGACGTCAACCTGCCGTACATCACTGCAGATGCGACCGGTCCTAAGCACCTGAACGTGAAGATCTCCCGCGCCAAGCTGGAGTCGCTGGTCGAGGACCTGGTCAACCGTACCATCGAGCCTTGCCGCATCGCTCTGAAGGACGCCGGTATCGATGCCAGCAAGATCGACGACGTGATCCTGGTCGGCGGCCAGACCCGTATGCCGCTGGTACAGAAGGCCGTTGCCGACTTCTTCGGCAAGGAAGCGCGCAAGGACGTCAACCCGGACGAAGCCGTCGCCATGGGTGCTGCCATTCAGGGCGCGGTCCTGGCCGGTGACGTCAAGGACGTTCTGCTGCTGGACGTCAGCCCGCTGACCCTGGGTATCGAAACCATGGGTGGCGTGATGACTGCGCTGATCGAGAAGAACACCACCATCCCGACCAAGAAGTCGCAGGTGTTCTCGACGGCTGATGACAACCAGAGCGCCGTGACCATTCACGTGCTGCAAGGTGAGCGCAAGCAGGCTGCGCAGAACAAGTCGCTGGGTAAATTCGACCTGGCCGACATTCCGCCAGCCCCGCGTGGTGTTCCGCAGATCGAAGTGACCTTCGACATCGATGCCAACGGCATCCTGCACGTGAGCGCGAAGGACAAGGCCACTGGCAAGTCCCAGTCGATCGTGATCAAGGCCAACTCGGGTCTGTCCGACGAGGAAATCGAACGCATGGTGCGTGACGCCGAGGCCAACGCCGAGGAAGACCGCAAGTTCGAAGAGCTGGCCGCTGCTCGTAACCAGGGTGATGCGCTGGTTCATTCGACCCGCAAGATGGTCACCGACGCTGGCGACAAGGCCACTGCCGAAGAGAAAGCGGCGATCGAAGCGGCTGTGGTTGCACTGGAAGCTGCCCTGAAGGGTGACGACAAGGCTGCCATCGATGCCAAGGTCGAGGAACTGTCCAAGGTCTCCGCGCCGGTTGCCCAGAAGATGTACGCCGAGCAACAGGCCGAACAGCCTCAGGGCGGCGCACAGCAGGCCGAGCCGGAAGCCAAGCACGATGACGTGGTCGACGCCGAGTTCGAAGAAGTAAAAGACAACAACAAGCAGTAATCCCTGCATGTTGTCGGCCAGCTCATCGTCTGATGTCGGTGAGCTGGTAGGATGTCGCCGCGCGGGGGCTTGCTCCCGCGTTGGTGTGTCTGGAATTCGAGAATTTTTACAGCATCTGTCAGGGCGCAATCGTGTGGTGGCAGGTGCTGACGGCGTGGCGCAGCAAGCGCATGAACGCGCCGAATGCCCCCAAGAGTGCAATGACCTATGGCAAAGCGTGATTTTTATGAGGTCCTGGGTGTCGAGCGCGGCGCCAGCGAAGGTGACCTCAAGAAGGCCTATCGCCGCCTGGCGATGAAGTACCACCCGGACCGCAACCCGGGCGATAAAGAATCGGAAGACAAATTCAAGGAAGCCAACGAGGCTTACGAGGTTCTGTCCGATGCCAGCAAGCGCGCAGCCTACGACCAGTACGGACATGCCGGCGTCGATCCGAGCATGGGTGGTGGCGGTGCCGGCTTTGGTGGCGCTAACTTCTCGGACATCTTCGGTGATGTCTTCAGTGACTTCTTCGGTGGTGGGCGCGGCGGCTCCCGTGGCGGTGCGCAGCGCGGCAGCGACCTGCGCTACACCCTTGAGCTGAACCTCGAGGAGGCCGTGCGCGGCACTACGGTCAGCATCCGTGTGCCAACCCTGGTCAACTGCAAGCCTTGCGATGGTTCCGGTGCGAAGAAGGGGTCGACCCCGTCGGCCTGCCCAACCTGTGGCGGCATCGGTCAGGTGCGCATGCAGCAGGGCTTCTTCTCGGTGCAGCAAACCTGCCCGCGCTGCCATGGCCAAGGCAAGATCATCACCGATCCTTGCACCGCCTGTCATGGCGAGGGACGTGTCGAGGAATACAAGACGCTGTCGGTCAAGGTGCCGGCGGGTGTCGATACCGGCGATCGCATTCGTCTTTCTGGCGAAGGCGAGGCGGGGACCCATGGTGGTCCGACCGGTGACCTCTATGTCGTCATCAGTGTGCGTGAGCACGCTATCTTCCAGCGCGACGGCAAGCACCTGTACTGCGAGGTGCCGATCAGCTACACCGATGCGGCCCTGGGTGGTGAGCTGGAAGTGCCCACCCTCGATGGTCGGGTCAAGCTCAAGATTCCGGAAGGCACTCAAACCGGCAAGCAATTCCGTCTGCGTGGCAAGGGCGTAGCCCCTGTGCGCGGTGGCGGGGCTGGCGACCTGCTGTGCCGAGTGGCTGTGGAGACCCCGGTCAACCTCAGTCGACGTCAGCGCGAGCTGCTCGAGGAGCTGCGCGACTCGTTGCAGGGCGACAGCTCCCATTCGCCCAAGGCCAGTGGCTGGTTCGAGGGTGTGAAGCGCTTCTTCGGCGATCTCTGACAAGGAACAGGCTATGCGACGTATTGCGGTAATGGGCGCGGCGGGACGGATGGGCAAGACCCTTGTCGAGGCTGTGCAGCAACAGGCGCCCCAGGCTGGCCTGACGGCGGCCATTGATCGTCCGGACAGCTCTCTGGTCGGGGCCGATGCCGGCGAACTGGCGGCCTTGGGGCGGATCGGTGTGGAAATCTCCAGTGATCTGTCCAAGGTCGCTGACGAATTCGATGTGCTGATCGACTTCACTCACCCGTCGGTGACGCTGAAGAACCTCGCCTTCTGTCGCAAGGCAGGCAAGGCGATGGTGATTGGTACTACCGGTTTCACGCCAGAGGAAAAAGAGCAGTTGGCCGAGGCGGGCAAGGAGATTCCGATTGTCTTTGCCGCCAATTTCAGCGTCGGCGTCAATCTTTGCCTCAAGCTTCTGGATACCGCCGCGCGGGTGTTGGGCGACGAGGTGGATATCGAGATCATCGAGGCGCACCACCGCCACAAGGTCGATGCACCTTCGGGTACTGCCTTGCGTATGGGAGAAGTAGTTGCCCAGGCGTTGGGTCGTGATCTGGGAGAAGTGGCGGTCTATGGGCGTGAGGGGCAGACCGGTGCCCGCGATCGTAAGACCATCGGCTTCGCCACGGTGCGCGCCGGTGATGTAGTGGGGGACCATACCGTGTTGTTCGCCGCTGAAGGCGAACGCGTGGAGATCACTCACAAGGCCTCCAGCCGCATGACCTTCGCCAAGGGGGCGGTGCGTGCCGCGCTATGGCTGGAGGGGCGCGAGCCAGGCCTGTACGACATGCAGGATGTGCTCGAGCTGCGTTAAAGCAAGTTAGAGAGGCGCCTCGCGGGCAAGCCCGCTCCTACAGCAATAGCGTCGCTTTGATGTGCGGCGCGGTTTTTGTGGGAGGGCGGGCCACCCGTGAAGGAGTCGCCGATGTCAGCCTGTCGCATTCCTGTGTTTCAGAGACACATACGCGGTAGACCTAAAACGTAATTTTCTGTAAGCTACAGCTTTAGTGTGTCCACTAAAAGCGCGCAGCGAATTGAATTCAGCACATGAAAGCGGGGTGACGTGTCCATACGTCACTCCGCTTTTTTGCAACCTGCGATCGCCCTTTCATGCTTGATTTACGGGAGGTCTTCTTGACAAAGCCAGCCATACTCGCCCTTGCCGACGGCAGTATTTTCCGCGGTGAAGCTATCGGTGCCGACGGTCAGACCGTTGGTGAGGTGGTATTCAACACCGCTATGACCGGCTACCAGGAAATCCTTACAGACCCTTCCTATGCGCAGCAAATCGTTACCCTGACCTACCCGCACATTGGCAATACCGGTACCACACCGGAAGACGCCGAGTCGAACCGTGTCTGGTCCGCTGGCCTGGTTATCCGTGACCTGCCCCTGCTGGCCAGCAACTGGCGCAACACCCAGTCGCTGCCTGACTACCTCAAGGCCAATAATGTCGTCGCCATCGCTGGCATCGACACTCGTCGCCTGACCCGAATCCTGCGCGAAAAGGGCGCCCAGAACGGCTGCATCCTCGCCGGTGACAACATCAGCGAAGAAGCCGCCATCGCCGCTGCTCGCGCCTTCCCAGGCCTCAAGGGTATGGACCTGGCCAAGGAAGTTTCCACCAAGGAACGCTACGAATGGCGCTCCAGTGTGTGGAATCTGGCAACCGACAGCCACCCGACTCTGGAAGCTGCGGACCTGCCCTATCACGTGGTGGCCTACGACTACGGCGTCAAGCTGAACATTCTGCGCATGCTGGTTGCCCGTGGCTGCCGCCTGACCGTCGTGCCGGCCCAGACCCCTGCCAGCGAAGTCCTGGCCCTTAATCCGGATGGCGTATTCCTGTCCAACGGCCCTGGCGATCCCGAGCCATGCGACTACGCGATCCAGGCGATCAAGGACATCCTCGAGACCGATATTCCGGTCTTTGGTATCTGCCTCGGCCACCAGTTGCTAGCCCTGGCTTCTGGCGCCAAGACTGTCAAGATGGGCCACGGCCATCACGGTGCCAACCACCCGGTCCAGGATCTGGACACCGGCGTGGTCATGATCACCAGCCAGAACCACGGTTTCGCCGTCGACGAAGCCACCCTGCCGGGCAACGTCCGCGCCATCCACAAGTCGCTGTTCGACGGTACCCTGCAGGGCATCGAGCGCACCGACAAGAGCGCGTTCAGCTTCCAGGGCCACCCTGAAGCGAGCCCAGGCCCGACCGACGTCGCGCCACTGTTCGATCGTTTCATCGATGCCATGGCCAAGCGCCGCTGAGCATCCTGCATCAAGGCCCCGGGGCGGCAAGTGCCGCGCCCGGAAGCGCCTGACCCAGATTGTTCAAGACGGCTTGCCGACTGACCCGCGGATTTGAGTGACAACCATGCCAAAACGTACAGACATCAAAAGCATCCTGATTCTCGGCGCTGGCCCGATCGTGATCGGCCAGGCCTGCGAATTCGACTACTCCGGCGCCCAGGCCTGTAAAGCCCTGCGCGAGGAAGGTTTCCGCGTCATCCTGGTGAACTCCAACCCGGCCACCATCATGACCGACCCGGCCATGGCCGATGCCACCTACATCGAGCCGATCAAGTGGCAGTCGGTGGCCAAGATCATCGAAAAAGAGCGCCCTGACGCACTGCTGCCGACCATGGGCGGCCAAACCGCGCTGAACTGCGCCCTGGACCTGGAGCGCCACGGCGTTCTGGAAAAATTCGGCGTCGAGATGATCGGTGCCAATGCCGACACCATCGACAAGGCCGAAGACCGTTCGCGCTTCGACAAGGCGATGAAGGCCATTGGCCTTGAGTGCCCGCGCTCCGGTATCGCCCATAGCATGGAAGAAGCCAATGCGGTGCTCGAGCGCCTGGGCTTCCCGTGCATCATCCGTCCGTCCTTCACCATGGGTGGCACAGGTGGCGGCATCGCCTACAACCGTGAAGAGTTCGAAGAGATCTGCGCCCGTGGTCTGGACCTTTCGCCGACCAAGGAGCTGCTGATCGACGAATCGCTGATCGGCTGGAAGGAATACGAAATGGAGGTTGTCCGTGACAAGAAGGACAACTGCATCATCGTCTGCTCCATCGAGAACTTCGACCCGATGGGTGTGCATACCGGTGACTCCATCACCGTTGCACCAGCGCAGACCCTGACCGACAAGGAATACCAGATCATGCGCAACGCCTCCTTGGCGGTACTGCGCGAGATCGGCGTCGAAACCGGCGGTTCCAACGTCCAGTTCGGTATCTGCCCGAACACCGGCCGCATGGTCGTGATCGAGATGAACCCGCGTGTATCGCGCTCCTCGGCGCTGGCCTCCAAAGCCACTGGCTTCCCGATCGCCAAGATCGCCGCCAAGCTGGCGGTGGGGTATACCCTCGACGAACTGCAGAACGACATCACCGGCGGCCGTACCCCGGCGTCCTTTGAGCCGTCGATCGACTATGTCGTCACCAAGCTGCCGCGCTTTGCCTTCGAGAAGTTCCCCAAAGCCGACGCCCGCCTGACCACCCAGATGAAATCCGTGGGTGAAGTCATGGCCATTGGCCGTACCTTCCAAGAGTCCCTGCAGAAAGCCCTGCGTGGTCTGGAAGTGGGTGCATGCGGCCTCGACCCGAAAGTCGACCTGGCCAACCCGGAAGCCAACAGTATCCTCAAGCGCGAGCTGACCGTGCCAGGCGCCGAGCGTATCTGGTACGTCGCCGACGCCATGCGCGCTGGCATGACCTGCGAGCAGATCTTCGACCTGACCGGCATCGACATGTGGTTCCTGGTGCAGATGGAAGACCTGATCAAGGAAGAAGAGAAGGTCAAGACCCTGGCTCTGTCGTCGATCGACAAGGACTACATGCTGCGCCTCAAGCGCAAGGGCTTCTCGGACCAGCGTCTGGCCAAGCTGCTCGGCATCACCGACAAGAACCTGCGCCGTCACCGCCACAAGCTCGAAGTGTTCCCGGTGTACAAGCGCGTCGACACCTGCGCTGCCGAGTTCGCCACCGACACCGCCTACCTGTACTCGACCTATGAGGAAGAGTGCGAGGCCAACCCATCGACTCGTGACAAGATCATGATCCTGGGTGGTGGCCCGAACCGTATCGGCCAAGGTATCGAGTTCGACTACTGCTGCGTACACGCTGCCCTCGCGCTGCGTGAAGATGGTTACGAGACCATCATGGTCAACTGCAACCCGGAAACCGTCTCCACCGACTACGACACTTCCGACCGTCTGTACTTCGAACCGCTGACCCTGGAAGACGTGCTGGAAGTCTGCCGCGTCGAGAAACCGAAGGGCGTCATCGTTCACTACGGCGGCCAGACCCCGTTGAAACTCGCCCGCGCCCTGGAAGAAGCCGGCGTACCGATCATCGGTACCAGCCCGGACGCTATCGACCGCGCCGAAGACCGCGAGCGCTTCCAGCAGATGGTTCAGCGTCTGAGCCTGCTGCAGCCGCCAAACGCCACCGTGCGCAGCGAAGAAGAAGCCATCAGCGCCGCTGGCGGCATCGGCTACCCGCTGGTGGTGCGTCCTTCTTACGTACTGGGCGGTCGTGCCATGGAGATCGTCTACGAGTTGGACGAGCTCAAGCGCTATCTGCGTGAAGCGGTGCAGGTCTCGAACGACAGTCCGGTACTGCTCGACCACTTCCTCAACTGCGCCATTGAAATGGACGTGGATGCGGTCTGCGACGGTACTGACGTGGTGATCGGCGCGATCATGCAGCACATTGAGCAGGCCGGTGTTCACTCCGGTGACTCGGCATGCTCGCTGCCACCTTACTCGTTGAGCAAGGAAGTGCAGGACGAAGTCCGCGTTCAGGTCAAGAAAATGGCTCTGGAGCTGGGTGTCGTCGGTCTGATGAACGTGCAGCTGGCCCTGCAGGGCGACAAGATCTACGTGATCGAAGTCAACCCACGCGCCTCGCGTACCGTACCGTTCGTCTCCAAGTGCATCGGCACTTCGCTGGCGATGATCGCGGCTCGAGTCATGGCTGGTAAGACCCTGAAAGAGCTGGGCTTCACCCAGGAAATCATTCCGAACTTCTACAGCGTCAAAGAAGCCGTCTTCCCGTTCGCGAAGTTCCCAGGTGTTGACCCGATCCTCGGCCCTGAGATGAAATCCACTGGTGAAGTCATGGGTGTCGGCGACAGCTTCGGTGAAGCCTTCGCCAAGGCCCAGATGGGTGCCAGCGAAGTGCTGCCAAGCGGTGGTACCGCCTTCATCAGCGTGCGTGACGACGATAAGCCGCAGGTTGCGGGTGTCGCTCGCGACCTGATCGCCCTAGGCTTCGAAGTGGTTGCTACCGCAGGCACCGCCAAGGTCATCGAGGCGGCTGGCCTGAAGGTGCGCCGTGTGAACAAAGTGACCGAAGGTCGTCCGCACGTGGTCGACATGATCAAGAACGACGAAGTGTCGCTGATCATCAACACTACCGAAGGTCGTCAGTCGATCGCCGATTCCTACTCGATTCGTCGCAATGCGCTGCAGCACAAGATCTACTGCACGACCACCATTGCGGCTGGTGAAGCCATCTGTGAAGCGCTGAAATTCGGTCCCGAGAAGACCGTTCGCCGCTTGCAGGATCTGCACGCAGGACTCAAAGCATGAGCATTACCAAGTACCCAATGACCGTCCAGGGCGCTCGCGCCCTGGAAGAGGAACTGCTCTTCCTGAGCAAGACCGAGCGTCCGCGCCTGAGCCAGGCGATCGGTGAAGCGCGGGAGCTGGGCGACCTCAAGGAAAACGCCGAATACCATGCCGCTCGTGAAGAGCAGGGTATGGTCGAGGCGCGTATCCGCGATATTGAAGGGCGTCTGCAGAACTCGGTGGTGATCGATGTCACCACCATTGCCCACACCGGGAAGGTGATCTTCGGTACCACCGTGGACCTGGAGAACACTGAGACCGGCGATCAGGTTTCCTACCAGATCGTGGGTGAGGATGAGGCGGACATCAAGAAGGGCAAGCTCTCGGCGAGCGCGCCGATTGCCCGTGCCATCATCGGCAAGGAAGAAGGTGACACCGTCGTCGTCAACACGCCAAGCGGCACGGTCGAGTACGAGATTGTCGAAGTCAAGCACATCTGACCGGCGCCTACGCGCGCCGTCCCTTGAGGGCATCCTCTGGCAACTGGCCCAGGTATTCTGGGTCGGTGGCCTGTGGGTTTTTCATGTGGGATTGGTGCCGGCACTCAAGGTGACGGGCCTTGCGCCCTTGTTGGTGCAGGATGTGGCTGCCCAGATTGACCGCTGGTTGATCGGCGTCGCGCTGCTTGGCCTGATGACCCAGCTGGCGGTATTGGCGAGGGTAGACGGTCTGGCGGCCTGGTGGCGACAGTTCCGTGGGCAGATGCTTTTGCTCGGCTTCGGTGCCTGTGTTGGCTATTACACGCTGCGCTACGGGATTTCCGTGGGTGAGCGTTGGCAGATGTTCTGCTTTTTAGTGCTGGGCTTCTCCGGCATCGTGCTGGTGGCCCAACCGGTCCCGGTCAGGGCGCGTCCATCGCGCCACTGACCGGAGCCACCGTCACTTGTAACGGTGGATATTGGACAGCTGCTTGTTCGGCTGCGGATTTTTGCGATAGATCAGCGCTTTCTTACCGATGGTCTGTACCAGTTCGGCGCGGCCGGCCTTGCACAGTTCGGCAATGGCGGCAGCGCGCTCTTCGCGATCTTCCGAGCGGATTTCGACCTTGATCAGTTCATGATCGGTCAGTGCGCGTTCCAGTTCGGCGATGACGCCTTCGTTCAAGCCATTGCCCGCGACGATCAAGACCGGCTTCAGGTCGTGACCAATCGATTTGTATTGTTTCTTCTGCTCGTTATTGAGCGGCATAATCTGACCCTTTTCGTCTGATTCTGTAAAATTGGCGGCCATTTTACCCGAGGGCCCGTGGCTCCGCCCAGTCAATCACGACGCTAATCATCGAGGTGCCCCGTGGCGCAACGTTCCAAGAGCAGCCATAACTGGCTGAGAGAGCATTTCAACGATCCTTTCGTCAAGCAGGCGCAGAAGGATGGCTATCGCTCGCGCGCGAGCTACAAGCTGCTGGAGATCCAGGAAAAGGACAAGCTGATCCGCCCCGGCATGAGCGTGATCGATCTCGGTGCCGCGCCGGGTGGCTGGTCGCAGGTGACCAGTCGTCTGATTGGTGGTCAAGGGCGGCTGATCGCCTCCGACATCCTGGAAATGGACTCGATCCCCGACGTTACCTTCATTCAGGGCGACTTTACCCAGGATGAAGTGCTGCAACGGATCCTCGAGGCGGTGGGCGATTCGCATGTGGACCTTGTGATTTCAGACATGGCCCCCAATATGAGTGGTACGCCCGCCGTGGACATGCCGCGTGCCATGTTCCTCTGCGAGCTGGCCCTGGACTTGGCGTGCCGCGTGCTTCGCCCGGGTGGGGATTTCCTGATCAAGATTTTCCAGGGCGAAGGTTTCGACCAGTACCTGAAGGACGTGCGTGGCAAGTTCGACAAGGTGCAGATGCGCAAACCGTCGTCGTCGCGTGATCGCTCCCGTGAGCAGTACCTGTTGGGACGCGGCTTCAAGGGGGCGTGAGAGGCGTTTTGCGGATCGGCCGATAGTTATTTCCAATCGGCGGTTCCGTCAGGATCGTCCGAACTTCGTGTAGTCTAGCTTTCACAAAGGGTTACAGACGGCGCCTGCGGATGCGTAGGTAATGTAGTAAGTTAGGGCGGTGAATATCATGCGAGGCACGGCTGCGTCGTGCGCCGACCTCAGAGGGTAGCTAATTGAACGACATGGCAAAGAATCTGATCCTGTGGTTGATCATTGCGGCTGTCCTTGTGACGGTGATGAACAACTTCTCCAGCCCGAACGAGCCGCAGACCCTCAACTATTCCGACTTCATTCAGCAGGTCAAGGACGGGAAGGTCGAGCGTGTTACCGTCGACGGCTATGTCATCACCGGCAAGCGTACCGATGGCGACAACTTCAAGACCGTTCGTCCGGCCATCACCGACAATGGCCTGATCGGCGACTTGGTCGACAACCATGTCGTGGTTGAAGGCAAACAGCCGGAACAGCAGAGCATCTGGACTCAGTTGCTGGTGGCCAGCTTCCCGATCCTGGTCATCATCGCCGTGTTCATGTTCTTCATGCGCCAGATGCAAGGCGGTGCGGGCGGCAAGGGCGGCCCGATGAGTTTTGGCAAGAGCAAAGCGCGCCTGCTGTCCGAAGACCAGGTCAAGACCACTTTGGCCGACGTCGCGGGTTGCGATGAGGCCAAGGAAGAAGTCGGCGAGCTGGTCGAGTTCCTGCGCGATCCGGGCAAATTCCAACGTCTGGGTGGTCGCATTCCGCGTGGTGTGCTGATGGTCGGCCCGCCCGGTACCGGTAAAACGCTGCTGGCCAAGGCCATCGCGGGCGAGGCCAAGGTGCCGTTCTTCACCATTTCCGGTTCCGACTTCGTCGAGATGTTCGTCGGTGTAGGCGCCAGCCGTGTGCGCGACATGTTCGAGCAGGCGAAAAAGCACGCCCCTTGCATCATCTTCATTGATGAGATCGACGCCGTTGGCCGCCACCGTGGCGCCGGCATGGGCGGCGGTCACGACGAGCGTGAGCAGACCCTCAACCAGTTGCTGGTGGAGATGGACGGCTTTGAAATGAACGATGGCATCATTGTCATCGCTGCCACCAACCGTCCTGACGTGCTCGACCCTGCGCTGCTGCGACCCGGTCGCTTCGACCGTCAGGTGGTGGTCGGCCTGCCGGATATCCGCGGTCGTGAGCAGATCCTCAAGGTGCATATGCGTAAGGTGCCGGTTGGCGAGAACGTCAATGCCGCCGTCATCGCCCGCGGTACGCCAGGTTTCTCCGGTGCCGACTTGGCCAACCTGGTCAACGAGGCTTCTCTGTTCGCCGCGCGCGCCAGCAAGCGTCTGGTTGAGATGAAGGAGTTTGAGCTGGCCAAGGACAAGATCATGATGGGTGCCGAGCGCAAGACCATGGTCATGTCCGAGAAGGAAAAACAGAACACCGCCTACCATGAGGCAGGTCATGCCATTGTCGGTCGTCTCGTTCCCGAGCATGACCCAGTCTACAAGGTCTCGATCATTCCGCGCGGTCGTGCGCTGGGTGTGACCATGTTCCTGCCTGAGGAAGACCGCTACAGCCTTTCCAAGCGGGCGCTCGTCAGTCAGATCTGCTCGCTGTACGGTGGCCGTATCGCTGAAGAAATGACCCTGGGCTTCGATGGCGTCACAACCGGTGCGTCCAACGACATCATGCGCGCCAGCCAGATTGCCCGGAATATGGTTACCAAGTGGGGCTTGTCCGAGAAGCTCGGCCCGCTGATGTATGCCGAAGAAGAGGGCGAGGTGTTCCTCGGTCGCAGTGCGGCGAGCCAGCATGCCAGCGTCTCGGGTGAGACTGCCAAGCTGATCGACTCCGAGGTGCGCAGCATCATTGACCATTGCTACGCCACCGCCAAGCAGATCCTCACCGACAACCGCGACAAGCTCGACGCCATGGCCGAAGCCTTGATGAAGTACGAGACCATCGATGCCGATCAGATCGACGACATCATGGCCGGTCGTACGCCGCGTGAACCGCGCGATTGGGATAATGATGCCGGCACCTCCGGCAACCAGGCCTCCCAAGATGATCGTCCGGAGTCGCCAATCGGCGGTCCAGCGGCTCAACACTAAGGGCATCTATGACCTCACAGCAGTACCCGACCCGGTTGCCTTGCGGCAACCGGGTTCTTGATTTGTCCCGTACCCATGTCATGGGTATCCTCAATATCACCCCTGATTCCTTCTCCGATGGCGGGCGCTTCAATCAGCGCGACGAGGCCTTGCGCCATGCCGAGGCGATGGTGGCTGCCGGCGCGACGCTGATCGACATCGGCGGCGAGTCCACGCGTCCCGGCGCTAGAGCGGTGTCGCCGACCGAAGAGCTGGAGCGAGTGGCGCCCATGGTCGAGGCAATCAACAGCCGGCTCGACGTCATCATCTCGGTCGATACCTCCACGCCTGCAGTCATGCGCGAATCCGCTCGGCTGGGTGCGGGATTGATCAACGACGTACGGGCCTTGGAGCGTGATGGTGCCCTGGATGCTGCCGCCGACACGGGTCTGCCGGTGTGCCTGATGCACATGCGCGGCGAGCCGGGCACCATGCAGGACAATCCGCATTACGACGATGTCTCCGCTGACGTGACGCGCTATCTTGAAGAGCGGATGGCCGCATGCGCCGTCGCAGGGATTGCCGCTGACCGAATCATCCTCGATCCGGGTTTTGGCTTTGCCAAGACGCTCGATCACAACCTCAGCCTCTTCAAACACATGGAAGTGCTCTATCGCCTGGGCCGGCCGTTGCTGGTCGGTGTCTCGCGCAAGAGCATGATCGGCCTCACGCTCGATCGCCCCGTTGGTGAGCGGCTTTACGGCAGCCTGGCGCTGGCCGCATTGGCCATGACCAAGGGAGCCAGCATCCTGCGTGTGCACGATGTGGCCGAGACCGTCGACGTGGTGCGAATGATCACTGCGGTGCAGAACGCCGAATAAGAACATTGGAGTCCCTATGAGCAGAAAATACTTTGGTACCGACGGTATCCGTGGCCGCGTCGGCGAATACCCGATCACCCCTGACTTCATGCTGAAGTTGGGGTGGGCAGCGGGCATGGCGTTCCGCAAGCAGGGCAATTGCCGCGTCCTGGTGGGCAAGGACACCCGGATTTCGGGCTACATGTTCGAGTCCGCGCTCGAAGCGGGCCTCTCTGCCGCCGGTGCCGATGTGATGTTGCTCGGCCCCATGCCGACTCCGGCGATCGCTTACCTGACTCGAACTTTCCATGCAGAGGCCGGCATTGTCATCAGTGCTTCGCACAATCCACACGATGATAACGGCATCAAGTTCTTCTCCGGCCAAGGCACCAAATTGCCCGACGAGGTCGAGCTGATGATCGAGGAATTGCTCGATCAGCCGATGACTGTGGTCGAGTCCAGCAAGCTGGGCAAGGTTTCCCGCATCAACGACGCGGCGGGCCGTTACATCGAGTTCTGCAAGAGCAGCGTGCCCACCAGTACCAACTTCGAGGGGCTCAAGCTGGTGGTCGATTGTGCTCATGGTGCTACCTACAAGGTGGCGCCAAGCGTGTTCCGTGAGCTCGGCGCCGACGTCACCGTACTGCATGCCCAGCCTGACGGGCTGAACATCAACGAAGGCTGCGGCTCGACCCATATCGAGTCGCTGCAGGCCGCCGTATTGGTGGGCCATGCCGACCTTGGGATCGCCTTCGATGGTGATGGCGACCGTGTGCTGATGGTCGACCATACCGGCGCCATCGTTGATGGTGACGAGCTGCTGTTCATCATCGCCCGCGACCTGAAAGATCGAGGCAAGCTGCAGGGCGGTGTGGTCGGCACGCTGATGAGCAACCTGGGCTTGGAGCTGGCGCTCAAGGACCTGGACATTCCGTTTGCCCGGGCCAAGGTGGGTGATCGTTATGTGATGGCCGAGCTGCTCGAGCGCGACTGGCAGCTCGGCGGCGAGAATTCTGGACACGTCGTGTGCTGCAATCACACCACCACCGGAGATGCGATCATTGCCGCGCTGCAGGTGTTGCTGGCGCTCAAGCGCCGGGGCGAGACGCTTGCTCAGGCCCGCCAGGGGCTGCGCAAGTGCCCGCAGGTGCTGATCAATGTGCGCTTTGGCGCGAGCAAGGTGGACCCACTGGAGAACCCTGCCGTGCAAGAGGCCAGCGCCAAGGTCACCGAGGCCATGGCCGGGCGCGGGCGTGTGCTGCTGCGTAAGTCCGGTACCGAGCCTCTGGTGCGAGTGATGGTCGAAGGCGACGACGAAAACCAGGTCCGCGGTCATGCCGAAGCCTTGGCCAAATTGGTCGCTGAAGTTTGTGCCTGAAATAGGCTTGCCAGCGCAGATCCGGTTGGGTAAGATCTGCGCCCACTTTGACCGACGAGGTAAAGCATGCGTCGCCCCATGGTAGCTGGTAACTGGAAGATGCACGGTACCCGCGCCAGCGTCGCTGAGCTGACCGAAGGCTTGAGCAATCTGGCCTTGCCGAGCGGAGTGGAAGTCGCGGTGTTTCCGCCGTCGCTGTTCATCAATCAAGTGATTGATGGGTTGCAGGGCAAGGGAATCACCGTCGGCGCACAGAATTCTGCTGTACAGCCCGAGCAGGGCGCGCTGACTGGCGAGATTGCGCCGAGTCAGCTGGCTGAAGCAGGCTGCAAGCTTGTGCTGGTCGGGCATTCGGAGCGTCGCCAGATCGTTGGCGAAAGCGATGAAGTGCTCAATCGCAAGTTCGCAGCCGCTCAGGCAAGTGGTTTGAAGCCTGTGCTCTGTGTGGGGGAAACCCTTGAGGAGCGCGAGGCAGGCAAGACGCTGGAAGTGGTTGGGCGTCAGCTGAGCAGTATCATCGATGAATTCGGTGTTGCCGCTTTTGCCAACGCTGTAATTGCCTATGAGCCTGTTTGGGCCATCGGTACAGGTCTGACGGCGACGCCTCAGCAAGCTCAGGATGTGCATGCAGCCATTCGAGCCCAGCTGGCGGCGCAGGACGCCGAAGTTGCCGCGAAAGTGCAGCTTCTTTATGGCGGCAGCGTGAAGGCGGCCAATGCGGCCGAACTGTTCGGCATGCCGGATATCGATGGGGGGCTCATTGGTGGAGCGTCCCTGAACGCAGACGAATTCGGTGCAATTTGTCGCGCCGCAGGAAACTGAACAAATGCTGGAAACAGTCGTAGTTGTTTTTCATCTGTTGGCTGCACTGGCTGTGGTAGTGCTGGTTCTGTTGCAACAGGGTAAAGGTGCGGAAGCAGGTGCATCTTTCGGCGCAGGTGCTTCAAATACTGTGTTCGGAAGCCAAGGTTCCGCTACCTTTTTGAGTAAAGTTACTGCTATACTTGCTGCCACTTTCTTTTTGACTGCCCTTGGGTTAGGATACTTCGCTAAAGAGAAAGCTCATCAGCTGACTCAAGCAGGTCTGCCAGATCCAGCGGTTCTGGAAGTCAAAGAGCAGAAGCCGGCAGTAAATGATGATGTACCGGTGCTCCAGGAGAAGAAGAGCGAAGCCACCAACGCTGGTGACGTACCTCCTCCAACCGAAGAGCAGAAGTAACGGGTTTCAAGAAGTAGTATTGCCGAGGTGGTGGAATTGGTAGACACGCAACCTTGAGGTGGTTGTGCCCATAGGGTGTAGGGGTTCGAGTCCCCTTCTCGGTACCAATTGAAGCATGAGAGCCCGCTTTAGCGGGCTTTCTTGCAGGTGGAGGTTAGATTGACCCTGTAGCGGGTTCGGTCTTATACTTTCGCCCCAGCTTTGTCGCGGGGTGGAGCAGCTTGGTAGCTCGTCGGGCTCATAACCCGAAGGTCGTTGGTTCAAATCCAGCCCCCGCAACCAGCTTCAGCGGAGCCCCTTTTCAGGGGCTTTTTGCTAGCTGAACAGTTCTTGCGCCGTTGTCCAACGGCGCTTTCAGGGATGGGCGCTTTGCCCATTTTTTATTTGCACAGCATGCACGAGGGGGTTCAGGTGTCGAGCAAGCTAGAACAGTTGCAGGCCTTGTTGGCCCCGGTGGTCGAGGGTCTGGGCTATCAATGCTGGGGGATCGAATACGTTTCCCAAGGTAAGCATTCGGTCCTGCGCATCTATATCGACAAGGAAGGCGGAATCCTGGTGGACGATTGCGAAGCTGTCAGTCGCCAAGCCAGTGCCATTCTGGATGTGGAAGATCCGATCACCAACGAATATACCCTCGAGGTGTCCTCTCCTGGCATGGACCGCCCGCTGTTCACTCTGGAACAGTTTGCCTCGCATGCCGGCGAACAAGTGAAGATCAAGCTGCGTACGCCCTTCGAAGGTCGTCGTAACTTCCAGGGCCTTCTCCGCGGTGTGGAGGATCAGGATGTGGTGGTCCAGGTGGACAACCATGAGTTCCTGTTGCCGATCGACTCGATCGACAAGGCCAATATTATTCCCAGTTTTGACTGAGACGTGCCGGGCCCGGCGGACTATCCGGGCCCAATGGCTTGCGCAAGGCGAGGCGTACGATGAGCAAAGAAGTACTGCTGGTTGTTGAATCGGTATCCAACGAAAAGGGTGTACCACCCGGCGTCATTTTCGAAGCGCTGGAAGTGGCCCTGGCCACTGCAACCAAAAAACGTTTTGAGGACGAAGTCGACCTGCGTGTGGAGATCAACCGCCACACCGGTAGCTACGAGACCTTCCGTCGCTGGACCGTGGTTGACGAAGCCGATCTGGATGATCCGGCGATCGAAACCTGGTTGAGCAAGATCCACGAGACCCACCCTGATGCCAAGGTCGGAGACGTGATCGAAGAGAAGATCGAGTCGATCGAATTCGGCCGCATCGCCGCCCAGACCGCCAAGCAGGTGATCGTGCAGAAGGTCCGCGAGGCCGAGCGCGCCCAGGTGGTCGATGCCTACCGTGAGCGTGTTGGCGAGATCATCTCCGGCACCGTCAAGAAGGTGACCCGCGACAACGTCATCGTTGACCTTGGCAACAACGCCGAGGCCCTGCTGGCCCGCGAGGACATCATCCCACGCGAAACCTTCCGTGTCGGTGTCCGCCTGCGTGCACTGCTCAAGGAAATCCGCACCGAGAACCGCGGCCCTCAGCTGATCCTGTCGCGCACCGCGCCGCAGATGCTGATCGAGCTGTTCCGCATCGAAGTGCCAGAGATCGCTGAAGGTCTCATCGAAGTCATGGCCGCCTCCCGTGATCCGGGGTCGCGTGCCAAGATCGCCGTCCGCTCCAAGGACAAGCGCATCGACCCGCAAGGTGCCTGCATCGGCATGCGTGGTTCGCGCGTCCAGGCCGTATCCGGCGAGCTGGGTGGTGAGCGCGTGGATATCGTCCTGTGGGATGAGAACCCGGCGCAGTTCGTCATCAACGCCATGTCGCCGGCTGAAGTCGCGGCGATCATCGTTGATGAAGATGCCCATGCAATGGACATCGCAGTCGCCGAAGACAACCTGGCCCAAGCCATTGGCCGTGGTGGTCAAAACGTTCGCCTGGCCAGTCAGTTGACCGGCTGGACCCTGAACGTGATGACCGAGAAGGACATCCAGGCCAAGCAACAAGCAGAAACCGGCGACATCCTGCGCAACTTTATCGAGGAACTGGAAGTCGACGAGGAGCTGGCCCAAGTGCTGGTCGACGAAGGCTTCACCAGCCTCGAAGAAATTGCCTACGTACCGTTGGAAGAAATGCTCAACATCGATGGCTTTGACGAGGAAATCGTCAACGAGCTACGCGCTCGTGCCAAGGACCGTTTGTTGACCAAGGCCATCGCTACCGAAGAAAAACTGGCAGACGCCCATCCGGCCGACGACCTGCTCTCCCTCGAGGGTATGGACAAGGATCTGGCGGCGGAACTGGCGGTGCGCGGCGTGGTTAACCGCGAAGACCTGGCCGAGCAGTCGATTGACGATCTGCTCGACATCGACGGCATCGACGAAGAGCGTGCCGGCAAGTTGATCATGGCCGCCCGAGCCCATTGGTTCGAGTAATTAGGCGCGGCCTGAGGAGAGAAGTGCATGACGCAAGTCACGGTGAAAGAACTGGCCCAAGAGGTCGAGGCACCGGTAGAGCGCCTGCTGCAGCAGATGCGTGAGGCAGGTCTGCCGCACACCGACGCCGGTCAGGTAGTGACCGATAACGAGAAGCAGGTTTTGCTGACTCATCTGAAAAGCAGCCACAAGAGCAAGGCGGAAGAGCCGCGCAAGATCACCTTGCAGCGCAAGACCACCAGCACCCTGCGTGTCGCCGGTAGCAAAAGCATCAGCGTAGAAGTACGCAAGAAGAAAGTATTCGTGCAGCGCAGCCCGGAGGAAATCCAGGCTGAGCAGAAGCGCGAGCTGGAGGAGCGCCGTGCAGCCGAGAATGCCGCACGCGAGAAGGCGGACGCCGAAGCTCGCCAGCGCGCTGAGGAGCAGGCGCGTCGTCAAGCGGCTGAAACCGCTGCCCAAGCGCCTGTCGAGAAAGCTGCGCCTGCAGCGGTAGCGGCCCCGGCTCCGGTTGTTGCCGAGGCACCTGCGTCCGAAGATGCCGCTGCGCGTGCCGCTGAGCGCAAGAAGGACGAGACCCGTCGCAACGAAAGCCGTGTCCGTGACGAAGACCGTCGAGGTGGTGAGCGCCGTGGCGAAGCCCCGCGCGTTTCCATCAAGGTCAAGGTCAAGGAAAAGGAAAAGGCGCCGACCCCTCGCGCGGCCCCACGTACCACCGACGAAGAGAGCGATGGTTTCCGTCGCGGTCGCGGTGGCAAAGGCAAACCGA
Organism: Pseudomonas guariconensis; assembly: GCF_040822035.1. Taxonomy (NCBI): domain Bacteria; kingdom Pseudomonadati; phylum Pseudomonadota; class Gammaproteobacteria; order Pseudomonadales; family Pseudomonadaceae; genus Pseudomonas; species Pseudomonas guariconensis. Next base: position 4,596,090 of record NZ_CP162012.1, on the reverse strand, counting down.
AGAAGCGCAACCAGCATGGTTTCCAGAACCCGACCGGTCCAGTCATCCGTGACGTGACCATCGGCGAGACGATTACTGTTTCCGAACTTGCACAACAGATGTCGGTCAAGGCCGCCGAAGTCGTCAAGTTCATGTTCAAGCTGGGGACCCCGGTCACCATCAACCAGGTGCTCGACCAGGAAACCGCTCAGTTGGTAGCCGAAGAACTGGGCCACAAGGTGACCCTGATCAGCGACACCGCTCTGGAAGACTCCCTGGCAGAATCGCTGAAGTTCGAAGGCGAGACCGAGCCGCGTGCACCGGTAGTGACCGTAATGGGTCACGTCGACCACGGTAAGACCTCGCTGCTCGACTACATCCGTCGTGCCAAGGTTGCTGCAGGCGAGGCCGGCGGCATTACCCAGCACATCGGTGCCTACCACGTCGAAACCGATCGTGGCATGGTCACCTTCCTCGACACCCCTGGCCACGCCGCGTTCACCGCGATGCGTGCCCGTGGTGCCAAGGCCACCGACATCGTGATCCTGGTAGTGGCGGCGGACGACGGCGTGATGCCGCAGACCCGCGAAGCCGTCCAACACGCCAAGGCTGCCGGAGTTCCGCTGGTGGTTGCGGTTAACAAGATCGACAAGCCGGGTGCCGACATCGATCGCATTCGTAACGAACTGGCTGTTGAAGGCGTGACCTCCGAGGATTGGGGTGGTGACACTCCGTTCGTCAAGGTTTCCGCGAAGATGGGTACCGGTGTCGACGAACTGCTCGAGGCCGTGCTGCTGCAGGCAGAGATCCTCGAGCTGACCGCCACGCCAACCGCACCTGGTCGTGGTGTCGTGGTCGAGTCGCGCCTGGACAAGGGCCGCGGCCCGGTCGCTACCATCCTGGTTCAGGACGGTACGCTGCGTCAGGGTGATATGGTCCTGTGCGGCTCCAACTATGGCCGCGTGCGTGCCATGCTCGACGAGAACGGCAAGCCTGTGAAGGAAGCCGGCCCGTCGATCCCGGTCGAAATTCTCGGTCTGGACGGCACTCCGGAAGCCGGTGACGAGCTGTCCGTGGTCGCCGACGAGAAGAAAGCCCGTGAAGTCGCCCTGTTCCGTCAGGGCAAGTACCGCGAGGTCAAGCTGGCCCGTGCTCACGCCGGCAAGCTGGAAAACATCTTCGAGACCATGGGTCAGGAAGAGAAGAAGACGCTCAACATCGTCCTCAAGACCGACGTGCGTGGTTCTCTGGAAGCGCTGCAGGGCTCGCTGTCGGGCCTGGGCAACGACGAAGTTCAGGTGCGCGTGATTGGTGGCGGTGTCGGTGGTATCACCGAGAGCGATGCCAACTTGGCGCTGGCGTCCAACGCGGTGCTGTTCGGCTTCAACGTTCGTGCCGATGCCGGTGCGCGCAAGATCGTCGAGCAGGAAGGTCTGGATATGCGTTATTACAACGTGATCTACGACATCATCGAAGACGTCAAGAAGGCCCTGACCGGCATGCTCGGCAGCGATGTTCGCGAGAACATCCTGGGTGTCGCCGAAGTACGTGACGTGTTCCGCTCGCCGAAGTTCGGCGCCATCGCTGGCTGTATGGTCATCGAGGGTACCGTGTACCGCAACCGTCCGATCCGCGTACTGCGCGAGGACGTGGTGATCTTCGAAGGCGAACTGGAATCGCTGCGTCGCTTCAAGGACGATGCTGCCGAAGTTCGTTCGGGCATGGAGTGCGGTATTGGCGTCAAGAGCTACAACGACGTCAAGGTCGGCGACAAGATCGAAGTCTTCGAGAAAGTCCAGGTGGCACGTACCCTGTAAGGGCCGTGCCGGGCGCAAGCCCCGCCCTTGGGCGGTTGCGGCGCCTCTGAAGGTAACGCCCGGTCAGGCTCCAGCCTGTCCGGGCGTTTGCCGCTTTAGTTACAGGTAGCAAGAATGGCAAAAGAATATAGCCGTACCCAACGCATCGGCGATCAGATGCAGCGCGAGCTGGCCGAACTGATCCGTCGTGAAGTCAAGGATCCGCGTGTCGGCCTGGTGACCATCACCGCCGTGGATGTCAGCCGTGACCTGGGCCATGCCAAGGTCTTCATCACCGTCATGGGCCAGGATGGCGCCGATGCCGTGCCGCAGACCCTCAAGGCCCTCAACAGTGCAGCGAGTTTCCTGCGCCTGCACCTGGGGCGTGTCATGCAACTGCGCAGCGTACCGCAGCTGCATTTCCACTTCGATGAGAGCGTCAGCCGCGGTGCCCACCTGTCGGCGCTGATCGAGCGTGCAGTGGCGGAAGATCGCCTGCACAAGGATGCCGACAAGCCGGACGCCGAGGAGTAATCGGTGGCTCAGGTCAAACGAATCCGCCGCAACGTAAGCGGCATCATCCTGCTCGACAAGCCGTTGGGGTTCACCTCCAACGCCGCGTTGCAGAAGGTCCGCTGGCTGCTCAATGCCGAGAAGGCTGGCCATACCGGTAGCCTCGACCCGTTGGCCACTGGCGTGCTGCCGTTGTGCTTCGGCGAGGCTACCAAGTTCTCCCAGTACCTGCTCGACTCCGACAAGGGCTACGAGACAGTCATGCAACTTGGGCAGACTACCAGTACCGCCGATGCCGAAGGCGAGGTCTTGCAAACTCGCGATGTGACCGTTGGTCGTGCAGATATCGAAGCTGTTTTGCCACGTTTTCGCGGTGAAATCAGTCAGGTACCGCCGATGTACTCGGCCCTCAAGCGTGACGGCCAGCCGCTGTACAAGCTGGCACGTGCAGGAGAGGTAGTGGAGCGCGAGGCGCGTTCTGTTACTATTAGCCGCTTGGAGTTGATCGAGTGCGAAGGCACTCGGGTTCGCCTGTCGGTCGGTTGCAGCAAAGGCACCTATATCCGCACCCTGGTGGAGGATATCGGTGAGGCGTTGGGCTGTGGTGCCTACGTCGCGCAACTGCGCCGTACCCAGGCCGGCCCCTTCGAGCTGGCACAGACCGTGACCCTCGATGAGCTCGAGCAGGCCCACGCCGAAGGTGGCAACGAAGCGCTTGATCGCTTCCTGATGCCGTCCGACAGCGGATTGCAGGATTGGCCACTGGTGCGTCTCTCCGAGCACAGCGCGTTCTACTGGCTGCATGGCCAGGCGGTTCGTGCGCCGGATGCGCCGCAGTTCGGCATGGTCCGAGTACAGGATCACAATGAACGCTTCATCGGTATCGGTGAGGTGAGCGAAGACGGGCGTATTGCGCCGCGTCGACTGATTCGGTCGGAATGATCGAAACCGTACGTCCAAGCCCTGGCCCAAGCGTACGGAACCGAGGGTGGCTGTTAATAGGCACGGTCACACCTCTACTCATTAATACAGGGATTCGTCCCTGGCCTATTGGAGACCGTCCGCGGGATCCGTTTATCAGGAGAAGCCAAATGGCCCTCAGCGTTGAAGAAAAAGCTCAGATCGTTGCCGAATACCAGCAAGCCGCCGGCGATACCGGTAGCCCGGAAGTGCAGGTTGCTCTGCTGACCGCCAACATCAACAAGCTGCAAGGCCACTTCAAGGCCAACGAGAAAGACCACCACTCCCGTCGTGGTCTGATCCGTATGGTTAACCAGCGTCGTAAGCTGCTGGACTACCTGAAGGGCAAAGACACCACTCGTTACAGCGCCCTGATCGGTCGCCTGGGTCTGCGTCGCTAATAGCGTCCTGGCCAGTGGTGTGCATGGCGTGTCGCAGGTTTCGGGAGTGCTGCCTGGCAGCACTCGCGTCAGGCACGCCACGCGTATCTCCGAGGTTGGCAGCCTGGTTGTGCTGAGCGGTTTTACCGCGCAGCGGCCAGGCTCCCAGCCTCGTGTTGTATCTGGACGGTCAATGGGGCCGATTCCCCGTTCTGCCCAAGAATTCGCAAGAACAAGTTCCCCCCAGAGCCACTGAAAAAAGGTAGGAAACCGTGAACCCGGTAATCAAGAAATTCCAGTTCGGTCAGTCGACCGTAACCCTCGAGACGGGCCGCATTGCCCGCCAGGCGACCGGCGCCGTGCTGGTCACCGTCGACAACGACGTCACCGTGCTGGTGACCGTGGTCGGTGCCAAGCAGGCAGATCCAGGCAAGGGCTTCTTCCCGCTGTCCGTGCACTACCAGGAAAAGACCTACGCCGCTGGTAAGATCCCAGGTGGCTTCTTCAAGCGTGAAGGCCGTCCTTCCGAGAAAGAAACCCTGACTTCGCGCCTGATCGACCGCCCGATCCGCCCGCTGTTCCCTGAAGGGTTCATGAACGAAGTGCAGGTTGTCTGCACCGTGGTTTCCACCAGCAAGAAGACCGATCCGGACATCGCTGCGATGATCGGTACGTCGGCTGCCCTGGCCATCTCCGGTATCCCGTTCGAAGGCCCGATCGGCGCAGCTCGCGTTGCCTTCCACGAAAGCACCGGCTACCTGCTGAACCCAACGTACGAGCAACTGGAAGCCTCCAGCCTCGACATGGTCGTGGCCGGTACCGAATCCGCTGTATTGATGGTTGAATCGGAAGCCAAAGAGCTGACCGAAGACCAGATGCTGGGCGCTGTGCTGTTCGCTCACGACGAGTTCCAGGCCGTGATCCAGGCCATCAAGGAATTCGCTGCCCAAGCCGGCAAGCCGACTTGGGACTGGCAGCCAGCCCCAGCCAACACCGAGCTGCTGAACCTGGTGCGCGCCGAGTTCGGCGAGGCCATCTCCCAGGCCTACACCATCACCCTGAAGGCCGATCGCTACAACCGTCTGGGTGAGCTGCGCGACCAGGCCGTCGCCCGTTTGTCCAATGAAGAAACCGGCCCGACCGCCGGCCAAATCAAGGACATCTTCGGCGAACTGGAATACCGCACCGTCCGCGAGAACATCGTTAACGGCAAGCCGCGTATCGACGGCCGTGACACCCGCACCGTGCGCCCGCTGAACATCGAAGTCGGCGTTCTGCCCAAGACCCACGGTTCGGCCCTGTTCACCCGTGGCGAAACCCAGGCCCTGGTCGTCGCGACCCTGGGTACTGCCCGTGATGCCCAGCTGCTGGATACCCTGGAAGGCGAGAAGAAAGACGCCTTCATGCTGCACTACAACTTCCCACCGTTCTCGGTAGGCGAGTGCGGTCGCATGGGCGGCGCTGGCCGTCGTGAAATCGGCCACGGCCGTCTGGCTCGTCGTGGCGTCCAGGCCATGCTGCCGAGCGACAGCGAGTTCCCATACACCATCCGCGTCGTATCGGAAATCACCGAGTCCAACGGCTCCAGCTCCATGGCCTCGGTCTGCGGTGCCTCCCTGGCACTGATGGATGCAGGCGTACCGATGAAGGCGCCTGTAGCCGGTATCGCCATGGGTCTGGTCAAGGAAGGCGACAAGTTCGCAGTCCTGACCGACATTCTGGGTGACGAAGACCACCTGGGCGACATGGACTTCAAGGTTGCTGGTACCGCCAAAGGCGTTACCGCACTGCAGATGGACATCAAGATCAACGGTATCACCGAAGAGATCATGGAAATCGCCCTGGGCCAGGCCCTGGAAGCGCGCCTGAACATTCTCGGCCAGATGAATCAGATCATCGCCCAGTCGCGCAGCGAGCTGTCGGCCAACGCACCGACCATGCTGGCGATGAAGATCGACACCGACAAGATCCGTGACGTCATCGGCAAAGGCGGCGCGACCATCCGCGCTATCTGCGAAGAGACCAAGGCTTCGATCGACATCGAAGACGACGGTTCGATCAAGATCTTCGGCGAGACCAAGGAAGCGGCCGAAGCGGCCAAGCAGCGCATCCTGGGCATTACCGCTGAAGCCGAGATCGGCAAGATCTACCTGGGCAAGGTCGAGCGCATCGTCGACTTTGGCGCCTTCGTCAACATCCTGCCGGGCAAAGATGGTCTGGTGCACATCTCCATGCTCAGCGATGCGCGTGTAGAGAAGGTCACAGACGTTCTGAAAGAAGGTCAGGAAGTCGAAGTGTTGGTACTGGACGTGGACAACCGCGGCCGTATCAAACTGTCGATCAAGGACGTTGCGGCTGCCAAGGCCTCCGGCGTCTAAGCCTCTTCAGGCGAAAGAAAGGACCCAATTGGGTCCTTTTTTTTTCGCCTCGATTTTTCCTTGGTCCACTTGCATCTTGCATGCAGGATTTTGCCTGGCCTTGCAAATTGCACGATCGCAATCCGAATCGATTATTTTAACTATTTGAATTTAAAGAGATTTTTTATCCGGAAAAGCTGGCACAGCACATGCAACGGTAGGTTTACCTGCTGCCAGGAACCACGGCGCAGACCTTTCGAACAACAGGAGTGACTCACATGAAGAAATTCGCCATTGCTGCCGCTACTGCCACCGCCCTGACTCTGACCATGGCTAATGCGGCATTTGCCCAGCAGCCCGCCCAGTCGTCCCCAATGACGCTGGCGGCCGGTGAAGTGACCAAGGCCAAGGAAGAGACTAAAGACACTTGGATCACCACCAAAGTGAAGGCCGACCTGATGACAGAGAAAGGCATCCCTGGCAGCGACATCAAGGTCGAAACCAATAAGGGTGTGGTCTCCCTGTCTTCTGACGTGGCGATCACCGCCTCGCAGAAAGAACAGGCGATCGCCATCGCCAAGGCTATCAAGGGTGTCCAGGCTGTGTCGGCTGACGGCCTGAAAACCGAGTAAGGATTGTCCCGTCGGCCAAAAGGATTTGGCCACCTTTTCATCGAGGGCCGCTGTGCGCCCCTTTCGCTAGCGTTGACGCGAGCGACAGGGCCGTACAGCGGCCTTCGACTTTCATTCACCGCCCAAACGTACAGGGTTGAACGTGATCACATCACTCTCGAAGCATTCCTGCTCGACGATCAGCGGCTCCACCAATGGCCGGCTGTCACGGAAATGCGCGGTTTGGGTGTGCGCCTCGTACGCGGCGTCGTCGCGATAGATCTCATAGAGGTAGATCACGTCCGGATCGAGACGGTCCTGTGACACATCGAACACCAGACAACCTGGCTCATTGGCCACCGAGGCCGCCGCATTGACCTTGATGGCGTTCAGAAATTGTTCAGCGCTGCCGTTCTTTACACGGGTCTTGATGAAGAGGCTGTACACAAAGCGATCCTTTTGTTTTAAATTTGCTCGCAAATTGTATACATATAAGGAGCCGCGTCCATGTCTGATCTTCCTGCCCGTCCTGGCCGTCTGAATGGTCTGCGTCATCTCGCCCTGCTGGTTCCCAACCTGGAAGAGTGCGAACGTTTCTACGTCGACCTGCTTGGTATGGAAGTGCTGCACCGGGCTCACGAAGATCTGGTCTACCTGACCTGCGGTAACGACAACCTGTCCCTGGGGCGCGGTGCGGGTGCGGCTAACGGCTTGCAGACCTTGGACCACTATGGGTTCATTGTCGACAGCGTGGAGGAGCTGGACGCTTGGTACCTGTACTTCAAGGCGCACGGTGTGACCCTGCTGGATCGCCCATTCGATCATGGCGATGGTGCGCGTAGCTTCCATGTCCTCGACCCGGCCGGCAACAAGGTGCAACCGCTGTATCACCCGGCGGTTTCCGGACAGCGGCTGGTCTGAAGGTAGGGTTTGCGGGTAGCTCCGCTCCTACAGGGCCATTACACCCTCTGTAGGAGCGGGTTTACCCGCGAAGATGACACCGGTGGCCAAGGGCACCCCAAGGTGCCTGCAGGGGCGGGCTACTCGGCATCCAAGTGCAATGGCGTGATGACCCGCCCATCGCTTTCAGCCTGGCCCAGGTTGGTATCGATGAAGTACACCCGGTCGTCTTCCAACTGACCTTTGTCCACCAGGTAGTCCTTGATGCTGCCAGCCCGATCTTGGCCCAACTGACGCAACAGCGCGGTACTTTCAGCCCAGGACTTGATCACCGCATCGTGCAGCTTGGCGGTGCGTTCGTCGCGGCTCAGTTGTTGCCATTCGGCCGGAGGTTGCTGTTTGAGACGGGCGCGGTAGATACCCTCGAGCATCGCCGGTTTGTCACTGTCGTCGACCACCAGCATCGATGCATTGGCTGGCACCTTGTCGCCGCGGCGCTGGAGGATCTTGTACCAGGTCGCCTGGTACTCGCGCTCCAGGCGTTGCTTGGCGATCAGCGGGCCATCGCTGCTCTGAGCACTGGTGCCTTCGATTTCCAGGCGCAGTTCTGGGCGCTCCTTGAGCGCACTGGCCAGTTTGTCCAGTGCGGACTGGGCGTCGGCACTGAGGTCGCTGGAGCCTGGCGCGAATGCCACATTACCCAGATCCTCGGCGCCACCGCCGGCAATCAGGCCGCCGATGAACTTGAACGGTGCCTGGGCTGCGCGCAGCACCAGATTGCGCAAGGTTTGCCAGATGATCGGCATGACGCTGAACTGTGGATTGTTCAGGTCGCCGGTCACCGGCAGCTCGATGGAGATCTTGCCTTCGGTGTCCTTGAGCAGGGCGACTGCCAGGCGGATCGGCAGGTCCACGGCATCGGGGCTGTCGACCTTCTCACCCAGCTGCAGCTGCTCGACCACCACCTTGTTTTCAGCCTTGAGTTGGCCGTTGGTGATCAGGTAGTGCAGGTCCAGGTTCAGTCGGCCTTTGCGGATGCGGAAGCCCGCGAACTTGCCGGAGTAGGGCGTCAGCGTGGTCAGCTCGACGCGTTTGAAGCTGGTGGCGATGTCCAGGCTGGCCAGTGGGTTGAACGGGTTGAGCGCACCTTTGATGGTCACCGGTGCGTAACGATCGACCTTGCCTTTCACATCGACCTTGGCCGGTGCCGGCTTTCGGTTATCGATGGTGCCGATCTGGCCGTTGAGCTGCTGGATGGCAGTGGCGAAGTTGGGGGTCAGGGTGAGGTCGGCGAAGTTGGCCGAGCCATCGTTGATGTCGATGCCACCGATGCGGATGCCCAGCGGCTTGTCAGTGCTGGCAGTGGCCGGCTTGGTTTGACTGGTTGCGGGTGCGCTGGCCGGTTGAGGGATCAGCAGATCGTCGACATTGGTGGTGCGGTCTTCATTGATGATGAAGCGTGCATAGGGCTGCAACAGCGCCACCTTGTCGATCGACAGGGCATCGCCATGGACATACGACAGACCGCTCAGATCCAGTTGCTGCCATTTGACGAAGTCGCGATTTTTGATGGTGTCCAAAGTGTGCAGCTGGCTGACCTGGGCTTTGCCGCCGACGCTGAAGGCCAGTGGTTCGGTACTCTTGAGATCGACCTTCAGGTCGCTGGAAAGCATGCCGCTGCGCAATTCCAGGCGGATGAACGGGCTGATGTAGGCCTGGGCCACGCGCAAGTCGATATCACGGGTGCTGACATCCAGCTTGGCGGTGACCGGCGCCAGATTGACTTGGCCGGCCGCCTGCAGTTTTCCTTGCTTGCCGACCCCGGTGTCGAGCTTGAGTGTGAAGGGCGACTGGTTGAGGCTGTCGAAGTTCTGCAGGTCGGCGTTGAGCGGGCCCACATCCAGTGCCACAGGCTCCTTCTGGCTACGGTCGGCCAGGTGTACCTGATAGTTGCGCAGTTGCACATCCTTGAGCAGCACCTGCCAGGGCTTGCTCGGCTCCTTGGCGGCCTTTTCCTCGGCACTCGGCTCGGCAGCGGCAGGTTCGGCTTTTTCCTTCGGAGTGGCCTTGGCCGGCTGACTGGCGAACAGCTTTTGCCAGTCAAGCTGGCCGTCGCGTTCGAGAGCGGCCCAGGTCTCGAGCTTTTCGCTGCGGATCTTGCCGACGATGATCTGTTGTTTGGCCAAATCGATGGAAGTTTCGCTCACGTCCAGACTGGCCAGACGCGCCAGCGGGCGTCCGTCCGGTGCCTTGATGGCGAAGGGGGCGACGCGCACCGAGGTGTTGTCCAGCAGCAGCTCGGTTTCCTTGGACAGATTGAGCTTGTAGTGAGTGTCCAGGCTGACCACGCCTTCTTCCAGCACCAGGGGGACCGCATCGCGCACATAGGGCCAGAAGGCTTTCATCCTGCCTTCGGTGACCTTGAGGGTTCCTTCGGAGGCGATAGGGGCCAGGCTCAGGGTACCGCTCCAGTCGATACGTCCACCATTGGGGCCAATGGCCACCAACGCCATGTCGGCATTGTCGTCGGGCAGGGTGCTGAGGTTCTTCAGTTCCAGGTTCATGGAGTCGTAGAGGAACTCGATGGGTTCGCTCGGTCGCAGGTCCTGGAAGTGCAAATAGCCTTCGTTGAGCTTGATGCTGCCGATGCGCAGCGGGAAGGGGTCGCCTGCGGGCTCCTCAGGTTTGGGCTCGCTGGGCGGCAGTTTGAACAGCTGGGTCAGGTTGAGGCTGCCATCCTTGGCGAACAGCACCTCGTTGCGTGGCTTGTCCAGCTCGACAGCCTCCAAGTGCAGGGCCTTGGTCCACAGGCTGTCGAGCGAGAGGTTGGCATAGAGGCGTTCGAAGCCCACCTGCTCCTTGCCCGGTTCGCCGATCTGCAGACCCCAGAGCGTGAGCTCGAGGCTGAACGGGTTGAACTCGATACGTTGCAGGTGTGCCGGCACCGTGGCGTATTGCGCCAGTTGTTGGTTGGCGATGCGCAGGCCGACACCGGGGATGATGAGAAAGCCAAGCAGGCTGTACAGGGCCACGAGGGCCAGCATGGCGCCGAAGGCGCGCGTCAATCCTTTGGGCATGTAAGACGTCATCTGTCTGGAGCGGGGTGCCTTGGAGTATGGCACGTTAAAACGGTTCCGACGAAGCGACCAAAAACCTCACTCGAGTCCCATACGCCGTCTTGCCCGGTGTGCCGAGCCGTTGCGCATGGCCCAGCGCAGCACCGGAGCGATGCGATTGATGCCCAGGCGGATCATGCGCTGCTGAAGAGGATTCTGGTGCAGATCGAGGATATCGCGGGCCCAGTCCGGCAGCAGGTCGATGCCGGCATTGAGCATTAATTTGCCGACCGGTTGCGCCATGCGGCTGGGAGCTGGGGCATCAAGCAGGATATCCACCACCTCATGACTGCGTGCGTCGCACAGCAGCTGTGGGCGCATGCGTTGCAAGTAGTCTTCGACTGCCTGACACGAGCGCGGCACATCGCGTGCCCCCAAGCGTTCGGCGATCAGGGCGATCTCGTTGTAGTAGGCGTCCTGGGCCTCGCGGCTGAGATGGGGGTTGCGGTAGCGCAGGTGGGCGGCCAGGAAGCTACTGACCTCGGCGACATGGACCCAGGTCAGCAGGTCGGGGTCGCTGGCGGCATAGGGGCGTCCGTCGGGGGCGGTGCCGACCACCTTGAGGTGGATGGTGCGGACCTTTTCGATCAGCCATTCGGCATCGCGGGTCGAGCCGAACGTGGTGCCGGAGATGAACTGGCTGGTGCGGCGCAGGCGACCGAGCAGGTCCTGGCGGAAGTTGGAATGGTCCCACACCCCAGCCAGGGCCAAAGGGTGCAGCAGTTGCAGCATCAAGGCGCTGATACCGCCGACGAGCATGCTGGGGAAGTCGCCGTGCACCTGCCAACTGATGCTCTGCGGGCCGAACAGGCCCGGGTCACCTTTGGGGGATTCCAGGTCGAGCTGGCCTAGGGCCAGCCCGGTGAGGCTCATGACCTGAGTTTCGATGCGGCGGCGTAAGGCTTCCATGGCGGTCCCGCAGGCCGCCATGGGCGGCCGTCTATTGATTGAGGCGATTGTCGATCAAGCCCTGGACCACGGTCGGGTCGGCCAGGGTCGAGGTATCGCCCAGGTTGTCCAGCTCGTTGCAGGCGATTTTGCGCAGTATACGCCGCATGATCTTGCCCGAGCGGGTCTTGGGCAATGCCGGCGCCCACTGGATCAGCTCGGGTTTGGCGAAGCTGCCGATCTCCTTGCTGACCAAGGCCAGCAACTCGTTCTTGAGCGTGTCGTCCGGGGTGACGCCGTTCATGGGCGTGATGAAGGCATAGATGCCCTGGCCCTTGAGGTCGTGCGGGTAGCCGACCACGGCGGCCTCGGCGATGCTGTCGTGGAGCACGAGAGCGCTTTCGACTTCGGCGGTGCCGATGCGGTGGCCGGAAACGTTGATCACATCGTCGACGCGCCCGGAGATCCAATAATCGCCATCGGCATCGCGACGGGCGCCGTCACCGGTGAAGTAGTAGCCGGGCATGGGCTTGAAGTAGGTGTCGACCATGCGTTGATGGTCGCCATAGACACTGCGGATCTGCCCGGGCCAACTGGCTTTGATCACCAGCAGGCCTGCGCCTGGGCCTTCGATGACCTTGCCTTTTTCGTCCAGCAGCACCGGTTGCACGCCAAACAAAGGTTGCGTAGCGCAGCCCGGCTTGAGGTGGGTGTTGCCTGGCAGCGGGCTGAGCATGATGCCGCCGGTCTCGGTCTGCCACCAGGTATCGACGATGGGGCAGCGCTTCTGGCCCACCGCCTCGAAGTACCATTCCCAGGCTTCCGGATTGATGGGCTCGCCCACGCTGCCGAGCAGGCGCAGGCTTTGTCGGGAGGTGTTCTGTAGGGGCGCCGAACCTTCGCGCATCAGTGCGCGCAGGGCGGTGGGGGCTGTGTAGAAGATGTTCACCTGATGTTTGTCGACCACCTGCCAGAAGCGCGAGGTGTCCGGGTAATTGGGCACGCCTTCGAACATCAGCGAGATGGCGCCGTTGGCCAGGGGGCCGTAGACGATATAGCTGTGGCCAGTGACCCAGCCGACATCGGCGGTGCACCAGAACACCTCGCCATCACGATAGTCGAACACCACCTTGAAGGTCAGCGTGGCCTGCAGCAGGTAACCAGCGGTGGTGTGCAGCACGCCCTTGGGTTTGCCGGTACTGCCGGAGGTATAGAGGATGAACAGTGGATCTTCAGCTTCCATGGCCTCGGGCGGGCAGTCGTCATCGGCCTGTTCTGTGGCTTCGTGATACCAGAGATCACGGCCCTCGCTCCAGGCGATATCGGCCCCGGTGCGCCGTACCACCAGCACGCTGCTGACCGCCGGGCAACTGGCCAGGGCCTTGTCGACGTTCTGCTTGAGCGCAATGCGCTTGGCGCCGCGAACCCCTTCGTCTGCGGTGATCACCGTGCGGCAGTCCGCGTCCAGAATGCGATCACGCAGGGCATCGGGTGAGAAACCACCGAACACGACCGAGTGAATGGCGCCTATGCGGGTGCAGGCGAGCATGGCATAGGCCGCCTCAGGGATCATCGGCATGTAGATGCACACACGATCGCCTTTCTTCACCCCATGGGCCTTCAGGGCATTGGCGAGACGGCAGACCTGGCGGTGCAGCTCGCGGTAGGTGATGGCCTTGGCGTCCTTGGGGTCGTCACCTTCCCACAGCAACGCCGTCTGCTGGCCGCGGGTGGCCAGGTGGCGGTCGATGCAGTTGTAGCTGACGTTCAACTGGCCACCGTCGAACCAGCGCGCCTTGCCGGTCTTCAGATCGCATTGCTGCACACTCGACCAAGGCTTGATCCAGTCCAGGCGCTTGGCCTGTTCGGCCCAAAAGGTATCGGGATCTTCGATCGACTGGCGGTAGAGACGCTGGTAGTCGTCGGGGGAGAGGGCGGCGGACTGGCTCACGGCCAGGGCCTGGGGGTAGTTGCGGATATCGAACATGGCGGGTTGTCCTGCTCTTGTGAGGGGCGAGGGACTGCAGCGGCTATTCGATGGACAGTGTAGAAGGTAGGGGTGTTCCCTGGAGGGCCGCCCCGGTGATTGAGTTGCGTGGTCAGCGTACCTGTGGAGCTTTAGCCGCGAAGCAGGCGTACCGGTGCATGGCACAGGCCGGGTCGGCACTCGCGGCTAAAGCCGCTCCCACGGGGCGCTGGGCACATCTGCGAGTGATATGCAGCACCGTGAAAGCGACCCTATATCAACCGCGGTGGCGACCGCGGAAGTAGTTGATCAGGCCTTGGGTGGAACCATCCTCAGCGCTGTCTTCCAGACTGCCGACCAGGCGTTGGTATACGCCCTTGCCCAACTCCTTGCCCAACTCCACGCCCCACTGGTCGAAGGCATTGATACCCCAGATGACGCTCTGTACGAACACCTTGTGTTCGTACATGGCCACCAGCGCGCCGAGGCGACGAGGGCTGATGCGCTCTACCACCAAGGTATTGCTCGGGCGGTTGCCCGGAATCACCTTGTGTGGTGCCAGCTTCTCGATGTCCGCTTCATTCAGGCCTTTGGCGCGCAATTCGGCCTCGGCTTCCTCGCGGGTCTTGCCGAGCATCAGCGCCTGGCTCTGGGACAGGCAGTTGGCGTACAGCCACTGGTGGTGGTCGGCCACCGGATTGAAGCTCACCACCGGGACGATGAAGTCGGCCGGGATCAACTGGGTGCCCTGGTGCAATAGCTGGTGGTAGGCGTGTTGGCCATTGCAGCCGACGCCGCCCCAGATCACTGGACCGGTATCGGTTTTCACCGGGGTGCCGTCCTGCAGCACGCTCTTGCCGTTGGATTCCATGTCCAACTGCTGCAGGTGCTTGGTGATATTGCGCAGGTAATGGTCGTACGGCAGGATCGCGTGGCTCTGGGCGCCCCAGAAGTTGCCGTACCACACGCCCAGCAGGGCCAGCAGCACTGGCATGTTCTTATCGAACGGCGTGGTCTGGAAGTGCTGGTCCATGGTGTAGGCTCCGGACAGCAGCTCCTTGAAGTTTGCGGTGCCGATGGCCAGTGCGATCGGCAGGCCGATGGCCGACCACAGCGAGTAGCGCCCACCCACCCAATCCCACATCGGGAAGATATTCTCTTCGCGCATACCGAAGGCCACGGCGGCGGCCTTGTTGCTCGATACCGCGATGAAGTGGCGGTACAACTCGGCCTCGGAACCGCCCTGGGCCAGGTACCAGGTACGCGCGGCGGTGGCGTTCTTCAGGGTTTCGAGGGTGTTGAACGATTTGGACGAGACGATGAACAGGGTGGTCTCGGCACGCAGATTGGCCGACAGCTCATGGAACTCGCTGCCGTCGATGTTCGCCAGGTAATGGCAGCGCACGCCACGCTGGGCGTAGGGCAGCAAGGCTTCGGAGACCAGCTCCGGCCCCAGGAAGGAGCCGCCGATACCGATGTTCACCACGTCGGTGATGGGCTTTTCGCTGTAACCGCGCCACAGGCCGTCATGGATACGGCCCACCAGTTCGGTGATCTGGTTGAGGACCTTGTGTACTTCCGGCATCACATTGACGCCATTGACACTGAGCTTGTCGCCCACCGGGCGGCGCAGGGCGGTGTGCAGGACCGGACGACCTTCGGAGGCGTTGATGATCTCGCCGCTGAACATCGACTTGATGGCATCGGCCAACCCGACCTGGTTGGCCAGGTTCACCAGCAGATCGCGGGTCTGCTCGGTGATCAGGTTTTTCGAGTAGTCGAGGAACAGGCCGCAGCTGCTGAGGGAAAACTGATCGAAGCGCTTGGGATCGGCTGCGAAGGCTTCGCGCATGCTGAAACCCTGCATGGCGTCGCGGTGTTGCTGGAGCGCCTGCCAGGCGGGCAGCGCCGTCACATCGTGGGGGGTACGGTAATACGCCATTGCGGATGCTTTCCTTGGTGCGTGATGGGCCTTGGACAACAGACAGTTGCTGGCAGTTGCAGGCTGGCCATCATTATAGGCATTGGCTGTCAGGAAGGAATGGGGGGCTTTGCGCCCCCTCACGAGCTTCCGCCCCAGGTATCACGCAGTCTTTTCGTCCAGGTGCAGGTACAGGTTGTCGATCAAGCGGGTAGTGCCCATGTAGGCCGCAGCCAGGATCACCAGGTCGCGGTCATCGATCATTGCCGGGCGCAAGGTCACGGCGTGGCGCACTTCCAGGTAGTCTGGGCGGAACCCAGCGGCAACCAGTTGCACCTGCCCCTCGGCAATCAAAGCGGGATAGTCACGCTGGCCCTTGGTGATGGCCTCGGCCATGGTCTTCAAGGTTCGGTACAGCGCAGGCGCAGCAGCGCGCTGCTCCGGGCTCAGGTAGCCGTTGCGCGATGACAGCGCCAGGCCATCCTCGGCGCGCACGGTGGGCTCGCCGATGATCTGGATCGGCATGTTCAGGTCGCGCACCATGGCGCGGATCACCGCCAACTGCTGGAAGTCCTTTTCGCCGAACACTGCAAGGTCGGGCTGGACCATGTTGAACAGCTTGCTGACCACGGTGGCGACGCCTTCGAAGTGTCCAGGGCGGCTGGCGCCACACAAGCCTTCGGACAGTTGCGGCACGCTGACGCGCGTCTGCACTGCCATGCCGTCGGGGTACATCTCCTCGACGGTGGGCGCGAACAGCAGGTGGCACCCGGCTTCGAGCAAGCGCTCTTGGTCGGCGGCGAGGGTACGGGGATATTTGTCCAGGTCTTCGCCGGCGCCAAACTGCAGCGGGTTGACGAAGATGCTCGCGACCACGAAATCGGCACGCTGGGCGGCTTTGGTCACCAGTGCGGCATGGCCACTGTGCAGGTTGCCCATGGTCGGCACGAAGCCGATCCGCTTGCCTTCGCCGCGGGCGCGTGCCACGGCGGCGCGCAGTTCTCGAACGGTCTTGACTGTATTCATGCGCTGAACCCGTGTTCGCTACCTGGGAAGCTGACTGCCTTGACCGCTTGCACGTAGGCAGCCAGGGCGCTGTGAATATCCGGCTGGCCTTCCATGAAGTTCTTCACGAACTTGGGCACACGCCCGCTCAGGGATAGCCCGAGCATGTCATGCAGGACCAGCACCTGACCGTCGGTGGCGCTGCCGGCTCCGATACCGATGACCGGAATGCTGACCGCCTGGGTGATCTCGGCGGCCAAGTCGCTGGGCACGCACTCCAGCAGCAGCATGGCCGCACCGGCTTGTTCCAGGGCGATGGCGTCGGCACGCATTTGCCGAGCCTGGGCTTCCTGGCGGCCCTGAACCTTGTAGCCGCCTAGCACATTGACGGTCTGCGGAGTCAGGCCCATGTGCGCGCACACTGGCACGCCACGTTCGGCCAGCAGACGGATGGTCTCTGCCAGCCAGGCGGCGCCTTCGAGCTTGATCATGTGGGCGCCGGCCTGCATCAGGGTGGCGCAGTTGGCGAAGGCCTGCTCAGGTGTGGCGTGGGCCATGAACGGCAGGTCGGCGAGGATCAGGGCGCCCTCGTTGCCACGCTTGACGCAGGCAGTGTGGTAGGCCATTTCGGCGGTCGTGACCGGCAGGGTACTGTCATGGCCCTGCAGGACCATGCCCAGGGAGTCACCCACCAACAGTATTTCCACGCCGGCTGCGCAGGCGGCCTTGGCGAAGGTCGCGTCGTAGCACGTCAGCATGGCGATTTTCTCACCCTTGGCCTTGAGGCCGTGCAGGGTGGTCAGGGTTACTTCAGGCATGTAGGAAATCCTCGTTCAGGCGCTGTGAAAAACGACTGCGTACAACGCGTGTAATCATCTTCCGGAGCGGCACATCATCGTGTGTGATGTTCGGGCACAGGTCCGTCCGAGCCTAAATAGGTAAAAAGGCGGCACTTTGGTGCCACGGGACGCCTATAGTCGTGAGCGAGGGGGGGGAAGTCAATCACCCTGTTACCGCATTGTTACGATCAGGGTGTTACTGGCGTTACCGTTGTCCGAAACGCCCGGATTACAGGCGTTCCAGACCCACGAAGGGGCAGGCCTCAAGCAATTGCGCCAGGCTACGGCCGTCGGCAAGGTGGAAATCGGCGGGTACCAGCTCAGCCAGGGGATAGAGCACGAAAGGGCGCGCCTGCATGTGGTAGTGCGGGACTTTGAGGCGTGGCACGTCGATGACTTGGTCGCCGAACAACAGGACGTCCAGGTCGAGGGTACGGGGCCCCCAGCGCTCCTTGCGCTCGCGGCCTTGGTCAAGCTCGATGGCCTGAAGGGCGTCGAGCAACGCCAGTGGCGCGAGATGGGTGTCCACGGCGGCCACGGCATTGGTGTAGCGCGGTTGGCCGGGGAGCAGGGAGTCGCTGGTATAGAAAGCCGAGGTGGCTGCCAGGCGGGTACCTTCGACGTTGTCCAGCGCCTGCAGGGCGCTTCGCAATTGTTCGGCGGGCTCGGCCAGATTGCTGCCCAGGCCAATGTAGGCGCGGGTCGTCATGTTCAATCCCAGTTTTCGTCGCCGCTGCGCTTGCGCTTGCTGCCACTGCGCTTGCGTTTGCGGGGCGCGGCACCGGCACCGTCGTCGCGGCTGCCCAGGTCACGGATCATATCGCGACGTTCGCTGTCGTTGGCGTCCTGATAGTCTGTCCACCATTGGCCCAGATCGTCGGTTTCCTCGCCGGCGCTTTCGCGCAGTAACAGGAAGTCGTAGCCGGCGCGGAAGCGTGGGTTGTCGAGCATCATGTCGGCGCGCTTGCCACTGCGGCGTGGCAGACGCTCCTGCATGTCCCAGATCTCGCGGATCGGCAGGGTGAAACGCTTAGGTATCGCGATGCGTGCGCACTGTTCGGCGATCAGGTCGTGGGCGGCGTTGTTCATGGCCGGAATCGGCGGCACACCCTGGCTTTGCAGGTACAGCGCGCGGCCCGGCAGCGCCGGCCAGAGCAGGGCAGCGAACAGGAAGGCCGGGGTGACCGGCTTGCCTTGCTTGACCCGCAGGTCGGTGTTGGACAGCGCCTGGCTGATCAGGGTGTGGGTGTAGGTCGGGCGTTCTTCCAGCGCATGGGCGCTGGCCGGGAACAGTGGGTCGAATAGGTGCAGGTCCACCAGCATCTCGAAGGTGATTGCGCCTTGGCCGGAAAGGAACAGCTTGAGGCTTTCTTCGAACAGGCGCGCTGGCGGGATCTCTCGCAGCAGCGGAGCCAGGTCGCGGATCGGCTGAACCGTGTGCTTTTCGATGCCGAAATCGAGCTTGGCGGCAAAGCGCACGGCTCGCAGCATGCGCACCGGGTCTTCCTGGTAGCGTTGGGTAGGATCACCGATCAGGCGCAGCAGGCGGTTGCGGATATCGTGCACGCCGTTGGCATAGTCGAGGATGCGTTCGCTGACCGGGTCGTAGTACAGCGCGTTGATGGTGAAGTCACGACGCTGGGCGTCGTCTTCCAAGGTGCCATAAACGTTGTCGCGCAGAATGCGCCCGCTGGCATTGTGCGACGAGCGGTGGCTATCGCCTTGATCTTCTTCGGAGTGATGGGCACGGAAAGTGGCGACTTCGATGATCTCACGGCCAAAATGCACGTGGACCAGCTTGAAGCGGCGGCCAATGATTCGAGCGTTGCGAAACTCTGCGCGGACTTGCTCAGGAGTGGCACTGGTGGCGACGTCGAAATCCTTGGGATTGATACCCAGGAGCAGGTCGCGGACGCAGCCGCCGACCAGATAGGCCTGGTAACCGGCGCTTTGCAGGCGCTCGACGATACTCACCGCGTGGCGGCTGAACTGGCTGCGTTGCAGCGAGTGCTGGCTCTTGTTGATCACTTCAGGCGTGGTGCGCCTGTGGTGCTGACCACGGATAGGAGGACGGAACGACTGGAACAGCTTCTTCAGCATGGGATGCACTGTTTGAAGGAATGTTCGGCCAAGAATAGGAGAATGGCCGCATGATGGGCGGGGATTCTAGCATTTACTCGGGGAATGGTGTAGGCGCTGCTTTGGCGGTGATGCTGGAGGGGGAGAAACGACATGGGGAGCCGAAGCTCCCCAGGAAAGTCGTTGCGTGCTCTTATTGTTTTTCTGCCGGGCTTCTTGTTTTTGTTGATGCCCTGCCCACAAATCTCAAAGCTTGTGGACGACCCCCAACCCGGGGGTGAAGAGCAAACGGATTGCTTTGGTCGCTGATGTTATGCTGATCGTTCGATCCAACCAGTTCAGGCGCTGCTTTTTAGTGCAGTTTTTGTTGTTCTCTGCCTGGCTGTGGGGCAAGCCCCAAACACAACTCCTCTCCAAAAGAATCAGTTAGCTGCGCCTCCGCCGTCTTGTTTTTATTGTGCGTGAGCCGTTTCGTCTTGTTCTTATTCTGGATTGCAGTGCTTGTTATTGTTCTTGTACCAGACATATAGCAGGTGCCGTGCCAACTTTGCTAAACCCAGCAAAATCAAGGCCTTGCGGGTTCTGTGCTTTCGGTGTCATGCAGAAAATGTCGAAATTTCGTTACCGTACGCCTCGGCTGATGTTACGCCTGGGCGGGTGGGGTAACAGATTCCTTGGGCAACTGCGCTGTTACCGAGGAACACCGGCAACGCCGGTTTTCAGTGCGGCGAGTAGGTTTCTTCGTGGCGGCACCCGCTCCCGCAGGTTTCGTGGCGCATTCATCGACACGCTGTACCTGTAGGAGCGGGTTCGTCCACGAATAGGCGCGTGTGAGCACCACAAGACAGTGGGTTTCTCACGAGCTGCGTGGTGTTTTGGGGAGGAAGGCGCAGGCAGGAGAAAACCCTCCTGCCTCTGTAGCGGGGAGGGGCGGATCAATTGTCGCTAGTGGCATTGCTCTTGCGCCGTGGAATACCCAGGCGTTGACGTCGTTCCCACAGGCATTTGCGGCTGACGCCCAGCTTGCGGGCCAGCTCGGTCTCGGTCATGTGATCCTGATGCTCGAGGACGAAATGCTGGAAGTAGTCTTCCAGGGACAAGTCCTCGGTTGGTTCATGGCTGGCGTTGTTGGTACCGGCGCCGGCCACGGCCGGAGCGGTGTCGAACGGCCCTTCGTCCTCCAGGCCGCTCAACTCGATGTCGATGCCCAGCAGATCAGCGGAGATTTCCGCGCTCTCGCTGAGAATCACCGCGCGCTCCACGGCGTTTTCCAGCTCGCGTACGTTGCCTGGCCAACTGTAATGACGGATCGCTTGCTCGGCCTCGGCGGAGAAGTGCAGATCGTCTCGGCCGATGCGAGCGCTCTGGCGGGCCAGGAAGGCATCGGCGATTTCGTTGACGTCGCTGCCGCGCTCGCGCAGGGCCGGAAGCTTCAGGGCAATCACGTGCAGGCGGTAATAAAGGTCTTCGCGGAACTGCCCTGCCTTGGCCAGGTTCTTCAGGTCGCGATGGGTCGCGGCTATCAGACGGACATCGACCTTCTGCGATTGCACCGAGCCGACCCGACGGATCTCGCCTTCCTGTAGCACACGCAGCAGGCGGGCCTGGGCTTCAAGTGGCAGCTCGCCGATTTCATCGAGGAACAGCGTACCGCCGTCGGCCGCTTCGACAAGGCCGGCACGGCCTGCGCTGGCACCTGTGAACGCGCCTTTCTCGTGGCCGAACAGTTCGGACTCGATCAGGGTTTCCGGGATGGCCGCGCAGTTGACCGAGATCATCGGGGCTTTGGCGCGACGCGACAGGTTGTGCAGGGCGCGGGCGACCAGCTCCTTGCCGGTGCCGGATTCACCCTGGATCAGGACATTGGAGTCGGTAGGCGCGACCTTGCGGATCTTGCCGAACATGTCCTGCATCGGTGGGCACGAGCCAATGATGCCGATCTCGCCGTTGGCCGAGGCCGGGCTGGCCTTGTCGGCGGCGACTGCCTTGCCGTTGGCGCGCGGCTCGGCGACGCTGACGGCGGCAGGTGCCGGGGCGTTCTGCCGGTCGCGCAGGATGCGCGCCACGGCCTGGAGCATCTCGTCGTGATCGAAGGGCTTGGCGATGTAGTCCACCGCGCCCATTTTCATCGAATCGACCGCCGAGCGCAGGCTGGCATAGCTGGTCATGATCAGCACCGGTGTGCCCTGGCCGAGCTTGATCAACTCGGTGCCCGGGGCGCCGGGCAGGCGCAGGTCGCTGACGATCAGGTCGAAGGTGGCAATGCTGAAGCGTTCCTGGGCTTCCTGCACCGAGCCGGCTTCGCTGACTTGGTACTGGTTCCGCTCGAGCAGTCGACGCAAGGCCGAGCGGATGATGGTTTCGTCTTCGACGATCAGAATGTGCGGCATTGATTCAATTCTCTCGACGGTCTCGAATTTCAGGGGACGTCGCTACGACATGCCTTGGCAGGGTCACGCGGATCCGGGTACCACGTTGGCGTTCGATATCGGCCGGGCTGTCGATGGTGATTTGCCCATAATGCTCTTCCACGATGGAATAGACCAGAGCAAGCCCCAGTCCAGTGCCTTCGCCAGGGTCCTTGGTGGTGAAGAAGGGCTCGAACAGCCGGTCCATGATGTTTTTCGGGATTCCGCTGCCTTCGTCCTCGACGATCAGGTCGACAGTGTGCTCACACACAGCGCTGCGCACACGCACGGCGCTGCCGGGCGGGGATGCGTCGCGGGCGTTGGAAAGCAGGTTGATCAGCACCTGGGCCAGGCGCTGGGGATCACCCTCGGCCCAGTGATCCGGGTCGCAGAGGTTGAAGAACTGTACTTCGAAATTGCGCCGGTTCAACGCCAGCAGACCAATGGCATCTTGCGCGACTTCGGCCAGGCACACCGGCTCCTCGCTGTTCTGGTGGCTGCCACCTGCATGGGCGAAGCTCATCAGCGACTGGACGATGCGCGAAACGCGTTTGGTCTGTTCGATGATCTGGCTGGAGAGTTCGATGATCTCTCCATCGCCTTCACGCTCTTCGCGCAGGTTCTGCGCAAGGCAGGCGATGCCGGTGATAGGGTTGCCGATCTCATGGGCCACGCCCGCAGCCAGGCGACCGATGCTCGCCAGGCGCTCTGAGTGCACCAGTTTGTCTTCCAGGGCCTGGGTTTCGGTCAGGTCCTCGACCAGCAGCACCAGGCCGCTGTTGCCCGGTGCCAAGGGCTCGGCGATGGCCGCCTTGTGCAGGTTGAGCCAGCGGGTCTGTCCGTCCAGGGCCAGGCGCTGCTTGTGCAGGTGTTCGTCGGGGATGTTGATGAAGTTCTGCAACAGCCCGCGCCAAGGCTCGCTGACAGTGACCAGACGCGAGCCGACCACATGCATGGCAGCCACGCCGGTCAGCTCTTCCATGGCTTTGTTCCACATCAGGATCTCTTGGTCCTTGGCCAAAGAGCACACGCCCATGGGCAGCTCCTGCAGCGTCTGGCGGTGGTAGCGGCGCAGGGCATCGAGCTCGGCGGCGAGGCCGGTCAGGCGCGAGTGGTAGTCTTCCAGGCGGCTTTCGATGAAGTGGATGTCTTCGGTGACGTAGTTCTCGTTGCCCGATTTGTAGGGCAGGAAGGTCTCGACCATGTCCTGGGCCACGCTCGGCCCCATCAGGCCCGACAGGTTGGCCTCGATGCGGTCGCGCAGGCGGCGCAAGGCATAGGGGCGGCGTTCGTCGAAGGGCAGGTAGAGGTCACGCAGGGCCTGCTCGACTTCCTTCTGCGCGGCCTTCGCGCCCAGGGGCTTGGCCAATTGGGTGGCGAACTCCTGGGGCGAGGCGGCATGTAGCTCACGCCGTTGTGGCCGGCGCACGTTGTCCACGGCGCAGGCCTCGGCAGCGCTGACTTCTTCGCTGCTGGCATTGGTGAACAGCGAGATCAGGGTGAACAGCAGGACGTTGGCGGCCAACGAGCCGATGGCTGCCATGTGCCAGCTGGTGTCGTCCAGCACGTAGATCATGTCCAGCAGCGGGATATAGAAGCCCTGCAGATTGCCCAGCAGCGGCAGCAGCATGGTCACCATCCACACCGCGATGCCCGCCATCAGGCCGGCGATGAAGCCGCGGCGGTTGGCAGTCGGCCAGTACAGCACCGAAAGCACGCCCGGCAGGAACTGCAAGGTGGCGACGAAAGCGACGATGCCCAGGTTGGCCAGGCTCTGGTGATTGTTCTGGGTCAGGTAGAAGACGAAGCCTGCCGCGATGATGGCGACGATCAGGGCGCGCCGGGTCCACTTCAGCCAGCGGTAGATGTTGCCCTCGGCCGGTGGCTGATAGAGCGGCAGCACCAAGTGGTTGAGGGCCATCCCCGAGAGGGCCAGGGTTGTGACGATGATCAGCCCGCTGGCGGCAGAGAGGCCACCGACATAGGCGAGCAGGGCCAGCGCTGGGTTATCGGCGGCGATGCCCAGGCCCAGGGTGAAGTACTCTGGATTGGTGCTCGCGCCCAGGCGCAGGCCGGCCCAGAGCACCAGCGGCACGGCCAGGCTCATCAGCAGCAGGAACAGCGGCAGGCCCCAGCTGGCGCTGACCAGCGAGCGCGGGTTGAGGTTTTCGGTGAAGGCCATGTGGTACATGTGCGGCATGACGATGGCCGAGGCGAAGAACACCAGCAGCAGGGTTCGCCACGGACCTTCCTGCAGCGGCGTGTGCAGTGCGGCCAGCGCAGTCTGGTTCTGCAGCAGCCAGACCTCCAGCTGGTGCGGACCGCCGAATACGCCATACAGCGCATACAGACCGATACCGCCCAGGGCCAGCAGCTTGATCACCGATTCGAAGGCGATGGCGAACACCAGGCCTTCGTGTTTTTCACGCGTGGCGATGTGGCGCGAGCCGAAGAAGATCGTGAACAGGATGATCAACACGCAGAATGCGAAGGCTACCCGAGCCTTGACCGGCTCGCCGGTGAGGATGCTGATCGAGTCGGCCACCGCCTGGATCTGCAGGGCCAGCAGGGGCAGCACACCGATCAACATGAAGATGGTGGTGAGCGCGCCGGCCCACGTGCTGCGAAAGCGAAACGCCAGCAAGTCGGCCAGCGACGAGAGCTGGTAGGTGCGGGTGATCTTTAGAATGGGATAGAGCAGCACCGGCGCCAGCAGGAAGGCCCCGGATACCCCTAGGTAACAGGCCAGGAAGCCATAGCCGTACTGATAGGCCAGGCCCACCGAGCCATAGAAGGCCCAGGCACTGGCATAGACGCCCAGGGACAGGGTGTAGGTCAGCGGGTGGCGGATGATCGAACGCGGGATCAGCCCACGCTCGCTGATCCAGGCCACACCGAACAGCACCAGCAGGTAAGCGGCGCTGATCAGGATCATCTGGGTCAGGCTAAAGCTCATCGGCATCTCGTTGGCTCTGCAAAATGAAGGTGACGACGATGAGGATCAGCCAGAGCAGGTAGGGTCGGTACCAGGCACCGGTCGGCTCGATCCACCAGTCCATGATGGCCGGGGAAAACAGGTAGATCCCCACGACCAGAAGCAGGACCAAACGATAGATGTACATGCTGGCCTCGAAGGTTGGGCGCTGCGGGCTTGGACTTATTATTGGCGCAAATGGCTGGGACGATGCTAGCGGGATTCATCCTCGCTCGGCAACAATTTGAATTTATTGGGTTTTTGCACCGCGCTTGTTACAACGGGCCTGCGCGAACGCTCGATCAGCGCAGGTCAGCCTCCGGCACCGTCAATTTGTGGGCGATCGCCTCGGGGCGCCACTGCTGCCGTGCGACCGTCAGCACCTCGGCGGGGCTGGCGCGCTCCATGCCAGGCTCTGTGGCCTGGCCCAGGGCCCGCAAGGCGCGCAACAACAGGGGCGTAGCTTGATCGGCCGCCAGTGGTGGCGAGCGATAGGATTTACCCAGCTTGTGGCCGTCCGGCTGAGTGATCAGCGGGATGTGCAGGTAGCGTGGCTGGGAGAAGCCCAGCAATTCCTGCAGGTAGAGCTGGCGAGGTGTGTTGTCCAGGAGATCGGCGCCCCGCACGATATCGGTGACGCCTTGCCAGGCATCGTCCAGCACCACGGCCAGTTGGTAGGCGTAGAGCCCGTCCCGGCGCTGGATGACGAAATCGCCCACCTCACGTCCCAGGTGTTGCTCGAAAACCCCCTGGACGCGATCGGTGAAGCGGTAGATCAACTCCGGCACCCGCAGGCGGATCGCCGCGCCTTCGCGGGCATGTCCGGCGTTTCGGCACAACCCCGGATACACCCCGCCATAACCCTCCAGTTGTTTGCGCGAGCACGTGCAGGCATAGGCCAGGCCCATGCGCATCAGACGCTCGACCACCTCGGCATAGGCTTCGTGGCGCTGGCTTTGGTGGACGACCTCGCCGTCCCACTCCAGGCCGTAACGCTCCAGGGTCTGCAGGATGGCATCCCGTGCACCGGGCATTTCCCGAGGCGGGTCGGTGTCCTCCATGCGCAACAACCAGCGTCCGCCCACCGCGCGGGCATCGAGCCAGGAAGCGAGCGCCGCGACGAGCGATCCGAAGTGCAGAAAGCCGCTGGGGGTGGGGGCGAAGCGCCCGATATAGCTGGAGTCGTTCATGGGTTTGCAGGCTATATAAATGAAACGGGGCGCATCGAGCGCCCCGTTCAGGTGGGAATCAGGTCAGGCCTTGCCGACCTGCTTTTCCTTCTTCTCCGCCAGTTCCTTGCAGTCGAAGCACAGGTCGGCGGTTGGGCGCGCTTCCAGGCGACGCAGGCCGATCTCGACGCCGCAGGCTTCGCACCAGCCGTACTCTTCGTCCTGGATCGATTGCAGGGTCTTGTCGATCTTCTTGATCAGCTTGCGTTCACGATCCCGGTTGCGCAGTTCGAGGGCGAATTCCTCTTCCTGGCTGGCACGGTCGGCAGGGTCCGGGAAGTTGGCTGCTTCATCCTTCATGTGGTCTACAGTCCGATCCACACTGGTCATCAGCTCTTGCTTCCAGGCACTGAGGAGTTTGGTGAAATGCTTGCGCATGGGTTCACCCATGTACTCTTCGCCCGGCGTTTCCTTATAGGGTTCGACACCGTACATGGTTTGACCGGCTTTTTGCTTTTCTACGGTGGACATGAATAGACCGCCTCTCACTCATCTGATCCAATGCGCAGGCTGCTCCATCTCCGGCACCCGCCGGCCCTGCGACTGCGAGCCGCCGAACTTACCAGATAGATCGGGGGTGCGCTACCCCGCCCGATCCTAGGAGTTGACAGCGGTGCGAGCCGCACGTTCGATGCCTCGCAGGGGTAGAATCACCAGTTTAGACCCAATTGAGAGAAGGCCCATGGCTCAGCCCTACAGTGCACGCAGTCGCGCTATCGAACCCTTCCACGTCATGGCGTTGCTGGCGCGCGCCAATGAGCTGCAGGCGGCTGGCCATGATGTCATCCACCTGGAGATCGGCGAGCCGGACTTCACCACCGCCACGCCCATCGTGGCGGCTGGCCAGGCGGCCTTGGCCTCGGGCCACACCCGCTACACCGCGGCCCGCGGCCTGCCCGCCCTGCGCGAGGCGATTGCAGGTTTCTACGACCAGCGCTACGGGGTGAGCGTCGACCCTGAACGGATCCTCATCACCCCGGGCGGATCCGGTGCGTTGCTGCTGGCCAGCAGTCTGTTGGTCGATCCGGGCAAGCACTGGCTGCTGGCCGACCCCGGCTACCCGTGCAACCGCCACTTCCTGCGTCTGGTCGAAGGTGGGGCGCAACTGGTACCGGTAGGGCCGGACGTCAATTATCAACTGACGGCCGACCTGGTCGACCGCTACTGGGACAAAGACACTGTCGGTGCCTTGGTGGCCTCGCCTGCCAACCCCACGGGTACAGTGCTCGAGCGTGACGAGTTGGCCAGCCTCTCCAAGGCTACCCGCGAGCGCCACGGGCATCTGGTGGTGGACGAAATCTATCATGGCCTCACCTATGGCATGGACGCACCGAGCGTGCTGGAGGTGGACGACCAGGCGTTCGTCTTGAATAGTTTTTCCAAGTATTTCGGCATGACCGGTTGGCGCCTCGGCTGGCTGGTCGCACCGCCCAGCGCGGTGAAGGACCTCGAGAAGCTGGCGCAGAACCTCTACATCAGTGCGCCGAGCATGGCCCAGCATGCCGCGCTGGCTTGCTTCGAACCTCAGACCCTGGCCATTCTGGAAGAACGTCGTGCCGAGTTCGCCCGCCGCCGGGACTTTCTGCTGCCGGCGCTGCGCGAGCTGGGCTTCGGCATCGCCGTGGAGCCGCAGGGCGCTTTCTATCTGTATGCCGATATCAGTGCCTTTGGTGGCGATGCCTTCGCTTTCTGCCAGCACTTCCTGGAAACCGAGCACCTGGCCTTCACGCCGGGCCTGGACTTCGGTCGACACCAGGCCGGTCATCATGTGCGGTTCGCCTACACCCAGAGCCTGCCGCGTCTTGAGGAAGCCGTGCAACGCATCGCACGTGGCCTGAGGAGCTGGCAAGGCTGATGTTGTTCTTCCCTGCACTCGAACAGGCGCGCTTGTTGCGCCGCTACAAACGGTTCCTGGCCGACATCGAGTTGGCCAGCGGTGAGCAACTGACCATCCACTGCCCCAACACCGGCTCGATGCTCAATTGCATGCGTGAGGGCGGGCAGGTTTGGTTCAGCCGCTCCAACGACCCCAAACGCAAGTTGCCCGGCACCTGGGAGATCAGCGAGACGCCCCAGGGGCGCCTGGCCTGTGTCAACACGGGGCGGGCCAATGCCTTGGTGGAGGAAGCGCTGCGCGCCGGACGTATCACCGAACTGGCCGGGTTCACGGCGCTCAAGCGCGAAGTGGCGTATGGCGAGGAAGGCAGCCGGGTGGACTTTCGTCTGGAGTTCGCCGAGGGGCCGGCTTATGTGGAGGTCAAGAGTGTGACCCTGGGCTACCCGGACACGCCGGTCGCGGCTTTTCCCGACGCGGTGACCCAGCGCGGCGCCAAGCACCTGCGCGAGCTCGCAGCCTTGGCGCGCCAGGGAATCCGTGCGGTGCAGTTGTATTGCGTGAACCTGACCGGTGTCGAGGCGGTGCGTCCGGCCGAGGAAATCGACGCGGCTTATGCCCAGGCCCTGCGCACTGCAGTGGCCGATGGCGTGGAGGTGCTGGCCTACGGCACGCGCCTGGACGCCGAGCAGATCGTCATCGACAGGCCATTGCCGGTGCTGCTCACGCCTTGAGCCAGATGCCCTGGCTGTCTTCAAGGCAGGCCAGTGCCTGCAACTGTTCGCCCTCGCAGGGGCCGGCCACGCATTCGCCGCTTTCGATCAGGAACAACGCGCCGTGATGGGCGCAGTGGATCAGGCTGGCGCTCTGATCGAGAAAAGCATCCGCCTCCCAATTCAATGGAATGCCCTTGTGGGGGCAGCGGTTGCGATAAAGGTAAACCTGGCCCTGACGTCGTACGCCGAAAACCTGCTCGCCCGCTACGCTGAATGCGCGGCTGTGGCCTTCGGCGAGATCGAGGGATGCGCAAAGAAAATGCATTGAAGCAGACAGCTCATGTGACAAAGGGATGGCTTGACGCCTCAATGCGAACAATTATCAAATTGCTCGCAGTCGCTGCGCCAGGCTGCCTATGGTGCGCAGTTCCGTCGCCCGCTACAAGGCGCGCGGCCCGCCTTCTGCAAAGGAAAACGATGATGCGTCGTCCCGCTGCCCTGATCGTCCTGTGTGCAAGTCTTGTACTTGCCACCCAGGCATTGGCCGCCGAGCTACCCCAGCGCTGGGTCAGTGCCGGCGGTGCCCTGAGCGAGTGGATCAGCGCCCTGGGGGGGGAGCGGCAACTGGTGGGGGTCGATACCACCAGTCAGCACCCTGAGTCGCTCAAATCGCTGCCTAGCATCGGCTATCAACGGCAATTGTCCGCCGAAGGGATTCTCAGCCTGCGCCCGGATGTCTTGGTCGGCACCGAGGAGATGGGGCCGCCGCCGGTGCTGGCGCAAGTGCGCAAGGCCGGGGTGCGGGTGGAGTTGTTCTCCAGCAAGGCCGAGTTGGACGCCGTGGACGATAACCTCCAACGCCTAGGCAGTTTGCTGGGGGCCGAACAGAAAGCCGCCGAGCTGACCGCCGGTTACCACCGGCAACTCGATGCGCTGCAAGCCAGGGTCAAGCAGGCCCAGGCCAGCCAGAAGGCGCCAGGGGTTCTGCTGCTGGTCGGGCATGCAGGTGCCAAGCCCCTGATCGCAGGCCTGGGCACATCGGGGGACTGGCTGCTACGCCAGGCCGGTGCCCGTAACCTGGCCGAGCATCCGGGTTACAAGAACTTCTCGGTCGAGGCTCTGGCAGCGCTGGATCCAGATGTGCTGGTGCTCTCCGATCGCAGCCTCGAGGGCGAGCAGGCGCTGCAGGCGTTGCTCAAGGAAAACCCCGCGCTGGCCACGTCCCGGGCAGTCCGAGAGAGGCGCCTGGTAGCGCTGGACCCGACCTTGCTCGTCGGTGGTCTTGGCCCGCGCTTGCCGGCCACCTTGACCGCACTGGCCGAGGCCTTCTATCCGGTGGCCAAGGCCCAATGAGAGGCCGCGTTCAGTCCCGCGCGCTGTTTGTCTGTCTGACGCTGTCGTGCCTGTTGGCCGTTTGGTTGTCGCTGGCGCTTGGGCCGGTCAGCCTCCCGCTGTTCGATACCCTGCGTGCGGGCCTGCGACTGCTGGGTGTGCCGGTTCACGCCGAGGGGCTGGAACAAGCCGAGATGATCCTTGGGCAGATCCGCTTGCCTCGTACCCTCCTGGGGCTGGCGGTGGGCGCGGTGCTGGCGCTGTCCGGCGTGACGATGCAGGGGCTGTTCCGCAACCCTCTGGCAGATCCTGGGCTGGTCGGGGTGGCCAGTGGAGCAGCGCTGGGGGCGGCGGTGGCGATTGTCGGTGGTAGCTGGCTGGGCGGGATCCCAGAGTGGTTCTCGCCTTACCTGTTGTCGGGCTGTGCCTTCGTGGGCGGCCTCGGTGTGACCGCGCTGGTGTATCGCCTGGGCCGGCGCGACGGGCAAACCAGCGTCGCCACCATGCTGCTCGCAGGCATCGCCCTGACTGCATTGGCCGGTTCGGCGGTCGGCTTGTTCACCTACCTGGCCGATGACGCCACGCTGCGCACCTTGACCTTCTGGAACCTGGGCAGCCTCAACGGTGCCAGCTACGAGCGCCTGTGGCCCTTGCTGCTGGTGACAGCAGCGGTTGCGCTGTGGCTGCCACGCCGCGCCCAGGCGCTCAATGCCCTGTTGCTGGGCGAGTCCGAGGCCCGGCACTTGGGCATCGATGTGGAGTCGCTCAAGCGTGAGCTGGTGTTCTGTACTGCCCTGGGCGTGGGGGCTGCGGTGGCGGCTGCGGGGTTGATCGGTTTCATCGGCTTGGTAGTGCCGCACTTGATGCGCTTGCTGGCAGGCCCCGACCACCGGGTGCTGCTGCCTGCCTCGTTGCTCGCAGGGGGCGCCTTGCTCTTGTTCGCCGACTTGGTGGCCCGGCTGGCGCTGGCACCGGCGGAGCTGCCGATTGGCATCGTTACTGCGTTCCTCGGCGCGCCGTTCTTCTTGTTCTTGTTGATACGAGGGCGAAGCTGATGCTGGAAGCCCAAGGGGTACGTTTGCGGCGCGGAACCCAGGACGTGCTGCAGGCGATCGACTTGCACGTGCGTCCTGGGCAGGTCCTGGGTGTACTGGGCCCCAATGGGGCCGGCAAAAGTAGCCTGTTGGGCGTGCTGTGCGGCGAGCTGGCTCCCAATCAGGGGCAGGTGCGCTTGCGTGGTCGCACCTTGGCGGACTGGCCAGGCCAAGCACGCGCTCGTTGCCTGGCGGTACTGCCGCAGGTTTCCACCCTTGGGTTTGCATTTGGTGTCGAAGAAGTGGTCGGGCTTGGCCGGCTGCCTCACGCAAGTGGTCAGCAACGCGACCAGGAAATCGTCCACGCCGCCTTGGGTGCGGCTGATGCCCTGCACCTGGTCGATCGCAGCTACCTGGCGCTGTCCGGTGGCGAGCGCCAGCGGGTTCACCTGGCCCGGGTGCTGGCGCAGCTGTGGCCGGGGGAGGAGGGCGCCACCCTGCTGCTGGACGAGCCCACTTCGATGCTGGACCCCTTGCACCAGCACACCACCTTGCAAGCGGTGCGGCGCTTTGCCGACCAGGGCGCGGCGGTGATGGTGATTCTGCACGACCTCAACCTCGCCGCGCGCTACTGTGACCAGATCCTGGTGCTGGAGCAGGGACGCTGCCATGCGCTGGGCACCCCGCAGCAGGTGCTGACGCCTGACGCGCTCAAGGCGGTATTTGGAATCGATGTGCTGGTGCAGCCGCACCCGGAGCTCGGTCATCCGTTGATCATCACCCGCTAGGAGGCTTTGCCCATGCGCCATCCCGTGCTGTCCGGCCTATCGATCCTGCTGGCTTTGGTGTTGTCCGGCTGCCAGGCCAGCCTGCCCGACTTGCCGGCGTGGCAAGCCGGCGAAGGACGCGATAGCGCACAACTGGGGCAAATCCGTGACCTGGCCACGGGTGAGCAGCTCACGCCAGAGCAGCTAGTTGCGTACCTGGCCCCGGCGCCTCGGGTGCTGGTGGGAGAGAAGCACGACAATCCCGATCACCACGCGTTGCAGCTGTGGCTGTTGCGAGCCTTGGAGGCCCGTCGCCCCCAAGGCAGCCTGTTGCTGGAGATGCTGCAGCCCTCGCAGCAACCGCTGATCGATGCCGTGCAGGGGCAGGCGGTCATGCCTGAGGATTTGCCCAAAGCCCTGGCCTGGCAGGACGGTTGGGACTGGCAATGGTATGGGCCGATCGTGCAGGAGGCTTTGCATCGGCAGATTGCGCTGCTGGCGGCCAATCTTTCGCCGGAGGAGTTGCGTCAGGCTTATCGGGACACCCCGGTGTTGCAGGGGCCGCGCTCGAATGCACCTGCGGTCAAGGCTGCGCTGCTAGACCAGGTGCGCGCCGGACACTGTGGATTGCTGCCGGAAAACCAGCTGCCGGCCATGCTTGCCGTGCAGCAGCAACGCGACCGCCGCATCGCCGAACGCGTCCTTGGCGCGCCACAACCGGCCCTGTTGCTGACCGGCAGCTACCATGCGCGCAAGGACTTGGGTGTGCCACTGCACCTGGCTGATCTGGGCGCAGAGGGCGAATCCAAAGTGTTGTTACTGGTGGAGGTGGGCGAAAAAGTCGAGCCGGGCATGGCCGACTACGTCTGGTACACGGCCGCCTTGCCTGAACAGGACTACTGCGCCCGATTGCGTCGTTGATCGGCCTTTGTTTATCCGAGGCAAAAAAAGACCCGGCAAAGTGCCGGGTCAATAACCGTGATTAGCCTGATGAGGAGATAATCTGAGCGTCCGAACCAAGGACTTTTCAGGTTATCCAACCAGTCTCGCGACCAGTTGTGATAATCATAACGATTCTCATTTGTAGGTCAATCCCCCCATCCCGCCTATTTTGATTTTTTTTGCACAGGGCTTTTGGCGTCCAGCTGTTCATCGAGCGCTTGTTTACGCTCGACCGGCAAATCATTCCAGTGCATGTCCAGCAGTGCCGCCTCGATGGAGTACAACAATACCTTCGATGCCCGGAACCCCCGCGACTTCACAGCCTGGTAGGCGCCTACCGCGCCCAGGCGGCGCAAGTCCGATGCACTGTGGATGCCGACGGCATGAAGCCATTGCGCGGAGGTCTTGCCAAGATTTCTCAGATGCTGCAATTCATCGTTCATCGGGCCTCCTTGCGATGGCTGAACGAGGTCTTTGGGATAAATCGCGAGCAGGTTTCAGAGGAGTGTAGCGGGGGTTGGGAAATACGCGGCCTTTTGCCATCGACCCCCGACGAGGGCCACCTTGAAAACCGGGCGTTGGCATCTGTGAGCGTGGCTTTACCCGGTCGCGATGGCATGCAAAAAGGGCTGCAAGAGCAGCCCTTCATGAATCGTTCAGATGCCTGGGAGACGCTGGCGGATCTGCTCGATCAATTGGTCCATGCTGGCGCTTTCCTGTGTGTCCACCCGCTTGCAGTGGGGCAGTTCTTCGGCGCTCAGCGGTTCGCGGCTGGCCTGTTGGGCCTTGACCACTTCCAGGGTGGCATCGGAGGGGTCGTTAGCCTCGGTCTGGCGCTGGGCCAGCCAGCTGGCGATGACCGCGTCGGGCGCCTGGCAATCGAGGATCAGGAACGGAACGCCCGTTTCGTTGGCAACCTGGGCCGCGGCTTGGCGCTGGGCCAGCTTGAGGTAGGTGGCATCGAGCACCACCGGGAAGCCTGCACGCAGGATGATCGCCGCCAGCTCATGCAGGCGTTGATACGTGGCGCGGCTGGCGTCCTGGTCATAGATGCCGGCCTGCAGTTGGCCAGCGCTTTGTTGCTGTTGCTCGCCGAACAGGCGCTTGCGCTCGACATCCGAACGTACACGAATCGCGCCCAGGGCTTCGACCAGACGCATGGCCACGTGGCTCTTGCCCACGGCCGAGACGCCATGGGTGATGGCCAGCAGCCGCGATGGAATGGCACTGTAGCTTTCGGCCAGGTTGGCATAGTTGCGGTAGGTGCGCAGGGTGGTGGCACGCTGCACGCCGTCGGCATCGGCCGGCATGCTGAACAGTGCGACCTTGGCGCGCACCAGGGCGCGGTAGGCCTTGTAGAAGTTGAGCAATTCCAGGCCTTCGTAGTCGCCGGTCAGCTCCAGGTATTGGCTGATGAAACGACGGGCCAGGCATTTCAGCCCGCGGTCTTCGAGGTCCATGGCCAGGAAAGCGGTGTCGGCATAGACGTCGGTCAGGCGGAACGGCTCGTTGAATTCGATGCAGTCGAAGATCACCACCTTGCCGTCGATCAGCGTGGCGTTGCCCAGGTGGATGTCGCCATGGCACTCGCGGATGAACCCCTGGGCCTTGCGCGCCTCGAGCAACCCGTGAAGCCGCTCGAAGCTGCTGCGGGCCCACGCCTGTAGGTTGTCCAGTTGTTGCAGGTCGGCCTTGTCGCTGAGGAACGGACGGATCTGCTCGAAGTTCTGCTCGACCGGTGCCATGACACTGTCAGGTGTGCCTAACGGATGGTCGACCGATACCTTGGGCGCCTGCAGGTGGAATTCGGCGATCTGACGGGCCATCTGGTCGATGTGGCTGGCATTGAGTTCGCCATTGGCCTGCAAGGTACTGAGCATCTGGCCTTGGGGGAACTGGCGCATCTTCAAGGCATACTCGATCGGTGCGCCGGCGCCGCCCAGTTGCGGGGCATCGGCCGTTCCTGTGATCGGCAGCACTTCCAGGTACAGGCCCTCGGTAAGGCGCTGGTTCAGGCGTAGCTCTTCGTTGCAGAAGTGACGGCGTTGGTCCAGCTCGGTGAAATCCAGGAAGCCGAAGTTCATCGGCTTCTTGATCTTGTAGGCGTACTCGCCGGTCAGCAGCACCCAGGAGATATGCGTCTCGATGAGTTGGAACCCGTCCACCGGGTGGGCATAGAGGGCGGGGTTCTGCAGCGCGCTGATCAGGGCTTGGCTCACGGGCAATCCTTCTGGGGCAGGGAATTCGAAAGCGCCATTATGGTCAATGGTGCCGTCCCTGCAAACAGCTGGAAATCCTGGCGGATGAACGCGAGCTTTCCGTTTCGTCCCGCAGGCCACTAGCCTTTATCAAAGTGCGTATAATCCGCCGCCATGACTCGTACCCGAAACTCCCGTACCCCCAAGAAACGCCCGACCGGCCGCTCCCGCGCCTGGCTGGGCTGGGCGCTCAAGCTCAGCCTGGTCGGCCTGGTGGTGCTCGCCGGCTTCGCGGTTTATCTCGATGCTGTCGTCCAGGAGAAGTTCTCCGGCAAGCGTTGGACCATCCCGGCCAAGGTATACGCCCGTCCGCTGGAGCTGTTCGTCGGCCAGAAGTTGAGCCGCAACGACTTCCTCACAGAGCTCGATGCCCTGGGCTATCGTCGTGAAGCGGCCGCCAACGGCCCGGGCGCGGCCTCGGTCAACGGCAACACGGTCGACCTCAATACCCGAGGCTTCCAGTTCTACGAGGGCATGGAACCTGCGCAGTTCGTGCGCGTGCGTTTCTCCGGCGATTATGTCGCCGGGCTGTCCGGTGCCAATGGTGGCAAGCTGGATGTGGTGCGACTCGAACCGCTGATGATTGGCGGCATCTATCCCAAGAATCTCGAAGACCGGATCCTGATCAAGATCGACCAGGTTCCGCCTTATCTGCTGGAAACCCTGGTCGCCGTTGAAGACCGCGACTTCTACAGCCACCATGGCGTATCGCCCAAATCCATCGCCCGTGCCTTGTGGGTCAACACCTCCGCAGGCGCCATGCGCCAGGGCGGTAGTACCCTGACCCAGCAGTTGGTGAAGAACTTCTTTCTGACCAACGAGCGCAGCCTCAGCCGCAAGCTGAACGAGGCCATGATGGCCATGCTGCTGGAGCTGCACTACGACAAGCGCGAGATCCTCGAGGCGTACCTCAACGAGGTATTCGTCGGCCAGGATGGGCAGCGTGCGGTGCACGGCTTCGGCCTGGCCAGCCAGTTCTTCTTCAGCCAGCCGCTGCAGGAGCTCAAGCTGCACCAGATCGCCTTGCTGGTGGGGATGGTCAAAGGGCCGTCCTATTACAACCCGCGTCGTTATCCCGAGCGTGCGCTCACCCGACGCAATTTGGTGCTCGACCTGCTCGCCGAGCAGGGCGTGGTCAGCCAGGAGATGGCCGAAGCGGCGAAAAAGATGCCGCTGGGCGTGACCAAGCGCGGCAGCCTGGCCGACAGTTCCTTCCCGGCTTTCCTCGACCTGGTCAAGCGCCAACTACGCCAGGACTATCGCGACGAAGACTTGACCGAAGAAGGCCTGCGTATCTTCACCAGCTTCGATCCGATCCTGCAGATGAAGGCCGAGACGGCCATGAGCGAGACCTTCAAGCGCCTGGCCGGGCGCAAGGGTGCCGATGAGGTCGAGTCGGCGATGGTGGTGACCAATCCGGAAACCGGTGAGGTGCAGGCGCTGATCGGCAGCCGGCAGGCCGGCTTCGCCGGGTTCAACCGCGCCATCGACGCCGTACGGCCGATCGGCTCGCTGGTCAAGCCAGCGGTCTACCTGACCGCCCTGGAACAACCCAGCAAGTACACCTTGACCAGTTGGGTGCAGGACGAGCCGTTCTCGGTCAAAGGCGCTGACGGCCAGGTCTGGCGTCCGCAAAACTACGATCGTCGCCCCCACGGCACCATCTACCTGTACCAAGGGCTGGCCAACTCCTACAACCTGTCCACCGCCAAGATCGGTCTGGAAGTGGGCGTGCCCAACGTGATCAAGACCATTGGCAGGCTGGGCGTGAAGGTCGACTGGCCGGCGTTCCCGTCCATGCTGCTGGGCGCGGGCGGCATGTCGCCGATGCAGGTGGCGACCATGTACCAGACCATCGCCAATGGCGGTTTCAACACGCCGATGCGTGGTATCCGCAGTGTGCTCACCGCCGAAGGCGAGCCGCTCAAGCGCTACCCGTTCCAGATCCAGCAGACCTTCGATCCAGGTGCCATCTATCTGGTGCAGAACGGCATGCAGCGGGTGATGCGCGAGGGTACCGGCCGTTCGGTCTACAACGTGCTGCCCCGTTCGCTGACCCTGGCAGGTAAGACCGGTACCAGTAACGATTCGCGCGACAGCTGGTTCTCCGGCTTCAGCCAGGATTTGCTGGCGGTGGTCTGGCTGGGCCGCGACGACAACGGCAAGACGCCGTTCACCGGTGCCACGGGTGCCTTGCAGGTATGGACCAGCTTCATGAAGAAAGCCGACCCGCTGCCGCTGGACATGCCGCAACCGGACAACGTGGTGCAAGCCTGGATCGACCCGTACAGCGGCCAGGGGTCGGACGGTAGCTGTCCGGGGGCGGTGCAGATGCCGTATATTCGTGGAAGTGAACCGCCTGCCGGCGCTGCCTGTGGTGGCCCGCAAGACCCAGTGGAGTCCGTCATGGACTGGGTCAAGGGATGGATGAATTGAGCGCTAGCTTTGAAGAGGGTGTGAAGTGAACAAGTGGTTGTTTCCTGCCTTGACGGCGATTGCCGTGCTCCAGGGGTGCTCCAGCGTTCCTCGCGGCAATATCCCCGTGGTGGACTCGAGCACCCGGGTATCGAACAGTGAGCGAATTGCGAGCAACCGTAACGTTGCCCGCCAGCCCAGCGGAGGCACCAGCCAGGCGCAGTCCCTGCCCGAGGATTCCGGTGTGACCGTGGTGATCCCGCAAGGCGCTGGCGCAGCGCCCATCCAGGCCTTCCCGGCCGGTACGGGGGCTGCGCCAATCAGCACTGGGCCAATCACCCCTGGCCCTGTGAGCAGCGGCCCGATCGCCACCAACCCCAACCCGATTGCCGACGAGCCGTTCGACATCGCCTCGATGAACAGCGCGTCCAGCACGCCCAGCGCTCCGACCGGTATTCCGCGCAGCAACGCCACCGGCGGGCTGTCGGCCGATGAGCAGCTCGATGGGCCGGTGCTGGCGCTGCTGACCACCGCTCAGCAGCAACAGGGCGGTGGTGACTTCAACGGTGCCGCCTCGAGCCTGGAGCGTGCCCAGCGCATCGCTCCGCGCGAGCCGCAGGTACTGTTCCGTCTGGCCCAGGTGCGCCTGGCCCAGGGCGACTCGGCGCAGGCTGAGCAATTGGCACGTCGTGCGCTGACCTACGCCAATGGGCGTCCCGACCTGCAGGCCGAGCTGTGGAACACCATCGCCCAGGCCCGTGAGAAGCAAGGGGACAGCCAGGGTGCGGCATTGGCGCGGCAGAAGGCGCGGACTACCTCGTGATGGAGCAACGCATCCTCGATATTGCCGATCATCTGTTGTTGATCGAGCGCGAATTGCAGGTCCAGGGCTGGTGGAGCGAACAGGTGCCCAGCGCCGAAGCGCTGGCCAGCGTGGTCCCGTTCGCGGTGGATGTAATGACCTTCGAGCAGTGGCTGCAATGGATTTTCCTGCCGCGTATGAAGCTCATCATCGAGCACGGTCACCCGTTGCCCAATGCCTCTGGCATTCTGGTCATGGCCGAAACGGTGTTCGTCGATCGCCCAGAGCAGAGTCGCGAGCTTAGACGTCTGCTGGCAGCATTTGACCAATTGATCAGTCCTTCCGCCTGATTTCTTCTTTTTTTCCTATAAGGGCCGCAGATTGTGGCCCTTTTTTTTGGAAATCTTTATTTTCCTGCTGCTGACCACCTTTTTCGTGGTGGCAGGAATTCATCCTGGGGAAAAATTGGCAATAATTTTTCTTGACTTGCGCGCGACGAATCAGAAGAATCCAGATTCCGCTGTAGAGGGACTGCCAGAAGCAGACCCGCTAAGCAGATCATGAGGCGCACACCCGCGCCGACTTGTAACACCCCGCAACGCGTTACCTCGCGCTGGGTGGGAACCCCCCGCAACACTCTGGGGCGCTCCCAATACTTGCTCAGTCAGTGCTGACGTTCGCTCATGCTCTGCTTGGCAGTAAACCTATTAAGACCCGTCCATTTGAGGGCGGTATTCTGGCGTTTTAGAGGTGAACAACGTGGAGCTTTTATCTGGCGCTGAGATGGTCGTCCGCTTCTTGCGTGACGAAGGCGTTAAGCACATCTATGGGTACCCTGGCGGTGCTCTCCTTCATGTTTACGACGCCCTGTTCAAGGAACCGGAGATCAACCACATCCTGGTTCGTCACGAACAGGCTGCCACCCATATGGCGGACGGTTACGCCCGTGCAACCGGCAAGGCCGGCGTGGTGCTGGTGACTTCCGGCCCAGGCGCGACCAATGCCATCACCGGCATTGCCACTGCCTATATGGACTCGATCCCGATGGTCATCCTGTCCGGTCAGGTGCCTAGCACCATGGTTGGTACCGATGCCTTCCAGGAAACCGACATGATTGGTATTTCCCGGCCGATCGTGAAGCACAGCTTCATGGTCAAGCATGCCTCGGAGATTCCCGAAGTCCTGAAAAAAGCCTTCTACCTGGCGCAATCCGGCCGTCCAGGCCCGGTCGTGGTCGACATTCCAAAAGATATGACCAACCCGGCCGAGAAGTTCGAATACGTCTATCCCAAGAAGGTCAAGCTGCGCTCCTACAGCCCGGCTGTCCGCGGTCATTCCGGCCAGATCCGCAAAGCGGCCGAGATGCTCTTGGCAGCCAAGCGTCCGGTGGTCTATTCCGGCGGTGGCGTCATTCTTGGCGGCGGCTCCGAAGCCCTTACCGAGATTGCCAAGTCGTTGAACCTGCCGGTCACCAATACCCTGATGGGGCTGGGTGGCTTCCCGGGCACCGATCGTCAGTTCATCGGCATGCTGGGCATGCACGGCAGCTACACCGCCAACATGGCGATGCACAATGCAGACGTGATCTTCGCTGTCGGTGCGCGTTTCGACGACCGCGTAGTCAATGGCCCGGCCAAGTTCTGCCCGAACGCCAAGATCATTCACATCGACATCGATCCGGCGTCGATCTCCAAGATGATCAAGGCCGACGTGCCGATCGTTGGCCCGGTCGAAAGTGTGCTCACCGAGATGCTCACCATCCTCAAGGAGATCGGCGAGCAGCCTGACAAGGCGGCACTCGATGCCTGGTGGAAGCAGATCGACGAGTGGCGAGGTGACCGCGGCCTGTTCCCTTACGACAAGGGCGATGGCAGCGTCATCAAGCCGCAGACCGTGATCGAAACCCTGTGCGAAGTGACCAAGGGCGATGCCTTCATCACCTCCGATGTCGGCCAGCACCAGATGTTCGCGGCGCAGTACTACCGTTTCAACAAGCCAAATCGTTGGGTCAACTCCGGCGGCCTGGGCACCATGGGCTTCGGCTTCCCGGCGGCGATGGGCATCAAGCTCAACTTCCCTGACCAGGACGTGGCCTGCGTGACCGGTGAAGGCAGTATCCAGATGAACATCCAGGAACTGTCCACCTGCATGCAGTACGACCTGCCGGTGAAGATCGTCAACCTGAACAACGGTGTGTTGGGCATGGTTCGTCAATGGCAGGACATGGCCTACAGCGGCCGTCACTCGCATTCCTACGTGGAGTCGCTGCCTGACTTCGTCAAGCTGGTTGAGGCCTATGGCCATGTGGGTATCCGCATCACCAGCCTGAAGGACCTCAAGCCAAAACTGGAAGAGGCTTTCGCGATGAAGGACCGCCTGGTGTTCATCGACATCGCGGTCGACAGGACCGAGCACGTCTACCCGATGCAGATCAAGGACGGCTCGATGCGTGACATGTGGCTGAGCAAGACGGAGCGTACCTGATATGCGGCACATCATTTCCCTGCTGTTGGAAAACGAACCCGGTGCCTTGTCTCGCGTGGTCGGTCTGTTCTCCCAGCGTAACTACAACATCGAAAGCCTGACCGTGGCGCCGACCGAGGACCCGACTCTGTCGCGCCTGACCCTGACGACCGTTGGTCATGACGAAGTGATCGAACAGATCACCAAGAACCTGAACAAACTGGTCGAAGTGGTCAAGCTCGTCGATCTGTCGGAGAGTGCTCACATCGAGCGCGAGCTGATGCTGGTCAAGGTCAAGGCCACCGGCGCCCAGCGCGCCGAGATCAAGCGCACCACGGATATCTTCCGTGGCCAGATCGTCGATGTCACCGCCAGCGTGTACACCGTGCAACTGAGCGGTACCAGCGATAAGCTGGACAGCTTCATCCAGGCCATTGGCACCGCGTCGATCCTGGAAACCGTGCGCAGCGGCGTTACCGGCATTGCCCGTGGCGACAAAGTGCTCAGTATCTGAATACGCATACAAGAATCAGTGATGGCTCCGTGGAGCCGAGATATAACAGGGGTATTTCATGAAAGTTTATTACGACAAAGACTGCGACCTTTCCATTATCCAGGGCAAGAAAGTCGCCATCATCGGTTACGGCTCCCAGGGGCACGCCCAGGCGTGCAACCTCAAGGACTCCGGTGTGGACGTTACCGTCGGTCTGCGTAAAGGTTCGGCCACCGTTGCCAAGGCAGAAGCCCACGGCCTGAAAGTCGCTGACGTTGCTACTGCCGTCGCCGCTGCCGACCTGGTCATGATCCTGACCCCGGACGAGTTCCAAGGCGCCCTGTACAAGAACGAAATCGAGCCGAACATCAAGAAGGGCGCTACCCTGGCCTTCTCCCATGGCTTCTCGATCCACTACAACCAAGTCGTTCCGCGTGCCGACCTGGACGTGATCATGATCGCGCCGAAGGCTCCGGGTCACACCGTTCGCTCCGAGTTCGTCAAGGGCGGCGGCATCCCTGACCTGATCGCCGTCTACCAGGACGCCTCCGGCAACGCCAAGAACGTTGCTCTGTCGTACGCCTCGGGCGTCGGCGGCGGCCGTACCGGTATCATCGAAACCACCTTCAAGGACGAAACCGAAACCGATTTGTTCGGTGAGCAGGCCGTTCTGTGCGGCGGTACCGTCGAGCTGGTCAAGGCCGGTTTCGAAACCCTGGTCGAAGCGGGCTACGCGCCGGAAATGGCCTACTTCGAGTGCCTGCACGAGCTGAAGCTGATCGTTGACCTCATGTACGAAGGCGGTATCGCCAACATGAACTACTCGATCTCCAACAACGCCGAATACGGTGAGTACGTCACCGGTCCGGAAGTCATCAACGAAGAATCCCGCAAGGCCATGCGCAACGCTCTGAAGCGCATCCAGGACGGCGAGTACGCGAAGATGTTCATCTCCGAAGGCGCCACCAACTACCCATCGATGACCGCCAAGCGTCGTAACAACGCCGCTCACGGCATCGAAGTCATCGGCGAGCAACTGCGCTCCATGATGCCTTGGATCGCGGCCAACAAGATCGTCGACAAGACCAAGAACTAAGTCTTGCGTCGGTAACATGAAAAACGCGGCTTCGGCCGCGTTTTTTCGTTTACGCGGCCTGCTTCTGGTATAAAGCGACCAGTGGCTTGCCGTCAGAACCTGTTTCGCAGGCCCGTGTCGAATATTTTCCACCCCAGTTGCAAGGTACTTTTCATGAGCGAACGTCCCGAAGAGCCGAATAAGCCCTCCGACGCCGAAAGCCTGCTACCTGTCGATGAGCATATTGAAGAAGGGCATGACGCCGAAGGGCGCAAGGTCCGTCACCGTGGCATTTACCTGCTACCCAACCTGTTCACGACCGCCAACCTGTTTGCCGGTTTCTATTCCATCGTCAGCTCCATCAGCGCGCACGGTTACCTCAGTGCCGGCGACCCGCGTGAAGCGAGCAAGTACTTCGCGTTCGCCGCGATCGCCATCTTCGTGGCCATGGTCCTCGATAGCCTCGATGGTCGTGTTGCGCGCATGACCAACACCCAGAGCGCCTTCGGTGCCGAGTACGACTCGCTGTCGGACATGGCGGCCTTCGGCGTTGCGCCTGCCTTGCTGGCGTTCGTCTGGGCGCTGGGCGACATGGGCAAGGTCGGCTGGATGGTCGCCTTCATCTATGTCGCTGGTGCGGCATTGCGTCTGGCGCGCTTCAATACCCAAGTCGGCACGGCTGACAAGCGCTACTTCATCGGCCTGGCCAGCCCGGCTGCCGCCGGTGTGGTCGCTGGCACCGTATGGGCCTTCAGTGACTATGGCATCCAGGGCTCCAAGCTGTCGTTCCTGGTCGCCTTGTTGGTGGCCGCTGCCGGCATGCTGATGGTCAGCAACATCAAGTACAACAGCTTCAAGGAGCTGGACCTCAAGGGGCGTGTGCCCTTCGTGGCCATTCTGGCTGTGGTGCTGGTGTTCGCGGTGGTGTTCAGCGACCCGCCCCGAATCCTGCTGCTGATCTTCCTCGGCTATGCGATTTCCGGCCCTGTGCAGTATCTGCTGCGTGGTCGTCGCCGCAAAAGCTGACAAAGCGTTAATGTTGGAATAACCCTCCGGCTCCATAGTCTTACAGGTACATCCGTTGCCTGTGCTGTGGAGCCGTCATGCTTATCAAGTCTCCCACATCGTCCGATTGCAAAGCGTCGGAGATCACCCCTGAAAGACTCTATCTTTCCAGGCGTTCAATGCTTGGGGCTTCCCTGGCAGGGCTGGCCCTTGGCGCGTTGCCGCGTGCTGCTTCGGCTGTCGAGGCGTCGCGCTATGCCGACGTCGCGCCTGGTGCCGCGCCTGCCTGGTTCACAGACAAGCTGGCAGCCGTGCGCTGGCAGGCTGTGACGGTCAAGGACGAAGCGATCACGCCGTTCAAGGACGCCACCCACTACAACAACTTCTATGAGTTCGGCCCCGACAAGGGGGACCCAGCGGCCAATGCCGGTGCGCTTAAGACCGAGCCCTGGACTCTGGTGGTCGATGGTGAAGTGGCCAAGCCCGGTCGCTATGCCTTGGAAGACTTCGTCAAACCCTACCAGCTCGAAGAGCGCATCTATCGGTTGCGTTGTGTCGAGGCCTGGTCGATGGTCATCCCCTGGCTGGGCTTTCCATTGGCACAGGTGCTCAAGCAGGTCGAGCCGAACTCCAAGGCGCGCTACGTACGCTTCGAGACGCTGCAGGATCCACAAAGCATGCCTGGGCAGCGCTCAGGCTTTGCCTTGATCGATTGGCCCTATGTAGAGGGGCTGCGCCTGGACGAGG
This sequence comes from Pseudomonas guariconensis, assembly GCF_040822035.1. Lineage (NCBI taxonomy): Bacteria > Pseudomonadati > Pseudomonadota > Gammaproteobacteria > Pseudomonadales > Pseudomonadaceae > Pseudomonas > Pseudomonas guariconensis. The sequence continues at coordinate 4,552,286 of NZ_CP162012.1, read as the reverse complement.
CGATGCATCCCCTGGCGATTCTGGCGGTAGGCATGTATGGCCGGGAGTTGGCCAATCAGAACGGCGCGCCGTTGCGCTTGGTAGTGCCATGGAAGTACGGGTTCAAGAGTATCAAGTCCATCGTGCGCATGAGCCTGGTGGCAGAGCGGCCGAGCACCACATGGGAGAGCCTCGCGCCTACGGAATATGGCTTCTATGCCAACGTCAATCCGATGGTCGACCACCCGCGCTGGAGCCAGGCCAGGGAAAGGCGTTTGCCCAGTGGGCTGTTCAGTCCCAATGTGCGCGATACCCTGATGTTCAATGGCTACGCCGATGAAGTGGCGTCGCTGTATGCGGGGCTCGATCTGCGGAAGAACTACTGATGCGTTATCCCTGGTTTCGACTGGCCATTTTCCTGGTGGGGTGTGCGTTTCCCGGTTGGTGGCTATATGAAGCGGCGATGAATCTGCTGGGACCAGACCCTGGCAAAATCTTGGTAGATCGCCTGGGTCTTGGCGCGTTGACCTTCTTGCTGGTCACCTTGAGCATGACGCCGTTGCAGAGACTCACAGGGTGGCCCGCTTGGATAGTCGTGCGGCGGCAACTGGGGTTGTGGTGCTTCGCTTACGTCGTCCTGCACATGGCTTCCTATATCGTGTTCATCCTCGGGCTGGACTGGGGGCAATTGGGTGTCGAGCTGCGCAAGCGCCCTTACATCATTGTGGGAGTGTTGGGCTTTCTTGGCCTGCTGGCGCTCGCGGCGACGTCGAATCGTTACAGTCAGCGGAGGCTCGGCGCGCGATGGAAGAAGTTGCACCGGTTGGCTTATGGGATTCTCGGGTTGGGATTGCTGCACTTCCTCTGGATCGTTCGCTCAGACCTGCAAGAGTGGGTGATATACGCCGCCGTCGGGGCAGTATTGATGTTTGTGCGTATTCCGCCGGTGTGGCGTCGTGTCCCTCGTTTGCTGGGGCGGGGCAGGGCGGTTTGAAACTTTCTTGAAATAACTGTTGACGGGGTTTCGAATCCCCTTATAATGCGCCCCACTTCCGACGCAGTCGAAACGCAAAACTCCTTGATAATCAACGAGTTGAACGCTTCAGGTAGTATCGGAAAGGCTTCGGTCTTCTGATCGGCAGCGGTGAAAAAGGCAGTTGACAGCAGGTTTTAACGCTGTATGATTCGCCTCCCGCTACGAGAGATCGCAGCGAGTTAAGCGGTTGAAGTTGAACGGGTTTCTCGGAAAAAACTTCAAAATAAACGCTTGACAGACTTAGAGGAAAGCGTAGAATGCGCGGCCTCGGTTGAGCAAAGCGCTTAACCAAATCGCTCTTTAACAATCGAATCAAGCAATTCGTGTGGGTGCTTGTGAGTATGGACTGATCGTCGCGCCAAGATTATCAGCATCACAAGTGGCCATGCGAGAAATCACATAGTCATTTGAGATTGCTGAGCCAAGTTTAGGGTTTCTTAAAAACCCAAGCAGTATTGAACTGAAGAGTTTGATCATGGCTCAGATTGAACGCTGGCGGCAGGCCTAACACATGCAAGTCGAGCGGATGACGGGAGCTTGCTCCTTGATTCAGCGGCGGACGGGTGAGTAATGCCTAGGAATCTGCCTGGTAGTGGGGGACAACGTTCCGAAAGGAGCGCTAATACCGCATACGTCCTACGGGAGAAAGTGGGGGATCTTCGGACCTCACGCTATCAGATGAGCCTAGGTCGGATTAGCTAGTTGGTGAGGTAAAGGCTCACCAAGGCGACGATCCGTAACTGGTCTGAGAGGATGATCAGTCACACTGGAACTGAGACACGGTCCAGACTCCTACGGGAGGCAGCAGTGGGGAATATTGGACAATGGGCGAAAGCCTGATCCAGCCATGCCGCGTGTGTGAAGAAGGTCTTCGGATTGTAAAGCACTTTAAGTTGGGAGGAAGGGCAGTAAGTTAATACCTTGCTGTTTTGACGTTACCGACAGAATAAGCACCGGCTAACTCTGTGCCAGCAGCCGCGGTAATACAGAGGGTGCAAGCGTTAATCGGAATTACTGGGCGTAAAGCGCGCGTAGGTGGTTCGTTAAGTTGGATGTGAAAGCCCCGGGCTCAACCTGGGAACTGCATCCAAAACTGGCGAGCTAGAGTATGGTAGAGGGTGGTGGAATTTCCTGTGTAGCGGTGAAATGCGTAGATATAGGAAGGAACACCAGTGGCGAAGGCGACCACCTGGACTGATACTGACACTGAGGTGCGAAAGCGTGGGGAGCAAACAGGATTAGATACCCTGGTAGTCCACGCCGTAAACGATGTCAACTAGCCGTTGGAATCCTTGAGATTTTAGTGGCGCAGCTAACGCATTAAGTTGACCGCCTGGGGAGTACGGCCGCAAGGTTAAAACTCAAATGAATTGACGGGGGCCCGCACAAGCGGTGGAGCATGTGGTTTAATTCGAAGCAACGCGAAGAACCTTACCAGGCCTTGACATGCAGAGAACTTTCCAGAGATGGATTGGTGCCTTCGGGAACTCTGACACAGGTGCTGCATGGCTGTCGTCAGCTCGTGTCGTGAGATGTTGGGTAAGTCCCGTAACGAGCGCAACCCTTGTCCTTAGTTACCAGCACGTCATGGTGGGCACTCTAAGGAGACTGCCGGTGACAAACCGGAGGAAGGTGGGGATGACGTCAAGTCATCATGGCCCTTACGGCCTGGGCTACACACGTGCTACAATGGTCGGTACAGAGGGTTGCCAAGCCGCGAGGTGGAGCTAATCTCACAAAACCGATCGTAGTCCGGATCGCAGTCTGCAACTCGACTGCGTGAAGTCGGAATCGCTAGTAATCGCGAATCAGAATGTCGCGGTGAATACGTTCCCGGGCCTTGTACACACCGCCCGTCACACCATGGGAGTGGGTTGCACCAGAAGTAGCTAGTCTAACCTTCGGGGGGACGGTTACCACGGTGTGATTCATGACTGGGGTGAAGTCGTAACAAGGTAGCCGTAGGGGAACCTGCGGCTGGATCACCTCCTTAATCGAAGACATCAGCCTGCTGATGAGCTCCCACACGAATTGCTTGATTCCTTGAAGAAGACGATGCTGTAACGCGACCCTGTTATAGGTCTGTAGCTCAGTTGGTTAGAGCGCACCCCTGATAAGGGTGAGGTCGGCAGTTCAAATCTGCCCAGACCTACCATTAGCTTGGTGCAGATGACTACGGGGCCATAGCTCAGCTGGGAGAGCGCCTGCCTTGCACGCAGGAGGTCAGCGGTTCGATCCCGCTTGGCTCCACCACTTGCCGTTACCTGCAGAACTTAGAAATGAACATTCCAATGTGAATGTTGATTTCTGACTTTTGTCAGATCGTTCTTTAAAAATTCGGATATGTGATAGATAGACTGATGACCACTTTCACTGGTGGGCCATCAGGCTAAGGTAAAATTTGTGAGTTCTGCTCTTTATTGAGCAACATGCGAATTTTCGGCGAATGTCGTCTTCACAGTATAACCAGATTGCTTGGGGTTATATGGTCAAGTGAAGAAGCGCATACGGTGGATGCCTTGGCAGTCAGAGGCGATGAAAGACGTGGTAGCCTGCGATAAGCTTTGGGGAGTCGGCAAACAGACTGTGATCCAGAGATCTCTGAATGGGGGAACCCACCTAGGATAACCTAGGTATCTTGTACTGAATCCATAGGTGCAAGAGGCGAACCAGGGGAACTGAAACATCTAAGTACCCTGAGGAAAAGAAATCAACCGAGATTCCCTTAGTAGTGGCGAGCGAACGGGGACCAGCCCTTAAGTTGATTTGAGATTAGTGGAACGCTCTGGAAAGTGCGGCCATAGTGGGTGATAGCCCCGTACACGAAAGTCTCTTATCAATGAAATCGAGTAGGACGGAGCACGAGAAACTTTGTCTGAACATGGGGGGACCATCCTCCAAGGCTAAATACTACTGACTGACCGATAGTGAACCAGTACCGTGAGGGAAAGGCGAAAAGAACCCCGGAGAGGGGAGTGAAATAGAACCTGAAACCGTATGCGTACAAGCAGTGGGAGCCTACTTTGTTAGGTGACTGCGTACCTTTTGTATAATGGGTCAGCGACTTATATTCAGTGGCGAGCTTAACCGAATAGGGGAGGCGTAGCGAAAGCGAGTCTTAATAGGGCGTTTAGTCGCTGGGTATAGACCCGAAACCGGGCGATCTATCCATGGGCAGGTTGAAGGTTAGGTAACACTGACTGGAGGACCGAACCGACTACCGTTGAAAAGTTAGCGGATGACCTGTGGATCGGAGTGAAAGGCTAATCAAGCTCGGAGATAGCTGGTTCTCCTCGAAAGCTATTTAGGTAGCGCCTCATGTATCACTCCAGGGGGTAGAGCACTGTTTCGGCTAGGGGGTCATCCCGACTTACCAAACCGATGCAAACTCCGAATACCTGGAAGTGCCGAGCATGGGAGACACACGGCGGGTGCTAACGTCCGTCGTGAAAAGGGAAACAACCCAGACCGTCAGCTAAGGTCCCAAAGTCATGGTTAAGTGGGAAACGATGTGGGAAGGCTTAGACAGCTAGGAGGTTGGCTTAGAAGCAGCCATCCTTTAAAGAAAGCGTAATAGCTCACTAGTCGAGTCGGCCTGCGCGGAAGATGTAACGGGGCTCAAACCATGCACCGAAGCTACGGGTATCACTTAGGTGATGCGGTAGAGGAGCGTTCTGTAAGCCTGTGAAGGTGAGTTGAGAAGCTTGCTGGAGGTATCAGAAGTGCGAATGCTGACATGAGTAACGACAATGCGAGTGAAAAACTCGCACGCCGAAAGACCAAGGTTTCCTGCGCAACGTTAATCGACGCAGGGTTAGTCGGTCCCTAAGGCGAGGCTGAAAAGCGTAGTCGATGGAAAACAGGTTAATATTCCTGTACTTCCAGTTATTGCGATGGAGGGACGGAGAAGGCTAGGCCAGCTTGGCGTTGGTTGTCCAAGTTTAAGGTGGTAGGCTGAAATCTTAGGCAAATCCGGGATTTCAAGGCCGAGAGCTGATGACGAGTTGCCTTTAGGCGACGAAGTGGTTGATGCCATGCTTCCAAGAAAAGCTCCTAAGCTTCAGATAACTGGGAACCGTACCCCAAACCGACACAGGTGGTCGGGTAGAGAATACCAAGGCGCTTGAGAGAACTCGGGTGAAGGAACTAGGCAAAATGGCACCGTAACTTCGGGAGAAGGTGCGCCGGCGAGGGTGAAGGACTTGCTCCGTAAGCCCATGCCGGTCGAAGATACCAGGCCGCTGCGACTGTTTATTAAAAACACAGCACTCTGCAAACACGAAAGTGGACGTATAGGGTGTGACGCCTGCCCGGTGCCGGAAGGTTAATTGATGGGGTTAGCGCAAGCGAAGCTCTTGATCGAAGCCCCGGTAAACGGCGGCCGTAACTATAACGGTCCTAAGGTAGCGAAATTCCTTGTCGGGTAAGTTCCGACCTGCACGAATGGCGTAACGATGGCGGCGCTGTCTCCACCCGAGACTCAGTGAAATTGAAATCGCTGTGAAGATGCAGTGTATCCGCGGCTAGACGGAAAGACCCCGTGAACCTTTACTATAGCTTTGCACTGGACTTTGAGCTTGCTTGTGTAGGATAGGTGGGAGGCTTTGAAGTGGGGACGCCAGTTCTCATGGAGCCATCCTTGAAATACCACCCTGGCAACCTTGAGGTTCTAACTCAGGTCCGTGATCCGGATCGAGGACAGTGTATGGTGGGTAGTTTGACTGGGGCGGTCTCCTCCCAAAGAGTAACGGAGGAGTACGAAGGTGCGCTCAGACCGGTCGGAAATCGGTCGCAGAGTATAAAGGCAAAAGCGCGCTTGACTGCGAGACCCACACGTCGAGCAGGTACGAAAGTAGGTCTTAGTGATCCGGTGGTTCTGTATGGAAGGGCCATCGCTCAACGGATAAAAGGTACTCCGGGGATAACAGGCTGATACCGCCCAAGAGTTCATATCGACGGCGGTGTTTGGCACCTCGATGTCGGCTCATCACATCCTGGGGCTGAAGCCGGTCCCAAGGGTATGGCTGTTCGCCATTTAAAGTGGTACGCGAGCTGGGTTTAGAACGTCGTGAGACAGTTCGGTCCCTATCTGCCGTGGACGTTTGAGATTTGAGAGGGGCTGCTCCTAGTACGAGAGGACCGGAGTGGACGAACCTCTGGTGTTCCGGTTGTCACGCCAGTGGCATTGCCGGGTAGCTATGTTCGGAAGAGATAACCGCTGAAAGCATCTAAGCGGGAAACTTGCCTCAAGATGAGATCTCACTGGGATCTTGAATCCCCTAAAGGGCCGTCGAAGACTACGACGTTGATAGGTCGGGTGTGTAAGCGCTGTGAGGCGTTGAGCTAACCGATACTAATTGCCCGTGAGGCTTGACCATATAACACCCAAGCAATTTGCTTCTGCAGATTGCGGTGGTGAAGACGAGAGAACCGAAAGTTCGCAACCACAACGATCACATATCCGAATTGGCTGGAGTGTCATGAGACAGTCTGGCAACAGAATTTCTTGACGACCATAGAGCATTGGAACCACCTGATCCCATCCCGAACTCAGTAGTGAAACGATGCATCGCCGATGGTAGTGTGGGGCTTCCCCATGTGAGAGTAGGTCATCGTCAAGATTCATTTCGCAAAACCCCTATCTGCGCGAGCAGGTAGGGGTTTTGTCTTTTCTGGTGCCGACCGCTACGCTCCACTAGCAAGCGGTCCGGCACCCAGAGCCATCCCCATGGCCATCATCTCCCACAATTTGAGTCAGAGCACTAGAATAGCCTCCATTCATCTATTCAGAATTTCGATATGCTTAATCCTGTCGACTCCGAAGCGCTGGCCCATTTGCCGCTGGATAAGCTCGTGGCTTGCCACGAATGCGACCTGTTGATGCGTAAGCCGGTGCTACAGAATGACGAAAAGGCACATTGCCCGCGGTGTGGCTACGAGCTTTATGCTCATCGTCACAACGTGGTCAATCGCAGCCTTGCGTTGGTGTTGACGGCCTTGCTGCTCTATGTGCCCGCCAACTTTCTGCCCATCATGCAGCTGCACTTGCTCGGTCAGACGTCGGACGACACTGTCTGGAGTGGTGTGCTAGGCCTATTCAACTCGAATATGCGCGGCGTGGCAGTCGTCGTGTTCCTATGCAGCATGGCGATCCCATTGCTCAAGCTTCTCTGCCAATTACTGGTTCTATTGAGCATTCGCCTAGATATCGGACGAAGTTACGGATTGCTCTTCTATCGTATTTATCACCACCTGCGTGACTGGGGCATGCTCGAGGTCTACTTCATGGGGGTGCTGGTTGCCATCGTCAAACTGGTCGATCTCGCGGAACTGACCATAGGCCTGGGGCTGTTTTGTTTCATCAGTTTGTTATTGGTCCAGGTATGGCTGGAGGTAGTGATGTCACCACATCAGATCTGGAGTGCGTTGTCGGGGGAGGATGAGCATGCGGGCGATTGATGCAGGCATCCTGGTCTGTAATGAGTGTCATGAGCTGAACCGGCAGGCATCTGGCAGTGATGCGCAGTCCTGTACCCGTTGCGGCGCCACCGTGCATGCACGGCGCCCCAACAGTATCGTGCGCACTTGGGCGCTTCTGATCACCGCGTCCATTCTCTATATTCCCGCCAACGTGTTGCCGATCATGACAGTCAGCGCGCTGGGGCAGGGCAGCCCGGACACGATCATGTCTGGAGTCATCACCCTGCTCAAGCACGGCATGTTGCCTATCGCCGCCGTGGTGTTCATTGCCAGTATTCTGGTGCCCACCTTCAAGCTGGTGGGTATCGGGCTGTTGTTGTATTCGGTGCAACGTCATCAACCGCTGTCGGCGCGTCAGCGGATCCTGATGTACCGCTTCATCGAGTTCATTGGCCGCTGGTCCATGCTGGATATCTTCGTCATCGCCATCTTGGTGGCGGTGGTGAATTTCGGCCGTATTGCCAGCGTCGAAGCCAACTTGGGCGCCGTCGCCTTCGCCTCTGTGGTGATACTGACGATGCTTGCAGCTTTAACTTTCGATCCCCGACTGATTTGGGATAACACGGAGTCGGATAACGACCATGAGTGACATGGCTACGGCTAAAACCCGCCCAGCTTCGAACTGGTCGGCGATATGGATTTTGCCGCTGATTGCCTTGCTGATAGGTGGCTGGCTGGCTTGGCAGGCCTATCGTGATTCAGGGGTAGATATCCAGGTTCGTTTCCTGTCCGGTGAAGGCATCGTCGCCAACAAGACCGAAGTCATCTACAAGGGCATGTCCGTTGGCAAGGTGAAGGCCTTGGTGCTCGATGCCAAAGGAAGCAATACGGGTGTCATCGCCACCATCGAGATGAGGAAGGAGGCCGAGCCGCATCTGACCACCGGGACGCGCTTCTGGCTGGTGAAGCCGAGCGTCAGCCTGGCAGGGATCACAGGGCTGGAAACGCTGGTTTCAGGTAACTACATTGCCGTCAGCCCCGGTGAGGGGGAGAAGACCAAGCGCTTTACCGCCCTCTCCGAGGCACCGCCGTTGTCCGATAGCGAGCCGGGCCTGCACCTGACCCTCAAGGCCGATCGTCTGGGCTCGCTCAATCGCGACAGCCCTATTTTCTACAAGCAGATCCAGGTCGGCCGGGTGAAGAGCTACCGCCTTTCCGAAGACCAGGACACGGTAGAGATCAAAGTGTTCATTGAGCCGGCCTACGCGAATCTGGTGCGCAAGCACACACGATTCTGGAATGCCAGTGGCATCAGCATCGATGCGGATCTATCGGGTGTGAAGGTGCGCAGTGAATCCTTGGCCAGCATTGTCGCCGGGGGCATCGCCTTTGCCACTCCCGAATACCGCAAGGACAGCCCTCCCACCGACCCCAGCCTGCCTTTCCGTCTGTACGAGGACTTCGACGCTGCTCAGGCGGGTATCCGTATCAAGGTCAAGCTGACAGACTACGAAGGCCTGCAGGCTGGGCGTACCCCTGTCATGTACAAAGGTATCCAGGTGGGGTCGTTGAAAACGATGAAGATCGCGGACGACCTGACCAGCGCCACGGCCGAGTTGACACTCGACCCGCTGGCCGAAGACTACCTGGTCGAAGGGACGCAGTTCTGGGTGGTCAAGCCTTCCATTTCGCTGGCCGGTATCACGGGCCTGGAGGCCTTGGTCAAAGGCAACTATATCGCCATACGTCCAGGCGAGAAGGGCGCCAAGCCACAGCGCGAGTTCGAGGCGCGCCCGAAGGCGCCACCGTTGGACCTGAAAGCGCCAGGCCTGCACATGGTGCTGTTTGCCGATAACCTGGGCTCGCTGGAAGTCGGAAGCCCGGTGATGTATCGCCAGGTCAAGGTTGGTAGCGTGCAAAGCTACCAGTTTGCTCGCAACAGCAAGCGCATCCTGATTGGCGTGCATATCGAGAAGGAGTACGCCCATCTGGTCAACGGCTCCTCGCGCTTCTGGAATGCCAGTGGCATCACCTTGTCTGGCGATCTTTCGGGGATCAAGGTCAAGAGTGAATCGCTGCAGACGCTCATGGCAGGTGGTGTGGCATTCGATACGCCAAAGGCTGATGTGCCTTTGAAACGGCGCATTCCCCGCTTCCGCCTGCACGACAATCAGGAGGCCGCGGATCGTGCGGGTACCCAGATCACCATTCGTGTGGATCGCGCCGATGGCCTTAAGCCAGGCACGCCTATCCGCTTCCGCGGCCTGGATGTGGGGAGTGTGGAAAGCGTCGACCTGACGTCCGACCTGCAGGCTGTGCTGCTGCGGGCGCGCATCACCGGAGCCCAGGACCGCATCGCCCGGGTTGGTACCCAGTTCTGGGTGGTCAAGCCGGCCTTTGGCCTAGTGCGTACCGAAAACCTCGATACCCTGGTTGGCGGGCTCTACCTTGAGGTGCTGCCAGCGTTGAAGTCCAAGGGGCCGCAGCGCGACTTTATCGCCTTGCCCGAGGCGCCCGAGCTGACCGAGCCGGAGGTCGGCTTGCCGCTGACCCTCAGTGCACCGCGTCGTGGATCCATCAAGCCCGGCGTGCCGGTGACCTATCGTGAGGTGACAGTGGGCAAGGTGACGGGCTTCGAGCTGGGGCAGACCGCTGATCGTGTCCTTATCCACATCCTTATCGAGCCTCGCTACGCGGCCTTGGTGCGTGGTGGGAGCCGGTTCTGGAACAGCAGCGGCTTTGGCTTCGACTGGGGCCTGTTCAAGGGCGCCACGGTTCGCACCGAGTCCTTGGAAACGCTTATCGATGGCGGGATTGCCTTCGCGACGCCCGATGGCGACAAGATGGGCAGTCCAGCCCGGCCGCAACAGACCTTCGCCCTGTTCGACAAGCCTGAGGATGAATGGCTGCTGTGGGCGCCGAAGATCCAGATCGGCAAATAGTACGTGCAAAAGGGGCCGCAGTGCGGCCCTGTCACCATGCAAGGCTCGGCGCGTTGCGTGGTGACGGGGTCTCACTGCGGCCCTTTTCATTGGCTCAAATCGCAGGCAATAAAAAACCGACCCTAGGGTCGGTTTTTCGACAAGCGCATCGCTTAGGCAGCTGCAGCTTCTTTCAGCGCCTTGATGTGGCCATTCAGACGGCCTTTGTGGCGAGCAGCCTTGTTCTTGTGGATGATGCCTTTGTCGGCCATACGGTCGATAACAGGCACAGCCAGGGTGTAGGCGGCTTGCGCTTTTTCGGCGTCTTTTGCGTCGATGGCCTTGACTACATTCTTGATGTAGGTGCGGACCATGGAACGCAGGCTGGCGTTGTGGCTGCGACGCTTCTCAGCCTGTTTTGCACGTTTCTTGGCGGAAGGTGAGTTGGCCACCGTCGAGCTCCTCGAAAGACTTTAGGTAAATAGCAAACAAAATAGGCCGCGAATCATGCCGATCAGTCGAACGGTTGTCAAGGCCACCTTGAGGGTTCCGCCGAGCGGTTCGCGAGCGTGAAGGAATGATTCCTTTCTGCGCAGCGACCTGTAAACTCGGGAGTTTTGGCTTCCCCTTCAACGGCGCGGAAGTATCGCACATTCGGGCGCTTTCTGGCAGCGCCCTCCGTCCCTGGCGTGAAATTCTTCCATGAACCTGCTCAAATCCCTGGCCGCCGTCAGTTCCATCACCATGATCTCCCGGGTACTCGGGTTCATACGCGACACCATCCTGGCGCGGGTTTTCGGCGCCGGTATCGCGACCGATGCCTTTTTCATCGCCTTCAAGCTGCCCAACCTGCTGCGCCGGATCTTCGCCGAAGGTGCGTTCTCGCAGGCGTTCGTGCCGATTCTGGCGGAGTACAAGACTCAGCAGGGTGAGGAAGCGACCCGCACGTTCATTGCCTACGTCAGCGGCCTGCTGACCCTGGCGCTGGCTCTGGTCACCGCCCTGGGAATTCTCGCCGCGCCCTGGGTGGTCTGGGTGACCGCTCCGGGCTTCGTCGACAGTGCCGAAAAATACGAGCTCACCACCGCCCTGCTGCGGGTGACATTTCCTTATATATTGCTGATCTCTCTTTCCTCGCTGGCCGGGGCGATCCTCAATACCTGGAACCGTTTTTCGGTGCCGGCCTTCACCCCGACGCTGTTGAACGTCGCCATGATCGCCTTCGCCGTGCTGCTCACCCCGTATTTTGATCCACCCATCATGGCCTTGGCCTGGGGTGTGCTTGCCGGGGGGCTGGCGCAGCTGCTGTACCAACTGCCGGCATTGAAGAAGATCGGTATGCTCGTGCTGCCGCGGCTGAACCTGCGCGACACCGGCGTCTGGCGTGTGCTCAAGCAGATGCTGCCGGCGATCCTCGGAGTGTCCGTCAGCCAAATCTCGCTGATCATCAACACAATCTTCGCCTCCTTCCTGGTGGCCGGTTCGGTGTCCTGGATGTACTACGCCGACCGCCTCATGGAGTTGCCCTCCGGCGTGCTGGGCGTAGCGCTGGGCACCATCTTGCTGCCGACCCTGGCCAAGACCTACGCCAATCGTGACCGGCACGAGTATTCGCGGATTCTCGATTGGGGGCTGCGTCTGTGCTTCTTGCTGGTGCTGCCTTGCACCTTGGCCCTGGGCATTCTCGCCGAGCCGCTGACCGTCGCGCTGTTCCAGTACGGCAAGTTCACTGCGTTCGATGCTGCCATGACCCAGCGCGCCCTGATCGCCTATTCGGTCGGCCTGCTCGCGCTGATTCTCGTCAAGGTGCTGGCCCCGGGCTTCTATGCGCAGCAGAATATCCGTACGCCGGTGAAGATCGCGATCTTCACCTTGGTCTGCACCCAACTGCTCAACCTGGCCCTGATCGGTCCGTTGCAGCATGCGGGCCTTGCCCTGGCGATCAGTCTTGGGGCTTGCCTGAATGCCGGTTTGCTGTACTGGAAGCTGCGCAGCCAGCAGTTGTTCCAGCCGCAGCCGGGCTGGGCGGTGTTTCTGTGCAAGCTGGTACTGGCGGTGGGCCTGATGTCCGGTGTGCTGCTGGCTGGCATGCATTACATGCCAGCCTGGGAGCAGGGCGGGATGCCTGAGCGATTCCTGCGTCTAGGGGCATTGATCTTCGCGGGTGTGGTGACCTACTTCGGTTGCCTGTTCCTGTGCGGGTTCCGGCCTCGGCATTTTGCCCGCAAGGCCTTGCACTAAGGCCGATGTCGGGTCAGACGTCGGTTTTTCGCATTCCACGTCACCCCCTGGCGCTGCTGCCTGTCACCGGCGCCCGGGTGTGGTTATAATCGGCCACTTTATGAGCAAGAAGCGCGTTATGCAGCTGGTTCGAGGTCTTCACAACCTGCGCCCCGAGCACCGGGGCTGTGTCGCCACCATTGGCAACTTCGACGGGGTTCACCGTGGCCACCAGGCAATCCTGGCGCGCCTGCGCGAGCGTGGGCAGGCGCTTGGCCTGCCAACCTGCGTGGTGATCTTCGAGCCTCAACCACGTGAATACTTCGCCCCCGATACCGCACCTGCTCGCCTGGCCCGGCTGCGCGACAAGGTCGAACTGCTGGCTGCCGAGGGTATCGATCGGGTCCTGTGCCTGGCCTTCAACCAGCGCCTGAGCCAGCTCAGCGCCCAAGAGTTCGTCAAGGCCATCCTGGTCGACGGCCTGGGTGTGCGCCACCTCGAAGTGGGTGACGATTTCCGCTTCGGCTGCGACCGCGCCGGCGACTTCGCCTTCCTGGTCGAGGCCGGGCATCAATACGGTTTCAGCGTGGAGGCGGCCAACACCGTCATCCAGGACGGACTGCGGGTGAGCAGCACCGAGGTGCGCAAGGCGTTGGCCCAAGCCGATTTCGAGCTGGCTGCGCACCTGCTGGGCCGCCCCTACCGTATAACCGGCCGGGTGTTGCACGGCCAGAAGCTGGCGCGCCAGCTCGGCACCCCCACCGCCAATATCCAGCTCAAGCGCCGCCGCGTGCCGCTGAGCGGCGTCTACCTGACCAGCGCCGAGATCGACGGCAAGGTCTGGCCAGGTGTCGCCAACATCGGGGTTCGTCCCACCGTCGCCGGTGATGGCCGTCCCCACCTGGAGATTCATCTTTTGGATTTCGCCGGCGATCTGTATGGCCGGTGCCTGACGGTGGAGTTCCACCAGAAGCTGCGCGAGGAGCAGCGTTTCGCCTCCCTGGAGGCGCTGAAGTCGGCGATCGACGCGGACATCGCCGCCGCACGTGCCCATTGGCACGCTCAACCGCTAACGAAGAGCCTGAAATGACCGACTACAAAGCCACGCTTAACCTTCCGGACACCGCCTTCCCGATGAAGGCCGGCCTGCCTCAGCGCGAACCGCAGATCCTGCAGCGCTGGGACAGCATTGGCCTGTACCAGAAGCTGCGTGAAATTGGCAAGGATCGTCCGAAGTTCGTCCTCCATGACGGCCCGCCCTATGCCAACGGCAAGATTCATATCGGTCATGCGCTGAACAAGATCCTCAAGGACATGATCGTCCGTTCCAAGACCCTGTCGGGCTTCGATGCGCCCTACGTACCGGGCTGGGACTGCCACGGCCTGCCGATCGAGCACAAGGTCGAGGTCACCCACGGCAAGCACCTGACCGCAGACCGCACCCGCGAACTGTGCCGTGAGTACGCCGCCGAGCAGATCGAAGGCCAGAAGACCGAGTTCATCCGCCTGGGTGTGCTGGGCGACTGGGACAACCCCTACAAGACCATGAACTTTGCCAACGAGGCTGGTGAAATCCGTGCCCTGGCCGAGATGGTCAAGCAAGGTTTCGTGTTCAAGGGCCTCAAGCCTGTGAACTGGTGTTTCGACTGCGGATCGGCCCTGGCCGAGGCCGAAGTCGAGTATGCCGACAAGAAATCCCAGACCATCGACGTGGCCTTCCCGGTCGCCGATGCCGACAAGCTGGCTGCCGCCTTCGGCCTGGCCAGCCTCGCCAAGCCCGCCGCCATCGTCATCTGGACCACCACCCCTTGGACCATCCCGGCCAACCAGGCGCTGAATATCCACCCGGAGTTCAACTACGCCCTGGTCGACACCGGCGAGCGCCTGCTGGTGCTGGCCGAAGAACTGGTCGAGTCCTGCCTCAAGCGCTACAACCTGGAAGGTTCGGTGATCGCCACCGCGCCGGGTTCGGCACTTGAACTGATCAATTTCCGTCACCCGTTCTACGACCGCCTGTCGCCGATCTACCTGGCCGACTACGTCGAACTGGGCGCCGGTACCGGCGTGGTGCACTCCTCGCCAGCCTACGGTGAAGACGACTTCGTCACCTGCAAGCGCTATGGCATGGTCAACGAAGACATCCTCACCCCGGTGCAGAGCAACGGCGTGTATGTCGAGTCGCTGCCGTTCTTCGGCGGCCAGTTCATCTGGAAGGCCAACCCGGCCATCGTCGACAAGCTGAGCGAAGTCGGCGCGCTGATGCACACCGAGACCATCAGCCACAGCTACATGCACTGCTGGCGTCACAAGACCCCGCTGATCTACCGCGCCACCGCCCAATGGTTCGTCGGCATGGACAAGCAGCCCACCACCGGCGAGCCGCTGCGTGAGCGTGCCCTCAAGGCCATCGAAGACACCAAGTTCGTGCCGTCCTGGGGCCAGGCCCGCCTGCACGCGATGATCGCCAATCGCCCTGACTGGTGCATCTCGCGTCAGCGCAACTGGGGCGTGCCGATTCCGTTCTTCCTCGACAAGCAGACCGGCGAGCTGCACCCGCGCACCGTCGAGCTGATGGAAGAAGTGGCCAAGCGCGTCGAGAAGGAAGGCATCGAGGCGTGGTTCAAGCTGGATGCCGCTGAATTGCTCGGTGAAGAAGCCGGCCAGTACGACAAGATCTCCGACACCCTGGACGTCTGGTTCGACTCCGGCACCACCCACTGGCATGTGCTGCGTGGTTCCCACGATATCGGCCATTCGACCGGCCCGCGCGCCGACCTGTACCTGGAAGGCTCCGACCAGCACCGCGGCTGGTTCCACTCTTCCTTGCTGACCGGCTGCGCCATCGACAACCATGCGCCATATCGCGAACTGCTGACCCACGGCTTCACCGTGGACGAGAGCGGCCGCAAGATGTCCAAGTCGCTGGGCAACACCATCGAGCCACAGAAGGTCAACGACACCCTGGGTGCCGATATCCTGCGCCTGTGGGTCTCGGCCACCGACTATTCCGGCGAAATGGCGGTCTCCGAGCAGATCCTGCAGCGTAGCGCCGACGCCTACCGTCGTATCCGTAACACCGCGCGCTTCCTGCTTTCCAACCTGTCCGGCTTCGACCCGGCCCGTGACCTGCTGCCGGCCGACGACATGCTGGCGCTGGACCGCTGGGCCGTCGACCGCACCTTGCTGCTGCAGCGCGAACTCGAAGAGCACTACAGCGAGTACCGTTTCTGGAACGTCTACTCCAAGGTGCACAACTTCTGCGTTCAGGAGCTGGGTGGCTTCTACCTCGACATCATCAAGGACCGCCAGTACACCACCGGCGCCAACAGTGTCGCCCGACGCTCCTGCCAGACCGCGCTGTACCACATCAGCGAGGCCCTGGTGCGCTGGATCGCCCCGATCCTGGCGTTCACCGCCGACGAGATCTGGCAGTACCTGCCAGGCGAGCGCAACGAGTCGGTGATGCTCAACACTTGGTACCAAGGGCTGTCCGAGCTGCCGGAAGGCTTCGAGCTGGATCGCGCCTACTGGGATCGCGTCATGGCGGTCAAGGCAGCGGTCAACAAGGAGCTGGAGAACCAGCGCGCGGCCAAGGCCATCGGTGGCAACCTGCAGGCTGAAGTCACCCTGTTCGCCGAAGAAGGCCTGAGCGCCGACCTGGCCAAACTGGGCGATGAACTGCGCTTCGTGCTGATCACTTCCGCCGCCAGCGTGGTGCCGTTCGTCCAGGCGCCGGCCGATGCCGTGACAACCGAAGTCGAAGGCCTCAAGCTGAAAGTCGTCAAGTCCGGCCATGCCAAGTGCGGCCGTTGCTGGCACTTCCGCGCCGACGTCGGCAGCCACCCGGAGCATCCGGAAATCTGCGGCCGCTGCGTAGACAACCTCAGCGGTTCCGGCGAGGTGCGCCACTATGCCTAATCCTGCAGCGGGGCGCTTGGGGCGCCTTGCCTGGCTCTGGCTGAGCCTGGTGGTCCTGGTCCTTGACCAGGCCACCAAGGTCTATTTCGAGGGTGCCCTTAAGCTGTACCAGCAGATCGTGGTCATCCCCGATTACTTCAGCTGGACCCTGGCCTACAACACTGGTGCTGCATTCAGCTTCCTGGCCGACAGCTCCGGCTGGCAGCGCTGGCTGTTCGCCCTGATCGCCGTGGTGGTCAGTGCGGTGCTGGTGGTCTGGCTCAAGCGCCTGGGGCGCAACGACACCTGGCTGGCCGTGGCCTTGGCGCTGGTGCTCGGTGGTGCGCTGGGCAACCTGTACGACCGCATTGTGCTGGGCCACGTGGTCGACTTCATCCTGGTGCACTGGCAGAACCGTTGGTATTTCCCGGCCTTCAACCTGGCCGACAGCGCTATCACCGTTGGTGCGGTGATGCTGGCGCTGGATATGTTCAAGAGCAAGAAGTCCGGAGAGCCTGTCCATGACTGAAACCCGTATCGGTCAGAACACTGAAGTCACCCTGCACTTCGCGCTGCACCTGGAAAACGGCGACACCGTCGACAGCACGTTCGACAAGGCACCGGCCACCTTCAAGGTGGGCGACGGTAATCTGCTGCCAGGCTTTGAAACCGCGCTGTTCGGCTTCAAGGCCGGTGACAAGCGTACGCTGACCATCGTCCCTGAGAACGCCTTCGGCCAGCCGAACCCGCAGAACGTACAGGTCATGCCGCGCTCGCAATTCGTTGACATGGAGTTGTCCGAAGGCTTGCTGGTGATCTTCAACGACGCCGCCAACGCCGAGCTGCCTGGCGTGGTCAAGGCGTTCGACGACGACCAGGTGACCATCGATTTCAATCACCCACTGGCTGGCAAGACCCTGACTTTCGAGGTGGAGATCCTCGAGGTCAAGGCCCTGTAAGCCTGGAGCCGAGCATGCAAATCAAACTCGCCAACCCTCGCGGATTCTGCGCGGGGGTCGACCGGGCGATCGAGATCGTCAACCGCGCCCTGGAAGTCTTCGGCCCGCCGATCTATGTGCGTCATGAAGTGGTGCACAACAAGTTCGTGGTCGAGGACCTGCGCAACCGCGGGGCCATCTTCGTCGAAGAGCTCGACCAGGTGCCGGACGACGTCATCGTCATCTTCAGCGCCCATGGTGTTTCCCAGGCCGTGCGCCAGGAAGCGGCCGGCCGGGGGCTGAAGGTGTTCGACGCCACCTGCCCGCTGGTGACCAAGGTTCACATCGAGGTGGCCAAGTACAGTCGCGATGGCAAGGAGTGCATTCTCATCGGCCATGCCGGGCATCCGGAAGTCGAGGGCACCATGGGCCAGTACGACGCCAGCAATGGCGGCGCGATCTACCTGGTCGAGGATGAGGACGATGTCGCCAACCTTCAGGTTCGCGATCCCGAGCACCTGGCCTTCGTGACCCAGACGACCCTGTCGATGGATGACACCAGCCGTGTCATCGACGCCCTGCGTGCGCGCTTCCCGAACATCGGTGGTCCGCGCAAGGACGACATCTGCTATGCCACGCAAAACCGTCAGGACGCCGTCAAGCAGCTTGCCGATGAGTGTGACGTGGTACTGGTGGTCGGCAGCCCCAACAGTTCCAACTCCAACCGCCTTCGCGAGCTGGCCGAACGCATGGGGACCCCGGCGTACCTCATCGACGGTGCCGAGGACCTGCAGCAAGGCTGGTTCGAGGGCGTGGCCCGTATCGGCATCACCGCGGGTGCCTCGGCTCCCGAAGTGCTGGTGCGTGGCGTGATCGAACAACTGCGTGCCTGGGGCGCCACCGGCGCTGAAGAGCTCGATGGCCGGGAAGAGAACATCACCTTCTCCATGCCCAAGGAACTGCGGGTTCGCTCGCTGATCTGATCAGGCGCCTGCGCACCGTGACGAGTCTCTCGTTCCGGTGCGCAGGTCGACCCTGCCGCTGGGTGCCAACACCACCCAATACCGGCTCGTTTGCTCCGTGCGTGGGCAAATCTCCAACGTAGCCCCGAGAAACCCGCGATTGCCCCGCAGCGGAACGCCCAGGCCGCTGAATGTCACCTCGTTATCCACATTGCTGGCGATCTCGAGCCTGCGCGCGAGGCGTTGCTCGTGCAGTAGTTGCCCGTTGTGTGCCAGGTGTGTACGCCAGCCCAGACCCCAGTCCCCCTCCAACGCTTGTACCTGTACCGCTTGCTGCTGTAGCACGGCATGGCTGCGTGCGCTACGCAGTGCTTGCGCCAAGTAGCGGGCCGCGGCGGCTTGGTGCAGGTCGTGACTGAGATTGGCGTAGGCCGGCAATCCAACTTGTGCCAGAAGGCTGATCAGCGCCAAGGCGCACATCATTTGTATCAGTGTTGCTCCACGTTGCTGCACCGTGCATTTCTCCCAGGACGTGCTTCGCTGTAGCTTCGAGGCCGACGGACAGGGCGTCCAGTCGGCAGATTTGGAGAGCAAGAGCAGGAAAATTCCCAGGAGGGAAGGATGCAAGCGAGGGAGCGCGGCATAACGCTGCTGGAAGTGCTGTTGACGATGACTGTGTTGGCGCTGGGGTTGTTCGCTGCCGCGGCTCAACAATTGCGCGGGTTGCAGATAAGTGACGAGGCGCGGCGTGACAGCCAGGCGGTCTATTTGGCGCAAGGGTTGTTGGAGCGCGGCAGGGCGCTCGGTGTCCTGCCGGAGGCCGAGCGGGCGGATTGGCAAGGCCGGATTCGCCGGCTGCTGGGTGCTTCGGCGCAAGGTCGGGCGACGGGCGCCGGTGAAACCTAGTCGTTGGAAATTCACAGGTCAGGCCAGGCGCTCATCAGCTTGCGGGGCAGGGTATCGCCTTGAGGCATACCCAGGCAGGCTACGGGTTGCTCGAGGCCTTGCTGGCGCTGACGATCGGGCTGGTACTGCTGGGGACGGCGAGCCAGGTGTTCGTGTCCACCTATCAGGCTTGGCAAGCGCAGGCCGCCACGGCACGACTGCAGGATGACGCCCGGCTGGCGTTGCATCGCATGGCTCAGGACATCCGTTCGGCCGGTATGTTGGGCTGCCTGCGTCACGACGCCATCACCTTCGACAGCCCGGCGGCAGCCGCCGCCTTCGCCCAGCCTGTGCGCATCGCCCGAACCGGGGGCGGACGCCTGGAGAGCCTGAACCTGGTCGGTGAGCAATTACCCGGTACCGGGCGACAAGCGGACTGGGTACTGCTGACCGATTGCCTGAGCTGGGCCCAGGTGAGTAACCCGCGCGACGTCAGCGCGCGATCCGATGCGCTGCTGTTCCCCCTCCAGCGCATTGCCTACCAACTGCAGGGTAATGATTTGCGGTTGGTGCGTGGCAGCCAGTCCCAGACGCTGATCGATCAGGTGCGTGACCTGCGCGCCACGCTGGTGCCGACGCAAGAGGGCGGGCGCGTCGATGTGCAGCTCACGTTGTTCGATCCGCGCCACCAGATCGAGCTGCGGCATGAGATGAGTGTGGCCCTGCGCAACCGGTTGCCCGAGTCATGAGGCGCCAACGGGGTATCGTCCTTCTGACCGGACTGCTGCTGAGTCTGCTCTTGGGGCTGCTGGCGGCATCGGCGCTGCACGACGCCCTGCGGCTGGCGCGCTCGACTGCTCAACTGCTGGTCAGTGCCCAAGCACTGGAGCAGGCAGAGGCAACCTTGCTGGAGGGCCGTGACCGCTTGCTGCGGGCGCCGCCAAGGCCCTGCGCGCCGCCCTGTGCGCCGCCCGCCGAAGCCCATGATGTGCGGGGCGGGGAGGCGGCATGGCAGCGAGCGGAGCAGGGTTTTTTCTTTTTGCAGAACCTGGGTGAAAGCACTCGGGCGGTACATGTCCCCGAAGACATCCCTGTGCGCCTGTTCAGGGTCACGGCGGTGAGCCAGCACCTGACGGCGCGGCATGTGCTGGAAGCAATCTACGCCGTTGAGGCAGGGCAAAAGACGCGCGCCCAGCGCATCGTATGGCGCCAACGATTGAGGGAACAGTGACATGCAGCGAGGCCTTGGCCTGATCGAATTGTTGATTGTGCTGGCGGTGACCGGCATTCTGGCAGCCATTGCCTACCCCAGTTACAGCGACCAGCTCAGGCGTGCCGCGCGAAGCGAAGTGATTGGCCTGCTGCAGGACGCAGCCCTGCGTCTGGAACGCCACAGAGCGCGTACTGGACAGTACGCCGATCCTGACCCTCAGGTACCGCCTTTGCCTGTCGGCACACGCTATTACCGCTTGCTGGCGCAACGTGACGACGACAGCTTCGTGCTGCTCGCCAGGCGCCTGCCCGAGGGCATGATGGTTGACGATCGTTGTGGCGACTTCCAGCTCGATCAGGCTGGAGTGCGTGGCAATCCGGGTGCCGGCATGCCGGCCGAAGATTGCTGGGGGCGTTGAAGGCCCGGATTTAATTCAGCTAGTGGATCGACAGATGAGCAAGCAAGTAGTGGTTGTCGGTGGTGGGGTGATCGGGCTGCTGACGGCGTTCAACCTGGCGCCGAAGGTCGACCAGGTGGTGGTATGCGATCAGGGTGAGGTGGGGCGCGAGTCGTCCTGGGCCGGCGGCGGTATCGTCTCGCCGCTGTACCCCTGGCGCTACAGCCCGGCGGTAACCGCCCTGGCGCACTGGTCGCAGGACTTCTATCCACAATTGGGTGAGCGCCTGTTCACCTCTACCGGCATCGATCCGCAAGTGCATACCACCGGCCTGTACTGGCTGGACCTGGACGACGAAGCCGAAGCCCTGGACTGGGCTCAGCGCGAGCAGCGGCCGTTGAGCGCTGTGGATATCTCTGCGGCATACGATGCAGTACCGGTGCTTGGCCCTGGCTTCAAGCGCGCCATCTACATGGCGGGGGTGGCCAATGTGCGTAACCCGCGCTTGGTGAAGTCACTCAAGGCTGCATTGCTGGCGATGCCCAATGTGACCCTACGCGAGCATTGCCCGGTCAGCGGGTTCTGCCAGGAAGGTGGCCGCATCACTGGCGTACACACTGCCGAGGGCGTGCTGACGGCGGACGAGGTGGTGCTCAGTGCCGGTGCCTGGAGTGGCGACCTGCTGCGTACACTGGGGTTGGAACTGCCGGTGGAGCCGGTGAAGGGGCAGATGATCCTGTTCAAGTGCGCCGAAGACTTCTTGCCGAGCATGGTCCTGGCCAAAGGGCGCTATGCCATTCCGCGTCGTGACGGGCACATCCTGGTGGGCAGTACCCTCGAGCACGCCGGATACGACAAGACTCCCACCAACGAGGCGCTGGAAAGCCTCAAGGCTTCGGCGGTGGAGCTATTGCCGGCCTTGGCGAATGCCGAAGTGGTAGCACATTGGGCTGGCCTGCGCCCTGGCTCGCCGGAAGGGATTCCCTATATCGGGCCAGTGCCGGGGCACGAAGGGCTGTGGTTGAACTGCGGGCATTACCGCAATGGGCTGGTGCTGGCGCCCGCATCGTGCCAGCTGTTCACCGACCTGTTGACCGGCGGTCAGCCGATCATCGATCCGGTGCCTTATGCGCCAGGTGCGCGTCTGGTTTGACTTCGCAGCTCCCGCAGGATCTGTGGGAGCGCGTTTATCCGCGAATAGGTCGGCGCCAGCACGAGGCAGTTGTTCCGCACAGCCAACGATCGACCTCAGCGCTGTTGCCCTGGCCCTTGCTCCAGATGAGCCTGGCTGCAATACCAGTCATTGCCCCGTCGCAATGCGCGATCGTTGGGTAGGTGCACGCCGCAGTGGGCGCAGCGCACCATCTTCAGCGGGTCATCGAGCTTGGGCTCGGAGGAAGACTGCTGGCTGGCGTTGAATTTGCGCCACAGCCAGAACGCAGCGCCGATCACGGCGATCCAGAAAAGTAGACGAACCATGGTGTCCAGTTTGTCGAGAGGAAAGACCGACAGTCTAGGGCGCAGCCAATAAAAAAGGGAGGCCTTGGGCCTCCCTTTCTGTTGCGCGTGATATCAGTCGAACAGACCAAAGGTCATGTAGCTGAACCACGAGCGGTCTTTTTCGGCTTCTTTCGGGCCTTCCGGCAGGATCGGGTTGCCGTCCTCATCCTTGGGCAGCAGCTCTTCAGGCATCTCCGAGCGCGCATCCTGGAACTGCTTGACCACGTCCTGGTTGGCGCGGGTTTCGCCCGGCGGCAGCGGGGTCTCGGTTTCGATCAGGCCCAGGGTGGCCTTGGACAGCCAGGAGCGGTTGTCGGCTTCTTCCTGCTTGGGCTGGAATTGACCGTCGACCAGGCTCGGGTGGTCCGGGTAGTTGAGCTTGAGGGTTTCCAGGCTGGTGGCAGCCAGTTCGTCCAGGTGCAGGCGCTGGTAGGCCTCGACCATTACGGCCAGGCCGTCGCCGACCGATGGGGTTTCCTGGAAGTTCTCGACCACGTAGCGGCCACGGTTGGCGGCGGCCACATAAGCCTGACGGCTCAGGTAGTAGTCGGCGACGTGAATTTCGTAGGAAGCCAGCAGGTTGCGCAGGTAGATCATGCGCTGCTTGGCGTCCGGCGAGTAGCGGCTGTTGGGGAAGCGGCTGGTCAGCTGGGCGAACTCGTTGTAGGAGTCGCGGGCGGCACCTGGGTCACGCTTGGTCATGTCCAGTGGCAGGAAGCGCGCCAGCAGGCCGCGGTCCTGGTCGAACGAGGTCAGGCCCTTGAGGTAATAGGCATAATCGACGTTCGGGTGCTGCGGGTGCAGGCGGATGAAGCGCTCGGCGGCGGATTTGGCAGCCTCCGGCTCGGCATTCTTGTAGTTGGCGTAGATCAGTTCCAGCTGTGCCTGGTCGGCGTAGCGGCCGAACGGGTAGCGCGATTCCAGGGCCTTGAGCTTGTTCACGGCGCTGGTATAGCTGTGGTTGTCCAGGTCGGCCTGCGCCTGCTGGTACAGCTCGGCCTCGCTGAGGTTCTCGTCGACGACTTCCTTGTTGGAGGAACAGGCAGCGGTGAGCCCGAGAATGGCGATCAGCAGCAGGTGTTTCACTTGCATGGCGGCTTGCGTCCCTTTGACGGCCGCTGTCTTGGGCGGTGCCGTCCTGTTATGATGAGCGCCCCCGGCCAAACCCGGGGCAAAAGAAGCCGTATTTAACCACAAGCGTGCAGCTGAAACCAAAGGCTGTGCGCCCGCCGAATCGAGCATGTCCGAGATCATTCAACTTAGCGCAGAGGTCCCGTCCGAACTGGGGGGCCAACGCCTCGACCAAGTCGCCGCCCAACTCTTCTCCGAGTACTCGCGCTCGCGCCTGTCCTCGTGGATCAAGGACGGCCGCCTGACGGTCGACGGCGCGGTACTGCGCCCGCGCGATATCGTCCACAGTGGCTCCGTGCTGGCCCTCGACGCCGAGCAGGAAGCCCAGGGTGAATGGGTGGCCCAGGACATCGAGCTGGATATCGTCTACGAAGACGACCAGATCCTGGTGATCAACAAGCCTGCCGGGCTGGTGGTCCACCCGGCGGCGGGCCATGCCGACGGCACCCTGCTCAATGCCTTGCTGCACCACGTGCCGGACATCATCAACGTGCCGCGTGCCGGTATCGTGCATCGCCTGGACAAAGACACCACCGGCCTGATGGTGGTGGCCAAGACCCTGCAGGCCCAGACCAACCTGGTCGACCAGCTGCAAAAGCGCTCGGTCAGCCGCATCTACGAGTGCATCGTGGTCGGGGTGGTCACCGCCGGTGGCAAGATCGACGCGCCTATCGGCCGTCACGGCGGCATGCGCCAGCGCATGGCGGTGACCGACGGCGGCAAGCCTGCGGTCAGCCACTATCGCGTACTCAAACGCTTCCGCTCGCACACGCATGTGCGGGTCAAACTCGAAACCGGCCGTACCCACCAGATCCGCGTGCACATGGCCCATGTGGGCTTCCCGCTGGTCGGCGACCAGACCTACGGCGGGCGCTTCCGCATTCCACCGGCAGCCAGCGTAGCCATGGTCGAGGCGGTCAAGCACTTCCCGCGCCAGGCCTTGCATGCGCGCTTCCTGGCGTTGGACCATCCGACCACCGGCGAACGCATGGAATGGGCTTCGCCGTTGCCGGATGATTTCGTCTGGTTGCTGTCGCTGCTCGCCCAGGACCGTGAGAGCTTCATCGGATGAGCGGCCTGACGCAGTCGCTGCTGTTCCCCGACTGGCCGGCCCCGGCCTCGGTGCACGCCTGCGTCACCACCCGCGAGGGCGGCGTCAGCCTGCCGCCCTACGAGTCCTTCAACCTGGGTGACCACGTGGGCGACGACCCGGTTGCGGTCGCCGAGAATCGCCGCCGCCTGAGCGACGCCTTCGGCATCCGGCCGGCCTGGCTCAAGCAGGTGCATGGCCTGGTTGTGGCCGATGCCGACCCGGCGGTGGTGGCCGAGGCCGACGCCAGTTTCACCGACCAGCCCGGCATCGCCTGCACGGTGATGACCGCCGACTGCCTGCCGGCCCTGTTCTGCGACCGTGCCGGTACCCGCGTGGCGGCCGCTCATGCAGGCTGGCGCGGGTTGGCTGGCGGTGTGCTGGAAGCCACGCTCGATCGCCTCGGTGTTCCTGCCGACGAGGTGTTGGTATGGCTGGGCCCGGCCATTGGGCCACAGGCGTTCGAGGTGGGGCTGGAAGTGCGCGATGCTTTTACCGCCGTGCACCCCGAGTCTGCTGCAGCCTTCGTCAACGGTGAGCGCCCGGGCAAACTGATGGCCGATATCTACCAGCTGGCGCGTATCCGCCTGGCGGCCCGTGGGGTCACCGCTGTGTATGGTGGTGGTTTCTGCACGGTCAACGACCCTCGCTTCTTCTCTTATCGACGCACGCCGCAGGGTGGGCGTTTCGCTTCGTTGGTCTGGCTGCGGCCTTGATGCCCTAGGGGCTGCTTCGCGCCTCATCCCAGACCTCGCCAGCGCCTATAGTCTCGCGAATATCTTGTAGAAGCCTGCCCGGGCGCGCAAAGCGCTCTTGGTCAGATCCGCACTGCTGACCTATGTCAACCCCGCTAAGCTTGAAAAACCCAGAATCAGCCTTATCTATTGGTCATCTCAGGCAGGTTCTTCATTACAGGTGCTATCCATCGCTCCGCCTGCCCTTATAGGAAGGTATCCCCATGCGAATAGACCGTTTGACCAGCAAGCTGCAACTGGCGTTATCCGATTCCCAATCCCTGGCCGTGGGCATGGACCATCCGGCCATTGAACCTTTGCACTTGATGCAGGCGCTGATCGATCAGCAAGGCGGGTCCATCAAGCCGCTGCTGATGCAGGTCGGCTTTGACATCAATGGCCTGCGTCAGGCTCTGGCAAAAGAGCTGGACCAACTGCCGAAAATCCAGAATCCCACGGGCGATGTGAACATGTCCCAGGACCTGGCGCGCCTGCTCAACCAGGCCGACCGCCTGGCCCAGCAGAAGGGCGACCAGTTCATTTCCAGCGAGCTTGTGTTGCTCGCCGCCATGGACGAGAACAGCAAGCTTGGCAAACTCCTGCTCAGCCAGGGCGTGAGCAAGAAGGCGCTGGAAAACGCCATCAACAACCTGCGCGGCGGTGCGGCGGTCAACGACCCCAATGCCGAGGAGTCGCGCCAGGCTCTGGACAAGTACACCGTCGACCTGACCAAGCGCGCCGAGGAAGGCAAGCTCGACCCGGTGATTGGCCGTGACGATGAGATCCGCCGTACCGTGCAGGTCCTGCAGCGTCGTACCAAGAACAACCCCGTGCTCATCGGTGAGCCTGGCGTGGGCAAGACCGCCATCGCCGAAGGCCTGGCCCAGCGCATCATCAACGGCGAAGTGCCCGATGGCCTCAAAGGCAAGCGCCTGCTCGCCCTGGACATGGGCGCGCTGATCGCTGGCGCGAAGTATCGCGGTGAGTTCGAAGAACGCCTCAAAGCGTTGCTCAACGAATTGTCGAAGCAGGAAGGCCAGATCATCCTGTTCATCGACGAACTGCACACCATGGTCGGCGCCGGTAAAGGCGAGGGCGCCATGGACGCCGGTAACATGCTCAAGCCGGCCCTGGCCCGTGGTGAACTGCACTGTGTGGGCGCAACCACGCTCAACGAGTATCGCCAGTTCATCGAAAAAGACGCAGCGCTCGAGCGCCGCTTCCAGAAGGTGCTGGTCGAGGAACCGAGCGAGGAAGACACTATCGCCATCCTGCGTGGCCTGAAGGAGCGCTACGAGGTGCACCACAAAGTGGCCATCACCGACGGTGCCATCATCGCCGCGGCCAAGCTCAGCCACCGCTACATCACCGACCGTCAGTTGCCGGACAAGGCTATCGACCTGATCGACGAAGCGGCCAGCCGCATCCGCATGGAGATCGACTCCAAGCCTGAAGTGCTCGACCGCCTCGACCGTCGCTTGATTCAGCTGAAGGTGGAGTCCCAGGCGCTCAAGAAAGAAGAAGACGAGGCCGCGAAAAAAAGCCTCGAGAAGCTGACCGAGGAAATCGAGCGTCTGGAGCGTGAGTACTCCGACCTGGAAGAAATCTGGGCCTCGGAAAAAGCCGAGGTGCAGGGTTCTGCGCAGATCCAGCAAAAGATCGAGCAGGCCCGTCAGGAACTCGAAGCTGCCCGCCGCAAAGGTGACCTGAGCCGCATGGCCGAGCTGCAGTATGGGATCATCCCTGATCTTGAGCGCAGCCTGCAGATGGTCGACCAGCACGGCAAGACCGAGAACCAGTTGCTGCGTAACAAGGTGACTGAAGAAGAAATCGCCGAAGTGGTCTCCAAGTGGACCGGCATCCCGGTGGCCAAGATGCTCGAAGGCGAGCGTGAGAAGCTGCTGAAGATGGAAGAGTTGCTGCACCAGCGCGTGATCGGCCAGAACGAAGCCGTCACCGCCGTGGCCAACGCCGTACGTCGCTCCCGGGCCGGTCTCGCCGACCCGAACCGCCCAAGCGGCTCGTTCCTGTTCCTCGGCCCGACCGGTGTGGGCAAGACCGAGTTGTGCAAGGCGCTGGCCGAGTTTCTCTTCGATACCGAGGAGGCCATGGTACGGATCGACATGTCCGAGTTCATGGAGAAGCACTCCGTGGCTCGCCTGATCGGCGCTCCACCCGGATACGTCGGTTACGAGGAGGGCGGTTACCTGACCGAGGCTGTGCGTCGCAAGCCGTATTCGGTGGTGCTGCTGGACGAAGTGGAAAAGGCTCACCCGGACGTGTTCAACGTGCTGTTGCAGGTACTTGAAGATGGCCGCTTGACCGACAGCCATGGCCGTACCGTGGACTTCCGCAACACGGTGATCGTGATGACCTCCAACCTGGGCTCGGCGCAGATCCAGGAACTGGCCGGTGACCGTGAGGCGCAACGTGCGGCGGTGATGGACGCGGTAAGTTCGCACTTCCGTCCGGAGTTCATCAACCGGATCGACGAAGTGGTGGTGTTCGAGCCGCTGGGCCGCGAGCAGATCGCCGGTATCACCGAGATCCAGCTTGGCCGCCTGCGCAGCCGTCTGGCCGAGCGCGAGCTGTCGCTGAGCCTGAGCCCAGAGGCCTTGGACAAACTGATCGCAGTCGGTTACGACCCGGTGTATGGCGCACGGCCGCTCAAGCGTGCGATCCAGCGCTGGATCGAAAACCCGCTGGCGCAGTTGATCCTCGGTGGGCAGTTCCTGCCTGGTGCGGCGATCACCGCCAAGGTCGAAGGCGACGAAATCGTCTTTGCCTGAGCCCGGCAGTCAAGAAAGAGCCCCGCCTTGGCGGGGCTTTTTCGTTTCGGCTTTGCGGCGTTGGGCCTGTCGACGCAGTTGCTCGGTAACGCAAACCCCTGATTTTTCTGGGCCCGATCTAACTAGCTGAATATTTTGAAAAAAATGCTTGCACAGAAAATCGAGTGCCCCTAATATACGCCCCGCTGTCAGGCACTACACAGATCACCGGCGGTACAAGGGATCTGAAAACAATTTGCAAATCAGTAACTTGAAAGCAAATTGGGGGTTGACAAGCAAAACGAAGAATGTAGAATAGCCGGCCTCAGCAGCGACAACGCTGAAGAGTTCGAAGCTAACACAGGCTTCGAAGTTGTACGAAGTTCAGTTCCGCGATAGCTCAGTCGGTAGAGCAAATGACTGTTAATCATTGGGTCCCTGGTTCGAGTCCAGGTCGCGGAGCCAATTTCGGGGTGTAGCGCAGTCCGGTAGCGCGCCTGCTTTGGGAGCAGGATGTCAGGAGTTCGAATCCCCTCACCCCGACCATTTTCCGGGTCGTTAGCTCAGTTGGTAGAGCAGTTGGCTTTTAACCAATTGGTCGTAGGTTCGAATCCTACACGACCCACCATGTAAAAAGGGCATCTCGAATGAGATGCCCTTTTTCTTTTGCCTCGAATTTATCCAAACTTGTCACTGCACGACGGCACCCGTCAGTGCCCCTTCAAAGATTTCGGGCAGTACCCGACGATGAAGCACAAAAAAAGCACCTTCCGGTGCCTTGATGTGTATCGCCGCCGGTTGGAGGAGCGGGTTTGCCTGCGAAAGCGATAGCCGATTCACTATCGTACTCGCGGACAACCCCATTCCTCCAAGCGAGAGCTGGTCTGTCAGTGCAGTTTCAGGCGCGGCTCAGTACCCCGCCCAATCTTGCTACCCAGCATCATCAGTGCCGTGCGGAAGAACCCGTACAACGCCATTTGGTGCATCCGGTACAGCGACACATAGAACATCCGCGCCAACCAGCCCTCCAGCTTCACGCTGCCCATCAGGTTACCCATCAGGTTGCCCACCGCCGAGAAGCGAGACAGCGAAACCAGCGAGCCGTAGTCCTTGTATTCATAAGTCGGCAGCGGCTTGTTCTCAAGCCGAGCCCTGAGGCTCTGGGCAAGCATCGAAGCCTGCTGATGCGCGGCCTGGGCCCGTGGCGGCACGTTGCGGTCGCTGCCGGGTTGCGGGCAGGCGGCGCAGTCACCGAAGGCGAAGATGTTGTCGTCGCGGGTGGTCTGCAGGGTCGGGCGCACCACCAGCTGGTTGATGCGGTTGGTTTCCAGGCCATCAATGTCCTTGAGGAAGCCTGGCGCCCGGATACCGGCCGCCCATACCTTGAGGCTCGCCTGGATCACTTCGCCGGACGCCGTCTTCAGACCATCCTCGGTCACTTCACTGACCGCCGCGTTGGTCATCACTTTCACCCCGAGTTTTTCCAGGGTCTTGTGCACCGGCACGCTGATACGCTCAGGCAGGGCAGGCAACACGCGTGGGCCTGCCTCGATCAGCGTGATGTGCATGTCCTTGGGCTGGATGCGGTCCAGGCCGTAGGCCGCCAGTTCGTGGGCCGCGTGGTGCAGTTCGGCCGCCAGTTCCACACCGGTGGCGCCGGCGCCGACGATAGCCACGCTGATCTTCTCGCTGGCCACATCACCGGCATGGGCGCGCAGGTAGTGGTTGAGCAACTGCTGATGGAAGCGCTCGGCCTGCTTGCGGGTATCCAGGAACAGGCAATGCTGCGCTGCACCGAGTGTGCCGAAGTCGTTGGTGTTGCTGCCCACGGCGATGACCAGGGTGTCGTAGCCCAGGGTGCGCGCAGGCAGCAGTTCGCGACCTTCTTCATCGAGGGTTGCGGCCAGTTGGATCTGCTTGGTCTCACGGTCCAGGCCGCTCATGCGCCCCAGCTGGAAATTGAAGTGATTCCACTTGGCCTGGGCCACGTAGTTCAGTTCGTCTTCCGAGGAGTTCAGCGAGCCGGCGGCCACTTCGTGCAGCAGGGGCTTCCAGATGTGCGTGAGGTTGGCGTCGACCAGGGTGATCTCGGCCTGCTTGCGCTTGCCCAGGCTTTTACCCAGGCGGGTCGCCAGTTCCAGGCCGCCGGCGCCGCCGCCGACAATCACGATGCGATGAGTCATGGGGATATCTCATAAGGTTTAAGGAATTCTTGGCCCCAAGGGCCGGCCGCGACAGGGGCGAGGGGAGGGCGAGCGCAAGGCAGCTCATAGCACCAGTCCACTCAACAGGCGGCTAAGCAGGCCCAGGCCGATGGTCACAGCCACCACTACCACGAGGAGCAGCAAAGGCCGGAATGGCTTGCGCTCGACTCGATGCTGAGGTGCCTGCAGGTATTCATCGACACGACGCTGATCTTCTGGATTCAAGCGGCTGGTCATGGTGGGCCTCGTCAGATAGACGCTTGTGACTGCGAAAACACCACAGGGTTCTCGCAAGCACTTGATATCGAATGATAATGCTTTCTATCACTGGCGCCGAGTGTACGCCATCGCAAAGACTCTCGGCAGTGGATCAAAGACTGATACCGACATCGAAGACAATGCTGCGCCCCAGGTTCCCGCGCAGAAAATCCGGTGCGTCGGGGTGGGCGAACAGCACCCGGGCGAACGTCGGCCCCACCAGCGACAGCGAGCGCCACCCCTGGCGCAGGTATTCGGTAGGCGGCGGGAAGTGGCTGTTGAGGTCCAGCACTTCGCGCTTGAGGCTGGCGAAGGCGATGATATCAAGCTCGCTCAGATCCAGCCCGCGTTCCCGATAGTTGTGCGCCTTCTTGCGCAGCGTCGGGGCCAGGCGCCCGAGCAGCTCCTGGGCGCTGATCCGCCTTGGCCGCGCCTCGCGACGCACCAGCTGGCTCAGGGAAAACGCACTGCGCCGGCGTTGCAGCTCCTCGCGCCATTCGTCATTGAGCCGGCGCCCTTCATCGAGCACGAAGAACACCTCGAAGGCGGCATCACGAAACAGCACGTCAGGCGGCTCCTGGCCCGCCGGTGTGAAGTCCTCGCTGCGATAAGCGATGTTCAAGCCTTGCAACAGGCGCTGGCACACCCAACGCTCTCGTTCCCATTTGCGGGCGTTGGAGAGAAAGGCATTGGCTTGTTCGGCCTGGATGGTGAGCAGGCGCAGGTAGTCTGAGTCATCCATGGGAACAAGCTTAGTCGCTAATCCATGACGGTAAGATGCTGTTTGTGCGCAGGAAACCGGTGGCAGAACGATAGCCTCGGCAATCGGGTGTAGACTCGGCGTATCCGCGACCGTCCGAAGGAGCGAACCGGTGATCAGTGCGCAGGTCCTGTCCACCGCCAGCCTGACCCTGGGTTGGCTCGGCTATGTGCCCCTGTTGGTATGGGCCCTAAGCCGCACGCGTTGGGTCGAGTTGTTCAGTGACAGCCGTCGCCAGCATTTATTGTTTGGCACGGTCTTCGGCTTGTTCGTGCTGTGGTTGGTCCGGCGGGATTTCGACACAGGCGTCTCCTACCACTTCATCGGTATGACTGCGGTGACCCTGTTGCTGGACTGGCCGCTCGCGGTTCTCGGCGGTTTCCTCGCCCAACTCGGGTTGCTGGCGCTGGGCCGACAGGACCTGGCCGCCCTGGGCGTCAACGGCCTGTTGATCATCGGCCTGCCGGTGCTGGTCACGGAGGTCTGCGCGATCCTGGTCGAGCGCGCCCAGCCGCGTAACCTGTTCGTCTATATCTTCTCTGGATTTTTCGCCGCGGCGTTGTCGGCCTTGCTGTGCGTCCTGGCTGGGCTTGGCCTGCTCTGGCTGGATGGACGTTTCGCCATGCCGGAATGGCTGTCGGACTTCATTGGCTACCTGTGGTTGATCATCTTCCCCGAGGCTTTTATCAATGGGACGGTGATCAGTGCTTTAGTGGTGTTTTGTCCGGAGTGGTTGGAGACGTTCAATCGCACCCGATATTTACAGGCGCCTTGGAATGATGACGAGAGGCGTTGAATAGTTATCGCCGGTAGTCAGTTCTTGTTTGATAGTTCCAACAGTGTCTGTAGTACGTTTCCTTGTTTGACCTTTTACTGCGCTTGCGCCGTTGCCGCGTGCTTCATACGTCCCTACTCTCGATCAGCTGTTGGTGCTGAATAATTAAGGGAAATACGTATGAGGTACCTGAGTCTGAAGCCCGGTCGTTTATCAATCTTGAAACCAAAAATTACGAATCGCTTAAATCAGAGCTGATGCTTTCACGAAATCAACTCGCGAAATTCGATGTTTTAAATGCGCATCTTGCCGGCGGCGTGGTGATAAAAGGTGAGCTGGTGATTCTCGGTGATCCCTCTACACCAAACTGCACCAGCCATGAGGCCTTTCTGATGGCCGAGGCTGCAAACATCCACGCCGATCTGGCCCGCAATGGTCCAGATGACTTCCTTATCCAGAACTTTGACTTCATTAAAGGCTTGCTGGCCCACGCTTCAATGGGGGTGGGCATGGCTAGTGATGCCTGGAGCAGGCATCTGGAGAGCATCAAGAAAACACTTCAGGAAATAGAAAAGCTTTATCAGGACTTTCTGAGGGATGGACGTGGCAACCGGCGTGATAGGTTTTATGTAAAGCGCGCGGATTTATTTGCGAGGTTGAGGCAGCAACTGCGCTTCTTCGCCTCCTTTGGCTCGGGGCTACGGGGAGACGGATCGATAAAAAGCCGCTTGGGTATCTCCACGAAGAGCTTTTTGCACACCGGTGAAATACCGGGGTATGCCGAAAAGGTCGCGGGTGTGGTGCGGGCGTCGAATCTGCTCAAGAGGGGGACCTACCTAGCCATGACAATCGAGGTGGGTTCCACGGCATTGTCTATTAATAAAGCCTGCACCTTGGGACGTGAGGAGGAATGCCGTAAAGCCAAATATGTAGAAGGCGGAGCGCTGGTCGGTGGTGTCGGTGGAGGCTGGGGGGGAGGCATTCTCGGCGCCGGTGGCGCTTCGTACATATGTGCCGCACTCGGGATTTCTTCATTGGGCACAGGCGCATTGATTTGTTCAGTTCTGGGGGGAGCGGTAGGAGGAACAATAGGAGGGATGCGCGGGAGCGAGTTGGGCGAGGCACAAGGTCTCAAGTTATATGAGGGGGGAGGGCTTTGACTATCAGTTTCGGGCTAACGATAGGGTTATTGATATTGGGTTCGCTGTGGGTTTCTCTTTGCGTATTGGCATATGTGTCGTGGCGCTATCTAGACTATCTAGAATCCTTGATGTCGAGAAGCAAATATGTGGTAGAGACTCGAGAGTATTATTCGAATGCAGGGCTGCCGGGGCGAATGATTCGGCTCATCTCAATTTCTTTGGCGCTGTCTTATTCCAAGATTGGAGTACGTAAAGGATTTGTGAACGCTGAGGATGTAAAAAACTTTCCGCTGCATATAAAAAGAAGATTGCTTTTGCTGTTGTATTTTCTCCATTTTTCCTTAGCAGCGTTGATTCTCGGTAGTTATCTGACGCCAAGCTGACCAATTTTCGCTTGCAGATAAAAAAGAGTCTCTACCTCTGTCAAGCAGGGCAGGCGAAGCAGTGCTGCAAAGGGGCGCAATGCGCCCCAAAACGCCACCGATCAATGCCTCGGCTCCAGATCCCCGGAATACAACTCATCCTCCGACTCTTCCGAAGCCGGAATCTTATGCTCCTCAGCCGCCCAGGCGCCCAGGTCGATCAGCTTGCAACGATCAGAACAAAACGGCCGAAACGGGCTTTTCTCGCTCCATTCCACAGGGGCCTCGCAAGTCGGGCAGTCAACGGTCAATGGCTGGCTCATGGCTGGCCTCCTCGTAAAGTCAGGTAAAAGTGATGCAGACGATCGATCTGCTCATGCAACCAGCCCAGGTCTCGGTCGTTGACCACCACGTCATCGGCATGGCGCAACCGCTCCTCGCGGGCGGCCTGGGCCTTGAGAATCGCCTGCACCTGTTCCGGGCTGGTGTTGTCGCGGGCCAGGGTGCGTTGGATCTGCAGCTCCTGTGGCGCATCGATCACCAGCACACGCTGGGTCTTCGCGATCTGGCCGGACTCCACCAGCAGCGGCGACACATAGATCGCATAAGGCGATTCCGCCTTGGCCAGGTAGCTGAAGATTTCCTGGCCGATCAGCGGATGCAGCAGCGCCTCCAGCCATTGGCGCTGGGCGGGGTCTGCGAAGATCAGCTTGCGCAGGGCTGCGCGGTCGAGCTGGCCGTCCTCCTGCAATACGCCCGCGCCGAAGCGCTCGACGATACTCGCCAGCGCCGGCCGGCCAGGCTCGACGACCCAACGCGCTGCCTGGTCGGCATCGACCAGATGTACACCCAGCTCGACGAATCGCTCGGCCGCAGCGCTTTTGCCGCTGCCGATGCCGCCGGTGAGCCCGAGAATCCAGGGGGTAAATGCCGCAGTGGTCATCAGTGTCCAAACAGTTGCAGGTAGGAGACGTACATTTCATCACCCCAGAGCACTGCGATCCAGCCCGCAATGGCCAGATACGGCCCAAACGGCATGGCCGACCCCATCGATGCTCGGCGCAAGCGCAACAGGCACAGCCCAATCACCGCCCCCACCACCGATGACATTACCAGCGTCAACGGCAATACCTGCCAACCGCCCCAGGCGCCGATCAAGGCCAGCAACTTGAAGTCGCCATAGCCCAGCCCTTCCTTGCCAGTGAGCAGCTTGAATAGCCAATACACCCCCCAAAGGCTCAGATAGCCGATGGCCGCACCCCAGAGCGCATCGGGCAAAGGCGTGAACAGGCCAAAGGCATTGCACAACAGCCCCAGCCAGAGCGTGGGCATCACCAGTACATCGGGCAGCAGTTGGTGGTCTGCATCGATCAAGCTCAGGCTCAGCAGGCACCAGGTCAACAACAGGGCGAACAACGCTTGCAGCGACGGCCCGAAATGCCAGGCCACCACTATCGAAAGAACTGCACAGCCCAGCTCCACCAACGGATAACGTGCATCGATGGCAACCTTGCACGCCGAGCAGCGACCGCGCAGCCACAGATAGCTCAGTACCGGGATGTTCTCCCAGGCGCGAATGCGATGGCCGCAATGGGAGCAGCGCGAGGCCGGCAGGCACAGGTCGAAGCGCTCATGCGTCACCACCGGCAGGCCCAGCACCTCCTGCGCCTCGCGCTGCCACTGACGCTCGAGCATGATCGGCAAGCGATACGCCAGCACATTGATGAAGCTGCCGAGCAACAGCCCCAGCAGCCCGGCGAAGGTCAGAAACAGCACCGGCTGATTGGCGAAAACAATCCAAAGATTCATGTCAGACCAAGTTACCCAGCTGGAAGATCGGCAGATACATGGCGACCACCAGGCCACCCACCACCACCCCAAGGACCAGCACGATGGTCGGCTCCAACAGGCCGGTCAACTGGTCGAGTGCCTGGTTGACCTGTTCCTCATAATGGGCCGCGGCCTTGTTCAGCATCTGGTCCAGCGTGCCACTGGACTCACCGATCGCCGCCAACTGCACCAGCATCGGCGGAAACAACCCATCCGCCTCCATCGCCTGATGCAGCCCCTGGCCGTTGCCCATGGCCTGGCGCAGCCGCCCAATCGCCTGTTCATGCACTGGCCCACCGCTCACCGCCGCCACCGTGCCCAGCGCATCGAGCAGCGGCACCCCAGCCCCATAGGCCGTGCCCAGGCTGCGGGAAAATCGCGCCAACGCCGCTTCGGCCAGCAACGTGCCGAGCACAGGCAAGCGCAACACCTGGCGAGATATCCACAGGCGGGCAGGGGCATGGCGTTGATACAGCTGGCGCAACGACACACCCAACATCACAAGCGCGCCCAGCAACCACGGCGCATGCCGACCCAGCGCTGTGGATAAGTCGATCACCCATTGCGTGAACGGGGGCAGCGCCGAATCGAAACTGGCGAACAACCCCTGAAACCGCGGCACGACCTCCAGCAACAACAACGCCGATACCCCCAAGCCCGTCAGCAACAGCAGCAGCGGATACAGCATCGCCTTGCGCACCCGCCGCTGCAGCGCCCGGCGCCGCTCCAGCAGGTTGGCGAGTTGCTCGAGCTGCCGATCCAGCGTGCCGGACTGCTCACCCACCCGCACCAGGTTGCAATACAACCGGTCGAACCACCTCGGGTGACGCTGCAGCGCATCGGCCAGGCCCAGCCCTGCGCCCACATCCTGTTGCAATTGCGTCAGCAGCCGCCCCAGGTGTTCATCCCCACCGCTGCGCCCCATCACCTCGAATGCCTGCAACAGCGGCACCCCGGCCCTGAGCAAGGTCGCCAGTTGCCGGCTGAAGCCCGCCGCATCCGCCTTGTCGCGCCCAGCGGGCCAGCGCCACTGCACCCGGCTCGCCGGCCGCACGCGGGCAGCGCGGATGCCCTGGCGCAGCAACTCGGCCCGCACGAACGCCTGGCTGCGCCCCTCGGTGCGGCCATTGATCTTGTTGCCGTTGATGGTGGTGCCTTCCCAGGCGTACATGCGTGTCGAATGGCTCATGCAAACGTCCCTAATTGCCGCCCCGACAAGCCCCGTAACAGCTTGTCGCGTCCCTGACCGGGCGGGTTTCCCTGTTGATCACTAGAGTAGTCCAGCGAGCCCGGCCACCTGACGGGCAGGGGTGACAAAAGGTGTCGGTTCGGCTCTACTGCGCGCCTGTCTGCCCGGGGGCCGAGACTGCAACCCAGGCATAGCCGTATCAACAAGGAAAAGCGTTCATGAAAGGGCAACGGGGCATCACCCTGATCGAGCTGATGATTGTCGTGGCGATCATCGGCATCGTGGCGACCATCGCCATACCCATGTACACCAACCAGCAAGCTCGCGCCAAAGCTGGCGCCGGCCTTGCGGAAATCTCCGCACTCAAGACCGCAATGGAACTGCGCCTGAACGAAGGCAAGGACGTCACCGACGTCACCGCCCTCGGTGGCCAGCCCAGCACCGCCCACTGCGCCATCACTGCCCGCGGCACCGCCGCCGATGGCACGGCCAGCATCACCTGCACCCTCGCCGACGCCCCCGCCAACGTGCTCGGCAAAACCCTCACGCTCACCCGCTCCGCCACCGGCTGGACGTGCACCACCAACGTCGAAGCAGACCTCGCCCCGACCGGGTGCAGGGCCTCCTGACCCAGGCGCCGGGGGAGGGGGAATAAGCGAGGCGAAACAGGCGTTTGCGTAACCGCCACGGCAGTGGTAGCGTTGCGCTCACGCCGGTGTAGCTCAGTCGGTAGAGCAGCGCACTCGTAACGCGAAGGTCGCAGGTTCGATTCCTGTCTCCGGCACCAGTCAATAGATTCATGCAGTGCCAAGCAGTCGCATGAAACCCCTCAGAAGCCCGCCTAGTGCGGGCTTTCTGTTTCATACGGTGCCATCCGATCCCATCCCAGCCCTTGCCATCTGAGTACCCCTGCGAGTACCTTTGCGCTGTTCAATAATCTATGGGTACTCACATGCCTTTGACAGCGCTGCAAGTGAAGAACGCTGCACCCCGCGAAAAGGACTTTGGCCTTGCTGACGGAGGAGGCTTATTCCTCTGGATTCGAGCCGCCGGCGGCAAGTCTTGGCGCTTCCGTTTCAGGCTGGACGGTAAGCAGTCGCACATTTCTTTGGGCACTATCGACAACGTTACGTTGGCGCAGGCTCGCCAGCTTGCATTTGATGCACGCCAGCAGGTTTCGCAGGGGCGGCATCCAGGCCTTGAGAGAAAGGTCGCTCGGGCCCAGGCGGCAATTTCTCGTGCTAATACCTTCAAAAGTCTCGCATTGGAGTGGCATCAGCATAAGTCTGCACGCTGGTCAGAAGGGTATGCGACTGACGTCATCGAGGCTTTTGAGCTGGACATCTTTCCGCAGGTTGGAACCTTGCCCCTGTCTGAGATCAAGCCCATGCAGTGGTTACAGGTCTTCCGCCGCATAGAGTCACGTGGGGCTTTGGAAAAGCTACGCAAGGTTCGACAGCGCTGCCAAGAGGTGTACCGCTTTGCGATTGCCACGGGCAGGGTCGAATACAACCCCATCGCAGATATCGGAGGAGCACTTCAAACGCCTACCTCCCGGCACTATCCCTTCCTTCCTATCGCCGAAATCCCAGATCTGATTCGAGGCTTCCAGGCGTGCCCAGGGCATGACGTGGTGAAAATTGCTACCCGTTTACTAATTCTCACGGGTGTACGGACTGCCGAGCTCAGAGGGGCGCCGTGGTCCGAGTTTGACCTCGACAATGGACTTTGGACGATTCCAGCCCAGCGGATGAAAATGCGCCGCGCCCATCTAGTCCCGTTGTCGACGCAAGCGGTGACTGCATTGCGTGAACTAGAAGGCATCACAGGTGGTTACACGCTTGCGTTTCCTGGTCGTAATGACCCTGCGAAGCCGATGAGCGAGGCTGCGATCAATCAGTTGTTGAAGCGCTCCGGTTACGACGGCAGGGCTACAGGGCATGGTTTCCGCCACACGATGTCAACCACCCTGCATGAGCAGGGATATCGAAGTGAGTGGGTCGAGACCCAGCTGGCGCATGTGGATAAGAACAGCATTCGCGGTACCTATAATCACGCTCAGTACTTAGAAGGACGTCGTGAGATGCTTCAGTGGTACTCAGACCATTTAGACGCTTTGTCATGCAACGAAGCCGGAGCCCATGCTGGAGGCAGTACTGCATGAATGATGTAGTAAAACTTTCAGAATTAATTTTGGGAAGCACGCACGGCTCTAAACTTGATTTTGAAGAGTCAGTGTACGACTTATGTGGGTTGGTCAAGGGGCTGCGAGCATATTATGAGCAGCAAGGAAGGGTTATGCTGCCTGCTAATGTGCTTTGGGTTGGAGGAGGAGACTCACCAATAAAATCGGTCCGTAACTACAAGGTTTCATATGCAGGGTTGGAAGATTATTTAAATAATTTGTGTGGGCCTGTTTCTGAGAGTGGCTGCGATTTCATTCCATCCTATTGCGAGACTGACGCCACCGTTAGGGACGTACCTATAAACTTGATCTACGTCTCTTTGAGTGAGCTAGAGAAATTGACTTTGGAGGCGGGGGTAAAACATTGGGCGCCTGTATCGAAAGCAAAATTGACTGTCAGTGTTCAGGCAAAAGCCTCAGGTGAGGAACTTCGACAGATAGAGCTTAATAAAGTTAGTGTGATAATTAATGGGCTGATTAGCTTGGTGAAGGAAGTTGGCAAGGCCTACTCGGATAATCACGTGGGTGATGTGGAAAAGCGGCGCGCGGATTATATTAAGAGTGCTGTGCGTAATATTAATAACGCAACGCGTAAAGACTTTGACATCTGTAATGCGCTAAAGCTGCTTGCCGATGATGCTGGTGTTGATATGCGAGTAGATCTCCAGACATTTAAAAAATATAAAGCGGGAGGGGCAAAAGTAAAGTCTTAATTCTGAAAGTCTAGAGAGAATTTGGGAATCTCCGACATAATTTGGGAATTCCCATGACTTTCATCTTGGTGTGCCATTGAATGCCTAGCCATCCAACCCGGCCTCAGGAGGGCCTCTAGATGGCTAATCAATCTGTCTCACCTTTGTTACTTCGTCTGCCGGGAGTCTGCGCCCTTGTGGGGCTGAGTAAGTCTCAGATCTACCGCTTGATTCGAGCTGGGGAGTTTCCTTCCGGAATTTCTCTCGGAGCGAATTCTGTGGCATGGCCGGCGGAGCAGGTACAAGCTTGGGTAGCGGATAAAATCAGTTCGTCTGTTCGTTGACGATGGCTACAAATCCGCCACTGCCACCGCGCGTGAATA
Organism: Pseudomonas guariconensis; assembly: GCF_040822035.1. NCBI lineage: Bacteria > Pseudomonadati > Pseudomonadota > Gammaproteobacteria > Pseudomonadales > Pseudomonadaceae > Pseudomonas > Pseudomonas guariconensis. The sequence goes on along the minus strand of NZ_CP162012.1, from coordinate 4,512,415 downwards.
TAAAGATAGAGGAGCTTAGAAAGAGCTCCATTGCTCGGCGTAAAGAAAAAGATAAGGATAAACACGTTGAGGTCGAGGTTGAGATCGAAACCAAACGTGAATCTCTACCAAATTGGTCCGACTCTGTTAGGCGTGTACCTAATGTGGCTCTTAGATCGGCGTTATTTGGAGCCTTGAGGAAGGGGGGGCGACCTTATGTTGAGCAGATGGAGGTCAACGCGCTAGGTAGCGTCAGCATCCTCTATACAGGGGTTCTCCTTGATCAAGGAGATTTAGATGTTTGGGAGGCAGTTCTACACTTGGCGCGCATGCAAGAGTTGGGAGTGGAATGCAGAATTACTGCCTACCGTCTTCTGAAGGTTTTGGGGAAAACCGATTCAGGTAAGAATCGACGTATCTTAGACTTGAGCATCAGTCGCTTGAAAGCCACTGCTTTACAAGTAAAGGTTGGTAAATATTCATATGAAGGCAGTTTGATTCATGAGGTTTATCGCGATCATCATGAGCGGAGTGAGCGAGTTTATGTCATGCGATTAAATCCAAAGCTGGGTGTTTTGTTTCGTGAGGATCAATTCACTGATGTGGATTTGTCTATTAGGTATGCGCTACGCGGTAAGCCGCTTGCACAGTGGATACATGGATTTTATTCCAGTCACGCACGGCCGTATGATCTTAAAGTCGAAACTTTGCATAGGTTGTGCGGAAGTCGTGCAAGCTCCTTGGTTGACTTTAAAAAGGACTTGCTGAAGTCTCTTGAGGCAGTAAAGCAAGCGAGTGCCAACGTTGGTAGACCGTTTAGCTATCTTGTTGAAGCTCATTTGGTCCAAGTTAAGACAACTCCTAGCGCCTCTCAAAAGCGGCATCTAGATAAGAAACGTTGATACCGCCCCAGTTCCGCTGGTACCGCTCAAGCATTCCTGCTCGTAACGTACCAGCTTTCTACTTATACCGTTCCAGCGCCCCTGTTAATGTCGTTCCAGTACCCCTTTTGATGCCTTCACCACCCCTGTCGATACCGGTCCAGCACCCCTGTCGATACCGTTCCAGCTCCCCTGTCGTTGCCGTTCCAGCACTCCTGCCGATACCATTCCAGCACTCCTGCCGATACCATTCCAGCACTCCTGTCGATACCGTTCCAGCACTCCTGCCGATGCCGTTCCAGCACTCCTGTCGATGCCGTTCCAGCACTCCTGTCGATGCCGTTCCAGCACTCCTGTCGATACCGTTCCAGCACTCCTGCCGATACCGTTCCAGCACTCCTGCCGATACCGTTCCAGCACTCCTGCCGATACCGTTCCAGCACTCCTGCCGATACCGTTCCAGCACTCCTGTCGATACCGTTCCAGCACTCCTGCCGATGCCGTTCTAGCACCCCTGAATACCGTTCTAGCACCCTTAGAATGCCGTTCTGACACCCCCATCATTACCGTTCCAGCACCCCTTGGACGATTTGAAAAACCGCGCTCCAGCCCAGTAGGAATAGGGTGTCGGCCGTAGCACGGGAGGCTGCTAATCTCTTACTAATCAAATCTAATCGCTGCTTACAGTTGGGTGCTAATAACTGACTGTGAGAAGAGATTACGATCCCTCTGGAGGGCTTGTTTCACGACTGCTGCCGTCGCATCGTCGCCAGTAGCCCATGTCTCCATGAGCACGTTTAGGTAAGCGATGCGGTCGTGCATCAACTTGACCTGTCTCTGATCGTCAGAGGCGGCCTTGATCGCGGCGTCTCGCTCTTGGTCAGCGATACCGAGAATCTGCATAAGGCTAGCTACCTCATGTCGATGATGCGTTGCAGTTGCAGCTAAGCGCTCAAGGTGCAGCTGTTCGAGAGCTTCAATTTCTTTGCCTTGTTCTTTGTGCAGAGCTAGCTGTCGCTGAGTGCTGGCATCCAGCAACGTTTCAGTTTGCGCTATAGCTTTTTTGCTCTCGATAAGTAAGAGGAGGAGCACGACAATTAGAATGAGCGACGCACCTAAAACGAAGAGAAGGCAGCTTTGAATCAGGGTTGGATCGATAGTGGTGCTCAACGCAGATAGACCTCGGTAATCTCAGGGCGGAAATGGCCCAGTTCCTGTGAGACCACCTCCAAGGCTTGTTTCCGTGGGAGATGACGTTGTAGTGAAGCCATTCGCTCTTGAGCGTACGTGTGGCGTAATCCATGTGCGCCATTTGACCAGCCGAGAGCTTCCTTCGAGGCAGTGCTGACGCTTTTGCTCCAAGGCTGGCCGCCGCCAATTGCATAGAATTGCTGGTAGTTGATGCCGCGATCCGTTACGCCCCGTGGTGCCGCCAGCCTGGTCCTTTCTAATCGTTGAGCCAGTGGAATCGGGATACGCACCTCGCGAACCAGTCCACCTTTACCGTGAACGGTGTAGCTGATCGTGGTTTCCCGAATTCCTGCAAATTTCATCCCGTGCGTTGGACGTTCATCCGCTACACGGCGATGAGTTCTTTGGAGGCTCAGCAATTCATGTGCACGGAGACCCGCTGCGTATGCAATCTCTGTCGCAAGCGAGTTGTGAGGCGCTTGCCGAGAGGCGATCAGCGTCATCTGCTCGCGGTTATATGCTCGTGTTTGGTTGGCCAAACGGCGACCCAAAGTCGGATGCTCCTTCGTGCTCGTGCGAGCGGTCGCGCTGCTCTTGATTACTTCTAGAGTCTGGCCTAGCGGCAGTTGTAGGGTGACGTGCTGCATCATGGCCTGGAGAGCCTGACGCTCCATATCCAGGGTTTTCTGGCCCACGGTCGTCGCTCTTTGCTGTAGGTAGCTAATAGCGCGATCAGGGGTCATTTCACGGAGGCTGCCTAAGCGATGCTCCTGTAGGTAAGCGGTGATGCGTACCAACCGCTGCTCATAGTTACGAACAGTGCCCACGGATCGAATGTGGGTGCCCTGGAGCTTTTTCATCACGGATGCAGCTTGCGTTGTAGGCTTGGCAAACTTAGCCACTCAGGCGATTCCGATGTAGCCATCGGTGCACTGTAGAACGCTGAATTTTGATACCTTTTTCCGCTATCCAGCGTTGCAGTTCGGTGCCATTGCAGCCTGCGGAATCAAGCTGCAACAGCTCGTACTTATAGTTATCCAGCAATGAGCGACGTTGGGCATAGGTTCGGGGTTTTCTCCGAATCCTAGATTCGGCCTTGAGGCGTGCAGTAATGCTCTGCGCATCGAATTCGCTCATGGGATTCTCTCTATCAGGTGTAAGAACTCCTGACCGTTACCGGTTCAGCGACACACCATCCGTAGATGGTTCGTTGTGTGCCTGTTCGCCCCCCTTAGCATGAGATGCAGGCGGGGACTGTTCACGCCTACTCGGATTCTCCGAGTGAGTTCCTGAGTGTCCGCTCAGGTTCGGCTGCCATTGGGTCTGGCTGACCATGTTGGGTTGTCTTCTCTCCTCAAGTGATTGGTCGTTGATGGTCCCGATTTGTAGTCGGCGTTGGGCCGGGCACACACGCGATGACGCAGGTGTGGCCGATGGGCTAATGCCCGCGATGACGCAGGCCGAGCCCCCTGCCACTGTCCCAACCCATGAATCACACGGGTAACGAGACTGCCGGGCAGTGCGGTTTGGTTCGTGATCAGCTTACGAAAATGGGGGAGGGCAAACAACGCAACTGCGCTGCGTTGTATTTGTTGCGCGAAATCAAACCGTTCGATGGTGCCCGCTATGTGGCGCGACGTTTAGGAGCGTTACATAGCGGGCACGGGGCGCGAGCAGAACCAGTAGCAGTAACTACATAGGGTTCGGTAGAACCGCAGCCAGTGGATTCATAGGATCGATACGTATCCTTTATCACTGGAGTGATGTGACGATGAAATTCGCGATTTTTTTGGACTGGGTTCAGGTGCGTATGCCATTCCTTACCAGGTGGGCGGGTCGGCTGGGATTGCTCCTAGGCCCCGTTCTTTGCGTTCTGCATCTGATCGCCGCATCAATTTTTCCACCATACGGGCAACTCGTACTCGCCCAATATGATGCGGTCCAGCTCACCGGAAGCCTCTTAGCCGCTCCGACTGCGCAGTATTTCATTCTGTTGGGCGTGGTCTTCGGTGTCCTGTGGGTATTCCTTTGGGCTGTCCGGTGTGCCTTGGCTCTGCGTAGTTGGATCATCTGTCGGCGGGCGGCATGATGAGCATTGGCACGGCTGAGGATTTCGCCGGATTCAATTGGGTATTCGGGCTGTGGGAAAACGTTGCGTTGACGATCCTGACTGCCACCGAGCCGCTATTTGTTGCATTCAACGAAACCAGCAACGCGCTTATCGTTGCGGTTGGTTTTGGGTGGATGCTGCTCGTTGCATTGCGCGTGGGACAGGGCGCGGCGCGTACGTTGTTGTCCGGAATTATGATTTTCCTGGTTGTAGCGTACGGAATGAGACCGGTGACCGTAACCCTTCCAAGCGGAGCAACGGTCCGGTTGGTTGAGGCTCAGGCGGTGCCGCTCAGTTTCGTGATGACGATTCACAAAATCTACAGACAGGCTTTTGATCAGGTTCTTAGTGATCAAACAGTAGCAGGGACAATCGTCCCCGCGCAGTCCGCGATTGACAACATGGTAGGTCGATCAGCCGAAGTGTTTGCCGGCAGTGATTTGGCTCGGTTGATTAGAGATTACAACGCTAGTTGTGCCCCGGCGCCGGCGGAGCTTGCCGGTCCCGAGCACGCGGCCAAAGTCGAAGCTTTGCAGTCTATAGGGCTGCTCGGCGGTGGTGGCTTGGGGATACCGGATGAAGAAGTCGGCGTGATAGCACAAGCACGCACCGCTATTGGCGGCGCGTGGACATATGTGTTCGGTTCAGCCGAAGAAAATGGAGGTTGGGGAGCTTATCTGTTAGGCGGCGGGGCTGCCCGAGCTAGTCTGGGTCAGGTGCTTGACCAGAGAGCTATCCAGTCGCGTCGTGAGGCCGGTATTCGTGCTCTTGAATCTGCCGGGCCGTTCATGGGGGAACGCTATGCCCTGCCAACGCAAGCGCATTGGGCCGCCAAGCTTGCAGGGGAATCTCAAGCTACGCCGTCTTACTTGTCGATCAGCACAGTGCCAGGGCAGGAGTCGGCTATCGTCGGCGACGATCAAGGAATAATGTTTCGACCCACCAGTTGCATCGAGGCATACAAAATTGCCCAGATGGGCGCTGAGCAGGCGTATCAGGCGTTGCGCGAGTCGGGTGCGGTTATAGCAGGTGGGCAGAGAGTAAGCGCTGAGGTGGGGGCTGTCAGTACAGCGACAGCTTGGCAGCGATTCATGGCTGGTTCATTGCAGAAAACGGCGGGCCTCTCTCGTGGGGATAGTGAGGTTGCTGGAAGCTTCTTAGCCGCGGCTCAGATGTGGAAGAACTTTAGCGGGTGGCTTGATCTGCAAACGCTGTTACCTGGTTATGTGATCATGTCAGCCTGGTTGTTTTGGATTGTGTTACTCCTCGCGCCGTTCTTCTTGATGCTCGCGCCTCTCAGGGGCGGTAGGATGTTGACCAATTGGCTGTCGCTGCTGATGCTGCCGGTCATCTCCGTCATGACCGCACAGATGATCACTGTTGCGGTGTCCCAGACGGTGGCTGCTGTTGCGGTTGCCCAAGCGGGGGCTGCTAGTGGGTGGTCAGGCGTCGGAGCGGACTATGACGGTCTTCGTGGGTTGATGTCAGCTATTGCAGCTGTATCACTGGGCATTTCCACCTGGATCACTTCGAGTATGCTAGGTGTATCGTTGGGGGGGTTGGCTGGTAGCCTGTCCGGCGCTGTGGCAACTGCCAGCGATGTAGGACGCCTAGGTATGAAAGCGGTTGGGTTTGCCATGATGGGCTCCCGAATTGCTAGCATAGCGGGAGCGGCCTCGACTGGGCGCAGGCGTGGCTCTAAAACTCAGTCGGGCAACGAAACCCCTCCATCCATGCCACCGTCAGCCAATCCGGTTGGGCCTAGCTCGATTCCCACATTTCGGCCCGGTAGCCCTGGTGTGAGATCGCTAAACCCACCGAAAGCCGGACGTTAGAGTTCGGGCAAGGGGGGCGGCGCTGACCGCCCTGGTACAGGTGATGACGTCGCTTTTTGCGGGGCTCATCTGTACAAGCCCACCATTTCCGAAAGAAACCAACAGATGCATTCGCGGCGCCCTAACAACTCAATTGGGGGCACCGCTTTTGCGTTGCCGAAGCAGTTGGCCGCACAAGCTCGCAACTGCCGTTCCAGTGACTCACCTTTAAGGCTCCTCTGAGATGAGTCACTGGTTCTTCGCCCTGCCATTGGCATGGCGTCGCCAGACCCAATCAAGCCTGCGCCACACCAGTGACTACCCAGCGAAAATCTCCGAAAAACCACTGAGAATCATCGGCGCACCCTCTCGTGCTTTGGGGGACTGTTGATACACCCCGGCTTACCTATGAGATCCGCCACGAACTCCTCGATTCCCACTTGGGGTAGTGAGCATTTTTTTCCGTGGCCCGATGACACCATGCCAAGTGGTGTTTTGCTTCCCCCTCTACTGGGAGAGGAGATGAGCATGAAGACTCTTTTGATCACGGTTGTATGCGCTGGGGGAGGGTATTTGCTGGGAACGAATCGCTTAGTACCTCCATGGCTGGTAATCGGATTGGGAATTTTGGGCGTGGGGTTATGGGCCATTGCCGAGTGGATTGAGCTCCGGGAAGGGAATGACGAGGGCAAACCATGATGTATGCCGATATGAAGGATCTTGCCGTTCTATCTGCAATGTTTCCTTCCTGGAGTTGGAGGCTGGCGGTGAGACGACGGGTATTTGTGGCATCGGAAGGGCCAGTCATCCGACTCTACTGGATGCCAGCCTTGTTGAGCCTTGACGAGTTTCGTGCCCAGCTTTTTGTGAAGGAGCTCAACGCCTTAGGCGCGTCTGGTGGCTCAAGACAGGGGGAGAGGTGATAATGGCAAATTGTTATCAAGGAGTGTGCTGTGTGAAAAAATGGAAACTGGTGATGCTGGCTGTGGCATCCGCCTCCCTTGCCGGGTGCTGGCAGAGCGATTACGCCTTTGAGGGGAAATACTTCGTTGCGGAGGGGGAGGAGTGCGCGCCCCCTACTAGCGCCTCGGATCGCGAGCAATATCTTCTGGATATCACCAAACAGGTCCACGACGGTAAAGCTTTGTACTCGGCCAGATTCCCAATCGCTGCGAAGCTGGGAGCTCCTCTCACCAGCGAACAGAGCGTGACTGCAACAGACGATAATGAGCTGACTTTCCGGTTCAATAAACCTGAAGTTTCCGGAGTGTTTTCAGGAAGCCCGGCAGTGGAAATCATGCTCACCGTCGTGCCTAACAAGAGCAGAAAAGATCATCTCTGGATGAAAAAAGCGACTTTCACTAGCGTTCGAGACGGGAAGGTCATCGAACGAGATTTTTTAGCCAGTCTGAGAGCTGCAAGCAAGGTCGGGGAGTCCGGTGCTTGTTTGAGAAAAGATAGCGTCGCCCTATGATTGGCTAAACATCGGGCTGCCAGAGATAAGGGGGAGCGCCTTGGCGCTCCCTCCGTGTAACAAACCAATCGTGTTGCAGTTCGCTTGAGAGCGGGCAGAAGCCGCGAGCCATTTGGGATTTTCGAGTGATGCGCTAAAGTCCGCTATTTTCGCTCTGTCACTCGGCCAAGATAGTGGCAGTCTGTTTCCCGGTTGAGTATGTCTATAATTTCATCAAGTGCAATTTTTTTATGCAGTCCAATTTTGAAGCTGGCTCCATTGGTATAAAAAAGGTCGGCATGGTCTAAGGGGTGTTTGTGCCCATCTCGTCTGTCGGGGTCATGGTCGAAGCGCAGATATCCGTCTTCTGCATCAAGTAGCTCGGCCAGAACAGGCCAAAAGTCATTTGAAGCCCCACCCTGGCTTTCGAAATGTTCCGCTAGAGTCCACTCATTGATCAAGCCATTATTTTTCAGAAGTGATGCTATCAGTAGTATTTCTGAGGATAGCCTACTATCAATATCAATGCCGGAGATGGTTTTTACGGTAAATGAGCCTGCATCGGCTTCAACCCTAAATGGAAAGGCTACGGAAAAAGTTTTAGGGCCGCTGGAGTAAAATAGTCTACTCATTCTGGAGTTGTGGATGTGGATTTCTGCGGCAGTAATAGCTTCATGCGGTGGAAAGTAGTTGATGATTACTTTTATTGAGTCCATCCATAGTCTCAAAATATCAAACCTGCTGCGTATGGCCTTAGTGAAAGCTTCAGTCTGATATTGGTCCACTTTGAAAATATTTACCGTCATACCGAGCTATTCCGACGTAAGCTTACGGGCAAGCTTGTGGATCTCGACTTTAGATGCATCAGGATCGAGGAGAGACTTCATTGCACTGAGATAACGAGCGACTTGAGATTCAGGTGTGCCCAGTTCTGTGAGAATGTCTAACGCGAGATCATCGAAAGATTTAAGTCTGCCATGCCATTTGACGGAGGCTCTAATTCGATCTTGTTCTTCAGCTGGTGGCGGCATGACTCTCAATACACCGCTTTCGGAGATCTTTTCTAGACCTTCCTGAATCCTGTCGAGCGTTTGATTCATAGCCCCATTCGGGACTAAAAAATACGTCTTAAGGAAGGACCTCGTAATTGCCATGTAGAGTGCATTTCGATGATTGAATGACTCCGAGAGGTGGGAGGTTACGCAGATTACAAATGGGAACTCTAAGCCCTTCACATGGTTAGTGTTGCTGAGGAAAAGCTCTCCATCTTTGCTTGGATTACCAGATTCATAGGCTTTGTTAACAGGCCAGCCGACTTCTCTAGGTATGATCTGAGCAAGCATGTCAGACATTTCGTAAATTGCTTTTCCTTTGTCGATCATGATAATACCGACATCATTTGCAGTTACGTTGGGGTACTGTCTTTTTATATCTCTTATGCATTCTATGATTTGCAGGCAGCTTTGCTGACGATACTCTCCATTTAAGCGAATTAAGTCTACGCTTCTGCTTTCTTGAGATATGTCTTCAAATCTGCTGATAGGCTCGCGCTTGAGAATTAGCTCTCCCGTGTGCGGATCGGTATGGTTTTGGTAGCCGCAAGCATCTAAATCGTCGTTGTCTAGCCAGTTAAGTTTCCGGTCTTCGAAGTATCCCATAGCTAGCGCCTGTGCGAACATAAGCGTAGTGGGTGCCGTGCGGTAGCACTTGCTAAGTGTAAATTCCGCCTTAGCTCCGGCGTTTTTTCTTTCGTCGAAAATGCTTTGGAATATGTCGCCGGCTATGAATAGAGAGTTTTTTGTTGCCAGTTCGCATAGCACAAAGAAACTCTCGGGGAAATCTTGACTTTCATCGATCAGCATGTAATCGAACGCATATACTCCGTCCGTTCCACCTTTCGCTTTCAGTGCTTCTAAAGACAGTGAGCAAGCTCGGTCAAAATCCATGGAGCGTGACCAGGGGTGGCAGGGGATATCGTACGCGCTGCAAATAGCTGCGTATGCGCCGGAATATGGCTGGCCAGATGAACCCCATGCATGAACACAAAGAAGCCTTTGGTTCCATTCAATCTGCTGCTCAACCTTCATGAAGTTAAAGAACTTCGGGATTCTTGCTCGAAGGTTAGCGGCAAGAATTTTGTTGTGGCACGTGACAGCAATTTTGGAACTGTCATCGGCAACGTAGAGCTCTTTAAGCTTGTGAAGCAGTAACTCAGTTTTGCCGGTCCCTGAGAGACCTTGTATGCGGACTTCTTTTTGTTTCAAGTCTTGATATACGAAGCGAGTCTGATCTCCATCGAAAAGCAAAATATTACGCTTAATTCGATCGAGGTCATTTTCAGGTACTTCTACACCGACACGTTCGATGTCGTTAATGCTGCCGGTGGCTAATGAAACAAGCAATTCTGAAAGGCGTTGTTCTTCTGGGTTGTCTAGTTCCGACGCTTCAAGGTATTCTGCTATTGATAGATTTTCGGCGTTTGGCTTCTGAGAGGTTAAAACATTTTGCCAGCGCTTCGGTCGACCGATTTTTTCTTTGTAGTTGAATTTTGTTGAGATGTAGCCAATATCCTCAACGAAATCATCGGCATATTCTGATAGGGTGTTTTCGTCTGTGCTGCAACTTGCGAATACGATCTTTCGTTTTGGGATTAATATGGCGAAACATTTGTCTGATTCGTAGTTGCCTTTGACTTCAATCAGTGGCTTGTCGATTATGTAGCACTGTACGAATTTTTGTGCGCACCAATCGGCCAGCTCATGCAGAAAACCTTCAATTTCTGCGCTTGCCTCAATGCTACTGAAGATATAACTGCTCATATTTTTCTCTGTTCTGGATGGCGCTTGAGCGAGGGGTGGTGCTTTTTACTGAGTACTCAAGCTAGGTCGTGAACGGATGATGGCCCAACCTTGGGCCACCGGCAAGGAAAGCAGCTGTTACCGGCGGTGTCTCAGCTCTACCTACAGGCTCACCAGCTCGGATATCACCGTAAGGATGCTTTGTCCTTTGTCCTACCGCTGAGAGCGCCGAAGGTAGCCCTCAATCGCATTCCCTTGTGAAGACGAGCCCGAGCCCGAGCTGAGTACCTAGATGAGTGCCTTTTTGTATATTCAAACTGAATTAAACGCCTGATTCTCTGGCGTTGAGCTAGCTGATTCGACTCCTGTCTCCGGCACCAAACATCAAGGCTTGCAGCAATGCAGGCCTTTTTTGTGCTTCGAAAAAGTGTGGCGCTGAGCGGGTTCGTGTCGCCCGCTGAAACTTCACACACCCAACCTGCGACTGCCCTACTCATCCCAGAGCCTGCACGATCCCTGTGTGAGCGGGTTCACCCGCGAACACGGGCGCAGCCCGTGCCATCCAATACATCATCTCTGGTTAACGTGGGCCGCTGACGAGCTAATCGTTTTCTATCGCTCTCACTACCCACTGCGGGCTGCGGCAATCTAAACACTAATTGGCACAATTCCCGACAAACGCCGCGTGCTTGGGAATCTGGAATGCGCCTGTGGATAACTAGCGTGAAGCCATTACGGTTCATGACTTTCTGCCTCTTTGGAGTATCCACAGTCTTCGGGCCGCCCAATGAGTGCTGTCGCTAATAGGAGGACGCTTTTGCTCACTAACAGGGCTGCATCTTGGTCCCTCGCTAGCTGGTCAAAACTGGCTGCTTTCGACCCTGCCAACCCGACGACCGTCTGTTCCATCCGTATTTTTATTGACGCCCCGAAAGCCTCTCAGTATCGTCCGTCCTCCCTCCTTTCCGGCCACCTCTGCCGTGAACCGCCCAGGCGTTAACTCGCGAAGCGGTCATACAAGTTGCCGACACTTAATAGGGTTCGCTATCTACTAGTGCGCCTCATTACCTATATCAAGTGTAAAGGATGATTCTATGATCATTCGTCAGGCTACTAACGCCGACCATCCGCATCTGCTCAACATTTGGCTGCGCTCCGTTCGCGTCACTCATCACTTCCTGAAAGAATCCGATATTGAGGAATTGCTTCCACAGCTCCGCGATATCTACCTACCCGCTGTTGAGTTATGGGTTGCGGTAGATGCTGAGGACTGCCCGCTAGGTTTTGTCGGGCTCAATGAAAACCATGTAGAGATGCTCTTCATCGAGCCCGGTCTGCGAGGGAAAGGCATCGGTCGCACGCTGCTGGATCATGCCCGCAGATCGCGCAGTCAGATGAGTGTTGATGTGAATGAACAAAACCCCGACGCGGTGGGGTTCTATCTACATTACGGGTTCATTCAAACAGGTCGTTCTCCGCTGGATGGCGAGGGACGCCCCTTCCCCTTGCTACACCTGAGCCTGGCCGGCTAGGGATGTAGTCGTGAGTCGCTCCTAAGTTTCTGCTTCGGGGCGATTCAAAATCAGCTTAGGCCGATGTTGAGATCTTTGATTGGCCACGGCTTTTGAGGGTTGCTTGAACATCCGTAATGGGTCGAAAGCGGCCGGTCGTGAACGGCAACTTAAAACCCAAACTGGTCATCGCCGTGCAAAGTCTTTCGATCCGAATATGAAGGGGCTAGTTGGCCTGAGCTTGCAGGTAAATTAGTACGATTTTACGCTTGGGAGTTTGAAGGCTATCGAGCCTGAAACTGCCCCCGGTGCGGCACCTTCGAGAATTCTAGTGAAGGACTTTGGTGCCGCCTATCAGGCGCAAAGCACAACAACCCCATCCTCTTCCTCATCCGGCACTTCATCCGTGACAATCACCCGCGCATGAGCACTTCGCTCATCTTCGATCCGCAACCCGAAATACCGTTCATCGTTGTCATCCCAAAACGCTTCCACCTGGGCCATGGAGGCGTTTTCGAGGAGTACCTCGGCGCTGTGTTCCAGGATGATCGAGTAGCGTGTTTGGGTATTCATTACAAAGGGGCTCGCGAAGGCGGGGTGGTGGTGGGGGTCGTAAAAAATGCGATGCCATTATGCCGTCTTGCTGGATTTCAGCCCTAACCACTCATCGTTTCAATGACGTTTCTGTACCCAACGGTATGGCTATCCGTCGGGTTATGGCCGGGCGGGGTGGGATTTCGTAGCAATACCTTTCAGATCAAACCCCAGTCCTTGCGCTGATCGAGCCGCAGGGATAAATTCCCCCGGTCGCGGCAAATTCCGCGTCCGGGTTTGGCGACCCGAACGAAAAGGCGCAATGGCGCCCAGATCACGATTGCAGGCGCTTTTTTTGTGCCCGCAGTCTCGTGTAATGGCGGCTGTGCGTGGGAGACCTTCGGGTCTGCCGAGTTCCTTTTCCTCGGTTCGCCAACCTGCGTACAGCTGCCACCCTAATCGTTTGGCGACGGTTGGCGTGGTGCTTCAAATGAAAAGGACCTCATGCATGACCATCACAAGTCTGTTCCGGATCCTCGCATCCGCTCTCCACCGCCCAACTCCTCGGGCTTCCCACCGCTTCTACCCCATCCACACCCAGGGCAACCCAACGCCAGCCCCAAGGCAGGTGCCTCATGACTGACCATGAACGCCTCACCACCCTGCAAAGCTACGTCTGGACCCTCGAACTGCTCGGCGAATCGCTGGTGCAGCGCGACGAGCAATTGGAGTGCGAGCACGAACCCCAACTGAGCTTTCGCGCCTCGGCGGGGATACATCAGGCGATCAAGATCATCAGCCGGTTGGCCAGTGAGCAGTGTGGCAAGTTGCTGGGCGATGAGGAGCGCGTAGGCCGTTAGCCCGTGATGCTTGATTGAAGCCGCGTCTTGTTGTCAGGACGCGGCTTTTGTTTGGGCTGTGGATAAGTGGAAGGGAGGGTTGGAGAGCGGTGGTGTTCTCTTCGCGGGTAAACCTGCTCGCACAGGGGGCGTGCTGCGCACACTGCTCCCACTGCGCACGCTGCTCCTTACTGCGGGTTAGCCACGTCTGCGGCCATGCTGCGCAGCAGGCCGGCCGAGAGGGTAGAGTCCGGCAGCGAGAGGATGGTGTCGTAGAGCAGGACCATGCTGTTGCAGGTCGCCTTGGGCTCACGGGTGAACCGCTCGGGGTTTGCCACGATTTCCACGGCGCGGCGGTCCTTGGCCATGACGCTCATCAGCACGCGGCGAAAGTCTTGCTCGTACACCGACAAGGGTTTGGCGTGTACCGGGTGTTTGGCCGTTTGCTCCACCACGTCGACCAGGGCTGCCAGGTCTTCGTTGGCCTGGGCTTTGGGGATCTGGTGAATCAGCTCGACTTTGGGCGTGTTGTTGTCCAGGCCGAGGAAGGTCAGGCAATGGGCCGGGTTGGTCTTGCCGAAGAACTTCATCTCCTCGACCTGCGCGCGCCAGTAGCGCAGCAGGGCGTGGTCGGGGGCGCGGACCAGGTAGTTGGGCACGATGGAGGTGGCGATCAGCGCTTGGATGCCGGCCTGGATCTCGACGGTCGAGCGGCCGCTCTGCACGCCGTCGACCACGATCTTTCTCAGGTGGGCATAGTTGTCTGCGTCGTGGGCTGCCAGGGCGGCGAAGACGGGTTGCTTCAACAGGGCCTGTTCGATCTGGTTGGCGTCGCGCCATTGCGTCAGGCCAGACAGCCCGAAGTACCGGGAGTCGACCTGCTCGGTGATGATGTGCTGTTGCTTGAGGGTGTCCTTATCGGGGTACCACATGTCCGTGGGGCTGGTGGTGGTCGCGCGGGTGATGAATTCGGGCGAGGCGCCGACTCGCGAAAGTGCCGTTCTGAAGCTGGCGTTGACGTCCAGCTCGTCGCTGCCGGTGGCGCCATGGACCGAGGCGCTGTGAAAGCCGATCTGGCCTTTTTCACCGATGTAGCGTTCGCGCCCGGCGAGGAAGGCCAGGGCGCAGGCGCTCGAGCAACTGGTGCGGGTGTAGGTGATCAATTGGCGTTGCGCGATCAAGTCGGCGAGCTTGTTGGCTTCGTAGATGCGCCCGCCGGTGCTGTTCAGGTGGATGACGCGCACCTTTGGCGAGGCATCGAGCAGGTCGCGCACGGCGTCGGTGGTGCCGATGGGCAGGCCGCCGGCCACTTCGAGTTCGGTGTCGTCGCGCATCAGGCGCAGGGCGTAGGGCGGGATGTTGTCGGTGCCGCGGATCATGTCCACGCCTTCGCGCAGGATGGGGACGCCGTCTTTGACCACGCTGATTGCCATCTGGATGGCGCCCAGGCACACCAGCACCTTGGCCAGGATCGCCCAGAAGGCCTTGCCGCCGCGCGAAACGTGGGCCGAGGCCGAGCGGAACACGCCGACGAACTGCCAGACCGACACCGCCAGGATGCCCAGGTAATAGCCGACGATCAGCACGCCATGGCCCTGGGGGCCTAGCCTCATGGCGTCGCTGACGGTATCGATCGCCAGGGATAGGCCGATGATCAGCAGCGTCAGGAGAAAGCCGAACAGCCAGTAGGACACGCCGAGCGAGTACTCGCCGCGCCAGTGTTTGGCGATGAAGTTGGATGACTGGGACTGGCTAGGCTGTGCGTCTTGCAAGGTCGCCGTGCCGGTGTCGTGCTTGGCGACGGTCTTGCCGCAGTGGTGGCAGAAGTTGGCTTCGGCCGTGTGGGTGGCGCCGCATTGGGCGCAATAGAGCGTTTCGTTCATGCCGGTCCTTGAACTGCGTTGGCTGTCCTGATGGCCGGTGAGTGTAAGTGGGGTGGGCGGGCAGGGCCACCTTTGGGCCCAATCGCCGTGGGTTCAGTTGTCCAGCTCGGGCACTTCGCTGGCGTGCAGGGCAGGTGCTTTGAGGGTGGCCTCGGTGGTCGACTGCGGCGCAAGGCCACTGCCACAGGGCTTGGCGATGGTGGTGGTCGCGGCGGGGGCTTGGAACCAGGTGGGCCAGGAGCTGCGGTGGCGGGTGTCGGCGTCGATGCAGGGGATCAGGCGTTCGGTGAGCACAGCGGTTTGCCGGACGGCCTTGGCGGTGCGGTACTTCACGCTGTGGATGCACTCGCGGTCGCCGAACTCGCAGCGGTTGAGCGTGGTGCCGCCGCAGGGGCCGTTGGCCAGGCCTTTGGGGCAGGTTTCCGGGCAGATGTAGAGAGTGTCTTCCAGGCGGCAGGTACCGCAGGTGTCGCACCCGACCAGAGGCCTTTTCGCACTGCGTTCCAGGCGATGGAGCACGCGGGCGCCGGTTGGGGTCTTCCACAGCGGGCGTTGCACGGCCCAGCCGAAGGCCTGGCTCAGTGGGTTGCGGCGGCTGAACAGCAGTGAATGCAGGCCGTGCAGCAGGTGATAGCGCGCGGTCTCCTTGGGCGAGGCGCTGACCTGGGATTCGCCCAATCGCTAGTTGGCGCCGGGCGGGTGGAAGGTGACGTCGGGTAGGCCGGGCATCTGCCAGCACGCTTGCCAGGCGGGGGCCCATTGTTCCAGTGAGAGCAGGCGTGCCTGCCAGTGCTCGAGGCTGCGCTCCAGGGCGTCCAGCTGCTCCAGGTCGTGGATGCCGGAGAGGTGGATGCCGGCATAGCCCATCAGGCGCAGGCCGATGATCTGCAGGGCCAGGCGTTCGAGGCTGCGGGCTTGGGCGTGGGCCTTGGAGACCTCGGCTTCGGCGGCGAGCACATCGTGCATGGACGGGGTGACGACGATGCCGGCGACGTGCTCGAAGATCTTCGCGCGCCCCAGGGTGAGGCCCATCACGCAGGCCGTAAGCGGCTTGGGGTGGGGCTGGCGGCGCATCCACTCGATGGCTTCGAGGTGCTTGCTGGCGTCATAGCCCAGTTGCAGGGCCAGAAAGTCCGCGCCGGCGGCGAGCTTCTTTTCGGCCTTGAAGTATTGGGCGCCGCCTTCTTCCTCGCGGTACTTGAACGGGTGCATGCCGGCGCCGAGTAGCCAGTCGGGGCGTGCCTGGCGCACGGTCTGCAGGGCAGCGATGGATTCGAGGTAGCGCACTGGGCGCTGGCCGGGGACGTGGCCGGGCAGGCGGTCGCCGGTGAGCAACAGCAGTTGGTCGAGGCCGGCGGCGTCCATCTGCTGCAACTGCTCCAGCAAGTGGTGGCGCTCGCGGTCCTTGCCGGAGAAGTGCAACAGGGCCGGCAGGGGTTGCCTGAAGCTTGAATAGGCGTCCAGCGGCGACATTTCGAAGGGGCTGCCGACCCGGTCGGCGATGGCCACGGTCATGGGCCAGCCGCACAGGTGCTGGCGCGCCATGAGGGCTTCGAGGCTGGCGAAGCGCTCGCTGGAGGACTTGGGCACGAACTCCATGATGCAGACGAAGGTGTTGTCGTGCAGCGCGGTTTTCAGCTGGCTCATGGGCGCTCGGATATCGGGTTGGGGCACGGTGGCATTGTGGGGCAGGGCGAGGGTTGGGTCATGTCCGGTTGCGTAGGGAAATGCGCTGAAAGAGACATTCGAGGTGGTTGTGCTGGCCCTTTCGCGGGTCCTTGTTGCGCTCGACCTGTTCGACGATCATGAGCAATTCTTGAGTTGATCTCAAATTTAATGAGTTTGTCTCACAATGGCTCAGCCGGGAAAATTCCCTCATTCAATTTCAAGATTTCTGAGGGATAAGACATGGCACTGGCGCACAACCTGGGCTTTCCGCGTATCGGTCGGGACCGCGAACTGAAGAAGGCCCAGGAGGCGTTCTGGAAGGGCGAGCTGGACGAAGCCGGCCTGCGCGCCGTGGGCCAGGCGCTGCGGGCCGCCCACTGGCAGGTGCAGAAGGACGCCGGGATCGAGCTGCTGCCGGTCGGCGATTTCGCTTGGTACGACCAGGTGCTGACCCATTCGCTGACCTTCGGCGTGATCCCGGCCCGCTTCGCTGGCCACGAGGGTGCCAAGCCGTCCCTGAACACCCTGTTCGCCATGGCGCGAGGCGTCAGCGACAGCTGCTGTGGCGGTGGCCACGCCCAGGAAATGACCAAATGGTTCGACACCAACTACCACTACCTGGTCCCGGAGTTCACCGCTGACCAAGCGTTCGCCCTGAGCTGGGAGCAGTTGTTCGAGGAAGTGGACGAGGCCAAGGCCCTGGGCCACGCAGTCAAGTCGGTGGTGATCGGCCCACTGACTTACCTATGGTTGGGCAAGACCAAGGGCGCCGATTTCGACAAGCTCGAGCTGGTGGATCGCCTGTTGCCGCTGTACGACCAGATCTTCAACCGCCTGGCCGCCCAAGGTGTGGAGTGGGTGCAGATCGATGAGCCGATCCTGGCGCTGGATCTGCCCCAGGATTGGAAGAACGCCTACGAGCGCGTCTACAACATCCTGCAGCGCGCGCCGCTGAAAAAGCTGGTCGCCACCTACTTTGGCGGCCTGGAAGACAACCTGGGCCTGGCGGCCAACCTGCCGGTCGATGGCCTGCACATCGACCTGGTGCGGGCGCCGGAGCAGTTCCCGACCATCCTCGACCGCCTGCCGGCCTACAAGATCCTCTCCCTGGGCGTGGTCAACGGCCGCAATGTGTGGCGCTGCGACCTGGACAAGGCCTTGGACGTGCTGCGTTACGCTGCCGAGCGCCTGGGCGATCGCCTGTGGGTGGCGCCGTCGTGCTCGCTGCTGCACAGCCCGGTGGACCTGGCCCGCGAAGATCAGCTCGATGCCGAGCTCAAGAGCTGGCTGGCCTTCGCCGTGCAGAAGTGCCAGGAAGTGGCGTTGCTGGCCAAGGCGATCAACACGCCCGAGGCCGATGAGGTGATCGCGGCGCTGGCCCAGAGCCGCGCCGTACAGGCCAGCCGCGCCACCTCGCCGCGCATCCACAAGCCGGCGGTACAGGCTCGCGTAGCGGCGATCCAGCCCAAGGACAGCCAGCGTCAGTCGCCCTTCGCGCAGCGCATCGCCAAGCAGCGGGCGGGGCTCGATTTGCCGGCGTTTCCCACCACGACCATTGGCTCGTTCCCACAGACTTCTGCGATCCGCCTGGCGCGCCAGGCGTTCAAGCAGGGCACGCTGACCGAGGCCGACTATGTCGAAGCCATGCAGAGCGAGATCCGCCATGCCGTGCAGATCCAGGAACACCTCGGCCTGGATGTGCTGGTGCACGGCGAGGCCGAGCGCAACGACATGGTCGAGTACTTCGCCGAGCAGCTCGAGGGCTACGCTTTCACCCGCTTCGGCTGGGTGCAGAGCTATGGCTCGCGCTGCGTGAAGCCGGCGGTGATCTTCGGCGACCTGAGCCGGCCGAAGGCCATGACTGTCGGCTGGATCCAGTACGCCCAGGGTCTGACCGACAAGGTGATGAAGGGCATGCTGACGGGCCCTGTGACTATGCTGATGTGGTCCTTCCCACGGGAGGATGTGAACCGCGAAGTCCAGGCCCGCCAGCTGGCATTGGCGATCCGCGACGAGGTGCTGGACCTGGAGGCGGCGGGCATCAAGATCGTGCAGATCGACGAAGCCGCCTTCCGCGAAGGCCTGCCGCTGCGCCGTGGCGCCTGGCCGCACTACCTGGAATGGGCCACCGAAGCCTTCCGCCTCTGCGCCTCGGGCGTGCGTGACGAGACGCAGATCCACACCCACATGTGCTACAGCGAGTTCAACGATGTGATCGAGTCGATCGCGGCCATGGACGCCGATGTGATCACCATCGAGACCTCGCGTTCGGACATGGAACTGCTGGAGGCCTTCGAGCGCTTCGACTACCCGAACGAGATCGGCCCTGGCGTGTACGACATCCACTCACCGCGCGTGCCGAGCAAGGACGACATCATCGGGCTGCTGAACAAGGCGGCCCAGCGTATCCCCGCCGAGCGCCTGTGGGTCAACCCGGACTGCGGCCTGAAGACCCGTGCCTGGCTGGAGACCGAGGCGGCGCTGGTCAACATGGTGGCCGCGGCGCGGGAGTTACGCCGTACGGCACTGGCCTGATTCGAGCCCTGAGCTGACGCTACATCGCGATCGATGTAGCGTTTTTTTTGTGCCGGCACGAGAGACGAAGTCGCGCTCGACAGGGTAGTGGCACATTAGTAGCATCCATGCCCGCGATGGAGGCACCCCACCGATCGCGGCCTCCCCCCATGGATGATTGTTCGATGCAAAAGAGCGGATACCTGTGCCTGGCGTTCATGATCGCCGTCGGCTTCCCGAGTTTTTTCCTCGATCGTGAGCTGATGATCGCTTCATTGCTCGCGATTGCCGCCTTCTCGTTTGGCTACTTCGTGTTCTACCTCATCCGCCACAAGCTCTATCACGGGATGCTGCAGGGCATCTTGCTGTCGCTGTTGGTGATCGCTTTCAGCTTCGTGCCGGTGTTGGGCTGGATCGTGCTCATTGGCTTTGTGCTCTACAACATCGCCAAGGCGGTGGAGGGGCTCAAGGTCCTGGTGCCGGACGTGCTGGTCAGTGCGCTGATCTATGGGCTGCTGACGGCACGGGTGGCGTTCGATGTGCGTGACCTGCTGGCCATCTCGGTCTTGGCGATGATCTATCTGTGCGTGTGCGTGCAGTACTGCCGCCGCCTACAGGGGCTGGGCACGGAGCTGGCGCTGTTCAAGATGAGCATCATGTGGCTGTCGATTCCGTTCGTGGTGCTGACCATCGTGTCCATCGTCTCGGCGCTGGGCAATCTGTTCCGCACTGTCAGCTCGACCTTCACCCGCACGATACTGACGCCCCAGACGGTCTCGGCCCATCTGCGCGCGGGCGTTCAAGTGGCCGAGTACACCCGCCATGTGCAGAGCTCCGTGACGCAAACCGTGACCCAGGTGCTGCCGGGTGCAGGCGCAACCATTGCGGGGGCCTCGGGTGGCCTGGCGAGCGATGTGAAGCAGGCCAAGGGCAAGGTGTGAGGCCCAGGCCATAGGGGGCGCTCTGCGCCCCCCGGGCGATGGATCAGCGTTCGATCGCCAGTGCCACGCCTTGCCCGCCGCCGATGCACAGCGTCGCCAGGCCTTTCTTGGCGTCTCGCTTGATCATTTCGTGCAGCAGGGTCACCAGCACGCGGCAGCCCGAAGCACCGATGGGGTGGCCCAGGGCGATGGCGCCGCCGTTGACGTTGACGCGCTCGGCGTTCCACTCCAGCGCCTTGCCCACGGCCAGGGCCTGGGCGGCGAAGGCTTCGTTGGCCTCGATCAGGTCCAGCTCGCCCAGTTGCCAGCCGGCTTTGTCCAGGCAGCGCTGGGTGGCCGAGACAGGGCCGATGCCCATGATCGCCGGGTCCACGCCTGCACTGGCGTAGGCGCTGATCTTCGCCAGCACCGGCAGGCCCAGGGCCTTGGCCTTGTTCGCGCTCATCAGCAGCACCGCGGCGGCGCCGTCGTTGAGGCTGGAGGCGTTGCCGGCGGTGACGCTGCCGTCTTTCGTGAAGGCCGGGCGCAGTTTACCCAGGGCTTCGGCGGTGGTGCCGGGGCGCGGTTGCTCGTCGGTGTCGAACACCAGCGGCTCGCCTTTTTTCTGCGGCAGGACGATCGGGGTGATCTCATCCTTGAAGCGGCCCGCCTCGATGGCGGCCACCGCCTTGCGCTGGGACTCGGCGGCAAAGGCGTCCTGCTGCTCGCGGGTGAGGCTGTATTTTTCCACCAGGTTCTCGGCGGTGATGCCCATGTGGTAGTCGTTGAAGGCATCCCACAGGCCGTCGGTGATCATGGTGTCGACCAGTTGGCCGTGGCCCATGCGCTGGCCGGTACGGGCCGAGGGCAGGACGTAGGGCGCAAGGCTCATGTTCTCCTGGCCACCGGCGATCACCACCTCGGCATCGCCGCAGCGGATGGCCTGGGCAGCCAGGTGCAGGGCCTTGAGGCCCGAGCCGCAGACCTTGTTCAAGGTCAGGGCGGGCACGCTGTAGGGCAGGCCGGCCTTGATCGCGGCCTGGCGCGCCGGGTTCTGGCCGGCGCCGGCGGTCAGCACCTGGCCGAGGATCACTTCGTCGACCTGGGCCGGGTCCAGTTGGGTCTGCTCCAGCAGGCGCTTGATGACGGCGGCGCCCAGGTCCACAGCGGGCACATTGGCCAGGGCACCCTGGAAGCTGCCGATGGCGGTACGGGTGGCGGCGACGAT
Source organism: Pseudomonas guariconensis (assembly GCF_040822035.1). Classification (NCBI taxonomy): domain Bacteria; kingdom Pseudomonadati; phylum Pseudomonadota; class Gammaproteobacteria; order Pseudomonadales; family Pseudomonadaceae; genus Pseudomonas; species Pseudomonas guariconensis. Next base: position 4,491,092 of record NZ_CP162012.1, on the reverse strand, counting down.
GACCACGTCGTTCATCTTGTTGTTCTCCGTGCAAGGGGTGGACGCCGGCTCGGCGTATTACCGGCAGCATCGGCGGGTTTGGTTCATTTGTTAAGTTTGTTTTTCTTTTGCATTGATCTGAAATTCAAATCAATGGAGTCGTTTCAGGGCGTCCAAAGGCCGCTGGCACTAAGCTTGGCTTCAGCTTCGCGTCGCACACTGCGGTTTCCAAAAACAAAACGGAGCTTCCCGTCATGCGCCAGATCCTGATCGCCACTGCCTTGATTTTCGCCAGTGCCAGCGCCTTCGCCGAACCCAAGTGCACCACTGCCGAGCGCAGCACCTGGCAGGACGCCGACCAGTTCCAGGCCCAGCTCAAGGAGCAGGGTTACCGCATCAACAAGTTCAAGATCACCAAGGGCAACTGCTACGAGATCTACGGCTTCGACAAGGACGGACGCAAGGTCGAGATCTACCACGACCCGGTGAGCGGCAAGGCGGTCAAGAGCGAGATCCATGACTGATGGCCAGCGTGCGGCTCTGGGACCCCTTGCTCAGGTGCTGCCACTGGTCGCTGGTGTTCGTGTTCTTCGCCAACTCGTTCTTCAACGAGGAAGGTGACGACTGGCATCAGTGGTTGGGCTACTACGCACTCGGTGTGGTGATCGTGCGCCTGGTGTGGGGCTTCGTCGGGCCGCGCAGTGCGCGCTGGGCGGACTTCTGGCCGACCCCGACGCGCCTTGCGGCGCATGCCCGGGCCTTGCGGCGGGGTGAGCATTACCAGCGGCTGGGTCATACGCCGATCGGCGCACTGGTGATGGTGCTGATGCTCGCCTGCGTCGTAGGGCTGGGAGTGACCGGCTGGCTGTCCCAGGAGGTAGACGCCCTGTGGGGCGTCGATTGGCCCAACGATGTGCACAGCTTCCTGGCCAACGCGCTGCTGGCGCTGGTCTGCGTGCACCTGCTCGCGGCACTGGTCGAAAGCCTGCGCCTGAAGGAAAACCTGCCCCTGTCGATGCTCACCGGGCGACGGCGTCAGCCCCAAGACCCGCGATGACTGCATGCCTGAGCGCCAGGTTGTTTTTGAATCGCGCCAATCACCCCCGTAATATGTGTCGGATAACCTGCGGGGGTAGTCTCACCCTCTGATCAAACGGAACCGTCCCCTGCGGCGCGCTTCCTCGGCACAAACCTGAAGAGGTACAGACATTGGCCATCATTCATCCTAAGGTTCGCGGTTTCATCTGCACCACGACTCACCCGAAGGGCTGCGAGCTCAACGTCCGTGACCAGATCGAAGCCACCCGCAAGCTGGGCGTGCGCGAGGATGGTCCGAAGAAGGTCTTGGTCATCGGCGCATCCAGCGGCTACGGCCTGGCGGCGCGCATCACCGCAGCCTTCGGCTTCAAGGCCGACACTCTGGGCGTGTTCTTCGAAAAGCCGGGCACCGAGACCAAGGCCGGTACCGCGGGTTGGTACAACGCCGCTGCCTTCGACAAGTTCGCCAAGCAAGCCGGCCTGTACAGCAAGTCGATCAACGGTGACGCCTTCTCCGACGAAGCCCGCGCCAAGGTCATCGAGCTGATCAAGAACGAAATGGGCGGCAAGGTCGACCTGGTCGTCTACTCCCTGGCCTCGCCCGTACGCAAGCTGCCGCAGACCGGTGAACTGGTGCGCTCGGCACTCAAGCCGATCGGCCAGCCGTACAAGTCGACCGCCATCGACACCAACAAGGACACCATCATCGAGGCCAGCATCGAGCCGGCCACCGAGCAGGAAATCGCCGACACCGTCACCGTCATGGGTGGCCAGGACTGGCAACTGTGGATCGACGCCCTGAGCCAAGCCGACGTGCTGGCCGAAGGCGCACGCACCGTGGCTTTCAGCTACATCGGCACCGAAATCACCTGGCCGATCTACTGGCACGGCGCCCTGGGCCAGGCCAAGCAGGACCTGGACGAAACCGCCCTGCGCCTGGACAAGAAGCTGGCCAGCGAAATCAAGGGCGGCGCCAACGTAGCGGTGCTCAAGTCGGTGGTCACCCAGGCCAGCTCGGCCATTCCGGTGATGCCGCTGTACTTGTCGATGGTCTTCAAGATCATGCAGGAGAAGGGCGTTCACGAAGGCACACAGGACCAGCTGGACCGCATGTTCCGCGACCGCATGTACCGCGCCGACGGCGCACCGATGCCGGTGGACGAGAAGGCCCGCCTGCGTCTGGACGACTGGGAACTGCGCGACGACGTTCAGGACGCCTGCAAGGCCCTGTGGCCGCAAGTGACCACCGAGAACCTGTTCCAGCTGACCGACTATGCCGGTTACAAGAAGCAGTTCCTCAATCTGTTCGGCTTCGAGCGTGCTGACGTCAACTACGACGAAGACGTCGCCACCGATGTGAAGTTCGACTGCATCGAGCTGTAAGCCTGTCGCCCCACCGTTGGGGCGATACTCGCTGAAGCCTGCAAGCCCTCTCGCAGGCTTCGCCAGTGCCCACACGCGCAGCGCCTTCCAGGTGTTGCGCGGGCTCCGTGGGAGCAGGTGTAGCCTGCGACGGGCTGCGCAGCGGCTCCTGCTAGGGGATGGCTGAAGACGCTTTTTTTGCTAGCGTTGGCGCACCACTGCAGGGAGCGCGTCATGAGCAGCCTGACCCAGCCCGCCACCGCCTTTCGCCACAGTACCGCCGACGGCTACAGCCTCGGAGGCTTCCTCTGGCGCCACGCTTCCCCCGACCCCCAGCGCCCGCTGGTGATCATCAATGCCGCCACCTCGGTGCGCTGCCGTTACTACTCGCGTTTTGCCGACTACCTTTTCGCCCAGGGCTTCGACGTGCTGACCTACGACTACCGGGGTATCGGCGAGTCGCGGCCGGCTTCGTTGCGCGGCTTCAAGGCGTCGTGGAGCGACTGGGGGCGGCTGGACTTCGAGGCGATGCTGCAACTGGCCGCCGAGCGCTTCGCGGGCCAGCCGGTGGATGTGGTGGCCCACAGTTTCGGCGGCTGCGCGGTGGGGCTGGCGCCGTCCGGCGGGCGGGTGCGACGGGTGGTGATGGTCGGCGCGCAGTTCGCTTACTGGCGCGACTATGCGGCGAACGAGCGCTGGCGGCTGGTAGGTAAATGGCACGTGGTGATGCCGTTGCTGACCCGACTGTGCGGGTATTTCCCGGGCAAGCGCCTGGGTTGGATGGAGGACACGCCGGCGGGTGTGGTGCACGACTGGACCACTCGCACGCCGCGCTACGAGCAACGTCCGAGCGGGCGGACACTGGCGCAATTGCCGTTCGCCCAGGTGCAGGCCGCGACGTTGGCGATCAGCCTCACGGACGACCCGTTCGGGACCGTGGCGGCGACCGAGCGGTTACTGGGCTACCTGCAGCACGCCGAGCGGCGGCACCTGCGGTTGGCGCCTGGAGATATCTCGGTCGCGCAGATCGGGCATTTCGCGTTCTTCCATGACCGCTTCCGCGAGACGCTCTGGCCGATTGCCCTGGCCTGGTTGCAGCAGGGCAGGCTGCCTGAAGCGGTACCGGGACGGATCATCAGCTGAGGTGGCCTGGGCCGCAAAGCGGCCCCGGCGATATCAGGCGTTACGCTTGAGCGGCTGCTCGGCGAAGGTGACGCCGGCCAGCCCGTGCTTGATAAGTGCACGGATGTTGCCATGGTCGCTGCCTTCGGGGGTGGCCAGCACGCTGCGGTAGTGCTCGCCAAACGCCAACAAGGCTTCCTGGTCGCTCAAGCCTTCGAGCAGGGCCAGGCCCAGGGTCTTGCACGAGCCTTCGTTCTGGCCGGCGGCGTTCTCAACGCCACCATTGCTGAAGGCCTGGGGCTGGTAGCTGTAGTTCGCGGCGATGAACGCCAGGGTGTCGGCGAAAACATGCTCGCCGCTGGCGAGGCTGTTACGCAGGGTGGACAGATCAGTCACGTGGCTTTCCTTTTTCGAACGCCGCTTGTTGGTCGGCGCTGGCTTCTTTCTGGTACTGGGCTTTCCAATCGGCATAGGGCATGCCGTAGACCTTCTCGCGGGCATCGTCCAGGCTGACGTCGATCTGGCGCTCGTCGGCGGCGGCCTTGTACCACTTGGACAGGCAGTTGCGGCAGAAGCCGGAGAGGTTCATCAGGTCGATGTTCTGCACGTCGGTGCGCTTTTGCAGGTGTTCGACCAGGCGCCGGAACGCGGCGGCCTCGAGTTCGAGCTGTTGTTGCGGGGTCATGGGGCTTCCCTCAGGTCATGCGATTCTTCAGGTGGCGGCCACCGTTGATGACCACCTGGCTGCCGGTGCTGTATTGGCTTTCGAGCAGGAACATCACCGCCTCGATCAGCGGGCGGGCGCCGGGCTCGAACTCCAGCAGGGCTTTTTTCAGGGTCTGCTGGCGGTAGGCGTCGTCGCCACCTTCCTTGAGGATCAGCAGGCCCGGCAGGATACCGTTGACGCGCACCTTCGGCGCGTATTTTTCGGCGAACGACAGCACCATGTTCTGCAGCGCGGCCTTGGTCGCGGCGTAGCCGATGTGGCTCTTGCTGCCGCGTGAGGAAGTTTCGTCGCAGATGTGGATGATGTCGGCCTTCTCGACCTTGCCTAGCAAATCGCCCAGGGCCAGGTTGAGGTGATAGGGCGCCTCGACGTGCAGGCGGAACATGGTCTGCAGGTTGTCCAGGCCATCGTCCAGCCACAGCGAGGCGTTGTGGATGATCGCGCGCAAGCCGTCGTAATGGCTTTGCAGGTACTCGATCAGCGCCTGGCGGTCGGCCTCCTGGCACAGGTCGGCGCGAAACTGCACGATGTTCGGGTGGGGCGTTTGTGGGTGAATGCTGCGGCTGGCGCTGACCACCGTATGGCCGGCCTGTGCCAGTTCAAGGGCCAGGGCCAGTCCGACGCGCTGGCTGGCGCCGGTGACGAGGATTGGGCTGTTCATGATCGGGGCGTCAACTTGTCTGTCCTTGCATTGATGCCCCAGCATACCCGAACTGTTTCGCTCTTGTGCGGCTGCGCCTCAGCGGCTGCGCAGCCCGCGCGATGCCTGGCCGGTGGCAGGTACTGTTGGGTTCAGCCAGCCGGCCAGCAGACGGGTGGACAGCGGGATGAACAGATAGACCATCACCGGCGTCAGGGCCAGGGTGCTGATCAGTACCCGTGGCAGCAGATCCAGCGGCGCCAGCCAGTGGCCGAACAGCACGTTGAACAGCAGCGAGACCGGAAAGAATGCCAGCCAGATGGCGGTTGCTTGCTTCCAGCGTGGCGGTTTTTGCACTGTATTGGTGCCGAACCAGTCGTCCAGGCCGCTGACGCGCCTCTCTTTGGGGCGCTCGAACAGGCCGTCGCCACGTTGCAGCCAGGCCCGACGCGAGGCCGAATGCTCCCAGGCGTGCAGAGTGGATTCGTTGGTGAAGCGGAAGATGATCTGGAACTCATCGCCCTCGGCCGGTGGCGCGAGGATGCCCGAGCCCAAATAGCCGGGGAAGTCGGTGGCCAACTGCTCGCCTTCATGAAGCCAGGCCAGCAGGTCCTGGTAACGGCCATGGGCGGCGCGGCGCGACACCATCAGGGTGACGGGAGGGGTAGACATCGTGTATCTCCTGGCGACGGGGCTGGCGGGTAGCTGGCCCCTAGGCTTACATCGCCCGGGGTGGTGGGCGATGCGAGCAGGCTTGCAAGAATCGGGCACGGATTATCGCTCAGGATTCGTGACCGGTCAGTGTCAGCCGGCGGATGGTTGCACTGACCTGGCGGAGTGTCCCGGCGTAGAATGCAGAATCTGAAACAAGAGGCGTTGTCCGTGCACATCAATGATCAGGTGGCCACCTCGGCCGGCCTGGAACACCAAGAGCTGTTCCCCATTCGCGAAGTGGCCCGGCTGACCGGTGTCAACCCTGTGACCCTGCGCGCTTGGGAGCGCCGCTACGGGTTGATCCAGCCCACCCGCACCGACAGTGGCCATCGTCTCTATTCCCAGGCCGATATCGACGATATCCGCAGCATCCTCGGCTGGCTGGAGCGTGGCGTGGCGGTGAGCAAGGTGGGCAGTATCCTGGCCCGCAATCAGGGCGTGACGCAGGATGGCCAAGGCGCCGGCAATGCCGAGGAGCTGGCCGGCTGGCGCGGCCAGGTGCAGGAGGCGACCCAGCGTTTCGATGGCCTGGCACTGGAACGGTTGTTCGACCAAGTGTTTGCCTGCCATGCCCTGGACGCGGTGTTCGATGAGGTCTTCATGCCTGTCTGGCGCGGCTTGCGAGCGGGGCAGGGCAATTTTGGCCGGGTCAGTGAGTGGTTGTTCCTCGACCAGTTTTTGCGAGGCAAGGTGCTGCTGAGACTGCAGCTGTCGCGCGGGCCCTGGAGCCAGCGCGTGGTGCTGGCGCCGTTGTCGGGCCAATGCCATGAGCTGGAGTTGCTGGTGGCGGGGCTGTTGCTGGGCAGCGACGAGGTGGGCGTCACGGTGCTGGCGACCGGGCAGCCCATGGAGGAGCTGGCGCTGGTGTGCGAGCGCCTCGCGCCCGATGCCTTGGTGATGTTCTCCCATCAGCCCCCCACTCAGGCGCTGGGCAAGCGCCTGGCGCGGCTGACCCTCGGCGTTGGGTGTCCGGTGGTGCTGGCGGGGGAGGTGGCGGAGCTGGCCCAGGAACAGCTGGGCGGTAGCCCGGTCGCCTGCCTTGGCGCGCAAGGCAGCCTGATGCGCAGGCGCTTGCGCCAGTACCTGGCCGGGCAGTTGGATACTTAGGCGTGCATCTGCTGATGGGCCTGGAGGATGTACTCGCGCAGGCGCTCGAGGTCGTCGGCCGGGCTGCGGGACAGGTCGTAGGCGGCCAGGTCCGGGCCGATGCGCCGGCGCAGCACGCCTTTGAGGCGGATGGGTTCGATGCCCTCGGGGGCGAAGTTCAGGGCGAAGCGCACCGGCGCCTCGGGTAGATCCCGCACTTGCACCAAGGTGCCTTTGGAGGAAATGTCCCGGATCCACAGGCCGCTCTGCTTGCCATGGGTATCCAGCAGCGGGGCCGGCTGCTCCAGCGAAAGACGCCAAGGGCGCGGGGTGGGGCCTTCTTCGAAGATTTCAGGCGAACCCACCTGCAGATGCACGGCATGGAACTCGTCTTCGACCAGCTGCAGCGGGAAGCTGATCTGCTGGTTGTTGTACTGGGCCTGAAGCGTGACTTGCTCATTAGCCACCAGGCGGGCGAGCAGTTCCTGCACATGGCGGTCGCCATTGACCAGCAGACTCGACATGGAGTCGGACACATTGAACTGGGGCGAATGCTGCATGTCCTGGATGAAATCCAGTTCGTCCTGGGTCAGGAGGGCATGTGCTTGCATGATCGGGCTCGAAGGTAGCGATTTCTTCAAGGGGATTGACCGCGCGCAAAGCGCTTCGTTCAGCTACGTTCGTCGGATTCCAGCGCGTGCAGCCGGGCCTGCGCTTGGGCCAGTGCCCGCTCCAGTTCTACCTGACGGCTGACGTCCTTCTGGATGCCGATGAAATAAGTGCGCTGGTCGGCGGGGTTGTGCACCGGCGTGATCGACAGCTCGTTCCAGAAGGCGCTGCCATCTTTGCGGTAGTTGCGCAGCACCTCCCGGCATGGCCGGCCTTCGGTCAGGGCCCTGCGGATTCGCGCGCGGCCGAGTTGGTCGCGATCATCGGCCTGCAGGAAGCGGCAGTCCTGGTAGAGAATTTCGTTGCGGGCATAGCCAGTCAGGCGTTCGAACGCTGCGTTCACGTAGATCAGGATGGTGTCGTCGCCTTCCTGTTCGGCGACCACGATTCCGTCGTTCGATGCATCGATCATCGATTGCAGCAGTTGCGCGTTGATCATGTCCGGGCCTTGGGCAAGCGGGGGACTTTGGTGGGAGTGCGGCCTTTTGCCACGGGTGAATGCTAGTATCCTACGTTTTCACTCAGTTTCGGAATCCTCTGCCCGATGAAAGTCGCCATTATTTCAGGCTCGGTGTATGGCACCGCCGAAGAAGTCGCCCGTCACGCCGAGTCTGTGCTCAAAGCCGCCGGTTTCGATGCCTGGCATGCCGCCCGTGCCAACCTCCAAGACCTGCAGGGCTTTGCCCCGGATGCCTTGCTGGCCGTGACCTCCACCACTGGCATGGGCGAGCTGCCGGACAACCTGATGCCGCTGTACAGCACGATCCGCGACATTCTGCCGGCGGCCTGGCGAGGATTGCCCGGCGCGGTGATCGGCTTGGGCGATTCCAGCTATGGCGATACCTACTGCGGTGGTGGCGAGCAGATGCGCGAGCTGTTTGCCGAACTGGGCGTGCGGGAAGTACTGCCGATGCTGCGCTTGGATGCCAGCGAGACCGTGACCCCCGAGGCTGATGCCGAGCCGTGGCTGGCTGAGCTGGCGGCGGCGCTCAAGGTTTGATACGGGCGCATACCTAACACGGCCCGTTCGCGGGTGAACCCCTACAAGCTCAACGCAATCCTTGTGGGCGCGGGTTTACCCGCGAACAGGACGTCGCCGCGGCTACAGGCCTGACGCAGGCCGTTCGCGCACCAACTGCAACCACGCCTGTGCTGCTTTCGACAGGTAGGCCCCACGGCGCCAGATGAACGCGATGTCCCAGCGCAGATCCGGTGGGTTCAATGGCACCCGCACCACGCCTGGACGTTCCAGAGCCCGCGCCACGACCCGCGGCAGCAGCACCACCCCTTGCCCGGCCGCCACCAGTGCGGCCAGAAAGTCCGCTTGCCCGCTGCGTCCCCCTTCCTTGGGCGTGAAACCTAGTTGTTGGCAGGCACCGAGCAGCCGGTCATTGAGCACGAAACTGCGCTGATACAGCAGAAATGGTGTGTCCGCCAACTGCAGCAACTCGATCTGGAGCTCCTTCGCCAAGGCATGCGCCTGGGGCAACAGCGCATCGAGCGGCTCATCGCAGAATGGCTGGTACTCGAACGCCGGGTCCGTGGGCGTGATGCAACCGCCCAGCTCCAGTTCGCCACTGCTGACGGCCTGTTCCACCGTGCGGCTGCCGCCCTCGATCAGCTGGATCGAAATGTTCGGGTGACGCCGCCGGTATTCGGCGAACAAACCGGCGAACAGCGCATCGCTGCCCAGCAGCGGCAAACCCAGGCGCAGTTCGCCGCGGGCCATCTGGCTGAGATCGTCCAGCTCGTTTTGCAGCTCCTGGCGCTGGCGCAGCAATGCCTCGCCGCGTGCCAGGACGATGCGCCCGGCGGCGGTCAGGTGCAATTGCGAGCCTTGGCGCTCCAGCAAGGGCTGACCTAGGGCCTGCTCGAGTTGCGCGACTTGTTTGCTCACGGCGGACTGGCTGATGTGCAGGGTCTGCGCCGCCTGGGTGAAGCCCCCGCGGTGCACGACTTCGATGAAGCTGCGAAGCTGCTTGAATTCCATGTTTCGAATTCCGTTTTGGAATGGCGATCAGTCTAACAATTCGCTTCTGGCCTAGGCAGGGCAAATCTAGAATGGACCCCAGCCGAGGACCCTTCCCAATGAAACCCGCCTTACTGAAAAAATACCTGCGCCTGCTCGTCGAGCTGGCGGTCCTGCTTGCCTTGTTTCTGCTCGGCGGCCAGCTTTCCACTTGGCTGGGATGGCCGATCCCGGGTGGGGTGATGGGCTTGGCCTTGCTCCTGCTGTTGTTCGCCTGCGGCGTGCTCAAACCTGCCACCTTGCAGGCCGGCGCGGGTTGGTTGATGGCTGAAATGCTGCTGTTTTTCATTCCGGCGCTGATGAGCCTGCTGGACTACGGTGGCCTGCTGCGCAGCGAGGGTTGGCGCATCCTGCTGGTGATCGCAGTGAGCACCCTGATGGTGATGGTGGTGACCGCTGTCACGGTGGAACTGGTCTGCCGCTGGAGGCTGCGCCATGAGCCTTGAGCCAATGCCGTTGTTCTGGCTTGTCCTGACCCTTGTTGCTTACTTGGGCAGCCGCTGGCTGTACCGGCGCAGTGGGCGCTATGTCCTGTCGCCGCTGATTCTGGTGCCGGCATTGCTGTTGGCGGTGGCCGTGCCGCTGCACACTGCGTATGCCGAGTACGCGCGCGACACCCACTGGTTGATGGGCGTGCTGGGCCCGGTGACCGTGGCCTTCGCGGTGCCGATCTGGCAGCAGCGGATGATGCTGGCGCGCCATTGGCCGGCGCTGCTGGTGGGCATGCTGGCCGGTAGCATGGCTTCGATCGCCAGCTCCTGGGGCCTGGCGCACCTGCTGGCACTCGACAATGCGGTGAGCCGGTCGTTGTTGCCGCGCTCGATCACCACGCCCTTTGCCATGCCCTTGGCCCAAGACTTGGGCGGCGTGCCGGAGCTGACGGCGGTGTTCGTCATGTTCACCGGCGTACTTGGCGCCATGTTCGGGGGCGTGTTGCTGCGCGTGCTGCCTTTGCGTACGCCCCTGGCCCGTGGCGCGCTGTTTGGCGTCGGTGCCCATGGCGCTGGGGTCAGTCGGGCGCAGGAGGTGGGCCGTGAGGAAGGCTCGGTGGCCGGCTTGGTCATGGTGCTCACCGGCCTGCTCAACCTGTTCGCCGGCCCCCTGTTGGCAAGACTGCTGTGACCGTTCGTGCCCCTGACCCGCAAAGCCAGCAAGCTGGCTGCCAACGCAAGTTTCGTCGCCCGGTGTGCTGGCTAGACTGAGCCTCGACATAGAGAGCACATGTAAGTGCCGAGGTAACTTGCAATGAACGCAGCCCTGCCTTATGACGCCAACACTTATCTACCGGGACAACACTGATGCCACTGGCCGAAATACCATTGTGCGTCTGGCGTACCCGAGCTCAGAGTTTTGCCTTTCGGGGCCAGACCATCCGCTACTGGACAGCAGGGCAAGGAGAGCCACTGCTTCTACTTCACGGTTTCCCCACGGCCAGCTGGGATTGGCACTACCTGTGGGTACCCTTGACCCAGCGCTTTCGTGTGGTCGCTTGCGACATGCTCGGCTTTGGCGACTCGGCCAAGCCGCTGGACCATGACTACAGCCTGATGGAGCAAGCCGACCTGCAACAGGCCTTGCTCGCCCATCTGAACATCGATCAGCCTGTACATCTGCTGGCCCACGACTACGGCGGCACCGTTGCCCAGGAGTTGCTGGCGCGCCACTGTGAACAACGCATCGAGATCGCCAGCTGCGCGTTCCTCAACAGTGGGCTGTTCCCAGAGTGCTACCAGGTCTTGCTGGTGCAAAAGCTGCTGCTCAGCCCCCTAGGCTGGCTGGTGTCCCGCAGCTTTGGGCGCGATGACCTGGTGCGCAACGTTAGCCATATCTATGGCCCTTGCACGCACCCGAGCGAAAGTGCCCTGGATGATTATTGGAGTCTGATCGTTGCCAATCGCGGCACGCGCATCCTGCACAAGCTGATCGGTTACCTGCCCGAGCGACGCCTGCACCGTGAGCGCTGGGTGGGCGCCTTGCTGCGACGATGTGTACCGCTGCGTTTCATCAATGGCTTGGCCGATCCGCTGTCAGGCGCGCGGATGCTCGAGCGCTACCGGCAGTTGGTACCCGATCCCGACACCGTGGCGCTGCCGGGCATTGGGCACTATCCCCACACCGAGGCTCCGCAACAGGTGCTGCGCCATTACCTGTCGTTTCGTGAACAGCCGATGATCGAGGCGCCACGCAAGGTGGCCTGGTCCTAGGGGGTTGCAGGCATAAAAAAGGCCGCTGCATCGCAGCGGCCAATCGAGACGTTAGATCAAGGAGCTTCAAAATCAACGTCGGTGAACCTTGGTGGCCCGAAAGGCTGGGGGGCGCCTTCGTACCGATCCAATGCCGTAAGAATAGGTGTATCTCGAGGTGGGAAAAACACCTCCTTGTGACATTCACCTTTACATTGCCGGTGATAATCCTTCCCCTCGTCTCGAGGCTCATTGCGGCGTTTTCAGTAGGTTCTTCAGGTCTGAACGTAGGTTAGTACACCTGCATTTCCATCAGCTTTGTTCTTTCTGATTTCTGCACATTGCGATTTCCTACATTGCATTGAGACAGAAGTCATGAATTTTCCCTTGACCTTTCCTTCCACGGTCTCGCCTGTCGCTGGCCAGGATGTCCTGAGCGCTTTGGTCGTGTTGACCATGATGATGCAGGGCGAAGTTGCGCTTGCGCCCGGCTTGCCGCCTCGTGTCACGCCTGTCGACGATCCCGAGCGGTGGCTGGACGAACATTGGCAGGTCAAAAGCGATCACTGGTGGATGGAGCAGTCCCCGCTGCTGAATGAACAGCTTCGGGCGTTGCTGACTCTGCAGGTGCGAGCCCGTGCCTTGCGTCGTGGCGCTCCCAGACAGGACATCGAAGCTCTGCTGCCAGACGCTGATCCCGTCTTTGCATCCGTCTCACTGAAGACGAAAGAGGGTGAGCTGGTGCGTATTCCTGGCTTTGTGGCGCTGTGCGATAACCCCTATGACGATGAGCTGTCATTCGTCCTCTACGGCTTGGGGGCCGGTGTCTGGTTCGATAGCCATTAACGTATGGTCGAGACATTGGTCCGCTACCTGCGGGCGGATAATTGCTGGACACAGGGTCTGCCCGCCCGAGCGCGTGCGGCCCTGACGGACACCACGTCCGTCGAGCTGGTGTTGAGGCCGCTGCGGAGTCGACCTGAGGTGTATCTGCTTGAAGATATGCAGTTGCTGCAACGCCGGCTGGTCATCGACGGGCTTGCTGCTGAGCCTGAAAACGGTGAGGGTGCCGTTGCCCTTGTGCCCTTGTTCGAACAACTCCAAGCAAGCGTGGCCGATGCCGTCGGTGCTTTGCGCAAGGACCTGGCGCCGCAGTGGTTGCGACACCTGTCGCCTGCCGAGCGCGAGCGGTTGGCGAAGCTGCATCAGGCTGTGAACGAAACCGAGCGCCAACTGGCCGAGCAAACTCAGCACAGTGACTTCTATACCTATGCCAGCCAGCAACTTGACGCTTGGTTGACCGCTAAAGGGTTTGCGCAATTGTCTGCCGAACAGGTACGACTGCATGTCAGGCACGACTTCACAGCGGATGCGCCGCCGCAAATGGTTTCACTGCTCGAATGGGTCTGTGGCGGTGCTTACCATGGCAAGCGCCTGGCAATGACGATCCAGCACGAGGGCCTGCGCAAGGCCCTGGGCGACCAAGGCGTATGGTCGCTCGCCAATGAATTACAGCTGCATCGAGGTTATGTCGAGCGCGTCGAGCAGACCTATGCCCTCGACGAAAACCGCTATCTGCTGAGCAGAGCGCTGGATGCCAGGCTGCAACTCGCCAGGCAGGCGGCGGATTTCCAGGGCCTTGATCGCAGAGCGGTGCGGTTGCTCGAGCAGGCCACACAGGACACATGGGCGCAGCGCTCCGGAACAAGCACCATCACGGTGGCCCTGTTGTCCATCAATGGCGAAATGCTTCTGACCGATCATCTGTACATCTACAGCGATGATATCCATGTGCTCTATGCGCCCGGGTCGCCGGCGGGCGATCTGCAAGCGTTCAACTCACCTGGGCAGATGAGTTTCGCGCTGGGGGCACTGACCGCCATGCCTGCGGGGCGCGACTACCTCGTCGAGCGTGTCCGCCATGCCGACCGTCCTGCGTTGAATCGATATCTGACGCGTATAGCCAGCCTGCCTCAGGAATGGTCACGCGAGACGATCACCCTGCATCCGCAGGACATTGACGGCTGGCAGCAGGTGATCCAGCACTGGACCGAGTTGAGGGTGATGAAGATTCTCGACGATCTCGAAGAGATCCGGCCGGTGGTACCTGCCAGGCCGGACGGGACGCTGCAACGACTCGTGGACGACATCGACCACGAGTTGCGCGTGCTGATGACGGATTACCAGGCAGCTGCCCAGGTGCCGACGTTCATGGCCTATGCCCGTGACCGCGTGAGCGAGCGCATCAATCGTTTCCCGGGCAAGAAGGAGGGATGGATCGATGCCGATACCGTTCTGGTCGAGCTGGAGCATGGCGTTCGTCAGTCCTTGACCCAAGTGGTGGCCAGCGGATACCCCGCGGATTTCAATTTTAGGGACTTCGCCAGGCTGACGTCGACCGTGGGCCAGGACCTGTCCCATTTGAGCAACCGAGCGATCGATGGTTACATCCGGGCCGCCAGGCTCGGTGAGGGGTACTGCGATGAGATCCGCAAGAGTTATCTCGACCCGGACGCAGATGCCCAGTCCAGGCCGCTGGAGCTGCATCGCCACATCACAGGCATGAAAATTCAACGCGATTGTCTGGTGGAGCTGCAGAGCGGACGCCTCAGCGACGCGCATGCCGACTGGCTGAAACCGGTCTGCATGGCATTTCATCGGGGCAGTTTTGTCGACGATTGCAAATTGGCAATGCTGAAGATCAACGGGGCCGCTGTAGTCGGTGGGTACCTGCTGCAGTCGCCCCAGGCCAAGGGCACTTTGGTCTATCTCAGCGATGGGCCTGGTGGGCGGTACCTTTATACGGTCGAGGATTTTGTCGAGCAGTGGCGAAGCGATGCTCTGCAGGACTGGGTCTACGCGCATGTCTCGATTGACGATGAGCTGTTGATCCGCGAACTCAATGAGAGCGTGCGAAACGATGACTTCGCCGATGCGTCAGAAAGCAAGGGAAATGCGAGGATCGCCCGGTCGTTGCAGGTGCTGTACAACATCCGGGATCTTTCGGTTGCTCTACGCCAGCGTATACAGCGCTTGCTGGCCGATGCGAAACGCGATGCCTACAGCGCGGCGAGGCGTATCACCCAAGAGGTGTTCTGGCTGGTCGGTCTGGTGGCGGATGTCATCGCCTTGGCGTTCCCGCCGGCGCGAATCGTTCTGGGCTTCATCAAGGCCGGTGCTGGGTTCTACCGCAGCCTCGCGGCGTTGCGTGATGGCGATAAGACGGCAGCACTGTTATCCCTGCTCGGAGCCGTCGCCAGCTTGCCCGGGATTACGGATGTGGTGAAGTTCTATGGTACCCAGCTGGTTGATCGAGGCAGCAAACTCTGGTCGACGTTGTTTCCTGGGGAGTCATCCGCACTGAGTCTATGGGTGAAGAACCAAGTCGAGGCACTCAAAGCGTTCTATGAGCGGCATGAGGTGTTCAAGGAGCTTGGCTCGGGTGCTTTCCAACCGTTGAATAAACGATTCGAGGAAGAGTTGTCGTGGTATACGCAACTGGTTGCTTCCACAGAGCAATCAGCCCCTCGTCAGTTCACCTGAGGCCGCCATCGGGGTCAGGGACGGCACCTCAACGCATGAGCTAGGCCGCTGGCTCATACCCCATACGCTTGCTGACGGCGCCTGCCGCCGCCAGCAAGCGCTTCGCCGCCGGTCCCTGTTCGTCGGCATGAAAGATCGACGTCGGACCGACCACCGTCATCACCGCGGCAATCTGGCCCATGGCGTTGAACACCGGCGCGGACAGCGCGTCCACGCCGGGCATCAGCAAACCGTGCACGTGATGCAGCCCGCGTGCACGGATCTGGGCCAGCACGGGCTCGTAGTCGCTGAATGACTGGTCCATGGCGGCCAGCTCCTGGTCGCGCAGTTCCACTGTCTCGCGTTCGGGCAGGTGGGCGGCGAACACCAGGCCTGTGGACGAACTGAGCAGCGGCAGGACCGAGCCGATCTGCGTGACCACCGTCACCGCGCGCACCGCAGGCTCGATGCTGACCACCGTCGCCCCCTGATTGCCCCACACCGCAATGAAACAGCTTTCGTTGAGCTCGTCGCGCAGTTGCGACAGGGGCAGCGCCGCGACCTTCAGCACGTCGATGCTACCCAGCGCCGCCATGCCCACCCGCAGTGCCTCACGGCCCAGCCCATAATGGTTGGTGGCAGGATCCTGCTCGGCGAAGCCGCTGGCGATCAGCGCCTGCAAGTAGCGATGCACCTTGCTCGCCGGCATGTCCACGTGTTCGGCCAGTCGCGACAGCGACGTGGATGGAGAGAGTTCGGCAAGGGCTTTGAGAATGTCGGTGCCGACTTCCGCCGAGCGGACCTTCTGCTTGCCGTTGTCGGCAGGGGAGCTGGCTTTGGCCATGGGATGGGAATCCAGGGGAGACAGGTGGGCGTCTTTATAGCTTGACGCCTTTCGGCAATCAAATTACGTTATTCGTAATCTGATTACGATAAAAACAATGCAGACGCGCTGCAACGCCTGGAGTACTCACCGGAACGCGCCGGACAGGGCCAGCAGCCAGCTGCCAGCAACGGCTCTCATCGAGCCCGGAGGCACCCGATGAATCTCGATTCTTCCCCTGATCTTCAGTACCTGAGCGGCTTCGGCAACGAGTTCGCCAGTGAAGCGCTGCCCGGCGCCCTGCCGGTCGGGCAGAACTCCCCACAGAAAGCCCCTTACGGCCTGTACGCCGAACTGCTCTCGGGTACCGCGTTCACCATGGCCCGCAGCGAGCTGCGTCGTACCTGGCTGTACCGCATTCGTCCCTCGGCGCTGCACCCGCGCTTCGAGCGTCTGGAGCGTCAACCGCTGACCGGCCCGCTGGGCCAGATCACCCCCAACCGCCTGCGCTGGAGCCCCCAGCCGATCCCGTCCGAGCCCACCGATTTCATCGAAGGCTGGCTGCCGATGGTGGCCAACTCGGCCTCGGAGAAGCCGGCTGGCGTGAGCATCTACATCTATCGTGCCAATCGTTCCATGGAACGGGTGTTCTTCAATGCCGACGGCGAACTGCTACTGGTGCCGGAGCAAGGCCGCCTGCGCATCGCCACCGAACTGGGGGTGATGGAAGTCGAGCCGCTGGAGATCGCCGTGATCCCTCGGGGCATGAAGTTCCGCGTCGAGCTGCTCGACGGCCAGGCCCGTGGCTACATTGCCGAGAACCATGGTGCCCCGCTGCGCATCCCGGACCTGGGCCCGATCGGCAGCAATGGCCTGGCCAACCCGCGTGACTTCCTGACCCCAGTGGCGCGCTACGAAGAGGTCAGCGGGCCAGTGCAACTGGTGCAGAAGTTTCTCGGCGAACACTGGGCCTGCGAACTGCAGCACTCGCCGCTGGATGTGGTCGCCTGGCACGGCAGCAACGTGCCGTATAAGTACGACCTGCGTCGCTTCAATACCATCGGCACGGTCAGCTTCGACCATCCCGATCCTTCAATCTTCACCGTGCTCACCTCGCCGACCAGCGTCCACGGCATGGCCAACATGGACTTCGTGATCTTCCCGCCACGCTGGATGGTGGCCGAGAACACCTTCCGTCCACCTTGGTTCCACCGCAACCTGATGAACGAATTCATGGGCCTGATCCAGGGGGCCTACGACGCCAAGGCTGAAGGTTTCCTGCCGGGCGGTGCCTCGCTGCACGGTGTGATGAGCGCCCACGGGCCAGACGCCGAAACCTGCGAGAAGGCCATCGCCGCGGACCTCGCTCCGCACAAGATCGACAACACCATGGCATTCATGTTCGAGACCAGCCAGGTGCTGCGTCCGAGCCGTCATGCCCTCGAGTGCCCGCAACTGCAGGCCGACTACGATAGTTGCTGGGCCACCTTGCCGAGCACCTTCAACCCGAATCGGAGATAACCCATGAACCAGACCGCCATCGCCCGTAGCTGGGTCGAGCACGCCAACGGGCACAGCGACTTCCCGTTGCAGAACCTGCCCCTGGGCATCTTCAGCCGTCCAGGCCAGGCACCGCGTTGTGGCGTAGCCATCGGTGACGCGATCCTCGATCTGGAAGCCGTGCTGGGCGCCGGCCTGTTCGACGGCCAGGCCAAGGTCGCTGCCGAAGCCACCCGAGGCGGCGCGCTGAATGCGTTCTTCGCCCTGGGCCGTGAAGCCCGTGTGGCCTTGCGCGAGCGTTTGATGGTGCTGCTGGGCGAGCACAGCGAGCATCAAGCGGCCTTGAAGGCTGCCCTGTATCCGGCCAGCGATTGCCAACTGCACCTGCCTGCGAAGATCGGCGACTACACCGACTTCTACGTAGGCATCGAACACGCCAAGAACGTGGGCAAGCTGTTCCGCCCGGACAACCCGCTGCTGCCCAACTACAAATACGTGCCGATCGGTTACCACGGCCGTGCCTCCACCATCCGTCCCTCTGGTACCGACGTGCGCCGTCCCAAGGGCCAGACCCTGCCGGCCGGGCAGACCGAACCGAACTTCGGCCCGTGTGCGCGCCTGGACTACGAGCTGGAATTGGGCATCTGGATCGGCCAAGGCAACGACATGGGCCAGCCCATCCCGGTGAGCGACGCCGCTGAGCATGTGGCCGGCTACTGCCTGCTCAACGACTGGTCCGCGCGCGATATCCAGGCCTGGGAATACCAGCCACTGGGCCCGTTCCTGTCCAAGAGCTTCATCACCAGCATCTCGCCCTGGGTGGTTACCGCCGAAGCCCTCGAGCCGTTCCGTTGCGCCCAGGCGCCGCGTCCTGAAGGCGACCCGCAGCCCCTGTCCTACCTGCTGGACAAGCGTGACCAGGACGCGGGTGCCTTCGATATCGAACTGGAAGTGCTGCTGGTTACCGAGAAGATGCGCGAGCAGGGCCTGCCAGCCCATCGCCTGACCCTGAGCAACACCCGCAGCATGTACTGGACCGTGGCCCAGATGGTGGCTCACCACAGTGTCAACGGTTGCCAGTTGCAGCCGGGTGACCTGTTCGGTTCGGGCACGCTGTCCGGCGCCACGCCCGGCTCGTTCGGCAGCCTTCTGGAGATCACCGAAGGTGGCAAGCATCCGGTGGAGCTGGCCAGCGGCGAGGTGCGCAAGTTCCTGGAGGACGGCGACGAGATCATCCTGCGTGCCCGCTGCATCCGTGACG
The DNA here is from genome assembly GCF_040822035.1 of Pseudomonas guariconensis. Taxonomy (NCBI): domain Bacteria; kingdom Pseudomonadati; phylum Pseudomonadota; class Gammaproteobacteria; order Pseudomonadales; family Pseudomonadaceae; genus Pseudomonas; species Pseudomonas guariconensis. The sequence continues at coordinate 4,472,437 of NZ_CP162012.1, read as the reverse complement.
GCGTGGCGAGCATCGGCTTCGGCGAATGCCGCGGCAAGATCATCTCGGCCAACTGAGAGGTCAGGGCGATGGAGCTGTTCACCTATTACCGTTCCACTTCCTCGTATCGGGTACGCATCGCCTTGGCGCTCAAGGGGCTGGATTACCAGGCCCTGCCGGTCAACCTTCTCAAGGGCGAGCAGCGTGGGGCGCACTACCTGGCGCTCAACCCCCAGGGGCGAGTGCCCGCGCTGCGGACCGATGGCGGGGAGTTGCTGGTGCAGTCACCGGCGATCATCGAGTACCTCGAAGAGGTTTATCCACAACCTGCGCTGTTGCCGGCCAGTGCCGAGTCTCGGGCCAAAGTGCGGGGTGTGGCGGCGATCATCGGCTGCGACGTCCACCCGCTGCACAACGTCAGCGTGCTCAACCAGTTGCGTCAGTTGGGCCATGACGATACCCAGGTCAACCAGTGGATCGCCCACTGGATCGGCCAGGGCCTGGCGGCGGTGGAACAATTGATCGGTGATCGAGGCTTCTGCTTCGGTGACGAGCCGGGGTTGGCAGATGTCTACCTGATCCCTCAGCTCTACGCCGCCGAGCGATTCAATGTCGACCTCAGCGGCTATCCACGCATCGCTCGCGTGGCTGCTTTGGCACAGGCACACCCGGCCTTCGCCAAGGCGCATCCCTCCTGCCAGCCGGACACCCCGGCTCAGTGAATCGAACGCTTGGTCGACGGGAGTTGGCCAAGCCGTTCGCTCAATTTCAGACGTTGGATCGGGTCGTCGGTCAGCAGCAAGGCGTGCTCCAAGTCATAGCGCTCGGCCTGGGGGCAATCCAGGTGCTGGTAGAGCGTGGCGCGGGCCAGGTAGTCGCTTGCCAGTACCGGGCCTAGTTGCATCACCCGTTCGGCGTCGATCAAGGCGGCCAGGTCGTTTTCGTTGCTGCTGTGCAGATGACGCAGGTTGCGCGACAGGCGCTGGAGCATCTGCATGGGGGCTGCGCTGTGCATGTGTTCGGCGCTCAACGGCATATGGGGACCGAACTGGCGGGCCAGCAGTTCTCGGCAGTCGGCGGGGTACAACCGTCGCCCGCCACAGGGATCGAGCAAATGGTCGGCCCCGGGCACACGCAGCAGGAAGTGGCCGGGGAAGTTCACGCCCTCCAGGGGGATCGATAGGCGTCGCGCCAGTTCCAGGGCGAGGATGGCCAGGGTCAACGGCTGGCCGCGGCGGCGCTGCAAGACTTTGTCCATCAACGCCACCTGGGGTCGCAACGGATGGTATTCATCCTGCGCGAAACCCAGGGCATTGAGTTGACGCAGCAGGGGCTGGGCCAGCTCGTGGAGCGGCAGCATTGGCAGGTTGGCGCTGATTTCTCGCTGCAAGTCGTGCACTTGGGCGAGGCTCGCCGCCGGCTCTACCGTCCGGTCGTGCTCGGCCGCTATCCACAGCGTTGCTTCCAGCAGCGCGACAGGCTCGCGATCCAGGCAGGCCAGGCAGGCTTGACGTGGGTTCATGGGCACTCTCCGCATACGCTTATCTTTTAGCCTTGGCGCGTGCTTTCGTCCAGTGGTCCGCCAGAGGCTCGGAGCCTGGCGGCCTGCCTATACTGGAAGGAGCACCTCTCGGGGGAGCCCGTTGATGTTCGCGCTCATGCAAAGCACCCGCACCCAGTCCTTGCACCTGTGCATCGACCCGCCGACAGGCCTCAAGGCCGTCGTGGTCATTCATAGCGAGCAGTTGGGCCCGGCCATGGGCGGCTGTCGCTATCTACCCTACGCCGATGATGAAAGTGCCATGACCGACGCCATCCGTCTGGCCCAGGGCATGAGCTACAAGGCGGCATTGGCGGGCCTGCCTTTGGGGGGCGGCAAAGCGGTGATCGTGCGCAATCCGCATGTGGAAAACCGCGCCGCGCTGTTCGAAGCATTCGGCCGGTTCATCGATACCCTGCAGGGGCGCTTCATCACCGCCGTGGACAGCGGCACCTCCACCCTGGACATGGACTGCATCGCCCAGACCACACCCCATGTCACCAGCACCACAGCCTCAGGCGACCCGTCGCCGCATGCCGCGATGGGTGTGTTCGCGGGCATTCGCGCCACGTCCATGGCGCGTCTGGGCAGCGATAACCTGGAGGGGCTGCGCATCGCTGTGCAAGGCTTGGGCAATGTCGGCTATGCCTTGGCCGAACAGTTGCACGCGGCGGGCGCGGAATTATTGGTCAGCGACCTGGATCCTGGACGCGTGCGCCTGGCCGTGGAGCAATTGGGGGCACATCCTGTGACCAACGACGCGCTGATCAGCACTCCCTGCGATATCTTTGCCCCCTGTGGCGTCGGGCCGGTGCTCAATGGCCAGAGCGTGATGCAGTTGCGCTGCGCTGCCGTGGCAGGCGCGGCGAACAACCAGCTCACTACGCTGCAAGTGGCGGATCAGCTGGAAAATCGCGGCATCCTCTATGCGCCGGACTACGTGATCAATGCCGGTGGCCTGATCTATGTGGCCCTGACCCACCGGGGCGAGGACCTGGGCACCATCACCGCACACCTGGCGCGCATTCCCACGCGGCTGACCGAAGTGTTTGCCCATGCCCAGGCGGAGAAGCGTTCGCCAGCGCGGGTGGCGCAGATGCTGGCGGAGCGGTTGCTCTACGGATGAGCCTGGGTCATTCAGCCTGATTCTCAAGCAGCTCGGCCAAGGCATCCGGCTGGTTCTTGAAGGCCCGGGCGAACACGTCGCGGTTCTTGGCCATGTAGATGCCGGCTTCCTCGACTTGCTGTTCGCTCAACGATGGCACGGCCTTTTGCAGCACCTCGGCCAGGCGCTCGGCCAGTTCGAGCATTTTGTCGTGACGGTCTGCTTCGGCCTTATCCATGAACAAGCGCTCCGGGTCGCGGCTGCTGCGGTACACCACTTCGACGGCCATTCATCACCTCTGTGCCTTTTGCTGTTGGGGTTATGGGTTAACTGTATTTATATACAGTACTCGCTCCAGCCACCGTGATGCAACTCAAGTGATGGCCTTTTCCCTTCAGAGCCTAGCCCACAGGTGTCTTGCGGCAATTGGTCGCCTTCCAAGGCAAAGGCCTGGCCTTTTTACTGCATGCACAAGCGTCACAGAGGTGACGCATCATCCTTCAGCTCGTATCGGGGAAAACGAACATCGTGAACATCAAATGGGCAGAAAAACTACGCAAGGGCCTGCATGGCTCGGCGGACTCGCTGGGCAACCTGTGCGTCGAGGCGTTCCACTACCTGGCGTTGTTCGGCATCGGCGCCATCACTGCCTATGCGGCGGTGGTGACCTTCCTGGACATGCTGGGCAAAGGTGGGGTCAGCGTCGATGACATCCTGCTGCTGTTCATCTACTTGGAGCTGGGGGCGATGGTCGGTATCTATTTCAAGACCAACCACATGCCGATCCGCTTCCTGCTGTATGTGGCGATCACCGCGCTGACCCGTCTGCTGATCGGCGATGTCTCGCACCACAAAGCGCCAGACGTCGGGCTGCTGTATCTGTGCGGCGGCATCCTGCTGCTGGCGTTTTCGATTCTTGTGGTGCGCTACGCCTCGTACCGCTATCCGTCCACCAAGGTGCTCGATGCCAATGGCAAAGAGGTCGAGGACGGCAAGTAGGGGTCAGTTGGCCAGGCCTGGGCCATGCTGTTGTTGCTCGGTTGCGAACCCGGCGCTGAACGGGTTGAAGAGTAGCCGTGTCCCCAGGGATATGAAGTGTATTTGCGCAAAGGCCAGACTAGGCGAAACGGGGTCAGAAAGCGAAGTGCGCTGGAGTGCATGAGCATTCCGAGCCCCGTTTAAACGTAGTATGGGCGAGTGCGGATACATTCCGTACAGAGTCTAGGTGTTCAAGATGTGCAGCTGGTGAACATTGAGTTCACTGTCGTGACAAGTATCGTCTTGGACTGTCTTTGCTCGGCAGACAAAATATTTGAACCAGGGCGCTTATGAACGCGATCCAGCGGATTATATAGTCACCTCCCAAAAAATCTCGGGAGGGTAGATAGAATAAAACATAGCCATAACGGGCTACGCTGAGTTGGGTCGCTCCCCAGAGTATAAGTGGTGCAAGAAAAATTAAAAATACTCTAGGGGTAAGACGTGCTCCGGAAATTATTTTTGATGTCGAGTGGAAGGCCAAGAAGGCTATCAAGGAGATCAGTAGGTATAAGGCCTCCATCAGTAACGGGTTACTGGTCACCGCTTTGACTCTCCATATATAAGGCGTTGAGGGTGGCGGTGTCGGAGATGGCTTCAAATGCTAATGCCGCTTTGCTTGATTTCTCATATCCTCGAACATAATCGCTGCGTACATCCTAAATAAACGCCATGCATCTGGTTTCAATATCAGCTTACTAAGGCTGTAGGCCGAAAGAGCCAAGTCGACGGAACCATAAGCCATATTTCCTTCCAAGGCGCCTGCTCCCACTCTTTTTGCAGCCTGTTGGTAAGCCTTCCTCACTGAGCACAATCTGAGCGACCGGCCGATAAATTGCCTCTATTTCATACATATTATTGGACATTCTGCCGTGCCCCAGCGATACGAAACTTCTGGCATAGACTGAGAAATAGTCATCGGTTTTTTTATTGCACGCAGGCGTACCGGCTCTCCGGGATCTAGTAATCGCCTGATGCTAGATAGCGTATTGGGGTGCGTTGCGCGGAAGCCGCATCTGTACCTGTGCGGCGGCATCCTGCTGCTGGCGTTTTCGATTCTTGTGGTGCGCTACGCCTCGTACCGCTATCCGTCCACCAAGGTGCTCGATGCCGATGGCAAAGAGGTCGAGGACGGCAAGTAGGGGTCAGTTGGCCAGGCCGGCGGCGGGGAAGCGGCGTGGTGTCTGGTGGGGGGCTTGGGTGAGGGCGGCCATGACCTCCAGCGGGTTCTGGCCCAGTTCGATGGCCAGCCCCAGGCGGATGCTGTCGATCACCCGCTGCAGACGCTGCGGGTCATTGCGCTGGGCGGCGGTGATCAGGCGTTTGGCGACCACACCGCTGTCGTCGGAGAGGGTGAGCATGATGCTGCCGTCCAGGCGTTCGATGCTTAGGTTGACCCGGTACTCGGGGGCGAAGGCGTCGCTGATCTGGTCGAATGGATTGTGCATGGTCGGGCTGTCTGCAATGAATGACTGCAGAGGTTGACCGACTGAGCGCGCGGTTGGTTCAGGGCCATTGATCGGTGGACATGAAAACGCCCGGCAATGCCGGGCGTTCTTTGTCGATCGCGGGGTTCAGGCTTCAGGGTCGCTCATCTGAAGTACCCCACGTTTGCTGCGCAACTTGCCGTAGAAGTGATCCAGCGCGTTGTTCAGCTTGCTGGCGGCGCCATCCACAGCCTGGTCCAGGGACGTGGCGGTGTGGGTCACGGAAATCGGTTGATGGCCTTTCGGGCGAGCCTCCATCTGGCAGCGTTTGTCATGTGGGCCGGGCTTGGCGCCGTTCTCGTCACGCAGGTGGACCTCGATGCGGGTGAGGTCGTCCTCGTAGCGTTCGAGCGTGCTTTCAAGCGTGCTGCGAACCCACTCGTTGAGCCGGATGTTGCCTTCGATGTGATTGCTGCTGTTGACCTGGATTTGCATGATTCAATCCTTATTCAGCTTGCTCGCAAGAGACGCGCCTAGGCCTTTGAGGCCCTTGGAATTTCTTCGCCTCTTGACCCTAAAGTCAGCCAACGGCGAAACGAAATCAAGCCCCTTTAGAAAATAAATTTTCTGTTGCAAATCGGCCTTGGCAAACCGCCGAAACATGCTTCTGGTGCTGATGCGCCCGGCGAACGTGCGCTCGTCGCTCAGCCGGAGAAGGCCGCCCGGTAGTCCCCGGGCGTCGCGCCCAGGGCCTGGCGGAAGCGGTTGCTGAAGTGGCTGGCGCTGGCGAATCCACATAGCAGGGCCACCTGGCCCAGCGGCAACTGGCCCAGGCGCAACAGCTGGCAGGCGCGGTTGAGGCGGCGGGCCAGCAGGTACTGGTGCGGCGGCAGGCCGAAGCTTGTACGGAACATGCGGGCGAAGTGGTATTCGGACAGGTTGCAGCGCACGGCCAGCTCGCCCAGGGTGATGGGTTGGTCCAGGTGCGCTTCGATGTACTCCACCAACTGCCGGCGCTGGTGCGGTGCCAGGCCGCCCTTCAGGCGCAGGCCCTGGCGCAGACCTGCCTGGCTGAGCACGGCGTGGTCGACAATTTCGTGGGCCAGGCTACTGGCCAAGAGACGCTCGCCGGGTTCGTCCCAGTCCAGGGTCACCAGTTGGCGGAAGCGTCGGGCCTGTTGCGGATCATCGAGGAAGGTCGCCTCTTGCAGCTGCATTTCCCGCGGTTCGCGGTCGAGCAGGTGCAGGCAACCCAGGGCGAACTGGGCCTCGCTGATGTAGAGGTGGGCCAGGCGGATGTGCCCATTGACCACCCAGTTGGACTCGTGACCTGCGGGCATGATGCACAGTTTGTCCGGCGCGCCCTTGTCGGCCGGGCGCTGACGTCGGAAGGTGCCGGTGCCGTCGGCGATGTAGCACGACAGGGTATGGTGGCTCGGTGCCTGGTAGTCGCGGGCATCGTCGCGATTGCTCCACACTGCTGCAGCAAGGCCGTCGCCCAGGTGCGCGCTCAGCTCCAGGCGGGCATTGGGGGAGGCGTGCATGGCGTTGAAAACTTGCAATTGGGTCAGTGGGGTCATCGGCGATTCCTCGTGTTGCCATCCTACTGCGTGGCGTTCGGGCTGACAGCCCCGGGGATGGCAAATGCGCAAGTTTGTGCAAGCGCAGGCATCGGCGGCGGGTGGAGACTGGAGATCACGACGAGGGCTGGGCCCTCGATCACAGGCTTCGCCTGCAGGTGCCACTGAGCCTTGTGGGCGCTGGCGAAGCCTGCGATGGGCTGCAACGCAGCCCCAGCTCTTGTGACCGCCACGGAAGTCCTGCCATGAACCTCTCGCTCTATCTGCTCACTGTCCTGATCTGGGGCACCACCTGGATCGCCCTGAAACTGCAGCTGGGCGTGGTCGCCATCCCGGTGTCGATCGTCTATCGCTTCGCCCTGGCCGGGTTGATCCTGTTCGCCATCCTCTTGCTCACCCGGCGCCTGCAACCGATGAACCGCCGCGCCCACCTGGTGTGCCTGGCCCAGGGTTTTTGCCTGTTCTGCGTCAACTTCATGTGTTTTCTCACCGCCAGCCAGTGGATTGCCAGTGGGCTGATCGCCGTGGTGTTCTCTACCGCCACCCTATGGAACGCACTCAACGCGCGGATCTTCTTTGGCCAGCGTATCGCCGCCAATGTGTTGGGTGGTGGTGCCTTGGGGCTGGTGGGCCTGGGCCTGCTGTTCTGGCCGGAGCTGTTCAGCCACACCGCCAGCCGCGAGACCTTGTACGGCCTGGGCCTCGCCTTGCTGGGCACCTTGTGTTTCTCGGCGGGCAACATGCTTTCCAGCGTGCAGCAGAAGGCAGGGCTCAAGCCCATGACCACCAACGCCTGGGGTATGGTGTATGGGGCGATGATGCTGGCACTGTACTGCCTGCTCAGCGGCATTCCCTTCGACATGGAATGGAACACCCGCTACATCGGTTCGCTGCTGTACCTGGTGATCCCGGGGTCGGTCATCGGTTTCACCGCCTACCTGACCTTGGTCGGACGCATGGGGCCGGAGCGGGCGGCCTACTGCACGGTGCTGTTCCCGCTGGTGGCGTTGAATGTCTCGGCCGTCGCCGAGGGCTACCAGTGGACGGCGCCAGCGCTGCTGGGGCTGGTGGCGGTGATGGCGGGCAACGTGCTGGTGTTTCGCAAGCCAAAGGCCAAGGTGATGGGGCGTGCGGTCGGCGTGAGGTAGGCGACGGCCCTCTGGTGCGGTTCTTTCATGGGGAAGCCCGCGAATACCGCGCGTCAGATTCGCCGGTGTCTACACTAGGCCAGACCTTTTATCGTTGGATCCGGCCATGTCGACACTGTCAGCCTGGGACCGACACCTGTCGTACCGCCAGGTGCAGTTGCTGTGCCTGCTCGCCCTCGGCCTGCATCTGATCCCGCTGTTGCTGGCTGACTACCCGTACATGGACGACAGCTGGCGCGGGCATCTGGCCGGCAATGCCTGGGCAGTCGAGGGGCGGGTGATGAACGACCTGTTCTACGGCGCGCTTGGCTTCGGCGATGGGGCGCCGAACCTGTTCCCCTTGCCGCTGTTGCTGGCAGGCACGGCGGCCGCCCTGGCCCTGGCCCGCCTTGTGCGTCACTATTTCGTCGCTCCCACCGCCAGCGCGGTACTGGTGGTGCTGCCGCTGTGGTATCAACCGTTCTTCCTGCAAAACCTCTCTTACCAGTACGACGGACCGACCATGGCACTGGCGCTGGCCGCCTGTGTGCTGGCCATCACCCTGGAGCCTGGCAGCTGGCGACAGATACTCTGCGGCGCACTGCTGGTGGCGGTGGCGCTGGCTTTCTACCAGATCAGCCTGAACGTGTTCGCCGGGCTGTGCGGTGTGGAGGTCATGCGCCAGGTAATGCTGGGCAAGCGGTGCGGCCAGGTCTGGCGCCATGCGCTAGGGCGCCTGGGCCAGGCGCTGGGCGGTTGTGCGCTGTATGGGCTGACGGCCTATCAACTGATGACGCCCTTGCGCCAGGGCTTGCTGCCTGTCGAGGGGCCTTGGCCGTTCATCACTGTGGCACGGCTGGAGGTGATCGGCGAGCGAGTGGGGTTGTTGTTCACGCCGGGCACCACGTGGTGCTGCCTGGTGTTGATCGCGCTCGCGATCGTCGCGCTGGCCCGGCAGCTCTGGCGTGTGCTGGACGGGCAGGGCAGCGTCGGCGCCCGGGTCGGCTTATGCCTGGCGTTGCTGGTGCCGATACCGGTGATTCTGCTGCTAATCCCCGGCATCACGTTGGTGTTCGCCGATTTCAACGATGGCGCGCGCACCTTGATGGGCCTGGGCGTGCTCATGCTGCTGGTGCTGCTGCTCGCCCATGAGGCGCTCAGTGAAATCCACCCGCGCCTGGGCTGGCTGCTGGTGATACCGCTGTTGTGCATGCTGTCGTTCGCCTTCGCCTACGGCCGCGTGCTGATCGTGCAGAAGACGCTGCACCAGGCCGTCACCTTCGCCCTGGCCCACGACATCAGCGCCCAGCCCTCGCTGGCCAGCGCCCGACGCTACTACGTGCTGGGCATCGACTCTGGCGGCCAGTGGTTGCCGGCCGCCAGTGGCTCGTTCAAGGCCATGCCGGCGCTGCGTTATGTGCTCAACATCAACTACCTGCTGCTCCCGGAAATGATGCCGCGTGTAGGCCTGAGCAACTTCGGCTCGCATCCGCCGCTGGACCGTCGACAGGTGCTGGCGCGTAGCCCGCAACCTGTAGTGCGGGGCAAGTTCTATGACATCCATGGGGTGGGCGATACCGTCTACGTGCTGATGAAAAAGCCCCGCGACCCCGAGCGCTACCGTTGGTGAACCTTCGGCGCTTCGCCCGCTATGGCGTGGTCGGCCTGGTCAACACAGGCGTGCACTGGCTCGTGTTCTTCGTGCTGCACCTGGTCCTTGGGCGCAGCCAGGCGCTGAGCAATGTATTGGCCTTTGCCGGGGCGGCGAGCCTGTCCTACCAGCTCAACGCCCGCTACACCTTCTTCGCCCGGCCAGGCGGCAAGCGCTACCTGTTGTTCCTGGCGGGTATGGGAGGGCTGAGCCTGGCCATGGGGGCGGTGTCCGACTGGGCGCGCCTGTCGCCCTGGTTGACCCTCGTGGCGTTCTCCACGGTCAGCCTGGTGGTGGGCTATAGCTATTCGCGCACTGTAGTGTTCAGACGGAGGGCGCCATGAACATTTCCCTGATCGTGCCGGTGTACAACGAGCAGGACACCCTGGAGCGCTTCTACCGCGCCGTGCGGCGCGAGCCGTCGTTGCAGGGCATGACAGTGGAGATTCTGTTCATCAACGATGGCAGCACCGATGGCACCGAGGCCATCTGCGCAGACCTGGCTATGCGCGATGAATGGGTCACGGTGATCAATTTCTCGCGCAACTTCGGCAAGGAGTCGGCGCTGTTCGCCGGGCTGGAGTACGCCGAGGGCGATGCCATGGTGCCGATCGATGTCGATCTGCAGGACCCCATCGAGCTGGTCGCGCAGATGGTCGAACGCTGGCAGCAGGGCGCCGACGTGGTCCTGGCCAAGCGCCGCGACCGGGCTGCCGATACGCCGTTCAAGCGCTGGAGCGCGCGGCTCTATTACCGCCTGCACAACCGCATCGCCTCGACCCACATCGAGGAGAACGTCGGTGATTTTCGTCTGCTCGACCGCAAGGTGGTCGCCGCGATCCGCCAGTTGCCGGAGCAGCAGTTGTTCATGAAAGGGGTATTGTCGTGGGTGGGGTTTCGCACCGAAATCATCGAGTACGACCGGCCGCCGCGGGTCGCGGGCAACAGCAAGTTCAGCGTCTGGCGACTGTGGAACCTGGCGCTAGACGGCATCACCTCGTTCAGCACCGTGCCCTTGCGGCTATGGACTTACGTAGGCGGTGGGGTGTCGCTGTTCGCGTTTGCCTTTGCGGTGTACATGGTGGTCGACAAATTGCTGTGGGGGACCGATGTGCCGGGATATCCATCGTTGATGACGGCCATTTTGTTCCTGGGCGGGGTGCAGCTGATCGGCATCGGCATCCTGGGGGAGTACATCGGGCGGATCTACCAGGAAACCAAGCACCGGCCGCGCTATGTGGTGCGCAAGGTCGTCGGCAGGCGGCGCAAGATCAGGTAGTGCGGCGCTGAGGCCTTCGTGGGTTCACCCGCGAAGGCCTCCTGAAACACGACTCAGCCCTTCCAGACCTGCGGGTTGACCAGGTCCCGAGGTCGCTCGCCCAACAGCGCCGCGCGCAGGTTGTCGATCGCCCGATTGGCCATGGCTTCGCGGGTTTCAGCGGTGGCGGAACCCACGTGTGGCAGGGTCAGGGCATTGGGCAGCGTGAACAGCGGCGAGTCGGCCAGCGGCTCTTTCTCGTACACGTCCAGCCCGGCACCGCGAATCGTGCCGCTCTGCAGCGCCTCGACCAGCGCCGCCTCGTCCACCACCGGCCCGCGGGAGACGTTGACCAAAAAGGCGCTGGGCTTCATCAGTTTGAGCTCGCGGGCACCGATCAACTTGCGCGTGGCCTCCGACAACGGCACCACCAGGCACACGAAGTCGGCTTCGGCCAGCAGTTGCTCCAGGCTGCGGTATTGGGCTCCAAGCTCCTGTTCCAGCGCGGGCTTGCGGTTGTTGCCGCTGTACAGCACCTGCATGTTGAAACCGAAGCGGCCGCGCCGGGCGATGGCGGCGCCGATGTTGCCCAGACCGACGATGCCAAGGGTCTTGCCATGCACGTCGCTGCCGAAATGGGCTGGGCCGACGGTGGCTTGCCAGTGGCCAGCCTTGGTCCAGGCGTCGAGCTCGGCGACCCGGCGCGCACAGCCCATGACCAGGGCGAAGGCCAGGTCGGCGGTGCTTTCGGTGAGCACGTCGGGGGTGTTGGTCAGGGCGATGCCGCGCTCGTTGAAATAGTCCAGGTCGTAGTTGTCGTAGCCGACCGAGACGCTGGACACCACCTCCAGCTTGCCTGCGCCCTCGAGCTGCGCCCGGCCGAGCTTGCGACCGACGCCGATCAGGCCATGGGCCTGGGGCAGGGCTTCGTTGAACTGGGCGGCGATGTCACCGTGCTTGGGGTTGGGCACGATCACGTTGAAGTCTTGCTGCAGGCGTTCGGCCATGGCCGGGGTGATGCGGCTGAAGGCCAGGACGGTCTTTTTCATCGGGCTACTTCTCATGGCAAAAAATTGAAAGCTACAAGCTTCACGCTTCGAGCGGCAAGAAAAGCCGGGCGGCGTGGGCCTGGTTTTTTCTTGCGGCTTGAAACTTGCGGTTAGCGACCGCTCTCGTGGATCTTCAGGTCCGCCTCGTGGGCGGCGAGGATTTCCGGCAGCGAGTTGCGCAGGTATTCGACCCAGGTCTTGATCTTGGCATCCAGGTACTGGCGCGAGGGGTAGATTGCGTAGAGGTTCAGCTCCTGCAGACGGTAGTCGGGCATGATCCGCACGATGCTGCCGTCGCGCAGGCCGTCGATGGCCGAATAGATCGGCAGCACGCCCACGCCCATGCCGCTGCGGATCGCCGTCTTCATGGCGTCGGCCGAATTGACCTGGAACGGCGAGCTGGTGATGTTGACCACCTCCTGGCCTTCCGGACCGTCGAACAGCCACTTCTCCAGCGGGATCACCGGGCTGACCATGCGCAGGCACGAATGCTTGAGCAGGTCGGATGGTTTGTGCGCGGTGCCGTGCTTGGCCACGTACTCGGGCGAGGCGCAGACGATGCTGTAGGTGATGCCCAGACGCTGGGAGACGAAGCCGGAATCCGGCAGCTCGCTGGCCAGCACGATGGACACGTCATAGCCCTCGTCGAGCAGGTCCGGTACGCGGTTGGCCATGGTCAGGTCGAAGGTCACGTCCGGGTGCGACTCACGGTAGCGGGCGATGGCATCGACCACGAAGTGCTGGCCGACGCCGGTCATCGAATGCACCTTCAACTGCCCGGCCGGGCGGGCGTGGGCATCGCTGGCTTCGGCCTCGGCTTCTTCGACGAAGGTGAGAATCTGTTCGCAGCGCATCAGGTAACGCTTGCCCGCCTCGGTCAGAGCGATGCGTCGGGTGGTGCGGTTGAGCAGCCGAGTTTGCAGATGGGCTTCCAGGTTGGAGACCGCCCGCGAGACGTTCGCGGTGGTCGTATCCAGTTGCGCCGCGGCGGCAGTGAAGCTACCGAGTTGGGCTACGCAACTGAAAGCACGCATGTTTTGCAGGGTGTCCATGGGTCACTCTCAAGGTAGAGGACAAAATTGTGACATGAAGTAACCAAAACGGTCTTCAGACTAAAGCCGGATTATCACTGTTTTGGTAACAAAGATTCGCAGGAATATGCGCTTATCGCCAGTGCGACCGCCCCCTAGAATTGCCCGGCCTCTTCATCTCATCCTCGGGAAATCGCAGCTGTGCCGCGTCGCATCATCAGAGCGCTGAATGCGCTCAGTGCCTGTGCCCTTAGCCTCACCTTGAGCGGCTGTATCGGAACCTGGGGCATCGCCCCGCAAAGCAAGACGCTGCAAGCCAACACCCTGACCACCGACGACGCGATCCGCGAAGCTGCCACCGACGCCCATTGGCCGGCGCAACAGTGGTGGCGTGCCTATGGCGACCCGCAGTTGGACCGCTGGGTCGAGCTGGCCCAGAGCGGCAGCCCGACCCTGGCCATGGCTGCGGCGCGGGTGCGCCAAGCCAAGTCCATGGCCGGTGTGATCGAGTCGGCGGAAAAGCTCCAGGCCAACGGCCAGGCCACCCTCAAGCGCCACAACTGGCCGGAAGATCAGTTCTATGGCCCTGGTGCGCTGTCCGGGGCCAACACCTGGGACAACAACGCCGCCATCGGTTTGAGCTACGCCCTGGATCTCTGGGGCCGTGAGCGCAATGCCAGCGAGCAGGCCGTGGACCAGGCGCACATGAGCGTTGCCGAAGCCCGCCAGGCCCAGCTGGAGCTACAGAACAACGTGGTGCGCGCCTACATCCAGCTGAGTCTGCACTTCGCCCAGCGCGATATCGTCCAGGCCGAGCTGAAGCAGCAGGAGCAGATCCTCGCCCTGGCCAAGCGGCGTCTGGACAGCGGCCTAGGCACGCACTTCGAGGTCAGCCAGGCCGAGGCCCCTTTGCCTGAAACCCATCGTCAGCTCGACAGCCTCAACGAAGAGATCGCCTTGACTCGCAACCAGTTGGCCGCCTTGGCTGGCAAGGGGCCGGGGGAGGGCGCGCAGATCCAACGCCCCACCCTGAGCCTTGGCGCACCGCTGAAGCTGCCGTCGAACCTGCCCGCCGAACTGGTCGGCCAGCGCCCCGATGTGGTCGCCAGCCGCTGGCAGGTGGCGGCCCAGGCTCGTGGCATCGATGTGGCTCACGCGGGCTTCTTCCCCAACGTCGACCTGGTCGGCAGCCTGGGCTTCATGGCCACCGGCGGTGGCCCGCTGGAGTTTCTCACCGGGCGCAAGTTCAACTACAACGTGGGCCCGGCCATCAGCCTGCCGATCTTCGACGGCGGTCGCCTGCGCTCGCAACTGGGCGTGGCATCGGCGGGCTATGACATGGCGGTGGCGCGCTACAACGAAACCGTGGTCGGTGCGCTGAAGAACATCTCCGACCAGCTGATCCGCCGCGAGTCGATGAAAGAGCAGTCGCACTTCGCCGCACAGAGCGTGGCTGCCGCGCAGAAGACCTATGACATAGCCATGGTCGCCTTCCAGCGCGGGCTGACCGATTACCTGAATGTGCTCAACGCCCAGACCCTGCTGTTCCGTCAGCAGCAGATCCAACAGCAGGTCCAGGCCGCGCGCCTGAGCGCCCATGCCGAGCTGGTCACCGCCCTCGGTGGTGGGCTGCAGGCCGGCCAGGACGTACCGGACGAGCAACGCCAGGTGGCGCCGAAAACGCCTGCGACCCTGGCCATTTTCGACACGCCGAGCCACGCCGAATGAGCACATCGAGCCTGCCCCTGCGCTGGCTGCAGAGCCTGGAATGGCGCCGGGGCTTCTTTGCCTGGGCGCGCACCGACGGGGTGACCTGGGTCTACATCTTCAAGGTCCTGGCAGCCGCCTTCATCACCTTGTGGCTGGCCATGCGTCTGGAGCTGCCGCAACCGCGCACGGCGATGATTACCGTGTTCATCGTCATGCAGCCACAGAGCGGGCATGTGTTCGCCAAAAGCTTCTACCGGGTGCTCGGCACCCTGGCGGGCTCGGCGATGATGGTCGCGCTGGTCGCGCTCTTTCCGCAGAACACCGAGCTGTTCCTGCCCAGCCTTGCGTTGTGGGTCGGCCTATGTTCGGCCGGCGCCATGCGCTACCGCACCTTCCAGGCCTATGGTTTCGTGCTGGCCGGGTATACCGCGGCGATGATCGGCCTGCCGGTGTTGCAGCACCCCGACCAAGCGTTCATGGCGGCGGTGTGGCGGGTGCTGGAAATCTCCCTGGGGATCCTGGTGTCGACCTTGGTCAGCGCGGCGATCCTGCCCCAGTCGGCCAGCGCCGCCATGCGCAACGCCCTGTACCAACGCTTTGGCGTGTTCGCCGGGGTGGTGGTCGAGGCCCTGCGTGGCGACAGCCAGCCGGACCGCTACGAAAGCAGCAACGTGCGTTTCATCGCCGAGGCCGTGGGCCTGGAGAGTCTGCGCAACGTCACCGCCTTCGAAGACCCGCACATGCGCAGGCGCTCGGGCCGGCTGGTACGCATGAACAGCGAGTTCATGGCCATCACCACCCGCTTCAACGCCCTGCACAGTCTGCTGGAGCGCCTGCGCGCCCGTGGGCCGTTGCAGATCGTCGGGGCCATCGAGCCGGGCCTGGCGACCCTTGCCGAATTGCTCGACCCCTATGTGGGCCGCGCCCTGACCGACGCCGATGCGCTGCGCCTGACCCTGGAGCTGGCGGCCTACAAGGAAGGGCTGCAAGCCCAGGTGCGCGGCCTGCGCGCCGACTACCTCGAGACCGAGCCCAGCGAGTCGGACCTGCTCGACTTCCACACCGCCTTCGAGCTGCTTTACCGCTTCGTCGACGAGATGTACAGCTACGCCCAGACCCACGCCTCGCTCGCCGCCCACAGGCACGAGCGCGAACAGTGGGACGAGCCCTACGTGGCCCAGACCAACTGGCTGGTGTCGCTGGCTGCCGGCGTGCGTGCCTCGGCGGTGCTGTTGCTGCTGGGCAGCTACTGGCTACTCAGCGACTGGCCAAGCGGCGCCATGATGACGCTGATCGCGACAGTCACCGTGGGGCTGTCGGCTGCCTCGCCGAACCCCAAACGCATGTCGTTCCAGATGGCGTGCGGCACGATGATCGGCGCCTTCGTCGGCTTCTTCGAGACCTTCTTCGTCTTCCCCTGGATCGATGGCTTCCCATTGCTGTGCATGGTGCTGGCGCCGGTGTTCGTGCTCGGGGCGTTTCTGTCCTCGCGCCCGGCCTATGCTGGCTACGGGATCGGCCTGCTGGTGTTCTTCGCCATCGGCTCGGTGCCGAACAACCTGACGGTGTACGACCCCTACGTGTTCATCAACGATTACATCGGCATGGTCATCGGCATGCTGGTCTGCGCCGCCGCCGGGGCGATCATCCTGCCGCCCAACAGCCGTTGGCTGTGGAGCCGCCTGGAGCAGGACCTGCGTGAGCAAGTGCTATTCGCCATCACCGGTCGCCTGCGCGGATTGGGCTCGGCGTTCGAGAGCCGTACCCGCGACCTGCTGCACCAGGCCTACGGTTTGGCTGCCGGCCGGCCGCAGGTGCAGAGCGAGCTGATGCGCTGGATGTTCACTGTCCTGGAAATCGGCCACGCGATCATCGAGCTGCGCAAGGAACAGGTGCGCGCCCCGATCCACCCGGCCTATGCCGAAAGCCAGCCCTGGCGCCAGGCCATCCGCGTGATGGGCCGGGCCTTGGCGCGGCTGTTCCTGCAGCCCAACGCCAGCAACCACGAACGCGCCCTGGTGGCGGTTGACCATGCCATCAGCCGCGTGCAGGCCACCGACGAACCCTTCGCCCGGCACTTCGACACCTCGGTGTTGCGTCGGGTGCAGAGCTACCTGCATTTCATTCGTACGTCCCTGCTCGACCCCAAGTCGCCCCTGGCTCCGGCCAAAGGATTGCACCATGCCTCGTGAAATCGCCTTCCATGGCGTGTACATGCCCACCATGACCTTGATGTTCCTGTTCGCCGCAGGCCTGGCCTGGGGCCTGGACCGCTTCATCGCAAGCCATGACGGCTACCGCTTCTTCTGGCACCCGGCGCTGCTGCGCCTGTGCCTGTTCATCTGCCTCTTCGGCGCCATGGCGCTGTCTGTCTACTGGTGAGAATCCTTCGATGAAAAAATTCTTCAGCCTGATCGCCACCCTGCTGGTGCTGGCGGGCGCCGTGGTGATCGGTCGCCAGTTGTGGCTGCACTACATGACCACCCCCTGGACCCGTGACGGCCGGGTGCGCGCCGACATCATCAACGTCGCTGCTGACGTGCCGGGCTACGTGGTGGACGTGCCAGTCAAGGACAACCAACGCGTGAAGAAGGGAGACCTGCTGATCCAGATCGACCCCGAGCACTACCAGCTGGCGGTGGACCAAGCCAAGGCCCTGGTCGCCTCGCGCAAGGCCACGTGGGAGATGCGCAAGGTCAACGCCAAGCGCCGCGCCGACCTGGACAACCTGGTGATCTCCAAGGAAAACCGCGACGACGCCAGCAACATCGCAAGCGCCGCGCTGGCCGACTACCAGCAGGCCCAGGCCCAACTGGCGGCCGCCGAACTCAACCTCAAGCGTACGCGGATCATTGCCACGGTCGATGGCTACGTCACCAACCTCAACATCCACAAGGGCGACTACGCCCGCACCGGCGAGGCGGTGATGGCGGTGGTGGATGAGAACTCGTTCTGGGTGTATGGCTTCTTCGAGGAGACCAAGCTGCCCCACGTGAAGGTGGGCGACCAGGCCGAACTGCAGATGATGAGCGGCGAGCGCATCAAGGGGCATGTGGAGAGTATCGCCCGCGGCATCTACGACCGCGACAACCCGCAGAGCCGCGAGCTGATCGCCGACGTGAACCCGACCTTCAACTGGGTGCGTCTGGCCCAGCGGGTGCCGGTGCGCATTCATATCGATCAAGTGCCGAAAGGCTTTTTGCTGGCGGCGGGGACCACCTGCACGGTGGTGGTCAAGCCGAGCGAGGGCTGATCCGAATTCGGCATTGAGGCTCCTGACGCATTCGCGGGTTCACCCGCGAATGCGTTGGTGGCAGCGCCGAGCCTGTTGGCTTATCCCGCCGCCCCGACCAACACCGGAACCTGCACCCGGTCGATCACTTTCGCGCTGATCGATGGATCCAGCAGCCGCCCGAGCCGCGACAGATGGCGGTGGCCCATGATGATCAGTTCGCATTCCAGCGCTCTGGCCTTGCCGACGATGGCCTCGACGGGCTCTGCGGCGACCATGCAGCCATGGCTGCTGAAACCGGCCTTGCGCAACGCACGTACCGCCGTGGCCACGGCCTGGTCTGCCAGGTGCTGTTCTTCGCAGGCGGCCGGATACTCCTGCTGTTCCTCTTCGGTGTAGGCCATCGGGTGATCGTGCACGGCGAAGGTCGTGTCGATGGCCAGCAGCACGTGCAGTTCGTGCTCGCCGGGCCGGCAGTAACGCTGGGCGAGGTCGAGCAGGGCGCTGGTGGCAGGGGAGGCGTCGATGGCGATCAGGACCGGGCGGGGCATGGAGGTTCCTTCGGTTCGGTGGTGGCCTTGTTGCGGGTTCACCCGCGAAGCTGTGCGCACCATTCTTGATCGTCCATCGCGTTGGATAAATGGCCCACCACGCACGGGGACATTGCGCCAGACGCAATCATCCGGCCTGATAAGATGTCCTTTCCCACAGCTGTCACGGAAAACGGCCCATGCAATTGCCCGACATGAACCTGCTCGTCGCCCTCGATGCCCTGCTCGACGAGGGCAGTGTGGTCGGCGCGGCGCAGCGCATGAACCTCAGCCCCGCCGCGATGAGCCGCACCCTGGGGCGGATCCGCGATGCCCTGGGCGACCCGATCCTGGTGCGCGCTGGCCGTGGCCTGGTGCCCACGCCCCGAGCCCTGGCCCTGCGCGAGCAGGTCTCGGCCTTGGTCGAGCAGGCCGGGCAGGTGTTTCGCAGTGGCGATGAGGTGGATCTGCCGAACCTGGAGCGGGCCTTCAACATCCGCACCAACGACCTGTTCATCGCCCTGTACGGCGCCCAGTTGTTGCGCATGATGCACGAGCAGGCGCCGCGCACGGTGCTCAGGTTCGTGCCCGAGAGCCCGGGTGGCGATGACGATAGCGTGCTGCGCGACGGGCGCACCGATTTGATCATCAGCTCGACCGTGGAGTTGGGTCCGGAGATCAAGGTGCAGAGCCTGTTTCACACCGAATACATTGGCCTGGCGCGCCGCGACCACCCGATCTTCGACGCCCAGATCACCCCGCAGCGCTTTGCCGCCTACCCGCAGATCAGCGTGTCGCGACGCGGCCGGGCTAACGGGCCGATCGATGTGGAACTTGCCAACTTCAAGGCTCAGCGGCGCGTGGCGCTGATCACCCCGAGCTTTCATTCGGCGATGTTCTCGCTGCCGGATTCCGACCTGATCCTGCCGATGCCGGCCAACATCCTCAACAGCGTGAACAAGCTGGGCCTGCCGCTGCGCTCGTTCCAGATCCCGCTGCCGCTGGAGCAGGTGACCGTCATGCAGGCCTGGCACCCGCGCTTTCAGAACGACCCGGCCCATCGTTGGTTGCGCCAGACGCTCAAGGCCTGTTGCAGCGTCGATCCCTGACGGGGCCATTCGCGGATAAATCGGAGCGACGATCACCGCAGATTCATTAGGCGCGGGTTCAGCCGTGACCACGGGCGCAGCCCGTGCCATGCGCCGCGTCGTCTGATTTCGCGAGTAAGCCCGCTCACACAGGGGATATGTGGGCGCGGCGACTCCCCCACTAACAATTGTGTCGATTGCGTCTGGTGCAACATAAAACTGCCAATAAGTCAGTTTTCGTCAGCATTCGACCTTCTTAGACTTCCCTCCTGCCTTGAATTTGTTGCTGGAGATGTCTGTCCATGAGTTCCCTGTCCGCGCCTTCCGCCGTGCCTGTCGCCGCTCCGGCGCCTGCAGCACCGGTGCAGACGGCGTTCGGCCTGCGGGTGGTGGTCGGGCTGTTCGGCGTGTTGTTGGCGGTGCTCTGCGCCGGACTCAATGAGGCGGTGACGAAGATTTCCCTGGCCGACATCCGCGGCGCCATGGGCATCGGCGCCGATGAAGGCGCCTGGCTGCTGGCGGTGTATTCGGCCGCCTCGGTCTCGGCCATGGCCTTCGCGCCTTGGATGGCCGGCACCTTTTCCCTGCGCCGCTTCACGTTATGCGCGACCGGTCTGTTCGCCGTGCTAGGCCTGGTCCAGCCCTTCGCGCCCAATCTGCACAGCCTGATGCTACTGCGCATCGTCCAGGGCCTGGCATC
Source organism: Pseudomonas guariconensis (assembly GCF_040822035.1). Lineage (NCBI taxonomy): Bacteria > Pseudomonadati > Pseudomonadota > Gammaproteobacteria > Pseudomonadales > Pseudomonadaceae > Pseudomonas > Pseudomonas guariconensis. The sequence continues at coordinate 4,452,392 of NZ_CP162012.1, read as the reverse complement.
GGGGGCCTTACCGCCGATGCTGATGACCGTGGCGCTGCGCTTTCTGCCCCCGGGTATCAAGATCTATGGCCTGGCCTGCTATGCCCTGACCGCGACCTTCGGCCCCAACCTGGGCACGCCATTGGCGGGCTTGTGGACGGAATATGTCGGTTGGCAGTGGGCGTTCTGGCAGATCATCCTGCCGTCGGGTCTGGCCATGTTCTGCGTGGGCTGGGGCTTGCCCCAGGACCCGCTGCGTCTGGAGCGTTTCAAGCAATTCGACTGGCGGGGCGTGGTGCTCGGCCTGCCGGCCATCAGCTGCATCGTCCTGGGCTTGTCCCTGGGCGATCGTTGGGGCTGGTTCGATTCGCCGCTGATTTGTTGGCTGCTCGGTGGTGGCGTGCTGCTGCTGGTGCTGTTCATGTACAACGAATGGTCCGAGCCACTGCCGTTCTTCCAGCTGCGCCTGCTGACGCGGCGCAACCTGAGCTTTGCCCTGGTGACACTGGCCGGCGTGCTGATCGTGCTCTCGGGCGTGGGCAGCATCCCTTCGGCGTACCTGGCGCAGATCCAGGGCTATCGCCCGGCGCAGACCAGCCCGTTGATGATGCTGGTGGCCATGCCGCAACTGATCGCCCTGCCGCTCACGGCAGCACTGTGCAACATCCGTGCGGTGGACTGCCGCTGGGTGCTGGCGCTGGGCCTGGGGATGCTGGCGGTCTCCTGCGTGGGCAGCAGCCTGTTGACCTCGCAATGGATCCGCGGCGATTTCTACCCCTTCTACCTGCTGCAGGTGTTCGGTCAGCCGATGTCGGTGCTGCCGCTGCTGATGCTCTCCACCAATGGCATGACGCCCCAGGAAGGCCCGTTCGCCTCCAGCTGGTTCAACACCGTCAAGGGGCTGGCCTCGGTGATCGCCACCGGGCTGCTGGACGCCCTGGGCACCGTGCGTCGGCATTTTCATTCCAACCATCTGGTGGACAGCCTGGGCAACGCGCCACTGGTCGATGACCAGGCGGCAGGCCTGGCCCGGCGCCTCCACGAACAAGCCCAAGTGCTGACTTCGGCCGACTTGTACCTGGTCATGGCCGGTGTCGCCGTGGCCCTGATCTGCCTGATTCCTTTCGTGCCTACCCGGATCTACCCACCGCGTGCGGTGGCCTGACGCCTGGATGAATTCGAGACTGTAGAAATGACCAACAACCGCAAGACACTCGTGATCGGCTCGGTGCTCGCCGTGGCCGTGCTGGCTGCCCTGGTGACCCCCTGGATGCTGGGCAGCGACCACCGGCAAAGCACCAACGATGCGTATGTGACCGCCGACTACACCGTAGTCGCGCCGAAGGTGCCAGGTTTCATCAAGGAAGTGCTGGTCGAAGACAACCAGCAGGTCAGCGCCGGCCAGTTGCTGGCGACCATCGATGATCGCGACTACCGCGCGGCCCTCGACGCCGCCCAAGCCCAATTGCTGGTGGCCAAGGCGCAGAGCGCCGATGCTCGCGCCACCCTCGAGCGTCAGGCGTCGTTGATCGCCCAGGCCGAAGCGGCGGTGAAGGCCGCCCAGGCCGAAATGGCCTTTGCCGATCATGAAGTGACCCGCTACAGCCGCCTGGCAGAGCAGGGCGCCGGTACCGTGCAGAACGCCCAGCAGGCGCGCAGCCGTGTCGAGCAGGCCCGCGCGCGTCTGGCCAACGCCCAGGCGGCGTTGGTCGCCACGCGCAAGCAGGTGGACATCCTCACGGCCCAGGTGGCGAGCGCCGAGGGCCAGCTCAAGCGTGCCGAGGCTGGCGTTGAGAAAGCCCAGTTGGATCTGTCCTACACCCGCATCACCGCGCCGGTGGATGGCATGGTCGGCGAGCGTGCCCTGCGCATCGGTGCGTACGTCAATCCGGGCGCGCGTCTGCTCTCGGTGGTGCCGCTGCAGCAGGCCTACGTGGTGGGCAACTTCCAGGAAACCCAGCTCACTCACGTGCAGCCGGGCCAGCCGGTGAGCATCAGTGTCGATACTTTTTCCGGGGAGAAACTGCACGGCCATGTGCAGAGCATCGCCCCGGCCACCGGCGTCACCTTCGCCGCGGTCAAGCCAGACAATGCCACCGGCAACTTCACCAAGGTGGTGCAGCGTATTCCGGTGAAGATCGTCTTCGATGATGGCCAGCCACTGCTCGAGCGCCTGCGGGTGGGGATGTCGGTGGTGGCGACCATCGACACCGACGGCGACACCCTCGATGGCAAAGCGGTGAGCGCGCGATGAAGGCGGTAACACGCATTAGCCCTCTGCTGCTGGCGGTGATGCTCGCCGGCTGCACCCTCGGGCCGGATTTCAAGCGCCCCGAGAGCCAGGCGCCCCAGGCCTGGGCGCAGCTGCAAGGCGAGGCGGCGGCAAGTCAGCCGACCGCCGAGCCGCTGGAGCTGCGCTGGTGGGACAGCTTCCACGATGCCCGTCTGAGCGCGCTGATCCAGCGCGTCGCTGAACGTAACCTTGACCTGCAGATGGCCAGTGCGCGCCTGCTGCAAAGCCGCGCCTTGCGCAGCACCGTGGCGGCCGACGAGGTGCCTTCGGTGGATGTGAACGCCGGCTACAGCCGCGCGCGCAACAGCGCCGAAGGCCTGAACGACCCGTCTGGCAAAGCGGGCAAGTCTGCCTTCAATCTATGGCAGGGCGATCTGGTCGCAGGCTGGGAGCTGGACCTGTGGGGACGGGTACGTCGCCAGGTCGAGGCGGCCGATGCTTCGGTGCAAGTGGCCGAGAACGACCGGCGCGGCGTACTGCTGGCGCTGTTGTCCGAAACGGCAGGTGATTACATCCAGTTGCGCGCGGTGCAGCACACCCTGGAAGTCACCCAGGACAACCTCAAGGTCGCCCGGCACAGCCTCAAGCTGTCCCAGGATCGTCAGGCCGAAGGCGTCGCTACGCGCCTGGACGTGGCCCAGGCCAGCGCCCAGGTGGCGTCGATCGAGGCGCGTTTGCCCACGCTGGAGGCGCGCCGCGACGACCTGATCAACGCCCTGAGCCTGCTCGCCGCGCAACCTCCGCGTAGCCTGCAAAGCGAGTTGCTGGCCCCTGGCGATTTGCCGACACCGCAGCAGCGCTTTGCCATCGGCCTGCCGTCAGCGCTCGCCGAGCGCCGTCCTGATATCCGCCAGGCCGAGGCGCGGCTGCACGCGGCTACCGCCAGCATCGGCGTGGCCAAGGCCGACTTCTACCCGAGCATTCGGCTCTCCGGCAGCGTGGGCTTGCAGGCCATGCAGCTGTCCGACTTCGGTGCGTGGGATGCCAGGCGTTTCGCCTTCGGCCCGCAGTTGTCGTTGCCGATCTTCGAAGGCGGGCGCCTGAAAGGCACGCTCGAGCTGCGTGAGGCGCAGCAGCAGGAGGCGGCGCTCAATTACCGCAAAGTGGTGCTGAGTGCCTGGCATGAGATCGACGATGTGCTGCGGTTGTACAACGCCAGCCAGTTGCGTCGCGATCATCTGGCCGAGGCGGTGAGACAGAACCGCGTCGCGCTGGAGACGGCCCAGCGACAGTACGTGGAAGGGGCGGTGGACTTTCTCAATGTGCTGACCGTGCAGAGCGCGCTGCTGGCCAGCGAGGAGCAGTGGATCGATAGTTCGGCGGCAGTGTCCCAGGCGCTGGTGGGGTTGTACAAAGCCCTGGGCGGTGGCTGGCAGGCGTTCGACGAGAAGGCCTAAGGGGCCGCTATGCGGCCCGTCCCAGGCTTCGCCAGCGCCCACAGGTACTGTGGCTTTCAAGGGCCGCAGGGCACCTGTGGGCGGGGGGTAGCCGCGAAAGGCGCTGCGCCGTATCAGAGTGGGCGCAGCAACCCGAAGCGTTTGCGCAGCACCTTGTCCAGCAACCGCCGGGGCAGCAGCCGGGCCAGCAGCGGCAGGGCCGTGCTGCCATTGCCCAGGCGTACCATGGCAGGCGTCGGGCGCTTACGGGTCGCTGCCAACAGCCCTTGGGCGAACACCGCGGCTGGCGTGGGTTTGTCCTGGGAAGCTCGGGCCCGCGCCTGGATGTAATTGCGCAACGGCCACCACGGCGAATCCGCCGCCAGCACCCCTTCGGCTTCACGTTGAGCGTTGTCGGCGAACTGCGAGGCGATGGCTCCGGGCTGCACTTCCATCACGCGAATGCCGAACGGCGCGAGCTCCAGGCGCAGGGCATCGCTCAGGGCATTCACGGCCGCCTTGGAGGCGCAGTAGGCGCCAGCGAACGGGGTGACCAGTACACCCGACACGCTGCCGATGTTCACCACCAGGCCCCGGTTGCGACGCAGCAGCGGGAACAGCGCGCGGGTGACCCCGACCACGGCAAAGACATTGGTCTCGAACTGCTGGCGCATGGCCTCGACGCCACCGTCGAGCAGGGGCCCCATGGCGCCGTAGCCGGCGTTGTTGATGAGGATGTCCAGACCACCATGGCGGTCCTGCAGCTCGTCGGCCAGACGCGCCAGGTCATCGGGGTGAGTGACATCCAACTGCCGCGCCGCAAAGCCTGCGGCGGCCAGTCGTTCGACATCCTCGGGCTTGCGGGCGGTGGCCCACACGTGGTGGCCGGCATCGCGGAAGGCGTCGGCCAGGGCGCGGCCGATGCCGCTGGAACAACCGGTGATCAGGACGGTGGGCATGGGTTCAGGCCTGTTGGCAGAGGGGATGGGTATGAACTTGTGTCGGCTCCCTCGCGGGTTACTCGCGAACGGCTCGACACCGGCAACACATTAGTTGGCGAATGTACCTTGCAGATGTTCGGCACGAAATTCCAATGTCTGCGGCCGGTACCCACTGCGCAGCGGCGGCAGGGGCAGGCAGTCGGTCCATTCGGCGCCCGGTTGCAGCTCGCCGGGGCCTCGGTAGCGCGGGGCGTTGTAGGTGTTCTCGGCCAGGTTGACGGTGTCACCTGGGGCATAGGCGGCGACGCGCCAGCGCAGTTCGGTGAGGGGCACTGAATTGCCGTTCTTCATGTGCACCTGCAAGGTGCGATCGGCAGGGCACTTGTCGGGGGCGTAGCTCAGGCGCAGGTCCAGGCGCGCCAGCTGCGAGGCTTCGCGACTGTCCTGCCACACCACCCCGAGTGCCACCAACCCGAGGCCGAACACCGCCGCCAGGGAAATCGGCAAGGCCTTGGCCGGGTAGCGCAGCAGCAGAACCAGCCAGGTGAGGATGAGCAGGGCGCCAATGAGCATGTCGTCCAAATTCCGTTTCGAGGATTTGGGTATCTTGGAGTTGCGAGCTTCAAGCTTCAAGCGGCAAGCCACAAGAAAAAAGCAGGGCGGTGGTGAATCCGAATGGTCGGTTCACGCCGCCCTGCTTTTTTCTTGCAGTTTGCCGCTAGCGGCGAGCCGCTCTACTGCGCAATGGTCTTGATCGAGATGCCGCGTTCCACTGGCGTCGAGGTGCGGCCATAGACATCTTCGAAGCGCTCGATGTCATCTTCGCCCAGGTAGCTGCCGGACTGTACTTCGATGATCTCCAACGGGATCTTGCCTGGGTTGCGCAGGCGGTGGACCGAGGCGATGGGGATGTAGGTCGACTGATTCTCGGTGAGCAGGAACACGTTCTCGTCGCAGGTCACCTCGGCGGTGCCGGACACCACGATCCAGTGTTCGGCGCGGTGGTGGTGCATCTGCAGCGACAGGCTCGCGCCCGGCTTGACGGTGATGTGCTTGACCTGGAAGCGTCCGCCCATGTCCACCGAATCGTACGAGCCCCACGGGCGGTATACCTCCAGGTGGTTCTGGGTCTCGCTGCGGCCTTGCTGGTCAAGGGTGTTGACCAGTTGCTTGACGCCTTGGACCTTGTCTTTGTGGGCGATCATCATGGCGTCCTTGGTCTCGACCACCACGATGTTCTCCAGGCCGATCACCGACACCAGCTTGCCGTTGCCGTGGATCATGCAGTTGTGGCTGTCTTGCACCACCACGTCGCCCTTGGTGACGTTGCCGTTGTCGTCTTTCTCGTGCACTTCCCACAGCGACGACCAACAACCCACGTCGCTCCAGCCGGCCGACAGCGGTACCACGCAGGCACGCTGGGTCTTTTCCATCACCGCGTAGTCGATGGAGTTGTCCGGGCAGCAGGCGAAGGTCGCAGCGTCGATGCTCAGCACGTCGCTTTGTTCGTCGCTGCGCTCCAGGGCCAGAAGGCAGGTGTCGTAGATGTCCGGGTCGTGCTTTTTCAGCTCTTCGAGGAAGCGGCTGGCGCGGAACAGGAACATGCCGCTGTTCCAGAAGTAACCGCCGGCGCGGACGAACTCGTTGGCGCGCTTCTCGTCGGGTTTTTCGACGAACTGCGCCACGCGCGCCACGCCTTCGGGCAGCAGGGCATCCTGGCTGGAGCGGATATAGCCATAGCCGGTTTCAGGCTTGGTCGCCGGCACACCGAACAGCACCATCTCGCCGCGCTCGGCGGCCACGGTGGCCAAGGCCAGGGCGCGTTGCAGGGCCTTCTGGTCCTCGATCACATGGTCGGCCGGCAGCACCAGCATCAGCTCGTCGCGGCCTTCGTTGACCAGCTTCATCGCGGTGATGGCCACCGCAGGCGCGGTGTTGCGACCGAAGGGCTCCATGAGGATGCCCTGGGTCTGCAAGTTGAGTGCGGCCAGTTGCTCCTGGACGATGAACTTGTGGTCCTTGTTGCAGACCACGATCGGGCTGTCCATGCCTTCGAACACCAGGCGCTCCAGGGTTTGCTGGAACAGGGTGTGCTCACCGGTCAGGGCCAGGAACTGCTTGGGGAACTGCTTGCGCGACAGAGGCCACAGACGCGAACCGCTACCACCAGAAAGAATTACCGGAATCATGATGTTTCTCCAAAAGGTCGATAGGGGTTTGAATCAGTTGCTGGCAACGGGACGGGTGACCCAGACCGGCGACAGGTTGCTGCCGGAACCTGTGACATAGAGCACCGCGGCTTCACCGCGCTCAAGGGCGACCGGCTTGAGGTCGCTGACTTTCTTGTCGCCTTCGTAGAGGGCCAGGCTGACCTTGACCGGGTTGATCTCGCGCTCGCCACGGCCTTTGGCGGCCACAGGCTTGACCACTTCGGTCTTGCCGTCGGCAGTCTTGAGGGTCAGCGACTGGTCGCTCAGGTTCTGCACGCGCACCAGGGCTTTCTGCTTGTTCTTGAACGGTGGTTCTTCGATCAGTTGCGGGCTGCCGCCAGCGTTGTTGACCAAGGTGTAGTACTTGTCCGCGGCCAGTTTGACCGGGACGCTCTTGCCGCCGACCTGGGCGGTGTAGTCACCTCCGGGCAGGAAGCTGAAGTCGCTGCTGGCCTGGGCGCCGACCGGCTTGATCTGGGTGTTGCCCACCGACGCCGCGGCAGGGCTGGAGGAGGCGTTGTACAGGCGCACGAAGGTCGAGCCTTTTGGCGCGCTCGGGCCATAGAGCGCCGCATCGGCGCCGGCCAGGGCCTGCAGCGAGAGCAGGGACAGGCCCGCAGCGAGGGTGAAGGCTTTAGCGAAGGAAGGTTTGTTGGTCATGTTGATGTCCTCTTCAGTGAACCGTCCGATTGGACGACAGGGCCAGGTTTTCTTCGGTCTTGCGGGTGTTCTTCAGCTGGGCGATCCAGGTCGGATCGAAGGCGCTGAGGTCGTTCTTCATTGGCAGATAACGTTCGGGGAATTCCCACACCACCACTTGCGGGGGAGCGTCCTTGAAGGCGTCGCTCTGCAGGTACTTGAGCATTGGCAGCAGGGGGCCATGGCCGTCTTCGGCGTAGTTGGCCACGTCGCTGCGCAAGGCTTGCTGCAGGGCGCCGAGGAAGTTCCAGTGCGGGTTGGCGCTGTAACTGGTACCGACCAGCGCCACCGGGATCCGGGTTTCGGCGAACAGCGCGTCGCCTGCTTCACCTTCGGCCTCGACCGGACGGGTGCTGCGTTGCTGCAGATTGTCCGGTGAGGGCAACAGGTTGCTGAACAGTGGGTCCAGCGGCAGGAAGTTGGTCAGGTCGCCCTTGTAGGGGCTGGTGGCGCCGGCTTCGGTGATGAACGCCTGCGGGTCGCCATTGAGCAGGCTCTGGCGCGACACCGCCTCGGCCAGAGCCTGGGCCGCGACCTCGGCACCCATGGGCGTCCAGTGGGTGTCGGTGCGCAGGAACACCTGGCCACGGGCCTTGGCCTGCTCCAGGGGCGCGAGCAGATCCGGAGCGAAGACTCCGGCCTGGCGGGCCTGGGCGTGGAACTGGTTGTACAGGTTCTCGTGCAGGCTGGCCGGTTGGTCCTTGCCCAGGTACTCGGAATAGATCCGCGCCTTGGCCGGGACGATCGCCAGCACCAGCTGCGTGCCCTGGCGCTGCAGGGTGTCGCGCACGCCGCGGATCAGCGCCAGGTTCTCCTGCATCAGCTGCTCGGCGCCGGCAGTGGGCTTGAACTCCTCATCGCTGAACAGCCACTGCTCGCGGCCCAGCACGACGCCCGGGCGGCCTTCGTTGAACAGCTTGTAGTCCAGCGCCGCCCACAGGTTGGTGCCGATGCGTTTGATCGGGAACTGCTCGTCGTAGTGGGTCTCGGCGGCCTTGGCCAGCTTGCCGTTGAGCAGGGTCATCTGCTCGGTGCGGTTGAAGCTTTCAAGGCCGCCCACCGACCAGGCGCCAAGCCCGGTCAGCAGGCCCAGGAACGACAGGGAATAGGTGATGCGTAGTGTCCGGTTCATGGTCCTGTCCTCAGAACTGGAAGTAGAGGAACGGCGAGTAGCTCTGCGCCGAGAGCTTGAGCACCGAGGCAACGAACAGCAGCAGGACCAGGGCGCGGGTCATGACGCGGGTCCAGTCCAGGCCCACGGAGCCGTCGGCGTTGATCTGCACCGGGGTGGCCTTGGGCGTGGGCTTGGCGTTGCGGTAGAAGTCGCGCAGGCCGAACACCGCCAAGGTGACGTAGGCGACCACCAAGGTCGCGACCTGCAGGCCGGTGAGCTGGGCGCGGTTGAGTTCCGACAACTGCCACTCACCGAAGCTGAACATGGCGCCGTACATGCGGCCGGCCACGTGCAGGTTCTCGGCGCGGAAGATCACCCAGCCAACCACCACCAGCAGGAAGGTGAACGCCCACTTGATCGGGTTGAAGCGCTGCGGGTTGGTGTCGATGCCCAGGGCGCGCTCGATGGCCAGCCAGGTGCCATGCCAGGCGCCCCAGATGATGTAGGTGAAGTTGGCGCCGTGCCAAAGCCCGCCCAGCAGCATGGTCAGGAACAGGTTGCGGTAGGTGTTGAAGGTGCCTTTGCGGTTGCCACCCAGGGTGATGTAGAGGTAATCACGCAGCCAGGTCGACAAGCTGATGTGCCAGCGCCGCCAGAACTCGGTGATCGACTGGCTGATGTACGGCTGCTTGAAGTTCTCCATGAAGCGAAAGCCCATCATCAAGCCCAGGCCGATGGCCATGTCGCTGTAGCCGGAGAAATCGAAGTACAGCTGCGCGGTGTAGGCCAGTGCGCCCAGCCAGGCATCGCCCGTGGTCGGGTTCTGCAGGGCGAAGCAGTGGTCGGCGACCACCGCCAGGGTATCGGCGATGAACACTTTCTTGATGAAGCCCTGCATGAAGCGGGTGCAGCCTTCGGAGAACTTGTCCAGGGTGTGGGTGCGGTTGTTGAACTGGTCGACCAGGTCCTTGAAACGCAGCACGGGGCCGGCGATCAGGTGCGGGAAGATCGCCACGAATGCCGCGAAGTCGATCAGGTTGCGCGTGGCCGGGGTGTCGCCGCGGTACACGTCGATGATGTAGCTGATCGACTCGAAGATGTAGAACGAGATACCGATCGGCAACAGCACATGGGTGAGGATGAACGGTTCCAGGCCGAACGACGTGATGATCGCGTTGAGGCTCTCGACGCCGAAGTTGGCGTACTTGAAGTAGCCCAGAATCGCCAGGTCGACTGCCACACCCAGCAGCAGCCAGCGTTGGGCTGGCTTGGTACGCACGCCCGCGGCGCCGACTTTGAGGCCGATCCAGTAGTTCCACAGGGTGACACCGGCGAACAGTGCCAGGAAGTCCACCCGCCACCAGGCATAGAAGATGTAACTGGCGATCAACAGCAGCAGGTTGCGATAGCGTTGCCCGCTCAAGTAATACAGGCCGAGGAAGATCGGCAAGAACAGGAACAGGAACACGTTGGACGAGAAGACCATCCCGGTTCTCCTTTTTTGTTCACAGCATCCGGGGCACAGTGCCCCCCAAACCCCCCACTCGAAAGTGGGAGATACCAAGGCCCTGTGGGAGCGGGTTCACCCGCTTCCCACAGGGTGTCGTGTCACTTCTTGCTCTCTGCGCTCGGGTCGTAGACCCGGGTCAGGTCTCCGCCTAAGCGGAAACTGTTGAACGGCTGCATGCCGCGCTTGCGCTGGAGGGTGTCGCCACTGCACGCATAGAGGCTGCAGTAGGGCTCCATCCACGAATACTTGCTGTCGATCTTCAGGTCGTGCATGTCCTGTTTCTCGCCGTTGCGGGTCTTGAACGCGCTCGGATCCTTCGACCCGCTGAGCACTCGTTGCGCCAAGCGCTGCAAGGCGTTGTTGTTCTCGCCACGCACGTCCACGCCGTTGACCTGGGCAAAGCTTGCGATCATCGCCAGCGGCGGCAGGGCGTAGTTGTGGTAGGCCAGGGCTCGCTGCTTGCGCTTGAGCTCGTTGGGTAAAAAGCCCTGTTCGTCCACCTGGTTGGCGCCGACCTTGTATTCCTTCACCGCCCAGTCGAACAGGTCGCGCCGGTCGGTGGCCACGGCGGTGGCCATCACCGACCAGGCCGCCCAGTAGCTGTGGTTGTTGATCTTCTCCAGCGGCAGGTCGCTCCAGTCGCGCACGGTCTGTTCGGCCAGGCGCGCCAGCCATTTCTCGATCAGCTCGGCCTCGGCCTGGTGCGCGGCCAACGGCTGGGAGTTGGAGAACTTAAGGCGCAGCCACGAGCCGCTCATGCTGCCCAGCGCCCATTTGCGCATCGACTTGCCGGTGTGGTTGTAGTCGGTGGACGCCAGCGCATCGGCCCGCGCCCAGGTACCCAGCCAGGTCAGGGCGCAGTCGAGCTGGGCCGGGCGGCCATCGCGCATGTACTGGCCGACCATCTTGCTGACGCCACGCTCGAGCGTGGTGATGTCCTCGGTGGACTGGCGGAAGGCCTTTTCGGACGCCTTGTTCAGGGTCGCACGGGCACCGTCGGAGCCTTCGTACTTGCTGCGAAACTGCAGGGGGCCGGTGTAGGGCTTGGGCGCCGGTTCGCAGCGGAAGTTGCCGTCGCCTTTCTTGAGCTTCTCGATGCCTGCGTAGTAGCCCTGTGGCGGCACCAGGCTGCCGGCCTGCGCGGCCGGGCCGAACAGGGCCAGGGCGAGCAGGGCAGGTGCGGTGATTGTGCGCAATGGGTTCATGGTCGCCTCACTGGCCGGCCTGCGCGGTGTTCTGCGCATGACCGGCGAAGTTGTTGCGTTTGCACAGCTTGGCCTCGACTTTCTGGGTGCCGGTTTCCGGCCCCTGGATCTCGAGGGCGAGCAGGTTCTGACTGGCCCAGTCCTCGTCTTCGCGCATCTGGAAGACGAAGCGGCCGTCGGTGTCGGAGGTTTCCGGCTTCTCGATCTTGATGTCCTCGTGGCGGCCGTTGAGGTACCAGAGGGTGGCCTGCAGGACCTTTACCGAGGTGTCCTCGAACTTGATGTCCAGCTGGTGATTGCGGTTGATCAGGTCTTTGATCACACCGCCCTTGCCGTTGACCATCAGCTCGTTCTTACCGGGCTTGAGGGTGGCGCTGGCGCTCATCTGGGCCGGACGGTCGTCACAGCCGTCGTCGAGCAAGGCGAGGATCTGGCGCCAGATGGTTTCCTGGTCCAGGCGGTACAGCGGCGAGAACTCCCAGATGAGGATCTTCGGTGGGTTCTTTTTGAACTCTTCACTGCCCAGGTACTGGATCATCGAACCTTCCAGGCCACCACCGGGGAAGGCGACGTTGAGCACGTCGGCACCGATGTACTGCTGCAAGAAGCCCGAGAAGTTGTAGTTCTTGCCGCTGTGGCTGGTGCCGACCAGGGTGATCTTGGCATTGCCCGAATCGCCGAACAGGTCGTCGCCATCGCTCGCACCGCCCTTGGGCTCGGTGGCGAACTGGTCCATGTACTGCACCGCATAGCTGGTGCCGCAAAGTTGCCCGGCGACGTTGTGCAGGGTACCGGTCTTGCCCATGCGGCCGGACTTGTGGGTTTCGAATTCCTTGCGCGGGATGCCTTCGAAGGCTGGCATCTTGTGTACGGTGTCGGCCACGATCTTGGCCGCGCGCTCGGCGCCGTAGGGCGTCCAGTGCTGGTCACCGCGGAAGTAGAAGTCCTTGCCCTGGTCGGCGGCGGCCAATTGCTCGTTGGTCAGCGGCGACAGGTCGGGCACGTTGTAGCCCATGCTGGCGAAGCGCTTGAGCATGGCCTGGTAGTTGCCCAGCGCCTTTTGATAATCGAAGGCGGCTTTCTCGGCGGGGTTGAGCATGTTGCGGTTCACCAGGCCACGGGTTGGCTGGTACACCAGCACCAGTTCCACGCCGCGTTTCTTGAACGCGTCATGTACCTGTTGCAGGCGTTTGTAGCCGGCCGGGGTGGTGTTGAATTCGGTGCGCAGGTCTTCGCGGGTACGGAACAGCCAGTCGCCTTTGGCCTGGACCAGAGTCGTGAAGTTCTGCTGGTAGCGGGTCACGTAACGGCTGGCGTCGTGGGCCTCTGGGCACAGCTGGCAGCAAGGCTCGGCGGTGAAGCTCGGGGCCTGCACCTCGGCGGCGCGCACGCCCTGGCTGATGGCCAGGAGGGCGGCGGACAAGCCGAGCAGTTTCATCAGATGCGGAGTCATGGTCTGGGCTTCCTTAATCGATCATTTCGGTCTGGCGTTCGACCGGGTCGATCAGCACGGCCTTCTGCTGGCGCACCAGCAGGTCGAGGATTTCGTCCTGGCGCTCGCCGAGCACGCCGTTGAGGCTGATGCCGTTGGCCTTGCGCGGGGCGAGCATGGAGACCTTGTAGAGCTCGACCGACAGCGGCGAGTCGATCGACAGGGGACCGGAGCCATTGGCCGCCAGTTCACCGCCGACCACGATCAGCGAGACTTTGGCATCGAAGGGGTCCAGGGCGATGTCGCGGTCGGTGTCGGAGAGGTCCTTGATGTGCCCGTACACGCCCACCAGGCCGTTGGCCATGGCGAGGTTTTCGTACAGGCGGATGTTCACGCTGTTGCGCACGCGGATGCCGTGCCGGCGGTTGTTGAGCAGCTTGTTGCCGTAGATCAGGTTGTCGCCACTTTCGTACAGCGTGATGCCGTCGGTGTGGTTGCGGTAGATCTCGTTGTAGGCCACCAGGTTGTTGACGCTGTTACGGTCCAGGACCACGCCGGAGAGCTTGTTGTCGTAGCTCTTGTTGTTGATGATCCAGCTGTCGTTGACCTCACGCGAGACGATGATCCCGTGCTTTTTCTTGGTGCCGTACACAGTGTTGCCGGCGATGATCAGGCGGTGCGAGCGGTCGTGGGGGTCGATGCCGTAGACGATGTTGTCGCGATAGGTGTTGTCCTTGATCACGAAGTCCTGGGTCTCGTAGCAATAGAAGCCGTACCACATGTCGCTGAATTCGGAGCCGATGATCCAGCCGGTAGGTTCCGGACGGCCCATGCGCTTGGCCATGTTCGGCGTGTACTGGGAGATACTGACGCCATACGACTTGGACTTGGCGTAGCCGAAGCTGGCCATCTTGCTGTTGACGATGTAGGTCTCGGTACCGCCCCAGGACAACAGGAACGGACGGAACTCGTCCGGCTTGCGGAAGGTGGCGGGGCCGTTGTCCTTCTCGCGCCAGGCGGTGACCTGGGTGTCGGTGACGAACAGCTTGCCGTCGTTGATCAGAAATGACCCGCCCTCTTGGGACAGGCGCAGTTCCTTGACCTTGCCATTGATCTCCAGCACGCCCTTGCGCCCGACCACGATCGGCAGGCGTGCCAGGTACACGCCCGGCTCGGTTTCGCGCAGGTACTGCTTGGGCACCTGCTTGCTCAACTGCACCAGGTCCACATGGCCATCATCGATGAAGATCGCCTGGGGAATGCCCTGCTGGCGACGAACCCACTCGGCGCCTTTGTTGTCGCCGCCGATGAACTCCTTGAGCGATTCCTCCTGGAGCATGCGGCGCACGCTGACCTTGCCTTTATGGCTGCGGTCGAGCTTTTTCTGAACCGCTTCGGCGGTGTAGCCGGAGAGGTCGGGCAGCTTGGGCGGGTCCATCTGCAACGGCTCGATCGGCGCGCTGGAGACCGTGTAGGTCTTGGCCTGCTGCAATTCCTTGACCACCGGCTTGACCGGCTCGGCATAGGCCAGGCCGCTGCTGGCCAACAGCAGGGCACTGGCCAGCAGGCCATGGCGAAAATGCGGGTGAAGGTTCATGAGTGTCCTCTCCCGGGCCTCAATAGCGCCAGATCACGTCGACGAAGGCGCGGTGCATGTAGGAATCAGCTTCGCTGCCGTAGGCATCGCCTGGCTTGAACACGCCGGCACGCAGGCGCACCAGGGCCGACGGCTCGTCGATGGCTTGGCTCATCGAAGCCGGCAGCAGGCCTTGCTTGAAGTACTTGGTGACCACCACGTCCATTTCCTGGCCCAGGTCCTTCTCGCCATTGATCAGCGGACGGTTCACACCGTTGTCCTCGACCACCGCGTTGATGCCGCTGGAACCGATGTTCTGCTGGTCATCGACGCGCCAGAACTTGTGGTAGATGAAGCTTGCGTCATAGTCGTCGCGCAGTTGCCAGGAGGCGAACAGGGTGGCCGCCTGCAGGTTGCCCAGCTCGCCACGGAAGGCTTCGCCGAAGCGGTGCACGCGAGAGCGGGTGCCGGTGAAGTTGGAGCGGTTGCTCTCGAGCCCGGTCTGCTCGTAGTTGCTCGAACCGTCGCTGCCGCCACCGCCGCTGCCACGGGCATAGGCCGCACCGACCTGCCAGTTGGGGTCCAGACGCAGGCGTACACCCAAGTCGGTGGCCCAGGCGTTGACATCGCCGCTCTGCTTGCCGGTGGCGACTTGGTCGTTGCCCACGGTCTGGGTGCTGAGGGTGTCGCGATCGCCGGTCAGCCAGGTGACGCTGCCCCAATAGTTGACGGTGTGGTCGTTGCGCCAGTTGTAGGCGTCGCTGTTGGCCTCCAGGCCCAGCCAGGTCAGATCGCCCGTGCGGGTCTTGTCCAACGGGTCGACGGTTTCACCGGGGTCTTTCAGGCTGCCGCTGTCACTGGAGTGGTGGGCGCGCACGCCGACCCAGTGCCCAGGTGTCCACTGGGTGGCAACGTTGCCGTACACGTGGGTGCGGTCCTTGTCCTCGGGCGCAAGCTCGGTGAGGTCGGTGCGGTATTCGCTGAAGCGCTGTGCCACGCCCAGGTCGGCCTTGAGCAGGGTGGTGTCGAAGGTCCAGTTCAACGCTTCGATGTTGGTGTCGCGCCACATGCCGTCGTCGCTGCGCAGGCGTTGGCGGCCCAGGCGCAGCTGTTCGCCTGGGTAGGGCGTGAAGCCGCTGTAGCCGACCCAGAACTCGCGCATGGCCAGGTAGCTCTTGTCCGGCTTGCGGCTGTCATCGGCGTTGTCCACGGTGCTGCCGTCCTCGGACTGGCGCAGCGTGTCGGTCTCGATGATATCGGTGGCGGCTACTGCCTGGCCCATGGCGAAGGCGCTCCAGTTGCCGCGTTCGCCGTAGACCCAAGGGCGCAGGTCAAGGCCCAGGCCGTTGACGTCACCGCCGGAGCGGGTGCCCAGGTCGCGGTCGTCCTCGGATTGGCCGGTGATCTTGATGTCCAGGCCGAAGTTCTTCTCGGCGGTCATGTCCGCCAGGGTCGGGCACGACCACAGCAGGGCGAAGCTCAGGCCAATGCCGGCTTTCACGAAGGGATTGAGCGTCATAGCGAGTCCTCACCGTCTACTTCTTCTTTTGCGTCGTCTTGCAGGGCTTCGAAGGCCAGGGGGTTGGAACCGACCTGGGCCATGCTGCCGCGTGCCTGCTTTTCCTGGTCCAGCAGGCGCTGGGCCTGGTTGCGCTGGTCAGGGCTCAATTGCGTGTCGAGCTTTTGCAGCAGCTCGGTCGATTGCGGCGACGGGTTGGCCTGGGCCAGTTGGGCGAACACCCAGGCGTTGGCCGGAGCAGGGCGAATGCCATGACCTTCGCTGAACAGTTGGGCCAGGGCGTAGTCGGCGCTGTTCTGCCCGCCACGGGCGGCACTGAGCAGGTGGTCGACGGCTTTTTGCGGCTCGACGTGGCCCAGGTAGCCACGGCGGTACAGCTGGCCGAGGTAATAGTGGGCGCTGACCTCGCCGGCGGCGGCGGCGGCCTGCAGGTGTTCTTCGGCTTTGCTGGCGTCGGCCGGGAGCGTCTTGCCTTCGTAGTAGAGGCGGCCGAGCAACAGTTCGGCGCGGGGCTGCTGGGCCTGACGGCCCTTTTCGATGTAGGCGAGCAACTGGTCGTTGTCGCCCAGCTCCGGGAAGTCGTACACCAACTGCGCCAGGCTCACCCAGGAAGCCGGATTGACCGGGGCGACTTGCTCGAGCAGCTCCTTGGCGGTCTTTTCGTCGGTCTGGCCCAGGCTGCGGTCTGCCAGCACGCGGGCGACGCTGTCGACCCGGGTGGCCGGCACGATGCCACGGCCATAGGCGGCCTTGAGCTGCTGGATCAGTGCGGCCTGCTGGTCGGGCTGGGCGCGCTTTTGGTAGACGGTGGCCAGTTCCACATAGCAGATGTCGGTGGTGTCCAGCGCGGCCTTGCAGATTTTTTCGACGTCGCCCAGGTGCTGGTCGTAGGTGCCCTGGGTGCGGTAGAGCAGCACCTGGGCCAGGCCCGCCTCGGGGTTACCGGCGGCGCGCCACTGGTCGATCTGCTGCTGGGCGTTCACCTTGGGGAAGCTCTGCGGGTATTGCAGGTAGAGCATCGCCAGCGGGATCAGGGTGTTGCGCTCGCCTTGCTGGGCGGCGAGCTTGAGCAGGGTTTCGGCCTCCTCGCGCTCGGCCTGGGTAGTGCCAGGCTTGGCCACCAGCAGGCGACCCAGGCGTGCCTGGGCTCGGGGCGAGGTGGCAGCGGCGGCGCGGTAGGTGGCCTCGGCTGCCTTGAGCTTGGCAGGGTCCTGGCTGGCGACCTGGATATCGGCCAGGCCCACTTGGGCATCGCTGTAGCCAAGGTCGGCCAGGGCCTTGTAATTGCGCTCGGCCAGGGCGGTGTCCCCGCGCTTCATGGCCTCGTTGGCCAGACGCTGGTCGGGCAGGCCCGAGCAGCCGGCCAGGGCGACGGCCAAGGCCAGGCCGCACCAGGCCAGCGGGCGAATGCTGCGCGCAGGGCTCGATTCGATCCCTGTGGGAGCGGGTTTACCCGCGAACAAGGCCCCGGCCGCTTGCAGCGGTGTCATACGGTTCGAAGGGTTCATGGTCCGATCCCTCTTACAGCCCGCGGGCTACGGCTTTGTCGATCAGCCAGTCCAGGGACGGGCCAC
The DNA here is from genome assembly GCF_040822035.1 of Pseudomonas guariconensis. Taxonomy (NCBI): domain Bacteria; kingdom Pseudomonadati; phylum Pseudomonadota; class Gammaproteobacteria; order Pseudomonadales; family Pseudomonadaceae; genus Pseudomonas; species Pseudomonas guariconensis. The sequence continues at coordinate 4,434,964 of NZ_CP162012.1, read as the reverse complement.
GATCGGCGTTGACGGCCGCCGGGCGACCGGCCAGTTCTGCCGGCAGGCCACTGTCAGGCTTGATCTGCACGCGGATATCCGAGGCCAGGTCTTCGCTGTTGAGGCTGGCGCTGCTGACGATCTTGCCGGTGCGCATCTCGTCTTCGCCGGCCACCTGGAACTGCACGCGGGTGCCTGGCTTGACCTGGTCGAACTGGCGATAGCTGAAGCGCGCCTCGACCATCGGGTTGGTGGTGCGTGGCACCAGTTGGAAGATCGGCTGGCCCTTGCTGGCGTACTGGCCGTCATCCACCAACTGGCGGGCGACGACGCAGTCGCATGGGCTGGTGAGCGTGCCGGAGAGCTGCTTGCCGAACAGCTCCTCGACCTTGGCGGGCTCGAGCTGCGAGTCGTCCAGATGGCCTTTGAGCAAATCGAGCATGCTGGTGCTGAAGCTTGCCAGCGGCGCGCCCTTGACCACCTGGGCGCCGTTTTCCACTAGGCTCTGCACACTGCCGTCGCGCGGCATGGTGACGTTGGTGGTGGGCACCGAGACCACACCGGCCTCGGCGTGGCTGACGAAGTACATGCCGTACAGCGACTTGGCGATGAAGCCGAACGCGGCCACGCCGACCACGAACACGCCCAGGCTGACGGTCACCGCGCGCAGGCGACCGAAGGCCGAGAGCCCCGAGCCGCTGTCTTTCTGCTTGCGTGCCTTGGTGAAGTTGTCGCGTTGCAGGGTGCTGAGCACGCCGCCGACGTTGATCATCTCGCCGGACAGGAAAGTGGTGATGATATGGCGCAGGGTGGCCACGTCGCGCGGTTCGAGGTTCTGGAACTGCACGCCGGTGCGACCGGTGCTCTGGTAGGAGCGCACCTGGAACTCGACGTCCATGGACAGGCCCAGGTTGTCGACCGTGAACTGCAGGCGACCGCGCAGCACATCGCCGACGTTCAAGGGTTTGCTGGTATGGAAGGACAGGCCCCCGGCGGAGAGATCGTCCACCTTCACATCGTGCGGTTCGCGATTGCGGTCCAGGTAGCGCAGCTTGGCAGGGATACGTACCCGGACATGCTGGCGCTGGGCTTCGGACTCATGCACGACATTGGCGTTCACGGCGGTATTCATGGCGATTTCGTTCCTGTTAGATCCGTTCCGGGGGGCTCACACGACCATGAACAGCACAGCGACGAAGATGCTGGCTGCCGAGAAGGTCATGGTCCGTGAAGACCAGGTGTTGAACCATTGTTGAAAGCTTTCGAGGTCACGCTTGAGGGCAGTCGGCTGACGGGTCCAGGACTGCTTGTCGAGGCGGAAGAACACGTAGATCTTCATCAGCGCGCCGACGATCTGGTTGTAATAGAGAATCAGCGGGTAGGCCGGCCCCACGTTATGGCCCGAGCACAGCAGCATGATGGTGAGGATCAGGCGGGTGATGCCGATCCACAGCAGGTACACGAGCAAGAAGCCCATGCCGAACTTGAGGCTGGCGATCACCGCCACCGTCAGGCCCAGCAGGCTAGTCCACATGGACACGCGCTGGTCGAGCAGGACGATGCAGGTGAACAGGCCCAGGCGCTTGAGGCCCAGCCCCAGGGCGCGGGAGTTCTGCCGCAGGTTGTTGCCGTACCAGCGGTACATCAGCTTGCGGCTGGCCTTGATGAAGCTCTTCTCCGGTGGGTGCTCGACCGTGTTGATCGCAGCATCCGGCACGTAGAAGGTGTCGTAGCCCAGGCGCATCAGGCTGAACCAGCTGGACTTGTCGTCCCCGGTGAGGAACTTGAAGCGGCCCAGGCGCCAGTGGTGCAGCGAGTCGCTTTCCACGTCGGCGATGAACTCAGGATCGGTCACCACGCTTGCGCGGAACATCGACATGCGCCCAGTCATGGTCAGCACGCGCTTGGACAGGGCCATCGAGCACATGTTGATGTGGCGCTGGGCGAAGCGCAGCTTGTGCCACTCGCTCATGATGTAGCCGCCGCGCACTTCGCAGAATTCGTTGGTGGTCAGGCCACCGACATTGGGGAACAGCTTGAACCACGGCACGGTCTTGCGGACCACGCCTTCACCGAGCACGGTATCGCCGTCGATCACCGCCACCACGGCATGCTCGTCCGGCATCATCCGCGAGATGGCCCGGAAGCCATAGGCCAGGCCATCGCGCTTGCCGGTACCGGCGATGCGCACGAAGTCCAGGTTGACGTGGGCGGGCGGGTTGTACTTGGCCCACAGGCTCTTGACCAGCAGCTCATCGGACATCTCCACCAGCGAGCAGACCACGGTGGTGGGGAAGCCGCATTCGATGGCCTCGCGGATCACCGAGCTGTACACCTGCGCGGTGGTCAGGGCATCGATGCGAAAACTGGTGACCATCAGGTACACGTGGGACGGGTCGGCAGCTTTGCCCAGCTTGCGTACCTTGCGGCGCAGGTAGGGGTAGACGCCGTAGAGGAACACCATGCCACGGATGAAGTGGGTGGCGCCCATGGAGTAGCGCCAGATGCCGACCGCGCCGACCAGGAAGATGAAGTGCTTCGACTGCGAGTCGAAGATGTCGCTGGGCAAGGCCAAGGCGATCAACATGAGCAGGCTCATGTAGAGCAGCCATCCGGCGCACTGCAGCAGCACTGTCTGGAGTCTTTGCATGTTCAGCATCCGTCGCGCGAATCAGGGGGAAGGGCAGCGGTCGCCCGCTGCCCGGCCGGGGGTTACCAGCAGATGCCTTCGGTGCGGCTGGTGGTGCAGGTCGGCTTGGTCATGAAGCCGACCAGGTCGATCACTTGCTTGCCTTCCGGTGCCTGCTGAGCGAGGGCGCGGAACTTCTCGTCGCGGTTGCCCAGGACGATCACGTCGGCGTTGTCGATGACGTGTTGAAGATCGTCATTGAGCAGCGAGGACACGTGGGGGATCTTCGACTCGATGTATTCCTTGTTGGCGCCGTGGACACGGGCGTACTGGACGTTCTGGTCGTAGATGTTCAGCTCGTAGCCTTTGCCGATCAGGCGCTCGGCCAGTTCCACCAGCGGGCTTTCGCGCAGGTCGTCGGTGCCAGCTTTGAAAGACAGGCCGAGCAAAGCGACCTTGCGTTTGTCGTGGCTTTCGATGATGTCGAAGGCGTTCTGCACCTGGGACTCGTTGCTGCGCATCAGCGAGTCGAGCAGCGGAGCTTTCACGTCGAGGCTGGAGGCGCGGTAGGTCAGGGCACGCACGTCCTTGGGCAGGCACGAGCCGCCGAAGGCGAAACCTGGGCGCATGTAGTACTGCGACAGGTTCAGGACTTTGTCCTGGCAAACCACGTCCATCACGTCGCGACCATCGACACCCACCGCCTTGGCGATGTTGCCGATTTCGTTGGCGAAGGTGACCTTGGTGGCGTGCCAGACGTTGCAGGTGTACTTGATCATTTCGGCCACTTCGACCGGCTTGCGGATGATCGGTGCGTCCAGTTCCTCGTAGATGGCCTGGAGCACGTCGCCGCTGGCCTTGTCCAGCTCGCCGATGACAGTCATCGGTGGGCGGTCGTAGTCGGCGATGGCGGTGCTTTCACGCAGGAACTCCGGGTTGACCGCGACACCGAAGTCGACGCCGGCTTTCTTACCGGAGCAGTCCTCGAGGATCGGGATGACCACGTTCTTGACGGTCCCCGGCAGCACGGTGCTGCGCACCACGATGGTGTGGCGACGCTCGGTGTCGCGCAGCACGTAGCCGATCTCGCGGCACACCGACTCGATGTACTCAAGGCCCAGGTCGCCGTTCTTCTTGCTGGGAGTGCCGACGCAGATCATCGACACATCGCTGGCGCGGATGGCTTCGGCGAAATCGGTGGTGCCACGCAGGCGGCCGTTGGCGATGCCTTGCTGCAGGAGCTGTTCCAGACCCGGCTCGACGATGGGCGACTTGCCCTGGTTGATCAGGTCGATTTTGGTCTTGGACACGTCCACGCCAATCACTTCGTGACCCCGTGCCGACAGGCAACCTGCACAGACCGCACCCACATAACCCAAACCAAAGATGCTGATACGCATCGTATTCACCTCGTGTGTTTATCACGTCGGCTCCTTCGCAAAAGAGCCGGACCGGGTTGATTAACCAGCAGTTTTCGGGCGCACGGTGCCATGGCGATTGCACATATCACCGAACGCAGGCATGAATAAATCCAGAGCGCGCAAAGTTGTGCACTCAAAGTTGGCAGTTAAATGGCCAGTATTAAAAGGCGTGCCCTGAAATGCAGCCGTCTTTATTGCAGTGTGCTATTACGCCTACTGCTGTGCTTGCTCTTTCAATTGGAAAAATCCTATGAAATCAACCACTAGGACGATTAATAGGGGCGCGTCTCTCCTTCGTGGACAGGGCTTTCGGTTGATACCGTTGCGTCTGTCGAAGTTATCGGAGCCGGTAGTGGATACCGGCCGGTTGTCATCTGTAAGTCATCTCTCACGACACCCGCAAGAAAATCGTTACGGGTCCTATGAGCGATTGCCGGTAGCAGAAGTTCCAAGGTGGGTTCTGCAGGTATGAAAGATTTCTAAATATTTTTTCAGTGGAAAATACTTTCAATCTGATAGCACGTATCAGTTTCACCCCTATATATAAAGGGCGAAAACGACGTGGGATGGTTATATGCCAGCATGCGAAAATTTTTTTCAAAATTCGTCAAAAAACTACGAACGGTCTTATGGCGTTTTGCAATAACGGCTGGGCAGTGGTTTTTTTGACGTCGAAATTATGACGAGATGGCCATTTGAAGCCTGCCCCATTGCAGGGCTGTCGGATGCGGTGAGACGACCAGTAGCAGCAGCTGTCTTGTTCAGGGGTGTCCTCTTCGCGGGTTTACCCGCGAAGAGGCCGGTGCAAGCAACGCAAGACTGTTGCTCCCACTGTTAATGCGCAGGACCTGAAGGTCTTACTCGCCAGGGTGGTCGCGCAGGAACACCAGGTGGTCTGGCTTGGACTGTTCGGCACTGTAGTAATAGCCCTGCACATCGAAGCGCTTGAGCTGTTCGGGGTCGTTGATGCGCTCCTGGATCACGAAGCGGCTCATCATTCCGCGGGCTTTCTTGGCGTAGAAGCTGATGATTTTGTACTGCCCGTTCTTCCAGTCTTTGAAGTCGACATCGATCACCCGTGCCTTCAGGGCGCTGCGCTTGACCGCGCTGAAGTACTCGGTGCTGGCCAGGTTCAGCAGGATGTCATCGCCTTGATCGGCCAGGGCCTGATTCAGCCATTCACTGATGCGCGTGCCCCAGAAGGCATAGAGGTCTTTGCCGCGGACGTTGGCCAGCTTGGTGCCCATTTCCAGGCGGTAGGGCTGCATCAGATCCAGCGGGCGCAGCAGGCCGTAAAGGCCCGACAGCATGCGCAGGTGGTCCTGGGCGTAGCTGAAGTCGTCCTCGCCGAGGCTTTCGGCGTCCAGGCCTGTGTACACGTCACCCTTGAACGCCAGCAGCGCCTGCTTGGCGTTGGCCGGGGTGAAATCCGGGGTCCAGCTGCCGAAGCGGGCGGCGTTGAGGCCGGCGAGCTTGTCGGAAAGGTGCATCAGTTCACTGATTTGTGCGGGTGTGAATTCGCGCAGTTGGGTGATCAACACCTGGGAGTCGTCCAGGTACTGGGGCAGGGTGAACCGCTGGGTCACCGGCGGGGTGTCGTAGTCGAGAGTCTTGGCGGGGGAAATCACCGTCAGCATCGGGTCGGCTCCTGGAATCGTCGAGGCGGATTCTACGGGCTGGGGCCGGCAAGACCAAACTATCGCGACGATAGTCACGGACCATCGCCCAACGCCACGTTATAGTGCGCGTCATGTTGCTGCGGAGAGCTTGATTCGTGCGTATTGCCTTCGTCCTGCTGGCCGGCCTGCTGAGCCTTGCCGCCCAGGCTGCCCCTTCGCCCCAGGCCACCCTGGACCGCACGCTGTGGCCTGAACAACTGGACAGCCCGGCGTTGTTCGATGTCGCTTCGCGGGCCGAAATCCTGTCGTTCGCCCAGGTGCTGCAGGAGAGTGAAATGCTCGACGAGCCGGCTCTGGCGGCGCGCCTGCAACTGCGCCAGATCAACCTGGCGGTGATACGTGCGGTGCGCGCGCGCATGTGGCAGCGGCTATGGGAAAACTATCAACAGGCCCAGCGCAGTTGCGAGCAGGATGCGTCCTTCTGCTATCCGCTGGAGTCCATGGCCGAACTGCGGACCCTGGCCGCCACTTTCACCTCCGGCGTGGGCGAGTTCTATACCGGCTGGCTCGAGCCCAGCCGGGCATTCCACACCCGTTACCTGGATGAACAACTGCGCAAGGCGGCGTTGTTCCCTCAGACCAGCAGCGAGGTCGAGCGCCTGTCGGACAGCGAGCGCACAGGCGATGAACTCAACGACCGGGTGTTCCTGCTGACATTCGTCGGTGGCCCCACTCCCGCGGGCGGTGCCACCGACGAGCTGGCCGATTATCTGCGCCGGCAGAAGCTCGGCGGCCTGTTCTTCGTGCTCGGTAACCGCTTGCAGCAGCGCGCCCCTGTGGGGGCGCTCTATACCGGGCAATGCGTGGGCATCCAGGGCTGGGAGTACCGCTCCCATGCCCAATGGCTGGACTGGCAGGATTCGCTGCGCCGGGCCCAGGCCCGGGTCCAGTCCGACCTGCCGGCGCAGTATGTGCCGTTGTTCCGCCCGCCGTACGGGCAGCGTCGTGCCGATGGCGAGGCATTCATGGCCAGCCAGAGGCTTCAGGTTTCGCTGTGGGAGATCGACGCCCAGGATGACAGTGCGCTCAGCGCCGAGGCCTCGGCACATCGGGTGCTGACCTTGATGCTGTTGTGGCGCAAAGGGGTGATCCAGTTCCACGACAACCTGCCCAAGGCGCAAACGGCGCTGGATTGGCTGTTGCGCAACACGGCGCAGAGTGGAATCGGCTGGGAAGATTGCCGGGATTATGGGCAGCGTGATGGGGCTTGATCTTTGACTCTAGTCCCGCTCACGGCTCAAGCCAAGTCCTGAACGTCAATCGGAAAAATAAAGTTCAAAGGAACGTAAAAAGACTTTTTTTGGTCATCATTAATGCGGTATGTAGGTACCAGACAGCCGAATCCTGCAGCACAGGTGGCGTCATCCAGGCCCTCCTTGCCAGGTGCGCTCCCCGCCCGTAACGACGCGGATACGGGGAGAACGGCGGTCACTCTGCGGCGCAGCATTACGCGTCGTGTGGCTTTCACATAAGGTGACCGAGTATGGATGACCAAGGACGCAATTCTTCCTCCACCCAGCCAATCCTGTATGTGCTCGATACCAATGTCCTGATCCACGATCCAAACGCTTTGCTCAACTTCGAGGAGCACCATGTCGCCATTCCGATGACGGTGCTGGAGGAACTCGACAAGCTCAAGACCGGCAAACACACCATCGCCGCCGAATGCCGCCAGGCCATCCGCCTCATCGACCAGACCCTTGGCGATGCCTCGCCCAGCGACGTCGAGCAGGGCGTGCCGATCCAGCGTGGCAAGAGCGGGCCCAAAGGGTTCCTGTCGATCCTGATGAGCCCACGCAACGAGCCAAACCGGCTGCTGCCCGAAACCCTCAACGACAACATCATCATCAACCAACTCCTGGAGTTGCGTGCCCGCCGCTGCGATCTGGACGTGGTGCTGGTGACCAAGGACATCAACATGCGCCTGAAGGCGCGTGCCTGCGGCATCGCCGCGGAGGACTACAGCACCGACCAGTTGGTCGATGACGTCTCCTTGCTGTCCAAGGGCTACCACTCGGTGACCGGCTCGTTCTGGGATCGCGTCAGCAAGGTCGAAACCCGGCAGGAGCGTGGTCGCACCTGGCATCGGGTACAACTGACCGACAACCTGCCGGCGGTGCACGTCAATGAGTTCATCATCGACGAGCAAGGCTTCGTCGGCTGGATCAAAGGCATCCGTGAAGACGAACTGCTGCTGCTCGACCTGCACCAGGAGCCGTTGCTGCACCAGGAAGCCTGGGGGCTGAAACCCCGCGACATCCATCAGAGCCTGGCGTTGTTCGCCTTGCTCGACCCAGATATCCACCTGGTCAACCTGACCGGCGCCGCCGGCTCCGGCAAGACCATCCTGGCGCTTGCCGCCGCCATCGAGCAGACCATGGTCAGCAAGCGCTACCGGCGCATCATCGCCACCCGCAGCGTGCAGGGGCTGGACCAGGAGATCGGCTTCCTGCCGGGGACCGAGGCCGAGAAGATGGAGCCTTGGCTGGGCGCCATCACCGACAACCTCGAAGCCCTGCACATGGATGACGAGAGTACCCACGGTAGCGTCGAGTACATCCTCGAGCGGGTCCCGTTGCAGTTCAAGTCGCTGAACTACATCCGTGGGCGCAGCTTCCAGCAGAGCCTGATCCTGATCGACGAGTGCCAGAACCTCACCCCGCACCAGATGAAGACCATCATCACCCGTGCCGGGGCAGGGTCCAAGGTGGTGTGCCTGGGTAACCTGGCGCAGATCGATACCCCTTACCTGTCGGCCACCAGCTCCGGGCTGACTTATCTCACCGAACGCTTCAAGGACTTCCCTCACGGCGTTCATATCACCTTGCAGGGCGTGCCACGCTCGGTGCTGGCCGAGTACGCCGAGTCCCACCTGTAAACCCCAGTCTGCCGGGCGGTTCGCCGCCCGGCTTCTGTGATGTCCTCTACGCCGATTAACCCGCTCCCATGGCGGCCAGCGGGATTTGGCTTGCCCGCGACACAACCACTGCTCAAAGCTGACCTGCGGGTTTACACTCTTTGTTCCCTTCACAGGAGCAATGCAGTGCTGACTCATCTCGATTCCCAGGGGCGCGCCAACATGGTCGACGTCACCGAAAAGGCCGTGACCGCGCGTGAGGCGGTGGCCGAAGCGCGGGTGCGCATGTTGCCGCAGACGTTGCAGATGATCGTCGACGGCGAGCATCCCAAGGGCGATGTGTTCGCCGTGGCGCGCATCGCCGGGATCCAGGCGGCGAAGAAGACCAGCGACCTGATCCCGCTGTGCCACCCGCTGATGCTCACCAGCGTCAAGGTCGAGCTCAACGCCGAAGGTTCTGATGCGGTGCGCATCGTCGCCCGTTGCAAGCTGGCCGGGCAGACCGGTGTGGAAATGGAAGCGCTGACTGCCGCCAGCGTTGCGGCGCTGACGATCTATGACATGTGCAAGGCCGTCGACAAAGGCATGGTGATCGAGCAAGTGCGCCTGCTGGAGAAGCTCGGCGGCAAGAGCGGCCATTACCAGGTGGAGGCGTGATGAAGGTTCAGGTGGTGTATTTCGCCCGTTATCGTGAATTGCTAGGGGTCGATGGCGAGCCGCTCGAAGGTGCCTTCGCGACCCTGGACGACGTACGCCAGGCCTTGGTGGCCAAGGGCGGGCAATACGAGGTGCTGGCCGAGCAGAACGTGATGTGCGCACGCAATCAGGATCTGAGCAAGCTGGCCGAGCCGGTGGAGGAGGGCGACGAAGTAGCGTTCTTCCCGCCGGTCACGGGAGGTTGAGCATGGGCGTTCGAGTACAGGAGCAGGCCTTCGATCCAGGCCTTGAGGTCAATGCGATGCACGCGGCCAACGTCGGCGTGGGCGCGGTGGTAGGGTTCGTTGGCTATGTGCGGGATTTCAACGATGGCCGTGAAGTGGCGGGGATGTTCCTCGAGCATTACCCAGGCATGACCGAGAAAGCTCTGGCCAAGATCGTCGTCGAGGCCGAGCAGCGCTGGCCACTGCTCAAGGTCGAGGTGCTGCACCGCATCGGCGCGCTGGAGCCGGGCGAACCGATCGTCTTTGTCGGCGTGGCCAGCGCTCACCGTCAGGCGGCGTTCGATGCCTGCAATTTCATCATGGACTACCTCAAGACCCGGGCGCCGTTCTGGAAGAAAGAGAACACCCAGGATGGGCCGCGTTGGGTCGAAGGTCGGCAAAGCGACCAGGATGCCGCCGGTCGCTGGTGAACCTGGCGGGGCACGGGCGGGCCGGATGCGTCTGCCCTTGCCGCACGTTGTGGTTGGTAGTTGAGTTTCTATACAAAAAAGTCCAGTATGGAATCATAAGTACAAAATGATTCCAGGCAGCCTTGCGCCTGTCACCTTTCCTCTGTCTTGCACCACACCTCCAATAACGAGCGAGAGAGATCCCCCCATGAAAAAGCTCATCCTGATCAGCGGTCTGGCCCTGGGCCTGTTGGCCGGTAGCAACCTGTACGCTGCCGAGAACGTCCTGCGCATCGGTATCGAGGCCGCCTACCCGCCGTTTGCCGCGAAAAACGACAAGGGCGAAATCGTGGGCTTCGATTACGAGATCGGCAATGCCCTGTGCGCGCAGATGAAGGTCAAATGTGTCTGGAACGAGGTCGAGTTCGACGGGCTGATCCCCTCGTTGAAGGTCAGGAAGATCGATGCGGCCCTGTCGTCGATGACCATTACCAAAGAGCGCAAGCAATCGGTGGACTTCACCCACAAGTACTACTTCACGTCATCGCGCCTGGTGATGAAGAAGGGGGCGGTGGTCGATGACCAGTACCAGAGCCTCAAAGGCAAGACCATCGGCGTGCAGCGTGCCACCACCACCGACCGCTACGCCACCGAAGTGCTCGAGCCCATGGGTGTGAAGGTCAACCGCTACAGCAACAACGAAGAGATCTACATGGACCTGGCGTCCGGGCGTGTGGATGCCATTTTTGCCGATACCATTCCCCTGGAGGACTTCCTGTCGATGCCTCGTGGCGCCGACTTTGCCTTCGTAGGGCCGGAGCTGAAGGACCCCAAGTATGTCGGTGAAGGTGCCGGCATCGCGGTGCGCAAAGGCAACACCGAATTGGTGAGCCAGCTCAATAGCGCCATCGATGCCATTCGTGCCAACGGCGAATACCAGAAGATCCAGGCCAAGTACTTCAAATCGGATATCTACGGCGACTGAAACACTGCGCTGGGGGCGCCTTGCGCCCCTTTTCCGACCGCTGTGTAGTCCCGGCAATCGTCAAGGGACCTCTGCAGCACTCAGGCCTTGAGTTCCTTCAAGTGCTTGTACACCGTCGCCCGTCCCATTCCCAGCACGTTGGCCACGTAGTTGGCCGCACTCTTGCCCTTGAAGGCGCCCTCGGCATGCAGGGCCAGGACCAGCTCGCGCTTGTGATCGCGGGTCAGCAGGTTAAGGCTCAACTGACGCTGGCGCAGCCAGCCGTTGAGGAAGGTGTTGATACGTTCCTGCCAGTCATCGCGAAACAGCGCGTCGGGTTGGGGAATCAATCGGCTGGGTGAAAGGAACAGATCCAGCGCCGCCTTGGCGTTCTCGAACAGCGAGATATTCAGATTGATGCACAGCATGGCCAGGGGTGTGCCTGCGGCATCGCGCAACACGGTGCTCAACGAGCGGATCTTCTGCCCGTCCCAGTTGAGTTTTTCGTAGGGGCCGATGTTGGTTTCATCGGTACCGTGCTCGAGCATGTCTTCCAGGGCCGCATCGTCGCCGATCTCGCGTTTGGACAGGTTGTTGGCGATGTAGTCGATCTTCTGGGTGCGCAGGTCGTGCAGCACCACTTCGGCGTGGGGGAAGAACAGGGTGGCGATGGCATCGGCGATGGCCCGGTAGTTGTCCAGGGTCGGGTCAGGGCGAGGGGATGGCATTGAGGCAGGCTCCAGGCTGTGTCAGCGCCCTGCGGCGAGGGCGCTGCGAGTGTGCCGCAATCGCGGCGGCGCGTCATCCCGACAGGCGTGCCGGGGATAGCATGGCGGCCGTCAGGCCAAAGCCATGCAGGTGATCCGGCAGCGCCTCGCCACGCACCAGGGCGGCGCTGGCCTGGCCCATGGCGGGTGAGGTCTGGATGCCGTAGCCGCCTTGGCCCGCGACCCAGAACAGCCCAGGCACCTGCGGGTCGAAGCCGGCGACCAGGTCGCCGTCAGCAACGAAACTGCGCAGCCCGGCCCAGGTGCGGGTAGGACGGCGGATGCGCAGGGTGGTGGCTTCCTCGATCTGATAGATGCCTAAGGCGATGTCGAGCTCTTCGGGTTGTACATCGTGTGGCTCCACCGGGTCGGCATTGGCGGGAGAGCCCAGGAGCATGCCGGCATCCGGCTTCATGTAGAAGGATTCATCGAGGCTGACCAGCATCGGCCAGTGGTGGCAGTCGACGCCCTCGGGGGCGGCGAAGATGGAGGCAGCGCGGCGCTTGGGTTGCAGGCCGAGGGGACGAGCGCCGGCCAGTACCCCGATGTGGTCCGCCCAGGCGCCCGCGGCGTTGATCAGCACGGGGGCGCTGAAACTGCCCTGGTTGGTATGCACCTGCCACAGCCCTTGGGCGTCACGCTCCACCCGTTGCACCTCGCAATCGCTGCGCACTTCGCCCTGTTGCCGGCGAATGCCGCGCAGGTAGCCTTGGTGCAGGGCATCGGTGTCGATGTCGCTGGCGCTCGGGTCGTAGAGGGCGCCATGGACTTTGTCCCGACACAGCACCGGCAGGCGGGCGCAGGCCTGGTCGGCATCGAGCAGCTCGAATTCGGGCACGCAGGCCTTGGCGCTGAGGTACTGGCGTTGCAGTTCGGCCGGATCGCCGTTGAAGTCCACGGTCATCTCACCGCGCGGGGTGAGCAGAGGATGCTCGGCGAAACCACTGGGCGGATGATCGAAAAAAGCACGGCTGGCGAGGGTCAGGGCGCGTACCTGTGGCGTGCCGTAGGCGGCGGTGTAGAGCGCCGCCGAACGGCCGGTGGAGTGATAGCCAGGCTGGGATTCGCGCTCGAGCACTAGCACGCGGCCATGGGCGGCGAGCCAGTAGCCGGTGGAGGCGCCGGCGATACCGGCGCCGACGATGATGTAGTCGGCAGTCTGCATGCTGTTCTCCTCAGGCTTCGCGCAGAAGCTGATACAGGGCATTGGCCAGGGCAATGTCCTCCAGGCCCAGTCCGATGGAGCGGAAGAAGGCATGGCGCTGGTAGGCCGGCGCGGCGGCGTCGCCACTGAGCAGTTGCGGCAGGTCGCCGACGATCGCGTCTGCCTGCCACCCCAACTGCTCGGCGGCGATGCGCATTTCGCCTGCGCTTGCGGGGGTGGTTACCCGGTAATCGCAGTAGACATCCATCTCGGCCAGGCAGGCTGGCGGGATTTCATGGGCGCGTACGGCATTGGTGCTGATCGAGGTGATCAGCGCAGGTTTGCTCAGCGTGCGTGGGTCGATGACTGGCACGGCCGAGGAAGTGCAGAGCATGATCACGTCGGCATCGTCCAGGGCCTGCTCGAGGTTTTCCATCAATTGCAGGCGGCTGTCGAGGCCGGCCAGGTGTTCGCGTTGCCCTGCGCTCTGTTGGCCCAGGCTGGGGGAATACAGGCGAATGTCCTGCCAGTCGCGCAGGCCGCGCACATAGTGCAGGTGAGCGCGGGCGATCGGGCCGCTGCCGATCACCGTCAGGCGGCGGGCATGGCCTGGGGCCAGCGCGTCGATGGCCACGGCAGTGGTAGCGGCGGTGCGGGCGGTGGTCAGTTCGCCGGCGTCGCAGAGCATCAGAGGTTGACCGCTGTCCATGGACATCAGCAGGGTCCAGGCGGTGACCAGGGGGCCTTGGTCACGGACGATGTAGGGCGAGGTTTTTACCCCATAGACCCGCTCCGTGGCCAACACGCCGCCATAGTTGATGAAGTCGCCCCGGCCAGCCGGAAACTCCACCAGTTGTTGGGGCGGCTGTACCGCCTGGCCACGGGCCAGGTCACGGAACAGGTTGCGCAGGATGTGCGGGACATCCACCTGGGCGAGCAATTGGCGGGCGTGTTGTTGATCGACGACGAGGGGCGCGGTCATACGAAGCTCCAGATAAACTATTTTTTCCATTATGGACTTTTTGTTTATTTGGACAATATCGCAGGCGCAAAAAGGTTGCGGCGCAATTCGGCGCCAGAAAGGGAGGGGTAGAGAAAGCAGGGGTGGGGCTTGGCCCGCAGAACAGGCCCTGCGGCTCGGAGCAGGGCCTGTGGGAGCGGTCTTGCCGGGGCGCCGGACCGCTCGGGAAGGGGCAAAAGGTGCCCCAAGGTATACGGCTCAGTGGTGCTTTCGCGGTATCGACTTCAGCAGTTCGTCCGGTGGCATCTCGCACTTGATCTTGCGCCCCAGCAGCTCTTCGATAGCCGGAAGCTGGTAGGCATCGTCCTCGCCGGCGAAGCTGATCGATACGCCGCTGGTCCCGGCACGGCCGGTACGGCCGATGCGGTGTACGTAGTCGTCCGGGTCTTCCGGCAGGGTGAAGTTGATCACGTGGCTGATGCCGTCGATGTGAATGCCACGGCCGGCCACGTCGGTGGCCACCAGCACCGCGATGCGACCTTCGCGGAAGTTCTCCAGGGTGCGGATGCGCTTGTGCTGCGGCACGTCGCCCGACAACTGGGCGGCGTTGATGCCGTCACGCACCAGGCGCTCTTCGATGCGGCGCACTTCATCCTTGCGGTTGGCGAAGACCATCACCCGTTCCCACTTGTTCTGCGTGACCAGGTTGTACAGCAGCTTGTACTTGTCGCTGCTGGCCACTGCATAGACGTGCTGTTCGACCGTTTCGCTGGCCACGTTCTCCGGCTCGATCTCGACGATGGCCGGGTTGGTGGTCCACTGCTTGGCCAGGTTCATCACGTCATCGGTGAAGGTGGCGGAAAACAGCAGGGTCTGACGCTCGCTCTTGGGCGGGGTCTGGCGGATGATCTGCCGGACCTGGGGGATGAAACCCATGTCGAGCATGCGGTCGGCTTCATCGAGCACCAGCACCTCGACCATGTCCAGATGCACTTCGCCGCGCTGGTGGAAGTCCAGCAGGCGGCCTGGCGTGGCTACGAGGATGTCGCAGTGACGCGCTTCCAGGGCCTTGAGCTGCTTGTCGAAGTCCATGCCGCCGACGAACGTCATGACGTTCAGGCCGCTGTACTTGGTCAGGGCCATGGCGTCCTTGGCGATCTGCACCACCAGCTCGCGGGTCGGCGCGATGATCAGCGCGCGCGGCTCGCCCATGTAGCGTTCCTTGGGCGGCGGTACCTGCTGCAGCTGGGAAATGATCGAGATCAGGAACGCGGCGGTCTTGCCGGTGCCGGTCTGGGCCCGGCCGATGGCGTCCTTGCCGCGCAGGGTATGACCCAGCACCTGGGCCTGGATCGGCGTGCAGTACGGGAAGCCCAGGTCATGGATGGCATGCATCAGCTCGTTGGAAAGCTTGAAGTCATGGAAGCGGGTCTTGCCCTCCTGGGGCTCGACCACGAAATCTTCCGGCTTCCACAGGCTGGCCTGGGGCTTGGGTTTGCGTTCGCGACGTGGCTTGTCCTTGGCGGGCTTGTCGTCGCGAGTGGGGGACGTGGCCTCGGGCGTATTGACCGGCGAGGCTGGGGGCGCCGGCGGTTCGACCGCAGGTGCAGGTGGGGGCGTCATCACGCCGGCTGCAGGCACGTTGGCCTGGGGTGCGGCGTCGCCCTTGGCGAAAATTTTCTTGAGTGCCTTGAGCACGATCGTCTCGTCAACTGGTTAAGGAATGTACGCCCGGCAGTGTAATGCAAGAACCGGGCAGGGCGTAGTGCGGTGCGCCTACAACTACAGCAGATTGCACCGCTAGCGCAGGTGGCGCACCAGCCAGTTGTAGATATCGTTGATTTCCTGGGGCACCACTTCGTGTTCCATCGGGTATTCCTCCCAGGCCACTTCGACGCCCCACTGCTTGAGGTGCTCATAGGCCGTGCGGCCCATGGACGGGATCACCACCGGGTCGTGCACGCCGTGCAGGCAGAGGGCCGGAGTGCGCTGCTGGCAGGCGCTCAGCTGATGGTTTTCATTGAAAGTGGGCGCGTAGGTGGACAACGCCAGTACACCGCCCAGGGCTTCCTGCCACTTTATATAGGCCGTGTGCAGCACCACCGCGCCACCCTGGGAGAACCCCGCCAGGAAGATTCGCGTCAGGTCGATGCCCTTGGCTCGCTCGGCTTCGATCAACGCCACCACCTGATCGGCGGACGCTTCCAGCTGCGCTTCGTCGATAGCGCGCGCAGGCGTCATGGCCTTGATGTCGTACCAGCTGGGCATGGCGTAGCCGCCGTTAATCGTTACCGCGCGTGTCGGCGCTTGGGGCATAACGAAGCGGGTGCTGAGCAGGTGTTCCTGCAACGCTTCGGCCACCGGTAGGAAGTCGTAACGGTCGGCCCCCAGGCCGTGCAACCAGATAACACAGGCGTCTGCGGTGTTCTGGGGTTCGAGGATCAACGGGTTGGTCATGACTGCTCCGAAAGTGTGCGCACGCGCCTGATCGAGTGCATGAAATAAAGGCGTGCATGGGTAATGCCACAAGAAGATGTCGCAACTCTACAACTTTTCCTGCTTGACGACCCCTTAAACGCTTGAGCCCGAGACTGTGGTACGCCCTTTGCTATGAATCAACCGATGCGAGGGGATGGCCGGAGACGGTAACACCCCTCGTGCGGATAGAAGGCTGTCACCAGAACGGCCCATTGCGCCAATTGACCCGATAACAAGCCAACAAGGGGTCGGATGCGCCTCATAAGGGTGCGGTGCAATTCCGGCTCGATACAACAAGAGCGATTGGAGGTTGTGAATGAAGATGTTGAAAACCACCCTGGCAGTCCTGACCGCTGCCGCTGCGCTGGGCGCCACCAGCTTCGCCCACGCTGGCGCTACGCTAGATGCGGTAAAGAAGAAGGGCTTCGTCCAGTGTGGCGTGAGTGACGGCCTGCCGGGCTTCTCGGTACCGGACAGCACCGGCAAGATCGTCGGTATCGATGCCGATGTGTGCCGCGCCGTGGCCGCCGCCGTCTTCGGCGACGCGACCAAGGTCAAGTTCAGCCAGCTCAACGCCAAAGAACGCTTCACTGCGCTGCAATCGGGTGAAGTCGATGTCCTGTCGCGCAATACCACCTGGACCAGTTCGCGTGATGCCGGGATGGGCCTGGTATTCGCCGGCGTGACTTACTACGACGGCGTCGGTTTCCTGGTCAACAAAAAGCTGGGCGTCTCCAGTGCCAAGGAGCTCGATGGCGCGACCATCTGCATCCAGGCCGGTACCACCACTGAGTTGAACGTCTCTGACTTCTTCCGTGCCAACGGCCTGAAGTACACCCCGATCACCTTCGACACTTCCGATGAAAGCGCCAAGTCGCTGGAGTCCGGTCGTTGCGATGTGCTGACCTCCGACAAATCGCAGCTGTTCGCCCAGCGCTCCAAGCTGGCGGCGCCAAGCGAGTATGTAGTACTGCCGGAAACCATCTCCAAGGAACCTCTGGGCCCGGTCGTGCGCAAAGGGGACGAGGAGTGGTTCAGCATCGTCAAGTGGACCCTCTTCGCCATGCTCAACGCCGAAGAGGCAGGCATCACCTCGAAGAACGTCGAGGCCGAGGCCAAGTCCACCAAGAACCCCGACGTCGCTCGCCTGCTCGGTGCCGACGGCGAGTACGGCAAGGACCTGAAGCTGCCCAAGGACTGGGTGGTGCAGATCGTCAAGCAGGTGGGTAACTATGGCGAAGTGTTCGAGAAGAACCTGGGCCAGAGCACTGACCTTAAGATCGATCGTGGCATGAACGCCCTGTGGAACAACGGCGGCATCCAGTACGCGCCACCAGTGCGCTGATGGTTGCACCTGCGGCGGCACCGCGCCGCCGCAGGTTGTTCGATCCCATCCTTTCGGGGCATTACATGCAAAATCAAATTGGCGCGCAGAAGGGGTTTTCCCTGAGCGATCCACGTGTGCGCGCGTGGCTGTTCCAGATCGTCACGGTGGTCTTCGTGGTCGGCCTGGGCTGGTACCTGTTCCACAACACGCAAACCAACTTGCAACACCGGGGCATCACCTCGGGTTTCGACTTTCTCGAGCGCAGCGCAGGCTTCGGCATCGCCCAGCACCTGATTCCCTACGTGGAGTCGGACAGCTACGCCCGGGTGTTTCTCATCGGCCTGCTCAACACCCTGCTGGTTACCTTCATCGGCATCATCCTGGCAACGCTGTTGGGCTTCATCATCGGTGTGGCGCGGCTGTCGCCGAACTGGATGATCAACAAGCTGGCGACAGTCTATGTCGAGACGTTCCGCAACATTCCGCCGTTGTTGCAAATCCTGTTCTGGTACTTCGCGGTGTTCCTGACGCTACCGGGGCCGCGGGGCAGCATCAACCTGCAGGACACTTTCTTCATCAGCAACCGTGGCGTGAACATGCCCGGTGCCTCCATGGCCGAGGGCTTCTGGCCATTCGTGGGCGCCGTGGTGCTGGCGATCGTCGCCATCGCGCTGATGGTGCGTCTTGCCAACAAACGCTTCGATGAAACCGGTGAGCCGTTCCACAAGTTCTGGGTGGGGCTGCTCATGTTAGTTGGCATCCCAGGCGTGTGCGTGCTGCTGTTCGGCAATCCGTTGAGCTGGGAAGTGCCGCAGCTCAAGGGCTTCAACTTCGTCGGTGGCTGGGTGCTGATCCCTGAGCTGCTGGCCCTGACCTTGGCGCTGACCATCTATACCGCAGCGTTCATCGCCGAGATCGTGCGTTCGGGCATCCGTTCGGTCAGCCATGGCCAGACCGAGGCTGCGCGCTCTCTTGGCCTGCGCGAGGGGCCGACCCTGCGCAAGGTGATCATCCCCCAGGCTTTGCGAGTGATCGTGCCGCCGCTGACCAGCCAGTACCTGAACCTGGCGAAGAACTCGTCCCTGGCGGCCGGCATCGGCTACCCGGAAATGGTCTCGCTGTTCGCCGGTACCGTGCTCAATCAGACCGGTCAGGCCATCGAGGTGATCGCCATCACCATGAGTGTCTATCTGGCCATCAGCATCAGCATTTCGCTGCTGATGAACTGGTACAACAAGCGCATCGCGCTGATCGAGCGGTGAGGATACGCCAGTGACTGCCCATGTTTTCAAACCTGACATGCCGCCACCGGTCAAGACCGTCGGCGTGCTCGCATGGATGCGTGCGAACCTGTTCTCCAGCTGGCTGAACACCCTGTTGACGCTGTTCGCCCTGTACCTGGTGTGGCTGATCGTGCCGCCTTTGGTGCAATGGGCGTTCATCGATGCCAACTGGGTCGGCACCACCCGTGCCGATTGCACCAAGGAAGGCGCCTGCTGGGTGTTCATCCAGCAACGCTTCGGCCAGTTCATGTACGGCTACTACCCGGTGGAGTTGCGCTGGCGGGTCGACCTGACTGTCTGGCTCGCTGTGCTGGGCGCCGCGCCGTTGTTCATCAAGCGTTTCCCGCGCAAGGTGGCCTATGGCTTGGGCTTTCTGGTGCTGTACCCGATCATCGCCTACACCTTGCTGCACGGTGGCTACCTGGGGCTGAGCACGGTGCCGACCAGCCAGTGGGGCGGCCTGATGCTGACCTTGGTGATCGCCACCGTCGGCATCGTCGGTGCCTTGCCCCTGGGCATCCTGCTGGCGCTGGGACGGCGTTCCAACATGCCGGCGGTGAAGGTGGTCTGCGTGACCTTCATCGAGTTCTGGCGTGGCGTGCCACTGATCACTGTGCTGTTCATGTCCTCGGTGATGTTGCCGTTGTTCCTGCCTGAGGGTATGAGCTTCGACAAGCTGCTGCGGGCGATGATCGGGGTGATCCTGTTCCAGTCGGCCTATATCGCCGAGGTGGTCCGCGGTGGGTTGCAGGCCATCCCCAAGGGCCAGTACGAGGCGGCTGCGGCCATGGGCCTGGGCTACTGGCGGTCGATGGGGCTGGTGATCCTGCCTCAGGCGCTCAAGCTGGTGATCCCCGGCATCGTCAACACCTTCATTGCCCTGTTCAAGGACACGAGCCTGGTGATCATCATCGGCCTGTTCGATCTGCTCAACAGCGTCAAGCAGGCTGCGGCCGACCCGACCTGGCTGGGCATGGCGACCGAGGGCTATGTGTTCGCCGCCTTGGTGTTCTGGATTTTCTGTTTCGGTATGTCCCGCTACTCCATGCACCTGGAGCGCAAGCTGGACACTGGCCACAAGCGTTAGGAGTCTCGAAATGAGTGAAGCGATCAAGCAGCCTGTCGGCCCCGAAGGCATCATCCAGATGCAGGGTGTGAACAAGTGGTACGGGCAGTTCCACGTACTGAAGGACATTAACCTCAATGTGCGTCAGGGCGAGCGCATCGTGCTGTGCGGGCCGTCGGGCTCGGGCAAGTCCACCACCATCCGTTGCCTCAATCGCCTGGAGGAACATCAGCAGGGGCGCATCGTCGTCGATGGCGTGGAACTGACCAACGACCTCAAGCAGATCGAAGCGATCCGCCGCGAGGTGGGCATGGTGTTCCAGCACTTCAACCTGTTCCCGCACTTGAGCATTCTGGAAAACTGCACCCTGGCACCGATGTGGGTGCGCAAGATGCCCCGGCGCAAAGCCGAGGAAATCGCCATGCACTATCTGGAGCGGGTGCGCATTCCCGAGCAGGCGCACAAGTATCCGGGGCAACTGTCCGGTGGCCAGCAGCAGCGGGTGGCGATCGCCCGGGCCCTGTGCATGAAGCCCAAGATCATGCTCTTCGACGAACCGACCTCGGCGCTGGATCCGGAGATGGTCAAGGAAGTGCTCGATACCATGGTGGGGCTCGCCGAGGACGGCATGACCATGCTCTGCGTGACCCACGAGATGGGCTTTGCCCGGACCGTGGCGAACCGGGTGATCTTCATGGACAAGGGTGAGATCGTCGAACAGGCTGCGCCGGATGATTTCTTCGACCGGCCGCGCAGTGATCGGACCAAGCTGTTCCTGAGCCAGATCCTGCATTGATGTGACGGGGGCCGCGGCGCGGCCCTTTCGCAGGCTACGCCGGTTCACCGCTTTGGGAAGGGTGCAAGCCTGCATCAGGGCTGCAAAGCAGCCCTTTTTGTTACTTTTCTTCTTGGGCGGCGACCGGCGCAGGTGGCGGTCGCAGCCCCACCTCGGCGATCAGCTTGAGCTGTTGCCCGTTGCGCATCACTTCGATGGTGATCTTCTCGTTGGGCTTGATCCGCGCCACCTGGTTCATCGACTTGCGACCATCGCCGGCAGGTTCGCCGTTGATGCTCATGATCACGTCGCCCAGTTGCAGGCCGGCACGTTGGGCCGGGCCATCGCGGAAGATGCCCGCCACGACGATGCCTGGACGACCCTGCATGCCATAGGACTCGGCCAGCTCCTGGCTCAGCGGTTGCACCTCGATGCCCAGCCAGCCACGAATGACCTGGCCATGCTCGACGATCGATTTCATCACCTCCAGCGCCAGCTTGACCGGGATGGCGAAGCCGATGCCTTGGGAGCCGCCGGACTTGGAGAAGATCGCGGTGTTGATGCCGATCAGGTTGCCGTTGGCGTCGACCAGGGCGCCGCCGGAGTTGCCGGGGTTGATCGCCGCGTCGGTCTGGATGAAGTCTTCGTAGTTGTTCAGGCCCAGCTGGTTGCGGCCGGTGGCGCTGATGATGCCCATGGTCACGGTCTGGCCGACGCCGAAGGGGTTGCCGATGGCCAGGGACACGTCGCCGATATGGATATTGTCGGAGCGACCGATGGTGATCGCAGGCAGTTTCTTCAGGTCGATCTTCAACACCGCGAGGTCGGTTTCCGGGTCGCTGCCGATGACCCGGGCCAGGGTCTCGCGACCGTCTTTGAGCGCCACCACGATCTGGTCGGCACCGCTGGTCACGTGGTTGTTGGTCAGCAGATAGCCTTCGGGGCTCATGATCACTGCCGAACCCAGGCTGGACTCCCAACGCCGCTGCTTGGGCAGGTTGTCGCCGAAGAAGCGGCGGAATTGCGGGTCTTCGAATAGCGGATGGGCACTCTTGTTGACCACCTTGGTGGTGTACAGGTTGGCCACTGCCGGCGCGGCCAGCGTCACGGCATCGGCATAGGACACCGGGCCCTGCACGATCCGCGAGGTCTGCGGAGCCTGCTGCAGGTTGACGTCCTGGCTGGGCAGGCCGACCCACTGGGGAAAGCGCTGGATGATCAGCAGGGCGACCAGCACACCGGTAAGCAGGGGCCAGCCAAAGTAACGCAGAGCCTTGAGCATCGAATGAATCCTGGGAGTAGGGCAGGGGCCAGTGGCTACGCAGCAAGGGTGCGAGCGCGCGCGATCATACACGTGAAAGCGTTGATCAGGCGACGGTCTTGAACGTGGTGCAGCGTCCGCGGGTTTACTCGCGGATGAGCGTGCCACGAGCTGATCCCCAGGCGGGTTGCAGCCGGTTTCCCCGAAGCCGGCGACGGCCCATAATGGCGGCCATTATACGGGCGTTGTGCCCGCCGAACGTGCAGATTTCGAGGAGATTTTCCATGGCCGTCGCCCTGAACACTCTGGTCGAGGAAGCCGAGCGCTACCTGGGCAGCGCGAAGATCCAAGACTACTGCCCCAACGGCCTGCAGGTCGAAGGCCGTCCGCAGGTCAGCCGGATCGTCAGCGGCGTCACTGCCAGCCAGGCATTGCTGGATGCGGCAGTTGAGGCCGAGGCCGATCTGGTGCTGGTGCACCATGGTTACTTCTGGAAAGGCGAGAACCCGTGCATCACGGGCATGAAGCAGCGCCGGATCAAAACCCTGCTCAAGCATGACATCAGTCTGCTCGCCTACCACCTGCCGCTGGACGTACACCCTGAGGTGGGCAACAACGTGCAGTTGGCCCGTCAACTGGACATCACCGTCGAGGGGCCGCTGGACCCGCAGAACCCCAAAGTAGTCGGTCTGGTGGGCTCTCTGGCCGAGCCGATGTCGGCACGCGATTTTGCCCGCCGGGTGCAGGAAGTGATGGGGCGTGAGCCGTTGGTGATCGAGGGCGAACAATTGGTGCGCCGGGTCGGTTGGTGCACAGGTGGCGGTCAGGGCTACATCGACACAGCCATCGCTGCCGGCGTGGATCTGTTCCTCAGTGGCGAGGCGTCCGAGCAGACCTTCCACAGCGCCCGGGAGAACGGCATCAGTTTCATCGCGGCCGGGCACCATGCCACCGAGCGTTACGGCGTGCAGGCGCTGGGCGACTACCTGGCACGGCGCTTTGCGGTGGAGCACCTGTTCATCGACTGCCCCAACCCCATCTGATCTCGGCCATTTCAAAGGTGAATCCGCTCCCGCAGACGATTGGCTGTGGCAGCGGGTTTAGCCGCGAAGGCGCGCTCCACGTCCCCAAACCCGCAGTCATATCGTTAGATTCTTTCGGTCTAGTCAGCCTCCTAAATAGAATCAGGCGCTGTGATACAGTTCCTCGCTCGAACACGGCCCGCAGGCCGTCCATAAGATCGTTTTTCGTGAGTAGCCATGGTCGACAAACTGACGCACTTGAAACAGCTGGAGGCGGAGAGCATCCACATCATCCGCGAGGTGGCCGCCGAGTTCGACAACCCGGTGATGCTGTACTCGATCGGCAAGGACTCCGCCGTGATGCTGCACCTGGCGCGCAAGGCCTTCTTCCCAGGCAAGCTGCCGTTCCCGGTGATGCACGTCGACACCCAGTGGAAATTCCAGGAGATGTACCGCTTCCGCGACAAGATGGTCGAGGAGATGGGCCTGGAGTTGATCACCCACGTCAACCCTGAAGGTGTGGCGCAGGGCATCAACCCGTTCACCCATGGCAGCTCCAAGCACACCGACATCATGAAGACCCAGGGCCTGAAGCAGGCGCTGGACAAGCATGGCTTCGACGCCGCGTTCGGCGGCGCCCGCCGCGACGAGGAGAAGTCCCGCGCCAAGGAGCGTGTGTATTCGTTCCGCGACAGCAAGCACCGCTGGGACCCGAAGAACCAGCGCCCTGAGCTGTGGAACATCTACAACGGCAAGGTCAACAAGGGCGAGTCGATCCGCGTCTTCCCCCTGTCGAACTGGACCGAGCTGGACATCTGGCAGTACATCTACCTCGAAGGTATCCCGATCGTGCCGCTGTACTTCGCTGCCGAGCGTGAAGTCATCGAGAAGAACGGCACCCTGATCATGATCGACGACGAGCGCATCCTCGAGCATCTGACCGATGAAGAGAAAGCGCGCATCGTCAAGAAGAAGGTGCGTTTCCGTACCCTGGGCTGCTACCCGTTGACGGGTGCTGTCGAATCGGAAGCCGAGACCCTGACGGACATCATTCAGGAAATGCTCCTGACCCGTACGTCCGAGCGCCAGGGCCGCGTCATCGACCACGATGGCGCCGGTTCCATGGAAGACAAGAAACGCCAAGGCTACTTCTAATTTCAGGGTTACTCCATGTCGCACCAATCTGATCTGATCAGCGAGGACATCCTCGCCTACCTGGCCCAGCACGAGCGCAAGGAACTGCTGCGCTTTTTGACCTGCGGCAACGTCGACGACGGCAAGAGCACCCTGATCGGGCGCCTGCTGCATGACTCGAAGATGATCTACGAGGACCACCTCGAGGCCATCACCCGTGACTCGAAAAAGGTCGGCACCACCGGCGAGGAAGTGGATCTGGCGCTGCTGGTCGACGGTCTGCAGGCCGAGCGTGAGCAGGGCATCACCATCGATGTCGCCTACCGCTATTTCTCCACCGCCAAGCGCAAGTTCATCATCGCCGACACTCCGGGCCACGAGCAGTACACCCGCAACATGGCCACCGGCGCCTCGACCTGCGACCTGGCGATCATCCTGGTCGATGCGCGCTATGGCGTGCAGACCCAGACCCGTCGCCACAGCTACATCGCCTCGTTGCTCGGCATCAAGCACATCGTCGTCGCGGTCAACAAGATGGACCTGAAGAACTTCGACGAACAGGTCTTCGAATCGATCAAGGCCGACTATCTTAAGTTCGCCGAAGGCATCAACCTCAAGCCGTCGAGCCTGCACTTCGTGCCGATGTCGGCGCTCAAGGGCGACAACGTAGTCAACCGCAGCGAGCGTTCGCCGTGGTACACCGGCCCTGCGCTGATGGAAATCCTCGAAACCGTGGAAGTGGCGGCCGACCGCAACTTCACCGACCTGCGCTTCCCGGTGCAGTACGTGAACCGTCCGAACCTGAACTTCCGCGGCTTTGCCGGCACCATCGCCAGCGGTGTCGTGCACAAGGGGGACGAAGTGGTCGTGCTGCCGTCGGGCAAGAGCAGCCGGGTCAAGTCCATCGTCACCTTCGAAGGTGAGCTGGAAAACGCAGGCCCAGGCCAGGCCGTGACCCTGACCATGGAAGACGAGATCGACATCTCCCGTGGCGATTTGCTGGTGCATGCCGACAACGTTCCGCCGGTCACTGACCAGTTCGACGCCATGCTGGTATGGATGTCCGAGGAGCCGATGCTCCCAGGCAAGAAGTACGACATCAAGCGCGCCACCAGCTACGTGCCGGGCTCGATCGCCAGCATCACCCACAAGGTCGATGTGAACACCCTGGAGCAGGGCGCTGCCAGTGCCCTGCAACTGAACGAGATCGGTCGCGTCAAGGTCAGCCTGGATGCCGCCATCGCCCTGGACGGCTACGACAGCAACCGCACTACCGGCGCGTTCATCGTCATCGACCGCCTGACCAACGGTACCGTCGGTGCCGGCATGATCATCGCCCCGCCAGTCCTGCCGCACGGCAGCACCGGCCATCATGGCAAGCTGGCCCACGTCTCCACCGAAGAGCGTGCCCTGCGCTTCGGCCAGCAGCCAGCCACCGTGCTGTTCAGCGGCCTCTCCGGTGCCGGCAAGAGCACCTTGGCCTATGCCGTGGAGCGCAAGCTGTTCGACATGGGCCGTGCGGTCTATGTACTCGACGGTCAGAACCTGCGCCACGACCTGAACAAGGGCCTGCCACAGGACCGCGCCGGTCGTACCGAAAACTGGCGTCGCGCCGCCCACGTGGCGCGCCAGTTCAACGAAGCCGGCATGCTGACCCTGGCCGCCTTCGTGGCCCCGGACGCCGAAGGTCGCGAGCAGGCCAAAGCGCTGATCGGCAAGGAGCGCCTGGTCACTGTCTACGTCCAGGCCTCGCCGATCGCCTGCCGCGAACGCGACCCTCAAGGCCTGTACGCTGCTGGTGGCGACAACATCCCGGGCGAAAGCTTCCCGTACGATGTGCCGCTGGACGCGGACCTGGTGATCGATACCCAGACCACCAGCGTTGAAGACGGCGTCAAGCAGGTGCTGGATGTGCTGCGTCAGCGCGGCGCGATCTGATCCGCTTGCCATAAACAGAAAACCCCGCTTCGGCGGGGTTTTTTGTTTATGGCACCTGACTAGTTGCGCAACAGGCGCCGGGTCTGTTTTTCGGTCCTGATCATTTCCAGGTGCCGGTCATAATCGCTGTGTTGCGCGCACGCTGGGCTGTAGGGGGACATGTCGCAGTTGAAGTGTTGATCTGGGTTGTCTGGCCCGAGGTAGGGGCCGCCGGCGCTACAGGCTGATAGGAGCAGGAGGCCGGTGAGCGCTGACGTTTCATAAGGGGCCTTGACTGGCCCAATTTTATGAAGCTCTGAAGCCGTCCTTGCCATTTGCCAAGCGCCACTCTTTGACAATTCGAACAATTTGCTCTGGCTTTCCTAATTCAGCCGTTTCTGGCCAGAAAATTAGATCAGTCCCCAGCGGGTGTTCGGTAATGTTTTCAAAATGATCCAGTAATGGGTCCAGTATTTCATCAGGGCTGGACCCGTTTGTCTCGAATATTAATTTTAAAAAGTCGAGGAACTCTGATTCAGTATAGTCAGAGATTTTGCTTTTCTCTTTCATGGCTGCTCTCCGTAATGAATTTGTAAGTGAGCTTTTGGCGTTCAGCTTCAGCCCTCTGCTGAGCTTCTTTTGCTCTGCGTTCAGCCTCGGTTTTTTGGCGTGCGAGCTCTTCGGCTTTGCGCGCTGCGTCCGCTTTTTGCTGAGCCAACTCTTTGGCTTTGCGTTCAGCTTCTGCTTTTTTGCGAGCCGCTTCCTGCGCGTTGGCGGCGGTTCGCTGTTGCTCCACTCGTTTTGCACGGGCATTCAGTCCGGAAAATGCCGTCAGTGTGTCGTTCAGTATCCGAGCAGACTCTTTGTTGAGCAGTGACTTGTGATAGTCGAGCCAACGTGGCCCGACACCTTTGAGCTGTTGATGTTGGATCAGGCTATCAAGTGCTTCCAGCTCAGCGCTTGTCAGAGGGGCCTTAATGTTGGGATTGGCCTTGAGATAAGGGGTTATCGCTTTAGCCCTATTAGCAGCCAACGTCCGTAGTGCTTGTTCATAGTAGGCCAACGTTTGTACCGAGTTTTGTTGGCTTGCCTTCGGAGATGCCCTCAGTAAATCATTTTGTAAGAAGCCAGGGAGGGCCTGGAAATAAAATATTTGTTCGATCCGGATGGCGTCGGCTTTTTCATCGAGGGTTTTTATTGTTAGGGCGTAATCAAGTTGGGCAAGATTTTCAGTGGTTTCCAACGCTTTCGCTGTGGCATGAAGGTGCGGGCGGATGGCTTCGAATATTCGGTCAATTATTTTTCGCTCATGGGCGGATTGTAAAGAGGTTTCGTATCCCAAGAATGCCGCATCTAGTTTGTTTTTCTTCAGGAGCTTCGTGCCTTTGGAAATAAAATAGATTGGGGGTTTGTAGAAGATGTTGCTACCCCAGAATGAAAGCTCTCTTTCAAGGTGGGTGGGGACTGAACGAAGGCCCACGTAGGGGAGAGTGGCAAGGGTCTGATATAGAGGCCTTCATCTAGATAATAAGTGCTTCCGATTTTTTGTGGGGCCATGAGCCTCTCCAAGTTGAACGGTCATGGAGATTATTGAGAATTGGCTGAGAGGATTCTGTCGCGTATATAGCAGGGCTGTGAACGAAGGCGCGGTAAGCGCCGTAGGAGCACGTTGTAGGATTCATATGTACCTTCTAACTATGGAACTACACCCTGGGGAAAAATTTTCCATACGATGTGCCGCTGGACGCGGACCTGGTGATCGATACCCAGACCACCAGCGTTGAAGACGGCGTCAAGCAGGTGCTGGATGTGCTGCTGATCCGCTTGCCATAAACAGAAAACCCCGCTTCGGCGGGGTTTTTTGTTTATGGCACCTGACTAGTTGCGCAACAGGCGCCGGGTCTGTTTTTCGGTCCTGATCATTTCCAGGTGCCGGTCATAATCGCTGCGTTGCGCGCACGCTGGGCTGTAGGGGGACATGTCGCAGTTGAAGTGTTGATCTGGGTTGTCTGGCCCGAGGTAGGGGCCGCCGGCGCTACAGGCTGATAGGAGCAGGAGGCCGGTGAGAAGTGATTGTTTCAAGAGGCCTAGTGCTGGGGTTGCTTGATCCATCGAAAGTACTCCTGATAGTCCATTTGCCGTTCGTGGCCATGCCGGAAAGGATCCATGTCGCATTTGAAATGAACCGCTTATCGGTCCGGGAAGAATAAAGGCATTTGTTATTGCGTCCTGCTAGAAAGATTACTGATAGAGCGGTCAGCTCTTTAATGGTTGGGTAGGGTAAGCCGTTCATTGATTATTCTTTTGTGGGGGTGACGTGTTTTGGATTTCTAAGTCTGACAAGTAAGCCTGGTAAAATCTGGATTGTATGTTGTGCGACATCTCGGCTGCGGCTGTAGGGAGAGTCTGATGACTATAGGGGGAGGGTTTCCGGTTCGCTTAGGCTTTGCACGACTTGTAATTGTTGTGGGGCTAGTTTTGGTAGGCCGGCTTTACCAAGCCCTTTCAGCTCAATAATTAAAGGTGGTGTAATGGGGAAGTATTCAAAAGTGAAGGTTGCACGATTCAGCGGGTCTGGAGGCACCGTCCTTCCTCCCAACCAATCTATGCGTGCGGGCGATTTCATAAAATCTCCTAATGGGCGCTATGCGCTGCGTCTTCGCCCTGATGGAAACTTAGTACTTGAAGATCGTGGCGCTGTAATCTGGGTGGCTAACGAGAAACAACCGCACAGCGACACTTTCAAATTGAGACAGCGGGAAACACTTCACTTCGTTATCCAGAATTCTGGCTTTCTCTATGATCCATCCCGTGGTCGGGTATGGTCCGCTCAAGCTACAGAGACTCGAGACAAGTCCTATTGGCGTCATAATCACCTAGGGGTAACCGATACAGGTAATCTGGAAATTTATGATGGAAGGAATGGAGAGATTAGATGGGCGCGCTCAAGGTTTGTGCCAAGCCGCCTTCGGCGTAGGGAAAAGATATGGCCGCACTCTGACCTGCCTGAGCTTCCTCCGCTATTCCAAGTAAAGCATGATTATCCCTAGCTTTAGGGGTAGCCGAATATAAGTGGCTCCAAGTTTAATCTCCTGGGTCCGGTGACATGGCTTGGAGCTATCGGCTGACTTTAAGTAAGAAGTTGTGATGAACTTAGTGTCGCGGCTTTTGGATCAGTTTGTAATGCTCTTGATAATCTATTCTTCTTTCGCAACCTTGCCGATAGGGGTCCATGTCACATTTGAATTTTATGTCTTGTCTATCAGGGATCCACATCCAGTCGTTGCCGCACCCGGAAAGAAAAAACATGAGCATAAGGTTGAGGTGTTTCATGGTGTGCTCGCGCATCTAAGGGGGCATTTATTTTCACCACGAACCCTGTTGCGGGATACTTCATTTTTTCACAAGCTTAAGTAGGAAGCTCTCCTCGTTAGCGGGAGACGGGTCTTACATAGGAAGGTGGTGCATGCCTTCATGGGGGCATAGATGAATCGACCGGATGAAAACATGCGCTAGTTAGTTTTTGTGGTGTCGTGTGGAGTCGCTGGGTATAAGGTTTTCAGCTATTTCATATGTGTTTTTCCGACACCGGAATCACTCGGCGTTCCTTCACCGCCTTGTACGAAAAACTCGAATAGATCTCTTTAACGCCCGGCAAACGCTGCAACACCTCCCGGGTAAATTCCCCGAACGATTCCAGGTCCCGCGCAAGGATCTCCAACAAGAAGTCATAGCGCCCGGAAATGTTGTGGCAGGAGACGATCTCGGGGATTTCCAACAGCCGTTTCTCGAAGGCCAGGGCCATTTCCTTGGTGTGCGAGTCCATCATGATGCTCACGAAGGCGGTCACGCCAAAGCCCAGTGACTTGGGCGAGAGGATGGCTTGATAGCCGGTGATGTAGCCGTTGTCCTCCAGCAGTTTGACGCGACGCCAGCAGGGCGAGGTGGTGAGGGAAACCTGGTCGGCAAGTTCAGCGACGGTGAGGCGGGCGTTGTCCTGCAAGGCCGCGAGCAGGGCGCGGTCGGTGCGGTCTAGGGTCGAAGGCATGATTTGCCCTCCTGGTGTTTGGTTTGTTGTTTTTATGCCAAAAGATAGGCGAATGCGTGGGCGATTTTGGAAAATTACCCGCGACCCGGTGGCATAAGCTTATAACAAACCATCAGAGGCTGTTGCCATGCGCGACTCCAATAACAACACCGGTTTTTCAACACGGGCCATCCATCATGGCTATGACCCGCTTTCCCACGGCGGCGCGCTGGTGCCGCCGGTGTATCAGACCGCCACCTATGCCTTCCCGACTGTCGAGTACGGCGCCGCCTGTTTTGCAGGTGAGGAGAGTGGGCATTTCTACAGCCGCATTTCCAACCCGACCCTGGCCTTGCTCGAACAACGCATGGCATCGCTCGAAGGTGGCGAAGCAGGACTGGCGTTGGCCTCGGGCATGGGCGCCATCACCTCGACGCTATGGACGCTACTACGTCCGGGCGATGAGCTGATCGTTGGGCGTACCCTGTACGGCTGCACCTTTGCCTACTTGCACCATGGCATCGGCGAATTCGGAGTCAAGATCCAGCACGTTGACCTTAACGACGAAAAGGCGTTGAAGGCGGCCATAACCTCTAAGACCCGGATGATCTATTTCGAAAGCCCGGCCAACCCCAACATGCAACTGGTCGATATCGCGGCCGTCGCACAGGCGGTGCGTGGTCGCGACATCCACGTCGTGGTCGACAATACTTACTGCACGCCCTACTTGCAGCGTCCGCTGGAGCTGGGTGCCGACCTGGTGGTGCATTCGGCCACCAAGTACCTGAGCGGCCATGGCGATATCACTGCGGGCCTGGTGGTCGGGCGCAAGGCGCTGATCGACCGGATCCGCCTGGAAGGCCTGAAGGACATGACCGGCGCGGTCCTCTCGCCTCACGATGCCTCGCTGCTGATGCGCGGCATGAAGACCCTTGCCCTGCGCATGGAGCGCCACTGCAGCAACGCTCAGCAGTTAGCCGAGTACCTGGCGCGCCAGCCCCAGGTGGAGTTGATCCACTATCCGGGCCTGCCGAGTTTTGTCCAGCATGCGTTGGCTCAGCGGCAGATGCGCCTGCCGGGCGGGATGATCGCGTTCGAGCTCAAGGGTGGGATCGAGGCGGGGCGTCGGTTCATGAATGCCCTGCAGTTGTTCAGCCGGGCGGTGAGCTTGGGCGATGCCGAGTCACTGGCCCAGCATCCGGCGAGCATGACCCATTCGAGCTATACGCCGCAGGAGCGCGCGCACCATGGCATCTCTGAGGGCCTTGTGCGGCTGTCGGTGGGGTTGGAAGACATCGATGACTTGGTGGCTGATATCGCCCAGGCATTGAAGGCCTGCGCCTGAAGCCGCGCCAAGCGCTGTGCGAGCGGGTTTACCCGCGAATCGTGTCCGGAAACCGAAGGAAAAGCCCGATGGTGGCGATGATGAATCCGAACGAGCCGTTGACGGCCCAGGATACCGACCTGGACAGCGACCCGGCTGAAACCCGCGAATGGTGCGAAGCGCTCGAGTCCACCCTGGCCCATTGCGGCCCGGCGCGGGCGCGCTATCTGCTACAGCGTTTGCAAAGCCATGCACTGGAATTGGGGCTGGCGCGCGATACCTTGCCGTTCTCGGCCTACCGCAACACCTTGTCGGTAGACCAGCAAGGCGCCTATCCGGGCGACCTGGAGATGGACGAGCGCATCACTGGCATCCTGCGCTGGAACGCGCTGGCCATGGTGGTGCGGGCCAATCATGCCTATGGCGATCTGGGTGGGCATATCGCCAGTTATGCCTCGGCGGCGGAGATCTTCGAGGTGGGCTTCCAGCACTTTTTCCGGGGCGAGAGCGGTGGCGAGCGACGCTCGGCAGACCTGGTGTTCTTCCAGCCTCATTCCGCCCCGGGTATCTATGCCCGGGCATTTCTCGAAGGGCGTTTGAGCGAGGCGCAACTGGCCAGCTATCGCCAGGAAGTCGCCGGCAATGGCCTGTGCTCTTACCCACACCCTTGGTTGATGCCCGACTTCTGGCAGTTTCCCACCGGTTCCATGGGGATCGGTCCGCTCAATGCCATCTACCAGGCGCGTTTCATGCGCTATCTGCAGCACCGTGGTGTGCTCGAGACGGAGTCACGGCATGTCTGGGGCGTGTTCGGTGATGGCGAAATGGACGAACCGGAGTCCACCGCAGGCCTGACCCTGGCGGCGCGCGAAGGCCTGGACAACCTGACGTTCATCGTCAACTGCAACCTGCAACGCCTGGATGGCCCGGTGCGCGGCAACGGGCAGATCATCCAGGAACTGGAAGCGCTGTTCAGCGGCGCCGGTTGGAATGTGATCAAGGTGCTCTGGGGCTCGGAGTGGGATGCTCTGTTCGCCCGCGACCATGACCATGTGCTGCTGCGTCAACTTGCAGCGACGCCCGATGGCCAGTTCCAGACCCTTGGCGCCAACGACGGCACCTACAACCTGGAGCATTTCTTCAACCAGCACCCGGCACTGCAACAGCTGGTGGCGCACATGAGCTCCGACGAGATCAACGCCCTCAAGCGTGGCGGTCATGATTTTCGCAAGCTATACGCCGCCTATGCCGCGGCCAAGGCATGCAAGGGCCGGCCGACGGTGATCCTGGCCAAGACCAAGAAGGGCTATGGCATGAGCAGCGCTGGCGAGTCGCGGATGACTGCGCACCAGGCCAAGAAGCTCGACGTTCAGGCACTGCTGGCATTTCGGGATCGCTTCCATCTCCCCCTGTCGGACGAAGCCGTGGAGCAACTGCGCTTCTACCGGCCTGACGAGGACAGCCCGGAGATGCGTTACCTGCGCAAGCAGCGGGCTGCGTTGGGCGGGCCGTTGCCGATGCGGCGCAGCGACTGTCCTCGCCTGCCGTTGCCTGATCTTGAAACCTTCGGTGGTTTTGCCTTGCACGCTGAGGGCAAGGAAATGTCCACCACCATGGCCGCCGTGCGCCTGCTCGGCCACTGGTTGAAGGCGCCGGAGCTGGGCCCGCGGGTGGTACCGATCGTCGCCGATGAGGCGCGTACGTTCGGTATGGCCAGTTTGTTCAGACAGATCGGTATCTATTCGTCTTGCGGGCAGCGTTACGAGCCTGAGGATGCCGGGTCTTTGCTCACCTACAAAGAGGCGCGTGACGGCCAGTTGCTCGAAGAGGGCATCACCGAGGCAGGGGCGATTTCTTCTTGGGTAGCGGCGGCCACGTCCTACGCGGTACACGGCGAGCCTATGTTGCCGGTGTACATCTATTACTCGATGTTCGGATTCCAGCGGGTCGGTGACCTGATCTGGGCTGCCGCCGACCAGCGCGCCCGTGGCTTGTTGCTGGGGGCTACGGCCGGGCGCACCACCTTGGGTGGCGAAGGATTGCAGCACCAGGACGGCTCCAGCTTGGTGATGGCGGCCTTGGTGCCCAACTGCCGGGCCTGGGACCCATGCTTTGCCGGCGAGCTGGCCGTGATTCTCGATCATGCAGCCCGGCGCATGCTGGTGGAGCAGTGCGACGAATTCCACTACGTGGCGGTGATGAACGAAAACTATCCACAGCCCTCGTTGCCCGAGGCGATGCACGGCGATGTGCTTCGCGGCATGTACCGTTTCGCCAGGCAGCAGGCCCTGCAGCCACGTGCCAAGGTGCGTCTGCTGGGCTCAGGGGCGATTCTGCGCGAGGTGATTGCCGCCAGTGAGCTGCTCGCTACCGAATGGCAGGTGGACAGTGATGTGTTCAGTGTCACCAGTTTCAGCGAACTGGCACGCGAGGCACGGGAAGTGCAGCGAGCGGCGACCCAAGGGCGAGGCGGGGTCAGCCACGTGAGCCTGTGCCTGGCGGGTGATGACCCGGTGGTTGCCGCCACAGACTATGCCCGGGCCTGGCCGCAGTTGATCGCCGAATACGTACCGGCACCTTACATGACCCTGGGTACCGATGGCTTCGGGCGCAGCGATACACGTCAGCAACTGCGGCGGTTCTTCGAGGTGGATCGTTACGGTGTGGTGATGGCAGCGCTGTACAGCCTGGTCAGGCAGGGGCGGTTGGACGAGCAGGTATTGGAGCAGGCGAGGGCGCGGTACGAAATCGCTGGCGGGGTGGCCCCTTGGTGTCGATGAGCGGCAGCTTGGCAAGGGCTTGTGTTTGAAGGCAAGCCCATTTCGTCCTCGTGGTGCTTTGCAGCTCATCGCAGGCTTCGCCAGCTCTTATGGGCGTTGCTAGGAAGTTGCTTACAAACGCCCACAAAAAAAGGCCTCTTGCGAGGCCTTTTTCATGTTCAGCGTTTTAGGCCGTAGCTCTCGTCGAGCATGCCCGGCGAGTTCGGTGCCTTGGGCGCGTAGTCGCGAGGCACTTCGGCGGTGTCCTTCGGCGGAGTCAGGCGATCACGCGGGCCCTGGGCCGCTTCGGAGTGCAGGGCGGCCAGCAGGCGCTGGCGGGTCACGTCGTCGAGGGCCAGACGGTTGGCGCCGTCGGCCAAGTGGTCCTGGACGTCCTGGTAGCTCTGGGTCAGTTTCTTGACCAGCGCTGCTGTGCTGTTGAAGTGGGTGACCACTTCGTTCTGGTAGCTATCGAAGCGCTGCTGGATGTCATCCAACTGACGCTGGGTGCTGCTGGGCGCTGCGTTGGGCAGCAGACGGGCGACGACAAAGCCCACCACCACGCCGACGACGAGGGCCAGGGTCGGCAACAACCAAACAAGGAGCGAGAGTTCCACGAGTCCTTCCTCTATAAACGGCTTTGCTTTACGTTAACGGCTCAGACCTGCGCTGTATACCGCGAGCGATCGCAAATCAGAACAGAATTCTTCAGCTAGACGAGTCGACCTTCACCGAGGTCACGGAGTAGTGCCTTGCTTATCCGCGAAACCCCCTTGTTCATTGATGGCCCGAGCGGCCAGCTGGAAGCCTTGTACCTGGATGTGGCCGACGCCCGCGGTGCGGTGCTGATCTGCCATCCCAACCCGGTCCAGGGTGGCACCATGCTCAACAAGGTGGTCTCGACCCTGCAGCGCACCGCCCGTGATGCAGGTTACATCACCTTACGCTTCAACTACCGCGGCGTGGGTCAGAGTGCGGGCAGTCATGACATGGGGGCCGGCGAGGTCGCCGATGCCGAGGCGGCCGCGGCCTGGCTGCGGGCCAAGCACCCTGAGCTGCCGCTGGTGCTGATGGGCTTCTCCTTCGGCGGATTTGTCGCGGCCAGCCTGGCCGGACGCCTGGAAGCCGACGATGTGGCGTTGCAGCATTTGTTCATGATCGCCCCGGCGGTAATGCGCTTGAGCGAGCAGTTCCCGCTGGCCCAGCGTTGCCCGCTGACCGTGGTGCAGCCGGACACCGATGAAGTCGTCGATCCTCAGCTGGTCTACGACTGGTCCGACAACCTGCAGCGCCCCCATGAGCTGCTGAAAGTGGCAGAATGCGGACACTTTTTCCATGGCAAGCTGACCGATCTGAAGGATCTGGTGCTGCCGCGTCTTTCGAACTGAGCCAAGCCTGATCAAGCGAACACCCATGACTACGCGTATTCTCACCGGTATCACCACCACCGGAACCCCGCACCTGGGCAACTACGCCGGCGCCATCCGCCCTGCGATCGTCGCCAGCCAACAGCCCGGTGCCGATTCGTTCTATTTCCTGGCCGACTACCACGCCCTGATCAAATGCGACGATCCGCTGCGCATCCAGCGCTCGCGTCTGGAAATTGCCGCCACCTGGCTGGCCGGTGGCCTGGACCCGGACAAGGTCACCTTCTACCGCCAGTCCGACATCCCTGAGATTCCCGAGCTCACCTGGCTGCTGACCTGCGTCGCCGCCAAGGGCCTGCTCAACCGCGCCCATGCTTACAAGGCCTCGGTGGACAAGAACGTCGAAGCCGGCGAAGACCCCGATGCCGGCGTGACCATGGGCCTGTTCAGCTACCCTGTGCTGATGGCCGCGGACATCCTGATGTTCAACGCCCACAAGGTGCCGGTCGGTCGTGACCAGATCCAGCACGTGGAGATGGCCCGCGACATCGGCCAGCGTTTCAACCACCTGTTCGGCCAGGGAAAGGACTTCTTCACCTTGCCGGAGGCGGTGATCGAGGAAACCGTGGCGACGCTGCCGGGCCTGGACGGTCGCAAGATGTCCAAGAGCTACGACAACACCATTCCGCTGTTCACCAGCGCCAAGGACATGAAGGATGCGATCTCGCGCATCGTCACCGACTCCCGCGCGCCGGGCGAGCCGAAGGATGCGGACAACTCGCACCTGTTCACCCTGTTCCAGGCCTTCGCCACCCCCGCGCAGGCGGCCGAGTTCCGTGAAGAGCTGCTGCAGGGCATTGGTTGGGGCGAGGCCAAACAGCGCCTGTTCCAACTGCTCGACGGCCAGTTGGCCGAAAAGCGCGAACACTATCACCAATTGATCTCGCGCCCCTCGGACCTGGAAGACATTCTCCTGGCCGGTGCGGCCAAGGCCCGCAAGAGCGCCACGCCGTTCCTCGAGCAACTGCGCGAGGCAGTGGGCCTGCGTTCGTTCCGCACCAGTGTCCAGGCCAGCACCGAAGTGAAGAAGAAAGCCGCCAAGACCGCGCGCTTCGTCAGTTTCCGCGACGACGATGGCAGCTTCCGCTTCCGTTTGCTGGCAGCCGATGGCGAACAGCTGCTGCTTTCGCGCAGCTTCGCTGACGGCAAGAGCGCCGGCGCTGTTAGCAAGCAGTTGCAGCAGGGCGGTGAGGCCGATGTGCGCGTCGACGGCCTGGGCTTCTCGCTCTGGCTGAACGGTGAGCAGGTGGCCGATGGGCCACAGTTCCAGACCGGCGAGGCCCGTGACGCCGCCATCGAGAGCCTGCGCGCGGCATTGCAGCCTCAAGACTGAGGCGTAGGGTCCCGGCTGTTCGCCGGTATCGGCGGATGAATCCGTTGCCACAAGTCCTGCGGTGTCAATGAGAACGCTGCTGTACCTGTGGGAGCGGGTTTGCCCGTGAAAGGGCCGGAACAGACAAGCCGGATAGAGGCTTGTGTACCGGTAGCTTACGGCCCTGCGGCGCGATGGCCGTATGTATGATTGCCATTAAGCGGGCCTGTCGCTACAGTGACGGCCCGTTTTTTGTTGCCTCGCTAACGAATCATGACGCCCCTCGAACGATATCAAGCAGATCTGAAACGTCCCGACTTCTTCCATGATGCGGCGCAGGAAACTGCGGTGCGTCACCTGCAGCGCCTGTACGATGACCTGTTGGCGGCGCAGAACAACAAGCCGGGCGTGTTCGGCAAGCTGTTCGGCAGGAAGGAGCAGGCACCGGTCAAGGGCTTGTACTTCTGGGGGGGGGTGGGACGCGGCAAGACCTATCTGGTCGACACTTTCTTCGAGGCGCTGCCGTTCAAGCAGAAGATGCGCACGCACTTCCACCGCTTCATGAAGCGTGTTCACGAAGAGATGAAAACCCTCAAGGGGGAGAAGAACCCGCTCACCATCATCGCCAAGCGCTTCTCTGAGGAAGCCAAGGTGATCTGCTTCGATGAGTTCTTCGTGTCCGACATCACCGATGCCATGATCCTCGGCACGTTGATGGAAGAGCTGTTCAAGAATGGCGTCACCTTGGTGGCGACTTCGAACATCGTCCCCGACGGCCTGTACAAGGACGGCCTGCAACGCGCGCGTTTCCTGCCGGCTATCGCGCTGATCAAGCAGAACACCGAGGTGGTCAACGTCGACAGCGGGGTCGACTACCGCCTGCGTCACCTGGAGCAGGCCGAGCTGTACCACTTCCCGCTCGACGAAGCCGCCCATGAAAGCCTGCGCCAGAGTTTCCGTGCCTTGACGCCCGAGTGCACCCAGGCTGTGGAAAACGACGTGCTGGTGATCGAGAACCGCGAGATCCAAGCCATCCGCACCTGCGATGACGTCGCTTGGTTCGACTTCCGCGCCCTGTGCGACGGCCCGCGTAGCCAGAACGACTACATCGAGCTGGGCAAGATCTTCCATGCCGTGTTGCTGAGCAATGTCGAGCAGATGGGCGTGACCACCGACGACATCGCCCGCCGCTTCATCAACATGGTGGATGAGTTCTACGACCGCAACGTCAAATTGATCATCTCCGCCGAGGTCGAACTCAAGGATTTGTACACTGGCGGCCGCCTGAGCTTCGAATTCCAGCGCACGCTCAGCCGCCTGCTGGAGATGCAGTCCCACGAGTTCCTGGCGCGGGCGCACAAGCCCTGAGGGAAGCTACAAGCTGCAAAAAAGCCAGAGCAGTTCGCGAACTGCTCTGGCTTTTTCTTTTTCTCGTGGCTTGCCGCTAGAAGCTTGCCACTCAAGAAAGCCCTCAGGCTTCCTGCACGAACTGCTGCCGGTACTGATTCGGGGACAGTTCGGTGTGCTGACGGAACAGCCTGGCGAAGAAGCTGGCGTCGTCGTAACCCACTTCATAGCTGATGGTCTTGATGCTCTTGCGCGTACTCGACAAGAGCCCCTTGGCCGTCTCGATACGCAGACGTTGGAGGTAATGCAGGGGCTTGTCGCCGGTGGCGCTCTGGAAACGGCGCATGAAGTTGCGGATGCTCATGCCGTGGTTGCGCGCTACGTCCTCGAAGCGGAACTTGTCGGCGAAGTGCTCCTCCAGCCAGTGCTGGATCTGCAGGATGATCAGGTCCTGGTGCAGCTTCTGTCCGCCAAAGCCCATGCGTCCCGGGGTATAGCTGCGCTGGACTTCGTAGAGGATGTCTCGGGCCACGGCGCGGGCGACGTTGGGGCCGCAGAATCGCTCGATCAGATAGATGTACAGGTCGCACGCCGATGTGGTGCCACCAGCGCAATACAGGTTGTCGGCATCGGTCAGGTGCTTGTCCTGGTTCAGCCGGACATTGGGGAAGCGCTCTGCGAAGCTGTTGAAGAAGCGCCAGTACGTAGTTGCCTCCTTGCCATCGAGCAGGCCTGCCTCTGCCAGCCAGAACACACCACTGGCCTCGCCGCACAACACCGCACCGCGGGCATGCTGCTCGCGTAGCCAGGGCAGGACCTGGGGGTAGCGCTGTTGCAGGTTATCGAAGTCTTCCCAGAACGCCGGGAGGATGATCACGTCGGCATCGACCAGGCCGCTGTCGACCGGTACCTGCACATTGCTGAAGCTGTCCACGGGCTTGCCGTCCGGGCTCACCAGGCAGATCTCGAACATCGGTTGCAGCCCCAGGCCCAGCTGCTTGCTGTAGCGCAGGCTGGCCAGGTGGAAGAAATCCTTTGCCTGCATCAGTGTCGAGGCGAACACCTTGTCAATGGCCAGGATGCTGACGCGCCGCAACGACGC
The DNA here is from genome assembly GCF_040822035.1 of Pseudomonas guariconensis. NCBI lineage: Bacteria > Pseudomonadati > Pseudomonadota > Gammaproteobacteria > Pseudomonadales > Pseudomonadaceae > Pseudomonas > Pseudomonas guariconensis. The sequence continues at coordinate 4,395,672 of NZ_CP162012.1, read as the reverse complement.
GGAGGGTTGGGTAAACATCATTGTCATTGTTCTTATAGGGTAGAGTGGTCAATCACCGGCTGGATCGTCTTATTTTTTCTGTTGGGCTGCAAGCTTCTTCAAGCGGTAAGTGGCACGCGGCAAGCGGCAAGAAAAAAGCCAGAGCAGTCCGCGGACTGCTTTTGCTTGCCACTTGCAGCTTGCCATTGCCGCAGCCCTCAAGGCGCCGGGTTGGGCTGGTCCTGGTGGATGGCCTCGATGGCTGCAAGCAATTCATCGCTGAGGGTCAAGGCCTGGCTGTCCAGGTTGCTTTGCAGTTGCTCAACGCTGGTAGCCCCGATGATGTTGCTGGTCACGAACGGCTGACGGGTGACGAAGGCCAGGGCCATCTGGGCCGGGTCAAGACCATGCTGGCGGGCCAGCTGCACATAGCGGCTGCAGGCGGACACAGTCTGCGGATTGGAGTAGCGCGAGAACCGGCTGAACAACGTCAGGCGTGCCTGTGCCGGCCGTGCGCCGCCTTCGTACTTGCCCGAGAGCATGCCGAAGGCCAGAGGCGAATAAGCCAGCAGGCCGCACTGCTCACGGATCGCCACCTCCGCCAGGCCTACCTCGAAGCTGCGATTGAGCAGGTTGTAGGGGTTCTGGATCGACACGGCTCGCGGCCAGCCGCGAGTCTCGGCCAGGTGCAAGAACTTCATGGTGCCCCATGGCGTTTCGTTGGACAGGCCGATATGGCGGATCTTGCCGGCGCGCACCTGTTCGTCGAGTACTTCGAGGGTTTCTTCCAGTGGCGTGAACAGGTCGTGAGGCAGATGCTGGTAGCCCAGTTTGCCGAAGAAGTTGGTGCTGCGCTCGGGCCAATGCAGCTGGTACAGGTCGATGCGATCGGTGTGCAGGCGCTGCAGGCTGTCGTCCAGCGCAGCGACGATATGCTGGCGGTTGTGCTTGAGCTGGCCGTCGCGGATATGGCTGATGCCGTTGCCGGGACCTGCGACTTTGCTCGCGAGGATCCAGTCGTCACGATCGCCATGACGGCGGAACCAGTTGCCGATGATGCGCTCGGTGGCGGCGTAGGTTTCGGGCCGTGGCGGCACCGGGTACATCTCTGCCGTGTCGATGAAATTGACCCCGCTGGCCTTGGCCAGTGCGATCTGGGCAAAGGCCTGGGCTTCGTCGTTCTGTTCGCCCCAGGTCATGGTGCCCAGGCACAGGGCGCTGACATTGAGGTCGGTTCGGCCGAGTTGGCGATATTCCATGGGGTACCGTCTCCTGCAAATCGAACCATCAAATCAGGTTGAATTTTTTTCTGCAATCTGGATAATTCGGCACCTCTCCGTGTGGCGGAAGTGATGCACCACCATGCAGGAGGAACCCTTGTCGAACATTGGACGCGCCGACCCGAGCCCCCAATAGCGTCCGTGTGCGGCTGCGCGCTTGCCCTTGGCAAGCTGTGCACTATCCAGTAAGATTCGCCGTCTATTTTTCGCTGGGCGGCCTCTGAGGCTTTAGAGAATGAAAACTTTTACTGCTAAACCGGAAACAGTAAAGCGCGACTGGTACGTAGTTGACGCCGCTGGTCAGACCCTGGGTCGTCTGGCTACCGAAATCGCTCGTCGTCTGCGTGGCAAGCACAAGCCAGAATACACCCCTCACGTTGACACCGGCGACTACATCGTCGTCATCAACGCCGAGCAGGTACGTGTCACTGGTGCCAAAACTTCGGACAAGATGTACTACTCCCACTCCGGTTTCCCAGGTGGCATCAAGGAAATCAGCTTCGAGAAGCTGATCGACAAAGCCCCTGAGCGTGTCATCGAGACCGCGGTCAAAGGCATGCTGCCGAAGAACCCGCTGGGTCGCGACATGTACCGCAAGCTGAAAGTGTACGCGGGTGCTGCTCACCCACACACTGCTCAGCAGCCTCAAGAACTGAAGATCTAACGGGATAGTTCATTATGTCGGCGACTCAAAATTACGGCACTGGCCGTCGCAAGACCGCAACCGCTCGCGTTTTCCTGCGTCCGGGCACTGGTAACATCTCCATCAACAACCGTTCTCTGGACGTGTTCTTCGGTCGCGAAACTGCTCGCATGGTTGTTCGTCAGCCGCTGGAACTGACCGAGACCGTTGAGAAGTTCGACATCTACGTCACCGTTTCCGGTGGTGGTGTCAGCGGTCAAGCCGGTGCGATCCGTCACGGTATCACCCGCGCTCTGATGGACTACGACGAATCCCTGCGTGGCGCTCTGCGTCGTGCTGGTTACGTCACCCGCGACGCTCGTGAAGTCGAGCGTAAGAAAGTGGGTCTGCGTAAAGCGCGTAAGCGTCCTCAGTACTCCAAGCGTTAATACCGCTTCGGCAGTCGAAAAAAAGCCCGGTTCCGTTTATGGAGCCGGGCTTTTTTTATGTCTTGAACTAACCTGTCAGCATGTCAGTGACAACTTGCCGCATAGACGCAGATCAAGCAAAGCGAGGGTTGCAGCCCGCCTGGGGGGTAATCACCTTGTCAGTGTGTGGACTTGTTCCTTACCATTGCGGCCAACTTTAAGTGCCACAGACACAACTAAGTAGATGCCTGATCCAACAGGCCAAAGCAGCTGATGGGAGAGGACTGAATGAGCAATGACGGCGTCAACGCAGGCCGGCGCCGCTTCCTCGTAGCCGCCACATCCGTGGTAGGCGCAGCGGGGGCAGTGGGGGCTGCGGTACCGTTCGTGGGGTCATGGTTCCCCAGTGCCAAGGCGAAGGCCGCCGGCGCACCGGTGAAGGTCAATATCGCCAAGGTCGAACCAGGTCAGCAGATGGTGGCTGAGTGGCGGGGGCAACCTGTGTTCATCGTGCGACGGACTGAGGAGATCCTCGGGAATCTCAAGAAAATCACCGGGGAATTGTCCGACCCCGAATCCAAGGCTTCGGTGCAGCCGACCTATGTCGACCCGCAAAATCGCTCGATCAAGCCCGAAATCCTCGTCCTTGTTGGCTTGTGCACCCACTTGGGTTGTTCGCCGACCTTCCGTCCCGAGGTTGCGCCCGCCGACCTGGGGCCGAAATGGGTCGGGGGCTACTTCTGCCCTTGCCACGGTTCGCACTATGACCTGGCTGGTCGCGTCTACAAATCGCAGCCGGCACCTCTCAACCTGCCAGTGCCTCCGCACTCGTATGAGTCGGACGACATCATTGTCATCGGCATCGATCAGGAGAAGGCATGATGAGCAAGTTCATGGACTGGATTGATGCTCGCTTCCCCGCGACAAAGATGTGGGAAGACCACCTGAGCAAGTATTACGCGCCCAAGAACTTCAACTTCTTGTACTTCTTCGGCTCCCTGGCGCTGCTGGTGCTGGTCAACCAGATCGTTACCGGTGTGTGGTTGACCATGAGCTTCACGCCCTCGGCGGAAGAGGCATTTGCCTCGGTCGAGTACATCATGCGTGACGTCGAATATGGCTGGATCCTGCGCTACCTGCACTCGACCGGCGCCTCGGCGTTCTTCATCGTTGTGTACCTGCACATGTTCCGCGGCCTGCTCTATGGCTCCTACCAGAAGCCGCGCGAGCTGGTCTGGCTGTTCGGCATGCTGATCTACCTGGCGCTCATGGCCGAGGCATTCATGGGCTACCTGCTGCCATGGGGGCAGATGTCGTACTGGGGCGCCCAGGTGATCATCTCGCTGTTTGGTGCCATTCCGGTGATCGGGGGTGACCTGACCCAGTGGATCCGTGGCGACTACCTGATTTCGGGTATTACTCTGAACCGCTTCTTCGCTCTGCACGTGGTTGCCCTGCCGATCGTGATCCTGGGTCTGGTGGTGCTGCACATCCTCGCGCTGCACGAAGTGGGTTCGAACAACCCGGACGGCGTCGACATCAAGAAGAAAAAGGATGAAAACGGCATTCCGCTCGACGGTATCCCGTTCCACCCGTACTACACCGTCAAGGACATTGTCGGCGTGGTGGTGTTCCTGTTCGTGTTCTGTGCGGTGGTGTTCTTCTTCCCTGAAATGGGCGGTTACTTCCTGGAAAAACCGAACTTCGAGCAGGCCAACGCCTTCAAGACCCCTGAGCACATCGCGCCGGTCTGGTACTTCACGCCGTTCTACGCGATCTTGCGTGCTGTCCCTGACAAATTGTTCGGCGTGATCGCCATGGGGGCCGCCATTGCCGTGCTGTTCGTGTTGCCCTGGCTTGACCGCAGCCCAGTGCGCTCGATGCGCTACAAGGGCTGGCTGAGCAAAGTGTTCCTGCTGGTGTTCTGCATTGCCTTCGTGATTCTCGGTGTCTTGGGCGTACTGGCGCCTACGCCGGGTCGGACCTTGCTGTCGCAGGTCTGCACCGTGCTGTATTTCGCCTACTTCCTGTTGATGCCGTTCTACACAAGGCTCGAGAAGACCAAACCGGTTCCGGAAAGGGTGACTGGCTGATGAAAAAGCTAATTGCAGTACTGTTCCTGGCAATGATGCCCGCCTTGTCCTTCGCCGCCAGCGAGCACGGCCCGGTGCTGGACAAGGTCGATATCGATCTGACCGACAAAGCCGCCATGCAGGATGGCGCGCGTACCTTCGCCAACTATTGCATGGGCTGCCACAGCGCCAAGTTCCAGCGCTATGAGCGCGTGGCCGACGACTTGGGCATTCCGCACGAGCTGATGCTCGAGAAACTGGTATTCACCGGTGCCAAGATCGGCGATCACATGAAGATCGGCATGCAGCCAAGCGATGCCAAGACCTGGTTCGGTGCGGCACCGCCCGACCTGACCCTGGTCGCTCGTGTGCGTGGCACCGACTGGCTGTACACCTATCTGCGCAGCTTCTATGAGGACAAGTCGCGTCCTTATGGGGTCAACAACAAGGTGTTCCCGAACGTGGGTATGCCCAACGTCCTGGTTGGCCTGCAAGGTAACCAGGTGATCGGTTGCAAGCAGGTGCAGATGGTGGTCGACGGCAAGAAGCAGTTTGACCCGCTGACCGGCAGCCCGTTGACCCATGAGGCCTGTGACCAGCTGACCATCGAGCCGAAATCCGGTACCCTGACGCCCGAGCAGTTCGACGAGAAGGTCAAGAACCTGGTGACCTTCCTGGCCTATTCGGCCAACCCGGTCAAACTGGAAAGCCAGCGCATCGGTACCTATGTGTTGCTGTACCTGGCTTTCTTCTTCGTATTCGCCTATTTGCTCAAGCGCGAGTACTGGAAGGACGTGCACTGATCACGCAGTAGTTTCTGGTAGTTGAACGCGCCCTGGGGCGCTCCATCGCTGATGCGGTGGAGCCCTCCAGGGCGCGTTTGCATTTAGAGTTTCACAAAGCATCCCCATGCGAGGAGGCGCTACATGGGCGCAACCAACCGGTTAGCCTGCTATTCCGACCCCGCTGATCATTATTCTCACCGGGTACGCCTTGTTCTCGCCGAGAAGGGCATCAGTGTGCAGATCGTCGATGTCGATCCTGCGCGTCTGCCGCCCAAGCTGGTCGAAGTAAACCCCTACGCCAGCGTGCCGACCCTGGTCGATCGCGATCTGGCCCTGTACGAATCGACCGTGATAATGGAGTACCTCGAGGAGCGTTATCCGCATCCGCCGCTCATGCCGGTTTATCCGGTGGCGCGCGGCAACAGTCGGCTACTGATGCATCGTATCCAGCGTGACTGGTGCGCGTTGGCCGATACGATTCTCGATGCGCGCAGCACGGAGGCGGCGCGCGTTGATGCGCGTAAAGCGTTGCGCGAGAGCCTGACCGGCGTCTCTGCGTTGTTCGGAGAATTTCCTTGCTTCATGAGTGAGGAGCAAAGCCTGGTCGATTGTTGTCTATTGCCCATATTGTGGCGGTTGCCGGTATTGGGTATCGAATTGCCGCGGCAGGCCAAGCCGCTATTGGATTACATGGAGCGGCAGTTTGCCCGCGAGCCTTTTCAGGCGAGCCTGTCCGCTGCAGAACGTGAAATGCGCAAGCTTTAAGGAGCCGTTGATGAACTCCAGTCGCCCCTATCTGGTTCGAGCGCTGTACGAGTGGATCGTCGACAACGATTGCACCCCCCACATGCTGGTCAATGCTGAGTTTCCAGCGGTCCAGGTTCCCCAGGGATTCGCCAGCGATGGTCAGATCGTCCTGAACATCTCCCCTAATGCCGTGCGTAACCTGCACATGGACAACGATGCGGTCAGTTTCGAAGGTCGCTTCAGCGGCGTGGCGCATTCGTTGTTCGTGCCTGTGGGTGCGATCTTGGGTATCTATGCCCGGGAGAATGGCCAGGGCATGGTCTTCGAGCTGGAGCCGCCACTGGACAGCGATGAGCTGGACGACGAGGGTGTCGAGCCTGATGATGATGGGCCGCCGGAGGGCGGTGGTCAGCCGCCACGTCCCAGTGGCCGACCCAGTCTCAAGGTGGTCAAGTAATAAAAAAGGCGATCCGGATGGATCGCCTTTTTTGTTGGCTTCAGGGCTTGGCTTACAAGTCTTGAATGCTGCGGACCTGGTCCTTGTTGACGCGGGTGCGCTTGCCATCCAGTTGCTCGAACTCGTAGAAGCCGGCATCGCTGTCGAACTTCGGTGCGTCGACGGTCTGGATTTCACGGCCATCGTTGAGGGTGATCTGGCTTGGGGTCGAGCAGCCGGCCAGGGCGGCGAAGGCGCCGATTGCGAGGACGGACAGCAGGGACTTCTTCATGGGTACTTCCTGAGGATAACGAGGGGTGGAACGAAACTTGGGGCAGCGTGCCGCTCCGCAGGGGGATCACTGCAGGAGCGGGCTGGTATCGCGGTCAGGCGTTACGCTGCCAGGTGGGTCAGTCGATGTACTCGAACAACTTGACGATCTTCTGCACACCCGACACGCCCTGTACCACGTTGGTGGCGGCGTTGGCTTCCCCTTGGGTCACCAGGCCCAGCAGATAGACGATGCCGTTCTCCGTGATCACCTTGATGCGGGTGCTGGGCACATTGGCATCGCCCAGCATCTGGGCCTTGATCTTGGTGGTCAGCCAGGCGTCGTTGTTGCGGGCGAGGATCGAGGATGGCTGCATGACCTGCAGCTCGTTGTGGACCTTCTTGACGCGTTGGACCTGGCTGGCGGTTTGTTCGGCCAGGCTCTTGAGGTCTGCACGTGGGGTCTGGCCGGCCAACAGGACGATGCCGTTGTAGCTGCTGACGACAATGTGAGAGCCCTTGTCGAGGTCGGCATTGGCTTTGGCGATGTTGACCGAAACCTTGGTCTCGATCAGCGAGTCATCGATCTTGCTTCCGATGGTGCGGGTGCCGCGATCGTCCTCGATGGGCGAGTTGCGGGTGGAGGTCAGTACCGAGCTGCAACCCGAGATGCTCAGGCACAGGGTCAGGGCCATCAGGCCGAGGCGCTTGGGGTTCATTCTTCACTCCCGAACAGTTGGCTGTCGATCAGGTCGCACAGGCAATGGATCGCCAGCAGGTGGACTTCCTGGATTCGCGCGGTGATGTTCGACGGCACGCGAATCTCCACGTCTTCAGGCAGCAACAGCGAGGCCATGCCTCCACCGTCGCGCCCGGTCAGTGCCACGACGATCATTTCACGGTCGTGCGCAGCCTGGATCGCTTGTATCACGTTGGCGGAATTGCCGCTGGTAGAGATCGCCAGCAATACATCCCCGGGCTGCCCCAGAGCACGGATCTGCTTGGAGAAGACCTCGTTGTAGCTGTAATCGTTGGCGATCGACGTGAGGGTCGAGCTGTCGGTGGTCAGGGCGATGGCTGGCAGGCTCGGGCGTTCACGCTCGAATCGATTGAGCAGCTCCGAGGAGAAATGCTGGGCATCGCCTGCCGAGCCGCCGTTGCCGCACGCGAGCATCTTGCCCTCGTTGAGCAGGGCATTGACCATGACCAGGCTGGCCTGCTCGATGTGAGGTGCCAGGATGTCCATCGCCTGTTGCTTGGTATCGATGCTGGCCTGGAACAGCCGGCGAATTCGGGATTGCATGTCCATCTGGTGTGACCTTAAGAGGGGCGGTGGCCAGCGCGACGCGCGACAGGAACCAGCCCGCGAAACATAGAGCTAAAAAATCGGAATGGGTTCAGCATTCGAAGGCGTTTTTCAGCCATTGCAGCGGTTGGCCCGCGTGGTGGCTGCCCTGCAGGGCGACAACGTCGAAGCGGCAGGGCTGATCGGCCCAGCGAGGCTCCTTCTGCAGGAACAGGTTGGCGGCTAGCGCCAGTCGCTTCTGCTTGCGTGTGTCGATGCTCCCGACGGCTCCGCCGAAGGCCGCATGCAACCGGTAGCGGACTTCGACGAATACTACTGTATCGGCGTCGAGCATGACCAGATCGAGCTCACCGCCCTTGCATCGCCAGTTGCGCGCCAGCAGCTGCAAACCGTGCCCTCGAAGAAATGCGAGGGCGTGGTTTTCCGCAGCCAGGCCTGCGCTGGCAGGCGATGCGTCGGGCATCAGCGAGGGGTATCCGGCAGGCGCTTGACTTGGCCGCCAGAGAACTCGGCCCAGGGCAGTTGGCGTTCGACGCGCTGGCTGGGGTTCATGGTCAGGCTGCCGGAGAGGCCCTCGACTCGGTTGTCAGGCAGGGCCTTGAGCTGGTTCAGGCGCGGCGCCAGGCTGTAGGCGTCGACACCCATGGCGTACAGGCGCCCGAGGCTGCCGGCGGCCTGAGGCCACTGCTGGACCACTTGCTGACGCAAGCTGTTGGTGGAGTCGAGCAGCCATGGGGTTTCGCAGAAGCGAATGCCGTTCATGTCGTTGTACTGGTTCACGTCACCGCTGGCGCTGTACAGGTTCGAGGTGGCGTAGACCGGAACGTCACCGGCGTATTGGAAGTTCAGGGTCGGCTTGATCTGCTGCGCCTGTTGTGGAGTAGAGGCGAGGAAGATGAAGTCGATATCCTGGCGACGCGAAGGTTGTGCGGCGATGGTGCCGCCGACAGTGCTTTGCAAGCTCTTGGCGCGGCCTTCGCTCTGACGCAGTTGGAAGAGCTCGGCGATCTGCTGGGCGAGGGCGACCGGCTGGGCGATGCGTTCGGCGGCCAGCAGGGTGCCGCCATGGCTCTCCCAGTCCTGACGGAAGGCGGCCAGCACGCGGTCACCCCATTCACCGCTTGGCACCAGTGCCACGGCACGAACCATGCCGTCGGCCCTGGCGCGGCGGGAGACTTCGCGGGCTTCGTCCTCGGCGGCAAGACCGAACTGGAACAGTTGTGGCGGTGCTTTCTGGCCGGCATCGGCGTAGTTCAGCGCCAGGGTGGTGATCGGCAGCTGCGGGTAAGCCGCGAGCTTTTTCACCAAGGGTTTTTCCAGCGGGCCGACGACCAGCTGTACACCGGCGGCCTGGGCCTGGCGGTAGAACTCGTCGAGCGAGGTCATGCGCGAGCTGTCGAAGACCTGTACGGCCGGCGCAGGTTGACCGGACTGCTGAGCCTGGAAGTGAGCGGCCATGAAGCCGTCACGCAGGGCGCGGGCAACGCCGGCCAGTGGGCCTTCCTGAGGCAGCAACAGGGCGATCTTGGTCAGCGGCTGGCTGGCCAGTTCCTTCAGTTTGACCAGGGCCTGCGGCAGTTGCTTGGCGGCTGGGTGATCCGGGTGCTGATCGCGCCAGGTATCAATGGCTGCCTGTTGTTGCTCCAGGGTGCCAGCACGCTTGACGGCCAGCGCCAGGCTCGTCCAGCCGGCGAGGGTTTCGTTGCTGGCAGGCTGTTGCAATTGCTCGGCCGGCAGCGAGGCGACGAGGGCCCAGATGGCGTCGTCGTTCGCGGCAGCGGCCTTGTCGCTGAGCAGCGGGGCAAGCAGGACACGCTGCTGGGCGGCGGCCAGGGTCTGGCCGTCGGCCTCCAGGGCGGCGGCGTGGACGCTGTAGGTACGTGCCTGCTGGTCCTTTGGCAGTTCGTCCAGGCGTTGCAGGCTCGGATGGGAGAGGGCGCTCAGGGCCGCCTTGGGCTGGTTTCGGCTCATGGCGAGCTCGGCGGCCAAGGTGCTGGCGAACACTTGTTGGGCAGGCTTGAGCGAGTCCATCGGGACCTGCTCGAGAATGCGTGCGGCGCGTGGGTAGTCCTTCTGCTTGTAGGCCAGATCGGCGGCGCTAAGGCGCAGGAGCGCGGCATCTTCCGCGGACTTGCTGGTGGCTGCCTTGTCGAGCAGTTGCTCGATGCTGGCATCCGGGGTGCGCGGCAGTTCACCCAGGCTGGATGAGGGCGAGCTGGCGCAAGCTGCCAGCAGGGCAGCGAAGCAGAGGGCTGTGAACAGCCGCAGGCAAGCGATCATGTAAAAGTCCTGTTACTCGATCAAGGTGGCCGGCAATTGTACCCAAGCGTCGGCCGGGGCGCGATGTTGCTGACGTGGAATCCTTCACTATAGGTCGTCTGCAGGAGCAGGTCCGTGAAGTTCTTTGCGCGCTGTTGCGGGTGCTCGGGCTACAATAGCGCCTTTGATCCACAAGACAGGTGTGCGCAGTGACTGATGTTGCAGGGGCTTCGAAATCCATGATGGGCACGCTTTATGTCGTCGCCACGCCGATCGGCAATCTGGACGACATGAGTGCCCGGGCCCTCAAGGTCCTGGCGAATGTGGCGCTGATCGCTGCTGAAGATACCCGTCACTCGGTGCGCCTGCTTCAGCATTTCGGTATTGACACTCCACTGGCAGCTTGCCACGAACACAACGAGCGAGATGAAGGCGGGCGGTTCATCACTCGGCTTCTGGCGGGAGACGACGTGGCCTTGGTATCGGATGCCGGCACGCCGCTGATCTCCGATCCAGGCTACCACTTGGTGCGCCAGGCGCGTGCGGCAGGGGTGCAGGTGGTGCCAGTGCCCGGCGCCTGCGCATTGATCGCCGCGTTGTCGGCGGCGGGGCTGCCGTCGGACCGATTCATTTTCGAAGGCTTCCTGCCGGCCAAGGCGGCGGGCCGCCGGGCCCGGCTCGAGCTGGTCAAGGAGGAGCCGCGGACCCTGATTTTCTATGAAGCCCCGCACCGCATCCTCGAATGCCTGGAGGACATGGAAGCGGTGCTCGGTGCGGATCGCCCGGCAGTGCTGGGGCGTGAGCTGACCAAGACCTTCGAGACCCTCAAGGGGTTGCCGCTGGGTGAGTTGCGCGCCTTTGTCGAGGGCGACAGCAATCAGCAGCGCGGTGAGTGTGTGGTGTTGGTCGGTGGTTGGAGCGCACCTGAGGATGAGCAAGCCATCAGCGGCGAAGCGCAGCGGGTGCTCGACCTGTTGCTGGCGGAGTTGCCGCTCAAGCGCGCGGCTGCGCTGGCGGCGGAAATCACTGGCGTTCGCAAGAACTTGCTCTATCAATTTGCCCTGGAAAAACAGAAAGCCAAATAGTGGCAAATTGATATTCTTTGGTGCGTCACTTGTTCTTGAGCGCGCCTGCCGTTAACCTTGTCGGCGGAGAGTCGATCGGACAGTCGCTGCCTTCTTTTGTTCCGCAAAAGAGGGGGGAGGAAAGTCCGGGCTCCATAGGGCAGAGTGCCAGGTAACGCCTGGGGGGCGCGAGCCTACGGAAAGTGCCACAGAAAACAACCGCCTAAGCACTTCGGTGCCGGTAAGGGTGAAAAGGTGCGGTAAGAGCGCACCGCACGACTGGTAACAGTTCGTGGCTAGGTAAACCCCACTCGGAGCAAGACCAAATAGGGTTCCTTACGGCGTGGCCCGCGTCGGAACCGGGTAGGTTGCTAAAGGCGTCCAGTGATGGCCGTCGTAGAGGAATGACTGTCCTCGACAGAACCCGGCTTACAGATCGACTCTCCACCTTCCTCCTTCCCTGCTTGAATCGATAGCAGATATGTCCTGGTAATACCGAAAAATTCTTACTCTTAATAAATCACTTTAACTTCACGCTGCATCTGTCCGCGTGTCTTTGATTTTTCTCGCCAAATTTCTTCGCTGGTAGTCGTTCCTCCTTCCTTTGTTGCGCTAAATCGCCGTCCTGTAAGGGATTTCCTTATGAACGTGCCTTGACGGTGTGGCGGACGGATTCCTATAGTGTGCGCAAGTGGCAGAAAGTGGGATGAAGTGGGTTTTCTGACCAAATAAAGCTAACCTCAGTGGGGAATCGCAGCCGTGTTCCGCGGAGCCAACGCCGTCAGCCTCGATGCAAAGGGCCGACTCGCCATGCCGAGTCGGTACCGTGACGAGCTCGATTCGCGTTGCAATGGTCAATTGATCGTGACCATTGACGCAGTAGACCCCTGCTTGTGTGTTTATCCCCTCGATGAGTGGGAACAGATCGAAGCCAAGTTGCGTGCCTTGCCGTCGTTGCGTGAGGAAAACCGCCGCCTGCAGCGTTTGCTGATCGGCAATGCGGTGGACCTGGAGCTCGATGGCAGCGGTCGTTTCCTGGTGCCGCCCCGTCTGCGCGAATACGCCAAGCTCGACAAGAAGGCGATGCTGGTGGGGCAGCTGAACAAATTCCAGCTGTGGGATGAAGATGCCTGGAACGCGGTTTCGGCAGCCGACCTTGCAGCTATTCAACAACCGGGCGCCATGCCCGATGATTTGCGTGACCTGATCCTGTGACGATAGATAGCGGCTTCAACCACATCACCGTGCTGCTCGACGAGGCTGTCGAGGCATTGGCCCTGCGCGCCGACGGTTGCTATCTGGATGGCACCTTCGGGCGGGGTGGGCACAGTCGCCTTATTCTCAGCAAGCTCGGGCCGCAAGGACGGTTGCTGGGTTTCGACAAAGATCCACAAGCGATTGCGACAGGGCAAGCGCTGGCGGCCGAAGACGGCCGCTTTGTCATTGTGCAGCGCAGCTTTGCCGAGATGGGCGATGAAGTCGCGCGACGTGGCCTCGATGGCAAGGTCAGCGGCATTCTGCTGGACCTGGGCGTCTCCTCGCCGCAATTGGATGACCCCGAGCGTGGCTTCAGTTTCCTCAACGACGGCCCGTTGGACATGCGCATGAATCCCGACCAGGGCATCAGCGCCGCCGAGTTCATCGCCTCTGCCCCCGAAGACGAAATCGCCCGGGTCTTCAAAGAATACGGTGAGGAACGTTTCGCCAAGCGCATGGCGCGCGCCGTCGTGCAGCGCCGAGAGCAGCAGCCGTTCACTCGCACGGGTGACCTTGCCGAAGTGCTCAAGGTCGCCAACCCTGCCTGGGAAAAGGGCAAGAATCCCGCCACCCGCGCCTTCCAGGGGCTGCGTATTCACGTCAACAACGAACTGGGCGACCTCGAGACCGGCCTTGAAGCTGCTATCGAGGCGCTGGAGGTTGGTGGCCGACTGGCGGTGATCAGCTTCCATTCGCTCGAGGACCGCATCGTCAAGCTGTTCATGCGCAAGCTGGCCAAGGGCGAGGCAGACAACCTGCCGCGCAACCTGCCGGTGCAGCACAAGGTCTTCGAACCCCGGATCCGCCTGATCGGCAAGGCGCAGTTCGCCTCCGATGCAGAGCTTCAGGCCAACCCGCGCGCACGCAGTGCCGTGATGCGGGTGGCGGAGAAACTGCGGTGAGCCGGCTGTTTGCCAAACCTTTGCCAGGCGGAAGCTTCCTGATGCTTCTGCTGTTTATCGGTGTTCTGGTGTCGGCGATCGCCGTGTCTTACAGCGCCCACTGGAACCGCCAGTTGCTCAACACTCTCTATGGCGAGCTTAACGAGCGTGACAAAGCCCAGGCCGAGTGGGGTCGGTTGATTCTCGAGCAAAGCACTTGGACCGCCCACAGCCGTATCGAGAACCTGGCCAGCGAGCAACTGAAAATGCGTGTGCCGGCCGCTGACGAAGTGCGGATGGTGGCGCCATGATGAAGCTCGAAGGCGCACTCTACCCCTGGCGCTTCCGGGTTGTGATCGCTTTGCTGGCGCTGATGGTCGGCGCCATCGCCTGGCGTATCATCGACCTTCAGGTGATCGACCGTGACTTCCTCAAGGGCCAGGGCGATGCCCGCAGCCTGCGTCATATTCCTATTCCCGCGCACCGTGGCCTGATTACCGACCGCAACGGTGAGCCGTTGGCCGTCAGTACGCCGGTCACCACCCTGTGGGCCAACCCCAAGGAAATGCAGGTTGCCCGTGATCGCTGGCCACAACTGGCTGCCGCGCTTGGGCAGAACGCTCAGCAACTGACCGAGCGCCTGACCCAGCAAGCCAACAAAGAATTCATCTACCTGGTCCGCGGGCTGACGCCGGAGCAGGGCCAGCAGGTGCTCGACCTCAAGGTGCCGGGCGTCTACGGCATGGAAGAGTTCCGCCGCTTCTATCCGGCGGGCGATGTCACCGCGCACATGGTGGGCTTCACAGACCTGGACGACCATGGTCGCGAAGGGGTCGAGCTGGCCTATGACGAGTGGCTCGCCGGGGTGCCTGGCAAACGCCAGGTGATCAAGGATCGGCGTGGTCGGCTGATCAAGGACATCCAGGTCACCAAGAACGCCAAGGCCGGCAAGACCTTGGCGTTGTCCATCGACCTGCGCCTGCAGTACCTGGCCACCCGTGAGCTGCGCAATGCCATCGCCGAGCAGGAAGCCAAGGCCGGCAGTCTGGTGATCATGGACGTCAAGACCGGCGAGGTCCTGGCGATGGTCAACCAGCCGACCTACAACCCGAACAACCGCCGCAGCATGTTCCCGGCGGCCATGCGCAACCGGGCGATCATCGACGTGTTCGAGCCGGGCTCCACCGTCAAGCCGATCTCCATGAGTGCGGCCCTGCAGAGCGGCCGCTGGAAACCCACCGACAAGGTCGAAGTGTATCCGGGCAGCCTGCAGATTGGCCGCTACACCATCAAGGACGTGTCCAAGAGCGAGGGGCCAATCCTCGACCTGACCGGCATCCTGATCAACTCCAGTAACGTCGGCATGAGCAAGATTGCTTTCGACATCGGTGGCGAGGCGATCTATCGGGTCATGTCCCAAGTCGGCCTGGGGCAGTACACCGGCCTGGGTTTCCCGGGCGAGCGTGTCGGCAATCTGCCCAACCACCGCGAATGGCGCAAGGCCGAGACCGCCACCCTGTCCTACGGCTATGGCGTTTCGGTGACGGCCTTGCAGTTGGTGCATGCCTACGCGGCGATTGCCAACGACGGCAAGATGGTGCCGCTGTCGATTCTCAAGGTCGACAAGGCGCCGGAAGCCGTGCAGGCGATACCGGCCGACACCGCCGAAACCGTCCAGGCCATGTTGCAGCAGGTCATCGAAGCTCCGCGCGGTGTGTTCCGCGCCCAGGTGCCGTTCTATCACGTGGGAGGTAAGTCCGGTACCGCGCGTAAGGCCACTGTCGGTTCCAAGGGCTACACCGAAAACGCCTACCGTTCGCTGTTCGCAGGATTCGGTCCGATGAGCGATCCGCGCTACGCCATCGTGGTGGTCATCGATGAGCCGAGCAAAGGTGGCTATTTCGGCGGCCTGGTCTCGGCGCCTGTATTCAGCAAGGTGATGTCGGGCACCCTGCGCCTGATGAACGTTCCGCCAGACAACCTGCCGCCCCCCGCGACCCAGCAGGCCAGCGCAGTACCCGCCAATGGAGGGCGTGGTTGATGACAATGCCATTGAGCAAGCTTTTCGCCCATGCCAGCCGCGATCCACTGATCCGCGAGCTGACGCTCGACAGCCGCCAGGTACGGCCGGGCGACCTGTTCCTGGCTGTTCCAGGGGCGAAGGTCGACGGCCGCGAGCACATCGCCGATGCCTTGGCCCGCGGCGCCGCCGCCGTGGCCTATGAAGAGCAGGGGGCGAGCGTTCTGCCGATCACCGAGGCGCCGCTGATTCCGGTGCGGGGCCTGATTGGCCAACTGTCGGAAATCGCCGGGCGGTTCTATGGCGAACCAAGCCGTCAGCTGGATCTGGTGGGTGTCACCGGCACCAACGGCAAGACCAGCGTTACCCAACTGGTGGCCCAGGCCCTTGATGCCCTGGGGCAGCGCTGCGGGCTGATCGGCACGCTGGGCACAGGTTTCTATGGCGAGCTACGCAGCGGCCGCCTGACCACACCTGACCCGATCGCTGTGCAGGCGACCTTGAACGACCTCAAGCATGGCGGCGCCAAGGCCGTGGCCATGGAAGTGTCGTCCCATGCCCTGGAGCAGGGCCGTGTCGCGGCACTGGCATTCGACATCGCGGTGATGACCAACCTGTCCCGTGATCACCTGGACTACCACGGCAGCATGGAGGCCTACGAGGCTGCCAAGGCCAAGCTGTTCGCCTGGCCGAACCTGCGTTGCCGCGTGGTCAACCTGGACGATGAGTTCGGTCGTCGCCTGGCCCAGAGCCACGGCGAGTCCCGTCTGATCAGCTACAGCCTGCTGGATCCGACCGCCACGTTGTTCTGCAAGCAAGCCCGCTTCGATGACGACGGCGTGCGTGCTGTGCTGGTGACCCCGCAGGGCGAGCATGCGCTGCGCAGTCGTCTGCTGGGCCGCTTCAACCTGAGCAACATGCTCGCTGCGGTGGCCACCCTGCTCGCGCTGGACTACCCGTTGGACGAAATCCTGAAGGTCACCCCGCAGCTGCAGGGCCCTATCGGGCGCATGCAGCGCCTGGGGGGGGGCGAGAAGCCGCTGGTGGTGGTCGATTACGCCCATACGCCCGATGCGCTGGAAAAGGTCCTCGAAGCCCTGCGTCCGCACGCCCATGGTCGCCTGCTGTGCCTGTTTGGCTGCGGTGGCGATCGTGATCGCGGCAAGCGTCCGTTGATGGCTGAAGTGGCCGAGCGCCTGGCTGACCGCGTGCTGGTCACCGACGACAATCCGCGTACCGAAGACCCGCAGCGGATCTTCGATGATATTCGCCCTGGGTTCGCCAAGCCGGCCGACGTCGAATTCGTCGCCGGCCGAGGCGATGCCATCGCCCATCTGATCGCCACCGCTGCCGCCGACGATGTCATCGTCCTCGCTGGCAAGGGGCATGAGGATTATCAGGAGATCAATGGCGAACGCCATGACTTCTCCGATCTGGTCGAGGCCGAGAAGGCACTTGCAGCCTGGGAGGCTCCGCATGCTTAAGCCCATGACACTTAGCCAGCTGGTCGCGCCGCTCGCGGGACGCCATGTCGGTGCCGATGCGAGCTTCAGCGGCGTCAGCATCGACAGCCGCACCGTGGGGGCCGGACAGTTGTTCGTCGCTCTGGCCGGGCCGCGTTTCGATGGTCACGACTATTTGGCCGACGTCAAGGCCAAGGGCGCCGTGGCTGCGCTGGTGGAGCGCGAAGTGGAAGGCGTCGACTTGCCACAGCTGGTGGTTGCCGACAGCCGGCTCGCCCTGGGCCAGCTCGGTGCCCTGAATCGCGCTGCCTTCGACAAGCCGGTCGCGGCCATCACCGGTTCCAGCGGCAAGACCACGGTCAAGGAGCTGCTGGCCAGCATCCTGCGCACGCGCGGCTTGGTACTTGCCACTCGCGGCAATCTCAACAACGACCTCGGCGCACCGCTGACCTTGCTGGAGATTTCCCCGGAGCACAGCGCAGCGGTGATCGAGCTGGGCGCCTCGCGTATCGGCGAGATCCGCTATACCGTCGGTCTGACCCAGCCTCAGGTCGTCATCATCAACAACGCCGGGACCGCCCACGTTGGCGAATTCGGCGGTCCCGAGAAGATCGTCGAGGCCAAGGGCGAGATCCTCGAGGGCCTGGGCGAGGGCGGCACGGCTGTCCTTAATCTGGCCGACAAAGCCTTCGAGGTCTGGCGCAAGCGCGCCGGCCAGCACCGCATCCTCAGCTTTGCACTGGACAATCCTCAGGCTGATTTCCACGCCAGCGACATCGGGCGCGACGCCCGTGGCTGCCCGTCCTTCACCTTGAACGGGCCGCAAGGCTCGGTGAAGGTGCAACTGAACCTGCTGGGCACCCACAACGTCAGCAACGCGCTGGCCGCCGCCGCCGCTGCCCATGCCTTGGGCGTGAGCCTGGAAGGCATTGCAGCCGGGTTGGAGGCAGTCCAGCCAGTCAAAGGCCGCACCGTTGCCCAGATCGCTGCCAACGGCGTGCGTGTGATCGACGACAGCTACAACGCAAATCCCACCTCGATGTGCGCTGCCATTGATATACTCGCCGGCTTTTCCGGACGCACCGTTCTGGTGCTCGGGGATATCGGCGAACTGGGGCAATGGGCAGAAGAAGGCCACCGTCAGGTGGGTGACTACGCCCGCGGCAAGGTCGACGCCCTGTACGCGGTGGGTACCAACATGGCCCACGCGGTCGCGGCGTACGGCGCCAATGGCCGCCATTTCACCACCCAGGCTGAGCTGATCGATGCCGTTCGCGCCGAGACTGCCAGTGACACCACTATCTTGATCAAGGGTTCGCGCAGCGCTGCGATGGAAAACGTCGTGGCGGCCTTGTGCGGTCCCAGCGGGGAGAAACATTAATGCTGCTGCTGTTGGCCGAGTATCTGCAACAGTTCTACAAGGGCTTCGCGGTCTTCCAGTACCTGTCCCTGCGCGGGATCCTGGGTGTGTTGACCGCGCTGTCCCTGGCGCTGTGGCTCGGGCCGTGGATGATCCGCACCCTGCAGATCCGCCAGATCGGTCAGGCTGTCCGTAACGACGGCCCGCAATCGCACCTGTCCAAATCCGGCACCCCTACCATGGGCGGTGCCCTGATCCTGTCTGCCATCGGCATCAGCACACTGTTGTGGGCCGACCTGACCAACCGCTACGTCTGGGTCGTACTGATCGTGACCATGCTGTTCGGCGCCATCGGCTGGGTCGACGACTATCGCAAGGTGATCGAGAAGAACTCCCGTGGCTTGCCGAGCCGCTGGAAGTACTTCTGGCAATCAGTGTTCGGTCTGGGCGCGGCAGTGTTCCTTTACACCACCGCACCGACCAGCGTCGAGACCACCCTGATCGTGCCGATGCTCAAGGACCTCACCATTCCCCTGGGCGCGTTCTTCATCGTGCTGACCTATTTCGTCATCGTCGGCTCGAGCAACGCGGTCAACCTGACCGACGGCCTCGATGGCCTGGCGATCATGCCAACCGTGATGGTCGGCGGCGCCCTGGGCATCTTCTGCTACTTGTCCGGCAACGTTAAGTTCGCTGAATACCTGCTGATCCCGTACGTACCGGGGGCAGGTGAGCTGATCGTGTTCTGCGGCGCGCTGATCGGTGCCGGCCTGGGCTTCCTGTGGTTCAACACCTACCCGGCCCAGGTCTTCATGGGTGACGTCGGCGCGCTGGCGCTGGGCGCTGCGCTGGGCACCATCGCCGTCATCGTTCGCCAGGAAATCGTCCTGTTCATCATGGGCGGCGTGTTCGTCATGGAGACCCTGTCGGTGGTGATCCAGGTGGCCTCCTTCAAGTTGACCGGCAAGCGGGTGTTCCGCATGGCGCCGATCCATCACCATTTTGAACTCAAGGGTTGGCCCGAGCCGCGGGTGATCGTCCGATTCTGGATCATCACCGTGATTCTGGTGCTGATCGGCCTTGCCACCCTGAAACTGAGGTAAGTGAGCGTGTCATTGATCGCTTCCGACCAATTCCGCATCGTTGTCGGCCTCGGCAAGAGCGGCATGTCCCTGGTTCGCTTCCTGGCGAGCCGGGGCATTGCCTTTGCGGTCGCCGATACCCGCGAGCAGCCGCCGGAACTGGAAACCCTGCGTCGTGAATATCCGCAGGTGGAAGTGCGCTGTGGCGAGCTGGACGTGGACTTCCTGTGCCGCGCCAACGAACTCTATGTCAGCCCTGGCCTGGCCCTGGCCACCCCGGCCCTGCAGCAGGCTGCGGCCCGCGGCGTGACGCTGTCCGGCGACATCGAGTTGTTCGCGCGTCATGCCAAGGCGCCCATCGTGGCGATCAGCGGCTCCAATGCCAAAAGCACCGTGACCACCCTGGTCGGCGAAATGGCCGCCAAGGCGGGCAAGCGTGTGGCGGTGGGCGGCAACCTGGGTACGCCAGCGCTGGATCTGCTGGATGACACGGTGGAACTGTATGTTCTGGAGCTTTCCAGCTTCCAGCTGGAGACCACCGACCAGCTCAACGCTGAAGTGGCCACTGTGCTGAACATCAGCGAAGACCACATGGACCGCTACAGCGGCCTGCCGGCCTATCACCTGGCCAAGCACCGGATCTTCCGTGGCGCTCGCCAGGTGGTGGTCAACCGCCAGGATGCCTTGAGCCGGCCGTTGCCGGTCGAGGGCCGCCCGTGCTGGACCTTTGGCTTGAACGTTCCAGACTTCAAGGCTTTCGGCCTGCGTGAAGTGGACGGCGAGAAGTACCTGGCCTTCGAATTCCAGACCCTCATGCCGGTGCGTGAACTGAAGATCCGCGGTGCCCACAATCAGAGCAACGCCCTGGCCGCCCTGGCCCTGGGTCATGCCGTGGGCCTGCCGTTCGCGCCGATGCTCGAAGCGCTGCGTGAGTTCACCGGGCTCGCCCACCGTTGCCAATGGGTGCGTGAGCGCAACGGTGTCAACTGGTACGACGACTCCAAGGCCACCAACGTCGGTGCTGCCCTGGCGGCGATCGAAGGTCTGGGAGCGGATATCGACGGCAAACTGGTGCTCATCGCCGGTGGCGACGGTAAGGGAGCGGACTTCTCGGCATTGCGTGAGCCGGTGGCGCGTTTCTGCCGCGCCGTGGTCCTGCTGGGGCGGGATGCCGAGCGCTTGGCCCAGTCGCTGGGCGAGGGCGTGCACCAGGTTCGGGTCAAGACCCTGGATGAAGCCGTGCAGCAATGCGCCGAGCTGGCCGAGCCAGGCGATGCCGTGCTCTTGTCGCCGGCCTGCGCCAGCCTCGACATGTTCAAGAACTTCGAAGAGCGCGGACGTCTGTTCGCCCGGGCAGCGGAGGGGCTGGCATGATCTTCGGCATCCTCAAGCCTTATCCATCGCCGCTGATCAGCGGCCGCGGCATCGACCTGGACTTCGCCTTCCTCGCCGGTTGTCTGGCGCTGCTGGGCCTGGGCCTGGTGATGATCACCTCGGCCTCCTCGGAAGTGGCCGCAGTGCAGTCGGGCAACCCGCTGTATCACATGTTCCGCCATCTGGTGTACGTGGCCCTGGGCCTGGTCGCCTGTGGCGCGACCATGATGGTGCCGATCGCCACCTGGCAGCGCATGGGCTTCATGATGCTGGTCGGTGCCTTTGGCTTGCTGTTCCTGGTATTGGTGCCAGGCATTGGCCGGGAAGTGAACGGTTCCATGCGCTGGATCGGCTTCAGCTTCTTCAACGTCCAACCCTCCGAGATTGCCAAGGTTTTCGTGGTCATCTACCTGGCCGGCTACCTGGTACGCCGCCAGCAGGAAGTCCGTGAGAGCTGGATGGGCTTCTTCAAACCCTTCATCGTCCTGCTGCCCATGGCCGGCCTGCTGCTGATGGAACCGGACTTCGGCGCCACCGTCGTGATGATGGGCGCAGCCGCAGCCATGTTGTTCCTCGGCGGGGTGGGGTTGTTCCGCTTCAGCTTGATGGTGGTGCTGGCGGTGGTGGCGGTGTTCATTCTGGTCCAGGCCCAGCCCTACCGGATGGCGCGTCTGATCACCTTCACCGACCCCTGGGCCGACCAGTTCGGCTCCGGCTACCAGCTGACCCAGGCACTGATTGCCTTCGGGCGTGGCGAATGGCTGGGCGTGGGCCTGGGCAACAGCGTGCAGAAGCAGTTCTACCTGCCTGAAGCGCACACCGACTTCGTGTTCTCGGTCCTGGCCGAGGAACTGGGCGTGGTCGGCTCGCTGTGCACCGTGGCGCTGTTCGTCTTCGTCACCGTGCGGGCCCTGTACATTGGCCTGTGGGCGGAAAAGGCCAAGCAGTTCTTTGCCGCCTACATGGCGTTCGGCCTGGCGTTCCTGTGGATCGGCCAGTTCCTGATCAACATCGGCGTGAACGTCGGCCTGCTACCGACCAAAGGCCTGACCCTGCCGTTCCTCAGCTACGGCGGCAGTTCGCTGGTGATCTGCTGTGCCTGCGTGGGATTGCTGCTGCGCATCGAGTGGGAAAGCCGCACGCACCTGGGCAGCGAGGAGCACGAGTTCAAGGAAAGCGATTTTGCCGAGGAGACCTACCATGGCCGCTGACGGCAAAAACGTTCTGATCATGGCCGGTGGCACCGGGGGGCATGTCTTCCCGGCCCTGGCCTGCGCCCGTGAATTCCAGGCCCGTGGCTACAGCGTGCATTGGCTGGGTACCCCGCGCGGTATCGAGAACGAACTCGTGCCCCAGGCAGGTCTGCCCCTGCACCTGATCCAGGTCAGCGGCCTGCGCGGCAAAGGCAAGCTTTCGCTGCTCAAGGCGCCGTTCACGCTGGTCAAGGCGGTGCTCCAGGCGCGACGTATCATCCGTCAGCTCAAGCCGGTCTGCGTGCTGGGCTTTGGCGGCTACGTGACCGGCCCGGGCGGTGTTGCCGCGCGGCTGTGTGGTGTGCCGCTGGTCATCCATGAGCAGAACGCCCGCGCCGGTACCGCCAATCGGCTGCTGGTGCCGCTGTCGGCGCGAGTCTGCGAAGCTTTCCCGGACACGTTCCAGGCCAGCGGCAAGCGCCGCACTACCGGCAATCCGGTGCGCCCGGAGCTGTTCCTGGAGGCACCACGCGCCCCGTTGGCCGAGCGCCGCGCACGCCTGTTGGTGCTCGGTGGCAGCCTGGGTGCGGAACCATTGAACAAATTGCTGCCTAAGGCCCTGTCGGAAGTGCCTGCGAGCCTGCGCCCCGAGGTGTTCCATCAGGCCGGCAAGCAACACGCGCCGATCACCGCCGAGCGTTATCGCGAGGCGGGGGTCGAGGCTCAGGTAGAGCCCTTCATCAAGGACATGGCCCATGCCTATGGCTGGGCTGACATGGTGGTATGCCGGGCGGGTGCCCTGACCGTCAGCGAACTGGCTGCGGCAGGCCTGCCCTCGGTGCTGGTGCCTTTGCCCCACGCCATCGACGACCACCAGACCCACAACGCCCAATACCTGGCTCGTGAAGGCGCTGCCTTCCTGATGCCACAAGCGACAACTGGCGCAGCGCAGCTCGCTGAACGCCTGAACGAGGTGCTGATGCAACCCGAGAAACTCAACACCATGGCCAGCACCGCACGGCGCCTGGCCAAACCTGCCGCAACCAGCACCGTGGTCGATATCTGCCTGGAGGTGGCCCATGGTTGAGAGCCAGAAAGCCATGCCCCAGCCGAAAATGGGCCGCATCCGTCGCATCCACTTCGTCGGTGTCGGCGGCGTGGGCATGTGCGGCATCGCCGAAGTGCTGCTGAACCTGGGCTACCAGGTGTCCGGTTCGGACCTCAAAGCGTCCCCGGTCACCGAGCGCCTGGAGTCGTTCGGCGCCGAGATTTTCGTCGGCCACCGTGCCGAGAACGCCGCCAACGCTGATGTACTGGTGGTGTCCAGCGCCATCAATCCGGCCAACCCGGAAGTCGCCACCGCCCTCGAGCGGCGCATTCCTGTGGTGCCGCGCGCCGAAATGCTCGCCGAGCTGATGCGCTACCGTCATGGCATCGCCGTGGCCGGTACCCATGGCAAGACCACCACCACCAGCCTGCTGGCATCGGTGTTCGCCGCCGGCGGCCTGGATCCGACCTTCGTCATCGGTGGGCGCCTGACCGCAGCCGGCACCAACGCCCAGCTCGGCACCAGCCGCTACCTGATCGCCGAGGCCGATGAGAGCGACGCCAGCTTCCTGCACCTGCAACCGATGGTCGCGGTCGTCACCAACATCGATGCCGACCACATGGCCACCTACGAAGGCGACTTCAACAAACTGAAGAAAACCTTCGTCGAGTTCCTGCACAACCTGCCGTTCTACGGTCTGGCCGTGATGTGCCTGGACGATCCGGTGGTGCGCGAGATCCTGCCACAGGTCAAGCGTCCGACCGTCACCTACGGCTTCAGCGAAGAAGCTGACGTGCGCGCCATCAACGTTCGCCAGGAAGGCATGCAGACCCACTTCACCGTGTTGCGCCGCGACTGCGAGCCATTGGAGGTTTCGGTCAACATGCCGGGCAACCACAACGTGCTCAATGCCCTGGCCACCATTGCCATCGCCACCGACGAAGGCATCAGCGACGACGCCATCGTCCAGGGCCTGTCCGGCTTCCAGGGCGTGGGCCGGCGTTTCCAGGTGTACGGCGAGCTGCCGGTCGAAGGCGGCAGCGTGATGCTGGTCGACGACTACGGACACCACCCGACCGAAGTGGCCGCGGTAATCAAGGCCGTGCGTGGCGGTTGGCCGAGCCGGCGTCTGGTGATGGTCTATCAGCCGCACCGCTACAGCCGCACCCGCGACCTGTACGACGACTTTGTACAGGTACTGGCCGACGCCAACGTATTGCTGCTGATGGAGGTCTACCCGGCCGGCGAGGAGCCGATCCCGGGGGCCGACAGTCGCCAGCTGTGCCACAGCATCCGTCAGCGCGGCCAACTGGACCCGATCTACATCGAACGGGGTGTCGATCTTGCGCCGCTGGTCAAACCATTGCTGCGCGCCGGCGACATCCTGCTGTGCCAAGGCGCCGGTGACATCGGCGGCCTGGCCCCGCAACTGATCAAGAGCCCGCTGTTCGCTGGCGCCGTCGCCAGCCAGGAGAAGTCGAAATGAGCAGCGCCTACGACCAATTGCACTCGACCCTGGACGTAAAAGCCTTCGGTCGCGTCGCTGTGCTGTACGGCGGCAAGAGCGCCGAGCGCGAGGTGTCGCTCAAGTCCGGCAAGGCGGTGCTCGAAGCGCTGACCAGCGCCGGTGTCGACGTGGTCGGCATCGATGTGGGCGATGACCTGCT
Source organism: Pseudomonas guariconensis (assembly GCF_040822035.1). Classification (NCBI taxonomy): domain Bacteria; kingdom Pseudomonadati; phylum Pseudomonadota; class Gammaproteobacteria; order Pseudomonadales; family Pseudomonadaceae; genus Pseudomonas; species Pseudomonas guariconensis. The sequence goes on along the minus strand of NZ_CP162012.1, from coordinate 4,371,079 downwards.
GGCACGCCTGCAGAGCGAGAAGATCGACCGCGCCTTCATCATTCTCCATGGCCGTGGGGGAGAAGATGGCAGCATGCAGGGCCTGCTGGAGTGCCTGGACATTCCCTACACCGGCAGCGGCATCCTGGCGTCTGCGCTGGCGATGGACAAACTGCGCACCAAGCAGGTCTGGCAGAGCCTGGGCATTCCGACCCCGCGCCATGCCGTGCTGGGCAGCGAGCACGATTGTGTCGAGGCCGGTAAGGAACTGGGCTTCCCGTTGATCGTCAAACCGGCCCATGAAGGTTCCAGTATCGGCATGGCCAAGGTGAACAACGAGCAGGAGCTGGTCGCTGCCTGGCGCGATGCCGCCCGCTACGACTCCCAGGTGCTGGTCGAGCAGTGGATCCATGGTCCGGAGTTCACCGTGGCCGTGCTGCGCGGTCAGGTGCTGCCTCCGATTGCCTTGGGCACGCCGCACGTGTTCTACGACTACGACGCCAAGTACCTGGCCAACGATACCCAATACCGCATCCCGTGCGGCCTGGACAACGCCAAGGAACAGGAACTGATCGAACTGACCGCACGCGCCTGCGATGCCATTGGCATCGAAGGCTGGGGGCGTCTGGACGTGATGCAGGACGAGCAGGGCCGGTTCTGGCTGCTCGAAGTCAACACCGCACCCGGCATGACCGACCATAGCCTGGTGCCGATGGCGGCCCGCGCGGCCGGTCTGGACTTCCAGCAACTGGTGCTGGCGATCCTGGCCGAAAGCGTAGCGACGCGAGGTTAAGAGCCATGCACGGCGCGATGATACGTCAGCAGCAACCCGTTACCGGCCGTAGCAAGCCGGTGCCGCGTGGTGCCAGCCGACTGGTGGCCGACGAGCCCGTATCGGCGCGCCTGCCGCGGCCCAGCCTGGGCGGCCTCAAACGCTTGCTGTGGCCGGTGTTGCTGGTCGCTGCAGGCTTCGGGGCCTATGAAGGCGCCGTGCGCCTGATGCCGTATGCCGACCGGCCGATCACCAAGATCGCCGTGCAGGGCGACCTGAGCTACATCAGTCAGCAGGCAGTGCAGCAGCGGATCGCGCCGTACGTGGCCGCAAGCTTCTTCAGTGTCGACCTGACGGCGATGCGCCTGGAGCTCGAACAGATGCCATGGATCGCCCATGCCGAAGTCCGCCGGGTATGGCCGGACGAGGTGGTGATCCGCCTGGAAGAACAGTTGCCGGTGGCGCGCTGGGGCGACGAAGCCTTGCTCAACAACCAGGGCCAGGCCTTCACCCCGCGCGAACTGGCCAACTACGAGCACCTGCCGCAGCTGTTCGGGCCGCAGCGCGCTCAGCAACAAGTCATGCAGCAGTATCAAGTATTGAGCCAGATGCTGCGCCCCCTGGGCTTTTCCATCGCTCGCCTGGAGCTGCGCGAGCGAGGCAGTTGGTTCCTCACCACCGGCGCGGGTAGCGCCGGGCCTGGGATCGAGCTGCTGCTGGGGCGCGACCATCTGGTGGAGAAGATGCGCCGTTTCATTGCCATTTACGACAAGACACTCAAAGAGCAGATCACCAACATCGCCCGCGTTGATCTGCGGTACGCCAACGGGCTTGCCGTTGGCTGGCGGGAACCGATTGCACCGACGACGGCCCAACCCGCCGTTGCGAAGAATTAGAGAGAGGCAGGACCATGGCAAACGCGCATAGCGGCAAAATGATCGTCGGGCTGGACATCGGCACCTCCAAGGTGGTGGCGCTGGTGGGTGAGGTAGCCGCTGACGGCACACTGGAAATCGTGGGCATCGGTACCCATCCCTCCCGCGGCCTGAAGAAAGGCGTGGTGGTGAACATCGAGTCCACCGTGCAGTCGATCCAGCGCGCGGTGGAAGAGGCGCAGCTGATGGCCGGCTGCCGCATTCACTCGGCGTTCGTCGGCGTCGCCGGTAATCACATTCGCAGCCTCAACTCCCACGGCATCGTCGCGATTCGCGATCGCGAAGTCAGCACCGCTGACCTCGAGCGCGTACTGGACGCCGCCCAGGCCGTGGCCATCCCGGCAGACCAGCGGGTGCTGCACACCCTGCCGCAGGACTACGTGATCGACAACCAGGAAGGCGTGCGCGAGCCTCTGGGCATGTCCGGTGTGCGTCTGGAAGCCAAGGTCCACGTGGTCACCTGCGCAGTCAACGCCGCCCAGAACATCGAAAAGTGCGTGCGCCGCTGTGGTCTGGAAATCGACGACATCATCCTCGAACAACTGGCGTCGGCCTATTCGGTGCTGACCGATGACGAGAAGGAACTGGGCGTGTGCCTGGTGGACATCGGTGGTGGTACCACCGACATCGCCATCTTCACCGAGGGTGCCATCCGCCACACCGCGGTGATCCCGATCGCGGGCGACCAGGTGACCAACGATATCGCCATGGCCCTGCGGACCCCGACCCAGTACGCCGAGGAAATCAAGATCCGCTACGCCTGTGCCTTGGCCAAGCTGGCCGGCGCTGGCGAGACCATCAAGGTGCCGAGCGTGGGCGACCGCCCACCGCGCGAGCTGTCGCGCCAGGCCTTGGCCGAGGTGGTGGAGCCCCGTTACGACGAGCTCTTCACCTTGATCCAGGCCGAGCTACGTCGCAGCGGCTACGAGGATCTGGTGCCGGCCGGCATCGTCCTGACCGGCGGCACCTCCAAGATGGAAGGCGCTGTGGAACTGGCCGAGGAAATCTTCCACATGCCGGTGCGCCTTGGCGTACCGCACAGCGTTCGGGGGCTCAGCGATGTCGTGCGCAACCCGATCTATTCCACCGGCGTGGGCTTGCTCACCTACGGCCTGCAAAAGCAGACCGAGGACCTGCCCCTGACCGGCAACAGCAGCAACAACAGCTATGGCGATGAACCGAAGGCTCCGGTGCTTGAACGATTCAAGCGTTGGGTCCAGGGCAACTTCTAAGTTTCAAAGCAGTAGTGGTAGGCGCAAAAACTAGAGAACAGTTAAGGAGAGGGAAAATGTTCGAGCTCGTAGACAACGTCCCGCAAAGTCCGGTCATCAAAGTGATCGGTGTCGGTGGTGGTGGTGGCAACGCCGTCAACCACATGGTCAAAAGCAACATCGAAGGCGTCGAGTTCATCTGCGCCAACACCGATGCCCAGGCGCTGAAGAACATCGGCGCGCGCACCATCCTGCAGCTGGGTACCGGTGTCACCAAGGGCCTGGGTGCCGGTGCCAATCCGGAAGTCGGCCGTCAGGCCGCGCTGGAAGACCGTGAGCGTATCGCTGAGGTGCTGCAGGGCACCAACATGGTCTTCATCACCACTGGCATGGGCGGCGGTACCGGTACCGGTGCTGCGCCGATCATCGCCGAAGTGGCCAAGGAAATGGGCATCCTCACCGTTGCGGTGGTGACCCGTCCGTTCCCGTTCGAAGGTCGCAAGCGCATGCAGATCGCCGACGAGGGCATCCGCATGCTGGCCGAAAGCGTCGACTCGTTGATCACCATCCCCAACGAGAAGCTGCTGACCATCCTGGGCAAGGATGCAAGCCTGCTGTCGGCCTTCGCCAAGGCCGATGACGTACTGGCTGGCGCCGTGCGTGGTATCTCCGACATCATCAAGCGTCCGGGCATGATCAACGTCGACTTCGCCGACGTGCGCACCGTAATGGGTGAGATGGGCATGGCAATGATGGGTACCGGCTGCGCCAGCGGTCCGAACCGTGCCCGCGAAGCCACCGAGGCGGCGATCCGCAACCCGCTGCTCGAAGACGTCAACCTGCAGGGCGCCCGCGGCATCCTGGTGAACATCACCGCAGGTCCGGACCTGTCCCTGGGCGAGTACTCCGACGTCGGTAGCATCATCGAAGCCTTCGCCTCCGACCATGCCATGGTCAAGGTCGGCACCGTGATCGATCCGGATATGCGCGACGAGCTGCACGTGACCGTGGTTGCCACTGGTCTGGGCGCACGTATCGAGAAACCGGTCAAAGTCGTCGACAACACTCTGCAGAGCGCGGCCGCCGCCTACGAGGCGTCCAACCCTGCACCGGTGCGTCAGGAGCAGCCTGCCGTCAATTACCGCGACCTGGAGCGTCCGACCGTGATGCGCAACCAGGCCCACGGAGGTGCCGCAGCAGCGGCTAAACTCAACCCACAGGATGATCTGGACTACCTCGACATCCCGGCGTTCCTGCGTCGCCAGGCCGATTAATGGAATTTATCAGGGGTATAGGGGTGATTGGTGTTCAGCAAAGGCCGGGTCTGTTATCATCCCCAGCCTTTGTTGATACCTGTTCGCAATTTGCGCTGAAGCGGCCAAAGCCATGATTAGACAACGCACCCTGAAGAATACCATCCGTGCCACAGGTGTCGGCCTGCACTCCGGGGAGAAGGTCTACCTGACCCTCAAGCCAGCGCCTGTGGACACCGGCATCGTCTTCCGCCGTGCCGACCTCGACCCCGTCGTCGAGATCCCGGCCCGTGCGGCCAACGTCGGCGAGACAACCATGTCGACGACGCTGGTCAACGGTGACGTAAAGGTCGATACGGTCGAGCACCTGCTCTCCGCCATGGCGGGCCTGGGCATCGATAACGCCTACGTCGAGCTCTCCGCCTCGGAAGTACCGATCATGGATGGCAGCGCGGGCCCCTTCGTATTCCTGATTCAATCCGCCGGCCTGGAAGAACAGGACGCCGCCAAGAAGTTCATCCGCATCCTGCGCGAAGTGACGGTGGAGGAGGGCGACAAACGCGCCACCTTCCTGCCTTTCGACGGGTTCAAGGTGAGCTTTGAGATCGACTTCGATCATCCGGTACTGCGCAACCGGACCCAGAGCGCCAGTGTCGACTTCTCCAGCACGTCGTTCGTGAAGGAAGTCAGCCGCGCCCGTACCTTCGGTTTCATGCGTGACATCGAGTACCTGCGCAAGCACAACCTTGCGTTGGGCGGCAGTGTGGAAAACGCCATCGTGGTCGATGAGGACGGCGTGCTCAACGAAGACGGCCTTCGTTACGAAGACGAATTCGTCAAGCACAAGATCCTCGATGCCATCGGCGATCTCTACCTGCTGGGCAACAGCCTGATCGGCGAGTTCAAGGGCTACAAGTCCGGACACGCGCTGAACAACCAGTTGCTGCGCAAGCTCATCGCTGAGAAGGACGCCTGGGAAGTGGTCACTTTCGAAGATGCCAGCACGGCACCGATCTCCTACATGCGCCCTGTTGCGGCCGTGTAAGTTCGAACACTCTCTAGTTCATTGAGGCCACCTTCGGGTGGCCTTTTTTATGGGGCGTTTTCAGCCCTTTTCCTTGCCTTGGGCATGCGCTGCCAGCCGTTCCAGGGCTGCCCGCAGCTTGGGGTCGGCGATGCCCTCGGCCGAATCGCGGATACTCTCGGCGGCCTTGCAGGACAGCTCCACACCTTGGCCATCCCGTTTGGCCGGCACCAGCGGGGGTTGCACCTTGAACAAGATGCGCTGCAAATTGCCGAATGCCTCCAGTGCCTGAAGCTGGCGTTGCAGGCGCTTCTGCTGATAGCGCAGACGCGTAGCCCAGTGACCGTCCGTCACCACCAGCAGCAAGGTGCCATCTCGCCAGGACGCCACATGGCAATGCTCGCGAGCGGCCGGTTGCAGCTGGCTTTCCAGCAGACGCTGCAAATGGGCCAAGCGCTCGGCCTGGTTGAGCAGCAGGCGCAGTGGCCTGGCCTGACGCAACAGCGCGGCCGGAGGCTGGGCGGGGGAGGGCTTGTAGGCCATGGGGGTACGCAGGTGGTTACAGATTGGCCATCTTAACAGAAGCCATGGCGCTGGACTGACCGCAGGACACTCCCGCTGTGGCGGTTTTTATAGCTCAATTGAGAGGGCAGGCTGACCTGCAAGGGCGGCAACCCCATGATCTCTTTGGGAAATGTCCCTGAGACGTTTCATCTTCCAGCACCTTGAACTTGTTCGAAAAGGCCTTATGTTAGGAGGGCCCCCGCCAAAGCGCTGTGCCAGCATCGTGGAAATCCACCACTTTCCTCACCATCGTTTCCGGGTAGAATGCTCGTTCGCATGCGGCCTCAGGGCTGCACGGGCGACTCATGGGGCCGCCCTCCATCCCTACGTGTGGAAGATCCTGCCGATATGTTTGCGCCTTTGTTAAAAAAACTTTTTGGAAGCAAGAACGAGCGTGAAGTCAAACGCATGCTCAAGACGGTGAACATCGTCAATGCCTTCGAAGAGAAGATGGTGGCCCTCTCCGACGAGCAGCTGCGGAGCAAGACCGCAGAGTTCAAGGAGCGCCTGGCCAAAGGCGAGACCCTCGACCAACTGCTGCCGGAAGCCTTCGCCGTGGCCCGCGAGGCCGGCAAGCGTGTCATGGGCATGCGTCACTTCGACGTGCAGCTGATCGGCGGTATGACCCTGCACGAAGGCATGATCGCAGAAATGCGTACCGGTGAAGGCAAGACCTTGGTCGGTACCCTGGCGGTCTATCTCAACGCGCTGTCCGGCAAGGGCGTGCACGTGGTGACCGTCAACGACTACCTCGCCCGCCGCGATGCCAACTGGATGCGCCCGCTGTACGAGTTCCTCGGTCTGTCCGTGGGCATCGTGTCGGCTTTCCAGCCGCCGGAAGAAAAGCGCGCTGCCTACGCCGCGGACATCACCTACGGCACCAACAACGAATTCGGTTTCGATTACCTGCGCGACAACATGGCGTTCAGCCTGGAAGAGAAGTTCCAGCGTGAGCTGAACTTCGCCGTGATCGACGAAGTCGACTCGATCCTCATCGACGAAGCCCGTACGCCGCTGATCATCTCCGGCCAGGCCGAGGACAGCTCCAAGCTGTACATCGAGATCAACCGCCTGATCCCGCGCCTGAAGCAGCACATCGAGGAAGTCGAAGGCCAGGTCACCCAGGAAGGCCACTTCACCATCGACGAAAAGAGCCGTCAGGTGGAGCTCAACGAAGCCGGTCACCAGTTCATCGAGGAGATGCTGACCCAGGCCGGCCTGCTGGCCGAGGGCGAGAGCCTCTACTCGGCGCACAACCTGGGCCTGCTGACCCACGTCTATGCCGGTCTGCGCGCCCACAAACTGTTCCATCGCAACGTCGAGTACATCGTCCAGGACGGCCAGGTCCTGCTGATCGACGAGCACACCGGTCGTACCATGCCGGGCCGCCGTCTCTCCGAAGGCCTGCACCAGGCCATCGAAGCGAAGGAAAACCTGAACATCCAGGCCGAGAGCCAGACCCTGGCTTCGACCACCTTCCAGAACTACTTCCGCCTCTACACCAAGCTGTCCGGTATGACCGGCACCGCTGACACCGAGGCCTTCGAGTTCGCCCAGATCTACAACCTCAACGTGATGGTCATTCCGCCGAACAAGCCGTTGGCGCGCAAGGACTTCAACGACCTGGTGTACCTGACTGCCGACGAGAAGTACGCGGCGATCATCGCCGACATCAAGGAAAGCATGAAGCAGGGGCGTCCGGTGCTGGTCGGTACCGCCACCATCGAGACCTCCGAGCACATGTCCAACCTTCTGAAAAAAGAAGGTATCGACCACAAGGTGCTCAACGCCAAGTACCACGAAAAAGAAGCCGAGATCATCGCCCAGGCCGGTGCGCCAGGTGCGCTGACCATCGCCACCAACATGGCCGGCCGTGGTACCGACATTCTGCTGGGCGGCAACTGGGAGGCAGAAGTGGCCGCCCTTGAGAACCCGAGCGCCGAGCAGATCGCCCAGATCAAGGCCGACTGGCAGAAGCGTCATCAGCAGGTGATCGAGGCCGGTGGCCTGCACGTGATCGCGTCCGAGCGTCACGAGTCCCGCCGTATCGACAACCAGCTGCGTGGTCGTGCCGGTCGTCAGGGCGACCCAGGCTCGAGCCGCTTCTACCTGTCTCTTGAAGACAGCCTGATGCGTATCTTTGCCTCCGACCGCGTGAAGAACTTCATGAAGGCGCTGGGCATGCAGTCCGGCGAGGCCATCGAACACCGCATGGTCACCAATGCCATCGAGAAGGCCCAGCGCAAGGTCGAGGGTCGCAACTTCGACATCCGCAAGCAGTTGCTCGAATACGACGATGTGGCCAACGAACAGCGCAAGGTGATCTACCACATGCGCAACAGCTTGCTGGCCGCCGAGAACATCGGTGACACCATCGCCGAGTTCCGCCAGGAAGTGCTCGATGCCACCATCAGCCAGCACATCCCGCCGCAATCGCTGCCTGAGCAGTGGGACGTGGCAGGCCTGGAGGCCGCGCTGGCCAGTGATTTCGCCATCAAGCTGCCGATCCAGCAGTGGCTCGACGAGGACGAGCGCCTCTACGAAGAGACCCTGCGCGAGAAGCTGCTCCACGAAATCACCACTGCCTATAACGAGAAGGAAGACCAGGCTGGCATCGAGGCCCTGCGCACCTTCGAGAAGCAGATCCTGCTGCGCGTGCTGGACGATCTGTGGAAAGACCACCTGTCGACCATGGACCACCTGCGCCACGGTATCCACCTGCGCGGTTATGCGCAGAAGAACCCGAAGCAAGAGTACAAGCGCGAATCCTTCACCCTGTTCCAGGAACTGCTGGAGTCGATCAAGCGCGATACCATCCGCGTGCTTTCCCACGTCCAGGTTCGCCGCGAGGATCCGGCCGAAGAAGAGGCCCGTCTGCGCCGCGAAGCCGAGGAACTGGCTCAGCGCATGCAGTTCCAGCATGCTGCTGCCCCTGGCCTGGAAAGCGAGCAGCAGCTCGCCGAGGAAGGCGCCGAGGTGGCTGTGGCTGCCGCGCCGGTACGCAACGAGCAGAAGCTGGGTCGCAACGAGCCGTGCTGGTGCGGTTCGGGCAAGAAGTTCAAGCACTGCCACGGCCAGATCGAGTGATCGGATAGCCCTGGCGCTGACTGTTGATCAGGGCTGCTTTGCAGCCCACCGCGACACAAGGCCGCTACCACAGGTGCAGCGCGTGACTCCAAAACGCTGCAACCTTGTGATAGCGGCCTTGTGTCGCAAAAGGGCCGCATAGCGGTCCCGCTCTTCCATCCGCGCGTTGGCCGCTATTAAGATCGTGCGGCATCGCCACATCCCCTTTGGTTTCTCTAGGAGCGCTTACATGGCTGTTGGTCTTGGTCCTTTGCCCACCCTGCACCCGGTTCCCGGTTTCGAACTCGGCATCGCCTCGGCGGGTATCAAGCGCCCTGGGCGCAAGGACGTGGTGGTGATGCGTTGCGCCGAAGGGTCCAGCGTCGCCGGTGTGTTTACCCTCAACGCCTTCTGCGCAGCGCCTGTGATCCTGTCCAAGCAGCGCGTGCAGGGCACCGTGCGCTACCTGCTGACCAACACTGGCAACGCCAACGCAGGTACCGGCGCACCGGGCCTGGCCGCTGCCGAGCGCACCTGTGCCAAGCTGGCGGAACTGGCGGGCGTGGAGGCCAGCGCTGTGCTGCCGTTTTCCACTGGCGTGATCGGCGAGCCGCTGCCGGTCGAGAAGATCGAGGGCGCGCTGCAAGCTGCCCTGGATGACCTGTCGGAAAACAACTGGGCCGAGGCCGCCACCGGCATCATGACCACCGACACCCTGCCCAAGGGGGCCAGCCGCCAGTTCCAGCACGACGGCGTGACCGTCACCGTGACCGGCATCAGCAAGGGCGCCGGGATGATCCGTCCGAACATGGCCACCATGCTCGGCTACATCGCCACCGACGCCAAGGTGGCTCCTGCGGTGCTTAAGGACCTTCTGCTCGATGGCGCCAACAAGTCGTTCAACCGCATCACCATCGACGGCGATACCTCGACCAACGACTGCTGCATGTTGATCGCGACCGGCAAGGCCGATCTGCCGGAAGTCACCCAGGCCAGCGGTGCGCTGTTCGAGGCCCTGAAAAAGGCTGTCTTCGAGGTGTGCATGGAAGTTGCCCAGGCCATCGTTCGCGACGGTGAAGGCGCGACCAAGTTCGTTACCGTTCAGGTCAACGGTGGTGGCAATCACCAGGAGTGCCTGGACGTCGGCTACGCCGTGGCCCACTCGCCGCTGATCAAGACCGCGCTGTTCGCCTCCGACCCCAACTGGGGCCGCATCCTCGCCGCCGTCGGCCGTGCCGGCGTGCCCGCGCTGGATGTCAGCCTGATCGACGTGTTCCTCGATGATGTGTGCATCGCCAGCAAGGGCGGCCGCAGCCCGAGCTACACCGAGGACCAGGGCGCCAAGGTGATGGCCCAGGAAGAAATCACCATTCGCATCGAGCTTGGTCGTGGCCAATGCAGCGAAACCATCTGGACGACCGACCTGTCCCACGAGTATGTGAAGATCAACGCCGAATACCGCACCTGATGGCCTCTTCGCGGGTAAATCCGCTCCCATGCAGCATATGCAAACGTTGTGGGAGCGGGTTCGCCCGCGAAGCGCTGCACAGCAGTCCCTAGTATTCCGATCCAATGGAGCCGAACCATGAGCTATCACCTGATCATCGGCGACAAGCTGTACTCATCCTGGTCGCTACGCGGTGCCCTGGCCCTTGAGCTGGCTGGCGTGCCGTATGAAGAGACGCTGATCACCCTGAACCAGCCCGATACCCGCAAACGTATCCTCGAATTCTCCGCTACCGGCAAGGTGCCGCTGCTCAAGACCGAGCACGGCGTCATCGCCGACTCCTTGGCCATTGCCGAATACCTTGCCGAACGTCATCCCGAGGCCCAACTGTGGCCGGCGGACATCGCTGCCCGTGCCCAGGCGCGTTCAGCGTGTGCGCAGATGCACAGTGGTTTCATGGCGCTGCGCAGCACGATGCCGTTCGATCTGTCTCGCGATGAAGCGTTGGAGAACATGCCGCTGGACGTGCAAGTCGATATCGACCGAATCGTTGCCCTGTGGTCTGAGTGCCGACTGGCGGCCAAGGAGCCTGGGCCGTTCCTGTTCGGCAAGCCGAGCCTGGCCGATGCGTTCTTCGCGCCGGTGGCGGTGCGTCTGCGCACCTACCGCGTCGAAGTTCCGGCCGAAGCGGCCGCTTACATTGAAACCATTTATCAATGGCCGGCCTTCCAGGCCTGGCAGAAGGCTGGCCTGGCGGAGCGAGAAGGGTGAAACGGATTCATGTTGTTGCGGCGGTCATTCGTGGCGCAGACGGGCGCATCCTGATTGCCCGACGCGCCGATACCCAGCACCAGGGCGGCCTGTGGGAGTTCCCTGGCGGCAAGGTGGAAGAGGGTGAGGCCGTCGAGGTGGCGCTGGCGCGTGAGTTGCGCGAAGAGCTGGGTATCGAGGTGACGGGCTCGCGACCACTTATCAAGGTCAGCCACGACTACCCGGACAAACAGGTGCTGCTGGATGTCCGTGAGGTGGACGCCTTCACCGGCGAACCCCATGGCGCCGAGGGCCAGCCCCTGGCTTGGGTAGCGCCACGGGACTTGGGGCAATACGAGTTCCCTGAGGCCAACAAGCCGATCGTTGCTGCCGCGCGACTGCCGGACCAGTACTTGATCACCCCCGATGGCCTGGAGGCGCCCGAATTGCTGCGCGGCATCCAGAAGGCCATCGCAGGCGGCATCCGTCTGATCCAGCTGCGTGCGCCGGACATGTACGATCCCAAATACCGTGATGTGGCAGTGGATGCGGTCGGGCTGTGTGCCGGCAAGGCCCAGCTGATGCTCAAGGGACCGCTGGAATGGCTGGGCGACTTCCCGTCGGCGGGGTGGCACCTGACGTCCGCACAACTGCGCAAGTACGCCGCCAATGGGCGACCGTTCCCGAAGACGCGCTGGTTGGCGGCTTCGTGCCACAACGCTGAAGAGCTGGCCTTGGCCGAGCAGATGGGAGTGGATTTCGTCACCTTGTCGCCTGTGCAAGCGACCCAGACTCATCCAGAGGCTACCCCGTTGGGTTGGGAGGAGGCTGGGCGGTTGATCCAGGGGATCAATCATCCGGTGTTCCTGCTGGGAGGGGTTGGCGCCGGGGAGCGTGAGCGTGCCTGGGAAGCTGGTGCCCAGGGCGTGGCAGGTATCAGGGCGTTCTGGCCGCAGTCCTGATCTCGGTCATTGGCCGGTAAACCCGCTCGTACACGGTCAACACCTTCCCTGTATGAGCGGGTTTAGCTGCGATATCAGGCCTGCGGTTTGGCCGCAGCCTGCCACAGCACCTCTGCGACCCCTTGGCGACGCCCGATGATCCGCGCTGCGACGAACAACAGATCGGACAGCCGGTTGATGTACGCCAAGCCCACCCCATCCAGCGGCTCGATGGCATTCAACTGCTGGCACCGACGCTCTGCGCTGCGCGCCTGGCTTCGACACACGTGGGCCTGGGCCACCAGCGCCGAACCACTGGGCAGGATGAAGTTCTTCAGGGGGCCGAGCTCCTCGTTCCAGCGATCGATGGCCGCTTCCAGCCGCTCTACTTCGACTTGGTCCAAGGCTTGATAGCTGGGCATCGCCAATTCGCCGCCCAGGTCGAACAGCCGGTGCTGACAAGGCGCCAGAATCTCGATCAACTCCTCCAGCCCTTCGCTCTGCAGCCCGGCGAGCAGCACGCCCAGTTGACTGTTGAGGCTGTCCACCTCGCCGATCGCCTCGATCCGCGGATGATCCTTGGGTACCCGGCGACCGTCGCCAAGGCCTGTTTCGCCCTTGTCGCCGGTGCGGGTGTAGATCTTCGACAGCCGATAGCCCATGTCATGCCTCCGAGTTGGCCGACGCCATCGGTGCCGGCTGACCTAGGGGCAGGCGCAGGGTGAAACAGGTGCCCTGGCCGGGTGCGGAGTGAACCTCCATCTGCCCCTTGTGGTTGTTGGTGATGATGAAGTACGAAACCGACAGGCCAAGCCCTGTGCCCTGGCCGATCTCCTTGGTGGTGAAGAATGGTTCGAAGGTGCGTTTGCGCACCGACTCCGGCATCCCGACGCCGTTGTCTTCGACCTGGATTTCCGCCCAAGGCGGGTTGAGCCGGGTACGCAGGACGATACGCCCAGGTTCGGCTGGTTGTGGCCGTTGATGGATGGCCTGGGCTGCATTCTTGAGCAGGTTCAGCAGCACTTGCTCCAGCTCGTTGGCGGTGCAGGGCACCGGCCCCAATGCGGGGTCGAACTGGCGCACGATGTTTTGCCCTTTGAAGTCGAAACCGACCGTCAGGTCGAAGTCGTTGCCCGCGATTTCCACCGCCTGGTCGATCAGGGCCGGCAAGTCGCAGGGCACCAGTTGTCGGTTGCTGCGGCGGCTGAAGCTGAGCATGTGGGTAACGATTTTCGCCGCCCGTGCACCGGCCTGCTGGATGCCGTCGAGCAACTGCGGTACGTCGCGGCTTTCGAGGTAGCGGTTGACGGTCGCCAGGTCGATGTCCAGCTCCGCGGCCTGCTCCTGGTTGCGTGGCAGTTCAGGCGATAGCCGTCGGCGAATGTTCTGTACGTTGTGCAGGATGGCCCCGAGCGGGTTGTTGATCTCATGGGCCATGCCGGCGGCCAGCCCCCCCACCGACAGCATTTTTTCCGATTGCACCATCATCTCTTCGAGCGACAGACGCTGGGTGATGTCGTCGATTCGAATCACCACCCCCCGGCCTCCGCCGCCGGTCAAGGGGTAGAAGGTCAGGGCATAGTGGCGCAGGTCCTCGCCCTTGGGCCAGGTGACCCGTTCGATTTTCGCCACCCGGTGTTTCTCGACGCTTTCCTTGAGCTGCGGGAGGAACGGCTTGAGCGGTTCGAAGGCAATGAAGATCGGCTGGTTCAACGCCTCATCCAGGGGCGTGCCCGAGAGCACGGTCGCTTCGTGGTTCCATTGGGTCACGTAGAGCTGCTCGTCCAGGGCGATCAGGGCCGAGGGCATGGAGTCGATGATGCTGTTGAGGTAGTTCTGGAAGCCTGTGAGTTTTTTCTCGATCTTGCTGCGCACCTGGACTTCCAGCTCCAGCTTGCGGTTGGTATGGCGGGTTTCCTCGGCCAACCCCTGGGCTTGGTCATAGGCCATCTGGAACTCGTCACGCGTGCGCTTGAGCTGCTGCTCGCGCGCCTCGATGCGCGAAAGCATGGTATTGAACGCCTCGGCCAGGCTGCCGATCTCGTCGTCGTTGCCACGCTGGGCGCGCAAGGCGTAGCTCTCCTCGCGGGTGACCTGACGGCTGAGCTCCTCCAGCTGGTTGATCGGTTGGGTGATGAGGCGCTTGATTTGCCGGGCAATGACCATCCACAGCAGGATGCTGAACACCAGGATCGCCAGGCTGGCGGTCAGAGTGCCGGTGTAGAAGGCCACGGGCAATTCGCTGCTGGCCACCAGCAGCAGGTGCGCTGGCGGGCCGCCGTCGCGAGGCAGGCGGATCAGCTGGGTGCTGCGAAACTCCATCAGGCGCCAGCCATCGATGTTGCGAAAGCGTTTGGGCAGCGCCAGCGGCTCGCCGTGTTGCAGTTGGGCCAGCATGCGTCCGTCACTGCCGTACAAGGCCGCCGCACGCAACGGGGTGTAGCTGTCGAGCTCCTTGAGCAGTGCCGTGGCCGTTTGCGGTGAGTCGCCGGCGCGGGCCGACAACTGCGGGTTGGACACCAGCCGGCCGATAGTCTGCAGGGCTTGGGGCGCCATGCTTTCCTGGGTGATCCAGTAGGCGGCGCTGATGAACGTGAGGTTGGCCACCAGCAGGATGGTGACCAGCAATACCAGCAGGGCCGCCAGCAGTTTCTGCCCGACCGGGAGATTTTCCAGGCGTTGGCGCAAGGTCATGGGCGAGGGTGCGTCCTCTGTGCGGTTGAAGGGCCAGCGTCAGTCGCTGGGCAGGCCACGGGCCTTCAAGTTATCGACCAGGCGCTGGTGCAACTGTTCCAGGTGCGGCAGCTCCAGGCCATGGCGGGCAGCGGCCCGGCAGGCGTGGCCAAGCAGGTAGTGCACTTCGGTGCGACGGCCATGGCGAACATCCTGGTACATGGAAGAATAGTTGGCCGCGGTGGCCAGAATCACCCGTTGCACCTGTTCATCCAGGCCCTCGGCGGCTTCTGGCTGGCCGCAACGACGCAGCAGATCGGCCAGTTCGACGCACAGGGTGGAGACTTGCTCCAGGTGTGCCAGCAGACCACCGTTGTGGCAGTCGTGAAGTACAGTCAGCGGGTTGATTGCGCAATTGAGCGCCAGTTTGCGCCACAGGCGGGTGAGGATATCCACCGTCCATTCGGCGGGGATGGCGGCATCGTGCAGATCGTCGAACCATTGCGGCACGGACGGGTTCACGGGATCGCCCAGCCAGTTGAAGCCTTGCCCGGCAAAGCGTACGCGCCAGTCGTCCTCGCGGAAGGCGCCTTCGGTACTGGAGGCGAAGATGCACCGGGCGTGAGGCACCTGATCGGCCACTTCATCCTGGCTGCCCAGGCCGTTTTGCAGCAGCACCAATTCGGCGCCCGCGGCCAGGCGAGGCGCCAGACGGGCGATGGCAGGCGCGGCGTCATACGCCTTGCAGGCCACCAGTAGGCGGTGGATAGGCGCGTGGGCCTGGTCGGTTTCGGCGGGAATCGCGTAGTGGCTGGTCAGGTCCTGCTCCAGCAAGGTCAGGCCGCCGGCGGCCTGGTACGCGGCCAGGCGCTGCTCGTCACGCAGGATCAGGCGGACCGCCTTGCCCGCGCGGGCCAGGCGACAGGCCCAGAGGCTGCCGAGGCTACCGGCGCCGAGAATATGCCAGGTGCTGCTCATCTGCGTTTCGCAACCCGTTATAATGAGCCCGCATTTTAACCGTCAAACCTGGCGCGCTCCATCCGACCGAGCGCGCTTTTATTTTTGGAGAACAACCATGCCTTCGTTCGACGTGGTATCGGAACTGGACAAGCACGAAGTCACCAACGCCGTGGACAACGCGGTGAAGGAACTGGACCGTCGCTACGACCTCAAGGGCAAGGGCAGCTTCGAGTTCAAGGACAAGGAGCAGACCGTGCTTCTGACCGCCGAGGCGGAATTCCAGCTCGAGGCGATGATCGAGATCCTTCGCCTGGCACTGGTCAAGCGCAAGATCGACGTCAAGTGCCTGGAAGTCAAGGACGCCTACCCTTCGGGTAAGGAAATGAAGCAGGAAGCCAAGTTCCGCGAGGGCATCGACAAGGATCTGGCCAAGAAGATCGTTGCCACCATCAAGGACGGCAAGCTGAAGGTCCAGGCCGCCATCCAGGGCGAGCAAGTGCGCGTCACCGGGAAAAAGCGTGACGACCTGCAGGAAGCCATCGCCCTGCTGCGCACCAAGGAGTTCGACATGCCGCTGCAGTTCAACAACTTCCGCGACTGATCAGGTATCGCAGGAACCTTGATGGCGTATTGATGTCCATGAGGCCCTGAGGCCGCGGAATTTCCGCGGCCTGTTTTTTCGTGTATGTGTCATCCGGCATCAGGAGATGAATATGGATTTGAACGCTGAAGTCGATCAGCTGGTCCGCCAATCGCAGACCTGGATCCCTTTGATCATGGAATACGGCAGCCGTGTGGCGCTCGCGCTGGTGACCCTGGCCATTGGTTGGTGGGTCACCAACAAGCTCAGCGCTCGCTTGGGCAAGCTGGTTGGGATGCGCAACCCTGATCCGGCGCTGCAAAGCTTCATCAGTACCATCGCCAATATCGTGCTGAAGATTCTGCTGGCGATCAGTGTGGCTTCGATGATCGGCATCGAGACCACCTCGTTCGTGGCGGCCATCGGTGGTTCTGCCCTGGCCATCGGCCTGGCCCTGCAGGGTAGTCTGGCGAACTTCGCGGGCGGCGTGCTGATCTTGCTGTTCCGCCCGTTCCGTATCGGCGACTGGATCGAAGCCCAGGGCGTCAGCGGCACCGTCGACAGTATCCAGATCTTCCACACCGTGCTGCGCACCGGTGACAACAAGACCGTGATCATGCCCAACGGCAGCTTGTCCAACGGTATCGTCACCAACTTCAACCGCCAGCCCACCCGCAAGGTCGTGTTCGATGTGGGCGTCGATTATGACGCCGACCTGCAGAAAGCCCGCAATGTCCTGCTGGACCTGGCCAAGGATCCACGGGTCCTGCAGGATCCCGCCCCGCAGGCGGTGATCTCCACCTTGGGCGACAGTGCGATCACCGTGTCCCTGCGTGTGTGGGTCAAGACCGCCGATTACTGGGACGTGATGTTCATGCTCAACGAGCATGCTCGCGATCGCCTCAAGGCCGAAGGTATCGACATTCCCTTCCCGCAGCGGGTCATCCGCGTGGTGCAGGAGCCGGCTGTGCAGTAAGCTGCACCGCACGACGTACTGTCGCGGGGCAAGCCCGCTCCTACCGATGCAGCGCAAGTGGTCAGCGCGCATACGATCGGTGGAGTGGGGCTTGCCCCGCGATGCGTTTTCTCTCCATTACACTTGTTCACAGCCTGATCCTGTCATTTCTGGCATATAGGCTGATCCCTCCTGTTTCCAGCTGTTTTTCATCATGAAGCCATTGCTGCATATCACGCCCCTGCGAGCCTTGCTGTTCGCACTTACCCTGGCCCTGTTCGAATTGCTGACGTATCTCGCCAGCGATGCGGTCATGCCCGCCATGCCCGTGGTGGTCGACGACCTCAAGGCCAGCCCCGAGTACATTCCCCACGCCCTGAACCTGTACCTGCTCGGCGGTGTACTGTTGCAATGGCTGATCGGTCCGCTGGCCGATCGCTACGGTCGTCGCCCGCTGTTGCTGGCTGGTTGCGCGTTCTTTGGCGTGGCTTGCCTGGCCACGTACTGGGTACACGACATTGGCCTGTTCAATCTGCTGCGCTTGTTGCAGGGCGTAGGTCTGGGCTTCGTCGTCACGGTCAGCTACCCGGCGCTGAACGAGGCCTTCAGCGAAGCCGATGCGGTACGCATGATGGCCTTGTTGGCCAACATCGCCCTGCTATCGCCGCTATTGGGCCCATTGGTGGGCACCTTGCTGTTGCAATGGCTGGACTGGCGCTGGTTGTTCCTGGCGTTCGCCGCTGGCGCGGTGCTGACCTGGCTGCTGCTGTACCGGTTGATGCCGGAGACTCTGGGCGTAGAGCGGCGCGATGGCTCGCGGTTGCCCTTCACGCCGATTCACCTGTTGCCGCTGCTGGCGGGTTATGGCCAGTTGCTGGCCAACCGCCGCTTCGTCGCGGGCAGCGCGGCGCTGGGTTTGGTGGGCTTGCCACTGATCGGTTGGATCGGCCTGTCGCCTGTGCTGTTGATCAGTGACGAGGGCCTGAGCACGATGGAGTATGCGCTGTGGCAATTGCCAGTGTTTGGCGGGCTGATTCTGGGCAACTTGATCATCAACCGCATCGCCGACCGCTATCCGTTGCCCAGCCTGGTACGCGGTGCGCTGTGGCCCTACCTGGCGGGGCTGTGCCTGATGGTCGTGGCCACCTGGACCTGGCCGACGGTGACCAGCCTGGTCGCGGGGATGTCCCTGTATGCCTTGGGCCTGGGGGTGGCCAATGCGGTCCTGTACCGCATGACCCTGTTCTCCAGCGAGCAGAGCAAGGGGCTGGTATCGGCCATGCTGGGCATGATCACCATTGCCCTGTTGGGGCTCGGTGGCGCGTTGCTGGCGATGTTGGGGGCGGGGGCGAGCCTGCTGCACTTCGCGTTGGCGGCAGGTATTGCCGGGGCGCTGGCGCTGTGGCCGTTGTGGTACGTGGTGGGTGGGCGCCGGGACGAAGGAGCCGTGGCCTAGGCGCTGTACGAAATATTTCCGTACTCACTCACTGGAAAGCAAACCCTGGGTTTGGGGGGCCGCAAGGCGGCCCCTGTTCCTCAAGGGCGCTCGGCCGCGGAGTCTTCCACCGGCGCCTGTTTGCCTCGACCGGCTTCCTGATGCCAGTGCAAGGCGATCAGGATCAGGGTCGGCACGCCGAGCAGGGCGGTGATCAGGAAGAAGTCATGGTAGCCGAACTTCTCTACCAGCACGCCCGAATAGCCACCGATCAAACGTGGCAGCAAGAGCATGATCGAGCTCAGCAGGGCGTACTGGGTCGCCGAGAACTTCAGGTTGGTCAGGCTCGACAGATAGGCGACGAAGGCCGAGGTGGCAAGGCCCGAGCTGAAGTTGTCCAGCGAGATGGTGACCACCAGCATCTCCAGGTTCGGACCCATATCGGCCAGCATCAGGAACAGGATGTTGGTCGCCGCCGATGCCGCACCGCCGATGAACAGGATCGGCAGGATGCCGAAGCGTACGATCAACAGGCCGCCGATACCCGCGCCGACCAAGGTCATGATCAAGCCGAAGATCTTGCTGACGCTGGCGATCTGGTCCTTGGTAAAGCCTTGGTCGATGTAGAACACGTTGGCCATCACACCCATCACGGTATCCGACATGCGATAGGTGGCGATCAGGCCCAGCAGCAGCAGCGCCTGCCAGCGATAGCGCAGGATGAAGTCGTTGACCGGTGTCAGCACAGGCGCCAGGCCCCGCCGGCCCAGGGACGACAGGCAGGCCCAGGTCAGCAGCACATAGAGAATCAGGCGCAGGAAGGCACGGTCCTCGATCAGCAGGTCCAGAACCGTCGCGTCGCCGGAAATCACGCTCGACCATCCGGTATTGAACATCTGGGTGAAACTCGCCGGTACCGATACCAGCAGGATGATCAGCACGAACACCGACGCCAGCTGGTGTACCAGACCATAGCGCGCCGCCGACAGCTGGGTGCGCATGGGCACCGGCGGTTCGCGCATCACCAGCGTGGTGAACACAGCTGGCAGCATCAGCACGCCGAACAGTACGTAGGTGCCGGTCCAGGCCTGATGCAGGTAGCTAAAGCCGGTGGAACCGAACCATTCGGCGAAGAACAGGGCGCCGGCGGTGGCGAGCAGGGCGGCGACCCGGTAACCGGCCATGTAACTGGCGGCGAGGGCGGCCTGGCGCTGGTCATCGGCGATTTCCAGGCGGTAGGCGTCGACGGCGATGTCTTGGGTGGCCGAGGCAAACGCCACCAGCACGGCCAGGGCAATCAGCCAGGAAAGGTGCTTTTGCGGGTCGCACAGCCCCATGCCGACCAGGCCGATCATCACCAGCATCTGTGAAAGCAGCAGCCAAGAGCGGCGACGGCCCAGAGCGCCGAGCACTGGCAGGCGCCATTGGTCGAGCAACGGTGACCAGACCCACTTGAAGGCGTAGGCCAGGCCAATCAGGCTGGCATAGCCGATGGTTTCGCGGGCAACGCCGGCTTCCCGGAGCCAGACCGACAATGTCGAAAACACCAGCATGTAGGGCAGGCCGGCGGCGAAGCCGAGCAACAAAAGCACCAAGGTCGACGGGCTGGCATAGGCAGCGAGCGCAGCGCGCCAGGTTTTACGGGGCATGGGCCAACATCTGCCTCAAGTTTGCGAAAACAAAACGCGCACTCTAACCGCTGTGCTCCATTGGACGCCAGCCGTGACGCGACATATCCACGCGATTGTTCCTGACTGTCACGCCTTCTGCACGCAATCGTGCGCGCTGTTCGTCTCCTGACGGGGTGCCCAACGCCAGGCTCAGGCGACCGCCGGCTCCGAGCACCCGATGCCAGGGCAAGCGGGTGTCTGCAGGCAGTTGTCCGAGAGTGCGACCCACCCAACGCGCCGCGCGGCCGAGCCCTGCGAGCTCGGCCAGCTCACCGTAGCTGACCACCTTGCCGGGTGGAATCTCGCCGAGCACCGAGTACAGCGCCATTCGTCGGGCCTGGGCCTCGTCGGTGGAGGCGTGTGATGAACCGGACATCAAAGGCCCCCAGGCCTGCAGATGAAAGCGGACCAACGGTCGGGATAAATGAGAGTGGAACTCAACGGCATGGTCTGGGTCTGTCCTTGCTCTGGTCGTGGCGATCTGGATAATGCCCGGCTTTTTTCGTCAAATCGAACCTGTAGTCAGCTTATGTATTCTAGAACCCTGCTTTTCATTCTCGCTGTCTTGTCCTGCGTGCCGGCGTTTGCCGACACGGTATGGATGAAAAACGGCGACAGGCTCAGTGGCACGATCAAGGTCTTCGATGGTGGCAAGCTGTTGTTGCAAACCACTTACGGCGGTGCCATCGCCTTGGACTGGAAGCAAGTGCAGACCCTGGAAAGCGACCAGGAACTGCTGGTCAAGCAGGACGCCTATAGCGGTGAAAAGGCCAAGTCGCTCAAGGCCGCCGAGCCCGGCAAGGTCACTCTGGCCAATGGCGATGTCCCCAAGACCGTGGACCTTGCCAGCATCGAGCAGATCATGAAGCCTCAGCCGCTGGTCGAAGACTTCCTGTGGAAAGGCAATGTGGACCTGGCCATGGACTACAAGCGCGCCGAGAACGATACCGACGACTACGACATCAGCTTCAAGACCACCGCCCGCCATGGCCGCTGGCGGCACAACGCCGAAGGCGAGTACAACCGCGAGACCAAGGACGACGTCACCACCACCAATAACTGGAGCGCCGAATACGCACTGGACCGCTTCATCACCGACAAGTGGTTCTGGCAGGGGCGTATGGAATACAAGCGTGACCATGTCGAGGACCTGGCTCGCCAGCGCACCGTGGGTACTGGCCCGGGCTACCAGTTCTGGGACGACGAGTTGGGGGCTTTCTCCCTTGGCTCGCTGATCAACCGCACGGATTTCGAATACCGCGATGGCGGCAAGGACAATTTCTATTCCGCTGCCGTGAAGTGGGACTACAACCGCTATCTGATCGGCAAGAGTGTCGAGCTGTTCACCCGCGGCGAGGTGGGTAAACCGCTGGGCGGTGTGGCGAACTATGCGCTGGATGCCGAGGCAGGCCTGCGCTACAAAGTCACCGAATGGGCCTCGCTCAACCTCAAGGCAGAGAAAGACATCATCAGCGGCACGCGTGACAGCGACCTGGACAAAACCCGCTACACCGCAGGCTTTGGCGTGACCTGGTAAGCGCCTGGGCTGCCACGCAGCCCTTCGCTAAGAGAGCGCCAGGGAGCAAGGCAGTGCGCCCTGGCGCGTGGGGAATCTATGGCACCCGACAGGGATAATGCTTATCTTGTCAGCCAACCAGTCCGCCACCAGGAGCGCCTTTCGTGAGTGACAACGCCCTGCGCCCCGCCCGAGAACTCCTGCTCAAGGAATACCGCGGCGTGCTTTCGACCCATTCCAAATCCATGCCCGGCTATCCGTTCGGCTCCGTGGTGCCGTACTGCCTTGACGCCGAGGGGCACCCGCTGATCCTCATCAGCCGCATCGCCCAGCACACGCATAACCTGCAGAAAGATGCCAAGTGCTCTCTGCTGGTGGGCGAGCGCGATGCCGAGGATGTCCAGGCGGTAGGGCGCCTGACGGTGATGGCCGAGGCGCACAAGCTCACCGACGAGGCCGCCATCGAAGCGGCGGCCGAGCGTTATTATCGTTACTTTCCCGAAGCGGCCAACTACCACAAGGCCCATGATTTCGATTTCTGGGTCCTGCAGCCAGTGCGCCACCGCTACATCGGTGGTTTCGGCGCAATCCATTGGCTCGACCAGGTCACCTTGGCCAACCCCTTCGCCGGCAAGGTCGAGGCGAGCATGATCGAGCACATGAATAGTGATCACGCCAATGCCATTGCGCATTACGTAGCGCTGACCGACCTGCCGCGCACCGCACCTGCCGAGCTGGTCGGCATCGACAGCGAGGGCATGCACCTTCGCATCGGCCAGGGTATCCACTGGTTGGCTTTCCCTCAGATTTGCAATACGCCGATACAGGTTCGCGAAGCCTTGGTCTTGCTAGCCCGCGCCGACCAATGGCCGGTTACGGCGAAAGTCGAGGGTTGAAATGCCGAGTCCACGCATCCATCTGGTGGTCGTAATGGAAGGTTTTCTTCCGCCGAGGATCCTTTGATGCGTGCTTTTCTATTGCTGTTTCTGATTTTTCCGGTGCTGGAGCTGTTCGTCTTCGTCAAGGTCAGTGCCGCCATCGGTTTCTTCCCGGCGCTGCTGCTGATCATCGCCGGTTCCGCTTTGGGTGTGCTGGTCATGCGGGTGGCCGGGCTGGCCACCGCCCTGCGCGCCCGTGAGAGTCTGCAGCGCGGCGAACTGCCCGCCGAGGACATGTTCCAAGGCATGATGCTGGCGCTGGGCGGTGGCCTGCTGTTGCTGCCGGGCTTCATCAGCGACGTGTTGGGCCTGCTGTGCCTGTTGCCTTTCACCCGTCATCTCGCCGCACGCAAGATGCGTCAGCGCGCCGAAGCCCAGGCCATGCGCCAGCGGGCCTTCCAGGATGACCCGTTCCAGCCTCGTCCCAACGATGCCGGCCATCGCCCCAATGTGATCGAGGGTGAGTACGAGCGGCACGACAAGTAACGTTCCAGGGGCCGCATCGCCTTCGATCGCAGGTAAAGCTGCGATGGAAGGCGATGCGGCCCTCGCTTTTTTCAAGTCGATGAAAAATTTTCCGAGCCAAGCCTTGTAATTGATTTTGCCGACCACATGTATGGGTCACCGCAAGGTTTCTGGTGGCGACACCAGACATATATACGGGGCTCGTCCCGTGCGAGCCCTGACCGGCAACGCCGGACCGTATCAACCCGCCGGTATCGACACCGGCCGATGAAAACCACAATTTGGGAGAGATCGACAATGAAGCTTCGTCCTCTGCATGACCGCGTCGTCATCCGTCGCAGCGAAGAAGAATCGAAAACCGCTGGCGGTATCGTCCTGCCGGGTTCGGCCGCTGAAAAACCAAACCGCGGCGAAGTCGTCGCCGTCGGCACCGGTCGCATCCTGGACAACGGCGAAGTTCGTGCCCTGGCCGTCAAAGTGGGCGACAAAGTGGTCTTCGGCCCTTATTCGGGCAGCAACACCGTCAAAGTCGACGGCGAAGACCTGCTGGTGATGAGCGAGAACGAAATCCTCGCTGTCGTCGAAGGCTGATTCCCCTCCCGGTTTCCAGAAGCATTCTAGAATTCAAGGATTAAACGATCATGGCTGCTAAAGACGTAAAATTCGGCGATTCCGCCCGTAAAAAAATGCTGGTTGGCGTTAACGTTCTGGCTGACGCAGTAAAAGCGACCTTGGGCCCGAAAGGCCGTAACGTTGTCCTGGCCAAGAGCTTCGGCGCTCCGACCATCACCAAGGACGGCGTTTCCGTTGCCAAGGAAATCGAGCTGAAAGACGCCTTCGAGAACATGGGCGCCCAGCTGGTCAAGGAAGTCGCTTCCAAGGCCAACGACGCTGCCGGTGACGGCACCACCACCGCTACCGTTCTGGCTCAGGCCATCGTCAACGAAGGCCTCAAGGCCGTTGCCGCCGGCATGAACCCGATGGACCTCAAGCGCGGCATCGACAAGGCCACTGCTGCCATCGTCGCCGAGCTGAAGAACCTGTCCAAGCCTTGCGCCGACTCCAAGGCCATCGCCCAGGTAGGTACCATCTCCGCCAACTCCGACAGCTCCATCGGTGAAATCATCGCCGAAGCCATGGAAAAAGTCGGTAAAGAAGGCGTCATCACCGTCGAAGAAGGCTCGGGCCTGGAAAACGAACTGTCCGTCGTAGAAGGCATGCAGTTCGACCGCGGCTACCTGTCGCCTTACTTCGTCAACAAGCCGGACACCATGGTTGCCGAGCTGGAAGGCCCGCTGCTGCTGCTGGTCGACAAGAAGATCTCCAACATCCGCGAACTGCTGCCAGTGCTGGAAGCCGTTGCCAAGGCCGGCCGTCCGCTGCTGATCGTTGCTGAAGACGTCGAAGGCGAAGCCCTGGCTACCCTGGTCGTCAACAACATGCGCGGCATCGTCAAGGTCGCGGCTGTCAAGGCACCTGGCTTCGGCGACCGCCGCAAGGCCATGCTGCAGGACATCGCCACCCTGACTGGTGGCCAGGTCATCTCCGAAGAAATCGGCCTGACCCTGGAAACCACCACCCTGGAGCACCTGGGTAACGCCAAGCGCGTCATCCTGTCCAAGGAAAACACCACCATCATCGACGGCGCAGGTTCCGACGCTGACATCGAAGCACGCGTCAAGCAGATCCGTGCCCAGATCGAAGAAACCTCTTCGGACTACGACCGTGAGAAGCTGCAAGAGCGTCTGGCCAAGCTGGCTGGCGGTGTTGCCGTGATCAAGGTCGGTGCTGGCACCGAAGTCGAGATGAAAGAGAAGAAAGCCCGCGTTGAAGACGCCCTGCACGCTACCCGCGCAGCCGTCGAAGAAGGCGTGGTGCCTGGCGGTGGTGTTGCCCTGGTTCGCGCTCTGCAGGCCGTTGCCGAACTCAAAGGCGACAACGAAGACCAGAACGTCGGTATCGCTCTGCTGCGTCGCTCGGTCGAAGCACCGCTGCGCCAGATCACTGCCAACGCCGGCGACGAGCCAAGCGTTGTCGCTGACAAGGTCAAGCAAGGTTCGGGCAACTACGGCTACAACGCTGCTACCGGCGAATACGGCGACATGATCGAGATGGGTATCCTGGACCCAGCCAAGGTCACCCGTTCGGCTCTGCAAGCCGCAGCTTCGATCGGTGGTCTGATGATCACCACCGAAGCCATGGTTGCCGACCTGCCGGAAGACAAGCCAGCTGCAGGCGGCATGCCTGACATGGGCGGCATGGGTGGCATGGGCGGCATGATGTAAGCCAGCCTCACCCGCTGCATGAAAAAGCCCCGCCTAGTGCGGGGCTTTTTCTTGGGCGTGTGTTTTGCTCAGGTGGCGCAGCTTCTCGCGGGTAAACCCGCTCCCACAGATCGATGTGGCAGCTGGCGACAGCTTGCGATGGGGCGCACAGTGCTCCTTCAGGCCACGCTGCGTTGAGGCACTGCCTCCAGCGCAATGCCTCGGCGATACAAGACCAGGTAATAGCAGCCCAGCCCGATCAACCAGCAGAAAACCGCCGTCCATACGTTGTGCGACAGGAAGTGTGCCCCTTGCAGCATACGGCCGATGGACAGCACGGTACCGGTCACGAACGCTACGGTGAAGGCTGCACGGGCCAGACGTGGTCTGCGATCGCGCAGCATGAAGAACAGCGCAAACAGGCTGAAACCCGTTGCCGCGTGGCCGCCTGGCCAGCAGCGGCCAGGCTTGTCGGTTTGCGGACGATGCTCCATCAATTTGCTATAGGTTTCCTTGCCGCCGAACTGGCTCAGGCTCCAGGGGCACTGGACTTCGGTCACCGCCTTGAGTGGGGTGACGAAGGAGGTGGAGAGCGCCAGCGCCAGTACCAGGCAACCCAGTTCGCGACGCCAGCCGAACAGGCGCGACCAGAAGAAGCTGGCGATGAAGGCGACAATGGACAGCAAACCCATGACGATCACGATCTGCTTGACCCGGTCATGCAGGATGTTTTCCAGAAAATAGCTATGACGGCCGATGAATGCCCCAGCCACTGGGTCGAAGGCCAGATTGGCCACGTCCATGTCCAAAGAGGTCCACTCACTCAGGAGCAGGGCCACCACGGTGGCCAGCGGAATACCCAGGTACAACCAGAGGTTGATCGGGCGGGGGCGGGTGGTTTCTTGCATGACGACTCCAGGGACGATAAATGCCGGGCATTGTCGGCCTGCGGCTATCCTGGGTTCGTGAAGGATCAGTGAAAAATACGTCAGCAACGGCCAAATGCCCTAAGGCTGGCGCGGCGCGGGCGATGGCCTTAAGCTGCGCCTGCCGCGCAGAGCGAAAGCGTCGTACAGGAGAAACCGATGCGCATTCTACTGGTTGAAGACAACCGCGATATCCTCGCCAACCTGGCCGATTACCTTGGGATGAAAGGCTATACCGTCGACTGCGCTCAGGATGGCCTGTCAGGGCTGCATCTTGCCGCGACCGAACACTACGACCTGATCGTGCTCGATATCATGCTGCCTGGGATCGACGGTTACACCCTGTGCAAACGCCTGCGCGAAGATGCCCGCCGTGATACCCCGGTGATCATGCTCACCGCCCGCGATCAGCTCGATGATCGCCTGCAGGGCTTCCGTTCCGGTGCCGACGATTATCTGCTCAAGCCTTTTGCCCTGTCGGAGCTGGCAGCGCGTATCGAGGCAGTGCTGCGACGCTCTCAGGGGGGCGGCCGACGCACGTTGCAGGTCGCTGATCTGAGCTATGACCTCGACACCCTGGAGGTCACTCGCCAGGGCCGCCTGCTCAAGCTCAACCCGGTCGGCCTCAAGCTGCTGGCCGTGCTGATGCAGAAGAGTCCGCACGTGCTGCGCCGCGAGGTGCTGGAAGAAGCCCTCTGGGGGGACGACTGCCCCGACAGCGACAGCTTGCGCAGCCATGTACACCAGTTGCGTCAGGTCATCGACAAACCCTTCGAGAAACCGTTGCTGCATACCGTCCATGGCGTCGGCTATCGCCTCGCCGAGGGCCGTGATGGAGTTTAAGCAAAGTCTTGCCCAGCGCATCATCATCGCCTTTGCGTTGATGAGCGCCCTGGTGGCCGGAGCCTTCGCTTTCGGCATCGTCGCCACGGTCCACCTGGTCGAGGAGCGTTTGATCTCCGCCGTGCTCGGTGGCGATCTGCAGCGCTTGTTGCGCATGGACAGCATCAGCGACTGGAGCCATCGGCCCCGTCCTGACCAGCTGTTCTACTTCAGTGGCGGGCGTGACGATTTCGAACTGCCCAAGGACTTGCGGCACCTGACGCCGGGCTTTCATGAGGTGTTCCGCGACCAGCTTTCCTATCACGCGATGGTCGAGATCGTCGATGGCCGGCGCTACGTGCTGCTGCAGGACCAGAGCGATTTCGAAGAGCGCGAGCGGGTGCTGTTCGCGGTCGTGGTGGTGGGCTTCGTGCTCAGCCTGGTATTGGCGGTGACCCTGGGCTGGCTGTTGGCAAGGCGAGTGATGGCCCCGGTGATCCGCCTGGCCCGGCAGGTCCGCCACCGGGATCAGTTGCTGGGCCTGGCACCCCCGCTGGCCCCGGACTATGCCGCGGACGAGGTCGGGCAGTTGGCCGTGGCCTTCGACGATACGCTCGGCCGCTTGCGCGATGCACTGACCCGCGAGCGGTTGTTCACCAGCGATGTCAGCCATGAGCTGCGCACGCCGCTGATGGTGCTCGCCACCTCCTGCGAACTGCTGATGGAGAATCCCAACCTGGACAGCCGTTCACGCAGCCAGGTGGAGCGCATCGCGCGGGCGACCGAGGAGATGCGTGAGCTGGTCAAGACCTTCCTGATGCTGGCCCGTGCCCAGCGCGATGAAGGCGCCGTCGCTTCGCAGGCGACCTTGAGCGAAGTGGCCGACGACCTGGTAGGGGTTTGGCGCGATACCATCGAACAGAAGGGCCTGACCCTTTATTACGACGGCCGGGTCAGTGCGAGCCCGGTGTTGTACAACGCGACGTTCCTGCAATCGGTGATGGGCAATCTCCTGCGCAATGCCGCCCACTACACCGACAGTGGCTACATTCGTCTGAGCCTGGAACCGAACGGTTTCAGCGTCGAGGACAGCGGTGTGGGCATCCCTGAGGAGCAGCGCGAAGCGATGTTCCGCCCCTTCGTGCGCGGTGACGAACGCCGTGGCGAGGGCCTGGGTCTGGGCTTGTCGCTGGTGCAGCGGATCTGCGACGACCAGGGCTGGCGCGTCACCCTGACGGCGACGTTGCCTCATGGCTGTCGCTTCCAGGTGGACCTGAGCAGGGGCAAGGCGATTACAGCGGACAGCGAGGCCGGCGACCAAGCCCCACTGTTGGGGTGATACCTGAAATATGCTGTTGCAGGCATGACGGATTTTTCACATGGGCATAACCTGATTCCAACGCTTCGCTCCGTAGAGTGGGTGGAATTGAATCAGGAGATGCCCAATGCGGAGCCCGATCAAACTCCCATTTTCCGAGAAGTATGACCGTCAGCATGCCCAGGAGTACTTCCTCAAGCATCAAGATGGTCTGGCACGCCGCCTTTCCCATTACCGTGACGAACAACTGGCCCGCCGCGCCCTGGCGCTTGCAGGGGAGCCTGGCCTGGTACTCGACCTGCCGTGTGGTGCAGGGCGTTTCTGGCCGCTATTGGCGGAAAAGCCCAATCGGGTGATCATCGGCGCCGACAATTCCGCCGACATGATCGAGACCGCCTGTACTTCCCAGCCGCCAGAGGTGGTTGCCCGGGTGCGACCCTTGCAGACTTCCGCATTCGCTATCGATTTGCCGGACAACGCGGTTGACAGCATTTTCTGCATGCGCCTGTTCCACCACATCGGCGATGCCGACCACCGCAAGACGATCCTCTCGGAGTTTCATCGGGTCAGCCGCGACAGCGTGATCCTGTCGCTGTGGGTCGATGGCAACTTCAAGGCCTGGCGACGCAAGAAGCTCGAGCATCGGCGCAGTGCGAAGGCCGCGCAGGGCAGTTATCAAAATCGCTTTGTGTTGCCGGTCGATACCATCGAAAATGAGTTTGTTACAGCCGGTTTCAGAATTCAGGACCGTCTGGATTTCCTGCCGTTGTATGCGATGTGGCGGGTATACGTATTACGCAAGGGGTAGGTGTTCATGGCAGTGGCCGGCAATGCGATGTCCGATTTCGAGTACTACTGGCAGCAACAGGGTGAATGGGTGGAGGAGCCCAACCAGCGGCGCGGTGGGGAGAGTGGTGTGCAGCGTCTGAGCGACGCGAAGGGCAAGGTCCTGTATGCCAAGCGTCAGGTCGGTCACATCTATCGCAGCCTGCGCCATCCGTTCGGCCGCCCGACGGTACTGCGTGAGCTGGATGCCCTGAACAGTTTCGAGCAGCTTGGCGTGCGTGTGCCGCGGTTGGTGTTCGCTGGCGCCGAGCGCGGCGCCGATCACCAATGGCGAGCCCTGCTGGTGAGCGAGGCGCTCGACGGGTTCGTCGACCTGGACACCTGGCATGCCGAAGGCGCCCGCGAGCGTTACCCGCAAGTGCTGCACGAACGCATGCTCAAGGAGCTGGCCGACAATCTGGCGCGCATGCACTTGGGCCATTGGCAGCACGGCTGCCTGTATGGCAAGCATGTGTTCGTCAAGGTCATCGGCGAGGGCGAGAAGGCCCGGGCCGAAGTCGCGCTGCTGGACCTGGAAAAGTGCCGCCGGCGCATCAGTTGCCAGCGCGCAGCCGCCAAGGACCTGCGCCAATTGCGGCGCCATTCGTCACTCAACGATGCACAGTGGCAGAGCCTGCTCTATTTTTACCAGATGGCGTTTGGCAGCGCTGTCAAAGGGTTAGAGCAATGAAACTAGAAATCGCTCGAGCTTTGTTCCTGGTCGCGGCACTGGCAGTGACCACCGCTGCTGTGGCGGCGTGGGAAGAGCCTAGACCGGCGGTGTTCAGCAAGGCCGAAATCGGTGGCCTGTGCGCGGTGCCCCGCGAAGTGAAGCAGCAGAATACGGCCCAGCCGGATCATGACCTGTTGCTGTTCCTGTTCGGTATGCGCCAAGGGCTGCGACCGTTCGGTTGATCGAGCGCGTGATGGTGAAGCGCCAGGGGCCCAATGAAGGGTCCCTGGCGTTTTTTATTGCCCGCCAATTTTGTTTGTGTCGACCGCATCGCGGGTAAAACCCGTTCCCACAGGGATCAGGGCGGACCTGGTGGCACCGGGGTTACCCGTGAAGACGTCGCCACGGTCCGGTGCGCCAAAAGCGTGTAGATGCTGGGCAACACGAACAGGGTAAACAGCGTGCCGATCGACATGCCGGTGGCGATGACCATGCCGATGTCGAAGCGGCTGACCGCACCGGCCCCGGTCGCCAGGATCAACGGCACCATGCCGAATACCATAGCTGCGGTGGTCATCAGCACCGGCCGCAGGCGTATGGCTGCGGCGACTTCTATGGCCTCGCGGGCATCCACGCCCATCCGCTCGCGCAACTGGTTGGCGAACTCGACGATCAGAATGCCGTGCTTGCTGATCAGGCCGATCAGCGTCACCAGCCCCACCTGGGTGTAGATGTTCATGCTCGAAACGCCGAGGAACAGCGGCAACAGGGCGCCGCAGATGGAGAGCGGCACCGTGACCAGAATCACCAGCGGATCCCTGAAACTTTCGAACTGCGCCGCCAGCACCAGGAAGATGATCGCCAGCGCCAGACCAAAGGTGACCCACAAGGCGCTGCCTTCCTGGACGAACTGCCGTGCGGTGCCAGCGTAATCGAACGAGAACCCTTCCGGAGCCTCCTCTTTGGCGATCGCCTGCACGGTCTGCAGCGCCTCGCCGACACTGACCAGTGGAAAGCCCTGGATGATCGCCGAGTTCAGTTGCTGGAACTGGTTGAGCTGGCGGGGCCTTGCGCGGTCGCTGACGGTGATCAGGGTCGACAAGGGCAGTAACTGGTCCTGATCGTTCTTCACGTAGTAGTTGTTCAGCCAGCCGGCGTTGTCCCGGTAGGGCCGTTCGACCTGGGCGATGACTTTGTAGCTACGCCCCTCAAGGGTGAAACGGTTGATTTCGCCCTCGCCCAGCAACGTTGCCAGGGTGCCGCCCAGATCATCCATGGACACGCCCATCTGCGCTGCCTTGTCCCGGTCGATGTCCACTACTACCTCGGGCTTGTCGAAGGCCAGGTCGATGTCGAGGAAGGCGAACTTGCCTGATGCCTGGGCGCGGGCCTTGATCCGTTCGGCCACCTCCAGCAGGGCAGGGTAGTCGCCTGCGGTATTGATCACGAACTGGAACGGCAGGCCTTCGCCTGTGCCCGGGAGCGACGGCAAGTTGAAGCCGAAGATCTGCAGTCCGCCGATTTCTTCCAGTTTGGCTTGCACCAGCGGCAACAACTCCATCTGGGTGCGCTCGCGTTCGTTCCAAGGCTTGAGCAGAAAGCCCCCGATACCGCTCTGCACCCCATTGAAGCCGTTGATCTGGAACGATGAGTAGTACTCGGGGAAGGTCTTGAACACCGGTGTGAACTGATCGGTGTAGGCGTTGAGGTAGTCCAGGTTGGCCGTTTGCGGGGCATTGCTCATCATGAAGATCACCCCCTGGTCCTCGTCCGGCGCCAGTTCGTTATGGGTGAACATCAAGAGCACCGGGATCAGGCACAACACGATCACGGCGAACACCAGCACCACCGGCCGGCTGTTCAGGGTGCCGTGCAGCAGGCGTTGGTAGCGGACCTTGAGGCCGTCGAACAGCACGTCCAGGCGATGGGCAAGACCGCTGGGGTTCTGTTCGTGGCGCAGCAGCAGGGCGCACATCATCGGCGACAGGGTCAGGGCGACGATGCCGGAGATGACCACCGCCCCGGCCAACGTCAGCGCGAACTCCTTGAACAGCGCGCCGGTCAGGCCTGTGAGAAAGCCGATGGGGGCATAGACCGCCGCCAGGGTGATGGTCATCGACACCACCGGCATGGCGATCTCCCGAGCGCCTTCCAGGGCGGCCTCGAAGGGCGTCTTGCCTTCTTCCATGTGCCGGTGGATGTTCTCCACCACGACAATGGCGTCATCCACCACCAGGCCGATGGCCAGCACCATGGCCAGCAAGGTCAAAAGGTTCAGCGAGTAACCCATCATCTGCATGAAGAACAATACGCCGATCATCGACAGCGGAATGGTCACCACCGGGATGAGCACCGAGCGCAGGGCACCCAGGAACAGGAACACCACGACAATGACGATCAGCACGGCCTCGCCGAGGGTCTTGATCACCTCATCGATGGAAGCCTGGATGAACAAGGTCGCGTCGTAGGCGATGGAGACCTTGAGATTCGACGGCAACTGCGCTTCCAGCGTCGGCATGATCCGCCGGACTTCCTTGATCACCTCCAGCGGGTTGGCGGCGGGGGTGGCCTTGATGCCGATGTACACCGAAGGCGTACCGTCGAAGGAGCTGACCGTGTCGTAGTTCTCCGCGCCCATTTCCACCCGCGCTACATCGCCCAGCAGCACACGCCTGTCGCCGACGGTCTTGACCGGCAGCTTGGCAAAGGCCTCGGCGGATTTGAGCTCGGTGGTGGCATTGATGCTGGTGACCACGTACTCGCCTTTGACTTCGCCGGCAGCGGAGAGAAAGTTGTAGCGGCGGACCGCGTTGGTCACGTCGGTGGCCGCCAGGCCAAAGCCTGCCAGCTTCACAGGGTCCAGCCAGATGCGCATGGCGAACACCTGGTTGCCGAGGATTTCCGCCTCGGCCATGCCAGGCAGTGTGGCCAGCTTGGGCTGGATCACACGCGAAAGGTAATCGGTGATCTGTGGGTTGCTCATCTGCTGGCTGTAGAAGCTGATGTACATCAGGGCCGAGGCGTCGGCGGCCTCTTTGCTCAGCACCGGGTCTTCGGA
Organism: Pseudomonas guariconensis; assembly: GCF_040822035.1. Lineage (NCBI taxonomy): Bacteria > Pseudomonadati > Pseudomonadota > Gammaproteobacteria > Pseudomonadales > Pseudomonadaceae > Pseudomonas > Pseudomonas guariconensis. The sequence goes on along the minus strand of NZ_CP162012.1, from coordinate 4,338,059 downwards.
GTCCTGGGGCAGCTTGTTACGTACCTCGTTGGCCTTGGCCAGCAGTTGCGTGAACAGGCGGTCAGTGTCAGCGCCGATGCGTGCATAGACCGAGATCACCGAGAAGTTCTGGCGGCTCACCGAGGTCATGTAGTCGATGCCGTCGGCGCTGGCCAGGCTCTGTTGCAAAGGTTGGGTGATATAGCCCTGAATGGTCTCGGCATTGGCCCCGGGATAGGCGGTGGTCACCGTGATCAGGGCGTTTTCCATCTGCGGGTACTGGCGGATCTGCAGCTTGCTCCAGGCCTGGAAGCCCAGCAGCAGGATCAACAGGCTGACCACGCTGGCCAGGACCGGGCGGCGGATGAACGGGTCGGTGAACGCCATGCCAGCCTCCTGATCAGTTGGCGCCGGAGGCGCGCTGGCCATCCAGCTGGAGGGCTTCGTCGTGGCTGATGCGGATGGCCGTGCCAGGCGTGAGCTTCAGCTGGCCGGCGGTCACCACCTGTTCACCCGCCTTGAGGCCTTCGCCCACCACCACTAGACCATCACGACGTTCTCCGGTCTTGACGGTGCGCTGTTCGGCGACCAGTTGCGGCTGGCCGTCGGCGGCCTTTTCCACCTGGCCGTTCTTGTCCTTCTTCTGGGCGACCACGTACACCGAGTTGCCATAGAGCGTGTAGGTAATGGCGCTTTCCGGTACCACCACTTGAGGACGCGGGTCGGGCAACAGCACCAGCAAACTGGCGAACATGCCAGGCAGCAGCTTGCCGTCGGGGTTGGCCAGGGTGGCGCGCAGCAACAGGTTGCGGGTGCTTTCCTCGACCTTGGGGTTGATGGCGCTCAGGCTGGCAGGGAAGGTCTGGCCCGGGTAGGCCGCCACTTGCACCAGCACCTGCTGGCCGAGGCTCAGTTGGGGCAGGGTTTGCTCGGGCACGTTGAAGTCGACATACAGGCTGGAGAGATCCTGCAGGGTGGCGATCACTGTGCCGCTGGCGAGGTAGTCGCCCACGTCCACCTGGCGAATACCGATGGTGCCGCTGAAGGGCGCGCTGATGCTTTTCTTGGCCAGGGAGGCCTTGAGCTGGTCGACGACGGCCTGGTTGCGTCGGTACTGGGCGGTGAGGCGGTCGAACTCGCCGCGGGAAATCGCCGAATCGCCAACCAACTGGCTGCCCCGGCCGAAGTCCACCTTGGCCAGGCCCAGGTCTGCCTGGGCTGTGCCGAGCAGTGCGGTCTCCTGGTCGTGGTCCAGTTGCAACAGAAGCTGGCCGGCCTTGACCTTCTGGCCCGACTCGAAATGCAGCGATTTGACTGTGCCGGCCACTTCCAGGCTCAACTCGACGCCCTGGAACGCCTTGAGACTGCCGATCGCAGGCAGACGCTCCTGCCACTGGCGCTCTTCGGCCACTGCCGCAGCGACGCTGACCGGCGGTTTCGGTGCGGAGAACATCTGGATCTGCTTGTAGATCGAGAACGCCTTGATGCCACCTAAGGTCAATACGATCAGCAGGACCACGGCCAACATGATCAGCATGCGGCGGCGCAGCATAGTCCGGTTCCTTGGATAGTTGTTGTTCGTCTGGCACGACAACGGGCGATCCTGCCCACGTGCGGATGGGAGAAGTATTGCCTGTTTTTCAGGGATGGGGGAAGGCGGGGATGGACAGGTGGTCGCCGATGGGCGAACACGCAGGTTTGCAGCCCTTTCGCGGGGTGGCCGCGAAAGGGCCGTGCGGTCCCCTAGGCCAGGTGCAGGTGGTTGTCCCAGAACCCAGACGGCAGGTTCAGCGGCTGGGCGACCAGCTCTGCTTTGCGGCAGTCATAGAACCGGCAGCGCCCTTGGCCTGAGGTGACCACGAAACCGTCCTTCACCGCGCCCACGCCCGCACAGTCGGGCATCGGCGCGTCGAGCTTGACCGCACCGCTGTCCAGGTCCCAGATGAACAAGCGGTTGGCCCGTGGTGCGGTCAACGCCACCAGGCGCAGGTCGCTGTGGATGGCGACGCTGGCGGTGTACTGGGCCATCGACTGCAACTGTCGCTCGGGCACCGGGAAGGCCTTGAACGGTTCGCCTGGACGCTTGATCGCGAGCAATTCGGCGGTCTCGTGGGCATCGCCCATGAACTGCTGGCAGGCGGCGATGGTGCCGTCGCTGCCGACGGCCAGATGGCGCACGCTGTTCATCTGCTGGGCGAGGGTTTCCTTGCTCAGCAGGGTACCGTCGCGCCGCATCAGCACCAGGCTGGGCTCCATGGCGTCGAGGTTCATTTCCACCCGGCTTTCGGCCTCGGTGCGGATACCGCCGTTGGCCACCACCAGGGTTTCGCCGTCCGGCAGCCAGGATACCTGGTGCGGGCCGATGCCGTGAGTAGGGATCTCACCGCTGTGGACCAGGCGATCACCTTCGAAGCGGTAGATGCCCAGCACGCCACGCCCCGGATCGGTGGTGTCGTTCTCGGTGGCGTACAGCCACTCACCGCTTTTATGAATCACCGCGTGGCCGTAGAAGTGCCGGTCCGGTTGCGAGGTGACGGTCTGCAGCAGGCGCCCGTCGCGCAGGTCGATCAGGTAGCTTTCGGTGCCTGGTCGACGTGCCACGAACAGGGCGATCGGCCGCTCGGGGTGGTTGATGATGTCATGGCAACGCTGGGCCACCTGGGTGGCGAACACCTGGGTGCCGTCCAGACGGTAACCGACGGCATAGTGCCTGCCGTCGCCATCGTCGCGCGCCGAGAGCAGCAGGGGTTCGCTGGCGCTGTTGCGAAACAGGCTCCAGCCGCCCAGGGTGAGGGCGCTGAGCACGACGCTACCGAGTTTGAGGGCCTGGCGTCGCAGCATGATCAGTCACCGTCGTTGGCATTGAAGCCCAGCTGGATGTTGAGTGCCTTGGCCAGGTCACCTTCGTGCAGGCGGTGGACGGCGTTGAGGCTGTCGTAGATCTGGTCGAGGGTCTGTTTGCCAGCGTCGTCGGCCAACAGTTCGCCCAACGGCTTGTCGTTGGCCTCCAGCAGCTTGAGCGAGGCGGCGTAGGCGTCGTCGATCTTCTGCGCCAGGGCAGCCTGGTCCTTGCCCAGCAAGGCGCGCAGGCCCTGGTTGTCGACGCCGACCCAAACCGCCTGGGCGGCCTTGAGGCTGGCTTCCAGGCTCTTGAGCGAGGACTGGCTGCGCCAGGCTTCGGCCTGCAGCGGCTGGGCGATGCCCTTGCTCTGGCGGCCCATCGGAGCGCCAAGCTTCTTCTTCAGGGTGTCCAGGGCGGTGACCTGGGCACGCAGCAGGTCGGCGATCGCCTCGTGGGAATCGGCGTAGCGCTGGTTGGGGAACTTGGTCATCTGCGAGAGCATGCCATCGGTGCTGTTCCAGCCTTTGAGGATCTCCTCGGCCAGGGCCTTCTGGTGCTCGCCGATGGCCACCAGCAATGGGCAATAGCGGGCCTTCTGCTCAGGCGTGGCGACGTCCGGCTTGCTGTCGAACAGGATGTATTCGTAGGCGGACAGGCCGCGCACCACGACGCTGGACTTGCCCAGTGTCTCGGCGTCGATCGGCTTGTCGCCGGCGACCAGTTGCTCGACCTGACGGCCGACCAGGTTTTTCTTGTCGGGCCAGAACTGCACTTGCCAGGCGCGGTTACCTTCGGCCAGCGGGCCGACCAGCAGCGGTTGCAGCTCGGCCCAGGCCTTTTGGGCGTTGAGGAAATCGGCGCGCGCGGTCTCGAGCGACTCCTTGCCTTCGCAATAAGCCAGGGCGCTGGCGGCCAGCTGGCGGTCGGCTTCGACCCAACGGCTGTAGGTCGGCAGGATCACCTGCTTGGCGATGGCGGCGGAGGTCACAGCCTGCGGGTCCTGGGGCGAGCAGGCACCGAGGGCGAGTGCGGCGAGGCTGGTGAACAACAGTTTGGGTCGGAACATTGCCCGGCTCCTTGCGCGTTAAAGTGAGTTCAAAAAGGCCAGCAGCGCAGCGCGTTGCTCGGCATTGAAGGTCAGTACATGGTTGCGCGCCGCTTCGGCTTCGCCGCCGTGCCAGAGCACGGCCTCCAGCAGATTGCGGGCGCGGCCGTCATGCAGGAACTGGGTGTGGCCGCTGACCGTTTCGGTCAGGCCGATACCCCACAGTGGAGGGGTACGCCAATCCTGCCCGGAGGCTTTGAATTCGCTGCGGTTGTCGGCCAGGCCTGGCCCCATGTCGTGCAGCAGCAGGTCGCTGTACGGCCGGATCACCTGGTTGGCCAGTTCGGGTTCGTGGGTGTCGGGGCCGGTGGTGAACTGCGGGGTATGACAGCCTTGGCAGCCGGCCTGGAAGAACAGGTTCTTGCCGGCCAATACCTGGGGCGCGCCGACGTCGCGGCGCGCCGGCACGCCTAGATTACGGGTGTAGAAGGTGACCAGGCGCAGGATATTGTCGCTGACTTCTTTCTCGCCGCCTGTGCCGTCGCCGTTGGGGGCGGCCAGGCAATCGACCTGGGCAGGCGTGCAGTCATCGACCGGCTGCAAGGTGCTGGTCAGGCCCATGTCGCCGGCAAAGGCATGGACGTTCTGCTGGTTCACGTTGGGCTGCCCGGCTTTCCAGCCGAAGCGGCCGAGCACGGTCTTGTTCGTCGTCTGGTCCCAGACCTGGTTGGGGCGTCCACGGATGCCATCGCCGTTGCGATCGTCCGGATCGGCATTGGCAAGGATTGCGGCCTCCGGGATCGCCTCCAGCAGGCCCAGGCCGATCATCGGCGGGGCCACACGGGCGGAGAAACGGGTATCGGGGTGCATCGGTCCGTAGCCGAGCTGGGTGATCTGCAGCGCCGGACGACGCAGCTCCACCACATGGCCGTCCTCGAAGGTGACGGTCTCGCTGGTGTAATCCACCCGCACCTTGCCCTCCGGTGCCACGCCGGGGACGGCCATGTCTTGCAGTTGCGTGCCATACACCGGCTCCGGCACCACGCCCAGGCGTTCGATTTCCTTGGCGTATTGCGCCTGATCGGGAATCGACAGGCGCACCAGCATCGAGACCGCGTTGCTGGCGTTGGGCTCAGGTGGATGGCCACGCCCATCGCGCACATGGCAGTTCTGGCAAGCGTTGGTATTGAACAGCGGGCCTAAGCCATCACGGGCGGTGGTGGTGGAGGGGGCGATCACCCAGGGGTTGCGAAAGAAACTGTTGCCGACACTGAAGTCCAGGCGCCGCTCTGGCGAGAGATTGGCCGAGGGCAGGGAAAAGGCGTTGCGGTCGCTGCGCTGCACGGTGGCCTTGCCGGCGGAAAGGGCTTCGCCGGGCTCGGCCTGGGTGAAACGCGGGGCGTCATCACAGGCGGCCAGGGCGGCGACCAGCAGCAAGGGAGAGAGTCGGAGCAGCGACGCGGGCATCGAGGATCCTGGGTGAGTGCTAAAAAACCGGCGTGCAAGCTTAGCAGGGTGACGGAATTTGAATAAGAGCAATTTGCAATTGCCTTGATGAAATCGATGTCAGGTTGTCGTTGGCTCGCGTCTGCGGCAGTAGATTTTCCGGCCATGAAAAAGGCGGCCCGAAGGCCGCCCCTGTCGAACCACTGGATCCGGATCAGAATTCGTGATCGGCGGTGTCCGGGTTCAGGTTGGCGATGCCCAGCTTGCCGGCGGCTTGCTCGATCGAGCCGGTCTGTTTGACCAGGGATGCGATGGCGTCACGCACGATCTGGTTGCCAGCAGCGTTGTCAGCCGCGATCAGCTGGTCGTAGTGTTCGCCTTTGAGGGCGTGGTCGACCATGACCTGGATCTTCGCCTCGGTGGCTTCCAAGTCCGCCTTGAGGGTGGCGTCGGTGGCCGGATCGACCTTGGCGACCAACTCCGACAAGCTCGGGCCGCTCAGCTTGGAGCCGTCGGCGCGGGTGTACTCGCCCAGGTAGACGTTGCGGATACCCTTGGCGTCGTAGAAGTGCGAGTAGTGGGTGTTGTCGCTGAAGCAGTCCTGCTCGTCTTCTGGCGAGTTGGCCTCCAGGGAGACCTTCATGCGCTCACCGGCCAGTTCGCCCAGCGACAGGCTGCCCATACCGAACAGCATTTTGCGCAGACCATCGGCCACAGGCTCGGCCTCCAGCTTGGCGCGGTAGTTGTCGCTGACGTTCGGCGCCCAGTTGGCGACCATTTCTTCCAGATCCTGGACCAGCAGTTGGGTCACGGCCTTCAGGTAGGCGCGACGGCGCTCGTTGTGACCGCCAGTGGCGCCTTGGCCTTCCAGGTAGTCCGAAGCCGGGCGGTTGCCGGCGCCTGGGCCGGTGCCGTTGAGGTCCTGGCCCCACAGCAGGAATTCGATGGCGTGATAGCCGGTGGCGACGTTGGCCTCGGAACCGCCCAGCTCGTTCAGGCTGGCCAGTTTCTCAGGGGTGATGTCCTTGACGTCGACCTTTTCTTCGCCGACCTGGACTTCGGTGTTGGCAATGATGTTGGCGCTGGCCGCCGGGTTGCCCAGGGCGTGCTCGTAGCTCTTGTCGACGTAATCGATCAGGCCTTCGTCCAGAGGCCATGCGTTCACCTGGCCTTCCCAGTCGTCGATGATGGTATTGCCGAAGCGGAACACTTCGCTCTGCAGGTACGGCACACGAGCCGCTGCCCAGGCTTGCTTGGCAGCCATCAGGGTCTGGTCGTTGGGCTTGGCCAGGAAGGCGTCGATGGCGGTCTGCAGGGTCTTGGCGGTGCTCAGCGAGTCGCTGTAGACGGCGTGGACCATCTCGGCATAGTGCTTGACCACGGCCTTGCCGGCCGCTTCGTCGACAGCCCCGGGCGCTGCGGTGGCGCTTGCGGCAGCCGGTGCCTGGGCTTGCGGCGCGGCAGCCTTGTCATCCTTGCTCTCACCGCAACCGGCGAGGGCGATGGCGATGGCCAGCAGACTGGCGGAGGCCAGAGGCATTCGAATCATTGTAGGTATCCTGCGTCGTGAGGTTGGACAGTGTGGCCTGCGAAACCGCAACATAATGCGAAAGATTTGCATTTTGTGTAAAGGGGCAGGTGCGCAATTCATGCGCAAGGGTCGCTTTCGCGATCAAGCGGTCGCTGGGGTCAGAACGCGGTGACTTGGTTGCGCTGCGCGTGCTTGAGGAAGGCCGTCAGTTCGCGAGCCGACAGCGGCTTGCTGTAGTGGTAGCCCTGACCCTCATGGCAGCCCTGGGCGATGATGTAGGCTTCCTGCTCGGCGGTTTCCACGCCTTCGGCGATCACCTGCATGCCCAGGCTCTTGCCCAGCTGGATGACAGCCCGGACGATGGTGGCGTCGTCATCGTCATCCAGCAGGTCCTGGACGAAGCTCTTGTCGATCTTGATCTTGTCCAGCGGCAACGACTTCAGGTAGCTGAGCGAGGAGTAACCGGTCCCGAAGTCATCGATGGCGATCAGCGCCCCGGAGCGGCGCAGGCTCAGCAAGTGCTGGGCGGCGGTGCTGATGTCCTCCATCAGGCCGGTCTCGGTCACCTCCAGCTCCAGGCTGCGCGGGGGCAGGCGGTAGATCTGCAACAGGTTGTTCACCACCCGGGGCAGCTCGCTGTGGTGCAGCTGCACGGTGGACAGGTTGACGGCCATGCGCAGGTCGCTGAAGCCCAGGTCGTGCCATTCACGCAACTGTCGGCAGGCCTGGTCGAGCACCCACTCGCCGATGCCGATGATGCTGCCGTTCTGTTCGGCCAGAGGGATGAACTGGTCGGGCGGAACCATGCCCAGCTCTGGGTGCTGCCAGCGCAACAGGGCTTCGACGCCGACCACACGGTGATCGCGGTAGCTGATCTGGGGTTGGTACACCAGGTACAACTGGTTGCGCGGCAGGGCTTCGCGCAGGTCTTTTTCCAGCTCGCGGCGCCGACGCATCTCGCTGTCGACGCTGGCGATATAGAACTGGTAGCGGTTACGGGATCGGGCCTTGGCCAAGGTCATGGTCTGCTCGGCTTTTTGCAGCAGTTTCTCGGTGCTGTCGCCATCTTCGGGGAACAAGGTGATGCCGATGGTAGCGCGCAGCCGGATGTTCTGGTGATCCAGGGGGAAGGGCATTTCCAGGTCGTCGAGGATGCTCTGGGCGAGCTCGGCGGCCTCGTACGGTTGTTCGATGTCGGCCTGGACCAGGGCGAACTGGTCCCCACCGAGCCGCGCCAGGGCGCCGAGGCGGCCGCTGTGGGCACGCAGGCGGTCGGCCAAGGCCAGCAACAATTGATCGCCGACTTGATAGCTGAATTGCTCGTTGATGCCCTTGAAATCGTCCAGCCCCACGCACAACACCGCGACCCGGCGCTGCAGGCGGCCACCATCGACGAGAATCTTGTCCAACTGCTGCTGGAACTGCTGGCGGTTTGGCAGCCCGGTGAGGAAGTCGTACTGGGCCATGCGTTGTAGGCTGTTCTCGGCTTCGTGGCGCAGGTGGGTGTTGCGTTCGATGGAGGCCAGCAACTGGTTGGCGGTGTTGACCCACAGCCCCAGCTCGTTCTTTTCGTGGCCCTTGAGCAGCGGGATCTCATGCTGGCTGGGGCGGTCGGGATTGATCTGGGTGAGGTGCTCGATGAGCTTGGACAATGGCTTGGTCAGCAGCCAGTGATAGACCAGATACAGCACCAGGCCCATGGCGAGCGCGCGCAGCACCCCGGAAATGAAGATGATCACTGCATTGATCAGAAAGCCTTCGCCATAGGTGGCGGTGTCCAGGGTGATGCTCAGGTCGCCGTAATACTCGCTGTACGGCCCACGGCCGACCAGTTGGGTGGTGAAGGTCCTTTGCTGACCGAGGATCAGGTCGGTCAGCCAGCGTGCGGGCGTGTCCTGAAGCGGACGGGATTTTTCCGCGAGCATGGTTTCGTTGGGGTGGCCGATGGAGGCCGCGCGCACTGAAGCGTCCTGGAACAGGCCTTCCATGACCTGCATGCCCATCTCCCGGTCAAGGCTGTAGACCGCTTGGGTAGACGGGTCGCGGAACATGTCGAGGATGCGTTGGGCATCGTTGTTGACGGACTGGCGGGTCTTGTAGGCGTCATAGACGATCTGCGCGCAGCTGAGGACAACGCCGACAGCCAGCGCCGAGAGCAGCACGACCCTGAGCAACTTGACCGACAAGCTGTCCCGAAATTCCAGCTTCAATGGGGTTTCCTTAATCCATGCGCATGCCATTATTTTGCCATTACCCTTGGCAATACACTATCGACCGATTGTCGCGACAGGTGACGGCCGTCGTTCATCCTCTCATGGGCAATATATCGGTTGTGGGGACTGGCGACTTGAGTGCGCTGTATCAACTTTCCAGAAGATTCATGTTAGCGCGCTATCGGGTGTGGGCAAGCGCTGGCGAAGCGTGTGCGTGTGCGAGGGCCTCATTGGCGAAACCTGCACAAAAAAAATCCGACGCATGAGCGTCGGATTTCTTGGATCGAAGGTTACCCCAGGCATCAGGCCTTGAAGGTTTTGCCTTCGAACTGCTCGGCCACGAAGGCCCAGTTGACCAGGTTCCAGAACGCCTCGACGTACTTAGGACGCAGGTTGCGGTAGTCGATGTAGTAGGCGTGTTCCCAGACGTCGCAGGTCAGCAGCGGGGTGTCGCCGCTGGTCAGCGGGTTGCCGGCGCCGATGGTGCTGGCCAGGGCCAGGGAACCGTCGGCCTTCTTCACCAGCCAGCCCCAGCCGGAACCGAAGGTGCCGACGGAAGTCTTGGTGAACTCTTCCTTGAACTTGTCGAAGGAACCGAAAGCCTTGGTGATGGCATCGGCCAGGGCGCCGGTTGGCTGGCCGCCGCCGTTTGGCGACAGGCAGTTCCAGTAGAAGGTGTGGTTCCAGACTTGAGCGGCGTTGTTGAAGATGCCACCCGAGGAGGTCTTGACGATGTCTTCCAGGGACTTGCCCTCGAATTCGGTGCCTGGGACCAGGTTGTTCAGGTTCACGACATAGGTGTTGTGGTGCTTGTCGTGGTGATACTCCAGGGTTTCCTTGGAGATGTGCGGCTGCAGGGCATCGTGGGCGTACGGCAGCGGCGGCAATTCAAAAGCCATGGTGGATCTCCTGATTCAGGTCTGTTCGCGGTTTGCGCAAGGCCGATCACGGGCGGCCCGAGGTGCGTCAGCGCGTTTGACACGCTTTGCGACGCAAGGGCTGGATCATAGCACCGGCCCTTGCGCATAACCACGCAACAAACATAGGGAATAGTGGGCGCTGCGAGCTTCACGCAAGCGTCAAGCTTCAAGCTTCAAGCTGGAAGAGGGCGCCGTGTCTGCCTTTGGCTTGCAGCTTGCAGCTTAGAACTCACCCTTCAAGAAAAGATCAATTGCGCGGCGACGGCGAACATCATCACAGCCACCATCAGGTCCAGCAGGCGCCAGGTGGCTGGACGGGCGAGCCATGGCGCAAGCCAGGCCGCGCCCAGCGCAAGGGTCGAGAACCACACCAGCGAGGCACTGGCGGCGCCGGCCACATAGGCCCCAGGTACGGTCTGTTGGGCGCCCAGCGAGCCGATCAGCAGCACGGTGTCGAGGTAGACATGAGGGTTGAGCAGGGTCACTGCCAGGGCGCTGAGCAACACCGCGCGACGCGAGCGCATGCCTTGGCCTTGCTGGTGTTGCAGGCTCTGCTTGGAGCACGCGCTACGCAGTGCCTTGGCCCCGTACCAAATGAGGAACACCGCACCGCCCCAGCGTGCGACCGCCAGCAAGGTCGGGTTGTGAGCCAGGACCGTGGCCAGGCCGAACACCCCGGCGGCCACCAGGATGGCATCGCAGATGATGCACAGCGCGGCCACCGGCAAGTGATGCTCGCGGCGCAGGCTCTGGGCCAGGACGAAGGCGTTCTGTGCGCCGATGGCCATGATCAGGCCGAATGCCACCAGCATGCCGTTCAGATAGCTTTGCCACATAACAGGAACACTCCACTGACGCCGAACAAGCGCCGGCGTTGATTACCCAAGAAGATGCTGGCCATTGTGAGGAAATGCCCTGTATAAGAAAAACAAATAAAGCTGATCTGGCATTAGAGAAATAGATGTTCGACTACAAGCTGCTTGCCGCCCTCGCTGCCGTCATCGAACAAGGCGGTTTCGAACGTGCTGCTCAAGTTCTGGGCCTGTCGCAATCGGCCATTTCCCAGCGCATCAAGCTGCTCGAGGCGCGGGTCGGCCAGCCGGTGCTGGTGCGGGCCACGCCACCGAGCCCCACCGAGGTGGGGCGACAGTTGCTCAACCATGTGCAGCAGGTGCGTCTGCTTGAGCGTGACCTGCAGCGCCAGGTCCCGGCGCTGGACGAGGAAGGCCTGCCCGAGCGCCTGCGTATCGCCCTCAACGCCGACAGCCTGGCGACCTGGTGGGCGGGTGCGGTGGGGGATTTCTGCGCGGGGCAGCAGGTGTTGCTCGATCTGGTAGTCGAAGACCAGGAGGTCGGCCTCAAGCGCATGCGTGCCGGCGAAGTGGCGGCGTGCCTGTGTGGCAGCGAGCGGCCGGTGGCCGGCGCGCGCAGCGTGTTGCTGGGGGCCATGCGTTACCGGGCATTGGCCAGCCCCGCGTTCATGGCCCGGCACTTTGCCCAGGGGTTCGAGGCCCGGCGCCTGGCGCGGATCCCGGCAGTGGTGTACGGCCCGGATGATTTCCTGCAACACCGCTACCTGGCTTCGTTGGGCATCGAGGGCAGTTTCCTGTATCACCTGTGCCCTTCGTCCGAAGGGTTTCTGCGCATGACCGAGGCCGGTGTGGGGTGGGGGTTGGTGCCGGAATTGCAGGCCCGCGAACAACTGGCCAGCGGCCAATTGGTGGAAATCTGCACCGATACCCCCATCGACGTGCCGTTGTACTGGCATCATTGGCGCAATGGCGGGCAGTTGCTCGCTCAGCTGACCGAGCACCTGCGCCATACGGCGTCGAGCTGGCTGGTGCCCTTGTAGGCGCGGACGGCGTCAGCTGCATCTGTAATTTGGCAAGGCGGAGTGTTACATGCGAATTCTGGTCACCGGTGCGAGCGGCTTCATCGGCGGGCGCTTTGCGCGCTTTGCCTTGGAGCAGGGCCTGGAGGTGCGGGTCAATGGCCGGCGCGCCGAGGGCGTTGAGCATCTGGTCAAGCGCGGCGCCCAGTTCATTTCTGGCGACCTAGGCGATGCCGAGCTGGCCCGGCGGCTCTGTCAGGGTGTCGACGCGGTGGTCCATTGCGCTGGCGCCACCGGCCACTGGGGTCGCTATCAGGATTTTCACCAGGGTAACGTGGTGGTCACCGAGAACGTGGTGGAAGGCTGCTTGAAGGAGCACGTGCGGCGCCTGGTGTACCTGTCGTCGCCGTCGCTGTACTTCAATGGCTCCTCGCGTCTTGATATCCGCGAGGAGCCATTACCTCGGCGATTTCATGACCTTCAGGCGTCGACCAAGCGCCTGGCCGAACAGAAGGTCTTCGGCGCCCAGGAGTTCGGCCTGGAAGTGCTGGCCCTGCGACCGCAACGGGTCACCGGCGCGGGCGATGCCGGTTTCTTCCCAAGGCTCATGCAGCTGCAGCGCAAGCGCCGCCTGGCCATCATCGGCAATGGCCTTAACAAGGCCGATTTCACCAGTGTGCACAACCTTAACGAAGCCCTGCTCAGCGCTCTGTTCGCCGATGAGCAGGCGCTTGGCCAGGCCTACAACATCAGCAACGGCCAACCGTTGCCGCTGTGGGATGTGATCAATTACGTGATGCGCCAGATGCAGCTGCCCCAGGTTACCCGCTACCGTGGCTATGGCCTGGCCTACAGCCTGGGCGCGTTGAACGAGGCCGCCTGCCTGCTGTGGCCAGGCCGTCCACAACCGACCCTGTCGCGCCTCGGGGCGCAGATGATGAGCAGGGATTTCACTTTGGATATCAGCCGCGCGCGGCAACATCTGGACTACCGGCCCAAGGTCAGCCTGTGGACCGCGCTGGATGAATTCTGCGCCTGGTGGAAGAACGTGCCCGGCCAACAATGAACCCCGGCCGAGGATAATGGTCATCAGTGCGCCGCTCTGGCGGTTTATACTCATGCCTCTTTGCTATTACTGTGGTTGAAAGCCTCCATGCGTAACGACCCCCTCGACGATTTCGACGATGTGCCGACCCTGCGTGCCGGTACTCCGGATGATGATGAACTGCTCCCGGCGCACGTGGCACGGAGCCGGCGCAAGGCCGCGCGTCCGGCCAGCACGGGCCCGCTGTGGGCGCTGCTGGGGGCCTCGGTCATCGCCCTGGCGGGCCTGGGATGGTGGAGCTTCCAACAGATCTCGCTGATGGAGCAGCAGTTGGTAGCGACCCAGGAGAGCTTCGCCCGGATCAGCGAAGAAGCCGCGGGGCGACTTCAGGCGATCAGCGGCAAAGTCGAGGCCAGCGAGTCCAGTGTCAACACCGGTAGCGAGGCCTTGAAGCTGCAGATCCGCCAGTTGAAGGCGAGCTTGGCCGAGCAGAGCAAGCAGCAGCAGGGTGTGGCGGGCCAGGCGGGGGATCTGGGCAAGCGTCTGGAGCAGGTCTTGGCCGATACCCGTGCACAGCAAAAAGCGGTGACAGAATTGCAGAGCCAGTTGCAGGCGCAGCTCAAGGCGGTCAATGGTGAGTTGGCCGCGCTCAAGTCCGGCCAGCTCGATGGCGGCAAGCTCGACGGCCAGATCAAGAGCCTGAGCAGCGAAGTGGCGAGCCTGAAGAAACAGGGTAATCCCAGTGCGGCGATCGAGAGCCTGGAGCAGGATGTGCTGGTGCTCAAGAGTCAGATCGACAACCGCCCGGCACCTAGCGCTGGTGGGGCTTCGGTGCAGGAGTTCGATGCCTTCCGCAGCCAGGTGACCCGCAACCTCAATACCTTGCAGAGCCAGATCCAGAACCTGCAACAGCAGATCAACGCCCGGCCTTGAATCTACTGAGCTGTGTTCGCGGGTGAACCCGCTCCCACAAGGCTTGTAGGAGCGGATTTACGATCACATCCGCGGATAGTCGATGTAGCCCACCGGCCCTTTGGCGTAGAAGGTCTCCGGGCGCGGCTCGTTCAGCGGCGCATCGGCGGCCAGACGGGCGGGCAGGTCGGGGTTGGCGATGAATGGGATGCCAAAGGCCACCGCGTCGGCTTTGCCGCTGGCCAGCGCCGCGTTGGCACTGGCTTTGTCGAAGCGCTCATTGACGATGTACGGGCCACCGAAGGCTTCCTTGATCAGCGGGCCGATGCTGTCGTCGGCTTCTTTCTCCCGCGAGCAGATGAATGCGATGCCGCGCTTGCCCAGCTCCCGAGCGACATAGCTGAAGGTCTCGGCACGGTCGGCATCGCCCATGTCATGGGCGTCGGCCCGTGGTGCCAAGTGCACGCCTACACGATTGGCGCCCCACACCTCGATCGCCGCGTCGGTCACCTCCAGCAGCAGACGAGCACGGTTTTCCAGGGAGCCGCCGTAACGGTCGGTGCGCTGGTTGGTGCTGCTTTGCAGGAATTGATCGAGCAGGTAGCCGTTGGCCCCGTGGATCTCTACGCCATCGAAGCCGGCCGCCTTGGCATTTTCGGCACCGGTGCGGTAGGCCTCGACGATGTCGGCGATTTCTTCGGTCTCAAGGGCTCGTGGCGTCGGGTACTCGGTGATCGGACGGATCAAGCTGACGTGGCCCTTGGGCTGGATCGCGCTCGGGGCCACCGGCAGTTCGCCGTTGAGGTACTGGGTGTGGGAGATGCGCCCGACGTGCCACAGCTGCAGGAAGATGCGCCCACCAGCCCCGTGCACGGCCTTGGTGACGTTGGTCCAGCCGCGCACCTGTTCGTCCGACCAGATGCCGGGAGTGTCAGGGTAGCCAACGCCCATGGGGGTCACCGAGGTGGCCTCGCTGAGGATCAGTCCGGCGCTGGCGCGTTGCACGTAGTACTCGGCCATCAATGCGTTGGGCACTCGGCCTTCGTCGGCGCGGCAACGGGTCAATGGGGCCATGATGATGCGGTTGGGCAGTTGCAGGTCGCCCAGTGTGATCGGATCGAAGAGCGTGGTCATTGGCGTAGCCTCGCGAGGGTCAGTTGGAAGCGGTGGCCAGTTCGGCGTTGCCGCCGCGCTGGTGGAAGGTAATCAAGGTGACGATCAGCGCCAGGATCGCCAGGGCAGCCGCGGCCAAGGGCACGCGGGTCAGGCCGAAGCCGTGGGCGATGACACTGCCGCCGACCCAGGCGCCCAGGGCATTGCCCAGGTTGAAGGCACCGATGTTCAGGGTCGACACCAGGTTGGGTGCGGCCTTGCCGTAAGTCACCACGTTGACCTGCAGGGCAGGCACGGCGGCAAAGGCGGCGGTGGCCCAGAGGAACAAAGTGATCTCGGCAGGTACCAGGGCCGTGCTGGTCCAGCTCAACGCCGTGGACACCACTGCCATGGCGGCGAACACACCCACCAGAGTCGCCCCCAGGCGGCGGTCGGCGAGCTTGCCGCCGAGGATGTTGCCCACGGTCAGGCCCAGGCCGATCAACAGCAAGGTCCAGGTGACGCCACGTGGCGATACGCCGGTGACGTCGCCGAGCAGGGGGGCGACGTAGGTGAACAGGGCGAACATCGAGGCCGAGAACAGCACGGTCATGCTTAGCGACAGCCAGATGCCGGCCCCCTTGAGGGCGCCCAGTTCGGCGCGCATGTCGACTTTCTCTTCCTGGCGCTGCAGCGGCAGGTAGCGCACCAGGCCGATCAGTGCGATCACGCCGATGGCGGTCACCGCCCAGAAGGTCGAGCGCCAGCCAGCGGCCTGGCCCAGCGCAGTCCCCAAGGGCACGCCGAGCACGTTGGCCAGGGTCAAGCCGGTGAACATCAGGGCCACGGCCGAGGCGCGGCGGTTGGCCGGTACCAGGCTTGCCGCCACCACCGAGCCGATGCCGAAGAAGGCGCCATGGCACAGGGCGGTCACCACGCGGGCGAACATCAAAAGGTCATAGTCCGCGGCCACCGCGCAGAGCAGGTTGCCGACGATGAACACGCCCATCAGCGTCACCAGCGCGGCCTTGCGCGGCAGACGCGCAGTGGCCAGGGCCATGAACGGTGCGCCGATGGCCACCCCCAGGGCGTAGCCGGTCACCAGCCAGCCGGCACCGGGGATGGTCACCCCCAGGTCCTGCGCCACATCGGGCAGCAGGCCCATGATGACGAATTCGGTGGTGCCGATGGCGAAGGCGCTGAGCGCCAGGATCATCAGGGAAAGAGGCATTGCAAGGTCCTTGTCAGAGCTCTTGGCTCATCTGCTGGAGGAACGCCTGGATGGTGTCCTCGTTGCGTTTGAAGAAGTGCCACTGGCCGATCTTCTGGCTGCTGATGAGGCCCGCGCGCTGCAAGGTGGCCAGGTGGGCGGAGACGGTCGACTGCGACAGGCCGCAGCGTTGGTCGATTTGCCCGGCACAGACGCCGTATTCGGTGCTGTGCTGCTGGTCGGGGAACTGCGCAGCCGGGTCCTTGAGCCAGGTGAGGATTTCTCGCCTTACCGGGTGGGAGAGGGCTTTTATTATTTCGTCGAGATCAAGAGGCATGGTGGGACTCATGGTGTGTAGCGTTATATCGCGATGAGGCGAAATATAAATCGGTATTTCGCGATATACAAATATGAAGAGGTTCTTAGCTGAGCGCGAATCGCTATATCGCGTTATAACGATATGGTTCCCGTGAGTGCTAGACTGGGCGCCATGAACTACCTCGCACACCTGCATCTGGGCGGCCGAGAGCCGCAACAACTGCTCGGCAGCCTGTATGGCGATTTCGTCAAAGGTTCGCTGCAAGGGCGCTTCCCGCCGGCCCTCGAGGCTTCGATTCGTCTGCACCGCCATATCGACAGCTACACCGACAGCCACCCGCTGGTACTGGCGGCGCTGGCGCGCTTTCCCCGTGAGCGGCGGCGTTTTGCCGGGATCGTCCTGGATGTGTTTTTCGACCACTGCCTGGCGCGGCACTGGGACGATTACGCCGCACAGCCGCTGAGCGCCTTCACCGGAGACTTCTACCGCGTACTGCTCGCCGAGCCGGCACTGCCCGGGCGGCTGGCGCATATCGCCCCGTTCATGGCCGCAGACGACTGGCTGGGCGCCTATGGCGATTTCGACACGCTGGAGCAGGTGTTTCGCGGTATCGCCCGGCGGTTGTCACGGCCGGAAGGCATGGACGGGGTGATGGGGGAGTTGGAGGTGTTGTACGAGCCGTTGTTGGCGGATTTTCGCGAGTTCTATCCGCAGTTGCAGGCTTTTGCGCTGGCGAGTCGATGAACCTTCATACGACCGTACGGGCCTTTTCGCGGGTAAACCCGCTCCCACAAGGCACCGCCACCCTTATCGGAGCGGGTTTACCCGCGAAAGGGCCGATTGGACCGCCACACGACTCAGGCCGCCTTCGCTTGCCGTCGCGGCACCGCTTCCCACCCGTCGGCGCCATACAAGGCCAGCTGCACCGCCTGCTGCGCCTGGAACGCCAGCACCGCCCGCTCCTTGCCTAGGCTGGGGATCGGCTCCAGCAGCTGGATGATCACTTCCCCGTGCGGCTGGCGGAACAAACGCATCAGGTGAGACACCAGGTCGTCATCGCCAATAAACGGCGCGATCGGGTCCGCTTGACCGTTGCGCAGGTACTGGATCGCCACCGGCTGCACCGGGGTGCCTTGGTCGATGGCGCCGGCCAGCAGCCGGCCATGGAAGGTACGCAGGGCGCGGCCGTTGGTGGTGGTGCCTTCCGGAAAGATCAGCAGCGGCCGTTGCTGGGCCAACTGCTCACCGATCTGCTGAGACAGGCGCTGGCCGTCACCACCGCCACGGCGGATGAACAGGGTGCCGGCTTTTTCCGCCAGCCAACCGGCCAGCGGCCAGTGGCGCACTTCGGCCTTGGACAGGAACGACAGCGGCGTGAGCATGCCAAGCAGGGGGATGTCGGTCCAGGACACATGGTTGCTGACCCACAGCATCGGCTGTAACGGTAAAGGGCCAATCACTCGGACCTCGAAGGGCAGGGCGGCGACCAGATACCGCATGAACAGGCATGTCCAGCGCTGGCGCCGTTGGCAGGAAGGCTTCAGGCCCAGGCGTTCTCCCAGGGTGATCGCGCTGGCCATGACGATGCCCAGTGCCAGCACCAGCAGCAGACGCGACAGGCGGGCGAATGCCCGCAATCCAGGCATCACACCGCCGCCTTGAAGTGGCGGGCGTAGCGCGGGCAGAGGTCGTCGCGCTTGAGCAGGATGAACACATCGGCGACCTGGAAATCCTCGTCCCAGCACGGTTCGCCGCAGATCTTCGCGCCCAGGCGCATGTAAGCCTTGAGCAAGGGCGGCATTTCGGCGATGACGTTGTTCGGCAGGGCCAGGGTCGGCAGTGGTTTTTTCGGCTCGGCCCGCAGGTGCTCGGTGCACAGGTAGCGTTCGCGCAGGCGCTGCATGATGGCGTGGGCCTGCACGCCGCCGTCCTGCATGGGAATGCTGGCGCACCCCATCAAGTAGTTGTAGCGGCCTTCGTTGAGCACTTCGGCGAGCTCGCCCCAGAGCACGGCAATGGTGCCGCCATTGCGATAGGCCGGGTCGACGCAGGTACGGCCCAGCTCCAGGATCGGCCCCTGCAGTTCCAGCAGGCCGTGCAGGCTGAACTCTTCTTCGCTGTAGAAGCGTCCCAGGCTGCTGGCGGCCTGGTGGTCGAGCAGACGGGTAGTGGCGACCAGTTGGCCGGTGGCCAGGTCACGCACGCCGATGTGGCGACAATGGATGTCGTAGTCGTCCATGTCCAGGCCCAGTTCCGCGCCCTTGAGCTTGGCCTGGAATTCGGCGCTGAACACTTTGAAGCGCAGGGCCTGTGCTTCCTGAAGCGCCGTGGCGCCGACCAGGCGTTCGGCTTGCAGACGGCGTTCAGTGCTGGTGTCGCCAGAGCGTGCGGTCCGAGTCATTGCGAGTCTCCATGAGCCAGCCAAGGGTTGCGGCCGGTCGACTTTGTTGTGCAAAGTCAGCCTAGGTACGCGCGGTGTCACCCCCGTGAAGCTTTGGTGATGCTTGCGTGACAACCCCTGACGAGGAGCCTGAGATGCCCTGGTTGCAACGAGTCAACGACCCCTACCGCCAGCCCGAGGCCCAAAGCCTGGGTGAAGGCTACGCCGCCCTGCTCGAGCGTCTCGGGCCAGTCTCGCCCTTCGAGCTGGCGGTGCTCGGTGGGCGGGCGATGGCGACGCCGGGGCTGGCTTTTCTAGTCGGTTACCAAGCGGCCCTGCGTGTGCTCTGGCCCAGTGCCCCAGCCAGCCTGGGTGCCTTGTGTGCCACCGAGCGGCGCAGCGTGCGGCCGGCGGACATGCAGACCCGCCTGGAGAACCTGCGCCTGACCGGCAGCAAGGATTTCGTCACCGCCGGGCTGGACGCCGAATGGCTGCTGGTGGCGGCGCGCAGCGAGGCTGATGGCGAGAAGCCTCGACTGCAACTGGCGGTGGTCTACCCGGGTGAGGCAGGGGTGACGCTGGAGGCCTTGCCCACCTTGCCGTTGATGCCCGAAGTCGGCCATGCGCGCCTGCAGTTGCACCAGGCCGCCTGCGAACGGCTCGCCGGTGATGGTTGGGATGCCTACGTCAAACCCTTCCGCTCGTTGGAAGACCTCTACGTGCTCGCCGCGCTGGTGGCCTGGCTGTATGGCGTCGGTCAGGAAAGTGCCTGGCCCCAGGACCTGCGGCTGCGTTTACTGGGCCTGCTGGGTGGATGCGCCGAGGGCAGCCGACAGTGCGCCGACAGCGCCGCCTGCCACTTGCTGCTGGGCGGTCTGTTCGCCCAGTTCCATGCGCTGCGCGAGACGATCGACAAAGCCCTGGCGGGCGGGCCGCCTCACTGGATGCAGTTGTGGCAGCGCGATCAGGGCGTGCTGGCGCTGGCCACGGCGGCGCGGGAGAAGCGCCTGCACAAGGCCTGGGCCGCTGTCGGATTGTCATGAAACCCTGGCAGGCTCGCCCGTTCAGCCACGTGAGGGGCGGCCATGGGCAGGTTGGGGAAATTGCTGGGCATTCTGGCAGGGGTGAGCGTTTCGGCGTGGGCCGAGTCGTGGCCGGATCCGCAGTGGCAGCGCGAACCTGCGGCCATCGACTGGCAGGCGGTCGAGGCCTATGCCTTTCCCGACCGCGACGAGACCGGGCGCACGGGTGTGCGCAGCGATGCGCTGCTGGTCATCCGTGACGGGCGTATCCTGTATGAGCGCTACGTCGCGCCCACCCGTGCCGACACCACGCACCTGACCTGGTCGATCAGCAAGAGTGTGCTGGCCACTGTGCTGGGGGTGGCTTACGGCGAAGGGCGCTTTACCCTCGATGCGCCGGCATGGCACTACTATCCGCCGCTCAAGGTGCATTCGGAACTGCGCATCGTCGACCTGCTGCATTGGGCCAGCGGCCTGGCCTGGCAGGAGGACTACGAATACGCACCGCTCAAGTCCTCGGTGGTGGCCATGCTGTATACCCGTGGCCGTAAGGACATGGCTGCCTTCACCGCAGCGCAGCCGGCCGAGGTGGCACCGGGCGAGCGCTTTCGCTACTCCAGTGGCGACAGCAACCTGCTGGCGGCGGCCTTGCGCGGCATGCTGCCCCCCGACAGCCGTGATGCCTACCCATGGCAGGCGTTGTTCGAGCCCTTGGGTATTCGCCGCGCAGTCTGGGAGCGCGATAGCGCCGGCACCTACGTGGGCTCCTCCTATCTTTATTTGAGTGCGCGAGACCTGGCCCGCATCGGCCTGCTGATGCTGCGTGATGGGCGTTGGCAAGGGCGGCAACTGTTGCCCAGGGACTGGGTGGCGTTCAATCGGCAGCTGTTCGAGCGGGCCGAGGCGATCCCGGACGAGGCCAATCCTGGCGGGCACTGGTGGCTCAACCAGCCGTTGCCGGGCCAGCCGGCGCCATGGCCGGACGCTGCCCAAGACGTCTATGCCGCACTGGGTCATTGGGGCCAGGCACTTTATGTGGTGCCTTCGCAGAAATTGGTGATCGTGCGTTACGCCGATGACCGCGATGGCACCTACCAGCACAACGAACTGCTCAAGCGGGTGTTGGCGGCCGTTGCGGGGGAGGGCAGATGAAGCGCGTCCTGCTGTTGTTGATGGTGGCGTTGCTGGTGTGGGCGTGGCACGAGCGCCAGGCGTTGGCGGATTTTCCGAGCATCCTGTCGGCCTACTCGGCCAAGGAGTACTGCTCGTGCCGCTTCGTCATGGGCTTCGATGAGGTCTACTGCCGGGGTTATGTACAGCAGTACCTGCCCTTGGGCAGGTTGGAAGAGGACCACGCGCGACGTCGGGTGCTCGCTGAAGGCTTGGGACGGCGCAATCAGGCAGCCTGGGTGAACGCGCGGGAGGGCTGCCGCTTGCTGCCGTGAAGGCGGGCGGGTAAGGTTGACGGCCTTGTTACACGAGATTTCAAATGTTCAAACTGCCCCGTCTACTGCCTGCTCTGCTCATGGCCTTGTGCCTGCCTGCCCATGCCAGCTGGCACCTGGATGGCGAGTCCTCACGTTTGTCTTTTGTCACCAGCAAGAATGGTGACACCTCCGAGGTGCATCGCTTCCTGGTGTTCCATGGCAAGGTCGACGGCAAAGGCAATGCCCAGGTCAGCATCGAAATGGATTCGGTCAGCGGTGGCATACCGCTACGTGACGAGCGCATGCGCAACGAGCTGTTCCAGGTCGCCAAGTTTCCCGAGGCCCTTGTGCAGACGAAGATCGACCTGCGCCCCATCAACGACCTGGCCAATGGCGCCCAGGTCGAACTGCGTCTACCGGTGACTGTGACCCTGCACGGGCAATCGCACCGCTACGATACCTTGCTGCTGGCCACCCGTCTGGATGAACGTCGTTTCCAGGTGGTAACCCTGGAGCCGTTGATCCTGCGTGCCGAGGAGTTCGATCTGTTGCCGGGGCTGGCGTCCCTGCGCAAGCTTTCCGGTGTTGCGTCCATCAGCCCATCGGTGCCGGTGAGTGCGGTGCTGATCTTCTCCGCCCGCTGACATGCCGGGGCCGGTCTTCCCCTGGCGGGATGGCAACGAGTTCGAACTGCTGATCGACGGCCCCGAATTCTTTCCGCGCATGCTCCTGGCGATCGTGCGCGCCGAATTCCAGGTCGATCTGGAGCTCTATCTGGTCGAAGCCGGTCGCTGTGCAGATGCGGTGGTCGAGGCCTTGGAGCAGGCCGCCAGCCGTGGCGTGCGGGTTCGCTGCCTGTTCGACGACTATGGCTCGCTGGCCTTCCCCTCAGCGTTGCGCCAACGCCTGGAGGCGGCGGGCGTACAGGTGCGCTACTACAACCGCCTGCGTTGGCGGCGTGGGGTTCGCAACCTGTACCGGGACCACCGCAAGCTGCTGCTGGTCGATGAATGCTGGGCAGTGGTGGGCGGGACGGGCGTTACCGATGAATTCTGGACCCCAGGCGTCGACACCAGCGAATGGCATGAAGTGATGGTGCGAATGGAAGGCCCCATCGTCACCGACTGGCAACTGTTGTTCGATCGCCAGTGGCACGCCAACAATCGGCGCACCGCCTGGCGGCCAGCCGAGGGCTTTGGCCTGCCCCGCCTGCCGCGGGTGCCCGCCCAAGGCCAGGGCATGGGCCGGGTGGCCTACGCCGACGCCCGTCAGCATCAGGACATCTTGCACTCGCTGGTGCGTGCCCTCAACAGCGGCCAACGGCGCATCTGGCTGGCCACACCGTACTTCCTCCCGACCTTCAGTGTGCGTCGCTCCCTGCGACGAGCGGCGCAGAAGGGCATCGACGTGCGCCTACTGCTCACCGGCCCGCGCACCGACCACCCGGCGGTCCGTTACGCCGGGCACCGCTATTACCCCCGTCTACTGCGCGCCGGCGTTCGGATCTTCGAGTATCAGCCGTGCTTCCTGCACCTGAAGATGGTGCTGGTGGACGAGTGGGTCAGTGTGGGGTCCTGCAACTTCGATCATTGGAACCTGCACTTCAACCTCGAGGCCAATGTAGAAGCCCTCGACCCGCCCCTGACGGCGGCGGTGGCCGCCAGCTTCGAGCGAGACTTCGCCCTCAGCCAGGAAGTCGACCTGGCACGCTGGCATGCCCGGCCCTTCTGGCGTCGGCTGCAGCAGCGGCTGTGGGGGTGGCTCGACCGGCTGGTGGTCAATCTGCTCAATCGTCGCGACTAGACCTGTGGTGAGTACCCGTACACGCTGAAGCGGACTATCGTGCAGGGATTGTTCCCATGCAACGGAAGGGGTGGATGCGATGACGGCCAAGAAAATTCTCATGCTGGTGGGTGACTTCGTCGAGGACTACGAAGTGATGGTGCCGTTCCAGGCACTGAAGATGGTCGGGCATACGGTGCATGCGGTGTGTCCGGAGAAGTTGGCCGGGCAGACGGTGCGCACGGCGATCCATGACTTCGAGGGCGACCAGACCTACAGCGAGAAGCCTGGGCACAACTTTGCCTTGAACTTCGATTTCGTGCAGGTTCGGGCCGAGGGGTACGACGCGTTGTTGATCCCCGGTGGCCGGGCGCCTGAGTACCTGCGCCTGGATGAGCGGGTGCTGGCGCTGGTCAAGGCCTTCGACCAGGCGGGCAAGCCGATCGCGGCGGTGTGTCACGGGGCGCAGTTGCTGGCGGCGGCAGGTGTGCTGGAGGGGCGTGAGTGCAGTGCGTATCCTGCGTGTGCACCTGAGGTACGGTTGGCGGGGGGGCGGTTTGTGGATATCGCTCTGGACCAGGCGCATGTGGATGGGAATCTGGTGACGGCGCCTGCCTGGCCGGCGCATCCTGCCTGGTTGGCGGCGTTTCTGCGGGTGCTTGGGTAGTTTCTTGGGCTAGGTCGGTGTCGGTGTCGGTGGGTTCATTCATTTGAGTTGTCGACGCTGACTCACCGTTTCGCCCTTACGGCGGGTCACTTTTGCCCAAGAGCAAAAGTAGGTCGCCGTAAGGGCGAGAAGCGCCATCAGCGCCCCCACCAACATTGGATATTCACACGCTCCTCAAAAAGCTCAACCTACCTGCTCAACCCAATCATTCAAGTTGTAGTAATTGGTCACCCGAGCAATCTTCCCACAATGGATATAGAAGAACGCCCCCGCCGGCAGCACATACGTCTGTCCGTTGGCCGGTGGCAGCCCTTCGTCGTCGGCCAGGTACTCCCCATGTACGGTGAACTCCGCCGCCGCACGGCTCCCATCGGCATTCTGCATCACCACGATGTCCGCCAGACGCTCCCGGTAGCAGCGGTTCATCTTGTCCATGAACGCTGCAAACGCCGCTTTGCCCATCTGCCGCTCACCCTGGTTGATGTCGTGAATCACATCTTCGCTGAGCAATCCGAGGAAGGCGGGCATGTTGCCAGCATTGAAGGCTGCGTAATAAGCGTTCACAAGTTCGGTAGCGGTCATGGCAATGTTCCTGTCGTGTACGGGAAAGGGGATGGCTTGGGCCGGATGATAGGGTTTCCCCTCAAGCCCGGCTTAGCCGAGCGCGTCATCCACATCGACAAAACGACCGCTAAGCATGGAAATCCGCCTGTTGCACGGCGCCGCGATTGCGCCTTACATCGATGACCTCGCTCGCCTGCGCCTTTCGGTGTTTCGCGAGTTTCCCTACCTTTACGACGGTACGCCGCAGTACGAGGCCGACTACTTGTCCACCTACGCCCGCTCCGGGCGCAGCCTGGCGGTGCTGGCCATCGACCAAGGGCAGGTGGTGGGGGCCTCCACGGGCCTGCCTCTGGTCGACGAGACGCCTGAATTCCAACAGCCGTTCCTGGCCCAAGGGCGCGATCCTGCGAGCGTCTACTACTTCGGCGAGTCGGTGCTATTGCCGGCTTACCGGGGCCAGGGCTTGGGTGTGCGCTTTTTCATCGAGCGCGAGTCTTACGCTCACAAGCTCGCCGAATTCGACTACTGCGCGTTCTGCTCGGTCGAGCGGCCGGCCGGGCATCCCCGGCGTCCTGCCGACTACAAGCCCTTGCACGGCTTCTGGCGCAATCGGGGCTTCCTGCATGAGCCGTCGCTGCGCACGACCTATGCCTGGCGCGACCTCGACGAGGAGCAGGCATCGGCGAAGATCATGTCCTTCTGGCTCAAGGAACTACCCTTGTGATCCGTCTGGCCGCTTGCCAGTACGCCATCGAGCTGCACACGACCTGGGCGGCCTATGCCGAGCACCTCCAGAGCTTGTGCGCCGAGGCTGTCGAGGGCGGCGCGCAGTTGTTGCTGCTGCCTGAGTATGCGGGGTTGGTCCTAAGTGGCCAGTTGCCCTCTGAGCAACGGAGCGACCTGAAGGGATCGATCGCTGGGATCCAGCCGCTGATCGAGCCCTGGCTTGCCTTGTGCGAGGGAATCGCTCGGCGCTGGGGAATCTATCTGCAGCCAGGCAGCCTGCCGGTGCTCGAGACGGACGGGCGCTACCGCAACCGTGCCTGGTTGTTCGGACCGGACGGCGTGCTGGGTTATCAGGACAAACTGATCATGACCCGCTTCGAGCGTGAGCAATGGAACATCGCTGCTGGTGAAGGGCTCAAGGTGTTCGATACGGCGCTGGGACAATTGGGCATCCTGATCTGTTACGACAACGAATTCCCCCTGCTCGCCCGATACTTGGCCGAACGAGGCGCCGACTTGATCCTGGCCCCAAGCTGTACTGACACCGAGGCTGGTTATCACCGGGTGCGCATCGGTGCCCAGGCCCGAGCACTGGAGAATCAGATCGCGGTGCTGCAAAGCCCGACGGTGGGTATGGCGCCTTGGTCGCCGGCGCTTGACGAGAATATCGGACGGGCAGGGCTGTTCGTGCCGCCGGATTACGGCATGCCGAGTAATGGGGTGATTGCCGAGAGCGCCGAGCTTTGCCCTGATGGCAGTCGCTGGCTGCTGGGTAAAGTCGATCTGGAGGAAGTACGTCGGGTTCGACGCGAAGGACAGGTGTTCATCCGGCGGGACTGGCCGGAGCAGTTCGACAGAATTGGATAGGACAGTTGCGGCCCCTTCGCGGGTGAACCGGCTCCTACGAACGCTCCACTGTTTTGGAGTTCAGTGGATGCCCTGTGGGAGCGGGTCCATCCGCGAAGAAGGCGCCGCTGCTACATCAGGCTTACTTCACTTCAACCGCAAGGCTCTGCGCGATCTTGCTCTGCCACAGGGCGGGACCGGTGATGTGCACCGACTCACCGTTGCTGTCCACCGCGACGGTGACCGGCATGTCCTTGACCTCGAACTCGTAGATCGCTTCCATGCCCAGCTCGGCGAAGGCCAGGACCTGGGACTTGCGGATTGCCTGGGCCACCAGGTAGGCGGCGCCGCCAACGGCCATCAGGTACACCGCTTTGTTGTCCTTGATCGCCTCGATGGCGGTCGGGCCACGCTCGGACTTGCCGATCATGCCCAGCAGGCCGGTCTGCTCGAGGATCTGGCGGGTGAACTTGTCCATGCGGGTGGCGGTGGTCGGGCCGGCAGGGCCTACCACTTCGTCACCGACCGGATCGACTGGGCCGACGTAATAGATGAAGCGGCCTTTGAGGTCGACCGGCAGCTCTTCGCCGCGGTTGAGCATCTCGACCATGCGCTTGTGCGCGGCGTCACGACCGGTGAGCATCTTGCCGTTGAGCAGCAGGGTCTCGCCCGGCTTCCAGCTGGCGACTTCTTCCGGGGTGATCGCGTCGAGGTTGACGCGGCGGGCACTCGGGCCGGCTTCCCAGACGATTTCCGGGTAGGCGTCCAGCGACGGCGCTTCCAGCTCGGCCGGGCCGGAGCCGTCCAGCACGAAATGGGCGTGGCGGGTGGCGGCGCAGTTCGGGATCATGCAGACCGGCAGCGAGGCGGCGTGGGTCGGGTAGTCCATGATCTTGACGTCGAGCACGGTGGTCAGACCGCCCAGGCCCTGGGCACCGATACCCAGCTGGTTGACCTTCTCGAACAGCTCCAGGCGCAGTTCTTCGATGCGGTTCTGCGGGCCACGGGCCTTGAGCTCATGGATGTCGATGGACTCCATCAACACTTCCTTGGCCATGACCGCAGCTTTCTCTGCAGTGCCGCCGATGCCGATACCCAGCATGCCAGGCGGGCACCAGCCGGCGCCCATGGTCGGGACAGTCTTCAGGACCCAGTCGACGATCGAGTCGGATGGGTTGAGCATGGCCATCTTCGACTTGTTCTCCGAGCCACCGCCCTTGGCTGCGACGTCGACCTCGACCTTGTCGCCGGGCACGATGGAGTAGTGGATGACGGCCGGGGTGTTGTCCTTGGTGTTCTTGCGGGCACCGGCGGGGTCAGCCAGGATCGAGGCGCGCAGGACGTTTTCAGGCAGGTTGTAGGCGCGACGCACACCCTCGTTGATCATGTCGTCGACGCTCATGGTGGCGCCATCCCAGCGCACGTCCATGCCCACGCGCACGAACACGGTGACGATACCGGTGTCCTGGCAAATCGGGCGGTGGCCGGTGGCGCACATGCGCGAGTTGATCAGGATCTGGGCGATGGAGTCGCGCGCAGCGGGCGACTCTTCACGCAGATAAGCCTCGTGCATCGCCTGGATGAAATCGACGGGGTGGTAGTACGAGATGAATTGCAGGGCGTCGGCAACGCTCTGAATCAGGTCGTCTTGCTTGATCACGGTCATGCAGCGCGCTCCTCTTAAAGACGGGAACATTCAAAAAGGCTCTTCCGACACAGCCGACCAGCGCGTCGAAACACCTTGCAAGGCGCGCCGGCAGGCAGTGGCCGACGCAAAAGGGCGCGGCAGTATAGCGCGCATCGATGCCCGGCACACCTGCGCGTGGTCTGGACCAAGGTCGGCATGCTGTGGGCATCCTTTTTGCTCAATTGCCGGGCAAGCCCTAGAGTGGGCGCAGTGATGTGTGGAGATGTTTCGATCATGCCCGAACTTCGCGTCGGCGAGCACCGCTGGAGCGTGCCGGCCGCCAGCAACCTGCTCGACGCCCTCAACGAGGCCGGCTATGCCGTGCCCTACAGCTGCCGCGCCGGCAATTGCCACGCCTGCCTGGTGCATTGCCTGGAAGGCCAGCCCGAGGATGCCATGCCCGAGGCCTTGAGCAGTGAGCAGCGCGAGCAGGGCTGGCGCCTGGCCTGCCAGTGCCGGGTGAACGGCGATCTGCAGGTCGCCGTCTTCGACCCGCTGACCGACGGCTTGCCTGCGCGGGTCTGCGAGCTGGACTGGTTCGGTGACGTATTGCGTTTGCGTCTGCAACCCGAGCGGCCTCTGCGCTATCAGGCAGGCCAACATCTAGTGCTGTGGCAGCAGGGCGTTGCACGGCCTTATTCGCTGGCCAGCCTGCCAGGCGAGGACAGGTTTCTGGAGTTTCATCTGGACTGCCGCCTGCCGGGTGCCTTTTGCGATAAAGCCAGGCATTTGGTCGTCGGCGACGGACTGCGCCTGGGTGAGCTCAGGGGCGGTGCCCTGCACTACGACGCCGGGTGGCAGGATCGGCCGCTATGGCTGCTGGCGGCAGGGACAGGGCTTGGGCCGTTGTGGGGGATTCTGCGCGAGGCGCTGCGACAGGGGCATCAGGGGGAGATCAAGGTGATGCACGTGGCGCGGGATCGCCAGGGACATTATCTGGCTGGCCCCTTGAATGAGCTGGCGAGCCGTTATCCACAGGTGAATGTGTGCTGCGTGACCGCAGAGGCGTTGGAGGAAGCGTTGGCGGGGCTGTGCCCTTCGTCGCGACAGACGGTGGCGCTTGCGTGCGGAGCGCCGGGCAGTGTGGAGCAGTTCGCGCGGCGGCTGTTCATTGCCGGTGTGCCGAGGAACCAGGTGTTTGCCGATGTGTTCACCGAACATGCCTGAGTGAACAGAGGAGGGCGTTGCCCTCCTTTCGCGATGCAAGGCCGCCCCCACAGGTAAAGCGGTGGGCGCTGGCCAAGCCTGCGATGGGCCGCGAAGCGGCCCCAGGGTCCGACAACATCAGACCAGCGGATCACCCACGTGCAGGATCTTCATGCCGTTGGTGCCACCGATGGTGTGGTAGCTGTCGCCTTTGGTCAGGATCACCCAGTCACCCTGTTGCACCAAGCCGCGCTTGAGCAGTTCGTCGACGGCCGCCTGGCTGACCTTTTCGGCTGGCAGCGAGGCTGGGTCGAAGGCGATCGGGTAGACGCCGCGGAACAGCGATGCACGCGCCTGGGTGGCACGGTGCGGCGACATGGCGTAGATCGGCACGTGCGAACGCAGGCGCGACATGATCAGCGGGGTGTAGCCGCTCTCGGTGAGGGCGATGATCGCCTTGACGCCCGGGAAGTGGTTGGCGGTGTACATCGCGGCCAGGGCGATGCTTTCGTCGCAACGTTCGAACGTCGTGTGCAGGCGGTGGCTGGATTTCTGGCTGGTCGGGTGCTTCTCGGCACCTTGGCAGACGCGGGCCATGGCCTTGACCGCTTCGATCGGGTAGGCACCGGCGGCGCTTTCGGCGGAGAGCATGACCGCGTCGGTGTTGTCCAGCACGGCGTTGGCCACGTCGGACACTTCGGCGCGGGTCGGCATCGGGTTCTGGATCATCGACTCCATCATCTGGGTCGCGACGATCACCGCTTTGTTGTTGCGGCGGGCATGCTGGATGATCTTCTTCTGGATGGCGATCAGCTCGGCGTCGCCGATTTCCACGCCCAGGTCACCACGGGCGACCATTACCGCGTCGGAGGCTGCGATCAGGTTGTCCAGAGTCTCGTCGTCGGCGACGGCCTCGGCGCGTTCGATCTTGGCCACCAGCCAGGCGGTGCCACCGGCTTCGTCGCGCAGCTTGCGGGCATATTCCATGTCGCTGGCGTCACGCGGGAAGGAAACGGCCAGGTAGTCCAGGTCCATCTCTGCAGCCAGCTTGATGTCGGCCTTGTCCTTCTCGGTCAAGGCCGGCGCGGTCAGGCCGCCACCTTTGCGGTTGATGCCTTTATGGTCGGACAGCGGACCGCCGATGATCACCACGCAGTGCAGGGCGTCGGCGGTCGCGGTTTCGACGCGCATGACCACGCGGCCGTCGTCGAGCAGCAGCTCGTCGCCGACACCGCAGTCCTTGACCAGATCGGGATAGTCGATACCGACGATTTCCTGGTTGCCTTCGGTCAGCGGATGGGCGGTGGAGAAGGTGAATTTGTCACCGATCTTCAATTCGATGCGCTTGTTGCTGAATTTGGCGATGCGGATCTTCGGACCCTGCAGATCGCCCAGCAGCGCGACGTGGCGGCCATTCTTGGCGGCGATGTCGCGGATCAGGCGGGCGCGGGCCTTGTGCTCGTCTGGAGTGCCGTGGGAGAAGTTCAGGCGCGCCACGTCCAGGCCGGCGAGGATCAGTTGTTCGATCACTTCCGGTGAATTGCTGGCGGGGCCCAGGGTGGCGACGATTTTGGTACGGCGGATGGTCATGCACAGATTCCTATAGTGAAGCGCAGCGAAAGGCTACTCCTGAATATCGCTGTAGTCATTGTTCCGTTGCACTACCTC
Organism: Pseudomonas guariconensis; assembly: GCF_040822035.1. Classification (NCBI taxonomy): domain Bacteria; kingdom Pseudomonadati; phylum Pseudomonadota; class Gammaproteobacteria; order Pseudomonadales; family Pseudomonadaceae; genus Pseudomonas; species Pseudomonas guariconensis. The sequence continues at coordinate 4,307,759 of NZ_CP162012.1, read as the reverse complement.
ACCAGTTGGCAGGGTGGCGTTTGAACGGGCGGGGTATGCTTGCAGATGCATGTGAAGATTTGCCGCGCCAGGCCGATACACTGTCCATCAAAGGAGATCCCCCATGCGAGCCCTGATCGTTTTAGCCGTCGCGGCCAGTGTCGTCGGCTGCACCCGCTGGTCGATGGACCATCACCTGAACAATGCCTACCGAGCCTATGACCGGGGCGACTGCCAGCGTGTGATGCTGGAGCTCTCGCAGGTGGACCGCACCAGCCGGGCACGGCCGTTCATCCATCCGGAAGTTTCGATGCTGCGTGGCCAGTGCCTTGAGCGTCAGAAGCTCTACATGGACGCGGCCCAGACCTATCAGTACCTGATGCAGCGTTATCCACAGAACGAGTATGCCTACCGCGCCAAGGCGCGCCTGCAGACCCTCGAACAGCTCGGGCACCTGCGTGGCGAGTCGGCGGTGGCGACGCCTGCGACCGGTACACCTTGGCGTTAACACCAAGGTGTTCTTGATTTCATGGAAATGCCGAGTCGCGCTGAGCTAATCTGTTAACCAGATGTAACGCTCACCGCCAGTACCTTGTCTTCCTGGCATCAGGTACGGATCGCGCCACGCCATGTTTATTCAACGCCATATAGAACGCCACCAGTTGCCTTGTGTCCTCAAGGTCTACAACCGGTTCACCGACCAGCAGATCGGCTACTTGGGCAATGCTTCGGAAGACGGCCTGATGTTGATCAGCCATCTGCCGGTACTGGTGGGGCCGGATTTCGAGTTGCAACTGCGCCTGCCGGTGGTTGGTGGCGGGGTGCAATGCATCAATCTTACCGCCAGTTGCCTGTGGTGCCGTGAGGATCAGACCCCCGGCCACTACGACGCCGGTTTCATGCTGTTGCAGCCCCCGCGCGAATACGACGACTTCGTCCGGGCTCTGCGCAACTACTTCAGCTTCCGCCCCATCAACGCCTCCGCCTGAGTCTTCGGCAACGCGCTGCAGCGAATTCGTGGGTGCGGACCGGCCTGTCAGGTCGCTAGACTCTGGTCGACCTTGTTACAGGAAGACCCCGTGAGCTCCAGCATCTTCTGGCACGACTACGAAACCACCGGCATCAATCCACGCTGCGACCGTCCGCTGCAGGTCGCAGGCGTGCGAACGGACTTTGAACTCAACGAGATCGAAGCGCCTATCAGCCTCTATTGTCGTCCCAGCGACGATATCCTGCCGCACCCGGCCGCCTGCCTGGTCACCGGCATCACGCCCGCGCAACTGGCCCGTGAGGGGCTATGCGAAGCCGAATTCATGACCCGGGTCCATGCGCAACTGGCCCGCCCCGGCACTTGTGGCGCGGGCTACAACACCCTGCGTTTCGATGACGAGGTCACCCGCTACAGCCTCTACCGAAACTTCTTCGACCCCTACGCCCGAGAATGGCAGGGCGGCAACAGCCGCTGGGACTTGATCGACGTGGTGCGCACCGCCTATGCCTTGCGCCCGGAAGGCATCGTCTGGCCGCAGCAGGACGGTCGCACCAGTCTGCGCCTTGAACTGCTGAGCAAGGCCAACGGCATCGACCATGGCCACGCCCACGAAGCGCTTTCCGACGTACGGGCAACGATCGCCTTGGCTCGCCTGATTCGCCAGAAGCAACCCAAGTTATATGACTGGTTGTTCCAATTGCGCAGCAAGCACAAGGTGATGGAGCAGATCCGTCTTTTGCAGCCGCTGGTACATGTATCTGGCCGCTTCTCTGCAGAGCGTAATTATCTGGGGGTGGTATTGCCATTGGCCTGGCATCCACGTAATCGGAATGCACTGATTGTGTGCGACCTGCACCTGGATACCTTGCCGTTATTGCAAGAGACCACAGAAACATTACGACAATGTTTGTATACCCGGCGTGACGAATTGCCTGATGGACAATTACCCGTTCCGCTGAAGTTGGTGCACATCAATCGTTGCCCGGTCGTGGCCCCGTTGACGGTATTGCGCCCTGTCGATCAGCAGCGGCTGGGTCTGGATATGTCGCAGTTGCAACGTCGTGGGGAACAATTGGCCGAGCAACAGCATATTTGGCAGGACAAGCTCGAAGGCATTTACAGCGGCGATGAGTTCGCGGCTAGCGAGGACCCTGAGCAACAGTTGTATGATGGTTTTCTGGGAGACCGAGATCGTCGCCTCTGTGATCAAGTGCGCGCCCTTGACCCTGTGCAATTGGGACAGGGGCACTGGATGTTCGATGACTCGAGGATGTCAGAGCTGTTATTCCGTTATCGGGCAAGAAACTTCCCCGATACCTTGAGTGCCGAGGAGCGGCAGCGTTGGTTCTCGTTCTGTCAGCAGCGTTTGAGCGACCCGCGACTGGGCGCGCCGAACACGCTGGGTGACTTCGAGCAGGCTTGCCAGAGCGCCCTGGCAACGGCAGATGCTGCCGGAAGGGGAGTATTGGAGGCGTGGCAGGCACATGTTCAGCAGTTGAAGGCGCAATATCAACGCTAAGGTGCACGCCCAATAAAAACGCCGGCAATTGCCGGCGTTTTTATTGGGCGTGTGAGAGGCAGCCAGCTGTCAGTCCAGCAGTGTTGCCCAGCCTTCAACCACATCGCCACCCCATTTGGCTTTCCATTCTTTCAGGGTCTTGTGGTTGCCGCCTTTGGTTTCGATCACTTCGCCATTGTGCGGGTTTTTGTACTGCTTGACCTTGCGAGCACGCTTGGTGCCAGTGGTCTTGACCGCACCGCGCGGAGCTTTGCTCAGTTTGGATTCTGGATCCAGCAGGGCAATCACGTCACGCAGGGACTTGGAATATTCGCCCATCAGTGCGCGCAGTTTGCCTTCGAACTCGAGTTCTTTCTTCAGTTTGTCATCTTGCGACAGGTTGGCCAGACGGGCCTGAAGTTCCTTGATGGCTTCTTCGGTAGCGCGGTATTCGTTGATCAGGGACATGGAGTGGTCCTTAGTGCAATGTTCAAAGAGAAACAGTTCGGGCCAATAATAGACAGGCGATACTCTCAAGTAAACAATTAAAAAGGCAATAAACTGTTAATTGTCGTGGGGCAATGCAGGCATTTGGTTAAGAAAATTTTACATATCGCCCGACAAATTCATCATTTCCTACGTGGTCGGCTCAATTGGCAGCTTTGCCCCTCGCGGGCCGAGCGTGTGTGCTGTAGCGGGCAATCATTACTGCGTTTTTTCTGGCGGGCCGCTAGAATGTGCGCCTTTGCGAAGTTTCCGGAGTCTCCTTCATGCGCACCTATCGACTGGTGATTGCCTGCCCCGACCGTGTCGGCATCGTGGCAAAAGTCAGTAATTTCCTGGCCCTGTACAACGGCTGGATCAACGAAGCCAGCCACCACTCCGATGAGCAGAGCGGTTGGTTCTTCATGCGCCATGAGATCCGCGCCGAATCCCTGCCATTTGGCATCGAAGCGTTTCGCGAGGCGTTCGCGCCGATCGCCGAAGAGTTCTCCATGACCTGGCGGATCACCGACTCGGCCCAAAAGAAACGCGTGGTGCTGATGGCCAGCCGCGAATCCCACTGCCTGGCCGATCTGCTGCATCGCTGGCACACCGACGAGCTCGATTGCGAAATTCCCTGCGTGATCTCCAACCACAACGACCTGCGCAGCATGGTCGAGTGGCACGGCATCCCGTTCTTCCATGTCCCGGTCGATCCCAAGGACAAGCAACCGGCGTTCGCCGAGGTCTCGCGTCTGGTCCAGGAGCATGGGGCCGATGTCGTGGTGCTGGCGCGCTACATGCAGATCCTGCCGCCGCAGCTGTGCCAGGAATACGCCGAAAAAGTCATCAACATCCACCACAGCTTCCTGCCATCGTTCGTCGGCGCCAAGCCGTACCACCAGGCGGCGCTGCGTGGCGTGAAACTGATCGGTGCGACCTGCCACTACGTCACCGAAGAGCTGGACGCCGGTCCGATCATCGAGCAGGACGTGGTGCGTGTCACCCACGCCGACAGCATTGAAGACATGGTGCGTTTCGGTCGTGACGTGGAGAAGATGGTGCTGGCCCGCGGCCTGCGCTACCACCTGGAAGACCGTGTCTTGGTGCATGGCAACAAAACCGTGGTGTTCGACTAAGCGCCGATGGCCGATCCCCGCGACAAGGCTGCGGCGGCGTCGCCGCCCACTCTGGGCGAGGGGTGCCTCGCTCGCTTCGATCTCGAGCGCTTGAGCGAAGAGGCTGGCACCCACTTCCCGGATGCCGCCGCGCTCTGGCGCCAGCTCAACTCGCCTGACGACGCCAGCGCTCCAGCAACGGACGCGCCAACAGGCAAACGAATACCGGGCCCCCGGCGATCAGATAGAAGTAATAAGTGACCGCGCGCCAGATCAGGATCGCCGCCGCCGCCGTAGAGCTGCCCACCAAGGGCGTCAGCAGGCTCGCCGAGGTCAATTCGGCGGCTCCGGCTCCGCCTGGCAGCAGGCTGAACTGCCCGGCGCTGAGTGACAGGATCTGCACCAGAAAGCTTGGAATCCACGAAAGCTCCACACCCAGCCCTCGCAGAACCAGGTACAGCACGCTGTAGCGCAGGCTCCAGTGCACACAAGTCAAACTGAAAACCAGAATCAGGATGCGCTTGGGCAGGCGCCAGGTGTCCGTCAGTGCATGGACGAAACGCAACAGCTTGCGCGCCCATTGCCGTCTGCGCCGCGCCGACATGCCCAAGCGGCGTAGTAACCGGCCGTTCAGGCGCATCACCGTGCGCCGGTAGCGCAGCAACGCGAGAATCCCAAGCAGCGCCGAACACAGCAACAGGGCGCTGCCCAACAGCATGCTCTGCTGGGTATGTCCCAGGCTGTGGAACAGGGCATAGCCTGCAATCGCCAGCATCGCGCAGAAGAAGAACACCAGATCGTTCAACTGATCCATGGCGAACACCGCACCGCTGCGCGCCGGGCCGATACGCTCGCGCGCCAGCAGGGCCATGAGGGTCAATGGTCCGCCGCTGCCGCCAGGGGTGGTACAGATGGCGAATTCGGTGGCCATGACCACACCCAGGCTGCGTACCCGGCCGAGGCGTGCCCCTTGTTGGCCGAGCAGCAGCCGCAGGCGCACGGCATTGATCACCCAGCACAGCAGGATCATGCCCAGTAGCACAGCCATCAGGCTCGGGGCAAAGGCGCGTAGGCGCGCCAGCAAATCGCTGCCACCGAGCAAGGTGGGTACCAGCAACGCCAGCAGCAGTGCCAGGCCCAGCCAGCCCAGGCGGTTCATGCCTGGACCTGACGCGCCAGCCAGGCGGATTTGGTCAGGGGTTGACGTCCCTGCGCTAGCAACGTTTGCAATGTCTGCAACCAGTAGTCGCGAGAGGCCGGATGACGCATATCCACGGGATGCAGGCCGAGGCGCAGCGTGGCTGCATTGCGCCAGCGTCGCCCTTGCCAGTCGCAGATCATCCGCGAAAGCCCCCGTCGCCAAGCACTGCGGGCGCTCCACACCAAGCCGGGGGCCTGGATGGCGGTGAACTCCGGGAGGCGATAGAGGTGCTGGGGCGTGCTGGTGTAGCGCAGCGGCAACCGACGTAGGGCCTGGCGTGTGCCTTCGCTCATCAACCAGGCCGGGGCGACGAAACCGGCCACCGGCCAGCCGTGGCGGTCGAACACTTCCAAGCCGGCTTCCAGGCGCAGCAGGGCCTCGGCCTCATCTAGCCCATAGAATTCGCCTTCATGGGTGTAGATTCGGCGCATGAAGAACTCGCGGGCGCTGCGCGGCGGGGGCCCATCATCAGCATGGAAATAGCCGTGCAGGGCCAGCTCGTCGCCCTGTGCCAAGCGTCGTTCGAGCAAGCGGCAGAAGGTCGGCGAGCGGGACAGGGGATTGCGATGATGGAAGTCCGGCACCACCAGCCATGTCATGGGCACGTTGCCCAGGCGTTCCACGGCCTGGACGAACGGCTGGTAGTCCGGCCAGGTTTCGGGCGCGACATCGTGCAGCACCAGCATCAGGCTACGCGGCGCGGCGTCTGTCTCAACCATGGGCGCGTACCTGCGGCTGGTGACCGAGCACGGCCTGGTAGTGCTCCAGCAGGCCATCGACCACATGGTCCCAGGCGTAGTGCAGTTCGACATGACGACGGGCCTGGGCTCCCAGCCGACGGACACCGGCCTCGAAGGTTTCGCGCACAGCGTTAGCCATGGCCTGGGCGTCATTGGGGGTGCACAGGCGTCCGCAGCGTTCATCGACGATTTCACTGAAGGCGCCGGCACGTACCGCGACCACGGGCAGGGCACTGGCCATGGCCTCGAGGATAACCAGGCCGAAGGTTTCCTGATCGCCTGCATGTACCAGCAGGTCCGCACTGGCGAACAGCCGGGCGACCTCTTGAGGTGGGCAGAAATGGTCGATGACACTGACATTGTCCGGCACATTGGCGGGCATGTTCGAGCCGACCAACAATAAATGATAGTGGCGGCCCAATCGCCTCATGCAGTCGAGCAGCACCGGCAGGTTCTTCTCCCGCGAGCCACGCCCGGCGAACACCAGCAGGCGCGTGGTGTCGGGGATTCCCAGTTCGGCCCGAAGGCCCGGATCGCGGTGTTCGGGGTTGAAGGTGCACAGGTCGACGCCCAGGTGTTGCACATGCACGTCCTTGACGCCTAGCCGACACAGCTTGTCAGCCATCACTTGGCTGGGCGCCAGCACGCGGTCGAAGTTGCCGTACAGTTTGCTGACATAGGCCTCGACGTTGGGGGTGAACCAGTTGCCCATGCGGTTGCTCACCAGCAGCGGCAAGTCGGAGTGGTAGAAGCCGATTACCGGTACGTCGAGCTTGCGCCGCGCTTCCAGGGCGGCCCAGGCCGTGAGGTAGGGGTCACCGACTTCGATCAGGTCAGGCTGCAGGCGCCGCAACACGTTGCACCAAGGGGCCAGGCGGACGGGAAAGCGGTAGCCGTTGCCAAAGGGCAGGGGCGGCGCCGGCACCTGGTAGATGCCATCGGCATCGGTGGCGCTGGCGCCAGGAATCAAAAGGCTGTGACGCACGCCGGGCCTGGCGTCGAGTCGGCGATGTTTGGCATCAAGATAGGTACGTACGCCGCCACTGGCCGGGGCGTAGAACATGGTGATGTCAGCGATGTGCACGATCAGCATCCCTCCGGGATCGTCTTCGGGTCTGTCATCGGGCTGCGATGAGCAGGCGATGACGCGCCTAAAGGTTGACCTTACTGAAGGATAGTTTGTTCGATCGGAGGGAGGCAGCGGTCAGCGTCAAGCTGCAGGGTGCGAGCTGCACGCTTCAAGCTGCAAGAGCCAGCGGCGCCCTGCCTGCTGTTCTTGCGGCTTGAAGCTCGAAGCTTGCGGCTTGAAGCTCTTAGATCCGGAAACTGCCGACCAGATGCTTGAGGCGGGTGGCTTGCTGTTCCAGGTCCGTGCAGGCGCGCAGGGTAGCCTGCAGGTTCTCGACGCCCTCCTGGTTGAGCATGTTGATTTCGTTGATGTCCATGTTGATCGAGTCGACCACGGCGGTTTGCTCCTCGGTGGCCGTAGCCACCGACTGGTTCATGCCGTCGATTTCGCCGATACGCACGGTCACGCTGTCCAGGCGCTCGCCGGCCTGGTTGGCGATCTCCACGCTGTCCTGGCTGTGGCGCTGGCTCTGACCCATGGTTTCGACCGACTCACGGGCACCGACCTGCAGCTCCTCGATCATGTTCTGCACTTGCTGTGCCGATTCCTGGGTGCGGTGGGCGAGGTTGCGTACTTCGTCGGCGACCACGGCGAAACCGCGGCCAGCCTCGCCTGCACGGGCGGCCTCGATCGCCGCGTTGAGCGCCAGCAGGTTCGTCTGTTGGGAAATGCTGGTGATCACCTCGAGAATCTGGCCGATGTTGACGGTCTTGTTGTTGAGCGTCTCGATGTGGGCGCTGGAGGTGACGATCAGGTCGGACAGGCGATTCATCGCCTCGATGTTGCGCTCCACCACCTGCTGGCCTTCTTCGGCCAGCAGGCGCGCCGAGGTGGCGTGCTGAGAGGCCTGGGCCGCGTTGCCGGCGATCTCCTGGGCAGCGGCGCCGAGCTCGTTGATGGCGGCGGCGACGCTGTTGGTGCGGTTGGCCTGCTCGTCGGAGTTTGCCATCGACGAGTTGGAGGCACTGATCACCCGCAAGGCCACTTCGTTGACTTGTTCGGTGGCCGAGGACACTTCGCGGATCGAGGCGTGGATACGCTCGACGAAGCGGTTGAACGCCGTGCCGAGGATGCCGAACTCATCGTGTTGATGGATCTGCAGGCGCTTGGTCAGGTCGCCTTCACCCTCGGCGATGTCTTCCATGGCACGGGTCATGGTGTGCAAGGGCTGCATCAGCACGCGGATCAGTAAACCCAGCAGGGCAATGATGATGACCACCGCCACGATCGTCGCGATCACCGCCGAGGTGCGGAAGGTGCTGAGCATGGCGAAGGCTTTGTCTTTATCTACCGACAGGCCGATGTACCAGTTGGCCGAAGGCAGCCCCTTGATCGGGGTGAAGGTCAGCAAGCGAGCCTGGCCGTCGGACTCGACTTCGGTCAGCTCGCCGGACAGCTTGGGTGTTTGCTGTGGGAACAGGTCCGACAGCGACTTCATCACCAAGTCTTTGTTCGGATGTACCAGGATCTTGCCTTGGTCGTTGACCAGGAAGGCGTAGCCCATGCCGCCGAAGTCCAGCGAATTGATGATGTCCACAAGGCCGTCGAGGGCCAGGTCCCCACCGACCACACCGACAGTGCTCGAGACCTTGCTGAGGATACCGATGACCATCTTGTTGGTGGTCAAGTCGATGTAGGGTTCGGTCAGCATGGCGCCACTGGCGTTCATGCCGTCCTTGTACCAGGGGCGCACGCGAGGGTCGTAGCCGTCGGGCATCTTGGAATCGGGACGCACGCTGAAGCCGCCGTCCACCTTGCCCAGGTAGACGGTGAGAAAGCTCGACAGTAGGGCTTGCTGACTCATGAAGGTTTCGGCATTGGCCGGATTCTGTGCGATGTTCTGCGACAGGTTTTCCACTAACTTGATTCGGCCATCGAACAGGTTGCGAATGTTGGTCGAGGTGGATTCGCCCATTTCAGCCAGATAACTCTCCAGGTCGGCGCGAATGGCATTACGCTGGAGATAATCGTTGTAGAGGGTGAACAGGCTGAAGGCGAGTATCACGATCAAAGACGCCGCCAAGAGAATCTTGTGGCTGAAACGTAGGCTTTTGTTCATGGCGTGGTCCGCTAAGGTTTTTATCGGGTCGTTCGCACGAAGGCAGCTTGAAAACAGTGCAACAATCACCGGAGGTCCTTTTCGGGATGTTCCTGTCTTTCAGAATGAGTAGCACCACGGGGTATCGGCCGTTATGCGGCAAAGCTTGAATAGAGGATGAAAGAAGATGTCGGATACTTCGCAAATAGTTGTGGGGGCGGGGCCTGACGGCCAGCCAGTGAGCCAAGCCATGCGCCTGGCCAACCGTCATGGGCTGGTTGCCGGTGCCACAGGGACGGGCAAGACCGTGACCCTGCAACGCCTGGCCGAGGTCTTCAGCGATGCGGGAGTTGCGGTGTTCGCCGCCGACGTGAAGGGCGACCTGTGCGGCCTGGGGGCAGCCGGAGCCCCGCAGGGCAAAGTGGCCGAGCGTATCGCCGCAATGCCGTGGTTGGGCCACCGCCCTCAGGCCTATCCCGTGACCTTGTGGGATATTGCAGGGGAGTCGGGTCATCCCTTGCGAACGACACTCAGTGAAATGGGGCCTCTGTTGTTGGGCAACTTGCTGGAACTGACCGACAGCCAGCAGGCAGCACTATACGCAGCCTTCAAGGTGGCTGACCGCGAAGGGCTATTGCTCCTGGACCTCAAGGACCTCAAGGCGCTGCTCGGGCACTTGAAGGACAACCCGCAATTGCTGGGTGAGGACAGCGCATTGATGACCACGGGCTCCACCCAGGCCCTGCTACGTCGCCTGGCGACTCTGGAGCAACAGGGGGCCGAGGCCCTGTTCGGAGAGCCGGCCCTGCAACTGGAGGATCTACTGCGCCCGGACCGCGATGGGCGAGGGCGCATCCACTTGCTCGATGCCAGCCGGTTGGTGCATGAGGCGCCGAAGGTCTACGCCACCTTCCTTTTATGGTTGTTGGCCGAGCTGTTCGAACAGTTGCCCGAGCGTGGTGATGCCGACAAACCGGTGTTGGCGTTGTTCTTCGACGAGGCGCATCTGCTGTTCAACGGCACCCCCAAGGCCCTGCAGGATCGCCTCGAGCAAGTGGTTCGACTGATCCGCTCCAAAGGCGTAGGGGTTTATTTCGTGACCCAGTCGCCAGGGGACTTGCCCGATGCCGTGCTGGCGCAGTTGGGGCTGCGTATCCAGCATGGGCTTCGTGCGTTCACCGCCAAGGAGCAGAAGTCGCTCAGGGCCGTGGCCGACGGATTCCGTCCTAACCCGGCATTCGATGCACTCGCCGTGTTGACCGAACTGGGTATCGGTGAGGCATTGGTAGGGACCCTGCAGGAGAAAGGCACGCCGGAAATGGTCCAGCGGGTACTGGTAGCGCCACCGCAGTCGCGTATCGGGCCGTTGACCGAGACCGAGCGCAAAGCGCTGGTTGCAGCCTCGCCACTGGCGGGACGTTATGACAAACCAGTCGACCGTGAATCGGCTTATGAGATGCTGACCGCTCGCAAGGGCGAGCCGGTGGAGCCCGTGCCGCAGCCCAAGGCCGATGAGGAGAGCTTCGCCGACAAGGCTGGAGAGTTTTTGCAGAGTGCTGCGGGGCAGGCGATCAAGTCGGCAGTGCGCCAGGCGGCCAATCAGTTGGGGCGCCAATTGGTGCGTGGCCTGATGGGCTCGCTGCTGGGCGGCAAACGGCGGTAGTGGCCAGTGGCGCCAGCACTCACAGGTGCTAGGCATCGTGAACCCATGAAAAAGGCGCCCGAAGGCGCCTTTTTCATGACAGCGGTATCGATCAGCCGATCGCCTTGGAGGCCAGCCAGAACAGGCCGGCGGCCAGGCCCATCGAAGCCGGCAGGGTCAGGACCCAGGCCAGCAGGATGGTCTTCACGGTGCCGCCTTGCAGGCCGCTCTTGTTGGCGACCATGGTGCCGGCGACACCCGACGACAATACGTGGGTGGTCGAGACCGGCAGGCTGAAAACGTTGGCCAAGCCGATGGCGCAGGCTGCGGTGATCTGCGCCGACATGCCCTGGGCGTAGGTCATGCCTTGCTTGCCGATCTTCTCGCCGACGGTCAGCACCACGCGCTTCCAGCCGACCATGGTGCCCAGGCCCAGGGCCAGGGCGACAGCCACGATCACCCAGAACGGTGCGTATTCGGTGGTGGCGGTCAGGTCTTTGCGCAGCTTCTCGAGGTCGGCCTTTTCACGGCTTTCCAGTCCTGGGAGCTTGCCGACCTTCTTGGCGGTGTCATCCAGGCAGAGCAGATAGCGACGGACTTCGACGCGCTTCTCCGCGCTCAGGTCGCGGTAGTCGGTGACACCGTGCAGCGACGATTGCAGGGCGGCGATGGTCGGTTCGGTCTGCTGCGGATTGCAGCTGAACTGCTCCGGCAGGTCGGTCGACTTGGCCTTGCCCAGTGCCAGGAACTCGCCCAGGGTGGCGGCGTTGCGCTGGTAGAACTGGCTCATGTGCAGGGTGGCGTCGCGGGTACGCTCGATCTGGTAGGTGGTGCTATTCAGGTCGAGGACGAACTTGGCAGGAACGATACCGATCAGGACCAGCATGATCAGGCCGATGCCTTTCTGGCCGTCGTTGGAGCCGTGCACGAAGCTGACGCCCATCGCGGAAATCACCAGCACCAGGCGATTCCAGAATGGCGGATGCTTCTTGTCGTCCAGCTTGCGGCGTTGTTCCGGTGTCTTGTGCATCTTCGACAGCGGGCGCCACCATTTGAGGCCGATCAATACCAGGGCCGCGACGGCGAAGCCGGCCATGGGCGAGATCACCAGCGACATGGCGATGTCGATCGCTTTCTGCCAGTTGACGCCATCGCCGAGGGGGATGTCGTTGAGCAGGGCATTGGCCAGGCCCACGCCCAGGATCGAGCCGATCAGGGTATGAGAGCTGGATGCGGGGATGCCGAAGTACCAGGTGCCGAGGTTCCAGGTGATGGCCGCGGCCAGCAACGAGAAGACCATGGCCAGCCCGTGTCCGGTGTTCACATTGATCAGCAGTTCGACTGGCAGCAGGTGGACGATGGCATAGGCCACCCCGACGCCGCCGAGCAGAACCCCGAGGAAGTTGAACACACCGGAGAAGAACACGGCCAGGTGCGGTGGCATGGCTTTGGTATAGATGACGGTGGCTACCGCGTTGGCGGTGTCATGAAAGCCATTGATGAACTCGAATGCGAGCACGAAGGTCAGAGCGAGCAGCAAGCTCACCAGCACCCACGCATCCAGTCCGCTGAATAAATCGATCATGAAGGTTGTCTGGCGGTCATAGGGGGGCGCGATTATGCCAGAAAACCTTGGCAATCGATGCCCCTGCAACCGATCGACGAGATGGGAAGCATCCCAGGGAAGCGGCGATTCGATGCAAGATGGGTGGGGTTTTTCACGACTAAAATCGCTAAAAAACCACAAAAAAGCAGGTAAAACCCGCAATCATGAATATGGTGGTTATTTCAAACGATCGTATGAAATTTGTGTAATTCCATTTCATCATGGCGCATCGATAAAAGGACCGCTGCGCACCACCGCGTTGAAGGCGGTGGTGCGCCGCTTCGCAAGGCACACCGGGTCAGGTGTTCTCGCTGCGCAGTTCCTTTTCCATTTTTTCCAGCTCTTGGGCGAAGACCTGGTCCTGGACAGTGGCGCGCTTGCGCCAAGGTTTGCGCTCTGGTTCCAATTGCGCGGCGTAAGTGGTCACTTCACCACCGTATACTTCCTTGTAACGTTCAGCCTGGCGCTCGAGTTCCGCGCGCAGTTCTTCTTTCGTCACAGTCATACCCGAATAGGTTGAAATTTTGCCTTGGCCTTCATCATGCAAAGTTATGCAGACGGCTACGTCGCCAAGGCGAACATGCTGTCGCAGCGACAGGATCCATGAGGTACATGGCACTTGGATTAACGGGGTAGGCCCTGAGCCCTGCACCTGACTGGCGGCGTCTCCGTGGGAACGTCGACGAATATCGTTCTGAATGAACGATCCGGCCAGCGCATTCGATTATAGCAATCGATAAGTCAATGGCCATCATTCTTTAGCGGCACGTGCCAAACATTCAAAGTTATGTAGTGGGCACAATGGCGATAATCAGACTGGCCGTGAAAGTTTGAGGTGTGCTCGTCCATGAAAGTTCGGGCGAACAACAAGAAAAACAAAAACGGCCTCGTGGGAAACGAGGCCGTTGCCTGGGACTTCTACGGTGGGTACCTGACCAGTCTCTCCAAAGAAGCCACATGTGGCAGGAGAAAGGTATAAGTAAAAGTGTCAGCGGTCAATTGCGATTATCGGCCGTTGGTTCGATAATCGCACAAGCGACCGTTTTTTTTGAGGTTCACCATGAGCGAAGAAACCCAGGACAAGGCTTCCGCCAATCCGGAGCCGGGACGTACCGCAGCGCCTGCACTGGCCCCGCCGATCGTGGCCTCGCCCGCCAAACGTATCCAGGCCTTTACCGGCGACCCGGATTTCATGACTTCGCTGGCCCGTGGGCTGGCGGTCATCCAGGCCTTCCAGGAGCGCAAGCGCCACCTGACCATCGCACAGATCAGCCATCGCACCGAGATTCCCCGGGCGGCGGTGCGCCGCTGTCTGCATACCCTGATCAAACTGGGTTACGCGACCACCGATGGGCGCACCTATTCGTTGTTGCCCAAGGTCCTGACCCTGGGGCATGCGTATCTGTCCTCGACACCTCTTGCGGTCTCCGCGCAGCCTTACCTGGATCGGATCAGCGATCAGTTGCACGAAGCGGCCAACATGGCGACGCTCGAAGGTGACGACATTTTGTATATCGCCCGTTCGGCAACGGTGGAGCGGTTGATCTCGGTCGACCTTTCGGTGGGCGGCCGCTTGCCGGCCTACTGCACCTCGATGGGGCGTATCCTGCTGGCAGCACTGGACGATGCCAGTCTCTGGGAATACCTCGAACGCGCCGACCTCAAAGCCCGCACCAGTCGAACCCTGCACGATCCGGACTCACTGTTCGCCTGCATACAGCAGGTGCGCGCCCAAGGCTGGTGCGTGGTGGACCAGGAGCTGGAACAGGGCCTGCGCTCGATCGCGGTGCCGATCTACGACGCCTCGGGGCAGGTACTGGCCGCGCTCAACGTCAGTACTCACGTGGGTCGGGTGACGCGCAGCGAGTTGGAGCAGCGCTTCCTGCCGATCCTGCTGGCGGCCAGCCGCGACCTCTGCCACCAGCTATTTGGATAGCAATGCCCAGGGCCGCTTCGCGGCCCATTCACGGTCTGCATTTATCCACAGGCCGAACGGCGCCACGCGTTTCTTGTTCGATTAACGCACAGTCTCGTTTTCCATGAATTGCGCACCTGGGATGCGCTGATTAATGTCTTGCGCAACGGTCGGTTTGCCGACCGGACAATAACAACATTCGAGACGCACCCCATGAGCATTGTCCTTTCGCTGTCGCGGCCGCACCCGCCTGCAGCGTCGCCGCTTTCCGGCTGATCCACCGACGCATTCGCTTATCCTGCTCCCTGCACATCCTCCGTGTGCAGTGGCCTGTCTGCGCCTCATTTTCCGGACAACAACAATGAATAAACCGCAAACCGCTGTCGGAAACTGCCTCGACGTCCAGTCCTTCATCAACGACCAGCCACTGTCCCGCTGTCAGTGGCGGGTGGTGATCCTGTGTTTTCTGATCGTCTTCCTCGATGGCCTGGATACCGCGGCCATGGGTTTCATCGCGCCGGCCCTGTCCCAGGAGTGGGGCATCGATCGCGCAAGCCTTGGCCCGGTGATGAGCGCTGCGCTGATTGGCATGGTGTTCGGTGCCCTGGGGTCGGGGCCTTTGGCTGACCGCTTCGGGCGCAAGGGCGTGCTGGTCGGGGCGGTGCTGGTGTTCGGCGGCTTCAGCCTGGCCTCGGCCTATGCCACCGACGTCGATCAACTGCTGGTGCTGCGTTTTCTCACTGGCCTGGGGCTGGGCGCTGGTATGCCCAATGCCACCACGCTGCTCTCCGAGTACACCCCCGAGCGGCTCAAGTCATTGCTGGTCACCAGCATGTTCTGTGGCTTCAATCTGGGCATGGCAGGCGGTGGTTTCATTTCCGCCAAGCTGATCCCCGCCTACGGCTGGCATAGCCTGCTGGTGCTCGGTGGCGTGCTGCCGCTGCTGTTGGCGGTGGTGCTGCTGGTGTGGTTGCCGGAGTCCGCGCGGTTTCTGGTGGTGCGCAATCGCGGGATCGACAAGGTTCGCAAGGCCTTGGCTCCGATCGCTCCTGCCAAGGTAGCTGAGGCGGCGAGCTTCAGTGTGCCGGAACAGAAGGCGGTGGCCGCCGGCAACGTGTTCACGGTGATCTTCTCCGGCACCTATGGTCTGGGCACCGTTTTGCTCTGGCTGACCTACTTCATGGGGCTGGTCATCGTCTACCTGCTGACCAGCTGGCTGCCGACCCTGATGCGTGACAGTGGTGCCAGCATGGAGCAGGCCGCGTTCATTGGCGCCTTGTTCCAGTTCGGTGGCGTACTCAGCGCGGTTGGCGTGGGCTGGGCGATGGACCGCTTCAACCCGCACAAGGTCATTGGTCTGTTCTATCTATTGGCGGGTGTGTTCGCCTACGCAGTCGGGCAGAGCCTGGGCAACATGACTCTGCTGGCCACCCTGGTGCTGGTGGCGGGCATGTGCATTAACGGCGCGCAATCGGCCATGCCCTCGTTGGCAGCGCGGTTCTACCCCACTCAAGGGCGTGCCACCGGGGTGTCTTGGATGCTCGGCATCGGCCGGTTCGGCGCAATCCTCGGGGCCTGGAGCGGCGCGACGTTGCTGGGACTTGGCTGGAACTTCGAACAGGTGCTGACCGCGCTGCTGGTGCCAGCGGCGCTGGCCACCGTGGGTGTGGTGGTCAAAGGGCTGGTGAGCCACGCCGACGCGACCTGATCGCTCAGGGTGGAGGAGCGATTTACCCGCAGATGGGAGGGTGCACCTCACCGATGTTTCGCGGTTAAACCCGGCTCCACGCAGGTGTGCCCTGGGTCTGGGACGAATGGATAGCAGAACAACAAATGGTTCGATAATCGCACAAAAGTGCGATTATCGGATTGTAAGCACCCCGGCGTCCTCCTTAATCTGAGCCCATCGCAGCGATGCATCGGCCCGCTGCTCCCTGACCCGACTCGTCCTGACCAGGAGTCTCCAATGGCAGCAATCCTCTCGCTTCATGATGCCGTGAAGCAATTCATCCAGGATGGCGACACCGTCGCCCTCGAAGGTTTCACCCACCTGATCCCGACCGCCGCCGGCCATGAGATCATCCGTCAGAACAAGCGGGACCTGACCTTGGTGCGCATGACCCCGGACCTGATCTACGACCAATTGATCGGTGCCGGTTGCGCGCGCAAGTTGATCTTCTCCTGGGGCGGGAACCCCGGTGTGGGCTCGCTGCACCGCCTGCGCGATGCGGTGGAAAAACACTGGCCTCACGCCATCGAAATCGAAGAGCACAGCCACGCCGACCTGGCCAATGCCTACGTCGCCGGTGCTTCGGGCTTGCCCTTTGCCGTGCTGCGCGCCTACGCAGGTTCCGACCTGCCGAAGGTCAACCCGCTGATCAAGAGCGTGACCTGCCCGTTCACCGGCGAAGTACTCGCCGCCGTGCCTTCGGTGCGCCCGGATGTCACCGTGATCCACGCACAAAAAGCCGACCGCAAGGGCAACGTACTGCTCTGGGGCATCCTGGGCGTGCAGAAGGAAGCGGCCCTGGCGGCCAAGCGCTGCATCGTCACGGTCGAGGAAATCGTCGATGACCTGCAGGCCCCGATGAACGCCTGTGTACTGCCGACCTGGGCGCTCAGCGCCGTATGTCTGGTGCCCGGCGGCGCCCATCCGTCCTACGCCCATGGTTACTACGAGCGCGACAACCGCTTCTACCAAGCCTGGGACCCGATTGCGCGCAACCGTGAGTCGTTCACTGCCTGGATCGACACCTACATCCGTGGCACCGCTGACTTCAATGAATTCAAGGCCAAGCTGGCCAGCACCGCGGAGGCTGCGCAATGAACTATTCCACTTCCGAGATGATGACTGTCGCCGCAGCCCGTCGCCTGCGTAACGGCGCGGTCTGCTTCGTGGGGATCGGCCTGCCGTCCAAGGCCGCCAACCTGGCACGCCTGACGTCCTCCCCGGACGTGGTGCTGATCTACGAATCCGGCCCGATCGGTGCCAAGCCCAGCGTGTTGCCGCTGTCGATCGGCGACGGCGAGCTGGCTGAAACCGCCGATACCGTAGTGCCAACCGCCGAGATCTTCCGCTATTGGCTGCAAGGCGGGCGCATTGACGTGGGCTTCCTTGGCGCTGCCCAGGTCGACCGCTTCGGCAACATCAACACCACCGTTGTCGGTGACTACCACGCGCCCAAGACGCGCCTGCCGGGTGCTGGCGGCGCACCGGAGATCGCCGGTTCCGCCAAGCAGGTGCTGATCATCCTCAAGCAGTCGCCTCGTGCGTTCGTCGAGAAACTGGACTTCATCACGTCGGTCGGTCACGGCGAGGGCGGCGATTCGCGCAAACGCCTGGGCCTGCCGGGCGAGGGCCCGGTCGGGATCATCACCGACCTGTGCATCATGGAACCGGAAGCCGGCACCCATGAGTTCGTGGTCACCTCGATTCATCCAGGCGTGACCCGCGAGCAGATCATTGCCGCCACCGGTTGGCCGATCCGCTTTGCCGACAGCGTGCAGACCACCGATGCCCCCACCGAGGTCGAGCTGGGCGCGCTGCGCGACCTTGAGGCCCGTACCGCCGCCGCCCATGGCCAGACGGCAGGAGAAGCCTGATGCGTGACGTATTCATCTGCGACGCCATCCGCACCCCCATCGGCCGCTTCGGCGGCGCCTTGGCCGGCGTGCGTGCCGATGACCTGGCGGCGGTGCCGCTCAAGGCATTGATCGAGCGCAACCCGCAGGTCGACTGGACGCAGCTCGACGAAGTGTTCCTGGGCTGTGCCAACCAGGCCGGCGAGGATAACCGTAACGTGGCGCGCATGGCGCTGCTGCTGGCCGGCCTGCCACAAAGCGTTCCGGGCGTGACCCTCAACCGCCTGTGTGCCTCGGGAATGGATGCTGTCGGCACCGCGTTCCGCGCCATCGCCAGCGGCGAGATGGAGCTGGCCATCGCTGGCGGGGTGGAGTCCATGTCCCGTGCTCCTTTCGTCATGGGCAAGGCCGAGAGCGGCTACTCGCGCAACATGAAGCTTGAGGACACCACCATCGGCTGGCGCTTCATTAACCCGCTGATGAAGGCCCAGTACGGCGTGGATGCCATGCCCGAGACGGCCGACAACGTGGCGGACGACTATCAGGTTTCGCGCGCCGACCAGGACGCTTTCGCCCTGCGCAGCCAGCAGAAGGCTGCGGCAGCCCAGGCGGCTGGGTTCTTCGCCGAAGAGATCGTACCGGTGCGTATCGTTCACAAGAAGGGCGAGACCCTGGTCGAGCAGGACGAGCACCTGCGCCCGGAGACCACTCTGGAGGCTCTGGCCAAGCTCAAACCGGTCAATGGCCCGGACAAGACGGTCACTGCCGGCAACGCTTCGGGCGTCAACGACGGTGCGGCCGCGTTGATCCTGGCGTCGGCTGAAGCGGTGAAAAAGCACGGCCTCACCCCGCGTGCACGGGTGCTGGGCATGGCCAGCGCCGGTGTGGCGCCTCGGGTGATGGGAATCGGTCCGGTGCCTGCGGTGCGCAAGTTGACGGAGCGGCTGGGCATTGCGGTGACAGATTTCGATGTCATCGAGCTGAACGAAGCCTTCGCCAGCCAGGGCCTGGCCGTACTGCGCGAGCTGGGTGTCGCCGATGACGCCCCTCAGGTCAACCCCAACGGCGGGGCCATTGCCTTGGGCCATCCGCTGGGCATGAGCGGGGCCCGCCTGGTGCTGACCGCACTGCATCAGTTGGAGAAGCGCGGCGGGCGCAAAGGCCTGGCGACCATGTGCGTGGGCGTTGGGCAGGGGCTGGCATTGGCGATCGAGCGCGTTTGATCGGGTGTTTGGACCCATCGCGGGGAAATCGGAGCGGCGGTTTAGCGCTCCGATTTACCCGCGAATAGGGACTGCCGGAACCTCGCTCCACGTAAGGTGCAGGCCGGGCTGCGGAACGAGACTGTTACTGGGTGTGTCTAGACTTAGCAATGGCCTTCCAGGAGTAAGCACGTCATGACCTCTAGCTATTACACAGGCGAAGAACGCAGTAAGCGCATCTTCGCGATCGTCGGTGCCTCCTCGGGCAACCTGGTGGAATGGTTCGACTTCTACGTCTATGCCTTCTGCGCGATCTACTTCGCCCCGGCGTTCTTCCCTTCGGACGATCCCACCGTGCAGTTGCTCAATACTGCTGGGGTGTTCGCCGCAGGCTTCCTGATGCGTCCGATCGGAGGTTGGATCTTCGGCCGTCTGGCTGACCGCCATGGGCGCAAGAATTCCCTGATGATCTCGGTGCTGATGATGTGCGGCGGCTCGCTGATCATCGCTTGTCTGCCTACCTATGCGAGCATCGGCACCTGGGCGCCGGCCCTCCTGTTGCTGGCGCGGCTGATCCAGGGCCTGTCGGTGGGCGGTGAATACGGCACTACCGCGACCTACATGAGTGAAGTGGCACTGCGCGGGCAGCGCGGCTTCTTTGCCTCTTTCCAGTACGTCACGCTGATCGGTGGGCAGTTGCTGGCGGTGCTGGTGGTGGTGATCCTGCAGCAGTTGCTGACCGAGGATGAGCTGCGTGCCTATGGCTGGCGTATCCCGTTCGTGGTGGGCGCCATCGCCGCGCTGATCTCGCTGATGCTGCGCCGTTCGCTGAAAGAGACCAGCAGCGCCGAAACCCGCCAGGACAAAGAGGCCGGCACCATCAGCGGGCTGTTCCGTAACCACGCCGCGGCGTTCATCACCGTGCTGGGCTATACCGCCGGCGGTTCGCTGATCTTCTACACCTTCACCACGTACATGCAGAAGTTCCTGGTCAACACCGCCGGGATGAACGCCAAGAGCGCCAGCTTCGTGATGACCGGGGCGCTGTTCCTATTCATGATCCTGCAGCCGCTGTTCGGCATGTTGTCCGACCGCATTGGCCGGCGTAACTCGATGATGTTGTTCGGCGCCTTGGGGACGCTGTTCACCGTGCCACTGCTGATGGCGCTCAAGACCGTGACCAGCCCATTGCTGGCCTTCGTCCTGGTGACGCTGGCGCTGTGCATCGTCAGTTTCTACACCTCGATCAGCGGCCTGGTGAAAGCCGAGATGTTCCCCACGCAAGTGCGTGCCTTGGGCGTCGGCCTGGCTTATGCGGTGGCCAACGCGGTATTCGGCGGTTCAGCCGAATACGTGGCCCTGGGCTTGAAAACCCTGGGAATGGAGAACACCTTCTACTGGTACGTGACCGCCATGATGGCGGTGGCCTTCCTGTTCAGTCTGCGCCTGCCGAAGCAGGCTGCGTACCTGCACCATGATCATTAAGGACGTTGCATGACCCACCAGCTCTTCGACGTTTACTTCACAGCGCCCGCCATGCGCGAGATCTTCTGCGATCGCGGTCGCCTGCAGGGCATGCTCGATTTCGAGGCTGCCCTGGCGCGCGCCGAAGCGGCCGTCGGGCTGGTACCGCACAGTGCCGTGGCGGCCATCGAGACCGCCTGCCATGCCGAGCGCTATGACATCCGCGCCCTAGCCGAGGCCATCGCCACGGCGGGCAACTCGGCGATTCCCTTGGTGAAGGCCTTGGGCAAAGTGATCGCCAGCGGCGTACCGGAGGCCGAGCGTTACGTTCACCTGGGCGCGACCAGCCAGGACGCGATGGATACCGGTCTGGTGCTGCAACTGCGCGATGCCCTGGCGCTGATCGAGGCCGATCTTGCCAAGCTGGCCGAGACCCTGGCGCGCCAGGCCCTGCTACATGCCGATACCCCTTTGGTAGGGCGCACTTGGTTGCAACACGCCACGCCCGTCACCCTGGGCATGAAGCTGGCCGGTGTGCTGGGCGCGTTGACCCGCCATCGTCAGCGTCTTGCAGAACTGCGTCCACGGCTGCTGTGCCTGCAGTTCGGCGGTGCTTCCGGCAGTCTTGCGGCCTTGGGCAGCAAGGCTCTGCCGGTCGCTGAAGGGCTTGCTGCGGACCTGGGCCTGAGCCTGCCCGAGCAACCTTGGCATACCCAGCGCGATAGGCTGGTGGAGTTCGCCTCGGTACTGGGGCTGGTGGCCGGCACGTTGGGCAAATTCGGGCGCGATGTGAGCTTGCTGATGCAGACCGAGGCGGGGGAGGTGTTCGAGCCCTCCGCGCCGGGCAAGGGCGGCTCTTCGACCATGCCGCACAAACGCAACCCGGTAGGCGCCGCGGTGCTGATCGGCGCCGCCACGCGAGTGCCGGGCTTGGTATCGACGATGTACGCCGCCATGCCTCAGGAACACGAGCGTAGCCTGGGCCTGTGGCACGCCGAATGGGAAACCCTGCCGGAAATCTGCTGCCTGGTGTCCGGCGCCCTGCGCCAGGCCCAGGTGATCGCCGAGGGCATGGAGGTCAATGCTACGCGCATGCGCCGCAATCTGGATTTGACCCAAGGCCTGGTGCTGGCCGAGGCGGTGAGCATCGTCCTGGCCCAGCGCCTGGGGCGTGATCGCGCCCACCATCTGCTAGAGGACTGTTGCCAACGTGCGGTGGCCGAGCAGCGCCATCTGCGCGCGGTGCTGGGCGAGGACGCGCAAGTCAGCGCCGAGCTGAGCGCCGAAGAACTCGACCGTCTGCTCGACCCTGCCCACTACCTGGGCCAGGCCCGCGTCTGGGTGGCGCGGGCCGTGGCCGAACATCAACGTTTCACTGCCTGAAGGAGACCGCTGTGGCGCAACTGCAACTGGCCGATGGCGTTTTGAACTACCAACTCGACGGCCCAGAGCACGCCCCGGTGCTGGTGTTGTCCAACTCGCTGGGTACCGACCTGCACATGTGGGACACCCAGATTCCGGCGTGGTCCGAGCATTTTCGCGTGTTGCGCTACGACACTCGTGGTCATGGCGGCTCGCAGGTCACCGAAGGCCCTTACCGCATCGAACAGCTAGGCCGCGATGTGCTGGCGCTGCTCGATGCGCTGGATATCCCGCAGGCCCACTTCGTCGGCCTGTCCATGGGCGGCCTGATCGGCCAGTGGCTGGGCATCAATGCCGGCCACCGCCTACTCAGCCTGACCCTGTGCAACACTGCGGCCAAGATCGCCAACGACGAAGTGTGGAACACCCGTATCGACACGGTGCTCAAGGGCGGTCAGCAGGCGATGGTCGATTTGCGTGATGCCTCTATCGCGCGCTGGTTCACCCCAGGATTTGCCCAGGCCCAACCCGATCAGGCTCAACGTATCTGCCAGATGCTCGCGCAGACTTCCCCTCAGGGGTACGCGGCCAATTGCGCCGCGGTGCGTGATGCGGATTTTCGTGAGCAACTGGTCAGCGTCAAGGTGCCGACCCTGATCGTCGCGGGGACCGAGGATGTGGTGACCACCCCGGAACACGGTCGCTTCATGCAGGCGCAGATCCAGGGGGCAGCCTATGTGGAGTTTGCTGCGGCGCACCTGTCCAATGTCGAGATCGGCGCACCGTTCACCCGCCGGGTGCTCGATTTTCTGCTGACCTGCTGAGGAATTGGCGATGGATGAGAAACAACGCTACGAGGCAGGCATGCAGGTGCGCCGCGCCGTACTTGGCGATGCCCATGTGGACCGCAGCCTGGAAAAGCTCAACGACTTCAATGGCGAGTTCCAGGAGATGATCACCCGGCATGCCTGGGGCGATATCTGGACGCGCCCGGGTTTGCCCCGGCATACCCGCAGCCTGATCACCATCGCGATGCTGATCGGCATGAACCGCAACGAGGAGCTCAAGCTGCACCTGCGTGCGGCCGCCAATAACGGCGTGACGCGAGAGCAGATCAAGGAAGTGATCATGCAGAGTGCGATCTATTGCGGGATCCCGGCGGCCAATGCCACCTTCCACCTGGCTGAGTCGGTGTGGGATGAGCTTGGGGTCGAGTCGCGGCAGTGAAACCTGGCGGGGTCGCATTGCGGCCCCTCGCAGGTGTGTGACGTCAGGCTGTCGCTTTCTTCTGGCGCACCGCCACCGGACCTGCCTTGGTTTCCACGGCGCGCTTGAGCGCCGGACACAGCCCCAGCATGAACGCCAGCTCCGCCACCACGAACAGCGGCCCGATGATCAGCCCGCTGATATCGTCCACGAACGCCGGCTTGCGGCCTTCGTAATAATGGCCGACGAACTGGATGATCCAGCCCACCACGAAGGCGCCGAGCCCGGCGCTCAGCCACAGCCCGGTGGCCTGCACCGCAAGTGTCTGGCCAACCCACAGGCACCCGCCCAGTAACGCGCCCATCACCAGCCCGAAGCGCACATCCAGACGCAGGTAGAACCACACCGAGGCGGCGGCGACCAGCAGCGCCGGGGAAAGCCACACCCCCAGCATTGAGCCGCCGGGGCGTGACAGCAGGATGGTCACCGCCAGCACGATCAGCGGAATACCGACGAAATGGGTGGCGATATTGCGTGGGTCACGGTGGTAGCTGGCGTACTGGCTCAGGTGGTCGACGAGGGTTTTCATTGTTGTTTCTCCCTGGGGGCCTGATTGGCTGATGCCTGTCCCGGCGTTTTCGCAGGTTTACCTGCGAAAGGGCTTGTCTGAGCATAGCGCCCGGACATCATGGCCGGAACCTGGTGCAGGTGATGGCCTGTTATCACCGCAGCGAATGGCGTTACCCCAGGCTGCGGGCGGAGGGCTGTGCGGGCGTGTCGAGTCTCACCAGGGTCTCGATCATGGCCCGCGCCGCAGGCGACAGCCGGTAGCCACTGCGGCTGATCACCCCACATCGCAGGCTCAGCACCTCCAGCCCTGGCGGCAGGTTGCGCCAGTGCAGCCGAACCAGGCGGCCGGCTGCCAGGTCCTCGGCGATCGCCTCTTCGCTGGCGTTGCCGATGGCGTCGCTGGCCAGCACGACACTGCGCAGCACGGCCAAGTGTTCGGTTTGCAGGTGAGGCGTGAAGTCGCTGCGCCCGCTCAAGTTGGCCAGTCGTTTGCGCACACCGGAAACGAGCAGGGCGCTGGCCAGTGGATAGGCGAACAGGTCGTTGGTCGACAGGCTGTCCTTGGCCAGCAAGGGGTGCCCGGGGCGGCAGAAGAACAGGCCAGGGCGTGGCGTCAGCGGTTCGGTATGAAAGTACGGGTCGGCCTCGAAGGGGCGGATGTCATCGACGAAGAACTCTATTTGCTCACGGCGAAGTGCCTGGCCCAGCTGCTCTGCATTGTTCACTTGCAAGCGGGTGAGGATCCCTGGGTGGGTCTGGATGAAATGGCTCAGAGCCTCGGGCACCAGACGCGCAGCCAGGGCCGGCCCGCTGCCGAAATGCAGCTCGCCGGCGTCGAGCTTGGTCATCTGGAGCACATCGTTGCTCAACTGCGCGGCACCCTGGACCAGTCGCCTGGCATGTTGCAGTACCACCTGCCCTTCAGGGGTGGGCTGCAGCGCCTTGCTGGCGCGGTCGACAAGCGGGCAACCCAAGGTCTGCTCCAGGCCCTGGATGGCGCGGCTGAAGGCCGGCTGGGTAATGCCCATGGCTTCGGCGGCGCGAACGAAACTGCGATATTCGGTCAGGGCAATGAAGTAGCGCAGTTGGCGAAGGTCCATGTTCGGGCTCTGGTGCGGGGATCAGGGCTCGGTTTTAGCGGGTCGTTACATATAGCGTCAAAGAATTTTATTTGATTTGGTTATTCTTTTTGGTTATTTGCCGGTGATCAGACGATGCGCGGTGTGAACCCGCTCCCACAAAGTCGACGGTGATCTTTGTTGGAGCGGGTTTACCCGCGAAGTGTCCTGGCTAGAGCAGGTTCAGCGGGTAGCTGATGATCAGTCGATTCTCGTCGAACGCGTTGGTGCTGAAATCCCGGCGCATGGTGGAGTTGCGCCATTTAAGCGACAGGTCCTTGAAGGAACCGGCCTGGATCACGTAGGCAAGCTCGGTTTCCCGCGCCCACTCCTTGCCGTCGGTGACGCCGCCGGCCTGCACATTGTCGCCTTTGATGTAGCGGTTCATCAGGGTCAGCCCGGGCACGCCGAGGGCGACGAAGTTGAAGTCGTGTCGCACCTGCCAGGAGCGCTCTTTGGCGTTGTCGAAGCTTGAGTTGTAGCTGTCGTTGGCCAGGGTGCCGCCGCTGGTCCCGTTGACCCGCATCCAGGCGTCGTCACCGCTGACCTTCTGCAGGCCCAGGTAGAACGTATGACCCTGGTAGCGTGCCGAGAGCATGGCCGAGGCGGTGCGGTTGTCCAATTTGCCAGCGCGCTCGGCACCGTCCTCGCCGCCGACGAAATAACCGAGGTTGGCGCCCAGGGTCCAGTCGCCCAGAGGCTGGCTGTGCACCAGGTTGACGTACTGTTGGCGGTAGATGTCCTTGAGCTGGGCATTCCACAGGCCAACCAGCGTGCGCTTGTCGTTGAAGGTGTATTCGCCGCCGGCGAAGTTGAACCGGTCGGAGGTGAAGGCGGCGCGGCCATTGAGCGACATGTCTTCCATGCTGGCGTCGTTGCGCGGGCTGTTGCCACGGAACTGGCCGGCATACAGGGTCAGCCCGGCGATCTCCTGGGAGGTGAGCTGGCCGCCGCGGAAGGTCTGTGGCAGTGAGCGGCCATCGTCCGAGCGCAGGATCGGTAGCACAGGCATCCATTCACCGACCTTCAGTTCGGTCTGCGACGCCTTGGCTTTGAGCGCGATGCCAAGGCGGCCGAAATCATCGGCGGGGCGGCCGTCGTCGTGCACGGGCAGCAGGTGAGTGCCGGCTGTGCCTTTGCCGCCATCGAGCTTGATCGAATACAGCCCGAGCACGTCCACGCCGAAACCGACGGTGCCTTGGGTGAAGCCGGAGCGGGCATCGAGGATGAAGCTCTGGGTCCATTCCTCGGCTTTGCTCTGGCGATTGACCGGGTCGACGAAGTTGCGGTTGATGTAGAAGTTGCGCAGGTTGAGGGTGGCCTTGGCGCCTTCCACGAAACCGCTTTCAGCGGCCAGGGAGGGCAGGGCGCAGAACAGGGCCAACAGGCCGGGCAGCAGTTGGCGTGCGGGTTGCAAAGTGCTCATCGGTTGCGGATCTCTTGTTTTTATTCGGGCGAGCCGGTGCGCTGCGGGTGCGGGCCGCAGGGTGTGGCGTCTTTTGTGAGAGCGTGTGCAACGTTGCGTGGGCGATGGTGCGGTGCAAGGTGAGGGCGAGGCAATTCGCCCAGTGCGGAACGGGGCGATTATCGAACGGAATGTCGACGTGGTTAATTCGGGGGCGCGGTGGGGCTGTCCCATAAAAAAAGCCCACCGCGAGGGTGGGCTTGATGCTGCTAGCGGGTCGCTCAGCCTTTCGGTGTTTCCACCGAAGCCTGCTGGTTGGCCTGCCCGGTCTGCTCGTACCAGCCGCCACCGAGGGCCTTGTACAGGTTGACCTCGCTGACCAGCTGCGAGAGCCGGTCGTTGATCAGCGACTGCTGCGAACTGAACAGGTTGCGCTGGGCATCGAGGAAGGTCAGGTTGCTGTCGATCCCGATGCGGTAGCGGCGCTCGGCCAGGCGGTAGTAGTCCTGGTTGGCGGCCACCAGGTCGCGCTGGGCCTGCAGCTGCTCCTCGAAGGTCTTGCGTGCGGCCAGGCCATCGGAGACTTCCTGGAAGGCGGTCTGGATGGTCTTTTCGTACTTGGCGACGTTGATGTCCTTCTGGATCTTCGAGTAGTCCAGGCTCGCTTTCAGGCTGCCGGCGTTGAAGATCGGCAGGTTGATCTGCGGCTGGAACAGCCAAGTGCCCGACCCGCCCTTGAACAGCCCGCCCATGTCCGGGCTCAGGGTGCCGGCGTTGGCGGTCAGGCTGATGCTCGGGAAGAACGCAGCGCGGGCCGCGCCGATATTGGCGTTGGCGGCTTTGAGCAGGTGCTCGGCTTCCTGGATGTCCGGACGCCGTTGCAGCAGATCCGATGGCAGGCCGGCCGGGACCTCGGCCAGTTGATCGGCGTCGAGCTGAAGCGGTGCCGGCAGGTCAGCCGGCACGCCAGTGCCCAGCAGCACGGTCAGGCTGTTCAGGTCCTGGGCGACCAGGCGCTGGTACTGCGCGAGTTTGACCCGCGCGCCTTCAACGGCGGTGCGGGCCTGGCTCACATCGAGCGCTGAGGCAACACCCACCTCATTGCTACGGCGGGTGAGGTTGTAGCTTTCGACGTAGGTCTTGAGGGTCTCTTCGGTCAGCTTGAGCTGCGCTTGGTCGGCCTGCCAGGTGTAGTAGGCATTGGCCACGCTGGCGACCAGGCTGATTTGCGTGGAGCGGCGGGCCTGCTCGCTGGAGAGGTAGGTCTCCAAGGCCTGCTCGGTGAGGCTGCGCACACGGCCGAACAAGTCCAGCTCATAGGCGCTGACACCCAGGGTGGCCGAGTACTGGCTGGTGATGCCCGCTTCGCCGGTCTGCGACATGTTCGCCGGTACCCGCTGGCGGCTGCCACTGCCATTGGCCGATACCGCCGGGAACAGGTCGGCCCGCTGGATGCGGTACTGGGCCCGGTAGGCATCGATGTTCAGGGCGGCGACGCGCAGGTCGCGGTTGTTGACCAGCGCGGTCTGGATCAGTTGCTGCAGCGCAGGATCATGGAAGAACTGACGCCAGCCCTGCTCGGCCGCGGCTACGTCGGCCGACTGGGTCGGCGAGTACGCAGGGCCTTGCGGCCACTGCGCCGCCACTGGCGATTCAGGGGTCTGGTAGTCAGGGATCAGCGAGCAGCCGCCAAGGATGAAAGCGGTTGCCGCCAGGGATAACAAAGACTTGGTCATTGCCCAGCCTCATAACGAGTAGTTTCAGGGGTGGCGTCGGATTCAGGCTTCTTGCTGCCGAACAGCGACGACACTGCAACGAAGAACAGCGGTACCCAGAAGATGGCCAGCACGGTCGCACTGATCATACCGCCGATCACCCCGGTGCCGATGGCGTGCTGGCTGCCCGAGCCTGCGCCGCTGGCGATGGTCAACGGTACCACGCCGAGGATGAACGCCAGCGAGGTCATGATGATTGGGCGCAGACGCATGCGGCAGGCCTCGATGGCTGCGTCATACAGGCTGCGGCCCTGCTCGTGCAGTTCCTTGGCGAATTCGACGATCAGGATCGCGTTCTTCGCCGCCAGGCCGATAGTGGTCAGCAGGCCGACCAGGAAGTACACGTCGTTGGACAACCCGCGCAGGCTGGCGGCGATCAGCGCACCGATGATACCCAGCGGTACGACAAGCACGACGGCGATCGGAATCGACCAGCTTTCGTACAGCGCTGCCAGGCACAGGAACACGAACAGGACCGAGAGGGCGAACAGCGCCGGCATCTGCGAGCCGGAGAGTTTCTCCTCGTAGGACATGCCGGTCCAGGAATAGCCGATGCCAGCTGGCAGTTCGCCCGCGATGCGCTCGACCTCGGCCATGGCTTCGCCGGTACTGTAGCCCGGTGCCGGGGCACCGAGGATTTCGACCGCTTCCACACCGTTGTAGCGCGAGAGCTTCGGCGAGCCATAGCTCCATTCGCCCTTGGCGAAGGAGGAGAACGGCACCATCTCGCCCGCGCCATTGCGCACGTACCACTTCTGCAGGTCTTCCGGGCTCATCCGGGCGCTTGGTTCGCCCTGGATGTACACCTTCTTGACCCGACCGCGGTCGATGAAGTCGTTGAC
The DNA here is from genome assembly GCF_040822035.1 of Pseudomonas guariconensis. Lineage (NCBI taxonomy): Bacteria > Pseudomonadati > Pseudomonadota > Gammaproteobacteria > Pseudomonadales > Pseudomonadaceae > Pseudomonas > Pseudomonas guariconensis. Next base: position 4,278,893 of record NZ_CP162012.1, on the reverse strand, counting down.
GTAGTTGCCGCCCAAGGCGATCGACAGGGTGGCGTTGATGTCGGCGATGGTCACGCCCAAGGCGCTGGCACGTTCGTCATCGATGATCAGCTGGTACTGCGGCTCGTCGTTCAGGCCGTTCGGACGCACCGCGGTGAGCACCTTGCTCTGGGCGGCCTTGGCCAGGAACTGGTTGCGTGCTTCCATCAGTTTTGCGTGGCCGACACCGGCGCGGTCCTGGAGGAACACGTCGAAGCCGGTGGCGTTACCCAGTTCGAGTACCGCAGGTGGCGCGAAGGCGAACACCATGGCGTCACGGAAGCTGAAGAAGTGCTGCTGGGCGCGGGCCGCGAGGTTGAACACGCTGTTTTCCGCCGAGCGTTCGTCCCATGGCTTGAGCATGATGAAGGCCATGCCCGAGCTCTGGCCGCGGCCAGCGAAGTTGAAGCCGTTCACGGTGAAGACCGAGGAGACGGTGTCAGCTTCGTCCTTGAGCAGGTACTCGCGCATCTGGTCGACGACCACCTGGGTACGTTGGGCACTGGAGCCGGCCGGGGTCTGAACCTGGGCAAACAACACGCCTTGGTCTTCCTCGGGCAGGAACGCTGTGGGAATGCGCATGAACAGCCAGACCATGCCGACCACGATCAGGGCGTAGGCCAACAGGAACGGGAACTTGTTGCGCAGGATGCCGCCGACGCTGCGCTCATAGCCTTGCACGCTGCGGTCGAAGTTGCGGTTGAACCAGCCGAAGAAGCCGCGCTTGGCCACATGATGCTCGCCCTTTTTCAGGGGTTTGAGCATGGTGGCGCACAGTGCCGGGGTGAAGATCAGCGCCACCAGCACCGACAGGCCCATGGCCGAAACGATGGTGATGGAGAACTGACGGTAGATCACACCGGTGGAGCCGCCGAAGAAAGCCATCGGCAGCAGTACCGCCGACAGCACCAGGGCGATACCCACCAGGGCACCCTGGATCTGTTCCATGGAGCGCTTGGTGGCCTCCTTGGGCGGCAAGCCCTCTTCGGACATGACCCGCTCGACGTTCTCCACCACGACGATGGCGTCGTCCACCAGCAAGCCGATGGCCAGGACCATGGCGAACATGGTCAGGGTGTTGATGCTAAAGCCCGCGGCGGCAAGGATGCCGAAGGTACCCAGCAACACCACCGGTACGGTCATGGTGGTGATGATGGTGGCGCGGAAGTTCTGCAGGAACAGGTACATCACCAGGAACACCAGGACCACCGCCTCGATCAGCGTGTGGATCACGCCGCTGATGGATTCAGTGACCACCGGAGTGGTGTCGTAAGGGAACACGGCCTTCACGCCCGGCGGGAAGAACGGCTCCAGGTCGCTGATGGTCTTGCGCAGCGCCTTGGCGGTATCCAGGGCGTTGGCCCCGGTGGCCAGCTTGATCGCCAGGCCCGAGGCCGGGAAACCGTTGTACTGGGCGCTGATGGCGTAGTTCTCACCGCCCAGGCCGACCTTGGCGACATCGCTCAGACGCACCTGGGAGCCGTCGCTGTTGACCTTGAGCAGGATCTTTTCGAACTGCTCGGCGGTCTGCAGGCGGGTCTTGCCGATGATGGTGGCGTTGAGCTGGGTACCGGGCATGGCAGGTAGACCGCCGAGCTGACCGGAGGATACCTGCACGTTCTGCGCGCTGACCGCGTTGCGCACGTCGACCGGAGTCAGCTGGAACTTGTTCAGCTTGGCCGGATCGAGCCAGATACGCATGGCGTACTGGGCACCGAACACCTGGAAGTCACCCACGCCGGCAGTCCGCGAGATCGGATCCTGCATGTTGGAGACGATGTAGTTGGACAGGTCGTCCTTGGTCATGCTGCCGTCTTCGGACACCAGGCCGATCACCAACAGGAAGTTCTTCACTGCCTTGGTGACGCGGATACCTTGCTGCTGCACTTCCTGCGGCAGCAGCGGGGTAGCCAGGTTCAGCTTGTTTTGCACCTGGACCTGCGCGGTATCAGGGTTGGTGCCCTGCTCGAAGGTGGCGGTGATGGTCATGCTGCCATCGGAGTTGCTCTCCGAGGAGACATAACGCAGGTTGTCGATACCGTTGAGCTGCTGCTCGATGACCTGTACCACGGTGTCCTGCACCGTTTGCGCCGAGGCGCCCGGATAGGTCACGGCGATCGCGATGGCCGGCGGTGCGATGCTCGGATACTGGTTGATCGGCAGCTTCAGGATGGAGAGCGCGCCGACCAGCATGATGACCAAGGCGATCACCCAGGCGAAGATCGGGCGATCGATAAAGAACTTCGACATGGTTTACTCCGCTTTGGCGTCTACTTTCGCAGTGCTGGCCTGGTCTGGGCTGCCTGGCTTCTTGACGTTGGTGGCTTCGCTGACCTTGACCTCGACACCAGGGCGCACGAACTGCAGCCCTTCGGTGATGAGGCGGTCGCCTGGGTTCAGGCCTTCCTCGATCAGCCAGTCGCTGCCCAGGGTACGACTGGCCTTGAGCTGGCGCAGTTCGACCTTGTTTTCCTGGTTGACCACCAGCGCGGTGGGGGTGCCCTTCAGGTCACGGGTCACGCCCTGTTGTGGTGCCAGGATGGCGTTGGCATTGACCCCGGCCTTCAGGCGGGCGTGAACGAACATGCCCGGCAGCAGGGTGTGGTCAGGGTTGGGGAAGATGGCGCGCAAGGTCACGGAACCGGTGGTTTCGTCGACCGCGACTTCGGAGAACTCCAGCCGACCTTGCTGTTTGAACAGGCTGCCATCCTCAAGTACCAGCTGGACGGAGGCGGCGTTCTCGCCGGCCTTCTGCAACTGGCCGCTTTCCAGGTCGCGTCGCAGCTTGAGCAGCTCGGCGGTGGACTGGGTGACATCGACGTAGATCGGGTCGAGCTGCTGGATGGTGGCCAACGCGTTGGCTTGGCCATTGCTCACCAGGGCACCTTCGGTGACGGACGAGCGCCCGACACGACCGCTGATCGGCGCCAGAACCTTGGTGTAGCGCAGATCGATCTGGGCGCTTTTGAGCGAAGCCTCGGCCTGCAATCGTTTGGCATTGGCGTCGTCGTATTCCTGCTTGGAGACAGCCTGCTCGTCGATCAGTTGCTTGTAGCGCTCGGCCAGCGAACGGGTAGCTTGCAGGTTGGCCTGGGCATTGGCCAGGTTGGCTTCGTAGACGGCCGGGTCGATCTGATACAGCTGCTGACCTTCCTTGACGTCACTGCCTTCCTTGAACAGGCGCTTGAGAATGATGCCATTGACCTGTGGGCGGACCTCGGCGACGCGGAAGGCGGTGGTACGCCCCGGTAGCTCGGACGTCAGGGTATAGGCCTGAGGCTGGAGAGTGACAACGCCGACCAGAGGAGCCTGCGCCGCAGGCGCTGCTTCTTCTTTCTTACAGCCACTTAGCAGGGTTGCCAGGGCGACGGCGGAAACCAGGGCGGTGACGGCTGGCTTGAATTGCATAGGATCCTCGGGTCGCTAGAGCAGGGAGACGCTCAAGAATAATTGAAGTGTTTTCAGAAAAGGTGCTATCCGGTGGATAAATAGCTTACTAACGAATATACTTACATTCATGCTTGTTTGTAAATACCGCAGTCAGCCTTGAACGGGCGCTGCGGATCCGTCGAATACTCCCCGGGAGACGCCCTTAAAGAGGCGACCCCGGCCTGAACCCCGCGCGCCGGTCGAGCCTGCGGGTCGTGATGAGGTTGAGCTGCCATGGTCCGTCGAACCAAAGAGGAAGCCCAGGAAACCCGTGCCCAGATCATCGAGGCAGCGGAAAAGGCCTTCTACAAGCGCGGGGTTGCGCGAACCACCCTGGCCGACATCGCTGAACTGGCGGGTGTGACCCGTGGGGCGATCTATTGGCATTTCAACAACAAGGCCGAGCTGGTGCAGGCGCTGCTGGACAGCCTGCATGAAACCCATGACCACCTGGCCCGCGCCAGCGAGAGCGAGGACGAACTCGACCCGCTTGGCTGCATTCGCACCCTGTTGCTGCAGGTGCTCAATGACCTGGTGCTCGATGCCAGGACCCGACGCATCAATGAAATCCTGCACCACAAATGTGAATTCACCGACGACATGTGCGAGATCCGCCAGCAGCGCCAAGGCGCTGTGCTGGACTGCCACGAAGGCATCGCCTTGGCCATGGCCAATGCCGTGCGCCGTGGGCAGTTGCCCGAGGATCTGGATGTGCAACGTGCCGCTGTTGCGTTGTTCGCCTATGTCGATGGCCTGATCGGGCGCTGGCTGTTGCTGCCGGACAGCTTCGACCTGCTGCGCGATGTGGAGCGTTGGGTCGACACAGGGTTGGATATGCTGCGCTTGAGCCCTTCCTTGCGCAAATGACACTTTGTGAATGATTGTGATGAAGTGTTTCCCCCTTTCATTAAGGGGGAGTTAATGGTTATGCGCAGCCCAATGCAGTGTGGCAGATGACATCAACGTCCTCGTAGTTGCCGGTCGGGCATGACCAGCGCGGCGGCTAGGCCCAGAAGCGACAGGGCGGCACTGGTCATCAGCAAGTGACGGAAGGTTCGCAACAGCCGCGCTTGGGTCAATGGGTCCGGTTCGCCTGCCTGCAGGCTACCCAGCAGCGGATTGCCCAACGCCTCGAAACCGTCCTGATGCAGCAGCGCCAACAGCAAACTGGACATGCAGGCCACCCCCATGGCGCCGCCCAGGGCGCGGAACAGGTTGGTGGTACTGGTGGCAACGCCGATGTCCTTGTGCTCCACCGCGCTCTGGGTCCCCACCAAGGAGGTCGGGAACTGCAAGCCGCAGGCAATACCGGTCAACAGCATGAACACCGCGCCGAGCAGCGCCGATTGCGGTGGCGTGAGGGCCATGCCGAGGATAGCCAAGGGCATCAGTACGAAACCGATAACGATTTGCGGGCGATAGCGACCTGTGCGACTGGTCAGGCGTCCACCGGTGAAGGCGCCCAGGGGCAGCCCCATCGCCAGCGGCAACAGATAAAGCGCGGCGCTGTCGGCGCCTGCGCCGGTGATGCTCTGGTAGCGCAGAGGCATCAGCATGGTCAGCGAGATCGATTGGAAGCTGGCGAAGAAGATCGCGCACCAGCACAGCATTGCAGTGCGGTTGCCGAACAACTTGAGCGGCAACAGCGGCTCTGGGCAGCGCCGCTCATGGCCGATGAACACCACAAGGCCCAGCAGGGCACCGCCCAGCAGTGCCAGCACCGGCGGCGATAGCCAGGCGTGGCCCTGACCGACCAAGGTGATACCCAGCAGTAGGCTGCCCAGGCCCAGGATCAGCAGCAGCGCACCGAGGTAATCCACCTGGGCCTCTCGGCGCTGTACCGGCATGCCGGCCAGGGCACGGCGGATCGCCCACAGGGCGAACAGACCCAGGGGCAGGTTGATCCAGAACACCCAGCGCCAGGACAGGTATTCGGTCAACCAGCCACCGAGCACCGGTCCGGCGACGCTGGCCAGGGCGTACATGCTGCTGAAATAGCCTTGGTAGCGGCCGCGCTCGCGAGGCGGCACGAAATCGCCAATGATCGCCTGGCTCACCGAAACCATGCCCCCTGCGCCAATCCCCTGGACCACCCGCGCCAGTACCAACTGCTGCATGTCCTGGGCCAGGGCGCAGGCCACCGAAGCCAGGGTGAACAAGGCCGTGCCCGTGAGGATCATGCGCCGCCGGCCATACAGGTCGCCGAGCTTGCCGTAGATCGGCACGGCGATGGTCATGGCTACCATGTAACCGGAGATGACCCAGGCCAGCAGACCGACATCGTTGAACTGTGCGGAAATCGCTGGCATGGACACGGCGACAATGGTCTGGTCCAACGCACCGAGAAAAATCGCCAGCATCAGGGCGGTGAGGACTGTGCGCAGGACAGTAGGGGGCAGGGCGGCAGTCACGGAAAATACCTTGTCGTGGTCGCTGTCTGGGGAGGTTGGCCGCGCCTCAGCCAAGCGCGGAGCAAGGCCGCATTGTAGCTGAGTTACGTAGCTTCCTATGTACTATGCGCATCCCCTATGCAAGATCGGCATTGGCGCATCCATCCAGTAGCGCATGGCTGCGTGATATCGTGATCTGACCGCAACGGCTGAAATCCGGGCTTTGCACCAGCATGGTGCAGCCATTTACGTGCGGATTTCATGCTGTTGTACCCCACACCTTCTATTCCTCTGCCTGCATGTCGAGCATGACCGCCCTGATGGCGACGGTTGGAACAGGTCAGGTAGACCCGATTCAAGGGTCAGTAGTCAGCCCGTTCAAATTTCCTGTTATTGCGGAGTGATCATGCCCAAGGCTTCCCACCACGATCTGCGTTTTGCCTTCCGTGAACTGCTTGCGTCCGGTTCGTGCTATCACACCGCATCGGTGTTCGACCCCATGTCGGCCCGCATCGCCGCTGACCTGGGTTTTGAGGTCGGTATCCTCGGTGGTTCGGTTGCCTCGCTGCAGGTACTGGCCGCGCCGGACTTTGCCTTGATCACCCTGAGCGAGTTCGTCGAGCAGGCCACCCGCATTGGCCGTGTCGCACAGTTGCCGGTGATCGCCGACGCCGACCATGGCTATGGCAATGCGCTCAATGTCATGCGCACGGTGATCGAGCTGGAGCGCGCCGGTGTCGCCGCGCTGACCATTGAGGACACCCTGCTGCCGGCCCAGTTCGGTCGCAAATCCACGGACCTGATCTCAGTGGAGGAGGGTGTCGGCAAGATCCGTGCGGCCATCGAGGCGCGGGTCGACTCGGCGCTGTCGATCATCGCCCGGACCAACGCCGGTGTGCTGTCGACCGAGCAAATCATCCATCGCACCCAGAGCTACCAGAAGGCTGGTGCCGACGGTATCTGCATGGTAGGCGTCAAGGATTTCGATCAACTGGAGCAGATCGCCGAGCACCTGACGGTGCCCCTGATGCTGGTGAGCTACGGCAACCCCAACCTGCGTGACGATGCGCGGCTGGCGAGCCTGGGGGTGCGGATCGTGGTCGATGGCCATGCCGCCTATTTCGCCGCCATCAAAGCCACCTATGACTGTCTGCGCCTTCAGCGTGGGCAGCAGAACAAATCCGACAACCTCAACGCGACCGAGCTTTCCCACACCTATACCCAACCTGAGGATTACATCCGTTGGGCCAAGGAGTACATGAGCGTCGAGGAGTGACCGGCGACTGACTCGGCGCAGCCGCTTGCAGGTCAGAGGTCTTCATCCCACTGCGGCTCATCGGTGAACCGCTGCGCGAGAAAATCCAGCATGCTGCGCAGGGTTGCCGGCATGTGCTTACGTGAGGTGTACACGGCATTCAGGTTCAGCTCGCGCGGGCGCGCCTCGGGCAGCAGACGGACCAGTTCTCCACTGCGTAGCGCTCCTGCCGCCTGGTAGGTCGGCAGCATGGCGATGCCGGCACCGGCCAGCGCGGCCTTCTGCAAGGTCATGGCCTCGTTGGCGCTGATGTTGCCTTGCACCGGCACGGCCACATGCCGCCCCCCGACTTCGAACTGCCACAGGCTATGCCCGAAGTAGGCGTGGGTCAGGCAATTGTGCTGGCTCAGTTCTTCGACCTGCTGCGGCATGCCATGTTCGGCCAGGTACTTCGGCGCGGCGCATACCACTGAGCGACACACTGTCAGGCGCCGGGCGATCAGGTTCGGGTCCAGGTCGTTGCTGGTGCGGATCGCCAGGTCGATGCGTTCGTCCACCAGGTTGACCGTACGATCGAGCATCTGCAGTTCCACCCTCACTCCCGGGTAACGCCGTACGTAGTCGGCCACCGCATCCACCAACTGGGCCTGGCCGAACGAGGTGCTGACGCTGATGCGCAGCTCACCGCGTGGCGCGTCGTCCGGCTGGCGTACAGCGGCCTGTAGATCACCGGCCAGCTCCAGCAATTGGCGACAGCGCGGCAGGGTTTGCTGGCCGGCGGCGGTGAGGCTGAGCTTGCGTGTGGTGCGCTGCATCAGACGCGCACCGACCCAGTCCTCCAGTTCCGCCAGATAGCGCGACACCACAGGCCGAGAGAGTTGCAGATGGTCGGCCGCGGCTGACTGGCTGCCCAGGTCGACCACGGTGACGAAGACGCGCATGGCGTTTAGACGGTCCATGATTTGTCCGCTTTCAGAAACAAACTATGTCTGAGCATCGCATTTTTTGTGATGGATTGGGCAACTATGCTGTTGCTCACTCTCCCGTTCACAGGAATGTCCGATGTCGCTCATCTCCACCCTGCGCAGTCTGGTACTGGCCAGCCTCGCCCTGGCCGGCCAGGCGTTGGCCGCCGAACCCCTTCAGCTCGAGGTGTACAACCCAGGCCATGAGGCGATCTTCCCGGTCAGCTCGGTGATCGTCAGTGGCAAGCACGATGCCATCCTGGTTGACGCCCAGTTCGGCAAGGCCCAGGCCGAGCAACTGGTACAGCGCCTCAAGGCTGGTGGCAAGCGATTGACCACCATTTATGTCAGCCATGGCGATCCGGACTATTACTTTGGGCTGGACACCCTGACGCGTGCGTTTCCCCAGGCCCGAGTGGTCGCCTCGGCCGCCACTGTGGAGCATATCCGCAAGACCATGGACGCCAAGCTGGACTACTGGGGCCCGCAAATGGGCAGCGACAGGCCCGCGAAACTGGTCGTGCCGCAGGTGCTGGTGGGGGATCGCCTGGCGCTGGAAGGGCAGACGCTGGAAGTCGTCGGTCTCGATGGGCCACAGCCAGACCGTAGTTTCGTGTGGATTCCCTCGATCAAGGCTGTGGTCGGTGGCGTGGTCGTGGCCGAGCACATTCATGTCTGGATGGCCGACACCCAGACCGCCCAGTCCCATGCCGATTGGCTTGCCACCCTCGAGCGCATCGAGCGGCTCGCTCCGCGCACAGTGATCCCCGGCCACTACCTCGGGCAGAGCAGCCGCTCGCTGGACGCAGTACGTTTCACCGCCGGTTACATCCGCGCCTTCGACGCCGAAGCAGCCAAGGCCGCCGATGCCGATGCGCTGATCAAGGCGATGGAGCAGCGGTATCCAAAGCTGGGCGACGCCAGTTCGCTGGAACTCAGCGCCAAGGTCGCCAAGGGCGAAATGCAGTGGTAGTTCTTTTCAACTGATGGAGTGTGTCCCCATGAGCAAGATCGCAATCATCGGTGCCACCGGTCGTGCCGGTAGCCAGTTGCTGGAAGAGGCTCTGCGCCGCGGCCATCAGGTCGTGGCCATCGCCCGTGACCCGTCGAAGCTGGACGGGCGTGAAGGCGTTACCGCCAAGGCGCTGGACGCCAAGGACAGTGCAGCCCTGCAGGCCGCCGTGGCCGGGACGGACGCCGTGCTGAGCGCGGCGCATTTCGCGACGATCGAGCCCCAGGCAATCATCGAGCCGGTCAAGCGTGCGGGCGTGGCCCGCTTGCTGGTGGTGGGCGGTGCCGGCAGCCTGCTGCTACCCTCCGGGCAACGGGTCATCGACAGCCCGGACTTCCCCGAGGCCTACAAAGCCGAAGCCAGCGCCGGCGTGCGTTTTCTCGACGCATTGCGTCAGACGTCGGGCCTGGATTGGACCTTCCTCTCGCCCTCGGCGGAGTTCGTCGAAGGTGCGCGAAGCGGGCACTACCGTCTGGGCAAGGATCAGTTGCTGATCGGTGCCGATGGCCGGAGCTGGATCACCTTCGCTGACTACGCTATCGCAATGATCGACGAATTGGAGAAACCAGCCCATTCACGGGAGCGGTTCACGGTGGGGTACTGAGTCGTCTGGTCTGGCCTGTGCCTGGAGCCAGTCCAGCAATTCGACCAACCCCGGCGGCAGGCTCCGGGCAGGGCTGACCAGGTAGTAGCCTTTGCCCGTGAGCACCTTCAGCCCGAACGGCATGCACAGCCTGCCACTGCGCAGGTCATCGCCGACCAATGCCCAATCGCCGATCGCGACTCCCGTACCCTGGGACGCCATGGCCATCGCCATGTCCAGCGTCTCGAAATGCTGGCGCGGCCCATTGAGCTCGATACTGGCGCCTGCAGCCTGCAGCCATAGGCGCCAGTCGTGCTCGTCCCGTGACGGATGCAGCAGCATGTGACGGGACAGGTCTTCGAGCCGCGTTAGCGGCAACTGCCCTTCGAGCAGCGAGGGCGCGCACATCGGCGTCAGTTGCTCATCGAACAGCTTGCGTACTTGCAGTCCCCCGTTGGGCAGTGCGCCATACACCACGGCGGCGTCGAAGCCCTCGCGACGGAAATCCACGCCATGCTGCACCGTGGTGGTCAGCTCCACCGGCACGTCCGGACGCAATGCCTGCCATTCCATCAGCCGCGGCAGCAACCAGCGCATGACACAGGTGGGCGCCTTGAGCTGCAGCGTGGCACTGTGGCGGCCGACCTCGCGCACACCCTGTTCGATCAGGGCGAAAATCTGCTGTACCCGCGGCAGCCAGTCCTGACCCTCCCGGGTCAGGCTCAGGCCACGCGCCTGACGCTGGAACAGCGCATAGCCCAGGTGCTCTTCCAGCCCGGCGATCTGCCGGCTGACTGCACCTTGAGTGATGTGCAACTGCTGGGCTGCCCGGGTGAAGTTGCAGTGCTGGGCGGTGATCAGGAAGGTGTGCAGGGCGGGGAGGGGCGGGAGGCGTTTCATCGATGTGAGCCATGATCCTGAGACATGGCTAGTATGTGTTTTTTTGCATTGTGGCGATAGCTGCGCCTTGGTTCCATAAACACAGATTTTCAACAAGAACCAGGGTGAATCCGATGGCAACCTGCGGCGAAGTATTGGTCAATCTCCTCGAAGGCTATGGCGTGGACCATGTCTTCGGGATTCCGGGCGTGCATACCGTGGAGCTCTACCGGGGCCTCGCGGGTTCCTCCATCCGCCACATCACCCCTCGTCATGAACAGGGCGCTGGGTTCATGGCCGACGGCTATGCCCGTACCCGCGGCAAGCCCGGGGTCTGCTTCATCATCACCGGCCCGGGCATGACCAACATCACCACCGCCATGGGTCAGGCCTACGCCGACTCGATTCCGATGCTGGTGATTTCCAGCGTGCAGTCCCGGGACCAGCTTGGTGGTGGTCGCGGCAAACTGCATGAACTGCCCAACCAAGGTGCGTTGGTTGCCGGCGTGGCGGCGTTTTCCCACACCCTGATGAGCGCTGACGACCTGCCGCAAGTGCTGGCGCGCGCCTTCGCGGTGTTCGAGGGCGCACGTCCTCGGCCTGTGCATATCGAGATCCCCCTGGACGTGCTGGTCGAGCCCGCCGACCACCTGTTGCCGGCGCGGCCTGTACGCACCGCTCGTGCGGGGGCAGCGCCCCGGACTGTGGCGCTGATGGCCGAGCGCCTGGCCAAGGCCCAGCGTCCGCTGATCCTGGCCGGTGGCGGTGCGCTGGCGGCAGGCCCTGCACTGGCGGCGCTTGCCGAGCACCTGCAGGCACCGGTGGCCCTGACCATCAATGCCAAGGGCCTGTTGCCGGCCAGCCATCCATTGCAGATCGGCTCGACCCAATCGCTGGTCGCGACGCGCGTGTTGGTGGCGGAGGCCGATGTGGTGCTGGCGATCGGCACCGAGCTGGCCGAAACCGACTATGACGTTACCTTCAAGGGCGGTTTCGAAATCCCGGGTAGTTTGCTGCGCATCGACATCGATCCCGACCAGACCGTGCGCAACTACCTGCCGGAGCTGGCACTCGTCGCTGACGCCGAACAAGCCGCCGAGGCGCTGCTGGCTGCCTTGCAAGCGCTGCCTACACCCGCGCTGAACGCCGCCTGGGGTAGTGCCCGTGCCGCACGCCTGCGCAGGGACCTGGCCAGCACCTGGGACCAGCCGACCCTGAGCCAGACCCGTCTACTCACCGGCATTCTCGAGGCCCTGCCTACGGCAATCCTGGTGGGCGACTCGACCCAACCGGTGTACACCGGCAATCTCACGCTGGACATGTCCCAGCCACGGCGCTGGTTCAACGCCTCGACCGGCTACGGCACCCTGGGCTACGCCTTGCCGGCCGCCATGGGCGCCTGGCTCGGCAGCGCCGAAGACGCAGCGGACCGATCGCCCGCGGTTTGCCTGATCGGCGATGGTGGCTTGCAGTTCACCCTGCCGGAGCTCGCCAGCGCGGTGGAGGCCCAGGTGCCGTTGATCGTGCTGCTGTGGAACAACCAGGGGTACGAGGAAATCAAGAAGTACATGGTCAACCGAGCCATTGAGCCGGTGGGTGTGGACATCCATACCCCTGACTTCATCGGCGTGGCCCAGGCGCTGGGCGCGGCGGCATGCAATGTGGGCGATGTCGCGCAGTTGCAGGCGGCGCTGCACAAAGCGGTCGAGCGCAAGGGACCGACCTTGATCCAGGTCGACCAGACGCAGTGGCAAGCTGCGGTGGCAGGTTGAGGGCGAACACCAGCCCTGAGGTCATGTTCGCGGATAAAGCCGCTTCCACTGGGTCTCCTTAGGCAGGCCTTGCTGGAAGCGGCCTTGCCTCAACTGGCGTTGGCCCGCAGCCGCGCCACGTCCCGAATCGGCGGCGCCCCATACAACCGGCTGTATTCACGGCTGAACTGCGAGGGGCTTTCATACCCCACCCGATAGCCCGCCACGGCGGCTTCCAGTCCGTCATTGAGCATCAGCCGACGGGCTTCCTGCAGGCGCAGCTGTTTCTGGTACTGCAAGGGGCTCATCGAGGTCACGGCCTTGAACCTGTGGTGCAAGGTCGAGGTGCTGAGGTTCACTTCCCGGGCCAGGTCTTCGATGCGCAGCGGCTGCTGATAGTGGCGGTTGAGCCAGGTGATGGCTTGGCAGACGCGGTGGGTCTGGCTGTTGGCCAGGGCGATTTCATACAGGCGATGGCCCTGCGGGCCGCGCAGTAACCGGTAGAGAATCTCGCGGCGAATCAGTGGCGCCAACACCGGGATGTCCCTTGGAGAATCGAGCAACCGGAGCAGGCGCAGCAAGGCGTCGAGCAACTGCGGATCGGTCCTTTCCACATACAGGCCCCGGCCAGACGGTAGGTTGGGCACCATCATCGGGCTGCTTTCGGCGATCAGCTGGCTGATCTGCGCCGGATCGATGTCCATGCGAAGGCCAAGGCTCGGGTTCTCGGGGCTGGCTTCGAGCAGCGCACCGCTGATCGGCAAGGTCACCGACACCACCATGTAATGCAGCGGATCATAGGCGTAGCGCTCATCGCCCAGGAACAAGGTCTTGCTGCCCTGGGCCAGGACGCACAACGCCGGCTGCGCCAGAGCCGGCATCGAGCGCACGCTTTCGCGGTAGCGGACCAGGTACAGATCCTCGATGGCCGATGCCGGACCATAAGGCTCGCCGGCATGGCGGCCAATCAGGTCGGCCAGCTCCTGGCGCTGGGCCTCGAGGGTGGGTTCCAAGGGTGTTGCGGGCATGGCGGTTTCCTCTGCTGACCGACGCAGCATAGGTTTGGGCAATGACAGGCGCTAGTCGAAAGCTGCCGCTCGATTGCCTGATCCTGCCGCGCGGCAGGATCAGGCAATCGAGCGGCAGTAATGACCTAACGTCGCGCGAGGGCGGGGCACTAACCTTGGCAGCCTGGTTTTTCCGTCCGCATGCTTCAAGGAGATCGTTCATGACCCAGCCACAACCGGTCACTCACCTGGCTTTCATCCGTGCCAGCAGCGGTCGTTCGGCGGAACTGGGCGCGCGTCTGCGCGACCTGCTGGAGCCTTCGCTGCGTACCCCGGGTTGCCTGAGTTTTACCGTACAGCGGTCCCAGGCCGACGACGACCTGTGGTTGCTCAGCGGCAGCTGGAGCGATCAGCAAGCCATGAGCGGCTACTTCGCTTCGCCGACCCTCGAGGTGTTTGGCGAGCTGGTGCAGGCCCAGGTGGTGAGCAGCCTGGACCTGCATACGTTTGCCTGATGTCTATGCATGGACTTTTTGCGGGCAAACCTGCTCCTACAGAGGCGTGAAACTTCATCCGTGATTGAGGGGTAGAATGGCGGCCCTCGTTTTTCGGATGCGGATTTGCAGCATGGCACGTAGAGAGTTTTCCCACTTCGAAGCCGTTTCGGCGATGGTCCCTGTACAAGGCGGTGGTTACAACGCGGCCATCGCCGTAAAAGCCCTGGGCATGGGCGGCGCGCCGCGCTTTCACAAGGTGCTCGATGGCCAGGTGTTTCAGAGTGCAGTGGCGGCCGACGAGGCCGCCTGTACCGAACTCGCACGCCTGCAAGGCGTGGGCGAGGAAGGCGAACTGATTTTCTGATCAGACCTGCGGGCGGGCCATCTTGAACAGATTGCCCAGCTCGAAGTAGTCCGCTGGGCCTCCTCCCCGCAGGATCGGCTCGGCGGCGGCGGTGTCGTAGATGCCATCTTTGAGCAGATGCTCGGCGATGTGCACGGCCACGACTTCCCCCAGGATCAGCCAACTGGGCACCAGCGCCTGGTCGGCCCGCTTGAGCTGCACGATCTGGCTCACCTTGCATTCGAAGGCCACCGGGCTTTCGCCTACTCGAGGTACACCGACGATGCGCGATGCCGTCGGCGTCAGACCGCTCAATTCGAACTCATCGACATCCGCGGCTACCGCCGCGCAGCTTTGGTTCATCGGCTCGGCCAGTGTTCGGGTCGCCAGGTTCCAAACGAATTCGCCGGTCTGCTCGATATTGTTCAGGCTGTCTTTGCGCCCAACGCTGCAGAAACCGATGATCGGTGGAATGTAGTTGAAGGCGTTGAAGAAACTGTAAGGCGCCAAATTGAGGCGGCCTTGCTGGTCCTGGGAAGAGATCCAGCCGATAGGGCGGGGGCCAACGATGGCATTGAACGGGTCGTGGGGCAGGCCATGGCCTTTGGCGGGTTCGTAGTAGTACATCTGCGCAAGGCCCGTAGGCCCTTTCCTTGTTGTGAACGAGGTGCCTAGTGTGCCAAGGCTCCAGCCCGCTGGAAATGATCAAGCCCGGCCGAAGCCGGGCTGGGCGCTCGCATCGGATCAGCTGATGCGGTGGGCATTGGTGCGGTCGAAGCCGTCTTCGGCGAAGCGCTGTGCGCCGGTGCGGTCGTAGCCATCTTCGGCGAAGCGCTGTGCGCCGGTTCGGTTGAAGCCGTCTTCGGCGAAGCGCTGTGCGCCGGTGCGGTTGAAGCCGTCTTCGGCGAAGCGCTGTGCGCCGGTGCGGTCGTAGCCGTCTTCAGCGAAGCGCTGTGCGCCGGTGCGGTCGTAGCCGTCTTCAGCGAAGCGCTGTGCACCGGTGCGGTCGTAGCCGTCTTCAGCGAAGCGTTGTGCGCCGGTGCGGTCGTAGCCATCTTCGGCGTAAGTTGCCGATTGGGTCTGGGCGGCGGCGAAGCTGTGGGCGCTGGTACGGTCGAAACCGTCTTCGGCGAATGCACCGGTAGCCAGTGCCGACAGAGCCAGGGTCAGGATCAGTTTGCTTTTCATGGTCGTTGCTCCAGTGAGATTCGCGGGTTGTTTGTTTCTATGGGTTTAATGCTACGCCGATTAATTTGATTAAAAAGCGCAAAAAATCACGCATAAAAATCGATTTAATCGATGTGTTTGGGCGCGCTTTCGTCTTTTAAACGACAGAGGTGCTGCGAGACAGGCGCTTTGCGCCCTCGTCTCTCCACGGTTCAAGGATGCGGGAGGGGAATTAATCCCGAGTTAAATGAAACCTTCGATGAACGAACGCTTTTTTCATGCTCCACCAACCGTTTTTTCAAACCCGCCCGCTCAGCATCGCGCCCACTCAACCCAGGAGCGGCAAACAATGAATAAACTTCCGCAAATCACCTTGGCCTTCTGGGTCATGAAGATCTGCGCCACCACTTTGGGCGAGACGGCGGGCGACCTGCTGTCGATGACCCTCGATATTGGCTATGCCATGAGCTCGCTGCTGTTGATCAGCGTGTTTCTGGTGACATTGCTCACCCAGCTTTACTCTCGTTCATACAATCCCTGGCTCTACTGGCTGGTCATCCTATCCACCAGTACTGCGGGCACCACGATGTCCGATTTCATGGACCGTACCCTGGGCCTGGGCTATGCCGCGGGTTCGGCCATCCTGATCGGCATCTTGCTGCTGACGTTCGCCCTTTGGCGCCTGAGCGGAAATCCGCTGGACGTCACCCGCATCAAGAACCGAGGCGGCGAGCTGTTCTACTGGGTGGCAATCCTGTTTTCCAACACCCTTGGCACCGCGCTGGGCGACTTCCTGGCGGACGACTCAGGCCTCGGTTTCGCCGGTGGCGCACTGCTGATCGGCAGCACCATCGGCCTGGTGGTGCTGGCCCGCTACTGGACCCGTATCCCAGGCGTGGCGCTGTTCTGGATCGCATTCGTCCTGACCCGCCCATTCGGTGCGACCTTGGGCGACTTCCTGACAAAACCGCACGAAAAAGGCGGGATGGACTTCGGTACGGTGGGCTCTTCAGCGGTGCTCGGCGGCATCTTGTTGGTGCTGATTCTGATGGCGTCGTTCTATAACCGCGAAGCGCGTCGGGAGTTAAAAGCTTCCTGACGGCCGTCACTGTCTGGGGCGTAATTGGCTCACTGCTCGCCGAACCATGAAAAAGGGGCGCTCCGTCAGCCGGAGCGCCCCTTTTCGATTACCGCGTGAGCAGGATCAGTCAGTCGTGATCCGCGAATGCTTGGCGGTGTCTTTCATGGTCGCGTAGACCAGCAGCGAGCAAGCGATGCAGCCGGTGACGTACCAGTAGAAGCCGGTTTCCATGCCGTTGCTCTTGAACCACAGGGCCACGTACTCGGCGGTGCCGCCGAAGATCGAGACGGTCAGGGCGTAGGGCAGGCCGACGCCCAGGGCGCGGATCTCGGTGGGGAACAGCTCGGCTTTGACCACGGCGTTAATGGAGGTGTAGCCACTGACGATGATCAGCGCCGCCATGATCAGGAAGAAGGCGCCCCACCAGGTCTGCACGGTGTGCAGGGTGCTGAGGATCGGTACGGTGAACAAGGTTCCGAGCACGCCGAAGGCGATCAGGATCGGACGACGACCGATCTTGTCGGAGAGTCCACCGATCACCGGTTGCAGGCACATGAACAGGAACAAAGTGGCCGCCGAGATGGTGGTCGAGTCGCTGATGCTCATGCCTACGGTGTTCACCAGGTATTTCTGCATGTAGGTGGTGTAGGTGTAGAAGGCCAGGGTGCCGCCCATGGTCAGGCCGACCACGGTGAGCAGTTCCTTGGGATGGCGCAGCAGGGTGCGCATCAGGCTTTCCTTGGACTTTTCCTTCTTGGTGAAGGAGCTGGTCTCCTCCATGCCGCGACGCAGGTACAAGGCGACCACCGCGCACAGCGCGCCGATCACGAAGGGTACGCGCCAGCCCCAGGCATACAGCTGCTCGGTGGTGAGCGTCTGTTGCAGGATGATCAGCACCGCCAGGGCGATCAGCTGACCGGAGATCAGGGTCACGTATTGGAAGCTTGAGAAGAAGCCGCGGCGATCCTTGCTGGCCATCTCGCTGAGGTACGTGGCCGAGGTGCCGTACTCACCGCCGACCGACAGGCCTTGCATCAGGCGCGCCAGGACCAGCAGGATCGGCGCGGCGACGCCGATGGTCTCGTAGCCAGGGGTCAGGGCGATGACCAGGGAGCCTGCGCACATCAGCAGGACCGAGGCCATCAGCGCGGCTTTGCGGCCCTTGCGGTCGGCATACAGGCCCATCAGCCAGCCACCGATCGGGCGCATCAGAAAGCCCACGGCGAAGATGGCGGCGGTGTTGAGCAGTTGTGCGGTGGTATCGCCGGCCGGGAAGAAGGCCTTGGCGAAGTACAGTGAAAACGCCGCATAGACGTACCAGTCGTACCATTCGACCATGTTGCCGATGGAGCCACTGAAAATCGACTTGAGACGGCTTGCGGTGGTTTTTTCCGCGGCGGGCGCAATGGCCGCCCCGGTGGGCAGGGTGCTGGCGTTATCCATCAGGGGATACCTTCTCGTTGTTTTTGTGGAGCGCGCAGGTCAGCGCTTGAGAAGGGTTTTGCAGAAGCTATGCCAAAGGCGTGCACTGGCGGGCCTGAATGCCCCATCTCGGCGCACGACCATTCCATAACCCGCGAATCCAAAGGCCCTGCAGGCGCAACGTCGCCACGCGATGGGCTGCGTAGCCGCGCCCTTCAATACTTTCGATAAGCGGTTTTTTGCTCATCGGCCATGATGGCTAGGCAAAAAACCGCTCATTCGCGCTCGAGAAAATCGTCCCGCACCAGCCCATGACGCTGCATCTTTTCGTTGAGTGTCCGCCGAGGCAGTTGCAAGGCCTCCATCACGGCCTTGATCTCACCCTTGTACTGTCGCAGCGCGGCGCGCAGGCACTGTGCCTCGAACGCCTCCATCTGGCCGGCGAGCGATTGCCCTGCGGCGCTGGCCTCGACGCTCGGCGCGCCCAGCCCCAGGGCGTGGCGCTCGGCGGCATTGGCCAGCTCGCGCACATTGCCTGGCCAATCATGGGCCAGCAGTTGCGCCAACTGCCCACCGCTCACCGGCGGGGCCGTGCGGCCCAGGCGCTCGGCGGCAGCGCGGGCAAAGTGTTCGAACAACAGGGGGATGTCCTCGCGCCGTTCGCGCAGTGGTGCCAGGCGCAGTTCGGCGACGTTCAGACGGTACGCCAGGTCTTCGCGAAAGCGTCCGGCGCGGGCTTCTTCGAGCAGGTCCGGTTTGGTGGCGGCGATAATGCGCAGGTCGACACTGATGCTCTGGTTGGCGCCCAGGCGCTCCAGCTTCTGCTCCTGAATCACCCGCAGCAGTTTGGCCTGCTGGGCCAGCGGCATGCTCTCGATCTCATCGAGAAACACGGTTCCCCCGTTGGCATATTCCAGCTTGCCGATGCGCTTGCCCTGGGCGCCGGTGAAGGCGCCACTCTCGTGTCCGAACAGCTCGGCCTCGAACAGCGTTTCAGGAATCGCCGCGCAGTTGAGGGCGACGAAGGGCTTGTCGGCGCGCGGACCGAAGTCGTGCAGGCAACGGGCCACACGTTCCTTGCCGCTGCCGGTTTCGCCGCGGATCAACACGTTGACCGGCAGGCTGGCCAGGTCCAGCACCTGCCGGCGCAGGCTCTGCAAGCCTTGGGACATGCCCAGCAGGGTGTTTTCCAGGCGCGCCTTGAGATCGGCCTGCTGGTGCAGGCGACGGTTCTCCAGCACCAACTGGCGTTTCTCCAGGGCGCGGCGCAGGCTGCCGAGCAGGGTCTGCGGCGTAAAGGGTTTTTCCAGAAAGTCATAGGCGCCGTTGCGCATGGCCTCGACGGCCATGGGCACGTCGCCATGGCCGGTGAGCAGGATCACCGGAAGGTCCGGGTCCAGTGCCTGCAGCCGTTCGAGCAGTTGCAGGCCATCGATGCCGGGCATGCGCACATCGCTGACGATCACGCCTGGGAAGTGTTCCGGCAATTGGGCCAGGCACTCTTCGGCGCGGGCGAACAGTTGCACGCTGAAGCCCGAAAGGCTCAGCCACTGCTGCACCGCGGTGCGGATGCTGGCTTCATCATCGACGACGATCACCGAATTCAACATACAGGCTCCAGGTCGCGGGGCAAGGTAAGGCTCAGGCGGGCGCCACCGGGCAGGTTTTCGGCCTGCAACTGGCCGCCGGCCTCATGGACGATGCCATAAGAGATCGCCAGACCCAGGCCGAGCCCTTCGCCGACCGGTTTGGTGGTGAAGAACGGATCGAAGATTCGGGCCAGATCCGCCTGGGGGATACCGCCGCCGGAGTCCAGCACGCTCAGGCGCCACTGACCATCATCGGCTTCGATTCGGATCTCCAGGCGTTTGTAACGCTTGTCGGCCATGGCGTCGAGGGCATTGCGCAACAGGTTGATCAACACTTGCTCGAGGCGGATCGCATCGCCCCTGACCCACGCGGGGCGCGCCAGGTACAGCGCCACTTCGACGCCCTCGCCACGGATGCGGGCATCGAGCAGGTGCAACGCCTGGTCGACCACGGTGGCCAGGTCCAGGCGCTCGCGTAGCCCGCCGGGGCTGTTGCGGGCAAAGGTCTTGAGATGGCCGGTCAGTGCCGCCATGCGCGTGAGCATCTGCTCCAGCGGCTCCAGGGCCTGCCGGGCCTCGTCGTAGCGACCGTGGTCGAGCAGCAGGCGCAGGGTCTCGAGCTGCATGCGCTGGGTGGTCAGGGGCTGGTTGATTTCATGGGCCAGAGCCGCCGACATTTGCCCCAGGGCCGCAAGCTTGGCTGACTGCACCAGGCCCTCTTGGGCGGTGCGCAGTTCGCGGGTGCGCTCTTCGACCAGGCGCTTGAGTTCGTTGCGGCTGCGCTGGCGCAGGCGTGCCAGGCGCAGGCGCTGGCTGACGAACAGTGCGGCGAACACCAGGCTCAGCCAGATCGCCGCCGCAGTCAGGGCGGCGTTGCGTCCGTCGGCGCTGACCTGGGGCTTACGCAGCAGATGCAAGGTCCAGCCTTCTGCCTCCAGCGGCAGGCTTTCCCACAGGTAGTCGACGCTGCCATCCGGGCCTTGCACGCGGCTCAAATGGCTGTTGGCGCCGAAGTCGGTCAGCACCTGATGCTGCAGGGGGACCAAGGGTTGCTTGTCGTACTGGCGGGTCTCGGCAAGCTCGGCGCGGTCGGCTGGGGAAATTGGCTGTAGCTCACGGTAGCGCCAGCCGTCCTGGTTGGCGATGAAGGTGATGCCTCGGGCATCGCTGACCAACAGGATGTCGCTGCCTTGGCGCCATTCGCGCTCAAGTTCGGGGAACTCCAGTTTGACCACCATGGCGCCGAGGAAGCGTCCCTGTTCGTCGGTGACCGCGTTGGCCAGGAAGTAGCCTGGTACGCCACTGGTGACACCGACCGCGTAGAAGCGGCCGCTGCCGTGGCTGCGGGTCTGCTTGAAATAGGGGCGAAAGCCGTAGTTGGAGCCGACATAGGTCGTCGGCAGCCGCCAGTTGCTGGCCGCGATGGCCAAGCCCGTGCGATCGAGCAACTCCAGGGTGGAGGAGTTGGCGGCGCCGTTGATGCGTTCGAGCTTGCGGTTCAGGGCGTCCTGCACCTGTTCGGTGACCGGGCCGCGCAAGGCCGCGATCAGCTCCGGGTCCAGCGCCAGTACGGCGGGCAGGGCACGGTAGCGCTCGATCAGGGTGTGCAGGGCATTGGCGTAGAGGGTCAGTTGCTGGCTGGCCCGACGTGCGTCGGTCTCCATCGACTGGCGCTTGGCCTGGTGCATCGCCCAGCCAGCGCTGAGCGCGGTGCCGATGACAATCACCAGGACGATCAGGGCCAGACGCAAGGTTCGGAAGGAAAATAGCATGCGGCTGATCCTTGGCCTGTGCTGGGTGTGTTTAAGGTTTTTCACGCAGACTGTGGGCGCGGGTAAACCCACGCCCACAGGGCTGTGCTTAGGGCGCAACCCTGCGGGCGGAAGTTGTCACAGCAACTCGAAGCTCTGCTGCTGCACAGCCTCGGAGTCGAGGCCGACCTGGACATTGAACTGCCCCGGCTCTGCGACCCGTTGCAGCTGGCCATTGTAGAACTTCAGATCATCCTCGCTGATGCGGAAGGTCAAGGTGCGCGACTCGCCAGCCTTGAGCATCAGTTTCTGGAAGTTTTTCAGTTCTTTGACCGGGCGGCTCATGGAAGCGCTGACATCCTGAACGTAGAGCTGGACCACGGTTTCGCCGTCGCGCTTGCCGGTGTTCTTCACCGTCACCTTGGCCTCCAGCGTGCCGCCACGCTTGAGCTGCTGGCTACCCAACGACAGGCCGGACAGTTCGAAGCTGCTGTAGCTCAGGCCATAGCCGAACGGGTAGAGCGGGCCGTTGGGCTCCTCGAAGTACTGCGAGGTGTAGTTGCCTGGCTTGCCCGGAGTGTATGGCCGGCCGATGCGCATGTGGTTGTAGTACATCGGGATTTGCCCGACCGAACGCGGGAAGGTGATCGCCAGCTTGCCGGACGGGTTGTAGTCGCCGAACAGTACATCGGCGATCGCGTTGCCGCCTTCGGTGCCGCTGAACCAGGTTTCCAGCAATGCGTCGGCCTGCTCACGCTCCCAGGCCAGCGACAGCGGGCGGCCGTTCATCAACACCAGTACCAAAGGCTTGCCGGTAGCCTTCAGCGCCTTGATCAAGTCACGCTGCACTGCCGGGATTTCCAGCGTGGTACGGCTGGAGGATTCGTGGGACATGCCGCGAGACTCGCCGACCACCGCCACCACCACATCCGATTGTTTGGCGGCCTTGACCGCTTCGTCGATCAGCACGGCGGCTGGACGCGGGTCGTCGACGATCTCGGGCGCGGCGAAGTTGAGGAAGTTCAGGTAGTCGAAGATGGCCTTGTCGCCGGTGACGTTCGAGCCTTTGGCGTAAAGCAGCTTGGCCTTGCCCTCCAAGGCGCGGCGCAGGCCTTCGCGTACGGTCACAGAGTGTTCCGGTTTGCCGTCGGCGGCCCAACTGCCCATCATGTCGATTGGTGCATCGGCCAGAGGGCCGACCAAGGCGATGGTGCCGGCCTTCTTCAGAGGCAGGGTCTGGTCGCGGTTTTCCAGCAGGACCAGGCTGCGGCGTGCCACGTCACGGGCGGCTTCGCGGTGCAGGCGGCTTTCAGCGTAGTAATCCTTGACGTCGTTTTCGGCCTTGCCGATGCGCACGTACGGGTCCTTGAACAGGCCCATGTCGTACTTGGCGCCCAGCACTTCGCGCACGGCCTGGTTCAGTTCGGCCTGGGTCACTTCACCGGACTTGAGCAGGCCGGGCAGTTCCTCGCCGTAGAGCGTGTCGTTCATGCTCATGTCGATACCGGCCTTGATGGCCAGCTTGGCGGCTTCGCGACCGTCCTGGGCCACGCCATGGCGGATCAGTTCCTGGATGGCGCCGTGGTCGCTGATGGTCACACCCTTGAAGCCCCACTCCTTGCGCAGCAGGTCGTTCATCAGCCAGGTGTTGGAGGTGGCCGGCACGCCATTGATCGAGTTCAGTGCGACCATCACGCCACCGGCGCCGGCCTCCAGGCTGGCGCGGTAGGGCGGCAGGTAGTCGTTGTACATCTTCGGCAGGCTCATATCGACTGTGTTGTAGTCGCGCCCGCCTTCCACCGCGCCGTACAGGGCGAAGTGCTTGACGATGGCCATGATGCTGTCGGGTTCGGCCGGGCTGGTGCCCTGGAATGCCTTGACCATTACCTGGCCGATTTTCGAAGTGAGATAGGTGTCCTCACCGAAGCCCTCGCTGGTGCGGCCCCAGCGTGGGTCGCGGGCGATATCGACCATCGGGCCGAAGGTCATGTCCAGGGAGTCGGCGGCCGCCTCGATCGCCGAGGTGCGGCCGACCTTGGCAATGGCGTCCATGTCCCAAGTCGCCGCCAGGCCCAGGCCGATCGGGAAAATGGTGCGCTCGCCATGGATGGTGTCGTAGGCGAAGAACATCGGGATCTTCAGGCGGCTGCGCATAGCAGCGTCCTGCATCGGCCGGTTCTCGGGGGCAGTGCGCGAGTTGAAGGTGCCGCCGATGCGTCCGGCCGCGATTTCTTCACGGATCTTCTCGCGGGGCATTTCCGGGCCGATGCTGATCAGGCGCAACTGGCCGATCTTCTCGGCCTCGGTCATCTGGCCGATCAGGTGTTCGATGAACGCCTGCTTGTCCT
Organism: Pseudomonas guariconensis; assembly: GCF_040822035.1. Taxonomy (NCBI): domain Bacteria; kingdom Pseudomonadati; phylum Pseudomonadota; class Gammaproteobacteria; order Pseudomonadales; family Pseudomonadaceae; genus Pseudomonas; species Pseudomonas guariconensis. The sequence continues at coordinate 4,255,406 of NZ_CP162012.1, read as the reverse complement.
GCAGCGGCGGTGCGGAGGTGGCGGCCAGGGCCGCCTGACTGGCAAGGCCCATGGCCAGGCCCAGCAAAGACAGTTTCATCATGAATTCCATTGTCGTGGCCCCTTGCCGTATCCAGGGGGATACGTGCACGGCCGGAGTTTTTCTTGGCGGCTATTGTTGTACAGTTCGCCGGGCTTCACTTGGCTGATCGGCCCTGCCTGGTCCAATGCAGCGGCGGATTATGCCTTATATGGCGGGCATCATGAGATACACTTCCCGCCGACCGGCTGTCGGGACAACAACAATAAGAACGATCGAGAGACCCATGGCATGACTGTCTTCAACGAATACGAGCAGCGCCAGATTGCCGAGGCCATCGCTCGGGCCGAGCAACGCACCGATGCGGAACTGGTGACCGTGCTGGCGCGCCGCGCGGACGATTACGCCTACTTGCCCCTGCTATGGGCCGCGCTGCTGGCTTTGGCCATACCGGGCCTGGCGCACATGGCCTTGGGGTGGCCTGATTTGCGCAGCCTGTTGGTGGTCCAGGTAGTGACGTTCGTCGGCCTGTGCCTGCTGCTGCGCAATCCACGTTTGGCCAGCCGCCTGGTCCCGCGCCTGTTGCGTCAGCGCCGCGCCTCGGGCCTGGCTCGGCAACAGTTTCTCGAGCTCAACTTGCAACACACCGCCGGTGCTACCGGGGTGCTGATCTTCGTCAGCGAGGCCGAGCGACATGTGGAGATCCTGGTCGACGAGGGCATTGCCCGGCATCTGCCCGAGCAGCCGTGGGATGCCATCATCGCCCGCTTTACCGAGCAGGTGTGCCAGGGCCAGACCCTGCAGGGCTTCGTCGATTGCATCGAAGCCTGTGGCGAGCTGCTAAGCGAACACGTACCGCCGACCTTCGCGCGCAACGAGCTACCCAACCGCCTGGTGATCCTGGACTGAGCCGCGTCCATCGATTAAAGCTTCGCGCTGGCCGGGCATCGACGTAAAATGCCGGCCATTGCGCGCTGCGCGCCCCCCCCCCGCGATTCGAGGCACCCACTTTCCATGTCCGCCACTCCCTCCGCTACCACCGCGCCGGATGCGCGTGCCCAGTTCCTGGCTTTGCTGGCCGATGCCTTGCAGGCCGGTACCCTGGTCAAGCTGGTGCTGGCGCGCCATGTCGGCGTTGACCAGACCCTTCAGCGGATCATCGCCAAGCCTTTACAGGTCAAGGGCCAGGACTGCCTGTCGCTGGTCTACCGCCACCAGACCCGTGACATTACCCGCAACCTGCCGCTGGAGCAGGCCCAGACGCTGGTGGCCGAGCTGTTGCCCGAGTGTTTTCGCAATGCCCATCTGTTCACCGCCGAGGGCGAGGTGCAGCTGGGTTTCAGCAAAAAGGGCAAGCCGATGCTCCAGCGCCACATCGCCCAACCTGCCCGTGAACAGGCTGCCACTACCCATGATCGGGAGAAGAAGCGCTACCTGGAGCTGTCGCGGCCGTTCTTGCGCGATTTAGGAGTGACCGATGCCCAGGGCGCGTTGATTCCGTCCATGTCGCGCAAGTGGAAGCAGATCAACAAGTTCATCGAGGTCTTCGACCACGCCCTGGCCAGCGCACCCCTGACCATGGACCAGCCGCTACGGGTGGCGGATTTTGGTTCGGGCAAGGGCTACCTGACCTTCGCCATGCACGACTACCTGCGCAACAGCCTGGTGCGTGAAGCCCTGGTGACCGGTGTCGAGCTGCGTCAGGACATGGTCGACCTGTGCAACGCCGCTGCCGCGCGGCTGGAGCACCCTGGCCTTGAGTTCCAGTGCGGCGACGTGCGCAGCGTGGTGCCCGAAGCCATCGAGGTGATGATCGCGTTGCACGCCTGCGACATTGCCACCGACTACGCCATCCATACCGGCATCCGTTGCAACGCCGCGATCATCATGTGCTCGCCGTGTTGCCACAAGCAGATCCGCCCGCAACTGCACAGCCCAGGCCTGCTCCAGCCGATGTTGCAGTACGGCCTGCACCTCGGCCAGCAGGCCGAGATGCTCACCGACAGCCTACGCGCCCTTTACCTCGAGGCCTGCGGCTACGAGACCAAGGTGTTCGAGTTCATCTCCCTGGAGCACACCAACAAGAACAAGATGATTCTGGCGGTCAAGCGCCGGCAGGCGGGGGACAACACCGCATTGCTGGCCAAGATCGAGCAGCTGAAGGCGTTCTATGGCGTGAAGGAGCATTGCCTGGAGACGTTGTTGCGTCAGGATGGGTTGCTCGCCGCTTGACCTGTCTTGGGGTGTACAGCAGCCCATGACAGGTGGAGCATTCATCTGGGTCGGGCGTGTTCTGCCGGCCCCACGATTGCCAACGCCGGGTTGCCCAGCGGGTGGCTGGCGGCGTCGAAGAAGTGCACGGCCGTTCCTGGCAGGTCGGCGAAGCGCTGCATGAAATGCTGCTTCTGGTTGATGATCGACGCCTCGCTCAAGGGGCGGATGGCGATCGACAGGTGCGTGGGCCGGGCTTGGCGAATGGCCTCGAGCAGGTGCTGATCGCTGGCGTCCAGATGCTGGCCGAACAGGCATAGGCCCTCGCGTTCCCCGGACAGTTGGCCCAACCCCCACGACAGGTAGTCCGAGGCGCGGATGGCGCGCAGTTTTTCTTCGCTGCGGCTCTCGTTGACGAACAGCGGCACTTCCCCCGGAATGTTCACGGCAAAGCCTTCGAGCAGCTCGGCGCATTCGGCGCTGCGCTGGCGGGTGGTGCCGTCGGGGAGTTTGAGCAGGTGCAGCCCGCCGTGCAGATGAACGATGCGGATGCCTTCGGTCGCGGTGCGGCGCACATCGAAGAAGCCCTGCTCGTCGAACAGCGTGGCGAAGCCTTCCGGCGCCTGATTGACAGCCCAAGGCAGGAGCAGGTCGTAGTTACTGGTGTAGACGTTGCGGTAGCTGCGCAGAGCCTGGTTGATCGTCGCCAAGGTGTCGCTCGGCACGCGCGTCCAGGGCAGGTGCACGGCGCGCGTGGCGTGGATCAGGGCTTCCTTGATCGAGTAGTAGCGGTTCAGTGGCGCGGTGGAGTTGATGGCCAGCGCGGCATTGGCGCGTACGGTGGTGTTCAGGGTGCTGAGCACCGGCTCGAACAGCTCGGTACCCAGGGACTTGAACAGCGCCTGGTCGCTTACGCCCAAGGCCTTGTGACGGACCCGCTGGGCCTCCTCGAACAGCGAGAAGTAGCCGAACGGCTTCCACACGGCACGGCTGGCGCCGTTGCCCACCAGCAGGGCAGTGCAGGGATGGCGGTCATTGAGCGCCTGCCAGGAGGGCAGGTGGGCATCGAGAGAAGGCATGGCAGGTCCATTGGGCAAGGCGAGGAACGCGGGGACTTTAGCATGCCGCAGCCTTGATGCGGGACGCGCACCGCGCTTGCCTAGGCCAGGCCTCCCCAGCGCGTGCCTGCTCGTGACCGGGCCACGGACTGCTTACGGTTCGAGTACCGGATGTCGGCGTGTGCGGTTGCGCCACACCCGATACGCCCGAATTCCTGCACGCACCGAGCCGAACAGCAGCTTTTCTTCCATTTCCCGCGCCATGCCTGAGCGCACCAGCATGCGCAGGAAGTTGCCACGGGCGCGGGCGATGGCGAAGTAGATACCTTGGGCGGCGAGGGTGTCGCGCACTTCGCGCAGGGCGGCGACGCCGCTGACGTCGATGCTGGTCACCGCCTCGGCGTCGAACAGTACGGCCTGGGGCTTGCTCTCACCTTGGACGGCATCGAGCAGGCGCATCTTGAAGTAGTCGGCGTTGAAAAACAGGATCGCGTCGTCGAAGCGATACACCACAAGGCCCGGCACCGTCCGCGCTTCGGGGTGATGGCGAACGTCGACCTGGCCCTCGACGCCGGGCAGCCAGCCAAGGACGGCGTCGGTGGGCTGATAGATGCTGTACAGCAGGCGCAGGATCGCCAGGGTCACGGCGAAGATGATCCCAGGCAGCACACCCAGACTGAGGACGCCGGCGGTGGTGAGCAGGCACAGCCAGAATTCGAAGCGGCTGAGCTTGTGGATCTTGCTCAGGGACTTCACATCGATCAGCCCCCAGCCGGCCATCAACAAGACGGCGCCCAGCGCCGCCTGGGGAATCCACGCCATGGGGGCGGTGAAGAACAGCAGAATCAAGGCGATCACCAGCGCGGCGATGATGCCGACCAGTTGGCTCTTGCCTCCGACCATGTCGTTGACCGCCGTGCGCGAGTCGGCGCCGCTGATGGCAAAGCCCTGGGACATCCCCGCCGCCAGGTTGCTCACGCCGAGGGCAACGAACTCGTGGTTGGCATTGATCGCATAGCCGTGGCGGGCGGCGAAGCTGCGAGCGGTGAGCATCGCGCTGCAGAAACTGACGGTGGCGATGCCCAGGGCATCGCGCAACAGGCTTTTGGTTTCCGCCAGGGTGCTTTGCGGCCATGCCAGCTCCGGAATGCCCGCTGGCACCGGGCCGAGAATGGCGACGCCGAAGCGGTCGAGGCCGAACAGGCCGGCCAGCAACGTGAATACCGCCACGGTCACCAGCGCTGCCGGCAAGCGGGGGTAGCGTCGCGGCAGCCAGACCAGCAGGCCCAGGCCGACCAGGCCGATGGCCAGGGTCAGCCAGTGGATCTCGCCCAGGCGCTGGAGAAAGTTGATCAGGCTAAGGATGAAACCGTCGCCTTCGATCTTGAACCCCACCACCTTGCTCATCTGCCCGGCGATCAGACTCAGGCCGATACCGTTGAGATAGCCGATCAGGATGGGACGCGAGAAGAAGCTGGCGATGAAGCCCGCCCGCGCGACGCCGGCGGCGATCAGCATCATGCCGACCAGCACCGTGACGATCACCGAAAGCTCGGCGATGCGGTGCGGATCGCCCATCGCCAGTGGGGCGACGGCGCCTGCGATCATGGCGCAAGTAGCGGCGTCCGGGCCGACCATGAGTTGGCGGGAGCTGCCGACCAGGGCATAGACGATCATCGGCAGCACGCAGGCGTATAGCCCGTACTGGGGTGGCAGGCCGACGATCTGGGCGTAGGCGATGGCAATGGGGATCTGGATCGCGGCCACCGAAAGGCCGGCCTGAAGGTCAGCGTGGAACCACTCGCGGCGGTAGTGCAGCAGATTGGCCAGGCCCGGTAGCCAGCGGGAGAGAAACATGCACGCATCCTGGGAAATGTTTCGGGGTGCTGATCAGCATAAGTGTCCTGAGGCCGCTTCGCTTGCGAGCCCACGGACAGCATTCAAGCTGATCGGGTCGATGATGGCTATGGGCTAGGTCAAGAACAGCGGAGATTGGGCAGCGAAAGGGAGGTTCACAATCCCGGAAGCTGTCGGAGCCTGCGATGGATAGCGGCCTTTGGATTGTCCAGGACTACGTAGATACGAACAGGCGCGCCTCGCGATAGGCGATGGGGGCTTGTATTGATTAAGGCTGGATCGGCGCGGGCTGCGCCTGGAGGAAAGTGGAGCGGGTAGAGGGAATCGAACCCTCACCGATAGCTTGGGAAGCTATAGTTGTACCATTCAACTATACCCGCTTCAGAAGCCGACATTTTTACCAGAACACGCCAGTCATGAGAAGCCCGGCCGTGCAAAAAGGCCTGTCGGCGACGTGTAGCCCGGGGCACTACAAGGGCTAGACGTCGCCGAACCACTCAGATAGCCAGTGCATGCTGCCCCTGTACGTAGTGACTGCGTTGACGGGGTTGGCGCAGCGTCGGGTTGAGGAAGCCAAGCATCGCGGCGCGGGTGTCCTCGCACGCGCTCTTGTGCTCGATATCCAGGAAGTGACCGGCATCGCGGATGACGCTGAAATGGCTTTGGACCACGTGCTGGCTGAAATGCCGCGCATCCTCGACGGTGGTGTACTCGTCACGGTCGCCATTGATGAACAGCACCGGGATGTCGATGTTGCGCGCCGATTTCAGGGCTCGCTCCAGATCATGATCCAGCACCTGGTTGATGTGGAAGTGCATTTGCGCGTACTCATGGCTGTCCAGGCTGCTCACATGGCGGTAGTTGAAGCGCTTGAACAGCGACGGCAGGTACTTGCCGATGGTGTCGTTGACCAGGTTGCCCACCTGGTAGCGGTCGCAGGCGGCCAGGTACTGGCAACCGCGCGCCAGGTAGTCGCGCATTGGCTCGTTGATGATCGGCGAGAACGAACTGACCACGGCCTTCTTCACCCGGCTCGGCTGGTGCGCCAGCGCCAGCAGGGCACAGGCACCGCCCCAGGAGAACGACATCACATGGTCGGCCTGGAAGTGCTCGATCATCTCCAGGAGAATGTGCGCCTCGGTCTCCTTGGTGATCAGCCGTTCCTGATGGTTGTGCGGCTTGGACTTGCCAGCATAGGGCTGGTCGTACAACACAACGTTGAAATGCGGGTGCAGGCTGCGCACCGTCTGGGCGAAAGAGGCCGTTGTGGCCAGCGATCCGTTGATCAGGATGATCGTCTTCTCTGCTGCTTCCGCGCGATAGAACTCCGTGTAAACCCGATACTGACCTTGGATATCAAGCACAGCGATTTCTGGCCTCATGTCATCGACTCCTGGCGCAAAAAGGGTATTCGCGTGACCTAGGGTGCACGTTGTTTATGACAGGTAGGCATACGCCTGGAAGAGAAACCGGGGGCCCTTGTGTCGATCCATGGCACGGTCGTCGACGGTATTTGTTCTAGGTGGGCGGTTTGCCGTGCCCCAGGGCATCGAGACCCTGGGTGACCGGCAAAAGGCGTCTTGGACTGCAATCGTGACCGATAAGTCACATGCGGACCGACGAGTTTGATTCAAGCAGCAGGGTGGCGATCTCGCAAGTGCCGTTCAGGGGGATGGCACGAGAAAAACAACGGGATGAACCTGTCTATACCGCTCTATGCAGGGGCCCACCTGCGCAGAGGCTTCGAGGTTCAGACCGAGGCGATCTCTTCGGCCGTCAGTTCACGATACTCACCCGGAGCCAAAGCAGGATCCAGGCCAATGTAGCCCATCCGCTCCCGGTGCAGCCCCACCACCTTGTTGTCGAAGTGCCCGAACATGCGCTTTACCTGGTGATAGCGGCCTTCGACGATTGCCAGCCGCGCCTGGCGCGGTCCGAGAATGTCCAGTTGCGCGGGGAGGGTGGTGAGATCCTCGAAGGCGAAGTAGAAGCCTTCGCGGAACTTGGCCACGTAGTGCTCGCCGATCTCGTCTTCGGTCTGGACGTGATAGATCTTCGGCAGCTTGGTCTTGGGCTGGGTCAGGCGCCGCGACCATTGACCGTCGTTGGTCAGGATCATCAACCCGGTGGTGTTGTAGTCCAGGCGGCCAGCGATGTGCAGGTCTTCGCGCAGTTCGGCCGGCAGCAGGTCTAGCACGGTAGGGTGCTGTGGATCCTGGGTGGCGCTGACGCAGCCGCTGGGCTTGTGCAGCATGAGGTAGCGCGCCGGGCGACCGGCTTGGAGTACTTGCTCGTCCACTTCGACCCGGCTGAATTCGCGTACTTCCTGGCGCGGGTCGGTGGCAACCATGCCATCGACGCGCACGCGCTGTTGCACCAGCAGCAGGCGGACCTGCTGGCGGTTGTAGCAGGGCAAGTTGGCGAGAAAACGATCAAGACGCATGGCACTGAGCGGTTCGAAAAAAGGGCTAGCGGTTGGACGCTGATTGCGCCGCCTTGAGCTGGTCATCGACCTCGGCGCATCGAGGACACAGGCAAGCCTTGTTGCGCAATTCGTCGGGCAGCGCCCTGAGCGCGGCCGGATCGATGGTGACGGTGAAACACCAGCAGGGCTGCGGGGCGAGGCGTGGGTCGGCCAGGCTGCACTGATTCAGGGCGCCACAGGCCGGGCAGCGCTGTTTGTCGTTCATGTCGGATCCAGACGTCTAGGTAGCAGGCATTCTACCGGTTATGGCGACAGGGTGTTTCCGGCTGTCGGCAACCTGTTTCAATTCATTGCGAAAATGGCACTGCACCCGGGCGCAACGGTCTTATTCGGTGTCGATGTACGTATTGCCATCGATGCTCGCCAGCGCCGCTGTGCCGGGCACTCCCGCGGTCCAGGAGGCCGCCATGTACCTACGAATTCTGCTGATCGCCTTGTTGGCACTCCTCACCAGCGCCTGCGTCCCTTACTACGAGGACGGAGGTTACTACCGCTCGGGTTACTACCGCTCGGACTACTACTCAAGCGACCGCGACTATTATCCGGGCTATTATCGTCAGGATCGTTACTACATCAGCCAGCCGCGCTACTACCAGAGCGCGCCTCGCTACTATCAACCCGCACCTCGTTATTACCGCCCGGCGCCCACGCCCCACTATCGGCCTTACCCGGGGCATCAGGTGAATCAATGGCATGGCAATCCGCGCAACGACTATGGCAACCGTCATCGCTATGACTATGGGCGGGACCGGGACCGTCATGACTATCGCAACGACAATCGCCGGCCGCAGAACGACCGTTGGCATTCCAATGGTCGAGGCGACAACAATCGTCGTCATGATGGCAGGCACGGGGACGACGGTCGTAACTGGCGGCGTTGATCACCGGGCTTGAGCCCGGTCTGCCTGCCGGAGCGGCGCTCATTCCAGATCAGCCAGGGGATGGCGCCCCTCCCAGACTTTGGTGAAATGCGCCTCGACCACCGCCGCTGGCACCTGGGCGATGTCCGGCCAGTGCCAGCGTGGCTGGTTGTCCTTGTCCAGCAAACGGGCACGCACGCCCTCGCTGAACTCCGGGTGACGGCAGCAGTTCAGGCTCATGGTGAATTCCATCTGGAACACTTGGGCCAGCGACAGGTATTTGGCCCGGCGGATCTGCTCCCACACCAAGTGCGCGGTCAGCGGACAGCCCTCGTGCAAGCGTCGGCCGGCCTCGGCCAGCAGTGGGTCGGCATGACGGCTCAGGTCGGATAACGCCCGCCAGGCGGCAACAGGGTCGGCTACGTCGAGCAGCTCGTCGATCAATGCCCGGCGCGGCAACCACTGGGCTTCGGGCAGGTCGGCGCAGGCCCGGTGCTGTTCGGCCTTGAGCAGGCTGTTCAGCTGTAGGGCGGTCTGCTCCTGCCAATTCAGTTGCAGCAGTTCCTCGATCAGGGCTTCTTGCTGATGCTCGCCCAGCAGGCGATCAGCCAGGCCAAGGTCCAGGGCGTCGCGGGCGTTGATCGGCGCGCCAGTCAGCCCAAGGAACAGGCCGAGCTTGCCGGGCAGGCGGGAAAGGAACCAGCTGGCGCCGACGTCCGGATACAGCCCGATGCTGATTTCCGGCATGGCCAGCCGGCAGCTGGGAGTGACGATGCGGATGCCCGCGGCCTGCAGAAGGCCCATCCCCCCGCCGAGCACGTGGCCATGCCCCCAGCACAGCAAGGGCTTGGGATAGGTGTGCAGGCGATAATCGAGCCGGTACTCGGCGGCGAAGAAGGTGGCGGCCAGGGGCGGGACGCTACCGGGGTGGTCGCGGCAGGCCTGGACCAGCGCACGTACATCGCCGCCTGCACAGAACGCCTTGGGCCCGCTGCCGCGCAGCAGCACGCAGACGATGCCCGGATCGTTGGCCCAGGCGCGCAGGCGCTCATCGAGGACCTCGATCATAGGCAGGTTCAGGGCATTGAGCGCCTTGGGCGCATCCAGGGTGGCGATGCCGATGCGCGCGCCATCGGCGCCTGTGAGTACCTCGCATTGAATGGACATGGGCGACCTCGTGTAGTCATCGCACAAGTATGGACCCCACAGACGATCATGGCGGTCGTCGGTCGGATCGATTGACAAGGCCGGGCGGCTTACCTAGTGTCGCGCCATTGTTTACGGATGGCCCCATGACTGACGACGATCGCATCAAACTCGAACCCGGCTGGAAGGCCGCGTTGCGCGCCGAGTTCGACCAACCCTACATGCACAAGCTGCGCGAGTTCCTGCGCGAGGAATATGCGGCGGGCAAGGAGATCTACCCGCCGGGGCCGCTGATCTTCAACGCGCTCAATTCCACGCCGCTGGACAAGGTGAAGGTGGTGATCCTCGGCCAGGACCCGTACCACGGGCCAGGCCAGGCCCATGGCCTGTGCTTCTCGGTGCAGCCTGGCGTGCCGACGCCGCCGTCGCTGGTGAACATCTACAAAGAGCTGCACCGCGACCTCAACTTGCCGATTCCCAACCATGGTTACCTGCAAAGCTGGGCGGAGCAGGGGGTGTTGCTGCTCAACACCACCATGACCGTGCAACGCGGCAACGCGGCCTCCCACGCCAACGCGGGCTGGCAGCCATTCACCGATCGGGTCATCCAGGTGGTCAGCGAGCAGTGCGAAAACGTGGTGTTCCTGCTGTGGGGCTCGCATGCCCAGAGCAAGCAGAAGCTGATCGACGGCACTCGGCACCTGGTACTCAAGTCGGTGCACCCGTCGCCGCTGTCGGCGTATCGGGGCTTCTTCGGATGCGGGCATTTCAGCCGCACCAACAGCTTCCTCGAGCAGCGTGGGCTGGCGCCGATCAACTGGTCGTTGCCGCCGCTCTGAAAAAACGTGTGGCCTTCTTCGCGGGAACGCTCCCACAGGGGCGGCGATAAGCCTTGTGGGAGCGGGTTTACCCGCGAAGAAAACTGCACGCCGTCACGGTCGGTTCGTGTTCCAGCGCCGGAACAACGGCTCGGCCAGAAACAGCACGAACAGCAACCTCATCACCTGCAGTGCCGTCACCAACGGTACCGACAGCTGCAAGGTCTCGGCCGTCAGGCTCATTTCGGCGATACCGCCAGGCATCATTCCCAGGGTCAGCGAGCGCAGGTCCAGTTGGGTCATCACACTCAACACCCAGGCCGCGCTGGCGGCGATCAACATGCACAGGAAGGTCGCCAGCAAGGTCCGCCCCAGGAAGGACGGCGCCCGGCGAAAGAACGCCCGGTTGAAGTGGCAGGCCAGGCCACTGCCGATCAGCCACTGTCCGATCTGGCTGGCGCCGGGCGGCAGGGCGATCTGCAGGTTCCCCGCCAGGCTCACGCAGGCGGCAATCAACAGCGGACCGAACAGCCACGGGTTGGGCTGGCGCAGGCGCTGCCAGATCAACGCGGCCAACACACCAAACGGCGCGATCAGGGTCAGCCAGCCCCAACTGACGCTGCCTGCGTGGGTCAGCGGCACGCCATCGCCGAGCAAGAACTTGAACAGCGCCGGCACGCACAGCACCACTGCCAACACCCGCAGGCTCTGGGCTGCGGCCACCTGGCTGAGCACCGCACCGTTGCGTGCGCCCAGGTTGACCATCTCACCCGAGCCCCCCGGCATGCTGGCGAAGAACGCCGTGGCGCGGTCTTCACCGGTACGCCTGAGCAGCCAGACGCTGATCACTGCTGACAACGTGGTGAACAGTGCCCCGAAGAAGATCAGACCAAAGTGGCTGGCCACTTGCTCGATGACCGCTGGGGTGAAGTGCAGGCCGATACCGATGCCGATGATCCACTGCCCGCACTTGCGGCCATTGGGGATTTCCGACAGCTGCCAGGGTGTCAGGCAGCGCACCAGGATGATTGCCAACAACGAGCCGACCATCCACGGCAAAGGCCAGCCGACCTTGCTGGCGAGAAACCCGCCAGCAAGACCGACCAGCCCGGTAGCCCAGAACGGCGGTGACCGATCAGGCATCGGCCATCGCCCGACGCTGCAGGCTACGTTTACGCCAGCTGCGCAGCAACGGCAGGGTCAGCATGCAGAAGGTCAGCACCCACACCGACATGCTGATCGGGCTCGACCAGAGGATGCCCAGCTCGCCGTTGGAGATCGATAGTGCGCGGCGCAGGTTCTGCTCCATCAGCCCGCCCAGGATGAAGCCGAGCAGAATCGGCGACAGCGGGAAGTCCAGCTTGCGCAGGATGTAGCCCATGATGCCGATGCCGACCATCAGGAACAGATCGAAGGTGGTCGCATGCACGGCGTACACGCCGATCCCGGTGATGATCGCGATCACCGGCACCAGCGCCCAATTCGGCACGGCGAGGATGCGGGTGAAGATGCGGATCATCGGAATGTTCAGGATCACCAGCATGATGTTGGCGATGAACAGCGAGGCGATCAGCCCCCAGACAATGTCAGGTTGCTGTTCGAACAGCAGCGGGCCTGGGGTGATGTTGTACAGGGTCAGTGCACCGATCATCACCGCGGTGGTGCCGGAACCCGGCACGCCCAGGGTCAGCATCGGCACCAGGGCGCCGCAGCAGGAGGCGCCGATGGCGGTTTCCGGAGCGGCCAGGCCGCGCGCGTCGCCCTTGCCGAACTTGCCCTTGTCGCCAGCGATGCGTTTCTCGGTCATGTAGGCCACGGCACTGGCCAGGGTCGCGCCGGCGCCGGGCAGTACGCCCATGACGAAGCCCAGCAGGCCGCAGCGCAGGTTGACGATGAACACCGAAGCGGCTTCCTTGAGGTTGAACAGCATGCGCCCAGTGGCCTTCACCGCTTCGTGGCCATGGTGGGTCTTTTCCAGCAACAGCAAGATCTCGCTGATGGAGAACAGACCCAGTACCAGCACCACGAACTGGATGCCATCGGCCAGGTGCACGCTGTCGCCGGTAAAGCGGTACACGCCGCTGTTGGCGTCGATGCCGACGCTGGACAGGAACAGGCCGATCAGCGCGGCGATGAAAGTCTTAAGTGGTTTGTCGCCGGCCATGCCGCCCAGGGCGACGATGGCGAACACCATCAACACGAAGTATTCGGCGGGCCCGAAGGCGATCGCCCATTTCGCCAGCAGCGGAGCGAATAGCACCATGCCGCAGGTGGCGATGAAGGCGCCGATGAACGAGCTCCACGCCGACAGCGACAGAGCGACGCCGGCCAGGCCTTGGCGGGCCATGGGGTAGCCGTCAAGGGTGGTCATCACGGTGGAGGCTTCGCCGGGAATGTTCAGCAGGATCGAGCTGATCCTTCCGCCATACTCGCAGCCGAGGTAGACCGCGGCCAGCAGGATCAGCGCCGATTCAGGTGGCAGGCCCAGGGCAAAGGCGATGGGGATCAGCAGTGCCACACCATTGATCGGCCCAAGGCCCGGCAGCAGGCCGACCACGGTGCCGATGAGGGTGCCGGTCAGGGCGGTGACCAGGTTGTACGGGCTCAGGGCGACGCCGAAGCCCTGGCCCAGATAGCTCAAGGTATCCATGTGTCAGTTCTCCAGTACATCCAGCAGGCCGAGGGGCAGAGGTACATCCATCACGCGGTCGAACAGCCAGTAGAGCAGCAGGCTCATGGCGCCCACCACGATCAGACTGTGCAGCCAGCGCCCGCCATACAGGCGTGCCATGGGTACGCCGACGAGTACGGCGCTGAGGATGAAACCGAGCGACTCGAAGGTGCTCGCGAAGACGATCAGCAGGCCCACACAGCCGCTGATCTTGACCAGGGTTTCACGGTCCAGTGGCGGTTCGTCGTCCTTGCGCACGATGGGCGTTGGGCGAACGGCCAGGTAGAGCAGAGCCACGCCCATCAGGCCGAGCATCAGCAAGGGATAGGCCCGTGGACCTACAGGCTCGTAGGAAAACGCAGCCTGGTACGGCCAGGCCATCACGGCCAGGGCGGCGCATACCGCCAGCAGAGCCAGGGCAAAAATGCGTTGCAGGATCATGAGGGAATCCTCGGAATTGTTCGGTACGGCGCCGACCCTTTGGGAGCGGGTTTACCTTCGACCCAGGGCGCAGCCCAGGCCACGCGTCGGCGGTGTCCGTTTCGCGGGTAAACCCGCCCCCTAAAGGGGAGCGGCGTTGCAGCTCGATCTACTGGACCAGGCCGAATTCCCGGGCCAGGGCCTTGTAGTCGGCGACCTGCTTCTTCACGTAGGTGTCCAGCTCCTGCCCGGTCATGGCGAACGGGAATAGCTCACGCTGGTCACGCAGCTTGGCGAAGTCCTCGGAGGCCAGCAGCTTGTCGAAGGAGGCTTTCCACCAGGCGTAGTCCTCGTCGCTGACCTTTGGCCCTAGGTAGAAGCCGCGTACTACTGGCCAGACGATGTCGTAGCCTTGTTCCTTGGCGGTGGGGATGTCTTTCATTTCCGGCTCGTCCAGGCGGGTTTCGGAGAACACCGCGAGGATGCGCATGTCACCGCTCTGGATGTGCGGCATGGAGTCCGAGATGTCGGTGGAGCCCACCTGAATATGCCCGCCGAGCAGCGCTGTGGCGATTTCACCGCCGCCTTCCAGGGCCACGTAGCGAAGGTCGCGAGGATTGATGCCGGCGGCCTTGGCGATCAGGGCGGTCTGCATCCAGTCCTGGCTGCCGACGGTGCCGCCGGAGCCGATGACGACTTTGCTCGGGTCTTTCTTCAAGGCCGCGACCAGATCATCGAGGGTCTTGTAGGGCGAGTCGCTCTTCACGGCGATGGCACCATAGCTGGTGCCGACAGCTGCCAGCCATTTCACGGCGTTCTCGTCGAAGCGCCCGAACTTGCCCTGGGCCAGGTTGAGCAGGGAGCCGCTGGACCAGGCCACCAGAGTGCCGGCATCGGCCGGGCGCTGGGCGACCACGGCGTTGTAGGCCACCGCGCCGACGCCGCCGGGCATGTAGGTCACGCGCATGGGCTTGGAGAGGATCTTCTCGTTGACCAAGGCGCTTTGCACCAGTTTGCAGGTCAGGTCGAAGCCGCCACCGGGCGAGGCGGGGGCGATGCATTCGGGGCGTTTCGGTTCAGCGGCCAGGGCGTTGCCAGCCAGCAGCAGGCAACCGGTAGCCAGGACGAGGCGGCGCATTGAAAAGGTCATCGTCTATCTCCGTGAGCGTTGTTGTTATGGGTTACCACAGAGCCACGCTGTAGCTCACCAGCAGCCTGACTTCGTCGGCGTCGCGGGCGAAGTTGGAGCGGAAGGTGGCGTTGCGCAGGCGAACGGCGACGTCCTTCAACGGGCCGCTTTGTACCACGTACTTGAACTCGGTGTTGCGCTCCCACTCCTTGCCCTCGCCACCGTCGGCGCGGCTGACGTTGTCGCCGCTGATATAGCGGGTCATGAAGGTCAGCCCGGGGATGCCCAGGGCAGCGAAGTTGTAGTCGTAGCGTGCTTGCCAGGAGCGCTCGTCGGCGCCGGCGAAGTCGTTGATCTGGACGAAGTTGACCAGGTACGGGTCGGCGCCATCGACGTAGGGGAAGGCGCTGTCGCCCGACAGGTGCTGGTAGGCGGCGCTGACCTTGTGACCGCCAAGGGCATAGCTGAGCATGCCGTTGACGGTGGTGTTGTCGATGTTGCCGGCCTTGGCCTGACCTGCATCGTCGCTCACTGCCAGGCGCAGGTCGGCACCGAAGGTGCCCGGGCCCCAGGGCTGGGTAGCGACCATGCCGATGAAATGCTGACGGTAGATGTCGTCGAGTTCGGCGAAGTGGTAGCTGCCGGTGATGCGATCGGTGAACTGGTAATCCAGCCCGGCCAGGTCGAAGTTGTCGGCGCTGAAAGTGCCGCCGAAACGGCCATTCTTGTTGTTGAGGGCGAGGTCTTCCCAGTTGGTGTCGTTGCGGTCCTTGGCTTTTTCCAGGCGCCCGCCGGTGAACGTCAGGCCCTTGAGCTCCTTGGAGGTGAGCAGGCCGCCCTCGAAGGTCTGCGGCAGGATGCGCCCGTCGTTGGGCTGCAGGGTCGGCAGTTCTGGGATGAGTGTGCCGACCTTGAGCTCGGTGTTGGAGACCTTGATCTTGCCGGTCAGGCCGAGCTTGGAGTATTCGTCGGCGGCCTTACCGTCATCATGGGTCGGCAGCAGGCCTGTGTCGGTGCGGTCTGGGCTGGAGTCGAGCTTGATGCCGAGCATGCCCAGCGCGTCCAGGCCGAACCCTACGGTGCCGTCGGTGTAGCCGGACTCGAAATTGAGCATGAAGCCCTGGGCCCATTCGTCGCGCTTGGATTGCTGGCTGCTGGTGCCATCGCGAAAGTCACGGTTGAAGTACATGTTGCGGGTTTCGAAGGTGGCCGTGCTGTCTTCGAAAAAAGCGGCCTGGCTCAGCGGGGCGACACCGGCTAGCGCAAGGGCGCTGGCGATGGCGGACGGGCGTGCGGACAGGGAACGGGTAGGCGCGAACGCCTGCGGCTGCATGGACAGCATCGTCGGGAGACTCCGTTTATTGTTCTTATCGGGCGCACCTTGCTGGTGCTTTTTTTCGGCGCGCGGGGCGACCGTGGTGCGATGCTAGGTAATGAACCTTTCGCTAACCTTTCAGAGTGAAAGGTTTGCCGGGAGGGCTTCACAGGCCCCCCGACGGCGGTACACTCCGCGCCAAAGCCCCACCCGAGCAGGGAGAATCCGATGCGAGTGTTGCTGGTCGAAGACCACCTGCAACTGGCCGAAAGCGTGGCCCTGGCCCTTAAAAGCCAAGGTCTGACCGTGGATGTGCTGCACGATGGCGTGGCCGCCGACCTGGCCCTGGCCAGCGAGGACTATGCGGTGGCAGTCCTCGATGTCGGCCTGCCGCGCATGGACGGCTTCGAAGTGCTGGCGCGCCTGCGTGGCCGTGGCAAGACGCTGCCGGTGCTGATGCTCACCGCGCGCAGCGATGTCAAGGATCGGGTACATGGCCTGAACCTGGGCGCCGATGACTACCTGGCCAAACCCTTCGAACTGACCGAACTGGAAGCGCGAGTCAAGGCACTGCTGCGCCGTAGCGTGCTCGGTGGCGAGCGTCAGCAGCGCTGCGGGCCGCTGGTCTACGATTTGGATACCCGCCGCTTCACCCTGGGTGAAGAAGCTCTGACCCTGACCCAGCGCGAACAAAGCGTGCTCGAAGCCCTGATCGCCCGCCCGGGCCGAGTGATGAGCAAGGAGCAACTGGCGGCCCAGGTATTTGGCCTGGACGAAGAGGCCAGCCCCGATGCCATCGAGATCTACATCCATCGGCTACGCAAGAAGCTCGATGGCCATCCAGTGGCTATCGTCACGTTCCGCGGCCTGGGTTATTTGCTCGAGCACCGCGATGCGTGACAACGGCAGCCTGCGTGGGCGTTTGCTGGGCAATTTGGCGCTGCTGTTGGTGGTGCTGATGCTCGCCAGCGGCCTGAGCGCCTACTGGAACGGCCGCGAGGCCGCCGACACCGCTTACGATCGCACGTTGCTGGCTTCGGCACGGACCATTGCCGCAGGCCTGTCGCAGCGCGACGGGACCCTGAGCGCGGATGTGCCCTACGTGGCCCTGGACACCTTTGCCTACGACAGCGCCGGACGTATCTACTACCAAGTGCTGGATATTCATCAGCGGCTGATTTCCGGCTACGAGAACCTCCCGCCTCCGCCGCCGGGCACCCCGCGTACCGACGACTATCCGGCCTTGGCGCGTTTCTACAACGCCACCTACCAGGGCCAGGATGTACGCGTGGTCAGCTTGCTCAAGCCAGTCAGCGAACCGAACATGAACGGCATGGCCGAGATCCGCGTGGCCGAGACCGAGGAGGCACGGGTGCGCATGGCCCGGGGCCTGATGGCCGATACCTTGCTGCGTCTGGGCATGCTGGCGCTGGGGGCGCTCATGATGGTCTGGTTCGCCGTGAGCGCAGCACTGCGGCCGCTGGAGCGGCTGCGTACGGCGGTCGAAGAGCGCCAACCTGATGACTTGCGGTCCTTGCCGGTGGTTCAGGTGCAGCGAGAGCTCGGGCCCTTGGTGCACGCCTTGAACCATTTCACCGAGCGGCTGCGTGGTCAGTTCGAGCGTCAGGCACAATTCATCGCCGACGCCGCCCATGAGTTGCGCACGCCGTTGGCCGCCCTCAAGGCGCGGCTTGAGCTGGGCTTGCGCTCCCAGGAGCCGGAGCAGTGGCGACAAACCCTCGAAGCCGCCACCCAGGGTACTGACCGTCTGACTCACCTGGCCAATCAGTTGTTGTCCCTGGCGCGGGTGGAAAATGGGGCCCGGGCGATTGCCGAAGGGGGTGCCCAGCGTCTGGACCTGTGCCAATTGACGCGTGAGCTCGGCATGGCCATGGCGCCTCTGGCCCATGCCCGGGGCGTGGCCCTGGCGCTGGAAGCCGAGGCGCCGGTATGGCTCAAAGGCGAGCCGACTTTGCTCAATGAGCTGCTCAGCAACCTGGTGGACAATGCCCTGGCCCATACGCCCAAGGGTGGCAACGTGATCCTGCGCGTGATGGCCCCGGCCATGCTGGAAGTGGAGGATGACGGGCCGGGTATTCCCGAGTCTGACCGCGAGCGCGTGTTCGAGCGCTTCTATCGACGCAGCGCCCAGGGCACAGGCCTGGGGCTGGCGATCGTCGGCGAAATCTGCCGCGCGCACCTGGCGCAGATCAGCCTGCATGATGGCGAAAAGGGCGGGTTGCGCGTGCGGGTGAGTTTTATCGCCGATTGAGCGGCTTCCCGGGGCTTGGAGAGCAACTGTCCTGGGTTATCTGCGCTGGCCTATTCTCGGGTAAACCCGCTACCACGGGGTTGGCGGTGATCCTTGTGGAGCGGATGTCTTGCTTAGCGCAGCATGCTGCGGGCATCGAGCAGGTCGGCGACATCCAACTCGGTCCCGTAAGGGAGTCCGAGATGCTGGTAGGCAGGCAAGGCCGCCAGGGGCCGGCTGCGGGTCCGATGGCTGAGGTGACGGGCGATCTGCACGATGTCGATGTAGTCGATGCTCTCGGTGCGTCGATCCAGGTCCTGCACTTGGCTGGGCAGGTTGACCAACTGCTCGGGAAACTCCCAGGCCTTGAGAATTTTGTCGCCCAGCACCGGCTGGATCTGCTCGATCACATAGTGCAGGCACACAGGGTCCGAAAGCAGCTCGTTGTGCTCCTCGGCGTAGATCAGAACTGGCAGGGCGCCGATTTGGTAGACCAAGCCCCCTAGGGTGGCCTGGTCAGGCTTGAGCTGGGTGTAGCGGCGGCAGAGTTCATAGCTGATACCCGCGACTTCAAGGCTGTTGGCCCAAATATCGCGCAGTTTTTGTTCGACGGCCGGTGAGCGGGCGTGGAAGATCTGCTCGATTACCAGGCCGATCGCCAAGTTGCAGCTGTAGTTGATACCCAGGCGAGTGATGGCGGTGTGCAGGTCGGTGACCTCCACTGCCGCACGCAGCAGCGGGCTGTTGACCACCTTGATCAGGCGCGCCGAGAGGGCGGCGTCGCGGCCGATCACCTTGCTCAAGGCGGCGACGCTGATCTCGCTGTCCTCCGCCGCCTCGCGGATGCTCAAGGCAACCTCCGGAAGGGTCGGCAGGACCAGGTCGTCCTTGTCGATGGCTGCGAGCAATTGTGCTTGAACCGTCTCGGCCAGCTTGTTCATCTAACTTCTCTACCGCAGTGGTGGTGCGACCCCGCAGGGCAGCGGGGCAGGCTGGTCAGCGAAGGATTTCCCGGTCGCGGTCCAGTTCATAGGGCAGGTCCAGCAGTGTCAGGCGCGGGCCTTCGAGGCTAGCCAGGTGCAGGTTGTCGTCTGCCACGGCTTCGGCACTGAGCACGGCGAGCAGTTCGCAGCCGTCACCGGTACTGGCGGCGATGACCACTTCGCCCACCGACGAACCGTGGGTGGGCGAGAAGATCTCGGCACCAGGGGCGGGCACGTCCCGCTGGGCCAGGGCCAAGCGGTACTGTCGGCGCTTGAGCTTACCCAGGTACTGCATACGCGCGACGATCTCTTGGCCGGTGTAGCAGCCTTTCTTGAAGCTCACCCCATCGACCGCCTGCAGATTGATCATCTGCGGGATGAACAGTTCACGGGTGGGGCCCATGACCTGGCCGATGCCGGCACGGATCTGGCCCAACAGCCAGTCGTTGAGGCTGCCTTCGGTCAGGTGAGTGGCGAGGGTCTGGCGCACGGTGTCTGCTTGCGCGGCGGGCGCCCAGAGCTCCACACGGCCGGTGCTGACGCCAATGGCGATCAGGCCGTCGTGGCGTACCGTGGCGCCAGCTTCGGTCGGCGTGGCCAAGCCCAGCGCGTTTAGCGCGGCATCGCCTTGCGTCAGGCCGAAGCGGACCCACGCGGCGCTCTCATCGGTCAAGGTAGCCTTGGAGAAGACAGCGTACTTCTTGAGGTCGGCCAGTTGCGCGTCGAGCAGCTCGCTGGCCATGGCCAGCAAGTAACCGTTGCCCTCGGGGAGAATGCGGAAGCTCGACTGCATGCGGCCCTTGACCATGCACCGGGCGCCGAGGCTCGCGTGCTCTTGGCTCAGGTAGTTGATGTTGCAGGTCAGCTGGCCTTGCAGGAACTTGCCGGCATCGGAGCCGCGGACGGCGAGGATGCCCTCGTGGGACAGGGGACAGAAGAAAGCGGAATCGGCCATGGGTCATCGCGGTTGCTTGAGACTGGCGGCCATCATAGAACGCCGGTAACAAAATAGGTAGGTGACTAGACCAACGCCTTGTGCCCCCGCGAGCGCCCCGCTGTATACTGGCGACCCATTCGAGGAGGGCCCCATGGTCGAACAAACTGAACTCAACCGGCTTTTCTGGCACAGCCGCCGCGGCATGCTGGAACTGGACGTACTGCTGGTGCCATTCACCCAGGAGGTCTACCCCACCCTGAGCGAAGCGGACCGCGAGCTGTACCGTCGCCTGCTGACCTGCGAAGACCAGGACATGTTCGGCTGGTTCATGGAGCGCACCGAGTCCGACGACCCTGAGCTGCAACGCATGGTTCGCATCATCCTGGACCGTGTCCAGCCCAAGTGAGCATTTCGAGTGCCGCTGGCAAGGCTCGCGCCTGCTGCTGGCGGCCTACCTGACCTGCCAGGTGCTCGCACTCTGGGCCATGGTCCTGAGCGCGCAGCCCTGGTGGTTGAGCGTTCCCCTCGTCCTTGCTTGCCTTGCCCACGCCTGCTGGGCCATCCCCCGTCGTATCTTGCTGACCCATCCCGAGGCCATCACTGGCCTGCGCCGTGATCGAACCGGCTGGCGGCTGTTCAGCCGTGCCAGAGGATGGCAGCAGGTGAGGTTGTGTCGGGATAGCGTGGCGATGCCAGGTCTGGTTGTGCTGCGCTTTGTCAGATCGGGACGCTGGTTTGGCGAGAGCCAGTGCGTACCGCGCGATGCCCTGGATGCGGATCAGCATCGGCGTTTGCGCGTGAGGTTGAAGTTCAGCCGCAGGCGCTGGGCCGAGGTTTCAGTGCAATAACCCGCTCCCACAGGGCTCGCAGGGTTCTGTGGGAGCGGGTCGAACCGCGAACGCGTCAGTTCAGACCGGACTGAGGATGGTGTCCTTGGCCTCGGGCAGCATTCCCGGATAGTCCAGTGTGTAATGCAGCCCGCGGCTTTCCTTACGCTGCATGGCTGAGCGGATCATCAGCTCGGCGACCTGGGCCAGGTTACGCAGTTCGATCAGGTCGCGGCTGACCTTGTAGTTGCTGTAGAACTCGTCGATCTCGTCGAGCAGCAGGCGCACCCGATGCTCGGCTCGTTGCAGGCGTTTGCTGGTGCGCACGATACCTACGTAGTCCCACATGAAGCGCCGCAGTTCGTCCCAGTTGTGCGCAATGATCACGTCCTCGTCCGAGTCGGTAACCTGGCTTGCGTCCCAGCAGGGTAGGGCGGTCGGAGCCTGCACTTCATCAAGGTGCGCCTCGATGTCGGCGGCAGCGGCACGGCCATAGACGAAGCATTCGAGCAACGAATTGCTGGCCATGCGGTTGGCCCCGTGCAGGCCAGTGAAGCTGGTTTCGCCAATGGCGTACAGGCCGGGGACATCGGTATGGCCGCGATCATCGACCATCACGCCGCCGCAGGTGTAATGGGCGGCCGGGACCACCGGAATCGCCTGGCGGGTGATGTCGATACCGAAGGCCAGGCAGCGTTCATAGACCGTAGGGAAGTGATTCTTGATGAAGTCGGCTGGCTTGTGGCTGATGTCCAGATAGACACAATCAACGCCCAAACGCTTCATTTCGTGGTCGATGGCGCGGGCGACGATATCTCGGGGCGCGAGCTCCTCGCGGGGGTCGAAGCGCGGCATGAAGCGTTCGCCATTGGGCAGGCGCAGCAGGGCGCCTTCGCCGCGCAGGGCCTCTGTGATCAGGAAGCTCTTGGCCTGCGGGTGGTACAGGCAGGTGGGGTGGAACTGGTTGAATTCCAGGTTGGCCACCCGACAGCCGGCGCGCCAGGCCATGGCGATGCCATCTCCGCAGGCACCGTCGGGATTGCTGGTATAGAGGTAGACCTTGGCCGCACCGCCGGTGGCCAGCACGGTGAAGCGCGCACCGAAGGTGTCGACTTCGCCGGTATTGCGGTCCAGTACATAGGCGCCCAGGCAACGTTCGCCTGGCAGGCCCAGACGACGCTCGGTGATCAGGTCGACCGCGACGCGCTGTTCCAGCAGCTCGATGTTCGGCCGTTGGCGTGCTTGGTTCAGCAAAGTGGTGAAAATCGCGGCGCCCGTTGCGTCGGCGGCATGAATGATGCGTCGGTGGCTGTGACCTCCTTCACGGGTCAGATGGAACTCGAAGCCGCCGTCATCGACGCTGTAATGCTCGTCGCGAGTGAAGGGCACCCCTTGTTCGATCAACCACTCGATGGCTTCGCGGCTGTGCTCGACGGTGAAGCGCACGGCATCTTCATGGCAGAGGCCGCCGCCGGCATTGAGCGTGTCCTCGACATGGGACTGGACGGTATCGGTGTTGTCCAGGACCGCGGCTACGCCGCCCTGGGCCCAGAAGGTCGAACCATTGGCCAGGTCGCCCTTGCTCAGCACGGCGATGCGCAAGCGGCTGGGAAGGTTCAGTGCCAGGCTGAGGCCAGCGGCGCCGCTGCCGATCACCAGGACATCGTGTTGGAATTGTTGGCTCATGTCTTGACACTAGTAATCTTGGGAAGGGGAGCGGCACAATAGTCATGCGCAGATGGCATTGTGAAACTATCGTTAAGCCTGTCCGGCTGCCTTTATAGCAGTCACAGGTGTCTGATTTCCAATGGCATCTGCACCGGCGTCGCGATCTTTATGGGAACTTTCCGATACCGGTGGAAATCCTAAGAAGGCTGCCCGCACGCCACCAAATGCCACGGCGACGCATGGCGGTAGCTCTTTCGGGGCTGACACCTGCGTATTCGAAATCAGATTATCGACGCAGCCGGCCGTGACCGCGCTGCGTCTTTCGTGCGAGCCGACCAAGGGCCGCAGGAAACTTGCTTGGAGGGGAGAACTTTTGCGCAAAGGCCGAGTCTATGGTTGCAAGCCTGAACGATGGCTGTTGCAACGCTCCTTCGAGACCACTGAGGAGTGTTCATGCTAACCCAGGAAGAGGATCAGCAGCTTGTCGAGCGCGTGCAGCGCGGCGACAGGCGAGCGTTCGATCTGTTGGTGCTGAAGTATCAGCACAAGATTCTCGGGTTGATCGTGCGGTTCGTACACGACACCCACGAGGCCCAGGATGTGGCGCAGGAGGCTTTCATCAAGGCCTACCGGGCGCTAGGAAATTTTCGCGGTGACAGCGCTTTCTATACCTGGCTGTACCGCATCGCCATTAACACGGCGAAGAACTACCTGGTGTCCCGCGGAAGACGGCCACCAGACAGTGATGTGAGCTCCGAGGATGCGGAGTTTTACGACGGCGATCATGGCCTCAAGGATCTCGAGTCTCCAGAGCGCGCGTTGTTGAGGGATGAAATCGAAGGCACCGTCCATCGCACCATCCAGCAACTGCCCGAGGACCTGCGCACGGCATTGACCCTACGTGAGTTCGACGGACTGAGTTACGAAGACATTGCCAGTGTCATGCAATGTCCGGTAGGTACCGTGCGCTCTCGAATTTTCCGCGCTCGGGAGGCCATTGATAAAGCCCTGCAGCCTTTGTTGCAGGAAACCTGAGACAGCGGCGACAGCCAAGAGAGGAACCGCCATGAGTCGTGAAGCTTTGCAGGAATCGCTGTCCGCGGTGATGGATAACGAAGCGGACGAACTTGAACTGCGTCGCGTGTTGAACGCGGTCGACGATCCTGAAACCCGTGCCACCTGGTCCCGCTACCAAGTGGCGCGCGCAGCGATGCACAACGAGCTGGTACTGCCCAAGCTCGATATCGCCTCGGCGGTATCCGCAGCGCTGGCCGACGAAGCCGTGCCTGCCAAGGTCAAGCAAGGCCCATGGCGCACCATTGGTCGCCTGGCTGTAGCCGCCTCGGTGACCGTTGCCGTGCTGGCTGGCGTGCGCCTGTACAACCAGGACGAAATCACCGGTGCCGAGCTCGCTGCCCAGCAGCCTGTCCAGCAAGGGCTGAGCGTGCCACAAGCACAGGGCCCCGCCGTTTTGGCAGGCTATAGTGAGAGCAGTGAGCAACCGACCGGGCCGATGGCCAACGGCGTGCTGCAGAACCAGGCCGGCTGGGATCAGCGTCTGCCAGGGTATCTGCGCCAGCATGCCCAGGAATCTGCGCTCAAGGGTACTGAGACCGCTCTGCCCTATGCACGCGCCGCCAGCCTGGAAAACCGTTAAGTAAGGAGGATCATGCGCGCGCTACCTCTCCTGACGCTTCTGCTTGGCAGTTGCATGATGGTGCCGGCCTTGGCGGCCAACTCCTCGCCCGAGGCGAGCGAGTGGCTGAACAAGCTGGCACAGGCCGAGCGAGAACAGAGTTACCAGGGTTCCTTCGTCTACGAACGTAATGGCAGCTTCTCCTCACACGATATCTGGCACCGCGTCCAGGACGGCAAGGTCAGCGAGCGTTTGTTGCAGCTCGATGGGGCGACCCAGGAAATCGTGCGGGTCGATGGCAAGGTCCAGTGCGTCAGCGGCTCCCTGGTTAGCCGCGTAGGAACCCCGCCGGACTCCGCGCCCCGTGTGCTCGATCCTCTGAAACTGATGAGCTGGTACGACCTGAGCGTCGCAGGCAAGTCCCGGGTTGCCGGGCGCGATGCCGTGATCGTGACGCTCACGCCGCGAGACCAGCATCGCTACGCTTTCGAACTGCATTTGGATCGCCGCACTGGACTGCCCTTGCGCTCGTTGATGATCAACGACAAGGGCCAGCTGCTCGAGCGCTTCCAGATGACCCGCCTGGATACCGACGATCTACCCAGCGATGACGACCTGCGCGCCAGTTCTTCGTGCAAGCCGGTCGAGCACGTCGCAGCCGCGCATTCCGACGCTGCCTCTGCCTGGCGTTCGGACTGGTTGCCGCCGGGCTTCGAATTGATCAACAGCTCCGTGCGCCGGGACCCGGTGCGTGACAGCATGGTCAGCAGCCTCATGTATGACGATGGCTTGGCACGCTTCTCGGTGTTCCTGGAGCCGGTGAGCGATGATGCCGGACCGGATACCCGTGCGCAGTTAGGGCCTACCGTCGCCGTGTCGCGTCGTCTCAACACGCCCAAGGGCAAGGTCATGGTCACTGTGGTTGGCGAGATTCCCTTGGGAACCGCCGAGCGTGTCGCCCTGTCCATGCGGGCCCAGGATGCCCAGGCGCGTCAGTGATAGCGCGCCTTCCTACATCTCGTAGGGCATGCTTCTGACATGAAATTAAAGCATTGTCATTTGCAATCCCTTCGTAAATTTTCTATAGGTCAGGCTTCTCGGGGTCTGGCCTTTCTTGCTTGTGCAAAGGCCTCACTTTGTTAACTACGCTCGTTGTGACGGGAGCCGTATGTCAATACCACGCTTGAAATCCTACCTATCGATGTTCGCCGCCGTGCTGATGCTTGGCCAGGTGCTCACCGCCCAGGCCGAGGAAGCCCTGCCGGACTTCACCACCCTGGTCGAGCAGGCCTCGCCTGCTGTGGTGAACATCAGTACCAAGCAGAAGCTGCCGGACCGCCGTGTCGCCGCCGGGCAGATGCCGGACCTGGAAGGCCTGCCGCCGATGTTCCGCGAGTTCTTCGAGCGCAACATGCCGCAAGTGCCGCGCTCGCCCCGTGGTGACCGTCAACGAGAAGCCCAGTCGCTCGGTTCGGGCTTCATCATCTCCAGCGATGGCTATGTGCTGACCAACAACCATGTGGTCGCCGATGCCGATGAGATCATCGTGCGTCTGTCCGACCGCAGCGAGCTGCAGGCCAAGCTGGTCGGTACCGATCCGCGCACAGACGTGGCCTTGCTCAAGGTCGAAGGCAAGAACCTGCCGACCGTCAAGCTCGGCGACTCCGAAAAGCTCAAGGTCGGTGAGTGGGTGCTGGCGATCGGCTCGCCGTTCGGCTTCGACCATTCGGTGACCAAGGGCATCGTGAGCGCCAAGGGGCGGACCCTGCCCAACGACACTTATGTCCCGTTCATCCAGACCGACGTGGCGATCAACCCGGGTAACTCCGGTGGCCCGCTATTCAACATGAATGGCGAGGTGGTGGGCATCAACTCGCAGATTTTCACCCGTTCCGGTGGCTTCATGGGGCTGTCGTTCGCTATCCCGATCGATGTGGCGCTGGATGTTTCCAATCAGCTGAAGAAGGACGGCAAGGTCAGTCGTGGCTGGCTTGGCGTGGTGATCCAGGAGGTCAACAAGGACCTGGCTGAATCCTTCGGTCTGGACAAGCCAGCCGGTGCCTTGGTCGCCCAAGTGCTAGAGGACGGTCCGGCAGCCAAGGGTGGCTTGCAGGTAGGGGACGTGATTCTGAGCATGAATGGCCAGCCGATCATCATGTCGGCCGACCTGCCGCACTTGGTCGGCAGCCTCAAGGACGGCGCCAAGGCTCGTTTGGAGATCATCCGCAACGGCAAGCGCCAGAATCTGGATATCACCATCGGCGCGCTGCCCGAGGACGATGCGGACATCGGTACCGGCGCTGGAGCCGGCGCAGAACGCAACAGCAACCGTCTGGGCGTTTCCGTGGCCGACCTGACCGCCGAGCAGAAAAAGTCCCTGGAACTCAAGGGCGGCGTGGTCATCAAGGAGGTCCAGGATGGTCCGGCGGCGTTGATTGGCCTGCGTCCTGGCGATGTCATCAGTCACCTGAACAACCAGGCGATCGCTTCGGCCAAGCAGTTCACCGAAATTGCCAAGGATCTGCCGAAGAATCGTTCGGTGTCGATGCGCGTGCTGCGTCAGGGCCGAGCCAGCTTCATTACCTTCAAGTTGGCGGAATAATCTGCGCACTGCATAGGAAAGGGCAGCTTCGGCTGCCCTTTTTCATGAAATATTCCGTTGTCGCCCCTCATCCAAGGGCTGCGGGTAGCTCGGGCGCGCGCAATTCGGGGCTCCTACAGGGCAGCGCTCGTTACCATGTCGCTTGATCTGGAATCTCCCATATCCCTGCCGCTTAAGGTACAATTCCCGGCTATTTTTCGGCGGGCGTCCGGCTCGCAGCCTTTTCGAGTGTTGACCCGTGAGTGATTTGAGTCATATCCGCAATTTCTCCATCATCGCCCACATCGACCATGGCAAGTCGACGCTGGCCGACCGTTTCATCCAGATGTGCGGTGGCCTGTCGGCACGCGAAATGGAAGCCCAGGTCCTCGATTCCATGGATCTGGAGCGTGAGCGCGGGATCACCATCAAGGCCCACAGCGTCACGCTGAGCTATAAGGCCCAGGACGGCAAGGTCTACCAGCTGAACTTCATCGATACTCCCGGCCACGTCGACTTCACCTATGAAGTCAGCCGTTCCCTGGCCGCGTGCGAAGGCGCGCTGCTGGTCGTGGACGCCGGTCAGGGTGTCGAGGCCCAGTCCGTGGCCAACTGCTACACCGCTATCGAGCAGGGCCTGGAGGTCATGCCGGTGCTTAACAAGATGGACCTGCCCCAGGCCGACCCAGACCGCGTCAAGGACGAGATCGAGAAGATCATCGGCATCGACGCCACCGATGCCGTGGCATGCAGCGCCAAGAGCGGCATGGGCGTCGATGAGGTCCTCGAGCGTCTGGTGCAGACCATTCCCGCCCCGGAAGGCGAAATCGATGCTCCTCTGCAGGCACTGATCATCGATTCCTGGTTCGACAATTACTTGGGCGTCGTCTCCCTGGTCCGCGTGCGTCATGGCCGGGTCAAGAAAGGGGACAAGATCTTGGTCAAGTCCACCGGCAAGGTGCATCTGGTGGACAGCGTCGGTGTCTTCACCCCGAAACACACGCAGACCGCCCACCTCAAGGCGGGCGAGGTGGGCTTCATCATCGCCAGCATCAAAGACATTCACGGGGCACCGGTCGGTGACACCCTGACCCTGTCCTCGACCCCAGAGGTCGAAGTGCTGCCAGGCTTCAAAAAGATCCAGCCGCAGGTTTATGCCGGCCTGTTCCCGGTCAGCTCCGACGATTTTGAAGATTTCCGCGACGCACTGTCGAAGCTGACCTTGAACGACTCCTCGCTGCAATACCTGCCGGAAAGCTCCGACGCACTGGGCTTCGGCTTCCGTTGCGGCTTCCTCGGCATGTTGCACATGGAGATCATTCAGGAGCGCCTGGAGCGCGAATACGACCTGGACCTGATCACCACCGCGCCGAGCGTGATCTACGAGCTGGTGCTCAAGACCGGTGAGACCATCTACGTCGACAACCCATCCAAGCTACCGGATGTTTCTGCGGTCCAGGACTTCCGTGAGCCAATCGTCACCGCCACCATCCTCGTGCCTCAGGAGCACCTGGGTAACGTCATCACCCTGTGCATCGAGAAGCGTGGCGTGCAGCGCGACATGCAGTTCCTCGGCAGCCAGGTACAGGTGCGCTACGACCTGCCGATGAACGAAGTGGTGCTGGACTTCTTCGATAAACTCAAGTCCACCAGCCGCGGTTACGCTTCGCTGGACTATCATTTCGATCGCTACCAGTCGGCCAACCTGGTCAAGCTGGACGTGCTGATCAACGGCGACAAGGTAGACGCCCTGGCGCTGATCGTTCACCGCGACAATGCCCACTACAAGGGCCGTGCGCTGACTGAGAAGATGAAGGAGCTGATCCCTCGGCAGATGTTCGATGTGGCGATCCAGGCAGCCATCGGTGGCCAGATCGTCGCCCGTACGACCGTCAAGGCGCTCAGAAAGAACGTACTGGCTAAGTGCTACGGCGGTGACGTCAGCCGTAAGAAGAAGCTGCTGGAGAAGCAGAAGGCCGGTAAGAAACGCATGAAGCAGGTCGGCAACGTGGAGATCCCGCAGGAAGCCTTCCTCGCCGTGCTCAGGTTGGATAGCTAGGTCCTATGTCGCTAAATTTCCCGCTGTTGCTAGTCATCGCCGTAGCTGTCTGCGGCCTGTTGGGCTTGATCGACCTGCTGTTCCTGGCTCCGCGCCGGCGAGCGGCGGTCGCCAACTACCAGGGCAGCGTCAGCCAGCCCGAGATGGCAGTGCTCGAGCGCCTGAACAAGGAGCCGTTGCTCGTCGAGTACGGCAAGTCGTTCTTCCCGGTGCTGTTCATCGTGCTGGTGTTGCGTTCGTTCCTGGTCGAGCCGTTCCAGATCCCATCGGGATCGATGAAACCGACTCTGGAAGTGGGCGATTTCATCTTGGTGAACAAGTTCTCCTACGGTATTCGCCTGCCGGTGATCGACAAGAAAGTCATCGAGGTGGGAGACCCGCAGCGCGGCGACGTGATGGTGTTCCGCTACCCGAGCGACCCGAATGTCAACTACATCAAGCGTGTGGTCGGGCTGCCGGGCGATCAGGTGCGCTACACCAGCGACAAGCGTCTGTACGTCAATGGCCAGCCGGTCGCCGAGCAATTGGTCGGTACCGAGCCAGGCACCCTGGGCAGTGCCCAGCTGTACAAGGAAAAACTCGGCGAGGCCGAGCACCTGATCCGCAAGGAAATGAGCCGCTACCGCATGCCGCCGGACCAGCAATGGACCGTTCCGGCTGGCCATTACTTCATGATGGGTGACAACCGCGACAACTCCAACGACAGCCGCTACTGGGACGATCCGAACATTCCCAAGGAACTGCACGGCATGGTTCCGGATCGCAACATTGTCGGCAAGGCCTTCGCGGTCTGGATGAGCTGGCCGGAGCCCAAGCTCAGCCACTTCCCCAACCTGTCGCGGGTAGGCCTGATCCATTGATACCCAACGGCGCTGTCTGACAGACAGCGCCGAATGCATTTCTGACATAGGCTGTGTTCTCAGGGATCGAGAGATTCCGCCGCCCACAAGGTGGTGGGCCACAGCCAAACAGTCTTTCAGGATGTTGATTTGAACAACGCGTTGAACAATCCACGGGTGGCCCCATGAGTGCTTCCCTCGCGCGCCTGGAGCGCAAGCTCGGCTATACCTTCAAGAACCAGGACCAGATGCTCCTGGCCCTGACTCATCGCAGCTATGCCGGGCGCAACAACGAGCGCCTGGAGTTTCTGGGCGATGCCATCCTCAACTTCGTGGCCGGCGAAGCGCTGTTCGAGCGTTTTCCGCAGGCCCGCGAAGGCCAGCTCTCGCGCCTGCGCGCCCGTCTGGTCAAAGGTGAGACCCTGGCCCGTCTGGCCCGGGGCTTCGATCTGGGCGAATACCTGCGCTTGGGCTCGGGTGAGCTCAAGAGCGGTGGTTTCCGGCGGGAGTCGATCCTGGCCGATGCCCTCGAAGCGCTGATCGGGGCGATCTACCTGGACGCCGACATGGAGACCGCACGCGAACGCATCCTGGCCTGGCTGGCCGGTGAGTTCGATGGGTTGACTCTGGTCGACACCAACAAAGACCCCAAGACTCGTCTGCAGGAGTTCCTGCAGTCGCGTGCCTGCGAACTGCCACGCTATGAAGTGGTGGACATCCAGGGCGAACCGCACTGCCGTACCTTCTTCGTCGAATGCGAGGTGGTGCTGCTGAACAACAAGAGCCGTGGCCAGGGCGTGAGCCGGCGTATCGCCGAGCAGGTCGCCGCCGCTGCTGCATTGATCGCCCTTGGCGTGGAGAATGGCAATGACTGAGAACACTTCGACCCGTTGCGGCTATGTCGCGATCGTCGGTCGCCCCAACGTGGGCAAGTCCACGCTGCTCAACCACATCCTCGGCCAGAAGCTGGCGATCACCTCGCGCAAGCCGCAGACCACCCGGCACAACATGCTCGGTATCAAGACCGAGGGCGACGTGCAGGCGATCTACGTCGATACGCCCGGTATGCACAAGGCCAACGACAAGGCCTTGAACCGCTACATGAACCGCAACGCATCGGCTGCCTTGAAGGATGTCGACGTAGTCATCTTCGTGGTCGACCGGACCCGCTGGACCGACGAGGACCAACTGGTGCTCGAGCGTGTGCAGTACGTGAGTGGCCCGGTGATCCTGGCGGTCAACAAGACCGACCGCATGGATGAGAAAGCCGAGCTGATCCCGCACTTGCAGTGGCTGCAGCAGCAGTTGCCCAATGCCGAGATCGTGCCGATTTCCGCCCAGCAAGGCCACAACCTCGAAGCCTTGGAAGCGTTGATCGCCAAGCATCTGCCCGAGAACGAGCATTTCTTCCCGGAAGATCAGATCACCGACCGCAGTAGCCGCTTCCTGGCTGCGGAACTGGTGCGCGAAAAGATCATGCGCCAGCTCGGTGCTGAGCTTCCGTACCAGATCACCGTGGAGATCGAGGAATTCAAGCAGCAGGGCCATGTGCTGCATATCCATGCGTTGATCCTGGTCGAGCGTGACGGTCAGAAGAAGATCATCATTGGTGACAAGGGCGAGCGCATCAAGCGCATCGGCTCGGACGCGCGCAAGGATATGGAAGTGCTGTTCGACGCCAAGGTCATGCTCAACCTGTGGGTCAAGGTCAAAGGCGGCTGGTCCGACGATGAGCGCGCCCTGCGCTCGCTGGGCTACGGCGACCTGTAACCGCTCGAGCCAACAGACAGCTGGCTCGTACCCTGTGGGAGCGGGTTCACCTTCGAGTGACAGTGGTTTCACTGATGCGTTCGAAGGTGGCCCCGCTCCCACAGGCACATTCAAACCCCAGAGATCGCTGATGGAACAACCCGCCGGCCAGCCGGCCTACGTGCTTCACAGCCGTGCCTACAAGGAAACCAGCGCGCTGGTGGATTTCCTCACGCCCCAAGGCCGTGTACGTGCGGTGCTGCGCCGTGCCCGGGGCAAGGGGGGCAGCCTGGTCCGGCCGTTCGTGGAGCTGGAGGTGGAGTTGCGTGGGCGAGGGGAGCTGAAGAACGTCGGTCGCCTGGACAGTGTCGGCATCGGCGGCTGGTTGCATGGCGATGCCTTGTTCAGCGGGCTGTACCTCAATGAACTGTTGATGCGCCTGCTGCCTGCGGAGGCGCCGCATCCTGCGTTGTTCGAGCACTACACCTTGACGCTGCAGGCCCTGGCCGCCGGTCGGCCCCTGGAGCCGCTGTTGCGTGCCTTCGAGTGGCGCCTGTTGGATGAGTTAGGTTATGCCTTTGCCCTGACCCACGATATCAACGACGACCCCATCGACACCCAAGGACTGTATCGCCTGCAGGTCGATGCGGGCCTGGAGCGGGTTTACCTGGCGCAGCCTGGGTTGTTCACCGGGGCAGAGCTGCTGGCACTGGCCGAGGCCGATTGGCAAGCCCCGGGTGCGTTGCTCGCTGCCAAGCGCCTGATGCGCCAGGCCTTGGCGGTACACCTGGGGCCGAAGCCGCTGGTGAGCCGGGAACTGTTTCGCAAGCGTTGAGCACATCGTATGCTGTGGGGCTCAACTTTCAGGAGAGCCCTTTCGTGACTCACAGCAACCGCATGCTTCTTGGCGTCAACATCGACCACGTGGCGACCCTTCGCCAGGCCCGGGGCACCCGTTACCCAGATCCGGTCAAGGCCGCGCTGGATGCCGAGGAAGCGGGCGCCGATGGTATCACCGTGCACCTGCGCGAAGACCGCCGGCATATCCAG
The DNA here is from genome assembly GCF_040822035.1 of Pseudomonas guariconensis. Taxonomy (NCBI): domain Bacteria; kingdom Pseudomonadati; phylum Pseudomonadota; class Gammaproteobacteria; order Pseudomonadales; family Pseudomonadaceae; genus Pseudomonas; species Pseudomonas guariconensis. Next base: position 4,222,837 of record NZ_CP162012.1, on the reverse strand, counting down.
GAGCGCGACGTGCTGCTGCTCAAGGACGTGCTGCAGACCCGCATGAACTTCGAAATGGGCATCACCGAAGAAATGATGGCCTTCGCCGAGAAGATCCGTCCGGCGCATATCTGCCTGGTGCCTGAAACCCGCCAGGAACTGACGACCGAGGGTGGCCTGGACGTCGCCGGCCAGGAGGCTCGGATCAAGGCTGCGGTGGAGCGTCTGTCGCGCACAGGGGCTGAAGTTTCGCTGTTCATCGATCCGGACGCGCGTCAGATCGAAGCTTCGCGCCGTGTCGGTGCACCGGCGATCGAACTGCACACCGGCCGCTATGCCGATGCCGAAACCCCGACCGAGGTGGCCGAAGAGCTGCAGCGGATCATTGACGGCGTGGCCGTGGGGGTAGGGCAGGGGCTGATCGTCAATGCCGGCCATGGCCTTCACTACCACAACGTCGAGGCGGTGGCGGCGATCAAGGGCATCAATGAACTGAACATCGGCCATGCGCTGGTGGCCCATGCGCTGTTCGTCGGTTTCAAGGCGGCTGTGGCCGAGATGAAGGCGCTGATCGTAGCGGCTTCTCGCTAATTGCCGTTCGGCTGTACTGGCCCCTTCGCCGGTACAGCCCCCGTCATTGCGCTCGGAATACCAAGGTGAAGCGGGTAGGGCCAGCAGGCGTGCTGCTGGCCTCGACTCGTCCGCCATGCAACTGCATGATCGACTTCACGATCGCCAGTCCCAATCCTGTCCCACCCTCCAGCCGCGAGCGTCCGCATCCTGCGCGGTAAAAGCGTTCGAACAGGTGCGGCAGATGACACCCGGCTATGCCTGGCCCCTGGTTGCGCACCCCTAGGTGTATCTCATCGCCCTGACGTTCGATCAGGACCGTCACCACCTGGTTCTCCGGGCTGTGGCGGATGGCATTGCTCAACAGGTTGGACAGTGCCCGCTGGAACATCAAGCGATCGGCCATGGCCGTCCCCCAACCCTGCAGATGCAGTTCGATCCCCTTGAGCTCGGCGCTGACGGCGAACAGCTCGCAGACACGCTCCGCTTCCTGAGCCAGGGCCAGTGGTCCGAACAGTACCTGGGCCTGGGGTTGGCTGACTTGGGCGAGAAACAACATGTCGTTGATGATGCGGTTGAGGCGGGTCAATTCCTCGACACTGTCCTCCAGTGCTTCCCGGTAATAGGTGCCATCGCGGTCCCGGGCCAGGGTGACCTGGGCCTTGCCCATGAGATTACCGATGGGCGTGCGAAGCTCATGGGCCAGATCATCGGAGAATTGCGAGAGCTGGCGTACACCTTGATCCAGGCGATCGAGCATGACATTGATGGCCTTGGCCAGTTCGGCCAGTTCCACCGGCAAGCCTGTGTCGGGAAGGCGATGCCCCAGGTCCTGGGCCGAGACGCGCCCGGCAATCCGGCGAAAGTGACGCAAAGGGCGCAATCCCATTTGCATCAGTTTCCAGGCACTGAGGCCGATCAGTACCAGCAACAAGGGCAGGGCCAACAATGTCGAGTTCAGGTAGGCCTGGAGCAGGGTGTTATCGTCGGCGCGATTGAGCGACATCATCACCCGAACGGTGGTGTCGTCGCGCAGGCGCATCAGGCGGGTGGCGGTGAGGATCTGGGCATCGGCACTGTCGCGCCACTCGTGGAAGCTCAGCCGGTCGCCGACCGGCAGCTCGTTCAGGCGTGCTTCCAGCGCAGGTCCCAGGCTCAGCAGCAAGGGGTGACGACCGTCGAGCGCCAGGATGCTCAGGCTCAGGTTGTCATGGCCCATGATCACATCGAGCAAGGGATGGGCGCGGCGGGCCAGATCCTCGTTGCGTAGATCGACGCGCAGATTGTGTTCGATCTGCAGCATCTTACGGTCCAGGTCTTTGCGGGCGCGGCTGTCCAGTTCGTGTTGCAGAGCGAACACGGCCAGGCAAGCCAGCAATAGCACCAGCGTGGCGCCCATCAGGGTCACCGACAACCCCAGGCGCAAGGACAGGCTGGCAGGTTTCATGGCCTGGCCTCGAGCACGTAGCCCACGCCGCGCAGAGTGTGGATCAGTTTGTCGTCGAACGGGTCGTCGATCTTGGCCCGCAGGCGACGGATCGACACCTCCACCACGTTGGTGTCGCAGTCGAAATTCATGTCCCAGACCAGCGAGATGATCTGCGTGCGCGACAACACTTCGCCGCTCTGGCGCATCAATAGGTGCAGCAGAGCGAACTCCTTGGCGGTCAGGTCGATGCGCCGCCCTGCGCGGTAGGCGCGGTGGCGGCCAGGGTCCAGTTCCAGGTCAGCGACGCGCAGGGTGCTCGGTTGCAGATGCTGGTCGTTGCGCCGCAGAAGGCTGCGGATTCGAGCCAGCAATTCCGGGAATTCGAAGGGTTTGAGCAGATAATCGTCGGCGCCCAGGTCCAGGCCTTTGACCCGGTCATCCAGGCGGCCATGGGCCGTAAGCATCATGATCCGCGTGGCCGATTCGCTGCGCAGGCGTTGCAGTACGCTCCAGCCGTCCAGGCCGGGCAGGTTGACGTCGAGAATCACCAGGTCATAGGGCTGCTGGCGGGCCAAATGCAGCCCGTCGATACCGGTATGGGCGCAGTCGACCACGTAGCCGTTCTCGCGCAGACCCTGTTGCAGGTAATCAGCGGTACGCAGTTCGTCTTCGATGATCAGTAGGCGCATGGGAAGCTCGGTGTAATGAAAGGTGGCGATTCTCGACCCTGTAGCGAGATCAGGGTCAAGGTTGCCGATGTTACGGGATGCAACCGAGCGGAAAGCTTGAATAACGGATTTGTAATGGGCCGGACATGTGGCTGAAAGGCGTTGCGCAAGTCTGTGCCGAAACGCCGCTCAAGTCTTGCAACACTGTAATGTCCGCCTCACCTTGGCGTTAGCTGCGCCTCGCTACGATGGCCTCGAACGACTGGTTATCACGAGGCAAACACGATGAACCTGACCCAATACTTGTTGTTGGCTGTACTCGCCCTGGGCAGTTCTGGGGCAATGGCCGAAGGCGGCGCCGAGCGTTCCAGGCAGTTCTGGGAGGCGTTCCGGCAAGACCAGCAGCGCCTGCATGGCGACAAAGAGCAAGCCGTGGTGGCGCGTGAGCGCAAGGCGAACGAGAAGGCCCGTGAATTGGCCAAGGATTGACGTGTAGCCGCCTTCGCAGTCGCTCCTCTGACGAAGGCGAGTCTGGCGCCCCTACGGGGGCGCCTTTTTTATTTGCGTGCCAGCAAGGTGGCGCGACGTGGGGCCGGGAGGCCCTCGATGGTGCGGCTGTGATCGTTCGGGTCGAGGAAGTCGGCGAGCGACTGATAGCGCATCCAGTCGGTACTGCGCTGCTCGTCCACGCTGGTGACGCTGACATCGACACAGCGCACGTCGCTGAACCCGGCACGGCGCAGCCAGCGCTCCAGGGCCGGCACCGACGGCAGGAACCAAACGTTGCGCATCTGCGCGTAGCGGTCCTCGGGCACCAGCACCTGGTGTTCGTCGCCCTCGACGACCAGGGTTTCCAGCACCAGCTCGCCACCTTTGATCAGGCAGTCCTTGAGCGCCAGCAGGTGCTCGATGGGCGAGCGTCGGTGATAGAACACGCCCATGGAGAACACGGTGTCGAAGCCTTCTAGGTTCGCTGGCAGCTCTTCCAGAGCGAAGGGCAGGTGCCAGGCGGGAAGCTCCGGCAGGTACTTTTGCACGGCCTGGAACTGGCAGAAGAACAGCCAGTTGGGGTCCACGCCGATCACCATGTCGGCGCCGGCACCTAGCATGCGCCACTGGTAGTAGCCATTGCCGCAGCCGACGTCGAGCACGCGTTTGCCTTTCAGATCCAGATGCGGGCTTACCCGCGACCACTTCCAGTCAGAGCGCCATTCGGTGTCCACGTGGACGCCGAACAGGTCGAACGGCCCCTTGCGCCAGGGCGAGAGCCCCATCAACGCTTGGTGCATCCGGGCTCGGGTGGCATCGTCACAGTCGCTGTCCAGACGCAGGCCGTTTTGCAAGTCGACCTCGCTGGGCAGCAGATCCGGCAGGGCATCCAGCGCGCCGCGCCAACGATCGAGATCGCCATGGCCTTTCTCCAGCTTGGTGTGCAGTTGTGCTTGCAGGCCTTGGGACCACGTGGCAAGGGGCGTGCCCGCCAGGCGGCGGACGAGGGGGGAGAGGTCGATCATGGCAGGGCAATCAGTGAGGCGAAATTGAGGCATTGGAACCAAGGCACGACCTTGGAGAAGCCGGCGGCATGCAGGCGGTCTTTGTGGGTCTGCAGGGTGTCGGGTTTCATCACGTTCTCGATGGCGCTGCGCTTCTGGGCGATTTCCAGTTCGCTGTAGCCATTGGCACGCTTGAAGTCCAGGTGCAACTCGTTGAGCAGGTCCTGCTCCTGGTCATCGGCAAAACGCAGCTTCTCGGAGAGGACGAGCGCGCCGCCGGGCAGCAGCGCCTGGCGGATGCGACCTAGCAGTGCCAGGCGTTGGTCCGGGGCGATGAACTGCAAGGTGAAGTTCATCGCCACCACCGAGGCCGGCTCGAAGGGCAGGGCCAGGATATCGGCCTCCAGCACCTGTACTGGCAGCAGTTCCTGGAACATCGAGTCCTGGGCGGTGAGGTACTGACGGCAGCGCTCGACCATGGCTGCGGAATTGTCCACCGCAATCACCCGGCAGCCGTCGGCACGCACGTGCCGGCGCAGGGACTGGGTCACCGCGCCCAGTGATGCGCCCAGGTCGTACAGCGCAGTGTGCGGCTGGGCGAAGCGGGCGGCGAGCACGCCGAGGTTCTCGACAATGGTCGGGTAACCTGGCACCGAACGCTTGATCATGTCCGGGAACACCCGCACCACGTCCTCGTTGAAGGCAAAGTCGGGCACCTGCTCCAAGGGCTGGGCGAAGAGGCGGTCGGGTTGTTGGCTCACGGAAGTACCAGGTGGGGGTGGTAAAGAGCGTGCATTTTAGCCAACCCTGACCGTTTGCGCATCGCCTCTGGGCAGGTTCAGTCGACCGTCACGGCGCAGTCGAAGGTCTGTGCAGGGCGCACTTCGGGTGCCCAGGGTTGCTGATACACCAGAATGAGATGGCTCACGCCTTGGCCCTGGGCCTGGAAGCGCCACAAGGACTGGCCTGCACTGCCCACCACACCTGTGTCTTCTGGATCGCTATACACCTCAGGGCCCAGGCTGCGCAGGATGTTGGCCGCCGGGTGTTGAACCAGCCAGCGGTAACCGGTGCTGGGATTGCTGGGCAAACGCAAGGTCAATGTTTGTCCGGGCACCAGGGTGATTGGGCATTCACTGGCTTTTTCCAGAACGATAGGTTCAGGGGAGGACGGGGTTTGGCTGCAGGCGCTCAACAGCCCGAAGGCCAGGGGAAACAGTGCAAGGCGAGATCTCATGAAGTCTCCTGTCTGAATATACCAATAGATCTTGTAGGAGGAACGATTGCCATCTGATGACTCATCGGGGCGAGTCATAACTTTGTACCACCAAACCAGCCCGGTTTGGGTACAAGGAGAAATGTATGAGTTTCCAAAGAGCCAGCTATGAAACGCTGGCAAATGAGGCGGCCAGCCAACCTGTAGCAATGGTTACAGCAATGGCCGAGCGCGACGGTAGTAATGAGGGCGGCCTGACACTCAGCCGCGAGCACATCGTCACCATCAACCAATATGCCAATTTTGTTTTTGGTTTGCCCAAGACCCCACAAACCGTTGAGCAATGGCTGGGCTACAAGACCATCGATGAGCCTGAGCTGAAGCCCTCGGCCATGTCCAGCCTGTTTGAGGGGCTGCGTCGTCATGCCAACGCCTGGACAACACTGTCAGATCGCAGCAAGCGGCTCTCGAGCGAACTGGCAACCACCGCCAACTTGATCGATGTCGTTGGCGAGGAAATTGTTGCAGAGTGCAGTCGCCTGAGATTTCTGAAACCGCAAATGACCTGGGAGCAAGTGGCGCTCGCGAGGCCGGTCAAACTGGGCGCCGAGGACCAGAAAGCCGTCACGCAACTGGTCGAGTACATGCAAATCCTCAACGACGATGTCAGGAACTATGCCAAGCGTGTAGACGGTGTAAAGAAAGACAGCGAAGCCTTCAGGGACACCGTTAAAAAGGAGTTGCTGCCTGCAGTCGGCAACAAGGACAAGGCGCTAAAACGCAAGAAACAAGACGGGCTGGTTGAAGCGTTGCGCACTGAACTCAAAGCCCTCGACGTCGAGATCGGCGAACTTAAAAAAGAATACGACAGGTACCTTTCCAACGGACTGAGCAGCCTCGCTGGGGGGCCGCTTGGGGCTATTGTCGGCGGTGCGATCTATGGCGCCAAAGCAGAATCTGCGCGTAAGCAACGTAAAAAGTTAGAACAACAGCGCAGGGGGGTCGCAGCGAAACTGAAGGCCCGTGTGAATCTGGAAGGCCGGCTCAAGGAAATGACCCAGTTTGTGGATGATCTGGACGTGCGTCTTAACGATGTCCTGACCTCAGCCTCCCATTTGCAGACGGTCTGGGAGCGTGTCGAGGTCTACATCACCAGCTCCATCGAAGAGCTCGGAAAGATCACAGATGGCCAGCGGCTGGCGATCTTTCTGATCTTTTTCAAACGATTCCTCCGGCAGTGGAAGGAAATCGAGCGCACTTCGCTGCAACTGACAGCGGTTTTCGACAATGCCGCATCGGCACGCTAATTCATTAAAGGACTATTACCATGAATGCCAAGGTTTCTTATCTGTCGCCTGCCAGCCAGCAACCCGTACTGGACGACATTCTCTCGACGACCCGTGTTTTCCTGCTTGAGTGGCAGCAGGGCAACCTGAAGCCCTTGCCGACGTTGTATGAATCGATTGAGCGACATGCCAAGTTTCTGGACAGCATTACCAAGCGAATGGCAACTCAAGCCCTGCGGATGGAGGCAGAGCTGCATGCAAGCGGGTTAGAGGATATCGTCGATGCGCTTGAGGACATCGGCGAAGACCCTGAGCTTCTGTTCATTGCCCAGGAAACTATCAATAAAGTGCTGTCGAATCTGACGATTCAAATCAGTGGCGTAAAGAATGCCTCTACGGAGTTGTCGGCTTTGTCTGCCCCCAACGCCTCCCGCGACGAAGCCCGTTTATTCAGGCAGCAGATGGAACTGGAAACGACCAGTGTCGCCTTGAAAGCCGAAATAGACGCCGAGTCGTCCAAGATCGAGGCACTGCATACCGCCCTCAAAGCGCTGGAAGCTATCGATATCGAGGTCAAGTTCGACGGCCTGATTCCCACGCCCGAGCAATTGGCTGCGCTGGCAGTGCCCGGTGGGCAGATCGCCTTACTGAGTGAGGCCGCAGCCCAGGCCCTGAAAAACCTGGAGAAAACGCTTGGACAGTTGTCTGCCGACCTCAATTACAGCCGACTGCAGGCACAGCGTCGGCAATTGACACTCGGACTCAGAACGCTGCAGCGGGACCTTGCCGCCAATAGCCGAACCCTGGCGACATGCCGTCAACAGCTCAAGGCGCTGGAAAATGTGCCTAGGCTCGTCGCGCAACGTAAGGCCTGCCTGATTGCCTTGAATGCGCTGAGCATGGCGTTGGGGAGTTTCTACAACCTGCTGAAGAACGCCAAGTACAAGGGAATCGAAGACCTGCGTGCTATCGATGCGTTTTTGAAGACGCTCCTGGCTTATCAGCGCAGCATGATCAAGCAGATCAGCAATGCATTTTGATTCGTGATCGATAGCCTGACTGCCATTCATCAGAGCGGCGGTCAGGCTTACGGAGTTAATGCTCATGGAACAAAGGATGCTGATGCCGATGGGGAGCGCTGCACGGGCGATGGAAGTGCGAGTGGCAGCGCTCTTCAAACAGGCGCGAAGCGGCGTGGGTGATCTAAAAGCCTCTGTTGCGCAGCTGGATGCCTATGTCCGCAGGGTTCACGATTTACCTCAAGGACGATTGGCGCGTTGGGTGAGCTATTCGTATGTCTCTGAGCCAGTCCTGACTATTGGTAATTTGGAACGGCTGATCGCTAGGCTGTCCTACAGGAGTGGTTTTTGGTGGTCCTTGCGTGAGCGTGGAAGTGCGCTGAGTCAGGCATTGGTCGGGCATACCCAAACGGTCACGCAGCGGAGTGCAGAAATACAGAACATTGCGTCTCGGCTCGAGATGGCGAACGGTCATGCAGATAGATGGGAGGCGTTGTCTCGCGAAAAGGATTTGGCACTCAGTCCCAGGGATTTGACGCGTGTGGAAACAATGGTTGCATACGTGGTCAGTCTTCGGAGGGAGGTCGAGGCCTTTGACATCCATCTCACTGAATACATGTCAGGTATCGAGGACTTTCGCGAAACGCACCGGCGTGAATTACAACCCGACCTGGATAGGGTGATCAAAGCGCTTGATACGGTTGAGGTGCGCAAGTGCACGCTGAGATTCGAGCCGTTTTGGACAAACTGTCGGAAAGCGACTTTTGAAGAAGAAGATCGCGAGCAGCTTAGGGCTTTGTTTGGCGTGCGTGATCTACAGCTGGCTGGCGTGCATGGCAATATTGAAAAACTTCATACGGCTTGGCAAGCGATAGGCACGTATGTCGAAAGTGCACACAATCATTTGAGCAAAGTGAAACGCCAGCGAGAGCTGGCGCTTTTCATGGTGTACTTCAAAATATTCTTGGGACAGTGGAAACAGGTTGCCGTGCACGCGCAGCGATTGCGTGAGGCTTTTGCCTGAAAAACAGAGGGGCCGTGGCCCCTCTGTTCAATCAAGCGAACAACACTTTCGCCACGTCGGCATAGCGCTTGGCGAAATGCACAGTCAGCCCTTCACGTAGATAGTCCGGCAGCTCTTCGAAGTCGCCGCGGTTGGCCTCTGGCAGGATCAGTTCGAAGATCTTCTGTCGCCGTGCGGCGATTACCTTCTCACGGACCCCACCAATCGGTAGCACCTGCCCGGTGAGTGTCAGTTCACCGGTCATGGCCACGCCTTTTTTCGGCGCCTGGTCCCGGGCGAGCGACAACAGGGCGCTTGCCATGGTGATGCCGGCGCTCGGCCCATCCTTGGGCGTGGCGCCCTCGGGTACGTGCAAGTGAATGAAGGCTTCGTTGAAAAAGCTCGGGTCGCCACCGTACTGCTTCAGGTTCGAGCTTACATAGCTGTAAGCGATCTCGGCCGATTCCTTCATCACATCGCCCAGCTTGCCGGTGAGCTTGAAGCCACGGTTGAGGGTATGGATACGGGTGGCTTCGATCGGCAAGGTGGCCCCGCCCATGCTGGTCCAGGCAAGGCCGGTGATCACGCCCTTGCCAGCGAGCACCTGCTCGCTGCGGAACACCGGCATACCGAGTGCCGCTTCCAAGTCCTTGGTGCCGATCTTGAGCTTGGCCTGCGGCGTCTCGAGCAGCTTGACCACTGCCTTGCGCACCAGTTTGCCCAGCTGTTTTTCCAGTTGGCGCACACCGGCCTCGCGTGCATACCCCTCGATCACCATGCGCAGAGCGCTGTCGCTGATGCTCAGGCTGGATTTGGCGACTCCGGCTTTGGCCAGTTGCTTGGGCCATAGATGGCGCTTGGCGATCGCCAGTTTCTCTTCGGTGATGTAGCCGGAGAGGCGGATCACTTCCATGCGGTCGAGCAGTGGGCCGGGGATCGAGTCCAAGGTGTTGGCGGTGCAAACGAACAGCACTTTGGACAAGTCCAGGCGCAGGTCCAGGTAATGGTCGAGGAAGTCGACGTTCTGTTCGGGGTCGAGTGTTTCGAGCAGCGCCGAGGCCGGGTCGCCTTGGTAGCTCTGGCCCATCTTGTCGATCTCGTCGAGCATGATCACCGGGTTCATCACCTCGACGTCCTTCAGGGCCTGCACCAGCTTGCCCGGCTGGGCGCCGATATAGGTGCGTCGGTGGCCCTTGATCTCCGCCTCGTCGCGCATGCCGCCGACGCTGAAGCGGAAGAACGGCCGGCCGAGGCTTTCGGCGATGGACTTGCCGATACTGGTCTTGCCCACCCCGGGCGGGCCGACCAGCAGGACAATGGAGCCGCTGATTTCGCCTTTCCAGGCCCCAACGGCAAGGAACTCCAGGATCCGATCCTTGATGTCGTCCAGCCCGGCGTGATGCTGGTCGAGGACTTTGCGCGCATGGGTGAGGTCAAGCTTGTCTTGGCCGTAAACGCCCCAGGGCAGTGCGGTGGCCCAGTCCAGATAGTTGCGGGTGACGGCGTATTCCGGCGAACCGGTCTCGAGGATCGACAGCTTGTTCATTTCCTCGTCGATGCGCTTTTTCGCCTGCTCCGGCAGGGTCTTGCCTTCCAGGCGCTGCTGGAACTGCTCCAGGTCGGCGCTACGGTCGTCTTTGGTCAGGCCCAACTCCTGCTGGATGACTTTGAGCTGTTCCTTGAGGAAGAACTCGCGCTGGTGTTCGCCAATCTGCCGGTTGACCTCGGCGGAGATCTCGTTTTGCAGACGCGCAACCTCGACCTCCTTGCGCAGCATCGGCAGGACTTTTTCCATGCGCTTGAGCATTGGCACACAGTCGAGCACTTCCTGCAGCTGCGCGCCGGTAGCCGAGGTCAGCGCGGCGGCGAAATCGGTCAAGGGCGATGGGTCGTTTGGGCTGAAGCGGTTGAGGTAGTTCTTCAGCTCTTCGCTGTACAACGGATTGAGCGGCAACAGCTCCTTGATCGCATTGATCAGGGCCATGCCATAGGCCTTCACCTCGTCGGTGGGTTCGGCGGGTTGATGCGGGTAGTCCACTTCCACCAAGTAGGGCGGGCGATGGTGCTTGAGCCAGGTCCGGATGCGCACCCGGGTCAGGCCCTGGGCGACGAACTGCAGCTTGCCGTTCTCGCGGCTGGCGTGGTGGACCTTGACCAAGGTGCCGTACTGCGGCAGGGACGAGGTGTCGAAATGACGATGGTCTTCTGGCGGCTCGTCCAGGAAGAACAGGGCCAGGGAGTGGTGCGGGGTCTTGGCGACCAGATCCAGGGTTTCTGCCCAAGGTTCTTCATTGACGATCACCGGCAGGACCTGGGCCGGGAAGAACGGGCGGTTGTGGATCGGGATCACATAGACCTTGTCCGGCAGTTGTTGGCCGGGCAGGGCAAGGTGGTGGCCGGGGGTGGCCTTGGCGTGGAGATGTTCGACTGTCTCGTGTTCGTCTGGATGGTCCGGTAGATCTTGCTGGTCGCTCATGGGGCACCTGCGCAAATGACTATGGTGCTTAGATGGGGCGGGGGGGGATGGGTTTCAAGCTTTGAGCTTCGAGCTGCAAGCTGCAAGAAAAAAGCGGGGCCTCGTAGGCCCCGCTTTCTTTTGTCGCTTGCCGCTTAGTCGGCGAGCTTGTAGGCGATGATGTAGTCGCCCATCTTGGTGCCCAGCGAGCCGTGGCCGCCGGCGGTGACCAGCACGTACTGCTTGCCATCCTTGCCGGTGTAGGTCATTGGCGTGGCTTGGCCACCCGCTGGCAGGCGGGCTTTCCACAGCTCCTTGCCGTTGTGCACGTCATAAGCGCGCAGGTACTGGTCCAGGGTGCCGCTGAGGAAGCCTACGCCACCTGCGGTGACGATCGAGCCACCCATGCTCGGTACGCCGACCGGCAGGCCGATCGGTATTGGAGTGCTGTCGCGGGTGGTGCCGTTCTTGTGCTTCCAGATCACTTTGTTGGTGAACAGGTCGATCGCCGCGACGTAACCCCAGGCCGGCGCCTGGCACGGTACGCCCAAAGGCGACATGAACGGATGCATGATCACCGCGTAGGGCGCACCGGTGTTCGGTTGCACGCCGCTGGTCTCGCTCTCGCGCTTGCTGCCGGCGGCAACTTGCTCGCGGGGCACCATCTTCGAGACGAACGCCATGTAGTTTGGCGAGGTGAACAGCACCTGGCGAACTGGGTCGACCGACACGCTACCCCAGTTGAACACGCCAACGTTGCCTGGGTAGACCAGCGAGCCCTGCTCGGACGGCGGGGTGTACTGGCCCTCGTAGCGCAGGCTGCGGAACTGGATACGGCAGAGCATCTGATCGAACGGCGTTGCGCCCCACATGGCCTTTTCGGTCAGCTCGGGGCCGAGCAGGTTGAGGTCCGAACGTGCCTGGGTCGGTGCGGTGTGATCGCCTTTGACGGCGCCTTGGGGGACTGGAATCTCACGGATCGGCACGATCGGCGTGCCGTCGCGACGGTCTAGCACATACAGGCTGCCTTGCTTGGTCGGCACGATGACCGCGGGCTTGATGCCATCGTCGGTTTTCAGGTGCACCAGGGTCGGCTGGCTGCCCACGTCCATATCCCACAGGTCGTGGTGGGTGAACTGGTAGTTCCAGCGCACTTTACCGGTGGCCAGGTCCAGGGCGACGATACCGGCGCTGTACTTCTCGGCGCCTGGGGTACGGTCGGCGCCCCACTGGTCGGGGGTCTGGTTGCCCAGCGGCAGGTAGATCATCCCCAGGTCTTCGTCGACGCTGGCGATCGACCACATGTTGGCCGAGTTGCGGCTGTAGGTCTGGCCGGCGGCGAGTGGCTTGGTGTCCTCTGGGTTGTTGCTGTCCCAGTTCCACACCAGGTGGCCGTCGTGCACGTCGTACGCGCGGATCACGCCGGACGGCTCATTGGTCGACTCGTTGTCGGTGACGTGACCGCCAATGATCACCAGCTCGCGGGTGACCGCCGCTGGCGAGGTGGAGTAGTACCCGCCGGCGGTGAAGGGCCCAAGGCCGGTGGTCAGGTCGATCACGCCCTGGTTGGCGAAGCCTTCGCAGACCTTGCCATTGTCGGCGTTGATGGCGATCAGGCGGGCGTCGGCGGTCGGCAGGTACAGGCGGCGCGGGCAGGTCTGGGCCACGATCTGGCCTGCGTCGGAGATCTTTGGCGCAGGCTTGCCGTCGCGGCTGACGTAGCGGTTTTCGTCATAGTACGAAACGCCGCGGCAGGTCATGTGGGCAAAGCCCTTGAGCGAGCCGGTAGGGCTCTTGATCTGCGGGTCGAAGCGCCAGATCTCGGCACCGGTGTCCGGATCCAAGGCCAGCAGCTTGCTGTGAGCGGTGCACGCATAGAGCATGCCGTTGACCTTCAGCGGCGTGTTCTGGTTGGTCAGCTCTACCGGATCGTCATCGGTCGGTAGGTCACCGGTGCGGATGCGCCAGGCTTCTTCCAGTCGGTAGGCATTCTGCGGGGTGATCTGGCGCAGCGGCGAGTAGCGGTCGCCGTGTTCTGTACGGCCGTAGGCCTGCCATTCGCCGTCCGGCATGTCGGGGGCTGCGCTGCCCATTTCGCTGTTGTCGCGATTGAGCGTGCCGAAGGTCTCGCCCGGGTGTGTGAACTGGCTGCCCAGGGCGCTGGCGCCGGCGGCGACCACCGCGACGCTGAGCAGCGCGGTGTTGATTTTCGATGACGGGCCGATCAGGGGACGACGTGCCCACGGCAGCAGCAGGACGACCCCGACGGCGAACCAGATCGCCAGACGTGGCACCAGTTGCCACCAGTCCAGGCCGACTTCCCACAGTGCCCAGATCGTGCTGCCCAACAGCACCAAGCCATACAGGCCCAAAGCGATACGGCGCATGGCCAGCAGGAGGATGCCGGACAGGGCAAAGCCAATGCCGGCGATAAGGTAGTACAGGGATCCTCCCAGCTGGCTCAGCTTGATGCCGCCTGCCAGCAGGGCCAGGCCCATCAGCAACAGCAGCACGCCCAGAAGGCGCGGTAGCCAGCGGGTTCCATTCTTGGCACCGTCAGTGCTCATCGTATGTTCTCCGTAGGTCGAAGGGGTGGGTTAGAAACTGCTCTGAATTTTCAGGCCGCCGATCAGGGCGGCGTCGACCTGCGACACACCGCCTGGATGGCGGATGTATTGCAGGTTGGGTCGTACGGTGAGCCAATCGGCCAGGTGAATGCCGTAGTAGAGCTCGGCGCTGTATTCGGTGTCTTGGACGGGCAGGTAGCCAGGGTTGTCGTAATCGTCCAGGCCGGCGGCCTGGTTGATGAGGCGGGCATTCTTGCGATAGCCGGGATTGACGTGCACGCGGGCGAGGGCGAAACCGATGTCGTCCTTGGCGCGGGCATCGAAGGGCCCTTTGTACACCACACCTGCCTGAACATAGTTGTCGATGGCATTGGTCTTCTTGTCGTGCATCGTGGCATTGGCGAACAGGCTCAAGCCGCGGGAGTGGTCCGAGGCCAGCGACGTCACTTGCTGCTGGGCTCCGAGCCAGAAGCCATGCTTGCTCGAGCTGCTGCGATAGGCCTGGCCGCTCAAGGCAGCCGGCTGGCCGTTGCTGTCCTTCAGAACATCCTGTGCCTTGGCATTACTGTAGTAGTAGCCAGCGCGATATTCCCCTTCAAAGCCATTGACCCGCGGGCTCCACACCAGTTCGATCGGCATGACCGCGCCCTGGGTACCGCTGCCGCTGAGCTTGAAGCCGTTACCGCTTTCAAGGTTCGAGGGGTTCTGTTCGAAGACGCCGACCTGGGCGTACAGCGAGTCGTTGAGGTTGTAGCGAACGCGCAGGGCCCACTGGCTGACGGGCCAGTTGTACCAGATGCCACCCACCCAGTTGCCCACCTGGGAGCCGCAGAAGGCCAGGTTCTGGAAGTCGCAAGGGAAGCTGTTGAAGTCCTCGCCTTCACCGAAGCGCCCGAATTTCACATCCAGGGCGCCATCGAAGTACTTCTGCTTGATCCACATCTGCGTCAGCCGCCAGGACTGGCCGCGGCCCCAGACTTCCTGGGCCGAGGTGAAGCCGCCGACCCGGGGGTCGTTGATCCGGTCGTTGCTGATGTTCTGGCCATGGCGTTCGGTGATCGCCAGCTTGAACTCGGCATCCTGCCAGCCAAGGATCTTTTCCAGATCAAGGTGGCTGGCGAAGGTGAACTGGTCGCTGTAGCGCGCGGTACGGTCGTGGTCATAGCCGCCGTGCAGGTTGCTGCCCATCTCGCCGGTGTAGCCGAGGGTGAAGTCGTAGCCTTTTTCCAGCAATTCGGTGCGGGTGCCACCCCAGTCGCCAAGCATCCACGGGGAGTCGCTGGCGAACAGCTCATGGGCTGCGCTGGTGGACGACAACCCGCCCAGAACAGTGGCGAGGGCGAAGCTGGAAAAACGGGTTTTGGGCAGTTGGAGCATGAGATAGCGCTATCTTTTGATTATTGAAAAAACGGCAAGCGCATCGAAGGGCGGGCCCTTCAATGGAGATGGCTGCAAGGTTCGTGGATGAAGCGTTTCAGCGTGCGGCGTGGAGGATATAGGGGAAGTTGTAAGAAAAAAAGACAAATTGTCGCAGCGGATTGTTGCTCAGAGAGTAATAGTTGGGGCAGTTGGGCAGCCTTTTGTAGGCTTCGCCAGCTCCCGCGCCACTGAGGGAACTGGCTTGTCCTGGCTCCGGACCATCGCGATTGGGCCCATGGCGCCGCCAGAATGCTTAGAACGAGGTGCGCAATCCCACCTGTACACTGCGTCCAGGCGCTGGTGCGATGTCTCGCAGGATCGAACTGGCATAGCGCACGGTCTGGTCGGTCAGGTTTTCTCCGCGCACGAATACCAGCCAGTCGCTCTGACCGATATCGAAGCGGTAGCCCAGACTGGCGCCGAGGGTGGTGTAGCCGTCGGTACTGGTCTCGTTGGCGGGTTTGCGGTGCTGCGAGGCCGCGTGCTGCACGTCGACCCGCGCTTGCCAGCGATCCCGTTCCCAGAGCAAACCGCTGTTCAGGCGTAGCGGCGCGATACGCGGCAGAGGCTCACCGCTGTCAAGATTCTTGGCGCGGGTGTAATCGCCTGAGAGCTCCAGTGCGAAGCTGCCGTAGCGGTTTTCGGCCAACTGCCAGCGGTCTTGGGCTTCGATGCCATAGAACCGGGCGCGCACGCCTTGGTACAGGTATTCGGGCAGTTCGCCATGGTCGTGATCGTGATCGTGATCATCATGATCGTGGTGGTGGCCTTCGCGCAGGTTGCCGGTGCCGATCAGGCCGATGTAGTTGCGAAAATGGCTGTAGAACACGCCCACGCTGCCCTTGTGGGTGCCATTGTCGAAGCGCAGGGCCAGGTCGGTGGAAACGGCTTTTTCCTTGTTCAGGTTCGGGTCGCCCACTTCGAAGGCGCCCGTGGCTACGTGTGCGCCGTTGGCGTACAACTCGTAGAAGGTCGGGGCGCGCTCGGTGTAGGCGAGGTTCGCGGCCAGCGACCAGACCGGGTCGAGTTGGTACACCGCGCCGGACGAGAGACTTGCGGAAGTGAAGCTTTCCGAGTTGTCGGCACTGGCAAAGGTGGCGTTGCCCTTGGCATCCGGATCGATGCGGGTGTGTTCCAGACGCGCGCCGAGGCTCAGGTTCAAGCGCTCGCTGGTCTGCCATTGTTCGAGCATGAACAGCGCCAGGCTGTCGGTGTCGGTGTGGGGGACGAACGCTTCCTCGCCCAGGGCGGAGAATTCGTTGCGGCTGATTTGCGCGCCCAGGACGCCCTCGACGGGGCCGAAGGGCTGGTGGCGTGCTTCGACCCGCGCCTCGTAGCCTTTGTTCTTGAACGTGGTGTGAACTTCGCCGCTTTCGATCTCGCGGTGCTGGTAATCGGTGTAGCCCGCATCGACTTTGATCGAGCTGAACGGGCCTTCGAGGTCGCGCAGCTCGCTGGCAAAACCATAGTGATCTTGCTGCATGTCCAGGCGGACCCCGGGCTCTGCGACCGAGCCGTAGTTACTGTCGTAGCGACTGTAAGAAAGGCCGGTGTAGCCCCGGTCCCAATGGTACGCACCGCCGATGGCGCCGCCATCCTGGCGTCCGTCGCTATTTTCCAGTCGATGACGGCTGCCGGGCTCATCGCTGTCGCGCACTTTCGAACTGCGGGCATAGCCTGGGATACGCAGGTCGTTGAACTGGCGGCTGTTGGCGTCCAGGTGCAAGGCGAAAGCCCCATTGCCGGCCTCCAGCTTGCCGGCGCTGCTGCGGGTGGTGTCGGCGCCGCCGTAGCGCAGCTCGCCGGCGCCGTGGATCCCCTCGATGGGCGAGTCGGGAATGCGGTTGTCGAAGGTGTTGACCACACCGCCGATGGCATTGCCGCCATAGAGCAGGGCGGCCGGGCCGCGGACGATTTCGATGCGTTCGACGTTGACCGGATCCAGCGGGACGGCGTGGTCATAGGACAGCGATGAAGCATCCAGTGCGCCCACGCCGTTGCGCAGGATGCGGATCCGGTCGCCATCCAGGCCGCGGATCACCGGGCGACTAGCGCCGGGGCCGAACCAGGTCGAAGCGACGCCGGGCTGTTTGTTGAGGGTCTCGCCCAGGCTGCCTTGCTGTTGATGCAGCAGGTCGTCGCCTTGTAGCACCGTGTTGGGCGCGGCGAATTGGCGATTGCCCAAGGGGTTGGCTGTGATGACCTGAGGTTCTAGTTCCACGGCCTGGCTGGGCATGGAGGCCAGCCAGAGGGCGACAGCGAGGGGGGAGAGGCGCAGAGACATGTGACGCATGGGGGTGTGACGTTCCTTGGCAGAGAGCTTTATTGTTACAATATAACATCTCTATTGCAGCACAAGGGTTCACGCTTTGGCCAGTGCTTCGTGCAAATGCGACTCGCAACGCCGAATCAGCGCCGCCTGTCACTACACTCGTGTAAGGTGCGCATCTTTACCCGCGGGAGCACAGGCATGAGCACGGCCCAACACAACGCGCTGCACGGCAAGACGCTGGAGCAGATCCTCACCGAGCTGGTGGCCCACTACCAATGGCAAGGCCTGGCCGAGCGCATCGACATTCGTTGCTTCAAGAGCAACCCGACCATCAAGTCGAGCCTGACCTTCCTGCGCAAGACGCCCTGGGCGCGGGAGAAGGTCGAGCAGCTCTACGTGAAACTCCAGCGGGCTGGCTGATGCCGCGTCATCCCTGGCTGACTTTCGCCGCGTGGCTCGGCTGGACGGGCCTGGCGATACAGGTCTACCTGGTGCTGTGGGCCCGCTGGGAGGAGCAGGCTAGCCTGATCGGCGGTCTGGTGAATGTGTTTGGTTACTTCACGGTGCTGACCAATACCCTGGTCGCGACAGTGCTTAGCTATGCGGCGTTTGGCCGGGCGTCGAGTGCGCAGCGGTTCTTCCTTTCGCCCGTGGTGGGTTCCGGCATCACCGCGAGCATCGTGCTGGTCGCGCTCGCCTATAGCGTGCTGCTGCGCCATCTGTGGCAACCCCAGGGCTGGCAATGGGTGGCCGATGAATTGCTGCACGATGTGATGCCGCTGGTATGCGTGCTGTATTGGTGGCGTGAGGTGCCCAAGGGCAGCTTGCGGCTGTGGCACTTGGCGGCGTGGACCCTGTACCCAGCAATGTATTTTGCCTATGCCTTGTGGCGGGGGCGGGAAATCGGCGTTTATGCGTACCCGTTCATCGATGTCGCGACTCTTGGCTATGGGCAGGTGCTGCTCAATGCCTTGGGCGTGCTTGTGGGATTCTGGGGGATCGGGTTGGTGTTGGTCGGGGTGGATCGCTGGCGGGGGCGTCGGTTGACGCAGGCCTATTGAGGCAGTGTCGGCCCGTTCGCGCGTAACCCTGCTCCCACAGGTACAGCGGTGTTCCCTATAGCACCGAAGTACCTGCGCAACCGGGTTTACCTGCGAAGAGGACGCTACAGAGCAAGCCAGTTGTACCTGCAATGCATGAGCTGCAGAACATCATTCGTCATCGACACTGCCGTCCTGGCGCCAGTAGGCCGCAGCTTTCAGCGCATCGTCCTTCACACCTTTTTCCAGCAGCAATGCCTTGGCCTGGCGGGTCAGGGTCTTTTCCAACGCAACCCAGGCGTACAGCGCACCGGGCGGCAGCGCCAGTTGCTCGAGCATGGCCAACAGGTCGTCCTGGTGGCGATGCACCCAGATCACCTCGACGTGCGCCTTGCTCGGCAATGGCTGCTGCTCCTGCTCGTCTTCGATCTGGATCAGCGCCAGCACCCGGCGGCCAGCAGGCAATTCTTCGAGACGTCGACCGATGGCGGGGATCGCGGTTTCGTCGCCAATCAGCAGGTAGCTGTCGAATAGGTCCGGCACCACCATCGAGGCGCGTGGGCCGGCGATGTCCAGGGTTTGGCCCGGTGCAGCCTGCGCCGCCCAGGTGGACGCCGGGCCATCGCCGTGCAGCACGAAATCGATATCCAATTCATTGGCCACCAGGTCGATGCGTCGGGGCGTGTACTCGCGCATGGTCGGACGAGCGCCACCATCGCGACCGAGATTGCGGGCGTCGATGGCCTGTTGCTCTTCGGGGGAGAGGGCGAACAGCAGCTTGATGTGATCATCGCTGCCCATGCTGGTGAAGCCTTGCAGTTCTGGGCCGCCCAAGGTGATGCGGCGCATGCGCGGGGTCAGGTCGGTGACCCGCAGCACCTGCAGGCGGCGTTGGCGGATTTCATGGTTGACGCGATGGATGGTATCGCTCATGGGGAGTTCTCCGTAACAGCCTCGGTGGGGCCTGAGGCGATGGCCTTGGCAGTGTCGTTGAGCAGGGTGCGTACCCGCTCGATCTCCTCGAGCGTCCAGCGACCGCTATGCATGTGCAGGGCGTGACGCAGGTTACCGACTGCTTCGTGGATCTCTGGCGGGCGATCGTGCCCACGCAGGGCGCGTTTGCTGACTTCGATGCGCATACGCACGCCATCGAGCGCCACCGCCTGCTCGGCCAAGGCCTCACGCCCCGCTTCGGTGATGACGTAGAGGCGCTTGCTGCCCTGGACCTGGCCGGTGATCAGCTCGGCTTCTTCGAGAAAATTCAGGGTCGGGTAGATGACCCCCGGGCTTGGGGTATAGCTGCCGTCGAACAGGCTTTCGATCTGGCGGATCAGGTCATAACCGTGACCGGGCTGCTCGGCCAGCATCGACAGCATCAACAGCTTCAGATCGCCAGGGGCGAAGACCCGCGGGCCACGCTCGCCCCGGGCGGGGCGGCGTTCGAAGGGGTCGTGTGGGACGTGGTCGCGCATGGAGAGACGGCTCCGTGTGTTTCGATATATCGAAAGATATTACTCAAGATATATCTAAACACAAGCGCCAAAATGCGGATGATTCTTATCTGTATTTTCGATGAGTCGTTGCATCACGGCGTATGCATCGCCACCTCCGGGGCCTTGCATTCGGTGGCGCTGCCCGGCTCCAGATACGGCATGAGAATCGGCGCCATCCCCTTGAGCACCTGCACCGGCAAGGCCGAGGTAAATGTGAACGCCTCGGCCGAACGCCCCGGGACGAAGGCGGTCAGGGTGCCGAAGTGGTTCTCGCCGAGGAAGAACACGAACGTGGCGGTACGGTTGAGCGAGCGCGAACCGATCAGGCGGCCCCCAGCACCGAAGCTTTCGATGCGGTTGTCGCCGGTGCCGGTCTTGCCGCCCATCACCAGCGACGTGCCGTCATGCAGCTTGAAGCTGCCGGAGATCCGCCGCGCTGTGCCGGCATCCACCACCTGCGACATCGCGCCCTTCAGGGCCCTGGCCACTTCCACGGGAAGGATCCGCTGGCCGCGGTCCGGGTCGCTGATCAGCTTGGTTTCGTAGGGGGTGTTGGCGGCAAAGTGCAGGGTGTCGATGCGCAAGGTCGGCAGGCGAACGCCGTCGTTCTGGATGATCCCGACCAGCTCGGAGAGTGCGGCCGGGCGATCACCGGAACTGCCAATGGCGGTGGCCAGCGACGGCACCAGATGATCGAACGGATAGCCCACGCGCTTCCAGCGTTGGTGAATATCCAGGAAGGCTTCGATCTCGACCATGGTCCGGATGCGGCTGTCGCGGGCGCCCTGATGGCGGCTCTTGAACAGCCAGCTGTAGACCTCCTGGCGCTCGAATCGGCTGGCGTTGACCATCTCGGTGAGCGAGGCACCGGGGTTCTTGAGCAGATAGCCCAGCAGCCACAGGTCCAACGGGTGCACTTTGGCGATGTAGCCCTGATCGGGCAGGTCGTACTTGCCGGGCCCATAGGCCTCGTACATCTCCGACAGACGACCATCGGTGAGCTTGGCCAGGGCCTTCTTGTCGTTGGCGCTATGGGCGCGGACGAAGGCGTTGAAGGTTTCCTGTCCGGCCTCCGGGAACAGGTAGCGGTGCACGGCGGCCAGGCGCTGCGGGGTGACGCGCATGCTGTCGAGGAAGGTGTCCAGGCGCTGCTGGGAGGTCTTGCGCTGGTACTTTTTCCAGAACCGCATCAGGTAGTTGGTGCCTTCTTTGTCGGCAAAACGCGCCAGGTATTCCTGGCGCCGTGGGTCGGAATCGTCCTTGAGCAGCGGCTCGCGGTTGAACGGCTGCTGATAGGTGACATAGCGCACCAAGTCGCGCATCAGGCGGATGAACGGCAGGTTGATCGACTCGCGCAGGGCGATCTTGAGGGTCGGGTTTCGGCTGTTGTCTTCCTTGCGGAAGTTGTTGAACACGTGCATGCCGCCGCCGGTGAAGAAGGCTTCGCCGGTGTTGGCCGAGTACTTGCGCTCCAGTGCTGCGTCGAGCATGGCATCCAGGCTCTGGTCCTTGGGGTTCTGCATCAGCCATTCGAGCGACCATTGAGTGATGCGGTCGAGCTCGGCCACCGGGACCTTCTTGAGCTCCGCGGCAGGCTTGCCGGCGTACTTGTCGTGGAGTTCGGCGATGATTTCCAGGTAGGTGGTCAGTACCCGCAGCTTGGCTGTGGAGCCCAACTCCAGCTTGCTGCCTTCGTTGATATCGAAGGGCTGGTCGGTGCTGTCGGTCTGCACCCGTACCCGCGAGCCATCGGCGGTGCGCTCGAACAAGGTGAAGCTGTAGCGCACCTGGTCGGTGGTTTTGGTCGTGAGCAGGCGTTCGCCAATCAGGCCCATCTGGGCAGCGAACTCAGGGTCGGAAAGGTTTTTCAGGTACTGGCTGACCTGCATCTGCAAGTCGGCCTGCAAGGTGCTGGTGGCCGAGACGTCGAGACGGTCGAGGTCGTAAAGCGGCCGGTTGAGCATGGCTGCCAGGCGGTTGCGGGCCAGGCTGATACCCTTGTTGGTAATGATCGGCACGATGGTCGGCTGGGCCACCCAGTCGCGGTACACCGCCTTGCTGGCCAAGGCGGCATCGGCCAGGGGACGGTCGATCACACCATTGGCGGCGAGCACGCGAATGTGCGCGTCAGTGAGCTCGGCCAGCTCCACCCGGCCCTTGGTCAGGTAATGGGAGGGCCGGCGCTGGGCGATCATCAACGACAGTACCTGGCGCAAGGCCAGGCCGCGCGCTGCCATGGAGTCCGGGTCGGTGGCGGTACCGGCCAGCGCCTGGTTGACCTGGTCGAAATCGGCGCCATACCAGACCCGCAGCCCTTCGGCCATGCCGTGAACCTCACCGTGGCCCGGCACCGCCGACAGCGGCACGCTGTTGAGGTAGTCGCGCACGATGCGTTCACGCGCCACCGTGGTATCCGGCCCGCCTTGGTAGGCGCGCACGCTGGCGGAAATCATCTGGCGGATCTTCTCGGAGCCGGACACGGTCAAGCCGTCGGGGGAGTGGCGATACTTTTCCAACTGCGTGGCCAAGGTACTGCCGCCAGCCGACTGGCCGGGCAGGGCAAGGTACTTGGCCACCTGGCTGTAGGCGGCCTTGGCAAAGCGCGGCCAGTCCACCGCCGGGTTATTGCGTGGGTCTTGCGGGTCGAGCAGGTCGCGGTTTTCGATGAACAGCAGGCTTTTGACGATGATCGGCGGGATCGAGGCGAAATCCGGGTACAGGTGCTGCGGGTAGTTGTAGTGGTACAGATCCTGGCCGCGGCAGTCGGTAATCGACAGGCCGGCCTGGATCTTCTCCACGTAGGGAACGAACAGGCCGTGCTCAACGTAGTTCATCAGCGCCGGCGAGAAGCGCACTTGCTGGCTGATCAGGTAGTCGCGCTTGAGCAGTCGTGGCAGGAACTCGCCCAGTGCGCTGTAGCCCAGACGCTTGTCGAACGGGCCGTCGCCCGGGTAGATGATCGCATCGCTCGGGCCAGGCTCCAGGGAGTAGGTGAGGGTGCCGGCCAGACGGCTGAATTCCCTGGATTGCAGCTTGGAGGTGCGCATTTCGTCGTAGGCGGCGAAGCCGATGACGATGGCAGCGAGCAGCACGATGAGCCGCCACCATAGGCGACGCTGGCGGGGAGTCTTTGGTAGTGGCGCTTCAGCCGGAGAGGTTTCGGGTGCTTCCGTTCTGGTTGGTTCCGATTGCCACAGTGCGCCCATAGTCTTCAATCCGGCCAGGTACTTTTCGTCTTGCTTGTCTGAAGCTTAGACGTTAGGCGGGGTTGGTGAAAAAATTGTAAGAAGCCTCGCAAGCTGGAGTCGGAATATCCGCCTTTGGTGCAGCTTCCATTCTGCGGCAATGTTGCTATGGTAGCCGCCCCATTCTCCTCGAGAGGGGGGCGAGAGGGATTTCTCTCTTCCGCGAAAGGGATTTTGGTCCAGAACTCTCTCCAAATTTCCCTGTTTATATAGTGAAAAGCCCTGCGGGCGGATTCCTATACTGCTCGACCCCTTCGTCCGCCGGATTCGGTGGACAGGCGGGCCCACAAGGCTCACTTGGCAAGACGACGCCACGCCCATCGGCTTGGCCGGCGCTGCACGAAGGTCATATCCAATAACAAAATGAGGTTGTATTGCTATGCCAGTCGGCAACCACCCTGCCCATGGTGAGACCGCCCAGGGCGGCCCACTCAAGCGCGAGCTGGGCGAACGGCACATCCGTCTGATGGCGCTGGGCGCCTGTATCGGTGTAGGCCTGTTCCTCGGTTCGGCCAAGGCCATCGAAATGGCCGGTCCTGCGATCATGCTTTCCTACATCATCGGTGGCCTGGCCATCCTGGTGATCATGCGCGCGCTCGGCGAAATGGCCGTTCACAACCCTGTCGCCGGCTCCTTCAGTCGCTATGCCCAGGATTACCTCGGCCCGCTGGCGGGCTTCTTGACCGGCTGGAACTACTGGTTCCTGTGGCTGGTAACCTGCGTGGCGGAAATCACGGCCGTGGCCATTTACATGGGCATCTGGTTCCCTGACGTACCCCGCTGGATCTGGGCCTTGGCAGCACTGGGCAGCATGGGGGCGATCAACCTGATCGCGGTCAAGGCGTTCGGCGAGTTCGAGTTCTGGTTTGCCCTGATCAAGATCGTCACGATCGTTGCCATGGTCCTGGGCGGCATCGGCATCATCGCCTTCGGCTTCGGCAACGATGGCGTGGCGATGGGCATCTCCAACCTGTGGAGCAACGGCGGCTTCATGCCCAACGGTGTGACCGGCGTGCTGATGTCGCTGCAGATGGTCATGTTCGCCTACCTGGGCGTCGAGATGATCGGCCTGACTGCCGGTGAAGCACGCAACCCGCAAAAGACCATTCCCCAAGCCATCGGCTCGGTGTTCTGGCGCATCCTGCTGTTCTATGTGGGCGCATTGTTCGTGATCCTGTCGATCTACCCGTGGAACGAAATCGGCAGCCAAGGCAGCCCGTTCGTGATGACCTTCGAGCGTCTGGGCATCAAGACTGCCGCTGGCATCATCAACTTCGTGGTGATCACTGCGGCGTTGTCCTCCTGTAACGGCGGCATCTTCAGCACTGGGCGCATGCTCTACAGCCTGGCGCAAAATGGTCAGGCTCCTGCGGCTTTCGCCCGTACCTCCAAGAGCGGCGTGCCGCGTAATGCGCTGCTGTTGTCGATCGGCGCGTTGCTGCTGGGCGTGCTGGCCAACTACCTGGTACCTGAGAAGGTGTTCGTCTGGGTGACTTCGATCGCCACCTTCGGTGCGATCTGGACCTGGGTGATGATCCTGCTGGCCCAGCTCAAGTTCCGCGCCGGTCTCTCCACCGCTGAGCGTCAGGGTCTGAAGTACCGCATGTGGCTGTGGCCGCTGAGCTCCTACCTGGCCTTGGCCTTCCTGGTGCTGGTGGTCGGCCTGATGGCCTACTTCGAGGACACTCGCGTGGCCCTGTACATCGGCCCGGCGTTCCTGGTGTTGCTGACAGTGCTGTACTACGCGTTCCGCCTGGCTCCGAAAGAGACGCAGGGCGTGACAAGTACCGCCTCCTGACGAACGAAGCCCCGGCCAGCGCCGGGGCTTTGTTTTTCGACTGTGCTGAGCGTCAATGACCTGTGGAACTGACCGTTGCCCTGTTGCTGGCTGGCAAACGCGCACGCCGCTGACGGCGAAGCAGACCTTCTGCCAATACCATCAGGCTCACGCCCAGCAGCGCCAGATCCTTGATCAGAAAGCTGCCGGCGCGGTTGAGCCAAGGGAAACCACCTGACGCGACCTCCCAGATCGGCACGGCAAGCATGATCGACAGCGTCGTGGCGAAGGTGAGCGCGCAAAGCCCTCCACCGGCAATGGCGGCTTTGGTCGACCATCGGCTGGCCAAGACCAGCACGGCGGCCAATATTTCCACTACCCCCAGCACGTAGGATGTCCCTGCCACGCCAAACACGGCATACAACCAGCTCAGCCAAGGTGTCTGGCTGATGAGCGGTTTGAGGGCTTGTACTTCGATCGATGTGAATTTGAGCAGGCCGATCATCAACATCGGCATGACAACGCCCAGCACGGCGATCTGCCTGGCGAGCGCCAGCAGGCGCTGAGACCTGGAGACCGAGCAGGTTTCTGGAAAGTTTGGATTGTTGGTCGACGACATGATGTGCACTCCTGAATGAGAGGCATCGAGCATGTCGGGCATTGATTAACGACTATTTAATGGGTGGGTAGGAGGCGGCTCGGCGCATTGTAGGACATTGCTCTAAATCACCCGATGTGCCTGGCCCAGCGCAGGCACATCAAATGGCAAGGCCTTCAGGCGGCGACCTCGGTGTGCGGCTCGAAACTGTCTGCCCGGGCCATCTGCCACATGCGCGAATAGAACTGCCCGTTCACCTCGCCGGTGAGCAATTCGCCCGGCTTGAGGAACACATGCATCTGCGAGAACAGTTTGATTTCGGTGGCGGAGATGCGCCGAACCAAGTGCTTGGCCTCCAGTTGCGCCGGATGCTCCAGGCCTGCCGCAGCCAGCATTTCGGCCAACGCGCGCAGCGTGTTGTGGTGGAAGTTGAGTACCCGCTGGGCTTTGTCCGGCACTACCAGGGCACGCTGACGCAGGGCATCCTGGGTGGCCACACCGGTGGGGCATTTGTTGGTGTGGCAGCTCTGGGACTGGATGCAGCCAATGGCGAACATGAAACCTCGGGCCGCATTGGCCCAGTCGGCGCCAATGGCCAGCACGCTGGCGATGTCGAAGGCGCTGACAATCTTGCCGCTGGCGCCGAGCTTGATCTTGTCGCGCAGGTTCAGCCCCACCAACGTGTTGTGCACGAACAGCAAGCCCTCGCGCAGCGGCACGCCCATATGGTCGGTGAACTCCACAGGTGCAGCACCTGTGCCGCCTTCCTTGCCGTCGACGACGATGAAGTCCGGCAGGATGCCGGTCTCGAGCATGGCCTTGGCGATGCCCATGAACTCCCAAGGGTGGCCTAGGCAGAACTTGAAGCCCACCGGCTTGCCGCCGGACAGCTCACGTAAGCGGGCGATGAACTGCATCATCTCGATGGGCGTGGAGAAGGCGCTGTGGCGTGAAGGCGAGATGCAGTCCTCACCCATCAGGACGCCGCGGGTCGCAGCAATCTCTTCGGTGACCTTGTGCTTGGGCAGGATGCCGCCATGGCCGGGCTTGGCGCCCTGGCTCATCTTGATCTCGATCATGCGCACTTGCGGGTTGCGCGCCTGCTCGGCGAAACGTTCGGGGTCGAATCGTCCGTCCGGGGTGCGGCAACCGAAGTAGCCTGAGCCCAGCTCCCAGACCAGGTCGCCGCCATTTTCGCGGTGGTAAGGGCTGATGCTGCCTTCGCCGGTGTCGTGGGCGAAGTTGCCCAGCTTGGCGCCCTGGTTCAGGGCGCGGATGGCGTTGGCGCTGAGCGAGCCGAAGCTCATGGCCGAGATATTGAAGATGGATGCCGAGTACGGCTGGCTGCACTGCGGGCCGCCGACCACCACGCGAAAGCTCGATGGGTCCGCCAAGGGCGCCGGGCGCATGGAATGGCCAATGAATTCGAAGCCCGATTCATAGACGTCGATCAGCGTACCGAAGGGTTTGTCGGACGCTTCGTTCTTGGCGCGGGCGTAGACCAGCGAGCGCTGGGCCCGGGAGAAGGGCAGGGCATCGCTGTCGGCTTCTAGCAGGTACTGGCGGATTTCCGGGCGAATGGCCTCGACCAAGTAGCGGATGTTGCCAAGGATCGGGTAGTTGCGCCGCACCGCGTGGCGCTGCTGCAGCAGGTCGAACAGGCCGATCAGGCTGAGCACGCCGGTGGTCAGGGTGAAGGGCCACAACCATTCGTGGTGCAGGAAGGGCAGGCTGGCCAAGGTGAACAGCACACAGGCGGCGAAAAAGGCATAGCGGCTGAGAAGTGACAGGCTCATACGGGGTCCTTGCGATGGCTCGGTCAGGCTCAGGGGCCTGGGTCAAACCCCGACCTTAGCCCCATTGCGTGGCGTATTGCCAGTCGATGGCCCGCTGTACACATGAAAGATTGGTCATGCTCAAGGGCCACTGCACGACCCTGCGCAGGCTTGGCCAGTTCTCACAAGGCTTTGTGGCATGCAATCGGCAGATGCCTGCGAAAGGGTGCGAAGCGGCTTCAGGGCCTGTCACGCAACAACTGCTGTCGCCAGCTCTCATGTTCTGTGGTCGGCGCTTCCAGCAGGAACTCATAACGCCCCGCCACCCGGGTCGCCACCGGCACGCCATCGCGGTACAGCAGCCGATTGCCACCCGCCGCGGCCACTTTGTTTCCTGGCAGCAACGTTCCCAGCAGGTTCAGCGGGTCGCAGGCGCTGACCATCACCCGCTCGCCTTGTGGCGTGCGCTTTCGTACCTGGCGCAGCAAACCGACCGCCTCGGGCAGGGCGAATTGCTCTCCGGCCAGCCCGGCGATGAAGCGTCCACCGCGGATCTCCCCGCGTGCCTCCAGGCGATGATAGCAACGCAGCAAATCACGCCAGGGCGGTAGCACGTCGCTTTCACGTTCCAGCAATCGCCAACAGATCACCCCGTATCGGCGCAGTAGCGTACGGGCGATGTGTTCCAGGCGCTGCTCTGGTTCCTGCGTCTGGCTGCTTCGGCGCAGCAGTGCCCAGCGCCCGGCGTGGGCCATGCTGCTCGAAAGCGGCGGATGGCCGCGGCGAATGTTGCGTGAACTGCGCTTGGCTGCGGGAGCGATCAGGCTGCGCAGGCCGGTGAAGCTGTCCGCACTGATCAGGCCTGCGCCCACCAATTGCTGCAGGGCTGTTTCGAGTTCGCTGGGTAGCAGATGCGTTTCTTGAGCCAGCTCATCGAAGAACAAAGCACCTTGTTCTTGGAGTGTCTGATACACACGTTGTGCCCTGGGGCTGAGTGTGTCGGGCGCCGGAGCGGGGGCCAGGCTGCGCCACAGACCGAGGTGCTCGCGGGGCAACAGTACCAGCGGTGTGCTCGACAGCGTGCTGGCGGAGACGGTCGATGCCAGTCGGCTCCAGGCCCACTGGCCGCTGCGACAGGCATCGTCTAGCCAGTGCGGGCTGTAGTCCTTGATGCGGGCAGGCAGCAGCTCCGCCTCCCAGGCTCCGGCCGCACTCGGAAAACCTTGCAATTGATCGAGCACCAGGGCCACTGCCTGCGGGCCTTGCACGCGCTCGCTGGTCGTCACGTGCTGCCAGTCGAACAGAAAGCGCATGAAGTCTTGCAGGGTGACCGGCTCGATCTCCCGGCGCAGGCGCTTGACCGTGTAGCGATGGATACGCGCGAGCAGATGCCGCTCGCACCACTGCTGGGTGTGCTGGCCAGGGCTGAAATGCCCGCGCAGTACGTAGCCTTCGACCTCCAGGCGGGCAAGGGCCTGTTCGATATCGCTGCTGGGCAGGCCCAGGGGCGCGGCGATTTGCGCCACGGTCAATGGGCCAAAACCGCTCAGACGCGAGCGCAGCAGTTCGGTCAGCGCGGTGTCTGGCTCGATCGGGTGGTCGAAGCCTGGCAACAGCTCGAATGCAGGCGCCAGGTGGGCGTGCGGATAACACGCAAGCACCAGGTTCTGGCGTTCGCGGGCAAGCCACAGGTTGTGCTCGCCGTGGTGCAGTCGGCAGGCGCGACCGGCGTCTGCCAATTGTCCAAGAAGGTCAGCCCACGATGCGTTGGCCTGCACCTCGGCCTGGCTGATGGCACCCAGGCTCATCAAGGCTTCGTGCATTTCATCGGCATTGCTTGGTTGCGGCCAGGCTTCGGCCTGCACGGCGGCGATGGCGTCGATGTCCAGCGCGCCCAGATCGTCGCTGCCCTGGACTTCGTTCCAGCGGCGGTTGAGCACCGCCTGGGTGCGGCGCTCCTCCAGAGGCGCATCGTCCAAGAAGGTGTAAGGCCGGGCATTGAGGATGGCCGAGGCCAGCGGTGATGGCGCGGGCAGATCGCGGGCAAGCAGGCGTATCTGCCCGCTTTCCATGCGCCGCAGCAGGGCCAGCCAGCCCTCGCTGTCCATGGCTTCGTGCAGGCAGTCGTCCAAGGTCTGCTGCACCAGCGGGTGATCGGGGATCTGCCGCTCGCCCGCGATGTTTTCGAGGCATGCAATCTGGTCGGGGAACACGGCGGCGATCAGGTCTTCGCTTTTCATCCGCTGGATCTGCGGCGCCACCTTGCGTCCACCGACATAGCGTGGCAAGGCCAGGGCCACGCCAGCGTTCCAGCGCCAGCGCACGCCGAACAGCGGTGCGTCGAGCAAGGCCTGGATCAGGATCGGCTCGGCGCTTGTGCTGGACAGATACCGCCAGACATCGTCCAGCGCGAAGCTATGGCTGGTCGACAGCGACAGCACGATGGCGTCTTCACTGGCCGCGGCCTGCAGTTCGAAGTTGAACGTGCGGCAGAAGCGCTTGCGCAGGGCCAGGCCCCATGCCCGGTTGATACGGCTGCCGTAGGGCGAATGGATGATCAGTTGGGTGCCGCCGGATTCGTCGAAGAAACGCTCCATGACTAGGGTTTGCTGGGAGGGCAGGGCGCCAAACACCTGCCAGGTGCGGCCGAGGTAGTCGAGCAGTTGGCTTGCGCAGGCTTCGTCCAGCGCTAAGGCGTCCTGGAGCCAGGCCAACACCGGGGCAAAGTCGCCGCCGCTGGCCTGCAGGCGTTCATCGATTCGCGCCTGCAGACGGGCAACGGCAGCGGACAGCTCATCGCTGCGCCCCGGTGCTTCACCGAGCCAGAATGGAATGGTCGGGGGCAGGCCGTGGGCGTCTTCGACCCGTACCCGACCAGGCTCGACCCGCAAGATGCGATAGGACGCGTTGCCTAGCTGGAAGATGTCGCCGGCGATGCTTTCCACCGCGAAGTCTTCATTGACGCTGCCGATGTTAAGCGACTGCGGCTCGAGCAACACCGCGTAGTCGGCGGTGTCCGGAATGGTCCCGCCACTGGTCAGGGCGGTCAGCTGGCTGCCCCGGCGTCCGCGCAAGGTGGCGCTGACCGCATCGCGGTGCAGGTAGGCACTGCGTATACCCTGGCGTCCGTTGTAGCCCTCGGCGAGCATGCGCAGCAATGCCTGGTAATGGTCCTGGTCCAGGGCGCTGTAAGGCGTGGCCTGGCGCAGGCAGTCGTAAAGCGCCAGTTCCGACCAGGGCTGGTTGGCCACTTCAGCGACGATCTGCTGGGCCAATACGTCCAGCGGCGCCTTGGGAATGTGCAGCTCATCGAGCTCGCCGTGATGAATGCTGTCGAGCAAGGCCACGCATTCGATCAGATCGTCTCGCGAGGTCGGGAACAGCCGCCCCTTGGGCACCCCTTCCACCTGGTGGCCGGAGCGCCCGACCCGTTGCAGGAAGGCTGAAATCGAGCCGGGCGAGGCGATCTGGCATACCAGCTCAACCTCGCCGATGTCGATGCCCAGCTCCAGCGAGGCGGTGGCCACCAGCACCTGCAGCTCGCCCGCCTTCAGACGCTGTTCGGCGGCGAGGCGGTACTCCTTGGCCAGGCTACCGTGGTGCGCGGCCACTGCAGTCTGACCCAGGCGTTCGCCCAGGTGACGGGTCAAGCGTTCGGCCAGGCGCCGGGTGTTGACGAAGACCAACGTGGTGCGGTGTTCGCGGGCGAGCGTGGCGATGCGGTCATAGACCAAATCCCACACATCGGTGGCCATCACTGCCCCCAGCGGGACCGGTGGCACTTCTATGGCAAGGTCGCGGCGGCGGGCATGGCCGACGTCGACGATAGCGCACGGGCGCTGGTGACCGACCAGAAACTGCGCCACCCGCTCCACGGGACGCTGCGTAGCGGATAGGCCGATGCGCCGCAGGGGGCGTCCACACAGCGCTTGCAGGCGCTCCAGGGTCAAGGCCAGATGGCAGCCGCGCTTGTTGCCGGCCAAGGCGTGGATCTCGTCGACGATGACCGTGTGCACGCTGGCCAGGCCCTCGCGGCCAGAGGCCGAGCCCAGCAGCACGTAGAGTGACTCGGGGGTGGTCACCAGGATGTGCGGCGCCTGCTTGCGCATGGCGGCGCGTTCCTTTTGCGGGGTGTCGCCGGTACGCACTTGGGTGGTGATGCGTGGCGCCTGTAGGCCTTGGTCCTGCAATGCCTGGCTGATGCCCGCCAGCGGTACGTCCAGGTTGAGACGGATGTCGTTGGACAGCGCCTTGAGCGGCGATACATAGACCACCTGGGTCTGCGCGGGCAGTTCACCGCCCTGCGCCAGGCCCTGGCAAAACAGCTCATCGAGCACGGCAAGGAAGGCGCTCAACGTCTTGCCCGAGCCGGTAGGGGCGGCGAGCAGCATCGACTGGCCGCCGTGGATCAGCGGCCAGGCCCGGGCCTGGGCGTCGGTCACGGTGGCGAAGTGTTGCCGGAACCAAGTGCCGACGGCGGGGTGGAACAGGTCGAGCACCGGATGGTGCTGGGCGGGAAGGTTCATGTGTCGTTTATGGAGGGTGAGGCGGCCATTGGCAAGGGGCCGTTCGTCATGAACTTAGCGGTTCCTTGTCCATACCCTGCGCCCGTGGGATCCTTGCTGCCTTTTTACCTGTAAGCGAGTTCCCATGTCCCAGATCATCCGCATCGCCGCCGCCCTGCTGATCGACCCGCAAAGTCGTACCCTGCTCGTACGCAAGCGCGGCACCCAGGCCTTCATGCAGCCTGGTGGCAAGATCGATGCCGGTGAGTCGCCCCAAGCGGCGCTGGTGCGTGAGCTGCATGAGGAGTTGGGGCTGCGGCTGGACCCCGCACAAGCGGTCTATCTGGGTCAGTTCAGCGCACCGGCTGCCAACGAGCCAGGCTTCGAAGTCCTGGCCGAGCTGTTTCGGGTCGACAGCGCCGAGGACGTCGCCCCGGCGGCAGAAATAGAAGAAGTGGTCTGGCTGGCCGCTGACCAGATCACGGATCTAGAGTTGGCGCCCCTGACCCGCGACCTGATCCTGCCGCTCTACCGCCAGGCGGTCAGCGCACCGCGCTGACACCATCGAGGGTAGAGAAGGACGTGTCCTTGGCCGTCAGCAGGAAGTCGCGCATGTAAGGCGCATCGAGCATGTCGGTGCGCACTGCCGCGTGCAAGGTGGCGAACAGGCCCTTCTCACCCAGGCGTTTGCCTTTCACATAGCCGCGCGAGCTGTATTCGTGCAGTGCCCAGTGCGGGATACCGCACACACCACGGCCACTGGCCACCAATTGCATCATCATCACCGTCAGCTCCGAGGTGCGCACCGCGGCGGGCTCGATGTCGGCCGGTTCCAGAAAACGGGTGAAGATGTCCAGGCGATCGCGCTCCACGGGATAGGTGATCAAGGTCTGGTCGAGCAAGTCCTGGGGCACGATGTAGGGCTTGTTGGCCAACGGATGCTGGTTGGCGACCGCGAGCATGGCTTCGTAGGTAAACAGCGGCACGTAGGTGATCCCTGGCAGATCCACAGGGTCGGAAGTCACCACCAGGTCCAGGTCGCCGCGGGCCAAGGCTGGCAGTGGGGCGAAGGCAAAGCCTGAAGCCAGGTCCAGCTCCACCTCAGGCCACGCATCGCGGAACTGGTCGATGGTCGGCATCAGCCATTGAAAACAGCTGTGGCACTCGATGGCCATGTGCAGGCGGCCTGCGGTACCACCGGCCAGCCGGGCGATGTCTCGTTCGGCGCCGCGCAGCAGGGGCAGGGTGGCATCGGCCAGTTGCAGCAGGCGAAGGCCCGCGCTGGTGAAGCGGATCGGTTTGGTCTTGCGCACGAACAGTGCCATTCCCAAGCGTTCTTCCAGCTCCTTGAATTGGTGTGATAGGGCCGACTGGGTCAGGTGCAGGCGTTCGGCGGCCTCTACCAGGCTGTCGGCTTCGCGCAGGGCATGAAGGGTTTTCAGGTGACGGATTTCCAGCACGGCGGCTCCGAGGGCATTCATGGGGGTAACAACGAGTGTTGTTGAGTTTCCCTCATGTTGAGCGCGTTGTCGACGCGGGAAAAAGAAGGGCACCTGAACAGGTGCCCACAATAGCTAGAAGTGCGGTGAGAGGTGTTTCTGAGCCTGGGCACGACTCAGGTCGCCGCGCCAGATGGCCTCTACATGGCTGATTTGCCATTCCCGGCCCAGATAGCGTTGGGCCGGTGTCTTCAGGTGCGCCTTGACGAAGTCGTCGAACGCAGGTGTTGGCTTGTTGAAATGCACATGGGCGTACCACAGAACCTTGGTCAGGTCCTGGCGCTTATCGATCACTTTGAATTCCTGCAGGAAGTCTCGACGTCCATCGGGGAGCCGCTTGAGCTCGACCAAGGCGCCCACTTTCTCGATCTTCACGACATCCTGCTCAACCAGGTAGTCGAGCTGCGCACCCTTGGGCTCCTGAGTCTTCACGATCTGTTCGATACGCAGGGTCCGGCCGCGTTCGACAAGACGCTCGGAAGCCTCGCGTAGGCGGGGCAACGAAGGGTCGTTGGAATCGAGCTGGGTGATCCGGCTGACAATATCATCAAGGTCTGCTGCCTTGAACTGCATCAGGTCTTGCAGGCTTGCCCCATCCATGTCCTGTGCTGCGTACTGCTCGATCTGACGCTTGAAGGCCTCTAGCGCGCCGAGCTGGCGATTCGCTTCAGCCTGCAGTTCCTTGAGGGTTGCCTTGCGTAAGTGCCTCAGGTCGGTGGGGGCCGGGTTGGTGAGGACGAACTTGCCGGAGGCGTCCTGTCGATAGGTTTCTGTGCGGCCGTTCGCGCCTGTGACGTGGTAGGTGTTGGCCTGTTGCCGGTCACGGGTGCCGATCAGGTAATCGTCCTGCACGGTTTCGAATACCCGTGGTTGGTTGGGTCCCTGAGCGGGGCGTTGTGGTTGCTGGTGGGGATCTGGCTGCTTGGCGGCCTCCTGCAGCTTTCTGGCATAGGGCATATAGGCATCGAGCTTGGCTTCCAGGCGTTTGACTCGGGAAAGGTCCAAGTAGTCGGTGTAGCTGAGCTTCCAGTACCTCAAACTGCTTTTGAATTGCCCTATCAGGTCGATCGATCTGGTGACGATGACGCGGCGT
Source organism: Pseudomonas guariconensis (assembly GCF_040822035.1). Classification (NCBI taxonomy): domain Bacteria; kingdom Pseudomonadati; phylum Pseudomonadota; class Gammaproteobacteria; order Pseudomonadales; family Pseudomonadaceae; genus Pseudomonas; species Pseudomonas guariconensis. The sequence continues at coordinate 4,188,436 of NZ_CP162012.1, read as the reverse complement.
TGACGGTTGCTGGCCTGCACATTAGGCAGTTCATGCAGAAGATAGAGGGCACGATCCAGATCCGCTTGTGGCGCTGCCATCAGAACGCGGAGATTGAACCAGCCGCCATCGGGGGAATGTACGGGTTTGAGCAACAGGTCTTGCAGTTGGGAGATCTCCATGTAGTCCAGAACAGGGTCTGTCAGCCTCTGCATACCGGCATCTATGGTGGCGATATTCTTATGACGCGGCTGGGTGTTCGTGATTGCATTACGCCATGTGCGTAGCGTTTGTATGTGTTGGCGAAACTCGTCCAGTTCTGCCAGCGCCTTGACACGCTGGGTGCTCATTTGTTGGCGAATGGCCAAGTACTCCTGGAGTTTGACCTGGAACAGCGAGCTCTCCATTTCAGGACGCAGCTCAAACGCTTTTGCGTGGCTCGCCTGCCTGAGATTGCCCAGTTCGTCCAGTATTTCCAGGTAGCGCAACTGACTGACCTGTATCAGTCGGTAGTGGCCGTCAACGATCATTATTGCCGCCTCATTCGCGTCAGCCGTGCTATTGGCTCTGACGCGCCCGGACGATACTTCTTCCAGACTCAGGCAGTCCGCATGGAGGCGTTTGGCCTCCTTGATGCACGCTTTGAGCTCGGCGATCAGATCGGTATCGCGGAAATGTACCGATAGCGAAGGCTCCATACGATGCTTGAGCGCTTCAGCCCTAGCTTGCAACAAGTTCCACTCGCGCGGAATGCTCTCACGAAGGCGGTTATGCAGCCGGTAGGCCCGGTCGCGCCACCAGCGAGGCAGTTGTTCTTTGATGAAGGCGGGCCATATGGGGTCCAGTGTGTCGGCAAGAAGGCCCAATGCCTGACCACCGCCTGCGCCTCCACCCAGGCGGTGGACGCCGTACAGGGCAAAGTGCGTGTTCCAGTTATCCGTGTCATCAAGCGCGATTGCCCGTTTGAATGCGCTGCCGGTGTCGCCGGTCAGTTCCCAGGTATGACTGGTCTCGTCCCACCGTACCTTGTACTGGTGGCCCTGCACCACGATGTAGTTGCCTTGGGAATGACGGTAAATGCCTCGGTAACGGCCCTCATTGGCCGGAGAGAGTCCTACCAGGGAGACGGGTTCGCTGACCCGATAAGCGGCCAGTCCGGCAAACGGTTCCGGCCTGGGGGTTGGCAGGTGGGGCGATGTTGCGCCTGCTGTCGACAATCGTCCTAGTTGGTATCGCCTGGCTGAACGGCGCAGCGCGGGGGCGCGGATGTCCACGCCACTGCCCAGCACATCCATGGCGACATCGATCAGGCTGGCCAGTACATTCTCGATGGCATCGAGCACATTGCCTGTCTGGCCATCGGCCAGGGCTCTAACCAGTTCCGCAGAAGCGTCGTACAGATCATAAAGACTTACCGGTAAGCCCAGGACGGGGATCAAGCCCAATGCGATCTTGAAGCCCAGCAGCAGTTTTCCAGCTTGCGCGGCGAGGTTTTCGATATGCAGGTCAAGGTTGCTTCGTGAGGTATCGCGATGTGCCTGGAGCAGTTGCCCCATATGGGTATCGAGCTGCAACTGAGCAAGCGATTGGGTTGCGGGCCACTCGGCGCCAATGCCGATAATGCCGTTGAAACGATGTTGATGGGCCTGATTCAGCCGCGAATGGTGAGCTCTTGAATTTCCCCCCAGGGCCCGGCTGACCAGATAGTCGCGCTCGCGTGCGTCCACGCTGCCCTCGAACAGGCTGATCGTTTCTTGGCCCGTAGAGGCCAGATGGGTCTCAAGCGCTTCACGCGTGGCGTAGCCCGTGAAGGCCGTTGTCTGGTCCGGCGAGTAGAGCACCTGGGGCGCTTCGCCTTCGAGGCTGATGACCAAGGCGCCGGGTTGGCTCGAGGGCACTTCGAGCTGCACCTTTTTCTGGTTGTGGATCAACCACTCTGGATTTTCCAGCAGGCCGATCACCGGCGCTCGATACTCGACGTCCAAGGTGCCTTGATCCAGCACGATATCCAGCGTGGCCAGGAAATGTGCTCGGTATTGCTGGCGGGCGAACTCACGCCGGCTCAAGGTCGTCCCTTCGGCGCGCGCGTCCCAATACGCCTGCCAGCGCTTGCTCACCGCCGTTGACAGGTCAAACACGGCGAGGCGGGCATACAGTTCGTTCGGGCGTAGCTGGGTCAGCTGGCGATTGGCGTCGGATTTGCCCTTCACCTTGGCCTTGGTGTTCAGGTCCTGGGGTGGTGTCCGATGTTGATCGGCGAACACGCACAGTTGGGTCAGGTTGACGAACTGGCTATCGGACTCCAGCACCAGGCCGGTATGTTCCGGATCGCTGGCGAGTGCGCTTTGCAGCACGTCATTGACCGATTGGCGAACGCCAGGCGCAAGGCTCAGCAGACGGTTGAAGGTCTGGCGTGCCTGGCGCCACTGTGCAAGGGCACGGCGAGTCGACGGGGTATCGGCTAACAGGGCACGCGAGTCATCGTGAGGGGGCAGGTAAAATGTCGTCGTAACGGTCATGAGGATTCCATCAAACGTTCGGCCGGATTGGCCGGAATCATTGAAGGGCAACCGCGTAGGAGGGATGAGGTACTCAGATATGGCAGGACCGCCCGGCAGGGTTCACGAAACTGTCATGCTTTTGTGGCAGCGCGCCCGAACGGTTTTCATCAGACTCGCGTTCTACTGGGGATCTGCATTCTGGTGTTTCATTCATGCGGGCTTTTTTGGTTTTCTTGTTTTTGTCACTCAGCACGCCGGCGAGCTTCGCCGAAGGACGCTGCGACACGCGTGCGCCGGTACAACGGGCCGAACTGGGCGAGTTGAGCCTGGTTTACCAAAGCGTGGGAGCACCGTCGGACCCTGTGTTGCTGTTGGTCATGGGGCTGGGTGGGCAATTGATCCACTGGCCCGACGATGTGGTCGAGGCCCTGTGTCGCCAAGGTTTCCGTGTCGTTCGTTATGACAACCGCGATGCCGGGCTGTCGCGTTGGAACAAGCTGCCAGCCTCGGCCAACCTGACCGTCGAGTTGTTGCGTTACAAGCTGGGGCTGCCCGTTTCGGCCCCGTATACCTTGACCGACATGGCCACCGATGGCTTGCGCCTGATGGATGAGCTGAAGGTCGAGCAATTCCATGTGCTGGGGGTGAGCATGGGCGGCATGATTGCCCAACACCTGGCGGCGATGGCGCCGGAGCGTGTGCGCAGCCTGACGCTGGTGATGTCGAGCTCTGGCGCCGAGGGCCTGCCGGCGCCAAGCGCTGCATTGGTGCAACTGCTGGCCCGGCGTGATGCGCCGAATCGTGAAATGGCCATCGAGCACCAGGCGGACCTGCTGGCTGCGCTGGGTAGCCCGACGATCACCGACGAGCGCACGGTGCTGTTGGACCAGGCGGCTGTGGCTTATGACCGGGCGTTCAATCCAGAAGGGGCTCAGCGGCAGATCATGGCCATTCTGGCCGAGCCCAGCCGGGTGGCGCTGCTCAATCAGTTGCGTGTCCCCACGCTGGTCGTGCATGGCACGGCCGATCCGCTGTTGCCGGTGATGCATGGGGTGCACCTGGCCGCGCATATCCAGGGCAGCCAGTTACGGCTGATCCCGGGGCTGGCGCACCGTTTCCAGGAGCCGTTCAAGGCGCCGCTGTTGGCGGCGGTGCTGCCTTACTTGAGCTCGCACCGCGAAGATCCGAGGCATGTGGCCGGCCTTTGACCTGTGATGCCCTTCTGGTGAGGAAGCCGTACCCACAAGGATCACGAGGCGCGGCTGCTCAGTGAAAGCGCATCCACAGCGTGACCAGCACTGTCGCTGCCGCCAGCCAGGCCACCGTGGCCAGGGCCAGCGAGGCTTCCAGGCGCAGCCGGTCGACCAGAACGTACAAGGTGGCCAGGTAGACGAAGTACGGGATGATCGACCACATGCCGAACAGGATGGTGGCCTTCAGGTCCACCAGCGACCGGCTCTTGCCCACGATGTAGTGGGCGATCAGCGCAAAGGTCGGAAACAACGGCACCAGCCCCGCGATGTAGTAGTTGCGGGTCTTGGAAAGGATCGCCAGGAGCACCACGACGGCGGCGCCCAGGCTGGCTTTGAGTATGAGGTCCACGGGCTTCCCTTGGCCTCAGCTGAGGCCGTACTTCTTCACTTTGTCGAACAGCGTGGTCTTGGCCATGCCCAGCTCCTGGCTGGCCTGGCTGAGGTTGCCGCCGGTGCGCTGTAGAGCGTCGCTGAGCAGGTTGCGCTCGAAGGCTTCCACGGCCTCGGCAAAGCCCAGGCCTTGACTGGCGCCGCTGGCGTTCTTCTTGAAGGCTGGCAGGCCAAGGGCATAGCGCTCGGCCACGTTGCGCAACTCACGCACATTGCCTGGCCAATCGTGGGCCATCAGCCGTGACAGGGTCTGGCTGTCCAGCTCCGGCACCTCACGGTCGAAGCGCAGCGCCGATTGCTCGAGAAAGTGCTCGAACAATTGCAGGATGTCCTCGCGGCGTTCGCGCAGAGGCGGCAGCTCCAGGGTGACGACGTTCAGGCGGTAGTACAAATCGCTGCGAAACTGCCCGTTCTGGCCCATGGCGTCCAGGTCCGACTTGGTCGCGGCGATCACCCGGCAGTCCACCGGAATGCTCTGGTTCGAGCCCAGGCGCTCCAGCGTGCGCTCCTGCAACACGCGCAGCAGCTTGATCTGCAGATTGATCGGCATGCTCTCGACTTCATCGAGGAACAACGTCCCGCCATTGGCATGTTCGATCTTGCCGATGCGCCGTTTGCCGGCGCCCGTGAAGGCATTGGCCTCATGACCGAAGATCTCGCTCTCGAACAGGTTCTCCGGCAGGCCGCCGCAGTTGAGCGCCACGAAGGGCTGCCCCTGGCGACGACTGAAATCGTGCAGGCAACGGGCGACCAGTTCCTTGCCGGTGCCGGTCTCGCCTTCGATGAGCACGTTGGCTGAGGTGTCGGCCACGTTGGCGATCAGTTCGCGCAGGTTCTGCATCGCTGGCGAGCGGCCGATGATGCGGCCTTCCAGCGTGCTGTGGCCGGCCAGCTGGCGACGCAGCGCATGGACCTCGCGGGACAGGCCGCGTTGCTCCAGGGCGCGGCGGACCACATCCACCAAGCGCTCGGGGGAGAAGGGTTTCTCCATGAAGTCATAGGCGCCGTTGCGCATGGCGCCGACCGCCATGTCGATGTCGCCGTGGCCGGTGATCAGCACCACCGGCAGGCTACGGTCGCGGGCCTTGAGCCGGCCGAGCAGCTCCAGGCCATCCATGCCGGGCAGGCGGATATCGCTGACGACGATACCGGCGAAATCATCGCCGATGCGTTCCAGCGCTTGCTCGGCGCTGCCCACGCCTTCGCAGGCGATGTCTTCCAGGGCCAGAGCCTGCTGGCAGCCCAGCAGCACATGGGGGTCGTCTTCGACGATCAGGACAGTCAAGGGCACTTGGTTCATACGGACCCTGCGTTCATAGAGGTTCTACCGAATTGCCGGTGGGCGTGACCAAGGGCAGGGCGAGCACGAAGGCTGTCCCGCCACTGGCAGGATGCTCGACGCTCAGCGAGCCCTTGGCAGCGGCGGCGAGGCTCGCCGAAAGGGTCAGGCCCAGGCCCAGGCCATGCTCGCCCGGTTTGGTGGTGAAGAAAGGTTCGAACAGGTGCTTGCGCGCCTCGGCATCGATGCCGTGACCATTATCGCGCACCCGCAGGCGGTATTTGTCGCCCTGCAGCTCGCCCTCGAGCCAAAGCTGCGGTGTGGGCTGGTGGGTCATGGCGTCCAGGGCGTTGCCGACCAGGTTGACCAGGATCTGCTCCAGGCGTGTCTGGTCGATGGCCAGTTGCTGGTCCTCGAATTGGCTGTGCAGCTGTAGCTTGCAGCCGGCGATGCGGTTGGCCAGCACCTGCAAGGAGGCATCGACGGCCTTGCTCAACGAGGCCTGGCCACTGTCATCGCCACGCCTTGCGAAGGAGCGCAGGCTAGCGGTGATACGGCCCATGCGGTCGATCAAGTCGTTCATGGTGCGCAGATTGGTGCTGGCCGTTTCCAGGGCACCGCGTTCCAGGAAGCGCACAGTATTGCCAGACAACGTGCGCAGCGCCGCCAGAGGCTGGTTCAACTCGTGGGCGATGCTGGTGGACATTTGCCCGATGGCCGCCAGTTTGCCGGCCTGGACCAGTTCGTCTTGAGCGTGGCGCAGGGTCTGCTCGGCGTGCCGACGTTCGCGGATCTGCCCCTTGAGCCGCTCGTTGCTGGCGCGCAGATCAGCGGTACGCTCGGTGATGCGTCGCTCCAGTTGGCTGTTGGCCTCTTCGAGGGCTTCGCGGGCGGCCAGGCGGGTGGCGATCACCTTGCGGCGCTCGTTCCAGGCGATCGCCAGGATGGTCAGCAGGGCGAAGGCCACACCCACCAGGATGCCCTGGACCATGGACTCACGGTGCAGGTCCTGCAGGGGCGTGAGCAAGGTGAAGTGCCAGGGGGTGTCCACCAGGCGCCGGGTCTGGGCCAGGTAGGCCATTTCACGGGGCTTGCCCTGGCCGATTTCGCTGTTGGCAGGGAAGGTGAGTTTTTCCACGCCCTCGGACAGGGTTTCCCGGGCCAGTGGTTGCAATTCGTTGAGCGGCCACCAGTAGTACTGCAGGCTGCGCGCCAGGCGTTCCTTGATCTGCGGGGTCAGCGGGCGCACCGACTTGAGCCGGCGGGCCGGGTCGCTGGAAAGAATGATGATGCCATTCTCATCGCTGACGAAGGCTTCCAGGCGGGCGCGTTGCCAGCGTTCTTCTAGGGTGTCCAGGCGCACCTTGATCACCGCCACGCCGATGATCTTGCCGTGCTCTTCCAGCCCATGGGCCAGGTAGTAGCCTGCTTCGCCAGTGGTGCTGCCGATGCCGTAGAAGCGGCCAGGCTCGCCGCGCACGGCATCCTGGAAGTAGGCGCGGAACGACAAGTCCTCGCCAAGGAAGGAGTCGGCGTCGCGCCAGTTGCTGGTGGCCTGGACGCGACCGGTGGTGTCCAGGACGAAGATGGCCCGGCTACGGCTGCGCCGGTTCAGGCCTTCGAGGTATTCGTTGACGGTCTGGCGGTAGCCGCCATCGGGGTCGGTGAGCAGTTTCGAGACGCTGTCTTCGAGTTCCAGCAGGCTCGGCAGGTAGGTGTATTTGCTGATCTCGCTCTCGACGGTGCGTGCGTGGAGCTCGAGCTGGCGTTCGCCGTTCTCGCTCAAGGCGCGAATGCCGTTGCTCTCGCTGATCAGGTAGCCAGCCATCCCCAGGCCGACCATCAGCAAAATGATCAGGGGTGGTAGCAGCAATTGACGGATCAGGCGGGATTTCACGGCAGGCTGGGCAGGGCGAAGGAGCGAGGGGTCGCATTTCATCACAGTGGCCTTGTCACGACCAGCGTCCGCTGCCCGGATCGCCGGGCAGCGGCATGGCCGACTCAGTGCTGCAGGATCTTGCTGAGGAAGTGCTGGGTGCGCTCGTGGCGGCCTTCGGGGTTGCCGAAGAAGTCTTCCTTCTGGCAGTCCTCGATGATGCTGCCCTTGTCCATGAAGATCACCCGGTTGGCCACCTTGCGAGCGAAGCCCATCTCGTGGGTCACGCACATCATGGTCATGCCTTCATGGGCCAGTTCGACCATCACGTCCAGCACCTCGTTGACCATTTCCGGATCCAGCGCCGAGGTCGGTTCGTCGAACAGCATGACGATCGGGTCCATCGACAGCGCACGGGCGATCGCCACACGCTGCTGCTGGCCGCCGGAGAGCTGGCCAGGATGCTTCTTGGCGTGCGCGCCCAGGCCTACGCGGTCGAGCAGGGCCAGACCTTTCTTGGTGGCTTCGGCCTCGCTGCGGCCCAGAACCTTGCGCTGGGCGATGGTCAGGTTCTCGGTGATCGACAGGTGCGGGAACAGCTCGAAGTGCTGGAACACCATGCCGACGCGCGAACGCAGCTTGGGCAGGTTGGTCTTCGGGTCGGCGATGGAGGTGCCGTCGACCACGATGTCACCCTTCTGGAAGGGCTCCAGGGCATTGACGCACTTGATCAGCGTGGACTTGCCCGAGCCGGATGGCCCGCAGACCACCACCACTTCACCTTTCTTGACCTCGGTGCTGCAGTCGGTCAGCACCTGGAAGTCCCCGTACCACTTGTTGACGTTCTTGATGGAAATCATACGGTGATCCTTTTTTGCAGGCGCTTGACCAGCCACGAAGCGGAGAAGCTGATGAGGAAGTACACGACCCCGGCGAAGATCAGGAACTCATGGGAGCGCCCGATGATGTCGCCGTTGGAGCGTGCCGAGTTGAGGAAATCCACCAGGCCCACGGTGTAGACCAGCGAGGTGTCCTGGAACAGGATGATGCTCTGCTGCAGCAGCAGGGGGGTCATCTTGCGAAACGCCTGGGGCAGGATGATCAGGCGCATGGTCTGGCCGTAGGTCATGCCCAGTGCCTGCGCGGCGCCCATCTGGCCCTTGGAGATCGACTGCACGCCGGCCCGCACGATCTCGCAGAAGTAGGCGGCCTCGAACATCATGAACGCCACCACACAGGAGGTGAAGGCGCCGACCGGGGTGTCCTCGCCGGTGATCCAGCGCAGCACGAACGGGACTGCCAGGTAGAACCAGGTGATCACCAGCAGCAGCGGGATGGAGCGGAAGTAGTTGACGTAGGCGCCGGCCAGATTCGACAGCAGCTTGCTCGATGACAGGCGCATCAGCGCCAGGATCGTACCCAGCACGATACCGCCGACCACGCCCATGACCATCAGTTGCAGGGTCATCACCATGCCTTCCCAGAGGGCCGGCAGGGCGGGGATGATTTCGCTGAAATCCATGTCCATTTACTTGCCCCCCACGGAGATCAGGCCAGGTACCGAGACTTTCTTCTCGATGAAACGCATGAACAGCATCAGCCCCATGTTCAGGGTGAAGTAGATCAAGGTGGCCAGCGTGAATGCTTCGAACAGGTTCGCGGAGAACTCGGCGGTCTGCTTGGTCTGGGCCAGCAGTTCCATCAGGCCGATCAGCGACGCCACGGAGGAGTTCTTGAACACGTTCAAAAATTCCGAGGTGAGCGGCGGGATGATGATCCGGTAGGCCTGGGGCAGCAGCACGTTCATGTAGATCTGCGGCAGGCTGAAGCCCAGCGCCCGGCCAGCCGATTCCTGACCGCGAGGCAGGGCCTGGATGCCGGTGCGTACCTGCTCGCAGACCCGCGCGGCGGTGAACAGGCCCAGGCAGATGACCACGCTGATGAGGGCGGAGGTGGTCGGGTTGAGGTCTTGCTTGAACCACTCCTGCAGCCCTTCAGGCAGCAGGTCCGGCACCAGGAAGTACCAGATGAACAGCTGCACCAACAGCGGCACGTTGCGGAACAGTTCCACATAGGCGGTGGCGATCCCCGATACCACACGGTTCGGCACGGTGCGCATCACGCCGAGCAGCGAGCCCAGCAGCAAGGCGATGATCCAGGCGGTCACGGCAATGGCGATGGTCCAGCCCAGACCGGTGATATACCAGTCCAGGTAGGTTTCGCTGCCCACGCCGGTGGACTTGAAGAATACGCCCCAGTCCCAGTTGTAATTCATCGGGATTTCCCCTCAGACGGTTGTTTCACGGGCACCTTCGAGCAACCGAGGGCGGCGAGCGCCCTCGGTTGAAAGGTTAGACACTAATGAGTGGCCTGTCGGGTTGATTGCTGCTCGGGTCGAGCAGTAGGCCACTGGCTGGGGATCAGGACTTCTTCTCGTCCGCCGCCTTGTCGGTCGGCTCGGCGATCAGCTTTTTCAGCTCTTCGCTCATCGGGAAGTTCAGGTTCAGGCCTTTTGGCGGAATCGGCTGCTGGAACCACTTCTCGTAGCTCTTGTTGACCGCGCCAGACTTGAAGTACGCCACGATGGCGTCATCGACCGCTTTCTTGAAGGCGTCGTCACCCTTGCGCACCATGCAGCCGTAGATCTCGTAGGACTGCGGGGTGCCGGTGATGACCCAGTCGGCAGGTTTGCGCGCCTTGGCCATTTCGCCGGCGAGCAGGGCGTCGTCCATCATGAAGGCCACGGCGCGGCCGCTTTCGAGCATGTTGAAGGCTTCGCCGTGGTCTTTTGCGGAGATCACGTTCATCTTCATCTGCTTGTCGGCGTTCATCGCCTTGAGGATGCGTTCGGAGGTGGTACCGGCGGTGGTCACCACGTTCTTGCCGGCCAGGTCCGGGAAGTCCTTGTAGGCTGGCTGACCGTCCTTGACCTTGGTCAGCAGGCGGGTGCCGACTTCGAAGATGCCGACCGAGAAGCCGACCTGCTGCTGGCGCTCGACGTTGTTGGTGGTGGAGCCGCATTCAAGGTCCACGGTGCCGTTCTGCACCAGCGGGATGCGGGTCTGGGAGGTGACCAGGTTGTAGCGGACCTTGATGTCCGTACCCAGTTGCTTTTTCAGCGCATCGACGACGGCCAGCTGGATGTCGTGGGAATAGCCCACAGGCTCTGGCTTGCCGGCCAGGTAGGAAAATGGAATGGAGGAGTCGCGGTGGCCCAGGGTGATGGTGCCCGAATCCTTGATCTTCTTCAGGGTGCCGGTCAGTTCTTCGGCCATGACAGGCGATGCGATGACAGCGGCCGCGATGGCGGCGCCCAGCAATTGACGAACGATGCGCATCAAATTTTCCTCGACGTGTTTGTTTTTTTTATGGAGCCGTTGGCGGACTCTTCGTTCCACGAATACAGCAGCAAACGTGGTGCATTCGGCTACCAAGTGTAGAGCATGAGTCGTGCCAAGCCCTGCTGTCGATCATATCGCCGCGAAATTACTGGTTTTGAGGCTTTTTTTTACCGTTTTTTGCCAGAGCAGATGTGCGGATTTCCGAATGAATACCCTCTGCGTGTTCGGAAATCCGAATGAGGGGCCTGGGTAGTACCCCGGTACTGCGCCACCGGGGCAAGCAATTGATGAGATCGAGCTTTTCAACTGCTCGAGATTGCACATGCCTGATTCCGCTCCATCTGACGACTCCATCGACACCTTGTTCGCGCAACAGATGCCAAGCTGGTTGCGCCGTGAGGACGGCCACCTGCACTGTATCGATCGCCTGCGTGCGTTTCACAAGGCATTGCTCAGGCAAGAGCGTGCGGTAGCCGCCTTGCGCCCGGTGCTGGCGCAGATTCCTTCGATCGAGGCGTTCGCCGAGCCGCTTTTACGTGAAAAGCTGGTGCAACTGGGTGAAGCGGCTCCTGACGTCAGGCACAGCCAGGTGTGTATCTGGCGGCGTCCGGTCATGCCGTCCTTTGCTTTAATACTTTCGACGCGCCAGTTCGTTCCATCATCGACACAAAGCCTATTGGCCGCTGCGCTGCACAACTTTCATCTGGTCGAGACCCGGCCTTCCGACACTCGCAAAGGGTATCTGCGCACGCGTTCGGGTAAGCGGATGGCCTTGGGGTTTCATGCCTTTGCCGGGCGCTGCCGAGAGCTGGACATCGGCGCGAAGTACCAGGAAAAACTCAAGGCGGTTCTCAAACCCAAAGACGGCGCTGAGGCCGTGTATCGCCTGTTCCAGGAGAACCAGCAGGCGCACCTTGAGGTCGCCGTGCGCTCGGCGCAGCTCAAGGGCGAGCTGGATGAGGACAGCTTCCAGTGCATGCTGGCCTTGATGGCGTTTCCGTCAATCGTGCCGGCAACCTCGTCCAACGTGGAGCTTCGGCACCTGTATATATTGGGCGTACCCGTTCATGGCGTGGTCTGCGCAGCGGCCAGTGCGGCTGATGGTGGGGCGTTGCAAGGTGTGATCGTCTGGGTGCCCAATGATCCGGATTGTCCGGTGAAGCGTTTTGATTCCTGGCAGGCAGTCTACGACGGGCTGGCCAGGCGTTTGGTCAGCCGTCGTTATCGGCAGTTTTTTGCCCGATTCGTCAGCGAGGCCGACCGCGTCAAGTTCTTCACCCGTCTGGCCGAGCAGTCCAAGGGCTGGACGCACGAACGGTTGGCGACATTGACCGGCGGACATAAGCCGATCATTGCAAAAAAGGACAAATCGATAGGAGAGCGGTTGAGAGTCTTTCTGGCTGACTCGCAGATAGACAAGATTTTCGACGATGCACGTGTGCTCGCTGTGCCGACAGGTCAGGAAGACGAAAACGATCGTAACGAACGGCTAAGCGGTTACGAGTCCTTGGGCCTGAATGTACTCAATATCGCTTCGCTGTTCGTTCCGGTATTGGGGGAGGCATTGCTGCCTGTGGCCCTGGTGCAGATCGCCAGCGAGTTCTTTGAAGGTTACGAGGATTGGAACCTGGGCGATCGTCAGGGAGCTATCGCCCATGTGTTTGGGGTGGCCGAGAGCATGGTCGCTGGAGCGCTGCTGGCTAAAGGGGTATCGGTGGCGGTAAAGGCGCTCAAGCCAGTGGCATTCATCGATAAGCTCAGCCTGGTTCGCACCCGTCAGGGCAAGGTGAAGCTGTTCGACGGCTCGCTCGAGGGTTACCGGCTAGACCCCGCCAGCCACAATGCTCAAACCCCGCAAGAACAATGGTTGCTGCATGACGACAATCAGCTCTACCGGCTGCAGACCGAGCGTGGCGGGCGCCTGCGTCATCCCACGCGTGCTGATATGTACACGCCGCGTATAGAAGACAACGGAGCAGGGGGCTGGCGCCACGAATTCGAGCAGCCGCGGACCTGGAGCGGTGCCGGTACCTTGGTTCGGCGGCTGAGCGGGCGCTTGTCTGACCTTTCCGATGAAACGGCAAAGCATTTGTTGCAGGCGACCGGTTACAGCGAGGCGCAGATACGCCGATTGCACCTCGAAAACCAGGGGGCGCCTGCGCGATTGCTCGATGCGCTGGAGCGTCATCAACTGCATCAGCAGCATGCTCATCTGGGGGGCGCTGAGCTCGAGGCGCTGTTCAAGGAGCGCGAACCCATGGCCGGTCCAGCGCAAAGCAAATTGCTGCGGGATTTTCCGGGGTTGTCGCTTCGTTGTGCGCGGGAAATCTGTGCCCAGGCCACTGGCGCCGAAATCACCCGCCTGGAGAGCAGCGAGCGAGTGCCGTTGGCATTGGCCGAACGTGCTCGATGGTATCTGCGCGAGAGCCGTCTCGACCGCGCCTGCGCCGGGCTGCGCCTGTTCAGGGCGACCAATGCCGACACCCAGCGTCTGGCGCTTGAGTTGATCGAGTTGCTGGCGCCCTGGCCTGCGGATTTGCGGATCGAGATTCGCGAAGGCTCGATCGAGGGACCGCTGCTGGCCAAACAGGGCAAGGCGCAGGCTGCCAGGCGGAGGTCGATCATCCGTTCAGGTAATCGATACGCGCTCCAGGGGCACAAAGGCGAGCAGGATTTGATGTCGTTGTTGTTCGGCCTGTTGAGCGACGGGCAAAAACGTACGTTGGGTATTGCGGGAAAGCAGGTCGACGCCCTGGAAAATCGCTTGGCAGCGTATGCCAGCGAGTCGCGTGATCGGGTTGCCAAGTGCCTTGGTATGGGCGATGCGAAGGCCCTACGTGCCCCGCTGCGCTTCGGCGATGGGCAGGCGGGGTATGCGCTCAGCGGAAGAGGGGCTGTCGATGGATCGGCCATCGTGCGAGGCATCCATCGGATTTTCCCGACGTTGAGCGCCCTGCAGCTCGATGCCTACATTCGTGAGCTGCGCACCCGTCATTTGGGGTTGTACGAGCACTTTTCGATGTTGTCGCTGCATCTGGAGCAGTTGCGCACGGGGCTGGAGGCTTGGCGCAACGAGGCCAGCGGGCTGTTCACTCGTCTGCGTCGTCGTCGGGTCGCCGACCAGATCAGGCGTAGCTGGCGACGCAAGATCGTCAATGAAGATGGCTCCTACGTCCTGGTGATCGACGGAGAGCGGGTCGGCGGGCTACCGACCTTGCCTGAAGGGGTGAGGTTCGATCACGTCGAGCGGCTGGTTCTGCGCAACATGGAACTGTCCGACATCGAGGCGGATTTTCTGCACCGCTTCGCCAATGTGCGTGAGCTCGATCTGAGGGGTAACCGCCTTGGCCGCGTGCCTCAGGGCCTGGAATACCTTGGGCAGCTCAGGTGGCTCGATCTGTCGCGTAATCACATCGTCATGGATGAAGCCGGGGAACACTGTCTGCGCGGCCTGGCGCGCCTTCAGCATCTCAACCTCAGCCATAATGGCGAACTCGGCCGCGCGCCGGACCTGAGCCACCTGCGCCACCTGCGCGAGATGCGCTTGCGGGCGACGGGGTTGATGGCGTTGCCGGAGCGACTCCCACTGGCTGCACTGGTGGATTTGCGCAGCAATCGTATTCAGTTGCTGCAGCGTGACAACCACAGGCTTCGCCACCGACTCGAGCGGGTGCTGCTGCACGATAATCCGCCCTCGCACAGCGGCAGCGAAGGGTCCTCCAGCTCGGGCGATGTGTCGTTGGCGCCGGTGAGGGCGATCGCGGGCGAGGATGTCCAGGAGAATCCCGGTTACCAGCATGCTGTCGTCGACGCTTCGCTGCGCGCGCGGTGGCTGGATGAGGGAGCGGATGAACAGAGCCTGCGCAGGCAGGCACTCTGGGAGACGTTGCAGGAGGAGCCTGGTTCGGCATCGTTGTTCCAGTTTCTGGCTGACTTTGCCAGCTCGCGGGATTTCACGAGGAATCCGCAGCGCTTTCGCGCCCGCATCTGGTCATTGCTGCAAGCGTGTGCCGAGCGTGAGCCCTTGCGCCAGCGGCTGTTCATGATGATGGATGGCCCCCGCGGCTGTGATGACAGATTGTTGCTGACGCTGCGTCACGCCGAAGAGGCCGTGCTTGCCGAACAGGCCATTCTCGGCGTTGCGAAGGATCAGGTGGAAAGCACCTTGCTTGGCCTGGCACGTCCATTTTTCCGACTGGATGAGATCGACCAGATCGCCACGGAACACGTCGCCCGGCTGGAGTCTGAACGGGAAATGCAACTTGCCCTGGGGCAAGAGACGGGTGTGGTGGATCCGGTTGAGACGGAGCTGGCTTACCGGGTCGCGCTCTATGAATGGATCGGTCTGCCGCTGCAGAAGGACTGGATGCATTTCGGGCGTTTTTCCAGGCTTACCAAGCACGACGTGGAAATCGCTCAAGCGCGGGTGCTCTCGCTGGAAAATGATGACGCCTTAATCGACTCGCTCGCTCAACGCCCGTTCTGGGCGCACTACGTCAGGGAACACTACGCGCAGCGCTTCGAGGCGGTGCATCAGGCGTCTTGGGGAGAGCTGGATTCGCTCGACGATAAGCTGGCTGCGGACCAGATCACAGAAGGGGAATACGCAAGACGGCTGAAGGAGATGGCTGATGAGTTCAACCGGGCCGAACGTGAGCTGGTGAAGGCGCTGGCCCGGGAGGTCTACATGCGCGCCAAGCCATAGGCTGGCTGTCAGCCCCCTGGCTGCGCGGGCGCCATGCCAGGGGGCTTGATTGAGGGTCAGGCTGCCTGCTCGGCGGCTCGGTTGGAGTGGGCGCGGTGCAGGTAATCGGCCAGTGCCTGCTTTTCAGCCGGGCTGGTGAACAGCCCCAGCTTGGTCCGGCGCCAGAGGATGTCATCGGCTTGCACCGCCCATTCCTGGGCGATCAAATAGTCCACTTCACGGCTGAACAAGCCGCCACCGATTGGTTGGCCCAGGTCCTCGGGCCCACTCACGCCTTCGATCAGGCGCCATACCCGGCTGCCATAGGTCACTGCCCAACGCTTGGCGATATCCACCGGCAGCCAGCCGTGGCGGGCCAATACCGCATCGACCAGCGCCTGAACCGTCGTCATGTTTTCACCGCCTGGGAGTGGGGCGGTGGCCGTCCAGCTATCACGCATCTGGGTGAAGAATGGCTTGAGTTCGCCCATGGCCGATTCGGCCAGCTTACGGTACGTGGTGAGCTTGCCGCCAAAGACCGACAGCAGAGGTGCCTGGCCGTCGCTGGCCGACAGCGCCAAGGTGTAGTCGCGGGTGACGGCCGACGGATTGTCGGATTCGTCGTTGCACAGCGGGCGTACCCCGGAATAGGTGTGCAGGATATCGGCGCGGCTGAGCTGATGGTTGAAATGCTCGTTGACGATCTTGAGCAAGTAGTCGGTTTCCATCTCGGTGATGGCTACCTTGGCTGGGTCGGCGCTGTACTCACGGTCGGTGGTGCCGATCAGGGTGAAGCGATCCAGGTACGGGATGGCGAAGACGATGCGTTGGTCTTCGTTCTGCAGGATGTAGGCGTGTTCGCCTTCGTACAGACGCGGAACGATGATGTGGCTGCCCTGGATCAGGCGGATGCCGTAAGGCGCGTCGAGCTTGAGATCGTCCTTGATGAAGCTGGCTACCCAAGGCCCGGCGGCGTTGACCAAGGCGCGGGCGCGGATGGTGCGCTGGCTGCCGTCGGCCTGTTGCAGTGCCACCTCCCACACCCCATCGACGCGCTCTGCGCGCAGGCAGCGGGTATGGGTATGAATGTGCGCGCCTTTTTCACGGGCAGCCATGGCATTGAGCACCACCAGACGCGCGTCGTCCACGGCGCAATCGGCGTACTCGAAACCTCGGGTAATGACGGGCTTGAGCGGATTGCCAGCGCCGAAGCGCAGGCTGCGAGAGGCCCCCAGGCGCTTGCGCTTGCCCAGGTGATCGTAGAGGAACAGGCCCGCGCGGATCATCCAGGCTGGGCGCAGGTGTGGGCGGTGGGGCAGGACGAAACGCATGGGTTTGACGATATGCGGTGCCTTGGCCAGCAACACCTCGCGCTCTGCCAGGGCCTCACGGACCAGACGGAACTCATAGTGCTCCAAGTAGCGCAGGCCGCCATGAATCAACTTGCTACTGGCCGAGGACGTATGGCTGGCCAGGTCGTCTTTTTCGCAAAGGAACACCTTCAGGCCGCGTCCCGCTGCGTCGGCGGCGATGCCCACGCCATTGATGCCTCCCCCGATCACAGCGAGGTCGTAACAATCGGCGAGGGGCGGCTGGGACGAAGCGGGCTGGGACACGGCAAGGCCTCCTGGGGGCGCAGTTCACATCGAAAGTGAACATTGATGTTCATTTTCGAAAATACTAGCGCAACGAATAGCCGTTATCCAGTCAGTCTCTATAGAAAAAACTGATCAGAGAACAAGAAAATGAACGATAGCGAACATAGAACGCGCCGTATTCGGCGCATGCGAGCACTGGGGGTGGGCCGGTGAGGACCTGACCTGTAATGGGCTGCAAGGCAGCCCAGGATCTGCTGGATTCCGACGCCCGGATCAGACGACTTCTAGGCGAATCTTGTGCTGGTTGAGCAATTGGGTGAGGGCGGGGGTTGGGGGCTGGTCGGTCACCAGGCAGTCGACCAGGCTGATCGAACCCAGGCGAACCATGGCATTGCGGCCGAACTTGCTCGAGTCGGCAGCCAGGATGACCTGACGGGCATTGTTGATGATCGCCTGGGAAACCCGTACTTCCTGATAGTCGAAATCGAGCAGGCTGCCATCTTCGTCGATGCCACTGATGCCGACCAGGGCGAAGTCGACCTTGAACTGGTTGATGAAGTCGACGCTTGCCTGGCCCACGACCCCGCCGTCGCGGCGCACGGTGCCGCCAGCCACCAGGACTTCGAAATCGTCCTTGGCGCCGAGTATCGCGGCCACATGCAGGTTGTTGGTGATGACCTTGAGATGGTTGTGATTGAGCAGGGCGCGGGCGATCGACTCGGTGGTCGTGCCGATATTGATGAACAGTGAGGCATGATCGGGAATCTGCCGGGCCACGGCTTCGGCGATGCGTTGCTTCTCATCGCGCATCTGGTCTGCACGCATGGCGTAGGCGGTGTTCTCGATGCTCGAATCGTAGGCTGCGCCGCCGTGGTAGCGTCGCAGCAGGTTGCCCTCGGCGAGCTGGTTGATGTCACGGCGGATGGTTTGTGGGGTGACGACGAACAGCTGCGCCATTTCTTCGATGCTGACGTAACCGCGCTCGCGCACCAGTTCGAGGATTTGTTGTTGGCGGGGAGGCAGATTCATGGGCGGTCCTTTGGGGCTGCCGGACAAATTCTGCAATGAAACCAAAGGCGGCTATAAGCTACAAGCTACAAGTTACAAGCCATAAGAAAAAGCAGCGTTCGGTTGGCCGACGTGCCTATGCTTGGCTTGCAGCTTGCAGCTTGCAGCTTGCAGCTTGCAGCTTGCAGCTTGCAGCTTGCAGCCTACTCTTCCCAGTCGCGGGTGCGCTCCACAGCCTTTTGCCAGCCTTTGTAGAGCTTTTCTTTCTGCGCTTCTTCCAGTTGTGGGCTGAACTCGCGCTCGATGATGGCCTTGTCCCGCAGTTCGTCCAGTCCGCTCCAGAAACCACAGGCCAGGCCTGCCAGGTAGGCTGCGCCCAGGGCTGTGGTTTCGCGCATTTTCGGTCGTTCGACGCAGGTGCCGAGGATATCGGCCTGGAACTGCATGAGGAAGTTATTAGCCACTGCGCCCCCATCGACGCGCAGTTCGCTCAGGCGCTGGCCGCAATCTTGCTGCATGGCATCGAGCACGTCGCGGGTCTGGAAGGCGATCGATTCCAGGGCTGCCCGGATGATGTGATCGACCTTGACACCGCGGGTCAGCCCGAACAGCGCGCCACGGGCATAGGGGTCCCAATAGGGGGCGCCGAGGCCGGTGAAGGCGGGTACCAGATAGACGCCATTGCTGTCCTTGACCTTGCTGGCGAAGTATTCGGTGTCATAGGCATCGTTGACGATCTTCAGCTCGTCGCGCAGCCACTGCACGGTGGAGCCGCCGTTGAACACCGCGCCTTCCAGGGCATAGGCCACTTCCCCCCGCGGGCCGCAGGCGATGGTGGTGAGTAGGCCGTGGGACGACTTCACCGCCTGCTTGCCGGTATTCATCAGCAGGAAGCAGCCCGTGCCGTAGGTGTTCTTGGCCTGACCGGGCTCGACGCACATCTGGCCGAACAGCGCCGATTGCTGGTCGCCGGCGATACCGGCAATGGCGATGCCGCTTTTGGTGTGACCATAGACCTCGGACGATGGGCGTACCTGGGGCAGCATCTGGCGAGGAATACCCAGGATCTGCAGCAGTTGGTCGTCCCATTGCAGGGTATGGATGTTGAACATCAGGGTGCGCGAGGCGTTGGTGTAATCGGTGACATGGACCTTGCCGCCCGAGAATTTCCAGATCAGCCAGGTATCGATGGTGCCGAACAGCAGTTCGCCCCGTTCGGCACGCTCACGGACACCTTCGACGTTGTCGAGGATCCATTTGAGCTTGGTGCCGGAGAAATAGGGGTCGGTGACCAGCCCGGTGGTTTCGCGGATGTACGCCTCATGGCCTTCGCGTTTGAGCTGCTCGCAGATCTCGGTGCTGCGCCGGCACTGCCAGACGATGGCGTTGTACACGGGGCGGCCGGTTTCCTTGTCCCAGACCACAGTGGTTTCACGCTGGTTGGTGATGCCCAGCGCGGCCACCTGGGCATGGCTGATGCCAGCCTGGGCCAGCGCCTCGACCATGGTCGCGCTCTGGGTGGCGAAGATTTCCATCGGGTCGTGCTCGACCCAGCCAGCCTGGGGGTAGTGCTGGGCGAACTCGCGCTGCGAGGTGCCGACCACGTTAGCGTCGCGGTCGAAGATGATGGCCCGCGAACTGGTGGTGCCCTGGTCCAGGGCGATGATGTAGTTCTTGTCCTGGGTATCTGTCATGTCGGTGGCCTTGCACAAAATTGGGGGAAGTCAGGGCTGGTCGGGCAATTGGCCCGGCGGCGGCATCAGGAGACCTGGGTCTTGCCCTGAGGATTATCGTCTGTTTGTAGGTTCGCGGGTTGCACCGTCGGCAAATTGCGGGCGATCAGGCCCCGGTACAGGGCGGCGCCCAGGCAGGCGCCTAGGATCGGTGCGAACACCGGAACCAAAAAGTAGGGGATGTCACGCCCGCCGGTGAAGGCGATTTCGCCCCAGCCAGCCAGGAAGGCCATCAGCTTGGGCCCGAAATCCCGAGCCGGATTCATGGCAAAGCCGGTGAGCGGGCCCATGGCGCTGCCGATCACTGCGATCAGCAAGCCAATCAAGAGCGGTGCCATGGCGCCTCGGGGCAAGCCGTTGTTGTCGTCGGTCAGCGCCATGATCACGGCCATGAGAATGGCGGTAATCACTACTTCGACCACTACGGCCTGGGCAATGGACAGAGACGGGTGTGGATAGGTGGAGAACACCGAGGCCAGCTCCAGACTGGCCTGGCTGCCACGAACCATCGCGTGGGTCTGTTCGAAATCGAAGAACAGGTTGCTGTACAGCGTGTAGACCAGCGCTGCGGCACAGAAGGCGCCACAGACTTGGGCGAGGATGTAGAAGGGCAGTTTGCGCTTGTCGAAATCGGCGAACAGGCTCAAGGCAATGCTCACGGCGGGGTTCAAGTGAGCCCCTGAAATGCCGGCGGTGAGGTAGATCGCCATGCTGACGCCAATGCCCCAGATGATGCTGATCTCCCAGAGGCCGAAACTGGCACCCGCGACCTTGAGAGCGGCGACGCAACCGGTACCGAAGAAGATGAGCAAGGCGGTGCCGAGGAACTCGGCCAAGCATTGGCTTGAAAGGGTGGGTTGTCGTAGAGCAGTCGTCATGTGAAACCTCGTTTCTTGTTGTTGTGAGGCACTGGGCGCTCGACAAAAGGCTCGGTGTCTATCCCCATAAACCCCGGGCGAATGTAGGAAACGCACCTTTAAAGGGCGCCATTTATTCAAAAACGAAAAAATATAGACAAGAAACGCTGATGTCAAAGGTCGAAAGTGAACCGTCATTCACAATCTGACTGCCTGTATCAAGCGTGAATCCGCGAGCCAGACACGGTGGAGCTCGGTTCGCTGGTCGCTCTGTGGGATTTGCCCTAAAGTAGCCGGCGACTTGCCATCGACTGGAGCCGTACATGACCCCCGCCCTCGATCTTTTGAAGAAGGCGCGTGCCGAACACCGCGTGCACAGCTACGAACATGACCCCAAGGCGGCCTCCTACGGCTTGGAGGCCGCAGAGAAGCTAGGGCTCGACCCGCAGCGGGTGTTCAAGACCCTGTTGGCCAGCAGTGAAAAAGGTGAATTGCTGGTGGCAGTGGTGCCCGTGGGAGGCACGCTGGATTTGAAGGCGTTGGCCCATGCGGCAGGGGTGAAGAAGTGTGAGATGGCCGACCCGGTGGCGGCGCAGCGTGTCACGGGCTACCTGGTGGGTGGGATCAGCCCGCTGGGCCAGAAGAAGCGCCTGCGTACCTTCATCGACGATTCTGCGCAGCAGTTCGAGAGCATCCATGTGAGCGCCGGGCGACGCGGGCTTGAGGTGGAGCTGGCGGCGGCGGTGCTGGCCGAGCACACCCAAGGGAAGTTCGCCGGGATCGGGCGAGGCTGAACCCTAGCGGATTGGATGGAGGGAAGCAGGTGCTCCGGACAATCAGGAATGGGCCGCCCAGCGGCCCTTGTCGGGTGGCTCAGGTTGCCGAGCTGTAGCGGCGAACCCCGTTCTCCTGACGTGGCAACTGCGCCGCCACGCTGCCTGGTACCGGGAAAAGTACCAGGTGATCTGCTGCCACGCTGATGCCGACATCCTGACCGACCTGATGGTCGATATGGCTCGGGAAGATCGCCTCGAGCTGGCTACCGGTGGGCAGCTGCAGGCGATACAGCGTCGACGCGCCGAGGAAGCTTTTGCCGATGATGGTTGCCCGCAAATCGCTGTCCGGCGCGTGGATGATGTCATCCGGACGCAACAGCACGTCCACCGAGCTGCCCAGCGCCATGGTGTAGGCACGATTGCCGCGCAACTCACCCAGTTCGGTATTGACCGCATCATGGCTGCTCATCTGGCCACGGATGAAGTAGCCCTGGCCGATGAAGCTGGCGACGAACGGCGTCTGCGGTTCGTGATAGAGGTTGTAAGGGGTATCCCACTGCTCCAGGCGGCCTTCTTTGAACACGCCCACGTGATCGCTCACGGCGAAGGCTTCCTCCTGATCGTGGGTAACCAGGATGGCGCTGGTGCCGCGGCTCTTGAGGATATCGCGCACCTCATGGCTCAGACGCCGGCGCAGCTCCACGTCCAGGTTGGAGAAGGGCTCGTCAAGCAGCAACAACTGGGGTTCCGGCGCCAAAGCCCGGGCCAGGGCGACCCGTTGCTGCTGGCCGCCGGACAGCTCGTGGGGGTAACGACTACCCAGGCCGCTGAGCTTGACCAGCTCCAGCATTTCGTCGACCACCTCGCCCTGACGGGGATGCTTCCCGATACCGAAGGCGATGTTCTGCGCGACGGTCAAATGGGGGAACAGTGCATAGTCCTGAAACACCATGCCAATGCGGCGTTTCTCCGGCGCCAGGGTGAAGCCTGCGCGGGAGATGACCTCGCCGGCCAGCTGGATCTCGCCCTCATGCACCGGCTCGAAACCGGCGATGGCGCGCAGTGTGGTGGTCTTGCCGCAGCCTGAAGACCCCAGCAGGCAACCGATGTCGCCTGCATTGAGGTGCAGATTTAGGTTCTGGACGATGCGCTGGTCGCCATAGCCACAGGCCAGGTTGCGCAGGTTAAGCAGTAGCGGATGACTCATGCGTGGTGGTAAGCCGGTTCTACAAGGAATTCCAGAAGGGCCTTCTGCGCATGCAGGCGGTTTTCAGCCTGGTCCCAGGCGACCGAACGTGGGTCGTCGAGCAGGTCCTGGCTGATTTCCTCGCCACGGTGGGCGGGCAGGCAATGCATGAACAGGGCGTCGGGTGCCGCCAGGTCGAGCAGTTCGCGGGTGACCTGGTAGGGCGCGAAATGCGCCAGGCGCCGTGCAGTTTCCTCCTCCTGGCCCATGGAAGTCCAGACATCGGTGGTCACAAGGTGTGCACCGCGCACGGCTTCTTTGGGGTCGCGGACGATGGTCACGCGATCGCCACCCAGTTGGAGGAAGCGCGGATCGGGCTCATAGCCTTCCGGGCAGGCGATGCGCAGTTGGAAGTCGAATTGGTGGGCGGCTTCGATATAGGAGTTGCACATGTTGAAGCCATCGCCGATCCAGGCCACGGTCTTGCCCTGGATCGAGCCGCGGTGCTCGAGGAAGGTCTGCATGTCGGCCAGCAACTGGCACGGGTGCGACTCGTCGGACAGGGCGTTGATCACCGGGACGCGCGAATAGGCGGCGAATTCGGTCAGGGTGCTGTGGGCGTGGGTGCGGATCATCACCACGTCAAGCATGCTCGACAGGACGATGGCGCTGTCGCTGATCGGCTCGCCACGACCCAGTTGGGTGTCACGCGGCGAAAGGAAGATCGCCTGGCCGCCCAGTTGGATCATGCCAGCCTCGAAGGAGACACGGGTACGGGTCGAGGATTTTTCGAAGATCATCCCCAGTACGCGATTCTTCAGTGGCTCGAACAGCACGCCTCGTTTGCGCAGATCCTTCAGCTCGATGCCTCGGCGGATCACACCGAGCAATTCGTCGGTGGTGAAATCCAGCAGGGAGAGAAAGTGCCTAGCGCTCATGATTGACTACCTTATCTGCAACGGTTTGCAGGTCGACCGTATGGTTTTGTTGACAACGGGAGTGACCTGCGGCGTAAGCCGCACGAGGCGGACGGAATAGGGGAAGGCGCAATACTATAATTAAATGTCGCCTCAAACCAAGAGGGGAAACAGCTGCTCTATTACTGCGGGTGTCATAACCCTTTGTAGGGCTGCTGTTTTTTATTTTCTACAGGGGTTGTACACGGCTTGCCGGCGGTTTGGCAAACCCCTTGTCGCGAATCGCGTGCCACAGGTCGGAGGATGTTCAAAGCATTGCGCGGCGTCGATACCTATGTGAAGGCCGCTGTGGTGCCGGCAAGGCCGAGCATGCTGCTCGGCTTTCCGTTACAATGCGTCACCGTGCCGACGATTGCGTCGGAAAGTTCAGCCGAGGTGCTTCATGGATATCATCGAAACAATCAAAGAGCAGATCGCCAACAACACCATTCTGCTTTACATGAAAGGCTCGCCGAATGCCCCGCAGTGCGGCTTCTCGGCGCGCGCTGCGCAGGCCGTGATGGGTTGTGGCGAGAAGTTTGCCTACGTCGACATCCTGCAGAACCCGGAAATCCGCGCCAACCTGCCCAAGTACGCCAACTGGCCAACCTTCCCGCAACTGTGGGTCGGTGGTGAGCTGGTCGGCGGCAGCGACATCATGCTCGAAATGTTCGAGAAGGGTGAGCTGCAAACCTTGATC
Organism: Pseudomonas guariconensis; assembly: GCF_040822035.1. Lineage (NCBI taxonomy): Bacteria > Pseudomonadati > Pseudomonadota > Gammaproteobacteria > Pseudomonadales > Pseudomonadaceae > Pseudomonas > Pseudomonas guariconensis. The sequence goes on along the minus strand of NZ_CP162012.1, from coordinate 4,164,319 downwards.
AAGGAAGCCGCCGCCAAGGCCAAGGCCTCCGAAGCCTGATCTTGCCGCCAGCCCCGCGATAGAGCAATCCGGCGGGGCTGACAAGGTTTGACAGGTATGAAAAAGCCCCGCATATGGCGGGGCTTTTTCGTTGCTGGCGAAACTTATTCTTCGCCCATCTGCGATTGCAGGTAGTTCTCGATACCAATTTTTTCGATCAGGCCCAATTGGGTTTCCAGCCAATCGATGTGTTCTTCCTCGGACTCGAGGATATCCTCGAGCAGGTCGCGAGAGCCGAAGTCGCCTGCGGTCTCGCAGTGGGCGATCGCAGCCTTAAGGTCGGCCAAGCCCTTCTGCTCGATCTTCAGATCGCATTCGAGCATTTCCTTGGTGTGTTCGCCGATCAGCAACTTGCCCAGGTCCTGAACGTTGGGGATGCCTTCGAGGAAGAGAATACGCTTGATCAGTTTATCAGCGTGCTTCATCTCATCGATGGACTCCTTGTACTCGTGCTTGCCGAGTTTGTTCAGGCCCCAGTCTTCATACATACGTGCGTGCAGGAAGTACTGGTTGATTGCGACCAGCTCGTTTCCGAGGATCTTGTTGAGATGCTGGATGACGCTTACGTCGCCTTTCATGTCGGGTTCCTGCCCTTGTTGAAGTGTGTCAATACAAGAAGTCTGATCCCGCCAACGGCCTCTGTCAAACCTAAGTAATTGAATAGTAAGTGAAAATTAATAGAAATAAGAATGTTTGTGAACCGCGTTAGGACGCTAACTTCTTGAATTCTGGGCATAAAAAAACCGGACACTGGGTCCGGTTCTTCTTGATTGGGTGTGTTCAGGCCGCGTTGAATTCAACAGGGTATGGCAGGGCAGCGTGCTGGGTGGCCTGAAGTTCAGTCAACGTCTCGCGAACGACCTGCTTGGCAAGGCAGGCGCATTTGCCGCACTGGCTGGCCACGTTGGTGGCGGCTCGGACTTCCTTGTAGCTGCAGCATCCTTCATAGATCGCATCGCGGATCTGTCCGTCGGTGACGCCGACACAAAGACACACATACATAGGGGAGACCATCGCTGGTTAGGCTCGATGGGTTGGAGCTTAATGGTAATGAGAATGCGTGTCAAAGAACTTTCGGTAAGCGTCCGTCTAGAGCGACCGGTGGTTGGATTCGGCCTGTCACCAGAAGCCGTGTATGATGGGCGACCTTTGCTGGATGCCGGGCGGCCCGCCCACCCAGGCATCGGTATTTCACCACCCTCAGGAGATCACGAATGAGCGTACTCGTTGGTAAACAAGCCCCTGACTTCACCGTTCCAGCTGTGCTGGGCAACGGCGAGATCGTCGACAGCTTCAACCTGGCTTCGGCCATCAAAGGCAAGTACGGCCTGGTATTCTTCTACCCGCTGGACTTCACCTTTGTCTGCCCGTCCGAGCTGATCGCCCTGGACCACCGCATCCCTGACTTCCAGGCGCGCGGCGTGGAAGTGATCGGCGTGTCGATCGACTCGCACTTCACCCACAACGCCTGGCGTAACACCCCAGTCGACAAAGGCGGCATCGGCCAGGTCAAGTACACCCTGGCAGCTGACATCGCCCACGACATCTGCAAGGCTTACGACGTCGAATCCGAAGGCGGCGTGGCCTTCCGTGGCGCCTTCCTGATCGACAAGAACGGCGTTGTCCGTTCGCAGATCGTCAACGACCTGCCTCTGGGCCGTAACATGGACGAATTGCTGCGCCTGGTCGATGCTCTGCAGTTCCACGAAGAGCACGGCGAAGTGTGCCCGGCCAACTGGAAGAAAGGCGACAAAGGCATGACCGCTTCGCCAGAGGGCGTTGCTGCTTACCTGAGCGAGAACGCTGGCAAGCTGTAATTGCCAAGCGCATAAAAAAACCGGCCTTCGTGGCCGGTTTTTTTATGCGTCGGATTTGAGCTCAATCGTTGAAGTCGCGCCAGCCGCCCATTTCCTTCCAGCGGTTGACGATGCCGCAGAACAGCTCGGCGGTCTTCTCCGTATCGTAGCGGGCCGAGTGGGCCTCGCGGCCGTCGAAGTCGATGTCGGCGCTCTGGCAGGCCCGTGCGAGTACGGTCTGGCCGTAGGCCAGGCCCGCCAGAGTGGCCGTGTCGAAGCTGGAGAATGGGTGGAACGGATTGCGCTTGAGGTCGGTGCGCGCCACCGCGGCATTAAGGAAGTTCAGGTCGAAGCTGCTGTTGTGCCCGACCAGGATAGCCCGTTTGCAGCCATTGGCCTTCAACGCCTTGCGCACGCCGCGGAAGATGTCGGTGAGCGCCGTTTCCTCGCTCACCGCCATGCGCAGCGGATGGTCCAGCTTGATGCCAGTGAATTCCAGGGCTGCCGGCTCGATGTTGGCCCCTTCGAAAGGCTCGACCCGATAGAAGTAGGTGTGCTCCGGGAACAGGAAGCCCTTTTCGTCCATGCCGATGGTGACTGCGGCGATTTCCAGCAAGGCATCGGTCGCACTATTGAAACCGCCGGTTTCAACGTCCACCACGACGGGCAGGTAACCGCGGAAACGCTCGGCCATCGGATGGCGAGCGCCGCTGCCTTGACCTTCCTGGTCTTCTTCGTAGAACGCTTCGCTCACGCCTGACCCTCCAGCAGACGCCAGCGCAGCTTCTCGCCTGCGCGCAGGGGGATCACGGTATTGTCGCCCAGTGGCAGGCTGTCCGGGGCAGTCCACTCCTCGCGTACCAGGGTAATGGTGTCGGTGTTCGCCGGCAGGCCATAGAAGGCCGGGCCGTGGAGGCTGGCGAAGCCTTCGAGCTTGTCCAGCGCATTACGTTGCTCGAACGCCTCGGCATACAGCTCGATGGCGGCATAGGCGGTGTAGCAGCCGGCGCAACCGCAGGCGGCTTCCTTGGCATGACGGGCGTGCGGTGCCGAGTCGGTCCCCAGGAAGAACTTGCTGTTGCCGCTGGTGGCCGCATCCAGCAAGGCCACCTGGTGGGTGTTGCGCTTGAGGATCGGCAGGCAATAGAAGTGCGGACGGATACCGCCCACCAGCATGTGGTTGCGGTTGTACAGCAAATGCTGGGCAGTGATGGTCGCGCCGACGTTGGCCGGGGCCTGCAGGACGAACTGCGCGGCATCGGCGGTGGTGATGTGCTCGAACACCACTTTCAGAGTCGGGAAACGCTCGACCAGGCGAACCAGGTGCTCGTCGATGAAGCGCTTCTCACGGTCGAACACATCGACCTCGGGGCGGGTCACCTCTCCGTGCACCAGCAGCGGCATGCCGGTCTCGGCCAGGGCTTCGAGCGCTGGTGTGATGTTGTCCAGGCTGGTCACCCCCGAGTCGGAGTTGGTCGTGGCGCCGGCCGGGTACATTTTGGCGGCATACACGAATCCGCTGGCCTTGGCCGCGCGGATGTCCTCGGCGCTGGTTCGGTCGGTGAGGTACAGCACCATCAAAGGCTCGAATCGGCTGCCGGCCGGACGTGCGGCCAGGATGCGCTCACGATACGCTCCGGCCTCGGTGGCAGTGCGGACCGGTGGGACGAGATTGGGCATGATGATGGCGCGGGCGAAGGTGCGCGCCACGTCGCCAACGGTGTGGGGCAGGACGGCACCATCGCGCAGATGGATGTGCCAGTCGTCGGGGCGCAGGAGGGTCAGGCGATCGGACATTGGGGATTCCAGGCGGGTCGAACTCGTGTGCCAATGCTACCGGAAAACCCTCGTTCGAGCACGGCTATCAAGTTTTCCTGCCAGCGTCCGATAGCTTGCAGGTAAGCCGTCAGAATCAATGGAGCCGCCCGTGCGCCAGCGTTACCTAGCCCTGTTCATCCTGTTTGCCAGCCTGCCGGCCGGGGCATTGACCTTCCAGACTCGCGTGGAGAACGTTACCTGGAACGTCGAAGGGGATCAGTTCGAGTGCCGCCTTGTCCAGCCGATCGACGGTTTCGGTAGTGGCGAGTTCGTGCGTCGGGCCGGTGAGCAGCCGATCTTCCAATTGCGTTCGGACACCAACGCACTGGGAGCCGGCGGTGCGACTTTGCTGGCGGCAGCGGCGCCTTGGCAACCAGGTCGCGGTGATATCAATCTCGGCTCAGTGCGCATGGGCCGCACGGGGGTGTTGTTCACCTCGTCCCAGGGCCAGGCCAGCCGACTGATCAATGGCCTGCTCGATGGTCGCAGCACGGTGGTGCGCAACTACACGGGCGAAGCTGGCAGGCCCATGGAAGTGCGTGTGCTGCCTGTGAGTTTCGCCAAGGCTTACAGCGACTACCAGGTGTGCGCCAGCAAATTGCTGCCGATGAACTTCGACCAGATTCGCCAGACGCAGGTGAGCTTCCCCCGTGGGATCGAGCTGGACAGTGCTGCCAGGGCGCGACTGGATGTGATCCTCGATTACCTCAAGGCCGACCCTTCGGTGAATCACATCGAGCTCGATGGCCATTCCGACAACAGCGGCAATCGGCTGACCAACCGCGACACGTCGAGGCGCCGGGCCCTGGCGGTCGCCGATTACCTCAAGGCCCATGGTGTGCCACAGGAGCAGATCAGCGTGCGCTTCCACGGCGAGCGATACCCGCTCGCGCGCAACAACAGTGCCGCCAACCGGGCGCGCAACCGCCGGGTGAGCATCCAGCTGGATCGCGTCGCGCCGGTGGAAAAACCCGTGGAAGCCCCCACCGACAAGCCCGCTGGCCAACCGCCAGCGACGCCTCCCGCCACCGCCCCAGCGACCCCGGCTGCTGCCGTGGCTGGCCCGCGCACGGGTAAAGCTGTCTGAATGCGACCGCTGGTCGCGGTCTTGACTGTTCCTGTCGCTTTGTCGTCACAAGCTGTCGCCCCATTGTAAATATTTCAATGGGGCCGGTAGAATCAACCGCTTTCCGTACAACCCCGTGGAGTGATGGCATGGCGGACGTAAAAAAGGTCGTACTGGCGTATTCCGGCGGCCTTGATACTTCGGTGATTCTCAAGTGGCTGCAGGATACCTACAACTGCGAAGTGGTGACTTTCACCGCTGACCTGGGGCAGGGCGAAGAGGTCGAACCGGCCCGCGCCAAGGCTCAGGCGATGGGCGTGAAAGAAATCTACATCGATGACCTGCGCGAAGAATTCGTGCGTGATTTCGTTTTCCCGATGTTCCGCGCCAACACCGTCTACGAAGGCGAGTACCTGCTGGGTACGTCCATCGCCCGTCCGCTGATCGCCAAGCGTCTGATCGAAATCGCCAACGAAACCGGCGCCGATGCCATTTCCCACGGTGCCACCGGCAAGGGTAACGACCAGGTGCGCTTCGAGCTGGGCGCCTATGCGCTCAAACCAGGCGTAAAGGTGATTGCACCCTGGCGTGAGTGGGATCTGCTGTCCCGCGAGAAGCTGATGGACTACGCCGAAAAGCACGGCATTCCGATCGAGCGCCACGGCAAGAAGAAATCGCCGTACTCGATGGACGCCAACCTGCTGCATATCTCCTACGAAGGCGGTGTCCTGGAAGATACCTGGACCGAGCACGAGGAAGACATGTGGCGCTGGAGCGTGTCTCCGGAAAACGCCCCGGATCAGCCCACCTACATCGAGCTGACCTACCGCAATGGTGACATCGTCGCCATCGATGGCGTCGAAATGACCCCCGCCACCGTACTGGCCGAGCTTAACCGTATCGGCGGTGCCAACGGCATCGGTCGCCTGGACATCGTCGAGAACCGCTACGTGGGCATGAAGTCCCGCGGTTGCTACGAAACCCCTGGCGGCACCATCATGCTCAAGGCTCACCGTGCCATCGAGTCGATCACCCTGGACCGCGAAGTCGCTCACCTGAAAGATGAGCTGATGCCGAAGTATGCCAGCCTGATCTACACCGGCTATTGGTGGAGCCCGGAGCGTCTGATGCTGCAGCAGATGATCGACGCTTCCCAGGTCAACGTTAACGGTGTCGTTCGCCTGAAACTGTACAAGGGCAACGTGATTGTCGTAGGGCGCAAGTCGGACGATTCGTTGTTCGATGCCAACATCGCGACCTTCGAGGAAGATGGCGGTGCCTACAACCAGGCCGATGCCGCGGGCTTCATCAAGCTCAACGCCCTGCGTATGCGCATTGCAGCCAACAAGGGCCGTTCGCTGCTCTGATCTTTGCGAGCGCCTCGAAAACCCCGGCCGTGTGCCGGGGTTTTTTTTGCCTGGATTTCAGGGCTGCTCACGTTTTTCGTTTGTGCCCTCGACATTGATCGAGAGATGGATGCGAACACCGGTCTCGAGGTTTTCGAGAACCCAACTGCGAGGGAGCGTATGAGGTTGGTTGAGAGCACGCAGAATGTGGGGTTCGACGATCTTGCGTGTGTCTGGGCCGGAAAGGGTGATGCTCAGGGGCTGTTCTGGCGAGACGTATTCAGGAGGGGATGAAAGGGAGCTCTGAGGGTCGGTCTTTTCTGCCGTCTCCGGCAGGGGAGGTTGATACAAAGATTGATTGTTGAAGTTCAAGGTCAGGAAAAACAGCATAGTCAGGAAGAAGGGAAAGCCTACCAGGAACCACGTGTAGATTTCCTGACTGTTCTCACTGAGAAAAGGCAACGTCGCCAGCGCAGAAGCTTCGATGATGCCTGCAAAGATGGCGATGATAGCCAAGGGGCTGATGGAGTCTGTTTGCATGGTGCTTGCCCACGAATGTTTGCCTATCTCTCGCCTGTTTTGGGCCTGATGAAAAGATAGAGCTGTTTCCCGTGGAAGCGACATGACGCTTCATGTCATCTGCATTTTTCTAAAGTTACCCCGCCTGAATCGAGAATTCCTTCAAGTTAGAAGCGTTATGGAAGTGGGGTTTTATATTGCTTATTGTTAGTTTTATAGGCGGCGCCTGGGTGCAAAAGTTTTAAGTAACTAGGCTTGTAGGAAAATTCTTTAATTTATGTAGGGGCTCTCTCTGCTTGGTGATGAGCGGCAATTCGCTGCGCCATAAGGCAGTCAGCTCGGTTATCGTAATGCTTTGGAGTTGTAATAGTGAACCAATGGATGCCGCATGAATAAAGTGCTTATCGTGGATGATCATCCGGTAATTCGTCTGGCCGTACGCATGCTGATGGAACGGCACGGGTACGACGTGGTGGCGGAAACCGACAATGGTGTGGATGCCTTGCAATTGATCCGGGAGCACCTTCCGGACATCGTGATACTCGATATAGGTATTCCGAAGCTGGATGGGCTGGAAGTCATCGGCCGTATGGCATGCATCAGTCCAGGCAGCAAAGTGTTGGTACTGACCTCGCAGGCGGCGGGACATTTTTCGATGCGTTGCATGCAGGCCGGTGCTGCCGGGTATGTGTGCAAGCAGCAAGACCTGACGGAGTTGCTCAGTGCGATCAAGGCCGTGTTGTCTGGATACAGCTATTTCCCCAATCAGGCGCTACACAAAGCTCGTGGATGCGTGAAGGGCGGCAGCGAGGAGGAAATGGTCCAGCGCCTCTCCGGCAGAGAGGTGATGGTGTTGAAGGAGCTGGCCAGCGGCAAGAGCAACAAAGAAATCGCCGACAGCATGTTCCTCAGCAACAAGACGGTGAGCACTTACAAGACGCGTCTATTACTCAAGCTCAATGCCCATTCGCTGGTCGACCTCATCGAGCTCGCCCAGCGCCATGGCTTATCCCGTCCCTGAAACACGAAGCCTCCGCAAGGGAGGCTATCTAGGATATCCGACCCGTCATAGGTCGTAATCAAAATCGGCGAGTTGCTTTTGCAAACGCCGCTCCTCGAGAAGGTTGTCGATGGTGCGGCGCTTGCTCAAATTGGTCTTTGCAGGTTCCACCTGAGGCTCTGCGTCGTCTTCCGAGGTGGAAAATTCATCGTCGATTGACAGCTCGTCTTTATCGGTACTCATGAGTCACTCCAAGCCAAGGGGCCGTTGGCCGTCCTTATAGCGAGAAACCCGATTCCGGTAAAAAAGATTTTTTCAATCGTGTAGAACCCTTTCTTTCTATTGCATCAATCGTCAGAAGTCTTGTGTTTGTACTCGCACAAGTCTTCGATTCGACAGCTGCCACAGCGAGGCTTGCGCGCCTGGCATACATAGCGACCATGAAGGATCAACCAGTGATTAGCGTCGAGCAGGTAGTCTCGGGGCACGAACTTCATGAGTTTCTTTTCTACCTCCAGCACCGTCTTGCCAGGGGCGATGCCGGTGCGGTTGCTGACCCGGAAAATATGCGTATCAACCGCCATGGCGGGCTGACGGAAAGCGGTATTGAGCACTACGTTCGCGGTTTTGCGACCCACGCCCGGCAGTGCTTCCAAAGCTTCACGAGTTTGTGGCACTTCGCTGCCGTGGTGCTCAATCAGTAAACGACAGGTTTCGATGACATTCTTGGCTTTGCTGTTGTAGAGGCCGATGGTCTTGATGTATTCGCTAAGCCCTTCGACACCCAGTGCGTAGATCGCCTCGGGGGTATTGGCCACCGGATACAGGCGAGCGGTGGCCTTGTTGACGCTGACGTCCGTTGCCTGGGCGGACAGGATTACGGCGATCAGCAATTCGAAGGGCGTAGTGTAGGCCAGTTCGGTTTTCGGATCGGGATTGTCTTCGTGCAGCCTGCGAAAAATCTCCAGGCGTTTGGCAGCATTCATGGGCTCAACGGCTTCCTTGACAACGTGAGGGGGCAGCCCCCGGATGCAGGCGATTGTACAGGGCCAGCAGCAGGCCAAGCAGCATCAACCCCCCAGGCACAAGGCCCGCCAAATGAAGACCTGGCCCTGTTGCCAGCCATTGACGACAGGCGCCAAGCAGTACGCATAGCATTGACAGAGCGCTCACGTGAACCGCGAGATAGCGCCACCGCCCCGTGGTGGGGAGCAGGTAATCTACCGCGAGGCTCTGCACGCTCAGCAAGACCGGGTAATGGCCGAGCGCCAGGGCCAGGGGTAGCGCCCAAGCGTTCAAACCTAATTGCAGGCAACTGGCCAAACCGGCGAGCAGCAGCAGGCTGGCCAGCAAACGGGGGAGGCCAGTCAGAGTTTTGCGCAGAGGGAGCATCAAGACCTGATGAGTGATGATCATCCCGGCCGCGCAAAGGCCGATCATTATCCCTTGCGCCAGGGTCGAGGTCGCACCGACCAACGTCACCACGCTCACCCCCAGCAATCCGAACCTATTCATGTGCACTTTCCTCCAGCAATGCGGTTCGATGGGTGTCGAAATAGCGCAATGCGTCCTGCAGGGCGTCGATTACCGCGCGTGAGGTGACGGTAGCGCCTGCCAGCTGGTCGAAGTCCCCTTGATCACGTTTCAATGCCCATCGGCTGGTCTGGGCGTGGCCTGAAAATTGCTCCAACCAGTGCACCGCAGGATCGATCAGCCGCGCCCCCAGTCCAGGGCTTTCCTTTTGTTCCAGTACTCGGATGCCCAGCAGACGCCCATCGGGAGCGATCGCGATTGCCAAGATTATCGGGCCGGCATAACCCTGGACCTGACTGCGCAGCAAGATGGCGCTTGGGCTTGCGCCCAATGTGGCACGGTAGCCGGCGAGTAACTCGCTATGGGGCAGACGGGTATCGCGCAGGGCGAGGGGCGCTTGCAGGGGCTGGTTGTCATAGCTGCTGTCAGGAAGCACCGAAAGCCATTGACGGCTTTGCAGCTGTTGCTCGGCTTGCTGGATGGCCGAGAGCGTCCAATGCCTCCAGATCAATGTCATGCCCAGTGACAAGGCGCCGACCACGACAACCAACAGGACACCACGCGCTGTACGGTTCATGGGGCGGCCTGCGTGAGACGTGCGGCGTATCGTTCCAGAGCCGGCACGGCAAGGTTCATCAGCAAGATGGCGAACGCGGTACCGTCGGGGTAGCTACCCCAGGTTCGGATCAAGTAGATGAGCAGCCCAGTGCCGAAACCGAACAGTAGCCGCGCCGGAGGACTCTTGGGGCCAGACACAGGCTCAGTGGCGATGAAGAATGCGGCCAGCATGGTCGAGCCGGAAAACCAGTGCAGCAGCGGCGAGCCATTGGAGTCGGAACCTGATCCGTTCCAGCACAGCAGGCTGAACAGGAACAATCCGCCGAGCAAGCCTGCCGGCGTGTGCCAGCTGATGACCTTGCGCTGAAGCAGAAACAGCCCGCCCACCAAAAAACCGACATTCACCCATTCGCTGCTTCGACCTCCAATCGCGCCGAATCCAGGGTGCTGGGCGAACAGTTCATCGATGGTCAGGCTGCGATTGTGGCGCAGGCCATCGAGCACTGTCGGGGTAGCCCAGGCGTCGATGTGTCCGGTGCTGGCCCAAAGGCTGTGCAGGCTTTCCATGAGCCCGGGCGAGTGGCCCGGCCATTGGTTCATCTGTAGGGGGAAGCTCAGGAGCACGAAGGCATAACCGACCATCGCGGGGTTGAAGGGGTTGCGGCCGACCCCGCCAAAAGCGTGCTTGCCAACGCCGATGGCGACGCTTGTGGCGATGACCGGCAACCACCAAGGCGCATGGGGGGGGAGTGAGGCGGCCAGCAGTACGGCGGTTACCAATGCGCTTGCATCGGCCAACGCCGGTTGCGCAGGTTGGCTGCGCAGGGCCAGGAGTAACGCTTCGCAGGCCAGCGCAGTGCTTGCGCAAAATAGCAAGTTGAACAGTACGCCCCAGCCGTGCAGCCAAAGCAGCCCTAGCAAGCCTGGCACACAGGCCAGCAGCACTTGGCCCATGGCGCTGCGCAAGCGCGGCTCAGGCGCGGGCATGATCCGCCCCGGCCTGAAGGGCGTCGAGGTGCTGTTGGGCGTCTTTGGCGGCTTTTTCCAGGAGGTTTAACTGGGCGTGCTGCGCCTCGTTCGGTGCGGCGCCGAATGCGCTGCGGGCTTTGTTCAGTTGCGCGCGGCTCATGGCCGCTGCGATCTTGGCTTGCTTGAGGGCGGCATCGTTGTGGGCGGCCTTTTGTGCCTTGACCCGTTCGATAGCGGCTTTGATCGGGTCGGATGCGTCGCCACTGGCGGTCGGATTGCTCGCAGCACGCTGGCTGCGTGCCATACGTTCGGCCTGGCGACGTGCTTCCTCGCGCTGCAGTCGGGCATTGCGTTGTTCGTGGCGATGACGGGCGTGGTCACGACGTTTGGCGCGGGCATCGAGTTGTTCGGCAGTGTGAGCCAGGCCGCCGACGATAGGTACGATCTTGTCGGGCAGGGGCAGCAGGTCGATACAATCGACCGGGCAAGGCGCCAGGCAGAGGTCACAGCCGGTGCACTCGCTGGCGATGACCGTGTGCATCAGCTTGGCAGCGCCGACGATGGCATCCACTGGGCACGCCTGGATGCATTTGGTGCAACCGATACATTCGGCCTCGCGAATAAAGGCGACTTGGGGCGGTGCGTTACCACGCTCGGTGTCCAGTGCAATGACCTGTACCTTGAGCAGGTTGGCAAGGGCGGCGATGGTTTCGTCGCCGCCGGGTGGGCATTTGTTGATCGCTTCGCCCGCGGCCAGCCCTTCGGCATAGGGCCGGCAACCGGCATGGCCGCACTTGCCGCATTGGGTTTGCGGCAGCAGGGCATCGATGCGTTGAATCAGACTCATTGTGTAAATAATCCGTTGAAACCGGAAAATGCCATGGTCATCACTCCGGCGCCGATCAGGTCGATGGGAAGGCCACGCAAAGCACTGGGGAGGTCTGAATGATCGCTGCGTTGGCGCAGGTCATCGAACAATGCCAGGGCAAGCCAGAAGCCCAATCCACCGAATACGCCCCATCCCCACACCGCCAACCATCGATCATTCGCATGGATGACCTGTAGCAGCAAGCCTAGCACCAGGGCGTTGCAGAGCAGCCAGGGCAGCAGGTCCTGCAATGGCCAGGTCGGCTGTATCCGCTGGAGCGCATTGGCGATGCCCCAGCCCAGTAACAGCAACAGCGGTAGGAACAGGAACAATTGCAGGTCCTGCAGGCCCAACGCATTCAACACTTGATCATGCAAAAGCTTTCCAAGCGGCAGGCCCAAAAGCATGAGTAAGGCTATGGATGCGCCGAGCAAGTGAATCCGCAGGCGAGAGACCGGCGTCCTATGCAAGATCAGGTGATTGATCAACGCAGCGCTGACCAGAACCAAGACGTAGTCGTTCATGGGGATGCCGATGGCCGGGGCTGCCGTCATTATCCGGTAGGCGGCCGGGGATGGAAATGCCCCGGCACTGGGCCGGGGCAGAAACGCGGACGCTTACTTGATGCGCTGGCCAGGCTTGGCGCCGCTGTCAGGGCTGAGCAGGTAGATATCTTCGCCACCCGGGCCGGCCGCCATGACCATGCCTTCGGACACGCCAAAGCGCATTTTCCGTGGCTTGAGGTTGGCGATCATCATGGTCAGACGGCCTTCGAGCTTGGCTGGGTCAGGATAGGCCGATTTGATACCGGAGAACACGTTGCGACGCTCGTCGCCAATGTCCAGGGTCAGGCGCAGGAGCTTGTCGGCCCCTTCAACGGCCTCAGCTTTGACGATCAGCGCCACGCGCAGATCGACCGCGGCAAAAGTGTCGAACTCGATTTCTGGCGACAGCGGGTCTTTGGTCAGCTCACCGTTGCCTGCCGGGACCGGGGATTGAGTGGCAGCCAGGTCTTCCTTGCTGGCGGCGACCATGGCTTCGACCTTAGCAGGCTCGATGCGATTCATCAGTGCCTTGAATGGGTTGAGCTTGTGGTTTTCCAGGCGCGACAGGTGGTCATTCCAGGTCAGCGGCGCGACGTTGAGGAAGGCCTCGGCATCGGCAGCCAGCAGCGGCAGCACAGGCTTGAGGAAGATCACCAGTTGGCGGAACAGGTTGATCCCCTGGGCGCAGATGGCCTGGACCTCGTCCTGCTTGCCTTCCTGCTTGGCCAGGGACCAGGGGGCCTTGTCGGCAATCCAAGCGTTGGCGCGGTCGGCCAGTGCCATGATTTCACGCATGGCGCGGGAGAAATCACGGTTCTCGTAAGCTTCGGCGATCGACGGCGCAGCCGCGAGGAAGGCCTCGCTCAGTTCGGGTGCGGCATCGCCGGCGACCAGGACGCCCTCGTTGCCCTTGTGCACGAAGCCTGCGCAGCGGCTGGCGATGTTGACCACTTTGCCGACCAGGTCGGAGTTGACCTTCTGCACGAAGTCGTCGAGGTTCAAGTCCAGGTCGTCGACGCCACGGCCCAGCTTGGAGGCGTAGTAGTAGCGCAGGTACTCGGGGGCCAGGTGGTCCAGGTAGGTACGCGCCTTGATGAAGGTGCCGCGCGACTTGGACATCTTCGCGCCGTTGACGGTCAGGTAACCGTGCACGTTGATGCCGGTTGGCTTGCGGAAGCCCGCGCCTTCGAGCATGGCCGGCCAGAACAGGGCGTGGAAGTTGACGATGTCCTTGCCGATGAAGTGGTACAGCTCGGCCTTGGAGTCTTCTTTCCAGAACGCGTCGAAGTCCAGTTCCGGACGACGCGCGCAGAGGTTCTTGAAACTGGCCATGTAGCCGATCGGCGCATCCAGCCAGACGTAGAAGTACTTGCCGGGTTCGCCTGGAATCTCGAAGCCGAAGTACGGCGCATCACGGGAGATGTCCCACTCCTGAAGGCCCGAATCCAACCACTCGGCGAGTTTGTTCGAGACCGCTTCCTGCAGGGTGCCGCTGCGGGTCCACTGCTGCAGCATGGCCTGGAAATCCGGGAGCTTGAAGAAGAAGTGCTGGGAGTCGCGCAGCTCCGGCGTGGCGCCGGAGATTGCCGATTTTGGGTTCTTCAGCTCGGTGGGTGCGTAGGTGGCGCCGCATTTTTCGCAGTTGTCGCCGTACTGGTCTTCGGCCGCGCACTTGGGGCAGGTGCCCTTGATGAAGCGGTCGGCCAGGAACATGCCTTTCTCGGGGTCGTAATACTGGGTGACCGAACGGGTGGCGATGTGGCCGGCGTCGCGCAGGCGGGTGTAGATCAGGCTCGACAGCTCGCGGTTTTCTTCGCAGTGGGTCGAGTGGAAGTTGTCGAAGTCGACCAGGAAGTCGGCGAAGTCGCTGCTGTGCTCGGCCTGGACATTGGCGATCAGTTGTTCGGGTGTGATGCCTTCCTTTTCGGCGCGCAGCATGATGGCCGAGCCGTGGGCGTCGTCGGCGCAGACATAGATGCACTGGTTGCCGCGCAGCTTCTGGAAGCGCACCCACATGTCCGTCTGGATGTACTCGAGCATATGGCCAAGGTGGATTGAACCGTTGGCATAGGGCAGGGCGCTGGTGACGAGAATCTGGCGTGGCTCGGACATGGTGGCTCGGCTACTTAATCTGGCGACAGGATGGAAAAATAAAGATGATCGGCAACTATAAAGGGCTGACGAATATATTTCACCCCAAGGACGCATCTGCTGACGATTGACGGGTTAGCATAGGCATCTGTTCGATCTAAAGCCTGCCAATGGGAGCCTCCATGAGTGCCGTCACACGTGCCGCCGTCGAAGGCGTGCTTCGCCAGTACACCGACCCCTATCTGAACCAGGATCCGGTCAGCGCCGGTTGCGTGCGCGCTATCGATATCCAGGGCGGCCAGGTCAATGTGCAGTTGCAGTTGGGCTATGCGGCCGGGCTGTTCAAGAATGGCTGGGCGCAGGTGCTGGGCACGGCCATCGAGAACCTGGACGGCGTCACGGCCGCACAAGTGTCCGTCGAGTGCGTGGTCGTGGCGCACAAGGCCCAGGCTCAGGTCCCGGCCATGGCCAACGTCAAAAACATCATCGCCGTGGCCTCGGGCAAGGGCGGGGTGGGCAAGTCCACCACCGCTGCCAACTTGGCCCTGGCCCTGGCCCGCGAAGGCGCCCGGGTCGGCATCCTGGACGCCGATATCTATGGCCCGAGCCAAGGTGTCATGTTCGGTATCGCGGAGGGCACCCGCCCTCAGATCCGCGAGCAGAAGTGGTTCGTGCCGATCAAGGCGCACGGCGTGGAAGTCATGTCGATGGCCTTCCTCACCGATGACAATACCCCAATGGTCTGGCGCGGCCCGATGGTCTCCGGCGCGCTGCTGCAACTGGTGACCCAGACTGCCTGGGATAACCTGGACTATCTGGTGATCGACATGCCGCCTGGCACCGGCGACATCCAGTTGACTCTGGCGCAGAAAGTGCCGGTGGCAGGTTCCGTGATCGTCACCACCCCGCAGGATCTGGCGCTGCTGGATGCGAAGAAAGGCGTGGAGATGTTCCGCAAGGTGAACATTCCGGTGCTGGGTGTGGTGGAAAACATGGCCGTGCACATCTGCTCGAATTGCGGTCATGCCGAGCATTTGTTCGGCGAGGGGGGCGGGGAGAAGCTCGCCGCTCAGTATGGCGTCGACCTGCTGGCCTCGCTGCCCCTGTCGATGTTGATCCGCGAGCAGGCCGACAACGGCAAGCCGACCGCCATTGCCGAGCCGGAAAGCCAGATCGCCATGGTCTACCAGGAACTGGCCCGCCAGGTAGGGGCGCGGATCGTGCTGCAGGAAGCTGCGGCGCCTGCGATGCCGAACATCACCATCAGCGAGGACTGAATCCGCAGGACCGACAGGTTTGCTTCACGGGTAAACCCGCTCCCGCCGCTGTGGTAGCGGGTTCAATCCGCGAAGAAGCCTGCAAATTTCTGCGTCAGGCATAAAAAAACCCGCCATATGGCGGGTTTTTTTGAAGCGCGAAAGAAGGATTAACCTTCGATGCGAACTTCTTCAGCCTGCATACCTTTCTGGCCGCGGGTAGCGACGAAAGTAACAGCCTGGCCTTCTTTCAGGGTTTTGAAGCCGTCAGCCTGGATGGCCTTGAAGTGTACGAACAGATCGTCACCCGACTGAGGGGTGATGAAGCCGTAGCCCTTCTCATCGTTGAACCACTTGACGGTACCGGATTGGCGGTTGGACATGGTATGTCTCCTTGGACAAAGTAGATTTCGGCACAGGAACACCCTGGCCGGGACTGAGTGCAAAGAGAGCGGAAAATTCAGCGATGGGCCGATAGGAATCGTGCATCAAACAGAGATTCTCGGTGTCACGTGCAGCACAGTGGCGCCACCTTAACCCACTTTCCCCGACCTGCCAATGGTCAATGACGGCTTTGTCGAAAATCGGATCGGCGGCGGCTGCAGCTCCCGTCCGGCGCGGGATTACGGGATGGAACTTTGCCGTAGCCGCCGGGACCGGTAAGATGCGCGTCTCGTTTTTCACCTAGCACTTTCAGGACACTCCCGCCATGAGCATCAAATCGGACAAGTGGATTCGCCGCATGGCGCAGGAACACGGCATGATCGAACCGTTCGTCGAGCGCCAGGTGCGCGGCGGCGAGGACAGCCGAGTCATTTCCTTCGGCGTGTCCAGCTACGGCTACGACGTGCGCTGCGCCGATGAATTCAAGGTCTTCACCAACATCAATTCGGCCACTGTCGACCCGAAAAACTTCGACGCCGGCAGCTTCGTCGACGTCAAGAGCGACGTGTGCATCATTCCTCCGAACTCCTTCGCCCTGGCCCGCACCGTCGAGTACTTCCGCATTCCGCGCAATGTGCTGACCATCTGCCTGGGCAAGAGCACCTACGCGCGTTGCGGCATCATCGTCAACGTCACGCCGCTGGAACCGGAGTGGGAGGGTCACGTGACCCTGGAGTTCTCCAATACCACCACCTTGCCGGCGAAGATCTATGCCAATGAAGGCGTGGCGCAGATGCTCTTCCTCGAATCCGATGAGGAGTGCGAAGTGTCCTACAAGGATCGCGGTGGTAAATACCAAGGGCAGCGCGGCGTCACCCTGCCACGCACCTGAGGCGACGAGCGCGGGGAATTCCTCGTCCGCCAGGCACTCCAATGGCTAGAACGATCCGGTGCGCATGACGCGCATCGGGCATCGCCGGGAGCCGCCAATGAAACTTCACCCCGCAATCAGTGCGAAGCTCGCCGTCCTGCAGCCCAACCAGATAGGGCTGCTGGCTTGGTCATTGCTGGCGCACCCTTCAACGCCCGTACAAGCCGGTGGCGTACCCCATCAGCCCGACCCCGACACACCTCAGCCCCCGGATCCTGGCGAGTCGCCACCCATGGAGCCGGGAGAGCCGACCTTGCCTGACGAACCACCTCCTTCGCCGGTGGCCTGAGGGCCAGCCAGCACGACGGGCTCAGTTGGCCAGCAGGTAACCGCTGCGACAGACCTGCTCGCCCGCCACGTGGGCGACGACCATGCCCGCTGTGGCCATGCGCCTGACGCTGCGTGCATAAAGGAGGCCAGGCTGGGTATTGCGCACCGCGGTCACCCGGTCGTTCAGCGGATCGATGACTTCCGCGATCAGCTCGCCCGCCTCCAGGTATTGGCCGGGTGTCGCGTGGAAGACCAACAGCCCGCCCAACGGCGCCACCACAGGCTCCACGGCGGCCAGCGGCGTTGCCGGGTACGCCAATGGCGGCAGGGCGGGCGCTTCTCCTGAAATCACCCCAGCATGGGTCAGGAAATTGAGTATCCCTTGGCAATCCTGAGTGGCCAGGTCGTGGCTGACATCTGCCTGCCCGCGTAGCTCGACAGTCACAGAGAAACTGCCCAGAGGGATGGGGAACTGCTTGCCAAAACGTTGCTGCAACTGCCACCACACCAGGCTGAAGCATTCATCGAAAGACTGGCCGCCGGAGTCCGTGGCCAGCAGGCTGGCCTGCACGCCCAGATAGCGGGCCAGCGGCTCTACCTGATCCCAGGCCTCCGGTGTGGTGTACAGATGCTCCACGGCCTCGAAGTCGCAATGCAGGTCCAAAACCATATCGGCATCGCACGCCAGGCGTTGCAGGGTCAGGCGCTGGGATTGCAGTGGGGTGCGCGCGGGATGCGCATCCAGGCCCCGGCGCAGGTACTCGCGGATCAGGGCCAGGTTGTGCGAAGGATCATGGGTCAGATGGCCCTCGATCTGATCGCCGATACTGTCGGACAAATCAACGAAGTTGCGGTTGAAGTTTTCGCCACTTTGCAGCTCGAAGCGCCCCAAGGGCGCGTCCAGGAGCACCTGTTCCAGGCCCACGGGGTTGGCCACCGGAACGAGGATGATCTCGCGTTGCAGCCGCCCGTCCTGTTCCAGCTCCAGCAAACGGCGCTTCAGGTGCCAGGCCACCAGCATGCCGGGTAGCTCGTCGGCATGCAGTGACGCCTGGATGTACACCTTGCCACCGCCGCGAGGGCCGAAGTGGAAGCTATGAAGCTGGCGGGCAATGCCCGGGACAGGGGACAGCAGGTCGTGGGTCGAATGATGCATGGTGGTCCTGGCTGAAGTGGCGAATACGGTCTGCGATGACAGTCGGCAGAAAGATAGAAGCATAACTTCTGCCGTTGCGCAGCTTCCTTGCGCGGGTTTGCCCGCACTCAGGCAAGCAAGGCCTGCAAGGTGGCCAGGTCGTCGGCTTCTTGCACAGGTTTGTCATGGCGCCAGCGCAGCATGCGCGGAAAGCGCACCGCGATGCCGCTCTTGTGGCGTTTGGACAAGGCAATACCCTCGAAGCCCAGCTCGAACACCAGTGTCGGGGTCACACTGCGCACCGGGCCGAAGGTTTCCACCGTAGTCTTGCGGATGATGGCGTCGACTTGGCGCATTTCTGCATCGCTCAGTCCGGAATACGCCTTGGCGAAAGGCACCAGGGTGCGTCCGGGAGTCCCCGGTGGCCCGTCCCAGACGGCAAAGGTGTAATCGCTGTACAGGCTGGCACGACGGCCATGACCGCGCTGGGCGTAGATCAACACGGCATCGACGCTGAAAGGATCGATCTTCCACTTCCACCACAGGCCCATGTCTTTGGTGCGGCCCACGCCATAGAGGGCATCGCGCTGCTTGAGCATCAGACCTTCGACGCCCAGACTGCGTGACTGCTCGCGCTGGCGGGCGAGGTCATGCCAGTCGCTGCCCTGTAGCAACGGTGACAGCAGCACCGGGGCCAGTGGGTACTGCTGCGTCAGGTGTTGCAGTTGGGCCCGACGTTCATGTTGAGGCCGGTTGCGCCAATCTTCACCCTGCCATTCGAGCAGGTCATAGGCTTGCAGCACCACCGGCGCCTCGGTGAGCAACTTCTTGCCCAGCGTCTTGCGGCCCAAGCGCTGTTGCAGCAGGGCGAAAGGTTGCACGGCGACATCGCCGGCTTGGCTGCCCGGTTTCCACACCAGGATTTCACCATCGAGCACTACACCGTCAGGCAAAGTGGTGGCCAGGCTGTGCAGTTCCGGAAAGCGCTCGGTGACCAGTTCCTCTCCCCGCGACCATATCCACAGCTGGCCATCGCGCTTGACCACCTGTGCGCGAATGCCATCCCACTTCCACTCCGCCTGCCAGGCAGACACCGGGCCGAGCAACGTCTCGAACTGCTCGACGGGAGCCTGCAGCGCGTGGGCGAGGAAGAACGGGTAGGGCTGGCCGCCGCGTTGGCGATGTTCGTCGGCAGATTCGGCGGCGATCAGCTGCAGGTAGTCTTGCGCCGTCGGGCGGTGGCTGAGATCGGTATAGCCCACCAGGCGCTGCGCCACGCGTTTGGCATCCAGACCGGCGAGCTGGGCCAGGGCGCGGGTCACCAGCAGTTTGGACACCCCGACGCGGAAGCTGCCGGTGATAAGTTTCAGGCATAGCATCAAACCGGGCCGATCCAGCTGCGACCACAAGCCTGGCAGGCGTTGACGGATGGTTTCCGGCGGTAGGCCGCGCAGGGACAGCAGGTGCTCCTCGACCCAAAAGGCCAGTCCCTCGTCATTGCCATGCGGGTTGTCCGGGAGCACCAGGGAAATAGTCTCTGCCAGATCGCCCACAGCCTGGTAGCTTTCTTCGAACAGCCAGTCGGGCAAGTGCGAAAGTTCAAGGGTGAGCTCGCGCAGCAGACGGGTAGGGACCATTTGCCGCGGACGGCCGCCGGCCAGGAAGTACACGGCCCAGGCTGCATCCTCGGCAGGTGCGTCTGCGAAGTAGTCGCGCAGGGCCTCGAGCTTGGCATTGCTGGATGTGGTCGCGTCCAGGCGCAGATAGAGCTCGGCGAAGGTCTTCATGTGCCAGCCTCGGTGTCGGTCTCGTCCTCGTCGCCGTATTCGGTAGCGAAGGCGCGGGCATCGAGGCCCTGTTCGTTGAGGTAGCGCACCAACACATCGACCGAGCCGTGAGTGACCATCACCCGCTCGGCGCCGGTCTGCTCGATCGCCCATAGCAGCCCCGGCCAATCGGCATGATCGGAGAGCACGAATCCGCGGTCCACGCCGCGGCGTCGTCGGGTGCCGCGCAGGCGCATCCAACCGCTGGCCAAGGCGTCACTGTAATCGCCGAAGCGCTTCATCCAACTGCTACCGGCCGCCGAAGGCGGAGCCAGCACCAGGGCCTGGCGCAACATCGGATCGTTGCGGGGGATGTCGCCTGCATAGTGCGTCGGGGCCAGGTGCACGCCCGCTTCCCGATAGACGCGGTTCAGAGGTTCCATCGCGCCATGGACCAGAATTGGGCCGGCGTGCGGGTCCAAGCCGTGGAGGATCCGCTGGGCCTTTCCGAAGGCATAGCAGAACAGCACGCTGGTTTTGCCCTGTTCACGATTGGCCCGCCACCAGGCATCGATCTGCGCCATCACCTCGGCCTGAGGTTGCCAGCGGTAGATCGGCAGGCCGAAAGTCGACTCACTGATGAAGGTATGGCAGCGCACCGGCTCGAACGCAGCGCAGGTGCCGTCCGGCTCGATCTTGTAATCTCCCGAGGCGACCCAGACCTCGCCTCGGTATTCCAGGCGCACCTGGCCCGAGCCGAGCACGTGGCCAGCGGGGTGAAAACTCAAGGTCACGCCCCGGTGTTCGAGGCGTTCGCCATAGGCAAGCGTCTGCAGCTGGATGTCCGGCCCCAATCGGCTGCGCAGGATGCCTGCACCGGGGGCGGCAGTCAGGTAATGGTGATTGCCGGGCCGGGCGTGATCGCCGTGGCCGTGGGTAATCACTGCGCGGTCCACCGGGCGCCACGGGTCGATGTAGAAATCACCGGGCGGGCAATAGAGGCCTTCGGGGCGGGCGATGACGAGATCCATAGGCGTGCCGGTTGGCTAAGGGCTTGTAACCTCAGAGCACGACAGGGTCACGGAAGTTCTTGGTGAAGGAACCGCGAGCGTCCAACGGCGGACGTCGCGGTTCAAAGGGGGCTTGCGATCAGCGGCCAGGGACCAGGGTGAGTCGCTGCGAGCCATAGGCGCGGGAGAAGTTCTGCTGTTGCAGCGGCAGGTTCATGAAACGGCCCTGGAACCAGGCGTCCAGGCCATCGCTGTAATGCCGGCTCGCCGGGTTGCCGGACTGGCCATTGCTCGTCAGCACCTGCAGCGGTTCGGCCTGCCCGAAATCGACGATCATGCGCGCCGATGCCGGCAGGTAGGTATCGAAGCTGCCGCCCCAGGCATAAGGCGTCAGCGCCAGAGTGCTGAAATCGCCGCCTGCGGCCATGGGGTTGCGGCTGATGGCGTCACCCAGGCCATGGTAGGTCGGTGCTGGCCAGCGATACTGGTGCAGCTTGCCCCATTGCCAGGCGCGACGGTCGCTGCCCAGCTGGGCGACGCCAGCATCCACGGCCCCCGCCAGGCTACGGGCGAGAATGGCAGGCTTGTCTTCTTTTTGCGGCGTGTTGCGGTCATCCCAGAACGGGCTGTCCTCGCGGCCCAGCAAGTGGTCGGCCTGGGCCGAGTAGGAAAGCTGCGCATTGCCGATGAACGCTTGCCAGGCCGGGCTGGACTCCGGGCCCAGATCGTCGAGGAAGGTCTGGCGAGCGACCTCCTGCAGGAACAATGCATACAGCGCGGCATCGGCCGATACCGGGCTCAGGCGGCCATCGAAAGCCTTTAGCCGGGTCAGTGCTTCACGCGCTTTGTCCCGCTGGGCGGCCGGTAATGCGTCGATCGCTTGAGTGAGCGACTGGGCCATGCCGGGGGCGTCGAACATCTGCTTGAGTTTGTCTGCCAGCAGAGCGACCTGGTCGTTCTGCAGGGCCATCAGGCTACGGCTGTCGTGGCGGCCGTTGCCGGCCAGCTGGGCCAGGCGCTCGGCGCGCTCGGGGTAGTACCAGGTGTTGGACAGCTGCATCCCGTAGCCACGTGGCAGGCTGCGTTGGTTGGCATGGCCGACCCAGCCGGCGACCGGGTCCTGGTCGTAAGGGTGCAGCATTGGATCGGCGTAGCCATCCCAGTCGTAACGGCTATCCCAGCCGGGCGAGGGCAGCAGGCCCTGGCCTTCGCGGCGATTGGGGTAGCGGCCGCTGACCTGCCAGCCGATGTGCTGCGGTTCGGCGAAGACGAAGTTCAGGGCAGCGGCGCCGACTTCACGGGTATTGTCGAAGGCCCGCTCCACCGACGATGCGCGGGTCAGGTCGAACAGCGCGTCAAGGCTGCGATCGCCTTTGAGTTGTGGCAGGTTCAGGGCCAGGCCGAGGCTGGCATTGGCCGGTTGGCTGAGCAGAGTGCCGTGGCGGGTGTCGTACATGACTTCACGCAGGGGACGTTGACCGCGGACGAAGAAGGTTTCGCTGCGTGCGCGGGCAGGTTGCCACTTGCCATCGGCCAAGTAGCTCACCTGGCTGCCCTGGTGACGCAATTGCTCCAGATACAGGTCCTGGTTGTCGGCCATCACCGCGCTGCTGCTCCAGGCCAGCTTGCCGTTGTAGCCGGCGAGGATGATGGGCAGGCCCGGCAGTGCCAGGCCTGCGACTTGATACTTGCCGGTGTGGATCTGTACCGGGGCGAGGGCCCACGTGGCGCGGCTATCGCTGGCCAACAGGCTCTTGCCGCTGCGGCTGCGTTGCGGCGACAGTGCCAGGTTGGCCGAGCCGGGGCTGCCCAGCAGGCCCAGGTCGGCGAGCTTCTGCCCTGCAGCGCCCAAGCGCTCCAGGCCTGGCAGTTGGCTCTTGAGGTTCAAACCCTTGAGCTTGTCCAGTTCGGCTTCGGCCAGTGGCTCGTCGGGAGCACCTGGCAGCAGCCAGGCGAGCTTGTCGCTGCCGACTTTCTGCGCCAGGGTCAGGGCGGTCAGTTCTTCCTGCAGGTTCACCGACTGGCTGAAGGCATACAGGCTGAAGATCAGCGCCGAGTCCTCAGGCTTCCAATATTCCGGGCGATAGCCGCTGCGGGCCAGGTCCGCAGGCAACTTGTCGCGGTAACGGAACAGATAGGCGTTGACGCCGCGGGCATAGACCTCGAAGAACCGCTTCAGGCGTGGCGAGGCGTCGGCGTAAAGCTGTCCAGCGCTTTGCTTGAGGTTGGCAGCGCGCATCAGACGATCGATGTCCAAGGCGTCAGGGCCGGCCAGTTCAGCCAGGCGCCCTTGGGCCAGCAGGCGCATGGCGACCATCTGCTCGATGCGATCGCCGGCCTGCACGTAGCCCAGGCTGAACAGGGCATCATGGAAACTGCTGCTTTCGATCAGCGGTGCGCCCATGGCGTTGCGGCGTACCGAGACATTCTGTGCCAGGCCTTTGAGCGGTTGCACACCAGTGGTCGGAGGCACGCTGTCCTGGTAGCCGCCCACCTGACAGCCGGCAAGGCCGAACATGCCGAGCACGACGGCAGCGGGGCCGAACCGAAGGCGGAAGGGGGGAAGGACGGGGGCTGCCATGACAAGGCTCCTGCAGGGCGTGGCGGGATTCGGAAAGGCGCTACGTTAGTGAGCGCGCGGTCGCCATGCAAGGTGCCTGTAGGCTTTATTTTCAGGGGGCTGCCCAGTGGTTGGCCGGACCTGAAGTTTCAAGCTTCAAGTCAAAGCAGGTCGAGGGCGAGTCTGCTTTTTCTTGTCGCTTGAAACGTGCCGCTGCCGCGGGGTCAGGCCCCGTGGCACTTCTTGAATTTCTTCTGGCTACCGCACGGGCACGGGTCGTTGCGGCCAACGTCTTTCAGAGCGTTGCGCACCGGCTCCTGATGGCCATGGTTGCAGTGCGGGCCGTGCACGTGGCCGTGGTCGTGATCATGGTGATGGTCGTGACCGTGGTTGCAGTCCGGGCCATGAACATGGGGTTGCTGGGTCATTGCAGGGTTACTCCGGTTGAAGATCGCCGGGGATTATCTCACCACTGCGCGACAAGTGCAGGTCCCGATGGATGATCAGTCCCGTGTGCAGTTCGGCTTGCAGGCGGTAGTGCAGAGGCTGCTCGCGCTTGAGCATCTTGGCCAAGGGCTTGAGCTTTTGCCACAAGTTGGTTCGGGCCGTGATCTTGAACGTGCGCTGGGCGTGGCCGCCGACGCTTCGCCACAGGCTGGCTTCATCCTGCACCAGCAACAGGTCGTTCAGGCGTACCGAGTAGTCCAGGCTGCGGATGAACAAGCGGCTGTCGTTGGGGTTTTCGACCCGCACGTGGAGAATGAACTCCTGTTGCAGCAACCGGGCCTTGACCGTCTCGACCCGGACCAGGTGCACCTGCGGTTCGCGCCATTCGTCGTCACCCCAGCTCGCACAGCCCGCCAGGAGCGTCATCAGCAATGACAGGGCAAGCAGGCGGGCCAGGGTGCTCATGGTCAGCTACCAATGTAACTGGCGCAGCATTTCTTGAACTTCTGTCCGCTGGCGCAGGGGCAAGGGTCGTTGCGTCCGGCCTTGAGTGAAACTGTCGGGTCGATGAAGTACCAACGACCACTGTTCTGAACGAAGGCAGAGCGCTCGCGGTGCTGGTGATCGCCGTGCTGGTCATGCCAGCGTGCGGTAAAGCTGACGAAGGCGTGCTCAGGCTGTCCGCCCAATACCTCGGCGTTCTCGACCTCTAGGCCAAGCCAGGTGCTCTGGGCGCTCCAGGCAGCGATCGCGGCGCGGTCCAGGCCGGCCTGCTGGGCCGGCAGGGTGGTGTCCACCAGATAGTCGACCAAGCCCAGCACATAGGCGCTGTAGCGCGAGCGCATCAGGGCCTGGGCGTCGGGCGCCGGGGTGCCGGCATGGTATCGCCCGCAACAGGCATCGAGCAGGTTGCCACTGCCGCATGGACAGACCGAGACACTCATTGAATCACCACCAGTACTTGCCGAAGTTTTCAGGGTTTGCCCAGAACTTGGCGTTGAGCCAGTCCGGGACCTGCTTGTAGTCATGTAGATCATAGGTGAACAGGCTCAATACCTGCTCGTCTCGCCGGAACTTCTCGCTGGCCGACAGCGCCAGGGCGAAGAAGTCCGTGTCCTGCCAGCCGCAGGCTTGCAGGTCGGCGAGCACTGCGACCCGGCTGGCATTGAGGTTGCGGATGCCGCCGAGCAACTGAAGGCCGGTGCGCTTGGGCAGGTGCTCCAGACAATCCACCAGTACCGCCAGGTCGAAGCGCTGGGCGGCGGCCGGTGCGGGCAGCGGGCCTGGCGGGACCACTTCGATATGCACTTGCGGATGCGCCTGGGCGAAGGCTTCCAAGGCCGGGAAGCGCGTGCCCACCAGCAGCAGACGCTGGGGTGTGAAGCGCTCGAGCAAGGCTGCCAGGGCCTGCTGTGGGGTGCGCTGGGAGAAACTGTCGGTCATTGCCAATCCTCGTTCAGGTCGTCCTAGCCTATCGGGCCGGGCGCGCTCGGCAAAGAGGCGTGGTGCCCTGTGTGGCTTATTGCTGGCAGAGAGGAAGCGGGCGGTCTTTACTCCGAAGGATCGGTCTTATGCCGATTCCCCCTAGGAGATGCGACAAAATGAGCATAGTACGCACAGCGATACCCCTGGTCCTGCTCACCAGCGTGTTGACTGGTTGTGCAGGTTTGCAAAAAACCGACTGGCCGAAGTGTGCTGCCGTCGGGGGTGTAAGTGGCGCAGCCCTCGGCGCCATCGAGAGTTCCACTTGGGCGGGTTGGGGCGCGCTGCTTGGCGGTGGCCTGGCGGCGGGCTACTGCTGGGCCCACGGCGATGGCGACGAAGATGGCGATGGCGTACCGGACAGCCGGGACAAGTGCCCTGGCACGCCACGCGGTGTACAGGTCGATGCCAACGGCTGCCCACCGGCACCGGCGCCGGTCGAGGAGGTGGTGGTACAGAAGGAAGAGGTCATCGTCATCCGCGACGTGCACTTCGAATTCGATTCCGCCCGCCTGACTGCCACCGACAAGGAGCGACTGAACACCATTGCCACCCGACTGAAGCAGGAAGCGCCCAGCGCCCGCCTGACCGTCACCGGACATACCGACAGTGTGGGTTCTGATACCTACAACCAGAAACTGTCCGAGCGCCGTGCGCATTCGGTCACCGACTATCTGGTCGAAAGCGGTGTGCCACGTAGCAGCTTCGTTGCGGTGGTAGGGGCCGGGGAGTCCCAGCCGGTTGCCGACAACGCGACGGCTGATGGCCGTGCCATGAACCGCCGCACCGAGATCAAGATCCAGCGCTGACGGCATGCGCCCATGCCTTGAGCAGTGGCATGGGCGCGTCTTTACTCGGGTGACCGGTAGAGACCGGTGACACAGGAGCATTGATCATGGGTGTTATGTCGAAGGCGGCGTTGCCGCTGGTGCTGGTTACAGGCCTGCTCGCCGGTTGTGCCACCCACAGCGATGGCAGCGCGCCCCTCAATCAAAGGACCTGGCCCCTGTGCAGCCTGCTAGGCGGGCTGGTCGGCGGCGGCCTGGGTGCCATCGAGAATTCCAGTTGGGCTGCCGGTGCCGGAGCGCTCGGCGCCATCGCCGGTGGCTTGATCTGCTACGCCCAGGACGGTGACGGGGATGGTGATGGCGTGTTCGACCGTCGCGACCGCTGCCCTGATACCCCGGCCGGGACGTCGGTCAATCACATGGGCTGCCCGTTGCCGCAGTATCCGACAACGCCACCGGCAGGCGAAGCGCCGGTGCCTGAGGTCATTACCCTGGATGACCAGGGGCAGGTGCTGTTCGCCTTCGACTCGGCACAGTTGACCGTCGAGGCCCAGCAACGCCTGCGCGCCTTGCTCCCTCAGCTGAGCGATCCGCAGGTGACCCGTATCAAGGTCATTGGCTTTACCGACAGCGTCGGCACCGATGCCTACAACCAGGGCCTGTCTGAACAGCGTGCCGGCAGTGTCGCGGAGTTCCTGATCGCTCAGGGTCTGGCCGCGGACAAGGTGACCAGCCAAGGCCGCGGCGAAAGTGAGCCTGTGGCCGACAACGACACAGAAGAAGGTCGGGCTCGTAATCGACGGGTAGAACTGCACCTGAATTGACACCTCTAGCGCCTACCCTGGCATAGGTTTACTGTTGGCTGCACGGCCTGCTCGCTCGGGCCTTGCAGCCATAACAACAAATTCAGGGGGCGGGTATGAAATTCATCCTGGGCCTGGGCAAGGCTCTGACGGTGGTGTTCTGGTGGGTGGTGCTGGTGAACCTGTTCATGCCGCAACCGCTGCCGTTCAATCTGTTACTCAATGCCGTGGGGATTTTCCTGCTGAGCCTGCACTGCCTGGAAGTGCTGTTCTTCAATGCCAGCTTGCGCGGGCGTAGCCACCGTTGGTTCGATCGGCTGCAGATCCTGCTGACGGGCATTTTTCATGTCATGTCCATTCCCAAGCCCTTGGAGACGCCACGCCATGCGTAAGGTGATGTTGATGCTGGCGTTGACCAGTCCCATGGTCCAGGCCGAAAGCCTGGACGTTGCGGCCCATTCGGTGCTGCGCCTACCGAACAAAGCGAGCAGCGTGCACCTTGAGCAATTGCAGATCGCCGATTCGGCGACACTGTTGCTGCCCGCGACGCTGACGGAACTGAAGGTGGATCGTCTGGTGCTGGGGCGCGATGCGCGCATAGCCATTACCCCCGCCGAGGCCCCTTTGCGTATCGAGACCGGTGTTGCCGAGCTGGGTGACGGCAGCGAAATCAGTGCCACCGGCGCTGCCGGCACTTATGAACGCGCCGCTCGGCCTGGGCGGGATCTGGAACTCAGGCTGAACGGGTTGCAGGCGCAGCGGCTGTCGATCGATGCCCGAGGCGGCGCCGGTGCGCCAGGCTATGTCGGGCTCGATGGTGCCAACGGCAAAGCCGGCGGTTGTACCTGGGGCCAGGCTAGCCGCGGCGCTAATGGAGACGACGGTGGAAACGGGCATGATGGCGCTTCCGGTGGGCGCATTCGCCTGGCTGTGCCGGAGGGGTTCCCGCCGGAGCGTATCCAGGTTCGGCTCGATGGCGGTGCGCCGGGCAAGCCGGGTGCGGCGGGCAAGGCTGGCTTGGGCGGCGCCAGCAAGGGATGCCTTGTTTATCGAACCGACGCCGGTGCGGATGGGCGGCCAGGCGTGGAGGGGCAGCCCGGGTTGGCAGGAGCGGCTGGGGAGTTGGTCCTGGAGCGCTTATGAGTTGATTCTTGGGGCGAAGCTGGTTCAGTTCGTCCCAAGCACCTCCACTCGGCGCGCTGATGGTGGCCCGTTTGGGACGGTGGAGCGACCCTCAACCATTCAAGCTGGTGCCGCTGCGCGGCCCATCGCAGGCTTCGCCAGCGCCAGGTTCTGTGCTGTTTCGCCTTTGATGCGCGATAGTCCAGGCGCTATCAATGGCGACCTCAAGGCCGCGTGGAGGTTTATGTAGAGCTGGCGCGCAGTGCCCTTCGGCGTGAGCCGAAGTCGCGAGATGGAGGCTTGCACCGCTAGCCGGAGAAGCCCAAGCACAACCTCAAACCAAAACCCGCGAACTGGCCACCACCACAACCAAAATCCCCAACAGCAAATTAACCCCGACCATTCGACGAATCTGCCCAAGCACGCCAGCCCCCGTCGCCCAGTCCTCAGCCGTCACTGCCGCCCGCAGCTGTGGCAGCAACAGCGCCTGAACCCGCATGAACAACGCAAACATGGCAATCCCACCCCCAATCATCACCTGGATGTAACGCGGTGCGGTCTCGAAGCCATTGAAGCGCAGGTGCAACATCCCGATACCGCTTATCGCAAGAATGACCACTGCCAGCCAGACCCATCGGAAGAACCGTCGGAAAACTTCCACCCACAACTTCAGTCGTGCAGGCCCTTCGAGGGCTGAAACCGCCGCTGGCCGCAGTACCAGCCAGGCGAAGAACATACCGCCGACCCAAACCAGGGCCGCGAGGACATGCAATGTGTAGGGCAGGGCAAAGGCAAGCATCCGGATCTCCATGCGGCATAAAGGGCAATAGCGGGGTATGATAGCCGGCCCATGCGAAACACTGAAAATTTATCCAGCCCTCCGGGCGCCTGCAGACCATGATCAGCAACGAACTCAAAGCCACCATCCAGGGCGCCTACTCGCGTTTTCTCGAAGCCAAGAGCCTAAAGCCCCGCTACGGCCAGCGCCTGATGATCGCCGAAGTGGCCAAGGTGCTCGGCGACATCGCCTGTGACGATGAAGGACGCCGTGCAGGCGAGCCCGCCGTGGTCGCGGTCGAGGCCGGTACCGGTACCGGCAAGACGGTCGCCTACAGCCTGGCCGCCATTCCCGCCGCCAAGGCTGCCGGCAAGCGGTTGGTGATCGCCACAGCAACCGTCGCCCTGCAAGAGCAGATCGTCTTCAAGGATCTGCCCGACCTGATGCGCAGCAGCGGGCTCAACTTCAGTTTCGCCCTGGCCAAGGGCCGTGGCCGCTATCTGTGCCTGTCCAAGCTCGACATCCTGTTGCAGGAGGGGCATGCCCAATCGGCCACCGCGCAGCTGTTCGAGGAAGAGGGCTTCCGCATCGAGGTCGATGAAAAGAGCCAGAAGCTGTTCAACAGCATGATCGAGCGGCTCGCCGGCAACCGCTGGGACGGCGACCGCGACAGCTGGCCCGAGGCACTCGAGGACCAGGACTGGGCCCGTCTGACCACCGACCACAGCCAATGCACGGGGCGCCACTGCCCGAACTTCCAGCAGTGCGTGTTCTACAAGGCCCGTGAGGGTATGGGCAAGGTCGATGTGATCGTCACCAACCATGACATGGTCCTGGCCGATCTGGCCCTGGGCGGCGGTGCCGTATTGCCCGATCCGCGCGATACCATTTACGTCTTTGACGAAGGCCATCACCTGCCGGACAAGGCCATTGGCCACTTCGCCCATTACTCGCGGCTGCGCTCGACCGCGGATTGGCTGGAGCAGACCGCCAAGAACCTCACCAAGCTCTTGGCTCAGCATCCTTTGCCGGGTGACCTGGGCAAGCTGATCGAACAAGTGCCGGAACTGGCGCGGGAAGTGCGTACCCAGCAACAGTTCATGTTCACCCTGTGCGAGCAGGTCGCGGATTTCCGTCCCGGTGAAGACATGGAAGGCCGGGAGCGTCCACGCTACCGCTTCGAGGGCGGTGTGGTGCCGGAGCAGATTCGCGAGGTTGGGATCGAGCTGAAGAAAGGCTTCGCCCGTCTCAATGATGTGTTCACCCGGCTGGCCGACCTGCTCAAGGAAGGCATGGACGGTGAGGTCAACATCGGTATCGCCAGTCATCAGGCCGAGGAATGGTACCCGCTGTTCGGCAGCCTGGTGACCCGTGCCCAGGGCAACTGGGAGCTATGGACCGCCTTTACCACCGAGGACCCCGAAGACAGCCCGCCCATGGCGCGTTGGCTCACACTTGCCGAAAGTGGTGCGCTGTTCGACATCGAGGTCAACGCCAGCCCCATTCTGGCTGCTGAAATGCTGCGTCGCAGCCTGTGGAACGTCGCTCATGGCGCCTTGGTGACCTCCGCGACCCTCACTGCCTTGGGTAAATTCGATCGATTCCGCATGCGCTCGGGCCTGCCACGCGATGCGATCACCTGTGTCGTACCCAGTCCGTTCGTGCACGGCGATGCAGGCCTGTTGCGGGTCCCTGACCTGGGAGCCGACCCGCGCGACGTGCCGGGACACACTGCAGCCATCATCCGCGAACTGCCGGGCATGCTCGAGGAGGCCCGTGGCGCGTTGGTGCTGTTCTCGTCGCGCAAGCAAATGCAAGACGTGTTCGATGGCCTGGATCGAGACTGGCGCAAGCTGGTGCTCATCCAGGGCAATCTGTCCAAGCAGGAAACCCTGAACAAGCACAAGGCGCGCGTAGATGACGGCCAGCACAGTGTGCTTTTCGGCCTGGCGAGCTTTGCCGAGGGTGTCGACCTGCCCGGCGCTTACTGCGAACACGTGGTCATCGCCAAGATCCCCTTCGCCGTACCGGACGATCCGGTCGAAGCGGCCCTGGCCGAGTGGATCGAAGCCCGTGGCGGCAACCCGTTCATGGAGATCGCCGTCCCCGACGCCTCGTTGCGCTTGATCCAGGCCTGCGGTCGCCTGCTGCGTACCGAGCAGGACCGCGGGGTGATCACGTTGCTCGATCGTCGCCTGGTCACCCAGCGCTATGGCAAGGCTATCCTCAATGCGCTGCCGCCGTTCCGGCGGGAAATTTCCTGACGGTCGCGGCTCGGCTACGACCTGCTGTTCATTACCTGTCACGGACCCATGGTCCTGAAGGAGAGCTTCAACCCTATGATCCGCCGCACCCTGCCTGCCGTTCTCGCCCTGTTGTTCAGCTCGCCCTTGCTGGCCGGGCAGCAGACGTTGTTCAGTTTCGTGCGTCCGGCAGCGGTGGTCAATGTGACTACAGCCGATGCCCATATGCCGCAATACAACGCCGAGCAGACCACTGAAGGCGAGGTGCTGCGGCGCGTGGTGTTCAACCCAGTGCAGCAGCCGACCTTGCGCCTGAGCCCGCAGAATGGCGCCTGGGATTGGTCAGCCGGCCAGGCCCTGACCCTACGATTGCAAAGCGCCATGGACTGGGCATTGACTGTGGACGTAACGGTGCAGAGTAGCGACGGTCGCACCCTGAGCAGCCGTATCGACCTACCTGCGGGCCCTGCTCAGACGGTGCTGGTGCCTTTGCGGGCCCGTTCGCCATTGAGCCAGGGCATGCGCGCCGGGCCGCCAATGCCCTGGATGTATGAGGGGCAGCGCGTATTGCTCGCCAGCAGTGCAGGGGAGGTGGATCTTGCGCAGGTGGTTGGCGTCAGCCTGAGCATCCCCAATCCGAAGGTGGCCCAGAGCCTGCTGATCGAGAGGGTCGGTATCCAGGACGATGACCAGGTCTTCACGGCCGCCTACGAAGGGCTGCTCGACGCCTACGGCCAGTCTACGCGCGGGCGATGGCCTGAAAAAATCACCAGTGATGAGCAGTTGAAAGCCGCCCGAGGACGTGAGCAGCAGCAGCTCAAGGGCTGGCTTGATGCCCGCGGCAAACAGCAGCTCGATGCCTACGGGGGGCTGCTGGCCGGGCCTGCATTCGAAGCCAAAGGGTTCTTTCGAACCGAGAAGCGCGACGGACGCTGGTACCTGGTGACGCCGGATGGGCACGCGTTCTATTCCCTGGGCGTCAATGCAGTGGCCGCCGATGGCGGGCGTACATATGTGGCGGGCCGCGAAAGCATGTTCAAGGCTTTGCCTGGCGAGGGTGAACCGCTGGCAGCCTTCTATGGGCAGGGTAACAACGACGATGGCAATGCCTCATCCCAGGGGCGCAATTTCAAGCAAGGTCGCTGGTTCGACTTCTATGCAGCCAATCTATACCGCACCTATGGCGAGCCTTGTCCGGCAAGCCCAGCGGTGCCGTGCCCACCAGCCTCCCTGGATGCTGCACGCTGGCAGGCCCATACCTTGGACCGGCTGCAGGCCTGGGGCTTCAACACCCTGGGCAACTGGAGCGATCCGGCGCTGGGGCAGGCTCGGCGGATGCCCTATACCCTGCCGTTGTCAATCGTCGGCGACTACACCAGCATCAGCACCGGCATGGATTGGTGGGGCCGCATGCCCGATCCGTTCGACCCGCGCTTTGCCATGGCGACCGAGCGTGCGGTCGCCATCGCGGCTCGGGATCACCGTGATGACCCATGGCTGATCGGCTACTTCGCTGACAACGAACTGGCCTGGGCGGCCCCTGGCGAAGACCCTAAGGCCCGCTATGGCCTGGCTTACGGCACCTTGCGCCTGACGACCGATGTGCCGGCCAAGCGCGCCTTCCTCAAACAGTTGCGCGACAAGTACCGCAACCAGCAAGGTTTGTCCAAGGCTTGGGGCATCGACCTGCAGGCCTGGGAGCTGATGGAAGACCCTGGTTTCGAAGCGCCTTTGCCGAACCCCGAGCATCCCGAGATTGAGCGCGACTACCAGTACTTCCAGCAGGTATTTGCCGAGACGTATTTCAAGACCATCTCCGACGCGCTCAAATGGCATGCACCCAACCACCTGTTGCTGGGCGGTCGATATGCAGTGAGCACCCCGGAAGCGGTCAAGGCCTGCGCCGAGTTCTGCGACGTGCTCAGCTTCAATTTCTATACCCTCAAGCCTGAGGACGGCTATGACTTCGCTCGCTTGGCTGAACTGGACAGGCCCGTACTGGTCTCGGAGTTCCAGTTCGGCTCGCGCGATCGTGGACCGTTCTGGCCGGGGCCGGTGGAGGTCGCAAGGGAGGAGGACCGTGGGCCGGCCTATGGCAACTTCCTCAAGGCGGCTCTGGGCCAGCCGATGATCGTCGGTGCGCACTGGTTCCAGTACCTTGATCAGCCAGCCAGCGGGCGCCTGCTCGATGGGGAAAACGGCCACCTTGGCCTGGTCGCCATCACCGACGTGCCGTATCCGGGGTTTGTGGAGGCGGTGCGCAAGAGCAACCAGCAGGCGCTCGAGCACCTACGCAAAGGCCTGGAGCAGCCTGTGCAATGAGGGCAGGGCCGCTAGGCGGCTATATGGCAGTACCAACAGAGCGTAGCGGCCCCGTGCCACGTATGACCATCCGGCCACATTCAGTTTGCAAATTGGCCAACTACTGGAACAATGCACAACTTTCGTTGAGATGAGTCGTACGGAGAGCTGTCGGGTGCAGATCCAGGGTCACTATGAGCTGAAGTTCGAGGCGGTGCGAGAAGCCTTCGCCGCGTTGTTCGACGATCCCCAGGAGCGTGGTGCGGGACTGTGCATCCAGGTTGGCGGCGAAACCGTGGTGGATCTGTGGGCCGGCAGTGCCGACAAGGACGGCCGCGAGGCCTGGCACAGCGACACCATCGCCAACTTGTTCTCGTGCACCAAGACCTTCACTGCCGTCACCGCGTTGCAACTGGTCGGGGAGGGCAAGCTCAGCCTGGATGCTCCTGTGGTGCGCTACTGGGCTGAGTTCGGCCAGGCCGGCAAAGCGTCCGTGACCTTACGCCAATTGCTCAGCCACCGGGCTGGCCTACCGGCCATTCGCGAACTGCTGCCGGCCGAGGCGCTTTACGACTGGCAAGCCATGGTCGACGTCTTGGCAGCCGAAGCCCCCTGGTGGACGCCGGGCACCGAGCACGGTTATGCCGCTATCACCTATGGCTGGCTGATCGGTGAGCTCATCCGGCGTGTCGATGGGCGTGGCCCAGGCGAGTCGATCGTCGCCCGTACTGCTCGTCCCCTGGGGCTGGATTTCCATGTCGGTCTGGCCGACGAAGAGTTCCATCGCGTGGCGCACATCGCCCGCGGCAAGGGTAACCCCGGCGACGCGGCGGCCCAGCGCCTGCTACAGGTGACCCTGCGTGAGCCCGAGGCCTTGTCCACTCGTGCCTTCACCAATCCCCCGGCCATTCTCACCAGCACCAACAAACCTGAGTGGCGACGCATGCAGCAGCCAGCGGCCAATGGCCATGGCAATGCCCGTAGCCTCGCGGGGTTTTACGCCGGCCTGCTCGACGGCAGCTTGCTGGAGTCGGAACTGCTCGATGAGCTGACCCGTGAGCACAGCCTTGGCCAGGACCGAACCTTGTTGACCCAGACACGCTTCGGCCTGGGTTGCATGCTCGACCAGCCTGATGTGGCCAACGCGACGTTCGGATTGGGCGCCCGGGCCTTCGGTCACCCAGGGGCCGGCGGTTCGGTCGGATTTGCCGATCCGGAGTACGACGTAGCCTTTGGTTTCGTGACCAATACGCTGGGCCCCTATGTGCTGATGGACCCTCGTGCCCAGAAGCTGGTACGCGTTCTTGGCACTTGCCTTTGATCGGGTAGTGCGGGTAATGCCCAGGCCCTTTGACTATCCTCAATGCCAACGCCTGATGTGTGTTGGCAAAATTTCTTTCTATTTCATGGTGTATCGCTGATGTCTTCACATAAAACCTTAGCACTCGCTCTGTGCCTGGCCGTTACCGGCTGTGCCCAGCATTCGCAAAATGCGTCGAGCGACGCAGGCCACAGCTGGTGGCCGTTCGGCTCGGACAAAGTGGCCGAGCAGGAAGTGAAGGAAGCCGTGACTGAAAAGGTGGCCAAGGCCGATGCCAAGTCCGAGAGCGGCAGCCGCTGGTGGTGGCCGTTTGGCGGGGACGACAAGCAGGCCAAGGGCCCGGTTGCACCCAAGATCGACCAGAAGGCCACCCAGGCCTGGCTCGATGAATACGAGCCAAAGCTGCGTGAAGCCATCAAAGACAGCAAGTTCGAGTTGGAACGCCGTGACAACGTGCTCGCGGTGACCATCCCCGTGGACGGCTCCTACAACCCGGATCGCCCTAACATGCTGCTACCGATGACCCTGGGCCCGATCACTCGCGTGGCCAAGACCGTCGAAACCGACCCCAAGACCGCCGTGCTGATTCTCGGTCACGCCGACACCAGCGGCGCCGCCGCAGCCAATCAGAAGCTCAGCCTGGAGCGCGCAGCTTCGGTATCGGCGATTTTCCGCCTCAGCGGCCTGCAGCGTGACCGCTTGACCCTCAAGGGCATGGGCTCGGTAATGCCACGTGCTGCTAACGACAGCGCCGAAGGCCGCGCTCTGAACCGCCGCGTTGAAATGCTGCTGACCCCGCAGAACACCATGGTTGCGCTGCTGGCCAAGTACCAACAGGCAGCGCCTGCACCTGCGCCTGCGTCGATGGTTGCCACCCAGGACGCTCCGGCTCCCGCAGCCAAGGCAGCCGCCGGCAAGCCTGCGGCGAAGGCAGCCGCCAAGCCGGCCGCCAAAAAGCCAGCCGCCAAGGCCAAGGCTCCTGCCAAAGCTACTGCGAAAAAGAAAGCCGCACCGGCCAAGCCGGTTGCAAAGAAGGCCACGACTGAAAAGAAAGTAGCCTCTGCGAAGACCAATTGATCGTCAAGGAAACGCAGTCATGACCCAATCTCTGGCCGATATGCGGCGCGACTACACCCGTGATGGCCTGGCCGAAGCCCAGGCACCGGGTGAGCCGTTCGCCTTGTTCCACCAGTGGTTCGGCGAAGCCGTGAAAACCGAGCAGGCACCGGTTGAGGCGAACGCCATGACCCTGGCCACTGTCGATGAGCAAGGGCGTCCCCATTGCCGGGTGCTGTTGCTAAAGGGGCTCGACGAGCGTGGTTTCACCTTTTTCACCAACTACGACAGTGCCAAAGGCCAGCAACTGCTGGCCAATCCATACGCTGCCATGACGTTTTTCTGGCCGGCGCTGGAACGCCAGGTGCGTATCGAGGGGCGGGTGGAAAAGGTTACGGCCAAGGAGTCTGACGACTATTACCAGGTGCGTCCGCTGGGGAGTCGCCTGGGGGCCTGGGCTTCGCCGCAGAGCCGAGTGATTGCCGGTCGTGAGGAACTCGAAGGCCTGGTCAAGGCTACCGAGGCGCGATTCTCCGATACTCAGCCCCACTGTCCCGAGCATTGGGGGGGGTATCGCCTGCTGCCTGAGCGTATCGAGTTCTGGCAGGGGCGCGCCAGCCGGCTGCATGATCGTTTGAACTATCGATGGGTAGAGGGTCAGTGGCTGCGTGAGCGCCTGGCGCCTTAACCTGTGTAAGCGGCGGCCTGGCGTTCAAGCCAGGCTGCCAATTCCTTCCGCTTGATCTTCTGTCCCCGCGCCTGCTCCAGGCAATCAAGCATGTAGGCCCGTTTGACCGGGTCCTCGCCCGCCAGTGACAAGGCCAGGTCGCGGTCCATCCAGCGGCGCATGCGCACATACAGCCACCAATGGAAGTACAGGCCTGTAACAGTCACCACAACGACGATGAAGTAATCCATGGCTATCCTTGGTTTTCGATAGTCGAGCCCGCAATGGGGTGTGCAGGCTGTACTGCAGCTGAATAAAAGCAAATTTGTAACGTCTGTGTCGTGACAGTCATCAACGCGCGGGGTCTAATGGACACCTGACTTATGGAGAGTTTCCCATGCGTAAATCCGTTTTGCTGGTGGCGAGTTTCACCACCATGTCGCTGCTGCTCGGCGGTTGTGCTTCCAGTCTGACCGGCGACAGCTATTCCCGAGATGAGGCCCGTCGCGTACAGACCGTGCGTATGGGCACCATCGAGTCCCTGCGTCCGGTGAAAATCGAAGGCACCAAGACCCCTATCGGTGGTGGTGCAGGTGCCGTGGTCGGCGGCGTGGCGGGTAGCGCCATTGGTGGCGGTCGCGGCAGCATCGTCGCCGCCGTGATCGGTGCCGTGGCCGGTGGCCTGGCAGGCTCCGCCGCCGAAGAAGGCCTGACCCGCACCCAGGGTGTGGAAATCACCGTTCGTGAAGACGATGGCAGCATGCGTGCCTATGTGCAGCAAGTGCAGCAGAACGAAATCTTCCGTGTGGGTGAGCGCGTGCGCATCATGACCGTCGATGGCACTAGCCGTGTGACGCACTGATCGTTCTGTGGCAATGAAAAACCCCGACTCGGTTTACGCCGGTCGGGGTTTTTTATTGCCGTAGTGTTCAGTTGATGGGCTTGCGACTGGCCATCGCAGTCATTGCGTAACCGATCAGGGCCGCGAACAGGGAGCCGGTCAGGATGCCCATGCGGTCCATGCCGGCGAACTCGCTGTCCCCAGGTACGAAGGCCAGGGAGCCGACGAACAAGCTCATGGTGAAGCCGATGCCACACAGGGTCGCAACACCCAGCACCTGCCCCCAGTTTGCGCCTGCAGGCAGCGCAGCCAGGCGCAGCTTGACCGCAAGCCAAGTCAGGCCGAACACGCCGACCGTCTTGCCCAACACCAGGCCGACGGCGATACCCATGGGAACCGGATGAGTGAAGCTGTCCAGGTTCATGCCCGCGAGAGAGACACCGGCATTGGCAAAGGCGAACAGAGGCAGGATGGCATAGGCGACCCAGGGATGCAGGGCGTGCTCCAGTCGCAGCAGTGGCGAGGAGGCGGCGTGGCGAGTGCGCAGTGGAATGCACAGGGCCAGGGCCACTCCGGCCAGGGTCGCGTGGACGCCGCTCTTGAGCACGCAGACCCAGAGGATCAGGCCCACCAGCAGGTAGGGTGTCAGCTTGATCACGCCCAGCCGGTTCATCGCCAGCAGGGTCAGCAGGCAAGCACCCGCCAGCATCAGCGAAACGTTCGACAGGGTACCGGAGTAGAACAGGGCGATGATGACGATGGCGCCCAGGTCGTCGATGATCGCCAGGGTCATCAGGAACAGTTTCAGCGACACCGGTACCCGCTTGCCGAGCAGCGCCAGCACGCCCAGGGCGAACGCGATATCGGTGGCGGTGG
The DNA here is from genome assembly GCF_040822035.1 of Pseudomonas guariconensis. NCBI lineage: Bacteria > Pseudomonadati > Pseudomonadota > Gammaproteobacteria > Pseudomonadales > Pseudomonadaceae > Pseudomonas > Pseudomonas guariconensis. The sequence goes on along the minus strand of NZ_CP162012.1, from coordinate 4,126,134 downwards.
GAATGGCCCAGCCGGCGATGGCAGCCGGGTTGTCCCGGTTGATCAGCCAATAGATCAGCGCGGGCACCACCATGCCGCCAATGGCTGCGGTGGCCGGGAGGATCACCTGGGAAGGTTTGGACAACTGTCCCTCGATGACTTCGCGCTTGACCTCCAGACCGATCAGCAGGAAGAACAGCGCCATCAGGCCATCGTTGATCCACAGCAGCAGAGGCTTGGCGATCTGCAGGGCGCCGACCTGCACGGCGACCGGCACGTCGAGCAGGCCGCCATACAGATACGAAAGGGGAGAATTGTTGATGATCAGGGCAAGGACCGCCGCGGCGATCAGTAGCAGGCCACCGGCGGCCTCCAGCTGGAGAAAACGGGTAATGAGGGTACGCACGGCCTGACGGGTCTCCATGAACGGGCTCGGATGAAAAAGACGTACACCCTAGCGTGGGGGCGTGGGGTATTGGAACAAAAACGCCCTGCGCTTTTGTTATAGGTTTTTACGGCTCGATCTGCGAAGCCTAAAGGGCTTTTGCCGGACACGGTGATGGAAAAAGTCTGGCGGGTGTGAGGGTTCTTTCTGATCTTTGAACTCAGTTGAGGGCTGTGCTGCAGCCCTCGTTTCCATTTGAGTCAGGCATCGAGACCGAGCATGTCCCGTGCCACGGCTTCGGCGATACGAATGCCATCGACGCCTGCGGAAAGGATGCCGCCGGCATAGCCTGCGCCTTCACCTGCCGGGAACAACCCCTTCAGGTTGAGGCTTTGGTAGTCCGCACCTCGCGTGATACGCACCGGCGAGGACGTGCGTGTCTCGATGCCGGTCAGCACGGCGTCGTGCAGGTTGTAGCCCTTGATTTGGCGATCGAACGCCGGCAGCGCTTCGCGGATGGCCTCGATGGCGAAGTCCGGCAGGCTCGGCGCCAAGTCGCCCAGGGTCACACCTGGCTTGTAGGAAGGTTCAACGCTGCCCAGTTCAGTAGAGGGACGGCCGGCGACGAAATCGCCTACCAACTGCGCAGGCGCCTGATAATTGCTGCCGCCCATCACGTAGGCATGGGACTCTAGGCGTTCCTGCAGTTCGATACCCGCCAGCGGGCCGCCCGGGTAATCGCGCTCCGGATCGATGCCGACAACGATGCCGGAGTTGGCGTTGCGCTCGTTACGCGAGTACTGGCTCATGCCGTTGGTGACCACTCGGCCCGGCTCGCTGGTGGCGGCGACCACGGTGCCGCCCGGGCACATGCAGAAGCTGTAGACCGAGCGGCCGTTCTTGGCATGGTGCACCAGCTTGTAGTCGGCAGCGCCCAGCTTCGGGTGCCCGGCATATTTACCCAGGCGCGCCTTGTCGATCAGTGACTGCGGGTGTTCGATGCGGAAGCCGACCGAGAACGGCTTGGCTTCCATGTAGATGCCTTTGGCATGGAGCATGCGGAAGGTATCGCGAGCACTGTGGCCCAAGGCCAGGACCACATGGCGCGAGTGCAGTTGTTCGCCGCTCTCCAAGACCACGCCGGTCAGTTGACCGTCATCGATCAGCAGGTCGGTGACCTTTTGCTCGAAGCGGACTTCCGCGCCCAGGGCAATCATGTCCTGACGCATCTGCTCGACCATGCCGGTCAGTCGGAAGGTGCCGATGTGCGGTTTGTTGATGTAGAGGATTTCTTCTGGCGCACCGGCCTTGACGAATTCTTCCAGGACCTTGCGGCCATGGTGGTTCGGATCCTTGATCTGGCTGTACAGCTTGCCGTCGGAGAAGGTGCCGGCGCCGCCTTCACCGAACTGGACGTTGGACTCGGGGTTGAGCACGCTCTTGCGCCACAGGCCCCAGGTATCCTTGGTGCGCTGGCGTACTTCCTTGCCACGCTCCAGGATGATCGGGCGAAAGCCCATCTGCGCCAGCAAAAGGCCTGCGAAGATGCCGCAAGGGCCGAAGCCGACCACGATCGGCCGTTCCTGCAGGTCGGTAGGTGCATGACCGACGAACTTGTAGCTGACATCGGGGGCAACGCCGATGTTGCGATCGTCAGCGAACTTGCGCAGCAGTTGCGCTTCGTTGCTCGCTTCCAGGTCGATGGTGTAGATGAACAGCATTTCGCTGTTCTTCTTGCGGGCATCGTAGCTGCGCTTGAACAGGGTGAAGCTGAGCAGTTGTTCATCGGTGATGCCCAGGCGCTCGACGATCGCGTCACGCAGGGCTTCATCGGAGTGGTCCAGGGGCAGCTTCAGTTCGGTGATTCGTAGCATGGCAGGGTCCAGTATCCCGGCCATGGGGCGGCCGGCGGCTTTACACAAACCGCCAAGTATAAGCTGTTAGCCTTCCTGACTGGAGGATAAAAGCGCCCCGGTGATCAGTTGTCGCGGGCACCGCCGTAGTAGCCGCAGCCTTGCAGTGTCTGGCCATCGATACGCAGCTCGGCGCGCAGATGGCGAACAGCTCCGGTGGCGCCATCGATGCAGCGTTGCGGGGCGACCCACAGCTCGATGCGTTGGCCGTTGGCTTCGCTGGACAGGCTCAAGCCACCGCCAGGCATCTGCTCTTCCAGGTAAGGTAGAGGCAGTGGGTCCTTGCCGACACGCTCCAGCACCATGCCCTTGCCGCTGGCCTTGATCGCCCAGTCCGGCTCGTGGCCGTCGGCGCGCAGGGTCAGTTGCTTGAAGTTGGGGTCTTCGCAGGCCTGTGTGGAAGGTTCGAGGCGATACAGGCGTTGCACTTCCAGGCGGCCGTCGTTGTTGGCCTGCTTGGTGCCGGTCAGGCTGCCGCGCACATCGGCGAACAGCTTGTCGCCTGCGTCGTCGGCCAGATTGGCAGCCTCCTGCAGGATGCCGGTGCCGGCAGCATCGCTGACCACGAAACGGCGGGCTTCATTGCAGGGTTTGAACAGCAACTGGCCGCCCCCGGCGCTCAGCTCGCCCTGCATGCGGGTGGTGCCGATATTCGGATCGACCGGCTTGTCCGCCATGAGCTGACAGCCGGCGAACAGCGGCAGCAGGGTGACGAGCAGCAGGGGAGGGGTCAGACGCATGGGGCGGGCTCCGAAAACGTTGCAAAAGAGCTGGCCACGTTACTCAGGCTGGACGTCTATCACAAGCGTGGGGTTGATTGTGCCGGCTCGTTCGTGGGTAAAACGGGAGGGCATGCCCGGTGGATGAGGCGCCTGCCTTTCAGTGTCTAGTCCTGAAATAGGTTTACACCTGTTCAGGTAGGCCGGTAGGCCTCAAAACGCCCGATGCACCGCATCGGGCGTTTTGTGTTTCAGGGCCATGTGAGGCCGCTCCGTGTTATAGATCTGCACGGCCTCATCAACCATCTTCCGTGCCTGCTCCAGATCTTCTGGGTTACTCAGCAACAGCTCTGTTTTGAGGATTCCGTTGATGCGCTCGGCTAGAGCGTTCTGGTAGCAGTCGTACCCGTCAGTCATCGAGCAATGAACTCCGTGCCTTGTATGCAGCGACTGGTATAGCGCTGAGCAGTATTGAATACCGCGGTCGGAGTGATGGACTAACGGCTGGTGGCGCCGCCGCTTGCGCAGGGCCTGTCTAAAGGCTTGTGCAACCGACTCGGCATGTAGGCTTTCATGGACATGATGGCCAACAATCTTTCTGGAATATGCATCCGTTACCAGGCTCAGGTACAGCGGGCCGCTTCTGGAGGGCAGGTAGGTAATATCCGCCACCCAGACGTGCTCTGGCCCTGACGGAACTACCTGATTTGGGCCTGCTTTGAGAAGATTGGGATGACGGTAGAAGCGATGATAGCTTTGGGTTGTCTTGTGATACGCCCGCTTGGGCAGCACCAGCAAGCGGCGCTCGCCCAAAACCTCAAACAGCCGGTCTCGGCCAACTTGGACTCGTTTATCAGGCTGGCAATGCAGCAGATAGTGCAGTTTCCGTGTTCCCAGTCGCGGCTGACGCATCCGGATTTTCTGAACAAACTCGACAACCCGATCTGCCTGATGCGCTTTACTGTCGGCAGCTCGATTGCGCTTGTAATAAGCCTGCCGGCTAATGCCTAGAAACTGACAAGCCCTGGCAATGCTCAGTCCTGCGACTTGACCTTGCGAGAGGACTTGCCGGATCGCTTTTTTACGACCGATACACCGTAGTCATTCTTCAGGACATCAACGACGGTCTCAAAGAACTGAGCCTTCTGGCTCATCAGCTCAAGCTGCTGCTCAAGCTCTTTGATCCGCTGCTCTGGAGTGAGCGTTTTGGGGTCGGACATCGCGAAGCTCCTCTCGGCCCGGATCGACGCCCCTTGGCTCCAATCCTGCCGACCATGCTTACGCAACCATACCAGAACTGTAGATTTGCCCTGGATACCGTACCGCTCCTGGGCCTGAGTACAGGTCAATTCACCTTTTTCGACCTGATCCACTACAGCCAATTTAAAAGTCAGCGAGTAATCACGCTGTGTTCGCTTCACACCATGCACCATCGAGGTCTCCAGATTCTCGGGGGAAAGGTGTAAACCTTATTCAGGACGGGACACAGGCATGAAAAAAGGGCCCGAAGGCCCTTTTTCAATCGTAGGTCGATCAGCCGCCCAGATAGGCGTCGCGCACCTTCGGGTCGACCAGCAGCGCTTCACCGGTACCCTGCATCACTACCTTGCCGTTCTCCAGCACATAGGCGCGGTCGGCGATCTTCAACGCCTGGTTGGCGTTCTGCTCGACCAGGAACACCGTCACGCCGTCACGGCGCAGTTGTTCGATGATGTCGAAGATCTGCTGGATGATGATCGGCGCCAGGCCCAGCGAAGGCTCATCGAGCAGCAGCAGCTTGGGCTTGCTCATCAGCGCCCGGCCGATGGCCAGCATTTGCTGCTCGCCACCGGACATGGTGCCGCCTCGCTGTACGTAGCGTTCCTTCAGGCGCGGGAACAGCTGCAGAACCTTGTCCAACTGCTCCTGGTAATCGCCCTTGTTGGTGAAGAAACCGCCCATTGCCAGGTTCTCCTCCACGGTCAGGCGGGCGAACACACGGCGGCCTTCCGGCACCACCGCGATGCTCTTGCGCATGATGTGCGAGGAGGGCTGGCCGACCAGTTCCTCACCCAGGTACTTGATGCTGCCGCTGTGGGCCTGGGGCGAGCCGCAGAGGGTCATCAGCAGGGTGGATTTGCCGGCGCCGTTGGCGCCGATCAAGGTGACGATCTCGCCCTGGTTGATCTCCACGTTGACGCTGTGCAGCGCCTGGATCTTGCCGTAGAAGGTGGAAACGTTCTCGAACTTCAGCATTTACGCCTCCCCCAGGTAGGCCTTGATCACATCAGGGTTGCCGCGAATTTCTTCCGGCGTGCCATCGGCCAGGGGCGTGCCCTGGTTGATCACCACGATGTGGTCGGAAATGCTCATCACCAGTTTCATGTCGTGCTCGATCAGCAGCACGGTCACGTTATGGGATTCGCGCAGGTAGGCGATCAGGGCCTTGAGGTCCTCGGTCTCCTTGGGGTTCAGGCCGGCGGCTGGTTCGTCGAGCATGATGATCCGAGGCTGGGTCATCATGCAGCGGGCGATCTCCAGCCGGCGTTGCTGGCCGTAGGCCAGGGTGCCGGCGGTACGGTTGGCGAACTCGGTCAGGTTGACCTTCTCCAGCCAGTACTGTGCGCGCTCCATGGCCTCCTTCTCGCTGCGGCGGAAGCTCGGGGTCTTGAACAGGCCTGCGAAGAAGTTGGTGTTCAGGTGGCGGTGCTGGGCGATCAGCAGGTTTTCCAGGGCGGTCATTTCCTTGAACAGACGCACGTTCTGGAAGGTCCGTACCACGCCTTTGCGAGCGATCTCATGGCCGGCCAAGCCCTGGATCGGCTGGCCGTCGAGCAGGATGGTGCCACCGCTGGGCTTGTAGAAGCCGGTCAGGCAGTTGAAGACGGTGGTCTTGCCGGCGCCGTTCGGGCCGATCAGCGCCACCACTTGTTTCTCCTTGACGGTCAGGCCCACGCCGTTGACCGCCAACAAGCCGCCGAAGCGCATGCTCAGGCCGCTGACTTGCAGAATTTCGCGGCTCATCGACGCAGCTCCATATGGGGACGTTGCATAGGCAGAAGGCCTTGCGGACGCCAGATCATCATCAACACCATCAGGGCACCGAACATCAACATCCGGTACTCGCTGAACTCACGCATCAGCTCCGGCAGCAGGATCATCACGATGGCCGCGAGGATCACGCCCAGCTGCGAACCCATGCCGCCCAGCACGACGATGGCGAGGATGATCGCCGACTCGATGAAGGTGAACGACTCCGGTGTCACCAGACCCTGACGGGCGGCGAAGAAGCTTCCGGCGAAACCTGCGAAGCACGCGCCGAGGGTGAAGGCCGACAGCTTGATCACGGTCGGGTTCAGGCCCAGTGCACGGCAGGCGATCTCGTCCTCGCGCAACGCTTCCCAGGCGCGGCCGATCGGCATGCGCAGCAGGCGGTTGATGACGAACAGCGCCAGCAACGCCAGCAGCAGGGCCACCAGGTAGAGGAAGATGACCTTGTTGATCGAGTTGTACGGCAGGCCGAAGAACTCATGGAAGGTCTGCATTCCCTCGGCGGCGCGGCGTTCGAAGGTCAGGCCGAAGAACTCCGGCTTGGGGATGTTGCTGATGCCGTTGGGGCCGCCGGTCCAGTCGGTGAGGTTACGCAGGAACAGGCGGATGATCTCGCCGAAGCCGAGGGTCACGATCGCCAGGTAGTCACCGCGTAGGCGCAGCACCGGGAAACCGAGCAGGAAGCCGAACGTGGCGGCCATCAAGCCGGCGATCGGCAAGCATACCCAGAAGCTCCAGCCCAGATAGTGCGAGAGCATGGCGTAGCTGTAGGCGCCGACGGCGTAGAAGCCGACATAACCCAGGTCGAGCAGTCCAGCCAAGCCGACCACGATGTTCAGGCCAAGGCCCAGCAACACGTAGATCAGGATCAGTGTGGCGATGTCGACCGCGCCGCGCGAGCCGAAGAACGGCCATACGAGCGCCGCGACGATCAAACCCATGATCACATAGCGCTGGGTTTTGGGCAGGGTCAGGTAGTTGCTGACGGCCGGAGGGATCAGTTTGCGATCCGAGCGGCGGCCCATCACCGAGTTCCATTGCTTGTCGAACAACACGCGCAGGAACATCAGTACCGAGCACACGGCGATGATGCTGATGGTGAACGAGCCCTGGCTGTGCACGGCCAGGCTGATGCCGTCGATGCTCAGTTTCAGGCCCAGTACCGGGAAGGCCACCGCCCATACCAGCAAGGCGCTGAAGAACGCCTGTTTGAGATTTCTGTTCATACTTTTTCAACCTCCGGACGGCCCAGGATGCCGGTCGGCCGGAACAGCAGGACAAGAACCAACAAGCCGAACGCCACGACGTCCTTGTACTGGTCGCCGAAGATATCGGCACCAAACGCTTCGGCCACGCCCAGCACCAGCCCGCCGAGCATGGCGCCCGGGATGCTGCCGATGCCGCCCAGTACCGCCGCGGTGAAGGCTTTGAGGCCCACCAAGAAGCCGGCGTTGGGGTTGATAACCCCGTACTGCATGCTCAGCAGCACGGCCGCCACCGCCGCCAGCGCGGCGCCGATGACGAAGGTCAGGGCGATGATGTTGTTGGTGTTGATGCCCAGCAGGTTGGCCATCTTGATGTCCTCGGCGCAGGCACGGCAGGCGCGCCCCAGACGGGAACGGGAGATGAACAGGGTCAGGCAGGTCATGGCCACCAATGTGACCACGAACACCAGGATCTGCATGTAGGACACCAGGACTTCCTCCGCACCGCCCGGCCCGAACGAGAAAGCGCCCGGAATCAGGTTGGGGATAGATTTGTCCTTGGAGTCCTGGGAAAGCAGGACAGTGTTTTGCAGGAAGATCGACATACCGATGGCAGAGATCAGCGGGATCAGGCGGTTGCTGTTGCGCAGCGGCCGGTAGGCGACCCGTTCGATGCTATAGCCATAGGCACTGGTGACGAAGATCGTCGCGACGAAAGCGACGGTCATCAGGATCGGCAGCGAATGGATACCCATCATGGCCAGGCCCGCAAGGGCGATGAAGGCCACGTAGGAACCGATCATGTACACCTCGCCGTGGGCGAAGTTGATCATGCCAATGATGCCGTACACCATCGTGTAGCCGATGGCGATCAAGGCATAGGTGCTGCCGATGGTCAATCCATTAACCAGTTGTTGGAAGAAATGGTAGATCTCAGGCATTACAGCGCTCCTAAAAACCTGATTTGCATTCGCTGGCGGGTGGTGAACCCGTCCCGCATCGTGGGCTTGGCAACGATGACAGGCACGGCCAGGGAACCGCGGGTGACGGTTTTAAGATTTTCAGGTGAACCCCCTCCCGGATCGCGGGAATCGGGCCCATGAACCTCGTAAAACAAAGCCCACTGCTCACACAGTGGGCTTTCGGTTAGCTAGTCACGCTGTTACTGGGGGGAGACTTCGGTCTTCGGCTTGCCGAAGTGCCATTCGTAAACCACGAACTTGAAGTCCTTCAGGTCGCCCTTGTCGTCGAACGACAGGTCGCCGGTCGGGGTCTTGAAGGTGCCTTTGTGGATTTCGGCCGCGACTTTCTCGGCGTCGTCGCTGGTGCCGGCGGCCTTGATGCCGTCAGCGATCACCTGGACGGCGGAGTAAGCCGGGAACACGAACGGGCCGCTCGGATCCTGGTTCTTGGCCTTGATGCCGTCGACGATGGCCTTGTTCGCAGGGTCGGCGTCGAAGGACTTGGGCAGGGTGACCAGCAGGCCTTCGGAGGCATTCTGGGCAATCTGCGAGATGGAATCGTTGCCGACGCCTTCTGGACCCATGAACTTGGCTTTCAGGCCTTTTTCCTGGGCTTGGCGCAGGATCAGGCCCAGTTCTGGGTGATAGCCACCGTAGTAGACGAAGTCGACGTTGTTCTGCTTGAGCTTCTGGATGATCGAGGAGAAGTCCTTGTCACCAGCGTTCAGGCCTTCGAAGACAGCGACCTTGACGTTCTTGCCTTCCAGGGTCTGCTTGACCGCGGTGGCGATGCCTTCGCCGTACTGCTGCTTGTCGTGCAGGACCGCGACGACCTTCGGTTTGACGTGGTCGGCAATGTAGTTGCCGGCGGCAGGGCCCTGGGCGCTGTCCAGGCCGATGGTGCGGAAGATCAGCTTGTAGCCACGGGCGGTGATTTCCGGGCTGGTGGCAGCCGGGGTGATCATGATCACGCCTTCGTCTTCGTAGATATCCGACGCAGGCTGAGTGGAGCTGGAGCACAGGTGGCCGACCACGAACTTGACGCCATCGTTGACCACTTTGTTGGCGACCGCAACGGCCTGTTTAGGGTCGCACGCGTCGTCGTATTCCTTGGCCTCGAGCATCTTGCCGTCGATACCGCCTTTGGCGTTGATGTCCTCGATGGCTTTTTTCGCGCCGATGAACTGCATGTCGCCATACTGGGTGACCGGACCGGTCTTAGGGCCGGCGATACCAATCTTGATGGTGTCGGCGGCAAACGAATGGCTGGCAACCCCGGCCAGAACCATTGCGGCGAACAGCTTGGAAATCTTGATCATAGTGCTCCACTCATTCTGTTGTAATTCTTATAGTCCTGGCGGCCAGGGCTACAGATCGGGCGGCTCCGGCATGGCCACGCCATGTCGCAAGCCTACCTTCCCCCGGAACATGTCCCGGAACTGTACCGGTACAGTGTAGAGCGCCCTTCGAGCGCTTGAAAAGCGGGCGAAAAGCGCGACTTTCTCCGGGTGTCGCCTGATCGAAACAAAGATACAGAAAAGCGCCATTACTTTGCCTGCATCCTTGGCCCCACCCCACAACTTCGGGACTGATCGACCAATTTACGTATTTGAAACCGGGTTTTTCTGCAAAAATGCCGGCCTTTTCAAATGCCACATTTCTGCCGGTAGGAACCCATGACTGATCAAGCAAGCACCCTCTATGCCAAATTGCTCGGCGAGACGGCAATCATCGAGTGGAAAGCATTGGAGCGTTTCTGGGCCAAAGGTGACCTGATTTGGGTCGACCCCAGCCTGGACCTGATCGCTGTTGCCGAGGCGATGGCCGAGAATCGCAGCGAGATCTTTGCCAAGTGGCGCAATGATGGCACTGTGGCGCCCGTCACCGCAGAGCAGGCGCTGGACCTGCAAAGCCGCGATCCAGAGATCTGGGCGGTGGTCGTTTCGCCGTTTATCGTGATCCAGGTAAAAAAACCGGAATAAGCACGGGCGTTTTTAGTGCGCAAAAACGCACAGCGCGCCACAAGGGTGCGCATTGACGCTCACGTAAGGTGGAAACAAGTAACAACGGCGCCGTGGTTCGGCGTGGCGGTAACAGTTTACGGCATGCGTAATGCACATCCCGCTTCAGCCTTGGCCAGCGCCAGTTGAATCCCTGGAGCTGGCCAAGCCTGCGATGGGCCGCGACGCGGCCCCAAGCGGTCCGTTAGTAATCTACCCGCCCGGTATGGTTGTTCAGAGAGATGACCCGGGTCTTGCCAATCCGGTGGCGGAAGATCTCGCGCAGGTATTTCACTGCTTTCTTCACGCACTCGCGTGACAGGCGGATGTCGTTGATCGAGACGAAGCGGCTCTTGTCGTTGATCAACTCGCGGTACTTCTTCTCGTACATCGGTTTGATCGCGTACCAGTTGGTGTCGAGGATCTTGGCCGGGTTTTCGAACTCGTTGAGCAGGTCGTCGATGCGTTCTTCGGCGAAGTGCTCGCTGGTGATGAATTCGAGGATGGCGTTGTCCAGCGTGTCGTCGAAGCGGTACGGGGTACGCGCGAAGCAGCGCTTGATGAAGGCCACGATCAGTGTCAGGAAGTCGTCCGACAGGCACGGACTCTTGGCGATCAGGGTGGTCAGCGACAGATTCGCCGAGGCGCCGATGACCAGCGCGTAGCGCTTGAGCGTGGTATTGGGGAACAGGCTGTTGAGGTGGGTCTTGAGCCGGTTCAGGTCCATGTACGACAGCTTGTAGTCCTTGGGCAGCGACACGATCGACACCACCGAGGAGCAGTTCTTGAAGAAGTGCAGGTCATGCAGGGCCGCGGCGTCATAGCCGGAGGCTTGGTATTGCTCGAGCGCCGCGCGGTAGCGACGCGATTCGATCGGCAGCAGGCTGATCCCTTCGATGGCTTGGGTCTGCTTGTTGAAGTGCGGCAGGTCGATGGAGCGGAAGAACAGATCGTCGATGTCCAGCCGCGGGCTTTCTTTCTCGAACACCTTGAACTTGTCCGAAGCCGGCGCAGGGCGCTCCGGCACCACCGACTCGGCATAGGCGATGGCGACCGGGCCTGCCAGGCTCATGAACAGGTCGTTGGCGTCCAGGCGAATGGTTTCGCCAATGTCGATGCCGGCGCGACGGAAGTAGTTCTGGTCGTAGTCGGTGGTCACGGCCTGGGCCGTAAGGATGTTGAAGATCTGCTGGGAGATGTACTGGTTGGCGTGCTTCTCCATGGCGTTGACGTCGATGTTCTGGATCGTGCCGTCGTCGCTTTCCTCGGCGTAGCGCATGATGTCGTTGGAGATGAGCATCATGGCATTCCAGGGGCGGATGCGCCCCATGACGCTGGCTTCGCTGCTGTCTTCGTTATCGAAGTTGTACGAGAAGTCCCATTCTTCCGACAGGTACTTGCACAACAGGCGCCCGGCATTGATGTGCAATGCCTCGGACATCTCGCTGCGGTGGTCGGAGATATTCGGCAGCACGCAGATGCCGCTGGTGAAGATCGGTTCGAAGACGAACGAGTGACCGCTCTTGCCGTCGTTCTCGTCGGCTGGCTTGGTATCGAAGGTCTTGTTCATGTACGAGTACTGCTGGGCCAGGCCGAATTCCGAGGCCATGCCCGAGCCGGTACCGCCGCCGGCGCTGAAGATGTAGAAATACAGGCGCGACTGGTTGGCTTTGATGCCGCAGGAGTCGATCAGGTACGAGTGGATCAGTTTCCAGTCGGCGCTGGAGAAACGCTGGGTGTCCTTGTTGAGGATGATTTTGGCCAGGTACTGGCCTAGGATCGGCGCATTACCGGCCCCGCCGGCGTGGACCTCGGACAGATCCATGATTTTCATCTTGCTGTAGTCACGCAAGAATCCACCGCGCTCGCCTTGGCGGGAGAAGCGGATGCGCCCGGCAATGTCCTTGTCCAGGTCACCGAGCATCACCAGCGGCTCCACCAGAAACACCGGCTTCATGGCCTTGTTCTGTACCAGACGCAGGTTCTGGCGGATCCAGCGCGCTGGGCTGTAGCCAGTTTCGCCTTTGTGCCGATCCTCGTTGTTGAACTCGTTGAGGAAGAATGTCCGGGCGTTGTAGACCAGCTCGGCCACGTCAAGGGCGATGTTCGAGCCACAGCGGCCCAGGCCGATCAAGCACACCGAAGGGAACTGCTGCTCCAGGCGCAGCTGGTTCTCATCCTCGGCATGCAGGTTCTGCGGAAACACCAGATCGCGCAGGCCATCGAGATTATCGAGGATGCGTTGGATGTCCGGTTCGGTGTAGTACAGGTATTGCTGCGTGGGCACACTGCGCAACGGCGCGAGGTCCCGGGCGGCACCCGTGGGCAGGGGGGAGGGGATCGACGACTCGGGCACCGCATTGGCAGAAGTAGTTGTTAGGGTCATAGTGCGCCATTTGCCTTGGGTGGTGGGCCGTCGGACAAGTTATGTCATCTAGCCATCACGGGTGGGATTACGCGACTGTATCGTCTGTTTGTCATGCTTCTTTAATCGTCTGCTTGGAGTAGTTCATGAGTACTGCATTGCCTTCGCTGGGGTTCGCCGGAATCGGACTGATGGGATTGCCGATGTGCCAGCGCTTGCTGGCGGCGGGTTACCCGTTGACGGTCTGGAACCGCAACCGGCAAAAGTGCGCCGAACTGGTGGCGGCCGGTGCGCGCCAAGCCGCCAGCCCCGCCGAGTTGTGCCGCGACACGGATATCGTGCTGCTGTGTCTGGCCGATACGGCTGTGGTGCGGGAGGTGGTATTCGGCGAGCAAGGTATTGCCCAGGGCGGACGTGCCGGCCAGCTATTGGTGGATTTCTCCAGCCTGGAGCCGACCGCTACCCGTGAGATGGCGGCCGAGCTTGCCGCGCTGTGCGGCATGGCCTGGCTGGATGCGCCGGTCTCCGGCGGTACTCCGGGCGCCGAGGCCGGCACGCTGGCGATCATGGTGGGAGGCGAGGCGCAGGATCTGGAGCGCGTGCGCCCAGTGTTGTTGACCCTGGGGCAGCGGGTCACGCACATGGGCGGTGTGGGGGCAGGCCAGGTGACCAAGGCCTGCAACCAGATGATCGTGGCGTGCAACGCGCTGGTCATCGCCGAGGTTGTCGCGCTGGCCGAGCAATCGGGCGTTGACGCTCGCCTGATCGCCGAGGCCCTGGCCGGGGGCTTTGCCGACTCCAAGCCACTGCAGATCCTGGCGCCTCAAATGGCTGAGAGTCGGTTCGAGCCGATCAAGTGGCATGTGCGCACGCTACTCAAGGACCTGGATACCGCAGTGAAATTCTCGCGCGAGCAGGGTTCGGCGACACCGGTCAGTGGCCTGGCTGCGCAACTGATGCGCTTGCACGGTAGCCAGGGGTATCTGCAAAAAGATCCGGCGACACTGGTAGAGCTGTATCGCAACAAGGACTGAACGTTGGCGCTTGGCCGTCGAGGCGCTCGAGGATCGGCTGAAGTTCGGCCAGGGGCACCGGGCGGCTGAGCAGGTAGCCCTGCAGGAAATCACAACCGTGGGCGGCGAGGAAGGCATGCTGCTCGGTGGTCTCGACGCCCTCGGTGACGACCTGCAGGTGCAGGGTGTGGGCCATGATGATGATCGCCTGGACAATCTCGCGATCCTTCTGGCTCCCCGGCACGTCCTGGATAAACGACCGATCGATCTTGAGTACGTCCAGCGGCAGGCGCCTGAGGTAGGCCAGTGATGAATATCCAGTGCCGAAATCATCGATCGACAGGGCTACGCCTTGGGCGCGGATGCGCTTGAGCAGGCTGACGACCCGCTGGATATCGCCCATCAAGGCATTCTCGGTAACTTCCAGCTCCAGTTGACGAGCGGACACGCCGGCCTGGAACAGCGCCCTTTCCACTTCATTGGGCAACTCCTCGCGGCCAAGGGTCACCGCCGAGCAATTGACCGTGACCTTGAGGTTGCTATAGCCGTGGTGATTGAGCTGCGCCAGGTCATGACACGCCCGGCGCAGTACCCACAAGTCCAGGTCGGCGATCAAACCGTTGGTTTCGGCGATACCGATGAAACGGTCCGGGCTGAGCAGGCCGTGCTGGGGGTGCTGCCAGCGCACCAGGGCTTCGAGCTTTGCGACCTGGCCATTGTGCAGGTCGAAGATCGGCTGGTAGTGAACGCACAGTCCTCGCTCTTCGAGCAGGGCCACGCGCAGCTCTTCTTCCAGTTGCAACTCCAGTGTCGCGCGCGTCTTCAGGCTGCTGTTGAAGAAGTTCAGGCTGTTGCGCCCGCAACCCTTGGATTGGTACAGCGCCAGATCGGCATTCTTGAGCAGCTCTTCGGCCGTGCGTCCGTCATCAGGGAAGATGCTGATGCCGATGCTGGTGGTCATGACCATGCGCCGGCCGCCTAGGTCGATCGGGTCCTTCATTCTCTGCATGATGCGCTGGGCCAGGTGGCGTGCTTCGTCGCGGTTGTTGAGGCTGGTGACGATGCAGAACTCGTCTCCGCCAAAACGGGCTACCAGATCCTGGTTACGGGTTGCGGCCTTGATGTGGCCGGCGATGACCTTGAGCAGCTCGTCGCCTGCGGCGTGGCCAAGGCTGTCGTTGATCCGTTTGAAATGATCGATGTCCAGGAACATCACCGCCAGCCGGTTTTCGCTGTTGGCGTGTTCACACAGGCGTTCGGCGAAGACTTGGTTGAAACCGCGGCGGTTGACCAGGTTGGTAAGGGCATCGTAATGGGCGGCCTGCTGCAGGGAGGCGCGCGCCTGGTCCAATTGGCTGAGCAGGACATTGACCCGACGCAGGTCGTGCTCTTTGCTCTGCAGTTTTCTGTCGGACAAGGCGGCGCTGATGCTGCTACCGCTGATCAGAAGGGTAATCAAGGCGACGGTCAGGCCCAATTGCAGACTGTTGTCGGCCGAAGGCAGACGCAAGGCAGTGTCGACGGGAACCACCAGCGTCATGGCAGCCATGTTGATGAAATGCGTGCCGATCAGGCCGCCTGCTATCAGCAGGCTGGCGGCGTACTTGCTGGCCAGATGCAGGGTGCCGCTGCCTCGGCTGAAAAAACGTCCCATCGACAGCACCAGCAGGCTGGCGCCGAGGGTGACGGCCAGCGCCAGGAACGTCAGGACGGGTTCGTAGAATTGGTTGGCGTTGATCTTAAGGCCCGCCATCCCCGCGAAATGCATGAGCACGATGCCCAGCCCGGTCAGCAGGGCGCTTTGCACGTAATGGCCCAGACGCATTTCGTCCCGATCGAGACTGTTCATCGCGAACCAGGCGGTGAGCAGGGCGATCAGCAGTGACAAGCCGGTCATCGGCACGTCGTAGCGAATATCGACCGGTGCCTGCAAGGCCAGTGTGCTGATGAAGTGCAGCGCCCAAATGCCGGCGGCCAGACAACAGGCGCCCAGCACACGCCATTGCCGTCGGGCCATGGGGTCTTCGCTCTGGCTCTGGCGTTCGGCCATGTCCAGCGTCGCGAAACAGGCAATGCAGGCCACCCCATAGGCCAGCAGAACCAGCAGGGGGTCATGGCGGCAGTCCAGGAAGATCTGGCCGGTAGTTGGCAGCTTGGCGAACAATTGCAGTCCCAACCACTCCATTGCATGCCTCTTCGTCGAGTTCGCACTCGTCCCCAAAAAAGCCGGTGGAGACCGTTCTGCAGCAGTATAGAAATGAGTGGTTAAGCCTTCCTGATTAATGGCACTTTGATTTCAACCATTTGGATATTGGCTTAATAGCGCGCGGATCTAAGCTTGGCGGTGAGCGCCAGCGCCTACAGGTCGTCGAAACACGGTAGGCGCTGGCGAAGCCTGCGCGAGGATGCAGATCAGCCCGCGACCAAGACGCGGATCGCCTCCAGGCGCAGGGCGGCTTTTTCCAGCATGGCCAGGCCTTCTTCGCGCTGCTTGCGCAGGGCGTCGATTTCGCTGTCGCGTACGCTCGGGTTGACGGCCTTGAGTGCGGTCAGGCGGGCCAGTTCTTCGTCAGCTTCGGCGGCCAGGCGGCGCTGCGCCTCGGCCACGCGCTCTACATGGCTAGGCATGACCTTGGCTTCGCCGCTGGCGATGCGCTTGGCCAGTACATCGCGCTGGGCTTGGACGAACTTGTTGGCGCTGGCCTTGGGCACGCTTTCCAACTGGTCATTGAGGGTTTCGAAAGCCACACGAGGGCTCAGGTCGTTGCCGTTGGCATCGAGCAGGCAGCGCAGGGCCGCCGAAGGCAGGTAACGACCCAGCTGCAGGCTGCGAGGGGCGACCACTTCACTGACATAGAGCAGCTCGAGCAGCACGGTGCCAGGCTTGAGCGCCTTGTTCTTGATCAGCGCCACCGCGGTATTGCCCATGGAACCGGACAGCACCAGATCCATGCCGCCCTGGACCATCGGGTGTTCCCAGGTCAGGAACTGCATGTCCTCGCGCGAGAGCGCCTGGTTGCGGTCATAGGTGATGGTCACGCCTTCGTCGTCGCCCAGCGGGAAGCTGGCGTCGAGCATCTTCTCGCTCGGCTTGAGGATCAGCGCGTTTTCCGAGTGGTCTTCGCTGTCGATGCCAAAGGCGTCGAACAGGGTTTCCATATAGATCGGCAGGGCGAACTGGTCGTCCTGTTCGAGAATCGCCTCCACCAGCGCCTGACCTTCGCCCGCACCACCGGAGTTGAGCTCCAGTAGCCGATCGCGGCCGCTGTGCAGCTCGGCTTCCAGACGCTCGCGCTCTGCACGGGCTTCATCTACCAGCGCCTCCCAGGCCTTGCTGTCGCCCCCTTCGAGCAGCTGCAGCAGGCGCGGGCCGAACTGGTGCTGCAAGGCGTTACCCGTCGGGCAGGTGGCCAGGAAGGCGTTAAGGCCCTGGTGGTACCACTGGAACAGGCGCTCCTGCGGGCTGTCCTGCAGGTAGGGGATGTGCAGCTCGATGGTGTGTTTCTGGCCGATACGGTCCAGGCGGCCGATGCGCTGCTCGAGCAGATCGGGGTGGGCCGGCAGATCGAACATTACCAGGTGGTGGGCGAACTGGAAGTTGCGGCCTTCGCTGCCGATTTCCGAGCAGATCAGCACCTGGGCGCCAAACTCTTCGTCGGCGAAGTAGGCAGCGGCGCGGTCGCGCTCCAGGATACTCATACCCTCGTGGAACACCGTGGCCGGAATGCCGGAGCGCACGCGCAGAGCGTCTTCCAGGTCCATGGCGGTCTCGGCGTGGGCGCAGATCACCAAAACTTTGGTGCGCTTGAGCATCTTGAGGGTGTCGATCAGCCAGTCGACCCGCGGATCGAAGCGCCACCAACGCTCGTCGTCGCTGGTTTCGCCCTGGGCCTGGAAGGCCACTTCCGGATAGAGCTCGGCACGTTCGCCGCTCGGCAGATCGTGGTATTGCGCCGGATTGGCCAATGGGTAGGGGTGCAGCTGGCGCTCCGGGAAGCCCTGGATCGCCGCGCGAGTGTTACGGAACAGCACGCGGCCGGTACCGTGGCGATCGAGCAGCTCACGGATCAGGCGTGCGCTGGCCTGGCTGTCGCCGTCGGTGACAGCGGCCAGCAGCGCTTCGCCCTCGGCACCGAGGAAGCCTTCGATGGTGGCGTGGGCCTTGGGTGACAGACGGCCTTCGTCGAGCAGTTCCTGAACGGCTTCGGCAACCGGGCGATAGTGCTCGCTCTCGGCGCGGAAGGCGGCCAGGTCATGGAAACGGTTGGGGTCGAGCAGGCGCAGGCGGGCGAAGTGGCTGTCCTGGCCCAATTGCTCGGGAGTGGCGGTGAGCAGCAGCACGCCCGGGATGACTTGGGCCAGTTGCTCGACCAAGGCGTACTCGGGGCTTGCCTGTTCTTCGTGCCAGACCAGGTGGTGCGCTTCGTCGACGACCATCAGGTCCCAGCCAGCGGCGAACAGAGCGTCCTGGGCCTTCTCGTCTTCGACCAGCCACTCCAGCGCCACCAGCGCGAGCTGGGCGTCTTCGAACGGGTTGCTGGCGTCGCTTTCGATGAAGCGCTCCGCATCGAACAGCGCCACTTGCAGGTTGAAGCGCCGACGCATTTCCACCAGCCACTGATGCTGCAGGTTTTCCGGCACCAGGATCAGCACGCGGCTGGCGCGCCCGCAGAGCAGCTGGCGATGGATCACCAGGCCTGCTTCGATGGTCTTGCCCAGGCCTACTTCGTCGGCCAGCAGTACCCGTGGCGCAATGCGGTCAGCCACTTCACGGGCGATGTGCAACTGGTGCGCGATCGGCTGGGCGCGGCAGCCGCCCAGACCCCACAGGGTCGAGAGCATCTGTTTGCTGGTGTGCTGCAAGGTGTTGTAGCGCAGGGAGAACCACGACAGCGGGTCGATCTGCCCGGCGAACAGGCGGTCGCTGGCCAGACGGAACTGGATGAAGTTGGACAGCTGGGTCTCCGGCAGGACTCGCGCTTGGTTCTGGCCGTCGAGGCCGTGGTAGACCAGAAGGCCATCGGCGTCCTCGACCTCGCGCACGGTCAGCTTCCAACCCTCGAAATGAGTGATCTGGTCGCCAGGCGAGAAGCGCACGCGGGTCAGCGGCGCATTGCGCAGGGAATACTGGCGGGTGTCGCCAGTGGCCGGGTAGAGCACGGTCAGCAGGCGGCCATCCTGCGCCAGGATGGTCCCCAGGCCGAGCTCGGCTTCGCTGTCACTGATCCAGCGTTGCCCCGGTTGATACTGCTGCGCCATACTGCCTGAACTCCCGCGATGAAAAGCCGGCTATGTTAACGGATAGGGCCGGTTAGACCAAAGAGTCTAGCTGTTCATCGACGAATACCGTTGCACAACGAGGGCCCCACGCCACCATGCTTGCCAAGCACCGCTGGTTGTATGCCTCCCTGGCCCTGAGCAGTTTGTTGCTGGCTGCCTGTGACCAGAAAAACTTCGAGACCTTGCCGCCGATTCCCGCCGAGCAGCTGGAAGTGCTGGGCGTGCAGACCCCGATCAAGAGCGTGCATTTCCGTGACCGTGACGGCGAAGGCCTGCTGGTGCTCAGCCGAACCGACGGCCAGGCCACCGACGCCGAAACCGAGCAGGAAGTCGACAAGGTGGTGCTCAAGGCCACCCTCTATGGGCGTAGCGCGCAGGCGGATGCGTTCAAGTCCCGCTGGCAGATTGAACAGGAGACCAGTTGCCCGGGGTTGGATCTGGACGTGGACTTCTACACCGATGTCAGTGATGTCAGCGACCTGAACAAAGATGGCGTCGCCGAACTGACCGTGGCCAGCCATGCCTTCTGTGGTGGCGGTATCGATCCCCATGACATCGCCATCGAGATGCGCGAAGGGCAGGCGGTCTACAGCATTACCGGCCAGTCACTGATCACGCCGGCCGGTGAGGAACCAGTCGGCGGCGAGCGCGAGGACAGCGCCTCGCTCAAGAGTGCGCCGCAGGTGTTGCGCGATCATATGGATGCGGTGTGGCAGCAGGTCTACAAGCGGCCCTGGAGCGAAACCAGTCCATCGGCCGATGAGCCGACCGAAGATGACGTCGAGGTCCAATGAAGGCGGTGTCCTATACTCCGGGCACCTGACCATGAAGGGGCTTGCGAGCGGTCGCTCAAGGCGGCCGGGCGTTGGCCGATACAAGGGTAACAGGAGACGATTTCCATGCTGCCGCCCATCATTCCGCTCAGCGCCGCACCGGTGACTTCGCAACAGGATCCGGTCAAACAGACCCCGCCCATTCCGCCGGTGGTCCCCGCGCAGCCCAGCTCGAGCGACGGCACCATCGATCTGCGTCACCAGCGCGACCCGCAGGAGCAGGCCCTGTTGTTGCGCGAAGAGCAACGCCGGCAACAACAGCAGCGTCAGCAAAAAGGTCAGGACGAGCCGTTCAGCGCCGTGCCGGATGATGAGCTTAACGCCGACAACACTGTACCGGTATCGCCGCTGGGCGAGCGACCGCGCCAGGGGCTGCTGGTGGATATCGAAGTCTGAGCTGGTCAGCATCGGCGTCAGGCTTCATCATGCAAGCCTCTGCTGTCAGTCGAGCCTGCCATGAGCCAAGACAACCTGATCGATTTCGATGCCGAGCGCAGCAAGCGCATCCATGACCTCAAGGAAAAGCGCCTGAACGAAGTGCGCCAGGCCTTCGAACAGGCCATGCCGTTGGGCAAATCCAAGAAGAAGCCCAAGGGCAAGCCGAAAAAACGCTGAAATTTGACGCATGTCAAATCTGTACACGCCTCGCGTGCCCGCCCCCGGGCACCATTGACGCCCGTCAATTTTTTCCACTCCCGCATTCGTTACCTTGCATCCATCGGACAACGGCAAACGAACGGGAGGCCGACATGTTCTTCGACAACGTGGTTATCGCCGGTGTGGTAACGGTCGGGTTGATGTTGGTGTTCTTCGCCGGTCTGGGCATTTTCATCTGGAAGGACTCGAGCAAGCGCAAGTCGCGCTGATCCTTCCCGATTCACGAGCACGCAAGGCATTTAGGGCGACTTCGGTCGCCCATTTTTTTGCCTGTGTTTTCGCTATCCGCGTAACTGCTGATGCAGATGGAGCGGGAGTGGATCCAGAATGATGCTTAGCTAGCTAATCAAACGATTCCGCTTTATCCTTGCGCCGTTGTCTATCTTTCATCCATTACCGCTGCGCAAGGCCCGATTCCGTGCCCATCACCCTCACGGCCCTTTTTGCTCCCACCCCCCTCGCTGTCAAGTTCGCCATCAAGACCTTGCTCGGTGGGGGGCTGGCGCTGTGGCTGGCCATGCGTTGGGGCCTGGAGCAGCCTTCCTGGGCGTTGATGACGGCTTTCATCGTGGCCCAGCCGCTGTCTGGCATGCTGGTGCAGAAGGGCTTGGCCCGGTTGGCCGGGACCTTGGTAGGCACGTTCATGTCGGTGGTGTTCATGGGGCTGTTCGCCCAGACACCGTGGTTGTTCCTGCTCACTTTGGCGTTGTGGCTGGCGCTGTGTACGGCGGCGTCCACTCAATTACGTAGCGCCTGGGCTTACGCCTTCGTGCTGGCCGGCTATACCGTTGCGATCATCGCCTTGCCGGCGATCAACCATCCGCTGCAAGTGTTCGACCAGGCGGTGGCACGCTGCACGGAGATCTGCCTGGGGATCGTCTGCGCCACCGCCACCAGCGCCTTGCTCTGGCCGCTGCGGGTCGAACAGCAGCTCGCAGGCCAGGCACGCCAGGCCTGGCAGAACGGCCTGCAGGCGTGCAGTGCCATGCTCGGTGGCGAAGACGAAGCGCGTAAGGGGCTGTTGGAAATTCTGGGACGAATCGTTGCCATCGATGCCCAGCGCGAACACGCCTGGTTCGAAGGACACCGCGGCCGTCAGCGCGCCCGGGCCATTCGTGGATTGAGCCAGAAATTGATGATGCTGCTGCGTATTTCGCGATCGGTGCGGCGCCAATGGAGCCAGCTTGACGAGACCGAGGCCGGTCGGCTGGCGCCATGGCTGGATGAGGTTCGCGCACAGTTGATCACGCCTGAACCCGCGAACCTGCTGCTGTTGCGCCAGCGCCTCTGGGATGCAGCTCATGACGGGCAGATCAGCTCTGCCGAGCATTACTGCCTGGCGCGCCTGACTCTGTTGCTGGATTTTGCCATGGCTGCGACCCAGGCTTTGCAGGACGTGGAGCAGGGCAGGGCTCCCAAAGAAGTGTCCCAGAGCCTGGCCGCTCACCGGGATTTGCCGTTGGCGCTGTTGTTTGGGTCGCGCAGCGCCTTGGCGTTCCTGGCCATGAGCAGTTTCTGGCTGGCCACTGCATGGCCGGCGGCACCGGGTGGATTGGTGCTCACTTGTGTGGTCTGCAGTTTGTTCGCCAGCCGTGAGAACGGTGCGCAGATCGGGCTGAGTTTCCTGCGCGGGATTCTCCTGGCAATCCCAGTGGCGTTTCTGGTGGGACAGATCCTCCTGCCACAGTGGAGCAGCTTCGCGATGCTATGCCTCGGGATGGGCGTGCCGCTGTTCTTCGGTGCTTTGGGCATGGCGCACCCGCGCACAGGCGCCACGGCGACCTCTTATTGCCTGCATTTCATCGTGCTGGTGGCGCCACTGAACACCATGCATTTCGATGTGGCTGCCATGCTCAACAGCGCCCAGGCCATGTTGATCGGTGTGGGGGCGGCGGTGTTGGCGTTTCGGCTGCTGGTGCTGCGTCATCCGGCCTGGCTCGGTCGGCGCCTGCGCAAGGCGACTCAGGGCGATCTGGTGCGCCTGACCCGCCGTGACCTGCGGGGAGCCGATAGCTGGTTCGGCGGGCGCATGGCCGACCGTCTGATGCAGCTGGCGCGACACGCCAGCGAGCTGCCGGAGGCTGAGCGCAAGCGTTGGGACGATGGGTTGCACGGCCTGGATATCGGCGATGAGCTGGTGCATCTGCGCATGTGCCTTGCCGTCGCTCAGGCGCCGTTGGCTGCAGCCGAGCGTCATTACTTGCAACAGTTGGAAGCAGTGCTCGCCAGCGGCCCGGCGCCGGGCCGTGGTCAGCGCCTGGACGCGGCCAGCGAGCAATTCATCGAGGCCCTGCGTCGCCAGCCGCCAAGCGACCCGCTGCACCTGGCTATTGGCGCGGTGCTGCAACTGCAAAGAAGCTGGGGCAAGTGGTGCCGCCGGCAGGAGGAAATCCATGGGCTTGCGTGAGTGGGCGCTGGGCGGCGTGTTGCTCAGCCCGTTTCTGGTCTATGTGCTGATGGCCCTGGCGCTTACCGGATTGCTGCGTCTGGTGGTGCAGGCCACGCCTTTGGGGCGCTGGATCTGGCACGAAGCATTGTTCGATGCCGCATTGTTCGTTTGTGTTCTGTCCCTGGTGGTGCACCTGCTAGGGCCTTTGTAAGGAGTGAAGTCCATGCGTACAGCCGTACGTACCCTGGTCACCCTGTGTGTGGTGGCGCTGGCGGTGTTCGCCGGTTACCAGCTCTGGCAGTACTACATGCTCACCCCCTGGACGCGGGACGCACGGGTCCGCGCGGACGTGGTGGTCATCGCCCCGGACGTCTCCGGATGGGTACGCGAGCTGAAGGTCCATGATAATCAGCAGGTCAAGGCCGGCGATGTGCTAATGAACATCGACCGCGAGCGCTTCCAGGCCGCCTACGACCAAGCCAGCGCTGTGGCCGAAACCCGTGCCCAGCAATTGCGCCTGCGTGAGCGCGAGGCGGCCCGGCGTACTGCGCTCGGCCCAGAGGCCATCAGCGCTGAGCTGCGCGAGAACGCCCAGATCAACGCGGCGATCGCCCGTGGTGAACTGCACGAAGCCCAGGCACAGCTGCAGGTGGCCAAGATAAACCTGGACCGCAGCGAAGTGCGTGCGCCGCGCAGCGGGCACATCACCAACCTGCGTCTGGCCCAGGGCAACTACGTTAACACCGGGCAATCGGTGATGGCCTTGGTGGACGACTCGACTTTTTATATCCAGGCCTATTTCGAGGAGACCAAGCTGCCGCGCATTCGCGTGGGCGACCCGGTCAAAGTCTGGTTGATGGGCGCAGGTGAGTCGATCGATGGGCACGTGGAAAGCATCAGCCGCGGCATCACCGACAGCAACAGCAATCCCGACAGCCAGTTGCTGCCGGAGGTCGAGCCGACCTTCAACTGGGTGCGCCTGGCCCAACGGATCCCGGTGCGCATTCGTCTTGACCAGATCCCGGAGGGCATGAACCTGAGCGCGGGCATGACGGCCAGCGTGCAGGTTCATGAGCAGGCGCAGCGCTGAGCGCCGGCTTAGAGGAACATGCCGCCGGATACTTCCAGCCGTTGGCCGGTAATCCAGCCGTTGCCGTCTTCGAGCAGCAGGGCGATTGCCGCGCCGATGTCATCGGGCAGACCGACCCGGCCCAGGGCTGTGTTACCGGCAATGAAGTCATTGACCTGCTGGTTGTCGCGAACCACGCCACCGCCGAAGTCTGTCTCGATCGCCCCAGGGGCCAGGATGTTCACACGAATGCCCCGGGCTCCTAGCTCCTTGGCCTGGTAGCGGGTGAGCACCTCCATCGCACCTTTCATGGCCGCGTAGGCGGCATAGCCAGGCAGGGCGAAGCGGGTCAGGCCGGTGGAGATATTGACGATGCGCCCGCCATCGACCATCAGCGGCAACAGGCGCTGGGTCAGGAAGAACGGCCCTTTGAGCTGGATGTTGAGCAACTGGTCGAACTGGGCCTCGCTGGTCTCGGTGAACGGCACGTTCAGCCCGATGCCGGCATTGTTCACAAGAAAGTCGAAACGCTCCCGGCCAAAGTGCTGTCGCAGGGTCTGGTCTACACGCTCGGCGAAGGTCGCGAAACTGGCGTTGTCACTCACATCCAATTGCAGCATGGCGGCTTTCACTCCGGCCTGTTCCAGGCGGCGTGCGAGCGCTTGGGCTTCGTCGGCCTTGCTGTGGAAGGTGCCGATGATGTCGATGCCTCGCGCGGCCAAGTGTTCTGCGGTGTTCTTGCCCAGGCCTCGGCTGGCGCCGGTGATCAAAGCGAGTTTGCGGGTCATGTCGGTTACCTCGTTGATGGCTGTGGGTAACAGACTATTGGTCTGCACAGGGGTGATAAATCCGGTATTTATGGAAATACTGTTCGAATGTTTTGGACAATGAGCGACGTTTCAATGAACAAGCTGGAGCTGCTGCGCACTTTCGTCAGGGTCAGTGAACTGTCCAGTTTCACCCTGGCCGGCGACAGCCTGGGGTTGCCGCGATCAACAGTGTCTGAGCAGATTCGGGCGCTAGAGCATCTGCTGGGCACCCGGCTGTTCAACCGCACCACCCGACGTGTGCAGGCCACTCAGGACGGCATGCTGTTGTATGAGCGCAGCAAGAATCTGCTGTCGGGCATGGAAGAAATCGAGGGGCTGTTTCGTGCTGACGATGTTGATCTGACGGGGCGTTTGCGCATCGATTTGCCGACCATGATGGCCAGGCAAGTGATCATTCCGGCGCTGCCTGGGTTCCTGGATCGCTACCCGCGTCTGGAGGTCGAGATCAGTTGCACCGACCGGCGGGTTGATCTACTGCGCGAAGGCTTCGACTGTGTGCTGCGAATTGGTGTGCTGAACGACCTGGACGTGGTGGCGCGACCGGTTGGCCAATTGAGCATGCGCAACTGCGTAAGCCCAGGGTACCTGGCGCGTTACGGTGAGCCGCGCAGCCTCGAGGATCTGGCTGAGCATCGCCTGGTTCATTACGTCGGCACCCTGGGCGCGCGCAGCCCAGGGTTCGAATACGAGCGCAACGGACAAGTGCATGTCCAGGCCATGACGGGTGCCGTGACCGTGAACAACGCCGAAGCCTACTCGGCGGCCTGTCTGGCAGGCCTGGGGCTGATCCAGGTGCCCGCTGTGGGCGTCGCCAACCATCTGCGCAGTGGTGCGCTGGTCTGTGTGCTGGAAGGGTTTCAGGCCCAAGCCATGCCGGTGTCGTTGCTGTACGCCCGGCAGCGGCATGTACCGCGCCGAGTCCAGGTGTTCATGAACTGGCTGGCCCAGGTGCTGGCGTCCCAGGTCGATCCACAGGCAGACGAAAACTGAACAGCGTCCCCGTCTGCGGGTTGGACACGACGTCCATACGCCCACCGTGGGCCAGAGCAATCTGGTTGGCGATGTACAGCCCAAGGCCCAGCCCTTGTTGCGGCCTGTTGGAGAGCGGCCGGGAAAACGGCTGGAACAATTGCGCCAGGGTATGCGCCGGGATCGGCTCGCCCAAGTTGTGCACGCTGAGCACGAAATTGCCGTCACGTACGGCGGCGGTGATGGTCACCGGCCCATCGGGGGCGCCGTGGGTCAGGGCATTGGCAATCAGATTGGAAAGTAGCTGCATCACTCGTTCCCGGTCGCAATACAGTCCGCCCAGATCGCCGATGTTCAGCACCATCTGGCGCTGCGGATGGACACGCTGCAATTCCGAGGCGACGTGGCTGAGCGCGCCATGCAGATCGTGGCAGGGCTGCACGTTAAGTGTGATGCCGGCACCGAGGCGACCACGGGCAAAGTCCAGCACATCACGCACCAACTGCGAGGCACGTTTGCCGGAGGTTAGGATGTGTCGTGCGATGACACGGTTACGCTCATCCTGCAGGCGCTGGATGAGCAGTTCGGCACCGGCGGTGATGGCGAACAGCGGATTGCGCAGATCATGACCGAGGACGGCGATGAACTGCTCGCGCACTTCGGCCATGGCCCGTTCCTTCTGAAGGGCGCGCTCGGTGCGCTGGGCGCTTTGTTCGCTTTCTATCTGGATCGCCAGCAGCCGGGCAAAGGACTCCATCATGGGCTGGATTGCGCTGCCTTTGAGCGGTGCGGGCTGTGAGTCGAAGGCGATGATGGTGCCGAAGAAACTGCCATCGGTGCGCAGCACCGGCACCGAGATGTAGCTTTCGAAGCGGTAGATCCGCGGTGCGTGATGCTGGCAGTACTGCTCGTCCAGGCTGGCTTGGTCGATCACGATGGTCTGCTGGCTGCTGCGGGTTTCCTGGCACAGGGTAGTGGTCACGTCCAGTTCATCACCAGGTCGCAGGCCCATGCCCAGGTTGTCCAGCACGGCGCAGGCGACCCAATTGTTCTCGGTGACCCGTGCTACGGCAGCAAAACGCAGGCCTGTGGTCTCGCAGATCACTTGCAGGATGGCCGGAACGGCGTTGATGCGGCCAATGATGGCGATGTCGGCACTGAGGTCGATGGCCATGACGGTCCGATGTCCGTGGCGGTAGGAAGATCAGTCTAGCGGGCCGATGGTGGGAGCATGGAAAAACTTGGCGAACGGTCTGCCACTTGCGCTAGGCTGGCCGTGCGCGTCGCCCGAGAAGAGGCGACCGCTCCCGCCCGGCGTGCGTCCTTTCGACATCAATTGCGAGGTACGTATGACCATCACATCCCTGGATATCTGCAATGCCGCCGACCAGCTCATCGGCTTCGTCGGCTACCACGGCAAGCGCGGCACCCATATCGTGCGCTTTAGCGAAGACGCCTTCGGCATGGATGTGGCCGATGAAAGCATCACACCCTGCAGCGAATTCGTCTGGCGCCCTGTGCAAGGCGCCCGCATGGCCCTGTGCCGCGAGCGCCTGGCACTGTTGTTGGCCCAGCATGTGGATGATCGGCTTAATATCGGCGAGCCGCTGCGCCTCTACCTGCGTCGTGGGGATCTTCCGGAGATCATCGCCGAGCGCCGGTTGCGTTGAATGCAAGGCTCAGAGCGCGCCACGCTGGTCGCTGCGCGCCTTGAGCAAACACTCGAAATGCTGGCGATCCAGCGGGCGGCTCAGGTAGTAGCCCTGGACTTCGTCACAGCGATCCTTGGCCAGCAGCTTGAGCTGTTGCTCGGTTTCCACTCCTTCGGCGGTCACCTCCAGGCCCATGGCCCGGCCCAGGTTGATGATTGCCTGAACCACGGCGCGATCGTTGCCGCTCGGGTTGCCTAGGCCTGCGATGAATCGCTTGTCGATCTTGATGCTGTCGAACGGGTAAGTCCGCAAGTAGCCCAGGGAAGAATAGCCGGTGCCGAAATCGTCCATGTTCAGGCGTACGCCGAGCTCCTTGAGGGCGAGCATGGTGCCTAGGGCGCCCTCGATGTCGTTGAGCATGACGTTTTCGGTGATTTCCAGCTCCAGGCGCTGGGCCGGAAAACCCGTGTCCAACAGGATTTCGCGTACATCCGCCACTACGTTGCTACGGGAAAACTGCGCCGGCGAAAGATTGACCGAAACCAGCAGGTCCTGGGGCCAGTCTCGGGCGCTTTGGCAGGCCTCGCGCAGTACCCATCGGCCGAGGGCGACAATGAGATCGCTTTGTTCGGCTAGAGGAATGAAGGTATCCGGGCCGAGCAGACCTTCCTGGGGATGCTGCCAGCGCAGGAGCGCTTCGACCGAAACGATCTGAAGGTCCCGCAGGCGATACCGGGGTTGATAGTGAAGCACGAATTCTTCGTGTTTCAGGGCGCGGCGAAGGTCGTTCTCCAATTGGCGGCGATACTGGATCTGCTGATTCATCTGCGCATCGAAGTAACGCCAAGTGTGCTTGCCTTCGCCTTTGGCCTGGTAAAGGGCGATGTCGGCGCAGCGTATCAGCTCCCCGGCATCGTAGCCTTGGGCGCGGCTCTGGGCGATGCCGAGGCTGGCGCCGATGTGCAGTGCTTGGTCTTCGAATAGGATGGGCTGCTGCAGCAGATCGATCAGTCGGGCACAGAAGCGATCGACTTCGCTGTGATTGTCCAGTCCACTGAGTACCAATACGAACTCGTCTCCGCCCAGGCGTGCTACCAGGTCACCTTCGCGGGTGGTATCGCGCAGGCGCGTGGCGACTTCCAGCAGCACGGCATCGCCAGCGGCATGGCCAAGGGCGTCGTTGATCGGCTTGAAGTTGTCCAGATCCAACAACAGCAAAGTCAGTGGCGGCGCGTCGCTGCCACGCAGCAGCGCCTGTTCCAGGTGGCGGGCGAGCTTGTTGCGATTGGCAAGGCCGGTGAGGGCATCGTGCATCGAAAGGTGCTGGATACGCGCATGGGCGTCCACTTCGTCGGTGATATCGCTGGCGGTACCGCGAAAACCGTTGTGCTTGCCCTCGAACAGGATCGGCCGAGCCGAGATCCGGCAATAACGGTTCTGGCCGTTGTGATCCCGGTAGGCGCAACGCAGGTTGGCCAGCTGCTGCGGGTCGGCCTGCGCCTGGCTGTCCAGCCAGGAGGAGAGGGGAGTGGTGTCGCAAGACAGTAGTTGGTTCAGCGGCTGGCCCAGCCAATCTTCGACGGCGTAGCCGGTGACTCGCACGAAGCGTTGGGACAGGTAGGTCAGGCGCTGTTGGCGATCGGTTTCCCAGATCCAATCGGACGCTGCCTCAGCGACGGCGCGAAAACGCTGCTCGCTGGCCTCCAAGGCCTGGTTGCTCTGCTGCAGGCGTTGCAGGCTCAGCTCGACGGCACGCGAGCCCTGCAACACCTGGCGAAACAGGTAGAGCATCACCAGCCCCAGTACCAGCAATGCCCCAGACAGAGGTGGGAGTACCGCCCAGAGCAATTGCCTGCCCGGTTGCGGGCTGCTCCAAGCCAGGCTGTAGCCGGTGTCGCCCAGCGTGATGCGAGGATGGCTGCGGGCATCGATCGCGTCCTTTTCCAGGTGCAGGTCGGTCAGGCCGGCGCCTTTACCGAGCTGGGAGAGCTTCGGTCCGGTCAGTTCATCGACGAACAGCATCACCGGTGCGTCGTCCACCTCGCTTGGCTCGACGTCTTTGTCCGGGCGTACGGCGGCGGCGCTGAGCACGGCCGGTGAACCGTCGAGCAACACAAACTGGGTCACCTGTTCCCGAGCAGGGGCCGCCGCGCGGGCCTCGGTGATAATCGCCGCCAAAGGTCCATCGATGAGGGCGCTGGCCGGCGAGTCGGTCGGCTTTCCTCTGAGCAGGGCATAAGTGGTGCGCTGGTCGTCCACCACGAAGACACCTTCGTAACCACTGGCGGTGTACAGTGAATCGCCGATGTTCTTCTCTTCGTAAGCCCAATGCCAATCGACCTGGCCGGCCAAGTGCTGGTAGGCGGCATCCCACACCGCATAACTGGACAGGAACTGACGCGAAGCCTGCAGTCGTTGTTCCAAGGCCTGGGTAGCCTGGAACGTGCTGCGTTCCTGCTCCTGTCGATCGAGAATTCGGGCAATGTTAAACAGTGCGCCTAGAGTGACCAGAGCGGCGAGTATAAACAGCAGGGAAAAACCAATGATCAGGCGACGAACCTGCAAGCGCGGAGCAGGGGTGCTGGGCGAAGAGTCGACATGCCTGTCCATGCGCGAGAGCTCCTTGATGAACTGCATCCCTGGTGCGCGGCGGCCTGGGGCAGGTTCAGTCAGGATAGGCCAGCTTGCGCGTGGCAGCGCCGTCCTGGGAGAAATTCACTTGGTCACGTTTTTCGCGCTTGGCTGCACTGTTCGGGAGACTTGGGGTCGGCTGTACAGGGGCCCAGCCCGCTACTGTTGTGTGTGGGGCACGTTTATCGCATAAGCCGCATTAATGTTGTTCAGCATCAATTCATCGATGAAAAATGGCCTCGCAGGCTATTTCACGGTTAAGCCAATCACTGTGGAGTACCATGAACGCCTTGCTTTTGGTCGGAGTGCTACTGCTCATGTTGCCCCTTGACTCTAACGCTGGTGGGGCGGCGCCCCATCGGGATGGGCGTTTTCATAACCAGGCCATCCTGCCTCAGGACGGCGCTCTGAAAAAACTGCGTATTGGCTTGAAGTACCTGTTCCTGCGCAAGCCCCCCGGAACACGCCCGACCGCATCCATCAGCCTGCAGCCGATGACCCGTCAACAAGTGCTTGATGCGCCGGACCACAGCCTCTGGCGCCTAGGGCATTCGACGGTACTGCTCAAGCTGCGCGGACGCTTCTTTATTACTGACCCGGTGTTCGCCGAGCGCGCCTCGCCCGTGCAATGGGCTGGGCCGCTACGTTTCCATGCTCCGCCCCTGAGCCTGGAGGAGCTGCCGCCGTTGACCGCAGTGATTCTTTCCCATGACCACTTCGATCACCTCGATGAACAGACGATTCGCCAGCTGGCGCCACGTACCGGGTTGTTTCTGACACCGCTTGGCGTGGGAGATCTCTTGATCAGTTGGGGGGTGCCTGCAGCCAAGGTGCGTCAGCTGGATTGGTGGCAGGAAATCGAGGTTGAAGGCATTCGCTTGGCGGCAACCCCGGCGCAGCACTTTTCAGGACGTGGTCTGTTCGACAGCAATCGCAGGTTGTGGGCGTCCTGGGTGGTAATGGATGAAGCGTTGCGTCTGTTCTTCAGTGGAGATACCGGCTATTTCGACGGCTTCCGTCGGATTGGCGAGCGCTACGGGCCGTTCGATCTGACGTTGATTGAAACCGGTGCCTACAACCTGGCCTGGCCCAACGTGCACATGCAGCCGGAGCAGAGCTTACAGGCCCACCTTGACCTGCGCGGGCGCTGGTTGCTGCCAATTCATAATGGAACCTTTGACTTGTCCATCCATGGATGGCAGGAGCCATTCGAGCGCATTGTTGCCCTGGCCTCGCAAGCGCAGGTGCGTTTGTCCACGCCACAAATGGGTGAGCGGGTCAGCCTGGATTCCCCGCATGAGGGACAGAACTGGTGGCAGCCGCGGCCGGTTCGTGAGCGGGGCAGGATGATCGAACGAGATGTTGTGACACGCTAAGGACATTGTTTTGAAGTTTTTGTGAAATAACTGTTGACGGGGTTTCGAATCCCCTTATAATGCGCCCCACTTCCGACGCAGTCGAAACGCAAAACTCCTTGATAATCAACGAGTTGAACGCTTCAGGTAGTATCGGAAAGGGCTTCGGTCTTCTGATCGGTAGCGGTGAAAAAGGCAGTTGACAGCAGGTTTTAACGCTGTATGATTCGCCTCCCGCTACGAGAGATCGCAGCGAGTTAAGCGGTTGAAGTTGAACGGGTTTCTCGGAAAAAACTTCAAAATAAACGCTTGACAGACTTAGAGGAAAGCGTAGAATGCGCGGCCTCGGTTGAGCAAAGCGCTTAACCAAATCGCTCTTTAACAATCGAATCAAGCAATTCGTGTGGGTGCTTGTGAGTATGGACTGATCGTCGCCAAGATTATCAGCATCACAAGTGGCCATGCGAGAAATCACATAGTCATTTGAGATTGCTGAGCCAAGTTTAGGGTTTCTTAAAAACCCAAGCAGTATTGAACTGAAGAGTTTGATCATGGCTCAGATTGAACGCTGGCGGCAGGCCTAACACATGCAAGTCGAGCGGATGACGGGAGCTTGCTCCTTGATTCAGCGGCGGACGGGTGAGTAATGCCTAGGAATCTGCCTGGTAGTGGGGGACAACGTTCCGAAAGGAGCGCTAATACCGCATACGTCCTACGGGAGAAAGTGGGGGATCTTCGGACCTCACGCTATCAGATGAGCCTAGGTCGGATTAGCTAGTTGGTGAGGTAAAGGCTCACCAAGGCGACGATCCGTAACTGGTCTGAGAGGATGATCAGTCACACTGGAACTGAGACACGGTCCAGACTCCTACGGGAGGCAGCAGTGGGGAATATTGGACAATGGGCGAAAGCCTGATCCAGCCATGCCGCGTGTGTGAAGAAGGTCTTCGGATTGTAAAGCACTTTAAGTTGGGAGGAAGGGCAGTAAGTTAATACCTTGCTGTTTTGACGTTACCGACAGAATAAGCACCGGCTAACTCTGTGCCAGCAGCCGCGGTAATACAGAGGGTGCAAGCGTTAATCGGAATTACTGGGCGTAAAGCGCGCGTAGGTGGTTCGTTAAGTTGGATGTGAAAGCCCCGGGCTCAACCTGGGAACTGCATCCAAAACTGGCGAGCTAGAGTATGGTAGAGGGTGGTGGAATTTCCTGTGTAGCGGTGAAATGCGTAGATATAGGAAGGAACACCAGTGGCGAAGGCGACCACCTGGACTGATACTGACACTGAGGTGCGAAAGCGTGGGGAGCAAACAGGATTAGATACCCTGGTAGTCCACGCCGTAAACGATGTCAACTAGCCGTTGGAATCCTTGAGATTTTAGTGGCGCAGCTAACGCATTAAGTTGACCGCCTGGGGAGTACGGCCGCAAGGTTAAAACTCAAATGAATTGACGGGGGCCCGCACAAGCGGTGGAGCATGTGGTTTAATTCGAAGCAACGCGAAGAACCTTACCAGGCCTTGACATGCAGAGAACTTTCCAGAGATGGATTGGTGCCTTCGGGAACTCTGACACAGGTGCTGCATGGCTGTCGTCAGCTCGTGTCGTGAGATGTTGGGTTAAGTCCCGTAACGAGCGCAACCCTTGTCCTTAGTTACCAGCACGTCATGGTGGGCACTCTAAGGAGACTGCCGGTGACAAACCGGAGGAAGGTGGGGATGACGTCAAGTCATCATGGCCCTTACGGCCTGGGCTACACACGTGCTACAATGGTCGGTACAGAGGGTTGCCAAGCCGCGAGGTGGAGCTAATCTCACAAAACCGATCGTAGTCCGGATCGCAGTCTGCAACTCGACTGCGTGAAGTCGGAATCGCTAGTAATCGCGAATCAGAATGTCGCGGTGAATACGTTCCCGGGCCTTGTACACACCGCCCGTCACACCATGGGAGTGGGTTGCACCAGAAGTAGCTAGTCTAACCTTCGGGGGGACGGTTACCACGGTGTGATTCATGACTGGGGTGAAGTCGTAACAAGGTAGCCGTAGGGGAACCTGCGGCTGGATCACCTCCTTAATCGAAGACATCAGCCTGCTGATGAGCTCCCACACGAATTGCTTGATTCCTTGAAGAAGACGATGCTGTAACGCGACCCTGTTATAGGTCTGTAGCTCAGTTGGTTAGAGCGCACCCCTGATAAGGGTGAGGTCGGCAGTTCAAATCTGCCCAGACCTACCATTAGCTTGGTGCAGATGACTACGGGGCCATAGCTCAGCTGGGAGAGCGCCTGCCTTGCACGCAGGAGGTCAGCGGTTCGATCCCGCTTGGCTCCACCACTTGCCGTTACCTGCAGAACTTAGAAATGAACATTCCAATGTGAATGTTGATTTCTGACTTTTGTCAGATCGTTCTTTAAAAATTCGGATATGTGATAGATAGACTGATGACCACTTTCACTGGTGGGCCATCAGGCTAAGGTAAAATTTGTGAGTTCTGCTCTTTATTGAGCAACATGCGAATTTTCGGCGAATGTCGTCTTCACAGTATAACCAGATTGCTTGGGGTTATATGGTCAAGTGAAGAAGCGCATACGGTGGATGCCTTGGCAGTCAGAGGCGATGAAAGACGTGGTAGCCTGCGATAAGCTTTGGGGAGTCGGCAAACAGACTGTGATCCAGAGATCTCTGAATGGGGGAACCCACCTAGGATAACCTAGGTATCTTGTACTGAATCCATAGGTGCAAGAGGCGAACCAGGGGAACTGAAACATCTAAGTACCCTGAGGAAAAGAAATCAACCGAGATTCCCTTAGTAGTGGCGAGCGAACGGGGACCAGCCCTTAAGTTGATTTGAGATTAGTGGAACGCTCTGGAAAGTGCGGCCATAGTGGGTGATAGCCCCGTACACGAAAGTCTCTTATCAATGAAATCGAGTAGGACGGAGCACGAGAAACTTTGTCTGAACATGGGGGGACCATCCTCCAAGGCTAAATACTACTGACTGACCGATAGTGAACCAGTACCGTGAGGGAAAGGCGAAAAGAACCCCGGAGAGGGGAGTGAAATAGAACCTGAAACCGTATGCGTACAAGCAGTGGGAGCCTACTTTGTTAGGTGACTGCGTACCTTTTGTATAATGGGTCAGCGACTTATATTCAGTGGCGAGCTTAACCGAATAGGGGAGGCGTAGCGAAAGCGAGTCTTAATAGGGCGTTTAGTCGCTGGGTATAGACCCGAAACCGGGCGATCTATCCATGGGCAGGTTGAAGGTTAGGTAACACTGACTGGAGGACCGAACCGACTACCGTTGAAAAGTTAGCGGATGACCTGTGGATCGGAGTGAAAGGCTAATCAAGCTCGGAGATAGCTGGTTCTCCTCGAAAGCTATTTAGGTAGCGCCTCATGTATCACTCCAGGGGGTAGAGCACTGTTTCGGCTAGGGGGTCATCCCGACCAAACCGATGCAAACTCCGAATACCTGGAAGTGCCGAGCATGGGAGACACACGGCGGGTGCTAACGTCCGTCGTGAAAAGGGAAACAACCCAGACCGTCAGCTAAGGTCCCAAAGTCATGGTTAAGTGGGAAACGATGTGGGAAGGCTTAGACAGCTAGGAGGTTGGCTTAGAAGCAGCCATCCTTTAAAGAAAGCGTAATAGCTCACTAGTCGAGTCGGCCTGCGCGGAAGATGTAACGGGGCTCAAACCATGCACCGAAGCTACGGGTATCACTTAGGTGATGCGGTAGAGGAGCGTTCTGTAAGCCTGTGAAGGTGAGTTGAGAAGCTTGCTGGAGGTATCAGAAGTGCGAATGCTGACATGAGTAACGACAATGCGAGTGAAAAACTCGCACGCCGAAAGACCAAGGTTTCCTGCGCAACGTTAATCGACGCAGGGTTAGTCGGTCCCTAAGGCGAGGCTGAAAAGCGTAGTCGATGGAAAACAGGTTAATATTCCTGTACTTCCAGTTATTGCGATGGAGGGACGGAGAAGGCTAGGCCAGCTTGGCGTTGGTTGTCCAAGTTTAAGGTGGTAGGCTGAAATCTTAGGCAAATCCGGGATTTCAAGGCCGAGAGCTGATGACGAGTTGCCTTTAGGCGACGAAGTGGTTGATGCCATGCTTCCAAGAAAAGCTCCTAAGCTTCAGATAACTGGGAACCGTACCCCAAACCGACACAGGTGGTCGGGTAGAGAATACCAAGGCGCTTGAGAGAACTCGGGTGAAGGAACTAGGCAAAATGGCACCGTAACTTCGGGAGAAGGTGCGCCGGCGAGGGTGAAGGACTTGCTCCGTAAGCCCATGCCGGTCGAAGATACCAGGCCGCTGCGACTGTTTATTAAAAACACAGCACTCTGCAAACACGAAAGTGGACGTATAGGGTGTGACGCCTGCCCGGTGCCGGAAGGTTAATTGATGGGGTTAGCGCAAGCGAAGCTCTTGATCGAAGCCCCGGTAAACGGCGGCCGTAACTATAACGGTCCTAAGGTAGCGAAATTCCTTGTCGGGTAAGTTCCGACCTGCACGAATGGCGTAACGATGGCGGCGCTGTCTCCACCCGAGACTCAGTGAAATTGAAATCGCTGTGAAGATGCAGTGTATCCGCGGCTAGACGGAAAGACCCCGTGAACCTTTACTATAGCTTTGCACTGGACTTTGAGCTTGCTTGTGTAGGATAGGTGGGAGGCTTTGAAGTGGGGACGCCAGTTCTCATGGAGCCATCCTTGAAATACCACCCTGGCAACCTTGAGGTTCTAACTCAGGTCCGTGATCCGGATCGAGGACAGTGTATGGTGGGTAGTTTGACTGGGGCGGTCTCCTCCCAAAGAGTAACGGAGGAGTACGAAGGTGCGCTCAGACCGGTCGGAAATCGGTCGCAGAGTATAAAGGCAAAAGCGCGCTTGACTGCGAGACCCACACGTCGAGCAGGTACGAAAGTAGGTCTTAGTGATCCGGTGGTTCTGTATGGAAGGGCCATCGCTCAACGGATAAAAGGTACTCCGGGGATAACAGGCTGATACCGCCCAAGAGTTCATATCGACGGCGGTGTTTGGCACCTCGATGTCGGCTCATCACATCCTGGGGCTGAAGCCGGTCCCAAGGGTATGGCTGTTCGCCATTTAAAGTGGTACGCGAGCTGGGTTTAGAACGTCGTGAGACAGTTCGGTCCCTATCTGCCGTGGACGTTTGAGATTTGAGAGGGGCTGCTCCTAGTACGAGAGGACCGGAGTGGACGAACCTCTGGTGTTCCGGTTGTCACGCCAGTGGCATTGCCGGGTAGCTATGTTCGGAAGAGATAACCGCTGAAAGCATCTAAGCGGGAAACTTGCCTCAAGATGAGATCTCACTGGGATCTTGAATCCCCTAAAGGGCCGTCGAAGACTACGACGTTGATAGGTCGGGTGTGTAAGCGCTGTGAGGCGTTGAGCTAACCGATACTAATTGCCCGTGAGGCTTGACCATATAACACCCAAGCAATTTGCTTCTGCAGATTGCGGTGGTGAAGACGAAAGAACCGAAAGTTCGCAACCACAACGATCACATATCCGAATTGGCTGGAGTGTCATAAGACAGTCTGGCAACAGAATTTCTTGACGACCATAGAGCATTGGAACCACCTGATCCCATCCCGAACTCAGCAGTGAAACGATGCATCGCCGATGGTAGTGTGGGGCTTCCCCATGTGAGAGTAGGTCATCGTCAAGATTCATTTCGCAAAACCCCTATCTGCGCGAGCAGGTAGGGGTTTTGTCTTTGCGCTGCTGCACATGTACCACCTAAGGGTTCGCATAAGGCCCGCTCCTACAGGTGCTAACTCTGTCCTCACAGCAAATATCTTTTGCTCGTCGGCTACCTCACGTCGCTTCATTGTAAGTGCGACAATATTGCTGCCACATTAAGTGACTTCCCCGTACCTACCCTGCGTCAAGGCTTAGGTTCGGGGCAATCCTGGCACCCGGACCGAGCGATGCCAGCGCACCGTGCTGCGCATTCCTGGACTTCACCACCGTCCTATCACTTGAGGTAGCAAGCAAGATGGCCAAGGCCGCCGATGTCGTTGTGCAATGCCTGGAAAACGAAGGCGTCGAGTATGTGTTCGGCATTCCCGGCGAGGAGAACCTCGACCTGCTGGAATCCCTGCGCAAATCGAAGATCAAGCTGGTTCTGACCCGCCATGAGCAGTCCGCGGGCTTCATGGCCGCCACCTACGGCCGCCTGACCGGCAAGACCGGCGTCAGCCTGTCGACTCTCGGCCCAGGTGCCACCAACCTGGTGACCGCCAGCGCCTACGCCTACCTGGGCGGTATGCCGATGATGATGATCACCGGCCAAAAGCCGATCAAGAAGTCCAAGCAGGGCCGCTTCCAGATCATCGATGTGTGCGGCATGATGGACCCCATCACCAAGTACACCCACCAGTTCGCCTCGGCCGACAACATCCCGGCCCGCATGCGCGAAGCCTTCCGCCTGGCTGAAGAAGAAAAACCCGGCGCTGTGCACCTGGAACTGCCGGAAGACATCGCCGCCGAGCAGACCGATGCCATGCCGATCCAGCCCAGCCTGCACCGCCGCCCGTTGGCCGAGCACGTGGCCATCGAAGCGGCCATCGAGAAGCTGCGCAACGCCCGCAGCCCGATCCTGGTGATCGGTGCCGGCGCCAACCGCAAGATGACCGCCAAGGTCCTCAAGCAACTGATCGACAAGACCGGCATTCCATTCGTCACCACCCAGCTGGGTAAAGGTGTGGTGGATGAGCGCCATCCGAGCTTCCTGGGCAACGCCGCGCTGTCGTCCGGTGACTTCGTGCATCGCGCTATCGAAGCGGCCGATCTGATCATCAACATCGGCCACGACGTCATCGAGAAGCCGCCATTCTTCATGGTGCGTGGCGGTACCGAAGTCATCCACGTCAACTTCCGCTCCGCAGAAGTCGACGCCGTGTACTTCCCGCAGATCGAAGTGATCGGCGACATCGCCAATGCCGTCTGGCAGATCGGCGAAGGCTTGGGCGACACCTCGCACTGGGACTTCACCCGCCTGCTGGCGATTCGCGAAGCCAATGAAGCGCAGATCGCCGAAGGCAAGGACGATGACCGCTTCCCGGTCTACCCGCAGCGTCTGGTCGCCGACATCCGCCGCGTCCTGCCGTCCGAAGGCATCGTGGCCCTGGACAACGGCATCTACAAGATCTGGTTCGCCCGCAACTACAAGGCCCACAAGCCCAACACCGTGCTTCTGGACAATGCCCTGGCGACCATGGGCGCCGGTCTGCCGTCGGCCATGGCGGCGCATCTGGTGTACCCAGACCGCCCGGTCATCTCGGTGTGCGGTGATGGCGGCTTCATGATGAACAGCCAGGAGCTGGAGACTGCAGTACGTCTGGGCATGCACATCACCGTAGTGATCCTGCGTGACGACGGCTACGGCATGATCCGCTGGAAGCAGGCCAACATGGGCTTCACCGACTTCGGCCTGGACTACGGCAACCCGGACTTCGTCAAATACGCCGAAGCCTACGGTGCCAACGGTCACCGCGTCGAAAGCGCCGAAGGCCTGCTGCCGCTGCTCGAGCACTGCATCAAGACCCCGGGCGTACACGTGATCGACTGCCCGGTGGACTACAGCGAAAACGACCGCATCCTGAACCAGGAACTGCGTGAACGCGCACTGGCGGTCTAACGACTGACGGTCTGCCGCGGGCAAGCCCCGCTCCCATGGCATTACAGCTTTTGGGAGCGGGATTGACCCGCGATTACTGTCGTTCTGCCCACAATTCCCGCTATACCTTTCCCCATGTGCTAGGGTGCACCCAGACTTCTGCCCTAGGACACTCATGATGCTCCCCGCCCTCAGCGAAAAAGAACTCGACCGTCTCGAAGATCTGTTGATCACCTACGGCAACGACTATTCGGTACTCAACCTGGCTGAACTCAACGGCTTTTTCACCGCCCTGGCCAGCTCACCGAATGCCGTCATGCCTGAGCAGTGGCTGCCTTCGGTCGCTGGTGGAAAAGTCCCCAAGTTCAAGAAACCCGCCCATGAGGAGGCCTACACCGCACTGATGCTGCGTTACGCCAACCAGGTGGCTGAATCCTTGGCCGATGATCTTGAGCACTTCGAGCCGCTGTTCGAAGAGAGCGAAGGCGAAGAGGGGTCGTCGATCATTCTCGAGGAGTGGTGCTTCGGCTACATGCGCGGTACCCAGGTGGCCGAGTGGAGCGAGTTGCCGCCGGAGCAGGACCGCCTGCTCAAGGCCATTTCCCTGCATGGGTTGGAGGATAATTTCGAGCTGCTCGACGCGATGAGTTTCGACGAGCTCCAGGCATGCGTGCCACAGGTGGTCGAGGCGGCGCGGGGGTTGTATCTATATCAAAAGCGACAGCGGCACTGAGCATGGATCTATCCGACGCCTGCGATAGCGCGGTTCCCACGATTATTCCACCAGCCGAAATACTGGATTGCTCACAGCACTGATTCTGCTGCTCACCGATCAGGTGCAGCATGTCCTCCAGCAGCGCCACTCCCGGCGCTGATCCGGAGCCCAGAACATGCCAAGCCCGATCAAACTCTAC
Organism: Pseudomonas guariconensis; assembly: GCF_040822035.1. NCBI lineage: Bacteria > Pseudomonadati > Pseudomonadota > Gammaproteobacteria > Pseudomonadales > Pseudomonadaceae > Pseudomonas > Pseudomonas guariconensis. Next base: position 4,086,337 of record NZ_CP162012.1, on the reverse strand, counting down.
AACTTTCCAAAGTCCGGCCATGCTCACCGCATCGAGCTGATGCTGTCGCTGCTCGAACTGCCCACCGAACTGGTCTTCGTCGACTTGGCCAAGGGCGAGCACAAGCAGCCCGATTTCCTGGCCATCAACCCATTCGGCCAGGTGCCGGTGATCGACGACAACGGTACTGTCATCGCTGACTCCAATGCCATTCTGGTGTATCTCGCCAAGGCCTATGGTGGTTCGCGTTGGCTGCCTGAGGATCCGGTCGGTGCCGCTCGCGTGCAACGTTGGTTGTCGGTAGCGGCCGGTCCTCTGGCCTTCGGCCCAGCGGCTGCGCGCCTGGTGACCGTGTTCGGTGCTTCGTTCAACACCGATGAAGTCATCGGCCGCGCCCACACCCTACTCAAGGTGATCGATGCCGAGCTGGCCAAGGGCCCGTTCCTGGTCGGCGACCAGGCGACCATCGCCGATATCGCCAACTACTCGTACATCGCCCATGCACCGGAAGGTAACGTGTCGCTCGAGCCGTACCCCAACGTGCGTGCCTGGCTGGCCCGTATCGAGGCGCTGCCAGGCTTCGTGCCGATGCCGCGCACCGTTATCGGTTTGCAGACCACTCTCTGAGTCCAGAGGAATGCCGCCATGCGATCACCCTGGCATGCAGGTGAGAAACGGCTGCAGGAGCAAGCCGGTGTTGCAGAGCGCATGGAGGTATTTGGGCAAAAAGTCATCCGCGACTACATGCCCGACCAGCATCGCGCGTTCTACCATCAGTTGCCGTTCATGGTGGTCGGTGCCGTGGATGCCGAGGGCAAACCCTGGGCGACGCTACTCGAAGGCCCCGAGGGCTTCGTCAGCTCGCCTGATCCGCGGCAGTTGCTGATCGGCACCGAGCTTGCCGCCGACGATCCGGCAACGCCGGGATTGGTGGCTGGCGGTGCCGTCGGTCTGTTGGGGATCGAGTTGCACACCCGCCGGCGCAATCGCCTCAATGGCATGATTCGCAGGGCCAGTGCCGGCCAGTTGGAGGTGGAGGTCGAGCAGTCGTTCGGCAACTGCCCGCAGTACATTCAATTGCGCGAATACACCCGTGTCGACGTACCGTCGCAAGGGCGTCAGGATTCAACGGCGATCGATGCCAGGGCTCGCGCCATGATCGAGAGCACGGATACATTCTTCGTGGCCAGCTACGTCGAACATGAAAGCGGCCAACGCTCGGTGGATGTCTCCCACCGCGGTGGTCGGGCCGGATTCGTGCGGGTCGAAGGCAACCGCCTGACCGTCCCCGATTATGCCGGCAATCTGCATTTCAACACCCTCGGCAACTTGTTGGTGAACCCTGTCGCAGGCCTGCTGTTCGTTGACTTCGCCACTGGCGACATGCTTCAGGTGGTCGGGCAGGCCCAGGTCATTCTCGACAGCCCACTGATCAGTGCTTTCGAAGGTGCCGAGCGAATCTGGACCCTGGATGTCGAACAGGTAGTGTTGCGTCCAGCTGCCGTGTCGCTGCGCTGGGCATTCCATGAGTACGCCCCCACCAGCCTGGCGACCGGCACCTGGGCCGAAGCCGAGCTGCGCCTGCAACAGCGTGAACGGCAACGTCAATGGTTGAGCTGGCGAGTATCGCGGATCGAGCAGGAGAGCCGTGATATCCGCTCGTTCTACCTGCAACCTGGGGACGGCGCCGCCGTAACCTTTGCGCCCGGCCAGCATATTCCCGTGCGTTTGCGGACCGAAGGGCAGACGCCACTTATCCGCACCTATAGTTTGTCCAGCGCGCCGTCCGACGGTTACTTGCGTATCAGTGTCAAGGCGCAGGGGCCGGCTTCATGGCATCTGCACCGAGCGTTGAAGGTCGGTGATCTTTTAGATGTACGCCTGCCTATGGGCAGCTTCACGCTGGACCAAGACAGCGAACGCCCCCTCGTGCTGATTGGCGCGGGCGTCGGCATCACGCCGCTGATCGCCATGCTCCGTGAGCAACTGGCCAGCGGGCAGGGCCGGCGCATTTATCTGTTCCATGGCGGACGTACCTTGGCTGACCTGCCGTTCCAGCAGGAGCTAGGCGCACTCCAAAAGCAATCCGCTGGCCTGCTGAATATCCATCGTGCCCTGAGTCAGCCGGAAGCGCATGCGGTGCAGGGCCGTGACTACACCTTCGCCAGCCGCCTGGGCATCGACCAGATCAAGACCACACTGGCACTGGACGACTACGACTTCTACCTCTGTGGTCCGGCCAGCTTCACCCAGGATCTGTACGAAGGCCTGCGCAGCGTGCATGTGCCCGATTCGCGCATTCATGCCGAAGCCTTTGGCCCTTCGACCTTGCGTCGCCACACCGACGACAATCAGCCCACGCTGCAACAGCCTCCGCCCGCCAAAGAACCTGTGCCGGTGTACTTCGCCAGCTCTGCCAAGGAGGCCCGCTGGGCACCGGACAGTGGCACGCTGCTAGAACTGGCGGAGCGCCGTGGCCTGTCGCCGGAGTTCAGTTGCCGAGGCGGCTCCTGCGGCACCTGCAAGACCCGACTGGTCAGTGGGCAGGTCCACTACCCGAACCCGCCCGCCGAACTGCCTGAACCTGGTAGCGTACTGATCTGCTGCGCCATTCCGGCTCAGGCTGAAGAAGGTGTGCAGCCCTTGGTGCTGGAGCTCTAGCGTCAGCGCTGGAATAATCGCCCTATGACAACGCATGGGGCGCGGCATGGACCAGATTCACCTAATGAAAGTGTTCGTGGCCGTGGGCGAGCAGGAAAGCTTCGCCGCCGCTGCCCGCCGCCTGGCGATTTCGCCTGCTGCCGTGACCCGGGCGGTCACCGCGCTGGAGGAGCAACTTGGCGTCAAGCTGCTCTTGCGCACCACCCGCAGCGTGCGTCTGACCGAGGCCGGTGGCCGTTACCTGGAAGATACGCGGCACATTCTGGCCAGCATCGTCGAAGCCAATGAAGCCGCTGCCGGCATCAACGCCGCGCCCAAGGGCGACCTGGCGGTTACCGCGCCGATCCTGTTCGGCAAGAAGTTCGTCATGCCCTGCATCGTCCGTTACCTGCAGCAGTACCCCGAGGTGGACGTGTCGGCGTATTTTCTCGACCGTGTGGTGAATCTGGTGGAGGAGGGCCTGGACGTGGCTGTACGCATCGGGCAGTTGCCGGATTCTGGGCTCAAGGCACTGCGCGTGGGCCAGATGCGCCGCTTACTGTGCGCCTCGCCGGAGTATCTGGAGCGCCACGGCACACCGCGCCATCCTTCGGAATTGCACAGGCATCAGATCATCGCTGCCGGGGCGCTGTCGCCGCGCACGGACTGGCGCTTCGGCGCGATCGACGAGCCGACGCTGGTACGCATGAAGCCGCGCCTGACCGTGACCAGCAACGACGCTGCAATCGCCGCCGCCAGCGCTGGCCTCGGCATCGCCCGGCTGCTGTCCTATCAGGTGGCTGATGAACTGGCGGACGGGCGCCTGCAGGTGATCTTGGCCGAGTACGAGGAGGCGTCCTGGCCGATCCACATCCTGCACCGCGAAAGCAAATACGGCTCGACCAAGGTGCGCACCTTCATCGACATGCTGGCCGAGCATCTGCGCAGCCAGTCGCATCTGGCCTGACTGTTGGCACGCGAGCGGTCCCAGAGGTATCAACTCAAAATAAAAAGGCTGCCCGGAGGCAGCCTTTTCTAAGTGGCTGGACAATCAGTCCCAGCTCAGCGCACCACCGGTCTGGTACTCGATAACGCGAGTCTCGAAGAAGTTCTTCTCCTTCTTCAAGTCCATGATCTCGCTCATCCACGGGAACGGGTTGGTGGTCCCTGGATATTCTTCTTTCAGACCGATCTGGGTCAGGCGACGGTTGGCGATGAACTTGAGGTAGTCCTCCATCATCGCGGCGTTCATGCCCAGTACGCCGCGTGGCATGGTGTCACGGGCATATTCGATCTCCAGCTGGGTCCCTTGCAGGATCATCTGGGTCGCTTCTTCCTTCATCGCGGCATCCCACAGGTGCGGGTTTTCGATCTTGATCTGGTTGATCACGTCGATGCCGAAGTTCAGGTGCATGGATTCGTCACGCAGGATGTACTGGAACTGCTCGGCGACGCCGGTCATCTTGTTGCGGCGGCCCATGGAGAGGATCTGGGTGAAACCGCAGTAGAAGAAGATGCCTTCCAGGACGCAGTAGTAGGCGATCAGGTTGCGCAGCAGTTCTTTGTCGGTCTCGACGGTGCCGGTGTTGAACTCGGGGTCGGAGATGGCGCGGGTGTACTTCAAGCCCCAGGCTGCCTTTTTAGCGACCGATGGGATCTCGTGGTACATGTTGAAGATCTCGCCTTCATCCATGCCCAGCGACTCGATGCAGTACTGGTAGGCGTGGGTGTGGATCGCCTCTTCGAAGGCTTGGCGCAGGATGTACTGGCGGCACTCGGGGTTGGTGATCAGGCGGTACACGGCCAGGGCCAGGTTGTTGGCCACCAGGGAGTCGGCGGTGGAGAAGAAGCCGAGGTTGCGCATGACGATGCGGCGCTCGTCTTCGGTCAGGCCGTCCATGCTCTTCCACAGGGCGATGTCGGCGGTCATGTTGACCTCTTGCGGCATCCAGTGGTTGGCGCAGCCGTCGAGGTATTTCTGCCAGGCCCAGTCGTACTTGAACGGAACCAGCTGGTTGAGGTCGGCGCGGCAGTTGATCATGCGCTTTTCGTCAACGCGCACGCGGGCGGAGGAGCCTTCGAGTTCGGCCAGGCCTTCGGCGATGTCGAGCTCGTTCAGGGCGGCCTTGGCGCGCTTGACGGCGTCGGAGTCGTCGGCGGTCGCTGCGCGGGCTTCCTGGGCGGCGGCGTCACCGGCGCTGTCGAGTTTGTCGAGGGTGGCGGCGGCGTTGGCCTGTGCGGGGGTGGCGCCTTTGGCGGCGACTTCACCGTCTTCCTTGTCGAATTCGTCCCAGCTCAGCATGGTCCTGGCTCCTGCTAGAGGGTTGCGCGGGGCAACCGATTGGATTTTAAAAGGTGACGCCTGCAAGGCCCCAAGGGTGATACGGCAGGCAGTGAGCGCGCGCGCTCGTCACGTTTGAAGGTGTCGGATCAGCGCCTGTCCATGCCTCGCAGGAGGGGCCAGGACGCCTGAATACAGTGTGGCAACGATAAAACGTGCGGGCTGGCCAAGCGGTTGGGTACGGCTTGTGTCACGCAGTCGATCATTGGCTAAACCCTTTTTCGAGGGGGGCGAAGTATAACGGAATTCGCTACCGATCGGAGCGACGCTAGGCCGGTCTGCTGTAATTTTTCGACCGGTATCAGGCGCGTCCGTTCACGAATCACGCGTCGTTTCCACGGGGAAGGAGTTTAGCGGAAAAATCGCAGATGTGGTGTTTGATTTTTTGATCTAACACAAAATATTGTGTTTTCGAGGTGGGATTGTCAGCGTCGAAAAACCGCACCCGGAGGGCCTTGGCCTTCCGGGCGGGTCTTAGCGGCAGCGGTTGCGCAGCGTCTGGACGATGTGCGTCCTGGGGTTGTTGCGCGCCTCTTCGACCGTGGTGAAACGGCCGGTTTCGGCATTGCGGCCAATCTTGCGAGTTGCAGGTTTCTTCCGAGCCATCGTGATGTCTTCCGTGTGGGTCAGTGAAGCCCGTGTCCTGGCGTCCAGGGCACGGAGCAGTACTGTTTTATCCCTTCGCGAAAGCGACGTGCAGAGGGCAGAGTCTCTCGATGACGCGGATACAAAAATGCCGCAAGCGGCGCCTTAAGGCGCCTCCCACGGCATGGGGTGTTACTGGCAGGCTTCGCAGTCTGGCTCGTCGATCGCGCAGGCCTTAGGTACCGGGGCTGGGCCCGCTGCCTGGACCGGGGCGCTGTCGCCGCCGCTGGAAACAGCGTTGAGCTTGCCGGTGTTGATGGTCGACTTCTCGGTGCTGGTGGCGGCCAGGGCACGGAGGTAGTAGGTGGTCTTCAGACCACGGTACCAGGCCATGCGGTAGGTCACGTCCAGCTTCTTGCCCGAGGCGCCGGCGATGTACAGGTTCAGCGACTGGGCCTGGTCGATCCACTTCTGGCGACGGGAGGCGGCATCGACGATCCACTTGGTCTCGACTTCGAACGCGGTGGCGTACAGGTCCTTGAGCTCTTGCGGAATACGCTCGATCTGCTGCACAGAACCGTCGTAGTACTTCAGGTCATTGATCATGACCGAGTCCCACAGGCCGCGAGCCTTGAGGTCACGGACCAGGTACGGGTTGATCACGGTGAACTCGCCCGACAGGTTCGATTTGACGTACAGGTTCTGGTAGGTCGGCTCGATCGACTGCGAAACGCCGGTGATGTTGGCGATGGTCGCGGTCGGCGCGATGGCCATGATGTTCGAGTTGCGGATGCCTTTCTTGACGCGCTCGCGGACAGGGGCCCAGTCCAGGGACTCTTCCAGGTTGACGTCGATGTACTTGGCGCCACGGGCTTCGATCAGGATCTGCTGGCTGTCCAGCGGCAGGATGCCCTTGGACCACAGGGAGCCTTCGAAGGTCTGGTATGCGCCGCGCTCGTCGGCCAGGTCACAGGATGCCTGGATGGCGTAGTAGCTGACCGCTTCCATCGACTTGTCGGCGAACTCGACCGCAGCGTCCGAGCCGTAGGGGATGTGCTGCAGGTACAGTGCGTCCTGGAAGCCCATGATGCCCAGGCCGACCGGACGGTGCTTGAAGTTCGAGTTCTGCGCCTGGGGCACCGAGTAGTAGTTGATGTCGATCACGTTGTCGAGCATGCGCACGGCAGTCTTGACGGTACGCGCCAGTTTCGCGGTGTCCAGCTTGCCGTCGACGATGTGGTTCGGCAGGTTGATCGAACCCAGGTTGCACACGGCGATTTCATCGGCGTTGGTGTTCAGGGTGATCTCGGTGCACAGGTTCGAGCTGTGGACCACGCCCACGTGCTGCTGCGGCGAACGCAGGTTGCACGGGTCCTTGAAGGTCAGCCATGGGTGGCCGGTCTCGAACAGCATCGACAGCATCTTGCGCCACAGGTCTTTGGCCTGGACAGTCTTGAACACCTTGATCTTGTTGTACTCGGTCAGGGCTTCGTAGTACTCGTAGCGCTCTTCGAAGGCCTTGCCGGTCAGGTCGTGCAGATCAGGCACTTCCGAAGGCGAGAACAGGGTCCACTTGCCGTCGTCGAAGACGCGCTTCATGAACAGGTCCGGGATCCAGTTGGCGGTGTTCATGTCGTGGGTGCGACGACGGTCGTCACCGGTGTTCTTGCGCAGCTCGAGGAATTCCTCGATGTCCAGGTGCCAGGTTTCCAGGTAGGCGCAGACCGCGCCCTTGCGCTTGCCGCCCTGGTTGACCGCGACGGCGGTGTCGTTGACGACTTTCAGGAACGGCACGACGCCTTGCGACTTGCCGTTGGTGCCCTTGATGTACGAACCCAGGGCGCGTACCGGAGTCCAGTCATTGCCCAGGCCACCCGCAAACTTCGACAGCATGGCGTTGTCGTGGATGGCTTTGTAGATGCCCGACAGGTCATCCGGCACGGTGGTCAGGTAGCAGCTCGACAGCTGCGGACGCAGGGTACCGGCGTTGAACAGGGTCGGGGTCGAAGCCATGTAATCGAACGAGGAGAGCAGGTTGTAGAACTCGATCGCACGGGCTTCTTTGTCTTTTTCCTGCAGCGCCAGGCCCATGGCCACGCGCATGAAGAACACCTGTGGCAGCTCGAAACGTACGCCATCCTTGTGGATGAAGTAGCGGTCGTACAGGGTCTGCAGGCCCAGGTAGGTGAACTGTTGGTCACGCTCGTGCTCGATGGCCTTGCCCAGACGCTCCAGGTCGTAGCCTTTGAGGGCAGGGTCGAGCAGCTCGAACTCGACGCCTTTCTCGACGTAGGCCGGCAGGGCCTTGGCGTACAAGTCGGCCATTTCGTGGTGGGTGGCGCTGTCGGCCACGCCCAGGAAGCCCAGGGCCTCGGCACGCAGGGTGTCCATCAGCAGGCGCGCGGTGACGAAGGAGTAGTTCGGCTCGCGCTCGACCAGGGTACGGGCGGTCATAACCAGGGCGGTGTTGACGTCCTTGATGGCCACGCCGTCGTACAGGTTCTTCAGGGTGTCGCGCTGGATCAGCTCGCCATCGACTTCGGCCAGGCCTTCGCAGGCTTCGCTGATGATGGTGTTCAGGCGCGCCATGTCCAGCGGCGCCAGGCTGCCGTCGGCCAGGGTGATGCGGATGCTTGGGTGCGGCTCGACCACGGATTCGGTGTTGGCGCGGGTGGCACGCTCCTTGGCGCGCTGTTCGCGGTAGATCACATAGTCACGGGCGACTTTTTGCTCGCCGGCGCGCATCAGGGCCAGTTCGACCTGGTCCTGGATTTCCTCGATGTGGATGGTGCCACCCGATGGCATGCGACGTTTGAAGGTCGCGGTGACCTGCTCGGTCAGGCGAGCGACGGTGTCGTGGATGCGCGACGAGGCAGCGGCGGTGCCGCCTTCAACTGCGAGGAACGCCTTGGTGATGGCCACGGTGATCTTGTCGTCGGTGTAGGGAACGACAGTACCGTTACGCTTGATCACGCGCAGTTGACCGGGTGCGGTCGCGGCCAGATCCTGGTTCGAATCGGCGGCCTGCGGCACCTTGGCCTGCGGGTTCTCGCGAGTTGTGTCGGTTTGCATGGGTGGGTGTCTCCACAGTTTCTATATTGTTCAGGCGCCTTTGGGGCGCCCACCGTTCCATCCACTAGCCTGATGGCCACGCGCGGGGACGCGCATGCACGCGCATCCGCCCGCTCGGGCGTACCGACTTCGGGACAGACTCAGGAATAAGGGGCAATAACCTGCCGCTCCCTGGCCGAAGTCAAAGGTTTTGGGCTGAGCCCAAAAACTGTTGCTGATGAGTGCCAGGCCTGGCCTGCAACACCCATGCCCGAACAAGTCCCTGGATGGGCTTGCCTCGGTCGCCTCCGCAGGAGCGGTTTGGCTGTTGGAATCACGTTAAGTTCAGCCAGACAAATCGCTTGAACTTCTCTGTTGACTTGTGTTTGTGATTTTGCTCGAACCCCAATATCTAGTGGTTCGCTGCGATGGGGATACAAGATAATGCGGTATCAGGGGCTTTGCAAGGTGAGCGCCTGTGGATAACTTGTGCGTACTTTGTGTGTGATCCGTGGGTATTCGCTGTAGGCCTTGTCCTAGCTGGCCTTCACTTTTTTTCTGCGTTCCCATGCCCTGTCGCTGATTTTTTCGGGCGCGAACCCTATCACAAAAATCGTCTTGGCCGAGGGCCTGCGACAGGCGGCTTGGCGTGGTTGGCAGGGGCGAGGGTGGGACGTAGTATCCGGGGGCAATGTTGCCTTTTGGTGAACGGTGGCTGACGGGCCCGATGCCATCGCCGGTTGTACACTGCAACGCCAGCAGGCGGCTCCAGAACAAGAATAATCAGTGAAGGCGGACCATGGACCAGCCCAACAATCGGATTTTGATCGTCGAGGACGACCAGCGACTGGCGGAACTCACCGCCGAGTATCTGCAGGCCAACGGCTACGAGGTGGCAGTGGAGGGCGATGGCGGTCGGGCGGCGCGGCGTATCATCGACAGCCAGCCGGACCTTGTGATCCTCGACCTGATGCTGCCCGGCGAAGATGGCCTGAGCATCTGTCGACGCGTCCGCGGGCAATACGCCGGCCCCATCCTCATGCTCACCGCTCGCAGCGATGAACTCGATCAGGTCCAGGGCCTGGACATGGGCGCCGATGACTATGTGTGCAAACCGGTGCGTCCACGCTTGCTGCTGGCGCGCATCACCGCCTTGCTGCGGCGCAGCGAAGCCCCGCAGAGCAAGCGTCAGGAGCTGCAGTTCGGTGCATTGCGCATCGACAGCCGCGTGCGCGAGGCCTGGTTGGGCGAGCAGGCGATCGAACTGACCGGCGCCGAGTTCGACCTGCTCTGGTTGTTGAGCAGCAATGCCGGGCGGGTGTTGTCTCGCGAAGAGATCTTCACCTCCTTGCGTGGCGTCGGCTACGACGGCCAGGACCGCTCGATCGATGTGCGTATTTCCAAGATCCGCCCCAAGATAGGTGATGACCCGATCCACCCGCGTCTGATCAAGACCCTGCGTAGCAAGGGCTACCTGTTCGTCGGCGAGACCGCCCAGGCAGCGGCCCCGTGAATTCGATCTTCTTGCGCATTTACGGTGGCATGCTCGCCGTGCTGGTGCTGGTGGCAGTGCTTGGGGTGCTCAGCCTGCATCTGGTCAACCAGGTGCGCGCTGAACGGCACCGCGAGGGACTGGCCCAAGGCACCTTCAGCCTCATGGCGGACAACCTGGCCCTGCAAGATCCGGTCGAGCGCAAGCGCTCGCTGTTGATCTGGGAGCGCTTGCTCGGCGTGCCGCTGGACTTGCAGCCGGCCTCGGCCTTCACCTTGGATGGTGGCCAGCGCACGCGCCTTCGTCGGGGCCTGGTGGTGGTGGAAAAGACCGGCCCGCATGCCGTGCGCGTCTTGCGCCAGATCGGCGATGAAGACCAGCTGTTGGTGGCCCAGGTCAAGCAGGTCAGTGAACAGTTGGCCCGCGCGACGCTCTATCTACTGGCCGATGAGCTGGTGCGCTACCCGGTCGCCGAACAGCAGCGACGTCTGGCCGAGATCAGCAAGAGCAAGGGCTTTGGTTTCGACATCGCCCTGCAGCGCCTGGAGCGGGCAGGGCTGGACGACGACCAGCGGCGCCGGGTGGAGGAGGGCGACACGGTGATGGCGTTGGGCAAAGATGGCGATTCGGTGCGGGTGTTTTCCGGATTGACTGGCTCGCCCTGGGTGCTGGAGATCGGGCCGTTGCATCAGCTCAACCCGTATCCGCCGCAGTTGCTGGTCCTCATCGCCTTCCTTGGTTTGTGCCTGATCGGCCTGGTGGTGTACCTGCTGGTGCGCCAGCTGGAGCGACGCCTGTCGGGGCTGGAGGTCGCGGCCACGCGCATTGCCCAGGGCAGCCTGGAGACCCGCGTGCCCGAGGGGGACGCCGACTCGGTGGGGCGCCTGGCCGAGGCCTTCAATGGCATGGCCGAGCATCTGCAGCGTTCCTTGACCATGCAGCGCGAGCTGGTGCGGGCGGTGTCCCATGAGTTGCGTACACCCGTGGCGCGCCTGCGCTTTGGCCTGGAAATGATCGAAAGCGCCAGCAACGAGCAGGCCAGGGCCAAGCACCTGGCTGGGATGGACAGCGACATCCAGGACCTGGACAAACTGGTGGACGAGATGCTGACCTACGCCCGCCTGGAGCAGGGCACACCGGCCTTGAAATTCCAGGCGGTGGACCTCGACGCCCTGCTCGAGCGCGTGATCCAGGAGCTGTCGCCGTTGCGGGTCGAGGTCAAGGTGGTACGCGGCGACTGCCAGGGTGCGGATGCGGCAGGCGCCTGGGTCGATGCCGAACCCCGCTACCTGCACCGGGCGCTGCAGAACCTGGTGGGCAATGCCATGCGGCACGCCGAATCCCAGGTCAGGTTGAGCTATCAATTGGGCCTGGAGCGCTGCCGCATTGATGTGGAAGACGATGGGCCCGGAATTCCCGAAGGGGTCTGGGATCGCATCTTCACCCCTTTCACCCGCCTCGACGACAGCCGTACCCGCGCCTCCGGCGGGCATGGCCTGGGGTTGTCGATCGTGCGCCGGATCATCTACTGGCACGGGGGCCGGGCAATGGTCGGACGCAGCGAGGCGTTGGGCGGGGCCTGCTTCAGCCTGATCTGGCCGAGCCACCGGCCGTAGGTCTAGGGGTTATACGTTGATCAGGCTGAGCAGGTAGCCATCCTGGACACAGAACTGACCTTCCAGCTCGCGGCCAGCCTGCCAGTCGGCTGAAAGGTCGGTGAGCAGGCGCAGGCGGGCATAACCCTCGACAGACCATTCCAGCAGCTCGGCGTGTTCGAAGTAGAAGCGCTGCCGGGTCAAGGGGTAGAGCGCTTTGAACAGGCTTTCCTTGAGTGAGAACGTCAACGTCACGCCCAGGCCGAGCTGGCTATAGTCCAGGCGCTGGAGCTCGGCGGGGGTGAGGATCTCGCCAGCCAGGCGTTCGGCGCGTTCGTCGTTCAGCAAGGATTCCTGGTCCAGGCCCAGGCCAGCGCTGTCGCCATCGGCCGCAACCACAGCGGCGGCCCAGCCTTTGCCATGGGTGATCGAGCCGTGAATGCCGGCCGGCCAGATCGGCGAACGGTCCTCATGGGTGGCGGGCACGTAGTCGCGTCCATCCAGCGCATGCAGCGCCGCACGTGCGCAGACCCGGCCTGCCAGGTACTCGGCCTGGCGCTTGGCCACCGAGCGCTGCAGGCTGGCGCTTTGTTCGATGCCGGCGCGCTGGAAGTCGTCCGGCGCCAGGCGCGCGGGGTCGAAGGTGCAACTGACCAGCACCGCGCCGGGAACCGGGCGGGGCAGGGGCCAGTGGTGCTTGAGGGGGGAGCAGCAGGTGGGGTGTCTGGTCATGGTGAGTATTGTGCCAGTGGCGCCCTGATGCGCAAACCAGGCGAGTGCCGCACCCTTGACTGCCACCCCGACAGTCTTCAGTCGAAGGATTTCTTGAGGAAGGCCTGCATGTCCGCCCACGAGCGGTCATCCGCCTCTTTGTTATAGCCAATGTCCGGCCCGCCATGGTCGCCGTGGCTCAAGCGGTCGGCATCGGGGTTGGTGAATCCATGCTTGGCTCCGGCAATGGAGACGAATGTCATGTCGGCGCCGGCGCTTTGCATTTCCTGCTTGAACGCTGCCACTTGCGCTGGCGGGATCATGCTGTCGGCCTCGCCGTGCTCTACCAGGATTTTCGCCCTGATCACACCCGGCTTGGCTGGCGTCTGAGTGGCCAGTGGGCCATGGAAGCTCACCACGGCGTCGAGTTTCTCGCCTCGGCGCGCGGCATCGAGCACTACCTTGCCGCCGAAGCAGTAACCCACCGCCGCCAACTGATGTTTATTGGTGTTGGGCTGGATTTTCAGCAGCTCAAGCCCCGCATCGAAGCGCCGTGCAGCAGCCTTGGGGTCCTTCGTCGCCGCCGCCATGAACGCTTGGGCGTCCTTCGGATGTTCGGTGTGCTTGCCATCGCCATACATGTCGATGGCCAGGGCGTTGTAACCCAGCGCCGCCAGGTCCCGGGCCCGGCGCTTGGCATAGCCGTTCAGCCCCCACCATTCATGCACCACGATAATGCCGGGGCGCTTGCCCTCGACTGCATCGTCGTAAGCGTAGTAGCCCACCAGGCGCTGGCCATCGGCGTCCTGATAGGGAATTTCGCGGGTCTGCACCGCCGCCTGGGCGACGGCAGCGCTGCACAACAGGGCCAGGGCAAGCAGGGAACGCATGGTCGGTACTCCTTGGGCAAAGGGTGCGATTCGTTCAGCCGGGGTTCAGTCAGGGTTCAGCCGCGGTTCAGGGCTCACTCCCTACTCTAGCCACCAGACACAGACATCGCATCCAACTGGAGTATCCCACCATGAAAACACTCAATACCTTGATGGTCGCCATGGCCGTATGTGCCGCCAGTCTCACCGCCCAGGCCGCCGATGACACCTTCGCCAGCCTCACCTATGGCCAGACCAGCGACAAGGTCCGCAAGTCCGGCCTGCTGCAACGCAACACCGATCACCTGAACGCCGACGGCATCATCGGCAAGGACGGCACCTGGGGCGTGCGCGTGGGCAAGATCAATGACGATGCCCGCTATTACCTGACCTACGACAATGTCTCGGGCGACCACAGTGGCATCAAGCTGCGCCAGGAAAACCTGCTTGGCAGCTACGATGCGTTCTTGCCGGTGGGCGACACCACCAAGCTGTTCGGTGGCGGCAGCCTGGGCTTGACCAAACTGTCCCAGGAATCCTCCGGTTACAGCCGTGACACCGATGTGGGTTATGCCGTAGGCCTGCAGGCCGGCGTTCTGCAGCAGATCACCAACAACGCCTCGGTGGAGCTGGGCTACCGTTACCTGCGCAGCAACGCCAGCACCGAACTGGCCGAACATGGCGGTCCCAAGGCAGGCACCCTGCGTCTGACCAGCAGCGCCCAGACCTACCTGTCGGCCAACTACACCTTCTGACCCACAGGAGGGGCCAGGGCAACGCTGGTATGCTGCACCGGTCCCTCCGCGACCAAGCCCGCTCCTGCCGCCAGGCGTCGTGCAGAAGCGGGCTTGACCGGCACGGGAGGCGGATACAGGTATGAATCAAGGAGAGTGACATGAAGCTGCTGGTGGTCGAGGACGAGGCGCTGCTACGCCACCACCTGTACACGCGCCTGGGCGAGAGCGGGCATGTGGTCGAGGCGGTGGCCAATGCCGAAGAGGCGCTCTACCAGGCCGAGCAATACAACCACGATTTGGCCGTGGTCGACCTCGGGCTGCCGGGCATGAGCGGTCTGGACCTGATCCGCCAGTTGCGCAGTCAGGGCAAGACCTTCCCGATCCTGATCCTCACCGCCCGCGGCAACTGGCAGGACAAGGTCGAAGGCCTGGCTGCCGGGGCCGACGACTATGTGGTCAAGCCGTTCCAGTTCGAAGAGCTGGAGGCGCGCCTGAATGCCTTGCTGCGCCGCTCCAGCGGTTTCACCCAGTCGACCATCGCGGCAGGGCCCCTGGTGCTGGACCTCAATCGCAAGCAGGCGACCTTGGACGAGCAACCGCTTGCCCTGACCGCCTATGAATACCGCATCCTCGAATACCTCATGCGCCATCACCAGCAAGTGGTGGCCAAGGATCGTCTGATGGAGCAGCTCTACCCCGATGACGAGGAGCGCGATCCGAATGTCATCGAGGTGCTGGTCGGTCGTCTGCGACGCAAGCTCGAGGGCGACCGTGGTTTCAAACCGATCGACACGGTGCGTGGCCTGGGTTACCTGTTCACCGAGCGCTGCCGATGATCCGCTCCCTGCGGGTGCGCCTGATGCTGGCGGCGGCGCTGTTGGCGTTGTTGTTCATGCTGGCGCTGCTACCGGCCCTGCAAAAGACCTTCAGCCTGGCGTTGCAGGAGTCGATCGAACAGCGCTTGGCCTCGGATGTGACCACCTTGATTTCCGCCGCGCGGATCGAGCAGGGGCGGCTGCAGATGCCCGAGCAGTTGCCCGACGAGCGCTACAACCTGCCCTACACCGGCCTGCTCGGCTACATCTTCGATCGCCAGGGTGCTCTGGTGTGGCGTTCGCGCGCCACCAACGGGCAGAACATCAACTACCGCCCCCGATATGACGGGCGCGGCAATGAGTTCGCCCGGATCCACCAGGATGACGGCGAGGAATTCTTCGTCTACGACGTGGAGGTCAAGCTGCTCGGGGGCAAGAGTGCCGCATTCAGTATCGTGGCGCTGCAGCCGGTGCGTGAGTACCAGCACACCCTCGATGGCCTGCGTGAAAAACTCTACTTGGGTTTCGGGGCGGCCCTGCTGGCGCTGATGGTGCTGTTATGGGCCGGCCTGACCTGGGGGCTTCGTTCGTTGCGCAGGCTGAGCCTGGAGCTTGACGAAGTGGAAGCGGGTGCGCGTGATGGCCTGAGCGGCGAGCACCCGCGTGAACTGCTGCGCCTGACCGGCTCGCTCAACCGCCTGCTGCGCAGCGAACGTGAGCAGCGCCAGCGCTACCGCGATTCGCTCGATGACCTGGCGCACAGCCTCAAGACGCCCCTTGCGGTGCTGCAGGGCGTCGGTGAAAGCCTCGGCCAGGGTGACAGCGAACGCGAGCAGGCGCGGGTGCTGCAAAGCCAGATCGAACGCATGAGCCAGCAGATCGACTACCAACTGCAGCGCGCCAGCCTGCGCAAGAGCGGTCTGGTCCGTCATCGGGTGCAACTACGACCGGTGCTCGACAGCCTGTGCAACACGCTGGACAAGGTCTATCGCGACAAGCGCGTGGCCGTCAGCCTCGACATGCCCCCGGATGCTTGGGTGCCGATGGAGCAAGGGGCAGCGCTGGAGCTGTTCGGCAACCTGCTGGAGAACGCTTATCGGCTGAGCCTCGGCCAGGTGCGTGTGAGCCTGCAACAAGCGCCTGGGCAGTTGGTGCTATGCGTCGAAGACGATGGCCCTGGCGTACCGGGCAGTCAGCGTGAGCGCATTCTCAAACGGGGCGAACGGCTCGATCGGCAGCATCCGGGGCAGGGCATCGGCCTGGCGGTGGTCAAGGACATCATCGACAGCTATGACGCCGAGCTGAGCCTGGATGATTCGACACTGGGAGGCGCGGCGTTCCGGATCGTGTTCCATCTGGACTGAAACCCACTGAGGCGCTACGCGGCACGTCCCAAGGCCTCACCCACCCTGGGGCTTGTGGATCCTGTGGGATTTACTCCGAAGTTAACGCCACAGGGCGAGCCGGCCGGGGTACGTTCTCCCTTCCTGGGCGGATTCCCGCCAACAGCCTTGTTCCAAACCCGCCAATGGGCGGAAATCCGCCAACCTCAAACTGCGCGCCTGCCCCGCCATGGGGCGCCGAAAGCCCCGAAATCCGCGGGCTGCACTGATTGCGAGCATTTTGGCATCGGCCTTGCTATCGACCTGGCAGAGGCCTGTCACAAGGCAGCTCGAACACAACGACAAATCCCTCCAAGTGCAGGAGGGTTCGCGCTTTAGGTGCCCCAACGCCCTGGGAAGGGTGGGCTCGGCACACTTGAGGAAAAACTAGCCATGACGACACGTCAGCCGTTGTACAAATCCCTGTATGTCCAGGTGTTGGTCGCCATCACCATCGGTATCCTGCTCGGTCACTACTACCCGGAAACCGGCGTAGCCCTCAAACCCCTGGGCGACGGGTTCGTCAAACTGATCAAGATGGTCATCGCCCCGATCATCTTCTGCACCGTCGTCAGCGGCATCGCTGGCATGCAGAGCATGAAGTCGGTCGGCAAGACCGGTGGCTATGCGCTGCTGTACTTCGAGATCGTTTCCACCATCGCCTTGATCATCGGCCTGGTCGTGGTCAACGTGGTCCAGCCCGGTGCCGGCATGCATGTCGACGTCAGCACCCTGAACGCCAGCAGCGTCGCCGCCTACGCCGCCGCAGGCGCGCAGCAGACCACCGTGGGCTTCCTGCTCAACATCATCCCCAACACCGTGGTGGGCGCATTCGCCAATGGCGATATCCTGCAGGTGCTGATGTTCTCCGTGCTGTTCGGCTTTGCCCTGCACCGCCTGGGCAGCTACGGCAAGCCGGTGCTGGACCTGATCGACCGCTTCGCCCATGTCATGTTCAACATCATCAACATGATCATGAAGCTGGCTCCGGTCGGCGCTTTCGGCGCCATGGCCTTCACCATCGGCCAGTATGGTGTGGGCTCGTTGGTGCAGCTGAGCTACCTGATGATCTGCTTCTACGTCACCTGCCTGCTGTTCATCCTGGTGGTGCTGGGCGGTATCTGCCGGTTCCATGGCTTCAGCGTACTCAAGCTGATCCGCTACATTCGTGAAGAGCTGATGATCGTGCTCGGCACCTCCTCCTCGGAATCGGCCCTGCCACGCATGCTGGCCAAGATGGAGCGCCTGGGTGCCAAGAAGTCGGTGGTCGGCCTGGTGATCCCTACCGGCTACTCGTTCAACCTGGATGGCACCTCGATCTACCTGACCATGGCTGCGGTGTTCATCGCCCAGGCTACCGACACCACCATGGATATCACCCACCAGATCACCCTGCTGCTGGTGCTGCTGATCGCCTCCAAGGGTGCAGCAGGCGTCACCGGTTCCGGCTTCATCGTGCTGGCCGCGACCCTGTCCGCCGTGGGCCACCTGCCGGTGGCAGGCCTGGCGCTGATCCTGGGTATCGACCGCTTCATGTCCGAGGCGCGTGCGCTGACCAACCTGATCGGCAACGCCGTGGCCACGGTAGTCGTGGCCAAGTGGGTCAACGAGCTGGACACCGACACGCTGCAGGCCGAGCTGGCCTCCGGTGGTTCGCCGCTGGTCGACCCTCGTCCGGTCGATGACTTGGGCGTGGCTGAAGGCCCGGCGCGCTGATTGCGTTGTGAAATCGAAGAAGGCGACCCTCGGGTCGCCTTCTTTATTTGTAATGCCTGCCGGCCTGTTCGCAGGTAGACCCGCTTGCACAGGTTTGGCGCAAGCCTTGTGGGGGCGGGGTTAGCCGCGAATGCTGTTTGTCATTCGATGCGGGTCTCGCCGCTGTAAACCAGGATCTCACGACACCGCCTGCACAGATAGCGTCGCCCCTGGCGCACCAGCTTGTGCCGCTGGGCAGTGAACGGGAAGTCACTTTCCGGGCAGGGGCAGCGGTAGATGTAGCGGGTGGCCACGCGCCGCTTCACTTCATAGTTGTGGCAACGGTTCGGTGGCAATTCATACACGCCCCGCATGATCAGTTGCCATTCCTCGCCATGGGCCTGGATCTTGTCGCCGAACAGCTGGTGCGCCACCAAGTGTGCCACTTCGTGGGCAACGGTCTGACGCAGGAAGTCTTCCTGGTTCTCCCGGTACAGCTGCAGATTGAAGCGCAGCAGGTTTTCGTGCAGATGAGCGACGCCGGCCTTCTGGCCGCGCAGCTTGAAGCTGACTTGCGGGCGAGGGAAGGTGCGTTTGAAGAAGGCTTCAGCTTGCTGGTAACAGGTTTCGACGCGTTGTTTGAGCAGCTCGGGCATGGCGGGGTGGTTCTCCTGAGCGGGCAATTATGCCGCAAGCGCCAGGTGCCTGCCGGGCCATCTGTCAGCACACAGCCAGAGGCCGCCTTGCGGCGGCCCCGGGGTGACGCTCCTATGTTGCGTTGGATCTAGTTGGTATAGACAGGCCCCACACCCAGCCCCCAGATGATCACCGTGGAGGCCATGATCGCCACCAGCACCACCAGGCCTACCGCCAGCACGGAGCTGGAGAACAGGAAGCCTTCGTCGGTGGGGATATTCATGAAGGTCGGCAGGCCGACATAGAGCAGGTAGACCGTGTAGCAAATGGCCGCCGTGCCCACCAGCATGCCAAGCCAGAGGTGCGGGTAGAGCGCCGCCAGGCCGCCGATGAACAGCGGGGTGGCGGTGTAGGTGGCAAACGCCACGCATTGCGCCATGGATGGGGTGGCATCGTAGGTGCGGGCCATCCAGTGGATGAAAGCCCCCATGACCGCGACCCCGGCGAGCATCGCCAGGTAGGACATGATGCTCATCCATAGTGCGCTTTCCATCGTCAGCATCACCGCCGGTCGATCGCCTATGACCCAGCCGACCTGGGTGGTGCCGATGAACGCCGACACAGCCGGGATCGCGGCGAGTATCAGCGTGTGGGTCAGGTACATGTGGCTGATGCTTTCGTCCTCGCCACGAATCTCCTTCCACTCCTGGTCAGGGTGGGTAAACAGCCCCAGAACGTGATGGATCATGCCGGTCACTCCTATCGTCGTTGTCAAACGCCCCCCAAGTGGAGCGCTTGCGGCCCGAGGCCTGGACACCGATGCAAGCGGTCGTGTGGCCTTATCTCGCAGTATAGGAAGCCGTTACCTACATAAACCTGGGTTTTTAGAGCAAATTGCGCTGTCAGATGCGCGCTTGATTCTTTATCGGAATGGCCTACGCCCCCGCTCGGTTTGTGCGTAAAATAGCTCGCTTTTGTCACACCTCGCGGATCCAAGCGCTATGGGCACCCTCTCGGTCAACCAGAACAAACTGCAAAAACGCCTGCGTCGCCTCGCTGGCGAAGCCATCACCGACTACAACATGATCGAGGATGGCGACAAGGTCATGGTCTGCCTGTCCGGCGGCAAGGACAGTTACACCATGCTCGACGTTCTGTTGCACCTGCAGAAGGTGGCGCCGATCAAGTTCGAGATCGTCGCTGTGAACATGGACCAGAAGCAGCCAGGCTTCCCTGAGCACGTGTTGCCGGCCTATCTCAAGGAGCTGGGCGTCGAGTACCACATCGTCGAGAAGGACACCTACTCGGTGGTCAAGGAGCTGGTTCCGGAAGGCAAGACCACCTGCTCGCTGTGTTCGCGCCTGCGCCGCGGCACGCTGTACACCTTCGCCGACGAGATCGGTGCGACCAAGATGGCCCTCGGGCACCATCGCGACGACATCGTCGAGACCTTCTTCCTCAACATGTTCTTCAACGGCTCGCTCAAGGGCATGCCGCCGAAGCTGCGCGCCGACGACGGTCGCAACGTGGTGATCCGCCCGCTGGCCTACTGCAGCGAGAAGGACATCCAGGCCTACTCGGACATGAAGGGCTTTCCGATCATCCCTTGCAACCTGTGCGGCTCTCAGGAAAACCTGCAGCGCCAGGTGGTCAAGGACATGCTGGTGGAATGGGAACGCAAGCACCCGGGCCGCACCGAGAGCATCTTCCGCGCTCTGCAGAACGTCGCGCCATCGCAGCTGGCCGATCGCAACCTGTTCGATTTCACCAGCCTCAAGATCGACGAAAGCGCCACTCCGCGTTTTCTCGATGTACTGAACATCTGACCCATGCGCGACTACCAATGGCTGCATGAGTACTGCCTGAACCGCTTCGGCTCGGCACAGGCCCTGGAGGCCTTCCTGCCGCAGCCGCGCACGCCAGCGCAATTGCGTGACATCAGCGATGACCGCTACCTGTCGACGCTGGCCCTGCGGGTGTTCCGTGCAGGGCTCAAGCACAGCCTGGTGGACGCCAAGTGGCCGGCCTTCGAGCAGGTGTTCTTCGGCTTCGATCCGGAAAAGGTCGTGCTGATGGGCGCCGAGCACCTTGAGCGGTTAATGCAGGACGAGCGGATCATCCGCCATTTGGGCAAGCTCAAGAGCGTGCCACGCAATGCGCAGATGATTCTCGATGTGGCGAAGGAGCGGGGCAGTTTCGGAGCGTTCATCGCCGATTGGCCGGTGACCGACATCGTCGGACTATGGAAGTACCTGGCCAAGCATGGCAATCAGTTGGGCGGGTTGTCGGCGCCGCGTTTCTTGCGCATGGTCGGCAAGGACACGTTCATTCCCACCGATGACATGAGCGCAGCCCTCATCGCCCAGGGCGTGATCGACAAGCAGCCGACCAGCCAGCGCGATTTGGCGCTGGTGCAGCAGGCGTTCAATCAGTGGCATGAGCAGAGCGGGCGACCGCTGTGCCAGCTGTCGGTGATGCTGGCGCATACCGTCAATCATTGAGAGGTGCGACGCGTGCTTCGCGGCTAAACCCGCTGCCACAGGGGCGGTGCAGTACTTGTGGCAGCGGGTTTACCCGCGAAAAGGCCGCCGCTTCTACTGCCCTTCACCGGCCACACGCCGCTCATGCTGGAACTTCCAGCGCACATACAGCAGGGCACTGACGAACAGCCCCAGGCTCACCAGCACCTCCATCCAGCCGAACACCGCCCGTGCCGGGTCGAACGCCGCCAGCACTCCCTTGATGAAATAGATATTCACCACGAAGCACGTCCAGGCATGGGCCCGGGCGCTGCCCGTCAGCATGCCCGGCACCAGCAGCAACAGAGGGATCAGCTCGATGGCCAGGATCACTTCGACCCGTGCCCCATGCAGGTCCGCGAACCACAGGTTGTTGACCGCCAGCAGGGCGATCAGGCCAAAAAAGCAAGCCAGGCTCAGCGCCCGGGTGACGCGCACCCGTGGCGTGAGCCATTCCAGCGGTGGCAATACCTTGGGCTTTCTAGCCACGCTCGCCCCCCAAAGCCTTGGCGGTGCTCGCCAGGCGTTGGCCCAGGGCGCGGCACAGGGCGATTTCGTGCGGGTCGAGTTCGCGCTTGCCATCAGCTCCAGCGTGGTGGCTGGCGCCATAGGGGGTGCCGCCGCCACGGGTCTCGAGCAGCGCCGACTCACTGTATGGCAGGCCAAGCACCAGCATGCCGTGGTGCATCAGCGGCAGCATCATCGACAGCAGCGTGGTCTCCTGACCGCCATGCAGGCTGGCGGTCGAGGTGAACACTGCCGCGGGCTTGCCGACCAGCTCTCCGCCCAGCCACAAGCTGCTGGTGCCGTCGAGGAAGTACTTGAGCGGCGCGGCCATGTTGCCGAATCGGGTCGGGCTGCCCAGCGCCAGGCCCGCGCAGTGGCGCAGATCGTCGAGGGTGGCGTAGAGCGCGCCGCTGGCCGGGATGTCCGGGGCCACGGCTTCGCATTCGGTGGAGATCGCCGGCACAGTGCGCAGGCGCGCCTCCAGGCCGGCCATCTCGACGCCGCGGGCGATATGCCTGGCCATCTCGCTGGTCGAGCCGTGGCGGCTGTAATAGAGCACTAGAACGTAGGGATCGCTCACGGCAGGATCTCCAGTACTTTCTCCGGCGGACGGCCAATCACCGCCTTGTCACCGGCGACCAGGATCGGACGCTCGATCAGCTTGGGGTGCTGGACCATCGCGTCGATCAGTTGCGCGTCGCTCAGGGCGGGGTTGGCCAGATCCAGGGCCTTGTATTCTTCTTCACCGGTGCGCAGTAGCTGGCGCGGGGCGATGCCCAGCTTGCCGAGCAGGGTTTTCAGGGTGACGGCATCCGGCGGGGTGTCCAGGTAGCGCACGATGGTCGGGGCCAGGCCGCGCGCTTCGAGCAGTTCCAGGGCGCCGCGGGATTTCGAACAGCGCGGGTTATGATAGAGGGTCAGATCAGTCATGACGGGTCGCATCCAGCTGGGTGTGGCGGCTATTCTAACCGCAGCGACTGTGTCGTTTGCTTGAAACTTCTAGAAGGATTGACCCATGGCAAGGCGTTTGGCAGCAGTACTGGCCATCACCGCGAGCCTGTTGCTCGGCGGTTGCGGTGCGGACTACGGCGTGGACCAGCACGGCAACACGGTAAAGGCCGAGCAGATCGACGGGCACTGGCTGGTGCTCAACTACTGGGCCGAGTGGTGCGGCCCGTGCCGTACGGAAATTCCCGAGCTCAACGCTGCGGCCAAGCAGTGGGAGGCCCAGGGTATCAAGGTGGTCGGGGTGAACTTCGATGGGTTGCAGGGCCAGGATCTCAAGCAGGCCGCCGAAACTCTCGGCATCGCCTTTACCGTCCTCGCCCAGGACCCGGCCGAGCGCTACGAGCTGCCGCGCAGCGAGGCGCTGCCGGTGACCTACATCATCGATGACAAAGGCAAAGTGCGTGAGCAGTTGATGGGGGAGCAGACCCTCGAAGGACTGCAAGCCAAGATCAAGGCCCTCAAGGGCGCTTAAGCGCTTCGAGCTGCAAGCTTCAAGAAAGAGCGGACCGTGTCGGGCTTGCTTTTCTTGCAGCTTGCAGCTGCTCTTAACCTTCCTCAGGCCAGAAGCGCAGTGGCTTGCCCTCGGCCGGCCAGAAGCGAATCTGCTCGATCGATGAGACGTCCCAGCGTTGCACGGTCTCCAGCGCCTGAAGGAAGCGTTTTTCCTGGTCCATCAATGCAGGGGCGCACAGTTTGCGGGTCTTGCCGACCTTGCCGAAGCTGATGCGGTCGCCTTGCAGGGTGTAGGACGCGAACCAGTGATTGCAGCCAGCATTGCCATAAGCACGGCCGTCCTCGCCGAGGATCAGGGTCAGGTGGCTGTAGTCGATCAACGGGCGCTCGCCGATCCACTCCAGCACATAGCTTTGCTCCGGTTGCAATTTCGAAGGCTCCGATGCGCAGCCGAGCAGGCCGACGGCAATCAGTGCACCGGTCAACAGATGCTTCACTGCGCGCTCCCTTGGCAGGCCGGGCACAGGTGCTGGTCGCCACGGCTGGCCCAACCCAGCTCGGCGATGCGGGCGCTGGCCGCGGGCTGGCGGGCCTTGTTGCCGAGCTTGCCGTCGACGGCGAACTCGAAGTCCAGCTCAGCCTGGCAACTGTTGCACTTGACCTTCCAGTTGAGGATCTCCAGCTCGTTGAAGATCGGGCCGCTGGCCACGGCGACCCATTGGCCGCGCGGGTTGATCAGGTGGCGCACGCTCTCCACGGTAAGGCGCATGGAAAGATCCTTGCTGCCTTTTAGAGTCACAAGCAGGACATCGTCCTTCTGGATCGAGCCACCGTTGCCAGTCACCTGATAGCGGCCCGGCACCAGGGCGCGGCATTCGATCAGGGTGTGTTGCGGGTTGAAAAGGGTGTAGCGGAAATCGTGTTCGACCATGGGTCCTCCAAAATTGCCGCGTATCCTAGCATCAACCGTTCACCAGATTCTGCGGATCGCCCTCCGTCCAGCGGATGATGTTGTCCAGGGTGGTCGAGGCGATGGCCGCCAGCGCTTCATGGTTGAGAAACGCCTGGTGTGCGGTGACGATCACGTTGTGGAAGGTCAGCAGCCGTGCGAGCACGTCATCCTGCAGCGGCAGGTCGGAACGGTCCTCGAAGAACAGCTGCGCCTCCTCTTCATAGACATCCAGCCCCAGGTAGCCGAGCTGGCCACACTTGAGCGCGTCGATCAGGGCCGGCGTGTCGACCAGCGCGCCGCGCCCGGTATTGATCAGCATGGCGCCGGGTTGCAGGGTGGCCAGGCTCTGGGCGTTGATCAGATGGCGGGTGTGCTCGGTCAGCGGGCAGTGCAGGCTGATGATGCGGGCCTGGCTCAGCAGTTCGGGCAATTCCACGTAGCGGGCGCCCAGGGCAAGCAGTTCAGGGTTGGGGTAGGGGTCGTAGGCCAGCAACTGGCAGCCGAAACCGGCCATGATGTGGGCGAAGGCGGCGCCGATCTGGCCGGTGCCGACCACGCCGACCGTCTTGCCGTGCAGGTCGAAGCCGGTCAGGCCATGCAGGGTGAAATCACCTTCGCGGGTGCGGTTGTAGGCCCGGTGCAGGCGTCGGTTGAGCGCCAGGATCAAGGCCACGGCATGCTCGGCCACGGCATGGGGTGAATAGGCCGGTACCCGCACCACCGACAGTCCCAGGCGCCGGGCGGCGGCCAGATCGACGTGGTTGTAGCCTGCTGAGCGCAAGGCGATCAGACGGGTCCCGCCGGCAGCCAGGCGTTCGAGCACCGTGGCATCGAGCTCATCGTTGATGAACGCGCAGACCACCTCGAAATCCTGGGCCAAAGCGACGGTGTCCTGGGTCAGCCGGGCCGACTGGTAGTGCAGCTCCAGGCTACTGTCGCGGGAGGCCTGGGTGAAGCTTTCCTGGTCGTAGTGCTGGCTGCTGAACAACAGGACACGCATGGTGTGAATCTCCAGGTTTCGTCATCGCGGCAGTGTAGACAGCCTGCGAAGAAGGACGTTGATCTTGCTCAGTGGCGTCACTGTTCGGATAGTGCAACGCCCCCGATTTTGGGGCCGTCCTGCGGCCCCAGGGCTTTGCGCTCAGGCGCTCAGCCGAGCCTGAGCCGCGAGCCGCACGATGGCCCGGTCCAGCTCGTCCAGGGCTTGCGCCGCCTGGGGGCTGTCCTGTTTGAGCAAGGTCTCGCTGCGCTGGCAGGCCGCGCGCAGTTGCGGCACGCCACAGTAGCGCGATGCGCCGTTGAGGCGATGGACCCGTTCGATCATCGCCGTGCGATCACCCAGCTCGCGGGCGACGCGGATCGATTCACGGTCGGTCTCAAGAGACGCCAGCAGCATGGCCAGCATGTCCGCGGCCAGGTCCGGCTTGCCGGCGGCCAGGCGCAGGCCTTCCTCAGGGTCGAGCACCTTCAGCTCGTTACTGTCGATGGCCCGTTCGCTGCCGCGCTCCTGCATGGACGGCACCAGGCTCATTCCGGTCCATTTCATCACCACCTGGGACAGCTGGCGCTCGCTGATCGGCTTGGTCAGGTAATCGTCCATGCCGCTGTGCAGCAAGGCCCGTTTCTCGTTGGCCATGGCGTGTGCGGTGAGCGCGACGATGGGCAGCGGGCTGCCGCTCTGGCTGGCTTCCCAACGGCGGATCTGCTCGGTGCAGGCGCGTCCGTCCATTCCCGGCATCTGCACATCCATCAGCACCAGGTCGAAAGGCTCGTCCTGCACTGCCTTGACTGCGGCATAGCCGTTGTCCAGCGCCAACACCTCGGCGCCCAGGCCTTCGAGCAGGGTCTGCACCAACAACAGATTGGCAGGGTTGTCGTCCACGCAGAGAATCCTCGGCGCCCGGGTATTGCCGCTGGCGCGCGCGTCGTTGGTCGCTCGGCGCGGTTGCACCAGTTCGAGCAGCAGGCGGCGCAGTTTGCGCGTGCAGGTGGGCTTGGACAGCAACTGGCCATGGGGATTGGGCAGGTAGGGGTGATAGAGCGCCTGCTCGGTAGTCGGGCAAAGCACCACGCACAGGCAGCCCAGGCGTTCCAATTGCTGGTGATAATGGCCCAGTTGCTCCGGCGAGAGCGTGCTCAGGTTGGCCCCCAGCACCGCGAACTCGAAGGGTTGGCCTGCCTGGCTCGCCGCCTGCACGCCTTGCAGCAACTGGTCGAAGGAGGCGAACAGGCTGACGCTCAGACCGCAATCTTCCAACTGGTGCTCCAGGGCTTGGCGCGCCAGCTCGTGGCCATCGACGATGGCGGCGCGGCGCCCGAGCAACGGTTGCAGCGGTTGCTCCTGCGCGTCGTCATGAGCGCGCGGCAGGCTGAGGCTGATCCAGAACTGCGAACCTTCGCCTGGGGTGCTGTCCACGCCGATCTCGCCACCCATCTGCTCGATCAGGCGCTTGGAGATCACCAGGCCCAGGCCGGTACCGCCGGGCTGGCGTGACAACGAGTTATCGGCCTGGCTGAAGGCCTGGAACAAGGTGCGCACATCCTGGGGCGAGAGGCCGATGCCTGTGTCTTGCACGCTGATGCGCAGTTGTACGCTGTCCTCCTGTTCATCCTCGATCATGGCACGCACGACGATGGTGCCTTCGCGCGTGAACTTGATGGCGTTGCTCACCAGATTGGTGAGGATCTGCTTGAGCCGCAGCGGGTCACCGATCAGCGACAGCGGGGTATCGCGGTAGACCAGGCTGAGCAGCTCCAGCTGCTTGGCGTGGGCCGCAGGGGCGAGGATGGTCAGCGTGTCCTGGATCAGATCGCGCAGGTTGAACGGGATGCTGTCGAGCACCAGTTTGCCGGCCTCGATCTTGGAGAAGTCGAGGATCTCGTTGATGATCCCCAGCAGGTTGTCGGCGGACTTCTCGATGGTATTGAGGTAGTCGAGCTGGCGCGGGGTCATCTCGCTGCGTTGCAAAAGGTGGGTGAAGCCGAGGATGCCGTTGAGCGGTGTGCGGATCTCGTGGCTCATGTTGGCCAGGAACTCGGACTTGATGCGGCTGGCCTCCAGCGCCTCCTTGCGCGCCATGTCCAGTTCGATGTTCTGGATCTCGATGGTTTCTAGGTTCTGGCGCACGTCTTCGGTGGCCTGGTCGATACTGTGCTGCAGTTCCTCATGGGCATTTTGCAGGGTCTCGGCCATGCGGTTGATGCCCGCCGCCAGTTCATCCAGCTCATGGCTGCCCATCGCCGGCAGGCGCTGTTCCAGGTTGCCTTCCTTGAGTTGGGTGACGGCGTGCTTGATGCGACTGAGCGGATCGTTGATCGTCCGGCTCATGCGCAGTGCGAGCAACACGGTGAGCGACAGGCAGCCGAAGATTAACAACAGGCTGGTGAACAGGTTGCGATAGCCGCGCAGCAAGGTGCCGTCGTGGGACAGTTCGATTTCGACCCAGCCGAGCAGGCGCTCGGCTTCGGCGGGGACCGCCTGGGAGGCCAGGTCACGATGATGGCCGAAGACGGGCATCAGGTAGCGAGTAGCGTCATTGCCGGTGCGTTGCAGCAATTGAGTGCCGGTGCCCCCGGTCGGCGCCTGGTTGAGCATGCTCGGGCCGGCATGGGCCAGGCGCGAGCGGTCGGGGGCCAGGAATGCCACGGCGCGCACATCGGCTTGCTCCAGGGCTTGGGCGGCGATGCGTTCGAGCAGCTCCTGGGCTTGGGCCGGGTTGGCCAGGGAGGGCGCTGCCAAGGGCGCGAGCTGCTCGGCGAGCATCTTGCCGCGCTGGAGCAACTGAGTCCGCAGCTCGTTTTGCTGTAGCCAGTTGAAATAACTTCCCAGCACCAGGGCCATCAGGCTGGCTGGCAGCAGGGCCAACAGCAGGACCCGGCTTCTGATTCCCAAACGATCGAGCACATTTGTCTCCTGTCATGTGCTTGCCTGCCGTCAGCATAAAGACGGCCCCAGGCGGAACGTTACTCTCCAGGGCCGTCTGATGCACTTCTTTGTAACTCTTTTTGCGGTTCCCAGCCTTGGCGGCCTGAATCATCAGTGGCGCCTGCGTTGGCCTCAGGTCATCGGCGAGCGCGACCCGGTTGCCTTGGCCGGATGCATGGCCAATAATCGCGCAGTTGAGAATTAATGTCAGAAGCCAATGAATCCCGAAGCTATTCACCCGTCTACCATTCTGGCCATCGAGGACGACCCGGTGCTGGGTGCCTACCTGCACGACGAGTTGCAGCGCGACGGCTTCCTGGTGACTTGGTGCCGTAACGGCCTCGAAGGCCTGGAGGCCGCCAGCCGCCAGGCCTTCGATGTGGTGTTGATGGATATCCTGTTGCCCGGCCTCAATGGTCTGGACGCCTTGGCCCGGCTGCGCAAGCACAGCAGCACCCCGGTGATTCTGATGTCCGCGCTGGGCGCCGAGTCCGATCGCATCAGCGGTTTCAAGCGCGGCGCCGATGACTACCTGCCCAAACCCTTCAGCATGGCCGAATTGCGGGTACGCATCGAAGCGATCCTGCGACGGGTGGCGCTGGAGCGCCGGCACCAGGCGCCACGGGAGGTGGTCAGCGGGCAGCTGCGTTTCGACGAAGCGGCTTGCGATGTCTGGCTCGACGGCCGTTCGGCAGGGCTCACACCCAGCGAGTACCGCCTGCTCGAGACGCTGCATCGCAGCCAGGACGAAGTGCTCAGCAAACCCTTCCTTTATCAACAGGTCTTGCAGCGGGGTTATTCCCGCCATGACCGTAGCCTTGACATGCATGTCAGCCAGATACGTCGCAAGCTCAAGGCGCTCGGCTATCACGAACGGCAAATCCGTACTGTCTGGGGCAAGGGCTATACCTTGTGCGCCGGCGAGGCCGAATGACAGTGCTGGATCGGCATTCGCTGTTCTGGAAGCTGGCCATTCTGCTGGTGGGCTTCTGCCTGTTGATGATTGGCCTGAGCTACACCTGGGGCCGGCACATGGAAACCCGCAACGCCTTCCTCGACGCGCCGGCCCAGGCACAGCTGATCGGTTATGCCGCCGAAGCCGAGCAGGCCTGGCGCCAAGAAGGCAGGGCGGGGGTGGACCGCTGGCTAGCCGGCATGCACCAGCGCGAGCCCGGCTGGGCGAATGTGCTCGATGCCCAACTGCGCCCTTTGGGCAGCGCCACGCTGTCCACCGATGAAATCCAGCAACTGACACGTCTGCGTGGAGTCGACTGGCCCATGAGCCGACGCAGCATCACCCAGCCTTGGCTGCGCCTGCCGTTTCCCGAGGCGCCGGAGCAGGGCATGTTGGTGATCGAGTTGCCGCAGCGGCTGAATCCCGGGCGGTACCTGCTGTTCTGGCAGATCCTGACCAACGGCGTGATTCCTGGCCTGTTCACCTTGTTGTTGTGTGTCGGTCTGTACCGGATGCTGATCGTGCCGCTGAACCAGTTGCGCGAGCAGGCCAACGCCTGGCGTGCCGACCAGCTGTCGGCCCGTCTGGATTCGCGTACCGTTGGGCGGCATGACGAGCTGGGCGAGCTGGCCAGGGCGTTCGATCAGATGGCCGAGCGCCTGCAGGAGAGCGTGGCCATGCAACAGCAGATGCTGCGCGACCTTTCCCATGAGATGCGCACGCCCTTGAGCCGCTTGCGCGTGGCCTGCGACGGCGAGACCGATCATCAATGCCTGCGCGAGCGGGTGGCGCGGGAAATCGACTGCATGCAGCAATTGGTCGAAAACACCCTGCAACTGGCCTGGCAGGATGCCGAGCGGGCACCGATGAACCTCGAGCCGATCCAGCTCCAGGCCCTGTGGGACATGCTCGCCGAGGATGCCTGCTACGAAAGCGGCTGGCCGCCTGAACGCTTGCGCTGTGAATTGCCCGTCCAATGCTGGGTGCAAAGCAACCTCAACCACCTGGCCCAGGCACTGGAGAACATGCTGCGCAATGCGATCCGCCATTCGCCCGAACACGGGCTGGTGCGCTTGGGCGGTTACCGCGAAGGCAATTATTGGCGGCTATCGCTGGAAGATCAGGGGGGAGGCGTGGACGAGGCGGATCTGGATCGGATCTTCGCGCCGTTCTCCCGCCTCGATGGCTCCCGACCCGGGGATGGCGGCTTCGGCCTGGGGCTGAGCATTGCTCGCAGTGCGATTCAGCGCCAAGGTGGCACGTTGTGGGCCGAAAATGGCAAGCAAGGGCTACGCCTGTGCATGCGTTTGCCGGCGCATGTGGCGTCGGATCGCGAGGCAGGTCCGCGCGTTCAGGTTTGGACCGGTACGAGCTTATAGCTTGTAGCTATAGCGACTACAGATTGCGTGATATGGCGAGCAAAGGTTTGCCGGTATGATAGTCGCCCCTGCCGTCCGGATTGCGAACAACGCCATGACCTTGCAGTACCCAACCATCGCCGATTGCGTCGGCAATACGCCTCTGGTTCGCCTGCAGCGTATCGCCGGCGAGACCACCAACACCCTCCTGCTCAAGCTCGAAGGCAACAATCCCGCGGGTTCGGTCAAGGACCGCCCAGCGCTGTCGATGATCACCCGCGCCGAGTTGCGTGGCCAGATCAAACCGGGCGACACGCTCATCGAAGCCACGTCCGGCAACACCGGCATCGCCCTGGCCATGGCGGCGGCGATCAAGGGTTACAAGATGATCCTGATCATGCCGGACAACTCGACCGCCGAGCGCAAGGCGGCGATGACCGCCTACGGTGCCGAACTGATCCTGGTCACCAAGGAAGAGGGCATGGAAGGGGCGCGAGACTTGGCCGAGAAGCTGCAGGCCGAAGGTCGCGGCCTGGTGCTCGACCAGTTCGCCAACGGCGACAACCCGATTGCCCATTATTCCAGCACTGGCCCTGAGATCTGGCAGCAGACGCACGGCACCATCACCCATTTCATCAGCTCCATGGGCACCACCGGGACCATCATGGGCTGCTCCCAATACCTCAAGGAGCAGAACCCGGCAGTGCAGATCGTTGGCCTGCAACCGATGGAAGGCTCGGCCATCCCTGGCATTCGCCGCTGGCCCGAGGAGTACCTGCCGAAGATCTTCGACGCCACCCGGGTCGACCGCGTGGTCGATATGTCCCAAGACGAAGCCGAGCAGACCACCCGTCGTCTTGCTCGTGAAGAAGGGATTTTCTGCGGCGTTTCTTCCGGTGGTGCGGTCGCGGCAATGTTGCGCCTGTCCCGCGAGGTCGAGAACGCGGTCATGGTGGCGATCATCTGCGACCGTGGCGACCGCTATCTGTCCACTGGCCTGTTCGACGCAACCTGATGTCCAGAAAGAAAAGCAACAGCGGCCTGCGCTTCCAGCCGGCCGGCGGCAATCGTGCGCCACAAGTGCCGGTCGGCAAGAAACAACGCCTGCAAATCGAGCGCCTGGCCGGTGACGGTCGTGGCATCGCCTTTGTCGAGGGACGCACTTGGTTCGTCAGTGGCGCTTTGGCTGGGGAGTCCGTCGAGGCCCGCGTGCTGGGCGCCCGTGGCAAGGTGGTCGATGCACGCTTGGAGCGGGTGCTGCAGGCCAGCCCCGAACGGCGCGAGGCGCCGTGCCAGTATTATGAGCGTTGCGGAGGCTGCAACCTGCAGCACCTGCCTCACGACGGTCAATTGACACTCAAGCAGCGGATGCTCGCCGAGCAACTGCAGCGGGTGGCCGGCGTACAACCCGAGCAATGGGCCACGCCACTGGTCGGCCCTGAATTCGGCTATCGGCGCCGGGCCCGGATCGCCGTGCGCTGGGACCCGAAGGCGCGTCATCTGGACGTGGGCTTTCGGGCCGAGGCCAGCCAGGACATCGTCGCCATCGACGAATGCCTGGTGCTGGTACAGCCCTTGCAGGCGATTTTCCGCCATCTGCCGACGGTGCTGCGCAGCCTGAGCAAACCTCAGGCGTTGGGGCATGTCGAGCTGTTCAGCGGCACCGCGCAAGCGGTTCTGGTGCGGCATGTGGCGCCGTTGCCGGCGGAGGATCTGGCGCGCCTGGAGGCCTTCTGCAAGCAGGCTGACGCCCAGCTGTGGTTGCAGGGCGACGGCGAACCGGCGCCGGTCGAGGCCGGTCAGACACTTGGTTTTGCACTCGAGCCTTGGGGGCTGGAGTTGGCCTGGCGGCCGGGGGATTTCGTCCAGGTCAATGCTCAGGTCAATACGTTGATGATCGAGCAGGCGCTGGCGTGGCTGGCCCCTCAACCCGAGGATCGGGTGCTGGATTTGTTCTGCGGCTTGGGCAACTTTGCCCTGCCGCTGGCCCGGCGGGCCCGGGAAGTGGTGGCCGTGGAAGGTGTACAGGCCATGGTCGAACGGGCCGAGGCCAATGCCCGTAGCAACAATGTGCATAATGCACGGTTTTTTCAGGCCGATTTATCGCAGCCTTTGGCGGGCGCCGGATGGGCCGCCGAGGGCTTTTCTGCGGTACTCTTGGATCCACCGCGCGACGGTGCTTTCGAGGTGGTGCAAGGCATCGCACGCCTCAAGGCCAAGCGGCTGGTCTATGTGTCCTGCAACCCGGCCACGCTGGCGCGAGACGCCCAGGTTCTGGTCGGGCAGGGGTACCGGTTAACAAGGGCCGGGATCCTCGACATGTTTCCTCAGACGGCACATGTCGAGGCCATGGCGTTATTCGAAGCGGGCTAGCCAGGCTGGCCCCTTGGTGCGGCGTCCAGGGACTGGGCGGCGTACGGTGATTGCCAGCGCACCCGCGTGGTGCGCTGTATGGAAAGGTAAAAGAAAGATGGTACAGGTGAGAGTGCACCAGCCGGTCAATACCGACGGTAGTATCAATCTCGAAGCATGGCTGGATCATGTGGTGAGCGTCGACTCGGCGCTGGACCGCAAGGCGCTCAAGGAGGCCTGCGATTTCGCCCAGGAGGTCGAGAAGAAGGGCAACCCGGCCAAGCATTCCTGGGCCGACGGTACGTCCAGCTTCCAGGCGGGTCTGGAGATCGCCGAAATCCTCGCCGACCTCAAGCTCGACCAGGATTCCCTGGTGGCTGCGGTGATCTATCGCTCGGTTCGCGAGGGCAAGGTGACCCTGGCCGAGGTCGGCCAGCGCTTTGGCCCGGTGGTGTCCAAGTTGATCGACGGCGTGCTGCGCATGGCCGCCATCAGCGCCAGCCTCAGCCCGCGCCAGTCGCTGGTGCTCGGTTCCCAGGCGCAAGTCGAGAACCTGCGCAAGATGCTGGTGGCCATGGTCGACGACGTGCGCGTTGCCCTGATCAAGCTGGCCGAACGTACCTGCGCCATTCGGGCGGTCAAGGCCGCCGATGACGAGAAGCGCCTGCGTGTGGCGCGCGAAGTGTTCGACATCTATGCTCCGCTCGCCCACCGCCTGGGCATCGGTCACATCAAATGGGAGCTGGAGGACTTGTCCTTCCGCTACCTCGAACCCGACCAGTACAAGCAGATCGCCAAGCTGTTGCATGAGCGCCGGCTCGACCGCGAGCGCTTCATCAGCGACGTGATGAACCAACTGCAGAACGAGCTGCTGGCCACGGGCGTCAAGGCCGACATCAGCGGCCGGGCAAAACACATCTATTCCATTTGGCGCAAGATGCAGCGCAAGGGCCTGGAGTTCAGCCAGATCTACGACGTGCGCGCCGTGCGTGTACTGGTCCCGGAGATCCGCGACTGCTACACCGCGTTGGGCATCGTCCATACCCTGTGGCGGCACATCCCCAAGGAATTCGACGACTACATCGCCAACCCCAAGGAGAACGGCTACCGCTCCCTGCACACCGCAGTGATCGGCCCCGAGGGCAAGGTGCTGGAAGTGCAGATCCGCACCCATTCCATGCACGAGGAAGCCGAGCTCGGTGTGTGCGCCCACTGGCGCTACAAGGGCACCGACGTCAAGTCCAGTTCCAACCACTACGAAGAGAAGATCTCCTGGCTGCGCCAGGTGCTCGAGTGGCACGAGGAACTGGGCGATATCGGCGGCCTGGCCGAGCAACTGCGGGTGGACATCGAGCCGGACCGGGTCTATGTGTTCACCCCCGATGGCCATGCCATCGACCTGCCCAAGGGCGCCACGCCGCTGGACTTTGCCTACCGTGTGCACACCGAGATCGGCCACAACTGCCGCGGCGCCAAGATCAACGGGCGTATCGTCCCGCTCAACTACAGCCTGCAGACCGGCGAGCAGGTGGAGATCATCACCAGCAAGCACGGCAGCCCGAGCCGTGACTGGCTGAACTCCAACCTCGGCTACGTCACCACGTCCCGCGCACGGGCCAAGATCGTCCACTGGTTCAAGCTGCAGGCCCGCGACCAGAACGTCGCTGCCGGCAAGACCCTGCTCGAGCGTGAGCTTAGCCGCCTGGGCCTGCCCCAGGTGGACTTCGAACGCCTGGCCGAAAAAGCCAACGTCAAGACCGCCGAGGACATGTTCGCTGCCCTGGGCGCAGGCGACCTGCGCCTGGCGCATATGGTCAACGCGGCCCAGCAGTTGCTCGAGCCGGAGCGCAGCGAGCAGATCGAACTGATCCCACGCAAGGCCAGCGGTACCCGCTCCGGCAAACGTGGCGATATCCAGATCCAGGGTGTCGGCAACCTGCTCACCCAGATGGCCGGCTGCTGCCAGCCGCTGCCGGGCGACGCCATCGTCGGCTATATCACCCAGGGTCGCGGGGTGAGCATTCACCGCCAGGACTGCGCCTCGGTGCTGCAATTGGCCGGCAAGGAGCCGGAGCGGATGATCCAGGTCAGCTGGGGGCCGATCCCGGTGCAGACGTATCCGGTCGACATCATCATTCGCGCCTATGACCGTCCGGGGTTGCTGCGCGACGTGTCGCAGGTGCTGCTCAACGAGAAGATCAACGTGCTGGCGGTCAACACCCGCTCGAACAAGGAAGACAATACCGCGCTGATGTCCTTGACCATCGAGATCCCAGGCCTGGACGCCCTCGGGCGTTTGCTGGGCAGAATCTCGCAGTTGCCGAACATCATCGAGACGCGGCGTAACCGTACCCCTTGAGATCGAGGCGCCTTTTTCGCGGGTGAACCCGCTCCCACAGCGATTTCACCCCGCTTGTGGAAGCCGGTTCAACCGCCAGAAGCCGCCGCCGAAGGACCTGCCCGATGACCTACACTGTCGATGACCTGCTGCACCTGATGGCCCGTCTGCGCGACCCGCAATACGGCTGTCCGTGGGACCTGAAGCAGGACTACGCGAGCATTGTCCCGCATACCCTTGAAGAGGCCTACGAGGTCGCCGACACCATCGAGCGTGGCGATTTCGAGCACTTGCAGGGCGAGCTGGGCGACCTGTTGTTCCAGGTGGTCTACTACAGCCAGCTGGCGCGGGAGGAGGAGCGTTTCGAGTTCGCAGGCGTGGTCGACGCGATTACCCGCAAGCTGATTCGCCGTCACCCCCATGTGTTTCCTACCGGCGACCTGTATGCCCCGCTGGACACTCCGCGTCTGGACGAGGCGCAGGTCAAGGCGCGCTGGGAAGAGATCAAGGCCCAGGAGCGTGCCGAAAAGAGCGAGCCCGAACAGTTGTCGTTGCTCGACGACGTGCCGGCGGCCCTGCCGGCCTTGTCCCGTGCGGCCAAGCTGCAAAAGCGCGCGGCCACGGTCGGTTTCGACTGGCCGGATGCCCTGCCGGTGCTGGACAAGGTCCGTGAGGAACTGGACGAAGTGCTGCAGGCCATGGCCGATGGCGAAGCTGATGCACTGGAAGATGAAATCGGCGATTTGCTGTTCGCCGCGGTCAACCTGGCCCGCCATCTCAAGCAAGACCCGGAAAACGCCCTGCGCCGGGCCAACCGCAAGTTCGAGCGGCGTTTTCGTTTCATCGAACAGGCATTGCGCGACAATGGCCGGCCGATCGAAGATTGTACCCTCGATGAACTGGACGCCCTGTGGGGCGAAGCCAAGCGTCAGGAAAAGAACCTGCCCAGCTGCGGCTGAGCTGTTGCATAAGTGAGTGAATACATGAGCCTTTCCCTTCGCGACCAATTGCTCAAGGCCGGTCTGGTCAACCAGAAACAGGTCAAGCAGGTCAACAAAGCCGAGAAGAAACAAAAGCGTCTGGAGCACAAAGGCCAGGCCGAGGTCGACGACACCCAGCAGCGCCTGGCCAAGGAGGCCATGGCCGAAAAGGCCAAGAAAGACCAGGAGCTGAACCGCCAGCTTCAGGAAAAGGCCGAGCAGAAGGCCCGCGCCGCGCAGATCAAGCAACTGATCGAGGCGACCCGTCTGCCCAAGCTCAATACCGAGGACTACTACAACTTTGTCGACGACAAGAAGGTCAAGCGCATCGCCGTCAACGCCTTGATGCGCAGCAAACTGAGCAACGGCGCCCTGGCCATCGTGTCTTTCGGCGGCGGTTACGAAGTGATCCCGCGTGAAGCGGCGGTGAAGATCCAGGAGCGTGACCCCAATCGTATCCTGCTGCTCAACACCCATGTCGAAGAAGCGGACGAGGACGATCCGTACGCGGCCTACAAGATCCCAGACGATTTGATGTGGTAAAAGACGAAAACCCCGCTCAGGCGGGGTTTTTCGTGGGCAGTGCGGTCATTGCGGGCTGTGCTGGTTCTCCAGGCATTCCAGCTCGCTGCGGTACTGTTGGGCTTCGTGTTCGGAGTGGAACATCCCCACCAGCTCGCCCTGCTGATGCACATCCCAGATCCGCAGGCCGTGGGCCTGGCTTTCGTGGGACATTTTCGATTCGTCGCGTTCGGTTACTTGGACAGTCATCGTTAAACTCCACTTTCGGTTGGCTGCGGCAACATGTCGCAGGCCTTCTTTATAGAGTTAGTTAGCAGGCTAAGTAAATAAAACGACGATGAAACAAAGTTCATGAAGGGCTGTTTGCGGCTAAACCCGCTCCCCTAGGTAAACAGTGTTTATAGGAAGCGGGTTTGCCCGCAAGCCGGCGGGACAGGCAACAAAAAGCCCCGCACTAGGCGGGGCTTCGGGGGCTCACAACGGTGATCAGTTGCCCTTCACCGACTTGCCGTCGACCGTGCCATCCTGCAGCACGATCACGTATTCCTTGCCATCGGTCTCGACCTGGCGCAGTTGCACCAGCAAATAGTCCCACTCTTTGGCGAACCACAGCTCGGTGATGCGCTTGCTCTGGCTCGGGTCGCGGACGCGCTCGACCTTCACGGCATCGACCTGGCCGGTCTTGGTGGTGACTTTCTCGGTACCGAGCACGCGGAAGTCATAGGTGTCGATCTCGTCACCGTCGACGACCTGGTAGGTCATGCTCTTCTTGCCTGCGGCCACGTCATGCTGCAGGGCCAGCTGATAGGACGATTTGTCCAGCACGCCGCGGTTGAGCGGCAGGTTGATCGCATCGCCACGGTCGGTGCCGGTGACCTTCTTGCTGTTCCAGTCGAAATCCAAGTCGACTTTCTTCGCCTTGCCCAGGCCGCCGCGTTCGAAGTGATACTTCTGCGGCAGCAGGGTGTCGTTGTCCAGGCGCAGGGTACTTTGCTCGGTCAGGCTGGCGATCATCATGGACGCCTTGAAGTTCAGGCTCCAGGTACCGTTGGCGTTTTTTTCCAGGCTGCGCTCGGCGGTGCCGCTCATGGGCAGCTGCTTCCAGTCGGCGGTGTAGCTGGCCGAGAAAGGCTTCAGATCAGCTGCCTGGAGGGGCAGGGCGAGCACGGCGAGAGCCAAGAGCAGGGCACGACGCATAAATTCTCCTAGGGTCGAATCAAGTGACCGCTGGCCGCCAGGGGCTGGCCATCCAGTAGTGCACCTTGTTCGCCCAGACGCAAGCGTCCTTCGGCGAACCAGCGCACCGCCAGCGGGTAGATCTGGTGTTCCTGGCGATGAACGCGCTGTGCCAGGCTGTCGGCTGTATCGCCTGGCTCCACCGGTACCACAGCCTGTACGACCAGAGGGCCGCCATCGAGTTCCTCGGTGACGAAGTGTACGCTGCAACCATGCTCCGCGTCGCCCGCCTCCAACGCACGCTGGTGGGTGTGCAGGCCCTTGTACTTGGGCAGCAGCGACGGGTGGATGTTCAGCAGGCGGCCTTGGTAGTGGCGCACGAAGCCGCCGCTGAGGATGCGCATGAAGCCCGCCAGCACCACCAGATCGGGCTTGAAGCCGTCGATCAACGCCATCAGCGCCGCGTCGAAGGCTTCACGGCCATCGAAGCCACCGTGCGCGAGCACGGCGGTCTCGATGCCCGCTGCCTGGGCCCGTTGCAGGCCATAGGCATCGGCGCGATTGGAGATCACGCCACGGATGCGCACCGGGCTGTCTTCGCCACGGCTGTTGTCGATCAGCGCTTGCAGGTTGCTGCCGGAGCCCGACAGCAGTACTACGACATTGCAGGTCTTGCTTGGCATCAGTGCGCCTTGAGGTTCTGCAATTCGACCTGGGCGGCGCCAGCCGGCGCTTCGGCGATGCGGCCGATGACCCATGGCTGTTCGCCGGCGTCACGCAGCACTTGCAGGGCGCTGTCGACTTTGTCCTGGGCCACGCAAATGACCATGCCCACGCCGCAGTTCAGCACGCGGTGCATCTCGTGCTCGTCGACGTTGCCTTTTTGCTGCAGGAAGTCGAATACCGCCGGGCGCTGCCAGCTGGCCACGTCGATGATGGCCTGGGCGTTGTCGGGCAGGACGCGTGGGATGTTGTCCAGCAGGCCACCGCCGGTGATGTGGGCCATCGCCTTGACTGCGCCGGTGTCCTTGATCAGCTTGAGCAGCGGCTTGACGTAGATGCGGGTCGGAGCCATCAGCAGATCGGCCAGAGGCTTGCCGTCGAGCTGGGTATTCTCGATGTCGGTGCCGGAGACTTCGAGGATCTTGCGAATCAG
The DNA here is from genome assembly GCF_040822035.1 of Pseudomonas guariconensis. Lineage (NCBI taxonomy): Bacteria > Pseudomonadati > Pseudomonadota > Gammaproteobacteria > Pseudomonadales > Pseudomonadaceae > Pseudomonas > Pseudomonas guariconensis. The sequence goes on along the minus strand of NZ_CP162012.1, from coordinate 4,047,608 downwards.
CGAGTAACCGTTGGAATGCGGGCCGGAGGATGGCAGGGCGATCAGGGCGTCGCCGGTGACGACCTTGGAGCCGTCGATGATTTCGGATTTTTCCACCACGCCGACGCAGAAGCCGGCCAGGTCGTAATCCTCGCCTTCATACATGCCAGGCATCTCGGCGGTTTCGCCACCGACCAGCGAGCAGCCGGCCAGTTCGCAGCCGGCGCCAATGCCGGTGACCACGGTGGCGGCCACGTCGACGTTGAGCTTGCCAGTGGCGTAGTAATCGAGGAAGAACAGCGGTTCGGCACCGCAGACCACCAGGTCGTTGACGCACATGGCGACCAGGTCCTGGCCGATGCTGTCGTGCTTGTTCAGGTTCAGCGCCAGGCGCAGCTTGGTGCCGACGCCGTCCGTGCCGGAGACCAGAACCGGCTGCTTGTAGCCGGCCGGGATCTCGCAAAGGGCGCCGAAGCCGCCCAGGCCACCCATGACTTCAGGGCGTGCGGTGCGCTTGGCCACGCCCTTGATGCGTTCGACCAGTGCTTCGCCGGCGTCGATGTCTACACCGGCGTCCTTGTAGCTCAGGGAGGGTTGCTTGCTCATTGATCCAGGCCTTTAAGAGGGAGGGATTCGGGAAAACGACCGCGACGGCCAAGGCCGGCTCGAAGGGCGGCGGCTGCCTGTACGTCACTGGTCTGCGAAGGCGCGCGATTTTATCAGGGTTGCCGGGCAGCGGCCATCCTCAGGCCGACGGGCAGGCCGCGAATCTGGCAAAAAACATCCTTTCACAGGCCGCGACTGGTTGCCGCGCCAGTGCCTGTATAAGGTAATAGCAATGGCGGCGGGCCGAATCTGTCCGGCATGGCGGAGCGTTTTGCGCGGTGTCGTGGTCACAGCAGCAGATTCGGGGCTCGGTGCCCCTTGGTCATCTGGACAGGAATCCTCCATGCGTTTTCTCAATTACCTGGCTGCCGCCTGCCTGATCGCGGGCAGTGTCGTCGCACAGGCCGAGCCGGTTTCCGGGCTCTACCAAGTCCGTGAACCGATCGAAGGGCAGGGCAGCGACGCCCGCGCCCAAGCCACTGGCAAAGCTTTGGACACACTGGTGCTGCGTTTGACCGGCGATCCCAAGGCCGCGCAAAGCCCAGCCCTGGCGGCCCTGCGCAAGGACCCGCAACAAATCATCAACCAGGTGGGCTCCGAAGCCGGTCCGCCTGAAACCCTGTTGGTGGAATTCGACCCCGGCAGCACCGAGCGTGCCCTACGCCAGGCTGGCCTGGCACTGTGGGGCAGCAACCGTCCCTCGATACTCGGCTGGTGGCTGAACGACAGTGCCGAGGGCAGCAACCTGGTCGGCGACGGCCAGTCGACAGCTGCGCCACTGCGCCGCGCCGCCCAGCACCGAGGTTTGCCGCTGCGCCTGCCTTTGGCCGATCTGCAGGAGCAACTGGTCGCCAACGCCAAGCAGCTCGAAGGCAGCGACCCTGCGCCGCTGCGCGAGGCATCCGAGCGCTACGGCGCCGATGCGTTGCTGGCTGTGCATGCCCACGAGGCCGATGGCAAGTGGCAGGGCAAATGGCAGTTGTGGCTGGGCGACCAGCGTGAGCAAGGCACTGCCGAAGGCGCCGACCAGGCCGCCCTGGCCGATGCGGTGATGCTGGCGATCAGCACGCGTCTGGCGCCGCGCTACGTCACCCGCCCGGGCGCCAGCAGCGAGCTGCAACTGCAGGTGCAGGGCATGAACCTGCAGCATTATGCAGAGCTCAGTCGGGTACTCGAACCCTACGCCCCGCGTTTGCGGCAAGTCGACGGCGGTACCCTGACCTACAGCGTCACCGGTAACCGCGAACAGTTGCGTGCTCAGCTGGGGCTGGCCAAGTTGCAGGAGTTGCCCCCTGAGCAGTCCTCTGCTCCGGCACCTGCTCCGGCGGCAGATGGACAACCCGCCGCCGCCCAGCCGGCTGCGCCCAAGCCGTTCGACGGCCTGCGTTTTCGCTGGTAAGGAGTGCCAGGCATGATCGAGGTTCGCCGTTGGGCGTGGCTGGGTGTGGCGCTGCTGGTCGCTGCGCTGCTTTATTTCCTGCACAACATCTTGTCGCCGTTTTTGGTAGGCATTCTTTTAGCGTATCTGGCCGACCCGCTGGTCGATCGGCTGGAGCGCATGGGGCTGTCGCGCACCTGGGGCGTGGTGGTGGTGTTCAGCCTGTTCACGCTCATTTTCCTGGCCTTGCTGCTGGTGCTGGTTCCGATGCTGGCCAAGCAGCTGGTGCGCCTGTACGAACTGACACCACAGATGCTCGACTGGTTGCAGCATGTCGCCTTGCCCTGGGTGCAGAGCCGCCTGGGCCTGGCCGATGGGTTCTGGAAGTTCGACAAGATCAAGGCCGCCATCGGTGCGCACATGGGCCAGACCACCGATATCGTCGGCATGCTGTTGTCCCAGGCCACTGCCTCGGGCCTGGCATTGCTCGCCTGGCTGGCCAATCTGGTGCTGATTCCGGTGGTGGGCTTCTACCTGCTGCGCGATTGGGACCTGATGATGGCCAAGCTGCGCAGCCTGCTGCCGCGTCAGCGTGAGCGCCAGGTGATGGGGCTGGCGGGCGAGTGCCATGAAGTGCTGGGGGCGTTCGTGCGTGGCCAGTTGCTTGTAATGCTGGCGCTTGGTTTGATCTATGCAGGAGGTCTGATGCTGGTAGGCCTGGAGCTGGGCCTGTTGATCGGCCTTCTGGCAGGGCTTGCGGCCATCGTGCCATACATGGGCTTCATCATCGGTATCGGTGCGGCCTTGATCGCCGGTCTATTCCAGTTTGGCGGCGACCTGTACCCGATGTTGGGCATCGTTGCGGTGTTCATGGTCGGCCAGGCTCTCGAGGGGATGGTGCTTACGCCACTGTTGGTGGGCGATCGAATCGGGCTGCACCCGGTAGCGGTGATTTTCGCCATCCTGGCCGGGGGCGAGCTGTTCGGCTTTACCGGTGTGCTGCTCGCGCTGCCAGTGGCGGCGGTGATCATGGTGCTGTTGCGCCATGTGCACGACCTCTACAAGGAGTCGGACATGTATGCGGGGGATATCGATCCGCAGCTTTGATGCGAGAGGGCTGCTTTGCGGCCCTTTTCGTAGGCAAGGGGGGCGATGGGCTTCAAACGGTAAAATGCTCTCGCAACTCCTTGATTTTCCTTATGCTCTTACCCTCGCGCATTGTGCCGCCCGCGCTGCGGGTATAGACTTTGCACACTGTTCACCAAAGGCCCCCTGTGGTCCTCGCGACCGCCCGCCAGCATGAAACCGATCCAGTTGCCCCTGGGTGTGCGCCTGCGCGATGACGCCACCTTCATCAACTATTATCCGGGCGCCAATGCCGCGGCATTGGGCTACGTCGAGCGGCTATGCGAAGCCGACGCCGGCTGGACCGAGAGCCTCATCTACTTGTGGGGCAAGCAGGGCGTGGGTCGTACCCATCTGCTCCAGGCCGCCACCCACCGCTTCCAGCAGTTGGGTGAACCTGCGGTCTACCTCCCTCTGGCACAACTGCTCGACCGAGGCGTGGAATTGCTCGATTACCTTGAGCAGTACGAGCTGGTGTGCATCGACGATCTGCATGTCATCGCGGGCAAGGCGGATTGGGAAGAGTCCATGTTCCATCTGTTCAACCGCCTGCGCGATAGCGGTCGACGCCTATTGCTCGCGGCCTCCGCCTCGCCGCGCGAGCTGCCGATCAAACTCCCTGACCTCAAATCCCGGCTGACCTTGGCGCTGATCTTCCAGATGCGCGGATTGTCCGACGAGGACAAGCTGCGCGCTTTGCAACTGCGCGCTTCCCGGCGCGGTCTGCACCTTACCGATGAGGTCGGTCATTTCATCCTGACACGCGGTGCGCGCAGCATGAGCGCGCTGTTCGACCTGCTCGAGCGTCTCGACCAGGCTTCGCTTCAGGCCCAGCGCAAGCTGACCATTCCGTTTCTCAAGGAAACCTTGGGCTGGTAACCCCCGAAAAGCGCGGGCCAGAGCCCGAAAACAGAAAAGTCACATTTTTTTCGATAAAATTTGCAAATGGCCATGATAGAGGGCATAGTTTCACCCTTCTAAAGGATTACAGACACGGTCGTGCCCATGCTGAAGCGCTTCGCACCCCTCGTGCCACTTGCACTCGTGACCCTGCTTTTTGGCTGCGCCTCCCAAGGCCCCGTTTCCCAGCCGCAGGATCAACACTCGATCGCCGCGCACTCCGCGAGCCTGATCAAACCCTCTGCCTCTTCCGTCTTCGGTGAAGAGCCGCTGGCCACTGAAGAAGACCTGGAAGCCTTTTCCAGCAACAGCAAGCCCTACGAGCTGCCAGCCCTGGCCGACAGCATCCTGGAGCGTGGCATGTCGCTGATCGGCACCCGTTACCGTTTTGGCGGTACTTCGGAGAAGTCCGGCTTCGATTGCAGTGGTTTCATTGGTTATCTGTTCCGCGAAGAAGCCGGTCTGAACCTGCCGCGCTCGACGCGTGAAATGATCAACGTCGATGCGCCGAAGGTGTCCCGCAACAAGCTCAAGCCTGGCGACCTGCTGTTCTTCAGCACCAACGGCCGTGGCCGTGTCAGCCATGCCGGCATCTACCTGGGTGACAACCAGTTCATCCACTCCAGCAGCCGCCGCAGCGGCGGTGTACGCATCGACAGCCTTGGCGATCGTTACTGGAGCAAGACCTTCATTGAAGCCAAGCGCGCCTTGGCGATGGCGCCGACCACAATCTCGCGCAACTGATATTAAAATGATGTACCCTGCCGCGGCGGCGATGCTGAAAAGCTCGCCGCCGTGCGCATTTACAGAAAGCGTCTAATCTAAATTCTCACCACTTTTGGCTTCGGCTGCGGCCGAACGGTTCCAGACAGGATGTTCTGACCATGGCGATGTTGGCGCGCTTCGCATTCCTTTCCCTGGCGGCACTGCTCGCGGCCTGCTCCAGCCATGCTCCGGCACCGGCTCCGGTGGTCAAGCCGAAGGTCATCTTCAATCAGCAAGGGTCGTCTTCGCCCATGGCCGAGGACGTGCTGTTCCGTGCGATCGGCCTGGTAGGCACGCCGTATCGCTGGGGCGGCAACACGCCGGATTCGGGGTTCGATTGCAGTGGCCTGATCGGCTACGTCTATCGGGACGCCGCCGGGATCAGCCTGCCGCGTTCGACCCGCGAGATGATCGTCATGCGGGCGCCCAATGTGGACATCAACGCCCTGCAGTCCGGAGATCTGGTGTTCTTCGCCACCAGCGGCGGGTCGCAGGTCAGCCACGCCGGGATCTACGTGGGGGAGGGGCGTTTCGTGCATGCGCCATCCACAGGCGGCACGGTGCGCTTGGATTACCTCTCCAACAGCTACTGGTCCCGGGCCTATCTGCAGGCCAAACGCGTATTGCCAACCGGGCATCTGGCTCAAAATCCCTGAGCTGCGCTCACTTTCGGCTCACGCGCCAAACCACATTGCCCACATCATCTGCCACCAAGAGCCCGCCTCGGTCATTGACCACGCCCACCGGGCGTCCCATGGCCTTGCCCTTGCCATCGAGAAAACCGGTCAACAGGTCGATCGGTTTGCCTGCGGGCTTACCCTCGCTGTCGAACGGCACGAAGATCACCTTGTAGCCACTGTGCGGCTTGCGGTTCCAAGACCCATGCTGGCCCACGAAGGCTCCCTGCTCGAAGGGCGGCGGCAACGCGCCGGCCTGGGCAAACGCCAGCCCCAGCGATGCGGTATGGGCCCCCACTGCGTAGTCTGGGACGATCGCCTGGGCGACTTTGCCAGGATCCTGCGGCTCGACCCGTTGATCCACATGCTGCCCGTAGTAACTGAAAGGCCAGCCATAGAAGCCGCCGTCCTTCACCGAGGTGATGTAGTCGGGCACCAAGTCGCTGCCGATCTCGTCGCGTTCATTGACCGCCGTCCATAGCGCGCCGGTACGGGGCTCCCACGCCAGCCCGTTGGGGTTGCGCAGGCCTGAGGCGAAGATGCGGTGTTCACCGCTGGCCGGGGCCACCTCCCAGATCGCGGCGCGGCCTTGTTCCTTTTCCAGGCCGTTCTCGCCGACATTGCTGTTGGAACCCACGGTAACGTAAAGCTTCTTGCCATCGGGGCTGGCGATGACGTTTTTGGTCCAGTGGTGATTCAACGGGCCGCCGGGCAGGTCGGTGACCGGGCGTCCTTCGGCGCGGATCTGCATCGCGCCTTCCTCGTAGTGAAAGCGCAACAGCCGGTCAGTGTCGGCCACATAGAGGTCCTTGCCTACCAAGGTCATGCCGAAGGGGGAGTTGAGCCCTTCGATGAACGTACTGCGCACCTCGGCGACACCATCATGGTCGGCATCGCGCAGCAGGGTGATGCGATTGGCGCTGGGGACCCCGGCACCGGCACGCTCCATGACTTTGCCCATTACCCAGCCGCGCAGGCCCTTGCCGTCCTCGGGCTTGGGCGGGGCATTGGTTTCGGCCACCAAGACATCGCCATTGGGCAGTACGTAGAGCCAGCGTGGGTGATCGAGGTCCCTGGCGAAGGCCACCACTCGGGTGCCCGCGGCGGCCGTCGGCGTGGCGCCGTCCGGCCAGCCGGTCGCCGGGGCGATGTTGACGGTCGGGATCAGGGTCTTGTTGGGCTCGGGCAGGCGAGGCGAGGGGCCGAAGCCGTCGCTGACCTCCAGGCGCGCGGACTCGCCGCAGGCGCTTAGGCTGGCACTCAGGGCCAACACCATCGCGATACGCATCCTGTCCATGCTCGCAATCCTCATTGGCTTGTGAGAATTGAGAGTCGGATGCGTCGGGGTAGGTTCACTCCAGGCGAATGGGCCTAGCGACCGCCGGATGGCTTCCGCGTGGGCTCATCGGCTTGCCTACGCCTGCTTGAGCAACAATGCCACCCCAGGGAAATACTGCCCCAGTTCGTTGTGCAGCGAACGGTAGGCGTAGGGGAAATGCCAGGCGATGGCGCAGGCTGTGTGTTTTTGCAGGTCGTCGACCAAGTCTTGCAGCTCCTCGGGACTGGCGTGCTGCCCGGCCTTCCAGGGGCTGACGAACAACGCGCCGGCCTTGAGCTGGCTGGGGTAGGCGATCGGGCGGGCGAGAGTGGCGGTTTCCTGCAGGGCAGTGGCCAGGTCCAGGCGGGCGATGCGCGGCCAGCGTTGGCTGACATGTAGATGAACGGATTGCTCGGCGGTGCTGATCGACAGGTCGCAGCGGCCTTCGCGTTCGCCTTCGTCGCGTTGCTTCTTGCTGGGATAGTGCGCCAAGGCGACCTGTTCGGCCTGCCAGGCGGCGGCTGCGAGCAGTCCGCTGTTGGTGGCCGCGCCGTGCCAGTAGGGCGCCTCGCTATCGCCATGTACCTGGTTGAAGCGGTCGATGCACTCGATCCAGCCTTCCAGGGCCGGTCGCAGGAATTCCAGGTTCTGGTTGTTGATGATCAGGCCTCGCATGCTGCGCTCTCCTTATAGTTTCGATCGCATTGCCGAACACTGATGGCTATGTGATATCACTGCTGCACGTCCGGCACAAGCCATGAAGTCGAGCATTGCCTCGGGCGCGCTTCATTGACGCTCCCGCCCCAACCCTCTAACCTTCGCGGCGTGTTTCAGGTGCTCTGCCAGCCTTCGGTTGGGCAGGGTGAAACTGGGAAGCCGGTGGGCGCCAGCAAGGCGCGAATCCGGCGCTGCCCCCGCAACGGTAGGTGAGTCAAAGGTCGTGCAGGGCCACTGGATACAGGTATCCGGGAAGGCGCGCGATCCATGGGCCAAGGCCCTGCTCACGAGCCCGGAGACCGGCCTGTCACTGCCAACGGCATCACGGAGGGTGATGCGCGGTGCACCGTGGCCTTCTGCCGCGGCCTCTGCGCGTTCTCCGTCTGCCTGTCTATCGACCTGTCGTCGCCTTCCGTGCGCGTCGACAGCTTGCGGAGAATCCTGATGAGCGAATCCACCGAACGCGACGAACGCCACCTGGCGCGCATGCAGCGCAAGAAGGCGATCATCGACGAGCGCATCGCCAATGCCCCCAATGAATGCGGCCTGCTGCTGGTGCTCACCGGCAATGGCAAAGGCAAGAGCAGCTCGGCCTTCGGCATGCTCGCCCGCGCCATGGGGCATGGCATGCAGTGCGGCGTGGTGCAGTTCATCAAGGGCCGTGACAGCACAGGCGAAGAGCTGTTCTTCCGCCGCTTCCCCGAACAGGTGCGCTACCACGTCATGGGAGAGGGCTTCACCTGGGAGACCCAGGATCGCCAACGTGACATCGCCGCCGCCGAAGCCGCCTGGGCGGTGTCGCGCCAGCTGTTGCAGGACCCTTCGGTACAGTTCGTGGTGCTGGACGAGCTGAACATCGCCCTCAAGCACGGCTACCTGGACCTCGACCAAGTGCTGTCGGATCTGCAGGCCCGCCCGCCGATGCAACACGTGATCGTCACCGGCCGCGCCGCCAAGCCCGAAATGATCGAGCTGGCCGACACCGTCACCGAGATGGGCGTGATCAAGCACGCCTTCCAGGCTGGCATCCGTGCCCAGAAGGGCGTGGAGCTATGAGCCAGCCCCGGTATTGTCCGGCGGTGCTGATCGCGGCACCCGCTTCTGGCCAGGGCAAGACTACTGTCACCGCTGCCCTGGCGCGCCTGCACCGCAACCTTGGCCGTAAGGTCCGAGTGTTCAAGTGCGGGCCAGATTTTCTCGACCCGATGATCCTCGAGCGCGCCAGCGGCGCGCCGGTGTACCAACTCGACCTGTGGATGATCGGGGCTGACGAGAGTCGGCGTCTGCTCTGGGAGGCGGCAGGCGATGCCGACCTGATCCTGATCGAAGGGGTCATGGGGTTGTTCGATGGCACGCCATCGAGCGCGGACCTTGCGCGCCACTTCGGCGTACCAGTGCTCGCGGTGATCGATGGCACAGCCATGGCGCAGACCTTCGGTGCCCTGGCCCTGGGCCTTGCGCACTACCAGCGCGACCTGCCCTTTGCCGGCGTGCTGGCCAACCGGGTCGGCAGCCTGCGTCATGCACAGTTGCTCGAAGGCAGCCTCACTGAAGGCTTGCGCTGGTATGGCGGGCTGTCCCGCGAGCGCGGCATCGAGCTGCCCAGCCGTCACCTGGGATTGGTCCAGGCCAGTGAACTCAACGATCTGGACCTGCGCCTGGACGCCGCTGCTCAGGCCCTGGGCGAAAGCTGTGATGCCGCCTTGCCGCCCCCGGTGGTATTCGCCGCCCCCACAACTGCACAGGCGCTGCCGTGCATGGCGGGTGTGCGCATTGGCGTGGCCCGGGATGAAGCCTTTGCCTTCACCTATGGCGCCAACCTCGATTTGCTGCGTGCGCTGGGTGCGGAGTTGGTGTTTTTTTCTCCTGTACACGATCAGGCGTTGCCGTCCGTGGACAGCCTTTACCTGCCTGGCGGCTATCCCGAACTGCACCACCACGCCCTGGCCAGCAACGCGCCGATGCGCGAGGCGATCCGCGCCCATCACGTCCAGGGCAAGCCTTTGCTGGCCGAATGCGGCGGCATGCTCTATTTGCTCGACGCCCTGACTGATGTGGCAGGCGAGCGCGCCGAGTTGCTGGGTCTGCTGCCGGGTGAAGCGGTGATGCAAAAGCGCCTGGCTGCCCTTGCCCTGCAAGCGGTGGAATTGCCGGAGGGCACCTTGCGCGGCCACACCTATCATCACTCCTTGACCGAGACGGCGCTCGAGCCGATCGCCCGAGGCCAGAGCCCCAACGGTGGGCGCGGCAACGAGGCGGTCTATCGGATCGGGCGCCTGACTGCGTCGTACGTACACTTCTATTTCCCCTCCAACCCCCACGCGACGGCGGCGCTGCTGCGACCATGAGCGAACATGCCTTTTCCGCTGCCGAGCGCGCCGCGGTCTACCGCGCTATCGGCGAGCGTCGCGACATGCGCCATTTCGCAGGCGGCGAGGTCGCGCCCGAGCTGCTCGCCCGCCTGCTGGCCGCTGCCCATCAGGCGCCCAGTGTCGGATTGATGCAGCCTTGGCGCTTCATCCGCATCAGTGATCGCGCCTTGCGTGGCCAAGTCCAGGCGCTGGTGGAACAGGAGCGAGCCTGCACCGCCCAGGCCCTTGGAGAGCGCTCCGATGAATTCATGAAGCTCAAGGTCGAAGGTATCCAGGATTGTGCCGAGGTATTGGTGGCGGCACTGATGGACCACCGCGAAGCGCACATCTTCGGCCGCAGGACCTTGCCGGAGATGGACCTGGCATCGCTGGCCTGCGCCATTCAGAACCTTTGGCTGGCAGCCCGTGCCGAGGGCCTGGGCATGGGGTGGGTGTCGTTGTTCGACCCGCAGGCACTGGGCGATCTGCTGGGCATGCCGGCGGGCGCCAAGCCGATGGCCGTGCTGTGCCTGGGGCCAGTGGTCGAGTTCTACCCGGCGCCAATGCTGGTGCTGGAGCAATGGGCCCAGGAGCGGCCGCTGAGTGAAATGCTCTATGAGAACCATTGGGGAGAGCGGCAATGAGCGTGGCTTTGCTGACTGTGGCCGGGGTGGCCCTGGATGCCTTGCTGGGCGAGCCGAGACGGCGTCATCCGCTGGTGGGGTTCGGCAACTTCGCCGCGCGCCTGGAGCAGCGGCTGAACGCGGGCGGTCGGGGTTGGCGCAGCCATGGCGTCAGTGCCTGGCTGCTTGCCGTGGTGCCGTTGACTCTGCTGGCGCTGGTGCTCTCCTGGTTGCCCTTTATCGGCTGGCTGGTGGATGTGCTGGCGCTGTATTGCGCCCTGGGGCTACGCAGCCTGGGCGAGCATGTTCAGCCGGTGGCTGAAGCTCTGCGTCGGGGGGATCTGGACGAGGCGCGGCGGCGGGTGGGGTATCTGGTGAGCCGTGAAACCCGCGAGCTGGATGAGCCCGCCGTGGCCCGCGCCGCCACCGAATCGGTACTGGAGAACGGCAGTGATGCGGTCTTTGCGGCGTTGTTCTGGTTTGTCGTGGCCGGTGCGCCCGGGGTGGTGCTGTATCGCCTGAGCAATACCCTCGATGCCATGTGGGGCTATCGCAATCAACGCTTCGAACGCTTCGGCTGGGCCGCGGCGCGTATCGACGATGTCCTGAACTACATTCCAGCCCGGCTGGTGGCGCTGACCTACGCGCTGCTGGGCAAGACCCGCCTGGCCCTGGCCTGCTGGCGCAACCAGGCGCCGTTGTGGGACAGCCCGAATGCCGGCCCGGTGATGGCAGCGGGTGCAGGTGCCCTGGGTGTCGAGCTGGGCGGACCTGCGGTGTACCACGGCGAGTTGCACGAGCGTGCGCGCCTGGGGGAGGGGCCTGTGGCCGACGCCGAGGCCATCGAACGAGGTTGGAGCCTGGTGCAGCGCGGGGTATGGCTGTGGTTGCTGGTGATCTGCCTGGGAGCGTATTGGAATGCTTGAACATGGTGGTCGTCTGCTGCGCGCAGTGCGGCAGTACGGCATTGCCCGTGAACACTGGCTAGACCTTTCCAGCGGCATCGCCCCGTGGCCCTACGCCATCCCGGCGATTGCGGTGGAGGCTTGGGCGCGCCTGCCCGAGGTCGAAGATGGCCTGGAGCAGGCAGCGCGCACCTACTATGGCGTCGACAGCCTGCTGGCGGTGGCCGGCTCCCAGGCGGCGATCCAAGGCTTGCCGTCCCTGCGGCCCGCCGGACGGGTTGGCGTGCTCGCGCCTTGCTATGCCGAGCACCCTCACGCCTGGCGGCGTGCAGGACACCAAGTGGTCGAACTGGCCGATGAGCAGGTCGAACAGGCCCTGGACAGCCTCGATGTGCTGGTGCTGGTCAACCCCAACAACCCTACGGGGCGGTGCGTACCGCGCGAGCGCTTGCTCGACTGGCACGCTCGCCTGACGCGTCGTGGCGGTTGGTTGTTGGTCGACGAAGCCTTCATGGACAACACCCCCGCCCAGAGCATCGTTGATTGCGCCGATCGCGCGGGCCTGATCGTGTTGCGCTCGTTCGGCAAGTTCTTTGGCTTGGCGGGGGTGCGACTAGGCTTCGTCATGGCCGAGCAGGCCCTGTTGCAGCGCTTGGCCGAACTGCTCGGCCCCTGGACCATCAGCGGACCGACGCGGGTTTTGGGGCAGTCTTGCTTCAATGACGCAGCGGCCCATCGCACCCAGACCAGCCGTTGTGCTCAAGCCAGTCAGCGTCTGGCGGCGCTGCTCGAAGAGGCGGGGCTGATGCCCAGCGGCGGCTGCGATCTGTTCCAGTACGTGCGTACGCCGCAAGCCGCGCACCTGCATGAGTTTCTCGCCCGTCGGGGCATCCTGGTGCGGCTGTTCGAACAGCCTCAGGCCGTGCGTCTGGGGCTACCGGCCAACGAAGCGGACGAACAGCGCCTGCGCCAGGCGCTGGCGCAATACCAGAAGGAATCGGCATGACCACGCTCATGGTGCAAGGCACCACCTCCGATGCCGGCAAAAGCACGCTGGTCACCGCCTTGTGCCGCTGGCTGTTGCGCCAAGGCATCGGTGTGGTGCCGTTCAAGCCGCAGAACATGGCGCTCAACAGCGCGGTGACTGCCGACGGCGGCGAGATCGGTCGCGCCCAGGCGGTACAGGCCCAGGCCTGCCGCCTGGCGCCACACACCGACATGAACCCGGTACTGCTCAAACCCAACAGCGACACCGGGGCCCAGGTAATCGTCCATGGCCGTGCCGTCACGTGCATGAATGCCGTGGCCTACCACGACTACAAGGCCATCGCCATGCAAGCGGTGCTGCAATCCCACCAGCGCCTGAGCTCCGCCTATCCGGTGGTGATGGTCGAGGGCGCGGGCTCGCCGGCGGAAATCAACCTGCGTGCGGGTGATATCGCCAACATGGGCTTTGCCGAAGCGGTGGACTGCCCAGTGATTCTGGTGGCGGATATCAATCGTGGCGGTGTGTTCGCCCACCTGGTCGGTACCCTGGAGCTGCTGTCGCCGAGCGAGCAGGCGCGGGTCAAGGGCTTCGTCATCAATCGTTTTCGCGGTGACATCGCCTTGCTGCAGCCGGGCCTGGACTGGCTGGAGCAGCGCACCGGCAAGCCGGTACTGGGCGTGTTGCCGTACGTGACCGACCTGCATCTGGAAGCCGAGGATGCCATCGATGCACGGCAGGCGACCCAGGCCGGGCGCCTGTTCAAGGTGATCGTCCCGGTGTTGCCGCGCATCAGCAATCACACCGACTTCGACCCGCTGCGCCTGCACCCGCAGGTCGACCTGCAGTTCGTCGGCCCTGGTCAGCCGATCCCTGCGGCGGACCTGATCATCCTGCCCGGCTCCAAGAGCGTGCGGGGCGATCTGGCGCAATTGCGCGCGCGCGGCTGGGACACTGCCATCGCCCGGCACCTGCGCTATGGCGGCAAGCTCATCGGTATCTGTGGTGGGCTACAGATGCTCGGCCGTGAAGTTCACGATCCGCTTGGCCTGGAAGGCCCGGCAGGCTCGAGCCCGGGGTTGGGTCTGCTGGATTACGTCACGCAGCTGGAGGCTGAAAAGCAACTGCGTAACGTACGCGGCACCCTGAGCCTGGAGCAGGCTGAGGTAGGGGGATATGAAATCCACGCAGGCGTCACCCGCGGCCCGGCCCTGGAGCACCCCGCCGTGCACCTGGAAGATGGCCGTTGTGACGGCGCGATCAGCGCCGACGGACAGGTGCTCGCTACCTACCTGCACGGCCTGTTCGAGGGCAGCCACTCGTGTGCGGCGCTGCTGCGTTGGGCCGGGCTGGAAGACGCCCAGACCATCGACTACGACGCCCTGCGCGAGCGGGACATCGAGCGCCTGGCCGACCTCGTGGAACAACATCTGGACACCGCGCGCCTGCGCCAACTGTGTGGAGTCGCCTGACATGCGCAACCTGATCCTGGGCGGTGCCCGCTCCGGCAAGAGCCGCCTGGCCGAGCAATTGGCCCAGGCCAGCGGCCTGCCGGTGACCTACATTGCCACCAGCGAGCCGCTGGACGGTGAGATGAACGAGCGCGTGCAACTGCATCGCCAACGTCGCCCCGCCGATTGGGGGCTGATCGAAGAGCCCTTGGCCTTGGCCAGCGTGCTGCGTGCCGAAGCCGCCGAAGGGCGCTGCCTGCTGGTGGACTGCCTGACCCTGTGGCTGACCAACCTGCTGATGCTGGACGACCACACACGCCTGGCCCAGGAGCGCGATGCGCTGCTCGAATGCCTGCAGACACTGCCAGGCACCATCATCCTGGTCAGCAACGAAACCGGCCTGGGCGTGGTGCCTATGGGCGAGCTGACCCGTCGCTATGTCGACCAGGCCGGCTGGCTGCACCAGGCGGTGGCCGAGCGCTGCGAGCGCGTGGTACTGACGGTGGCTGGCCTTCCTCTCATGCTCAAAGGACCCTCCCTATGACTCAACCTTGGTGGCGTGACGCCTGCCAACCCCTCGACAGCGCCGCCATGGAGCAGGCCCGTGCCCGTCAGCAGCAACTGACCAAGCCGGCCGGCTCGCTCGGTCAACTGGAAGGCCTGGCTGTGCAACTGGCGGGCCTGCAAGGCTGTGAACGGCCGACCCTGGAACGGGTGGCCATCACGATCTTCGCAGGTGACCACGGGGTGGTGGAGGAGGGCATCTCCGCGTATCCACAAGCGGTGACCGGCCAGATGCTGCGCAATTTCGTCGGGGGGGGCGCTGCGATCAGCGTACTGGCGCGCCAACTTCAGGCCACTTTGGACGTGGTCGATCTGGGCACCATCGACCTTGAGCTTGCCTTGCCTGGGGTACGCCATCTGCGCCTGGGCGCCGGCACGGCCAACTTCGCCCGCCAACCGGCGATGACCGAGGCGCAATGGCAGGCGGCGCTCGCTGCCGGGCGCGACAGTGCGTTGCGTGCCGCCGAACAGGGCGCCACGTTGTTCATCGGTGGCGAAATGGGCATCGGCAACACCACCGCCGCAGCTGCGTTGGCCAGTGTCCTGTTGGAGTGCTCGGCGCAGGCCCTGAGCGGTCCAGGTACCGGTCTGGATGCTGTCGGCGTGCGGCACAAGGCGCAGGTGATCGAGCGTGCCCTGGCGCTGCACGGCTTGCGTGCCGACGACCCGCTGCAGGCCCTGGCCTGCGTCGGTGGTTTTGAAATCACCGCGCTGGTCGGTGCTTATCTGGCCTGTGCCCAGCAGGGGGTGGCGGTGTTGGTGGACGGCTTCATCTGCAGTGTCGCTGCCCTGGTGGCGGTGCGCCTGAACCCTGACTGCCGACCTTGGCTGCTGTTCGCTCACCAGGGCGCGGAACCGGGACATCGGGCCTTGCTCGAAGCGCTGCAAGCGACCCCCTTGCTCGCCCTCGGCTTGCGGCTGGGCGAGGGCAGCGGTGCGGCATTGGCCGTGCCGCTGATGCGTCTGGCCTGCGCCTTGCACGGGCAGATGGCGACCTTCGCCGAAGCCGCCGTGGCGGATCGCTCGGTATGAGGCTCGACCTGCTGCGCCACGGCGAAACCGAATTGGGCGGTGGCCTGCGCGGTAGCCTGGACGACGCCTTGACCGAGCGCGGTTGGGCACAGATGCGCGAAGCGGTAGCCGAGGCGGGGCCCTGGGACGTGCTGGTCAGTTCCCCCCTGCGTCGCTGCGCACAGTTTGCCGATGAGCTCGGCACGCGACTGGCGCTGCCGGTGCAACGCGAAGCTGGCGTGCGTGAGCTGCACTTTGGGGATTGGGAAGGGCGCAGTGCCGCGCAGATCATGCAGGAACAAGCGGATGACCTGGGGCGCTTCTGGGCCGACCCGTATGGCTACACGCCGCCCAATGGCGAGCCAGTGAGTGCATTTGCCGAGCGGGTGCTCGCGGCCGTCGACGACTTGGCCAGGCAGCATCAGGGCAAGCGCGTACTGCTGATCACCCATGGCGGCGTGATGCGGCTGCTGCTGGCACGTGCCCGCGGCCTGCCGCGTGAACAGCTGCTTCAAATCGAGGTCGGGCACGGGGCGTTGCGGCGCCTGAACCTGGCGAGCGATGGCCAACTGCGAGAGGAGGGCTGAAGTGCTGCCGTTCTGGATCGCCCTGCAGTTTCTCAGCAGTTTGCCGGTGCGCTTGCCGGGGATGCCGGAGCCTCGGCAGATGGGCCGTTCGTTATTGTTTTACCCGGTGATCGGCCTGCTGTTCGGCCTGCTGCTATGGTTGGCCAGTCAGTGGCTCGCAGGTGTCGCCGCGCCCTTGCACGCGGCCTTGCTGCTCACACTGTGGGTGCTGCTCAGTGGTGCGCTGCACCTGGATGGCCTGGCCGACACCGCCGACGCGTGGCTGGGGGGCTTTGGTGATCGCGAGCGCACCTTGCAGATCATGAAGGACCCACGCAGCGGACCGATTGCTGTCGTTACTGTGGTGTTGGTGCTGTTGCTCAAGTTCTGCGCTCTCTGGGTGCTGGTGGAGCGCGACGCAGGTGCCTGGCTGGTATTGGGCCCGGTGGTCGGGCGCGCTGCCTTGCTGGGGCTGTTCATGGGCACCCCTTATGTGCGCCCGGGAGGGCTTGGACAAGCGCTGGCCGATCACCTGCCCAGACAGGCGGCGGGTTGGACGCTGGTTGGCAGTGCGCTGGTCTGCGTGCTGCTCGGTGGCTTGACGGTACTTTGGGTGCTGCTGGTGTCGGTCGTGGTCTTTTTCTGGATTCGTCACCTGATGTGCCGGCGCCTGGGCGGGACAACAGGGGACACCGCCGGAGCCCTGTTGGAGCTATTGGAGCTGACGGTGGTATTGGGGCTGGCGTTGTCTGGGCATTGAGGTCTCTGTTGTCAAAGCTGGACTTTTCGCGTGCAAAGGCCTGACACAACGACACCATGCAACTTCCCGCAATGTTGCTGAACGGTTTCCCTGGCGAGGCGGGCGTATGCTCACGGGCCGACCCATGCATCAGGGAGCCCTCGCATGCGCCACTGGATGTTCGCCAGCCTCTTGGCGCTGGCAAGCCTGCCGGCCAACGCTGCAGACCTCATCGATTTCTGGAACAGCCCCCGCCATGGCGGCAACAGTTTCAACCGTTTGCCTCCCGATCGATCCTACTTCCAGGCATTGAGTGGCTACGGCGCCACCTGGGTACGGTTGTCTTACGACAAGTGGAAGCCTCAGGGGCGTGATTTCCTGCTCGGCGATGCTGACGCCTACAAGGGGCTTTCGCCCCAAGACCTGGCGCAGTTGAAGACCGTGCTGGACAACGCCCACGCCGCGGGACTGAAGGTTGTGATCGCCCCGCTTTCGTTGCCGGGCATGCGCTGGTCACAAAACAACCAAGGCCAGTTCGACGACCGGCTCTGGCGGGACAAACGCTACTGGACCCAGGCGGCAACCTTTTGGCATGACCTTGCCCAAGAACTGAAAGATCACCCCGCCGTGGCGGCCTACAACTTGATCAACGAGCCGGCGCCAGAGCGCCATGGCGGCCTGGCCGAGCATGCCGAGCTGCAACGTATGCAGCAGTGGTACGCCGGTGAGCAAGGCGGCCCGCGTGATTTGCCGGCCTTGTATCGCGAGCTGGTCGCGGCAATTCGTGAGGTGGATGCGACCACCCCGATCATGGTCGATGCCGGCTGGTACGCAGCAGCCGATGCCTTCGGTTATTGGCCGACGGCGTTGCCAGATCGGCGAGTGCTCTACAGCGTGCATATGTACGAGCCCTATTCGGCTACCAGTGCGCCGAATATGGCGCGCAAGCAGCCGATTCCCTATCCGGGGCCGGCACCCTTCGGCGGCAAGCGTGAACGATGGGATGGTGAACGGGTAGCGGCTTATCTTCAAAAGCCGCTGGAATGGGCGGATGCGGTGGGGGTTCCCCGCTCTCGTCTGGTGGTGGGGGAGTTCGGCTGCATGCGACGACTGGCCGGGTGCAAGCAATACCTCGAGGATGTCCTCACTGTCTTGGACAAGCAGCAACTGCACTGGGCCTTCTACAGCTTCCGGGAAGACAACTGGGACGGCATGGACTACGAACTGGGCGCGGCCAAGGTGCCCTGGCGCTACTGGCAGGCGATCGAAAAGGGTGAGCCTGATCCGCTGGCGCGCCAGGCTACGGCTGAGTTCGAGCCGATTCGCCGGCGGTTGGCGCCATAACATCAGATTTGAAATTTATTGCAACATTTCGGTTGCGGGTATATACACGCATTCATGCTGACCAGTGAATGCATCTGTACCCATCTTCGCCGAGCCGCCCGTGGGGTGAGCCGACACTACGACGAAGCCCTTGCCGGCTTCGGCGTCAATGTCGCGCAGTTTTCCCTGCTACGTCACCTGCAGCGGCTCGATCGGCCAAGCATCACCACCTTGGCCGAAGCCATGGGCCTGGATCGCAGCACCCTAGGGCGCAACTTGCGCGTAC
Source organism: Pseudomonas guariconensis (assembly GCF_040822035.1). Taxonomy (NCBI): domain Bacteria; kingdom Pseudomonadati; phylum Pseudomonadota; class Gammaproteobacteria; order Pseudomonadales; family Pseudomonadaceae; genus Pseudomonas; species Pseudomonas guariconensis. Next base: position 4,029,339 of record NZ_CP162012.1, on the reverse strand, counting down.
TGGAGGCTGAAGGGCTGGTGAAACTGTCCGATGGCGACGACCAGCGCAATCGCCTGGTGCTCCTGAGTGCGGCGGGCGAAGCGTTATTGCGCGCTGCGCATCCCGCATGGGAACAGGCTCAGCGGAAATTGATCGAGCGATTGGGCGAAGGGCAGCGGGACGTGCTGATTGCGCTGCTGGAACGCCTGGCCTGATGTTTTACAACTAAAAGTGGGTATATACCCGCATGAACCTTGCGATGTGCTGGAGAGAACGACGATGACCTCGGTATGGCGAACCAGCGGGTGGGTGTTGTTGGGGGCGGCGCTGATTCTGGCGTTGTCCCTGGGGGTGCGGCATGGCTTTGGCCTGTTCCTGGCGCCCATGAGTGCCGAGTTCGGCTGGGGGAGGGAAGTGTTCGCCTTTGCCATCGCCCTGCAGAACCTTATCTGGGGTCTGGCCCAGCCGTTTGCCGGAGCCTTGGCTGACCGCTTGGGCGCCGCGCGGGTCGTGATCATCGGCGGGATTCTCTACACCGTTGGGCTGGTATTGATGGGCATGGCCGACTCGGCTTGGTCGCTCTCGCTCAGCGCCGGTCTGCTGATCGGCATTGGGCTGTCTGGCACATCCTTCTCGGTCATTCTCGGTGTTGTGGGACGCGCAGTCCCGGCGGAAAAACGCAGCTTGGCCATGGGTATCGCCAGTGCCGCCGGCTCATTCGGCCAATTTGCCATGCTGCCGGGGACGCTCGGCCTGATCCAGTGGTTGGGTTGGTCGGCGGCCTTGCTGGTACTGGGCTTGCTGGTGGCCTTGATCGTGCCGTTCGTGGGCCTGTTGCGTGATCGACCACTTCCGAATCACGGTACCGAGCAGACACTCGGCCAGGCGCTGCGCGAGGCGTGTTCGCATTCAGGGTTCTGGTTGCTGGCGCTGGGCTTTTTCGTCTGCGGTTTCCAAGTGGTGTTCATCGGCGTACATCTGCCGGCCTACCTGGTGGACCAGCATCTGCCGGCGACCACCGGCACCACCGTGCTGGCGTTGGTCGGGCTGTTCAATATCGTCGGTACCTACACCGCCGGTTGGTTGGGCGGGCGCATGTCCAAACCGCGTTTGCTCACGGGCTTGTACCTGTTGCGGGCGGTGGTGATCGTGTTGTTCCTATGGGCGCCGGTGACTCAGGTCAGTGCTTATCTGTTTGGCGTCGCCATGGGGCTTTTGTGGTTGTCCACGGTCCCGCTGACCAATGGCACCGTGGCCACAGTATTCGGTGTACGTAACCTGTCCATGCTCGGTGGCATCGTCTTCCTGTTCCATCAGTTGGGCGCCTTCCTCGGTGGTTGGCTGGGCGGCGTGGTGTACGACCGTACCGGCAGCTACGAGCTGGTCTGGCAGATCTCGATTCTGTTGAGCGTGTTGGCTGCTGCCTTGAACTGGCCCGTGCGCGAGCGTCCTGTGGCACGCCTGCAGGCCCAGCCGGCATGAACCGCTCCCTGACGCGTGGGTTGCTGGCAGCGGGCGCGCTCGTGCTGCTGGCGCTGGCGTGGTGGGGCTGGCATGAGGGTGGTCTGGCGTTGATGCAGTTGGGCATGGGTGTTTGTTAGGCGCTACCCTGCAGGTAACGGATTTTCATCTTGCAGGAGTGCCGTACGATGTCTTTACGCAGGTTTACCCTTTCGTTACTGGTTCTTGCCGCCGCTTCGTCCAGTTGGGCGGCCGATTGCCCCGCCTTGCTGCAAGGTAGCCTGCCCGAACTGCGTGGCAAGGAGCAGATCGATTTGTGCGAGCGCTTTGCCGGCAAACCGCTGGTGGTGGTCAATACCGCCAGCTATTGCGGTTTTGCCCCGCAGTTCGAGGGCTTGGAATCGACCTACAAGGCTTACCACGAAAAGGGCCTGGAAATGCTCGGCGTGCCTTCGAACGACTTCAAGCAGGAAGATGCCGACAGTGAGAAGACCGCCAAGGTGTGCTACGCCAACTATGGCGTGACCTTCACCATGACCAAGGCCCAGGCTGTGCGTGGCAAGGATGCGGTGCCCTTGTTCGTTGAGTTGGCGCGTCAGAGCAGTGCGCCGAAATGGAATTTCTACAAATACGTGATCGATCGCCAGGGCAAGGTGATCGCCAACTTCTCCAGCCTGACCAAGCCTGACGACCCCGCCTTCCAGGCAGCGATCGAAAAAGCCATCGCTTCCCAGCCATGATGTTCAGTGCGCGTGGGGTCGTTGATCCCACGTTGGCCGAGCCTTGGTTGGTACAGGCATGAAAAAACCGCCACGAGGGCGGTCTCTTCATGTAGCGGGTGCAACTCAGAAGCGGTAGGTGAGGGATGCACCGATGCCGTGAGCGCTGTTTTCGTACTTGGCCTGGTAGCTGCCCTTCAAAGCGCCTTCCTGCAGGGAGTCCGGACGATTGTTGACCTTGGTGTCTTCTTCCCACAGGTAGGAGTAAGCCACGTCGATGGTCATGTCGTCGTTCGGGCTCCAGCCAGCACCGAAGCTGACCGCCTTGCGATCGCCAGTCGGGATACGTGGCGAACGGTCGTGGTTGTTGGTTGGCGACTGGTCGACGGAGAAGCCTGCGCGCAGGGTCCACTCCTTGTTCACCTTGTAGGCTGCGCCAATGGCGTGGGCCCAGGTGTCGTGCCAGTTCTGCTCTTCGGTGATGGTCTTGAGCGGATAGCCTGCGGGAGCCTCGTTCTCGACGGTAATGTTTTCCAGACGGCTCCAACGAGTCCAGGTGCTACCGGCATACAGCGTCCAGTTGTCATCCAGTTCGTGAGTAATCGAGAAATCTACCGACTCAGGGGTCTTGATCTTCAGACTGGCGTCGAACTTGCCGCTCAGGCCGATGGGCAGAGGGTATGAAACGCGGGTGTTGCCTTCGAGCTTGTAGTCGACCATCGAATGGTAGGTCAGGCCCAGGCGGGTGCGATCAGTGGCCTGTACCAGTACACCGATGTTGTAGCCCACGGCGGTATCGTCGCCCTTGATCTTGACTTCGCCATCGCGAGAGCCCGGGCCAGCAAAGGCCTGGCTGCTGAGGTTCGAACCCAGTTCACCCTTGATGCGGTTGATGGTCGGGCCAAAGCCAATCGACACCTTGTCGTTGAATGCATAGCTGACGGTCGGCTGGAATGTTACGACCTCGACTTTGCTCTTCTTGCCCCAGTAACGTGCGGCATCATCTCCACCGTAGTCGGTGATCAGGCCGAAGGGTACATACACACCGAAGCCTACGCTCCAGTGGTCATCGATCGGCTTGACGTAGTAACCCATTGGTACGCCGACGGTTGGCACCATGTCACCGTCAGTCTCACCCCCGTAGTTACTTCCGCGACCCGAGATATCGGTCTTGGCGATGACGGCAGCACCGCCGACGGTAACTTGTTCACGCTTCAGGCGCGACATGCCGGCAGGGTTGCCATAGACAGTGCTGGCATCTTCGGCAGAAGACGAACGCCCTGCGAAACCTGTCCCCATACCGCTGACGCTTTGTTCGTTGAGGGCGAAACCTGCTGCGAACAGTTGGCTGGATGCGAGGGCGACAGCTACACCGAGGGAGGTTTTGAGCATTGCTTTTTTCATTATTGTGAAACTCCTTGGGTTCTCCGGGGCGAAAAGCTACCAACAATTTACGTGCTGCGCTATAGGCTCAATCGCAGCAGTTCGTGTAGTTTTGTAGGACAATCCGACCAAAATTCCCTTTTTTCCGGTTAATTTGTAAGGCACCTCTTAAGATGCTTCCGAAAGAATGGGGTTCACACAAAGATGCCAAGCGTGGGTGAAATCGCGCAGGCGCCCTTGGGGGTGGAAGATTTGGCGCCAGACGCGCGCCAGTCCCAACAGGTCATCGGCAGCTGGCAATCGAGGGGCCTGCTCTTCGATGAGCATCCAGGCGATCGCGGTGGAATAACGCAGGTTGACTGCAAGTTCTAGGTGAGGACCGCGAAGGAATGCATGCTGGCTGGCCAGGCCGCGGACCAGGCTCGCCAGATCCGGATCGCGTGCCAGGTAGTCGTCCCAGAGGGCCTGATGGCGAGTTTCGCCGATTCGGTAGAGGCCGTGACCACGCCTGTCGTGCAATGCCGAGCCGAGTGCCGACTGGCTAGCGGCCACGCCCAGCAGCAAGGCTTCGGCGCTTTCGCAATGACGATCCAGGTAGATCAGGGTCGGTCGGATCACATACTGACACAACTCTTTCGCTGCGATGCCCATGATGCCCTCGATCAGTTAAGGGCCGACGGGCGCTGGAGCTTGGCAGCTGGTGAATTGATCAGGCCCGCCGGAAGCGGCTCGCACCGCTCGAGTTGAAGTGTAGTGTGATAATCGTGGTGTAAAGGGCTGTTTTTAAATCGATTGCTGCCGGACGCCCCGGCGTATATGCCTTGTAGCAATTACGCCAAGAACGATCAGGCTGGCAAGCGAAGGGGTTACCGAGCGTGTGAATACATGGGTATATGTCGTTCACGCGGCCAACGACTGGCGAGTGCGCTCGATGATGGCCTGCAGCGGCGCGCTGCGGTTGTACTGCTCAGGGTACAGGCGTTCGGTATGGCATGCGACGCCATGCTCGTCGACCAGAGTGAAACTGAAGCTGCCCTTGCGAGGTGCGACGATGAGGCACTTCAAGGGTGCGAAGGCCTGGGACAGGGTGCCGATGGCGGATTGGATCTGATGATGAGTATTCATATTGTTTGGATGTTCCTGCATTTAACACGGGGTTCGATCCGTGCATCTTAGAAACGTTCCAGTGACGCCTTTATTAAGGGACGAAGAACCTGACTGGAACAGGGCAGCCAGAGGAGGCGCAAGCAAATATGGGCGCTGGGCTGACTGGTAGGTACATCAGAAGGCGGGCAAGGCACGCCAGGGCCAAGGTTCGAGGCCTCTGGGTGAAAAATCCCGATCAATCTGTTACGTGATTCGTGATGGAGCAGCGGGGCTGCCTGGGAATCATCGAAAGGGCCGGTCCTGGTTTCAGCAATGGCTACTCGTTGGGTCGAGCGAGGCACTGCAAGGACACTGTTGGCCAGAATTGACTTTCAGCTGGGTACTAACGGTGAGCACCCTACCCTAAACATCTGTACCTGGCAAGCGATTTCGTGTTTTACCAGGCTAGCCGAGCAGTATGGCGTTTAATTGATTGACTGTGAAGTGGGGCGCAGACCGGCAGTGGGGACGATGCCTACACCGGTGGCATCCAAATGGCTGTAAATCGCTCACTTGTGCACACACTGACAACGACTTGTAACAACTTGGCAACAGCCTACGGGAGCCTCGCCAATGACTTGACTGTGCGCTTAAGTCAATGAAAAAAAACACTAATTTTTGCTGGTGAAAAAATCGACAGTTTGACCAAAAGCCCCATTTCATGGGGCTTTGCGGCCACGTCGGGGGGGTTGTCCACCGAGTTATCCACAGCTTCTGTGGATTGTCCCGAGCGCTTGCTCTAGGACGGGCGTGCCAGCTGTTTTTCGAATTGTCCGACAATCATGAGGCAGCCCAGAAGCGATACCATGGCTTCAAAAAACGTCAAGAAAAGATCGTAGAAATTTTTTTTACTTCGCCCCAAAAGCACCGGGTCATCCGAATAAAAAAAGAGTACAGTGGCGCGCCTCTCGAGTTGCCTTCGCTGTTGGTCATGAAGTTTCGCGGTAAACACCTCGCCAGTCCCCCTGTCTCTTCGTCAGAGCCTTATTCCAAGCGCTTTTCCTTGAAAGTCGCCCTGTGGCTGCTCGACAGTCCACGCCTGGGGGACAAGACGCACGTCAAGCACCTGGCCGGCCGCCTGTTAAAGCAACCCGCGCGCCAGGGTGTGGTAGTGGCCCAGAGCCGCCTGGGGCAGATGCTTTGCCGGGAGTGCGGCAATGCCCGCGACCGGCGCATCGGTCATGACCTGTTGCGCCAGGCTGCGCGCGCGGGCGATCGTCGTGCGCAACTCGAATATGGTCGCCTGTGTCAGGCCAGCGAGCCGGAGCAGGCCCGTTATTGGTTGGAGTTGGCGGCAGGGCAGGGGTCGCAAGAGGCGCGGCGGTTGCTCCGACAGCTGCTTCCGGTTTGAGTGCCTATCGCAGGAGAGTCCTGCTACGCCCGCGATGGAGCAGGCTTTACCCTTGTGGCAGGAGCGGTAAAGCCACCCAAAGCATCAACTGGTAAGCTCACGGCATTGTCGAACATCGATTGGAGTCGCTATGGCAGTGGATCTTGCCAGTATCCTGCTGGGCCTCGTCGCCGCAGCCGTCCCTTGCCTGGGTTGGGCATTGCAGTTGCAGCGACAACTGTCGGCCAGGCAATCGGAGCTGGCGTTGGTGCAAGAGCGCCTATCCAGCGCCCAACTTGCCCACGAAGGTCTGCAAGCGCAACTGGAGGCTTGCCGTGATGAGATCAGCGACCTGAGCGAGGCGAACGTGGTCAAGCAGACCACTTTGGCGGCCCAGGCCCGAGAACTCGAGTTATTGCAGATCGATCGCGACAACGCCCGTGATGCCGCCCACGCCTGGCAGCTCGAGCGGGCCAATCGGGAAGCCGAGCAGCGTCGCCTGGAGGCCCAGGCCGCACGCCTGGAGGCAGAGCTGCGGGAACAGCAGGAAAGCCACCAACAGCGTCTCGAAGACCTGCAGGAGGCGCGCGATTCCTTGCGTGCCCAGTTCGCCGAGATGGCTACCAAGATCTTCGATGAGCGTGAACAACGTTTCACCCAGACCAGCCAGCAGCACCTGGGCCAGTTGCTCGACCCACTCAAGGAACGCATCCAGGCGTTTGAGAAGCGCGTTGAGGAAAGCTACCAGCAAGAGGCGCGCGAGCGCTTTTCCCTGGGCAAGGAGCTCGAGCGCCTACAGCAGCTCAACTTGCGCCTGTCGGATGAAGCCACGAACCTGACTCAGGCCTTGAAGGGCCAGAAGACCCAGGGCAACTGGGGGGAGCTGATTCTCGAGCGGGTGCTGGAGCATGCGGGGCTGGAGAAGGGGCGGGAGTACCAAACCCAGGTCAGCCTCAAGAGTGCCGACGGGGAGCGTTACCAGCCCGATGTGCTGATCATGCTGCCAGGCAACAAACAGGTCGTGGTCGATGCCAAGGTCAGCCTCACGGCCTACCAACAGTTTGTGGCTGACACCGATGCCGAACGCGCCCAGGCTGCCCTCAAGCAGCACGTTCAATCCCTGCGCAGTCATGTCAAAGGGCTATCGAGCAAGGATTACAATCGTTTGGACGGTTTGCACAGCCTGGATTTCGTCCTGCTGTTCGTGCCCATAGAAGCGGCGTTCTCGGCAGCCTTGCAGGCCGAGCCCAACCTGTTCCAGGAAGCCTTCGATCGGCAGATCGTGATTGTCAGCCCGACCACCTTGCTGGCGACTTTGCGGGTCATAGACAGCCTGTGGAAGCAGGAGCGCCAGAGCCAGAATGCGCGGGAAATCGCCGAGCGAGCCGGGTGGCTATACGACAAGTTCGTCTTGTTCATCCAGGACCTGGACGAGCTGGGCAGTCGCCTGCAGCAGGTGGACAAGGCCTATGCCGCTGCGCGCAACAAACTGTGCGAAGGTCGCGGCAACCTGGTCAGCCGCAGCGAGCAACTCAAGCTGCTTGGCGCCCGGGCCAGCAAAAGTCTGCCGGGCGAATTGCTCGAGCGGGCGCTTGCCGAGGGCGTGCCGGCTGGCGAAGCGCTTACTGAACAAGGCTCAGATGGCGATTGAGCAAGGCGCGCAAGGCCGCCGGCTTGACTGGTTTGGCCAGGTAATCGAGGCCGGCGGCGTGCACCATGGCGATGGTTTCGTTGCGCCCGTCCGCGCTGATCACCACGCCAGGCACCGGCTCGCCCAGGCGGGTGCGTAGCCAGGCCATCAGCTCGGTACCGGTCTCGCCATCGTCCAAGTGGAAATCCACCAGCGCCAGGTGCGGGCGCATGCCTTGGGCCAGCAACGCTTCGCATTCCTCGCGGTTGCGCGCTGTCCAGACCTGGCAGCCCCAGCGGCTGAGCAGGCTGTTCATGCCCAGGAGAATGCTGTCTTCGTTGTCCACGCACAGCACCTGCAAGCCGGCCAGGGGCTGGCTGACCTGTTCCACGGGCGTGCGGGTCTCGGGCGCCGGGGCCCGGGCGATCGGCACGCTGACCCTGAAGACACTGCCCTTGCCTGGCCAGGAGCGCACTTGCAGTGGATGCCCCAGCACCCGGCACAGGCCATCGGCGATCGCCAGGCCCAGGCCCAGGCCTTTTTCAGCGCGGGTCTGGTGGCTGTCCAGGCGCTTGAATTCTTGAAAGATCACCTGCAACTTGTCGTCGGCGATACCCGGGCCTCGATCCCAAACCTCCAGCCACAGGCGCTCGCCCTGGCGGCGCACGCCGAGCAGCAGCGGACTCTTGCCGTATCGTAGGGCGTTGGTCAGGAAGTTCTGCAAGACCCGTCGCAGTAGTTTCATGTCGCTCTCGACCCGCAGCCGGCTGCCCCGCAGGCGGAACTCCAACCCCTTCTCCGCCGCCAGCACCTTGAATTCGGTACCCAGGGTATCGAACAGTTCGTTGAGGGCGAACGGCTTGGGATCGGGCGTGATCTTGCCGTTTTCCAGCCGTGAGATGTCCAGCAGGTCGCTGATCAGTTCCTCCGCCGAGCGCAGAGAGCTGTCCATGTGCTGCACCAGTTGCCGGGCCTCTTCGTTCATGCCTTCAGCCTGTTGCGACAGGGCGGCGGAGAACAGCCGCGCAGCATTGAGCGGCTGCATCAGGTCATGGCTGACCGCGGCCAGGAAGCGGGTCTTGGACTGACTGACCGCTTCGGCACGGCTCTTGGCTTCCGTTAACGCCTGGTTGAGCTGGGAGAGTTCTTGGGTCCGTTCGGCTACCCGTTGCTCCAGGCTTTCGTTGGCATCCTTGAGCGCCTGTTCGGCTTCGCGGAAGGGCGTGATGTCGGTGAAGCTCATGACAAAGCCCCCGCCTGGCATGGGGTTGCCGATCAACTCGATGACCCGGCCGTTGGGGAACAACCGCTCGGAGGTGTGTGCTCGGCCCTGGCGCATCCAGTGCAGACGGCGTGCGACATGCACCTGCGCCTCGCCAGGGCCGCACAGGCCGCGTTCGGCGTTGTAGCGGATGATGTCGGCAATCGGCCGACCCACGCTGATCAGCCCGTCGGGGTAGTTGAACAACTCCAGGTAGCGGCGGTTCCAGGCCACCAAGTGCAGGTTCTGGTCCACCACGCTGATGCCCTGGTTGATGTTCTCGATGGCGCCTTGCAGCAGGGCGCGGTTGAACTGCAGCACCTCGCTGGCTTCGTCGGCGATGCGCACCACGTCTTCAAGCTGCATCTCTCGGCCTTCGATGGCCGCCTTGACCACTGCGCGGGTCGAAGAGGTGCCAAGCACACCCGCCAACAGCCGCTCGGTGTGCTCGATCCAGTCGCCGTCGGCGTTCTGGTTGGGGTTGAAGCCCTTGCCCTGGCGATAGGCGAAACGAATGAAGCTCTGTCGCGCCCGCTCTTCGCCCACAAAGCGCGCAGCCAGCTTGAGCAGATCGTCGATCTGTACCGCCAGCAGCGACCGGTTGCTGGGCCTGGCGCTGCTCTGTTGACCGATGAAGCGGCCTGCCTGCCAGTGCTCCGAGACGCGTGTGCGCGACAGGATCGAGACCCAGGCGAACAGGATGAAATTACCCGCCAGGGACAGCACCACACCCTGGGTCAGTGGGGTGATCGGCAGGTTCAGCGGGTTGCCGTGCAGCCAGGCAAGGCCGGGGAACAGTTGCAGCGACCATCCCAGGCTGTGGGCGGCGATCGGCAACACCAGGGTGTAGAACCATAGGAATATCCCGGCCGCGAGGCCTGCGAATACGCCGCGGCGGTTGGCCTGCTTCCAATACAGCGCCCCCAGCATGGCTGGCGTCAATTGGGTTACGGCGGCGAAGGCGATCTGGCCGATGGTCGCCAGGCTCGCGGTGGAACCCAGCAGACGGTAGCTGACATAGGCCAGCAGGAGAATGGCGACGATGGTCACTCGGCGCACCGAGAGCATCCAGTGGCGGAACGCCTCGAACGGCCGTTCGGCGTTCTTGCGACGCAGCAGCCACGGCAACAGCATGTCGTTGGATACCATGGTCGACAAGGCCACCGCCTCGACGATCACCATGCCGGTGGCGGCCGATGCACCGCCGATGAACGCCAGCAATGCCAGGCTCGGGTGGGCCTCGGCCAAGGGCAGGCTGATGACGAAGGAGTCGGAGATCACCGTGCCTGGCAGCAACATCTGCCCGGCCAGGGCGATCGGTACCACGAACAGCGCGGCCAGGGCCAGGTACAGGGGGAACACCCAGCGGGCCATGCGCATGTCCTGGGGCTCGATGTTTTCCACCACAGTGACATGGAACTGGCGGGGTAGGCAGATGATGGCCATCATCGCCACGGCAGTCTGCACCACCATCGAAGGCCAGTTGACGGTTTCCTGCCAGTAGGTTTCCAGATGCACCGACTGTCGCGCCTGAGTGAACAGATCATCGAAGCCGTCGTACAGATTGAACACGACGAACGCGCCAACGGCGAGGAAGGCCAGCAGCTTGACCAGAGATTCGAAGGCAATCGCCAGGACCATCCCCCGGTGGTGTTCGGTGACGTCAAGGCTGCGCGTGCCGAAGACGATGGCGAACAATGCCAGCACCAGCGAAATCACCAGTGCGGTGTCCTGCACTCGGGGGCCAGTGGCGTCGGCGTTGGCACCGATCAGCAGATTGACACCGAGCACGATGCCCTTGAGCTGCAAGGCGATGTAAGGCAGCACGCCGACCAGGCAGATCAGCGCCACCACCACCGCCAGCGACTGTGACTTGCCGTAACGTGCAGCGATGAAGTCGGCAATCGAGGTGATGTTCTCTTGCTTGCTGATCAGCACCATCTTCTGCACCACCCAGGGCGCGAAGACCAGCAGCAGCACAGGCCCCAGATAGATGGGCAGGAACGCCCAGAGCTGTTCGGCAGCCTGGCCGACCGCGCCGAAGAAGGTCCAGCTTGTGCAGTACACCGCCAGCGACAGGCTGTACACCCAGGCGCGCAGGCGTGGCGGCAATGGCGTGCTGCGACGGTCGCCATAGAAGGCGATGGCGAACATGATGGCCATATAGGCCAGGGCGACCACGGCGATCAGCCCACTGGACAACGACATGCAAACTCCGGAGCAAAAAAGGAAACGCGGTCCCGATCAATCAGTCTGGCACGCAGTCTGGGGTTCGTCAGCGCAGACGATGGTCGCAGTGGCAGGACGCCGCAGGCCTGGGCTTTGTCACGACCCTGTCGGCGCCGGCTTGGCGCAGCAGGGGGCGTATTAAGGCGTCATGGCCGCTCCATCGCACCCCTTGTCCCCAGGTAATAGAACCCTGCCGCCAGTATCACCGACAACACCAGCAGGTAGAAGATCGCCACCGGCACCATCAGCCCCAGGGCGAATCCGACGAGCACAGGTCCCAGGGCCGCGCCGAGGTTGGAGAGGTTCTGCGCGCCATAATAGACCCCGCGCAGGTGCTCCGGCGCGATCAGGTCGATGAACATGTATTCGGCCGGAATCACGATGATCTCGCCCAAGGTGAACACCAGCATCGCCAGGCACCAGGCCATGACCGAGCCTGCCAGGGAAAAGCCCAGCAGACCGAGAACGAACAGTGTCATGCCGGCCATCAGCCAAGGCATCAGGCGCTGGCGGTCGATGCGGCGGCCCACCAGGTACTGCAGTGCGATCACCGTGGTGGCGTTGGTGGTCACAAGGTACCCCACCAACCTCGCTGCCTCGCTGGCGCTGGCGGTGACCACCAGGTATTGGGAGAGGTAGGCGGTGAACTGCCCGAACACCACGGCACTGAGCACGCCGCCTAGGGTGAAACACACCAGCCGACGGTCCCGCGCCAGTTGCAGACCGACCTGGGCAAAGCCGGCGCCGGGCTGGCGTGGCTCGCTTATCTTCAGTTGTCGCTCGCCCAGGCGCTGGTACAAAAGGGCCATGCCCAAGCCGATCGCTGCGGACATTACAAAAGGCAGGTGATCATTCAGCTCGAGCAGGGCCACCCCGAGCAGAGGGCCTGCTGCATAGGCGATGTTGCTCAAGGTGTACTTTATGGCGAATACCTCGGCCCGCTCGGACACTGGCAGTAATGTGCAAAAGCCTGCCTTGGCGGCGATGTCGACCACCGCCAGGGCCAGGTTGATCAGCACCAGGCACAGGAAGAACAATGCTGCCCAGCGGCTGGCGATGGCGCCGACGAAGGCCAGGGCGAACGTCAGCATGGCGCCGATCAGCAGGGCATAGTTGCTCAGGGTGTCGACCAGATGTCCGCCATACAGGCTCAGCAATGACGCCAGGATCAGCGCGCCGCCGATCAGCAGCCCGATGTGGCTGACCGGCAACTGGAAGTTGTCCGCCAGGTAAACCACCAGGTAAGGCAGGGTGATCGCCCGGGCCAAGGTCAGTGCGAACGTGATCGCAAGCAGCAGGCGCACAGGGGGGGGGTAGCGATGGAGGGCGGCGAGCATCGGACATCCTTGTTGTCGAGTAGTGCCAGTGGCCAAGCATAAGGACAGGCACACGGTTTGTCGTGTGTCCGGTGGAGGAGGGCGTGGCGGTCGCAAATAGCCGCACGCATTCTTCCGGTTGCCAGCGAGCCCCATTCCCATGCAGATTTGTGGCTTCTCGCGCTGTGCGTGCCTCCAATGAAAAAGCCCAATCAGGTACACGGACGATGAGTCACCCCTCGCAATTCACCCTGCTCGGCAAGCGGCGTTTTCTGCCGTTCTTCATTACCCAGTCGTTGGGTGCCTTCAACGACAATCTGTTCAAACAGTCGCTGATCCTGGCGATCTTGTACAAGCTCAGCCTGGAGGGCGATCGCTCGATTTGGGTCAATCTCTGCGCGCTGCTGTTCATCCTGCCGTTCTTTCTGTTCTCGGCACTGGCCGGGCAGTTCGGCGAGAAGTTCGCCAAGGATGCGTTGATCCGCGCGATCAAGTTGGCAGAGATCGTCATCATGGCCATTGGCGCGACCGGATTTGTCACCGGACACCTGCACCTGATGTTGCTGGCGTTGTTCGCGATGGGCACCCATTCGGCGCTGTTCGGCCCGGTGAAGTACTCGATCCTGCCCCAGGCTTTGCGTGAAGAGGAACTGGTCGGCGGAAATGGCCTGGTGGAAATGGGCACCTTCCTGGCGATCCTGGCCGGAACCATCGGGGCTGGGGTGATGATGTCCTCTGGCAGTTATGCTGCGGTGGTCGCAGGGGGAGTGGTCGGCACCGCGGTGCTCGGCTACCTGGCCAGCCGCTGGATCCCTCGGGCGGCCGCCGCTGCCCCGCAGATGAAGCTGGACTGGAACATCTTCAAGCAATCCTGGGCCACCTTGCGCCTGGGGCTGGGGCAAACGCCAGCGGTGTCGCGCTCGATCGTCGGCAACTCCTGGTTCTGGTTCGTCGGTGCCATTTACCTGACCCAGATCCCGGCCTATGCGAAGGACTGGTTGCACGGCGATGAGACCGTGGTGACGCTGGTGCTGACGTTGTTCTCGGTGGGTATCGCCTTGGGGTCGCTGCTCTGTGAGCGTTTGAGCGGGCGCAAGGTGGAGATCGGCCTGGTGCCGTTCGGCTCCTTCGGCCTGACCCTGTTCGGCCTGCTGTGGTGGTGGCACTCGGGCGATGTGCCGGCAGGGGAGGTGCCCCATGACTGGCTGGCGCTGCTTGGCATGGGCCAGGCTTGGTGGATCCTGCTTTCGATCGTGGGCCTGGGGGTGTTCGGTGGCTTCTATATCGTGCCGCTGTACGCCTTGATCCAGGCGCGTACGCCCGAAGACCAGCGGGCCCGGGTGATCGCTGCCAACAACATCCTAAATGCGCTGTTCATGGTGGTCTCGGCGATCATCACCATCGTGCTGTTGAGCGTGGCAAAACTGAGTATCCCTCAGCTGTTTCTGGTGGTGTCGTTGCTCAACGTCGCGGTCAACGCCTATATCTTCCGCATCGTGCCCGAATTCACCATGCGTTTCCTGATCTGGCTGCTCAGCCACTCCATGTACCGCGTCGAACATCGGGACCTGCAGTGCATCCCCGATGAGGGCCCGGCGTTGCTGGTGTGCAACCATGTGTCTTTCGTCGATGCACTGCTCATCGGCGGCGCCATTCGCAGGCCGATACGCTTTGTCATGTACTACAAGATCTATAACCTCCCGGTGCTCAATTTCGTGTTCCGCACCGCCGGGGCCATCCCCATCGCCGGACGCAGCGAAGACGAGGCCACCTATGAGCGCGCCTTTGCGCGAATTGCCGAGTACCTGGCCGATGGCGAACTGGTCTGCATCTTCCCTGAAGGAAAGCTGAGCGCCGATGGCGAGATAGATGTATTCAAGGGAGGGGTGAGCCGCATCCTGCAGGAAACACCCGTGCCGGTGATTCCGCTGGCCTTGCAAGGGCTCTGGGGCAGCTTCTTCAGCCGCGATCCGAACAAGGGCTTTTTCAAGCGTCTTTGGTCGAGGGTGACGTTGGTGGCTGGCGCCGCCATCCCGGTGGAGGCGGCGCAGCCCAATGCACTACGCGAGAAGGTCAGTGCCCTGCGTGGCGATGTGCGTTGAGTGATGAGGGCGCAAGGTCAGCTAGTGCTGACCTTCAGGCCGATCAGGCCAGCGATGATCAGTGCAACACTGATTAGGCGCATGATCGCCATGGATTCGCCGAACAGGATGATGCCAGCGATGACGGTGCCGACGGCGCCGACGCCGGTCCATACGGCATACGCCGTGCCCAGCGGCAGCTCCTTCATGGCCAGACCCAGCAGGCCCAAGCTCACGGCCATGGCGGCAACAGTCAGTGCGGTGGGGAGTGGACGGGTGAAACCGTCGGTGTACTTCAGGCCTACGGCCCAGCCGACTTCGAACAGGCCAGCGAAGAACAGGATGATCCAGGACATGGTGGGTCTCCATCGTTGTTAAGGATGGGGCCGTCCCCCTGAATGATCACGCAGAGCGTCGTGAGGTCGTCCTCACAGTGCGCACTATACTGCCCATTTCCAGAAAACAGGGCAAGTCCGACGGACTCACGGTGTCGCAGCTTCAAGCTCCAAGCCTTAAGTGAAGCAGCACGGTGCTGGCCGCACCGCGCTGTCGCTTTTGACTTTCTTCTTGCAGCTTGTGACCGCTCTTAGACCCCCTGCGGGATCTCCTCGCCACCCAGGGCTTCGAACAGCGCCGGCAGGAACTCGGTGAAGGTCATCATCATCAGGGTGAAGCTGGCATCGAACTGTTGCTGAGCTTCTTCCCCTCCATCCTGCTCGGCTTGCTCTTGCAGCAACTCCTCGAATTTCAGGCGCTTGATCACGGTCTTGTCGTCGAGCACGAACGACAGCTTGTCCTGCCAGGCCAAGGCCAACTGGGTGACTACCTTGCCGGTGCCCAGATGGAGCTGGATCTCTTCGCTGGCCAGATCCTGACGCTTGCAACGAACGATGCCGCCGTCCTCGTGGGTATCGCGCAGCTCGCACTCGTCCAGGACGAAGAAGTCTGGTGCAGGTGCTTGAGACTTGACCCAGTCGGTCATGGTCGCGCTCGGGGCGATCTTCACGGTGACCGGACGCACCGGCAGCGAACCCATGACTTCACGCAGGGTCGACAGCAGGTCTTCAGCGCGCTTGGCGCTGGCCGAATTGACCAGGATCAGGCCTAGGCGCGGGGCGATGGCGGCGAAGATCATCGAACGGCGGATGAAGGCACGGGGCAGGAACGATTGGATGATGTCGTCCTTGATCTGGTCGCGCTCCTTCTTGTAGACCTTGCGCATCTGTTCGGTCTCGATCTCCTCGATCTTTTCCTTGACCGCATCGTTGACCACGCTGCTTGGCAGGATGCGCTCTTCCTTGCGCGCGGCGATCAGCAGGAAGTCACCGCTGACGTGCACCAGAGGAGCATCCTCGCCCTTGCCGAATGGGGCGACGAAACCGTAGGTGGTCAGCTCCTGGCTGGCACAAGGGCGGGCCGGCTTGCTGGCCAAGGCGGCCTCCAGCGCCTCGGGTTCGAACGGGATGTCCTGGGTCAGGCGGTAGGTCAGCAGGTTCTTGAACCACATGAGGGGGAATCTCTCCTTAATGCATAAGGCGGGCATTATTCTCCGAGGGGCGGTCACAGGCCAACCCTGTCAGAGGGCCACCAGACACTTATTCATAAGGAAAAGCCTGGTTGTGCTAGGTCTTTGAAAGATCTGAAAAATTTTTTTAAAAAAGTGCTTGCCAGGGTGGCAGGTCCTCCGTAGAATGCGCGCCACACCGAGACGTTGGGTGATTAGCTCAGCCGGGAGAGCATCTGCCTTACAAGCAGAGGGTCGGCGGTTCGATCCCGTCATCACCCACCACTTCTCGATGTTTAGCGCAGCGGTAGTTCAGTCGGTTAGAATACCGGCCTGTCACGCCGGGGGTCGCGGGTTCGAGTCCCGTCCGCTGCGCCATATTCCAGCTTCCAGGGCCCACTGAACACCCGGAAGCCACAAAAAAAGCGACCTTAGGGTCGCTTTTTTTGTTTCTGCTCTTCTCATCCAGGCTTCGCGAGCGTTGGCGCTCGGCATCGTGATTGGGGCGCCCCTTACGCCCCTTCCCGGTCAAGCCATCGCGGTTGCCCAGGCCTTTTCTTCCTCGCGCAGCGTCAGCACTTCCACGCCAGTCTCTGTCACGGCCACGGTATGTTCCCACTGGGCCGACAGCGAATGATCGCGGGTAATCACGGTCCAGCCATCGCGCAATGTACGCGTACCACGCCCACCCTGGTTGATCATCGGTTCGATGGTAAAGACCATGCCAGGCTTGAGTTTCATGCCCATGCC
The DNA here is from genome assembly GCF_040822035.1 of Pseudomonas guariconensis. Taxonomy (NCBI): domain Bacteria; kingdom Pseudomonadati; phylum Pseudomonadota; class Gammaproteobacteria; order Pseudomonadales; family Pseudomonadaceae; genus Pseudomonas; species Pseudomonas guariconensis. Next base: position 4,012,550 of record NZ_CP162012.1, on the reverse strand, counting down.
CGGCTGGCCGAAGTGCAGCACTTCAGGGCCTTCGTGCATTTGCTGGCCGATACCATGGCCGCAGTACTCCCGGACCACGCTGTAGCCTGCCGCCTCGGCATGAACCTGGATGGCATGGCCAATATCGCCGAGGGTTGCGCCGGGGCGTACCTGGGCGATACCTTTCCAGAGCGCCGCATAGGTGGTATCCACCAGGCGCCGGGCGTCATCGCTGACCTGGCCGAGACAGTACATTTTCGATGAGTCGGCAATATAGCCGCCCTGTTCCAGGGTGATGTCGACGTTGATGATCGACCCCACCCTAAGCACCTCATCGGCCTTTGGCATGCCATGGCACACCACATGGTCCACGGAGGTGTTCAGCGCATAGGGAAAGCCGTACTGCCCCTTGCTCGCCGGCCGCGCTTTGAGCGTCTGGACGATGAAGGCCTCGGCGCGGTCGTTGATCTGCAGGGTGGTCACGCCAGGGCGAATGAAGCTGTCCAGGTCAGCGAACACCTGGGCCAGCAGTTGACCTGCCCGGCGCATGAGGTCGAGTTGGGCCGGGGTCTTGAAGATCACTTGGGACATGGGCAGGGCTAGGATCACAATGGCAAAGAGTCGCCAGAATAGCCCTGCGGACGATACATGCGCCACCGCTTGCCAGGGAGGGCGAACAGGTGCTTGAAGCGCGAGGCCCGAAGCTGCAAGCTGCCGGGCATGAACCTCGATACCCGCATCAAGTACCGCCATCTGTTGTGTTTTCTGGAGATTGCCCGCCAGGGTAGCCTGGCCAGGGCTGCCGATGTATTGGCGATCAGCCAGCCGGCGATATCCAAGACGTTGCGCGAGCTCGAAGAGCTGCTCGAAACCCGCCTGTTCGAGCGCACCCGGCAAGGCGTCGAACTGACCGCAGCTGGCACCTTGTTCATGCGTTACGCCGGGCCCAGCGTCCACGCTCTACGCGAAGGCGTGGGAAGTGTGCGCGGCGAGGCGCGGGCGCCGTCGCAGGTGCGCATCGGTGTGTTATCGACGGTCGAGAGCCTGCTCATGCCGGAGGTGCTTTGCCGGCTACACCAGCGGCATTCGGCATTGGTGATCGAAGTGGTGACTGGTGCCAGTGCTCAGCTGCTTGGGCAGTTGCGTCTGGGTGAGCTGGAGCTGGTCGTAGGGCGTATGACCGACAGCCCCCAGATTCAGGGGTTGTCCTTCGAACATTTATACAGCGAGTCGATGAGTTTGGTGGTACGGCCCGGCCATCCTTTGCTGGCGCGCCACCCCGTCGAACGCGCGCGGGTTGGCGACTACCCGCTGGTCCTGCCGCCCCAGGGCACGACCATCCGCCAGCACGCCGACAGCTTGTTCGTGCAGTGCGCGATCCAGATGCCAGCCCAGCGCCTGGAGACCTTGTCCTTGGCCTTGAGCCGTCGTTACCTGCTCGGCAGCGATGCGGTCTGGGTGGCGCCGCGTGACGCGGTCTTGATCGACCTGGGGCGTGGCGAGCTGGTCGAGCTCGATCTCGGTGTACGCGAGCCTGGTGGTTCGGTGGGTATCTGTCGTAATGCCGCGTTGCCCCAGGGTGTGCCTGGACAATGGGTATGCGAGGTGATGCGTGAAGTCGCAGGGCAGTACCGGGATGGCCTGTATCCGTGAGCGTGCAGGCCTTTGGCCATGCCGGAGGTGCACGGGCAGCTCGAATCTGACGTACGTAGGGACAATGACACCTTCAATTGATCGGAAATATCCGTGAACTTATCGGACATTCCCTGCTCTCATGCCGGTAGCCATTGGTCACGGCCGCCTGCTAAGCTCGCGGCTTTACCTGATTGCCCTTATGGCGCATGAACAAGGAACTAGCATGAAACAGCATCGTTTGGCGGCTGCGGTTGCCCTGGTTGGCCTGGTCCTGGCGGGCTGCGACGCTCAGACCAGCAGCGTCGAGCTGAAGACTCCGGCACAGAAAGCCTCCTACGGTATCGGCCTGAACATGGGCAAGAGTCTGGCTCAGGAAGGCATGGAAGACCTTGATTCCAAAGCAGTAGCTCTCGGTATCGAGGATGCGGTTGCCAAGAAAGAGCAACGCATCAAGGACGAAGAGTTGGTCGAGGCGTTCACCGCGCTGCAGAAGCGCGCCGAAGAACGCCTGGCCAAGGCCAGCGAGGAAGCGGCTAGCGCCGGCAAGAAATTCCTCGAAGAAAACGCCAAGAAGCCAGGCGTGGTCACCACTGCGTCGGGCCTGCAGTATGAAGTGGTCAAGAAAGCCGACGGCCCGCAGCCCAAGCCTACCGACGTGGTGACTGTCCACTATGAAGGCAAGCTGATCGATGGCAAGGTCTTCGACAGCTCCGTCGAGCGCGGCAGCCCGATCGACCTGCCTGTCAGCGGTGTGATCCCAGGCTGGGTAGAAGGCCTGCAACTGATGCACGTCGGCGAGAAGTACAAGTTGTACATCCCGGCTGACTTGGCTTACGGCGCCCAGAGCCCGAGCCCGTTGATCCCGGCCAACTCGGTCCTGGTGTTCGACCTGGAACTGATCGGTATCAAGGATCCGTCCAAGGCAGAAGGCGAGGCCGAGGCTCCGGAAGCTGAAGCACCTGCCAAGTAATCGCGCTGTTCACAACGCCCCGTCTCGACGGGGCGTTGTCGTTTCTGGGGTTTGACGAAGGCGAACCTCGGCGCGGCTGTACGGTCGTAGCAGGAGTAGGGCAGCCCCGTAGCAAAACGTTTGCGGTTATGAAACGACTGTGTAAAAAACGCCCGATCTGAGCGAGACCCTTGCCCAGTGGGCGCCTCGCGTCGGAAACTGCACCCTGTTCACAAGGTTATCCACAATAAATGTGGATAACCTTCCCTGCCGATATGGAGGCCTCATGAGCGCACCCTGGAATTTTGCCCGCTTCCTGCCCTTGGCGGAGCGTCTGCTCAGCCGTGGCCGTCTGCCAGCCCTGTTGTTCGCCGTCGCGCGCAAGGGGCCGAAGCTGGGCCAATTGCGTGAGGATGTGCGTCTGCTGCAGGCCCTGTGCCTGGCGTGGTGGCGTGGTGAGTACCGGGCCATCAGCCCCAAGGCGCTGGTCACGGTGGTGGCTGGCCTGCTGTATTTCGTAAGCCCGCTGGACGCCATTCCCGATTGGCTGGTGGGCGTTGGTTTTCTCGATGACATCGCCGTGCTCGGCTGGGTGCTCAAGACCGTGGCCGATGAGTTGAACCGCTTCAAGGCCTGGCGCGACAGCCAGGCGCCCGAGCGGCTGAGGGTGGTGGAACGGCTGCCGGATTCCCCTGAAAGCCTGCGCCTGGAGCGTCGCGCCCCCTGAGGATGGCACCGGATTCCTTGCCTGAACCTATTTCGTCATGCAAAACGCTGATCTGCCCGACCTGCACAGACGCCCGCGCTTGGACATATAATTGGCATAAGGATTATGCCTACGGATTACATGCTGTAATCCTACGTAAAGGGGGTTGTAATGGGTATTCAGGTCATCAGCCGGGACGGTCAACCCGAGTACGCCGTAGTTCCCTGGGAGCAATATCAGGCGTTGCTCAAGGCGGCCGGGCAGGCGCCTGCCAGCGTTGAACCAAAAGCCACTGTGGCTGCCCAGGCGCCGAGCCTGGCATCGTTGAGCGATTTGACGCGATTGCGTGAGGCCAAGGGGCTGGCGCCGGAACAACTGGCACGCAATGTCGGTATCAGCCCGGCCTATCTGGGCATGATCGAGTCCGGCGAGCGCCAACCAGACGCTGCGATCCTGCGCAGCCTGGCCTGGCATCTGGGTATCGCGGGCTGGAGCGAGCCATCATGAGCCAGGTCAGGATCAGCCGACAGCATTGGGAGAGCCTGCTGGGCGAACTGGATGTGGCCCGGCGTCAACGTCACCTGCTCACGTACCGTGCCTTGATCGAACGCCTGCAGCTTCCCAGCCCGGCCATGCAGACCTTGACCGCTGCTCTGGAGTACCTCGCTGTCCTCGATGCCCGTGCCGATCAGCCATTGCGCAGCTCGTTGGTGATCAGCCAAGGTGCTAGCCGCCTACCGCGTACCGGCTTTTTCGAGTGTGTCGAGCGCCTGGGGCGTTTCTCCGGGCCAGTCGATGGTCTGGAAGCGGCGTCTTGGCATGCCTCCGAAGTGGTACGGGTGTTCGAGTACAGCTATCCGGAACACGCCTGACGCAGCAGCACGTTCAGGCTGCGGTCTGTTCGGTGATCAACCTCAGCAGGTCCAGTACGCGTCCTATGCCCTGATAACGGCCGTTGTGGGTGATGACGAAGTCCTCATCGAGGCGTTGGCGAACCCGGCTGGTGATCAGGCGGCTGGCCTGGCGTAGTGAGTGCAGACGCTCCATGGCCAGAAACTCTACGCTCATCAGTTGCGTAACCGCCTTGCCCGGAGTGATCAACAAGTCCTGGCGATGGATAAGGCCGCAGGGTCTGCCATGATCATCCAGCACAGCCAGGGAATTGACCCCGGCGCAGGCCTTGAAGGCATCGAGCACCTCTTCAATCTCGCTATCAACCCTCACTGCCCGCTGCTCGATCAGCAACGCGCGCAAATCGTCAGGCCTGGCCCTGGCGGCAGGCGCCTCGCTGTCCTTCTGCAACAGCGGCTGGAAGTCTTCGCGTAGCGGATACTCCTGTGGGCGGCCGAGCAGATAGCCCTGAACCAGATCCACGCCCATTTCCCCAAGTACCGTCAGTTCTTCGGCCAGCTCGATGCCTTCGGCGATCACTTGGGCCTTTGAGGCGCGGGCGATCTGCAGGATGGAACCAACGAATTCGCGCTTGAGCGAGTCCAGGTGGATACCGTCGATGAAATGCCGATCGATCTTCACGTAGTCCGGGCGCAGCTCCGACCACAGCCGCAGGCTCGAATAGCCTGCGCCCAAATCGTCCAAGGCGATGGAGAAGCCCATGTCGCGGTAGTGGTGCAAAGCGTTGGACAACAACTGGAAATCGTCGGTCGGGGTGTGTTCGGTCAGCTCGATGACCACTCGGCTCGGCGGCAACCCGACTTGCTCCAATAGCTTGAGGGTGCGACCGGAGGGGTAGTTGGGTTCGAGCAGCGACTCGGGTGAGACGTTGAGAAACAGCTTGCCCTCCAGTGCCTGGTCGCAGAACCGCCGGCAGGCACTGTCGCGGCAGGCTTCTTCCAGTTCAGTGAGGCGACCGGCCTGATGGGCGATGGCGAACAGGTTCAGGGGCGCGTGCAACGGGCTGTTGGAGGGGCCGCGACTGAGTGCCTCGTAACCAAGGACGCGGCGTTCGGAAAGACAGATGATCGGCTGGAACAGGCTGTGGATGCTGCGTTGAGCCAGGATGGCGCTCAATGCGCTGAGCTGTTCGGTGACGGTCATGGACTGCTTCCTGAAAGAAAAAGGGCCGGGCGCTTGCGCGTCCGGCCCTTCTATTTCACGACAACCGAATGACTATTTGATGACAGGTCGCATTATTCTGCCATCACGCTCTCAGTGCTTGGCCACCTGCGAATTGAGGCTCAGGTAGTCGAGCAGGATGCGCCCTGTCTCGGACAGGTAGGCATCGTCTTCCGGCTTGGTGTCCTCGTCCTCGGTGGGCAAGGCGTCCTCGTCTTCCTTCTTGAGCTCTTTGAGTGGCTCTTCGCCCTTGGCTTTGCGACGGATGTTCTCCAGTGCCAGTTGCTTGGCTTCGATCTCGTCGTGGCGGGCGCGGCGCTCCTGCTCGTTGAGGCTGACGGTCTTTTCGTTCATCAGCTTCTGGGTCAGGGCCAGGCGATCGCGGATATAGGCGAACTCTGGATCCTTGGCGCTACGCGCATCGTGACGTGCCTTGAGCTCGGCCAGGAACGGCTTGAACGGGTCCACGGCCGGGCGCACGACAGGGCGGATGGTATCCCACGGCATGGCTTCGGGCAGGGCGCTTTCGCCGATTTCCTTGGTGTCGATGATCGACGGGTAGTCGATGTCCGGCAGCACTCCTTGGTGTTGAGTGCTCTGCCCGGAAACCCGGTAGAACTTGGCCAAAGTCAGTTTCAGCTCGCCATGATTGAGCGGCTGGATGGTCTGTACGGTGCCTTTGCCGAAGGTCTGGCCGCCGATGATCAAGGCGCGATGGTAGTCCTGCATGGCACCGGCGAAGATTTCCGAGGCCGACGCCGAGAGACGGTTGACCAGCAGGGCCAGCGGGCCTTTGTAGAAGGCGCCGGGATTTTCGTCCTCGAGCACGTCGACACGGCCGTCGCTGTTGCGCACCAGCACCGTCGGGCCTTTCTCGATGAACAGGCTGGTCAGCTCGGTGGCTTCCTGCAGGGAGCCGCCACCGTTGTTGCGAAGGTCGATGACCACACCGTCGACTTTTTCTTTCTGCAGCTCAGTGAGCAGCTTCTTCACGTCGCGGGTCGTGCTCTTGTAGTCCGGATCGCCTGCGCGATAGGCCTTGAAGTCCAGATAGAAGGCCGGAATCTCGATGATGCCCAGCTTGTACTCGCGCCCATCCTGCTTGAGTTTGAGCACCGACTTCTTGGCGGCCTGCTCCTCGAGCTTCACCGCCTCGCGGGTGATCGACACGATCTTGCTGGTCTGGTCGTTGGGCGCGTTGCTGGCCGGGATGATCTCCAGGCGCACCACCGAGCCTTTCGGGCCGCGGATCAGCTTGACCACTTCGTCAAGGCGCCAGCCGACCACGTCGACCATTTCCTTGTTGCCTTGGGCCACGCCGATGATCTTGTCGGCAGGTGCCACCTGCTTGGTCTTGGCTGCCGGGCCTGCTGGTACCAGGCGCACGATCTTGACCTGGTCGTTGTCGCTTTGCAGCACGGCGCCGATGCCTTCGAGCGACAGGCTCATGTTGATATCGAAGTTTTCGGCGTTATCTGGCGACAGGTAGTTGGTGTGCGGATCGTACGACTGGGCGAAGGTATTGATGTAGGCCTGGAAGATATCCTCGGCACGGGTCTGGTCCAGGCGCGAAAGTTGGTTCTTGTAGCGCTTGGTCAGGGTTTCCTGGATCTGCTTGGGATCTTTGCCTGCGATCTTCTGACGCAAGACTTCATCTTTGACGCGCTTGCGCCACAGGTCGTCGAGCTCGGCCTCGTTCTTCATCCACGGGGCATCCTTGCGGTCGACCAGCAAGGTTTCGCGGGTGGTGAAGTCCATTTTGTCGACGCCCTTGTCCAGCTCTGCGAGCGCGAAGTCCAGGCGCGATTTCACGCGGTCCAGGTAGCGCTTGTAGATGGTGAAGCCAGGCTCCAGGTTGCCGCTTTTGAGGAAGTCGTCGAACTGGGTCTTCCACTTGTCGAACTGGGCGATGTCGGCGGCGGTGAAGTAGCTGCGCGAAGGATCGAGCAGCTTGATGTAGCTGTCGTAGATGATGATCGAACGGGCGTCGTCCAGCGGCGGCTTGCTGTAGTGGTGGCGCTTGAGCAGCTCCACTACGTTGAGACTGGCGACGATCTCGTCGCGGTCAGGTTGCAGGCTGTCCCACTTGTTGGCGGCCGATGCATTGCCGCCGAGCGTGAGACTGCCGAGGCCGATCATGAGGGCGAGGGCTGTGCTGGGCAGGAAATGCTTCATGCTGATTCGACGTAAAGGCAATTGATCACGCATAGTAGGCCGTCTTTTCCGTTCGCCGGCTCCAGGAGAGCCGGACGCATACTGCAAAAAGCCCGGGACATGGCGATCCCGGGCTCAGTCATGACTCAACTATGGAGGCACTGTGAAGGCATTGCAAGGCGTTGACGGACATGTGGCCTGGGTAGAAGCCGAGCGCCCGGCCTGTGATGCGGGTCAGGTCCGGATCCGTGTGGCTGCAGCGGGACTCAACCGTGCCGACCTGCTCCAGCGCGCAGGCTTGTACCCGCCGCCCCCCGGTGCCAGCCCGTACCTTGGCCTGGAATGCGCGGGAGTGATCGCGGAGGTCGGCCCGGGCGCCGACTGGCGTGTTGGCGACCGGGTTTGCGCATTGCTCGCAGGTGGGGGCATGGCCGAAGAAGTGGTGGTCGATGCCCGCCATGTCCTGCCGGTCCCAGAAGGCCTGAGCCTGCACGAGGCGGCGGCGATCCCCGAGGTGTATGCCACGGCATGGCTGAACCTGTTCCAGCTGGCAGGCCTGCGGGCCGGTGAAAAGGTCTTGGTGCATGCCGGGGCCAGCGGAGTGGGCTCGGCGGCGATCCAGCTGTGCAAGGCGTTCGGCAACCCCGTGTGGGTCAGTGTCGGCTCGCAGGATCGTCTGGCCTACTGCCAGGCGCTGGGGGCGGCCGGTGGCGTGGTGCGCAACGAGAATCTGGAAACACTGGAAGGTTTCGGCCCGTTCGATGCGATCCTCGATCCGGTGGGGGCCAGCTACGGGCCACTCAACCTCAAGCTACTGGCCCGGGACGGGCGTTGGGTGATCATCGGCCTGATGGGCGGGCGCAAGGCCGAGCTGGACCTGGCGCAACTGCTGGCCAAACGGGTGCAAGTCACAGGCTCCACGCTGCGCAACCGTGACGATACCTTCAAGGCTGAACTGTTGCGAGACCTGGGCCAGCAGGTGTGGCCGCTGTTCAGCGAAGGTCGGCTTTCACCGCAACTGGTGGACACCTACCCGGTGGCCTTTGCCGAGGCGGCATTTGCGGAGCTGGCGAGCAACCAGGTGTCGGGCAAGCTGGTGCTGGTGATCGATCCTGCCTTGGTGTAAGCCGGGCTGGCCTGTTCGCAGGTAAGCCGCTCCCACTGGTGTTGTGGGAGCGTTTTTACCCGCGAACAGGCTGAAAATCAGCTCCAGCTCAGGATCGGCCACCCATTGATCTGCGCATGCTCACGCAACACCGGGTCCGGGTTGACCACATGCGGGTAGTCGACTTTCAGCAGCAGCGGCAGGTCATTGCGCGAGTCCGAATAGAAGCTGGCGCCTTCGAGGTTCTCCTGCTCTTGGTCCAGCCACTCCAGCAGGCGGGTGATCTTGCCTTCACGGTAGGTCAGCACCCCGTGGGTCTTGCCGGTGTACACGCCATTCACCGCTTCCAGCTCGATGGCCAGGTATTCGTCCACGCCCAGACGCGCCGCGATCGGTCCCACCAGGTGAGTTCCCGAGGCGGAGATGATCAAGATGCGGTCGCCACGCTTGCGGTGTTCGGCGATGCAGCGGCAGGCGTCGCCAAAGATGATCGGTTCGATCACGTCTTCGACCCAGGGCTCGATCAGGTGTTCGACCTCCTCGAGGGTACGTCCTGCTATCGGCTCCAGGCTGAAGGCCATGTACTCCTCCATCTGCAGGTGGCCTTTGCCATAGGCTTCCATCAATTCCTGGTCGCGTCGCAGGAATTCCTTGCCGTCGACCCAGCCCAACTGAGCCATCTGCTTGCTCCACAGCGAGGCGCAGTCACCGTGGATCAGGGTTTCGTCCAGATCGAATATTGCCAATGCCATTGTTGTTCTCCTTAGGCCACTTCTCGTAGCGCCGTGGGGTCGATCGACAGGGACACCCGCTGGCCATCGGCATGCAGGTCGGCCGATGAGCGGTTGAGTACGTCCACCACCAGTTCCACGCCACGCACCTGCACCCGGTAGCGGATGACGTTGCCCAGCAGGCTGTGGCTGCGAACCTGGCCTTCGAGCTCGCCGTCCAGGTGCAGGCTGATGGCTTCCGGGCGGATCGCCAGGCGGGCGGCCACCGGGCGTTGCAACAGGCGGCTGGCGGCGTCCGGGTCGAGCAGGTTGTAGTTGCCGATGAAACCTGCGGCGAACAGGTCCACGGGTGCTGTATAGAGGGTTTCGGCATCGCCGCTCTGGACAATGCGTCCTTGGTTCATCAGGAAGATTCGATCGGACATCGTCAGCGCTTCTTCCTGGTCGTGGGTGACGAAAATGGTGGTCAGCCCCAGCTCGCGCTGGATCGCGCGGATCTGCTCGCGCAGGTGCTTGCGGATACGCGCGTCCAGGGCCGACAGTGGTTCGTCGAGCAACAGCAGACGAGGGCGGGTCACCAGCGATCGGGCCAGGGCCACGCGCTGGCATTGACCACCGGAGAGCTGGTGCGGATAGCGCCCGGCAAAACTGCCCAGCTCCACCAGCTCCAAAGCCTCGAGAACCCGGGCCTTGCTCTCGTCGGCCTTGGTCTTCTGCATGCGCAGGCCGAAGGCGACATTCTGCTCCACGGTCATGTTGGGGAACAGCGCGTAGCTCTGGAAGACCATGCCGATGCCGCGCTTCTGCGGGCTGACGGGCACCAGGTCTTGGCCATCGAGCAGGATCCGGCCACTGTCCACGGGGGTGAGGCCGGCGATGCAACGCAGCAGGGTCGACTTGCCGCAGCCGGATGGACCCAGCAGTGTGACGAACTCGCCGCGTTCGATCTGACAGTCGATGTCGTGGAACACCGGGCTGCCGGCATAGCTTTTGTGCAGTTTCTGTACGCTGACGAAGCTCATGTCAGGATTTGTCCTTGTTCAGGCGATTGGCGACCCAGGTCAGCACCAGCACGAAGGCGAAGTAGGAGATTACCAGTGCACTGTTGAAATGGCCGCTGCTGTTGCGCATGTTGTTCAGGTACACCTGCAAGGTCTCGTAGCGTGTACCCACCAGCAGGTTGGCGAAGACGAACTCGCCGAACAGGAAGGAGAACGACAGCAGCAGTGCCACCATCAGGCCCTTGCGCAAGTTCGGCAGCACCACCAGGAACGCTGCCTGCCAGGTGCTGGCACCGAGCAGTTGGGCGGCGTCCATCAGGTCGCGCAGGTTGATCGCCTGCAGGTTGTTGGTGATCGCCCGGTACATGAAGGGCAGGGCGATGGTGAAGTAGCAGCCGATCAGGATCCAAGGCGTACCGACCATGGCCATCGGGCCGCTGCCATACAGCTGCAGCAGGCCCACCGAAGACACCACCGGTGGCACGGCGAACGGCAGGAGGATGAGGATATTCATCAGCGCGTCCAGCCGCGGAAAGTGGTAATGCACCACGAACAGCAAAGGCAGGATCAGCACCACCGATAGCACCAGCGCACCTACGCACACCAGCAGCGACTGGCCGAAGGCCGCGAGAAAGCGCGGCTCGCTCCACAACGCCAGGTACCACTTGAAGGTCAGGCCGCTGGGCAGCAGGCTCGCCGACCAACTGGTGGCCAAGGAGTAGAGCAGGGTGCCGGCCAGCGGCAACAGCAGGATGATGAACAACAGGTACACCACGACCCGGTGATAGAGGCTGGTTCGAGGTTCAGCGCGCATGGTAGCTCCTCTTGAGCAGCCATTGATGGACCACGGTGACCAATGTCATCAGCCCCACCAGCACCATGGCCAGGGCGCTGGCCAGGTTCGGATCCAGGGTGATGTCACCGGCCACCAGGGCGGCGATGCGGATCGGCAGTACGTTGAAGTTGCCGGTGGTCAGGGCGTAGACGGTGGCGTAGGCGCCCAGAGCGTTGGCCAGCAGGATCACGAACGTGCCCAGCAACGCCGGAGCCAGCACCGGCAGGCCGATGTGCCGCCAGAACTGCCAATGACTGGCACCCAGCAGGGCTGCCGACTCGCGCCAGTCTTCCCGCAGGGCGTCGAAAGCCGGGTAGAGCAGCAGCACGCCGAGGGGAATCTGGAAGTAGGTGTACACCAGGATCAGGCCGCTCTTGGAATAGATACTGAAATCCTCGAGCAGGCCCACCTGCTTGAGCAGCAGGGTCAGGGCGCCGTTGAAGCCGAGCAGGATGATGAAGGCGAAGGCCAGCGGTACGCCAGCGAAGTTACTGGTCATGTTGGCGAAGGCACTGACGAAATCACGCAAGCGTGAATCCACCTGGCGCAGGGAGTAGGCGCCGAGGGTCGCGATGACGATGCCGAACAGGCTCGACCAGAAGCTGATTTCCAGACTGCGTTGCAGCGCCTGCAAGTAGAACTTCGAGGCGAAGACCTTGCTGAAATTGGCAAGTCCCCAGCCGCTTTCACTCTGCAGGCTGTTGATGGCCACCCAGGCCAAGGGCGCGATCTGGAAAACAATGAAGAACACGGCAAACGGGAGCAGGCAGAGCAGGGCCAGGTAGCGGCCACGTTGGCTGGCATTCACTTGAGCAGCTCCCGGCAGACTGGCTTGTCATGCGGCGCGCCGAGCAGCTCGCAGATCGTGCCGCACAATTCGGTCTGCAGGGGCGTGGCCGCAGGGTCCAGGCTGAATGCCTCGCCGAACACGAACAACGGCACTTCGCGCTCCTCGGCCAGCAAACCATTGTGCGAGCGGTCGTTGTTCATGCCATGGTCGGCGGTCACCAGCACCTGATAGCCCTCCTGCAGCCACAGCGGTAGGTAGTCGGCCAGCAGGATGTCGGCGCTGCGAGCGGCATTGCGGTACTGGCTGCTGTCCAGGCCATGGCGGTGCCCGGCGTCATCGATGTTCATCGGATGGACCAGCAGGAAGTTCGGCGCATGGCGCCGACGCAGGTATTCGGCATCGGCCAGCAAATGCGAGTCAGGGTAGTGGTCGGCGTAGTAGAACAGGCCGTGTTGGATCGGCAGCTTCGGCGCGTGGGTGTGACGGTCGCGCAACGGGTCGAAGGGCGAGCGGTTGTACAGCTCGCTAAACCAGTGATATGCCGCCGCCGCGGTCCCTAGGCCCGCTTCTCGGGCATAGTGGAAGACACTGCGCTGGGTGGACAGACGATTGATGTTGTTGTGCACGATGCCGCTGTCGATGGGCGGGACACCGGTGAGAATGCATTCGTACAGCGGGCGTGACAGCGATGGCAGCTCGCACTCTACGCGGTACAGGGCGGCACGGTCGGCCTCGACATAGGCATGCAGATGACCCATGGCGTGGTGGGCCACCTGATGGTTGAGGCCGTCGAGCAGGACCAGGATGACGTTGTGTTGCATGGTGGCTCCCAGTGGAGCTGCAAGCTGCAAGCTACAAGCGACAAGAAGAAGCAGGCATGTCGATCACCTGCTTTGACTTGAAGCTTGCAGCTTGGCACTTGAAGCTTTTTATTCCATCTCGATGATCACTTGCTCTTGCCACATCTGCGGCAGCTTTTTGGAAGTGGCCTCCCAGGCCTCGGCATTCTTGATCGGTTGGGCGGCGCTGTACTGCTCGTTCGGCAGCAGCTTGGCCTGCACCTCGGCCGGCAGCTTCAGGTGCTCGGCGCGAATCGGACGGGCGTGCCCGATGGCCAGGTTGGTCTGGCCGGCGTCACTGAAAATGTACTCACGCGTCAACTTGGCCGCGTTGGGGTGCTTGGCGTACTTGTTGATGATAGTGGTGTAGCCGGAGATCACTGAGCCATCGGACGGGATCAGCACCTCGAAACGCTTGGGATCGATCTGCTCCCGGTAGCTCAGACCGTTGAAGTCCCATACCACGCCGACTTCCACTTCACCTTTTTCCAGAGTCTGGATGGTCGGGTTGGCCAGCGACAGGCGCTTTTGCTGGGCGAGTTTGGTGAACAGTTGCAGGCCGGGTTGCAGGTTGCTCTCGTCGCCCTTGTAGGCGATGGCTGCGGCGAGCACGCCATTGGCGGCCTGGGCGGCGGTGCCTACGTCGCCGATGGCGACCTTGTACTTGCCTTTTTCCAGGTCGTGCCAGGTTTTCGGGCGTTCACTTTCCTTGACCAGGTCCTTGTTGATGATGAACGCGATGGTACCGGTATAGGCCAAGGCCCAGTGGCCATCCTTGTCTTTGGCCCATTCTGGAACTTGATCCCACGTACTGGGTTTGTACGGTTGGGTCACACCTTTGGTGGCGGCGATGGGGCCGAAGGCGGCGCCCACGTCACCGATGTCGGCACTGGCGTTGTCCTTCTCGGCATCGAACTTGGCGATCTCCTGGGCCGAGCTCATGTCCGTGTCGCTGTGCTTGAGCCCGTATTTGCTGGCAAGGTCCGCCCAGGTGCCTTTCCAGTTAGCCCAGGCATCGGGCATGCCCACGCTATTGACGGTGCCTTCCTTGCGAGCGGCCTCTTCCAGGGCCTTGAGATCGGTATCGGCGGCCATGGCCGAGGTGCACAGGGCGATGGCCGAGCCCAGCAGTGACGCCATGAAGAACTTTTTCATCCGAAGCTCCTTTGGTGGGGCCTTGCAGTGTTGTTGTAGGAAAACCGTTCGTTTGCGAACCTTTGGTCTAGGTCAGCAATCCTCGAGCCAAGGTAGGCCGGTTGCGTGACAGTTTGATGTACGAGCAGGCCCGCAACCCTGCGATGCAGGCCCTGGCACTACAGCGTAGACCAGATCGCAGGCCTTTATTCGCAAGGCCTTGCTCGTTTCCCAGGCCAGCACTGGTAGTCTTTGTCACAGGATGTTCATCAGCCCTCCCTAGGCTTGCACTATTCTCCAATTGCCCAACATTGGGGCTGGACTAGTCCATACAGGTAACCTTGATGCACTCGACGCCACCGCGCGCGGTAACAGCCATCTGCCATGCCCTGCAGGAGCAGATCGAACACGGTCTGCTGGCGCCGGGCGGCAAGCTGCCGGCCGAACGCAAGCTCAGTGAGGTGTTCGACACCACACGTATCACCCTGCGCGAGGCCTTGGTGCAGCTGGAGGCACAGGGGCTGATTTATCGCGAGGAGCGGCGGGGTTGGTTCGTGGCGCCGGAGCGGCTGACTTATGACCTGATCGAGCGCAGCCACTTCCATGCCATGGTCCGAGAGCAGGGGAGGGTGCCCAGTACCGAGCTGCTGTCTGCTCGGTTGCAACCGGCCTCGGCGGCGATCTGTGCGCGGTTGCGCTTGCCGGCGTTGTCCAGCGTGGTGCAGATCTGCCGCTTGCGGCGTATCGACGGGCGCGCGGTGCTGTATGCCGAGCATTATCTGAACCCTAGGTATTTTCCTGGGATCCTGGAGTTGGATCTTGGTCAGTCGCTGACCGAGATCTATGCCAGAGCCTATGGGATCGCTTATGGCCGGGTATGCTTCGAGATCCTGCCGACCGCGTTGCCGGCTCCGGCTGCCGCAGCCCTCAAGGTCTCGGCGGGTAGTCCGGGGTTACATGTCACCCGGGTCAACAGCGACCAGCATGGGCATCTGATCGACTGTGACCTGGAATATTGGCGTCATGATGCGATACGGATTCGGGCTGAGGCGGGGTGAGTTCAGGCATTGGGGTACCGCCGGTCTTGCATGCAGCAGACCGGCGGGGCCGGTTGTTGAGATCGCTTAAGTACGAAATTTTTTTTCGTACTTAACGTACAGTTCGTTAAGTTTATCCAGTTCGGCCAAGGCTGCCTGGTAAGGCTTCTCGACCTCCGATCTTCCCACCCATGCATCAGGGTTGAACGGGTCATTATTCAATGTAATGGAAAGCTCTCGTGGGCCATCGGGTATGAACGGCCTCAACAGGCTTTTACGGCTGCGCATGCTGCTGAGCTTACCGAATTGCGCGTCTATCTTTGAGTAAATGGCATGAAGGGCACCTTTTGCATTCTCTACTTGAGCAGGTATTGCCCCGGCTACTGCATGTTTTGTGGTAACGGTTATTGATTTTTCCACTTCTGTGGCGACTTTTATCGCTTTTGATACGGGAAGGGTAAGAGGGTATTGTGGTAAACCCACGCCTGTCGCCACTTTGTTTGCATCGTTGGTCATTTGATCATCGGTTATTTTTTCACGGAGCTTTTCCATGGTTATTTCTTTTTCTAGGAAATGTTTGATTTTATGCCCAAGGCCGCCTTCGGCCGTTTCGTTTATTTTTTTTGTCATGTCGAGGTCTGGCGTCAACTCAGCCTGCGGGAGTATTTTCTCTGCCGCTTTCTTTACAACGGTTTTCCCGACGAGCCCTCCTACGCTAGCCCCCCAGGTTGCGCCTACAGCGGCTCCTGGAACGTTGGCGATAACCCCTCCTACAGCGCCTCCTATAGCCCCTCCCGCCGCACCGCCCAGGAGGCCGCCGGCCATGCCAATGGTCGTAGCGAGCGCTTCCAAAACGATCGACATCAACACGTAAATAATCCGGCTTTCGGTTTGGCTTCGCATATAATCTTGAATTTGAAGCCTGGTGTTACGGATCATACTGGGTGCGCTCTTCAGCGCTTGGAACTCATGGTAATACCCTTCGGCATTCAATCCGTTGTTGTCTTTTAAGGCAATGGGGTTGTTTCGTACCATTCGATAAAGATTAAGTCCATCGACCGTACCGGCAGGGTCTGCACTGAGCCAGCGCCCGACCCAGGGTTGGTAATACCGGTGACCGTAATAATAGAGCCCCGTGCCATCGCGTTCTTTCCCTGAATAACGCACGGTCTTGTAATCGGCTTCTGTCTGGCTGCGAGCGGCCCATACCGCAGAGCCGCCGTAGGGGTAGTACTCTTCATAGCTGATGATTTGACCGTCGCTATCGAGTTCGAGCCCGACGCTGTCTATGAGATTGGAATAGCCGTAGCGCAGCGAGTCATTGCTGACACTTGGCGGTGTGCCGGTTTCCCAGTGCAGTAATCGCACTTGAGCATTACCGGCTTCGCCGATGGTGATCACGTGAAGCAGTTCTTTTATCGCATCGTCCCTGAAACGGGCG
Organism: Pseudomonas guariconensis; assembly: GCF_040822035.1. Taxonomy (NCBI): domain Bacteria; kingdom Pseudomonadati; phylum Pseudomonadota; class Gammaproteobacteria; order Pseudomonadales; family Pseudomonadaceae; genus Pseudomonas; species Pseudomonas guariconensis. The sequence continues at coordinate 3,996,141 of NZ_CP162012.1, read as the reverse complement.
CGCACCTCCAACCCTGGCAAATAAAGTACGTATCCCGTTTGGGCGCCTGCCTGTTGGGAGTTGTATTTGGCGATCCGTTGGCCGTCTGCACCGTAGCGATAGCTTTCCTGGTCAACAGCGCTGTCATCACCTGCCTGTGACACGAACTTGCCGAGCTGCCCGCGCGGTGTCCAATGAAGGGATTGGCCAGGTTGCAGTTGTAACTGATTGCCCGCTGCATCGAAGAGGGCATCGACCTTGGCAGGATCGTCGGCGAGAGTATGCAATACCGCCCGATTGCTGCGGTTGGACACTGTCATGTCCAGGGTATAGCTGTTGTTGGAGGCGGGTGCGCTGTGTGAGATACGCGTCAGGTTGCCAGCGCGATCGTATTGGTAACGACGTGTGTAGTTGGTGTAGGCCCCGTCGTTGGTCGGGAGTGGAATGGTGGGGGAGGGAGGCTTAGGGCCTTGGCGGGGCATATCGGCCATTTCACGGCCGCTGGCTGAGATCAGTTGATAGAGGCTGTCATATGCATAGCGATTGACCGGTACGATCTTCTGATTACGCCAGAACCGCGTCGCCTCCGCATCATTGTGCACACTCAGGATATTACCGACTGGGTCATATTCGTACCGTATGTCTTGCAGGACTTTCGCCTCGCTGCGCCCGGCACGTCGTTCGATCTTGCTGCCTAGGAGGCGCTGAGTCCGCTGTTCGTAGGTGTAGGTGGTAATGACGCCGTTGCCCTGTTCTTCCCGCAGCTTTTGTCCGAACGCGGAGTATTCCACAGCCTTCAAGATAACCCGCGTCGTTCCACCTTTCATGATCAGCCGAGTGCTACGCAGCATGCCCGCTATGTCATAGGCCTGGCATTGGGTATGGCCGAGCGCATCGCGTTGCTCGATGGAAGCTCCCGTCGCGTCGATACGATATGAGGTCGTGAACGCATCCGGTGCTAGTAGCTTGTCCCAGACTGCCGCGTCTTCTCCCTGCCAATCGGCTTCGGTGCCTTCCGCCAGCAACTTTTGGGTGGCGGAAAGTACGCTTGCGGCCAAGCCGGCGCTGTCCATCTGCCAACAACCTGCCGTGTCATAGTGGCGCACGCATCGGCCTGCAAGATTCTGATCCTTCGCAGTCTGGGTGTTGTCGCCCCAGACCAAGCGTTCTGTGATGCGCGGATTTGCTTCGGCGATATGCTCACTCACGTGTAGCAATCGCCCTGCAAGCGGTGGGGTTTCATAGTGCCAGCGATGGAGCACGCCTGTGGCGCCAATGCTCAGGCACTGGCGGCCGTGAACATCGTTGAGCGAGAGCGTGACGCCCGCGTCGGCACTGTCGCTACGCAGGACATCGCCCGTCAGCGAATTATGAAATTTGTAATTGGGTTGGGTCGTCGCGTCCACGGCTTGGCGTTCATGGAGGCGAGGATCGATGCTTTGCTCAAGCTGCGCAAGGGCGTTAAACCGGTGGCGGGTGATGCGTTCGTCGAGTTGTTCGGGTGTATCGGGATGGCGATGATAAGCGATATCGCGGATGCCTAATCCTCGGTTGTCTCGGACGGTGACCGTAGGCGTTCCGTTATGAAGTGAAAAGTCTATGTGTCCCAACTTGCAGTTACCTTGATCATGTTGATTTTTCGCCACCCCCAGAGGGGAGTGAAGAATCAGCTTGATTTGGCTGTATGGCTGACTGCTAGTCGGAAAGCGCTGTTTGACGTATCGGAAAAGCCGCCAGGCATGGCGGCATCCCTGTCGTACTCAGATGAGTATCAATCGGCGGTCGTGCCTCCACCCGCCGTCACCACCTGCACCGACAACCGTGGCGTCGCCAGATCCAGCCCGGCTTCATCGAGCTGGCGCTTCAAGGCCAGATTGAATGCCCGCGACACCTCCCATTGCTTGATAGGCGCCGTCTTGAACCGCGCCCGCAAGATAGCCGACCCTGATTCGAAGCTCTCTACCCCCTGCAGCTCCAGAGGGGACCAGATGTTGCGCCGCATCAGCGGGTCGTTGCGCAGCTTCTGCCCGACCTCGCGAATCAAGGTGATCGCTTGGTCGATCGCCATGCTGTGGGGAATGGCCACCCTGAAGATCGCATAGCCGAATTCGCGCGAGTAGTTCTTGATGCTCTTGATCTCGCTGAACGGAATCGTATGCACGATGCCGTCAATGTCTCGCAGCCGCACGGTGCGTATGGTCAGGCCTTCGACCGTGCCCAGGTGACCACCGACATCCACATAGTCATCGATGGCCAAGGAGTCCTCGATGATGATGAACAGGCCGGTGATCAGATCGGCTACCAGCGACTGGGCGCCGAAACCGATCGCCAGGCCGATGACACCGGCACCGGCGAGCAGCGGAGTGACATTCATGCCCATGTTCGCCAGGGCGACGATCACTGCGATGATGAAGATCGCCACGAACATCACGTTGCGGATCAGCGGCATCATGGTTTGTGCGCGAGCGTTGGCCAGGCCCCGGCGTGAGCGCACCAGAGCGTGGTGTACCGCCGTGTCGGCCAGGATCCACACCAGCCAGGCTGCGATCATGGTTCCTGCCAGACCCACCAGGCGCATGCTCACTTCATGGCCATCGCCCTCGGCGAAATTGATCATCGACAGCCCCCAGACCCGCAGGCCCAGTTCGATGAACACCAACCAGATGAACAGGTGCACCAGAGCGTAGCCAAAGTTGCGCAGGCGCTCGGCGTATACCTCCTGGCGTCGGTTGGCGCGCTTGGGGTTGGCCGCGTGACGACGCACCAGGCCGTTGAGCACCATGCACACCACCACCAGCACGGTGCACATCAGCGACTGGCGCAGGGCCGTGCTGGTGTCACCGGCCGAGACGAACGTGGCGAACAACGAGACAGCTACCAAGAGCAGCGCCGGTACGAACCAGAAGCTGCCGAGGATCTCGATGGTGTCGCTCAGGGTTCGCCGGGTCAGGCGTCGGGACAACGGCTGGTTGCGAATCAAGTGAGCGATGGGGCGGCGAAAGCGCAGGATGAACAGGCCGGTGCACATCGCCGCCACCACATTGGCCAGTGTTGCCAGGGCATGGGCCAAGTGGCTGCCCAGGGCGGTCGTCATGCGCGGGTCGCTCATCGCCTCGCCGAACGCAGCGAAGCTGCCGATCAGCCACAGCGGGCGGAACGCCTGATGGCGCAGGATGTACAGGGCGCGATGACGGTGTGGGCCGTCGAGCAGTGAGAAGGCGATCACGCAGATCGCCGAGAACAGGGTGCCGACCACCAAGGCGTAGGCCAGGACCATGGCCAGTGATTTGCCCAGGGAAGAGGGCAGGGCGAAGCTCAGGTAGACCGTGAACACCAGTGCAACCATCCAAGGCCCCAGCTTGCGCAAGGCAAAGCGGACCAAGTCCCAGGTGCGCGGGTGTTGGGGCAGTTCTTCGGTCAGGCCGAAGCGCAGGCGCACGCGATGGCCGATCCAGTTGAAGGCATACGCCAGCAGGCTCCAGACCGCGATGATCGCCGCGAAGCCGAACAGGATCGCCGGCCATTGATGCACGGGAACGATCAGGGCCGCCAGCTCCTGCTGGGCCTGGTCGATTTCCAGGGACCAGCGCCGGAATGGGCTGGCGTCGCCGCTGAATTGCTTTTCCAGGTCGTGCAACGCGCCGCCGATCAGCCCGAGCACGCCCTGTTCGACGGTCGGTTGCGACTGTTTGGTGGCATCGCGCAGTTTTTTCAGGTCGGCCAGCAGCTTGGCGCGTTGCTGGTCGTTTTCCAGGTTCTTGATCACCTCATCGAGCGACTTGCCCAAAGGCTCGGTCGCCTCCGGCTGCGCTGGCGCGCTCGATCCGAGCAGACTTGGCAGGCCCGCGGCCTGGACCGGGGTGATGAACAGGAACAACAGCAGGAACAGGCAACGCAGGAGTGCAGGCACCGGGAAATCTACCTCAGGTCAAACGATTGACCGAGTGTAGAGGTTTATGAGGGCAGTTGCTCCAGGATCTTCCAGCAAGTGAGGCCGAAGATACCCAGGGTTCCGATCCACATCATCAGCACGCCGATATTGCGTTCGCGCAGGCTGAAACCAATGGTTAGCAGCAGCAGGAACAGGAAGACCGGCAGGAACAGCGACAGGAACGTCATGGACAGGAATCCTTCTGAAAGATAGGGCCATGCTTTAAGCATAGCGGCTCGGGACGCAGGCGAGATTGATCAAGGACAGGCATCGAGCATGCCGACAGGGCATCGGTGGGTGCTGGCGATGCCGGGAAAAGGGCCGCAAAGCGGCCCTTGGGCCACTCAGGGCAGTTCGCGGCTACGGTAGAACGCGGTGAGCACCTTCACCAGGTGCGCCAGGTCATGGCTGCCGCATAGCTCGCGGATCGAGTGCATGGCGAAGGTCGGCAGGCCGATGTCCACCGTGCGCACGCCCAGATGGCTGGCGGCGATCGGGCCGATGGTCGAGCCACACCCCATGTCGCTGCGTACCACGAAGCTCTGCACCGGCACTTCCTCGGCCATGCACAGGTGGCGGAAGAAGCCTGCGGTTTCGCTGTTGGTGGCGTAGCGCTGGTTGTTGTTGACCTTGATGACGGGGCCCGCGTTGAGCTTCGGCCCATGGTTGCCGTCGTGCTTGTCGGCATAGTTGGGGTGCACGCCGTGGGCGTTGTCGGCCGAGACCATCAGCGAGCGCTGGATGGTTCGCACATAGTCGTCGCCATCGGGTAGCAGGCGCTGCAGGGTCTGTTCGAGCATTGGACCGTCGGCGCCGCAGGCTGAGCAGGAACCGACTTCCTCGTGGTCGTTGCATACCAGCACGCAGGTTTCGTCGCTGTCCGCCGCCAACAGGGCCTGCAGACCGGCATAGCAGGAAAGCAGGTTGTCCAGGCGGGCAGCAGCGATGAAGTCGCCATTGAGGCCGATCAGCGCAGCATCCTGTGTGTCGTAGAAGCTCAGCTCGTAATCCAGCACCACGTCGGCATTGAGGTCGTGCTCGCGGGCCAATTGCTCGGTGAGCAGGGCCCGGAAGTCCACGCGCTCGTCACCGGCCACCTGGGCCAGGATGGGGGGCAGTTCGAGCTGAGGGTTGATCGCCCAGCCTTCGTTGGCGGTGCGGTTGAGGTGGATAGCCAGGTTCGGGATCACCGCGATCGGCAGCTTGAAGTCCACCAGTTGGCTCTCGACCTTGCCGTCGCGACGGAAGGTGACCCGGCCGGCCAACGACAGGTCGCGGTCGAACCAAGGCGCGAGCAGCGCGCCGCCGTAGACCTCGACGCCCAGTTGCAGAAAACCGTGGCGCTGCAGTTCAGGCTGCGGCTTGACGCGCAGGCACGGGCTGTCGGTATGGGCGCCGACCATGCGGATACCGCCGAGCAATGGCGATTGCTTGCCCAGCTTGATAGCGATGATCGAGGAGTCGTTGCGGGTCACGTAATAGCGGCCACCCGGCACCGTCGCCCAGCTGTCGCGCTCGTCCAGGCGCTGATAGCCGGCGGCCTCCAGGCGTTGGGCGAGGCTCGCGGTCGCATGAAAAGGCGTTGGGGAGGCCTTGAGGAAATCGATCAGGCCAGCATTCAGGGAATCGCGCATAACTCACTCCGGTTCGAGCTTCAAGCTTTAAGCTGCAAGCTTCAAGCAAGAGCGGCAGCTTGGGCAAGTTCCACGCCATCCGCTTTGGCTATTTCTTGCAACTTGTCGCTTGAAGCTTGTAGCTCAAAAAGGTGCCGGGCACTCGAACTTCAACCGCTCGCCCGTCACCGGGTGGGTGAAGCTCAGCATGCTCGCATGCAGGCACAGTCGATCGTGGGCGGCCAGGGCTTGGGGGTTGGCGTACAGGCGGTCGCCCAGCAGTGGGTGGCCGATCGAGAGCATGTGCACGCGCAATTGGTGCGAGCGCCCGGTGATTGGGGTCAGCTCCACCCGGCAGTGATCGCCGCAACGCTCGAGGATGCGCCAGAAGGTCAGGGCATGCTTGCCCTGTTCGTGGTCCACCACATGACGGGGTTTGGTCGGTGGGTCGTAGCGCAGGGGAAGATCGATGCTGCCGCTGTCCAGCGCCGGTTGACCCCAGCACAACGCGGTGTAGGCCTTTTCGGTCTCGCGGTCATGGAACTGTCGCGAAAGCTCGCGGTGGCTGTCGGCATCGCGGGCCAGCAGGATGATCCCGGAAGTTTCCCAGTCCAGTCGATGAACGATCAGCGCATCAGGATAGCCGTTGTGCTGCAGGCGGGTGATCAGGCAGTCCTTGTTGTCCTCGGCGCGACCTGGCACCGACAGCAACAGTGTCGGCTTGTTGACCACCAGGATGGCAGCGTCTTCATGGAGGATCTGGACGTTCGACAGCGGCATTGCAAAGTCTCTTTGGAAAGCACTGTGGGAGCGGCTTGTCCAATGGTTGCGTCAGCCTGGGCTGGCACGATCATCGGACAAGCCGCTCCCACAGGGGCGACCCGAAATAGCTGGATCAGCGATCGGGCAGGGTGATGTTCAGCTCCAGGATCGAGCAGCTACCCTGGTTCTCAAGCTCGATATGCACGTCGTCGCTGCCGATGTTCACGTACTTGCGGATCACTTCCAGCAGTTCTTTCTGCAGGGCTGGGAGGTAGTCCGGCTCGCTACGCTGGCCGCGTTCGTGCGCCACGATGATCTGTAGACGCTCTTTCGCTACCGACGCGCTGCTTTGTTTCTGTCTGCCACGAAAGAAGTCAAAAAGGTTCATGGTTTACTTGCCTCCAAACAGGCGCGCGAAGAATCCTTGCTTCTGCACATCGATGAACCGCAGTGGCTTCTCTTTGCCCAGCAGGCGGTCGACAGTGTCGCTGTATGCCTGACCGGCATCGCTCTGGTCATCCAGGATCACTGGAATACCTTGGTTGGAGGCCTTGAGCACGGCTTGGGATTCAGGGATCACACCCTTGAGCTTGATCGCCAGGATCTCTTCGACGTCGGCGATGCTGAGCATTTCGCCCTTTTCGACGCGCTCAGGATGGTAACGGGTGATCAGCAGGTGTTCCTTGATCGGCTCTTCGCCGTTCTCGGAGCGGCGCGACTTGCTCGACAGGATGCCCAGCATGCGGTCGGAGTCACGAACCGAGGAAACTTCCGGGTTGGTCACCACGATGGCTTCGTCGGCGAAGTACATCGCCAAGTGAGCGCCCTTCTCGATGCCGGCCGGGGAGTCGCAGATAACGAAGTCGAAGGACTCCTTGAGCTCCATCAGGACCTTCTCGACGCCTTCCTGGGTCAGGGCGTCCTTGTCGCGGGTCTGGCTGGCAGCCAGCACGAACAGGTTTTCCAGGCGCTTGTCCTTGATCAGGGCTTGCTGCAGGTTGGCTTCGCCGTTGACCACGTTGACGAAGTCATACACTACGCGGCGCTCGCAGCCCATGATCAGGTCGAGGTTACGCAGGCCCACGTCGAAGTCGACGATGACAGTCTTGTAGCCACGCAGTGCGAGGCCGGTACCGATAGCGGCGCTGGTGGTGGTCTTGCCCACACCCCCCTTGCCGGAAGTAACCACGAGAATCTTGGCCAAGGTGTTTCACCCCTAAATAAACGGGACGCGTGTCCCTGCAAATACAAAAAACGGCAACGGGAAAAAAGTTGCGCTAAAAATGCCGGCAAGTATCCGTTAAAGACGGGTGATGTTCAACACATCGCCGGACAGGCTGATCTGCACGCCAGCCCCCCACAGCGGGTCGCGACGCAGGTCTTCGCACACCTTGTACTGACCGGCGATGGAGACCATCTCCGCCGTCATCTGCTGGCAGAAGATACGGGCCCGGGTGTTGCCCTTGATGCCTGCAAGCGCGCGACCGCGCATGGCGCCGTACACATGGATGTTGCCATCGGCGAGAAGTTCCGCGCCGGGGCTGACCGAGGCAGTGACGATCAGGTCGCCGCCTTGGGCGTAGATCTGCTGGCCGCCGCGTACCGGCGTCGTGATGATGCGGGTGGGGCGCACTTCCGGTTCGGCCGGTGGTGGTGGCGGAGCTGGTGCGGGTTCGGGTTTCTTCACCTCGGGCTCCGGCTCCAATGGCCGCTCACGCGCACCGGAGGGCGGCAACACGGGCAGATCGATGGCGATCGCCGCGGCGATGTCCTCGATTCGGCTGGCGCGCACGGCCAGGGTACGCAGGCCATGGTGGCGACAGACGCGCATCAAGCCGGGCAGGTCGATCGTCCCACAGTCGGCCGGCAGCTTGTCCAGGGCCAGTACCAAGGGGGTATTGCTGAAGAAATTGGGGGCCTGGGCCACTTTCGCCGCCAGTTGCCGGTCGAGGGCTTCGAGGTCGTTGCGCGCCAGTTCCAGCACAGTGATGGCAAGCATGCTGCCTTTGAGCTGGAAGACGGGTGCGGTATCGGAGGTCGGGTTGAGGCTCATGGTCTGCATAGACGGCTTGTTGCGAAAAAAGTGCCCTGACTTATAACGATAAGACCCGTTGGCCGCAACCGCAGCCGAACCGATGTAGAATGGCCACCTTTGTCTTGCCGGAAGCTTCAATGGAACGCCCGCGTTTTCGTCCGTATTTTCTTCACCCACGATTTTGGGGCCTTTGGTTGGGCCTTGGCCTGCTGTGGCTGGTCGCCCAGTTGCCATACCGTGCCCTGTTGGCCTTGGGCCGTGCCTTGGGCGCGCTGATGTACCGGGTCGCCGGTGAGCGCCGGCGTATTGCCGCGCGCAACCTGGAGCTGTGTTTTCCGGAGCTGTCGCGCGACGAACGGCAACATCTGCTCAAGGAAAACTTCGCTTCGACCGGCATCGCCTTCTTCGAGATGGCCATGAGCTGGTGGTGGCCCAAGCCGCGTTTGGCACGCCTGGCCCATATCGAGGGCCTTGAGCACCTGCAGGCCGCCCAGCGGGAGGGGCAGGGTGCCATCCTGATGGCTGTGCATTTCACCACTTTGGAGATCGGCGCCGCCCTGCTGGGCCAGGCCCATACCATCGATGGCATGTACCGAGAGCACGGTAACCCGCTGTTCGACTACATCCAGCGCCGTGGTCGCGAGCGCCACAACCTCGATTCGCTGGCGGTGGAGCGCGACGATGTGCGCGGCATGCTCAAGCTGCTGCGCGGCGGCCGCGCCATCTGGTACGCGCCGGACCAGGACTACGGCGCCAAGCAGAGCATCTTCGTGCCGTTGTTCGGCATTCAGGCCGCAACCGTCACGGCGACCACCAAGTTCGCCCGCCTGGGCAAGGCCCGGGTGATCCCTTTCACCCAGAAGCGCCTGGAGGATGGCAGCGGCTATCGTTTGGTCGTTCACCCACCACTGGAGGACTTCCCCGGCGAGACCGAAGAGGCCGATTGCCTGCGTATCAACCAATGGGTCGAAGGTGTGCTGCGGGAATGTCCGGAGCAGTACCTGTGGGCCCACCGGCGTTTCAAGTCGCGTCCGCCGGGAGAGCCGCGGCTTTATGACAAGAAAAAGCGCTGATCGCGAGTGACAACGATGGCGCCACTCCCCACCACAGGCCTGATTCTCTCCGGCGGCGGCGCCCGTGCTGCCTACCAGGTGGGGGTGCTGGCTGGTATCGCCGAGTTGCTGCCGCCGGGCGCGGCCAACCCGTTCCCCGTGATCGTCGGGACCTCGGCTGGCGCCATCAACGCCGTCACCCTGGCCAGCGGGGCTACGCGCTTCACCGAGGCGGTACAGCGGCTGACGACCTTCTGGCAGAACTTTCGCAGCCACCTTGTGCTGCGCAGCGACTGGCCCGGTGTCATCCGCCAGGCCAGCCGCTTCGTCAGCCACAATTTGTTGGGGGTCGGCGGTCAGGTCCCGGTGGCGCTGCTCGACAGCAGCCCCTTGCGGGGCCTGCTGCAATCACATCTGGATCTTGATGGAATCGGCCATTCCCTGGCTGCCGAGCAACTCAGGGCGGTGGCCATCACTGCCTTCGGCTATGAGTCCGGCCAGGCGGTGACGTTCTATCAGGGGCGCGGCACCATCGAGCCCTGGTTGCGCCATCGGCGCATTGGCGTCCCGACTTCCCTGACCATCGAGCACCTGTTGGCGAGCTCGGCGATTCCGTTGCTGTTCGCCCCGGTCAAGCTCGACGAGGAGTACTTCGGCGATGGCGCGGTGCGCCAGTCGGCGCCGATCAGCCCAGCGCTGCATCTTGGCGCCAGCCGGGTGCTGGTGGTAGGGGTCAGTGGCAACCCGCAGCGGCCTTCGGCACCGATGCCAAACCAGCGGGTATTCAGTGGCCAGCAGCCCAGCCTTGCGCAAATCGGCGCGCACATGCTCAACAGCACGTTCATCGACAGCCTCGAGGATGACATCGAGCTGCTCCAACGCCTGAACCACCTCAGCCACCTGCTGCCGGCACACCTCAATGCCCGGCGCCTGGGTCTGGCACCGATCGATGTGTTGGTGGTAGCGCCCAGTCAGCCGCTGGACGAAATCGCAGCGCGCCATCGCCGCGAACTGCCGGCGGCGCTGCGTCTGTTCCTGCGTGGGCCGGGGGCGACCCGTACCAGTGGCGCGGGAGTGTTGAGCTACTTGTTGTTCGAGGCCAGCTATTGCAGTGAACTGATCGAGCTTGGGCGTAAAGATGCTTTGGCCAAGCGGCGGGAACTGTGTCAATTCCTGGGGTTGAATCCGCCTTGATGCCGACGAGGGCCGCGCCCACCAGTTTCCTACGTGTGGGCGCGGGTTTGCCCGCGAAGGGGTGAAGGATCTACTCGGCGATCTGCAGCTTGCGTGCCTGGGTGTATACGTAGCGCACCTTCTCGTACTCGAAAGGTGAGTTCAGCTGCCCGTAGCGGAAGTTGGTGGTGTAGCGCTTGTCCACTGCCCGCAGCACAGTGATTTCCGGGTGATCGCTGCTGGCATCGGCAACATTGAGGAAGTTCGCCTCCCGTTCACCCACATAGTCCACCGCCAGCCCGGCAGTGTCGCGCAGGTTCGACGGCCCCAGGATCGGCAGCATGATGTAAGGCCCGTCAGGCACCCCATAGAACCCAAGGGTCTGGCCGAAGTCTTCGCTCTGGCGCGGCAGGCCCATCTTGGTCGCCGGATCCCACAACCCACCTACGCCTATGAGGGTGTTGAACATCAGACGTGCGGTGATCTCGGCCGAGCGCTTGGCCTTGAGTTGCAACAGACTGTTGAACAGGTTGGGCACATCGCCCAGGTTGTTGAAGAAGTTGCTTACCCCGGTGCGTACGAAGCGTGGAGTGACGTAGCGATAGCCGTCGACCACCGGCAGCATCACCCACTGGTCGAAGCGGTAGTTGAAGTGATACACGCGCCGGTTCATCGACTCCAGCGGGTCATAGACATTCAGCGCGGTCAGGGTGGAGCGTTCGAACTCGCGCTGGTCGAGCCCTGGGTTGAATTTCAGTTCGCGCAGCGGGTCGAGGAAGCCGTCGGGCTCGACCGTCGGGGAGTCGGCCTTGTCGGCTTCCACCACGCTGGTGCGGGGCGCTGTCTCGGCTGCCAGGGCGTTGCCGGCGACGAGCAGGGCGGTGACGAGCAGCAATTTGTTAACCACGGAAGAACTCCAGCATCGCATCGCTGTTGACGCGGTAGTTGAGGTTGCCGCAATGGCCGCCATGAGGGTAGAGCGTCAGGCGATCACCGAACACCTTGCGCAGGAAGCCGATATCGCCAGGGCCGAGGATGACGTCGTCGGCGTTGTGCATCACGGCGATCTTGGGGCTCTCCCGCAGGTAGTCGGCCAGTGCGTAGAGGCTCACCTGGTCGATCAGTTGCAGCACGCTGCCGCCATCGGTGCGGGCTCGCCACATCGGGATCACCTGCTCGGTGATGTAGCACTCGAAATCGCACTGCAGCGCACGCTTGAAGAACGGCGTGAGGCTGCTGCCTTCGGTGATCGGGAATTTCGGCGGAGTGATCAGACCACGGCGGTTGACCAAGTCGGAGGTGAAGGCGATGTCGGCCGCCGAGAAGCGGAACGAGGTGCCGATCAGCATGGCCATCTGCTCGTTGGACAAGTGTTGGCGCGACTTCTGGAAGTCGTAGAGTAGCGCCTCGTTGAGGTCGATGTAGCCCTTCTGCTGGAAGTACAGGGTGAGCTTTTCGAGCATCAGCTCATAGAACGTGGTGCTGCGATCGATGCCTTTGACCCGGGTTTGCACCAGCTTGTCCAGGTTGCTGACCGAGGTGTAGAGGTTGACCGGGGGGTTGAGCAGCAGCACCCGCTTGAAGTTGAAGCTGCGCCGGGTCTCGTCCAGGTGGCTGACGAAGGCTGCGTCGAGGGCTCCGAGGCTGTACCCGGTGAGGTAGAACTCGCTCACCGGCAGGCGCGGGTGTTGGGCACGCACGGCCTGCATGACGCGATACAGATCCTCGGCATCGTCCTTGCTCACGCCCGGCGTGGCAAAGCGCGAGGCAGCGCTCATGAAGTCCCAACTGGTGGGCGAGGACAGTTGCACCACATGGAAGCCCGCCTGGTAGAAGAGCTTTTTGAGGTATTCGTTGATGCTGCTGGAATAGGGCGCGCCGGTGCCGGCGATGAGGAAGATCAGCGGTGCTTCGTGATCCTGGCGGGCCAGACGGTACTTGAGCTTGCGCACGGGCCAGAAGTTGTCCGGCAGCGTGAAGGCTCGCTCCGGTCGCAGGTTGAGGCTGTAGTCGGATTGGCTGATGTCCTCGTCGTTGGGCAGCGTCGGGCGCTGCTCTGGCGGCGTGGTGGCGATGGTGGCCTCGAACGGATTGGTCAGCGGATAGCCATAGCTCGCGGCGTCGATATCCCGCGCCGAGGCGGCTGTGGCCAGGAGCAGGCCGCAGAGCGAGGCGACGAGGCACAAGGGTCGAAGCATGGGATCCCCCAAGAAAGTACGTAAGGCAAATCGCTACCTAGGACCATGATAGGCAGGGCAAAGTTGCCTGCCGCAGTGTTCTTTGTCGTGCCAGATGTTGCCGCGACAGTCTACGGCGCGGCAAACGGTCATCCTTGGAACATAGCCGTCATGCGCGGATTTTGCCTTGCAAGGTAGGCACGGGCGTTTATGCTGGCGTTTGTTTTCAACCCGTTGGAGTTCCCATGGCCCGCTCGTTGCCCATCGCCCTGTTCCTGCTGTTGCTGTCGGCGTGGCTGGCGGCCAGCTATGGAGTGCGTTACGGGCTGATGGAGGATGCCCGCTGGGTCGGGCTGTGCAGCGCGGCGCAGGGGTACTGGCAATGCCAGGCCCGCTCGTTGCTGGGATTGGGCATCCATCATCAGGTGCTGGCCTGGGGCGCGCTGGGTATTTCGCTGCTGGCGCAGTGGGTGCCGGGGCGGGGCGGGTGGGGGCTGGCGGTGCTGGGGCTGTTGTTCGGGATTCCTGCTTTGGTGTTGTATACCGCGAGCATTGCAGTATTCGCGGTGGTGCTGGCGGGGTTGCGGTTGGTTCGGCAGCCTGCGAACTAGACCCGGGATTTTGTTCGTGGGTAAACCCGCTCCCGTACGAATCACCGCGGGCGTTGCGGGAGCGGGTTTACCGTGAAGGCACCTCTTGGTTTTTGCGCAGACTGCGCCACAACGCTGCGACCATCGCCGCGCTGACAACCGCCCAGCCCCACGCCTGGACATTGTTCACTCCTTCTATGAACAACTGCGGTGCGATCCCGGCCCCTACAATGAGCGCCAGCAACGCGATCTCAGCCCTGGGCGCCGCCACGGGGCGCGCCAGGTAGACCACTGCCGGCAGCACCAGTGCCGCCGTTGGGAAGCTGCGATAACGCGGGTCGAACACCATCGCCAGCATGCTCACCGCCGCCGCGAAACCCGCCGCCAGCAGCCACCATCGGGCGTGACGTTCCAGCCAGGCGAACAGACGCTCGCGCCAGCCGCCGCGAGCGGCCAGTGCCAGCGCGCCATGGGCCAGCACTACCAGGTTGAGCCCGGCCAGCCATCCTGCCCACACCCACTCGCCGGTGAAGCGTGCGTTCGTGCGCACCAGCTCGCCCCACAACCCCAGGCTTGCCGCGCCCAGCGCGGCCAGCAGCGGCAGCAGCGTGGCCGCGTGCCGATTGCCAGGTCGTCCAGCCAGCAGCAAGGTGGCCGCAAACAGCAGCACACCTGCCAGCCACCACTGCGGCCAGTACGGCAGGTTGCTCACCGGTCCTTCGAGCACGCCCTTATCCTGACGGTCGGCGTCGTACAGCCCCCAGTAACCGCCAACTGCTCCCTCGCTGGCGCGCTTCCAGGGCTGGTCAAAGGCTTCGATCAGGTTGTAGCGCCAACCGTTGGCTTCGGCCAATGCAACGAAACCACGGATGAAGCGTGCTTCGTTGGCTCGGCTTGGTGTGGCGGTTTCACGCTGGCGCCCTTCGCTGGGCCAGCCGGTCTCGCCGATGAGAATGTCCTTGGGGGCAAAGCGTGCGCCGAACTGTCGGCGCACATCGGCCACATGGGCCAAGGCATCGTCGATGCCGCGGGGGTCGTCCTCCCAGTAGGGCAGCAGGTGGATGGTGAGAAAATCCACCTCCGGTGCTATCTGCGGATGCTGCAGCCAGAATTCCCAGACGTCGGCATAGGTCACCGGTACCTTCACCTGGCTTTTGACCCGAGCGATCAAGCCAGCCAGGCGGTCGCCGGTCACTTCCTTGCGCAGTAATGCCTCGTTACCAACGATCACGGCGCTGACCACATCCGGATTGGCGTTGGCCGAGGCAATCAGCGCGTCGACTTCCTTATCGGTGTCCACCGGGTTGGCATTGACCCAGGCGCCAAGCATCACCTTCAGCCCATGTTTGCGCGCCAGGCCCGGAATCGCCTCGAGACCGGTCATCGAGTAGGTGCGGATGCACTCAAATCGCTCGGCCAGCAGCGCAAGGTCCGCGTCCATGCGGGCCGGACGCAAGCGGAAGGGGTGGTCAAACGGCGACTGGTCCTTGTCGAACGGCGTATAGGAGGCGCACTGCAATTTGTGTGTAGGGCTGGCCGCATCGGGCAGGTGCACAGGCTTGCCAAGCCCGTACCAGAGCGACCCGAGCCCGATCAGGGCGAACAAGCAGGCGATCAGATAGAGGGGCAGAAGGCGTGTGCTGCTGGGCATCGGGCGGTCCGTCGTCAGGTGCAAAGGGCTAGATGATAGCCGCAAACGCTCTAGATCAAGCATTCACCATGCAAGGATCACGCAGGGCGCATGATGGCTCAGTGATTGATGGCGATTTGCTGTCGTTTATCGGTCGGTAAAGGTCGTGCTCAGAGCAGGTCGGCTATGGTGTGAGGATGATGATGCAACTTCCGAGACCTGACGAGGGGATGCTTTGATGGCTACGTTTACAAAAATGCGACGTTTCCTGGGTGTGGGGACAGCCCTGGTTTTGGCCGTGAGCGCTGCACAGGCAATGGCCAAAGAAGTAAGCATAGGTTACGTGGATGGTTGGTCCGACAGTGTGGCAACCACCTATGTGGCCGCCGAAGTGATCAAGCAGAAACTCGGTTATGACGTGGACCTCAAGCCCGTCGCCACCGGCATCATGTGGCAGGGTGTGGCCACCGGTAAGCTCGACGCCATGCTGTCGGCCTGGCTGCCGGTCACCCATGGGGAATACTGGGGCAAGAACAAGGACAAGGTGGTCGACTACGGCCCTAATTTCAAGGATGCCAAGATCGGCCTGATCGTGCCGGAGTACGTCAAGGCTGCCAGCATTGCCGACCTCAAGACCGATGAAAGCTTCAAGCACAAGATCGTTGGCATCGACGCCGGTTCCGGCGTGATGCTCAAGACCGACCAGGCCATCAAGGACTACGCCCTGGACGGTTACAAACTGCAGGCCAGCTCCGGCGCGGCGATGACTGCCGAACTGGGCCGCGCCTACGCCAAGCAGCAATCCATCGCCGTGACCGGCTGGGTGCCGCACTGGATGTTCGCCAAATGGAAACTCAAGTTCCTTGAAGATCCGAAAGGTGTGTACGGTGCCGCCGAAACCGTCAACAGCATCGGCAGCAAGGAACTGGCGACCAAGGCGCCAGAAGTGGCCGAGTTCCTGAAGAACTTCCACTGGCAGTCCAAGGATGAGATCGGCGAGGTCATGCTGGCCATCCAGGAAGGTGCCAAGCCCGATGCCGCGGCCAAGGATTGGGTTGCCAAGCACCCAGAGCGCGTGAAGGAGTGGACCGGCAAGTAATCAGACTCTGTAGTCGACTCTGCTGTTTTCGCGGGTAAACCCGCTCCTACAGGTATTGCACAGGCCTGTATGAGCGGGTTTACCCGCGAATTTGTTACGCAATCTGTAAAACACCGTTGCATCTAAGACTAAGGTCGTCTGGTTGGTGTCCATCGGCAGAATAAAGTAAGGGCGGGTTCTCCCTTATTTGCGTTGCTGCTAGGACAAAAACAATGAACGACAGCATCTACCAATCGATACAGAACAGTCCGCGCTTCAAGGAACTGGTCACCAAGCGCGAGCGTTTCGCCTGGATTCTTTCGGCGATCATGCTCGGTCTCTACTGCGGCTTCATCCTCCTCATCGCCTATGGCCCGCAGATCCTGGGCTCCAAACTCAGCCCTGACTCGTCGATCACCTGGGGCATTCCCTTGGGCGTCGGCCTGATCGTTGCGGCATTTGTCCTGACCGCTATCTACGTGCGTCGCGCCAATGGCGAATTCGATGAGCTGAACAAAGAGATCCTCAAGGAGGCGCAACAATGATCCGCCAAGCCAAAGCCCTGGCCGTCCTGGCCTGCGGCGCTTTCGCACCCGCCGTGTGGGCCGCCGATGCCCTGACCGGCGAGGTGCACAAGCAGCCGCTCAACGTCTCGGCGATCGCGATGTTCGTCGCCTTCGTCGCCTTTACCCTGGGTATTACCTACTGGGCCTCCAAGCGCAACAAGTCGGCCTCGGACTACTATGCCGCGGGCGGTCGCATCACGGGCTTCCAGAACGGCCTGGCGATTGCCGGTGACTACATGTCGGCAGCCTCCTTCCTGGGGATTTCCGCGCTGGTGTTCACCTCCGGCTATGACGGCCTGATCTACTCGATCGGCTTTTTGGTCGGCTGGCCGATCATCCTGTTCCTGATTGCCGAACGCCTGCGCAACCTGGGCAAGTACACCTTCGCCGACGTGGCTTCCTATCGCCTCGGGCAGAAGGAAATCCGCACGCTGTCGGCTTCCGGTTCTCTGGTGGTCGTGGCGTTCTACCTGATCGCCCAGATGGTCGGTGCCGGTAAGCTGATCCAGCTACTGTTCGGCCTGGACTACCACGTCGCGGTGATTCTGGTGGGTATCCTGATGTGCCTGTATGTGCTGTTCGGCGGCATGCTGGCCACTACCTGGGTACAGATCATCAAGGCCGTGCTGCTGCTCTCCGGCGCAAGCTTCATGGCGCTGATGGTGATGAAGCACGTAGGCTTTGACTTCAATACCCTGTTCTCCGAGGCGATCAAGGTCCACGCCAAGGGCGAGGCGATCATGAGCCCGGGCGGACTGGTCAAGGACCCGATTTCGGCGTTCTCCCTGGGTCTGGCGCTGATGTTCGGCACTGCCGGCCTGCCGCACATCCTGATGCGCTTCTTCACCGTCAGCGACGCCAAGGAAGCGCGCAAGAGCGTGCTCTACGCCACCGGTTTCATCGGTTACTTCTACATCCTGACCTTCATCATCGGCTTCGGCGCGATCCTGCTGGTGAGCACCAACCCGGACTTCAAGGACGCTGCTGGCGCCCTGATCGGCGGCAACAACATGGCGGCGGTGCACCTGGCCAATGCCGTAGGCGGCAGCGTGTTCCTGGGCTTCATCTCCGCAGTGGCCTTCGCCACCATCCTGGCGGTAGTGGCGGGTCTGACCTTGGCCGGCGCCTCGGCGGTGTCCCATGACCTGTACGCCAGCGTATGGCGCAAGGGCAAGGCCAACGACAAGGACGAGATCCGTGTGTCGAAGATCACCACCATCGCCCTGGGCGTACTGGCGATCGGCCTGGGCATCCTGTTCGAGAACCAGAACATCGCCTTCATGGTGGGCCTGGCCTTCTCCATCGCCGCCAGCTGCAACTTCCCTGTGTTGCTGCTCTCGATGTACTGGAAGAAGCTGACCACCCGCGGCGCCATGATCGGTGGTTGGATGGGCCTGGTCAGCGCGGTCGGCTTGATGATCCTTGGCCCAACCATCTGGGTGCAAATCCTCGGCCATGAAAAAGCCATCTACCCGTACGAGTACCCGGCGCTGTTCTCCATGCTCATCGCCTTTGCCGGTATCTGGTTCTTCTCGGTGACCGACAAGTCCAAGGCTGCCGAAGACGAGCGCGCGCTGTTCTTCCCGCAGTTCGTCCGTTCGCAGACCGGTCTGGGGGCCAGTGGCGCGGTTTCCCACTAAGGTCTTGCTTCTGCCAATGACGCCCCGCCAGTCGGGGCGTTTTTATTGGCTATGAGAAATTTCACAATCCCATAGGACGTTTCGCAGTTTCATTGGGACCAGTCTCGTTAAAAAGGTAAGCCAGATTGCCCACACTTCCCGCTTCGACCCCGTACTTCCGGCAAGGCCGATTGACGACCTCATGGGGCGCTTTTACACGTTGAAGCCCGTTGCATGACTGATGCTTGGATGTAGGTTTCGTCTGACACGCCAAGCGGATGTTTCCTATTACGTTTGGGAGGTGGCCGAGGCGCATGAACAGCAGGTGATGGTCCATGCCCACGTCGATGCGATGTGCGTGGCGCATGTGCTTTCGGGCTGGACCGGAATCCCACTTGGCAAGCTCAAGGAACGCACGCAAGCCAGCGAAACGACGTTGCTCGGCCAGCTGCAAACCTACGTGGCCGGTCAGGAACCGGCATTGAAGGCGCTGGCCCGCAAACTGTTCATCACCCGAGCGGGGCTGCAGGCACCGGACAAGCCGGCTGGAGTGTTCATGCTGGCCGGCCCCTCGGGGGTGGGCAAGACAGAAACGGCATTGGCATTGGCACAGGTGTATGGCTCAGGGCCAGAGAGCCTGATCACGCTGAACATGTCCGAATTTCAAGAGGCGCATACGGTCTCTGCACTCAAAGGGGCACCGGCCGGCTACGTAGGCTATGGCAAAGGCGGAAGATTGACCGAAGCGGTCAGGAAGAGACCGCACTGCGTGCTGTTGCTGGACGAATTCGAAAAAGCTCACCCCGACGTACGCGAGATGTTCTACCAGGTCCTGGATAAGGGCTGGATGGAAGACGCCGAAGGGCAACGCGTGAGTTTCCATGATGCCTGGGTGGTGATGACCACTAATGTGGGATCGGAACTGCTGACTGAATGTCGTGCGGACGATGAGGTGATGTCGCATGTTCGCCAAGCCTGTGCCCAGGTGTTCAAGCCGGCCTTCATGGGGCGTGTGAATCTACAGGTCTATCAACCGCTGTGCCTCGAACAGTTAATGGCAATTGCCCGGCTCAAACTGGACAAGATCGTTGATCGCGTCGGTGAAGCCTCCCGAGGGCATATACAGTGAAGTTCTCGTCGTGGGCAGGCCGGGATTCAAGTTGCACTACGCAATGACCAAGCCCATCAAGGTCGTCGGTATTCTCCACCATCAGAATTGCGAGTTGTCTTTGCGTGACCTGCCTTGGGAAAGGGTTGCGTTACTGCGAAGGTTGTGTGAGTTAAATCCGACGTTGCCGCTTAGTGTTGTTTAAGACTGTCGAGACGTGATCAATCGCCGATCAATCGAAGTGGCGAATGGTCGAATATTATCTGTTTGAACAAAATCTGAAAGTGAGAGACTCATGACTGATTTGAAGTCCAAGTTGGCAACTGCTACGTCGTCTTTGCTGCGGCGGCGCCCCGCCAATACCAAGGTCAATATGCATGGCAAGGCATGCACGCCAAAATATTCCCTCGACCCCAAATTGGAACAGCGATTGACAACGTGGGAAGACCTGGATGATCGCGACCTTTTCTTGGCACATCCCGTGACGCTGGAGTGTTTCTTGAGCAGTGATCTGAGTCGGCGAACAGCGGAGGATGTTATCGGGGAGTGCGATGTGTTTTCCACCTCATTGGCTTCGTATGGCAACCCTGCCTCGGTACCGTGGACTCGCGGGGTTGGCCTGATTCTGGACATAAATCCTCAAAATATTCTCGGGACGTTTACTCGGCCTGTCGGGCTGCCGTTTCATGGACGGACCTCTAAGTATCAGTTGGCCCACAGCATAGAGGCGGGTATTAGCCAGAGCGGAAAGATAATCAAAGGCGGGTATCGCAAAATTATGACGCCGGAGGAGCTGCTCAAGTACAAAAATGTTGGCAATGAAGTACTGGTCATTGGTCGGCCCAACACGCATGTGCATTTTGCCCAGACGCGCAAAATCAACGTAAAGGGTGTGGTAATTGTCAATCGGAACGATAGTGAAAAACTGCGTGAAGATTTTAATTTGATTAGGCTGCTGCGAGTGCAGAATCCAGGCCTTGAAGTCTATTCCATGTAAGACCTTGTTGAGGAATTGTAGAGGTGCGGTGCGTTCATACATGCTGACGTGCCATCATATACGAACGGGCACTTGAACTATCGATGGGCAGGTTGAGCGACGTGGGGCGGCTGCACCCCAAATACTCTTATGATAAAAGTGTCGAGCACGCCCTGGGTCAATGGGAGCGACTGGCGGAGCAGAACAGATTTCTCGTGCATGCTTTCGACCTGGATAAGTTCGAAAGAGGCGACCTTTCAAAGAGACGGGCCGAAGACGTTTTCAAGTCGTGGGATGTCTTCTCCACCAGTCTGGTGGACTCCCTGCGGGTCTTCAGGTACAGACGCCGCTATAACAATACAGGATCAGCCATTCCAACCCAGGTGTTCGGCGAGCTGGGTTTCATTCTGGAAGTGCCGCCGCAAAATATTCTGGGAACCTTCCCGGAAGATGTCATGTTTCCGACGCACCTTCCCAGTAAGGATTTTAAGTTTGCCGATGCAATACTCAATGGTGTCTCCAAGCTATTTTCGCAAAGGCTGGTGGAGAAATATAATAAGGTCGTTCCGCCAAGCGACATCATTGGGCGAACGGCGTTTCATAATGAAGTGCTGGTCGTCGGCAAACCTAATGTGAATATATATTGCACGATGACGCAACCGATCAGGGTGCGCGGTATTCTTTATGCGCCTAAATTCGAGGTTGCGGAAAATAATCGGGACCGATCGAGTTTCGAACGGTTGGATTTTATAAGTCGCCTTCGTCAGTTGAATCCAGGGCTTGGTGTTGTACAGGTCTAAGGCGTGGGCTAATACGAGGTGTCATGTGGGGTGGTTGAATAAAATACGCGTCAGTTCGAGATTCGAAGCGCTATCGGGAAAGGATTCCAAAGCTGCTTTTACCTTCAAACCGGCGACTGCCTATCCAGCATATTCTTTTGACAAGAAAGTCGAAAAAAATTTGCAAAAATGGGGGCGTATTTCCGAGATGGGGCTGTGCTTGGTGCATGCCGTGGGCGAGCACGCGCTGGACGACAGTGAGCTGTTCCAAGGGCGCGCACAGCACGTCTTGAGCGGGTGGGATGTCATTTCAACGTCGTTGATCAGTCGCAGACGGCCATGGGCGCAAGTGCAGATCCGCAATCGGGATCCAAAGATCGCCCGGCTGCTAAGGAAGCCTCCGACGATGTATGCAAATGTCGCGTTGATTCTACAGGTACCGCCAGAAAATATTCTGGGAACCTTCCCAACGGACGTCTTCTTCCCAACGCATGAACCGGCAAAAGACTACAGGTTTGCGAGTGCAGTTTTAGGCGACAGAAGTACAGCGCGTCCGGTATTAGGAGGGGCATATACTCAGATTGAGTCGCCGCGCAGGATAATGGAAAGGACCGGGAAAGAGATGCCGGGTACTAAGTATAACGAGATTCTCGTGGTGACCCGCCCTCATGTCAGGTTGCACTTTTCGGAAACGAAGAACGTTGAAGTGAAGGGTATTATTTACACTCAAGGAAGTTGTGGTCTCAGTCCGTCGGAAGCCGAGGTGCTTCAGCGCTTGCGCGAATTGAATCCCGATCTTCCAGTCGAGGAAGGGTAAGCCTGACTTGGCGAGCAGTGTGAATCTGAGCGATGGTTTCAAAAGCGAAAGAGCGAAAACTATATTCCAATCACACCGCGATGCAGCAGGTTTTATCGCAGTGGGAGAATCTCGACCGCCAAGGCATGATGCTGGTGTGCCCCTTCACCTCCATCACGGCTTTATGTGGCTATGAATTGCCAGTCATCCAACAGTGGATTGATCGTCATTGGGTACTGTCCACGTCATTGGTCAATCCGAGCGACATCGAAAAGCAACGGAAAAGCTATCGGCGAATGAATAGGGACGGGCATTTATTTTCCGGTATGCCGGAGGAACTTGGTATTGTGCTCGACGTGCCGCCGCAAAATATCCTACGTGCTGCGGCGGCACCGATGATGACTCGTACCCGAATCAATCAGCAAAAATTCATATTGGCAAACAATGGGTTATTCAGTGTTGAAGGTCCAGATATCACGTCTCAGACGGATGCCTCCTTCAACGTTGTTACACCCAAAACGCTAATGAAATCGACCCGTTGGCAGCATAATGAAGTTTTGATCATGGGCAAACCCAACCAACATGTACATGGTGTTGTCACGCAGAGAGTCATCGCCAAAGATATCGTGGTGCTTTCGAAGGACACGCAGTCCGAGTTTTCCCATGAAAATCGGAAGTTGTGGTTGGGTTTTCATACGGCGAATTACTTCAGGGGGCCCTATGCGCCAGCGAGGCGTTAAAGGTCGGAAGAAAGCTAATGATGGTGCGGGGCGCCGTACTGCCGCCTGAAACTCCGGTGTGGACATTGTGTGTTTGAAGTTTGGGCACGTTTGATGCCTTTGCATAGTATTCTTGAGAGGTTGGATGAAAGTATCCCAGGTTATACGAAGACTGAATTGCCTTTCGGTTGCAGAGCCCAAGACGGCTTTCAGTTCAACGCGAGCATCCTTTACGCCTAGATTCTCTTTCGACGAAAAAGTGGAAAGTGATTTGGAGGCGTGGGGGGATATTTCGAAATATGGGCTGTGTCTGGTGCATGCTTTGGGCATTAGCTCTTTTGGGGGCGAGTTATTCCAAAGAAGAGCGCAGGATGTGTTGAGGGGGTGGGACGTAATTTCCACGTCCATGATTGCACGTAATCGTATCCGGCGACAGGCCCAAGCACACAATCTCCCAAACCGGATTCTTCGACAGATCGATAGCTGCAATTGTCTGTACGCCAACCTGGGGCTGATTTTAAAAGTACCTCCCCAAAATATATTAGGTACTCACGAGTATGATGTTTTCTTTCCGACTCATGCGCCGGCGGCACACTACGAATTTGCATCTCGAATACTGGCAAGGCGAACGGCAAAAGGAAAACTTTTCAATGAAGACCTGTTTACCAAGATTGAGTCACCTGCCGAGATCCTGAAGAAAACCATCACGCCAAGTGCCGTGTACAACGAGATATTGGTCGTTACCCGACCCAATGTCAGGGTGCACTTTTCGGCGACGGAAGAGGTTAGGGTGCAAGGCATTATTTACTCGCAGCATGGAAACGCTTTCATCCGAGACAAAAGGCGGGATCAGTTTATGCTAGACAGGTTGTGTCAGGTTAATCCGGATTTAGCTGTCGAATACATATGAGTCTGGTTGTCGGCCTCGATTTTCCTCGCCGCTGGTTGTTTTCATACACCGCCATACTCGATCTGTCAGTGTACATACCATTTGCGCAAAATCTTGCTAGTAGGCTCTTCGCATGGGATGTTTCAGATTTCGATCGCGCGCAGAGTCTCTCTCTGCGGGCTTGGCGAAGGCGGCATTCAAGCCACGGTCGTCGTGTTCATCGCCGTTGTATTCCTTCGACGAGCAGGTCGAGCGCGATTTACGTGAGTGGGGACGGCTTTCAGAATATGGCCTATGCCTGGTTCATACGCTCTGTTTGAATGGATTTCAGGCAGGCGCGCTGTCAGCGGGCAGGGCACAGGATGTCTTTAGATCCTGGGATGTGATTTCAACGTCTTTGGTCATACGCAGGCGTCTGTGGGCACACAGTATGATGCGCAGGAACCGTGCAGGCTTTGTGCAGATTTCGTCTCAGGTGACACCCATGTGTCATTCGGTGGGTTTTATATTGGATGTGCCGCCTGAAAATATCCTCGGCACGTTCTCGCGGGATGTACTTTTTCCTACCCATGCATCAGCCGATGGATACGAGTTTTCCGATGCAGTGCTTAATGGGTTCGAACAAAACATGATGTGGGCGGGTGGCTTCAGACACATCGAGCCGCCGTTCGAGATATTGCACCATACCCGAGGTCACGGTGTTTTTTCGGATTATAACGAAATCCTTGTGGTGACCCGACCGTGCGCCAAAATACATTTTACGATGACGAAAGAAGTTGGCGTCACCGGGATCTTGTATTCCCCAGACAATAGAGGCGCTGATGCCACTGATGACATCAGACTATTACATGCAATGCTTGCATTGAATCCTGAATTACAAATCGAGCTGGCCTGAGAACTTCTGCGGTTGCGATGGAACGGTAACCCCTGAGAGCCCTCCATGCTTTGCTTCCGCCTCCGTTATGCTATGCGTCGTTCAAATGGGCTGGATGACCGGTGTGATCAATTACCTATGGTTTTTCTTGGCGGCGCTGTTCGAGATTGGCGGCTGCTATGCATTTTATCTCTGGCTGCGCCTGGGCAAGAGCGCTTGGTGGGTAGCGCCTGCGCTGGCCAGCCTGACGGTGTTCGGGCTGATTCTCACCCGTGTCGAAGCGGCGTATGCCGGCCGTGCCTATGCCGCCTATGGCGGTATCTATATCGTTGCCTCATTGCTATGGCTGGCGCTGGTGGAGCGGGCTCGGCCGATGGCCAGCGACTGGCTAGGGGCACTGCTCTGCGTGGCCGGTGCAACCCTCATTGTGTTCGGGCCGCGGTTGCAGCAAGGGTGATGCAGACAAGGCTGTAGGTGGAATCGCGTGTTTGTGTGGGATGCGTCTATTTCACCTGCGTAACGTTGTGCGGTTGAAGGCGCCACAGGCAGTCTCTGGTTTTCCGTTGGATTGGAGGGTCAGACATGTTGGTGATAGGGCGTCAGGTGGGGCAGGCGATCAAGATCCGGGACGACATCACGATTCGGGTGTTGTCCGTGCAAGGGAGTGAACAGGTGCGTCTGGGCATCAAGGCACCTGCTGATATCACGGTAAACCGGGAAGAGATCAGCGACAGCGTCAAACAAGCCCTGGCGCAGCGGCGCCAGGGCAAGCAGTCAGTCGAATAGCTCCCTGGGCACTTCGTGCTTGGCCAGCAATTGGCATTGCTGACTTTCAAGATCGAACAAAATGAACGCCTGACCTTTGGCCAGTGCCTGGCGGACCCGCAGTACGCGGGTTTCCAAGGGCGTGTCGTCGCCGTTATCGGTGCCGTCGCGGGTTACGAAGTCCTCGATCAAACGGGTGAGGGTTTCGGCTTCGAGTTGGTCGTAGGGGATCAGCATGGTCACAAAGTCTTGGCTGGGATGGGGGCATGCTACGCCAATCGCGCAGGGCTTGCCTCAGGTGCTGTGCCTCCTCGCGCCAAGCGCTCAAGGCTTGTTGCCAACCAGGCTGTCCACCGCCGGCACCCTTGTCTCGCTTTCCATCTGGGCATCATGCTCCAGCTGATGGCTGAAGCGCTCGAGCGATGCATTTGCAGGGTGCGAATCGCTGGCGAATACCGGTGGACTGAGCAGATAAGCCGCCAACAAGCGGCTCAGGGCAGCCAGGCTATCGATGTGGGTCCGCTCATACCCGTGGGTGGCATCGCAACCAAACGCCACCAGCGCGGTGCGGATATCGTGGCCGGCCGTGACGGCCGAATGGGCATCGCTGAAGTAATAGCGGAAGAGGTCACGACGCACCGGTAGGTCGTGGTCGCCAGCCAGTTTCAGAAGGTGCCGTGAGAGGTGGTAATCATAAGGGCCTGAGGAGTCCTGCATGGCCACGCTCACGGCATGTTCGCTTGAGGCCTGCCCGGGTGCCACCGGAGCGATGTCGATGCCGACGAACTCGCTCACGTCCCAAGGCAGCGCTGCCGCGGCACCAGAGCCTGTTTCTTCGGTGATGGTGAACAGCGGGTGGCAGTCGATCAACGGTTGCTGGCCGCACTCCACCACGGCCTTGAGTGCTGCCAGCAGTGCTGCCACGCCAGCCTTGTCGTCCAGGTGACGCGCGCTGATATGACCGCTTTCAGTGAACTCCGGTAGCGGATCGAAGGCGACGAAGTCGCCGATGGCTATCCCCAGTGCCTCGCAGTCGGCGCGGGTAGCGCAGTAAGCGTCCAGACGCACTTCCACATGCTCCCAACTGATCGGCATCTGATCGATGGCCGTGTTGAAGGCATGCCCGCTCGCCATCAGCGGCAGCACACTGCCGCGGTACACGCCTGTATCGGTGAACACGCTGACGCGACTGCCTTCGGCGAATCGACTGGACCAGCAGCCCACCGGGGCCAGGGCCAGACGGCCGTTATCGAGCAGTTGGCGCACGCTGGCGCCGATGGTGTCCAGATGCGCCGAGACGGCGCGGTCGGGCGTGTTCTGACGGCCTTTTAGCGTCGCGCGGATGGTGCCGCGGCGGGTCAGTTCGAAGGGGATGCCCAATTCGTCCAGGCGTTCGGCCACGTAGCGTACGATGGTGTCGGTAAAACCGGTGGGGCTAGGAATGGCGAGCATTTCCAACAGCACGCGTTTGAGGTACTCGAGATCGGGTTCGGGGTGTCCGTTAGACATCAGGTACTCCTTGGGTTAACGCTGTTCTCTCGCGGGTAAGCCCGCTCCCACAGAGCTGCGCCGAGCCCAATGGGAGCCGGTTTACCTTGTGCACGGTTTCATGTCGGTGCTTGGCTGTGGGGAAAGAGCAGGTCGACGAAGCGCTCGGCGGTCGGTTGCGGTTCGTGGTTGGCCAGGCCCACCCGCTCGTTGGCTTCGATGATCACGTAGTCCGGCTGCTCGGCATCGCGCACCATCAGGTCCAGGCCCACCACAGGAATGTCCAGGGCGCGCGCGGCGCGCACGGCGGCGTCTGCCAGCACCGGATGCAGGCGCTCGGTGACGTCTTCGAGCGTGCCGCCGGTGTGCAGGTTGGCGGTGCGGCGCACGGCAAGGCGTTGTCCAGCCGGCAACACGCTGTCGTAGTCCAGGCCCGACGCACGCAAGGTGCGTTCGGTCTCCTCATCGAGCGGGATACGGCTTTCGCCTCCGGTGGCAGCCTGGCGCCGTCTGCTTTGGGCTTCGATCAAGGCCTGAATGCTGTGTTTGCCGTCTCCAATCACCTGGGCCGGGTGACGGATCGCTGCCGCCACCACTTCGAAGCCGATCACCACGATGCGCAGGTCCAGACCAGGGTGATAGCTTTCGAGCAGTACCCGGCTGTCGAAGCGTTGAGCCTGCTCGACGGCCTGGTTGATCTCCTCCAGAGTGCCCAGGTTGACTGCGACACCTTGGCCTTGTTCGCCATCCACCGGCTTGACCACCACCGCGCCGTGCTCTTCGAGAAAAGCCAGGTTGTCATCGGCATTACCGGCCAACTGTTGAACCGGCACGCGCAGACCGGCGGCGTCCAGAACGTGCTGGGTGAGACGTTTGTCCTGGCACAAGGTCATGCTCACGGCACTGGTCAGATCGCTCAAGGATTCGCGGCAACGGACACGGCGCCCGCCCAGGCTCAGGGTGAACAGGCCTGCGCTGGCGTCGTCGACTTGCACGTCAATGCCGCGCCGGTAGGCCTCGTCGACGATCAGACGGGCGTAGGGGTTGAGCGAAGCCTCTGGGCCAGGGCCGAGGAACAGTGGCTGGTTGATGCCGTTCTTGCGCTTGACTGCAAAGGTCGGGAGGTTGCGAAAGCCCAGCTTCTTGTACAGGCGCTTGGCTTGGCGGTTGTCGTGCAACACCGACAGGTCCAGGTAGGCCAGGCCGCGGCTCATGAAGTGCTCGACCAAATGACGCACCAGGACTTCGCCTACGCCTGGGCGGGTGCATTGCGGGTCGACGGCCAGGCACCACAGGCTGCTGCCGTGTTCAGGGTCATCGAAGGCCTTGCTGTGGTTCAGCCCCATGACGCTGCCGATCACAGCGCCCGTGTCCTCGTCCTCGGCCAGCCAGTACACCGGCCCGCCCAGGTGATGGGGGGTGAGCAGCTCTGGGTTGACCGGCAGCATGCCGCGTCCTTGGTAAAGGGCGTTGATGGCATGCCAGTCAGCGTCGGCCTGGGCCCGGCGGATGCGAAATCCGCGGAACACGCGTTGCGCAGGGCGGTAGTCGGTGAACCACAGGCGCAGGGTGTCCGAAGGATCGAGGAACAACTGTTGCGGGGCCTGGGCCAGCACTTGTTGGGGAGCGGCCACATACAGAGCGATGTCTCGCTCGCCGGGGCGCTCGTCGAGCAATGCCTCGGCGAGCACGGCCGGGTCCGGGTAGGTGTGGCCGATCAGCAGCCGGCCCCAGCCGCAATGTACCGCACGGGGTTGGCCGTGGGGTTCGCTGCCGTCACCGGCCAATTGCGCCTGCAGGCGCTCGTAGGAGGGGGCTTGTCCGCGGAGCAGGCGCTGGCCATAGGCTGTTTGCGCTTTCATCGGTCAGATTCCTTGTTCGCTGAGCCAGAGGTTCAGGGCGGCCAACTGCCAAAGCTTGGAGCCTCGCAGCGGCGTCAGTTGACCCTGAGGATTGCTCAGCAGGCGATCGAGCATGGCCGGTTTGAACAGACCTCGGTCTTGGCTTGGGTCGGTCAGCAGTTCACGAACCCAGTCCAGCGTGGCGCCTTGCAGGTGCTTCAGACCCGGCACCGGGAAGTAGCCCTTCTTGCGGTCGATCACCTCATGTGGGATTACCCGTCTCGCCGCGGCCTTGAGCACGTGTTTGCCACCGTCGGGCAGTTTGAATCGGGCCGGGATGCGCGCCGACAGTTCCGCCAGTCGGTAATCGAGAAACGGTGTGCGGGCTTCCAGGCCCCAGGCCATGGTCATGTTGTCGACGCGTTTGACCGGGTCGTCGACCAGCATCACGGTGCTGTCCAGGCGCAGGGCCTTGTCCACAGCCTCGCTGGCGCCAGGGCGGGCGAAGTGTTCGCGAACGAACTCGCCGGCCGCGTCGCTTTCCAGCAGCCACGGGGCCTGGACCGTGTCGCGATACTCGGCATGGTCGCGGTCGAAGAACGCGGTGCGATAGGCCTCATACGCATCGTCGGCGCCGTCCACCTGCGGGTACCAATGGTAGCCGGCGAACAATTCGTCGGCGCCTTGGCCGCTCTGCACCCCCTTGCAGTGCTTGGCCACTTCCCGCGAGAGCAGGTAGAAGGCGATGCAGTCATGGCTGACCATCGGCTCGCTCATGGCGCGGAACGCCGCCGGCAGCTGTTCGAGGATCTCGCGCTCGTCGATACGCAATTGATGGTGGCGCGTGCCATAGTGGCGGGCGATCAGGTCCGAATACTGGAACTCGTCCCCGCGCTCGCCGCCGGCATCTTCGAAACCGATGGAGAAGGTCGACAGATCGTCCACCCCTACTTCGCGCAGCAGGCCGACCAACAGGCTGGAATCGACGCCGCCGGAGAGCAGCACGCCGACGTCCACCGCCGCCCGTTGGCGGATGGCTACGGCGTCGCGGGTGGCGTCGAGCACGCGTGTGGTCCAGTCTTCCAGGTCCAGGTGCTGTTCATCCGGACGCGGACCGTAGTGCAACTGCCACCAAGTCTCACGCTGCACCTCGCCGTGGCGGTCGATGCGCATCCAGGTCCCGGGTTCGAGCTTCTGCACGTTGGCCAGCAGGGTACGAGGCGCGGGCACTACGGCGTGGAAATTCAGATAGTGGTTGAGCGCCACCGGGTCGATCACCGGATCGATATCGCCGCCCTTGAGCAGCGCCGGGAGTGTGGAGGCGAAGCGCAGACGCTCACCGTTGCGCGACAGGTACAACGGTTTGACGCCGAGACGGTCGCGGGCCAGGAATAGGCGCTGGGCGTCGCGTTCCCAGATGGCCAGGGCGAACATGCCGTTGAGCTTGGGCAGCAAGGCTGCGCCCCAGGCGTGATAGCCCTTGAGCAACACTTCGGTGTCGCCGTCGGAGAAGAAGCGGTAGCCCAGGGCTTTGAGCTCTTCGCGCAGTTCGGGATAGTTGTAGATGGCGCCATTGAAGACCATCGACAGGCCCAAAGTGTTGTCGACCATGGGCTGAGCCGAGGCGTCGGACAGGTCCATGATTTTCAGACGCCGGTGGCCGAGGGCGATCGGGCCCTGGCTGTGGAAGCCCCAGGCGTCGGGGCCGCGAGGCGCCAGGTGATGGGTGATGCGCTCTACCGCGGCGAGGTCCGCCGGGCGAGGGGCTTGGTCGATGGGGGTGAAACGTAACTCTCCTGCTAATCCGCACATAGGTCCTTACCGGTTTTGCCGTTGGGGAATATGCGCCCCGAAATGGGGCACATAAGGAACTGACCCATGGGGGTTGTGAGAGTTTTAGATCAATCCGTTATATAGGTTGAGCGGCCCCGTTGCCGGTGAACCCGGCCTATCTATTTGCCGCGAATCAACCGACGCAACGCAAACCGGTTCGGATGACACGCCTGCGCCACCGTGCGCGGCAGCGGCAGCGGTTCACCGCACACCCAGGCTGCGACCAGCTCGCCGCTCAAGGGCGCGGTGATCAACCCTCGCGAACCATGGCCGCTGTTCACGTACAACCCGTCGAGCCAAGGACAGGGCGTGTCCGGGACTTGTCGAGCGTCTTTAGCGAGCACCGCATAGGCGTCGGTGAACGCTTGCGCATCCGCCACGGGCCCTACGATCGGCAGGTAGTCTGGACTTGTGCAGCGGAACGCCGCTCGGCCTCGCAACCGGGCGGGGTCCAGCACGCTGGTATTGAGCCGCTCGGCCAGGTCCGTGGAGATTTCATCGAGCAGGGACAAGTTGCCCTGGTGTTCGGCGACAGTCGGTGCTAAGTCGTCGTTATGGAAGTCGAAGCTTGCGCCCAAGGTGTGCTCATCGCCACGCGGCGGCGCGACGTAGCCTTCGGCACACACCACGGTGCGCAAGGCGCGGCTGGCCTCGGTGGCTGGCAGGCGGGTGATCTGCCCGCGGATGCGCTTGAGCGGCAGCTCGGCGCAGGCCTCGAAGCGGCGGATCTCGGCGGCACCGGCGAGCACCACCACTGGCGCGCTCGCCAGCAGGCGCTCACCGTCCCACGCTTGCCAACGGCCATCGACTTTGCGCAGTTCGATTACCTCCTGGTGGGTCAGCAACTCGATGTGCGGATGTTGCAGCTGCGCCTGGCACAGCGCTGGCGGATGCACCCAGCCGCCTTCGGGATAGAACAACCCACCGGCAGGCAGTGCCACACCTGCGACCGACTCGGCCTGGGCCTGATCGAGCACGTGCAGCAATGTGCTGTCGAAGGCCTCGGCCAGCTTGGCCTGGCGCTGTGCTTCCTTGTCGTCGAAGGCCAATTGCAGCACACCGCAGTCGTCCCAGTCCTGTCCGCGTTGCAGCTGTTGCAGCCAACGGCGGGTGTAGCCGAAGCCCGAGAGGATCATCTGCGACAGCGTCGTGCCGTGGGCCGAGAGTTTCAGGTAGAGCACGCCCTGGGGGTTGCCCGAGGCTTCCTGGGCCGGGGCGTCGTGGCGCTCCAGCACGCTGACCTGCCAGCCACGGGCCGCGAGGCTGGCAGCCGTGGCGCTACCGGCAAGGCCGGCACCGATGACCACGGCATGCCGCGGGCCTTGCACAGGGGCAGGGCGGGCATACCAAGGTTCGGGTTCGGCTGGGGCGGGTTGCTCAGCGGGCCAGCCCTGGAACTGGCCGTGCATGACCTCCCATTTTTTACCGATACCCGGCACCTTGCGCATGGCAAAGCCTGCAGCGATCAGGCCACGACGCACCCAGCCGGTGGTAGTGAAGGTGCCCAGTGTGGTGCCGGGCCGGGACAGCCGGGCCAGTTGCGCGAACAGCTCCGGCGTCCACATGTCGGGGTTCTTCGCCGGGGCGAAGCCGTCGAGGAACCACACATCGACCTGCGCATCGAGCGTAGGCAATTGCGCCAGGGCATCGCCCACCATCAGGGTCAGGGTCACCCGCCCATGGTCGAAGCTGAACTGCTGGAAGCCGCCATGCACCGCCACGTACTGTGCCAGCAGCGGCTGCCAGTAAGGTTCGAGTTGCGGCCACAGCTGTACCGCGCGGGCGAGGTCTTCGCGGGTGAGCGGGTACTTTTCGACGCTGACAAAATGCAGGCGCGCACCCCGCGGGGCGTGTTCGGCGAACAACTGCCAGGCACAGTAGAAATTCATGCCCGTGCCGAAGCCGGTCTCGCCGATCACCAGGCAGTCCTGGGGCGTCAGGGCGGTGCAGCGTTCACGCAGGCGGTTCTGTTCGAGGAAGACATGCTGGGTTTCCTCGATGCCTTCGTTCTTGGAAAAGTAGATGTCGTCGTACTGCCGCGAGTGAGGGCGGCCCTGGTCGTCCCAGTCGATCTGGGCGTGCTGTAAGAAGGTGTCAGGCATGGTTGGCTCAGCATGTCGCGGGAGGACGATTTTAAGCCATTTACGCACCTGTCGCTGCGCCAACCGAACAGAACCGAACGTGGCCAGCGATTGGACCTGAAGCCTGGCGCACAATCCGCTAGTCTTGGTTATCCATTGAAGGAGCCAAGGCAACTCATGTTCGAATCCGCCGAAATTGGTCACAGCATCGACAAGGAGGCTTTCGAGGCCGAAGTACCCGCCCTGCGCGAGGCGCTGCTCGAAGCCCAGTACGAACTCAAGCAGCAGGCGCGCTTTCCGGTGATCGTGTTGATCAACGGCATCGAGGGCGCCGGCAAGGGCGAGACGGTCAAACTGCTTAACGAGTGGATGGACCCGCGTCTGATCGAGGTACGCACCTTCGACCAGCAGACCGATGAGGAACTGGCCCGTCCGCCGGCCTGGCGCTACTGGCGGGCGTTGCCGCCCAAAGGGCGCATGGGTGTGTTCTTCGGCAACTGGTACAGCCAGATGCTGCAGGGACGGGTCCATGGTCTGTTCAAGGATGCGGTGCTCGACCAGGCCATCACCGGGGCCGAGCGTCTGGAGCAGATGCTTTGCGACGAGGGCGCGCTGATCATCAAGTTCTGGTTCCATCTGTCCAAGAAACAGATGAAGGCGCGTCTTAAGGCGCTCAAGGACGACCCTTTGCACAGCTGGCGCATTAGCCCGCTGGACTGGCAGCAATCGCAAACCTATGACCGCTTCGTGCGTTTCGGCGAGCGTGTGTTGCGTCGCACCAGCCGCGACTACGCGCCCTGGCATGTGATCGAGGGGGTCGATCCGTACTACCGCAGCCTGGCGGTGGGGCGCATTCTCCTGGAGAGCCTGCAAGCGGCGCTGGCCAACGATCCGAGTAGCAAGCACAAAGGCAACGTGGCGCCATTGGGGCGCAGCATCGACCAGAAGAGCCTGCTCGGCGCGTTGGACCTGAGCCGGCGCCTGGACAAACACGATTACCAAGAGCAACTGGTCACCGAACAAGCCCGCCTTGCAGGGCTGCTGCGCAACAAGCAGATGCGCCGCCATGCATTGGTGGCGGTGTTCGAAGGCAATGACGCGGCAGGCAAGGGCGGCGCTATCCGCCGGGTGGCCGCGGCGCTCGACCCCCGTCAGTACCGCATCGTACCGGTCGCCGCGCCCACCGAGGAGGAGCGGGCCCAGCCTTACCTGTGGCGTTTCTGGCGGCATATTCCGGCGCGAGGCAAGTTCACCATCTTCGACCGTTCTTGGTATGGCCGGGTGCTGGTGGAGCGGGTGGAGGGCTTTTGCACCCCGGCCGACTGGATGCGTGCCTATGGCGAGATCAACGATTTCGAGGAGCAACTGACCAACGCGGGCGTCGTGGTGGTGAAGTTCTGGCTGGCGATCGACCAGCAAACGCAGCTGGAGCGCTTCGAGGAACGCGAGCAGATCCCGTTCAAGCGCTACAAGATCACCGAGGACGATTGGCGCAACCGCGACAAGTGGGACCTATACGTAGAGGCGGTGGGGGACATGGTCGACCGCACCAGTACCGAGATCGCGCCCTGGACCTTGGTCGAGGCCAACGACAAGCGTTGGGCACGGGTGAAGGTGCTCAAGACCATCAACGAGGCGCTGGAAGCGGCATTTCATAAATCCCGCAAGTAAGTGCTTGGCTGTCACCTATTTTGGCGAGCGAACCCGCTTCCACAGACTAGCGGTGCACTTGTGGCAGCGGGTTTGCCGGCGAAAAGGCCAGCGTAGGCGACAGGGGAAATCCTGGCATGCCCGCAAGGAATGACCCGATGAATTCTTTTCCCGCGACTTTTCCCCAGCCCTGTACTCCAAGCCCTTAGAATTTCCAGTACCCCCACCCGCAGGGCCTGATTCGAGGACGCTATGCACATTTCTTCCGGACGCTGGGGCTACGGCCTGTTCCTGGCACTGCTGACCGCGTTTCTCTGGGGCATTCTGCCGATCAAGCTCAAGCAAGTCCTGCAGGTGATGGACCCGATCACCGTCACCTGGTATCGCCTCACGGTTTCTGGCTGCCTGCTGTTCGCCTGGCTGGCGGTCAATCGGCGCTTGCCGGCTGTCGGCAAGCTTGGACGCAAGGGCGCAGGCCTGATCGCCGTGGCGGTGTTCGGCCTGATGGGCAATTACGTGCTGTACCTGATCGGGCTCAACCTGCTCAGCCCTGGCACCGCACAATTGGTGGTGCAGATTGGCCCGGTGTTGTTGCTGGTGGCCAGCGTGTTCGTCTTCAAGGAGCGCTTCAGCCTTGGACAGGGGCTTGGGTTGTTGGTGCTGCTGGCTGGATTCGGGCTGTTCTTCAACCAGCGGCTCGAAGAGCTGCTGACCTCGTTGGGCGTTTATACCACCGGCGTGTTGACCATTCTGCTGGCCACGAGCATCTGGGTGTTCTATGCCCTGAGCCAGAAGCAACTGCTCACGGTGTGGCATTCACAGCAGGTGATGATGGTGATGTACCTGAGCTGTGCGCTGTTGCTGATGCCCTGGGCGCATCCATTGGAGGCATTGCAGTTGAGCCCGCTGCAAGGCTGGCTGTTGCTGGCGTGTTGCCTCAATACCCTGGTGGCGTACGGAGCGTTCGCCGAGGCGCTGGCCCATTGGGAGGCCTCGCGAGTGAGCGCGACCTTGGCGCTCACACCTTTGGTGACTTTCCTCGCCGTGGCCGCGGCGGCCGTGCTGTGGCCGGATCATGTCCAGGCCGAAGACATCAACGCCCTGGGATACGTCGGGGCGGTGACGGTGGTGGTGGGGTCGGCCCTCGTGGCGTTGGGACCTTCATTGATGGCCGGCTGGCGTGCGCGGCGTGCGCGATTGGCACAGGTTCAGTGAACCAGACGTGGCTGCGCCAGCTCCCGTAAAAGAGCTGGCGCAAACGGGGCTGCATGGACTGACGGTCAGCCTTTTGCACCGGGCGCCAGCATGTTCTCTGGCCGCACCCATTGGTCGAACTGCTCGTTGGTCAGGTACTTGAGCTCAAGCGCCGCCTCACGCAGTGTCTTGCCCTCGCTGTAGGCCTTCTTGGCGATCTCGGCAGCCTTGTCGTAACCGATGTGCGGGTTGAGCGCGGTGACCAGCATCAGCCCTCGCTCCAGATGCGCCGCCATCTGCTCTGCATCCGGCTCGATCCCGGCCACGCAGTGCTGCTGGAAGTTGCGGCAGCCGTCGGCCAGCAACTCGATCGATTGCAGCAGGTTGTGGATGATCACCGGCTTGAACACGTTCAACTGCAGATGCCCTTGGCTGGCGGCAAAGCCGATCGCCGCGTCGTTGCCCAGCACCTGGCAGGCAAGCATCGACAAGGCCTCGCATTGGGTCGGGTTGACCTTGCCGGGCATGATCGAACTGCCCGGTTCGTTGGCCGGCAGGCGTACTTCGGCGAGCCCCGCCCGTGGGCCGGAGCCGAGCAGGCGCAGGTCGTTGGCGATTTTCATCAAGGCCACGGCCAGGGTCTTGAGGGCGCCGGCCAGGGTGGTCAGCGGCTCATGGCCGGCCAGGGCGGCGAACTTGTTCGGTGCGGTGACGAAGGGCAGGCCCGAAAGCGCCGCCAGCTCTGCGGCGATGGCTTCGGCGAAGCCGTGCGGAGCATTGAGCCCGGTACCGACCGCAGTCCCGCCCTGGGCCAGCTCGCACACTGCCGGCAGGCTGGCACGAATGGCGCGCTGGGCATAGTCAAGCTGGGCGACGAACGCCGAGACTTCCTGGCCGAAGGTGATGGGTGTGGCGTCCATCATGTGGGTACGGCCGGTCTTGACCAGGTGCTGGTGACGCGCCGACAGCTCGGCCAGTCCCGCCGAGAGTTCGGCGATCGCTGGCAGCAGTTTGTCGTGCACGGCCTGTGCAGCGGCGATGTGCATGGCGGTGGGGAAGCAGTCGTTGGAGCTCTGCGAGCGGTTGACGTGGTCGTTGGGGTGTACCGGCGCCTTGCCGCCTCGACCCTTGCCGGCCAGCTCGTTGGCGCGCCCGGCGATGACTTCGTTGACGTTCATGTTGCTCTGGGTGCCGCTGCCGGTCTGCCAGACGACGAGCGGGAACTGGTCGTCATGTTCGCCTTGGAGCACTTCATCGGCGGCCTGTTCGATAAGACGGGCGATGTCGGCCGGCAGGTCGCCATTGCGGTCGTTGACCCGCGCTGCAGCTTTCTTGATCAGCGCCAGGGCGTGCAGTACAGCCAGGGGCATGCGCTCCTTGCCGATGGCGAAGTTGATCAGCGAACGCTGGGTCTGCGCGCCCCAGTAGGCGTCCTCTGGAACTTCGACCGGGCCCAGGCTGTCTGTCTCGATACGGCTCATGCTGCGTTCACTCCTTTGTCAGTCCGAAACCGCAGTTTAGGCCCTGATTCGCTCGAGCGGTTCCGTCGCTCGTCATGCCACTTGAGCACTATGGCGCCACGGCGCAGAATGCTCTCCCCGAGGTACCCGCCTCCCTTTCTTTCATGAAGGAAATGCAATGACTCGTCTTCGCGTCCTCTGTGCCGCCGTCGTCCTGGCTTGCGCCAGCGGCCAGGTACTCGCCGCCACTGCCAGCCACAACGCTGCCGCCGAGAAATTCCTGACTCTGGTCAATGCCGACAAGCTGGGCACCCCGGTGTACATGCAAGTCCAGCAGATGTTCGCCCAGCGTTTCGCCCAGACCAAAGCGCCTGAGTCCAAGAAAAACGTGCTCGACAGCTACCAGGCCAAGGCCAATGCCGCCCTGGACAACGCCATCGGCTGGAAGAAGATCAAGCCGAAGATGGTCGACCTGTATACCCAGACCTTCACCGAGCAGGAGCTCAAGGACCTGGTCAAATTCTACGAATCGTCGCTGGGCAAGAAGGTCCTGCGCGAGATGCCCCGCGTGACCCAGCAGTCGGCCCAGCTGACCCAGCAGAGCCTGGAGCCGGCGGTGCCAGTGGTCAACAAGCTGCTTGACGACATGACCAAGGAACTGGACCCGAACGCCGGCAAGGCCCCAGCCAAGAAGTGAGTGACGCCCCGATGAACATGCAGCAACGCATCGAACAGCAGTTGGCCGCCCTGGCCCCGGCGCACCTTGAGGTGCTCAACGAGAGCCACATGCATAGCCGTGGCCAGGAGACCCACTACAAGGCGGTGATCGTCAGCGAGCAGTTCGCCGGACTCAATAGCGTCAAGCGCCACCAGAAGGTCTACGCCACCATGGGTGAGCTGATGGGCCAGATCCACGCCCTGGCGATCCATACCTATACATCCGAGGAATGGGCCAAAGTCGGTGCGGCGCCGGCCTCCCCGGTCTGTGCCGGCGGGGGGCACTGAATCCCTTCCGTCGTTCTGGTACAATCCGCGTCATCCGGGGGCCGCTACAGCGGCCCCCTGCTTTTTGTCAAACCCGGTCCGCCCCTTACGAGGGTGACCACCTGGAGAGTTGTTTCATGTCCCAAGCTATCGTCGTGGCGGCCTTGTACAAGTTCGTCACTCTGGAAGACTACGTCGAGCTGCGCGAGCCGCTGCTCCAGACCATGGTCGACAACGGCGTCAAAGGCACCTTGCTGTTGGCCCTGGAAGGCATCAACGGTACTGTCTCGGGCACCCGTGAAGGTATCGACGGGCTGCTCACCTGGCTGCGCAACGACCCGCGCCTGGTCGATATCGACCACAAGGAATCCTACTGCGACGAGCAGCCGTTCTACCGCACCAAGGTCAAGCTCAAGAAAGAGATCGTCACCCTGGGCGTGCCGGGCGTGGACCCGAACCACAAGGTCGGTACCTACGTCGAGCCCAAGGACTGGAACGCCCTGATCAGCGACCCGGAAGTGCTGCTGATCGACACCCGCAACGACTATGAAGTGGCCATCGGCACGTTCAAGGGCGCCATCGACCCGAAGACCGAGACCTTCCGCCAGTTTCCCGACTACATCAAGGCCAACTTCGATCCGAGCAAGCACAAAAAGGTTGCGATGTTCTGCACCGGCGGCATCCGTTGCGAAAAAGCCTCCAGCTACATGCTCGGTGAAGGCTTCGAGGAGGTCTATCATCTTAAGGGTGGGATC
Source organism: Pseudomonas guariconensis (assembly GCF_040822035.1). Lineage (NCBI taxonomy): Bacteria > Pseudomonadati > Pseudomonadota > Gammaproteobacteria > Pseudomonadales > Pseudomonadaceae > Pseudomonas > Pseudomonas guariconensis. Next base: position 3,957,744 of record NZ_CP162012.1, on the reverse strand, counting down.
CTGAAGTACTTCGAGGAAGTGCCTCAGGAGCAGAGCCTGTGGGATGGCGACTGCTTCGTCTTCGACAATCGCGTCACGGTGCGTCATGACCTGACCGAGGGCGAATACGACCAGTGCCATGCCTGCCGCCACCCGATCAGCGTGGAGGACCGTGCGTCCGAGCACTATTCGCCAGGCGTGAGCTGCCCGCATTGCTGGGACAGCCTGAGCGAGAAGACCCGGCGCAGCGCCATCGACCGGCAGAAGCAGATCGAACTGGCCAAGGCGCGCAACCAGCCCCACCCGATCGGTTACAACTACAAAGCCGAGGCTTGATGCATGTCCGCACGCCTGCTGTATGTGATGGACCCGATGTGTTCCTGGTGCTGGGGCTTCGCCCCGGTGGCCGAGGCGTTGATCGCCCAGGCGCGTGAGGCTGGCGTGCCGACGCGCCTAGTGCTGGGTGGCCTGCGCTCGGGCAGCAGCGCCCTGGATGCCTCGACCCGTCGCTACATCCTCGAACATTGGCAGGCGGTGGCCGAAGCCACCGGCCAGGCGTTTCGCTTCGAAGGTGCCATGCCGGACGGCTTCGTCTACGACACCGAGCCCGCTTGCCGCGCCCTGGTGGCAGCGCGCGAGCTGGACGCCGAGCGGGTCTGGCCTCTGCTGGGATTGATTCAGCGGGCGTTCTACGAGCAGGGGGTGGACGTTACCCGCGCTCCGCAACTGGTGGAGCTTGCCGAGCAGGCAGGTTTTGACCGAGGTCATTTCGCCGAGGCGTTTTCCCGGGCCGATACCCGTGCCGCCACCGCGGCCGATTTCAGTTGGGTGCAGGACCTGGGCATTGCCGGCTTTCCGACGCTGCTGGCCGAGCGCAACGGCCAGCTGGCCTTGCTGACCAACGGCTACCAGCCGCTGGACCGGCTGCAACCCTTGCTCGGCCGCTGGCTGCAGCAGGCCGCCTGTGCTTGACCTGCCAGGGTCATCCGACCCTGTGCCGGGGAAGGCCCCCGCCGTGGCCGATCGTCTGAGCTGGGCGGAGATCCGCCGCCTGGCGTTGCATCACAAGAAGGCCCTGTGGTCCGCCAACCTTGTGGCCGTGCTCGCGGCTTTGTGCAGCGTGCCGATCCCTTTGCTGCTGCCATTGCTGGTGGACGAAGTGTTGCTCGGCCATGGCGATGCGGCGCTCAAGTGGATGAACCGCTTCCTGCCGGACAACTGGCAGGTGGCGGCCGGCTACATCGGCCTGATGCTGATCGCGACCCTTGGCCTGCGCCTGGCTGCACTGGCCTTCAACGTGTTGCAGGCCAAGTTGTTCGCGGGCCTTGCCAAGGACATCGTCTACCGCCTGCGCATTCGCCTGATCGAACGGCTCAAGCGGATCTCCCTCAAGGAATACGAAAGCCTGGGCAGCGGCACCGTGACCACGCATCTGGTGACTGACCTGGACACCCTGGACAAGTTCGTCGGCGAGACCTTGAGCCGCTTCCTGGTGGCCGTCCTGACCTTGACCGGTACGGCCGCCATCCTGATCTGGATGCACTGGCAGCTGGCACTGTTGATCCTGCTGTTCAACCCACTGGTGATCTACTTCACCGTGCAACTGGGCAAGCGGGTCAAGCACCTGAAGAAGCTCGAAAACGACAGCACCGCACGCTTTACCCAGGCTTTGGCCGAGACCCTGGACGCCATTCAGGAGATCCGCGCCGGCAACCGTCAGGGTTATTTTCTCGGTCGCCTCGGGCTGCGTGCCCGGGAAGTGCGCGACTATGCCGTGGCCTCGCAGTGGAAGAGCGACGCCAGCGGTCGTGCCAGCGGGCTGTTGTTCCAGTTCGGTATCGATATCTTCCGCGCCGCGGCCATGCTCACGGTGCTGTTCTCCGACCTGTCCATTGGCCAGATGCTGGCTGTATTCAGCTACTTGTGGTTCATGATCGGGCCGGTGGAGCAACTGCTCAATCTGCAATACGCCTACTATGCCGCCGGCGGCGCCCTGAGCCGGCTCAATGAGCTGCTGGCGCGGGCCGACGAGCCGCAGTATCCGGCGGCGGTCGACCCCTTCGCCGGGCGCGACACGGTCGGCATCGAAGTGCGCGACCTGCGCTTTGCCTATGCCGACGAGCCTGTGCTCGAGCATCTGGATCTTTCCATCGCCCCGGGCGAGAAAGTGGCTATCGTCGGGGCCAGCGGTGGCGGCAAGAGCACCTTGGTACAGCTGCTGCTGGGCCTGTACAGCGCCCAGGCCGGGACCATCCGCTTCGGTGGGGCGAGCCTTCAGGAGATCGGCCTTGAGGCGCTGCGCGAGAATGTCGCGGTGGTGCTACAGCACCCATCGCTGTTCAACGATAGCGTGCGCGCCAACCTGACGCTGGGCCGTGACTGCACCGACGAGGCCTGCTGGCAGGCTCTGCGCATCGCCCAGCTCGATGCCACCATCGCCGCGCTGCCCCAGGGCCTGGACAGCGTGGTGGGGCGCTCCGGCGTCCGTCTGTCCGGTGGCCAGCGCCAGCGCCTGGCCATTGCCCGAATGATCCTCGCCGAGCCCAAGGTGGTGATTCTCGACGAGGCCACCTCGGCCCTGGACGCTGCCACCGAATACAACCTGCATCAGGCCATGGCGCGGTTTCTCAATGGCCGTACCACATTGATCATCGCCCACCGGCTGTCGGCGGTGAAACAGGCAGACCGGGTGCTGGTGTTCGATGGCGGGCATGTGGCCGAGGATGGCGGTCACCAGCAGTTGATTGCCGAGGGCGGGTTGTACGCCAAGCTGTATGGGCATTTGCAGCAGAGCTGAACGTGCCTGGGGGCGCTGCGGGAAAGCGCGCCTCGTCGCGAGCACTGCCACGGCCGGTGCCATTGCCCAGCAACGCTTGATCCAGGCCAGTACCGGTAACGCGGTAATCCACTTCAATTCCCATCAAAAACCCCGTCGTCCCGCTGGCAAATGACCTACGCTGTGCTTGTCTGGGTCGACATGCGCCTTTCTGCTCAGTGACAGGGATTACATGAAGGGAAATCGGACTCTCGAAGCGCCAAGGCTGCTGGGCATCATCTGGCCCTTCATCGCCGTTGTGATTTTCCAGATGCTGTTGGGCAGCATGAGTCTCTACGCATTGTCTGCCGTACGCGCCTATGTGGCAGGCGAAAGCCTGTGGTCCAAGGCCCAGAAGGACGCCATCTACTACCTGAGCCTGTACGCCGATACCCGTGACGAACGTTCTTACCAGCGTTACCTGCAGGCAATCGACGTGCCCAAAGGTGACTACCAGCTGCGTCTGGCGCTGGACCGACCCGATCCTGACATTGAGGCGGCGCGCAAAGGTGTCCTGCAAGGCGGCAACCACCCGGACGATGCCTCCCGGATCATCTGGTTCTACCGCAATTTTCGCCACGTCAGCTATATGGAAACCGCCATCGCCTATTGGGACATCGGCGATAACTATCTGCGCTTGCTCGATGACGTGGCTCGGGAGATGCGCGAGGGGTTTGTCACTGGAGAGGTCACTGCCGGCGACGTGGACCGCTGGCGTGCGCGCATCGTCTCCATCAACGAGGGTGTGACCCCGGCGGCCAAGGCCTTCAGCGATGCACTGGGCGAAGGGTCGCGGATGTTGCTCAGGATGCTGATGATCACCAACCTGGCGACGGCGCTGTTTCTCATCAGTATCGCCTGGCGTCGTTCGAGCAAGCTGCTGGCCCAGCGCCAAGCGTTTGCCCAGGCCCTGCAGGCCGAACGGGAGCGGGCGCAGATCACCTTGCAGTCCATTGGCGATGCGGTGATTACCACTGACGTCGAAGGCTGCATCGTCTACATGAACCCGGCCGCCGAGCTGCTCACCCACTGGCAGGCCAGCCAGGCCCAGGGCATGCCGCTGGCGGCGTTGTTCAGCCTGGTGGACGAGCATGCCGAGCACGACAACCGCACCCTGGTCGAGCAGGTGCTCAGCGGCAGTCTCAAGGGTGGCTCCGAGCATGCCCGGCTGATACAGCGGCTTGATGGCAGCACGGTGTCGATCAACCTAGTCGGCTCGCCGATCGTCAGCGATGGCCAGGTCAGTGGCCTGGTGCTGGCGTTGCATGACATGACCCAGGAGCGCCAGTACATCGCCAGCCTTTCCTGGCAGGCGACTCACGACGCTTTGACGGGCCTGGCCAACCGCCGCGAGTTCGAGTATCGCCTCGAGCAGGCCCTCAACAGCCTGGCACGCCAGCCCGGGCGGCATTCGCTGATGTTCCTGGACCTGGACCAGTTCAAGCTGGTCAACGACACCAGCGGCCATGCCGCTGGCGATGAGTTGTTGCGCCACATTTGCGCGGTATTGCAGGCTGGCCTGCGTGAGGGGGACACCTTGGCGCGGCTGGGGGGCGACGAGTTCGGCGTGCTGCTGGAGAACTGCCCGCCCGAACAGGCCGAGCGTATTGCCGAGCAACTGCGCCAGACCGTGCAGAGCCTACATTTTGTGTGGAAAGGCCGGCCGTTCGTCACCACCGTGAGTGTGGGCCTTGTGCATATCGCCCAACCGGCCGGCACCCTGGAAGCCTCGCTGCGTGCGGCCGACATGGCCTGCTACATGGCCAAGGAGAAAGGCCGCAACCGGGTCCAGGTGTACCACGCCGACGACACTGAACTGTCCCTGCGCTTTGGCGAAATGGCGTGGATCCAGCGTCTGCACGTAGCCTTGGAGGAGAATCGCTTCTGCCTCTATGCCCAGGAAATCGCGCCGCTTTCGTCTATGGAAGGGCCTGGCCATCTGGAGATCCTGCTGCGCCTGCACGATGAAAGCGGCCGCACCATCCTGCCCAGCACCTTTATTCCGGCCGCCGAACGCTACGGCTTGATGACTGCCCTGGATCGCTGGGTGGTGCGCAACGTGTTCCAGGTCATTCGCCAATGCCTGGACGAAGGCAGGGAAGGGCCGCTGGCCATGTGCGCGATCAACTTATCCGGATCGAGCATTGGCGACGACAAGTTCCTGGAGTACCTGCGCTCATTGTTTGGCGAGTATTCGATTCCACCGCGGCTGGTCTGTTTCGAGATCACCGAAACCAGCGCCATCGCCAACCTGGGCAGTGCGATTCGTTTTATCAACGAGTTGAAGGGGCTGGGCTGCAAGTTCTCGTTGGATGACTTCTGCGCGGGTATGTCGTCATTCGCGTATTTAAAACATTTGCCTGTAGACTTCCTGAAGATCGACGGAAGTTTCGTAAAAGACATGCTCGACGATCCGATCAACCGCGCCATGGTCGAGGTGATCAATCATATCGGGCATGTGATGGGCAAACGGACCATTGCCGAATTCGTCGAAACGCCGTTGATTGAACAGGCGTTGCAGGAGATCGGCGTGGATTATGCCCAGGGTTACCTCATCGAGCGGCCGCAGGTGTTCACCTGCGACAGCCTGCAACGCCAACGAATAGCCGCAAGGCCCCTGTTGCACCGGGCGCCTGGGACCTTTCGTTGAAGAAGGTGTCGTCCGGAAATCACATGGATTCAAGGAGCAGAAAGTGATTGATACCTTCGTACGAATCGGCCCATTGATGGATGCCGCCAGTTACCCCGATTGGGCTCAGCAATTGATCGAAGAGTGCCGCGAAAGCAAGCGGCGGGTGGTGGAGCATGAGTTCTACCAGCGCTTGCGAGACGGCCAGCTCAAGCAGGCCACTATCCGCCAGTACCTGATCGGTGGCTGGCCGGTGGTCGAGCAGTTCTCCCTCTATATGGCCCACAACCTGACCAAGACCCGCTTTGCCCGGCACCCAGGCGAAGACATGGCGAGGCGCTGGCTGATGCGCAACATCCGCGTCGAGCTCAACCACGCCGACTACTGGCTGCACTGGTGCCAGGCCCACGGGATCACCTTGGCTGACCTGCAGGCCCAGGAGGTCCCGCCGGAGCTCAATGGCCTCAATGACTGGTGCTGGCGGGTTTGTGCCACCGAGTCGCTGGCGCTGTCGATGGCCGCGACCAACTATGCGATCGAAGGCGCGACAGGTGAGTGGGCGGCGCTGGTGTGTTCCACCGACACCTATGCCTTGAGCTTCCCCGAGGACATCCGCAAGCGCGCGATGAAATGGCTGAAGATGCATGCTCAATACGATGATGCGCATCCGTGGGAGGCGCTGGAGATCATCTGTACGCTGGCTGGCGAGCACCCGACTCCGGGCTTGCGGGCCGAGCTGCGCAGGACGATCTGCAAAAGCTATGACTGCATGTTCCTGTTCCTGGAGCGATGCATGCAGCTGGAGCATCGTCAGCCAGGGCGTCTGCGGCCGGCGCTGGCGATAGGGTAAGGTCTGGGGCCTTGCGCCCCATCGCAGGCTGCGCCAGCTCTTACAGGGGCAACACGTTACCTGTAGGAGCTGGCCTGGCCTCTGATCGTGTCAGGCTGGACGGCCCTGTTACTGGGCGTCGAACGCCTGCCCGTTCACCCCGGCACTGTCCGGACCCATCAGATACAAGTACAGCGGCATGATCTCTTCGGGCAGCGGATTGTTCTGCGGGTTCTCGCTCGGGTAGGCCTGGGCACGCATCGCGGTGCGGGTGGCGCCAGGGTTGATGCTGTTGGCGCGCACCGGCGCTACGCCGTCCAGTTCGTCGGCCAGGGTCTGCATCAGCCCTTCGGTGGCAAACTTCGAGACACCATAGGCGCCCCAGTATGCGCGGCCCTTGCGCCCGACGCTGCTGGAGGTGAACACCACCGACGCGTCCTCCGACAGTTTGAGCAGCGGCAACAGCGTGCTGGTCAGCATGAAGGTGGCATTGACGTTTATGTGCATCACGCGCATGAAGTTTTCGCCCGAAAGCTGCTCCAGCGGCGTGCGCGGGCCAATGATCGAGGCATTGTTGAGCAGGCCGTCGAGGCGGCCGAACTGCTCTTCGATCATCACGGCCAGTTCGTTGTACTGGTGGGGCAGGGCGGTCTCGAGGTTGAACGGGATCACTACCGGTTGCGGATGGCCGGCCGCCTCGATCTGGTCGTAGACCTCGTTGAGGTTGGCCTCGGTCTTGCCCAGCAACAGCACGGTCGCCCCCAGGGCGGCATAGGCCTTGGCGGCGGCAGCACCGATACCACGGCCAGCGCCTGTGACCAGAATGATCCGGCCTTTGAGCAGGTCGGGGCGGGCGGTGTAGTCGTACATCGGTCGGTCCTTTGAAGTCAGTTGCGATCAACGGGGAGCGCTATGCCCTCCCCAAACCCGGTTGTATCAGGTCAGCAGCCGCACAGCGCGCTGTCGATCACCTTGCGCAGTTCCAGGGGGTGGTCCACCACCACGTCTGCTCCCCAGTTGTTGGGATTGTCCTGAGGATGAATATAGCCATAGCGCACCGCCGCCGTGCGGGTACCGGCATCACGGCCGGACTCGATGTCGCGCAGGTCATCGCCGACGAACAGGACACTGGCCGGGTCCAGGTTCAGGGTCTTGCAGGCGAGAATCAGCGGCTCGGGGTCGGGCTTGCTGTTTTTCACGTGGTCCGGGCAGATGAGCAAGGCCGAGCGCTCGGCCAGGCCCAGGCGCTGCATGATCGGCTCGGCGAAGCGCACGGGCTTGTTGGTGACCACGCCCCACAGCAGGTTGCCTTTCTCGATGTCCTCGAGCAGCTCGGCCATGCCGTCGAACAGCTTGCTGTGCACCGCGCAGTCGCGCTGGTAGCGCTCGAGGAATTCCAGGCGCAGGGCTTCGAAGCCTTCTGCGTCCGGGTCCATGGCGAAGGTGGCCGCGACCATGGCCCGGGCGCCGCCGGAAATCACGTCGCGAATGCGCTGGTCATCGATGGCCGGCAGGCCACGGTCGGCCAGCATGGCCTGGCAGATGGCAATGAAATCCGGCGCCGTGTCCAGCAGGGTGCCGTCCATGTCGAAGAGTACTGCTCGCAAACGCATGCTCATTCCTCGCGCAGGGTCTGGATCATGTAGTTGACGTCGACGTCGCTGCTGAGCTTGTAGTGCTTGGTCAGCGGGTTGTAGGTCAGGCCGATGATGTCTTTCACCTCGAGGCCCGCGACGCGGCTCCAGGCGCCCAGCTCCGACGGGCGGATGAACTTCTTGAAGTCGTGGGTGCCGCGCGGCAGCATCTTGAGCACGTACTCGGCACCGATGATCGCCAGCAGGTAGGCCTTGGGGTTGCGGTTGATGGTCGAGAAGAAGACCTGGCCGCCCGGCTTGACCAGGCGATGGCAGGCGCGAATCACCGAGGAGGGGTCAGGCACGTGTTCGAGCATTTCAAGGCAGGTGACCACGTCGAACTGCCCGGCCATTTCCTCGGCCATCTCTTCGGCGGTGATGCGGCGGTATTCGACCTCGACGCCGGACTCCAGCTGGTGCAGTTGGGCCACGGCCAATGGTGCCTCGCCCATGTCGATGCCGGTGACGCTGGCGCCACGCAGGGCCATGGCTTCGCTGAGGATGCCGCCGCCGCAGCCGACGTCCAGCACCTTCTTGCCGGCCAGGCCCACGCGCTCGTCGATCCAGTTGACCCGCAGCGGGTTGATGTCGTGCAGCGGCTTGAACTCGCTCTCGCGGTCCCACCAGCGGTGAGCCAGGGCTTCGAACTTGGCGATTTCGGCGTGGTCGACGTTGCTCATGGAACAATCCTCTGAATCTTCGATAAAAGTGTTACAGGCGCAAACCCAAGGCTTGCGGCCGTCATTCGTGGCCTGCGATGCGCGCGCCCCAGGCGCGGGCCGTGGTCGTCAAAGCTTGTTCGTCCATCTGCGTCAGGCGTCGGTCGTCGAGCAGTTGGTGGCCGGCGACCCAGACATGCCGTGCGCAGTCGCGGCCTGTGGCGTAAATCAGTTGCGAAACCGGGTCGTGCACGGGCTGCTGGGCCAGCCCCGAGAGGTCGAAAGCCACCAGGTCAGCGGCCTTGCCCAGCTCCAGCGAGCCGGTGACCGCCTCAAGACCCAGGGCGCGGGCACCATTCAAGGTGGCCATGCGCAGGGCTCGGTGGGCATCCAGGGCTGTGGCGGAGCCGGCGACCGCCTTGGCCAGCAGGGCCGCGGTGCGGGTTTCGCCGAGCAGATCCAGGTCGTTGTTGCTGGCCGCCCCGTCGGTGCCCACCGCCACGTTGACCCCGGCCTGCCATAGCCGTTCCACCGGGCAGAAGCCACTGGCCAGCTTGAGGTTGGATTCGGGGCAATGGACAACGCTGGTGTCGCTTTCTACCAACAGAGTGAGGTCATCGTCGCTGATCTGGGTCATGTGCACCGCCTGCAGCCTTGGGCCCAGCAGGCCGATACGGGCCAGGCGCGCCAGCGGGCGCTCGCCGTTCTCGGCCAGGGCTTGTTCGACTTCGCCGGCGGTCTCGTGGATATGCATGTGCAGCGGGGCGTCGAGCTGGTCGGCGATGACGCGGATCTTCTCAAGGCTCTGATCGCTGACCGTATAGGGCGCGTGAGGCCCCAGGGCGACACTGATGCGTGGGTGGTGGCGCAGGTCATCGAACAGCTCGATGGCCAGGTGCAGGCCTTCGTCGGGCGTGCGGGCGCCAGGGACGGGGAAATCCAGCAAAGGCACGGCGATCTGGGCGCGAATACCGCTGCGGTGCACTCGGTCGCAGGCCTCCCGCGGGAAGAAATACATATCGGCAAAGCAGGTGATGCCGCCCTTGAGCTGCTCGGCGATGGCCAGGTCCGTGCCATCGCGCACGAAGGCTTCATCCACCCGGCGGCCTTCGGCCGGCCAGATGTGCTCTTTGAGCCAGGTCATCAACGGCAGGTCGTCGGCCAGCCCGCGCAGCAGGGTCATGGCGGCGTGGCCATGGGCGTTGATCAGGCCGGGGCACAGCAGACAGTCGGGCAGCTCGCGTATTTCCCGTGCAGCCGGTGCCCGTTCACGCGGGCCGAGCCAGGCGATCAGCCCGTCACGGATGCCCAGGGCGTGCTCCTTGAGTACCACGCCGGCCGGCTCCACGGGGACCAGCCAGCCCGGTACGAGCAGCAGGTCGAGGGGGGAGGGGGCTGTGGGCATGCGAAGGGCACCTGGTTCGGTTGAGTCAAGCGCGCAGTATACCCGAGCGTCCAGGGCTGAGGCTCGCTATAATCGGCCGCTTTTGATCAGCGAACGACGGGGAGAGGCGATGCGCGAGCGACTTTTGGCGGCGGAGAAGGTGACCGGCATCCAGTGGCGTAATGGCACCTTGCATCTGCTCGACCAGCGCCTGCTGCCTGTTCGTGAGCATTGGTTGGCCTGCACCGACGTGACGGCGGTGGTCGACGCGATCCGCCAGATGGCGGTGCGCGGTGCGCCGGCCATCGGTATCAGCGCCGCCTATGGCCTGGTGCTTGCCCTGCGCCAGCGCCTGGCCGAGGGAGAGGACTGGGAGCACGCGCTGGAGGAAGATTTCCTTGCCCTTGCCGAAGCCCGGCCTACGGCGGCCAACCTGTTCTGGTCGCTCAACCGCATGCGCGAGCGTCTGCAGCGTCTGCGTGCGGATGAAGACGTGCTGGCGGTCATGGAGGCCGAAGCGGTGGCAATCCATGAAAGCGACCGCGAAGCCAACCTGACCATGGCCCAGCACGGCCTGGAGCTGATTCGCCGCCAGCAGGGCAACGCGCAGACCATCCTCACCTACGGCAACGCTGGTGCCTTGGCCAGTGGCGGCTTCGGCACTGCGCTGGGGGTGATCCGCGCGGCCTACCTCGAAGGCATGGTGGAGCGGGTCTACGCCGGCGAAACCCGGCCCTGGCTGCACGGCTCGCGCATCACCGCCTGGGAGCTGGCCCACGAAGGCATCCCGGCGACCCTGTGCGCGGATTCGGCGATGGCCCACCTGATGAAGACCAAGGGCATCACCTGGGTGGTGGTGGGCGCTGACTGCATCGCCGCCAATGGCGATGTGGCTGGCAAGATCGGGACTTACCAACTGGCGGTCGCGGCCATGCACCATGGCGTGCGCTTCATGGTGGTGGCGCCGAGCACCACCATCGACCTGAACCTGGCTACCGGCGAGGACATTCCCCTCGAGGAGCGCGAGGCCGACGAGCTGCTGGATGTGGCGGGTAACCGTGTGGCAGCCGAGGTGGAGGTGTTCAATCCGGTATTCGATGTGACGCCAGCGGACCTGGTCGATGTGATCGTGACCGAGCGAGGCGTGGTAGAACGGCCTGATACCGCCAAGATTGCCCAGTTGATTTGTCGCAAGCGTTTGCACTGATCGTTCAGGATTTTACGATGGCCTCATCGTGGGGCAGGAAAAACGGCGTTTTTACAGGCGCAGCGGCAACCTGCCATATCTCCCACGCCCCACGCCTTTGTGATACCATCCGGCAGTTTCCAGGGCCGCTCGTTGAAGCGGCCTTCATTGCGCAGATCCATGGCTCAACTCATTGATTTGTCGTAAGTCGTCGCACCCCTTTGCGTGCGGCGGCGAGCTTCGTTCGTCCTACGAGGGAAACGACGAAGTTTCACCAGAAAAAGGAATCAGGCTTCTCATGGGCGAACTGGCCAAAGAAATCCTCCCGGTCAATATCGAAGACGAACTGAGACAGTCTTACCTCGACTACGCGATGAGCGTGATTGTCGGGCGTGCGCTGCCCGATGCGCGTGACGGCTTGAAGCCCGTGCATCGCCGCGTTCTCTACGCGATGAGCGAACTGGGCAACGACTGGAACAAGCCGTACAAGAAGTCCGCGCGTGTGGTCGGTGACGTCATCGGTAAGTACCACCCCCACGGCGACACTGCGGTCTACGACACCATCGTGCGTATGGCCCAGCCCTTCTCGCTGCGTTATCTGCTGGTCGATGGCCAGGGCAACTTCGGTTCGGTCGACGGCGACAACGCCGCAGCCATGCGATACACTGAAGTGCGCATGGCCAAGCTGGCCCACGAGCTGCTGGCCGACCTGCACAAGGAAACCGTCGACTGGGTGCCCAACTATGACGGCACCGAGCAAATCCCGGCGGTCATGCCGACCAAGATCCCCAACCTGCTGGTCAATGGTTCCAGCGGTATCGCCGTGGGCATGGCAACCAACATCCCGCCGCACAACCTGGGCGAGGTCATCGACGGCTGCCTGGCGCTGATCGACAATCCCGAGGTGTCGATCGATGAACTGATGCAGTTCATCCCCGGTCCCGACTTCCCCACTGCCGGCCTTATCAACGGCCGCCAGGGCATCATCGAGGCCTACCGCACCGGCCGTGGCCGCATCTACATGCGCGCCCGCTCCGAGATCGAGGACATCGACAAGGACAAGACCGGCGGTCGCCAGCAGATCGTCGTCACCGAGCTGCCGTACCAGCTGAACAAGGCGCGGTTGATCGAAAAAATCGCCGAGCTGGTCAAAGAGAAGAAGATCGAAGGCATCACCGAGCTGCGTGATGAGTCCGACAAGGACGGCATGCGCATCGTCATCGAGCTGCGTCGCGGCGAGGTGCCGGAAGTGGTGCTCAACAACCTCTATTCGCAGACCCAGCTGCAGAGCGTGTTCGGCATCAACATGGTCGCGCTGATCGACGGCCGTCCGCGTCTGCTCAACCTCAAGGACCTGCTCGAGGCGTTCGTCCGTCACCGTCGTGAAGTGGTGACCCGCCGTACCGTGTTCGAGCTGCGCAAGGCGCGCGAGCGTGGTCACATTCTTGAAGGCCAGGCCGTTGCGCTGTCCAACATCGACCCGGTGATCGCCCTGATCAAGGCCTCGCCGACCCCTTCCGAGGCGAAGGAAGCCCTGATCAGCACGGCCTGGGAGTCCAGCGCCGTACAGGTCATGGTCGAGCGTGCCGGTGCCGACTCCTGCCGTCCGGAAGACCTGCCGGAGCAGTACGGCCTGCGTGATGGTAAGTACTACCTCTCGCCGGAACAGGCCCAGGCCATCCTCGACCTGCGCCTGCACCGCCTGACCGGCCTTGAGCACGAGAAGCTGCTGGCCGAGTACCAGGAGATCCTCGAGCAGATCGGTGAGCTGATCCGCATCCTGAGCAGCGCTGAGCGCCTGATGGAAGTGATCCGCGAAGAACTCGAAGCGATCCGCGCCGAGTACGGCGATGCCCGTCGCACCGAAATCCTCAACGCCACCCACGACCTCAGCTACGGCGACATGATCCCGGAAGAAGAGCGCGTGGTGACCATTTCCCACGGTGGCTATGCCAAGACCCAGCCGCTGTCCGCCTATCAGGCACAGCGCCGTGGCGGCAAAGGCAAGTCGGCCACTGGCGTGAAGGACGAGGACTACATCGAACACCTGCTGGTCGCCAACAGCCACGCCACGCTGCTGCTGTTCTCCAGCAAGGGCAAGGTTTACTGGCTCAAGACCTACGAGATTCCCGAAGCGTCCCGCGCCGCCCGTGGCCGTCCGCTGGTCAACCTGCTGCCATTGGAAGAAGGTGAGCGCATCACCGCCATGCTGCAGATTGACCTCGAAGCCCTTCAGCAGAACGCCGATGGCGACGAAGAACTGGAGGATGCCGACGACACCGTGCTCGAAGGGGAAGTGATCGAGGCCGAGGAAGTCGACGAAGAAGACGGCGACACCCCGGAATGGGTGGCAGAGCCGACCGGCGCGTACATCTTCATGGCGACCGCCTCCGGTACCGTTAAGAAGACCCCGCTGGCCCAGTTCGCCCGTCCGCGTTCCAGCGGTCTGATCGCCCTGAAGCTCAAGGAAGGTGACACCCTGATTGCCGCGGCCATCACCGACGGCGCCAAGGAAGTCATGATGTTCTCCGACGCCGGCAAGGTGATCCGCTTCGCCGAGAGCGTGGTGCGCGAAATGGGCCGTACCGCCCGTGGTGTTCGCGGCATGAAACTGGGCAAAGGGCAGCAGGTGATCTCCATGCTGATTCCTGAGTCCGGCGCGCAGATCCTCACGGCTTCCGAGCGTGGCTTCGGCAAGCGTACCCCGCTGTCCAAGTTCCCTCGTCGCGGCCGTGGCGGCCAGGGCGTCATCGCCATGGGTACCAAGGGGCGTAACGGTCTGTTGATCGGTGCGATCCAGGTGCAGGAAGGCGAAGAGATCATGTTGATCTCTGACCAGGGCACCTTGGTGCGTACCCGTGTGGGTGAGGTCTCCAGCCTGGGCCGTAACACCCAGGGTGTGACCCTCATCAAGCTGGCGACCGACGAGACGCTGGTGGGGCTGGAGCGGATTCAGGAGCCGTCCGAAGATCCCGACGAACTGATCGACGGGGACGAGGAGGGCGTCGAGGTCGATGCGCTGGACGCAGTCGACGACGACGGTGGTGTCGCCGAAGAGGCGCCACAGGAGTAACTCAGCGCAACACCCCCGAACGGGGCGACCATGGTCGCCCCGTTTGACTGATTACGGCAGGCAGCGTCCTCAAGGACGGTGCACTACCTGTGGAAGCGGGTAAACCCGCTTCCCAGGGTGCTCGGCAGTATCGAAGATTGTAGATTTGTACTATTTGGCAGAGCGAGAGTGGATGTGAGCAAACGAGCCTTTAACTTCTGCGCAGGCCCTGCCGCGCTTCCTGACGCTGTCCTGCAGCGTGCCCAGGCCGAAATGCTGGATTGGCGTGGCAAGGGCTTGTCCGTGATGGAGATGAGCCATCGCAGCGATGACTACGTGGCCATCGCCGAAAAGGCCGAGCAGGACCTGCGCGACCTGCTGTCCGTCCCCTCCAACTACAAAGTCCTGTTCCTGCAGGGTGGTGCCAGCCAGCAGTTTGCTGAGATCCCGCTGAACCTGCTGCCGGAAAACGCTACGGCCGACTACATCGAGACTGGCATCTGGTCGAAGAAGGCCATCGAAGAGGCGCGCCGCTTCGGTCATGTCAACGTCGCCGCTAGTGCCAAGCCCTACGATTATTTGGCTATTCCGGGACAGAACGAGTGGAACCTGACCAAGAACGCTGCCTATGTCCATTATGCCTCCAACGAGACCATTGGTGGCCTGCAGTTCGACTGGGTTCCGCAGACCGGTGACGTTCCTCTGGTGGTCGACATGTCGTCCGACATCCTGTCGCGCCCGATCGACGTCTCCCAGTACGGCCTGATCTATGCCGGTGCGCAGAAGAACATCGGTCCGAGCGGCCTGGTGGTGGTGATCGTGCGCGAAGACCTGCTCGGTCGCGCCCGTAGCCATTGCCCAACCATGCTCGACTACAAGGTCGCGGCCGACAACGGCTCGATGTACAACACTCCTGCCACCTATTCCTGGTACCTCTCGGGCCTGGTGTTCGAATGGCTCAAGGAGCAGGGCGGCGTCGAGGCCATGGAGCAGCGCAACCGCGTCAAGAAGGACCGCCTGTACGGTTTCATCGATGGTAGCGAGTTCTACACCAACCCGATCAGTCACAATGCCCGCTCGTGGATGAACGTGCCGTTCCGCCTGGCCGACGAGCGCCTGGACAAGGCCTTCCTGGCCGGCGCCGATGCCCGTGGTCTGCTCAACCTCAAGGGCCATCGTTCGGTCGGCGGCATGCGCGCCTCGATCTACAACGCCCTGGGCCTGGAAGCGGTCGATGCCTTGGTGGCCTACATGGCCGAGTTCGAGAAGGAGCACGCTTGATGTCCGATCAGGAACTCAAGGCGCTGCGCGTACGCATCGACAGTCTCGACGAGAAGATCCTCGAGCTGATAAGCGAGCGCGCCCGTTGCGCCCAGGAGGTGGCGAAGGTCAAGACCGCCTCCCTGGCCGAAGGCGAGAAGCCGGTATTCTACCGGCCCGAGCGTGAGGCTGCTGTGCTCAAGCGCGTCATGGAGCGCAACAAGGGCCCGCTGGACAACGAAGAGATGGCGCGGTTGTTCCGCGAAATCATGTCCTCCTGCCTGGCCCTGGAAGAGCCGCTCAAGGTTGCCTACCTCGGCCCTGAAGGCACCTTCACCCAGGCCGCGGCCATGAAGCACTTCGGTCATGCCGTGGTCAGCCGTCCGATGGCTGCCATCGATGAAGTGTTCCGTGAAGTGGCGGCAGGTGCCGTCAACTTCGGTGTGGTGCCGGTGGAAAACTCCACCGAAGGCGCGGTGAGCCACACTCTGGACAGCTTCCTCGAGCATGACATGGTGATTTGCGGCGAAGTCGAGCTGCGCATCCACCATCATCTGCTGGTGGGCGAGAACACCAAGACCGACAGCATCACGCGCATCTATTCCCACGCTCAGTCCCTGGCCCAATGCCGCAAGTGGCTGGACGCGCACTACCCGAATGTCGAGCGCGTGGCGGTGTCCAGCAACGCCGAGGCCGCCAAACGGGTCAAGGGCGAGTGGAATTCGGCGGCCATCGCCGGCGATATGGCGGCCAATCTGTACGGCCTGACCCGCCTGGCCGAGAAGATCGAGGACCGCCCGGATAACTCCACGCGCTTCCTCATGATCGGCAACCAGGAAGTGCCGCCGACCGGCGATGACAAGACCTCGATCATCGTCTCGATGAGCAACAAGCCAGGTGCCCTGCACGAGCTGCTGGTGCCTTTCCATGAAAACGGCATCGACCTGACCCGTATCGAGACCCGCCCGTCGCGCAGCGGCAAATGGACCTACGTGTTCTTCATCGATTTCGTCGGCCATCACCGCGACCCGCTGATTAAGGCGGTGCTGGAGAAGATCAGCCAGGAGGCTGTGGCGCTCAAGGTGCTGGGGTCCTATCCGAAGGCGGTCCTTTGATCGAAAACCTTTGGTTTTCGCGCGGTACCTGTGGGAGCGGCCTCGTGTCGCGATGGGCTGCCCGGCAGCCCCCTGCGGTCTCACTGACTGGCATAGTTTCTAAACAGGGTTCGCACTCGTGCTAGATGCAGTTACAACCAAACCCGCGCCGATCATCGGCCGCCTGGTCGTCGTAGGCCTAGGCCTGATCGGCGGGTCATTCGCCAAGGGCCTGCGCGAAAGCGGCCTGTGCCGGGAAGTGGTCGGCGTCGATCTGGATGCCCAGTCGCGCAAGCTGGCCGTTTCGCTCGGCGTGGTCGATCGCTGCGAGCAAGACCTCGACGTGGCCTGCGTCGGCGCCGACGTGATCCAGTTGGCCGTGCCCATCCTGGCGATGGAAAAGGTCCTGGCCCATCTCGCGCGCCTGGACCTGGGCGATGCAGTGATCACCGATGTGGGCAGCGCCAAGGGCAATGTGGTGCGTGCCGCACGTGAGGCCTTTGCCGGACGTCTGTCGCGTTTCGTCCCGGGCCACCCGATCGCAGGCTCCGAGCAGAGCGGCGTGGAGGCCTCCAACGCCGCACTGTTCCGCCGCCACAAGGTCATCCTCACGCCACTGCCGGAAACCGATCCGGCCGCCGCGGCCGTGGTCGACCGCCTGTGGCGCGCGCTGGGTGCCGATGTGGAGCACATGCCGGTGGAGCGCCATGACGAAGTCCTGGCCGCCACCAGCCACCTGCCGCACCTGCTGGCGTTCGGTCTGGTCGATTCCCTGGCCAAGCGCAATGAAAACCTGGAGATCTTCCGGTACGCTGCGGGAGGCTTCCGCGATTTCACGAGAATCGCCGGCAGCGACCCGATCATGTGGCACGACATCTTCCTCGCCAACCGCGAGGCTGTCCTGCGCACCCTGGATACATTTCGCAGCGATCTCGACGCCTTGCGCGACGCGGTCGATGCAGGGGACGGGCACCAGCTGCTGGGTGTATTCACCCGCGCCCGGGCTGCCCGCGAGCATTTCAGTAAAATCCTGGCCCGCCGGGCCTATGTGGACGCTATGAACGCCAACGATCTGATTTTCCTGGCCCAACCTGGTGGCCGCCTGTCCGGACGGATCCGCGTTCCGGGCGACAAATCGATTTCCCATCGCTCGATCATGCTTGGCTCGCTGGCCGAAGGTACCACCGAGGTCGAAGGTTTCCTCGAAGGCGAGGACGCCTTGGCGACCTTGCAGGCCTTCCGGGACATGGGTGTGGTCATCGAAGGCCCGCACCATGGTCGTGTGACCATCCATGGCGTCGGCTTGCACGGCCTCAAACCGCCACCTGGCCCGATCTACCTGGGTAACTCCGGTACCTCGATGCGCCTGCTGTCGGGCCTGCTGGCCGGCCAGCCGTTCGATGTCACCATGACCGGCGATGCCTCGCTGTCCAAGCGCCCAATGAACCGTGTGGCCAACCCGCTGCGCGAGATGGGTGCAGTGGTCGAGACCGGTCCTGAAGGCCGTCCGCCGCTGACCATCCGTGGCGGCCACAAGCTCAAGGCGCTCAACTACACGCTGCCGATGGCCAGTGCCCAGGTCAAATCCTGCCTGCTGCTGGCTGGCCTGTATGCTGAAGGCACCACTACCGTCACCGAGCCTGCGCCGACCCGCGACCATACCGAGCGCATGCTGCGCGGCTTTGGTTATGCGGTCGAGACCAACGGCCCGGTCGCTTCGCTCAAGTCGGGTGGCAAGCTCAGTGCAACCCGCATCGAGGTGCCGGCGGATATCTCCTCGGCGGCGTTCTTCTTGGTCGCGGCTTCGATCGCCGAGGGTTCGGAGCTGGTGCTCGAGCATGTCGGCATCAACCCGACCCGTACCGGCGTCATTGATATCCTGCGCCTGATGGGCGGCGACATTACCCTGGAAAACCAGCGTGAAGTTGGCGGTGAGCCGGTCGCGGACCTGCGCGTGCGCGGTGCCAAGCTCAAGGGGATCGAGATCCCCGAGCACCTCGTGCCGCTGGCTATCGATGAATTCCCGGTGCTGTTCGTGGCTGCCGCCTGCGCCGAAGGGCGTACCGTGCTGCGCGGCGCCGAGGAACTGCGCGTCAAAGAATCCGATCGCATCCAGGTCATGGCTGACGGCCTGCTGACCCTGGGCGTGAAGTGCGAGCCGACCCCCGATGGCATCATCATCGATGGCGGCCAGATCGGCGGCGGCGAAGTGCACGGTCACGGTGACCACCGGATCGCCATGGCCTTCAGCGTTGCCTCGCTGCGTGCTAGCGCGCCGATTCGCATCCATGACTGCGCCAACGTCGCCACGTCCTTCCCGAACTTCCTGGCGCTGTGCGCCGAGGTTGGCATTCGGGTCGCAGAAGAGGGCAAATCGTGAGTTCGCAAGCGCCAGTCATCACCATCGATGGGCCAAGCGGTTCGGGCAAGGGTACGGTCGCGGGCATTCTGGCCCGCGAGTTGGGCTGGAAGCTGCTTGATTCCGGCGCCCTGTACCGCCTGCTGGCGTTCAATGCCGTCAACCACGGCGTCGACCTGACCAACGAAGAGTTGCTCAAGGCCTTGGCCGCCCATCTGGATGTGCAATTCGTCGCCGCGGAACCGGGTAAGCTGCAACAGATCATCCTCGAGGGTGAGGATGTCAGCAACGTGATCCGCACCGAAACCGTCGGCGCCGGCGCCTCCATGGTCGCTTCGCTGCCCGCAGTGCGCGAAGCGTTGCTGCAGCGTCAGCGCGCCTTCCGCGAAGCGCCTGGCCTGATCGCTGACGGTCGCGACATGGGCACCGTGGTCTTCCCGGACGCGCCCTTGAAAGTGTTCCTCACCGCCAGCGCGGAGGAGCGGGCACGGCGTCGCTATTTGCAGTTGAAGGGCAAGGGCGATGATGTTAGTCTGGCGAGTCTGCTAGATGAGATTCGTGCGCGCGATGAGCGCGACACCCAGCGCGCGGTGGCCCCGCTGAAACCAGCGGCCGATGCCATCCAACTGGACTCCACCGAGTTGTCCATCGAGCAGGTGTTGCAACGTATCAGGAGCGAGCTCGCCCAGCGCGATCTGCTCTGATAGCCAGGAGAACAGGCAGGGGCACCAGTCAACGTCCTGCCGGTTTTCCTTTATATGAACGAAACCCACATTGTCTGGAATGTGGCTATGGGCGTCTGTTTCGCCCGAATCTACAGGAATTAAAATGAGCGAAAGCTTTGCAGAACTCTTTGAAGAAAGCCTGAAAACCCTCAATCTGCAGCCGGGCGCGATCATCACCGGTATCGTTGTCGACATCGACGGCGACTGGGTTACCGTTCACGCTGGTCTGAAGTCCGAGGGCGTCATCCCGCTCGAGCAGTTCATCAACGAAGCTGGCGAGCTGACCATCAAGGTCGGTGACGAAGTTCACGTTGCGCTGGACGCGGTCGAAGACGGCTTTGGCGAAACCAAGCTGTCCCGTGAAAAAGCCAAGCGCGCCGAGTGCTGGATTGTTCTGGAAGCAGCTTTCGCCGCCGAAGAAGTGGTCAAGGGCGTTATCAACGGTAAGGTTAAGGGCGGCTTCACTGTCGACGTTAACGGCATCCGTGCGTTCCTGCCGGGCTCCCTGGTTGATGTCCGCCCAGTGCGCGACACCACCCACCTGGAAGGCAAAGAGCTGGAATTCAAGGTCATCAAGCTGGACCAGAAGCGCAACAACGTTGTTGTTTCCCGTCGCAGCGTGCTGGAAGCCGAGAACAGCGCCGAGCGCGAAGCCCTGTTGGAAACCCTGCAGGAAGGCCAACAGGTCAAGGGTATCGTCAAGAACCTCACCGACTACGGCGCCTTCGTGGACCTGGGCGGTATCGACGGCCTGCTGCACATCACCGACATGGCTTGGAAGCGCATCAAGCACCCGTCGGAAATCGTCAACGTTGGTGACGAAGTCGACGTTCGCGTCCTGAAGTTCGACCGTGAGCGCAACCGCGTTTCCCTGGGTCTGAAGCAAATGGGCGAAGATCCGTGGGTTGCCATCACCTCGCGCTACCCAGAAGGTACTCGCGTACAGGCTCGCGTTACCAACCTGACCGACTACGGCTGCTTCGCTGAGCTGGAAGAAGGCGTTGAAGGTCTGGTACACGTTTCCGAAATGGACTGGACCAACAAGAACATCCACCCGTCGAAAGTCGTTCAGGTTGGCGACGAAGTGGAAGTCATGGTTCTGGACATCGACGAAGAGCGTCGTCGTATCTCCCTGGGCATCAAGCAGTGCAAGTCCAACCCATGGGAAGACTTCTCCAGCCAGTTCAACAAAGGTGACAAGATCACCGGTACCATCAAGTCGATCACCGACTTCGGTATCTTCATTGGCCTGGACGGCGGCATCGACGGTCTGGTTCACCTGTCCGACATCTCCTGGAACGAGTCCGGCGAAGAAGCCGTACGTCGCTTCAAGAAGGGCGACGAGCTGGAAACCGTCATCCTGTCGGTTGACCCAGAGCGCGAGCGCATCTCCCTGGGTATCAAGCAACTGGAAGACGATCCGTTCTCCAACTTCGTTGCTCTGAACGACAAGGGTGCAATCGTCAAGGGTATCGTCAAGGAAGTTGACGCCAAAGGCGCCATCGTTACCTTGGCCGACGACATCGAAGCTACTCTGAAAGCTTCCGAAATCAGCCGTGACCGCGTTGAAGACGCGCGTAACGTCCTGAAGGAAGGCGAAGAGATCGAAGCCAAGATCATCAGCGTCGATCGCAAGTCCCGCGTTATCAGCCTGTCCATCAAGTCGAAGGACGACGCTGAAGAGCGCGAAGCTATCCAGAGCCTGAAAAACGCCGCTCCGGAAGCTGCTGCCGACACCACCATGGCTGCGCTGCTGCGCGAAGCGATGGCCAAGCAGAACTAAGTTCTGTTTGATCGGTAAAAAAGGGCGACTTCGGTCGCCCTTTTTTGTGCCTGTTTGAAAACAAGCAGATACCGCCCTCGCGTCGCGTGCCGCTTCTGTAGGCGCTGACGAAGCCTGCAAAGCGGCGCTAGCTCCCCCTGAATCAATTCACTGCGTCTCGCCTGGTTATTCGGCCATTCCCTACTGCTCATCTCGCTTCCCAGTCTCCTGCAATCTTGAATTTTTTTATTAAGTCAAGATCCACCCTGTTCAAATCCGTCGGGGCGTGCTACAAACTGGTTAAGCAATGATCTAGCTGCTTGATAACGAAGGGAAAAATATGACGAAGTCGGAGCTGATCGAACGTATTGTCACCCATCAAGGGCTGCTCTCGTCCAAGGACGTGGAGTTGGCCATCAAGACCATGCTTGAACAGATGTCACAATGCCTAGCCACCGGTGATCGCATCGAAATCCGTGGTTTTGGCAGCTTTTCCTTGCACTACCGCTCACCACGGGTAGGGCGTAACCCCAAGACCGGCCAGTCGGTGAATCTTGAAGGCAAGTACGTACCGCACTTCAAGCCCGGCAAGGAACTGCGCGATCGCGTCAACGAAGAAGACCAGGTCCCGCACTGATAAAGGAACAGCCTGATGCGTAACCTCAAGCGTGCCTTGGCGGCACTCTTCGTGCTGCTGCTGGCGGCGGTGGTCCTGTTCTTCGTTCTGGAGAATCAGCAAGCCGTCTCCTTGGTCTTGTTCGGTTGGACTGCACCGGCGGTCCCTGTAGCGATACTGGTGATCGCCGCATTGGTCGTTGGCCTGGCTGTCGGTCCGCTGCTCGGCGCTTACGGCGTGCTGCGCAGCAAGCGCAAGATCCGTGCTTCTGCCCGCCAGGCGGCCCTCTCTGGCAACTGAGGATTTTTCCTTCCAGGGGCGGCGAATCCTGCCCTGTATCCTCCAGCTGAATGAATGAAGTAATAGCGCGCTTCAATTCAGACTTTGGAGGTTCAGCAGCATGCAATTCCCTACGCTTTCACACCACGGTGCTATCCGTGGTGTGACCGGCTCATGCC
Source organism: Pseudomonas guariconensis (assembly GCF_040822035.1). Taxonomy (NCBI): domain Bacteria; kingdom Pseudomonadati; phylum Pseudomonadota; class Gammaproteobacteria; order Pseudomonadales; family Pseudomonadaceae; genus Pseudomonas; species Pseudomonas guariconensis. The sequence goes on along the minus strand of NZ_CP162012.1, from coordinate 3,935,303 downwards.
ATCAACTTCACCTCGACAGCGCGACCAGCCTGTTGATCGACTGCGGCCTCGAGCAGGGCGGTGATGCCGCTCTGAAAGGTGAGAGCGCTTCGCTCGGTTTCGCCATCGATGGAATCCAGGCGCTGATCGTTACCCATGTGCACCTGGACCACGTCGGGCGTATTCCCGCCTTGCTCGCCGCCGGCTACCGCGGCCCGATCATTTGCAGCGAGCCCTCTGCGCGCTTGTTACCTTTGGTGCTGGAAGATGCCTATAAGCTCAGCGTCACTGCCGAGCCTACCCAGGTCGAGCGATACCTGGAATTCCTCGAGAAATTGATAACCCCCGTACCCTTCGAACAATGGCACACCATCGTAGATCGAGAAGGACTCGTATGCCGCATCCGGCTGCAGCGCGCCGGGCATCTGCTCGGTTCTGCCTATGTCGAGTGCGATGTATGTAAAGCGGATTCGCCCAGCAGCACGCGTGTCGTATTTTCCGGAGACCTGGGTGCTGCGCATAATCCATTGCTCAAGCCCGTACAGCCACCAGAGCGAGCGGACGTGTTGGTGCTCGCAAGCACCTACGGCGATCGCCTGCACGCGGACCGCAGCGAACGCCAGCAACGACTGGAAGCGGCCATCGATCGCGCGTTGTCCGATCACGGCACCCTCATGATCCCCGCCTTCAGCCTCGGGCGTACCCAAGAGTTGCTCTACGAGCTCGAAGACATCCTGCACCGCAAAGCCCTGCTCGCGCCCCGCAGCGAGAATACCGGGAGTGATCCCCTTGATTGGTCGCAACTCCCCATCATCCTCGATTCGCCCCTGGCCCAGCGCATTACCCGCGCGTACCAAGACCTGCATCAGTTCTGGAACGCCGAAGCCCGGCAACGTTTATATGAAGGCCGCAACCCCTTGAGCTTTGAACAACTGATATGCGTGGATACACACGCTAAACATCAGCAAGTGGTCAATTACCTTAAAAGTACGGGACGTCCCGCTATTGTGATCGCCGGTAATGGCATGTGCTCCGCCGGGCGCATCGTCAATTACCTCAAGGCTATGGTGGGCGATCCCAGACATGAAGTGATGTTTGTCGGTTATCAGGCAAAAGGTACACCCGGTGCCGTCATCCAAGCGAGTCAGGGGGCGGAAGGTTTTGTGCAAATTGACCTAGACGGCAGAATGTATGAAGTGCGGGCGAAAGTGATGAGTTTGGAGGGTTATTCGGCTCATGCGGATCAGGTGGGGTTGATCAGGTTTGCGTTGGGGTGCAAGGCGCGGAGGGTAGTGTTGGTGCATGGGGAGAGGCGCTCGAAGCAGCTGTTGGCTCAAGTCTTGGCCAGTCTTTTCAAGCAAGCTGATTATGATGCTGAGGTGGAGGTTGCGGGGTAATCGGTGCGCGCCGTGAGCGCATTAGTCGAGGTTGCCAGGTCCGCCTGGCACCCTGGCTGATGGGCGGGTATGGCTGGGCGTTGTTGTCAGCTACGTTAGGTGTAACAATGTATGCCCGTCGCCTAGGTAACAACATGGGTTTTTCATCTCCCTCCGAGGCTTTTCTCGGCTATCGTCAGGGATCCGAATTTCCCCGTGGCTCGCTTCTGCTTGCTATCAAATGCCAAAAAATTGAGGTCAGTGCGGATGTATCGTTCCGTGCGAACAAATGTCTGTCGGTTGTTTGGCGCTCCCGTCTGTCTATCGGGTGATGTTCCGAGTCGTATCGTTACCGATAGTTGAACGAGCGATTTATGATAGCTCACTCGTCCGGAGTCAGTACCTAGAGAGGAAAAATTGATATTTTTAGCCGTCTTCAGGGCTTGGTGTTGGTGTCAGCTGCAGAGCTTTTGGTTAGGGATTGCATGGCTCTTGGGGCGGTGCGTTGAGTGAGCGCAGAGCATCTTGGGTGTATCTCTCGGGTTGAAAACTTCGATGGATCCGTGAGGCCTAACCGCCTATGATTGGTCGGCCTTTCCACATCGGCAGCTGGCTGCTCTCCAGATGGGGTGGGTGAGCGCTTTTCGACAGAGTGGGAGCTTCCACGTTGTTATTAATGGATTCACTCGTTGGCGAATGAATCGTGAAGGATCAATAACCCGTTGTGCCGTCATGGAACGGGCATGTACATCAAGGTGAGTTGGAAAGCATGACAGATATAAACACGGTGGTAGAAAAGTATAAAAGCCGGCAGGCCTTGATTGGTATCGTAGGGCTCGGATATGTCGGGTTACCACTGATGCTGCGTTATAATGCGATTGGCTTTAATGTTTTAGGTATTGATATTGATCAATCCAAGGTCGATAAACTTAACGCTGGCCAAAGCTATATCGAGCATATCCCGGCTGCCAATATCGCCAAGGCTCGTCAGTCGGGCTTCGAGGCAACCATTGATTTTGAGCGTGCCAGTGAGTGCGACGCGCTGATTCTGTGCGTGCCTACGCCGCTGAATAAGTATCGCGAGCCGGACCTGAGCTTCGTGATCAACACCACCGATGCGCTCAAACCTTACTTGCGCGCTGGCCAAGTGGTTTCCCTCGAAAGCACCACTTACCCAGGTACTACCGAAGAAGAGCTGCTGCCTCGCGTGCAGGAAGGCGGTTTGGTTGTCGGCGAGAATATCTTCCTCGTTTACTCGCCGGAGCGTGAAGATCCGGGTAATCCGAACTTCGAAACCCGCACCATCCCGAAAGTGATCGGCGGACATACACCGAAATGCCTTGATGTGGGTATCGCACTTTACGAGCAGGCCATTGATCAGGTTGTTCCGGTAAGCTCCACCAAGGCTGCTGAGATGACCAAGCTGCTGGAGAACATCCACCGAGCGGTCAACATTGGCCTCGTCAACGAGATGAAGATCGTCGCAGATCGCATGGGTATCGACATCTTCGAAGTGGTTGATGCCGCCGCCACCAAGCCGTTCGGCTTCACGCCCTATTACCCAGGTCCCGGTCTGGGCGGTCACTGCATTCCAATCGACCCCTTCTACCTCACCTGGAAGGCACGTGAGTACGGTCTCCATACTCGGTTCATCGAATTGTCTGGAGAGGTCAACCAAGCGATGCCCGAATACGTGCTGGGCAAGCTTATGGACGGCCTGAACGAATCGGGGAAAGCGCTCAAGGGAAGCCGGGTGCTGGTCCTCGGTATCGCCTATAAGAAGAACGTCGACGACATGCGTGAGTCGCCTTCCGTGGAAATCATGGAACTCATTGAAGCCAAAGGCGGTATGGTTGCCTACAGCGACCCGCATGTACCGGTGTTCCCGAAGATGCGTGAACACCACTTCGAGATGAGCAGCGAACCGCTTACCGCTTCGAACCTGGCTGGTTTCGATGCCGTGGTGCTTGCCACTGATCACGACGATTTCGACTATGCCCTCATCAAATCCAACGCCAAGTTGATCGTCGATAGCCGCGGTAAATACCGCACGCCTGCTGCGCATATCATCAGGGCCTGATTGGCGTACTAGCAAATTGATCCGCCTGTGCCCTCCGGCCAGGCGGATTCATTCGTTTTTCAAAGGAAGCTTCATGAAAAATTTTGCTCTCATCGGTGCTGCAGGCTACATCGCCCCTCGTCATATGCGCGCCATCAAGGATACCGGCAACCGCCTGGTTTCTGCGTATGACATCAATGACTCGGTAGGCGTCATCGACAGTATTTCGCCGCAGAGCGAATTCTTCACCGAGTTCGAGTTTTTCCTCGACCATGCCCATGGTCTCAAGCGTGACCCAGCCACGGCTCTGGATTACGTGGCAATCTGCTCGCCGAACTACCTGCACCACCCGCACATCGCGGCAGGCTTGCGTCTGGGGTGCGACGTGATCTGCGAAAAACCGCTGGTTCCAACCCCCCAGCAGTTGGATGAACTGGCCTTGATCGAGCAGGAAACCGGCAAGCGCCTATTCAACATCCTGCAGCTTCGCCATCACCAAGCGATCATTGCCCTGAAGGACAAGGTTGCCCGTGAAAACAACCCGCACAAATACGAAGTCGATCTGACGTACATCACCTCCCGCGGCAAGTGGTACCTGCAAAGCTGGAAAGGCGATCCACGCAAGTCGTTCGGTGTGGCGACGAACATTGGCGTGCATTTCTACGACATGTTGCACTTCATCTTCGGCAAGCTGCAGCGTAACGTCGTGCACTTCACGTCCGAACACAAGGCGGCTGGCTATCTTGAGTATGAAAAAGCGCGTGTGCGCTGGTTCCTGTCCGTAGATGCCAACGACTTGCCAGAGTCTGTGAAGGGCAAGAAACCCACCTATCGCTCGATTACGGTCAACGGGGACGAAATGGAGTTCTCCGAAGGCTTCACCGACCTGCACACCACCAGCTACGAAGAAATTCTGGCTGGCCGGGGTTACGGTATCGAGGACGCACGCCATTGCGTGGAAACGGTAAACACGATTCGTAGCGCGGCCATCGTTACAGCGGCCGACAACGAAGCGCACCCGTTTGTGCAGGCTCTTTATCGCTGAACAGTTGGATGTGACTTGGGTGGCATTGGGCCACCCATTTTTGTGTTTTTGCAGGATCGTGAGCCAGCGTGTCGACTGATAATTACAGCAAGCCAAACGATACCGATGCGATGACTTCAGCCCGTGGTATCCGCCTCGATGTACAAGGCTTGCGCGCCATCGCTGTGTTCGCGGTCATGCTCTACCACGCGGATGAACGCTTTCTGAAAGCAGGCTTCATCGGGGTCGACGTCTTTTTTGTCATTTCCGGTTTTATTATCACTGCGTTGCTGACAGAATGGACCGAGAAGTTCAGTCTGCCCGGGTTCTACATCAGTCGAGCCAAGCGAATCCTTCCTGCTTATTTCGTCATGTTAGTGGTGGTGTGCTTACTCTCGGCCGTCCTCTTCCTGCCGTATGACTTCAATGTCTTCCAGAAGAGCTTGAGCTCGGCAGCCACGTTCACCAGTAATCATTATTTCTCAAGTTTTGGCAGTTACTTCGCACCACGGGTCGACGAGTTGCCGCTTTTGCATACATGGTCACTGGCCATTGAAATGCAGTTTTATCTGTTTTTCCCAGTATTGGTCATATGTGTGCCTACACGCTGGCGGTGCTGCGTGTTCGCTTCCCTCGCGGTCGGCTTCTTTATGCTGAGCGGCTACCAAGCGTTGGCTGCAACCCCGGATAAACTCTATTTTTCTTTGATAGCCAGGATCCCGGAGTTCATGCTGGGTGCCGTGGTAGCGTTGCTGATCCGTCAACGTGAACTGCCCATGGCGCTTGCAACCGCGCTGGGAGCGCTGGGCGCGTCGATGCTGGTCGTGTCACTGGTAACGATAGACAAACGGTATTTCCCAGGCTTTTGGTCTGCCGTGCCTTGCGTGGGGGCGGCGCTGCTGATCGCTGCTCGAAGAGGTCCAGTCAACGCGGCCCTTGCCACCCGGCCGATGGTCTGGTTTGGGGGGCTGTCCTACTCGCTCTATCTCTGGCATTGGCCGGTCCTGGCGTTTCTGCGCTATTACTCCGGGCACTACACACTCCCCACCCTCTGGCTGGTTGCATATGGGGCCAGCTCGTTGGTGCTGGCGTGGCTTTCTTACCGTTTCGTGGAGACACCGGCAAGAAACGCTACCGGTATGTGGCGCCAAGCGACGGCGTGGACTGCAGCGGCTGCTGTGGTCGGCCTGGCGATGTGGGGCGGGCAACGGCTTAACGCGTCTCTGGTTGCGCCTCTACCCGTTGAGATGACCCGCTATGCCAACCCGAAGTTGATTTGCCATGGCGTTCAAGTTGGGGGCTGCAAGCGCGGTAATCCGGATGCCGAGCCATCCGTGCTGGTCATTGGTGACAGCCATGCGGCCCAGTTGAACTACTTCTTCGATGAAGTCGGTAAACGTCAGGGAACTGCTTATCGAGTGCTGACCGCCAGCAGCTGCGTACCGATACCGGGTTTTGACGTGGAGCGACTACCCGCTTGGGCGCATGCGCCTTGCCGGGCACAAATCGAAGCAGTATCCCGTGAGCTGCCCAATGTCGACCAAATAATTATTGCCGGTATGTGGCAATATCAAATGCAAAGCCAGGCGTTCGCCAAAGCATTTGCCGAGTTTCTTTCTGACAGCATCAAGGCCCATAAGCGGGTGCTCGTCCTTGCGCAGGTGCCCATGTTCGAAACGGATGTGCAGCGAGTCAGACGTTTCACCGAGATCGGCCTGGCGGCACCTTTGGAATTCAACCGTGAGTGGCAGGCCACCAATCAGCAAGTCAGAGAAATAACCCAGCGCATGCCTGGAGTGCAGTTTCTCGATTTTTCCGACAGCGAATTCTTCGGCTCTGCTCCTTATCAGCAGGGCACGCTCATCTACCGTGACAGGCATCACCTCAACGAGGTGGGTGCCATTCGTTACGGGCAATACGCTGCGAACGAGCTGCTGCGTACTTTCGATCAACCTCAGTCCAATGTGAGTCTGAAGCCATGAATTACTATCAACATCCAAGTGCGATTGTCGATGAGGGTGCGCAAATAGGTGCGAACTCCCGTGTGTGGCATTTCGTTCATATTTGCGGTGGCGCGCGAATCGGAGCGGGCGTTTCGCTCGGCCAGAATGTGTTCGTTGGCAACCGGGTGTTGATAGGCGACCACTGCAAAATTCAGAACAATGTGTCGGTCTACGATAACGTGACCCTCGAAGAGGGCGTGTTTTGTGGGCCAAGTATGGTTTTCACCAATGTCTATAACCCACGTTCGCTTATCGAACGCAAAGATCAATACCGTGACACGTTGGTGAAAAAGGGCGCGACCTTGGGTGCCAACTGCACGATCGTCTGCGGCGTCACCGTAGGTGAGTATGCGTTTGTCGGCGCAGGTGCGGTAATTAACAAGGACGTGCCGGCCTATGCGCTCATGGTCGGTGTGCCGGCGCGTCAGATCGGTTGGATGAGTGAATTCGGTGAGCAACTGCAGCTTGACGAACAGGGCCAAGCTGTCTGCACGCATACTGGGGCGCGCTATGTGTTGCGCGAAAATACTTTGATCAAAGAGGCTGTTTGACCATGATTGAATTCATTGACCTAAAGAGCCAGCAGTCTCGCATCAAGGACAAGATTGATGCCGGCATCCAGCGTGTGCTTTCTCACGGCCAGTACATCCTTGGTCCTGAAGTACAGGAGCTGGAGGATCGGTTGGCCGAGTTCGTCGGCGCCAAGTACTGCATCACCTGTGCGAATGGCACCGATGCCTTGCAAATTGCGCAAATGGCCTTGGGCATTGGGCCAGGTGATGAGGTCATCACCCCTGGCTTCACTTACATTGCAACTGCCGAAACCGTTGCGCTGTTGGGTGCAAAGCCGGTCTATGTGGATGTTGACCCGCGTACCTACAATATTGATCCCGCACTGCTCGAGCAAGCGATCACTGACCGTACCAAGGCGATCATCCCTGTATCGCTTTATGGGCAGTGCGCCGATTTTGATGCAATTAATGCCATTGCTGCCAAGCACGGTATTCCAGTGATCGAAGATGCTGCGCAGAGCTTCGGCGCCTCGTATAAAGGCAAGCGTTCCTGCAACCTGACAACCATCGCCTGTACTAGCTTCTTCCCGAGCAAACCTCTTGGATGCTACGGCGATGGCGGTGCCATCTTCACCAACGACGAAGAGCTGGCGAAAGTGATTCGCCAGATTGCTCGTCATGGTCAGGATCGCCGCTATCACCACGTTCGCGTAGGTGTGAACAGCCGGTTGGATACGCTGCAGGCAGCCATTCTTCTACCAAAGCTTGAAATTTTCGCTGAAGAATTGAGGTTGCGTCAGGGAGTTGCCCAGCGTTATTCCGATATGTTAGCCGACGCGGGTATTACGCCACCGTTCATCGAAGCGCACAATCAAAGCGCTTGGGCGCAGTTCACTGTGCAAGTTGATGACCGCGACCTGGTTCAAGAAAAACTCAAAATCGCCGGCGTACCGACCGCCGTGCATTATCCAATCCCCCTGAACAAGCAGCCAGCGGTGGCGGATGGGTCGGTTGACTTGCCGGTAGGTGATGCTGTGGCGCAGCGTGTGATGAGTCTGCCGATGCACCCGTATCTGGGCGAGGCGGACAGCGAGAAAGTGGTTAGCGCATTGAGGGACATGTGGGTTTAAAACCCACTTGCATCTCGGTCAGCGACACAAAATTATAGAGCGGCCGAGATGAATTAGGAGCGTTGTAAGGATCAACAGATGAAAAATATTGGGTATCGTTACAGAAAAAAGTTGGGGCTCACCCGCACCGATTTGGTGAAGCTTTTCCAAGGGATCGTCCGCGGCGATGCTCGATTAGTTGCTATTAAGGCTAAGCTTGAAGCCTTGGAAGCTTATTCGACCAAAAAAAACCATAAAATCGAAAGTCTTCAGGAGTATGTCGAACGGAACCGTTCAAAAATTGAGCGGCTTAAACAGGCGGCCAAAGAGCGCCACGGAAAGTTAACAGCACTTCAGACTTCGCATAAGCTAAAAGTCGAGGCGTTGAGAAAGATGGCGCAGGAGCATCGTGGGAAGTATGAAGCACTACAGTCACTGTATCGAACTAAAATTGACGCACTGAAAGAGAGTGCTGTTCAACGTCATCAGAAACTTCAGCAGATTCAAAGATTCTATCGGGCAGCGCGCACCTATTTCGCGCTGTACTTCCAAGGGTTTTTGGCAGAAGCTGTTGCCCGGCGTTCGGAAGAGCTCAAGTCGGAATGTTATATCGCGTTGTTGCCGAACAGTTTGCCCGCGGCTTATGAACTGAGAAGGCTGAACGGCGAAGGTACCGTTTTCTGTGATAACGTCGAAAATGTTGACGTTCACAGACGGTCCGCTGCTCCTCGCTGGTCACCCGTTACATTGGGGATGGTGAACCACGCAGCCTATGGGGCAATGATGGATGCCGATGGCTTGCTGACCATTGGGGACGCACTTGCTAAAACCTTGACCCGTTTTGGGCCTCCTGTGCATGTTGTAAAAAATTTCCGTGAGTACGCGACGACAGAGCGCAACTCGGAACTTAGGGAAATGTGCAGTATTTCAGATGATGCTACACTGCTGTTTGCCAGTGGTAACGTCGTCATTGGATTTGAGCCTGTGATGCAGGCGTTGGCAGCGCTTCCTGAGAGTTATCACCTCGCAGCGTTTGTAAGGCTGAAGCCAGTCGAGTACCACCAGCGAATCCTCACGTTGATTGAGGAGTTGGGTATCGCTGATCGAGTACATCTTTTCGAATTTGTAAACTACGAACGTCTTGCCCATCTCGCGGCGGGAGCCGATATCGGTCTGATTACCAGCGATATTGCCAATCCAAACGGTGCAGTTGGTCTGCCAAACAGATGCTTTGATTACATAGCCGCCGGTTTGCCTGTTGTTGCGCCTGCGATGCCGGATGTCAAAGCATTGGTCGATACCTACGGGTTCGGCCGGATTCTTGACAGCACTACGGCTGAGTCGTGGATCGAATGCATCTTGGATGTTAAAGCAAAAATTAACGAATACCGTTCGAAGTCAGACTACGCTCGCAGTGCATTAACGTGGGAGAGCCAGGAGGATGCGCTCTATAAATTCCTGGGTGAACCGAAGTCCGTGACGTTGATCGCATTCCGTGACTTGACGCGATATCAGCGTTACAAGCGGCTCTCTAGGACGTTGATCAGCCGTGGGTGTCGCGTAAAGGCGGCATTTGTTTCTATCGATCCTGATCTCGATCATCTGGTGAGCGGAGTAGAGTACTACGTTACCGGTGAGCGGCACTTTGTGGACGTCGGTTTGCAGAAGCTCTGAGTCGAAAAGGATAAACAATGTTTTTGAATGATCAGCCTGTTCTAGTTCTCGCTCCCCATACGGATGATGGTGAGTTGGGATGTGGTGCCACTATCTCCAAGCTCGCCAGGCTAGGATATAAGATTAATTACGTCGCTTTCTGTAGCTGTGACGAGAGTCTCCCGAGGAATTTTGAACCCGGCTCGTTGCGGCGAGAGCTTTTTGAAGCTACCGGCGTCTTAGGTATCCCGCCTGAGAATGTTACAGTGCATGACTTTGCTGTAAGAAAGTTGTCTTATAGTCGTCAGGATGTGCTTGAGGAATTGGTTAGATTAAACAGAAGTTTGCAGCCTCAAATGGTGTTCTGCCCGACTTTAGGTGATCTGCACCAAGATCATTCGGTGGTGGCTCAAGAAGCCCTTCGTGCATTCAAAACCAAAACGATTTTGGGCTATGAGGTACCTTGGAATACGATCGAGTTTCATGCGAATTATCTGATCACAGTTGAAGAAAGCGACATCGACTTGAAGATTGAAGCTTTACGTAAATATACCTCTCAGACAAGTAGGCCTTATTTTAGCGAGAGGTTCATACGGGCGCATGCGCACTCACGCGGCGTAACCGTCGGCGCTGAGTACGCTGAAGCATTCACTCTCTATCGTGCAGTTTATTGAGTACACTTTCGGTCCTGGAAGATGACGACGAACATTCTGGAATTTCAGTTACTCACCGCCGACAGGACAGGATCAATATGGCCTGAATTGGAAGCCTTGTCTGCTGATCAGGCATGGATGGCCTGGGGGCGAGATAGTTACCTAAAGGAGTTACCACGTAAGTGGGATGTATCGCGCTCAGCCCGACTGGATGGTCATCTAGTGGGATACTGCCTCGGATCGGTACGCGGTGGCATGCTCTGGATTCACCGTTTTGTGGTGAGCGATCAAGCTCGAGGTCGTGGAGTAGGTGCAGCAATCCTTGGCGAAATGATCAGGGTGGCAGAGCGCGCCGAACTTAACGGCCTTATCTTGAAGACACCACTCGAAAACACTGGTGCCGTCAACTTCTACACAACTCACGGGTTTCGCCAGATCTGTCACAAAAACAAATATCTGACCTTGATCAAAAACTTTAATCGAGAGCTCGTAGTAGGTATTCATCAGCCTAATTACCTGCCTTGGCTTGGCTATTTCTATAAAATGGCAATTTCTAATGTTTTCATTTTTCTTGACGATGCAGAATTTCCTAAGGGTAGTTACGTCAATCGTAACAAGATCGCCATCAATGGCGAAAGCAAATGGTTGACTGTTCCTACTGGGCGAAGCTATCAGGCCGCGATTATGGACTCATCCCCCTCCGGAGATGACTGGGTGGCCAAGCACTTACGCTCAATGGAGTCGTCGTATAAACGCTCGCCCTATTTTTCAAGATATTTTGATGAAATAGCCAAATTGCTGGTCGAGAAAAGTACTTGTAACTTTGCTGATCTCAATATTGCTTTGATCGAATACGTAGCGTCACAAATCGGCATCGACTGTGTCTGCCTACGTTCATCACAGATGAATATTACGGGGAAAAGTGATGCCAGGTTGGCTGACTTGATAACTTCCGTGGGCGGAGGCACGTATGTTTCAGGTGGGGGCGGCGCCAATTATCAGTCTGAGGAGACCTTCGCAAAGAAAAATATCCAGCTCGTATATACAAATTTTGTGCCTGAAGCCTATCCTCAAAAAAATAGCACTGAGTTCATACCTGGGCTAGGTGTGTTTGATGCGTTGTTTAACATTGGTGCGGATCAGATTGGCGAAATGTTCAAGGCTCTGGGGGGCCGTCGATCAGGCTGAAAATATGAATAAAAAAGATTGGGCTATCTTTCTTGATAGTGCTTCAGATAACAAACGGATGGTAGCGCTACATGCGCTATCAGGTGTGGTGGTGATAGGGGCGACTGTTACCTTCAGTGCCTTGATAGCGCTGTATTTTGGGATGGATGTCTTCCAACTGCACGAACGAGCAGCTGGCTTGGTTTTCTTGAAAAGCAAAGGAATGTTGATTCTTTCTGCGCTGGCGGTTTCGCTGGCACTTCTCTGTACCCGTGTTTTTCAGATAGTTTTAGAAGCGCGGGTTGTCACGCACAGGGAAAAGTGGTTTGCAGAAAAAATCAGGCGAAAGGGGTCAGTAGTCGGCGCGAATATCAGTAGGGCTTCGAATTATTACGGCCGCTTATCATCTGCTAGCATGAAAGCTGCAAGTACGACGCTTTTGCTCATCATTAGCTTTGTAGTCATGATTGTGCTCCTGCCGTTTATTTACCTAGCGGTTGTAATCGGCCTGCTGGCAGTCAGTTCAGTTGGGTTGTATCTCGCGATGCAAAGCCTTTCATTGTTCATGTCAAACGCCTCTCATGGGCTGGCAGAGCACGGAAAGAAAATGGCGCAATGGAAGCTAGATAATTCTATTCCCTATGGTGATGAAGTTGAGAAGTATTACAAATCTTACTTCAATCGGATTTTAATTTCCTCCATATTCGGATTGACTCCAGCTGTTTTCTCTTTTTTATTTTGTATTGTGATGGTTTTTATTCAGGAGTTTGGGCTTCTGGATATTGGATTCAAGGAGGTTTTCTTAGCCCTGATACTGCTGCAATCCTATGTGGGTATCATGGGCAAGTTCTTTGGTTCATTTGTACAGGCTTCGGCGTTTTTGCCGGCCATTCGGGCGTGTATAGAAGGTAGCCAAGTTCCTTCCAAGGTAGAGCCGTATGATGAACCCGAAAGTTTCTGATGCGTGTAGGCGCAATTAAACAGGATGATGAGGTAGCAATGGGTACATTTTCTTATAAAGTGCTTCACGGCTTTGGCCCCTCGGCGGGCCAGCCAGCAATGATGGCATCCGCATTGCGAAGCATCGGCATCGATGCATCCAATGTGGTGATGGGATACAACAAGTTTGCCTATCCTTCGGACCACACCATACCTAGCGCAGGCATAGTTGATAAATGCAGGGTTTTGGGTGGGCTCGGCGCCGAGGCTGATGTGGTCCACATCCATGCGATCACGCCGTTTTTTAACAAGGGCATGCCTAAGTTTCCAATGGGGGTGGACCTGCTGGCGCTGAAGGCTGCGGGCAAGCGCGTAGTGGTGCATTTCCGCGGCAGCGAAATCCGCATGGCCAGTTTGTTCGCTGCGAACAATCCCTATCACTACGTCGATGATGATCCGGAGCGCTTGATTGCCAAGTTTTCCGAAGAAAGTCAGGTGGCGTACCTGGCGATGTGTCGAGCGCTGGCTGATGAGTTGGTTGTTTCCGACCCGGAACTGGCGACCTATGTTCCAGATGCCAGTGTCATTCCTCGTATCATCGATTTCAATACTTGGAAATATGTCGGCCCTACCAACACCACCCGCCCGCTGATAGTCCATGCGCCCAGCCGCCGTGGCGTGAAAGGCACCGAGCACGTCATCAATGCGGTTGAGGCATTGAAAGAGGAAGGGCTCGATTTCGACTTTATGTTGGTCGAGAACCTGTCGCAGGCAGAGGCGCGGGCAATCTTCGAAAAGTGTGATGTGATTGTCGATCAGCTTCGCATTGGCTGGTATGGCGTTCTGGCAGTTGAAGCCATGGCACTGGGTAAAACGGTCGTTTCCTATGTTCGTGATGACATCGTCCACACGCTGGGAGATGAGCCGCCAATCGCGGTGGCCAGTCCCGATACGATCAAGGATGTGCTGCGCGATCTGATCAAATCTCCAGCATTGCGTCAGAAGATTGCAGCGAACGGCTATAAGTATTGCTGCGCGACGCATGATCCTAAGGTCGTCGCGAAAAAGTGTGAAGCTATGTATCAGCGCGTACTTGCCAAGCCACAGTCCATTGACTTGCCTGCCTACATGGCTTTTTGCGAGCAACAATTGTCTTCGCAGCATAAAATTAAAGTGGCTAAGGTGATTATCGATAACTCCAAGGACGCTATGCGTAGATCGTACTGGCGCGAGGTCTATTTTTTCTACAAACGGGTGGGGTTCCGGCGCTTCGTTCGGCGGGTACTTGAAAAAGTGGGGGCGGTTTGACGCTTGCGTCCGTCAAGGTCTTACGTTTTCAAATAATATGGGCGCTGTTCAAGGTGCCTTTTTGAGCGACTAAGGAAGTTGATACATTGGTTGGCACGCCAAACGGTAACAAAGTAGCATCCGATGATTAGAGCATAGACGGTAGTTTTACCTCTTTAAATGAGAATCTAAATGAGAATCCTCACGTTAGTCGGCGCCCGTCCCCAGTTCATCAAAGCGGGTATGGTATCCAAGGCTTTCGGAAAATATCCGTCGCTCAGCGAGGTTATCGTACATACCGGCCAGCATTACGATGAGAATATGTCGGCTGTTTTTTTTGAACAGCTCGCTATACCCAAGCCTGACTACCAGTTCGACATCCACGGCGGCACCCACGGACAGATGACGGGCCGCATGTTGATGGAGATCGAGAATGTAATCCTCGCCGAAAAGCCTGATCGCGTCCTGGTCTACGGAGATACCAACTCAACACTCGCCGGCGCGCTTGCCGCCTCCAAGGTGAATGTGCCGGTCGCCCACGTCGAGGCAGGGCTGCGTAGCTTCAATATGCGCATGCCCGAGGAGATCAACCGGATTTTGACTGACCAACTCAGTGACATTTTGTTTTGCCCTACCAAGGCCGCAGTGTGCAATCTGGAGAAGGAGGGCTTCAACGGGAAGCCGGTCCAAATCCTCGATGTTGGGGACGTGATGCAGGACAGTGCTAAGTACTTCGCACCGTTCAGTACACCACCGGCCGGGGTGAGTGAGAAGCAATGCTTTGTCCTCGCAACCGTACACCGTGCCGAGAACACCGATGACCCGCTTAGACTGGCAAATATTGTCGAGGCGCTGAACGAGATCCACCGCAACGTGTGCCCCGTGCTGCTGCCGTTGCATCCGCGTACCCGTGCGGCCTTGAAGCGCATCGGGTTGAAACTTCACGGTCAGATCGTGGAGCCGGTTGGATACCTGCAAATGGTGTGGTTGCTGAAGAACTGCTCCATGGTGATGACGGATAGCGGGGGCCTGCAGAAAGAAGCGTTTTTCTTCGGTAAACCGTGCGTCACGTTGCGTGACCAAACCGAGTGGGTAGAGCTTCTGGCATGCGGGGCGAATGTCTTGGCAGGGGCGCAGCGGGACAAGATCGTGAGCTGCGTGCGGCAGAGTATGGGTAGGGTGGTGGAAGATGATCAGCAGCTCTACGGCGGTGGACAGGCAGCGTTGAAGATTGCTGAGTATCTGGCGATGGTATGATGCGGCCCTGCCCGCTAAAAGGTTCGTTTAGCTAAATGAATGTCTGGTATGTACACCCCTACGCTGGCGGACCTGGGATCGGTCGATACTGGCGACCGTTCTATTTTTCATATTACTGGAACCGATCAGGGCATCGATCAACTGTCTTGTCTGCGAGCTACCATCACCTGATGGAGCCTGATGAACAGCGCCGAAGGGGCACGACCGTAGACGGCGTGAACTATGCGTATGTTCCTACGCTCGCCTACCATGGCAATGGTCTGGGGCGGATGTTTTCCATGTTGCTGTTCGCTGTGCTGCTGACCCCCAGTTGCCTGGTGCTCGCTATGCGCCGCGGTTGCCCGGATGCAATCATCTATTCGTCACCGCATCCCTTTGCAGCTATCAGCTGCTGGTTCGCCGCGCGAATGTTGCGAGCCAAATTCGTATTCGAAGTGCGTGATATATGGCCGCTGAGCCTGGTCGAGCTGGGGGGGTGGAAGGCCACTGGCTTGATGACTCGTCTTACTGGCTGGATAGAACGCTTCACCTATGCACGTTCCGACAAGGTGATCTCGTTGCTGCCTTGCGCCGAACCTCATATGCGCAGCAAAGGGCTCGAGCCGGGAAAGTTTTTGTGGATACCCAACGGCGTCGATGTCAACGGCCCGGAACCAGCCAGGGAGGCGAGCAAGAGTTCGTTTGCCCGGCATATTCAAAGCCTCAGGAGACAGGGCTTTTTTGTGGTGATTTATGCTGGGGCCCACGGTGAGCCGAACGCTTTGGAAGGGCTGGTTCGGTCCGGGGCCCTTCTAAAAACGCGTGGGACAAAGGTAAAAATTGTCCTGGTGGGGAAAGGCGAACGCAAAGCATACCTTCAAGGCATCGCCGAGCAGTTCGGTGGTGGCGTTGTCGAATTTCATGAGCAGCAGCCCAAGGAAGACATCATGGCTGCCTTGTCGCTGGCCTCTGCTGGCTATATTTCGCTCAAGTTTCAACCACTTTTCCGATTCGGCATCAGTCCCAACAAGCTTTGGGACTATATGCTGGCGGGCCTGCCGGTTATTTTTGCTTGCAAAGCTGGAAATGACCCAGTGGGTGACTATGGCTGTGGCATATCCGTTGATCCTGAGTGCCCAGAGCAAATTGCAGACGCGGTAAAGCGGCTGTCCCTCATGAGAGAGGACGAGCGGCGCAGACTTGGGCGCAAGGGATATGAAGCGGTGATAGCCCATTACACCTATGAGGTACTGGCCAACAAGGTTCTTCAGGGGATTGATCACGAGCAGTTAACATGAAGCGTGTCTTAGTGACGGGGGCCTCGGGATTCGTGGGGGCGGCACTCACCACTCGACTCGTTAAGTCCGGCTACAGTGTCGTTGGGATGGCCCGGCACAGACGTGAGGGTTGTACTGCCCAAACGTTTATCGAAACCGACCTGACGTGCTCAGGCGCTTTTGATGATCGCATTGTGCAAGTTGATTGCATCGTGCACCTGGCTGGACGTGCCCATGTTCTGGGTCACTCTAATGAGAGCCAGCTGGCCGTGTTTCGCGAAGTCAATCGGGATGCGACGATCTGCCTGGCGCGCGCTGCTTTGATCGCGGGTGTGAAGCGGTTTGTATTTGTGAGCTCAATTGGTGTGAATGGAAGTTCCACTACCTATGAACCCTTTCGGGAGAGTAGCCAGGCTGCCCCACAGGCGGATTACGCCGTTTCGAAATGGGAAGCGGAAACCGAATTGAAGGCGTTGCTAAGCGGCACCTCAATGGAGTTGGTCATTGTCAGGCCGCCTCTGATCTACGCTGCTGATGCACCCGGTAACTTCCGCCGTTTGCTCAAACTGGTCGACAGCGGGGTTCCGCTGCCGCTGCAAAGCGTCACCAACTTGCGCAGTGTGATTTCGCGAGACAACGTCGTCGCATTCCTTGAATTATGCATGCACCACCCAGCCGCCGCAGGTGAGCTGTTCTTGATTGCAGACGCACAGGCTGTTTCGACGCCAGACATGATCAGGGCCATCAGTTCAGGTTTGGGCAAACCCCCAAGGCTGTTTCCTTTTCCGCTTGCATGCCTGAGGGTAGCCCTGCGGTGCCTGGGGAGGAGGGCGATGTACGGGCAGCTATGTGGCTCTCTTCAAATCGATGACTCCAGAGCTCGAACTGTGCTTGGCTGGGCACCCCAGGGCACGACGGTAGAAGGGCTGCGCAGGGCGGGACTCGAATACCGAGCGCTGGACAATCAAGCCCGTGACAACGTCGATTGATATAACCCACGAGGATACTAACCAATGTTGATCTGGTGTTTGGCGTGCGTCCTGGTTTTCATCGCTTCATACGCCGGTACCTCAGGATTGAGGCGATACGCACTGGCCAGGCAATTGCTCGATGTGCCCAACGCACGCAGTTCTCATAGTCAGCCGACCCCCCGTGGCGGTGGTGTGGCGATCGTTTTGGCTTACCTGCTTGCGCTGGTGGGGTTACTGGTTACAGGCACTCTGAACAGTGGTTGGGCCTGGGCGATGCTCGGAGCGGGTTGTGCAGTGGCGGCGCTTGGCTTCCTGGACGACCACGGACATATTCCTGCTCGTTGGCGTTTGTTGGGGCACTTCCTGGCCGCAGGGTGGTTGATGAGTTGGGTGGGGGGACTGCCTGGTCTCGAGGTTTTTGGCCACGTGCTGAACTTGGGTTGGGTAGGTTACTTGCTCGGTGGGCTTTATCTGGTCTGGATGTTGAACCTCTACAACTTTATGGATGGTATTGATGGTATTGCCAGCGCAGAGGCAATAACCACCTGCCTGGGAGGCGCGCTGGCCGCACTGATCGGCGGTCATACAGC
The DNA here is from genome assembly GCF_040822035.1 of Pseudomonas guariconensis. NCBI lineage: Bacteria > Pseudomonadati > Pseudomonadota > Gammaproteobacteria > Pseudomonadales > Pseudomonadaceae > Pseudomonas > Pseudomonas guariconensis. The sequence continues at coordinate 3,917,468 of NZ_CP162012.1, read as the reverse complement.
ATTGATTGCGCCTGCATCGTTGCTCGCTGCTGCGACCAGCGGATTTCTGCTGTGGAATTTTCCTCCTGCGCGGATATTCATGGGTGATGCCGGCAGCGGATTTCTTGGGTTGATGCTGGCGGCCTTGTCGATCCAGGCATCTCAGGCGGCACCGGAACTGTTTTGGAGCTGGCTAATTCTGCTGGGGGTGTTCGTGGTGGATGCCACCTACACGTTGGTGCGGCGGATGGTCAGGGGCGAGAGATTTTACGAAGCTCACCGGAGCCATGCGTACCAGTTCGCTTCGCGCCGGCATGGCCGCCACCTACCTGTCACCGTTGTTATAGTTGCGGTTAATGTCCTATGGCTGTTGCCGCTATCGCTGCTAGTTGCTGGCGGCTGGCTGGATGGTTTTATGGGCATATTGATAGCGTATTTTCCTCTACTACTTCTTGCGATCAAATACAATGCTGGTGGTCAAGAGCATGGGTGAGGGTGTCCCCTTGGCTGCACGGGCTCGAGTAAGAGCTAAAGCACTACGCCTGGAAGAAAGATAGAGCGGGTCGCAAAGAGAGGTTCAGTTGGTATATGAGTCCAATTAAAGCACGGTTGCAGTCCTTGCCTCGGCGCTACAAGCGAGCGATCCAGGTAATGACTGATATCCTACTTGTCTGGGTATCCGTCTGTCTTGCGTTTGTGATCCGTCTAGGCATCGAAAAGGCCCACGTGGTATTTGATCATATATGGCTTTTGGCAGTTGCACCTTTGATTGCTATTCCTATCTTCATCCGTTTCGGCATGTACCGTGCAGTGATGCGCTATTTTGGTAATGATGCGTTAATTACCATATTCAAGGCCGTTAGCCTCTCGGCTCTCATCCTTGCGCTGATTGTTTACTGGTACAGCAATCATAAAGTTGTAGTGCCCCGTTCGATCATCTTCAATTACTGGTGGGTAAGCTTGGTGTTTATTGGTGGTCTGCGTCTGCTGATGCGCCAGTATTTTCTAGGTGATTGGTTCGCCGCTACCCAGCATGTGCCATTTACCAATCGAGACAGCGGATTACCAAAGGTGGCAATTTACGGTGCTGGCGCAGCAGGTAATCAGTTGGCGGTAGCATTGCGAATGGGCCGGATGATGAGGCCGGTAGCATTTATCGATGATGACGCTAGTCTGACCAACAGCGTTATCTCAGGCCTGCAGGTTTATCACGGTTCGGATATCCAACGTATGATCGAAGTGACGGGAGCCGAGGAAATCTTGTTAGCAATTCCCTCTGCAAGTCGATCCAGGCGTAAAGCGATTTTGACGTCCCTAGAGAGTTTTCCGTTGCATGTCCGTAGCGTGCCGGGTTTCATGGATCTTGCGAGTGGGCGCGTCAAAGTTGACGATATTCAAGAGGTTGACATTGCTGACCTATTGGGTCGGGACCCTGTTCCTGCGCAGCAAGAGCTTTTAGCTCGATGCGTCACTGGGCAGGTTGTGATGGTGACAGGGGCTGGAGGGTCAATAGGTGCTGAATTATGCCGGCAGATCTTATCCTTGCAACCTACTATCATTCTGTTATTTGATCATAGTGAATTTAATCTTTACAGTATTCATGCGGAGTTGGAACAGCGCCTGCGCCGTGAAGCGTTGCCGACTAAAATATTACCTTTCCTTGGTACCGTTTGTAATCAGAGTAAACTGTTCAATTTGATGCGGCTGTGGCGCGTTAATACTGTTTATCACGCGGCTGCTTATAAGCATGTGCCAATGGTTGAGCACAATATTGCTGAGGGAATATTGAACAACGTGATGGGGACCATTAGTACAGCACAAGCAGCGTTGCAGGCAAGCGTCGATAGCTTTGTTCTGATTTCTACCGATAAAGCCGTGCGCCCTACTAATGTGATGGGCAGTACCAAGCGACTTTCCGAAATGGTACTGCAGGCATTGAGCAAAGAGATGGCGCCGGTGCTGTACGGTGATGCTGCCAATATCGCAAGTGCCAACAAAACTCGCTTCACAATGGTGCGTTTTGGTAATGTTCTTGGCTCTTCGGGTTCGGTTATCCCGCTTTTTCACAAGCAGATCAAGATGGGGGGGCCACTGACCGTCATGCACCCTAAAATTACTCGGTACTTTATGACCATTCCTGAAGCAGCGCAGCTTGTTATCCAAGCAGGTTCTTTGGGGCTGGGGGGAGACGTTTTCGTGCTTGATATGGGCGAGCCGGTGATGATTGCCAAACTCGCCGAAAAAATGATCAATTTATCTGGCTTAACCGTCAAGTCTGATAAAAATCCGCAAGGTGACATTGCGATCGAGTTCACTGGATTACGTCCAGGTGAGAAGCTTTATGAAGAGCTTCTGATTGGCGACAAAGTTTACGAAACGCCTCATCCGATGATTATGTGTGCAGATGAGTTATTTTTAAGTTGGGGGGAGCTTAAGTCTAAACTTGATTCGTTGTTTGGTGCCCTGTCTGCTAACGATTTTAATCGAGTGAGACAAGTTTTGCGGGAAGTCGTGGTGGGTTATGGGCCGGATGGCGAGATCGTTGACTGGCTGTATCAGAAATATATTTCGGGTCAATAGCGAATAATTGATTTCAACTCGGCGCCGGTTCGCCAAAGAGCGAGTGGTGTTGTTCGCGCGTGGTTTGTCGTCTAGGGTGATATGAGGCTGTGAAAGTTTTTGGAATCGGTTGTCTCGAGCGCCTTGGAGTCAAGTAAGTCGAGTTTTATAATTGGGCTGGCTGGATTCGATTGTAGGTGTAGATTCAAGGTATTAATGCGATTCAAGAATGCTAAGTCGCGGCTGTTTCCGTATTAATGTTTTTTACAAGTTCGTGCTTTCCTGCAGAGGGTGTCAGAAATTTTGTGTTCGGGCATAACATGAGTAAGAGGTGCATGTATGCCAACCAAAAAGAACCCCCTGCGTGACCTGCCCAAAATCCCCAAAGAGCTGCTGGAGCAGTTCGGTGAGGGCCTGATGACCGCAGAAGCTATCGAGGATGCCTCTGCGGCGTTTAAGTCAGGGCCTGCCTGACGGCAGGCCATTACCGGCCCGCACACAAAAAATCTGACACTTCCTTCCTGCAGCACTATACAACGGATCTGATCTGATAGAGTTCTTCCATTCCTACTACGGCTGACGGTAAATAAAACGTTAGTTGACCAATTCAGTAACTATTTTCAAACCTATCACCCCTTCCAACGTCCTCCTGCGACCCTTTAGCCTTATCACGGCAGCACCGGAAACGCTGCCCCCTAAACCCGCATTTCACAGGAGTGCCCAAAATGCGCAACACCATCCTTTCCTACCTCCTCCTCCCCCTGTTCACCGGCCTGTCCTTCTCGCTCAGCGCCGCCCCTAATCCAGCTATTCCCCCAGCCACCGAGCTGGCCGCAACCAAGGTGACCACCAGCGCCACCGCTACCCAACCCGCCAAGCTCGACCTCAACACCGCCGATGCCCTGACCCTGCAAAAGGAACTCAACGGCATCGGCCGGGCCAAGGCCGAGGCGATCGTGGCCTATCGTGAGGCCAACGGGCCGTTCGCGTCGGTGGATGAACTGTTGGAAATCAAGGGCATCGGCAACGCGCTTCTGGAGCGAAACCGGGACAAGCTGGTCGTGACAGAGTAACCAGTAGGGGAGTGGCCGATCCGCCAGGGTCGGCCATCAGGCATCAACGGTCCTGCGCATCCTTGGCATCGGCCTCGGCATTTCGCTCATGGATCTTCTTCAGTTGCTCTTCGGTCAATGGCAGTTTCTTTGCCGTGTCGCGCAACAGCAGCAACCCGCCGACGATCGAGCCAAGGGCTATGATCAGTATCAACCAGGCGTACCAGGGCATGACGTTCTCCTTGTAGACCATGGATGGCAAACGCTCGCTTAGTTTCGAGCCGTTACCGTCTCCGTTGGTTCAATTATAGGAGTGACCGGGTGCCGGGCCAATTCTCCTGATCCGCGGCCCCAAAGCCTGGGCCACATCGTTTACAATGCGCGCCGATTTCGACTTGCCAAGAGACTCTGCCCATGCCCGCCTGCCAGACGCCCCTGATTGTCGCCCTGGATTTCCCTACCCGTGAGGCCGCTCTGAAGCTGGCTGACCAGCTCGATCCGGCGCTGTGCCGGGTGAAGGTCGGCAAGGAGCTGTTCACCAGCAGCGCTTCGGGGATTGTCGAGACCTTGTGCGAGAAGGGTTTCGAAGTGTTTCTCGACCTCAAGTTCCACGATATCCCCAACACCACGGCGATGGCAGTGAAGGCCGCAGCCGAGATGGGGGTGTGGATGGTCAACGTGCATTGCTCCGGTGGCCTGCGCATGATGTCGGCGTGCCGTGAGGAGCTGGCCAAGCGTAGCGGGCCGCAGCCGTTGCTGATCGGTGTGACGGTGCTGACCAGCATGGAGCGTGAGGACTTGGCAGGGATCGGCCTGGATGTGGATCCGCAGGAGCAGGTGCTGCGTCTGGCGGCGTTGGCGGAGAAGGCGGGGATGGACGGGCTGGTGTGCTCGGCGCTCGAGGCGCCTGCACTGAAGGCGGCGCATCCGGCGCTGCAACTGGTGACGCCGGGGATTCGTCCTGCTGGCAGTGCCCAGGATGACCAGCGCCGGATCCTTACTCCACGCCAAGCACTGGACGCGGGTTCGGATTACCTGGTGATCGGGCGTCCGATCAGCCAGGCGGCGGACCCGGCGCAGGCGTTGGCGGCCGTTGTGGCCGAGATTCGCGGCTGATAGTCGCTCGTCTGGGGCTGCTGTGCGGCCCTGCGCGGGTGAACCCGCTCCCACAGGGTTTTCGGGGTGCTCAATAGCACCGCCGTACCTGTTGGAGCGGGCTCAGGGCCGCAGCTTTTAGGCTGGATTCAAACCTTCAACACCAATTTCCCGAAGTTTTCTCCGCTGAACAGCTTGAGCAGCGCCTCCGGGAACGTCTCCAACCCCTCCACCACATCCTCCTTGCTCTTCACCTGGCCACTGGCCAACCACCCGGCGATCTCCTGTGCGGCTTTGCCGTACTCCTTGGCGTAATCCATCACCACGAACCCTTCCATTCGCGCGCGGTTGACCAGCAGCGACAGGTAGTTGGCCGGGCCTTTGACGGCGTCCTTGTTGTTGTACTGGCTGATGGCGCCGCAGATGACCACGCGGGCCTTGAAGTTCAGGCGGCTGAGCACGGCGTCGAGGATGTCGCCGCCGACGTTGTCGAAGTACACGTCCACGCCTTTCGGACATTCGCGTTTGAGGCCAGCCAGGACGTCTTCGGCTTTGTAGTCGATGACGCCGTCAAAGCCGAGCTCGTCCTTGAGGTATTGGCATTTCTCCTGGCCACCGGCGATGCCGATGACGCGGCAGCCTTTGAGTTTGGCGATTTGCCCGGCGATGCTGCCCACGGCACCGGCAGCGCCGGAGAGGACAACGGTTTCACCGGCCTTGGGTTGGCCGACGTCGAGCAGGGCGAAGTAGGCGGTCATGCCGGTCATGCCCAGGGCTGAGAGGTAGCGGGGCAGGGGGGCCAGGCGTGGGTCGATCTTGTACAGGCCTTGGGGCTCGCCAACGAAGTAGTCCTGTACGCCGAGCGGGCCGTTGACGTGGTCGCCGGGCTTGAAGTCAGGGTGCTTTGAGGCGATCACTTCGCCGACGCCCAGGGCGCGCATCACCTGGCCGAGAGCGACGGGGGCGATGTAGGACTTGCCTTCGTTCATCCAGCCGCGCATGGCGGGGTCCAGGGATAGGTAGAGGTTTTTCACCAGCACTTGGCCTTCGGCGGGCTCGGTGACGGGGACCTGCTCGTAGGTGAAGTCGTCGCGGCGCACGGCGCCGACGGGGCGTTTGCTGAGCAGGAAGCGGCGGTTGGTCTGGGGCATGGCGGTTCCCTTTGGGAATGGGGTAGGCAGCTTGAACGTTCAAGATAGACCCCTTTGATAGCCCGAGGGCCGGTGGCGATCAAGTTTCACTGCTTGCGCAAATACACCTCGATACACCTGGATGATCGTGCTGCCCAGCGCGCGGCTGTCATGACTAGACTCAGCCTTCATAACGAATCAGCGTTCAGGAGCCCGTAATGAGCATGACGTTTTCCGGCCAGGTAGCCCTGGTCACCGGTGGTGGGGCGGGGATTGGCCGGTCGACGGCACAGGCGTTCGCTGTCGAGGGTTTGAAGGTGGTGGTGGCCGACCGGGATGTGGAGGGCGGCGAGGCGACGGTGGCGCTGATTCGCCAGGCCGGTGGTGAGGGGCTGTTCGTGGCCTGCGATGTGACCAAGGACGCCGAGGTGCGCCATTTGCACGAGCGCATCATCGAAGCCTACGGTCGCCTGGACTACGCCTTCAACAACGCGGGCATCGAAATCGAGCAGGGCCGTCTGGCAGAGGGCAGCGAGGCGCAGTTCGACGCGATCATGGGCGTGAACGTCAAAGGCGTGTGGCTATGCATGAAGTACCAACTACCGCTGATGCTTGCCGCAGGCGGCGGGGCGATCGTCAACACTGCGTCGGTCGCGGGGTTGGGGGCGGCGCCGAAGATGAGTATCTACAGCGCCTCCAAGCACGCGGTGATCGGCCTGACCAAGTCGGCGGCGATCGAGTACGCCAAGAAGGGCATTCGGGTGAATGCGGTGTGTCCGGCGGTAATCGATACCGACATGTTCCGCCGGGCCTATGAGTCCGACCCGCGCAAAGCGGAGTTCGCTGCCGCGATGCACCCGGTGGGACGCATCGGCAAGGTCGAGGAGATCGCCAGTGCGGTGCTTTATCTGTGCAGCGATGGCGCGGCCTTCACCACCGGTCATAGTCTGGCTGTCGATGGTGGGGCCACGGCTATTTGAGGCCAATTGAAGCTGCGTCGGCCTTTTCGCGGGTTAACCCACTCCCACAGGTTCTCCGGTGTTCTCATCAACATCGCTGTGCCTGTGGGGCTGGTATTTGCACGGCTGAAAAGTGCAGGCAGTCCGCTAACGCGAGCCCTGTGGGAGCGTGTTTACCCGCGAATGGGCCCGTGCTGACAACCATAGTGCCAAGGCAACCACTCCACACCCCGCGAGTAACACGGCGCCAAACACCACCAACGCTGTTCGTGAGCCAAGACGGTCACTGAGCAGCCCCGTGAAGATCACCGGCAGGCTGAACCCCAGGTACGCCAGCAGGAAGAAACCCGCGCTGGCCCGGGTCTTCTCAGGCCCTGCCAACTGGTTCACTGCCGCCAGTCCACCCAAGTAAATGAACCCGTAGCACGCGCTGCTGGCAGCGACCGCGCCCAGCAGCACGGCAGCCAGCCGCCCACTGTCGGCGCCCCAGGCGAGCAGGGCGTAGCTACACGGAAGAATCGCCAATCCGAGCAAGGTTGCACGTACGCTGGACATGCGACGTGCCATGGGCTGGAACAACAGGCCGCAGCTGATCACGCAGAAGGTCGAAAAACCGGACCAGGCGCTCAGCCCGTGTTGACGCAAGACCCCCGGCAACAGGGCTATCACCAGGCCTACGCAGGCCCAGGCGAGCAGGATGGCCAAGCCATAGGCCAGGCTGCCCCTGGGGTAGAAGGGCAGGCGCAGCATGGCGCCGCGCTGCGCAGGACGCGGCTCGGGCAGGCGCCAGACCAACACCAGCGCGACGGCGGCGAGCAGCAGTTGCAGGTGGAAGCTGCCCGGCGTCAGGGTGGGGCCGCGCAGCAGGAAGAGGCTTGTCAGTGCAGCGCCCAGGCCAAAGCCCAGGGATGTGCTGGCGGTCACCCAGGTGGCAGCGCGCCCGCTGTCGTGGCCAGGCATCAGCTCACTCATGTAGGCGGTGGCGGTCGCTGAGGCCAGGCCTGTGCCCAGTCCAAGGAATAGCCGCGCCAGGCCCAGCGTCTGCAGGCTCGGGGCGAGCAGCATCAGTCCCGTGGCGATCATGGACAAGGCGAGGGCCGTGAGAATCAGCGGCCGTCGGCCGACTCGGTCCGCCAGGCCGCCCAACGCCAGCAGCACGGGCAACACGCCCAGCACATAACCGGAGAAGGCCACCGCTGTGGCGGCCGCGCCTTGGCCGGAGAGGTCGGCGTAGGCGATGTACAGGGGCGCCTGCAGGTTCACCGCGAGGGTGATCAGGCACAGGGCGAAGGCCAGGCGGGCCGGGGCTGAGCGGGTGGGCATCTGGGCATCCTTAGGTCATTCGTAGCGGCTGCTCGCGGGTTGCCCGCGAATGAGCCAGTACGACCAACAGTGGTCTGCTCCCCTTGCATCAACAAGGCACACTCCCGGCGCATTTGTGATTAACTGTTCGGCAAAAATCAGCGAACACTTCCCATGCCTATCGTTTTGGATCGTGACTGCGCCACCCCGCTGGTCCAGCAACTGACCGAGCAGTTGCAAGCCTGGATCGAACAGCAACGCCTGCGCCCTGGCGCGCGGCTGCCGTCGATCCGCACTCAGGCGAGCAACCTGGCTGTCAGCCCGGCCTGTGTGATCGAAGCCTATGACCGCCTGGTGGCCAGCGGCTGGCTTCAGGCGCGCCACGGTACGGGCTTTTTCGTCGCCGAACGCAAGCCAGGCCTGCCGCTGGAAGAGGAGCAAGCCTGGGGCGAAGCGGTGGATGGCAGTTGGCGACAGTTTCGTGAAGGCCATGACGAACTGCTCAAGCTCGGCTGCGGCTGGCTGCCCAGCGCATGGCGTGCCAACACCGAGGTGGCCCAGGCCGTGCGCCTGGTCAGCCGTGGCAAAGTGGAGGATCTGTTCGATTATTGCCCGCCCCTGGGCCTGGCCAGCCTGCGCCAGCAACTGCACAAGCGCCTGGCGCGCATCGATATCGCCGCTGGCCCCGAACGCATCCTCACCACCCAAGGTGCCAGCCATGCCCTCGATCTGCTGGTGCGCACCCTCTTGCGCCCAGGCGACGTGGTATTGGTGGAAAGCCCGGGGTACTACAACCTGTTCAACCTGCTACGCCAGCACCAAGTGCGCATGCTGCCGGTGCCGCGTACGGCCAGTGGGCCGGACCTGGACGAGCTCCAACGCTTGCTCGTCGAACACAGCCCGCGCGTGCTGTTCACCAACAGCCTCTATCACAATCCCACCGGCACCAGCCTGACGCCGAAGGTCGCCTATCGCCTGCTGGAGCTGGCCCGCGAGCACGACTTGCGCATCGTCGAGGACGATATCTACGCAGATTTTCAGGATGGCCCGGCCACGCGCCTGGCCACGCTCGACAGCGAGCAGCGGGTGATCTACATGGCCAGTTTCTCCAAGACCCTGAGCAGTTCGCTGCGGGTGGGCTACCTAGTGGCCGATGCGGCGCTGATCGGCCGCTTGGCGGAACTGAAGATGGTCACTGGCATCGGTACGTCGCGCTTTGCCGAACAGGTAGTGGGGCAGATGCTTGCCAATGGCAGTTACCGCAAGAGCGTGCAGCGTCTGCGGGTGCGACTGGGGCAGCACATGGCCAAGCTGCTGGGGCAACTGGAGGCGTTCGGCTGGGAGGTGTTCTGCGAACCCTATGGCGGGATGTTCGTCTGGGTACGCTCGCCCGGGCGCGACTTTGCTGCCCTGGAGCGCGTAGCCCTGGATAACGCGGTGCTGCTGACGCCGGGCAGTGCGTTCGATCATCAGGGCGCGCCGAGTGACTGGCTGCGGATCAATGTCGCGTATGGGCAGGACCAACGGGCTCAGGCGTTCTTTCGGTACGCAGGGCGACCTTCAGCACGCTGAAGGCGACACGCTCATAGCTATTTGACACCATTGTGACGGGTGGGGCTTGTGGGTGGGGTTGCGCAGTTGCCACTCTTGGCTGAAAAAGGGCTGTCGTGCAGCCTGAAAACAGCGATGGACTGGCAGGGGGAATGGGCGATGCGGGCGACCAAGCACGGTGTTCTGGCCAACCTGGGCATGGCCCGCAAGCTGGGGCTGGGCTTTGCCCTGGTGCTGTTGCTGACCCTGGCGGTGGCCGCCATCGGCGTCTTCGCCTTGCAGGGCCTGGGCCAGCGCTTCGATGGCCTGCGCCAGATGAGCCAGTTCAACACCGACCTGCTCACGTTGCGTCAGCACGAACAGGGTTTTGCTTTGCGCTCGGACATCAAGGAAGCCGAAACCTTGCGCAAGGACCTGCAAAGCCTGATCGAGCGTGCCCGCACGCTCCCGGCCTTGGCTGCCACCGAAGGCGACCTGACCGCCTATGGCCAGGCCTTCGATGTCTTCGTCGAAGCGGTGCAGGCCAAGGAACTGGCCTTGGACATGGCCAGCTGGTCGGTCTCCAGTGTCTCCAATAACCTCGATGTGCTGCAGTCAGGTCTTACCGACGATGGCACCTACACCCTCAAACAGTCCCAAGGCCAGCAGGGCAGCGAGTTCCTCGAGCAGGCCGGCCAGGTGGCGCAGGTCTCGCGTCTGATGCTGCAGGCCATGGACGAGGCGCGGGTGCGCCTGGAGCAGGGGCGCAAGGGGGAGGAGGCGGTCAACGAAGGGCGCATCGCCCAGACCGTGGAAGCGGCGAGCCTGGTCGATCAGCTCAAGGCGTCGGTGAGCGACACCGGTTATCAGAGTGTGTTGGGCGAGGTGGCAGGGCACATCGCCAGTTTCTCCGACAAGCTCAACGAATATACCGATCTGCTCGCCAAGGAGCAGGGCATCAAGGCTCAGTTGCAGGCCCAGGCCGAGCGGGTCACCCAGCGGGTCAACCAGGCCTATGCGAACCAGGAGCAGGTCATGCAGGGCGAACTTGCCCGCAGCACGGTCGCCATCGCCCTGGCCACCGCGCTGGCCTTGCTGGTTGGTGTGCTCGCCGCCTGGTTGATCACCCGCGCCGTGGTCGGGCCGCTCAAGCGTGTGATCGCCCGGGCCCAGCGCATCGCTGCGGGCGATCTGGTTGTCGAGGCCGAAACCACGCGGCGCGATGAGGTCGGCCAGCTTACCTTGGCCATGCAGCAGATGGCCGCCGGGCTTGCCGGCATTGTCAGCGGCCTGCAACAGGGCATCGAGCAACTAGCCGGCAACGCTCAGGCGCTGTCGGCCGTCACCGAGCAGACCAACCGTGAGGTGGGCAGCCAGAAGGAAGAAACCGAGCAGGTGGCCACTGCCATGCAGCAGATGACAGCCACCGTGCACGATGTGGCGCGCAACGCCGAGGAGGCTGCCCAGGCGGCCCAGAGCGCCGACGACAAGGTCGAGTCAGGCCAGCAGGTGGTGCGCCAGAGCATGCAGCGCATCGAGCAACTGGCTGCCGCGGCGGAAACCGCCAGCGCTGGCATCGACAGCTTGAGCGCCGAAATCCATACCATTGGCGACGTACTGGAAGTGATCAAGAGCGTCGCCGAGCAGACCAACCTGCTGGCGCTCAACGCGGCGATCGAGGCTGCCCGGGCCGGCGAACAGGGACGCGGTTTTGCCGTGGTGGCCGATGAGGTGCGGGCCCTGGCGCGGCGCACCCGGCAATCCACCGAAGAGATCGAGCGCCTGGTTGCCAGCCTGCGCGGCAACGCCCAGCAGTCGGTGTCGCAGATTCGTGGCAGTACCGAGCTGGTGCGTCTGGCGGTGGCCGATGCGCTGCACACCGAAAGTGCGCTGGGCAGCATCGCGGCTGCGGTGTCGTTGATCCAGCAGATGAACCAGCAGATCGCCGCGGCGGCGGAGCAGCAAAGCTCGGTGGCCGAGGAGATCAGTCGCAGCGTCACGCAGATCCGCGGCAGCGCCGATCAAGCTGCCTTGGCCATGCAGGACAACGCCCGCTCGAGCGTCGAGCTGGCGCAGTTGGGCACGGATCTCAAGGGCATGGTCGGCCATTTCAGATTGTGATCGAGTGTGTCGGCCCTTCGCGGGTTAACCCGCGAACAGGCCGGCACTGGCAACAAGACATCCTCAGCCTTTGCGCGGGCTCAGGATCAGCAAGGTCAACACCCCCGCCACGATCCCCCAGAACGCCGAGCCGATCGAGAACAAAGTGAACCCCGAGGCCGTCACCATGAAGGTGATCAGGGCCGCCTCGCGTTCACGGGCTTCTCCCATGGCCACGCTCAGGCCATTCATGATCGAGCCGAACAGCGCCAGTGCAGCAATGGACAGCACCAGCTCCTTGGGCAGCGCCGCAAACAGGGCCGCTAGCGTGGCGCCGAACACCCCGGCGATGCCGTAGAAAATCCCGCACCACACCGCTGCGGTGTAACGCTTGCTCGGGTCTTCATGGGCATGGGGCCCGGTGCAAATTGCCGCGCTGATTGCCGCCAGGTTCACCCCGTGGGAGCCGAACGGCGCCAGCAGCAGCGAGGCGAAGCCGGTGGCCGAGATCAACGGCGAGGCCGGCACCTGATAGCCATCGGCCCGCAGCACGGCGACGCCTGGCATGTTCTGTGAAGTCATCGCCACCACGAACAGCGGGATGCCGATGCTGATGGTCGCCGCCAGCGAGAAGCTCGGGGTGGTCCACACCGGCTTGGCCACCTCCAGGTTGAAGCCGCTGAAATCCAGCAGGCCCAGGGCGCCCGACAGGGCGGTGCCCACCAGCAACGCGGCCAGTACGCAGTAGCGTGGCGACAGGCGCTTGACCAGCAGGTAGCTGAAGAACATGCCCAGCACCAGCACGGTACGGTGCTGGGCGGCGACGAAGATTTCGCTGCCGATCTTGAACAGGATACCGGCCAGCAGCGCCGAGGCCAGGGACGCAGGAATGCGCCGCACCAGGCGCTCGAAGCTGCCGGTCAAGCCGCAGATGAGCACCAGCACCGCGCAGGTGATATAGGCGCCGATGGCCTCGCCATAGCTGACCCCGCCAAGGCTGGTGATCAGCAGTGCAGCGCCTGGAGTCGACCAGGCAATGGTGATCGGCGTGCGGTAGCGCAGCGACAGGCCGATGCTGCACACCGCCATGCCGATCGACAAGGCCCAGATCCACGAGGAAATCTGCGCGCTGGTCAGCCCAGCAGCCTGGCCCGCCTGGAACATCAGCACCAATGAGCTGGTGTACCCCGTGAGCATGGCGATGAAGCCGGCGACGATCGCCGACGCAGAACTGTCTGCCAGGGGGCGCAGGCGCGCGGAGGTGGCATCGGTCATTGAAAAGTCCTTGTAAAGGTGTAAGCAGTTTTTTCAGACTACCGTGACCTGGCGCAATCGATGCGATACAGCAGCCATTGCATTTAGCCGTACAGTCGCCAACTATTGGGCGCGATTGCGCAACTGCACGAGAGGGGAGGGGCGATGTACAAGGTTTATGGGGATTACCAGTCCGGCAACTGCTACAAGGTCAAATTGATGCTGCACCTGCTGGATCGCCCTTACACGTGGCAGCCGGTGGACATACTCAAGGGCGAAACCGAAACGCCGGAGTTCCTCGCGATGAACCCCAACGGCAAGGTCCCGGTGCTGCAGCTCGAGGATGGCACCTGCCTGTGGGAGTCCAACGCGATCCTGAACTTCCTGGCCGATGGCAGTGGGTTTTTGCCCACCGAGCCACGTCTGCGCACCCAGGTGCTGCAATGGCAGTTCTTCGAGCAGTACAGCCATGAGCCGTACATTGCCGTCGCGCGGTTCATCCAGTTCTACCTGGGGCTGCCTGATGAGCGCGTGGAGGAATACCGCAAGCTGCACAAAGGCGGCTACAAAGCGCTCAAGGTCATGGAGAGGCAACTGCAGATGACGCCGTATCTGGTTGGTGACCAGTATTCGATCGCCGACGTGGCGCTGTATGCCTACACCCATGTGGCGCATCAGGGCGGCTTCGACCTGACGGACTACCCCGGCGTGCGGGCGTGGTTGGCGCGGGTGGCGAGCCATCCGCGGCATGTGCCGATGGTGGACTGATCCAGGCTTTTTGCTAGCTGCTCCGGCTCTTTCGCGGGTAAACCCGCTCTGACAGGGTTCTTGGTACCTGTGGGAGCGGGTTTACCCGCGAAAAGGCCGGAGCAGCCTGGGTTTCAAACTGCCGCGAAGCGTTTGTCCAGGTAGGCGATGATGGCCTTGGATTCGTACATCCAGGTCACCTCGCCGGCTTCCTCGATCCGTAGGCATGGCACCTTCACCCGGCCACCGCCTTCAAGCAAAGCCTGGCGGTGTACCGGGTCGTTCTTGGCGTCGCGCAGGGCCACCGGCACGTTGAGGCGGTGCAAGGTGCGGCGGGTCTTGACGCAGAACGGGCAGGCATGGAACTGGTACAGCGCCAGGTTCTGGGCGTCTTTGGCGACCTGCGCCTGGGCTGCGGCATCACGCTTGCGCTTGGCCGGGCGGCTGATCCAGTCACCGAACACGATAAGCTGGCCGAGGCCGACCCGCAGGGCTTTGACGATCATGGACAACTCCTGAACAAAAGAAAAAGCCGACCCCTAAGGGTCGGCTCGCAGTCACACGCCGATCACTTGATCAGGCTGAGGAACTCGCTGCGGGTGGCGGCATTGGAGCGGAACTCGCCAAGCATCACCGAGGTGATCATGGTGGAGTTCTGCTTCTCGACACCGCGCATCATCATGCACATGTGCTTGGCCTCGATGACCACGGCCACGCCAGCGGCGCCGGTCACCTTCTCCACGGCTTCGGCGATCTGGCGGCTGAGGTTTTCCTGGATCTGCAGGCGGCGGGCGAACATGTCGACGATGCGCGCGACCTTGGACAGGCCCAGGACCTTGCCCTTGGGCAGGTAGGCCACGTGGGCCTTGCCAATGAAGGGCAGCATGTGGTGTTCGCACATCGAGTAGAGCTCGATGTCCCGGACCAGCACCATCTCGCTGTTGTCGGAGGTGAACAGCGCGTCGTTGGTGACTTCTTCCAGGGTTTGTTCATAACCGCGGCAAAGGTACTTCATGGCCTTCGCGGCCCGCTTGGGCGTGTCGCGCAGGCCCTCGCGGGAGACGTCCTCGCCGAGCTGGCTGAGGATCGCGGTGTAGTTCTGTTCCAGGGACATGGATCTACCTGTGGGGGATTAATCGCAAAGACGAAGGGTACGGCGGCGAGGGCGAGGCTGCAAGCCTGGCGTCACTCGTCGCGTCCTTCGAGCATGGTGCGCTTGAGCATCACATAGACCGCACCTGTGCCGCCATGGCGGGCCTGGCAGGAGGTGAAGCCGAGCACCTGCGGGTGCTGGCGCAGCCAAGTGTTGACGTGGCTCTTGATCATCGGCCGCTTGCCGTCCAGGCGCGCAGCCTTGCCGTGGGTGACGCGCACGCAGCGCACTTCGAGCTTGGTGGCCTCAGCGATGAAATCCCAAAGGGTCTCGCGGGCTTTTTCCACGGTCATGCCGTGCAGGTCCAGGCTGCCTTCGAAGGCGATCTGGCCGAGTTTGAGCTTGCGGATCTGGCTTTCCTGTACGCCGTCACGGCGCCACATCAGTTCGTCCTCGGCGCCGACGTCGATGACGAACTGGTCGGACATGCCATCGACCACGAGGGGTTGGTCGCTGTGCACGGTCGCGGCCATGCGCAGGCCGGCCAGCTTCTTGCGGTCGGCCTTGGGTTTGCCGACATCGGCGCGGTCGTGCTTGATCGGCTTCACGCCGCGCATCTGGGCGCTGAAGAGGGAAAAATCGTCGTCTTGCATGGTGCCTCCACGTAGGGGGCATATTTTACGTGAGTGGGCGGTGTTGTGTCGCCTGTTGGCCTTTTCGCGCCGAACCGATCCGCCAGGTACAGCGACACCCTTTGAAACGTGAACGCAGATGTCGGAGGAAGCGGCTAGCAGCACACGCTGCTAATCGTGCTTTTTCATCAGGTGCGGCGAGAGGTTCAACCCATGCCCGCGGCGCAGGCGAATCCGGCTGCGGCGCCAGAAGCGCACGCCCAGGTAGAGCAATAGCAAACCGACCACCACCAGGATCACCGACAGTGGGCGGTTGGCATTGAGTTCGGCCAGGGCACTGTAGTTGCCCAGAAGGCCTGCGACGCCGGCCATGGCCAGCAGCACGCCGAGGGTGGCCACCAGGGCGGACAGGCCGGCGGCCAGGCGCGCACCCCAGTTGCGCGGTTCGCGCTGGCGCAGGCGTTTGGCGTCGAAACTGCCTTTGAGCTTCATTCCGATTTCCTCTGTAGGTATCCGGAATTCGACCTAGGGTCGGCCCTGGGGTTCCGCCCGTCTGCCGGGCGGTCGTGGCTCAGATCAGGCTGGCGGTCGGGGCGACGCAGGCGAAGTTGTCGGCCATCACGGCCATTTCACACTGATGAATCTGCGCAGCCGGAATGACCGTGTCCTTGAACGCCAGGTCGCGGGTGGTGGAGGCATCGGCGACCAAGGTGCAACGATAACCATAGTCCTTGGCGCGGCGAACGGTGGTGCTGACGCTCGAATGGCTCATGAAACCGCAGACGATGAGGTCCAGATGGCCCAGCTCCTGCAGCGTTTCGTGCAGCTTGGTGTTCTTGAAGGCGTTGGGCATGCGCTTTTCGATGATGATCTCACCCTCGCGAGGCTCCAGCCCCGGGATGAACTCGCCGCGGCTACCCTGCGGGTCGAACAGGCCACCGACGGTGCCCAGGTGGCGTACATGGATGATCGGACGGCCGGCCTTGCGCGCGGCGTCGAGCAACCGGGCGATGTTGGCCACGGCCTCGTCCATGCCCGACAGCGCCAGGGGACCGCTGAGGTACTCCTTTTGCGCATCGATGACAATCAGGCTGGCTTGGCCCAGCTTGGCCGGCGGATAGTCGCGGCCGCTGAGGCGGAACATCGTGGTTGGAACGGACATCAAGGGCTCCTTGGGTAGGGCTTTTGTATACCTATTCTCCCTTGCCTCGGCGCCAATGTGAATGGTTGACATTGCAGACAGCATGGTTACTGGCCTCTGGCTACCGACCGGGCAATCGAAGGGAACATTTGTGTCGGTGGGCTGTTAGACTTTTGTCCTGTCTTAAAAGGAGTCACCCGTGATCACATCCCGCCTGCGCACCCTGCGCGACCATATCCGCTGGGCGGTCAGCCGCTTCCATGAGCACGACCTGTTCTTCGGCCACGGTGCCGACAACGCTTGGGACGAAGCCCGACTGCTGGTGCTGGGCGCCGTGCACCTGCCGTGGGAGGTGGCCGACAGCTACCTGGACTGCCAGCTGGAAGATGACGAGCGCGTGCGCCTGCAGCACCTGCTCAAGCGCCGAATCGAAGAGCGGGTGCCCACCGCCTACCTACTGGGCGAGGCGTGGTTCTGCGGCATGTCGTTCGTGGTCGATGAGCGTGTGTTGGTGCCGCGCTCGCCCATCGGCGAACTGATCGAAAAACGCTTCGAGCCCTGGCTGGCCACGCCGCCTGCGCGCATCCTTGACTTGTGCACCGGCTCCGGCTGCATCGGCATCGTCGCCGCCGACGTGTTCCCCGAGGCCGAGGTGGTGCTGGCCGACCTGTCCTTCGATGCCTTGGAAGTCGCCAACCACAACATCGAGCGCCATGGCCTGGAAGAGCGTGTATACACCGTGCAGGGTGATGGCTTCGCCGGCCTGCCCGGGCAGCGCTTCGATCTGATTCTGTCCAACCCGCCGTATGTCGACGCCGAAGATTTCGCCGACATGCCGGCCGAGTATCACCACGAGCCCGAGCTGGGCCTGGCCTGTGGCAACGATGGCCTGGACCTGGTGCGGCGCATGCTCGCCGAGGCGGCTGACCACCTGAATGAAAAAGGGCTGCTGATCGTCGAGGTGGGTAACAGCCAGGTGCATGTCCAGGCGCTGTATCCAGAGGTGGACTTCGCTTGGCTGGAGTTCGAGCGGGGTGGGCATGGCGTGTTCATGCTGACTGCCGAGCAGTGCCGTCAGCACCAGGAGCTGTTCCGCTCCCGCGTCTGATCAAGACAGAGGGCTGCGCGCTGCAGCCCTTTTCGCGGGTAAACCCGCGAAAAGGGCGCCACGTCTCTAGCGCGTGGCGATCCAGATCAGCAGTCCCGCCTGGAACACGGCAAACGCCACCAGGCACGTGATGGTAAAGCGCAGGCCGCTGTCTTCGCGGCGGTACTTGGCGACCCGTTCATCCCGCTCGCGCAACTGCGCCTGCTTCTCCAGCAGCTGTTGCTCGGCCTGTTGCAGCATTCCGGCAGCCTCGAGGATGTCGACGCGCTGGACCTTTTCATTGTTCCAGCCGCCCTTGAGCTGGCCTACCGTGGTATCCACGGTGCGCCCCTTGAGCAGTTGTCCGCCTTCGTATTCCACCTCAAGCCCTGCACTGCGCAGTACATGGTCGCGGCGCAGGCGGTTGTCTTCGTTCAGGGCATCCTTGCTGGGCAGGGCTACGCCTTCGACTTGGTAGTTCGACCAACGCTGTTGCAGCCACTGCACCGCCTGTCCCAGGAGGAACCGCCCCAGGCCGCGGTTCGCCGGCTCGAGCTGCAAGCCACCGTCACCGCCGATACGCACCTGGCGCTGTTCGTGATCGACACGGATGTCCAGCTGGTTCTGCTCTTTGCGCACTTTCTGACCTGGCAGGCGGATTTCCAGCCGCAGCAGGCTGTGCGTCTTGCTATGCCGCTCGGCATGGCCGAACTCGACGAAACGCAGCGGACGGGCGCCGCTGTTGCGGTCGGTGGGCAGGGCTACCAGGCGCAGCAGTTGGAAGTGTTCAGGGGCCAGGTCTTCCCATGGCAGCGGAGCGCTTGCTGGGGCTTGTGGCTCTTCGTCCGCCTCAACGGCGGCGGGGGCGTCGGTCATCGGAAGTGTCCTCGAATGCACGGCGGGCAGGACGGTGGAAAGGGGCTGATGCGTTGCCCAATCGCGAGGCAAGGCCACTCCTACATTCAATCAGTGGGAGCGGGTTTGTCCGCGATGGAGCGCAAACGGCCTCAAAAACACCGATCACTGCCTCGATCAACCGGTTATCGGCAGCAACGAAGACTTCCTGAGGACAATCTAGGCCGGCGGCAGCTGGCGAATGAACGCCACGATCCGCTCACCCAGTTCACGGGCCAGCGGCAGCCCCGGGTTGCGGTAGCTGTCGCGCTGCTGGCTCATGTCCCGAGGGGTGATACGCAGCATGTGGTTCATGCCATCGATCAGGGCCAACTGCGCGTCGGGCTTGGCGGCCTTGAGGCGTTCGGCGTCGGCGACGTCCACCTGCACGTCGTTGCGGCCCTGGATGATCAAGGCGGGCATCTGCAGACGAGCGAACGCTGCTGCCGGGTCCTGGCGCAGCAACGAGATCAGGTAAGGCTGCACGCTCGGGCGAAACACATCGCGCAGCGGCCCCGGCACATCCAGAGAGGTCTGTCCGGCCTGCAGGCGGCCGATCAGCGCATTGCCGCGCGCCAGTTCTGCCGGCGGCAGGCGCTGGGCCAATTGTTCGCGCAGCACCTCGGCCACGGGGCGACCGCTGCCGGCCACGGTGATCACCGCGCTGGCGCCGGCCTGTTCAGCGGCCAGCGTCGCAATCAGCGCGCCTTCGCTGTGGCCAAGCAGGATCAGCGGACCGAAGCGTGGGTCAGCCCTGAGTTTGCGGCCCCAGGCCACGGTGTCGGCCACGTAGCGCTCGACGCTCAGGTCCCGCTCATCGGGCGTGGCCAGTTGGCTTGCGGCAACGCCGCGCTTGTCGAAACGCACGCTGGCGATGTGCTCGCCGGCCAGCAGCAGGGCCAGACGCTTGAGGTTGTCCAGGCGACCACTGGCGGGGTTGTTGCCGTCGCGGTCGGTGGGGCCGGAGCCGGCAATGATCAGCACTACCGGCGGCGGGGTGGCTTGTTGCGGCAGCAGCAGGCTGCCATGGAGCACGCCCTGGCCGGTGTCCAGGTCGATGGGGCGTTGCAGTACGGTCGGGGCGGCGGCCTGGGCGAGGCCTGAGCACAGCAGCAGAAGCAGGGCGGCGAGGCGCAACATCATAGGGCTACTACTTGGTGGGATGTCGGTTGGACCGGGTGGCTGACCGAAGGTTCTCTCATGCCCCTTCGCCGATGAACCCACTCCCCTAGGTTTGAGCGTGATCGAAGGGGCTGAACCGACCACCCGAATAAAGGGAATTTCCGTATACTGCCCGCCTCCCTCACATTCAGGCAGATTCGCGGAGCGTCCATGTCCGGCAATACCTACGGCAAGCTGTTCACTGTCACCACCGCAGGCGAAAGCCACGGCCCGGCGTTGGTCGCCATTGTCGATGGATGCCCTCCGGGTCTGGAAATCTCCCTGGCCGATCTGCAGCACGACCTGGATCGCCGCAAGCCGGGCACCAGCCGGCACACTACCCAGCGCCAGGAACCGGATGAGGTCGAAATCCTCTCGGGTGTGTTCGAAGGTCGTACCACCGGCTGTTCCATCGGTCTGCTGATCCGCAACACCGACCAAAAATCCAAGGACTATTCGGCGATCAAGGACCTGTTCCGCCCAGCCCACGCCGACTACACCTACCACCATAAATACGGCATCCGCGACTACCGCGGCGGCGGCCGCAGTTCGGCCCGCGAGACCGCCATGCGCGTGGCTGCCGGCGCCATCGCCAAGAAGTACCTGGCCACCCAAGGCATCCGCGTGCGGGGCTACATGAGCCAACTGGGCCCGATCGAAATCCCGTTCAAGACCTGGGAGTCGGTCGAGCACAATGCCTTCTTCAGCCCTGATCCTGACAAAGTGCCGGAGCTGGAGGCCTACATGGACCAGTTGCGCCGTGACCAGGACTCGGTCGGCGCGAAGATCACCGTGGTCGCCGAGGGCGTGATGCCTGGCCTGGGCGAGCCGATCTTCGACCGCCTGGACGCGGAGCTTGCCCATGCTTTGATGAGCATCAACGCCGTCAAGGGCGTGGAGATCGGCGCCGGTTTCGCCAGTGTCGCCCAGCGTGGCACCGAGCACCGCGATGAGCTGACGCCTGAGGGCTTCCTGAGCAACAACGCAGGCGGCATCCTGGGCGGGATCTCTTCCGGCCAGCCGATCGTCGCCCACCTGGCGCTCAAACCGACGTCGAGCATTACCACCCCGGGCCGCTCCATCGATGTCGACGGCAACCCGGTCGAGGTCATCACCAAGGGCCGTCACGACCCGTGCGTGGGCATCCGTGCCACGCCGATCGCCGAGGCGATGATGGCTATCGTGCTGATGGATCACCTGCTGCGCCACCGTGCGCAGAATGCCGATGTGAAGGTGAATACCCCGGTGCTGGGCCAGCGCTGATTCGTCCGCACGGGTCACTTCGCGGGTAAACCCGCTCCTAGAGGACTACCGCAGGTCCTGTGGGAGCGGTCCCCCGTGAAGGAGCCGGCACAGGCAACCAAAGGCCCCGCCCATGCCCCCGATTCCCTACTGGCGCCTATCCAGCTTCTACCTCTTTTACTTCGCCTTGCTCGGCTCCACCGCGCCGTTCCTGGCGTTGTACTTCGACCATTTGGGCTTCTCGCCGGCACGCATCGGCGAACTGGTGGCCATTCCCATGCTGATGCGCTGCATCGCACCTAACCTGTGGGGCTGGCTGGGGGATCGCAGCGGCCAACGGTTGCTGATCGTGCGCCTGGGCGCTTTGTCGACTCTGGCCACCTTCTCGCTGATCTTCATCGACAAAAGCTACGCCTGGCTGGCACTGGTGATGGCGCTCCATGCGTTCTTCTGGCATGCGGTGCTTCCGCAGTTCGAGGTGATCACCCTGGCGCACCTGCACGGGCAAACCTCGCGCTACAGCCAGGTGCGCCTGTGGGGCTCGATCGGTTTCATCCTCACCGTGGTCGGCCTGGGACGGCTGTTCGAGTGGCTAAGCCTGGATATCTACCCGGTGGCGTTGGTGACCATCATGGCCGGGATTTTCATCGCGAGCCTCTGGGTGCCCAATGCCCAGCCGATGGAGCATGCCGAGCGCAAGGGGGCAGGGGGCTTCCTGCGGCAACTGGCGGCGCCGGGTGTAATGGCGTTCTATGTGTGCGTGGCGCTGATGCAGCTCAGCCACGGCCCTTACTACACCTTCCTCACCCTGCACCTGGAACATCTGGGCTACACCCGTGGCGCCATTGGTTTGCTGTGGGCGCTGGGGGTGGTGGCCGAAGTGCTGGTATTCATGGCCATGAGTCGAATCTTCGCCCGGGTTTCAGTGCGCCATGTGCTATTGGCGAGCTTCCTGCTGGCGGCGCTGCGTTGGCTGTTGCTGGGGAATCTTGCGGATATTCCAGCGGTGCTGGTGTTTGCCCAGCTGCTGCATGCGGCGACCTTCGGCTGTTTCCATGCCGCAGCCATTGCCTTCGTCCAAGGTAGCTTCGGCGCGCGTCAGCAAGGGCAGGGGCAGGCGTTGTATGCGGCCTTGTCTGGCACCGGCGGTGCCCTGGGCGCACTCTATTCGGGCTACAGCTGGAAACTGCTGGGCCCGTCCTTCACCTTTGGTATGGCCAGCGTCGCGGCGCTCGCGGCAGCCGTTATCATTGCCCTTTGTTCGAAACAGACCAGGACCAGCCCCTGATGAGCATTCTCAGCGTTTTCCATCTCTACACCCCCGAGTTGCCGAACAAGGTGCTGACCCACCACGACGATATCGCCGCCACCCTCGCCGAGCAGGGTGTGCGCCTGGAGCGCCGTACCGATGAGCTGCGCATCCGCCCGGGCACAGCTCATGAGCAAGTATTGGCCGAATGTCATGGGCTGTTGGACCAGCTGATGACCACACATGGCAGCGTCGCGTTCGGCCTGCTCAACCGCGATGGCCTTGACCCGAGCCAGGCTGACCTTCGCGATGAGCATGTGCACGAAGCGGTTGAAGTGTTTGCCGTGATTGGCGGACGCGGACAGGTCAGCTTGCGCCTGGGCGACTACGTGTATGCGGTGTTGTGCGAGAAGGGCGACGTGTTGGTGATTCCCGCCGGCGTGCGCCGTTGGGTGGACTTGGGGGACAACCCGTTCTGCCTGGCGTTGCGCCTGTTTGGCAGCGAATCGGGGATGCAGCCGCAGTTCACCGGCGATTCGATGGCCCGGCAGTTTGCCGGCATGGATGAGCTTTGAGGTACGTTTTTCACGGATAAGCCGCCCCCACAGCCACTCCACCGCCTTTGGAACGATGGAACACCTGTGGGAGCGGGTTTACCCGCGAAAGTCGCGCCGCATCAGCGATAGGTCGGCAGGGCAAAACGCTGCTGGCTCTGCAACATCGAGATCACTGGAAGCTCACTGGCCTGTTCGGCCAAGTCGCGGCGGATGGCGCTGATCGCCCAGGACAACTGCTCGGCGCTGTGCAACTGTGCGTAGGTCAATGCACGGCGAGTCACCTTGCCATCGGCTGCCCGCAGGGTCAGCTGGATACCGCCGTCGGGGCGAGGCTGGGTTTCGACTTGATAGGCGCAGAATACCGAGGCGAACTTTTCCTGGATGAGGTCCATATCTCAACTCCTGACTGTTGTATGGGCAGACGTGAGTTGAGTGTTGCAGTGACCGTGCCATCCTCGCCGATTTGAAAAATACCTTTAAAATCAATTAGTTGTGAATAAACTAAATCTGGGCAACCGTGCATTTCGCATGGTCGTGCATTTTGCACAGTGCAATTTGCAAGAGTCATAAGGTTTGTCTTTCGAGCCGATAGTATCTGAACCTTTGACCGCCTGGCAGTGCCTGACGAAGACTTGGGCTCTTTTCTTGCCAGGAGGTTCCAGATGTCCGACCAACAGCCCACCGCCATGACTGACGAAGAGACGGCCGCATTTGCCGAAGAAGTCTTCGAGCGTGCCCGGCGCGGCGATGCGCCGATGCTCGAGCGCCTGCTACAGAGCGGTCTGCCCGCCAACCTGCGCAATCACAAGGGCGACACCTTGCTGATGCTGGCCAGCTACCATGGCCACATCGACGCGGTGCGTGTGCTGCTGGCCCATGGCGCCGACCCGCTGATCGCCAACGACAACGGTCAACTGCCCATCGCGGGAGCCGCATTCAAGGGTGACCTGGCCATGATCCGCTTGCTGATCGAACATGGCGTGCCAGTGGATGCCGCCGCCGAGGACGGTCGTACCGCCCTGATGCTCGCGGCGATGTTCAACCGCAGCGAGATACTCGAGTTCTTGTTGGCTCAAGGTGCCGATCCTGCACGCCAGGATGCCCGTGGCGCCACTGCCTTGGTCGCCGCCCAGACCATGGGCGCACCGGACACTGCCGCGCGCCTGCAGACGCTGGCCGGCTAACCCTCAGGGGGCATTTGCGGCTATCCTTGGCGACTTTTTCGCCAGCGCAGGGGCCCCCCATGAAAAACCAGTTGTCCGAACTCATCAGCCTCATCGGCGCCGGCTGCATGCGCGAGCAAGACATCGAGCGCATCGCCGACGAAGCAGCCCAGGCCTACGCCGATCCCGCCGCCTTCCTGGCCGCCAACCCAGACATCAACTACGACGACAGCTTCCCCATCCCACTGGGTGAATGGGTGGTGGTCGGCAGCCTGCCGGACACCGTGCTGTTCCAGGCCGATAGCTACCAAGAGCTGTTCGAGCGCATCACCGACTCATTCGACAAGAGTGTGCCGTTCAACCTCAAGCCCAAGCAGCTGGCGCGCACCGAGCCGCTGACCGCGCTCAATCGCATCCAGGTCCAGATGGGGGCCCTGAACAAGGAGGCCGGCGGTTATGTGCTGGTCAACTTCAGCCAGTTGCTCGATGACGAGTTGCAGATGGTGATGGTGGGGCAGAACGACCTGGCCCGAGTGCTGGAGTTGGGCGCTGAGGTGGGGATCAAGGTCGAGCCGGCGTTGGAAGCATTGAGGGTCGCTGTTCACGTCTGATGGGCTGCTCGTTCGGGGGTGGTCCCGCTTCCGCAGGTATCGATGCGGACCTGCCGGGAGCGGGTTTACCCCTGATGAGGCGGTAGCGTCAGCCCAACGCGGTATCGAGGAACATCATCACCGCGAATCCGCCCATCAGGCCCAGGGTTGCCGACGTTTGGTGCCCATTGCGGTGGGTTTCGGGAATCACTTCATGGGACACCACGAAGATCATCGCACCCGCCGCCAAGCCCATGCTCACCGGATACGCCAGTGCGAAGCCGGTAGAGATACCCAGGCCAATCACCGCACCCAGCGGCTCCATCAGGCCGGAGCCGACCGCCACCAGCGCCGCCTTGAGGTTCGACAGGCCTGTCGCGCGCAGAGCCAGGGCCACGGCCAGGCCTTCGGGGATGTCCTGGATGGCAATCGCGCTGGTCAGCGGCAGGCCGATGTTCATGTCGCCGTTGGCGAAGCTCACGCCGATGGCCATGCCTTCGGGCAGGTTATGCAGGGTGATCGCCAGCACGAACAACCACACCCGGTTGATGCGCTCCGCCTCTGGGCCGCAAGGGCCAGTGCTTTCATGTTCGTGCGGGGTGAAGCGATCAAGGCCAAGCATCAACAGCACACCCAATCCCATCCCCAGCACCACGGTGAAGGCCGCTGCCGGGCCATTGCCGGTGATTTCCCGGGCAGCGTCCAGGCCTGGCAGGATCAACGAGAAGGAACTGGCCGCGAGCATCATCCCGGCGGCAAAGCCGAGCATCACGTCCTGGCTGCGCGTGCTGACATCGCGCAGCACCACTGCCAGCACCGCGCCCAGGGCTGTGGCGCCGAACCCTGACAGCCCACCCAGCAGCGCCAAGTGCAGGTTGTCGGCATGGTCGCCATGGATGGCATTCCACAGGCTGGCCGCGAGCAGGCCGAGCACGACCAACAGGCTCAGGCCCAGGCCGGCGCTGAGCCATGGGGTGGTAGCGGCTTGTTGCCGCCAGGCGTTGAACAGCGAGGCGGGAGCAGGACTTTCAGGAGCGTGGGCAGGGGGCATGCGGACCTCGTGACAATGTATGAACGCAGTCTAGCCATTGACCTATTCCAGCGGCCAAGCATTCCATTCTATCGACGCAATAGCCGGCTATGCTTGGCAGCAAATCTTTTGCCAGGAGCAGTCGCATGGGGTCCACCTTCAACAGCCTTGTCGGGCTCATCATTCTCGCCCTGGACATCTGGTCGATTCTTCACGTGCTCAAGAGCGGCGCCGAGGTGGGCATCAAGGTGCTCTGGATCTTGTTGATCGTATTGCTGCCGGTGATCGGGCTGATCATCTGGGCCATCGCCGGGCCCAGGGGCAACCTGAAATTCTGAAGGCAGCGGTACCAATCCGGCCCATTGGCAGGTTTATCCGCCAATGGGCCTGCTAGACACCGCAAACGCCGGCTCGTGACGAAATTTTCACACTGGATTATCGAAAATCCGCGCCGCACAATGCTGCGTTGGCCCAATAGCCGTGCTTTGATGGCCGGGCCCTTCAGGTAGCAGGGCGATTTCGCCTTTCCGCAAACCCGCAATCCTAGGATCCCCTCATTCATGGCTAACACGGATGCCTTAAAGCAACGGGCCGTGCCGGCTCCGTTCGCGCCGACCCTCAAATCGCACCTGGCCTATACGCTGCTCAGCGGCCTGGTGATCATGCTGATGCTGAGCCTGGTTCGCCTGGCGTTGCTGATCTACAACAGCGACATGATCGGCGACACCCCATCTTCCACCGTCGCCGAAGGATTCCTCAACGGCCTGCGCTTCGACCTGCGGGTGGTGGTGTACCTGAGCATTCCGCTGTTGCTGGCGTTGCTCAGCCCGTGGGCGATGGCCCGTCGCGGGTTCTTCCGCCTTTGGCTGACCTTGACGTCCAGCGTGGTGATGTTCCTTGGCCTGATGGAAATGGACTTCTACCGCGAGTTCCACCAGCGCCTGAACGGCCTGGTGTTCCAGTACATCAAGGAAGACCCCAAGACCGTCCTGAGCATGCTGTGGTACGGCTTCCCGGTCGTGCGCTACCTGCTGGCCTGGCTGTTCGGGACCTGGCTGCTGAGCCTGCTGTTCAAGGGTATCGACCGCCTGACCCGCAATGGCGGAGCCTCCCAGAGCCTGGCTCCACGTCGGATCGCCCCTTGGTACCACCGCCTGGCAGTGTTCATGGTGGTACTGCTGGTAGCCGTCGTGGCTGCCCGTGGCACCCTGCGCCAGGGCCCGCCGATGCGTTGGGGGGATGCCTTCACCACCGACTCGAACTTCGTCAACCAGCTTGGCCTGAACGGCACCTTGACCCTGATCGACGCGGCCAAGAGCCGTTTCGGTGAGGACCGTGCCAATATCTGGAAGCCCACCGTCGAGCAGGACGTGGCCACGCAAACCGTGCGTGATCTGTTGCTGACCCCTCACGACACCTTGGTCGATGCCGACGAAGCGGCTGTGCGCCGTGACTTCCAGCCGCCCGCTGACCGCACCCTGCCGGTCAAGAACGTTGTCGTGATCCTCATGGAAAGCTTCGCCGGTCATTCGGTGGGCGCCCTCGGCAGCCCGAATAACATCACGCCGTACTTCGACAAGCTGGCCAAGGAAGGCCTGCTGTTCGACCGTTTCTTCTCAAACGGCACCCACACCCACCAGGGCATGTTCGCCACCATGGCGTGCTTCCCGAACCTGCCTGGTTTCGAATACCTGATGCAGACCCCGGAAGGGGGGCACAAGCTGTCTGGCCTGCCAGCGCTACTGAGCGCTCGTGACTACGACGATGTCTACGTCTACAACGGGGATTTCGCCTGGGACAACCAGTCCGGTTTCTTCGGCAACCAGGGTATGACCACTTTCATTGGCCGTAATGATTTCGTCGATCCGGTGTTCTCCGACCCGACGTGGGGCGTGTCCGACCAGGACATGTTCGACCGGGGCAACGAGGAATTGGCCAAGCACGATGGCAAAAAACCGATCTACGCGCTGCTGCAGACGCTCTCCAACCACACCCCGTATGCGCTGCCCAAGGACCTGCCGGTCGAGAAGGTCACAGGCCAGGGCCGCCTGGACGAACACCTCACGGCCATGCGCTATTCCGACTGGGCACTTGGCCAGTTCTTCGAGAAGGCGCGCAAGGAGCCGTACTTCAAGGACACCCTGTTCGTCATCGTCGGCGACCATGGCTTCGGCAACCAGCAACAGGTCACCGAGCTGGACCTGGGCCGCTTCAACGTGCCGTTGCTGTTGATCGCCCCGGGGATCCAGGAGAAGTTCGGTGCGGTCAACCACACCGTGGGTACCCAGGTCGACATCGTGCCGACCATCATGGGCCGCCTGGGTGGCCAGACCCGCCACCAGTGCTGGGGCCGTGACCTGCTGAACCTGCCTGAGGGCGACCCGGGCGTGGGCATCATCAAGCCGTCGGGCAGCGAGCAGATCGTTGGCTTGGTCAAGGGTGACCGCATCCTCATCGAGTCCAAGGACATGACCCCGCGCCTGTATCGCTACCAGCTGGGTCGCGAGTTCAAGGCCGAGCTGATCGAGAGCCCCGACCAGCCTGAGCTGCTGAAGAACCTCGAGTCCTACATCCAGACGGCGACCAAGAGCCTGATGGACAACACCGCCGGTGTCGTCCATGGCGTGCCCAAGGACTGACGCCCTCGCGCGCTCCCTCCCACAGGTGATGGCCAAGCCTTCACTTGTGGGGCGGGCTTTCCCACCACTGCGGTGAACTGAACAAACGCCCTCGTCGACGGTCAAGGATACTGGCAGCACATACCCGGTATTCTTTGATTGAGAGGACAATTCAATGAAAGAGTGGGAAGTCACCTTCGTCGACCAGAATGGCGTACAGAGCTCACTGCTCTACAACGGCGATCAACGCCCAAGCGATGAGCAAGCCGCCCGCCTGATCCGCTCGCATTTGTTCCCGGTCATCGATGAACTTGACCTCAATGACTTCCAGGACCGCAGTCCATTCCCCACCGTGCGCTGGCTCAAGGAGCAGAGCGGCGTCTCCATCACCCGCATCGAAGAAAGACCCTGAACGCGCTGCGCTGGCGTTGTGAGCCAGCAGGCACTACGCTCAGACGAGGCCCGGATCTTTCTGCGGATCCGCGTCGGCTCCATTCGCGTCTCTCATTAGCTCGATCTGCCAGGCACTCGATTGTGCAAAGCAGGTGCGTTGTGCACGGAAAGTCTATCCATTGCGTTTGTAGGAGGACGTTTCATGAGCAGCCAGAACGACGATATCAGCAGCAATGTCCTTCGCCAGATGAAAGCTGGCGGTTTCGACTTCACCCGAATCCATCCCATCGAGTTCTATGCGGTGTTCCCTGACGAGGCTGGTGCCCGGCGTGCGGCCGGACAGTTCCGCGGTGAATCCCTCAATGCCCAGGTACGTGAGCTGGACGACGGCGCTTGGCACCTGGAGCTGAGCAAAATCATGTACGCCACCTACCGAGGGATCGGGGCCTTCGAGGAGGCCTTCGAGCAGGTCGTCTCGCCCTTTGGGGGCGAGGTCGAGGGATGGGGCGTGAAGCAGGAGCGGCCAGTCGCCTGAATACCCTAGGCCAGGGGCCGCTGTGCGGCCCTTTGCAGGCTGCGCCGGCGGCACAACCTTTCAAGGCTTGCGCTTGGCCATGTGCGCCAGGTAAGCGATCAATGCGTCGAGCTCTTGCTCGCTCAGCACGTTTTCGGCAAACCCTGGCATTTTCGCCTGGGGCCACTGCCGTAGGCTTTGCGGATCACGAATGTAGCGGCGCAAAAAGCCCGGCTGGAAGTACTCGGTGGGGTTGTGGGGCACGTTCAAGTCTGGTCCGAACTGGGCATCGCCTGCGCCATTGAGGCGGTGGCACGCCAGGCAGTTCTGCTGGAACAGGGCAAAGCCCTGGCGTACCGGATCGTTCGCTGCGAGCGTGGGGTCGGGCAGTAGGGCAGGGAAGCGCTCCTGCACCGGTGCCAGGCGACGAATCGTGGTGATCTGGAACGGCCATTGCTCTGGGCGGATGTTCCCGGCTTGAGGATCGGTCCACACCAGGTAGAACGGCCCGGCACCCGGTTTGCCGTTCCCCAGCGCCGGCCAGGGTTTGGCCGGGTCTTCCACGGCCAGCCAGGCCCGTGCGGGGCCGGCCTGGAGCAAGGGCGCGGCAGGCATTTCGGCGGCGAAGCCATCCAGCGCGACGGCTTGCAAATGATCGTTGGGGCCCACCCCCTCGAGCAGTGCACTCAATGGCACAGCGCGGTAGTGCATGGGGCGCTTGTAGGAGACATCCTGCTCGATACTGATGTCCTGGGCCTGTGGGTGTGCCAGCAATGCCTCGCTTTGCCACTGGCGCGCGGTATGACCGAATTCCAGATGCAATTGCGCCGCCGATAGCGGCAGACAGAACAGCAAGGTCAATAGGGCAAAGCAATTGCGCATGGGTAATCTCCAACCTTGAGTGGTCGGCAGATTACCTGTGCAATGCCAACAATGGCCACGGCTGCGTTTATCCGAACAAGCGTGTCAGGTTCGGCAGGATGAGCAGCAAGGTCGTGGCGAAGAGAATGAGCCCGGCTTGGCGTACTTTCGATTGTCTGAACATGG
Source organism: Pseudomonas guariconensis (assembly GCF_040822035.1). NCBI lineage: Bacteria > Pseudomonadati > Pseudomonadota > Gammaproteobacteria > Pseudomonadales > Pseudomonadaceae > Pseudomonas > Pseudomonas guariconensis. The sequence continues at coordinate 3,887,350 of NZ_CP162012.1, read as the reverse complement.
CGGACCGCCTTCTTGTTGTTATTCCTGAATAGCCCTTGGCTTCCTTGTCTTGCTTCGGGTCGATCGCAACGGCGCTCGGTGACGCCGGTCGTGCATGCCTCGTGTGTCTGGATATACAACCAACAGTAGGGTGTGCGTTATCCATGTTTGAGAACCCTTTGTTCTATTGGCAGATTCGTTGATTTCTTTCGTTTATGAGGCCAAGGGCTATCACGCTGGCATCCTCTGGCTAGACAGGTGCGGCATGAACGAGCGCCCCGGTGAAATTAGTGACCGTTCGTCAGTGCATCCTACTTGCTTGTAGGTAGGTTTCGCGTCAGTCTCTACAGCAAAAATCCCACACACGTCGTTCAGGACTATCCCTATGTCGTTACGCATCTGCATCCTGGAAACCGATGTCCTGCGACCGGAGTTGACCGCGCAGTATCAGGGCTACGGAAGGATGTTCGAGCAGCTGTTCTCGCGTCAGCCGATCGCAGCGCAGTTTCACGTCTATAACGTGATGAACGGCGAGTACCCTCCCGAGGGCGAAACCTTCGATGCGTACCTGGTGACCGGCAGCAAGGCGGACTCGTTCGGCTCCGATCCGTGGATCCAGACGCTCAAGGCCTACCTGCTCAAGCTCTACGAGCGTGGCGAGAAGCTACTGGGTGTGTGTTTCGGCCATCAGGTGCTGGCGCTGGTGCTCGGCGGCAAGACCGCGCGGGCCGATCAGGGCTGGGGCCTGGGTATCCACCGTTATTCCTTGGCGGCCCATGCGCCGTGGATGGATCCTGAAGTGTCCGAACTGACCCTGCTGATCAGTCACCAGGATCAGGTGACCGAGCTGCCTGAGGGCGCTACGGTCATCGCCTCCAGCGATTTCTGCCCCAATGCGGCCTACCACATCCGCGACCAGGTGCTGTGCTTCCAAGGGCATCCGGAGTTCGTCCATGACTACTCACGCGCCTTGCTCGACGCGCGCCAGGATGTGTTGGGCGAAGAGGTCTACCGGCGAGCGATCGCCAGCCTGGAGCAAGACCACCAGGGCGATCTGGTCGGCAAGTGGATGCTGCGGTTCATCGGGCACTCGGACAAGGCCAAGGAAAACGCGGCATAAAGAGCCCTGTGGGGGCCGCTTTGCGGCCTCTCACAGGCTTCAAAGCAGCTCGAAGATCGGCCCGTGCGGCAAACGGCTACAGCCAGCCCGAGCGCTTGAAGCTTGCGTACAGCGCACTGCATCCCACGCCAATCACGCCTAGAACCCCAAAGTACCCGTAATGCCAGCCAAGCTCCGGCATGTTCTGGAAGTTCATCCCGTAGATGCCTGCAATGGCGGTGGGGAACGCCAGGATCGCCGCCCAGGCAGCGAACTTTCGCTGCACGATGCTCTGGCGTGACGACTCCAGCAGCATGCCGATCTCGATAGTCTGACTGGCGATGTCGCGGATACTGGCCAGATCTTCCATCTGCCGAGTGACGTGGATCTGCACGTCCCTAAAGTACGGGCGCATGTTCTTGTCGATGAAGGGGAAGTTCAGGCGCTGCAGCTCCTCGCTGACCTCGACCATCGGCGCCACGTAGCGGCGCAGGCGCAGGATGTTCCGGCGCAGGCTGTGCAGGCGCTGGATGTCCTCTTCTTGGAGCGAATTGCTCAGCACGCTCTGTTCCAGCTCCTCGATCTCGCCGTGGATGGCCTCGCTGACCGGCTGGTAGTTCTCGGTGACGAAGTCGAGCAAGGCGTAGAGCACGAAATCTTCGCCATGCTCGAGCAACAGCGGGCGCGCCTCGCAGCGTTGGCGCACCAAGGCATAGGATTTGGAATGGCCGTTGCGGCAGGTAATGATGTAGCCGTTGCCGGCGAAGATGTGCGTCTCGATGAACTCCAGCTTGCCTTCATGGCGCACCGGGGAATAGGTGACGATGAACAGGGCGTCGCCAAAGGTCTCGAGCTTGGGGCGGCTGTGCTTTTCCAGGGCGTCTTCGATGGCCAGTTCATGCAGGCCGAACTGGCGCTGCAGGTTGGCCAGCTCTTCGGCATTGGGCTCTTCCAGGCCGATCCAGACGAAGTGCCCTGGCTTGCGGGCCCACTCGCTGCCCTCGTCGATACTGATATTGGTGACCTTCCTGCCGGCGCTGTACACCGCCGATGCCACGACTCGCCCCATGGTTGTCCGCTTCTTCGGTTGAACACCCGATACAGCTTGGGCTCAGTCACGTCATAGAGCAACCATCGCCTGTGCCGCTGAGGGCGTCGAGCGCATTGCCGAGCGAATCAGCTTTGCGCCAGCTCGCCCTCCATGCGGTCGATGCACTGCTGCATCTGCGTGCGGCATTGCTCGATCAGTACCGGCAGATCCTGCTGGCTCAGGCCGGCAGTAGCGATCGGTGGCAGCGAGCGCACGATCACTGTGCGCTGGCGCCAGCTGTTCAGGCCCAGGCGCTTGGAGTAGCGACTGACGCATACCGGCACGATGGGCACACCGGCCTCGACGGCCATGTGGAACGCGCCTTTCTTGAAGGCCAGCAAGTGCTCGCCGGGGTTGCGGGTGCCCTCGGGGAAGATCCAGATCGAGGTGTCGTTACGCAAGATGCGGGTGGTCACCTGCATGGCCTTGCGCGCCTGGTAGGCATTCTTGCGATCCACCAGCACGTTGCCGCCAAGCCAGAACAGCTGGCCGAACAGGGGGATCCAGCCCAGGCTCTTCTTGCCGATGGCCACGGTGCGTTGCGGTACCACTTGGCCGAGGATGAACAGGTCGAAGTTGGACTGATGATTGGCAACGATGACGCAGCCGGGTGGTTGGTCCCACAACGGGCCGACCTCGGCCTTGACCTTGATCCGCATCAGCCAGGCGGCAGGCAGGCTGTAGAGGCGGGCGAACAGGCGGCTGTTATCGGGGTTGAACGGCCGGCACAGGCCGATGACCAGACCCGCCACGCCGACGAACAGAAAATGCAGCGCCAGAAGGAGCATGCGGAGCATATAGAGCATGGGACGACTCACACACCAGACAGTCGCGGCGCAGTGTACGGGTGTGCACTGCCTGGGGCAAACCTTTGGGTGTTGTGTCATGGCAAAGCCCGCGGCTAGAGGCGCGCGGGCTCGCGTTTGTGAAAGGCGCTGTCGACTCAACCCATTTGTTGCTGGTCCAGCAAGATGGCGTTGTCCAACGTCTCGAGCAGGTCTTTGCGCACCTTCAGCTTGGTGTTTTTATGCGCCAGCATGTTGATCTTCTTCAACTCGCGGGCGGCAGCCAGGGCAGCCTCCTGCAGTTGTTCAGCGGGCACCACTTTGTCGAGGAAGCCTGCATCCACCGCGGCATGCGGGTCGAACACTTCGGCATTGATCACCGCACGATGGAAGGCCGAACGGCGTAGACGGTCACGGGCCAGCTCGATGCCGGCGTGGTGCATGGTCATGCCGATCTGCACTTCGTTCAGGCAGATCTTGTAGGGGCCTTCGACACCGATACGGTAGTCCCCTGACAACAACAGGAACGCGCCCTTGGCCACGGCGTTGCCCGGGCAGGCGACCACCACCGGGAAGGGGTGGCTGAGCAGGCGACGGCTCAGGGTGGAGCCCAAGGTGACCAGGCCGACGGCTTCCTTCGGGCCGCTGGTCATCACCTTGAGGTCGTAGCCGCCGGAGAGAATGCCCGGCTGGCCGGTGATGATCACCACGGCGCGCTCTTGCACGGCGCGGTCCAAGGCGGCATTGAAGGCGGCGATGAGATCCGGCGAGATGGCATTGACCTTGCCGTTGTTCAGGGTCAGGGTGGCGATGCCGTCTTCGGCATGGTAGGTAATCAGCTCGCTCATGACAGAGTCCTTTGGGTGACGTGGCGACGACGGTACCCAGCGACGCCGGTCAGGTAAAGCGATAAGGCTGACCGGTCGGTCAGCGTCTGGGCCGCGCCCCTTGCCGCGACGGGGCAGGGGCAACATGGGCTGTAAAAGCACTGGCCAGATTGGCAGCATTGCCCTGGCAGGCCCGTTGTTTTGGCCAATTGGCTTAAGCGCATGAAAATTCTGAAAAAAATACTTGCCAAAGGAAAAGGCTTCTACTAAATTAGCGCGCCTCGACAGGCTGAACTGCTTGAAGAGATCCGGTGAAGTGTCCGAGTGGTCGAAGGAGCACGCCTGGAAAGTGTGTATACGAGAAATCGTATCAAGGGTTCAAATCCCTTCTTCACCGCCACATTCCACAAGAAGCCCCCGCGCAGAAATGCCGGGGGCTTTTTGTTTATTCGTCTTTTGGCTCAGGGCTGCTGTGCAACCCGTCCTGTCCCGCAATGGGGCTGCCAGGCAGCCCCTGATCTCTCAGAAGCTGACCGAAGCCGACAGTCGCGCTGTGCGTGGTGCGCCCTGGAATAGGTAGTCGTCGCCCAGGTAGTTCCCCACATCCCGCCAGTAGCGTTTGTCGAAGACGTTATCCACCGTCAGGCGCAGCACAGTCTCATAGCCGCCGATGCGAGTGCGATAGCGGCTGCCGAGATCGAACACCGTATAGCCACCCACCTCCACGTTCCCCGCCTGGCTTGCATACTTGCTGGCGCTGTAGCGGGCGCCGCCGAGCAGGGCCAGGCCTGGGACCGGCAGGCTGTAATCGGCCTGCAGTGCGGCGCGCAGACGCGGGACGTTGATCGCCTGGTGCCCTTCGTAGTCATCGGTGCCACTGTTCTGCACCCGGGCATGAATCGCCGCAGCGCTGGCCTGGATTTGCAGGCGCGAGGTCACCCAGCCGCTGGCACCCAGTTCCAGGCCGGTATTCTTCTGCTGGCCTTGCTGCACATAGGTGAAGCCGCCGTTTTCCGGGCGTGCGTATTGATAGGCCTGGCGGATCTGGAACAGCGCGGCGCTGAAGCTCATGCCCTGCCAGTCATGCTTGATGCCCAGCTCCGTCTGGTGCGACAGAGTGGGGGCGAGGATTTCAGAGGCATTGCTGGCGAACCAGGGCGCGGTACCGCCGGCGGACAGGCCTTTCGAGTAGCTCGCGTAGAGCGTGGTGTCCGGCTGCGGCTTGTAGATGAGCGCGGCGTTGGGCAGCAGCTGGTATTGCTGGGTATGGCGACCGGCATCGCCGTTCTCGTTCCAGGTTTTTTCGTCCAGACGCACTTCGCGGGCACCGATGACGCTTTGCCACCGTTCGTTGAAGGTGATCGTGTCGTTGATGAATAAACCGTATTGGCGGCTGTCCAGGCGGCGTTCGCTGGAACCGACGGGAGCGGTGGCCGGAGGGACTGCAGGTACATCTTCGTTGATGTTGCCGCTTCCGACGCCAATGTTGTAGTAAGGGCGTTGATCCAAGGTGCGACGCTGTGCACTGGTTCCCACCGTCAGCTCATGACCCACGCCCAGGGCGTCGAAGCGGCCATTGAGCATGGCCTGTGCTTCGTCGATGCGACGGGTGTCGTCCGGGCTTCGGAAGTCATAGATGTCGTAGTCGCCTTCGGGGCTGAAATAATTGGGTACCGCGGCACTTGCACAACTGGCTGCGCCGTAGCAACCCCAGGCGAATGCGCTGTAATCATCGATCACTACCTTGCTGCGCGAGGCGCTCAGGGTGCCGCTCCAGGCATCGCTGAAGCGGTACTCGAACCGCCCACCCACGTTCAGCGAGTCGTTCTGCACAGGCTTGGCCCAACGCTGATAGGCCAGATGGTCGTCAGGGTCCACGCCATGGGGCACTTCGGTACCGCCCAGCAGTTGATACCCTGGAACCGACAGTTGCTCGCGATGTTGGTACTCGGCATCGAGTTGCAAGATGGCATCGGGGTTGATCTGCCAGTCGAACGCCAGGGAGGCGAAATCGCGCTTGCCGTCGGCATGCTCCACGTAGGAGCGGATGTCTTCATGGGCCAGGTTGGCGCGCAGGCCAAACTGGCGCTCGCTGCCGAACCAGCCCCCGAGGTCGGTGGCCAGGTAGCGCTCGCCTTGCTCGTTGGTCGATACGCTGACGCTGCGCACGTCCTCCGGGCGCTTGGTCACGTAGTTGATAAGGCCGCCAGGCGCCGACACACCGCTCTGCAGGCCCGACAACCCCTTGAGCAGTTCCACTTGCTGCTTGTTCTCCAGAGCCACGTTCTGCTCGCCAGCGATGGTCTGACCGTTGATGCGGTAGCTGCTGGCAGCGTTGAGCTCGAAACCCCGCACATTGAAGTTCTCGTAATAGCCGACCGGGGCGTAGCTTTCACCGACCGAAGCATCGCTTTGCAGCACTTCGCTGAGCGTGCGGACCTGGCGATCATCCAACAACTGGCGACTGAACACGCTGACCGAGGCTGGTGTGTCGAGCAGCGGGCCTGGTTGCAAGCCGCCGACCTGGGCTTCGCGAGCCTGATAACCCTCGTCGCCGTAAACCTCCGATACGCGCAGCGGCGCCAAGGTCACGCTGTCATCGGCTAGCCCCTGGGCGCTGTGCAGGGCAAGGCCCAGGCCAAGCAGGCTGAGGGGCAGACGAGGGCGAAGCGGGGTCATGCAGGGCTCCTTGAAGGCTGGGCGCGGGGGGGGCGCAGATGCCGGGATGTCAGACAGGATGGGCGCCGTCGGCGTTGCGTCGGACGGGCAAAAGGGCGCCATGGTAGCAGGCGCGAACGCCCCAGGCGCCAGCATTTCGCAGGCACCTGGGGACTGAAACGATTGGGTGAAGAAAAAAGATCAGCGAGCGGCGGAGCGCTGATGTTTTCGCCAGTTGTCGTCGATCTTCGACCAGGTCTTGCCGTCGGTAATGGCCATCAGTTTGCGGCCGTCCTTGAAGGTGGCCAGGAAGGTAGCCTCTTCATCCTTGCCGCCTAGCCAGAGCCCGGCAAGCAGGCCGACGGGCCCTGCTACCAAGGCACCGGCCACTCCCCAGCCGATGGCGCTGCCCAGGCTGCGACTGGGCTCGAGGCTGGCGAGCCTGAGGTCCTTGATGCGTGTGAGGGAAATCCGCTCGCCTGGGGATGGGCTGCGCGGGGTCTTGAGTGTGAGCGATCCATTGCGATACTCGCCTTCACCTTGCAAGAAATCGCCGGATTGCACCGTGAGTCTTGTCATTGTGTCGTCCTGTCCGGGAAAGGGCTTTGACCAGCGCCTACTGAGCGCTGTGGCGCTCGGCAAGTCAACGGGCAGGCGACGGAGGGTTGGTGGCGCACTGCCGCAGGATTTTTGCTGTAGCCCACGGGCAGGTACAACGATGTTCGTCTGCGCCGGCTCTTTCGCGGTTAACCCCCCACAAGGCTTGCGTAGGCCCGATGGGAGCGGGTTTACCCGCGAAAGATCAGACCGTCACGCCGACTGCATGGCCAGCTTGCGCTTGCGTTCGGCCAGCGCCCATACCACCAGGGCCAGTGTGCCGATGACCAGGCCGGCCACGACGATCCCCATCCAGCCCTGGCGTTGGAACAACTGGGTGCCCAGCAACGAGCCCAGCGCACCACCGATGAAGTAGCAGGTGATGTACCCGGCGTTGAGCCGTGTGCGGGCTTCTGGGCGCAAAGCGATCACCGCGTTCTGGTTGCTGACGTGTATCAGCTGCACCGCAAGGTCCAGTACCAGCACTCCGATCAGCAACGCCATCAGCGAGCTCTGGGCAAAGCCCAGCGGCACCCACGACAGCAGCAGGGCGACCAGCCCGACGGTAGTGCCCAGCGAGCCCTGGCCACGGTCGGCCAGGCGTCCGGCCCAATTGGCCGACAATGCACCGGCCGCCCCCGCCAGACCGAACAGGCCGATCACGGCATCGGAGTACTGGTAAGGCTCACGGGCCAGGAGGAAGGCCAAAGGGGTCCAGAACAAGGCGAACAGACTGAACGCCAGCAGGCCCAGCAGCGAACGCAGGCGCAGTACCGGTTCTTCGACGAACAGGCGGAACACCGATCCGATCAGGGCCGGGTACTTGAGTCCCGCGTGGGAGTGGTGCTGCGGCAGGCTGCGATACAGGGCGATGGCGGTCACCGCCATCAATACCGCGGCCAGTACATAGATGCTGCGCCAGCCGCCGATCTCCGCCATGAACCCTGCGGCAGTACGTGCCAGAAGAATGCCCAGCAGTAACCCGCTCATCAGCGTGCCCACGGCGCGGCCGCGTTGCTCTGGGGCGCTGAGGGTGGCGGCCATTGGCACCAGCACCTGGGCCACCACTGAGAACAGTCCGGTCAGCGCCGTGCCGAGCAACAGCCAGGGCAGGCTCGGCGCGCAGGCGCTGATCACCAGGCCCAAGGTGGCGATGGCGACCATGCACACGATCAAGCGGCGCTGTTCGAACAGGTCGCCGAGCGGCGCCAAAAGCAACAGGCCAGCCCCGTAGCTGAGCTGGGCGGCGATGACGATGGTCCCGGCGCTGGCAGTGTCCAGGCCAAATTGTTCGGCGATGCTGTGTAGCAGCGGTTGGGCGTAGTAGTTGCTGGCCACGGCCAGGCCGGTGGCGGTGGCCATCAGCAGGATCAAGGCGCGGCTCAGGGAGGGGGTGTTCATGGTTGCTCTCATTGCGGGCAATCGGAAGTGAAGGCAAGTATCGGGAAGTGCACGGCATGACGCCAATGTATAGTTTTCAACTTATCTATCTCTAAAACAGATCAATCATGAACTTCAAGCAGCTCGAATATGCCTTGGCCGTGGCCGACACCGGCAGTTTCACCCGCGCGGCCGAGCGCTGCCATGTCGTGCAGTCGGCACTCAGCCATCAGGTGGCCCGGCTGGAGGCGCAACTGGGGGTGAACCTGTTCGAGCGAAGTTCGCGGCGGGTGCGGCTCACGCCAGCCGGTGAGGCCTTCGTGCGCAGTGCGCGGCCGGCGGTGGAAGCGGCGCTGCGCATTCCAGAGGACGTCGCGGCGGCCTGCGGCCAGGTGCGAGGACGCTTGGCGATCGGTGAAATCAGTTCGCTCACAGCGCTCGATCTGGTTGATCTGCTGGCGGTGTTTCACCAGCGCTACCCAGACGTGGACATCCGCTGGTTGACCGCCAAGAGCGAATGGCTGGTGGCCGATGTCAATGAGCGGCGCCTGGATGTCGGCTTCATCGGCCTGTGGCAGGGCGAGACGTTGCAGGGCGTGCAGCATCGTTTGCTGGCCCGTGAGGCCTTGGTGGCGGTACTGCATCCGGATCATCCTTTGGCAAATCGTGGGCAACTGGCCCTGGCAGCGCTCTCGGACCAAGTGTTGGTGGACTTTCCCGAAGGGACCGGTGCGCGCCGGCAGACCGATGAGGCGTTCCTGGCAGCGGGTGTGCAGCGTCGGGTGCAGTTTGAGATCGGTCATATCCGCCTGGTGGAAAAATTCGTCCAGCGCGGCATGGCCGTGGGCTTGGTCCCCGAGCGCATCGCCCAGGGTTTTCAAGGCGTGGCCATGGCGTACCTGGACGAGGCGCCTGTGCGTCACTTGTACGCGGTGTGGTCGAGCAGCCCGACGCCGGCGGCGCGGGCGTTCCTCGAGTTGCTCCAGGCGCATCTGCAGCCACTGTGAGATGTCGCCTCTTCGCGGGCAAATCCGAGAAGAGGCGACACGACTCAGGCGGCAAAGCCGCCGTCGGCCGTCAGGCTTGCGCCGGTGATATAACCGGCTTCAGGGCCAGCCAGGTAGGCAACGAAGCTGGCGATCTCTTCGACTTTCCCGTAGCGCCCGATGGCCATCAGTGGGATCAGGCTGTCGGCGAACTCGCCCGACGCCGGGTTCATGTCGGTGTCCACCGGCCCGGGCTGCACGTTGTTCACGGTAATGCCCTGTGGGCCCAGGTCGCGAGCCATACCCCGGGTCAGGCCGACCAGTGCCGATTTGCTCATGGCATAGGGCGCGCCGCCTGCGAACGGCATGCGCTCGGCGTTGGTGCTGCCGATGTTGATGATCCGTCCGCCTTGGCCCATATGACGTGCCGCCGCCTGGCTGGCGACGAACACGCTGCGCACGTTGATGGCCAGCATACGGTCGAACTCGGCCAGGTCGAACTCGGTCACCGGCGCCACGGCGAGCACGCCGGCGTTGTTCACCAGGATGTCGAGGCGGCCAAAGGCTTCGACGGTCGCCTGCACGGCCTGCTGCACGGCGGCGGCATCGGCGCTGTCGGCGCGCAGCGCCAGTGCCTGGCCGCCTTCGGCGTGGATGTCGGCAACCAACGTGGCAGCGGTCTCGGTAGCGCTGACATAGGTGAAGGCGACCTTGGCGCCTTCCTTGGCCAGGCGGCGGACGATCGCCGCGCCGATGCCGCGAGAACCGCCCTGGACCAGAGCTACCTTGCCGTTGAGGTTGAATGTGTTGGACATGCTGATCTCCTGCTTCTAAGCAAGGCCCGATGCCTTGGATGGACGCAGTATCGACCCTGGATTACCTGCTGATAAGATGGCAATCACGATTAGCAGAGTAAACCTTAGGTTGATAATCATGGCCATGGAATCGTTCAGCACACTGGAGTGCTTCATTCGCAGTGCCGAGGTGGGCAGTTTCGCTGAGGCGGCCCGACGCCTGTCCCTGACCCCGGCGGCCGTCGGCAAGAACGTCGCCCAACTGGAAGCACGATTGGGCGTGCGGCTGTTTCAGCGCAGCACGCGCAAGCTCACCCTGACCGAAGCAGGGCAGCGGTTTCTGGGCGAGGTCAGCGACAGCTTTCGCACCATCCAGTACGCCATGGCTAACCTGGCCAGCGCCGAAGGCCAGCCGGCCGGGGCCTTGCGGGTGAGCATGGGCACGGTGTTCGGGCGCCTGTACGTATTGCCATTGCTGGGAGAGTTTTTGCAGCGATACCCGGCGATCATCCCGGATTGGCACTTCGACAACCGCCAGGTCGATCTCATAGGTCAAGGTTTCGATGCAGCCATCGGCGGCGGCTTCGAGCTGCCGCCGGGCGTGGTGGCGCGCAAACTGACGCCTGCGCATCGGGTGCTGGTGGCTGCACCTGACTACTTGCAACGCCACGGGCCGATCGAGGCACCTGAGGCGTTGCCGCGCCATACCGGTATTCTCATCCGTTCGCCCCAGACCGGCCGCGTGCGTTCCTGGCCGCTGACCAGCCGCTGGCAGGAACAGCGGCCTTTGCAACTGTACCAGGCGATGACCATGAGCGATTCGGACGCCGCCTGTGTGGTGGCCGAGCAGGGATTGGGCATTGCCTTGGTCAGCCTGCCGTTCGCAGTGCCCTATCTGGTGGCCGGGCGTTTGCGTAGAGTGCTGCCGGATTGGTACGTCGACGATGGGCATATCAGCTTGTACTACGCCGAGCACAAGCTGCTGCCGGGCAAGACCCGGGCGTTCATCGATTTTGTGGTGCAGCGGTTTGCCGTACAGGGGTTGGCGAGGCGGTTCAATGCTCTGGAAACGCTGTAGATTTGCGGGTTTGGCGTGTGTGGATTCACCCCGCCGATGGGCCCGCTCAGACCACCTCGACTACCACCTGAACCTGAGCCACGCCGGCCACCACCAAGCTCACTTCGTCATCGACCTTCTTGCCCAGCAACTGCTGCCCCAAGGGCGAGCGCGGGGTGATGACCGTTACCTGTCCATCCCCTGCATCGATCTTGAGCCCGGCGGCCTCGGGACCTAGGAACAGCAGACGTTGCTCACCGCTTTTGTCTTCCAGAGTGACAAGGTTGCTGATCTGGATACCGCGCGCCGGATCATAGTCGCGTAGCAGCAACTGCTGGTACGCCAGCAGCGACTGGCGGATCTCGGCTGTGCGTCGGGCCTGGCCGGTGGCGAGATACGAGGCCTCGAGACTCAGGGTGTCGTATTTGTTCTCGGCGATGTTCTCCTCAGCGGTAGCCGCTTCGTAGGCGGTCTGGGCCGCGCGACGGAGCACATCCTCATCGCGTGCGAGGGTCTCGACGATACGGGCGAGCAGGGCAGTCTTGTCCATGGTCAGTAGCAGAATTCCAGCACGTTGGCCTGGCTCTTGTCGGTGGGGGCGGTGCGGTTCTGCTGCAGCCAGAACTGGCACTTGGGGTTGTTCAGGTTGCGCGGGTTGCCCTGTGCGGCATCGGCGGCCTGGCGGGCCTGTTGCTCCTGCAGGATCACCTTGTAGCGTTCGAACATCTCGGCCTGGGCATCGGCGGGCTGGGCGGGTGCTGGCGCAGCGGGGTAGAGGGCCGGTGCAACGGTCTGGGCCACCGGCTGCGGCCACCACCGCCAGGCCAGCCATAGGCTCAGGGCGATGGCCACGGCGCCGAGCCATAGGCCAAAGGCCACGCAGAGGATCAGCTGCGCAGGCTTGAGGGTAATCTTCAGTTCGCGGTGACGGGGCATGAGGGCCTCCTGGCAGGCAGTTCTTGGCCTGCATTGTCGCATGGCGGCGGTCGATATTTTCAGCTTCGCGCTTTCGTCTGCGACAATTTATCCGCAGAATCCGCGGTTTTTCCGCGGTGAGGGGAGTGGGCATGAAAGCCACCTGGGACATCTTCTGCACAGTCGTGGACAACTACGGCGATATCGGCGTGACTTGGCGCCTGGCCCGGCAACTGGTGGCCGAACAGGGCCTGGCCGTACGCCTGTGGGTGGATGATTTGACCGCGTTCGTGCGCTTGTGTCCGCAAGCTGATGCCGGTGCCTCGCAGCAATGGCAGGCAGGTGTCGACGTGCGGCACTGGCCGGCTCCGTGGCAGCCGGTGGAGCCCGCCGATGTGGTGATCGGCGCCTTTGGTTGCCGGCTGCCTGCGGACTACGTCGAGGCCCTGCGGCTGCTTCCCCAGCCTGCGTTGTGGCTGAACCTCGAATACCTCAGCGCCGAAGACTGGGTGGAGGGCTGCCACGGGTTGCCTTCGCCACAGGCCAATGGCCTGCGGACGGTGTTTTTCTTCCCAGGCTTCACCGACAAGACCGGCGGCTTGCTGCGCGAGGGCTCGCTGCTGGCTCGGCGTGAGGCCTTCGAGGCGGATCCAGCGGCACGCCGGGCGTTTCTCCAGCGCCTGGGTGTGCAGGTGGAGGATGGCACTCGGTTGATCTCGCTGTTCGCCTACGAGAACGCGCAACTGGGGAACTGGCTCGAGGCGCTGGCCGAGGATGCCCAACCCAGCCACCTGCTGGTGCCAGAGGGACGCATCCTGGCCGATGTGCGTCGTTGGCTCGACGCGCCAACCCTGGGCATTGGCGATGTGCGGCGCAGAGGCGCGTTGACCGTGCAGATCCTGCCTTTCGTCAGCCAGGATGACTACGACCGGTTGCTCTGGGCTTGCGACTTCAATGCCGTGCGTGGCGAAGATTCGTTCGTGCGCGCCCAGTGGGCCGGCCGGCCCATGCTGTGGCACATCTATGTCCAGGAAGAGAACGCCCATTGGGAAAAACTCGAGGCGTTTCTCGCACTTTATCGCCAAGGCCTATCAGAAAAAGCAGGGGATGCGCTGGTCGATCTTTGGCGTGCCTGGAACAAGGATCAGGACATGGGCGCCGCCTGGCGCGGGGCGCTTGGGCACTGGCCGGAGCTCGTGGCCCATGCCCGCCAATGGAGCGCCGCACAGGCCGCTCGGCCGGACCTTGCCACGACGCTGGTACAGTTTTACCGAAATTGGCTATGATACGCGGCCTCGATTTTTATAAATCCATCCAGATTCGGATACTTCGTAATGAAAACTGGTAAAGAACTGAAACCCGGTACCGTACTGCGGATCGACAACGACCCGTGGCTAGTACAGAAAGCCGAATTCACCAAGTCCGGTCGCAACAGCGCGATCATGAAGACCAAGCTCAAGAACCTGCTGACCGGCTACAAGACTGAAACCGTCTACTTCGCCGACGACAAGCTGGACGACGTGATCCTCGATCGCAAGGAAGTCACCCTGTCCTTCATCAGCGGTGATGCCTACACCTTCATGGACACCACCGACTACACCATGTACGAACTGAACGCCGAAGACATCGACGCCGTTCTGCCGTACATCGAAGAAGGCATGCAGGACGTCTGCGCCCTGACCATGTACGAAGAGAAAGTCGTATCGGTCGAACTGCCGACCACTATCAGCCGTCAGGTCACCTACACCGAGAACGCCGCCCGTGGCGACACCTCGGGCAAGGTCATGAAGCCGGCCAAACTGGCCAACGGCACCGAAATTCAGGTTGCCGACTTCATCGAGATCGACGAGTGGATCGACATCGACACTCGCGACGGCAGCTTCAAGGGCCGTTCCAAGAAGTAATCCTTCTTGCGATCGCAAAAAACCCGGCCTCGGCCGGGTTTTTTTATGCCACTGCAAAATCTTCATGTGATGCCTGGCAGTGCCTTTTACGGGGATGAACCCGCTCCCAGGAGGACACCGTGGCCCTGTAGGGGCGGGTTTCGCGCGAAGAGGCTCAGACGGTCACATGCAGCCTGACATCCACATTGTTGCGGGTGGCGTTGGAGTAAGGGCACACGTGGTGCGCCTTCTCGACCAGGTCCTCGGCTTCGGCCTGGGCCAGGCCTGGCAGGTTGATGTGCAGATCGATGTCCAGACCGAACCCGCCGGGGATCTGGCCGATGCCGACCTTGGCCGTGATCGAGCTGTCTGCTGGCAGTTGCTTCTTGGCCTGGCCTGCGACGAACTTCAAGGCGCCGATGAAGCAGGCCGAGTAGCCGGCGGCGAACATCTGCTCAGGGTTGGTGCCTTCGCCGCCTGCGCCGCCCAATTCCTTGGGAGTGCTCAGTTTGACCTCGAGCTTGCCGTCGCTGGAGCGGGATTTACCATCGCGACCGCCGGTGGAGGTTGCTTCAGCGATGTACAGGGGAGTGACCTTTTGCATCTTGAGCCTCGCTTGTGTGCTGTGCGCAATGGCGCTGGGGTGGGTACGGGACTTAAATTAGCGCTCAATTATTTTGCGCGCAAGATAAATTTGCCACCGCTCATCGGAACGGCCCTACCAGCATAGCCCTCAGAGGTTTTTTTGCAGGCTGGCGCGCAACTCCAACAGGTCGGCTTGCAGTTGTTGCAGACGTTCGACGCTACGCCCGCTGGCTTGCAGGATGCACGGGGGTACGCGCTTGGCCTCGTTCTGCAGGGCGCGGCCCTTGTCGGTGAGTTCTACCAGTACCACCCGTTCATCCTCACGGCTGCGGGTGCGCTTGAGCAGGCCTTCGCTTTCCAGGCGTTTGAGCAAGGGTGTGAGAGAACCGGGATCGGTGAGCAGGCGTTGGCTGATCTCGCCCACGGTCAGGCCGTCCTGCTCCCAGAGCACGAGCATGGCCAGGTACTGCGGATAAGTCAGGCCCAAGGCTTGCAACAGGGGCTTGTAGACCTTGGTCATCAGCAACGAGGTGGAGTGCAGGGCGAAACAGACCTGGTTGTCCAGCAGCAGCTCGTCGCAGGGGGCTTTGGTGGTGGCGTTCATGCAGGTCCTTCAATGAGTTCAAGGTGAAAATCTAGCACGCTGATGGTTAGCGCGCTTACTACCCGCGCAGTTCGCTGCGCAGGGCCAAGTCCCATGGTGGTATCGGGCTGAATCGGCTCTTGAGGAATTCGAGCAGCAAGCGACTGCGAGAGTTCGTTTCATGTGCCAGGCGCATTGCATAGATGCCGCTGCTTTCTGCTGGCGGCAGGCCGTTGTCGCAGAACAACGGCACCAGTTCACCCCGCAGCAGGTAGTCGCTGATCAACCACGTGGGCAGGTGCGCGATGCCGAGCCCGGCCAGGGCGCCGAACAGCAGGGTTTCGGCATTGTTGGCTGCCATGCGCATGCGCGCGGGGCGGTACAGGCGTGCCTGGCCATTTACCGTGAAGCGCCAGGCGAAGGGGGGAGCCAGTCCGTCCCAGTCCAGGCCGTGGTGCTCCGGCAGTTCGCTGGGGCAGGCCGGTACGCCGCGGCTGGCCAGGTAGGCGGGGCTGGCACAGGCAATGCGCACCATGTACGCCAGGGGTGTGGCCACCAGGCGGGTGTCGGCCAGGGGGCCTGCACGCAGTATCAGGTCGACCTCTCCCAGGTGGCTGCCGTGCAGGTCGACGAAGCTGTCGATCAAGCGCAGTTGCACATCCAGGCCCGGGTAGACCGCCAGGAAATCGGCAATCGCTGGGGCCAGGTGGCGACGCCCGAAGGCAGCCGGGGCATCGACGCGGATCAGGCCTTCCGGCGCGCTGCTCAAGGACACTGCTTCGGCCCGCGCCAGGCGCAGCTCCTCGATGATGCGCCTGGCACGTTCGGCGAAAGCCTTGCCGGCGGGCGTGGCTCGAACCGCGTGGGTGCTACGGTCGAACAGGCGGCTGCCCACCGCCTGTTCGAGATTGTCGATGCGCCGCGCCACGGCCGAAGGCGTCAGCGGGTGACGCCGGGCGGCGGCGGAAAAACTGCCGGTTTCCAGTACATCGAGGAACAGGCTCAGTTGTTCGGTGAGAATATCGGGGCTCATGGTGGCTCTGCTTGTGCGAATAACGCAAAGCCATTGTGCGCTGCTGTGCGTTTCCGTGCCAGGCATCAATCGCTAGCATGCGGATAATCGTTGAATGTGGATGAGGCCCTGATGATCGAGTGGTTGATGAACATAGCGCTGGGCGCGGCCCTGGGTACTCTGGGTGGTCTGTTCGGCATCGGTGGCGGTCTGATCGCCATTCCGGCCCTTGGAGTGCTGTTCGGCCTCGACCAGCAACTGGCCCAGGGCACGGCCTTGGTCATGGTGGTGCCGAACGTGTTGCTGGCGCTGTGGCGCTATCACCAGCGCAACCGCATCGAACTGCGCCACGCGCTGCCGTTGGCGGCGTGCAGCTTTTTGTTCGCTTGGCTTGGGTCGATCTGGGCGGTGGGCATCGACGCCCATTCCATGCGCCTGGGCTTCGTGGGCTTTCTGGTGGCGCTGGCGGTGTGGAATGTGGCGCGGATGTTCCTACCGGTCGCCCCGCCGAGCACCGAGCTGCGCTACCCCTGGCCGTGGCTGGGCGTGCTGGGCAGTTTTGCCGGTGCCATGGGCGGGTTGTTCGGGGTAGGCGGGGCAGTGGTGGCCACGCCGATCCTGACCAGCGTATTCGGCGCCACACAAGTTGTGGCGCAAGGGTTGTCCCTGGCCTTGGCCGCGCCCAGCACACTGGTGACACTGGTCACTTACGGCGTGCACGGGAGTGTTGACTGGCACGCGGGTATCGCGCTGGCCATCGGGGGCCTGCTCAGCATCAGCTGGGGAGTGAAGCTCGCCCACGCGCTCCCGGAAAAAGTACTGCGTACGCTGTTCTGTGCCTTCCTGGTGGTCTGTGCGGTGATGCTGGCGTACGAGCTGTAGTTGCCGGCCTTACTTGAATCCTTCCACGATGTAATCGGCCATGCAGTCGGTGATGGGCGACTGATGCTGGGTATTTCGCAGCAGCATCACGTTGGCCAAGGGCAGTTGCGGCAGGCCTTCCTGCTCACCGAGGGTGCGCAGGTTGCCGCTGATCAGGCTCTGCAGTTGCGCTGTCACCGCCAAGCCAGCGGTGACGATGGCGAAGATCGCCGCGAGGCTGGGGCTTGTGTAGGCGATGCGGTAGTCGATGCCTTGGCTTTCCAGGGCATTGCAGGTCCAGGCGCGGCAGAAGCAATCGGTGTTGAACAAGGCCAGAGGCATGGGCCGCTGCTCTTGCGGGCAAAAGCCCTGGGCTGCGGCCCAGACCAGCCGCTCCTGGCGCAGCAACTGGCCAATCTCGTTGCCAGGCTCGCGGGTGACGATGGTCAGGTCCAGATCCTGGCGCAGCATCAGTTGCTTGGACGAGTCGCAGTGCACCTCCACCTGGATCAGCGGATACGCCTGGGCGAAGCTTGAAAGAATGGTAGGCAGAAAGCGCATGGCGTAGTCGTCCGGCGTGCCGATGCGCACCACGCCGACCATGTGCGGCATGCGCAGGGTGTTGAACACCTCGCCCTGCAGCTTGAGGATGCGCCGGGCATAGCCGAGCAGGACCTGGCCTTCGGCGGTCAGGCGGACTTGGCGGCCGTCGCGCTCGAACAGCTGGCGTTGGAGGATGTCTTCTTCCAAGCGTTTCATCTGCATGCTCACCGCCGACTGGGTGCGGTTGACCACCTCGCCGGCGCGGGTGAAGCCGCCTTGCTCGGCAATTGCAACGAAGGTGCGCAGCACATCCGAATCCAGGTTCTGGTACTGGGACATTGCATCAATCTCCGAGATGCATGGCATTAGAAACATTCGTTGGATTGATCTTAAGCCTGGCGAGAGACTGAAGCCATCTTCACGGAGGGCTTCAAGATGAAAGGTCAGATCACTTCCCTGTACGTCAAACCTGCCTTTTCGATCACCCATCTGGGAGAGGCCGCACTGGCGCGGATCCTTCGCTGGTATCAGCTGTACCGTCAGCGCCGCGAGCTGCTGAGCCTGAGCGATGCGACCTTGCATGACCTGGGGTTGAGCCGGGCGGATATCCAGCAGGAGGCCGAGCGGCCATTCTGGGATGACCCACTGCGCAAATGACCGGGTGTTGCGGTAGTTTTTTGCGGGTAAACCCGCTCCTACAAGGGTATTGCCACCCTTGCGGTAGCGGGTTTACCCGCGAAGCCGCGACGCGATGCGCCCTTAGCGACGCACTTGCTTGAGCGTTTCGGCAATCAGGAAGGCCAGTTCCAGCGACTGATCAGCGTTGAGCCGTGGATCGCAATGGGTGTGGTAGCGATCCGACAAGCCATCCTCGGTGATCGGGCGCGCTCCGCCAATGCACTCGGTGACGTTCTGTCCGGTCATCTCGATGTGGATACCGCCGGCATACGAGCCTTCGGCCTGGTGCACCTGGAAGAACTGGCGCACCTCATCGAGAATCTGCGCGAAATCCCGCGTCTTGTAGCCGCTGCTGGCCTTGATGGTATTGCCGTGCATCGGGTCGGAGCTCCACAGCACTTTGCGACCTTCGCGCTCGACGGTGCGGATCAGCCCGGGCAGGTGATCGCCTACCTTGCCGGCGCCCATGCGCACGATCAGGTTCAGGCGGCCGGGGTCGTTGGCCGGGTTGAGGGTGTCGATCAGGCGGATCAGTTCCTCAGGGTTCATGCTCGGGCCGACCTTGACCCCGATCGGGTTGTGCACCCCGCGCAGGAACTCCACATGTGCGCCATCCAATTGCCGGGTACGGTCGCCGATCCACAGCATGTGCGCCGAGCAGTCGTAGTAGTCGCCGGTCAGGCTGTCGCTGCGCACGAAGGCTTCCTCGTAGTTGAGCAGCAAGGCTTCGTGGGCGGTGAAGAAGCTGGTTTCGCGCAATTGCGGCGCGCTATCCAGGCCGCAGGCACGCATGAAGGCCAGGGTTTCGTCGATCCGTCCGGCCAGTTGGTGGTATTTCTCCGACAGCGCCGAGTTGGCGATGAAGTCCAGATTCCATTTGTGCACCTGGTGCAGGTCGGCAAAGCCGCCCTGGGCGAACGCGCGCAATAGGTTCAGGCTGGCGGTGGCCTGGTGGTAGGCCTGCAGCAGGCGCTCGGGGTCCGGAACGCGGCTTTGCTCATCGAAACCGATGCCGTTGACGATGTCGCCCCGGTAGGCCGGCAGTGTCACCTGACCGATGGTCTCATCGCCTGCGGAGCGCGGCTTGGCGAATTGCCCGGCCATACGCCCGACCTTCACCACCGGGCAGCCGGCAGCGAAGGTCATGACGATCGCCATCTGCAGCAATACCTTGAAGGTGTCACGGATCTTGGCTGCCGAGAATTCGGCGAAGCTTTCGGCGCAGTCGCCACCCTGAAGCAGAAACGCCCGGCCCTCAGTCACCTCGGCGAACTGCCGGCGCAGCTCCCGGGCCTCACCGGCGAACACCAGGGGCGGGTAACTGGCCAGGGTCTGCTCGACCTTGAGCAGGTGCGCAGCATCGGGGTAGGTCGGTTGCTGCTGGATCGGCAGGGCGCGCCAGCTATCGGGACTCCAGGGTCGGTTCATCACAGGCTCGGTGTTGTCGGCTATAGGCATGATCGCCATGGTATCAGTTGGCGACGCGCTTGTTGCACCGGGGGCATTGGCGGAGAATGTCGGCTTTTGCGCGCACAGGTGTCGGTCATGGGGACGGAGCGGGAAGAGCGGTTGTTGGCCCGGGTCGAGGACGCCTTCGGGGTCATCAGCGTCTATGAAGTGGACGACTACCGCTTCCTGGAGTTTGGCGATGCCATCGAGCAAAGCTGCACGTTTACCGCCGACCCCAGCTGGCTGGAGTACGACTACACTCGCGCCATGCTGGTAGGCGCACTGTGCCATGAGCAGCCCGAGAGCGCGTTGTTCCTCGGCTTGGGGGCCGGCACCCTGACCCAGGCGTGTTTGAAGTTCCTGCCCTTGGACGATGTCGAAGCCATCGAGCTGCGGCCGGATGTGCCGCGCCTGGCCATGGAGTACATGGGCCTTGACGATGATCCGCGGCTGTACGTGCGGGTTGGCGATGCCCTGGAACTGCTGCCGACCGCCGAAAAGGCCGATCTGCTGTTCGTCGACCTGTATACCGACCACGGGCCGGGCGTCGGTCATCTGGCATGGGGCTTTTTGGAAAACTGCCAGAAGCAGCTAAACCCTGGCGGCTGGCTGGTGATCAACCAGTGGGCTGGCGATGATGGCAGGCCGCTGGGCGCGGCCTTGCTGCGTGGGCTGTACCATCGCCATTACTGGGAACTGCCGGTGAAGGAGGGCAACGTCATCCTGCTGGTACCGGCCGATCTCGAGCAAGTACTGGACCTGGACGGCGTGGGTGAGCGCGCCGCGGCCCTGGCGCCGCGTCTTGGGTATTCGCTGGAGTATCTGATCAAGGCGATCCGGCCCGCGACCTGATGGTTGACGAGCGTCTGGGGGGCGTCGCTGTCCATCGCGGCTGTAGAAACGATTCAGCGGCGACGACGCGATAGCGGCAAGGTGGCCCTCTCCACTGAAAAAAATCTCACGGTCGGGCACGGATTCGGGTATAGTACGCGCCGGTCTTTTAGCGGACCTCAAAATCAGGTGGTGCAAACCCTCCGAGTCCAGCTTCGGCTGCACGTCCGCTAGGCGGACCTCCCCAAGACGTTCCTTTTTCAATCGTTTTCGCAAATCCCCGCCGCCAAAGCTGCCTGGGTGACCTTTTGGTCTTTCAAGGCATGTGCAGCTTTGGAGCATGGGTCTTTGCGGATGCACATAGAGGCAGACCCATGACCCAGGAAACCGGCGGATTCGCCGCTCTCGATCTTCATCCGAACATCGTTGCCGCCGTGCTGGCCACAGGCTATGAAGAGCCATCGGCCATCCAGCAACAATCGATCCCGATCATCCTCGCCGGTCACGACATGATCGGCCAGGCGCAGACTGGCACCGGCAAGACCGCTGCCTTCGCCCTGCCGATCCTCAACAAGATCGATGTGAGCAAGCGCGAACCGCAAGCCCTGATCCTAGCGCCAACCCGCGAGCTGGCGCTGCAAGTAGCCACCGCCTTCGAAACCTACGCCAAGCAGATGCCTGGCGTGAACGTGGTGGCTGTCTACGGTGGTGCCCCGATGGGCCCACAACTGCGCGCCATTCGTAACGGCGCACAGATCGTCGTCGCCACCCCGGGTCGCCTGTGCGACCACCTGCGCCGCGACGAGAAAGTCCTGTCCACCGTCCAGTACCTGGTACTCGACGAGGCAGACGAAATGCTCAAGCTCGGCTTCATGGACGACCTGGAAGTCATCTTCAAGGCCATCCCGGAGTCGCGCCAGACCGTACTGTTCTCCGCCACCCTGCCGTCTTCGATCCGCTCCATCGCCGAGCGTCACCTGCGTGAACCGAAGCACGTCAAGATCCAGAGCAAGACCCAGACCGTCACCGCGATCGACCAGGCCCACCTGATGGTCCATGCCGACCAGAAGATTCCGGCTGTGCTGCGTCTGCTGGAAGTGGAAGAGTTCGACGCGCTGATCGCCTTCGTACGGACCAAGCAAGCCACCCTGGACCTGGCCGCCGCGCTGGAAGCCAAGGGCTACAAGGCCGCCGCGCTGAACGGCGACATCGCCCAGAACCAGCGTGAACGTGTCATCGACTCGCTCAAGGATGGCCGCCTGGACATCGTCGTCGCGACCGATGTCGCCGCCCGAGGCCTGGACGTACCGCGCATCACCCACGTGTTCAACGTCGACATGCCGTACGACCCGGAGTCCTACGTGCACCGTATCGGCCGTACCGGTCGTGCCGGTCGCGATGGTCGCGCACTGCTGCTGGTCACCCCACGTGAGCGTCGCATGCTGCAGGTCATCGAGCGCGTGACCGGGCAGAAGGTCGCTGAAGCCCGCCTGCCGAACCCGCAGGCCGTGCTCGATGCACGTATCAAGAAGCTGACCGCAAGCCTGGCACCGATGGTTGCCGAGGCAGAAGCCAGCCATGGCGAGCTGTTCGACCGCCTGACCGCAGACCTGGGCTGCAGCCCGCGTGCCCTGGCTTCGGCCCTGCTGCGCAAGGCCACCAACGGCCAAGCCTTGGACCTGGCTTCGGTCGAGCGTGAGCAGCCTCTGGTGCCGACCTTCACCCCGCGTGAGCGCGGCGAGCGTTCCGATCGCGGTGAGCGCAGCGAGCGTGGTGATCGCGAGCGCCGTGCGCCAATGCCGCTGGCCGAAGGCCGCGTGCGTTGCCGTACCGCCCTCGGTGCCCGTGACGGCATCGCCGCCAAGAACCTGCTCGGCGCGATCCTCAACGAAGGTGGCCTGGCGCGTGACGCCATCGGCCGTATCCAGGTACGTGACAGCTTCAGCTTGATCGAGCTGCCTGAAGACGGCCTGGAGCGTCTGCTGTCCAAGCTCAAGGACACCCGTGTGGCTGGCAAGCAGCTGAAGCTGCGCCGCTACCGCGAGGATTGATCCTGGCGCAATGAAAAAATCCCCGGCCTAGGTCGGGGATTTTTTTTGTCGGTGCATTGGCTTGATGGGCTGTACAGGGCCGCACAGGCCTGGGGACGTGAACGTTCCTCAGTCGAACCGATAGATGTCCATCCCAAGCGCCCCCAAGGTGAATCCTTGATGGACGACACCAAACCGCTCGCCAGCCCCCAGGGCAAAGAACAACGGCAACAGGTGTTCGTCGCTGGGGTGATTGCGCACGGCAAATGGCGCCTGTTGTCGGTAGTCGAGCAGCGCCTGCCGGTCATTCTGTGTCAGCTTTTCCACTACCCAGTCCCGAAACGCCAGCGCCCACGGCTCGATCACATCCGGCCCGGCGTGCCAGTCTAGCTCGCTCAGGTTGTGAGTAATGCTGCCGGAGCCGATCAGCAGTACGCCTTCGGCGCGCAACCCGGCAAGCGCTTCGCCAACTTTGAGCTGCAGGGCTGGGCCAAGTTGGCTGGGCAACGACACCTGGATGACGGGAATGCTGGCATCCGGATACATCAGCGACAGCGGCACCCAGGCGCCGTGGTCGAAGGGGCGGTGGGTATCCAGGCGGGTGGGCAGGCCTGCTGCCGTCAGGCGGTCGCTCACCTGTCGGGCCAGTTCCGGCTCACCGGGGGCGGGGTATTGCACGGCATACAGCGCGGCAGGAAACCCATGAAAGTCATGCCAGGTTTGTGGCTGTGGATTGCCCGTCACCAGCAACTCGCGGCTCTCCCAGTGCGCCGATACCACGATGATCGCCTTCGCAAGCGCCAGGTCATTGGCCAGCTTGGACAATGCGGGCCCGCTGGCGCCGGGTTGCAAGGCGAGCATGGGCGAACCATGGGAAATGAACAGGCTGGGCAGCATGGCGATGTCCTGGCGGGTAAGATGCGTTCATCTTCGATCAGTTACCGATCGATATCCAATATAAGTTTTCAGCGCATTTCATCGAAAAACCGGGAGGAAGCATGGAGCCGGCGTTCTGGCACAAGCGATGGGCGGACAATCAGATCGGCTTTCATCAGGCGCAGGTCAATCTTTATCTGCAAACCTATTGGCCTGCATTAGGCCTGGCGCAGGCTAGCCGCGTGCTGGTGCCCTTGTGTGGCAAGAGCCTGGACCTGGCCTGGCTGGCGGGGCAGGGGCATCAGGTTCTGGGCGTTGAGCTGTCCCGGCGTGCAGTAGAGGACTTTTTCAACGAACACGGCTTGGCGCCGCAGGTGACCCAGCAGGGCGCCTTCGAAGTATGGCGCAGCGGTGATGTGGAACTGTGGTGCGGGGATTTCTTTGCGCTGACGGCGCAGGATGTGGGCGATTGCGTCGGCCTGTATGACCGTGCGGCGGTCATTGCCTTGCCCCCTGCCATGCGTGAACGTTACCTGGCGTTGCTGTCGCGGCTGTTGCCGGATGCCTGCAAGGGCCTGATGGTGACGCTCGATTACGATCAGGCACGGCTCGACGGGCCGCCGTTTTCGGTAACGGATGACGAGGTACGGACTGGGTTCGCTGGCTGGCGGGTGGAAACGCTCGAAGAGCGGGAGATCATTCAGGAGAGCCCAAAATTCGAACAGGCCGGAATCACGAGCCTGATCGAGCGGGTATATCGACTGGTGCGCTGAACGAGCGTCCAGCGTGCACGAAAAAGGGCGACCGAAGTCGCCCTTTTTCGTGCACTTGGATCAACCGCGGCGGCGCAGCGCCTCGATGCGGTCTTCCAGTGGCGGGTGGCTCATCAGCAGGCCTGCCAGGCCGTGCTTGAGGCCACCATTGATGCCGAACGCCTTCAAGGTGTCGGGCATGTGCACAGGCATACCTTGCTCCACGCGCAGGCGCTGCAGGGCGCCGATCATCGCGCCGGTGCCGGCCAGCTGGGCGCCGGCTTCGTCGGCACGGTATTCGCGGCGGCGCGAGAACCACATGACGATCATGCTGGCCAGGATACCCAGGATCAGCTCGGCGACGATGGTCGCCACATAGTAGGCGATGCCTTGGCCTTCTTCGTTCTTGAAGATCACCTTGTCGACGAAGTTGCCGATGATGCGGGCGAAGAACATCACGAAGGTGTTCACCACGCCTTGCACCAGCGCCAGGGTGACCATGTCACCGTTGGCCACGTGGCCGATTTCATGGGCCAGCACGGCACGCACTTCATCAGGCGAGAAGCGCTCGAGCAAGCCCTGGGATACGGCCACCAGAGCGTCGTTGCGGTTCCAGCCGGTGGCGAAGGCGTTGGCTTCGTAGGCTGGGAAGATACCCACTTCCGGCATCTTGATGCCGGCCTCGCGGGACAGTTCCTCGACCGTCTGCAGCAGCCACTGTTCGTGGCGGGTGCGAGGTTGGCTGATGATCTGGGTGCCGGTGGTCATCTTCGCCATCCACTTGGAGATGAACAGCGAGACCAGCGAGCCGGCGAAGCCGAACACGGCGCAGAAGACCAGCAGTTGGCTGAGATTGAGGTCAACGCCGTTGGCCGCCATGAACCCGTTGAAGCCGAACAGGCTCAGGGTAATGCTTGCAACCAGCACCACCGCGAGGTTGGTGGCTACAAACAACAGAATGCGCATCATGGTTGTTACGTTCTCCTGACGGATGAAAATGTCGCGTACTGCGGGCTATATAAGGGGCGGGTCACACTGATTCAACCGGCCGACTATTTCAAACTGTGTACGGCGGAGTATGGCAGAGGATAGGGCGTGGGCTGTGGGATAGAGCGTTGCAGGATGTAAGAACTCTCCTGCAGAAAACGCTCCATGACGGCGCTGCGAATCATTGAGGACTATCGCCGACACCGAAGGCAGTCGGGCGACGGCGATAGCCTGGGAAGGGACACAGTCCCCCTCCGATAGCTTACTGCTGGTAAGTGCGCAGGAAGTTGCCGATCCGTCCGATGGCCTGCTCCAGATCGTCCACCCGTGGCAAGGTCACCACGCGGAAGTGGTCCGGCCAAGGCCAGTTGAAGGCCGTGCCCTGGACGATCAGCAGTTTTTCCGACAACAGCAGGTCGAGGACGAACTTTTCGTCATTGTGGATCGGACAGACTTTCGGGTCGATCTTGGGGAAAGCGTATAGCGCGCCCATGGGCTTGACGCAGCTCACCCCGGGAATGTCGTTGAGCAACTCGTAGGTGCGGTTGCGCTGCTCGAGCAGGCGGCCTGGCGGCAGCACCAGGTCGTTGATGCTCTGATAGCCGCCCAGGGCAGTCTGGATCGCGTGCTGGGCCGGCACGTTGGCGCACAGACGCATGTTGGCCAGCATGTCGATGCCTTCGATGTAACTCTGGGCGTGCTGCTTGGGCCCGGAGATGATCAGCCAGCCGGAGCGGAAGCCCGCCACCCGGTACGACTTGGACAGGCCGTTGAAGGTCAGGCAAAGCAGGTCCGGGGCCAGCGACGCGGTGCTGATGTGCACGGCTTCGTCGTAGAGGATCTTGTCGTAGATCTCGTCGGAGAACACCACCAGGTTGTGCTGGCGGGCCAGCTCCAGCATGCCCAGCAGCAGTTCCTTGGAGTACACAGCGCCGGTCGGGTTGTTCGGGTTGATGATCACCAGGGCCTTGGTGTTCGGGGTGATCTTGGCCTTGATGTCTTCCAGGTCCGGGAACCAGTCGGCCTGTTCGTCACACAGGTAGTGCACAGGCTTGCCGCCCGCCAGGCTGACGGCGGCGGTCCACAGCGGGTAGTCCGGGGCCGGGATCAGCACTTCATCGCCGTTGTTGAGCAGTGCCTGCATGGACATCACGATCAGCTCGGACACGCCGTTGCCGAGGTAGATGTCCTCGATGCCCACACCCTCGATCTGCTTTTGCTGGCAGTACTGCATGACCGCCTTACGCGCGCTGAACAAGCCTTTGGAGTCGCTGTAGCCCTGGGCGGTGGGCAGGTTGCGGATCACATCCTGGAGGATCTCGTCCGGCGCCTCGAAGCCAAACGGCGCCGGGTTGCCGATGTTCAGCTTGAGGATGCGATGGCCTTCCTCTTCCAGGCGTTTGGCGTGCTTGAGCACTGGGCCGCGAATGTCGTAGCAGACATTGGCGAGCTTGTTCGATTTGCTGAACTGCATGATGTGATCCCGATTGAGAAGTCGCGGCGCGCCGCCGTCAAAAGGTTTGAAAAGGGCGGAGTGCATGCCAGACTGGCTGGCAAAAGAAGCCAACTAATATACGTGTCACCCCCGCCATAAAGAAAGACGGCGCGAGTGAAATTCAGCCTGCCGAGGTTCCCCCATGCAAAAGATCGACAAAACCCTGGAAGAATGGCGCCAGATGCTGGATCCGGCCCAGTATGAGGTGTGCCGTTTGAAGGGCACCGAGCGCCCCTTCAGTGGCAAGTACAACAGCGAGCGTCGCGATGGCATCTACCACTGCATCTGCTGCGACCTGCCATTGTTCGACTCGCGAGCCAAGTTCGACTCCGGCTGCGGTTGGCCCAGTTTCTACGAGCCGATCGAGCAGAGCGCCATGATCGAGATACGCGACACCTCCCACGGCATGATCCGTACCGAAGTCACCTGCGCGCGTTGCGATGCCCACCTGGGCCACGTGTTCCCCGATGGCCCGCCACCGACCGGCCTGCGCTACTGCATCAACTCAGTGTGCCTGGACCTCAAGCCGCGTGACTGACCGGAGACCTGGTATGGCCGATACGCTGAAGAACATCCGCTGCGTCACCTTGAAGGGCGAGCAAAAGGTGCTGGGCGACTTTCCGGGCAAGGCGCTGCTGGTGGTCAACACCGCCAGCCAGTGTGGTTTCACGCCCCAGTACAAGGGCCTGGAGCAGCTGTGGAAGCAATACCGCGAGCGCGGGCTGGTGGTCCTCGGGTTCCCCTGCAATCAGTTTGGCAAGCAGGAGCCCGGGGATGCCTTGGACATCGCGCAGTTCTGCGAGCGCAACTTCGGTGTGAGCTTCCCGTTGTTTCGCAAGATCGAGGTCAATGGCCCGGATGCCCATCCCTTGTTCGTCGAGCTGAAAAAGCGCGCACCCGGCATCCTGGGCACGCAGCGGATCAAGTGGAATTTCACCAAGTTCCTGGTCGACCCTGCCAGCGGCAAAGTCACCCGCTACGCCCCCAACACCAAGCCTGAGGCGCTCAAGGCGTCGATCGAGGCCTTGCTCAGCCGCTGATCGGCACCCAGTGGTCGACCAACGCCAGCAACTCCTCGCGACGAAACGGCTTGGCCAGGTAATCGTTCATGCCGGCGGCGCGGCAACGCTCGCGCTCCTCGGGCATGGCGTTGGCGGTCAAGGCAACGATCGGCAGTGCTGGCCATCGCCCGTCCTGGCGGATGCGCCGGGTGGCCTCGTAGCCGTCCATCACCGGCATGTTGCAGTCCATCAGCACCATGTCCACCGTCTCCTGCTCCAATTGCGCCAGGGCCTCGGCGCCTTGGGTGGCGAGCAGCACCTGGCAACCGAGTTTGACCAGCATGCCTTTGGCCACCAGTTGGTTGACCGGGTTGTCCTCTACCAGCAGGACGCGAGCCCGTATTGGCTGGTGCTGGGCCTGCAGGTGGCGCCGGGGGACGTCGGCCTCGACACCCTCCAATGCGCGGCGCAGCGTCTGATACAGGGTGTTGCGTGCCAGGGGGCGCGCCAGTTGCAGCAGGGGGGCCAGTTGCGTGGCGTGCTCCTGGGTGAGGAAGTTGCCATACGCAGTCACCAGCAGAATCGGCGCCTGCAGGCAGGAGCGCAAGGTGTCCAGGTGGGCCACATCGTCGGTGATTACCAAGTCGGGCGTGGCGTCGGCGGCCTGCGCTGCATCATCGAAGCCGTGATAGGACAGTCCCCAGCCAGGCAGCAGCTTGTGCAACAGTTCGGTCAGGCCACTGGCGGCGTTGCTCAGAACGACGACGCGCCCATGCAAAGGGGCGGGCGGGATGGCTTCGGTGTGCGCGAGCAGCGGCAGCTCAGCCGTGAAGCGGCTGCCAAAGCCTGCCTCGGAGTCGATATGCAAGTGACCTTGCATGGCCTTGCACAGGTTGCGGGTCAGGGCAAGGCCTAGCCCCGTGCCGCCGTACTGGCGGGTGATGCCGGCGCCGGCTTGGGTGAAGGGCTGGAAGATGCGCGCTTGGGCCTGTTCTGGGATGCCGATGCCGGTGTCGCACACTTCCAAGCGTACGCCCCCGACGATCGGCGTCAGGCGCACATCGACCCGGCCAAAGCGGGTGAATTTGAGAGCGTTGGACAGCAAATTACTCACAATCTGCCTTACCCGGGTCGGGTCGCCCAGCACCGTGCTGGGAAAGTCGGGGCTGATCAGGCAGGTCAGTTCGACGTTGGCTGCCGCGTTCTGCGACAGCAGATTGGCGGTGTCCTCGACCATCGCGCCCATGTCGAAGGGGATGCGCTCAAGCTCCAGTTGCCCGGCATCGAATTTGGACAGGTCGAGAATATCGTTGAGCAGTTCTACCAACACCTTGCCCGAGTCGTGTGCGATTGATAGCTGCTGGCGTTGTTCGGCGGCCAGCGGGCTGTCCAAGGCCAGGGAAATCATGCCGAGCATGCCGTTGAGCGGCGTGCGGATTTCATGGCTCATGTTGGCCAGGAATGCGGCTCTGGCCTGGGCCATGTCCAATGCCTGTTGGCGGGCGTGCTCCAGCTCTTGGTTGGACTGGCTGAGGCGGTTGTTGCTGGCCTTGAGCTCGTCGGTACGGGCCGAGACGATATCCTCCAGTTCGTTCAGGTACTCGGTCAGGCGGTTTTCGGCATTGCGGCGTTGCTGGATCTCGGTGGACATGCTGACGAACTGCTGGTTGGCGACTTTGACCAGCACGCCGATCTCATCCTGTTCATGGCCATGGGGGCATGTCAGGCGTCCTTGGTGGGGATGGCGCGGGTCGCTACTGCTCAGAGCGGCGATCACCGTTACCAGCGGCTTGGTCAGCATCATATAGAACAACGCCAGGAGAATGCCGGCCAGCACCAGGCTGCGGGCGAAACCATTGACCAAGGTGACGCCTGCGCGGTCCAGAAAGCGACCGCCAAAGGCATAGGTGTCGATGTCCAGATACAAAGTGCCGAGGTATTCATTGGGCAGGCTGGACAGAAACAAGCGTTCCTGAAACTGGCGCTGTTCGCCAAACAGGAAATCGCTCAGTGGCCGGTAGCGGTCTTCCTGGCGAGGGCGGCTGGCGTCGGCCAGCACGGTGTCGTTGTTGTCGACCAGGCGCGCGCGGATCACCGCCGGCGATTGCAGCAGGCCACCGATCAGCTCTTGGGCAAGCTCTGCGTCGATGTTGTAAGTGATGCGCGACAGCGGATCGTGGCTGATTTGCAGCAGCGCCTGCACCTCGCGGTTGATGGACGCGTCTTCGCTGGCATAATCGATGCCGATCTGCACGAGGCTGAGCAGCGCCCCCAAGATGAAGCCGACCATGACTGTCAACCGGGCTTGCTTGTATGACAGGCGATTGGTGAACTTGATATCCATGGAGTCCGAGCCGGTTTACGTCCATTGCGCTGCGCAAGCATAGTCGATACAGCCAAGCTGCTCGCGTTGGTGTCAGGTTCTTTACCGCTCGATCATGGGCTTTGGCGGCACCTCTAGCCCGGGGGCGGCATCGTGCGAAGCCTTGGACAAACTCGTCGTGCGCCGGTCGTCCGGCTGCGGCATCCGTAATGGCCGTTGTGCCTATCAGTTCGCCCGCTATTGGTTCGG
Organism: Pseudomonas guariconensis; assembly: GCF_040822035.1. Lineage (NCBI taxonomy): Bacteria > Pseudomonadati > Pseudomonadota > Gammaproteobacteria > Pseudomonadales > Pseudomonadaceae > Pseudomonas > Pseudomonas guariconensis. Next base: position 3,857,045 of record NZ_CP162012.1, on the reverse strand, counting down.
GCGGCAATTGTTGGAGCAGAAACAATGATCGACCTCAACGCCAGCGGCTCCGGCCTCGATGGCTACGACCTGCTGGCCGCGCAAGTGCAGGCGCTGTTTGCCGACGAACGCGACTTCATCGCCAATGCCGCGCAGTTTTCTGCGTTTCTCTATCATCAGATCGAGGACCTGAACTGGGCTGGCTTCTATCTCAACCGCGACGAGCAATTGGTGCTCGGCCCGTTCCAGGGCCAGGTGGCCTGCGTACGCATCCCCTTCGGCAAGGGTGTGTGCGGAGCGGCCGCGGCATCGCGTCAGACCCAGCGGGTCGAGGATGTGCATGTCTTCCCAGGCCACATCGCCTGTGACAGCGCATCCAATAGCGAGCTGGTGATTCCACTGGTGAAGGCGGGCAGGCTGATTGGTGTGCTGGACCTGGACAGCCCGAAGCTGGCGCGGTTCAGCGAGGCGGATCAAGCCGGGCTGGAACGCCTGACGGCGATTTTCCTTGAGTTGACAGACTGCTGAAAACGACAAGGGGCCTATGAAAGCCCCTTGTCTTTGCTGCGTTTTCTGTGGGAGCCGTTGCCTGGCCCCGTGGCGGTGCCTTCACGGCTAAACCCGATCCTCCAGGATTTGCGCCGATTCTGTGGGAGCGGGTTTGTCCGTGCACACTGGCGTAGCGCGTTATCTGCTTCGCGCAACGAGCAGTTTGACGAAGTGGTCGCGAGGATCAGCCCTCAGTCGTAGAGCGCTTTCTTTTTCCAGTTTTCGCTTTCGTCGGTCTTCAGACCTTGGGTCAGCGCATTTTCGTCGTTTTCCGCAGGTTCCATCTTGTCCTTCACCAGTGCGTCGGCACGGGCCAGGAGCTTTTCCAGGTAGATGCGCTGTTCGTCGTATTGCTTGGGGTCCTGCTGTTTGCGCAGGTATTGCACACCCCGGTCGAAAGCCAGCCGCGCCTGGCCGGGTTGGTTCTGCTGCAGGGCTTGCTGGCCCAGGTTGTTGAAGAACTCGATGTGCAGCAGGACCAACAGGTGGCGAATCTCCTTGACCCAATACTTGCCTTCATTGGTTTGCAGGAAACCTTCCTGAGTGGCGCGTACGATCTGGTTGTGCAACGACTCCAAGAGAAAACGCACTTCCTTGGCTTTGGCCTCGGTCTGGATCGGGCTGGGCGGGTTGTTGATCGCAATGCCGTCGCCTTGGGCAACGAGGCTTTCCAGCTCGCTGATACGTCCCTTGATCTCGGCGTTGTGCTTGTCCAGTGCCAATTGACGTTGATAAAGGTTGAGCTCCAGGCGGGTCAGCAGCACCTTGAGGGCTGGCGTCATGAGTTGCCGGGGGAAGGTTTCGCTGATTTCGCCGCAGCGACGCAGGCGTTCTGCCAGTTCTATTTTCAGGCGAGCGCGCTCAAGCTTGGCGTTTTCCACGACATTATTGAGGTAGCCGATCACGATCAGTAGCGCGATACCTGCCACGATGAGCAAGGTGATCAGAAGTGGTGTCACCGTTAACGCCTCGTCAAATAGATAATTTCCGACTTGAGTGTAGGAGAGTTCGCCTATGGCCGGGTAGGGCTATCCGACAGGATTGCGAATTGCTCTGCTAGCACTTTGCCACGAGCTTGCCGACCTGCTGTCAAAAAATCAACGCCAGCCGTTGGGCGCATCATGCCTGTTGTCTTTCTAAAGCCGGAAGTCATTGATTTAAATAAATTTCCAGAAAGGGGTTGACGCCCCCTCAAGGCATCCATAGAATGCGCGCCACTTGCAGCGTAAAGCTCACAGCAAAGCGCGGCAGGGAGTGAAAAGTTGTAGTGTGTGTCCCCTTCGTCTAGTGGCCTAGGACACCGCCCTTTCACGGCGGTAACAGGGGTTCGAGTCCCCTAGGGGACGCCAATGCGGGAATAGCTCAGTTGGTAGAGCACGACCTTGCCAAGGTCGGGGTCGCGAGTTCGAGTCTCGTTTCCCGCTCCAGTTTTCCTGAGTTCTGCCTCTGGCAGAGCTTGAAAATCCAGTCGCTGTCGAAAGGCATTGAGCTGGTGCGCTGAAAAGCGTTGGGTATGTCCCCTTCGTCTAGTGGCCTAGGACACCGCCCTTTCACGGCGGTAACAGGGGTTCGAGTCCCCTAGGGGACGCCATTTGCGGGAATAGCTCAGTTGGTAGAGCACGACCTTGCCAAGGTCGGGGTCGCGAGTTCGAGTCTCGTTTCCCGCTCCAATTCAAAGCTGTATCGTCCATGGCGATGCAGTGGCGATGAAGGCCAGTACGGCGCTTCATGCCAAATAGCGGTTTGCTTCATATTTGCGGGAATAGCTCAGTTGGTAGAGCACGACCTTGCCAAGGTCGGGGTCGCGAGTTCGAGTCTCGTTTCCCGCTCCAAATCGAAAACGCCCTCTCAGACGAGAGGGCGTTTTTTTTTGCCGTTTCTGGCGTCGGCACCCGCGCTCCCGTTTTTTTGGGGGCAGGGCAAGCCTGTGCTTGCCCTGCTGGGGCATCAATGCTTCGGTGTCTGTTCAGGCAGGCTCAGCAGTTGCTTTTGCTGGTTCCAGTCGAAGGCTTCACCGTTCTGTTCGGCTTCGTAGCGCAGGTCTTCGAGTTGCTGGTACACGGCCAGTTCTTCATCGGGCATGAAGTGCAGGCAGTCGCCGCCGAAGAACCAAAGCAGGTCCCGTGGTACCAGGTGGGCAATCTGAGGGTAGCGCTGGATTACCTGACAAATCAGGTCTTGGCCCAGGTACTGGCTTTCCAGTGGATCCTGCGGCAGCAGGGTGAGCAGTTCATCGAAGCGTTCGAGGAACAGGGCGTGGCTCTCTTCCGGCACCTGCTCGGCTTCACCCAGGGCGACCAGAATGGTGCGCAGGTGCTGAAGCAGTTGCAGGTGATACTCCAGGTGCGGGTTGGCCATGGAAAGGGTCCTCGGTATGGCTGAAACGGGGGCGGAGTATACGCCGGTTGCGCGGGCTGTGCTGAGCGTGTCAGCACAACCCGATCGCCAGGAGTCAGCGTATCGCGTCTTTGATCGGGCGCAGCGCCTCCTTGTCGAATGCGTCCACATCGATCACCCGTCGCCGAGCTGCCTGCGCCTCATGCAAGCGCTGCCCCTCGGCAGCTTGCAGTACGCCAGCCTCGACGGCAGCGTCTATCGCTGACTGCCCGGGTGCGGGATGGACCTTGCCGTGCCTGATCGCCTCGTGCAGCGCCTTGTGCAGAGGGGCGCACTCTACCAATAGGTCGCTGGCCCGTTGCAAGGCTGCCACCGGGTCGGCTTCTGCCTGCGGACGGAAGCAGCCGCTCAGCAGCTCTTCAAGCGCAGGGTCTCCCTTGCGCCGCCCAATCAACTCCGCCACCTCGGCATCCAATTCATCGCTTGGCCCGGTGTGGCGACGTCCCAGAGGGAAGACCAGCACACGCAAGGCGCAACCGACGAAGCGGTTAGGGAAATTGTCGAGCAGGCGATCCAGTGCGGCCTCCGACTGGCCCAGGCTTTCCTCCAGGGCCCAGCGCAGCAATGGTTGCAGGTGCTCCGGTGAGCCCAAGTCGTGGTAGCGCTTGAGAGACGCCGAAGCCAGGTACAGATAGCTCAATACATCGCCGAGGCGCGCACTGAGGCGTTCCCGGCGTTTGAGTGCACCGCCGAGCATCATCATCGACAGGTCCGCCAGCAGTGCAAATGCCGCAGCTTGTCGGTTCAGTGCGCGGAAATAGCCTTGGCTGAGGGCATCACCTGGTACCTGCTCGAAGCGACCCAGGCCGAGCCCCAGTACCAGGGTGCTGGCGGCATTGCCGGCGGCGAAGAGGATATGTTTCATCAACAAGTCATCGAACTCGGCGAGCGCCTGCTCGTGGTCCTCGCGCCCGGCAAGGGCCATTTCCTCGAGCACGAACGGATGGCAGCGGATCGCGCCCTGACCGAAGATCATCAAATTGCGTGAAAGAATGTTGGCCCCTTCGACGGTGATGGAGATCGGTGCGCCCATCCAGTTGCGTGCCAGGTAATTGTTCGGGCCCAGGATGATGCCTTTGCCACCATGTACATCCATGGCGTGCTGGATGCATTCGCGACCTCGCTCGGTAAGGTGGTACTTGAGAATCGCCGACAGCACCGAGGGTTTTTCGCCGAGGTCGACGGCCTGGGCGGTCAGTATCCGGGCGCTGTCGGCCAGCCACGCGTTGCCGCCAATGCGGGCCAGGGAGGCTTGGATGCCTTCGAAGGCGGCCAAGGGAACATTGAACTGTTCGCGAATGCGTGCGTACTGACCGGTCACCAGGCTGCTGTACTTGGCTGCACCTGTGCCTCCCGCGGGCAGGGAAATGGAACGGCCCACGGACAGGCAGTTCATCAGCATCATCCAGCCTTTGCCGAGCATGTCCTTGCCGCCGATCAGGTAATCCAGCGGTATGAAGACATCTTTGCCGCTGTTGGGGCCATTCATGAAGGCCGCGCCCAGCGGGAAGTGGCGCCTGCCGATTTCGACACCCGGTGTATCGGTGGGCACCAGCGCCAGGCTGATGCCCAGATCCTGCGTGTCGCCCAGCAGGTGCTCCGGGTCATAGGCCTTGAAGGCCAGGCCCAGCAGTGTCGCGATCGGACCAAGGGTGATATAGCGCTTCTCCCAGTTCAAGCGCAGGCCGATCACTTCTTCACCTTGCCATTGGCCTTTGCAGATCACGCCGGTGTCTGGCATGGCGCTCGCGTCCGAGCCGGCCAGTGGGCCGGTGAGGGCGAAGCAGGGGATTTCCTCGCCGCGAGCCAGGCGAGGCAGATAATGATTGCGTTGTTCCTCAGTGCCGTAGTGCAACAGCAGCTCGGCCGGGCCCAGGGAGTTGGGCACCATCACCGTCGAGGCCAGGTCGGCGCTACGGGTAGCCAGTTTCATCACGATTTGAGAGTGGGCATAGGCCGAGAAACCTTTGCCGCCGTATGCTTTGGGGATTATCAGAGCGAAGAAGCCATGGGCCTTGATATGCGTCCACGCTTCTGCTGGCAGGTCCAGGTCCTGACTGATCTGCCAGTCGCTGACCATGGCGCAGAGGGCCTCGGTGGGGCCGTCGATGAAGGCCTGTTCTTCGTCGGTCAGCGTGGCTGCCGGATAGTCGAGCAGGACATCCCAGTCGGGGCGGCCGCTGAACAGTTGGCCATCCCACCAGACCGTGCCGGCGTCGATGGCCTCGCGTTCGGTTCGTGACATCGGCGGCAGCGTGCGCCGGAACCATTGGAACACAGGGGTCGTGAACAACTTGCGCCGCCATTGCGGCAATACCAGAAATGCGGCCTTGAAGGCCAACACCAGCCATATCAATGCCAGCAGCCAGGCAGGGGCGTGCCCCCAGATGCCCATCAGTAACACATATACCGCGACGGCCCCCAGGATCTTCAGGGGGGCCAGGCGCCGATGCGTGAGGTACGCCGCACCGATCACCAACACCACCAACCACAGCAGCAACATAATCCTTCCTCCATGGAACATTGGGTACGAGCTATCCCACAGAGCTTAGACCTGCCTGGCGGGACGGCCTGACCTGAACAGTGACAGGGTATGGCGGCGAGCGTTCAGCGCAGTCCGGTGTTTCACCAACCAGGCCGGCGGATTGGAGTAGACTATCGGGCCTCTGCATACCAAAGGACGCTGTCATGCTGAAGATCTGGGGCCGCAAGAACTCGAGCAATGTGCGCAAGGCACTGTGGATTGCCCATGAACTGGGCCTGGACTTCGAATCGATCGACGCTGGCGGCGCCTTCGGTGTGGTGGACGAGCCGCATTATCGGGCGCGCAACCCTAATGGCTTGGTGCCGATGCTCGAAGATGACGACTTGGTGCTCTGGGAGTCCAACGCCATCGTTCGCTACCTGTGCGCCCAATATGGCCGCGACCAAGGCTGGTATCTGGACGATCCGCGCCAGCGCGCCTTGGCGGACAAATGGATGGATTGGACCACCTCGTCCTTCGCTACGCCATTCCGGCCGTTGTTCTGGGGCCTGCTGCGCACGCCGGAGGACCAGCGCGACTGGGTGGCCATCAATGCTGCCCACAAGCAATGCGCGCAGTTGCTGTCGATCGCCGACCAGGCCCTGGCGGACCAGCCTTACCTGTCCGGCCAGCAGATTGGCATGGGCGATATCCCCCTGGGCTGTTTTATCTACGCCTGGTTCGAAATGCCGATCGAGCGCCCGCAGATGCACCATCTGAGGGCCTGGTATGAGCGCCTGCGCCAACGCCCGGCCTACCAAGCAGCGGTAATGACGGCATTGACCTGAACACCGTGGTCATTTCGATAGTCATTATCGATACACATGACTGTACTTGCGCGGCCAGGGCTTGCACCATTGGCCGCACTCACTGCGCCAGTGATCAGCCCTGGCGTGTCCTGAACCCTTTTCTCGGTACCTGACCCGCTATGAGTTCCGCCCTGTCCATACGACAGCTGACCAAGACCTACGGCAACGGCTTCCAGGCCCTCAAGGGCATCGACCTGGATGTCGCCGAGGGTGACTTCTTCGCTTTGCTTGGCCCCAACGGCGCCGGCAAGTCCACCACCATCGGCATCCTCTCCACCCTGGTCAACAAGACCAGCGGCACGGTGAATGTGTTCGGCCATGACCTGGATCGCGACCCTGCCGCGCTCAAGCGTTGCCTGGGCGTGGTGCCGCAGGAGTTCAACTTCAACCAGTTCGAGAAAACCTTCGATATCGTGGTCACCCAGGCGGGCTACTACGGCATCCCGCCCAAGCTGGCCAAGGAGCGCGCCGAACAGTACCTGACCCAACTGGGCCTGTGGGATAAGCGGGATGTGCAGTCGCGCTCGCTCTCCGGCGGCATGAAGCGCCGCTTGATGATCGCCCGGGCGCTGATTCACGAACCGCGCTTGCTGATTCTCGATGAGCCGACCGCGGGTGTGGACATCGAGCTGCGCCGTTCGATGTGGAGCTTTCTCACCGAGCTGAACCAGAAAGGCATCACCATCATCCTGACCACCCATTACCTGGAAGAAGCTGAGCAGCTGTGCCGCAACATCGGCATCATCGACCATGGCACCATCGTCGAGAACACCAGCATGCGCAAGCTGCTGAGCAAGCTGCACGTGGAAACCTTCGTTCTCGACCTCAAGCAGGATCTTGCCCAGGCGCCGGTGCTTCAGGGCTACCCGTGCCGGCTGATCACGCCGCACACCCTGGAAGTGCAGGTGGACAAAGCGATGGGCATCACCGCGCTGTTTGGCCAACTGGCATTGCAGCAGATCGAAGTGCAGAGCCTGCGCAACAAGACCAACCGACTCGAGGAGCTGTTCGTGTCACTGGTAGAAAAAAACCTGTCGAAGGTGGCCGTATGAGTCTGGACCTGCGCACCAACTGGGTCGCCCTCAACACCATCGTCTACCGTGAAGTCCGGCGCTTTTTGCGCATCTGGCCGCAAACCCTGTTGCCGCCGGCGATCACCATGGTGTTGTATTTCGTGATCTTCGGAAATCTCATCGGTCGACAGATCGGCGACATGGGCGGCTTCACGTACATGGAATACATCGTGCCGGGGTTGATCATGATGTCGGTGATCACCAACTCCTACGGCAACGTGGTTTCGAGCTTCTTTGGCAGCAAGTTCCAGCGCTCGATCGAAGAGCTGATGGTCTCGCCGGTATCGCCGCACACCATTCTCGTCGGCTATGTGCTCGGAGGCGTGTTGCGTGGCCTGGCTGTCGGGGTGATCGTGACCATCCTGTCGATGTTCTTCACCCATCTGCAGGTGCATCACCTGGGTGTCACTGTCGCGGTGGTGCTGCTGACCGCGACCATCTTCTCGCTGCTGGGCTTCGTCAACGCCGTGTTCGCGCGCAATTTCGACGATATCTCGATCATTCCGACGTTCGTGCTGACGCCGTTGACCTACCTCGGCGGGGTGTTCTATTCGATCAGCTTGCTGCCGCCATTCTGGCAGACCGTGTCGTTGGCGAACCCGGTACTGCACATGGTCAACTCGTTCCGCTACGGCATCCTAGGGGTGTCGGATATCCGTATCGGCACTGCGATCACCTTCATGTTGGTGGCCACTGCAGTGCTTTACCTGCTGTGCGTTCGTCTGCTGGTTAGCGGCCGTGGCATGCGTGCCTGAGGCGTGCCTGGCTGCCCCCTGGGCCTTGCGCCGGCGCCATTGCCGGCCTACCCACCAGCGCCAGTACAGCATGGTGGCGAAGTAGGCGAACAGGCCCAGCACCAGCCCACACACCACCGAGCCCAGCAGGAAGGGCTGCCAAATCGTCGACAGTTGATCGGTGACCCACTGGACGGTGATTTCGTCCGGCAGCGTGCGGGGCGGCACCTGCATCAGCCAGGCGCCGGTCATGTAGGTGACGAAGAACACCGGCGGCATGGTCAGTGGATTGGTCAGCCAGACCAGGCTGACCGCGATTGGCAGGTTGCCCCGCAGTGGGATTGCCAGGCTGGCGGCCAGCAACATCTGCATGGGCATGGGAATCAGTGCCGCAAACAGGCCGACGCCCATGGCCCGCGCCACCGAATGGCGGTTCAGGTGCCAGAGGTTGGGATCGTGCAGCAATCTGCCGAAAAAGCGTAAGGACTTGTGTTCGCGGATGCTGGTTGGATCCGGCATGTAGCGTTTGAAGAGACGGCGCGGCATGTACGCTCCCGGCAGGTGAATGAGGGCAGTATGCCTTTTTTGCCTGACGACCTTGTTCAGAGTTTGTGACAATTATTGAGCAAGGTCGGCCGACTTTATCAGCTAAGCCTCAGAGGGCTGTTTCGCTTCTGGAGCTCTATCTCATGCGCACAGGGATGTTCGCGCTCGCACTCGGGCTGTTGAGCCTGCGTTTTCTGCCTGCATTGCCATCGGTCGGCGCGATGCTGACGATGCTGTTGCTCGGCGTGGTTTGTCTTCCTGGCAGAGCCAGGGCTGTAGGTTGCTTTCTCCTCGGAATGAGCTGGGCCTGTTGGTCGGCGCAAAACGCCTTGGATGATCGTCTGGAATCCGCGTTGGATGGGCGAACCGTGTGGCTGGAGGGGCGGGTGGTGGGATTGCCCGCACTACGAGGGCAATCCGTGCGCTTCGAGCTTGCGGAGCCTACCTCGCGTCGCACCGCCTTGCCGCGTCGGCTTCAGTTGAACTGGTTCGAGGGGCCACAACTGAGCGCCGGCGAGTACTGGCGCCTGGCTGTCACGCTCAAGCGACCCCATGGCCTGCTCAACCCCCATGGTCCCGACTGGGAGGCGCTTTTTCTCGCGCGGCGGATCGGCGCCGTGGGCACCGTCAAGGCTGGGCAGTTACTGGCACCCGCCACGAACAACTGGCGCGACGCGGTGCGCCAACGCTTGCTGGCAGTCGATGCCCAGGGGCGCGAAGGTGCCCTGGCGGCGCTGGTCCTGGGGGATGGCTCGGGGCTTGCGCGCTCGGAATGGCAGGCGTTGCAGGCCACCGGTACGGTGCACTTGATGGTGATTTCCGGCCAGCACATCGGCTTGGTGGCCGGGCTGGTCTATGGCTTGGTGGCGTGGCTGGCGCGCCTGGGCCTGTGGCCCCAGCGTCTGCCATGGTTGCCTTGGGCGTGCGCGCTGAGTCTGGTTTCAGCGTTGGGGTACGGCGGGCTCGCAGGGTTCGGTGTGCCGGTGCAGCGAGCTTGCCTGATGCTGGCGATGGTCCTGCTCTGGCGTCTGCACTTCAGTCATCTGGGGGCGCTCCTGCCGTTGCTGGCTGCCCTGTGTGGCGTGCTGCTGATCGAACCGTTGGCGAGCCTGTTGCCCGGGTTTTGGCTATCGTTCGCCGCAGTCGCCGTTCTGGTGTTCTGCTTTGCCGGGCGCCTCGGCGGCTGGCGGCCGTGGCAAGCCTGGAGCAGGGCGCAATGGGTGGTCGCGGTGGGCTTGTTGCCGGCCTTGCTGGCGCTGGGTTTGCCGATCAGCCTGACAGCGCCGCTGGCCAATCTGTTGGCGGTACCCTGGATCAGTTTTGCCGTGTTGCCGTTGGCGCTGCTGGGCAGTGCGCTGTTGCCGCTGGGCCAGCCCGGTGAGCTGTTGCTGTGGTGGGCAGGCGGGTTGCTGGAAATATTGTTTCAGCAGTTGGCGCTGTTGGGGCAATGGCGTCCGGCCTGGGAGCCCCAGGCATTGACGCCGTGGGCGGGACTGCTGGTCGGATTGGGGGCGGCGTTGCTGTTGCTGCCCCGGGGTGTGCCGCTGCGTGGACTGGGGGGCGTGATGCTGATGGCTCTGTGGGCTCCACGGGAGCCAGTGCCGCAGGGGCAGGTTGAAGTCCTGCAACTGGATGTGGGGCAGGGCCTGGCCGTGCTGCTGCGAACCCGCACGCACAGCCTGCTTTACGATGCCGGCCCCGCCAAGGGTGACATGGACCTGGGGGACCGGGTGGTGTTGCCGACCTTGCGCAAGCTTGGCGTCAAGCACCTGGATCTGATGCTGATCAGTCATGGCCACGCCGATCATGCCGGCGGCGCAGCGGCCATCGGCCGCGGTCTGCCGCTGGGTAGGGTGCTTGCGGGGGAGCCTGAACAATTACCGGAGGCTTTGCGGGCACGCCGGTGCGTCAGTGGCGAGCGCTGGCACTGGGATGGGGTGGACTTCATGCTTTGGCAGTGGGCAGGGGGGCCGGCCGGTAACGAGCGTTCCTGTGCGCTGCTGGTACAGGCCCAGGGCGAGCGGTTGTTACTGGCCGGCGATATGGAGGCTGGTGCCGAGCGGGCTTGGCTGGCAGCGACCGATGCGCCGCGCATCGACTGGTTGCAGGCGCCGCACCATGGCAGTCGCAGCTCGTCCACCGAGCCGTTCATCCGCGCTACGTCGCCAAGGGGCGTGATGATTTCCCGGGGGCGTTACAACAGCTTCGGTCATCCGCATCCGCAGGTCGTGGAGCGTTACCGGCGGTACGGGTTGAGCGTTCATGACACCGCGATCGAAGGCGCTTTGCGCCTACGCCTGGGCACCCATGGAGAGGTCGAGGGACTGCGGGCGCAGCGGCGGTTCTGGCGACAGGGGCAATGAATGGCCCATGCGCAGGTCACAATGTGAACGGCCGACTCCCTGACCTTCGGCAGATGAGCCCCCCACGGTCCTATGGTAGAGTGGCGGCCTTTTTCAAGGGGATGCTTACTGTGTGGGAATTGGTCAAGTCCGGTGGTTGGATGATGCTGCCGATCATTCTGAGTTCCATCGCCGCCATGGCTATCGTCGCCGAGCGCCTGTGGACCCTGCGCGCCAGTCGCGTGACCCCACCGCACCTGCTGGGCCAGGTGTGGATGTGGATCAAGGACAAGCAACTGACCAGTGACAAGCTCAAGGCCCTGCGCGCCGATTCGCCGTTGGGCGAAATCCTCGCTGCGGGCCTGGCCAACTCCCGCCATGGTCGCGAGATCATGAAAGAGTGCATCGAGGAGGCCGCCTCCCGGGTCATCCATGAGTTGGAGCGCTATATCGGTACATTGGGCACCATCGCCGCGATGGCCCCCTTGCTCGGCCTTCTGGGTACGGTGCTGGGCATGATCGATATCTTCAGCGCCTTCATGGGCTCGCAGATGACTGCCAACCCGGCCGTTCTCGCGGGTGGTATTTCCAAGGCCCTGGTCACCACGGCCGCCGGCCTGATGGTGGGGATCCCGGCGGTCTTCTTCCACCGGTTCCTGCAGCGACGCATCGATGAGCTGGTCGTCGGCATGGAGCAGGAGGCAATCAAGCTGGTCGAGGTGCTGCAAGGCGATCGCGAAGTGGAAGTGGCCGGAGGCAAGGCGTGAAGTTCCGGCGCAACCGGCAACGGGAGAACGTGGACATCAACCTGGCGTCGTTGATCGACGTGGTGTTCGTTCTGCTCCTGTTCTTCGTGGTCACCACCACCTTTACCCGCGAGACCCAGTTGCGCGTCGAGCTGCCCGAAGCCGCCAGTGCCACCCAGGCACCGGCAGAGGAGGGCAAGGTTGTGGAAATCACCATCAGTGCGGACGGCGTGTATTCGGTCAACAACCACTTGCTGCCCAAGAGCGATCTGGCGACCTTGACCGAGGCGCTCGAGCGCGAATCGGGCGGGGACATCACCCTGCCGCTGGCGATCAGCGCGGACGGCAAGACGCCGCACCAGGCTGTGGTTACCGCAATGGATGCGGCCGGCAAGCTCGGCTTCAGCAAGTTGCGCATGACCACCGTCGAGGCCGCGCAGGGTACTCCTTGATGGCTTTCGCTGACCGTCTGCTCGCGGCCTGGTATGCCGGGCATCCGGCGCTTGCGCTGTTGCGCCCGCTCGAGGCCCTGTACCGGCGGGTGGTGACGCGCAAGCGTGCACGTTTTCTCAGGGGTGACAGCGCCAGCTACCGAGCGCCGGTGCCGGTGATCGTAGTGGGCAACATCACGGTCGGCGGCACCGGAAAGACGCCGATGATTCTCTGGTTGATCGAGCACTGTCGTCTGCTTGGGCTCAAGGTCGGGGTGGTCAGTCGGGGTTATGGCGCAGCGCCGCCCAGCCTGCCTTGGCGTGTCCGGGCAGACCAGAGCGCGCAGCACGCCGGTGACGAACCGCTGTTGATCGTTCAACGTACAGGCGTGCCTCTGATGATCGACCCCGACCGTTCCTGCGCCGTGCAGGCGCTGCTGGCCAGCGAGCCGCTAGACCTGATCCTGTGCGATGACGGCATGCAGCACTACCGCCTGGCGCGTGACTTGGAGCTGGTGCTGATTGACGCCGCCCGCGGCCTGGGCAATCGCCGTTGTCTGCCGGCGGGCCCGTTGCGGGAGCCGGTCGAGCGTCTGGCCGAGGCCGATGCGGTGCTGTACAACGGCGCAAAGGTGGACCTGGACGACGGCTTCGCTTTCGGCCTGCGGCCCTCGGCACTGGTCAATCTGCGCAGCGGCGAGCGTCGCCCACTCGATCACTTTCCGGCTGGCCAGGCGTTGCACGCCGTGGCTGGCATCGGCAATCCACAGCGTTTCTTCAATACATTGCAAGGGCTAAACTGGCAGCCGATACCGCATCCCTTTGCCGATCATGCGCAGTTCAGCGTCGAGAACCTGGCGTTCAGTCCGGCGCTGCCGCTGGTGATGACCGAGAAGGATGCAGTGAAGTGCCGGCCCTTTGCGGCCGACGACTGGTGGTACCTGGCGGTCGACGCCGTGCCATCCCAGGCCTTTGCCAACTGGTTCGACGGGCAGTTGCAGCGTCTGCTGCCTGAACGTCTCCAGCCCTGAGCCTTTTTCTTTTTTCCGGCCTTTGGCCTCAAGGAAGCCTCCATGGACACCAAATTGCTCGATATCCTGGCCTGCCCGATCACCAAGGGCCCGCTCAAGCTCAGTGCCGACAAAACCGAGCTGATCAGCAAGGGCGCGGGCCTGGCTTATCCGATTCGTGACGGCATCCCGGTGATGCTGGAAAGTGAAGCGCGCACCCTGACCGACGACGAGCGCCTGGACAAATGAGCTTGAATTTCACCGTGGTGATTCCTGCCCGCCTGCGCTCGACCCGCCTGCCGGGCAAGCCACTGCTGGCGATTGCCGGCAAGCCGATGGTCCAGCATGTCTGGGAACAGGCCCGCAAAAGCGGCGCCAGCCGCGTGGTCATCGCCACCGACGATGCCAGCATCGTCGAGGCTTGCCAGGCATTTGGCGCCGAGGTCCTGCTGACCCGTGCCGACCACGAGTCCGGCACTGACCGACTGGCCGAAGTGGCCTCGCATCTGGGCCTGCCGGCTGACGCCATCGTGGTCAATGTGCAGGGCGACGAGCCTTTGATTCCGCCGGTGATCATCGATCAGGTGGCCGCCAACCTTGCAGCCCATCCGGAAGCGGGCATCGCGACGTTGGCCGAGCCGATCGCCGAGCCTGAAACCGTGTTCAATCCCAATGCGGTCAAGGTGGTCAGCGATAAGCATGGTCTGGCCCTGACCTTCAGCCGTGCACCGCTGCCTTGGGCGCGAGATGCGTTCGCCAAGCGCCGCGACAGCATCCCCGAAGGCGTTCCTTACCGCCGTCATATCGGTATGTATGCCTACCGTGTGGGTTTTCTCCAGGACTTCGTCAGCTGGGGCCCTTGCTGGCTGGAGCAGACCGAAGCGCTGGAGCAACTGCGCGCCCTATGGCATGGCGTGCGCATTCACGTAGCAGACGCCATCGAGGCCCCGGCCGTCGGCGTGGATACTCCTGAAGACCTGGAGCGCGTTCGGCGCTTGCTGGAGGCCTGATGCGCGTTCTGTTCGTCTGCCTGGGCAATATCTGTCGTTCACCGACTGCCGAAGGTGTATTGCGCCACCAATTGCAGGCCGCAGGACTTGCCGAGCTGGTGCACGTGGCCTCGGCCGGCACCGGTGACTGGCACGTCGGCAAGGCGCCCGACAGCCGTACCTGCCGCGCGGCCTTGGCGCGTGGCTATGACTTGTCCCGTCAGCGTGCCCAGCAGGTCAAGGCAGAGCATTTTGCCGAATACGACCTGATCCTGGCGATGGACAAGAGCAACCTGGCTCATCTGCACGCCATGCGTCCCCACGCCGCGCCCGGTGAACTGGATCTCTTTCTGCGCCGCTATGGCGCAGCCTTGGATGAGGTACCGGACCCGTACTATGGCGGCGCCGAAGGTTTCGAGCAGGTCTTGGACCTGATCGAAGCTGCATGCCAGGCGCTGGTCGTTGAAATCAAGGGGCGGCTATGACGAGCTGGCAGGAACGGGTCTCGCTCAAGCCCTACAACACCTTTGGCATTGACGTGAAGGCACGCTATTTCACCCAGGCCCATGACGATGCGCAGGTCCGTCAGGCCCTGGCTGAGGCCATCGAGCGGCAAGTGCGTGTGCTGGTGATCGGTGGCGGCAGCAACCTGCTGCTGACTGGTGACATCGATGCCTTGGTGTTGCATATGGCCAGCCGAGGCCGTCGGGTGTTGCAGGACGATGGTGATCGGGTCGTGGTGGAGGCCGAGGCAGGCGAGCCTTGGCATCCCTTCGTGCAGTGGAGCCTGACACAGGGCTTTTGCGGTCTGGAGAACCTCAGCCTGATCCCGGGCACCGTTGGCGCCGCGCCCATGCAGAACGTCGGTGCCTATGGCGTAGAGATCAAGGACGTATTTGCCGGCCTAACCGCCTTGGATCGTGAAACCGGCGAGTTGCGGGACTTTGCTCTGGAGGAATGTGCCTTCGCTTATCGGGACAGCTTGTTCAAACGCAACCCTGGGCGGTGGCTGATCCTGCGGGTGCGTTTTGCTCTGAGTCGAACCCTGCATGCGCATCTGGATTACGGCCCGGTTCGCCAGCGTCTGCTGGAGCAGGGCGTTCATGCGCCGACCGCCATGGCCATCAGCGAAGCTATCTGCAGCATTCGCAGGGAAAAACTGCCTGACCCGGCCGAGCTTGGCAACGCCGGCAGCTTCTTCAAGAACCCTGTGGTAACGGCGGCGCTGGCCGAGCAGATTCGCGAGCGCTTCCCGGGCGTGGTGGCTTATCCGCAGGCAGATGGGCAGGTGAAGCTGGCTGCAGGCTGGCTAATCGAGCAGGCGGGGTGGAAAGGGTACCGGGACGGGGATGCCGGGGTGCATCGTCTGCAATCGCTGGTCCTGGTGAACTATGGCCGGGCAAGCGGGGCACAGGTGCATGACTTGGCGCGCAGGATACAAGCCGATATCTACGAGCGCTTCGGGGTCGAGCTGGAGATGGAACCGAACCTGTACTGATCCTTGGGGGCTGCCACACAGACCATCGTTCAAGTCAGTCTCGCGGTAAATGTTCCCGAAATGAAAAAGCCCCGCCAGTTCACACTGGCGGGGCTTTTTCATTCAACCGATGGCATCAACCGTGATTAGGTTTCTGCTCATCGGTGGTCGCCAGCGCTTCGGCAGCCTGTGCCTCGGCGGCAGCCTTGGCAGCGGCTTCGGCTTCGCGCTTGCGGCGACGCACTTCACGTGGGTCGTTCGGTGCGCGGCCGTTTGGCAGCATCACAGTGGCAGGCTCGGCCGGAGCCGGGGCTTGCTCTTGTACGCTGGCCTGGACAGCTACCGGAGCGGGCTCGGCCACTTCCGGCTTGGCCTCGGCAGCCTCGGCAGGCTGCTCGGCAACCGGTGCTGGTGCGGCTTGCTGCTCAAAGGCAGGGGCTTGCTCAGCTTCGCCGGATTTCACGACAGCAGCTTCTGTAACCGCTTCGGTAGTTGGCGCTTCGACGACCGGTTGTGGGACCACTTCGACCACGGGCTCGGCGCTTGGCTCGGTCACCGCGACCGGCTCGCTGAGCGGTTGTTCGACCACGGGTGCGATGGCGAGCTCTTGAGCCTGGTCGATCTGCTCGACGACCTGCTCGGCAGGCTGGGCAGCTTCCTGGGCTTGGGCAACCACGTTGGTAGCCTGTTCGGCCTGCTGGTTGGCCTGGGCTTCGGCTTCGGCACTGATGTTGCTGGAGGCAACGGCAGCGGTGACGGCAAGGCCAGCGGCCAGCTCTGCACCCAGCTCGGTAGCCTGGTGTTGCTGTGCTGGTTGCTCTTCGCCGGTGGCTTCGTCTTCACCACCTTCGATCAGCTCGCCATTGGCATTGCGTTGGCGCTCGCGACGGTTGCTGCGACGACGCTGGCCGCGGGAGCGACGACGTGGGCGTTCGCCATCGGCGCCGTCCTGTTGCTCTTCCTGCAGCAGCTCTTCGTTTGGCAGTTGTTCCTCGGTGGCCTCGGCGACCTCGGTACCTGCGCGAGGCTGACGCTCTTCACGAGGTGCGCGTGGTTGACGCTCTTCGCGTTCGGCGCGCTCTTCGCGTGGTGCGCGTTCTTCGCGCGGGGCACGCTCTTCACGAGGTGCACGCTCTTCACGTGGCTGACGTTCTTCACGAGGCTGACGTTCTTCGCGCGGTTGGCGCTCTTCACGTGGCGCACGTTCCTCGCGGGCTACACGTTCTTCGCGCGGGGCACGTTCTTCACGTGGCTGGCGCTCTTCACGGGCGGTAGGGGCGGCATCCAGAGGTTCACGCAGTTCGCGCACGCGCTCTTCACGGTTGCCGCGGCGGTCTTCGCGCGGCTGACGTGCTTGGCGCTCTTCGCGTGGAGCACGCTCCTCACGGGGGGCGCGTTCTTCACGCGGGGCACGCTCTTCACGTGGCTGACGCTCTTCGCGCGGGGCGCGCTCGCTGCGTTCTTCGCGTGGTTTGCGGTCTTCGTCGCGACGGCCGTTGCGATTGCGGCTCTGCTGACGACCGTTGCGGCGCTCTTCGTTGCGCTGTGGGCGCTCGGCAGCCGGTTTCTCGGTGTTGGCGACCGGTGCGGCTACAGGTTCGTCCTTACCGGCGAACAGGCTTACCAGCGATTTGACCAAGCCTTTGAACAGGCTTGGCTCCGGAGCGCTTGGTGCCGGTGCGACTGGTGCGGCCGGTGCCGGCTCGGGTGTGCTGGGTACCGGCGCGTTGGCGCGGGCCGGGGCGGTCTTGACCGCGGCTTCCTGGCGAACCAGGGTACGGGTGGCAGTCGGCTGCGGCGCTTCTTCGGTTTCGGCGGCGGCGATCTCGTAGCTGGACTGGTTGTTCAGCACGTCCGGATTGTCGTCGCGCAGGCGCTGGACTTCGAAGTGCGGCGTTTCCAGGTGATCGTTCGGCAGGATGATGATGCGGGCGCGGGTGCGCAGTTCGATCTTGGTGATCGAGTTGCGTTTTTCGTTGAGCAGGAAAGCTGCAACCGGGATCGGTACCTGGGCGCGTACCTCGGCGGTACGATCTTTCAGGGCTTCTTCCTCGATCAGGCGCAGGATGGCCAGGGACAGCGACTCGACGTCACGGATGATGCCGGTGCCGGAGCAGCGTGGGCAGACGATGCCGCTGCTCTCGCCCAGGGAAGGACGCAGGCGCTGACGGGACATTTCCAGCAGGCCGAAGCGCGAGATGCGGCCAACCTGGACGCGGGCGCGGTCGGCCTCGAGGCATTCACGCACGCGCTCTTCAACGGCGCGCTGGTTCTTGGCCGGGGTCATGTCGATGAAGTCGATGACGATCAGGCCGCCGATGTCACGCAGACGCAGTTGGCGGGCGATTTCCTCGGCCGCTTCCAGGTTGGTCTGCAGGGCGGTTTCTTCGATGTCGCTGCCTTTGGTGGCGCGCGCCGAGTTGATGTCGATGGAGACCAGGGCCTCGGTCGGGTCGATGACGATGGAGCCACCGGAGGGCAGGTCGACCACACGCTGGAAGGCGGTCTCGATCTGGCTTTCGATCTGGAAGCGATTGAACAGCGGGACGCTGTCTTCGTACAGCTTGACCTTGCTGGCGTACTGCGGCATGACTTGGCGGATGAAGGTCAGGGCTTCTTCCTGGGCGTCAATGCTGTCGATCAGCACTTCGCCGATGTCCTGGCGCAGGTAGTCGCGGATGGCGCGGATGATGACATTGCTTTCCTGGTAGATCAGGAAAGGTGCGGCGCGATCTTGGGAGGCCTCCTTGATGGCGGTCCACAGTTGCAGGAGGTAGTCGAGGTCCCACTGCATTTCTTCGCTGCTGCGGCCAAGGCCGGCAGTGCGCACGATCAGGCCCATGTCGCCTGGGACGGTCAGGCCGTTGAGGGCTTCGCGCAGCTCATTGCGCTCTTCGCCTTCGATGCGACGGGAGATGCCGCCGGCACGTGGGTTGTTGGGCATCAGCACCAGGTAGCGACCGGCCAAGCTGATGAAAGTGGTGAGGGCGGCGCCTTTGTTGCCGCGCTCTTCCTTCTCGACCTGGACGATGACTTCCTGGCCTTCGCTCAACACTTCTTTAATGTTGACGCGGCCTTCTGGCGCCTTCTTGAAGTATTCGCGGGAGATTTCCTTGAGCGGCAGGAAGCCGTGACGTTCGGAGCCGAAATCGACGAAAGCGGCTTCGAGGCTGGGTTCGATCCGGGTGATCCGGCCTTTGTAGATGTTGGCCTTCTTCTGCTCGCGCGCCCCGGATTCGATATCCAGGTCGTAGAGACGTTGGCCATCCACCAGGGCTACACGCAACTCTTCGGGTTGAGTTGCGTTAATCAGCATTCTTTTCATGTTGTACCGTCGGTTTCCGGGCTGCCGGAAACGGCGTTCGGCACACACGACTTCTCATGGTCGGTGCCAAGGTGCGCAAAGGGTGGCGGGCCACCCCCGTGTCCAACGACATTCGGCACCAGCCGGTTGCCCAGCCTGCCGTGGTCGCGACGACGCGTCCTGTTTTGCGGTGCCTGGCGGCCGGTGTGGTCGAACCGAGTACTTCATCTCGGTGCCTGGGCTTGCCTCGCTGCATTGCCATTGCTCGGCGTAGCTTGGCTACGACGGGGCGTGGCGCCTTGCCTGGCAAACCCTGGCACTCGAAGGTGAATCCTCGAACAACCGTACAGGCCACTTGCACTCAGTCAGGAGGAGGAATCAGCCGTGGGCCGTGGACACTTTCGGGGGTGTCTGCGAAGCCCGGGTCCGCTTGCCAGGCCAGCCTGGGGCTGGTGGCCGGATGCCGTGCTACACGGTCCGAGGTCTGTGCATCTCCACCCTGCACGTATCCCTGATAGTTCGGGTGCTGCCGCGCGCTGAATCCGCAACGGGTTGCATTTTTCGTCAGTTCCGATTCGGGAACTGGCGCCATTTATGTCCAAGGCAGGTATTTCCGAAGCATTCGCCGGGCGATGCGTGCAAGCGCCAAGGGGCGGGCAGAGGTACGGCGAAAAGAAGCGGGTAAGCAGGTGAAACACCGCACTTGTCGTTTTTTTTCGGTCTTCTCTACACGGCGCTGGTGGCGATTCCAGGCATTTCGGTAAACTGGCGAAAACCCCGTCGGACGGCCTCGCGTCCTCGAGAATTGCGATGGTCAGGGGCGGGCCTGGAGCCTGCTGCCGCTGGCCTGCCGCTTTTGGCGGCGTTCGCGACTATAGCAGCAATGATTAAGTGCTTCAATTCCATAAAAAATTGTTATGATTCCTCCATGACGACCAATACCCCTCCGACTTCCGGCGTTCAGCTGATCGAAGTCGCGCCGGAGCTTGCCGGCCAACGCATCGACAATTTCCTCATCACGGCCCTCAAAGGCGTGCCCAAGACCTTGGTTTACCGCATCCTGCGTAAAGGCGAGGTGCGGGTCAACAAAGGGCGGATCAAGCCTGAGTACAAACTGCAGGCTGGCGACATCGTACGAGTGCCGCCTGTCCGTCTGCCTGAGCGCGACGAGCCGGCGCCGGTGGCCCAAGGCCTTTTGCAGCGTCTGGAGGCGGCTATTGTCTATGAAGACAAGGCGCTGATCGTGCTCAACAAGCCAGCCGGCATTGCCGTGCATGGCGGCAGTGGTCTGAGCTTCGGCGTGATCGAGGCACTGCGTCAGCTGCGTCCGGATGCCAAGGAGCTGGAGCTGGTGCATCGCCTCGATCGTGACACCTCCGGGCTGCTCATGATCGCCAAGAAGCGCAGCATGCTGCGCCATCTGCATGCCGCGTTGCGTGGCGACGGTGTCGACAAGCGGTACATGGCGTTGGTGCGTGGCCACTGGCCAACGTCCAAGAAGCAGGTCAGCGCGCCGCTGCAAAAGAGCAACCTGCGCTCCGGCGAGCGCATGGTCGAAGTCGATGAGGAGGGCAAGGAAGCGCTGACGCTGTTCCGCGTCCTGCGTCGCTTCGGCGACTTCGCGACCATGGTCGAGGCGCGTCCGGTGACGGGGCGTACCCACCAGATTCGTGTCCATACCTTGCATGCCGGGCATAGCATCGCCGGGGACAGCAAGTATGGTGACGAAGACTTCTCCAAGGAGATTCGCGATCTGGGTGGCAAGCGTCTGTTCCTGCATGCCTATGCCCTGACCGTGCCGCTGCCCGATGGCGGTGAGCTCAAGCTCGAGGCTCCGGTGGATGAGGTCTGGTCCAAGACTGTGGAACGCTTGAGTGCGACTTGATCGTTCATGAATAAACCCTATGAGTTGTTGATCTTCGATTGGGACGGCACCCTGGCCGATTCCATTGGGCGTATCGTCGAGGCCATGAATGCCGCGGCTGAGCGTGCCGGCGAAGCCTCCAGCAGCGATGCTGCGATCAAGGGCATCATCGGTCTGGCGCTGGGGGAGGCGATCTCCACGCTATATCCTCACCTGGATGCCGTTCAGGTCGAGGTTTTCCGGCAGCACTACGCCGATATCTACATGGCCCTGGATCAACAGCCTTCGCCGTTGTTCGATGGCGTGGCCGAGTCGTTGGAGGCTTTTCGTGCCGACGGCTACCGTCTGGCGGTAGCCACCGGCAAGGCGCGTCGTGGTCTGGATCGGGTGCTCAAGGCCAATGGCTGGGAACGTTACTTCGACATTACCCGTGCCGCCGACGAGACGCGCGGCAAGCCACATCCGCTGATGCTCGAGCAGATCCTGGCTCACTGCCAGGTCGAACCCCATCAGGCGCTGATGGTCGGAGACTCTGCATTCGACTTGCAAATGGCCAGCAACGCCGGGATGCATTCGGTTGCGGTGGGATATGGTGCTATGTCGTTGCAGGCCTTGAGCGAATTCGGTCCACAGGTGTGCATCGATCATTTTTCACAGTTGCGCGAGTGGCTCGCTTGTTCGCGCACGGTCAATTCCAAGGTAGGTAAGCATGGCTGATGAGTGGCGGGCGCCCGAGCCCGAAGAGTCGGAAGGACGTGAGGAGCGCAAGAGCTGGAAGTTGCTGGAAAAAACCCTGCTTGCAGGTGTCCAAGAGCAGCGTCGGGCGCGGCGCTGGGGCATTTTCTTCAAGCTGCTGACCTTCGTTTACCTGTTCGGGCTGTTGGTGCTGTTCACGCCCATGATGGATGTGGACAAGGCTGCGTCGCGCAGTGCCAACCATACAGCGCTGGTAGAGGTGCGTGGCATGATTGCCGACGAGGAGCCAGCCAGTGCCGACAATATCATCAAGAGTCTGCGAGACGCCTTCAAAGATGCCAAGACCAAGGCTGTGATCATGCGCATCAATAGTCCTGGCGGCAGTCCTGTGCAGTCGGGTTACGTTTACGACGAAATCCGCCGACTGCGTGCTGAATACCCTGCGATCAAGCTTTATGCGGTGATTGCCGACCTGGGCGCGTCGGGGGCTTATTACATTGCCAGTGCGGCTGATGAAATTTATGCCGACAAGGCGAGTCTGGTGGGCTCCATCGGTGTGACCGCTGCAGGTTATGGCTTTGTCGGCACCATGGAAAAACTGGGTGTGGAGCGGCGGACCTACACCGCAGGCGAGCACAAGGCGTTCCTGGATCCGTTCTCGCCGCAAAAGCCAGAAGAGACCGCGTTCTGGCAGGGCGTGCTCGATACCACGCATCGTCAGTTCATCGCCATGGTCAAGCAGGGGCGCGGCGATCGCCTGAAGGACAAGGAGCATCCAGAGCTGTTCAGTGGCCTGGTCTGGTCGGGCGAGCAGGCCAAGGAACTGGGGCTGGTGGATGGGTTGGGCAGTGCCAGCTACGTGGCGCGTGAGATCGTGGGCGAGAAGGAGTTGGTGGACTTCACTGTCCAGGAGTCGCCGTTCGATCGCTTCTCCAAGCGCTTGGGTGCCAGCGTGGCTGAGCGCCTGGCTATGTGGATGGGTTTCCAAGGGCCATCGCTGCGCTGACATCAAGCCCACTCCAGTCATTGGGCATCGCTCGCGCATGTGAGGCGATGCCCCCAGGGGCTGGGTTACTTCGTTCAGACCTTCAGGGAATCTGCACGCCTTCTTTCAAAAGCATGTCGACCAGTCGGATCAGCGGTAGCCCGATCAGGCTGGTTGCATCGCAGCCGTGGGTGCTCTGGAACAAGCTTACCCCCAGGCCTTCGGCCTTGAAGCTGCCTGCGCAATCCAGGGGCTGTTCCGCTGCCACATAGCGTTCCACGCTTTCGCGATCCAGTTCGCGCAAATTTACGGTAAAGGGCACGCAATCCACCTGGCATTGGCCTGTGGTGCTGTTGAGTAGCGCCAGGCCGGTGAGAAAGGTGACCTGCTGGCCGCTGGCGGCCAGCAGTTGTTCGCAGGCGCGTTCGAAGGTATGTGGCTTGCCCAGGATCTGCTCGCCGAGCACCGCTACCTGGTCGGAGCCGATGATCAGATGGTCGGGGTGGCTGGCCGCAAGCGCCTCGGCTTTCTGGCGGGCCAGGCGACGAACCAAAGTGGTGGCCGGCTCGTCATCCAGGCGCCGCTCGTCTATATCGGGGCTTGCCCAGCTGAAGGGCAGGTGCAGGCGCTCAAGCAGTTCGCGCCGGTAGGGGGAGCTGGAAGCCAGTAACAGGGGAAGCATGGTAGACTCCTGGGCAGATGAACCAAATTCTAACATGTGAGATGCCGCCGAATTTCCTTTGACAGGGGCGGGGGGCATCCCTAGAATGCTGCGCCTATGTTGAATGACCCGATTCCACCTCACGTTGACCCGCGCAAATTGGCCGATCGTGGCGTAACCATCCAAGGTTCGCTGCAACTCGCTGATTTGGAAAGACTCTGCGACCCGCTGTCCGACGATGTCGGTACGGTGCAGGCGAAGTTCGATTTTGAGCGAGACGAGCAAGGCGCTGTGGTGTTTCACAGCGAACTCGATGTCGAAGTCAAGATGGTTTGCCAGCGTTGTCTTGAGCTGGTCACCCTGCCGATTCACAGTGAATGTACGTACGCTGTGGTGAAGGAGGGTGCGAATACCCAGTCGTTGCCGAAAGGCTATGACGTGCTGGAACTGGGCGAAGATCCTTTGGATCTGCAGGCGTTGATCGAGGAAGAGCTCTTGCTCGCCTTGCCTATCGTGCCTGCTCATCATCCGGAAGAATGCCAGCAGCCGGCGGGCGCAGATGAGCCCGAATCGAGCAAGGACGAGGTATCGCGGTCCAACCCGTTCAGTGTTTTGGCGCAGTTAAAGCGTGACCCAAACGTTTAGGAGTTAATCAATTATGGCTGTTCAGCAGAACAAAAAATCCCGCTCTGCCCGTGACATGCGCCGTTCCCACGACGCCCTGTCGGAAAACGCGCTGTCCGTAGAGAAGAGCACCGGTGAAGTGCACCTGCGCCACCACGTTTCGCCAGAAGGCGTATACCGTGGTCGCAAAGTGATCGACAAGGGCGCTGACGAGTAATCCTTGTCCGCTCAGATCATCGCGATCGACGCAATGGGCGGGGACTTCGGTCCCCGCAGCATTGTTCAGGCAAGTATTGCTTGCCTCTCGGCTACCCCCTCGTTACATCTGACCCTCGTCGGTCAACCCTCCCTCCTCGAAGATCTTGTCAGCAGTCTGCCGGCTGCGGATCGCGCGCGCCTGCAAATCGTAGCGGCAAGCGAAGTGGTGGGTATGGACGAGCGGCCATCACAGGCATTGCGGGGTAAACCTGACTCGTCGATGCGCGTCGCCCTGGAACTGGTGCGTGATGGCAAGGCGCAGGCCTGCGTGAGCGCCGGAAATACCGGTGCGCTCATGGCGCTGTCGCGCTTCGTGCTCAAGACGCTGCCGGGCATCGACCGGCCGGCGATGGTGGCGGCGATCCCCACGCAGGCAGGGTATTGCCAGCTGTTGGATCTTGGCGCCAATGTCGATTGCAGCGCCGAGAACCTCTACCAGTTCGCCGTGATGGGATCAGTGGCCGCCCAGGCGCTGGGAATCCATCGTCCGCGGGTAGCGCTGCTCAATGTTGGCACCGAGGACATCAAAGGCAATCAGCAGGTCAAGCTTGCAGCGAGCCTTTTGCAGAATGCTCGCGGGCTCAACTACATTGGTTTCGTCGAGGGCGATGGCCTCTACCGTGGTGAGGCCGATGTGGTGGTGTGCGACGGTTTCGTCGGCAATATCCTGCTCAAGTCCAGCGAAGGTCTGGCCACCATGATCGGTGCGCGCATCGAGGCGCTATTCAAGGGGAGTGTGTTGGCCCGGGCCGCTGGTGCCATGGCCATGCCCCTGCTCAAGCGACTGCAGGCCGACCTGGCCCCGGCGCGGCACAATGGCGCGAGCTTCCTCGGTCTGCAAGGTATCGTCATCAAGAGCCATGGTTCTGCCGGAGTGCAGGGCTTCCAGAGCGCCATCCAGCGTGCGCTGATCGAAATCCAGGAGAACCTGCCGCAACGCCTGCATGGTCGCCTGGAAGATCTCTTGCTTTAATTCCCGCCGTGAAATGGTTAAATGTGACCGCTTGGTCTCTTTTCCCATCCAAGTTTTCAGTTTCCGCGTCCAGCCCTGGGCTCGACGCACCCTATCCGACGACAAGATCATAAGGGCTTGTTCAATGTCTGCATCCCTCGCATTCGTCTTTCCCGGTCAAGGTTCCCAGTCGCTGGGCATGCTCGCCGAACTCGGCGCAGAGAAACCGGTAATCGTCGAGACCTTCAAGGAGGCTTCCGAGGCTCTGGGCTATGACCTGTGGCAGCTGGTCCAGCAAGGTCCGGAGGAACAACTCAACCAAACCGACAAAACCCAGCCGGCGATCCTCACTGCATCCATTGCCCTGTGGCGCCTGTGGCTGGAAGAGGGTGGTGCGCAACCGGCCTTCGTTTCCGGCCATAGCCTGGGCGAGTACAGCGCGTTGGTCGCTGCTGGCAGCCTGAGCCTGAAAGATGCCGTTCGCCTGGTCGAGCGTCGTGGCCAGCTTATGCAAGAGGCCGTTCCTGCAGGTCACGGTGCGATGGCGGCAATCTTGGGCCTGGATGATGCCGATGTTGTGGCGATCTGTGCGGAAGCGGCTGAAGATGAAGTGGTCAGCGCGGTCAACTTCAACTCGCCAGGCCAGGTGGTCATCGCCGGCAACAAGGCCGCGGTGGATCGCGCTATGGAACTGTGCAAAGCCAAGGGTGCCAAGCGTGCGCTGCCGCTGGCGGTCAGCGTGCCGTCGCACTGTGCATTGATGAAGCCTGCCGCCGAGCGCTTCGCCGAGGCGGTCAACGCCATCGAGTGGAAGGCCCCGCAGATTCCGGTCGTGCAGAATGTCACCGCCGCGATCGCCGCCGACCTGACTGCCCTAAAGCAGGACTTGCTGGCCCAGCTGTACCAGCCTGTGCGTTGGGTCGAGTGCGTGCAGACCCTGGCCGCCAATGGTGCGGTCAACCTGGTCGAGTGTGGCCCTGGTAAAGTCCTGGCTGGTCTGAACAAGCGGTGCGCCGATGGCGTGACCACCTACAACCTCAATACCCCTGACGCCGCCGCCACCCGTGCGGCGCTGGCCTGAAACTGGAGAAGCTTGCATGAGCCTGCAAGGTAAAGTTGCCCTGGTCACCGGCGCCAGCCGCGGTATCGGCCAGGCTATCGCCCTGGAACTGGGCCGCCAGGGCGCGACCGTGATCGGCACCGCTACCTCGGCCTCGGGTGCCGAACGTATCGCCGCGACCCTGAAGGAACACGGCATCAATGGCACCGGCATGGAGCTGAATGTGACCAGCGACGAGTCGGTCAGTGCCGTGCTCGCAGCCATCGGTGAGCAGTTCGGCGCACCGGCCATCTTGGTCAACAACGCGGGTATCACCCGCGATAACCTGATGCTGCGCATGAAGGATGATGAGTGGTTCGACGTGGTCGACACCAACCTCAACAGCCTCTACCGTCTGTCCAAGGGCGTGCTGCGCGGCATGACCAAGGCACGCTGGGGTCGTATCATCAGCATCGGCTCGGTCGTCGGTGCCATGGGTAACGTCGGTCAGGTCAACTATGCTGCCGCCAAGGCCGGTTTGGAAGGCTTCAGTCGTGCCTTGGCGCGTGAAGTGGGCTCGCGCAACATCACCGTCAACTCGGTGACTCCGGGCTTCATCGATACCGATATGACCCGTGAGCTTCCAGAAGCACAGCGCGAAGCTCTGCAGTCGCAGATTCCGCTGGGTCGTCTGGGTCACGCCGACGAGATCGCCAAGGTGGTTTCCTTCCTGGCATCCGATGGCGCGGCCTACGTGACGGGCGCCACCGTGCCGGTCAACGGCGGGATGTACATGTAAAAACCTGCAGCATCAATGTGACGGATTGCTTCAAAAAAGTGTCATACACGGAGCCTAAAATCCGTTATAAAGCTGCAACCAGATTCCAGGCAGAGGGTCAGGTGACTTCGAGATCGGCGCGTTCCGCTTGAAAAGCAGGCGTCTTTCTATAAACTTGGTCACCGGCCAGCTGCCTGACATATGTCCATTAGGAGTGAAAACTAGGTATGAGCACCATCGAAGAACGCGTCAAGAAAATCGTCGCCGAGCAACTGGGCGTCAAGGAAGAGGAAGTGACTGCTGAGAAGTCCTTCGTCGATGACCTGGGTGCCGATTCGCTTGACACCGTTGAGCTGGTGATGGCTCTGGAAGAGGAATTCGAGACCGAAATCCCTGACGAAGAAGCCGAGAAGATCACTACCGTTCAAGCTGCTATCGACTACGTCAAAAGCCACCAGGCCTAAGACGCAGTAGTCGACGCTTCTTGTCGGGAAAAACCGCACTGCCTTTGCCGGCGTGCGGTTTTTTCTTTGCGAGTGCCGAGAGCCTGTTGCCATTTCATTCCATTGCCTGAATGCAATGGCAAGAGACTCTGTTATTAGAAGAGGAGAGTACTGTGTCGCGTAGACGCGTCGTGGTCACCGGTATGGGTATGCTGTCGCCACTGGGTACCGATGTACCGAGCACTTGGCAGGGCATTCTGGCTGGCCGCAGTGGCATTGGGCCGATCGAACACACGGACCTGTCTGCCTATACCACCCGTTTTGGCGGCTCGGTGAAGGGCTTTGAGGTTGAGCAGTACCTGTCGGCCAAGGAAGCTCGCAAGCTCGACCTGTTCATCCAGTACGGCCTGGCGGCCGGTTTCCAGGCGGTACGCAATGCCGGCCTGGAAGTCACCGACGCCAACCGCGAGCGTATCGGCGTGGCCATGGGCTCGGGCATCGGCGGCCTGACCAACATCGAAGAAACCAGTCGCACCTTGCATGATCAAGGGCCGCGGCGGATTTCGCCGTTCTTCGTGCCGGGTTCGATCATCAATATGATCTCGGGCTTCCTGTCGATCCACCTGGGTCTGCAGGGACCGAACTACGCTATCGCCACTGCATGCACCACCGGCACCCACTGCATCGGCATGGCCGCGCGCAACATCGCCTACGGTGAAGCCGACGTGATGATCGCCGGCGGTGCCGAAATGGCAGCCTGTGGTCTGGGCATGGGGGGCTTTGGCGCCTCCCGTGCACTGTCGACGCGCAATGATGAGCCGACCCGCGCCAGCCGTCCATGGGACAAAGGCCGTGATGGCTTCGTGCTTTCCGATGGTGCTGGTGCCCTGGTTCTCGAAGAACTCGAGCATGCCAAGGCCCGAGGCGCGACGATCTATGCCGAGCTGGTTGGCTTTGGCATGAGCGGGGATGCCTACCACATGACTTCACCGCCCGACACCGGTGATGGCGCTGCGCGCTGCATGACCAATGCCCTGCGTGACGCTGGCATTCAGCCGGAAGAGGTCAGCTACATCAACGCCCATGGTACCTCGACCCCGGCGGGCGACATCGCCGAAGTGGCCGCGATCAAGCGGGTGTTCGGCGAGCACGCCTACAAGCTGGCCGTGAGCTCGACCAAGTCGATGACCGGCCACCTGCTGGGCGCCGCCGGTGCGGTGGAAGCGATCTTCAGCGTACTGGCGATCAACAGCCAGATGGCGCCGCCGACCATCAATCTGGACGAGCCGGACGACGGCTGCGACCTTGACTTCGTGCCTCACGAAGCCCGCAGCATGCCTATCGATGTAGTGTTGTCCAACTCCTTCGGCTTTGGCGGGACCAACGGTTCGCTGGTGTTCCGCCGGTTCGTCGGCTGATGCACAGTTGGATCGACGGCCAGGCCGCGACTGCACTCAATCTGCAGAACCGCGGCTTGGCCTATGGCGATGGCCTGTTCGAGACCATCGCCGTGCGTGCGGGCAGGCCTAGCCTGCTCACGCAGCACCTTGATCGCCTGGCATTGGGTTGCCAGCGACTGGCGATCGAGGCTGACCTGCCACTGATCCGCGACGAAATCATCGCTTACGCCAGCCAGCTCGGTGAAGGCGTGGCCAAGCTGATCCTCACCCGTGGCGACAGCCTGCGTGGCTATGCACCTGCTGCCGGTGCCGCGCCCCGTCGTATCCTCCAGGGCAGCCCGTTGCCTGCCTATCCTCGGGAAAACGCCGAGCACGGCATACGGCTGTTCGACTGCCAGACCCGCCTGGCGGAACAACCGCTGCTGGCCGGGCTCAAACACCTGAACCGCTTGGAACAGGTATTGGCCCGCAGTGAATGGCAAGGCACCGATCACGCCGAAGGGCTGATGCGCGACATGCAAGGGCGGCTGATCGAGGGGGTGTACAGCAACCTGTTCCTGGTGCGCGACGGTGTGCTGCTGACGGCGGACCTGAGCCGCTGCGGTGTCGCGGGCGTGATGCGTGCGGCGTTGCTCGAGCAGGCCGCAGCACTCGGTGTCCAGACCCAGGTGCGCGACCTCGCGTTGGCGGAGTTGGAGCAGGCTGACGAAGTGTTCCTGTGCAATAGTGTGTATGGCCTCTGGCCGGTGCGCGAATTCGCGGCACTCAAGCTTAACTGGCCGCCAGGCCCGCTCACCCGTAAACTGCAGGCCGTTGCCCGTACGTTACTGGAAACCTGATTCGTGAGACGCAAATTCCTGCTGCTGCTGGAAATGGGGTTGATCCTGGCTGGCCTTGCTGTGGGCTGGTCGGCCTGGAAGGTCAACTCGGTTCTGGAGCAGCCTCTGCACGTGACGCAGGAGCAACTGCTCGACGTGCCCAGCGGCACCACCCCTAATCGTATGTTCTATCGCATGCAGAGCGAAGGACTGCTCGATGATGCCGTCTGGCTGCGCCTGTACTGGCGTTTCAACATGGCCGGCACCCCATTGCACACCGGCGAATATCGTCTGTCTCCGGGCATGACCGTGGCCGAACTGTTCGAGGCCTGGCGCCGGGCCGATGTGGTGCAGTACAACCTGACCCTGGTCGAGGGCTGGACCTTCCGCCAGGTGCGCGCCGCAGTGGCCAAGCACGAAAAGGTCAAACACACCCTTGACGGCCTGTCCGACGCCGAGGTGATGGAAAAGCTGGGGCATACCGGCGTGTTTCCTGAAGGTCGTTTCTTCCCCGACACC
Organism: Pseudomonas guariconensis; assembly: GCF_040822035.1. Classification (NCBI taxonomy): domain Bacteria; kingdom Pseudomonadati; phylum Pseudomonadota; class Gammaproteobacteria; order Pseudomonadales; family Pseudomonadaceae; genus Pseudomonas; species Pseudomonas guariconensis. The sequence goes on along the minus strand of NZ_CP162012.1, from coordinate 3,827,098 downwards.
TACCGTTTCGTGCGGGGCATGAGCGATGTCGAGCTGCTGCAGCAAGCCTACATGCGCCTGGAGGAAGTCCTGGCCAAGGAATGGGCCGAGCGGGCCACTGACTTGCCTTATCGTGACCCATACCAAGCGCTGATCATGGCATCGCTGGTGGAAAAGGAAACCGGTATTCCCCAAGAGCGCGGGCAGATCGCCGGTGTGTTCGTGCGTCGTCTGCGCCTGGGCATGATGCTGCAGACCGACCCGACCGTGATCTACGGCATGGGTGAGCGCTATAACGGCAAGATCACCCGGGCCGACCTACGTGAGCCGACGCCCTACAACACCTACACCATGACGGGCTTGCCGCCGACACCGATCGCCATGGTCGGTCGCGAGGCGATCCATGCCGCGCTGAACCCCTCCGATGGCACGAGCTTGTATTTCGTCGCCCGCGGCGATGGCAGCCATGTGTTCTCGGATGACTTGGATGATCACAATAGCGCGGTGCGTGAGTTCCAGCTCAAGCGCCGCTCCGATTACCGCTCCAGCCCCGCGCCGCAGACGCAGCCGGATGCGAGCGAGCAGGCGCCGACCGAGTCGGGTCAGAACCCGATCCCTGAGGGCGATGCACCTGCCAGCGACCCTGCGCCGGGCGATGCGCCGGCACCTGACGAACAACAGTAAGGACTGCCAGTGAGCGGCTTGTTTATTACCCTGGAAGGCCCCGAAGGCGCGGGCAAAAGTACCAATCGCGAATACCTGGCCGAGCGTTTGCGCGAGCAAGGGCTGGACGTGGTCATGACCCGCGAACCCGGTGGTACGCCGCTGGCCGAGCGGATCCGCGAACTGTTGCTGGCGCCCAGTGACGAGATCATGGCGGTCGATACCGAACTGCTGCTGATGTTCGCCGCCCGCGCTCAGCACCTGGATCAGGTCATTCGTCCTGCTCTGGCGCGTGGTGCGGTGGTGCTTTGCGATCGCTTCACCGACGCCACCTATGCCTATCAAGGCGGCGGCCGGGGGCTGCCCCAGGCGCGTATCGCTACCTTGGAAACCTTTGTCCAGGGCTCGTTGCGTCCGGATCTGACTCTGGTGTTCGACCTGCCGGTCGAGGTCGGCCTGGCGCGCGCTGCTGCCCGTGGTCGCCTGGACCGCTTCGAGCAGGAAGGCCAGGCCTTCTTCGAGGCTGTGCGGCAGGCGTATCTGCAGCGAGCCCAAGGCGCCCCTCAGCGCTATAGCGTGCTGGATGCCGCACAACCGCTGGAGGCTGTGCAGCGTGCCATCGACGCACTGTTGCCTGGCATTTTGGAGCGGTGCCGTGGCTGAAGCCTATCCCTGGCAGCAGGGGCTTTGGGAGCAACTGTCTGGACGTGCTCAGCACGCCCATGCCTACCTCCTGCACGGGCCGCAGGGCATCGGTAAACGCGCCTTGGCCGAGCGCCTGATGGCGCGCCTGCTATGTCAACAGCCCCAGGGGCTGGATGCCTGTGGCCAGTGCAAGTCGTGTCTGCTGCTCAAGGCGGGGAGCCATCCGGACAACTTCGTGCTAGAGCCCGAAGAGGCCGACAAGCCGATCAAGATCGACCAGGTGCGTGAGCTGGTGTCCTTCGTGGTGCAGACTGCCCAACAGGGCGGGCGCAAGGTGGTGCTGATCGAGCCGGTCGAGGCAATGAACGTCAATGCATCGAACGCCTTGCTCAAGAGCCTGGAGGAACCCTCCGGCGACACCGTGTTGCTACTGGTCAGTCATCAGCCGAGCCGCTTGCTGCCGACTATCAAGAGCCGTTGCCAGCAGATCGCATGCCCGCAACCAAGCCTGGCTCAAAGCCAGGCTTGGTTGGCCGGTGCCTTGCCCGAGAGCAGCGCTGAGGAGCGCGATGAGCTACTGGCCCTCGCTGCTGGCTCGCCGTTGATGGCTGTCAGTCTGCAGGCACAAGGCGTGCGTGAACAGCGTGCGCTGGTCACCGAAGGGGTCAAGAAGCTGCTCAAGCAACAGCAATCGCCCAGTCAGCTCGCCGAGGCCTGGAGCAACGTCCCTTTGCTCTTGTTGTTCGACTGGTTCTGTGACTGGTCGCACCTGATTCTGCGTTATCAATTGACCCAGGACGAAGAGGGGCTAGGCTTGGCCGATATGCGCAAGGTGGTTCAGTATCTGGCGCAGAAGAGCCGACAGGGCAGGGTGCTGGAGGTCCAGGCGTGGATTCTCGAACAGCGCCAGAAAGTACTGGCCAAGGCCAACCTCAATCGTGTCCTGCTGCTGGAAGCCTTGCTGGCCCATTGGGTCCAGTTGCCTGGCGCCCGCTGATACTTTCGTTTTCTCCATGTGTGCCGTCATCCCATGCTCGTAGATTCCCATTGCCATCTTGATCGTCTGGACCTCAGTGCCCACCAGGGCTCCCTCGATGCGGCGCTGCAGACCGCCCGGGAGCGGGGTGTCGGGCATTTTCTGTGTATCGGGGTGAGCGCCGAGAACGCCGCTGCCGTCAAAGCGCTGAGCGAGCAATACGCCGATGTGGATTGCTCGGTGGGGGTGCACCCGTTGGACCTTGCACCCGGTGAAACACCCGCGCTGGAGTGGCTGCTGCGTGAGCTGGCCCACCCCCACGTCGTCGCTATTGGCGAAACGGGTTTGGATTACCACTACGAGCCGGAGGCGGCAGCTTTGCAGCAGGCATCCTTCCGTCTGCACCTGGAGGCGTCGCGCCAGACCGGCAAGCCGGTGATCGTTCATACTCGCGCGGCACGGGCCGACACCTTGGCGTTGCTGCGTGAGGCCAACTTGCCCCAGGCCGGTGTGCTGCACTGCTTCACCGAAGACTGGGACATGGCCCGCCAAGCCTTGGACCTGGGTTATTACATCTCTTTGTCGGGCATTGTCACCTTCCGCAATGCCGATGCCCTGCGTGACGTCGCCCGTCAGGTGCCTGCCGACCGGCTGCTGGTCGAGACCGACTCGCCATACCTTGCGCCGATTCCATACCGGGGCAAGCCGAATCTGCCGCAATACGTGCGTGAAGTGGCCGAGTACGTGGCGTCGCTGCGAGGTGTCAGCTATGCCCATTTGGCCGAGCAGACCACAGCCAACTTCAAGCGACTGTTCCCGCTGGCGCGGGTGGCTGGTTGATCCGAGTGCCCTGACCCTGCAACGCGCATGGGGATCCGGGCAAAAAAAACCCGGGTTCTGGGGGGGGAATCCGGGTTAAGACCATTAGGAGTAAAACAAAGGTACCGCGGTCCCTGGGCACCTTTATTGACGCGCCACTTGGGGGGATGCGCCGCGCCAACACTCCAAGTATTGGTCAGGTTTGGCACAGTGCCAGCGACAACTGGTCGTTTTTTAAACAGATTTGGAATACGCCTTGGAACCATTGGGCCATCCCTGTATGGCTGGGCGTATTTTCCAAAGGCTTGAGGGCTTCCTTGCACGTATCGTGATACACAGATGCTTGGATGATCCGTGCAATTTCCTGCAAGTTAGGCATAATAATCCGCTTCGATTGTCATCCAGTCCTTCCTATGCAGAAAGAACCTCGTAAGGTCCGTGAGTTTCGCCGCCGCGAACAAGAGATCCTCGATACCGCGCTCAAGCTGTTTCTCGAACAAGGGGAAGACAGCGTCACCGTCGAGATGATCGCCGACGCCGTGGGCATCGGCAAAGGCACGATCTACAAGCACTTCAAGTCCAAGGCGGAGATATACCTGCGCCTGATGCTCGACTATGAGCGTGACCTGAACGCGCTGTTGCATTCGGACGACGTCGACCGTGACAAGGAGGCCCTGTCGCGCGCCTATTTCGAGTTCCGCATGCGCGATCCGCAGCGCTACCGGCTGTTCGACCGCCTGGAAGAGAAAGTGGTCAAGGGCAACCAGGTGCCGGAGATGGTCGACGAACTGCACCGCATCCGTGCCTCCAATTTCGATCGCCTGACCCTCTTGATCAAGGGGCGCATCAGCGAGGGCAAGCTCGAGGACGTGCCGCCATACTTCCACTATTGCGCCGCCTGGGCGTTGGTGCATGGCGCCGTTGCGCTGTACCACTCACCCTTCTGGAGCAATGTACTGGAGGATCAGGAAGGTTTCTTCCAGTTCCTCATGGACATCGGCGTACGCATGGGCAACAAGCGCAAACGCGACCCGGAAATCGCAAACTGAAGGTCTGACCGGCCTTTCCCTGCACCGTCCGGCATTGAGGCTTGCAAAAACCTGATTTTTGAGTCAGGTTTTGCAGGCCCGATTCTTCCATGCCGGAGTCATTCATGATCGTCGATCGTCAAGGTAGGCGTTTTCGCAACCTGCGTGTCAGCCTGACGGCTGCTTGCAACTACGCCTGTACCTACTGTGTGCCTGATGGCAAGCGCCTGGTGGCGGCACAGGATGAACTCCCGGCGCAAACCCTGGCCCGCGGCGTAGCCTACCTGGTCGAGGCGGCTGGCATCGAGCGACTACGGATTACCGGGGGGGAGCCCTTGGTCAGTCCCCGCTTGGAAGGTTTTCTGGAGTCGGTGGCCAAGCTGGGGCTGGCCGAGATCGGACTGACCACCAATGGCCAGCTGCTTTCACGCAAGCTGCCGCTGTTGCTAGATGCTGGTATTCGCCGCCTGAATGTTTCCCTCGATACCCTCGATCCGCAGGCGTTTCGCCGAATTGCGCGCGGAGGTGACCTGCAGAGCGTGTTGACCGGCATGGCGCAAGCCAGTGCCGCTGGTATGAGCATCAAAGTGAACATGGTGCCGATGCGTGGGCAGAACCTCGATCAGGTGTTGCCGCTACTGGATTATTGCCTGGAGCGAGGATACGAGCTGCGCTTCATCGAGCTCATGCGCATGGGGCATCTGGCCCGCGATCACAACGCTTTTCTGCAGCAGTTCGTGAGCCTGGAGCAACTGCTTGGGTTGATCGGCCAAGTTCATGCCTATCAACAGGCGAGTGCCCCTATCGATGCCACTGCGATGCGTTATCGCATTCCCGGCAAAGGGCATTTCGGCGTGATTGCCAACGAGAGCGTGCCATTTTGCCGAACCTGCTCACGCCTGCGCTTGTCCTCCACGGGCTGGCTGCATGGCTGCTTGTCATCGGGCAATCGGCATTTTGTCGGCGATTTGCTCGACAAGCCGCGTCACCAGGCGCTTCCCAGCCTGCAGCGGTTATTGGTCAAGGCTTTGGCGGACAAGCAGGATGTGGCGTTTTCCGGTGGGGTGACGATTATGAAAGTGATCGGCGGTTGATTCTGGCGCAAAAGCTGCATCTGGCGGCTATTCGCCGGTTTTTCGTCGCCGGGTTCTGGAGGAATGATGCGTAGCCTGGTCTTGTCGCTCGCCCTGATGGCGTTGGGCGGCTGCATGAATGTCAGTGATATGGGAGAAGGCGTTCGGTACCACATGAGCGATGCTGGGCTGCTGGATCACAGCGAGACTCGGCGCAGCCTGTCGGTGCGTCTGCAACCAGATTCGTTCATCTTCATCGGCCAAGGCCACTTCGTACCGCCGGCCAAAGGTCCGGTTCCACGCCAGAACGCTGTGGCCGAGGAAGCCTACAAGAATTTTGTCGAGTACTTCCCGCTGGTACGTCGTGCACAGGGGCCGTTGGGGCTGGAGGAGGCGATTGCCGAGGCGCGCTCGGTTGGGGCCGATTACGTCCTGTACACTCGCTTCGCTCGTAGCGACGACCGCATCGGCAATGGGGACGAATGGTATGACGAGCAGGCTGTGGATCGTTTGGGCGTGGACACTGGCGTGGTACAGATGATGCTGATCGAGACTAGCACTCGCTATCTGATCGACACCGTACGTATCAAGAGCCGTGGCGGTTTGTTGACGTTCCACGACAATGCGCCGGAAGATTTGCTTGCTCAGCCCATGCGCGATTACGCTCGTAGTCTCGTGGGTATGAGTCGTTGAGGGCAGGGGCATGACAGGTAGCGGCAAGGCCAACGATCTTCTGGCGCAGATCCCCAAGGAGAAGGGCTTGCCGCCGGTGCATCTATGGAACCCGGACTTCTGCGGCGACATCGACATGCGCATCGCCCGGGATGGCACGTGGTATTACCTGGGCACACCTATCGGGCGCAAGCCGATGGTGCGGTTGTTCTCCACCATCATTCGCCGCGACGGCGATGACTATTTTCTGGTTACCCCGGTGGAGAAGGTCGGCATCCGCGTCGATGACGCACCGTTCGTCGCTGTCACGCTGGATGTGGAAGGCAGCGGCGAGCAACAGGTGCTGCGCTTTACCAGTAACGTCGACGATCAGGTCGCTGCTGGCAAGGACCATCCCCTACGTGTCGAAATCGATTCGCGAACCCAGGAACCTTCGCCTTATATCCTCATGCGCAGCAACCTCGAGGCGTTGATTCACCGCAACGTATTCTACCAATTGGTCGAGTTGGCGGTGCCGCGCGAGATCGACGGACAAGTGTGGCTGGGTGTCTGGAGTAGCGGCGAGTTCTATCCGATCGGTCGGCCTTGAAGAGCTGAAGGTTGATATGGGGCGCACAGCGGCCCAGGATCGACGCCGATCGGCCTCCTGCTTTTTCGCTGAATTGGCCATTTGCCCCTAGCGCATCGGGACATAACCTGCTGGCAATCGCCCATCAGGAGAAACCCATGAAAACCCTCCATCACTCCCTCGTCTTGCTGCTGTCCTGCGGCCTTTGGGGCCTACAAGCGCCAGCCTGGGCCCACGGTGAGCAGCCCAATCAGGTCAAGATCCTGCAAGAGCGGCTTCCCAGCAATGCGCCTGGCAAAAAAGCCGTCATGCTCACCGTCAGTTATGCACCGGGACAGGCCTCGCCGGCCCATCAGCACCCTGGCGCGGTTATGGCCTATGTACTCGAGGGGGCGGTGGCTTCCAAGCTCAATGATGAGCGAGAAAGGATCTACAAGGCAGGGGAGTACTGGTACGAGGCACCGGGTACCGTGCACAGTGTGTCGCGTAACGCCAGCCAGAGCCGGCCCGCCAAGCTGCTGGTTTGGAGTCTGGTCGATGAGGGCAAACCTGTCACCGAGCCACTGAAATAGAACGCAACGGCAGAAACGAAAAAACCTCCAGTGCTTGCGCGTCTGGAGGTTTTTTCAATGTTTGGCTCCGCGACCTGGACTCGAACCAGGGACCCAATGATTAACAGTCATTTGCTCTACCGACTGAGCTATCGCGGAATCTGCGCGTATCTTACTGATCGCCAGGGGGAAGTCAAGCTTCCCCCTGAGCAATCAATGAGTTACAGCACTTCGACGATGGCCTTGGTGACGACGTGGATGTTGCTCTGGTTCAACGCGGCAACGGCGATACGGCCAGTGTCCAGGGCATAGATACCGAAGTCGTTCTTCAGGCGGGCCACTTGTTCAACGGTCAGGCCCGAATAGGAGAACATGCCCACCTGGCGGCCCACGAAGCTGAAGTCGCGCTTGGCGCCGTACTGGGCCAGCAGCTCGACCATCTGCTTGCGCATGCCGTGGATACGCTCGCGCATCTCTCCCAGCTCCGCTTCCCACATTTGGCGCAGTTCAGCGTTGTTGAGCACGGTGGCGACGATGGTCGCGCCGTGAGTCGGCGGGTTGGAGTAGGTGGTGCGGATGACACGCTTGACCTGCGACAGCACACGGGTGCTTTCGTCTTTCGAGGCGGTGACGATCGACAGCGCACCAACGCGCTCGCCGTACAGCGAGAACGACTTGGAGAACGAGCTGGAAACGAAGAACTCCATGCCCGACTCGGCGAACAGGCGCACCGCGAAGGCGTCCTCAGCGATGCCGTCACCGAAGCCCTGGTAGGCCATGTCCAGGAAGGGCACGTGGCCCTTGGCTTTGACGACGTCCAGAACGTTTTTCCAATCGTCCAGGGTCAGGTCGACGCCGGTCGGGTTATGGCAGCAGGCGTGCAGCACGACGATGGAGCCGGAAGGCAGATTGTTCAGGTCCTCGAGCATGCCAGTGCGGTTGACGTCATTGCTCGGCGCATCGTAGTAGCGGTAGTTCTGCACCGGGAAGCCAGCGCTTTCGAACAGGGCGCGGTGGTTTTCCCAGCTCGGATCGCTAATGGCTACGACGGCGTTGGGCGAAATACGCTTGAGGAAGTCGGCGCCGATTTTCAGAGCACCGGTACCGCCAACGGCCTGTACGGTGACCACGCGGCCAGCGGCCAGCAGTGGCGACTCGGCGCCGAACAGCAGCTTCTGTACGGCCTGGTCGTAGGTGGCGATACCATCGATCGGCAGGTAGCCGCGCGAGGCGTGCTGGGCAGCACGCTGGGTCTCGGCTTCGATCACGGCGCGCAGCAGCGGAATGCGGCCTTCCTCATTGCAGTACACGCCTACACCCAGGTTGACCTTGTCGGTACGTGGGTCGGCGTTGAATGCTTCGTTGAGGCCCAGGATGGGGTCGCGGGGTGCCAGCTCGACAGCGGAAAACAGGCTCATTGTTACCTTGGCTCTGATTGGAGAGTGATAGGACGCGCACACTCCGGCCGAGTGCACAGAAGTGGTGCGCAAACGGGGAGTCAGTATAGTGATACCCATCGGTCACCGCGACAGTCTGGCGCAGGTTTTCCGGGCTTTTGTGCGAATATTTTTCAACCATTGGTCGAATTGCCCGGTCCACTGTAATGCGCGTTCGCAGCTTGACCTTGATTCTGGTCCCGGGCGAGCGCATTTGGGTATAGACTACTGGCTAAATTTACAGTTGCTGCGTTACCGCGAGGTCCGTCATGTCCGAGTTCCAACTCGTCACCCGTTTCCAGCCGGCCGGCGACCAGCCCGAAGCCATCCGACTGATGGTCGAAGGCATCGAGGCTGGGCTTTCGCACCAGACCCTGCTGGGCGTGACCGGCTCGGGCAAGACCTTCAGCATCGCCAATGTCATCCAGCAGGTGCAGCGTCCGACCCTGGTACTGGCACCGAACAAGACCCTGGCGGCGCAGTTGTACGGCGAGTTCAAGGCGTTCTTTCCGAACAACGCAGTGGAGTATTTCGTCTCCTACTACGACTACTACCAGCCTGAGGCCTACGTGCCCTCGTCCGACACCTTCATCGAGAAGGACGCCTCGATCAACGATCACATCGAGCAGATGCGACTGTCGGCTACCAAAGCCTTGCTGGAACGCCGCGACGCGATCATCGTCACCACGGTGTCCTGCATCTACGGCCTGGGTAGCCCCGAGACCTACCTGAAGATGGTCCTGCACGTCGATCGTGGCGATAAACTCGACCAGCGCGCACTGCTGCGCCGCCTGGCGGACCTGCAATACACCCGCAACGAGATGGACTTCGCCCGTGCCACTTTCCGCGTGCGTGGGGATGTGGTGGATATCTTCCCGGCCGAATCGGACCTTGAGGCCATCCGCATCGAGCTGTTCGACGATGAGGTGGAGAACATCGCCGCATTCGACCCGCTCACCGGCGAGGTCTTCCGTAAGCTGCCGCGCTTCACCTTCTACCCCAAGAGCCACTACGTCACGCCACGCGAGACCTTGCTCGAGGCAGTGGAGGGCATCAAGGAAGAACTCAAGGACCGCCTGGACTACCTACAGAAGGCGAACAAGCTGGTAGAGGCCCAGCGTCTGGAGCAGCGCACCCGCTTTGACCTGGAGATGATCCTCGAGCTTGGTTACTGCAACGGCATCGAAAACTACTCGCGCTACCTGTCCGGCCGACCGGCCGGCGCGCCGCCACCGACCCTGTACGACTACCTGCCGGCGGACGCGTTGCTGGTTATCGATGAATCCCACGTCAGCGTTCCCCAGGTCGGTGCGATGTACAAGGGCGACCGCTCGCGCAAAGAAACTCTGGTGGAGTACGGCTTCCGTCTGCCATCGGCCCTGGACAACCGCCCCATGCGCTTTGACGAGTGGGAGGCCGTCAGCCCGCAGACCATCTTTGTCTCGGCCACCCCCGGTCCGTACGAGGCCGAGCACGCCGGGCGGGTGGTGGAGCAGGTGGTGCGCCCCACCGGCCTAGTGGATCCGCAGGTGGAGGTGCGGCCGGCCCTGACCCAGGTCGATGACCTGCTGTCGGAAATCCGCAAGCGCGTGGGTGCTGGCGAGCGGGTGCTGGCCACCACCCTGACCAAGCGCATGGCCGAGGACCTTACCGACTACCTGGCCGATCACGACGTGCGGGTACGCTACCTGCACTCGGACATCGATACTGTCGAACGGGTCGAGATCATCCGTGACCTGCGCTTGGGTACATTCGACGTGCTGGTGGGCATCAACCTGTTGCGCGAGGGCCTGGACATGCCCGAGGTGTCTCTGGTGGCCATCCTGGATGCCGACAAGGAAGGTTTCCTGCGTTCGGAACGCTCCCTGATCCAGACTATCGGCCGCGCCGCACGTAACCTCAACGGCAAGGCGATCCTTTATGCCGACCAGGTCACCGGCTCCATGCAACGGGCCATCGACGAGACCGAGCGACGCCGGGCCAAGCAGATCGAATTCAACCTGGCCCACGGCATCGTGCCCAAAGGCGTGGTCAAGGACATCACCGACATCATGGAAGGCGCAAGCGTTCCGGGCGGACGCAGCAAGAAGCGCAAGAGCATGGCCAAGGCAGCGCAAGAGAGCGCCCGCAACGAGGCTGAGTTGCAGACGCCGGCGCAGATCACCAAGCGCATCAAGCAATTGGAAGAGAAGATGTTCCAGTACGCCCGCGACCTGGAGTTCGAGGCGGCCGCCCAATTGCGCGACGAGATCACCCAACTGCGCGATCGATTAATAGTGAGTTGATCGCTCGAGTGCCTGTAAGACTTCTTCGCGGATTTGCCCGCGAAAAGGGCAGGCGACACCCATTCAATGGGCCTCGCCCGGCTTCATTCCCGGTGGCAACTTGCGGGTCAGCAACACGGCCACCATGCTCACCACCAGTCCCAAGCCAACCCAGTGGAAGGCGTCGTTGTAGGCCATGATCAGCGCTTGCTGGTGGGTGATCTCGCTCAGTTTGCCCAGCGCCGCGTTATCGCTGCCCAACCGCTCGGCCAACTGCGATAGCCGTTCGGCCACCTGTGGATTGCTTGGCACCACTGATTCTCGCAGGTAATCGAAATACACCTTGGTTCGCGCGTCCAGCAGTGTCGCCAGCAGGGCGATACCGATCGCCCCGCCCAGATTGCGCAGGATGTTGAACAGGCTCGACGCTGAGCCGGCGTCTTCCGGCAGAATGTAGGCGGTGGCGATAAGCGAGATGGTCACCATGATCATCGGCTGCCCCACGGCACGGATGATCTGGATTTGATCGAATTGCGGCCCGGCAAAATCAGGGTTCAATACGCCTGAGCCGAAGCTGGCCAGTCCGAACAGGCAAAAGCCCAGTGCGCAGAGGACCTTGGGCGGAATCACCTTCATCAGCAGCGGCACCAGCGGAATCAGGAACAGCTGCGGCAACCCCATCCACATGATCACCTCGCCGATCTGCAAGGCGTTGTAGCCCTGGACCTGCGCCAGGTACAGCGGCAACAAGTAGATCGAGCCATACAACCCTACGCCCATCCCCAAGCTTGCCACGCTGCTGAGCCCGAAATTGCGGTTGCCGAGGATGCGCAGGTTGATCAGCGGGTGAGGTCTGGAGAACTGCAGGATGACAAACGTGATCAGGCTTATCAGTGCTACCGTGCCGAGGCTGACGATCAGGTTCGACTCTAGCCAATCCTTGCGATGGCCTTCCTCTAGAAACACTTGCAAGCAGCCCAGGCCCAGCCCCAGCGTGACGATGCCGGCGTAATCGGTGCGCTTGAGCAGGTCCCAATGGGCCTCTTTCTTCTCAAGACCATAGAGTAGGCCCGCGATCATCACAATGCCTGGTGGCACATTGATATAAAAGATGTACTCCCAGCCCCAGTTCTCGGTCAGCCAGCCGCCCAGTGTCGGGCCGATCGACGGGGCGAACGTGGCCGTCATGGCAAACATGGCCATGCCCTTGGCGCGTTGGTGCTCCGGCAGCTTGATGAGCGTAAGGGTGAACGCCAGGGGGATCAGGGCGCCGCCGGTGAAACCCTGAAGAGCGCGAAAAAGGATCATGCTCTCCAGGTTCCAGGCCATGGAGCACAGCAGCGAGGAAGCGAGAAATCCCAGTGACACCCAGACCGCCAAGCGCCGGGCCGAGAGCAGCTGCACCAGCCAGGCGGTAAGAGGGATCATGATGATCTCCGCCACAAGGTACGAGGTGGAGATCCATGAGCCTTCCTCAAGGGTGGCCGAAAGCGCGCCCTGAATGTCTTTGAGCGATGAGTTGGTGATCTGGATATCCAGCACCGCCATGAAGGCCCCGAGCATCGCGCTCATCACCGCGATCCAGTCGCGGCGGCTTGGCTCCGCAGTGGGGCGTATCAGCGCGTCACCGGCCATCTTGGCCTTCGTCCGCATCGCGCAGGTCAACGGTCACGGTTACCGACATGCCCGGACGGATACGTCCATGCAGCGGGTTGTCCGCGGCAAAGGTGAGCTTCACCGGGATACGTTGGACCACCTTGGTGAAATTGCCGGTGGCGTTGTCCGGCGGCAGCAGGCTGAACTGTGCCCCGGAGGCGGCGAACAGGCTGTTCACCTGGCCTTCTATTGGGGTATCCGGGTAGCTGTCGAACACCAGCTCTGCGCGTTGCCCTGGGTGCATGCGGCCAATCTGGGTCTCCTTGAAGTTGGCCTGCACCCAGATGTCTTCATCCGGAACGATCGATAGCAGGTAGGCACCAGCTTGCACTACCTGTCCATTGCGTGCGTTGCGTTGGCCGATGGTGCCGCTGATCGGCGCGCGGATTTCGCAGCGGCTCAGGTTCAGCTCGGCCTGGGCCAGGTCGGCACGAGCATTGGCGATCTGCGCATCGAGGCGCTTGAGGTCAGCGCTCAAGGCATTGACCTGCTGGCGCTGGCTTTGCAGATCGGCCTGGGCCTTGTCGACTTGGGAGCGGGCCACGTGACTCTCTGCCGAGAGAGTAGTGACACGTTCCTCAGAGACAAAACCCGGCTTACGCAAGGCTTGGGCGCGGTTGAGGTCTAGTTGCGAGCGGTTGAAGGTCGCCTGGTTGGCGGCCACCTGGGCTTGGCCGGCCGCGATCAGGCTGCCTTGCTGGGTCAGCCGGCTTTGCGCCTGCTCACGTTCGGCTTCGCGGGTGGCCAGGGCTGCCCGGGCGCGCTCGACGGCCAGTTCGAAATCGGCCCGTTCCAGGTGAACCAGGAGCTCGCCCTTGGTCACATGCTGGTTGTCCTCGACCAGGACGTTGTCGATGCGGGCACCGAGCTGGCTTGAGATGCGCGTGATTTCACCTTGGACATAGGCATTGTCGGTGCTCTCGTAGAAGCGGCCCTTGAAGTACCAATGGGCCAGGAAGGCGAGGGCGACGAGCAGGACCAGGGTGAAGAAGATCAACAGGCGACGTTTGAGTTGGGCGGGCATGGGTACTATGGTTCCAGAAATGTAAGTAAATTTAACAGCCAGTACTGGCGCCCTCACAAGTGACAATCGCGCCATTGCTGGAGCCGGACGCCCGCTCCCTGCTAACATCCCGCCTTTGTTTCATCTTTCGTTCGAGACTCTCCATGACCACCGTTCGCACGCGCATCGCGCCATCGCCCACCGGCGATCCCCATGTCGGCACCGCCTACATCGCCCTGTTCAACTACTGCTTTGCCAAGCAGCACGGCGGTGAGTTCATCCTGCGTATCGAAGATACCGACCAGTTGCGCTCGACCCGTGAGTCTGAGCAGCAGATCTTCGACGCCCTGCGTTGGCTCGGCATCGAATGGAACGAAGGCCCGGACGTCGGCGGCCCCCACGGTCCATACCGGCAGAGCGAGCGCGGTGAGATCTACGCCAAGTACGCCAAGCAACTGGTCGATGCCGGCCACGCTTTCTATTGCTTCTGCACCGCTGAAGAGCTGGAGCAGATGCGTGCCGAGCAGATGGCCCGGGGTGAGACCCCGCGCTATGACGGCCGCGCGCTGTTGCTGAGCGCCGAGGAAGTGCAGCGACGACTGGACGCCGGCGAACCCCATGTGATCCGCATGAAGGTGCCGAGCGAAGGTGTCTGCGTGGTTCCTGACATGCTCCGTGGCGACGTCGAGATCCCATGGGATCGCATGGATATGCAGGTGTTGATGAAAAACGACGGCCTGCCGACCTACTTCCTGGCCAACGTGGTCGATGACCATCTGATGGGCATCACCCACGTCCTGCGTGGTGAGGAGTGGCTGCCGTCGGCGCCGAAATTGATCAAGCTGTACGAGTACTTCGGCTGGGAGCAGCCCAAGCTCTGCTACATGCCGCTGCTGCGCAACCCCGATAAATCCAAACTGTCCAAGCGCAAGAACCCCACCTCGGTGACGTTCTACGAGCGCATGGGCTTCATGCCTGAAGCCATGCTCAACTACTTGGGCCGCATGGGCTGGTCGATGCCGGACGAGCGCGAGAAGTTCTCCCTGGCCGAGATGGTCGAGCACTTCGACCTGTCGCGCATCTCCTTGGGTGGTCCGATCTTCGACATCGAAAAGCTGTCCTGGCTCAATGGCCAGTGGCTGCGCGAGCTGCCGGTGGAAGAGTTCGCCGCACGCGTGCAGAAGTGGGCCTTCAACAGCGACTATATGATGAAGATCGCGCCACACGTGCAGGGCCGGGTCGAGACCTTCAGCCAGATCGCTGCGCTGGGCGGCTTCTTCTTCGAAGGTGCCCTCAAGCTCGATGCCAAGCTGTTCGAGAGCAAGAAGCTGTCCGCCGATCAGGTGCGCCAGGTCATGCAATTGATCCTGTGGAAGCTTGAAAGCTTGCGCCAGTGGGAGAAGGACCGTATCACCGGCTGCATCCAGGCGGTGGTCGATGCCCTTGAGTTGAAACTGCGTGACGCCATGCCGCTGATGTTCGCGGCCGTCACGGGCCAAGCCAGCTCGGTATCGGTGCTTGATGCCATGGAAATCCTCGGCCCTGACCTGACCCGTTACCGTCTGCGCCAGGCGTTGGACTTGCTCGGTGGCGTGTCGAAGAAAGAAAACAAGGAATGGGAAAAACTGCTGGCGAGCATCGCCTGACAGCTTTCCGAGGCTCGTCGTTGAGCTGTGGGGGCGGGTTG
Source organism: Pseudomonas guariconensis (assembly GCF_040822035.1). Lineage (NCBI taxonomy): Bacteria > Pseudomonadati > Pseudomonadota > Gammaproteobacteria > Pseudomonadales > Pseudomonadaceae > Pseudomonas > Pseudomonas guariconensis. Next base: position 3,812,078 of record NZ_CP162012.1, on the reverse strand, counting down.
GCCCGCGTATACGAAGGTGCATTCACCTCGGCATTCGCGGACAAACCTGCTCCTACGGGCGCGGCGTTGCGGGTTCCTCAGGGCAGGGCGGTAAGTGATTGTTATCTGTGAAAAAATTTTTGGGTATTTTCAAAAATTTGTTTGACAGCCCTGCAATCGGAACTTAATATGCGCCCCGTCCACAGCGATGAGCAAAACGAAGCGCAAGGCACCCAGCCAGCACTTCAGCTCAGCGCGACATCGTGGGGCTATAGCTCAGCTGGGAGAGCGCCTGCATGGCATGCAGGAGGTCAGCGGTTCGATCCCGCTTAGCTCCACCAAATTCCGCTTCACGATCAAGGTAATTGATCGGGAAGAAAGATCGGTTCCAGCAATCCGGTCTTTGAGGTAGAAGGTTCGTCCCCTTCGTCTAGTGGCCTAGGACACCGCCCTTTCACGGCGGTAACAGGGGTTCGAGTCCCCTAGGGGACGCCAGTTTTGCACAAGCGATATTTCGATGTCGCTGGGCCGAGAGGCTAGAAATCCGGGGCTATAGCTCAGCTGGGAGAGCGCCTGCATGGCATGCAGGAGGTCAGCGGTTCGATCCCGCTTAGCTCCACCAATTTGCCGCGGTCCGTGGAAACGGATCGGCACGAAGGTTGTTGTCCCCTTCGTCTAGTGGCCTAGGACACCGCCCTTTCACGGCGGTAACAGGGGTTCGAGTCCCCTAGGGGACGCCACTTTTACCCGCGCTTTGCGGGAGTTGAAAGGCTCATTCTCATGTTTGGATGGGCCTTTTGTTTTCACTTTGGGGCTATAGCTCAGCTGGGAGAGCGCCTGCATGGCATGCAGGAGGTCAGCGGTTCGATCCCGCTTAGCTCCACCAATTCTGCCAAGGTCTGCATCAGCGGATCTGCACGAAGGTTCACGTCCCCTTCGTCTAGTGGCCTAGGACACCGCCCTTTCACGGCGGTAACAGGGGTTCGAGTCCCCTAGGGGACGCCACTTTTCCCCGCGTTTTGCGGGACTTTAAAGGCTCATTCGCTTATTGAATGGGCCTTTTGTTTTTCTGCCTCGAAAAAAACAGTCCTCCAGACGGGATGGCGGTTTTCTGCTTGCAAAAAAATATTATGGGAATAATATTCCGATCATAATATTTCCGAGGTTGCCATGAGTGACAAGAAGAGCAAGACCCGCGAGCGCATCCTGGCGGCAGCCCGCAGTGCCTTGATTCAACAAGGCCCCGCCGACCCTAGCGTAAGTCAGGTGATGGGGGCCGCCGGGCTGACAGTCGGGGGCTTCTACGCCCATTTCGACAGCAAGGACGAGCTGATGCTCGAGGCATTTCGCCAGTTGCTTTGTGAGCGCCGAGCCTTGCTTGCCCAAGTGGACCCGAGCGTCGATGGGGCAGGGCGACGTGCGCTGGTGGCAGCGTTCTACTTGTCGCGCAAGCACCGCGATGCCCATGAGCACGCCTGTCCACTGCCCACTGCCCTGAGCGAGATGCAGCGCCTGCCCGAAACCTTCCGTGAGGTGTTGGCCGAGCACCTCGAGTTGATGACCGCGCAAATGGTTGATCGCCCAGAGGACATCGACAAGGCCTTTGCCGATCTATCCCTGATGATTGGCGGATTGACCTTGGCGCGGGCCTTGGGTGATAGCGAGCTGTCCGACCGTATCCTGCGCGCCGCCAAATCGGCGGTGATCTGAGCTAACCGACCTCTGGAGCAAGGTGATGACTACTCTGAGCTGGATTCGTGGCGTCAATGGCACTCTGGGTCGCCTGGCCCCAGAGCATGTCGCCGGCAAGATGCGTCGCGCATTCATGACCCCGCGTCCTTTGCCGCCTCGGCAATGGGAACTGCCCCTGTTGTCCAGGGCCGAGCGCATCACCCTGCGTTTTGGGCTCTCGGCCTTGCGCTGGGGTAAGGGGCCGACCGTGTTGATGATGCACGGTTGGGAAGGTCGGCCCACTCAGTTCGCAGCCCTGATCGAGGCACTCGTAGCGGCCGGGCACACCGTGGTGTCACTTGAGGGGCCGGGTCACGGGCGGTCTCCCGGGCAGCATGCCCATGTAGGGCTGTTTGCCCGCGCCTTGCTGGAGGCGGCTGCCGAATTGCCGCCGCTGCGTGCGGTGGTGGGGCATTCCATGGGCGGGGCCAGTATGCTGCTGGCTCTGCAATGGGGGCTGCGTGCCGAGGCCGCGGTGAGCATCGCTGCGCCGGCGCAATTGCTTGGTGTATTGCGAGGTTTTGCCCATCGCCTGGGGCTACCGGCGCGGGCTAGAGCAGCGTTCATCCGCCAGGTCGAGCAGGAAGTTGGCGTGCAGATCTCGCGGCTGGATGTCAGCGGCTACCAGTTGGACGTGCCTGGCCTGGTGGTGCATGCCTGCGACGATATCCTGGTGCCGGTCAGTGAGGCTCAGGCCATCCACAACGCCTGGTTCGACAGCCGCCTGATGTTGTTGGAGGAGGGTGGCCATCAGCGTGTGCTGGCTGATCCGCGGGTGAATCAGGCGGTGCTTGAGCTGCTGGCGCGCACGTCACAAGGAGCACGGCAAAGCGCCTGAGCATCCGGTACACTCTGCCCGATCACTGACCAAGGGGAGCGGGCATGAGCTGGGATCTGGCATCGCCATTCATCATTGATCTTCGCGTCGGCACCGAGGACATCGACGGCCTCGGCCATGCCAACAATGCGGTCTACGTCACCTGGCTGGAGCGTTGCGCTTGGCGTCATTCGCAGCGGCTGGGGCTGGATCTGGCCGAGTACCGCCGCCTGGACCGTGCCATGGCCGTGGTCCGCCACGAGATCGACTACCTCGCCGCCGCCTATGAAGACGACGAGTTGCAATTGGCCACCTGGATCATCGACTGGGACCAGCGCCTACGCATGACCCGCCGCTTTCAGCTCAAGCGCCCGCGTGACGGCGTCACCCTATTGCGAGCGCAAACCACCTTTGCCTGTATCGAGTTGTCCAGCGGCAAGCCCAAGCGCATGCCTGCAGAATTTATCGAAGGCTACGGCCCGGCGCTGGCCGGTGCCTGATCCGGCAGTCTTTTTTGCTAGACTGCCGCCTTTTTCGCCGAGACCCTGACATGCAAATTGCCCTGGCCCCCATGGAGGGGCTGGTAGACAACATCCTGCGCGACGTCCTGACCCGGGTGGGCGGCATCGACTGGTGTGTCACCGAGTTCATCCGTGTCTGTGATCGCCTGCTGCCGGCCTCGTCGTTCGACAAGCTGGCGCCTGAGCTGCGCCAGGGCGCGCGGACGGCAGCCGGGGTGCCGATGCGCGTGCAATTGCTGGGTTCGGATCCGGCCTGTCTGGCCGACAACGCCGTGCTGGCCTGCGAGCTGGGCGCGCCGGTGATCGACCTGAACTTCGGTTGCCCGGCCAAGACGGTGAACAAGTCTCGAGGTGGCGCGGTGCTGCTCAAGGAGCCCGAGTTGCTGCATGCCATCGTCCACGAGGTTCGTCGTGCGGTACCGGCCCACATTCCGGTGACCGCGAAGATGCGGCTAGGCTTCGACAGTCCGGACGGTGCCCTGGAATGCGCCACTGCGCTGGCCGAAGGTGGAGCCGAACATCTGGTGGTGCACGCCCGGACCAAGGTTGAGGGCTACAAGCCGCCGGCCCATTGGGAATGGGTGGCGCGGGTGCAGGATGTGGTGAAAGTGCCGGTGTTCGCCAATGGTGAAATCTGGACCGTCGATGATTGGCGGCGTTGCCGCCAAGTCAGCGGGGCCGAAGACATCATGCTCGGCCGTGGTCTGGTGTCGCGGCCGGACCTGGGCTTGCAGATCGCCGCGGCTCGCGACGGGCGGGACTACCGACCGATGACCTGGGACGACCTGATGCCGCTGCTGCATGAATTCTGGCGTCAGGCTCAGGCCAAACTGTCGCCGCGTTATGCGCCCGGGCGCTTGAAGCAGTGGCTGGCCATGCTGACCCGTAGTTATCCCGAGGCAGTGGTGTTGTTTGCCGAACTGCGGCGTGAGGATGATTGCCAGCGCATCAGCCGGTTGCTAGGCGTAGAGCAGGCGCTAGCGCTGGACGCCTGCGTTGCCTGAGCATGCAATGCCGGCTGGTCCCGTGCCAGCCGACGCTGGCATGGCTTCGAAAAAATTTTTGGATGACCTCTTGAAACCCTCTTGTCGGGCCCTATCTCTTGAGTACGCGATGCCGAAGCCGGGTCGCGTAGTGACTTAACTTGCTGAATCTCAGGAGTTCATGACCATGACTACCGCTTTCTCTCTCGCTCCACTGTTCCGTCATTCCGTTGGTTTCGACCGTTTCAACGATCTGTTCGAATCCGCGGCACGTAACGAGGCGGGTAGCAGCTACCCTCCCTACAACGTGGAAAAACATGGCGATGACCACTATCGCATCGTGGTTGCCGCAGCCGGTTTCCAGGAGCAGGACCTCGACCTGCAGGTCGAAAAAGGCGTCCTGACCGTTATCGGTGGCAAGCGCGACAACAGCACCGAAGGCGTCACCTATCTGCACCAGGGCATTGCCCAACGGGCCTTCAAGCTGTCTTTCCGCCTGGCTGACCACATCGAAGTGAAGTCCGCGGGCCTGGCCAACGGTCTGCTCAGCATCGATTTGCTGCGCATCGTGCCGGAAGAGGCCAAGCCAAAGCGCATCCCGATCAATGGCGAGCAGCCAGCGCTGAACTAAGTTCGGCAGAGTGAAGAAAGGGCACCTTCGGGTGCCCTTTTTTTGTATCTGATGATGCGTGCAGGGAAATCAATAATCCGCCGGTGCCTCCATCAACATCTGGCGAAACTCTGGCAAGGGCAGCGGGCGGCTGTGCAGGTAGCCCTGGTAGAGGTAGCAACCCTGGCGCTCGAGAAACTCTAGCTGATCGGACTGTTCGACCCCTTCTGCGATCACCGCCAGATCCAGGCTACGGGCCATGGCCACGATGGCGCGGACGATCTCGGCATCGTTGGGGTCGATCGGGGCGTCCCGCACGAAGGTCTGGTCGATCTTCAGGGCATCGACGGGTAGGCGCTTGAGGTAGGTCAGAGAAGAATAGCCGGTGCCGAAGTCATCCATGGCGAAACTCACCCCGTAACGCTTGAGTTCGCGCATCTTGCTGATGGTGTCCTCCAGATTCTGGATAACGATGCCTTCGGTAATCTCCAGCTTCAGCATGCGCCGTGGCAGGCGGTAGTCGTCGAGGCTGCGCAGCACCCGTTCGACGAAATCGTTCTGACGGAACTGCCGGGGGCTGATATTCACGCACAGGCTGAAATCATCGGCATCGATCAGTCCATCCTCGAGCATGCGCGCGCAGGCATCGCAGGCTTCGTCAAGGATCCAGCTGCCCACTTCAAGGATCAGGCCGCTCTCTTCAAGCACCTGGATGAATTGCGAGGGTGGCTGCTGGCCCAGTTGCGGGTGATGCCAGCGCAGCAGTACCTCGGCACCGACGATGCGATTGTCGCGGGCGTCCACTTGCGGCTGGAAGTGCAGGGCGAGTTCGCCGCGGGCCAAGGCCAGGCGCAGGTCGGTTTCCATGCGCAGGCGTTCGCTGGCGGCCTTTTGCATGCTGGTGTGGAACAGTTGTGTGGTGTTGCGCCCGGAGTCCTTGGCTCGATACAGGGCGATGTCGGCGCGTTTGAGCAGGTCGGCGGGGGTCGCGCCATGGTCGGGTATCAGCGCCACGCCGATACTGGGTGTGACCTGCAGGCGCTGGCCATCGAGGGACATAGGCTCGGCGAGTAGTTCGCGCAGGGTATCGGCCAGGTCGCGGACTTTCGCTTCCACTTGATCGCGACTGCCCTCCAGGCCGCTGAGCAGTACCACGAACTCGTCGCCACCCAGGCGGGCCACTGTGTCCTCCAGGCGTACGCTAGCCTCCAGGCGCGCGGTGATGATCTTGAGCACCGTATCGCCCACCGGATGACCGAGCGAATCATTGATGTGCTTGAAATGGTCAAGGTCCAGGAACAGCAGCGCGCCGCGCAGATTGTGGCGTTTGAGCAGGGCGATCTGTTGGCTGAGGCGGTCCATCAGCAAGGCACGGTTGGGCAGGTTGGTCAGCGGGTCGTGATAAGCCAGGTGGCGGATCTGCGCCTGGGCGTTCTTCAGTTGACTGACATCGCGGGCAGTGAGCAGCAGGCAATCGGCCTCGTTGAGGCTCAGCGGCTCCACCGAAACCTCCACGGTGAGGATGTCGCCGCGTTTGTTGCGGCCCAGCATTTCACGGTGGTGCACCCTGCCACGTTCGCGCAGCTCGGTGAGCAGGGCGGCGCGTTGCTTGTCGTCAGCCCAGATGCCGATCTCATAGACCGTGCGTCCGATCACTTCCGCGCTGCTGTAACCGGTCAGTCGGCAGAAACCATCGTTGACTTCGAGGTAGCGGCCTGTCGAGCGCTCGGTCAGGGTGATGGCGTCGGGGCTTGAGTGGAAAGCCTTGGCGAATTTCTCTTCGCTGGCCTTGAGGGCCGCCTCGGCGCGCTGCTGTTGGGTGATGTCGCGCAAGGTCGTGACGCTGCAGGGCTGGTTGTCGACGGTGATCTGGCAACTGGAGATGACGCATGTCAGCGACGAGCCGTTGTGGTGATTGACTACCACCGCCACATTGCTCAATGCCCGTTCCCGGATCACTTGCTCGATGCGTTGTGCCCGTTTCGCCGACTCCGCCCACAGACCGATCTGTTCGGCAGTGCGGCCGATGACCTGTTCGGCGCTCCAACCGAAAGTCTGGGTAAAGGCGCGGTTGATCTCGATGAACTGGCCATTGTCCTGGCGGGTGACGCAAATCGGGTCAGGGCTGACCTGGAACAGGCTGGCGAATTTTTCCTCAGAGGCGCTCAAGCGCTGTTCGCGTTCCACTTGGTCGGTGATGTCGAGCAACGTGCCGGCCATGCGTAGGGGGTTGCCCTGTTCGTCGCGATAGAGGCGGGCGCGGCTTTCGATGTAACGCGACTGGCCGTTGTCCAGTTGCACGCGGTAGGTGACCTGATAGTTGCCCGCCGGTCCCTCACGCAGGCTGCGATAGGTCTGGCGCATGACGCTGCGTTCGTGCTCCGAGACCCCTTCGAAGAAGGCCTCGAACGACTCGTGGAAAGGCACCGGGGGCAGGCCGTGCAGCTGTGCGGCGCGGGCCGAGCCGTAGAGCATGCCGCTGGGGATGTGCCAGTCCCAGGTGCCCAGTTGCGCCGAATCCAGGGCCAGGTCCAGGCGTTCCTGGCTGTCTTTGAGGGCTTGTTCAGCGCGCTTGCGTTCGCTGGTATCGACGAAGGTGCTGAGCAGGTAGGTCACGCCTTCGAGCTCGATACTCTGGGTGCAGAGGATGCCGTCGTGAAGCTTGCCGGTGCTGGCGCGAAACTGGACCTCTAGGGTCAGTGGGCCGCCATTGCTGTTTCGGGTGTTGTCCAGCACCTGATGGCGCAGTTCGGGGTTGACCCACAACCCCAGCTCCAAGGTGGTCTTGCCGATGACCTGGTGTCCGGGCCAGCCGAACATGTCTTCGAAATGCTGGTTGACCTCGAAGATCATGCCGTCCTGGCGACGGGTCAAGAGAATGACATTAGGGCTCAGGTGAAAGAGCGTGGCGAAGCGCTTCTCGGAGTTGATCAGTGCGGTTTCCCGATCGTGTTGACGGGTGATTTCCCGTACGACCCCGATCATTTGAGGGCGACCGTCAGGGGCGTGTGTCAGGCTGCCTGTGACTTCCAGCCAATGCACGCTGCCATCGGGCCAGCGTATGCGATGGCGCATCGCCGGTTCCACGGGTTCGCCATTGACCACGGCCTGGAACATCTGGCGCGTGCGGGCCCGGTCCTCCTCGGGCAGCAGGTCGAGGTAGTCGATGTCGTTGGGCAGGGGCCGATCGGGTTCGAAGCCGAACAGCGCCTGGGTGGCCCGCGACCAGCTGATCCGGCCACTGTCGATATCCCACAACCACGCCCCCAGACGCGCGCCATTGAGCGCGGCCAACAGTTGCGGAGCGTTCTGCCAAGTCTGCTCCGACTCCTGGGGGGCTGCCGCGTGGATGCGCGGCAGGCGCGGAAAACGGTTTGCTGATTTGGGCATCGGTACCAGACCTTTGGCGGATGACGCGTCCCTGTAGTGTGGAAGACCGGCCGACTGCGCTCAGGCGGTCGCTGCGTGGCTGTCGAGCAGCGCCATGAAGGCCTTGGCCGCGTTCGACAGCGTGCGTTCCGTATGCAGAATGTAGCCTAGCTGGCGCGACAGCTGTATGCCGGGCAAGGCGATGGGTGCAACCTGCTCGTCGAGCATGGTGCGCGGTAGCACGCTCCAGGCAAGCCCAATGGAAACCATCATCTTGATGGTCTCCAAGTAGTTGGTGCTCATGGCGATGTTCGGCGTCAGGCCCTGACTTTCGAACAGCCGCTGGACGATATGGTGGGTGAAGGTATTGCCGCCGGGGAATACCGCCGGGTGACGGGCGACATCGGCCAGGCTGACCTGCTGGTTGCTGGCCAAGGGGTGTTCCGGTGCGGCGACGAAATCCAGTGCATCGTCCCAGACGGGCACGGCACGCACCAGATGGTGGGGTTCGGGAGCCAGGGTGATAACCGCGATCTCTGCGCGCCCATGCAGAATCTCGTCGTAGGCCGCTTCCGAATCCAGGAACTGAATATCCAACGCCACCGCCGGATGCTCGCGGGTGAAAGCCCGCAATAGCGGGGGCAAGCGGTGCAAGCCGATGTGGTGACTGGTGGCGAGGGTCAGGCGACCACTCACCTCACCGGTCAAATTGGTCAGGGCTCGTCGGGTATCATCCAGGACATTGAGGATCTGGTAGGCGCGGGGCAACAGGGCGCGCCCTGCTTCGGTCAAGGTCACTTCCCGACCCAGGCGATCGAACAGGCGCACATCCAGTTGCTGTTCGAGCCCGGCAATGCGTTTGCTGACAGCCGGCTGGGTCAGGTGCAGGCGTTCCCCGGCACCGGAAAAACTTCCGGTTTCGGCAATGGCGATGAAGGCACTGAGGTTGGCCAGGTCCACGGCTTAGAATTCCTATTGGTTATCCAAAGCATAAAAATTATGAATTTGAGTTATTCAATCTAACCCCATAGCATCGACCGTACAAGCCAAGGGGTTATTGGCATAGAAATACGCTGATGAGGAATAGTCAGATGTCTGGCAAAACGCTCTACGACAAACTCTGGGATGCGCACGAAGTCAAGCGGCGCGACGACGGTTCGTCCTTGATCTACATCGATCGTCACATCATTCACGAAGTGACTTCGCCCCAGGCCTTCGAAGGCCTGCGTCTGGCCAACCGCAAGCCATGGCGTATCGATGCCAACATCGCGACCCCTGACCACAACGTGCCGACCACGCCAGAGCGCAAGGGCGGCATCGCAGCCATCGCCGACGAAGTGTCGCGCCTGCAGGTGCAGACCCTCGACGAGAACTGTGACGAATACGGCATCGTCGAATTCAAGATGAACGATGAACGTCAGGGCATCGTGCACGTCATCAGCCCCGAGCAGGGCGCCACCTTGCCAGGCATGACCGTCGTCTGCGGTGACTCGCATACCTCGACCCACGGCGCCTTCGGCGCGCTGGCCCATGGCATCGGCACCTCGGAAGTCGAGCATGTGCTGGCCACCCAGTGCCTGGTTGCCAAGAAAATGAAGAACATGCTGGTACGCGTCGAAGGCGAGTTGCCTGCAGGCGTGACCGCCAAGGACATTGTCCTCGCTGTGATCGGCAAGATCGGCACCGCCGGCGGCAATGGCCACGCGATGGAGTTCGCTGGCAGCGCCATCCGCGCGCTGTCCATGGAAGGCCGCATGACCATCTGCAACATGTCCATCGAAGCCGGTGCCCGTGTGGGGCTGGTCGCTGTGGATGACACTACCATCGCTTATGTCGAGGGTCGTCCGTACGCGCCCAAGGGCGAGCAGTGGAAACAGGCGGTGGCGGCTTGGAAGGGGTTGGTTTCCGATGCCGATGCCGTGTTCGACACCATCGTTGAGCTGGACGCTGCCCAGATCAAGCCGCAAGTGAGCTGGGGCACCTCGCCGGAGATGGTCCTGGCCGTCGATCAGCGTGTGCCGGATCCGGCTGCCGAGCCTGACCTGATCAAGCGTGGCTCCATCGAGCGCGCCCTCAAGTACATGGGCCTGGCCGCCAATCAGGCGATCACCGACATCAAGCTCGACCGTGTGTTCATCGGTTCGTGCACCAACTCGCGCATCGAAGACTTGCGCGCCGCCGCCGAGATCGCCAAGGGCCGCAAGGTCGCGGCGAACGTCAAGCAAGCCTTGGTGGTGCCAGGCTCGGGCCTGGTCAAAGCCCAGGCCGAGCGCGAAGGGCTGGACAAGATCTTCATCGAGGCAGGTTTCGAATGGCGTGAGCCCGGCTGCTCCATGTGCCTGGCGATGAACCCGGACCGCCTGGAGAGCGGCGAACATTGCGCCTCGACCTCTAACCGCAACTTCGAAGGCCGTCAGGGCGCAGGAGGTCGTACCCACCTGGTCAGCCCGGCCATGGCCGCCGCCGCCGCGGTCACCGGCCACTTCATCGATGTCCGCGAGTTGATCCAAGGGAGCGCAGCATGAAAGCCTTTACCCAGCACATCGGCCTTGTCGCTCCATTGGATCGCGCCAACGTCGACACCGACCAGATCATTCCCAAGCAGTTCCTGAAATCGATCAAGCGCACCGGTTTCGGTCCGAACCTGTTCGATGAGTGGCGTTACCTGGACGTAGGCCAGCCCTACCAGGACAACAGCAAACGTCCGCTCAACAAGGAGTTCGTGCTCAACTACGAGCGCTACCAGGGTGCCAGCGTGCTGCTGGCGCGGGAGAACTTCGGTTGCGGCTCGAGCCGCGAGCACGCGCCGTGGGCGTTGGACGAATACGGTTTCCGTAGCGTCATCGCACCGAGCTTCGCCGATATCTTCTTCAACAACAGCTTCAAGAACGGCCTGTTGCCGATCATCCTCAGCGACGAAGAAGTCGATGAGTTGTTCAAGCAGGTCGAAGCCAACCCGGGCTACCAACTGACCATCGACCTGCAAGCCCAGGCCGTGACACGTCCAGACGGCAAGGTGCTGCATTTCGAGATCGATGCCTTCCGCAAGCACTGCTTGCTCAACGGCCTCGATGACATCGGCCTGACCTTGCAGGACAGTGACGCCATCCAGGCGTTCGAGGCCAAGCACCGGGCCAGTCAGCCTTGGTTGTTCCGCGACGCCTGATACGCGGATTGCCCGGCTAGGCGGCTCCTGTAACGATGTAGGCAGGGGCCGGTTCGCCGGGCCGGTTTTTTTCGGTGGGCCGAGCAGGCGCGCCGTTCGAATGGATAGAGGAAAGCATGAGCAAGCAGATTCTGATTCTCCCAGGTGATGGTATCGGCCCGGAAATCATGGCCGAGGCGGTCAAGGTGCTGGAGCTGGCCAACGACAAGTTCCAGCTCGGCGTCACCCTGGAGCACGACGTGATCGGCGGCGCCGCCATCGACAAGCATGGCATTCCGCTGGCCGACGAGACCCTGGAGCGCGCACGCAAGGCCGATGCCGTGCTGCTCGGCGCGGTCGGCGGGCCCAAGTGGGACAAGCTTGAGCGTGATATCCGTCCAGAGCGCGGCCTGCTCAAGATCCGTTCGCAGCTGGGCCTGTTCGCCAACCTGCGCCCGGCCATCCTCTATCCGCAATTGGCCGATGCCTCCTCGCTCAAGCCGGAAATCGTCGCGGGCCTGGATATCCTCATCGTCCGCGAGCTGACCGGCGGTATCTACTTCGGTGCGCCACGTGGTCAGCGCGAGCTGGAAGGTGGCGAGCGCCAGGCCTACGACACGCTGCCGTACAGCGAAAGTGAAGTGCGCCGCATTGCCCGCGTCGGCTTCGACATGGCCCGCGTGCGCGGCAAGAAGCTGTGCTCGGTGGACAAGGCCAACGTGCTCGCTTCCAGCCAACTGTGGCGTGAAGTGGTCGAGGAGGTGGCCAAGGATTACCCGGACGTCGAACTCAGCCACATGTACGTCGACAATGCCGCCATGCAGCTGGTCCGCGCGCCCAAGCAGTTCGACGTGATGGTGACCGACAACATGTTCGGTGACATTCTGTCGGATGAAGCTTCCATGCTGACCGGTTCCATCGGCATGCTGCCGTCTGCGTCCCTCGATGCCAACAACAAAGGCATGTACGAGCCTTGCCACGGTTCGGCGCCGGACATCGCAGGCCTTGGCATTGCCAACCCGCTCGCGACCATTCTGTCGGTGTCGATGATGCTGCGCTACACCTTCAACCAGGTGGTTGCCGCCGACGCGATCGAGAAGGCTGTCAGCGTGGTATTGGATCAGGGCCTGCGTACTGGCGACATTTGGTCGGCCGGCTGCAGCAAGGTAGGTACGCAGGAAATGGGCGACGCAGTAGTCGCAGCGCTGCGGAATCTGTAATCTCTCTGGCCCGCCATCGTCTTCCCTTCGATGGCGGCCCACTTTTAGCAAAGGTGTAGTTGCGATGAAACGTGTAGGTCTGATCGGTTGGCGAGGTATGGTCGGTTCCGTGCTCATGCAGCGGATGCTGGAGGAGCAGGATTTCGACCTCATCGAGCCGGTGTTCTTCACCACGTCCAACGTGGGTGGCCAGGGTCCGAATGTGGGCAAGGACATTGCTCCGCTCAAGGACGCCTATAGCATTGAAGAGCTCAAGACCCTCGACGTCATCCTGACCTGCCAGGGTGGCGACTACACCAACGAAGTCTTCCCCAAGCTGCGTGAAGCCGGCTGGCAGGGTTACTGGATCGACGCTGCTTCGTCCCTGCGCATGCAGGATGACGCCGTGATCATCCTTGATCCGGTCAACCGCAAAGTCATCGACCAGCAGCTCGACGCCGGCACCAAGAACTACATCGGCGGCAACTGCACTGTCAGCCTGATGTTGATGGGCCTGGGTGGTCTGTTCGAAGCGGGCCTGGTCGAGTGGATGAGCGCCATGACCTATCAGGCCGCCTCCGGCGCCGGTGCGCAGAATATGCGCGAGCTGATCAAGCAGATGGGGGGTATCCATGCGGCGGTCGCTGATGACCTGGCCAACCCGGCCAGTGCCATCCTTGACATCGACCGCAAGGTTGCCGAGACCATGCGCGGCGAAGCCTTCCCGACCGAGAACTTCGGCGTACCGCTGGCAGGCAGCCTGATCCCCTGGATCGACAAGGAGCTGCCGAACGGCCAGAGCCGTGAGGAATGGAAAGCCCAGGCCGAGACCAACAAGATCCTGGGACGCTTCAAGAACCCGATCCCGGTCGACGGCATCTGCGTGCGCATCGGCGCCATGCGTTGCCACAGCCAGGCGCTGACCATCAAGCTGAATAAAGACGTGCCGCTGGCAGATATCGAAGGCATGATCAGCCAGCACAATCCATGGGTGAAGCTGGTGCCGAACCAGCGTGAGATCAGCATGCAGGAACTGAGCCCGACCAAGGTGACTGGCACCCTGAACGTGCCGGTTGGCCGTCTGCGCAAGCTGAACATGGGTTCTCAGTACCTGGGGGCCTTCACGGTCGGTGACCAACTGCTGTGGGGCGCTGCCGAGCCGCTGCGTCGCATGTTGCGGATCCTGCTCGAGCGTTGATCGCACCTTTGCTTTGACCGAGAACCCACGCCTGGCGTGGGTTTTCTGTTTTTGGGGCGGGTGTTGGTGTTGCGAGGTGGAAGGTATATCCACTTGATAGGGTGACGCTAGTTCACCATTGCGCCGTAAAGGCGCAAAGCGCCAGTGGCGCCCCCACAAAAAATGGATATGCTCAAAACTCCAAGCGCCCAAGCCCAAGCAAAACTACTCCCCATCGCCCAATCCAAGTAAAGTGCCGCACCCTAAGTTCCACCAGAAGGACCCAACCATGCCCCAGCCCATAGACATCGCCATCATCGGCGCCACCGGCAGCGTCGGCGAAACCCTCGTCCAGATCCTCGAGGAACTCGAATTCCCCGTCGCTACCCTGCACTTGCTGGCCAGTATGGAATCCGCTGGCAGCAACATGATGTTCGCGGGCAAGAAACTGCGCGTCCGGGAAGTCGACAGTTTCGACTTCTCTCAGGTCAAGTTGGCGTTCTTTGCCGCAAGCCCCGCAGTCACCCGTAGTTTTGCTCCCAAGGCCCAGCAGGCCGGTTGCTCTGTGATCGACCTGTCCGGAGGACTGGAGCAGGCATTGGCTTTGGTCCCGGAAGCCAACGGGGACAAGGTTGCCCAGCTCAAGCATCCCGCGCTGATTGCCAGCCCCAGTGCAGCGGCCGTCGCGCTGGCGGTGGCGCTGGCCCCGCTCAAAGGCTTGCTCGACATCGAGCGGGTACAGGTGATGGCTAGCCTGGCCGTGTCGGCCCAAGGCCGGGAGGCGGTGAGCGAACTGGCCCGACAGACAGCCGAACTGCTCAATGCCAGGCCGCTGGAGCCGCGCTTCTTCGATCGTCAGGTCGCTTTCAATGTGTTGGCGCGGGTCGGTGCCGCCGACGAGCACGGTCATACCAGCCTGGAGCGGCGCTTGGTCGATGAGTTGCGTGTGCTGCTCGACCTGCCGGCGCTGAAAATCTCCGTGAGCTGCGTTCAAGTCCCGGTGTTTTATGGCGATAGCTTCAGTGTGGCGGTGCAGAGCCGTCGCCCGGTCGACCTGGTCGCGGTCAATGAGGCGCTCGAGGCTGCACAAGGTATCGAGCTGGTCGAGCCGGATGATTATCCGACGGCTGTCGGCGACGCAGTGGGGCAAGACGTGGTCTATGTTGGTCGTGTACGCCATGGCATCGACGAGCAGGAACAACTCAACCTTTGGCTGACGACCGATAACGTGCGCAAAGGGGCCGCCCTTAACGCCGTGCAAGTGGCCGGATTGTTGATAAAAGACATGGTGTAAAAGATACTGGCGCGTACTTTTGTCCTACACCACACGCAGGTCTAGGGACGATTCTTAGAAGGGAAGAGGTCATGCTTCGAATTCGCAAACTGGTTCTGGCCATGGCAGCAGCCTCGGCGCTGTCGTCGGGCATGGCCAATGCCCTCGGGTTGGGTGAGCTGACCCTCAAGTCGGCGCAGAACCAGCCGCTGGACGCCGAGATCGAACTGCTCGACGTGCGTGACCTCACCACTGCCGAAGTGGCGCCGAGCCTGGCACCGCCGGAAGAATTCGCCAAGGCTGGGGTGCCTTACCCTTCCTACCTCGAAGACCTGACCTTCACGCCGGTGATCAACCCAAACGGTAAGAGTGTGTTGCGGGTGACTTCCAGCCAGCCGCTGCCGGCACCGGTGGTGAAATTCCTGGTCCAGGTGATGTGGCCTCAAGGTCGCCTGCTGCGTGACTACAACATGCTGCTCGATCAGCCCAAGGCTCAGGGCGAGGCGGCTTCCGCCGCTGGTATCGCGCCGGCGGTCAGTGGCGCGGGTCGCTACACCACCAAGCGGCGCGATACGCTTTGGCAGATTGCCGCGCGTAACACCCAGGGCGGCTCGGTCCAGCAGACCATGTTGGCTATCCAGGCCTTGAATCCGGATGCTTTCATCGGCAACAACATCAACCAGCTCAAGGTCGGGCAGGTGCTGCGCCTGCCTGACCAGCAGCAAATCCAGAACATCCCACAGGGCGAGGCCATTCGCGAAGTTGCCGAGCAGTACGCTGCCTGGCGTGAAGGTCGACGCCTGGGCCCGCGGGCCCGTCAGCTGGACGCGACCCGCCGAGGCGCTGCCGAGGCCGCACCGGCGCGCATCGCCCAAGGTGACAACCTGCGCCTGGTCAGCCCGGATGCCAAGGGCGCTGCGGGCGATGCCAAGGCGCTCAGCGACAAGCTGGCCGTGGCTCAGGAGAGCCTCGACACCAGCCGACGTGACAACGAAGAACTCAAAAGCCGCATGGCAGACCTGCAGAGCCAGTTGGACAAGCTGCAGCGTCTGATCCAGCTCAAGAACGATCAACTGGCCCGCCTCGAAGCCCAGGGTGCTGCAGCGCAGCCCCCTGCTGCAGCGGCCTTGCCAGGCGAGCCAGCTCCTGCGCAGCCTGCGGTCAGTGCCCAGCTGACGCCGGCCGAGCCCGTGGTCGAGCCGGCGCCGGCAGCGGTGGACACGGCGCCTGTGGTCAAAGAAACCCCTTATCAAGGCGTGCTCGACGAGCTGCTTGGCAACCCGCTGTTGCTAGGGTTGCTGGCCGGTTCGACTTTCCTGGTGTTGCTGTTGTTGCTGCTGCTTCTGGCGCGCAAGCGCAAGGCTCAACAGGAAGCCGAGAAACACCTGCGCATGGCGCGGGCTCTGGCTGAGGAAAATGAGCGCGGCCCTGACCTGAACATGCCGCCGGGCAGCTTCGATGACCTGGAGGTGTCGGCACCTAGCGTGACGCTGTCTCCCGCCGTGGTCGCAGCCTCCGCAGCGGCTGCCGTTGCCGCGGAGAAACCGGCTGCACCGGCACCGGAGCCCGCCCCTGCAATTTCGCCTGCGCCAGTGACCGATCCATTGGCCGGCCTGCTGGTCGAGGTCGACCAGAGCTTGGCGCAAGGCCGTCTGAACCACGCCGCTGACTTGCTCGAGCCGGCGCTGGCCGCTCACCCCGAGCGTGGCGACCTGCGTCTTAAGCTGATGGAGGTCTATGCCCGCCAGGGCGATCAGAACGCGTTCGCCAACGAGGAGCGCCAACTGGCGCCGACCGAGCAGAACAAGGCCGAAGTCGAGTCGCTCAAAGAGCGTTTCCCGGCGATGGTTGCAGTGGCCGCTGCAGGCCTTGGTGCCGCAGCCCTGGCTGCCGAAATGGACGCGCAGTACGTTCAGGACCTGCTGCAGGAAAGCACGGATGATGTCGCTGAAAGCAAACCTGCGCCAGAGCCCGAGCCAGAAGCCGTTACCCAGATCGAGGCGGAGCCACAGCCGGAGCCTGAGCAGGACGCGATCATCGAGGCGCCAGCTATCGATGAAAGCGATCTGGACAGCGCCTTCGATCTCAGCTTGGATGATGACCTTCCTGAGGATGCGGCGCTTGAGCTGCCGCAAGAGTCCGTGGTCGCCGAAGAACCCGTTCTGGACAGTGCCGAACCTGTCGCACCCCAGACCGATGCCGACGAAGATTTCGAAGCCTTGCTCGAGCAGGCCCAGGTCCAGACCGAACCACAAAGCCTGGACGATCTGGCCGACTTCGATCTGGACATTGGCGAGGCGCAGTCGCCGGAGCCTGCTCCAGTGGAGGCCGAAGAGGCACCGGTGGATGTGGCGGCTGAGTTGGCGGCCTTCGACGAGATTCCAGAGTTCGATCCAATCTCCGAACTGGAACTGCCGGAAGACTTCGACCTGTCCCTGTCGCTGGACGATGAGTCGCCTGCGGCCAAGAGTTTTGCCTCGGAGCTCGACGACGTCAACGCCGAGCTGGACAAGCTTTCCCAGAGCCTTGAGTCGCCTTCGCTCGAGCCGCATTTCACCGCCGAAGATGCCGCCCAGGAGCTTGATCCGCTGGATGACCTGGACTTCGACTTCTTCTCCGGCGCTGACGAAGTGGCGACCAAGCTGGATCTTGCTCGCGCTTACATCGACATGGGCGACCACCAAGGCGCGCGGGACATCCTCGACGAAGTGGTCAAGGATGGTGATGACAACCAGCGCCAGGAAGCCGAGGAAATGCTTTCGCGCCTGGTGTAGTGACCTTCCCGAGGCCTGGCCCATTCCCACGCGCGCAGCACAGGTGGGGTGGGCCCGCCTGTCAAGATAGCGCCGCTGTAATACGGCCGGTCCCCCGATAACGGCAGCCCTTGTGGCTGCCGTTGCCGTTATAATGCCGGCCTTTCGTTCCATCCACAGGTTTCAGGTTCTTGGACATCAACGACATCGAGGCAGCCGAATCGGCAGCCGAAGGCTACTCCCGCATCGCCTTGGGCGTGGAATACAAAGGCTCGCGCTACCGTGGCTGGCAGCGTCAGGCCAGTGGCGTGCCAAGCGTCCAGCAAGCCTTGGAGCAAGCGCTGTCGACGGTGGCCAACGAGCCAATCTCGGTGATCTGTGCCGGGCGCACCGACGCCGGAGTGCATGGCTGTGGCCAGATCGTTCATTTCGATACCCGCGCGGTGCGCGATGAGCGCGCCTGGACCATGGGCACCAATTTCAATCTGCCCAACGACATCAGTGTCACCTGGGCACGGCCGATGCCTGCGAATTTCCATGCCCGGTTCAAGGCCGTGGCACGGCGCTATCGTTATGTCATCTACAACGACCCGATCCGCCCCGCGCACCTGGCCGAGGAGGTCACCTGGAACCATCGGCCGCTGGATGTCGAGCGCATGGCCGAGGCGGCGCAGTTCCTGCTGGGGACCCATGACTTCAGCGCGTTCCGGGCCAGCCAGTGCCAGGCCAAGTCGCCGATCAAGCACATCTATCACCTGCGCGTCACTCGCCACGGCAAGATGATCGTGCTGGACGTTCGCGCCACGGCGTTCCTCCATCACATGGTGCGTAACATCGCCGGTGTGCTGATGACCATCGGTGCGGGCGAGCGCCCCGTGACCTGGGCGCGCGAGGTGCTCGAAGGACGCAATCGTCGCGAGGGCGGGGTAACGGCCCACCCCTACGGCCTGTATCTGGTCCAGGTGGAATACCCCGAGGTCTTCGCCTTGCCGCAACGTTACATCGGTCCACACTTTCTCACCGGGTACGAAGCATTGGCAGACTGACGGGCGAAACGTCATTTGCTACCATCCGGCCTTTAACCGCCCACTCAAGGTCCGCCGTCCATGAGCAACGTTCGCAGCAAGATCTGCGGGATTACCCGCATCGAGGACGCCCTGGCGGCCGCCGAAGCCGGTGCCGATGCTATCGGCTTCGTCTTTTATGCCAAGAGCCCGCGTGCGGTGGATGTGCGCCAGGCGCGTGCGATCATCGCCGAGCTGCCACCATTCGTGACTACGGTGGGCTTGTTCGTCAATGCATCGCGGTGCGAGCTCAACGAGATTCTCGAGGTGGTGCCGCTGGACCTGCTACAGTTCCACGGCGACGAAACCCCGGCCGATTGCGAGGGTTACCATCGGCCCTGGATCAAAGCGCTGCGGGTGCGCCCTGGCGATGACCTGCATGCTGCCTGCCAACACTATGCAGGGGCTCGAGGTATTCTCCTGGACACCTACGTGCCGGGCGTGCCGGGCGGCACTGGCGAGGCCTTCGACTGGTCGCTGGTACCTGCTTCGCTGAGCAAGCCGATCATCTTGGCCGGTGGCCTGTCCGCGGATAACGTCGGTCAGGCCATCGCCCAGGTGCGCCCCTACGCCGTGGATGTCAGCGGCGGGGTTGAGCAGGCCAAGGGCATCAAGGACGCGGCGAAGATCGAAGCCTTCATGCGTGCGGTGAAACAGGCGTGACGATGGATGTGACGGCTGCCCGCGCGGCATCGTCCATAGCTTTCGCAGCCCGGTGCTGCCAAGCCTGTTCCTTGGACAGGTGGTGCGGATCGCCGGCATGACAGATTGACGATGGCCCGACCGCCAGGTCGGCTCCGCTTCAATGCGGGCCCCGGACCGGGTCATCATCGTTTCATTGAAGAACATGAGCTCAAGGGCAGGGCATGGCCGGCCAGACCGGCCCCCGCCCACCGATACTGGAGAAAGAAAGCATGAGCAACTGGTTAGTCGACAAACTGATCCCTTCGATCATGCGTTCCGAGGTGAAGAAGAGCTCGGTGCCTGAGGGCCTGTGGCACAAGTGCCCGGCATGCGAGTCCGTGCTGTATCGTCCGGAGCTGGAAAAGACCCTGGATGTCTGCCCCAAGTGCAACCACCACATGCGCATCGGCGCCCGTGCTCGTATCGACATCTTCCTCGACCCCGAGGGGCGTGCCGAGCTGGGGGCTGACCTCGAGCCTGTGGATCGCCTTAAATTCCGTGACGGCAAGAAGTACAAGGATCGCCTGACGGCAGCCCAGAAGCAGACTGGCGAGAAGGACGCGCTGATTTCCATGAGCGGCACCCTGATGGGCATGCCGATCGTGGTCAGCGCCTTCGAGTTCTCCTTCATGGGGGGCTCCATGGGCGCCATCGTGGGCGAGCGCTTCGTACGTGCCGCCAACTACGCCTTGGAAAA
This sequence comes from Pseudomonas guariconensis, assembly GCF_040822035.1. Lineage (NCBI taxonomy): Bacteria > Pseudomonadati > Pseudomonadota > Gammaproteobacteria > Pseudomonadales > Pseudomonadaceae > Pseudomonas > Pseudomonas guariconensis. The sequence continues at coordinate 3,792,076 of NZ_CP162012.1, read as the reverse complement.
CCGCTGCCCGATGGTCTGCTTCTCCGCTTCGGGCGGCGCGCGCATGCAAGAGGCCCTGATTTCGCTGATGCAGATGGCCAAGACTTCGGCTGTGCTGGCCCGCCTGCGGGAAGAAGGCATTCCGTTCATCTCGGTACTGACCGATCCGGTCTACGGCGGTGTTTCCGCAAGCCTGGCGATGCTCGGCGACGTCATCGTCGGTGAGCCGAAGGCGCTGATCGGCTTCGCCGGTCCTCGCGTGATCGAGCAGACCGTCCGCGAGAAGCTGCCGGAAGGCTTCCAGCGCAGCGAATTCCTGCTCGAGCACGGTGCCATCGATCTGATCATCTCCCGTGGCGAGCTGCGTCCGCGTCTTGCCCGCCTGCTGGCCCAGATGACCGGCCAGGCGACTCCGGCGCAAGCCCTTGAGGCGGCTGCCGTCGCGTGATGAGCACTCGCACTCTGGGTGACTGGCTCGCCTACCTCGAACAGTTGCACCCATCGGCCATCGACATGGGGCTGGAGCGTTCGCAGCAGGTGGCGGCGCGGCTCGGGTTAGGCAAGCTGGCGCCCCGGGTGGTGACGGTTACCGGTACCAACGGCAAAGGCTCGACCTGCGCATTTGTGGCATCACTGCTCCGGGCGCAGGGGCTTAAAGTCGGCGTGTACAGCTCGCCTCACTTGTTGCGTTACAACGAGCGTGTGCGCATCGACGGAGCCGACGCCAGCGATGAACGCCTGTGCGAGGCGTTCGCTGCCGTGGAGGCAGCCCGTGGCGAGATCTCCCTGACCTACTTCGAGATGGGTACGCTGGCGGCGTTCTGGCTGTTCCAGCAGTCCGCGCTGGATGCCGTGGTGCTCGAGGTCGGCCTGGGTGGCCGTCTGGATGCGGTCAACCTGATCGACGCGGACCTGGCGTTGGTCACCAGCATCGGCGTGGATCACGCCGATTACCTGGGCAATACCCGCGAATCCGTTGCCTTCGAAAAGGCGGGGATCTTCCGTCAGGGCAAGCCGGCCCTGTGTGGCGATCTGAACCCGCCACAGCCTTTGCTGGACAAGGCGCGTGAACTTGCTTGCCCGTTCCTGCTGCGGGGTCGCGATTTCGATCTTGCAACCACTGACCAGCACTGGCAGTGGCGTGGCAGCCGGCTCGACGGCAGCAGCGTGGAACTGCATGACCTGCCTTTGCTTGACCTGCCGATGGAGAATGCCGCCCTGGCGCTGCAGGCCTACTTGCTGATGGGCTTGCCTTTCGAGGCTGGGCAGATACGCCAGGCGCTGCTCGATACCCAGGTTACCGGTCGTCTGGACCGCCGCACGGTGCAGTGGCAAGGCCGGCGTCTGGAGCTGTTGCTGGATGTGGGGCACAACCCCCATGCTGCCGAATACCTGGCTGCCCGTTTGGCCGCGCGCCCGATCAAGGGGCGTCGCCTGGCGGTGTTCGGCCTGCTCGCCGACAAGGATCTGGAGGGCGTGATCGCGCCGCTCAAGGGCGTTGTCGATGAATGGGCGGTGGCACCGCTGCAAACGCCACGCAGTCGTCCGGCCGCGGAGCTGGTAGCAGCCTTGACGAACGTCGGTGCAGCGGTGAAGTCTTATGCCAGCATCGATGCGGCCCTTGAGGGGCAATGCGCGCAGGCGACGGCGGACGATCAGATCCTGCTGTTCGGTTCGTTTTTCTGTGTTGGCCAAGCCCTGGAATGGCTAGAGCGGCAAGCTCCGGAGGAGTAGATGGCAGTGCTGGATAAAGGGATCAAGCAGCGCATGGTGGGTGCGTTGGTGCTGGTGGCGCTGGCGGTGATTTTCCTGCCGATGCTGTTCACCCGCGAAGACGAGATGCGTCAAGTGCGTGTCGAGGCGCCTGAGGCGCCTGCCATGCCGAGCTTGCCGCAGGTGCAGGTCGAGCCTGTGCAGGTACCGGAGCCCCAGCCATTGCCCGACGTGTCGGAGCCGGTGCCGGAGCAGCCACCTGTGGTGGTCAACGAATCCAGTGCGCCGATGACCACGCCGAGCCAGCCGATCACGCCATCACCGACCCAGGCCGCCCAGGCACCAGCTCCCAAGCCTGCACCAACGCCCACGCCGAAGGCCGAGACGCGTCCGGCCGCCACGCCTGCACCTGCAGCGACAGCCAGCACTACCAAGCCAGCCGCGCCCTCCAAGGTCGATGTCAATGGTCTGCCGGTGAGCTGGTCGATCCAGTTGGCCAGTCTTTCCAATCGCGCTGGCGCCGACAATCTGCAAAAAACCCTGCGCAGCCAGGGCTACAACGCCTATATCCGTGCTGCCGACGGCATGAATCGTGTCTATGTCGGGCCACTGATCGAGCGGGCCGAGGCTGAGCGCCTGCGGGATGTGATCAATCGCCAGCACAACCTCAAGGGCTTTGTGGTGCGCTTCCAGCCAGAGCGCAACTGATCCAGAATGCCTGCGCAGCCTGTCCCGGCTGCGCAGGCTTGCACCCGGACCTGCGTCGCCAGAGGCAAAGTCGCCCTAATGGGCTGACATTCCGCTTACCCCAAACCCGCCGCTCTGGTAAAATGCGCCGCCTCAAACGTCGGCAGGCAACACCGTGGCATTTACCTGGGTCGATTGGGCGATCATCGCGATCATCGCCATTTCCTCACTGATCAGTCTCAAGCGCGGCTTCGTCAAGGAAGCCTTGTCCCTGCTCATCTGGATCATTGCCGGTGCGGTCGCCTGGATGTTCGGCGGCTCCCTTTCGCAGTATCTTGAAAGCTATATCCAGACGCCATCGGCACGCATCATTGCCGGCTGCGCCATTCTTTTCGTCGCCACCTTGCTGGTGGGGGCCATGATCAACTTCCTTATCGGCGAGCTTATTCGCGTGACCGGGCTGTCCGGCACCGATCGTTTCCTCGGCATGGCCTTCGGAGCTGCGCGCGGGGCCTTGCTGGTGGTGGTGGCCATTGGGCTGTTGAGCCTGGGGCCGGTACAACAGGATCCGTGGTGGCAGGAGTCGCGCCTGATACCACAGTTTCTATTGGTCGCTGACTGGTCCAAGAACCTGATTCTGGGATTCACCGGTCAATGGATGTCCAGTGGGATCAGCGCACCGGCTGATCTTCCGTTCAAGGAACAGTTGCTCGGGCCTACCAGGCCTTGAGCGCTTTTCAATCAAGTTTCATCAAAGTAGGGGTTGCGTCGCATGTGTGGCATCGTCGGTATCGTCGGTAAGTCGAACGTCAATCAGGCGCTGTATGACGCGCTAACCGTGCTCCAGCACCGCGGCCAGGACGCTGCCGGTATCGTGACCAGCCACGACGGCCGGTTGTTCCTGCGCAAGGATAACGGCCTGGTACGTGATGTCTTCCAGCAGCGCCACATGCAGCGCCTGGTCGGTCACATGGGCATTGGCCATGTCCGCTACCCGACCGCGGGCAGCTCCACCTCGGCCGAGGCTCAGCCGTTCTATGTCAACTCGCCCTATGGCATCACCCTGGCGCACAACGGCAACCTGACCAACGTCGAGCAACTGGCCAAGGAGATCTACGAATCGGATCTGCGCCACGTCAACACCAACTCCGACTCGGAAGTGCTGCTCAACGTGTTCGCCCATGAGCTGGCCGTGCGCGGCAAGCTGCAGCCGACCGAGGAAGACGTGTTCGCCGCGGTCTCCCACGTGCACAGCCGCTGTGTCGGTGGCTACGCTGTGGTGGCGATGGTTACCGGCTATGGCATCGTCGGCTTCCGTGACCCCAACGGTATCCGTCCGGTCGTGTTCGGTCAGCGTCATACCGACGAGGGCGTCGAGTACATGATTGCCTCCGAAAGCGTTGCCCTGGATGTGCTCGGTTTCACCCTGATCCGTGACCTGGCGCCGGGCGAAGCGGTGTACATCACCGAGGAAGGCCAGCTGTTCACCAAGCAGTGCGCCAACAACCCTAAACTTCAGCCGTGCATCTTCGAACATGTCTACCTGGCCCGCCCGGACTCGATCATGGACGGCGTCTCGGTGTACAAGGCGCGCCTGCGCATGGGTGAGAAGCTGGCCGAGAAGATCCAGCGTGAGCGCCCCGATCACGACATCGACGTGGTCATCCCGATCCCAGACACCAGCCGTACCGCTGCCCTGGAGCTGGCCAACCACCTGGGTGTGAAGTTCCGCGAAGGCTTCGTCAAGAACCGTTATATCGGCCGGACCTTCATCATGCCCGGCCAGGCCGCACGCAAGAAATCGGTGCGCCAGAAGCTCAATGCCATCGAGCTGGAATTCCGCGGCAAGAACGTGATGCTGGTGGACGACTCCATCGTGCGCGGCACCACCTGCAAGCAGATCATCCAGATGGCCCGCGAAGCCGGTGCCAAGAATGTCTACTTCTGCTCCGCGGCCCCCGCGGTGCGCTATCCCAACGTCTACGGCATCGACATGCCGAGCGCTCACGAACTGATCGCCCACAACCGTACCACCGAACAGGTGGCCGAGTTGATCGGCGCCGACTGGCTGGTCTACCAGGACCTGCCTGACCTGATCGAATCGGTCGGTGGCGGCAAGATCAAGATCGAGCACTTCGATTGCGCGGTGTTCAATGGTGAATACGTCACCGGCGACATCGACGAAGCCTACCTTGAGCGTATCGAGCAGCAGCGCAACGATTTGGCCAAGGCGAAGAATCAGGCTGTCAGCGCGATCATCGACCTCTACAACAACTGATTTGGGAGCGACGGCATGACCGATCAATGGGATGCCGGTCGACTGGACAGTGACCTCGAGGGTGTCGGTTTCGACACCCTGGCGGTGCGCGCCGGTCAGAACCGTACACCGGAAGCCGAGCACAGCGAAGCGCTGTTCCTGACCTCCAGTTATGTCTTCCGCACGGCCGCCGATGCGGCTGCGCGCTTTGCTGGCGAAACACCCGGCAACGTCTATTCGCGTTACACCAACCCGTCAGTACGCGCTTTCGAGGAACGTCTGGCGGCCATGGAAGGCGCCGAGCAGGCCGTGGGGACCTCTACCGGCATGGCCGCGATCCTGGCCGTGGTGATGTCCCTGTGCAGCGCCGGTGATCATGTGCTGGTGTCGCAGAGCGTGTTCGGCTCGACCATCAGCCTGTTCGAGAAGTACTTCAAGCGTTTCGGCGTGCAGGTGGACTACGTGCCGTTGGTCGACCTCAGCGGGTGGGAAAAGGCCATCAAGGCCAACACCAAGCTGCTGATCGTCGAGTCACCGTCCAACCCGCTGGCCGAACTGGTCGATATCGCCGCACTGGCCGAAATCGCCCACGCCCGCGGCGCGATGCTGGTCGTGGATAACTGCTTCAGTACCCCGGCATTGCAGCAGCCACTCAAGCTCGGTGCCGATATCGTCTTCCACTCCGCGACCAAGTTCATCGACGGCCAGGGCCGTTGCATGGGTGGCGTGGTGGCTGGGCGCAGCGAGCAGATGAAAGAAGTGGTGGGCTTCCTGAGGACCGCCGGCCCGACGCTCAGCCCGTTCAACGCCTGGATCTTCACCAAAGGTCTGGAAACGCTAAAGCTGCGTATGCGCGCCCACTGCGAAAGTGCCCAAGCGTTGGCAGAGTGGCTGGAGAAGCAGGAGGGTGTGGAGAAGGTTCATTACGCCGGACTACCTAGCCATCCGCAACACGAACTGGCTAAGCGCCAGATGAGTGGTTTCGGCGCGGTGGTCAGTTTCGAGGTCAAGGGGGGCAAAGAGGGCGCGTGGCGCTTCATCGATGCGACCCGCGTGATTTCCATCACCACCAACCTGGGTGACAGCAAAACCACCATCGCTCACCCTGCTACCACCTCCCATGGGCGTCTGACGCCGCAGGAGCGTGAAGCCGCAGGCATCCGCGACAGCCTGATCCGCGTCGCTGTCGGCCTGGAAGACGTGGCTGACCTGCAAGCCGATCTGGCCCGCGGTCTGGCGGCGCTGTGATCGACTGGAAGGGCGGTGAGCCGGGCCACAATGGTCGGGTCGCCTTGGTCACCGGTGCCGCTCGCGGCATCGGACTGGGCATCGCCGCTTGGCTGATCTGCGAAGGTTGGCAGGTGGTGCTCAGCGACCTGGACCGCGTGCGGGGTTCCAAAGTGGCCAAGGCCCTGGGCGACAATGCCTGGTTCGTGTCTATGGATGTCGCCGACGAGGCCCAGGTCAGCGCTGGCGTCTCTGAGGTGCTGGCGCAGTTCGGCCGTCTGGATGCCTTGGTCTGCAATGCGGCTATCGCCAATCCACACAACCAGACCCTGGAGAGCCTGTCGTTGTCCCAGTGGAACAGGGTGCTGGCGGTCAACCTCAACGGGCCGATGCTGCTGGCCAAGCATTGTGCGCCCTACCTGCGCGCCCATGGCGGGGCCATTGTCAACCTGACATCGACCCGGGCCCGGCAGTCAGAGCCGGACACCGAGGCCTATGCGGCGAGCAAGGGTGGCCTGTTGGCGTTGACCCATGCACTGGCCATGAGCCTTGGGCCGGAGATTCGCGTCAATGCGGTCAGCCCTGGCTGGATCGACGCCCGGGACCCTTCCCAGCGCCGTGCCGAACCGCTGACCGAGGCTGATCATGCCCAGCATCCTGCGGGCAGGGTAGGGACGGTGGAGGATGTCGCGGCGTTGGTGGCCTGGCTGTTGTCACGCCAGGCAGGGTTCGTCACCGGCCAGGAGTTCGTGGTCGATGGCGGGATGAGCCGCAAAATGATCTACACCTGAGCTGCAGGCTTTTAGCCACAAGCTGCAAGAGGGGACCGTGAGGTCCCTTCGTCATTTGTGGGACAGGACTACTTGCTACAGCGGCAGGCGTTTCCTTGTCGCTTGCCACTCGCAGCTTGTAGCTTTTTCGGCCTTTTTGAAAAAAAATCCAATGGGGCTATTGACTTAGCTTCGGTACCTGCGTAAATTTCGCGGCCTCAGCGAAGCAAACGCACCAAGCAACACTGCGAGGGTGATTAGCTCAGCCGGGAGAGCATCTGCCTTACAAGCAGAGGGTCGGCGGTTCGATCCCGTCATCACCCACCACTTCCTGAGATGTTCCTGACCCAGGAGACTTCGTAAGAAGCTTCCTAATTGAGAGGAACCGGACGCAAGTCCATATGCGCAGCGGTAGTTCAGTCGGTTAGAATACCGGCCTGTCACGCCGGGGGTCGCGGGTTCGAGTCCCGTCCGCTGCGCCACTTTTTCTTCAGATGGGTGTCATCACCGGTCTGAGGTCTGAAGGCCAAGAGCACTTCAGGCCGATCCCAGTTTCAATCAGGTGAAAGCCTGAACGATACGCAGCGGTAGTTCAGTCGGTTAGAATACCGGCCTGTCACGCCGGGGGTCGCGGGTTCGAGTCCCGTCCGCTGCGCCATCTTCGCTTCGAGGTCCCATGAACACCTTGAAGCAACAATCAAAGCGATCAGCGTGTCGCTTTTTTTTTGCCTGCCTTTCGAGCCGTGATCGAAAGGGGGATCCCAGTTTCAATCAGGCGCAAGCCTGAGCGATACGCAGCGGTAGTTCAGTCGGTTAGAATACCGGCCTGTCACGCCGGGGGTCGCGGGTTCGAGTCCCGTCCGCTGCGCCATCTTCGCTTCGAGGCTCCATGAACACCTCGAAGCAACACGAAAGCGACCTTAGGGTCGCTTTTTTGCTTTCTGGGCCCGCCTCACTCAAGTGGGCCTGCTTGTCGATTATATGAATTTTGCCCAGCCAAGCGTGCAACGCGGTTTCAGTGATGAGCCATGTGTTGCACAATAGGCGCAGTTTGTCCTACCCGGAATCCATGATGTCCAGAACCTCCGTCTTCGGTGCGCTCGGGCTAGCCCTTGTGCTGGCGGGCGTATCCGGTTGCTCCTCGAAGAAGCCCGCCATCTACGAGCACGAAAACTTCGACGACTCGGGCACGTTTTCGCGCAGCTTCCCGGTCAGCGAAGCTGGCTCGTGCGAGGCAGCCCGGCGTGCGCTGCTCAGTCAGGGTTACATCATCACCAGCAGCGGTGCCAACCAGATCGCGGGTAACAAGAGTTTCCAGCAGAACGCCGAGAATCACCTGCAGATCAGCTTCAACATCACCTGTGTCCCGGACAGCGGTGATGAGCAGCGCTCCACCATGTTCGCCAACGCCCTGCAGGATCGTTATGCGCTGAAGAAATCCAACACCTCTGCGAGCCTTGGCGTGGGCGTGCTGGGTTCGGTATCCATGCCTATCGGTTCGACTGACGATTCCATGGTCAAGGTGGCCAGCGAGACAGTCACTGCGCCGCAGTTCTACGAGCGCTATTTCGCCTTGGTCGAAAGTTACCTGCCAAAGCCTAAGAAAGTGAAAAAGGCCGAGCCCAAGGTCGAGACGCCCAAGTCCGAAAAGCCGGCTGCTGATCTGGGGCTGCCAGAGCAGACCTCTGCACAGCCTGTGGCCGCGCCGCTCGCGGTCAGCGCACCGGCTTCGACAGCTGAGCCCGTACCGCCCCCAGCCCCCGTGGCAGGCCCAGTTGCAGCCCCAGTTGCACCCGCAGCCCTCGCGGCGCCTGCCAGCGAAGTACCGGCGGCCCCCATGGTCGATGATAGCCAGGGCTCGCAGCCTGTCACCCCGCCTGCCGAACCTGCGCCGATCCAGGTGCAGCAGGAGGCTCCTGTAACCGAGGCGGCGCCTGCGCCTTTGTAAAGGCGATCACCTAACTTCCCGAATGTCGGCTACGTTTACCTTTCATAAACCTGTCATGAAACCTTCATCCGTCCCGCTTAGCGTGACGGCATGACCGAACAGATGAATGAGAAGAGGAAGCAAGCCAATGGATGACTATCAGGAAGAGCTGCTCGAATACCAGGCCTATGAGCTGGACCCTATGGAGCCGGCGGACGACGCCACCGAGCTCTAGCATTTCACACAGGCCTTAGCCCACCCGCCGCTGATTGCGGCGAAACTCCCCCGGCGTCAGGCTGGTCCAGCGCTTGAATGCGCGCTGGAAGGCCTCCGCCGAGGCAAACCCCAAAAGATAAGCGATTTCACCGAAGGCCAGCTCCGTATCGCGGATGTAGGTTTCGGCGAGGTCGCGGCGTGTGTCATTGAGCAGGCTGCGAAAGCGCGTGCCTTCCTCGGCCAGCTTGCGACGCAAAGTCCAAGTGGGTAGTTGCAGGTGACGCGCCACGGCTTCAAGGTCCGGTTCCTGTCCACCATTGAGCAACGGGCCGAGCAGATGAGTGATGCGTTCACCCAGGCTGCGCACGCGGGTGCGTTGGGCCAATTCCGCTTCGCACAGCTGCAACAGGTGCTGCCAGGTGCTAGGGCAATGCTGGAGGTTGGGCAAATCCAGGGTGGCGCGGTCCAGGCGCAATTGGTTGCTGGATGCGCCAAACTGCACCGGGGTTGCGCTCAACGCCTGGTATTGGGCCGCATAGCTGGGCGCCTGGAATTCGATCTCCATGCGCTCGGCCTGCACCGAGTGGCCTGCCAAGTGCGAGAGTTGGGCCAGCCAGCCAGCCAGCAACGAGTCGACCACGAAACGGTTGTAGGCATTGTAGGGGCTGATGGAGTAGAAGCGCAGCCAAGCGCCGTGGGCGTCCTCCTGAAAGCTCGACTGGCCCCGGTAATTGGCGGCATACAGCGGCTCGAAGTGCAGCAGGACACGCGCGGCCTCGCCCAGGGTCGGGGCCTGGGCTGCCGTGACGCCAGCCAGCCCTGCCTGGGCCAGACGACTCAAGCGGCCCATGTGCAGGCCTAGGGCTGGTTCGCCGCACAGCTCGATGGCGGCATGACCCAAATGCATGTAGCGGGGAATCGACAGGCGTGCGCCCGCTTCGGCCAGGCGAGGGTGGTCCAGTCCATAGCGGCGTAGGAGAGGAGCCGGGTCGTGGCCCAGTTGCTGGAGTGCTTCGCCCAGCGGTTGGACGAAGCCCACCGAGAGGTCGCCCAGGCGTACGCGAGGCCGGGTCATGGGGTTACAACCAAAGGTTCAGCAGGCGCGCACCCTGGCTGGAAGTGCCGGCCAAATGGGTGCCTGCCTGGTTGGCAAAGCCCTGTCCGTCACTGCCTTGTTCCCAAAACTGGCCACGCAGGAATACGCTCAGGCTTGGGGTGATGCTGTTGGCGGTCAGGGTCAGTTGTTGCCAGGCCGTCTGTTCGCTGACTTCGCCACGTTGCAGTGGCAATTCGGCCGTCGCGTCTTGGTGGCGGTTGCCGCGCCAGGGTGTATTCCAGGTGTCCTTGCCGCTGAGGAAAACAGGATTGGCGATCAGATCCACCGACTGCTGCGCCAATTGCCGGTAGTTTTCCGGGTACCAGCTGTCGCTGCCCACCAGCACGCCGAGGCGGCCAGCCGGGGTCTGAATGACCTGCAAGGGAAACTTGCGTCCGTGATGGACGTAGCGGCGTACTTCGCTGTCCGGATACTGTTGGCGTTGGGGTTGGCCCAGTACCGAACCGTCACCGCCGAACACCAGGCTGCTGTTGAACAGAGGGCCGCTGCCGGGGCGCAGCACGCCGTTATCCAGGTAGGGCGCGGGCAGGACGATGGAGCCTGCCACCAGCGTCACGCCGAACTCCTTGGCCAGGCCACCGAACAGTTGCTGATAGTCGCTGGCCATCTGTTCGGCCTTCATTCGCAGGTGGGCGTCGGAGCGGCGATCGTCACCGGTGGCGGTGAGCATGGCCAAGCCGTAGCGCAGTGGGTTGCTCACCTCCAGCCACTGCCAGGCTTCGTGGCGCTGGGTGACCTGGTACAGCTCGTTCTTTTCGCCCCGGGCCCAGAGCCAAGTACCGATGTGTTCCGGCAACACCACCACTGTACGCGGGCTGACCAGACCTTGGGCGCGAGCCTGTTCCAGATAGGCTGACAGCTTGCGGTGCAGACGTTGCAGGTTCTGGTAATCGCCCGGGTAGAGCACCGGTTCGATTCCCAGCAAGTTGCCGTGTTCGCCCGGTACGCCGTGATTGAGCGCCAGTTCGATTCGCAAATCGGAAAGGTAATGGCCTTCCGGTCGCTGCATCGTCCAGAAGCCGTAGCCGCAGAGGGCGGCGATCATCACCAGCGCTAGAGCGCCTGCCAGGAGTTTTCGCATGAAGCGCCAAGGCACCTTCACTGTATAGGGTGTCCTAGGGTAGACCTGCTGTGCAGGAGGATCAATAAGTTGTCAGTTTCGATCATTGAGCCTGTTCAAACGGCTGTTTAATGTCGCTGTCTATAAACGACGGGGCCTGCGAGGCACCCGCGCTCCGTGATCCTGCCACCTGGGAGTTCATCCATGGCCGCCACCCTTTATCCGCACCTGCTGGCCCCGCTCGACTTGGGCTTTACCACCTTGCGCAATCGGACCTTGATGGGCTCGATGCACACAGGCCTCGAGGAGCGCCCAGGTGGTTTCGAACGCATGGCCGCCTATTTCGCCGAGCGGGCTCGGGGTGGTGTCGGCCTGATGGTCACCGGTGGCATCGCGCCGAATGACGAAGGCGGGGTGTATTCCGGCGCGGCCAAGCTCAGTACCGAGGAGGAGGCCGACCAGCACCGGATCGTCACCGAGGCTGTGCATGCCGCCGGTGGCAAGATCTGTCTGCAGATACTGCACGCCGGGCGTTACGCCTATAGCCCACGCCAAGTCGCGCCCAGCGCCATCCAGGCGCCGATCAACCCGTTCAAACCCAAGGAGCTGGACGAGCAGGGCATCGAGAAGCAGATCGCCGACTTCGTCAACTGCGCCACGCTGGCCCAGCGCGCGGGCTACGACGGCGTCGAAATCATGGGGTCGGAAGGCTACTTCATCAACCAGTTCCTCGCCGCCCATACCAACCAGCGTACCGACCGTTGGGGCGGCAGCTACGAGAACCGCATGCGCCTGGCCGTTGAAATCGTGCGCCGGGTGCGTGAGGCAGTCGGGACCGATTTCATCATCATCTTCCGCCTGTCGATGCTCGACCTGGTGGAAGGAGGCAGCACGTGGGACGAGATCGTGCTGCTGGCCAAGGCCATCGAGCAGGCCGGGGCTACCTTGATCAACACCGGAATCGGCTGGCACGAGGCGCGCATTCCAACCATCGCCACCAAGGTGCCGCGCGCGGCTTTCACCAAAGTGACCGCCAAGCTGCGGGGCGCTGTGAGCATTCCGCTGATCACCACCAACCGTATCAACACGCCGGAAGTGGCCGAAGCCGTGCTGGCTGAAGGCGATGCCGACATGGTGTCCATGGCCCGACCATTCCTGGCTGACCCGGAGTTCGTCAACAAGGCCGCCGCAGGCCACAGCGAAGAGATCAACACCTGCATCGGTTGCAACCAGGCCTGCCTGGACCACACCTTCGCCGGCAAGCTCACCAGTTGCCTGGTCAATCCTCGTGCCTGCCACGAGACCGAGCTCAACTACCTCCCAGTCACCCAGATCAAGCGCATCGCCGTGGTCGGTGCGGGCCCCGCGGGCCTGGCCGCGGCTACTGTGGCCGCCGAACGTGGTCACCAAGTGACGCTGTTCGACAGTGCCAGTGAGATCGGCGGGCAGTTCAATGTTGCCAAACGTGTCCCAGGCAAGGAAGAGTTCCATGAAACCCTGCGTTACTTCCGCAACAAGGTGGCGCGCACCGGTGTCGACCTGCGTCTGAATACTCGGGTCGGGGTCGATCAGCTGGTGGCGGGCGGTTTTGACGAGATTATTCTCGCCACCGGCATCAGCCCTCGCACACCGGCCATTCCAGGCATCGAGCATGCGAAGGTGTTGAGCTACCTGGACGTGCTGCTCGAGCGTAAACCGGTCGGTAAGCGCGTGGCGGTGATCGGAGCGGGCGGCATCGGTTTCGACGTATCCGAGTACCTGGTACATCAGGGGGTGGCTACCAGCCAGGATCGCGAGGCGTTCTGGAAAGAGTGGGGCATCGATACCCATCTCGAGGCCCGTGGTGGTGTGGCAGGCATCAAGGCCGAGCCGCATGCGCCAGCGCGGCAGGTGTACCTGTTGCAGCGTAAGAAAACCAAGGTCGGCGATGGCCTGGGCAAGACCACAGGCTGGATTCACCGCACAGGCCTGAAGAACAAGCGGGTACAGATGCTCAACAGCGTGGAATACCTGGCCATCGACAATGATGGTCTGCATGTGCGTATCGGCGAGGGCGAGCCGCAGGTGCTGGCAGTGGACAATGTCGTCATCTGCGCGGGCCAGGAGCCGCTGCGTGAGCTGTACGACGGGCTGGTCGCGGCGGGGCAATCGGTGCACCTGATCGGTGGGGCGGACGTTGCGGCGGAGCTCGATGCCAAGCGGGCAATCAACCAGGGGTCGAGGTTGGCTGCTCAATTGTGATCGTCTCGAGGGTGCGGGGGCTTTGCATCCCCCGCAGTCTGTTCCGCTTCCCGTGATCTCGGTCTTGGGAAGTTTCTTCAAAGACGCTCGGAAACGTCGCCTGTAGGGATGATCGGGATTACGCGTACGCTCCTGAAAGCTATCCAAGCTTATGAGAGCGTTGCATGTTTTCCACCAAAATCATTAGTGCATTTACAGCCTCGCGTCTATTCAGCACGAGCGTGTTGTTGTGGTTGTTAACTGCGCCGCTTGATGGTCAGACAGCAGAGGTCACTGTCAGTGCTCGTTACAAGGGGAATGTGACCGGAGCGTTTGAGAACACCACACCCCAGGCCAGCTTCTGCAGTATCTGGGTCGGTGTGTGCAAGGACTTCCAGGCGTTCACGGTGAGCTTGCCGCTAACCTACGACAAGGTGTCGACCCATCAAGCTGCGAATGCACGGGAACAGTTCTACATAAAGTTACCGGCACGTCGTACTGTTCAGGTGGTCCATGAAAAGGGCATCGACACCCATCAGCTGGTTTTCGAGATCACTCACAGCAGTCAGAAAATACAAGGCGACACAAATTTTTCCAATACGGCAAATCCTGTGTTCACGGCTTATCCTCAGGGCGGCTGCAGTTATCTGAGAACCTATCTGACTGCGCATCGGGCTTATTATCTTTGGGCAACGCGGTCACCCGAAAGTCCCTCGCCCTGTTATTCCAGCGGTCAGGGGGGGCAGCCAAAAGAGGTGTATTTCACCCCGGTGAGTGACATGGGGATCGGCTATAGACTGACCATGCCTTCAGCTTTGCGCATGAAGCAGGGCCTCTATCGAGGCAGTGCAAGCTTCACGGTGGGGCCGGGAGGTGATTTTGATCTGGGCGATGGCGTCAGCAATCTCAACTCGCCGACTCTCACAATCAACTTTGAACTGGACGTGCAGCACGCCTTCGTCCTGAACTTCCCCGCAGCGAGTGATCGTGCCGTGCTGGAACCTCCAGGGGGCTGGTCGCGGTGGCTCGGGGGTGGCACGCCGCCTTCTCGCCTGGAGCGCAGCCTGCGCTTGAACCTGTGGTCCACTGGCCCGTTCAAGGTCTATAAGACGTGTCAGTACGATCAAGGGACGAGCTGTGGCATTCGCAACGGCGCGGGGCATCAGGTGCCGGTAGACGTGGCCTTGACGCTGCCCTCAAGCGTGCAGCATGCCAATGCGCCTGTGCAGCGACTGACTATTCCGACCGGCCGCGCTAGCGCCCTGGCGTTTGACATGGCCATGCCCGTGGCTGGCCAGTCGGGGCAGTTGCACTTCGATGTCGTCTCCCAGCATGTCAAATCCATGCTCGACTATCCCGGCAGTGTGTATCAGGGCGATGTGACGGTATTGTTCGATGCCACGCTCTGAGCGGGTGCCCACCGGGTGCAAAGGCGCAGGACGGGGTGCACAGGAGCCTCCTGATCTCGATACACTCGCCTAATGTCTTACGCCTTTGCCGACCTTCCCCAAGCACCTTTGCAGCCGTTGTCCTTGCCCTGGCTCGAGGACGCCGGTGTCCAGCTCGCCGTGCTGCGGCTGGACTTGATCGACCCGCTGATCAGCGGCAACAAAGGCTTCAAGCTTCGCCACCACCTGCGCGACGCCCATGCCATGGGCGCCCCCGGGCTGATCAGCCTCGGCGGCAATCACTCCAATCACCTTCACGCCCTGGCGGCGGCGGGCAAGCGCTTTGGCTTCGCCACCGCGGGGCTGCTGCGTGGGCATCCGCAGGACACTGCCACCGTTCGTGATCTGCAGGCCTTTGGCATGGAGCTGCACTGGTTGGGTTACGGCGGCTACCGGGAACGTCACCAGGTAGGTTTCTGGACGCCTTGGCTGGCGCGCTATCCTGGGTGGTACTGCATTCCCGAAGGCGGTGGCGGGCTGGCGGGCGCCGAGGGTTGTCGACTGATCGTGGAGCAGGCGAGGGCGCAGCTACCGATGCTGGGTTGGACGGATTACCACGGCTGGTGGCTGGCGGTGGGGACCGGGACCACGTTGGCAGGCCTGGTGATGGCAGAGCAGGGCCGTCGTGGGGTGCATGGCGCCTTGGCGGTGCCACCTGGGCATGGCGTCGAAGAAAACCTCTCGGCCTTGGTGCAGGGCGGCTATGAACTGCATGGCGCGTGCCGTGGCGGATTCGCCCGGATCGACGATGAGCTGCTGGCGTTCATTGACCAGAGCGAGAGCGAAAGTGGCCTGCCGCTGGAAGCGGTGTACACCGGCAAGGCCTTGTTGGCCCTGCGCGATCAGGTCGTGGCCGGGCGTTTTGCGCGCGGCACACGCCTGATCTTCCTGCACACCGGCGGGCTGCAGGGACGTCGCGGTTACTTGTAGGGCAGCATGCGCAGCAGCGTGTCGTCGCGGCGCACATAGTGGTGATAGAGGCCGGCCACGGCGTGCAGGCCGATCAGCCAGTAGCCCCAACTGCCGACTCGCTCATGCCAGCCTTTGACGAATTTGGCCAGGTCTTGATCGGGCGCGACCAGTGCAGGCAGGTCGAGGCCATAGAAAGGGATCGGTTTGTCGGCGGCGCTGAGGATGATCCAACCGGCGATTGGCAGGCCGATCATCATCACATACAGCAGCAGGTGCACCAGGTGCGCCAGCCCCGTCTGCCAGGCCGGTGGCTTGGGGACGATCGGTGGCGTCGGGCGGCTCAGGCGCAGGGCCAGGCGCAGCCAGACCAACACGAACACCGTCAGGCCAAGCATGAAGTGCAATTCTTTCGTCAGGTCGCGCTCGGCGCTGCCTTTGGGAAACAGACCGCGCAGCTCGATGGTGGCGTAGACCGCAGCCAGTAGCACCAGCATCAGCCAGTGCAGGGTGATGGACAGACGCGCGTAATGCGCCGTGGGCGTGGGTGAAGCCATGGTGGTTCCTCATCATCAGGTCGCAATTGCGCTCTTGAGTGGCGCGTGAGAGGTATTTTAATGGCAGGCTGGATTTTTTCTTTGCGCCAGGTCGATGAAATTTGTTCTTGGTGTGGCCCCGACGCGAGGTCGGGGCGCTTTGATTATCAAGCCGAGAGTTGCGGCCAACTGTCGGCGACCAGGAACACCCGCTCGGTCTCTTGCCAGGTACCGTCCCCGGCCACCTCCAGCCTGACCAGCAATTGCGCGCGCGCCTGATCGTCCAGTTCGCCCAGCCAGGCCTCGAACTGCAGGGGCGACCAGCACGCCGTGGCCTCCACCCGCGCCGGTGCCAGCCAGGCATGGCGGGGCAGGGGCTGCCAGCGTCCGGTTGGATTGGCCTGCTGGTAATCAGGCCAGTCGCTTCGACGCAACCAGCGCCCGCGCAGATGCTGTGCGTTGGCGCCGACCGGTGATTCGGCAAGCACTGGCCAAGGGTAGAACAGGTAGCCGCCGAGCCAAGCATGTGCCCGTGCCTCGTGCACCCCTAGCGATGCCAGGGCCTGGCGGCTCTGGGGCCAGGATGAGATCGTCAACTGATGGCGGGCCAGGTGGCCCAGTTTGCGGTCCAGGCGGTCATGGCAGCCCGGGCCCAGCCAGTGCGCCGGATCATGGCCGTCCCCGCCGGATGGCCCCAGGTAGAGCTTGATGGCCAGTTCCAGATGGTGAACGCCTTCCCGGTCACGTAGGACGATATCCAGCTCTCCCAGGGTGTGTCCGCCTTCGCGGATCGGCAGGTTGGCTGCCAGCAGCTCGACGCCGGGCGCTTGGCCCAGGGCGAACTGCCACAGGCTTTCGTAGTACAGCCCGAGGCGGTGGCTGGTGAGGCGGGCGAGCCAGTCGAGCAGCGCCTGTTCGTCTTGGTCCAGCGCCAGTAGCCACTGTCGCAGGCGTTCGGGGTCGTCCGCCCAGGCGCTGGCCGTCAACGGGTGACGTTGCGCACAGGGCGGTTGGCTCAGCAGGGCAGGCGACAACACTGTCCACGCCAGGTCGCGTACGGCGGGGCGGCGCAACTGGCCAGGGAGGTCGTGAAGATCGGCGAAAGGCGTCATCCAGCGAGCATAGCCGGTTTGCCGCTGGCTGGTCGTTTCGCCCATAATCCCAAGGGCCACACTGGCCATCCGTCACCCCGCCGCAGAGCCTTGCAGGAGCACCATGGAGCAATTTCGCAATATCGGTATCATCGGTCGCCTTGGCAGCTCCCAGGTGCTGGACACCATTCGCCGACTGAAAAAATTCCTGATCGAGCGCCACCTGCATGTGATCCTCGAGGACACCATTGCCGAGGTGCTGCCCGGCCATGGCCTGCAAACCTCCACACGCAAGCTGCTGGGCGAGGTCTGCGACCTGGTCATCGTGGTCGGTGGCGACGGCAGTCTGCTCGGCGCGGCTCGCGCCCTGGCTCGACACAACATCCCGGTGCTGGGGATCAACCGCGGCAACCTGGGCTTTCTCACCGACATCCGTCCCGACGAGCTGGAGACCAAGGTCGCCGAGGTGCTCGACGGCCACTACCTGGTGGAAAACCGCTTCCTGCTGCAGGCGGAGGTACGTCGTCACAACGAGGCCATCGGCCAGGGCGATGCGCTCAATGACGTGGTGCTGCACCCAGGCAAGTCGACGCGGATGATCGAGTTCGAGATCTACATCGATGGCCAGTTCGTCTGCAGCCAGAAGGCCGACGGCTTGATCATCGCCACCCCCACCGGCTCCACCGCCTACGCGCTCTCCGCGGGTGGGCCGATCATGCACCCCAAGCTCGATGCCATCGTCATCGTGCCGATGTACCCGCACACTTTGTCCGGGCGGCCGATCGTGGTGGACGGCAACAGTGAACTCAAGATCGTCGTCTCCCAGGACCTGCAGATCTACCCGCAGGTCTCGTGCGACGGCCAGAACCACTTCACCTGCGCCCCAGGCGACACCATCACGGTAAGCAAGAAACCGCAGAAGCTGCGCCTGATCCATCCGCTGGACCATAACTACTACGAGGTGTGCCGCACCAAGCTCGGCTGGGGCAGCCGTCTGGGGAGTGGAGGCGACTGATGTTCGATCCGGCACGCAGTTTCGACATCATCGGCGATGTACACGGTTGTGCCCTGACCCTGGAACGCCTGCTCGACGCCATGGGCTACAAGCGCCAGGGGGGCGTGTGGCGCCATCCTCGCCGCCAGGCGCTGTTCCTCGGCGATATCGTCGATCGCGGCCCGCGCATCCGCGAGGCCTTGCACATCGTCCATGACATGGTCGAAGCCGGGCAGGCCTTCTGCATCATGGGCAATCATGAGTACAACGCCCTGGCCTGGGTCACTCCGGCGCTGCCAGGCAGTGGCAAGACCTACGTGCGCGAGCACACCCCGCGCCACGCTCGGCTGATCGACGAAACCCTGACCCAGTTCGCCCAGCACCCAGGTGACTGGCACGATTTCCTGCAATGGTTCTATGAGCTGCCGTTGTTCGTCGACGCTGGGCGCTTCCGCCTGGTCCATGCCTGCTGGGACCCGGGGCTGATCGAGCCGCTGCGTCGGGAGTACCCGAACGGGTGCATCGATGAGCATTTCATCCAGGCCTCGGCGGTCTCCGGTAGCTTTGCATCTACCGTGTGCAACCGCCTGCTGCGCGGTACCGACATGCGCCTGCCGGACGGTCTGACGCTGACCGGTGGCGATGGTCTGACTCGCGCCTTCTTCCGCACCAAGTTCTGGGAAGAAGACCCTCAAACCTATGGAGACATTGTGTTCCAGCCCGACGCCCTGCCCGAGGACGTGGCCCGCACGCCCCTGAGCCACAGCCAGAAAAACGCCCTGCTGCGTTACGCCGAAGACGAGCCGTTGCTGTTCGTCGGTCACTACTGGCGCAGCGGCCGCCCGGCCCCGATCCGCGGCAACCTGGCCTGCCTGGATTACAGCGCCGTGCTCTACGGCAAGCTGGCGGCCTACCGCCTGGATGATGAAACCCGCATCGACCCCCACAAGTTCGTCTGGGTCGACGTCGAACGCCCGCAGGCCAGCCAATGAACGTGATCGCCGCAATGCGCCTGCCGCTGTCGGTCGACCTGGGCGGATTCGTCAAGATGTTGCGCCGGTTGCAGGTCCCGCACCGGGTAGTCGAGCAGGGACAGGAGCAGATCCTCTGGGTGCCGGAGTCGCTGGCCGAGGACGTGCGCGAGCTGTATCAGCGCTATCCTGAGGGCAACGACGAAATCCAGTTGCCCGAAGAAGTGCTCGCGGGCATGGCCCAGCGTCCCTCCCTGGCTGAGCAGGCCCGGGCCTGCAAGATCACCGCCGGGATGCTGCTGGCGTGCCTGGTCGTCGCCGTGCTGACCGGTCTGGGTGACAACCTGTCGACGGTTGGCTGGTTCACCTTCCTGGATTTCCGAGTGCAGGGCCAGTACCTGTACTTCACCTCGCTGGAACAAGGCTTGGCCGAGGGGCAGTGGTGGCGGCTGGTGTCGCCGATGCTGTTGCATTTCGGTGTGCTGCACCTGGCCATGAACGCCCTTTGGTACTGGGAGTTGGGGCGGCGCATCGAGTTGCGCCAGGGCCCTTGGGCGTTGCTGGGCCTGACCTTGCTGTTCAGCCTGGTGTCCAACCTGGCCCAGCATTACACCAGCGGCCCCAGCCTGTTCGGCGGCTTGTCCGGTGTGCTCTACGGTTTGCTCGGGCATGTCTGGCTGTACCAGTGGCTGGCGCCCAGCCCGTTGTTCAGCCTGCCCAAGGGCGTACTGGTGATGATGCTGGTGTGGCTGTTGATCTGCCTGACCGGCGTGATCGGCCAGCTCGGCTTCGGCCAGATCGCCAATGCCGCCCACGTCGGTGGACTGCTCATCGGATGCCTGACCGGGCTCTTGGGCGGGGCCCTGGCACGGCGTAAACTGTCGGCTTGATTTAGGAGATGTTATGTCCACCTTTGCGCAAATGATCGAAAACATCACCCCCGAGATCTACGAGAGCCTGAAACTGGCCGTGGAAATCGGCAAATGGGCTGACGGCCGCAAGCTGACCCCGGAGCAGAAAGCGCTGTCGCTGCAGGCGGTGATCGCCTGGGAGATGAAGAACCTGCCCGAGGAGCAGCGCACCGGCTATATGGGCCCACAGGAGTGCGCGTCGAAATCGGCACCGGTCCCCAACATCCTGTTCAAGTCGGACTCGGTACATTGATCGAACTCGCTCGTGGCTCTCTGAGCAAAATGGCGGTGCGCCTGGAAGCACCGGTTGTCCAATACGCCTTTCGCCTCGGTGAGGAGCAGGTGCCGGTCAATCCACTGATCGGCAAGACCCTGCGCCTGGAGTACCTCGGCGCCATCCACTGCACCCACTGCGGCAAGCGCACCAAGACCAGCTTCAGCCAGGGTTACTGCTACCCCTGCATGACCAAGCTGGCCCAGTGCGATGTCTGCATCATGGCCCCGGAAAAATGCCATTACGACGCCGGCACCTGCCGTGAGCCGTCCTGGGGCGAGCAGTTCTGCATGACCGACCATGTGGTGTACCTGGCCAACTCCTCGGGTATCAAGGTCGGTATCACCCGCGCCACCCAGCTGCCCACCCGCTGGCTCGACCAAGGCGCCAGCCAGGCCTTGCCGATCCTGCGCGTGGCCACCCGGCAACAGTCTGGCCTGGTCGAGGATCTGCTGCGCAGCCAGGTACCGGACCGTACCAACTGGCGAGCGCTGCTCAAGGGCGACGCCGACGTGCTCGACCTGCCAGCCATCCGCGAACAGATCTTCGATGCCTGCGCCGAAGGCCTGCAGGGCTTGCAGGCGCGCTTTGGCCTGCAGGCGATCCAGCCGCTGGCCGACGCCGAAGTGGTCGAAATGCGCTACCCGGTCGAGGCCTATCCGAAAAAGATCGTGAGCTTCAACCTGGACAAAGACCCTGTGGCTGAAGGCACGCTGCTGGGCATCAAGGGCCAGTACCTGATCTTCGACACCGGTGTGATCAACATTCGCAAGTACACGGCCTATCAATTGGCCGTGCACCAGTAAAAGGACCAGCACGATGCGTACCGAACAACCGCAAGTGATCTACCTCAAGGATTACCAGGCGCCTGAGTACCTGATCGACGAGACGCACCTGACGTTCGAGCTGTTCGAGGACCACAGCCTGGTCCATGCGCAGTTGGTCATGCGCCGCAACCCGGCCCGGGGCGCTGGTCTGCCGCCGCTGGTGCTCGACGGCCAGCAACTGGAGCTTCTGAGTGTGCAGCTGGATGACCAGACGCTGGCCACCGGCGACTATCAGGTCGATGACGACAGCCTGACCGTGCAGCCCAAGGCCGAGCGGTTCACCCTCGACACCAGCGTGAAGATCCATCCAGAGAGCAATACCGCGCTCGAAGGCCTGTACAAGTCCGGCAAGATGTTCTGCACCCAGTGCGAGGCCGAGGGTTTTCGCAAGATCACCTACTACCTCGATCGCCCGGACGTGATGAGCAAATTCACCACCACCGTGATCGCCGAGCAGCATCGCTACCCGGTGTTGCTGTCCAACGGCAACCCGGTCGGCAGCGGACCGGCCGAGGACGGTCGTCACTGGGCAACGTGGGAAGACCCGTTCATGAAACCGGCCTACCTGTTCGCCCTGGTGGCCGGTGACCTGTGGTGCGTCGAGGACACCTTCACCCGCCAGTCCGGTCGTGACGTGACCCTGCGTATCTACGTGGAGCCGGAGAACATCGACAAGTGCGACCACGCCATGGTCAGCCTGAAGAAGTCCATGCGCTGGGACGAGGAGGTCTACGGCCGTGAATACGACCTGGACATCTTCATGATCGTCGCGGTCAATGACTTCAACATGGGCGCCATGGAAAACAAGGGCCTGAACATCTTCAACTCCAGCTGTGTGCTGGCGCGTGCCGAAACGGCCACCGACGCCGCCCACCAGCGGGTCGAGGGGGTGGTGGCCCACGAGTACTTCCACAACTGGTCGGGCAACCGGGTGACCTGCCGCGACTGGTTCCAGCTGTCGCTCAAGGAAGGCTTCACCGTGTTCCGCGACGCCGAGTTCAGCGCCGACATGAACTCGCGCACGGTCAAGCGCATCGAGGACGTAGCCTACCTGCGCACGCACCAGTTCGCCGAGGACGCAGGTCCCATGGCCCATCCGGTTCGCCCGGACAGCTTCATCGAGATTTCCAACTTCTACACCCTGACCGTGTATGAAAAGGGTGCCGAAGTGGTGCGCATGGTCCGTACCCTGCTGGGCAGCGAAGGCTTCCGCAAGGGCAGCGACCTGTACTTCGAACGTCATGACGGCCAGGCCGTGACCTGCGATGACTTCATCAAGGCCATGGAAGACGCCAACGGCGTGGACCTGACCCAGTTCAAGCGTTGGTATAGCCAGGCCGGCACGCCGCGCCTGGAGGTCAGCGAAGCCTATGACGCTGCCGCGCAGACCTACAGCCTGACTTTCCGCCAGAGCTGCCCGCAGACCCCGGATAAAGCCCAGAAGCAACCGTTCGTGATCCCTGTGGAACTGGGCCTGTTGGACGCCCAGGGCAACGACCTGCCACTGCGCCTGGCCGGCGAAGCTGTACCGCAGGGCACCAGCCGCGTGCTGTCGGTGACCGAAGCCGAGCAGACCTTCACCTTCGAAGGCATCGCCGCCAAGCCACTGCCGTCGTTGCTGCGTGGTTTCAGCGCGCCGGTCAAGCTGAGCTTCCCCTACGATCGCGACCAGTTGATGTTCCTCATGCAGCACGACAGCGATGGCTTCAACCGCTGGGAAGCGGGTCAGCAGCTGTCGGTGCAGGTGTTGCAGGAGCTGATCGGCCAATATCAGCGCGGCGAGGCCCTCAAGCTCGATCAGCGGCTGATCACTGCCCTGGGCACGGTACTGGGCAATGCGGCGCTCGATGCAGCGATGGTCGCCGAGATGCTGTCGCTGCCCGGTGAGGCGTACCTGACCGAGATCAGCCAGGTGGCCGACGTCGATGCCATCCATGCAGCCCGTGAATTCGCTCGCAAGCAGATCGCCGAGCAGCTGTTCGACGCCCTGTGGGCGCGCTACCAGGCCAACCGCGAAGTCTCCAGCAAGACCCCTTACGTCGCCGAAGCCGAGCACTTCGCGCGCCGCAGCCTGCAGAACATCGCCCTGTCGTACCTGATGCTCACCGGCAAGCCGCAGGTGTTGCAGGCGACATTGGAGCAGTTCGAGCACTGCGACAACATGACCGAGCGTCTCACCGCCCTGGCGGTGCTGGTCAACTCGCCGTTCGAGGCCGAGCGCGCCAAGGCCCTGGACGCCTTCGCCGAGCACTTCAAGGACAACCCGCTGGTCATGGACCAGTGGTTCAGCGTGCAGGCCGCCAGCCCCCTGCCGGGTGGCCTGGCGCGGGTCAAGGCGCTGATGCAGCACCCGGCCTTCACCCTGAAGAACCCCAACAAGGTGCGTGCGCTGATCGGTGCCTTCGCCGGGCAGAACCTGGTGAACTTCCACGCCGCCGACGGTTCGGGCTACCGCTTCCTGGCGGACCTGGTGATCGAGCTCAACGCCCTCAACCCGCAGATCGCTTCGCGCCAGTTGGCGCCGCTGACCCGCTGGCGCAAGTACGACGATGCGCGCCAGGCTCTGATGCGTGGCGAGCTGGAGCGCATCCTGGCTTGTGGTGCGCTGTCCAGCGATGTGTATGAAGTGGTGAGCAAGAGTCTGGCCTGAACCGGACTGACAGGGGCTGCTGGGCAGCCCCATTGCAGGCTTCGTCAGCCCCTATCAACCTAGGTGGGAGCTGGCGAAGCCTGCGATGGGGCGCAGCAGCCCCTTTCTTTTGCTTAACAAAACATAACGTCCCGCTCGTTGTTTTCCCGCCGATATCCCCGATAGGATGGCCCCAAAGCCATTGCAGTGCTCTGGAACAGGGTTTTCGCAGCACCTGCCAATAGGCTCACCCACTACAAGAACACAAAAGGGGAGCGGTCATGAGAGACCGGATTAGGGCGCGTGCCCGGCGTGGTGCCTGGCCACTGGCGGCCAGCATGTGGCTGGCGCTGGCCATCTCGACAGCAGCAGGTGGTGCCCAGGCCGCCGCTGCCGAGGAGTACTCGGTGGAGTCGGCCAGGGCCAGCCAGAGCCTGTTGATCGATGCCGCCAATCTCGGTAAACGGCTAGTGGTGGTCGGCGACCGTGGCCATATCCTGTTCTCCGACGACCAGGGCAAGACCTGGACCCAGGCCCGGGTGCCCACCCGGCAGTTGCTCACGGCAGTGTTCTTCCTCGACGACAAGCGCGGCTGGGCGGTCGGCCATGACGCCCAGGTGCTGACCACCAACGATGGCGGCGCCACCTGGAGCAAACAGTTCGAAGACCTCGCGCGCGAAGCACCATTGCTCGACGTGACCTTCCTCGATGCCCAGCATGGATTTGCCGTGGGTGCCTATGGCGCCCTGATCGAGACCACCGATGGCGGCCAGCACTGGCAGGACATCGCCGAGCGGCTGGACAACCCCGATCAGTTGCACCTCAACGCTATTGCCAGCATCAAGGATGCGGGCCTGTTTGTCGTCGGCGAACAGGGCAGCATGTTCCGTTCCAGCGACAACGGCCAGAGCTGGTCGCGCGTCGAAGGCCCCTACGAGGGGTCGCTGTTCGGCGTGATCGCCACTGCTCACCCCCGCACGCTGCTGGCCTACGGCCTGCGCGGCAACCTGTTCCGTTCTACTGATTTCGGCGATACCTGGCAGCCGATCGCGCTCAAGGCTGCCCGTGGCTCGCTGGAGTTCGGCCTGGCGAGCGCCACCTTGCTCAAGGATGGCAGCCTGGTTCTGGTGGGCAATGGCGGCACGGTACTGCGCAGCCGCGATGACGGCCAGAGCTTCACGGTCTACAACCGCGCCGACCGTCTCGCCCTGTCGGGCGCCGCGGAGCTTGCCAATGGCGGTCTGCTGTTGGTGGGCCAAGGGGGCGTGCACCTGGCCACCGCTGAAGGCGCAGAGGAGGGGCAGCAATGACCAGCCGGGAGAGTTTCGATATGCACCAGCACCATCATCAAGACAAGGCGACCTTGCTCGAACGGCTGATCTTCAACAATCGGCCGGCCGTCATCGCCCTGTGCCTGCTGGTGAGCATCTTCCTGTTCTGGCAGGCCACGCAGATCCGCCCGTCTACCAGTTTCGAGAAGATGATCCCGCTGCAGCACCCGTTCATCGAACAGATGCTCGAGCACCGCAATGACTTGGCCAACCTCGGCAACACCGTGCGCATCTCGGTGGAAGCGGTCAATGGCGATATCTTCGACAAGGACTACATGGAGACCTTGCGCCAGATCCATGACGAGGTCTTCTACATTCCGGGCGTCGACCGGGCTGGGCTCAAGTCGCTGTGGAGTCCGAGCGTGCGCTGGACCGAGGTGACCGAAGACGGCTTCGCCGGCGGCGAGGTGATCCCCAACACTTACAATGGCTCGGCCGAAAGCCTCGACGAGCTGCGCGACAACGTGCTCAAGTCCGGCCAGGTCGGGCGTCTGGTGGCCAACAACTTCAAGTCCAGCATCGTCGACGTGCCGTTGATGGAGAGTTACCCGGACCCTCAAGACCAGAGCAAGCAGGTCAAGCTCGACTACCAGCAGTTTTCCCATCAGCTGGAAGAGAAGATTCGCGACAAGTTCCAGGCCCAGAATCCCAACGTGAAGATCCACATCGTCGGTTTCGCCAAGAAAGTCGGTGATCTGATCGACGGTCTGGTGATGGTGGTGATGTTCTTCGGCGTGGCCCTGGCCATCACCTGGGCACTGTTGTACTGGTTCACCTGGTGCATCCGCAGCACCATCGCCGTGCTCATCACCACCTTGGTGGCCGTGGTCTGGCAGTTGGGGCTGATGCATGCGGTCGGCTTCGGGCTGGATCCGTACTCGATGCTGGTGCCGTTCTTGATCTTCGCCATCGGCATCTCCCACGGGGTGCAGAAAATCAACGGCATCGCCTTGCAGTCGAGCGGAGCCGACAACGCCCTGACCGCTGCTCGGCGCACGTTCCGGCAGCTGTTCCTGCCGGGCATGATCGCCATCCTGGCCGATGCCGTGGGCTTCATCACCTTGCTGGTGATCGACATCGGCGTGATCCGTGAGCTTGCCATCGGTGCGTCGATCGGCGTGGCGGTGATCGTCTTCACCAACCTGATTCTGTTACCGGTAGCGATTTCCTACGTAGGCATCAGCCAAAAGGCCATTGCCCGCAGCAAGAAGGACGCCACCCGCGAACACCCGTTCTGGCGCCTGCTGGCCAACTTCGCCAGCCCCAAGGTGGCGCCGGTGTCCATCGCCCTGGCCCTGGCGGCCTTTGCCGGCGGCCTGTGGTACAGCCAGAACCTCAAGATCGGCGACCTTGACCAGGGCGCGCCGGAGCTGCGTCCTGACTCGCGCTACAACCAGGACAACAACTTCATCATCAGCAATTACTCCACCAGCTCCGACGTGTTGGTGATCATGGTCAAGACCCCGGCCGAGAGCTGCTCGATCCATTCGACCATGGCTCCGATCGACGAGCTGATGTGGACCATGGAGAACACTCCCGGCGTGCAGTCGGCGATCTCCTTGGTGACCGTGTCCAAGCAAGTGATCAAGGGCATGAACGAGGGCAGCCTGAAATGGGAGACCCTGTCGCGCAACCCGGACGTGCTCAATAACTCCATCGCCCGCGCCGATGGCCTGTACAACGCCGATTGCTCCTTGGCGCCTGTGCTGGTGTTCCTCAACGATCACAAGGCCGAGACGCTGGAGCGGGTGACCGCGGCAGCCCAGGCCTTTGCCGACAGCCATAACAAAGAGGGCCTGCAGTTCCTCCTGGCGGCCGGTAACGCGGGCATCGAGGCGGCCACCAACGAAGTGATCAAGTCGGCCGAGCTGACCATCCTGGTGCTGGTGTACCTGTGCGTGGCAGTGATGTGCCTGATCACCTTCCGCTCGTTCGCTGCAACGCTGTGTATTGTCCTGCCACTGGTGCTCACCTCGGTGCTGGGCAACGCCCTGATGGCCTTCATGGGCATCGGCGTCAAGGTTGCCACCTTGCCGGTGGTGGCCCTGGGCGTGGGGATCGGCGTGGACTACGGCATCTACATCTACAGCCGTCTGGAGAGCTTCCTGCGGGCAGGGCTGCCGCTGCAGGAGGCCTACTACGAAACCTTGCGCTCCACCGGCAAGGCGGTGCTGTTCACCGGCCTGTGCCTGGCCATCGGGGTGTGCACCTGGATCTTCTCGGCGATCAAGTTCCAGGCGGACATGGGCCTGATGCTGACCTTCATGTTGCTGTGGAACATGTTCGGCGCGCTGTGGCTGCTGCCGGCGCTGGCGCGGTTCCTGATTCGTCCGCAGAAGCTGGCGGGCAAGGCGGGTGGGTCGATCTTCGCACATTGATCCGGAGGGGGGCCGCTTTGCGGCCCTTCGCACGCGTGACTCGCGGCCACAGCTCTCGCGTCGCCGAGGCTATAATGCCGGTCCATTTCTCTGCGGACCTTTCCATGACCACCCTTGCCACTGCCCTCGAATCCTGTGACATGCTGCTGATCGATGGGCTGCATGCCTTCGATTTCACCTTCGACGCCGATGGCCTGTCGGTCGAATGCATGGACGGCCGTCAACTGCGCCGTTGGCGCTTCACGCCAGAGCAAGTCGCCGCCGCAGTCGCCGAGGGCGATCAATGGCTGCTCGACGATGCCGACGGTGAGCATCGGCTAGTCTGTATGGATGCCTTGCGCGCCTCGGAAGATGACGACGATGAAGATCTGGAAGAGCCTGCTGACCGCTAGTCTCATGGGCCTGACGTTCAACGCACACGCAGGCGTGCTGTTAGTCGGTAGCTATACCGATGGCGCCAGTCAGGGGCTCTATCGCTATAGCTTCGATACCCGCAGCGGCCAGATCGACCCCACGCCGCTGCAGGTGGTCAAGAGCGTGAGCCCCTCGTGGCTGGTGCTCTCGGCTGACCAGCGCTTGCTGTTCGTGGTCAACGAAACGCCCCAAGGCCACGTGAGCAGTTTTTCGCTGGGCACCCAGGGCCAGATCAAGCCGCTCAACCAGGTGGCCAGCCGTGGCGACGAGCCGACCCATGCCAGCCTCAGTCATGACCAGCGCTACCTGTTCATTGCCAACTACGCTGTCGCACCTGTGCCGGGGGGGAGCCTGGTGGTGATCCCGGTGACACGGGACGGCACGCTCAAGGAGGCGGTCCAGCAGCTGCGCCATGCCCCGAGCAAGGTCAATCCCGAACGTCAGTCCGGTGCCCATGTGCACTCGGTGGTGCTTTCGCCCGACGGTCGCCACCTGTACGCCAGTGACCTGGGCGCCGACAAGGTATTCATCTACCGCTACGACGGTGCCAGCCCCCAGCATCCCTTGAGCCCGGCGATCCCCGCTTCGGTGGCCTTGCCTGCCGGCAGCGGCCCGCGTCATCTGTTGTTCGACGCCAAGGGCCGGTACGCCTACCTGACCTTGGAAATGAGCGGCGAGGTGGTGACGTTCGAGGCCCAGGACGGCAACCTGATCGAACGCCAGCGCCTGCCCCTGACCGAGCAGCAGGATGCTGCGGCCAAGGCGTCCGGAGGGCTGCACTTGTCGGCCGACGGCCGATTCCTCTATGTCAGCAACCGCGGCACTGCCAACGAGATCGTGGTGTATGCGGTGGGCAAGGATGACGGCCAGTTGAGCCTGTTGCAGCGCCGCTCGGTGGAGGGAGACCACCCCCGGGAGTTCGCCCTCGATCCGAGTGGCAACTTCTTGCTGGTGGCCAACCAGAAGAGCAACCAGATCGTGGTCATGCGCCGCGACCCACGCAGCGGCAAGCTCGGCGAGACCGTCCAGACCCTGTCCCAGGACGCGCCGTCGGACCTCAAGTTTCTCGAGTGACTATCAATCGGCTTGATAATCGCTACTGGCGCAATGAATTTCTGCGGGCCTCCCTGGCGGCGTAAGTTTGACCCAAGGCCAACAACGGCCATCGTCAAACCATCGAAGTCGAGGACAGCCCGCATGAACTTCAATCTCTTCCCGGTCATTGCCGCTTCCGCCATTTCCGCCTCTGTCGTCCTGCCTGCCCATGCTCAGGTCGAAGTGCGCGGTAAATCGTCTGTCACCCAGAGCTATACCGAAAAGTACCTGCAGCAAAGCGCGCATTTCCATGCAGCCCTGGGCGGAAAACACGCACATTGATTCGTAGAAGGGGTGGTAGTAGCACAACGCCATATGTTTAAATTTGACGCTGTATTTTTGACTCCGGAGGTGGAGCATGATGTGGCGTATCGCGGCGGTGGTGCTGTTGCTGTTCTCTTCGCCGATCCTGGCTATCTGAAAGATACAAACGCCGGTCTCGGGTCGCTGCGCCGGCCTCTTCGCGGGTGAACCCGCTCCCACAGGTCCTTCGGTGCTCTCAAGCACACCGCTGTACCTGTGGGGACGGGCTTATCGAGGCGTCGAGCCGCCGCGAATGGGCACCCTGCAGACACAGGGCCTCAGCGGGCCATGATGGCCTTGAACAGGTCTGATTCCAGCCAGCCCTGCAACCAAGTGCGCACACGTGGGTATGGTGCCCCGGCAAACCAGGCCGGTTCCACCCCCGCAAACTGACGCATCAAGGGGAGCAGGGCGGCATCGGCCAGGCTCGGGTGCTCTGCCAGCAGGTACGGACGGCCTTCGAGCAATCCTTCCAGCTCCGCCAGCCAGGGTTCGGCCTGCTGGCGGTAGTGCTCGCGCGAATGTTCAGGGTAACGTTCGGCGTACTTGTACAGATTCACCTGGGCCTTGAAGGTGTGGTCGTTGCGCGCAATCAGCTCCAACGCCTGGGCCGCCGCCGCGGGGGCGGCCTGCAGACGCCAATCCTGTGGATCGTTCTGCTCCAGGGCCCAGCGCATGATGTCCAGGCTTTCTTCAAGCACGTGGTCACCGGTGTCGAGCACCGGCACCGTGCCCTTGGGCGACAATGCCAGGAGTTCGGCGGGCTTGTTCTTCATCGCCACTTCGCAAATCTCCACCGGGCAGCCGGCATAACGCAGGGCCAGGCGTGCGCGCATGGCCCAGGGGCAGCGGCGGAACGAATAGAGCCTCACCCACACACCTCCACATCGCTCAGGCCATTGCCCTGGCGGCGGACCTGGATTTGCACCGGGATGCGCTCGTGCATCTCCTGCACATGGGAGATCACCGCCACCTTGCGCCCCTGTGCCTGCAGGCCGTCGAGGGCATCCATCGCCAGTTGCAGAGACTCCGGGTCCAGGCTACCGAAGCCCTCATCGATGAACAGCGATTCGATGCGCAGGGTACTGGAGGCCATGGACGCCAAGCCCAGGGCGAGGGCCAGGGACACCAGGAAGGTTTCGCCGCCGGAAAGCGAATGCACCGAGCGCAGCTCGTCGCCCATCTCGGTGTCCAGTACCAGCAGGCCCAGGGCACTGCCGCCGCGCTTGAGGCGATAGCGCTTGGCCAGTTGGCGCAATTGGCTGTTGGCGTGATGCAGCAACAAGTCCAGGTTGTAGCCTTGGGCAATCTTGCGGAAGACGTCGCCCGAGGCCGAGCCGATCAGGGCGTTCAGACGTGCCCAGCGCTGCCACTGGTGATAGGCCTGCTCGATCTCGCTGGCCAACGCCTGGTGCGCTTGCTGGCGACGCTGATCGTCGGCCTGACGGGCGCGCAGTTCGGCGCACTGCTGCTCCTGGCTGGCCAGCGCTTGCTCGAGGGTGGTCAGCGCTTCTTCCAGAGACTCGGGGTCCACTTCGCCGGTGGCTTGGGCGACGTGCTGCTGCAGGCGCTGCTCACGCTCCTGCAACAGCACGCGGCCTTGCTCGATGGCTTTTTCCGCCGTTTGCAGACGCTGGCGCAGTTCGCCGAGCTGGGCATCGTCGATGGCCAGCAGGCGGTCGAGGCCGGTGTCGTCCAGTTCGGGATGTTCGCTGCGCCATTGGGCGATCTGGCCTTGCAACTGCTGGCACTCCTGCTCCAGCGCCTGCTGGCGCTGGCGGCTGGACTTGAGCTCGCCGGCCAGTTGCACACCTTGGGTGCGCAGCGCCTGCAAGCGCTCGGCGGTCTCGGTCTCGGCGAGGCGGGCATGTTCCAGTTGCGCGTCCATGTGCTGTTGCCAGGCCTCGGCACTGGGCTGTTCGCCGAGCAGTTCAGCCAGGGTGGCCAAGGCTTGCAGGCGCTGTTCATCCAGGGTGGCGAGCTTGTGTTGGAGTTGCTGCTGGGTGTTCAGGCGCAATTGCTGCTGGTCGCGCAGCTTGTCCAGCTGAACCTGGCGTGCCTGTTGTTCTTGTTGCTCGTCCTTGCGCTGGTCGAGCTGCTGGCGGCGCTGGGCGATCTGCTGGTCGAGGCCGAGGAAGGCGTTGGCCGGATCGTCGCGCAGGGCCTGGAGGATGTCCGCGGGCAGGACGTTGGTCAGATCGTTGATACCTTGCTCAAGCTGTTGCTCATCGGTCGCCAGGGCCTGGTGTTGTTGCTCGAGATGACGCTGGGCCTGCTGCTGGGCTTCGCTGGCAGCCTGCAACTGCTGGTTCAGGCGGGCAGCGTCTTTTTGCAGGGCGAGCAGGGTGCCCTGGCGCTTCTCGTCGCGGGTGATCTCTTCATCCAGGCGGCGCAGCTGGCCGTCGAGCCAGGCACTGCGGCCTTTGTCGTCCTGCGGTGCGAGGGCGGGCCACAGGGCATGGGCCTGGAGCTGCTCGAGGAGCGGTTGCAGTTGCTCGCCCAACTGTACCTGTTGTTGCTGGTAGTCCTTGAGCTGGGCGTTGACCACGCCCAGTTGGGTACGCAGTTCCATCAACTGGTTGTTGAGGGCCTCGACCTGGGTGCGGGCGGCGTCTTCTTCGGCCTGGTCATGGCGGCCCAGGCTCTGTAACAGGGCTTCGGGCTGGTGGAAGGGATGCTCGGCGCTGCCGCAAACAGGGCAGGGCTCGCCGTCGCGCAGTTGCGCGCGCAGCTCCTCGACACTGCTGGTTCGTGCCAGGCGCTGGCGTTCCAGTAACTGGCGGGTCAGGGCGAGGGCCTGTTCGGCGGCTTCCAGCTCGGCCTTGGCGGCGGTGCCTTGGCCGATGAGCTGTTGGCGCTGTTGCATGGCCTGCTGCTGGCGTTCGCGCAGGCTGGCCAGGGTATGACGCAGTTCCTGTTCGCGGCCGTGCAAGCGTGACAAGTCTTCGACCACGCGTTGCTGCTTGCGGTTGTCCTGAAGCATTGCGCCCAGCAGGTCGATCTGCTCGGCCAGCGCCTGGGGTTCGGCACCGGCTTCGCGGAACAATAGCTCGAAGCTGTCGCGTTGGGACTGCAATTGGGCATTGGCCTGGCTGACCTGGGCCTGCAGGCCCGGCAGCTCTTCACGGCCCTTGGCCAGGCGGCCGCCTACCAGCATCACTTGCTTCAACTGCGGCAGATAAGCCTGCCAGGCATCGGTCAGCCCGGCCAGTTGTTCACTGTGCGCGAGCGCCGCGTCGATCTGCGCCAAGGTGTGCAGACTGCGTTGCTGGTTTTCCTCCAACTGCTGCAATTGCTGCTGGCCGTCAGCGACCTCCTGGGCCGCCTGCTCGGCAGCGGCGCGTTGGGCGGCCAGTTCTTCGCTCAGGCGCGCCAGGCTGTCCTGGGCAGCGAAGGCCTGGCGCAGGCGTGGGGCGTTTTCGCTGTGCTGGGCTTGGCGCTGGGCAAGCGCTTGGCGCGCGCCTTCAAGCGCCTGCTCGAGTTCGCCCATGCGGGCTTGCAGTTCGTCTTGCTGGCGGGCTTGGTCGGCGAGCTCCGCAGCCAGTGGGGTCAACTGTGCGGTCAGCACTTGCTGGCGATGGAACTGATGGCGCTGCGGCGCGAGGCGTTCCAGACGCTGCAGGTCCAGGCGCTGCTCGGCCAGTTGCTGCCACTGTTGCTCGGCCGCGTGCAGCGCCTGTTGGGCCTCAGTGTACTGGGCCTGTAGCTGGCGCTGCTCCTGAAGCCAGGTGCGTTGTTGCTGCAGTTGCCGCTGGCGCGCCTGGTCGGCCTTGAACTGTTGCTGGGCCTGCTCCAGTTGCTGGTCGAGTGCGGCGCGGGCTTCGGTGTCCATGGGCAGCAGGTGCTCGGCCTGTTTCTGCAGGTCGTTGTGCCGTTCGCCGGTTTCCTTGGCCTTGGTGAAGGCGCGTTGGCCCAGGCGGGTGTAGATGGCGGTGTTGGTGAGCTTTTCGAGCAGCTCGCTGCGTTCTTTGTCGTCGGCCTTGAGGAAGGCGCCGAATTCGCTCTGGGCCAACATCACCGCGCGGGTGAACTGCTCGAAGTTCAGGCCCAGGCGTGCTTCGACCAAATGCTTGTATTCGTTCTTGCCGCTGCCAAGCAGTTGCTCGCTGTCCAGGTCGTACAGGCTCTGGCGGCTGTGTTGCAGCTTGCCATTGGCTTTCTCGCGGGCGCGGTTGGCTTCCCAGCGGGCGCGGTAGCGGCGCCCGTCGATGCCGACGAAGTCCACCTCGGCATAGCCGCTGCCGGTACCTCTGCGCAGCAGGTTGCGTGGGTCGGAGGTCGGGATCTCGCCATCGGCGTCGGGCACCTTGGCCTCCCGGCCGATGTCGTCCAGGCGGGGGACTGCGCCGAACAGCGCCAGGCACAGGGCATCGAGCAGGGTGCTCTTGCCAGCGCCGGTGGGGCCGGTGATGGCGAACAGGCCGGCGCTGGCCAGGGGCTCGGCGGTGAAGTCGATGTCGATCGGGCCTGCCAAGGAGGCGAGGTTTTTCAGGCGAATGGCAAGGATCTTCATGGCTGAGCCTCCTCCAACTGGACGTCTTGCAGCAGCTGGGCGAAATCAGCCAGAGCCTGCTCATCGACCGGGTTGCCATAGGCCTGTTCCCAGGCGCGACTGAACAGGTCTTGCGGGGTCAATTGCGACAGCTCGACGAAGGGTTGCTCGTCCTCGTCCTGCCTGTCGCGCCCAGCGTATTCGGCGCTGATGCGCACCAGACGCACGGCCTTGCCTTGCAGGGCACTCTCGATCTGCTGGCGCAGGTCTGGCTGCGGCTCGTCCAGGTGCACCCGCACTTCCAGCCAGCTCTGGCGGTTGGGATCGTCCAGAAGATCGATCACCGGCAGGTCGGCCAGCTGTTGCAGCAACTCGCCCAAAGGTGCCGGACCGATACGTTGCAGGGCCACGGCCCGTGGTATCGGGCGAGGCTCGACGCTGACCAGCTCGGCGCCGTCGAGCTCGATTTCCAGTACCTGGTGCGGATAGTTGATTTCAGCGAACGACAACGGAATCGGTGAGCCGCTGTAGCGGATGCGCTCCTCACGGTTGACCCGTTGCGGTTTGTGCAGGTGGCCCAGGGCGACATAGCTGATGGCTTTGTCGAACAGCCGCGCCGGCAGGGCCTCGGCGTTGCCGATGATCAGGCTGCGCTCGGAGTCTTCCGAGACTGCGCCGCCGGCCATGTGCGCATGGCTGATGGCGACCAGGGCCTGGTCTTTCTTGCGCTTGGCCTGGGCAGCGGCGATCAGTTGCTGGTGCACCTGGGTGATGCCTTGCAGGTAGTCGTCGCCCAGCTGTGGGCCGGTGACTTCCGCCGGGCGCAGGAATGGCAGGGCCAAACACCAGGCGCAGACCTTGCCGCGGGCATTGGTCAGCGGAATCAGCAGGCGCTCGGCGTCCAGCTGGCCTTCATCGAGCCAATGCACACGGCCCAGCGCGTGAGTACGCAGGCGCCGCATCAAGGCAGCCGGCAGTTCGATCCGCGAGCCGGAATCGTGGTTGCCGGCGATCATCACGATGTCGAGCTTGGGCTGTTGCTCATGGGCCTGGACGATGAAGTCGTAGAGCCGCTCCTGGGCTTTGACCGGTGGGTTGACCGTGTCGAAGATGTCGCCGGCGATCAACAAGGCGTCGGGTTGGCGCAGGCGCAGCTGGCCGAGCAGCCAGTCGAGGAAGCAGGCATGTTCGAAGTCGCGTTCCTGGCCGTGCAGGCTTTGGCCCAGGTGCCAGTCGGAGGTGTGAAACAGACGCATTGAAATTTCCGCAAGCATGCAGGCGTGGAGTCGAGGACCACGCGCTGAAGGTTATTTGGGGTAAAGCGGCGGCAGGCTGCCTGTTTCGCCCGAAGGCGTCAGGACCTGCTCGGCCGGTGGGATGGTGCCGATGGCGCGCCACAGCTCGTCGCCTTGCCAATACTGGCCGCTTTCGCTGTACAAGGCGCCATTGAGCCCATCCAAGGCATCGGACAAGGGTACGAAACGGGCGGCCATCTCGGCCAGGGTTTCCGGCTGCTGGCGTGCCCAGGCGTCAAGCGCCTGACGAGTGGCCTGGGGGTCGTTGGCCTGGCAGGCGCGCTTGAGGTCGTCCAGCAGGCTGCGCGGGCTCGGACCGCTTTGGGTGGCCCGCAGCACCGCCGGCTGCGAGCGGGCGCGCCACCACAGGGCGAAGCCCAGCAGGGTGGTCAGCGCCAGCACCAGGGTCGCGAGCTGCCAGGGCCACACGCGAGCATTGCTGGCACTGCTGTCGCCGACCGGCGTGTCGGCGCTCAGGGCCGGGTTGTCTTCCACTTGCAGGGTGCGCGCCGGCAGGCTGCTGTGCTCCAGATGGTCTTCGCGGGTATTCCACCAAGTAATTTCCAGTGCAGGCAGGGCCAGGGCGCCGCTGTGGGTCGGGACCAGTGCCTCGCGCTCCTCGCGATTGGCGGTCATGCCCCGTTCGCTGATTTCATTGCGCAGTACAGGTTGGTCCGGATAACGGCGCAAACCGTGGATCTCGGTGGCTGGCAAAGGCGGTAGCTGGGTGCTGGACAGCCCCTCGGCGCGCAAGGTGATGCTGCGGGTCAGGGAGTCGCCGATCTGCGTCTGCTGGTTGCTTGGGTCCGGGCTCCAGTGTTCTTCCAGGGTCAGGCTTCGCGTCGGCAGCCAGGGTTGATCGGCAGGCCAGGCGCCGGGGATCGGCCGCACCTTCAGCTGCAGTGGCAACGAGCTGACCTGGACCTGGCGACCCACGCGCGGGGTGCCGGCCGGCTGCTCGCCATTGTCGGCGGCGGTGGCGGTGAAGGTCAGTGCCGGGAGCTCCAGGGTGCCGCTTTGTTGCGGGTAGATCGCATAGCGGGTCTCGATCACGCCGTGGCGTACGCCGTTGATTTCCTTTTCATAGGTGCGCGATTCGCCCAATGGCTCGACCTTGGCGTTGTCCAGTTGCAAAGGGCTCAGGCTGCTGTCGTCGTACAGCGACACCGAGTGATAGATGCGCAGCGTCAACACGGCCTGGGCCTGGACGTACACCTCTGGGCTGTCCAGGCTGGCCTCGACGAAGACTTTGGAGGCGCTTTCGGGACGGCTGGCATCGGCTTGCAGTACTTGCAGCTCGATGGCTTGGCTCTGCGACTGGCCCAGTTGCAGCTCGGGGATACGCAAGCTGCCACTGCGCTTGGGCAGCAGGGTGATGATCCAGCGGGTGCTCGCGCGGGTCTCGCCGTCAAGGGTGTGCAGGCTGTTGAGCTGGCGGGTGCCACGCACTTCGAAGTCGCCTTCCAGGGCGCGCAGGTCGGGCTTGCCGAATTGTGTGACGTCCTGGCTTTCCAGGGTCAGCTCCAAGGTTTCGCCGGCCTGCAGGCGAGTGCGGTCGACGCTGGCCTGCAGGGTCGGTTGGGCCTGGGCCTGGAGAAGCCACAGCAGGCTGAATAGTAAGACGCCGAGGCGACTCATCGTGAGGTGTCCTGATGCAATTGCTGTTCATACCAGAATTTGCGCCGCAGCAGCTGGGCCGGGTTGTCGGGGATTTCCCGCAACCATTGCTCCAGGGCCTGGCGCTGTTCGGCATCCAGGCTGGTGGAGACCGGCCGCTGCGGCGGCTGGGTGGTGCTGTCGTCATCGCCAGGTTGCGAGCTGCCTGGCCCTTGCGCATTGCTTGCGTTCTCGCCCTGAGCCTGGGAGGAGGCCTGCTCATCGCTGCCAGGTGTGCTTTGGGCTGGGCTGGACGCTGAGCTGCTGTTGCCCTCGGTCTCGTTGCCGGGGGTACCTTCGGACTCGCTGCCGGCCGGTTGTTCCTCGGCCTTGGCCTGGCGTTGCTGCAACAATTGCTGGACCAACGCCTGGTTGTCCAGGGCCGGCTGCAGGTCGGGTTGACGTTCCAGGGCCTGCTCATAGGCATCCAGCGCGGCTTCCAGCTCCCCGGCGCGGGCCAAGGCATTGCCTCGATTGTAGTGGGCTGCGGCGCTGCTGCCTTGGGCGAAGGCCTTGGCTGCTGCTTCATAGTCGCCCGCCTGGTACAGCGCCATACCGCGCCACTGCGGGTCTTCGAAGTGCCGGGCAGCGTCGGCAGGGTGTTGTTGCTCGAGCAGGCGCTGGCCTTGCTGGTCCGGGCGCAGCCACAGGTCGTTGAATTCGAAGGCCTGGCTCGGTTGCGGCAAGGCCAGCAGTAGCGGCAGGCAGAACAACCAACCGCGCCGACCGGCGCAGGCGGCCAGCACGAGCAAGGGCAGCAGCAGCCAGTAGCCTTGGTCCGCCCAGCTGTCCAGTTGCACGGTCTGGCCGTTGCTGCGCAGGGCGTGAGGGTTATCGAACAGCCCCAGGCCACGCAGGTCCAGGTCGTCGATGCGGGCGTGGCGGTAACGTCCACCGGTGCCGTTGATGAAGGCTTTGAGACTGGCGCTGTCCAGGCGGGGCAGGAGAATGCCGCCCTGATCGTCCTTGAGGTATTCGCCGTTGGCCTGACGCACCGGTGCGCCCTCGCTGCTGCCGATCCCGAGCATCAGCAGGCTGGGGCCCTGACGGCCCAGGGCCTTGAGTATGCCGCTGCGTTCGGCGTCGCTCAGCGCCGAGCCGATCAGCAACAGACGCCCCTGGCCCAGGCCGCTCTGGGCGAGCAGGGCAAGGCCTTTCTGCACGGCCAGGTCGGCCCGTTGGCCGGGCTGCGGCATGATCGACGGATCGACCGCCTCCAGGAGGTTGCGGGTGGTGCCCAGGTCGTCGGACAGCGGCACCAGGGTATGCGCGCTGCCGGCATACACCACCAGGGCGGTCTGGCTGTCGCGACGGTGCTCGAGCAGGTCGAAGATCTTGCGGCGGGCCTGCTCCAGGCGGTTGGGCGTGCTGTCTTCGGCGAGCATCTGTGGAGTCAGCTCGAGCAGGATCACCAGCGGGTCGGCGGGGCGCTGGCGGGTTTCTTCCAGGCGTTGCCAGCTTGGGCCAAGCAAGGCCAGGACCACCAACAGCCAGGCCAGGCCCAGGGCGATCCACGGCAACTTGCTGGTCTGGCCGTTGCCGCCGCCGAGCAGCACACCATGGAATTGCACGGGAAGGATCAGCTGCCAGCGCCCGGCGCGTTTGCGCCGGTGCCAGAGCTTGAACAGCAGCCAGCCGAGCAGAGGGATCACCAGCAGCCAGAGAGGGCGCAGCCATTGCGGCCAGAGTTCGATCATCGCCGCCTCCTCAGACGCAGGCGCTTGAGGCGCTGGCGCCATTCCGGGTGCGGCTGTAGAAAGCGCGGTCGGCGCAGTAGGCGTTGGAAGAGGTTGTCCGGCCATTGCACGGCGACCACCAGCAGCACGCTCAAGAGCAATGCCAAGGCCAGCGGCCAGGCGTAGAGGGCTTTGGCGGTGCGTGCCTGGGTCGGTTGCTGGGCCACCGGTTCGAGCTGGTCGAGGGTATCGCCGATCGCGACCAACTCGGCGCCGTCATGGGCGCGGAAGTAGGCCCCCTGGGTCAGTTCGGCGATCTCTTTGAGCGAGGCTTCGTCCAGGTCCAGGCTCGGGTTAAGGCCCAGCAACCCTGGCGTACCGCTGGCTTCGGGGTTGGCACCGATGCCGATGGTGTAGATGCGCACGCCTTCCTGGGCGGCCAGGCGGGCGGCGGTGAGCGGGTGGATCTGCCCACCGTTGTTGGCTCCGTCGGTGATCAGCACCAGCACCCGGCTCTGCGCCGGACGCTGGCGCAGGCGTTTGACCGCCAGGCCAATGGCGTCGCCGATGGCGGTGTTCTTACCGGCGATGCCGATCTGCGCCTCGTCGAGAAAGGTGCGCACGGTGCGTCGGTCAAAGGTCAGCGGCGCCTGCAAGTAGGCTTCGCTGCCGAACAGGATCAACCCGACCCGGTCGCCCTCGCGGTCCTGGAGAAAATCGCCGAGCAGCGCCTTGACCAGGTCCAGGCGGCTGATTTCGTCGTCCTTCCACTGCATGTCGGGAAAGTCCATCGAGCCGGACACATCCACCGCCACCAGCAGGTCGCGACCGCTGGCCGCCACCGGCACCGGATCGCCGAGCCATTGGGGACGGGCAGCGGCCAGCAGCAGGAGCAGCCAGATCGTCACGAAGGGCGCCTGCTGGCGCCAGGTCGGCAGATTCAGGCGGGCACGGCGCCCGGCCAGGCCTTCGAGTTCATCGAGAAAGCCCACCTTGAGCACCGGCTCGCCGCTGTCGGCAGCCGGCAGCACCAGGCGCGCGAGCCACGGCAACGGTAACAGCAAGAAGACCCACGGCCAGGCCAGCTCAAACATGCTTGCGGATCCAGATTTCGACCGCCTGGGCGAGCCCGGCGATGGCCTTGTCGTCGAGCTTGCACTCGGGTTTGTAGGCGCCTTCGACCAGCACCATCCAGCGGGTCAGGCCTGCGGCCGGGCAGCGGTTGTCTAGAAACGCCAGCCACTGACGGCCGTTGAGCGTGTGGCTGTTGGCGCCGGGGTAGTGGTTGCGGCACAGGCGTTTGAGCAGCGCGTTGATGTGCTGCAGCCAGGCGCCGGCAGGTGCGCCGTCGTAGGGGCGGGGCAGGCGAGCCAGTTCGGCCAGTGCTTCCAGGCGGATGGGGTCCAGCGGCTGCTCGGCGCGCACCACTCGGGGTTTGGCCGGACGCCAGTGGCGCAGTCGCCACAGCCCCCAGCCGAGCAGGGGCAGCAGGGCGAGCAGGCCCCACCAGCCCGGCGCGGGCGGCCACAGGCTCACGGCCGGCGGCGCGATCAAGGGTTGCAACTGGTCCAGCGGGTTCATTGACCGCTCCCCGGGCGCTGGGCGTTGAGGTACTCACGCAGTTGCTCGATCATCTCGCTCTGGGTGCTCAAGGGCATCAACAGTACCCGCAGCTTCTGCGCCAGCAGCTCCCAGCGCTCGATGCGCGCCTCGGCCTGCTGGCGGTAGGCCTGGCGCAGGTTGGCATCGAGGGTGTCGAGCTCCAATTGGGCACTGCGTTGGGCAAAACGCAGCAAGCCGGCGGCCGGCAGCGCGTGGTCGAGCGGGTCGGAGACGGGCATCAGCAACAGATCGCAGTGGCGCGAGAGCATGCTCAGGTGCTGCTCGACACCAGGGGTCAAGGCGCGTTCGTCACAGATGATGATGGCCAGGCTGCCTGGGCGCAGCACCTCGCGGGCGCGGCGCAAGGCAAGGCCCAGGCTGTCGGGCTGGGGCACGGCCTCGGTGTGCAGCGACTGGTTCACTTTGGCCAGTCGGTTGAGCAACTGCAGCAGGCTTTGTTTGCTGCGCCGGGGTTTGATCTCGTGGTGTTCGTTGTCGCCGAACACCAGTCCGCCGATGCGGTCGTTGTGGCCCAGCGCGGCCCAGCCGAACAGGGCCGCAGCCTGGGCCGCCAGGACTGACTTGAACATCAGTCCGGAGCCGAAGAACAGGCGTTGGCTCTGCTCGACCAGGATGAAGATCGGCCGTTCGCGCTCCTCGTGGAACAGCTTGGTATGCGGCTCCTGGGTGCGCGCGGTGACGCGCCAGTCGATGTTGCGCACGTCGTCGCCGGCCTGGTAGACCCGCACCTGGTCGAAGTCCACGCCGCGTCCGCGCAGCTTGGAGTGGTGCAGGCCCACCAGCGGGCTGCGCTGGCCGGGCCGGGAAAACAGCTGGATTTCGCGCACGCGGTGACGCATGTCGATCAACTCGGCAAGGCCGATGCGGATGCCGGGTTCGGTCAGGTGCGCGGTGGGCATGGGGTCAGGCGACAGCGACAACGTCGAGGATGCGCTGGACCACCCGGTCCTGGTCGATCCCCGCCGCTTCCGCCTCGAAGGACAAGATGATGCGGTGGCGCAGCACGTCGAACAGCACTGCCTGGATGTCCTCGGGGCTGACGAAATCACGCCCGGCCAGCCAGGCGTGGGCGCGGGCGCAGCGGTCCAGGGCGATCGAGCCGCGCGGGCTGGCGCCATAGGCGATCCAGTCGGCCAACTCGGCGTCGAACTTGGCCGGTGTGCGGGTGGCCATCACCAACTGCACCAGGTATTCCTCCACGGCGTCGGCCATGTACAGGCCGAGGATTTCCTTGCGCGCGGCGAAGATCGCCTGCTGGCTGACCCGCCGCTCCGGCTTGACCTCGCCGCCGAGCGCCTCGCCGCGGGCCTGCTGGAGGATGCGTCGTTCCACGGCGGCATCCGGGAAGCCGATCTTCACGTGCATCAGGAAGCGGTCGAGCTGGGCCTCGGGCAGGGGATAGGTACCTTCCTGCTCGATCGGGTTCTGGGTGGCCATGACCAAGAACAGCGGCGACAGCTCGTAGGTGCTGCGCCCGACGCTGACCTGGCGCTCGGCCATGGCTTCGAGCAACGCTGACTGCACCTTGGCCGGAGCGCGGTTGATTTCGTCCGCCAGCACCAGGTTATGGAAGATCGGCCCCTGCTGGAACACGAAGCTGCCGGTTTCCGGGCGATAGATTTCGGTGCCGGTGATGTCGGCCGGGAGCAGGTCGGGGGTGAACTGGATGCGGTGGAACTGCGCTTCGATACCTTCGGCCAGTTCCTTGATGGCCTTGGTCTTGGCCAGGCCCGGTGCGCCTTCGACCAGCATGTGGCCGTCGGCCAGCAGCACGATCAGCAGGCGTTCGACCAGCTTCTCCTGGCCAAGTATCTGGGAGGAAAGAAAGGTGCGCAGCGCGATCAGCGCCTCACGGTGTTCCATCGTCGACGGTTCCTGGAAATGGGCCTGGCGTGCTGGCACAGCGGCGTCCGGGCAGGGGGTGATACTTTAATCCATCCAGGCCCATGCCGACCAATGGCGGCGTGGATTTTTCTTGCAGGGCTGGTCCGGTGAAGCCGGGGCAGTTCAACGGGGTGGCTCGGCCCGATCGTGGGTTGGCTGCGATCGGGCCGCCAGTGCGCGTCAGTTCTTCGCGCTGGAATGCTTGCGCCCTTGGTCGAACAGGGCAAAGACCACCACCAATACGCCAGAGATCGCCAAAATCAGTGCCACACCGTCAGTGGAATGGGTGGCCGATCCGGCCACCAGGGCCAGTCCGCCCAGTGGCGCCAGGCCGCCGGCCACGGCCGTGCCGATCTCGCGGCCGGTACCAAAGCCCGAAGAGCGCGTCTGGGCTGGGAACTGTCGACTGAGGAACGAGCCCTGAGGGGCGAACATCATGGGCGCGAGGATGCCGGTACCGATCGCGATGGCGATGTAGATCAGGGTCGGCTCGCCCGTGCTCAGCAATTGCAGGAAGGGGTAGGCGAACACTGCCGACAGCACACCGCCAAGCATCAGTACGGTCTTGCTGCTCCATTTGTCGCACAGCCAGCCGAACAACGGCACGGTGAAGATCGCCACCAGGCTGGCAATGGTCACCGATAGCGAAGTGACATGGGCCTCGACGCCCTTGAATTGGGTCAGGTAGGCCAGGGAAAAGGTCTTGAAGATGTAGCTCAGTGCGTTGTAGCCGATGGCTACGAAGAACACCACCGCCAGGCCCTTGAGGTCATGTTTGAACAGCAGCTTGAGCGGCGAGACCTGGGGTTTATCCTTGGCCTGGTCGAGCTTCTTGAAGTCCGGGGTCTCAGGGATGCTCTTGCGCACCCACAGGCCGATGCCGACCAGTGCGATGCTGGCGATGAACGGGATGCGCCAGCCGCCGGCGAGCAGGAATTCATTGCCGTTCATGGTCAGCAGATACACGGTCAGCGACGACAGCAGCAGGCCCAGGTTCAGGCCCAGTGCCGGCCAGGCACCCTGGCTGCCGCGCTTGCCTTCGCTGGCGTGCTCGTAGGAGGTGACCGCCGCGCCGGACAATTCGGCGCCCGCGCCCAGACCTTGGATGATGCGGATCACCACCAGGATGATCGGGGCCCAGATGCCGATGCTGGCGTAACTGGGGATCAGGCCGATCAGGGCCGTGCAAACGCCCATCATGCAGAAGGTGATCACCAGCACCTGTTTGCGCCCGAAGCGGTCGCCCAGGTAGCCGAACAATACGCCGCCGAAGGGGCGGGCGATGAAGCCGATGGCGAAGGTGGAGAACGCCAGCAGCGAGGCCACGGCCGGGTTGCTGGCATCGAAGAAGATCTTCGAGAAGACGATCGCTGCCATGGTGGCGTACAGGTAGAAGTCATACCACTCCAGCATCGAGCCGAAGATGGTCGCTGCTGCCACCTTGCGCAGGCGTTTGCGCTGCTGGTCCGGGGTTTCGGTCGCGGCCAGGGCCGCCTCGTGTACCGACATCTGAGGTTTCCTTATTGTCTTTGTAGTGGGCTATGCAGGGGTTTCAGCGGGCCTTGAGGATCTTCGCGGCGATCATCTGGCCAATAGGGATGGCGGAGGTGGCTGCAGGCGAGGGTGCGTTGCAGACATGCACCATGCGTGGGGTCTCGGCGAACAGGAAGTCGTGCACCAGGGTGCCGTCGCGCATGACCGCCTGGGCGCGGATGCCGGCCTCATACGGCAGCAGGTCTTCTACCTCCAGCTGCGGGCAGTACTTGCGGCACTGCTCCAGGTAGCCTCGCTTGAACAGCGAGTTCTTCATTTCAGTGGTGCCCGAGCCCAGGTTATTCCAGATCGTTTTCCAGAAGCCCGGGAAGCGCGCGTACTCGGCCACATCGCGCCAGTTCACCGAGAACTTGCGGTAGTTCTCCCGGCCCAAGCCCAGCACCGCGTTGGGGCCGACGGTGACGCTGCCGTCGATCATGCGTGTCAGGTGCACGCCAAGGAACGGCAGGTCCGGGTCAGGGATCGGGTAGATCAGGTGGTTGACGATCTGGTTCTTGCTCGCTGGCAGGCGGTAATACTCACCGCGGAAGGGGATGATCTGGTGGTCGATCTTCACTCCGGCCAGGCGCGCCAGGCGGTCGGACTGCAAGCCGGCGCAGGCGACCAGCTGGCGGGCGCGCCAGCTTTGGCTGTCGCTGCTCACCTCGACGTAGTCGCCCTGTTCCTGGATCGCCCGCACGGTGGTGGCCAGACGAACGTGACCGCCGGCCTTCTGGATGACCCGGGCCATGGCGTCGCACACCTGCTTGTAGTC
Source organism: Pseudomonas guariconensis (assembly GCF_040822035.1). Taxonomy (NCBI): domain Bacteria; kingdom Pseudomonadati; phylum Pseudomonadota; class Gammaproteobacteria; order Pseudomonadales; family Pseudomonadaceae; genus Pseudomonas; species Pseudomonas guariconensis. The sequence goes on along the minus strand of NZ_CP162012.1, from coordinate 3,747,858 downwards.
GACGATGCCGGTGGCATCGAGAAACAGCGCGCCCTTGCCGACGATGTTCGGCTCGCGGCGCTTGAGTTCGGCGGCGTCCAGGCGCTCGACCTTCAGCCCGTTCTGCTGCGAGCGCTCGTACAGCGCGTGCATGCGCTGCATTTCCAGATCGTTCGAGGCCACCAGCAGTTTGCCGCAGACCTCGAAAGCGATGCCGTGCTCGGTGCAGAAGTCCTTGGTGGCTTGGGCGCCGCGTTTGCACAGGTCGGCCTTGAGACTGCCTGGTGCGTAGTAGATGCCTGCATGGATCACGCCGCTGTTGTGGCCGGTCTGGTGAAGACCGAGGCTGGTTTCCTTCTCGAGGATCAGCAACGAGGCGCCGGGGCGCTGTTCGAGCAGGGCCATGGCGGTGGCGAGGCCGACGATGCCGCCGCCGATGATGCAGTAGTCGTAAGTCATGCAGGGGATACCTTGGTGATCTTGTCGGTGAATCTGCTTATCAGGTTGTCAGACTAAGTAGGGCGTACGAAAGGTCGCCAGGCCGTATGCGAAGGCTCCGAAATCAGTCGAGGTCGGGAAGGTCGATCTTCAGGCGTCTGGCCGATGCCCGTAGGTGGGCTTCAGCGCAGGCGGCAGCCGCCTGGCGGTCACCGTCGGCAATGGCTTGGTACAGCGCCTGGTGTTCACGGTTGGCATCGGCTGCACCGCCTTGGGGAAGAGCCGCGGAGTTCTCCCAGGCGTTGCGGCGCGCGGTGGCTAGCTGGCCACCCAGAAAATCATGGAAGGCCACGAAATAATCGTTCTTGCTGGCTTCGGCAATGGCCCGGTGGAAGGCCACGTCGGCGGCAGAGGCTGTGGCCAGGTCGCTGCGCCCGTCGAGCATCGTCTGCAGAGCCTGGGCCATGCGGGCGAGGTCCGCGTCGTCGCGGCGGCGGGCCGCAACGGCGGCAGCTTGGGTTTCGATCCACAGACGCATCTCGAACATCTGCACGAGGTCTGGCTTGCGCCCGTTGCTCCCGGGGAAGCGGAAAACCGTGCCGCAGGGCGTTTGCGAGATATAGGAGCCGAGCCCGCGCCGGGCGATGAGCACGCCGTCCGCCTTCAGTTGCGCCACTGCCTCGCGCACCACCGAACGGCTGACATTGAGCTGTTCGGCCAGTTGCTGTTCGGTGGGCAGGCGCGATTCGGCGGCCAGGCGGCCGGAATCGATTTCTGCGCGGATGGCGCTGACGACCCGTTCGACCAAGGTGTCCGGGCGCTGAAGCTCTAGCATGGGTATGCCGCCTTTTGATCAGGTTGTCAGACAATGCCTGGGGTGAGGATCGCCTGTCAACGATTTCAAGGGGTTATGAGAGCGGGCCCTTGAGAAAGCAAGCCTGCCGCTACCGCGTTCAGAGCTCGCTGACGTAGGTCCCGGTGCCGTCGAGAATGTTGCGCAAAGTCAGCTCGACCTCCTCGAGGTCCGTGCCCGCTGAGGTTAGTAGGATCTCCAGCTGCTCCGAGCCCTTGAGCGCATCTCGGTCGCCGGCGGCCACCTCGATCAGCAGGCGGTCGGCGCTCAGCGTGACCTTCAGCCCGTCTAGCGTCGAGGGCTCGTCGTCCAGGGTCAGGTCCACGGTGTCTTCGTCGGGGTAACGGGTGAGCAGGAACATCTGCCCCTTGTCGCTGTGGCAGCACAAGGTCGCCATGTTGTCTTCCTCTTCGTCGCAGGGTGTGGCGAAGAGCAGGGCGGTTTTCAGTTGCATGGGCAGGCTCAGGTCAAAGAAATGAGCGGGAATTCTGACAGCCTTGGGCATGGACATAAACGTAAAGTTACCGCCCCTTGACCGAAATTGTCGCAGCGCTGCAAGCCGTGGTGACCGCTCAGTCGTTAAGCTGCCCAGTCGATGGACACCCGTAAAGCCACAGCCCTGAGGGGCAGTCGTCTTTGCAGGTGCCCATCCATGGAACGGATGGACGTGCAGATCGCGTCCAAACGCCTGGTTTTCACCGCCCTGTCGTCACGGTTTGACTATCGTTGACCGTGAACGGCGGACGCACGCGACGCTTCACCTAATAACAAAGCCCAAGCGGAGTACCACAGATGGCGTTCTTCACCGCAGCCAGCAAAGCCGACTTCCAGCATCAACTGCAAGCGGCCCTGGCGCAGCACATCAGCGAGCAGGCACTGCCACAAGTGGCGCTGTTCGCCGAACAGTTCTTCGGCATCATCTCTCTGGACGAACTCACCCAGCGCAGGCTTTCGGACCTGGCCGGTTGCACCCTCTCTGCCTGGCGCATCATCGAGCGCTTCGACCCCCAACACCCGCAGGTGCGGGTCTATAACCCCGATTACGAACGCCACGGCTGGCAATCGACCCACACCGTGGTCGAGGTGCTGCACCATGACCTGCCGTTCCTGGTCGACTCGGTGCGTACCGAACTCAACCGTCGCGGCTACAGCATCCACACCCTGCAGACCACCGTGCTCAGCGTGCGCCGCGGCGCCAAGGGCGAGCTGCTGGAGTTGCTGCCCAAGGGCACCCAGGGCGAGGGCGTGCGCCATGAATCGCTGATGTACCTGGAGATCGACCGCTGCTCCAGCGCTGCCGAGCTGACCACCCTGACGAAGGAAATCGAGCAGGTGCTGGCCGAGGTGCGGGTGGCTGTCGCCGACTTCGAGCCGATGAAGGCCAAGGTCCGCGACCTGGTGGAGTTGGTAGAGCAGACCGCATTCGGTCCGGCACAACATGACAAGGCCGAGGTGAAGAGCTTCCTGTCGTGGCTGCTGGACAACCATTTCACTTTCCTCGGTTACGAAGAGTTCGTGGTCGAGTCCGACGCCGATGGCGGCCACCTGGTCTATGACGAAGGTTCGTTCCTCGGCCTGACCCGCCTGCTGCGCGCAGGGCTGGGCGCCGATGACCTGCGCATCGAGGACTACGCCGTCGCCTACCTGCGCGCGCCTGAGCTGCTGTCGTTCGCCAAGGCCTCGCAGCCGAGCCGTGTGCACCGCCCGGCGTATCCGGACTACGTGTCGATCCGTCAGATCGACGCCGACGGCAAGGTCGTCAAGGAGTGCCGCTTCATGGGTCTGTACACCTCGTCGGTGTACGGCGAGAGCGTGCGTACCATTCCGTACATCCGTGGCAAGGTCGCTGAAGTCGAGCGCCGCTCGCACTTCGACGCCAAGGCACACCTGGGCAAGGAGCTGGCCCAGGTGCTCGAGGTGCTGCCTCGTGACGATCTGTTCCAGACGCCAGTGGACGAGCTGTTCACCACGGTCATGTCGATCGTGCAGATCCAGGAGCGCAACAAGATCCGCGTGTTCCTGCGCAAGGACCCGTACGGCCGCTTCTGCTACTGCCTGGCCTATGTGCCGCGTGAAATCTACTCCACCGAGGTGCGCCAGAAGATTCAGCAGGTGCTGATGGAGCGCCTGAAGGCCAGCGACTGCGAGTTCTGGACGTTCTTCTCCGAGTCGGTGCTGGCGCGTGTTCAGCTCATCCTGCGCGTCGATCCGAAGAACCGCATCGACCTGGACCCCCAGCAGCTGGAAAACGAAGTCATCCAGGCCTGCCGTTCCTGGCAGGACGACTACTCCGCCCTGGTGGTGGAGAATTTCGGCGAGGCCCAGGGCACCAACATCCTGGCCGACTTCCCCAAAGGCTTCCCGGCCGGCTACCGCGAGCGCTTCGCTGCCCACTCGGCGGTCGTCGACATGCAGCATGTATTGGCGCTGTCCGAGAGCAAGCCGCTGGCGATGAGCTTCTACCAGCCGCTGACCCGTCTGGGCGACCGCCTGCTGCACTGCAAGCTCTACCACGCCGACACCCCGCTGGCGCTGTCGGATGTGCTGCCGATCCTGGAAAACCTGGGCCTGCGCGTGCTCGGCGAGTTCCCGTACCGCCTGCGCCATGCCAGTGGTCGCGAATACTGGATCCACGACTTCGCCTTCACCTACAGCGAAGGCCTGGACCTGGACATCCAACAGCTCAACGACATCTTGCAGGATGCCTTCATCCACATCGTCAAGGGCGACGCCGAGAACGACGCCTTCAACCGCCTGGTACTGACCGCCGGCCTGCCATGGCGTGACGTGGCGCTGCTGCGCGCCTACGCACGCTACCTCAAGCAGATCCGCCTGGGCTTCGACCTGGGTTATATCGCCAGTACCCTGAACAACCACACCGACATCGCCCGCGAGCTGACCCGGTTGTTCAAGACCCGCTTCTACCTGGCACGCAAGCTCACCGTCGAGGACCTGGACGACAAGCAGCAGCGCTTGGAGCAGGCCATTCTCACTGCGCTGGACGAGGTCCAGGTACTCAACGAAGACCGCATCCTGCGTCGCTACCTGGACCTGATCAAGGCCACCCTGCGCACCAACTTCTACCAGCCGGACGCCAACGGGCAGAACAAGTCGTACTTCAGCTTCAAGTTCAACCCCAAGCTGATCCCCGAGCTGCCCAAGCCGGTGCCGAAGTTCGAGATCTTCGTCTACTCGCCGCGGGTCGAGGGTGTGCACCTGCGCTTTGGCAACGTTGCCCGCGGTGGCCTGCGCTGGTCGGACCGTGAAGAAGACTTCCGTACCGAAGTGCTCGGCCTGGTCAAGGCCCAGCAGGTGAAGAACTCGGTGATCGTGCCGGTGGGAGCCAAGGGTGGTTTCCTGCCGCGCCGTCTGCCGTTGGGCGGTAGCCGCGACGAGATCCAGGCCGAGGGCATTGCCTGCTACCGGATCTTCATCTCGGGCTTGCTCGACATTACCGACAACCTCAAGGACGGCGGCGTGGTACCTCCGGCCAACGTGGTGCGTCACGATGACGACGACCCCTACCTGGTAGTGGCCGCGGACAAAGGCACCGCGACCTTCTCCGACATCGCCAACGGCATCGCCAACGACTACGGCTTCTGGCTGGGCGACGCCTTCGCCTCCGGTGGTTCGGCTGGCTACGACCATAAAGGCATGGGCATCACCGCTCGCGGCGCCTGGGTCGGCGTGCAGCGCCACTTCCGCGAACGCGGCATCAATGTGCAGGAAGACCCGATCACCGTGGTAGGTATCGGCGACATGGCCGGCGACGTGTTCGGCAACGGCCTGCTGATGTCGGACAAGCTCAAGCTGGTGGCGGCATTCAACCACCTGCACATCTTCATCGACCCGAATCCTGACCCAGCCACCAGCTTCGTCGAGCGCAAGCGCCTGTTCGAGCTGCCGCGTTCGGCCTGGAGCGACTACGACACCAGCATCATGTCCGAAGGCGGCGGGATCTTCCCGCGTAGCGCCAAGAGCATCGCCATCAGCCCGCAGATGAAGGAACGCTTCGCCATCGAAGCCGACCGCCTGACGCCGACCGAACTGCTGCACGCACTGCTGCAGGCCCCTGTGGATCTGCTGTGGAACGGTGGTATCGGCACCTACGTCAAGGCCAGCAGCGAAAGCCATGCCGATGTCGGCGACAAGGCCAACGACGCATTGCGGGTCAACGGCAATGAACTGCGCTGCAAGGTGGTGGGCGAGGGCGGCAACCTGGGCATGACCCAGCTTGGCCGGGTCGAGTTCGGCCTCAACGGCGGCGCGACCAACACCGACTTCATCGACAACGCCGGTGGCGTGGACTGCTCCGACCACGAGGTCAACATCAAGATCCTGCTCAACGAAGTGGTGCAGGGTGGCGACATGACCGAGAAGCAGCGTAACCAACTGCTCGGTAGCATGACCGACGAAGTCGCCTCGCTGGTGCTGGGCAACAACTACAAACAGACCCAGGCCCTGTCCCTGGCGGCCCGCCGTGCCTTGGAGCGGATCGCCGAGTACAAGCGCCTGATGGCTGATCTGGAGTCGCGTGGCAAACTGGACCGGGCTATCGAGTTCTTGCCGTCCGAGGAGCAACTGGCCGAGCGTTTGGCCGCAGGCCAGGGCCTGACCCGCGCCGAGCTGTCGGTGCTGATTTCCTACAGCAAGATTGACCTCAAGGAGCAACTGCTCAAGTCGTTGGTGCCCGATGACGACTACCTGACCCGCGACATGGAGAACGCGTTCCCGCCGTCGCTGGTCAGCAAGTTCGCTGACGCCATGCGCCGTCATCGCCTCAAGCGCGAAATCGTCAGCAACCAGATCGCCAACGACCTGGTCAACAACATGGGCATCACGTTCGTCCAGCGTCTGAAGGAATCCACCGGCATGAGCCCGGCCAACGTCGCCGGTGCCTATGTGATCGTTCGGGACATTTTCCACCTGCCGCACTGGTTCCGTCAGATCGAGGCGCTGGACTACCAAGTCCCGGCCGAGATCCAGCTGACCCTGATGGATGAGCTGATGCGCCTGGGGCGTCGCGCGACCCGTTGGTTCCTGCGCAGCCGCCGCAACGAGCAGGATGCCGGTCGCGATGTCGCGCACTTCGGGCCGAAGATCGCCCAATTGGGCCTGAAGCTCGATGAGCTGCTCGAAGGCCCGACCCGCGATCGCTGGCAGCAACGCTACCAGGGCTTCGTCGAAGCCGGGGTGCCGGAGTTGCTGGCGCGCATGGTCGCAGGCACCACCCACCTGTACACCCTGTTGCCGATCATCGAGGCCTCGGATGTCACCGGTCACGATCCGGCCCAGGTGGCCAAGGCGTTCTTCGCCGTGGGCAGCTCGCTGGACCTGACCTGGTATCTGCAGGAGATCAGCAACCTGCCGGTGGAGAACAACTGGCAGGCCCTGGCCCGCGAGGCGTTCCGCGACGACATCGACCTGCAACAGCGAGCGATCACCATCTCTGTGTTGCAGATGGCCGATGCACCGGAAGACATGGACGCCCGTGTCGCACTGTGGTGTGAACAGCACCGGGTGATGACGGAGCGCTGGCGCGCCATGCTCGATGACCTGCGCAACGCCACGGGCACCGACTACGCGATGTATGCGGTGGCCAACCGTGAGCTGGTCGACTTGGCCATGAGCGGGCAGGCGGCGGTGATACCGTCCTGAGCGTAAGCTGAAAACAAAAAGCCCCGGCAGCGATGCCGGGGCTTTTTTCATTGGGGCTGTCGAGATTCGTGACGGCGGCGGGCACGTCTGCGGGAACGGATAGGCCCGCGAAACAAACGGCGCGGATGTTACTTGAAACGCCGCTCTACACCCTTCTCAACCAGAATCTTCGCCGAGATTTCCTCCACCGAGAAATGCGTGGAGTTGATGTGCGGGATGTTCTCCCGGCGAAACAGGCTCTCCACCTCGCGCACCTCGAACTCGCACTGGGCGAAGCTCGAATAGCGGCTATTGGGCTTGCGCTCGTGGCGGATGGCGGTGAGGCGGTCGGGGTCGATGGTCAGGCCAAACAACTTGTGATGGTACTTTTTCAGTACCGCCGGCAATTGCAGGCGTTCCATGTCGTCTTCGGTCAGTGGGTAGTTGGCCGCACGGATGCCGAATTGCATGGCCATGTACAAACACGTCGGCGTCTTGCCACATCGCGACACGCCCACGAGGATCAGGTCGGCTTTGTCGTAATAATGGGTGCGCGCGCCATCGTCGTTATCCAAGGCGAAGTTGACTGCCTCGATGCGCTCCATGTAGTTGGAGTTGCCGCCAATCGAGTGGGACTTGCCCACGGAATACGACGAATGGGCGGTCAATTCCTGCTCGAGCGGGGATAAAAACGTCGAAAAGATGTCGATCATGAAGCCGTTCGACGTTGCCAGGATTTCCCGAATGTCCTGGTTGACGATGGTGTCGAAAATGATCGGCCGCATGCCGTCCCGTTCGGCGGCAGCATTGATTTGCTGCACCATGCTCCGGGCTTTGTCCGGGGTGTCGATGTAGGGGCGAGTGAATTTATTGAAAGGAATGCTTTCGAATTGTGCCAGCAGGCTTTGGCCCAGTGTTTCTGCAGTGATACCGGTACCGTCGGAGATGAAGAACGCGGATCGTTTCATTTGCACCCTGGGCCTTAAGCTGCCGAAGTTTTCTGGAGTATGATAGGTTCGGTTTGCCGAACTTGACTGTTTGGCATTCTCACTTATTTTCCAGGTCCAGGCCACAAGCGTCCGGCCAAGTCAGTGTGACAGGCGGCCGCCCTTGAGCTTTTCCAATACAGTTAGTGGAGAGATCACCTTGGTAGAGTACGTAGTTTCCCTCGATAAGCTCGGCGTCCATGATGTAGAGCATGTGGGGGGCAAGAACGCATCCCTGGGCGAGATGATCAGTAACCTCGCAGGTGCCGGCGTATCGGTGCCGGGCGGCTTTGCCACTACGGCTCAGGCGTACCGCGATTTTCTCGAGCAGAGTGGCCTGAACGACCGTATCCACGCAGCCCTGGACGCGTTGGACGTCGATGATGTCAACGCCCTGGCCAAGACCGGCGCGCAGATCCGCCAATGGGTAATGGAAGCCGAGTTCCCGGCGCGTCTGGATGCCGAAATCCGCACCGCCTTCGCCGAAATGTCCCAAGGCAACGACAACATGGCCGTGGCCGTGCGCTCCTCGGCCACCGCTGAAGACCTGCCGGACGCCTCCTTCGCCGGACAGCAGGAAACCTTCCTGAACATCCGTGGCGTGGACAACGTGATCCGCGCCGCCAAGGAGGTGTTCGCCTCCCTGTTCAACGACCGCGCCATCGCCTATCGCGTGCACCAGGGCTTCGACCACAAACTGGTCGCCCTGTCCGCCGGCGTGCAGCGCATGGTCCGTTCGGAAACCGGCACCGCCGGTGTGATGTTCACCCTCGACACCGAGTCGGGCTTCCGTGACGTGGTGTTCATCACCGGCGCCTACGGCCTGGGCGAAACCGTCGTACAGGGTGCGGTCAACCCTGACGAGTTCTACGTCCACAAGCAAACCCTGCAGGCCGGCCGCCCGGCCATCCTGCGCCGCAATCTGGGCAGCAAGGCCATCAAGATGATCTACGGCGACGAGGCCAAGGCCGGTCGTTCGGTCAAGACCGTCGATGTCGACCGTGCCGACCGCGCGCGCTTCTGCCTGACCGACGCCGAGGTCAGCGAGCTGGCCAAGCAGGCCATGATCATCGAGCAGCACTACCAGCGCCCGATGGACATCGAGTGGGCCAAGGACGGTGACGACGGCAAGCTGTACATCGTCCAGGCACGTCCCGAGACCGTGAAGAGCCGTTCCAGCGCCAATGTCATGGAGCGCTACCTGCTCAAGGAGAAGGGCACTGTCCTGGTGGAAGGTCGCGCCATCGGCCAGCGCATCGGCGCCGGCAAGGTTCGCGTGATCCACGACGTCTCCGAGATGGACAAGGTCCAGCCGGGCGACGTGCTGGTCTCGGACATGACCGACCCGGACTGGGAACCTGTCATGAAGCGCGCCAGCGCCATCGTCACCAACCGCGGCGGGCGCACCTGCCACGCGGCGATCATTGCCCGTGAACTGGGCATTCCGGCGGTCGTCGGTTGTGGCAATGCCACTCAAGTGCTCAAGGACGGCCAGGGCGTGACCGTCTCCTGCGCCGAAGGCGACACCGGCTTCATCTTCGAAGGTGAGCTGGGCTTCGACGTCAAGCAGAACTCGGTCGACGCCATGCCTGAGCTGCCGTTCAAGATCATGATGAACGTCGGCAACCCGGACCGAGCCTTCGACTTCGCCCAACTGCCGAACGCAGGCGTGGGCCTGGCGCGCCTGGAGTTCATCATCAACCGCATGATCGGCGTGCACCCCAAGGCGCTGCTCAACTACGCAGGCCTGCCGGCCGACCTCAAGGAAAGCGTCGACAAGCGCGTGGCCGGTTACTCCGACCCGGTCGGCTTCTATGTCGAGAAGCTGGTCGAGGGTATCAGCACCCTGGCCGCGGCGTTCTATCCGAAGAAGGTCATCGTGCGCCTTTCGGACTTCAAGTCCAACGAATACGCCAACCTGATCGGCGGCAAGCTGTACGAACCGGAAGAAGAGAACCCAATGCTGGGCTTCCGTGGCGCCTCGCGTTACATCAGCGAGTCGTTCCGTGACTGCTTCGAGCTCGAGTGCCGCGCCCTCAAGCGTGTGCGCGACGAAATGGGCCTGACCAACGTCGAGATCATGGTGCCATTCGTGCGCACCCTGGGCGAGGCGAGCCAGGTGGTCGATCTGCTGGCCGAAAACGGCCTGGGCCGTGGCGTCAATGGTCTGCGTGTGATCATGATGTGCGAACTGCCGTCCAACGCCTTGCTGGCCGATGAGTTCCTCGAGTACTTCGACGGCTTCTCCATCGGTTCCAACGACCTGACCCAGCTGACCCTGGGCCTGGACCGTGACTCCGGCATCATTGCCCACCTGTTCGACGAGCGTAACCCGGCAGTGAAGAAGCTGCTGGCCAACGCCATCGCCGCGTGCAACAAGGCCGGCAAGTACATCGGTATCTGTGGCCAGGGCCCTTCGGATCACCCAGACCTGGCCAAGTGGCTGATGGAGCAGGGCATCGAGAGCGTATCGCTGAACCCAGACTCGGTGCTCGAGACCTGGTTCTTCCTGGCTGAGGATCAGGGCGCGGCATGATGCAATGAACGCGGGAGCGCTTCACGGCGCCCCTGCCTGGTTTCTTCCAGGGCGAGTTCCAGCGATGGATCCCGCCCTTTTTTGTGCAATCGACCTATGCAAAGCAGCAGTACCCTGTTTCCCGTGGCCTTGCTCAGCGCCGAGCGCCGGGGTGATCTGAGCGAGGATGTGTACCGGATCAAGGCCGGCAACAGCCCCGACCCCAGCGTCGAGTTGGCCGTTACACGCCTGGGGCTGGCCGACCAGGCCGTAGCCCAAGGCGTGCCGGTGATTCTCCTGCACGGCAGCTTCTCCAATCGCCGCTTCTGGTATTCGCCCAAGGGCGTCGGCCTAGGCGCCTTTCTGGCGCGCGCCGGGTTCGATGTGTGGATTCCGGAAATGCGCGGCCATGGACTTTCTCCCCGCAACCGCCACTGGCGTCACAACCGGGTGGCCGACTATGCCCGCTTCGACTTGCCGGTGATCGGCGCATTCATCCAGGAGCAGGTCGGCCAGGCGCCGCACTGGATCGGCCATTCCCTGGGTGGCACCATCCTCGCCGCAGCCCTGGGCGGCGCGTACTTGGCAGCCGAGCAGGTGGCCAGCGCGGCGTTCTTCGGTACCCAGGTCAGTCGGGTCTATTGGCCGTTGAAGGTTCCGCCTGTGGCCTGGAGCGCGCGTTTGCTGCTCAAGCGTCTAGGTCAGCTGTCCGGGTCGCGGCTCAAACGTGGGCCGGAGGACGAGCCGATCGGTCTGGCCTTGGAGACCCTGGGCTGGCACGGCCTGTTCGGGCGTTTCGGCGACAAGCAGGACGACTGGTGGGCGGGGCTGGCGACCGTGAACGTGCCGGTGCTGGCAGTGGCCGGTGCGGCAGATTACCAGGACCCGGTCTGGGCCTGCCGCAAGTTGTTCGAGCAGTTGGGTGGCCAGCGCAAGCAGTTTTTACGGCTTGGCGCTGAAGAAGGCTTCGACGCATTCGGGCATGTGGACATGTTGGTTAGCAAGGCGGCCCAGGTGCAGGTATGGCCACTGGTGGAGCGCTGGCTGAGGGCCCCTGAATCACCGTTGCCGGGGGCTACGGTGGCCGCCGAATCCGCCGAAGAGCAGTAGCGGCTGACTGAGTAGTCTCGGATGACTGCAAGGCCCTCCCCGGTGTAGCCTTGCTCAAACCCGCTTTCGTTGTGACTGACAGGAGTTTGCCATGCAGCATTACGTAACGCCCGACTTGTGCGACGCCTACCCGGACCTGGTCCAGGTCCTGGAGCCCATGTTCAGCAACTTCGGTGGCCGCGATTCCTTTGGTGGCCAGATCGTCACGATCAAATGCTTCGAGGACAACTCGCTGGTCAAGGAGCAGGTCGAGCTCGATGGCAAGGGTAAGGTCCTGGTGGTGGACGGCGGTGGTTCGCTGCGCCGCGCGCTTCTGGGTGACATGCTGGCCGAAAAGGCGGCCAAGAACGGCTGGGAAGGCCTGGTGATCTATGGCTGTGTGCGTGACGTGGACGTGCTGGTGCAGACCGACGTCGGTGTCCAGGCCCTGGCCAGTCACCCGATGAAGACCGACAAGCGCGGTATTGGCGATCTCAACGTGGCCGTGACCTTCGCTGGGGTGACCTTCCGTCCGGGCGAATATGTGTATGCCGACAACAATGGCGTGATCGTCTCGCCAAGCCCGTTGAAAATGCCGGAGTGATGCGCCGCGCGCGCTGATGGAGCAGGAATGTTCGAGGAAGACAACGCGCAGTGGGGGCTGGTCCATGCCCTGGTGCTCGATGGTAAAGGCGGTGCGCGCTCGATTGCCCGGACAGCGCTGGATGCGCTCCAGTTGCAACCAGAGGAAAGCCTTTGGTTGCACTGGGATCGCAGCCATCCCCAGACGCGTACCTGGTTGCTCCAGGAGAGCGGCCTGAGCACCTTCGCCTGCGACTTGCTGCTGGAAGAGAACACGCGTCCGCGTCTGTTGCCCTTGGCCAACGAGCAGATGCTTTTGTTTTTGCGGGGCGTGAATCTCAATCCCGGCGCCGAGCCCGAAGACATGGTCTCGGTGCGGATCTTCGCCGAGGCCCGGCGAGTGATTTCGTTGCGCCTGCGACCACTGCGCGCCAGTGATGAAGTGCTTCAGCAATTGGACGAGGGCAGGGGGCCGAAGTCGGCCTCCGAGCTGTTGCTGCTGATGGGGGAGCTGCTTACCGAGAAGGTCCAGGCGTTGGTTAGCGACCTGTCGGAAGTGGTCGATCTCGAAGAAGAGAAGGTGGAAACCGATGAACGGTATTCGCCGGTGCAAGGCAGCCTGCAACAGATCCGCCGTCGTGCTGCTGGGCTACGGCGTTTTCTCGCCCCACAGCGGGAACTCTATGCGCAACTTTCGCGCAACAAGTGGAGCTGGTTCGGCGAAGGGGATGCCGACTACTGGAACGAGCTGAACAACAGCCTGATCCGCTATCTCGAAGAGCTCGAGCTGACCCGCGAGCGGGCCGCTCTGGTGCTGGAAAGCGAGGATCGACGGCGCAGTGAGCGGATGAACCGGACCATGTACCGCTTCGGCATCATCACCTGCATTTTCCTGCCGATGAGCTTCGTCACCGGCCTGCTGGGCATCAATGTCGGGGGCATTCCGGGCGCCGAGAGCCCGTATGGCTTCCTGTTCGCCTGCGCCGTGGTGCTGGGGTTGGCGGCGGGGCAATGGTGGCTGTTCCGACGGTTACGCTGGGTATGATGGGCTGTCCGGCCGGGGGATGCATGAGGCATTTTGAAACATCCGTCCCATATTCATGTGTGACCCGTAGTCCCGAGCCCTCGTCTTTGACAGACATTGCGCGAGGTGCCTATGCACGATCCGTTTGAAGAATCCTTGCGCGACCTGCTCAAGGCATCGCCGTCCGGCCAGGACCGAGACGATGCCGCATGCCTGGGTCGCGTCCTCAAGACCGCCAACCGCCAGGTCGGCGCGGGCGATCTGTTCAGCTTGCTGGGGCGCTGGAGCCAGGCGCTGATGATCGCTGTGAACAATGGCTCGGCGCATGTCGCGCCGGTGCGTCGCAACCCTGCCGCTGGCAGAAAAGCAGATAAGGCCGATTGAATATGGAACTCGATCTCTGGACCCAGAGCCTGGTCACCGCCATGACCGCCCTTTGGACCAAGGTGGCGAACTTCATCCCGAACCTGTTCGGCGCCCTGGTCGTGGTGTTGCTCGGCTTCGTGGTAGCCAAGCTGCTCGATACGTTGTTGTCCAAACTGCTGGCCAAGTTCGGCCTGGACCGCCTGATGAGCGGTACCGGTCTGACCAAGATGCTCAGCAGGGTGGGCATCCAGGTCCCGATTTCTACCTTGATCGGCAAGATCGTCTATTGGTTCGTGTTGCTGATTTTCCTGGTTTCGGCCGCCGAGTCCTTGGGCCTTGAGCGTGTCTCGGCCACCTTGGACATGCTCGCCCTTTACCTGCCCAAGGTATTTGGCGCAGCTCTAGTGCTGCTGGCTGGCGTGCTGTTGGCGCAGTTGGCCAATGGCTTGGTACGTGGCGCTGCCGAAGGCGTCGGTCTGGAGTATGCCGCAGGCGTCGGGCGTATCGCCCAAGGCCTGGTGATTATCATCAGCATCTCGGTTGCGATCAGCCAGTTGGAGGTCAAGACCGATCTGCTCAACCATGTCATCGTCATCGGCCTGATTACCGTTGGTCTGGCCGTTGCGTTGGCGATGGGGCTGGGCAGCCGGGAAATTGCCGGGCAAATACTGGCAGGCATCTACGTGCGCGAACTCTATCAAGTGGGCCAGCAGGTGCGGATTGGAGAGGTTGAAGGGCATATCGAGGAGATCGGTACGGTCAAGACGACCCTGCTGACCGATGATGGCGAATTGGTGTCGCTTTCGAATCGAGAATTGCTCGAACAGCGAGTCAATAGCCGCTAACCGCACAAAAGCTGTTAATGTATGCCGCCGCGAAAACGGCCCAAGGGGGCCGCGCGGCGACATTGACCTGACTGTCGGCCAGATCCGTTTTGAATAAAGTTCACTCGCCGCCCATGCGCTATGACCCCCGTGAGCTCACCGATGAGGAGTTGGTGGCGCGTTCGCATGAGGAGCTGTATCACGTAACGCGCGCCTATGAAGAACTCATGCGGCGCTATCAGCGGACCCTTTTCAACGTCTGCGCGCGTTATCTGGGGAACGACCGGGATGCCGACGATGTCTGCCAGGAAGTGATGCTCAAGGTGCTCTACGGTCTGAAGAACTTCGAGGGTAAGTCCAAGTTCAAGACCTGGCTCTACAGCATCACCTACAACGAATGCATTACCCAGTACCGCAAGGAGCGTCGCAAGCGACGGTTGATGGATGCCTTGAGTCTGGACCCTGTTGAAGAGGCGTCCGAAGAGAAGGCACCCAAGGCCGAAGAGAAGGGCGGACTGGACAGATGGCTGGTGCATGTGAACCCGATCGACCGGGAAATCCTAGTGCTTCGATTTGTCGCAGAGCTGGAATTTCAGGAGATCGCCGACATCATGCACATGGGCCTGAGCGCCACGAAAATGCGCTACAAGCGTGCGCTCGACAAGCTTAGAGAGAAATTTACGGGGCTGGCTGAAACTTAGCACCGCGTAAATATCTCTAACCAACCGGCAAGTTCTGCTAGACTTGCCGTCGAGTTGTCCCCCGGATGTTGGTGGGACTGCTTAACTATCACCAGATGGGGATTTAACGGATGAAATTGAAAAACACCTTGGGCTTGGCCATTGGTTCGCTTGTAGCCGCCACTTCGTTTGGCGCTCTGGCACAAGGTCAAGGCGCCGTCGAGACCGAACTCTTCTACAAGAAAGAGTTCTTCGACAGCCAGCGCGACTTCAAGAACGACGGCAACCTGTTCGGTGGCTCGATCGGTTACTTCCTGACCGACGACGTCGAACTGCGTCTGGGCTATGACGAAGTTCACAACGCTCGTGGCGAAGACGGTAAGAACATCAAGGGCTCCAACACTGCCCTGGACGCCGTTTACCACTTCAACAACCCGTACGACGCCATCCGTCCGTACGTTTCGGCTGGTTTCTCGCACCAGAGCCTGGGCCAGACCGGCCGTGGTGGTCGTAACCACTCCACCTTCGCCAACGTTGGCGCTGGCGCCAAGTGGTACATCACTGACATGTTCTACGCCCGTGCTGGCGTTGAAGCTCAGTACAACATCGACCAGGGCGACACCGAGTGGGCTCCTAGCGTCGGTATCGGCATGAACTTCGGCGGTAGCCCGAAGCAAGCTGAAGCTGCTCCGGCTCCTGTTGCTGAAGTCTGCTCCGACAGCGACAACGACGGCGTTTGCGACAACGTCGACAAGTGCCCTGACACCCCGGCCAACGTTACCGTTGACGCCGACGGCTGCCCGGCTGTTGCCGAAGTCGTACGTGTTGAGCTGGACGTCAAGTTCGACTTCGACAAGTCGGTCGTCAAGCCAAACAGCTACGGTGACATCAAGAACCTGGCTGACTTCATGAAGCAGTACCCACAGACCACCACCACCGTTGAAGGTCACACCGACTCCGTTGGTCCAGACGCTTACAACCAGAAGCTGTCCGAGCGTCGCGCCAATGCTGTCAAGCAGGTCCTGACCCAGCAGTACGGTGTTGAATCCAGCCGTATCGACTCGGTTGGCTACGGTGAGACCCGTCCGGTTGCTGATAACGCCACCGAAGAAGGCCGCGCCATCAACCGTCGCGTTGAAGCTCAGGTCGAAGCCCAGGCCAAGTAATTTGGTTTGATGCTTCATGAAAAACCCGGCCTCGGCCGGGTTTTTCTTTTTTCGGGGGACGCCCGGTGAGGGTCCCAGGAGAATTGCTGCACGCCTGTTTTCCAGGGATTCTCGTCCGCTTAGGGCACGCGATGTGGAACTGACAAGCAACCCATGAGCCTAGAGCCCTGTCGTCCGAGCCGCGCGGTGGCTATAATCGCCCCCTCACTCACCGCGAGTCTTGCCCGCCCATGTATACCCTGGCCCGCCAGCTGTTGTTCAAGCTTTCCCCGGAAACCTCCCACGACCTCTCCCTAGACCTGATCGGCGCCGGTGGCCGCCTCGGTCTCAATGGCCTGCTGTGCAAGCAGCCGGCGGCGCTGCCGGTGACAGTCATGGGCTTGAACTTTGCCAATCCGGTGGGCCTTGCCGCAGGTCTGGACAAGAACGGCGCCGCCATCGACGGCTTCGCCCAGCTCGGTTTCGGCTTTGTCGAAATCGGTACCGTGACGCCACGCCCGCAGCCTGGCAACCCCAAGCCGAGACTGTTCCGGCTGCCAGAGGCCACTGCGATCATCAATCGCATGGGCTTCAACAACCTGGGTGTCGATCATTTGCTGACGCGGGTACGTGCGTCGCGCTTCGACGGCGTGCTGGGCATCAATATTGGCAAGAACTTCGATACCCCGGTCGAGCGCGCGGTGGATGACTATCTGATCTGCCTGGAAAAGGTCTACACAGCCGCCAGCTATATCACCGTCAACGTCAGTTCGCCCAATACCCCAGGTCTGCGTACCCTGCAGTTCGGCGACTCGCTCAAGCAACTGCTCCAGGCGCTGGCCGTGCGCCGCGAACAACTGGCCAGTGAGCATGGCAAGCGTGTGCCGCTGGCGATCAAGATCGCCCCGGACATGACTGATGAAGAAACCGCCATGGTGGCCTCTGCGTTGCTCGAGACAGGCATGGACGCAGTGATCGCGACCAATACCACCCTGAGCCGCGAAGGTGTCCAGGGCCTGCCGTACGGTGAAGAGGCGGGCGGGCTGTCCGGCGCGCCAGTGCTCGAAAAAAGCACCCACACCGTGAAAGTTCTGGCAGGCGAGCTGGCCGGTAAGTTGCCGATCATCGCCGCAGGCGGTATCACCGAGGGGCGTCATGCCGCCGAGAAGATCGCTGCCGGCGCGAGCCTGGTGCAGATTTACTCGGGCTTCATTTATAAAGGGCCGGCGCTGATCCGTGAGGCAGTGGACGCGATTGCTGCCATGCCTCGGCCGTAAAAAGGCAGGCATAAAAAAGGGCCCCTTGAAGGGGCCCCTGGGCCTCAGCCCGCCGCCCGGATAGGGCGCGCATGGTGACTCGAATTCAGTGTCCTCGTCTCAGCCAACGGCGTGATTTTCGTTGAGTCTCTGGATGCCTGCGGTGCCGGTCATACCATCCCAGTTATCGCCCCGGCCCTCCCGCCAGCCATTGATCCAGGCTTGACGAACGGATGGCAGATTGAAGGGGCAAAGTTCGCGGGATTTGCCGGTAACCCCGTATTGGTAGCCACGTGAATATGCTCTTTCCAACGGATCACGCTTAAGTCTTCTCATAGGGTGTTGCCCTCACTTGTTGACTGTAATGTCCCGTCGGCCTCTCCGAGGCCGGGCAGAATCGTTCTGCCGGTGTGCGCTCGCTGCCGGCGTGGCGAGCAGAAAGTGTTGCCTCGTTGCGAGACAACCTGAGACCAGTTCTAACCAAAGCGGGTCACAGTGTGAATGATCGATTTGTCATAAGGACGTAACGTTTCATAGGGTCAAAGGATAAGTAAATAATTGCGACTCAACGTGATTTGTCCTTAAGCCCGCTATGATCAGGGTTTAATGCCCTTTGCAGTCATCTGGCCAGCGTCGTGGTCGGGTGTGCAGTAATAATTTGAAATGCGACGAAGGGTCACATGCGTGGCCGCGTTGCTGGAAATTTTCATACTGCCTGACGATCTAATCCACTTTCGCAGGGTGCGAAGGGGCTTGTCGTTCAGGTGGCCCGGCTTTCCCGGACTGCGGGCAAGGCCACCCGGACGCCTGCTGGAAGGGCGTGCGGGCAAACATCGGCGGGACGATGCGTCGGCCCGTCACTCAATCAGCCCAAGGCTCTGGATTGCTCATGTCGGACCGTTTCGAACTTTATCTCACTTGCCCCAAAGGTCTTGAAGGCCTGCTCGCCGAGGAGGCCCGTAGCCTGGGCCTGGACGATGTGCGGGAGCACACCTCTGCCATCCGTGGCTCGGCCGACATGGAAACCGCTTACCGCCTGTGCCTGTGGTCGCGTCTGGCCAACCGCGTGTTGTTGGTGCTCAAGCGCTTCGGCATGAAAAACGCCGATGAGCTCTACGACGGCGTGCATGGGGTCGAGTGGCAAGATCACTTGGCTGCTGACGGCACCTTGGCCGTGGAATTCAGTGGTCATGGCTCCGGAATCGACAACACCCATTTCGGTGCCCTTAAGGTCAAGGACGCGATCGTCGACAAGCTACGCAACCGCGAAGGACAGCGCCCGTCCGTGGACAAGATTGATCCTGACGTGCGTGTGCATCTGCGCCTGGATCGTGGCGAGGCGATCCTCTCCCTGGACTTGTCCGGACACAGCCTGCATCAACGCGGTTACCGTCTGCAGCAAGGTGCTGCGCCCTTGAAGGAGAACCTGGCGGCGGCGGTGCTGATCCGAGCCGGCTGGCCACGCATCGCCGCCGAAGGCGGCGCGTTGGCCGACCCGATGTGCGGTGTGGGCACGTTCCTGGTAGAAGCCGCGATGATCGCCGCGGATATCGCGCCCAACCTCAAGCGTGAGCGGTGGGGCTTCACGGCCTGGCTTGGCCATGTGCCGGCGTTGTGGCGCAAAGTTCACGAGCAAGCCCAGGCCCGCGCCCAGGCGGGTCTGGCCAAGCCTGCGCTGTGGATCCGCGGCTATGAGGCCGATCCGCGGCTGATCCAGCCGGGGCGTAACAACGTCGAGCGCGCAGGTCTGGGCGACTGGGTGAAGATCTATCAGGGCGAAGTCGGCAGTTTCGAACCGCGTCCGGACCAGAACCAGAAAGGCCTGGTCATCAGCAACCCACCCTACGGTGAGCGTCTGGGTGACGAAGCCAGCCTGCTGTACCTCTACCAAAACCTTGGGGAGCGTTTGCGTCAAGCCTGCCTGGGCTGGGAGGCGGCAGTGTTCACTGGCGCCCCCGAGCTGGGCAAGCGCATGGGTATTCGCAGCCACAAGCAGTACGCCTTCTGGAACGGCGCCTTGCCGTGCAAGCTGCTGCTATTCAAGGTTCAGCCCGACCAGTTCGTTACCGGCGAGCGTCGCCCGGCCGAGCCGGATGCAGGCGCTGCGCAGCGTCCGGCAGCCGTGGCCAGTGAACCGGCGCGCCTGTCCGAAGGCGCGCAAATGTTCGCCAATCGCCTGCAGAAGAACCTCAAGCAGTTGGGCAAGTGGGCCCGTCGCGAGCAGGTCGATTGCTACCGCTTGTATGACGCCGACATGCCCGAATATGCCCTGGCGGTGGACCTTTACCAAGAATGGGTGCACGTGCAGGAGTATGCCGCGCCACGCTCTGTCGATCCGGACAAGGCTCAAGCGCGTCTGCTCGATGCCTTGGCCGCCATCCCGCAGGCCCTGGGTATCGACCCACAGCGTGTGGTGCTCAAGCGCCGGGAGCGCCAGAGTGGGACGCGTCAGTACGAGCGCCAAGGTGCCGAAGGCCGCTTCCAGGAGGTGAACGAAGGGGGTGTAAAGCTGCTGGTGAACCTCACGGACTATCTGGACACCGGCTTGTTCCTCGACCATCGTCCGATTCGTCTGCGCATCCAGCGCGAGGCGTCGGGCAAGCGCTTCCTCAATCTGTTCTGCTATACCGCGACGGCCACGGTGCACGCCGCCAAGGGCGGGGCCCGCAGCACCACCAGTGTCGATTTGTCCAAGACCTATCTGGACTGGGCGCGTCGCAACCTGGCGCTCAACGGTTTTTCGGACCGCCATCGCCTGGAGCAGGGCGAGGTGATGGCCTGGCTGGAAGGCAACCGGGACAGCTACGACCTGATCTTCATCGACCCGCCGACCTTCTCCAATTCCAAGCGCATGGAAGGGGTGTTCGATGTGCAGCGCGATCATGTGCAGTTGCTGGACTTGGCCATGGCACGCCTGGCGCCAGGCGGGGTGCTGTACTTCTCCAACAACTTCCGCAAATTCCAGCTCGATCCGAGTCTGGTCGAGCGATATGCCGTCGAGGAGATCAGTCATCAGACCCTGGATCCTGATTTCGCGCGCAACAATCGAATCCACCGGGCGTGGCGCATTCAGGCGCGATAAGCGGCGTGTATGAGGTTGCGTGGCTAGTGGCCAATAGCTATAACTGACGCGAAGGGCCCGACAATTCGCAGGACGCTGACGTGATGAGATTGCTTTATGTCGAAGTGTGGCGTTCGTGCGAAGGTGCTCGGCATGTTCCGCGAAGCGCTGCCCGCCTGGGGGGTGGCGTTGGTGGTCCTGGTCGCTGGCGGTCTGTTGACGGCGGCCTTGGCCATTGCCACGCAGAGCTTCTACACGCAGCAACTGCGTCAGCGCTTCGAGCTGTTGGCTAACGAGCGGTACAGTCGCATCGCCGAACGTTTCGACGACCAGGAGCAGCGCTTGGATGGCCTGCGACGGTTTTTCAGTTATTCCAACGAAATCACCCCGCAGGAGTTTGACGGTTACGCGCGGCCACTGTTGTACCGGACCCAGGCGTATTCCTGGGCGCCCCGGGTCGATGCTGGACAACGCGCCGATTTCGAGCGACGTGCCAGTGCCTGGCTTGGGCAGGCGTATCAGATTCGTGATCAGGACGCACAGGGTATCTGGCATCCTGCGCCCACGCGTGACTATTACTATCCGGTGCTCTATACCCAGGCGGCGTCCCTGCAAGGGCAGCCTTACGGCCTGGACTTGCGTGGACAGCCCCTTCGCGAGGCCACCCTTGTTCGGGCTAAGTCACCCGGCAGCATGGCGGTCTCTGCGCCGCTGGACATGATCAATGTCGAGCCTACCTATGCCCGTGGGGTGCTGGTCGTGGCGCCGGTGTTCGCTGATGGTGATCCCGGTGGGTTGCCTTCTGGCTATGTCATGGCGTTGCTGAGCATGCAGCGCTTGGTCGCCGAAGGGCTGCCGCCTGCCGCGGATGACAACCTGGTGGTGCGCATTATCGATACCTCCGGAGCCAAAGGGCCGGAGGTGCTGTTCGACTCACGCAACACCGTCGCCCAGGTGCCATTGGCCAGCACCCACCTTTTGCATCTGGCCGATCACCATTATCAGCTCGATATCCGTCCCAGCCGGGCTTTTCTCCAAGCCAACCGCTCCTCCGCGGTGGTGGTGGTCAGTTTGCTGGGTGGTTTGCTCAGCGTCTTGCTCAGTGCCTTGCTCTACAGCCTGTTCAGCCAGCGTCAGCGTGCCCTGGCACTGGTCGATCAGCGCACTGGCGAATTGCGGGTCAGCGAGCAGTCCTTGCGCGATACCCACAATCAGCTGCGCAGCGTATTGGACGCCGCGACACAGGTCGCCATCATCGCCACCAGCCTCAAGGGCCTGGTCAGTACCTTCAATGCCGGTGCCGAGCGCATGCTGGGCTATTCGGCAAGCGAAGCCATTGGTCAGTTGCGGCTGGAGGATCTGGTCCCCCCTGAGGAACTCAGCCAGCGCGCCCACGCCCTGAGCGTGCGCTATGGACGCGAGATCGGCGGTGGCCAGGCGATGTTTGCCGAGACCGTGCAGGAAAAAGGGACCGAGGCAGGGGAGTGGACCTTGGTGCGCAAGGATGGCAGCCGCCTGCTGGCCAACATGCTGGTCACTGCGGTACTGGACGAGCAGGGGTTGTGGGTTGGCTACCTGGCCATCTGCATCGACGTCACCGAACGGCGGCGCGTCCATGAAGCGCTGGCGGCCCGTGATCGGTTGTTGGAGAAGCTCAGCGCCGAAGTGCCCGGTGGGATCTACCAGTACCGCCTGGATGCCGACGGACACTCTTGTTTCCCCTATGCCAGCCAAGGCCTGCACGATATCTATGAAGTCGATCTGAAGACGCTGCGTGAGGATGCATCGGCGGTGTTCGAACGCATCCACCCCGATGACCTGGAGCGCGTCCGTCGCTCGGTCCGTTATTCGGCCTTGCACCTGACACCCTGGCGTGAGGAGTACCGCGTGATACTGCCTCAGGCGGGCCTGCGCTGGGTGCGCGGGGAAGCTACCCCCGAAATCGGTGAGGGAGGATGCACCTTGTGGCATGGCTACCAGACGGACATCTCCGACCTCAAGCGGGTGGAGGAAGAGCTTCGGGCGCTTTCGGTCACCGATGCCTTGACCGGCATCCATAACCGGCGACATTTCCAGGAACGATTGCAGAACGAGCTGGAGCGTGCACAGCGTGACGGATTGGAGCTGGCGGTGATCATGCTGGATATCGATCATTTCAAGCGGATCAATGACCAGTACGGCCATGCGGTGGGCGATCATGTGTTGCGCAGCCTTTGCCAGCGGATCGGCAGTCGCCTGCGGCGTACCGATGTGTTTTGCCGTTTGGGGGGCGAGGAGTTCATGGTGCTTTGCCCGGGTAGCAATGCCGAGCAGGCACGATCATTGGCATTGGAGCTGTGGCAGGGGGTTCGCAGTGTTCCGGTCGATGGAGTGGGCCGGGTGACGGCGAGCTTTGGAGTGGCGGGTTGGCGACCGGGGGAGGGAGCTGATGCGTTGCTGTTGCGGGCTGACGCCGGGGTGTATGCGGCCAAGCAGGCGGGGCGGGATCGGGTTGAGGCGGAGTTGCGCTGAGGGTGGGATTGCCTGTAGGCGCGGCGGTTCGGCGCTCTGATTTACCCGCGAATTGGCCGGAACAAACAACACATTAATTAGCTTGTTTGCCTTTGGTGCGCTGTAGTTCAGTCGCCGCCGATCGTGACCTCAGGAGGCCGGAGGTGGGAGCCAGCGGTTTTGCCTACTTTGCTTGCGAGCAAAGTAGGTCGCCGTAAAGGCGAAAAGCGCCGGTGGCGCCCCACCCAGAATGGATATCACACTATCTGAAAGCCCAAGCCGATCAAGGCACCCCAGCCGCCGCAGTACTTCCCACCTTCGGCTGCCGGTAAAGATCCAGCAACACCTGATCCAACACCTGCGATGCCCCCCAGGGCTTGGGATCATTCAGAATCGCCGCCACCGCCCAGGTGTTTCCATTGCTATCCCGGCTGAACCCGGCAATCGCCCGAACGGTGTTCAGGGTGCCGGTCTTGATGTGCCCTTCACCGGTCATGGCCGTGCGCTTGAGCCGCTTGCGCATGGTGCCATCCATGCCTACCAGCGGCATGGAACTGATGAATTCGGCGGAGTAGGGGCTCTTCCAAGCTGCCTGCAGCAGCGCCGCCATCTCGCGAGTGCTGACCCGCTCTGCACGGGACAGGCCGGAGCCGTTTTCCATGATCAGGTGCGGCGCGGTGATGCCTTTTTTCGCCAGCCACTGACGTACCACACGCTGGGCTGCGCGGGCGTCGTCGCCGTCGGCATCCGTGCGGAACTGCGCACCCAGGCTCAGGAACAGCTGCTGGGCCATGGTGTTGTTGCTGTACTTGTTGATGTCGCGGATCACCTCGACCAAGTCCGGCGAGAATGCCCGTGCCAGCAGGCGTGCACCTTTGGGCACGTTCTCGATGCGATCGCGGCCCTGAATGCTACCGCCCAGTTCGTTCCAGATCGCTCGCACCGCACCGGCGGCATAGGTCGGATGATCGAGCAGCGACAGATAGGTCTGTGAGTTGCAGCCTTCGCCAAGCTGGCCACTGACGACTACGCTGACGCCGTCGGCCTGGGTGACCGGGTTGTAACGTACATCACCTGCACATTTTCTGGAGGCGACGGCCTTGACCTGGTTGTCGATGCGCACGTTCGCAAGCGGCGGCTCCATGGCCACAGTGACTTTTCCGCCATCGTTGCGGGCCACGAAGCGCAGGGCCTTCAGGTTGACCAGCAGCGAGTCGGGGCGGACCAGGAACGGCTTGTTCACATCACCGCCGTCGTCATTGAACTGCGGCAGGTTGGGCTGAACGAAATGGCTGCGATCCAGCACCAGGTCGCCCGTCACCGTGCGCACGCCGTTGGCGCGCAGGTCACGCATCAGCAGCCAGAGCTTTTCCATGTTCAGTTTCGGATCGCCACCGCCTTTGAGGTACAGGTTGCCGTTGAGTACGCCGTTGCTCAGGGTGCCATCGGTGTAGAACTCGGTTTTCCACTGGAAGGTGGGGCCCAGCAGTTCCAGCGCCGCATAGGTGGTCACCAGCTTCATGGTCGAGGCCGGGTTGACCGAGACATCGGCGTTGAACACGGTGGGCGTGCCGGGACCGTTGAGCGGCAGCATCACCAGGGACAGGGCTGAGTCCTGCAGTTTGTTGGCTTTGAGCGCCTGTTGCACTTTCGGCGGGAGGGTAGTGTTGACGGGCGCGGCCTGGCCAGGCATGGCGAAGGGCAGGAACAGGCTGGCGAGAATCAGGGGACGGAGCGTTTTGATCATGTGCAATTTGAACCCTGCGGACGAGGGAAAGTGACATTGGGGCTGTACAAGATGATGGCCCCAGGACGAAATATAGTGCGCATTATGCCCCAAGCGCATCCTCCATGGGCCATGTTCGACGGAAAAGCGCCGCAGCCGCCCGGAAACTGGTAAAGTGCCGCGCGTTAATACTCAAGAGGATAGTTTCATGGCCACCAACCGTTCCCGTCGCCTGCGCAAGAAACTGTGCGTGGACGAATTCCAGGAGCTGGGTTTCGAACTGAACCTGGAATTCAAGGAAGACCTGTCCGACGAAGCCATCGATGCCTTCCTCGATGCCTTCCTCGCTGAAGCCATGGATGCCAACGGCCTGGATTACGTCGGTGGTGATGACTTCGGCCTGGTTTGCCTGGCCAAGCGTGGCTCGGTCAGCGAAGAGCAGCGCGCCATTGTCGAAGCGTGGCTCAAGGGCCGCAGCGAACTGACCAAAATCGAACTCAGCCCGCTGCTGGACGCTTGGTATCCGGACAAGCCAATCAACACCCAGGCTTCCTGATCCGCCCCGAGCAGCGTATTTACGCGCTGCTCATCCAGCCCTGGCCGGGTGTTGCAAATGCCTGGCCAGCGCTTTCTCCGTTCGGCGCATATGCCGTGCCAATACCTGCCGTCGCAGTTTCAGCTGTGCCAATGGCAAGGTTTCCTGCTCCAGTGCTTCACACGCCTCCATCAGATCCCTGGCTTCCAGCATCCTGGCCGTGCTGAGGATCTTGTGTGCCTGAGCGGCAATGGCCCGTGCATCTTTCGGGTCGATGGCCATCAGCGTGGCCAGGTCTTGTATCAAACTTTCCAGTAAGGCGTTGAGGAGTCGAGTACGGCTGTCCGGGTCGTCACCAACGATGGCGGACAGGCCCTCAAGGGCGAGACGTTTGCTTGCCCTGCGCCTTGGCGACGCATGCCAACTCGGTTCGATGCCTGCCAGGCGCTGATTCAGCGTGTGCAGGCCTATCGGCTTGAGGAGACAGTCGTCCATGCCAACGTCCAGGCAACGCTGACGGACTTCCGGCTGGGCGTTGGCGGTGTAGCCAAGGATCAGGCAGCGTGGCCAGTCGCGTTGGCGCTCTATCGCGCGGATGGCTTCAGCGACTTGGTAGCCGTTCATTTGCGGCATGTTGCAGTCGAGAATCACCACATCGAAACCGCCCGCGCGCCATTTTTCCAGCCCTTCACGGCCATCGCTGGCGACGGACAGGCTCAGCCCCAGGAAACTCAACTGCTGTTCCATCAACAACAGGTTGGCCGGGTGGTCATCGATGACCAGTACGTTCAGCCCGCTGTTCGGTGTCTCCACGTCCTGCACCAGTGGGGTGGTCACCGGTGGCGCTTCGACGCGTTGCAGGGGCATTACCAGGGTCACCTGAGTGCCGACGCCAGGCAGGCTCTTGATGCTCAGCGTCCCTCCCATCATCTCGCTCAGGCTATGACTGATCGCCAATCCCAAACCGGTTCCAGCCCTTGCTCCCTCGCTGTGTGGATTGGCCTGGACGAACGGGTTGAACAGCTCCTTGAGTGCCTCCTCGTGGATCCCGATGCCGGTGTCGCGGACTTTGAGTTCCAGACACGGGCCATCGCGATCGGTGTCCTCGTTCACGAGCAAGTTGATCTGGATCTGGCCTTGGTCGGTGAACTTGATGGCATTGCTGACCAGGTTCGACAGCACCTGCTTGAACCGCAGTGGATCGAGCAGCGCGTGGCAACGGGCGTTTGGCGCGATGACCACTTGCAAGGCCAGGTCTTTCTGTCGCGCCAGGCCAGCGAATAGCCTGGCCACTGACTCGACCAGAACGCTGGGATCGACCGACTCCGGGGAAAGGCATAAATGGCCGGACTCGATCCTGACGATGTCCAGGATGTCGCCGATGAGCCCGAGCAGGTCTTTTGCCGAATGGTAGGCGACCTCCAGGGATGGCCGGTCCAGTTGCCCGCGATCCGCCCGGCGCACTGCCAGCTCCAGCATGCCAATGACTGCATTCATAGGCGTGCGGATCTCGTGGCTAATGGTCGCCAGGAAGGTGCTTTTAGCACGGTTGGCGTCGTCGGCACGTTGTTTGGCCAGGCGCAGCTCCTGGACCAGCTCGCGACGGTCACTGATGTCGATCCAGCCACCGATGATCCCCTGGACTTCACCTAGGGAGTCGCGATAGGGCAGGATCCAGTGGTAGATGGTCAGCTCCCGTCCTCCCATGCGCAGTGGACGGTCCAGGATCAAGGGGGTGCCGGCGGCCATGACTTGCTCGTAGTCGGCCTCCATCTGTTGGGTATATTCCCGATCAGCACCCGGGCTTTCATCCAGTCGCTTGCCCATGACCTCGTCGGTTTGGGCATCGACAGCCTGCAAGTAGCTGTCATTACAGCTTTGCAGCCGCCCTTCACGATCCCGCACATACATCGGATGAGGGGTGCCGTTGAGCAAGGCTCGCATGAACTCAAGCTGGTCGTTGAGTGCCCGCTCGGCGCATTTGCGTTGCCTGATCTGCCACCGTAGGTGCGCGTTCCAGATCAGTGCCAAAAGCAACAGCAAGCCGACTGCCAGCAAGAACTTCAGCGCCAGGCGACGAAACTCCCGCCAATACACGTCGTCATGCAGCCGATAGCCTCCCCAGCGATTGTTGATCACGCCAAGCTCCTCCGGCGAGATGCTTTGCAAGGCTTTGTCCAAGATCGACGCCAGTGCATGGGCCTGGCTGTTGGTGGCCATCGCGACTGTGGCCGGCTCGCTGCCGATCGTACTGCGAATGACCAAGTCCGGGTTTCCGGCCAGGGCATGGTTGGCGTCGATCAGGGTGGTGATGGCCGCATCGACTTCACCACTGCTTAGCAGCGCAATGGAAAAGAATGGGCTGTCGGTCTCGATCTTGCTGATCTTCGGGTAACGGGCCGAGAGCAAGCCGGCCATGATGCTGTCGCGGGTGATCGCGACCTGCCGGTTCTGCAGGTGCTCCAGGGACGCCGCCTGGTCACTGCCTGCGCGGGTGACCAGTACATAGGTGCTTTCCAGGTACGGCCGGCTGATATGCAGGGCACCATCGTGCTTTTCGTCGCTGGAAATGGCGGCGATGACATCGGCCCGGCCGTCCTTGAGTCGGGCCAGCATGTCCCGGATGCCGCTGGCCCGCTCGATCTCGAAGCGCAGACCCGTGCGCAGCCGGATCAGGTCCAGCAGATCGGCGGCGATACCGCGAAAGTTGCCGTTGCTGTCGAAGTAGGAAACCGGAGCGGCGGTCTCGTTGATCGCCACGCGCATCACCGGATGTTCCCGCAGCCATTGCTCTTCGCCGGCCGAGAGCTGAAGCTTGCGATCAGTCAGCAGATAATCGCTTCCCGCCCCCCAACGCTTGAAGATGCTGGCGGCCATGATGGGTGTCTGGCTCTCTAGGGTCGCATCGATCACCTCCTTGAGAATGGTGTCCTGGCGGCGCAGGGCGAAACTAAAGCCAATGGCCTCGTGCTTGCCGAAGCTCGCCATGCGCAAAGGCGGGAGATGGCCGCGATTGAGTTGGTAATGGGTCGAAATGGTATCGCCAATGAACACGTCGGCCTGGCCGAAAGCGACAGCATTCAGCGCCAATGTGGAGGAGCGAAATGCCAGCAGTTCGGCCTTCGGATAGGCACTGAGTACTTCTTTGGGCGAGAGATAGTGATAGAGCATGCTCAGGCGCAGCCCTTTGAGTTCGTCATCCAGTACGCGGCGCTCATGTTCTCGCGTCACCAGCACTGGCTGGTCGATCGCATAAGGACGAGAGAGCGCAAGGCCTGCGACGGCTTCATAACCATTGGCGCTGCCAAGCAAGTCGATCCGGCCATGCTTGAGCGCTTCGATCGCTGACTGGCGGCTGTCGAAGCCCAGCACGCGGACCTTCAATCCCAACGCAATGCCGATCAGGCCAGCGTATTCAGCGGTGAGCCCCTGGTAGTCGCGCCCGCCTGTGGTGATATCGAAAGGTGGGTAGTCCGGGAAGGATGTACCGATCACCAACTCTTGTTTTTCAGCGAGCCATTGGCGCTGGGTCGGTGTCAGCATTGGCAGAACCGGCTTTAGCGACGAGCGCGTCAGGAGGTTAAGTGCTTTGGGCCTGTTTTGGTGGGCGTGCGCTGGATGGCAAGCCAGCGCAAGGGCAACGATAAACAGGCAGGTTAGGTACCGCCCCATGTCGCACCTCAAACCAGCGCGTTGCGTTTGGCGACATCAATCAGGTCGACCAGCGTCTGGACCTGAAGTTTTTGCATCAAGCGCTTTTTGTAGGTGCTGACGGTTTTGTTACTCAGAAACATGCCCTTCGCAATTTCCTTATTGCTCTTTCCTTGGGCGAAAAGTTGCAAAACCATAAGTTCTCTGTCGTTAACGTGTCGGAAAAGTCGTATCTCGTGGTCTGGAATAATCTGGCTGGTGTTAACCGCTTGGCTGGGGAAATAGTTGTAACCGGAGAGCACGGCTTTTATTGCACTAAGCAGTTCGCTCAGGTCCTCTTGTTTGCCGACATATCCGGCGGCTCCCGATTGCATGCAACGCACCGCGAAAAGGGCGGGGCATTGTGCTGTCAGTACCAGCACTTTCAAGGGCAAGGCCATGCTCTGGAAGCGGGACAGGATTTCGAGGCCATCGAGCTTGGGAATGGCAATGTCGAGGATCACCAAGTCGGGACGTGTCTCTCGGACCATCTGCATGGCATGGACGCCATTGTCCGACTCACCGACGACCTTGTAATTCTGGTTTTCCAGCAACATGCGAACCGCCATGCGGATAACGGGATGATCATCGACAATATATACAGAGTGCATATTCAACTTCCATGCGGCGGGTGTCGGAAATAATGCGCACCTTAGCTCAGTTGGAAGTCGTCGGACATGCGAGGAGCTGCCACGACTCGCATATGGGAAAATGCCTACAGTAAAAAGCTACGCGCGCTACGAATTGAGCGTGTTGACGTCACCAAAGGCACCTGGTTTAGTAACTTTTTATTTTTAGATATTGATAAGTGTTTAATTCTGTTGAGGGCTAATAAGAAATTTCCTTCAATTACTAGCCCTCAAGACTATTGGGTACCCAGCCCTCAGGGAGGGCTGGAGCGTCCGGTCATTTCACTGGCCATCTCGCTGGCATAGCTGTCGGTCATGCCGGCGATGAAATCGATCATGCGCAGGAAGGCTGTATGCAGCGAGTCGTGCGGGTCTGGAGCGTGATTACCGATCAAATCCAGTACACGTCGGCTCTTGAAGGAAGGTGTACGCCCGCCGTGCTGCTCCAATGCCGCTCCACAAAATGCATTGAGGAGAATCTCGAGGGTAGTGTAGGCACCGATCTCGTGCAGGGTCTTGCGTTTGTCCTGGAAGATTTTCTTGCGGGCCATGTCCTTGGCCTGGAGCACGCAACGCTTGGCTGGACCGTGCATGTGTTCGACCAGATCGCCAGGCAGGTGCCCGGCAAGCAAGGCGGTCTGTTGTTCAACGAAGGCCTGGGCTGCCGCGTTGGTCAAATGCTCGATTGCCTTGCCACGCAGAATCGCCAGTTTGCGCCGCCGTGAGTCCGTGGGCCCCAGTTGACGGTAGGTTTCGGGCAAATCGTCACCTACCAGGTCGAGCAGCAGGGCCTCGACCTCGGCGTACTGCAGCAACTCCATCTCCAGGCCGTCTTCGAGGTCGATCAGGGCGTAGCAGATGTCATCTGCCGCCTCCATCAGGTATACCAGCGGATGGCGCGCCCAACGCTGCTGTTCGAGCTGCGGCAGGCCGAGCTTGCGGGCGATCTGCTCGAGCAGCGGCAATTCGCTCTGATAGCTACCGAATTTGTGTTTCTTATAGCCCAGGGCGTCGGCGTGGCGGGCGCTCCATGGATATTTGAGGTAGGTACCCAAAGTGGCGTAGGTCAGGCGGGTGCCGCCATCGAACTGGTGGTATTCGAGTTGGGTCAGTACACGAAACCCCTGGGCGTTGCCTTCGAAGTTGAGAAAATCTGCGCGCTCGTCATCGCTCATGTCGTCCAGCCAGCCACGTCCGGCGGCCTGCTGGAACCAGTGGCGAATGGCATCTTCGCCGGAATGGCCAAAAGGCGGATTGCCGATGTCATGGGCCAGGCACGCCGACTGCACGATCATGCCAAGGTCGCTGGGCTCGCACCAGGCCGGTAAGCGCTCGCGCAGGGTTTCGCCAACGCGCATGCCCAGCGAGCGACCGACGCAGCTGACCTCCAGTGAATGAGTCAGGCGGGTGTGGATGTGATCGTTGCTCGAAACGGGGTGGACCTGGGTTTTGCGCCCCAGGCGGCGGAAGGCACCGGAGAAGATGATGCGGTCATGGTCTTTGTGGAAGGGGCTGCGCCCCAGTTCCTCGGGGCTGTACAGGGCTTTGCCCAGGCGTTCGCGGGTCAGCAGGGTGTGCCAGTCCAAGGCTCGATCTCCCGTCAGGTGGACGCCATAGCTTCCCGTGTCGGGCGCGCCCGTGCAAGCAGCGGGCGCGATCGATCAGGGGCGTCGACTGTTGCGCAGGAACAATCGCACCAGCGGTGCCAGGCTAGTCCCCAGGCGCACGAGTCTGCCGAGGTTGCCGCTGCGCACGCCTTTGCCGGTGAGAAATCCCAGGGCGACCACAGCGCCCAGGCCCCAGAGCGGCGCATGCTTGATCCCCAGCCCATCTTGCAATGAATCGCCCATGCCACGCAGGCGGCGGACCGGCTCGAGCAGTTGCGCCGATTCGTGGTGGATCTGTTGGCGATGCATTTCAAGGCGCAGGCGCAGTAACGCCTTGCGCAGTTCACGGGGATTACGGGTGTTGGGCAGTTCGGGCAGGCTCATGGCAATAGGCGCTCCCTGTCCTTGGCGAGTTCTTCGAGGGTGGCACTGAAGGGGGACGACTCATCGAATACCGCCGCTTTCAGGCGCAGCCCACAGTACAGGGCGGCGATGCCGTAGAACACGCACAAGCCGATGATGCCGGCCAGGCGATAGCTGTCCCACAGCAACACCAGCACCAAGCCCGACAGGGCCGTCAACAGCAGGAGGGCGAAGACCAGGGCGAGGCCTGCGAACAGCAGCAGGCTCAGGGTGCGGGATTTTTGTTCCTGCAACTCGATGCCGAACAGCTCGATGTGGCTGTGCAGCAGGCCGAGCAACGCCGCGCCGAGGCGCTTGCCGGATGCGCTGGTGCCGGGGGCGTCGTTTTCCATGCTCACCCCTTAGCGTCGACTGGCCAGCAGGCCGATCAACAGGCCAACGCCGGCGGCAATGCCGATGGCCTGCCAAGGGTTTTCCTGGACGTATTGCTCGGCGCTGCCCAAGGCTGCCTGGCCACGTTCGCGGACCGAGTCCTGTGTCAGTTGCAGGGTTTCGCGGGCCTGGGCCAGACGGTCATGAAGCTGTTCACGCAGTTCGTCGGCCTGGTCGCCTGCCAGGTTGGCGGTGTCGGCGAGCAGCTTTTCGGTGTCGCGCACCAACGCCTGGAAGTCAGCCATCAGTATCTCTTGAGCAGTCTTTGCCGGTTTGCTGGCCATGGAGGCTCTCCCTGTAAAAGTGTGTGGCTATTTCGAGTGATGGGGTTGGCGGAAGGTTCAGTATGGCCGCTGGTACGGCCCTTGCTACCTCACGGAGCGTGGCCGCGCCGAATGCGTGCGCGGGCCATGCGATACCGATAAACCTTAACCCAATCCACGACAAACCCAAGAAAAAACCACGCAGGTCGCGCCCGGCTCACCGAAATAGGGCAAAGGCCTGGCACCGAATCGGTGCAGGGATGCGGGCTCTTGAACTGTCCTGGTGCCTTTTCAGCAGGTCTGCCTATTCATGGAAAACATGCACAGCGCGATGGACTCCCTCGTTCACGGCTCCAATACCTTGTTCCTCCTCATGGGCGCCATCTTGGTGCTCGCCATGCATGCGGGATTTGCCTTTCTGGAGGTCGGGACCGTACGTCACAAGAATCAGGTCAACGCTTTATCGAAGATCCTCAGCGACTTCGCGGTCTCGGCCTTGGTGTACTTCTTCGTGGGTTATTGGGTGGCCTATGGCGTGAGCTTCTTCCAGCCCGCCGCAACGCTGGCCGACGACCACGGTTATGCATTGGTCAAATGCTTCTTCTTGCTGACGTTTGCGGCGGCGATCCCGGCGATCATCTCCGGCGGCATTGCCGAGCGCGCTCGCTTCGTGCCGCAGCTGTGCGCCACGGCCTTGATCGTGGCGGTGGTCTATCCGCTCTTCGAAGGCGTGGTATGGAACGGCAACTTCGGGCTGCAGGCTTGGTTGCAAGCGCGCTTCGGAGCACCGTTCCATGACTTTGCCGGCTCGGTGGTGGTGCATGCCATGGGCGGCTGGCTGGCGCTGGCGGCGGTGCTGTTGCTCGGTGCACGCCGTGGGCGCTATCGCGAAGGGCGCCTGGTGGCCTTCGCACCGTCGAGCATTCCATTCCTGGCATTGGGGTCATGGATCCTGATCATCGGTTGGTTCGGCTTCAACGTCATGAGCGCCCAGACCCTGCAAGGGGTCAGTGGGTTGGTGGCGATCAACTCGCTGCTGGCCATGGTCGGCGGCACCTTGTCGGCCTTGCTGGCCGGGCGTAACGACCCGGGCTTTCTGCACAACGGCCCGCTGGCCGGATTGGTGGCTGTGTGTGCCGGTTCGGACGTCATGCACCCTGTCGGAGCGCTGGCCACGGGTTTGATCGCTGGCGTGCTGTTCGTCTGGTGCTTCACCGCGGCGCAGAACCGCTGGAAGATCGACGATGTCCTCGGGGTCTGGCCGCTGCATGGCCTATGCGGCCTCTGGGGCGGTATCGCCTGCGGCATTTTCGGGCAGATGGCCCTCGGCGGGATGGGGGGCGTCAGTCTGGGCAGTCAGTTGGTGGGCAGCCTGGCGGGCGTCATCGTGGCGTTGGCTGGTGGTTTTGCGGTCTATGGCCTGATCAAGCGGGTACACGGGCTGCGTCTTAGCCATGAGCAGGAATTCCAAGGCGCAGACTTGTCGCTGCACCGCATCGGGGCGACCAATCAAGATTGACGCGCGTCAGATGCGCGGGAGCAAGCATGGTCCTAGAATGGGTATCCCGTTCCCGCAGACTCGAGGCGTGTCCATGCTGCCTGAATGCCAACTGTTCGGCACCTTGGGGTGCCACCTGTGCGAAGTCGCCGAGGCCATGCTGATGCCGTTCATCGAGCATGGCTTGTTGGTGGAGCTGGTCGATATCGCTGAAAGCGAGGCGCTGTTCGAGCGCTATGGGCTGCGCATTCCGGTACTTCGCCGGTGCGATACCGGCGTCGAGCTGGGCTGGCCGTTCGATGCCGAGCAAGTCGTGGCGTTTCTGGGGTGAGCCGTTGACGCAGGCTTGGGCGAATCCGTATGCTGTATATAAATACAGTATACGGATTCGCCCATGTTCAACGTCGAGCAACTGAAGTACAGCGTCAATCGCATGCCGCCCGAGCAGGTATGCGAGGCCGTGCTGGAACTGCGCCTCGAAGGCTTGGTGACCGACGACCGGACTCCGTTCGGCAAAGTCCATTTCAACACCTGTTTCGCTGAGATCGAGGCGTTGTTCCAGCGCGCGGGTTATCACCGTGCGCTGGATGTGGTGGGTTACCAGGGGCTGATCTATGCCCTTTACGATCCCGCCCGCTGGGAGCCAGTGCAAGTACTGCGCTGGCTCAAGGAGCGCACTGAACTGCAGGCCAAGGCTGGTTGAGCCTGTAGCCATGGGGGATAATGCCCGCCTTTGAATTCCCGAGCCCTGTCATGACCGCACCTTTCGACCCTGCCCATCAGCAAGCCAGTACTGTCTGCCTGCCTCCGGGCTCCTGGCAAACCGTGCTCGATTGCCTGTGCGAGCACTTCAAGGGGATCGATCGTGAACAGTGGTTGGACCGCTTCGCCCGGGGGCGGGTGCTGGATGCACAAGGGCAGCCCATTGCGGCGGACTTTCCCTACCGTCGGGGCATGCGCTTGCACTACTTTCGCGAAGTGCTCAATGAAAAGCCGATTCCCGTACAGGAGTCGATCCTGCATGTCGATGAGCATCTGGTGGTCGCGGACAAACCGCATTTTCTGCCAGTCACGCCGACCGGCGAATACGTCGAACAGACCTTGCTGCGCCGCCTGATCCGCCGTCTGGATAACCCGCATCTGGTGCCGTTGCACCGCATCGACCGGCATACCGCGGGCCTGGTGCTGTTTTCCGCCAATCCGCAGACCCGCAGCGCCTATCAACGGCTGTTTCCCGAGCGGCGTATCGACAAACGCTACCAGGCCATAGCGGCGGCACTGCCTGAGCGCGAATTCCCTTTGGTGCACCGTAGCCGCCTGGTGCATGGCGAACCCTTCTTCCGCATGCATGAGGTGGACGGTGTGGAGAACAGCGAAACCCTTGCCGAAGTGCTGGAGAAGAACGGCAAGCTGTGGCGCTACGGGCTCTCACCGGTGACAGGCAAGACGCACCAATTGCGGGTGCATATGGCGGCGTTGGGTGCCGGTATCTGCAATGACCCGTTCTATCCGCAGCTTTCGAAGGATGAGGACGACTACCAACGCCCCTTGAAGCTGCTGGCGCACAGTTTGCGTTTCCAGGATCCCCTGACTGGGGAGATGCGTTACTTCGAGAGCCGACTCTCGCTGGATTGGTGAAATCTGTCGGGGTGAGGGCAAGCCCGCGCCTACAGGTTGGTAATGCACCTGTAGAGACGGGCATGCGCCGACGTGCATCAGCGGTTGAAGCGTTCCACCAGTGAGTACTGACTACCGGCGGTGCTGGTCAGCTCTTCACTGAGCAAGGCAGAGCGCTGGGCCTGTTCGGCAGTCTGGTCGGCCAGATCGGCAATGGTGCTGATGTTGCGGCTGATCTCGTCGGCCACAGCGGTTTGCTCCTCGGTGGCCGCGGCGATCTGGGTGGCCATGTCGGTGATGTTGGCCACTGCTTCGCTGATACCTATTAGGGCCTGGTCAGCCTCCATCACCCGCTCCACGCCTTCCTGGGCCTGACGATGGCCATTCTCCATGGTCTGCACCGCATTGCTGGCGGTCTGCTGCAACTTGGCGATCAGGTTGTGGATTTGCCCGGTGGACTCTGCGGTGCGCTGAGCCAGCTGGCGGACTTCATCGGCCACGACCGCGAAGCCACGACCCATCTCACCTGCACGGGCAGCCTCGATGGCGGCGTTGAGGGCCAGCAGATTGGTCTGATCGGCGATGCCTTTGATCACATCGACTACGCCGCCGATCTCGTCGCTGTCCTTAGCCAGTTGGGTGACGGTCTGCCCGGTTTCGCCGACGGCTTGGGAAAGGCGAGAAATGGCCTCGCGGGTTTCTCCGGCGATCTGCCGACCCTGGCTGGTCAGTCGATTGGCCTCTTGGGTCGCATCGGCGGTGCGCTGCACATGGTTGGCCACCTCCTGGGTGGTGGCAGCCATCTGGTTGACTGCGGCGGCGACCTGCTCGGTCTCGACTCGCTGACGCTCCAGGCCGGTGGAGCTCTGATGGGCCAGAGTGTCGGACTCGCGTGCCTGGTCGCTGAGTTGCTCGGCGCTGTCCTGCAGGCGAGTCAGGCAGGTCTTCATGCGGGCGTCCTGGCTGAGCATGGCCATTTCCAGGCGCGCCTGTACACCCCGGCTGTCGGTGTACATCTGTGCAATCAATGGATCGGAAGTGGTCTGTTCGGCCAGGCGCAGCAGGCGCTTGAGGCCGCGCTGTTGCCAGCTCAGGCCGAGCAGGCCCAGCGGCACCGACAGGCCGGCAGCCAGGGCGAACCCCCAGGAGTGGCCGAGCCAGTTGCCGATCAAGAAGCCGATCTGGCTGACCAGGATGAATGGCAGCCAATCCTGTAGGACAGGCAGCCACTTGTCGCGGCGTGGAATCGCGGGCTTGCCTTGGTTGATGCGTTGATACAACGCCTCGGCGCGGCGGATCTGCTCGGCCGTGGGCTTGACCCGCACCGACTCGTAACCGACTACCTGGTTATTGTCGAAGATGGGCGTGACGTAGGCGTTGACCCAGTAGTGATCGCCAGACTTGCAGCGGTTCTTGACGATCCCCATCCACGGCAGGCCCTGCTTGAGGGTTTGCCACATGTGGGCGAACACCGCCGATGGCACATCGGGGTGGCGGACCAAGTTGTGAGGCGCTCCCGTCAGTTCCTCGCGGGAGAAGCCGCTGATATCGATGAACGCATCGTTGACGTAGGTGATCACCCCCTTGGCGTTGGTGGTGGAGATCAACCGCTGTTCAGCAGGAAACGTCCGCTCTCTCTGGGTAATCGGTTGGTTGTTACGCATGAGGTTCAATCCGCAAGGCTTTGAATCCGTATCGGCCAGCCGCCGGTTTTATTGAATGTTTATTTAATTTACTTGATCTGGCGCAATGAATGGCCCCCAGGCTTGAGTAAAGAAATTCGGTTTTTTCCAATCAATTGGCGTCTATATTACCGATTTTTTACGGTTTTGTGACGCGCTGGTCCGATCATGACCGATTGTTTAGCCAAGTGCCAGCATCGGATAGCTAAAGCCTGCAAAGTGGACAAGGTTCAGACCGAAATGGCAAAGCACCGCCGCCATCAACCCGCCCCGGCGGTAAGCCAGGCCGTAACCGATGCCGGCGAGACTGGCCAGGCAGAACCACTGCCATCCCGCTCCCAGGTGGGCCAGGCCAAACAGTAATGCGGCGGCGAACAGCGCCAGAGACTCATGGCCCAATAGCCGTTGCAAGCCACCTTGGATGTAGCCACGGAACAGCAACTCCTCAGTGAGGCTGACCAGGAGCAGGTTGTTCAGTAGCCAGAGCCAAGCCTGATCCGGCCATTTCGGTGCCCAGGTCACTACACCTAGCGCCCAAGCGCCGCCGAGGCACACGAGCACGGTAGGCGGCAGGATGAATGCCAGACTGGTGCTCCAAGCGGCCCCGCGCCAGGCCAGCACCCATGGGCACGTCAACAACAGCCAGAAGCCGATCAACGGCTTGTCGAGATTCAGGTACATGGAAAAGGGCAGGGCGCCGTCGCTGAAGGTCGCTTGGTCGATCACCTTGGCGCCCTGGAAGCCAGGTAGCCAGTGCACTGCCAAGGCGATGGCCAGGACGATGAACAGCACGTGCCCCGCCACTTGTTGCCAGCGCACCGCACGGTGCGCCAGCAGGGCGGCGCAGATCAGGGCGCCAAAGGTGGGCAGACTGGACAGGCCCAGGCTGCCATGGATCAAGGCCAGGCCGTAACCGAAACAGAGCGGGATCAGTGCGGGCCAGGAAAGCGGATACATGGGAATTCCTTGTCATGACGTCGTCGAAATCCTTTCGACTGCCCAGGTGGCGCTCAGGACACCACCTGGGTTCGCGTCGGTGATGGGGCTCAGGCGCCCCGATGTCCGATCAGGCTGCGATCAGCTGGCGCAGCACATAGTGCAGGATGCCGCCTGACTTGAAGTACTCCACTTCGTTCAGGGTGTCGATCCGGCACAGTACTTCGGTTTGCTGCTGCTGCCCGTCCTCGCGGGTGATACGCAGCGCCAGAGTCATGCCGGGGCGCAGCTGCGCGTCGGTGAGGCCCTGTACGTCGATGCGCTCCTTGCCGGTCAACCCAAGGGTCTTGCGGTTTTCGCCGGCCCTGAACTGCAACGGCAACACGCCCATCCCCACCAGGTTGGAGCGGTGAATACGTTCGAAACTCTCTGCCAGCACAGCCTTGACACCCAGCAGGTTGGTGCCCTTGGCGGCCCAGTCGCGGCTGGAGCCTGTGCCGTACTCCTGGCCGGCGATCACCACCAGCGGGGTGCCTTCGTCCTGGTAGCGCATGGCCGCGTCGTAGATCGACAGCTTCTCGCCGCTGGGTACATGCAAGGTGTTGCCGCCCTCTTCGCCGGCGAGCATTTCGTTGCGGATGCGGATGTTGGCGAAAGTACCCCGCATCATGACCTCATGGTTGCCGCGTCGTGAGCCGTAGGAGTTGAAGTCCCTTGGCTCCACGCCCTTGCTGCGTAAATAGCGACCGGCGGGGCTTTCGGCCTTGATGTTGCCTGCCGGGGAGATGTGGTCGGTGGTCACCGAGTCGCCGAGCAGCGCCAGGATGCGAGCGCCCTGGATATCGCGGACCTGTGGCAGCGGGCCGCCGATCGTGTCGAAGAACGGTGGATGCTGGATGTAGGTGGAGTCGTCCTGCCAGACATACGTGGCCGCCTGAGGCACTTCGATGGCTTGCCATTGGGCATCGCCGGCGAAGACTTCGGCGTATTCCTTGTGGAACATGGCGGTGTCGACCTTGGCCACGGCCTCGGCGATTTCCTGCTGGCTGGGCCAGATATCGCGAAGGAATACCGGTTGGCCATCCTTGCCGATGCCCAGTGGGTCACGGGTCAGGTCGGTGCGCACGCTGCCGGCCAGGGCGTAGGCCACCACCAGGGGCGGAGAGGCCAGCCAGTTGGTCTTGACCAGCGGATGCACACGGCCTTCAAAGTTGCGGTTGCCCGAGAGCACCGAGGCCACCGTGAGGTCGGCGCTGCCGATGGCCTGCTCGATGGCGTCATCCAATGGGCCGGAGTTGCCGATGCAGGTGGTGCATCCGTAGCCGACCAGGGCAAAGCCGAGTTGGTCGAGGTAAGGCGTAAGGCCGGCTGCCTTGAAGTAGTCGGTGACCACTTTGGAACCCGGAGCCAGGGAGCTTTTCACCCAAGGCTTGCGGGTGAGGCCTTTCTCGACGGCTTTCTTGGCTACCAGGCCGGCCGCCATCATCACGCTGGGGTTGGAGGTGTTGGTGCAGGATGTGATGGCGGCGATCACCACTGCGCCGTCACGCAAGGTGTGGGTCTGACCGTCATGGGTATAGTCGATTTCCCCGGCCTGGTCGGCATTGCCCACGGCCACACCGCCGCCTCCTTCGCTTTCCAGACGTCCGACCTCCTTGGCCAACGGTTTGGGCTGCAGTTCGATGAAGCCCTCGAAGGCCTGGCTGACCTGCGACAAGGCCACCCGGTCCTGTGGGCGCTTGGGTCCGGCCAGGCTGGCTTCGACATCGTGCATGTCCAGCGACAGGGTATCGCTGAAAGCCGGTTCATGACCGGGCACACGCCACAGGCCCTGGGCCTTGCAATAGGCTTCGACCAACTGCACTGCCTCTTCCGGACGCCCCGAAAGACGCAGGTAATCGAGCGTCACCTGGTCCACCGGGAAGAACCCGCAGGTGGCGCCGTACTCCGGAGCCATGTTGGCGATGGTGGCGCGGTCGGCCAAGGGCAGGTCGGCCAGGCCATCGCCGTAGAACTCGACGAATTTGCCCACCACCCCCTTCTTGCGCAGCATCTGGGTGACGGTCAGCACCAGGTCGGTGGCGGTGATGCCCTCGCGCAGCTTGCCGGTCAGCTTGAATCCGATCACCTCGGGAATCAGCATCGACACCGGTTGGCCAAGCATCGCCGCTTCGGCCTCGATGCCGCCCACACCCCAGCCGAGCACGCCCAGGCCGTTGATCATGGTGGTGTGGGAGTCGGTGCCGACCAGAGTGTCGGGGAAGGCATAGGTACGGCCGTCGGCTTCACGGGTCCAGACGGTGCGGCCCAGGTACTCCAGGTTGACTTGGTGGCAAATGCCGGTGCCCGGTGGCACCACGCGGAAATTGTCGAAGGCGCTCTGGCCCCAGCGCAGGAAGGCGTAGCGCTCACCGTTGCGCTGCATCTCGATGTCGACGTTCTGGGCAAAGGCGGCGGGACTGGCGTAACGGTCGACCATCACCGAGTGATCGATCACCAGATCCACCGGGGACAACGGGTTGATCCGCTGCGGATCGCCACCGGCCTTGGCCATGGCGGCGCGCATGGCAGCCAGATCGACCACCGCGGGCACGCCGGTGAAGTCCTGCATCAGGACCCGTGCGGGGCGGTACTGGATTTCCCGATCCGAGTGACGCTCGCCCAGCCAGCCGGCCAGGGCGCGTAGGTCATCGCCGGTGACGGTCTTGCCGTCTTCCCAGCGCAGCAGGTTCTCCAGCAGTACCTTGAGCGACATGGGCAGACGCTGCAGGTCGCCGAGCTGCCGGGCAGCCTCGGCGAGGCTGAAATAATGATAGGTGTGGTCGGCCACCTTGAGGGTCTTCAGGGTCTTCAGGCTATCGAGCGAGGGCATTGCCAACTCCTTCTGCGCCGGTGTCCGGTCATTCCCGCTTCGAGTGTGCGGACTTGCCACACAAGCCAGTGGATGCCGGTATCACCGCTCTGTAACGGCCCGTACGCAACGGACCTGGCTGAATGGTCAGGGTAGACTGGTTTGCCGGTCCTGACCCACTTCTGGACAGGTGGGGCATGTCGCAGGTTCCGATCTTCCTTTATCATCGCCGCCCTGCCGGCGCCTGCTTTGCGCCGGATCAAGGCTGGCGATCCAGGCCAGCGACGTGGAGTGAAAGATGAATACCCTGTTCATGCATTGCCGGCCCGGTTTCGAGGGCGAGGTCTGCGCCGAAATCAGCGAACACGCCGCCCTCTTGGGCATTGCCGGCTACGCCCGGGGCAAGCCGCAGAGTGCCTGCGCCGAGTTCGTCTGTGCAGAGCCCGATGGCGGCGAGCGCTTGATGCGTGAACTGCGTTTCGAGCGACTGATCTTCCCCCGCCAGTGGGCACGGGGCGCGTTCGTCGAACTGCCGGAGAGCGACCGGATCAGCGTCTTGCTCGAACACTTGGCCGATTACCCGGTGTTCGGCAGCCTGTGGCTGGAGGTGCTCGACAGCAACGAGGGCAAGGAGCTCTCGACCTTCTGCCGTAAATTCGAAGTGCCGTTGCGCAAGGCCCTGCACAAGGCCGGGCGCCTGGTCGAGAATGCCGCAGGGCCGCGCCTGCTGTTGACCTTCATCAGTGGGCGCCGGGTGTTCGTTGGCCTGGCCGAGTCGAACAATTCGGCCCTGTGGCCCATGGGTATCCCGCGGTTGAAGTTTCCTCGCGAAGCGCCCAGCCGCTCGACCCTCAAGCTGGAGGAGGCCTGGCACCAGTTCATCCCACGCGAGCAGTGGGACCTGCGGCTGAACGACGACATGACCGGCGTGGACCTGGGTGCCTCGCCGGGCGGCTGGACCTATCAGCTGGTCAAGCGGGGCATGTTGGTGACGGCCATCGACAACGGCCCAATGGCAGAAAGCCTGATGGAAACCGGTCTGGTCCAGCACCTGATGGCCGATGGGTTCACCTGGCAGCCCAAACACACCGTGGATTGGATGGTCTGCGACATCGTCGAGAAGCCTGCGCGCACTGCCTCGCTGATCGAGACCTGGCTGGGGGAGGGGCTGTGCCGCGAGGCGGTGGTCAATCTCAAGCTGCCGATGAAGCAGCGCTATGGCGAAGTACGCCGCCTGCTCGACCGGATCGAGGCAGGCTTCAAGGCGCGCAAGGTCAAGGTATCGATCGCCTGCAAGCAGCTCTACCACGACCGCGAAGAAGTCACTTGTCATCTGCGCCGGCTGGACCTCAAGTCGCGTTGATCGACCACAGGGCTGGCCAGCGCCCACCGTCGTGGAGCTGGCTCGGCCCTCTTGGACCCCGTCGTCCGATGCGCGACAATGCCCCATCATTTGTGGAGCCCCCCCATGACCGAATTCACCCCTGACGCCATCCTCGATGCCACCGGCCTGAACTGCCCGGAGCCGGTGATGATGCTGCACCAGCACGTGCGTGACCTGGCGGCCGGTGGCCTGCTCAAGGTCATTGCCACCGATCCCTCCACCCGCCGCGACATCCCCAAGTTCTGCAACTTCCTGGGCCATGAGCTGCTGGAGCAGCAGGAGCAGGCCGGCACCTACCTGTACTGGATCCGCAAGAAGGCCGACTGAGCCTGGATCGCGCACCGCAATAGGGCCTACACTGCGCTCCCCTCACAGGAGAGCGCCATGCTGATAGTTGCCGACGAGAATATCCCGCTGCTCGATGCTTTCTTTGCCGGGTTCGGCGAGATTCGCCGCTACCCAGGCCGCAGCATCGACGCCGCCTGCGTCAAGGACGCCGATGTGCTGCTGGTGCGTTCAGTGACCCAGGTCGACCGGCGACTGCTCGAAGGCAGCCAGGTGCGTTTCGTCGGTACCTGCACCATCGGCACCGATCACCTGGACCTGGACTACTTTGCCCAAGCAGGCATTCACTGGAGCAGTGCACCAGGTTGTAACGCCCGTGGCGTTGTGGATTACGTGCTGGGCAGCTTGCTGACCTTGGCCGAGCTCGACGGTGCCAAGCTCAGCGAGCGGGTTTATGGCGTCGTCGGCGCAGGGCAGGTCGGTGAGCGCCTGGTGCGGGTGCTGCATGGCCTGGGCTGGAAAGTGCTGGTCTGCGATCCACCTCGCCAGGCGCGGGAAGGTGGGGACTTCGTCAGCCTCGACACTCTGCTGCAAACCTGCGATGCAATCAGCCTGCACACTCCACTGCAGCGCGATGGCGAGTACCCCACCTGGCACTTGCTGGGCGCCGATCAGTTGGCGCGCCTGCGCCCTGGTACCTGGCTGATCAATGCCAGCCGTGGCCCGGTGGTGGACAATCAGGCCCTGCGCGAGCTGCTGCTCGATCGCGAGGACGTGCACGCGGTGCTCGATGTGTGGGAGGGCGAGCCGCAGGTGAGCCTCGACCTGGCCGACCTGTGCACCCTGGCCACGCCGCACATCGCCGGCTACAGCCTGGACGGCAAGCAACGGGGTACGGCGCAGATCTATCAGGCGTTCTGCCGCTGGCGGGGGGAGCCGGAGCAGGTGCAATTGTCTGAACTACTGCCTGCCCCGGCGCTGGCGCAGATCGATCTGGACGCCAGTTGTGACCCGGCCTGGGCATTGGCGACGCTGTGCCGTGCGGTCTATGACCCGCGTCGGGACGACGCCGATTTTCGTCGAAGCCTGAGCGAAGACCCCGCTCAACAGCGCGC
The DNA here is from genome assembly GCF_040822035.1 of Pseudomonas guariconensis. NCBI lineage: Bacteria > Pseudomonadati > Pseudomonadota > Gammaproteobacteria > Pseudomonadales > Pseudomonadaceae > Pseudomonas > Pseudomonas guariconensis. The sequence continues at coordinate 3,704,320 of NZ_CP162012.1, read as the reverse complement.
CGCATTCGACCTGTTGCGCAAGCACTACCCACAGCGGCGGGAGATCGAAGGGCTGGCGGTACACCTGCGTGGCGAGGCGCCGCAATTGGCGCAGATGGTCTGCGCGCTGGGTGGTGTGCTGGTCTGATTCGGCAGGTTGAAACTGCGGCGTTTCCATTGCCAGAGGGAGGCTTTCGAAGGGGGCTTTTCCTTCAAGCGGGTTTCGAGCAGACACCAACGGGCGTGCAAATAAAAACCCGGCGCATGCGCCGGGTTGTAAGGAATGCTTGGCTCAGGCCTTTTTAACGCGTTCGACCCGGCTTTGCTCCAGGTCCTTGCAGGCCTTCTGGATCATCTGCTCGGTGATCGGGATTTCCCGCCCCTGTGCATCGATGATCGAACCACAGACCTGAGGTTGTGGTGGGTTGGGGGCCTTGGGTGTTTCACTGCCATGTTGCAGGCTCATTTCCTGTCTCCTCATCAGGTTCAAGCTCAGGATAAACCGTTGCCGTGACTGCCTTGTGACATATCCCTTGCGTCGCGGCAGGGGTAGTCCACCAGAAAGTTCATGAAAGCTCCAGCTTCGTTTTAGAACGAAAGCGCATAGGGACTGATCTATGCTCCCTTGCACGGCGTCTCGCTTGTTAACGATGGCTGCAGACGCTGTACAGTTCCGCATTGTCCGATGAGTGGTAGGCTGCAGGCTCTTCGCAGTGGATGGCCCCTTTCATGCCTGAACCGGTTTCCGTGCGTCAACGTCGGGCTCTGCGCCTGGCCTGGCAGTTCATCCGTCCTTACCGCAAGCAAGTCGTGTTGGCATTGCTGGCTTTGATCGTGACGGCTGCCATCACCTTGTCCATGGGGCAGGGCATTCGCCTATTGGTGGACCAAGGCTTCATGACCGGTTCACCGCATCAGCTCAACCAGACCATCGGCCTGTTCCTCGTGTTGGTGCTAGCCCTGGCAGTGGGCACGTTCAGCCGCTTCTACCTAGTTTCCTGGATCGGTGAGCGCTGCGTGGCGGATATCCGCAGGGCGGTGTTCGATCACCTGCTCGGCCTGCATCCGGGCTTTTTCGAGGACAATCGCAGCTCGGAGATCCAGTCGCGGCTGACGGCAGACACCACTTTGCTGCAATCGGTCATCGGCTCGTCGTTGTCGATGTTCCTGCGCAACGCCTTGATGGTCGCCGGCGGTGTGGTACTGCTGTTTGTCACCAACCCCAAGCTCACCAGTATCGTGGTGCTGGCCTTGCCGCTGGTGCTGGCGCCGATCCTGCTGTTTGGCCGGCGGGTACGCAGCTTGTCGCGCCAGAGCCAGGATCGGGTCGCCGATGTCGGCAGCTATGTCGCCGAGACCTTGGGCCAGATCAAGACCGTACAGGCCTATAACCACCAGCCGCTCGATCGCGAACGCTTCGCCGAGACCGTGGAGGCGGCCTTTACCGTGGCCCGGCGGCGTATCGCCCAGCGTGCTTGGTTGATCACGTTGGTGATCGTGTTGGTGCTGGGCGCGGTGGGGGTGATGCTCTGGGTCGGCGGCATGGACGTGATAGCAGGGCGCATCTCCGGTGGCGAGCTGGCCGCGTTTGTGTTCTACAGCCTGATCGTCGGCAGCGCCTTCGGTACCCTCAGCGAAGTCATCGGCGAGCTGCAGCGCGCAGCGGGTGCGGCTGAACGTATTGCCGAACTGCTGGCAGCACGCAGTGCGATCCTTACGCCGGCCCAGCCCAGTGAGCAGGTGGCGGGACGGGCGAGCGGGCACATCGAACTGCGTGAGGTGCACTTTGCCTACCCGTCGCGCCCGGGCGTGGCGGCCATTGACGGCCTGAGCCTGATCATCGAGCCGGGGCAGACCGTGGCTTTGGTCGGACCGTCCGGCGCCGGGAAGTCGACCCTGTTCGACTTGCTGCTGCGTTTCTACGAGCCCCAGCAAGGGCAAATCCTGCTCGATGGGCAGGCGATCACTGCGCTGGACCCCACTTGCTTGCGCCGGCAGTTCGCTCTGGTGGCGCAGACCCCGGCGTTGTTTCGCGGCACGGTGGAGGCCAACATCCGCTATGGCCGACCCCAGGCCAGCCTGGCCGAAGTCGAGGCAGCGGCGCGCAGTGCCTATGCCCATGAGTTCATTGAGCAACTGCCTCAGGGCTACCAGACACCACTGGGTGAGGCAGGGATCGGCTTGTCCGGTGGACAGCGCCAGCGCCTGGCAATCGCCCGGGCCTTGCTGGTGGATGCGCCGATCCTGCTGCTCGATGAAGCCACCAGTGCCTTGGATGCGCAGAGCGAATACCTGGTCCAGCAGGCCTTGCCGCAGCTCATGGCCGGGCGCACCACGTTGGTCATCGCCCATCGCCTGGCCACCGTGCAGCATGCTGATCGCATCGCGGTGATCGACAAGGGGCGAGTGGTGGCGGTGGGCAGTCATCGTCAGCTCATCGAGCAAAGCCCACTTTATGCGCGCCTGGCTGCGCTTCAGTTTGCAGCGGTATAGCGCGCAATGCGCTTGTAACATTTCTGTAGCAATTGCCTGAGACTATCTAGCTCAACTGTTGCGTAAGTGCTCGACCTGGCTGCTATCGATCGATGGCAGCTTTTTTTTGGCCTGCGAACGAAGACAAGGACGTCTTGTGCGGCAGCCTTCGGCCTGTCGTTTCCCCAAGCCTTGCTTGCGAGATCTCCCGATGTTGCATAAATCCCTCAGAGTGCAAATTCTCACCCTGCTTGGCGGCAGCCTGGTGGCGATGCTGCTGATCGCCTTGGTGTGCTTCCAGTTCCTGTCCGCCAACGTGCGCGGCTATGCCGCGCTGGTCGATGGCCCGTTGCGTGATTCGCAGTTGATCGACGAGGCCAACCTGCAGTTCAAGATCCAAGTGCAGGAATGGAAGAACGTGTTGCTGCGTGGTCGTCAGAGCGCCGAGCTGGACAAGTACTGGCAGCAGTTCCAGGCCCGCGAACAGCAGGTACACCAGTTGCTTGAGCAGTTGGTCGGCGCCAGCGACGGTGAGCTCAAGGCGCGATTACAGCACTTGCGCGACAGCCACCGGCAATTGGGCAAGGCCTATGCCCAGGGGCGTGAGGCGTTTCTGGCCGCAGGTGGTGATCCGGTTGTGGGTGACCAGGCGGTGAAGGGCGTGGACCGCGCCGCCAGCGAGCAAATGAGCGAGTTGGTCGAGCATTTGCGAGCCGACGCCCACGAGCGTTCGACAGAACTCAGCGCTGCTGCCCAGCGTACGGTGTGGCTGGGCATGTTGGTGATGCTCGCATCGGCGGTACTGGTGGGCCTGTTCAGCCTGTGGCTGGTCAACCGCAGCCTGGTCGAGCCGATCCGTGGTTTGATCGAATATGTGGCGCAATTGAGCCAAGGCCGCTTCGGCGCTCGGGTTGACGGCCGTCGACAGGACGAACTGGGCCGCCTGGCCCGTGCCGCCAATACTTTGCGAGACTTCCTGGCCGAGACCGTTGGCCGGCTCAAGGACAACGCCGATGAGCTGGAAACCGCCAGCGGTCAGTTGCGCACCCTCGCCGGGGGAATGGCCCGGGGCACGGATGATCAGTTCCAGCGCACCGACCAAGTGGCCACGGCGATGCACGAGATGTCCGCCACCGCGCAGGAGGTGGCGCGCCACGCAGCCGAGGCTGCGCGGGCGGCAGACGATGCCGACCACAGCGCCCAGGCCGGGGAGCAAGTGATGCAGGCAACCATCGACATCATTGGCGTGGTCAACCGTGAAATTGCTGGCACCGCCCAAGTGATCCGCGAACTGGAAAGCGACAGCACACGTATCGGTAAGGTTCTGGAAGTGATTCGTGGTATCGCCGAGCAGACCAACCTGCTGGCGCTAAATGCCGCCATCGAGGCGGCCCGCGCTGGTGAAGCCGGACGTGGTTTCGCAGTGGTGGCCGACGAGGTCCGCAGCCTGGCCCAGCGCACGGCTGCGTCGATCGCTGAGATTAATCAGATCATCGACGCCGTGCAGTCCGGCGCGGTACACGCGGTCAAGGCTATCGAAAGTGGCCAGCGACGCAGCGAGGAAGGCGCCGAGCAGGTCGAGCAGGCAGGGCAGATGCTGCAGCGCATCACCACGGCGGTGGAGGCGATCCGCGACATGAACCGGCAGATCGCAACGGCAGCTGAGGAACAGACCAGCGTTGCCGAAGATATTTCCCGCAACTTGGTGGAGATCACCCGCATCGCCACGGCCAACCAGCAGGCCGTGCAGCATACCGAGCAGGCAGGCCAACGCCTGCATGGTCTTTCCGGGCAGCTGGCTGAAGTCACCTCCCGGCTCAATGCCTGACCAGGTTCTGGGCCGCTTGGCGGCCCAATCGCCACACAATGCCGTTCACACCGGTTTCGAACCTCTCCCACAATCTTGAGGGGGAAACCCGCCATTTCTCTTCTGGCGACCTGTCCCATGTGGCGGATTGTCGCCAGCGAAACCGCTAAAGATGGCCTGCGACCAAACGTCCTGGCTATTAGTCGTTGGTCTTGGCGTAACTGGCACAACTTCTGCTTAAGGGCGAGCGGGGCCAAGGCCCACGGCAATCCTGTCCCGATCCTTCGAAACCCCAGGCGTTGACCTTCAGCGGTCCTGCTGGCCAGTTGCCGCAGGATGTAGCGTCGCTGACGCGAAGGTCACGTGAGTCAGAACAACAACCGGGCGTGCACAGCAAGGGCAGCGAAAGGCCAGTCACTTCACTTCAATTGGATTGAATCATGAAAAAAATCCTGCTGACGCTCCTGTGCCTGAGCGTCATCGGTTGCTCCAAGCCCGGTGAACCGGAAAAAACGGTCGACGTCCTGCTGATTGGCGGCGGCATCATGAGTGCGAGTCTGGGGACCTACCTCACTGAGCTTGAGCCGGACTGGAAGGTCGATGTGTACGAGCGCATGGACCAAGTCGCCGAAGAAAGCTCCAACGCCTGGAACAACGCCGGTACCGGCCATTCGGCCTTTTGCGAGCTGAACTACACCAGCGAAGGCAAGGACGGCAAGATCGACATCAGCAAGGCGGTCAACGTCAACGAGCAGTTCGAGGTGTCCAAGCAGTTCTGGGCCTATCAGGTCGAGCAGGGCGTGCTGAGCAACCCGAAATCGTTCATCAACAACGTACCGCACATGAGCTTCGTCTGGGGGGATGAGAACATCGCTTTCCTGCACAAGCGCGTCGAAGCACTGCAGCACAGCTCGCTGTTCCGTGGCATGGAGATTTCCGAGGACCACGAGCAGATTCGCAAGTGGGTGCCGATCGTGATGGAAGGCCGCACGCCCGAGCAGCGGGTCGCGGCCACCCGTATGGCCATTGGCACTGACGTGAACTTTGGCGAGATCACCCGCCAGCTGTTCGCATCCATGACTCGCAACCCGAACGTGCAATTGCACCTGCGCCACGAAGTGCGTGACATCGTGCGCAACGATGACGGTACCTGGAATGTGGTGGTGGCAGACCTGGCCGATGGCGGCAAGCAAACCCGCGTCAATGCCAAATTCGTGTTCATCGGTGCCGGTGGTGGCGCGCTGAAACTGCTGCAGAAGTCCGGTATTCCGGAGGCCGAAGGCTATGCAGGCTTCCCGGTAGGCGGACAATTCCTGATGACCGACAATCCGGACATCGTTGCTCGTCACAAGGCCAAGCTGTATGGCAAGGCTTCGGTCGGCGCGCCGCCGATGTCGGTGCCGCACCTGGACACTCGGGTGATCGATGGCAAGGAGGTGCTGCTGTTCGGCCCGTTCGCGACCTTCTCCACCAAGTACCTGAAGAACGGCTCGCTGCTGGACATGTTCGCGTCGCTGACCAGCCACAACATCATGCCGATGATGCACGCCGGTATCGACAACATCGACCTGAGCACATACCTGATGGGGCAACTGATGCTCAGCTTCGATGACCGCATGAACGCCCTGCGCGAATATTTCCCCAACGCCAAGAACGAAGACTGGAAGTTGCTCCAGGCTGGTCAGCGCGTGCAAGTGATCAAGAAAGATCCTGAGCACGGCGGCATCCTGCAGTTCGGTACCGAAGTGGTCGCCTCCGAGGATGGCACTATCGCAGCGCTGTTGGGCGCCTCGCCAGGTGCTTCCACTGCCGCGCCGATCATGCTGACCGTACTGGAAAAGACCTTCAAGGATCGCATCAAGAGCCCGCAGTGGCAGGCCAAGCTTCAGCAGATCGTGCCGACTTACGGCCAGAAGCTGAACAACAACCTGGAGCTGACCAACAAGACGCGCGAATGGACCAGCTCGCGTCTGCAATTGCTGTACGTACCTGTGCAGCCCGAGCAAGCGCTGGCCGAGGCGCAGTAACGATGGATTGAAGAACGCCCTGCGGGGCGTTTTTCTGTCATGGCGGGACCAACCTCTTCGCGGGTGACCCGCCTCCACAAATGCAGCGTTGTGCAGGAATGCAGTGTCGGCCGGTGGGGGCAGGGTATATTCGAAAAGGCTGCACCGTTATTTTTTCGGGCACAACAAAAAGCCCGCGCAAGGCGGGCTTTTTGAAAATTAGGATTTGGTCGGAGAGACAGGATTCGAACCTGCGGCCTTCTCGTCCCGAACGAGACGCGCTACCTGGCTGCGCTACACTCCGATGAACAAAATCCTACTGCATCGTATTTTTCAACGCAAGCCCTTGTTGCGAAAAGGGGGTTTTGCAAAAAGGGCCTGTCAGATCACAGCTCTTTGACCGTGCGGATCTGGTCTTTGTTGATGCGTGTACGCTTGCCATCGAGCTGTTCAAATTCGTAGAAACCGGAGTCCTCATCATAAGAGGGGGTATCCACTGCCTGGATCTCGCGGCCGTCGTTCAGCGTGATGACGGTTGGCGATGCGCAACCGGCCAAGGCACCCAGGCCGAGGGCGAGCAGGAAGGCGGGAAGGGTCCGTTGAATCATTGCTTTTCTCCAGTACGATCGTGCTTGATAAGTAGTAGGACGCTCGGTGTCCATGCAAGTTCCTTCTCAGTGCAGCATAGCGGCATTACGCCGGCATTGACGGAGAACAATGCCGGCGTCGCGGCGTGCTGGGCTGTGATATAACAACCGCCATCTTTTCCTCCTGCGACGCACTCTCATGAAAGCCAAGGCAGACATCCCCTTCGTTGCGCTGAATATCGCGGTGCTCACCGTCAGCGATACCCGTACTTTCGAGACCGACACGTCTGGCCAGCTGTTCGTCGACCGCCTGAGTGCGGCCGGGCATCGACTGGCAGAGCGTGTGCTGCTCAAGGACGACCTCTACAAGATTCGCGCGCAAGTCGCCACCTGGATCGCCGATGAGCAGGTGCAGGTAGTGCTGATCACCGGCGGTACCGGCTTTACCGGCCGGGATAGCACGCCGGAGGCCGTGGCGTGCCTGCTGGACAAGCAGGTCGAAGGTTTCGGCGAGCTGTTCCGACAGATCTCCGTGGCGGACATCGGCACCTCTACCGTCCAGTCCCGCGCTTTGGCTGGCTTGGCCAATGGCACCCTGGTGTGCTGCCTGCCGGGCTCGACCAACGCAGTGCGCACCGGATGGGACGGCATTCTTGCCGAGCAGCTCGATGCGCGTCACAGGCCGTGCAACTTCGTGCCTCACCTGAAGCAGGCAGCGGCCTGTGACAGCCGTGGTTGAGGTCAAGCAGGCCCGGCCCCTGATGCCGGTTGAAGAAGCCCTGGAGCGCTTACTGGCGCTGGCCGAGGCCGCGCAGATCAAGGACAGCGAAGCAGTGGCCCTCGCGGACGCCGAAGGCCGGGTATTGGCCCGCGACGTGGTGGCCGGCCTGGACCTGCCGCCTTGGCCGAACAGTGCCATGGACGGCTATGCGTTGCGCCTGGCCGACTGGCAAGGCGAACCTCTGCCGGTGAGCCAGCGCATTTTTGCCGGCCATGCCCCGGCACCGCTGCAGCCGGGCACCTGTGCGCGGATCTTTACCGGGGCGCCACTGCCTGAGGGCGCCGATTGTGTGCAGATGCAGGAAAACGCCGAGGTCCTGGAAGACGGGCGGGTGCGCTTGCTCGAGCCGCTCAAGATCGGCCAGAACGTGCGCCCGCAAGGGCAGGAGACCCGCATTGGCGAGCACGTGATCGCTGCCGGCACGCGTCTGGGGCCGATCGCGTTGGGCCTGGCGGCCACCCTGGGCCATGCTCGGCTTGAGGTGGTACGCAAGGTCCGTGTGGCTGTGCTGTCCACCGGCGACGAGCTGGTGGAGCCGGGCCTGCCGCTAGGGCCAGGGCAGATCTACAACAGCAACCGGCGTCTGCTGGTCAGTTGGTTGCAGCGCCTGGGCTGCGAAGTGCTGGACGTGGGGATTCTCGCCGATGACCTGCAGGGTACTCGTGACTGCTTGGCCGGACTGGGCGAGGTCGACTTGATTCTGTCCACCGGTGGTGTCTCGGTGGGCGAGGCGGACTACCTTGGCATGGCCCTTCGCGAGGCCGGCGAGCTTGCGTTGTGGAAGCTGGCGATCAAACCGGGCAAGCCCCTGACATTCGGGCACTTCCGTGGTGTGCCGGTGATCGGCCTGCCGGGTAACCCGGCTTCGACCCTGGTGACCTTCGCCTTGCTGGCCCGCCCGTATCTGTTGCGCCGCCAAGGCGTCGAGAAGGTCACGCCGCTGCGCTTCACCGTTCCAGCGGGGTTCGAATGGACCAAGCCCGGCAGCCGCCGCGAATACCTGCGCGCGCGAATCGAAGAGGGCACGGTGCGAATCTACAAGAACCAGAGCTCCGGTGTGCTGCGCAGTGCAGCTTGGGCCGAGGGGCTGGTGGAAGTGCGAGAAGGCACCACGGTGCGCGAGGGCGACAACGTGGTGTTCATTCCCTTCAGCGAGCTACTTGGCTGACCGACCAAGCCACACGTTGCCCAGGGGCGAGGCATCTGCCGGCCCCAACTGGCTCAAGCGCATGTGCACGTTCATCAGCTGCTGCGCCGCGACGCTCCAGTCGTGGCGCTGGCGTGCGAACTGCCGGCCAGCCTCGCTCAACTGGCACATGCGCCAGGGCTGGTTGAGCAGTTGAGTGATCAGCAGCGCCAGTTGGCCACTGTCATCGCTGCCCAGGTAATGCTCGCCATTGTTGGCTGCCAGGCCTGACACACCTTTGCTGGTGGTAATGACCGGCAGCCCGGCGGCCATGGCTTCAAGGATTTTCACCTTGGAGCCACCTGCGTAGCGCAGCGGTGCAAAGAACAGCGCCGAGCGCCGCTGCAGTTCGCGCAGGTCCGGGCGATAGCCGATCCACTCGATGCGCGGGTCGTTCCAGTGCAGTTTCCAGCTCGCTGGCAGGGCATGCCCGGCGATGGCCAGGCGCACGGCCGGGTTGCTCATCCAGACCTGAGGCAGGATTTCTTCGAGTGCCCATTCGATGGCTTCGAGGTTGGCGCCGTATTCGAAATTGCCAACGAACAGTAGGCGCTGGCTGTGGTAGGCAGGGTGCACGTCCTGGTAGAAGTCACAATCCACGCCATTGACCACCACGTTCACCGGCCGGCCGCTGATGTGGCTGATCAGCTCGGCATCGTGGGCGCTGACGGCAACCACTTCGCTGGGTTGACGTAGAACGCGCTGCTCCCAGCGCCGATAGCGCCAGCGGTCGAAGGCATTGAGGGGACGCAACCACAGTGGCAACCGGTCATGACAGGCCGCGCCCATCACCGATTCCAGATTATGCTCACTGAGCACAAAGGGCAGGCGGCGGGTCTGCAGGGCCTTTTCGAAGGGCTGGAAGCTGTAGCTATGTTCGATCTGGATGATGTCCCAGGGCTCGTCCAGCAATTGCTCGAAGCGATGGCGCAGACAAGGCGCTAAACCGTTGATGATGGCACGCATCGGGTAATCGATGATGGGGGAGGCCAGCAGGTTGAGCGGGCTGTGCAGCGGGCGCCTGGGCAGGACGATCAGACGTTCGACCACCGCCTCCAGTGCTTGCCGGGCGGCGTCACCAAGCGGGACTTTGGACTGCACCAGCAAGGTGATCCGGTGGCCTTGGCGCGTCAGTTCGCGCATGAGGTGATATTGCCGGGTCTTGCTGCCGCTGGTGGTGGGCCAGGGCAGGTAGGGCAGTGTCCAGAGTATACGCATGGCCCCGCTACCTCATCGTCGGCTGGTGTGGTCGGTTCGGTGTATTGCAGTAGCTTAGTCAATAAAATGGCCTGGTGGCCGTGCAGGTGGTCAGATAGCCAAGTATCTGGCGGAAGCTGCATGCAGCAATGAAGCGCTGCCGATGGTCGAGATTGAAAACCGCAGGTTTCAAGGAGTGGCGTGATGGGCGAACGCAAGGCGATGTTGATCCTGCATGGCAAGCAAGCCATGAACGAGGAGGTGCGCAGCGCCGTGGGCGGGCTGCGCGAGCGCGGTTGGACGCTGGACGTGCGCCTGACCTGGGAGGCCGGAGATGCCCAGCGGTGGGTCGCACAGGCATTGGCCGCAGGTTTTCGGCAGGTGGTGGCCGGTGGTGGAGACGGCACCTTGAGAGACGTGGCCGAGGCCATGGCGCAGGCTCGCTCGGATGCCAGCCTTGCACTGCTGCCCTTGGGCACGGCCAATGACTTCGCCAAGGCCGCAGGTATACCGCTGGAGCCTGCGGCGGCTCTGGACTTGCTCGAGCAGCCGGCACGGCCGGTGGATCTGGGCAAGGTGGGTGATCAGATGTTTCTCAACATGGCCACCGGTGGGTTTGGCAGCCAAGTTACGGCCAATACATCCGAAGATTTGAAGAAAGTACTAGGCGCCGCGGCCTACCTGTTCACTGGTCTGTCTCGTTTCAGCGAGCTGCAGGCGGCATCGGTGGAGCTTCAGGGGCCGGATTTTCATTGGCAGGGCGAGTTGCTGGCGCTGGGTATCGGCAATGGTCGTCAGGCGGGCGGTGGGCATGTGCTGTGCCCCGATGCTTGGGTGGACGATGGCTTGCTGGATATCGGTATCTTGCCTGCCCCCCAGGAAATGATCGGTGCTTTGCGCGATCTGCTTGCCGGAGAGGGGTTGTTCGTGAGGGCTCGGCTGCCTTGGGTCGAGATCAAGAGCTCACAGGGGGTGGACATCAACCTCGATGGCGAGCCGTTGCAGGCCGACAGTCTGCGCTTCGAGGCGTGTCCGGCCGCGTTGCGCCTGCATTTGCCGGCGGACTCGCCCTTGCTCAGTCGTCCAGGCTGATGATCTTCTCGCGAACGGCGAACAGCACCAGGCCGGCCACGTCATAGATCTGCAAGCGTTTCATGATCTGCGAGCGGTGGGTTTCGACTGTCTTGATCGATAGGCCCAGGCCGTTGGCGATTTCCCGGGTCGACTTGCCGCGCACGATCAGACGCAGGATCTCCAGTTGGCGAGCGGTCAGGTTGTGGCGCTCGCCCGCCGTTTGCTTACCGTCCTGGGCGTGAAGCAAGGCTTGGTTGATCACGGTATGGGCAATCGCCGGGCTCAGGTAGCGCTCGCCGTTGTGCAGGGCGGCCAGGGCTTGTTCCAGTTCGTTGGCCGTGGTGTCCTTGAGCAGGTAGCCATGGGCGCCGCTTTCCAAGGCGCGCATGATCAGATCCGGATCGGTGTGCATGGAGAGGATCAGTACTTTGCACACGAAACCGTTTGCGCGCAGTTGGCTGAGAGCGTCCAGGCCGCTGGTCGAGCGCATGGAGATGTCCAGCAGGACAATGTCTGGCGTCACGCGCTGCACCATCTCCAGTAACTGGCTGCCATCATCGGCTTCGCCTACTACCGAATAGCCAGGAATATCGGTCACCAGCGCGCGGACGCCCGCGCGGATCAGCGAGTGGTCGTCCACCAGCAGCAATCTACAGGTCATGGGAGGCGGGAGTCCTGGCGCGCTCTTCGGTGCGCGGTGGCCATGGGAACAGCGCGTCGATCCGGGTGCCCTGACCCGGTTGGCTGGAGATGCTCAGCGTGCCTTGCAGGGCCGCCGCGCGTTCCAGCATCCCAGCCAGGCCTCGTTGGCCGGCTTCGGCCGGGTTGGCGGCGGGCTCGAAGCCCTGGCCGTCATCCTGGATCGACAGGCTCAGGCCCGCAGGCGTGCGGCGCAGGCTGATCGTGAGATTGCACGCATGGGCGTGACGCAGCATGTTGGTCACCGCTTCCTGGGTGATCCGGAATGCGGCCATGGAAACCGCTTCGTCGATACCGCCGAGGCGCTGATGGCACTCCAGGCTCCAGTGAACATCGCTGCTCTCCAGGGTGCGCACCAGATGGGCCCGCAGGCTCGCCTCCAGTCCCAGACTGGCCAGTTGACGCGGGTTGAGAATCGCCGAGACGTCCCTGACATTGCTCAATGTGCTTTCGAGGGTCTTGCGCAGGGTCTGGCAGTGCTCTTGAAGCTCTGCCGGAATGCGCCGCTGTAGCCAGTCGAGCTGAAGCTTCGCGGCCGTGAGCGATTGGCCTATATCGTCATGCAACTCTCGGCTTAGGCGCTGGCGTTCGCCTTCCTGGACCTTGAGCATACGGTCGGCCAGTTCCGCTGGGCGCAGGCTGATCGATCTTGCCCACTGGCGCCAGTGCCAGAGGATCCCGATCAAGGCAATCGATTGCAGCAGTAGCAGGCTGGCGGGCAGGGGGAGGGCGCGTACGGCAAACGTTAGGTTGGCGAGCAGTGATCCCACGCACAGCAACGCGGTCGCCCAGCGCAGCAAGGTGGCGCGGGAGCGGCAATGCTGAGGGAGTTTCAAGCGTGGAAGCATAGATAGAAAAGCCACTGAATTGTTGCTGTTGGAGGCCTTGCATGGGACTGGTCAGAGGCTTTGGCGTCCTGCTTTCAAGCACTTGCCGACGACGGTTCACTCAATTGAACAATACCTGCGGCGCGTGCATTCAACTGCGTGCATGGTATCACTTCAAGTTGATTTGGTCGCGGTGGCCGGTGGCTTGAAACCTCAGGTTTTTCGGGGCCATGCAGGGGCATAGCCCAAATCGACAGATATCAAAACGCCATTATTCATTGAAATGGTTTTTCTTCAAGCGCAACTAATACGTACATGCCTGCTAGAGCGTTTTCCGAACTAAGAAAAACTTTGCGCTTTGTATTTTTTATTGTTTGTTCGTCACAAACGCTCAGTGCCGGTGACCGGGCACCACGACGGACGAGGCAAGATGGGTTTGGGACAGGTGAGGGTGGGTGCACAGGTCGCCGCGCGACTGGCAGGGCCCGCACAGTTCCGGACGAGGTTGCCCCAGGGCGTTCGCCAGTTCTTCGAGCAACAGGGACTGCTCGGCGGTGTCCAGGTTCAAGCGGCCTGTCGTCGCATCGACCAGCTCCAGCTGCCAAGCCAGTAGATTCATGCAGGCATGCAGCGTGCTCAACGCCTGCTCGCCCAGATGATGTTGCTGCTGGCAGACGGGGGCCAGCAGTTGCTGGAGCGCGGCGGTGTAGCGGGCGACTTCAAGCAGCCCAAGCGCGTCAGCACGACGGGCTAGGGTGTCGAGCGTCTCGTTCAGGCATTGGCATGCATCGGGATCGTTATCGATCAGCTCCAGATGCTGAAGGCATTCCTGGGTTTTGGTCAGCCATACCTGTGCATCCAGCAGGAAATCCTGCAGGGCGCCGTTGTTCAGTGGTGCGCTGTCCATCATGAAACGCCTGCGCACGGGGCAGGAGGATCTGCGCTTGGCAACACCGAGACCGTCGCTAGCAAAGCCTGACTCCATTCATGCATTGAGAATGGCGTCACATTAATGGCTATTGGATACGGGGAACATCAGGTCGCACCCGATTGCTACTAGGGGATTCCCTGATGGCGGTCGGATAAATGATGAGTCGGCAACGGATATGTCCGCGCAGGCAGTAAAGCATGATGTTAAAGTGATATCAAATGTCGGCAATACAATTTCCCTGAGGGGTCAAGCTGCGCGCAGTTGCGCCGATACAAGACAGATGAATTCACATTCCTGACTCAAGCCTGGGGGTTTTCCAATGGCTGGTATTCTCGATACGGTCGATCAACGTACACAACTGGTAGGTGAGAACCGCCTGGAAATCCTGATGTTCCGACTGGCGGGGCGCCAGTTGTTCGCCATCAACGTGTTCAAGGTTCAGGAAGTGCTGCAACTGCCGAAGCTGACCTTGATGCCGCAGCGCCACGCCTTCGTGTGTGGTGTGGTCAATCTGCGTGGCCAGACACTGCCGGTGATCGACCTCTCTCAGGCGATCGGTATGCGGCCCCTACAGCCCGGCCCGGACAGCACCATCATCGTCACCGAATACAACCGCTCGGTGCAGGCCTTTCTGGTGGGCGGCGTCGACCGCATCGTCAACATGAACTGGGAAGCCATCATGCCGCCGCCGTCCAGCGCCGGTCGCCAGCACTACCTGACAGCGATCACCAAGGTCGATGAGCAGTTGGTGGAGGTGATCGATGTGGAAAAAGTCCTGGCCGAGATCGTGCCCTACAACACACGCGTCTCGCGGGACAAGCTCGATGACCCGGTCCTGGCGCGCGCCCGCGGTCGTGAAGTGTTGTTGGTGGATGACTCCAGCGTGGCCTTGGTTCAACTGCGCGAGACTCTGTCTCAGCTCGGCATGAAGCTGCACGTGGCAAGCGATGGCCTGAAGGCATTGCGCATGCTCAAAGGCTGGGCGGATGCCGGAGAAGATGTCTGCGAGAAACTGCTGATGGTGTTCACCGACGCGGAAATGCCCGAGATGGACGGTTACCGCCTGACCACCGAGATCCGTGGCGACGCGCGCCTGCGTGGGCTTCACGTGGTGCTGCATACGTCGCTGTCGGGCAGTTTCAACGAATCAATGGTGAAGAAGGTTGGCTGTGACAACTTCCTTTCCAAATTCCAGCCTGACCGCCTGGTGGATGTGGTGCGACAGCGCCTGATGCTGGATCACGCCACAGCCTAGTGGCCTGCCGTGGCCGGGTATAAGCTTGGCATTTTCGGCTGGCTCGAGGCGGGCAGGGATGTTTTTGAGTGCGTTGTATCGATACCCGGTGAAATCGGGGCAGGCCCAGAGCCTGGTGGACTCGCCGGTTGACCTTCTGGGGTTGCGGGGTGACCGGCGCTGGATGGTGGTGGAGCAGGACAATGGACGCTTCCTCACCCAACGCGCCTGGCCAGGCCTGGGACAAATCAATGCCAGCTACGACGAGCATGGGCAACTCTTGCTCCAGGCCCCAGGGCAGGCGCCTTTGGCCGTTCCCGTACCCGGAGTCGATGACGACCTGCGTGGTGTTACCATTTGGCGTGACACACTGCGAGTACCGGACGCCGGCGATGCCGCCGCAGCCTGGTTGAGCGAACTGCTCGGCAAGTCGGTTCGCCTGGTGTATTGCCCAGAGCAGCGGGCGCGTTATCTACCTAATGGCTATGGCCTGAACAGCGACCGGGCGGCGTTCCCGGACGGGTTTCCGTTGCTGCTGATCGGGCAAGGGTCGCTTGACGAGCTGAACCGGCGGATCGGACGCCCCATGGAGATGTTGCGGTTTCGCCCGAACCTGGTGGTGGAAGGGGCTGCGCCTTTTGCCGAGGACGGCTGGAAGCGGATTCGCATTGGCGAGTTGACCTTTCGGCTGCTCAAACCTAGCGTGCGATGCATCTTGACCACGCTTGACCCTGCCACGGGGGAGCGCAGCGCGGATCGTGAGCCTTTGACGACACTGAAGACGTTCCGGGAGAAAGAAGGGGACGTGTTGTTTGGGCAGAACGTGGCGGCCGATGGACCTGGGGCGTTGCGGGTCGGGATGGCGGTCGAGGTGATCGAATAATACGTTGTGGCTGGCTTGTTTGTTCGTTGGTGATGGTTTGAGGGGCGTGGGTGTATCCGTTTGATTTATTGACGGTTAGTCACCTTTGCGCGTACGCCCCGCAAGACACCGCAGCGAGGGGACTCCGGAGCGTGGCGCAGGGGCCGGATGTGGGAGCCAACGGTTTTTGCCTACTTTTGCCCAAGAGCAAAAGTAGGTCGCCGTAAAGGCGAAAAGCGCCGGTGGCGCCCCACCCAGAATGGATATTCACACTATCTGAAAGCCCAAGCCCTCACATATCGTCGAAATACCGTTCGTGCCAATCCACCAACGGCTGCGGCGAGTTCAGCTTCTGCCCGTAGATCACCGAATAAGACAACACGTTCTGCACATACTGGCGTGTTTCGTCGAATGGGATCGACTCCACCCACACATCGAAGCTCAGATGCTTGGCCCCTTTGAGCCACTGCCGCACCCGCCCGGGACCTGCGTTGTACGCCGCCGAGGCCAAGACCCGATTGCCATTGAACTGCCCATGCACCTGGCTCAGGTAAGCCGCACCAAGCTGGATGTTCTTGTCCGGATTGAGTACCTGCGAAGGCGAGGCCAGCGGAATGTTGAATTTGCGCGCTGTCTCCTTGGCCGTGGCCGGCATCAGCTGCATCAGACCACTGGCTCCCACACTGGAGCGGGCGTCTTCCATGAAGGCGCTTTCCTGGCGGGTGATGGCGAATACCCAGCTCGAATGCAATCCGCGCACCTTGGCTTCGCGCACCAGCGTGTCGCGGTGAGCCATGGGGAAGCGGATGTCCAGATCATCCCAGTACTGGGCCTGACTGATCGTACGGATCGCTGGGAAGTACCAGCGCAGATCGTAGGCCAGGCGGGCCTGGGCGACCATCTCGTCGCGGTTGAAGTGGCGGCTGACGTGGTACCACTCACGACGACCCTCGACGATCTGGCCGCGAGCATGGAACTCCAAGGCGCGACGCACTCCGGGGGTGTTGCGTACCTTGTTGATCACCTGCTGGCTCAGCATCAACGGCTTGTTGTTGAGCTGGTAGGGCGTCTGTGCCCGATCGGCGGCGAGGAATCCATAGAAATCACGCTCGCGGGCCACTGTCTTGTACAACAGTGGGATTTGGGGGTTGTTCGGCTGCGCCAGCTCCAGGCTACGGGCCTGCCAATAACGCCACCGGTTGCTGCTGGCCAAGTCCTGAGGCAAACGCTTGGTCAACTCGTAGGCGTCTTCCCAGCGACCCAGGCGCAACAGCAGGCGCAGGCGCCACTCACTGACGGTATTGTCACGCAGCTCGGGGTCGTATCGGGTCATCAGGTCCAGGGCGCGCGGGTCGTAACGGCGTGCCAGGGTCAGGCCGATTTCGCGGGCGATGGCGACCTTCTCGTCGCGCGAGAAGTGCATGCGCTGGGCGTAGTCGTCGAGCAGTGACATGGCCCGCTCTGGGTCCTGACGCGCCAGGCGACGCAGGCCCAGGCTGACCACATCGGACATGGCTTCGTTGACGGGCGTAAAACGCGACGGCTGGTTGAGCAGCTCCGGCTTTTGCGCCACATCGATCAGCAGTCGGCCCTGGGGGGCGAGGGTGGTCAGGGTCTTGACCAGGTTATTGGCCAGGCTGTAGTTGCGCGCCTGGGCCGCGAGCTTGGCCCGTTGCCAGCGTTTGGCCTCGGTCAGCTGGCCTTCGGCCGCCCACAGGCCGAACAGGGTGTCGCAGGCGGCAGGTTGCGACTTGCCGACGTTCCACAGTTTTTCGGCGCTGGCAAAACCTTCGGCGCGCAGGCCGTGGGTGAGCTGGTACTGGCCGTTCAGGCAATCCAGTTCTGTGAAGTTGAGCTTGGGGTCGTAGTATTTGACGAAGGTGTTCCATTCGCCGCGTTCGGCCAGCCAGCGTAGCCAGCGCAGTTTCATCCAGTTGGCCTGGGGCAGGTCGCCATGCCGGGCGAGGAAGCCTTCGATTTCTTCGTTACTGGCGCTCTTGAGGCGGGCGGTGAGCTCGTCATAGGCCAGGTAAGGTGTCAGCGGATAATCACGAAGCGCATTGGCGTAGCGCAGGTAAGGCCCCTTGTCGCCCTTGGCCAGGGCGCGCTTGGCCTCATCGTAATATTGACGCTGCTGAGTGATATCGATGGCCTGTGCCGCGCTCGCGGTGGTGGCGGTGAGCAGCAGGCAGGAAACGAGTTGGAACAGGCGGCTGCGCATGAGACGTCCGGGCAAGTGAACCAAGGAAAAGTGACGGCGAAGCCAGCACTGTTGGGATCTATTGCCTTAGCTTAGCCGTTTGCCGGCAGCGGGTGAAAGCACTGTGCTTGTATCCAATCATTATCTTCGACCGGATGTCGCAACGTCTGCGGGGTGCAGTCTGGCTAATGCCCGCAAGGGGCAAGTCAGGTAGAATGCGCGCCCGGTTTTTGGAGAAGATTATGACCCTGCTCAAATTCAGCGATGTGTCCCTTGCGTTCGGCGCCATGCCGCTGCTGGACAAGGTGTCCTGGCAGATCGCGCGTGGCGAGCGGGTGTGCATCATCGGCCGCAACGGCACTGGCAAGTCGAGCATGCTGCGCCTGGTCAAGGGCGAGCAGAAGCCTGACGACGGCGAAATTTGGCGTGCTCCGGGCCTGAAGATCGGCGAATTGCCGCAGGAATTGCCGGTTGCTGACGAGCGCACAGTGTTCGATGTGGTGGCCGAAGGCCTGGACGGCGTCGGCGCGCTGCTGGCCGAGTATCACCACTTGAGCCAGAACATTCAGGGCGATGCCGACCTCGAGAAACTGATGCACGTCCAGCATGAACTCGAAGCGCGCGATGGATGGCGACTGCAGCAAGTGGTGGAAAGCACCCTGAGCCGTCTGCAGCTGCCCGCTGACAAGACCCTCGCCGAGCTGTCCGGTGGTTGGCGTCGGCGTGTGCTGCTAGCCCAGGCGCTGGTGTCCGAACCGGACCTGCTGCTGCTCGACGAGCCGACCAACCATCTGGACATCGGTGCCATCGCCTGGCTCGAGGAGGCCCTCAGCGGGTTCAACGGGGCTGTGCTGTTCATCACTCACGACCGTTCCTTCCTGCAAAACCTGGCTACCCGCATCCTGGAACTGGATCGCGGCGGTCTGATCGACTGGAACGGCGATTACGCCAGCTTCCTGGTACACAAGGAGGCCATGCTGGCCGCCGAGGAAACTGCCAATGCGCTGTTCGACAAGCGTTTGGCTCAGGAAGAGGTTTGGATTCGCCAGGGCATCAAGGCCCGGCGTACCCGTAACGAGGGTCGTGTGCGCGCCCTGAAGGCATTGCGTGTCGAGCGCGGCGAACGTCGCGAGCGCCAGGGTAAGGCGAACATCCAGATCGAGGTTGCGGACAAGTCCGGCAAGCAGGTCATGACGCTCGAAAATGTGAGCTTCGCGCACGCCGATGGCCCGATGCTGGTCAAGAACTTCTCCATGGTCCTGCAGCGCGAGGACCGTATTGGCCTGCTGGGCGCCAACGGTACTGGCAAGACGACCTTGCTCAAGCTGATGCTGGGCGACTTGGAGCCCACTTCGGGCAAAGTCGAGCGCGGCACCAAGCTTGAGGTCGCCTACTTTGACCAGTTGCGCCATCAACTGGACCTGGAGAAGACGGTAATCGACAACCTCGCGCAAGGGCGGGACTTCATCGAGATCGACGGCCAGAGCCGGCACGTGCTCAGCTACCTGGGCGATTTCCTGTTCAGTCCACAACGTGCCCGTACGCCGGTCAAGGCGTTGTCCGGGGGCGAGCGGGCGCGGCTGTTGCTGGCCAAACTGTTCAGCAAGCCGGCCAACCTGCTGGTGCTGGACGAGCCGACCAACGACTTGGATGTGGAGACCCTCGAGCTGCTCGAGGAAGTGCTCTCCAACTTCAAGGGCACCGTGCTGATGGTCAGCCATGACCGGGCATTTCTCGACAACGTGGTGACCAGTACCCTGGTGTTTGAAGGCGAAGGCCGGGTGCGTGAGTATGTCGGTGGCTATGAGGACTGGATCCGTCAAGGTGGCTCGCCGAAGTTGCTCGGCGTTGCCGAGAGCAAGGGCGGCAAGGCCGAGCTGGGCAGCGCCGTAGTGGAAAAGCCTGCGGAGCAGGCGGCACCGGCTGCAAACCTTGCGGCTGCTGCGTCGGATCCGGCCAAGAAAAAGCTGAGCTACAAGCTGCAGCGTGAGCTGGAGGCGCTGCCAGGGCTGATCGATGAATTGGAGCAGCGCATGGCTACGGTGCAGGAAGAGGTCAATGCCCCGGGCTTCTATCAACGACCGATCGGTGAGACCTCGGCGGTGCTGGCCAAACTTGAGCAGATGCAAAGTGAGCTGGATACGCTGGTCGAGCGCTGGGCTGAACTGGAAGGGTAAGGCTGTCTCAGGCCATCAGGGCGCCTGGCGCCCTGCCGCAGGCTTCGCCAGCCCAGGACCAAGCTGGTGAAACCTGCGAGTGGCTGTTGGATGCCCCTGGGGGCGTTTAGCCTTCTTTTTTCTGCAGGCGTACGGCCAGGACGTCACAAGGCGCGCCATGCAGCACATCGTTTGCGGTGGAGCCAAGCAGCAAGGCAAGACCGTGGCGGCCATGGCTGCCAACTACGATAAGGTCGCAGTTCTGGTCCTTGGCCAGTTGATGGATTTCCTGACGTGGCTGACCGTAGGTCAGGTGCGAGTCGCCACGGTTGATGGTCGGATACTTGTTGAACAGGCGATCCATGCGCTCCTTGGCCTGATCGAACTGTTGCTGCTGCAATTGCGACAAGTCCATCGGCACGTCGCCACCGAAGGCCATGGCCATGGGTTCGACGATGTGCACCAGCGAGACCTTGGCTCCAGTAGGTTCGGCGAGCTTCATGGCGCGCTTGATCACCGGGTCGCATTCTTCGGTCAGGTCGACAGCAACCAGAAGATGTTCGTAGGACATGGTGGTACTCCTGACATTTGCGATAGTAGAAGTATGGTCGCTTTCGGGCCGAGTGCCGAGAAACCTGGCTAACCAGCTCATTTGCAACGCTTTATGGAATCTACAGATATGACGGTATGGCTGGTGGTGTCAATCCTTGCGCTGATTCTGAGCCCTATGGCCTGGTTGCGCCCTTCGCGAAAACAGAGCGAGCAGATGAATCTACGTCTGGAAGGCCGGCGTATGGGGTTGGCCATGCAGCTGGCGCCTCAGCAGTGGCCTCATTGGCTGGAAAAAGAGCCTCCCAGCCCCTGTCCGCAATACCATCGAGCCCGGCGCAAGGGGAGCGACGATACCTGGTGTTATTGGCAGGTCACGCCGGGGGTTTGGTGGAACCAGTGGCGCGAGCCCTGCGCAGACCCGCGCCTGAATGAAGCCTTTGCGCGCCTGCCGGCAACGGTCTACAAAGTCGAAGCCGACAGTCGCATGCTGGCCCTGTACTGGAGCGAGCGGGGCGACAAGACTGTTTTGCAGGATATTGCCCGCGTGCTCGAAACCCTCGCTTGATCTCTACCCTCCCTGGGCCGCTTTTCGCGGCCCCAACAGCGTAACGCCTCTGCCTTGTGCCCCATTTTCCTCATTTACCAGTGCATTTCTGGGTGTATGGGGTGTCTATCTTCCCGATGAATGTGCCGCAATCACCGTCATCATGTTTGGTACCTGTGCGGTGCAAAATGACCGGAAAGTCGCGTTTTAAGGGTGCTTTCGAGCATTTGACAACGCCGATCTTTTCGGTGAATGTGTGCATACCCAAATCAAACGGGCGTATGAATTGAGCGTTTGTATGTCAGATCGCTCTTACAGAATCCCGACTATCGCGCTGACGGGTGTGCCTGGAAAGAAGGCTTGATCGGCCTTCGCACCAGCGATCGGCGTGTACAGTTCAGCTTCCATATCGTGGAGATCAGTTGATGATTTACGAAGGTAAAGCCATCACGGTTAAGGCTCTTGAAAGCGGCATCGTCGAACTGAAGTTCGACCTCAAGGGTGAGTCCGTCAACAAGTTCAACCGCCTGACCCTGGAAGAGCTACGCCAGGCCGTAGACGCCATCAAGGCCGACGCCGCCATCAAGGGCGTGATCGTCAGCAGCGGCAAGGACGTGTTCATCGTCGGCGCCGACATCACCGAGTTCGTCGACAACTTCAAGCTGCCCGAGGCCGAGCTGGTCGCCGGCAACCTGGAAGCCAATCGCATCTTCAACGACTTTGAAGACCTCGCCGTGCCGACCGTCGCTGCCATCAACGGCATCGCCTTGGGTGGCGGCCTGGAAATGTGCCTGGCGGCCGATTACCGCGTCATGTCCTCGAGCGCGAAGATCGGTCTGCCCGAAGTCAAGCTGGGCATCTACCCAGGCTTCGGTGGCACCGTGCGCCTGCCGCGCCTGATCGGTTCGGACAACGCGATCGAGTGGATCGCCTCCGGCAAGGAAAACCGTGCCGAGGACGCGCTCAAGGTCGGCGCCGTCGACGCCGTGGTTGCCCCTGAACTGCTGCAGTCCGCTGCTCTGGACCTGATCAAGCGTGCCATCAGCGGTGAGCTGGATTACAAGGCCAAGCGCCAGCCAAAGCTTGAAAAGCTCAAGCTCAATGCCATCGAACAGATGATGGCCTTCGAGACCGCCAAGGGCTTCGTCGCAGGTCAAGCCGGCCCGAACTACCCAGCACCGGTCGAAGCCATCAAGACTATTCAGAAAGCCGCCAATTTCGGTCGTGACGAAGCGTTGGAGGTCGAGGCCGCAGGTTTCGCCAAGCTGGCCCGCACTTCGGTCGCCGAAAGCCTGATCGGCCTGTTCCTGAACGATCAGGAGCTCAAGCGCAAGGCCAAGGCCCATGACGAGATCGCCCGTGACGTGAAGCAGGCTGCCGTGCTCGGCGCCGGCATCATGGGTGGCGGCATCGCCTACCAGTCCGCCGTCAAGGGCACGCCGATCCTGATGAAGGACATCCGTGAGGAGGCCATCCAGCTGGGCCTGAACGAGGCCTCCAAGCTGCTCGGCAAGCGTGTCGAGAAGGGGCGCTTGACCCCGGCGAAGATGGCTGAGGCGCTCAATGCCATTCGTCCGACCCTGTCTTACGGTGATTTCGGCAACGTCGATATCGTCGTCGAAGCGGTGGTAGAGAACCCGAAAGTCAAGCAAGCGGTGTTGGCGGAAGTGGAAGGGCAGGTCAAAGAGGACGCGATTCTCGCCTCCAACACCTCCACCATCTCCATCAACCTGTTGGCCAAAGCCCTCAAGCGTCCCGAGAACTTCGTCGGCATGCACTTCTTCAACCCGGTGCACATGATGCCGCTGGTGGAAGTCATCCGTGGCGAGAAGTCCAGTGAAGTCGCGGTCGCTACCACCGTCGCCTACGCCAAGAAGATGGGCAAGAACCCGATCGTGGTCAATGACTGCCCGGGCTTCTTGGTCAACCGTGTGCTGTTCCCGTATTTCGGCGGTTTCGCCAAGCTGGTCAGCGCCGGTGTCGACTTCGTGCGCATCGACAAGGTGATGGAAAAGTTCGGCTGGCCGATGGGCCCGGCCTACCTGATGGACGTCGTCGGTATCGACACCGGCCACCATGGTCGCGACGTCATGGCCGAAGGCTTCCCGGACCGCATGAAAGACGATCGCCGCTCCGCCGTCGATGCCCTGTACGAGGCCAATCGCCTGGGCCAGAAGAACGGCAAGGGCTTCTACGCCTACGAAACCGACAAGCGCGGCAAACCGAAGAAAGTCGCCGATGCCTCGGTGCTGGATGTGCTCAAGCCGATCGTCTTCGAGCAGCGTGAAGTGACCGACGAGGACATCATCAACTGGATGATGATCCCTCTGTGCCTGGAAACCGTCCGCTGCCTGGAAGATGGCATCGTCGAGACCGCCGCCGAAGCCGACATGGGCCTGGTGTACGGCATTGGCTTCCCTCCCTTCCGTGGTGGTGCGCTGCGCTACATCGATTCGATCGGGGTCGCTGAGTTCGTCGCCCTGGCCGACCAGTATGCCGATCTGGGGCCGCTGTACCACCCGACCGCGAAGCTGCGCGAAATGGCCAAGAACGGTCAGCGCTTCTTCAACTGAGCGCCCAACGAGTTAGAGCGAGAGTATTGATATGAGCCTGAATCCAAGAGACGTGGTGATTGTCGACTTCGGTCGCACGCCGATGGGTCGTTCCAAAGGTGGCATGCACCGTAACACCCGTGCCGAGGATATGTCCGCGCACCTGATCAGCAAGCTGCTGGAGCGCAATGACAAGGTCGATCCGAAAGAAGTCGAGGACGTGATCTGGGGCTGCGTCAACCAGACCCTGGAGCAGGGCTGGAACATCGCCCGCATGGCGTCGCTGATGACCCAGATCCCGCACACTTCTGCGGCCCAGACCGTGAGCCGCCTGTGCGGCTCGTCGATGAGCGCGCTGCACACCGCCGCCCAGGCGATCATGACTGGCAACGGTGATGTGTTTGTCGTCGGTGGTGTCGAGCACATGGGTCACGTCAGCATGATGCATGGCGTGGATCCCAACCCGCACCTGTCCCTGCATGCCGCCAAGGCGTCGGGCATGATGGGCCTGACTGCGGAGATGCTCGGCAAGATGCATGGCATCACCCGCGAGCAGCAGGACCTGTTCGGCCTGCGTTCGCACCAGCTGGCCCACCAGGCGACGGTCGAAGGCAATTTCAAGGACGAGATCATCCCGATGCAGGGCTATGACGAGAACGGTTTCCTGAAGGTCTTCGACTACGACGAGACCATTCGCCCGGAAACCACCCTTGAAGGCCTGGCGTCGCTCAAGCCGGCGTTCAACCCGAAAGGGGGTACCGTCACCGCTGGTACTTCGTCGCAAATCACTGACGGCGCTTCGTGCATGATCGTCATGTCCGGCCAGCGTGCCATGGACCTGGGGATCCAGCCTCTGGCGGTCATCCGCGCCATGGCGGTGGCCGGCGTCGACCCGGCAATCATGGGCTACGGTCCGGTGCCGTCGACCCAGAAAGCCCTCAAGCGTGCCGGCCTGACCATGGCCGACATCGACTTCATCGAGCTCAACGAAGCGTTCGCCGCGCAGGCCCTGCCGGTACTCAAGGACCTGAAAGTGCTCGACAAGATGGATGAGAAGGTTAACCTGCACGGCGGCGCGATTGCGTTGGGTCACCCGTTCGGTTGCTCGGGAGCGCGGATTTCCGGCACCCTGCTCAACGTCATGAAGCAAAAAGGCGGTACCCTCGGCGTCGCCACCATGTGTGTCGGCCTGGGTCAAGGCATCACCACTGTCTTCGAACGCGTCTGATCGCGTCGATGACAGCAACCGGGGCCTTGTGCCCCGGTTTTTGTTTTTTACAGGATTTGTTTCAAGAGGTGGGCGACATGCAGATACAACCCGGTGTGTACCGGCATTACAAAGGGCCTGAGTACCGTGTGTTCGGCGTTGCGCGGCACTCCGAGACCGAAGAATGGGTCGTGTTCTACCAGGCGTTGTATGGCGAATTCGGGCTTTGGGTAAGGCCGTTGTCGATGTTCCTGGAGTCTGTCGAGGTTGACGGCGAGCAGGTGCCACGCTTTGCTTTGGTCAAGGCCGAAGAGGGACGGTTCGAGCAGCCTGGTGTAGCGCAAGGCTGAACCTGAGCGCTTGACCTCACCCTGTTGCCACTATATATAGCGGTGCCGCGTCTGGCACCTGACGCGTTTTTCATCTTCAGATTCAGGAATACTCCGATCCATGGGCAAATCGCTGGTCATTGTGGAATCCCCGGCCAAGGCCAAGACCATCAACAAGTACCTGGGCAGCCAGTACGTGGTGAAGTCGAGTATCGGCCATATCCGAGACCTCCCCACCAGCGGTTCGGCCAGCGCCACCAAGGAGCCGGCGGCCAAGCGCGGTAAGACCGCGTCCGAGGCCCCCGCGCTGTCGCCGAAGGAGAAGGCGCGCCGCCAGCTGGTCGCCCGCATGGGGGTCGACCCGGAAGCCGGCTGGAAAGCCAAGTACGAAATCTTGCCCGGCAAGGAAAAGGTCATCGACGAACTGCGTCGCCTGGCCAAGGATGCCGACACCATTTATCTCGCAACCGACTTGGACCGCGAAGGGGAAGCCATCGCCTGGCACCTGCGCGAGGCTATCGGTGGTGATGACAGCCGCTACAAGCGCGTGGTGTTCAACGAGATCACCAAGAAGGCCATTCAGGAAGCCTTCTCCCAGCCAGGCGAGCTGGACATCGATCGGGTCAACGCCCAGCAGGCCCGGCGCTTCCTCGATCGCGTGGTCGGTTACATGGTCTCGCCGTTGCTGTGGGCCAAGATCGCCCGTGGCTTGTCCGCCGGTCGGGTGCAGTCGGTGGCCGTGAAGCTGGTAGTGGAACGTGAGCGGGAAATTCGGGCCTTCAATCCTGAAGAATACTGGGAAGTGCATGCTGACCTGGGGACCGCCAAGAACGCCAAGGTGCGCTTCGAAGTGGCACGTGAGAAGGGCGAAGCCTTCAAGCCGTTGAACGAAGCCCAGGCCATGGCGGCGCTTGAGAAACTCAAGGCTTCCAGCTACAGCGTTGCCAAACGCGAAGACCGCCCGACTAGCAGCAAGCCGTCGGCGCCGTTCATTACCTCGACGCTGCAACAGGCCGCGAGCAACCGCCTGGGCTTTGGTGTGAAGAAAACCATGATGATGGCCCAGCGTCTCTACGAGGCGGGCTACATCACCTACATGCGTACCGACTCGACCAACTTGTCGGTCGATGCGCTGGATATGGCGCGCAGCTACATTGAGCGCGAGTTCGGCAAGCAGTACCTGCCGGAAAAGCCAGTGGTGTATGGCAGCAAGGAGGGTGCCCAGGAAGCGCACGAAGCGATTCGCCCTTCTGATGTCAACACTCATCCGACCAAGCTCAGTGGCATGGAGCGTGACGCCGAGCGCCTGTACGAATTGATCTGGCGCCAGTTCCTGGCGTGCCAGATGCCTCCTGCGCAATACCTGTCCACCAGCGTCACGGTCAATGCCGGTGACTTTGAATTGCGTGCCAAGGGCCGCATCCTCAAGTTCGACGGTTATACCCGTGTACTGCCTCAGCAGAGCAAGCCGGGCGAAGATGACGTGTTGCCGGAAATGGCCCAGGGCGAGTCGCTCAAGCTCATCCAGCTCGACCCGAGCCAGCACTTCACCAAGCCGCCGGCGCGCTACACCGAAGCCAGCCTGGTCAAGGAAATGGAAAAGCGTGGGATCGGTCGACCATCGACTTACGCGGCGATCATTTCTACCATCCAGGACCGCGGCTATGTGACTTTGCACAATCGCCGCTTCTACTCCGAGAAGATGGGCGACATCGTCACTGAGCGTCTGTCGGAAAGCTTCTCCAATCTCATGGACTACGGTTTCACCGCCGGCATGGAAGAGAACCTCGATGACGTCGCCCAGGGCGAACGCGACTGGAAGAACGTTCTGGACGAGTTCTATGGCGATTTCAGCAAGAAGCTGCTGGCTGCCGAATCCGCCGAGAACGGTATGCGTGCCAACCAGCCGACCCTGACCAACATTCCCTGCAAGGAATGTGGTCGACCCATGATGATCCGTACCGCCTCCACTGGCGTGTTCCTGGGATGCTCGGGTTACAGTCTGCCACCCAAGGAGCGCTGCAAGGCCACCGTGAACCTCGTACCGGGCGATGAAATCGCTGCCGACGATGAAGGTGAGTCCGAGTCCTTGGTCCTGCGTGGCAAGCACCGTTGCCCGATCTGTTCCACGGCGATGGATGCCTACCTGCTGGATGAAAAGCACAAGCTGCACATCTGTGGCAACAACCCGGACTGTGCCGGTTACGAGATCGAGCAGGGCAGCTATCGCATCAAAGGCTATGAAGGGCCTAGCCTGGAATGTGACAAGTGCGGTAGCGAGATGCAGCTCAAGACTGGCCGTTTCGGCAAGTTCTTCGGTTGCACCAATCCTGCGTGCAAGAACACCCGCAAGCTGCTCAAGAGCGGTGAGGCAGCGCCACCGAAGATGGACAAGGTGGACATGCCCGAGCTCAAGTGTGAGAAGGTCGATGACACTTATGTGCTGCGCGACGGCGCCTCGGGGCTGTTCCTGGCTGCCAGCCAGTTCCCGAAGAACCGCGAAACACGCGCGCCACTGGTGCTGGAGATCATCCCGCACAAGCACGAGATCGATCCGAAGTATCACTTCTTGTGCGATGCCCCGCAGAAAGATCCCGACGGGCGTCCGGCGGTGATTCGCTATAGCCGCAAGACCAAAGAGCAGTACGTGCAGTCCGAGGTCGACGGAAAGCCGACCGGCTGGAAGGCATTCTTTGACGGCAACAGCTGGAAAATCGAAGACAAGCGCTGATCCAAAGTGCTGAAAGGGGGCCGCGAATCGGCCCCTTTCTTTTTGACATTGAGCTTGCGGCGGGGCAGGGCAATCCCTGACACTGGGATATCGCCTTGCAGCCTCAGGGAGGCCACTGAAGATGGCCCAGGAACTCTACACCCGCACCAATCAGAAACTCTTCTTCGCCGGGCTTGCCCTGGAGTCCATGGCCAAGGCTGAAGGTAGCCAGGCGATGAATGCCCAAGGCCTGGTACAGGCCGAGCGCGAGTCCGCGCTGTTCCACTTGTATGGCGCTTTACTAGGGCTGTGCCATGAAATTGCAGGTTTCTACCGCTTGCCTCAGGCTGGGGCGTCGCGGGTCGAGCTATTGCTCAACGACGAGGCGCTGAACAGCATCGCCATTCCTGAGGTGGCCGAGTTGCTTGAGCTGGTGCGTCAGCCAGAAACCTGGCTTGCCCAGATGCTGAGTGCTTATGCCGATTTGTTCCGACCGCCGGTCGCCAAAAAAGCCCCTAAATCCGATGTCACCCAGCCGCTGATCCAGGCCGTCAATTTGGACGAGCCCGAGCAATCAGCGCTTTCCCGGCAAGAGCTGGAAAGTTGGCGGGCCAACCTCAAGGACGTGGTTCGGCGCTTTCGTGACGCGTTGAGTGAGTGCTGATAGCGCTGGCGGCTGGTACAATAATCGCCTTTCGTGAAAAGCAGGCCCTATATGTCAACGTCCTTTCTAGAAATTGTCGAGTTGCCTGATGGCCGGATCGAACTGCGCCGCGCCGAGGACGAGGGTTCCCTGGTGACCCTGGATTTCTCCGAGGACGCCAAGGCCTTCCTGCAGGGCCAGCATGTTGAAGTGGCCAAGGCCATGTTGAGCGTGGGTGTGCAGATGGCAGGTCGCCTGGTAGAGGGCGATTTCGAGCGTGACGAAGGACCGCGCGTTTTGCACTGAGCACCGCGCTCCGATTCAGGGATTGGATTGAGACAGGCAAAGCCTGAACATCAGCCGAGGCGGATGTTCAGGCTTTGTGCGTTTCCGGTATTGGCGGCGCGGATCAATTGCTGGCGTGCATTGGCATTGACGTTGCCAAGCCAACTGACGACGGTGTGACTGTGGCCCAGGCGTAGCGCTTCACATGCCAGTTGCAAGGCGCTCTGGTTTGCGCCTGGTTGCAATAGCAGAATACGTTCGCGGTTCAGGCCGGCATCACGCAACCAGGCCTGGGTCAGGCTGACAGGGGGCGCGATGAGCGTCAGCCAACGGGTTTCGTCCTCTTCGCTCAGCTCGCGCAGGATCGGGGCCAGCAGGCCCTGGCAATGACCTGGAGCGCCGCGCAAAGACAGTTCGCTGAACAACTCCGGCTGGGTGCCCTTGCGCGGCTTCTCACCGGCAGAGTCTCTAGGCTTGAGACCTGGCAGCGCCGGCTGGGCCAGGAAGGCTTCGAACAGCGGCAACTGGGCTTGCTGGGGTGTTTGGATGAACTGCTGCATGACGCCTCCTGGATCAGCGGCGAATGACGCCGACACTCAAGCCCTCGATCACCAGCTCCTGTTCTTTCAGGTCGACTTCGATGGGGGCGAATTCGGGATTCTCGGCGATCAACCAGACCTTGCTGCCTTCGCGCTTGAAACGCTTGACGGTCACTTCGTCACCGATGCGGGCGACCACGACCTGGCCGTTGCGGGCCTCCCGGCAGGTGTGGACCGCCAACAGATCGCCGTCGAAGATGCCGATGTCCTTCATGCTCATGCCGTGGACACGCAGCAGATAGTCGGCGCGAGGATGGAAGAAGGCTGGGTTGATGTTGCAGGATTCTTCGATGTGTTGCTCGGCGAGGATCGGTGCGCCGGCAGCGACCCGGCCGATGATAGGCAGGCTGTTCTCTTCTGCCTTGGTCTCAAGCCCTGGGATGCGAATGCCGCGGGAGGCGCCCGGGGTCATTTCGATCGCTCCTTTGCGGGCGAGCGCCTTGAGGTGCTCTTCGGCGGCATTGGGCGATTTGAACCCAAGCTCCTGAGCGATTTCCGCGCGGGTCGGCGGAAAGCCGTTGTCTTCCAGGCAGCGTTTGATGAAGGCCAGGATTTCAGCTTGGCGTGGCGTCAGTTTAAGCATGGCAAGCGCTCTGTCTTTTTATACAGTGACTGGGATTATATACAGTGGCTGGCCAGCTGCAAGCACTGTGGGCCGGGAAAACACGTCACTGTGTCGTGCACATAGGGCGAAGCCTGCGCCAACCGTGGCTTGCAGCGAATGTTTCAATGCTGTGGTTAAATGGCGACTGGCGGGTCACGTGTCTTGACAGATGAAAGCTTGAAACGTATGTTTCAAACAACTGTTTGTCAGGCGGAGTAGTCATGGCCCAATCGGAAACCGTTGAACGCATTCTCGATGCTGCAGAGCAGCTGTTTGCGGAGAGGGGGTTCGCGGAAACCTCGTTGCGGCTGATCACCAGCAAGGCCGGGGTCAACCTGGCGGCGGTCAACTACCATTTCGGCTCCAAGAAAGCCCTGATCCAGGCGGTATTCTCGCGTTTTCTCGGCCCGTTCTGCTCCAGTCTCGAACGTGAGCTGGATCGTCGTCAGGCGCGCCCCGAGCCCAAACCGAGCCTGGAGGAGTTGCTCGAGATGCTGGTCGAGCAAGCGCTGGCCGTGCAGCCTCGCAGCAACAACGATCTGTCGATCTTCATGCGCCTGCTTGGCCTTGCCTTCAGCCAGAGCCAAGGTCACCTACGTCGATACCTCGAAGACATGTACGGCAAGGTGTTCCGCCGCTACATGCTGCTGGTCAACGAAGCCGCGCCACGTATCCCGCCGCTGGAGCTGTTCTGGCGCGTGCACTTCATGCTTGGGGCTGCCGCTTTCAGCATGTCGGGCATCAAGGCGCTGCGTGCCATCGCCGAAACCGACTTCGGCATCAATACCTCGATCGAGCAAGTGATGCGCCTGATGGTGCCGTTTCTCGCCGCTGGCATGCGTGCCGACAGTGGGGTCACCGATCCGGCCATGGCCACCGCACAATTGCGTCCACGCAGCAAAAGCAGCGTCGCGCCAGCGCCTGCCAAGGCCTGACACTGTGCGCTAAGAGGCGCTTGGGCTAAGCTAGCGCCCATGCCTGACCTCGACTACCTACATATCTCTCTTGCCGACCAGCGCCTCTACGGATTCACCCGTGGGGCGCTGCGTGTGCGCCTGGAGGTATCCACGGCGCGAAACGGTGCCGGGGAGCTCAATGGCTCCGGCTGTACGCCGCGAGGCCTTCACCAGGTCCGCGCCAAGATCGGTGCCGGCCTGCCGCAGGGCGCTGTACTGCGCAGCCGGCGCTGGACGGGCGAGGTCTGGTCCCTGAAGCTGCATGAGCAGTTTCCCGGGCGCGACTGGATCCTGAGCCGCATTCTCTGGCTCAGTGGTTGTGAACCTGGGGTCAATCGGCTTGGCAAGGTCGACACCTTTCGCCGCTACATCTACCTGCACGGTACGCCGGACACTGAACCTATGGGCATCCCGTTGTCCCATGGTTGCATACGTCTCAGGAACAGCGACTTGATCGCGTTGTTCGATCGGGTACCGGACCATTGCGCGGTGCGGATCGATGAGTCTGCCTGCCCGCACTGGGGCGTGCTGCCCCTCCCATGAAGGAATCCAATATGACTGCCCGCCTGCAAGGCTCCCTGATGGTGGATATCGCCGGTAAATGGCTGACCGCCGAAGACCGTCATCTCCTGCGCCAGCCCGAAGTGGCCGGCCTGATCATTTTTGCCCGCAACATCGATAGCCCTCGCCAGGTGCGTGAGCTGTGCGCCTCCATCCGCGCTGTGCGCCCCGACCTCATCCTGGCTGTCGACCAGGAGGGTGGACGGGTCCAACGCCTACGCCAGGGGTTCGTACGTCTGCCGGCCATGCGTGCGATCGCCGACAATGCCAACGCCGAATACCTGGCCGAGCAGTGTGGTTGGCTGATGGCGACCGAAGTGCAGGCTGTAGGCCTTGACCTGAGCTTCGCCCCGGTGCTTGACCTGGATCATCAGCGCAGCGCTGTAGTCGGCAGCCGTGCCTTCGAGGGCGACCCGGCGCGCGCCACCCAACTGGCGGGGGCGTTCATCCGCGGTATGAATGCCGCTGGCATGGCTGCTTGTGGCAAGCACTTCCCGGGGCATGGCTGGGCGGAAGCCGACTCTCACGTGGCCATACCTACGGATGAGCGCAGCCTTGAGCAGTTACGCCAGGCGGACCTGCTGCCTTTCATTCAGCTAAGAGGCCAATTGGCGGCTGTGATGCCTGCGCATGTGATCTACCCGCAAATCGATAACCAGCCGGCCGGGTTCTCGCGTCGCTGGCTGCAGGACATCCTGCGCGGTGAGATGGGGTTCGAGGGGGTGATTTTCAGTGACGACTTGTCCATGGCCGGTGCCCATGTGGTGGGTGATGCTGCCAGCCGGATCGAGGCGGCCCTGAGTGCTGGTTGCGACATGGGGTTGGTGTGCAATGACCGGGCAGCGGCGGAGCTGGCATTGAGCGCGGCCCAGCGGCTGAAGGTCGAGCCATCGCCGCGGATCGCGAGGATGCGCGGACGTGGCTTCGCCCGCACCGATTACCGCCAGCAGCCGCGTTGGCTGGAGGCGCTGGGTGCTTTGAAGGAAGCACAGTTGGTCGATTGATTTGGGGTGCCTTGATTCGGTGCGATCTGGTGGAGCGACGAAAGCGTCCTCCACAGATCAGCGACTGCGCTTGCCAGGCAGTGGCGCAAACAGTGCCTCGATCTCCTCATCGCCCAAGCGCCATTGGCCAGCCGATCCGCCATCGAGCAGGCCGGCTGCCAGCGCTGCCTTTTCCTGTTGAAGCTGCTGGATCTTTTCTTCTACCGTGCCTCGGGTGATCAGCTTGAACACAAACACCGGCTTGTCCTGGCCTATGCGATAGGCACGGTCGGTGGCCTGGCTTTCGCTGGCTGGATTCCACCACGGGTCGTAGTGGATCACCGTGTCGGCAGCCGTCAGGTTCAGGCCCGTGCCGCCGGCCTTGAGGCTGATCAGGAATACCTCGCTTTCGCCGGTCTGAAACTGCTGCACAGGGGTGCGTCGGTCACGGGTGTCACCGGTCAGTAGGCTATAGCGGACATTGCGCTTGGCAAGTTCGGTCTCGATCAACGCCAGCATCGAGGTGAATTGCGAAAACAGCAGCACCCGGCGCCCCTCGCTGAGCAACTCCTCAAGCATGTCCATCAAACTGCCGAGCTTGCCCTTGTCGGCCTGGTTGCCCTTGGCCTCCACGCCCTTGACCAGGCGAAGGTCACAGCACACCTGGCGCAGCTTGAGCAAGGCATCGAGGATGACGATCTGACTGCGCGCCGCCCCATTGCGGGCTATCTCGTCACGGACTTTCTTGTCCATGGCCACGCGCACGGCTTCGTAGGTGTCGCGCTGGGCATCGCTGAGCTCGACCCAGTGGATCATCTCGGTTTTGGCCGGCAGCTCGGTGGCCACCTGTTCCTTGGTCCGGCGCAGCAGGAATGGTCGGATGCGACTGGCCAGATGCGCCATGCGTTCGGTATCGCCGTGGCGTTCGATCGGTGTGCGGTAGTCCTGGTTGAAGCGCTTCAGATCGCCCAGCCAGCCAGGCATCAGGAAGTGGAACAGCGACCATAGCTCGCCCAGGTTGTTCTCCATCGGGGTGCCGGTCAGGCACAGGCGCTGGCCTGCCTTCAGATCGCAGACCGCTTGGGCTGCCTTGCTGGTACTGCTCTTGATGTTCTGCGCCTCGTCGAGAATCAGCAGGCTCCAGTGCACTGAACGCAGGTGCTCCAGATCCCGCGGGAGCAGGGCGTAGGTGGTCAGGATCACATCGTAGTCGTGCAGCGCGGTGAAGTGCTTGCTGCGGCCCGGGCCATGCAATGCCAGGACGCGAAGTGCGGGAGCGAAGCGTTGGGCTTCATCGAGCCAGTTGGGCACAAGGCTCGTGGGCATCACCACCAGGGCCGGTTGCTCCAGGCGTGCGCTTTGTTTCTCAAGCAGCAGGTGAGCAAGGGTCTGCAGGGTCTTGCCCAGGCCCATGTCATCGCCCAGGATGCCGCCGGTGCCCATTTCGCGCAGGGCCTGCAGCCAGTTCAGACCTTGCTGCTGGTAGGGGCGCAGCTCGGCCTTGAGCTCCTTGGGCGGCTCGATCTGCAAATCACGCGCATCGCGCAGTTGTCGGCCCAGCTCACGCACATGCTCGCCGCCTTCCCAGTGCAGGGGCAGGTGCTCGATATCGTTCAGTCGCGCCGCATCGGCACGCTCCAGGCGCAGGGATGGGCCGACAGCATCTTCATGCAGGTAGAGCTCGCCGAGGGTGCCCATCACCGCTTTGATCCGGCCGTAGGGCAGGGCGACACGCAGGGCAGGGCTGTCCTGGCGGCCGCGGTTGAGGTCGATGAGCAGGTGTTCATCGTCGCTACGTCGGGCCAGTTCGCCGGCGCGCAGCAGTTCAGGACTGCTGCGCAACAGCTGCAGCACGATCGGCAGCAGGCTGTGGCGTTGCCCATCGACCACGATACCCAGCTCGAGATCGAACCATTCATGGCCCGGCGCTTCTTGGACGGTGGCGTACCAGTCGT
Source organism: Pseudomonas guariconensis (assembly GCF_040822035.1). Taxonomy (NCBI): domain Bacteria; kingdom Pseudomonadati; phylum Pseudomonadota; class Gammaproteobacteria; order Pseudomonadales; family Pseudomonadaceae; genus Pseudomonas; species Pseudomonas guariconensis. The sequence goes on along the minus strand of NZ_CP162012.1, from coordinate 3,669,842 downwards.
CCACCTCCTGTAGATCGAAGGCGAAATCCCGAGGAATGTCGATCTCCCAGCCGGCCTGACGCAGTTTGGGCAGCCCTTCGCGGGCAAAGCGCAGCCAAGCCTCATCGTCGGGTAGCTGGAGCATCTCGCCTGCGCTGTCCGGCAGAGCTTTGCTCTGTCGGGTGGCAGGCTTGAAGCCCAATTCGCGCAGGGTTTGGCGAAAGGCTTGCTCGGTCTTGGGCTGGCGACGGATGCGCTGGCTGGTTTCGCCTACCAGGCGGCTCAGGGGCTTTTCATCGGTGCCGCTGGCAAGCAGGCCGTCATAACTGAACGCCAGCGCAGCGCGATGCTGCATCTGACGCTGCATACGCCCGGTCTTGGGCATGTAGGCACTGAATTCCAGGCTGCCCAGGGTCAGGTGCGGACGTGGCTGGATGTCATCGTGCTCTTCGCTACGCACGGCGGTAGGGGTGGGGACTTGGCGGTTCAAGGCATTCAGGCGGTGACTCAAAGGGACAACCAGGTGTTCGGGTACGATGGGCGCGCGCGCCAGCTGGCTGGCGATGAATGGGTCCAGGTTATGTTGCAGCCTGCCGGTTTGGCGGGTCTGCGGATTGACGTAATACAGCGGGTCGAGCGGCAGGACCTGCAGCGGTGTGTCGCTGTCGTGATGCCAGACGCCCCGGTACGCGCCGTCCTCCAGTCGGACCCAGCGAAACTCGGCGGCCTGATCCGGGCCAGGAGTCAGCGGCTCCTGCTGCTGGTCGAACAGCAGGTGACCGCTTGCCAATGCGTACTCGAGGAGTTCGGAACCCTTTTTCCCCTCCAGGCGGGTTACCGGCGAGACGACGTTGCTGTTCTGGGCGCTGATCAGGCGCAGCAGCCGCGCATCGGCTTCGGTTACATAGCGTGGCGTGTAGTAGATCATTTCCGGCAGCGAGGTGATCCTGCTCAGCTTCAGTGTGCCGTCGTTCTGGCGTGTGCCTTTCACCGCCTCCAGCCGACATTGCGCCTGGTTCAGGCTGATCTGGTAGTAGATGGCCGGCCCTTTGCGTGAAGGGCTTGGATTGGCCGGCGCAGACTCGGGCGTTTCCAGTGCCTTGACCCACTGGCTCAGCTCCGGGGGAAGGGACAGCCCGTCGCTGGCGTCATGGTCATCGAGGGACGCGTGCAAATGGAAAAGTGTCGCAGCGCAATGTTTGCAGTTGACGCCCACAGGACAGCTGCAGCGGCCCAGTACCCGCAGCCTGCCAGCGTTCGGCTCGAGAAGGATCTTCTGAGTGTAGCGCTGGCCTGCCGAGCCCAGGCAGGCAGCTTCTATCGTTCTGTCATGGATCGAAAGCGTTTTTGTCCGGCCCTGCGCCGCGTAGTTCTGTCCACGGGCGAGCGCTCCGTCGTCGAAGTCCGCCTTCCAGCTTTCATCGCGCTGAAGCAGGCGCCGCACATCGCTCTCGCTCACCTCACTGCTCCATCATCTCCGGATCCATCACCGGCATCTTGCGCATGCCAGCGGGTGTCACCTTCAGCAGTACGGCAAGGTGCCCGCCGTCGAGGAAGGTCAGCTGGTTGCCTTTCATGTTGCTGTTGCTCTGCTTGAACTGCTCGCTGCGCACCACGGCACCATTGCCATCGAGCTGGTTCACCCAGAAGTTGGCCTGCACGGCGATGAAGCGGCCATCGGCGATGCTCAGGTTGCCCTCGATGGGGAAATGACCGAACTGCTCCTGGCCTGCACTCAGGGCGATACGGCTCGGTTCGCTGCCCACTTCCTGCTGCCAGGCCTTGTGCATCAGCACGGTGTAGTCGGCGGTGGCTTGCAAGCGGGTGACTTCGTCCTCCAGCGCCAGTGGGCGCTCGGCGCCCTTGTCCAGGCGGGGGGCGCCGGCGCTCCAATCTTCGGGGGCGAACGGGCTGGTTACCGCAGGTACGGCGTTCTGCCGCACCAGGATCATTTCCACCTGATAAAGGCCTTCGGCGAAGGCGGCCGGCGCGAACAGCGTCAGCATCAAGGTCAGGCAACGAATGGCACGCATGGATCTTCCTTAGGCAGGCTGTGGGGTCAGGCGCTCGAACAGCGCCTCCAGGGTGTTGAAACGTTCATCGGGGCGCTCCATCGGCACGAGGAAGCGGAACTGCGTGGCGCCCTCGAATTTGTAGCGCTTGGGCTGGCCCTGGATCAGCTTGATCAGGGTCAGCGGGTCGACCGGGGTTTCGGCCTCGAACTCGAGCTTGCCGCCATTGGGGCCGGCATCGACTTTCTTGATGCCGAGTTTTTCCGCCTGCAGCTTGAGCAGGGTCAGGCGCATCAGGTTCTTGGTCGGTTCAGGCAGCAGGCCGAAGCGGTCGATCATTTCCACTTGCAGGTCCTTGAGGCCCTCTTCGTCGGCGGCCGAGGCGATGCGTTTGTAGAGAATCAGACGGGCATGCACGTCCGGCAGATAGTCCTCGGGAATCAGCGCCGGTAGACGCAGGTTGATCTCCGGGCCGCCACCAAGCGGTTGCTCGAGGTTCGGCTGGGTGCCCTTGCGGATGGCCTTGACGGCGCGCTCGAGCATTTCCATGTAGAGGGTGAAGCCCACGGCCTGAATCTGCCCGCTCTGGCCTTCGCCGAGCAGCTCGCCGGCACCGCGAATCTCCAGGTCGTTGGTGGCCAGCACGAAACCTGCACCCAGGTCCTGGGTGTTGGCGATGGCCTCGAGGCGTTTTTCGGCATCGGCGCTGATCTGCTGGCGCGGCGGCGTCAGCAGGTAGGCGTAGGCCTGGTGGTGGCTGCGTCCGACCCGGCCGCGCAACTGGTGTAGCTGGGCCAGACCGAACTTGTCTGCGCGTTCGATGACGATGGTGTTGGCGCTCGGCACGTCGATACCCGTCTCGATGATGGTCGAGGCAACCAGCACGTTGAAGCGCTTGTGATAGAAGTCGCTCATCACCTGCTCGAGTTCGCGCTCGCGCATCTGGCCGTGGCCGATGCCGATACGTGCCTCGGGTACCAGTTCGGCCAGCTCGGCGGCGCATTTTTCGATGCTCTTGACGTCGTTGTGCAGGTAGTACACCTGGCCGCCACGCAGCAATTCACGCAGCAGCGCCTCTTTGACCGTGCTCTTGTTCTGCTCCATGACGAAGGTGCGCACCGACAGGCGTCGCGCCGGCGGGGTGGCGATGATCGAGAGGTCCCGCATGCCCGACACGGCCATGTTGAGGGTGCGTGGAATAGGCGTGGCGGTCAGGGTAAGGATGTCCACCTCGCTGCGCAGGGCCTTGAGCTGTTCCTTCTGACGCACACCGAAACGATGCTCCTCATCGATGATCACCAGGCCTAGGTCCTTGAAGCGCACGTCGTCCTGCAGCAGCTTGTGGGTGCCGATGAGGATGTCGATCTTGCCTTCGGCCAGCTCTGCGGCGGCGGCGCTGACTTCCTTGGCCGACTTGAAGCGGCTCATCACCTCGACGGTCACCGGCCAGTCGGCGAAACGGTCGCGGAAACTGTTGTAGTGCTGCTGGGCGAGCAGAGTGGTAGGCACCAGTACTGCCACCTGGCGGCCACTGTGCACGGCAATGAACGCTGCGCGCATGGCCACTTCGGTCTTGCCGAAGCCGACGTCGCCGCACACCAGGCGGTCCATCGGCTTGCCGGCGAGCATGTCGGCGCGCACTGCCTCGATGGCCGATTGCTGGTCCGGGGTTTCCTCGAACGGGAAGCCGGCACTGAAGGTGGCGTAGTCTGCGGCCGGATCGGCGAATGCATGCCCCTTGCGGGCGGCGCGCCGGGCATAGATGTCGAGCAGTTCGGCCGCCACGTCACGGACTTGCTCGGCGGCTTTGCGCTTGGCCTTTTGCCAGGCTTCGGAGCCAAGGCGGTGCAGTGGGGCCAGGGCATCGTCGCTGCCGGTGTAGCGGGCGATCAGGTGCAGGTTGGCCACCGGTACGTAGAGCTTGGCGCCCTCTGCATATTCCAAGGTCAGGAACTCGGCGGCCTGGCCTTCGATTTCCAGGGTGGCCAGGCCCAGGTAACGTCCCACGCCGTGGTCGATATGCACCACGGGTGCACCTTCGCGCAGTTCGGTGAGGTTCTTGATGACGGCATCGTTGGCCGCCTCACCACGTTTTTCACGACGCCGGCGCTGCATCACGCGCTGGCCGAACAACGGGCTCTCGGCGATCAGGGCCAGGCCTGGGTCATCCAGCAGCAGGCCGTCGTCGAGCGGGGCGATGGTGATGGCCAGGCGGTCCTTGCCGGTGACGAAGTCGGCCCAGCCTTCGACGGTTTGAGGGCGCAGCTTCAAGCGCTCGAGCAGTTCCAGCAGCACTTCGCGGCGGCCGGCCGATTCGGCGGTGAACAGCACGCGTCCGGGGAACTGCTCGAGGAAATTCGACAGCTCCGCCAGTGGCTGGTTGGCCTTGGCTTCGATCGCCAGATTCGGCAAGGCTCGCGCCGGGAACCGTAGACGACCCGCGCCGGTTTCGATCTCGTCGCTGCTGACCACGACCCGGGGCCACTGCTTGAGCTGGGCGAAGCAGTCCTCGACCGGCAGGAACAGCTCGGCCGGTGGCAGCAGGGGGCGGGACAGGTCGCCGCGGCGCTCTTCGTAGCGTCCGCGCACATCGTTCCAGAAATGCTCGGCTGCCTGTTCGACACCCGGCAGGGAGAACACCTGGGTGTCGGTCGGCAAGTAGTCGAAGAGGGTCGAGGTTTCTTCGAAGAACAGCGGCAGGTAGTACTCGATACCGGCGGGAATGATGCCGCTGGTCAAGTCCTGGAAAATCGCGCTGCGCCGGAAATCCACGTCGAAACGCTCACGAAAGCGCGCCTTGAAGCGGGTGACCTCGTCCTTCTGCATCGGGAACTCGCGGGCCGGCAGCAGGCGGACCGAGTCGACCTTGTCGATCGAGCGCTGGGTCTCGGGATCGAAGGTGCGCAGGGTCTCGATCTCATCGTCGAACAGGTCGATCCGGTAGGGCAGCTTGCTGCCCATGGGGAACAGGTCGATCAGGGCGCCACGCACGGCGAACTCGCCATGCTCGTAGACCGTGTCGACGCAGCGGTAGCCGCTGGCTTCCAGGCGCGTGCGCATTTGTTCGACGTCGATCGTCTGGCCCACATCCAGCACCAGGCTGCTGCCCAGCAGGAAGCGGGTCGGGGCCAGGCGGTGCAGGGCGGTGGTGATCGGCACCACGAGGATGCCGTGATCGAGCTCAGGCAGCCGATAGAGACTGGCGATGCGCTGGGAAATGATGTCCTGGTGGGGCGAGAACAGGTCGTAGGGCAGGGTTTCCCAATCGGGGAACGGCAGCACCGGCAGGTCGGGCGCGAAGAAGCGCAGCTCCTGTTCCAGGCGGTCGGCAGCCTGGCTGTCGGCGGTCAACAGCAGGGTGAAGCGACCGGCGCTGCTGGCGGCTTCGGCGATGGCCAGGCTCAGGGCGGCCCCGGGCAGGTTTCCCCAGGTTTGTTTGCCGGCCGTGGCCGATAATTGCGGTAGGCGCAGAACTGACACGGGAGATTGGACTCCAAGCGTTGCGGCAAAGAGGACAATTGTACCGGTGCTGGTGCGCGCTGTCAGGCTCGGAAGGGCTTGGCGACGGGCTCGAGCGGCGGCGACAGGCGCTCATTGCCCGATACGTCGAGGGGCGTCATAATGTAGCCCCTTTTTTCTCCCCCTACATGTGGAAGGTTCCCGTGACTCAGAAGCCCGACCAGTGTCTTGGTGAGTGGATCGATCGTGAAGCCCTGGCTGAAGCGATGATCCCGCTTATCGGTCAGCTCTACCGCAACAATAACGTGGTGAGCTCGATCTATGGCCGCAGCCTGATCAATCGTTCGGTTATCTCGATCCTCAAAGCCCACCGCTTTGCCCGTCACCGTCAGACCGACGAAACCGAGCTGTCCGTCCACGAGACATTCCCCCTGCTCAAGGCCATGAGCGAGCTGAAACTGGGCGCCGCTTCGGTCGACCTGGGCAAGCTGGCAAACAAGTTCAAGCTCGAAGGCAACGGCCGCAACGTCGAGCAGTTCGTGCGTGAAGAACTGGCCGATGTCGTCGGTCAGCAGAACCTGTCCGCCCGCAAGGGCACCGACGTCGTCCTGTACGGCTTCGGTCGCATCGGCCGCCTGCTGGCGCGTATCCTGATCGAGAAGACCGGTGGCGGCGACGGCCTGCGCCTGCGTGCAATCGTCGTGCGCAAGGGCGCCGAGAACGACCTGACCAAGCGTGCCAGCCTGCTGCGCCGCGACTCGGTACATGGTCCGTTCGACGGCACCATCGTCATCGACGAAGAGCACAACACCATCACCGCCAACGGCAACCTGATCCAGGTGATCTACTCCAACGATCCGGCCTCGATCGACTACACCCAATACGGCATCGACAACGCCCTGCTGGTGGACAACACCGGTAAATGGCGTGACGCCGAAGGCCTGGGTCAGCATCTCAAGTGCCCTGGCATCGATCGCGTGATCCTCACCGCTCCGGGCAAAGGCGCGCTGAAGAACATCGTTCACGGCATCAACCATGGCGATATCAGCGCCGATGACAAGATCATCTCCGCTGCGTCCTGCACCACCAACGCCATCGTGCCGGTGCTCAAGGCCGTCAATGACCAGTACGGCATCATCAACGGCCACGTCGAAACCGTTCACTCGTTCACCAACGACCAGAACCTGATCGACAACTTCCACAAGGGTAGCCGCCGCGGCCGCGCCGCACCGTTGAACATGGTCATCACCGAGACCGGCGCAGCCACCGCTGCAGCCAAGGCACTGCCTGTGCTCAAGGGCAAGCTGACCGGCAACGCCATTCGCGTGCCGACGCCGAACGTCTCGATGGCCATCCTCAACCTGAACCTGGAAAAGGCCACCAACCGCGACGAGATCAACGAGTACCTGCGCCAGACCGCCATGCACTCGGAACTGCACAAGCAGATCGATTACGTCAGCTCCCAGGAAGTGGTCTCCACCGACTTCGTGGGCTCGCGCCACGCCGGTGTGGTCGACGCCGAAGCGACCATCTGCAACGACAACCGCGTTGTCCTGTACGTCTGGTACGACAACGAGTTCGGTTATAGCTGCCAGGTGGTGCGTGTGATGGAAGAGATGGCTGGTGTGAACCCGCCAGCGTTTCCACGCTGATCCGCTTGTAATGCGTTGAAGAAACGGGAACCTTCGGGTTCCCGTTTTTTTATGCCGTGTGCGGGCATTCATGGGTAAGCCTGCGAAGAGGTCAGTACGGCCAGTCGAGAAACTTGAAATTGTGTAAAGGTCTTCTGCTCACCCTGATGTTCCTGGTTGGCTGCGACCAGGCTCCGAGCCTGGAGCGCTTTGGCGGCCCGACCATGGGCAGCAGCTACAGCATCCAGTATGTCCGCGAGCCGGGTGGACCATCGCGCCTCGAGGTGCAGGAGGCAGTGGAAGCCATCCTGCGTGATGTCGACGAGCACTATTCAACCTACCGTGGCGATTCTGCGGTCAGCCGCTTCAACCAGTTGCAGGCAGGCCAATGCCAAGCGCTGGGAAAGGACATGCTGGCGTTGGTCGGGTTTGGTCAGCAGTTGGCCGAACAAAGCCAGGGCGCTTTCGACCTGACCGTCGAGCCATTGCTCGATCTCTGGGGCTTCGGCCCTCAGGCGCGCCAAGAGCAGGTGCCTGACCCGTTGCAGTTGGCCCAGGCCCGTCAGCGCGTCGGCTATCACCACTTGCGCATCGATGGCGACATCCTGTGCAAGGGCGCTGCAGTGGAACTGGATTTCAACAGTATCGCCGCAGGCCACGCCGTGGACCTGATCGCCGAGCGCCTAGGGGCGATGGGCGTCGCAAGCTTTCTTGTCGAAGCCACGGGCGAACTCAAGGCTGTGGGTCGCAAGCCCGATGGCGGTCCGTGGCGGGTGGCTCTGGAACTGCCGCGCGAAGACCGTCAGGTCGCGCGCCAAGTCATCGCCGTGGATGGTCTGGCTGTATCGACCTCGGGTGACTATCGGCACTATTTCAAGGACAATGGCCGGCGCTATTCGCACACCTTCGATGCCCGCTTGGGGCGTCCGGTCGAACATGACCTGGCTGCTGTCACCGTGCTCGATGCCTCGGCGCTCCAAGCCGATGGCTACTCGACCCTGTTGTTGATCCTGGGGCCGGAACAAGGCTGGGACTTCGCTGTCGCCCATGGTATTGCCGCGGTGCTGGTGACCCGGGCCGAGGGTGGCTTCGTCTCTCGTGTTACGCCTGCGTTCGAGCGGGCACTGAAAGGCGAGTGAAAGCGCAAACACGGATGATCGTCGCCAGGGAATCGGTGAATGACATGTAGTGCAGGCAAAATTGGCCTACGACGCGACCAAGGGTTAATGTGCGCGGCGTTCACGCTTGATTAGACTGCACCCGAATTTTCTCATGGCGCCCCGGCGACATGATCGTGCCCCGCGGCCATCCGGTCGGCGGGCCAGTTCTGAAGGAGTACGCATGGCTGTCTATAACTACGACGTAGTGGTGCTGGGTTCCGGCCCGGCCGGAGAAGGTGCGGCAATGAATGCCGCCAAAGCAGGACGCAAGGTGGCCATGGTCGACAGCCGTCGCCAGGTCGGCGGCAACTGCACTCACTTGGGCACCATCCCGTCCAAGGCCCTGCGTCACTCGGTGCGCCAGATCATGCAGTTCAACACCAACCCGATGTTCCGCGCCATCGGTGAGCCGCGCTGGTTCTCCTTCCCCGATGTGCTCAAGAGCGCCGAGAAGGTGATCTCCAAGCAAGTGGCCTCGCGCACCGGCTACTACGCGCGCAACCGCGTCGACGTGTTCGTCGGCACCGGCAGCTTCGCCGATGAGCAGACCGTCGAAGTGGTGTGCTCCAACGGTGTGGTCGAGAAACTGGTCGCCAAGCACATCATCATCGCCACCGGCTCGCGTCCGTACCGTCCGGCCGATATCGACTTCCACCACCCGCGCGTCTACGACAGCGACACCATCCTCAGCCTGAGCCATACCCCGCGCAAGCTGATCGTCTATGGCGCTGGCGTGATCGGTTGTGAATACGCCTCCATTTTCAGTGGCCTGGGCGTGCTGGTCGAGCTGGTGGATAACCGCGGCCAACTGCTGAGCTTCCTGGATTCGGAAATCTCCCAGGCGCTGAGCTACCACTTCAGCAACAACAACATCACTGTACGCCACAACGAGGAGTACGAGCGGGTCGAAGGCTTGGACAACGGTGTGATCCTGCACTTGAAGTCGGGCAAGAAGATCAAGGCCGATGCCTTGCTGTGGTGCAACGGCCGTACCGGCAACACTGACAAGCTGGGCCTGGAGAACATCGGAATCAAGGTCAACAGCCGCGGCCAGATCGAGGTCGACGAGGCCTACCGTACCAGCGTGCCGAACGTCTATGGCGCCGGTGACGTGATCGGCTGGCCGAGCCTGGCCAGCGCTGCCCACGACCAGGGGCGTTCCGCCGCTGGCAGCATCGTCGACAATGGCAGCTGGCGTTTCGTCGATGACGTGCCGACCGGCATCTACACCATTCCGGAGATCAGCTCGATCGGCAAGAACGAGCAGGAGCTGACGCAGGCCAAGGTGCCGTATGAAGTGGGTAAGGCCTTCTTCAAGAGCATGGCCCGTGCCCAGATCGCCGGTGAGCCTCAGGGCATGCTGAAGATCCTGTTCCACCGCGAGACCTTGGAAATCCTGGGTGTACACTGCTTCGGCTACCAGGCCTCGGAGATCGTCCACATCGGCCAGGCGATCATGAACCAGCCCGGTGAGCAGAACAATCTGAAGTACTTCGTCAACACCACCTTCAACTACCCGACCATGGCCGAAGCCTATCGGGTAGCGGCCTACGACGGCCTGAACCGGCTTTTTTGAGCGGCTCCGGCCGGTGGCCTGAGCCGGTCGGGGAGTCCGGATTCAGCCCTTCCCAAGGGTGGTCATGGCCAAACCGGGAAAGTCTGTAATCAGGCTGTCTACGCCAAAGTCGGCGAGCCGGCGCATCAGCGCCGGTTCGTTGACCGTCCACACCGATACGTGCAACCCCTGACGCTGTGCCTTGATCAGGCGCTCGGGCGTGCACAGTGTCCAGTTCAAGGCCAGCATCTGGCAGCCATAGTTCTGGGCCACCTTCAGCGGGTCGAGCCAGGCGTACTCGGCGACCAGTCCGCGAGACACATCCGGCACCAGTTCCAGCGCGGCGCCAAGCACCTCCCGGGAGCTCGAGGTAATGGTGATCTTGTCCAGCAGGCCGTACTGCTGCGCCAGCTCGCGAATCGCCAGCACGGTACTGGCGGCGCGGGTACGCGAGGCGCTCTTGACCTCCAGTTGCCAATGCGCGAAAGCGCACTTCTCGAACAGCTCTTCCAGGCGTGGGATGGGGCAGGGCTGCACCCAGCCCGGGCCGCCCTTACGTGCATCGTAGGTGACCAGCTCGGCGGCGGTGTGCTCGACCACCTTGCCGCGCCGACCGGTGGTGCGCTTGAGCGTCGGGTCGTGGATCACCATCAGCTCGTTGTCGGCCGACAGGTGCAGGTCCAGTTCGCAGCGATCGACGCCATGTGACAAGCACTGGCGGAAGCTGTTCAGGGTATTCTCGGGCGCTTCGCCCTTGGCGCCGCGATGGCCATAGATCAGGGTCACGTTCGTTCCTTCAGGTCAAAATGGAAAAGGCTCAAGAGGCGGGGTCGTTCTGTTCCAGCGCCTGGCGTCGTTGTTGTTGCTGGCGCTGCAGGATGTACCGGGCCAGCAGTTGGCGCTGGGCGTCGGTCATGTCGATGAATTCGGTGCCGACCTCGTGATTGCCTTCCGGGCGTGGGTCGCAGTGGGTGACCCGCGCGCGCAGCAGTAGGCCGAGGGCACGGGGCATGAGGATCATCTTCACTGCCAGTCGCGTACCGGGGGCGATGGGCGTTGCATGGGCGAACTCGATGCCGCCTTCGGAGAGAATCACCCGCCGGGGCTTGCCGATTTCACCCAGCAGGGTCTGGGCGAGCACCGCGCTGAGCAGGTCGATGCGTTTGTTCTGTACCCGCAGGAAGGCCGCGAGGGTGCGGTCCTTCTCGCTCAACTGGCGCATCAGGTGCTGGGACTCGAAGTCGGCCAGGTGCAGTTCGCTGAGCAGATTGAACAGCGGTGAAGCATCCTGCAACAGGTCTGTCTCCTGGCCTTGGGCCGTGTCCAAGGCGTTGATTTCAAGTGCGATACTGTCTTCGATGCGGTAGTATTCGCGGCGATCTTCTTCGTCTAGTGTCGTCATGGCGAACCCATGGTTACGGCGGTGGTCCGAGTGTAAAGCCGCTGCAGGCGCCCTGCCACAAGGACGTTCCCTTTCATCCGAACAAGCCCCGACATGTTCAGACCTCTTTTCGTATTCATTGGCACCCGCTACACCCGTGCCAAGCGTCGCAACCACTTCGTCTCGTTCATTTCGCTGACTTCGATGATCGGCCTCGCCCTTGGCGTGGTGGTGATGATCGTGGTGCTGTCGGTCATGAACGGCTTCGACCACGAGATGCGTACCCGCGTGCTGGGCATGATCCCCCATGCCACGCTCGAAACCGGCCAACCGCTGGACAACTGGTCGGGTCTTGCCCAACAAGTAAAGCAGAATCCACAGGTGCTGGCGGTCGCGCCCTTCACCCAAATGCAGGGGTTGCTGACTCATGACGGCAAGGTGCAGAAGGTGCTGCTCAACGGCATCGACCCTGCGCTGGAGCGGCAGGTATCCATCATCGAGAATTTCGTCCTGGAGGGCAGCCTCGACAAGCTGGCGCCGGGCGAATGGGGCATCATGATCGGTGACAAAGCCGCGGCCAAGCTGGGCGTGGGTATCGGCGACAAGCTGACCTTCGTCGCCCCGGAGGTCAGCGTGACCCCGGCGGGCATGTTCCCGCGCATGAAGCGCTTCACCGTGGTCGGCACCTTCCACGTTGGCGCCGGCGAAATCGACGGTTACCTGGGCCTGACCAACATCAGCGACCTCTCCCGCCTGCACCGCTGGAAGGCCGACCAGGTCCAGGGCCTGCGCTTGAAGTTCGACGACCTGTTCCAGGCCCCGCGTGTGGCCTGGGATATCGCCCAACGCCTGGGCGAGCAGGAGTTCTACACCCGCGACTGGACTCGCAGCCACGGCAACCTGTACCAGGCCATCCGTATGGAGAAGGCCATGATCGGCCTGTTGCTGCTGCTGATCGTGGCGGTGGCGGCGTTCAACATCATTTCCACACTGGTGATGGTGGTCAACGACAAGCGTGGCGACATCGCCATCCTGCGTACCCTCGGCGCCACGCCGGGGCAGATCATGGCCATCTTCATGGTCCAGGGGACGGTGATCGGCGTGGTCGGCACGTTGATCGGTGCCGTCGTCGGCATCGTCGCCGCACTCAATGTCAGTGCGGTGATCGCCGGCATCGAGAAGCTGATCGGGCACAAGTTCCTGAACGCGGATGTGTACTTCATCGATTACTTGCCGTCGCAGATCATGGCCGAGGACGTCTGGATGGTCTGCGGTGCGGCGTTAGTCCTTAGTTTCTTCGCCACCCTGTATCCGGCCTGGCGTGCGGCCCGCACCCAGCCAGCAGAGGCGCTACGTTATGAGTGAGTCGCGCATGAATAAAGCCGTACTGAGCTGCCGCAACCTGGGCAAGTCCTACGAGGAAGGGCCGGAGTCGGTGAAGGTGCTGTCCGGGTTGAACCTGGAGCTGCATGCAGGTGAGCGGGTGGCCATCGTCGGCAGCTCCGGCTCCGGCAAGAGTACCTTGCTGAACCTGCTTGGCGGCCTCGACACTCCCACCCAGGGCAGTGTCTGGCTCGCGGGCGAGGAGCTGTCTGCCCTTGGCGAGCGCGCCCGTGGCCTGCTACGCAACCGTGCGCTGGGCTTCGTCTACCAGTTCCACCATCTGCTGCCGGAGTTCACCGCCCTGGAGAACGCCTGCATGCCGCTGCTGATCGGCCGCACGCCGATCCCCGAAGCGCGTGAGCGCGCCGAGGCCCTGCTCAAGCGGGTGGGCCTGGGTCATCGTCTGAACCACAAGCCGGCCGAACTTTCCGGTGGCGAGCGCCAGCGCGTGGCAATCGCCCGTGCCCTGGTCAACCGCCCGGGCCTGGTGATGCTCGACGAGCCCACCGGCAACCTCGATCACCACACCGCCCTTGGTATCCAGGAATTGATGCAGGAGCTGTCCAGCGCTTCGCAGACGGCGTTCCTGGTGGTCACCCACGACTTGAACCTGGCGCGTCAGATGGACCGCGTGCTGCACCTGGAAGACGGCCGTCTGGTGCCGATCTGAGTCGATTGCACGGCGCGGCACGGGCTGCGCCGTAACCTTTTTTCATTGGGTGTTCTCGTACATGTTCAGACCCTTGCCCTTGTTCATCGGTGCTCGCTACACCCGTGCCAAGCGCCGCAACCAATTCATCTCGTTCATCTCCATGACCTCGATGATCGGCCTGTCCTTGGGCGTGCTGGCGATGATCGTGGTGCTGTCGGTGATGAACGGTTTCCAGCGTGAGATGAGCTCGCGCATCCTGGGGCTGGTGCCACACGCCAGCATCCTGGGGGTGCAGCCGCTGAATGACTGGCGCAAGGTGGCCGATGCGGCGCTGAAGAATCCTGCCGTGGTCGCAGCTGCGCCCATCACGGAAATGGAAGGCATGTTGTCCTATAAGGGGGCGATGCAGCCGATCCAGGTCAGTGGCATCGACCCGGCCGAGGAGGGCAAGGTCTCCATCGTCGGTCAGCATATCGTTCAGGGGCGCCTGCAGGACCTGGTCCCCGGCGAGTATGGCGTGGTCATCGGTGAGCTCACCGCGCGGCGTTTTCGTCTCAATACCGGCGACAAGCTGACGCTTATCGTCCCTGAAATCAGCAAGGCCCCTGGCGGTATCACGCCGCGCATGCAGCGCCTGACCGTGGTCGGCATCTTCAAGGTGGGCGCCGAGCTCGACGGTTCCCAGGCTTACATCCATGTTGCCGATGCCGGCGACATGCAGCGCTGGGCGTCGGGTAGCGTGCAGGGGGTGCGCCTGAAACTGCAGGACCTGTACGCCGCACCCCAGGTATCCAAGGCAATTGCCGCAGGCCTGGGCGATGCCTATCGCGCCGATGACTGGTCCCACACACAAGGCAGCCTGTTCAGTGCCATGAAGATGGAAAAGACCATGATCGGCCTGTTGCTGATGATGATCATCGCGGTGGCCGCATTCAACATCATCGCCACCTTGGTGATGGTGGTGAACGACAAGGGTTCGGACATTGCCATCCTGCGCACCATCGGTGCGACGCCTGCGCAAATCATGGGGACCTTCATGGTCCAAGGCTCGCTGATCGGTATCGTCGGTACCTTGGTCGGTGGTGTGCTAGGCGTGATCGCGGCCCTCAATGTCAGCCAGATCGTGGGCTGGCTGGAGCGGATCAGCGGGCAGCACATCTTCACGTCCGACGTGTACTTCATCAGCAGCCTGCCCTCTGACCTGCAATGGGGAGATGTGGCGATCATCTGCACCGCGGGGCTGGTCATGAGCTTCCTGGCCACCCTTTATCCCGCGTATCGGGCTTCCCAGGTGGAGCCGGCGATGGCGCTGCGTTACGAGTGATCTGAAGGGGCCATGGCGGCCCCTTCACAACGTTTCGGGCAGCTCGATCACGAACCGCGTCCAACCCTGCGCGCACTCGGCGCGGATGCTTCCGCCATGGGCCTGGATGATCGAACGGGTAATCGCCAGACCCAATCCCGCATGTTCGCTGCTGCCTTCCCGTCGGGCGGGGTCTGCCCGATAGAAACGGTCGAAAAGCCTGGGCAGAACAGCCGGTTCAATTGCAGGACCGGTGTTGGCGACGACGATGTGAGCCCCGGGCTGCAGCGACACGCGGATCTCCCCACCTTGCGACGTGAAACGCAGGGCATTGTCCAGCAGATTGGACAATGCCCTGCGTAGCATATGTCGGTCGCCCTCCAGCCGCGCCTCGCCTTCGCGCACCAGGCGCACCTCGGCGTCCTCGGCCAGCGGCGCGTAGTATTCCAGCAAGGCATCCAGCTCCACCGCCAGGTCCAACGCCTCGCGGTTGGGCATCAGCAGGCCGTGATCGGCCTTGGCCAGGTAGAGCATGTCATTGACCAGCTGGGCCATCCATTGCAGTTCCTCCAAATTGCCGTGCAACGCCTCGCGATACTCGTCGAGGCTGCGTGGACGGGTAAGGGTGACCTGGGTGTTGGTCAGCAGGTTGGACAGCGGTGTGCGCAGCTCATGGGCGATGTCGGCGGAAAACGCCGACAGGCGCTGAAAGGCATCATCCAGGCGTTGCAACATGGCATTGACGGTGGTGGCCAGCTCGGCCAGCTCCTCCGGCATTTGGGCCACGGGCAATCGGGTGGTCAGGGAACGGGCATTGACCCTGGCAGCCACTTCGCCCATTTGGCGCAAGGGCCGCAGCCCGCGCCGAGCAGCCCAGGCGCCGAGCAGGGCCGTGGCCAAAGCCGAGAAGCCGACGGTCAGCCAGATCAGACGCTGCATGCCTTGCAGGAAGTGTTGGTGGTGGGTGATGTCCAGCAAGAGGGTCAATTGGGCCGAGTCTGGGCTGCCTTCGTCCAGTTGGATGCACAGGCTGCGGTAGTCAACGCCATCGGCATGCAGGGTGGTAAGCCCGGTGTGGCTGGGGGTATCTGGCAAGTCGTTGCGGCTGTCGAACCACAGCGCGCCATCCGCACCGCGGATGCGCAAGGCCAGATCGGCCTGGTGGCTCAGTTCGTTGCGAAGGGCGGGCAAGCGCGACGCCAGGTCGGCAGGGCGGGTGACGCCTTCGAGCAAGGTGCGCATCAAGGACAGCCGGCCATTGAGCAGTTGCTGGTCCAGTTCGATGAAGTGCCGTTCGCTGGCGCGGCTGAACAGCAGGCCGGCGGTCAGCGAGACGGCCGCCGTGCAGACGGCGAACAGCAGGGCCAGACGCCCGCCTAGGGACACGCGCGGCATCAGTCGTGGCGCTCCTCGAGTACGTAGCCCATGCCGCGCACGGTATGGATCAGCTTGTTGTCATGGTGATCGTCGATCTTCAGGCGCAGGCGGCGGATCGCCACCTCGATGACATTGGTGTCGCTGTCGAAATTCATGTCCCAGACTTGCGAGGCGATCAGCGATTTGGGCAGTACCTCGCCCTGGCGGCGCAACAGCAGTTCGAGCAGGGCGAACTCCTTGGCGGTCAGGTCGATACGTTGGCCGGCGCGTTCGGCGCGGCGGCGGATCAGGTCCAGGCGCAGGTCGGCCAGACCCAGTTGCGTATCCTGGCTGGAATTGGCGCCCCGGCGAAGCAGCGTGCGCACCCTGGCCAGCAGCTCGGAGAAGGCGAAGGGTTTGACCAGATAGTCGTCCGCGCCCAGCTCCAGACCATGGACCCGGTCTTCCACGGCATCGCGGGCGGTGAGGAACAGTACTGGAGTTTCCAGGCCAGCCTGGCGTACTGCCTGGAGGATCTGCCAGCCGTTGCGCCCCGGGAGCATGACATCGAGAATCAGCAGGTCATGATCGCCAGTCAAGGCCAGGTGCTGGCCGGTGTCGCCATCACAGGCGAGTTCGGTGGCAAAGCCGGCTTCGCTGAGCCCTTGGCGCAGGTATTGGCCGGTCTTGACCTGGTCTTCGACGATCAGCAGTTTCATGTCCTGTCCATAATTCGAAAAGTACGCACCTGCCTCGGTGGGGCGGGGAAGCCCGCGTTCGCAGGAGGTGACGGCTGAAATGATACGTGACTCCGGCAAGCGGCAACCAAGCTGACAAAGTTGTAATCCGACTGTCAGCTAAGCGCCAGCGGAGCCTTATAGAGTGAGTCTCATCCTGCTGCATCTGTTTGGAGACTTCATGAAGCACCTGTTCATCGCCGCCGCCCTGGCCCTGGTCAGCCTGCCCATATTGGCAAGCGAAGCAAAAACCTTCGCGTTCGGTGAACCAGCCCCGGCATCCAAGGCCACTCGCACCGTGGAAGTCATACTCAAGGACATCGCCTTCGAACCGGCAGGCCTGGAGGTCAAGGCAGGCGAAACTGTGCGCTTCATCCTGACCAACCAGGGCAAACTGCCCCACGAGTTCAACCTGGGCGACGCGGCCATGCATGCCGCGCATCAGCAACAGATGCTGGCCATGGCCGGCATGAGCATGAACCATGAAGGCATGGACCACGGCGCGATGGGCGGGCATGGTCATGATGGCGGCAACACAGTGTTGGTACAGCCTGGCCAGCGTGCCGAACTGACCTGGACCTTCCGCAAGTCTGCGCCTATCGAGTTCGCCTGCAACGTGCCGGGCCATTACCAGGCCGGCATGGTCGGGAAACTGACCATCGAGTGACTTCGACCCCAAGGCGGGATGCAAAACCGGTAGAATGAGGGCCATCACGAGTCTTCAGGTCAGGTCCATGCATCCCGCCGCCGAACATTCCCCGCTGGGCAAGTCCAGCGAGTACATCGCCACCTACACCCCTTCGTTGCTGTTCCCCATTCCGCGCGCGGCCAAATGGGCCGAGTTGGGCGTGACCGCCCAAACCCTGCCGTGGCAGGGCGTGGACTACTGGAACTGTTTCGAGCTGTCCTGGTTGCTGCCTTCGGGCAAGCCGGTGGTGGCCATCGGTGAGTTCGCCATTCCGGCCGATTCGCCCAACATCATCGAATCCAAGTCGTTCAAGCTTTACCTCAACTCCTTGAACCAGACTGTCTTCGCCTCCACCCGCGAACTGCAGGCTTGCCTGGAGAAAGACCTGTCCACCGCCGCGGGCAAGTCTGTCACTGTTCGGGTTCGTACCTTGGCGGATGTCGAGGCCCAAGGCGTGGTAGCGCTGCCAGGCCATTGCATCGATGATCTGGATGTAAGCATCAGCAACTACGAGCAGCCCCGGCCTGAACTGCTGCAATGCGACCCGCAGCGCGTGGTCGAGGAGGCAGTGCACAGCCATTTGCTCAAGTCCAACTGCCCGGTCACCGGGCAACCGGACTGGGGAAGTGTCGTGGTGGCGTACAAAGGCCTGGCACTGGATCATGCGAGTCTGTTGAGCTACCTGGTGAGCTTCCGCCAGCATTCGGACTTCCATGAGCAGTGCGTCGAACGCATTTATCTGGATCTCTTGCGCCTGCTCAAACCGGAGCACCTGACCGTGTATGCGCGCTATGTGCGTCGTGGTGGCCTGGACATCAACCCTTACCGCAGCACCGGGGCGATCAGCCCAGACAATCAGCGGCTCGTTCGTCAGTAAGTTTGGCGTGGTCCGCGGCGGGCTCTGTTCGCGACACAAGGCCGCTCCTACAGCACGATGTCCGTAGGAGCGGCCTTGTATCGTGAGAGGGCTGCGCAGCAGCCCCGGATGAGCAGGGTCAGATACCCATGCTGTGGAGATAGTTGGCAATATTGCGCAGTGTGGCGGTCAGGTCGGGGTGGTCGACCTCGAAGCGTTCAATGGCGAGGTTCACACCGTCAACCAGGTTGTTGTCGGGGGTGGCTTCCTCAAGCTTGAGTTGCGCCTCTATCTGCCTCGCTTCCTCGTGCAGACTGGCCAGTTCTTCGTCCGACAGCGGTACATTCCGATCCAGTTGCTCGCGCAGGCTATTGAGTCGCTCTTGCAGTTCGCGGGCGGGCATTGGGTGTTCTCCCTCTATGGCTTGGCAAGGCATGGACCTTCGCGGTGGTGCAAAGGTTCTGGCCTGTTTCCAAGCGTAATCCACCTGCAGGCGCTTTGCATGATCGGTGTCAACGACCCTGTATCAGGGCTTTTCGCCCTTGCGCCGGCGCAGGGCGATGTCCGCCAGGCATGTATCCAGTGCTTCCAGATGGTCGATCACCGAGTGTACGCCGAGTCCGAACAGCTCCAGGGTGGCCTTGCCGCGGGCCAGTTCGCGCGCCTGCTCGGTCATGGCTTGCCACTGGCTGGAGCCGACCTCGCATGATGGGCTGCTGTTGGCCAGGCCTACCGTCCATAGCCCCGCGTTGAGGGCCGATTGCAGCAGGCGCGGCTCCCCGCTGACCAGCACACAGCCGTCCAGGCGGGTGCTGCGCAGGGTCATCAACGCCTGCCAACAGGCGTTCGGCGCGGGCCAGGGGCAATCATTGAGCGCTTGCCCGGGCAGCCAGTCCGGCAACACGTTGGCCAAGCGTTTGCCCTGGCTGGCGCCCAGTTCATCGAGCCACATGCACGGTACCTGGCGTTCACGCAGGACCGACAGGATGTCCAAGGCCCCAGGGGCGGGGTGGGGAGTGCCGTTGACCGCCTGGACCAGGCAGCCACGCAGTCCGAAGAGTACGGCGGTGAAGGCAGATGCAGCTTCCATGGCAGCGTCCCTCAAATACTCCGCAGGCTAGCGGGCGCTTGTTACCGGTGGATGACATCGCAACGGTTGTTCACATAATCTTGATTAAAAATGTGTAAAGCTGCTTATCAGCCGATGAGCCTTTATACTGGCGTCTTAATTTCGCAGCGCACTCATGTGCCTGCTGCCGTCAAATCCGATGGAGAAACATCTATGCGTAGGATCGGTGCCGGAGTGATCGAGCGATTCACCCAGGCCTGTGTCTGCGCCAGCCTGCTGCTGGCGCCCGTGGCAGCCACCCAGGCGGCCACCGAGGAAGATCCCTGGGAATCGGTCAACCGACCGATCTTCAAGTTCAACGATACCCTCGACACCTATGCCCTCAAGCCATTGGCCAAGGGTTATCAGGCCGTCACCCCGCAGTTCCTCGAAGATGGTATCCACAATATCTTCCGCAATCTGGGCGATGTCACCAACCTGGTCAATGATGTGCTGCAGCTCAAGCCCCATGCCGCGGGCGTCGACACAGCGCGCCTGATCGTCAACACCACGTTCGGCCTGGGCGGCTTCTTCGACGTCGGTACCAAGATGGGGCTGCAGCGCAACGACGAAGACTTCGGCCAGACCCTTGGCTATTGGGGCTTGGGCAGCGGTCCTTATGTGGTCATTCCATTCCTCGGTCCAAGCACCGTGCGCGATGGCTTGGCCAAATACCCGGACACCTACACCGAACCCTACCGCTATATCGACCACGTGCCGACCCGCAACTCTATCTTCGCCCTGGACGTGATCGACACCCGGGCCAACCTGTTGTCGGCAGAAAAACTGATCACTGGCGACAAGTACGTGTTCATCCGCAACGCTTACCTGCAGAACCGTGAGTTCAAGGTCAAGGATGGGGAAGTCGAAGACGACTTCTGATTCGTGCGGGTATGTCAAAAGGCGACCTTCGGGTCGCCTTTTTTCGTCTTTGCTTCAATGCAGGGCCAGGATGCGCAAACCGAACTTCTGCTCGCCGCCGGGTTGATCGGCGATCCACACTACCTCGGTGCTGGCTTCCAGGCCCTTGAGGGCAGGGTGGTCGGATTCGATCCGTGCCTGTACTTTGTCACCGACCTCGAAATGTTGCTCGGCCTGTACCTGCATGCCGCCACTGGAGAGGTCGAGGCAGACGGCCGAGATCACCTGGCCCGCATGCAGGAGGGTGACGCCGGCATCGATACGCATGCGAATGAAGTCGCGTTTCTCGCTGTGGTTGGTGGGGGTCTGAGGCATGCTGCATCCTTCCCATTGGGTTGCACGGATCGGCTTTCTTATAACTCTCGGTGATTTGCCCTGTAAAGTGCGGGGAACTCGACCGTCGCATGGCTTGAAACGCTTGGCGGATGGGAGTACCGTCTGCGCCTTACAAGGCACCTCTGCCAGTTGCCGGGCCAGTTTTCTTGTCCTACAACTCAAGTAGAGAGTCACCACAGAGTATCCCTGTAGCCGCCGTCTGCCTTGCTGACGTCGCTACGCCAACCAATCCGGCGCCGTTCGCCCACATGCAGAAAACCAGTGCAACGCTGCTGATCATCGATGACGACGACGTGGTCCGTGCCAGCCTCGCCGCCTATCTGGAAGACAGTGGCTTCAGCGTCCTCCAGGCCGGCAATGGCCAGCAGGGGCTCCAGGTCTTCGAAGAACACCAGCCCGACCTCGTGATCTGCGATTTGCGCATGCCGCAGATGGGTGGCCTCGAACTGATCCGTCGGATCAGCGAGCGGGCGCCGCAGTTGCCGGTGATCGTGGTCTCCGGAGCCGGTGTCATGAACGATGCGGTCGAGGCCTTGCGCCTGGGAGCCGCCGACTACCTGATAAAGCCTCTGGAAGACCTGGCCGTGCTCGAACACTCGGTTCGCCGCGCACTTGACCGTTCGCGCCTGGTGCTGGAAAACCAGCGCTACCGCGACAAGCTCGAGGCCGCCAACCGTGAGCTGGAAGCCAGCCTGCACCTGCTCCAGGAGGACCAGAACGCCGGTCGCCAGGTGCAGATGAACATGCTGCCGGAAAGCCCGTGGACAGCTGGCGATTTGTCGTTCGAGCACCAGATCATTCCGTCGCTGTACCTGTCGGGTGATTTTGCCGATTACTTCCGGGTCGATGAGCGACGTATCGCCTTCTACCTGGCCGATGTCTCCGGTCACGGCGCGTCTTCGGCGTTCGTCACCGTGCTGCTGAAGTTCATGACCACCCGCTTGCTGTTCGAATTCAAGCGCAGCGGCAAGATGCGCGAATTCAAGCCTTCCGAGGTGCTCAGCCACATCAACCGTGGTCTGATCAACTGCAAGCTGGGCAAGCACGTGACCATGGTGGGTGGGGTGATCGACGAGGAAACCGGGTTGATGACCTACAGTGTTGGCGGCCATCTGCCGCTGCCGGTGCTTTACACCCCGGGACAGGCTCGTTACCTGGAAGGCCGTGGCCTGCCGGTGGGGTTGTTCGAAGAGGCCAGTTACCAGGACCAGGTGCTGGAGCTGCCGTCGCGCTTCAGTCTGACCCTGATGTCCGATGGCATTCTGGACCTTTTGCCAGGGGATACACTCAAAGATAAGGAAGCGACCTTGCCGGAAATCGTCAAGGACGCGGGGGGCAGCCTGGACGGGCTGCGCCAACGATTTGGATTGGCTACGCTTGGGGAGATGCCGGATGATATCGCCCTATTGGTGTTGAGCAGGAACCTTGAATGAGTACCGGTAGAATCCAGTTCGCCGAGCAGAGCGGGACCTTTGTTCTGAAGTTCGTCGGTGAAGTGCGCCTGACCCTGTGTTCGGCGCTGGATGCAACGATCGAAAAGATCTTCACCGCGCTGAACTTCTCGGCCATCGTCATCGATCTGACCGAGACCGAGAGCATCGACAGCACCACGCTTGGCCTGCTGGCCAAACTGTCGATCCTGTCCCGGCAGAAGGTCGGCCTGTTGCCGACCGTGGTCACCACCAACCCGGACATTTCTCGGTTGCTGCAGTCCATGGGCTTCGATCAGGTGTTCAACATCGTCGATCGTCCGGTGCCGTGCCCGGAGTGCCTGACCGACCTGCCATCCCAGGACCAGAACGAAGATGTCGTGCGTTCCAAGGTGCTGGAGGCGCACAAGATCCTCATGGGGCTGAACGATTCCAACCGTGAGGCCTTCCACGATCTGGTCAGCGCTTTGGAGCGCACCTGATTCTTATCCTGTGTCGATCCCTTGGCGGGTGAACCCGTTCCCCTATCCTTCACAAGCTTTGCGGCTCGCGGTATTCCAGTGGGAGCGGGTTTACCCGTGAAGCGCCCAGCGCAGGCCGCCGCTGTCATTTGCGCTGCGTAAATTCCGTAGCTTCGTTCCCCGCGGCGCTCAGCTGGAACACCCGCGTCGGTCGCCCCTGCTCATCGAACCACACCTGCCCCAACCCTGCGCCATTCCACAGTCGCTCACCCGCCTGGCTGCGGCTGGGCGTGCGCGGCACCACTTCCATCTGTCGGCGCTTGGTGAACCAGTTGAGTGGCGAACGCGGGGCATAGAGCCAGCGGTTAAGGCGGTCCAATACGTCCAGTAGGCGCTTGGGAAACTGGTTCTTGATGCCGCTGCTGGTGATCTGCCACAAGTGCGGGCTGCGCTGACGGTGGCGGATCAACACCTCATAGACGAACGAATAGTGCACGTCGCCCGACAGGACTACATAGTGCCCTGGGGTACGCGAATGGCTGAAGATGTTGAGAATCACCTGTGCCGCGCCCCGATGGGCCATCCAGTTTTCCGCATCCACCAACAACGGGTAGCCCAGCCAGCTGAACACGCGCTGGACCGTTTCGATCAGCTTGACCCCGAAGATCGGTGCCGGCGACACGATGATCGCCGAAGGATGATCCAGCAGTGCCTGCTGCAGTTCGCACAAGGCTTCCCAGTCGAGCAGGCCTGAAGGCTTTTTCAGGCTGCTCTCGCTGCGCCAGCGACGGGTGCGGGTGTCCAGCACCAGCAGTGGTGGCTCGGTGGCCAGGCTGAATTGCCAGCCCTGAAAGCTTAGCAACTGGTCGATCAGCGTGTCCTGGGCCTGGGCGTCCAGGCATTGTTGCAGGCTGCGTTCGCCCAGGGCCTTGCACGGCTCGATCAGCTCCCGGCAGCTGTCCGGATCGTTGCCCCAGCCCTGGCAGAGCAGGTAACCGAGCAGCGCATTGCCGATGATCCGACGCGAGAAGGGATGCCCATAGGCGGTCTCTTCCCATTGCGCCGACAGGTTCCAGTCGTCGGTGATGTCGTGGCAGAAATAGTCGAACCTTGTCTGCTAATGGACATGCTTCAAATAGCTGTTTTAGATAGCTTTTAAGGTGGTGGCAGAAAATCCATATGGACAAACGTTTTGTATGGACATGCTAGCGAAAAATGTCCATATCCCAGTAGCTGCTCGGACCCTCACCTGCGGCACAGGTGTGGTATTTGTTGAGTTGATCGTTGATCAATTTGCAGTGCTGGCAATTGGTATCGTCCCTTCCAAGCGCCCAGCCAAGTCGTAGACCGCGAATGTTCTGAAAAGCGATCGATGACTTCCGCAAGCTTTTGTGCGTTCACGGGGAGCGCCTTCTGGATATTTGTTTGCCTACCCATGGGGTTGTCCACTGTGCGGTCCTCGTCGTCCACTGCCGAGCTGTCATAGCCCAGGCCCATGCTCCAGCGCAGGGGCGTGGCCTGGTATTGGGCGCCGAGCGAGGCGTGCCAGGTGTCCTTGTATTTGCGGTCGACGGAGCGGCTGATACCACCGTTGTTGGCATCGACCTCCACGCCCACATCGCCGAAGTCGCTCCAGTCTTGCCAGCCGAGGCTGCCCAGCAGCGTCCATTGCTCGTCCAGCTCGTGGGCCACGCTGAAGGTGGCGGTTTGCGGGACGTTCAGGTCCAGCTCCAGGGTATCCACATCAAGCCTGCGCAAACCAGCGTTGAGGATCGGGTTGCTGATGTTGTGCACGTGGGGGCTGTCTTCGAACTCCAGCTTGATCTTGCTGGTGTAGGCAAAGCCGAGTTTGGTGCGTGGGCTGAGCTGGTAGAGCACCCCTAGGTTGACGCCGGTGCCGACGTCAGTGTCCTTGTATTCCAGCTGGCCATCGGGACGGTCGCGCAGGCCCAGCAGGTTGTTGTTGATGGCCATTTCGGTGCGGTAGTAGCCGTACATGATGCGCGGGCCGATGCCCACGGAGAGGTCATCGGTGAACTTGTACGCCAGCGTCGGCTGGAAGGAGACGCCGATGATCGCCGCCTCCTGGGTGAAATAGGGCCGTGTGTCTGCGCTGCGCTGGCGTGCTCGACCGGCACACGGCCCTGAGCGTGCAGCAGCGCTTGGCCCTGGGGGTGACCGGTGCAATCCTGCTGGCCTTCGCCAACCTCTACCCGGTGATGACCATCAGCATGCAAGGCCTGAGCAACAGCGCCACGCTGTGGGACTCGGTGCTGATCCTCAGCCATGGCACCATCACCTTCATCGCCCTGGTAGTGGCGCTGGCGGTGATCCTCGCCCCGACGTTGCAGGTCGGTTTGTTGATCTGGGTGCTGGCCTTCGCTGTGGCGGGCAGGCGTGCGCCGGCGTTCGCCGTGTGCATGCGCGGCCTGGAGGCATTGCGGCCGTGGAGCATGCTGGAGGTGTGCCTGCTGGGCGCCCTGGTGGCGGTGATCAAGCTGGCGGGCCTGCTGGACGTGATCCCGGGCATCGGCCTGCTGGCGATGGCGGCGCTCAGCGTGTTGCTGATCGCTATCGCCGGACGCGACATCCGTGACCTGTGGAGGCTGGTATGAACCTGCCGCCGCGGGCATCCGAGCTGGACCTGTGCCTGTGCCATGGCTGCGGCCATGCCTGCGACCTCAGCCTGCGCTTGCACCATT
The DNA here is from genome assembly GCF_040822035.1 of Pseudomonas guariconensis. Lineage (NCBI taxonomy): Bacteria > Pseudomonadati > Pseudomonadota > Gammaproteobacteria > Pseudomonadales > Pseudomonadaceae > Pseudomonas > Pseudomonas guariconensis. Next base: position 3,644,732 of record NZ_CP162012.1, on the reverse strand, counting down.
GCGACCGCTGTGGCGCGCCGTTGCATGCGCGCAAGACCCAGGCCGTCACGCGTGCCTGGGCCTACCTGCTGACGGCCCTGGTGTTCTACGTGCCGGCCAACCTGTTGCCGGTGATGCACACCGAGATGCTGGGGCAGGGCAGCGACAGCACCATCGGCGGTGGCGTCCTGGAGTTCTGGGAAAGCGGCGCCTGGGACATTGCCCTGATCATCTTCATCGCCAGCATCGGCGTACCGGCGATCAAGTTCATCGCCATGCTGATGCTGCTGGTCACCGTGCAACGCCACAGCGCCTGGGCGTGCCGGCAACGTACCAAGCTCTACCGTTTCGTCGAGCTGATCGGCTACTGGTCGATGCTCGATGTGCTGGTGGTGGCCCTGGTGGCGGCCTTGGTGCAGATGCGCGAACTGGGCACCATCGAGCCGCGTGCTGGCATCCTGTTCTTCGGCCTGGTGGTGGTGTTCACCATGCTCTCGGCCATGAGTTTCGATCCGCGACAGATCTGGGACAACGCTTCACACACGGAGGACTCCTGATGGAGCAAGGCAGCGAACGGCAGGCCACGGCGGGGCCGGCAGACATCCATACCCGACGCTGGAATGTCTCGTTGGTATGGATCGTGCCGATCATCGCGCTGTTGATAGGCGCGTCCCTGGTCGTGCGCAGCTGGATGCAGGAAGGGCCGGTGATCACCCTGTCCTTCAAGACCGGCGAAGGCCTGGTGGCACACAAGACGCCGGTCAAGTACCGCAGCGTGGTGATTGGCGAGGTGACTTCCGTCGAGCTGGCCGAGGACAAGAAGGGCGTGGTCGCCAAGGTGCAGCTGTCCAAGGAAGCCGAGTCGTTCGCCACCGAGGGTGCGCAGTTCTGGGTGGTCAGGCCGCGCATTGGTGCCGGCGGCGTCACGGGGGTCGATACCTTGTTGTCGGGCAACTTCATCGGCGCCGACGCCGGCCAGTCGACCAAGCCGGCCAAGGTGTTCACTGGGCTCGAGTCGCCGCCGCCGATCACCTACGGCGAGAAAGGCAAGCGCTTCACCCTCCACGCCAAGGACCTGGGGTCGCTCGACATCGGCTCGTCGATCTACTACCGCAAGATCCCGGTGGGGCAGGTGATTTCCTATGCCTTGCAGCCGGACGGCAAGGGGGTTGACATCGGTATCTTCATCCAGGCCCCCAACGATGCCTTCGTCACCCAGAACACGCGGTTCTGGAATGCCAGCGGCATCGATGTGGACCTGGGCGCCAATGGCCTCAAGGTCAACACCGAGTCCCTGTCGTCGATCCTGGTCGGCGGCCTGGTGTTCGGTGAACCGGAGTCGGCCGGCCAGGCCGAGCCGGCCCAGGACCAGCAGGCGTTCGAGCTGTATGCCGATCGCGGCACCGCCCTGGCCCCGCCGACCGGCAAGCAGCAGTTCCTGCGGCTGCGCTTCGACCAGTCCATGCGTGGCCTGGCGGTGGGAGCCCCGGTGGAGTTCATGGGCGTGGAGTTCGGCAGGGTCACGGCGGTGGAGCTGGACTACGACGAGCAGAAGCAGAGCTTCCCGGTAATGGTCGATGCGGTGGTCTACCCGCAGCGGCTGGGGGCGGTCTACCAGAAGATGTTCAAAGGGCTCAAGCGCCCGCCGGGGGGCGAGGAGGCGGGCAACCACCTGATCGGCCGCTTCGTCGAGCATGGCCTGCGGGCCCAGGCACGTACGGGCAACCTGCTGACCGTGCAGCTGTACGTGTCGTTGGATTTCTATGCCGATGCGCCCAAGGTCACGTTCGATGCCTCGCAACGCCCGCTGCGGATCCCCACCGTGCCCGGCAGCCTGGACAAGCTGCAAGAGCAACTGCAGCGGGTGATCGCTCGCCTAGGCGAACTGCCGATCGAAAGCATTGCCGGCAACCTGGACGCCAGTCTGCGTGAACTACAGGCCAGCCTCAAGCAGTTCAACGGCCAGACCCTGCCAGGCATCAGCCGTACCCTGGAAGAAGTGCGCAGCACGCTCAAGCATGCGGACTCGGCGTTCGCGCAAGGATCGCCGCAGCGCGAAAAGATGAGCGACACACTCAACGAACTGGAGCGTATGTCGCGTTCGCTGCGTGACTTGTCCGACTACCTCGGCCGGCACCCCGAGTCGCTGATCCGCGGACGCCCCAAGGCCATCGACGCCACCCAACTGCGGAACTGAACCAAGGAGTGACCTGATATGCGCAAGATGCCAAAGCCGTTGTTGGCCTTGATGGCCATCACCCTGCAGGGGTGCAGCAGCGCGCCGATCAACTACCACACCCTGGTGCCGGCCGAGCCTGCGGTACGCCCGGCAGGGGTGAACATCGAGATCGACAAAGTACTGATGCCACCCCAGGTCGATCGCGCCCAGCTGGTGGTGCGCCAAGGCGATAGCGGGCTGGCGATTCTGGAAACCGAGTGGTGGGGCGCCAACCTCGTCGACGAGTTCCGCAACGCGCTGGAAGATCAGTTGGGCGCGCCGACCGGCGCCTCACCTCGAACGGCGCTGCGTGTGGAGGTGCAGCGCTTCGATTCGGTGCCCGGACGCTATGCCTTGCTGGACTTGACCTGGCGGCTGAGGCCTGCGGGCGCGAACACCGGGTTGACCTGCCACAGCACGTTGCAGGCCCCGGCGGACACCACGATCAGTGGGTTGGTCGCGGCCCACCAGGCCAACCTAAGGCAGTTGGCCGCGACGATCGCGCACACGAGTCGGACGGGCGCCACAAGTTGCCCGGTACCGGCCGGCTAGCGGCAGGCGTGCGAAGAAACAGGGCAGGGGCCATCGATGACGCCACGCAAAAGGTTGTTCTGGTTGTTCGGGCCACCGCTGGCCGTGGCGCTGCTGGTGGTCTACCTGCTGGCGCATGGCTTGATCCTGAACCGCCTGGACCGTGAAGACAACACCCTGCTGGTCGCCGAGGCGGGGCAGGTGCGGGCGTTGTTGAACAACTTGTTCGAGCGCGACCATGATCGGCTGCAAAACTGCCTATGCTCGCTGACGTCTTCAGCGAGGGATAGCCTGCCGGTGACGCCTCGGCTACCTGGGCGGCAAGCTGGTCGAGCCGGTTAGTGGCGATGCGGTAGTCGTACTTAGAACCTGATCAAAGCAGCTCCGCGAGATAGAGGCGGTGTGTCTGCTCGATTTGGGAGATGAGATCCTCATCCGTCATACCGGCCAGGCTCGCAAATTCCCGCCACCGGCTGACAGCATCGGCTACTTCCCGAATGATCTTTTTCCCGTTCAGTTTGGGGATGTGTTTGGCCACTGCCAGCAGATCTTCAACGGTGAAATTGTCACGCTTACCGTTGACTGTCATCTGGTGAGTGGAAACCCACGGGGAATCGGCCCGGTAAGCCCAGCACATGTCATACGCCGGCGTCAGATGCCAAACGCCATCCCGCCACACCTGGAAGGCGATGTTGCGAGTGTGGTCATCTTGGTTGCGGGCCACAACGTTGAACACCATCCTTCTGTACAGCTCGATCTGCTCGACGCGATCAAGACCGAGGTCCCGGCAGACCTGCAGCGCCTGCTCATAGCTGTACGCGCCTGGCATTGTGTAGTCAGCTGTGTCCATGGCACAGAGTGTCTGGATGTGCAGCTTGTCACCATCATCCTTCCTGTCGAATCGGCGGGTCATGAAGTGCGCTCGTGGCCCGTCGATGTGCAGGCGGCACTCTGTCATCTGCACGCCTGCGGCGACGGCCATCAGGTGATAGGCATACTCCACTCGGCCAAAGCCGGCTGGATCTCCAAGGGTATTGGCCCCATTACTCACATCGAACTTGAACAACCAGTAACTGAAGCCTTCCGGCGCTTCAACCTGGCCAGAGCAGATTTCCCCAGTGACTTCATTGATCGCAATGATCGCTTTCGGGCGCTGGCCGCCCGCCGAGGAACCGACCTGGAACAGACGCTTGAGGGCTGCGTCTTCCTCTTTGGAGTGCAGCTCCAGGTGCAGGCCGTCGAACTGCGTCTTCCGCTCTTCCAAGATGCGCCCGGCCAGGTCCACCAGCGACTCAAGCTCAAGCTTCTCGACCTTGCTGCCGGCCTGTTCCAAAGCTGGGCGGAACTCCAAGGCCCCCATAGCTCGCCGACCTATGTAAAGAAGCCTCTCGACGGGGGAGAACTGGCGAGGGTCTCGACCATTGGCCGCCAGCCAGGCATCGATCACCGCGTTACCGAAATCGTCCGGAAGGCTGTCAGAGAGACATGGCGGTAGGAATTTGAATGCTCGGGGGTTGAGCGATGGGAACGCGTACACCTCACCCGGTACCGCGGGCATTGTTAGTGGGGCAATTTGCAGGCCGATCTCAGTGAAGGCGGCGTCAAATTCAAAGGTTCCGGTCGCAGGCGATTGGGTTTCATCCCAGAAAACAGCCCCAACCAGAGTATCCCAGAGGTACACCTTAGCAATCTTTGCCACGTCACTTCCTCGGTATTAACAAGGGTTTCTCCCCTTGCTTGGTTGCCTTGACGTCAAGCGTCCGTTTGCCGACCAGCTGATTGCGGATAGTGCCAACTGCACGTAGCCGGACAGCCTTGCCGGATTTGGCCACAGCCAGGGGACTGACGCGGGGAGGGGCCGTGAGGCTACTGAGCAGATCAAGGCTGTTGAGCTCACGTAGGACGGCGATGAGCAGCTGCAGTGTACCCCGGCCCTTCTCCAACTTCTGAATGGTAGGAGTACTCACCCCTACCAGATTTGCCAGCTCGTCCTGCGTGATGTCCTTGCGCAAACGCCGCGTGCGTAGGGCATCGCCCAATTGCTCCGCAATCGCTTCGTCGCTCAATCGTTGGATTCGCATAATACAAACCTTTCTTTGCTTTACAGGGCAGGTCATTACCTAAGGCAAAAAATACTTTGCCTTATGAGGAATTCTAGCACAAACCATTCGTGGGTCTCGTAAGGCAAAATATTGTTTGTGTTAGCAGTGAAAAGTCCACTCAACAAAAAGTTTTCTTTGCCTTATGAAGAAGTCGTCCGCTTCAGAATATGGCCCCGATCGCTGGGCCAGGCGCGGACGCACGGAGGTCGGATCAACCGAGCGCACGCATGGGTGGCCGGGATAAGCAGCGCCTCAATGAACAGTTCGGCGTCTGAAATCAGGGCTGCCAATAGAACAAAGGATACGCAGATCTATAGGCAGGTCACCAGCACGTCGAACAGCATTACCTGAACCGACCAGTCGGCAGTCAGACCCAGTGCGATCAGCGTAGGCAATTGGGTTAGGGCAAGAGCCCACATGAAGGCCGCTCGGCCACCGAGCAGCTAGAAGTCCAGCCAGCATGATCGAGAATGACAGTTGGTCTACTTGAAGATCGGGATTGAATGGGGCTGTACAATGGGTGTCTCTTGACAGAAACCCATACAAACCAGGCGAGACCTGTGCGCCGGTTACCTGATGGTGGTTTGTGATGCGGGTGCTACCGCTTGCCGGGCAAAACACAAATTGAAGCAGGTTCTGGATGACGTACGGGCTTGGTTGGACCAGCTTCGGTCCGGAACTCCAACTTCAAGGTGGTGGACCTAGACGACAGTAAGGCCCTGCTTTTCGTCGAGAACATTATGCATTCGGCGTGGAACGCAGAATGTGACGTAATGATGAACGTCTCTGGGCGAGTAGAAATTGAGTCAATTACCTCCTGACAAGCTGGGTGTCAAAGATGAACGATGATGTGTATTTGCATGTAGGCCGCCCGCCAAGCTATAGGTCTTGCTATTGGACCATTCTCCGGAGTCTGGACGACCGGTACGATATTCGCGGCTATATCTTGGCGGAAATGGTGAAAGCCTGCCTCCAACACCGTGGCGTCTTACCGTCCATGCATCGCTCCTTTTTTTCGTTATATGCATCATCGGAGGCGATGATTTACTTGGAAAAACGTACGGCCAGTCTGCTTTTTGGTCCGAAAGGACGTTTTTCGCCAGAGGAATACCGGTATTCAGTGGATGAGCGCGGTTAAGTCCCTGCCAAAGGCAGGGAGGGCTGTCGATTCGGGCAGGTGCGCCGCTGCCTCGCTAGTCTGGTTTATTGTCATGAGGTCAGTATCAATGAAGCGAACGCTAAAGGGGATAGTCGAAGCAGGCGAGGTACTGATACAGCAGGCCATCGATGCCCAGCGGGCTTATCAAGAAGCTGAAGCTGCGGGCAGCCCTTCGGAAGACGTTGAGCGGCTTCGACTTCTCGCCGAGTCGCTATATCAAGCGGTGACGGACTATCAACTGCGATCACATGACTGTGCTGCAGTCACTCTGCATTAGGTCCTATGCTTCGGATATCGGGAAAAGCAAGAGTTTGTACCCTCTACCACTGGAAACCTAAACCCTGCGGTGCCGGTTCTCTGGATGAGCTAGTTCATTTCGGTCTTCCTATTGTCGGGATTGGTTGCTTTGGTTCGCTCTGGCGTGACGGCCTGAAGTACAGTGCATCCGATAGCTGATTTCGCGAGCCTCACTGAGAGGATGAAGTCCATGAGAACAGTGACTCAACAACAGGCGCAAAGCCTAGAGCGTGCTCGGAGAGAAATACTACAGAGCGGCGATTGGCTACTCGCGGATGAACTGTCGGTGCTCGCTTCGCAAAGAGACCAGGCCAGTGAGTCAAACCCTTACAGCTGGCTTCGTGACGATAAGATCTTTGCCATAAGTTACGACGGAAAAGATTATTTTCCGCGATACGCCTTGGACGTTGGGCGTGGTTATCAACCTGTCCCTAGCCTCCTAGATGTCATCCGCATACTCAAAGTCATGAAAAATGGCTGGGAGATGGCATTCTGGTTCGCGTCGCCCAATAGCCACCTGGCAGACCAGCGACCCCAAGATGTGATGTGCAACCACATCAAAGATGTGGTTGACGCCGCCCAGCAAGAGGTGGCTTCTATCAGTCATGGCTAGGGTTGGGCATAAACAGATCGTGCGCCAAGAGCCTGAGATTGCTTGCTAGCTTGAGCTTACATTGAAGGGAGAACGCCAGTGTCTCTGATTGACGATGTTGATGCCTTGCAGTCAATTTAAATCAACCGTGCGACCGGTAACGGTAATAACGATGATGAGCGTGACTATCCACTTTATCGGCAGAGTATCTTGGATGATCCGCATGCGGCCTCCCTTGTTCCCTCTTGGGTGAAGCGACATCGGAGTCTGGATCAGTTCTGGGGCTTCATAAAGCCAAAATTTGGCTCGTACGCCGAGCGTAGGGCGAGGTTGGTCTCTTTTAACCACTTCCTTGTAGTCCGGCTACCCAATTTGCATAATACTTCGAATAGGTCGCGACACGGCCTTCCATGGCTAAACTAGGCGTTAGACATCTCAAAATGCATCTTCCTAAATCCATTCGCACAGTAGGCAGCCTTTATACCCAGCGGCCATTATCAATTCCTGATGGGCCTGGCGTATATGCGTTCTGGTGGGTTGCAGATAAAGCCACGCTCCTAGCGTCAAACCGTACAGTAGTGCTTAAAGGACCAAATGAGGCTCGGGTAAAAGTCGAGTATCGAGATTGGTGGCCGGCCGAGCTAACGTATCCCTGCCTTTATGTCGGCAAGACCACAAACCTCCGGAAACGATTTGGTCTTCACATAAAGCGCAAGAGCGGAGGTCGTTTACACGCGGCACATCCGGAGCATCATAAGGCGGAGCCAAGCACCACCTCATGTCAGCTCCGCTGGGGCATCGAACACATCTTTCCCAACGAAGTCGACCCGCTGCACCTCATTTCAAATTCAGTTGGCTTCTCCTATAAAAATGATTTCGCTGAAAACGCAATCGCAGAGCGCTTCTTCGAGGAGGATCGGCTTGTCGGAACTTGGCGGCCGTGGTTCAACATCGACTCCGAGCGTTGAAACTCCACCTAAGGATCAACTGGTTTCCAACGCTTCGACTGCAACGCTCAAGGTTGCGAATGTGACTGCTTTTATCCATAGATGTCTGTCGTAGAGGGCAGCTAACGGTCAGAGGCAGCCATTGAGTATCCTAGGCGTCTTAGGTGATGCCGGTCATGAGAGCCGGAATCTAGCTGCGTTCAACAAGATCTATCAGGCGCAGATAATGTGGATCTGATGTCAGGTTAGGTTCGGTTTCCGCAATCAATGCTAGCACCTTCGGTAGCTCATATGACGGACGGGTGAGAACCGGAGGTGTAGCTCTGTTCATCAAATTCAGCGTCGTTTTAGGGAATAGAACGGTAATCGGCTTTTCATCACGAATTTCTCGGGTGAACCGGTAGAACGGATACCTGGAGCAGAGGGTAACGCAGAGCTTCTTACATACAGACGTGATCAACGCTTGCGTGGCCTGGTATGTACGCCCACCCAAGCCAATCCCAGCATGGATCATGGTGGGGGATATGAAAGGAAAAACCGCGAAGGTGAAGCTGAAAGAGGCATCGGTCGCCGGCGCCTGGTGAGCTGCTACCCTCCTAGGCACCGCGATCCTCAGCCAACTACGCATAGACATCGGTACGCTCAAAAACTGGACCACTCGTGAATATGGCTCGACACCTAAGCAAACAGATGGAGGAATACAAGTATACTTGGGCCTGTACCCCACCCCTGCGCAGCAGAATCTTAAGTCGGAGAGGATGTAAGCAGATACCCGTCCAACTCTTCGATCACGCTCATTGACAGCGTCATCTCCGCATCAATGCGCGTATCCAGCGAGCCGATCATCTGTTTGTCCCGCTCAGCACGGATGGCACCGAACAGATCAATCTTGTCGAGCAGGTAGCAGACAAAAGTCATGCTCAGCGCGGTCGCCGCACCCACTAGGACAGCCGTCAGCACCCCAGCAAACGGTGCAAACAGGGGAACCCCGAGAATAAGCTTCTCGGCAGCCTCTTCTAGAGCCACACCACCAATCACGACGCCACCTGCAACAAGCAGCTTCAAAGCTTCATGCGCCGCCTGGGCGAAGGTCATTTCCTCCGGCGGGAACAAGAAGGTCTTAAGTGCCTTGAGCAGCGAGAAGACTCCTTCGCGGATCATTCGCACAGCGCGTTTGCCGGTGGTGACGAACAGGTTGATCATCACGGTCACGGCATTGGACACGAAGCCCGAAATGAAACCGCCGCTGAAACTGTGTAGCATTTGTTCCCATCGCCCCGCTACCTTGACGCCAACACGCTTCAGGCGCTCGCCCAGTTCGGCAAGAATGGTGTCGCTCTGGCGGCCGTTGCGGTACAGGTCCTTTATCTCGTCCAGAGCGCCGCTGAACAGTTCAACCATGAGCATGCCGAAGGCCTGCTGGCTGCCCATCTTTAAGCCTTCGGTCATGCCGGTTTGGGCTGCGTGGGTGGTGTAGTAGGCGGCTTTTTCCGAGGTGCTGGGACCGTGGCGGTCGGCGGTTTCTTGTCCACGCTTCAAAGCTTTTTCGACAAGCTTTCGATCAACCTTGTAATACTCCTCATTGGTCACCTGCCTTCCATTAGACTTTTTCTCCAGCCACTCTAATTTTTCATCATCACTCATCGAGTTATTTATGTGGCGCTGGGTGGATATCAGGTTCTCGGTATCAGTCCCAAAATCGGCGCGTTGGATTTTAGACTGCATGAAGCCACCATTCTGGTGGTATGTCTTCAGCGGTATGATGTGGTCGGGGCTGGTCTGATCGCCTTTGACCGTTTCACCGGTGTAGCCATCACGGAGCTTCTGTTCTTTGTCCAGTTGGCCTCTGGTAAAAGTCGATCCCACCGATTTTTCACTGGCCCCAGCGAATCTCTTACCTTGGCTGTTCAAACCCCTGTCATAGTCATCGCGGTTGTATTTTTCTTCGTCAGAATTGGCGTAGATGTCCTGCCGGGCATTGTGAACGGTCGTCACATTGCCTCCCTGCTTGTCATACACTGCCAGGAACTTACCCAGCCCCAGTGGACCGGCAATGGCGCCGATAATGTCGCGCTGTGCCTTGGCCAACAGATCGTTCACCCGGGCCTGTTCGAACTCCTGGTCAAGCTCTCTGAGTAACTCGTGAGCATCCCGTGGGGCGGCCTGCAGCGCGAGGCTCAACGAGGAGTGATAGTCCAAGCTGGCGAGACGTGCACTGTCGGTCTGCTTGGTCAGCAGCGCCGCTACATCTTCAGGTGCGGCAGCGACGTGAAGCAGCGGACGGTTGGCCAGTTGCTCGCGCAGGGCCTGTTGTTTTCTGAACTGTTCGAGCTTGCTCATCGGGTGCTTTCCTCACGCGGTTTTCAGGCTGTTCCAAGCTTGCATGAAGGCTGCTTCCTGCGGGTGCACGGCATCGTCCGAGTACACTACCAAGTTGATAATTTCGTCGAAGATGGACAGGTTCATGCCCGATTTTATTGCCAGTTCGAAGGCTTCCTTCACCGTGGGCGGTTGCTGGTAGAGCGACTCTATTTTGGCTTTAACTGCTTCTGGGATGACGTCGGCCGAGAGGCCATTGATGAACAGCTCGATGTTTGTCCGTTCGGCGGGTGTGATATCGCCGTCGCATTGGGCGGTCGCGACGGCCACTGCGTTCAGGGCGATAATTGCATTGAAGTGTTCGCCGGCTGCCTTGAGGCTTTCCATGGCTTTCTCGAGGCGCTCTTTGAGCATCGAGATCTCAGCCAACTGCTCGGCTTTGGCTTGCTTGACGCCAGCATCATACCCGGCCTTACGTGCTTCCTCGTCTCCGTCCAGGTTCGCGGCTACCACGGCCCCGGCAACACCAGCGCCCACGGCAGCAGCGATGGTGCCAGCGCCGGCGAGTGAGCCCAGCAGACTAGCGCCACCGATCAGCGATCCGCCGCCGGTAAAGGGAGCTGCCGCGACGGCACCCACGCCGATCGCAGCACCGCCGAGCACTTTCAGGTAGTCAATTTCCTTATCACCGGAGACCACGTCGCCGACGTAATCGCGAGTGGCGTCATAGCCGTTAGATACGGTTTCGCAAGTCGCGTCGTAGGCGTCGGAGACGACGTCACCCACTGTTTCTGCCGCGTCGGACAGCGTTTCGACAGTGGAGCTGTAGACATTGGAGGCGGTTTCGGACACTGCATCGGCCACATTGCCGACCGTTTCGCGGGTAGCGTCGTACGCATCGGAGACTGTATCGGCCACTTTGTCAGCCACGTCGCTGACGGTTTCCTTGGCCGAGTCGTAAGCGCGAGACAGGGCGTCGCCGATGGACGAGAAAATAAAAGTGCAGCCCAATGTGTCACGGGCCATCGGTTCGCTCTCGTAGCTAACCAGGTTGGCAGTGAAACCTTGAGCCGATTGCAGGAAGATACGTCGATACATGGGCAGGCCATCCATGGTGGACAAAAGTGCATGCGATTCTCCATAGGAGGTACATGATGTCAATATGCCTGCATAATTTACGAGTGGCCTCTGTTCATGCGGTACGAAGGCCTTCCTAAATTTCCTGGTAAGGACCTTCCGGTGAGCGTCCGCTTCGGGGTGTAAGCAGCCGGTCGCGTCTGGCCGCTATCGACATAGCAGACGGTCAATTGTTTACTTCAAAGCACGGATTTAGGCGGGCGCTCATGCGCCTCGGCCTCCGCCCGAACTATTGCCGTAGAAGCTTTTCCGGCAGCACTGTCTGCTCCACCTGCTCCTCAAACCACTTCAACACCGCCTGGCACGCGGGGTGCGCAACGCCGCTGTCCCGTAGCCACAAGGCATACACACCACCGGTTCTCAACGGTTCGCCGAAGGGCACCACCAGGTCGCCGCGCGCCAGCGCGTCGTGGGCGAGCATCTGGTCGGTCATGGCGATGCCCAGGCCACGGGAAGCGGCGTCCAAGGCTAGGTCGTCAAGGTTGAACAGCAGATGCTGATAGTTGCGCCCGGGCGGGTCCTGTTGTGCCTTGAGCCACAGGTTCCATTCATAGCGTGAGATAGAGCCATGGATCAGCGAATGCCCGGCCAGTGCCTCGGTCGAACTGGGTGGGGCGCGGCCGTCGTTTAGCTGCGGGGCGCACACGGGGATTAAGTATTCGTCAAACAATGGCGTCAGCCGACGATCGTCCAGACCACCGGGCAGGTACAGCACATAGGCATCGCAATCGCCGCCTTCGTCCACCAGTTCTCCGCTGACGGTCTCGATGGACAGGGTGAGCTCGGGGTTCACCGCATAGAAAGAGCTCAGCCGCGGCAACAGCCAGCGCACCGCAAGAGATACGAAAATACGGATGCGGAAAGGGCGGTCGGGAGCCGGTGCCAGCCGCTGCTCCAATGTGCGCAGGACCTTGAGCAGTTCCCCCGCCACCTTGTGCACCTCGCGGCCGTGCTCGGTCAGCGCGACCTTGCGGCTGGTGCGGTCAAACAGCACGGTCTGGTAGTGCTCCTCCAACTGCTGGATCTGCCGGCTGATCGCGCTCTGGGTCAGGTGCAACTGGCGGGCGGCTTCGGTGAAGCTGTGGGTATCAGCCACTCGGACCAGCGCCTGCAGAGCTTGCAGTGAGGGCACGCGAAAGTTTTTATCCATGCAAATACCGAATAGATGGATGAATTAATAGCGTTAGAAAGCTCGACCTGATGCCCGTAGATTAAAGGCACATGGCGGGTTTGCGGAGATCCGGTCAATCACGCCTGCGCATCGATTGTGAAGGAGTGACAGACAATGAACAACCACTGTGGCTGGATCGCCCTGGCCGGTGAGTCGCCGGTAAAACCGCGCCTTGAGGGCGTCCAGCAGGTCGACTGGCTGATCATCGGCGGCGGCATCACTGGCCTCTCGGCAGCCCATACCCTGGCGCGGCGCTTCCCCTCGCAACGCGTGGTGTTGCTCGACCGCCAGCGCGTCGCCCAAGGAGCTTCGGCGCGCAATTCCGGGTTTGTGGTCAGCCATGAACTGCCGGGGACGGGTGAGCTGATCGGTACGGCGGGATTCGCCGGTTACCAGATCGCTTCGCGGATCGGCGTGGCTGCGGGGGAAGAGGTACGTCGGCGCATCGCAGAACTCAAACTGGACTGCGAACTCAGCGAGAACGGCTATCACTTTGCAGTGCATGAACCAGCGCATCTGCAGCAGGTCGAGCAGACCTTGGAAACCCTGGCCGCCGTGGGTGCGCGGGTGCAGTTCTTGGATGGCCAACCGTTGCAGCAACGGTTGGGCACGTCGTTCTATACCCGCGCTATCCACTGCGCAGGCGGCAACGGCCTGATGCAACCGGCGCGCTATGTCAAAGGTCTGGCTGAAAGCTTGCCGGAGCAGCTGGAAGTCTTCGAGCACAGTGCCGTCACCGACCTGCGCCGTCGGCCCGGCAAAGGCTGGACGGCGCTAACCGAAGCAGGTGAGGTACAGGCCCGCCAGGTGCTGGTGTGTGTCGGTGCGTTCCTGCCCAGGGTCGGGCTCAAGCGCAGCGGTACCTTCCCGCTGGAGCTAAGCGCCAGCATCACCCGCCCGCTGACTGAGGGAAACTGGCAGCGCCTCTTCGACGACCAGGGCTGGGGCGTGCTGTCCACCTTGCCGGGGGGCTGCACTTTGCGGTTGTTGCCAGGGCGCCGGCTGCTGATTCGCAACACCGTGGAGTACCGCCGGCGCGACATCGATGCCGCGGGCCTCGCGCTGCGCCAGCGCGAGCACCTGCTGGGCTTGCAAAAGCGCTTCCCCGACATTAGGGCGCACGACCTCCAATACACCTGGACCGGCCACCTCAGCGGCACCCGCTCCGGCGAGCCGTACTTCGCCCGGATCGAGGACGGCCTGCATGCTGTGGCCGGTTGCAATGGCTCCGGTGTCGCCCGGGGCACTTTGTGGGGCCGCTTGTTGGTGGAGATGGCTATTGGCGCCGACTCGGCCTTGCTGGGTGATGTGCTTGGCCAGGCCCGTCCGGGTTTCCTGCCACCACGGCCGTTTTTCGACCTCGGCGCCAGCGTTCGCATGGCCTGGGAAGTGCGCCGCGCCCAGGGCGAACGCTGATATTTCAATTACCTTGCAAACAAGAACAAGAGAGCAAACCCATGATCAAGCACACGTGTATGGCCCTATTGTCCTCGGCGTTGCTGGCCGGTGTGGTGCATGCTGAAGAGCGGGTCAATATCGCCAACTGGAGCGGTTACATAGCCGATGACACCCTGGCTGAGTTCACCCGGCGCACCGGTATCCACACCACCTACGACCTGATCGACAGCAACGAGACCACAGAAGCCAAGCTGATGACAGGCAACAGCGGTTACGACCTGGCGAGCCCGTCGAACCACTTCCTGCCGCGCCTGATCAAGGCGGGAGCCATCGAGGAACTGGACCGCAGCCAGCTGCCCAACTGGCATAACCTTGATCCGAAGCTGATGAAAATCTTGGAGGCCAGCGACCCTGGCAACCGATACGCGATCCCGTACATGTGGGTGACCACCGGCATTGGCTATAACGTGGAGAAGATCAAGGCGATCTTCGGCAGCACCGAGGTGACGCAGTCCTGGGACCTGTTGTTCAAGCCGGAAAACGTCCAGAAGCTAAGCCAGTGTGGCGTGGCTTTCCTCGACAACCCGACGCAGATCGTATCCATCACCCTCAAGACATTGGGTCTGGATCCGCACAGCGAGAAGCCAGAGGACCTGAAGAAGGCCGAAGCGGCGTTACTGGCGGTGCGGCCTTACATCAGTTACTTCCACCAGTCCAAGTATGTGAGCGACCTGGCCAACGGCAATATTTGCGTGGCCATCGGTTTCAGTGGCGATGTATTACAAGCAATGAGCAGTGCCAAACAGGCCGGGAACGGAGTGGATGTGGGCTACAGCATTCCACGTGAAGGCTCGACCGTGGCGGTGGACATGGTGGTGATGCCCAAAGGGGCTCCGCACCGGCAGAATGGGTATGCGTACCTGAACTACCTGTTAGAGCCGAAGGTGATCGCCAGCATCAGCAATGCGGTGAAGTACCCGAACGGGAATGCGGCAGCGCTGGAGTACATCACGCCTGATCTGCGCGACAATCCAGCGATTTACCCGTCGGAGTCGGTACTCGATACGTTGTTCCCGATAAAGACCTTGTCGCCGGCGGGGATGCGCTTGAGTACACGGCTATGGACCAGAGTGACAAGTGGGAAGTGAAGATGATTTCAACTATCAGAGATGATGGCGACGGCACCATGTACTGAACGCGGGCGAGCGTCTGCTATGGGTCGTTAGCAGCCTTTCGCTGCTGACCACTAACGACCCATAGCGGACCCGGGCCAGAATAGGCGCCGGGCTTCACAGTAGCTTCAATAATTCCAGAACCCCGCGATCCAGCGGAACCCTTCACCGTCGACCGCGACCCGCCCTACGGACGGGAACGGCAAGTGGGTTGCCACGAACAGCTCGCCACTGGCGGCGGCGGCTTGCAACAGCGCCACCCGTACCCGTACCGACTCCTCGGGGTCGTGCTCGAAGCCGTTGTGCCACTCGGGGTGGTCAAAGGCAACCGGGAACAGCGCGTCGCCGGCGAAGGTCAGCCGCTCACCACCCGAATGGACGTACACCACGCAATGCCCCGGGGTATGGCCGCCGGTCAGGCTGGCGACCACGCCGGGCGCCACTTCATGCTGGCGCTCAAAGGTGCGGATCCTGCTGCCATAGGCTTGCATGAACGCCGTGGCCGTGGACCGCAGCACGTCCGGTACCGGTTGTGGCATATCGGTTTGCGAGAAGTCCGGTGCGGCCCAGAACGCGACTTCGGTCGCGGTGACATGGATCTTCACGTCCTCACGCAAGCGGTTTTTCACCTCATCCACCAGCAGGCCGCCGATGTGGTCCATGTGCATGTGGGTGATTACGATGTCGGTGATCGATTCCAGCGCGATGCCGGCAGCCGCGAGGCGTTTGGGGAACTGCCCGGCCCGTGGGAAGCCGGGGAACTGCCCGCCCAACCCGGCATCCACCAGGATCACCTGTTCGCCGCTGCGCACCAGCAGGACGTTCAGGGCCCAGTCGAAGTTCTCCGGCCCCAGGAACATGTCCTTGAACCAGGCCGCGCGGGCGGCCGGGTCGGCGTTGGTCGACATGGTCTGGGTGGGCAACGGCAGTACACCGTCACTCACCACCATTACATCGATGTCGCCGACTTTCACGGCATAGCGCGAGGGCACCAGTTCATCGGTTTCGCTCGGGACGACTGTGTTCATTGGCATTGTCATGGTCGTTCTCCTGCTTGAAGGGATAGGCTCATGCCACGGGAATCGACGGGTCGGCAGCGGCCAGGGCGGTGGCGCGCTCGGCGGCCGGTGGGTAGATCCACACGGTGTTGATCTGGGTCTTGAGTTCCTTGGCTTCGCCTTTCACCAGTTTCAGCTGGCGGTCCCAGCCTTCGCTGTACACGGCGCCCCAGGCCCCCAGGTCCAGGCAGGTCACGTACTTGGGCTGGCGATAGGTGGTGGGGGCCACGCCCAGCAGGTCGGCGGCAGCGTTGTTGCCGGCATGGCGACCGAGGCTGATCGCGTGCTGGCAGGACATCACCGCGAAATTGCCGATATCGTCGGTGGCGGCGTAGGCCACATCGCCCGCGGCGAATACATGGTCCAGGCCGCGTACCTTGAGGTTGCCGTCCACGTGCAGGCGGCCCTGGTGGTCACGTGCACTGGTCAGCTGTTCGGTCAGCGGGCTGGCGCGCATGCCGGCGGTCCAGACCACGGTCTGGCTTTCGATGTGCCGGCCATCCGCCAGGGTGACGCCATCGGCATCCACCGCCGTGACCGTGGCACCGACGATCCATTCGATCCCCAGTTCGTCCGAGGCTTCGATGATTGAAGGCCGGATCCCTTCGCCCAGGGCTGCGCCGATGCGCTCGCCACGGTCGATGAGGACCACCCGGATCTGCTCGCCTTCGCCCAGGGCTGCCCGCAGGCGGGCGGGCATTTCGGTCGCGGTCTCGATGCCGGTGAAGCCGCCGCCGGACACCACCACGGTGTTGCGGGCGGCGCTGGCGGGCCGATTGCCCAGGGCCATCAGGTGCTGCTCCAGGCGCGCGGCCGACTCGATCTTGTCAACGTCGAAACTGTGCTGGTTCAAGCCAGGCACCGGTGGCCGTGCCAGCTGGCTGCCGCTGGCCAGGATCAGCCGGTCGTAGGCCAGTTGCGCCGGCTGGCCCGCTTCGTCGCGGTAGCTGACGCGGCGGGCCTGTTCGTCGATGCTCTCGGCGCTGCCCTTGACGAAGCGAACGTCCACGGCGTCGAACAGCGCCTGCAGCGGGGCGAACATGTTGTGCACGTCGGCTTCATAGAAGCGCGGGCGGATGCGCAGTTCGGCTTGTGGGGCCAGCACGGTGATCTGTACGTCCTGACGGTCGTGCATATCCAGCAGGCGTGCGGCGCTCAGGGCGCTCCAGAGACCGGCGAAACCTGCACCAATAACCAGAAGTTGCTGTTTCATGATCGTGCTCCTGACGTGAACGGGTAAGGGTTCTGAACTTCAGCCTTGGCGAGACGCTGTAGGGCCAGTCGTTCGCTGTAGGTTGATGCTAATCAGGGGCAGGGGCGGGAACACTTCTCCATGGGTGTGCAACGGATTACGCATGGGGCGTAAGCGGGTATACCAAGGTATCGAAAGGGCCGTTCAGTGGTGCAGGCTCGGCGGTGAGGCTCAGCGGTGCAGGGCAGAGGCGATGCAGTCCAGCAGCTGCTGGGCTTCGAAGGGCTTGGGCAGGCAGCTGACCACGCCCGGCATGCCTGGGGTGATCCGCGAGCGCTGGCCTGGGTGGGCGCTGATGAAGATCACCGGGATGTCGAAGCCCCGTACCTGCAGTTGCGCCAGCAGCTCGACGCCGCACATGCCGGGCATCTGGATGTCGGAGATCAGGCAGCCCGCCTGGCCCGGGCCATCGGAGGCGAGGAAGTCACTGCCGCTGGCAAAGGTGCGGGCACGGTAACCGGTGGCGCGCAACAGGCCGTCGAGGGCATCGCGCAGGGACTCGTCGTCGTCGACGACGGCAATCAGCGTTGCGGTGGGCTGCTTCATGCGCGGTCTGCTCCTGGCGGCCTGTGCCATAGCTCCAAGATACCCCGTCGCGCAGGTGGCAGAAGTATACCTAGGTATACCCGGGCAATACCTGCGTCTGGTATTGCCAATTTCCAGTGGCCAAACCCGTGAACCTTGCCCAACAATAGGCTAGATTTTTCATCTGCCAACGACGCGGCGTCACGGCTCAAGGAGCACACATGGCCTTACAGAGCACGCACGGCTCGCATGAGCCGGTGGTGTACATCGTCGATGACGACGAGTCCATGCGCCTGGCCCTCGACGGCCTGTTCCGCTCGGTCGGCCTGCAGGTGCAAAGCTTCGGCTCCACCCAGGACTTTCTGGCCTTCCCGCGCAAGGCTGGGCCCGGCTGCCTGGTGCTCGACGTGCGCCTGCGCGGCGAGAGCGGCCTGGCCTTCCAGGCGCAGATGGAGCAGGGCGGGGTGCACATGCCGGTGGTGTTCATGACCGGCCATGGCGACATCGCCATGTCGGTGAAGGCCATGAAGGCGGGCGCGGTCGATTTCCTCGCCAAGCCGTTCCGTGACCAGGACATGCTCGACGCGGTGGCCAATGCCCTGGCGCGCGACCGCGAGCGGCTGGCCGGCGAGCAGGCAAGCCTGGCACTGCGCAGCGCGTTCGAGGCACTCACGCCCAGGGAACGCCAGGTGCTGGCCTTCGTCACCGCGGGCCTGATGAACAAGCAGATCGCTGCCGAGCTGAACCTCAGCGAAGTCACCGTGAAAGTGCACCGCGGGCAGATGATGAAGAAGCTTGGCGCGCGTTCGGTCGCCGAGCTGGTGCGCATGGCCGAGACGCTGGGTGTCGAGCCCCTGCGGCGCACGGTCTGACGCTGCCCGCATTCTTCCCACTCGATGACGGGGCCCGGACCCATGCCAGGCAAACAGCAAGTCCTGTGGAACGATGGTGATCGGCTGTTTTGCCGGCTGAAGCGCCCGGACGGCAGCCGCGTGCTGCTGATGCGCCCGGCCAGTGAACAGCCGTTGCCCGCCACCGTCGACCGCCTGGCCCATGAATACGGCCTGCGCGATCAGCTTGATGCTGACTGGGCGCTGCAGCCACAGGCATTGGAGCGGATCAACGGCAAGCCGCGGCTGGTGCTGACCGACCCTGGCGGGCAACCCTTGTCGACGTTGCTGCTGGCGCCGCTGGGTGTCGAAGCCTGCCTGCAGCTGGCGGTTGAAATCAGCGTGGCCGTGGGCCGCCTGCACCTGGCCGGGCTGGTGCACCGCGATCTCAAACCCCACCATATTTTGGTCGGCTGCGACGATGGCAAGGTCCGCCTGACCGGCTTTGGCCTCGCGTCGCGCCTGCCCCGTGAGCGGCAGGCCCCCGAACCGCCGGAGACCATCGCCGGCACCCTGGCGTACATGGCCCCTGAACAGACCGGGCGGATGAACCGCTCCATCGACTCGCGCAGTGACCTCTACGCGCTGGGGGTAAGCCTGTACCAGATGCTCACCGGCGCGCTGCCGTTCAACGCCACAGACCCCATGGAGTGGGTGCACTGCCACATTGCGCGCAAACCCTTGCCACCTTGCGAGCGCGTCGCCAGCGTGCCGCCACTGCTGTCCCAACTGGTGATGAAGCTGCTGGCCAAGACCGCCGAAGATCGTTACCAGAGCACCGCCGGCCTTGAGCACGACCTGCGCCGGTGCCTTGCCGAGTGGCGACAGAACGGCAACATCATGGCCTTCAGCCTAGATGAGCAAGGCACCCCCGACCGCCTGTTGATCCCGGAAAAACTCTACGGCCGCGAACGCGAAGTGCAGGTGCTCGAAGATGCATTCACCCGCATGGTGCGCAGCAGCGTGCCGGAGCTGGTGCTGGTCTGCGGGTACTCGGGGATCGGCAAGTCTTCGGTGGTCAACGAGTTGCACAAGGTGCTGGTGCCGCCGCGCGGTTTGTTCGCCAGCGGCAAGTTCGACCAGTACAAGCGTGATATCCCCTATGCGACGCTGGTGCAGGCGTTCCAGGGGCTGGTGCGTACGCTGCTCGGCAAAAGCAGCGAGGTGCTGGCCGAATGGCGCTCGGCATTGCTGGCGGCGTGCGAGCCCAACGCACGGCTGTTGACCGACCTGATTCCCGAGCTGCGCCTGATCATCGGCGAGCCCGCGCCCGTGCCGGAGCTGGACCCGCAACAGGCGCAGCGGCGGTTTCTGCTGGTGCTGCGCCGCTTCATCTCGGTGTTCGCCCGCGCCGAGCACCCCCTGGCGCTGTTTCTCGACGACCTGCAGTGGCTGGACGCGGCGACCCTCGACCTGCTCGAAGACCTGCTCACCCACCCGGAGCTGCGCTACCTGATGGTGGTTGGCGCCTACCGCGACAACGAGGTGGACGCCCACCACCCGTTGACCGCCAGGCTCCAGGCGATCCGCAAGGCTGGGGCGCCGGTGCACGAGGTGCGCCTTGCGCCCCTGGCCCGCCCGCATATCGAACAGCTAATCGCTGAGGCGCTGCACTGCCCGGCGCCCAGCGTGATGGGCCTGGCCCAGTTGGTGCAGGACAAGACCGCCGGCAACCCGTTTTTCGTCATCCAGTTTCTCCAGGCCCTGGCCGAGGAATCGCTGCTCGCCTACGACCACGCGGCGCGGCGCTGGCGCTGGGAATCGCAGCGCATCCATGCCAAGGGCTACACCGACAATGTAGTCGACCTGATGGTTGGCAAACTGGCGCGGCTGCCGCTGGCGACTCGCCAGGCGCTTCAGCACTTGGCCTGCCTGGGCAACGTGGCGCACACGCAGACCCTTGCCCTGGTACTCGACCTGCCGCCCGAGCGCGTGCAGGCGGTCTTGTGGCCGGCAATCCGCCTGGAACTGGTGGCGCATCAGGACGGTACCTGCGCCTTCGTGCATGACCGCATCCATGAAGCCGCTTACTCGCTGATCGCCGAACAGGACCGCGCGGTCATGCACCTGCGCATCGGCCGCCTGTTGGCCGAACAGGTGTCGGCCCAGCACCGCGAGGAAGCCATTTTCGAGATCGTCGGGCAGCTCAACCGGGGCGTGGCGCTGATCGATGCCTGTGCCGAACGCGAGCAATTGGCCGCGCTCAACCTGCTGGCCGGGCGCCGGGCCAAGGCCGCGTCGGCCTACGGTTCGGCACTGGCCTACCTGAGCGTGGGCGAGCATTTGCTGGAGGGGCCCGCTGCAGCGCATCCGCATGAGTTGAGCTTTGCCCTGGCGCTGAACCTGGCGGAATGCGAGTTTCTCACCGGCCAGCTCGGGCACGCCGACCAGCGCCTGATCGGCCTGGCCCAGCGCGCCAGGACCGCGGCTGAAGGCGTTGCGGTGGCGTGCCTGCATATGGATGTGTACCTGATGCTCGACCGCAGTGACCGCGCGGTAGCGGTGTGCCTGGCCTGGTTGCGCCAGGTGGGCATTCATTGGCGCACGCAACCGGACGATGATGAGGTGCGTGGCGAGTATGACCAGATCGCGCTGCAGGTGGGCACGCGCAGCATCGAGCAGTTGATCGACCTGCCCCTGATGGAAGACGCGACCTCCCTGGCCACCCTGGATGTGCTGTGCAAGCTGTTTGCCCCGGCCGTGCAAACCAATGCCAACCTGGCCTGCCTGACCATCTGCAAGGCCGTGAACCTGAGCCTTGAGCATGGCAACTGTGATGCCTCGTGCATGCTCTACGCCAATATCGGGCGGGTCTCCCGGCGTTATGGCGACTACCAGACCGGTTACCGTTTCGGGCGCCTGGCCTGCGAGCTGGTCGAGCGGCGCGGCCTGCAACGCTTCGAGGCCAATACGTTCCTGTGTTTCTCGATGTTCGTGGTGCGCTGGACGCGGCCGGTCAGCGAGTGCCGCGAGCTGCTGCGCCGGGCCTTCGTCGCGGCCAACCGGGTTGGAGACCTGCCATATGCCGCCTACGTAGGCAACGGGCTGATCTCTGATCAGCTGTTCAGCGGCGAACCGCTGGGCAGCATGCAGACGGAGGCGGAGCAGGGCCTGGCCTACGCCGAAAAGGTGCATTTCGGGCTGGTGATCGACTTCATGAATACGCAGTTGGCGCTGATCCGCACGCTGCGCGGGCAAACGCCGCTGTTCGGTTGTCTGGATGACGACCACTTCAGCGAGGCGCGTTTCGAGCAGCACCTGGCCGCGGTTCCAGATCTGGCCTTGGCGGCCGGCAAATACTGGGTGCGCAAGCTACAGGCGCGATACCTGGCAGGCGATTATGCGGCGGCCGAAGCCTGCGCGGCGCAGGCCAAGGCACTGAAGTGGGTGATCGCCTCGTTTTTCGAGGAGGCGGAATACCACTTCTTTGCTGCCCTGACGCTGGCAGCCGGGCAGGGCGTTGGCGAAGCGGCGTTACAAGCGTTGGCCGAGCACCATGACGCGTTGCAGACCTGGGCCCGCCAGTGTGCAGAAACCTTCGCCAGCCGGCAGGTATTGGTGGGGGCGGAAATCGCACGTTTGCAGGGGCGCCTGGTCGACGCCGAGCACCTCTACGAGCAGGCCATCAAGCTCGCGCGTGACAGCGGTTACATGCATGTCGAGGCGCTGGCCAACGAACTGGCCTCGCGCTTCTATGGTAGCCGCGGGCTCGCCAGGATTGCCCGGGTCTACCTGCGTGATGCGCGTTATGGCTACCTGCGCTGGGGGGCCGACGGCAAGGTTCGTCAGTTGGACAACCGTCATCGTTATCTGCGCAGCGCCGACCCGGAACCGGGCCCCACAACCACCATCGCCACCCCGGTCGAACACCTGGACCTGGCGACGGTGCTCAAGGTGTCGCAAGCCGTCTCCGGCGAAGTCGACCTGCAGAAACTGATCACCCAGGTGCTGCGCACGGCCATCGAGCAGGCCGGCGCCGAGCGTGGCGTGCTGGTGCGTGCCCGGGGGGAGGCACCGCGTATCGTTGCGCAGGCCAGTGTGGGGGAGGGCGAGGTGGTGCTCTGCAACGAGCCGGTGAGCGACTCGCTGCTGGCAGAATCGGTGCTCTACCAGGTACTGCGCACCGGCGAAAGCCTGTGCTTGGAGGATGCCATCGTTGACCCTGCGTTTATGGCTGACGACTACATCCGCCGCTGCCGGGCCCGCTCCCTGCTGTGCCTGCCGCTGACCAACCAGGCGCGCTTGGTGGGGGCGCTGTACCTGGAGAACAACCTCACTGCGGGGGTGTTCGACTCGGCGCGTATCGCGGTGCTGCGGCTGGTCGCGTCACAGGCCGCCATCTCGCTTGAAAACGCCAGGCTGTATCACGCGGTTGCCGAACGTGAAGCCAAAAATCGCCAGATACAGGCCGAACTGGCCCATGCCAACCGTGTCGCCACCATGGGCCAGCTGGCCGCCTCGATCGCCCATGAAGTCAACCAGCCGATCGCCGCCACGGTCACCAATGCCAATGCCGCCATCCGCTGGTTGGGTGCCCAGCCCCCGCAGCTGGATGAGGTGGCGCTGGGCTTGGGGCGGATCATCAAGGATGCCAACCGCGCAGCGGAGGTGTTGGGCCGTATTCGCGAGCTGATTCGCAAGGCCCCGCCGCAGAAGCAGGCGGTGGACGTCAACGCCGTGGTGCTGGAGATGGTCGACTTCACCCGTGGCGAGGCTGTAAAGGGGCGGGCACAGGTGCAGACCGAGCTCGCCGAGGGCTTGCCGCAAGTGCTGGCCGACCGCGTGGAGTTGCAGCAGGTGCTGCTGAACCTGATCCTCAACGCGCTGGAAGCCATGTCGGAGGTGGAGCGCGCCCGCACGCTGCACATCAGCACGGCCATCGACCAGGGCGATGTGCGGGTGACAGTGGCCGATAGCGGGCCCGGATTCGTCGCCGAAAACGTCGAGCAGGTGTTCGAACCGTTCTACACCACCAAGGCGACCGGCCTGGGCATGGGGCTGTCGATCTGCCGCTCGATCATCGACAGCCAGGGCGGGCGTTTCTGGGCCAGCGCCAGGCAAGGGCCGGGCGCCGAAGTGCAATTCACCTTGCCGGCGCATCCCGCGCCGGGCGCCTGAAGGTTTAGGCGTTAATCAAAAGGGGCTTGACCTTGACACTAGCGTCAAGCCCTTAGGGTTCTCTCCATCGGAGGTTCATATGCAAATCGGAGAGCTGGCCGTGCGTGCCGGCGTCAGTACACGCGCGCTGCGCCACTATGAGTCGCGCCAGCTGCTCGAATCGACGCGGCTGGACAATGGCTACCGCGACTACGCGCCGTCCATGGTGCAACGCGTGCTGTGGGTTCGCGAGCTGCTCGAATGCGGCTTCAGCACCCGGCAGATCCACGGCCTGCTGCAGTACCTGGCGGAGGAAGAGGACAGCGAAGGCTTCCTTGCCTGCCTGCAGCAGCACATGGAAAAGCTGGTCGCCCTGGACGCGCTCCAGGCTCAGCTGAGCGAGCGTCGTGAACGCCTGGCCGAGAAGATCGGGCGTTATCTGCCTCTGCACCCAGGCGTGCTGCGCGCCCCTGATTTGCGGCCTCCCGAACGGGTTCATTCGCAAGTCACATTGGAGAGATGATGGGAAAGCTGACAGACAAGGTCGCCCTGATCACCGGCGGCAACAGCGGTATCGGCCTGGCCACCGCACAACGCTTCGCCTTGGAAGGCGCCAAGGTGGTCATCACCGGGCGCCGCCAGGACGTGCTGCAGGACTCCGTGGGGCTGATCGGTGAAAATGCCGTCGGCCTGTGCGCCGACGCCAGCCGGCTGGAGGACCTGGATGCCATGTACCGGCAAGTGGGCGAGCGCTTCGGCCACCTTGACGTACTGGTCGCCAACGCCGGTGTCATCCGCCCGGCGCCGGGCGACCAGGTCGATGAAAAGCAGTTCGACGAGCAGTTCGACATCAACGTCAAGGGTGTCTTCTACACCATTCAGAAGGCGCTGCCATTGCTGCGTGATGGCGGTGCCATCGTGCTGGTATCGTCCATTGCCCACCAGAAGGCGCTGGAGGACCATGTGGTCTATGCGGCGACCAAGGCTGCGGTGCGCTCGTTCGCCCGCAGCTGGGCGGCGGAACTCAAGGGCAGACAGATCCGCGTCAACTGCCTGAGCCCCGGGCCGGTGCTGACCCCGATCATCGGCAAGATGGGGATTGGCGAGGCGCAGTTTGGCGCATTCGAAACGCACGTGGCGGGGCTGATACCGCTCGGTCGCCTGGGCCGGCCGGAAGAGTTGGCGAACGCAGCGCTGTTCCTGGCTTCGGATGAGAGCAGTTTCATCACTGGGGTCGACCTTTGTGTCGATGGCGGGTTGTCGCAGCTTTGAGTGGTAAAAAAGCCCGAGGCGCATGCTCCGGGCTTTTATGCTGGCCATAATGGATGCATGGGATCCACAGCCCGCGCCCCTACGATAGCCCTAGGAGATATAAGCACCATCCCCTCCGTATCAGCCGTGCTTCTTGCCATGTGGCTATACCTGATTGGGTCACTGGTCATGTTGCCGTGCGAGATCGTTGGCCTGAAGCGGCGATCCGAGGACCCCTCGGAGGTTTCTGACGCGGCGGCGACTTGTCTTTCTTGGCGTGCTTTATCTGATCACTGCACCGTTGCTAGGAGCGGCCCGAAATTCCGGCGGCTGCTATGTGGCGCGAGCGGTCGCTCGCCAATGACTGCTAACGACCCAAAGCGTCCGTTCGCGACAGGCAGCTACCGGCCAATAGCTGCCTTTGAGGGGCGGCTGCTGCTAGCAGGGCGCAAGTAGTAAAAGTTTCTCCCTTTCGGATTCCCATCTAGACATGCTAGTGTCAAGTTGCCATCCTGGGGCAGTAAAGGAGATGCGTAGGACTACGCCAAGGAGGAGGCAGGATGTCGATCATTCAGGAAATTCACGCATGGTCTACTCGGTAGTCGTAATGCCGGAGTAGCCCCAGTTATCAGTGTCGACTTCTTCGATCACGATGTGGGTCAGCTTAGGGTCTTTATGAAGCACGCGCTCCATAGTTTCAGTAATTTCCTTTATTACCTGAGCCTTTTGCTCTCGGGTAACACCATCACGAGTGATGCGGACGCTGATGAATGGCATGGGAAGTTCCTCTATCAAGTGTGCATTTGGGTGATGAGCAGTTGATGGAGAAACTTTAAGAATTCAGAGCAAACTGATAAATATGCCCTGAGGTACTTCATTTGTGACCTCGTGTATCGAATCACAAGCACTGGGTAGGATTTTCTGGCCTGGTACCTGCCTGGGCCCAGCTATGGCAGGCTATAGCTGCCAGTCGTGCTTCGCACAGAAGAAGGGGTTGGGATGGATCGTTTGCAAGCAATGCAGGTTTTTGCCCGAGTAGTGGAGACCAACAGCTTCAATAGAGCAGCTGAAGCCTTAGGGATCATGCCGTCATCGGCCACCCGCATGATCAAGAATCTTGAGGATTACCTGGGGGTCCGCTTGCTCAATCGAACGACACGGCAGCTGAGCCTGACGGCGGATGGTGAGCATTACTACCGTCACTGTCGCCAGGTGCTGGCGGACATTGATCGTGCGGAATCCACCTTTCCGGGCGGGAACGCCACGCCGCGAGGCAGATTGCGTGTGGATATCTCGAATTCTTTAGGTCGTCTTTTCGTTCTACCTGCAGTGCGCGAGTATCAGCAGCGATTTCCTGAGGTCGAATTGGTTATCGGCCTGAGTGACAGGACCGTAGACCTGGTGCAGGAAGGCATTGATTGCGTGATCCGAACCGGAGTGCCGCTCGACTCTGCAAGCCTGGTAGCTCGGCAAATTGGCAGTTTCGACTGGGTAACGTGCGCCTCTCCACAGTACCTTGAAGCGTATGGCGTACCCAGGTCCTTGGACGATTTGCAGAAGCATCAGTCAGTGGGTTACCTGTCTAGTAGGACTGGGCGATCCATCGAATGGCACTATTTGATCAACGACGATCCTGTCTTCGTTCGAGTTCCTGAAAAGCTAACCGTAAATGACACAGACGGCTATGTGACATGCGGGCTGGAAGGCCTCGGCCTGATACGGGTGGGCAGCTACATGGTTTGGCCCCATTTGGATTCCGGCAGACTAGTTTCAGTGCTTGAGGGTTATACCGCGCCGCCCGTGCCGATCTCAGTAATGTATCACCACAGTAGCTACCATTCACCGACGCTGAGGTCGTTTGTAGACTGGGTCATTGAGCTGTTCAAAAACTCAAAATTAGGAATAGGCAATTAATCCATCACACCTCCTCACTGCATGCCAAGCATTGAAAGCCAAATGGGGGTAGTGGTCGACGGTCATAATTCGTTTTTTTGCAATTGTGAAATCGAGTTTCGGCACAGACATCATGAATGCTTTTAGCCAAAATCGTTAACTGGCTAGCGACTGCAAGAGTCGCCGACTGCTCATACTGAGATTTTTCAGTTCTAACGAGGTGGCTTTATGACTAACGAGACTACTTTTAACAAGCGCAAGATACTCGTGCTCGGCGCAGGTGAATTGGGGCTAGAGGTTCTGAGAGAGTTATCTGCACAAGGGGTGTCCATCGGAAAGGCAGATGTTTCGGTAATGCTGAGGACATCATCCAGCAGTTCTTCAAGCCAACGGAGTCAACTGCTCACTGAACTGGATGCTCTTGGGGTTAGCGTGATTGCGGGGGATGTGGTGGGTGACACTCTGGAAACCATCGCCGAAACTTTTGCCAAATTTGAGATAGTGGTTAGTTGCGTAGGCTTTGCTGCTGGTCCAGGCACTCAGCTAAAGCTGGCCTTGGCAGCTATCGAGTCAGGTATCAGAAAATACTATCCTTGGCAGTTTGGTGTTGACTACGATGTGATCGGCCGCGGTAGCGCTCAGCCACTCTTCGACGAGCAACTTGATGTTCGTGATCTATTGCGCTCACAAAGCAGGATCGACTGGACGATTATTTCTACTGGTATGTTCACAAGCTTTCTCTTCGAGCCAGCCTTTGGCGTCGTAGATCTCGAAAACAGGACAGTTAATGCACTTGGCGACTGGGATACGTCCGTTACTGTCACCACGCCTCAAGACATTGGTAAGTTGACAGCGAAAGCAGTACTTTCCGAGCCTGAAATTACCAGCAAAGTAATCTACACTGCGGGCGATACCGTTTCCTATCGTCAGCTGGCAGATCTCGTAGATGAGGCGCTGGATTGTTCCGTTGCAAGGAATGTTTGGACGATTCCTTTCTTGCAGGACGAGCTCAAAAAGGATCCCACCAATGTTTTGAAAAGATATCGACTGGTATTCGCGCAAGGCAACGACAACGGCGCTGGTGTAGCGTGGAAAAAAGAAGCATCTTATAACTATATAGAAAATGTAAAAGTTTCTACCATAGCAGATTGGCTTAAATCCAACGCTGCGGTATAGCTCACCTTATGACTGCTATCGCTTGCCAAATACAACAATCAAAGCTTTTTTGCTTAAAGCGGTAGCAGTCGCCGAATTCTATTCCCGCTTTTTCTAAATTTAGCGTTTGGACTGCAGAGCGATCCGTGATACGGAGAAGAAACCGTTCGCATTAGTAACAATTTTAAAATCGTAACCCAGCTGCTGTGCCATATGTCGAAATGCGGCCATTTCACGTCGCGCTGGATTGCTTTCGTTGTCATCCTCAATGGTGGCACTCAGCTCGACTAAATGCTGCTCAATCATCGCTAAAACGCTATCGACGTAAGGGGATGGAATCGTGATCTGCCTGTCGCCCAGTATGCTCATCGAGTTAGCCTTCCTTTATTCCTAACTTCTGTCATAGAGAAAAAATTTTCGAATATTCAGTTGATGGAGCCTGAAGAATGACGACCCATAGCTCTGAACTGGTACTCGTTTACAGCTCGTAAATGCGACTCCGCTATTTGACGTAGCCGCTCGATTTCATTCCCGGGTCGAGCCGAAGCTTGAGCCTCATGGTACCGTTTCATCGCATCGACAGCACTGTACAGCTGATGGTCGGGAGCAAGTATGGGCATTTTATAATCATTACGAGGGCACCTTACTAGATGATCGAAGATGGCTGACCGGCGTTCACAAGCTGAACGTTAATGACAGCCTGATAAAGCGAGTCCGCCAATAGCTGTAGGCGCTCTATTTCATGCATTGCCAAGCCTGTGGCCTCCACTGCTTGGGCATTCCAGATGGCTTTAAGCGCTTGTCGGATCAGCGGCTCGCCTGCTTCGACCACTCCTACGAATTTGCGCTTCACAGCCTGGTGCTTATTCCCTGATACCGAATGATAGATCAGGGCCAGAGCGACCCATCGATGACAAGCTCACTCAAAAGGTACGGACTGGGGATAATCATGAGGCCTGCACGGACACCAGAGCTTTGGATCAGTGTCCGCTTTGGGTCGAAAGCGGCCGTTCGCCAGTGTCCGCTTTCGACCCATAGCGGTCGTTCGGAAAGGTCAGCAAATGGCCTGAAGCAGACGGTACGCGATAGGAGCGAGGTGCCGTCTTCGAAGTATTACCTCTCCAGGCCGAGTCACTAGGTCATCAAGCCCTAGCCGCAGGTTTGAGTCGGAAGCTGACGCCCATACGGTTGAACGCATTCATTGCGGCAATCGCCGCTGTCAGGTCAACAAGATCCTTTTCTGCAAACATCGCCGATGCGGCTGCATAAGCTTCGTCGGATACCTGTGTCTCGCTTACCCTGGTGACTTCTTCCGCCCAAGCCAGTGCTGAGCGCTCCTGATCCGAGAACAAATATTGCGCTTCATGCCATACCGGCACTAACAGCACCTTGTCCACTGACATACCTGCTTTGATCAGATCGCGTGAGTGAAGATCAATGCAATGAGCGCAGCCGTTGATTTGAGACACTCTGAGAAACACGAGGTGGATCAACGAGGCTGGCAAATTTGTCGCGGTGGTCACGAAATGATGCAGGCCGCCGAGGGCCTTAGCTGCACCAGGCGAAGCTTCAAACCAATTGAGACGATTCATGATTTCTTTTCCTTTGTATGAGCGATGAAGAGCGTGGCCGCTTGTTGGCATACGGCCCAGTTGAGATGCAAACCTTAACGCTTGGAGTAGATGTCGGCCCTGAAGCGGACTTTAGACTTGATCCACTCGACGGCTATGCCTAACAAAGTACGCCTGCACATCACCGTACCCTGTTGCCCTTCCAGTATTCAGTGACTCCCCCCCCTTGGCGGTACCCTCAACGGTGAAGTAATGCACCTGAGTGAGACCGATGGTGGCAAGGACGGCGGAGAGGTAAGGGCGCAGAAAGTCCGGTTGACGGGCCTGTGGGCCGCTGATATAGCCCCCGCTAGCGATTGCGACGTAAACCGGACGATCCGTCAGATTTCCGACTTTGCCTTTGGCGGTGCCCAAAAACGTTTTGCCCACGCGTACCACGTGGTCGATCCACATCTTGAGTGGGGCGGGCACGCTATAGTTGTGCATCGGCGTGGCAATCAGCAGTACGTCGCATGCCTGTAGTTGGTCGATCAACTCGTCGGAACGGCTCAACGTACCCTTCTGACCGCTTGCTATGACTACGCGCTGATTGGCCAACGCCTGGGCGTAAGGCGAATCAACTGGGGCCAAGGTGTTGAGGTCTAAATCGGTCAACTGGATACCCCTTCTGCCGGCCTGACTGGCCAAGGCAAATAGGATCTGCTGGGACAGTTTCAGACTTTCCGAAGCCTCTGCATTGGGGCTGGCGACCAGGCGAAGAATGCGCAAGGGAGCAAGTGGCTGTTGGGACGATGTCATGAGGTTTGCCTCCTTGGGTGTGCATGCGGGTTATGGCGTATCGAACTGTTTTTGAAAGCGCAGTGCACCCGTCAACAGGCCTTCACGGAAGTAGAAACGTTGCGCGCGGGCGTTGGCCAAACCCGTGTCGAGCACCAGGCGTGCACAACCGCTGGCGCGCGCCAGTCGTTCCAAGGCTTGCAATAAGCGCGACCCCCACTGGCCACCCCGCTGAGCCTCGGCGGTTACAAGGTCATCGACATACAGGAATGCGCCGTAGACCAGGTTTTCCTGTAAGCGATAACCAGCCAGTGCTACAAGAACGCCTGCGTCATAAGCGCCAATCAGGCGATAGCCTTCAAGGCGCATACGCTCGATGCGGCGGACGAAGTCGG
This sequence comes from Pseudomonas guariconensis, assembly GCF_040822035.1. Taxonomy (NCBI): domain Bacteria; kingdom Pseudomonadati; phylum Pseudomonadota; class Gammaproteobacteria; order Pseudomonadales; family Pseudomonadaceae; genus Pseudomonas; species Pseudomonas guariconensis. The sequence continues at coordinate 3,613,846 of NZ_CP162012.1, read as the reverse complement.
CTTCGCTCGTTAGATGAGGGCGCAATTGCTGCATTACCGGGAATGCGCTGCACAGGTCATGGGTGCTGTCCAAGGGACGCAGGGCGGTGTCGGCCAGGTCGAGCACGCTGGGTATGAAGTTGTGCAAAGGGAATTTCATGGGAGTTGCCCTCGTCAGTAGGTGATGGCGCTATATTGGACTACCATTGACCCACTTGATTGAGCCAAGAAATGGGATATGAACTAGGCCATGATGACCTCCCCCAAGCCGCCTTTTGCTCCCTTGGAAGAGCAGTCCGCCTTGCCCCTGTATCGTCAACTGTACGACCGCGTGCTGGCCGCCGTTGCCGCTGGCACGTTGTCCCCCGGTGACCGCTTGCCGTCGGCGCGCGCCATGGCTAAGGAGCTGGGGGTGGCACGTGGCACCGTCGAACTGGCCTATTCGCTGATGGCCAGCGAAGGGTACCTCCTGGCGCTCGGGCAGAAAGGCACCGTAATCAATCCTGAACTGCAGAAGCCTGTGTCAGCGGCCACCGTATTACCAGTCAGCAGCCAAGTGATCGAAGAAGCGCCTGATTCGCTCTGGCGCCCACCGCAGCTGTTGCCGTTCCAGATGGGGGTACCGGCGCTGGATGCATTTCCGCGCAAGATATGGGCGCGTCTCGGTGCTCGGTATCTCCGTGGGATGCGTCTGGGAGATCTGGACTATCCAGCACCCCACGGCCTGGCAGCGTTGCGCAGCGCCATTGCTTCGTATCTGCAGGTGTCCCGAGGTATCGATTGCGGTGCCCATCAGGTGTTTATCACCAGCGGTTGGCGCAATAGCCTGTCTTTAGTCGCACATACCCTGTTGCAGCCAGGCGAGTGCGCCTGGGTGGAAGACCCGGGCTATCCCACTACGCGCCAGGTGCTTCGCCAGTTCGGCCTGGACCTGGAAGCGGTGCCGGTTGATGCCGAAGGCATGAACGTAGAACACGCCATCGCGGGTTCTCGGGCTGCTCAGGTCGTCATGGTGACACCAGGGCATCAGAGCCCGCTGTCGATGGCACTGTCGCTGCCACGCCGACAACTGCTACTCGATTGGGCTGCCCGCACCGGTGGCTGGATTGTCGAGGACGATTACGACGGCGAGTACCGCTACGTCAGCCGTCCACTTCCAGCGCTGGCCAGCTTGGATCGCCATGGGCGCGTGCTGTATGCCGGCACCTTCAGCAAGGTGCTGTTTCCCGGTATTCGCCTGGCTTATCTGGTGGTGCCGCAGGCGCAGGTGGCAGCGTTCGAGCGCGTCGGACGGGCCTTGTTTGCTGCCGGGTCACCGTCAATTACCCAGGCTTTGGTGGCGGAGTTCGTTGCCGAGGGACACTTCGCTCGGCACATCCAACGCATGCGCCGCCTCTACAACGAACGACGGGCATTGACCATCGAAGCACTGGAGCGGAGTTTGCCGAAGGGTATGCAGGTGGAACGCTCGCCAGGCGGTATGCACCTGGTACTGCGTTTGCCGGAGGACGTAAGCGACACCGCCCTGGCCGAGCAGGTGCTGGCGAGGGGCATGTCGGTACAAGCGTTGTCGCGCTGGGCTGCCTCATCGCAGCGTCAGTCAGGTCTGCTCCTGAGTTTTACCAACTGCGCCACGACTGCTCCAGGCGAGCAGCTTGGCGCGTTGATCAGCAAGTTACTCAGTTGAGGTTGGCCTTGTTCAGGCCGAACAGTTCATCGGACGAGCCCGGGATCGCCTGGAAAGCCACATTGAGGCGATTCCAGCCATTGATGGCGACGATCAGGAACGACAAATCCGACAGCTCCTGCTCGGAAAACTGCTCACGCGCACTCGCATACAGGCTGTTGGAGATACCATGAGGCGGCAGTTGGGTCAGGGCTTCAGTCCACTCCAGCGCCGCCCGCTCTGCTGGCGAAAACAGCTGTGACTCACGCCAGACGGCCACGTGGTGAAGACGCAGCTCGCGCTCGCCATGGATCTTGGCCTCTTTCACATGCATATCCACGCAGAACGAACAGCCGTTGAGCTGCGAAGCGCGCAACATGATCAGGTGGGCGAGATCGGCCAGTAGCGGCTTCTTGCTCAGTTGCAGGGTGAGCTCCACCAGTTTGTTGGACGCTTGGGGAGACAGTTTGAAGTAATCAAGGCGGTTGTTCATGGGTAGTTGCTCGTAGTGGGTGGATGGTTGATGGAGCCCACTGTAGCAACGCTTGGAATAGCCCCACAGGGCCAAGATAGTAGCTTCGAACTAGGCCATATCTGTATCGAAGTGCGCCATGATCACCTATCGAGCGATAGGGTCGAAGGGGCGCAATAGGCCGTTTATTGGCCTCCGCGAATGGCCGCAATGGGTCGTTAGCTGCCGGTCGTGGATGCTGCTATTGTCCCTCAGCCATGCGTGCGACTGGTCAGATCGAATGCAAGTGACCGGTCACGTCGAATGCAAACGGCTGGTCAGCATCAATGAAAATCACTGGTCAAGTGCGGTGCAATTGCCCATGCGGTGAATCTCGCGGGTTCCTTGGCGCTTTTTCTGCTTGCGACGTGGGAGGCCAAGTGCTCCCGGTAGAGCTGGGAGCACCGATCAGTTCAGTGGCGGACTACCGCCTGTGATTACCGAAGAAAAACTTAATCCGGTGCCTGGAATTAGTTGACCACTACATTTTGTCCAAAATGTGGCAAGCCAATCGACCCACAGTTGCGTGGCTGGGAGGCAAAGGGCCGGTTTTACAACGGGCATCATCCATTTCTTTGCGGCTGTTGTCCCCGCTATCTGTGATGCGGAGCAGGTAAGGCAGCACGGTATCGAAGGCTCGCTTTCACCTTCTCCGAAAGGGGATAGCCCTGAACATCGAACCGTTAATCCAAACCGCGAAAGAGGTTCAATAGCACGACCGATAGCGTGGGGGACGCTCGGCCAGTGGATAGCTGTCGTTGCTCATGTTTGACTCTCAGCGGATCAGCCCCATGACCCTTTGGGTTTAAAGGTCAACCACAACCGATGAGAAGTACAGAAAGGATCTCGAAAAGCTGTTTGAAGAAGATCCTCGGTACACAACAGCTTGTGCCTGCTCGGTAGATTTGTGAGGAGTAGTCGCAGCGATCCTTTAGCTCCCGGCCTTGAGACCTTGGGTTCAGGATCCGACCGGCTACGCCAGCCGTCACTACTTCAGAGAAACCAGCTTTCTCTGCTGCCGAAATTGCGGGGGGTGCTTGCTGGTAACCAGTCCCGACGGATGCGCAGTTGCAGTCCTCAACTACGATCCTATACCCAGTGACGCGTGTGTCAATTATTTGATGACAGGCGTAATCCCTAGTACGGGACAAAGGTAGCCCAGCCAGAAGGGTGACGGTTAGAACATTACCGCCATGGCTCAGCTAGACAGCACTAGCGCAATAAGGCGTGGCAGTACATTTTCAGCTTCACCTATCAGCATGATCTCGTTCGGCCCGTTCATGGACACATCCATGACATTGACGTGAATGACCACCGCACCAGATGCCAACGCTATGACTGGTAAGTCAGCAGCAGGTCTGACCACGCCGGAAGTTCCGACAGAAAGTAAAACGTCACACTGTCGTGCTGCTCGGTTGGCTGACTTCCATGCACCAGGCGGGAGATCCTCACCAAACCAGACCATAGCTGGACGCAAGCGACCGTTGCACCGACGGCAGCGGGGCGGTTCTACCATTGCGCCTTCCGCTGGGATGGTCGGAAACTCCAACGCCTCCGCAACAAACCGGTGACAGGCGAAACACTTGGGGCGCATCAGACTTCCATGGAGATGAAGCACCTCCTGATTGCCCGCCCGTTCGTGCAGATCATCAACGTTTTGAGTGACCACAGTCACACTCAGTTTGCTGCCAGATAGCCGATGGATCGCCCTGTGTGCCGCATTGGGCTGAGCCTGCAGCACCTGTTGGCGCCGCCATAGGTACCAGCCCCAAACCAGCGCTGGATCTTCTCGGAATGCCTTCGCAGTTTCTAAACGCTGGGGATCTTGGCGCTCCCACAGCCCAGTCAGTCGATCGCGGAAAGTCGGAATCCCGCTTGCGGCAGAAATCCCAGCACCGGTAAACACCATTATCTGCTGCGCACTCCGCAGTGCCTCAGCGGCTTTCGCCAGGGTGTCCATTCGTGTTCATCATCCTAAAGCGGAAAAGGAGGAGGCGGTTGAGGAACGCTTGTGAGTGTCATCGGGCCTATCTCGACGTAGCGGACACCCATTATCGCCTCCCGAGCGTGCTTGAGCTGCAACTGACGGTGTGCGATTCTGCATCAAAAGTGCGCGTACAACTGCGCTTCACCAGTAGATTTAAGTGGAATGGCAGCGCTTGCAATTCGCGCTTTAAGGCTACCTGCGGAGTACAACGCATGTGACCGTTTTCGCAGGCGTAAATCGAGATCTCCTAATTTGTAGGTGGCCACCGCTGTCTCGTAAATCACTGCGGTCTGCGAGGACTCAAGCCCACGGTGGATCACAACCTTACGAAGCTCTTCCAGGCTCCAATGCGGGCGTCCGGTGATCGATGGAGGACATAGCATTTGTACCTGCGCGATCTCGACGCCCGTTGCCTGGGAGAGGAAAACGTTGAGCTCATAGGCATCTTCAACAACAGCTGCTCGCTCGCTTTCACCGTTGAAAAGCGACCGCAACGTCACCCAAAAGCACATCCCCTCAATTTCACAATAAGAACCCGTACGGACAGTGCGGGTGTGAGATTCAGACAAGTAGATCAAAACGGGCTCCACTGAGCGCTACATACCCAGGCGATCAGTCGCCAGGGCGGGAAAACTCAAATTATCCCACAATGAACACTATAGGTTGTAGCCCTATCGTGTTCGATGGCGCTTCATCATTCCTTTTGTGAGGAGTGATGATGGAAATCCGTGCATCCTTGGGTGAGGCACTGCGGCGCATGCGCATTCTTCACGACCTGACCCAGGAAGATTTCGCAGTAGTCAGCAGTCGGACCTACGTGAGCGCACTCGAGCGAGGGCTCAAAGCGCCAACTATTCAAAAAATAGAAGACCTGGCCGGCCGAATTGGTATCCACCCACTCAGCCTCATCACTTCTGCGTACCTCATCCAGGATCCCGATGTTGGCTTAGAGGAGCTGATCAATCGACTGAGAGAAGAAGTTATCGAGCCGTGCCGAGAGACCTAGCGACCATAGTGAGCGCTATAGTGTTCATGGCGATTTGAATCGATTACCATCTCGCTGCTCTGCCTGAACATGCTTCGGGAAGCAGCGTAGACATGCGTAGATCATTCCATGGCTAAGGTGGTCCCTTCTACATCCAAATGCCTATGGCCACCGCCGCTGCTTCTCGTTCTTCGATTCTCCGATACATGCAGCCGACTTCAAAATCGTAGAGAAATGCTTACTAGGCTCTGCACGAAATCCCGAGAAGCCCAATCGCCGTCCTTTGATGTCTGAGATTTTGTACAGTCACCTGGCTTTCGGTGGAAACGTGTTCTGTGACGGCAAATCGACCCGAACCATTGGACGAGGCCTGGGGTGTGATCTCCGATCTCCTCATTGAGCCCATGGCCGGGAGGGCTGTTGAGCTAGCGACTAATGCTGGATGGAATATTTTGGGGACTCTACTGCAATGAGGATTCCCGGCTATCTCGTCGTATCCAGAGCATGAGTGCCTGTCTCATCCGCTTCAGAAGGCTTTCACCCTTTAATTCACTCCATTAATTATTGTAATTTGAGCGGGCTAGAAATTTTGCCTTAAAAAATAAAATGGCCAGGGATCATTTGGCTTGGCCTTTCAGTAAGGGTGAGTGAGAAGGTTGGTCGTGCCATTTCACTTATTTCTTGCGTGCTTTAGTAGTGCTAGGTTTTTGTGGGGGGTTAATCCCGCTGAATTCGCTCTTGAGCACTATCGTATATTTACATGCTTGCATTTAATGAGCTCTTTTTTCAGACTTTTAATTTCTTGCTGCAAGGCATGGTTCTCATGTACTAGTGAGACAATTTTAATTAAAGCTATTTCATACGATTCTCTAGTTTTGTCTAAGCGATCTTGCGCAGCTTTCTTTAGTATTTTTTGCTTTTCAATCTTCTGAGCAGTCGTTGGTTGTGCTTGCGCCTGCTGAGCGGCGGCGGCAGCTTCAATTTCGGCGATTAGCGGCGTGTTTGCAGTGCGACTCTTTTTGATTGAGCCGCGCTTGCGACCTGCTTCAAGGGCTACCGTATCTTTGTTAATTGCTGAGTCTTTAGGGACAACTTGCGGCTTGTTTTCAATTAAGCGGTGCAGCGCTGCGCGGTAATCTTGAAGGGTGTTCATACTAACTCCTCCATTTTTTTCAGTAGTCCGCGTTTCTCTAATTTTTCATGTATTGCTCTAATCTCGGACTCGATCTGTTCATACTGAGGATTCTTCGAGGTGAAGAGCGATTGCCCGCGTTTTAGATTGTTTACGCTGCGTTTAATGTTTTTCAGTGTTCGATTGTCATCGAGGATGGACTTTTCGCAATCCAGGCAAGCGAAAATACTGGTGAAAGAAATCTTGTCACATGGTTCGAGATTTGTGCAGCCACCAATTGGGCCGAGTTTGTAAACCATCTCGCCTCTCTCAAACTTTTTCTGCGTGGTCGCGCGATCTGTGGTGATAACAAGTGGTCGACCTTTGTCGTGTGCTGTTTGAATGCGATTACCCTCTCCCCCCCAAAGACGGCTCGTACTGTTGATGACATTTGCTTCGTAGTCGATAAACTGGGCTTTGCGGCGTTCGTGCTCTAGTTCATCGAGCCAAGTCTGCAGTTCCTCGGTCTGAAGAAAGTTTACGGCGAAGGCGTTGTCTCTGCGGTAATATGAGGTCATAACCTCTGTCAATTGCTTGAATTGAAGCCCCAACGAGCCTACGGAAACTAAACCAGATCGCGCTGAATAAACAGCTAGTGAGCGCCTGCACTGATGAGTTGCCAGAGGCCACGGCTTGCCGATTCTAACGTTAGGATCACTGCGCCAATTTCGAAATCCGTCAAATTGCTCTAGTTCACGAATATCTATTTCCAGAACATCCATGCTGGACCAGCGAGCCATAATCCTATTCATTCGAAAAGCTACATTTGCCGCTGCAACGGGAGCACCCTGAAATACTTGATAAACGCCTCGCCGACCAAGAGTCGGGAAAAGCGGGTATTGGCTAAGATCAGATTCATCATATCCAAGTCGCAGGGCAGCGATTTTACCCACATAACGGGCCGCAGTAATGCCTTTCTCAATAATAGGTGTCGTAATCCAAAATGTTTCTGTCTGATTAGCTCCTGCGAACTTGGATGTATAGCCGCGTAAAATTGTAATGTCTACGCCGGCTGAGCTTATCGTCATCAATGTGTTAGCGGGTAGGTGGCGAGCCTCATTGTCTCGCATTCCTGAAAATAAATGAATCCAGTATTTGGCGGCGGTTTGAATTTGACCTAGGTAGCCATACAATTCCCGCCAGTTTGTAATTGACAGCGCCTTAAGGTTTGGGGTTAGTTCGATTTGTGAAACTGCATCATCCCATTTAACTGTTCTTCTATAACGTGAGGCGTCACGGGGAGATGAGCCGAAGTATGGGTTGTCCTTACGTCGTTGGCAGAACTCGATGAGAGCTTCACCGATAGCGTTGAACGACGTTAACTCAGTTTCGAGCGAAGTAATAAGAGCGGCGTAAATTCGAGAGGGAATAAGCTTTGTTTGTTTTGAATCGTCTTTTTGCGATTTTGGGTGGTTGTCATAAAGGGCTTGCATGCGTTCAATAAGTGAATTTGATGTCGGGGCAAACTCAAAATCCGGGTGCTTTTGTCGCGCCTCGAATAGCTCTTTTATCAGCTTGAGCATATTGCGCATCTTGGTTCGGCCTAGTTCGGCGTAGCTTGGTAACAGCACGCGATCGACGTTCAAGTCCTCGAATAAATGTTTGAGTGATAAATCATTATTGAGCGCTAGTCTTGCCAGATCATGGATTTCAGTCAGTTTAATGGAGGAGGGCTTGCGTGGCCTGCGATACAAATACATTCGCACAATCTGTATGCGCTTCATCTCTTCGATGATGGCTGAAATCTGATGCTTGAGTGTAGGGGTTTTGGTCCATCCAGCAAAGTTGTAAACGCACTGCCCTTTTGCGTCGTACTCTTTCATGCTCCAGAGGTTGTCTTTGTAGCGTGAATTTACAGATCCATCCGGCGCTCGAGAAATAACAAAGTCATCGTCAATAGCAAGGTATAGCGACGGGCTGGCTAAGGTGTCAGGTAACTGATGCTCTTGCCATTGGTTAAGTTGGAGGCTGGTGATGATGCTCATGACACGGCTCCTAGCGTAACCAAAGAATCGAAGTGAATAGCCCAGAAGTCATCAAGCTCACCGCGTTCCACTTCTAGGCGAACCCGTTTGATTGTATCTGCATTGTCAGGGTAGGTGTCTTGGATAGCTGAGATAACTTCGTCAATTCGATGGATAGTCGGACTGAATTTGTTTTGCCAATGTTCAATAGGTTGTTTTGCTTTTATCGCATGAATTAGGTAGCGAAGCGAGAGCAGGCGACGTATATCCTCTTCATCTGCGTGAACGGCATAGTGCGTGCAAAACAAGCAGGTTTCTGGATTACGGCAAGCGGGGGCAGGTGCCAGTGCGGAAAAACCCCGGGCGCGCTCTGGGTGCGATTCAGATGTTTTTTCACATAGTCCCATACCTGTTATGGCCTCTAGCTTCTTATCATTGAGAACGCGCACGGGAATGCGCTTCATCGTGCGCGTGCGATCAATCGCTGCTTGGTGCATCAACTCCAAGAAATTGGCTATTTCCGCTGCGAAGTCTTCTAATGCGGGTCGGCTGTATGCGTGGCGAACTGTATCCTCGGTATTACCCAGCTTTTCGGCAGTCAACGCTATGTCGCCGCCACTGAGCTTCACATAGTGATAACTGACGTTTTTCCGCCACTGCATTGGCGTGACCCAGGCAGTCTTCGGTAATGCTTTGGAGAAGCATGCCTTCAACTGAGAAATCTGTTGGTTACCCAGCGATGAAATGCTCTCTCCCCGTAAGATCATCGGAAAAACTAGTATGCTGTCACTACCGTTCAGAACCCATTGGCGTAACTTGAGATATTTCTTAAATACCGGTACGAACTGAGCGCCGAATTCCGGGTTGACGGTTTTATGGCCAGCCCGTGCTTTGGTTCCAGAAAAGCGCTTGCCTTGTGTGCTGGGTACAAACTCAAGCGTATCAATTTCAAGATTTAGGGCGACACTAAGGTTACAACCTGTGGCGGCGATGAATGCCATCATTCCTGCTGTCACAGCTTGAGCTCCTATCCATTGTCTTAGGTTGGATCGTAAGTCTATATCGCTCTTGTTAAAGCGTTTTCTTGCGTTGTCATAAATGGCTCTTTCGATTTCCAAAGATGCGCTGTTGCCCGTTAGCTTGAAGTGTGACTTTACATTGTCCCAGGTGGGGAATTTCGGAGAGTGTGCCAGTATTGATGAAAGGCTAAAATTTGCGAATTTACATTTATCGCTAAAAGTAAGCCGTGCATACTGGAAGCAGGACTCGCCGTTGGGTGAGGAATAATGCAGGGGAAGAGCGCCGTCATTAATCAAAAGGCGATGAGCTTCATTGATGAAGTGTACAAGCGAGGCAAATGTACGTGCCTGTATATCGGCACTCGGCAACTTCAGGTTTACATGGTTCTCGTGAACAGCTTTGCGAGGGATTAATGTGGCGACGCCACTTATTTCCGATTCGCTCAGGCCGGTTGCGCATATTAACGCTGTTCTTGCAGCAGCTTGCTAGCTGCATGCAGTGCTTTGTTTGATTTGTCGGCCACGGATGCCTGAACTATTCAATCGGTGCAGCAGATATTGAGTGTAGCCACTGTAGGCATGTTTCATATCTGACGTGTTGTCGAAAGCGTAGAGGTTATCTTGACTGTCAATCCAGTTAATGAAGTTGCAAGTTCTTTGGAATAGCTGGGTTGCAGATGACGGACTGCGCTTTGCACTTAGAGTCTCGATAAGGGCTTGAGCGAAAGCGATTCTTGCTTTATCGAGTGAAAATAATAAGACTGTGCAGCCGACTTTATGCGGTCCAGGTCTACCCCGACGCCTATAGCACAGTGACCCTATATCAAGGTATCGTTTTCCTGCATTGGTTGGGTTGTCAATCATCAGTACTGCGTACTGTGGTTGGAGCGATTTAATGTTTGTATTCTTCACGTCGACAATCACGATTGGGCGCTGAGTGTAATCACTGCTCATGCGTTTACATCCATGATTGTCATTGTGTTGATATGCTTAAACAATTTGCTCTCAAACTCGTGCTGGATGCTTTGCTTCCATTTTAGTCGGGACTTGTGCTGTAAGTACTGCATTGTGGTTTTTACATTGGCGTGTCCCATGCGTTGCCGAACATATTCCAAGGCGGCCGTAATGCTTTGCTCACCCAGCTGGCGCAGCTGGCTTTCGAGCAGATTCATGCCGAAAGTTGCGCGCAGGTCATGGAATGTGAAATCTTGAAAACTCGGGATCTCCCTTCGAATGCGCGGTAGTAGCATCTCTCTAATGTGTTTACGAAGAGATCCGCCATCCTGGGTTATAGAACTTTGGGTGCGAAAGACAGCTACGTCGTGCTCATTTGTGCGCGCTTTACTTCGTTCAAATATTTCCTGCTTGCTTGTGTAGTAGGGGGCGCCGCTATTACTAAGAAATACATAATTCTCAGCAGAATCACCATAGAATGACCGCGCACGACGCTTTTTTGCCTCTTCGCTGCTGACATAGATTCGAAGATCTTTAACTAGCCAAGCGGGAACAAGAAGAGTCATACGCTTGCCTCGCTTGGTATCAATCTGGGTGCCTGCGCCAATGGGTACTCGCAAGTGGTCGCTACTGTCTAATGCACCATCTAGATGCCTTATTCTAAGAGTGCCGACTGTTTGAATTCTCGCGCCTGTGAATAGGGAAAAATATAGCATTAGTTGGTATTCGCGCGGCGATTTAAGTAATGCGGTTAACATGCTTGATTGTTCTTCAAGACTCAAGGGGCGCAGGTTGCCTCCGTCATTGATATATTCAGCTTGTAGTTGATTTTTAGGATTTTGAATGGCTAGGTTGTGGGAGTTGATTCGCAGGCTTTTTGGGGTGCCGTGGACTGTAGTGACGCTGATGTACTTCTTGATCTCGGTAAATGCAACTTTCTCAATCTGAATGTCATCGACGAGATTCCAATGAACAATCCCTCGATAGAAGTTGATGACGGCATTGATTCGAGCGCTTGCCGTGCTTGAAGACAACTGGCCGCTCGATGAGAAGTCAATCAAGCGTTGACGGTAACGATACGTGACTTTTAGGCGATCATTTGTGGGGAAATAGAGGTAGTCTAAGCTTTCTTCTTCGAGAAAGCGTAAGTAGTCGAGCAGGTGATCGGCAATCCCTCGAAATGTTCTGGGCTCGTAATCAACTTCGCGTTGCAACTTTGTGGTTAAGTATAAGTTGCCAATGTCCCACGGCTCACCGTCACTCTTAATGAGTACGGGAAAGTTTTGAACGTAATTAGGGTCGATCGGATCGAATTCATAGCTAGGGAGCTTTTGAGAGTGCTCCTCTTTTAGAGTTTCGAGGAATTTCAGGCTGAGTAGTCGGAACTCTGGAATAAGAATTCGCCTAGCGGTGGAGTCATAGCGTGCCTGGCCTGTTTGGCTCCTGACCCGATTTCGCATCATTCCGGTCTCTCAAGAATCTCCATTTTGTCCATATGATAGCTGGCGCGGATTGCGCGTCCATTTCAATCAGTACGGATTATCATCGAAGATCATCAGGCAGGGCAGGTGTGCCATCACCCGTGCGACCCGATCGAGGTGGGCGGCGAACGCTTCGATCTGTGGCAATTCCTGCCGGTAGCGCGCCTGGCGCTTGTCGGTCAGGCCCTCGGGCATGTCCAGGCGTACCAGCGCCCAGGGCACGGGGGACCAAACCAGCAGGTACATGGCCATGACTTCGGCGAAGGTCACCAGATGATTGTCGGCGTTGCTGCTGGAGAAGATCGGTTTGCGCTTGCCGCCGAAGAAGCGCTCGCGCAGGGTTTCGTTGCCCTGCTGGGCGGGTAGCAGGTCCGCGCGGTGGTAATAGCTGGCAGGGTGACGATACAGCGCAGCGCTGTCGGCGACCAAAGCACCTTCCAGGGTCTCGCCGAACAGGCCCAGGCGTTCGATCAGCGTGTGGATGGCGCGCAGCATGGGCCCGGCGACATCATCGGCATAGACCTGGTCACCGCTCATCAGCAGCAGCGCCGGGCGTTCCTCGGGTAGCGGGCACTGCTGCAGGAGCCGGTCCGCGCACAGCAAGCCGTCGGCAGCCGGGTAGTGAGGCTTGCGGCAGGAACCATGGAGCAACTGCTCGAGGCGCTCGCGCAGCACGAAGCTTGGGCGTTGGCTGCCGGGGTAGAGCAGGTGAGGAGCCCAGTCGGCGATCCCCTGGCCATCCTCGAGCAACAGGTCATAGGGGATGGCGGCGTTGCGCGGCAGCGGCTGGTCGAAGTGGATATCCAGCAGGTGAACGAAGGCCTGCGTGCCGATGGGGATCACCTCGCAGGTTAGGTTTGCCGTGAGAGATGGCGCATCGAGAACGAACGTGGGGCGAAGCGGCTGCGTTGCGACCAGCCAGATTGCCAGGCGTTGAGGCTCCAGCCGGCGCAGGACGGGGCCTGCAAGGACAAGGGGAAGTGCGGTGTTAGGTGGCATCGATTGGTTTTCAGTCGTGTGTGCCCAGGCGCTTGCGGGCAAGGCAGTTTGAAGGTGCCGCAAATGAAAACGGGCGGAAAATGCTCGGCATCTCCCGCCCGTAGGGCAACCAAAATGTGTATCAGGCTTTTTCAGCCATCAACGCTTCCAGCTTTTCCTGATCACGGGCGAACTGACGGATGCCTTCGGCCAGTTTCTCGGTGCCCATGGCGTCTTCGTTCATCGCCCAGCGGAACTGGCTTTCGCTCAGATGCTGTTTGGCCTCGCCGGCGTTGCCTGGCTTGAGGATTCGCGGTAGTTGGCCTTGGTCATCGCTCAGTTGCTGCAGCAATTCGGGGCTGATGGTCAGGCGGTCGCAGCCGGCCAGTTGCTCGATCTGGCCGATGTTGCGAAAGCTTGCGCCCATCACCACCGTGTCGTAGCCGTTGGCCTTGTAGTAGTTGTAGATCCGCGTCACCGACTGCACGCCTGGGTCTTCGGCGCCGACATACTCCTTGCCGGTGCTTTTCTTGTACCAGTCGTAGATGCGGCCCACGAACGGCGAAATCAGGAACACCCCGGCATCGGCGCAGGCCTGGGCCTGGGCGAAGGAGAACAACAGGGTCAGGTTGGTCTGGATGCCTTCTTTTTCCAGCTTCTCGGCGGCGCGGATACCCTCCCAGGTGGAGGCCAGCTTGATCAGCACGCGATCACGCGGCACGCCAGCCTGCTCGTACAGGCCGATCAGTTGGCGGGCCTTGGCCAGCAGCGCGGGTTCGTCGAACGACAGGCGAGCGTCGACCTCGGTGGAGATACGCCCGGGAATGGCCTTGAGGATGCCCGCGCCCACGGCCACGGCAAACTTGTCGCAGGCCAGGTCCACATTGCCCTTGGCATCGCTCTTGACCTGCTTGAGCAGGTCCGCGTAACCCGGGATCGCCGCGGCCTTGAGCAGCAGCGATGGGTTGGTGGTGGCGTCGACTGGCTTGAGGCGGGTGATGGCGTCCAGGTCCCCGGTGTCGGCGACCACGGTGGTGAACTGCTTGAGTTGTTCCAGCTTGGAGGTCATGGGCGTGCTCTGTCCTGTGCAATGACTCGACATTACCCGAGCCCCGACGGCCACTCAAGGGCCGGCGGGGCAGGTCGGGCGAGGGAATGAAGGTTCGAGTCGAAAGCGCGCCGGGGGTTCCCTCAGCGGCCTTGCAGCAGCTCGGCGGCCTGGTCGAAGATCGCCAGGGGCTCCGGGGCTTTGTGGATGTCCGCCGACAGCAGTTGGCGGAAGCGTCGGGCGCCAGGGAAACCCTGGCCCAGGCCGAGGATATGGCGGGTGATGTGATGCATGGCGCCGCCGCTTTGCAGATGCGCGACGATGTACGGGCGCAGCTTCTCCAGCGCCTCGCTGCGGCTGACCACCGGGGCGGTGCTGCCGAACAGCTGCTGGTCCACTTCGGCCAGCAGGTAGGGGTTGTGGTAGGCCTCGCGGCCCAGCATCACGCCGTCGAAGGTCTGCAGGTGCGCATGGCATTCTTCCAACGTCTTGATACCGCCATTGAGCACCAGCTCCAGATCCGGAAAATCGGCCTTCAGTCGCGCAGCAACGTCATAGCGCAGCGGCGGAATTTCGCGGTTCTCCTTGGGCGACAGGCCTTCGAGGATGGCGATACGCGCATGCACGGTGAAGCTGCGGCAACCCGCGTCACGCACCTGACCCACGAAATCGCACAGTTCGGCGTAGCTGTCACGGCCATTGATGCCGATGCGGTGCTTGACCGTGACCGGAATAGCCACCGCATCGCGCATGGCCTTGACGCAATCGGCCACCAGCGCCGGATGCCCCATCAGGCAGGCACCGATCATGTTGTTCTGCACTCGGTCGCTCGGGCAGCCGACGTTGAGGTTCACCTCATCGTAGCCGGCATCCTCGGCCAGCCGCGCGCACGCCGCCAGCTCCGCCGGCACACTGCCGCCCAGCTGCAAGGCCAGCGGATGCTCTGTGTCGTCATGGCGCAGGAAGCGATGGGCATCGTTGTGCAGCAGCGCACCGGTGGTAACCATTTCGGTGTAGAGCAGGGCGTGCTTGGAGAGCAGACGCAGGAAGAACCGGCAATGGCGATCGGTCCAGTCCATCATCGGTGCAACGCTGAAGCGGCGGGAGGGCTCAGGGCGCATGGTTTCTGGCTTAGAGCCTAATTTTACTGTCATTTCGTTCAACGTGTTTTGTACCGATTTTCGGGGGTTTTGGGGCGTTTTTACCAAGCGCTTGGTACAATGTACCAATCGACCAATGACGTGTACCAATTCAGACATGGCAACCATCAGAACGCGCAAGAAAGCCGATGGCTCCCTTAGCTATCTCGTCCAGATCCGCATCAACCGCGATAAGGTCACAGTTTACCAAGAGAGCCAGACGTTCGCCCGCAAACAGGCAGCGGTGGCCTGGGCGAAGCGACGGGAAACCGAGTTGGCAGAGCCTGGCGCAATCGAGCGAGCGAGTCGGGTAGGGCACACGATCAAGCAGATGATCGACCGCTACCTGGTCGAGGCCGAGAAAGCCCGGCCGCTGGGCGAGACGAAGCGGCGCACGTTGAATGCCATCAAGAACAGCTACCTGGGGGAGAAGCTGGATTCTGATATCAGTCAGCAGCTGCTGGTGGACTATGCCCTTTGGCGGATGAGTCCCGAAGGGGGAGGGATCAAACCCCAGACGGCGGGCAATGACCTAGCGCACCTGGGCTCTGTGTTGTCATTGGCCAGAGCGGCATGGGGGTATGAGATCAATCCGCAGGCGATGCCTGATGCACGGCTTGTCCTGAAGAAGTTCGGCTACAACATGCGGAGCAGGGAGCGAGATCGGCGCCCTACGCTTGATGAACTCGATAAAGTGATGGATCACTTCTTCGAAATGCTGCAGCGGCGCCCCAGCGTAATTCACATGCCAAAGGTGGTTGCGTTTGCGATTTATTCCACGCGGCGGATGGACGAGATAACACGCATCCGTTGGGAGGATCTGGACGAGCATCAGCAGGCTATAAAAGTCCGGGATATGAAAAACCCTGGTCAGAAGCTCGGGAACGATGTGTGGTGTTACTTGCCCGATGAGGCCTGGATTATTGTGCAGAGTATGCCTCGGGAGTGTGCCGAGATCTTCCCATACAATACAGATTCAATCGGTACGGCCTGGTCCAAGGCGTGCAAGATGACCGGCATCGTGGATCTGCACTTTCATGACCTGCGCCATGAGGGGGTAAGCCGGTTGTTTGAAATGGATTGGGACATCCCCAGGGTGTCTAGTGTTTCAGGCCATCGAGACTGGAATTCGCTCCGACGTTACACCCATCTGCGTGGTCGTGGTGATCGGTATAAAGGATGGGGATGGTTAGAGAAAATTATTCAAGCTTCAGTTAGACTCGGCGCCCGAGTTAAATAATTGTATGGTTTTTCTATGGAATTTCCTTGATTTCTCTTTCTCTTGACTAGCCGTTAGCTTTCCAGTAACCGGCAAAATTGAATTTGCCACGGCGGCTAGCTAGCAGCGACTAATGAGCCCATGCCTGGAGTTTCCCCTTGACCGCTGATTTTGATGAAGGTTCTTTCCCGAAGGCGCGTGGATGGCTTCTCGCATTCTCGTCCTCCCTTATTGCTCTATGGTTTTTTGGCGCGGATCTAACATCCGTATCTGTGTTGGGAACAAAAATGGAGTTCACAAGGAATACTGAGCACATCTGGCTCGTAGCCCTTGCAATTAACGCCTATCTGTTGCTGCGATTTTACCAGCATCAACCGGATATTTCGTATTCCGGCTCGGGGGTTTACAAAAGATATTATGAAAACTACATGTTGAGAATAATTATTTGGCTCAGCAAAAAAGACATTGAAAAAGAGGTTTTTGAGCTAGGAAAGAGGGATTTTCCCTCTGTGTTTCAGCATGCCATGGTTAAATGTGTAATTGAAACTTTTGAGTTTAAACGTGTAACTGAACCATCCGAAAAGCGTAGTCGAATCCGAGGCATGAAGGAAATGGTCATCATCTGGGCTCACTGTGCTGCAACCGGAGAAAAAATGGAAAGGTCCGAAGTGACACCAGCTTACCGGGTCGACCGTGTCTGTCCGTACTGGGTAATCTGTCTCTGTGGCTGGCTCTCCAAGCTTAAACTCTGGATCAAAACTTCGTACGCTACAGAACATCTGTTGCCTTACTTATGGAGCGGGTTCGCGGCATTGATCTGCCTTATTCGTTGGATTTCGGCTATTATCCCGTAAAGGCTTGAAAATTTCGAAGTTGCACGGATTGGCGCCGAATCGTGGATGAAAATAAACGTTCCATGATTGCGAGATAGTCTGTGTTAGGAAAAGACTACATATTTGTTGGGTCTACAAAACTATGACGGCTAGAAATCTAATGCAGGCTACGATCAATAAAAACGCTAACGAAGTAGCAGTGGTTGATCTCATTGCGATTTTATGTGTCACCTCTTGCTCTTTTGTAGCGCCAATAGTTGCGATTTTCATTTGGGCAGACAAAAAAGATTGGGCGGCTTGGATTCAGGCGATTGGTAGTGTTGAGGCTATCGTAGCTGCTACTCTTATTGCGGTCGGTACTCATCGAATGAGTATCAAAGCTCAACGTGCTAGGCAGGCCGCAGAACATGTGCGCGTTCTCTCTAACCTAAAAAGTTTGGTTGAGGAAACATACTCGTATCTCGCTTATGTTCGTGAGCATGCTCGGGCAGGGCTTGATAAATGTGATTCGGCGAAGCTATTTCCTCCTACTATCGGTAGTAATAAAAATAAATGGTCTGATTATAGTTGGAAGGCTTCTGACATACGAAGAGGTATGTCGTTATTTGAAAAAAATATTGAGCAGTTGTCAACGGTTGGCTTTGATAGCGTGGGTGATCCTTTCGTTGCGAGAAAACTATTGCTATTTATCTCCTATAGCAGAACCCTTTTTGATGAGATATATGCTGCTTGGGATTTGACGGGTATAGAGCAAAAGGACCAAGACGTGCCTCAAATTTCTGACCCCCTCGACTCATTTAAATATCCGCCGGGGACACCAAATCTGTCACCCACTCAAAAGCGAATTGGATTGTCTCATTCAATAGCGCGAGGTTATATGAATTTTTATTTTAATGAAGATTTACCCGTTCTAATTCGTGCGGTCTATAAAGATCTTATGACTCGGTTGGATGTGGAATGTGATGCGTAGGAACTTCCCCAGAAGTAGATGGGGAGTTTGTGAGCGCCCGCAAGAGGTTTAGCAGCCACCCCGTCTAAGACCAATTGCGCGAAAGCCGCAGATTATCGACGGCCATTGAACAGGGTGGCTGAGTTGGTTAAGTGCACAAACACGGTTAGCTTACGCGACAGAAGCTGGCGTGTTGAGATGCAAGCTGCAGGTTAGCCAGTCCACAACGTTTTGTTCAACTGCGCGCATTCTTGATGTGCAGCGTCCCTTTGCTGATCCAAATAGTGCGCAAGATCGGCAATATGAATGCCTCGGGCGCTTTTCTGGCTTGTCTCAAGTCGGGTGATGGGCAGCTTGATTTGGCCGGCTAGCACTTTGCGCTGAAACATGTCAGGCGTAAGGTGGGTGAAATAATCATTACAAACTTCCTCCAGCGGGATGATCGCTCTCGCGTTGTACTGTGCCATTAGCATGAAAGCTGTATTCATGCGTGTCTCCCCATTGCTCGTTTTGCGGCCACATTGGCCATGTAAGCTGCCCATTTGCCGTTCTCGCGCTTCTGTCGGATCTGGCTACATTTTGTGTGTCGGCGGGTCGATCTGCCTTCGCCGCAAACATCACAGACTGCGGGCAGGTCGAGGCTGTGAGATGCTATGCATGGCCGGATGCGTTCAGTCACGGCGTACCTCGCGATCTGCTATTTCGGCGGTCTGATATCTGCAGAGGACGTTGTTGCGGGCCGACTGAAACAATTGGTCCATGGAAACAGGCCGAAGACGCTGCTCTCCGTTCTCTGCGCCTTCAAGCCGTGTGCGGTACAGCCCAGCCTGGCCGAGCCAGGCTACGGCGCGGTGCTCTTCGTCTGAAACGGGACAGTCGTTGGTTACTGGGCGCTCGCCTTGAGCCCAGCGGTCGCACTTCTGGCAGTAGTGCAAGCCGCCATCGTATGGATCTGCTGTGCGCCAGTGATGCTTGTGTGTGCTCATGGGGCCACCTCAGTGGGTGCGATAGTGGTTGCGGTGCTGCGCAGTTGGGCATGGATCCGCTTGGCGAGTCCGGACAGTCCCTCGGCTTGGATGCCTGCGATTTCTGCTTGTGTCTGTGACTTCAGAGCCTTTAGCGTGCGCTGGCTCAATTGCAGCGTGTCGCTGGCCTTGAGCACCAGCTCATAGTCGGTTCGGGTCACTGCCAGGCCGGTGTAAGACAATATCCGCGCCTCGAGCTCGGCGATGATGCGTTTGAGGTTGACGACGATGTGGTGTTGCTTGCGCTGCTCCGCCTCGCGGTCGACCAGCGATTCGTCCAGGCGGGCACGGACGACCTGCCAGGACTCGTCGGTTGGGCTCAGGAACCCCGCTTGCTGCAGGGCGGCTTCAATCGCCTGCGCCATCTGCTCCGAGCTGGCGTAGGTTCCGGCCTGTTTGGCCAATGTCGCATCCATAGCGGCAACGATGCAGCTAACTGCGGAAGGGTGTGTATACCCCTTGGCAGGCTGCGCGTGCGGGCGATTTTTAGCGATTAGCGTTGCATCAACGGGTGCTGCCTCGCGCAGCTTGTCGTGGGGTATCAGCGCCTCGGCGGGGCTGCTGAGGGGATGAATAATGCCTGCTGCTTCGCAGCAGAGACTCTTTGTTTTCTGCGCGTCGATGCTGGAAACCTCGCGGAGCGAAGCGGGAATGGCATCGCGGATCGCCTGCGTCATATCGTGCCCGCTTCCCTCCGATGCAGAGATCTGCAGCGATACCGAAGTGGGGCGGCTATGTCCTGCGCGAGGCGGGGAATCGAAAAGCAAGCCGGTTGGGTGGTGGGCACGACCTGCTTTTTTGCCCAGGAAATAGGCGTAGGTAAACAGCCCGATGATGAACAGGCAAATGACTAAGAGGGCGACGACCTGTTGGGTGGTCATGGGTCTTACTCCTTGTGGTGTGCGGGCCAGTGGTGGCGGCCCTTGTTGGTCAGGGTGCTACTTGTCTTGCTCGGTGGGGCGGGACTGCTTTTCGTCCGCCAGGTAGGCCCTGCTGTCGATCAGGGCGGCAACATGGCGGATGTGGGCGAACTTCAAGGCCTTCTGGCTGTTATCCAGCGTGGTGACGGGCAAGCAGATCCTTCCGACCTTCAGTTGCTCGGCAAAGGTGTCTTCGTTGAGGTTGCGGAAGTACTGCACGCGCACCTTGTCGAGTGGGATGAGCACGTCGCCAAAGGTGCGGTACAGCAGCTCCACGGTGGTTGCATCAGGTGCGTGCGGAAGGCGCAGCGCGAGTTGGTCGGTAGTGCTCATCAGGCTTCGGGCTCTCCCTGAGCTTGTGGCGTGACGGATGGTTCCAGTTGATTTCGCAATGCTTGCGTACCAGGTCGCGCCATTCTTCTGGGACCTGCAGGAGCGCTTCGTTGCGCTCCGCACGGGTCTTGAGCTGGAGGATCTGGGCCGCGTACTGCCTAGGCCGCATGGCGCTTGTCTTCCGGTGGTGTCGGAAGTTGGAGCGCGAGACGTTCCGCCAGCCAGGGGATCCCGGCCTGCTTCACGCGAGTCGATTCGCTGTACTGCATGCCCGAGGTAGGGTGATACCACTTGCCCTCCTTGGTGCGCACGTACTCGCGGTCACGGGTTGGGTAGCGGGGCAGGTTGCCCTCGGTGAGCAGGTCGTGCTCGCGCATCCGGCTGATCAATTCGGTGCGGCTGATGCCGAAATACTTGGCGGTCTGTGCAAGGGTGCGTTCCATGATCACCTCCTACGCCGCATCGGCGAGCACAGGCTCGGCCGGTGGCAGGTCAGCGGTATCCAGCTTGCCGTTGGCGATGGCCTCGAGGTGTGCCGCGATCTTTCTTGCGCTGCCGAGGTTGTTCGCGGGCACGGTCAGGCTGTTCACCGTGGAACCCATGCGGATCGTCACGGTGAGCTGTTCGAGATAGACCTCGGTCTGCAGGATGGCCTTGGCACGGGCACCGTTCGCCTCGTCGCGGAGGATGTGTGTGAACTGCCCGGACAGATTGGTCTGCGCCTTGAGGCAGGCAAAGGAGTTTTGGCTGAGTGCATAGCTCATGCTGCGTGCCCCCCGGTGCTGGGAGAGACCTGGCGGAATGCAGAAACAGATGGTGCTCGTTTGGTGGCGACAAACGCGCAGCCATGTTTTAGAGCTAAACGGCGGATCTTGAAGATGAGATCGGTGGTAGCTGCGGCCGGATGGATGTGCAGTGATGCTGTGGTGTGCATGGTGTTGCCTCACTCTGTGGTGGAAGAGTGAGGCAAATATCACGTAACGTGCTTTTGTTTGTCAACACGTAACGTTTTATTTTTTGGCGTTGTGCATGAACCGTGATGATTTGAGGATGCCGCCTACCAAGTGAATGTGTTCAATGTCTTCTTCGTCTACATGGATCGGGGCATGGTCGGCGTTGACGCTATCGAAGCGATACATGCCATCCCTTAAGTAAATGTATTCCTTGATCATGGTCCGGCCGTTGGTTGTTCTTACTAAAACCTCGTCGCCCGTGTAAAAGCGCTTGCTAGGCTCTACAAGCACATATTCACCATTCTTGATCCTTGGATGCATGCTGTCGCCGGTCACCTTCAAGCCATATGCGTTAGGGTCGTCGCTATGGATGTTTAGATAACCATCCCCATGACCAGGGGGGAAATCTAAGGCTTCGAAGTATCCATCGACCCCTAGTTGTGCATAGCCTACTACCGGCACCGCGCCCTCCAAGGCTCGTCGCGCAAAAGTCACGTTGACGCTTGCCGGTGTATCGGCGAGGTCAGAATCCAGCACTAGCTCACCTAGGGTTATGCCCAGAGCGGTCGCTATTTTCTCTAGGTCTGCCAAATTGGGCTCTCGTATGCCCCGCTCGTAGTTGCCGATCCGGGATTGAGATTCCCAGCCGCAGGCGTTGGCAAGAGCCTGTTGGTTCAGGCCCTTTGCCTTGCGGAAATGCTTAATGCGCTGTGAGAGTGTCTTCATTCCTGATTTTTAACACGATATGAAATATTTCTTTTGCACTTTACGTGTTGATAAATCCACGAATCGTGATATCTTTTAGCGAGTCAAACGGAGTCATCGTTATGAATCGCATTGCTGAATTGAGAAAAAGCGCAGGCATCAAGCAAAGAGACCTGGTTGCTCGGTTGGGATGGACCCAGGCCCGATTGAGCAACTATGAGTCAGGGCTGCGCATGCCAGGCTTGAGCGAGTGCCGCGCTATCACTGCGGCCCTGAATGACCTGGGCGCGGAATGTGGGCTTGATGATGTTTTCCCGCCCGAGTTGGATGAGTGGCGAGCGGCCTAGGCCGCCCATAAAGAAAAAAGGCGACCGAAAGGTCGCCCAGTTTCCCCCAGTGGTACCACCACAGTGCTACTGGGCCGTGTTTAAGGTAAGCGGGCACACCACATGCAACCGAGTCCCTTGAACACGTACTCCGGGCACGGAGCCTGGAGGCCGCCATCTCCACCACAGATCAGGCGGCAATTTTGCCAGGGGTAGTCGACGGATCGACACCCCGGCTTGGTGCCGGTATCCCTTTGAAGGTTTAACCGGCGTATGGCCTACTCAAGCCACGCGGCAAATGTATCACCACGACACGCCGCTGGCACTGGCAACCTAAAAGGATTAATGCCATGAGCCGAACCGCAATGAGCTGCCTCGAGCGCGCCAAGCGCGAAGTGCTGCCGCTCGAACTCGCGCTTTACCACGCTGTACGTGACTACCCAGGCGGTGCTGCCGCCATCGCCGCCACCACTGGTCGCAACGCCACCACCCTCCAGCACAAGCTGTCTCCCACCCATCCGACCCACATCGTCAACGTCCAAGAGTTCGGCGAGATCCTCGAGCTGACCAAGGATCCGCGCATCCTCGATTCCGTGCACGCTCTCGTCGGCGACACCATCTGGCAGGAACTCTCGGGCGCCTACAGCCATGACGTGCCTGAAACCCTGACCATGGGCCTTGCGGAGTTCTTCCGCCAGGTCGCCAACCTGTCTGAAACCTGGGCGCGCAGCATCGGCGACGGCAAGGTCGACGATCAGGAGCTCGCTGAGATTCAGCAGCAAGTCTTCCGGGGCATCCAGGGCTTGCTCGGCATGTATCGCCGCGCCGAATACGTCAACCAGACCACTCGGGGGGCGCGTCGTGGCTGATATCGCGGATATGGCAAATGACGTTGTACAGCAGCGCTTGGAGGAGGCGCTGGCCGCTCGGACTGGAGTGCCCGTGCGCGAATCCCGCATGGACTGCATCGATTGTGACGACCCGATCCCAGAGTCGCGCCGGGTAGCGGCCCGTGGCTGTGTGCGTTGCGGGGCCTGCCAGACCGTCCATGAGGATCGGAGGGCGCAGTATGCTCGATAAGGTACTCGACCAGCTGCACGACTACGGCCTGCAGCCTGATCAGCCCCTGATCTTCGGCAAGCTGACCCGCTGCCGCACCCAGGATGACAAGGGCAAGGAAAAGAACGGCTGGTATGTCCTGCATGAGCATTTGACCGAGAAGGGGCAAACCCTGATCTTCGGCAGCTTCGGTGACTGGCGTCTCGGCGAAACGCAGAAGGTCAAGACCGACGGTCGCGGGCTGACCCCGGACGAGCGTGAAGTGATGCGCGCCCGGCAGGCCGAAGCCAAGCGGAGGGCGGCGGAGATCGCCGCCAACGCGGCGCGCCGTGCTGCCAAGCGTGCGGAGGCGTTGTTCAGGCGCATGCCCGAAAAAGGGCGTAGCGCTTACCTTGATCGCAAGCAAGTGGTCGGCTTCGGCGTTCGCTATGCACCGGAGTCGGGCGCGGTGCTCGTTCCGATGCAGAATGCCCAGAACGCTATCGTCGGCTTGCAGGTGATTTACCCAGAGCCCCAGGCGGACACCGGGCGCGACAAGTCCTACTGGCCGCATGGCATGGCGAAGGAGGGGGCGTTCCACATGATCGGTGGCCACCCTGAGCCTGGCGAGCCGGTGCTGGTGTGTGAGGGCTACGCCACCGGCGCTAGCCTGCACATGGCGACCTCCCAGGCGGTGGCCATCGCCTTCGACGCGGGCAACCTGATGGCGGTCGCCAAGCACATGCGCGAGCGCTTCCCGGGTCGGTCCATCATCATCTGCCGCGACGACGACTGGAAGACCAAGCGGCCTACTGGTGAGCCCTGGAACCCCGGCGAGGAAAAGGCCAACAACGCGGCGGTAGTGGTCGGCGGTCAAGTGGTAGGTCCCATCTTCTCGGGCGACCGCGAGGTCAAGTGGACCGATTTCAACGACCTGCACTGTGCCGAAGGCCTCGAAGCGGTGCGTCGGCAGGTCACGGCGGTGATCAAACCACCGGCCACTGGGGGCTGGAAAGACATGCTGGCCAGGACCGAGAGCGGTGCCCTGATCGCCCACATGCAGAACGTCGAGCTGATCCTGGCGAACGATGAGCGGTGGAGCGGGGTGATCGGCTATAACGCCTTCAGCTCGAAGATCATGCGCCTCCGTGCGGCGCCCTATGGCGGCGTGCCGGGAGAGTGGAGCGACATCGACGACATGCGCGTGATGAAGTGGCTGGCCCAGCAGGGCCTGCGCGTGAAAGCTTCCCACGTCGTCGAAGCGGTCAGCGTCGTTGCGCATGACAACGCCTTCCATCCGGTCTGCACCTACCTGGCCAAGCTCGAATGGGATCGTGTGCCGCGCCTGGAGCGCTGGCTCCATGAGATCTTCGGCGTTCCCCGGAATGAATACAGCGCCAAGGTTGGCAAGCGCTGGATGATCTCGGCGGTGGCCCGTGTGATGAAGCCCGGCTGCAAGGCGGATGCGGTGATGATTCTCGAGGGAGCGCAGGGCGCGGGTAAGTCCACCGCGCTGGGCATCCTTGGTGGCGAATGGTTCATGGACACGCCGTTTACCTTGGGCGACAAGGACGCATTCCAGGCGATCCGGGGCAAATGGATCGTCGAGCTGGGTGAGCTGGACAGCTTCAACAAGGCGGAGAGCACCAAGGCCAAGCAGTTCTTCTCAGCTTCCATCGATACCTACCGCGAAAGCTATGGGCGAAGAACGAGCGATGTGCCACGCCAGTGTGTTTTCGCGGGCACCACCAACCAAGACGAATACCTCAAGGACGCCACCGGTAACCGGCGTTATTGGCCGGTCGCCTGCGTCAAGGTCGATCTGGAGGCGTTGCGCCGAGTCCGTGACCAGCTGTGGGCCGAGGCCATGTTCTGCTATCAGGCCGGTGACATCTGGTGGGTCACCCGTGAGGAAGAGGAACTGTTCACCAAGGAGCAGGAGGAGCGCTTCGTGGTGGATGAATGGGAAGGGCCGATCCTTGACTGGCTGGAGAAATCGCAGGTCGGTGAGACGGTTACCGGCAGTGAGGTGCTGGGCCAGGCGCTCAACCTGGATCCTGGCCACTGGGGCAAGCCCGAGCAGATGCGTGTGGGGTCGATCATGCACCGCCTGGGTTGGCGGCGTCGGCGGCTCGCCGCGCTGCCGAAGAGCGGCAAGCGCCCCTGGGCATACCAGAAGCCCGAGGGCTGGGGGCGCACCAGCGCCCTGGAGCAGCAGTCCCCAGTGCCGAAGGAGGACTGCTTTTGATCAAGCATATCGATGAGATGCTGAAGCTGTGGGCGCAAGAGCTGCACACGCCATGCGAGCGCTTCGGCGGTTCGGGTGGTGGTAGCATGCTTGGGCTTCTCATGGACTGTCAGGGCGACCTGATCCGAGGCACCAGAGGAAGCCGGGTGCTGCTTGATGAGTCTGCCGACATCGAGATCATCGTGAACAAGCACCTGGAGCCCCAGTTGTACGTCATTGTCCGTGAACACTACTGCAACCATGACAGCCTGCTCGAGCAGAAAATGGCGTATTGCAGGTGCAGCAGAAAGACGTACTATGAGCGCCTGCACCAGGCCCATGTGGCTATTCAAGGGCTGTTGAAGGGGAAGAAGGCTGCATGATCCGCCACCTTTGGTCCTACCGTCCCGCTGTGGTCCTGCCGCATTTTTTGCAGGTCAGCCCAGCTCCAGCCCGCGCAGTTCGCGGGCTGTCCCACCGTCCCGCCACCTACACGAAGGCGCGCACGTAGGGCGCATGCAGCGCGTTACGCGCGCATTGCGCGCAGCGTGCTTTTAATCTCTCTCTTTACACGGGAAAGGGTTAAAAATAGTTAGACAGTGGGACAGCCCTTGATTTTCAAGGGCTCCATAAGTCCCACCGTCACCGCCCCCTTTGAGACCTTTGGGGCAGCGCCAAAGTGAAGCTAAGCCGTGGTGGTGTATTCCCCCGACATTTGCCAGACATTCCCCAGGCGTTTACCCCTTATTGCGGGGTGGCATTAAAACTTGCTTGCTGCCAGGAAACTGGACCTGTAAAAAGTACCCATCTTCGAGACGTGCGGGCGCACAAAGCAGCCCGCCAAACACTGAAAACCCCGGCCCTGGCGCCGGGGTTTTTGCATTTGGGGGATTCGATGAACAGCGAACAACAAGCGTTGGCCGAAGCACCGATTTGGTTGGTGGTCGTGCTGGCACTGGTCGGCGGCGTGTCCGGCGAGATGTGGCGTGCCGACAAGGCGGGGGCACGGGGCTGGCCTTTGCTGCGCCGAATTGCCCTGCGGTCAGGGGCCTGCGTGGTGTGTGGCTTGTCCACGATCATGTTGTTCTACTCGGCGGGCATGTCGATCTGGACGGCGGGCGGGATTGGTTGCCTGACCGCGATGGCGGGTGCCGATGTCGCCATCGGCTTGTACGAGCGCTGGGCCGCCAAGCGCCTGGGCGTCTGCGAGATGCCGCCGCGCAGTGGCGAGCCGGGTCAGTGACCGGCAGGGGGTGGGGGTGGGGTGCTGCGGATTTTATGGGTCCTCCCCCTGGCCCGCCCCCTACACGGGTGCTGGAACTCGCGATTTCTCTGCAGCTGAAAAAAGTGCAGGGATGTCCGTCTTTTCAAGGGCTTAGGAATGGGAAGGACCGTTAGCAAAGCCGAGCTGGGTGAGATAGTTGGCCGTGATGAGCGCACTCTCAGTCGCTGGCAGAAGAGTGGAATGCCGGTGATTGAGTTCGGCGTGGGGCGTGGCAACGAAAACCAGTACGACACCCAGGCGGTGATCGAATGGCTGATGCAGCAGGCCGCGTTGAACGGCAAAAAGGAATCTGCCCGCGACAGATACGACCGATTGCGGGGCGATGATCTTGAGGTGGAGCTGGCGAAAAAGCTCGGGCAAGTGGTGTTGGAAGCGGAAATGGTCGAGCGCTTCGAGGGCGTGATCACCGCTGCCAAGATCGAGCTGCTGAACACCTTCCCCGATGAACTCGCCGCGACACTGTCCGCGCAGTACGGCGTGGAGGTCGACGATCAACTGATCCGCGAGCCCATCGAGGCGATACTGAGGAGATTGTCCGCGTATGACGAGGACGACGATGATCCCGAGTGGGATGTTGACGAGTCGGACGACGAAGAGAGCTTTGCGGGCGACGGCGATTAAGGGTATCCGGCGGGCGTGCCGAAAGTGGGCGCCTGCACCGCGCATGACCATCATCGAATGGGCCGACCGGTATCGTTACTTATCGACGGAGGAGGCGGGTAAGCCGGGCAAGTACCGGTTCGATGTGACGCCACACCTGATATGGCCAGGTGGCCCGTTGGAAGCGTTGGATGATCCGAACGTTTTCGAGATCGTCGGTCGCAAGTCTGCCCAGGTGGCGTGGACGTCGGGCGTGATGGGCAACGCGCTTGGCAAGTGGATCGACCTTGATCCTTCGCCCATCCTGATCCTGTTCCCCAAGGCTGAAGCGGCCAAGCAGTATGTGGCCGAAAAGCTGGAGCCGATGATTACTGCGACCAAGCGCCTGCGTAAGAAAATCGACCTGCGTAGTCGCAAGAAGCAGCAGCGTCAGGACTTCAAGCGCTTTCCTGGCGGATTCCTCAAGATGGTCGGCTCGAACAGCCCGGCCAGCGTGAAGTCGACGCCGGTACCACGCGTCGCCATCGAAGAGCCAGACGACTGCAACCTGAACCTGCGGGGGCAGGGGGACAGTATCAAGCTGGCCAAGGAGCGTCTGAAGACGTTTCGCCGGTCCAAGATCATCATCGGCGGTACACCCACCATCAAAGGGCTGTCGGCCATTGATGCCGAGCTGGAGCTGTCGGATAAGCGTGTGGGCCTGGTTCCCTGCCACGGCTGTGGGCAATTACATCCGCTGAGCTTCGACCATCTGCACTGCGACGAGGATCCCGCCTACTTCCATGAGGTGTACGGCAAGCGGCGCCCGGAAACAGCGTTTTACGCCTGCCCACACTGCGGCGAGATGTGGGACGACCACCAGAAGAACGCCAACCTGGCCGACCCCCGCTGTCGTTGGGAGGCTACAGCGGAGTTCCGTGGGATTGCTGGTTACATCCTCAACGAGTTGTACGCCACGTTCCATGGCTCTCGCTTTGAAGTGTTGATGGAAAAGAAGCTGCAGGCTGAGCACGCTGCGCGGCAGGGCAACATCGGCCCGATGATCGCCTTCACCAACAGCTCGATGGGCGAGAGCTATGAGTACAAGAGCGACGCACCCAAGACGGACGAACTTGAAAAACGTGCCGAGCCGTATGCCGAGCTCACTGCTCCCAAGGGCGTGCTGCTGGTGACGGTCGGCGTTGACGTCCAAGGTGACCGCCTCGCGCTGATCATGGTCGGTTGGGGGCGGGGCGAGGAGTCATGGCGCCTGTACTGGGGCGAGTTGCCCGGTAACCCCATTGATCCGCATGACCCTGTGTGGACCGAGCTCGACAGGATCATCTCCACACCGATCCCGACCGAGAGCGGTGCCATGGTCGGGGTGTCGGCGGTCAGCATCGACAGCTCGGACGGCAACACCAGCGATGCGGTGTACACCTACGTGCGTGATCGCCAACGCTTCAACATCATGGCGATCAAGGGCGCGTCCATTGACAGCCGGGACCGGGAGATCTTCACCAAGCCAGCCCAGTCGGCCGACACCACGCAGGACAATACTAAGGCTGCGAAGTATGGCCTGCGGGTATTCATCGTTGGTACCCACAAGGCCAAGACGCTGATCGATGGCCGAATGAAGCTCAAGGGTTCGGGGCCGGGTCGCATGCACTGGTACAGCGAGATCCGGGCTGACTACTACGAGCAGGTGACCAACGAAGTGCTGGCGCCGCACCCGCGCACCCCCAGCAAGATGGTCTGGCAGAAGAAGGCGGGCCGTCGCAATGAGGCGCTGGACTGTGAGGTGTACGCCTTGCACGCCGCTCGTAGCCTCAAGACGCACCTGCTGCGCGATCACGAATGGGACCAGCTCGAGCAGCAACTGCTCCAGCCCACCCTTTTCACTACTGAGCAGGCGGTGGCGCCGATACCTCGCCGCGTCGTTTCTCGCGGCCGCGGTACTCGGAGCCGCGTCGGCTAACTGAGGTTCACCATGACAGAAGCACAACAACGCCTCGCGGAGGTCCGGGCGGCGATTTCGGCCGTCCTGAAGAATGGCCAACGCCTGCGCCGGACAGATCGTGAGCTGCAGCTGGCCGAGCTGAACAGCCTTCGCCTGCTGGAGCGGCAGTACGTCGCCGATGTCGCCGCCGAACAGGCTGCGCTGAAAGGGCGTGGTCGCAACCGCATTTCCTATGCGGGGATTTGAGCATGTGGCCCTTCGGTAAACGAGAGTCGGCTGCCGAGCAGCTGATGGCTGAAGCAATCCGCGTTGCCAGGGCTGCTGCGGATGATCGACCGATTGTCGCCCAAGGCGGTGGCGGTGGGGTTGAGACCCGTTGGCGCGGTGCGTCGCGGGTTCTGCGCAGCATGGCCAGCTGGATCCCAGGCCTGGGTAGCCCTCGGCGCGACTTAAACCAGGGTGAGCGTCGCATGCTGGTGGCGCGCTCCCGTGATGCTATGCGTAACCACCTGATCGCTCGAGCGGCGATCTTGCGGATGCGGACCAACGTTGTGGGCACGGGCCTGGTTTGTCGGGCTCAGGTCGACCATGAGGCGCTGGGCCTTTCCGAGGAACAGGCCGAGCAGCTCAATGCGCAATTGGATCGGCTGTGGTCGCTGTATGCCGACGACCCCAATGAATGTGATGCCGAAGCAACGCTCAACCATTACCAGCTGCAAGCGTTGGTGCTGGTCTCGTCGTTGGTGGCGGGGGACGTGTTCGTGGCCAGCCCGGATCAGGAGCGTCCTGGCTGCATCTTCAGCACCCGGCTGCAGCTGATCGAGTCCGACCGTGTCGGTAATCCAAGCGGCGGTCTGGATCGTGCCGACCTGATCGAAGGCGTCGAGTTCGACGGCCTGGGTGCGCCAGTGGCCTATCACGTCTGCGCGGGATATCCCGGCGAGCATCTGCAAGGCAAGGCACTGAACTGGGAGCGGCTGCCCGTTTTCGGGGCTGTGACCGGGCGACGGCGTGTATTGCACGTCATGGCCGACAAGGAGCGACCAGGCCAGAAGCGCGGTGCACCGTACCTCTCACCGGTACTCGAACCATTGCAGAAGCTGGAGCGCTACAGCAGCGCCGAACTGATGGCGGCCGTGATTTCGGCCATGTTCACGGTGTTCATCAAGAAGGGCAGCGACTTCAACCAGGGCAGCCTGCCCATGTCGGCGCTGGTCAATGAGACACCCGATGGTGACGATACCTCGGACGGCGGGATATCACTGGGCGAGGGGGCGATTGTAGACCTCGCACCTGGTGAGGAGCCGATGGTGGCCAACCCCGGTCGGCCCAATGCCCAGTTCGATCCGTTCTTCACCGCCGTCGTGAAGGAGATCGGCGCGGCGCTGGAGCTGCCGCTGGATGAGCTGTTGTTGCACTACAGCAGCAGTTACAGCGCCGCTCGTGCGGCCATGCTCCAGGCCTGGCGCGTCTACAGCCTCCGTCGTTGGTGGCTGGCGTGCGACTTCTGCCAGCCCAGCCGGGAACTGGTGATCGATGAGGCGGTGGCCCGCGGGTTGATCAACCTGCCTGGATACAGCGACCCCTCCAAGCGAAAGGCCTACTGCCAGGCCATCTGGATTGGCCCTGCCCGTGGCGCGATTGATGAGCTGAAGGAGGCCAACGCGGCTGGTAAGCGCATCGAGATTGGCGTCAGCAACGAAACCCTGGAGACGGCCGCCATGACCGGTGAGCCCTGGCAACAGGTGATTCGTCAGCGCACCCGCGAAGTCGAGTTCCGACGGCAGCACAACATGCAGCCGCTGCCCAAAGGTGGCCTCGAAAACCCACCTGAACCCAACCCCAAAGAGGAATAACCATGCCTCGCGCACTTGAGCTGGCTGCATCGCAGCCCTGGCTGATGCTGCCCGACGCCCTGGATAACCTGCTGACCATCTCCGACCGCATGGGCGATCCGGTGGCGCTGGCGACCAAGCGCGGCGAGCGGCTGGAGGATACCCGGCGCGTCACCATGCGCGGCAATGTGGCGGTGATTCCGGTCACCGGCCCCATTTTCCGATACGCCAACTTGTTTACCGAGATCAGCGGTGCCACCAGCACCCAAGTCTTGGCCACCGATATACAACGTGCCCTGGACGATCCCAAGGTCAAGTCCATCGTGCTCAACATCGACAGCCCTGGTGGCGTGGCGTCGGGCATCAACGAACTGGCCGAGATGATTTACGAAGGTCGGTCGCGCAAAAAGATCGTCGCCTACATCGGCGGTATCGGTGCCAGTGCGGCCTACTGGATCGCGTCTGCGGCGGGCGAGATCGTCATCGACGAAGCCAGTCTGGCTGGCAGCATCGGTGTCGTTGTCGAGGCCGTGGTCGAGAACGAGAAGGCCAGCGGTCGTACCCGTTATCAGATTGTCAGTCGCAACGCTCCCAACAAGCGCCCGGACCTCGGTACCGAGGAGGGGCGCGCCAAAGTCGGTGAAACCATCGACGCCATGGCGGTTGTTTTTGAAACCAAGGTTGCCCGCAACCTCGGCGTCGATGCCAGCAAAGTCCCCGAGATGGGTGACCACGGCGGGCTGCGCGTGGGTGCGGATGCCGTCCAGCACGGCCTGGCCCATCGCATGGGCTCGCTCGAATCCCTCATCACTGAACTGGCCAAACCGGCCATCAACTCCCCAAGGATCCACACCATGACCACCGTCAAGACCACGGCTGAACTGCGTACCGCCCTTGCTGCTGGCACCGACCCCAACACCATCGAGATCGCCCAGGCCGAACAGGTCGACACTGCTGCGATCCGCACCGAGGCGGCCGCGGCCGAACGTGAGCGTATCAAGGGCATCAATGCGCTGGCCGCCCAGGGTTTCGAGAAGGAAATCGCCGCTGCCATCGACGATGGCAGCTCGGTTGAGGCAACTGCCTTGTCACTGCTCAAGGCTTCGCAAGATCGCGGTATCTCCCTCGCTGGCATCAAGAGTGATGCCCAAGGCGTGACCGGTACCACCCCACCCGCAGGCGGCAAAGAAGGTGAGCGTAAGGCCGTCGTCAGCGCAATCGTTGCAGGCGCCTCGCGCCGCTAAAAGGAGGCCTCCATGGCAAACCCCGAACGTAATTCCTACCTTCCTCGCCAACTGTCGGCGGGCGACTTCCCCATCGTGATGGAGTCCGGCGTCATCGCTGCGGGCCAGAAGCTGTCCCGTGGCGCTGTCCTGGGTCAGGTCGCGGCCAGCAAGGAATACCAGCTGTGCAAGGCCGCCGCTGAGGACGGCTCGCAGGCCCCCTGCGCAATCCTCGACCAGGACGTCGACACCACCGAGGGCGCCAAGAGCGTGCCAGTTCGCCTCACCGGCCAGGTGCTCGGTGATCAACTCACCCTTGGCGATGGGCTGACTCTCGCCGCCGCGAAGGCCGCGCTGCGCCCCCTCTGCATCTTCATTCGTTAACGGAGCCCCTATGGATATCTTTGACACCCTGACCATGATGGAAGCTATCGAGCAGATGCCGACGCCGCGTCGCTTCCTGATGGATACCTTCTTCAACGCTGCCAATCCTGAGACCTTCGGGACTGAGTCGGTGACCATCGACATCGTGAAGGGGCAGCGCAAAATGGCGCCGTTCGTTCACCCGACCCTGCCCGGCAGCGTCTCGCAGCGTGGCGGCATCAGTTCGTCGACTTACAAGCCGCCTTATATCCAGCCGAAGCGCGTCACCCGTGCCGAGCTGATCCTGAAACGGGGTGCTGGCGAGAGCCCGTTCTCGACGCGTACCCCTCTGGAGCGAGCGGGCGAGCGGCTCGGCCGGGACCTGGTCGAACTCGACAACGAGATCACCCGCCGGGAAGAGTGGATGTGCGCCCAGGCGCTGACCACTGGTCGCGTCCGCGTTATTGGTGAGGGTGTGGACGACACCATCGACTTCCTCATGGAAGACACGCACAAGGTGACCTTGGCGACTGGGCGCTGGAACACCGCTGACTCCGACCCGATTGCTAACCTGCGCCAGTGGCGTCGCCTGATCGCCAAGGACTCGGGCCGTTCGGCCAACGTCGCGGTGTTGAGTGCTGAGGCTCAGGACTCCTTCCACAACAACGATGCAGTGCTCAAGCAACTGAACAACCGTCGCGTTGACCTCGGCTTGATCAAGCCGGAACTGCTGCCGGACGGGGTGACCTACCTGGGTTACCTCAACGATCCTGGCATTGATCTCTACGCCTATGACGAGTGGTACCTGAACGACGAGGGCGACGAGCAGCCCTTGGTACCAGCCGGTGGCTTGATCCTGGGCTCGACCGGGGCGGCCAATGCCATGCTGTATGCGGCGATTCAAGACATGGAGGCCATCGAGAGTGGTCTGGTCGAAGCGGCTCGTTTCCCCAAAAGCTGGGTGACCAAAGAGCCAAGCCAGCGCTGGCTGAAGCTTCAGGCCGCCCCTCTGGCTGGCCTGCTGGAACCCAACGCCTTCCTCTTCGCCAAGGTGGTGTGACATGGCAGCGAAAATTGAATGGGTGGTTGTGGACGGTTGCATCCAGGACGGCGGCAAGGTTTTCAAATCGGGGGATGTGTACGTTCCGCCGAGCAAGGCTGTTCAGGAGGCGCTGGAGGCGGAAGGCAAGATCGTGGCACGCGGCAAGCTTCCGAGCGCCGGTGCCCGTAATCGCCCACAGCCAACGCCAGGCCCGGGCGGTGTGCCTACGCCGACCCCGGACGAAGGCGATGATGACGATGATGACGACGACAGCGGTGACTGACCGTGGCCTTCCGTGAGCAGTCGGCCTTCATGGATGGAGCGCTGCTGGAAGTCCTGGGCGACGAGGCCCAGATCGAGGGCATTGACCATCCGGTGCCGGGTTTCTTCTCGGCACCTTGGTTGGCCCCACGCTTCGGTGGTGTTCAGACCGACTTACGTGAGCCGATCTTCTCGGTTCGAATTGCCCATGCGAACGGCATCAAGGAAGGCGCAAAGCTGGTAATTGGCCTGACGCCGGAGGACGGCGGTGGCCAGTACGTCATTGCTGGCCGAAAGCCTGATGGCACTGGCTGGATCAACTTTACCCTGCGGGAGGTGCGTGAATGTCCGTCGGGAGTTACCACAAACAGTCGGCCTCTAGTGGGCTGATCTCGTTACGAGCGGATCCGCAAGACGTTGTAGGTTTTCAATCGTTCGTCCAGTTGGTGCCCAAGGCGGTCCAGGCGGCTCAGAAGCGGGCTATCAACAGGACATTGCGCTGGCTGGCTACGCGGGTTGCCCGTGAGGTTGGTCTTGCAGAACGCATTGCCATTTCGGCAGTGCGGAAGCGCTTGAAGGCCTATCCTATGTCCAGCAATGGTCAGGGGCGTCTCTGGTTCGGCATCAACCCTATCGAAGCCAGCCGGGCCGGCCGCCCGCGTCAATCTCGCTCGGGCGTATCTGTCGCAGGGCGCCGATACCAGGGCGCGTTTTATAAGCGGGTCTATGGCGGCAGCCCGGATATCTGGATCCGCACGGCCAGCAAGCATTTCGATGCGAACGACTATCCCGATACCCAGGCTTCTGGTGGGGGAGGACTCAGTTCTGGCTGGATTTCGGAGAACGACAGCCGCTTTCCATTGGCAAAGGCCAAGATATCGCTCGATGACGCCCGGCCTCACTTCGAGGCCTGGACCAACCAAGCCCATGATCGACTGTTGCTTGAGATGGAGCGTGAGTTGAACTTTGAACTACAGAAATACCTGCGGAGGACGGGCAATGGATGATTCGATTCCGCTCGGTCAGGTATATGCCGCAATCGAGGCACATATAAAGGAAGCGATTCCGAGCTTGGCCTATGTCGGCACGATGCCGGAGAAGATCGAGCATATTCGTGTACCCGGAGCAGTAATTGAGCTCACTGGCTTCGAGGCGGCAGACAAGGACCCCGGCACGGGTGAGGTCGCTGTCGAGACTCGCTTCGAGACGCGGATCATCATTGGTCGGGAGCAGGCGGAGTGTTTGGCGGTTGCCGCTCACTGTGCGGCCCAGCTGACCGTCCTATTACGCATGCAGCACTGGGGCTTGCCAGTCGAATTCGCAGAGTTCATCCGTGCCGAGCGTGATTGGACCCACCCTCAACTGGATTCTTGCGTGGTCTGGGTGGTCGAGTGGAGCCAGGTCATTTACCTCGGAAAGGAGGAATGGCCTTGGCCGAACCAGCCGCCCGGTAGTTTGGTGATCGGGTTCAGTCCGAACACCGGGCCAGGCAGCGAGGACGCTTATCAACCACCGGAGGCCATGGGATGAGTTATGCCGGAACACAACATGACCGCATGATCGCCGGCCTGGTCATTCCCTGTTACGTCGTTGCGGTGGATCTTGCCGCCGCGAAGGTCCGTGTATCAGATGGAGGTGATTGGACCAGCGCCTGGTGTCGTTGGCATAGCCAGGCGGCGGGCAAGACCCGGCACTGGCGCGCCCCGAGCCTGGGGGAGCAAGGCGTCCTGATCAGCCCTAGTGGCAACCCGGCACAGGGCACGTTCATTCCTGGTCTGTACGGTAACGCTGGTAACCAGCCAGACAACCGGGACCATGTGGAAGTCTGGCGCTTCCCTGATGGCGGCTCTTTGGTCTATGACTGGCAGGCCAGCAGTTACACCATCAAGGTGCCCTCCGGCACCGTGACCGTTGAGGTAGGTGGCACCAAGGTGGTTGCTACTGATGATGCCATCGCCGCTCAGTCAACCAACATTACGCTTACTGGCAACGTCCGTATCGTTGGTCCGCTGCAGGTGACCGGCGACATCAATGGCGGTGGCCGGATCATCGATACGGCCGGCAACACGGCCAACCATAAACACTGAACCAAGCCCGCCATCGCGGGCTTTTTTATGCCTGGAGCACACAGCATGGCCAAGCCAGAACAAGGCGCCCCCGAGGCGGGGCAGGCGGTCGAGTCGGTACCGGCAAAACCGATCACGTTCTATGACAAGCAGTACACCTCGCGCACGTTGATCCTGCCGGATCGCCGGCAAGTGAGCGTGGAGCGTCGGCTGGTGACGGTCGAGGCTGATGATACGGTCGCCGTTGCCTTCTTCCGTAAGCGCAGCGACTTCGAGCAGCTGCAGGAGTAACTCCCCATGATCGGAATGGATCGCCGCACGGGGCAGCCGCTGGCCGGCCAGGAACATCTGCGGCAGTCCATCGAGGACATCCTGACCACGCCCTTGGGCAGTCGCCGCATGCGGCCGGAGTACGGCAGCAACCTGCGCCGCTACGTCGACCTGCCCGTCAATGAGGGGTGGAAAAGCGCGGTGCAGGCCGAGGTGGCCCGTGCCTTAGGGCGCTGGGAGCCTCGCTTGAAACTGGAGCGCGTCCTGGTGGTGGCGGTGGTCGATGGGCAAATCAGCCTGAAGGTCACCGGCCATTACCTCGGTGACAGCACGGTGCTGGAGGTGAGCGCGTGACAACGGATCTATCCCAACTGCCAGCGCCGCAGGTGCTGGAGGACTTGGACTACGAGTCGGTGTACCAGGCCGATCTTGAAACGTTCCGCGACTTCATGGGTGACAACTGGGATGCGGTGTTGGAGAGCGACCCGGTGACCAAGCTGCTCGAGGTCGGCGCCTACCGCAAGGTGCTGAACCGCGCCCGGATCAACGACGCGGCCAAGGCGCTGCTGCTGGCCTATGCCTCGGGCAGCGACCTCGATCAGCTGGCTGCCAACGTGTCGCTGCAGCGCCTGGTCATCCAGGCCGAAGATCTGCAGGCGGTGCCGCCAGTGCCGGCGGTGCTGGAGGCTGACGACGCCCTGCGCGAGCGGGTGCAGTTGGTCTACGAGGGGCTGACCACGGCCGGCCCCCGTAACAGCTACATCCTGCACGCCCGCAACGCCTCGGGCCTGGTCGCGGACGCCACGGCGGAAAGCCCGGCCCCGGCCGAGGTGGTGGTGACGGTGTTGGGCTTGGACGGTAACGGCGCGGCGCCGCCCGAGCTGCTGGAGACAGTGCGGCAGTACCTCAATGATGACGACGTGCGCCCTGTGGCGGATCGCGTCACGGTGCAGTCGGCGGAGATCCTTCCGTACCGCATCGACGCGGTGGTGTACATGGCCGGTACCGGGCCAGAGAACGAGGCGTTACTGGCCGAGTGCGAGCGTCGCCTGGTGGCCTGGGTCAACCCGCGTCGTCGTCTCGGATTGGAGGTGTCCCGCTCGGGCGTCGACGCTCAGTTGCACATCAATGGTGTCAGTCGCGTGGAGCTGGTCGGCTGGTCGGACATTCGCCCGACTAAGGCCCAGGCGGCCTGGTGCGAGGGCTTTACTGTGACGCGGGGTGGCTAACATGACAGGCCTTCTGCCGCTCAACAGTACGCCCCTGGAGCGCGCCCTCGACGCTGCCGCCGCCGAGGATCTGCGGTCGACCTTGCGCACGCTCTATAACCCGGACACCTGTCCACCGCACCTGCTGTACCAGCTCGCCTGGGCCTGGTCGGTCGACCGCTGGGACGACGCATGGCCCGAGGCTACCAAGCGCCAGGTCATTCGCTCGGCGTTCTTCGTGCACGCCCACAAGGGCACCATAGGCGCCTTGCGGCGTGTGGTCGAGCCGTTTGGTTACCTGATCGAGGTTACGGAGTGGTGGCAGACCGACCCGCCCGGTGTGCCTGGCACCTTCGCGCTCAAAGTGGGCGTCTCGGACTCGGGAATCAGCGAGGAAACCTATCAGGAACTGTCGTGGCTGATTGATGACGCCAGGCCGGTGAGCCGGCATATGACCGGGCTCGCCATCAGCCTGGAAACCATCGGCCGGGCGTACCTAGCGCCGTCGGTCTACGACGGCGACGAAATCGACGTGTACCCGCCACAGGCCGCTGAGCTGGAGATTTCCGGCGAGATTGGCCGTGGTGGCCGTGAACACATCATTGACTATCTGGACGTTTACCATGGTTGACCAGAACTCCCAGTTTTACGCGATCCTGACCAACATCGGGGCAGCGAAACAGGCCAACGCGGATGCCTTGGGCATTCCGTGGAAAATCACCCACATGGCCGTGGGTGACGGCAACCCAGCGGGGCTCGAAAGCCCGCCGCTGCCGATGCCGAGCGCGAGCGCTACGGCCCTGCTTAACGAGTGGCGGCGGGCGCCGCTCAATCAGCTGAAAGTCGATGAGGCGAACAGCGCCATTATCGTGGCTGAGCAGGTCATCCCGGCCGATGTCGGCGGTCGCTGGATTCGCGAGCTCGCCCTGTTCGACGCCGACGGCGACATGGTGGCCGTGGCCAACTGCGCGCCGACCTACAAGCCCCTGCTCAATCAGGGCTCGGGGCGCACCCAGGTGGTGCGCATGAATCTGATTGTCAGCAGCTCCAGCAACGTGGAGCTCAAGATTGACCCGAGCGTGGTCCTAGCCACTCGCGAATGGGTGACCAACGAGCTGCTCAAGCAGGACTTCAAGCATTCCGTAGTGGTGGCCACCACGGCGGCTATTGTCTTGAGCGGCCTGCAGACAGTCGACGGTGTTGCGCTGACGGCAGGGGCTCGGGTGCTGGTCAAAGATCAGGCTGCCGCCAAGGACAATGGCCTGTATCAGGTGGTGGCAGGTGGCCCCTGGACGCGCTGTGCTGACGCCGATATCAGCGGTGAGATGACGCCGGGATTGCTGGTTCCGGTGGAGCGCGGTACGGCCAACGGTGACAGTGTTTGGCAATTGGTCACTGATGCGCCTATCACCCTCGGAGTAACGGCCCTGACCTTTGAAATGGCCATCGGGCGCACGGGCGTTGCCGAAAACACCTACCGGAGTGTGACCGTAGACAAATACGGTCGTGTTATCGCTGCGACCAACCCCACCACTGTGGCTGGCTACGGTCTAACCGATGTCTACACCAAGACGCAGATCGATCAGGCTTTGGGACTCAAGGCGCCGCTCGATAGTCCGATCTTTACTGGCGATGCCAAGGCGCCGACGCCGCCCGTTGGAGATAACGATACGTCGATCGCCACGACTGCGCATGTCAAAGGCGTACTAGCGCTGTATGGCATCGGACAGGCGCTTGAACCGACCGAAACGGACCTGAACAAGTACACGACGCCGGGCAACTTCATCACGCCCCAGGGTGGAATGACGAACCTGCCGCAAGGCTGGTCGCCAAACACCCGTTACAGTCTGGTAGTGGATGGCTACGGCGCGTCTCGCTATCTGGTCCAGACTCTCACCACGGGGCTGCCGCAGGGGGTATCGATTGCTCAGGCGCAGCGCACCATGTCGGCCGCTGGGGTGTGGTCACCCTGGCATTCGGTGTGGAATAGCAACAACACCCCGCGCCAAACAGACCCGCTGGATCTGACGGCTGCGGCTTTGCTCAATCCTGGGTCGTTTGGGGTTGGCTCAGCCATCGTGACCACGGAAGTGGACATGAATAACTTTCAGATCCCTGGAAACTATCTGACTGCCGCCAGCGGGTTGTTGAACATGCCGCCAGGCTGGAACGCTTCGCAGCGGCATAGCATGGTGGTCGACGGGCTGGGCCCCTCTGGCCATTTGGTGCAAACCCTCACAGCCGGTCTGGCTGGGGGAGAGCCAAAACAGGCCATTCGCACCTTCACGTCAGGAAAAACTTGGACGGATTGGGAGGAAGTCGCGACGGGGCGGCATCTGCCTATCAGGGGGCGTGTCATGTATCGGAACGCTGGTGTTTACCAGTGGACTGTCCCGCCGGGGGTGACGAAGGTTGACGTAGAGGTACGTGGAGGCGGCGGCAGCGGCGGGTTTGGCTCCCAAGATACCGGGTCTGGTGGTGGCGGTGGTGGCGGCATCAGTAAGCGCCTGTGCACGGTTACGCCGGGCGCTGTCATCACGGTGACTGTGGGCGCAGGTGGTGCAGCAGTGTCGACTGTGGGCGCCACAGGCAACGCGGGAGGTGCCTCGTCATTTGGTTCTTTCTGTTCCGCCACAGGCGGGTCAGGAGGTAGCTCTGGTAGCGGGGCGGGTGGTGGCTATGGAGCAGGCGGCGACTTCAATGCCTCGTTGGGCAGTGGCAATCCTGCTTTGCGCAACGCCCCTGGCACTTATGCCTTGGGTGGTTCTGGAGGTGGAGGCGAAAGTATTTTCGCCACGAACAACTCCACAGCCCCATCTCAACCCGGCATGGGCGGTGGCGGGCGGACAAGTACCCAATCCCAGCCCGGCGCAGACGGTTGCGTGATCATCACCTATTGAGGACAACGTATGTGGGCATTGATTGTCGATGGCGTCGTTGTTGAGACGACGGATATTGACCCGGTGGGGCGATTCCATTCCGATTTGACCTGGCTGCCATGCGGGGAAGCGGTCCAGTCTGGCTGGCTGTGTCAGGGCGACGAATTCTCGGAAAAAGTCGTCACCCTGGAAGAGCGTATGGCCGCCGAACGGCAGTGGCGTGACAGCGAGCTGGAGGCGCGGCAATGGCTGCGTGATCGGCATCGCGATGAGCAGGACCTGGGGCGGCCTACCACGCTCAGTGATGAGCAGTTCATCGAATTCCTAACCTACCTGCAGGCACTGCGCGATTGGCCGGTCGCGGGCAGCTTCCCCGATCCGCAACAGCGGCCCGCGCCGCCCGATTGGATCGATCAGTACACCCAATGACGCCCCGCACTGACGGGGCGTTTTCTTTTCTGCTGTACCCATCCTGGCCTCGCTTCGCGGGGCCTTCTCGTTTCTGGAGTCTCTATGAGCGGATTTTTCCACGGCGTTACCGTAACGAACGTCGATGTCGGCGCCCGCGTGATCGCGCTGCCGTCGTCCTCGATCATTGGCCTGGTCGATACCTTCATCCCTGGCCCTGACGTCACGGCCAAGGCCAACGAACTGGTCGTGATCACCAACGAACGCGAGGCGGTTGCGGCGTTCGGAGCGAACGCGGCGATCACCAAGGCGTGCCGGGCCATCTATACCCGTGCCAAGGCCGTTATCGTGGCGTGCGGCGTGGCCCAGGTCGCGGACGCGGCCGAGCTGACTTCGGCCATCATCGGTGGGGTGCTGGCAGACGGTAAGCGCACCGGCCTGCAGGCACTGCTCGACGGCAAGAGC
Organism: Pseudomonas guariconensis; assembly: GCF_040822035.1. Classification (NCBI taxonomy): domain Bacteria; kingdom Pseudomonadati; phylum Pseudomonadota; class Gammaproteobacteria; order Pseudomonadales; family Pseudomonadaceae; genus Pseudomonas; species Pseudomonas guariconensis. The sequence continues at coordinate 3,572,592 of NZ_CP162012.1, read as the reverse complement.
CGTTTCAACGCGCAGCCCCGGTTGCTGGTTGCGCCCAAGCACAGCGCGACCCAGGCCGTCGGTACTGCGCTCGTCGCCCTGGCTGACAAGCTGCGCGGCATCGCCATCATCGACGGGCCGAACACCACCGACGAAGCGGCCATTGCTTACGCGGGTGAGTTCGGTGCCAAGCGCGCTTTCCTGGTCGATCCCGGTGTGCAGTTCTGGGATACCGATGCCGATGCGACAGTCGACGCGCCCAGCTCGGCCTGGGTGGCCGGCCTGTTCGCCTGGACCGACAGCGAGTACGGTTTCTGGGCCTCGCCGTCGAACAAGGAGTTTGTCGGCATCACCGGCACCACGCGCTCTGTGGAGTTCCTCGACGGCGATGACACCTGCCGGGCCAACCTGCTGAACAACGCCAATGTCGCCACGATCATCCGCGACGACGGCTACCGCCTGTGGGGCAACCGTACCTTGTCGAGCGATCCCAAGTGGGCGTTTGTCACCCGTGTACGGACCATGGACATTGTCATGGACGCGATCCTCTACGGGCACAAGTGGGCGGTCGACCGCTCGATCACCGCGACCTATGTCGAGGACGTGACCGAGGGCCTGCAGGCCTTCATGCGCGACCTGAAGAATCAGGGCGCGATCATCAACTTCGAGGTCTACGCAGACCCGGTGTTGAACACCGCCAGCCAGCTCGAGCAGGGCAAGGTGTACTGGAACATTCGTTTCACCGACGTTCCGCCTGCCGAAAACCCCAACTTCCGCGTCGAGATCACCAACCAGTGGCTTACCGAAGTCCTCTCGTCCGCCGCTTAAGGAGCGCAACCGATGGCAATGATTCCTCAAACCCTGGCCAACCTGAACCTGTTTGTCGATGGCGTCAGCTTCCAGGGCGAGTGCACCAGTCTGACCCTGCCCAAGCTCACCCTGAAGATGGAGGAGCATCGGGCCGGTGGCATGGACATCCCGGTCGAAATGGACCAGGGCATGGAGAAGCAGGAGGCGGCATTCACTACCACGGGTGTGCGTCGAGAGTCACTCAAGTTCTTCGGCCTGGCCGATGGGACGGCGTTCAACGGCACGTTCCGGGGCGCCTTCAAGGGCCTCAAGGGCAAGATCACTCCGGTGGTCGTCACCCTGCGTGGCTCGCTCAAGGAAGTCGACATGGGCGACTGGAAGTCGGGCGACAAGGCCGAGTTCAAGCACAGCGTTGCTGTGACCTATTACAAGCTCGAGGTGGAAGGGCGCGTGATCTACGAGATTGACCCGCTCGGCATGAAGCGCGTTATCGACGGCGTAGACCAGCTCGCTTCGCAACGCCAGGCCCTCGGCCTGTAATCCCTCTTCAAACAAAGGTACTGGCACATGAGCAAGAAAATCCCCGCCTGGATGACTCTGCAGGCTGATCGCGTGATCGTCAAACTTACCAAGGCGAGTGAGATGAATGGGGTGGAAGTCGACACGTTAACCCTCCGTGCCCCGACCGTGCGCGATGTTCGCAACGCTCAGAGCACAGCCAGCAGCGACGAAGACCAGCGCGAGCTGAACCTGTTTGCCAGCCTGTGCGAGGTCGGCGTCAAGGATCTCGAGGGTCTGGTCCTGAAGGACTACAACCGCCTGCAGGCCGGCTATTTTCGCCTGGTGCAGGACGACGAGCTTTGATCCCTGGCTCCAAAAACAGCTGGCCAAGCGGCTAGCTCGGGATCTCGGCTTTTCGGCGAAGGAAATCATGACCATGGCCTGGGAGGACATGGTCTGGTGGCTCACAGATTGAGCCAACTGAGGGATAGCGCATGGCAAAAAGTAAGCTTTCGATAGCGCTGGAGCTCGGTGGGGCCGTTTCCTCCTCGTTGGGGGCAGCGTTCAAAACCGTTGATGGTCACATCTCCAAGCTCGAAGCAAAAGGCAACAAGGCCAAAGTGCTCAAGGGCATGATTGGCGACACGCAGCGTCTGCAGGCCGAATGGAAGAAGGCGCACGATACCGGTGCTGCCGGCGCTGACAAGCTGCAGCGTAAGCTCGACAGTAACCTCGACTCCCTGCGAAAGCAGGGGGTGGAGGTGGGGCGGCTTTCGCGGGAGTATCAGCGTCTGAGCCATGAGGCAAAGGGTGCAGATCTGCAGTTGAAGGGCCACCAGCAGATCCAGCAGGGCAGGGCCGGACTCAAAACGAGCCTTGGCCAGGCCGCTGTCGGTGTCGGCCTGACGGCCGTGCCGACCACCATCAGTGCCAATTACCAAGCGATCATCCGCGACATCGCGATCAAGGCGGACGTGGTCAACAAAGCCGAAGAGGCTCAGTTGACGCGAACGGTGATCGACACCTCGGCGGATACGGGAATGTCGCGTAACGATGTGGCCGACCTGGTCAACCAATTGGTCGGCGCCGGCATGGAGCTGGACAAGGCCTTGGCCTACGCACCGACGGCTGCGAAGTTCGCCATTGGTCAAGGCTCCTCGGGTGTCGATACCGCATCGATGATCATGGCGCTGCAGCAGAACGCGAAGATCACGGATCCGAAGGTGATGCAGCAGGCGCTTGAGGCCATTGCGTACCAGGGCCAGGCGGGCTCTTTCGAGGCCTCGGACATGGCCAAGTGGTTCCCGCAGTTGTTGGCCAGCATGGAGAAGAATGGCAGTACCGGCATGGACGCAGTCACCTCGCTCGGCTCAATGCTGCAGGTGCAGATGAAAACTGCAGGCAGTTCCGATGATGCGGCGAATAACCTGAAAAACTGGATCGAGAAGATCGGCTCCGGTGACGTGGTCAAGGCCTACAAGGATGCAGGAATCGATTATCAGGCCTCGTTGAACACCGGCCTGCAGAAGGGTATGTCAACGCTGGAAGCCTCCATGGCTCTGGCCATGCAGTACGTCGAGGCCACCGATCCGGCGAAGGCTAAGAAGATCAAGGAAGCTCAGGCATCAATCAGCAAGGAAGCGGACCCCGAGAAGGCCAAGGCCGCCCTGGAGGCGTTGGAAAAGACGCTGCGAACCGGCGACCTGTTCGCCGACATGCAGGTCAAGGCCGCGCTGACCGCTTACTCGCAGAATCGGGAACTCTATACCCAGCTCAAGAACGACTCGCAGAAGGCGACCGGGATCTTGGACAAGAACCTGGCCGAGCGGCGTGAGACATCGCAGCAGCGATGGAGCGAGATGTCACAGGCGTTCAACGACAGCATGCGCAGTCTGGGTGACGCCATTCGTCCCGTGACTGATGGGGTGGCCCAAGGCTTGACCTCCCTTTTTAGAGGGCTGACTCGGCTGTCCGATGGATCGCAGGCCGTGGTGCTGGGCATTGCCGGTGTGACGGCCGGCTTCATGGCGCTGCGGACCGTGGTTAACGCGGTGAAGATCGGCCGTGGTGTATTCAACGTTGCCCGAGGATTGCGGATGGCGCGCGGTCAGGGCGGTGGTGGGGCGGTCGAGTTGCCCAAGACCGGCAACAAAGCGGTTGACGCTGGCCTGGGTGTGCTCGGCAAAGTGTTGGGCGGTCCAGCCAGCAATGACTCGGGCCGCACGGATGAGCCGCAGCGGGTCTTTGTCGTCAACGCCAATGCGTTCGGCGTGGCCGGCGGTGGAGCATCCGGCTCGGCACCTGTCGAGTCATCTCGGCGCCGACGTAACCGGCGTCGGCGTGATCGTCCGGCCGGGGCGCCGCTCACCCGTACGCCGGTCGCGACGCCTCCCATTGCTCCTGCAGCAAGCCGCTTGGGCAATCTTGGTAAGGCTGTGCACGGTCTTCGTGGTGCCACCCGGCTGGCCAAGCGCCTCCCTGGTGGCAACCTAATCGATTCCGGCCTTGGTGTGATCGACACCGCAATGAACGCCACGACCAGGGAGGAAAAGGCGGAAGGCTATGGAGGCGCTGCGGGTGGCCTGGCCGGCGCCCTGGCGGGTGGCGCAGCTGGCGCAGCGATTGGCTCGGTAGTACCGGTAATCGGCACAGTCATCGGCGGCGCGATTGGTGCTGCCATCGGCGGGATGGGGGGCGAGTCCTTGGGTGGCTTCCTGGGTAAAAAGTTGTTCGCCGATGAGCCTTCGAAGGTCCCAGCGAAACCCAAGGAACCACCCACCCTAGCCAGACCGACCAAGCCGGTAGACCAGATGACCGATGAAGAGATCGAGCAGGCTTATTCCAAGCTGCCAGCTTTCGCACAGCGGGATCTGTTCCAGGGCGTGGGTGGCTTCGCTGGCACCGGTGCTGGTCTCGGTGAGGACTTCGCCCCTGGTCTAACCCTCGATCCGCCTCCCGGTAAAGCGCGGCCAACTCCTGCGGTGGGCGACGTGGTACGCGACATGACCAAGGCTTCGCCCCCGGCGCCGAGTGTGCCGGAGATTGCCAAGGCGGCCGCGCCCAAGGTGGAGCCGCCGAAGGTAGATCAGTCGTTCGCGTTCTCGCCGAGTATGGCGATCAACGTGCAAGGGGATGTGAAGGATCCGGCACAACTGGTCCGTGAGATGGAAGGGCCGCTGCGAGCGATGTTCGACACCTTCAGTCGGGAGCAGGCGGCTCGTCAGTCTTCCACCCAGCTGTTCGATCCTGCTCACGTTTAAGGAGGTGGTATGGGCTACATGGAATCAATGGGGTCGGCGCTCAAGTCGGTTGTTGCAGCCGGCGAGGCGGGCCGGACGAGCCTTGACGGCATGCTTGGCCCCCTCAATGGTGCGGTCAGCGACATGACCGGTGCGGCATCAGAGCTGGAAGATCTGCCGATCATTGGCCCGGCCGTGGGTGCCAAGCTGCAGCGGACCATGCGGGCGATCAACGCCGCGCAGGCCAGAGTGGGGCAGGTGGCCTCGATGTACAGTCGGGCCGTCTCGGCGGCCAGTCAGGTGCAGGAGCGCATCGGTGCGCTCAAAGAACAGGCTGCCAGGGCTGGAGCCGCCATCAACCGGATCGCGGGCAAGGTCAGCCCGTCGCTGGCCAACATCCTCCCCACTGGGGCATTGGGCGGCGAACTGACTCCCGCGGCTGAGGCGGTGAAGCCGTTCCCGCACCTGCTGATCCTGCAGCCGCTGGACCCCAAGGCGAAGCCGTATTACTTCAACCTTGATACGGCCGCGTTTGATGAACTGCGCCGGCAAACCAGCTTCCGCTGGGCCTCGCAGGAACGCCTGACGCGAAGCCCTGCGCAGCAGGCAACAGGGCAGGGCGACGACAAGATCTCGCTCAAGGGGGCGATTTACCCCCTCTTCAAGGGCGGCCTGGGTCAGCTGCAGACGCTGCGCAGTATCGGTCGGCAGCTTCAGCCGTTGAGCCTGATCACCGGCTACGGCGAAGTGCTCGGCACCTGGTGCCTGACCAGCATCGATGAGGAGCAAGCCAGCTTGCTGGCCGGTGGGATTCCTCGGAAACAAGGCTTCAGTCTGGAGTTTGTGAGCTATGGCGACGACCTGCAGAACGTCTGATGGGGATCTGCTCGACACTCTCTGTCAGCGCTATTACGGCCATTTGACCGGCACCGTGGAGATGGTGCTGCGGGCCAATCCAGGGCTGGCGGATGAGCCTCAGCCCTACCGTGCGGGGCTGTTGATCCACTTCCCGGATCTGCCGCCCACGACAGTCGAGACGATCATGCTGTGGGATTGACCCCGCATTGTGCCCCGAGCCCCGCCGTGTGCGGGGCTCATCATTTCTGGAGGATGCATGAAACCCAGCTTTCGTATCGTGGCTGATAGCCGGGACATCACGGCGCTGATCAATGACCGCCTGCTGTTGCTGCGCACTTCCGACAAGCCCGGCATGGAGTCGGATGAGTTCGAGCTGCGCATCGATGATCGCGATCAGGCGGTGTCGTTGCCGGTGCGCGGTGCCAAGATCGAGGTGTACCTGGGCTATGACCAGAACCTGGCTCGCCTGGGTAGCTATACCGTCGATGAGGTCGAGGTGACCGGCCCGCCCGACACCATCACCATTCGCGGCAAAGCTAGCGATATGCGAGGCAGCGGCAAGACCACGCGCAGCGGTAGTTGGGAAGGCGTGCCACTGGCGCAGATCGTGCGTGACGTGGCCGCCCGTAACGGCTGGACGCCGGTCTGTTCGGTGCAGACCAAGGTCGCCCGCATCGATCAGAACAACGAATCCGATTTCAACTTCATCACGCGCCTGGCTCGGCAGTACGACTGCACGGCGAAGGTGGCCGACGGCAAGCTGCTGGTCATGCCGCGTCAGGCTGGCCAGAGCGCGAGCGGCAAGGCCCTGGCCGTGATCACGATCACCCGGGCGGATGTCAGCCGGTACTCGTTCAAGTTCGGTGATCGCAGCTCGCAGAAGGCGGTCAAGACCAAGCATCAGGACAAGAAGTCGGGTGCGCTGGCTGTGATCGAGCTGAGCAACGATGAAGCGCCTGCAGGCTTGCCGGCTGTCCACACCGACCGCCACATCTACCCCGACAAGGGCGCCGCCGAACAGGCCGCCAAGGCGCGTCTGGCAGCGTTCAACCGCAGCACTGCAGGGGTGCGCCTGGAGATGGTCGGGCGTACCGACCTGTTTGCCGAGCGCCGCATCAACGCTCAGGGGTTCAAGGCCGGCCTGGACGGTGAGTACCTGGTCGACAGCGTGGAACAGGTGTTCACGCAGGCCGGGTGGACCACCACGGTCGAGTGCAATGGCGGCAAACAGGGCAAGGCCAAGGCCGCTGGCAAGAAGAAAAAGGAGAAGAAGCCCCTCAAGGTGGTGGAAGTCCAACCTCGATAACGCCGGCAGTCGCCGGCTTTTTTATGTCCACACGAAGGAATACACGCAATGCCCATCACTGAAAAACAGCTCCTGCAGATCCTCCCCAACGCCGGCCGCCAAGCCGGCGTTTTTGTTCCTGGCCTCAATGCCACCATGGGCAAGTTCGCCATCATCACCCGGCTACGCATGGCCGCCTTCATCGCCCAGATCGGACACGAGTCGGGGCAGCTGCGCTACGTGCGCGAACTGGGCAACGACAAGTACCTGGCCAAATACGACACCGGCCGTCTGGCCCAGCGCTTGGGGAACACCCCCGAAGCCGATGGCGATGGCCAGAAGTACCGGGGTCGTGGCTGTATCCAGGTCACCGGCCGGGCGAACTATGAGGCCTGCAGCGAGGCCCTGTTCGGTGACAGTCGCTTGCTCAACACACCGGAGTTGCTCGAGCAGCCGGTCTACGCCGCGATGTCGGCGGGCTGGTTCTGGCAGAAGGAAGGGTTGAACACCCTGGCCGACAAGGGTGATTTCCTGGCCATCACCAAGCGCATCAACGGCGGCACCAATGGCCTCGAGGATCGCGAGGCGCTCTACAAGCGAGCGCTCGAGGTGCTGCAGTGATGCGGGGTGCGCTGGCGGCGCTGTTGCTCGGCGCTGTCATCGCCGGCAGCGCTGCCTGGGTGTGGCAGGACAACGCTTATCGAGCGCTGCTCGCTGATCAGGCTGCGGACTATGGCAAGCAATTGGCGGATAAGGACCGCGTCCATGCCCGCGAACGTGAGGAAGCCGCTGCGGCGGCTCTCGATCAGATGGCGGTGCAGCAGGCTGCCCGCCGCGACCTGGAGGTGCGTCTGCAGGCGCAGGACCAGGCACATTGGAAGGAGATGAACGATGCACAACAAGCTCAGGCTCGCCTGCGCGACCGCCTGGCTACTGCTGACCTGCGGTTGTCAGTCCTTCTCGACGTCGGATCCGTTGCCGCCCAGGGTTGTGACGGTGGGCTGCGAGAAGCCCCCGGCGCCGGAGGCGTGGTTCATGGAGCCGTACGCGCCGAACTTGACCGAGCGCATGCTCAACGAATTGTCGCCATCACCGATGAAGGCGACCGAGGACTGATCGCACTGCAGGCCTGCCAGGCTTACGTGCGCTCAGTCACCCAGTAAAAAAGAGGCGAGCCGGGTGGATGCGCCAACATCCAGCCCGGCCCGCCGAACCCGCAGACCCTTCCTGCAAGTCCAGCCGTGGCCCCTGCCTTGTGCACAAAGCGCGGCGAGCCTAACACCTGTTTATCCATACAGTAAAGACTTGCAAATCATGACCTCTCCTATCATCCCCTGGATGGGCGGCAAGCGCCGCCTGGCCGACCGCTTGATCCCTCTCTTTCCCCCACATGAATGCTATGTGGAAGTCTTCGCAGGCGGTGCCGCGTTGTATTTCCTCCGACCTCAACCCGCACCTGTGGAGGTGCTCAACGACCTCAACGGCGACCTGGTCACCCTTTACCGTGTGGTGCAGAACCATCTGGAGGAATTCGTGCGCCAGTTCAAATGGGCGCTCAGCTCCCGCCAGATCTTCGAGTGGCAGAAGATGACGCGCCCCGAGACCTTGACCGACATCCAGCGTGCTGCCCGGTTCTTCTACCTGCAGCAGCATGCCTTCGGTGGCAAGGTGACTGGGCAGACGTTCGGTACCGCGACGACGGGGCCGGCCATCAACCTGTTGCGCATCGAGGAGAACCTGTCCGCCGCTTGGCAGCGCCTCGCCGGTACCTACGTCGAGAACCTGTCTTGGCTCACCTGTGCCGAGCGATACGACCGGGCGCACACGTTCTTCTACATGGACCCGCCTTATTGGCAGACCGCTGGCTATGGGCTCGACTTCCCGTTTGAGGAGTACGAGCGCATGGCCGACTTCATGCGGCACTGCAGGGGCAGGGTGATGGTGAGCATCAACGACCACCCGGACATCCGTCGAGCGTTTGCCGGCTTCCACTTCGAGTGCCTGGACATCCGCTACAGCAACACGAACCAGCGGCAAGGCAAGGCCGAGGTGACGGGCGAGCTGGTGATCCTCAACTGGGTGCCGGATCAGCTCGGGCAATTATTCTGACAATGGCAACGGGACCGGCTCGATGAGTTCCGGTCCTTGGTTGCGCACGTTCCCCACCAGCTTGCTGACAGCGTGCCACTTGAAATCAGCGGCAGGACGGCAGCCGTCCCGTGCGATTTCTTCGGCGCGTTCTGCCGTTGTGGTGGGGGCCATCCACTCCCTGGCCAGGTCGGGAGTCAGGACCAGTGGTTTGCGGTCGTGAATGTCCACCATCCCCTCGTCCGCTGCAGCGGTAATGATCACAAAGCCGTCGCGGTCGTCAGGCTCGAGTCCGCCATGGACTTCTGCCAGGGCTGCGAAGAACAGCGGCTCGTTGTTGGCGGCTGTGATGTAGTAGGGCTGCTTGCGCTTCGGATCAGCTGGATCGGGTATCCACTCGAACCAGCCGTTCGCCGGGGCCAGGGCGCGCCCTACTGGCCATAGCGCCTTGAAGAATTTTCCCGTCATCACCGTTTCGGCTCGCGCATTGATCGGGTCGGGACGCTTCCCTTTCGCCCAGAAGGGCGCCCATCCCCACTTCACGCGATCCACCCGCAGGCCGTCGCCAGTCTGCCGGATCAGCTCAACTCGGGTTGAGGGTGCGACGTTGAAGCGGTTAATCCGCTCATAGTCGTAGCCGTTGATCACCGTCCGATCCGCAGCCAGATGGCGCAGGTAGTCGTCCATAGCGTCGTAGATCGAGTACCGCCCACACATAGTCCACCTCAAGCGTTTATCGGGATCTGCAAGCTCGGGCATTGACCGGAGCCCGATCTACCAGTTAACTGTATGTTTATACAGTTTTGCTGGGTCAGTCCATCATGTCCATCACAATCCTGGGAACGCCAACCGGTGGCCCTACCAAGTTGCCCGTCTACTCGTTCCGCGTGCCCGCCGGTTTTCCCTCGCCTGCAGCGGATCATATGGAGCGGCAGATTTCCCTGGATGAGCTGTTCGATCTGCGTGCGCCGCATGTGTATCTGGTCCAGGTCGAGGGCGACAGCATGCAGGGAGCCGGCATTTTTTCCGGTGACCTTCTGATCGTAGACCGTAGCAGCGATGCCGAGCACGGCGACATCGTGATCGCAGCCATCAACACTGAGCCCGTGTGCAAGCGGTTGTACCGCCGCAACGGCGTGGTGATCCTGCAGTCGGAGAATCCTGCCTACCCGCCCAGGCACGTCATGGAAGGTGATGACCTGGTGATCTGGGGCGTGGTTCGCTACAGCGTGCGCGATCATGCCCAGTGAGCCGGTGTTCGCCCTGATCGATTGCAACTCGTTCTATGCGAGTTGTGAGCGCGTGTTCCGGCCGGATCTGGCCAAAACCCCTATCGTAGTGCTGAGCAATAACGACGGCTGCGTGATCGCCAGGTCCTATGACGCGAAGCCGTTCGTCAAAATGGGCGAACCCTTCTTCCAGATCAAGGACAGGCTGCGTCGGCATGGGATCGTGGCGTTCTCCTCGAATTACGCACTCTACGGTGACATGAGTGAGCGGGTCATGGCCCTGATCGAATCGATGGTGCCGGCTGCAGAGGTGTATTCGATCGATGAGTGCTTCGCAGACCTGTCAGGTATCCAGGGTGATTTGACTCAGCTCGGCCGGCAGATCCGCGCCAAGGTGCTCAAGTGCACCGGCATCCCGGTAGGTGTGGGCATTGCTCGCACCAAGACCCTGGCGAAGCTGGCCAACCACACGGCGAAGCGCCTGCAGCAGCAAACCGGAGGTGTGGTCGACATCTGCGACCCGTTCAAGCGGGACTGGGTCTTGCGCAACACGGAGGTCTGCGAGGTGTGGGGCATCGGTCGGCGGATGACTGCTCACCTCGAGGCGATGGGGATCCGCACGGCGATGGATCTGGCCAAGGCGGACCCTTGGACGTTGCGCCAGAAGTTCAGCGTGGTCGTGGAGAAGACAGCTAGGGAGCTCGCGGGAACGCCTTGTCTCGAGCTAGAGGAGGCTGCTCCGCCCAAGCAGGAGATCTGCTGCAGCCGGATGTTTGGTAAGCGGCTGACCGAGTTGCCGCCGATCAAACAGGCGGTGGCCACCTACACCGGGCGAGCGGCGGAGAAACTCCGGGCGCAGGGCTCGGTGTGCAAGCGCATGCGGGTGAGCATCCGTACTGGCATGTTCAACCCGGACGAAGCCAAGTACGCCAAGGGCGCCCTGGTGGAGTTGCCTTACCCCACCAACGATACGCTGCTGCTCACCAGGGCGGCCACCGAGGCTGTGGAGCAGGTCTACCGGCCGGGGTTTCGTTACAGCAAGGCCGAGGTGTTGCTGATGGATCTGCGGCAGCCGGGGGAGTTCACCGATGATCTATTCGCCATGACACAGCCGGTGGCCTGTGACCGGCTGATGTCGGTGCTGGACGAGATCAATGGGAAGTACGGGCGCGGCACAATGCGCACTGCCAGCGTCCCCCGCACCCCCGACTGGGGTATGCGCCGCGAGATGATGAGCCGCTCATACACGACACGGATCGATCAACTATGGCGGGTGCGCTGAGCGCGGCCGTCACTCGAGCAGGTGATAGTCGTCCCGTGTCCTAGGGTCGGGTGTAGCCCCTCGGCAATTGCCAGCGCGCAGAGGAGGGTGGCCGGGGAAGAACACCAGGCCCTCCGCTTCCATAGCAAATGCGAGCGCTTGCATCGTTACGCGGCGCAGCTCGGCCCCGTTCTCGATGCTGCGTATGGCTCGAGGGGACACGCCGGATCGGAATGCCAAGGCTTCTATGCTCCAGCCAAGCATGGTGCGCGCCTCGGCGCAGTGACAGGGCAGGAAGCCGAGCGGCAATTGCTCCATCAGCCACTCCATGGCCTCGAGCTGTTCGTCATCCAAGACTAATCGAATGGGTTGCGGGTCGATTACGTCTGCAGACATGGGTTGGATTACCTTATGTGTATATCCATACAGTATAGGGGTTGGATATCCCCATGCAAAATCGTTATGTCGGTAGGCTCAGGTAGTAACATGCAGCGTGAACGCAGGCTGGAGCGACGGGTGAAAAAGACACTGGAAGGGGTAGTTGAGGCCGGCGAGCAGTTGATACGAGAAGCTATAGAGGCCACACGTGCGTATCACCAAGCTGAGGCTGAAGGGCGGCCAGCGGTTGAGATTGAGCGGCTGCGTCTGATCGCGGATTCGTTGTACCAAGCGGTGACGGAATATCAGCTCAGATCGGCGGATGACCGCACGCGGCACTAACGATACCGTGGGGCAAAAATGGGGCAAACCGAGCGCCATTCTATGCCCCTCTATGCCCTTTGGGCGATCTCGCAGCAGGCATAAAAAAGCGCCCAAGCCCTTTGTACACGGGGCTTGGGCGCTTTTTCTGGTTAATACCCCAGCACAATTGGAGTATGTGATAGTGACAATTAGGATACCGTTGCGCTCCCCTTTATCGCCGGAGGAGCATTTAGACTTATGGGATTAACTTATGAAGAGCATTCTGTGCGTTAGACGCAGTTATGCCTGGAAGCGAACTGTGTGCAAGTAGCTTAAAATCGGTCGCTTGCAGAGGGGCGAATGGATTGCCAGTGAGAACAATTTCGTAGTGGTCAAGTCGTGAGCCGAATTTACCCAATGCAATGCCAGTGATGCTGGCTGCGCCAGCGGCTGTCAAAAAGGCTGCTGCGACCCCGAATGACAGACCATAGGTAGTGCAGTCATCAATCAGGAACACATCCTTACCTCGAATGCTTGTTGCATATTTTGGGTTAAGGTGCAGGGTCACGATTTGAGAGGTAGGGTCTGTGCGGCTGCCACCTTGACCATGTGATCTTTTTGGCGAAAGTGAATGCCTAACGAAAAGGGGCTCTTCACGGCTTGCGTGCTGTGCTCGCGAAACTGTGGTGCGAAGGCGGTGGGTGAAATCAGTGAGGACTTCATTATTATGATTGGCAGGGTTGGATGATGGGAATACCCCAAAAAGCACTCCTTTTTTTTCGCCTCCCCACTCAAGTAAAAGAGATCTTGCAGTGATAGCAAGTAGCGCATTTAGAGGGCCGGCGCCTTGTTTTACGGCTGCGGTAACTTTTTGGGAGAATTGCACTTGGGTTGTGCCGGCCCCATAGCTGGATAAGTCTGCCAGCGCGCGAACTCCATAATTAGGTCCAGTTCCAGAGAACCACCAGCTGCCAGGCCAGTTATTGGTTAAATCGAATACCTCTTTGAGTTCTGAAGGAGTTGCGACTTGAATACCAAGACTTTTGGCTTTAGCGTTGCTAGACCAGCCCGCGGCAATCAGAATGGCTTGTCCATTCTTTCCCATCATATAATCTTCATCTGAAGCTGTCAGACAAAGGAAATTGGATGTGGGTACACTGTTGTTTTTAGAGATATCTTTCAGGTATTGACCGCTTTGGCGGCCAATCACCTGTTGAAATTGGACCTTGGAGTTCTTGAAAGTTTTGGTGAACCAATCGGGTTCTTGCTTGTTAGAGACTATGACAACAGGATTGTTGTTCGCGATGTCAATCATTACGTCAGCAACAGCTTGGTCGACATTGAGGGTGGCGTCTAAAATCGAGCTTGGTGAGGCGATAAGTACTAGCATCATTGAATCCCTTGCGATGAGCTTGCTGAGTGATGGTGTGGCTTATAAAAGTTCTTGTTGTGACGGAGCCTTAGGTTTGAAAGCAAAACCAAGTAGGCTCACGATGCTGATTGGCATTTCAAAAGACAGAGCCCCATGCTCTAGTTCTGAAAATGCTAATTCCGGTCTGAGGTGGTAAGTTTTCGGTAGGAAAATATTGGCGATGTTTTTGTTGTATTTCTTGGCGAAGCCGACGGTGTGAGCTGTGCCGCTTTTAATTTTCCATTCCACAGGCACGAGCGTGTCACACAGAGCGGCTTGTATACGGTTTCTTCTGACAAAAGTTTCAGCGCTTGACCGCTGATGGGGTAAATATTCACTGATTACGCAGCCGCCGCATTCAATTATGCGTTGGCGGATTTTCTCTGATCCTTTCGGGTAGTCGAGAAAAATTCCTGTGCCAAGCACGGCGACTGTCTTGATTCCATATCTGATTGACTCAAGGTGTGCGAGTTGGTCGATTCCAGCAGCCAAGCCACTAATCGTTATGATGTTGCTCTCGCTTAGTGATGAAACAAGAATTTTGGTGAGGAGTGTCCCATCTTCGGTAGCGTTCCTTGTTCCAACAATGGCGATTGCATATTCATAAAGGCAATGAGGGTTGCCTTGAATGAAAATCCATTGAGGTGAGTCTTTGATTGATCTTAGTTTTAGCGGGAAGCCATCCTCGTCTTTGAAAATAAGAATAGTTCCAGACTCTTTTAGTTGTCTTGCTAGCTCAAGCCCTTTTTGCCAAAGATTTTCCTGGGCAAAGACGAGATTTTGAGTCGATAATTCCGCATTGAGATCACTACAGATGACCTGAGCTAGCTCCTCGTTGGGGGTTCTAAGTGCATTATTAAAGCCGAGGCCGCTGGAGGCGATTTTGTGGAGGCCCCAGAAGCCCATTCCTTCTATGGAGCTTAAAGCTAAGAAGGCAATTTTTTCATTTCGCCAGTAATTACGTCGGTCTGGGGGCGGAAGGTTTCTGTCCATAAAATCAAGTCCTGAATTAGCTGGCTCATGGTAATGAATGCCAATGGCCATCAATCACTCTATCAGCAGCTAGCTTTGGCAGCTAGCATCGAAAATCTTGACTTAAAAGGTAGGTTTTGACTGCGAAGGCTTGCTCGTCGGTCAAGCCCAGGTTGGGCGTGTAGTCCCTTTACAAAAAAAATCTATTTTAGCCATCGATAGGCAAGCCGGAGGCCACTCCATTCTTCAGGTCTGAGGGGGTAGTTGGTACAAAAATGGTACAGCCACTAATCCAGATCTCTGGAGGCCTCGTAGGAAGCGGTATTCAGGAAACATCAGCCCAATCCATCATCGGTGCAACGCTAAATCGCCGAGAGGGCTCAGGGCGCGTGGTTTGTGATGTTAAGGCTGTTTCTAAGGGCATTCTGGTCTACGCATTTTTGTACCATCTTCCGGGGTTTTGAGGGCGTTTTGGGTGTGACAGGGGTGGGATGTACCACCGCCAATCACGCTCGTACCACCGAAAATAGGGCAACGATCAGAGCAAGGAAAAAGGCCGATGGTACGGTGAGCGATACCGTCCAGATCCGCCTCGAGAAAAACGGTGCCCTAGTCTACCAAGAAGCCCAGGCGTTCGCCCGCAAGCAGGCAGCGCAGGCTTGGGTGAAGCGACGGAAGACCGGGTTGGTGGAGTGGTTGTCTCTGAGGTGTCTCTGCAGGTGCCGGTGGACGCGAGCAGTGGTAGGCCATCGACCAATCAGGGCTTGCCCACCCGTTGTTCATTCGGATGCAAACGACGGTCTTTCCGCGAACCAGGCCACCGCCAACTCCTTGAACGCCTCAGCCGAAGGCGTCAGCGGATAGCGCTGATCATGCGCCAGCACGATGCTATGCGTTGGCAGTTTTTCCTCGGTCGGCCGACATACCAGCGCTTGACCGTCATAACTGCGGTCACCAAACGGCCGGGTGTAGATCAGCGCAACGCCAAACCCATTTGCGACGAGGCTACGCTGCAACTCGAACGTGCGCACCCGGTGCACGACCGCGGGTGACAGATCGTAAAAGCTGAACAGGTCTAGCACATGCTGCCAACTTTGGGCCTGATCGGTGACGACCAAGGTGTATTCGGAGAGCGCCTTGAGACTGACACGCGACTGTTTGGCCAGTGGGTGATCGGCCGAGAGCAGTACCTGAGCGGTCAACTGACACAGTTGAGTGCATTGAGTGTTCGGCGGTAAACCCAGGTCGTAGGTGATCGCCAACTCTATCGCCCCCTCAGCCAGCCGCTTGCCAACATAATCGAAGCTGCCATCGCGCATATCGACAGTGACCCTTGGGCAGGACTCCTGCATCCGTCGCACGATTTGTGGCAGGCAGTAGGGCGCCAGGTCTTCAAAGCATCCCACCACCAATTCCCCGACGCACTCGCCTGCATTGGTATTGATCTCGGCAAAGGTCTGAGCTTCTGCCAGAACGCGACGGGCCTGGACCATGACGGTACGACCAAAAGGGGTCAGCGATATGCCAAGGCCACGTTGGCGTATGAAGATGGATTGACCCAGCACCTCCTCCAGTTCGGTGATAGCCGCCGAGATGGAGGGTTGTGAAACATGAAGTTCCATGGCGGCAGTGGTCAGGTTTCCGTGCTTGGCTGCTGCGAGCGCATAGCGAAGTTGCCGCAGTGTGAACTTCATAGGTTTTACCTTTGTGATGCATCAGTACTTATTATTTTATCCTTTTTTTAGGTTATGAAATATTTCGCCCACGCAGTGCTCACCAAGGCAAGGGTCCTCAGCCAGTCTGGCGTCCCTCTTTGGGCCGGATGCCCTCGACTACTGCAATCAATGTTCTTGTTTGGGAGCGTCACAATGACAATTACAAAGGCTCTGCTGACTACGACACTTTCTTTCGGGCTGCTGGCGTCCGCTGGCGTCAGCCAGGCGGCCGGCTGGTGCGAGTCTGGCAAACCGGTGAAATTCGCCGGCTTGAACTGGGAAAGCGGGATGCTGCTCACCGACGTGATGCAGTTCGTGCTGAAAAATGGTTATGGCTGTGATACCGACAGCCTGCCGGGTAATTCCATTTCCATGGAAAACGCCTTGAGCAGCAACGATATCCAGGTGTTTGCTGAAGAGTGGGTAGGGCGCAGCGAGGTCTGGAACAAGGCTGCGGCGGCCGGCAAGGTCGTCGGCATCGGCTCGCCGGTGGTTGGTGCGGTCGAAGGCTGGTATGTGCCGCGTTATGTGATCGAAGGCGATGCCGGGCGCAATCTCGAAGCCAAGGCGCCAAACCTCAAGAGCATCGCCGATCTCAAGCAATACGCCCAAGTCTTCAAGGACCCGGAGGAGCCGGACAAAGGGCGCTTCTACAATTGCCCGGCTGGTTGGACCTGTGAGCTGGACAACAGCGAAATGCTCAAGCGCTATGGTCTGGAAAACGCCTATACCAACTTCCGCCCGGGCACCGGCCCGGCACTGGATGCCGCCGTTCTGTCGAGCTACAAGCGCGGCGAGCCGATCCTGTTCTATTACTGGTCGCCGACCCCGCTGATGGGCCAGGCCGACCTGGTCAAGCTGGACGAGCAACCCGGTGTGGATAAATCCGTGACCATCAAGGTTGGGGTGTCGAAGGCCTTCCACGAGCAGGCGCCGGAACTGGTGGCGGTGCTCGAAAAGATTAATCTGCCGATCGACCTGCTGAACCAGAACCTGGCGCGCATGAGCAAGGACCGTATCGAGTCGCCCGAGCTGGCCAGGTTGTTCCTCAAGGAACACCCCGAAATCTGGCACAGCTGGGTCAGCGAAGACGCTGCCAAAAAGGTAGGCGCAGCACTCTGAGCCTGTGGGGTCGTCCGGCTCCTGCCGGACAGGCCACGCGACGGTCCGCTCCATGCACTTGCTCGAGACAATTCCATGTTTCCGAAAAACTTCACGTTTTCCATTGCCGACTGGGTCAATGGCTGGGTCGATGCGCTGGTAAGCAACTACGGTGACGTGTTCCGGCACATTTCCGACACTCTGTTGTGGGCCATCGTCAACCTCGAAGGCCTGCTACGCGCAACTCCTTGGTGGCTGGTCCTGGCCATCGTCGCGGGCATCGCCTGGCACTCCACCCGTAAAGTCGTGACCACGGTGGTGATCGTCGGCTTGCTGTTCCTGGTCGGTGCGGTGGGCCTGTGGGACAAGCTGATGCAGACCTTGGCGCTGATGCTGGTGGCCACGCTGATCTCGGTCCTGGTCGGTATTCCGCTGGGTGTCCTTTCGGCGCGTAACGATCGGCTGCGGGCGGTGCTGATGCCATTGCTCGACATCATGCAGACCATGCCCAGCTTCGTGTACCTGATTCCGGTCCTGATGCTGTTCGGCCTGGGCAAGGTGCCGGCGATCTTTGCCACCGTCATCTATGCCGCTCCGCCGCTCATTCGCCTGACCGATCTAGGCATTCGCCAGGTGGACGGCGAGGTCATGGAGGCGATCAATGCCTTTGGTGCCAATCGCCTGCAGCAACTGTTCGGCGTGCAGTTGCCACTGGCATTGCCGAGCATCATGGCCGGGATCAACCAGACCACCATGATGGCCCTGTCGATGGTGGTCATCGCCTCGATGATCGGTGCTCGTGGCTTGGGTGAAGATGTGCTGGTCGGCATCCAGACCCTGAACGTGGGCCGCGGCCTCGAAGCGGGCCTGGCCATCGTGATTCTGGCGGTCGTGATCGACCGTATTACCCAGGCCTATGGCCGGCCACGGCATGGGGTGGGCAAATGAGCGACAAGCCGATGATGAACAAGATCGAAGTCAAGCATGTCTTCAAGGTTTTCGGTGCTCGCGCCGAAGATGCCCTGCAAATGATCCGCCAGAAAAAAGCCAAGGATCAGGTGCTGGCCCAAACCGGCTGCGTGGTCGGGGTCAACGATCTCTCGCTGTCCATCGGCAGCGGCGAGATCTTCGTGATCATGGGGCTGTCGGGTTCGGGCAAGTCGACCCTGGTGCGTCATTTCAACCGCCTGATCGAGCCGACCAGCGGCGAGATCCTGGTCGATGGCGAGAACATCCTGCAATACGACATGCAAGCCCTGCGCGAATTCCGCCGGCACAAGATCAGCATGGTGTTCCAGAGCTTCGGCCTGTTGCCGCACCGCACCGTGCTGGACAACGTCGCGTATGGCCTGAAAGTCCGTGGTGAGAGCAAGGCCATGTGCGCTGAGCGAGCGCTGCACTGGATCAACACCGTGGGCCTCAAGGGCTACGAAAAATCGTACCCGCATCAGTTGTCAGGTGGCATGCGTCAACGCGTCGGCCTGGCCCGAGCCTTGGCCGCCGATACCGACATCATCCTCATGGACGAAGCCTTCAGTGCGCTCGATCCGCTGATTCGCGCCGAAATGCAGGACCAGTTGCTTGAGCTGCAGAAAACCCTGCACAAGACCATCGTCTTCATCACGCACGACCTGGATGAAGCGGTGCGTATCGGCAACCGCATTGCCATTCTCAAGGACGGTCGCCTGATCCAGGTCGGCACACCGAAGGAAATTCTCTACCAGCCTGCGGACGAATACGTCGATCGTTTCGTGCAACGCCGCGTAGCTTCGCTTTAAGGAACCGCGTGTATGTCGATTGCCGAAAGAATCATCATCGCCGAAGCGCCTATGCGCTGGCAGGATGTGGTAGCCGTGGCGCGGCATGGGGCGAAGCTTGAGCTGGCCCCATCGGCCTGGGCGCGGATCGAGAACGCCCAGGCGATCGTCCAGCGCATCGTTGCCAGCGGTGAGCGCGCCTATGGCGTCAATACCGGGCTTGGCGCCCTGTGCAATGTGTCGTTGCAGGACGAACAACTCAGCCAGCTGTCGCGCAACACCTTGCTCAGCCATGCCTGCGGCGTGGGTACGGCGCTGTCGGACGAACAGACCCGGGCGATCATGTGCGCGGCGATCATCAATTTCTGCCAGGGCCGTTCCGGCTTGCAGCGCAAGGTGGTCGAGGCGCTGCTGACGCTGCTCAACGAGCACATCACCCCGCAGGTGCCGAAACAGGGTTCGGTGGGCTACCTGACCCACATGGCCCATATCAGTATCAGCTTGTTGGGCGTCGGCCAGGTCAGTTACCGTGGCCAGATCGTGCCGGCGCAGCAAGCCTTGGCCGAGGTCGGCCTGTCACCGCTGAAACTGGGAGCCAAGGATGGTCTGTGCTTGGTCAACGGCACCCCGTGCATGACCGGCCTGGCCTGCCTGTCCCTGGACGACGCCACGCGCTTGAGCCAATGGGCCGATGTCATCGGCGCCATGAGCTTCGAGGCCCTGCGTGGCCAGTTCGATGCCTTCGACCCTGAAATCATCGCGATGAAACCGCACCCGGGCATGCAGCGTGTGGGCAGCAACTTGCGCCGCCTGCTGGACGGCAGCGAGATCATTGCCAGCAGCCGTGGCATTCGCACCCAGGATGCCTTGAGCATTCGCTCGATTCCGCAGGTGCATGGCGCCGCGCGCGATCAGTTGGCACACGCGGCGCGGCAGATCGAGACCGAACTCAACTCCTCTACCGACAACCCGATGTTGCTGGGTACACCCGAGTCGTACCGGGTGGTTTCCCAGGCCAACCCGCACGGCCAGTCCGTGGCCATGGCGGCCGACTTGCTGGCCATCGCGGTGGCCGAGATCGGGGCCATTGCCGAGCGTCGTCTCGATCGCCTGATCAACCCGTTGGTAAGCGGTTTGCCGGCTTTTCTGGTCAGCCAACCGGGTGTGAATTCGGGCATGATGATTGTTCAGTACGTGGCCGCTTCACTCTGTGCTGAAAACCGTCAGCTGGCACAACCGGCAGTCATCGACAACTACGTCACCTCCGGGCTGCAGGAGGACCACTTGAGCATGGGCACCAATGCCGGGTTGAAGCTGCACCGGGCTCTGGAGAACTGTACGCAGATCCTCGCCATCGAATACCTGTTGGCGGCCCAAGCGTTCGAGTTCCTCAAGCAGCAACGCTTTGGCGCCGGTACCCACATTGCCTGGCGGTTGTTGCGCGAACGGGTCCCGGCCTATGCCCAAGACCGTTGGCTGGCCCCGGATATCGCCAGCAGTGCATCGATCCTGAAGGATCCGGTCCTGCTTGGCGCTGCGTTCCCCGACCTGTTGTGACAGATGTAAGCGCCTGACGCTCCCATGGCTTCGAATCGTGCAGGTCACATGCCGATGCAATGTCGGCAAAGTGCCAGCTGAGAGAGCGTTGGGCGTGACAATCGTTCTTCTGCTTGGCGGCGTTGTGCTTTGGCTTTGGAAAACCAAGGCGCCGCAAGACGCCAGGCAGATTCGATCGCAGAGGTACCATCCCCGCGTCGGTTTCAGAATGAGCCCTGTCGCTTGGGCGCAACCTTCCAGCGCCAGGGGTGCCATGCTTGCAGGATGCCTACGGACCCACTGCGCGCAGACGCAGGGCCTAGGTACGGAGGGCGCCCGGTGACCATGTGACCGTGACATGGACGGTGCGCCGCAGCAGAAGACGCCGGACGCTTGCCCTGCAGCGGTCCGTGATGCCGAGGTCCGCTGTATGCCTGAAGAGACGCTTCACCTGCCATTGATCCAGCGCGTGCTGGAGCGCTACAAGGACACCGCCGGTGCCTTGCTGCCGGTCCTCCATGCCATCCAGGAAGACGTAGGCTACGTGCCTGACGTCGCCGTCCCTGAAATCGCCCATGCCCTGAACCTCAGCCTGGCTGAGGTGCGCGGGGTGATCAGCTTCTATCACGATTTCCGTACTTCGCCCCCGGCGCGCCATACCTTGCGCCTGTGCCGGGCCGAGTCCTGCCAGAGCCGGGGCGCCGAGGCGCTGGCCGCGCAATTGCGTGAGCAGTTGGCGCTGGACGATCACGGCACCACCGCCGATGGCGCCATCAGTCTGCGGCCGGTGTATTGCCTGGGTGCGTGCGCCTGTTCGCCAGCCTTGGAACTGGACGGGCAACTGCACGCGCGCCTGACCCCTGAGCGCCTGAGCGCCTTGGTCAACGGCTGCCGGGAGGAAGAAGCATGCTGAAGCTATTCGTTCCGTGCGATTCGGTCGCCCGCGCGGTAGGCGCCGACCAGGTCGCCGACGCACTGGCCCGCGAGGCCGAGCGCCGACAGCTGCCGGTGGACATTCAACGCACCAGCTCTCGCGGCCTCTATTGGCTGGAGCCGCTGGTCGAAGTGGAACAAGCCGGCGAGCGCCTGGGCTTTGGCCCGGTTGCCGCCGAAGATGTGCCGAGCCTGCTGGATGCCTTGGTGAGCGAGCCGGCGGGCCATTCGTTGGCCCTTGGGCCGGTGGCCGAGATCCCTTATCTGAAAACCCAGCAGCGCCTGCTGTTCGCCCGTGCCGGTATCACCCGGCCCTTGTCGCTCGAGGACTACCGCGCCCACGGGGGCTTCGAAGGCCTGACCCGGGCCGTGGCGCTCGATGGCGCGGACGTGGTCGCGGCTGTGCTCGACTCTGGCCTGCGTGGCCGGGGTGGTGCGGCATTCCCGGCAGGTATCAAGTGGCGCACCGTACGTGACGCGCAGGCTGCGCAGAAATACGTAGTCTGCAATGCCGACGAAGGTGACTCCGGCACGTTCGCCGACCGCATGCTGATGGAAGGCGACCCCTTCCTGCTGATCGAGGGCATGGCCATCGCCGGCCTGGCCGTCGGCGCCACCAAGGGCTACATCTATGTGCGTTCGGAGTATCCGGATGCGATCCGTGCACTGAATGCCGCTTTCGACATCGCCCGCGCGGCAGGCTACCTGGGCGATGACGTCGCCGGCAGCGGCCTGGCCTTCGACCTGGAAGTGCGGGTCGGCGCCGGCGCCTATATCTGCGGCGAGGAAACCGCGCTGCTCGAGTCCATCGAGGGCAAGCGGGGGATCGTGCGGGCCAAGCCACCGTTGCCAGCCCTCGAAGGCCTGTTCGGCCTGCCAACCTTGGTGCACAACGTGCTCACCCTGGCCTCGGTGCCGGTGATCCTGGCTAAGGGTTCGGCGTTCTATCGCGACTTTGGCATGGGCCGCTCGCTGGGCACCATGCCGTTCCAACTGGCTGGCAACATTCGCCACGGTGGGCTGGTGGAGCGTGCCTTCGGTCTTACCCTGCGTGAGTTGGTGGAAGGCTACGGTGGCGGCACGGCCAGTGGCCGGCCGCTCAAGGCCGCACAGGTGGGCGGGCCGTTGGGCGCCTGGGTGCCGCCCAGTGGCTTCGACACGCCGCTGGACTACGAGGCCTTCTCTGCCATGGGCGCGATGCTGGGTCATGGCGGTGTGGTGGTAGCTGACGACACGCTGAACATGGCCAGCATGGCCCGCTTTGCCTTGCAGTTCTGCGCCGAGGAATCCTGCGGCAAATGCACCCCTTGCCGGATCGGCTCGACCCGCGGCATGGAAGTGGTGGATCGGCTGATCGCCAGCACCGACATGGCCGAGCGTGAAGACCAGGCGCTATTGCTGCGCGACCTGTGCGATACGCTGCAGTACGGCTCTCTCTGCGCCATGGGCGGGATGACCTCGTATCCGGTGGCCAGTGCCCTCAAGTATTTCCCTGCTGACTTCGGTCTGACCACCACGGAGGCCGCCCAGTGATCAATTTCTTCGACCCCACCAACGACCTCGACCTGGGAACCCCCGCCCGCGAAAGCGACGTGCAGGTCAGCCTGGTCATCGATGGCCGTGAGATCAGCGTGCCTGCCGGCACCTCGGTGATGCGCGCCGCGGCCTTGCTTGGCACCACCATTCCCAAACTGTGCGCCACCGACAGCCTGGAAGCCTTCGGCTCCTGCCGCATGTGCATGGTCGAAATCGAGGGCATGCGCGGCTACCCGGCTTCGTGCACGACGCCGGTGAGCGAAGGCATGGTGGTGCGGACCCAGACCTCGCGCCTGGCCGATCTGCGGCGCAATGTCATGGAGCTGTACATCTCCGACCACCCGCTGGACTGCCTGACCTGTTCGGCCAACGGCAACTGCGAATTGCAGACGGTCGCGGGCCAGGTCGGCCTGCGCGAGGTGCGCTACGGCTACGACGGTGCCAACCACCTGAAGGAGAAGAAGGACGTCTCCAACCCGTACTTCGACTACGAGCCGAGCAAGTGCATCGTCTGTAGCCGCTGCGTGCGCGCCTGCGAAGATATCCAGGGCACCTTCGCCCTGACCATCACCGGTCGTGGTTTCGAGTCCCGCGTGGCGGCGGCCGGTGGTGACGACTTCCTGAGCTCCGAGTGTGTATCCTGCGGCGCCTGCGTGCAGGCCTGCCCGACCGCGACCCTGAGCGAGAAGAGCCTGATCCAGCTGGGCCAGCCCGAGCGCGCGGTGATCACCACCTGCGCCTACTGCGGCGTGGGCTGTTCGTTCCGCGCCGAGATGAAGGGCGACCAACTGGTGCGCATGGTCCCGGACAAGAACGGCGGCGCCAACCACGGCCACGCCTGCGTCAAGGGCCGCTTCGCCTGGGGCTATGCGACCCACCCGGATCGCGTCACCAAGCCGATGATCCGCAAGCACATCAACGACCCGTGGCAAGAGGTCAGCTGGGACGAGGCGGTCAACTATGCCGCCAGCGAGTTCCGGCGTATCCAGCTCAAGCATGGACGTGACTCCATCGGCGGCATCACCTCCAGCCGTTGCACCAACGAAGAAGCGTACCTGGTGCAGAAGCTGGTACGCGCCGCCTTCGGCAACAACAACGTCGATACCTGCGCGCGGGTGTGCCATTCGCCGACCGGTTATGGCCTCAAGCAGACCCTGGGCGAATCCGCCGGTACCCAGAGCTTCGACTCGGTGATGCAGGCCGATGTGATCCTGGTGATCGGCGCCAACCCCACCGACGCCCACCCGGTGTTCGGCTCTCAGCTCAAGCGCCGGCTGCGCCAGGGCGCGCGGCTGATCGTCATCGACCCACGGCGCATCGACCTGGTGGATTCGCCCCACGCCCGCGCCGAGTTGCACCTGCAACTGCGTCCGGGTACCAACGTGGCCATGCTCAATGCCCTGGCCCATGTGATCGTCACTGAAGGCTTGGTGGACCAGCCGTTCGTCGATGCTCGCTGCGAGGCGCAAGACTTCGCCCGCTGGCGTGATTTCGTCAGCCTGCCGGAAAACGCCCCGGAGACGCTTGGCCCGGTGTGCGGCGTGCCTGCCGAGCAGATCCGTGAAGCCGCCCGCTTGTACGCCACCGGCGGCAACGCGGCGATCTACTACGGCCTGGGGGTCACAGAGCACAGCCAGGGCAGTACCGCGGTGATGGGCATCGCCAACCTGGCCATGGCCACCGGCAACGTCGGCCGTGAAGGCGTGGGCGTGAACCCGCTGCGGGGACAGAACAACGTGCAGGGCTCCTGCGACATGGGCTCGTTCCCTCACGAGCTGCCGGGCTACCGGCACATCTCCAACGAAACCGTGCGCGCCGAGTTCGAACAGGCCTGGGGCGTGACCCTGCAGCCTGATCCGGGCCTGCGCATCCCCAACATGTTCGAGGCGGCCCTCGATGGCAGCTTCAAGGCGCTCTACTGCCAGGGCGAAGACATCGCCCAGAGCGACCCCAACACCCAGCACGTCACCGCGGCCTTGATGGCCATGGAGTGCGTGGTGGTGCAGGACATCTTCCTCAACGAGACGGCCAAGTTCGCCCACGTGTTCCTGCCGGGCAGCTCCTTCCTGGAGAAGGACGGCACCTTCACCAACGCCGAGCGCCGCATCTCGCGGGTGCGTAAGGTCATGGACCCGCTGGCCGGCAAGGCCGACTGGGAAGCCACCGTCGCCCTGGCCAACGCCCTGGGCTATCGGATGGACTACCGTCATCCGTCCGAGATCATGGACGAAATCGCGCGCCTGACGCCGACTTTCCACCGGGTCAGCTATGCCGAGATCGACCGCCATGGCAGCTTGCAATGGCCGTGCAACGACGCAGCGCCCGACGGCACCCCGACCATGCACATCGACCAGTTCGTGCGTGGCAAGGGGCGCTTCATGCTCACCGGCTACGTGCCTACCGACGAGAAGGTCAACAGCCGCTTCCCGCTGCTGCTGACCACTGGCCGTATCCTCAGCCAATACAACGTCGGCGCCCAGACCCGACGTACCGGCAACGTCGCCTGGCACGCCGAAGACCGCCTGGAGATCCACCCCAACGACGCCGAGGCTCGTGGTATCAGCGATGGCGATTGGGTGGGCGTGGGCAGCCGGGCAGGGCAGACCGTACTGCGCGCCAAGGTCAGTTCCCGCGTAGCACCGGGGGTGGTGTACACCACCTTCCACTTCCCCGAATCCGGCGCCAACGTGATCACCACCGACAACTCCGACTGGGCCACCAATTGCCCTGAGTACAAAGTGACGGCGGTAGAGGTGGTCAAGGTGTTCCAGCCCTCGGAATGGCAGAAGCGTTACCAGGCGTTCAGTGACGAGCAACAGCGCCTGCTCAAGGAGCGTCGCCAGGCCGAGAAATCCGAGAAAGTCGAGGTGCGTCGATGAGCGGTCATGACAGCCTGGTCAAGATGGCCAACCAGATCGCCCAGTACTTTGCCAGCGAGCCTGACCGGGCGCTGGCAGTGCAGGGCGTGAGGCAGCATATGCAAAGCTTCTGGACGCCGGCGATGCGTCGGCAGTTGGGGGAGCGACTGCAGGCTGATGGCGGGGAGGGGGTGGATCCGTTGGTGAAGGAGGCGCTGCAGCAGGCGGCGTGACGCCTCAGGCGAGCAGGGCTGCTTTACAGTCCGATCGCGGGGCAAGTCGGGGCGCAGGTTAGGCGCTTCGACGTGTCCCGCGATTGGCGCCTGGCAAACATGAAAAGTCCGTCATGGATGCCAGATAAATCGTCGGGGAATGCTACGCTCGCAAAAACCTCGCAAATGGATACCCCGCTATGGACATGAACTGGCACCAGGCCCTGCAAGAAAGCCTGAGCTGGCTCGCAATCGCCTCCATCATCACCCTCATCGGTTTCACCGCCGCTGGCGCTTTGGCGGTGCGTTTTACGCGTTGGGGGCGTCAATTCTGGTCCCTCGCCGGGCCTTACTTCAGTTTCAGACGCAGTTGGCGCCCGCTGTTGGTGTTTGCCCTGTTGCTGGTGCTGACGCTGTTCTCGGTGCGCCTGAACGTGCTGTTCTCGTTCTGGTACAACGGCTTCTACAGCGCCTTGCAGGCCCTGGACCAGACAGCCTTCTGGTACCTGCTGGGCGTGTTCGCGGTGCTGGCCACCATCCATGTGCTGCGCTCGCTGTTCACCTATTACGTCACCCAGGCGTTCAACATTGATTGGCGTGTCTGGCTCACCGAGCGCCTGACCGCAGACTGGATGAAGGGCGATGCCTATTACCGCGGGCGGTTTCTCGCCGAGCCGGTGGACAACCCTGACCAGCGTATCGAACTGGACGTCAACGCGTTCGTCACAGGTTCGGTGTCCTTGGCCTTGGGCGCCGTCAGTGCGCTGGTCTCGCTGGTGGCGTTCACCGCGATTCTGTGGGGGCTGTCGGCGCCCTTGACGCTGGGTGGGGTGGAAATCCCCCGGGCGATGGTATTTGCGGTGTACCTGTATGTGATCGTCGCCACGTGGATCGCATTTCGCCTCGGGCGGCCGCTGATCCGCCTGAATTTCTTGAATGAAAAACTCACCGCGAACTTCCGTTATGCCCTGATGCGCCTGCGTGAAAACGCCGAGAACATCGCTTTCTACCAGGGTGCTCAGGTCGAGCGGGGGACCTTGCTGGGACGCTTTGGCGCACTGATCGTCAACGTCTGGGCGCTGGTCTATCGGAGCCTGAAGTTCAACGGCTTCAACCTGGGCATCAGCCAGGTCGCCGTGGTGTTTCCGTTCATTCTCCAGGCGCCGCGGTTCTTCAGTGGGGCGATCAAGCTTGGGGATGTGATGCAGACCTCCCAGGCGTTCGGCCAGGTTCAGGATTCGCTGTCGTTCTTCCGTGAGTCCTACGACACGTTTGCTCAATATCGCGCCACTCTTGACCGTCTCACCGGGTTTCTCGACGCCAACCAACAGGCCAGCACGCTTCCTCGGGTCACCACCCAGGAGCAGGCGCAGGGGCTGGAGATCGCCGGCTTGCAGGTATTGCGCCCGGACGGCCATACGCTGATCGCCGACTTGGACCTGCGTCTGCGTGCCGGCCAGGCGCTGTTGATCAAAGGGCCTTCGGGCAGCGGCAAAACCACCTTGCTGCGCGCCCTGGCTGGCCTGTGGCCTTACGCCGAGGGTGAGGTCAGACGGCCGCTGGGCAACCAGGCGTTGTTCCTGTCGCAGCGCCCATACGTGCCGTTGGGTGACTTGCGGACCGCTATTGCTTATCCCGCGCCTGCGACAGCCGCAGACGATGCGCGCATGCAACAGGCCCTGCGTCAAGTCAACCTGGCCCACCTGGCCGAGCGCCTGGAGGTCAGCAACGATTGGTCGAACATTCTCTCGGTGGGCGAGCAGCAGCGCCTGGCCTTCGCACGGTTGTTGTTCAACCGGCCACAGGTCGTGTTCCTCGACGAGTCCACCTCAGCGATGGATGAAGGGCTGGAGCATGCGTTGTATTCATTGCTGCGCTCCGAAATGCCTGACACCTTGCTGGTCAGTGTCGGACACCGCAGCACGCTGGCGACGTTCCACACTCACCGCCTGGAAATGGATGGGCAGGGTGCTTGGTCGTTGCTTGAACAGCAGCCGACCCAAGACGTGCTGGCTTAGCGGGGCTCAGCCCGCGCTCGCGCCACGCAGCAGCGCCACCCCGGCGAGGGTGGCGCTGGCGAACGCGGCGCCGACCAGAAACGTCGCCTGGTAGCCGACCCCATCCCACAGCAGGCCGGCCATCACGCTGGCAATCAGCAGGGCCACACCCGACAGCAGATTGAACAGGCCAAATGCCGTGCCGCGTAGGTTCGCCGGTGCGCTGTCGGCGATCAAGGCACTGAAGATGCCTTGGGTGAAGCCCAGATGCAGCCCCCACACCACCACTCCCAATGCCAGCCCGGCCCAGCCCGGCAACAAGGCCAGCGCCAGGTCGGCGGCAATCAGCAAGCCCAGCCCCATCATCAGCACGCCCCGGCGGCCGACGCGGTCCGACAGCGCACCCGCGGGGTAGGCCGACAGCGAATAGGCCAAGGCCATCAGCACCAGCACCGCCGGTGCCCAGAGTGGCGCCAGGCCCATGTCCTGGGCGCGCAGGAGCAAGAAGGCCTCGCTGAAACGCGCCAGGGTGAACACCATGACCAGACCGATCAGCCGCCAGTACGCCGGGCCCAGTCGCGCCAGTTCGTCCAGTGCCAATGGCGAGCGCACCGCCCGCCCAGGGGTAGGGGCGTCGGGCTCGTGGACGCAGGCGATCAGCACGAAGACGGCGAAGAACGCTGGAATCACCGCCACCCAGAACACTATCTGGAAGTGGCTGGCGGTCAGCCACATCAGCGCGATCGCCAGCAGCGGCCCGACAAAGGCGCCCACGGTGTCCAGCGCCTGGCGCAGGCCGAAAGCCGCGCCGCGCAGCCCAGTCGGCGTGATATCGGCGATCAGTGCATCACGCGGTGCTCCGCGAATTCCCTTGCCGATACGGTCGACGAAACGCGCTGCGGTCAGCCATTCCAGGCCTGAGGCCAATGGAAAGACCGGTTTGGTCAAGGCCGCCAGGCCATAGCCGAGCACAGTGAGCAGCTTGCGTTTGCCCAGCCAGTCGCTGAGCGCGCCGGAAAACACCTTGGTGATCGACGCCGTCGCCTCGGCCACGCCCTCGATTAACCCCACCGCCACCACCGATGTGCCCAGCACCGACACCATGTACAGCGGCAGCAAGGCGTGGATCATCTCCGACGAGATGTCCATGAACATCGAGACGAAGCCCAATGCCCAGACGCTGCGGGGGATGGAGGGGAGTGCCCGGCTGGGCGGTGATGAATCGAAGTCGTCAGCGCCACGCATCGCAGACCTCGGAATCCGTGCCGCGTCCGAATGGACGCGACCGTATTCACTGTAGGACATGGGGACTGGCGATTGAGATAACGTGAGTGGCCAAGGCGCAGGTGTGCTGCCACGTGAGCCGGCGGCATCGCAGGACTTTCGGGCTCAGAGGCTTAGCCGCAAGGCCAATGCCGAGAGGGTGACAAGCAGCACCGGCAGGGTCAGCAGGATGCCGACCTTGAAGTAGTAGCCCCAGGTGATACGCACGCCTTTGCGCGCCAGCACATGTAGCCACAGCAGGGTTGCCAGACTGCCGATCGGGGTGATCTTCGGGCCCAGGTCGCAGCCGATGACGTTGGCGTAGATCATCGCCTCGCGCACTACGCCTTGAGCGTCGCTGGCATGGATCGACAGGGCGCCGATCAGTACGCTGGGCATGTTGTTCATCACCGAAGACAGCAGCGCTGCGACCAACCCGGTGCCCAGAGTGGCAGCCCACAGGCCTTGGGCGGCCAGGCGATCGAGCAGGGCGGTGAGCGAGTCGGTCAGCCCGGCGTTACGCAGGCCGTAGACCACCAGGTACATCCCCAGGGAAAACACCACGATCTGCCAGGGCGCTTCGCGCAGCACGCGGCGGGTGGCGATCACATGACCGCGGGCGGCCACGATGAACAGCACGGCGGCGCAGGCTGCCGCCACGGCACTGATGGGGATACCCAGCGGCTCCAGGACGAACAGGCCTGCCAGCAGTGCGACCAATACCCACACGCCGACGCGGAAGGTGGCGCGGTCGCGGATGGCCATGGCCGGGGGCTTGAGGTCGTCGAGCGCATAGTGCGCCGGGATGTCTCGCCGAAAGTACAGAAACAGCACCAGCAAGGTGGCGAGCACCGCAGCCAAGTTGACCGGAAGCATCACCGAGGCATAGGTCGAGAAGCCCAGGCCGAAATAGTCGGCCGAGACGATGTTCACCAGGTTCGACACCACCAGTGGCAGGCTCGCCGTATCGGCAATGAAACCTGCGGCCATCACGAAGGCCAGGGTGGCCGCGCCGGAGAAGCGCAAGGCCATCAGCATGGACATGACGATCGGGGTGAGGATCAAGGCGGCCCCATCGTTGGCGAACAGCGCCGATACCGCCGCTCCCAGCAGCACGATGAACATGAACAGGCGTCGCCCGTCGCCGCGCGCCCAGCGCGCCACGTGCAAGGCAGCCCATTCGAAGAAGCCCGCTTCGTCCAGCAACAGGCTGACGATGATGATGGCAATGAAGGTGGCAGTGGCGTTCCAGATGATCGCCCAGACCGTGGGGATATCCTGCAGCGATACAGCACCCACCAGCAAGGCGAGCAACGCGCCGAGGCTGGCGCTCCAGCCAACACCCAAGCCTTTGGGTTGCCAGATGACCAGAATCAAGGTGAACAGAAAGACAGCGGCGGCAGCTAGCATCGTGCGCGCTCCTTGGCAGCAGGTGACGCACTGGCGGTTTCGTCTGCCAGGCGCTGGGGGAAATAGGACGGCGTGAGCATGCAACAACGATCGCTTCAAAATATGCGGAAAAACAAATATATGGAATTTCATATATTCGGGCAACGGCCTTGCCGCCGCGACGCCTCTTAGGAGAGTGGATTACCCCGTCGTAGAGCCATCGGCTGAGGCGTTTGAAAGTTCCTCGGCAATCTGTAAATTTCGTAAATAAGATTTAAACCCATTTGAGAATCATTATATTCAGCCTCCCTGTGGACCCGGCAATTTGCCTGCAAGGTCGGTGGGCGATGGCTCGTCGGCTGGCGGGCCGGGTCGTGCCTTTGCCCATGAACCGCAGGAGATGCCCCATGCAACCCAGAACTTCACCCAACAGCCTGGCCCTGGCCTTCGTCGCGCTGGCCTCGCCAGCCATGGTGGCGACCGCGGCCCAGGCCGAGGAGAGGCCGGCCGGTGAAGTACTGGAAGTGCCGATCGACAGCAATGCGCTGGTGATCCAGGACACCCTGGTCACCGCCGAGCGCGAGGCTCGTCAGGCGCTGGGTTCGTCGATCATCACTGAGGAGGACATCAAGCGTCATCCGCCGGCCAATGACCTGTCCGAGCTCATCCGCCGCGAGCCTGGGGTCAACCTGACCGGCAACAGCGCCAGCGGCGCGCGTGGCAACAACCGCCAGATCGACCTGCGCGGCATGGGCCCGGAAAACACCCTCATCCTCATCGACGGCAAGCCCTCCAGCGCCCGCAACTCGGTGCGTTACGGCTGGAACGGCGACCGTGACACCCGTGGCGAGACCAACTGGGTGCCGGCAGAGGCCGTCGAGCGCATCGAAATTCTTCGTGGCCCGGCCGCAGCACGTTATGGCTCCGGTGCCATGGGTGGTGTGGTGAACATCATCACCAAGCGCCCCACCGAAGCATTCAAGGGCAACGTCAGCCTGTTCACCCAGTTGCCTGAGGACAGTGCAGAAGGCGCCAGCCGACGGGCCAACTTCAACCTCAGCGGCGGCCTGACCGAGAACCTGGGTTTTCGCCTCTATGGCGGCCTGGCCAAGACCGATGCCGACGACCTGGACATCAACGCCGATCACGCCAACAGTGCCTTGGTGGCCGGCCGGGAAGGGGTGCGCAACAAAGACATCAACGGCCTGTTGAGCTGGAGGCTCAACGACGAGCACCGCCTTGAAGTCAGCGCCGGCTACAGCCGCCAGGGCAACCTCTTTGCCGGCGATACCATGAACAGTAACGGGGGTGGCAACCTGGAGCTTATGTCCGAGCTGTATGGCCATGAAACCAACGTCATGCAGCGCGGCACCTATGACCTGACCCACCTGGGCGACTTCACCTGGGGGACCAGCAAGACCGTGCTGGCCTACGAGTACGTGCGCAACTGGCGCCTGAACGAAGGCCTGGCCGGCAGCGTCGAGGGGGCGCCCAACGATGCCGGCTCGGCGATGTCGCGCCTGCGCAACACACGCTTGAGCAGCGAAGTGAACCTGCCGTTCGCCCTGGGCAGCACCGAGCATGTGCTGACCCTCGGTGGCGAGTACCTCTATGAGTCGCTCAACGACCAAGGCTCGTTCCGTCCGCAGAGCTTCGACCCCAGCGGCGGCGGCGACGACACGATCATTGGCTTCGACCGCAGCGACACCAAGATGACCGCCCGTAGCTATGCGTTGTTCGTCGAAGACAACATCATCGTCGGCGATACCACCATCACCCCGGGCCTGCGCTTCGACCATCACGAGCGCTTCGGTGACAACTTCAGCCCGAGCCTGAACCTGTCGCACAAGCTCACCGATGCGCTGAGTGTCAAAGGCGGTATCGCCCGGGCGTACAAGACCCCGAACCTGTACCAGTCCAACCCGAACTACTTGCTCTACAGCCGCGGCAACGGTTGCAGCACGCAGCAGAGCAACTCCGGTGGCTGCTACCTGCAGGGCAACGACGACCTCAAGCCCGAGATCAGCGTCAACAAGGAAATCGGCCTGCTGTACGACCGTGGCACCTGGCGCACCAGCGCGACCTACTTCCGTAACGACTACCAGAACAAGATTATCGGTGGCACCGACGTGGTCTACGACATCAATGGCGGGCGCCGCGTGACCCAGTGGGAGAACGCGGGCAAGGCGCGGGTGGAAGGGATCGAGGGCAACTTCTTCATGGCACTGACGCCGAGCCTGGACTGGAACACCAACCTGACCTGGATGCTCGACAACGACAACCGTGACACCGGCGAGCCGCTGTCGGTGATTCCCGAGTACACCGTCAACAGCACCCTAGACTGGCGCGCGACCGACAAGCTGTCGTTCCAGGTGGCGGGTACCTACTTTGGCAAGCAGAAGTCACCGACTTACAACTACCGCACTCAACAGGACTACGACAAAACTGCCCAGCAGGACGTGGACGCCTACGGCCTGGTGGATGTGAGCGCAGGCTACAAGTTCAACGCCAACTACGACGTGCGCGTGGGCGTGAACAACGTCTTCGACAAGCAGATCCTGCGCGGCGGCAACGCCAGCAGCTCGGGGGCCAACACCTACAACCAGCCAGGGCGTGCGGTGTTCGCGGCGCTGAACATCTCGTTCTGATACGCAAGAGGGCCGCTGTGCGGCCCCTCGCGGCGCGTCAGTCCCATTTCGACCTGAGCGGCGTTAGGAGCTATCGATGAACACCTACCCCACCTGGCTGGCCATTCTCTCGCGCAGCGCCGCTGCACTGCTTGGCGGCTACGCCTTCACCTATGCCGCCACGGCCTGCCTGGCACGGTTGCTACCGCTGGCGCCGGGCGATGCGGTAATCGTCGCCACGCTGGCGTCGTTCATGTTCTACACCGCTGCGATCCTGTGGGCCTTCGCCAGCCGCGACGCCCTGCATGCCTGGGCGCCGCTGGGGCTGGCCGCGCCTCTGGCGCTGGTGGGCTTCTGGCCCCAGGCGATGGAGTGGCTGGCATGAAGAACAGCTTCACCCAATCCATGTCCTGGCTGCACACCTGGGCCGGGCTGGTCTTCGGCTGGTTGCTGTTCGCCATTTTCCTCACCGGCACCTTGGCGGTGTTCGACAAGGAGCTCAACCACTGGATGCAGCCGGAGATCGCTGCCAGTGAGGTGTCCCAGGCCGATGCCGCCGAGCGGGCCATTGCCTACCTGCAGGCCCATCAGCCGAAGGCCGACAACTGGGGGATCAGCCTGCCGACCGAGCGCTCGCCGGGCCTGCGTGTGTCCACCGGCGACCGGCGCCATGGTGTCGGCGTGCAACTGGACCCGCAGACAGGCGAGCCGATCAACGTGCGTGACAGCGTCGGCGGCAACTTCTTCTTCCGCTTTCACTTCACGCTGGATTTGCCGCGCAACTGGGGCATCTTCGTGGTCGGTGCGCTGGCCCTGGTGATGCTGGCGGCGTTGGTCACTGGCATCGTCATCCACAAGAAGCTCTTCAAGGAGTTCTTCACCTTCCGCCCGAACAAGGGACAACGGTCCTGGCTGGATTTCCACAACGCCAGTGCGGTGCTGTTGCTGCCGTTCCACCTGATGATCACCTACACCGGGTTGGTGATCTTCATGCTGATCTACATCCCGGCCGGGATCGATGCCTTGTTCGAAGGCGACCCTCGTGCCTACTTCCAGGCCCAGGGCAGCGGCCGCCAGGAGGCGCCGCAGCGCGCGGCCAGGCAGCCGGCAGAGCTGGTCGAGATCGCCCCGTTGCTGGCCCAGGCCCAGGCGCGTTTGGGGCCGATCGGGGGGCTGAACATCCGCCATCCGAACACCACCGGTGCTCGGATCGAG
Organism: Pseudomonas guariconensis; assembly: GCF_040822035.1. Classification (NCBI taxonomy): domain Bacteria; kingdom Pseudomonadati; phylum Pseudomonadota; class Gammaproteobacteria; order Pseudomonadales; family Pseudomonadaceae; genus Pseudomonas; species Pseudomonas guariconensis. The sequence continues at coordinate 3,538,139 of NZ_CP162012.1, read as the reverse complement.
ATCCGTCCCGAGCTTGGCAACCGCATTGCCCTGACCAAGGGCCAGGCCATGGTTTTCGACGGGGTGAGCGGCCAACTGCTCAGCGATGTCCCTGAGCTGCGTCCGGCGCCTTTGACCCAGCGGGTAATGATCGGCCTGCACTTTGCCCAGTTCGGCGGCTACCCCATGCGCTGGTTGTACTTCGTTTGTGGCCTGGTCAGTTGCGCGATGATTGCCAGCGGCCTGGTGCTGTTTTGCATCAAGCGTGGGCGCAAATACACCAATGCGACGGCCGAGGCCTCAGCGCGCCGGTGGTATCGGCTGGCCGAGGTGTGCAATGCCGGGTTCATCAGCGGCTTGTTGCTAGCCTGCGCCGGTTTGTTGTGGGCCAGTCGCCTGTTGCCGGTCGAACTGCCCCAGCGCGAAGCCTGGGAGGTGCGGGTGTTCTTTGCCGGCTGGTTGCTGGCCCTGCTGCATGCTGGCTTGCGCCCGGCCAAGCGCGCCTGGGTCGAGCAGTTGAGCGCGGCGGCGCTGTTGTGCATGGGGCTCGGTGTGCTGGGGGCATCTGCCGGCACGGCGGATCATCTGCGGCTGGGCGTGGAGGTGACCGGCATGGTGCTGGGCGTGGGACTGGGCCTGGTGGCCTTGCGTGTTGCGCGGGCCACGCCGGCACCGGTCAAGGCGAAGGCAGGGCGGGCCATGGAGGCCGAGGGATGATGAGCATGATTCTCGGCGCGATGCTGTTCGCCTACGCGGGCATGACAGGCCTGTGCCAGGGGCTGGAGCGACATTACAAGCAGGTATGGGGGCGCACGTGTCCCCGCGTGCTGCGCCTGGGCTTGCGAGGGGGCGGTTGGGCAGGGTTGTCAGCCAGCCTGTTGTTGTGCGCACAGACATGGGGATGGGCCATGGGGCCGGTGGCTTGGTTCGGGATGATCTCCCTGGCGGCGGTGTTGCTGGTGATGCTGCTGCCTTACTGGCCACGCATGTCGGTCTGTCTGGTGGGGCTGCTGCCGCTGTGGGGGCTGGGGCAGGCATTTGTCTGATAGGCTAGCTGGCCCACCTCATGTCGAGAGCCCTTGGTGAAAGCCGCGCGCCTGACCCTCATCTGCCATGCCCTGACCTCAGCCCAGAAGGTCGGGTGTTTCCCCAGCCCTGACGAGCACATTTTGCCGGTAGCTCAATGGCCCTCGCTTCCAGCCTGCACCGGCTTTCTGAGTGCGCCGGAGCGCCGGGCGCAAGAAACCTGTGCAGGCCTGGGGGCGCGCCCGATGGTCGAGCCCGTCCTGGCGGACTGCGACATGGGGGCCTGGCAAGGCGTGGCGCTCAAGGCATTGCAGGCCGAGCAGCCGCAGGCGCTGGCTCAATGGCTGCAAGACCCCCATTGCGCGCCCCCTGGCGGTGAGTCCGTCGCGCATCTGTGCCAGCGCGTCGCGAGCTGGCTGGAGGCGTTCGATACGCCGGGAGAGTGGCTGGCGGTGACGCATCCGCTGGTGATGCGGGCAGCGATGGTGCATGTGCTTGGCTGTCCGCTGGCGGCCTTTGCGCTTATCGACGTGCCAGCGCTTTCACGCATGCACTTGAGCCGGGCGGGGAAGTGGCGGTTGCGTTTGGGTTGAACGCTTGCCAGTGCCTACGAATATCGCCGGTGTCTGAGGATCCTGCGAAACGGGCGCGACGCGCGCCCATCCTTTCAAAACGCGAGCTTGTAGCCGATCAGCAGCAGCATCCCCGCCAGGCACGGGCGTAGCAAACGGTCGGAAATACGCCCGGTGAGATGGCTGCCCAGGTAGATGCCTGGCAGCGAGCCGAGCAGCAGGTAGCCCAGCAGCGACCAGTCCATATTGCCCATGCCCGCATGGCCAAGGCCGGCCACCAGCGTGAGCGGTACGGCATGGGCGATCTCGGTGCCCACCAGGCGGCGAGTGACCAGGAAGGGATATAGCAGGAACAGCGCCACGGTACCCAGGGCGCCGGCGCCGATGGACGTCAGGGTGACCATCACGCCCAGCACCACGCCCGTGAGCACGGTAAGGGTATTGAGGCTGCGGTCGCTGAGGTGGTAGTGATCGCCCGCGTGGCGGCTGGCGAAGGCCTGCAGGCGTGATTTGAACAGGATGGCCAGGGCGGTGAGGATCAACACCACGGCCAGGCCTTGCTTGATCACCGCGTTGAGCGCGGAGGTGTCGGCATGCAAGGTGTGGAGGAACCACAGCGTCAACGCCGCCGCGGGCACGCTGCCCAGGCTCAGCAGGCCGGTGATCTTCCAGTCGACGTTCTTGTTGCGCGCATGGACCCAGACGCCACTGGCCTTGGTGATCGCCGCATACAACAGGTCAGTGCCGACGGCAGTGGCAGGGCTTATGCCGAACCAGAGCAGGATGGGGGTCATCAGCGAGCCACCGCCGACGCCGGTCATGCCGACGATGAAACCTACAACCAGCCCCGCGATGGTGAAACCGAAAGAACCTACATCCATACGCTACTCGACGCCCAAGCTTGCCCGTGATCGGATGGCTGCCAGCATAAAGGTTTTTTTATAACCGAATAGACTTGTTCGTTATTAGGTTATAACCGGGCGTCTTTTGCTTCGTCCGGACGGATGAACCGGGGGGCCGTTCATCGGTCGGTCATGACCACCATCACCTGTGCATCCCCACCGTCTTCGCTTTCAGACAGATAAATGTGCCCGACCTGGCTGTCGAAATAGGCGGTTTCCTGCGGGCCTATGCTCACCGCTTCACCCGTTTCGAACAGAATGCGCACTCGACCGCGCAGCACCAGGACGAACTCCTGGCCCGGATGGCGGATGAAATCATCGAACTGGCCACGTTCGCGCGCAATGATGCGGGCGTAGGCGGGCGTCATGCGGCGCTCAGGGAAGGCGCCAGCGATGGGATGGTAGTCATAGGTGCCGGTGGAGTAACCGGGGGCCGCGGGCAGCGAGTCGACCACCACGGTCGCCGGCACCGGCGTCTCCACCGGGCCGCTGGCACGAAACAACTGGGCGATATCCAGCTTCAAGGCGCGGGCGGCGGCAGCCAGTTTTTCGTAGCTCACCGAAACCTGCGCCAGTTCCATTTTCGACAAGGTGGAGACCGGTACGCCACTGAGCGCCGACAGTTGTTTGAGTGTCATGTGCTGCGCCTTGCGTACCTGGCGCAGGCGCGCGCCGACCTCGGCGCGATCGAGCAGGGGGAGGGCGCCAGCGCGCTGGGCGGCGGACGTGCGGTCTTCGGGCATCGGGACTCTCGTGTGCGGCTTTGGTCGGCATCTTACCTTGGACGCTTGCGCGAACCGAAATTCTCATATATTAGAATTCTCATAAATGATAATTCGCGCGACAGGAGCGCCCATGGCACAGATCTACGACACCTTGATCATCGGCGCGGGCATTGCCGGTGCCTCCCTGGGCTACCGCCTGGCCGGTCAGGGCCGGGTACTGCTGCTCGAACGGGAAATGCAGCCGGGCTATCACGCCACCGGCCGTTCGGCCGCCATGTTCATGGAGGCCTACGGAACGCCGCAGATCCAGGCCCTGACCCGCGCCAGCCGTGCGTTCTACGAGCATCCGCCGGAAGGCTTCTGCGAGCATCCGCTGCTCGAGCCACGCGGCTGTTTGTATGTCGCCAGTACCGAGCAACGCGAACTGCTCGAGACCACCTACGCACAGAACCTGGCCAACGGGACCGACGTCAGCCTGCTCGACCGTGAGGGCGCCTTGGCCCTGGTGCCGAGCTTGCGCGAGGGCATCCTCGCCGGTGCAGTGCATGAACCCGGTGCCATGGACCTGGACGTGCATGCCTTGCACCAGGGCTTTTTGCGCGGCTATCGCGCTGCCGGGGGCGAGCTGCGTTGCAATGCCGAACTGGCCCGGGCCTATCGCCTCGACGACCTCTGGGAGGTGGAGCTGGCCGATGGCAGCCATCTGCAGGCCCGGCAGTTGGTCAACGCCGCAGGCGCCTGGGCCGATCAAGTGGCCGAGCTGTGTGGCGTGGCCAAGGTTGGTCTGCAGCCGTGCCGGCGCAGTGCCTTTACCTTCCCGGGCCCGGATGGGCAGGACTTCAGTCGTTGGCCAGCGGTGATCGGGGTCGATGAAAGTTTTTACTTCAAGCCTGATGCCGGACAGTTGCTCGGTTCGCCTGCCAACGCCGATCCGGTCGAGCCGCAGGATGCCGCGCCCGAGGAGCTGGACGTGGCCCTGGGCATCTACAACATCGAAGCCATGACCACGTTGCACATCCGACGTCCGAACCACAGCTGGGCGGGGCTGCGTTCGTTCGTCGCCGATGGCGACCTGGTGATCGGTTTCGACCCACGCACGCCCGCGTTCTTCTGGCTGGCGGCGCAAGGCGGCTACGGCATCCAGTCGGCCGCCGGTGCGTCGCGCCTGGCGGCTGACCTGCTGCTGGGCGTGCCCCTGTGCCCAAGCCTAGTGGCGCAGGGCGTTTCACCGGAGCGTTTGTCTCCGGGCCGTTTTTCCACAACCGTGATAGGAGATTCCCATGAGCAATGACATCCAGCGTTTTCCCAGCAGCCTGCCGTTCCCGTTCTCACGCGCGGTGAAGGCCGGCGGCTTTTTGTTCCTGTCCGGGCAGGTGCCGATGAGCGCCAGCGGTGAAGTGGTCCGCGGTGACATCCAGACGCAGACCCGCGCGGTCTGCGAGCGCATCGGCGAAAGCCTGGCCGCCTGTGGCGCACGCTTCGATCAGGTGGTGAAGGCCACGGTATGGCTGTCGGACATGGCTCACTTCGCGGGGTTCAACGAGGTCTACAAAGAAGTCTTCGGCGACGCCTTGCCGGTACGCTCGACCGTGGCCTCGGCCTTGGCGCTGGGGGTGGATGTGGAGATCGAAGTGCAGGCGTTCATCGGCCAGGACTGAGGCGAGCCGGGGCACGACACCCCTTTGTACGACAACAACAATAAAGCCAGAGGTTCACATGCAAGAGCAGCTGAAGATCGCCGGTGCCTTCATCGGCGTGATCGTGGGGGCGGGCTTCGCGTCCGGACGGGAACTGTTGCTGTTCTTCGTCGATTTTGGCATCTGGGGCTTGGTCGGGGCGTTGGTCAGCGCCGCGTTGTTCACCTTCCTGGGCATGGCCCTGGCGGGGCTGGGCAATCGCCAGCAGGCAACGTCCCACAAGGACGTGATACAGGCCATTTGCGGGCGTCACCTGGGGTTGTTCGTCGATTGGCTGATCACCTTTTTCATGTTTGCCGTCACCGTGGTCATGTTGGCTGGTGGTGGCGCCTTGCTCGAGCAGCAGTTCGGCGTGCCGGCCCTGGCGGGCAGTGTGCTGGTGACGGTGCTGGTGGTGGCCATCGTGTGCCTGGATGTGCAGAAGGTGATCGTCGCCATTGGCGCCATCACCCCGCTGTTGATTCTGGTGGCCTCGGCGATTGCCTTGTACGCCGTGCTCTCGCGCGAGCAGAGCTTCGCTGAACTCGACCACTTGGCCAGTCAGCAAGAGGCCGGCACCCGGCACTGGTTGCTGGGGGCATTCCTCTATGTGTCCTACAACATCGTGGCCGGTGCGCCAATCCTGGCCATTCTCGGTGGGTCGGCCAAGGGTGAGAAGACGGCCATCTGGGGCGGTCTTATCGGGGGCGCGGCGCTCGGGGGGCTGATGTTGGTGATGAGTGCAGGGCTGCTGTCGCGCCTGGATAGCGTGGCCGAACTGCCCATGCCGATGTTGTCGATCGCCAATGAAGTTTCGCCGCTGCTGGGGATGGTGATGTGCCTGATCATCTTCGGAATGATCGTCAACACGGCCGTGGGGACGTTGTTTTCCTTCCTGTCGCGACTGTTGCCAGCCGGGACGACGACGTTTCGCTGGGGGGCGGTATTGACCGGGGTGGCTGCGTTCGTGTGCAGCCTGGTTGGGTTCATCAGCTTGGTGGGCGAGGTGTATCCCTTCTTCGGTTACCTGGGCTTCGTGCTGATGGCCGCGGTGCTATTGGGCTGGGTGCGTCGGGGCAAGGTGCGCAAGGTGGCGCTGGCCTGACGAGGGGCTGCTGCGCAGCCAAAACCCATTCCCACAGGTTTTGCGCAGAATCGGTAGGAGCAGGCGAGGCCGCGCCGGCTCCCACGGGTACTGCGCCGAGCCTGAGAACGGCGCGATACCTGTGGGAGCGGGTCTACCCGCGAAGGACCCGCCTCAGATCCTGAAGCTGCCCACCAGTTGCTTCAACCGCCCCGCCTGCTGGCTCAGGGCATCGCAATGGCGCAGGGTTTCGTTGAGGTTCTCTACCCCTTGCTGGTTGAGGCTGTTGATCTGGGTGATGTCCAGGTTCAGGCTCTCGACCACTGCGCTCTGCTCCTCGGTGGCGGTGGCCACCGACTGGTTCATGCCGTCGATCTCGCCGATGCGCTGGGTCACGCTGGCCAGGCGTTCACCCGCCTGGTTGGCCACCTGCACGGTCTGTTCGCTGGACACCTGGCTTTCGTTCATGGTGTACACCGCCTCGCGCGAGCCCACCTGCAGGCTGGTGATCATGCGGTGAATCTCTTCGGCCGACTCCTGGGTGCGGTGGGCCAGGTTGCGCACTTCATCGGCCACCACGGCGAAACCGCGCCCGGCCTCGCCAGCGCGAGCAGCCTCGATGGCGGCGTTGAGTGCCAGCAGGTTGGTCTGCTGGGAAATGCCCTTGATCACGTCGAGGATCTTGCCGATCTCGTCGGTGCTCGCGTTGAGCGTCTCGATCTGCTCGCACGACTCGCTGATCTTCTGCGAAAGCGCGGTCATGGCGTTGATCGCATCGTCCACCACCTGACGCCCGTCGTTGGCCTGCTCGCTGGCGCCGCTGGCGTGTTGCGAGGCGTCGGCGGCATTGCGGGCGATTTCCTGGGTGGCTGCGCCCAGCTGGTTGATCGCCGCGGCGACGCTGTTGGTGCGCATGCTCTGCTCCTCGGAGCCGATGATCGAAGCATTGGAGGCGTGAACCACCTTCTCCGACAGGTCATGCACCAGGCGGGTGGCCGAGGACACCTCGCTGATCGAGGCGTGGATGCGCTCGACGAAGCGGTTGAACGACGTGGCCAGCTCGCCGAACTCGTCCTTGTGCTGCACCGCCAGGCGGCGGGTCAGGTCGCCTTCGCCTTCGGCGATGTCCTGCATGGCGCGGCCCATGGTGGTCAGCGGACGCATGAGCACCGGGATGAGCAGGCCCAGCAGGCCGGCGATGGCAGCCACGGCGATGAGCATGGCGATGATCGCCGAGGTACGGAACTGGCTCAGTGCGGCGTAGGCTTTGTCTTTGTCGATGGACAGACCGATGTACCACTGCGCCGAAGGCAGGCCTTCGACCGGAGCGAAGGAGATGATTCGATCCTGGCCGTTGAGGGTGACGTCCTGCATGCCTGGCTCGACCTTCAAGGCGGCATCGGGGTAGATGTCCTTGAGGTTCTTCATCAACTGATCCTTGTCGGGGCTGACGATGACCTGGCCGTTGCGATCGGCGAGGAAGGCGTGGCCGATGCCGCCGAAGTCCACGGCGTTGATGATGTCCACCAGGGTGTTGAGGCTCAGGTCACCGCCGACCACACCCAGCAGCTCGCCGGTGCTCTTGGCCTTGACCGGCATCGCGATGGTGACCACCAGACCACCGACGGACGCCTGGTAGGGCGGGGTCAGCATGGTCTGGTTGGCGGCCACCGCGGCGCTATACCAAGGCCGTTGGCGCGGGTCGTAGCCATCAGGCATCTTGGCGTCCGGACGCTGGGTGAACACGCCATTGTTCTGACCGAAGTAGGTGAACTGGAAGTTATTGGTGTAGGAAGGCTGGTCGACCAGGCCGGGCAGTGTTTCGCCGGCGCCCTGCTGGGCGATGTCCTGGGCGAGGTTCTCAAGTACCAGGATGCGTCCGGACATCCAGTTCTGCACGCTGCTGGCAGTCTGCGCGCCGGCCTGGCGAACAGACGACTCGATGTTCTGGCGGATGATGTTGCGTTGCAGGTAGTCGTTGTAGAGGGTGAACAGGGCAAATGCCAGGACGACCACGGCGCAGGCGCTGAGCAGGATCTTGTGGCGGAATTTCAGGTTCATGTTTCGAGACCTTGGACCAATGAAGGGAGGACGCCGCACGCTTTTGGCGCGATGGGCGGTACCTGTCACCTCGGTATCGGCCGGTTCCTACAAAAATTGATGAACCATACGTCGTAGAGCCGACGAATCGCGCAGAACATGGCCGCACTCAGCGTGTCGCCAATAGCTCCACCAGAATGCGCGCCGCCTGGCCTAGGGGCTGTTGCTTGAGCCAGAACACCCGCACTGGCAGTTCCAGGGCGTTCTGGGTGTTGCGAAAATCCAGGCGCACCAACCGGCCGGCTGCGAACAGCGGGGCGGCGCGGGCCAATGGAAAGTCCCCCCAGCCAAGGCCGGCTTCGACGATCTGCATGGCCAGGTCGAGGCTGTTACAGCGCCAATGGGTTGCACTGATCAGCGAGCGCGGGTCGGACAACGGCAGATCGCGGCTGCACACCAGTATCTGGCGCACATCGAACAGGTCCTCCAGATTGTGGATGCGCCCACTGCGCAACGCCGGATGGTGCGGGGCCAAGGAGGCGACCAAAGGCTCCACCGCAACGTGCTGGAAGCTGCGGCGAGGGTCGACCTGCAATCCGGCGAAGGCCATGCACAGGCTGACCCGGCCGCTATCGAGCAGGTGCAACGCTTCTTCTTGGGGAGCGGCAAGCAGTTCGATGTCCAGCAGGGGATAGCGCTCGCTCAAGGTGGCGATGGCGGTGAGCAATCGGCGCTGGTCGATGTTCGGCACCACGGCGATGGCCAGGCGGCTTTCCAGCCCTTGGGACAATTCCAGCGCATGGGCTTGCAACAACCCCAACTGCTCGGCGATCAACCGCGCATGGGGCTCCAGGGCACGGGCCTGCGCGGTGGGACGTGCTTCGCGGGCACCCCGCTCGAACAAGGGGTAGCCCAGCTCCGCCTCAAGATTGCCGATGGCCATGCTCACCGCCGATGGGACGCGCTGCAAAGCTCGCGCGGCGGCCGAGAAGGAGCCGCGATCGAGCACGGCGAGAAACAGCTGGATGTTGTCGCTGGAAAAATTCATAGGCAGCCTCCTGTCAGTAAATCTGAAAGCTGCCGACTTCTACTGTCAAGTCGATTGATTCATCCTTTGGCCACTTCGTGATTCACCAGGGGTAGAAAACCGTGCAAGGATTCAAACGAAAACTGGTCTATGTGACCTTCTATGAACTGATCGGCCTGTGCATGTCGACCCTGGGGCTGGCCTATCTTTCCGGTACCCAGGCCAGCCACACCGGGCCGTTGGCGGTGATGATCACCACCATCGCGATGATCTGGAACCTGATTTTCAATACCCTGTTCGAGTGGTGGGAAAGCCGCCAGGCCAAACGCGGCCGCAGTGTGGCACGGCGCATCGCCCATGCCGTCGGTTTCCAGTTGACGCTGATCGTGTACCTGATCCCGCTCATCGCTTGGTGGCTGGACATGACTTTGCTCGAGGCCTTCTTGGTGGACCTGGCCTTCATCATCCTCATCCCGTGCTACACCTTTGCCTACAACTGGGCCTTCGATCGGGTATTCGGGTTACCGACCTCGGCGATGGCGACTGCTTGAGCGAGCGATTGCGTCAGGGCGGCAATCGAATCAGCAGGGGCTCCTGCTCTTGCACCGGCGCTTGCTGCAGTTGTTGTTCTTGCGGCTTCGGGGCGCTGGCCAGCAGGCTGTCCTCGACTTGGCCGGACAGGTAGTACACGCCCGACATCGCACCACTCTGGCGATTCTCCATCAAATCGTGCCATTCCTCGTTCAGCGCCACATTCAATATCACCCGCAGTTGTTCGACCATCTGCGGGTGCTCCTGGTCGTGGGTGACCATGCCGTAGCCGGCCGCCGCCAGGGAAATCAAGGTCCCGGCTGCCTTGCCCACGGCCGCGGCGACGGCACTGGCGATACCTCGTGGCGCCAGGGTGGCGCCGAGTTTCTCGCTGGCCCGGTTGGCCACCGAAGACAACCCGGCCTCGGTTTGCCCAGGCGCTTTGGCCGCTTGTTGGTGCAAGTGCTGGCGCAGCGCCTGCCAGGCAGGTTGCTGAGCCAAGGATTGGGCCCTGAGCAATTGATAGAGGGTGGCATCGCGGGCAGCCGGTGGTCCCAGGGCGATGATCTTGATGCGGTTAAGCCGCTGGCTGACCTGGTCGGGCGGCGCGTTGTAGCGCTGGATGATGGTCGGCAGTTGCTGGCCGAACAGCTGCAGGTACAACTCGCTGGCGCGGTCGCGGATCCCCTCGGGGTTGATCTGTTCGGCGACCGGTTCTATCACCCGCTTGTGGTATTGCTCCTGCAGGTACATCGCCAGGCGCCGTTCGGGCGGCTCGGCACCCTTGCCGCTGTTCATCTTGTACCAGGCGACTTTGAGCGTCAGCCATTGCTGCGTCCAGTAGCCGGTGAACCAAGGGATGAAATCGCTTTCGGTGCGTCGTTGCACTTGGTCTTTCCAGACCCGCATCGAACGCCTTGCATAGTCATTTGCCGAGCCGGTAGCGGCCACCGAGGCTTCGATCAGTTCCTGGTCGATCCGTTGCCACAGGGCCGGCGTCATGGTCACAGGCGGTGGCGGGGCAGGGGGGCGCTTGACCGCGCACCCGGCGAAGGTCAGCAGTAGGCACGACAGCAGGAGCAGGGTACGCGTGTTCACGCGGCTGGCCTTCCTGGGGCAAAGGCGGGTTTGTTACCGAAGTATAGGCAGGGGCAACCAGGGGCCGCTGTGCAGTCCATCGTGCAGCCCTGCAATGATGGGAGCGGGTCTACCCGCGAGGCGGCCTCTACCGCATCCGCGGGTGAGCCCGCTCCCACAGCGATCGCCACTCGCGCTGTACGAGCGGCCGGGAGAAGAAGGGCTGGTGTCAGGTTGGGGCGCCCAGGTCAAGCTTGGCTTCCAGATGGTCCAGGTGTTCATTCATCAGGGCCAGGGCGGCATCGATATCGCCGTTTTCCACGGCATCGATGATCGCGGCGTGCTCCTGCCAGGCGCAGTGCTCGCAGCAGGGCGACTCATAGCGGGCGATGATCAGCGAGGTCATGGGCACCAGGCCGTTGAGAAAGCGCGCCAGCGGTGCGTTGGCGGCCATTTGCGCAAGCTTGAGGTGGAATTCGCCGCCCAGGCGGATCGCCGTGCAGCGCTCGCCGCGTTCATGGTGCAGGCGCTCGCGCTCGACCAGTTGACGTAATTGGCGGATCTGCGTGGGCCGGGCGCGTTGGGTGGCCAGGCTGATCAGCGTGGTTTCGGCCAGACGCCGGGCGCTGAGGACCTGGCGCGCCTGCTGGGGATCGGGGGTGGCTAGGTGGGCGGTATGGCTGGGGCGCTGCACCACCACCTGCTGGTCGGACAGGCGCCCGAGCACCCGGCGGATCACCGTGCGGCTAACGCCGAAGGCATTGCCCAGCGCCTGCTCGGGGAGGGCGCTGCCGGGCGGCAGGCGCTGCTCGAGGATGGCATCGAACAGACGTGGATAGATCTGCTCGGCCGAAAGACGGGTTTCTCCGTTGGCGAGCAGGGCTGGCAGGCGAGGGGCGGCGTGGGCGCAGGCAGTCATGGTCGCTCCTTGGGTCATTGACCCGGGTGTTCGTCGGGAATGTTCAGCTCGATGCCCATGCGCTGGCCTTCTTCGAGGATATGCCGGCGCATCTGGGCACTGGCCTGGGCGCTGTTCTTGTCACGGATGGCGCGTACCACCGCTTCATTTTCAGTCAGTCGTGCGGCCAGGTGCTCCGGAGAGTTGCGCAGCATTTCTGTGCTCTGCTTGAGCGCATTGCCGGTCTGCTGCACCACGCTCTGGAAGATCGGGTTGGTAGTCAGGCCGAACAACGCCTCGTGGAAGGCGATGTAGGCGTTGACACCGGCTTCGCTGTCGCCGGCTTCCAATGCCTCGCGCATATCCATCAGGGTCAGGCGCAGTTGGCCGATGTCCTGGCTGTTGGCTGACTGGGCGACCAGACCGACGATGAACGGCTCGAGGGTGTAGCGCAGCTCCAGCACATCGGCCAGGCTTGCGGCTGCCACGGTATCGCTGGCCGGCTCTTGCCCGGCGGCCTCGGCATCGAGTACGAGCACGCCTTTGCCTGGCATCGAGCGCACCAGGCCAAGGGTTTCCAGCACAGTCACGGCTTCGCGCAGGCTGGGACGGCTGATGCCCAGCTGTTCGGCCAGCTCGCGCTGGCCGGGTAACATTTCGCCAGTGCGCCACTGACCGCTGGCCAGGGCCTGGCGGAGTTTCTCCACCACTGAGTTGACGACGGTTGATGAGCTGATCACGGTTCGCTCCCTAGTTGCATCATGTCTCCTGGCGGCCGGCTCAGTGCCGGCCGCTGCGGTTTTCAAAATTCCTGCTGGTGTGCATGAGGGGGTTGCTTGCGCGGGGTCGGGGCGAAGCCCGGCTTACCGGCCAGCACGTTGTTGGCACGCTCCAGGTCGATGTCTCGCTCCCAGCGGGCGATGGCCACGGTAGCGACGCAGTTGCCGATCAGGTTGGTCAATGCCCGGCCAATGCCCATGAACCAGTCCACCGCCAGCACCAGCACCAAGCCCACCACAGGAATGGCCGGTACCGCGGTGAGGGTGGCTGCGAGGATCACCAAGGCTGAGCCTGGGATGCCGTGTGCGCCTTTTGACGTCACCAGCGATACCAGCAGAATGGTCAGCAGGTCGGTCATGGCCAGCGGCGTGCCCGTGGCGTTGGCGATGAACACGATTGCCAGGGTCAGGTAGATGGAAAAACCATCGAGGTTGAAGGAATACCCGGTAGGGATCACCAGACCCACAGTGGAGCTGCCGATACCCAAGTGTTCGAGCTTGCGCATGATCTGTGGCAGCACGGCGTCGGAGGAGGCGGTGCCCAGCACGATGGTCAGCTCTTCACGCAGGTATTTGATGAACGGCAGCAGCTTCAGGCCCGACAGGCGCATTACGGTGCCGAGGATGATCAGCACGAAGCCCGCACAGGTGAGGTAGAACAGCGCGACCAGGCCGCCCAAGTGCTGCAGCGACTCCAGACCGTACTTGCTGGTGGTGAAGGCGATGGCGCCGAACACGCCCAGCGGTGCCAGGCGCACGATCATGCCCATGATGCGGAACACCACATGGCTGAGTTCGTTGATCAGCCGCGATATGCCGGAGGCGGATTCGCCCACCAGATTCAGTGCGCTGCCGAACAGTACCGAGAACAGCAAGACTTGAAGGATGTTGTTGTCCGCGAAGGCGCCGATCACCGAGGTCGGGATCAAATCCATGAAGAAGGCCGTGGCGCCGTGGATGTGCTGGCTGCGTTCGGCCAGGCTGGCGGCGTCGGCGCTGGACAACTGTTCAAGATGGATGTTGGCGCCGCTGCCGATACCGCTGGTGAAGGCGAACACCAACCCGATCACCAAGGCGATGGTGGTGAGCACTTCGAAGTAGATCACTGACTTCAAGCCAATGCGCCCGACCTTCTTGAGATCGCCCGCGCCGGAGATGCCGCTGACCACCACGCAGAAGACGATCAGACCGATGAGCATCTTGATCAGTTTGATGAAGCCGTCACCCAAGGGTTTTAGCTGCAGGGACACTTCGGGGAAGCTGAGGCCACAAGCGATGCCAAGGGCGAGGCCTAGCACGACTTGGAGGAAGATCGAACGCGAGCACCATTTGAGCATGGGAGGGATCTCTGATCGGTGTCCTTGCTTCGGTGCCGGCGACGGCGAAAGAGCGCAGGACTTAATTATTGTGGTCTTACCGGTATGGTCAGTGCGGGATCATAAAACCGCGAAAAAAGCCCTTTTGCAAGGTTTTTTGGCCTTACCGGTCTGACCAGTTGGCGCTTTTCGGCGCCCATAGCTCTAACTCGGGGTTTGAAGGGCTGGGGTGGAGTGCGCCGGCACTCCACCGGTGTCGTCAGGCCAAATACGTCTTGGCCAGGGTCTCGGTAAGTTGGCGAATCAATGCCGTGTCGGCATCCCTGCGCGTTTGCAGCAGCAGTTGGGCTGCGCGGTTATAAAGGGCGCCTTCGTCGCGATAGCGGCTGGAAACCAAGTCGATACGTTGCACCGCGCCGTTTTGCCGCCAGGCAATGTCCGGGCGTTCACGCTCCAGCGCATCGATGAAGCTCGGGGGTACCTGGGGACCTGTGTAGGTGCTGACTTCGCCTGGTTCGCTGAGCGTGTCGAAATAGGCGCTGGCACCATCCCATTCGTTGGCCAGATGTTCGAATACCTGGTGGCGCAAGCGCTTGATCCAGTCTCGCCAGAACGGTTGCTCGTCGGCCCATTGGACCAGTCGAGGAATATCCGCTTGGGTCGTGATCATCTGAGCGAGTTGGTCCAGCGTGGCCGGGCTCAGCTGTGCAAGGTAGTCGAAACTGATCTCGCCGGGTTGTAGAGGGAGTTCCAGGCGCTCGCGCAATCGCATCCTGGCATGCAGTGCCATTTCCAGTTCGTCGAGTAGAAAGGTGGGTTCGCGCAATTGCGTGTCACTGATATCGTCTACAGCGTGCAGGGGCGTCTCGTCGGCGGAGCGTCCCGCAATGAGCGCCTTGCGCCTGGCAACCCGTGCGTCATAGAGATCACTGATGCGCTCGTCCAGCAGCTGTTGGCGCAGCAGTGAGCGGCAAATGGAAATGGCCACCTTGTCGCTGGCATCCCCTGGGGCGGCGTTGAGCGACTGCTGCCATACCAGGACCTGCGTCTCGACTTGCTGGAACAGCAGACTGGCCTGGTCGACGCAGCCGTGAGCGGCTTCGTTGATCAGGTCGATGATGCGTTCATGGACTTGGGCCTGGCCCCAGAGATTGTCGCCTTCGCGTGCAGATAGCCGCTCGACGATGACGTGCATGCGTCGACGCATGGCGTTCGGGCTGGCTTGATAGTCCCGGGTGTCTTCGACACGTCGAAAGAGCTCATACAGCGGTCGCCACTCAGGCTCCTGCAATGTGGCCGCGACATGATCGCCGACGGCTTGCGGCACTGCGGCAAGCCAATCCAAATGATCGACCCGCGCAGCGGTTGGCAGGCCGGCATCGTTGAGTCGTTGCAGGGCCTGCTCACTGAAGGGATTGTTCTGGAAGGCATGGTACATCTCGGCTTCACCTGCCCTGACCGCAGTAGCGAATGCGCTATCGCGAAGATCAGGTGCGTCGTGCAACTGATTGTTGCTCAGGTCCACGGCGCGCAGGGTCAACGGTCGCTGCCCGAGCAACGCTTCGATGCCGGCTGGCCATTCAGCAATGCCGGTCTGCTCCAGGTCCAACCGTTCCAGATGCGTCCAGCCGGTGATGTCTGGCGCAAGATCCAAGGGATTTTCCTGCAGGAACAAGATGCGCAACCGGCTCAACTGCGCCAAGGCTGCACGACTTGCGTTATCCAGGGTGATGTCGTTGTGGCCAAGGCTCAGTTCGACCAGTGCGGGCCAGCGTTGCAGTGCCTGGAAGTGCTCGGCGCCGAGGAACAGCTCGTTCATTTCGGCCTGCAGCCCCATCAGGTTGGGCAGTTGCGCAAGCTGCTCCAGCGCGGCTACCGGTAGGTCTCCAATAGCGCTGCTCAAGTTCAGGGCGCGAAGCTTGGTCAGTCGGCCCAGGATGGACAGATTGGCGTCAATGGACAGGTCGAGGTTGTTCTCCGAAAGGTCCAGCAACTGGACGTCCGTCAGCCCGCCCAATTGCTCTGGCAGCGTGTACAAACCGTTTTCGCTGAGCTCCAGTTCGCGAACCTGGGGAAAGGCGGCAAGGAATGCGCCCAGGCTGTCGGTACCGCCCCGCCACAAGCCGGTTACGTTCAGCTGGCGAACCTGTGGCAGTTGTACCGGCAGGGATGGCAAGGCGCCCAGGTACTCTGCATCGATGCTCAGGATGACCTCGTCGAGGCTCCCATTGGCGTCGTTGTTTTCTCGTCGCCACGCCCGGCGGATGCGTTCGGCCGTGGCTTGGCGCGCAGTCCTGCGTTCCTGGGCTTCATCGGCGGCGATGCCGTCGGTGTCATGAACCCAGCCTTGCAAGGTGCTATCCAGTTGTCGGTATTGGTCACGCAGATTCTGCATCAGACGGTTGAAGGCGATGGGGTCGTGACCGGTCTGTTCACGCAGCCGGGCGCGTAGTGTTTCCCGATCATTGTCCAGGTTGGAAGGGAACAATTGATCGAACTGCTCATCAGCGGTCAACCAGCCCCGGCCACGACCACTCAAGGCATAGCCAAGGCGAGGGCTGCCCGGCAGTCGTGTGGGCAGGCGGTACCAGGGGCGGACAGGCTGCATGCCAAGGTCACGGGCGGCCTGC
This sequence comes from Pseudomonas guariconensis, assembly GCF_040822035.1. NCBI lineage: Bacteria > Pseudomonadati > Pseudomonadota > Gammaproteobacteria > Pseudomonadales > Pseudomonadaceae > Pseudomonas > Pseudomonas guariconensis. Next base: position 3,521,877 of record NZ_CP162012.1, on the reverse strand, counting down.
TCCCGGTCTGCGGTCGCCAGATCGAAAAGTCGGTCGCGCAAAGTCTCCGACTCATGGATCTGCAGGCCCAGATTGTCGCGTTCGCTGTCGGGGAGGGCCTGGAGGATCGCTCGGAACAGGTTGTCTCGGTTGGCCAGGCTCTGGCCGTCCTTGTCGAACGGCTCATAGCCATCGGCGCGGCGTACGAGGATCTTGAGTGGAGCTTGTGCTGCACCTGCCGTCTCCAGCAGTGAACCACCCAGACGACCTTCGCGCAGCTCGAGATGTACTTGGCCAGACCATCCGCAAAGCCGTTGCAGCGCACCGAACACCAATGCATCGCGATCTTCGAGGCTGTCGCTGGCCTGATGAAAGGCCACCAGCGCGCGGTTGATGCGTGAGGCCCGCAGGTAAAGGCGAGCGGTTTCGGACACATTGAGCGGTATCCGGCCAGTGCGCTGCATCTGGCTCAAGTCACGGGGCCGGGCTTGGGCCAGAATTTCCCGACGCAGTGTTGGGCTCAGTGAAGGAAAGTCCTGGGCGAGGAGCGCATCCTCCTGGGTAAAGACAGCTGGTCTCGGCTCGATAGCGGCGCCGAAGGCTTCCAGACTCTCCAGCAGCAACGCAGGCAGCGGGCGGTGCTCGACCAAGGTCTGGCGTAAGTCGGCCGTTTCATAGCCACTGCAGCGTAGGGCCTTTCGGAGTGTCGAGGTGTCCAGGCTGTCGATGGGCGGGCCGAGTCGGCGCAACAGTGTGTCGTCGTCCCAAGCCAAAGGTCGCTCGTGGTCCAGCAGCCAGGTCCCTTCGCCATTGCCCAGCAGTGAAGGTTGATGGCGATGTCCCTTGGCTGCGCACAGTCGCCAACCGCCCTCTGGAGTGGCCTCGACCGGGTAGTGCCGGCCGTCCAGCGTGATCCAATGACGGCCTTGGAAGAGGTAGGGGTCAAGGTTGGGCGGCAATTGTGGAGGGGAAGTACGTGCAAACGGCTCCAGATTGCCATGCCAAAGACGTTGCTGATCGCCATGGCCGATGCGGGACCAAGCGTGCAGGGTGCCTTCGGGCTCGATGAACTGCCCGGCAGCGCCAAGCGCCGCTACCTGAAGAAGGTTCTCCACGACCGAGAACAGATGACCGATGGCCGCATCGGCATCTGACTCGTTTGCCGCATGTACGCCTTCGAGAAACTCATCGACCAGTTGCGCGCCGCCAATCACTAGCATGACCTCGGCGAGCCCGGGAACAAAAAAACCGGCCATGTTCAGTACCGACAAACCGACCCCTAGCCAGCCTTCGATGCGGGCCAGTTGGGCTGCGGCGTCTCGCTGGGCGACCGGCACGGCGATGTCGGCGGCGTTGCGTAGCATGAGCTCGACCCGGGTCCGTGCGCGGGCGCTGAAACATTCGTCAGGCCATTGCTTGAACGCAAGCGGCAAGCGGGCGTTCTTGTCTAATGTCGGCTGCCATAGGTCGCGCGGAGCGGGGAACAGGCGCTTGAGCCAGTTGAAGGAGTGACCCTCTTCAAGTACCGGCGTGACCGTTTGCAGATCTTTGTAGGGATATCGCGGAAACAAGGTCTGGCGTAGTTGGGTCGCCAATCCAGGTTGCTCGGCATGGGCGACATAACGCATGAAGAAGCGCCGCTCGTTGTCTTTGCGCAGCAGTCGAGTCAGCGCCTTGCCTGCTGCTCGCAGCGAGCCATATTGACGCAGTGGCTGGCGTGGGTGGCCAGGCAAATACAATAGACACGGTTCTACACCCGCGATGGGCTGCTGGCGGATCAGTAAGGGGCCATACAAAGGCGTCCCGCACAGCTCCAGGTACCCGCACTCCAGTGGCCAGGGTTTGCCATCGCTGTGAAGCAGGAACGATTCGCCGGCCAGCGCGGCATCTGCCAGCATCCGGCCTCGGCTATCGAGATGCTTTTGCAGCTCGGCCATTGTCGTATCGGCTTCGAAGGCTGTGCGATCCTGCTGAAGTACCAGGCTGCGAAACACTGGGGTATCGACATGTTCGGCCAGATGATTGCGGTAGCGTTGTCCCAGGTCCAGGTTCCGGGCGCCTTTCACGAACAATGTGCTGTCCACGGCCATCGGGCCGGGGGCGTTCTTGGAAAGATACAGCGTCACTGATGTGTCGCTGTCGAAGTTCTGCAGGGCCGCTTCGAGCCACGACATGTCGCGCTTTTCGGCGTTGTTCCAGAGCCACCCTTGGTCAGGCGCGGGCAGCTCTCGGTCGGGGTACCAGTGGGACATGGCATCGTCGAGCAACGGACGGCAGAAGTCGTCGATGGGCTGCACCTGTTTCAGTGCCCGATCCAGCGCGCGGGTGGCCTGATGGCTCTGGCGTATCTGTTGTTCAAGTCGTTGGCGTTGGGCTGGGGTAGCTGATTTCAGCCAGCCTGGCAGGCGGGCGTCTATGAAGCTGAAGTGCGATAGGCTCATGGCGGTACCTCTGATATCAGAAGCGGCGAGCCTAGGGCGATGCGAGGAAGCGCAAGGGTTAGATAAGTACCGCGGACCGGTCGTGCCCGGAAAGAAAAACGGCACCTCGAGAGGTGCCGTTGGTGCAGAGGGCGAACTACTTGTGCAGTTCTTCTGCCGCGTAAAGCGTGTTTTCCAGCAGGCAGGCACGAGTCATCGGGCCTACGCCGCCCGGTACAGGCGTGATCCAGCCGGCGCGGGGCAGGGCGGTCTCGAAGACCACGTCGCCCACCAGCTTGCCATCTTCCTGGCGGTTGATGCCGACGTCGATGACGATCGCACCTTCCTTGATCCATTCGCCCTTGACCAGGCCCGGTTTGCCGGCGGCGACTACCACCAGGTCAGCACGGCCTACGTGGCCAGGCAGATCTTGGGTGAAGCGGTGGCAGACGGTGACGGTGCAGCCGGCCAGCAGCAACTCCATGGCCATCGGGCGACCGACGATATTGGAGGCGCCGACGATTACAGCGTTCATGCCGTACAGGTCCTGACCGGTGCTTTGCAGCAGGGTCATGATGCCTTTTGGCGTGCAGGGGCGCAGAAGCGGAATGCGCTGGGCCAGGCGGCCGATGTTGTAGGGGTGGAAACCGTCGACGTCTTTATCTGGGCGGATGCGTTCGAGCAGCAGCGAGGCATCCAGATGCTCCGGAAGTGGCAATTGCAGGAGAATGCCGTCGACGGCCGGATCGTCGTTGAGGCGGTCGATCAGGTCGGTCAGGGCTTGCTGCGAAGTCTCGCTGGGCAGGTCGAAAGCCTGGGAAATGAAGCCGACCTCTTCGCAGTCCTTGCGCTTGTGCGAAACATAGACTTGGGAAGCAGGGTCGGTACCGACCAGGATCACCGCCAGGCCTGGGGTACGCAGGCCCTGCTGGCGACGCTCCACGACACGTTGAGCGATCTGCTGGCGCAGGTTGGCGGCGATCGCCTTGCCATCGATTAGGTGTGCAGTCATAGACGCGTGATTAACCATCGAGAAGGGAACATAAAAGAGGGCGCATTCTCGCACGACACGGCCCGAGGGCAAAGGCGGGTGGTCGGCCAAATCCCCTAACCCCTTAAATAAACTAAATTTTTTTGAAAAAAGTGTTGACGACCTTCCGGCTCGTCTATAACATTCGTCGCACTTGTCGGGCAGAGCCTAGCACTGGTTAGCAAGGTCAGGCAGAATGAGCGGATTTGCTAGCTTGTTCGGTACGGCTGAAAGTTGATTTGCAATCGTAACAGAAAGCAGATTGAATATGCGCCCGTAGCTCAGCTGGATAGAGCATCCGCCTTCTAAGCGGATGGTCGCAGGTTCGAGTCCTGCCGGGTGCGCCATTAGGCAGCTTTGGCACAGCAAGTGATGTTTTGACGCAATACCGCAATATGGTGGGCGTAGCTCAGTTGGTAGAGCGCTGGATTGTGATTCCAGTTGTCGTGGGTTCGATTCCCATCGTCCACCCCATATTCTCGAAGGCGCCTTGATTGTATAATCTGGCGCCTTTGCTTTAAGTGCTCCACGCGGACGTGGTGAAATTGGTAGACACACTGGATTTAGGTTCCAGCGGCGCAAGCTGTAAGAGTTCGAGTCTCTTCGTCCGCACCATCTAAAGGCCTGATTTCAAAGGGTTCTCCCCAAGCCAGCCATCAAACTGGGAGCGCGCTGGGAACACTTTGGGAATCAAGGCACGAAAAAAGGCAGCCATTTGGCTGCCTTTGTCGTGTCTGGAGGTTGGCTTTACAGCTTGAGCGCATGTTCGAGCATGCCGATCATGTCCGGCCCATCTTGGTGAATCCACTTTCCGTAATGCTTCCAGATCATGGCAGTGGATGTGTGCCCCATCTGATCAGCGATCCAGTCGAGTGGTACCACGCCTGCACTGAGCGTCTGGCTGGCGAACGTGTGCCGACAGTTGTTGGGACCCCGATACCGAACCCCGACCTTATCCAGATGACCGCGCCACCACGTTTTTACCAGAACGTCAGAGCTGCTCCAGGCTGCGTCGGTGGTTGTCTTGTGGAAGACAAAGCGCAGCTTCTGCCGCTTGACCGTCCGGTTGTCACGGTCAGTGACGTCAACGTCTACCGGTGAGCGGCCCCTTGTGAATCGCACCTGCGCTTTGAGCGCCTCCAAAGCGGGCTTCAGCAAGCGCACCTCTCGCGTCGATCGACGGGTCTTGGTGACTCGGTAATTGCTGCGCACCTGTGACCGGCGGAACTTCACTGTTCCGGCCTCAAGGTCTACGTCCTCCCAGGCCAACGACATCGCTTCGGACACGCGGCACCCGGTCCAGATCATGAATTTGATGAGGTTGATCTCCTGCAGGAAGTCCAGGTCCTCCGTGAGGATGAGATCGATCTCGCTTCGTTCAAACGGGTCAGGGTCATCGGCATCAGGTAGGCGCACGGTGATGCCCTCAGTGGGGTCGTGAGCCGTCTTGTTGCGGGTGCGGTACAGAGTGAAGATCTGCCGCATGATGCTGAGGATCTCGCGCACCGTCTTGTTGTGCAGCTTAGGCATCAACGTTTTTTGGACCCAGGTCTGTAGGTCGAGGTGGTCAATCTGATCGGCCTGGCGATGGCCCCACATCGGCCGGACATGGTTCTCGACCTTGCTGACGTATGCCAGAAAGCCAGAGGTGGCCATCTCATTGCGTTTGATGTCGGTCCACAGATCGATGTAATGCCCAAAGGTGTTGCTCTTGACCCTGGGCGAGTCAGGAAAGTGCCGCGCATAGCTGAAGGTGCCGGCCTGAATCTCGTAGTTGATGATTCCGACCAGGCGCTCGGCATTGGCCACGCTGGCGGGGGAGGCGTCGCCTGGGATTGACTCCCGGCATAGTTCGCCCTGGTAACGGAAGTACACGCGGACACGATTTCCGCGCACTTCGACTCCATCTGCCATTGCAATTCACTCAGAAACGAAGAAACGGCCCAGTGTATGGGCCGTTGTAAGACATTGGCTTGTCACCGGATCTAGAAGATCAGGGCCTTAGTTCTACCTGGCCAGCGGTCATGTATTGGCCAACTCTCGCTGTGCCACGCTGAGGCCAACTGCAACGGGTCGAACCCAGATTGGCATGCTGCTGAGCATGAATGTTTCACCCTGTGCGGCCAGTAGCAGGGTGGTGCCCATCACATGGGCTATGGCTTCTGCCGCAGCCGGCGGCACTGCGTTGCCGATGCGCTCGCGCCAGGCCTGATCGCTCAGCCCATCCAGTTCCAGCTGTTCCTCGGGCTCGACCAGGCTTTGCAACGCGGCCAGCTCCAGGGTGGTGAAGGGTCGGTGCCAAGTGCCGTCAAGCGATTCGATTACGCAGGTGAGCCGGTCGTTGGCCTCAGGCAGGCGAGGGTCTGCGATGCTCCAGCGCCCGTTGTCGTGCATGGCGCTGGCAGAAACGGCGCCGGCCTGGCCATTCCAAGGCACCACGCCATAATGCCCGCCGGTAAGGTAGGCATCGCCCTTGCAGCGGCGCATGCCCGGGCGAGGGTCAGCGATCGACAGGGCGCCACTGGCCACCTGCTGCGAGCCGGTAACGGTGCCAGCGGTCTGGTTCATTGCGACCACGTTAAGCTTGCGGCTCGACGCGCCTGGGTGCCAGTTGTGATAGCGCGGGTCCTGCACGGCAAAGGCACCTTGGCCTGTGGTGCTGCCGGCAATCACCGTGTTGGCGGTACCAGCGAACGGTGTCACCTGGTACTTGCCGAAGCCTTCACCACCGCGGCGCGGGTCTGCAACGCTGAATGTGCCTTGCCCTGGGCTCTTGACGCCGATGACCGCGCCGCTGGTGTCCTGCCAGCGGCGAACCCCGTATTGCTGGTATTGCAGGGCCCCTGCCTTCGCGCGCGGGTCGGCGACTGAGAACTTGCCGTTGGTTGGGCCGCTGCGGGCTACAACGGTGCCGGCTGCCTCCTGCCAGTCGTGCACACCCAAGAACCCGTCGCGGAACTGCGGAACGATGATCAAGTCACGCAGGTAGCCATCCTCGATCGCCAGGTCGTTCAGGCTGCGCCAGTCCTTGCCTGCCTCGACCAGTGCAAGGCGAACCCAGGTCTTCCACTGCAGGGCGGGCACCCGGTGCATGGGGCCGGCCTGTTCGATATTGCCGGCCAATGGCATGCGGCCGAGGATGTCGCCAACGGCGCGGAGGCTCTTCTTCTCTGGCTCGTACAGGAACGGCGGGACTTTCTCGACATGGCGAGCCACCAGCAGGAAGCGTTTACGGCTCTGGGCCAAGCCGCCGATAACGCCGCAGTCGTGGGTGGTTTCGGCAACCGCGTAGCCGAAGTGGCTGAGCAGGGCACCGATCTGGTCCAGCAAATGCCGGCCACGGCTGGCCAGGCGGGGTACATTCTCGAATACCAGCAGCGGTACGGGGTCATCGCGCCAGGCCTCGCCGAACAGCCAGATGCAGCGCAGCGTCAGCTCGTTCAGGGCCTGGTACTTCGGGGTCATGCTCATGGTTTCCGACAGCAGCCCGCTGGCGCCCTTGCATGGGGAACTGATGAACACCGCATCAGGGCGGCGACCACCAGCAGCCCGCTGGATATCTTCCGGGGTTGCTTCGCACCATCCAGGTGGCGGCTCCTTGCCGTGGAAACGGATGTACTGGTCACGGGTAAACAGATCGATCAACGTGCCTTTCACGCCGCTCAGCCTTTCGAAGTCGGCCAGGCCAGCCGGATCGACGTCGACTCCGCCGATGCACTCCCACTCCGCCTGTATGTTGCCTACGATGGGCTTGGCGCGGTTGAAGCCTTTCGCTCCACCGCCTAGGCCACAGCAGAAGTGGAAATGGGTGAGTTTATGCTTAACGAGCATTGCGGCCACCTCCTTGTGCCCGTTTCGCATTGACGTTGGCCATGTAGGCGTCCCAGAACGCGGACTGACGCTGCTGGCGAATCTTGCTGCACCGTTGATGGTTGCCGTGGGAGCGGGCCTTATTGCAGATGTCGCAATGGTTCGGCAGGTCGAGCGAATGGCTGGCCAACCTCGGGCGCGTCCCTGTGGTAGCCTTCTGCGCGCCGACTTCGGGGGTTTCTACTTGCATGTCGTTTCTCCTTGGGGTTGGTCGGCGCCGGGGAGTTGCAGCTCTCCGGCGCCTCTTTTCGAATTACTTGAGGCGGTACTGCTTGCCGTCTTCGATGACGTAGAACTCCACGTCGCTGAGGCGATACACACCACCAGGTCCGCCATGCACGGCGTAGTTGCCGTAAGGAGGTGTGCCGACCCGAACTGGAAAAAGTTGGTCGGTCTGGTGGGCGTACTCGCTGGACTTCTTAATACGTGCATGCAGTTGTTGACCGGATGGGCCGCAGCCAGCTGGCCCATGGGCAGCTTCGTAACCAAGCCAAGCTGCGCGGGTTTCCAGATTGAAGAAGGTCCCGTCGGTGCCGACCGTTACGTCAAACCCGCGATCTTCAGCCCAGCTGATAAAGCCCAGGGCAATATTGAGGCTGTCCAGGTCGCTCATAGCTGCCCACCAGTTTTGGCGAGGCGCGCTGCCTCGTACTCGCTTGGCAGGATTTCTACTGCGCCGATGATCCAGCCAGAAGTGGGTTTGCCTGCCGAGATTCTCTCTTCGTGGTCGGCCTTGTTGATCTCGAAGCCGAGGACGAAGTAGGCAACGTCCTGGTGCTCGAATAAGGCGCCGCCGGATAGCATCAAGTTGCCGGTGTTCACGTTCAGTCGTTCCCAGTATTCATGGCGGTCTAGGCGAGGTGGACAGTGCGCTTTCCACAGTTCGCACAGACGCTCGTGCTCGGCCCGAATCGCAATGCGCTGCTCCTTGGTGATGCCCTTCGGCGGTACCGCCTTATGACGAAGGCTTCGGTAGCCATACTCGTCGGGGCGGCGCCAGTGGACGTCCAACTCACGACTGGCGGAAAGCTTCACTCCGCCGGCGAAATGCGAAGTGATGTCGTGCATTGGCGCAACGGTGCTGCCGAACTGCTCGCCCAAGGCAATCAGGCGCTCATTCAGTAGGTCTTTCGCCTGGTAGAACTCCTTGACTATGGCCACCGCCTCGGGCGCCTCGGACTTGTAGTAGTGGTGCATGTCGTTTCTCCTTGGTGTCGCCGAGCAGTTGCAGCTGCTCGGCGCTTTGGTTACTGGCTGGCCATGGTGGCCTGCATGTCGTTCGTGATGATCTCGATCACTTGGTCGCGGTTATCGGCATAGGCGAAGGGCAGCGAGGCACCTGGCCGAGTCACTGGGTAGCGCGAATGAGGAAGGCGACACTCGGCAACCGTGTAACCGCTGTCGGTAATCCAGCAGCGAGGGACGACTTGCCCGTCCTGGTTCCGCTTGGCCTTCCACTTCACCCCCAGTACTCGCGCACTTGGTTGAAGATCAGCCGGCCACGCGGCAGATAGTCGTGGAGCTCCTTTTCGTGGGGGAAGTCCAGAAAAAGCACGGATAGACAGTCTTCGAACGTGCCGATATCGAGGGTCCGAAGGTCAGTGAGGGCGAAAGGATGTGACTGGGCGTCGTACAGACCGAGCAGGAATCTGGCTACCACGCGGCTGTGGCCGGTTTCGCGCAGCGCCACAGGGACTAGGCGAGCGAGAGCCTGGATACCAGCCTCCCGAAGGGCCGGGCGCTCTTGCTCGTACTGGTACTGCACCAGGGCGTCGAATAAGGTTTTCTCGCCTGCAGGCTGGGCTTGTTGCATGTCGTTTCTCCTTGGGGTTGTGCGTGGCGTTGCAGCGCCAATCAGGTCAGTGCAGGGCGATGGCCAGCAGGGACGGAGCGAAGTAGCCCGCCATGCAAAGCACCGCGAGGGTGAGTCCGCTGATGCCCAGGGTTGCGAGCAGTTCGCCACGGCTGGGTTGGTGAAAGGTGTCGTTGTCGTCTTGCATGTCGTTTCTCCTTGGGGTTGTGCCTGGCGTTGCAGCGCCGCGGCGGTCAGCCGGCCTTGAAGGTCCAGCACTTAACGGTGGTTGGTCGCAGATTCACCGAGGTTGTTCGGCTGTTGAAAACAGCCCGAACGGCGCTATCTACGGCGCGGTTGGCGTCGACGAACGGGCGGGATTTGCTGTTGCGGAGCAGGGTGCGCAGGGTGCTCACATCCGCGAGCTTCTGTTTGTGCTCGGCAGCCCGCTCGCAGAACTCGTTGAGGTGGATGGCGATCAGGTCGGCGTTCTTGCTGTGGTCGACCACCGGGTCGTCGCTGAGCGACTCCAGGTAGTCGAACACTTCCCAGAATTCGGCCACTTCTTTTGGGTCGGCATTGACGGCCAGCTGGCGACCTACCGCCATGGCGCGCAGCTCGCGCAAAGTGCCTTCGTGCTGGCGGTCCGTCATCGGCACAACCACCCGTAGGGCGTCGACCAGGGCCATCATTTGGGCGTGGTTCTTGATGATCCGCTCGATGCGGATTTCGCGCGCCTCGCGCAGAGCCTGCTCATGCACCTTTACCTGGGCGCGGAAGATCTCCATGACCTTCTGCTCGGCTTTGGCCGCCATCAACAGGAAGTGGCTCACCTCGCTGGCCTGAAGGTGGTTCAGGTTGTCAGCTGCTGTCCGGCTGTCGGTGGTGACCTCCGGCCGCACGAAGTGCAGCTTGACGATCCGGGTGAGGATCGCCTCGGACGCAACTACAGAGGCGTTCTGGCTGAAAACCAACGTGGCGCGGAAGGGCGGGGCATTGGTGTCGTTGCCGCCGTTCTTCACACCAGTCAGGCCCAGGCCGCGGCCGTTGAACAGCGGTTTGAACTGGTCGAAGTCAAAGGACTTGGCCGCACCGGTTTCGGCATCGCTGCGGTCGGCCTCGAGCATGACGACTGGCATGCCCGAGGTCTGGCTCAACCAACGGCGCAAACCAGCCTTGGTCATCTTGATCGGGTCGTCGCCTTCCTCGTCCTGGCGCCCCATTAACTTCCACAGGAACATCAGCAACGTGGACTTACCGGCGCCGGCCTCGCCGGTCACTTCCAGGAACGGGAATGACTGGAACTCGGCACGGATCTGCTCGGCGAACAGCGAACCGAACCAGAAGGCGAGGGCAATGACGCCCTGAGTGTTGAAGCACGTCCACAGCCACTTGAACCAGTCCGGTCGGTATCCCGAGGCGTCCTGGTTGATCTCTAGCTTGATTGACTTCTGCAGCGTCTTGAGGCGTAGACCCTTGAACTCGAAGTAGTCTTCGGCGTTGGCCTTCTCTAGCACGCCGCCACGAACGGCCAGATCGCCAAACACGTAGCAGCCGTGCTCCTTGCTGTAGCCAACATAGTCGATGGTTTTGACTGTTTTCAGGGCGAACAGCTGCTGCTGCATGATCCGATCGAGCTGGGAGCCGCTACCTGTGAAAACAGCGCCGGCCGCCATACCGAGCAGTCGCTTCTTGAATTCACTGGCAGCCGCTACTTGGCCACCGGTGAAGGTGTTCAGGACGCTCGGTTCGTCATGCGGGAAGTCGACGCGGAAGTAGTACCAGGACTCATCGGTCACTTCGTTGCGCTGGAAGTAGAGCGCCTGCGGATAGCAGTTGGCGATTTCGATTACCGCACCGCACTGGCGCAGCGCCTTGTCACGGCGTTGGCGGTCGGTGAGGACCAGGTCCTCCTGCCGCTCGGACTCGTCGAGCTGTTGCAACGCCTTGTTGAACTTCTCCACGTCCATCTTGAACCAGTAGAGGCGGTTCTCGAACGAGAAGTGAAATTCCTGGCGCTCGCGCCAGTCATACATCAGGACGCCCTTTTCTGCGGCACTGTCGGCCAGCAGCAGGCTGCCGTGGTAACGGGCCTCGCGTAGGTCACGATCTATCTTTTCCTGCCGCTTGTCCGCATCGATGAAATTCCAGCGCTGGTGCAGGTCGTTCCAATCGACCTTGCGACCGTTTTGCGGGATCTGCGCCGCCTCGCAGTTGAAGCCCAGCTCGCGGGCCAGGGCTGCGTGCTTGCGAGTGAAGCGGTGAGCCCCAGGCTCATTGTCCAAAGCCCAGACCAGTCGTGGCAGCTTTTTGCCGTGGTCGCGGCGGAGCTGGGCCAGCGCCTTGAGCGATTCGAATGGGAATGCCCCCGAGCTCATAGCCGACACAGCGCTGATGTCGTGATGCAGCAGGGCGATGGCATCGAAGATGCCCTCAACGATCCACAGCTCGTCTACTTCCTCCAGGTCGATGGAGGACGGGCACCACCAATACCCTTTCGGTGATTGACCTGTCGCGAAACGGGCCTTCTTTTTCCCAAAGCGATGAGGCTGGTCAATCAGGCGCTCCCAATAGCCGCCGTGCTCCAGAGGAAAACGTACTGTGGCGCTGCCGATCCCAAGTTTCGGGTCCCAATGGTTGTCTTGGGTGTACCAGCCTTTGATGAGGTCCAGGTCGAAGCCGCGGGCGTTCTGCAGGTAGGCGTCGGCTGAGGCGCGAGGTGTCTCCGGGGTGGCTGGATACCGTTTGCTGTAGTCATCGAACAGGTCGTCGAACAGCTCCTTGACGTGCCATTGCTCGCCGCACTTGCTCTCGCGGCCGCACTTGATGAACCACGGCTCGTCCTGGCGGGAGTACAGCTCTTTCTTGTTGCAGTTTGGGCAGGTGCCTTTGCGCAGATACTGGGTACCCGAAATTGGCTTGAGGCCGTAGATGTCTTGCAGGCGCCGAAGTACCTCAGTGCGCAGGCTGTGCTCCATGGGCTTGCGGTTCACTTGGCACGCTCCATTAGAACAGGGCCAAGCTTCTCAGCGAGCGCTTTGCGTGTGCGGCAGATACCCATTAAGTGGGGCACGTCTACGAACACCTTCGGACCGCGCTCACCAGCGGGCACATTGCGGTACCGGTCGGAGTACCAGACATCGGCCATGGTCAGGTTGTATTGGCTTTCGAGCCATTGCTGGTAGTGCTTTGCCTGCCCGGCATCCAGCTCAATTTCGAGGGTGATCTTGCTCATATCGCCACCAATGGAGTGCAGTTTCCCCTTACCCACGCGAAACGGGCATCGGGAAGGGGTTGGTTCGGAGTTACTTCGAGGTGTTACGGGGTTGCAGCATGTGTCGCGGTAGATAGCGCGCCGGCACCGGGTACCGCTGTTGGGTGGTGGTATCCAGCAGGATCAGCCGCGGCCGAAAGATGCCGCTGGTTGGGCAGATGCCCAGGAGCTTCAAGCGACCACGGGTCTTGCTCTCGAACTCTGCGACAGCCAGTTCGGCGATGCGCTGTACCAGGTGATCAGGAACCTCCAAGGACTGCGTCAGGAAGCGGCAGCAGTTCTCCAGCACCTGGTTGTCACCAGCAAGGTGCAAACCCTCTCGGCGATAGAGGAATGCCACAGCAGCCTCCTGCATGGCCGCGCGGTAGTGGGTTTCATGGCTGATGGTCGGGGCAGGGGCGTTCATGCGGGCGTTACCTCCATGTCCAGTTTGTCCAGCATGTCGAGCTGGTTGGTTTTCTCTGCGCTGTCGCGGATTGCCTGCATCCGCTTCACGGATGGGGCAACGGGAAGTCGGACTCGGGGCCGGTCAACGCCAGAGGTGTTCAGCTCGTACTCCCACGACAACGAACCGCTGTAGGTCGCGCCGCAGCCGAGGTTCGTGCATTCCCCGTACATCGTCTTGAAGATCGGTGTTTGCTCCGCGGAGTTGCGGATACGCATCCGGCTGCCGCAGGCAGGACACAAAGCCTTGTATCCACCACCATGGTTGGTGCTCATCGGTTCTCCCCAGCCGCCAACGCGGCCATGGCTTTCGCCAGAAATTGCGGCGCGCCTGCGCCTTACTGCGGATCCTGTCTGCCCGGATTTTTCCGATGCAGGGTGATAACGGCGCCAACTTCGGCGTGTCGCGCTGCGATGTGTTCTCTGTGCGCGGCGACGATGTCGGCAAGCTCGGATTCATCGAGGCGACCGTCTTCCAGAGCCTTGGCGATGATCTGATCGACCTTGCCCTCTGCCACATCAGCAACCAGCGAGCGTGCATAGAGGTCGATGTTGTCGAGCGGCGTGTCTTCCGGCATGGCGACAAAGACACCGTTGTAGAGGCCAGACAGGTAGTCAGGCAGGAAGCTGGAACCGGCGACCAGCTCCAGCTGGCGTACCTGGTCGTCGCTCAAGGGGCGGCTACCGGCGTTCTCGTACAGCTTGTTGTCGAACTGCTTGAGGTCCAGGCCCAGGTGAGTGGCGGCGCATTCGCGGCCACCTGGAAAGGCGGCTACGGCAGCCATTACGGCTTTCCGGCGGCTATCAAGAATCGGACGCTTCATCTTCTCGTTTCCTCCATGGCCACACCGCACTACTGTGCGACCGTGCCTTCCTTGATGCCCAAGAGAACGGCAGCGCGGTGTGCCTCACCTCGGAGACACTTTTTCTGGCCCGTGAGCACCGCATACACAGTGCTGGGATGAAGGTTGTGTTGGATGGCAAAGGTCTTGGCCGAAATGCCCTGATCTTCAAGGCGTTTGCGGGCGTCTTTGCAGGCTTGCTCGGGTACGCAGGGGGCGTGCATAGTTCGTAATCGTGCAATTTCGTGTAGTGGTACGCGAAGGATGATGCACGAATGTTCATTTGTAAATAGGTAGAGGGAACGTTTGTGCATCTTTCAGAGGAAATAGGTGCGCGCCTCCAGTCCGAACGCAAGCGTCTGAATCTCAATCAAGAACAATTGGCGAATATTGTCGGCGTATCCAAACGCACGCTGGCGAGCTACGAAAGTGGGGCTCGCGAGGCTGGATCGTTGCTGCTGAATATTGCTGCCACAGTCGGCGTCGACATTTTGTATGTCGTCACTGGGCAGCGTTTGCCAGTTGGTGAGAAGACCTTGTCAGCGGAAGAGCTGGAAATGGTGCAACACGTCCGGGCTCTCGGGGCCGAGGACAAAGGAGCAGTCCAGCGGCTGCTACGGGCTTTCAGCATCAAACAGGAGTAGAGAATGCTCAAAGGGATTTTGATAGGGGCTATTTCAGCAGCCATCGTAGTGATCGCCGGCTGCGATGCGGATGAGAAGAAAGAAACTGTCTCGGGCAGGGATTTCGGTGCAGCTTGGCCGTTCACTGTCGATCAGGTCGACCTGCTCTGTGATGGGGCGCCTCCAAAAGCTCTGGCCAGGACAGCCGATGGGACTATCTATGCCTTGAGTGGAAGTGCCCGCACGCAAGCTAAGGACAGAGGTTGGGCGGATGGCCAAGACATTACCAAGCCCGACCCCGCTCTCCCTACGATCAAGATGGACTACAGCGACTTCGTGAAGCGCGCCCAGGCGCTATGCAATACCTGATTCCGACGAAATCACGTCGCAGGGGCTGGTGGCACGCTTTTTCGTGCTGACAATCGCTCATTCCCCGGGTGCTTTGGTCGGCGCCGATGTTGGTGCCGGGTACCCGAACGTGTGGAGTGGAGTGAAACATGTCGGTGAAGAAAGAGGTCGAGAGCAATCAGGGCAAGGCGCTTGAACTGTCCAAACTGAGCCAGTGCGAAAGGATGGTACTGCAGATGTTCAGGCAGCTCGACGAACAAGGCCGGAAGGACATCATCCGGTTCTTGGACGTATTGCTCGCCTCTAAATGACGAAAACCCGGCCTGGTGCCGGGTTTTTTGTCCTCCGAAAAGTGGCCGTGACTTTTGTCGGATGTGAAAAGGCCCCACCAAATGGCGGGGCCTTGTTTTAGGCTTTAGGGTCTTCCCAATGATCCAGCAACCAGACAAATGCCCGGTACGCGTAGATTAGCTTCGTGCATGTGCAAATGCCCCGCCAAATGCGGCGGGCAAACGAAACGAAATCCATAGCTATGGTTCCTCTGTTGGGGAACCCTGGCACCGCCCGCCATACCGGCCAGGGCGAACGGCTTGCTGAAGAGTGTCGACTGTTCAGTACGCCAGGGAGACTATCGGCCCTTCCTTGCCGGCACGTTTCTCAGGCGTGGCGAAGGGTCCCAAGGCCATGGTTGGCCTTTGATGCACTACATACCATTGATCAGATGACCAAAAAAAGTTTTTTTACCTAAATAAGAACTTTTCTTTTCATCTTCGAGCAGTTCACTTGACAGAAGACTTTCGGGGTTATCTTCGTTTCTTGTAGTTCCTTGTATAAGCCGCCCTAATCGGAGCAATTTCGCGTAATTTCGGGTTAGTTAACGAGTGGGACTCTTGCTCATTTTGATCAGTTCGGAGCAAATCCGTATCAAGATGCAGCAGATCCCCGCATATTGCGGTTCCGTGGCGCGGTATATACTATGCCCCTGTCGACTGTTTCAGTACGCCGTCGGTGAACCCTCAATTCATCGACCAAGAAAGCCGCCCTCTCAAGGCGGCTTTTTTGTGTCCGCGATTCACTTCCGTCAAATCGCTTGCTGGCTACTTTATCACGGTGCTATTCACCAGTCCGCGCAAGTTGTGACGCCACTGCCAGAGGGATCAGTGTTTCTCGACCACGGGCCGCTGTGCTCAGAGTCTATCCTCCTAATCGCCGTGGATGATGAACGGAATCAGTGCAAAAAATGATACGTCGGCCCCGAACTGCCCACCGGCAACGGGCGTCAGGCCGTCTTCTTTTCTTGCATCCGCTTCCATTCACGCTCCAAGGCACGCTTCGCACTGGCCTTGCTTTGGTAGAGGTGCGTGAGGCGCCGTGGCTTGGTCTGGTCGCCCTCAGTAAGCTTGTGCTGCTGGCCGGTTTTCGGGTCGCGGTACCAGGCGACAAGACCTGTGTAGTTCTCCTTGGTCGCGTTCTTGTCGGCCAGGTCCGAAACATCGCCCTCGGGCAACTGAGATTCGAGCTCCAGCGAGGTGGTGAAGCTGTCCGGGGTGAAGCTGTGTCGGATGTTGCCGCCCAGCCAGATGATTTCACCGATCTCAAACTTTACCCCCACCAGGCTGTAAGTCATGTCCGGCACCAGGTCAGGGCGCCCGCGGGCAAGGGTGTAGCTCAGCGTGGCGGTACCGCGCTGCAGGCGGTTGAGCTCGGCCCTGGCGGCCTTCAGCGCGCTGGCCTGGTCGGTGTAGCTGTGGCGCAGTTCCTTGATGTTCTCACCCTCGCCGGCAATGGCCTCTTTCTTCTCGGCGCTGTTCACCTCGTAGTAGTAGGCCTTCACGCCCGTGTAGGCGTCCCGGTTGGCTTGCAGGAATCGGTGTTGGTCGCCGTCCGCGCGGGTGAGGGTGATGTGGGGCAGTTCCAGACCGCTGGCAGTGACCGCTTTGCCTGTGGGCATGAACAGCAGCCGACCGGCCTTGATGGCTGCAATGGCGTCATGGTCCCGGCCGAGGCGGGTGAGTAGATTGGCGTCCGACTCGTTGGCCTGGTCCAGGTGCGCGATGTTGATCGCTGCCAGCGCGGCACTGATCAGCGGGCTGAGGCCGTAGGCCGCGGCGATTGCGCTGAGGATGGTGGCCAGCGGGGTCGAATCCCAGGAGCGTTCGCGTTTGACTTTGAGTCCGCCACTGAGGTCTGCGCTGCGGGCCCGGATGCTGAGCGTGTCCGGTGCGCCGCTGTGCTCCGTTTCGTCGACGTTATAGCGGCCCTTGTAGATGAGCCCCGTATCGTCCCACCCGAGCCACAAGTCGATAGCGGCGTCCCGCGGCGGGATGTTCAACATGCCGTCATGGTCGCTGAGGGTGATGTCCAGCTGGTCGGCCTCCATGCCGCGGTTATCCGTGAGCTCGATGCTGATGAGTCGCTGTTCGAGCATGGCGGTGATGTCGTTGCCGGCGACCACCACCCGACAGATCGGCTTGGGATAGGCCGTGATATCGCGGTAGCGCTGCGCGGCGTTGTCGAGCATGCCCTCCGCTTGGTTGATGACGTTCACAGGATGCGCCCCAGCACACCGCGCAACGCGCCTCCTGCCATGCCGGCGAGGCTGCCGAGCATATCGACTCGTCCGTCATCGATGCGCTTGAGGTTGATCGTGAACTCGTAGCGCCGCGGCGTCCCGTCGTCAAAGAAGATCTGTTGCGTTTCGTTGATCGAGGTAATGACCCAGATGCCATAGATCCGGCCGGTGCCGCCGATGAGTGGCCAGGCCTTGCCGGTGTCCGCCATTTTGCGCAGCAGGTCGAGGCTGACGGGTGACCCCGCGAGGCCAGGGAGCATGGTTCCTGGGAGGCTGATGGTGTCTTCACCTCGGCCCAGGAACTGGCTGGCCGGATTGGTACCGATGCGGCTGGTTGAGGCGTGCCGCCATTCTGTCGATCGCTGGAGCTCCTGGTAGGCGATCGTCGGCAGGCCGAATATGAAAACCCCGAGGGCCATCATCATGTTGAGTTACTCCTGGTCGCTGAGGGCGCTGCGGCCGCGGGCTTGTTTCTGGCGTTGAATCTTGTCGACTTGAACGGCGACCAGTTGCGCGAGCTGCTGCTCGTCCATGCCGGGAGCCGCATGCACCTGGATGATGATCGGGGCCGGCGCTTGACCTCCTGGTGCACTTGCAGGAGCCGCAGCAGACAGCGGCGGACGGTTGTCCATCGTCATGGGCCGCTCGGTACCGATCCCGATTGCTCCGGCGCCCGCGGCCGCGAGCTGCTTGGTCATGCCGGTCACGGCGTCAAGGGGGCCTTTCTGGCCCTGCAGAAGTCCCTCTTCAAGGCCAGCCATCGTGAACCCGCCCAGACTGGCGAACACGCGCGACGGAGAGTGAATGCCGAGTTTTTCCTTGAACCAGCCGATGGTGCTGTCGCCAGCGCCGGTGATGGCAGCCTTTACCGCAGCAAGGCCGTTTGTGATGCCGGCAACCATGCCCTGCATGAGCATGGAGCCGAACTCGGTGAACTTGCCGGGCAGTTCAACACCGAAGTAACTCATCACGCCGGCAAAGACCTGGTAGAACAGGCCTAGCGGGTTGAAATTGACGATCAATGCGGCGATTCCCATCAGACCGCCGTTGAAGCCCGCCTTGATTTGGGCCCACAGCCCAAGGAGGTAGGTCTGCACAGCAGCCATGCCGGTGGATAGGCCTGCGACCATGCCCTGCATGAGCATGCCGCCGAACTCGCTGAACTTGCCCGGCAGCTGCACGCCGAAGTAGCTCATCACCCCCGCAAAGATTCGGTAGAACAGGCCGAGAGGGCTGAAATTGAGGATCAGCGCCGCGATTCCCAGCAGGCCCCCGTTGAAGCCCGCCTTGATCTCGGCCCACAAGCCCAGGAAGTAAGACTTGATCGGGTCCCAGTACTTGTAAATCAGGTACGCGGCGGCGGCGATGGCCATCACGGCTAGGCCGATGGGGTTCATCATCAGCGCGCGGCCGAGCCACAGCACCGCTTTACCCGCCCACATGAAGGCACCGCCCAGGCCTTTCAGTGCAGAGACTGCGCCGAGGCTCTTGATGCCAAACAGGGTCAGGCCGTAACGCGCCATTGCGAACGGCCCCATGAAACTGGCCAGCATGACCGTGAGGCCGCCGCCGACTGCCAGCAGCAGCGCCAGGCCGCCTACGGTCTTGACGATGGCCGCTGTCAGCGCGGGGTGTTCCCCCACCCAGGTCTTGACGCTGACAGCCAGCTCGCCGATGCCGTTGATCAGGTCCTTGAGCTCGGGCGCAATGGTCGCGCCGATTTCGCTCATGGCGTTGGTCCAACTGCCCTCGGCGGCTTCGATGGTGTTGGTCAGGGTGCCGAGCTGCTCGTTGACGCGGGTGCGCAGGTCGGCTTGGTCCTTCAGCTTGGCCGCGACTTCGTCATAGCCAGCGATGCCCTTGGTCATCATTGTGTTGAGGACTTGGAGCGTTTCGGCGTCGTCGCCGTAAATGTCCTTGATGACGCTGAGCCGATCCTCAGTGGTCAGTCCCTTGAACTTGTCCAACTGCTTGAACAGGTTCTCGATGCCGGCGAATTCGCCCTTGCCGTCCGTGAAGTTCAGCTTCAGCTTGATGCCTTTCTCGGCCTTCAGGTCGTCCAGCACCTTCTGAATCTTGGCGGTGTTCATCGAGCTCTGGAACACCTTGCGGAAGGCGTTACCGGCAGACTCACCGGCCATGCCGGTCTGGTCCATCATCACCAGCAGCGGTGCGAAGGTGTTCGCGGCTTCAAGGCCCGATTTGCGGATGATGTCCATCACTGGGCTGATCTTGCTGAAGCCCTGGAGCATGTTGGTGGGGTCGACGCCCGTATAGAAACCACGCTGGATGGTGTCCATCAACGCCATCATGTCCTTCTCGGACGTCCTGGTAGCGTCCTGCATCTTCGCCGCGAACTCTGCGGCCGACTCCACGGGCATTTTCAGCTGCACGCCCAGGTAAGCGGCAGCCTCACCGGTACCGCCCAGGATGCTCTGTGCGCTGATGCCCTGGCGGCGCAGCATCGTCATCATGTTCTGGAAGTCCGCCGTGGTACCGGGCAGGCGGTCGCCCAGGCCGGTAGCCAGATCGGCAATCTTCTTGAAATCCTCCGGCACAGTGCCGGTGCTGTTCATCATGGACACTTTCAGCTGGGTCGCCGCGTCTTCGGCGGGGGCGAAGGCGTCCACGATGCCTTTCAACGGGCGGGAGAGGGCGTAGCCGGTACCGAGGCCGGCGGCGCCGCCGGCAGCCATGCCGCCCGCTACCTGCTGGGCTCGGTCGAACTGGGCCCGCGCAGCAGCCAGGCGCTTTTGCTGCGCCACCAGGGCCTGCATGCGACGGGTCTGCGCGCTGATCGCCTCGTTCGTCTCCTGGATGCGTGCCTTCAGGTCGCGAGAATGCTGACTCAGCGTTTTGGTGCTGATGCCGGCCGCGCCAAGCCGTGCGCGCAGGCCCTGGAGCTGCGTCTGTTGCTCCTGGTGCTGCCGTTTGAGATCAGTGGCAGCCCGGATTGCCGATTGCATTTCGTCGGCCATCTTCCGCGTCGGTTCGCCGGCTGCTGCCATCTGCCGCCCGAGCTCTTTAACGCGCGCTCGGGCGTCATCGAGCTCGGTTTGCGTTTTGGCACTGGCGTTGCGAAGGATCGACCAACTGCGGATGTCGGCTTGCTGAGCTTGCAGGGTCTTGAGCTGGTCGCGCGACTCTTTCAGCGCTCGGCCCAGGCCGATGCTGCCCTGAGTGATGGCGCGAATCGGGCGTGTGGCGCGGTCGATGGCCTGGAGAATCACCTCCATCTTCAGGTCATTGGCCATTGTTCCTCTCCCAGCGGCTTCTGGCCCGCTCGCGCCATTCCATCAGTTCGGAAAGGCCCAGCGGGTCCATGTCCGCCGGTCCCCAGTGAAAGACCATGGCCAGGTCAGCCATGGCGTCATCTACGCAATGAGGGCAGCTTCCTTCGCCGACTTCGTCAGCAAAAAACTGCCCACCGCAACGCCGCACTGCAGCAGATCGGCTGGGTCCATGCGGCCGATTTCATGGTCTGTGAGGCTCGGGGTACTGATACGCGGCAGTACCTTGCGCAGTGCCAGCACGTCCATCTGGGCGAGATCAGACAGGGTCACGCCGCGCAGTTCGCCGCTCATCGGCTTGCGCAGGATGATTTCCTTAATCTCCTGCTCACCGCGGAGAATCGGAGTATCGAGGGTGATGACTTCCTGGTTAGGGTTTTTGGTCGGTTCTGGTGCAGCGGTGTCAGTGACGTTGTCTTTCATGAAGTGCTCCTGAAACTAAGGAAAAGGCCGGCGATGGCCGGCAAGAAAGGTCAAAGGCCAATGGCCTGGCGATGAGCAGCGAGCGTGTCCTCGCCGTCGACGATGAACACGAAGTTCAGGAAATCGATCTCGATGATGACCTCACCATCGACCGTCAGCTTGTAATAGGTGAGAGCGGTGTTGATCTTGTGCTCGGTATCCTCGCCCGGCGTAGCTTCACCGAAGTCGATCTCTTCGTGACGCCCGCGCACCGCAATCTCCACGGCGCTGACGCTGCCGTCATCGTCACGCTGAACAGAGCCAGCGAAGCGCATGGCCACACCATCGGCGCGCACTGCACCGAACTGGCGGAGGGCGATCAGGTCCCAGCCACCGAGGGTCCACTCCATGGACAGGCCATCGTCGCTGAAGCCAAGGTCGACCTTGGCCGGGCCATCCATACCGCCCCCCCGGTAGGCTTCGAGCTTGCGGCCGAGCTTGGGCAAGGTGACGGTCTTGGCGACACCCAAGTAGCTCTGGGCGTCGTTGAACAGGTTCATGTGTTTGAGCTTCTTGGGCAGGGCCATTCTGGGGCTCTCCTATGGCGCGGCCGGGGCCGCGCGGATGAATGAGGTCAGACCTTGACGCTGTCGGCGAAAGTCATGAGGTAACGGTCGGTGATGCGCTGGCGGAACAGCAGGTTTTCCAGCGGCGGCACGGGCGTGTAGTCGTAGTCCAGGAACAACTTGCCCGCCTTCAAGGTGTCTTTGTCGTTCGCGGCCGGGTCGTACCAGCACTGGCCGTCGATGATGTAGCCGGCGGTCTTCAGCTCGCGAAACTTGGCGTTGACGCCCTCGATGATGTCCCGCACCAGGCTGCCGTGCATTGGCTTGTCCACGGCCCAGAAATGAGCGTCGGCCATCGTGTCAGCCAGGACTTGAGCGGTACGTGTGTAGTTCTCGAAAGCGAACAGCGGGTCAGCGCTGGTGGTGCGGTTGCCCCAGAAGCGGAACCCGTCGCGACGAATCAGGGTGGTGACTTCGGAGGCGTTGAGTAGGCCGGCGTCGGTATTCGGGTTCTGCAGGTCAAAGAAGATGTCGCGAGACAGTCCGGTCACGCCATTGACCGGAACGTTGGACAGAGTTTTGTGCCAGCCGATTTGCTCGTCGATCTTCGAGCGCAGGCCCAGGGCGCGGGCAGTGGCGGCCGCAGGCATGCTGCTGCTGGTCGCGGTATCCCAGTTCACGAAGTCAGGCCAGATGAGCATCAGCTCGCGGGAGCCGAAGCCTTCGCGGTAGGCAATGGCCTCGGAGACGTTCTCGCAGTCCCAGGCGCTGGCATAGGCGAAGGCGCGCATCTTCTCGGCGACGGCAGCCAGTTCGGTAGTCACCGCGAGATTGTCCAGGCCAGGCACGCCCAGGATGCGCGGGCGCACGCCCAGCTGAGCCTCGGCAGCCAGCAGGGCCTTGAGGCCGGTGTACTGGCCGCCGGCGGTGACGCCGCCGATGATCTTGGTGGTCTGGTCGGCTTCCTTGGCTGCGGCATCTTCGCCCTCGCCATCGGCCACACGCACCACGACGGTGACGGGGCTGGCTTGGTCGGCGATGGCATCCAGGCTGCGGGCCAGGGTGCCCAGCTCACCGGCCTTGCCGGAAGCGGTGAGCACGTCGGTGAGCAGCACGGGCTTATTGAGTGGGAAGGTGGCGGCATCGGCATCGCTGCCGGTGCAGACCATGCCCACCACGGAGGTGGCCATAGTGCGAATGGGGCGGGAGCCCTCGTTGATTTCGAGGACCCTTACGCCATGGTGAAAGTCGTTGGCCATTGGGCAGCTCCTGGTGGGCGTGGTGCCGGTTCAGTGAGCCTTGAGGGTGACGCGCGCGCGCAAGCGAGGCGAGCGGTTGGCGGTGTAGCGGCGGGGGCTACAGCACGCACAAGAAAAAGCCCCGGCTAGCGGGGCTTGGGTTATTGAATCTGCTCCGCCACCCAGGCCGGAGCTGTAGGTCGTAGCGCGCTGTCGGGGAAGGTTCCGGCAGCAGGCCAATCGCGCAGGGCTTGCAGATAGAGCAGGAGCTCCATGAATTGTTCACTGCTCAGCGTGGTAGGCCGCCCCAGGTCCTGCTCATCGCGATGCCGATCACGCAGCCATTGCCGTGCCTCCAGCTCGCTGTCACGCCACTGCCGCTCGGCGGCCATACGCTCCTCCAGGGTGACGACCTTTTCCGAGAATTCGTCGCCCTGACACAGCCAGCCAGGCTGGACCGCTTCCCCGCATGGCAGCCAGGTCAAATCGGGATGGAATCGCCCCACCGGGTCAATATCCGTCGTCTCAACAACGACTCCATCGACAATCAATGCCCACATACGTTGTCCTCAATAGGTGATGATCACGCACCCGTCTGCGCCGGGCTGGGATTGGGTACTTGTCCGCCCGCCACCGCCCATGCCGGGTTGAGATGGGGCGGTGGAGTTGTTAGTGGCGAAAATACTTTCGCCTCCACCTCCAGAACCACCCAAGGCATAAGTGCCAGGGGCGTTGCGCAAAGCAGGATTGCCACTGCCCAACGAGGCATTGAAGTCGCCGCCCGCTCCATAGCCACCACCCGCCCCGCTACCAGAGCTACCTCCTGACCCGCCTGTGGCGGAACAGAAAGAACCAAATGACGAGGCACCACCCGCGTTGCCTGTGGCGCCCACAGCCGACACTGCTGCACCACCTGCGCCCACAGTCACCGTGATGACAGAGCCTGGCGTAACCGTACACAAGCGCTTACTGATGCCGCCACCGCCACCACCGCCAGAACCGGTATCTTGGGAGCCGAACCCACCGCTCCCGCCGGCGCCTCGTACCTCTACGTCAACCTTGTATACCCCTGCCGGAACAGTCCACTGGTAAACGCCAGCGTTCCGATACAGAACCCGTGCTCGGAAGGGCAAAGCCTGATCGATCTGCGTCTTGGTGTAGACATCGGTCAAGCCGTACCCGGCAGCCGTGGTTGGGTTGGTCGCAGCGACGACGCGACCGTACTTATCGACCGTCACGCTACGATAGGTGCCCTCGGCCACGCCCGTGCGTCCAAAGGCCATTTCGAACGCGAGAGCGGTAACGCCCAGGGTGATCGGCCCGTCTGTGACCAACTGCCAGGCGCTATCGCCGTTGACCGCACCGCGCTCGACCAGAACCAGCAAGCCCGGTGTCACTTCGGCGCTAATATCGGTGTCAGCACAGCGCGTCCAGGGGCCACCTGCCACCACCTGATACAGGCCATTATCCTTGGCGGCAGCCTGATCCTTGACCAGCACCCGAGCCCCCGCCGTCAGCGCCACGCCGTCGACGGTTTGCAGGCCGCTCAAGGCAATGGCCGCCGTGGTGGCCACCAGCACCGAATGCTTGAAGTCCTGCTTGGCGAGCTCATTGGTTACCCATTCTCGGGTGGCCAGTACGACACTCGGGTCGATCTTCAGCTCCACATTGCTGGAGCTGCTGACTACCAGATTCATCCGCACGACCTGGGTACGGCCCGAGCCCTGGTTGAGCAAGGGCTTGTAGGTTGGCGGACAATTGGCCACCGCGACCATATCGCCATCGGCGTCGTAGAGCGCAATCTCGCGAATCCAGCGGCCCCCGACTTCGGCCGGGATGACTTGTTCGGCAACGATAATCGAAATGTCTTTTTCGTCGACCTTCAGCTGATTGAGTGGCGCTCGGCGCCATTCGTTGATCAGACTGACCTGGCTGGCGTTGGGCGTGGGGTCGAGGCCGTTGGCGTCGCCCACGCCGAGCTGGGTGATTTTCCACGGAATGCCCAGGGCGTCCGCGTTGGCCTGTTTTGCTGCCCCCACGTTGGTGAGGATGGCGTAGAACTGCGAGTTCTGGTCAACCATGTGCGATATCCAGTGTGTCTATGGTGTGTTCGCGACCGCCCCGACCGATCGAGCCGGTGACATCGATGTCGCGCAGGGCAGGTGGGTAAATGTCGAGCTCGTCGCCGTCGTAGAGACCGCCGCCAATGTGGAAGGCCCCCGTGGTTTCAAGGCTGATGGCCAGGCCTGTCAGGTGTCGGCTTACCGGCCGTGCGTCATCGATGAGCCAAGTCAGCTCCTGGTACGTCTCTTCGCTGATGCCCGCGTCGGACACGCCAACCTTGATCGCAAAGGTGCCTGGGACGCCCTTCGGTTCGGTCTGGAACCACTCGATGACCTCGATCAGGTAGCCCAGGGGCTCCACCACACGCCGAAGTGCGCCTATCGTCCCTTTCCGCGAGTGGATGTAGAACGACGACCGGATCGCGCCGCGTTTGGCGAGCTCTGGCCATCGACTGTCCCAACGGTCTACCGAAAAGGCCCAGGCCAAAAACGGCAGCAGCGCGACCGGGCAGCGATCCGGGTTCATCAAGTCTCGAATGGGGACGGGCACCCGCTCGATCTGCGCAAGGACTTCGGCGGCCTGGCGCTCCAGTTCCGTGGCGTTGCCGGGCAGCAGCCTCATGGCTCGGTACCCTGGACGAGCGTGATGGCTGTGCAGTAGGGGGCTTGGCTGAGCGTGGCGTTGATGTCCGCCCAGTCCAGTAGCTCAACCTTGCGCACGCCCTCGACGTGCAATGCGGCGTGGATAGCGGACTCGGAGACCTGCATACCCAACCGGCGGCGCTGGCCGACGAAGGCCCTTAGGTTCTGCTCAGCAGCAGCAAGGATCGGTTCCGCCTCAGGCCCCAGCGTCTTGAGGTACAGCGTGGCGCTAACCTGGTAGGGCAGGATCTGGGCGCCCTGAACGGTCAGGCGGTCGGCCACAGGCCGGCGATCCTCATCGTTGAGATAAGCGCGGACGGCGTCCAACAGATCTGCCGAGGCTGTGCCGTCGCCCAGGACAGACTGGATGGTGACCACCACCTCAGCAGGGGATGGGCTTTCTGCGGTGGCATCAGCCACCTGGCCGTTGGCTGCGCGGGCATGGAACACGTAGGAGTTGCGTGGTCCGGCAGTGCTGAGCCCTTCGAAGGCCATCTGGGCCCGCTCGCGCAGGGCATCGTCGCTTTCCAGCACCTCGGGCACGGGTGGAACCGCCTGGGGTTGCGCCGGCTGGATGACCAAGCGCTTGACGTTGAAGTTGCCTGCGAGCTGGTCCAGGTCGTTGCCCCCGGTCGAGCTGAGCATCACCGCAAGCGAAGCCTCGTTCACCCGCTGGCGCCAGACCATTTCGCGGTAGGCGTTCTCCTGGAGCAGCTTCGTGATTGGCTCGGACTCCAGCTCAAGCGTGGCGGCAACCTCGGCCTGCTTTTCGACAGGGAAAAGGCCGATGAAATAGGCCTTGCGATCGGCGAGGATCAACTCGTAATCGATCAGCTCGACGACGGACGGCGCCGGCAGACGGCTCAGGTCGATGGGGGTAAAGGTAGTGTTCATGCGGCCCCCAGGTGCAGCGGCACGCGCAGGTTGAGCGCTTCGTTGGTGTCGGTAACGGTGCCCTCGATGTCCAGCAAGGCTCCGCCGGGAACGTCCGTCGGCGCGAGCTCCACCCGACTGAGCTGGATTCTCGGCTCCCATCGCATGATGGCCATGGTGATGGCGGAACAGGCTTGCAGCCTTGTGGCGCTATTGAGCGGCCAGTCCTGGAGGTCGGCCATCGGGCAGCCGTACTCACGGCGCATGATGCGGCTACCAAGCGGCGTGGTAACGATGTCCGCAATGGACTGGGCCAGATGCTGACGTGACGCAATCGTGCGTCCGGTCTTTGCGTTCATCCCGATCATGACGTCGGCTCCGGTACGCTGGTTTTGCCAGGGCCGGACATGACGCCGCCGTGCGGGTGCTTAACCAAGCTGATGCGGTTGGCGCCCGCAACCACGTCCTCGCTGACGGTGACCTTGCCGGTGACCTGCTGGTTGCCCGTTTGGGTGTAGTCGCCTTCGTGGTTGATCGGACCCTTGATATAGATGCCGCCAGTGCTCACCAAGTTGGTGACGCCGCCCTCGGGGAGGGTGGCACTCAGCACGTGGTCTACGAAGTCATACTCAATGACCGCGCCGTCTGGGTAGGTGCGGCGGTGCAGGCCGGATCGGTCGCCGTTGGCGGGGTTAGCATCGCTGTACAGGCCGACCAGTGCCACGGCCTGGCCAAGCTGGCCCGATGGGCTGAACAGGACCACCTGCTCGCCGGCAGTGGGCGGGTCCCAGTCCTTGGAGGTACCGGCGCGCAGAGCCAACCAGGGAATCCAAGCGGTGCTGATGCTGCCGGTTTTCACCCGAACACGGGGCGGCTGCATCTGCACCGCGGCAACAGTGCCAAGGCGGATGAGGTTTTCGATCAGGCGGGCAAGTTCGGCGGTCTGGTTCATACCGCTGATGCTGCGGCTCGCGCGCGCGGGGCGCATCTTGGGCGCACTGTAGCGGGGCACGCTACAGCACGGAATCAGCCTGCCAGATGCTGCAACAACCGATCCCGAATCACTTCGAGGTCGGCATCGGTGAAGCCGAGTAGCTCCCGGCGCTCGTATTGAACATCGGCTTGGCCTGGGGCAGGGCGATCCCGCAGGCCGTATTGGTGAACACGGGCGATCCTGGCAACACGACCGGCGAAGGCAATCGCGATGGCGTCGGGTGTGCTACGCAACCGCAGGTACTTGGCCTGACGCAGCTTGGCGAACATCTGGCGCTTGACACGACCAGCCTTGTCGCGCAGCCGGCGGGGTTTGCGAGTGGCGTATGGGGTGCCGTCTGGGTTGCGTTGGGTGGCGACTCGCTGTTGCTGGCTCCGGCGGAGCTCGCGGCCGATGGTGTTCCCGAGCTTGCGCCGCTCCCCTGGCGAGAGCTTGGTTAGCAGCAGGCCGGCCCATTCCTCCAGGGCGTTGAGATTGTCGCTCAAAGCTCGAAGTCCGGCTCGTCGGGATGGGTGACGTCGAGTGTCCCATCATCCTGTTGCTTGACGATCACGCGCTCGGTCAGTGGCAGGCTGAGCGACATGTCGACCTTGCCCCCGTCGAGAATGTCAGCCTCGAAAGCAATGGCGTCTTTGCCACGCTCCAGGTTCGTGAGCAGCTCCGGTTGATTCCGGCGCAACCACTCCAGCACGGGAATAAACACGCTATCAGGATGGCCGGCATAGTCGGTCAGGATCACTTGCAGGGTATAGGAATACTCGAACGACAGCCCAGTCGCCGCGGTGCAGCGGGTGGTGCCTGAATCGATGAAGATAAGCATCCGATCCGGGTTCTTCTTGAGCCCCGCAACGCTATTGAGCAGGTGCTCGCGCAAGCTGTTGGGTTTGTTCACGGCGCCTCCTGGAGAGGACGGGTGCGGTACCGAATAACGCTGTCGACCTTGGCCGCGCACTCTGCCCAGGCGCCGAGCAGATAGTCGCTGTCGTCGCTCAGCCCATCATTGTTTGTTGGTGCTGCTGGGCTCAGCGTGCAGGGCGTGACGACCGGACAGCCACTGACGGTAATCGTCGGCTCCGGTGAAGGCAGGTCTCTGGTGCAGCCGGCGAGCAGCGTCAGGGAGAGGCTGAGCGCCCCAATCGCGGAATTGCGGGTCATTGCGTCGGGTCTCCTGTTTCTGCTGATGATCCTTGACTGTGGCTAGGCGTAGGTCAGCGATGGTGGTCTGCAGGCTCTCTTGCGCAAGCTGCTGCGAGGCCAGCTCGGCGCCCATGCGGATGATGGTGGCGGACTGGCGCTCGCTGCGCTCCTGGGCGGTGGCCAGTTTCTCCTGGGCCAGGGCCGTGCGGCCTTTCTCGACTTGAACGAGTTCGTAGCCACCCCAGGCCAGAAGGGCGGCGGTGATGAGCAGCGCTAGGACCGCCGCCCGGCTCATGCTGCCTCCTGCCCGCAGCCGCAATTGGCATGCCGCTCATATGCTCTTTCGAGCTTCACGTCGTAGAGGTTCCTGGCGTAGGCCGGGCCGTTGTAGCCCTTGGCGAAGGCCGCCCACTTCTTGCCCTTGAGTGCCTTGTGGAGGGTCGAATCCGCTTCAATGAATCGGATGAACGCCTCGAACTGCTGGTTTTCGTCCTGGCTCATGAGCTGGACGAACTCATCGACACTGGCATAGCCCAGCCGCGGAGCGTGGTAGCCCATGATCTGGAACGCGCCCCAGCTGGCCGACTCATTGGCGCACAGCGGATCGATCATGCGGGCCTGGGCCAAGCGTTGGTGTTCTCCAGCACCGCCGATGTACCCGCCCGGCGCGGTGTTGACCAGGTTAGGGAATTGCAGGGCCAGCGCATCGGCGCGGCGTTGCCGTGCGGCTTTGTCATCGCTTTCGGAGCGGGGCAGGGCCAGCCGCTCGTGCATGACGTGCCGCTCGAAGAGGATCTTGGGGCGGCCGTTGGCGAGAAAACCTTCTCCTAGGCTCTCCACCTCATTCACGGCATAGACGATGGCCAGCTCGACACCCAAGCGCTCTGCCGCTGCAACTAGGCTCGCATTCTTGAGCAGATGACCGCAGCCGGTGCCGCTGAGAGAGGCGAGCGTCTTCGGGCCGGCTATACCATCAGCGACCAGGCCGGCTTTGCGCTGGTAGGCACGCACAGCGTTTTCTGTCGAGACGCCGTAGTCACCGTCGGCGACCAGCTTGGCGCCATTGGCGTTGAGCTTGCGTTGCAAATCGCGGACGGCGCTGGAGCGGTCGCCATGGCGGAGCGTAGTCACAGGGTTTCCTCCTTGCGCATGAATGTCTTCTGAGCGGCCGCTCGCACGAACTCGACGCCCAGGAGGCCAATCAGCCCCCCAAAGAAAGGGGCTGCACTGAGCGGAATGCCGATAAGCGATAGTCCATGGCTTGCTGATAGGGCTAGGGCACCGCAAAGCGGCGCCTCGATGAACAGTTGACGAAGCTTTCCGCCACCGTAGATCACCCGCAGCGCAGCGATAATGGCAGCGAGCACACCGGAATAGAGCCCCGGCCAGTTATGCTCCAGCCATGTGGCAACGAAGGCCCACGTTTCTGGACGATCAGGCATGTTTGTCCTTCCTTGGTTTGGGGTAGTTACAACGGGTCAATCCCATAGGTTCACCACTTGGCGCTGTTCGGGTTGTGGGGCAGCGTCCGGCAGGGTGACGGACGTGCCGTGAGGGATGATCGGGCCGAGGTCGGAAAGTCCTGGATTGGCTTCGAGCACGGCCTCGGTGACGCCAGCAGTGCGGCCGTAGTACTGCCAGCAGAGACTGTCCACGGTGTCGCCCTGGGCGGCGATCACGGTGGCCACTACAACAACTCCACCGTGGCGTGACTGATTCCCAGGATGGTGCGCAGTGCCTTTCGAGCATCTCGCCGAAGCTGATCCGGGCTGGCTTCTTCCTCGGTGACCTTCTGGCTACCGCTATTGGTCGCGTCGTAGCTGTTGTAACGCTCGATCAGTTCGGCCAGGGCGCCGCAGTAGATGACGCGCCGGTAGAGGTGCAGCCATTGGCTTTCGCCTTTGATCTGTTCGGCTGGCACATCCGCCAAGGTTGCATAGCCCTCGGCCTGGCGAGCGGCGCGGTAGGCAGCGAGCTCGCGGTTGGCCTCAATCATGGCGTTTACGGTGGCTACTTCGAGCCGGTCGTCGGTGACGCTGGAGTCGATACGCATAGAGGCGCGCAGTTGCTGGCCGTCGATACCTGGCCAGAAGCCCGCGTTGCTGATGGGGTAGGCGGCGCTGGTGTCGCCGCCTGCGATAAATCCGCTCATGCCTATCACTCGAATGGGTCGGCGGTGGTCGGGGCGTTACAGCGAGGCCAAGGAGAAAACCTGCTGATCAGCCCCGAGCCGCCGGGGTTGCGGGGGACCGCTCGGTTAGCTGGCTGGGCCAGCGTGTTTCTTAAGGAGGCGCTCTGCGCGCTCCAAGTCTTTTTTGCCGCCGCAGCTGTTGTGCCGCTGGATAGCCTCTTTCAGCAGATCAATGCCTGCCTGAAGCTGGCCGGGCTGACCGGGGGTGTTCTCGTCCAAGCCCGTCAGGGTGGCGCGCCCCAGGGCGAGGGTGAGCTTGGCTCGGGCCTCGTCCGGCATGTCCTGTTCTGCAGTGAGCACCGCAGTCCGGGTGAGGATGTCAATCGGGAACTCGCTGCCGGCCTTCTGAGCCGTCAATGCGGCTTCTGCTACTTCCTCGGCCACCAGGCAGCCGGTGGTGCGGTTGAAGCGGTTGGGCGTCTGCAGGTTGTGACGGATGGCGTACTCGGCAATGTCGAGGCCGCCGGAATAATCGCCCGCATCGAAGCGCCATACCATGATGGTGACCAGTACGTCGTCTTGGGCACCCTGGCCTGCAGCGAGGATGCCGTCGACGTAGGGCAGGTACTCCGGGAGCAGCGTGGCTTTGACTTTCCCCTTGTCCCGCTGCGACTGGACCTGTTTGAGGCGCTGCTGATCCTGCTGGAGCTTCGCGAGCATGAGCTCGTAGCTGGTAAGTCCATCCATGAGCGCGGCAGGCGCGGTGCGTGCTGCCTCCTGGGCTGCACGCTTGCGCAGCTGAGTGCGTTGGGCAAGGGTCAGGCTCATGGCTTAGACCTTCTCGATATTTTCGACCAGGGCTACGGCGCCGAAGTCTTCGATGACATAGGCCTCGTTGGAGGACTGGTAGTCGGCGATCTGATCGAAATCCGGTTCGTCGCGGATGTGGCGTCGACGCTTGCCGTTCTGGTAGTAGATCGACAGGTTGCTCAGCGGAGTGATAAGCACGCCGCCATCGATGAAGAATGGTGCGTCGAGTTCGATCGGCAGGCCGCCCAGGCGGCCTTTGTTGACGATTTCGTCGGCGGCGTTTTCTTCCTGGTTGGAGGCTGCACCTTTTTCGACGGCCTTGAGCTGTTTCTCGTGCAGCAGGGCCGGGTCAACGATGACAACCAGGTCTTTGCGCTTGCGGTGCCAAGGTTCCAGCAACTGGATGGCATCGAAGACCAGACCGTCCAGCGTTTTGTAATCGCCGGTAGCGCCGATGGTGACCTTGCCGGAACCTGCTACGCCCTCTTCGATCACACGGTCTGGCGCGCTGGTGCGAATCTTTTGCAGCCAGCCGATATTGACGTCTTGGAGCATCGGGTTGGCCGCCAAGTCAGTAGTTTCGGCCGCGCTGGTGCCGTTGAAGCCGATCATGATTCGATCCAGACCTTGCTGCTCGGCGATAGAGCCGGACAGAAGAGTTTGGAATTCCGGGAACTTGGCCCAGGCGTCTGCTTTGGCGTAGGGGATAGCTGTGTCGAAGTCGGTTTTCTTGCAGGAGTAAGTGTCCTTACTCAGCGAACTGACATCGCGCGGTTTGCGCTTCACTCCGGTGGCAGGGTTGGTCTTGGTGCGCCCGGCGGTTGGGCCATTGACCCCAAGCATGATGGCTTCGCCTTCAGGCTCATCGACCCCGATGATGTTGATTTTCTTAAGGAAGGCGCTGGATTCTTGGATCGCTTTTTCCAGCTTCTGCGCCGGGGTTGCGGCGACGGTATAGGTCACCGTAGCCGAGTCAACTTCGTTGATTTTCGCCTGTTGGCCCAGGTAGGCGTTGAAGGCGATGCGGGTGTGCTTCTGCATGGTGTTTCTCCGAACTGGTTTTGTAGTGGCGGCTGGGGATCAATACTCGGCGACGACTTGGCCATCACCCCCGGTAACCGGTGGGCGGTGCTGCTGGCTGTGGTCCTCGGTGTCGCCCAGGCGCTTGACCAACTCGTTGAAATCGCTGGAAAGCTTGTCGTGGTCGGCCTGGAGCTTCTCGCGGGCTTTCTTTTCCGCTGCGAAGGCTTCGGCCTGCTCTGCGCCGTGGGTAGCGATCTGCTCGATCAGCTCGCCCAGGGCGCTGAAGTTGGCGGCGTCCTTGCCCTCTTTGTCCTTGCTCTTGCCAAGGAGGTCGCTGACCTTTTCGCGTAGGGTGGCGAACATGCTGGGGGTCTCGGCGACTTCCTCGAATTCGAGAAGAGCCTCTTCGGCGGCGGTGAAGAGGTTGTCTTTGTCCTGCTTGCGATTGGCCAGGGTGCCGTTCTTGGCACTGAACTGCAGCGCTTCGGTACCCAGGCTGGCCGGGGTGTCGGTGATTGCAAGGCCGACTAGGTAGGCCTTGCCGGTGTCGGCGAAGTTGGGGTTGACCTCGATGGAGGTGTAGACCTTCTGGCCTGCCTTGTTCAGGGCCAGCAGGGCGTCGTTGGGCTCCAGTTGGGTGAACAGGGCAAGCTTCTTACTGCCGTTGATTTCGATCTCTTCGGCCTTGCAGGCCAGCACATCGCCATAGGCGCCGAACTCACCACCAGGCCATGCCCACTTGATGTGCTCGCAGTTAATACGGGCACCGTAAGTGTTGGGGCTGTACAGAGCGGCCATCTGCTCGATCCAGGCGCGCTCGATGTTGCGGCCATCAGTGGTGGCGCCTTCGACGGCGACGCGGAACCACTTGGAGCGAAATTTCTTGGTGGGGGTGTTGGTTGCGGCCATGCGGGCTTTCCTCAATCCGGGGCGGTGGGCCTTTCGTTGAGGGCATGGTCGGCAGCCAGCACATGAGCGGCAACGCGCTGAGGCTGTAGCGGGGCGCGTTACAGGGCTTGGCGGTGGGGCCACGCGCGCGCGAACGGCAGCATCGGCGCCATGAATGCCATCGTCGATTTGCCTACTGATCACCGCCGCCATGCCAAGCACCTGTACTGGCAAGGCTATCGCGTGTGCGAGATCGCCGAGCTCATCGGCGAGAAGGAAAAGACTCTGCACAGCTGGAAGGCCCGCGACGAGTGGGACCGGGCCACGCCGCTGGAGCGGATTCAAGCCGCGACGGAAGCCCGGCTTGTCCAACTGCTGTTGAAGGACCCGAAGTCAGGCACCGATTTCAAGGAAATCGACCTGCTGCACCGGCAGCTGGAGCGGCAGGCCAGGATTCAACGCTACCAGGGCGGTGGTACCGAGACGGAGCTTAATCCGAACATCGCCAAGCGCAACGAGGGACCGAAGAGGGCTCCCAAGCGCAACGAGCTGAACGAAGAACAGATCGAGACGCTTGTCGAGGCGTTCCGCGACAGCTGTTTCGACTACCAACTCGACTGGTACCGCGCGGGGAACATGCGCACCCGCATGATCCTGAAAAGCCGCCAGATCGGCGCGACCTTCTACTTTGCACGCGAGGCGTTGATCGACGCGATCACCACCGGGCGCAACCAGATTTTTCTGTCCGCCAGCAAGGCGCAGGCGCACCAGTTCAAGACTTACATGCAGTCATTCGTCAACGAGGTGCTGGGGGTGAAGCTGACGGGCGACCCTATCGTCCTCTGGAACAACGCCGAGTTGCACTTCCTGGGCACCAACTACCGGACAGCGCAGGGGCGCAGCGGCAACTTCTACTTCGACGAATTTTTCTGGGTCCACGGGTTTGCCGAGATCAATAAGGTGGCCTCGGGTATGGCGCTACAGAAAAAGTGGCGCAAGACCTACTTCTCGACACCGAGCAGCATGGCGCACCCAGCGTATTCCTACTGGACCGGGGAGCGGTTCAACAAAGGCAAGCCGAAAGCGAAGCATATCCAGCTGGACGTGAGCCATGAGGCGCTGCAACAGGGCCGGCTGTGTGAGGACCGTATATGGCGGCAAATCGTCACGATCCTCGACGCCGAGTCCCGCGGCTGCGACCTGTTCGACCTGGACGAGCTGCGGGACGAATACGACGCCGCCGCCTTCCAGAACCTACTGATGTGCCAGTTCGTCGACGACGGGGCGAGTATCTTCCCCCTGGCCATGCTGCAGCCGTGCATGGTGGAAAGCTGGGACTGGCCGGACTACAGCCCTTTCGCGGAGCGTCCGTTCGGCGAGCGTCCGGTCTGGGTGGGGTACGACCCAGCCGAAAGTGGCGACTCGGCCGGCCTGATCGTGGTGGCCCCGCCGCTGGTACCGGGCGGCAAGTTCCGCATCTTAGAACGCCACCAATTCCGGGGCATGGACTTCACAGCCCAGGCTGAGACGATCCGGCAGGTTACCCGCCGCTACAACGTCGCCTATATCGGGATCGACACGACCGGCCTCGGTGGAGCAGTGGCGCAGTTGGTTCGCCAGTTCTTCCCGGCGCTGAAGACATTCTCCTACAACCCGGAGGTCAAGACCCGCCTGGTGATGAAGGCGTGGGACGTGATCAGCAAAGGCCGTCTGGAGTTCGACGCGGGCTGGACGGATGTTGCGCAGTCGCTCATGGCCATCCGCAAGACCATTACACCAGGCGGGCGCCAGTTCACCTATACGGCAGGACGCAACGACAGCACCGGCCATGCCGACCTGGCCTGGGCGCTCTTTCACGCACTGCACAACGAACCGCTGGAAGGTCAGACCCCGGCCAATACCGGCATCATGGAGATTTATTGAATGAGCACTATCGACCAGGGCGGCAACTTGCCGGCGAACACTGTGGAACCGGTGGCCGCGACTGCCGGCCGCGCCGAGGCCTTCACCTTTGGGGAGCCGGTGCCGGTGCTGGATGGGCGGGAGATCCTCGATTACCTGGAGTGTTATGACAACGGCCGCTGGTACGAGCCGCCCGTATCGCTCGATGGCTTGGCCCGTTCGTCCAGGGCGAGTGTGTACCTTCAGTCTGGCCTGGTGTTCAAGCGTAACGCGCTGGCCAGGACCTTCGTGCCACACAAGCTGCTGAGCCGTCAGGCGTTCGAACAGATCGTCATGGACATGGGCTGGTCTGGCAACCTGTACCTGGAGAAGCGCGACAACATGCTCAAGCAGGCGCACGGCCTGTTGCCTTGCCTGGCGAAGTACATGCGCCGGGGCAACCAAGCTGGCAGCTTCTACCAGGTGCGCGGCTGGAGGGACGAACACGAGTTCAAGCGCGGGAGCATCTGCCATCTGCGTGTGGCCGACATCAACCAGGAAATCTACGGTCTGCCGGAGTGGCTGCCGGCGCTTCAGAGCGCGCTGCTCAACGAGGCGGCAACTCTGTTCCGGCGGAAGTACTACCAGAACGGGTCGCACGCTGGGTTCATCCTGTATATGACGGACGCCGCCCACAACGAGGACTTCGTCAACGATCTGCGCAGCGCAATGAAGAACAGCAAGGGGCCGGGCAACTTCCGTAACCTGTTTATGTACGCGCCTGGCGGCAAGAAAGAAGGCCTGCAGCTGATTCCTATCAGTGAGGTAGCAGCCAAGGACGACTTCGGCGCCATCAAGAACATCAGCCGCGATGACCAACTCGCAATGCTGCGCATCCCGCCTCAACTCATGGCGGTGGTGCCGCAGAACGCTGGTGGGTTCGGCTCGATCCGCGATGCGACTCAAGTGTGGGCGGTCAACGAACTGGAGCCTGAACAGGCCCGCTTGCGTCAGATCAACGATTGGCTGGGTGAAGAGGTGGTGCGATTTACGCCGTATGAGCTACCGACCGCAGCTAACTGACTGAACGCGCATACGAAAAAGCCGCCCATGAGGCGGCTTTTTTTGTCCCGAGCAACTGAAAACGTGCGGGGCGACAGAATGAAAAACCCCAGTAAATCCTATCATTTATGGTCTCGGCAAGCCACTGTTAAAACCCATTCAGCCCAATAAACACGGGGCTTTCAGAGTAACGGGTAGACCGGTGCTACCTCGCGCCATATGCGAGCATCAGGCAAGCAGCCCCAAGTCGAGAATGGACCTGGTCGCGTAACGGTTTCAAAGTGAAGCCGAGCACGAAGCTGGGTCACTTCTCGTTGCAGCGCCATAACCTGTTTGTTCAAGCCCTCATTGATCATGGTCAGCTTGAGAATGTCTCGGTTCGCCTTAGCCAGGTACAGCCAGGCTTGCTCACCCTCATGTGTCAGCAACAGGATCTGGTGCTCAAGCGTTTCCTCTCGCGTGGGCATGCCCAAGTCGAACCCGTCCTCATCGATCAGCACCGCACTGTCCTCCCCATACAGTCACTGTATGAGCATACAGTATCAGCAAGTGGGGCCATTTGCCGAGCTGTCGGCTGGGCGGTGCTGTTTGACCCCGGCGCGCGCGCTCGTCCCCCCGCCACGCCCGCGGGCTAAATGTGTGGGAATTTCTGCATGCCTGCGTCAATGCCAAGGCAGCGCAGTCACTTAGGGGCGAGGGAGGTATAGGGGAGGGTGGCGTTCTGCGAATCCCTGCAGCAAGGCCTATTCCTGGAGCGTGTACGGCATCAGTCAGCTCGTTTCAGGTTGACCCTTCAAAAGAGGTAATTTTGGTTAGGGGGTGGTTGATACACCTCTGCAGGCCTTCTAGCACAAGGGTTTCAGCGATTACCAAAAAAGGTAATTTAAGGTAAGGCGAAAGGTAATTTATTCGTAAGTGATTGATTTTAAAGGATATCGCTTTTCCCGATGCCAACCCTTAAGAGAGGTAATCCGGTTACCTTTCGATTACCAAAAAATTACCTTTTTCAAAATCGCTACAGCCCTTGAGTTACGTGGCCTCCAGAGCATTTCAGAAATCAAATTACCAAAATTACCTTTTTTTGATGGGTCAACCTGAAACGGCGATTCCCTATAGGGGGGCGCGCTGGCAGGGCGACGTCCACATCCGCACTGGGAACACTCTGGGAACAAAAACGCTTGCACACTCACCCTCACAACCACGAAACTCGCGGCCTCCAGAGCAGCTGTCGGTGTGGCGATGAGTTCGAGTCTCTTCGTCCGCACCATCCTTGGTTTTGCCGCCTTTCGTTGAGTCGCGCTAAACCCATAAAGAAGCCGCCTGGAGCGGCTTTTTTATTGTCTGCAGTTTCTTCAAGCATCAGTGCCCGGCGTGTGGTACTGGTGCTGCTCGGGCAAAAATTGTTAGATTTCAGCCGGTTGAAATAGGGCAAGCGGGCCCGATATAGGAGCTGTCGCATGATTGCAAAAGAAGCTCGCCAGGCATTGGCACTGCAGCGTTTCGCTGAGGCCAATCCGCAATTGCTCGAGGAGATCCGCGAGCTTGGTGCGCATGAACAGGCCCAGCAGATCCAGTGGGCGTTCGAGGATGCTGCGCAAGAGCAGGGTGTCGAGCCTTGGGAGCTGGCATTGCAATTGATCGCTCAAAGCCCCGAGGAGCTGCAAGTCATGCGCTTGGAGGTGCACCGTGAGGTGGCCGAGGCGCTAGGGATGAGCTGGGAAGAGTATTGCCAGTTCAACGAGATCGACTCCGACTGAGCTCTGCCTTTATATAGCTGCATTGTTTGACAAGTTTTTACAGCGCAAGCGACGTGCAACCGCCGTTGCGTGCAAGCGATACGCGGGGGCTTCGGCGGCGCGCCGTGCGGGGCCTTCAATGAAATTGACCGGTGTGGTTCTCCGTCATCTGGGGTGGGGTGACTTCTGATGCGCGAGTCACTAGAATGCTTGCCCTTGATTCTGGAGTCGGGCTATCGCCGGCTAACGTCTGTGCAACGAGGAATATCCATGCAAGTTTCTGTTGAAAACACTTCCGCTCTCGAGCGCCGCATGACCATCGCCGTTCCGGCCGAGCGCGTCGAGAACGAAGTCAACAAGCGTCTGCAGCAGACTGCCAAGCGCGCCAAGGTCGCCGGCTTCCGCCCAGGCAAGGTGCCGATGAGCGTCATTCGTCAGCGTTTCGAGGCCGATGCCCGTCAGGAAGCGTTCGGTGACCTGGTCCAGGCTTCCTTCTACGAAGCCATCGTCGAGCAGAAGCTGAACCCGGCTGGTGCTCCTGCTGTCGAGCCCAAGTCCTTCGAGAAAGGCAAGGACCTGGAATTCGTCGCCATCTTCGAAGTCTTCCCAGAGTTCACCGTTAGCGGCCTGGAGTCGATCAAGGTCGAGCGCCTGAGCGCCGAAGTCGCTGACGCGGACCTGGACAACATGCTGGAAGTGCTGCGCAAGCAAAACGTACGTTTCGAGGCCGTTGAACGTGCCGCCCAGAACGACGATCAGGTCAATATCGATTTCGTTGGCAAGATCGACGGCGAAGCTTTCGCGGGTGGTTCGGCCAAGGGCACCCAGCTGGTGCTGGGCTCCGGCCGCATGATCCCAGGCTTCGAAGACGGTCTGGTTGGCGCAAAAGCGGGCGAAGAACGCGTTGTCAACGTGACCTTCCCTGAGGACTACCAGAACCTGGACCTGGCCGGCAAGGCTGCCGAGTTCACCATCACCGTCAACAGCGTTTCGGCACCTCAGCTGCCTGAGCTGAACGAAGCCTTCTTCGCCCAGTTCGGCATCAAGGAATCGACCCTGGAAGGCTTCCGCGCCGAAGTTCGCAAGAACATGGAGCGTGAGCTGCGTCAGGCAATCAAGGCCAAGGTCAAGAACCAGGTCATGGACGGTCTGCTGGCCGCCAACCCGATCGAAGTGCCGAAGGCTCTGCTGGAGAACGAAGTCAACCGTCTGCGCGTGCAGGCTGTTCAGCAGTTCGGCGGCAACATCAAGCCAGAGCAACTGCCGGCCGAGTTGTTCGAAGAGCAAGCCAAGCGCCGTGTGGTCTTGGGTCTGATCGTTGCTGAGGTGGTCAAGCAGTTCGAGCTGAAGCCGGACGACGCCAAGGTCCGCGAAATGATCGAGGAAATGGCCTCGGCCTACCAAGAGCCGGAGCAGGTCATCTCCTGGTACTACAAGAACGACCAGCAACTGAACGAAGTCCGTTCGGTTGTGCTGGAAGAACAAGTTGTAGATACTGTCCTGCAGAAAGCGACTGTGACCGACAAGTCGGTCTCGTA
Organism: Pseudomonas guariconensis; assembly: GCF_040822035.1. Lineage (NCBI taxonomy): Bacteria > Pseudomonadati > Pseudomonadota > Gammaproteobacteria > Pseudomonadales > Pseudomonadaceae > Pseudomonas > Pseudomonas guariconensis. The sequence goes on along the minus strand of NZ_CP162012.1, from coordinate 3,482,409 downwards.
CGAAGAAGCTGTCAAGCCAGCACAGGCTCCTGCCGCCGCTGAGTGATAGGTCTTCTCTCGTAGGAAACCCCCACAAGCCAGCCTTCGAGCTGGCTTGTGCGTATTCAAGCCATGACTATTTGGGAGTGAGTGCAGGACATGTCCCGCAATTCTTATATTCAACAGAGCTCCGACATCCAGGCCGCGGGCGGTCTGGTCCCGATGGTTATCGAGCAGTCCGCCCGTGGCGAGCGCGCCTACGACATCTACTCGCGCCTATTGAAGGAGCGTGTGATTTTCCTGGTTGGTCCCGTAGAGGACTACATGGCCAACCTGGTGGTGGCACAACTGCTGTTCCTTGAAGCGGAAAACCCGGACAAGGATATCCATCTGTACATCAACTCGCCGGGTGGTTCGGTCACCGCCGGCATGTCGATCTACGACACCATGCAGTTCATCAAGCCGGACGTCTCGACCATCTGCATCGGTCAGGCCTGCAGCATGGGCGCATTCCTGCTGGCGGCCGGCGCTGCAGGCAAGCGTCACTGCCTGCCGAACTCGCGCGTGATGATTCACCAGCCATTGGGTGGCTTCCAGGGCCAGGCGACCGATATCGAGATCCATGCCCAGGAAATCCTCAACATCAAGGCGCGTCTGAACGAGCTGCTGGCCCATCACACTGGCCAGGATCTCGAGACCATCAAGCGCGACACCGAACGCGACAACTTCATGAGTGCCGCGCGCGCGGCCGAGTACGGCCTGATCGACTCGGTCTACGACAAGCGGCAACTGGCGTCCTGAACCAAGGTGCCAGAGCGGGTGGGCGCCGTTGGCGCCTACCTGCGGACTTGAAAAAGCCCGCAATTGCCTTCATCTTGTGTTTCATGCCTACCGGATTGGATCGATCGAATGACTGACACCCGTAACGGCGAGGACAGCGGCAAATTGCTCTATTGCTCCTTCTGCGGCAAAAGCCAGCACGAAGTGCGCAAATTGATTGCCGGGCCCTCGGTATTTATCTGCGACGAGTGCGTCGACCTGTGCAACGACATCATCCGTGAGGAGGTGCAGGAAGCCCAGGCCGAAAGCAACGCGCACAAATTGCCATCGCCGAAAGAAATCAGCGGTATCCTGGACCAGTACGTCATTGGTCAGGAGCGCGCGAAAAAGGTGCTGTCCGTAGCGGTGTACAACCACTACAAGCGCCTGAACCAGCGTGACAAGAAGGGCGACGAAGTCGAACTCGGCAAGAGCAACATCCTGCTCATCGGGCCGACTGGCTCGGGCAAGACCCTGCTCGCCGAAACCCTTGCACGCCTGTTGAACGTACCGTTCACCATCGCCGACGCCACCACCTTGACCGAAGCCGGTTACGTGGGTGAGGACGTCGAGAACATCATTCAGAAACTGCTGCAAAAGTGCGACTACGACGTGGAAAAGGCCCAGATGGGCATTGTCTATATCGATGAGATCGACAAGATCTCGCGCAAGTCGGACAACCCGTCGATCACTCGCGACGTGTCGGGCGAGGGCGTGCAGCAGGCGCTGTTGAAGCTGATCGAAGGGACTGTGGCTTCCGTGCCGCCTCAGGGTGGTCGCAAGCATCCGCAACAGGAATTCCTGCAGGTTGATACCCGCAATATCCTGTTCATCTGCGGCGGTGCGTTCTCGGGCCTGGAAAAGGTCATTCAGAACCGCTCCACCAAAGGTGGCATCGGTTTTGGCGCTGAAGTGCGCAGCAAGCAGGAAGGCAAGAAGGTCGGCGAGTCCTTGCGTGAGGTCGAACCGGATGATCTGGTCAAGTTTGGCCTGATTCCGGAGTTCGTCGGCCGTCTGCCGGTGCTGGCAACCCTCGACGAGCTGGATGAGGCTGCACTGATGCAGATCCTCACCGAGCCGAAGAACGCCTTGACCAAGCAGTATGCCAAGCTGTTCGAGATGGAAGATGTGGACCTCGAGTTCCGTAGCGACGCGCTCAAGGCGGTTGCTCGCAAGGCGCTCGAGCGCAAGACCGGCGCCCGGGGCCTGCGTTCGATCCTCGAAGGCGTGCTGCTTGACACCATGTACGAGATTCCTTCGCAGAAGGATGTCAGCAAGGTGGTGATCGACGAGAGCGTCATCGATGGCACCTCGCAGCCTTTGCTGATCTACGAGAACAGCGAGCCGCAAGCCAAGGCCGCACCTGACGCCTGAGTCGGGTAAGCCAAGTCGAGCAAGAAAGGGGCCTATGGGCCCCTTTCTGCTTTTCCGATCTCAACGCTTGTAATTTTATGGACCTGCCCCCACATTAGGTCCAAGCATCATTTCCACCGGTTTCCGGCCATAAGGCCGCTGTAGAGGCGAAATCATGAAGACCACCCTCGACTTGCCTCTTTTGCCATTGCGCGATGTCGTTGTTTATCCGCACATGGTCATCCCGCTGTTCGTGGGACGCGAGAAGTCCATCGAAGCCCTTGAGGCGGCGATGACGGGCGAGAAGCAGATCCTCCTGCTGGCCCAGAAGAATCCTGCCGACGATGACCCGGGCGAAGATGCCCTGTATCGCGTCGGTACCATTGCCACTGTCCTGCAATTGCTGAAGCTACCCGACGGTACCGTCAAGGTGTTGGTCGAGGGCGAGCAGCGCGGCGCCGTCGAGCGTTTCACGGAAGTGGAAGGGCATGTCCGTGCCGAAGTCACCCTGATCGATGAAGTCGAGGCCGCCGAGCGCGAGTCGGAAGTCTTCGTGCGCACGTTGCTGTCGCAGTTCGAGCAGTACGTCCAGTTGGGCAAGAAGGTCCCGGCTGAAGTCCTGTCCTCGCTCAACAGTATCGAAGAGCCCGGCCGCCTGGTCGACACCATGGCCGCCCATATGGCCCTGAAGATCGAGCAGAAGCAGGAAATCCTCGAAATTGTCGATCTACCGACCCGGGTCGAACATGTCCTGGCATTGCTCGATGCAGAGATCGACCTGCTGCAGGTCGAGAAGCGTATCCGTGGCCGGGTCAAGAAGCAGATGGAGCGCAGCCAGCGCGAGTACTACCTGAATGAGCAGATGAAGGCCATTCAGAAGGAGCTCGGCGATGGCGACGAGGGCCACAACGAAGCCGAGGAGCTGAAGAAGCGTATCGAAGCTGCTGGCCTGCCCAAGGACGCCTTGGCCAAAGCCCAGGCCGAGCTGAACAAGCTCAAGCAGATGTCGCCGATGTCCGCAGAGGCCACTGTGGTTCGCTCCTACCTGGACTGGCTCGTGCAGGTGCCTTGGAAAGCCCAGAGCAAAGTACGTCTGGACCTGGCCAAGGCCGAGGAAATCCTCGATGCCGATCACTATGGCCTGGAAGAGGTCAAGGAACGCATCCTTGAATATCTCGCTGTGCAGAAGCGCGTGAAGAAGATTCGCGGCCCTGTGCTTTGCCTGGTAGGTCCACCTGGCGTTGGTAAAACCTCCCTGGCCGAATCGATCGCGGCTGCTACCAACCGCAAGTTCGTGCGCATGGCCTTGGGCGGTGTGCGTGACGAAGCCGAGATCCGAGGCCATCGTCGCACCTACATCGGTTCCATGCCGGGTCGTTTGATTCAGAAAATGACCAAGGTGGGTGTACGCAACCCGCTGTTCCTGCTCGACGAGATCGACAAGATGGGCAGCGACATGCGCGGCGATCCCGCCTCGGCATTGCTGGAAGTGCTCGACCCTGAGCAGAACCACAACTTCAACGACCACTACCTGGAGGTCGACTACGACCTCTCGGACGTGATGTTCCTGTGCACCTCGAACTCGATGAACATTCCGCCGGCGCTACTCGACCGGATGGAGGTCATCCGCCTGCCGGGCTACACCGAGGACGAGAAGATCAACATCGCGGTCAAGTACCTGACGCCCAAGCAAGTGAAGGCCAATGGCCTGAAGAAGGGTGAACTGGATATCGATGTCACGGCGATCCGCGACATCATTCGTTACTACACCCGCGAAGCCGGCGTGCGCGGTCTGGAGCGCCAGATCGCCAAGGTCTGCCGCAAGGTGGTCAAGGAGCACACCGGCGAGAAGCAGCTCAAGGTCAAGGTGACCGGCGAGCAGCTCGAACATCTGCTGGGCGTGCGCAAGTTCCGCTACGGCCTGGCAGAGCAGCAGGATCAGATCGGCCAGGTCACCGGCCTTGCCTGGACCCAGGTGGGCGGCGAACTGCTTACCATCGAAGCCGTGGTCATCCCCGGCAAGGGCCAGTTGATCAAGACCGGCTCTTTGGGCGACGTCATGGTCGAATCGATCACCGCCGCGCAGACCGTGGTACGCAGCCGTGCCCGCAGTCTGGGCATCGCCGCCGATTTCCACGAGAAGCACGATGTGCACATCCACATGCCCGAGGGCGCTACGCCTAAGGACGGCCCAAGTGCGGGTATCGGCATGTGCACGGCGCTGGTCTCGGCACTTACCCAGATTCCGGTGCGCGCCGATGTGGCCATGACCGGTGAAATCACCCTGCGTGGCCAGGTTCTGGCCATCGGTGGCTTGAAGGAAAAACTCCTCGCGGCACACCGCGGTGGGATCAAGACGGTGATCATTCCAGAGGAAAACGTTCGTGATCTGAAGGAGATTCCGGAAAATATCAAACAGGATCTTCAGATCAAACCGGTCAAATGGATTGACGAAGTCCTCCAAATTGCGCTGCAATACGCCCCGGAGCCCTTGCCAGATGTGGCTCCGGAGATTGTCGCGAAAGATGAAAAGCGCGACGGCGATGCTAAGGAAAGAATTAGCACGCACTAGTACGTATTTCGCTGGGGGGCTTTCCTTGACAGTTTTTTCGGGGCCTTGCTATAAAACGGCACGCCAGTGTCAATAGGCCGCCCAGTGCTCGTTTCATAAGCTTTTCATTACATACTTAGAAACAAACTCAATAGAGATATAAGGGGACTTAGAGTGAACAAGTCGGAACTGATTGACGCTATCGCCGCATCCGCTGACATTCCGAAAGCTGTAGCTGGCCGTGCGCTGGACGCAGTCATCGAATCCGTCACCGGCGCCCTGAAGCAAGGTGACGATGTTGTACTGGTTGGCTTCGGTACCTTCTCGGTCAAGGAGCGCGCTGAGCGCACCGGCCGTAACCCGCAAACCGGCAAGGCGATCAAGATCGCTGCTGCCAAGGTTCCAGGCTTCAAGGCTGGCAAAGGCCTGAAAGACGCCGTCAACTAAGTCGTCTCTTTCAGCCGGACCTGGTCACACCAGGCCCGACCGCGTGACGGCGGGGCCGCAAACGTTCCCGTTGGCACGCTCGCTTTGAAAAGGCGCATCCCACAGGATGCGCCTTTCTTCTATCAGGACTCTACCCACGCTCCACGGTTGTCGACGCAGTGGTACAACCGTTTCTGGGGGACGCATGCTGCAGAATATCAGGGACAATTCACAAGGTTGGATTGCCAAGACCATCATCGGCCTTATCGTCGTGCTGATGGCGCTGACCGGCTTCGAGGCCATTTTCCAGGCCACCAGCCATAGCCAGGACGCCGCCAAGGTGAACGGCCAGACCATCAGTCAGAACGAGCTGAGCCAGGCCGTCGACATGCAGCGCCGCCAGCTGATGCAACAGCTGGGCAAGGATTTCGACCCAGCACTGCTGGATGAAAAGATGCTGCGCGAAGCTGCGCTCAAAGGGCTGATCGAGCGCAAGCTGCTGTTGCAGGGTGCCGAGGACGCCAAGTTCGCCTTCTCCGAGGCCGCGCTGGATCAGCTGATCCTGCAGACACCGGAGTTCCAGGTCGACGGCAAGTTCAGCGCCGAACGTTTCGATGCGGTCATTCGCCAGATGGGCTATGGGCGCATGCAATTCCGCGAGATGCTCGCCGAGGAAATGCTCATCGGGCAATTGCGCACCGGCCTTGCCGGCAGCAGCTTCGTCACCGACAAACAAGTCGAAGCCTTCGCTCGCCTGGAGAAGCAGACCCGTGATTTCGCTTCGCTGACCTTCAAGGCCGACCCGGCCGCCGTCAAGGTGAGCGACGACGAGGTCAAGGCGCACTACGACCAGCACGCCAAGGAATTCATGACACCCGACCAGGTGGTCATCGATTACATCGAGCTGAAGAAGTCGGCCTTCTTCGACCAGGTACAGGTCAACGAGGACGAACTCAAGGCCCTGTACGAGAAGGAAATCGCCAACCTGGCCGAACAGCGCCATGCCGCGCATATCCTCATCGAGGTCGACGACAAGGTTTCCGATGCACAGGCCAAGGCCCGTATCGAAGAGATCCAGCAGCGTCTGGCCAAGGGAGAGGACTTTGCCACACTGGCCAAGGAATTCTCCAAGGACCCAGGTTCGGCCAGCAATGGCGGTGATCTCGGCTTCGCAGGCCCAGGCGTCTACGACCCAGCCTTCGAGGATGCCCTGTACAAGCTGAACAAGGACCAAGTATCGGCACCGGTGCGCACCGAGTACGGTTACCACCTGATCAAGCTGCTAGGTGTGCAGGCACCGGAAGTGCCGACCTTTGCAAGCCTAAAAGACAAGCTGACCCGCGAACTCAAGACCCAACAGGTCGAACAGCGCTTCGTGGAAGTGACCAAGCAGCTGGAAGACGCCGCGTTCGAGGCCTCTGACCTGGCTCAGCCGGCCCAGGACCTGGGCCTGAAGGTTCAGACTTCGGCCGCATTCGGTCGGGAAGGCGGTGAGGGCATCACGGCCAACCGTTCGGTCGTCCAGGCCGCTTTCAGCGAAGAAGTGCTGGAAGAGGGCGCCAACAGCAATGCCATCGAGCTGGATCCGGAGACCGTGGTCGTGCTGCGTGTCAAGGAGCATCGCAAGCCGGAGCAGTTGCCGCTGGAGGCTGTGGCCAAGAACATCCGCGAGCACCTGGCCAAGGAGAAGGCGACTGCCGAGCTCAAGGCCAAGGCTGACAAGCTGATCGCTGGCCTGCGCGATGGCGCCATCCCGCTGACCTCCGAACAGGAAGGCCAGAAGTGGAAGACCCAAGAGGCCGTTACGCGTGGCCAGGACGGTATCGATCCGGCCGAACTGCAAGCGGTATTCCGCCTGGCCAAGCCTGCCTCCAAGGACAAGCCGGTCTACGGCAGTGTGGTCCTCGGCGATGGCAGCCTGGTGGTGTTGCAGCTCAAGGGGGTCAACGAAGGCGCTGCAGCCACTGACGAGGAGAAAGCGCAGATCCGCCGTTACCTCGCTTCGCGTGCAGGCCAGCAGGACTTCGCGGCCTACCGTAAGCAACTAGAAGCCGCGGCTGACGTCACTCGTTACTGAGTGCTATCGCCGCAACAAGACAGGCCGCTCATGCGGCCTTTCTTGTTTTTTGGGAGGGGCTAACGCCGCTCACCTTCGTAGATGTCCATCGTGTCCCGGGCAATTTCCCGTCCCAGGGCGATCAGTTCCGGCGCCTTGTAGAACTCGAAGAAGCGGCACACCCGCTTGGGCACGTTGATCAGCACGTCTGGCGGATAGCCAGCGATCTTGTACTGAGCGAGGGAGGTCTGCATGACTTCGAAGCTCTGGTTGATCAAGTCGAGCAAGGACGCAGGCCCTACGTTATCGACGATGAAGGAACCGGTGGCGGACCTGGGCGCGCCGCCACGTTCGGGGGCCGCTGCCGGCTGCTGGCCTTCCGGGTCGGCAGACTCGCCAAGCCAGGGGTCGCTGGCGTTCAGTCCCTCGGCGACGATTTCCTGTTCGATGCGCATCAATTGTTCGGCCGGTTTGCGGCGAAAGGGCAGACGTGAGCCCAACGAGCTGATGACCGCGTCGAACCGCATCTTGAACGCTGCAGGCCGCTCGATCACCGGCAATTGGTATTGTTTCTGGTTGGTGGCATTGAGGTTGACGGCGATGATCAGGTCGCAATGGCTGGACACCACCGGCACGATCGGCAGCGGATTGAGAATGCCGCCATCGACTAGCATGCGGTTACCCTGCATCACCGGTGTGAACAGGCTGGGGATCGCCGCCGAGGCCCGCATGGCCTGGTGCAGGCAGCCTTCCTGGAACCAGATCTCCTGCTGGTTGGTGAGGTCCGCTGCCACCGCCGTATAGGGAATGGACAGTTGTTCGATGTTCACCTCGCCGACGATCTTGCGGATCTGGCCAAACACTTTGTCGCCGCGGATCGCGCCTAAGCGAAAGCTCACATCCACCAGGCGCAGCACGTCGAGGTAGTCCAGGCTCTCGATCCAGCTGCGGTATTCATCCAGTTTTCCGGCAGCATAGATCCCACCGATCACCGCACCCATCGAACAGCCGGCGATGCAGGCGATTTCGTAGCCGCGTCGCTCTATCTCCTCGATCACGCCGATATGCGCATACCCGCGTGCGCCCCCCGATCCCAGTACCAATGCCACGCGTTTGCTCATGACTGTCCCCCTACTGCTGTGCAACCATGGTCCAACAATGCACCCATTGTTGCCTGTGCTTCAATGTAGACCGTGCTGGGCTACGCTGAGCAGGGCACTTTTCGCTTGCCTGAGCGTCGAACGGCCACTCTTTTTGTTCAAACTTGAGGTTACTGACTGATGAAAGCCTGGATCTGCCTTCCCCTGATCGCCCTTGCCCTCACCGGTTGCGCGGGCAAGACGGCGTACCGTGACAGCTGTGCGACTCAGCTCGATGCTGCATGGAAGGAGCTGGACCTGGCCAAGGCCGAAGGGTTTGCCGGCACCGTCAGCTATTCCAAGGCCCTGTCGCTGTTGACCGGCGCCAAGACGCAGCAGCAGTTCGAGGCCTTCGAAGGCTGTAGCCGCAAGGCCGAGAAGGCGCGTTTTTACATCCGTGAGTCCCGCGCGGGTCGTTGATCCAGGAGGGCTGTATGGCCGCCATGCTCGATCATGTCATCGCCCAGGTGCTGGCCTTGCAGGTCCGTCTGCTGGCATGCCGGGAGCGGCTGGCGGCCGATGTCGACAGCGAAGCCTTGCACGACCTGCGTACAAGCCTGCGGCGCCTGCGGAGCCTGCTGCGGCCTTTGCGGGGGCTGCCCGGTGTCGAGCAGTTGGAGGACGCCGCGCGCTCGCTGGGGGCGCTCACGACCCCCTTGCGGGACCGTGAGGTGCTAGCGGCCCACCTGATCGGCCAAGGGCACCAGCAGGCTGGGGCGCGTCGTCTGGAGGGCAGGGCGGGCATCTTCGCCAGTGTGGCCGTGAGCCGTCAGCTCGCCCGGGTGCTGGCGATCATCGACACCTTTCCGTTATTCCTGCGGGCCTGCGCGCGCGAAGGCTTGGCCAGTGGCCTGGACAAGCGCATCGACAAGCGCCTGAACAAACAATGGCGCAAGCTCGAGAAAGCGCTTGACGACCCCAGCCACGACCGTCATCGCCTGCGTTTATTGATCAAGCGGGTGCGCTATGGCGACGAGGCGTACCCACAGCTGGAGCACGCCGGAAACAAACTGCAACGCCTGCTCAAGCGCACCCAGGCCGACCTGGGCGATTGGCACGACCGTGTGCAATGGCTTTTGCTGGCGCGTGATCACGCCGATCTGGCGCCCTTCAAGAAAGCCTGGGAACGCGAGCTGCATGAGGCCGAGCAGAAGGCCGATGCCACCCTTGAGGCCTTGCGGGCATCCGTGGCGCGTCGATAGCCATAGGGAATGGCCATTATGCGGGCTGTCAGCCAGACACTCGCTGGCTAATATCGGGGCACGTCCTGACGCGGGCACGTCCCGTGGCAGCCAATCAAGCCCCGGTGCAGGAGCCGAACATGAATTTCACGCAATTGCTCAGCGCCGTGCGCGAGTGTCCCGAATCTGTCAGTGTGCCGGCCAGTTGGGGCCAGGGGCGCGCGGTATTTGGCGGGCTGATGGTCGCGCTGATGCATGAGGCGATGCGTGCCAAGCTTGGTGAGGGACGTCCGGTGCGGTCGTTGGCTGTCACCTTTGTTGGGCCAGCGACGCCGCAGGTGCCGATCAGTTTCGAGGTCGAGGTGTTGCGTGAGGGCAAAGCTGTCAGCACGCTGCTGGGACGCGCGGTGCAGGAGGGGCAGGTGGTGACCCTGGTACAGGGCAGCTTCGGAGATGGCCGTCCTTCGGCAATCGAGGTCAAGGCTCAGCCTGCCGTGGACATGAAGCCGCTAGAGCAGTCTGCCGCCGAATTGCCCTATATCAAAGGCGTGACGCCTGAGTTCATGCGTCATGTGGCTTTGCGTTGGGCCATTGGCGGCCTGCCGTTCAGCGGTAACGATGATCGACGGATGGGCGGTTGGGTACGCCTGCGCGATATGGCCGACGGGCCGGCGAGCGAAGCGCATCTGCTGGCAATGGTCGATGCCTGGCCGCCCAGTCTGCTACCGCATCTTAAACAACCTGCCGCAGGCAGCACCCTGACCTGGACGATCGAGTTCATTCAGCCAGCGCCCAAGCTGTCGACCTTGGACTGGTGTCGTTACTGTGTCGAGACCGAGCACGCCCGCGATGGCTATGGGCACGCTTCGGCCGCCCTGTGGACAGCCGAGAACGAGCTGATTGCCTTGAGCCGACAGACCGTGACGGTGTTCGCCTAGATCTGGGCAGCTAGCGGCGATGCTTGTGGCGCTCGCGCCAGGCACGCCACCAGGCACCGCTCAGCAGAAAGCGCGGAAAGGTGATGAATTGCTCGGTCAGTACACGCTGAACGGCGTCCTTGCGGCTGGCGAAGGGTTCGGATTGCTCGGTTTCCAGACGATGGCCGTGGCGCTGCAGTCCAAGGCCAGCGGCCAGGGCGATCAAGCCGATGGCCAGTTGGCCGAGGTCCAGGCCAAATACCCCGCCGAGCATCAACAGGGCGCCCAGGATGAACAATGGGACGGCGATCAGATGCAGCACCAGGTTGGTCGGATGCCGGTGATTGTGATGGTAACCACGCCATTGCCAGGCGTGCAGATTGGGCAGGCGTTTGCTCATGGGCATTTCCTCTCGGTCATGCCCAAAGCTTAGTGTGGCCCTACGGCGAGGGCCAATCGAGGCGGGATATCGGCCTTATAGCTTGAGCTGGCCGATGGCTTTGTTCAGCTCGGCCGCCAGGGTCGCCAGCTCGTTGCTGGTGGTGGCAGAACCGACGGTCTGCTGGACCGTTTCCTCGGTGACGTCACGAATGCTCACCACCGCCCGGTTCATCTCTTCGGCCACCTGGCTTTGTTGTTCGGCGGCGACGGCGATCTGCGTGTTGCTCTCGCGCATTTGCGCGACGGCACTGGTGATCTCCAGCAACGCCTCGCCTGCCTCTTGGGCCTGTTTGACACAATCGTCGGCCTTGTAGGAGCTCTCCTGCATGAAATCCACGGCATCACGGGTACCTGCCTGCAGGGCGGACACCATGCCGGTGATTTCATCGGTGGAGGTCTGCACGCGCTTGGCCAGGTTGCGCACTTCGTCCGCCACCACGGCAAACCCACGTCCCAGGTCGCCTGCCCGGGCCGCCTCGATCGCAGCATTGAGGGCCAGTAGATTGGTTTGCTCGGCGATGCTATGGATGACGCCGACTACGCCGTTGATGCGCTGGCTGTCCTCGGCGAGCTGGCGAATCATTTCGGCGGTTTGCTGAACACCGCTGGACAGGCCGGCGATGGAGTCCTGCACACGTGTGACCACCGCCTGGCCGCTGCCGGCCAGGGTATCGGCGGTTTGCGACAGGTCACGGGTGGCGCCGGCATGCTGGGCAATGTGATGGACCGTGGCGGACATCTCGTTGATGGCGGTGGCAGCCTGGTCGGTCTCGCTTTGCTGGCCGATCATGCCGTGGCGCACCTCGTCCATGCTCGCTGCCAGGCGTGCTGCGCCGCTGTCCAATTGCGCTGCGGTACGAGCTACCGTGCTGACCACCCGGTGGTAGGTGGCTTGCATTGCATTGAAGGCGCCTGCCATCTGGCCGACTTCATCGCCACAGGACAGCGGGACACGGGCCGACAAGTCGCCAGTCTTCTCCACATGCAGCATCACGTCTTTGAGCGTATTGAGCTGGCTGAGCAAGAAACGGATCAGCAACTGCGAAGCGCAGAGCATCGCCAACATCAGAATCAGCACGCAGACCGCGTATTGGGTGAAGCGCTCGAAGAACACCTGGCGCAGGCTGGGGGATTCGGCCAGCACAGCGATGCGCTGCTCTGCCCGGTGGATCACTTGGGCGCCCTGCAAGGGATTGTTGCCCAGGACCCAGGCATTGGGCAGGGCGACCCAGCCTTGTGCATCGACCAAGGCCTCACGCGGCTGGTTGGCGATGACCGGCGTCTGCCCGGACTGCCACATCACGGCCTGGGAGGGTTGGGGCAGTGGTTGCCCTTCAGGCCAGGCCGCGATCAGCTCGGCCTGGGCAATGGCCTGGTTGCGCGCGCCTTCTGCACGGGCTTGCTGCTCCAGGTAAACCGCGTAGAGCACCAGGAGCAGGGTCGTGACGAAGGCCACCGCATTGACGGCCCAGAACTTGTACTTCAGGGAAATATTGCTAAGCCAGGCACCCATGGATAGGTCTTCTCTGAGTTGAGCGGAAACATTATTGGCAAGGTGCCATCATTGTGTCCGCTCGTCCCAGCGCCTGCCTTGATATGCGTCAACAAACCCCAGCCCGGCTTCAGGGCAGCTGGAAGAATGCTTTGGCGGTGGCAGTGGTGTGCGCGGCTGTCTGTTCCAGGGATTCTCCCCTGTGCAGCGCAACCTCTCGCAGGACTTCGGGCAGGAAAGCAGGCTCGTTGAGGCCCTTCTTTGGCTTCGGACGAAGGCTGCGCGGCAGCAGATAGGGTGCGTCGCTTTCGAGCATCAGGCGGCCTTCGGGAATATTGCCTACCAGCGGGTGAAGATGGGTGCCGCGGCGCTCGTCGCAAATCCAGCCCGTGATACCGATGTGCAAGTCCAGATCCAGGTAGGCGAACAAGGCTTGGCGCTCGCCGGTGAAGCAGTGCACCACGGCCGCTGGTAGGTGGTCACGATAGACTTTGAGGATCGCCAGCAGCCGTGCGCTGGCCTCTCGCTCATGGAGGAACACGGGCAAGCCCAGCTCGGCGGCCAACGCCAACTGAGCCTCCAGCGCTTTCTCTTGTTGCGGGCGGGGGGAGAAGTCGCGGTTGAAATCGAGCCCGCACTCGCCCACGGCCCGCACCCGCGGCTGGGCCAGCAGTTCACGCAGCAAGCGCTCGCTGGCGTTGTCCCAATGGCTGGCATCGTGGGGGTGGATACCGGCTGTGGTGAACAAGCGCAGGCTTTCCGGATCGAGCTGCGAAGCGAGCGTCAGGGCCTGTTCGCTGACCTGGAGGCTAGTCCCGGTGAGCACCATCTGGACCACGCCCGCCTGTACGGCCCGCTCGACGACAGCGGCCTGCTGGTCATGGAAACTGCTGTTGGTCAGGTTGACGCCAATATCGATCAGTTGCATCTTTCTACCTCGTGCCGCGGGCCGGCCAGCATAGCAAAAAACGGGAAATTCGTAAGAAATCCCAGAACTTCAAGTGGTTGTCGTGGTCTTTTAGCGTCATTTGTCATGGACGGACCTCGCTGTATGACACCCGCTCCCAGCCCCCGGACAGGTTCTCGCATGCTGCGATCACTGCTGATACCGCTGCTTGTCGGCTTGACCCTGGCCCCAGCGGCCAATGCGCGGCTGCCGGGGCCCCAGCAGCATGTTCCGGCCAGCCAGGTTCGCGACCTAGCACAGATCCGCAGCAGCAAAGTCCTCAGGGTTTTGGTCAACCAGAGTCGCAACAGCTCGGGTGAAGTCAAAGGCGAGCCGGTGGGTGTGGAACACCACCGCTTGCGAGGTCTCGAGCACTACCTAAATGCTCGGGCCCGGGACGGTCAGCAAATCCGCCTCAAGCTCATCCCCCGCGCCAAGGAACAATTGCTTGCCGCCCTGCAGCGTGGCGAGGGCGATTTGGCGGCCCCTGGCGAGCTGCTCGATCCTGCGCTGGTGCGTGGGGTCAGTGGCAGCGTAGCGGTCCAAGACCAGGTGCAATTGATGCTGGTCGGACGCAAAGGGGAGCGCGGCTTCACCCGGGTGGATCAGTTGTCCGGACGAACTGTCGCGTTGACCAGTGCCAGCGCCGCCGGCGCGGTGATCACCCAGATCAACCAGCAACTGGCGTTGCGCAAGCGTGCACCGATCAAGGTGGAGTGGGTCGATGCCAGTCTGGCGGTGGAAGATGTGCTGGAAATGGTCCAGGCAGGCATTTATCACCTGACCGTGGTGGAGCGCCCGATTGCCCAGCGCTGGGCTCGGGTGATGCCGCGCTTGCGGCTGGATTCGCGCGTGAGCCTGGGCCAGCCTCAGGCGATGCGCTGGTATGTGCGACGTGACGCCAGCATGTTGCTCGCCACGGTGGATCGCTTCCTGGAAGGCTACCGAGCACCGGCGAACCAGGACGCAGCCTTCGAGCGTATCTACCGGCGTCAATACCGTGTGCATGACCCGCTGGCGAGAAAGGACCGCAAGCGTCTGGAGTCGTTGCGCACGGTGCTGCAGAAGCATGGCGCTGCGCAGCAGATCGACTGGCTGAACCTGGCGGCGCTGGCGTTCAAGGAATCCACCTTCAACCCGGCGGCTCGCGGAGGTGGTGGCGCGCATGGGCTGATGCAGATCACGCCGGCAGCGGCTCGCCGCGTGGGGGTGAGTGATATCGCCTCGGTCGACGGCAATGTGCAGGCGGGCGCCCGGTATCTGGCATTGATCCGCCGCAAGTTTTTCGCCAGCCCCCAGCTCAACGAGCGTGAGCGCATGGCGTTTGTCCTCGCCGCCTACAACCTTGGACCGGAACGGGTCCAGGCCATGCGCGCCGAGGCGCGGCGCCGCGGGCTAAATGGCAATCAGTGGTTCTTCCAGACCGAGCGCATCGCCATGGAGCAGGTAGGCATGGGGCCGGTCAACTTCGTCAATAGCGTCAATAAGTACTTCTTGGCTTTCAATCGGCAGCGGGAATCGCTGGAGCGCGTCGCGAACCGCTAACAAATCGAATATATAGATGTAAATAGGCCGTTTATTGCGCTTTTTGTATCTATTTGGGTGATTAGAATGGCGCCATCTGCACACATCATCCCTTGATTCAGGAAGCATCGAAATGAACAACACACTCAACGCCCTGTTCGTTACCCGCGCCGGCACTGGTCTGAGCGTCATCCGTATCCTGGTAGGCATCATCTTCTTGGCCCACGGTGCCCAGAAGCTGTTCGGCCTGTTTGGCGGCTACGGGCTGGAAGGCACCGGCCAATGGATGGAAAGCATCGGCCTGGCCCCAGGCTACCTGATGGCTCTGTTGTCGGGCAGCGCCGAGTTCTTCGGTGGCCTGGCCCTTGTGATTGGCTTGCTGGCACGGCCTGCGGCACTGGCGCTGTCCGTGACCTTGGTGGTAGCGATCCTCTCGGTGCACATCAACAATGGCCTGTTCATGGCGAACAATGGCTACGAGTTCGCCCTGGCGCTACTGGCGGGTACGGTCGCGGTGTTGATCGAAGGCGCAGGCCGCTTCTCCCTGGACCGGCTGATCGCTCGCCACTGATCTGCGGCTAACATCGAACCCGCTTTCCAGGTGTACGGGTAAGCGGGTTTTTTCATGTGAAGGGGCAGACCTGCGAAAGTCTTAGCGTTTAGCTGCTATCGGTATCTTGTAACTTATCGCGTCACGCTCTAGCATACCGACTGCGCCGATTTAAACAGCTACTTGCGGGGCGCGGGATAACTCTTTTGGGTCATCCGAAATACCGCTAAAGCGCTGGTTCGGTGACGCCTCCCACCGCTGCCCAGCGGGATTTGCGAGGCGCAGAGATATCTCCATGAGTTGTCCACGTACCAGTGTCTGCTTGAGTCCATTGCCTGCCAGCCAGGCTTCCCGTACACCGCGCATCCTGCTCGGTGGCCAGCATCAACCCACACTTTTACGCAACCTTGACGGCTTGTCGCGGCGCAAGGGGCAAGCGCGTGCATTTCTCGTACAGTTTGCCGAAACCTGTGACGGCTTTGCCCAGTTTGGCAATGACCGTTTCGACCTTGCGGTGATCCAGGCGCCCTTGGCCGCCGACGCCGCCGAAGTCATCGGCCAGCTGACACGTATCGCGCGCCAGGGGCTAATCACCCGCCGCTGAGCTGCGTGTCGTCCACGGGATTTTTCGCTAAGCTCGGAGCCCTCCGCTGGTGTGCGTCAGCGGAGGATGCACTGAGGAGAATGCCGCTTGAGCACCAACATCATCACCACTGAAGGTCATGAGGCTCTGAAGAAAGAGCTCGATCACCTGTGGCGAGTCTATCGTCCCGAGATTACCCAGAAGGTCACCTGGGCCGCCTCCCTGGGCGACCGCAGCGAGAACGCGGACTACCAGTACAACAAGAAGCTTTTGCGAGAGATCGACCGCCGGGTCCGGTACCTGCGCAAGCGGCTTGAAGACGTCAAGGTGGTGGCCTATTCGCCGCAGCAAGAGGGCAAGGTGTTCTTTGGTGCCTGGGTGGAAATCGAAAATGACGAAGGCGAGGTGCTCAAGTTTCGGATTGTGGGGTATGACGAGATCTATGGGCGCAACGACTATATTTCCATCGACTCACCCATGGCGCGGGCGCTGCTCAAGAAGGAAGAGGGTGATGAGGTGGTGGTGAAGACACCTACGGGGGAGGCGATCTGGTACGTCAATCGTATTTGTTATGGGATTGATGGGTAGTCGGGTTGTGCTGTTTTCAAGAGGCTTCGCGCGAACGCATCTCATACAGACCTTCGATTGAGGGACATTTCCCAGAGGGCCGCTGTGCGGCCCATCGCAGGTTTCGCCAGCGCCACAGTTCCTGCGCGGCCTTCGCCAGAATCAGATAGCCACACCCTCTGAAAGCCCAAGCCTACCCCTCCCGCAATACCACCAACGGACTTGCATTCAAGGCCCGCCGCGTCCCGACGACTCCAGCTCCGCCTACCACGACAGCTCCCACCACCGGCACCACCAGCAACCAGGGATGTGGCCCCCACGCCAGATCAAACGCATATCGGTAGAGCACCCAAGTAATCAGCTCGCACCCTAGCGCAGCCAACAACCCACTCACCGCTCCAAGCAAGCCGAACTCGATCCGCCTTGCCTTGACCAGTAACGGCCTGGCGGCCCCTAGCGCGCGCAACAACGCCCCCTGGCGAATACGTTCGTCCAATGTCGCCTGGAGCCCGGCGAATAGCACCGCCAGCCCCGCCGCCAGGACGAACAACAGTACGTATTCGACCGCCCATGTCACCTGCGCCAGGATGCTGCGCAACTGCGCCAGCAGCGCATCGACCTGGAGAATGGTCACCGCCGGAAACGCCCGTGACAGAGCAACGACTTCCTGGTCGTGCCCTGGCGCCAGGTAGAAACTGGTCAGGTAGGTCGCCGGCAGCCCTTGCAAGGTTCCAGGCTGGAAGATCATGTAGAAGTTGGGCTGGAAGCTGTCCCAGTGCACGGCACGCAAGCTGGTCACCCGCGCCTGGCGTTGCTGGCCGCCGATATCGAAGTCAAGCAGATCTCCGAGCTTGAGTTTCAGGCTGTCGGCAAGCTGGGCTTCCACCGAAACCCCAGGCAACTCGTCTGCAGCAGGTGATGCTTGCCACCAGTGGCCGGCGCTCAGGGTGTTGCCTGGAGGCAGTTCGGCGGCCCAGGTGAGGCTGAGGTCACGCTGCACGGCGCGCTCGGCGGTGGACTCCTTGCTGACCAACTGGCGCACCGGCTGACCGTTGATGTGCGTCAGACGTCCCGGTATCACCGGATACAGGGGAGCTGAGCTGGCGTTGATCGCCTGCAGTCGCTGGGCGAAAGGGTCGCGCTCGTCAGGCAGGATATTGAGGGCGAAGTGGTTGGGGGCGTCATTGGGCAGTTGAGCTTGCCAGGTATCGAGCAATTCACCTCGCAGCAGTGCGACCAAGGCCATGGCCAGCAGGATCAGGCCGAAGGCTAGCGTCTGGCCGGCGGCAGCCAGTGGATGGCGCAGCAGTTGACCCAGGCCCAGACGCCAGGCCAAGGGAGCACTGGCCAGCACTCGTCGCAGGCTGCGCAGGCCTAGCAGTAGCAGGCCACCAAGCAGCAAGGCGGCGAAGACGCCCCCGGCGAGCAAGGCCGAAGTGAGTAAAAGGTCCAGGCTCAAACGCCACATGATCAGCCCCAGGGCAAACAGGGCTGCGCCGTATACCAGCCAGCTGCTCGGCGGCACGGGTAACAAGTCGCGGCGCAATACACGCAAGGGTGGGACGCGGCCAAGGGCGGCCAGCGGCGGCAGGGCGAACCCGGCCAAGGCCACCAGGCCAGTGCCTATGCCGGCCAGGGCTGGGGTCATGCCGCCAGCCGGCACCTCGCTCGGCATCAGCCCTTGCAACAAACGGAACAGCCCCAGCTGCGCCAGCCAGCCGAGCAAGGCGCCGGTGGTCGCGGCAATCAGGCCGAGCGCGGCCAATTGCAGGCAGTACATGCCCAGTGCCTGATGTCGGGAAAGCCCCAGGCAACGCAACAAGGCACTGGCATCCAGGCGGCGGGCCGCATAGCGACTGGCAGACAGCGCGACGGCAACCCCGGCCAGCAATACCGCCACCAGGCTGGCCATGTTCAGGTAGCGCTCAGCCTTGCCCAGCGCACCACCGACTTGCTGGTTACCATCGCGTGTGTCGAGCAGGCGCTGGTTGGCGGCCAAGGTCTTTTTCACCTCCCCACGGTACTGCGCCAGCGCCTCGGGAGTACCGCGCCACAGGTCGCGGTAGCTGACCCGGCTTCCCGGCTGGATCACGCCGGTGGACTGCAGGTCCGCTATGTTCATCAGCACGCGTGGTGTGAGGCTATAGAAGTTGTTGGCGCGATCGGGTTCGTAGGTCAGCACACGGCTCATACGCAAGGTCTTCATGCCGACGTCGATGCTGTCGCCAATCGATAGCCCCAGCGCCGCCAGTAGACGTGCCTCGACCCAGGCTTCGCCAGGTGCGGGGCCGCCGCCAGGGGTTTCCTCGGCATAGGGCGTGGCGGCACTGCGCAGCTGGCCGCGAAGAGGGTAGGCGGCGTCGGCGGCCTTGATGCTCGATAGCTGGATGCCGCTGTCGCCGCCGACCACGCTGGTGAACTCCACCACATGAGCGTGCTGCAGGCCGGCCGCCTTGCCTGCGCTGATTTGCTTGTCTCGGGCCGGCGAGCCGCCTTGCAGCACCAAGTCAGCACCGAGGAATTCGCTGGCGCGTAATTGCATGGCACCGTTTAGGCGCGCGCCGAAGTAGCCGATGGCAGTGCTGGCTGCCACCGCCACCAGCAGGGCGAAAAACAGCACCCGAACTTCCCCGGCGCGGGCATCGCGCAGTAACTGCCGCAGGGCCAGGCGACAGAAGAGGGAGAAGGGCAGGCGGCTCATCAGGACTCCACCAGGCGGCCGGCATCCAGGCGGATCAGACGTCGGCAGCGTTGGGCCAGGCGCTCGTCATGGGTGACCAGAACCAGTGTGGTCCCACGCTCCTTGTTCAATTCGAACAACAAGTCGCTGATGCGTTCGCCGGTATGGCTGTCCAGATTTCCGGTCGGCTCGTCGGCGAACAGCACCGCAGGCTGGGCTGCAAAGGCGCGGGCGATCGCCACCCGTTGTTGTTCGCCACCGGAGAGTTGGCGTGGGGTGTGGCTCAGGCGTTTGCCCAGGCCGACCCGCTCCAGCAGGGTCCGGGCTTGCTCGCGTGCATCGCGGCGGCCATCGAGCTCCAGCGCAAGCATGACGTTTTCCAGAGCGTTGAGGCTGTCGAGCAACTGGAACGACTGAAACACGAAGCCCACATGCTCGGCGCGCACCCGGGCACGCTGATCTTCATCGAGAGGGCCCAGGTCATGGCCGGCGAGTATGACCTTGCCCGCACTGGGGCGGTCGAGGCCGGCGAGCAGACCGAGCAGGGTCGATTTACCCGAGCCCGAGGCGCCTACGATGGCCAGGCTGTCGCCTTGCGCAAGGGACAATGACAGGGCGTGGAGGATGGTCAGGTCACCTTCCGCGCTGGGGACCACTTTGCTAAGGTTCTGCGCAACGAGAATGCTGGGGCCCATGGAGAATCCGATGCGAGTGTGGTGGTTGAGTGCCGGTCTGGCCCTGTATTGCCTGGCCCAAAGCGCGGCGGCAGGTACACTGCTGGTCGTTGGGGATAGTATCAGCGCCGGTTTTGGCCTGGATAGCCGCCAAGGATGGGTTTCCCTGCTGCAGCAGCGCCTTAAGGAGGAGGGTTATACCGACCAGGTGGTCAATGCCTCGATCAGTGGAGACACCAGTGCCGGTGGCCAGGCGCGGCTGCCGGCGCTGCTTGCGGCGCACAAGCCGAGCCTGGTGGTACTGGAGCTTGGCGGCAACGACGGACTGCGAGGGCTGCCGCCCCAGCAATTGCAACAAAATCTTGCTTCGATGGTCGATCAGGCGCGTGAGGCGGGCGCCAAGGTGGTTCTGCTGGGTATGCGGCTGCCGCCCAACTATGGTGTGCGTTATACCAGCGCCTTCGCTCAGGTCTATGAGCGCTTGTCGGCTCAGAAACAAGTCCCCTTGGTGCCTTTTTTTCTTGAAGGGGTCGGCGGTGTGCCGCAGATGATGCAGGCCGATGGTATCCACCCGACCGTAGAGGCCCAGCCGCGCTTGCTGGAAAATGCCTGGCCGGCGATAAAACCCTTGTTGTGACGCTTTTATCGGGGCCGGCTTTCGGCTAATGTTGCGCCCCCCGCTTCGAGAGCCCCCAATGCCGCGCCCTGCCTGGTCTTTGTACGCCTATCAACTGATCGAGCCCGATGAACAGCTCGACCTGTTCGCTTGCCAGGAGGTTCGCGTTCACCTGGTGGCGCGTCAGCTCGAGCTTGGCGTGCCCGTCGATCGCACGCTGTGCGGTGGGCTGTTGCCAGCGCAACCGCGCTGGTCCGCAGTGGAGCGGTCGGTCTACCGCGATGGTCGCCTTTGTGCGTTGTGCCGAGCGATTCTCGATGCCCAGCGCCGTGGCATGCGTCCGGTGTGGCCGGAACTCTGAGCACCTTTCATCATCTGAAATGCCAGCATGAACCCGATGCCTCCCGCTTGTCCTGGGGTAGGTGTACAATCGATCCTCTTGACCCATCTTTCGAAGGATTTACCGGATGTTGCCGCGCCTTCCCGCCGTCACCCGTAGCTTGTCCCTGGCCGCCCTGTTGGTGGCCGGTCCAACCGTTGCGCTGGAATTGCCGTTGCCACCTGCCGGTGAAGATATCGTCGGCCAGGTCCAGGTGATCAAGGCCAAGTACGAAGACACCTTTGCCGACATCGGCACCGCCAATGACCTGGGCTACCTCGAAATGATCGCGGCCAACCCGGGCGTGGATCCATGGCTGCCGGGCGCTGGCACCGAGATCATCCTGCCGACCCGCTACATTCTGCCGCCAGGTCCGCGTGAAGGCATCGTCATCAACCTGGCCGAATACCGCATGTACTACTACCCGAAAGGGCAGAACGTGGTGCACACCTTCCCGCTGGGTATCGGTCGCGAAGGGTGGGGCTCGCCCATCGCCAACACCAAGATCACGGCCAAAACCCCTAATCCGACCTGGACGCCACCCGCCTCGATCCGTGCCGAACACGCCGCCGACGGTGACATCCTGCCTGCCGTGGTGCCGGCCGGCCCGGACAACCCACTGGGGCCGTTCAAGTTCACCTTGGGTGTACCGGGTTACCTGATCCACGGTTCGAACAAGAAGTTCGGTATCGGCATGCGTACCAGCCATGGCTGCTTCCGTATGCTCAACAACAACGTGCTGGAACTTTCCAAGATGGTCCCGGTGGGTACGCCAGTACGTATCATCAACGAACCCTACAAGTTTGGCATCAGTGGCGGAAAGGTCTATCTCGAGGCTCATACACCGCTCGATGATCATGGCAATCCATCGGTGGTGGATAAACATACTGCGGTCATCAATGCTCTGCTCAAGCGCGAAGACCTGGCCAACAACTTGCGCATGAACTGGGACATGGTGCGCGACGTGGTGGCTGCCGAAGATGGCATGCCAGTGGAAATCGCGGTGCCAGTCAATGGTGGGACAGCGCCGATGGTTTCGAGCATTCCCCCGGAGCTGCAGTAAGGGGGATGTCTCTTTCGGGAGGTGCTCCCGTTAACCCGAATCGAGGCCTGCCTTAGTGCAGGCCTTTTTCGTTTTTGCCGTTTGCTTTTCAGGCGGGAATAAAAAAAGCCGACCCACTAGTGGGTCGGCTCCATAACAATCCGTGAGGATTATTACTTGCGGCTGGCTTTGTCCAGCATGCGCAGAGCGCGCTCGTTGGCTTCGTCAGCGGTCTGCTGAGCCTTCTGAGCGGCAGCCAGAGCGTCATCAGCCTTACGGTAGGCTTCATCAGCACGAGCTTGAGCGCGAGCTGCTGCGTCTTCAGTCGCAGTCAGACGAGCTTCGGTTTCTTTGGATACGCTGCTGCAACCGGTAGCCAGAACTGCGGCCAGAGCCAGAGCAGAGAATTTCAGAACGTTGTTCATCGTGTTCCCCTTCAAGGACTTTCTATTAAAGAGCCATCTCTCGGAAAAGAGAAACTGGCCGGCGTACATAGTACCCATTACTTGTAGTAAGTAAACTGACTAAGCGCAAGAACTGCAAAAAAAATGTTGCCGCCCCCAAAAGGTGACAACCTTTGTATGGCATTTGTGAAAATTTTGCGCAGCGGCTGCAAGCATTTGTAGAGCGGGAACTTTTTGGTGAACTAATGGTGACTTTAACTGTCGGTCAGCGTCATAGGCCTAGAACACTGTGTACGCGGCCGCGAAGCGACCGGCAGGGGTTATCTCGTACTTTTTCCCCGAGCCACCTTGAGCAATCCCGCTTCCGGCGCCTACTATTTGTAGGGTGCCCGCGCAGCAGAACGATTCGGATCGCCTTATGGTCCAAGGGGCAGGGGTGGCGTAGAGGTTCCTCCGCCGGAAACACCATCGGTTAAGGTAAGGGTCTGCCGACAGACCTGCGAGGAGTAGTGATGAGCGAAGCGTTGACCATCCACCATGACCAGGCCGGTCATCAGTTCGAGACCAATGTGGACGGTCACCGTGCCTATCTGACGTACATGGACTTGGGCAAGCAGACGCTGGATATCTACCGTACCTTCGTGCCCAATGCCCTACGGGGGCGAGGCATCGCTGCAGCGTTGACCGAGAAGGCGCTGGAATACGCCGAGGAGATGGGCTACACGGTGATCCCCTCCTGCTCCTACGTCGAACGCTACATGGAGCGTCAGCAACGTCAGTCGAGCAAGGCCTGAACGGTACAATCGAACACCGAACATGAAAACGCCGGGCATTGCCCGGCGTTTTCGTTTGCTCCCGATTGTCAGCCGCGCTGACGCTGAGGCAGGACGTCCTTGAGCTTGGCGCGCATGCTGCGCAGGGCCTTCTCGGTGGCGCTCCAGTCGATGCAGGCATCGGTAATGGAAACACCGTATTGCAGCTCGTTCAGGTCCTTCGGAATTGCCTGGCAACCCCAGTTCAGGTGGCTTTCGACCATCAAGCCGATGATCGACTGGTTGCCTTCGAGGATCTGGTTGGCGACGTTCTCCATTACCAGCGGCTGCAGGGCCGGATCCTTGTTGGAATTGGCATGGCTGCAATCGACCATGATGTTGGCCTTGATCTTGGCCTTGGCCAGATCTTGTTCGCACAGGGCAACGCTGACCGAATCATAGTTGGGCTTGCCGTTGCCACCGCGCAGCACCACGTGGCCATAGGCGTTGCCCTTGGTGGTGACGATCGACACGCCACCTTCCTGGTTGATGCCCAGGAAGCGGTGAGGCTTGGAGACCGACTGCAGGGCATTGATAGCCACGGTCAGGCCGCCGTCGGTGCCATTCTTGAAGCCGACTGCCGAGGACAGACCGGAGGCCATTTCCCGGTGGGTCTGGGATTCGGTGGTGCGGGCGCCGATGGCCGACCAGCTGATCAGGTCCTGCAGGTACTGCGGGGAGATCGGGTCGAGTGCCTCGGTGGCGGTGGGCAGGCCCATTTCGGCCAGGTCCAGCAGCAACTTGCGACCGATGTGCAGACCGTCCTGGATCTTGAAGGAGTCATCCAGGTAAGGGTCATTGATCAGGCCTTTCCAGCCGACGGTGGTACGCGGCTTCTCGAAGTACACGCGCATCACCAGGTAAAGGGTGTCGGAAACTTCTTCGGCCAGCACCTTCAGGCGTTCGGCATACTCGTGGGCGGCTTTGATGTCGTGGATGGAGCAGGGGCCCACCACGACGAAGAGTCGATGGTCCTTGCCGTCGAGGATGTTGCGCACCACTTCTCGGCCGGCAGTCACGGTCTGCAGGGCCTTGGCGCTGAGGGGGAGTTCCTTCTTGAGCTGATCGGGGGTGATCAAAGTCTCGTTGGAGGCAACGTTAAGGTCGTCGATCGGTAAATCAGCCATCGTGTTACTCGTCAGGTCACGGGTGCCGGCCGCCAGCAATCCCCGTGCGGCCCAGCAGCAAGATTGTTCGCAACGGGGAGCCGAACCTTAGCGCGTTACAAGGTGGCTCGACAATGGGCTGCTCCCCGCCGGTACTGGGTTTTTACGACCAAGGCGTGATTTATTTGCAAGGTGGTACGGCCAGCTCAGGGGCGAGCGGATGCTTCTGCGTTCGAAAACCGAAGGGTTTAGGTGTAAAACCAAGTACCAGATTTCGGACAAGGAGCGCGTGTGGACACTTGCAACCCACGTATCGGCATTATCGGCAGCGGCGCCATCGGCGGTTTCTACGGGCTCATGCTTGCGCGGGCCGGTTTCGATGTGCATTTTCTGTTGCGCAGTGAATACCGCATCGTGCATGAGCATGGCATGGCCGTGGACAGCGCGGTTCACGGCCAATTGCACATGAAAGTGCAGGCCTACGCCTCGGCCGCCGACATGCCGCCCTGCGACTGGTTGCTGGTAGGCGCCAAGGCCACCAGCAACCGGGAGCTTGCACCGCTCATCCTCCAGGCCGCAGCCCCAGGTGCCAGGGTCGTGTTGTTGCAAAATGGCCTGGGCGTGGAGGAGCAGTTACGGCCGTCACTGCGCGCCGATATGCACCTGCTTGGCGGACTGTGCTTCATTTGCGTCAACCGCCAGGCACCTGGAGTGGTGTGCCATCAGGCGCTGGGCACGGTCAATCTGGGATACCACAGTGGTCCGGCCGAGGATCGAGGTGCCGCTATCGTTGCCCAAGGGGTGGCGCTGTTCCGGGCGGCGGGCATCGACTCCCAGGCCATGGATGACCTTGCTCAGGCCCGTTGGCAGAAGCTTGTATGGAATATGCCTTACAACGGTCTTTCGGTACTGCTTCAGGCCAGCACCACGGCACTGATGACGGACCCCGACAGTCGTGATCTGGTACGCGCGCTGATGGCTGAAGTGGTGCAGGGAGCCCAGGCTTGCGGCCATGACTTGCCGAATGGTTACGCCGAGCAACTGTTTCGCCTGACCGAAAAGATGCCTGATTACTGGCCAAGCATGTACCACGATCATGCCCAGCGGCGACCGCTCGAGTTGCAGGCGATCTATGCCGAACCGCTGGCACGTGCGCAAGCGGCTGGGTGTCATTTGCCGCAACTGCAGATGCTGTATCAGACCCTGGCCTTCATCGACCGTCGCAATCGCAGCGGCTGACCCCTCCAGGCCGGGCGCCGGCAGCGCGCCGGACGGCCAAGCGGTCGTACGCGGCGCTGCTAAGCTGAACCTTGCTCTGTCGTAACGGCAGTCGAGGAGGTCGAATGATTCATTCCATGCTGTATGCCACCGACCTCGGTGTATACGCGCCTTTTGTCATGCAGCACGCCTTGGCCCTGGCCCGGACATTCAACGCAGAGCTGTACGTGATCCATGCGGTGGAACCCATGGGCCAGTTCGCCGAGTCCCTGCTCCAGAGTTACCTCGACGAGCAGACCCTGGACGAGCTGCACAGCGAGGGTGTGAATACGGTCATGGCCAACATCGAGCAGCGGGTGTTGGAAAACTTTCGTGACGAACTAGGTGAAGAAGCGGACCTGGCCTTGATCCGGGCGGTGAGGGTGCGTCAGGGGGATCCGGCCCAGGTGATCATCGAGCAGGCTAAGCGCTTGAGCGTCGATCTGCTGATTTTCGGCAGTCACAGCCAGGGAGCAGGGGTGGATGTGCCGATCGGCCGCACTGCGGCGCGGTTGCTGCAACTGTCCCCGGTTCCGATCTACATGGTGCCGTTGGCGCAGCATTTGGGGCGTAGGAAAGGCTGAAACAGGGGGTAGGTCAAAACGAGGGCGCGTAACAAAATAGTTCTAGTTTTATTTCGGGAACCACTAATATAGTTATATCTCATCGCTGCCTGCTGCCGGTGACCTACCGCTGATCCGAGGGAAACCTATGAAGCTTCAACAACTGCGCTATATCTGGGAAGTAGCGCACCATGACCTCAACGTCTCCGCGACAGCGCAGAGCCTCTATACCTCCCAGCCCGGGATCAGCAAACAGATCCGTCTGCTCGAAGACGAGCTCGGCGTCGAGGTCTTCGCCCGCAGCGGCAAGCATCTGACACGCGTCACTCCCGCCGGTGAGCGCATCATCAATACCGCCGGTGAAATCCTGCGAAAGGTCGAGAGCATCAAGCAGATCGCCCAGGAATTTTCCAACGAGAAAAAGGGCACCCTGTCCATCGCCACCACCCATACCCAGGCACGCTACGCGCTCCCGCCGGTGATCAGCAGTTTCATCAAGCAGTACCCTGAAGTCGCCCTGCACATGCATCAGGGTTCGCCCATGCAGATCGCCGAGATGGCTGCCGACGGCACCGTCGATTTCGCCATCGCCACCGAGGCGTTGGAGCTGTTCGGCGATTTGATCATGATGCCTTGCTACAAGTGGAACCGCTGCGTGGTGGTGCCTCAGGGGCATCCGCTGACCAAGCTGCCGAAGCTGACCCTCGAAGCGGTCGCCGAGTACCCGATCGTGACCTACGTGTTCGGTTTCACCGGACGTTCCAAGCTGGACGAGGCGTTCAATCACCGTGGCTTGACGCCGAAAGTGGTATTTACCGCCGCCGACGCCGACGTCATCAAGACATA
This sequence comes from Pseudomonas guariconensis, assembly GCF_040822035.1. Lineage (NCBI taxonomy): Bacteria > Pseudomonadati > Pseudomonadota > Gammaproteobacteria > Pseudomonadales > Pseudomonadaceae > Pseudomonas > Pseudomonas guariconensis. Next base: position 3,455,506 of record NZ_CP162012.1, on the reverse strand, counting down.
CGTGCGCCTGGGGCTGGGCGTGGGCATCGTGGCCAAGATGGCTGTGGACACCAAGCTCGACAGCGACCTTGTGGCCCTGGACGCCAGCGAACTGTTCGAGGCCAGCATCACCAAGATCGGCTTCCGCCGTGGCACCTTCCTGCGTGGTTTCATGTGCGACTTCATCGAGAAATTCGCGCCGCACCTGACCCGCGAAGTGATGGCCAAGGCCATCCAGTGCCATAACAAGCAGGAGCTCGAAGAGCTGTTCGAAGGGGTCGAGCTGCCGGTGCATTGAGCTACAAGCTACAAGCCACAAGAAAAAAGCGGTCCTCATGAGGGCCGCTTTTTTCTTGTGGCTTGTAGCTTGGAGCTTGTAGGGTCAGGCCTTGGTGATCAGGTTGCCGGCGTGCAGGCCGCATTCCTTCTGGGTCGACTCTTCCCACCACCAGCGACCTTCACGTTCGTGCTGGTTGGGCAGCACAGGGCGTGTGCACGGCTCGCAGCCGATGCTGATGAAGCCGCGCTCATGCAGGCTGTTGTAGGGCAGCTCGAGCATGCGGATATAGCCCCAGACTTCCTCGCTGGTCATCTGCGCCAGGGGATTGAACTTGTAAAGGGTGCGCTCGGGTGTGGAAAACGCTGTGTCGATTTCCAGTGCTGCCACCTGGCTGCGAGTGCCGGGACTTTGATCGCGGCGCTGGCCGGTTGCCCACGCGCTCACGGTGGCCAGCTTGCGGCGCAGCGGCTCGATCTTACGGATGCCGCAGCATTCGCCATGGCCGTCCTTGTAGAAGCTGAACAGGCCTTTTTCCTTCACGAAAGGGTCGAGCAGGGCGCGGTCGGGGCTGAGGATCTCGATCGGCAGGTTGTACTGCTCGCGGACCTGGTCGATGAAGCGGTAGGTCTCCGGGTGCAGGCGACCAGTGTCGAGACTGAACACCTTGACCTGCTTGTTCAGCTTCCAGGCCATGTCGACCAGCACCACATCCTCGGCGCCGCTGAAGGAAATCCACAGGTCATCGCCGAAGTGCTCGAAGGCAAGCTTGAGGATCTCCTGGGGGGACTTGCTGGCATAGGTCGCGGCCAGGGCGGCGACGTCGAAGGGTTGGCTCATCAGGCGGTTTCCATCGTGTGTGTGGCGCTGTGCGCTCGTAGTGAGCCGATGGTAACAAAAAATGGCAGGTAGACGTTTGCCTTGAGGCGCCTCTTCGCGGTTCGGCCCGTGAAGAGGCGCCAACGGTCACAAGCTTTGCAGGGTTTCCATCAATACCCGCACCTTGGCGATGGACTCTTCGTACTCGGCCTGCCATTCGGAGTCGGCCACCACTGCGCCACCGCCCCAGCAGCAGACCTGACCTTTCTTGACCAACAGGCTGCGAATGGCGATGGAACTGTCCATCTCGCCCCGTACGTCCACGTACAGCAGCGAGCCGCAGTACAGCGCGCGGCGCGTCGGCTCGAGCTCGTCGATGATCTGCATGGCGCGGATTTTCGGGGCGCCGGTGATCGAGCCACCGGGGAAGCTGTCGCCGATCAGGTCCAGGGCATCCTTGCCGGCGGCTAGGCGCCCGGTGATGCTACTGACCAGGTGGTGGACGTTGGGGTAGCTTTCCAGGCTGAACAGCTCAGGCACCTTGACCGAGCCGATCTGGCAGGTGCGCCCCAGGTCGTTGCGCAGCAGGTCGACGATCATCAGGTTTTCCGAGCGATCCTTGGGGCTGTTCTGCAGCTCGGCGGCGTTGCGTGCGTCCTGCTGCGGATCGGCGGAGCGAGGGCGGGTGCCTTTGATCGGCCGGGTTTCAACCTGGCCCTGGCTTACCTGGATGAAGCGCTCCGGCGAGAAGCTCAGCAAGGCGCTGCCGTCGGCCAGCTGCTGATAGCCGGAGAACGGCGTCGGGCAGGCCTTGCGCAGCGCCTGATACGCCCGCCACGGGTCGCCTTGGCAGGGGGCGCGGAAACGCTGAGTCAGGTTGATCTGGTAGCAGTCGCCTGCCTGAATGTACGCCTGTACCTGATCGAACGCGTCTCGGTATTGCGTAGGATGCAGGTCACCGCGCATCGGCGCGAGCAAAGTGAAATCGCTTGCCTCATCGGCCTCAGGCGTTTCGAACAGCTCGATCAGGCGGGCGCGTTCGCCGGCCTCGAGGCTGGGGTGGAACACCAAGTGTGTCGTGCAGCGCAAATGATCACTGACCATGGCCCAGGCATACAGGCCCAGCTGCGCGTCCGGCAGGCCAAGGTCATCCTTAGCCTGGCTGGGTAAGTGCTCCAGGCGTCGACCGAAATCGTAGCTCAGGTAGCCGATCAGGCCGCCGGCGAACGGCAGTTCGATGCCGTCGGGCAACGTCGCGTGACCCAGATGAGCAAGAGCATCGCGAAGGCGTTGCAGATAGGCTCGGCCATCTTCTCCCGCCTCGGCTTGCAAATGCTGCAACGGCCAGGCGCTGAGCAGGTCGAAGCGACCACGCTCGGCGCCGGGGCGGGCACTGTCGAGCAGGATCGCGCCCGGCGCCTGACGCAGGCGGGCGAAATGGACAGCGGGGTCGATCTGATAGGGCAGGGGGTGAAGCGTACAGGTTGGCATCAGAGTGGACGGCGATGACAAAGCGAGGAGGGGGATTGTATTCGCCTGTGGGAGAAGCGCAAAGCTGTCGGGCGGAGAAGATGGCAGATGGCGAGGCTAGGCTCGTTCGCGACTGAGCCGGCTCCCACAGTAAAAGCGCTTGCACTGTGGGGGCCGGCGAAGCCTACGATGGGCTGCAGGGCAGCCCTGGGTTTATTGCGGGTGAACGTGCCCGAAGAGGCCTTGGGACACGCGTACGCGTTGCTCGGCGGTTTCCTTCACGCCGTCTTTGGCCAGCGCTTCCAGGTGCGCCTCGATGGCGTGGGTGCGCTGGGTCAGGCCGCAGTCGTTGGCGATCTGGATATTCAGACCCGGGCGGGCGTTGAGCTCGAGAATCAGCGGGCCTTTGTCCTGGTCCAGGACCATGTCGACCCCGATGTAGCCCAGGCCGCACAGTTCGTAGCAGCTGGCTGCCAGCTTCATGAAGCCATCCCAGTTCGGCAACTGCACACCATCCACCGCGTTGGTGGTGTCCGGGTGCTTGCTGATGATCTTGTTCAGCCAAGTGCCACGCAGGGTCAGGCCGGTGGCCAGGTCCACGCCCACGCCGATCGCACCCTGGTGCAGGTTGGCCTTGCCGCCGGACTGGCGGGTGGGCAGGCGCAGCATGGCCATCACCGGGTAGCCCATCAGCACGATGATGCGAATGTCCGGCACCCCTTCATAGCTGATGCTCTTGAAGATCTGGTCCGGGGTGACTCGATACTCGATCAGCGCGCGGTCGCGGTGCCCTCCGAGCGAATAGAGCCCGGTGAGGATGCTGGAGATCTGATGCTCGATCTCCTCGTGGCTGATGATCTTGCCCGACACCGTGCGGTAACGGTCCTCGAAGCGGTCGGCGATCACCATGATGCCGTCACCACCGGCCCCCTGGGCCGGTTTGATGACGAAATCGTTGCGGTTGCCGATGATCTGGTCGAGTTTCTCGATCTGCTTTTCGGTCTCGATGATGCCGTACATCTCCGGCACATGGATGCCGGCCTTGATCGCACGCTCCTTGGTGATGATCTTGTCGTCGACGATCGGGTACAGGTGGCGCTTGTTGTACTTCAGGACGTAGTCCGCGTTGCGCCGGTTGATACCCATGATGCCCCGGGCCTCCAGGGCTTTCCAGGTCTTGATCAGTCCGAACATCAGGCGTCAGCCTTCACGAAAGCCTTGAAGCGAACGAGCTCGGTCAGGCGGTAGCCGCGGTAGCGACCCATCGCCAGCATGAAGCCCACCAGGATCAGCAGTACGGCCGGGAAGGTGAAGACGAAGTACACCAGCTCCGGCACCATCATCAGCAGATGCGCCAGCGAAGCAGCGAACAGGGTGCCGATGGCCACCTTCATGGCATGGCCGCCGCCACGCTCTTCCCAGGTGATCGACAGGCGTTCGATGGTCATGGTCAGGATCACCATTGGGAACAGGGCCACCGAGAGGCCGCGTTCCAGACCCAGCTTGTGACTGAACAGGCTGATGGCGGCGATCAGGACCACGACGAAGGTCAGCACCACCGACAGGCGCGGGAGCATCTGCAGCTTCAGGTGTTCAAGGTACGAGCGCAGCGACAGACCCAGGGCGGTGATCACCGTGAACAGCATGATGCCAAAGCCCAGCTGGGTTTCGCGGAAGGCCAGGGCGATCAGGACCGGGGTGAAGGTGCCGAGGGTCTGGATGCCGATCAGGTTGCGCAGCACCAGGATCACCAGCACACCGATCGGGATCATCACCATGATCATGAAGGTCTGCTGGGTCTGCAGGGGCAGGCCGTACAAGGAGTATTCCAGGAAGTCGGCGTCGGTGTTCTCGTCGGTCAGCTTGGCCAGGCGGATGGCGTTCATCTCGCTGTTGTTCATGCTGAAGGTGACGTTGGCTTTCTTGCCGCCATCGACGGTGATCAGGTTGTCATCACCGGTCCACCACAGCAGGCGATCGCTGGGCAGACCCTGTTCGCCGGTATCGGGATTGAAGTACAGCCAGTCGTTGCCGTTGAAGCTGCGCAGCCACAGTTCGGGTGTTTGCGGGGTGTCGGCAACCAGGCGGATGGTGTGGACTTTCTCCATCGGCACGTGGGCGATGGACAGCAGCAGGTCGATGACTTGGGCTTTCTTCATCGACGAGGTATCGCCGGCCAGCAGCAGCTTGACGTTGTCGTCGTTGAGGTTGTTGACCCGCTTGATGGTCTCGCTGACGAAGGTCTCGACATCGGCCGAATGCTGGCGGATCGGTGCCATCAGCGCTTCAGCGGCGATCTTCTCAGGGCCTTCGACCGCCAGGCTGTCGCGGAAGGTCGGGCCTTTGACCGTGGTCTTCTCGTTGCTGTAGCGCTTGGTCAGCACCAGGCGGTAGTAAAGGGTCTGGTTGCCGCTGGCTCGGCGGGCCGACCAGGTCACCTTGCGGTTGCCGTCGGCGCGGTTGACGCTCACCCCATAGTTGTTGGAGATGAAGCTCTCGTTGAGGCTGACATAGTCACGGTTCAGGGGGGGCACGAACATCTGCACCTTGACCGGGTCCTTCGAGTTGGCGACGAACTCGACCTTGGCGTCGATGTTCCACAAATCGTCGGTTTCATCCTCGGTCACCGGGATGCCAAGGATGAAGATCTGATAGGCCGTGACCAGCACGCCCAGGAGCACCAGGACGGTGATCAGGACTTTCAGGTGAAGGGTAAGAGAGCGCATCGGAATTACTCTGCGGTGGGAGCTTTGGTGGCGCAGGCAGGTTTGCCGGCCGCGTATTTAAGGCTTGGGTCGACCAGCGCGTCAAAGTGCTTGAGCGCCTCGGAACCAATGAGCAACGGGAACTGGAAGGCACTGCGGTCGGTGAGGTTGACCTCGATGGTGCGCCTGGCCTGACCCATGCAGATATCCAGTTCGATGACCGGGCGGGCGGTGTAGGCCTTGCCTTCGTCGGGGTTGTAGTCGCCTGCCCGGCGCTTGATCTTGCTGACGCGGGCCAAGGGACGCTCGATCGGATGCGAATGGGCAGCATCGATGGCCAGGTAGAAACGTACCCAGCTTTCGCCGTTGCGCTTGAAGCGCTTGATGTCTCGGGCACTCAGGGACGCGGTCTTGGCGCCGGTGTCGAGTTTGGCCGCCACCTCCAGATCAAGATCGGAAAGGCGTGCATATTCATTCAGGCCGTACACGGTCTTTTCTCCCGCCTGGCCAAGGGCCGGCAGCAGGGCGAGGCAGAACAGCAATGAAGCGGGTGTAAGTCTCATAAATCCTGGCGCGGTGCTGTGCGGGTTCGGGGCAAGGCGACTGGCAAGTACTGCGCAAGCTTCCTCGTTCATCTGTCAACACGCTGAAAAGGTTGGCAGACACACTATCCATACTCCCTTGGGAGGCGCGGCATTCTATCACGCCGACAGTTGGACGCCAGCGCGCCGCGATCTGACAGCAGGTGTATCGGGTAAGTTCGTTCTTAGACGATTGTCGACAATATTGATTTTGTCTTTGACTCCATTGCTCCGTTTAGCTAGCTTTGGCGCTATTGAAACGCAAGGTGTCGACAATATGTTGGATGCAAGCCAAGCGCTCCTGTCTGCGTCGGATGAGTCGGAAACGCTCTCGGAGAACGTCTTCCGGCGTATCCAGGCGGCCATCGTCAAAGGCGAGATCGCCCCGGGCAGCAAGATCTCCGAACCGGAACTGGCTCGCACCTATGGGATAAGCCGTGGCCCGTTGCGCGAGGCCATTCACCGTCTGGAAGGCCAGCGCTTGCTGGTTCGGGTTCCGCATGTCGGCGCCCGGGTGGTGTCGCTCAATCACGCCGAACTCATCGAGCTGTACGAAATCCGTGAATCGCTTGAAGGCATGGCTTGTCGTTTGGCTGCCGAGCGTATGAGCCTAGTCGAGATCGATGAGTTGCGCCGGGTACTGGACACCCACGAGCGCGACGCGGCGTTCCAGGCCGGCGTCGGCTACTACCAGCAGGAAGGCGATTTTGACTTCCACTACCGGATCATCCAGGGCAGCGGCAACCAGACCCTGGTCAAGATGCTCTGCGGCGAGCTGTACCAGCTGGTGCGCATGTACCGCATCCAGTTTTCCGCCACGCCCAATCGTCCACGCCAGGCGTTCGCCGAACACCATCGCATTCTCGATGCCATTGCCGACCGTGACGGCGAGCTGGCCGAACTCCTGATGCGTCGCCACATCGGCGCATCCAAGCGCAACATCGAGCGTCACTACCAAGGCGCCGACAACAATAGCCCACGAGGTGAGTCATGACTTTGAAGAGCACGCCCGGCCAGCGTTTCCGTGACGCGGTTGCCGCCGAACATCCGTTGCAGGTGGTCGGGACCATCAATGCCAATCATGCCCTGCTGGCCAAGCGTGCCGGCTTCAAGGCCATCTACCTCTCCGGCGGCGGTGTCGCGGCGGGCTCCCTGGGCCTGCCTGACCTGGGCATCAGCGGCCTGGATGATGTGCTGACCGACGTGCGCCGGATCACCGATGTGTGCGACCTGCCGTTGCTGGTGGATGTCGACACCGGTTTCGGTGCATCGGCTTTCAACGTGGCCCGTACCGTGCGCTCGATGATCAAGTTCGGCGCGGCGGCCATTCATATCGAGGACCAGGTCGGTGCCAAGCGCTGCGGCCACCGCCCGAACAAGGAAATCGTCACGCAGCAGGAAATGGTCGACCGCATCAAGGCCGCGGTGGATGCCCGCACCGATGACAGCTTCGTGATCATGGCTCGTACCGACGCTCTGGCCGTCGAAGGCCTGAACGCCGCCCTGGACCGCGCCGCCGCCTGCATCGAGGCCGGTGCCGACATGATCTTCCCCGAGGCGATCACCGAGCTTTCGATGTACAAGACCTTCGCTGACCGCGTGAAGGCGCCGATCCTGGCCAACATCACCGAATTTGGCGCCACGCCGCTGTACACCACCGAAGAGCTGGCCTCGGTCGATGTCTCGCTGGTGCTGTACCCGCTGTCGGCCTTCCGGGCCATGAACAAGGCAGCCGAGAACGTCTATACCGCACTGCGCCGCGACGGTACCCAGAAGAACGTTGTCGACACCATGCAAACGCGCATGGAGCTCTACGATGCCATCGGCTATCACGCTTTCGAGCAAAGCCTCGATGCGCTGTTCGCCCAGAAGAAAGGCTGAAGGTTCGAGGCTGTGCAGGAGTGAGCGGCCGGTTCGCAGGTAAGACCGCTCCCACAGGGTTTTCGCTGATGCTCGATGATGCGCCGGACCTGCAGGAGTGGGTTTCACCCCACGAATGAGGCCGGCACAGGCAACCGAATTAGCCAGCAAGATTTCGATAACAAATTCAAGAAAGGAGAACACACCATGGCCGAAGCAAAAGTACTCAGTGGCGCAGGCCTGCGTGGCCAGGTGGCCGGCCAGACCGCGCTGTCGACCGTTGGCCAGGCCGGTGCCGGCCTGACCTACCGTGGCTACGATGTCCGCGATCTGGCGGCCGGTGCCGAATTCGAAGAAGTCGCCTACCTGCTGCTGTACGGCGAGCTGCCGACCAAGGCAGAGCTGGCTGATTACAAACGCAAGCTCAAAGGCCTGCGCGAGCTGCCCCAGGCCCTCAAGGAAGTGCTCGAACGCATCCCCCGCGACGCCCACCCGATGGACGTGATGCGCACCGGCTGCTCGGTACTGGGCACCTTGGAGCCTGAACTGACCTTCGAGGCCCAGCGCGAGAAGACCGACCGCCTGCTGGCCGTCTTCCCGGCGATCATGTGCTACTGGTACCGCTTCACCCACCATGGCGTACGCATCGATTGCACCAGCGACGAAGACACCCTGGGCGGCCACTTCCTGCACCTGCTGCATGGCAAGAAGCCGAGCGAGCTGCACGTCAAGGTGATGAATGTCTCGCTCATTCTCTACGCCGAGCACGAGTTCAACGCCTCGACCTTCACCGCCCGTGTCTGCGCCTCGACCCTGTCGGACCTGTATTCGTGCATCACTGCAGCCATCGGTTCGCTGCGCGGCCCGCTGCACGGCGGCGCGAACGAAGCGGCCATGGAGCTGATCGAGCGCTTCCAGAGCCCGCAGGAGGCCGTTGCCGAGCTGCTGCGCATGCTTGAGCGCAAGGACAAGATCATGGGCTTTGGCCATGCGATCTACAAAGAGTCCGATCCGCGCAACGAGGTCATCAAGGGCTGGTCGAAGCAGTTGGCCGATGAAGTGGGTGACACCGTGCTGTACCCGGTCTCCGAAGCGATCGACAAGACCATGTGGGAGCAGAAGCGCCTGTTCCCCAACGCCGACTTCTACCATGCCTCGGCGTACCACTTCATGGGCATCCCGACCAAGCTGTTCACTCCGATCTTCGTCTGCTCGCGCCTGACCGGCTGGGCTGCGCACGTCTTCGAACAGCGCGCCAACAACCGCATCATCCGTCCGAGTGCCGAGTACGTTGGCGTCGAGCAACGCAAGTTCGTGCCCATCGAGCAGCGTTGAAACAGAGCGCTCCGCGTTCCCTGCAGGAGAGGAGCAAGCCCGCTCCTGCAGGGGTGGTGCCCGCTTAGGTAAACCGTGACCGAGCCTGATAACGATATGAACACCGCATTTCGCAAGAACCTGCCAGGCACCGACCTGGACTACTTCGACGCCCGCGCGGCCGTCGAGGCGATCAAGCCCGGCGCCTACGATGGCCTGCCGTACACTTCCCGCGTGCTCGCCGAGAACCTGGTGCGCCGTTGCGATCCGGCTACCCTCAACGCTTCCCTGGAGCAGTTGATCGAGCGCAAGCGCGATCTGGACTTCCCATGGTTCCCGGCGCGCGTGGTCTGCCACGACATTCTCGGACAGACCGCCCTGGTCGACCTGGCGGGCCTGCGTGATGCCATCGCCGAAAAAGGCGGTGACCCGGCCCAGGTCAACCCGGTGGTGCCGGTGCAATTGATCGTCGACCACTCCCTGGCGGTGGAATGCGGTGGTTTCGACCCGCAGGCATTCGAAAAGAACCGCGCCATCGAAGATCGCCGCAACGAAGACCGTTTCCACTTCATCAACTGGACCAAGAAGGCGTTCAAGAACGTCGATGTGATCCAGCCGGGCAACGGCATCATGCACCAGATCAACCTGGAGAAGATGTCCCCGGTCATCCACAACGATCATGGCGTGGCCTACCCGGACACCTGTGTCGGCACCGACAGCCATACTCCGCACGTCGATGCGCTGGGCGTGATCGCCATCGGCGTCGGTGGCCTGGAAGCCGAGAACGTCATGCTCGGCCGCGCCTCCTGGATGCGCCTGCCGGAAATCGTCGGCGTCGAACTGACCGGCAAGCTGCAACCGAACATCACCGCCACCGACCTGGTCCTGGCGCTGACCGAATTCCTGCGCAAGCAGAAGGTGGTCGGTGCCTACCTGGAGTTCCATGGTGAAGGTGCCCGCGCCCTGACCCTGGGGGATCGCGCCACCATTTCCAACATGGCGCCGGAGTACGGCGCGACGGCGGCGATGTTCGCCATCGACCAACAGACCATCGATTACCTCAAGCTGACCGGCCGTGAAGAGCAACAGGTCAGGCTGGTGGAAACCTATGCCAAGACCGCCGGCCTGTGGGCCGACAGCCTGGCCAAGGCCGAATACGAGCGTGTCCTGAGCTTTGATCTCTCGAGCGTGGTGCGCAACATGGCTGGCCCGTCCAACCCCCACGCCCGCGTCGCGACCAGCGACCTGGCCGCCAAGGGGATCGCCGGTGCCTGGGAGCAAGTCCCCGGGCAGATGCCAGACGGTGCGGTGATCATCGCTGCCATCACCAGCTGCACCAACACCAGCAACCCGCGCAATGTGATCGCTGCAGGCCTGCTGGCGCGCAATGCCAACAAGCTGGGCCTGACCCGCAAGCCGTGGGTCAAGTCCTCCTTGGCGCCAGGCTCCAAGGCCGTGCAGCTGTACCTGGAAGAAGCCGGGCTGGAGAAGGAGCTGGAGCAACTGGGCTTTGGCATCGTCGCCTTCGCCTGCACTACCTGCAACGGCATGTCCGGTGCGCTGGACCCCAAGATCCAGCAGGAAATCATCGACCGCGACCTGTATGCCACCGCCGTGCTGTCCGGCAACCGCAACTTCGATGGGCGCATCCACCCGTATGCCAAGCAGGCGTTCCTGGCTTCGCCGCCCCTGGTCGTGGCCTACGCCATCGCCGGCACCATCCGCTTCGACATCGAGAAGGATGTGCTGGGTGTGGTCGATGGCAAGGAAATCCGTCTGAAGGATATCTGGCCGAGCGATGCGGAAATCGACGCCGTGGTCCAGGCAGCGGTCAAGCCGGAGCAGTTCCGCAAGGTGTACATCCCGATGTTCGCCATCGAGCAGGACACCGGGCCGAAGGTTGCGCCGCTGTACGACTGGCGTCCAATGAGCACCTACATCCGTCGCCCGCCGTACTGGGAAGGTGCCCTGGCTGGCGAGCGTACGCTGCGTGGCATGCGCCCGCTGGCGCTGCTGCCGGACAACATCACCACCGACCACCTGTCGCCGTCCAACGCCATCATGCTCGACAGCGCTGCGGGTGAGTACCTGGCGAAAATGGGCCTGCCGGAAGAGGACTTCAACTCCTACGCCACCCACCGCGGTGATCACCTGACCGCCCAGCGCGCCACCTTCGCCAACCCCAAGCTGTTCAACGAGATGGTGCGCAAGGAAGACGGCAGCGTGAAACAGGGTTCGCTGGCGCGCATCGAGCCGGAAGGCAAGGTGACCCGCATGTGGGAAGCCATCGAGACCTACATGGAGCGCAAGCAGCCGTTGATCATCGTTGCCGGCGCCGACTACGGCCAGGGCTCATCCCGTGACTGGGCGGCCAAGGGCGTGCGGCTGGCCGGGGTCGAGGCGATCGTCGCCGAAGGCTTCGAGCGCATCCACCGCACCAACCTGGTGGGTATGGGCGTGTTGCCGCTGGAGTTCCTGCCGGGCACCAACCGCAAGACCCTGGACCTGGATGGCAGCGAGACCTATGACGTGCTTGGCGCGCGTACCCCGCGTGCGACCCTGACCCTGGTGGTGACCCGTCGTAACGGCGAGCGCCTCGAGGTGCCGGTGACCTGCCGTCTGGATACCGCCGAGGAAGTGTCGATCTACGAGGCGGGTGGTGTGCTGCAGCGCTTTGCCCAGGACTTCCTGGAAGCGACCGCCTAAACAGGAGCAGCACGGTCCTTGTGGGAGCGGGTTTGCCCGCGAAGCGTTCGATCAGGCAACACTGTTGCCCGTGCTCACGCTTTGGCGAGTAAACGTGCTCTCACAGGGGCGTGCAAACAGGAATTCGAACATGGCACATGTACCGCAAGTCAAGATTCCCGCAACGTACATCCGTGGCGGCACCAGCAAAGGCGTGTTCTTCCGTCTGCAAGACCTGCCCGAGCGCGCCCAGCAACCGGGCCCGGCGCGCGACGCGCTGCTGCTGCGGGTGATCGGTAGCCCCGACCCCTACGGCAAGCAGATCGACGGCATGGGCGGCGCCACTTCCAGCACCAGCAAGACGGTCATCCTCGCGCGCAGCACTCGCCCTGAGCATGACGTCGACTACCTGTTCGGCCAGGTCTCCATCGACAAGGCGTTCGTCGACTGGAGCGGCAATTGCGGCAACCTGTCGGCCGCTGTCGGTTCCTTCGCCATCAGCGCAGGCCTGGTGGATACGGCGCGCATTCCGCGCAACGGCATCGCCACCGTGCGCATCTGGCAGGCCAACATCGGTAAGACCATCATCGCCCATGTGCCGATCACTGACGGCGAGGTGCAGGAGACTGGTGATTTCGAGCTCGACGGCGTGACCTTCCCGGCCGCCGAGGTGCAGCTGGAGTTCCTCGATCCGGCTGCCGACGAGGAGGGCGGCGGTGGTTCGATGTTCCCCACCGGCAATCTGGTCGATGATCTGGAGGTACCGGGTGTCGGGACCTTAAAGGCGACCTTGATCAATGCCGGGATCCCGACCATCTTCGTCAATGCTGCCGATATCGGTTACACCGGCACCGAGCTGCAGGATGCCATCAACGGCGATTCTGCCGCGCTGATGCGCTTCGAGACACTCCGCGCCTATGGCGCAGTGCGCATGGGGCTGATCGAGCATGTCGACCAGGCGGTGGGGCGCCAGCACACGCCGAAGGTCGCCTTCGTCGCGCCGCCGGTGTCGTACACCGCGTCCAGCGGTAAGCCTGTCGAGGCGGGCGATGTCGACCTGCTGGTGCGCGCGCTGTCGATGGGCAAGCTGCACCACGCCATGATGGGGACTGCAGCGGTGGCGATTGGCACTGCCGCGGCGATTCCGGGCACGCTGGTCAATCTCGCCGCTGGCGGCGGCGAGCGCAGCGCTGTGCGGTTCGGTCATCCCTCTGGCACCTTGCGGGTTGGGGCCGAGGCGCGCAAGGTGGACGGTGAATGGACCGTGACCAAAGCGATCATGAGCCGCAGTGCTCGCGTGTTGATGGAAGGCTGGGTGCGCGTGCCTGGCGATAGCTTCTAGCACGTCGTTGGCGCTCGGCTTGCGTTGAGAAGGGGCTGCGCTGCGGCCCCCTATTCAAGGGAGCAGACAATGAGCGCCAACGTAGACCTCAACGACCGCCCGGACTACGACCGGGTCCTGCAGACCATCGCCGACTACGTACTCCACTACCAGGTCGAGTCGGTCGAAGCCCTGGATACCGCCCGCAACTGTCTGATGGACACCCTGGGCTGTGGCTTGCTGGCGCTGCGCTTTCCTGAATGCACCAAGCACCTCGGCCCGCTGGTGGAGGGCACCGTGGTCCCTCATGGCGCAAGGGTGCCCGGTACGACCTACCGGCTGGACCCGGTCAAGGCTGCCTGGGACATCGGCTGTACCGTGCGTTGGCTGGATTACAACGACACCTGGCTGGCCGCCGAATGGGCCCATCCCTCCGATAACCTGGGCGGCATCCTTGCGGTTGCCGACCACCTTTCGCAAAAACGCGTGGCCAACGGTGAATCGCCGCTGACCATGCGAACGGTGCTCGAAGCCATGGTCATGGCACACGAGATCCAGGGGGTGCTGGCCTTGGAAAACGCCTTCAATCGCGTCGGCCTCGATCACGTGGTACTGGTCAAGGTTGCCTCCACGGCAGTGTGCGCCAAACTGATGGGCGCCAATCGGGCGCAATTGCTCTCGGCCTTGTCCCATGCCTTCGTCGATGGCCAGGCGCTGCGGACGTACCGTCATGCGCCCAATGCCGGCTCGCGCAAGTCGTGGGCGGCGGGCGATGCGTCCAGTCGGGGAGTTCGCCTGGCCGATATCGCCATGCGTGGCGAGATGGGCGTACCGGGCGTACTCACGGCGTCGCAGTGGGGCTTTTACGATGTCTCGTTCAGCCATACCAACAAGGACTTGGCGCTCAAGCCCGTCGACCAGCGCACGTTGCGTCTCCCTCAAGCGTTCGGCACTTATGTCATGGAGAACGTGCTGTTCAAGATCAGCTTCCCGGCCGAATTCCACGCGCAGACGGCCTGTGAGGCTGCCGTGACGCTGCACCCGCAGGTGCGCAATCGCCTGCACGAAGTCGATCGCATCGTCATCACCACCAACGAGTCGGCGATCCGCATCATCTCCAAGGTCGGCCCCTTGGCCAATGCGGCCGATCGTGACCACTGCCTGCAATACATGACTGCAGTACCGCTGATCTTCGGCAACCTGGTAGCTGAGCACTACGAGGACGCATTCCATGCTGCCCACCCCAGCATCGATCGCTTGCGCGAGAAGATGGAAGTGGTCGAGGAGCCGCGCTTCAGCCGGGAATACCTGGAGGCGGACAAGCGCTCCATTGCCAATGGGCTGCAGGTGTTTTTCAAGGACGGGACCCATACCGCCCAGGTGGTGGTGGAGTACCCGATCGGCCATCGGCGGCGGCGCGGGGAGGGCATACCGCTGTTGGAGGCCAAGTTCAGGGAGAACCTGGCGACGCGGTTCGTGCGTCAGCGCTGTGATGAGATCTTTGCCTTGTGCAAGGATCAGGCGAGGCTGGAAGGCACAGCGGTGCAGCGGTTTGTCGATCTCTTTGTGATGTGAGCGCGCCTTGCCAGCCTCTCGCGGGTAAACCCGCACGTTGTTCCATCTGCTTGTGCCTGCCAGGCGTCCAGGGCAGTCAATGCAAGGCCCACAAAAAAGCCCCGGCATCTCTGCCGGGGCTTCTTATTACAGCTTGTAGCTTACAGCTTGCCGCTCATTACGCCTGGACCACTGGGATCTTGGCGTTGGCCGCCGCTTCGCGGAACTCGGCGATTTGGTCGAAGCTCAGGTAGCGGTAGACGTCGGCAGCCATGCTGTCGATGTCCTTGGCGTACTGCAGGTACTCTTCAACGGTCGGCAGCTTGCCGAGGATCGAGGCAACTGCGGCCAGCTCGGCCGAAGCCAGGTAGACGTTGGTGGCGTCGCCCAGACGGTTCGGGAAGTTACGGGTCGAGGTGGAGACCACGGTCGAACCGGTCTGTACACGTGCCTGGTTACCCATGCACAGCGAGCAGCCTGGCATTTCCATGCGCGCACCGGCTTTGCCGTAGATGCCGTAGTAGCCTTCCTCGGTCAGCTGGTGGGCGTCCATCTTGGTTGGCGGGGCCAGCCACAGACGGGTTGGAATGCCACCCTTGACCTTGTCCAGCAGCTTGCCGGCAGCGCGGAAGTGACCGATGTTGGTCATGCACGAACCGATGAACACTTCGTCGATCTTGTCGCCGGCGACGGTCGACAGCAGACGGGCGTCGTCCGGGTCGTTCGGCGCGCAGAGCACAGGCTCCTTGACGTCGGCCAGGTCGATCTCGATGACCGCAGCGTACTCGGCGTCGGCATCGGCGGACAGCAGCTGAGGCTTGGCCAGCCAGGCTTCCATCGCCTGGGCGCGGCGCTCCAGGGTACGGGCATCACCGTAGCCTTCGCTGATCATCCAGCGCAGCAGGGTGATGTTGGACTTCAGGTACTCGGCGATCGACTCTTCCGGCAGCTTGATGGTGCAACCGGCGGCGGAACGCTCGGCCGAGGCGTCGGACAGCTCGAAGGCTTGTTCGACGGTCAGCTCATTGAGGCCTTCGATCTCCAGGATGCGACCGGAGAAGATGTTCTTCTTGCCCTTCTTCTCGACAGTCAGCAGGCCCTGCTGGATGGCGTAGTAAGGGATGGCGTGGACCAGGTCACGCAGGGTGATGCCAGGCTGCAGCTTGCCCTTGAAGCGAACCAGTACCGACTCTGGCATGTCCAGCGGCATGACGCCGGTGGCAGCGGCGAAGGCGACCAGGCCGGAACCGGCCGGGAAGGAAATGCCGATCGGGAAGCGGGTGTGCGAGTCGCCACCGGTGCCGACGGTGTCAGGCAGCAGCATGCGGTTCAGCCAGCTGTGGATGATGCCGTCGCCTGGACGCAGGGACACGCCGCCACGGGTACGGATGAAATCCGGCAGGGTGTGGTGGGTGTTGACGTCGATCGGCTTCGGATAGGCCGCGGTGTGGCAGAACGACTGCATGACCAGATCGGCGGAGAAGCCCAGGCAGGCGAGGTCTTTGAGCTCGTCGCGGGTCATCGGGCCGGTGGTGTCCTGGGAACCGACGGTGGTCATCTTCGGCTCGCAGTAGGCACCTGGACGCACGCCCTGGCCTTCTGGCAGACCGCAAGCGCGGCCGACCATCTTCTGCGCCAGGGTGAAGCCCTTGCCGGTGTCGGCAGGCTGCTCTGGCTTCTTGAACAGATCCGAAGCGCCCAGGCCCAGTTCGGCACGGGCTTTCTCGGTCAGGCCACGGCCGACGATCAGCGGGATACGGCCGCCAGCGCGGACTTCATCCAGCAGGACTTCGGTTTTCAGCTCGAAGGTGGTGACCAGCTCGTCGCTGCCATGGCGGCGTACTTCACCTTTGAACGGATAGACGTCGATGACGTCGCCCATGGCCAGGTTGGTGCAGTCGAATTCGATCGGCAGGGCGCCGGCGTCTTCCATGGTGTTGTAGAAGATCGGGGCGATCTTGGTGCCGAAGCAGAAGCCGCCGGCGCGCTTGTTCGGCACGTACGGGATGTCGTCGCCGAAGAACCACAGCACCGAGTTGGTGGCCGATTTACGCGAGGAACCGGTACCGACCACGTCACCGACATAGGCGACCGGGAAGCCCTTGGCCTTGACCGCTTCGATCTGGGCCAGTGGGCCGACCGAGCCAGGCTGCTGCGGCTCGATGCCGTCACGGGCCATCTTCAGCATGGCAAGGGCGTGCAGTGGGATGTCAGGGCGCGACCAGGCGTCCGGGGCAGGGGACAGGTCGTCGGTGTTGGTTTCGCCAGGCACCTTGAACACGGTCAGGGTGTACTTGTCGGCGATGGCCGGGCGGGCGGTGAACCATTCGCCGGCAGCCCAGGATTCCAGGACGGCTTTGGCGTGAGCGTTGCCGGCCTTGGCTTTTTCAGCCACATCGTGGAAGGCATCGAACATCAGCAGGGTGTGCTTGAGCTGTTCGGCCGCGACGGCGCCCAGTTCGGCGTCATCCAGCAGCGCGACCAGCGTCTCGATGTTGTAGCCGCCCTGCATGGTGCCCAGCAGCTCGGTGGCATGCTTGCGGTCGATCAGCGGGGATTTGGCTTCGCCCTTGGCGATGGCGGAGAGGAAAGCGGCCTTGACGTAGGCGGCTTCGTCGACTCCTGGGGGAACGCGGTGGGTGATCAGGTCTACGAGGAAGGCTTCTTCGCCGGCCGGCGGGTTTTTCAGCAGCTCGACCAGGCCTGCAGTTTGTTCGGCGTTAAGCGGCTGGGGCACGATGCCCAGGGCGGCACGCTCTTCGATGTGTTTGCGGTAGGCTTCAAGCACAGTTATTACCCTCATCAGTGGTCCCTAAAGGGGAGTCCGGGACGCTCATCCAGCATTCTTTGCACCCATGCGCAATCACGGCTTTGTGGGCCGCCCAGCCAGGGTCGCAGAGAATCCTTACAGAAGCTGCTTTCAAAGTTTTACGCCTGTAGAACGGTGAGCTGATGAGGGCTGGCGCGGGCCATGCACGGTGGCATGCCCCGGCCAACGCCGTTCTACCGGATGAACTGTGCTCGTGACGCTTTGAAAACAGCTTCCAACGGACATTGGTGCCTTGAAAAGGCGGTGTGATTCTACGGGAAAAAAAGGGCGAACGTAAGGCGGCGCATACGACTTTAACGAGTGACCCTGCTTAGACAAAGGGCTAACATTGACGGGTGTTCCACCGCCAGGCTGTTGTCTGTACATGTCCAACCACTCCATCAAAACCCCTTGCGTAGGGCTCTGTTCCACGGTCTATGGCGACCTGGTATGCCGGGGTTGCAAGCGCTTTCATCATGAAGTGATCCACTGGAACGGCTACGACGAGGACGAAAAACGTGCCGTCTGGCAGCGCCTGGAGCAATTGCTGGTGCAGGTGATGATGGCCAAGCTGGAAGTGTTCGACAAACAACGCCTGCGCCAGCAACTGGAGCAACGTTCGATTCGTTTTCTGGCGCACCAGTCCGAGTATTGCTGGGCCTATCAGTTGATCGCCCGCGGCGCGCGCATGATCCGGGACCTGGAAGCCTACGGCATGGCCTTGCTGCCAGAGTTTCGCGACTGGGAGCTGCCGCAGTTGCGCGATGCCATTGACCGGGAGTTTTTCTTGCTTTCCGAAGCGCACTACCAACGCTACATCGCGCCGTCCTTTCTCAAGCAGGCGCTGGGTTAGCCCGCCGACCGCGAGCAGGGGCGCCGCGCAGGCGCCCGTCCAGCGAACTCAGTCGCCGCTGTATTCGCAGCCGCTGGTGCAGGTTTCATGGATGCGGACCTTCGACAGCTCCGGCAGCAGGGGCTTGACCTGGTCCCAGATCCACTTGGCGATCACTTCGCTGGTGGGGTTCTCCAGGCCTGGAATGTCGTTCAGGTAGTTGTGATCCAACTGTTCGTAGATCGGCTTGAAGATCGCCTTGATCTCGGCGAAGTCGCGGATCCAGCCGGTGTGAGGGTCGAGCGGCCCGGTCAGGTGCAGACCGACCTTGAACGAATGGCCGTGCAGGCGACCGCACTTATGCCCGGCGGGAACGTTGGGCAGGCGGTGGGCCGATTCGAAAGTAAATTCTTTGAAGATTTCCACGCTTTAGAGACTCTTGAAAACAATGCTGGCATGCAGTTTATCAGCATGCCCGTTACAAGGCTTGCAGCTGTTCATGCAGCCGCCCGGTGGTGATCAGCTCCAGCAGTTCGTCGCCCAGGCGCCGGCTCTCGGCAATGGCCTTGTACCAGTAACGCTTTCGCGCAGGTGCATCGTCCATGAAGCGTTTGAAGTCGTTGCGGTCTGGCAGCTTGCCGTAGGGCAGAGCGGCCAGGTACTGGGGCGATGGCGTCATCAGCAGCACGTTCTGCAGACGCGTGGCATCGCCGCGGCGCCAAGGCAAGGCTTTATCGAACCAGCCGGGCACCACTTTGTCAGTGAAGTGCGGGTAGAGCACAAGGTCGTCGCCCTGGTAGGGCAGGTCCAGGTGATAGTCGAGCAGGCCGCCGTCGCGGTAGGTGCCGGCGCCTGCGCCGGGAATGTCACGTACGCCTTCCATCACCATGGGGATCGAGCCTGAGGCGAGCAGGGCTTGGCGCAAGTTGGCCAGGTCCAGTGGCAGGCAGCGCGACGGGAAATCGGTCAGGGCGTCCAGCGGCGGCGCGGCACGCCCGTCGTGCAGGATGACCCGCTCGAAGTGCCGCGCCAGGCGCGAGCGGCCCAGCAGGTTGTTGGCGATCACCGAGGACAACCCCATGCCCAGGCGAGCGCGATGGTCGTCGGCGAGCAGGCCGTGGCTTTTGACCACCATGATGTTCAGGCGGTAATGCGGGTTGGCGAGTATCTGCCCATCGCGGCCTTGCAGCAGTTCATCGAGCATGCGCGTGCAGCTCTGGCTGACTTCGGTCGGCGTCACGCCTTTGGCAAAATTTTGCTCGGTGTACAACTCACCCAGGCGGCGCAGGCCATCGACGGGGTCGCTCAGGCAAGCACTGGCGAAGCGCCAGGCACCGATCGAGGCACCGATCAGTGCGCGTTGGCGCGGGGCCGAGGGCAGCCACTCACCAAACAGCGCCAGGTCCAGCCCTTGGATGCCCAGTGGCTTGGGGCCACCAGCGGCGCCTGGCAATACGCCCACATCGGCTGCCCGCAGGCCGCGCTCGCGGATCTGGCGCAAGGCGCGTTGGCCTGCCTTGAAGGTCAGGGCGGGGTACTTGATATGGATGGCGCTCATGACAGATCTCGCAGGCAACAAGCGGGTGATTATAAAGGGGATTTTCTGTATCGGCCTTTTCGCAGGCAAGCACGCGCCCACAGGTGTGGTCTGCGGGAGCGGGTTTACCCGCGAAATGGGAGACAAAGCTGCGCTATCATGCGGCCAGCTGTTTTCAGGTTGGATTAAGGACCGCGGGGTAATCTTAACCCCGTAGACAACTTGCTGATCTCGATGGAGAGAGAACCCATGAAAACTTTGACTGCCCTGTTCACTGCCGCCGCCCTCGCTTTCGGTGCCAATGCTGCCTTCGCCAAGGACGTTCAGCCCGATGAAGTGGTGAAGCTGGTCAATGCCAAGACCATCAAGTCCCTGGACGAGCTCAAGGCTGCCGCCGTAGCCAAGCACCCGGGTGCCACCGTGACCGACTCCGAGCTTGAGAACGAGTACGGCCGCTACATCTACAAAGTCGAGCTGCGCGACACCCAGAACGTCGAATGGGACGTGGACCTGGACGCCAAGACCGGTGAAGTCCTCAAGGACGAACGAGACAACTGATGAGTGATCTACCGCGAACGGCGCGCTACCTGGCCTTGGCCCTGATGGCCGCCTGTTCGCTGGCCGGTGCTAGAGATCTGGACCAGGATGAAGCCCTCGAACTGCGTCAGAAGGGCATCATCCTGCCATTGGAACACCTGCTCGAATCCGCCCTGGGACGTTATCCCGGGGCGCGTTTGCTGGAGGCGGAGCTCGAAGAGAAACATGACCGATACGCCTACGAGGTCGAGTTGCTGACCCCGGCCGGCGTGGTCCGGGAGATCAAGCTCGATGCCCGCACCGGTGAGCTGCTCAAAGACGAGGAAGACGACTGAATGCGCCTGCTGCTTGTCGAGGACAATGTCCCCCTGGCCGACGAATTGATCGCCGGCTTGCAGCGCCAGGGGTATGCCGTGGACTGGCTGGCCGATGGCCGTGACGCGGTGTACCAGGGCCAGAGCGAACCTTACGATCTGATCATCCTTGACCTGGGGCTGCCCGGCCTGCCGGGGCTCGAGGTACTGAGCCAGTGGCGCACCGCCAACCTGGCCACGCCGGTGCTGATCCTCACCGCGCGCGGCTCCTGGGCTGAACGTATCGAAGGGCTCAAGGCCGGCGCCGATGACTATCTGACCAAACCTTTCCACCCCGAGGAGCTGCAACTGCGTATCCAGTCGTTGTTGCGTCGTGCCCGGGGGCTGGCCAATCAGCCGACGCTGGAGGCCGCTGGCCTGCACCTGGATGAAGGCCGTCAATGTGTGATCCGCGAAGGTGTCGACATTCAACTGACTGCTGCGGAGTTTCGCTTGTTGCGCTACTTCATGCTGCACCCGCAACAGGTGTTGTCCAAGAGTCACTTGGCCGAGCACCTGTATGACGGCGAGACCGAGCGCGACTCCAACGTGCTGGAAGTGCATGTCAACCACCTGCGTCGCAAGCTGGGTCGCAGCGTGATCGAGACCCGCCGCGGCCAGGGTTACGTGTATGCCGGGAGCGCGGCGTGAGGTCGATCCAGGCACGCTTGAGCCTGGGTCTGGTGGCCGTGCTGGTGGTGGTCGGCCTGGTCCTGGCCCAGCTGAGTCTGTGGCTGTTCGAGGTCGGCTTGCAGCGTTACCTGGAGGCCGGCCTGCGCAAGGAGAGCGAAAACCTGCTGGTGGCCCTGGTGCGCGGGCCGTCAGGGCTGCAGCTGGACGAGCGACGCATATCGGCGGCCTATCAGCGCCCTTTTTCGGGCTATTACTTTCGCATCGACTTCGACCAAGGCACGTGGCGCTCACGCTCGCTATGGGACTTGGACATGCCCAAGCCTGCGGCTGCGGGGCTCGAGGATGGCCTTGAGCTAGGGCCGGAGGGTCAGCAATTGTTGACCCTGCGTGCAGACTACCGACGCCTGGGCCAGGACATCTCGATCAGCGTGGCCCAGGATTACTCCCCGGTGCGCGAGGGCTTCAGGCGCATGCAACAGATCGGTCTTGGCATGGGGCTGGTGGCGTTGGTGTTGGTGCTGGTGCTGCAGCGCCTGACCGTGACCCGCTCGCTACGCCCGCTGGAGCGGGCACGCCAGCAGATCGCTCAGTTGCAGCAAGGCCAGCGCTCCCAGCTCGATGCCCAAGTGCCCAGTGAGCTGCAACCTTTGGTGGACCAGATCAACCACCTGCTGGCGCACACCGAGGACAGCCTGCGCCGCTCGCGTAACGCCTTGGGTAATCTCGGCCATGCCCTGAAGACGCCGCTGGCGGTCCTGCTGAGCCTGGCGGCCAGTGAACGCCTGAAGGGCTTGCCGGACGTACGTGAGCAACTGCGCGAGCAACTCGAGCAGATCCAGCAACGCCTGGCCCGTGAACTCAACCGTGCGCGTCTGGCCGGCGACGCGCTGCCCGGTGCGCAGTTCGACTGTGACACCGAGCTGCCGGGCTTGCTCGGCACCCTGGGCATGATCCATGGCGAAGGGCTGCTGCTTGAACGCGACGTGCCACCGGGACTGTTGTTGCCATGGGACCGCGAGGATCTACTGGAACTGCTCGGCAACCTGCTGGACAACGCCTGCAAATGGGCCGACAGCGAGGTGCGCCTGGGTATCGCGCCGACGGTCGAGGGTTATCAGCTGTGGGTCGACGAT
Source organism: Pseudomonas guariconensis (assembly GCF_040822035.1). NCBI lineage: Bacteria > Pseudomonadati > Pseudomonadota > Gammaproteobacteria > Pseudomonadales > Pseudomonadaceae > Pseudomonas > Pseudomonas guariconensis. Next base: position 3,433,107 of record NZ_CP162012.1, on the reverse strand, counting down.
GACGGCCCTGGCATTCCCGAAGCCGCGCGTCTGCAGGTTCTGGAGCGGGGCTCGCGCTTGGATGAGCAGGTCGATGGGCATGGCCTGGGCCTGGGTATCGTGCGCGATATCGTCGAGGCTTGGGGCGGGACGTTGGCGCTGCTGGAAAGCCCGTTGGGCGGTTTGCGGGTGAGTATCGCGCTGCCGCGCAAGGGGCGTTGAAGGCGCCACGGGCAGCACCTCGATTGGTTCACTGTGGGGCCTGCCACGGCCCATCGCAGGCTTCGCCAGCGCCCATGAGGACCACCGTCAGCCCTGTATTGGCCGGTAAATCCACTTCCACGAGGCCACCGTAACGCCTGGCACTGCAAAAAAATTGCAGTACAGCGGCACTTTTTTGAATTGGCCCGCTTGCTATCACACCCGGCACAATCGCCGCGATGAAACTTCGTGTTTCCATCTCCAGGGACGGAGCCATTAAGCTATTGCATTGGCAATACAAGCCCAGGCCCGTTCGGCTGGGCTTTCTTTTCAAATCAAGAAGAACACGATCGACTGCCCTGATGTCTGCCTCGCGTCCCGAAAACCGTCTGCAGCGCTTATTGCCTGCGCCCCTGAACATCCCTCCCAAAGAATGGTTGCGTGCTGGCCTTGGCGCGCTGCTTGGCCTGCTGCTTGCCGGAACCCTCGTCAGCCTGGCCTATGGTCCCTCGGTCGCCCTGCACCTGCTCGGCCCCCTGGCCGCCTCGGCAGTGCTGGTGTTCGCGGTGCATTCCGGGCCGTTGGCCCAGCCGTGGCCGGTGCTGGGCAGCTATGCCGTGGCCTGTATCGTGGGTTTGGTGATGCGTCATTACCTGGGCACTGAACTGTGGGTCGCAGCCAGCGCCCTGGGCCTGTCGATCGTGATGATGTGCCTGTTACGCTGCCTGCACCCTCCAGGTGGCGGGGTGGCGGTAGGTGCCGTGCTGGCGGACCCGGGGCTGACGGCGCTGGGCAACCATCTGCTCGAGCCGATCGTGCTCGATGCTTTGATCCTGATTGTCGTGGCGGTGCTCTACAACCGTCTCACCGGCGTGCGCTACCCCAAGGGCCCGTTGCCGCGCAAAGACCTGCACCACACCCACGATCCGCTGCCCAGCGAGCGGGTCGGGGTGAACAGCGAAGACCTGGATGTCGCCTTGGAAGAATTGGGCGAGTTCGTCGATGTTACGCGCGATGAGCTCGAGCGCATCATCCTGGCCACCGAGCAGCATGCCCTGCAACGCAGCCTGGGCGGTATCACCGCGGCCTCGGTGATGTCCCGTGACGTGCAGTTCGCGTCGCCGGCCACCACCTTGGAGCAGGCCTGGAAGATGCTTGCCAACCACCAGCTCAAGACCCTGCCTGTACTGGAAGGAGGGCGTTTGGTGGGCATTGTCAGCCTCAGCGACCTGGTCGGCCCGGCCATGGCCCGAGCACGTTTCAGTTGGCGTGGGCTGTTCCGTCGCCCGGTGGTGCATATGGAGCAGGTGATGAGCCGCCGGGTCATCAGTGTCAGCAGCCAGCATCCGCTCGATCGCCTGTTGCCATTGCTCAGCGAGCAGGGCCTGCATTGCCTGCCGGTGCTCGAGGATGACAAGTTGGTCGGCGTGATCACCCAGACCGATCTTATCGCCGGGCTCAAGCGGCACCTGCTCAACGCCGCCGCGCAACGTTCAGATAATCGGGTCCCAGCGCTGTGACCAATCGCTATCGCCGGTGGCCACCAGCCGGCGCAGCACATTGAAGGCTTGCTGCAAGGCCTCGCTGTCGCGCTTGCGGGCGTAGACAAGAAAGGTCGGGTAGGTGAATTCCGGCGCCTGTGGAACCCGCTCGACCACGCCTTTTTCCAGGTAGGCCTGCACCACCCGCGTCCGGAAATAGCCGCTACCCCCTTGCTCGAGGATGAACTGTAACGCCAAGGGGCCCAGGTTGAAGCTCAGCGCCGGGCGTGCGCAGTCGGGCAGGGCGGCATCATGCTGGCGACGGAAGGCCTCGCCCCAGTCGATGTAGATATAGGGCTCGGGTTGACCGACCCGGCGCACGCGGATCAGCTTTTCCTCCATCAATTGCTCCACCTGCAGCCCAGGGCCGTAGGTCGGCTGGTACACCAGCGCGGCATCGAGCAGGCCCATTTCCACCTTGCGCAGCAACGACTCGCCATCGCTCACCTCGCTGCGGATGGCGTGGCTGGGCAATTCCCGGTGCAGGGCGCTGACCCAGGCGAGCATCATCGGGTTGGCCAGGCTCACCTCGCCCCCCACGTGCAGCACTTGCTGGCACCCTTGGGGCAGCGGCAGGTCGCGGCGGGCGGCCTCCCAGGTCTGCACCATCTGGTTTGCGTAGATGATGAACGCCTCGCCGTCGCTGGTGAGGGTTGCGCCGTTGCGGCTGCGGATGAACAACTGGCAGCCCAGTTGCTGCTCGAGGCGTTGTACCCGCGCGCTGATGGCCGTCTGCGATACGAACAGGCGTTCGGCGGCGGCGACGAGGCTGCCGCAGCGCACGATTTCTAGGAAGGTACGGGCCTGGTCGATATCCATTGAAACGGCTCTTTGGCTCACGAGAAGCCCTATTCTAGGCCTCGTGCTGTAGCGGGGCGACAACCCCGTGCAATCTTGCATATCGGTTGCGACTTAAGTCCGATGGCGGGCGCGGGGTACCGGTCCATACTCGGGGTTCGCCCTTCAATAACAACAAGTACCGGGTTGCAAATCGCCATGACCTACCAGCACAGCTACGCCCACTCCATCGCCGACCCCGCTGCCTTCTGGGCCGAACAGGCCGAACACCTGGCCTGGCATCGCAAGCCTTCGCTGACCCTGCAGGAGAACCCCGACGGCACCCACCGTTGGTTCGCCGATGGCCGCCTGAACAGCTGCCACCTGGCCCTGGACCATCAGATCGAGCAGGGCCGCGGCGACCAGCTGGCGTTGATCTACGACTCGCCGGTGACCGGCGTGCAACAGACCTTCACCTACCACCAGTTGCGAGATGAAGTGGCCCGCCTGGCCGGCCTGCTCCGGCAGCTGGGCGTGGGCAAGGGCGATGGGGTGATCATCTACATGCCCATGGTGCCCCAGGCCGCCATGGCCATGCTGGCCTGCGCGCGAATCGGTGCCGTGCACTCGGTGGTGTTCGGCGGCTTTGCCGCCAACGAACTGGCCCTGCGCATCGATGACGCCCGACCCACGCTGCTGCTCACCGCCTCCTGCGGCCTGGAGTTCGACCGGGTGATCGAATACAAGCCGCTGGTCGATCGCGCTTTGCAACTGGCCAGGCACCAGCCGCGTCATGTCCTGGTGCTGCAACGCCCGCAGGCCCACGCCACCCTGCAGCCGGGGCGCGATCTGGACTGGCAGCAGGCGCAGGCCGGTGTCGACCCGGTGCCCTCGGTGGAGCTGGAGGCGGGTGATCCGCTCTACATCATGTACACCTCCGGCACCACCGGAAAACCCAAGGGCATCGTGCGCGAGAACGGCGGTAACGCAGTCGCCCTGTGCTATGCCATGCGGCACATCTACGGTATGCAGGCTGGGGACGTGTGGTGGGGCATTTCGGACGTGGGTTGGGTGGTCGGGCATTCGCTGATCGTCTATGGGCCGTTGATGAATGGCTGCACCACAGTGTTCTACGAAGGCAAGCCCATTCGCACCCCGGACGCCTCGGCCTATTGGCGCGTGGTTGAGCAGTACCAGGTCAATGGCCTGTTCTGCGCCCCCACCGCCATGCGGGCGATCCGCAAGGAAGACCCGGACGGAGCGCTGATCCGTCGTCATGATTTGAGCTCGCTGCGCCAGTTGTTCCTGGCCGGGGAGAAACTGGATTCGAGCACCCATCAATGGCTGGAGCGGGTCAGCGGCAAACCGGTGCATGACCATTGGTGGCAGACCGAGACGGGCTGGCCGGTCACCGCGCCCTGCGTCGGCCTGGAGGGCAGCGCGGCGCGGCCAGGCTCGAGCAATCGTGCGGTGCCGGGGTACAACGTGCAGGTGCTCGATGACGAGGGCCGACTGTTGGGGCCGAACGAGCAGGGCGCGATCGTCATTGCCTTGCCCTTGCCGCCCGGTTGCAGCCAGACCCTTTGGGGTGATCACGAGCGTTACCTGCAGGCTTACCTGCACCCCCACCCGGGTTACTACCACACCGGTGACGGCGGTTACCTGGACGATGACGGCTTTGTCTACATCATGGGGCGCACTGACGATGTCATAAACGTCTCGGGCCATCGCCTGTCCACGGGTGAAATGGAAGACCTGGTCGCCCGCCATCCGGCGGTGGCCGAATGCGCAGTGATCGGCGTTCATGACGAGATCAAGGGCCAGGTACCGCTGGCGCTGGTAGTGCTCAAGGACGGCGATGGGATCGGCGAGCAGCAGTTGCAGGCAGAGCTGGTGGCCAGCGTGCGCGAGCACATTGGCGCCTTGGCGTGTTTCAACCGCGTGCGTCTGGTCAAGCGCCTGCCCAAGACCCGTTCGGGCAAGATCCTGCGCGCGGTGCTGCGCAAGATCGCCGATGGCCAGGACTACGTGCCGCCTTCGACGCTGGACGATCCGGCGGTGCTCGTTGAAATCGAAGGGGTATTGGCGGATCTGCCCAGGGCGAGTTGACTGGGCAGTGCGAAGCGTGCGCTCAGTCAGGCCCGACCTGATGCAGTTGCCCCAGGCGGCTGCGGGTACGCATCAGGTCGGCGAGTGAGCCGCCCAGGCTCTCTGCCAGCGGCCGCGTGCCGATCACTGTCACGGTCTTGTCCTGGTCGTACAGCACGTCCACCAGATTGACGAAGCGTTGCTGCGCGGCCAGCGAGCATTCGGACAGGTCGTCCAGCCCGTCGATGATCCACGCGTCGAATCGTTCGGCCAACGCCAGATAGTCGATTACCGCTGTGGCCTGTTCGCACAGGTCGGCAAAGGCGAACATCACCGCTCGTCCCTGGCTGGCCAGGGCGCGCAGGTTGCGTTTGTTCACCTCCAGCAGGACTGGCTGCGCGACCGGAAGCGCCAGGCTCTGGCGCTGGTTGGCATCGCCAGGCCACAGGTAATGCCCTTGGGTGAAGCGCTGATGCGCGCGGTTCGCCGGCAGGCTGCGAAAGTCCGTGTCACCGCCGACTTCCAGCACCTGCATGCGGCTGTGGATCAGGCGGATCACCGGCAGGAAGCGCTCGTGATACAGCGGGTTGGGCAGCAGCCCCTCGGGGGCGTAATTGGAGGTCACCAGCAGGCACACGCCGCGGTCGAACAGAGCGTTGAACAGGCGGGTGAGGAGCATGGCATCGCCGATGTCATGGACATGGAATTCATCGAAACACAGCACTTGGCAGTGATCGAGCAGTTCGTCCAGCGTTGCGCCCAAGGCATCATTCAGCGCTCGGTTGCGGTGCATGCCCTGGTGCAGGCGGGCGAAGAAATCGTGAAAGTGCAGGCGGCGCTTTGCCTCGACCGGCACGGCCTGGAAGAACCCGTCGAGCAGCCAACTCTTGCCACGCCCCACCGAGCCATGCAGGTAGAGACTGCGCGCCTGGCCTTGTTCCAGCAGGGCCAGTTGTTCGGCCATGGCCTGGATGACGCGACGTTGCCCGTCGCTCAGCTGGTAGCCGCGGCTGTCGGCCTTGTCCTGAAAGAACGCCAGGAGTCTGTTGTCAGTGGGCGACTCGTTGCGCAAGCGCTGCTTGAAATGACGTAGCGGCATCGGAAGCCAGGCGGACACGTGCGGGTTCCTCGTTGCGAAGGCGGGCAGGGCAGCTTGCAGGAGGCTGGCGCTGTGAGCAATCGAGAATATGCCTAGGGATGATCGTGAAATGCGATGGGTCTAGGCGCTGGAGGCGTTGGAAACTGCGATAAATAAACAAAGCTTATTTGTGAAATACGATAAATCGATTTTTCTTATCCAGTGCAAATTGCTTCCATGCGCTCATGCATCACTCCTTCACAAAAACAAAACCGCCGGAGAAGATCATGACCAAAGCCGAAGCCCTCCCGCTCGCCCCGCCAGCCCTGGGTGAGCCCTACCTGCTGACGCCAGGCCCGCTTACCACCTCCAAGGCCACCAAAGAGGCCATGCTGCGCGACTGGGGCTCATGGGACGGTGATTTCAATCGGGTCACGGCCGAGGTTCGTCAGCAACTGTTGAGCATGGCCGGCGTGGAGGATGACAGCTTCGCCTGCGTCCCGCTGCAAGGCAGCGGCAGTTATTCGGTCGAGGCGGCCCTGGCCACGGCCATCCCCAAGGACGGCAAGGCCCTGGTCCTGATGAATGGTGCCTACGGCCAGCGCGCCAGCAAGACCCTCGAATACCTCGAGCGCGCCTACATCACCCTGGACAAGGGCGACTACCTGCCGCCCCAGCCGGATGAAGTCGATGCGCTGCTCAAGGCCAACCCGGACGTCACCAACGTCTTCATCGTCCACTGCGAGACCAGCTCCGGCATCCTCAACCCGCTGCGCGCCATCGCCGACGTGGTCAAGTCCCATGGCAAGAGCCTGATCGTCGATGCCATGAGTTCCTTCGGCGCCGTGCCCCTGACCGTTCAGGACATCACCTTCGATGTGCTGGTCTCGTCTGCCAACAAATGCATCGAAGGCATCCCGGGTTTTGGCTTCGTGATTATCCGTCGCAGTGTGCTGGAGGCCGCCAAGGGCCGCGCCAACTCCCTGAGTCTGGACTTGTTCGAGCAGTGGGCCTACATGGAGCGCACCGGACAATGGCGCTTCACGCCGCCGACCCACAGCGTGGTGGCCTTCCACAAGGCCTTGGAGCAGCACCGTGCCGAAGGTGGCGTGGCGGGCCGGCAAGCGCGCTACACGCGCAATCGCGATGTGCTGGTGGCCGGCATGCGCGAGCTAGGCTTCAAGACCTTGCTTGAAGACTGCTGGCTGTCGCCGATCATCACCACGTTCTTCAGTCCTGAGCATCCGAACTTCGACTTCAAGCGCTTCTACGACGAACTCAAGGCCCGCCAGTTCATCATCTACCCCGGCAAGCTGACCGTGGCCGAAAGCTTCCGCATCGGCTGCATCGGCCAGATCGACGAACACATCGTTCACCAACTGCTGCGTGCCATCGCCGACGCTCTTCTGGCGATGGGCGTGGACATGCAACGTCCAGCTGCCTGAGTCGGCCCTGTCGAGGCGGCACGCTTAGCTGCCTCGACGCTTTCCCATACCGTTGACCTGGATTCCTTGCGCGGATCTTGGGTGCCTGTTAGCGATTTCCGGAGCCACCACGATGCACTACGAACAGCCTTCCTCGTTGCAAGCCGCGATTCTCGACTGGGCCGGTACCGTCGTCGATTTCGGCTCGTTCGCGCCCACCCAGATCTTCGTCGAAGCCTTCGCCGAATTCGGTGTGAGCGTTTCCCTGGACGAAGCCCGTGGCCCGATGGGCATGGGCAAGTGGGATCACATCCGTACCCTGTGCGATGTGCCCGAGATTGCCGAGCGCTACCGCAAGGTGTTCGGTCGTACACCGACGGACGACGACGTCACAGCCATCTACGAGCGCTTCATGCCCCTGCAGATCGAGAAGATCGCCATGCATTCGGCGCTGATCCCAGGTGCCCTTGAGGCCATCGCAGCGGTGCGTGACAAGGGGCTCAAGATCGGCTCCTGTTCCGGCTACCCGAAAGTGGTGATGGACAAGGTTGTGGAACTGGCCAAGCACAACGGTTATGTCGCCGATCATGTGGTGGCCACTGACGAAACACCCAATGGCCGACCATGGCCCGCCCAGGCTCTGGCCAACGTGATTGCCTTGGGCATCGATGACGTCGCCGCCTGCGTCAAGGTCGACGACACCTGGCCGGGCATCCTCGAAGGCCGTCGCGCCGGCATGTGGACCGTAGCCCTTACCTGCTCGGGCAATGCCCTGGGCCTGTCCTACCAGGCCTACAAGTCGTTGCCGGCGGCCAAACTGGCCGAGGAGCGCGCGCGCATCGTCAAGATGTTCGAGCCGTCCCGTCCACACTACCTGATCGACACCATCGCCGATTTGCCAGGGGTGATCGACGACATCAACCAGCGTCTGGCCCGGGGTGAAACACCGCAAGCCTATTGAGCGGCGCACAACGACACCACACTCACAACCCCTACGAGCTAGAGCCAGGAGACACACCATGCGTTACGCACATCCGGGTACCGAAGGCGCGAAAATTTCCTTCAAGAGCCGCTACGGCAACTACATCGGCGGTGAGTTCGTTCCTCCGGTCAAGGGTGAATACTTCACCAACACCTCCCCGGTGAACGGCCAGCCGATCGCCGAATTCCCACGCTCCACTGCCGAAGACATCGACAAAGCCCTGGATGCCGCCCACGCCGCCGCCGACGCCTGGGGCCGCACCTCGGTGCAAGAGCGCTCCAATGTGCTGCTCAAGATCGCCGACCGCATCGAGCAGAACCTGGAGATCCTGGCCATCACCGAAACCTGGGACAACGGCAAGCCGATCCGCGAAACCCTCAACGCCGATATCCCGCTGGCGGTCGATCACTTCCGCTACTTCGCCGGCTGCATCCGCGCCCAGGAAGGCGGCGCCGCCGAAATCAACGAAAACACCGTGGCCTATCACATCCACGAGCCGCTGGGCGTGGTCGGGCAGATCATCCCGTGGAACTTCCCGCTGCTGATGGCCGCCTGGAAGCTCGCGCCGGCGCTGGCCGCCGGTAACTGCGTGGTGCTCAAGCCCGCCGAGCAGACCCCGCTGGGCATTGCCGTGCTGATGGAACTGATCGGCGACCTGCTGCCCAAGGGCGTGCTCAACGTGGTGCAAGGCTTCGGCCGCGAGGCCGGCGAAGCCCTGGCCACCAGCAAGCGCATCGCCAAGATCGCCTTCACCGGCTCCACCCCGGTCGGCTCGCACATCATGAAATGCGCCGCCGAGAACATCATCCCGTCCACCGTGGAGCTGGGCGGCAAGTCGCCGAACGTCTATTTCGAGGACATCATGCAGGCCGAGCCTGCCTTCATCGACAAGGCCGCCGAAGGCATGGTGCTGGCGTTCTTCAACCAGGGCGAGGTGTGCACCTGCCCATCGCGCGCCCTGGTGCAGGAGTCGATCTACCCGCAGTTCATGGAAGTGGTGATGAAAAAGGTCCTGCAGATCAAGCGCGGCGACCCGCTGGACACCGACACCATGGTCGGCGCCCAGGCCTCCCAGCAGCAGTTCGAGAAGATCCTCTCGTACCTGGACATCGCCCAGAAGGAAGGCGCCGAGCTGCTGACCGGCGGCAAGGTGGAGAAACTCGAAGGCAGCCTGGCCACCGGCTATTACATCCAGCCGACCCTGCTCAAGGGCAACAACCAGATGCGCGTGTTCCAGGAAGAGATCTTCGGCCCGGTGGTCAGCGTCACCACCTTCAAGGACGAAGCCGAAGCCCTGGCGATCGCCAACGACACCGAGTTCGGCCTCGGCGCCGGCGTATGGACCCGCGACATCAACCGCGCCTACCGCATGGGCCGCGGCATCAAGGCCGGTCGCGTATGGACCAACTGCTACCACCTGTACCCGGCTCACGCTGCGTTCGGGGGCTACAAGAAGTCCGGTGTCGGCCGTGAAACCCACAAGATGATGCTCGACCACTACCAGCAGACCAAGAACCTGCTGGTGAGCTACGACATCAATCCGCTGGGCTTCTTCTAAATCGCGTTGCCTTTTTCGCGGGTGAACCTGCTTCTGCAGTGCTTGTGCTGTGGGGCTGGGTTTACCCGCGAAAAGTTATCACCGCCTTAACGATTTCTCGTGGAGTCTTGATGAAAATCCGGTACAAGGTCAGCCTCGCCGCTGCCTGTGTGTTGTTGATCACCACCAGCCTGTTGTCCTTGGCCCAGGTCAGCCAGGTGCGCACGGTGCTGCGCACGCAAGCGGGAGAAAGCATCCTCGAATCAAGCACGGCCGTTGCAAGGCAGATCGAGAACTGGCTCAACGGCAAGCTGCACCTGATGGATTTGACGGTCCAATCCATCGCCAGCCCCGTCAGCCAGCAAACCGTCCAGCGCATCACCGATTCACCTTTGTTGAAGCAGGAGTTCGCACTGGTGTTCGGTGCCCTGCAGGTCGATGGCAAACCCATTGGCGACCTGGATGCCTGGAAACCCAAACCAGGTTATGACGGTCGCACGCGTCCTTGGTATGCGACCGGGGAGGGGAGCAGCCAGGCAGTGCTGACCGAGCCCTATCAGGATTCCTCAACGGGGAAAGTGTTGATCTCGGCTGTCAGCAGAATCACAGACGATGGGCGGTTTGCCGGTGTGCTGGGCGGCGATATCCATCTCGACACCGTCACCGAGGCCATCAATACCCTGGACTTCAGCGGCGCGGGCTATGCCTTCTTGCTGAACCAGAACGGCAACATCATTTCCCACCCCGATGCCCAGCTCAACGGCAAGCCCTACAGCGCGTTGTTCGGCGGCGCACAGCCGCCTTTGGAAAGCCAGCTTCAGTCGATCGAGGTGGATGGCAAGTCCTTGCTGGTGTCGTTCATTCCGTTGTCCAACCTCCAAGGCATGCACTGGTACATCGGCGTGGTACTGGATGAAGGCATCGTCATGGCCGCCAGTCATCAACTGACCTGGCGAGCGGCAGTCGGCACCGGATTGGGTGTGCTTCTGAGCCTGCTGGTGCTGGGCCTGTTAGTGCGGCGCTTGTTGTTACCCTTGGATCGGCTCAAGGCCTCGCTGGCCGACATGAACCGTGGTAACGGCGACCTGACGCGTCAACTACCGGTGTCCGGCAACGATGAAGTGGCGCTGGTGTCGGTGGAGTTCAATCAATTCCTGGGCAACCTCAAGACGTTGATCGGCGATGTGCAGCAGACCTCGCAACAGGTGCGCGAGAGCACCTCGGCTACTTCCCACGAGGCAAACCAGGCGGCCAGCCGCGTGCAATTGCAGTTGCAGGAGCTCGATCAACTCGCCGCCGCCATGAACGAAATGGCCTCCACCGCCGAGGACGTGGCGCGCAATGCCCAGGCCGCTGCCCAAGCCGCGGTGGCCGCACACGATCAGACTGAGAGCGGCGTGGCGCTGGTGTTGCGCTCGACCGGGGCCATCAACGGCCTGGCCGAGGAAATGAACACCACCGGGCAGGCCATCAACGAGTTGTCCACCCTAAGCCACAGCATCGAGTCGATCCTCTCGGTCATCACCAGCATTGCCGACCAGACCAACCTGCTCGCACTCAACGCCGCGATCGAGGCCGCGCGTGCCGGGGAGTCCGGGCGCGGATTCGCCGTGGTGGCCGATGAGGTGCGTTCGCTGGCTTCGCGCACCCAGCAATCGACCCAGGAGATCCGCCTGATGATCGACCAGTTGCAAGCGGGTGTGCGCCAGGCCCAGATGCGCATGCAGCAAAGTCGTGATGCCGCCAGCAAGACTGCCGAGGATGCCAATGCGGCCAATGAGACCCTCGGCCGCATTCGCGAGGCGATCTACCGCATCAACGACATGAACCTGCAGATCGCCGCCGCTGCCGAGCAGCAGAGCGCCACCAGCGAAGAGATCAACCGCAACACCACCAACATTCGCGACATCGGCCTGGAAGTGTCCGGCGGTGCGCGGCAGCAAGTCAGCCAGTGCTCGGTGATGGTCGACCATGTAAGTCAACAGGACCGCCTGCTCAGCCGCTTCCGGATATGAGCGGCCTGACAACTCTCTGCATCGTGTAAGGAGCACGGTGCGACCGTCTTCAACTGGCAGGGACTGCGAAGCAGCCCCACAGGGCTCACGCCTTACGCTCGAGTTGTCGCTCTATCATGTATTTGACCGCCAGGCGCCTTTCCTTGAGGCGCCGCAGGTCGTCGTCATCGGCAATGCCTGCCGAGATCGATTCGGCCGCCAAAACCTGATTGTCGATATCCACATATTCATCCAGCAGCCGGTCCAGCTCTTTGTCCTGTTGGCGCCGCTGCTGGACGATTTCGCGGGGATAGTGCAGGTCCTGGTACAGGTCGTGGGAAACTGGCATGGGGCCCTCCTTGTAATGCGCAGGTTTTCTTACCTGATTGGAAGGGGCGAACACGCGGTTGTTAAAGCGAGGCGCAAAAAATACGACGGATGGCCAGGGCAGGAATCAGCGGGGAAGACTAACTTGCTGTTTTAAGGCAATTTTTTTCATTCCGGGGGTTCCCAGGTGAATCGAGTGTTGGTATAGTGCCGGCCATTCCAGCACAGCGGCTCAACGTCGTTGTCAGCGAACCGTCAGAACGACAGTGCTCATGCACTCGTCGCATCCGATACAGGGGCGTCGCCAAGCGGTAAGGCAGCAGGTTTTGATCCTGCCATGCGTTGGTTCGAATCCAGCCGCCCCTGCCATTTCTTCACATCTCTTCTCGATATTCCTCTTCGCCTTGGCGCACTGTCTTCTAGTGTCTTTCGCTCGTATAGCGATTGAGCCTCGTAGCGCTTATCCGGCTGCCATCGCGGAACAAGCACAAGGCTGCTCCCTGTAGGAGCGGGCTCGTCCCGCGATAGGGCCAGAATGCTTCAGCGCAATTCCTTGACCATCTTCTCCAAGGTTTCCAACACGGCGCCAGCCAGCGCTTTGGATCGCTCGCCCGACCAGCCGGTAATGGCGTTGGGCGCATCGTCGTGATCCTTGAACGGCATCTCCAGCGTCAGTGAAAGGCAATCATAGGCTTGGCCGACGGCGTTGCAGGCCAGTGTCATGTTGGCCTGACCGGGCTCGTCGCGGGTATAGCCGTGCACGGCCTGGAAGTCCCGTGTGATGCTGCACAGTGTGGAGCGGAACTGCTCCTCTAGCTTCGCCAGGCGGGGCGTGTAGCCCGGGTTGCCTTCGCAGGCGGCGGTGAAGACATGTGGGATTTCCTCGTCGCCATGCACATCGATGAACGCATCCACCCCGTGCTGTTTCATCTGGCTCTGGGCGAAGAAGACCTCGGGGCTGAGCTCGACGCTGGCGTCCTGCCAGGCGCGGTTGAGGTCCTTGCCCTTGAAGTTGGTGCGCAGATGTCCGAGGAAGGCGCCATCAGGGTTCATGTTCGGGATCAGGTACAGGTCGGCGGCCGCGAGCAGTGACTGGACGGTGCTGTCGTTGGCTTGCAGGCGGTCTATGACGCCCTCCATGAACCATTCCGCCATGTGCTCGCCAGGGTGCTGCTGAGCGATCAGCCACAGCTTGCGCTTGCCTGGTGCGCCGTCGCCTGCGCGCAACAGCGGGATATCGCGGCCTTGCACGCTACGACCGCAGGCCAGCAGCTCGACGGCCGGCAGTTGCTTGGCTCGTTCGATCAGTTGGTTGTGGCGGGCGCGGGGGTAGGGTTCGAAATAGGCGAACCAGGCCTGCGGAGCCTTGGCTTGAAGTTCGAACACCAGGGCTTGGCCGTCGAACTGGCTGGGGATGCGAAACCAGTGCTGTTGATCATAGGATGCCACGGCCTGATAGCCGTGCCAGGCCTTGTTGTAGGAGGACTGGCTGGCGTTATCGAGGCTGAAGCGGTGGGTCTGGCCCGGGGTCAGGCCGCTGGCCTTGAAGTGGAACCACTGGAAATGGCCACTGTTGGTATCGGGGCGGATGGCCAAGCGCACGCGGCTCGGGTCGCGGGTGTCCAGTACCTGGATATTGCCGGAATCGAAATCGCAGTCGATCTGCAGCGGGGACAGCGTCACGGTCATTGCCAGACTCCTGTGGCTTTGTTGTGGCGTTACTGTACACCGCTTGGCCAGAAGGCTGGGCGACTAAATCCTGTAGGAAAGAACTGCTTGCCCAATGGCCTGGAATTCAGGTCAAGAAGCCGAGCAAGGCCAAGGCTGCCACACCCAACCCGACCACGATCGTACAACCGCCCAGCGACAGTGCTGCCCGGCCATGGCGGTACCAGCCGTCATGGCCCAATTGGCGCGCAGGGGCGAGCAGGCTGCGCCATCGCATTTCGGTCTCGTGGAAAGCCTGCAGGTGTTCCGGGGCGGCGTCGAGCCAGCGGCGAAAGTCGATGCGTTCGCAGGCGGTGGCCTCGGGGTTCTGCAAGTGGATGTACCATTGCCCCGCAGTGCGAGCGAGGGCGTCGCCTGGAGTGCAGGTGGTTTGCAAGGCCTGATTCAGGTGGCGCTCGATGGCCAATAGCGGGAGGTCGAGACGCTGGGCGATGTTCGCAAGGTCCAGCTGGTCGAGGCGGTTGAGCAGAAAGACCTGTTGCACGCGCCGTGGCAAGCGCTGCAGGCCATGGAGCAGGGCGTCGCCGGTTGGCGTCTGCAAGGCGGTGTCATGTTCCAGAGGCAGCAATAGACGGTTCATGGACAGCTCCTTGCTCAAAATGGAGTAGGGGGCATCTTCCGTGATGCGCGAATAGATTAATCTTAACGATATTGATTCTCAAGTGCTGATTCCGTAAAACGCTGCAACACCCGTTCACGATTTGACATACCTTTGCTATCCTCGCGGCCATCAAGCGGTACCGACCTTCATTAGCCTGAAGAGCCAAAAAAAATGACCCGGCAAAAAGCCGGGTCAAAAACCGTGATTAGCCTGATGAGGAGATAATCTGAGAGTCCGACCTAAGGGCTTCCAGGTTATCCAGCAGGTCTTGCGACCAGCTGAGTGCAATAATAATCGTTATCATTTGCCAGTCAAATGAATTTTCCCCTTCCTGGTAAAAAAATATTACCGGGCGGCTCCCTGATAGCCGGAATACGGGCTCTTCACCGCTCGTCGGCCATCACGTCTTGCTCATCTCTCGGTCTTTCCTGACGCTTGCTCGTGCTCCAGCAACGCCCTGGCCATGTTCATCATGTGCATCAATGCGAACATCACCTCCCGGGTCATGCCCTGGGGCTGGTGAGTGGCTGTTTCGTGCGCGGTGGCCGCCGCGCAGCGCAACAGCGCCAGGGCATGATCCCGGGCCTGTGCGGCGCTTACGCCTTCATGTAGCGTCCAGATCTTGTTGTCCAGATTGGGGCGGGTCGGCGTGGGATTAAGGTAGTAGTCCAGGGCGCGGCGGGCTGCTTCGCTGTCGAGATCTGTTTCGTCGTTTTTCGATGGTTTCATCCTGATACCTGTTGATATTCACTTGGGAGTGGTGAATACGCAGCATAGGACAGTGTGTATTATTTATCTCATTGAAGATAATTCAGGATGTGTATTGATGCGGCAGATGCAGTCCGTATTGTTCTCCGCCATGGAAAACTGGAACGAATTTCTTGCGCGCTACAAGCGTGAACACAAGCTCAACCAGCTCAAACTCGCTGAACGTCTGGGCATGACCCAGGGCGGCGTAGGCCATTGGTTGCGCGGTACCCGAAAACCCACGCTGGCGACCATCAACGAAAAATTGGAAAAACTCGGGCTGGTGTATCTGCAAGCCCAAGTCATGGTGGTGGAGCGCAACCTGTTGCGTGAAGCACCTGGGGTCTACGCGCCAGGGCGGCCAATATCGGGCGAAGCGTTGCGCTATGCCAGTTTTCGGCTTCCGGTACTGGCCTGGAGCGATCTACAGGGCAAATTGCCCGAAACCGCCGAAGTGCACGAGCAGAGTGACTACATGCCAGCCGGTAATGCATTCTGGCTGCCGGTTGAAAACGATTCGATGAATGCCGCAAGCGGTGTGAGTGTGCCCCAGGGAATGCTCATCCTCGTGGATACGGGACTTGAGGTGGCGCCTGGAAAGCTGGTGATCGCTCGTCAGCCGGGCAAGGCCGCGGTGTTGAGGCAATTGATCGAAGAAGGCGGAGAGCGGATGCTCAGGCCGCTCAATACCCGGTATCCCACAGTGCTGTGCGAAGAGGGCTGCGAATTTCTCGGCGTCGTGGTTCGCGTGCACGGCAAGTTCTGATCGGCAGGGGCCGCTGCGCAATTCATCGCGCAGCGGCCCCTTTGTGTTTACTCAGCCAATTCCACCAGCACCGCCCCTTCGCTGACCATGTCACCCTCCTGACAAAACAGCGCCTTGACCGTGCCGTCATGCGGTGCGCGGATGCTGTGTTCCATCTTCATCGCTTCGAGCACCATCAGCGCGGTGCCAGCCTCCACGGCCTGGCCCGGCTCCACCAGCACACGTACGATACTGCCGTTCATGGGGGCGCTCAGGCCGCCTTGATGGCTATGGCTGGCTTCGGCCTCGGCGATCGGGTCGAAGGCGTTGACCCTATGCATTTCGCCATTCCATTGCAGATACAGCGCGTCACCTCGGCGTATGGCCAGGTAGCGGCGACGCAGGCCGTCCTGCTCATGGCACAGCTGCTCGCCCTGAAGTTGCCAGGCGGACGGAGCGCTGGATTCCAGCGCCACGGCCTGGTCCTGTCCGCCACTGCTCAGATGCAGGCTGCTACGCGCCGGCAGGCCCAGGCGCAGGCCGTCATGCCGGGCCCAGGGCGAGCCGGGATCGTCCTGACGCTGGTGCGTGGGACTGCCCTGCAACCAGGCCTCGGCGGCGGCTTGCCAGAACGCCGCAGGCAAGGCAGCGGGGGCCGGCAGCAGCTCGGCCTGGTGGCGTGGAATGAAGCCCGTGTCCAGCTCGGCCGCGGCGAAGGACGGGTGCGCCAGGATGCGGCGAAGGAAGGCAATATTGGTCTTCAATCCGCCAATGGCGAACTCGTCGAGCATGGCCAGCAGGCGCAGACGGGCCTGTTCGCGGTCTTCGCCCCAGGCGATCAGCTTGCCCAGCATGGGGTCGTAGAACGGCGAGACGGCATCCCCCTCGCTCACGCCGCTGTCCACTCGGCGGCCTTCGCCTGGGGCCGATTCGCGGTACAGCGCAAGGGTGCCGGTGGCCGGCAGGAACTCGTTGGCGGGGTCTTCGGCATACAGCCGCACCTCGATGGCATGACCGATCAGTGGCACCTGAGCCTGGGTGATCGGCAGAGGTTCGCCACAGGCCACGCGGATCTGCCAGGCCACCAAGTCCAGGCCGGTGATGGCTTCGGTGACCGGGTGCTCGACTTGCAGGCGGGTGTTCATCTCCATGAAAAAGAACTCGCCACGGGCATCGAGCAGGAATTCCACGGTACCGGCACCGACATAGCCGATGGCCTGAGCGGCGCGCACCGCCGCCTCGCCCATGGCCCGACGCAGCTCAGGCGACAGGCCTGGGGCGGGGGCTTCTTCGACCACTTTCTGATGACGGCGCTGGATCGAGCAGTCGCGCTCGTTGAGGTACAGGCAATTGCCGTGCTGGTCGGCGAACACCTGGATTTCCACATGACGCGGCTTGAGCACGTACTTTTCCACCAGCATGCGCGCATCGCCGAACGACGATTGCGCCTCGCGCTGCGCCGAGGCCAGGGCGTCGGCCAGTTGGCTTTCTTCCTCGACCACTTTCATGCCTTTGCCGCCACCGCCGGCACTGGCCTTGAGCAGTACCGGATAGCCGATGCGCTCGGCGGCGGCGCGGAAGGTTTCCAGGTCTTGGGCATCGCCGTGGTAGCCGGGCACGAGCGGCACGCCGGCGCTTTCCATCAGCGCCTTGGCCGCCGACTTGCTGCCCATGGCATCGATAGCGCTGGCCGGTGGGCCGAGGAAGATCAGGCCGGCCTGCTCGACGGCGCGGGCGAAGCCTGCGTTCTCCGAGAGGAAGCCATAGCCTGGGTGAATGGCCTGGGCGCCGCTGGCCTTGGCGGCGGCGATGAGTTTGTCGATCACCAGGTAGCTTTCGGCAGCCTTGGTGCCGCCCAGGTCGATGCGGATATCTGCCTCGCGACTGTGGCGGGCATCGCGGTCTGTGGCGCTGTGCACGGCGACCGTGGTCAGACCGATGGCTTTGGCGGTGCGCATGATCCGGCAGGCGATCTCGCCGCGGTTGGCGACCAGCAGGGTGGTCAGGGTGGGACGGCTCATGGGCGCGGTTCCTTCTCGTTGGCTTGCCAGGCGGGGCGGCGTTTTTCCAGGAAGGCGCGCAGGCCCTCCTGGCCTTCCGGGCTGACGCGGATGCGGGCGATGGTGTTTTCGCAGTAGCGGCGCAGGGCCGGGCTCAGCTCGCCGTCGTCGACTTCGCGCAGCAGATCCTTGGTGGCGCGCAGGGCCTGTGGGCTGTTGAGCAGCAGGTTGTCGACCCAGGCCTCGACCTGAGCGTCCAG
The DNA here is from genome assembly GCF_040822035.1 of Pseudomonas guariconensis. Taxonomy (NCBI): domain Bacteria; kingdom Pseudomonadati; phylum Pseudomonadota; class Gammaproteobacteria; order Pseudomonadales; family Pseudomonadaceae; genus Pseudomonas; species Pseudomonas guariconensis. The sequence goes on along the minus strand of NZ_CP162012.1, from coordinate 3,415,098 downwards.
CTCGTTGGCCGGGTAGACCTCGGCCAGCAAACCCAGCTCACGGGCGCGCACGCCGCTGAAGCGCTCGGCGGTCAGGGCATAGCGGCGGGCGGCGCGCTCGCCGATGGCCTTGACCACGAACGGGCTGATCACCGCTGGCGCGAGGCCGATGCGCACTTCCGAGAGGCACAGTTGTGCGTCCTCGGCGCCGATGGCCATGTCGCAGCAACTGATCAGGCCCAGGGCACCACCGAAAGCTGCGCCTTGCACCACCGCCAGGGTTGGAGCCTTGAGCCGGTGCAGGGCGTACATCAACTCGCCCAGCTCACGGGCGTCGTCCAGATTGGTGTTGAAGTCCAGCTGTGCCGATTGTTGCATCCAGGCCAGATCGGCACCTGCGCTGAAATGCCGGCCGCGGCCGCGCAGCAGCACAAAGCGCAGGCTGGCGTCCTCGGCGAGCTGGTCCAGGGCGACGATCAGTTCGCGGATCATCTGCGCGTTGAAGGCATTGTTCTTGTCTTCGCGGCTCAGCCACAAGGTGGCGAAGCCGCGAGGGTCCTTGATGACTTCCAGGGTGCTGAAATCGTTCATGGTCACATCCGGAAAATGCCGAAGCGGCTCTGTTCGATCGGGGCGTTCAGCGCGGCGGACAACGCCAGGCCGAGCACATCGCGGGTCTGCGCCGGGTCGATGACGCCGTCGTCCCATAGCCGTGCGCTGGAGTAGTAGGGGTGGCCCTGGCGTTCGTACTGGTCGAGGATCGGCTGCTTGAGCTTGGCCTCTTCCTCGGCGCTGAAAGCCGTACCGGCGCGTTCGCTCTGTTCGCGCTTGACCTGGGCCAGTACGCCAGCAGCTTGCTCGGCCCCCATCACGCCGATGCGTGCGTTGGGCCACATCCACAAAAAGCGCGGGTCGTAGGCGCGACCGCACATGCCGTAGTTGCCGGCACCGAAGCTGCCGCCGATGATCACGGTGAACTTCGGCACTTGGGCACAGGCCACCGCGGTCACCAGCTTGGCGCCATGCTTGGCGATGCCGCCTTCTTCATACTTCTTGCCGACCATGAAGCCTGTGATGTTCTGCAGGAACAGCAGCGGGATGCCGCGTTGGCAGGCCAGCTCGATGAAGTGCGCGCCTTTTTGCGCGGCCTCGGCAAAGAGGATGCCGTTGTTGGCCAGGATCGCCACCGGGTAGCCATGCAGGTGGGCGAAGCCGCACACAAGTGTGGTACCGAACAAGGCCTTGAACTCATCGAACACCGAACCATCGACCAGACGTGCGATAACTTCGCGCACGTCGAATGGTTGCTTGGCATCGGCGGGGACCACCCCGTACAGCTCCTGGGCGTCGTACAGCGGGGCGATCGGTGCCTGGCGCTGCACGTGGCCGAGCTTGCGCCAGTTGAGATTGGCCACGCTGCGCCGGGCCAAGGCCAGGGCATGTTCATCGTTGTCGGCGTAGTGGTCGGCCACGCCGCTGGTGCGGCAATGCACGTCGGCGCCTCCCAGGTCTTCGGCGCTGACCACCTCACCGGTGGCAGCCTTCACCAAAGGGGGGCCTGCGAGGAAGATCGTCGCCTGCTGGCGCACCATGATCGCTTCGTCGGCCATGGCCGGTACATAGGCGCCGCCTGCGGTGCACGAGCCCATGACCACGGCGATCTGCGGGATACCTTGCGCGCTCATGTTGGCCTGGTTGAAGAAAATCCGTCCGAAGTGCTCGCGGTCCGGGAAGACCTCGTCCTGGCGGGGCAGGTTGGCGCCGCCGGAGTCCACCAGGTAGATGCAGGGCAGGCGGTTCTGCAATGCGATGGTCTGGGCGCGCAGGTGTTTTTTCACCGTCAGCGGGTAATAGGAGCCGCCTTTGACCGTGGCGTCGTTGGCTACGATCATGCACTCGACCCCTTCGATACGACCGATGCCGGCGATCACGCCCGCGGCGGGTACGTCTTCGCCGTAGACCTCATGGGCGGCCAACTGGCCGATCTCGAGGAAGGGCGAGCCTGGGTCGAGCAGGCGATCGATGCGCTCGCGTGGCAACAGTTTGCCTCGCGAAGTATGCCGCTCCTGGGCCTTGGGGCCGCCGCCTTGGTTGACCTGGGCGAGCAGGGTGCGCAGAGCCTGGACCTGGGCCGCCATGGCGTTCCAGTTCTGCGCGAACTCTGGTGATTTAACGTTCAACTGTGACTTCAGGATCATCATGACTCCTCGCGCAGAATCAAGCCTCAAGCTTCAAGCTGCAAGAATGTTCGGTGTTGTGACTGCAAGCGCGCATCGCTGTTTGTCTTGCTGCTTGAAGCTGCTTCAGCGGGTTTCGTTGAACAGTTCGCGACCGATGAGCATCCGGCGGATCTCGCTGGTGCCAGCACCGATTTCGTACAGCTTGGCGTCGCGCAGCAGTCGACCTGCCGGGAATTCATTGATATAGCCATTGCCACCGAGGATCTGGATCGCCTCCAGGGCCATCTGAGTCGCGCGTTCGGCGGTATAGAGGATCACCCCGGCGGCATCCTTGCGGGTGGTCTCGCCGCGGTCGCAGGCCTGGGCCACGGCATACAGGTAGGCGCGGCTGGCGTTGAGCTGGGTGTACATGTCGGCGATCTTGCCCTGGATCAGCTGGAACTCGCCGATGCTTTGGCCGAACTGCTTGCGGTCATGGATATAGGGCACCACCAGGTCCATGCAGGCTTGCATGATGCCGGTCGGGCCGCCGGAGAGGACTACGCGCTCGTAGTCCAGGCCGCTCATCAGCACACGCACGCCGCCGTTGAGCTGGCCGAGGATGTTTTCCTCCGGGACTTCCACACCATCGAAGAACAGCTCGCAGGTATTGGAGCCGCGCATGCCGAGCTTGTCGAACTTGTTGCTGCGCGAGAAGCCTTTCCAGTCGCGCTCGACGATGAACGCGGTGATGCCATGGGCGCCCTTGTCCAGGTCGGTCTTGGCGTAGATCACATAGGTGTTGGCGTCAGGGCCGTTGGTGATCCAGGTCTTGCTGCCATTGAGTACGTAGTGATCGCCGCGCTTCTCGGCGCGCAGCTTCATCGATACCACATCGGAGCCGGCGTTGGGCTCGCTCATGGCCAGGGCGCCGATGTGCTCGCCGCTGATCAGCTTAGGCAGGTACTTGAGCTTTTGCTCATGGGTGCCGTTGCGGTTGATCTGGTTGACGCACAGGTTGGAGTGGGCGCCATAGGACAGGGCCACCGAGGCCGAGCCGCGGCTGATTTCTTCCATCGACACCACGTGGGCCAGATAACCCAGGCCGGCGCCGCCGTATTCCTCTGGCACGGTGATGCCCAGCAGGCCCATGTCGCCGAACTTGCGCCACATGTCGGCGGGGAACAGGTTGTCCTGGTCGATCTGAGCCGCGCGGGGGGCCAGTTCGGCGGCAACGAAGGTGCGCACCTGGTCGCGGAGCATGTCGATGGTTTCGCCCAAAGCGAAGTTCAGGGTGGGGTAATGCATGCGGGGGCACCTTCTTGTTATTGACGTTGGGTTACACCGTAGCTCAAGGGCTATCCACCGCTCCCTCGGGATGGGTGTCACGCCGACAAGCCGGTTGTCATTTTTCACCTTTACGTTAACGTAAACCTGCCGACTGAGGGTGTCAATCAGCTAGTGACCTTTACGTTAACGTAAATCTGCGCCAGAGTAGCGTCGCTTGCTTCAGTCATGCCCAGAACAACCACAAGAAGGGACATCCATGAGTCAACCAAGCTACACCCGCGGTCGCCAGGACCGCCCGTTGTTGACCCTGACCATCGGCCAGGCCTTCGATGCGACTGTGGCTCGCTATCCCGACGGCGAAGCCCTGGTCGTTCGCCACCAAGGACAGCGCTACAGCTGGCGGCAGCTGGCCGAGACTGTCGATGAGCACGCCCGGGCACTGATGGCGTTGGGTGTGCAGGTCGGCGACCGGGTCGGGATCTGGGCGCCCAACTGTGCCCAGTGGTGCATCCTGCAACTGGCCAGCGCCAAAGTCGGCGCGATCCTGGTCAACATCAACCCGGCCTACCGGGTCGGTGAACTGGAATACGTACTGCGCCAGTCAGGCTGCAGCTGGCTGGTGTGCGCCGACGCCTTCAAGACCTCTGACTACCACGCCATGCTGCTGGACCTGGCCCCAGAACTGCGCACCGACGCGCCCGGCCAACTGGCCAGCGAGCGGCTGCCGGCGCTGCGCGGGGTGATTAGCCTGGCCGTCAACCCGCCGGCCGGTTTCCTGCCTTGGACTCGGCTGATCGAGCGGGCAGGGCAAACCGACCTTGCGGCCTTCGACGCCCGCCAGCGCAGCCTGCAATTCGACCAGCCGGTAAACATCCAGTACACCTCCGGCACCACCGGCGCGCCCAAAGGCGCCACGCTCAGCCACTACAACATCCTCAACAACGGCTACATGGTTGGTGAAAGCCTGGGCCTGACGGCACAGGACCGCATGGTCATCCCGGTGCCGTTGTACCACTGCTTCGGCATGGTCATGGCCAACCTGGGCTGCGTTACCCATGGCAGCACCATGATCTATCCCAACGATGCCTTCGACCCGGGCCTGACCCTGCACGCCGTGGCCGAGGAGCGCGCCAGCATTCTCTATGGCGTGCCGACCATGTTCATCGCCATGCTTGACCACCCCGGTCGCGCCGAGCTGGACCTCTCCAGCCTGCGCAGCGGCATCATGGCCGGGGCCACCTGCCCGATCGAGGTAATGCGCCGGGTGATCGGGCAGATGCACATGGCCCAAGTGCAGATCGCCTACGGCATGACCGAGACCAGCCCGGTGTCGTTGCAGACCGGTCCTGACGACGAGCTGGAGCTGCGCGTGACCACGGTCGGGCGTACCCAGCCACAACTGGAAAGCAAGCTGGTGGATGAGCACGGCAACATCGTCCCGCGTGGCGAAATCGGCGAGCTGTGCACTCGCGGCTACAGCGTGATGCTCGGCTACTGGAACAACCCGCAAGCCACTCAGGATGCCATCGACCCGGCTGGCTGGATGCATTCGGGTGATCTGGCGGTAATGGATGAGCAGGGCTATGTGCGCATCGTCGGGCGCAACAAAGACATGATTATCCGCGGAGGCGAGAACATCTACCCGCGCGAGCTGGAGGAGTTCTTCTATACCCACCCGGCGGTCGCCGATGCCCAGGTGATCGGCATTCCCTGCAGCCGCTATGGCGAGGAGGTAGTGGCCTGGATCAAGCTGCACCCCGGGCACAGCGCCACGGCCGAGGAGCTACAGGGTTGGTGCAAGGCGCGTATCGCGCATTTCAAGGTGCCGCGTCATTATCGCTTCGTCGAGGAATTCCCGATGACGGTGACCGGGAAGGTGCAGAAGTTCCGCATGCGCGAGATCAGCATCGCCGAGATCAATCTCTGAACAGTCCTCGGTATCACCTGGTTGCGAGGGAGTCATGGTCTTGCTGCGGTGACCTTCGCGTGTAAACCCGCTCCCACAAAAAACGCGCTTGCGAAGACACAAGCGGGCTTACCTGCGAAAGGGGCGGCAGTTTCGCTGCCGCTCCCACTGTCCATCCCGTGCTTGTCACGGTCCTTGTCTATCCTTTGCCTTTCACCGGTGGCTCCTCGCTCGGCGGATCCCCCACGGTCGGCGGCACGGTCGGCTTGATCGGCAGCTCGTCCGGCTCCTCCTCTGGCACGCCCGGCGGCAGGGTAGGGTCGTCGATGTTCGGGTCGGGCGTCTCCGGTGGAATGGGAATGTTCATGGCCAGGCCTCCCTTGGGATTCAAGCGTCTTTGCAGGCTTTGACTTGGCCCTGCACCGTTCGCTCATTTTTTTTGAACCCCAGGCAGCGCCCACGGCTCTGAACCCTTACCGCCACCGCAAAAGGGAGCAAGGTTCGATGTCAGGAAATGAGCCGTTCGACAGCGTGCCCATGGCCAATGATCACCCGGACCAGGCCATCAGCCTGTCCCAGGCGTTGCTGGCGCCGCGGATCGTGGTCGAAGATACGCAACCGGTGCTCGACGCTGGCACCTTCGCCACCAAGGCGGTACGAGGCCAGCGCGTGGCGGTGAGCAGCAAAGTCTACAGCGACGGCCATGACCGCTTGGCGGTGGTCCTGCACTGGCGCCAGGCCCACAGCCGCCGCTGGCATACCGTGCCCATGCACTCGCCTGGCAACGACCTGTGGCTGGCCGAGTTCACGCCGCTCGAACTGGGCCTTCACCTGTTCAGCATCGAGGCCTGGATCGACCCCTTCGCCACCTACTGCCACGACCTCGAGAAGAAGTACCACGCCGGTGTCGACGTCACGCTCGAGCTGGAGGAGGGCAGGCTGCTGCTGGGCAAGGGCGCCGAGCGCAGCAACGGCCAACTGCGTGGGCAACTCGAGCAGCTCCAGCAACGCCTGCCGACGCTCGCCACCGATGATCAGGTGGCACTGTTGCTCGAGCCGGGCACCGCGGCGCTCATGGTCGATGCCGAGCACCGCAGTTACCTCACCCGCAGCGCAGAGTTCCCGGTGGATGTGGACCGCGAGCAGGCGCTGTTCGCCAGTTGGTACGAACTCTTTCCGCGTTCGATCACCGACAGCGCCGAGCGTCACGGCACCTTCAACGACGTGCACCAGCGCCTGCCGATGATCCGCGACATGGGCTTCGACGTGCTGTACTTTCCGCCGATCCACCCCATCGGCACCAAGCACCGCAAAGGCCGCAACAATGCCCTGCAGGCCGAGCCGGGAGACCCAGGCAGTCCTTATGCAATCGGTAGCCCCGAAGGTGGCCACGATGCCATCCATCCGCAGTTGGGCAGCCGCGAGGATTTTCGCCGCCTGGTCGCCGCCGCCGCAGAACATGGGCTGGAAATCGCTTTGGATTTCGCCATCCAGTGCTCCCAGGATCACCCCTGGCTGACCGAGCATCCCGGCTGGTTCAGCTGGCGCCCGGACGGCACCATCCGCTACGCCGAGAACCCACCGAAAAAGTACCAGGACATCGTCAACGTCGACTTCTATGCCGCCGAGGCCGTGCCCTCCCTGTGGTTGGCCCTGCGTGACGTGGTGATCGGCTGGGTCGAGGAGGGCGTGCGCACCTTCCGTGTCGACAACCCGCACACCAAGCCGTTGCCGTTCTGGCAATGGCTGATCGCCAATGTTCGCAGCCGCTACCCCGATGTGATCTTTCTCGCCGAGGCCTTCACCCGCCCGGCGATGATGGCCCGCCTGGGCAAGGTCGGCTATGCCCAGAGCTACACCTATTTCACCTGGCGCAACACCAAGCAGGAGCTGCGCGAATACTTCCTCGAACTCAACCAGCCGCCCTGGTGCCACTGCTACCGGCCGAACTTCTTCGTCAACACGCCGGACATCAACCCCTATTTCCTGCAGACCTCTGGACGCGCGGGGTTCTTGATTCGCGCTGCCCTGGCGACCATGGGGTCCGGGCTGTGGGGCATGTATTCGGGTTTCGAGTTGTGCGAGGGCACGCCGTTGCCGGGCAAAGAGGAATACCTGGATTCGGAGAAGTACGAAATCCGCCCGCGGGACTTCACCCAACCCGGCAACATCATCGCCGAGATCGCCCAGCTCAACCGTATCCGCCGGCAGAACCGCGCCCTGCAGACCCACCTGGGCGTCGCATTCTTCAACTGCTGGAACGACAACATCCTGTATTTCGCCAAACGCACGCCGGAACGGGACAACTACATCCTGGTGGCGATCAGCCTCGATCCGCACAACGCTCAAGAGGCGCACTTCGAACTGCCGCTGTGGGAGCTGGGCCTGGACGACAACGCCGACACCCTCGGCGAAGACCTGATGAATGGCCACCGTTGGACCTGGCACGGCAAGACCCAGTGGATGCGCATCGAACCCTGGCACCTGCCGTTCGGCATCTGGCGAATCGAAAAAGCCCGTTAGAACGGCGTCCCCTGTGGGAGCGGGTTTACCCGCGAATGCGTCAGTGGGGTAAACCCCTCCCACAGGTCTTAGCGCTACCGGACAACACCGTTGCACGCTGAAATCGAATTGAAAGGAGTCGCCCATGGCCAAGCGTTCCCGCCCACAAGCCTTCATCGACGACCCGCTGTGGTACAAGGACGCAGTGATCTACCAGCTGCACATCAAGTCCTTCTTCGACTCGAACAATGACGGCATCGGTGATTTCGCCGGGCTGATCGGCAAGCTCGACTACATCGCCGAGCTGGGCGTCAACACACTGTGGCTGCTGCCGTTCTACCCCTCGCCACGGCGCGATGACGGCTACGACATCGCCGAGTACAAGGCCGTGCACAGCGACTACGGCACTCTGGCCGATGCCCGGCGCTTCATCGCCGAGGCTCACAAACGCGGCCTGCGGGTGATCACCGAGCTGGTCATCAACCACACCAGCGACCAGCACCCTTGGTTCCAGCGCGCCCGCCACGCCAAACCTGGGAGCAAGGCGCGGGACTTCTACGTGTGGTCGGACACCGACCAGAAATACGACGGTACGCGGATCATCTTCCTGGACACCGAAAAGTCCAACTGGACGTGGGATCCGGTCGCCGGCCAGTACTTCTGGCACCGTTTCTATTCGCACCAGCCGGACCTGAACTTCGACAACCCGCAAGTGATGAAGGCCGTGATCGGCGTCATGCGCTTTTGGCTCGATCTTGGCGTCGACGGCCTGCGCCTGGATGCGATCCCCTACCTGATCGAGCGCGACGGCACCAACAACGAGAACCTCCCCGAAACCCACGCGGTACTCAAGGCGATCCGTGCCGAGATCGACGCCAACTACCCCGACCGCATGCTCCTGGCCGAGGCCAACCAATGGCCCGAGGACACCCGCCCCTATTTCGGCGAGGGCGATGGCGACGAATGCCACATGGCGTTCCACTTCCCGCTGATGCCGCGCATGTACATGGCCCTGGCCATGGAAGACCGCTTCCCGATCACCGACATCCTGCGCCAGACCCCGGAAATTCCCGCCAACTGCCAATGGGCGATCTTCCTGCGCAACCACGATGAACTCACCCTGGAAATGGTCACCGACCGCGAACGTGACTACCTGTGGAACTACTATGCCGAGGACCGCCGCGCCCGCATCAACCTTGGCATCCGCCGTCGCCTGGCGCCGCTGCTGCAGCGTGACCGTCGGCGTATCGAACTGCTCACCAGTCTGTTGCTGTCGATGCCTGGCACTCCGACCCTGTACTACGGCGATGAATTGGGCATGGGCGACAACATCTACCTGGGCGACCGCGATGGCGTGCGCACGCCCATGCAGTGGTCGCCGGACCGCAACGGCGGGTTCTCCCGCGCCGACCCGCAGCGCCTGGTTCTACCGCCGATCATGGACCCGCTCTATGGCTACCAGACCGTCAACGTCGAGGCCCAGTCCCACGATCCGCATTCGCTGCTCAACTGGAACCGCCGCCTGCTCGCCGTGCGCAAGCAGCAAAAAGCCTTTGGCCGTGGCACCCTGAAAATGCTCACCCCCAGCAATCGACGCATCCTCGCCTATTTGCGCGAGTACACCGATGGTGAGGGCAACACCGAGATCGTTCTGTGCGTGGCCAACGTTTCGCGTGCAGCCCAGGCTGCCGAGCTGGAGCTGTCGGCCTACGCCGACAAAGTACCGGTGGAGATGCTCGGCGGTAGTGCCTTCCCGCCCATCGGCCAGTTGCCGTTCCTGCTCACCCTGCCGCCCTATGGTTTCTACTGGTTCCTGCTGGCTTCGCGCGATCGCATGCCCAGCTGGCACATCGAGCCGAGCGAAGGCTTGCCGGAGCTGACCACCCTCGTGCTGCGCAAGCGCATGGAGGAACTGCTCGACGCACCCTCGAGCGAGACCCTGGAAACCACCATCTTGCCCCAGTACCTGCCCAAGCGGCGCTGGTTCGCCGGCAAGCAGGGGCCGATCGACCAGGTGCGCCTGAGCTATGGCGTGCGCCTGGCCACGGCCACCACGCCGGTGCTGCTCAGTGAGCTGCAGGTGCACAGCGAGGGTGTGATGCAGCATTACCAGCTGCCGTTCGGCCTGCTGCCCGAAGAGCAGATCAACAGCGCCTTGCCCCAGCAGCTGGCGCTTTCGCGGGTGCGCCGTGGCCGCCAGGTGGGGCTGATCACCGACGCCTTCGTGCTCGAGCCGTTCATTCGCGCCGTGCTCAGCAACTGCCAGGCCCGCACGCGTCTACCGTGTGGTGCGGGGGAGCTGCGTTTCGACTGCACCGAACAACTGGCCAGCCTTGCGCTCAATGAAGAAAGCGAAGTGCGTTACCTGAGCGCCGAGCAGTCCAACAGCTCGGTGGTGGTAGGCGGCAGCCTGGTGCTCAAGCTGATCCGCCGGGTCAATCCAGGCATTCATCCGGAGCTCGAGATGAGCGCGTATTTGACGGCCGCGGGCTTTGCCAACATTTCGCCGTTGCTCGGCTGGGTCAGCCGGGTCGATGATCAAGGCACGCCGCATCTGCTGATGATTGCCCAAGGCTATCTGAACAACCAGGGCGACGCCTGGGATTGGACCCAGAACACCCTGGAGCGCGCCGTGCGCGACGAGATGGAGCCGGCCAGCGTCGAGCCCGAGGCGCACACCGACGCCTTGGTGGAGCTCACAGGCTTTGCCGCGTTGCTGGGCCAGCGACTGGGCGAGATGCACCTGTTGCTGGCCGCACCCAGTGATGACGAGGCTTTCGCGCCGCGCCCCAGCGCCACCGAGGACAGCACCCGCTGGAGCACGCAAGTCAGCGCGCAACTGGACCACGCCCTGGACCTGTTGGCCCGGCACCGCGACAGCCTGGACCCTGACAGCCAGGCCCTGGTCGACGACCTGGCGCAACAACGCGAGGGCTTGGCCCAGCACATCGACACCCTGGCCCGCCAGGCCCAAGGCGGTCTGCTGATGCGCGTGCACGGCGACCTGCATCTGGGCCAGGTCTTGGTGGTGCAGGGCGATGCGTACCTGATCGATTTCGAAGGCGAGCCTGCCCGGCCGCTGGAGGAGCGACGGGCCAAGCACAGCCCGTACAAGGATGTCAGCGGCGTGTTGCGCTCCTTCGACTATGCTGCAGCGATGATCTTGCGCAGCGCCTCGGCGGTAGACCTCTCCGACGCTGCACGCCAGGCTCGGCAGCGAGTTGCCCGGCAGTACCTGCATCAGTCGCGTCATGCCTTCGTCGAAGCCTATGGCCTGGCCACCGCCGCCATGCCCCACGCCTGGGAGCAGGCCGAGGGCGAGCGCGCCGCACTGGAGCTGTTCTGCCTGGAAAAAGCCGCCTACGAAATCATCTACGAAGCCGAGAACCGGCCAGGCTGGTTGGCTGTGCCCTTGCATGGACTGCATGGGCTGATCAGTACGTGGGGGGAGGGCTAGGCCTCATGACAGGCGATAGGCCTCCTCTGTGGGAGCGGGTTATTTACTTCAAACAACAACGGATAGGGGCAGTGAGATGAATGCAACCACGCGTGATAACGGCGGCCTTCGGCAACGGGATCTGGACGCCCTGGCCCGCGCCGAGCACGCCAATCCCTTTGCGGTGCTGGGGCCCCACGCCGATGGTGCAGGAGGGCTGTTCGTCCGGGCCTTCCTGCCCACTGCGCTGAACGTCCAGGTGCTGGCGCGCCATGATGGGCGTGTGCTGGCCGAAATGGTGCAGGGCAGCCTGCCGGGGCTGTTCACCGCGCACCTGGACGAAGCCCATCCGTACCTGCTGCGCATCGGTTGGGCCGGAGGTGAGCAGATCACCGAGGACCCCTACAGTTTCGGCCCGCAACTGGGCGAAATGGACTTGTACCTATTCGCCGAAGGCAACCACCGCGATCTCTCCGGGCGTTTCGGCGCCCAGCCGATGTGTGCCGATGGCATCGATGGGGTGTGCTTCTCGGTTTGGGCACCCAATGCCCGGCGCGTGTCGGTGGTGGGCGATTTCAACAACTGGGACGGGCGCCGCCATCCCATGCGCCTGCGCCACGACGCCGGCGTGTGGGAGCTGTTCGTGCCACGCCTGGGTATCGGTGAGGCCTACAAGTTCGAGGTGCTCGGCCAGGACGGTGTGCTGCCGCTCAAGGCCGACCCGCTGGCCCGCGCCACCGAGTTGCCGCCGAGCACCGCGTCCAAGGTGTCAGGCCCCCTGCAGCACGCCTGGCAGGATCACGACTGGATGCAACAGCGCGCCGCGCGTCACGCCTACGACGCGCCGCTGTCGATCTACGAGCTGCATGCCGGCTCCTGGCGCTGCGAGCTGGACGACGCCGGCGAGGTGTCGCGCTTTTACAACTGGCGTGAACTGGCCGAGCGCCTGGTGCCCTATGTGCAGGATTTAGGGTTCACCCACATCGAGCTGCTGCCGATCATGGAGCACCCGTTCGGGGGCTCCTGGGGCTACCAGCCACTGTCGCTGTTCGCACCCACCTCGCGCTACGGCAGCGCCGAGGACTTCGCGGCGTTCATCGATGCCTGCCACCAAGGTGGCATCGGCGTGCTGCTGGACTGGGTTCCGGCGCATTTCCCCACCGATGAACATGGCCTGGCGCGCTTCGACGGCACCGCACTCTACGAATACGACAACCCCCTGGAGGGCTACCATCAGGACTGGAACACGTTGATCTACAACCTGGGGCGCAACGAGGTGCGCGGTTTCATGATGGCCTCGGCGTTGCACTGGCTCAAACACTTCCACATCGATGGCCTGCGGGTCGATGCCGTGGCCTCGATGCTGTATCGCGACTACTCGCGCAAGGCCGGCGAGTGGGTGCCTAATCGCCACGGCGGCCGTGAGAACCTCGAAGCCATCGATTTCATCCGCCACCTCAACGGCGTCGCCGCCGTCGAGGCACCGGGCGCCTTGATCATCGCCGAAGAGTCCACCGCCTGGCCCGGGGTCAGCCAGCCGGTGCAGCAGGGCGGGTTGGGCTTTGCCTACAAGTGGAACATGGGCTGGATGCACGACACGCTGCACTACATCCAGAACGACCCGGTGCACCGTGCGTATCACCACAACGAGATGAGCTTCGGGCTGATCTACGCGTACTCAGAGCATTTCATCCTGCCGATCTCCCACGATGAAGTGGTCCATGGCAAGCATTCGCTGATCGACAAGATGCCCGGCGATCGCTGGCAGAAGTTCGCCAACCTGCGCGCCTACCTCACCTTCATGTGGACCCACCCCGGCAAGAAGCTGCTGTTCATGGGCTGCGAGTTCGGCCAGTGGCGCGAGTGGAACCACGACCACCAGCTGGATTGGTACCTGCTGCAGTACCCCGAGCACCAAGGCGTGCAGCGCCTGGTGAGCGACCTCAACCGCCTGTACCGCGAGCTGCCCTCGCTGCACGAACAGGATTGCCAGCCTCAGGGCTTCCAGTGGCTGATCGGCGATGACGCGCACAACAGCGTGTATGCCTGGCTGCGCTGGAGCAGCGCCGGGGAGCCGTTGCTGGTAGTGGCCAACTTCACCCCGGTGCCACGTGAGGGGTACCGCATCGGTGTGCCGTTCGGCGAGCGCTGGCAGGAGTTGCTCAACAGCGATGCCGAGCTGTATGCCGGGTCGAATGTGGGCAATTTGGGAGCGGTGGCCAGTGAGCAGGTGGCCAGCCATGGGCAGCCGCTATCGCTGGCCTTGAACCTTCCGCCGTTGGGGGTTCTGGTGATGAAACCGGCCTGAGCTGTACCGGGGGCCGCAAAGCGGCCCCTTAAGTCTTGAGGTGTTCCATCGATTGAGGACATGGGGCTGCAAGGCAGCCCCGAAGTCTCACCAGCGCATTCTCACGCCCAGGCTGCCAATCAGGCCATTGAGGTCATTGCCGTCCACATCGCTGCTGTAGTCGGCACTGACGAAAAGCGCTACTTTCGGCGTTACCCGCGCCACCAATCCCAAGCCAAGGTCCACGGTGGTCGAGTACCGGGAGCTGGAGATCTTGTCGACCTGGTCCAGCTTTACGGTGTCCGAGTCGGTGAAGTCGTACCACACGTTGGTCCGCACGTAGGGTTCGATGGGCATCCCGCGTACGGTGTAGCGCCCCGACAATTTGGCACCGACCCGGCCGCTCCAGCTCGGCTGGCTGTCGAATGCCTGCAGGGTTTCTTCCTGTGCCCGGTTGCCGGGGAAGAACTGCTGGTTGATCAACTGCGCCTGGGGCTCGATGACCCAGCCACCGCCCAGGCCGATGGGGTATCCACCTTCAACCGAAAAGGTCATCGCATGGCCGCTGTCGTCCAATCGCTGGCCGCTCTCCCCACGGCCATTGACGTCGATGCGGGTGCCCATGGCCACGGCATCGACGTGCCAGCCTTGCTCATGGGTCATGCTCCAGTACACCCCCAGGCTTTCGCCGCTGAGGTTAACGGCATTCTTCTGCTTGTCGCCGAGCAACCGGCGCATGCCGTTGAAGCTGCTTTGCAGGTTGTTGTGGCCCACGAAAATCCCCGCCCGATGCACATTGCCGTTGGTTTCACGCACGAACAGGTCCGGGCCGATCGTCAATTGTTGGCTGGGCGCCTCCAGTTGCGCGGGCACTTGGGCGCCGGGTCTTGTGGCATCCGGGAAGAACTGCGACCACTGGCTGGCGACCAGGTCCGGGGCCGCCTGGCCGTGGCGTTCGCTCATGCGCTCGGAAAATGCACTCAGGGTGCCCAGGCTCAGGCCGCTGGCGTTCACCGGATCGAGGGAGAGCTGCGGCACGGCCGGCGGCTGCAACAGGCCAGCGAAGGAGGCCTGTTCCTGCAGTTCGAACGCGAAGGTTTCCACCGGGGTTGCCAGGAGCAGCGACGTGGAAACCGCACAGAAAATCGCGTCGAAGCGCCAGGGGTTCGAGGTTCTTTTCATGGCGGATCTCCTCTGTTGTGTTGGTGTGTGTTGGTACAGCCCAAGGATCTGGCCTGATGTCACGAGCTGTACGACACAAAAACAGAGGGCGACCCAAACCAGCACGCCTGGGCTCGCAGGTACGCACAAAGGTGCACGCTAGAGGCCCGGCGCGAATTTTTTACGACACGTTGTAGAGTTCAGCTAAGGAGACGTCGCCGCCTGCGTCAAGAAAGCGTGAAAGACTTGTCGGTATGTCGATGAGAGGCGTAAGCGAATGATTTGGCTCGAAATTCAGCTATCGATATCGAGGTTGGTTCTTTACCGAGGTTGGACTATGCCGAATCATTGCTAAAGACGCACCTCCACCGCCAAGGGCAGATGATCGGACAGATGCGTCCAAGGCTTGTGCCCGAGGATTCGCGGGGCATGACTCTCGGCGTTGCGCAGGTAAATGCGGTCCAGGCGCAGCAGCGGCAGGCGGGCCGGATAGGTGCGTGCCAGCAGGCCGTGGTGGCGCTCGAATGCTTCGTGCAGATCACGCTGAGCCCCCAGGGTGCGATTGCCGCGCAGCTGCCAGTCGTTGAAGTCGCCTGCGATGATCACCGGGGCGTCGGCCGGCAGGCTGTCGAGCAAACGGCGCAACAGGTGCAGTTGCTTTTGCCGATGGCTTTCCAGCAACGACAAGTGCACACAAATGGCATGCACCTGGCGTTGGCCGGGCACGTCGAGGATGCAATGCAACAGGCCCCTGCGCTCGGGGCCCGTGATCGATACGTCGAGGTTGCGGTGTTCGAGAATCGGGTACTTCGACAGCAAGGCATTGCCGTGGTGGCCATCGGGATAGACCGCGTTGCGACCGTAGGCGAAGTCGCTCCACATGCTGTCGGCAAGAAACTCGTATTGGGACGTCTGTGGCCAACCCGGGTAGCGCGCGGCGTGGCGGTCATGGCTGCCGAGCACTTCCTGGAGAAACACGATGTCGGCCTGGGTACTGCGCACAGCCTCGCGCAGCTCTGGCAGGATGAAGCGCCGGTTGAAGGCGGTGAAGCCCTTGTGGGTATTGACCGTCAGCACCCGCAGCCGATGAACGGCTGGGGCTTGGCTGACGCTGGCGAAACCTGGACTACCGGCTTCGGGGCTCACGATGGCTCCTCAAGGACTGCGGGGTTGAATGCCCCATCGCAGGCATGCCGACGTCAGGGCCACTCGCACAAACAGACACTGATTCGGACAGATCTTGCTCGCCTGGGTTCACTCTCCAAGAGGCATCAGGTGTACATACTTATGCAACTCTTTTCGCAAGCCAGTGAGACAGGCCTATCACTCTTCTTCGCGCTGTAGCGCCATCAGCAGCAATGAGCGCCCTTTGACCTCGAACAGCGTATCGAAGGCCAGGTGCTGAGGCTTACGCATCTGTGGCCGGTCGGTGTCGACCAGGCAGCTCCAGTAGTCGCCCTCGGGCACCGAGGGCAGCTGGAAGGGCACCGTGTCATGGTAGGCGTTGACGATCAGCAGCAAGGTCGCCTCGCCGCCGGGCCGGGCAATGCCACTGACTTGGGCGCGGCCGTCCATGAGCATGCCCAGGCAGCGGCCATGGGGATCTTCCCACTGCTCCACGCTCATTTCATTGCCATCGGGCGCCAGCCAGGTGACGTCCTTGACCCCGATCGCCTCGTTGTAGTCGCCCACCAGGAACCGCGAACGGCGCAGCACCGGGTAGGCCAGGCGCAGCCGGGTCAGGCGTTTGACGAAGGCCAGCAGTTCGGTGCCTTCCTGGTCCAGATCCCAGTTGATCCAGCCGATCTCGCTGTCCTGGCAGTAGGCATTGTTGTTGCCGTGCTGGGTGCGGCTGAACTCGTCGCCGGCGACGATCATCGGCGTGCCCTGGGCCAGCAGCAGGGTGGCGAAGAAGTTGCGCATCTGGCGCATGCGCAAGGCGTTGATCTGTGGGTCGTCCGTAGGCCCTTCGACACCGCAGTTCCAGGACAGGTTGTTGTCGGTGCCGTCCTGGTTGTTCTCGTCGTTGTCCTCGTTGTGCTTGTCGTTGTACGACACCAGATCGCGCAGCGTGAAGCCATCGTGGGCGGTGACGAAGTTGACCGAGGCATAGGGCCGCCGGCCACGGTTGTTGAACAAGTCGCCCGAGGCGGTCATGCGTGAGGCGAAGTCCGCCAGCTGGCCTTCATCGCCTTTCCAGAAGGCGCGCACGGTGTCGCGAAAGCGATCGTTCCATTCTGCCCAGCCGGGGGCGAAGTTGCCGACCTGGTAGCCACCCGGGCCGCAGTCCCAGGGCTCGGCGATCAGCTTGACCTGGCTCAGCAGCGGGTCTTGGCGGCAGGCCACCAGGAAACTGTGACGCTCGCTGTAGCCATCGTGATAGCGCCCCAGGATGGTCGCCAGGTCGAAGCGAAAACCATCGACATGCATCTCGCCGGCCCAGTAGCGCAGTGAGTCGGTGACCAGTTGCAACACGCAGGGATGGCTCAGGTCGAGGGTATTGCCGGTGCCGGAGTCGTTGATGTAGTAGCGCTTGTCGTCGGGCATCAGCCGGTAGTAGGAGGCGTTGTCGATGCCGCGCATGGATAGCGTCGGCCCCAGCTCGTTGCCCTCGGCGGTGTGGTTGTAGACCACGTCCAGGATCAGCTCCAGGCCAGCATCGTGCAGGTGCGCGACCATCTCCTTGAACTCGGCGACCTTGCCGCTGGCCAGGTACTTGGGGTGAGGCGCGAAGAAGGCGATGCTGTTGTAGCCCCAGTAGTTGTTCAGGCCCTTCTGCAGCAGGTGCTGGTCGTTGACGAAGGCGTGGATCGGCAGCAGCTCGATGGAGGACACGCCCAGGTCCTTGATGTGCTTGAGCAGCTCATCGTTGGCCAGGCCCGCGAAGGTGCCGCGCAGTTCTTCCGGTACCGCCGGATGGCGCATGCTGATGCCACGGGTATGGGCTTCGTAGAGAATGGTGCGCTCCCAAGGGATCTGCACCCGCTGGTCGCGGCCCCAGGTGAAGGCCGGGTCGATGACCTTGCACTTGGGTACGAAGGGCGCACTGTCGCGCTCGTCGAAGGACAAGTCGCCATCGGGATGGCCGATGGTGTACCCGAACAGTGCCTCGGACCATTTCAGATTCCCCACCAGTTGCTTGGCGTAGGGGTCGATCAGCAGCTTGTTGGGGTTGAAGCGGTGACCTTTCTCCGGTTCGTACGGGCCATGGACCCGGTAACCGTAGACCAGCCCGGGATGCGCGTCGGGCAGATAGCCGTGGTAGATCTCATCGGTGTATTCGGGGAGCTCGATGCGTTCGATCTCCTGTTCGCCGGTGGAGTCGAACAGGCACAGCTCGACCTTGGTGGCATTGGCCGAGAACAGGGCGAAGTTGACGCCCAGACCGTCCCAGGTGGCACCAAGAGGGAAGGGCAAGCCTTCGCGGATGCGTGAGGGAGCGACGGAGCGGGTTTTCTTCGGGGTGCGGGGGCTCATGACAGTCCTCGTTGGCCTGGTGGACGGATGTACCGATGCATCTATGCCAGCCCTTTCGCGGGCAAACCCGCGAAAGGGTTCGGTACAGGCTCAGCCTGCAGTGGGTTTCTTCACAGCCTTTGGCTTTTTCGCCGCAGCCGGCTTGACCCCCGGCAAGGCAGCCACTTTCGGCTCGGCCGGCGCTTTGGGTTCAGCCGCTGCCTTGGGCTTGGCCGCCGCCTTCTTGCGCGGGGTCGCCTTGGGCGCCAGCGCCTCGGCCTCGGCCAGTTTGCGCGCCATCTCCCAGTGGCGTTCTTCCTGACCTACGGGTTTACCCTCCGACTCCCAGATCTGGTAGGCGAATTCGCGAATACGTTTTTCATCGGCACTCATCATGACGCTCCTGGTGTTCAAGATTGTTGTATCAGCAGGTTGACCGGAAACTCCGCCAGCACAGTATTCAAATACAGCTCCTTTGAAGGGCTGACAGCCGCACTGGAAAAAAGTCCCAAGCAAGTGGCAGACGACAAGGCAAACGGCAAGATCAGCCGTGTATCGTCCCAGTTCTGCGCTGGGATCAAGGGCACAGGGGCGTCGCCGAGCAGGGGGGCGCACAGGCGCGGCACTACCACGATGGCCCGGGCATCCTCGCCCAGGCGTGCGAACGCCAGCACCTTGTCGGCGTGCCGGCCATGCACGGTCAAAGGCAGGTAGGCGCCGCGTTGGAACAGCTGCGGATGGGCCTGGCGGGCATCTAGAACCCGGGCGATCAGCGCCTGCTTGACACGCCCATCGCGCCAATGCGCCAGCAGCTCGGCCAGCGGCACGCTGTCGTCCAGGCTCGCGCGGCGCGCGGCGTAGTCCACCGGGCGACGGTTGTCCGGGTCGACCAGGCTCAGGTCCCAATACTCGTTGCCTTGGTAGAGATCCGGTACGCCGGGGCTGGTCATGCGCAGCAGGCACTGAGCCAGGCCGTTGAGTGCGCCGGCAGAGGCGATGTGCTGCGCGGCGTCGTGAAGCGAGCGGCGCAACTGTTGGTTTTGCGGCCCCAGCAACAGCTCGTCAACGTAGGTCGCGCAGGCTTGCTCGTAGGCGTCGTTCGGTGCGCTCCAGCTGCTGCGCAGCTTGGCCTCGCGCAGGGCCTTCTGCTGCCACTGGCGGACCCGCTCGGCATAACGGCCCAAGGCTCCGAGGTCCTGCAGGTCCAGCTCCAGCGGCCAGCTGCCGAGCAGCGTCTGGTACAGCAGCAGTTCGTCCGCCGGGCTCGGTGCCGGGCCGTCGTTCAATGACTGGCGCAGTGGTGTGGCGAGCTCGCGCCAGTGCTCCACCCGGCTGGCCAGCCAGGGGCCGTGTTCGCTCAGCACCGCCAGGCGCGCGCGGCAGTCCTCGCCGCGCTTGTGGTCGTGGGTGGCGGTGGCCAGCAGGTTGTCGGGAAAGTCCCGCAGGCGCCGCTGGGCCTCGTTGTGGAACCAGGTGGCATCGGCGCTGAACCGTTCGGCTTCGAAGCCCACATCGTTGCGCGACAGCAAGCGTCCTGAGCGATAGAACGCAGTGTCTTCCACGGCTTTGGCCGCGCTCGGTGCCGTCAATTGCTGAAAGCGCACGCAGGCATGGCGCAGGTGCTTGCGGGGCAGGCCACGGGGCAGTTGGCGCCAGGGTTGGCCGCCCAGCCAGTGCTGCAGATGTTCGAGCAGTGGCCAGTCGGCTTCAGCCAGGCTCTGCCGGGCGCCGGCCAGGGCGTGTTGGAAGAACGCTTCGTCTTCGGCCGGACGGCCGCAGGCATTGATGTAGGTGCGGTACACCGGGTAATGCTCGACCAGCGCCTGCAGCGCCCGCCGGATCGCGCCGAGGGTCAGGTCGCGGGTCATCAGGTCGCCACGGGCCACCTGCAACAGGGCCTGGGCCACGGACTCACAATCGCCGGCCAAGCTGGCATTGAGCACCAAGTGGCGAGCCTGGCGCACTTCCTCGGGAAAGTCCGGGCGTTCGCTGATACTGCTCCACAGCTCGGTCAAAGGGGCTTCGCCGGCCGGGTCGTGCTGCAACAGCGAGACTTGGTTCATGAACTCGTAGCCGGTGGTGCCGTCGGTGCGCCAGTCCAGATGCAGGTGCTCGCCTGCCCCGAGGATCTTCTCCACATAGATCGGAAAATGCGCTACGGCGGCCTGCACAGGGCGGCGGGCGAGCAGGCGCTCGACCCGTCGGCGCAGCTTGCGGCAGTACTGGCGAGGATCGGCCAGGCCGTCGATATGGTCGATGCGCAGGCCGTCCACCAGGCCTCGTTCGATCAGCTCGAACAGCTTGGCGTGGGTTGCCTCGAACACCACCGCACGCTCCACGCGTAGCCCGCCCAATTCGTTGATGTCGAAAAAACGCCGCCAGTTGATGTCATCGGCCGCAGTGCGCCAGCTGGCCAGGCGATAGGTCTGGTGTTCGAGCAGCAGGTGCAGGCGTTTCAGACCCGCTTCGGTGCGGCTGTCGAACGCGGCCAGGGCGCCGTCGAGGCTCGCGCCTTCGCCAACCAGGCGCGCCAGCTCGGCCTGCAGGGGCAGGGCGTCGGTCAACGGATCGGCGGCCTCGCGCAAGGCACTGAAGTGTTGAGCCAATGCTTGCAAAGCGGGGTGTTCGCTCTGGCCGAGGATTTGCCCGTAGTCCAGCGGGCAGATGGGGAAACGGTGCTCGTAATGGGCGACTTGCAGCACGCCTTGGTCGCTGTCGAACGTCAGCGGGATCTCGCCGTTGTGCAACGCCACGCCGTAGTCAGTGCCCAGGAACGGCAGCAACAGTTGCCCGGCCAGCAGCGGGTCGCTGGAGTGCCACTGAATGTCGAAGAATTCTGCGTAGGGGCTGCGCCGGCCCCAGGCCAGCAGGCTCTGCCACCAAGGGTTGTCGGCGCCGCCCACGGCCATGTGGTTGGACACCGTGTCCAGGATCAGCCCCATGCCATGCTGGCGCAGCGCGGCGACCAGGCGTTCGAGCGCCGCTTCCCCCCCCAGCTCCGGATTGACCTGGGTCGGGTCGACCACGTCGTAGCCGTGGCGCGAGCCCGCCCGGGCCTTGAGAATGGGCGAAGCGTACAGGTGGCTGATCCCTAGGCGGGCGAAGTAGGGCACCAGGGGCACCGCATCGTCCAGGGTGAAGTCACTGTGCAATTGCAGGCGCACCGTGGCGGTCAAGGGTTTCATCGGTCACGCTCCCAGGCTTGTTCGCGGGCTTGGGCCAGCAGCTCCAGGCGGCGGGCGGCGTCTTCGTCGTCAAGCAGCTCGCGCACCGGGCGGGCGAAGCGGCGACGCCAATTGGGGTGGCCATCGGTGGTGCCGGGCAGGTTGGGCTGTTCGTCGCAGCCCAGCAAGTCTTCCAGGGGGACCAGCACCAGGGGGGCACGGGTATGTCCGACGTAGCGGATCGCCGCGTCGATCAACGCATCGTCGTCAGCCAGGGCGCCATAGTTCTGCTCCAAGGTGCGGCGCAGGCCATCACGCTCCCGTTGGCGGGTGTGGCGCCAATGCAGCTCGGCGGCCGCGTCCACCAGTTGCAGGCGATGGCTCCAGTCGATGTCGCGCGCTTGCAGCCAGCCGGCCAAGGGGGCGAGATCGTGGGTGCCGGTAGTGGCCAGGGCGTTGTCCGGCCAGTCGAGAATCGGTTTGAAATGCCCCGGCGGTTGTTGCTCGAACGGCAGCACGCGCATGCCCAGCACGGCCTTGGCCGCCAGGGTTTCGCGCAGGCCTTCGGGCACCGTGCCCAGGTCTTCACCCAAAATCACCGCCCGGTGGCGCACCGACTCCAGGGCCAGCAGGCGCAGCAGGTCGTCCAGCGGGTAGTTCAGGTAGGCGCCCTCGCTGGGCCGCGCCCCCCGCGGGATCAGCCACAGCCTGCGCAGGCCCATGACGTGGTCGATACGCAAGCCGCCGGCGTGGGCAAGGTTGGCGCGCAGCATTTCGATGAAGGCGCGGTAGCCGTTGCGCTTGAGGCCTTCCGGAGAGAAGGCGCAGATACCCCAATCCTGGCCCTGGCGGTTGAGGATATCGGGAGGGGCGCCGACCTTGAGATCGGCCAGCAGTTCGTCCTGGCGGCTCCAGGCCTGGCTGCCGGCGCCGTCGGCGCCCACGGCGAGATCCGCGATCAGGCCCACGGCCATGCCGTTGCCGCGCGCGGCCTCCTGGGCGCGTTGCAGGCCGCGTTCGGTGAGCCACTGGCAGAAGGCATGGAACTCGACCTGGGCCGGGCAGGCGCTGGCAAAGGCTTCCACCTCCGGGTGATAAGGGTCGTGCCAGGCCGATGGCCAGTTGCGCCAGTCAGCGCCCAGGCCTCGGGCTACCGCTTCGGCCTGCAGCACCTGGAACCAACAGTGGTGCAACAGGGCCTGGCCACCGGCCTCACGGTAGCTGTCGAAGTCCTTTTGCAGGGGGTGAGCGCCCCGGCTGAAGTCCTTGTACAGCGCCTGCAGCAGCTGTTGCCTGGCTTCGGCGGCGCGGGGCCAGTCCACCAGCGGCAGTTGCTCGAGCTCATCGAGCAGCGGCTGCAACTGGCACGCCTCGATCGCCATGCGCACTTCCCGCTCGCCCAGCAGTGCGGCGGGGCTGGCGTACAGCGTGTTGAGCAGCAGGCGGCTGGAGGGGGAGTAGGGGCTGTAGTGGCGCTGGTCGATCGCCGACAAGGCGTGAATCGGGCTGATCGCCAAGGCGTCGGCGCCTCGTTCCGCGGCGGCTCGGGCCAGTTGCTCCAGGGCCAGGCAGTCGCCGTAGCCGCCGTCACCGGGGCGGCGCAGACTGTACAGTTGGACCGCAAGGCCCCAGCACCGAGGCGGTGATTGCTCGGTTGCCTCGTCCAAGGCATGGCAGCGCGCAGGCGCGACCGCCAGGGTGAACGGGCGGTCGTCGATGTTCAGTTGGTGATAGCCCACGGGCAGCTCCCCCGGCAGCTGTGCCTGGCCATCGAGGGCCAGGGTCAGCGGGTCACCGTTATCGAGGGTGCACTGCACCGGGCTGCCAGGGGCGAAATAGCGCGCAAGGTCCAGCGGCAGGCCCACATCGGCGGTGAGCATCGGCGGCAGATGGTCGGCATCGTCGGCCTCATCGAGCGCCTGGAGGCTGGCGGCGATAGCGGTTTCGTCTTCGGCCGGGTGGCCAAGGCCTGCCAGCACCTGGCGCAGGACGTCATCGCTGACCCGTTGGGGGCGGTCGTTGGCATCGACCCAATCGCGGGCCAGGCCCACCCGCGCGGCCAGTCGGTGCAAAGGCAATTCGCTCATGGAGCCTCCTGGTCGGGTGGCAGCAGGCTGACCACGCAACTGTGCGCGGGCAGGGTAGTGTCGAGATGCGCGGTGTCGCTGCTGTCGAACAACCAGCGCTCGACTGGAGGCAGTGCTACCGATTGCGGCTCGCTGGCCAGGTTGAGGTCGATCCGCAATTGGCTTCCATCGCCCAGGCGCCAGCGTGCGGTCAGGGCCCGTTCGCCCAGTACCGTGGCGCCTAGGGCGCGACTGCCAGGCAGGCGTGGGGTGAGATGCAGGCGGCGCAGGGTCAGCAGGCGCTGGTACAGCCCGTGCCAGCCGGCCACCACCTCCTGCGCTGCGAGCTGCGAGGCGTCGAAGGTGGCCTGGGCGTTGGGGTCGGGGATGCGTTCGCGCTGCGCAGGGTCGGCGAACGCAGCGAAGTGGGCGAACTCGGCACGGCGACCTTCGCGCACCGCGTCGGCCAGCTCATCGTGATGATCGGTGAAAAACAGAAATGGCCGGCGGCTGCCTTCTTCATCGCCCATGAACAGCAGTGGAATCATTGGCGCCAGCAGCAGCAAGCCGGTGGCCGCGCGCAAGGCCGGGGGCGGGCAGAGGCGGGTCAGGCGTTCACCCATTGCCCGATTACCGATCTGGTCGTGGTTTTGCAGAAATAGCACGAACGCACTGGGCGCTAAGTGCCCGCTGGGCTCGCCCCGTGGCGTGCCATGGCGGTTGGCCTGGCCCTGGAAGACAAACCCCTCGCTCAGGCTGCGGGCCAGTTTTTCGATCGGACGATCCTTGTAGTCGGCGTAGTAGCCTTCCGTTTCGCCGGTCAACAGGACATGCAAGGCGTTGTGGCCGTCGTCGTTCCACTGGGCGTCGAAGCCCTGCTCGAGCAGCGAGGCCTGGTTGTGTTCGTTCTCCAGCACCAGCCATACCTGACGACCTGGGGCCACGGCGGCACGTACGCGCTGGGCCAGTTCGATGAGAAAGTCCGGCTGGTCGATGGCATGCACCGCGTCCAGTCGCAGGCCGTCGAAGCGATAGTCGCATAGCCACATCAGGGCATTCTGGATGAAGAACTCGCGCACCTGGGGCCGGCGAAAATCGATGGCAGCGCCCCAGGGCGTCTGCCGGTCTTCGCGAAAGAACGTGCTGGCGTACTGGTGCAGGTAGTTGCCGTCGGGACCGAAGTGGTTGTAGACCACATCGAGCAGCACCATCAGGCCATGGCCATGGGCCTCGTCGATCAAGCGGCACAGTTCGGTCGGACTGCCATAGGTGTGCTGCGGGGCGAACGGCAACACGCCGTCGTAGCCCCAATTGCGCGTCCCCGGAAACGCCCCCAGCGGCATCAGCTCGATGGCCGTGATGCCTATCTCGGCCAGGCGCGGCAGTTCGCGCATGACTCCGGCATAGCCGCCCAGCAAGCCGACATGCAGCTCCTGGATCACCGCCTCGTGCCAAGGTCGGCCTTGCCAGGGGTGACGCCAGGGATAGCTGGCGGTGTCCACCACTTGGCTGGGTCCCTGCACGCCCTCGGGCTGGTAGCGCGACGCGGGGTCGGGCACCTGCAGGGTGTCATCGATTCGGTAGCGATAACGGTCGCCCGCCTGGCAAGGCGCCAGGCCGGTGAACCAGCCATCTGCTTCAGGCAGCAGTTCGACCGCAGGTTGTTGCTCCAGCTGCAAGCTCACGCTGCGCGCATCGGGCGCCCAGAGGGCGAAGCGCGCCGACGTGGCGTCCAGCAAGTGTGCGCCATGCCTTTGCATCTTCGGTGCCCTCGTTCAGTAGTGGCCAGCGTGGGCCTGACAGACCAGCTCCTCGTACAGCTTGGCGTAGGGTTCCACGGCCTGGCACCAGTTGAAGGGCTGGGTCATGGCCAGGCAGCGCATGGCATTGAGCAGGTCTTTCTTGCCGTGCACGTAGAACGCCCGGCTCAGGGCCTCGCGGTAGCTCTCGACAGTGGACGCGTCGAACAGGAAACCGGTGACTCCGTCCTCGATGGTGTCGGCCAGCCCACCGGTGTTGCGCGCCACCGGCAGCGAGCCGAAGCGCTGCGCGTACATCTGGCTCAGGCCGCAGGGCTCATAGCGCGACGGCATCAGGAGGAAGTCGCTGCCTGCGAACATGCGTCGTGCATCGGTTTCGTTGAAGCCGATGCGCACGCCGATGCGCCCCGGGTAGCGCAGGGCCAGCTCGCGCATGGCCTGTTCTTCCTCAGGTTCGCCTCGACCGATAATGGCGATCTGGCCACCTTGTTTGACGATGTAGTCGGCCACGCCCAGCGTCAGGTCCA
Organism: Pseudomonas guariconensis; assembly: GCF_040822035.1. NCBI lineage: Bacteria > Pseudomonadati > Pseudomonadota > Gammaproteobacteria > Pseudomonadales > Pseudomonadaceae > Pseudomonas > Pseudomonas guariconensis. Next base: position 3,389,405 of record NZ_CP162012.1, on the reverse strand, counting down.
GGCCTTTTTGGTACACCAGGCGCGAGACCACGGCGAACAATGGCCCCTGCGATGCCTCGAGTTGGAACAGCGTGCGCACTTCTTGTGCGTTGCGCGCCTTGCCGTCCCAGTCGTTGAGGCTGAAATTGTGCTGCAGGTGCTTGTCGGTGGCCGAATCCCAGCTCTCGTCGATGCCATTGGGAATGCCGCCGAGCAGGCCCTGCTGCGCCTTGCTGGCCAGGAAGCCATCCAGCCCGCAGCCGAATTCGGGCGTGGTGATCTCCCGGGCATAGGTGGCGCTCACGGTGGTGATATGGCTGGAATAAGCCAGGCCCGCCTTGAGGAACGACAGCTTGCCGTAGAACTCCATGCCTTCCTGCTGCAGGGCATGGTCAGGGATGGCCAGCTCCGGGCAGCAGGCACGGCTGAACACGCCCTGGTAGGCCAGGTTGTGGATGGTGAACAGGGTCGGGGTGTTCAGGCCGCGCCAGTGCATGTACGCCGGGGCCAGGCCTGCCGGCCAGTCGTGGGCGTGCACCAGGTCGGGGCGCCAGTGGATCATGCCTTCGCCGGCGGCGATTTCCGCAGCGGCCAGGCCCAGTCGGGCGAAGCGGATGTGGTTGTCCGGCCAGTCGCGGCCATTGTTGGCGCCATAGGGCGTGCCGTCGCGCTCGTACAGTTCGGGGCAGAGCAGGACATAGATGACCAAGCCGTCGGCCAGATCCATGCGGCCGATCTTGCAGGGTGGCAGCGCCGCGTGCCCACCCAGTTCGCCGACGATATGGATGGGGTTGTCGCTGTCGACCACCTGGCGGTAGCCAGGAATCAACACACGGACATCGTGCAGATGGGACAGGGCCCGGGGCAGGGCCGAGGACACGTCGCCCAAACCCCCGGTCTTGACCAGGTCGGCGATTTCCGATGTGACGAACAGGATTTTGCGTTTGTGCGGGTTGTGACGGCGCTGGGCGCCGGGTGCCTTGGCTGTCGTGGCGAATCCTGGCGGCAGCGGTTCGCGGTTGTCCGGGGTGAATGTATCTACGTGAGGTTCGACAGCGGCACTGATCATACTTCTCTCCGTCCCTTGTATCGGGTGGCTGGCACCCTTTGGCGTTATGTCGTGTTGGTTCTCTCTAGTTCAAATCTTCGTAGTGCGGTCCATGCCCCAGAGTGGTGCGCACAAGCACCGTGCAATCGGCGTTCCAGCCGAAGGCAGTTGAGCTGTTTGGGGTGTGGGTGGGCCGAAGCGGGGAGGTCCCCTGTGCATTGGCCTACTTAGTTCCTGACCTGCCGCTTTGTTGGAAAGTTTCTTTTTTTTTCCGTCCGGTTACCCAGACGGTTTGGCGGGCAGAATCCCGAGTGTAGGAGAGGTTGCGTTACATTTGTGACCCGCTGGTCATTTAAATGATGACCGTGGGTCCGCGCAAACGTTGGCGGGTTGTCACAGGATGTTAATGCCGAAGGTAGAGGGGCCGCCTGAAAGGCAGCCCAGGACGCGAAAGGGTGCCTAGGCACTCCAGCGATCAATCGGTGGGCAATAGTGAGGAATGGTGCTGGCTGATCAACCAGCGTTCGCCGTCCCAGCGATAGGTGAAGGTGTAACGTGCCGCCACTTGTTGGCCGCTGGCGGCAAGATCAAAGGTATACAAACCGGCCAGGGTCGCCTCGTTGCAGCTTTGGCGTAGGTGATAGGTGTCGAGTTTGCCGCTGGGGCGCTTGGCCAAAAAGTGTTCGAAGTAGTCAATGCGCGCCTCACGGGTCTGGCGAGGAATCCTGGAAACGGTCGGCAGCAGCAGGGCGTCGTCCTGATAAAGGCTGGCGACCTGGTGTGGATCGCCGCTTTTGAGGCTGTCGTTCCATTGCGTGAACAGCCCCAGCACTTCCCTTTCGCTGGCGGTCTTGCACAGAGCTGCCGTGGCAGGGGCCGACAGGCCGACAAGCCCGATGAAAGTCAGGATCAACCTGTATTTGGATGAGGTCATGCGCGATCTCCGCTCAAAGCAGGCAACACAAGCCTGCGACGCGGCCACTGTAGGAAGGGCGGCGACAGCGAACTATCGGAATCCGGTACGGAGAATGAAGGGAGAATCTTGTCGAGTGGGAGCCATCAGCTCCCACCAGTAGCGATGAAAGATCAGATGCGAATGGCTTTGTCGTCTTCGCAGCGGGCCTGCTCGAGCAACTGATTCAACTGGGCGACCTGCTGGCGCAATTGGTCGCGTTCGTCCTTCAGGCGGCGCAGCTCGTCACGGCGCACGGTGACATAGAGGGTCTGGGTGGGAGTGGAAGGCATCAGGGTACCCATTGGAACACCTCGCGGTTCTGGCTGGTGACAATTTCAAGCGTAGACGCTTGGCGCGGCGCGCATTCTGAATTCTTTTCCTGGCCTTGGGAACTTTTTTGTTTATCGTTGTCGCCCCGTTCGTCGGTGAACCCTCGAACGGAGCACTGGACTAATCTGAAAACCTGAACCGCGTTGTCATCCATTTCGTAAGGGGAGCATCGACACATGCAACTGGGAATTGTCGGGCTGGGCCGCATGGGCGGCAACATCGCGAGGCGTCTGATGCTCGCAGGGCATCGGACCGTGGTCCACGACCGCAACCGCGACGCGGTGATGACGCTGGAGAGCGAGGGCGCCCAAGGGGCACACGACCTGGGAGCGCTGGTGCAGAAGCTCGAGGCACCTCGCGCGGTGTGGGTAATGCTGCCTGCCGGTGAGCCCACCGAGCAGACCATCGCCCAGCTGGCCGAGCTACTGGAGCCGGGCGACGCGATCATCGATGGTGGCAACACCTTCTATAAGGACGACATGCGCCGGGCCGCCGAGCTGGCCAAGCTGGGCCTGCATTATCTGGACGTCGGCACCTCCGGTGGCGTGTGGGGCCTGGAGCGCGGCTACTGCATGATGATCGGTGGTGAGAAGGACGTATTCGAGCGCCTCGAGCCGCTGTTCAAGGCCCTGGCCCCTGGCGTAGGCGACATCCCCCGCACCCGGGGCCGCGAGGGTGAACATGGCCGCGCCGAGCATGGCTATATCCATGCAGGGCCTGCCGGAGCCGGGCACTACGTGAAGATGGTGCACAACGGTATCGAGTACGGCTTGATGCAGGCCTACGCCGAAGGCTTCGACCTGCTGCGCAGCAAAGGCGGCAACGAACTGCCCGAAGACCAGCGCTTCGACCTGGACGTGGCCGAGATCGCCGAGGTCTGGCGTCGCGGCAGCGTGGTGACCTCCTGGCTGCTGGACCTGACCGCCGACGCCTTGGTGGCTGACCCGCAATTGGCTCAGTTCAGTGGCTCGGTGTCCGACAGCGGCGAAGGCCGTTGGACCATCGATGCCGCCGTCGAGCAGGCCGTGCCGGTGCCGGTGCTGTCCAGTGCGCTGTTTGCCCGTTTCCGTTCGCGCCAGCAGCAGGGCACCTATGGGGACAAGATCCTCTCGGCCATGCGCCTGGGCTTCGGCGGCCACGTCGAGAAAGGCAAATGACGGCACAGCGCATCCCGGCCGCGCCGCCCTGCACGTTGTTCCTGTTCGGCGCCAACGGCGATCTGGTCAAGCGCCTGCTGATGCCGGCGCTGTACAACCTCAGCCGCGACGGCCTGCTGGACCGCAACCTGCGCATCGTTGGTGTCGACCACAATCCAGCCACGGCCGAGGCGTTCGCAGAGCGCCTGCATGCCTTCATGGTCGAGCGCGACAAAGGCGGGGAGGGCTCCAACAAGTGTCTGGATGACAAAGTGTGGGCGCGCCTGGCCAAACGTCTGGACTACCAGATCGGCGATTTCCTGAACCCGGCCACCTATGAGGCCATCGGCAAGCGCATCGACAAGACCGCCCATGGCAATGCCATCTTTTACCTCGCCACCTCGCCGCGCTTCTTCCCGGAAGTGGCGCAGCGTCTGGGAGATGCCGGGCTGCTCGATGAGTCCGGCGGCGGTTTTCGCCGGGTGGTGGTGGAAAAACCCTTCGGCACCGACCTGGCCAGCGCCGAGGCGCTCAACGCCTGCCTGTTGGGGGTGATGAGCGAGCGGCAGATCTACCGGATCGACCATTACCTGGGCAAGGAAACGGTGCAGAACATCCTGGTCAGCCGGTTCTCCAACGGGCTGTTCGAGTCGTTCTGGAACAACCATTACATCGACCACGTGCAAATCACTGCGGCCGAGACCGTCGGTGTCGAAACCCGTGGCGCCTTCTACGACAACACCGGCGCCCTGCGCGACATGGTCCCCAATCACCTGTTCCAGTTGCTGGCCATGGTCGCCATGGAACCGCCGGCGGCCTTCGCTGCCGATGCGGTGCGCAGCGAGAAAGCCAAGGTGATCGGGGCCATCCGCCCCTGGTCGCAGAAGATGGCCCTCAAGCACTCCGTGCGTGGCCAGTACGTGGCCGGCAAGCAGGGCCGCAAGCGCCTGGCCGGGTATCGTCAGGAGCCGAACGTCGACCCTCAAAGCCGCACCGAGACCTATGTTGCCCTCAAGGTGATGATCGACAACTGGCGCTGGGCCGGGGTGCCGTTCTACCTGCGCACCGGCAAGCGCATGAGCGTGCGCGACACCGAGATCGCCATCTGCTTCAAGCCGGCGCCGTATGCGCAGTTCCGCGAGTCGGAACTGGAACGGCCCAAGCCCAACTACCTGAAGATCCAGATCCAGCCCAACGAAGGCATGTGGTTCGACCTGCAGGCCAAGCGTCCCGGGCCTGAGTTGGTGATGGAAAACGTCGAGCTTGGTTTTGCCTACAAGGACTTCTTCAAGATGACCCCGGCGACCGGTTACGAGACCTTGATCTACGACTGTCTCACCGGCGACCAGACCCTGTTCCAGCGCGCCGACAACATCGAGAACGGTTGGCGCGCCGTGCAGCCGTTCCTGGATGCCTGGGCCAGCGGTGGGGAGGTCCATGAATACCCCGCCGGCGAAGATGGCCCCGCGGCGGGCGACGAGCTGCTCACGCGTGACAAGCGGGAGTGGCACACCTTGGGATAAAGGGCTGCGATGGGGCGCAAAGCGCCCCAAACCGACCGTCTTGCAAAGGAGCGCCCATGCCAGCCCCGATCGAAGACTACGCGTTAGTGGGCAACTGCCGCAGCGCCGCCTTGGTCAGCCGCGACGGCTCCCTGGATTGGCTGTGCGTCCCGCGTTTCGACGCCCCGGCGGTGTTCGCCGCGCTGTTGGGCAATGAAGAGAACGGCCGCTGGCGACTGGCGCCCAGCGACCTGGTCGAAACCGTCACCCGCCGCTACCTCGATGACACCTTGGTGCTCGAAACCACCTACACTACTGCCAGCGGCCGCGCCCGGGTCATCGATTGCATGCCCCTGGGCGAACACAACGCCGTGGTCCGCATCGTCGAAGGCTTGGCCGGCGAAAGCGCCTTCGAGATGGATCTGGTACTGCGTTTTGACTATGGGCGCAGCGTCCCTTGGGTAGAGAAGCTCGACCCGCACACCCTCAGTGCGGTCGCCGGCCCTGACCGGATGATCCTGCGCAGCACGGAGCCTGTGCACTCGCGCGACTATCACAGCGTCAGCCGCTTTCGCGTTCTGGCCGGTGAGCGCCAGGTGTTCAGCCTGCGTCACCAGCTCTCGCATCTGCCGCCACAACCGGACTTCGACGTCGACCAGGCCTTGGAAACAACCATCGCCCAGTGGCAGGCCTTCGCCGCCCGCTGTCCGGATGTCGGCCCTTGGACGCCCTTGGTCCGCCGTTCCTTGCTCACCCTCAAGGCCCTGACCTACGCCCCCACCGGTGGCATTGTCGCCGCCGCGACCACTTCCCTGCCCGAGCGTGTGGGTGGCGAACGCAACTGGGATTACCGCTACTGCTGGCTGCGCGATGCCACCATGACCCTGTTGGCGCTGATGAACCTCGGCTACTTCGATGAGGCCCAGGCCTGGCGGGAATGGCTGCTGCGTTCGGTCGCCGGCAATCCCGAGCAGATGCAGATCATGTACGGCCTGGCCGGTGAGCGCGACCTGCAAGAGTTCACCCTGCCGTGGCTGAGCGGTTACGAGCACTCCCGCCCCGTGCGTATCGGCAACGCCGCCTCGGGGCAGTTGCAGCTGGACATTTATGGCGAGCTCGCCGATGCCATGACCCAGGCCATCCGCGGTGGCCTGCCCCGGCATCCGCGCAGCTCGGCCATTGCCCGCGCGATCCTGCCGTACCTGGAGCGCATCTGGCGTGAGCCGGACGAAGGCATCTGGGAAGTGCGCGGCGGGCGGCAGCACTTCGTGCATTCCAAGGTCATGGCCTGGGTCGCCTTCGACCGCGCCGCAAGCCTGGCCGACACCACCGAGGAAGACCGCGAACGAGGCCGGCACTACCGCCAAGTGGCCGATCAGATCCACCGCGAAATCTGCGAACAGGGGCTCGACCCTACGCGCCAGTACTTCGTCCAGGCCTATGGCTCCCGGGAAGTGGACGCAAGCCTGTTGCAGATCGCCCTGACGGGCTTCCTGCCTGCAGACGATCCACGCTTTCTGCGCACCCTGGCGCAGATCGAGCAGCGTCTGCTGCGCAACGGCTTGCTGCTTCGCTACGACAGCGACCGCTGTAGCGACGGCCTGACGCCGGGGGAAGGGACGTTCCTGGTGTGTTCGTTCTGGCTGGCGGACGTGTACGTGTTGCTCGGGCGGCAGCAAGAAGCCCAGGCCTTGTATGAGCGACTGGTCGGGCTATGCAACGACGTGGGCCTGCTGGCCGAGCAGTACGACCCGGTGGGTAAGCGGATGCTGGGCAATTTCCCGCAGGCGTTCAGCCATATCGGGATCATCAATACGGCGTTGAATCTGCACCGGGCGCAGTGTCCGGTGCGGGATCGGGCGGAGTTTTTCGACGCCAGTGTCACCCCTGTGGAAGCGGGCTCAACCGCGATGGGCGCGCGTAGCGCGCCCAAATAGCCGGTGGTGCCCCATGGGGTTACCAGTCGTGCGTATAACTGGCCGTCAACACCATGCCGGGTGCTGGCAGATGGCTGGTGTTGTTGTTATTGCGCAACAACTGGCTGTAGAGCGGGTAGTAGTCGCGATTGAACAGGTTCTGGATGCCCACGCTCACCTTGTCGTCAGGGGAGACCTGGTACTGGCTGATCAGATCCACGGTCGTGTAGGTGTCGACCTGGTGCCGGCCGAAGCTGTCCATGCCATCGAGGCGATAGTCCTTGGAGTCGAAGAAGGTGGCTTGCAGTCGGTTGCTCCAGTCGAAATTCGGCTTGTACTGCAGGTAAGCGGTCAGTTTCAGCGGAGGAACGCGGTAGCCGGTCATGTCTTGCCAGTCTTTGCCGTCTGGCTTTTCTCGTCCTTGCATCCAGGTCGCGCTGCCGCCGGCGCCCCAGATCTCATCGTCCGACAGCCAGTCGGCGCTGGCTTCGACGCCATAGATGCGCTCTTTGGTCCGGGTCAGGATCAAGCCGTTGTTGAAGCTTTGCACATCGCCCAGCTTGGACGTGGTGTAGAACAACGCCAGGGTGCCTAGCGTGTTGCTGCCCAGTTCCCCTCGCCAGCCAAGCTCATAGTTGTTGGTTTTCACAGGTTCCAGGTTCGAGGCGCTCAGATCGAAACCACGGCGTGCGTTTCGCAGTTGGATACCCACATCAGGCAGCTGGAAGCCCTGGCTGAAGGAGGCATAGATCTCCTGGCCGAGCACTGGCGAATAGACGATGCCAAGGTTCGAAAGCACCGCATCGTAGTGGATCCGCCCCCCTTCGACTGCCACGGGCGAGGTGGCCCGGGATTCGGACAGTGGAACGAAGTCATCGAACTGGGCGGTGGAGTATTCGTATCGCAGCCCGCCGTCGATCGACCAGTGCTCGTCGAAACGATGCTGAAGTTGGGCGAACGCGCCTGCGCTTCGGGTCTTGAGCGGCGGCATGTAGGTGAGCTTGCCGATCTTGTCGAAGACAAGGCCACCACTGGCGTCATAAGCCGCGGGGTCGAATACATCCAGTGGCATGTCGCTGCGCTCCTGGTTGTAGTCGCCGCCCCAGACCAATTCGGTATTGCCACTTTGCCCGAGCGGGGTGCGCAAGGTCAGGCGGCTGCCGAACACTTCGCTGTTCTGCATCACCTGGTCCACGTTGCCGCCACGGGTGGCGACGGCGCGGGCGTCGAATGGCGTGAAGCGCGTGAAATAGTCCCGGTAGTACAGCTGCGCGGAAAGCCGGCTCGAGAGGATATCGAGATGCTCGTATTCCAGATTCACCAGGGTGTTGCGAATGCGGTTCTGCTCGTCCAGATCCAGTCCCTTGATCGCGTTGGCCGGTACCGAGCCTGCTGGCAGTTTGGCGACGCGTGGGTCGGTGGCGTAGTCGGTGTCCTGGCGCGCGTCGTAGTGGCTGACACCCAGCTGCACCCGTTGGTTTTCGTCGATGTGCAGGCCAAGCTTGCCGCCGATGTTATAGATGTTGGCGTCGAACAGGTCCCCCTGGCTGGGCTCAGGCGCAATGCGGTCGCCGTGGGCATCGTACGAAGCACCGATGTGGCGGGTGCCGAAATCGAAGGCATAGTCCACCGCGCCTTGGGCGCCTGCGACATACTGCTGGAACTGCCCGCCCAGGCCATCGCTGCCCAGCCGGGTGAGGGGCGAGGTGGCGCTCAGGCTGGTCTGCGCGCGGTTCTCGCCACCGGCAGGGCGGGTAGTGATGGAGATGATGCCGCCTGTGGCGCCGCTGCCATAAATGGCGCTGCTGCCGCGGATGACTTCGACCTGTTCGATCAGTGCCGGGTCGATGTTGGCCAGGTTGCGCGAGGAGTCGCGGTTGGTGTTGAGCGGTACGCCGTCGACCATGATCAACATGCTGCGCCCGCGCAAGGTCTGGCCGTATTCGGTGACGGTGCGGCTGGAGTCGGACATGCCAGGAATCGCCTTGGCCAGTACCGTGGCCAGGCTCTCGGAGCCTTGGCGTAGTGCCTGTAGCTGGTCGTGGTCGATCAGTGTCGATTGCCGAGTTGCCGAGACTAGGTCGCTGCGGGTACGCGAAGAGGTGATTTCCATCTGCGCCATTTCAACAGGTTCGCTGCGGGTGATCGGCGAGGGGGTGGCCTGGATTTGCTCGGAGGGGACGATGATGAAGGTATGCGCATCCTTGGCCTGTACCTGCAGCCCTGAGTGCTCGAGCAGTTTTTGCAGTGCTTGCTCTGGCGTGAATCGCCCCTTCAGCGCAGGCGCCTGTTGGCCTGCACCCAGGTCGCCTGCAAAGATGATCTGTACCGAGGATTGCTGTGCCAGGGTGTTGATGGCCTGGCCAAGCGGGGCGGCCGGCAGGTCGATGTTCACCAGTTCCTGGCCTTGAGCCGATATCGCGATGAACAGGCTGCTGGCGAGTAACGACAAGCGTAGAGAGCGACCGCGCAAGGAAGAATGCACTTCTCGAGTTCCTTTGTAGTTGGCTTTTTCAACTAGCCGTCTGGGGAATCGAAAAACCCTACCTTCGCTTGAGTATTTATTTTCCGGGCGCCCGGCGTTCGACATGGACGCTGCCGTCTTCCTGGCGCGACAGGGAAACAGGCAGGATGCTTGGGAGCAGATCCAGCAGCAGATCGACGTTGTGCGCCTGGAACACGCCAGTCACCTTGAGCGCCGCCAGGCTTGGGTCACCCAGCTCGATGGGCGCCGTTCGATAGTGGCGAAGCACGGCAACGGCCTCGTCCAGCGGTGTTTGCTCGAACACGATGCGATCATGTTTCCAGGCCATCGCCTTGGTCGCGTCAACCTTCGCTACCGTCGTGAGCTGTCCACCGATCGCATCGACCTGTTGCCCTGGCGCCAGGATGACCGGCGTTTGCACGGTTGCCGGTGTATCGACTTCCACACGGCCCCGCGCCAACGTCACCCGAACATTGTCGTCATCCAGTCGACGGACATTGAACAGTGTGCCAAGCACCTGGACCCTGGCCGAACCTGCCGACACCACGAAGGGGCGGTAAACGGCCGAAGACACCTCGAACAGGACCTGGCCGGCGCGAAGATCCACATCGCGACTGAACACACGCCAGCGGACATCGATAGCGCTGGCGCTGTCGAGCAGCAGTTCGCTGCCATCGGCAAGCGCAACAGCGCGCCGCTCGCCGACCGCAGTGGTGAATCGCTCTTGCTTGTAGGCAGGGTTCAACCAGCCCAGGGCACCGATGGCCAGCGCGGCCAACAGCATGAGCGCGGCGGCCTTGGCTGGTTTGCGCGCTGTCGGCTTGGCTGGCGGAACGGGAAACAGCCGCTTGAGGTCTTCACGATGCCGTCCAAGGGCCTCATCCAATCGCCCCTTGTCGGTGTCATGGGTCATGGATGCACCTCGTCACGTCCGAGCGTTGCCCTGCATGCGGCAAGCCCCAGGCGAAGATGCTTTTCCACTGTCTTGATGGAAATACCAAGGTGCTTTGCCACTTCTGCTTGAGGGATTTCGTGGATTTTATGCAGGACGAACACCGCCTGACAGCGCGCAGGCAGTGCGGCGATCGCATCGACGAGCAATTGAAACTCACGCTCGGCCTCGTATCGGTTCACGGGGGTGGCAGCGGTACAGGGGATCTCGGGCAGTTCGCTGGCGGCCTCCACCCAGGCGGCTCGACGGCGCTCGCCACGGTAGCGGCTGATGGCGGTGTCGTGGGAGATTTTGCGCAGCAGGGCGAGGGGGCTGCGGACTTCTTCCTTTTCGCCTCGCTCGAGCAACTGCACGCACACGTCATGCACCACGTCGCGCGCTGAGCTTTTGTCACCGAAGCGTCGGCGAATGTGCTCCACGAGCTCGTCGTAGTGCCGGACCAGTGTGGTCAGCAGCGTCGGTTTGGCGGGATCGAACGACACGATGCACCCAGGAAGAAAGCTTGCTTTCGAAGCGAGTGGGCGAGTGTAAATGAGAAGTAATTGCGAATAAATACCATCTTTCACAATGGTAATCGTCGAACGAAGGCGGGGGTCGAGCTTGGTTGGAGCTTTGGCGCCACAAGGGACGCGTTGCGTCGTCCCCTGTGGGAGTGCCCAAGCGATCAATCGTGATGCTTGTGCTTCTTGTGCTTGTGTTTCTTGCCGGAGTTGTGGCTGTGATGGTGATCGTCATCGGCCATGCTGTTGCCGATGGCACTGCCCGCCGCGCCGCCCAGGCCGGCACCGATGGCGCCGCCGGTGGAGCCGCCAACCTTGTTGCCCAGCACCTGGCCACCTGCGGCGCCCAGGCCACCGCCGATGGCGGCTTCGGTTTTCTTGCCGTGCTTGGCCGACACCGCACCGCCTGCCGCGCCGCCAACGCCGGCGCCGATCGCGGCACCCGTACTACCACCAATGGCCTGACCGACCACACTCCCCAGAGCTCCGCCGACACCACCGCCGACCGCGGTGTTGGTGGTTTCGCCGGCGATGGCATACGAGCTGGCCATCAAGGTGAACAGTGCGATTACAGGAAATGACTTGCGCATGTTTTACAGATCTCAGGATGAATCACGAGCGCGAAGTCTGCGGCCCGGCGTGGGCACGGTCAACGAAAAACCGATGGGCTCTGGACTCAGGTCAAGCATTCGACGAGTGCTATGGCCGTTGGTCGGGGCGTTTCATGCCAGGCGCCCGTCGCGCGCCATGTGATAACGCCGCAGGTCTTGCGCCAGGATCAGGTTGCCGCGGTAGTGTGCCAGGGCTTCCTGATGCACGTCTGCGATGGACGGGCTGCGCTGGGGGTTGGGCTGATAGCGGGCACTGAAGTGGGTGAGCACCAGGTTCTTCACCCCCGCCTGTTCGGCGAACTGCGCCACCGCCGCGGCCGTGCTGTGGCCGAAGGTGGCCTGGGTGCGCTCGATCTGCGGTTGGGTGAAGGTCGCCTCGTGCACCAGCACATCCACGTCCTTTGCCACCTCGGCGAGCAGGCCTGGGGTGTCGTTGTCGCCACAGACGATGATGCGCCGGGCAGGGCGGGACGCGCGCAGGTAATCCTGGGGGTTGAGCCTGCGGCCGTCGTGTACGACCGGATTGCCATGGGCCAGCTCGCCCCACAAAGGACCCCGCGGTATCCCCTCGGCGTCCAGGCGCTGGATGTCCAGGCGTGGTTCGGGGTTGATTTCGGTGAACACAAAGCCGTGGCTGGGGACGCGGTGAGACAGCGCCACGGTGCTCACCTGGATATTGTCGTTGTGCCAGGTGCCGAGTGCTTCCACCGCCAATAAGCGCAGTTCGAAGGTCAGGAAGGTCTGGCTGACCGCAAGGCTCAGGCGTATCCAGTCGTGCAGCGCCGCCGGTGTGATCAGATCCAGGGGCTCGGTGCGCCCGGACATGCCTGCGCTGGCCAGCAGGCCTGGGAGGCCGAAGCAGTGGTCGCCGTGGACGTGGGTGATGAACACGCCTCGCAGGTCGCGGATCGACAGCGAGGTATGGAGCAATTGGTGCTGGGTGGCTTCTCCGCAGTCGACCAGGTACCAATGGCTTCCAGTCGCTTCGATGACGGCGGTGCCGGTCACGTTGCGCGCCTTGGTGGGCACACCGGCTGAAGTGCCCAGAAACTGCAGATCCATGGGTGGGCTCCTTAGGGGGATAGCGGCATTTTCACGGGTGACCCTGCCGTGAGGCAAGCCGGTGGCCCGAGGATCGAAAAGATGCGTCCCACGCGCCGATCAGTAGGGTATTTCTGTAAGATTCAGTCTTCATTTTGCTTAGAGCTTTGGCTATGGACGTTCATTCGATTCTCGCCTTCACCGTGGTCGCCGCGATTGCCATTGCCAGCCCCGGGCCCGCCACCTTGATGGCCATCAATAACAGCCTGGCGCACGGACAGCGCAGCGCGGTGTGGTCCTCGATCGGCAATGCCAGTGGCCTGTTCTGCCTGTCTTCGGCCGCAATGCTTGGCCTGGGGGCGCTGCTGGCCAGTTCCGAATGGCTGTTCAACGCGGTGAAGATTCTCGGCGCGGGCTATCTGTTCTATCTGGGCGCCAGGCAGTTGCTCAAGAAAGGTCCGATGCTGGCGCAAGGCGTCGAAGCGAGTGCGCAGAAGGCCCGCCCCACACGCTGGAAACTCTACAAGTCCGCCTTCCTCACGGCGGTGACCAACCCCAAGGCGACGATGTTCTTCACGGCCTTGTTCCCACAGTTCATCGACCAACAAGCGGCACTGCTGCCGCAGTTCCTGATCCTCACTTCGATCTTCATGGCTTTGTCGCTGGTGTCGTTGAGCCTGTATGCCGCTCTCGCGTCGCGGGCCAAGGGAGTGCTGACCCGTCCTGCGTTGTCGCGGTGGGTCAGTCGGGTGGTGGGGTCGACGTTCATCGGTTTTGGCGCTGCCATCCTGACCATGCGCCGGCAGGCCGCGTGAGGCACCGAGCGGTGCTTTGCAGACGAAAAGGGGGGCGCTTGGCGCCCCATTTCGTTAACCCAACACTTTTCCGGCCACCTCATCCACGGCGGCCTTGGTGATGGCCACGATGCGCTCGGCATCCTGCTTGTCCAGCACCAGCGGTGGCGCAAAGCCGAGGATGTCGCCGTGGGGCATGGCTCGCGCGATCATGCCACGCTCCAGACAGGCCGCCGACACCTGCGGGCCGACCTTCAGGGCCGGGTCGAACGCAGTACGGGCATCACGGTCGGCCATGAACTCGACCGCGCACAGCATGCCATCGCCGCGCACTTCACCGACCAGCGGATGGCCTTCGAAGGTCTCGCGCATGCGCTGGTTGAGGTAGGCGCCGACCACGGCTGCATTGCCGGTCAGGTCTTCGCGCTCGAGGATGTCCAGGTTAGCCAGCGCCGCTGCCGCGCAGATCGGATGGCCGGAATAGGTCCAACCGTGGCCCATGGGGCCGGCCTTGCGCGAGCCTTCTTCGATCACGTTCCACACCTTCTCTCCGACGATCACCGCCGACAGCGGTGCATAGGCGCTGGTCAGGCCTTTGGCGGTGGTGATCAGGTCCGGGCGGATGCCGTAGCGCTGGCTGCCCATTTTGGAGCCCAGGCGGCCGAAGGCGCAGACCACTTCGTCGGCGATCAGCAACACGTCGTAGCGGTCCAGCACGGCCTGGATCGCCGTCCAGTAGCCCTTGGGCGGGACGATGATGCCGCCGGTGCCCATCAACGGCTCGCCGATGAAGGCTGCCACGGTCTCCGGGCCTTCGGCGAGAATCAGTTTCTCCAGCTCATCGGCGCAGTACTGCACGAAGGCTTGCTCGTCCATGCCGGCCGGGGCCTTGCGGTACCAGTGCGGGCAGACGGTGTGCTTGACGCCTTCGACCGGCAGGTCGAAGTGCTGGTGGAAGCTGGACAGGCCGGTGAGGCTGCCGGTCATGATGCCCGATCCGTGGTAGCCACGATCACGGGAGATGATCTTCTTCTTGTTCGGGCGACCGAGGATGTTGTTGTAGTAGCGCACCAACTTGACTTGGGTCTCGTTGGCGTCGGAGCCGGAGAGGCCGTAATAGACCTTTTTCATGCCCGCCGGCGCCCAGTCGATGATCCGGCTGGAGAGCTCGATGATCGCCTCGGTCGAGTGGCCCACATACGTGTGGTAGTACGCCAGCTCCTTGGCTTGGCGGTGGATGGCGTCGGCCACCTCGGTGCGGCCGTAGCCGATGTTGACGCAGTACAGGCCGGCGAAGGCATCGATCAGTTCGCGCCCTTCGTGGTCGCGCAGGCGAATGCCTTCGGCGCCGGTGATGATCCGCCCCTTGAGTGCGCCGCTGGCATGGTCATGGGCGTGGGTCGAGGGGTGCATGAAGTGGGCGCGGTCTTGTTCGAACAGCTGGTTGTATTCTGGGTTCATGGCAAACACTCCTTAGAGTTGACCTTGATGGTGCAGGCAAAAGTATTTGGTTTCGACGAAAGGCTCGAAGCCTTCGCTGCCGCCTTCGCGGCCAAGGCCTGAGGCCTTCATGCCGCCGAAGGGGATGGGGTGGCCGGTGAATTTCACGCCGTTGACCGCGACCATGGCGTGGTCCAGCCGTCGGATCAGCGGGTGGACCACGTCCAGGCGGTTGGAGCAGATGTAGGCGGCCAGCCCGTACTCGGTGTCGTTGGCCATCTCGATGGCCTGCTCCAGGGTGTCGAAGGGCATGACCCCGGCAATCGGTGCGAAGTTCTCTTCCTGGTAGATGCGCATGCCAGGGGTCACGTCGGCCAGCACCGTTGGCTGGTAGAACCAGCCGCCCAAGGCGTGGGTTTCACCGCCCACCAGGCGGCGGGCGCCTTGGGCGATGGCGTCGTCGACCCGTGCCACCGTGGCGTCGAACGCGCCCTGGTGCATCAGGGGGCCGACGTCGGCCGGGGTTTCCTGGCCGTCCACCATCGCCGGCCCTACCCGCAGCGCCCGCACCGCCTCGGCGAAGCGCGCCAGGAAGTCCTCGTACAGTGGGCGCTGGACCATGATTCGGTTGGCCGCGCAGCAATCCTGCCCGGAGGTCTGGAACTTCGCGGCCACGGCCACCTTCACTGCCAGGTCCAGGTCGGCATCGGCGCAGACGATGAATGGCGCGTTGCCACCGAGCTCCAGGGCGACCTTCTTCACGTCTTGCGCCGCCGCCTGCAACACCAGCTTGCCGACCCGGGTGGAGCCGGTGAAGCTGACCGAGCGCACCCGTGGATCACGTACCAGGGTCTCCATCGTCATCTGCGGTTCGCCGATCACCACGTTGAACACCCCGGGCGCAAAGCCCGCCGCCTCGGCCAGCGCGGCCAAGGCCAGCGCCGAGTAGGGCGTCTCGTGGGCGGGCTTGACCACCACGGTGCAGCCTGCCGCCAGGGCGGCGGCGGCTTTGCGGGTGATCATCGCGCTGGGGAAGTTCCACGGGGTAAGCAGCGCGCACACGCCCACCGGCTCCTTTACCGTGCCCAGGTCTGCGCCGGGGATATGGCTGGGGATGGTCTGGCCATACAGGCGTCGGGCCTCTTCGGCGAACCAGGGAATGAAACTTGCGGCATAGGCGATCTCGCCGCGGGCCTCGGCCAGCGGTTTGCCTTGCTCCTGGCTGAGGATGCGCGCCAGGGCCTCCTGGTGTTCGATGATCAGTTCACCCCAGCGGCGCAGCAGGGTCGCACGTTCCTCAAGGCGCAGCTTGCGCCAGGGGCCGAAGGCACGCTGGGCGGCGTCCACCGCGGCGACGATCTGCTCGTGATCGAGCAGCGGCACATGGCCGATGGTCTGGCGGTTGCCGGGGTCGAGCACGGCGATGCTGTTGCCGCTGGTGCTGTGCACCCATTGGCCGTCGACGTAGCACAGGGATTTGAATGGGTATTCGTTCGACATGATGTTTCCCCTACCTCTCGTTGTCGTCGCGTGCGTGCCGTCTATGCCAGTACGTCTGCGATCACCGCCAGGGTGTCGCCGCACTGCACCAGTCCGGGAAAATGCCGGGCGGCCAGCAGGCCGTCGCGACGGGCGCGGTACTCCACCGGCGCGCTGCCGGTGCGGCGGATGTCGTGGATGCGGGCGATCACTTCGCCCTGGCTGACCTGTTCGCCCAGGTCGCGGCACATCTCCAGCAGGCCGTCGTGCTCGCTGGCGATGAAGCAGTCGCCATCGGGCATGTCGAGCATGATCGATTCGTCGGGCGTGACCTCGCCTTTCAGGATGCCGGCATGCACCAGCAGGTTGTGCACGCCACGTTCGGCCAGGGCCACGCTGCGCGCCGTAGCGGTGCCGCCACCCCCCAGCTCGGTGGTGACGAACACCTTGCCCTGGGCCTCGGCAGCGGTGTCGTACATGGCCTGGGCATCGAGCTCGAGCATGCGCATGGCATAGGGCGCTGCGAACGCCCGCATGCCCGCTTCGCAGCGTGCCTGCTGGGCCTTGTCGGGCAGTACGTGGCAGGCGGCGAAGGGCAGAAAGTCCAGGGTGCGGCCACCGGAGTGGATGTCCAGCACCACATCGGCCATCGGCAGCAAGGTGCGTCGGAAGTAATCGGCGATTTTCTGTGTGACTGTGCCATCGGGCTTGCCCGGAAAGCTGCGGTTGAGGTTTCCCTGGTCGATCGGCGAGGTGCGGGTGCCGGCATGGAACGCCGGGGTGTTCATGAACGGCACGATAATCACCCGTCCGCTGACCTGGTCGGCGCGCAGCCGCTGGGCCAGCTTGCTGAGCGCCACAGGTCCTTCGTATTCGTCGCCATGGTTGCCGCCGGTGAGCAGCGCGGTCGGGCCGTCGCCGTGCTTGACCACGGTGATCGGAATCATCACCGCGCCCCAGGCCGAGTCGTCGCGCGAATGGGGCAGCTTGAGAAACCCGTGTTGCACGCCATCGCGGGTGAAGTCCACCGTGCTGCTGATCGGGTTGGCCACTTCGGTGTCTGTGAATGCGTTCATGGCATCAGTCCTTGACGAACAACTGGCGTGGCACGTCGCACAGGGTCTGGACCCCGGTCTCGGTGATCAGGATGCTTTCGGTGATCTCAAGCCCCCAGTCGTCCATCCACAGCCCTGGCATGAAATGGAAGGTCATGCCCGGTTGCAGCACGCTGGTGTCGCTGGGGCGCAGGCTCATGGTGCGCTCGCCCCAATCCGGCGGATAACTGAGGCCGATCGGGTAGCCGCACCGGCTGTCTTTGTGAATGCCGAACTTCTCCAGCACCTTGAAGAACGCCTTGGCGATGTCACCGGTAGTGTTGCCGGGGCGGGCGGCCTCAAGGCCGGCGGCGATGCCTTCGACCACGGCTTTCTCGCCTTCGAGAAAGTGCCGTGGCGGCTTGCCGAGGTACACCGTGCGCGACAGCGGGCAGTGGTAACGCTTGTAACAGCCAGCGATCTCGAAGAAGGTCCCGGCGCCTTTGACGAACGGGGAGTCGTCCCAGGTCAGGTGCGGGGCGCTGGCGTCGGCGCCGGTCGGTAGCAGGGGCACGATGGCCGGGTAATCCCCACCATGGCCGTCCACACCGAGAATGCCGCTGCTGTAGATCTCGGCCACCAGCTCATTCTTGCGCATGCCTGGTTCGATGCGTTCGAGGATGCGCGCATGCATCTTCTCGACGATGCGTGCGGCGATGCGCATGTACTCGATTTCCTGCGGGGACTTCACCGCCCGCTGCCAGTTGACCAGCCCGGCGGCATCGCTGAAGGTCGCCTGGGGCAAATGGCGGCACAGGGCCTGGTAGGCAGCGGCGCTGAAGTAGTAGTTGTCCATCTCCACGCCGATGTTGAGCGCGCCCCAGCCCTTGGCCAGGATCACTTCCTGGCACAGGTAGTCCATCGGGTGACGCTCGCGCGACTGCACGTAAATGTCCGGGTAGCCGACGATGTTGTCGTGGTCCATGAATACCGTGCGCTTGGCGCCGTTGGCGTCCTGGCCGCGGCCGAACCAGATCGGTTCGCCTTCCTGCGCCAGCAACACGCACTGATGGACGTAGAACGACCAGCCGTCATAGCCGGTTAGCCAGGCCATGTTCGACGGATCGGTGACCAGCAACAGGTCCAGGCCCTGCGCCTGCATGGCGGCGCGGGTCTTGGCCAGGCGCTGGGCGTATTCCTGCCGGCTGAATGGCAGGTTGACCACTGACTGAGACATTGCAATGCCCTCTGATGAGTGGGGTGGGTTCAGCTGTTGAATGCCAGGCCTTTGCCGGCAGCGCGGGCGCGCTCGAAGGCGAGGTTGGCGATGGCAGTGTCCTGGGCGCCGGTGCCGGTCAGGTCGCACAAGGTGATCTGAGCGGCGCTGAGGCGACCTGGCTGTTGGCCGGCGATGACCTGGCCGAGCTCGCAGAAGCGGCTTTCGTCTTTCACCACCCCAGCGCGCAGGGCGTGGTGCAGCTCGCCGAGCAACCGGGTCTGGCCAAGGCGGTCGGCGACATAGCGCTCCACCTGGGCCACCACTTGCGGTGCGATCTCGTTCTTGTGCTCGGCATCCGAGCCCATGGCGGTGATGTGCAGGCCAGGTCTCAGGTGCCTGGGATGGATCAACGGCTCGCGGCTTGGCGTGCAGGTGATGGCAATGTCCGCGCCGTGCATGGCCTGGTCGACACTGTCGCAGACTGCGACCTGCAAGTGGCCGTCGCGTCCCAGCTCATCGCCCAGCGCCGCGGCCTTTGCTGCATCGCGTGCCCACAGTTGCACCCGCTCGATCGGGCGTACCAGGCGCAGCGCCTGCAATTGCAGGCGAGCCTGTTCGCCGCTGCCGATCAGGGCCGCGCAGCGGCTGTCTTCGCGGGCCAGCCAGCGCGCCGCCACCGCGCCGGCGGCAGCGGTGCGCACGGCGGTGAGGTAGCCGTTGTCCAGCAACAGCGCATCGAGCAGGCCGGTGCGGGCTGAAAGCAGCATCATCATGCCGTTGAGGCTGGGCAGGCCAAGGCTGGGGTTGTCGAAGAACCCCGGGCTGACCTTGATCGCGAATCGCTCGATGCCCGGCAGGTAGGCGGTTTTCACGTCCACCTCGCCGTTGTGCTCCGGCACGTCCAGCCGAAGAATCGGCGGCATGGCCACCTTGGCCGTGGCCAGCAGGGCGAATGCCTGCTCGACAGTATCGATCGCAGCGTGGTCGAGGGTGATGCAGTCTCGCAGGTCGGCTTCGTTGAGCAAGGTGATGGCCGGCATCGGTGAACCTCCAGTGAGCGAAAAAAAGACCTCAGGCAGCGGCGCCGTTGATCACCCGCAGGTGTTGTGCGGTGTCGACATTGCGTCCGCTGACCACCACCACGATCGGCCCGCGAGCGGACACCCGGCCCTCGAGCAGGGCGGCGATACCCACTGCAGCGGCGCCCTCGAGCACCAATCGCTCCTGCTGATACGCGTGACGCAGGCCATTGGCGATGGCGGCTTCGTCGAGCAGATGGACTTGGTCGAGCAGGCGTTGGGTGAGGACGAAGGTGTGGCGGTTGTCCAGGCCGATACCGCCGCCGAGGGAGTCGGCCAGGGTCGGCAGTTCTTGCACCTCGACCGGGTGGCCGGCCTGCAGACTGGCGTGCATGGCCGCGCCGCGGTGCATGCTGATGCCGTGGGTGGTGATGGCCGGGTTGATGCTTTTGACGGCCAAGGCGACGCCGGCGAACAGACCACCGCCGGAAAGCGGTACAAGCACCTGGGCGACCTCGGGCAGTTGTTCGAGGATTTCCAGGCCCAGGGTGCCTTGGCCTGCGATCACGTCCGGGTGGTCGAACGGCGGAACCAGCGTCGCGCCTTGTTCCTGGGCATGGCGCAGGGCGGCGTGCTGGGCGTCGTCCTGGGAATGGCCGACGATGCATACTTCGGCGCCTAGGTCACGGATGGCCTGGACCTTGTTGGCGGGCACCAGATCGGACAGGTAGACGGTCGCCGGCACGCCCCGTTGCGACGCGGCGTAAGCCAATGCCCGACCGTGGTTGCCAGTGGAGGCGGTCACCACCCCCAGTGCCCGCTGTTCATCGCTGAGGCAGGCGATGGCGTTGCTGGCGCCGCGCAGCTTGAAGCTACCGGTGAGCTGCTGGGACTCGAGCTTGAGGTAGACCGGCACGCCGACCTGGCGGGTCAGGGCAGGGGAGTGCTCCAGTGGCGTGCGGCGCACGAGCCCCTGGATGCGC
Source organism: Pseudomonas guariconensis (assembly GCF_040822035.1). Lineage (NCBI taxonomy): Bacteria > Pseudomonadati > Pseudomonadota > Gammaproteobacteria > Pseudomonadales > Pseudomonadaceae > Pseudomonas > Pseudomonas guariconensis. The sequence goes on along the minus strand of NZ_CP162012.1, from coordinate 3,368,982 downwards.
TGATGGGCAAGGTAGATATCGTGAAGCGAAAGCACTGACATGACCGCATCCCAACCTGTGACCTTGTGTTGGGCGGAGTCTAAGAGCGGCAAATTGTCGTGATGAATGTACTAGGTCAATTTGCCGGACATTTTTTTCATGGCGGGGATTCGGGGCGGCTTTGCGGCCTGTCGCAGGCTTCCAGTCCTGCTTCAAAGCTCATGGATCTGCGGGTATTGGCCGAACAGTTCATGCATGTCGGCCAGGGCCTTGCGCATCTTGGTGTCCGAGCATTCAGCGCCAACACACAACCTGACCGCCCGTGGCCGTGGCGTACCGCGCACCAGGAACGGTTCCGGGGGCGTCACGGCGATATGCCGACGGCGCAGTGCCCTGACCAGGCTGTCGACTTCCCAGTGCGCGGGTATGCCCAGCCAGGCACCGAGCGCCTGCGCCGGGTTGCCCAAAAGGTACTCGCCCAGGTGTTCGCGCACCATCGCCTGGCGGGCGCTGATCAGCTTGCGCTGCAGTTCGGCCAACTGCGCCGCGCGGCCGTCGTTGATCCAGCGGGTGGCGATCTCCGCCACCAGCGGGGTAGCCATCCAGCTGTTGACCCGCAGGATGCTCTCGGTGCGTAGCGCCAGGCGCTTGGGCATCGCCAGGTAGCCGACCCGCAGCCCGGTGAGCACCGACTTGGTCATGCTGGTGCAATAGAACGACAGCTCCGGCGCGTAGTGGCTGATCGGCGGCGCATGCCGCTCGCCCAGCAGGGGGCCGTAGACGTCGTCCTCGATGATGTGCACGCCAAAGCGCCGAGCGATGGCGGCGATCTCCCGGCGCCGGGCGTCGGGCATCAGGCTGGTGGTGGGGTTGTTGAGGTTGGGCGTGCACACCAGAGCCGTGACCCGCTCGTTGCTGCACAAGTCCTCGAAGTGCTCCGGGTCGATGCCGTCGCGGTCCATCTCCAGGCCCTTGAGAGTGAACCCCAGCACCTGCGAATTGCCGATCACGCCGTGGTCGGTCAGCCCCTCGCAGAGCACCACATCATCCGGCCCGGCCAGCGACGCCAAGGCCAGGAAGATGCCATGGGCCGCGCCGTTGGTGACCAGCACGTCGTCGCGCTCCACATTCATGCCCAGTCCGGCCAGCCAGCGCACCGCGGCCTCGCGATGGCTCTCGAACCCGGCGATCGGGCGGTAGGCATGGATCCAGGGTTGGTCCTCTTCCACGCTGAGCTCGGCGCAGGTGTCGCGCCAGATGCGCTCGTGCGCCTGGGTATGCAGGATGCGGGTGATGGAAAAATCCACCAGGGTACGCTCGGGCAGGTCGATGATGTCGTCAGCCACCCGGTCGCTCATGCGTCGGCTGACGAAACTGCCACGGCCAATCTCGCAGCGCACCAGGCCTTGGCGCTCCAGTTCCTTGTAGGCATTGGTCACTGTCTGCACGCTGATTCCCAGGGCATCGGCCACCTGGCGCTGCGGTGGCAGGCGCTGGTCATGGACCAGCTCGCCGCGCTCGATCTCCCCGGCGATGGCCTGCACCAGCAGCTTGTACTTGGACTCGCCGATGCGCGCAGAGTCGAGGACGTTCTTCCAGTTCTTCATGTGTATCGCTTCGCTGACCGGGACTGCACACAGCATCGCCCGCGCAGGATCTTCGGGCAATTGTCCTAGTGCAATCCCATCGGCTGCGGGGCTTTTGTATGCTCCGGCCCAAGGTCGACACCCGTAAGTAACAAGACTACGTCGGCCCGCCGGAACGCTCGGGCTGTGCACCGATCGAACGACACACCCGGCCTTCGCTGTTTTGCTCCACTGCCTCCTAAACACAGAGCCGTCGCCGACGGTTTGATAACAAAACAGGAGATTCATTGATGAGCCAGCCTTCCCCCAACGCGGTTTCTTCCCTCAAGCGCCTGCTGGTGGCCTGTGCGGCCATCGGCCTGGCAGCCAGCGCCCAGGCGACGACCCTCGACACCATCAAGGAAAACAGCCGTATCCGCATCGGATATGCCAACGAAACCCCGTTCGCTTTCACCGAGACCGATGGTCGAGTCACGGGCGAATCGCCCGAGATCGCCAAAGTCATCTTCCAGAAGATGGGCATCAAGCAAGTCGATGGCGTGCTGACAGAATGGGGCTCGTTGATCCCTGGTCTGCGGGCGGGGCGCTTCGATGTGATCGCCGCCGGCATGTACATCACGCCGGCGCGCTGCAAACAGGTGATCTTCACCGACCCGCAGTACGCCTTGCCCGACACCTTGCTGGTGGCCGCCGGCAACCCCAAAGGCCTGCACAGCTATGCCGACATCGCCAAGAACCCCGACGTGAAGCTCGCGATCATGGCCGGTACCGTCAACCTCGCCTACGCCCGCGAATCCGGGGTCAAGGACGAGCAGATCCTTCAGGTACCCGACACCACGGCGCAGTTGCAAGCCGTGCGTGCCGGTCGCGCGGACGCCGCCGTGGGCACTCAGCTGACCATGAAGGGCTTGGCGAAAAAGGGCGGCGACAAAGTCCAGGCGATCACCGACTTCACCGACGATCCGTCCCATACCGGCTATGGCGCTCTGGCGTTCCGCCCAGAGGACAAGGACCTGCGTGATGCGGTCAATGCCGAGCTCAAGCGCTGGCTGGGCAGCGAGGAGCACCTGAAGACTGTCGCGCCGTTCGGCTTCGACCGCTCCAACGTGACCGACAAGACCGCCGCCGAGCTGTGTGCCCAGCAATGAATCGAGGTGGCATGGCGCTTGCCATGCCGTTCCCTGCGTAATCCGATTATTCAGGTCGAACCATGGGTGAATTGATACCGCTGTTACTGCAAGGCGCCTGGATCACTGTCCAGGTCACATTCTTCGGCTCGCTGCTGGCCATTGTCGCCGCGATACTCGCGGCCCTTGGCAGGCGCTCGTCCTGGCGACCCTTGAGCTGGTTCTGCGTGGCGTACATCGAGCTGTTTCGCGGCACGTCGCTGCTGGTGCAGCTGTTCTGGCTGTTCTTCGTCCTGCCGCTGCCGCCGTTCAACCTTGAGCTGAGCGCCTACACGGTGGCCATCGTCGGCCTGGGGCTGCACATCGGTGCCTATGGCGCCGAAGTGATGCGTGGGGCCATCGGCTCGGTGGCCAAGGGGCAATATGAAGCCTGCGTCGCCCTCAACATGCCGCCGGCCACCCGCTTTCGCCGGGTCATCCTGCCCCAGGCACTGCTGGCGGCGATCGCTCCGGGCACCAACCTGTTGATCGAGCTGCTCAAGAACACCTCGCTGGTGTCCTTGATCACCTTGTCAGACCTGAGCTTCCGCGCCCGCCAACTGGATCAGGCGACCTTCCAGACCCTGGAGATCTTCAGCCTGACCCTGCTGCTGTACTTCGTCTTGGCGCAAGTCATCAACTTCACCATGCGCGGCGTCGAACGGCGCCTGGGCCGTGGTCGCCTGCGGGGGAGCCTGTCATGAATATCTGGGACTGGAACTACGTCGCGCAGATCCTGCCACAGTTGCTGCAGGCCTCGATCAAGACCCTGGGCATCACGCTGGTGGGCTTTTTGATCGCGATCGTTCTGGGGCTGTTCCTGGCGATCGGTCGACGTAGCCGGCAAGTGGTCATCGCCTGGCCGGTGACCTTGCTGATCGAGTTCATCCGCAGCACACCGCTGTTGATCCAGGTGTACTTTCTGTACTACGTGCTGCCCAACTATGGCGTGAACATGAGCGCGATGCAGGCGGGCATCCTCGGCATCGGCCTGCACTACGCCTGCTACCTCGCCGAGGTCTATCGCGGGGGCCTGGACGCCGTGCCGCGCAGCCAGTGGGAGGCGGTGGTGGCGCTGAACTTCGCGCCCTGGACGGCCTACCGCACGGTCATCCTGCCCCAGGCGGTGCGACCGATCCTACCGCCATTGGGCAACTACCTGATCGCGATGCTCAAGGACACCCCGGTGCTCTCTGCCATCACCGTGGTGGAAATCATGCAGCAGGCCAAGAACGTCGGCTCCGAAAGCTTCCGCTACCTGGAGCCGATCACCCTGGTCGGTCTGTTCTTCCTGGCCTTGAGCGTCGCTCTGGCCTATCTGGTTCGGCGCCTCGAAGTGCGCCTGGAGTTACGCTAATGATCGCGCCTGTCTCGAACCTCGCCACCCTCACCACCAGCCCCCTGCAGCGGGACCACGCCATGCCGGAACCGGCCATCGCCCAGCCGATCGTCGCCTTTCGCGACGTGACCAAACGCTACGGCAACTTCACCGTGCTCGATGGCCTGAACCTGGAAGTCGCGCCGGGCGAGAAGGTGGCGATCATCGGCCCCAGCGGCTCGGGCAAATCGACCTTGCTACGGGTACTGATGACCCTGGAGGGTATCGACCAGGGCATGATCGAAGTGGACGGCGAATCGCTGACCCACATGCCAGGACGCAACGGCACCCTGGTGAGCGCCAACGACCGCCATGTGCGCCGCGTGCGCTCGAAGATCGGCATGGTGTTCCAGAGCTTCAACCTGTTCCCGCACATGAGCGCCTTGCAGAACGTCATCGAAGCGCCAGTGCAGGTCCTTGGCATCAAGCCCGCCGAAGCCCGAGAGCGCGCCGCTGAACTGCTGGAAATGGTCGGGCTGGGCAACAAGTTCGACCATTACCCTTCGCAGCTCTCAGGTGGCCAGCAACAGCGGGTGGCCATCGCCCGGGCCTTGGCCATGCGGCCCAAGGTGATGCTGTTCGACGAGGTCACCTCGGCCTTGGACCCGGAGCTGTGCGGTGAAGTGCTCAATGTCATCCGCAGGCTCGGCAGCGAGCACAACCTGACCATGCTCATGGTCACCCACCAGATGGGATTTGCCCGCGAGTTCGCGGATCGGGTGTGCTTCTTCTACAAGGGGCAGATCCACGAACAGGGCGCGCCCGCCCAGCTGTACGAGCATCCTCAGCAGGAGCGGACCCGGGCGTTTCTGAGTGCGGTCAGGGAAGCCAACTGAAGGCCATCCTGTGCCATTTTCCATGGCCCGTTCGCGGCGTCGAACCGCCGCGAAGCAGGCGGCGCGGTGGAGCAGGGCAATCGCTCCCACACGCACCGCGCTGGGTGGCCTCAGGTCTCTGTGGCCTGTGCCTCGGCGTGGGTGCGTTTGACGGCGGATTTCTTTTCCTGGACGACGATGTAGAACTCCTCGCCATGCTTGACCGCGCCATACAGTACGGCTTTCTCGATCAGCTCGTTGCCGCGCAGGTGACGCAGCATCATCGGATCGCGGCGCAGGTCGCGGTAAAGCGCCAGGCACAGCAGCACCATCACGATCACGAACGGCAACGCCACGACGATCGTGAGGTTTTGCAGCCCGGTCAGGGCCTCGCCTGGGTTGGCCGGGTCACCGATCGCCAGCATGATCGCCGCTACCGTGCCGGTCAGCGCGCCCCAGAAGATCACTGTGGCCCGGGACGGCTCCGTGGTGCCGTGCTCGGACAGCGTGCCCATCACCAGGGAGGCGGCATCGGCGCCGGAGACGAAGAAGATACCCACCAGGATCATGATCAATACCGAAGTCACCGACGCCCACGGGTAGCTTTCCAGCAGCTCGTAGAGCGCGTGGTTGCTGTTCACGGCGCCATTGACCAGGGTGAAGGTGCCTTCTTGCAGGGCATCGATACCGGCACCGCCGAAGATCGTGAACCAGATCAAGCTCACCAGGCTAGGCACCAGCAGCACACCGGTGACGAACTGGCGAATGGTGCGCCCGCGGCTGATGCGCGCGATGAACATGCCGACGAAGGGCGTCCAGGAAATCCACCAGGCCCAGTAGAACACGGTCCAGCCGGCCAGCCAGTTGTCCATCTGCTCGCCACCGCTGGCGCTGGTGCGCGCCATCATTTCCGGGAGCATCTTGATGTACACGCCGATCGAGGTCGGCAGCAGGTTGAGCATCAGCAGCGTCGGGCCGACCATGAAGGTGAACAGCGCCAGCACCAACGCCAGCACCATATTGGTGTTGGACAGCCACTGGATGCCCTTGCCGATACCGGACACCGCCGAGGCGACGAAGGCCACGGTCAGCAGGGTGATGATCGAGATGTAGAAGATTTTGCCGGGATGCTCGATCCAGCCGTTGTACTCCAGGCCGCCGGCGATCTGCAGGGCGCCCAGGCCCAGGGAGGCGGCGGAGCCGAACAAAGTGGCGAAGATCGCCATCATGTCGATCACGCGGCCGATGGGGCCGTTGGCATGGCGGCCGATCAGCGGTCGGAACGCCGTGGAAATCAGCTGCGAGCGCCCGCGCCGGAACGTGCCGTAGGCGATCACCAGGCCGACGATGGCGTACATGGCCCAGGGGTGCAGCGTCCAGTGGAACAGGGTAGTGGCCATGGCCACCTGCATCGCCTCGCTGGTTTGTCCGGCGGCAGTTCCTGGAGGCGGGGAGACGTAATGCGACAGTGGCTCAGCCACGCCGAAGAACATCAGACCGATGCCCATGCCGGCGCTGAACATCATCGCTACCCAGGACACGGTGCGAAACTCCGGCGCCTCGCCATCGCGCCCCAACGGGACTTTTCCATAGCGGCTTGCGGCCAGCCACAGCACGAAGACCACGAACAAGGTCGAGGTGAGAACGAAGAACCAACCGAAATGGACGATGACCCAGGACTGGGCGGTGGAGGCGCTTTTGGCCAGGCTCGCTTGGCTGACGAAGCCCCAGATGACGAATGCGACTGCGAGGATGCTGGTGATGCCGAAGACAATCCAGTCGATCTTGCCTTCGAGGTGACGATCCTTCTTGGCTTCTTCGGTCTGCGAAGGATCTGTCACGCCAAGGGCGAGTGTTTCAACGTTCTCTTCCTTTGCCATGTGTCGTAATGCCCCTTTTGTGGGTGCCTGGCCGCTGCAGGTTTGTTGTTGTTGTGCTTGCCGCTACGCGACGACGTGCGACCCGGTCAGGCCGAGCCGCCAAGCGGCGATTATCCTGCCGGCCAAAGGGGGCTTCCTATTCCCAGACCGTCCTGGCACGTCCTTGTTACGACGCCATGGCGGGCTGCCGATTTGGCCGTTGGGCCAGAAGATGAGCCGGAACACCTAGTGAAATCTTCGTAGGACTATCCTTTTCAGCGACATCAAGATCACGACCAGAGGAGGTTAGGTATGCACCTGTTCACAGGCGGTTGCCTTTGCGGTCAGGTCCGCTTCGAGGCTTCGGGGCAGCCCTATAGAGTGGGGCTTTGTCATTGCCTCGATTGTCGAAAACACCATGGGGCACTGTTTCACGCGTCGGCGATTTTCCCCGAAGAGGCGGTGAAGGTCGAAGGCCGGACGGGTGACTATGCCGGACGGTTTTTCTGCCCGCGCTGCGGTTCGTCGGTGTTTTCGCGAAGCGGGGATGAGGTGGAGGTCCACCTCGGAGCGCTGGATGCGCCAGATCAGTTCACGCCAACTTACGAAAGTTGGACCGTTCGGCGTGAAGCGTGGTTGCCGGCGTTCCCGTTCGCCCGACATTACACGGGCGATCGGGAAGGGACGGGGCGTACCGAGGGCTGATTTCGACCCGACAGTCTCGCTTGCAAAGCCATCGCCTCTCGCCCGCGCTAGCCGCTCAGAGCCAGTAGGTCACCGCCCACCAGCCCAGCCCGCCCATGACCACGGTATAAGGCAATGCCATCCATACCATCCGCCCGTACGACAACCGCACCAGCGGTGCGATCGCCGAGGTCAGCAGGAACAGGAACGCCGCCTGCCCATTGGGCGTGGCCACGCTGGGCAGGTTGGTGCCGGTGTTGATCGCCACCGCCAGGGTCTCGAAGTGCTCACGGTTCATGGCGCCGTTGAGAAACGCCTGCTTCACCTCGGTGATGTAAATCGTGGCGACGAACACGTTGTCGCTGATCGCCGACAGCAAGCCATTGGCCAGGTACAGCATGCCCGGCTGCTGGTCGGCCGGCAGAGCCAGGACCCACGTGATCAATGGACTGAACAACTGCTGCTGATGGATCACCGCGACCACCGCGAAGAACACCACCAGCAGTGCGGTGAACGGCATCGCATCCTGGAACGCACGGCCCAGGCGGTGCTCGTCGGTGATGCCGGTGAAGGCGGTGATCAGCACGATCACCAGCAGGCCGATCAGGCCGACCTCGGCAACGTGCAGGCCTAGGCAGACAATCAGGATCAGTGCGGCGATCCCCTGTACCAGCAAAGCGACGCGCTGGGCCGAGGTCCGCGCGGCATCGTCTTCGGCCGCATAGCTGGCCAGCACCTGGCGCACGCGCTCGGGCATCAGCGTGCCGTAACCGAACAACCGCAGCTTCTCCAGCAACACGCACGTCACAAGGCCTGCCGCCAGTACCGGCATCGACACCGGCGCCACCTTGTAGAAGAAATCGGCGAAATGCCAGCCCATCTCATGGCCGATCAGCAGGTTCTGTGGCTCGCCTACCAAGGTGCACACCCCGCCCAGGGCCGTGCCCACCGCGCCATGCATCAACAGGCTGCGCAAAAAGGCGCGGAACTGGTCCAGGTCTTCACGGTGCAGTTGCGGCACCTGGTGGTCGCTGTCGAGTTCGGACTCCTCGCGCGGGTTGGCGCCGGAAGCGACGCGGTGATAGACCGCATAGAAACCCACTGCGGCGCTGATGATCACCGCCGTGACGGTCAAGGCATCGAGAAACGCCGACAGGAATGCCGACAGCACGCAGAACAGCAGCGCCAGGATGGCCTTCGAACGCACGCCTAGCAGGATCTTGGAGAACAGGAACAGCAGCAGTTCCTTCATGAAGTGAATGCCGGCGACCATGAACATCAGCAGCAAGATCACCGGAAAATTGTGCTGCAGCTCTTCATAGAGGGCCTGGGGCGTGGTCATCTCCAACAGCAGCGCCTCGATCAGTAGCAAGCCGCCGGGCATCAACGGGTAGCACTTGAGCGCCATGCCCAGGGTGAAGATGAACTCGATCACCAGCACCCAGCCGGTGACCACCGGACCGAGGGTTGCCAGCAGCACGGGGTTGAGCACGAGGAACAGGCAGATGACGGCCTTGTACCAGAGCGGCGACTGGCCCAGGAAGTTATGGGCGAGAGCGCCGGTCAGGGAGCGGGACATGAATTTGTATCCTTTTGATTCAGCAGTCGCGCAAGGTGCCCGATGCGGGCGTCAGGTGCAAGGCGTTCAGTCCCGCTTTTGGCACAAGCACGGCCTTGAGGGTGCGTTATAGTCCGGCGCGTGAACCTTTTACCTACAGGAGTACTGCCCGTGACCGAGTACCGCGCATTCAAGGTTGAGTTGACCGACAACATTGCCCATGTGCAGATCAACCGTCCGGAAAAGCTCAATGCCATGAACGGCGACTTCTGGAAGGAAATCATCGACATCTTCCAATGGATCGACGACACCGACGCGGTGCGCGTGGTGGTGCTGAGCGCCGCGGGCCAGCACTTCAGTGCAGGTATCGACCTGGCCTTGCTGGCTCAGCTGGCCGGGCAAATGGGCAAGGACGTGGGCCGCAATGCGCGCCTGCTTCGGCGCACCATCCTGGGCCTGCAGGCCTCGTTCAATGCCGTGGACAACTGCCGCAAACCGGTGCTGGCGGCGATCCAGGGCTACTGCCTGGGCGGTGCGATCGACCTGGTCTCGGCCTGTGACATGCGTTACTGCAGTGCCGATGCGCAGTTCTCGATCAAGGAAATCGACATGGGCATGGCCGCCGATGTCGGGACCTTGCAACGTTTGCCGCGTATCATCGGCGACGGTGTGATGCGCGAAATGGCCTACACCGGACGCCATGTCGTGGCGCACGAGGCCCAGCGCATCGGCCTGGTCAATCAGGTGTTCGACGATCAGGCCGCACTGCGTGAAGGAGTCTTTGCCTTGGCAGCGCAAATCGCGCAAAAATCTCCGATTGCGGTGAGCGGCACCAAAGAGATGCTCAATTACATGCGCGACCATCGCATTGACGATGGCCTGGAGTACATCGCCACCTGGAACGCCGCCATGTTGCAGTCCGAAGACCTGCGGGTCGCCATGGCGGCGCACATGAGCAAACAGAAACCGACCTTCGCCGACTGACCGGGGCGGGGGGACGCGCTTTTAAGGATCCCGAAATGTCAGCACGTTGGACTACCGCAGTACTCGACCCGCAGATCACCGGCGGCCTGGCCGTCGCCCGTGGCCCGGAAGGGTTCCTGATGGATGACAACGGCGCGCTGTTCCCCCGCGATTGGCTCAAGGAGCAAGACCTGGACGTGCTCTGCGAGCATGGCATCGGCCACCTGGACGGCCAGCCGGTGTTCCTGCTCGAGCTGCGTGGCAGTGCCGAAGTGTCCGGCTGCAGCTGGCGCGGCCTGCGCCAGTTCATGCTCGAAGGCGACATGCTGACCTACACCCTCTTGGGGTATGCCGCGCAGATCGGCACCTGGGCGCGCGAACATCGCTTCTGCGGCAGCTGCGGCCAGCCGATGACCCAGATCCGCTGGGAGCGGGCGATGTACTGTCAGCCGTGCGACCTGCGCAGCTACCCGCGCATCTCGCCGAGCATGATCGTGCTGATCACCCGGGGGGATGAAGTGCTGCTGGCGCGCTCGCCGCGTTTCGTCACGGGCGTCTATAGCACCCTGGCCGGCTTTGCCGAGCCAGGCGAGTCGGCCGAGGACTGCCTGGTACGGGAGGTGCGCGAGGAAGTGGCGGTGGAGGTGAAGAACATCCAGTACGTGGGCAGCCAGTGCTGGCCCTTCCCGCACTCGATGATGCTGGGCTTCCATGCCGAGTACGCGGGCGGCGAGATCGTCATGCAACCGGACGAGATCGAGGACGCCCAGTGGTTCAATGTGCACGATCTGCCGCCGCTGCCTGCCGGGCGCTCCATCGCCCGTTACCTGATCGACCTCTACGTGGCACGTCGCCTGGGCCTACCCGACCCAGTGCTGCCACACTAGGCGTACAGTCAACGCCAGCACCACGGCGATGAACACCGGGCGGATGAACTTGCTGCCGCCGCTGATCGCCGTGCGTGCGCCGAAGAAGGCGCCGACCATCACCGACAGGCCCATGCACAGGCCGACGATGTAATCCACCTGCCCGGAAATGATGAACACCGTCAGTGCCGCGATGTTGCTGACGAAGTTCATGCTGCGCGCCACGCCGCTGGCACGCACCAGGTCGATGGGGTAGAGCAGCAGGGTACTGACCGTCCAGAACGCCCCGGTGCCGGGGCCGGCCACGCCGTCATAGAAGCCCAGGCCAAAGCCCTGGGGGAACTGCCACTTCTTCTTGATCGGCGCGTCGGCATCCAACGGTGCCTTGGGCGTCCCGCCGAACAACAGGTAGACGCCACAGGCGAAGACGATCACCGGCAGCATCTTGTTCAGCCAATCGGCCGGCATGTAGTGGGCGGCCAGCGCCCCCAGCAGCGCGCCGACCAAGGTACCGACCAACGCCCGGCGCCACTGCGCGGGGTGGAACAGCTTGCGTCGGTAGTAGGTGAAGCTGGCGGTGGCCGAGCCGAAGGTGGAGCTGAGTTTGTTGGTGCCCAGCACCAGATGGGGCGGCATGCCGGCGGTGAGCAAGGCCGGGGTAGTGAGCAGCCCCCCGCCGCCAGCGATGGCGTCGATGAAACCGGCCACGAAGGCGACCAGGGCGAGGATGAGCAGGGTGAGCGGTTCTACGGTGAGTTCGAAAGGCATGGGGCTTTTACAGACAGGGCGGCGAGTGCGGCAAAAGGCCGCGCTAGAGGCGGTACAGGGTAGTCCTCAAGGACGGGGAATACCAGTCATGCCATGGAGTAGGTGAAGCCCCAGGGATCCGGGGGCGCTTTGCGGCTCCTTGCAGGCTACGCCAGGCCCCAGATCCCCTCCTGCCTGTTCCCGTCAGACGTAGTCGCGCAATCGGTACCACGCCTTCGCCGCCGCCTCCAGGGGCGCGGCCATCAGCTCGCCGCCTGGGAAGCGGCCATTGTCGATGCCTTGGTACAGCCCCAGCAGGTCTTCGTCGCCGAGGATCGCATCGCTCACCGCCCGGGCCGCGGCCAGGGTCGGCAGCACGCCATGCCCCGAGAAGCCCTGCAGCCAGTAGCGTTGGCCCAGACGGCCGATATCCGGGGTGCGCTGGATGCTGCAATCCAGATGACCGCCCCAGGCGTAGTCCAGGCTCACCCCAGTGAGCTGCGGGAACACACGCTCCAGGTAGGGGCGCGTGGCGCTGGCGACGTCCTTGGGGATGCCTCCGAGGTAGGTGCAACCGCCGCCAAACAGCAGGCGATGGTCTGGCGTGAGGCGGAAGTAGTCGGGGACGAACTGGTTGTCGATCACGCAACTGTTGCGCGGCAGCAGCGACTGGGCCATGGCCGGATCCAGCGGCGCGGTGGCCACTTGGTAGGAGCCGACCGGCAGCAGACGGCGCGACAGGTCGCGGTCGAGGCGGTCGATGTAGGCGTTGCAGGCCAACACCAGCACCTGGCTGCGGACTTCGCCCAGGCCTGTACGGGCGACGAAGCCGCTCGAGCTTTCGTGGTAGTCGAGCACCTGGCTTTGCTCGAAGATCTGTCCGCCCGCGGCTTCGATGGCGGCGGCCAGGCCCTGGGCCAGCTTGAGGGGGTTGAGGTGGGCACCGTTGGGATCGTACAGGGCAGCCTGGTAGCGGGGGCTGTCGATCCAGTCGGGCAGCTCGTCACGGCCGATCAGGCGCAGGCAGTCGTAGCCCCATTTCCGTTCGGCTTCGTGCTTGGCTTCTTCGAGTATTTTCACGCGGCGAGGCATCACTGCGGTCCACAGGCTGCCGACCCGGTAGTCCACGTCGAAGCCGTGGCGTTCCGGCAGCTCGCGCATCTCTTCGGCGGCCCAGCGCATGCTGTCCCAGAGGCGCCGGGCGCGTTCGACGCCCAAGGCCTTTTCCAGCGGCGGCATGTCACAGGACCAGCCCAGCAACGCCTGGCCACCGTTGCGCCCGGAAGCGGCCCAGGCCACCCTGCTGGCCTCCAGCACGACCACGCGCTTGCCGGCCAGGGCCAAGCGCAGTGCCGTGTGCAGGCCGCTGAAGCCGGCGCCGATGATCAACACGTCGGTGTCCAAGGCGCCTTGCAGGGCAGGGCGCAGCGGGATCGTGGTGGGGTAGGTCTGGGCGTAGTAGCTGGCAACGTGCTGCGCGGACTGTTTGAACATGCGGGCCTCGTGAAATTTGTTGTTATTAATTTCATGAAAAAGTAACAGAAAAAATTCACGACGCCAGCCCCTTCATGGGTAAAGGCTTAACGGGAGCCTGAAAATGCCCTATATGATTCGGCTCCGATTACCTCGACCCGCGGAATACCTCGATGCGCCGTCTGCCTTCCCTGACTGCCCTGCGCACGTTCGAATGCGCCGCCCGCCATGGCCACTTTGGCCGTGCTGCCGCCGAGCTGTGCGTGACCGACAGCGCGGTCAGCCACCAGATTCGCCAACTGGAGGATCAGCTTGGCGTGGCCCTGTTCGAACGGGCGGGGCGCCAGGTGCGTCCGACCACCGAGGCCGAGCGCCTGCTGCACCATTTACAACAGGCCTTCGAGCTGATCGGCAAGGCCTGTGACGAGCTGCGCGACCCTGCCTCCCAGGCCGTGCTGCGGGTCGCGGTCACGGCGGAGCTGGCGCAGAAATGGTTGGTCGCACGGCTTGCCGACTTCAGCAGCCGTTATCCGCACATCACCTTGCACCTGCACGAACAGCCCATCAACGCGGGGGCTCCGGCTTTGGATATCGACATCGCCATCACCTACGGCACCAGTGCGCTGGATGCCAGCACCCACTTCGTACGCCCGTTGCCGCTGTTGCAGTTCTTCCCCGTGTGCAGCCCGGGCCTGTTCAACCAAGGCGGGCTCAAGCGCCCACGGGACTTGGTACGCCATTGTCTGCTGCACGATGATCAGGACGGACGCACCTGGACCACCTGGCTGGCCACGCACGCCGAGGACGCTTTGCCCACCCGCCAGCTGTACTTCCCCCATGCGGCGCTGGCCCTGGAGGCGGCGGTACTGGGGCAGGGCGTGGCGATGGGCGACAACCTGACCTGCCAGGCCGACCTGCAAAGTGGCCGCCTGGTGCGCCCGTTCAGCGCTAGCGTGACCGCTCAGGGCCAGTACGCGTTGGTGTGTGAGCGCCTGCGTCTGGAGCGGGGCGCGGTGGCCGAATTCATCGACTGGTTCACCGAACAGATCACCGAACCTTGAATTGAATTCAGCTATTGGCAAGTTTTCATCGTTGGAAGCCTGAGCCCGCGCGGCGTAGCGTGCAGTCATCACTCACCGATGACGAGGTTGACCCATGGCACGTTCGCTCACCACCACCCCCAAGGCCGATGGTTTCCGCCTGCCTGGCGAATTCGAGCGCAAGACGCGCTGCTGGCTCGGCTGGCCGGAGCGTCCGGATGTGTGGCGCAACGGCGGCAAGCCTGCGCAGAAGGTCTGGGTCGACATCGTCACCGCCATCGCCTCCAGCGAGCCGGTGACCGTGTGCGCCTCCGCCGCCCAATACGCCAATGCCAGGCGCCTGCTGCCAGCTCATGTGCGGGTGGTGGAGATGACCTGCAACGACACCTGGTTCCGCGACAGCGGCGCCTGCTTCGTGGTCAATGACGGTACCGGCGAAGTGCGCGGCGTGGATTTCGAGTTCAATGCCTACGGCGGTTTGGACGGCGGCCTCTACTATCCCTGGGACAAGGACGATCAGATCGCCCAGAAGATGCTCGAAATCGAGGGCCTGGACCGCTACCGCGCCCCCCTGATCGCCGAGCTGGGTGGCATTCAGAGCGATGGCCAGGGCAGCCTACTGACCACCGAACAGTGCCTGCTCAACCGCAACCGTAACGCCCACCTGGGCAAGGAGGAAGTCACCCGCAGGCTCGAGGATTACCTGGGCGCCGAGCAGGTGATCTGGCTGCCGCGTGGCTGTAAGTTCGACGAGACCGATGGCCACGTCGACGACCTGGCCTGCTTCGTGCGCCCAGGCGAGGTGGTGTTGCAGTGGACCGATGATCGCAACGATCCGCAGTGGGAGATCTACCAAGAGGCTTATGACATTTTGCGCAGCACCCGTGACAGCCGTGGCCGCGAGCTGAAGGTACACAAGCTGCCGCAGCCCCAGGTGCTGGAATGGACCGCCGAGGAAGCGGCCGGGCTGGACCAGGTCGACGGCACCCACCTGCGCCAGGCCGGCACCCGGATCTGCGCCTCCTACATCAATTATTACGCCGGCAACTCGGCCATCGTCGTGCCGCTGTTCGGTGATCGCAATGACAGCGTGGCGCAGGCCACCTTGGCCGAGTTGTTCCCTGATCATCGCATCATCGGTATCGAGAACTCGCGGGAGATCCTGCTCGGTGGCGGCAACGTCGCCTGCATCACCATGCCGCAATACGCCGCTGGAGGTCGCTGATGAAACTCGCCCCGCTGGTCTTGGCGGTCGCCCTGGGTTGCGCAGCGTCGGCGGCCCAGGCAGCCGACGCACAACAGCCGACCGTCAATCTTTACATCTGGGGCGAATACCTCGCCCCGGACACCTTGGCCAACTTCCAGAAGCAGACCGGCATCCGCGTGGTGGCCGACCACTTCGACTCCCTGGAAACCGCCGAGACCAAGTTGCTCACCGGTGGCAGTGGCTACGACGTGGTGCTCAGCGCCGGCCAGCACCTGAGCCGGGCGATTGCCAGCGGTGCCCTGCAGCCGCTGGACAAGAGCAAGTTGCCGCACTTGGCGGGCATCGGCGAGGAGTTTCGCCAGCACATGGCGGTGTTCGACCCGGGCAATCGCTATGCCGGCACCTACGCCTGGGGCACCACGGGCGTGGGCTATCAAGAGCAGGCGGTGGCGGCGCGGCTCGAGGATGCGCCGCGCGACAGCTGGGCGATGCTGCTCGATCCGCAGGTGGTGGCGAAGTTCGCCGATTGCGGGGTGAGTTTCCTCAACGACCCTAACGAGGTGTTCGCCGCGACGATGCGCTACCTGGGGCTGGACATCAACCAGCAGCGCCTGGAAGACCTCAAGACCGCCGAGGCGCACCTGCGCAAGGTGCGTCCGTATATCCGCTATTTCGACAACGACCGCAATATCAACGACCTGGCCAACGGCGAGACCTGCGTGGCAATGTCGTGGAACGGCAACGTGGCCATCGCCCAAGCCCAGGCCGAGCAGGCGGGAAAACCGTTCACGCTGGATTACAGCATTCCCAAGGAAGGCACGTTGATCTGGCTGGATGCGCTCGTTGTGCCTAAGGATGCGCCGCATCCGGAGGCGGCGTGGAAATTGATGGACTACCTGATGCGGCCGGAGGTGATCGCGCCAATCACCGACACCATTCACTATGCCAACGCGATCACGGCGGCCGACGCTCTGGTGGACCCGAAGATCCGCAATGCGCCAGGGACCTATCCACCCGCCGACGTGAGGGCGCGGTTGTACAGCAAGAACGACAATGCCAAAGCCTTCAACCGGGAGCTGACCCGGGCGTTCAGCCGGCTCAAGAGCGGGACCTGACAGAGGGACGTTTGCCTATTCCGGCCCTTTCGCGGGTAAACCTGCGAAAGGGCCGGAATAGGCGACGCATCAACGCGAAGCCTTGCGTCGTGGTTGCCTCGGCTTGCTGCCCGTAGCTTTGGCGCTGTCGCCAGAAGCCTTGCCTTTCCCGCCACTGCGCCGTTTTTTCTTCCAAGGCGCCCCCTTGCTCCCCGCCGGCACCGGCGGCCCGCTGATGGTCAGGCGCATGCCGCTGCAGCGCTGCACCAGCTTGCCCATCCAGGCCGATTGTCGGGCGACGAACTCTTCCAGGCTCATCTCGCCGCTCTGCACCATGTCCAGCGCCTGCTCCCAGATGGCGGTGGTACCGGGGTCGGCGATGGCGCGGGGTACGGCGTCGATCAGGCTGAAGGCAGCCGGTGTGGCGGACAGGGCCTTGCCGTTCTTAACCAGGTAACCGCGGTCGAGCAGGCCCTGGATGATGCTGGCCCGGGTGGCCTCGGTGCCGATACCGGTGGTTTCCTTGAGCTTCTGCTTGAGCAGTGGGTCGTCCACCAGCTTGGCGACGTTCTTCATTGCCTTGATCAGATCGCCTTCGGTGAAGGGTTTGGGCGGTTGGGTCCACAGGTCCTTGAGTTGCAGGTCATGCACGGCGCAGGCCTGGCCTTGGTTCAAGGTCGGCAACACCTGAGGCGGTGGCGCTTCGCGGCCTTTGGCCGGGGTCAGCGCCTCGGGCAGGGCCCGACGCCAACCAGGCTCGACGATCTGCTTGCCTACCGCGCGCAGGGCGTGGCCGGCGCAGTCGAATTCGGCCTGGGTGCGATCGTACTCGTGGTTGGGCAGGAACTGCGCCAGGTAGCGGGCACGGATCAAGGTGTAGACGGCCTTGTGCTTGGGTGGCAGGCGCGAAGGGTCGCTGGCGGCGGCGGTGGGGATGATGCCGTGGTGGGCGCTGACCTTGGCATCGTTCCAGGCCCGCGAGCGGCGCTGGGGCTCCAGGTGCGCTTGCAAAGGCGCAAGACTGCCGTCGGCGCGTTGCAGGGCGGCCAGGATCCCCGGCGCCTCGCCATGCTGGCTGAGCGGCAGGTAGCCGCAGTCGCTACGTGGGTAGGTGATCAGTTTGTGAGTTTCGTACAGGGCTTGGGCAATATCCAGGGTCTCCTGGGCGCCGAGGCCGAGCTTCTTGGAGCAGACCTCCTGCAGGGTGCCCAGGTCGAAGGGCAGGGGAGCCGCTTCGCGCACGCGTTCGGTGGCCACCTTGGTCACCTGGGCGCTGCCGGCGGCCTGCATGTCGACGGCGGCTTGCTGGGCCAGTGCCGGGTTCAGGCAGCGGCCCTGATCGTCACAGTTATCTTCGGGCGCTCGCCATTGAGCGGTGAAGACGCTGCCGCTGCTCTGGAGTTGCACATCGATAGCCCAGTAGGGCACCGGCACGAAGTCAGCGATGCTGCGGTCGCGGTCGACCACCAGGCGCAGGGTCGGTGTCTGTACCCGGCCCACCGGCAGCACGCCCTGGTAGCCGGATTGGCGGCCCAGCAGTGTGAACAGGCGGCTCATGTTCATACCGATCAGCCAGTCGGCGCGGGAGCGGCCGAGGGCCGAATGGTACAGGCTGAAAGTCTCCTGCCCTGGCAGCAGGCGGGCCAGGGCCTTGCGGATCGAGGCGTCGTCCAGGGCCGAGAGCCACAGGCGTTGGATCGGGCCGCGGTAGCGACAATGCTCCACCAGCTCGCGGGCGATCATCTCGCCTTCGCGGTCGGCGTCGGTGGCGATCACCAGTTCCCGGGCTTCACCGAGCAGGCGCTTGACGGCCTTGAACTGGCTAGCGGTCTTGGGCTTGACCAGCATCTTCCATTTTTCCGGAATGATCGGCAGGTCCGCGAGGTTCCAGCGCTTGTAGCGCTCGTCGTAGCTGTCGGGCGGGGCGGTTTCGAGCAGGTGGCCGATGCACCAGGTCACGCAGACGTCGGAGCCTTGCCAGCAACCGTCGGCCTTGCGGGTGGCGCCGAGGACTTTGGCGATGTCCTTGGCCTGGGAGGGTTTTTCGCAGAGGAACAGGCGCATGGCCGGGAACGCTTCATCGCAAATGAGGGCGCTAGAATGCGCAAGCCAGGGCGCGGAAGCAAGCTTTGTCTGGATGGATATACAGCTTTTTGTCAGGGCGCGTTTCAGCGTCCTCCTTGACTGTTCGCGGGTAAACCCGCTTCCACAGGTGCTTCGCTGAGCCCTGTGGGAGCGGGGGTTACCCGCGAATAGGTCCGTCGAATCAGACGACTTGCGGGTCAGGCCGGTTCGCGGGAGTCGCGCACCATGTCCACATGCGGGATGCCGGCCTCGAGGAATTCCTCGCTGACCACGCGGAATCCCAGGCGCTCGTAGAATGGCGTGGCGTGTACCTGGGCGCTGAGCATCTGCTGCTTGAGGTCACGGTTCTGCGCTTCGACGATCACTGCGCGCACCAGGGTGTCGCCGACCTTCAGCCCGCGCCAGTCCTTGAGCACCGAGATCCGCCCGATGGTGCCATCGGGCAGCAGGCGTGCGGTGCCGATCGGGTAGTCCCCTTCCAGGGCCAGGAAGTGCAGGGCGTCCTGGTCTTCAGCGTCGAACTCCAGCTCTGGTGGAATGTGCTGCTCGGCGACGAACACCGCCTCGCGGATGCGGCGGATATCGGCGTTGTCTTTATGCCAGTCGGCGAGGCGAACGCTGATCTTATTCATTGGCAAATCCCAGGCTTCCTTGTTTGACCAGCTGGCACAGCAATGTCAGACCTTCTTCGTCTTCGAGCCACTGAGAAAGGTTTTCGATGTGCAGCGCGTCGGCGGCGCAGATCAGCTTGAGCAGCTCACGCAGATGGCCCGAGAGCAGGCGGCTCTGGCCGCTGGCGAACAGCAGCAGGTTGTCGTCGACTTCCGACCAGGCCATGCGCGCGCTCGGGTTGCGGATCAGGATGGCGCCTTGCTCCAGGCTGTCGATCAGGTCTTCTTCGCTCAGCTCTTCGCCGGTCACCAGCTCCGGATAGCGCGGCTCGGTCATGAACTGGCCGAACCAGGTCAGCAGCAGGCGCTCGTCACCCATGTGCTCGGCCAGCAGGGCCTTGAGGCGGTCCAGGGCATCGTGCTGGATCTGGTGAGGATCTGCGGCAGGCTGGGCGTCGGCATCGCTGTAACGCTCCTCGTCCGGCAGGAACTGGCTGAGGAAATCGGTGAAGTGGGTCAGCACTTCAGCGGCGCTCGGGGCGCGGAAGCCCACCGAATAGGTCAGGCAGTCGTCTTCGGCCACGCCGTAGTGGGCCAGGCGCGGCGGCAGGTAGAGCATGTCGCCAGGCTCCAGGGTCCATTCGCTGCTCTGTTCGAATTCGGCGAGGATGCGCAGGTCGGTGTGTTCCAGCAACGGGCTGTCGCTGTCGCACATCTGGCCGACTTTCCAGTTTCGCTTGCCGTGGCCCTGGAGCAGGAACACGTCGTAATTGTCGAAGTGCGGGCCGACGCTGCCGCCTGGCGCGGCGAAGCTGACCATCACGTCATCGATACGCCAGCTTGGCAGGAAGCGGAAATGCTCCAGCAGCTCGGCGACTTCCGGGACGAACTGATCCACTGCCTGGACCAACAGGGTCCAATCGCGCTCTGGCAGGGTGGCGAAAGTGTCTTCGGCGAAGGGGCCGCGGCGCAGCTCCCACGGGCGCTCGCCGTGCTCGAGCACCAGGCGAGACTCGACTTCCTCTTCCAAGGCAAGGCCGGCCAGTTCGTCAGGGTCGATCGGGCTTTCGAAGTCCGGGAAGGCCTGGCGCACCAGCAGGGGCTTCTTCTGCCAGTAGTCGCGAAGGAATTCACGGGCCGTCAGGCCGCCCAGCAGCTGCAGTGGAGTATCAGGATTCATGTTCAACCTATTGAAAAAACGTAATTTTCATCCGGGAATAAAAACGCCCGGCCAGGCCGGGCGTTGATCACGGGGCGCAGGTCAGATGCGTTTGGCCTGGGCCGCCGCGTTGCCGATGTAGGTAGCTGGGGTCAGCTGCTTGAGCTCGGCCTTGGCTTCAGCTGGCATGTCCAGCCCATCGATGAACGCCTGCAGCGCTTCGGGGCTGATGCCCTTGCCGCGCGTGAGCTCCTTGAGCTTCTCGTAGGGGTTCTCGATGTTGTAGCGGCGCATGACGGTCTGGATCGGCTCGGCCAGGACTTCCCAGCAGGCGTCCAAGTCTTCGGCGATGCGAGCGACGTTCACTTCCAGCTTGCCGATGCCCTTGAGGCTGGCCTCGTAGGCGATGACGCTATGGGCGAAGCCCACGCCCAGGTTGCGCAGCACGGTGGAGTCGGTCAGGTCACGCTGCCAGCGGGAGATCGGCAGTTTGCTGGCCAGGTGCTGGAACAGGGCGTTGGCGATACCCAGGTTGCCTTCGGAGTTCTCGAAGTCGATCGGGTTGACCTTGTGTGGCATGGTCGAGGAGCCGATCTCGCCGGCGACGGTCTTCTGCTTGAAGTAGCCCAGGGAAATGTAGCCCCAGACGTCGCGGTCGAAGTCGATGAGGATGGTGTTGAAGCGGGCGATGGCGTCGAACAGCTCGGCAATGTAGTCGTGCGGCTCGATCTGGGTGGTGTAGGGGTTGAACTGCAGGCCCAGTTCGTCTTCGATGAAGGCGCGGGCGTTGGCTTCCCAGTCGATCTGCGAATAGGCCGACAGGTGGGCGTTGTAGTTGCCCACGGCGCCGTTGATCTTGCCCAGCAGCGGCACGGCGGCGACCTGGGCGATCTGGCGCTCCAGGCGGTAGACCACGTTGGCCAGCTCTTTGCCCAGAGTGGTCGGCGAAGCCGGCTGACCGTGGGTGCGCGAGAGCATCGGCACGTCGGCGTGGGCGTGGGCCAGGGCGCGGATGGCCTGGGCGATCTGGCGCATCAGCGGCAGCAGCACTTCGTCACGGCCGGCGCGCAGCATCAGGGCGTGGGACAGGTTGTTGATGTCCTCGCTGGTGCAGGCGAAATGGATGAATTCGCTGACCTTGGCCAGTTCCGGCAGGGTCGCGGCCTGCTCCTTGAGCAGGTATTCGATGGCCTTGACGTCGTGGTTGGTGGTGCGCTCGATTTCCTTGACGCGCTCGGCGTGCTCGAGTTTGAAATCGGTGGCCAGGGTGTCCAGCAGGGCATTGGCTTCGGCGGAGAACGCCGGCACTTCGCCGATCTGCGGGTGGGCGGCCAGACGCTGGAGCCAGCGCACCTCGACCAGGGCGCGGAAACGGATCAGGCCGTACTCGCTGAAGATGGGGCGCAAGGCCTGGGTTTTGCCGGCGTAGCGGCCGTCTACAGGGGAAACCGCAGTGAGCGAGGAGAGCTGCATGGGGTGTTCTCGGACAGTCAGGCTTTTGGAAGGGCGCATATCATACATGAAAAAGGTAGGCGGCGAGCTTCTAGCTGCAAGCAGCACGTAAAAGCCGACGTGCTGCTTCTGCTGGACGCATGCAGCTTACCCTCGCATCATGTCGTACAGTTCGTTGAGCAATTTGCGACGGCTGAACACCAGCTGCCAGCGGTGCCCACCCAGCTGACGCCACAGACGCGCAGCGCGGATGCCGGAGAGCAGCAGGGCGCGGATCTTCGAGGCATTGCCGGCCTGCTGAAGGAAGCGCATGTCGCCATGCACTTGGATGCGCTGGCGCAAGGTGCTGAGGGTGTCCTGGTACAAGGCTCCGCTGGATGCGATGACATTATCGTGAACCAGGCCGAAATGATCGGCCTGGGCCTGGATCTGGGGCAGGCGCTTGCCGATGGTCTCGAGCATGTCGTCCCGTTTGGCCAGCTGGCGCTCCAGGCCGAGCATCGACAGGGCATAGCGCAGCGGCTCGCGCTGAAGGCTGCTGGGGTCGCGCTCCAGGGCGCCGACCAGGGCGCGGTAGCCGTCGCGCAGGTTCAGGTCATCGCCGCCGAACACCTCCAGGGTGTCCTTGGGGTCACGCACCAACAGGCTACCCAGCATGCAGCCGATATTGGCCTCGCTGGCCTGGCCGGTCCGGGCGATGCGGTCGACCAGCACTGCGGCCTGGAACACGCCGCCCAAGGCGACCAACTGCTCCTGGAGAGTATTCATTGGCGAGGGCTCCAAGGCTCGGCGGTCTCGATCACACCGCCGCCCAGGCATACCTCGCCGTCATAGAACACCACCGACTGCCCCGGAGTGACAGCGCGTTGCGGCTCGTCGAAGACCGCGCGATAGCCATGCTCGGTGCGCTCCAGGGTGCATTGCTGGTCGCTCTGGCGGTAGCGCACCTTGGCGGTCAGCCTGCGCGGGCTACTCAGGTCGATCGGGTTGACCCAGAAGATCTCCGAGGCGAGCAGGGCGCGGGAGAACAGCCAAGGGTGTTCGTTGCCTTGACCGACCACCAGTACGTTGCGGGTCAGGTCTTTGTGCAGCACGTACCACGGCTCGTCGCCGGCGTCCTTCAGGCCGCCGATGCCCAGGCCCTGGCGCTGGCCGATGGTGTGGTACATCAGGCCGTGGTGACGCCCGATGACTTCTCCGTCGGTGGTCTCGATGTCGCCCGGCTGGGCGGGCAGGTACTGCTTGAGGAAATCGCTGAAGCGGCGCTCACCGATGAAGCAGATCCCGGTGGAGTCTTTCTTCTTGGCCGTGGCCAGGCCGTGCTTCTCGGCAATGGCACGTACTTCGGGCTTTTCCAGCTCGCCGACCGGGAACAGGGTGCGGGCGATCTCCTTGCCGCCGACAGCATGCAGGAAATAGCTCTGGTCTTTGTTCGGGTCCAGCCCCTTGAGCAGTTCGGTGAGCTCGCCGGTGTCGCGGCGGCGCACATAGTGGCCGGTAGCGATCAGGTCGGCGCCCAGGGACAGGGCATAGTCGAGGAAGGCTTTGAACTTGATCTCGCGGTTGCACAGGATGTCCGGGTTCGGTGTACGTCCGGCCTTGTACTCCTCCAGGAAATGCTCGAATACGTTGTCCCAGTATTCGGCCGCGAAATTGGCGGTATGCAGCTTGATACCGATGCGATCGCACACGGCCTGGGCGTCGGCCAGGTCCTCGCGGGCGGTGCAGTATTCGGTGCCGTCGTCCTCTTCCCAGTTCTTCATGAACAGACCTTCCACCTGGTAGCCCTGCTCCATGAGCAAAAGGGCGGAGACGGAAGAGTCCACGCCGCCGGACATGCCGACGATAACGCGGGTCTTGGCGGGGTCTTTGAGTGCTGGGCTGGTCATGGCTACCGGTGTGTATCAGGGGGAAAAATTCCGATTCTATCAGGCCAAGGGCCGGACGTCAGTCGCGCAGCAAGGCGAGGCTATGCAGTGGACCGGCCAGGTAATCGTCGATGCAGCGCGGTACCAGCTCGCTGCGCCAGCGTGCGGGGTCGGCCAGCAGTTGCTCGCGGGTCAGCCAGACGGCACGGACAATATCGCTGTCCAAGGGGCGGGCGGCGTGGTGATGCACGGGGCGCGCGGCGAAACAGATGCGCTGGTAGGTAACGCCATTGCTGGGGGCGGTATAGAGGTAGATGCCAACCACGCCAGTGAGTTCGACTTCCCAGGCGGTTTCCTCCAGGGTCTCGCGCAGGGCGGCCTGGGTCAGGGTCTCGTTGGGCTCAAGATGCCCGGCAGGTTGGTTGAAGACGTGTTGGCCGGCCTTGAACTCTTCGACGAAGAGAAACTTGCCCTCGTGTTCGACGATGGTGGCGACGGTGATGTGGGGTTGCCAGGACACGGTCGGTGCTCTCCCTAAGTGACAAGCTCCAAGCTGCAAGCCACAAGTCAAGATGCTATGCAGACTGCGCTTGCTTGTGGTTTGCAGCTTGAAACCTGCGGCTGAAAAAGCACAAACCCCGGTGCGTGGCCGGGGTTTGTGGTGTTACATCAGAACCTTACAGTGCGGCAATGGCGCTGTTGAGGGTCTGGCTTGGGCGCATGACCTTGGCAGTCAGCTCGGCATCCGGCGCGTAGTAACCACCGATGTCGGCCGGCTTGCCCTGGACGGCAGCCAGTTCGGCGACGATGGTCGCTTCGTTCTCGGCCAGGGTCTTGGCCAGCGGTGCGAAGCGCGCCTGCAGGGCGGCGTCGTCGGTCTGGGCAGCCAGAGCTTCGGCCCAGTACAGGGTCAGGTAGAAGTGGCTGCCGCGGTTGTCGATACCGCCGACTTTGCGCGATGGCGACTTGTTGGTGTCGAGGAACTTGCCGGTGGCCTGGTCCAGGGTATTGGCCAGGACTTTGGCGCGTGGGTTGTCGTAGGTGTTGCCCAGGTGCTCCAGGGAAGCGGCCAGGGCCAGGAACTCACCCAGCGAATCCCAGCGCAGGAAGTTCTCTTCGACCAGCTGCTGCACGTGCTTCGGAGCCGAACCGCCGGCGCCGGTTTCGAACAGGCCACCGCCATTCATCAGCGGGACGATCGACAGCATCTTGGCGCTGGTGCCCAGCTCCATGATCGGGAACAGGTCGGTCAGGTAGTCGCGCAGGACGTTGCCGGTCACCGAGATGGTGTCCTTGCCTTCGCGGATGCGGGCCAGGGAGAACTTGATGGCATCGACCGGCGCCAGGATGCGGATGTCCAGGCCGCTGGTGTCGTGGTCCTTCAGGTACTTCTGGACCTTCTCGATCATCACGCCGTCGTGGGCGCGGGCAGGGTCCAGCCAGAACACCGCCGGGGTGTTGCTCAGGCGGGCGCGGTTGACGGCCAGCTTGACCCAGTCCTGGATCGGCGCGTCCTTGGTCTGGCACATACGGAAGATGTCACCGGCCTCGACGCTCTGTTCCAGCAGCACCTTGCCCTTGCCATCGACCACGCGCACGACGCCGTCGGCCTTGATCTGGAAGGTCTTGTCGTGGGAGCCGTACTCTTCGGCCTTCTGAGCCATCAGGCCGACGTTCGGCACGCTGCCCATGGTGGTCGGGTCGAAGGCGCCGTTGGCCTTGCAGTCCTCGATCACGGCCTGGTAGATGCCGGCGTAGCAACGGTCCGGGATGACGGCCTTGGCGTCCTGCAGTTCACCGGCGGTGTTCCACATCTTGCCCGAGTCGCGGATCATCGCAGGCATCGAGGCGTCGACGATGACATCGCTCGGTACGTGCAGGTTGGTGATGCCCTTGTCGGAGTTGACCATGGCCAGGGCCGGGCGGACGGCGTACAGGGCCTGGATGTCGGCTTCGATCTCGGCCTGCTTGTCAGCTGGCAGGTCCTTGATGCGGGCGTACAGGTCGCCGATGCCGTTGTTGGCGTTGAAGCCGACTTCGGCGAGGGCTGCGGCGTGCTTGGCCAGCACGTCGTTGTAGAACTCTTCGACGATGACGCCGAACATGATCGGGTCGGAGACCTTCATCATGGTGGCTTTCAGGTGGACCGACAGCAGCACGCCGGAGGCCTTGGCATCGGCGATCTGCTCGGCGATGAAGGCTTTGAGGGCCTTGCGGCTCATGACGGCGCAGTCGATGACTTCAGCGGCTTTGACGGCGGTCTTTTCTTTCAGGACGGTGGTAACGCCGTCTTTGCCGACCAGCTCGATGCGCAGGCTGTCATCGCCTTCGATCAGTGCGGCTTTTTCGCTGCCGTAGAAGTCGCCTTGGGTCATGTGGGCGACGTGCGACTTGGAGTCGGCAGTCCAGGCGCCCATCTTGTGCGGATGCTTGCGGGCATAGTTCTTGACCGACAGCGGAGCGCGGCGGTCGGAGTTGCCTTCGCGCAGAACCGGGTTCACGGCGCTGCCTTTGATGCGGTCGTAGCGGGCGCGGGATTCTTTTTCTTGCTCCGTGCTCGGCTCGTCAGCGTAGTCGGGGATGTTGAAGCCCTTGCCTTGCAATTCCTTGATCGCGGCCTTGAGCTGCGGTACCGAGGCGCTGATGTTCGGCAGCTTGATGATGTTGGCTTCCGGGGTGGTGGCCAGCTGGCCCAGCTCCGCCAGGTGATCGCCTACGCGCTTCTCGGCGCCCAGTTGCTCCGGGAACGCCGCGAGGATACGGCCAGCCAGGGAGATGTCACGGGTTTCGACGGCGATGTCAGCCGAAGCGGTGAAGGCTTCGATGATCGGCAGCAGGGAATAGGTGGCGAGGGCGGGAGCTTCGTCGGTGAAGGTATAGATGATCTTGGAACGGGTGGGCATGCGGGTTAACTCTCTGTTTTGCTGAGCGTGCTCGAAGTCTCGAGATGCGCAGGGTAGGCGCTACGCCCTGGCAGCGCCATGGGCAATTGGTCGAGAGGCTTGCGAGCGGTGATGGTGGATGCATCAGTCGAGCGTCAAACGGCTGGGCGGCGGTAACAGCCCAGGCTTTTTGGCCATTCTTGGCCGAGGGCGAGCCGCGTTTTTCCAAGGGGTCGCCCCAATGACCCTACGGTCAGGGCCGGAGTATACCAAACCCTTCGGGCTAAGTGATATCGGACCGCCTATAAGACGAAAGGCGTAAGGGCAATGTGGCGCGATGCCGCATCCCTCGGCGTCTGCGCGCGGCCAAACTGTGAGTGGGCTTGTCAGTGGTCGCTGCCGGTCAGCTTGCAACTTGCAGCGTGAAGCTTGCAGCTCAGGAAAGCTGGTTTAGGCTCATTGGATCGCAGGATGTCCAATCACACTTGGAAAAGCGGAGTAGTGCAGCATGGGATACCAGAAAATCAAGGTTCCAGCAGACGGCGCGAAGATCACCGTCAATGCAGACCATTCGCTCAATGTTCCCGACAATCCCATCATCCCGTACATCGAGGGCGACGGTATCGGTGTCGATGTTTCGCCGGTGATGATCAAGGTAGTGGATGCTGCCGTGCAGAAGGCCTACGGCGGCAAGCGCAAGATCGCCTGGATGGAGGTGTATGCCGGCGAGAAGGCCACGCAGGTCTACGACCAGGACACCTGGCTGCCCCAGGAAACCCTCGATGCCGTGCGCGATTACGTGGTGTCGATCAAAGGGCCACTGACCACGCCTGTCGGTGGGGGTATCCGTTCCCTGAACGTGGCCTTGCGCCAGCAGTTGGATCTGTACGTGTGCCTGCGTCCGGTGCTGTGGTTCCAGGGCGTGCCGAGCCCGGTGAAAAAGCCTGGTGATGTCGACATGGTGATCTTCCGCGAGAACTCCGAGGACATCTATGCCGGCATCGAATGGAAGGCCGGCTCTGCCGAGGCCAACAAGGTGATCAAGTTCCTCAAGGAGGAAATGGGCGTCACCAAGATCCGCTTCGACGAGAACTGCGGCATCGGCGTCAAGCCGGTCTCCGAGCAGGGCACCAAGCGCCTGGTGCGCAAGGCGCTGCAGTACGCCGTGGACAACGACCGCGAGTCGGTGACCCTGGTGCACAAGGGCAACATCATGAAGTTCACCGAAGGGGCCTTCAAGGATTGGGGGTACGAGGTGGCGCGGGACGAATTCAAGGCCGAGCTGCTCGATGGCGGCCCGTGGATGAGCTTCAAGAATCCCAAGACCGGGCGCCAGATCGTGGTCAAAGATGCGATTGCCGACGCCATGCTCCAGCAGATTCTGCTGCGACCGGCCGAGTACGATGTGATCGCCACCCTGAATCTCAACGGCGACTACCTTTCCGACGCCCTGGCGGCCGAGGTCGGGGGCATCGGTATCGCCCCGGGCGCCAACCTGTCCGACACCGTCGCGATGTTCGAGGCGACCCATGGTACGGCGCCTAAGTATGCCGGGCAGGACAAGGTCAATCCGGGCTCGGTGATTCTGTCGGCCGAAATGATGCTGCGCCACATGGGCTGGACCGAGGCAGCCGACCTGATCATCAAGGGCACCAACGGCGCCATCGCGGCCAAGACCGTGACCTACGACTTCGAGCGCCTGATGGACGGCGCCAAGTTGGTCAGCAGCTCCGGCTTTGGTGATGAGATGATCAAGCACATGTGAAGGCAATGAAAACCGGCCAGCCCTTGCGGGGCTGGCCGGTTGCCGATGTGCCTGCAGAAGGTCAGGGGTGGATCAGGCCTGGACGATGCTCTCGACCGGCTGGACTTCGACTTTCGATGCCGTGGCGCCGGCGCCGCAGATGTTGACGGCGTGCAGCCCCTTGGGTCCCTGGACGATGTCGAAGGTCACGGACTGGCCAGCCTTGAGTGTCTTGTAGCCGTCCATCTGGATATGCGAATAGTGGGCGAACAGGTCTTCGCTCTTGCCCTCCTCGTTGACGAATCCATAGCCCTTGGCATTGTTGAACCACTTGACTTTACCGCTCGCCATCCTCATGTCCCTCTGCAAAGGACTCCATCACTGGAGTATCATCCACGTCATCCGCATACGAACCATGCGAAAAAATCTGGTTGACTGCGCGGATCTTTATCGACCACGGTGGGTTCTTATTGGTTGTAACACCGTTTTGCCGATAGTCAAGGTCAGACGGCCCCCGCGCCGGCAGCGGCCTACGCGGTCAAACCATCACCTTAACTTGTCGTTATGATGAAATTCTTTCCATGCAACCACTCAGCCAGATTCGACTAACATTCAATCAGGATCGCCCGCAATCTAACGAGGACGACGGCTCCGGTCTGGCGGTACAGGAAGCCAAGCCGATCCTGCAGGCGCCACCGATGTACAAGGTGGTTTTGTTCAACGATGACTACACGCCAATGGATTTCGTCGTCGAAGTGCTCGAGACGTTCTTCAATCTGAACCGCGAGCTGGCGACCAAGATCATGCTGACCGTCCATACCGAAGGGCGGGCAGTGTGCGGATTGTTTACCCGTGACATCGCCGAGACAAAGGCCATGCAGGTCAACCAATACGCCAGGGAAAGCCAGCATCCGCTACTCTGTGAAATCGAGAAGGACGGTTAATCGCCGACCACTTGGGTATGAGGTGAAGCTATGTTAAACCGCGAGCTCGAAGTCACCCTCAATCTGGCCTTCAAGGAGGCTCGTTCGAAGCGTCATGAGTTCATGACCGTCGAGCACCTGCTGCTAGCACTCCTTGACAATGAGGCCGCCGCGACCGTTCTGCGCGCCTGTGGCGCCAATCTCGACAAGCTCAAGCACGACCTGCAAGAGTTCATCGATTCCACCACGCCGCTGATCCCTGTCCATGACGAGGACCGCGAGACTCAGCCGACCCTGGGCTTCCAGCGCGTGCTGCAGCGTGCCGTGTTCCATGTGCAGAGCTCCGGCAAGCGCGAAGTCACCGGCGCCAACGTGCTGGTGGCGATCTTCAGCGAGCAGGAAAGCCAGGCCGTGTTTCTGCTCAAGCAGCAGAGCGTGGCACGTATCGACGTGGTCAACTACATCGCCCATGGCATCTCCAAGGTGCCGGGCCACGGCTCGCACAGCGAAAACGATCAGGACATGCAGGACGAGGAGGGCGGCGAATCTGCTTCCTCGAGCAATCCGCTGGATGCTTATGCCAGCAACCTGAACGAATTGGCCCGTCTGGGCCGCATCGATCCGCTGGTGGGGCGTGAGCAGGAAGTCGAGCGCGTCGCGCAGATTCTTGCTCGTCGGCGCAAGAACAACCCGCTGCTGGTCGGCGAGGCTGGCGTGGGCAAGACGGCCATTGCCGAAGGTCTGGCCAAGCGCATCGTCGACGGTCAGGTGCCGGATCTGCTGGCACAGAGCGTGGTGTATTCCTTGGACCTTGGCGCATTGCTGGCCGGTACCAAGTACCGCGGCGATTTCGAGAAGCGCTTCAAGGCGTTGCTCGGTGAGCTGCGCAAGCGTCCGCAGGCCATTCTGTTCATCGACGAGATCCACACCATCATCGGTGCAGGTGCTGCATCCGGTGGCGTGATGGATGCCTCCAACCTGCTCAAGCCGCTGCTGTCGTCGGGCGACATCCGCTGCATCGGCTCGACCACCTTCCAGGAATTCCGTGGCATTTTCGAGAAGGACCGCGCCTTGGCGCGGCGCTTCCAGAAGGTCGACGTCACCGAGCCGTCGGTCGAAGATACCGTGGGCATCCTGCGGGGCCTGAAGGGCCGCTTCGAGAGTCATCACAACATCGAATACAGCGACGAAGCTTTGCGCGCCGCCGCCGAACTCGCTGCGCGCTATATCAATGACCGGCACATGCCGGACAAGGCTATCGACGTGATCGACGAGGCGGGTGCCTATCAGCGCCTGCAGCCAGAGGGCAGTCGCGTCAAGCGCATCGATGTGCCTCAGGTCGAGGACATCGTCGCCAAGATCGCGCGGATCCCGCCCAAGCATGTCACCAGCTCCGACAAGGAGCTGCTGCGCAACCTCGAGCGCGATCTCAAGCTCACCGTGTTTGGTCAGGATGCCGCCATCGATTCGCTGGCCACTGCCATCAAGCTGTCCCGTGCCGGGCTCAAGTCGCCGGACAAGCCGGTCGGCTCGTTCCTGTTCGCAGGCCCCACGGGTGTGGGCAAGACCGAGGCGGCCCGTCAGTTGGCCAAGGCGCTTGGGGTGGAGCTGGTGCGCTTCGACATGTCCGAGTACATGGAGCGGCATACCGTATCGCGCCTGATCGGTGCGCCTCCTGGCTATGTCGGGTTCGACCAGGGTGGTCTGCTGACCGAAGCGATCACCAAGCAGCCGCATTGTGTGCTGTTGCTCGATGAGATCGAGAAGGCCCACCCGGAAGTGTTCAACCTGCTGCTGCAGGTGATGGATCACGGAACCCTGACCGATAACAATGGGCGCAAGGCGGACTTCCGCAACGTGATCCTGATCATGACCACCAACGCCGGTGCTGAAACTGCCGCGCGGGCCTCGATCGGGTTCACTCAGCAGGACCACACGTCTGACGCTATGGAGGTGATCCGCAAGAGCTTCACGCCGGAGTTCCGCAACCGTCTGGACACCATTATCCAGTTCGGCCGCCTGAGCCACGAAACCATCAAGAGCATCGTCGATAAGTTCCTCATCGAGCTGCAGGCGCAGCTGGAAGACAAGCGCGTGCTGCTGGAAGTCAGTGATGACGCCCGCGGTTGGCTGGCGGCTTCTGGTTATGACGTGCAGATGGGGGCGCGGCCGATGGCGCGGCTCATCCAGGACAAGATCAAGCGGCCGCTGGCCGAAGAGATCCTGTTCGGCGAGCTCTCCGAGCATGGCGGCGTGGTGCATGTCGACCTGCGTGATGGCGAGCTGGTGTTCGACTTCGAGACCACGGCTGAGGTTGCATGAGGTCTGGGCTGCTTGCAGCCCCTTTCGCGACATTAAGGCTTCTCCTGTGGGAGTGGCCTTCTGTCGCCAAAACAGCAGAAAGCGACCTTCTGCATTCGAGCGAGCACAAAAAAGCCCGGCACATTGGCCGGGCTTTTTATTGGCTGAGACTCAGCGGGCGCGATAGGTGATGCGGCCCTTGCTCAGGTCATATGGCGTCAGTTCGACGCGGACCTTGTCGCCAGTGAGAATGCGGATGTAGTTCTTGCGCATCTTTCCGGAGATGTGCGCGGTTACGACGTGCCCGTTTTCCAACTCCACGCGGAACATGGTGTTGGGCAGGGTGTCGACGACAGTACCTTCCATTTCGAAGCTGTCTTCTTTCGACATGCAGTAAAGCCCTCGGTATCCAGTGAATGGCCCGATACGCAACTGCACCGGGCAAAAAAGTGGCGTGGATTATGCCCGAAAACTGTGTTTCAAGCCAATGCTTTCAATTGAGGGTAACCCAGCGCTGGTTGATCAGCAGTTCAATGGGCCGGTACTGGGTCTTGTAGTTCATTTTCTTGCAGTTCTTGATCCAGTAGCCGAGGTAGACCGCATCGAGGTTTTGCCGCAGGGCTTCGGTGATCTGCCAGAGGATGGCATAGCGCCCAAGGCTGCGGCGCTCCTGCTCGGGCTCATAGAAGGTGTAGACCGCAGACAGGCCGTTGGGCAGCAGATCGCTCACGGCCACCGCCATGAGTTTGCCTTCCAGGCGGAACTCATAGAACCAGCAGAACGGCAGGTCGCGCACCAGGAAAGTGGAGAACTGGTCACGGCTGGGGGGGTACATGTCGCCATCGGCATGGCGTTGCTCGATGTAGCGGCGGTACAGGTCGAAATATTCTTCGCGAAACGCCGGGCGCGCGGCGGTGACGGTCAGATCGGCGTTGCGTTTGAGGATGCGCCGTTGCTGGCGGTTGGGGATGAAGCGCGCAGCCGGAATGCGCGCGGGCACGCAGGCGTTGCAGTTCTGGCAATGAGGGCGGTACAGGTGATCGCCGCTGCGGCGAAAGCCCATTTCCGACAGATCGGCATACACATGCACGTCCATCGGTTGGCTGGGGTCCAGGAACAGCGTAGTGGCCTGCTCCTCTGGCAAATAGCTGCAGGAGTGGGGTTGAGTGGCATAGAACTTCAACCGCGCCAGCTCTGTCATGATCAACCCCTCGGTAAGACTTTGACTTAAGTGTAAGCCAGCTGGCAGAACTCGCCTAGCGAGCCCAGGTCGCCGTGTTTGGGGTATCGAGATAGCGTGCCAGGTGCTCTGCAAAGCAGGCCCGGCTGATGGCGCGGGCGCCGAGGCTGTGCAGATGGTTGGTCGGCATCTGGCAGTCGATCAGCACGAATCCGGCGGCTTTGAGGTGCTCGACCAGGGCTACGAAGCCGACCTTGGACGCATTGTCGGCGCGGCTGAACATAGACTCGCCGAAAAACAGTCGGCCCATGGCCAGGCCATATAGCCCGCCCACCAGTTGACCGTCGCGGCGTACCTCGACCGAGTGGGCGATGCCACGTCGGTGCAGTTCGCAGTAGGCCGCCTGCATGTTGTCGGTGATCCAGGTGCCGTCGGCATAATCGCGTGGCGCGGCGCAGGCGGCGATGACGGCGGGGAAGTCGGTGTCGAAGCTGACCTGGTAATGGCCTTGGCGGATGAACTTGGCCAATGAGCGCGATACGTGCAGCTCGTCCGGGAAAAGCACGGTGCGAGGGTCCGGTGACCACCACAGGATCGGTTGGCCATCCTGGTACCACGGGAAGCAGCCATGGCGATAAGCCTGCACCAAGCGTTCCGGCGTCAGGTCGCCGCCTGCGGCCAGCAGGCCGTTGGGGTCGTGCAGGGCTTTTTCCAGGGGCGGGAAGTTCAGCGAGTCGCGGGTCAGCCAGGTGAGCATGGTCTTTCGGCGGTGGGGGAGGGGAGGGCAACCAGCATGGCGCGCTGGTGGTGTGAGGTCAATGTGTGGCCTTGTGGTGTCAGCCGTTGGCGCGTCTGGGCGCAGGCTGGCACTTTGCGAGGTAATTTCCTGACCATTCAGGCGTCCATTGGCACCATCCGGCACATTTGCTGTCATACCTGTGCAAAAACACAGCATAAGCCTTTGTCACAAAAGAAAATGCGTGCTCAAATTGCACCCATAGGAAATCCGCGCCGCTCCAGCCTCACCTGGCGTGCCGCCATGGCGGCTGGCGGGCAGTAATGTTAAAAGTAGTGGTTCATTGACCGGACACCGGGTCGATCACTACTGGACGCGCAGCAAGCGCAGGAATAGACGCGTTTTGAAGAAATCCACCGCAACCCCGCCCCCTTTGCCCGTGCCCCTGTGGCGACAGCAGCTGCATTACCGCCTCAAGGAAGGTGCGCTGATCGCTGTCGGCGCCCTGTGCCTGTACCTGTGGATGGCACTGCTGACCTACGACACGTCGGACCCAGGCTTCAGTCACACCAGCAATGCCGAACAGGTGCAGAACGCCGCTGGCCGCGCCGGTGCCTACTTTGCCGATATCCTGTTCATGGTGCTGGGCTACTTCGCCTATATCTTCCCGTTGCTGCTGGCGATCAAGACCTGGCAGATCTTCCGCGAGCGTCACCAGCCCTGGCAGTGGAGCGGCTGGCTGTTTTCCTGGCGGTTGATCGGGTTGGTATTCCTGGTGCTGTCGGGCGCGGCGCTGGCGCATATCCATTTCCATCCACCGGCGAGCATGCCGTTCTCTGCCGGTGGTGCCTTGGGCGAAAGCCTGGGCGATCTGGCGCGCAACCTGTTGAACGTGCAGGGCAGCACCTTGATGTTCATCGCCCTGTTCCTGTTCGGCCTGACGGTCTTCACCGACCTGTCCTGGTTCAAGGTGATGGACATCACCGGCAAGATCACGCTCGATCTGTTCGAACTGGTGCAGAGCGCGGCCAACCGTTGGTGGGAAGCGCGCAACGAGCGCAAGCGCCTGGTGGCGCAACTGCGCGAGGTGGATGAGCCGATCCTCGATGTGGCGCCGATGGCCGCCGAGAAGCGCGAGCCGATCAAGCCTCAGCCGCGCGAACGCATCAGCGAACGTGACGAAGCGCCCGCCCGGCCTGTGCTACCACGCGAACCTGTGGTGCCACGCGAGCAACCGGTCGCGCCGGTGATCATGCCGCCAACCCCGGTCAAGGCGCCTGAACCGAGCAAGCGGGTGATGAAGGAGAAGCAGGCACCGCTGTTCGTCGATAGCGCCGTGGAAGGTACCTTGCCGTCTATCTCCATTCTCGACCCGGCCGAGCAGAAGAAGATCGAGTACTCGCCAGAATCCCTGGCCGGTGTCGGCCAATTGCTGGAAATCAAGCTCAAGGAGTTCGGCGTCGAAGTTGCGGTGGACTCGATCCATCCGGGTCCGGTGATCACGCGTTACGAGATCCAGCCGGCCGCCGGCGTGAAGGTCAGCCGCATCGCCAACCTGGCCAAGGACCTGGCGCGTTCGCTGGCAGTGACCAGCGTGCGCGTGGTTGAAGTCATCCCGGGCAAGACCACCGTGGGTATCGAGATTCCCAATGAAAACCGGCAGATGGTGCGCTTCTCCGAGGTGCTGTCCACGCCGCAGTACGACGAGCAAAAGTCGCCGGTCACCCTGGCCCTGGGCCATGACATCGGCGGCAAGCCGGTGATCACTGACCTTGCCAAGATGCCGCACCTGCTGGTGGCCGGTACCACCGGTTCCGGTAAGTCGGTGGGTGTCAACGCCATGATCCTGTCGATCCTGTTCAAATCCAGTCCTGAAGATGCGCGGTTGATCATGATCGACCCGAAGATGCTCGAGCTGTCGATCTACGAGGGTATTCCGCATCTGCTCTGCCCGGTGGTCACTGACATGAAGGACGCCGCCAATGCACTGCGCTGGAGCGTGGCCGAGATGGAGCGGCGCTACAAGCTGATGGCCGCCATGGGCGTGCGGAACCTGGCGGGCTTCAACCGCAAGATCAAGGATGCCCAGGAGGCCGGCGAGGTCATCCACGACCCGCTGTACCGCCGCGAGAGCATGGACGACGAGCCGCCTGCGCTGAAGACGCTGCCGACCATCGTGGTGATCGTCGACGAGTTCGCCGACATGATGATGATCGTCGGCAAGAAGGTCGAAGAGCTGATCGCCCGTATCGCCCAGAAGGCACGGGCCGCCGGTATTCACCTGATTCTTGCCACCCAGCGTCCGTCGGTGGATGTGATCACCGGCCTGATCAAGGCCAACATTCCGACCCGCATGGCGTTCCAGGTGTCCAGCAAGATCGACTCTCGGACCATCATCGACCAGGGTGGCGCCGAGCAGTTGCTCGGTCACGGTGACATGCTCTACATGCCGCCGGGCACCAGCCTGCCGATCCGTGTGCATGGTGCGTTCGTCTCCGACGACGAGGTGCACCGGGTCGTCGAAGCCTGGAAGCTGCGCGGCGCGCCGGACTACAACGACGACATCCTCAACGGCGTCGAGGAAGCCGGTAGCGGCTTCGAGGGCGGCGGTGGCGGCGGCGGCGATGGCGACGATCCGGAAGCCGATGCGTTGTACGACGAAGCCGTGCAGTTCGTACTGGAAAGTCGTCGGGCGTCCATTTCCGCGGTGCAGCGCAAGTTGAAGATCGGCTATAACCGCGCCGCGCGGATGATCGAGGCGATGGAGATGGCCGGTGTGGTCACCCCCATGAACAGCAACGGCTCGCGGGAAGTGATTGCCCCGGGCGGCCCACGCGATTGATGATCACCTTGCCGGACGTCGAAGGCGGCGCCCGGCCCATTCACTGTTCAACGAGGATTCCCATGCGCGCGATTCGCATGCTGTTGGTTTCTGCCCTGGCCCTGGGCGCTGTGTCGGCCCAGGCCGATGAGAAGGACGTTGCACGCCTGACCCAGTTGCTGGAGAAGTCGCAGACCATCTCGGCTCGTTTCTCACAACTTACCCTCGATGCCAGCGGCACGAGCTTGCAGGAAACCAGTGGCGAGATGTCCGTCAAGCGCCCAGGCCTGTTCTACTGGCACACTGATGCGCCTCAGGAGCAGGTGGTGGTGTCCGACGGGCAGAAGGTCACCCTGTGGGACCCGGACCTGGAGCAGGCCACCATCAAGAAGCTCGACGTGCGACTGAACCAGACCCCGGCGCTGTTGCTGTCCGGTGATGTGTCCAAGATCAGCCAGAGCTTCGATATCACCTCCAAGGAACAGGGCGAAGTCATGGACTTCACCTTGAAACCCAAGACCAAGGACACCTTGTTCGACTCTCTGCGTGTGTCGTTCCGCCGCGGTCTGATCAACGACATGCAACTGGTCGACAGCGTGGGTCAGCGCACCAATATCCTGTTCAACGGGGTCAAGGCCAACGAGGCGATCCCGGCGAGCAAGTTCCAGTTCAAGATCCCGGAAGGCGCCGACGTCATCCAGGAGTAATGAGAGCGCATCATGGACCTGTTTCGAAGCGAACCTGTCGCCCAGCCCCTGGCCGCCCGGCTGCGTCCGTCCAACCTGGACGAGTACGTCGGCCAGGAGCACCTGCTGGCGCGTGGCAAGCCGCTGCGTGAGGCGCTGGAACAGGGCGCGCTGCACTCGATGATCTTCTGGGGGCCGCCTGGAGTGGGCAAGACCACCCTGGCGCGGTTGTTGGCGCAGTTCTGCGACGCTCACTTCGAGACGGTGTCGGCGGTGCTGGCCGGGGTCAAGGAGATCCGCCAGGCGGTAGAGGTGGCCAAGCAGCAGGCGGGCCAGTATGGTCGCCGGACCATCCTGTTCGTCGATGAGGTGCACCGCTTCAACAAGTCCCAGCAGGATGCCTTTCTGCCTTATGTGGAAGACGGCACGCTGATCTTCATCGGTGCCACCACCGAGAACCCCTCGTTCGAATTGAACAACGCCTTGCTGTCTCGGGCTCGGGTGTATGTGCTCAAGAGCCTGGACGAAGCGGCCTTGCGCAAGTTGGTCAACCGCGCCCTGACCGAGGAACGCGGCCTTGGTGCACGCCAGCTGAGTGTCGGTGACGACGCTTTCAAAATGCTGATGGCGGCAGCTGACGGCGATGGCCGGCGGATGCTCAACTTGCTGGAGAACGCTTCGGATCTCGCTGAGGACGGCGGCGAGATCGGCGTCGATCTGTTGCAGAGCTTGCTCGGCGACAGCCGGCGTCGCTTCGACAAGGGGGGCGAGGCCTTCTACGACCAGATCTCGGCGTTGCACAAGTCTGTGCGGGGCTCCAATCCCGATGCGGCGTTGTACTGGTATGCGCGTATGCTCGACGGCGGCTGCGATCCGCTGTACATCGCTCGTCGAGTGGTGCGCATGGCCAGCGAGGACATCGGCAACGCCGATCCTCGCGCCTTGAGCCTGTGCCTGGCTGCCTGGGATGTGCAGGAGCGTCTGGGCAGCCCCGAGGGGGAGCTGGCGGTGGCTCAGGCCATTACCTACATCGCCTGCGCGCCGAAGAGCAATGCCGTGTACATGGGCTTCAAGGCCGCCATGCGCGAAGCCGCCGAGCACGGTTCCCTGGAGGTGCCGTTGCACTTGCGCAACGCTCCGACCAAGCTGATGAAGCAGCTGGGGTATGGCGAGGAATACCGCTACGCCCACGACGAGCCTGATGCGTATGCCGCAGGTGAAGACTACTTCCCCGAACAGCTCGAGCCACGCCAGTACTACCAGCCGGTACCCCGGGGCCTGGAGCTCAAGATAGGGGAGAAACTGCGCCACCTGGCCGAGTTGGACCGCACCAGCCCCCGGCAACGGAGAAAGCCATGATCGGCCTCATCGCCGCGGTCAGCGCGGGCGGTATCGCCGGAACCCTGTTGCGCTTTGCCACGAGCAATTGGGTGGCGGCACACTGGCCACGCCACTTCTATCTCGGTACGCTGGCGGTCAACCTGATCGGCTGCCTGCTGATCGGCCTGCTCTATGGCTTGTTCCTGCACAAGCCGCTGGCGCCGGTCGAGCTGCGCGCCGGGCTGATCGTCGGCTTTCTGGGTGGCCTGACGACTTTTTCTTCTTTCTCGCTCGATACCGTGCGCCTGATGGAAAGTGGGCAAGTTCCGCTGGCCTTGGGCTATACCGGTATTAGCGTAATCGGCGGGCTGCTTGCCACTTGGGCCGGCCTGTCGCTGACCAAATTCTGAACCAACACTCACATAACGAGAGAACGATATGCTCGATTCCAAACTGTTACGCGGCCAACTTCAGGAAGTGGCGGATCGCCTGGCCTCCCGTGGCTTCAGCCTGGATGTCGCGCGCATCGAATCCCTGGAAGAGCGCCGTAAGGCCGTGCAGACCCGCACCGAGCAACTGCAGGCCGAGCGTAACGCCCGTTCCAAGTCGATCGGCCAGGCCAAGGCCAAGGGTGAAGACATCGCGCCGCTGATGGCGGATGTCGAGCGCATGGCTGGCGAGCTGGCCGAGGGCAAGGCAGAGCTGGATGCCATCCAGGCCGAACTTGACGCTATCGTGCTGACCATCCCCAACCTGCCGGACGCCAGCGTTCCAGTCGGCCCGGACGAGGAGGCCAACGTCGAGGTGCGCCGTTGGGGAACGCCGCGTGACTTCGATTTCGAGATCAAGGACCACGTGGCACTGGGCGAGATCAGCGGCGGCCTGGACTTCGAGACCGCGGCCAAGCTCTCCGGCGCACGCTTTGCCCTGCTGCGTGGCCCGATCGCCCGCATGCACCGCGCCCTGGCCCAGTTCATGATCAATCTGCACACCAGCGAGCACGGCTACGAGGAGGCCTATACCCCGTATCTGGTGCAAGCGCCGGCCCTGCAGGGCACCGGCCAGTTGCCGAAGTTCGAGGAAGACCTGTTCAAGATCGCCCGTGAAGGCGAGGCGGACTTCTACCTGATTCCGACCGCCGAAGTGTCGCTGACCAACATCGTCGCCGGCGAGATCATCGATGCCAAGCAACTGCCGATCAAGTTCGTCGCCCACACTCCGTGCTTCCGCAGCGAAGCCGGTGCTTCGGGTCGCGATACCCGCGGCATGATCCGCCAGCACCAGTTCGACAAGGTCGAGATGGTGCAGATCGTCGAGCCGTCCAAGTCGATGGAAGCGCTCGAAGGCCTGACCGCCAACGCCGAGCGCGTGCTGCAGGCCTTGGAGCTGCCGTACCGTGTCCTGGCCCTGTGCACCGGCGACATGGGCTTTAGCGCCGTGAAGACCTACGATCTGGAAGTCTGGGTGCCGAGCCAGGGCAAGTACCGCGAGATCAGCTCCTGCTCGAACTGCGGCGACTTCCAGGCCCGCCGCATGCAGGCCCGCTGGCGCAATCCGGAGACCGGCAAACCT
This sequence comes from Pseudomonas guariconensis, assembly GCF_040822035.1. Lineage (NCBI taxonomy): Bacteria > Pseudomonadati > Pseudomonadota > Gammaproteobacteria > Pseudomonadales > Pseudomonadaceae > Pseudomonas > Pseudomonas guariconensis. The sequence goes on along the minus strand of NZ_CP162012.1, from coordinate 3,329,227 downwards.
GAGCTGGTGCATACCCTCAACGGCTCAGGCCTGGCGGTCGGCCGCACCCTGGTGGCGGTGCTGGAGAACTATCAGCAGGCCGATGGCTCGATTCGGGTGCCGGAAGTGCTCAAGCCCTACATGGGTGGTGTCGAGGTCATCCGCTAAATGGATTACCTGCCGCTGTTCCACAAGCTGCAGGGTGGTCGGGTACTGGTCGTCGGTGGCGGTGAGATCGCCCTGCGCAAGGCGCGTCTGCTGGCCGACGCCGGCGCCGCGCTGCGGGTAGTGGCACCGGAGGTCGACGGCCAGCTGGCCGCGCTGGCCCGCGAGGGTGGCGGTGAGGTCTTGGTGCGCGGTTACCAGCCAGGCGACCTTGACGGTTGCCGGTTGGTGATCGCCGCCACCGACGACTCCGTGCTCAATGCCCAGGTCTCTGCCGATGCCCAGGCGCGTAGCCTGCCGGTCAACGTAGTGGATGCGCCGGCCCTGTGCACGGTGATTTTCCCCGCGATCGTCGATCGTTCGCCTTTGGTGGTGGCCGTGTCCAGTGGCGGCGACGCGCCAGTGCTGGCGCGGCTGATCCGCGCGCGACTGGAGGCCTGGATTCCAGCCGCCTATGGCGAGTTGGCCGGTTTGGCCGCGCGTTTTCGCGACAAGGTCAAGGCGTTGTATCCGGACGTCAACCAGCGTCGCGGTTTCTGGGAGGATGTCTTCCAGGGGCCGATCGCCGAACGCCAGTTGGCCGGGCAGGGCAGCGAGGCCGAGCGCCTGTTGCAGGCGAAGGTCGATGGTGCGCCGGTGCAGCAAGGGGGCGAGGTGTATCTGGTCGGTGCCGGCCCGGGTGACCCGGACCTGCTGACCTTCCGTGCCTTGCGCCTGATGCAGCAGGCCGATGTGGTGCTGTATGACCGATTGGTGGCGCCGGCGATCATCGAGATGTGCCGACGTGATGCCGAGCGGATCTACGTTGGCAAGCGCCGCGCCGATCATGCGGTGCCGCAGGAGCAGATCAATCGCCTGCTGGTGGACCTGGCGCGCCAGGGCAAGCGAGTGTTGCGCCTGAAGGGCGGCGACCCGTTCATCTTCGGCCGTGGTGGTGAGGAGATCGAAGAGCTGGCCGAGGAGGGTATCCCGTTTCAGGTGGTACCGGGCATCACCGCGGCCAGTGGTTGCTCAGCTTATGGCGGAATTCCGCTGACCCATCGGGATTATGCCCAGTCGGTTCGCTTCGTCACCGGGCATCTGAAGGATGGCACCAGCAACTTGCCTTGGGATGATCTGGTGGCGCCTGCCCAGACCCTGGTGTTCTACATGGGCCTAGTCGGCCTGCCGACCATCTGCGCCGAACTGATTCGCCATGGCCGCGCGGCCAGTACCCCGGCGGCGTTGGTGCAACAGGGGACCACACGTAACCAGCGGGTGTTCACTGGGACCCTGGCGGATCTGCCAGCGCTGGTGGCGCGTCATGAAGTGCATGCGCCGACCCTGGTGATTGTCGGGGAGGTGGTGCGGCTACGCGAGAAGCTGGCGTGGTTCGAAGGATCACAACAAGGGTGACATGATTGGGGCCGCTAAGCGGCCCCAGCTGTTTCAAGCCTGCCAGATGCCTTTGCCCGCCAGCCGCTCGCGGTCATGCGGCTGGTTGAAATCCTGCAGCGGCCCTTTGGGCACGATGCCATTCGGGTTGATGGTCTTGTGGCTCATGTAATAGTGCTTCTGGATGTGCTCCATGTTCACGGTCCCGGCCACGCCCGGCCACTGGTACAGCTCGCGCAGCCAGTTGGACAGGTTCGGGTAGTCGGCCAGGCGACGCAGGTTGCACTTGAAGTGGCCGTGGTACACGGCGTCGAAGCGCACCAGGGTAGTGAACAGACGTACGTCGGCCTCGGTGAGATATTCCCCCGCCAGGTAGCGTTGACGGCCCAACAGGGTCTCGAGGTGATCCAGTTCAGCGAACACCTGATCGAACGCCGCCTCGTAGGCCTCTTGGGTGGTGGCGAAGCCTGCACGGTACACGCCGTTGTTCACCGCCGGGTAGATGCGTTCGTTGAGTGCATCGATGGTCGGGCGAAGCGGCTCGGGGTAGAGGTCCAGCCGGTTGCCTGTCAGCTCATCGAAGGCGCTGTTGAAAATGCGGATGATCTCTGCCGACTCGTTGTTGACGATGCGCTTTTGCTGTTTGTCCCACAGCACCGGTACCGTCACGCGGCCGGTGTAGTGTGGGTCATCCTGGGTATAGCGCTGGTGAAGGTACTGCAGGTCGTCCAGGTGGTCGCCGGTGGAGCCGTGCTGACGATCGAAGGTCCAGCCATGCTCGCCCATCAGCCAACTCACTACAGAGACATCGATCAGCGGTTCCAGGCCCTTGAGGGCACGGAAGATCAAGGTGCGGTGAGCCCAGGGACAGGCCAGGGAGACGTACAAGTGGTAGCGCCCGGCTTCGGCGGCAGGTAGTTGATTACGGCGTTGGGCGTTCTCGCGCTGGAATGCGCCGTCCTTGCTGTTCTGGTACCACTGGTCATGCCAGCGGCCGTCGATTAAAAGGCCCATGGTGAGCTCCTCGGAACATAGTCGTTTGTCGTTGGAGCTCAGTCTAGGCAACTCTGTTCGAATAAATAGCGCAAAGACTGCGGCGATCGGATCGATTTATTCGATGTTTTTACGTTGCGTCCAGTAGTTGCGTGCGGTTTCGAAGGCCTGCTCACGGCTTTGCCCAAGCCCACGCAGGGCCATCGCCATGGTCGCCAGCACTGCCAGTTCGCCATAGCTGTCCTCGGCTTCGCCGCGCCATACCTTCAACAGGTGCTCAGGTTGCAGGGTGGCTGGTTTGACGTGGCGCTGGGCACTCAGCGCCGGCCATTCTTCGTCCCAGGCTGCGCCGGCGGTGGTGCCATAGAGATGGCTGATCACATCGGGGTTGACCTCGATCTCCCCGCCGTCGCCCTTGATCACCACGGCATGGTCGCCCAGTAGACGGCTCGCCTCGCGATGCACAGCCTGGTAGCCGGGATGGAAGATGCTTTGCAGGCCGCAGCGTGCGCCCAGCGGATTGAGCACCCGGGCCAGCGAGTGAATCGGCGAGCGCAGCCCCAAGGTGTTGCGCAGATCGATCATGCGCTGCAGTTGCGGGGCCCAGTCCTGCAGCGGTGCGAAGGCCAGGCAGCGCTCTTCCAGGGCCTGGACTACAGCGGGCCAGTCGCGGCACAGGGGGATGTCCAGCAAGTCCAGCAATTGCTCGGTATACAGGCGCCCGGCGGTGTGCGCACCGCCGCCATGCAGGATAATGCGCACACCGTTACCCGCCAGGCATTTGACCGCAAGCAGGTACCAAGGCAGATGGCGCTTCTTGCCGGCGTACGTGGGCCAGTCCAGGTCCACGTTGATGGTAGGGGGCTGCAGGTGAGCGCGTAAGGCCTCGGTGAAGCCGGCGAGCTCCTCGGCGCTTTCCTCCTTGTGCCGCAGCAGCATGAGGAAGGCGCCCAGTTGGGTGTCTTCGACCTTGCCCTCAAGCAGCAGAGTCATGGCCGTGCGGGCCTCCTCACGGGTCAGGCCACGGGCGCCGCGCTTGCCTTTGCCGAGGATGCGCACGAATTCAGCGAAGGGATGTTCGGCCGGGGTTTGCAAAGTGAGTGGACGAGCGATGGTCATATGCAGTTGGTTGGCTTGGGCAGGCCCGCCAGCTTGGCAGCGAGTTTGGCGGGAGTGCCGTTGAACAGACGATTGAGGTGCGGACTGTTGCCTTTTTCCGGGCCTAGCTTGAGGGCGGTGTACTTGATCAGCGGGCGGGTGGCCGGTGACAGCTGGAACTCGTCGTAGAACTGGCGCAGCACTTCCAGTACCTCCCAGTGCTCAGGCGTCAGCGCAATATTCTCGCGTGCGGCCAGCGCTTGGGCGACCTCAGGGGACCACGCTTGCAAGTCGGCCAGAAAGCCGTCCTTGTCCAGGGCGATCTGCTGATCGCCGACAGTGAGCTTGCTCATAGCCAGCTGTTGACCTTGTGGTAATGCAGTGACAGTTCGACGAAGGCCGGATAGTCCACAGGCTCGGCTAATGCGCTGTCGATGGCGCGGGCCTGCAGATCCTCGGCGAGGGCGTAAAGGCGGTTACCTAAGGCGGCGGCTTCGAGCTTGCGCCATGGCTCACTGCCGGCGCGCAGGGCATAGACAGCGTCGCCGCACAGCAGCAGAGCATCATCCGTGCCCAGCAGGCGTAGGCAGCTGTCCAGACGATTGTCGCCGAAGGGCGAATGGCTGATTACATGCAAGGTCGTCATCAGAGTGTCACCACCTGGTCGAAACGGGCAATCAGGGCGGTCAGGCCTGCATCATCCAGCACCTCGACCGCCAGCTCCAGCGCGTCACCCGCCAGGCCGCGCTCGGCCAGGCTGTGGCCGCAGGCGAACAGTTCCTCGACACCGAACATCGGCAGCGCCTGGAGATTGGCAGCGAGATTTTTCTGTTGCAGTGCGCCAGGCTGCTGGCCGGGAGCGAGTTGGAATACGCCATCATCGAGAAAGAGCATGCCCAGGGGCAAATCGAAGGCGCCGCCGGCCAGGGCGATATCCAGGGCCTCACGGGCGCTGGGGCCGTTCCAGGGCGCCTGGCGGCTGATGATCAACAGGGATTTGGCCATCTCAATCACCTCCGAAGCAGACCAGGCGGTCGGCCACTTGTGCCGCCTCATGCAACTGGCCGAGGCCCGAAAGCTCCCAAGGGGCCGGCAGGTTCACGGCCGGGCGCTGGTAGCGGTTGGCTTCGCTCTCATCCAGCACGCCTCGACGCAGGGCTGCGGCGATGCAGACCACGGCATCCAGCCGATGGCTATCGATGAAGTCGCGCCATTGGGCGGCAACGTCCAGTTCATCTTGGGGGGCAACGATATTGGCCGAGGCGCTGTGTACCCCGTCCTGGTAGAAGAACAGCCGGGCAATCTCGTGCCCAGCGGCCAGCGCTGCCTCGGCGAAACGCAGGGCGCGACGCGAGGAGGGCGCATGGGCCGGGGAAAAAACCGCGATGGCGAATTTCATGGAAAGCTCGTGCAAAGGGATGGGGCCATGATAAAGCAAAAAGCCCGCACCTGTCGGCGCGGGCTTTTTGGGCCAACGCAAGCATGCGTCAGGCCTGGCCCTTGCTCTCTGGCAGGAACCAATTCAGCACCAGGGCGCAGATGCCGCCGGTGGCCACGCCCGACTCCAGCACGTTACGCAGCGCCGCCGGCATGTGCGCGAGGAACTCCGGCACTTGTGCCACGCCCAGGCCTAGGGCCAGGGATACCGAGATGATGAGCAGTGCCCGACGGTCCAGGCGGGTGCTGGCCAGGATGTTGATACCCGACGCTGCTACCGCGCCGAACATCACCATGGCTGCGCCACCGAGCACTGGTTCAGGCACTGCCTGGATCACACCGGCAACGCTGGGGAACAGGCCCAGCAGCACCAGCATAAGGGCAATCCACACACCGATATGGCGACTGGCGATGCCGGTCAGCTGAATGACGCCGTTGTTCTGCGCAAAGATAGAGCTGGGGAACGTATTGAACACGCCGGCTAACAGCGAGTTGGCACCGTTGACCAGCACGCCACCCTTGATGCGCTGCATCCACAGCGGGCCTTCGACCGGCTGGCGCGAGACTTTGCTGGTGGCCGTGACGTCACCGATGGCTTCCAGCGAAGTCACCAGATAGATCACCAGCATCGGAATGAACAGGGCCCACGAGAAGCTCAGGCCAAAGTGCAGCGGCATCGGCACTTGGAACAGCGCGGCTTCATGCATGCCGGTGAAGTCCAGGCGGCCGAGGTAGCCGGCCAGGGCATAGCCCACGGCGAGGGCGATGACGATGGCGCAGCTGCGCATCCACACCACCGGAATGCGGTTGAGGATCACGATGATCGCCAGCACAACGCCCGACAGCAGCAGGTTCTCGCCGTTGGCGAAAGTGCCGTTACCCATGGCGGTGAAGCCGCCTCCCATGCTGATCAGGCCCACCTTGATCAGCGTAAGACCGATCATCAGCACCACGATGCCGGTCACCAGAGGGGTGATCAGGCGTTTGACGAACGGGAGGATGCGTGACACGCCCATCTCCACGAAGGAGCCGGCGATCACCACACCGAAAATTGCAGCCATCACGCTCTCTACCGGGGTGCCCTGCTTGACCATCAGCGCACCGCCTGCGATCAGCGGTCCGACGAAGTTGAAGCTGGTGCCCTGCACGATCAACAGCCCAGCGCCAAACGGCCCGAAGCGCTTGCACTGGACGAAGGTCGCGATACCGGAAATCACCAGCGACATGGAGACGATCAGGTTGGTATCACGCGGGGAAACCCCCAAAGCCTGGCAGATCAGCAGGCCAGGAGTGACGATCGGGACGATGATCGCCAGCAGGTGCTGAAGTGCAGCCAGCAGGCCGATCAACGGCCTTGGCTTGTCCTCTAGACCGAGGACCAGTTCATTGGCAGGCGCCGTCGCGCCCGGCCCGTGTTCGATGGAACTCATGGGAAGCTGCCCAGGATGAAAAAAGGAGCGCATTCTACGGGGCAAGACTGGATTGGGGTAGGGGGAAATGCGTGAAGGCGGCCGTACCTGAGGCCTGACAGGTTATAGCAGGATAACGCGTTGTCCATGTATTCGCAGGGCACTAGGCTGGCTGGCCCGCGGTGGGGTGTGCAGGAACTCGAAAGTCACCCATGAAAAAGCCCGCCGAAGCGGGCTCTTTCTAGTAGCAGGGCTATCAGTCGTCACGGCCCATGATGCCGAACAGCTGCAACAGGCTGACGAACAAGTTGTAGATCGATACATACAGGCTGATGGTCGCCATGATGTAGTTGCGCTCACCGCCGTGGATGATCGCACTCGTCTGGAACAGGATGCAGACCGACGAGAACAGCACGAAGCCCGCGCTGATCGCCAGTTGCAGACCGCTGATCTGGAAGAAGAAGCTGGCCACGACAGCGCCCAGCAGCACGAAGAAGCCAGCGGTGATGAAGCCGCTGAGGAAGCTCATGTCCTTACGGGTGACCAGCACGTAGGCCGACAGACCACCGAATACGAGGGCGGTCATCGCGAAGGCCGAGCTCACCACTTCGGCGCCGCCGCTCATGCCCAGATAACGGTTGAGGATCGGGCCGAGGATGAAACCCATGAAGCCGGTGAGTGCGAAGGTGGAGACCAGACCCCAGACCGAATCACGCAGCTTGGCGGTGAGGAAGAACAGACCGTAGAAACCGATCAGTACCACGAACACGTTCGGGTAACCGACTCGCATCTGTTGGGCCACGAATGCCATGACGCCGCTGAAGGCGAGGGTAAGCGCCAGCAGACTGTAGGTGTTGCGCAGGACGCGGCTGACTTCCTGCTGCTCGGCCTGCTGGCCGTGGTGGACGGCATAATCCTGTTCGCGCATGGCGACACTCCTGTGGTGTGAATCTGTGGTTTCGAAACGAATGGTTGCAATGAGGATACCAGAGCAGCTGCAAGCCGCGACACAGAGAGTTTGACAGCTTGTTTCATTACGGTATGATTGCGGCCGCAAAATTGATCCTGGAAGCGTGGCCGAGTGGTTTAAGGCAACGGTCTTGAAAACCGTCGATGGGCAACTATCCTAGAGTTCGAATCTCTACGCTTCCGCCACTTCTAAAGCCCTGATTATTCAGGGCTTTTTGCGTTTTTGAGGCGTAGAAAACCTACCCATACGAATGGGCTTGGTAATGGTTCGATTTGTCAGCGCTGGCAATACTTCTGCTATTTGGTGGGTTTCGCCAAGGCTCCAACTCGGCGATATACCCGCTCGGTGATGTCGCCTTTGGTGTGGCCCAGCAGAAGACTGGCATGGTCGACGTCGGTGATTTCCGAAGCCGCTTTTGGGCGGATATCGCGGAACTGGAACTGGCTGATTCGGCCGGCCAGCACTTGGTCGCCAGCAGCGACTGCCTCCTTAACCGCTTCCTCCCTAGCGTCGTCCCAGCGGTGGCGAAGCATCGGCGCCGTAACCCGCTTTCCGTTTTCGGTCAGGAGCAGGTACGGCGAGCTATGCGGCCTGTTCCGCTCCAGTATCTTCCTGATGAGCGCGCCCAGGCTGCTCTCCACGCCATCCACCTCGAGCATGATCCGCAGCTTCTTGTGGGTCTTCTTCTGCTTCACGCCAAGGGCATTGCCCTCGATGTCATCCCTTCTCATCACCAGCACGTCCGCCGGCCGCTGGCCTGTCAAATACGCCAAGTCCATGGCGTCCTTCAATTCGTCCACCGCTTTGGCGTAAACCGCATTCCAGATGGCATCGTTTGCGTAGAAGTCCCGCGGCAACTCCTTGTTTTTGCGAACACCTTGGCATGGGTTTTCGTTGGTCGTAAGGCCCCATTCCCGGGCGATGTTGAAGATGTGGGAGAGGGTAGCGATCTCCCGATTCGCCCGGACCGGGGCCGTTCTCGCATCGCGGTACTTAGCTACGTGAGCTGGAGTGATTCCGTCAATTGGCGCCTTTTCGAAGTAGTTGCGCAGCTGGCGTATCTCGGCCAGGTTGTCCTTCTGCGTGCGAGGCGCCTTTTTCGGGATGATGTCGCGTATGTACCGGTCAAAGATTGCTCCCATGATGACCAGGTCCTTTGGCTTTTCCTTCGCTTCCAACTCGGCCCACTTCAGTCTGGCCAGGTTCAGGTCGTTGCCTAGAGGTATCGGTTTGCCGGACTTGTCCAGGTAGAAATAGCTGATCCATTCCTTGTGCGGGTTCTTCTTGCTCTTGCTGGTGCGCTTGCGTCGGTACATGCCGGGCGGCAGATCCCTGTTCTCGGTCTTCCTTGGGCGCATTTCACCTCACCTTCGAAATATCTGGTGTCCACGCGGGGATAGTTGGAGGGGGCGGCGCCAATGGCACGACTTCGAGGGTCACGCCAAGCTTCATACGGGCGTACTGGCGGCCCACCAGGGGGCGTCCGCCACGGCTCTCTACAAAGTGCCAGCCGCGTTCATTGAGCCAGCGGCGCTGCCAGCCACTGGCCTTGTAACCGGTCAGGTCGGCCAACTCTTCGTCCGAAAGGATCTCGGTTTCCATGGGATGGTCTCCAAGGCCGCCGGTGGCGGCAGGTTGGGCTATGGATAATTCATCGGCTCGCGGGTAATCTCCGGCTTCTTTTCCAGAGCCAGGGGGCCGCATGTCAAATGGTGTGCAGCCATCCTGCTCAGTCTTCTAGTGGCAGGCTGCGGTAGCCAACGTTTGAGTTATGCGCCGTCTGCTGCACATTTCAGTGATCGCCAGCAGGCTGCCGAGGTGGTCGAGCAGGCATTTTTTGAGGATTACGGAAAGAAATTCCGACCTCGGTCTGTTTTGATCACGGACAAGGTCATCATCTTGTCAGACGGCTTGATTTCAGAGGCTTCGGGTTTTGCTTCTGCTGCTCCTCTTGGCGCGGGGGCTATCGCTGCCGGCAGCACCAGAAGTGTTACAAAAGACGTCAATAGGCGTATCTACCTGAATTCCATCGACAATATCTCTATCTACCAGAAGCGAGCCAGGTCTAGCCGCTTCACGGTGATTATTCGCGGGCATGATGGTAGGGAGCTCGGCTCGATCCGGACCGGAAGCCTGGAGCGAGCACAGCGATTCAGCGATGCGTTGGTTTACCTGAAAACCATCAAGCCGTGACCGCCATCTAGGTATGTCGGCGGGCTTGAGTAGTTGGGGGAGGGGTTATTTGCTGTACTGGTTGCGGATACGACGGGCGACGGCTCGCAGTTCGCCGTCCATCTCGAACATCTCATTGTTGTCCCGGCGCGAGACGACCCCGGACCTGGTAACGTTGCGGCCACCCAGAATCCAGGCAGCCAGTAGGATCAGCGCCGATTCCAACTGACGCCGTAGCCAGCCCGTATGCGGGATCATGGCATCAGCTCCTTCGGCACCTGGACGGTATCGCCGAGCTTGGCGGAAACGATGGCGCGGCAGGCGGCGACCAGAGCGGTGTCACCCGGCTGGCAAAACTCGCCTTTGTCAGTGATTACCCAAGCTGCCCAAACATCGTCGGTGCTCTGCGGGCAATGGAGGCTGACCATGTTTTTCTCGATCAGCAGCCCTCCCAGCGCCCAGTCCTCGTGCGGGTTGTAGAGCACATCCCACTGCAGTGCCTGGCCGCGCTTCTTACAGAACACCCGCCACGGCACGTGGTACTGAGGTCCTACCAGGAAGACCTCAAGCCCTTCGGCCTGGGCACGGCCCAGTCGAGCGCGTAGCCGGTGAGGTCTGCCGTCTTCACTTCGATCAGGTCGGTCATGGCTGCACCTCACTGTTGTAGAGCTTGTAGTCTTCGCCGAACTCCCAGCAGTAGGTCGCCGGCCATGCACCACGGGTACCCTGCGGCACGATGTTGTACATCCGGTCGTAGGTGCCGTGACCCGGAGTTGTCTTGATCCAGACATGTTCAGGGCCACCCAGGCACCAGCCAGGGTGATCCGCAACGGCAGCCTTCATGAACTCTTCCAGGTTGTGATGCCCCTTGCTCATGACGATGTAGGTGTCTTCGCCAACGCTTTTCACCTCCAGCGGATACTGTTTCGGTCTCATGGCGTCACCACTCGGCGAACCCAGCTCACGCACGGCCCGTCCTCGGTATCAAATATTCCCAGCAGGAACCATTCAGGCCCAGGCCGTTTCGGCTCCCAACCAAGGCAATGGCATTCGCCGTCGTCATAGGGATGGTGGTCGGAAATGTCTGCCTCCATATGCCACTGGGTCAGCTCCAGTCCCTGCTGCTCTAAGCACGCTTTGAAGGCTTCCAGATCTTCGTCGAAATCGGGCTCGTCCGGATGCTCCACCACCCATTCTCGTCTCTCCGCACCCAGGCGGGCTGAATCAGCTGCTGGCGGTCAAGGCGTTCAATTTCGGCAAGGATCAGCGCACCAGCCTTCACCAAGTCACGGCGCCGATCCGCACTTGGCTTGAATGTACCCTGGCCCCATGGCCAGGCGGTGCTCATGCTTCCTGGCCGACCAGCAAGGTCGGCGTAGACGCTTCCTGCCATGGCCAGCTCGCCGTTCGCGTAGCCATCATCGCGATATAACGAGTAGCCTTCGTCGCTAACCTGCCGCTGGCGCTCGAGCACGACATCCTGCGCGTTTAAGGGTGATTCCACTTTTTTCAGGCATGACTTCGTCCTTGGCCGCCATATCGCGGCAGTGAATAGAGGGAGAGGGGTTACAGCTGTAGCGTTTCCGGGTACGTTCTCCTTTTTCTGGAGGGCTCCCGGTGACAGTTCATGGAATCGAGTACACGTTCAGCAGGGCTTCCAGCGTCACCGAAGGGCACGATGGCTTGGGCCTTGATGCTCACGTGGCAACCAAATAATTTTCGAGATTTTCCGAAACGACGAGACGCTCAAGTTCGAAGTGACGTTCTTCGAGCGGGACGTTCCTTTGGAGCTGCTCGAATACGCCGTGCCTGTCGCTCGCGAGCTGCTAGGTGACTTCATGCCCTACGTCCCAGAGTGATCGATTTTCTGTGGGCATGGGTATACCTCGCAGCTATAGTTGCCGTTTCGAAAGGAGGGGAAATGTGGCTGGAATGAAACGGTTGTACCACTTCAATGACTCAGCCTATGGGCTGCAAAATCTTGAAAGACAGCGGCTTAAAGTGGCGACGATCATGGAGCTGAACGACCCGTTTGAGCTGCTGGCGCATAACTCACAAGACAAGACTATTAGAGCAGCCCTCAAAAGTTTCAAACAGGAAGCCCATGATAGGTTTGGTTTCTTGTGCTTCAGTCGTTCTTGGAAAAGCCCAGTGCAGTGGGGGCACTATGCTGATAAACACAGAGGCATATGCATTGGCTTCGATGTTCCCGAGGACGACGTCTACCCGGTCCAATACTGCAACTATCGACTCGGGTTCGATCCTGCTCAAGTGCTAACCGAAGATCAGAGGTATCGATGGTCTCTCGGCTTGCTGACCACGAAGCACGAGCATTGGGGATACGAGCAAGAAGAGAGGTTAATCACTGCGCTTGATTTGCTGCCAAAGGAGAAAGGCTTGCACTTTGTGGGTTTTGATCAAATAGGAATTATCGTGCGAGAAGTAATAGTTGGATGTAATTCGAATGTCTCAAGAGCTGAATTGAGGAAGGCCCTTGGCGATCATGCTGGCCGGGTTAGTATTTTCAAATCAAGGCCGAGCTTTGGTCAATTCGAGATGGTCAGAAATAGAAACGAAGGACTTTGGCGCTAGAGTATTTCGGCGGCGTTAACCTTTTGAAGAGACTGGGCTAGCTCAGGAATTAGGTCGGAGTTCAAGGTCATCCACTTCCTAGCCTGAACTCTTCTTGACCACCCGTAGCCAACCCCGCGTTTAGCTCGACACGCTGCCCGGCAAGCGTCCCGGCAATCTGAGCTGCCATGTCCAGCTCGATATGGCGCGCCTTGCTTTCCACCTGCACGAGATCGCGACCACTAGAGCGCTGCTCGATAGCTGGATCTTCTTCGCCCTGCGGCACCAGCTCGTGGATCTTGCCGTGCACCACTGAAACCCACGCGAGTACGAAGTGATCGCCAGCAGTCTCAGGTGAGTATGCGCTGCGGCGTTTACCGCTCCTTACCGAGGCCACATAGTCGCGCCGAGCCTGCGTCAGCTTGGTGAGCAAAGTCTCGTAGGCGTATATCGCGATCTGTGGTGCAGGCATACACCTACGAACAAAGCCCGCTCAACCATGCGCCCGGACGACTCACACCAGTGCTTATACGAGAGGGGGCGGCAGCCGAACACTCTGGTCACAATTCCGCTTAAGTGCCAATCCCAGGTTGGCCGCCGGTTCGCCCTGGACTTCTCCGACTGAACCTCGGCCACATCGCTCAGGCGGACATCCACTCGGTGAGGCGGTACTCGCACATCAGCGCTTGAGCCTGGCGCATTGCCGTGGCTGCCTCGTTCTCGTTCGAGCTTTTGGAAAGGGCCAGGCAGCGCTTGATCTTGCGGATGACCCGCTCGAGCTTGCTCTCGTCGTGCTGTTGTTCGGTCATGTTGTGGTCCTTGCGTGCAGGCGCCGCCCTCGCCGGGGTGGCGTGATTCGTTGAAGTGAGGTATTAAGATTTCCCGCTGATGTCGTTGTGCTACCTCGTGGGCGCTTTGAGGGTTACCGAATGGCCAAAAAGAATGATGAAACGATAGATAGTCCAGAGTTGACGTGTGGCCTAGTTATGCCCATTTCGGCCATTGAAGGGTGCTCAGCAGAGCACTGGGTGGAAGTAAAAAACATTATATGCGATGCTGTTTCAGCGATTGAAAATTTTGTATTTATACCTCGCTTGGTAAGTGAGCAAGACGATGTCGGCGTGATCCAGAAGCGAATAGTTCAAAATATTTATTCTTCGGATATTGTTGTTTGCGATGTTAGCTGTAAGAATTCCAATGTTATGTTTGAGCTTGGTATGAGGCTTGCTTTCGATAAGCCTACTATTCTGATCAAGGATGATAAAACTGATTTCTCCTTTGATACTGGTGTAATTGAGCATTTGGTATATCCGCGGGATCTTCGTTTTTCACGTATAGTCGCATTCAAAAAAGCACTCGCTGAAAAGGTTCTTGCAACATACACTGCGTCGAAAAGCGATCCTAATCATTCTACATTTCTAAAAAACTTCGGGAGCTTTAAAGTTGCTTCTGTTGATCAGACAGTGGGTACTCCTGACCAAGTAATGCTGGATATGATGCAAGATTTAACTAGAGAGGTTGCTCGTATTGGTCGTAAAGTTAGTGCGTTTGGAAGCGCTAACTCGCCAGAGGCATCAACTAGTGAGTTTGTAGCTGATATACTTTCAGCTATTAATAGTTATAAGGAGGCGAACCCCGGCGCCTCAGCCGATACCTGCGTGAATAATGAGCAATTTTACAATCATGTCCTGGAGAATTCCAGGATCGGCAATCGGTATAAAACTTATTCGCAGTTTATCAGGGCTGTAGACGAGTTCTGCAAAACCAATCCTCACTTGTTCAATTAGGTGGTGGTTGCGCCATTCGCACCGCTGGCAAATTGCAGAATTGATTTGGGATGGGGTATTACGAGTGACCGGCATGGTGCTGGCTTGTAAGGTGACGGCTTGATGGAAAAAATTTCTTCAGTACCTATTTCGAGCTTATTAATGTCCCGGCATATAGCTGCCCTGTATGCGAGCTAGGTGTGCTTACAAACGTAAACCAACTTGCAGGCTCGACCGCTGCGAGAAAAAGACAGATTGAAGAAGGAGTTAGTGAGGGTTGGTGGGAACCAGAATATGACGAGCTAACTTTCAGGATGGATTTAAAATGCTCACATTGCGATGAGCGAGTAGATGGTGCAAGACGTTGGTGGACGTGATGTGCAGTGGAGGCCAGTAAAACCGGGGTCTCCATGGAAGTATGTGGATGTTGATGGATATTGCTCGCGCCGACTACGCTTCCGCCACATTCAAAGCCCTGATTATTCAGGGCTTTTTGCATTTCTAGGGTAGGCAAATCATTGCTGAGCCCATGCCGCCAGTCATCCCCTGAAGGCCCCGGACCAGGGTCGGCACCTCGAATCCTTGACCGACCCAGCATGACGCTCGGCCACGATGGCCTAGCGCTCGTGTGCAGTCGTGAAGATCAGACTGTTTTCGAAATTTTCCGCAACGATGAGTCCTTGGTTCGAGGTCATGCTGTTCGAGCGTGATGCGCCGCTTGAGTTGGTGGATTACGCCCGCTAATTGCTTGGGTAGATCGTGCCGTATATTCAAGAACGAGTGCCATTCGTTGTATAGAACGAGGTGATTTCGTTTCTATAGCGAATTGAAATAGATGAGCTTTTTTACGCGCCAAACACCAACGGAGGGTGTAGGCTCGAAAATCGAACCGCAGTAATTATTTCAAAAAAGGGGCAGTGTGGGTCCGAACCTATCCATTTCAGTGGGGTGGCCGGAGATTTCACATGAACAGTTCCATAACGCCTAGAACGCTGGCGCATGGCGCGCTGCTGTCGGTCCTTGCGGGTTTCTTCGTTGTTGGCTGTACACACGATCCTGATATCCGCATGGGGCACGACAATTCCTCGGGCTACACGGGGAAAAACCCATCGGCTTACTTAAGTTGTGTGAAGAGTGAGCTCCCGGCAAGCGCGAAGACGTATACGCAAGAGCATCAGGACGTGCTCGCGCTATATGTCGACAGTACCGACCCGAACCAGGCAACTGGCCTTGTCGAAGTCAAGGGTTCAGGGCAGGAGCATCAATATCTGGCATACCAGCGAGATGCCTGGTACGACCAAGGCCGTTTGCTCGATGCGGCGCTGATGTGTTCTAGAGCCAGTCTCTGAATATCCTCCCCCTCATCAAGCCCAGCCTGAGCTGGGCTTTTTGTATCGCCGTTGCGCAGCGTCAGGGCAACGGCTTTCTCTGAACGAAGAACTTGATGACTGCGGCACGTATGCCTTCGACGCCGAGCAGTCCGATCACGCCGCCAAAGAAGGGTGCGGTTTCGCTTGGCACGCCGATCAGCGAAAGGCCGTGACTTGCAGCGAGTGCGAGGGCGCCGCACAAGGGGGCTTCGATCAGCATTCGTCGCAGCGAGCCGCCCCCATAAATTACGCGTAACGCTGCGATGATTAAGGCCAATAGGCCTGCGTACAGCCCTGGCCAGTTATCTTGAAGCCAGCGTTCGAGCCAGGCCCAGGCCTCAGGTCGATCAATCATGATTGCACACTTCCTCATGGCCATTCGGTTGTGGCTGGTCTGGGCAATCAAGACCGGCAATGTTTTTCGTGAAGCTACAGGCAGGGCGGGGCATGGAGGTGTCCTTTTAACGGCGCGATATCGCCTTGATGTCGGCATGGTCTGCAGCGGCTCGAAAATCGACAATCCGCAGATGTTCTAGGACTGGCGCTTCATGGCGCGCTTCATGTCTTTCCGTTTGTGTACATCGACGGCACACTCTGCGTTCGTTTGCCCTCAGATGAGCCAACCATGATCGATATTCACAATGTGACCGCCTTCCAGCAGCAGACCCGCGTGCTCGATGGGTTTTCCCTGCACATCGGCGAAGGCGAGAAAGTCGCCATTCTGGGCCCCAACGGTGCCGGCAAGAGCACGTTGCTCAAGCTGATCACCCGAGAGCTCTACCCGGTGGAGCGCGAAGGCAGCCACTTGCGCCTGTTCGGGAGCGAGACGGTCAATCTGTGGGCGCTGCGAAGCCGCATCGGCTTCATCTCTCAAGACCTGCAGGATGATTACACACCCTATACCCAGGCCCTGGATGTGGTGGTTTCCGGTTTCTTTGGTGCCATTGGCGCCCATGGCCATCTGCAGCCGAGCGATGAGCAGCGCGAGCGGGCGCGTCAGTTGCTATCAGTCGTCGAGATGGCCGAATACGAGCAGACCATGTTCCAGCGGCTGTCCACCGGCCAGCGACGCAGGCTTCTGTTGGCACGGGCGTTGGTCCATCAGCCGCGAGCGCTGATTCTCGACGAGCCGGCCAATGGCTTGGACATGGGCGCCAGCCTGGGCATGCTCAACCTGTTGCGGCGCTTCTGCGGTGAAGACCATGCGATGATCATTACCACTCACCATATCGACGAAATCATTCCCGAGATCGAGCGTGTGGTGTTGCTCGAGAAGGGACGCATCATCGCCGATGGTCCCAAGGCCGAAGTGCTGACCAGCGAACGCTTGTCCGCCCTCTACCAGACGCAGCTGCGCATCACCGAACAGGATGGCTGGTACCGCTGCTGGCATGCGTGAGCTCCACTGGCCTGTCTTACCCGCGCCCTTTGTAGCCACCTCTGGCATTTCCCGAAGGGCGGGGCTTCCCCTGACCGATCTCTGCACCCAATAACCGGATAACCGGTCATTGACTCTCCAGTGTGGAAAACTAATCTCATGACGTGGGAAAAATTCCCACAAAATAAAAACGCTGACTGGCATAGAAGGGAACGTGCACGAGTTACTGCACCTTCATCACCAAGGAGCGGCCGCTGGTTGGCTGGTTGCCCGCGAGGCAGCTGGAGTTCATTGGTTGTTGCGTTCGATTTGAGTACGGAAATGCAACTCTGAAGCGGAGATTCGTCATGCTGCTCAAAAAATGCTTGTTGGCGCTGGCCATCGGTGGCGTCCTTTCGGCATCGCTGGCATTGGTGCCTGACTCGATTAGTGATTTCTCCAGCGCATACGCCAAGGATGGCGGCGGAGGTGGCGGTCATGGTGGCGGCGGTGGTGGCCACGGCGGTGGTGGTGGTGGCGGTGGCCATGGCGGTGGCCATGGCGGAGGTGGTGGCGGTCATGGCGGCGGTGGCCATGGCGGAGGTGGTGGCGGTCATGGCGGCGGTGGCCATGGCGGAGGTGGTGGCGGTCATGGCGGCGGTGGCCATGGCGGAGGTGGTGGCGGTCATGGCGGCGGTGGCCACGGTGGCCACGGTGGCGGCGGAGGCGGTCATGGTGGCGGCAGCGGTGGGGGCCATGGTGGTAGTGGTGGTGGCCACGGTGGCTCAGGTCACGAGGGCGATGGAGGCCATAGCGGTAACAGTGGCCATGGCAATTCGGGGCGTGGCAGCGATGACGGTGGTACCCATGGTGTCGGCCACGGTGCCGATGATGGTGCCAACCACGATGCTGGCGGGCCTCATGGTGTCGGCCATGGCGCAGATGATGGTCCTAACCACGACGTGGGCGATGATCACGGTGTAGGCCGCGGCGCCGATGATGGCCCCGATCATGATGTTGGTGATGATCGTGGCGGTGCCTGACCGCTGAACCTCGGAAGCCGAAACCCGGAGCGATCCGGGTTTCGCATCGACGAGGCGGGTCCTGAACGGTTGTGATGTGCAGGGCAAGGTGCTCGAATGTACCGCCCATGAACACCGTGCGCTCCCCCTTGGTTAAGGAAGCTTTGCAATGCATCTGCCCACTCTACCGCCCTCCCTGTTACCGGCATTGCGCTCTGTGATGCGGCCATTGGTGCGGTTGATGCTGAGAAAGGGAGTGACCTTCAGTAGCTTCGTCAACCTGCTCAAGGAGGTCTTCGTAGAGGTTGCTGAGCGCGAGTTCCGTCTCGATGGAAAACCGCCCAGCGACAGTCGGATCAGTCTGCTGACAGGGGTTCACCGCAAGGACGTCCGGCGCTTGCGGTCCCAGGTCCTGGAGGACGAGGCCAGCCTGCCGGAAGCAGTATCTTTTGGCGCGCATCTGGTGAGTATCTGGCTGAACCACGAGCCATTCTGTGAACAACCCGGCGAACCTCGGGCATTGCCGCGTTTGGCCAGTGTGGGCGGCGAACGGTCATTCGATGCCTTGGTCGCGTCGCTGAGCACGGATATCCGCGCCCGTGTCGTGCTGGATGAGTGGCTCCGCCTAGGGGTCGTGAGCGTCGATGAAGACGATCAGGTCCATTTGCAGACCCGAGCATTCATCCCTCAGCGCGGCTTAGAGGAAAAGATCGCCTATTTTCGGCACAACTTGCATGACCATGCCTGCGCCGCTGTACATAACCTGACCGATGCAGGCGAGCCGTTCTTCGAGCGCAGCGTGCACTACGACAGCTTGTCCCAGGCGGGTGTCCAGCAGCTCAGAGACGCCGTGCGTACCGATGGCATGCAGCTCCTGCTCACGCTCAACCAGCTGGCCGCCGAGCTCGAGGAGCGCGAACAGCCGCCGGCTGAGGTCCGTCAGCGCATCACCGTCGGCCTTTATTTCTACGCCGAACCCAGCCCGCCCGAGGCCGCGTCCGCGACCAAGGCCAGTAAGCCATGAACATGACGTCGCACCTGCTGAGCTCGCTCGCAGCGCTGTGCTGCGCGCTTACCCTGTCGGCGCCGCTGAGTGCCGCGCCTGCCTGCCTCGAGCCGGGTGGCAGCGGCGGTACAGGCATGATGGCGCCGGGCGGCGTCGGTGGGACAGGCGCGCCTGACAATGGAGGCGTCGGTGGGACCGGTGCGCGTCCGGGCGGTGGCGGCATCGGGGGTACCGGTGCGTCGCAGGACGAAGGTGGTGTGGGCGGCACGGGCATCGTCGGCACCATCACAGGATTCGGTTCGATCTGCGTCAATGGCGTGGAGGTTCATTTCGACAACAAAGTGGCGCTCAGCGAGAACGGCCAGCCTGCCAGCAGTCAACGATTGGCGATCGGCCAGGTGGTGGCCGTCGAGGCCCAGCCGTCCCGTCGGGGTCTGGAAGCGCGCAGCATCGCCATACTCAATGCCTATGAAGGGCCGGTGACTGGGCTTGCATCCGGCGATACGCCGATGCGCGTCATGGGCCAACCGGTGCGGGTGGCGGCAGGTGCCCGGGTAGCGCCGGGCCTGCGCATTGGCGAGCCGGTGCGTGTCAGCGGCATGCGCAATGCGCAGGGCGAGGTGGTAGCCAGCCGCGTAGATCGAGCGCCGGGTCTGGTCCAGGTCAGTGCCATCGGTGATATCGGCAAACCGGGCGACTTGCATGGCCTGGCCTTGAATAAGGTGTTGCCACCCACGGGTGAGGTACTGGTGCGCGGCGCCTGGAACGGTCAACAATTGAATGTGGCGCAAACCCTCCGGGATCCAAGCTTCCCCTTCGCTGGACGAGTGCGTAACGCCTTGGTCGAAGGGCTGGTACGTGGACAGCAGGGTAATCGCATCGAAGTCGGTGGTTTCACAGCCAATGTCGACCGCGCCACCGAGGGACGGGTCGAGACGCTTGCCATCGGTCAACGCGTCCGCGTCAGCGGTGTGTTCGACACTGGGCGCATCATTCACGCGCAGCGAGTGGAGGTGGTGCATGAACATCACGGCGACAGTCACTGGCATGGCGTGCAGCCCCGTCAGTCTCAGGGGGGCGAGTCCGATGGGCCTCGGGAAGTCGAATCGGGAACGTCTACAGCCGTCGAATCCGCAAAGCAAGCTGGCCGTGGCTCCAGCTATGAACAGGGGCACACCCGCGAGCGCATCGAGAGTGGCGCAGCCCGAGAAAAGGTGGAGCGCACAGACGTATCTGAGTCGGGGGGCGTAGAGCGTCGAGAACGCATCGAAACGCGCGAATCCGGTGATCGGGTGGAAACGCGCGAGCGCATTGAGGTCTTCGAAAATGGCGTGCGTGTTGAGCGGATCGAACGGATTGAGAAGATCGAGCGTTCGGACCGGCCAGACAAGCCTGACCGCATCGAGAAGATCGAGCGCATCGAGAAAGTCGAGCGTCCTGAGAGGGTAGAGCGGCCGGACAAAGTCGAACGCCCTGAGAAGGTCGAGCGTCCGGAAAAAGTCGAGCGGCCCGAGAAGGTCGAGCGCCCTGAGCGCCCTGAAAAAGTGGAACGGCCTGAGAAGCTCGAGCGCTCTGAACATTCTGGTTCTCATTAGGCTCGGTTTGCCTGCGCCCGGCTATGCTTCAAAGCATCCAGACCAGGCTGTACCGCACCTGATGGAATGTCCTGATCGCAACGAGGTAGGCATGATTTCGATGCGTGGGTTGTTTCCCTGCCTGATGGCCCTGGCCTGGCCAGCCCTGGCCGATGAAGTGACCTTGTCTACGGGGATGGATTACTCGCGGGGGGACTACGGCACGGCGGCCACCAGCGAGACCTGGTATGTCCCGGTCATTGGCAAGTACGAAACCGGTCCGATGATCTACAAGATGACCATTCCCTATCTACGCATCACCAATCCTGCGGTAGGGCCGGGTGGTGAACCGCTGGCGGGTGACGACTGTGGCCGCGTCGAGAGCGGGCTCGGCGATACGGTGGCCAGTGCCGATTACGCACTGCTCGATGGCCGCGACGGCGGTAATCTGCTTGTGGATCTGGTTGGAAAGATAAAGCTGCCTACCGCCGATGAAGACCATTGCCTGGGCACCGGCAAGACCGATTATTCAGCCCAGGTGGATCTGGTTCGGGCATTCGGTGCGGTGAATGGCTTCGCCACATTGGGTTGGAAGAAGTTCGGCGATCCGGCCGACTCGGATTTCCATGATCCGGTTTTCACTTCCATCGGCCTGCTCAGCCGGATCGCAACAGCCACATCGATAGGGGCGGTGTACGACTGGCGACAGAAAGTGTCATCAGACGGCGATGAGATCCAGGAACTCACCCTGTTTCTGACCCAAAAACTCAGCGAGGGTTGGAAGGTCCAGCTGTATGCGCTGAAAGGCTTTTCCGACGCGAGCCCTGATTCAGGCGGCGGGCTGCTGCTCAACCATTCGTTTTGACCCCGCACCGGTGCGATTGCCTCAGAGCTGCCTGCCGCCTGGCCCGCGAAACCAGGCGGTTTTGGCATCAGGTGTTACTGCAGGGTAGGGGTGTCCGGTATCTCGCGCAGTGTCGCCTCTATGCCGGCGATGGTTCTGGCGAGCTTGTCGGCTTCCTGGTCGCGGCCTTGGGATTTGAGCAGGTCACGCTGTTGACGCAGGTTGAGAAGCGTCTTCTGCAGGGCCAGGGCGGAGGTTCGATAGGGGTCCATGTCGCTCTCGTGCATTCCATGCTGGGGTAGGAGGCCGCGACCGTATCAGCTCGTTCAAACAGGTGAAACTGATGTTTCATACAGCAGCGGCCAAGCTCGTAGTCTGGAAGCTACTAGCACATAGGAACCCTCCTACAGGAAAGGTGGTAGGAGTGTTTCAGGTGATGTACCGCCTACGGCCTAGCACTCAATGTTCATGGGGGTTGCACGGGCTCCAGTCCGCTCAGTGTCGCGCTCAGGCGCGCATGGCCAGTGTCGATCCACTGAAAAGTTATGTTGCAAATGGGGCTCGAAATCACGCGTCGCGCATGGCCTGTCGCTCCAGAGATCGCGTGGCCACGGCTGCCGTCGATCCCGGTTCCGAGCGCTGGACGCAGAGCAGGTGAAAGCCTGCCGCGCTGGGTAGCTGCTTCATTGGGCAGAACTTACGGGTGAATGCTGGCATTACTCATTCGGTGTGCGCACAGACTTGCGCTAGCATGTCGTTCCGTTTTTGTATTTCGGATATTGCCCCCATGAGTACCCCGCATTTGCGCCAGGCCACGTCCAAGGATGTGGATCGTTGCTATCAGATCGAGATCAGCGCCTACGAAGGTGACGAGGCCGCCACCCGCGAGAAGATCGCCACGCGCATTGCTCAGTACCCGGAAGGGTTCCTGGTGCTGGAACTCGAGGGGGTGGTGATCGGGTTCATCAACAGTGGTTGTGCCTTTGACGTGGTGATGTCCGACGAGTCCTTCAAGGAATTGGTCGGCCATGACGCCCAGGCGCCGAATGTAGTGATCATGTCGGTAGTGGTCGATCCTGCCTTTCAGGGGCGAGGGTTCGCTGGCCTGCTCATGAGCCATTTCGTCGATCAGATGCGTCAGCGCGGCAAGGCCACCATCCACTTGATGTGCAAGGACCGCCACGTGGGGCTGTACGAAAAAATGGGCTACCGCTATGTGCAGCCTTCGGCCTCCGACCATGGCGGGATGGCTTGGCACGAGATGGTCATGGCTTTGTGACGTTTGCTCTGCGACTGTGCCTGCGGCCCCATCTGATATGCTTTTTTTCCATGAACCTGAATCTGTAACCGTATCAGCCTGCATCAGACAATACCCATCAAGCCCAGCCTTCCGAACCGGCGTGCGCTGGGCAAGCTGCGCTGCTCTGCAACAGCACCGGCCAGCCTCGCCGTTTCGCCATTATCTATAGAGGTTCCGATGGGCAAGCTCGCACTTTTCCTGGGTGGATTCCTGTTGCTGACAATCCTGGTCGGCCTGTTAGGCACCATTCCGCCAAGCTGATACGTTCGTGCCGGCCCGCCGCCTCAATAGGCGGGCTTGTTCTCTTGGGCATGGCCCGCTTCCAGACGCTGCAGAGCGATGCCCTGCGGCGTTGTCGTGCGTACGATAAGTCATTCTCGGCGTTGAGAAATCTGTCCACAAAAAACGTGGGTAGGTCTGTGGATAAATCGCTGCAACCCAAGCCGGCGGCGGGCTCTGTTAAATTGAACAGAATTTGAGCAGCGCTGTCGGTAAGGGGCTATACGCATGCGTACGCTCACTGACCTAGTGCTGAGGATAGGCGCGGCGCACCCATTGCAATAGCTCGCGCACCCGCACGGGCAGTTCCCCTGCGGGATACAGCGCATGCATCTGCGGATCCTGGCCGCTGCTCGAAGTCAGGCGGTAGTCGGTGCAGACGCGAACCAGGCGCCCGGCATGCACCATTGGCTCGGCCACCCAATCAGCCAGGCGGGCGATTCCCGCACCGGCTAACGCGCTTTGCAGGATCGCCCCCCCAGCACTCAGACGCAGCCGCGGATGTGGGCGCAGGCTGCTGATCTGCCCATCGCGATAGAAGTGCCAGGCCTTGAGCACGCGCGGCGCGGTATGCAGGATCAGGGCGTGCCCATGCAATGCCTCAGGATGCTCGGGCATGCCGTGGCGGGCCAGGTAATCGGGGCTGGCGTACAGGTAGCGCCGATAGGACCAAAGGGGATAACCGATCAGCTCGCTGGACTGCGGAAAGGCGCCCCGGATGACGAAGTCGAACTTGCCTTGCAGCGGATCGAGGGCCTGGTCGCTGAACTGCACGTCCAGGGTGACCTGCGGATATTGCTGGGAGAATGAAGCGAGCACCGCGGGCAATAGCTGTTGGCCGAGCAGCTCGGGCGCGGCGAAGCGAATCCAGCCTTGGGATGAGCCGCTCAGCGCCGCCAGCTCGTCGACGGCATCCCGTTGCACATCCAGCAAGCGCTCGGCATGAGGTAGCAGGCGTTCACCGGCCTCGGTGAGGGTCACGGTACTGGCGCTACGATTGAGCAGCTTGGCCCCGGCATTGTCTTCCAGCGCCTGCACGGCGCGGGTGACGGCGCTTGGCGAGCGCCCCAGGGCGCGGGCGGCGGCAACGAAGCTGCGCTTGTGGGCGACGGTGACGAAGGCCTGGATTTCTCGCAACATGTCCAATGCCATGGACGCTCCTGATTGCAGTTTTCGCAACGTCGCATTTCAACATAAGCGCCACCATTTGGTTAGCCTTGGGGCTCTGCTTTTCGTTCCGGAACCTGCCCCATGATGGATATCGCGCTGCTTTCGTTGTTCGCCTTCGCCGCCGGGCTGATCGATGCCGCTGTTGGCGGTGGCGGGTTGATCCAGATTCCGGCGCTGTTCAACGTACTGCCGAACGCGCAACCGGCCGCGCTGCTGGGCAGCAACAAACTGGCCTCGGTCTGTGGCACCTCGTTCGCGGCTCGTTCGTTCCTGCGCAAGGTGCATCTGGACTGGGGCCTGATCGTGCCAGCCGCTGCCAGTGCCTTCGTCATGTCGTTCGCCGGCGCCGCCACGGTTTCGCTGGTGCCACCCAGCGTGATGCGCCCGGCGGTGCTGGTGCTGATCGTGCTGATGGCCATCTACACCTTCTGCAAGAAGGACTTCGGCACCCTGCACAAACCCGCCCGGATCGGTCGCAAGGAGCAGTGCCTGGCGGTGCTGATCGGTGGCGCGATCGGCTTCTACGATGGTCTGTTCGGGCCGGGCACCGGAAGCTTTCTGATCTTCCTGTTCATTCGCTTCTTCGCCTTGGATTTTCTCCATGCCTCGGCGTCAGCCAAGCTTGTGAACATCGCCACCAACCTGGCCGCACTGGTGTTTTTCATCCCATCTGGAAATGTACTTTGGGCCATCGCATTGCCGATGGCGGCCTTCAACATTCTGGGGGCGCTGACGGGCACTTGGCTTGCGGTGCGCAAGGGGGCGGGGTTCGTTCGCGGACTGTTCCTGGTGCTGTTGTGCGTGCTGATTGCCAAGTTGTCCTGGGACTTGCTGGCGGTTTGAGTCAGACGACTTGGCGCTGCGCCTCGGCCTGTACGATGCGATTGCGGCCCGCAGCCTTGGCACGGTAGAGCGCCTGGTCAGCCTGTGCCAGCAAGCTGTCGAGGTTGGGCGCCAACTGCTGGGCGCGGCAACCCGCCAGGCCGATGCTGACGGTGATCTGCAGGCGGCGGTCGAGCACCACCACGCGCAAGTCCTGCACGGCGCGACGCAGACGCTCGGCAGTGAATGTGGCCTGCTCCGGCGCAAGCCCTGCAACGATGATCACGAACTCTTCGCCCCCGAGGCGGGCGAACAGCTCGCCTTCGTGCAATTGGTCCTGAATGGTATGGGAGAACTGACGCAGCACCTGGTCGCCTACGGCATGGCCGTATTGGTCGTTGATGTTCTTGAAGTGATCGATATCCAGCATCATCAAGGTCAGGGGCATCGCTTGGGCATGCTGCTGACGGCTCTCGAGCAGGGCGTTGGCACGACGGGTGAAGGCGCTGCGGGTCAGGGCGCCGGTGAGATGGTCGATGGTGGCTTGGTGCGCCAGGCGTGCCAGCAGACTGCGGTTGGCATTGCTGACGCAGGCCACCACCAGCGGACCGAGCACGAGCATGGCGATGCCCAGGCGCGCCGACATCAGTGTGTTCACCCCAGGCATGCTCTGCGGGAGACTGAAATGCATGAGGCTCAGCGCCACGGCGACGATCAGCGTAGTGCCGGTGGTGAAGGTCAGCAGCGACACCATGAATGACGAGTATGTCCAGGCGCACCACAACAAGGCGGCGATGGGGAAGGCGATGGCGCCTGGCCCGCCGAAAGCGATGCTCAGTGCCAGGGAGCCTAGCAGGATCAGCAGCGGCATCAGACGAATCGCCTGGCCACCGCCTCGAGTCAAGGAGCGTAGGTTCGGTGCGGTGAGTAGCATCGGCAACACCAGCACATTGGTCGAGAACTGTTCGCTGAACCAGGCCAGCCAAGTGGCCTTGAGCGATTCCTGGAACCAAGGAGCGGCCACTACACACGCCATGCTCGCCGCGACGACGGCTCCGGCGGCGCTGGCGCCGAATACACGCAGCACGCCTTCCGGCGTGCGCATGCGGCGATGCACCCGCGGCAAATGCGACAACACCCGCCAGAGGGTGATGATCACCCCCAGATTGCATAGGTTGAACCACAACGCAGGCTTCCAGGCGCTGCCGGTGGCGAGGTCGGCGGTGACCATGGCCAGCCAGACCAGGCCGAACCCTGCGAAGGTGGCCTGCCGTGGATAGCGCAGCAGCACGCCGGCAAGCACCGCATTGACGGGCCAGAACAGCGACAGGGATTCGATCGGTCGGGCCAGGATACCGCCCAGCGTCAGGGCGAGGGACAAGCCGAACAAGGCAAGAAGAGGAAGCAGGCGCGACGGGGCTGGGAACACCATGGGCTCGACCGGCTAGCGGAGACGGAATCCAGGAAAACGCCTGTAAGCACCTGGGGTAATGAGGCGTCAGTGTGTTTCCTGAATGGAGGGATGTCAATTAGCTGGTGTCTGGGCGGCTTTCTATGTGGCAGCGGCCATTTTCGTCGACTTATTGACGCCGGCTACAGACCAAAAAACCACGGCACCATGAAAACAGTCACCAGCATCACCACCATCGTGAACGGCACCCCAACCTTGACGAAGTCGCCGAAGCGGTATTGGCCTGGCCCCAAGACCAGTGTGTTGACCGGCGAGGACACTGGCGTCATGAACGCCGCCGAGGCCGCCAGGGCGACGGTCATGGCGAACGGGTAGGGCGACATGCCTAGCTGCTGTGCGGTGCTGATAGCAACCGGTGCCATCAGCACCGCCGTGGCGGTATTGGAAATGAACAAACCGATCAGCGCGGTGACGGCGAACAGGCAGCCGAGGATAGCGTAAGGCCCCGCATCACCGAGCAGGCTGACCAGGCCGCTCACCGCCAGGTCGATGCCACCCGTTTTCTGCAGGGCCAGGGCGAAGGGCAGCATGCCCACGATCAGCACCAGGCTTTGCCAGTGGATGGCGCGATAAGCGCTGTCCATGTCGATGCAGCGTCCGGCACCCATCAGCACGCAACCGATCAGCGCGGCAACGACGTTGGGCACCATGCCGCTGACCATCAAGCCGACCATCACCATCAGGCTGATCAGTGCAAAGGGGGCTCGGGTCCGGGCCGGAGCCACTTGATCGATTTCCGCAGGCAGGCTCAAGACCAGAAAGTCCTTGGGCTGGCTTTGCAGCTGGCGTATGGCCTTCCAAGGACCGACCACCAGCAGGGTGTCGCCCAGGCGCAGTTTCTCTTCCACCAGTTGCTCATCAATGGCGGTCTGCTCACGGCGCAGGCCGACGACATTCAGCCCAAAGCGGCTACGGAAGGCCAGCTCCAGGATGCTCTTGCCGAGCAATTGCGACCCGGGCGGCAGGGAAACTTCGGCCATGCCCAGGTCCTGGGACTGGTCGATGAAATAGGCAGCCTTGAAGTGCAAGGGCTCAAGTTGCATGGTCTGGCACAGGCTGCGCAAGTCATCGCGATTGGCGAACAGGTCGAGTAGCAGCACGTCACCTTGGTGCAGCACCGTGCTCGAATCGGCGACCATCACCCGGGTGGTGAACTTGTGCTGGCGCTCGATGCCGATCACGTTGGCGCCGTGGCGGGTGCGCAGCTCCAGCTCGCCCAAGGTGTGCCCGATCAGCGGAGAGTGAGCGCGGATGCGCAGACGGCGCTCGCGGCCGTTGAGTTTGTAGTCGAGCACCAGGTCAAGGAGGGTGCGGCGGGTTTCCACCCGGCCATCCTTGCGCACCTCGCCATTGAGCCAGCGGCGGGCGAACAGCATGTAGCCGATGCCGAGCACCAGCACCACCAAGCCGAACGGGGTGAAACTGAAGAAACTGAAACCCGCGCTGCCATGACGCACCAGTTCGCTGTGCACGACCACGTTGGGCGGTGTGGCCACCAGGCTGAGCATGCCACTGATCAGGCCGGCGAAGCTCAGCGGCATCATCAGCCGACTGGGCGACAGGCTAAGGCGCGCAGCGATGCTCAGCACCACGGGGATGAAGATCGCCACCACTCCCGTCGAACTCATGACCGAGCCCAGGCCGGCCACTGCAATCATCAGCAATACCAGCAGGCGTGCCTCGCTGTTGCCGGCCCGTTCGCTCATCCATTCACCGATGCGGTAGGCGATGCCTGTGCGTACCAGGCCTTCGCCGATCACGAACAGCGCTGCGATCAGCACCACGTTGGGGTCGCTGAAGCCTGCCAGCGCCTGCTCGATGGTGAGGATTCCCGAAAGCGGCAGGGCCAGGATCACTAGCAGGGCGACCACATCCATGCGCGGGCGGTTGATGACGAAAAGTGTGACGACGATGGCCAGCAGGCAGAGGACCCAGAGCAGCTCATGGTTCATGGGGAGGGGGTGTTCCTTCACTCAAGGGGCACGGTAGAGAGTAGCGCCGAGTGTGGCACCGTGCAGTGAAGGTGGTGTTGATATGTTGCAATGTTTGTTGACAAGAAGGGGCTGCAAGCAGCCCCTCAGGTGTAGCGGCAATCAGTGGCGGTGACGACGGTGATGCCTGTGGCCGCCGTCGTTGTCACCCATGTGATTGCCCAACGCGCCACCTGCTGCGCCACCCAGGCCCGCGCCAATGGTCGAACCGGTGGAACCGCCGACCGCGCGGCCCAGGATCGAGCCGCCCGCCGAACCCAGGCCACCGCCAATAGCGGCTTCGGTACGATTGCCCTTGCGTGCGCCAACCGCACTGCCGGCAGCGCCGCCCAGGCCTGCGCCGATGGCGGCACCGGTACCGCCGCCGATCTGTTGGCCAACAATGTTACCAAGGGCGCCACCCAGGCCGCCGCCGATGGCAGCGGTGCCGTCGCCGGCAAATGCGCCCTGGCAGAGCAGCAGGCCGAGGGCAAGGGAAGGCAGAGTCAGACGCATGATGTGAACCTCAAACGAATCATCAGGGTAAGGTGCCGCGGCACGGGCGGCGGGTCAGGGGAAAAAAGGCGTTGCAGTATCAGTCGTCGTCATCGTCGTCGCGGTCGCGATAACGGTGGTAGCGATCACGGCGGTCGCGGTCTCGATAGCGATAGCCGTCATCATCACGGTCACGGTAGTAGCGATGGTCCCGGTCACGATCCCGCCAGCCATCATCATCGTCGTGGTAGTGGTGGTAGCAGCCACTGAGGGTGAGCACGGTGGCAATCAACGCAAAACTCGCAATGCGCTTCATCACGATATAGGTCCTTGATCCGCAAAGATTTACGGGGTACCTCCTGAGACCGGAAGCGCTCGATTTGGTTTCTTGGGCGCGCAAAAATCTGCCGCTCCAGCGATGAGTGGCATGTCGGACGTATATTGATCCGGCCGCGCTTGGCGGCCGGCCTGTCCGCGCCTTGCTAGTTCGAGGCGGGCTCGATGGCGAGAATCACCCCATTGGTGGTCTGCACCAGTACGTAGTGGTCAGCCAGGCGTACCCAGTGACTTTCCTTTTCCGGAGGCTGCAGGCCCTTGGCCTGCCAATCGTGGATAACCAAGTCGTCGCGCTTGTACTGATCCGGGGCTTTATCGCCCACTTTAAGTTCGCGTTGGCTGTGCGGGGCGGTGACGCTCTGTTCTTTCGTGTCCGCTGCTGAGGCGGCCAGGGGGAGGGCGACAGTGAAAGCTAGGACATAGAGCAATGGCTTCATGGGGGCTCCTTGAAAACAGGACATGCCCTATCTGCGACCCTCGCCTGCGCGGGATAATTCATTTGCCGTCACTGCAATGCTAGAGTCGCGTTCTTTTTTGTCTCGAGGATGGAAAAATGCGAGCACTCGTGCCGATGGTCGCCGCTCTGGTGTTGGTCGGTTGCGCCTCAGCCACCATGGAAGCTGCACGTGGCAACGCGCCGACCGCGCAACTCGACTCGCACAAGGCGCCGGAGATCGTCGCCCAATGCATTCAGTTCAGCTGGCAGGAAGAAGCGGCGTTCGGGGTCGATGCCAGCGGTTATCTGGAGCCACGCAAGCAAGGTGGTTTCACGGTCTATACCCGCGAAGCCGAGTCGTTCGCCGATATCTATCCGCAATCTGGCGGCACTCGTGTGGATTACTACGCGCAGAACAACGACACCATGGCCCTGCGCCGCCGCGCCGCGGCAGCGACCTGCCTATGATTCAACGGGGCATGTAGCGAAGCTGCCAGCGCCTAGGGATTTTCAGCGAAGCCAGGCCCAGCAAGGCTGCCAGCAGGGCGCTGGCGAGCAGGGCTAAGCGGTCGAATTGCTGTTCGAGCAGGACGCCCGCGATGGCGCCCAGGAGCATGCCACACCAGGGGATCAACTGCACCCGCCAACCCAGCTTGCGCTGGCCGAGCAGGGTGCGGCCCAGCCCACGCCCGAAGCGCGACAGGGCACCGGTGACATAGGTCAGGCCGATGGGCAGGCCGTTCACTTCCTCCACCACCGCATTGATCATGCCCATGGCCATGACTGCCGCCAGCAAGGCGGGCAGTTGAAGTAGCTCGGGCATCAGGCCGGCCAGGGCCAGCAAAGTGGCGATCAGGCTCAGCAAAGGCCAGGGACGACGGCCTGTCATTGCTGCAACGACCACGCCCAAGGCGTTGCCCAGAACGAACGCACCGATCACCAGCACCAGGCGCAGCACAGGGCCCAGCTCGGCGCTGCCCAGCGACACCGCCAGGCGTGTGGTGTTGCCACTCATGAACGAAACGAAATCGCCTGTGGCCATGAATCCGATCGCATCGGTCATGCCGGCCAGCACGGACAAGCCGGCGACGAAATAAAGGCCCACCGTGCCGCGGCGCTGCACGTGTCGATGGCAGTGACCATTAGCCGATTGGCTTCCTGGTAGCATCGTCGTTTCTCCGGTTCAGTTCAGGCGGGCTTGCAACCCGGCGATATGGGCTTGCAGGCGTTCGTGCTCGTCGCGTTCGGCTGTGATGTCTTCGAACACACTGATCAGATGCTCTGGTCGGCCGTCGGCGTGTCGCTGCAGCGAAGTGCGTGCGCGCACCCAGAGGTAGTGGCCTTCCTTATGGCGCACGCGCTTTTCCACTTCGTAGCGGTTGATTTCGCCTGCCAGCATACGTTCGAGGAGCACCAGGTTGTCTGGCAGATCGTCGGGGTGCGTGAGCTGCTGGAAGGTCATGCCATACAGCTCCTGCTCGCTGTAGCCGAGCATTTCGCAGAAGGAGCTGTTGACCCGCTGCCAGCTGCCATCAGGGCCGATGTAGGCCAAGGCGCCCCAGGCCAGCTCGAAAATGGTGCGAAAGCGCTCCTCGCTCTGGCGCAGTTCCGCCTCGGCGACTTTGCGCTCGGTGTCGTCCATGCTGATGCCGACCATCTTCACCGAGCGCCCGGCGCTGTCCTGCAGCACGGTGGCGCGCGACGCGATCCAGCGTTGGCTGCCATCCGGGCGGGTAATGCGAAAATCGCACTCGCATGGAGTGCCGGTAGCCACCGCGCGGGTGTACATGGCATGCATCTGCTGGGCGTCTTCGGGCGCCACATGGGCCCAGAAGTCCTCGTTGCGCCGCACGGGCCAGCCATACACGGCCTCGACGTTGGGTGAATAGGTCACCTCATCGCTGACCAGGTTCCACTCCCAGGTGACAATTCGCGCGCCTTCCTGGGCCAGCTTCATACGCGTCTCGCTTTCCATGATTTCGGCGGTGTAGCGTCGGCGTAGATCGGTCATCGGCAGCTCCACCACCTCGGCGTGCTGCACGCTTTGCAGCGCTTCTTCGCCATAGCGCAGCCAGATCCAATTGACGTTGAGGAAGTCCGCCAGCTTACGCAGGTTGTCGTAGTCGATCTCGCCGCCCCGGGTCCACTTGTGCACGGCTGTGCGAGAGATGCCCAACGCAGTGCCTACAGCCTGTAGCGTCAGTTTGTGGTGTTCGAGCAGTTCCTTGAGGCGAAAGGCGAAGCTGTTTTCCGTCATGTTCAGGGTCCTGGCAGAAGCGCGAGCTGCGAGTATACCTGAGCTGTCAACTTGAAGTTGACGAGGTGCAAGCGTGCGTTCGAGCTGAAGGGCGCCTGCCGCTGAGGTACAGGGCAGGCGCTCAAGCTCTGGTCAGGAAAGAAAACCGCCGTCCACGTTGAGTGCAGTGCCGGTGGTGTAACTGGAGGCGTCGCTGGCCAGGTACAGCACCGCGCCGGCCATTTCGCCGGGATCGGCCACGCGCTTGAGGGGGATTTGCTGCAAGGCGGCATTGCGGATGGCGTCGTTCTTGACCAATGCCGAGGCGAACTTGGTATCGGTCAAGCCTGGCAGCAATGCGTTGCAACGAATGCCGAATTGCGCACACTCCTTGGCGAACACCTTGGTCATGTTGATGACTGCGGCCTTGGTCACCGAATAGATGCCTTGGAACAATCCGGGCGATACGCCATTGATCGAGGCGACGTTGATGATGCTGCCGCCGCCGTGTTCACGCATCAGCTTGCCGGCCTCCACCGACATGAAGAAGTATCCGCGAATATTCACATCCACGGTTTTCTGGAAGGCGCCGAGGTCGGTGTCCAGCACATTGCAAAACTGCGGATTGGTGGCCGCATTGTTGACCAGGATGTCCAGGCGTCCGAACTGTTCACGGATACTGGCGAACACCTGCTGGATCTGCTCCATTTCACCGATGTGGCAAGCCATGGCAGTGGCCTTGCCGCCAGCGGCGGTGATGGCGTCGGCGACCGCTTGGCAGCCCTCGAGCCTGCGGCTCGAGACGATCACATGGGCGCCTTGCTGGGCTAGCAGATGGGCGATGGCCTCACCGATGCCGCGGCTGGCGCCGGAGACGAAGGCGATTTTGCCGTCGAGGTCGAACAGCGTGGTCTTGGACATGCCGGATTTTCCTTGTTATCAGAGTGAGGACTTATCGATCACTTGCAGGGCCATGTGTTCCAGCAGCCGGTTCATGTGGATGAACTGGGCAAAGCGTTTGTCCTGGGTCTGGCCATGGTGGAAGCGGTAGTAGATCTGCTGGACGATTCCGGCCAGACGGAACAGGCCGTAGCAATAGTAGTAATCGAAATTGTCCAGGTGGATACCGGCGCGTTCTGCGTAGTAATCGACGAACTGGCGACGGGTCAGCATCCCAGGGGCATTGCTCGGCTGACGTCGCATCAGTTGCACCGGTGGTGGGTCGTTGGCCTCGATCCAGTAGGCCAGGCTGTTGCCCAAGTCCATCAACGGATCGCCCAGGGTGGTCATCTCCCAGTCCAGTACACCAATGATGCGCATGGGGTTCTCGGCATCGAGGATGACGTTGTCGAAGCGGTAGTCGTTATGCACGATGCCTGGACGTGGATGATCGGCGGGCATCTTGTCGTGCAGCCAGGCGATCACCTGTTTCCATAGCGGGGCATCCGGGGTCAGGGCTTTTTCGTAGCGGCTGGTCCAGCCTTCGATCTGACGCTGTACATACCCTTCTGGCTTGCCCAGGTCGGCCAGGCCGCATGCGGTGTAGTCGACCTGGTGCAATTCCACCAGGCGATCGATGAAACTTTTGCACAGCGCCTCTGTGCGGCTGGCATCCAGGCCCAGCGAAGGCGGAATGTCCGAACGCAGGATGACGCCCTTGACCCGCTCCATGACGTAGAACTCAGCGCCTATCAGCGACTCGTCTGTGCAGTGCACATAAGCTTTGGGGCAGTACGGGAAGCCATCGTTGAGCTGATTGAGGATGCGGAACTCCCGCCCCATGTCATGGGCGGACTTGGCCTTGTGGCCGAACGGCGGACGACGCAGGACAAACTCTCGATCCGGGTAGGCGAGCAAATAGGTGAGATTCGACGCGCCGCCAGGGAACTGGCTGATCGAGGGCTTACCCTGCAAGCCTGCGATATGAGCTTTCAGATAGGGATCGATGACGGCCGCGTCGAGCTCTTCGCCGGGGCGTACCTGGGTGGATTGATCGGTGAGCGTCATGCGTTTTCCTTATTTTCCAGCGCAATAACTATTGGCTAATCTAATTTCGCTACGTCACTGGCACAAGCGTACCAAGGGGCTTATAGGCAAGGGTGTTGCCGCTCAATCACTCATCTTGATGGGCCTTGCATGGCCGCCGGCAAAAAAAAACCGAAGCCAGTTGGCCTCGGTTTTTTCATCGGCAATCGCTCGAGCCACTCAGGCGGGGAACAGCTCGCTGAGTTTCATCGACAGCATCATGTCGCCTTCGACGCGCAGCTTGCCGCTCATGAAGGCCTGCATGCCATCGGTGTCACCGCTGACGATGCCTTTGAGGGTTTCACTGTCCATGACCAGGGTGCAGTTGGCGTCCGGGTTCTCGCCTTCCTGCAGGTTGCAGGTACCGTCCTTGACGATGAGTGCATAGTG
Source organism: Pseudomonas guariconensis (assembly GCF_040822035.1). Taxonomy (NCBI): domain Bacteria; kingdom Pseudomonadati; phylum Pseudomonadota; class Gammaproteobacteria; order Pseudomonadales; family Pseudomonadaceae; genus Pseudomonas; species Pseudomonas guariconensis. The sequence goes on along the minus strand of NZ_CP162012.1, from coordinate 3,295,190 downwards.
CTTGTCTTCGTCGGTGATGTTGAAACCGAACACCAGGTCCAGGCCGGCGGCAGCGGATGGGTTGAACTTCTCTTGCATCTTCTTGACGGCATCAGCTACGGAGGTCATGGCGCATTCCTTATAGAGTGATATTCACGTCCCCGGTGGGGACAACAGGCCGGGCTCATCGATAGGTGACAAGCTCCGGCGTCCTCAACAGCTGCACATGGGCTTGGCTGTTGAAGGAAGCCAGTGTCACGTCGTTGCCCCGAAATTTCAGGTGGCTGAGCGACGTGTTGATGATCTGCCAGTTCAGCGCGAAGGCTTGGCCGGGCGTGATCCGAGTAACCAGGTGGAGCAGGGCGGCGATGGTTCCGCCGGACGTAAAGATGGCAATGTTGTCGCCTCGGCTTGCGCTTTGGAGCACTCGAGCAAGGCCGCCCTGGACTCGGGCAGTGAACGCCTGCCACGTCTCCAGGCCATCGCTTTGGTGTTCGCCATCGTGCCAGCGTTGCACCATCAGCGCGAACAGGCGCTGGAACTCGCTGCGATGGGTCGTGCCGTTGCGCAGGATATGCAGCGCGTCGGGCTCTTGCGGCAGCAGGTCGGGAAGCAATGCACGGATAACGCCATCGGCATCGAACTCGTTGAACGCCGCGTCGGTCTCAATGGCCGGCGTCGAGCAGCCTTGGGCCTGCATGGCCTCAAGCGTAAGGCGCGCAGTGTCTTGCTGGCGGCGCAGGTCGCCGGCCAGGCACCGATCCAGACGCAGACCGAGCTGGGCAAGATGCTCTCCCAACGCGTGGCTCTGGCGTGCGCCGACGGGTGAGAGGACGTCGTAGTCATCGGCACCGAAGGAGGCTTGGCCATGTCGGATCAGGTAGATATTGCCCACGGAGAGGTCCGGTCCAAGGGAGTTGCTGCGAGGTTAGGATGCGACAGACAGGCTGTCAACGAAAAAACATACAAGCGTTTGAAAAGGTTGTTTGAACTATGTTGCCAGCGTTTTCCCCAGCTGGCAGCGCCTGTGACGCAACGGTATGCTTGATGCAGTTCGCGCCTTCAGGCGCTGGTCTATCAAGGAGTCAATGTGGAGTTTCTTGCCGAATACGCAAGCTTTCTCGCCAAAACCGCCACCCTGGTGATCGCCATCCTGGTGGTCTTGTCGGCCATTGCCGGCTTGCGGGGCAAGGGGCGGCGTAAATCGGGCGGGCATTTGCAGGTCACCCGTCTCAACGAGTTCTACAAGGAGTTGCGCGAACGCCTCGAAGCAGGCGTGTTCGACAAGGCCCAGCTCAAGGCGCTACGCAAGCAACAAGCCAAGACGGAAAAACAGCAAAAGAAGAGTAAGGCCGAAGAGAAAAGCCGTGTGTATGTCCTCGATTTCGATGGGGACATCAAAGCATCCGCCACCGAAAGCCTGCGCAACGAAATCACCGCGCTGCTGAGCCTTGCCACCCCCCGTGACGAGGTCGTGTTGCGTCTTGAGAGTGGTGGTGGTCTGGTGCACAGCTATGGTCTGGCTGCGTCGCAGCTGGCGCGCATCCGTCAGGCCGGCATTCCGCTCACCGTGTGCATCGACAAGGTTGCCGCCAGCGGCGGCTACATGATGGCCTGCATCGGCGAAAAGATCGTCAGCGCCCCCTTTGCCGTGCTCGGTTCGATCGGCGTGGTGGCTCAGCTGCCCAACGTCAATCGCCTGTTGAAGAAGCACGATATCGATTTTGAGGTGCTCACCGCCGGCGAGTACAAGCGCACGTTGACGGTGTTCGGCGAGAACACTGAAAAGGGCAGGGAGAAGTTCCAGGAAGACCTGGATATAACGCATCAGCTGTTCAAGGATTTCGTCTCCCGCTACCGCCCTCAGTTGCACATCGATGAGGTCGCCACAGGCGAAGTCTGGCTGGGTGTCGCCGCGCTGAACCGAAAACTGGTCGATGAGCTGCGCACCAGTGATGAATACCTGAGCGAGCGCGCCCGTGAAGCGAATCTGTTCCACTTGCGCTTTGCCGAGCGCAAGAGCTTGCAGGAGCGAATCGGCGTGGCGGCCAGCGGTACCGTAGAGAACACATTGGTCGGTCTCTGGAGTAAACTGAGCCGCCTGCGCTAACACCTTGAGCCCCTTGAATATTTTTTCTAATCAGGGGGTTGCAAGGATCAACGAATGTAGACATAATGGCGTCCATCGAAACGCAGCAAGCTTTAAAAATCGCTGAAGTTTCAAGGAGATAGCGACGCGAAAGCAGCTAAATCCGAACTTTGAGGCCGAGTAGCAAAGTGGTTATGCTCCGGATTGCAAATCCGTCTACGCCGGTTCGATTCCGACCTCGGCCTCCACTATTCAAAACCCCGCAGATCTAGGTCTGCGGGGTTTTTCGTTATGGGGCGGAAAAGGCAGGAGTTCCGAAACAAAAGGGTTGGAGTTCCGAAACATCAGCCTTTCGAGGGCTTTGCGATCGCGCCGACGCGACGGTAAACCCGCTCGGTGATGCCCTCTTTCGAGTGACCCAGCAGCACGCTTGCATCGCTCAGATCGTTGATCTCCGAGGCCGCTTTCGGTCGGATATCGCGGAATTGGAACTGCGCGATTCGGTTGGCCAGATCCGGCTTCTTTTCCAACTCAGCTTTCACTCGGGCCGCCTCTCGGGCGTCTGCCCACCGGTTGCGTAGCATGGGCCAGCTCATGCGCTTGCCATGCTCGTTGACGATGAAGAACGGCGACAGGTGTTGGCTGGTGCTGCGCATGATTCTCTCGAGCAACAGACCTAAGCTGTTTTTCACCCCGTTCGCCTCCAGGACGATCCTCAGTCGCTTGCCGGTTTTGCCTTGGCTGACCAGCAGGTAGATTCCCTCCATATCGTCCTTCCGCATGGACAGCACATCCGACGGCCGCTGGCCTGTCAGATACGCCAGGTCCATCGCGTCTTTCAGCTCCGGTGGAGCCTCCTCATATACAGCCCGCCACACCGTTTCGTTGGCGTAGAAGTCGCGCGGTTTCTCCTTGTTCTTTCTCACGCCCAGGCACGGATTGTCCCGGGTGGTTAGCCCCCATTCCCTCGCGGTGTTGAACACGTGGGAGAGAAGGGCGATTTCCCTGTTGGCTCTGGTCTTCGCCGACCGGGAATCGCGGTACTGCGCGATCATGGCCGGCGTGATGGCGTCGATCGGCGCCGAGTCGAACACGGCGCGCAGCTGCTTGAGCTCGTAGATGTTGTCCTTCTGGGTCCTGGCGGCCTTGCCCGGGATGATCTTGCGCTCATACTCATCGAAGATTCCCTTCATCGTCTTCAGCTCGGCCGGAGTGGCCTTGGCCTCGAAGTCGGCCCACTTCAGCTTCGCCTGCACCAGGTCGGTACCGAGAGGGATTTCCTTGCCGGCCTGGTCGCGGTAGTAATACCCAACCCACACTTTTCCGTTCTTTCTGGTGCGCTTGCGCCGGTACATGCCCGGCGGCAGGTCGCGGTTCTCGGTACTTCTGGGTCGCATATCACTTTACTCGGGAGAAGTCAGGGGTCCAGGCTGGCGCCGGGGGCGGGGCTGCTGCTACCGGCACGGTGTCGATCACCACGCCGCTGAGCTTCTGGCGGGCGTATTGGCGGCCTACCAGTGGACGGCCGCCTCGACTTTCGACGAAGTGCCAGCCTTTTTCTGTGAGCCAACGGCGCTGCCACGCCCGGGGTTTGTAGCCGGTGATCTCAACCAGCTCTTCGTCTGAAAGGATCTCGGTTTCCATGGGATGGTCTCCACGCCGCCGGTGGCGGCAGGTTGGTGGTCAGGCTGGGATTTTCTCAAGCGCTGCGTCAGCGACCTTGATAGCTGCCTGAGCATCATTCACGTAGGCCGGGTCGAAGCCTCCGGCGTAGTGGATGACGCGCTGGCAGGCGTCCAGTTCTTTGCGCGCCAGGCGGAGCGCCTGGGTAAGCTCTTCCTGCAGCGCACCCTCGGCGCGGCCGATATCCCAGAACTCTTTGCCCCAATGGCCTTCCGGCGGCGGGTTGCTGTTCTGCTTGCCGAAGGCCATGGCGCCGATGATTGCGTCACAGAGCAGCCGCTTGTAGATGTTCTCGCCATCCAGGCCCAGGCCACCGCGCCGACGCAGAGTGTTGATGACCTCGTCAATGTTCAGGCCGCTGTCCTTGAGCACGATGTCGAGCTCTGGCTTACCGGCGGTGTAGATCACCAGGGCGAGCTTGGCTTCGGGCCATAGGTCGGCTGAGATTCGCTCCAGGCAGTCATTGGCGGTTTGATGAAATTGCTGAGTTGCGGACATAGGGAATCCTTCGCCCGCGCATGTCGGCGGGCTTTGAGTAGTTGGGGGAGGGGTTACTTGCTGTAGTGGTTGCGGATACGGCGGGCGATGGCTCGCAGTTCTCCGTCCATCTCGCACATCTCGTTGTTGTCCCGGCGCGAGACGACCCCGGACCTGGTGACGTTGCGGCCACCCAGAATCCAGGCAGCCAGTAGGATCAGCGCCGATTCCAAATGACGCCGTAGCCAGCCCGTATGCCGGATCATGGCATCAGCTCCTTCGGCACCTGGACGGTATCGCCGAGCTTGGCGGAAACGATTGCGCGACATGCGGCGACCAGGGCGGCGTCACCCGCCTGGCAAAACTCGCCTTTGTCAGTGATTACCCAAGCTGCCCAAACATCGTCGGTGCTCTGTGGGCAATGGAGGCTGACCATGTTTTTCTCCATCAGCAGCCCTCCCAGCGCCCAGTCCTCGTGCGGGTTGTAGAGCACATCCCACTGCAGTGCCTGGCCGCGCTTCTTCCAGAACACCCGCCACGGCACGTTGTACTGAGGTCCTACCAGGAAGACCTCAAGCCCTTCCGCCTGGGCAACGGCCCAGTCGAGCGCGTGGCCGGTGAGGTCTGCCGTCTTCACTTCGATCAGGTCAGTCATGGCTGCACCTCGGCGTTGTAGCGCTTGTAGTCCTCGCCGAACTCCCAGCAGTAGGTCGCCGGCCATGCGCCACGGGTACCCTGTGGCACGATGTTGTACATGCGGTCGTAGGTGCCGTGACCCGGAGTTGTCTTGATCCAGACATGCTCAGGGCCACCCAGGCACCAGCCAGGGTGATCCGCAACGGCAGCCTTCATGAACTCTTCTAGGTTGTGGTGTCCCTTGCTCATGCAGATGTAGGTGTCTTCGCCGACGCTACGCACATCAAGCGGATAGGTTTTGGATGGCATCGTTCTGCACCCTTTCGAAGTAGAAGACGACCTCGGCCCCGGTCTCGGCGATCAAGCCGTAGGCCTTGGCCAGGCGGTAGATGGGGTGGTAGTGGTTGAGGCTGTTGACGTGACCGGCCAGCCAGCGGCGCCAGTCCTCCAGCTGCATGCGGTGCTTGCTCAGATTGCAGGGCACGCAGGCCGGCATCATGTTGGCCATGTTGTGATTGGCTGGCCGAAGGGCCGGGACCGTCTTCGCCGCTTCGCCAGTGTTGCGGACGACTGGCTCGAAATGGTCGGCGTGCCAGCGCTCGCCCAAGGCGTTGCCGCAGTAGGCGCAGCGGCCGCCGTATTTCAGGCGGATCTGCTCACGCTCAGCTTTCTTCAGGCGCACGGGTGCTCCTTGGCCGCCATATCGCGGCAGTAAGTTGTACAAGTGATTGAAATTGGTACAAGAAAATCGGCCGGCGGTCCGATTCATTTCTCAAAACGCGATTCCAAGATTGCGGGCCGCCTCGCTTTCGCTATGGTGAAATTTCACCAATGGCATACAACTAAAATCGTAGGAGGCCGACATGAGGATTCGCGGTGAAGTTTTCTGGGAGTGGGCTGATCCAACGCTTCACCACCGAACTCATGACGAAGAACTCGAGGATGGAACGGTCATTGATGTTCAGGTGCGCCTGTCGCGAACGGGTAAGACGCAGATGTTCATTGGGGTATATGCCGCGAGTGGCATGGCCCTTCACGAAGAGGCTTTCGATTCCCGACCTGGCGAGTCAATGACCAGGGCGCTGGCCTGGGGAGTGGGGCGGGCTCGCCGGATCGCCACCGATACCCAGCCGAAATTCGATAAAGTCGCCTGCTCGAAATAGAGGGGACAGGGGCTACAGCTGAGAGGAGTACTTTTGTACTCCAGCTGTCAGGAAGGCTTGTCCTCCAGGACTGCGCGGGCAACGGCGCCATCTTCGATGAAGTCCGGTTCGTCGCCGCACCAAAGTATGTTCAATGGCTCGCCGCTCACTGTGTCCCATTTCCCACTCTCGAAGTGGTAATGCTCGCGGTCGGCATAGAACTTCAATGCAGCGCGCAGCCGCTCAACCTCGCCAGGATCTGCGTGGGTGTAGAGCTGCCCCAGCTTGGCGATTTCGTCGAGGCAGGCGTTCCATCCCTTATCACCATCATGAAGGAATGACGGGTCGAGGTGGTGCACCTTGCGCGCAGGCAGCGCCACCGGCTCGCCCTGGTGCTGAGGGGCGCGTAGCGCTCGGATAGCGCTGAGGATGATGGCCTTGTTCCCAATCGGCGTGCCACTCCAGTCGCAAGCTTCAAGCGCTGCCGCTACCTGATCTGGTCGTTGCTCGCGGCCAAGCATGGTGCGGATCTGCGTCATCGCTGCGCCGGCGGCTTCAATTTGCTGGAGTTCGGGGTTGCTGGATCGGTTTTCTGTGGGCATGGGATACCTCTGCAAATTCATCTACAGTTTTGGAGTCTTGTGGGAGGGAATTGAAATGGAATGTTTCATTTGCAAGAGCGATGCAACACAGCTTGATCCAACCGGGGATCATCAGCGGTTAGCATGCCCAGCGTGCGGCGAGTACAAGATCAGCAACACAGCGCTTGACCGTATGAAAAGAGATGGCCTGCAGTTCAACGCGGATGTCGCCAGGGAGTGGCTGCGAAACCATCAAGGAAGTGGTGTCATTCCGCTGATAAATGACACAACGGCCGCAAATCTGGTTTAGGCCGCTTTAATCAGCGCCTCGATAACCCGCTGGCCGGCCAGCGGCGGTACCGCATTACCGGCCATATGCATAGTCAGCCGGTGATTGTCTGGACGCAGGGTATCGGCCGGAAAGGACATCGCGGCTAGAGCCTCGCTGGCGCTGAGCATCCGCATGCGGCCACCGTCGACCAACGCCCAGCGGTCCAAGGTGGTGATGGTGCCGATCGGGCGGCTGATGTCGCGCCCGGTGAGACCGGAACCCTTGCCGTAGTAGGGCATGATGAAGCGATCGCCGAAGCGCTGGCGGCCGTTGCTCACCCGGTCGAGCGTGGCCTGGGCCCGGCCTGGTTTTTCGATTTGCGACCAACGCCCGGCGTCGAAGTCGAGGAAACTGGTGGCCGGTACGTGCCGCTCGCGGGGCAGCTGCAACATCAGCGGCGCCTTGCTGCGCGTCAGCACCATGAACAGGCGCACCCGGTGCTGCGGCACGCCGAGGTCAGCGCAGTCCACGATGTGCGGCGCTGCCTGATACCCCAGCGCCTGGATGGCTTGCAGCCAGGCCGGGTAGAGCACCCAGTCGGTGAACTCCGGCACGTTCTCGATCACCGCCGCCTGCGGTTTATGGAACTCAAGGGCTGCTACCGGCGCCCAGGCCGTAGAGCGCGATGCGTCGTGCTCAGGGTTGCCCGACTTCTTGCCGCGGGCCTTGGCGTGTCCTTGGCAGCAGGGCGAGGCAAGCAGGATGTCGTGTGCCGGCACCTGCTCCCATCGGGCCTGGTGCAGGTCCTGGCAGACGTGCTCGGTATTGGGGTGGTTGGCTGCATGCCACTTCACGGCATCAGGCCAGTGGTTTGCCGCCCAGAGAACCTGGACGCCTGCGGCGCGAGCGCCGGTGCTCCATCCGCCGAGGCCGGCGAACAGGTCGATTGCTGTGGTCATGTGATCCTCAGATTCAAGCAGCTGGCGATTGGTCCAGAAGGAAGTCCATTTGCGCGGCGCCTTCGATCCAGGCTGTATCCAGACGCTGGCGGGCGAGGACGGCGTATTCGGGGTTCAGCTCGCAGATGACCGATTGCCGGCCTTCCTGCATGGCAACGAGTGCGGTGGTACCGGCGCCGCCGAACGGGTCGAGCACCATCCCGCCGCGCGGCGATCCGGCCAAAACGCAGGGGCGGATCAGGTCGGGCGGGAAGGTGGCGAAGTGCGCGCCTTTGAAGCTGGCGGTGGCCACCGTCCAGACGCTGCGCTTATTCCGGGTCTCGTCGTAGTCCACATCATCACGGCCTGTCCGGTGCTGCGCTGTCTGCCCGTGCTCGCCATCGGTGTACTTCGTCTCCCTGGCGAAGCTGTTGCGCCTGCTGGCGCTTTCTGGGGCCGCCTGGGCTCGGGCAGGCTCGCGTATGGCGTCCTGGTCGAAGTGATAGCGCGGGCTCTTGCTCAGCAGGAACAGATACTCGTGCGCTTTGGTGCACCGGTCCTTGATCGATTCAGGCATCGGGTTCGGCTTGTGCCAGATGATGTCTTGTCGCAAGTACCAACCATCATCCTGCAGCGCGATCGCCAGGCGCCATGGGAGTCCCAGCAGATCCTTGTGCTTCCAGCCGGCGGGGGCTGATCGCCAACCGGTGGCATCGCCTTTTCCCTGCCACGCACCGTCGCCGCGCTCGGCCATGTACCGGCCCCCGCCGCCTCGGCCGCCACTGGCGTAGCTATCCCCCAGGTTCACCCACAGGGTTCCGTCATCCCGCAGCACGCGGCGCACTTCACGGAACACAGCGACCAGGCTCTCGATGAATTCGCGGGGAGAGGCCTCCAGCCCGATCTGGCCGTCGACCCCGTAGTCGCGCAGCCCGAAATAGGGCGGGCTGGTGATGCAGGTGTGCACTGACTGATCCGGCAGCGTCCGCATCATCTCGATGCAGTCGCCCACCAGGATGCGGTGCTGCTGGGTCATGTCGTTGTCCTTGCGTGCAGGCGCCTCCCCCGCCGGGGTGGCGCTAGTTGTTGATCCGGAGTGGTATGCTCGCCTGCATGTTTGCAAGGAGAACAAAATGGACAGAGTCGTACTGGGCGGATGCCTACTGCTGGTGATGTTTGGCATTGCGGTTGGATTTGGAGTCCAAACATCGCCAGACACGCAAACTCGAATCAGGTCGGCTCTTGAGTTGCTGAGTTTTCTCGCAACGTCTGTGACTGCTGTGGTAGCAGTTGTTGCGTTAACCGGCTGGCGCATGCAGTTCAAGCACACCGAGAAGTTCAAGGCGCTCCGAGAACTCAAAGACGCAGCTACGACTTTGCATAAGTTCAGAGGGTATCTATTAGCACTGCAGAACAGATGCCAAGGTCTACTTCAGGGAGCATCTCCTGAGGTGATAGCGGATCTTCAGCAGGCGGAGGACGAAGCTCGCCAAAATTGGTTAGAAGCGCTGGAGCTTTACAATCGGGCGTGGAGCACTGCTTTAGTATTTCTAACCAGTGATGAATCAGATAGCTTTGTTGGCTCTTCTAACGTGTTTAATAAGAGGTCCATAGATGACCCGGTAAGAATCACCATGCTGTTCGCCAATGCAGCGCAAGATGGGGGTGTTCCCAGATTTCTCTTAGAGGCCCGCGAAATCACTGACTCTGCTAAGCATCTTTACGCATCCACTCGCTCAGCGCTTGAAGTCATGCTTATGGAGAAATTTCGCCCTTAGCGACTCCATCACAGAGAGGAAGGCGCTGGCGGGCAGCGCGGGAGGGTCAGGCGGCGCGCACCTTGAAGGTCAGCATTGCTGTGGCATCGTCGTTGAAGCACTCGGCCAGCTCTTGATAGGCCCGGTATTTGGCCTGGCTGCGGGTTGCTGCCCACACGCGCTGCACATAGTGGCGCGCATCGCCCAGCATGTACCGAACGTCATCCCAGTCGTACATGCCATTGGTGAGAACTTCCCACTGTTTGAGTGGCAGCGTCTCGGCCATTTCGCCGTACTGCATTTCCCAGGTGGGGTGGTAGTTGCGGATGCGCTTCTTCGGGTCGCTGTCGAGGATTACGCCGATATAGTGGCCGCGGTCGGCCATGATCACGCCTGGCTCGCCGTTGGCGATCACCCGGCGCCCGATCTCGGCGGGCACATCGTAGTGGCGGCGAACGTAGTCGCAGTTGTAGTTGCTCATGGCTTTCTCCATGCATGCGCCGCCCTCCGTGCTGGTGGCGGCATGGTGGCAATTTGGGGTGGGATGGGGTATTACGGGTGACCGGCATGGGGCCGAAAGGAGAGCTTGATGAAGCGCTTTACTAAAAGCTTGAGAAGTTCTGTTCAGAATCAAGATTGGTATGTGGCACTTGCTTCCGCTCTAACGCTACCTGATGTTTGCGGTCGCTTAATCAATCCCAACCAAGGTAGTGCAGTTCGGTACGCTGCTTGGTTCGACTCTTGGGTGGCCCCCGGTTATACATTCGTGATTCCTGGAGTCGGTGCGCACTGCTTTCTTACCGGCTCGGATTGCTACGCGTTGAGATGCAGCTACCTGCATGAGGGTGGAGGTGAAATCGCCCACCAGCGAGCCAGGAAAGCACTAGACTATTTCCATTTTATTGTTCCGCCAGAAGACGAAAATATAATCCACAAAAATCTACTTGGAGACACGCTTCAACTTCAGGTGGATAAATTCTGTTTGGAATTAGCTGATGCGGTAGATAGATGGGCTCATAGTGTTGAGGGAAATGAAGAAGTACAGATTCGTATGGAGTCGCTACTTCAAATTCACAGCCATGTCCCAGGAATCATTTACTCTTGAAATTCTGGCGAGATTATCTCGTCCCCAGGCATTCGCTTCAGTTCTGCCAAGCTGGCTTCGTTGAACTGACGCGATAGTTTTGGCGAGATATAAAAAGCTGGCGCGTCAGGTCGTTCAAGCCGGCGCGCTCGTTCTTCTGGTACCTGCGAAATCCACGACAAGGCCAGGTCCTGCCAGAGCTCCTGCACCTGCTCGTAACCATGAGCCTCGACCTCTGCAGCCATGGCCTTCTTGATTCCAGCAGGCATGTTGAAGAACACCTTCTCGATGCCCAGGCGCTCGGCTTCTGCCTTCTTCCTGTCGCGGTAGTTCGCCGAATGTTTGGCGGCCCCCGTCTTCTGTTCGGCCATTGCCGATACCTCCCAAGCCGCTGGGCGGCAGATTGATGTGTTGCTGGCGCCGGCCGTGCCGGACGCGGGCGGTGATGCGCTTCATGCTGCTTTCTGCTGATTCCAGGCGCCGACGGCGGCAAAGATCTTGGCAGCCTCTGCTTCGTCGACCGTTGTGTCGGTAGGGATGGCAATCCAGCCGGCCGCTACCAGGTGATTAGGATTGGCCTTGGACCGTAGGTCTAAGTAGGTCGCCTCGATCACGTCGGTCAGATGCTCGGCCAGGTAGTTGCCTTGCGGCGCGACCTCAATCGACTTGTGGTAGCGCTGGCCAAAGTGGTCCAAACACAGAACGCTGAGATAGATAGTCCAGCGGTGCGGGATGTCGCAGACGGCGTCGACGACCTGGCGCACGCGTATCTGCTTGAGGTTCTTCCAGTTGATCAGAATCTGCTGACCGCTGGGGTCGATGTTCACCACCGCGGCGTGATTGGCCGAGACCAGAGCCCGGCAGGTCCGCTCTAGGCGAGCGCGCATATTGTGTGGCTTGCGCTTGCTCATTGCAGGCCGCCTCGCTTGCTCGCCGCACCTGCCTCCATCGCATCCACGAAGCGCATAGCGGTCCGGTAGCTGAAGGCGAAGCCCTGGACGGCGCCGGTGGCGATCTCCACCACATCCCAATTACCGCCCGTGTTGGACGCCTGGAAGCGCGGCGCCGGCTGATCAACCTTGGCCTGGGCCTCGGTCCTGGCTGACTTGCTACGCTCGAGCAGGGCTGCGAGCACGGCAAGCTTCTGCTGGAAAGCAGGGTGCATTGCTGTCTGCATGGGATGGTCCTCGATGGGATCAGGCGTGGAGCTCGAAGGACTCGGCCTTGCGAACGATTCGAACTTGGGCGGTGCGGCGCTCCGGTGCGCGGCGATCACGTCGCATCGGGTCAGCGTCATCGATGACCGCATGCATGGCGATGAGGCCGGCGAGGGCGATGCACAGGGGGCTGATGATCTGGCGGCGCATGGCCTTGGTGACCGCCTCAATGCGACGGCCAGCCTCCAACTTGAACAGGGCGCCTTCGATGCGGTTGGCCACGGTGCCTGGGCTGACCGCCATCTGGCGGGCGATTTCTTTGGTGGTGAGGCCTTGGGCAACCCACAGCAATGCTTCAAGCTCGCGGGGAGCCAGCGCCTTGCCGAGCTGGCCAATCCATGAGCCGCAGGTGATCGTTTCCATGAAATGTCCTCGGTGGGCTGCATTGGTGTGCGATCTGGCCGGCGCTGCGTTCTCTCCGGCTTGGCGGCCTAACTCTCTGATGTCTCAGTAGCTCGCCAACGAGACTAGGTTTGCGCATCAGCCTGCGCATTCAGACCACACACCGATGCAGCCTGGTGATTGGGAATCAGGTGGATCGGGCAGTTAACGTCAGGCTGACGTGGCGCAGGCTTCGAAGGCGGCGCGCTCCAACTCCATGCATTGCTCGTAATGAGCCATCGCGATCGGCATGTGGTAACTATCCAGAGGCCATTTACTGACCTTGCAGCCTTGACCTGCCGGGCAGTGAAAGACGAACAGCTCGCTTTCGTTCTTGTCCATCTCCATGCTCACCTGGGCACCGCTATCGAAGCGGTCTTGGATAATCGTGGTCATCTTCAGTTGCTCCGCTACCAGTTGATTTCCCGTCTGGCCCTGTCGCCAAGGCCAATCAGTGAAATCGCCCCGGCCTCGCTACTGGCGACAGGCCGGGGATGCTGCATCAGCGGTGATTCGTCGTTTCGGGTGGGCTACCGGATATCCGGCCAATGCGCGGCGACATCGACGCCACAACTTGCCGCTGCCTGTCAGGGTTCCGGGTGCAGCCTTCAGGCTTCCTGCACCTCACGGGCGAATCGCTAATTACTTCATGGCGAGGGTTCTCCTCTGTCCGTGGTTAAGGGTTTGCCACCAAGATCCGAGGTCGATACGGCATCGCTCAGGGAGGCTCCTGCCTATGAGCGTGCTAGCTACCTTTCCCACCTGGTGGAGTGTTGCACCGAGTTGTGTAAAGAGCGGTGGCTGCCTGGGCAGCCTGGCTCGATGCATATGCAAGCGAACTTGCAATAATAAAAGCATGCTTGTTTTTTAAATGCAAGCACGCTTGTGTTAATTTTTCGTACTGTATGAATATCCAGTAAGTAGGAGGTTGCGGATGTCGGCGCAGGAAAGAGCAGTTCGGGTCGCGGAATTGACTAGCCTTGAGCGACTGGGCCTGAGGGTTTCGGCAATGATCAATTCCCCGCTCGCGCAGCTGGGAAGGAAGGTATTAATCCACCGTCTGGACACGGACAACGATCAGGATTGGGATGCGATCATGGAGCTCCTATCCGAAACCGACGGTCTGGACATGACCTTCTGTGATGACGGATCGGTGATCTTGCAATGGGAGAAGCCGAACGATGACGACCAGGTGATTGAGCGGGAGGAGGGTGGCGAGCCAGCTGAGGTTAGCGACGAGGAACCGCCATTCTGAAAGGCACAAAAAAGCCCGCTCATGGCGGGCTCTCTGTGAGCTCTGAATCAAGCTTTTGATGTATCCCAGTCAAACCATTGGGCAGTGGTTCGCTTGAACCATCCAAGCTTGCTCACGTATTTGGCGGCCTCTTCCTTCGAGTACATGGATCTTATTACGTCGTCACGAGCCAAAAGCTCAAGAGCTGGCAGTGTAGGTGGCTCATCAGCCTCGATTCGACGAATTCTGCTCTTCATTTCTCGGATTTTGTCCGCAGGCGTATTCACCCCTGAAGCGAGCAGCTCAGCCTCTATGTCAAGATATCTCTTCCGCAGGTCGTTATGCAGCCATGCCCGTTGGCCCGTGCCGACTACCAAATCAACTGACGAAGCGAGCGTAACTAACAGGGCTGATCCTCCAACCAGAATGTCGGATGATCCAGCAATTAGCGACGTAACAGTAGCAGAACCGAAAACTACACCGACAAAGGCTGTGAACCGGCCCCATCGGAGAAAGAAAGCTCCCCGGCGCATGTGATAGCGGACATTGCGCTGAACATAAAATTCAAGCTCATGAATCTCCTCGGCAATGTCGGCATCATTCATATTCATGGGTCTCTTTTGGGGCGCGGAGGTACAGGCCTACTTTCAGAAATTGTGTTTGGACCGCCACCATGGTCTTTTCTTCCCCATCCGTCTCGCGTCGGAGTGGGTCGAGAAGGAATGGTTACAGGCTTTGGTTGAGGTGGCGCTTTGGACTTGTCGTTCACTCTAGCACAGCTCCATTTTCGTTATGTTATGGCTCTACAAGCTCGCTTCTGGCTACACCAGGTGTGCATTCCACACCAGCAGGACCCTAGCCTGAATGTAGGTCTCCTCCCGCCGGATCATCCTGTCTTTGTGCTTCGGGTTGTCCGAGATCATCTCGAAGTGGTCTTCGTCCGCGATCTGTAGCCGCTTGATGTACAGATGGTCGCCCCAGGAGAACAGGTAGATGCCGTCACCGACGAACTCGCGGATGCTCACATCGACGATCAGGGGGTCTCGGTGCTTGATCGTTGGCTCCATCGACTGACCCCAGCCGGTGACCAGCTTGAGGTGGTAATGCTCGGTGAACTCCACCCCCAGTTCGCGCAGGTGTTTTGGGCTTACTCGGATGTCCTGAAGCATTTCGGGATAGTCGGGGGCCACCTGACCGCCACCCATGGCTCCGCGAAGGTCGTAGCGAGCGATGCAGACCTCATCGCCGACCACTCCTGGTCGAGAAAAATCAACGGTCACAACGTTGCTCATCGACACTGCGGCAGCCGTCTCCTCGACTGCGCTTGCGATCTTCTGGCGGGCTTCCTCGGTCAGGCTTTTTCCGTGCTTGGCAAGCATCTGCTGAACAAGATCCGCAGCTGATCGCGAGTGTTTTTCCTCCGCCTTGGGCGCTGGCGCATCTTTGCGCCTTGGTGGCTCCCCTTTGCCGGCAAGTAGCCAATCCACAGTCGTGTCATAGCCGTCCGCAAGGGCTACGAGATTCTCGTTTTTGATGTTCTCGGTATCCCCCGCAAACCACTGACGAACAGCCTCATAGCTGATTCCACACGTGTTCGCGATGTCCCGTTTGACGTTACGGACACCCAGTTCGGGACGGCGGGCCAGGACGAGCTTGGTTATTCGGTCTGTGGTTTTCATGTGCGCAATCTACAAGGTTGCTTGTCAAGCATGCTTGTTTTGCAAATACAAGCATGCTTGAATATCAAGACGAGCAAAGGAGGTCGCCATGACCAAAAGCCAGGCAATCAATCATTTCGGGTCGATATCGGCGCTCGCTAAGGCGCTTGGGGTGACCTATGAGGCGGTCCGCCAATGGGTGGATGTGCCTGAGCTGCGCCAGTACCAGATTGAGCGAATCACGAAGGGAGCGCTTAAGGCCGGGAAGGCGGACGCAGCTGCGTGACCGTGAAGACATTTTCAACGGTCCGGCCATGCGCCAGTAGATGACTAAAACACCTGCTGATCCATCCAGTACCTGAATCGCAGGCATAAAAAAACCGGGTGGCAGCCCGGCTTCTTCAACAACACATCGAGGTCGATTATGCACCGCACAGTCGATGCAGGCAATACCGCGCATTCCACGTCAGTTTCCAGGTTCTCGCCGAATCTGACGCGTCAGGCTTTCAGTCATGGAGGGCGTCTGTAATGGCTCGTATCCGCACCATCAAGCCGGAGTTTTGGACCAGCGAGCAAGTCATGGAATGCTCGGCGATGGCTCGACTCCTCTTCATCGGCCTCTGGAACTTCTGCGACGACGCCGGTAACCACCCGATGTCGCCGAAGACCATCAAGGCTCTGGTTTTTCCCGGTGATGACATCACAGCGATTGCGGTCGAAGGGTTGATCGGTGAACTCGTGGCGAACCGCCTGATCAGTCTCTATGAGGCATCGTCGAAGCAGTACCTTCACGTCAACGGATGGCACCATCAAAAGATCGACAGACCAACCTTCAAGCACCCCAATTTCGTCGAGTCCTCGTCGAGTGATCGTCTAGAGGATGGCGAAGGCTCGTCTAGCGATGATCGAGGACTCACCCCCGGAATGGAAGGGAAGGGAAGTAATACACACTCACCGCGCGAGCCCTTCGCGATGCACCTCGAATGGGTTCCAGATCAATCGCAGCTGGAGGCCTATGCCAAGCGCTCAGGTGTTCCGATCGCAGAGTTCACGAGCGAGGCCATCGGCGGGTTTGTCGTTCATCACGATGCCAAGGGTGTAGCGCAGACAGAAAGCCAGTGGATTGCAGCCTTGGTCGGCTGGATCAAGCGCGATTTCACGAAGGCGGCCAAGGTCGTCCCGCTGCGAAGCGGTGGCGGTGCGGCGACGTTTGACGATGAAGACACGTCCTGGTTGAGCCAGGAGGTCGGCCAATGAACCAGGTATCTGTCGTCACCCACGGCCTGTGGGCCAAGATTCAATCGGGTCAACGCATCCCAGTCGGCTTCGAACTGCCAGCGGACGTGAAGGCTGAGCTCAACCGCAAGACCGCCGCAGTGATTAACGACCTGTTCCGCGATCTGCGCTCGATCTGCACCGCCTGGAAGCAAGCCTGGCCCGATCAGGCGACCTATAGCGCGTCGAAACAGCAGTGGTTGACCGCATTCCTTGAGGCCGGAATCAACAGGGCCGATCAGTTGCAGTTCGGGCTGATGCGCTGCCGACAGTCGGGCACCCCATTTATCCCTCCGCCTGGTGAGTTCATCCAGTGGTGCCAACCCTCGCCAGAAATGCTTGGCCTCCCAGCGCTGAAAGCCGCCTTCCGCGAGGCCTGCCGTAACGCTCACCCGGCCATGGCTGGCCAGGGCAAGTGGAGCCACGACGCGGTATGGCACGCCGCCAAGGAGTGTGGCTTCGAGAATCTGAACAAGCTGCCCGAGGACGCCAGTTCGAAGCTGTTCGAGCGCAACTACACCATCGCTGTCCGCCGGCTGATGGCTGGCGAGCCTCTGCAGAAAATGCCGCTGGCATTACCGGCCAAAGTCGCCGCCCGGCGAACACCGCAGGTTGGCAACGCCGCACTGGCCGCCATCCGCGCGGCAAGGAGACATGCATGAGCACGCTGCTCACCCCGAACCCCGCCGAGTACCGCTACGCGCTCTACTGCCGCAGCGACCAGCTCGACATTTCCTATGGTGCCCGGCAGCCCGTGGCGCTGTACCGCGAAGAGGCGTTGGCACAGGCGCACGGCGCCCGAATGTGGCCCGGCGCCTTCACCGTCATCGACCTGCAAGTAGGCGATCCATGCGCCAATCCAAACTGACCAAGGCCGCCCGTGGCCGCGACTGCCAGGTACGTATCCCAGGCGTGTGCAACGGCAACCCAGAAACCACCGTCCTGGCCCACTACCGCATGGCTGGGACCTGTGGCGTAGGCATCAAGCCGCACGACATGCAGGGCGCCTGGGCGTGCAGCGCCTGCCACGACGCGTGCGACGGTCGCAGCGGCAACATTGATCGCGACACCGCCCGGCAGTTCCACGCCGAGGGCGTGATGCGCACCCAGGCCATCCTGATCGGCGAGGGGGTATTGGTCGCATGAGTGCCCCAGCCTTTCGACCTTTCAAGGCCAAGGCCGCCCGCGCCAAGCGCGTCGACCGCGAGGGGCAGGAGCAAGCGGCGCTGATGCAGGAGCTGCAGCTGCGCTACCCGGAGGCCTACGCGCTGATCTATCACGTCCCGAACGGCGGGCACCGGGTCAAGGCCGTGGCCGCAAAGTTGAAGGGGCAGGGCGTCAAGGCCGGCGTGCCTGACCTGGTTCTGCCGATGGCCCGCGGTGGCTGGTTCGGGCTGTACATCGAGTTCAAGGCCCAGCCCCCGTTCGACGCACCGGTCTCGCCGAGCCAGGATGCCTACCTGCAGGCCCTGCACCGGCAAGGCTACCTGGCCATTGTGTGCCGGGGCAGCATTGACGCGGTGGAGGCCATCCGCGCCTACCTGCTGCAGCCCGCCACGGTGGCCGCATGAGCGCGACTCGGGAAGTTAAGTTCAGCGAGGCCGAGGTCCGCCGGCAGGCTGCCGACAAGTCGGTGCGCGACTTGCGCGACCCGCGTCACCCCGGCCTGTACCTGCGCTTCTGGAGCACTCGCGACCGTGGCACCTGGCATCTGGTGCGCGGTAAGCGCTGGGTGCCTATCGCCCGCTGGCCCGACCTGAGCGCGTCGGCGGTGATCGCCGAGTTGCCCGCGCTGCGGCAACGCCTGCTGCGCGACCCCGGCACGGCGCCGGTGGCATCGGGCATGATCAGCGCAGGCCAGTTGCTGGACTGGTACGGTGACCGCCTGACCCGTGATCGCTCGCTGTCGATGAAGCGCAAAGCCGGGGCGCGCTCCGTCATTGCCCAGCACCTGAAGCCACGCCTGGGTGGCCTGGCCATTGTCGACGTGAATGCCGAATCGCTGGACAAGCATTTGATGTGGCCCTGCCAGGCCGAGGTGTCGCTGTCCTACCTGCGGCAGATGTTCACGCTGCTGCTGACCGCGTTCCGCCAGGCCCTGAAGCTGGGCCTGATCGACCACAACCCCATGGCTGGGATGCGCTTCAGCGACTTCACCAAGGCCAAGATCGTGCCCAAGGCCGCCCGTCTGCGCGACGTGCAATTGCCCGCGCTGATGCAACAGCTGATCGCAGTCTTCGAATCCACCCCGAATGACGCCATGCTGGCCCTGATGATGCTTGCTCACGGTACCCGGATCGGCGAAACCCGCATGGCCCGCTGGAGTGACATCAGCCTGGCTGCTGCCGAATGGTTCATTCCAGCGGCCCACACCAAGACCCGCACCGAGCACCGCCTGCCACTGACCGCTCAGCTCAAGGCGCTGCTGACTCGGTACCGGGCGATTCAGCAGGCGCAGGGGTACGAGGGCGTTTACCTGTTCCCGAACCGCCGTGGCCACTGCCTGAGCGAGGCCCAGGCCAGTCAGGTGTTCACGCGCCTGGGGCAGGGCGAGTGGACCAGCCACGACCTACGCAAGGTCTCCCGCACCACCTGGACCGATCTCGGAATCGACGGCCACATCGGCGAGATGCTGCTGAACCACACGCTGGGCAAGATCGCCAGCACCTACATCCACACGCAGGCCATGGAGCAGCGCAAGTTGGCGCTGGAGAAGTGGCATGCGTGGCTTGATCGGATCGGTTTCGCGGCCATCCACGGCCTTAAAGAGGCCTTATTTGAAATCCCGCAGAAATCGCCACAAGCCAATGGTGACGAGACCTCGGGCGACCTTAACGAATTAGTAATAGGCGAGGATTCAAAGCGATGAGGAAGAGCCACGGCCCCGCCTTCAAGAAGGCTGTGATCGAGTTGGCTCAGTGCCCTTTGTGCCGTGGGAGAGCGGTCATCAAGGGTGTGTTTCACGAACTGCCATGCGACCACTGCAACGCCTCGGGCTGGGTGGTGGCTGCAACCGGCGAGGCCTTAGCCCTGGATGAACTGGTGACCCAGCTCAGCATGAGGCTTCGGGCAGCGATGCGGCAGATCGAGCAGTTGAAGAAGCCCCGGGCGACTGGCCCGGAGGCGCTGTATCAGGAAGGCAACCGGCTGGGCGCCGGTGGCAGCAACTACACGGGCGATTGAGGGGGAAGGACATGATCTACAACAGCGTATCGGGTGCAGTGGTGGCCGCTCTGGCGGCTGGGGAGAAGGGCGCCGCGAAAGGGCAGGCCTGGCAGAAACTTTACAAGGCGGCAGAGGAGGAGGGTGGTTGCCTGGCTTCGCTCGGCGGGCAGTCGGGTGGTTTTGATCGGGCCCAGGTGGACTACTGGCTATCCGCTCGGCTGCACCATTTGTTGATCCCCCGGCACTGGCAGGCGTTGAATGCCAAGTACGCCACCAACAAGGGCAAGAAGCTGCAGGGTATCTCGGCCATTGCGCCACTGATCGCCAGCCCAGCACCGCAGCTGTTCATCTACAAGGCGGTCACCGCCTGGGCTGTGCCGAAGTTGAAAGGAGCTCGTCGGAAAGGGCCGCGCTCCGTGTCCGTGGACATTCCATTGGATGCACCGGAGTGGCGTCGCAACAACCTGGTCGATGCTGCACTGGCGGCTGGTCAGGCTGAACGGAAAAAAGCCGAGGCGATTGCCGAAGACCTGATCGTCCTGTCTGACAGCTTCTACGACATGAACACCTGGGATCTGGACGGCACACCGGAGCCAACCCGCTATCGCTGGCGGTCCGGGATCAAGGAGAAGCTGGATGGGATGGTTGATGACGCGCTGATCGAAGTGCGGGCGATTCTGGAGGCCGAGGGATTGCTCATCAAAGAAGCAGCGTAATTGCCTGTTGACATCGGTGAGAGAGTGAGAGAAATTATCGCCATCCTGTCATTCCTGCGCGTGTTGAGGACTGACCAGAAAAAGCCCGACCATTGAGTCGGGCTTTTTGTTGCACGACCCCTAAAGGTCATGTTTCCACTGCCGATAGTGTCACGTAGCCATCAATTTCTGCATGGCGCTTGCCGCTAGAGGGAAAAATGTCGGAAGCCTCCTGGTATTACGCACTCAATGGATCGAGACAGGGACCGTTTACGCTTGAGCAGATGCACGGGTTTGTATCTACCAATGCTATCCAGTCAGACACGAAGGTCTGGTCGGGCGCGGGGGACTGGGTTTCGCTTAAGGAAACAGAGTTGGTATCCAGCGTCCCGAAGCCTGCTGGTCCGCCGCCTCTCGCTGCTACGGACGTCGACAACCGGTTTGTCTGGGCATTAGTAGGCGTCCAGCTGGTCGGCGGTGTGCTTGAGCTGATTTCAGGGGTGACCATCTGGTGGGCTTTCTTGATTCTGAATATTGGCCTGTGTATCGCAGATGAGAAGCGTCTCAAGGCTGCCGGGCATTCCGCCCCAGAGACGTGGTGGGCATTGATCGTTCCTGGGTATCTGTGGAAAAGGGCCACGCTCCTCGGTCAAAACAAGAATTACTTCTTTGCCTGGATCGCTGCCTTTGTGGTTTCCATTGGGCTGTCTGCCGCCGGTGGCGAATCTGCCATCGAAAAAGCGGCCTGCCCAGTCGTCACGGACATCATCCACAAACAGTTTTTCCAGACATCCTCCTGCATAGCCGTGACCATCGATGATGAGCCTCGATCCGGCTTCTACCGCGCAACAGCGCTACTGGACAACGGCAACGAGCTTGACATCACCATCGAACAGAAGGACGACAACATTTACGTCCGAGTGCCTCGTCAGTAGTCGGCGTAGCTTACAAATCAACAGAGGCCTCGGCATTCGCCGGGGCTTTTTTGTTTCTGGAGTTCTCCAAATGAACGCCATCCGAGACTACTACCGCCGCCATGTGTACGTTTCGAGCCTGATTGATGAAATCCACTATCTCTTGAACCGGGTAGAGCCGCATGAAGATGTGAAGGTTAGACCGGTGCGGGTGAGGCACCTCAACAAACTGCTGCGGTATAAACGCCGCGCCAAGGGCGTAAGCCTTTCGTACAACTGAACCTATCCATACAGCCCTGGCATTCGCTGGGGCTTTTTTGTTTCCGCTCCCCGCAACGGGAGGAACCGAGATGCCGAACATGCCTGAGAAGGATCCTGGCCTGTGGGCCGCTGTGCTCGCATGGTTGATCGCGCATCAGCCACAGCTCTATACCGGCGGCATTGCTGCTGCGGTGGCGATGTGTCGCGTCATTTATGGCGGAGGCCGAGGTCGCAAGATCTTCTTGGAAGGCGCGATCTGCGGCTTGATCGCGATCAGCCTGTTGCCGGTGCTGGAGTACTTCGCGCTGCCGCCAAACCTCTCCGTATTCGCCGGCTGCATGGTCGGCTTCATGGGTGTAGAGAAGCTGCGCGACTACTCCGACCGATTCATGAGCAAGAAGGTGGAGGGCTGATCAATGAAGAACGCCGAGCAATCTCGTCTCAACTACCTGATGACATCGCGTCCTCTCATCGTCAAACGCAATGGGTTGCACTACTGCCTTCACGATGCCTTCAGCGGCGAAGTGCTGGCAGGTCAAGCCCAGGTCCGCCTGGTGCAAAACCCCAACGAGGTCGCGCGGCTGATCGTCGAGTTCAACTGTGATGGCGCTCACGTCCGACTGGATGGCGAGTGATGGCCTGCAGCGGATGCGCCGCCCGGCGCGAATGGATCAACAAATGGATGAAGGTGGCACGTGAACGAGCAAGCAATCTCTTTGCTCCAGCAGATCCTGGACCAGCAACAGAAGCAGACCAGCCTGCTCGAACAGATCGCGACCCAGAACCTCGCACTGATCGAAGCGCTGGCGGATGAAGGCGGCGTCGATCCTGACGCCCCGCCTCAGACTTACCTGAATGGTGCGCCATGCCGATGAGACCTCAGCGCCCGTGCCGGGCCTCAGGGTGCAGAGCACTGCACCGCAACGGCAATGGATACTGCGATGGTCATGCCGACCTGGCTGCCGAGCAGGCCAAGGCTTGGGCGACCCGCAAGGGATCAGGCCGTGGCGGTCGCCCCTGGCGCCGCAAGCGTGAGCGAATCCTGAAGCGAGATCAGTACCTCTGCCGGTGCGACGACTGCGCCAAGCTTGGCCGCATCCGAGAAGCGCATGAGGTTGACCACATCGTGGCTCTGGCCCATGGCGGCACGGACGATGACGATAACCTTCGGGCGATCAACCGCGACTGCCACAAGGAGAAGACGCAGCGGGAATCGCGACGAGGGGGAGGGGTATAGCAAAAGTTCCAGCCTTTTCGCTCGGACACCGCGCCCTCAGTCGTTTTTTTACACCCGCGAAATATAAAGTTTAGTGGAGGCGCCGATGCCAGGGGTTGCCGGGCGCTCCGGCCGTCGCCCAAAACCCACGGCCCAGAAGGCGCTGGCCGGTAATCCCGGCAAGCGCAAGCTCAACATGGACGAGCCTGACTTTGCTCTGGTGACCAATGTCGACCCGCCCGAGTGGCTGTGCGAACACGCCACTAGGGTCTGGGAAATGCTGGTGCCGGAATTGCTGCGAGCCAAGGTTCTGGCTCTGACCGATATGCACAATGTCGAGGCGTTCTGCACTGCGTACGGTAACTGGCGGCTTGCTCAAGACTCTGTCCGGGAACATGGCGTCGTAGTCGCGGGAGCCACAGGCGGGCCGGTGAAAAACCCGGCGCTCACCGCGGCCAACGAAGCGATGCGCCAGATGGTCACCTTCGGCTCCATGCTGGGACTCGATCCCGCGAGCCGCACGCGCATCATCGGCGGCAACAAGCAGAAGACAACGAACCCATTCGCAGGCTTGCTCGAGTGACCAATGGCCAGGACCAAGTACACCAACGTCGACAAGGCGATGGCGTGGGCAAGGTCCGTCCTGAAAGGCAAGTTCCCGGCCTGCCGCTATATACACCAGGCGATCGAGCGGCACTTTGACGACGTAGCGGCCAGCCGCTCCAAGAGCTACCCATACAAGTTCGACCCGGCCAAGGCCGAGAAGAAGCTGCGCCTGATGCAGCTGCTGCCCCACACTAAGGGCGAGTGGGCGTTCAAGCGGCAGTTAATCACGCTTGAGCCCTGGCAGCTTTTCGGCCTGGCCTGCACTTTCGGCTGGATCCGGAAGAAGGGCGGGTACCGGCGTTTCCGCGAAAGCTACTGGGAAGTGCCGCGCAAGAACGGCAAATCAGTGATTGCCGCCGGCGTCGGCATCAGCATGTTCACCGCCGACAACGAGTTCGGCGCCGAGGTCTACTCCGGTGCGACCACCGAGAAGCAGGCGTGGGAGGTATTCCGACCTGCAAGGCTGATGGTCAGCCGGTCGCCCATGCTGATCGAGGCCGCAGGCATCGAGGTTAACGCCTCGAACTTGAACATCCCGTCCAACGGCAGCCGCTTCGAGCCGTTGATTGGTAACCCGGGTGATGGTGCTTCGCCGTCCTGCGCGATCATCGACGAATACCATGAGCACGACAGTGCGGCGCAGTACGACACGATGCTTACCGGCATGGGCGCACGCCGCCAGCCGCTGATGTTCATCATTACCACCGCCGGGGCGAACATCGAGGGGCCTTGTTACGACAAGAGGCGCCAGGTCGTCGAGATGCTCAATGGCACCGTCCCAGACGACGAACTGTTCGGCTACATCTGGACCCTTGACGAGGGTGATGACTGGACTGATCCGAAGAACCTGGCCAAGGCGAACCCCTGCATGGGCGTGTCCGTGTTTCAGGAGTACCTGGAGAGCCAGCTGGCGAGGGCGATCCGCTCGGCGCGTTTTACCAACACGTTCAAGACCAAGCATCTGAACCTGTGGGTGAGTGCCAAATCCGGCTTCTTCAATATGGAGAGCTGGAAGGCCTGCGAGGACAAGACGCTCACCCTTGAACAGTTCGAGGGCCAAGAATGGGTTGCCGGCTTCGACCTGGCGCGCAAGCTGGACATGAACTCCAGAGCCAGGCTGTTCTGGCGTGAGATCGACGGGAAGGTCCACTACTACAGCGTGGCTCCGGCCTTCTGGGTTCCTGAGGACACCGCTAACGATGTGGACAACAAGCGAATGGCCGAGCGCTTTCAGGCCTGGATCAATACCGGCCACCTGACTGCTACACCAGGCGCAGAGGTGGATTACCGCGAGATCCTCGAAGACACCAAAGAAGCCAACAAGCTGGCACCGATCAGGGAGTGTCCGATCGACCCGCACGGCGCCACTGGCCTGAGCCATGACCTGGATGACGAGGGTTTCAACCCGATCACCATCACCCAGAACTACACCAACATGTCCGACGGCATGAAGGAACTGGAGGCGGCGATCGAGGCTGGGCGTTTCCACCATGACGGAAACCCGATCATGACCTGGTGTATCGGCAACGTGATCGGTAAATACCTGCCCGGCAATGATGACGTGGTCCGTCCGATAAAGCAGGGCGATGACAACAAGATCGACGGCGCAGTAGCGCTGATCATGACGATAGGCCGGGTACTCGCGAATGCGGACACTCAGGGCTCTGTCGACGACTTCCTTTCCAGACCGATGAGCATGTGATGGCAGACACCGACTACAGCATTGACCTGCGCACCCGCAGCCCATTCTGGGCGCGCATGGCGAGCTTCTTCGTCGGCGGCCGCCTGGTTTCGCCGGAAAAGGGCTCACAGAACGGGCCTGTCTCTGCATCAGGGGTGGTAGGCGATTCAGTCGTGAGCGACGAACGCTCGTTGCAGATATCGACGGTTTTCGCATGTGTCCGTTTGATCTCCACGGTCACGGCCGGCCTGCCGCTGGATGTTTTCGAGACCACTGGCGACAACCGAAGAAAGGTCGGTGTCGATAACCCTCTGGCCCGTTTGCTGCGATTCAGCCCAAACCAGTTCATGACCGCGGTGGAATTCCGCGAGGCCATGACCATGCAACTGTGCTTCTACGGCAACGCCTATGCCTTGATCGAGCGGAACAGCATCGGAGATGTGATCAGCCTCACGCCTCTCCTGTCGGTCAACATGGACGTACGCTTGGAGAGCAAGCGCGTGGTCTATCGGTACCGTCGCGACAGCGAGTATGCGGATTTCAAAGCGTCTGAGATCTTCCATCTCAAGGGGTTCGGGTTCAACGGCCTCGTGGGACTGTCACCGATCGCTTTTGCGGCCAAGACCACCGGGGTCGCCGTAGCCATGGAAGATCAACAGCGCGACTTCTATGCCAACGGAGCCAAGTCACCTCAATTGCTGATGACCGGCGAGGGCAAGGTGCTTAACAAAGAACAGCGCGCCCAGGTTGAAGAAAACTTCAAGGAGATATCCGGCGGGCCGGTCAAAAAGCGGTTGTGGATTCTGGAAGGTGGATTCACCACTCAGCCCATTGGCGTCAGTCCCCAGGACGCAGAGACCATGTCCGCTCGTAAATTCCAGGTCAGTGAGCTGGCCCGGTTCTTCGGGGTGCCGCCGCATCTGGTGGGCGATGTCGAGAAGTCGACCAGTTGGGGCACCGGCATCGAGCAGCAGAACCTCGGATTCTTGCAGTACACCCTGTCGCCTTACTTAAACCGCTGGGAGTACGCCATCGAGCGATGGTTGCTGAAGCCTGGCGACGTTGGGCGGTACCACGCGGAGCACAACATTGATGGCCTGCTGCGGGGCGATTCAGCTGCCCGAGCGTCCTTCATGGGTACCTTGGCAGATAAAGGCCTCCGGACCATCAACGAGCTTCGGCGGCTGGACAACATGCCGCCTCTGGCTGGAGGTGATGTCGCCACCCGGCAATCACAGAACGTGCCAATCACACAACTCGGTAATCCAGACCCCGCTTAAGGCGGGGTTTGATCTTTCTGGAGGCAGCAAATGCCAAGCGT
The DNA here is from genome assembly GCF_040822035.1 of Pseudomonas guariconensis. Lineage (NCBI taxonomy): Bacteria > Pseudomonadati > Pseudomonadota > Gammaproteobacteria > Pseudomonadales > Pseudomonadaceae > Pseudomonas > Pseudomonas guariconensis. The sequence goes on along the minus strand of NZ_CP162012.1, from coordinate 3,268,929 downwards.
TTGCAAAACCCTGGCCTTTGATCAGGCCGCAATCAAGTTCGCCAACGGTGGCGCCCAGGGCGTTTTCGAAGGCTATGCCAGCGTCTTTGGTGTGGTCGATAGCGATGGCGACATCATTGAGCCCGGTGCTTTCGCCCACGCTTTGAAAACACAGTCTCGCGCAGTGGCTATGTTCTTCAACCATCGTCGCAACGAGATACCTGTGGGCAAGTGGCTTGAGCTATCCGAGGACAGTAAGGGCCTGTATGTGCGCGGTGAGCTCACGCCAGGCAACCCCCAATCCGAAGCGCTCAAGGCCGCCATGGTACACGGCACGGTCGGTGGGATGTCCGTCGGCTTCAGTGCGGCCAAGGGTGATGTTGTCTCGATCGCCACCGGTTACTCCTTCCGCAACGTATCGCGCTTGAGCGAGATCAGCGTGTGCACCTTCCCGGCCAATGAAGCGGCCACCGTCTCCACGCTCAAGAGCATGGAGACCATTGAAAGTATCCGCGATGCGGAGAACTGGTTGAGGGAATCCGCCGGCCTCTCCAAATCCGAAGCGCAGGCGTTGATCGCCCGCATCAAGTCCGCGGTTCGGAGCGATTCCGAAAGCGGCGACCCCACTGAAATCGCCGCGCTCCTGGAGCGCTTGAAAACCTTCCCGCAACTTTGAACCGAGGATCTACCCATGTCAGAACTGGCCCAAGTCCAGAAGGCGATCGAAACCGCGCAGACCCGCATGCAGGAGCTGTTCGATGCCCAGAAAGCCGAAATTCAACAGAACGGTGCCGTGAGCAAAAAGCTGCAAGAAGACCTCACGACCGTTCAAGAAGAACTGAAAACCGCCGGCACTCGTCTGTTCGACATCGAGCAGAAGCTGGCCGGCAACAATCCTGATGACCCGTCTACCAAGAAGAGTTTCGCGGCCCAGACAGCCGAAGACCTGAAGAAGTCCTGGGACGGCAAGTCCTCGGGCAAGGTTGATGTGAAGAGCTTCGACAAGCAGCTTGGCAGCGGCGCGGCCTCTGCTGGCGCGCTGATTCAGCCGCAGGTGAACCCAGGCATCTTGATGCCAGGCCTCCGCCGTCTGACCATCCGAGACCTGCTCGCTCAAGGTCGTATCAGCTCGAACTCGTTGGAATACGTTCGCGAGAACGTGTTCACCAACAGCGCTGCTCCGGTGGCAGAAGGCACTCTGAAGCCTGAATCCAACCTGACCTTCACCAAGGAAACGGCGAACGTCAAAACCATCGCTCACTGGATCCAGGCATCCCGGCAGGTGATGGACGATGCGCCGATGCTCGAGTCCTACGTCAACAACCGCCTGCTGTTCGGCCTGGCCCTGGTTGAAGAAGGCCAGTTGCTGAATGGCGATGGCACTGGCGATAACCTCACCGGTTTGAACCAGGTGGCTACTGCGTACGACACCGCGCTGAATGCCACCGGCGACACCCGTGCGGACCAAATTGCCCATGCGATCTTCCAGACCAGCGAGTCAGAGTTCGAGGCCTCGGGCATCATCCTGAACCCTCGCGACTGGCATGCCATCGCGCTGCTGAAGGATGCGGAAGGACGCTACATCTTCGGCGGTCCGGCAGCGTTCGCCGCGAAGGTTATGTGGGGGCTGCCGGTGGTGGCCACCAAGGCGCAAGCACTCGGAACCTTCACCGTCGGCGGCTTCGACCTGGCGTCCCAGGTCTGGGATCGCATGGATGCCACCGTCGAGATCAGCCGCGAAGACCGTGACAACTTCGTGAAGAACATGCTGACCATCCTGTGCGAAGAGCGCCTGGCGCTGGCCCATTACCGTACCAGCGCGATCATCAAGGGCACCTTCACCGTCCCAACTCCATAATCCAGCCAAAGGGCCGGGGCAGGTAACTGCCCCGCTTTGATCATGAAGAAAATTCGCGCACTGCGTCAGTTCTCGCACTACCACGCCGGCAACTTCGACCAGCACGAAACCCGTGCTGTGTTGGACGAGTATGCAGAAGCCCTGATCGGGATGGGGCTTGCCGAGGAGGTGCTCGACCCCGAGCATCTGCCAGAGCCAGAGCCAGAGCCAGAGCCAGAGCCAGAGCCAGAGCCAGAGCCAGAGCCAGAGCCAGAGCCAGAGCCAGAGCCAGAGCCAGAGCCAGAGCAGAAAGCGGGTAAGAAAAAATGACCGTGACCGCGCTGGAGCTTCTTCCGATCGAAACGATCAAGCAGCACCTGCGTGTCGATCATTCAGCCGAAGACGCATTGATCGAGCTGTACGCGGAGTCCGCTCTGGCCTGGGCTTTGTGGTACTGCGATAACCCTAAGCTTATTGATGCGGCAGACTTCCCGGCTAGCTTCAAGGTCGCGCTACTGCTGTTAATCGGTCACTCCTACACCAATCGCGAAGCTATCGTCACGGGGACTATTGCGACGGAACTACCGTTGGCCGTCAATTCTCATCTGTGGTCGTGTCGTAACTGGAGTGGACCTCCCGATGAGGCCCTGCCATGAAAGCCGGTGCACTTCGTCACCCCATTGAAATCCAGAAGCTAGTCAAAGTTCGAGATCCTGAAACTGGCGAGTTTGGAGATCCAGAGTGGCAAGTCTTCGCGAACACCTGGGCATCGGTTGAACCGCTTTCTGCCAAAGACCTGATTGCCGCGCAAGCAGCCCAGTCCGAAGCCACAGCGCGGTTCGTGATCCGCTATCGCTCTGGTGTTCTTTCCACGATGCGAATTATTCATCGCGGCGAGGCGTACAGCATCGAAGGCCCACCCCTGGAGGACGACAAGTCCGGCCTGGAGTACCTGACGCTTCTGGTGTCGAAGGGGGTAAAGGATGGCTGATGGCGTCGAGTTCAGCATCACCGGCCTGGAAAGCCTGCTGGGGAAGTTGGGCGCCGTCAGCTACGACGTTCGCCGCAAGGGTGGCCGGGCCGCACTGCGCAAAGCTGCCCAGGTGGTGGTGCAGAAGGCCAAGGAGGGCGCCGAGCGGATCGACGACAAGGAAACCGGTCGCTCTATCGCCGACAACATCGCCCTGCGCTGGAATGGCCGCCTGTTCAAGCAGACCGGTGACCTGGGCTTCCGCATCGGCGTGCTGCACGGCGCGGTGCTGGCCAAGAAGGGGGAAGCGGTCGACCTCTCGACCAATGCGCCGACCCCTCACTGGCGCCTGATTGAGTTCGGCACCGAGAAGATGGCCGCAGCCCCGTTCATGCGTCCGGCCCTGGCCAACAGCATCGCGGAGGTGACCAACACCTTCGTCTCCGAATATGAAAAGTCGATCGATCGCGCCATCCGGCGCGCTGCGAAGAAGGCTGCATCCTCATGACACCACCGATTGTTCAGGCCTGTTTGGCTTCTCCAGCGGTTACCGCTTTGCTGGGGGCTGGCGCTGATATGAGGCTCTATTCCTTTGGCGAGGCGCCGGATGCCGTGGCCAAGCCCTATGCCGTGTGGCAACTCGTCAACGGAACGCCGGAGAATTTCCTCGCCGGACGCCCGGATGTCGACGGCTTCACGCTGCAAGTCGACGTGTACGGCACCACCGGCACCGCTGTGCGCCAGGTGCGCGATGCCATCCGTGATGCCATCGAGCTACGCGCCTACGTCACCCGGTGGGGCGGCGAGAGTCGCGACCCCACTACCAATAATTACCGAGCCAGCTTCGACGTGGACTGGATAGTCCGCCGCTGAGCCAACCGAGCCCGCTATGTGCGGGCTTTTCTTTGCCCGACAGGAGACCACCATGTCGATTTTGACCCAAGGCACCCAGGTCTTTGCCCTGGTCCCGCCTGCCTCTGGCACTGGCCCACTCACCGTAATGGAGGTGGAATGCGCCACCGCGTTCAACCCTGGCGGGTCTCCGAAGGAGCAGATCGAGGACACCTGCCTCAGCTCCAAGGAGCGGACCTACAAGCCAGGCCTGCGCACGCCCGGCCAGGCATCTCTGACCATCAACGCCGACCCAAACAGTCCCAGCCATATCCGGCTGCATCAGCTTTCTGAGGCCGATGGTGATACCACCATTCGCTGGGCGGTGGGCTGGTCCGATGGCCCTCTCGATGCGGACGGCAACCCGACCGCGCTGCCAACCCTCAACACTGAGGGGGATGATTTCGAGCTGCCGACGACCCGCACCTGGTTTGTCTTCCAGGGCTATGTCGCCGACTTCCCGTTCGACTTCGCCGCCAACTCCGTGGTCAGCACTGCGGTTTCCATCCAGCGTTCGGGCGGCTCCGCCTGGATCAAGAAAGCTGCGTGAGGCACTGATGAAGCTCACTATCGACTCGCTGCAACAGCTCGGCTCCTTCACCGGCCGGCCTGTGGAGAAGGAAATCAGCTGGCGCCAAGGTGAAGACACGCTGAAGGCGACCGTCTACGTTCGCCCGCTGGGCTACCAGTCCGCCGTCAGCGATGTCCTCGCCGCGGCTGGCCACCAAGACAGCATTGCCGGCCGCATCGCCGCCGCGATCTGCAACGAAGAAGGGCAGCCCGTCTTCACGGTCCTGGACATCACCCATGGACCGCTCGACAAGGTCGAGCTGGCCAAGGACCCGAAGAGCACCAAACGCCTTGGCGCGCTGGATGGAAACCTGACAGTTGCACTGCTCGCGGTTATCCATGAGGTGAACAACCTGGGAAAGACGACGAGCTCACCGACCTCGACGAGTTCTGGCACGAGCTCGTCCTCGCCGGTGTCGGCGGCAGCACCATCGCGCAGGCGCAAGAAAACCTGAGCCTGCGCGAGTTTCACTCCTGGGTGAAGTACTGGCGTAAGCGCGGCTCTTTCCATTTGGGCATGCGCATCGAGAGTGGCTTCGCCCTGATTGCTTCCATCCTGGCCAACCAGACTCGAGACCAGAAGAAGCGGCCGGAGCCTTACACGCCGGCGGACTTCATGAGGCATGGTGATCAGGAGATTGTCAGTTTGGATCTGGCTATGGAGACGTGGAGGTAATGGCTTTGGCATAGCTTGGCTAGATGGTAGATTCCCACCCTTTATAGGAAGGGATTTCAGGGAGCCCAAGTCATGTCCGCAAACTCAGCACCATTTGATGCAGCGCCCACGTTTATAGCAATGGTCGTGTTGTACTTCGTGCCGTTCATCATCTCCGTGGTTCGAGGTCATCACAACAAGGTTCCGATCTTCTTTGTAATCCTACTTCTTGGCTGGACGGGAATAGGATGGATTGCAGCCTTCATCTGGTCTGTTAGCGCCGTAAAAAAATCCGCTCCAGAGCAGTTGGTTAAATCCTCAAAATCCGTTCCCGATGACCAGGCTTCTTATAAGGAGCTTGAAAAGTTGGCCGAACTTAAAGAACGCGGCCACCTTACTGCCCAAGAGTTTGAGGCGGCGAAAGCCAAAGTCTTAAGTCGATAGATATCACCTATTAATAAGCCCGCTTTGCGGGCTTTTTTTTGCTCGGAGAAAAAGATGGCCTCAAAGTCGTTAGGCACTTTGACTCTGGACGTTATTGCTCAAGTTGGCGGTTTTGTAGCCGGCATGACCAAGGCCGAGCGAAGCTCGCAGAAATGGCGTAAGGAGGTAGAAAAAAACGCCAAGGCGGCTGGCGTAGCTATTGGTGCCGGTATCGCAGCAGGGGTTGCGGCATTGGCCACGTTCACAGTGTCTACCGTCCAGGCTGCAACGGAGATCAGTCGCTTTTCTGCTGTCGCCGGATCAAGTACGACAGAGTTTCAGAAATATGCTGCTGGCGCGAAGACTGTTGGAGTTGAAAACGAAAAACTTGCAGACATCTTCAAAGATGTAAACGACAAAGTCGGCGACTTCCTTTTGAATGGTGGCGGCGAGCTGCAGGACTTCTTTAAAACTATCGCCCCAAAAGTGGGGGTGACGGCTGAGCAGTTTCGCAACCTGTCCGGTCCTCAGGCTTTGCAGCTATTCGCAAACAGCTTGCAGAAGGCAGGCCTCAGCCAGGCCGAAATGACCCAGCAGATGGAATCGCTGGCGAACGATGCGACCCTATTGCTGCCACTGTTGCGGGACAACGGAGCCGGTTTTGCTGTGCTTGGCGATGCTGCCGAGAAGGCTGGCGCAATCATGGATGAGAAGACCATCGCCGCCACTCAAAATTTGGCGGCGGCCGGGTGGCTTGCCGAGCAGTCTATGACTGGCATCAAGAACCAGGTCGCGAGTGCGCTAATGCCTACACTCAGCGATTACTCGGATATTCTATTTGACCTGAGCCAAGACACTGAATCGATGACCATCCTTTCGGATGGTCTCAGGGCTATCCTCGACTTCACTGCCAAGGCTGGGTTAGCGGTTGCTTATGCAATCGAACTAACTGGCCGCTCCGTGACAGGGTTGGTGACCATCGTCGGCGGAGCCTTTGACGGCGTTGATCTTTCGAAGCCCACGGAGGTGCTCGGAAAAATTCGGGAGAACTCGTCCAAGCTCGCGGCCGGAGTGGCCGATGACTTAGACCAGATGGATGCCCGCTACAACAAGCTTTGGGTGAAGATAGATCAGGCTGGATCTTCCGGTCAGGCTAGCGGAAGGATCAAGAAGATCGCTGACGCTCTAGCGCTACTGAATAAAGAGGGTGCCAGCGGAACATTCAAGGCTCCCACTGCCGATGCGCAAGCAGCTGCTAAGGCCGCTGAAACTGCTGCAAAGCAACTTCTGGCACAATTCGAAAGTAGCGAGGAAGGCTACCGCCGCCAGATCGCCCTGATCAACACCGAGGTCGACAAGCGCAAGGACGCCACCGAGGCGGCCAAGCTGCAGTTCGAAGTCGAATCAGGAAAGCTCAAAGGCCTGAGCGCTCAGCAGCAAACCCGCTTGAAGGACCTGGCCGCCGAGCTGGATAAGCTGAAGCAACTGAAGGTGGCCAACGAGGAGAATGCGAAGGCCGCCTCCTACGCGGCTACTTTGGCGGCGGCCAACGCTACGGCCAAATCCGGCCTCGACATGGAATTTGTTGGCGCCGGCATGGGCAGTCAAACCCGCGAACGCCTGCAAGGCATTCTTGAGATCCGCCAGGAGTTCGACCAGAAGTTCGCGGACCTGCAGGCCCAGCGTAACGCCGGCGACATCAGCGAAAGCCTGTTCAAGCGCGAGGCTGAATTACTGCAGTCGTCGTTGAGCGAGCGGCTGTCCATGCAGATGGACTACTACGACCAGCTCGACGAGGCCCAGACCAACTGGTTGGATGGCTCCAAGGACGCCTGGCAGGACTATGCCGACCACGCGCGGGACCTGTCGTCGCAGATGTATGACGTTACCAGCAATGCCCTGGGCAGCCTGGAGGATGAGCTGGTCAGCTTCGTGAAAACTGGCGAGTTCAACTTCAGCAGTTTCGTTGAGGGTATCGCCGATGACTTGCTGCACATGCTCGTCAAGGTCGGACTGCAGATGCTGGTCAACGCCGCGATTGGCGACAGCGCGGCGGCCTCGTCGGCTGCGCTGGCTGCTGCAACCGGTACCGCAATGGCCGCCGCCTATGCGCCAGCGGCCGCCATGGCGTCTCTTGCATCGTTCGGTGCCAACGCCGCGCCGGCCTCCGCTGCGATCACCAGCACCACCGGCCTGGCCAGCAGCCTGGCACTGGTGGGTATGGCTCATGACGGTATCGACAGCGTGCCGCGCGAGGGCACCTGGTTGCTGCAGAAGGGTGAGCGCGTCACCACTGCCGGAACCAGCGCCAAGCTGGACCGGACATTGAGTGACATCCAAGCCCAAGGCGGAAGCAGAGGGCTTCCCGGCAACCTGCCGCCCATTCAGCAGCATTTCCAGATCCAGGGTAGTGCTGACGATGCAACGCTTGCGCGGATCAGGGAGGCGGCTAGTCAGGGCGCCCAGGCCGGGTATCAGATGGTGCTCAAGGACTTCAAGAACAACGGCCCAGCCCGGCAACTGCTGCGTAAGGGCTGATCGACCACCAGGAGTGACTACATGGCAATCGCATGGCCAGATGGCCTGTGCCCGACAGAAATGACCTGGGGCGTCGTCTACAACAATCGGGCGTTCACCTCGACGCTGTCGAACGCTCAGCAGATCGTCGGCTACCCGGGCGCCTACTGGCAGTGCCAGATGACCTTCGGGGCGTTGTCGCGGGAAGAAGAGCGGATCCTGACTGCGTTCATAGGCCGCCTGCAGGGCATGTTCGGCACGTTCAATCTGCCAGCGTTCACCCGGACGCGATCCGACTCGATCGGCGCGCCCAAGGTGGTCACCGCCAACGCCCAGGCCTCCGTGATGCGCCTGAGCGGGGTGACGGCCAACAAGAAGGTTTTCTCCATGGGGGACTACATCACCATCGGCGGGGTGATGTTCGAGGTGGTCGACGATGCGTCTTCTGACGCATCTGGGCAGGTGTTGATCAACGTGAACAAGCCGATTCGCAAGACGATCGCCGCCGGCACTGCAGTTGAGTACCAGGCGCCCTATGCCGAGATGCGGCGCGTCAGTGACAACCATGCCCTGACGCTTCGGCCTTTGGTGGCCAACGGTTCGCTTGAGTTCAGGGAGGCCTTCTGATGGCGGGCGCATTCCCATTCAGTCAGCGGGTGGTGGACATCATCGCCCAAGGCCGATTCATGGCCGTGTACGCCTGCCAGCTCGATTTCCCTGATGGCATGGTCTTCGCCCATACCGGCACGGGTGAGCTGGTGCTGGGCGGCATCACTTACCAGGGCGTGGGCACCTTCGGGGAAGTTGGCCAGGCACAGGAGAGCAGTAACTCCAGTTCGCCCATGAGTGTCGAACTCACCCTCAACGGCCTGGACACCACGATCATCACCGAGACCAGCCTGAAGGGCTGCCGAGGGCGCAATGCGAAACTGATGTTCGTGGTCATCGACCAGGCCGGCGATTACGCCGCCGACATCCTGTTCAGCGGGCGGATGGATGCGGCCCAGTTCGCGTACAGCGGCAATGGCAGCGATGGCAATGCCATCAAGGTGCCGATCATCGACCGCATGGCCGAGTGGAGCCGGACTTCCACCGAGCGCTGGACCGACGAGAACCACCGTGCCCGGCACCAAGACGACCGCTTCTTCTATGCCGTGGCCCAGATGGCCGACTGGCCCATTTACTGGGGCGCCTCCAAGGACGCCCCGAAGTTCACCTACGAGAAGTGACTATGCGAACCCGCGACTGGACAACTCAACTCGCCAACACGATCAAGGCCGCCACTGAGCGGCCTTTTTCATGGGGCGAATTTGACTGCTGCCTGTTTGCCGCGGACTGCGCGGTGGCGGTGTGCGGGACTGATCCGGCGGCGCTGTATCGGGGGCGGTACACCACGGAGACGGGGGCCAAGCGCCTGCTGAAGAAGATCCACGGTTCGCTCGATGCGGCCTGGGATGCCTGCTTCGCGCGGGTCAACCCGGCGTTCATCCAGCGCGGTGATGTGGCGATGTACGACGGCCCTAACGGGCGCGGGGTGGCGGTGTACTGGGCCGGTGAGTTCTGGTCTGTGGCGGAGGATGGGGCAGGGCGGATCGCCTGCGAGCCTCTGGTGGTGTGGAGGGTTGAATGAGCAAGGCAGTCAAAAAGGTTGCCCTGGTCGCTGCTGGCGCCGCCCTGGGCTTTGTCACCGGCGGCGTGGGCTTCGCGATCATCGGCGGCGCCGTTGGCTTGTTCGTTGGCTCGCAGCAGGACGCAGCGCTCAAGGGCGGTCGAGGCGGTACCGGCGAGCCGTCCGCCCAGACCGTGCGGTCGTCGAAGGCGCCGGCACGCTTCATTCTTGGCCGGGTCAGCACTGGCGGTGTCCTGGTATGGGCGCAGGAGCAGACCGGCAACCAAGGCAATGGCGAGTGGGTGCACCTGGTCTATGTGCTGAGCGAAGGCGCGGTCGATGGGCTGGAGAAAATCTACCTCGGCGAGGAGGAGATCGGTACCTATGGGGAGTACGCCTCGTATGAGTTGATCGTGAACCCCACTCAGGTCAACGCCTTTTTGAAGGCAAACTGCCGGGACTGGAAGGATTCGCAGATTGGCCGGGGCCTGTCCTTCGTTCGGCTGTCGCTCAAGCACAATGCGGAGAAGTTTCCCTCGGGCATCCCCAATGTGCGCTTTGTCGTCCGTGGCCGGCGGGATTTGTACGACCCTCGCACCGGCATGACCGGATACAGCGAGAACACCGCCCTTCACCTGTTGTGGTTCCTGCGCGCGCGCTGCAAGGTCCCCGATGACGAGATTGTCTTCGAATCGTTCGCCAGCGCTGCGAACGTGTGCGACGAGGCTGTCGGAAACGCCGACGGCACGACCGGCGTACGCTATCGCACGGGCTGCGTGATCGGCGCCGATGAGCAGCGCACCTCTGTTCTCCAGAAGCTGGAAGAGTCATGCGCTGGGCAATTGATCCGCGTGGGCGGCAAGTGGATGCTGCAGGCTGGCGCCTACTATGGCCCGTACGACTTCGAGATCACCGAGGACATGGTGATCGGCACTGTGTCCGGCTCCACCGAGGTGGGCAATGACGCAGCGATCAACATCGTTACCGGGACCTTCATCGACCCGTCCCAGTCCTGGGCGGAGACCGACTTCCCTGAGGTGCGGGTCCAACAGTGGGTTGACCAGGATGGCGGAGAAGCGTCTGAATCGATGTCGCTTGGTTACGTGACCGATGCCTACCAGGCCCAGCGCCTGGCTAACATCAAGCTGCGTCGCGCCCGCGCTGGCGGCTCTCTGCAAATCCCGATGAACTTCGCTGGCTACAACTGCCGGCCTGGCCGCGTCGTGCGGGTGAACCTGCCGTCGCTGAACATCGTGGGCGAGTGCATCGTTACCGACTGGAACATGGCGTCGGATGACGGCTGCACCGTCACTGTCTCGCAGTACGAGGCAGCGATCTTCGACGATGCGGTGGGCAAGCCTTACAACCCGATTGGCTTCATCAACCTTCCAGCCGGCGGCCTTGGCTCGCCCACGGGCCTCACCTGGACGCAGGACGAGACGGCGGAGATCACCCAGGGGGTGTTGAGCTGGGTGCCGCCATTCGGTGTCGTCACCGGCTACGCCGTGACGGTTCGGCGGGGCGGCGTAGCGGTACAGGCCCGCCAGGTTCCGGAAACCACCATGCAGCTGCCGTTCTCGGGGCTACCCTCCGGCAACTACACGATGAGCGTGGCCGCTCTGGGGCCGCTGGCGCGGTCGGGCGAGGCCAGCATCACGGTTAACATCGACGGCCCACCCGTGCCCGAGGCCTGCGTTGTGCAGTCAACCATCGAGAGCATCTCGCTGTTCCCGAGTAACGTGCAGCATGGCTTAAACGGGGGAACCTATGAATATTTCTACACCATGGACCCGCAGGCCGCTGCAGATCAGGCCGAGTACTTGGGGCAGGGGCTCAGCCTGACGCACACCGGCCTGGCGTTCTTCACCAACTACTACTACTTCATCCGCTCGCGCAACGCATATGGGGTGAGTGGATTCCTGAAGATTGCTGCATCCACGTCCAACGACGTTACGGCAATGTTGGCAGCGCTCGCGGGGCAGATCACGAAAACACAACTCGGTCAGGACCTGCTCGAGGAGATCCAGAAGATCCCCGGCCTTCAGGACCAGATCGATGCGTTGGGCGGCCTGACGGCCTACGACAAGGATTCGGCCTACATCAAGGACCAGATGGTTGTCGCCGACGGAAAGATCTACCAGGCCAAGCAGGCTGTGCCGGCGAACTCGTCCGGGGCGAATGCGCCGCCGAACACCACCTACTGGATCGATGTGGGCCAATCCCTGGTCACGGCCAATGGCTTGGCCCAACAAGTGGCCACCAACACCGTGGACATCAGCACTGTCGACGGAAAGGTCACGGCCCAGGTGGCGTCCTTTGAAGCGCTGCGCGCTTCGACCCGGGATGACGACGGCTCGGGTGCCATGGCAGATGCGCTCAAGGGCTGGGAGAGCACCGCGGCGATCGCCACAGAGAAGCGGGTCCGGTCCACCGAAAACATGGCCATGGCCGAGCGGCTGACCACCTTCGATGCCAGGGTGGCCACGAATGAGGCAAACATTACGTCGCTCGAGCGCGTGGTGGCGACCAACGAATCTGCAACTGCGCAGAAGATCGACCAGCTCAATGTGTCGGTGGGCGAGAACTCGGCCGCCATCCAGCAGACATCGACGGCCTTCGCGGATACCTCCGGGAAGCTGTCGACTATGTGGTCGGTGAAGATGCAGCTGAATGCCCAGGGGCAGTATGTGGCCGCTGGTATTGGCCTTGGTATCGAGAATGGGCCGGCCGGTTTGCAGAGCCAGTTCATCGTCTCGGCAGATCGGTTTGCGGTCACGAGCAACGTCAACGGTGTAGCCAAAGCATTCTTCGCAGTCCAAGGCGGCCAGGTGTTTGTCGATCAGGCGTTCATCAACACCGCGTTCATCCAGCAGATCATCCTCGGCATGACCTTGAGGTCTCAGGCTGTGGATTCGCAGGGCAGGCCGCTGATCGAGCTGAACATGGTCACCGGCGCCGTCACGATCCGAGGCCAATCGGTCGATGGCTCAACCTTGCTGAACAACAACGGCCTGTATGTCTATGACAAGAACGGGGTCGAGCGTACGGCAGTAGGGGGGCTGACCTGATGGCGGCGCAATATGGATTCAGGACGCGGGATGCGTCCGGTGCGATCACGCTGGATACATCGGTGACGCCACTGCGGTCGATCTACACGACCCAGGTGCAGGGGAATGGCGCCTGGGACCAGTACTTCTCGATCCCGCAGATAAAGGCTGGTTCGTTTGTTGTTGTGCAGTCGCCTACAGTGAATATGTCCAGCGGTGTTGAGGCGTGGTGGAGCCCGGGGACCCTTCATTTGAGGCGGGCGCAGAGTTTGAAGTGGACCGTCAAAGTCCTTTCATACGGCGATGCGCCAGACGCAACGACCAAGTATGGGATCAGGGCGCGAAACGACAACAACCTGGTGCAGATCGACAACGTCAACAAGGTCATGAGCGTTGCCGGATCTGGATCGTTCCAGATTGGTCGGCGCGGCCCAGGCGACTACATCACTACCGGACGCGGGAATTTCCCGGCGCCGATAACCACCATTGAAGAGCCATACGTCTTCCTGCGTTCCGATACCGGAATGATGGTCTGCAAGTATCGCGTGCTCGGTTCTCCAGGTGCTTGGACAGGCTTCACCGTAGATGGCTGGTTTGGAGGGTCATTCGCCAACCTTCTCTACACCGTCCACTGGATGGTTGGCTCGGCCAACCCCAGCGGGGACGAAGGCGATTATGGCATCAGGATTCGAAACGGCTCAGGGGAACGGACCTTCAACAGCAATGACAACCTCATCCTGTTGAGCGGTGGAGCTCCATCCTCAGATCGCTTCAGCGTCGCCGGATCGGATGTGGTGACTGGGTCGGTGTTGTGGTCGAGCTTCCAGATGCCCTGGACCGGCAGTGCCAATGACTACTTCCTGGCCTCAACGCTGCTTTCAACCTTCGATGACGGCGCCAATGTTTATGACAACCCTGCCGGGTTTCTCGTCGGCAACCGAAACGTCCTTCAAGCCTACTCAGGCTCATACACCTCAAGCACGAATGCCTCTGGCGTGAACGGACGGACCTTATTCGCCGGGCGCCCAATGCGTCCTCTTTGATTTTCAGGAGCAATCCATGCCTTGGTACAGAACAGGCCAGGTGGCGATCACGGCTGGCCAAACGACGGTGACCGGTACCGGTACCAGCTTTTCAGCGAATGGCAGGGTAGGTGATGGTTTTCTCGGCCCGGACGGTCGTTGGTATGAGATCACCAACATCGCCAGCAATACCGTGCTGAGCATTCTTCCGGCCTATCAGGGCGCCACGGTAAGCGGCGGTAGCTACGCCGTTGCTCCGCTGCAGGGCTACCCTAAGACCTTGGCCGATAAGTTCAACGATATCGCCAACCAGTGGGGCTCAACGCTGGCTGGCCTGGGCACTGTTTCGACTGAGAACGTGGTACCGGTGGCGAAGGGTGGCACCGGGGGAACGACCCAGGCAGATGCTCGTCTGGGCCTGGGTTTGGGTACAGCCTCAACGACAGACTCAACGACATCGACTGAAGATGCCACGCTTGGGCGATCTTTGAGGGTTGGCGACCATGGTGTCGGCCGTACCAATAACGCGACGGGCAACCTGCCGGCGGGCGCCCTGATTGGAGCCATTGCAGCAAACAGCTTCTTTGCGGCAGCTGATTCTGCGCCAAGTGACTGGCCCGGCGGAGCCGGCAACTTACCGATGGGTTTCAACATTTCGCGCTCGGCAAACGTGGGCGCGCAGTTCGCTATGTCTTCCGGTGCTGCGGCCGGCGCCTATCGCCGCGCCCGAATCTCGTCTGCCTCATGGGGTGCATGGGCGAAACTGCTTGAGGCGACCGATTTCGTGACGGTAACGAACGCCAATGGCACAGCCATTCGGCTTCCAGACGGAACTCAAATTTGCCTGCTGAATATCAGTGTCACTGACCAAGCCATCGATTCTTCGTACTCATCCGGCTCCGTACAGCTGTACCAGGGCGTCCGGTCTTGGACTTTTCCGGCGGTATTCACAGCTCCGCCGACAGTAATCCCAGGCGCATTCCGGCACGGTAGCGGGGCATCTTGGTCTGCTCTGGGTGGCACAGTCACAACCAACGCCGCACCTCTGCGCGGTATTGACATCATTTCCCGCGCCGCTGGCCCCACGGTGGTGATCAGCGCCGCCGCTATCGGAAGGTATATGTAGATGATCATCAAACTATCCCCTGGCCTCTCTGACCACACGCTCTCCGTATCCCGGCTGGGCGACATGCTCACCCTGAACAACGTTGCGCTGGATTTTGCGCAGCTGCCGGAGGGGGCGACATTGCCAGCTGAGGCCGTCTCGAGCGAATGGGTGCTCGACCCGATAAAGCGGGAGGGCGGGAAACTCATCGTGTCCTTGCGATTGCCGCATGCGCTCGACGCTCCTCAATCGGCGCTGTTCCCGGACGACATCATCGATCCTCCGGATGGGCCAGTGACTTTGCCGGGTCTTGAAGTAACAGCGCCGCAGCCTTCGGCCACGGGTGTCATCGATTGGTCGCAGCTGATCACCGCGGAGGACAAGGCGCAGGCTGCCGCTGAACAGCTGCTGTCCCATGTGGCGGTAGAGGTGGCGCGGCTTCGTGCTGTGGCGGATTCGGCGATTGCTCCGCTGCAGGACGCTGTTGATCTGGATGAAGCCACTGAGGCTGAGGCCGCGCTGTTGAAGGAGTGGAAGCGCTACCGCGTTGCACTGAACCGCTTGCCAGACCAGCCAGGCTACCCCGGCGAGATCACCTGGCCAGCGCCGCCGGCCTGAGACGCACCACACGAAAGCCCGACCGCCGCCTGGCGGTATTTTTTTGCCTGGAGAAAACCCAATGCGTACATCGCAACGCGGCTTGAGCCTCATCAAGTCGTTCTAGGGTCCGCATCAGGACGCCTTCGATATAGACTCGGTTGAAAACTCTTTTCCTGGTGATGGCGTATTGCTACATTTCGCGCCGAAAAACACCCAAGGATAGAGGTCCGCATGAAACATCTGATTCTTATGTCAATTATTGCCGCCAGCACTGCTTTGAGCGGCTGTGTTGTTCAAAGCTCTTACAGCAAGACAGTCGCCGTAACCAAGGACGCTGACGGGAAAATCGTGCAGACCATTGAAACTGAGACAGTTGTACAGCCTGCCCAAGGCTACCCAATGCGCCTTCAGTTGATCAAAGGCATTCAGCCAAACTGACGAGCGCCTCGTTTAGAGCCCGCCTTGAGCGGGCTTTTTTTTGCCTGGAGAAAACCATGGCTCGACTAACTGAAGCCCAGGTCGGTGGCGCCAATGTGCTCCGGTTCCTAGATCTGATCGCCTTCTCGGAAGGCACCTCGCCCGTCAGGGGCAGCGATGACGGCTACAACGTCCTGTACGGGGGCGGCCTATTCACCAGCTTCCAAGACCATCCCCGCCAGAAGCTTACCTTCCCCATCAACGGCAAGCCGGTGACCAGCACCGCGGCGGGCCGGTATCAGCTGCTGGCGCGCTACTGGGACGCCTACCGCGTGAGCCTGCGCTTGCAGGGCGGATTCACTCCGGAGAACCAGGACCGTGTTGCGCTGCAGCAGATCCGCGAGTGTCGGGCGCTGGAGGACATCAAGGCCGGCCGCATTGCCGATGCGATCGCCAAGTGTTCGAACATCTGGGCCAGCTTCCCGGGCAACACCTACGGGCAGAACCCGCACCGCCTGGACAAGTTGCTGGCGCAATGGGCGAAGCTTGGCGGGGTGTTGGCGTGAGCGGCTGGGGGCTGCGTGCGCTGGCACTCCTGCTGGTGGTGGCCTCCTACTGGGGCGCCTACCAGCACGGCCGGTCTGTCGAACGCGCTGAGGCCGCCACAGCATCGGCTCAGCGCGACAGCGGTGACCGCCTGGCCGAGGTATTGGGCGAGCGCAGCGCCCGGGAGGAAGAACAACGACGCGCCCAGGCGCAGGAGGAGGCGAGAGCCCATGCAAGAGAAGAACATCAGGTGGCTGATGCTGGTGATGCTGGCGCCGATACTGCTGGCCAGCGGTTGCAGCACGACGCAGCCAAGTTCGCCGCCACCGTCCGTTGCCCCGCCACGGATACCGCCGCTATCGCCCGAGGCCAGGCAGCCACCCGCGCCGCCATGGTGCTCTCCGACCTGCTCACACGGGCTGATGCTCGAGCGGGAGAGCTGGCGAAAGCGTATGACCGAGCCCGAATAGCTGGCCAGCAGTGCGAGGCGGAGTATGACGCTATGGTCAGAAGGCCTGCGTCTAGATAGCCATTTCACTCCTCGGCCTCCTTCAGCTCCTTCTTACTTAGATTCTTCCGTGGGTCAAGGTCGTAGCCATCCCTGGTCAGGTCTATGCCGTACCGACACCTCGCCATGTTCATGAGGTGCACATACTCGACGTAGGCACCGTTCGCGCGGCGGAACTCGACCGCGATCTGCTCCTGCAGCCTCTGGTTGATCGCCACCAGCTTCTCGATATTGCGCTTGGCCTTGGCCAACTCGCGCCTGAGCTGGTCGTTTTCATTGCAAAGCATGTGGGATTGGTGCTCGAGCATTTCCTCTCGGGTGGGCATGCCGAGCTCGAACCCAGTTGTGTCGATGTCCATTGGGCACCTGTAGCGATACTGTTTGCATATACAGTATTTGGATTCGCTTGATTCGGCCAGAACCCGGCGACGAGATGTTGCTCTGTTGGGTGTGGGATTGGTGTCGGCAGAGCGCCGGAGGAGGGGTGTTTGGCTGTCTAAAACTGCGTGGAATCTTCTCGGCTTTACTGGGCGAAAATCGCCGAAACCAGATGAAAAGTATTAGACGCTATGAAGGCGAAGGCCGCTGAATGCGCGGCCTTGAGGGAGATTTGAACGCTACTGCTGCATTACCGGGATCTTCGATCTTAGCCGATTCAGTTTCGGCCCATGTCGTCACTTGTTTCGAATTCCTTTACAGCGCGGATAGGTTGAGCAGCCCATGAAACTGCGTCCCGCATACCGTCCGGTTTTTGCAGTTCGCGATCGCATTGAGCTTCCGCAGCGGGGGCAAAGTCCTAATTCGTCCCATTTCTCACGGGGAGGTCTAATAGGAACACTTGGCGGTACCGCGCGAGGTGCAGTTCCTGAGAACCCAGTAGCATTCGGGATAGCTGGCTTGCGATCGGCGGTGTCAGCCTTACGGCCAAATAGCTTGCCAATTGCCCACACTCCGCCCCAAACAATACCTATGAGCAGCAAGACGGCGAACCCGCCTGCGCCACCTCCTCGCCCACCTCGCCCTCCGCCTCTACCACCCCCTCTGCCACCGCCTCTGGCGACCGCTCGGTTGCTAATTAGACCAACCGCCAAGAGCAAGAGTGCGCGCCGCGGCAACTCATTTCGATCCATCGTAAGGTACCAAACTGATATTGGCTAAGCGCCATCATCTTCGATCCGTGCCGATCCCGCAATCTTCAAAGTAGTGAGGTGTCGCTGCAGGGCGACGGTTGGCTAGCGCATCAAATCGCCAGGAAAATCGGTTCCAAAACTAAAACGGCGACCCTTGTACAATGCGGGCTATAGACAAGCGACTCCCGTTTCGTTTTGGAACTGATTTTCTAGTTCGAGCCGCATGAAGCGGCGATTCTTGTATAGGATTGCAAATCCGTCTACGCCGGTTCGATTCCGACCTCGGCCTCCACCATTCAAAAGCCCCGCAGATTAACGTCTGCGGGGTTTTTATTTGCGCGCAAAAAATATCGAAGCCCTAGAAAAATCACACCAGTCCCAAACCTCCTCATTTGAAGGTTTGGCAATGGCCCGACGCTTCAACGTATCGACGGGTGTGCTGGCCAGCCAGGTACTCCGGGCGCATGGAAGCCTTGTTCCAGATTTCGTCTGCCGCATAGAAGTCGCGAGCCTTTTTCTGATTGCGACGCACTAACAGCGCGGCTTGTAGGTCGCAAAAGTCCATGGCGCTCCCCTTGGTTGATGCACGAGGGCGGGAACTAGGATGTCTTTATGTGCCCGAAGTCTGACGCTTAAGCCGTAGAACCCCGAGCAACTGCTCAGCCCTTGGCGTGATGTTTGCTGTTGGTGTTTCGTCCCAGGCAGTGATCACAAGTAGTTCATAATGAATGTGACCTCGCTGTTGGCGGAGCCGGCGCTCATCCCTTTATCATATTGACCAGCATCAGCATTCGGTAGTGTACGGATATATTTTGCATTCAAAGGTAAGGAAAAGCTTCCGCCGTCGCTTGAATATTCGTTAAACACATAGGTTGTGTCTAGTTGTATGGGGGTGTAGTGATCGTCTAGTAATTGAAGGGCAATGCCTTTGGCGGTAGAGCTGTTATTTAGCTTTATAATGCCGAGTGCGCTATTCACCGCCGGGGAATCTGCAGTGGCGGATAAGCTGTAGTTGACTTTCTGGATCCCGCTTGGGCAATTATTGAGTTTTATATAAAATTTTTTGGGCGGGGTGGAGTTTCCGTTGCTCGAGAAAGTGCTTAGATTGTGTTCGCCCATATCTACAGCAATGTTCGGTGTCTCGCATGATTGGAGTATGATGGATGAGCTTTTATCAGTAATCATTGCCAGGGGCCTTACAGTTGCTGACTCGACCTGAATAAAACCCAGGGTTCCGGCCGGTATGGTTGCGCCTGGTGATATACTGCCTGTTTTAATGATGCGTAGGGCATTTGTTGTGGTGTTGAATCCATATCCGCCCGGATTCCTAGTGCTTCCGCCGCCGAATCCTATATAGGGTGAGCCTTGGTATATCCATTGCCAGGACAGTCCTGTATTACCAATCGGGAAATAGGATGTCGTTGCGGAATCGCTTCCTACATTGTTTTTTATTCCTGTTGTGAATGTAGTGGAACATGTGTATGAGGCGTTTCCATAGAAGGTTTGCGGTGGGGACTCATAGATAATGGTGTTGTTTGCTGCGTCCCTGGGGATGGATAGGCTTGAAGGAATACTTATCGATATTTGTTTTTGCGAGTGGCCTTCAAAAAAGTTGCAGGCTGCAAATGAAGACGGTGGTGCAATTATTAGTAAGGCCCAAGTGGCCAAGAGTCTGAGGGACTTCATTATTTGCCAAACCTCTCAGGGTGTTTTCAATTAAATGCTAGGTGCTCGGTTTTTAAGCGAAGGTAAAGCGTTCTTCAGCGCTGGGCTGATGAACTAGGTTGTATGGCGTACTCTAGGCGGCGTAGCAGGTTACAAAGCTTGCTTGGTTATTAAGCGTTGTATATTGGCTCGATGAATGAATCGTCTAAGTTATGCTGTGTCCGCCCTCAGCTTAATCAGACAATTCTGATAAAGCCGCTACTGTGTGTCGCCCGTGGCTTGCTCATCTATCTACGGTGCCGTTACCTGCGTGCTGCATGCCGCGTTGTAATGTGCTCGGGGCGTCGAATGGAAGGCGCTCCCGAGAGTTGGATGCGGCCCTGGCCGCGTTCGGCGCTACCGAATCGGAGAGATTGAGATGTTGGATCCGGAGCAGGCGAAGCTCTACCCAGGTGCGGGTTAGTCTGATTCTCCACTACGGAAATGATGTGTGGAGGTTATTTGATTAGTGATGAAGGGGAGGATGTGGCCACTGAGGCTGGTCGGTATCGCCTTCAGATGATCTAGGCCTGTCAGCTGATCGTAAGGCAACAAAAAGCCCGCTCCATGGCGGGCTCTCTGTGACGGGTGCTGATCCTTCAACTGCGTAGGATTGTAGGGCCAGTGGGTGACGGAATGCTAGAAAAAAGGCCCGCCGGAGCGGGCTGAATGTCCCAACATGAACAAAGTTGACTTTACAGTCAGCTTTGTGAAGAAATCGTGAAAGCGCGCGTTCAAACCATCCCCTTGGAAATCCGCTAGTCGTGCTGTGCTACCTTCGTGGATTGGTGTCCTTTCGATGTTGATTGCTAGAATCCCTTAGTCACTAGGGATCTATCGTAAATGTATCGACTTCCTGTCCTCGTTTGTTCCGCCGTGCTCGTTACGCTGGCTGGGTGCGCATCGCCAGGTCAGCCAACTGGCACCAAGCTAACCCGCAAAACCCCCGAGGTATACGCAGCATGCGTTCTGCCAAAATGGCAGGCCATGGCGCCGCTCACCACTCAAAAATCCATCTCCAATGGTTACCGCATCACAGCGCCCAGCGCAGTGACTTCCGATGATGTGCTTGAGATCGTCAAGTACCATGAGGGAAGCCGCGCAACGTTCTACAAAGGCAGTTTCCTGTCGACCGATAAGCTGCGCACAGCGGCACGAGAGTGTCTGGATTGATGCCCTAAGTCACAGCATTGTGCACCAATGCAAAACCCCGGCACTGCGCCGGGGTTTCGGTAGACGGGGCCAAGTCCCTTTGGCTCGATCGATAATGATCACGTTGCGTGACAAGGGTGTGACAGACTCCCCAGTGGTTACCAATGCATTGGTGGCTACTAACGCGCACCACCCTCGCCACCCATGTGGCGATGTCACGGCATCGGGTTCAAAGTTTGGATACGTCAGTTGTGGGCGCGTCGGCTGGTGTCTCGTCGGTGCTGACCACCTTTGTGGGCAGGGTGGAGAAGGTCACCGCATATTTGCCGAGGTCTTTTTCCTGACGCTGGAAATTGATCGACACTTTTTCGCCTTGCCACGAAAGCACTTCGGCCAAATAGGAGGCCCCGGAAGTCATCTTGATCCAATGGCTATCCTGCTTTGTGGGTTGGCCGAATTGCTCGGTCAGCAGGTCCGTTACCAGATTCAAGCTATTGGCATTGCCACTGAAGACCAGTTCCTGCACCCGGCCACCTGCCAACGTGGCGACCAGCTCGTAGCCTGGGGAAATGGGCAGGTATGGCAAGCCTCGGACCTCGAAGCGGTTCGGGTCGGCGGTAGCGACCCGGCAGGGTTTGTCTGGCCTGGCAACATCGGCGGGGCAGGGAGCAACTTGATTGAGGAAGTCGCCCTGAAGATCGATACCCAGAAACGAGGTCGGCTCCAGTTCCCATGCAGGGCTGTTCTGCTGTGCGTTCGTCCACAGAGGAAGCATGGCGAGCAGGCCCGCCGAAACAGTTAAAAGAGGTAGAGGCTTCATGGAGTCCATTCTTCGAAGAAGATTCAACAAGGGGTGTAGATTACCCACATGCACAGCACATTCAATGCTGTCAATAGGCCTGCTTCGCAGGTGCCCTGCGGAAAAGGAGCAAAACGTTTCTGAAAAGTTCCATACGAAGCGAAAGGGTGTGACGCAGGTCGCGTTTTAGGCGTGGTCGCGCGATGGATCAGAAAAAGAAAAACCCGCCAGGAAGGCGGGTTGAAAGAACGTACGAAGCGGTTTCAGTGTGCCCAGTCGATTGTCAGAAATTCGTGAAGCGCCTGTTCACAGACTGTCGATGACTCTCAAAAATGGGTCAGTTCAAGGCGACTGATCACGCAAACCGAGCCGTCTTCAGCGGGCGTTGAGTCGGTAAAGTCAATCTGGTTGTACACGCCGCCATGGAAGTTAAAGTTCCTTGCGTTCCATGTGCTCGCCAACTGAAGTGCTGGAGAGCGGCCTGTACGGCCATTGCAGGTTGCGCTGAGGATGACTACGCCGCTGGATGAAACTTCGATGATGATCTCGAACGGTGCTCCCAGCGGCACCTCGGTCAGAAAGGTGGTCGTGGGTGCGGTTGCCTGGTTGAATTCGGAGCGAAAGCCGTAAGTGAGCTTGCCTTTGTTCCAGAACACTTTGATGGGTGGGCTGTCATCGTCCTTTACGTGCAGTTGTGAAATCACCACTTTTTGTAACGAGTTGACCTTCTGCAGCGTGAACGTTTGGTGGTTACGGTGGGTAGCGGCGCTGCCCAAGCCCCAATAGACAGGTTCCTTCCATTCGCAACGGGTACGGTGTGTGCTTTTGCTGGCCGCGCCCTTGGTAGGGGCGTTCAGGCGAATGGAACCATCGGGCAATCGCGCGACAAACTCACTCAACGTAGCCAGGGCAACGGCACCGGTGACTTCCAGGGCCACGGGGTTGGTTTCTGATTTAGGGGCAGGCGTGGTGATGATCAGGTTGTCGATGTTCACAGTCATGCGGGTTCTCCTTGATGAAACACAGGTCCACATAGTTGCGAGCATCGAAGCAGGGCATATGGTTCCCACAAAGATTGCGCCGGGAGACCGAATGGGCAAAAAAAGCCCGCCAAGGTGGCGGGCAAGAACGTTTGAAGGGAGAGATTGGAGACTAGCGGTTGAGCGGTTAAGCCAGCGTTAAGCTGTCAACAATTGACCGCGACTGTTGATCGGCCTATACAGGCCTGTTTTGACCTTGGGAGCCCAGCCATGCACGACGAAGACGACCTGCACGAACCCGAGCACGATCATCTGCTCGACCACGAGTTTCTGGAGGAGGATGTCGATCCGGAAGCCGACGCTCATGGAGTACTGGACGAAGCCGAGGAAGATGAAGAGCTTCGGGATGACTTCGATGACGAGGAGCATCCCGCCTGGCACGACGACATCGACGATTGAGTCGTCGTGCCAGTGTTGTGGCCGTCAGCGACGGTCCAGGGAGAAGCGTCCTGCGCCGCTCACCGCCAGTAGTAACAGCCCGCCGACGATGCTCATGTTTTTAAGGAACTGGGTCATGTTGGCGCTGCGCTCCGGGTCGACCATGTTCCAGTATGGATGCCCGATCAATGCAGTGCCCAGAACGAACAACGCGAACAGGAAGGCCAGCGGGCGCGTATAGAAGCCCAGGATCAGCAGGATGCCAACGGCGAACTCCATGATCACTGCAATGGCCGCCGCGAGCATGGGCGCAGGGGCTCCGAGGGAGCTCATGTAATTGACCGTTCCTTCAAAACCGGTCAGTTTGCTCCAACCGGACAGGATGAAAAGGATCATCAGCAATACACGGGCGAGCAGGATGATGATGTCGCGTTGACCATCGAAGAGGGAGTAGCGCATGGTGGCATTCCAGTGAGCGGGGACATGTTCCACTGTAGCAGTCGGTACACGTTCTGCTGGGCATGAAAAAGGCGCCGCAAGGGCGCCTTTTCAGAAGGAGATGGTGCGAGTGGCGGGACTCGAACCCGCAAGGCTCACGCCGACAGATTTTAAGTCTGCTGTGTATACCAATTCCACCACACTCGCACGCTTGAAAGGGTCGTCACGACCGGCGCGCTTCAAGGCAGAAGGGCCTGACAATCAAGCGCGCTTTATAACCCACCGTTATAGACAAGTCAACCGCACCTGCCGTTTCAGGGGGTTAATGCGTGGGCGATCTGACGCAGCGTGCAGGCAGAGGATTTCAGGCCCTGGGTATGGCCATCCATTGCCTGGGCATCGTGTCCGTGCACACGATGGCGAAGGTACCGGGCGTGTCCGGAAAGCCCGCGGCAGACAACTTCCAATTCGTTGGCGGTGCGTTGGAGATCATCTTGCAGGCGCTGCATGCGCAAATTGACGAGCATTTTCGTTCCTGGCTTTGCAAAGGCCGGAGCACTATAGGCCAAGGGCTATCTTGCTGTCATTGAGCCTTGCAAGTCCGTGCTCAGGCCCAACGCGTTGCAACTCTTTGCTGGCCGAACGGGAACCATGACGCGTCCAGGCTTGTCTGTGGCTTACATGGGTGCCGGTCTTTTGACTACGCTCAGTGGATGGCCCTGGTAGTGCCTGCGGAGTCTGCATGGTTTCCAATGAGCGTTCCGATCAGCCGCAAATGCCGCCCAACCGTTATGAGCAGCTGGTTCAATCGGTGGTGGACTATGCCATCTATATGCTCGACCTGTCGGGCACGGTGGTGTCCTGGAACCCAGGCGCCGAACGTATCAAGGGCTACCGTGCCGAGGAAGTGATCGGCCAGCATTTTTCGCTGTTCTTCACCGACCAGGACCGGGCCGAAGGCCGTCCGGAGCATTTGTTGCACCAGGCTTTGGAACAGGGTGTGGCTCAGGATGAAGGCTGGCGCGTGCGCAAGGACGGCACGCAATTCTGGGCCCTGGCAGCACTGGATGTGGTAAGGGACGAAACGGGGCAGGTCATCGGACTGGCCAAAGTTACCCGGGACATCACCGACCGACGTGAGTCGGCCCTGCAATTGGATGCCATCCGCGCCCAGCTATTCCAAGCCCAGAAACTCGAGGCCCTGGGGCAACTCACCGGTGGCCTGGCCCATGACTTCAACAACCTGTTGACCATCATTCTCGGGGCCGCCCGGCTCGCCATGAGTAGCGATGATTTGCAGCGTATCCGCCGGCTGCTTGAACACGTTGTCGATGCCGGGGAACGGGGCACGCAATTGACCCGGCAACTGCTGACGTTCGCCCGTCATCGCCAATTGACCGCGGCGCGTATCGCCCCCGCTGAACTGATCGAGGCCACGCGTGGTCTTCTGCAGCATGGACTGACCCAAGGCATCGTGCTAGAGGAATACCTGCAGCCGGACCTGCCATCGATTGAAGCGGACGCGGGGCAACTGCAGATGGTCTTGCTCAACCTGTTGCTCAATGCCCGTGATGCCATTGACGGCGAGGGACGCATTCGTCTTGCCGTCACCTGTGTCGAGCTGTCCGGCGAGGTGGAGGGGCTGCGGGGACGTTTTGTGCGGTTCGATGTGCAGGACACAGGCCAAGGCATCGATCCGAAGGTGCTGCCGCGAATCTTCGAGCCTTTTTTCACCACCAAGCCCTTCGGCCGGGGCACTGGTCTGGGACTGAGCCAGGTCTATGGCTTTGCCAGGCAGTGCAACGGTGCTATCTGCGTGGACAGCCGGTTAGGCGAGGGTACCTGCATGAGTCTGTACCTGCCCGCATGCCCGGACGTCACCGACCCTGGGTCTCAATGAGTAACCACCATGGCAGAATCACTCAAGCGATTGGCGACAGGCATCGATGGACTGGACGTGCTCCTCAAAGGCGGCCTGATCGCCGGGGCCTCCTATATCGTCCAGGGACCGCCGGGTGCGGGCAAGACCATTCTGGCCAACCAGCTGGCATGCAATCATGTGCGCAGCGGCGGTCGCGTGTTGGTGGCGACCTTGCTCAGCGAGTCCCACGAGAGGTTGTTTCAATACTTGTCGACGCTGGACTTCTTCGATCCTGCGCTGGTCGGCGACCCAATCCAGTTCGTCAGTGCCTTCGATACCTTGGAGCAGGAAGGGCTCGATGCGGTGGTCAGGTTGTTACGCCAGGAGATCGCTCGTCAGCAGGCCAGCCTGCTCATCGTCGATGGGCTGCTCAACGCTCGGGTCCTTGCGGAAACCAGCCTCGATACCAAGAAGTTCGTCTCCGAACTGCAGGGGCACGCCGCCTTTGCCGGATGTACCGTGCTGTTGTTGACCAGCGCCCGACTGCAAGAGGGCAGTCCAGAGCACACCATGGTCGATGGGGTGATCGAGTTGGGCGAACAACTGCTAGGCAGCCGGGCGGTGCGCCAGGTCCAGTTGCGCAAGACGCGTGGCAGTGGCGCACTTTCCGGGCTGCATGAGTGCCTGATCGACCAGGCCGGTCTGCAGGTGTTTCCTCGCCTGGAAGCGCTATACAGCCACCCCAGCCAGACGGGAAGCGATACGCTGACGCGGGTCGGTACCGGTATCGCCACGTTGGACGAAATGCTCGGCGGTGGTGTGGCCAAGGGCTCGGTCAGCCTGGTCATGGGGCCTTCGGGGATCGGCAAGACATCGTTAGGCCTGGCGTTCCTCGGGCCCTGCACTCCCCAGGCCCCGGGCCTGCACTTTGGCTTCTACGAAACACCGGCCCGGCTGCGCCTGAAGGCCGCTGCGCTGGGGCATGACCTCGCCAAGCGTGAACGCGAAGGCAGCCTGGCGTTCTGTTGGCAAACCACCACCGAAGGGCTATTGGACCAGCTTGGCGGATACTTGCTCGAGCGTGTCGAGACACTGGGCGCCCAGCGGGTGGTGATCGACAGCCTGGGCGCGTTCAGTCGCCTGGCGTTCGACCCTGCCCGGCTCAATGCCTTCTTCCGTGCCCTGACCGGCGAGTTGCGTGCCCGTGACGTCAGCGTGCTGCTGACCTGGGAGATGCGCGATATCTTCGGCTCGGAGATCACTGCACCAGCGCCAGATCTTTCGAGCCTCGTCGACAACCTGCTCTTGATGCGTTTCGTCGAACTGGATTCGCAGCTGCGGCGCATGGTCTCGGTGCTCAAGGTGCGCGATAGCCATCATGACCCGGCGCTGCACGAGCTGTGCATCGGTCCTCAGGGAATTGTTTTGCGCAAGGC
This sequence comes from Pseudomonas guariconensis, assembly GCF_040822035.1. Classification (NCBI taxonomy): domain Bacteria; kingdom Pseudomonadati; phylum Pseudomonadota; class Gammaproteobacteria; order Pseudomonadales; family Pseudomonadaceae; genus Pseudomonas; species Pseudomonas guariconensis. Next base: position 3,242,295 of record NZ_CP162012.1, on the reverse strand, counting down.
CTTCGAAGGTGCATGCGGCGTGTTGAGCGGCACGCCCGTGCCCCAGGGGAGCGACTGATGGAATAGGACGATGAACACGATCCTGATCGTCGACGATGAATACCTGATAGCCGATATCCTCGGATTCGCGTTGGAGGATGAAGGCTTTCTGGTGGAGAAGGCGAGCAATGGCCGCAAGGCTTTGGAGGCGCTCAAGGAAAAGCGGGTAGAGTTGGTGATCACCGACTACATGATGCCGCTGCTCAACGGCGAGGAACTGGTCAAGGCGATCCGCGATGAACTGCAGCTACCTGACCTGCCAGTGATTCTCATGAGCGGCGCACAGGCCAACCAGGGACGCATTTGCCCCGAGTTGTTCGTTGCGGTTTTCGACAAACCCATCGACATGGACAGGATGATCGCCAAGGTGCGGGAACTGCTAGACACCTGAGGCGTGGCCGCCCGCGTGAGCGGGCTGAACGGTCAAGCGCGTCCGTGCGACTTGAAGCAAGGTTGTTCAGTGCTGGTCGTCGTTCTTCTCCGGAGCAGGGTTGCCGGCCTGGATACGCTTGAAGATCTCTTCACGATGAACCTGTACATCCTTTGGCGCATCGATGCCGATCCTCACTTGCATCCCTTTGACTCCCAGAATGGTTACTTTGATGTCATCGTCGATGACGATGCTTTCGCCAACCTTGCGGGTGAGTATCAGCATGTAGTTCTCCTTGGTAATGATGAAATCCGCGCGGCCATTTACCGCGGCGGCGGGAGCGTGTCCCTCTTCCTTCTCATTAAAGACGCTTTCCGCGAAGAGTAATTCCCGCGCAGATAAATTCTGTTATCTGTCTTTAGTCGCAGGTGCCGAAACGACCAAGGCGGCCGATCAGCGAAGGTGCTCGCTGGCAAGGATAGGGGGCTTACGCCCAGATGGGAAATTTCTCTGTTTGATAGCGCAAATAGAAGCGAGTAATCACCGATTAATCCCCTAGTAATTGCAGGAAGCGAAGTAAGGCGGCTTCCTCCGCCTCCAGGCCTTGGCGCGCCCTGGCTTTGGGCAAGGTGGCCAGTCGGCCGAGCTGATAATGCTCCAGCACCGCCGGGTGGATATAGCAGCGTCGACACACCGCAGGTGTATTGCCCAGGCGCGTGGCCACCTGCCGGACGATAGCGGCAACCTGGCGGCGGGCCTCGCTTTCCGGTTGCCAGGCCAGGGGGCGCAACAGGTCCAGGGCAAGTGCGCTGCCAGCCCAAGTGCGGTAGTCCTTGGCGGTGAAGTCAGCACCCGTTAGCTGCTGCAGGAACTGATTGACCTCGCTCGAACCCACGGCATGTCGCTGGCCCTGTTCGTCCAAGTACTGGAACAAGGTCTGTCCCGGAAGCTCCAGGCAGCGCTTGATCAGCCGCGCCAGGCGTCGGTCGCGCAGGCTGACATCGTGTTCGACGCCCCGTTTGCCGCGAAACTGAAAGCGCACGGTACTGCCTTGGACCTGTACATGCCGGTTGCGCAAGGTGGTCAGGCCGTAGGAATTGTTTTCCCGCAGGTACTGGCGGTTGCCGATTCGGATCAGCGTGGTGTCGAGCAGGCTGACCACCAGGGCCATGACTTTTTCTCGGTCCAGGCCGGGTCGCGCCAGATGGCTATCCAGTTGCCGGCGCAGCCTGGGCAACGCTTGGGCAAAGGCCAGCATGCGATCGTACTTGTGCTGGTCGCGCAGTTCACGCCATTGGGCGTGGTAGCGATACTGCTTGCGTCCTCGGGCGTCGCGCCCGGTGGCTTGCAAATGGCCCTGGGGATCGGGGCAGATCCAGACGGCGGTATAGGCTGGCGGGATCGCCAGGGCGGCGATGCGGGCCAGCGTCTGGGCGTCGCGTATGCGTTTGCCATCGGTGTCGAAGTAGTGAAAGCGGTCGCGCCAGCGACGCCGAGTCAGCCCCGGTTGGCTGTCATCGACATAGTGCAGGGCTTGGGGCAGTGGGCAATCGAGCATGGGGCAATGTCCATCGACCAGTCACAGGACAATGGACAACGGCTGTCCGGTCAATGCTCAGCCCAGCAGCGCCACCGACTTGATCTGAGCCCACAGTGTCTGCCCGGGGTGCAAGTCAAGCTGGTCTGCCGAATAGCGGGTGATACGCGCCAGCAGGGCATTGCCCGCCGCGTCCAGGCTCACCAGTACATGGGCCGGATTGTCGGCAGCGCGGCATTGAACGACCTGGACAGGCAGGCGGTTGAGAATGCTTGAGGTGCTGTCGGCGGCCAGCGCCAGGCTGACATCGCGTGCCTGCACCTTGAGCCTCAAGGTGCTGCCGATCACCAAGGCGGGATGGGCGATGCGCAGTGTGGGCGCGCAGTCGCCCATCAGGCGCAGATCGAACAGCCCATAGTGCGGGTCATGACCGGCGACCATTCCGTCGAGCACTACACCGGCATCCTCGCCTTGAGCCAAGGGCAGGTCGAGCCTTGCCAGGGTTTCGCTGATCGAGCCGCTGGCCAGTGCCTGGCCCTGTTCCAGTAGCACAAGATGGTCGGCCAGGCGCGCCACTTCATCCTGGGCATGACTGACGTACACCACGGGGATCTCCAGTTCATCGTGCAAACGCTCCAGGTACGGCAGGATCTCGCGTTTGCGCGCAGCGTCCAGGGCGGCCAGCGGCTCGTCCATCAGCAGCAGGCGTGGGCTGCTGAGTAGGGCGCGGGCGATGCCGACCCGTTGAGCCTCGCCTCCTGAGAGGGTCGCGGGACGGCGCTCGAGCAGAGCAGCGATGCCCAGCAGCTCGCAGGCATGAGCCAGGCTGACCTTTCGGTCGGCGCTGGGGACGCGTCGCCAGCCGAACTCCAGATTGCCGCGCACCGATAGATGAGGGAATAAGCTGGCCTCCTGGAACACGTAACCCACCGCTCGTTTGTGCGGTGCCAGGAAATAGCCTTTGGCGCTGTCTTCCCAGACTTCGCCGTTGACTTCGATGTAGGCGTGCTGGGCGCGCTCGAGGCCCGCCAGACAGCGCAGGCAGGATGTCTTGCCCGAGCCTGAATGGCCGAACAGGGCACTGACGCCGCGTCCAGGCAGATTCAGGTCGACGTTCAGGTTGAACTCGCCGCGCGCCAGGTCCAGGCGCGCCAGGATCGACGAAGGCATCTCAGCTCCAGCCTGCTCTTGCACGGCGACCTGCATAGAGCATCAGTAGCACCAGGAAGGAAAACACCAGCATGACGCCTGCCAGCCAATGCGCCTGCGGATAGGCCATGGCCTCGACATGATCGAAGATCTGCACCGAGACCACGCGGGTCTTGTCGGGGATGTTGCCGCCGATCATCAAGACCACGCCGAACTCACCGACAGTGTGGGCGAAACCAAGGACACTGGCGGTGACAAAACCGGGCCGGGCGAGCGGCAATACCACATGGACGAAGGTGTCCCAGGGGCTGGCGCGCAAGGTCGCGGCAACTTCCAGCGGACGCTGGCCGATGGCGGCGAAGGCATTTTGCAGCGGCTGGACCACGAAGGGCATGGAATACACCACTGAGCCGATCACCAACCCGCTGAAGCTGAATACCACGCTGCCCAACCCCAATGCCTGGGTAGCCTGGCCTAGCCAGCCGTGCGGGCCGAGGGCGATCAGTAGATAGAAGCCGATCACCGTGGGCGGCAGTACCAGCGGCAGGGCCACCACCGCACCGATAGGACCACGCAGCCATGAGCGTGTCCGCGCCAGCCACCAGGCGATGGGCGTGCCCAGCACCAACAGGATCAAGGTGGTCAGGCTGGCCAGTTTGATGGTCAGCCAGATCGCACCCAGGTCGCTGGCGTCCAGTGGCATCAGAGGTCATACCCGTAGGACTTGATCACCGCAGCCGCTTTCGGGCCCTTGAGGTAATCGAACAGGGCCTTGGCGGCCGGGTTGTCCTTGCCCTTTTCGAGAATCACCGCGTCCTGGCGGATCGGCTCGTGCAACGGCGCCGGCACGATCCAGGCCGAGCCGCTCTGCAACTTGCCATCCTTGTAGATCTGCGACAGGGCGACGAAGCCGAGCTCGGCATTGCCTGTGGAGACGAACTGGAAGGCCTGGGTGATGTTCTGGCCCTCGACCAGCTTGGCCTGGGTGGTTTCGGTCAAATTGAGCTTGTCCAGCACTTGGGTGGCGGCCAGGCCATAGGGGGCGGTCTTGGGGTTAGCGATGGCCAGGTGCTGAAAGGTGTTCTGCTTGAGGATCTCGCCTTTGTCATCCACATATCCAGGTTTGGCCGACCACAGAGCCAGGGTGCCGATGGCATAGGTGAAGCGCGAGCCGGGGACAATGGCCTTTTCCTGCTCGAGCTTGGCCGGCGTGCTGTCGTCGGCGGCGAGGAAGACGTCAAAGGGGGCGCCATTCTTGATCTGTGCATAGAACTGGCCGGTGGCGCCGGAGGCGACCACCAGCTTGTGGCCGGTGTCTTTCTCGAAATCCTTGGCGATGGCCTGGAGGGGCGCGGTGAAGTTGGCTGCGACGGCCACTTGGACTTCATCAGCCCAGGCGCTATTGAGCGTAATCAGGCCGGCCAGGACGCCAGCGGCCAAGGTGGACAGGCGGATGAGCATGCAGAGGGGCTCCTTGGGGGTATCGTTATGGTGCTGACTATATAGCGATAGGCCGCCGGACAGGAAGAGGCACGATGCAGGAGCGGGCTTTGCCTCGCGATGGCGTCAATCAGGGGGCAGTTCAGCGCCCGAGCTGCTCCAGCGCTTTGTTGGCGATCTCTAAGGTCAGCTCGCTGGCCGAGCGGTGCCGACCCAGGCGCAGTGCCTGGCCGGCCCACAGGTTGCTGAAATCGCTGTTGCCCTGTGGGTCACGGATCGCCCTGAGCGGCATCAAGGCGCCGCCGGCGAGTGGGAAGCGCGGCGCCAGCGGGCTCATCGGCCCCAGCTCGCGCATGATACGGTTGTTGATGCCTCGCGCTGGACGTCCGGTGAACAGGTTGGTCAGGGCTGTATCGCTGGCCGGCGCGTTGTCCAGCGCATGGCGATGGGCTGCTGATACCTTGGCTTCGGGGCAGAACAGGTAAGCGGTGCCGATTTGCACCGCCGAAGCGCCCAGTGCCAGGGCGGCGACCAGTCCGCGATGATCACCGATGCCGCCTGCCGCGATCACCGGGATGCGCACGGCATCCACCACTTGGGGCACCAACGCGAAGGTACCGATCTGGCTGGTGATGTCGTCGCTCAGGAACATGCCTCGATGCCCGCCGGCCTCGTAGCCCATGGCGATGATCGCATCGCAGCCATTGGCCTCCAGCCAGAGGGCTTCTTCCACCGTGGTGGCGCTAGACAATACCTTGGCACCGCTGGCCTTCACTCGTTGCAGCAGTTCGACCTGGGGCAGGCCGAAATGAAAGCTCACCACCTCAGGACGCAATTGCTCCACCCACTGGCAACTCTGCTCGTCGAATGGCGCCCGGTTGGATACCGGCGTCGGCGCCTCGAAATCCGCCCCGACCTCGTCGTAATAGGGCTTGAGCGCTTGTTTCCAGCGCGCGTCGCGCACCGGGTCAGGCATTGGCGGCTGATGGCAGAAGAAATTGAGATTCAGTGGCCCCTGGCAACTGGCACGAAAGGCTTGTACTTCGCCGTGGAGCTGCTCGGCGGTGAGCATGGCACAGGGCAGGGCGCCCAGCCCGCCGGCATTGCCGACGGCAATGGCCATGGCCGAGCCGCTGGCACCGGCCATGGGCGCTTGGAGTATGGGCAACTGGATGCCCAGTAGGTCGAGGATACGACGGTCGGGCCAGGTGCTCATGCGCTGCTCCTTGATGACGGTGGGGCGGGTTTACAGGGCCTTGCTGACTTGAATGTCGCTGATCTTCTCGGCATCGTCGCCGTGGATCTTGCGCAGCGCTTCGAGCGCCTGCTCATGGGAGGCGTCAGGCATCAGGGCAAAGTCCCAACGGCGCTCGCCGTCGAGCTTGTACTTGATCACGTATTTGATGGTTTGAGTCATGACGGGCCTTAGACGAGTTTGGACGACGAGCGGCGGATGATCTTGATCTTGTGGGTGAAGGTCGGCTTGCGTGTCACCGAGATCGGGCGCGGGCTCACGGTGTCGATGGTGATATTCCAGAAGCCGGTGCTGGGTACGGTGATCTTGGCTGGGAACTTGATGAAGTGGCCACCGTGGTAGGTGTGCCGGCCGCCGTTCTTGAAGCTGCGGAAGTTGGCGTCATTCATCAGGCGGATGTTGCAGCGCTGGGAGCACTCGATGACGACCACGTCGTCCTCGTTCAGGTGCTCGCGCTGGTGTACGAATTTCATGAGGTGCTCCGCAAGGTTTGGTTCTGCAAACATGAACGATACCACGATGTCAGGGTAGACTTGCGCGCGAGATGGTCGGGCCCAAGATAAATCTGCCAAAGCAGGGAGCAAATCAGCCCGACAGTGGTCGAAGCGTTTCTCGATGAAGGAAGGGGTAATGCGAATGAAGTGGTTGGTGCCCGCGATGCTGTTGGCATTGGGCGGCTGTGTCAGTGTTTCGGAGCTGGAGCAATCGCGCGAAACCTTGGATGTCATCTCCGGCAAGACGCCGCGCCAATACGCCGATTGCGTCAAGAGCAAACTGGCAGATAGCCGTGACCCACTGGTCGAAGAGGCGCGTGGCGAGGGCCTGCGCTTGATCGTTCCACAAAAAGTGCCGACAAGCGTCGGTCCTGCTGCCCTGGTGGACATCGACAAACGTGGCAGTGGCAGCAGCATCAAACTTCACGAGCGGCTGAACAATTTCCCGCTGCGCCTGGGCGATGTGCGCACCGCTGCGACCCAGTGCATCTCCGGAACTTGATCCAGCTCAGCAAATGAGCAGTTAGCAGGCGCAATGCCATTTTCTTGCCCGGTGATCGTTGTCGGTATCCGGGGATAGGCCTACTCTTCATGGGCTTATATCGTTTAAGCCTAAGCTTATAACAAGGAAATGGAGCGTCCCGTGAACACACCGTTGAGTCGCGTCGTGATCGGCAGTTTGCTGATCCTGGCCTGGCCTTCGGCGCATGCCGTCGATGGCCAGAAGATCTTCACCCAAGGTGGGCACAACCCCGCCGCCATGGCTTGCCTGGGCTGCCACGGACCGGATGGCAAAGGCATCGCCGCCGCAGGCTTTCCGCGCCTGGCCGGCCTGCCAGCGAGTTATCTGAGCAAACAACTGGCCGATTTTCGCAGTGGTAGTCGCAAGCAAGCGGTCATGGAGCCGCTCGCCAAGGCGTTGGACGAAGACGAAATCACCGCCGTCAGCACCTACCTGGCCAGCTTGCCGGCCGACCCGGCCCCCGACTTTCGCCGCCAGCAGATCGCCAATGATCCAGTGTCCCGCCTGGCCCTCTATGGCGATTGGAGCCGGCAGATACCCGGTTGCGTGCAATGCCATGGGCCTGGTGGCGTTGGTGTCGGCGAGCACTTCCCGCCGCTGGCCGGACAACCGGCAGGCTACTTGACCGCACAGCTCAACGCCTGGCGCGACGGTAGTCGCAGCAACGACCCCAACCAATTGATGGTCGGCGTGGCCAAGGCCATGACCGAGGAGGAGGTCAAGGCCATCGCCGCGTTCTTCGCCCAGCCCGTCCGTCAGGAGGCCAAGCCATGAAGCCGATGATCCCGAGCCTGTTGCTGTTGGCCTTGGGCAGCGCCCAGGCTGCACCTATCGCGATGGAAGATCAGTCCCAGCTCAAGGTTCCAGGCAGCCACGCGCCTGCGATGTTCACCCCGCCGTCCGAAACTGATCTGCCGGACAACGCCTTTGGCAAGATGGTCCGTGAAGGCCACGCGCTATTCGTCGACACGCGCCGGCTGATGCCTGAAGCGGTCGGCAACGGCATGAACTGCAGCAACTGCCACCTGGACCAAGGGCGCCTGGCGTATTCCGCGCCGCTGTGGGGGGCGTATCCGATGTATCCGGCGTATCGCAAGAAGAACGACAAGGTCAACACTTTTGCCGAGCGTATCCAAGGCTGTTTCCAGTTCAGCATGAACGGCAAGCCGCCGGCGGCCGACAGCCCACAGATGACAGCCCTCAGCGTCTATGCCTACTGGCTGTCGACCCAGGCGCCTACGGGTGTGGAAACACCGGGGCGCGGTTATCCCGAAGTAGCGCCACCGGCTGGCGGCTATGACTTCAAGCGTGGCGAGCAGGTCTACGGCGAGCAATGTGCGATCTGCCACGGTGACCAGGGCCAGGGGCAGAAAGTGGCAGGCGAGTATGTGATGCCACCATTGTGGGGGCGCGATTCCTACAACTGGGGGGCCGGCATGCACCGGATCAATACGGCCGCTTCGTTCATCAAGCACAACATGCCCCTAGGCCGCCCCGGCAGCCTGAGCGATCAACAGGCCTGGGACGTGGCAGCCTGGATCAACCGCCATGAGCGGCCACAGGATCCGCGGCTGGTGGAAGGCTCCATCGAGAAGACCCGGCTGAAGTTCCATGCCAACGATGGCGTGAACCTTTATGGGCAAAAAGTCGATGGCGTGTTGATCGGGCAGGGCACCGGAGGCTGACGGCGGCTCTTGTCACACGCGTGACCCTGTGCTGTCACTGCCCTGCAACGGTGCCTGGTGTGCAATGGCCGCACTCTTGGACAAGGGGTGCGGCCATGGAACTCTGTGTGATCGGGGCGGGGTATGTGGGGCTGGTCACGGCAGCCTGTTTCGCCGAAATGGGCAACCACGTGGTGTGTCTGGAGCGTGACCAGGTGCGCCTGGCGCAACTGCGTCAGGGCCAATGCCCGATCTACGAACCCGGCCTGCAAGCGCTGCTACAGGCCGGGCTGGAGAATGGGTCGTTGAGTTTCAGCGACCATTGGAGCCACGCTCTGGCGCGCGCCGAGGTAGTGTTCATCGCGGTCGGTACGCCCAGTCTGGAGGCTCTGCTGACCTTGGACACGTGTTGGCAGTTGCCGACAGCCTCGCACGCCATCTTTCTCGCGCGTGTCTGGTGGTGAACAAGTCGACCGTCCCGGTGGGCACGGCCGAGCGGGTCGCTCGACACATCACCAATGGCTTGCGCGAGCGCGGTGCGCGGTTCGCCGTGCAGGTGGCGAGCAATCCTGAATTTCTCAAGGAAGGCAGCGCCGTCGAGGACTTCATGCGACCGGACCGTGTCATCATCGGCAGCGACAGCGAACAGGCCAGCCAGTGCCTGCAGCGCCTCTACAGGCCGTTCGTGCGCAACCGCGAGCGCGTGTTGCTGATGTCGCCGCGTGCGGCCGAGTTCAGCAAATATGCGGCCAATGCCTTCCTTGCCACGCGTATCTCTTTCATCAACGAACTGGCCGGGCTTTGCACGCACCTGGACGTGGACATCGAGCAGGTACGTCGCGGCATCGGCAGCGATACGCGTATCGGCAGTCACTTCATCTATGCCGGCTGCGGCTATGGCGGCTCGTGCTTCCCCAAGGACGTGCGTGCACTGATCCATAGCGCCGAGCAGGCCGGATACCAGCCTGCCATCCTGCAGGCAGTGCAGGCGCGCAACGAGGTGCAGAAGACCGTGTTGTTCGAGGCGCTGCATCAGCACTTCGGTGGCTTTGTACGGGGGCGCACCGTAGCGATCTGGGGGTTGGCCTTCAAGCCCGGTACCGATGATGTGCGCGAGGCGCCCAGCCTGGTGCTGCTCGAGGCGCTGTTGGCGGCAGGCGCGCATGTCCAGGCCTGCGACCCGGCAGCGACGGCGGGGGTCGCCGAGCGCTACCGGCACGCGACGGCCAGCGGCCAGCTGCGCCTTACGCAGGATCCCTACGTCTGTGTCGAAGGCGCGGACGCGTTGGTGCTGGTGACTGAATGGAAACTGTTCCGCCAGCCGGATTTCCGCCGTGTGCGGGGGTTGATGCGCATGCCGGTGCTGTTCGATGGCCGCAATATTTACGATCCATCGGAACTATCTACACTGGGTTATCTCTATCATGGCATCGGTCGGCCAGGGGCGGGGCATTGTAAGGTGACCGCCGCCTGATTAGACTGCGCCGAACTCCACAGGCCCAGCCTTTGTTTAAGGATGTATATGATCAAAAAATGCTTGTTCCCGGCAGCCGGCTACGGCACCCGCTTCCTGCCTGCTACCAAAGCCATGCCCAAGGAAATGCTGCCGGTGGTCAACAAGCCACTGATCCAGTATGGCGTCGAAGAGGCGTTGGATGCAGGTCTGAGCGAGATCTCCATCGTCACCGGTCGCGGCAAGCGCGCCCTGGAAGACCACTTCGACATCAGCTACGAGCTGGAAAACCAGATCAAAGGCACCGACAAGGAAAAATACCTGGTTGGCATCCGTCGTCTGCTGGATGAGTGCTCCTTCTCCTACACCCGTCAGACCGAGATGAAAGGCCTGGGTCACGCCATCCTCACGGGTCGTCCACTGATCGGCGACGAGCCGTTCGCCGTGGTGCTGGCAGACGACCTGTGCGTCAACCCGGAAGGCGACGGCATCCTTACCCAGATGGTCAAGCTGTACAACCAGTTCCGTTGCTCGATCGTCGCCATCCAGGAAGTCGATCCGCAGGAGACCAACAAGTACGGCGTGATCGCTGGCGACATGATCCGCGATGACATCTATCGGGTGACCAACATGGTCGAGAAGCCCAAGCCGGAAGACGCCCCGTCGAACCTGGCGATCATCGGCCGCTATATCCTGACTCCGGATATCTTCGACATCATCCAGAACACCGAACCCGGCAAAGGCGGCGAGATCCAGATCACCGACGCGCTGATGAAGCAGGCCCAGGATGGCTGCGTACTGGCCTACAAGTTCAAGGGCAAGCGTTTCGACTGCGGTGGCGCCGAAGGCTACATCGAGGCGACCAATTTCTGCTTCGAGAATTACTACAAGACCGGCAAGGCGTACTGATTCGCCACTGTTGGTACGAAAGCCACCCTCGGGGTGGCTTTTTTGTTCCCGGCGGGTAACGGCGTTATGCTGGTCGCCAGCCAAGGAGACTGAATACATGGCCTACGATTTTGATCTGTTCGTGATTGGCGCCGGTTCCGGCGGTGTACGCGCGGCGCGTTTCGCCGCAGGCTTCGGTGCCAAGGTGGCGGTGGCCGAAAGCCGTTACCTGGGCGGCACCTGTGTCAACGTCGGTTGCGTGCCAAAAAAACTGCTGGTGTATGGCGCCCATGTGGCCGACGAGCTGGAGCAGGCCGCCGGTTTTGGCTGGACGCTGGAGGAAGGGCATTTCGACTGGGGCACCTTGATCGCCAACAAGAACCGTGAGATCGAGCGCCTCAACGGCATCTACCGCAACCTGCTGGTCAACAGCGGCGTGACCTTGCTGCAAGGGCATGCCCGTATCACCGGTGCCCACGAAGTCGAAGTCGAAGGCCAGCGCTACAGCGCCGAACACATTCTCATCGCCACTGGCGGCTGGCCACAGGTGCCGGATATTCCGGGCAAGGAGCTGGCGATCACCTCCAACGAGGCGTTCTACCTCAAAGAACTGCCGCGTCGTGTACTGGTGGTCGGTGGCGGCTACATCGCCGTCGAGTTCGCTGGCATCTTCCAGGGCCTGGGCGCCGATACCACGCTGTTGTACCGCGGTGACCTGTTCCTGCGCGGCTTCGATGGCTCGGTGCGTACCCACCTCAAGGAAGAACTGCAAAAGCGCGGTCTGGATCTTCAATTCAACGCCGATATCCAGCGTATCGACCAGCAGGCCGATGGCAGCCTCAAGGCAACCCTCAAAGATGGCCGCGAGCTGGTCGCCGATTGTGTGTTCTATGCAACCGGGCGGCGTCCGATGCTGGACAATCTGGGGCTGGAAAACACTGGTGTCGAGCTCGATGACCGCGGCTTTATCCGGGTGGACGATCAGTACCAGACCACCGAACCCTCGATCATCGCCATCGGTGATGTGATCGGTCGCGTCCAGCTCACACCGGTGGCCTTGGCCGAAGGCATGGCAGTGGCTCGTCGTCTGTTCAAGCCCGAGCAGTACCGCCCGGTGGACTATCAGAACATCCCCACTGCCGTGTTCAGCCAGCCGCCGATCGGCACCGTGGGCCTGACCGAGGAGCAGGCGCTGGAAGCCGGGCACAAGGTTCAGATCTTCGAAAGCCGCTTCCGCGCCATGAAACTGACCCTGACGGACATCCAGGAAAAGACCTTGATGAAGCTGGTCGTCGACGCTGAGACCGACAAGGTCTTGGGCTGCCACATGGTCGGGCCGGATGCCGGGGAAATCATCCAGGGCCTGGGTGTGGCCCTGAAGGCTGGCGCGACCAAGCAGCAGTTCGACGAAACCATTGGCGTGCACCCGACCGCTGCCGAAGAGTTCGTGACCATGCGCACCGCGACACGTTGATCCCGCCTTGTCAGCTCCTTCATGGCCTCGCTGCAACGGGGCCATGATTCTTACTTGCCTGCCGTGAATTTCACCTGCCTGGCTGGTAAGTCATCCGACATATTGTTCTTGAGACCTTCCTGATACTGCACCCACGTCCGGCAACCGGACAGCAGCCTGACACTTGCATGGCTGTCAATCAGCAATCAGAAGGTGATCATGAAAACACTCTATAAAGCCTTGTGCGCAGCCTGCGGCAGCGCGCTTCTCTACGCTGGTATCGCGCAGGCGGATCACGGCGAAATCAGCATCAGTGGTCAAGTGCTTGCGCCGACCTGCATCGTCAATGGCGGTAATGGCAACTTGCCGGTCAGTCTGCCTGACGTCAATGCGACCTTGCTGTCTCGGCCTGGACAGGTGGCCGGGCAAACGTCCTTCCAGCTGCGCTTGACCAACTGCGCCCCAACTGTAAGCCGGGTCTCGACCTACTTCGAGCCTGGCCCAACCATTAGCCCCGAGGGACGGCTCATCGTGGATGCCGGCGGTAGCCGCAATGTCCAGATTGAACTGCTCAATAGCAGCTTCGCACCGATGGACTTGTCGGCCGCCAAACGCAGCCGGCGCTCCCAGACCGTGCAGATCGTCGGTGGTAACGCCACGCTCGACTATCACGCGCGTTACTACGCGACCGGGGCCGCTACGCCAGGACTGGTCTCCACCCGTGTCCAGTATTCGCTCGATTACCTCTGAGCTTCCTCGGACAGGCCTGAGCGCCTGTCCTCGCCATTTACAGAACAAGGCATTCGATGTTCTTTCAACTCAACGCCCTCAGGCGCTGGGCGCTGCTGGCTGTATGGCTGTCTTGCGCCGAAGCAGGCGCCAGCGTGGTCATCTCCAGTACGCGTGTCGTTTATCCGGCCGACCAGGCCGAGATTACCCTCAAGCTCAGCAACGAAGGGCTCAATCCATCGTTGGTCCAGGCCTGGGTCGATGACGGCTCTGCCCAGGTGGATGCGCAGGCGCTACACGCGCCATTCAGCCTCGTGCCCTCATTGTTTCGCCTGGATCCAGGCAAGGGGCAGAGCCTTAGACTGTTCCATACGGGCGAAACGATGCCCCAGGACCGTGAAAGCCTGTACTGGCTCAATGTGCTCGACGTCCCCCCCAAAGGCACAGGCAACACGCTTCAGGTTTCCCTGCGGACCCGTATCAAGCTGTTCTATCGCCCCATGAGGTTGTCAGGCAATGTCGCAGAGGCGCATCAGATGCTGCGCTGGCGTGTTTTGCGCGATGGGGCTGGCGGGGTGCTGCAGGTCGACAACCCCAGTCCGTACTTCGTCAATCTCGCCAAATTGGAGGTGCATCAAGGTAACCAAGTGCTCGACATCGAGCCCGGCCATATAGCGCCTTTTTCGAACACTCGATTCGCCGCGCCAGGCTTGAAGACTGGCGGTATCGTCCAGGTGCGCTACGCATTCATCGACGACTACGGCGCGGTGCATGAACGGCCAGAAGCCGTACATGCGAGCGGGGCGGGCTGAGGCTTGTCATGAGCCGCAGGACATTCGTCGACTGTGTGCCAGGGTGTCTGCTCGCCAGTCTTTGGGGGGAGCCGGTCCTGGCGATCGAGTTTGACGCAGGGCTGCTCAAGCAAGGCTCGTCATTGGACGTGCGCCGTTTCGAGAGGGAAGCGGTCGTCCCGGAGGGGCGCTTCACCCTAGACATTGTGCTCAACCAGCAGTGGAAAGGTCGGTTGCCTGTCTTGCTAAAGAAGCAAACGCTGACTAACCAGGCAGCGCCTTGCTACAGCAAGGGCTTGTTGCAGCGTCTGGGCCTGGATCTGCAATCCTTGGCCAGCGAGACCCAGAGCGTCCTCAAGGAAGATGACGCGTGTCTGCCCTTGTCCCAGCTACAAGTGCCTTCTAGTGAGACGCTGGATTTTGGCGCATTGCGGTTGGATCTGGTGATAGCGCAACAAGACCTGGACCGCCAATCCAATGGTCACTTTCCCGCAGACCAGTGGGACAGCGGGGTAAATGTGGGCTTTATCGACTACCGGCTCAACCTCCATCAGCAGCGATCCAGACAGCAGGGCAGTGGTACTCGTCAAGGGTACCTGGGCCTGCGCATGGGGTTGAACACAGGGGACTGGTACTGGCGTCACGAGGGGCGCTGGCAAGGGCGTGATGCCGGGGCCTCGCACTATCAGGCGGGTGGATTGTCGGTCAGGCGGGACATTCCTACGTGGTCATCGCAAATGACACTCGGTGATAGCTACAGCCGTGGCGACGTTTTCGATACCGGCGCGTTGCGTGGCGTGTTGTTGAACAATGACGAGCGCATGCTCCCGCAGACCCAGCGCGGTTTTTCCCCCGTGATCAGCGGTGTGGCAAACAGCACGGCGTTACTGAGCATCCGCCAGCGCGGTGTGCTGGTGCACGAATCGACAGTAGCCCCCGGCCCCTTCGAAATCGACGACCTCTATGCCAGCGGCTTGCACGATGACCTTGAGGTCACTCTGCGCGAGGCCGATGGCGAGGTGCGAACCTTCTTCGTGCCGAGCCAGGCCGCACCGCTTGCCTTGCGCCCAGGAAGCAAACGGTTCGAATTCGCAGCGGGTGTCTGGCGCGATGAGCTGGGGAAGATGGGGCCTGGCCATTTGCACGGGAGTTGGCAACAAGGGCTGAACAACCATCTGAGTGTGCATGGAGGTGCGTGGTTGGCCAGCGATTATCTGGCCAGTGCCATGGGGGTGGCGATAAACAGTGGCGTCGGTGCTGTCGGCCTGACGCGCTACCACAGCCGCGTTTCGCTGGATCGGGAACGACAAGGGCACGCCTGGCGGATGAGCTGGCGACACAGGCTCACTGCATGGGAGACCGACCTTGGCGCGACATTGACGCAATACGCAGGCTATTACCGTTTCGACGATTTTGCCCAGGCGAGCCAAGGCCATGTGTTGGCCCCTGCGCGGCGGCGGGTCGGACTTACCGTCAACCGGCCGTTGGGCTCGCAAGGTGGTCGTCTGACGCTGATGGCGGGTTGGGGGCAGGGCGCAGAACGCCAAAGCAGTTACAGCCTGGGCTACAACAACCATCTGGGGAAACTCAACTATGGGATGCGGTTCGACCGTGAGCGGCGACCTTCTGGCCAGGCGCTCGACACATTCACGCTCACGGCCAGCCTGCCGCTTGGGGAGCGGCGTCGTGCTTCGTTGAGCAGTGGGATGACATGGGGGGCTCAGGGGCAGGGCCGTTCGAATGTGCGCTTGCGTGCAACGGCTGGGGAGCGTGGGCAATGGGGGTATGGGCTGGCTGCAGTGCGTCAGGAAGGGACGCGGGGCGGGGCAGGGCTGGATGCCCATCTGCTGCACCGTGGTTCGTTTGGCGAGCTGAACGCCTCGTTCGCCAATCGGCACACTCATCACCAAGCCTCAATGGGCGCCCAAGGGGCTCTGGTTGCCCATCCGGGGGGCTTGTCCATGGCCCCGCCGCTTGGGGAAAGCTTTGCGATTGTCCATGCACCGGGTGCGAGCGCGGCGCGGCTTCGCCAGCATCCTCAGATACGCCTGGATGAGCGTGGGTTCGCGGTGGTACCAGCATTGCTGCCGTATGGCCTGAACACAGTGGAGCTCGACCCCAAAGGCATGTCCAAGGATGTCGAGCTGCAACTCACTGGCCAGTCGGTAGTGCCGCGGTCAGGCGCGGCAAGTTGGTTGCACTATCCAACCCGTAGTGGTCATCCACTGATGCTGCACGCGCTCAAGGTGAGCGGACAGGCATTGCCCTTCGGTGCATTGGTACTGGATGAAGCGGGTAGGGAGCGAGGGATGGTCGGCCAGGGCAGCCGCCTGCATGTGCGTGGCGATGCTCAGCGAGGCCGGCTCAAGGTCATTTGGGGGGAGGCGGGTGATCAACAGTGCTGGCTGGACTATAGCGCCGGTCCCAGCGGGAGGCTCGAGGCATCGGCGTGTGTACAGGCCGACGCGTCTTAGGAATCAAAGTATCTATTGGGATTGGCGACTTATAGCCAAAACCAATCACAAGCATGAGGTTTGCCAATGAGCCTTTATCGGAGCCTGCGGTTAGGATTCTCTCCGTCAACTGATTTCAACCCATGAAGGAGCGTCTCCATGCCTATCATCAACAGCCAGGTCAAACCGTTCAACGCGACTGCCTACCACAAGGGCGAATTCGTCCAGGTCAGCGAAGCCGACCTCAAAGGCAAGTGGTCCGTCGTGTTCTTCTACCCAGCTGACTTCACCTTCGTTTGCCCGACCGAGCTGGGTGACCTTGCTGACAACTACGCCGAGTTCCAGAAGCTGGGCGTGGAAATCTACGGCGTGTCCACCGACACCCACTTCACTCACAAAGCCTGGCACGACACCTCGGAAACCATCGGCAAGATCCAGTACCCGCTGATCGGTGACCCGACCCACGTCATCGCCCGTAACTTTGACGTACTGATCGAAGAAGCCGGTCTGGCGGATCGCGGTACTTTTGTGATCAACCCGGAAGGTCAGATCAAGATCGTCGAAATCAACGACGGCGGTGTAGGCCGCGATGCCAGCGAGCTGCTGCGCAAGGTCAAGGCTGCCCAGTACGTCGCCGCCCACCCAGGTGAAGTTTGCCCGGCCAAGTGGAAAGAAGGCGAAGCCACCCTGGCGCCATCGCTGGACCTGGTCGGCAAGATCTAAGCCGATGTGTAAGTCGCGGGCGGTAGCCGGTCGCCAAAGCTGAAGTAGCCACCGCCCCGTAAAAACGCCCGGGCGACCTCGCCTGGGCGTTTTTGTATCCAAGTTTTGAAAAAAGGAATCGCCCGTATGTTGGACGCCACGCTTAAATCGCAACTGAAAACCTACCTGGAGCGGGTCACCCAGCCGATCGAGATCGTTGCTTCCCTCGACGACGGCGCGAAATCCCGCGAATTGCATGACCTGCTGGTGGAAATCGCCAGCCTGTCGAACCTCATTACCCTGCGCGAGGACGGCTCCGACGCCCGGCGTCCCTCGTTCTCGCTCAATCGTCCGGGGGCTGACATCAGCCTGCGTTTCGCCGGCATCCCCATGGGCCACGAATTCACTTCTCTGGTACTCGCGCTGTTGCAGGTAGGCGGTCACCCGTCCAAGGCCAGCGCCGAAGTGATCGAGCAGATCCAGGCCCTGGAAGGTGAGTTCACCTTTGAAACCTATTTCTCGCTGTCGTGCCAGAACTGCCCGGATGTGGTCCAGGCCCTGAACTTGATGGCTGTGCTCAACCCCAATGTGCGCCATGTGGCTATCGACGGTGCGCTGTTCCAGGAAGAGGTCGAGTCGCGCAAGATCATGGCGGTGCCGAGCATCTACCTCAACGGCGAAGTCTTCGGCCAGGGCCGCATGGGCCTGGAGGAAATCCTCGGCAAGATCGACACCAATGCCGGAGCCCGTGAGGCCGAGAAGATCAACGCCAAGGATGCCTTCGATGTGCTGGTGGTCGGCGGTGGTCCCGCTGGCGCTTCGGCAGCCATCTACGCCGCGCGCAAAGGCATTCGTACAGGCGTTGCTGCCGAGCGTTTCGGTGGCCAGGTACTCGACACCCTGGCGATCGAGAACTTCATTTCGGTCCAGGAAACCGAAGGACCGAAACTGGCCAGGGCGCTGGAAGAACACGTCAAACAGTACGATGTGGACATCATGAACCTGCAACGCGGCGAAGCGTTGATCCCAGGCGTCAATGGCGCGCTGCACGAAGTTCGCCTGGCCGGCGGCGCTTCGCTCAAGGCCAAGACCGTGATTCTCGCCACCGGCGCCCGCTGGCGCGAAATGAACGTCCCTGGCGAGCAGGAATACCGCGCCCGTGGCGTAGCCTACTGCCCGCACTGTGATGGCCCGCTGTTCAAGGGCAAGCGTGTGGCTGTGATCGGCGGAGGCAATTCCGGCGTGGAAGCGGCCATTGACCTGGCCGGTATCGTCGCACAAGTGACGTTGATCGAGTTCGACAGCCAACTGCGTGCCGATGCCGTGTTGCAACGCAAGCTGCACAGCCTGCCGAACGTTAAGGTCATCACCAGCGCCCTGACCACCGAAGTGCTGGGCAATGGCGAGAAGGTCACGGGCTTGCGCTACAAGGATCGCAACAGCGATGAGCTGCACGACCTGGCGCTCGAAGGTATCTTCGTGCAAATTGGCCTGCTGCCGAACACCGACTGGCTCAAGGGCACGGTCGAGCTGTCGCCACGTGGCGAGATCATCGTCGATGCCAAGGGGCAGACCAATATCCCCGGCGTGTTCGCTGCAGGTGATGTGACCACGGTGCCGTACAAGCAGATCGTCATCGCCGTGGGTGAAGGGGCCAAGGCTTCGTTGGCAGCCTTCGACCACCTGATCCGCACCTCGGCGCCGGCATAAGCCTGCACCACCCTCTTCGCGGGTAAACCCGCCCCCACAGGTATAGCGCTGGTCTCTGGTTCTGCGCCGTACTTCTGGGGGCGGGTTTACCCGTGAATGCTTTTGCGCGTTGTCAAAGCCAAACCTGAAGGTGTCTATGATTTATTGCGGACACCCTCGGGAATCACACTCATGACCCTGATCAGCCGCGAACCCTGGTGGCTAGAGCCACCCAAGCCCGGACAGAAGGAGCAGGACCTGCACTGGGGCTATCTGGAGATCTATGCCGACGGGCGCACGGTCTTTGTCGACCAGCGTCCCACCGACCAAGAGCTGGCCGAGCGTAAGAGTTGCCGCAACTTTCCTGACGCCGATCAGCCCTAAGGTCAGCCCTCCAGTGCGGCAAGGCGCGCCTCCAGCGCTGCGACCCGGGCTTCCAGAGCCTCGATCCGCTCATCCGACACACTGGTGCCGCTGTTGCTGCGCTCGGCGCCTTGCTGGCGTGCGGCGAGGATCTCCTCGATCTGCGCCGGGTCGCCAAGGGCGTGGGTGTAGCGGTCTTCGCGTTGGCCGGGCTGGCGTGGCAGGTGCAGCGCCAGGCCGCGTGAGACCAGACGCTCGAGCTGGTGCTGGATCTGCTCGACGTCTTCAAAGTCATGGAGGCGATTACTGCGGGTCAGCAGTTCGTTGAGGGTCTGCGGTCCGCGCAGGAACATCAGCCCCATCAGCACCAATTGAGCCGGCACCAACTCCAGTGCCTTGTCCACCCGGTGCTCCCAACGATCGGCGCGGCTGCCCATCTGCAGACGGGTCATTTCTTGCCCTTCGAGGGCACGCAGGGCCTGGCCGACCTGGCCGGCGGAGAGGTTCATCACCGGTTCACGGCTGGTCTTCTGGTTACAGGCCAGCACCAGGGCGTTAAGGGTCAGCGGGTAGGTTTCCGGGCTGGTGGCTTGTTTTTCGATCAGAGAACCGAGCACACGGATCTCGATGCTGTTGAAACGGCCTTCGCCTGCGGTTTCGTGTTCTGACATGGCCCTGTCTCATTGCGAGGAAAAGGCCACTAGCCTAGGTAATGCGGCAGGCTTAATCAATCAGACAATACTGCGGGGAAAACCCGCTCCGGTTGCCGGAGCGGGCTGTACCTCAGGCGTTGCGGCGCTCCTGCCCCAGGCAAGCCGCTGCAGTGAACAGCACGTCGGTCGAGGAGTTGAGCGCGGTCTCGGCCGAGTCCTGCAATACGCCGATGATGAAGCCGACCGCCACCACTTGCATGGCGATCTCGCTGGGGATCCCGAACAGACTGCAGGCCAGCGGAATCAGCAGCAGCGAGCCACCGGCCACGCCCGAAGCGCCACAGGCACACACGGCCGCCACGACACTGAGCAGCACGGCGGTCGGCAGGTCCACCGTAATGCCCAGGGTGTGTACGGCGGCCAGGGTCAGCACGGTGATGGTGATTGCTGCGCCCGCCATGTTGATGGTCGCGCCCAGCGGGATCGATACCGAATAGGTGTCCTCATGCAGTCCGAGCTTTTCCGACAGCGCCAAGTTGACCGGAATGTTGGCCGCCGAGCTGCGGGTGAAGAACGCCGTGATGCCGCTTTCGCGCAGGCACATGAATACCAGTGGGTACGGGTTGCGACGGATCTTCCAGAACACGATCAGCGGGTTGACCACCAATGCCACGAACAGCATGCAACCGATCAGTACCATCAGTAGGTGCAAGTAACCAAGCAGAGCGTCCAGGCCGGACTGGGCCAGCGTCGAGGCGACCAGGCCGAAGATCCCCAGGGGGGCGAAACGGATGACCACGCGTACGATCAGGGTCACGCCGTTGGACAGGTCCTCGACCACGGTGCGGGTGGTCTGCCCAGCATGGCGGATGGCGACGCCCAGGCCGATGGCCCACGTCAGAATGCCGATGAAGTTGGCGTTGAGCAGCGCATTGACCGGGTTGTCGACGGCGCTCAACAGCAGGCCTTGCAGCACTTCGCTGATGCCGCCGGGAGCGGTGAGCGAGGCATCGCCGGTGCTGAGCACCAAGTTGGACGGGAACGCCATGCTGGCGACCACGGCCACGACCGCGGCGGCGAAGGTGCCCAGCAGGTACAGCCAGAGGATCGGTCTGATGTGGGTTTCCTGGCCGTGACGGTGATTGGCGATCGACGCCATGACCAGGATGAACACCAGTACCGGTGCCACGGCTTTCAGCGCGCTGACGAACACTTTGCCTAGAAAGGCCAGGTCACGGGCCACGGCCGGGGCGAGCAGAGCGAGGGTGATGCCGGCCACCAGGCCGATGCAGATCTGCGTCACCAGACCGGTGCGGTTGATGAGACGAAGGACAGGGGTCATGTGCAGCGGAATCTCGTTTTTGTAAAACCGGCAACTCTAACACAGAGCTTTGCCGGCCTGGTCTGAGCTCGGACGTTCGGGTCGCTTCGCATATAGCCACGAGCTACATTTCCTGCTGACTAATCCGTATTTCCCGCAGCGTGGATCACCAATGAAACAGATCCCGGCGCGCCCCCTCGGTAATCGCCACGATCCCTGGATGGGTGACCTTGCGTTCCACCGAAATGGCATAGAACGACTCGTTCACCGCCTCGGTCTGCCCGATCAGCTCGACGCCATACTGACGGCACACTTCTTCGGCGATCACGCTGGGCGCCACGAAAATCCCGCTACCGGACTGCCCGAAGGCCTGCATCAAGGCGCTGTCATCGAATTCGCCGATGATCCGTGGATGCAGCTGCTGTTCAGCCAACCAGCGCAGCAACCGGCTGCGGACCACGGTTTCCTGGCCCGGGATCAACAGCGGTGCGTCGTCTAGGCAGGCCGGGAAGGGCAGGGCATGCTGGCGCGCCAGCGCCGGGGTGGCGAAGAAACTCAGGCCGCACTCGCCCAGTTTCTGGCTGTAGCCCTTGATATCCAGGTGGCTGGGCATCGGGCTGTCGGAGATCACTACATCAAGGCGCTGGATGGCAAGGTCGGCCAGCAGGCGTTCGAGTTTGTCTTCGCGGCAGTTGATGCGCAGGACGTTGTCCAACTCCATGGTCGGGGCCAGCAGTCGATAGACGATGGATTTGGGAACGACGTCGGCGACACCGACGCGAAACAGGATCTGTTCCTGAGGCCCTGCGCGCAGCAGGGCTTCCAGTTCACCGCCGATCTGGAACATCTGTTCGGCATAGCCCAGTGCCTGGCGGCCAGTCTCGGTCAGCTCCAACTGCCTGCCGACACGCTGGAACAGCTCCAGCCCGTAGGCTTGTTCGAACAGGCTGATCTGCCCGCTGATGGTCTGGGGCGTCAGGTTCAGTTGCTCGCTTGCGCGGGCGATGCTGCCGGTCTTGGCCACCACCCAGAAGTAGTGCAGCTGGCGATAATTGAGCATCCGACACTTTCCCGATTCGTAAAAACCGAAGTATAACCGCTAAAAATACGAATTTTCCTGATGTATGGCGTTCTCTAGAATGCCCACCCATAAGGCGCTGCATGCAGCGCCGGAAATTGGAAAAGCGAGGATTCCCATGTTGCAACTCAAATCCATCGGTACGCCCTTGGTGCTGGCCTTGGCCCTGTTCAGCCTGGCTGGCTGCGACCAGGCCGAGAAGTCCGCCCAGCAGATGCTCGATCAGGCCGCCGAGTCGGCCAAGCAGGCGATCGACAAGACCAACGAAGCTGCCCAACAGGCCCTGAGCGAGGCCATCGGCTCGGAGGGCGCCAAGCCCAAGGCCGCTGAAGAAAAAAGCGACACCCAAGACATCTGACCCGGACTCGATGCAGGACTAAATCATGGAATATTTGCTGGAACTCGCTGCAAGCCCCGCTGCCTGGGTCGCCCTGGCCACGCTGGTGGCCATGGAAATCGTACTGGGCATCGACAACCTGATCTTCATTTCCATCCTGACCAACAAACTGCCTGAGGCCTACCGCTCCAAGGCGCGGCGTATCGGTATCAGCATGGCGCTGATCATGCGCTTGGCGTTGCTCTCGACCGTGGCCTGGATCGTCCAGTTGACCGAACCTGTGATCGATGTGTTCGGCCACAGCTTCTCTTGGAAGGACATGATCCTCATCGCCGGTGGCCTGTTCCTGCTATGGAAAGCCACCAAAGAGATCCACGAGAACGTCGATCCGCATGGCGCCAAGGAAGAAGCCAAGGCTGGATCCACCGTAACCCTGGGCTTTGCCGCTGCGATCGGCCAGATCCTGATGCTCGACATCGTCTTCTCGATCGATAGCATCATTACCGCTGTAGGCATGACCGAGCACTTGCCGATCATGATCATCGCCGTGATCAGCGCCGTGGTCGTGATGCTGGTAGCTGCCGACCCGCTGGCCAAGTTCATCAACGACAACCCGACCGTGGTGATGCTGGCACTGGGCTTCCTGATCATGATCGGCATGACCCTGATCGCCGAGGGCTTCGGTGCCCATGTGCCAAAAGGCTACGTGTACGCCGCAATGGCGTTCTCGACTGCGATCGAAGTGCTCAACATCATGGCGCGCCGAGCTCGGCTCAAGCGCGAAGCTGCCGAGGGCTGATCGCTCGAAGCACAAAGGAGGGGGCGCAGTGCGCCCCCTTCGCTTTTTCTGGATTCGGGGGCTGACGGGTAGGGGAGCGGTCTATCGTATGTGGGCCGCGTCGGCAGGCTGGGTTGAATGTCAGTGCGCCCCTGCGTGCCGCCGCGCACGACGCGCCGGCTGTGGTTTGGGCAACGTTTGCGGTGGCAGGTGATGGTGGGAATGCCTGCGCACGATGCGCAACACCCCCCACAGCATGGCGGCGGCGACGCTCACCCACATCCCCACCAGCATCAGTATCGCCATTGTCAGGCTCATGTGTGCCTCCTTCTCTCAGGCGCGCACGGGGCTCGCCTTCCAGACACTGCTTTAGTCTAGCCCGCCGGGCGGTGCGTTCCATTGACCGAAGGTCTATTCCCTTGGGCCGTTTCGTTCCAAGCCGGTGACGGGCTATACCCAAACACGCACCCAGCCTATGATCGGAGCCCAGGGCCGGGCGCTGCCTGCCTGGCGACGGAACAAGCGAGTGCCCATGTTGCAAGAAACCTTCACTTCATCGCGCCGGCTGCTGGCCGCGTGCCTGGTCGTGGCCAGCCTGGCCGGTTGCGCCAGTGGTCCATCGCCTGTGGCGAAGGGCCAGGCACAGCGGGTCGAGATCAGCAGCGTGCCGTTCTATCGCGGCAAGGCCAATCACAGCGGGGCCATGGCACTGGCGGCACTGCTGTCGCAACAGGGCGTGGTCATCACGCCGGGTTTGCTTGATAAACCCCTTAACCTGCCACAGGGCGCCGACGCGCTGGGCGCCGGCATTCCCAAGGTAGCGCGTGAATACGGCATGGTCGTCTACCCACTGGACAAGCGCCTTGAGGCCTTGCTGACCCAAGTGGCGGCAGGCAACCCGGTGCTAGTGCGTTACGAAGAAGGCTCGGCCTTTTGGAGTGAGCCACGCTATGCGGTGCTGATTGGCTATGACAGCTACAAAGGGCGGGTGCTGTTGCGTTCGGGGATGCAGCGTCGCCTGTTGATGGCGTTCGATGATTTCGAGGCTGCGTGGGCGAAGACGGGAAGTTGGGCTGTGCTGGTGCAGCCACCGAAACAGCTGCCGGCTCAGGTGGACCGTCAGCGTTGGCTGCAGGCCGCCGACGAGCTGGCCCGGGCAGGCCAGGAAATCGCGGCGAAGCAGGCGGTCCGCAGCCTGGGCCAGTAATGCAATCGCGGGCCAAACCCGCTCCTGCAGCCAGGAGCGGACTTGGCCCGCGATTGGGTCGACCATACCTGGGGCGACGCTTTCGTCGCCCCCGGCTCGTCTTAGATGCCCAGACGGTCGCGCAGGCTGTAGTACCAGGCGCCCAGGGCGCTGAACGGTACGCGCAGCAGCTGACCACCCGGGAACGGGTAGTGCGGCAGACCGGCAAAGGCGTCGAAGCGCTCGGCCTGGCCACGCAGGGCTTCGGCCAGTACCTTGCCCGCCAGGTGGGTGTAGGTCACGCCGTGACCGGAGCAGCCCTGGGAGTAGTAGATGTTGTCGCCGATACGACCCACCTGTGGCAGGCGCGACAGGGTCAGCAGGAAGTTGCCGGTCCAGGCGAAGTCGATCTTCACGTCCTTGAGCTGCGGGAAGGCCTTGAGCATCTTCGGACGGATGATTGCCTCGATGTTGGCCGGGTCGCGAGCACCGTAGACCACGCCACCACCGAAGATCAGACGCTTGTCGCTGGTCAGGCGGTAGTAGTCGAGCAGGTAGTTGCAGTCCTCGACGCAGTAGTCCTGCGGCAGCAGGGTGCGGGCCAGTTCCTCGCCCAGCGGCTCGGTGGTAATCACCTGGGTGCCGCATGGCATGGACTTGGCCGCCAGCTCCGGTACCAGGTTACCCAGGTAGGCGTTACCGGCAACGATGATGAACTTGGCGCGCACCTTGCCTTGCGGGGTGTGCACGACCGGGTTGGCACCGCGCTCGATGCGCACGGCCGGGGTCTGTTCATAAATCACGCCACCCAGCGACTCGACCGCGGCAGCTTCGCCCAAGGCCAGGTTAAGCGGGTGAATGTGGCCACCGCTCATGTCCAGCATGCCGCCGACATAGTTGTCGCAGGCGACCACTTCGCGGATGCGCTTCTGGTCCATCAGCTCCAGCTGGGTGTGGCCGAAACGTTCCCACAGACGCTTTTGCGACTCCAGGTGGCCCATCTGCTTGGCGCTCAGTGCAGCGAACACGCCGCCGTCCTTCAGGTCGCACTGGATGTTGTACTTGGCCACGCGCTCACGGATGATGCGTCCGCCTTCGAAGGCCATCTGACCCAGCAGTTGCGCCTGCTTGGGGCCGACGGTGCGCTCGATCACGTCGATGTCACGGCTGTAGCTGTTGACGATCTGGCCGCCGTTGCGGCCCGATGCGCCGAAGCCCACTTTGGCCGCCTCGACGATGCTCACTTTGAAGCCGTTTTCCAGCAGGAACAGGGCGCTGGACAGGCCGGTGTAACCGGCGCCGATGATGCAGATGTCAGTCTCCACCTCACCCTGCAGCGCCGGACGTGGCGGCACCGGGTTGGCCGAGGCGGCGTAGTAGGACTGGGGGTAGGGGGTATTGGCCATGCTCGGGGAACCTCGTGTTTTATATTTTTAACGAATGTACCGATGCTATCAATAATAATAAACACCCGCTAGTCGTCCGTTGAAAATCCTTTACTCCCCCCGTCGCTTCGGGTCAGGTAAATATTTTTAAGATTCAGTGAGTTAGCGTGAAAAAAACAGTTGACAGCGATTTTGGAGCGCGTAGAATGCGCCCTCATCGACAGGCACATAGCTCAGTTGGTTAGAGCACCACCTTGACATGGTGGGGGTCGTTGGTTCGAGTCCAATTGTGCCTACCAAACAAAAGCCCCGGGTTTCCGGGCACCGAAAAGGGCGATCCGAAAGGATCGCCCTTTTTGCGTTTGCACTACTCCGTGCGGCTTTGTTGAGCGTGCCGACCACTTGCAGATTCGGCCGGCATGTTACCCATCGAGTGGCAGAGCACGAGCCTTGCTCACACGGCACTCGACGAAGCACGGGCTGTCTGCGCCGTGGAGGGTTCCAGTTCCAGGCGGGACGCCGCGCCCAGAATCATCTCGGTCAGTTGTTCGATGATTTGCCGTTGTGACAGGGCCGAATCGATATCCGATGATTGGCAAAGGCTTTCAAGCATGCCGATGACCCTGTCAGTGAAGAACTTTGTCTTTGAGCGATCAATGCCTCGAGGGAAGGTGGAGGCAATGATAGCCATTAGCTGCTGAGTGTATTCATCACGCATCGCGGCATGCAGCCGAGCGTGTTCTGCCGTCAGGTTGCGAGCCTCCCGCAACATGAGCTGGACTCTTTTCTGCTCGCTCTGCTGAAGTTCGATGAAGGCACTGACGAATGCATGCAGACGGGCGCGCGTGCCTTGGGCGGCTTTGAGCTTTACCCGAGTGAGTCTTAGCAGGTCGCTCATGCATTCCTCGATGAGGTCGAAGAGCAGCGCCTGTTTACTTTCAATGTGGTTGTAGAGGGACCCTCCGCCGATACCCAAGCGGGCGGCCAGGTCGCGCAAGCTCGTATTCTGGTAGCCCTGTTCAGCGAACAAGTCCACCGCCGTGAGGTACAGGCGTTCCTGTGTCTTGGTCGGCTGGGCATGTTGTGTGTTGGTGTTCATGGGGGCTCGGGGGTTGTAAGGGCGGGTAGGGCAGGTGGCCTGCCGCCCTTATCGGGCGGCAAGCGGCTCAGGGGCTAGCACTGTTTCTGGGCATAGTCCTGCGCAGGCAGAGGCTGCTGACGTCGCGCCCCGTGCTTGGCAAGCGGGTAGTAGACGAGCGCTGGCACGATCAGCCCAACCAACCAGGATATGTCCGTATCGCCCAGGTGTTGCACCAAGGGGCCTGTGTAGAAGCCGGTGGCGATGAAGGGCATCTGCACCAAGACCCCGAACCCATAGGTGCCGATGCCTACCCAGTTCCAGCGGCCGTACCGGCCATCCGGGTCATCCAGGGCGGCGATGTCGTAACGCTCCTGAGTGATGAAGTAGTAATCCACCAGGTTGATGGCGCTCCAGGGTGTGAAGAACGCCAACAGGAACAGAAGGAAGGATTTGAATGCGCTGAGGAAGGAATGCTGGCCGATCAGCGCCAGGGTAGTGGAGATACCGACTATGCAGAGCACGAACACCAGGCGCTGGCCGGAAGAGACGGTGAAGCGTTTTTGGAACGCACTGACAATGGTGGCGATGCACATGAAGCTGCCATAGGCGTTCAAGGTAGCGATGGTCACCTTGCCAAAGCCGATGCTAAAGAACAGCAGGCCGGCAATCATCCCGCTGGCGCCCAGGCTAACAATGTAGTTCACCTCGTTTCCGGAGAAGGCGCCGCCTGCCAGCGCCGCTGCGAACACGCCGAGCACCATGGAGGTTTGCGAGCCCAGTACCGAGCCCAGGCCCACGGCGAGGAAGGTGCGCAGCGGGGAAGTTGCGCTGGGGAGGTAGCGCGAGTAGTCGGCTACATAAGGGCCGAACGCAATCTGCCACGACGCCGACAGCGAAACGGCCAGAAGAAAGGTGTTCCAGCTGAAGTGTCGATTTTCGAGCAGGGTGGCGATGTCATTGATCGACAGCAGGCGTACGAACAGGTAAGCGAACGCCACCACGCCAAGCACGCTGGCGACCCGCCCGAGCACATGGATCACCCGGTAGCCGCACACTGTCAACACCACGATCACGGTGGCGAAAACCAGGATGCCGCTCGTATCGCTGATGTTCGCCATTCGGCCAATCGCCTGGCCGGCCAGTACCGTGCCGGTGGCATTGAAGCCGATGTACATGATGCAGACGAGTACCAGCGGTATCACCGCGCCGAATACGCCGAACTGCACGCGGCTTGAAATCATCTGCGGCAGGCCAAGACGCGGACCTTGGGCGCCGTGCAATGCCATCACGATGCCGCCGAACACCTGGCCGATCAACAGGCCGATCAATGACCAGAAGACATCGCCACCCAGCACCACTGCCAAGGCGCCGGTGACAATGGCCGTGATCTGCAAGTTGGCACCGAACCACAAGGTGAACTGGCTGAAGAGCCGACCGTGTCGTTCGCTTTCAGGAATGAAGTCGATGGAGCGCGTTTCGATGAGGGGCTTGCCAGACATGAGGGTTTCTCCCGTGGCGCCATTGCCCATGGCGCCTCTATTGTTGTTATGTAGCGGATGCCCTGTGAGCCTGGTCGGCTGGTGCCTTCCAGGCTGACACCTCAAGTGCGGGCGGCGTCTAGTACGGCGCGCGAGATGATGATTTTCTGCACCTCCGAAGTGCCTTCAAAAATGCGCAGGATGCGTGCATCGCGCACCAGGCGCTCCAGCGGCAGGTCGCGGATGTAGCCATAGCCGCCGTGCAGCTGGAGTGCGGCATCGGTAATGAAGCCCGCCGCTTCGGCGGCGAACAGCTTGGCGGTGGCCGACTCAAGGCTGAAGCGCCCGCCCGCGTCGCGCGCGGCCGCAGCCTGCAGGGTCAGCAGCCGTGCTGCCTGCAATTGGGTGTGCATGTCTGCAATACGCCACTGTGTGCCCTGATAGGCCGCCAAGGGCTTGGGCCCGATCTGGCGCTGCTGGGCCCAGCTGAGGCTGTATTCCATAGCCGTGCGGGCGATGCCCAAGGCCATCGCCGCCACCTCCACCCGACCGCGATCCAGTACTTCCATGGCGGTCTTGAAGCCCTGACCAGGCTGGCCCAGCAGGGCGCTCGCGGGAAGCCAGCAGTCCAGGGACAGCTCATAGATCGTGCTGCCGCGCAGGCCCATGGTCTTCTCCGGGCTGGAAAAGGTGATGCCCTCTGTACCTTTGGGAATGAGGAATGCGCTGATGCCATGATGACCCGCGTCTGCGTCGGTCTTGGCGTACAGCACGATGAAATCGGCTTCGCGCGCATTGGTGATGTAGTGCTTACTGCCACGGATTCGCCATCCATCGTTCTCCTGGCTTGCCCGTGTGCGCATGTCAGCCGGATTGGAGCCGGCGGCCGGTTCGGTCAGGCCGAAGGCGCCGAGCAGTTCGCCCGTGGCGGCACGAGGCAGCCATTGCTGGCGCTGCGCCTCTGTCCCGCCAATGAGGATGGAATCGGTGGCCAGGAAGTGCGCAGTCATCGCCGATGCGGTGGAGGCGCAGGCGGCTGCGACGGCCTCAACCACGCGGCTCATTGCCAGGCTTGTGATGCCAAACCCGCCATAGGCCTCTGGCAGATTGATCCCCATGAACCCCAGCTCGCCCAAGGCTTTGAGGCTGCCGGCACAGAACGCTTCGGCCTCGTCAAAGCCTTGGGCATTCGGTTTGAGCACGTCGTGAGCGACGCGTTCGGCCGATTCGATGATCGCAAGTTCTGCGGCGTCCAGTTCGAAATTCATTTTTATTCTCCTGTGTGGGACAGACCGTACAAGGCATTGGCTTCGCCCAGGCGGGGGGCGGGTGAGGCGGTGTGGGGCTTGCTTCCATTGAAAAACACTGGCTGCGGTACCAAAGGTGACTGCGCGCAGCCCTCTACCAGCAATTGGCGCACGTGGGCTTGTTCGCTGCCTGTGGCCTGGGCGAGATTCCATACGGGGGAGGCGGGTACGCCTGCGTCCAGCAGCAAGGAGCAGATCTGTTCAACGCCTCGGGTACAGGTCCAGGCCTCGATCTGTGCCTTCAATGACGCCTCGTTCGCGGTGCGTGAGCTGTCGTCGACGAAACGTGGGTCATCCGCCAAGGCCTGGCATTCCATGCTCTCGCACAAGCGGCGGAACAGCTTGTCGCTGGCGACTGCGATCACGACCAATCCATCGGCGGCGCGGTAGGTGTCGAAAGGGGTCGAGACCGGATGCCGGTTGCCCACCAGTCCGGGCGCGCGGCCCTGGGCAAAAAGATTGGACAGGCCGGTCATTTGAAGACTGACCAACACGTCGAACATCGCCACATCCAGGTACTGTGCAGCGGCACCCTGGAACTCACGGGCGAACAGTGCGGAGCTGATTGCCCAGGCGGCGTAGACGCCTGCACAGAGGTCTCCAAGGGCCTCACCGCTCCGGGTTGGGCCGGTCTGGGGAAAGCCGGTCACACTCATCAGGCCAGACATGGCCTGGGCGACGATGTCGTAGGCCGGGCGGGAGGACAATGGCCCGCTTTGACCGAATCCGGAAATACTGGCGTATATCAGTCGAGGGTTGAGTGCCTTGAGGCTGTCGAAGTCGATGCCCAGGCGCTGGGTCACGCCAGGGCGAAAATTTTCCACCACGACATCGGCGTCGGCGACCAATGCATGGAAGCGCTGAAGATCGGCTGGTGCCTTGAAATCAAGCTCGACGCTACGCTTGCCGCGGTTGATCAGACCGAAATAGACGCTCTCGCCATTTTTGTCGAAAGGGCCCAGGTGACGGCTGTCATCGCCATGCCCTGGGACTTCGAATTTGATCACTTCAGCGCCGAGGTCAGCCAGCATTGCTGTGCAATGAGGGCCGGCCAGTACACGGCTCAGGTCCAGCACACGAATGCCTTTGAGCGGCTTTGATGCAGGGTTTTGCATAGTCATGGCGTGTTTCCTCAGCGCTTGACGCCCGTGATCATGGGCAGGTCCAGGCCCTGCTCCTTGGCGCAGTCGATGGCGATCTGGTAGCCGGCATCGGCGTGACGCATCACGCCAGTCCCTGGGTCGTTGGTCAGCACGCGAGCGATACGCGCGGCCGCTTCGTCGGTACCGTCACAGACGATGACCATGCCCGAGTGCTGGGAGAAGCCCATGCCCACGCCACCGCCGTGGTGCAGCGAAACCCAGGTGGCGCCGCCTGCGGTGTTGAGCAAGGCGTTGAGCAGTGGCCAGTCGGAGACGGCGTCGGAGCCGTCACGCATGGCTTCGGTTTCGCGGTTCGGGCTGGAGACCGAGCCGGAGTCCAGATGGTCGCGGCCGATGACGATCGGTGCCGACAGCTCGCCGCTGCGGACCATTTCGTTGAACGCCAGGCCCAGCTTCGCGCGCAGGCCCAGGCCCACCCAGCAGATACGTGCCGGCAGACCCTGGAAGCTGATGCGCTCGCGGGCCATGTCCAGCCAGCGGTGCAGGTGGGCGTCGTCCGGGATCAGTTCCTTGACCTTGGCGTCGGTCTTGTAGATGTCCTCGGCGTCGCCGACAGAGCGCCGCCCAGCGGAACGGGCCGACACCGCGGCAGAACAGCGGACGGATGTAAGCCGGCACGAAGCCTGGGAAGTCGAAGGCATTGGCCACGCCTTCTTCCTTGGCCATCTGGCGGATGTTGTTGCCGTAGTCGAAGGTCGGCACGCCCATTTTCTGGAAGTCCAGCATGGCTTGTACGTGCACGGCCATGGACTGCTTGGCGGCCTTGACCACCGCAGCGGCGTCGGTCTGGCGCGGTCGCGGTAATGCTCCCAGGTCCAGCCGGCCGGCAGGTAGCCGTTGAGCGGGTCGTGGGCGCTGGTCTGGTCGGTGACCATGTCCGGCGCACGCCCCGCTTGACCAGCTCAGGCAGGATTTCAGCAGCGTTGCCGTGCAGGCGATGGAGATGGCCCTTGCCTTCGGCGGTGTACTTGGCGATGCGCGCCAGGGCGTCGTCCAGGTCCTTGGCCTGCTCGTCCACGAGCGGGTCTGCAGGCGGAAGTCGATGCGGCTCTGCTGGCATTCGATGTTCAGCGAGCAGGCGCCGGCCAGGGTCGCGGCAGTGGCTGGGCGCCGCCCATGCCGCCCAGGCCTGCGGTCGGACCCATTTGCCGGTCAGGTTGCCGTCGTAGTGCTGACGTCCGGCCTCGACGAAGGTTTCGTAGGTGCCTTGGACGATGCCCTGGCTGCCGATGTAGATCCAGCTGCCGGCGGTCATCTGGCCGTAACATGGCCAAGCCTTTGGCGTCCAGTTCGTTGAAGTGTTCCCAGTTGGCCCAGTGTGGCACCAGGTTGGAGTTGGCGATCAGCACGCGCGGGGCATTGGCGTGGGTCTTGAAGACACCGACCGGCTTGCCGGACTGGACCAGCAGGGTCTCGTCGTCTTCCAGGCGGGTCAGGGTCTCGACGATCTTGTCGTAGCACTCCCAGTTACGTGCGGCACGGCCGATACCGCCGTAGACCACCAGCTCCTTCGGATTCTCGGCGACCTGAGGGTCGAGGTTGTTCATCAACATGCGCAGCGGCGCTTCGGTCAGCCAGCTCTTGGCGGTCAGCTTGTTGCCACGCGGGGCGCGGATTTCAGTGTCGCGGAATCGGGAAGCTGTCATGGCGGTTTCCTTTTTTTTGTGATTGTGGTGTCGGGAGTGTCGTATGCGCTCATATACATACAACCATATATCAACCTGTATATACAACATGGGGCGTACCGATCCTGGTACACCCGGCAGAATGGATTCAGCCGCCAAGCGAAAGAAAAATAGCTATATTTTTCAGTTTGTTGCGTTTCAGGAAATGCTGTCTATATGACGGGGCGGGGCGCGAAGCGGCGACGAAAGGTCAAAAATTTTTGATCAAACTCAAAGCGAAATACCATCGACCGGTTCCAGTCGATGGTCATCCTTGAACGAAATTACTGGCCGAAACGGCCTTCCAGGCGATAACGGGAGCCTGGATAGATCAGCCGAGCGCAGCCCACTTGCCGTTTGCCAGACCAGCTACGACGCCGGATGAGAAGACAAGGATCGGTGCGTTTGATGTGCAGCAGCTTGCACTCAGCTGGTGTTGCATGGATGGCCTCCACCATGTGCTCGGCCTCGGTCAGTGGCGCGAGCTGCATCAGATAGGCGAAGGGCGTGATCCGGGTGAAGTCCTGCTGGAGATAATCGGGTGCGATGTCGGCATTGACGAAACGTTCTTCGATTTGCACCGGAATATCGTTTTCGTAATGCACCAGCACGGAGTGGAACAGGTCCTGGACCTCATCCAGAGAGAAGGGCAGCGAGGCCGGCGTTTTACCTGCAAGCGCCTCAAGCAGCACCACGTCGCTGCGATGCTGATGACCACGCTTGGTGATCTCTTCGGCGATGTCGTGTATCTGGAAAAGCGCGGCATGGCCTTTGAGTTCCGCCACGAAAGTACCTACGCCTTGCAGGCGCACCAGCACGCCTTCGATGGTGAGTTCGCGCAACGCCCGATTGATGGTCATCCGGCTGACGCCGAGTTGATTGAACAGCTCGCTCTCGGAGGGCAGCTTGAAGTTCGGTCCCCAGACGCCGGTACGGATCTGCTGAAGGATGATGTCTTTGACTCTTGCATAGAGCGGGGCAGGGCTTTCCAGAGCGAAAGCGGCCAAAGATGCACGATCGTCAGAAGAGTGGGGCACTGTCTTTTCCTGGGTGATAAGTGGGGGCGAACGGGCACCAGTTTACCCTTTACTTCAAGGCGCTTGCTATGAACGACAGGATCGGCCAAGCCGGCTGTCCGGTGCCGCGAATTGATTTCGATCGGTTGGGCAAACCCGGTGCTCTATGTAAGACAACACAGCAAGGGGCATCCCATGAAAAAGAGAGGCGAGACGTACCGACAATGGTGCGATCCGATCCTGCATCATCAAACCCATGAGCAGACCCTCGACGATGGCACCTGCCTCGAGGTGCAGACGCGCTTGTCGCGCACCGGGGCGACACAGCTGTTCATCGGTGTCTACGACGCGGACGGCAATGTGGTGTGTGAACAGATATACGACCAGCGCCCCGGCGAGACCATGACTCGGGCCTTGATGTGGGGGGTGGGCCATGCCAGGCAGTTGGCCGTCCAAGGCGCGGAGGCGCAAGTGGGGCGGTCCGGCCTTGCAGCGAGGTCTAATACAGGAAGGTAGGAATGATTCATCTGGGGTGTGCGGGTTGGAGCTTGCCACGCGAGTACGCCGATGAGTTCGTGCAGTCTGGCAGCCACCTGCAGCGATACGCCGCGCGATTGAACGCAGTGGAAATCAACAGCTCGTTCTATCGCCCCCACCGGCCTGGCACATACGCACGCTGGGCATCGTCCGTGCCGGAAGACTTTCGCTTCGCGGTGAAACTTCCCAAGATCATCACTCATGACCAGCGCCTGCAAGGATGCACTGAGGTCCTCGATGAGTTCCTGGGGCAATGCGGGCAATTAGGCAGCCGCTTGGGTTGCTTGTTGGTGCAATTGCCGCCCTCGCTGAGGTACGACGTTGGCAGTGCCGGACGTTTCTTCGAAGCCTTGCGTGAGCGGTACAGCGGATCGATAGCGCTCGAGCCCAGGCACGTTAGCTGGCAGTTGGCACAGCCGCTGTTGATCGACCTGCAGATCGCGCAAGTAGCCGCCAGTCCCTCACGCTTTGAGACCGATGCCCGCCCTGGTGGTTGGCCAGGGCTGGTCTATTGGCGCCTTCATGGTGAGCCGCGGATCTACCACAGCGAATATCCCACGGCCTACCTGCAAAGCTTGGCCGAACAGTTGCAGCGTAGCCGTGCAGCCGGGATACCTACCTGGTGCATATTCGACAACACCGCGTCGGGTGCGGCATTGAGCAATGCGCTGACGCTTCAGGGCTTTCTGTGCTGAGGCTTCAAGGTGCATGGCCGGGCTTCGGGCCATCCCGTACCTGTCGATGGAAATCCACCCGCGAAGCATGCGACTCGGTCGCTGGCACCGGTGTTGCCGAAGTTCGCGGGTGGAGTCGCTCCCACAGGGCGCAACGGAACATGCACCAGCCTAGCCGCGTATGAAGGCCAGCAGGTCAGCGTTGATCGTCTCGGCGTGGGTGGTCGGCATCCCATGAGGGTAGCCGGCATAGAGCTTCAGCGTACTGTTCTGCAGCAGCTTGGCCGAGAGCACGCCGGCGTTCTCATAGGGCACGATCTGGTCATCGTCACCGTGCATCACCAGAACGGGAAGGGTGATGCGCTTGAGGTCTTCGGTGAAATCGGTTTGCGAGAACGCAACGATGCCATCGTAGTGAGCTTTGGCGCCGCCCATCATGCCCTGGCGCCACCAGTTGAGGATGATGCCTTGCGAAGGCTTCGCGCCCGGGCGGTTGTAGCCGTAGAACGGGCCTGCGGGGACGTCGTGGTAGAACTGCGCGCGGTTGGCGGCAAGTTGGGCCTGCAGGTCGTCGAAGACCGATTTGGGCAGGCCGCCTGGGTTGGCGTCGGTCTTGACCATCAACGGCGGCACCGCGCTGATGATGACCGCCTTGGACACGCGATCCTGCCCATGGCGGGCAATATAGTGCACGACCTCGCCGCCACCTGTGGAGTGGCCGACATGAACGGCGCCATGGGTACCAAGGTGATCGACCACCGCAGCCACATCATCGGCATAGTGGTCCATGTCATGGCCATCCCATACCTGGCTCGAGCGACCATGGCCGCGGCGGTCGTGCGCCACCACACGAAACCCTTGGGCCAGGAAGAACAGCATCTGGGCATCCCAGTCATCGGCACTGAGCGGCCAGCCATGGTGGAAATGGATGACCTGCGCATCGCGGGGACCCCAGTCTTTGTAGAAGATCTCAACGCCGTCTTTGGTTGTGACGTATCCCATGCTTGCATCTCCTGTGTAGGTGAAGTTCGGCACTGCCCATCAACTGTAGGATTAAAATTGAGATTGGGCTCGACTCGCTCGCGGAGGATGCGATGACAATTGATTGGATGGCCTTCACACCCTGGTCGGCCTTGGCCGGCGGCGCACTGATTGGGCTGGGGGCCGGCCTGTTCGTGGTCGCCAACGGTCGCATTGCAGGAATCAGCGGTTTGCTCAGCTCGGTGCTTGAGCGTCGGGCTGAGGGGCGTGGCGAGAAATTCGCGTTTCTCCTGGGCCTGCTGGCGGCGCCGTTGTTATGGATGCTGTTCTCGACGCTGCCACCCGCGCACTTCGCTTCGGCCCCGTGGGTACTGGCAACGGCCGGCCTGCTGGTCGGCTTGGGCACGCGCTATGGCAGTGGCTGCACCAGTGGCCATGGTGTTTGCGGTATTTCTCGACTGTCACCCCGTTCACTGGTGGCCACGCTGTGCTTCATGGCAACGGGCTTTCTCACGGTCTTTGTCGTTCGACATCTTCTACAAGGAAGCTGACATGTCCCGTATCAGTGGCTTTATCGCAGGGGTTCTGTTCGGCATGGGGTTGTTACTGGCGGGTATGGCCAATCCTGCCAAGGTGCTTGGGTTTCTCGACCTTGCCGGGCAGTGGGATCCCTCCCTGGGATTGGTGATGGTGGGCGCTATCGGTGTGGCGCTGCTGCCCATGGCCTGGGCACGCCGGCATGGCGTGGCGGTGCTGGGCGGCAAGATGCAACTGCCAGACCGGCGCGATGTAGACCGCCGGCTGGTCGGGGGCAGTCTGCTGTTTGGCGTCGGATGGGGGCTGGCGGGTGTCTGCCCTGGGCCGGCGCTGGTCCTGCTACCGGCCGGGTATTGGCAGGCTTGGTTGTTCGTTGTCGCGATGCTCGCCGGTATGGCGCTGTTCCAATGGATCGAAACGCATCGTCGTCATTGATGGGCGGATTAAACCTGTACCTTGCCGCAGGCCTATCCATATCGTGTCGAGCGACAACGGCCAGAGCCATGTTCAGGTAGTCCAAGACGTAATGGCGAACGTCCTAGGTGATGGCAGGACGCTGGGCATCGCTGCAGCCCTGTTCCAGGGCCATCAGTGCTGGCATGTCCAGAATCTCGACGAGGCGGCCGTGCAAGTCGGCGATACCCAGGGCACGCAAGCGGGCGACCGACCGGCAGATCGTTTCCAGGCGCAGTCCCAGGTAGGAGGCCATGTCTTCCCGCGACATGCGTAGCATGAAGCCATGAGCGGAATAGCCCCGGCTGACGAAGCGCTTGGACAAGCCCAGCAGGAAACTGGCAAGCCGCTCCTCGGCACTGAGGTTGCACAGCATCAGCACACGTTCGTGCTCGCGTACGATTTCCCGGCTCATCAAGCGATTCAGGCTTTGCTGCAGGACGGGAAAGTCCCGAGCCAGCGATTGCAACCGCCGGTAGGGAATAGGGCAGACTTCGCTGTCTTCAAGGGCGATGGCGTCACACACATGAAATTCAGTGGCAATGGCGTCGAGCCCTAGCACATCGCCTGGCATCCAGAAATTGATCACCACACCCAGGCCTTCGGCATTGTTCAGGCTTGTCTTGAAGCTGCCGCAGCGCACGGCATACAGGGTATCCAACGGTGCATTGGCATTGAACAGCGCAGCGCCTTTCTTGATGCGTATGCGTGGGCCCACCAGGCTACCCAGGCAACTGCTGTCGCTTACCGGCAGGCCGGTCGGCAGGCACAGCCCGCTGACCCGGCATTGCTGGCACGGGGACGCCAGCGGCTTGAGATGGATGGGGGTCGCCTTGGCTGCGGGGATGGGCTGCTCGAGCACCCGGACCCTGATCTGACTGGTCATTTCAGGCCCCCTTCACGCATCGCCCGAGCGATGGCATTGCCTTGGCGGACAGCTGCGCATGCCTGCCCGCCATCTGGTTCCAGATTGGGCTGTCGGCGAGCATGTCCAGCGAATGGGGGGCGTTGAGCCGGGCGGTGAGCCGTTCGACGAACTGTTCGGCCTCATCCGGCGTTCTGAAGCCTACGTGCCATTGATCCATGTGGACACACCAGCGGTGCTGATCGGCGTTTACCTCGATATAGACGTTCATCGGAACCTCCAGAGCGCGCGTGAGCAAGGACTTGCGTATCGATTCGTAGTGCGATGGCGTCCTGCCGACGGCCCTGAAGATCAGGGGGCATTGCACGATTGCTGTGGCTGTGGAGCTAGCGTGCGCCGCACATGCTTTGGAGCTTTGATCCGTGTCAAGTTCTTGGTTCGCCGTGGCAGCCGTTTGTCCGAGCCGTTCGAGTTGATAAACATCAAGTCGGGCAGGCGCCGGTGGCAGATGATCGAGGCACGCTTCCCCAACCGCAGAGGTGTGTCATGGACAATCAACGACTCTTGCTCATCGTGTCGCCCTTGATGCGTCGCACGCCGGTCTATGACCGAGCCGCCGCGCTGGCCAAGGCCAAGGGCATGCCCCTGCACATCGTGGCCTTCGACTATCTCGAAGGGCTTGCCACCGCGGGGATGGTCAACGACCAGGCCCTTGCCGTCATGCGCGATGGGTATGTGCGCCAACACCGTGAGTGGTTGGAAACCCAGGCACTGTCGATGCGGCGCAATGGCGTGACGGTCACCACCGAGGTGGTGTGGGTCCAGAATCCGCTGGACGAGATCCTGGTGCATCTGCGCGAGCAGAAATTCGCCATGCTCATCAAGGCGCTCGAGCACGAGCCGTGGTGGGTACGCGCGATGTTCACCTCGCTGGACATCCAGCTGCTGCGCGAAACCAGCATCCCCCTGCATCTGGTGAACAAGGCCAGTCATGCGCTGCCACGCAAGATACTGGCGGCGGTGGACCTGTCCCGGCCCGAAGATCAGGTCGAGGGGCTCAACGACCAGATCATCAGTGAAGCGCTCAAGCTGGCATTGCAATGCAACGCCCAAATCGACCTGCTGTACGTCTATGACCTGGGCTCGATGTATGTTGACGCCGGCGGTGGTCGCGAGCACTCGTTCCTGTTCGACACGAACCTGTTCAAGACCCTTCACGAAGCCCAGAGCGAGGCGTTCCAGGCGCTGGCCGAGCGCAATGGTATCGCCGCCGAGCACCGTCACATGCGCGTCGGCGATCCGGCCAAGGGCCTGGCGTTGTACATGCAGAACAACGACACCGACGTGCTGGTGATGGGCAGCTATCACCATCATGGTATTGGCTGGTTCATTGGCAGTACGGCAGAGCGGGTGCTGCACCGGCTCGATAGCAGCGTGCTGGTGATCTCGCCGGAGCGCTCCCGAGGCTGACATCCAAGGCCCGCAAGGGCCTTGTTTCAGGTTCTGAGATCCAGCTCGTGGAGGATCTCGCTGACATCGCCCCCCAGGTAACGTGAGGTGAAGCCCAGCGCCTTGGTCAGTCGGTGCATGGCATAGTTGTTTGCAAGGTCCCTGGACACCATGCAGTGATAGCCATTGCGCCGGGCCGCGTCGATCAGGTGCTTGAGCAGCAACCTGCCCAGGCCCTTGCGTTGCCATTGTTCGCTGACCGCGACTGCGCATTCGCAATTGTGGCTGCCGGGAATCCCTGCATAGCGGCTCACGCCGACCTGTCTGAGTTGGCCGTCCTCATGCGCAAGTGCCACGTATGCCATGCACCGGTGGTAGTCCACCGGCATCAGCCGTGCATCCAGGTTGGGCAAGCCGCGGCTGAGCCCGGCGATGAAGCGAAAGCGCCGTGACTCATAGGTGATCGTGCTGAGAAAGCGCTTGTCCCGTTCATGATCTTCATCGCGCAGTGGGCGGATCAGTACGACAGCGTCATCCGCAAGATGCTCCACCCAATGTTCCTCCACGTCCGGCTGCTTGGCGGGTTGCTTGTTCATGTCGCCTCCGATGATCCGGTCTATACCCTGCGAACCGTTGTACCGCGGTGGGCCGGTCCGGTTCTGACAATCGTCAAGTTCATGCGGGACAAGCGGTTTTCTGATCTGCATCAAGCGGCGAGGGGGCTGTTTACCGAAGATCAATTGCATCCCTACTCCTGCCGTGCAAGCCCGGAGGTCCGCCATGGGTCAGTATCGACAACTGCTGGTGCTGCTTACCGACATCGATCCGCATTCCTCAGCCCTGCGCAGGGCGCTTGCCTTGGCCCATGTCAGCGGTGCCAGCGTGCATGTACTGGGGCTGTTCGAACCCACTGAAGAGCACCTGCTGCGGGAGGAGCGACTGAACGAGGTGGATATCAAGCGCCAGTTCATCCACTACCGCGAGCGCCTCGCGCAGCTGGTCGACCGGCACCGGGCCAGCGGTGTCGCGTTGACGGTCGACAGCCTTCATGCCGAAGACATTCGCAGCCAGGCCATCGATTACCTGTGCGAAATGCAACCTGACGTGGTCATCAAGGACAGCGAAGCGTTGCCGGCCCTGGCGCGGCTGTTCGGCACGCCGCTGGACTGCGCGCTGATGCGTGGGTTCAAGGGAATGGTGCTATTCGTGCCAACGGCGGCGGTGTCGCTGCCCAAACGCATCATGGTTGCCGTGGACACCGCCTTCAGCGATACCCCTGAGGCCCAGGCGCTGTTCAATCACGGGCTGGTCCAGGCCGCGCAAGCGCTGGCCCTGCAGTGCGATGCGCAGCTGCACCTGCTGTCGGCGTACAACCTGGCGGGGGTGTTTGCCTCGGACATGAATGTGACCCAGGCGTGGATCGACGAAATGCGCAGCGCCCTCCAAGAGCCTTTCGACACCCTGGCCGATGCCGAAGGCGTCCCCCAGGATCGTCGGCTTTTCAAGGAAGGTGGGCCTGTGCAGGTCATTCGCGAGCAGGTGGCCGTGCTGGATACGGACGTGGTGGTCATGGGCGTCGTGCAGCCCAAGGGATTGGACAAGCTGCTGGGCGATACCACTGAACGCATCGTCAGCCGACCGCCTTGCAGTGTGCTGGCGGTTCATCCCCATGTGATCCAGACCTGGGAGCCGCAGCCATGCAACTGACCTTCCTAGGCGGTACCGGCACCGTGACCGGCAGCAAATTCCTGTTGACCCGCGACAGCACCCGCGTGCTGATCGACTGCGGGCTGTTCCAGGGCTACAAGCAGTTGCGCCTGCGCAACTGGGAGCCTTTGCCCGCCCCCCTGCGTGCGCTCGATGCCGTGGTGCTGACCCACGCTCACCTCGATCACAGTGGGTACCTCCCGGTGTTGGCACGCGAAGGGTATTGCGGGCCGATCTATGCGACGCCGGCTACCTGCGCCTTGGCCGAAATCCTGCTGCTCGACAGCGCCCGGTTGCAAGAAGAGCAGGCCGAGCACGCCAACCGGCATGGCTATTCCAAGCATTCACCGGCGCGCCCGCTCTATACCGAGCAGGATGCCAAGCGCGTACTGGCGCTGTTTCGCCCGGTAGAGTTGCACCACAGTACCGTGGTTGCCGAGGGCATGGAGCTTCTGTTGCGTACGGCCGGGCATATCTTGGGCGCTGCGTCCGTGCAGATCACCGCCGACGGCCAGCGATTGCTGTTTTCCGGCGACCTGGGGCGCCCGCAGGACCCGATCATGCACGCGCCCGAACTGGTCAGGACGGCAGATGTACTGCTGGTGGAGTCCACCTACGGGGATCGCAAGCATCCTGACGAATCCACCGAGCAGTACCTGGCCCAGGTCATCAACCAGACGCTCCTGCGCCATGGCATCACCTTGGTGCCATCCTTCGCCGTGGGCCGAGCCCAGCTACTGATGTACTACCTGTACAAGCTCAAACGCGACGGGCTGATACCGGACATTCCGGTCTATCTCAACAGCCCGATGGCGACCGATGCCACCGTCCTGTACCAGCAGTTCAGGGGCGAGCACCGCCTGTCACCGGCGGAGTGCGCTGCGATGTGCAGGGGCACACACATCATCCGCACCGTCGATGAGTCTCGGCGCCTGGACCAGCTGCGCGAGCCGGCGGTGATCATTGCCGCCAGCGGCATGGCGACCGGCGGGCGGGTACTGCATCACCTCAAGGCGCTGGCGCCCAATCCCCGCAACAGCATCCTGTTTTCGGGCTTCCAGGCCGGTGGTACACGCGGCGCCGATATCGTCGCCGGCGCGCACAGCGTGCGCGTGCATGGCGAAGATGTGTCCATCAGGGCGCAGGTGTACGCGATGGAGAATCTTTCGGCGCATGCCGATGCTGACGAAATCATGGAGTGGTTGCGCGGGTTCGCCCGACCGCCTCGCCAGACCTATGTCATCCATGGCGAGCCGCACGCGGCCGACACCTTGCGCCGGCGTATCAGCCTCGAACTCGGATGGCAGGTCTGCGTACCCGAACATCAGGAAACCGTTGCCATAGACCCTGTGCGCTAGCCAGGCGCGGGAGGCTGTCATGGATACACAAGCAAGGGCAAAACTCAAGGCATGGATGCAGCGGCCCAAGGGTAGTCTGGGTTGGGTCATGGCCATCGTCACCTGGGCGGTGGCCGCCTCTGCC
The DNA here is from genome assembly GCF_040822035.1 of Pseudomonas guariconensis. Lineage (NCBI taxonomy): Bacteria > Pseudomonadati > Pseudomonadota > Gammaproteobacteria > Pseudomonadales > Pseudomonadaceae > Pseudomonas > Pseudomonas guariconensis. Next base: position 3,200,171 of record NZ_CP162012.1, on the reverse strand, counting down.
TACCAGGCGTTGGGCCCGTCCTGGCGCCTGCCGATGCGTGATCCCGCGGTCTTGTTGACGTTACTGGTCTTGAGTATCGCGGTGGGATGGGCCGTGCAGCGCGGCGTGAGGCGCACGGTGGGCAAAGCCATTTTCGAAGGGCAGACCACCGGCTGGCAGGCCAGGCTCGCCTTCATCCGGGCGGTAGCCCGGGAGTCGAATGTGCTGCTGGGCGTGCTGGTGCTCTTGGCTGTGCTCGGCGCCAGCACGCTCTGGCTGGCAGGCCGCTCCGTGGAGCGTATCGTGGATAGATGCCAGGCCAACTTGCAGGCCCAGGTGCAGGCGCCCGAGGACGAGCCCCTCGCCACTCTGGTGGGCAGGCCGGTGTGCTCATGCCTGGCGCAGACCTTTCTGGACCGCAATGGCGTGATCCGACTGGCGTTGTTCGAGACACCCTTGCAGCAAGCGAGCACCCTCAAAGCCTTGACGCCGGCGGATGAGCGGCGCTGTCTGGCGCAGTTCGACTTGCTGCCCGAAGAGGCCGCCGAGGCGATGCCCTAGAGGCGCGATAGGCGATCGAATCAACAGGCGTCCGTCGCGACGCAGGAGGCTCCCATGACTCAGGATCTTGCACGGCAGACTACCTTTGCGAACCGCACCGAAGCCGGTCGAGCCCTGGTGGAGCCGCTGCGTGAATACACCAACAGGCCTGATGCGATCGTGCTCGCATTGCCCCGTGGTGGTGTGCCAGTGGCGTATGAAGTTGCCACGGCCCTCGGGCTTCGCCTGGACCTGCTGGTGGTGCGCAAGCTCGGCCTGCCTTCGCATCCGGAGTACGCCATAGGCGCCATTGCCAGCGGGGGCATCCGCATTCTCAATGACGATGCGCTCTGGGCGTATCCCATCGACCGCACCCGTTTCCAAACTGTGCTGGACCAGGAAACCCAGGAACTGCTGCGACGGGAAAAGAAATACCGGGGCAATCGCCCACCGCTGCAGCTCAAGGACCAAGTGGTAATCCTTATCGACGACGGCCTGGCCACAGGCGCCTCGATGATGGCCGCCGTTCAAGCGGTGCGGGCACAGGCGCCTTCGCGCATCGTGGTTGCGGTGCCGGTCTCGCCCCCGGATACGCTCGACGCCCTGTGCACAAAGGTGGATCAGGTCATTTGCCCGCTGGTGCCGGAGCGGATGGTCTCAGTCGGCTATTGGTACCTGGATTTTCCCCAGACCACCGACGAAGAAGTCCTGGCGCTCATGCACAAGGCAAGCTTGCGTGAGTCAACGTGAGACTGCCGGTCGTAGAGTTTCTCCTGCAAGCTGTTCGAAGGTGCGTTCATCAACGTCATCCCCCAGATGGATAGCTGAGGGCGGCCCTGAAGGGCCGCCGCGACACCGTTTCAGACCAGCGAGAGGCGATGGATGACTTGGCTGGCGTCATCCGGATCCCGGGTCGTGGTGAACCCCGCCGCTTTAGCAAGATCACGCATCGCTACGTTAGAGGCGGCATCGATCGAATACATCGCTCGCAGGCCTCTGCTGCGGGCATGGTCGATCAGATGTTTGAGCAGCAGACGGCCCAGACCGTGATGCTGCCAGCTGTCGAGGACCGTTACCGCGCATTCGCACTCGTCGTCCTTCTCGCAGGCGGCATAGCGGGAAATGCCCACTTCCTGCAGTTCGCCATCGACGTGGGCAAGCGCGACATAGGCGGCGTGCCGGTCCTGGTCGACATCCATCAGTTGGTTGAGCATTGCCTCGCCAGGCTCTTTGAGCTGGCACAGGAAGCGGAAATGACGCGATTCTGGGGATAGCCGTTCGATAAAGGCCTTTTCGCGCTGGCGGTCCTTGGGTTGCAAGGGCCTGATCAGCACATGGGTGCCATTGTCGAGTGCTTCGATCCAGTGCTCGCCGGAGGGCACGGGGAACGAGGGTGCGGTGTGCTTAGGGGTCATATCGGCGGTAGCCATGGCAATTTCCTCGTTTGCAAAAAAGGACGATGGAGATTCAGTTTCAACGTTCAGGCGTTGATCGACTTGATCGTTATCAAGTGCCCGGTTGCCGGTCATCGCAGCCGCTCGCGTCGAGGTCTATCCTCGGCTCAGGTAACCGTTGGGGTCACCGGAAACGATTGCCTGGCGCATGAGCATGACGAGGGCTCGCGGGCTTGTCTTGATCTTGCTCAGGTTCAGGCAGGGAGGCAGATGACCCTTGGTCGGCCATGGCGCATGGCTCAGACGAAGCAGCTAGTTTTTATATATGCCCTGCATGAGAAAGCGGAGGCATCGTCATGTCAGGCTCTGAAGATTTGGGGGCAAGGCCCCAGGTGAAGTGCCTTGCGTGCTCGTTGAGCCGCCTTTGCCTGCCCGCCAGCCTCAGTGCTGACGAAGTGGACAAGCTCGAGCACATCGTGCGCCGGAATCGCCCGCTAAAGAAGGGCGAGTACCTGTTCAAGGCCGATGAGCCCATGGATCACGTGTTTGCCCTGCGCTCAGGGGCCATCAAGAATTTCCTGCTCGACGCCGAAGGCAACGAGCGGGTCAGCGGATTCATCCTGCCGGGGGAAATGCTGGGCCTGGATGCCATCGGTGCCAGTCATTACCGAAGCTACGCCCTGGCGCTGGACATATCGCTGGTCTGCTCGATCAAGCTCGATCAACTGGTTGACCTGTCGGGGCAGATTCCAGGCTTGCGCTACCAGCTGTTGCACATGCTCAGCCTGGGGATCCAGGGCAAGGATGAACACCTGCGCTGCTGCCATGGGCGTGCCGACCAGCGCCTTGCGATATTCCTGCTGGGCATGTCGGCTCGGTATCACCAGCGAGGCCTACGTACCGACCTGTTCAGACTGCCCATGTCCCGAGGCGACATTGCCAATTACCTGGATCTGACGCTTGAAACCGTCAGCCGGCTGTTCAGCCGATTCACCCAGGCAGGGTTCATTGAATGCGTTGGTCGGGAAGTCCGGCTTGTCGACCAGCAAAGCCTGGTCAATCTCACCCGGGTGGAGGAGGCCGGTTGAGCATCGCGAGCACCCGGTCATAGCGTTGCACCGGGCCTTCCAGCGCAGATCGCCAGCGCTCTGCTTGGGGCGCCACTTGATCCGTACGTAGCCAGATACGCTGTGCAGGTACGCCGTGTTGCCAGCACAGACGGGCGGCTTGGCGGGCGATGTGCGCCGGCGCGCAGCAGTAGACGGTGTCGGGCTTGAAATGCGTCAGTTGATCTGCAAGTTGCGCCCATCCGCTGCAGCTGTTGCGGGGCAGGGGAGACAGCGTCGAGAGCCTGTGGAGACAATCATCGGGTAGCTGATCGTGGGGGAAGCCTTCGTGTGACAGTTGCACCTGCACCCAGGGCAGCCAGCAGAGGATTTCATCCAGGCAGCCAAGAAGCGCCAGGATCCCTTCTCCTCGGGTGATCGCCAGCAGCCGCGTACTGTGCAACGGAATCGGCCAAGCGCTGCCCAGCGGCCCTGAGTAATCGAGAACATCACCTGCCTGCCCCAATGCTTGGGTGCGATGCGTGGTCACGGTGAAGCGCCTGGCCATGCCTGGCAGGCTGACGTAGCTGCATGACAGGTCAACGCCTTGGCTGCCCAGCAGGCAGTACTGGCCCGGCATCGCTTCCGTGAGCTGCGAGCCGCACAGCTCCAGGCGCAAGCATTGCTGGATGCCTGGGCCCGGTAACACTTCCAGTAACCGGACACCTCCGCTGTCTTCCCGCCTCATACGCGCCTCGAACGTGCAAGCGTTACGTGCTTGCTTCAGGCTAGGCCTCTGCCACAGGCGCACTTTGATCAGGGTCAAACCGGCATCCTCGGGCTTCCTTCAGCCGATGACGCATCGCTACTTGGCCTTCCAGTACTTCTGCATCTCCAGGAACAGGAACGATGCCGTCCAGGTGATCAACACCAGGCCTGTCAGCGCTTGCAGGCCTGTGAGGTACTTGAGATTGCCCGTGGGGGCGATGTCGCCGAAGCCGATGGTGGTGTAGGTGGTGAAGGAGAAGTACACGCAGTCCATGAACGTGCCGTCGAAATTGCCACTGAACGAGCCCCAGCCTTCGGCATTGGCCATCAGGTAGTAGGCCAGGGCGAAGCACCACACCTCCAATGCGTGGGCTAGCAGCGCCCCGAACACACCGACCACGATCCGGAAGCGGCTCCATAGCTTCAGCCGTGGCAGCCAGTCGTTCAGGCGCAGAAGGCATTCGTAGTGAATGATCACCACAAGAATCACGACCAGTGTGTTGATCAGCGTGACGGTGAACATGGCAGGCACCCTGGCCGAAATCGGGTGATTATTTTGCAGTGCCGATCAATGGGCATGCCACAGGCTCCTTGAGCTGCGGCTGCAGGGCGGGAAACTCCTCGGGCGTGATGGTTTCTTTGGCCAGCAGCAAGCGCGCGCCTGCGTCCAGATCGGCACGGCGTTGCTCGAGCAATGCCTGGGCTCGCTTGTAGGCCTGCTCGAGCAGCTCACGAATGCCAAGGTCGATTTCCCGCGCCGTTTGCTCGGAGTAATCCTTGTGCTCCTGACGCAACAGGGCGTCTCCAAGGTAACTGGCCTGCTGGCGCTCCAGCACTGCCTGGCCCAATTCAGGGCTCATGCCGAACCGGGTGATCAGCTGTCGGGCAATATCGGTGGCGCGGCCCAGGTCATCGGCGGCCCCGGTGGACACCTGGCCGAATGCCAGGCTTTCGGCCGCACGGCCTGCCATCAGCACCACGATACGGTCTCTGAGCATCTGCCCGCTGATCAGGAAGCGGTCGTCCGTCGGCCTTTGCAGGGTATAGCCCAGCGAGCCCGCGGCCCGTGGGATGATCGACACCTTGTGGACCGGGTCCATCGCCGGCAGGCTGCTGGCGGCCAGGGCATGGCCCATTTCGTGATACGCCACGACCTGGCGCTCGTCTTCACGCAGCACGGTGCTCTTGCGCTCTACCCCAGCGACCAGGCGCTCGACCGCCTCGGTGAAGTCCTCCAGTTCGACCCACTGACTGGCGCGCCGGGTGGCGACGATGGCCGCCTCGTTGACCAGGTTGGCCAGGTCGGCGCCGGTCAGGCCAGGCGTGATATCGGCGATGCGTTCGCAATCCAGGTCGTTCTTGTAGACGATCTTGTGCAGGTGCACTTTCAGGATCGCCAGGCGGCCCTTGCGATCGGGCCGGTCTATCAAGATCTGCCGGTCGAATCGTCCCGCGCGCAGCAACGCCGGGTCCAACACCTCGGGGCGATTGGTGGCTGCCAGCAGCACGACGCCTTCGCGCGGATCGAAGCCGTCCAGTTCGGCCAGCAGTTGGTTCAGCGTCTGCTCCTTCTCGTCATTGCCACCCAGGTTGCCGATACCGCGCATCTTGCCCAGGGCGTCCAGCTCATCGATGAAAATGATGCACGGTGCCGCGTGTCGAGCCTGGTCGAACAGGTCGCGCACTCGGGCGGCGCCCACGCCCACGAACATTTCCACGAACTCCGATCCGGAGATCGAGAAGAAGGGGACTCCCGCCTCTCCGGCGATTGCCTTGGCCACCAAGGTCTTGCCGGTTCCGGGGGGACCGACCAGCAAGGTGCCTTTGGGGACGTGGGCCCCCAGGCGTGCGTACCAGGCCTGGTTTTTCAGGAACGAGACGATTTCGATCAGTTCATCCTTGACGTCATCGATCCCGGCAACATCGGCGAAGGTGACCTTGATGTCCCGCTGGGCATAGACCCGCGCACGGGACTTGCCGACACTCATCAAGCCCCCCAGCCCCTGCTTTTCCCCAAACCCACGGAAGATGAAGAACCAGGCGCCGAGCATGACCATCAACGGCAGTAACCAGCCCGCCAAGTCCGCGACCGTGTTGTCTTCTGCCAGACCGGTGAAGGCGACCCCGGACTGGCTGAGCTGCGCCGACAGCGCCGGATCGACGCGGACGGTGGAAAACCGTTCGCGCCCATCGATGGGTTCCTGCAGCCTGCCCTGGATACGATTGCGCTTGATTTGCAGATCACTGACTTTTTGCTGTTCGAGCAGTTGCAGGAACTGGCTGTAAGGGAGGGTTGCGACAGCCGAGCGGTCGAACAGACTGAACAGCAGGGCGGTGAGCAGCGCGATCGCGATCGCCAGGTAATACAGTTTCGATGGCTGATCTTTATTCATGGCCGCAGTTCCTCGAGACGATCACTGGACGGGCCTCGTGCCACGCATTCTATGAAGCGCTTCAGGCGATCAGCAGACAATCGTCGACCTTCCTCACGCCGGGCACCGCCCCCTGAAAGCGTGACGACGCCATTGCCTTTAGTCCTTGTTTTTACCCGTCGATGGCCTGGCGCGATTGACAAAGGTCAAGATCGACGTGCTGCCCACGCCGCAGGAGCTTGATAAATGTCAGGCCGCTGCCCGATGCGCTACGGATACTCAAGTCATCTTAGGCACCTGCGAGGGCATGGACATGCGACGCTATCTGCTTATCGGGTTGTCGATCGTGCTGGTATCCGTTTCAGGCTGCAGTCCTTGGCGCGCCGAGGAAATCGATGCGCGCCTGGAGTCGGCGGAGAACAACGCCGCCACCGCAAGGCTGCGCGCTGACGAGGTCTGCTACCGGATCGATCTGGTCGAGCAGACTGCCAACCAGGCGCTGCGCATCGCGACCCAGACCCAGCAAGAGGTCCAACGGTTGCAGCGGCAGGCCAAACAGAAGTAACCGCCATGTCACGTCGTTGGCTGGACCCGGGCCTGTTGCTCGTGAGTGCAGTGGCCTTGCTGTTTGGCGGGGTCGCCTATGCCGCGCAGCAGCCTGCCTGGGCGGCGCTGATCTGGGCGGGAGGCAGCAGTGTGATGGCCCTGGTGCTGGCCGTGGAGATCGCCAGGCGCCTGGCCAGGCGCGAAGCTGGCATCGATCTCATCGCCCTGGTGTCGATCCTGGCGGCGCTGTGGCTGGAGCAGATGCTGGTCGGTGCGGTGGTCGCGCTGATGCTGGCGACCGGGCGTGCATTGGAGGCGCTCAGCCTGCAACACGCCGAGCGCGAACTGCGGGCCTTGATCGAGCGGGCTCCCCAGCGTGCCTGGATTCAAGAAAACGACGGGCTGCGTGAAGTACCCGTGGACGAAGTTCAGCCCGGTCAAATCGTATGGGTGCGCCTGGGCGAGGTGGTGCCGGTCGATGGTCGTCTGCTGAGCGATCAGGTGATACTGGATGAGGCTGCGCTCACGGGCGAGTCCTTGCCGGTCACACGCTATTGCGGTGAGCTTCTGGCCAGTGGCGTGACCAACACCGGCGCGCCAGTGCTGTTACTGGCCACGCGCACGGCAGCGCAGAGCACCTATGCTGGCATCGTACGTCTGGCCGAAACGGCGCGTCGATCTCGCGCGCCTTTCGTTCGCTTGGCCGATCGTTACGCCTTGGGCTTCATTGCGCTGACGTTGCTGGTCGCGGGGGCCGCCTGGTGGCTCAGTGGCGATGTGTATCGCGTGCTCGCAGTGTTGGTGGTCGCCACCCCCTGTCCGCTCATATTGGCCGTGCCCATCGCCATCATCTCCGGTATTTCCAGGGCCGCGCGACGCAACATCCTCGTGCGGGATGGCCAGGTTCTGGAAGCGCTTGCCGGGATCCGGCAGGTCTTTCTGGACAAGACCGGTACCTTGACCGGTGGTCATGCCCAGATGCAATCGATCGAGCTCCAGGGTGAAGGGCTGCCGCTGCAGCTTCTGCAGTGGGCCGCCTCGCTGGCACAGGCCTCTTCGCACCCGATCGCCCAGGCCATTGTCCAGGCCGCTCGCGTGCGCGGTTTGTCGCTGACACCTCCTCAGGATGTGCAGGAGACTCCCGGGCAGGGGCTTGCCGGCACCGTGCAGGGGCATGCCGTGCGCTTGGGAGCGGTGGGCTATGTGCAAGGCGAAGCGCAAAGCGATGCCTGGGCGCAGGCGCGCTTGCAGCAGCTGGATTACCTGGCCAGCAGTGGCAGTTTTGTCGCGATCGACGGTCAACTCAAAGGGATGATCAGGCTGGCCGACAACCTGCGCCTGGAAGCACCCCAGAGCCTGCGCTTGCTCCGTAACCGAGGTATCGAAAAGATCGTCATGCTGACGGGGGATCGTCTGGAAACGGCACAGGCAATCGCACTGACTGCGGGCATCGACGAACTGCATTCTGGCCTGACGCCCGAGGACAAGGTGCGCCTGGTGCAGGAAGGCTGCCGCCGCGAGCCAACGCTGATGGTCGGCGATGGCATCAATGATGCTCCAGCCCTGGCCGCTGCCGATGTCGGCGTGGCCATGGGGGCGTCTGGCGTCACCGCTTCGGCACAGGCGGCGGGTGTGGTGCTGCTGGTGGACCGATTCGACCGGCTGGTCGAAGCACTGGATATTGCCCGGCATGCCGTGCACATCGCGCGGCAAGGCGTGTGGGCCGGGATGAGCCTGTCGTTGCTGGCCATGCTCATCGCCGCGGCAGGCTATCTGCCGGCCTTGCTCGGCGCCATCCTGCAGGAAGGGATCGATCTGCTGATCATCGGCAATGCCCTGCGCGCATTGGGACCCTGGCCCGGTAGGCGGCGCGCCGGCATCGACGTCGCCGCGATCGATCGGCTCCAGGATGAGCACCGGCAACTGGAGGGGGTGCTAACGGACCTGAGCCAGATGGCTCGCGACTTTTCCAGTCGTCCTTTCGACAAGGCACAGGCCGACTTGAGCAACTTGGTCGCTGCTCTGCACAACCTGCTGGAGCGTCACGAACGCGATGACGAACGCCGGCTCTACCCGCTGCTTAGCCGCTTCATGCCAGGTGATGATCCACTGTCGACCATGAGCCATACCCATCGCGAAATCTTTCGCCTGATTCATCTGCTGTCGCGTATGAGCGAAGATTTCAGCCAGGCAACGCGAGCTCCAAGTGCTGAAGAGATACAGCAACAGCTTGTTCGTCTGGACACCCTGGCCAAGCTTCACTTCGACCAGGAGGACGCGCTGTATCGCTCCTTGGATCGACGCTGAGCTTGGGTGTGAGCGGTTGCTGTATCAGGTGTCCTGCAATTGCTCGGCACGCAGCAGTGTCTGACCGGTGCTGATCAGGTCGTCGAAAACGATGACGGTTCTGCCGGCCACGTCACCTATCAGATGCTCGCCCCTCAGCCCTGCCTTGGCCAGCATCAAGCCTAAACGGTGCGCCACCGCATTCAACCGTGAATGGCCAGAATGCTGGAATGGACCTTGTACAGGGCCTGCTCGGTGGTGCTGCCGACAACCTTGGTGCGCCCTTCATGGTAGAGCGTTCCCATCACCACCACGTCGAAACCCTGTTGATTGGCGAACTCGCTGACGACTTTGCTGGCGGGTCCGCGCACCAGATGCAGGTGATCCTGCCGAATGCTTTGGTCGGCACCCAGCTTTGCCAGACGCTCGCGTGCGCGGCCGGTCATTTCCTCGACCAGCGCCTCGGTCCAGGCCACAGGGGCGGCTGCATAGGCAACGAAGCTGGGGCTGGGTTCGTATGCCTGAAGCAGGTGCAGTTGCGCTTTACAGCGCTGCGCAAGGGTGTGTGCCGCTTGCAAGATGCGATCGTTGAGTTTCTGGATCGTTGGGCCGTTCTCGGCCAGTTCCACAGCGGCAATGACACGTGTTGGCAGCGTGGGCTCGGCATGGGCCACCAGGTGTAGAGGGATCGGGCAACGACGCAGCAACTGCCAATCTAGTGGCGTGAGCAGGGCGCGGCTCAGGGCGGTTTCGTGCTTGATGTCCTTGATCACCATTTCCACACGATGCAGTTGGGCCAGGTGAATCAAGTCCTTCAGCGGATCGTCTTCGTCCACGGTTTCGGCGTAGGCGGTGATGCCGAGCGCCCCCAGCGCCGCGACCTGTTCAGCCAGCCAGGCCTTGCGATGCTCGGCGTCCTGCTTGCGGGCATTGCTGCGCAGTACCTGGTCCAGCGTCGCCAAGCGGCTTGGCAGTTGGCTCAACACCACAAGGTGCAGAGTAGCCCCCGTGCCACTGGCCAGCGCTTGCGCGCGGGCCATGGCGGGCGAGGGGTGCAGGTCTGGATGGCAGATCAACAGGAGTCGCGAATAGGTAGTCATGATGGCCTCCTCGGCGATGGCAGCCTTGAGCAAGGCGCATCGGTACAGGCCAAGGGTGACGTATCGGGCCTTTCAAGCCTTGATTTTTATCAAGCTTGCGCCAGCACCTGCTCTGATAATGACGGGGCTGCGAGTGTCGACCCTCGTCTCGGGAGGTGGCCTATGAGCCCGTACCGCCGGATTCTCTTGATCATGACCCAGCCCGAGTCATGTCCGGCCGCCTTGCTTCGGGCGCTGGCGTTGGCGGATGCTTCGGGCGCGGCGTTGCATGTACTGGCTGTCTATGAGCCCACGGAGCTGCGATTGCACCACGAACTGCAGCAACCCCCGGCAGCGACAGCATCGTTCGTGCATTTCAATGCCGAGCTCAATGCGTTGCTCGACGAGCAGTGCGCCCACCGGCCCCGTCCATCGTTCGAGGCCGTGCAGACCCTCAACCCGCGTGATTTCCTCCCCGCCTATATTGCGAAGTTCGCACCTGACCTGGTGATCAAGGATTGCCCCGCCAGCTCGATGTTTGGGCAGATCGCGCAGGCCTCGCTCGACTATGCGTTGTTGCATGCCTGCCAAGGGCTGTTCCAGTTCGTGCCGGTCAATGCGCCGGCCATGCCGGCCCAGGTGTTGATTGCAGTGGATGTGGCCAGTCCCGAGCCTGCTCAGCACGTGCTCAACCACCGGTTGATAGAGGCCGGTCAGCAACTGGCGCTCCAGTGCAATGGGCACGCGCACCTGTTGTCGGCCTACGACCTGCCCATGGCCATGCTGGCCAATGCAGAGCTCGCCGAGCCATGGGCACAGGAGGTGCGAGCGTCACTGCGGGTACCGTTCGATACCTTGGCCGATGCGCACGGTATTGCCTATTCGCATCGGTACTTCGTCGAGGGGGCGCCACTTCGCATCATCAAGGCGCATATCAGCTCGCTGATGATCGATGTGGTCGTGGTGGGCGTGGTGCAGCCCAAGCGTTGGGCCAAACTGATTGGGGACACCACCGAAAGACTCATCGGCAGTGCCCCCTGCAGCATTCTGGCGGTCAAGCCGACACCTGCGGTCTGACACGGTGCTATGTGCACGGCCATGGCGCACCAGCTCAATACAAAAGTCGACTTCATAGGGAGGAACGTGGCACTCGATGATGTCCTGTGCGGTCACCCTGGTGGCCGGTCGCACGGCCGCCCGGGGGCTAATGCGCACCGACAACCCCCTTGGCATGCCTTGGCAACGCGACCGAAATCAAGGCCGCCAGCAGCACGAAGGCGCAGGAGATCCACAGGCACGCCTGTAGGCCATACGCCTGGAACACCCACCCCGAGAGCAGTGTGCCGATCAGCCGCCCCAGGGCGTTGGACATGTAGTAGAAGCCCACATCCAGCGATACGCCGTCTTCCTTGGCATAGCTGACGATCAGATAGCTGTGCAGCGACGAATTCACCGCAAACAGCACGCCGAACAGCATCAGCCCGCCGAGCAGCACGACCTGGGGTGGCGCCCCGGCAGTCAGGCCCAAGGCGATCAGCGCGGGCACGCCAGCGAGGGCGGTGGCCCAGGCCAAGGCCGCCCGGCCGTCGGGGACATGACCGCGCGCCTTGCCGGTGAGGCGAGGGGCAAGCGATTGGACGATGCCATAGCCGATGATCCAGCTGGCCAGGAAGCCGCCGACCTGCCAGAAATCCCAGCCAAAGGCGGTGCTCAGGTACACCGGCAGTGCCACGACGAACCACACATCGCGGGCGCCGAAGAGAAACAGTCGTGCGCCCGAGAGTAGGTTGATCGCCCGGCTCTTGGACAGCAGGTCGCGGAATTTCGGTTTGGCCTTGGCCTTGCCCAGATCCTTTTGCAGCAGGATCAGGCTGGCGAGCCAGATCAAGGCCAGTACTGTCGCCATGGCCAGCACCGCCTGGGTGAAGCCGAGCAGGGCAAGCAGTGCGCCGCCAAGGAAGAACCCCACGCCCTTGAGCGCGTTTTTCGAGCCCGTGAGTAGGGCAACCCATTGGTAGAGAGTGCCTTGCTGGCTGTCCGGTACCAGCAGCTTGATAGTGCTTTTGGCACTCATCTTGTTGAGGTCCTTGGCGATGCCGGACAGCGCCTGGGCGGCCATCACCCAAGGCACCGTCAGCCAGGCGGCCGGCACCGTGAGCATCAGCAAGGCCAGCACCTGCAGGCCCAGGCCGATGTTCATGGTGCGGTTGAGCCCCAGACGGGCGCCCAGGTAGCCGCCCACCAGGTTGGTGATCACCCCGAACACTTCGTAGAACAGGAACAGCGCCGCGATCTGCAGCGGCGTGTAGCCCAGTGCATGGAAGTGCAGCACCACCAGCATGCGCAAGGCGCCGTCGGTGAGGGTGAAAGCCCAGTAATTGCCGGTCACCAGCAGGTACTGACGGACTTGCGAAGACAGGGCAGACAACGCCTTCATGATCGCTGCTTACTCCGCCGTGCCGACCAGCCGGGCCAGCTCCGCTGCGCGGTTGGCATAGCCCCATTCGTTGTCGTACCAGGCGTAGACCTTCACCTGGGTGCCGTTGACCACCAGCGTCGACAAGGCATCGATGATCGAGGAGCGTGGATCGGTGCGGTAGTCGATGGACACCAGGGGGCGTTCTTCATAACCCAGGATGTCCTTGAGCGGGCCTTCGGCGGCTGCCTTGAGCAGCGCGTTGACTTCTTCGGCCGTGGTCGCACGCTCCACTTCGAACACGCAGTCGGTCAGCGAGGCGTTGGCCAGCGGGACGCGCACGGCATGGCCGTTCAGCTTGCCGCGCAGTTCGGGGAAAATCTCGGCGATCGCAGTGGCCGAGCCAGTGGTGGTGGGAATCAGGCTCATGCCCGAGGCGCGGGCACGACGCAGGTCCTTGTGCGGCGTGTCGAGAATGCTCTGGGTGTTGGTCAAGTCGTGGATGGTGGTGATCGAGCCGTGGCGGATGCCCAGGTGCTGGTGAATCACCTTGACCACCGGCGCCAGGCAGTTGGTGGTGCAGGAGGCGGCGGTGACGATGCGGTGCTGCGCCGGATCGAACAAGTGCTGGTTGACGCCCATCACCACGTTCAACGCGCCGCTTTCCTTCACCGGGGCACAGACCACCACGCGTTTGACGCCTTGGTCGAGGTAGGCCTGGAGCACGGCCACCGATTTCATCTTGCCGCTGGCCTCGATCACCAGGTCGCAGCCCGACCAATCGGTGTCGGAGATCGTCTTGTTGGCGGTGACTTTGATGCGCTTGCCCTCGATCACCACCGAGTCGCCTTCGGCATTGGCTTGACGGTGCCAGCGTCCGTGGACCGAGTCGAAGTTGATCAGGTGGGCGTGGGTTTCAGCGTCGCCGGCCGGGTCATTGATCTGCACGAACTCGAATTCTGGCCACTCCCAGGACGCACGCAGCGCCAGACGACCAATACGTCCAAAACCATTGATGCCTACTTTGATTGTCATGTTCTTGTGCTCGTAGTGCGGTAAACCCACCTCCGACGGAAGTGAGGAAGGTCATGAGGGGGTCAGATAGAACGTTGATTGACGCGCTTGGACAGTTCCTCGGCCGACTCCTTGCGCTCGGAGTAGCGGTCGACCAGGTAATCGGCGCGGTCGCGCAACAGCAGGGTGAATTTCACCAGTTCCTCCATGACATCGACGACGCGGTCGTAGTACGCAGACGGCTTCATGCGCCCGGCTTCGTCGAACTCCAGGTAGGCCTTGGGCACTGACGACTGGTTAGGGATGGTGAACATGCGCATCCAGCGGCCGAGCACACGCAACTGGTTCACCACGTTGAACGACTGCGATCCACCGCAGACCTGCATCAGTGCAAGGGTCTTGCCCTGGGTCGGACGTACCGCGCCCATGCTCAAAGGAATCCAGTCGATCTGCGACTTGAACACGCCGGTCATTGCGCCGTGGCGCTCAGGCGAGCACCAGACCATGCCTTCGGACCAGAGCACCAGTTCGCGCAGTTCCTTGACCTTGGGATGATCGTCCGGGGCGTCATCGGCCAGCGGCAGGCCTGAGGGGTTGAAGATGCGCGTCTGGGCACCGAAGTGTTCCAGCAGGCGGGCCGCTTCTTCGGTCAACAGCCGGCTGAAGGAGCGCTCGCGGGTCGATCCGTAGAGCAGCAGGATCCGTGGTTTGTGCGTGGAGGTCTGCACGCGCGCCAGTTTGTCCACGGTCGGCAGGTCAACGAGTGCGTTGTCCAGGTTGGGAATAGGGTGTTCGTTCATGATTTCACTCTTGGCAGAGGGACGGCGTTCTTTGCTCGCACGCCAATGGTGGCAATCAGCAGCAGGAGGCGAGGCGCTGGGGCCGCTCGCCCATGACATCCAGGCGTCGAGTGCTGGTGCTGAGCCATTCGCGGTTGGCCTCCAGCGTGGTTGCCAGCACTTCGCGTACCCAGGCGGGCAATGCGGGATGTAACCGGTAATACACCCATTGGCCTTGGCGGCGGTCTTCCAGCAGGCCACAGGTGCGAAGTTGCGCCAGGTGGCGGGAGACCTTGGGTTGGCTTTCATCCAGGGCGCAGATCAGTTCGCACACGCAGAGTTCTTCCTCGCGGGCAATCAGCAGCATCATGCGCACACGGTTCTCGTCGGCGAGGCACTTGAAAACCTGGGTGGGCGACAAAGGGTCAATCATGGCGGTTCTCATGGGCTGACGAGCACGAGTTTCGAGGGATATATGATTTTGTGAATATACGCCTTATCGAATATATCTCAAGCCCCCGCTGATCAGAGGCAGAGCTCAGCGGGGCGGTCAGGCGCCAAGGGCCTGGCCACCTCGTCCGGCATTGGCCGGCGACCGCTCAGCGCATGTGAAGGATGATCGGGCTGCTGCTGGCCGGGTCGGTGTGTTCGCGCAGCTTGGCGACCGCCTGGGCCTGCACTGCACCGCCCCGATTACCCCAGGCGCTGCGCATGAAAGTCAGGACATCGGCAATCTGCCGGTCCGACAGCTGCTCGCGAAACGCCGGCATGCGGTAAGCGTCCGGTTGGCCTTGGGCGACGACCCGTTGCGAGCCGTTGAGGGTGATGTTGATGGCCGAGGCGTCTTCCTCCGCCAGCGCCGAGGTGGCCCCGGCCAGGGGCGGCATCCATTCGGGCTGGCCCTTGCCATCGAGGCCGTGGCAGGAGGCGCAGTGGGTCAGGTAGGTCTGGGCGCCTGGGGTGTCCAAGTGCGTGGCAGGCAAGGCCTGGTATTGCCAGGGCGCACCGTCGCGCTCACGGTCGCCCGGCAATGACTTGAGATAGCGCGCGATCGCCGTCAGGTCCTCGTCGTTCATGAACTGGCTGGAGTTGTTGAAGGCTTCGGTCATCGAGCCGAATACCACGGCATGCTGGTTTCGCCCGGTCTTGAGGAACTGCACGATGTCCGCCTCGCTCCAGCGCCCAAGGCCGGTGTTGTGGTCGCCGCGCAGGCTCGGGGCATACCAGCCATCGAGCAGGGCACCGGCCAGGAACGGCGCACCTCGCTCATCCAGGGCCTTCTCGTTGAAGGCCAGGCCCCGAGGGGTATGGCAACTGCCGCAATGACCGGGGCCCTGGACGATATAGGCGCCGCGGTTCCACAGTGCATCCTGTGCGGGTTTGACCGCATAGGGTGTGGTGGGCGAGAACAGGCCGTTCCACAGGGCGATGGGCCAGCGCAGGTTGAGCGGCCAGGGAATGTCGCTCTGGATGTTGGCCTGGTTGACGGGCGGTACGCCGTGCATGAAGAAGGCATACAGCGCCCTGACGTCATCGTCGCTGAGCTTGGCGTAAGAGGGGTAGGGCATGGCCGGGTACAGCCGTCGGCCTCCTGGCGCGACGCCCTGGCGCACGGCGCGGTCGAAGTCAGCCAGGCTGTAGGTGCCAATGCCGGTCTGCCGGTCGGGGGTGATGTTGGTGGCATGGATCGAGCCCAGCGGCGTGGCCATTTCCAGACCGCCAGCGAATGGCTTGCCCGCCGGCAGGCTGTGGCAGGCGACACAGTCGCTCAGGCGAGCGACGTACTCGCCACGACTGACCAGCGCAGCGTCCGGTGGCGCCTCGCCGGCCAGGGGCGAGGCTGGCTCACGGGTGACATACCAGGCCAACAGGCCTGCCGCAGCCAGGCACGGCAGGGCCAGCCAACGGGCGGCGGTTGCGAGTCGACGGTTGTGCATGGGTGGCCCCTGGGCGTCAGCTGAAGGTATAGCGACTGAGCGGCATGCTGCGAATGCGCTGACCGGTCAGCCGTGCCACCGCGTTGGCCACGGCAGGCGCCACCGCTGGTAGCGGGGGCTCGCCGATCCCGCCCATCTTCGCGCCGCTCTCGATGATGCGCACATGCACCCTCGCCATGCGCGAAGGCGGCAGCACCGGATACAGGTCGTAATTGCGCGCCCGCGGCATTCCGTTTTGCCATACCGCTTCCTCCAGCAGCACCTGGGACAGCCCCAGGGCCACCGCGCCGTTGACCTGGGCTTCGATGATCGCCGGGTTGACGATGCTGCCCGGGTCGATCGCCTGCCAAATGTCGTGCACCTTGACCTGGCCGTTCTCGATCGACACCTCGGCGATCACCGCCGCCTCGGAGCCGAATGGCGAGGCCATGGCCACGCCACGGGCGCGCGTGCTGCCATCCTCGGCCGTGAACGGACCGCGCTTCCAACCGCCGGACAACTCGCCGACCGCCTGCAGTAATGCGGTCAAGCGCGCGTTGCCCTGCAGCAGGTGCAGACGCAACGCGTAGGGGTCCTGGCCGCCCTTGTCGGCCAGTTCGTCGAGAAAGGCTTCGTAGAAGAAGTCGTTGAGCGAATTACCCACCGAACGCCAGTAGCCGAGCATGGCCGGCCCTTTGACGTAGATCTGGGCGATGCGCGTGTTGGCGATGGCGTAGGCCTTGCCCGACAGCCCCTCGAGCGCTGTAGGGTCCAGTTGCTCGCCCTGTTTGCCGGCGATGGCTTCGGTAGGACCCTCGGTGGCGCTCACTGCTTCAAGCGCCACCGGCAGCCCTCTGTCATCGAGCCCGGCGCGGAACTTGACCACGGCGACGGGGCGTAGCACATCGCGCAGGAATTCTTCCTCGCGGCTCCAGATCACCTTGACTGGGCGGCCGACCGCCTTGGCCAGCGCGATGGCTTGCGGGTAGGGGTTGGCCGAGTCATAGAGAAAATGCCGACCGAAAAAGCCGCCGAGCAGAGGCGAGTGCAGGGTGATCCGCGCAGGGTCGAGCCCGGTGCGTTTGGCGATGTCGTCGCGGAACATGTCTGGCGCCTGGTTGGGCAGCCACACCTCCAGCGAACCGTCCGGGTTGAAGCGCGCGGTCGCCGAGGGCGGCTCCAGCTGGGCATGGTTGAGGTACTGATTGTGGTAGGTGGCCTCGACGGTGGTCTTGGCGCTGGCCAGGGCCGCAGCTACATCACCATGTTTTTCGTCATCGCGGCCTGGACCTGGTTGGGCTGCCAGGTGCTCGCGCCAGGCATCGCTGGAAAAATCCTTGGGCATGGGCCGTACCGTCGCGTCGGGCCCCGGCTCCTGCCAGTCGACCTGAAGCGCCTCGGCTGCACGCTTGGCGTACCACCAACGCTCGGCGACCACTGCGACCGCACCGGGCAGTAGGTGCACGGAATGTACGCCTTTCATGGCCTTGACCTGGGCTTCGTTGCGGATGCCGCCAGGGGTCATGCCCAGACGTGGCGCATGCTGCACGGCGGCCTGGAGCATGCCGTCGAGGTGGATGTCGATGCTGTACTGGGCCTTGCCGGTGGACTTGTCGTAGGCATCGACGCGCTTGACCGGCTTGCCGATCCAGCGGAACTGGCTGGGGTCGCGCAGCGGGACACTGGCCGGGTCCGGCACGGGCAGGTCCATGGCGCGTCCGGCCAGCTCGCCATAGGTGATGCTGCGCCCAGAGGCGCCATGGACGACCTTGCCAGGCTCGGTGGAGAGTTCGCCCACCGGCACGTCGAAGTGCTCGGCGCCGGCCTGCAGCAGCATGGCGCGGGCCATGGCGCCGAGACGGCGCATGGTCGGGTAGCTCATGCGCACCGACATGCTGCCGCCGGTGATGCGCATGCCGTTTTCCATCACCACGTAGGCTTCGCCAGGTGGGGCGCTGTCGACCACGAACGTGGCCGGGTCGGCATCCAGTTCCTCGCCGACGATCTGCGCCATGGCGGTGTAGGTGCCTTGGCCGCCTTCCATGAACGGGCTGAGCAGGCGCACGGTGTTGTCCGGGCGAATCTCCAGGAAGGCCGGTACCTGGGTGCCGCGTTCAGTGCCGGTGGCTGTGGCCGCCTGCACCCTGGGTGAACCCAGGGGCAGGCCGAAGCCCAGCACCAGTGCACCGACGGCGGTACCGGCGAGAAAACGCCGGCGCGACAGGTTGACGGTTGCACCGAGCGTCAGGCTCAGCAGGTCTTCGGGGAGCTCCAGGGGCGTTTTCATCAGGCTTTACCCCCTTGGGCCAGGTCGTGCATGGCGGCGTGGATGGCGTTGTAGGTGCCGCAGCGGCACAGGTTGACCATCGCCGCGTTGATCTGCTCGTCGCTGGGCGTGGGCGTGTGCTTGAGCAGCGCGGTGGCCGCCATCACCTGGCCGGACTGGCAATAGCCGCACTGGGCCACCTGGTGCTCGACCCACGCCGCCACCATGCGCTTGCCGACCTCATCGGCCTCGATCGCCTCGATGGTGGTCACCTCCCGCCCGACCACACCGGCCACCGGCGTGACGCAGGCGCGCACCACGTTGCCGTCGACCAGCACCGAACAGGCGCCGCACTGGGCCAGGCCGCAGCCGTATTTGGTGCCGGTCAGCCCCAGGTCGTCGCGAATCACCCACAGCAGCGGCGTGTCGGCTTCGGCATCGACCTGGTAGGTCTTTTGGTTGATTTTCAGCTCCATGGCTCACCTGTAATCAGTCGGTTGATGTGTCGATTCTCGTCGGCAGGAGGGCAGGGCACCCAATCAGGAAACGCTAGCACAGGCGCAGCGCAGCTCGAGGGCGGCAGCATTAGACCGATGCTGGACGATCATTAGCCTGATTGCAGGGTAGCCCACCGGTTGTCTGATTCAGTTCTCATTCCTGCCCATGGAGGTTGCATGCCAGGGCGGTTTCGATAGGGTGGCGCTCTGGACAGGAGTCGCAGGAGGCCGACATGCGTATCAGGGGTAATGTGTTTTGGAACTGGGCTGATGCGACCCTTCATCATCGAACGCATCAGGAGGCGCTCGACGATGGCACCTGTATCGATGTGCAGGTAAGGCTGTCGCGCACCGGGGCCACGCAGTTGTTCATCGGTGTGTATGCACGTGGCGGCAAGGCCTTGCACGAAGAAGCGTTCGATGCTCGCCCAGGCGAGACCATGACCCGGGCGCTGGCCTGGGGGGTGGGCCGCGCCAGGTGGATAGCCGGCGAGCGCGTCGCGGTCCCCGCCTGCGCCAAGTGACCGACACCCCGCGGCGCGGCCGGTGCGCTGCCATTTATCGGCCACCACGAACCGACGTAGCGGGCGATGACTCCACACAGGGCAAGTCTTTGTATTCCATCGACTGATGAGGCCCGACAATGAATGCCATCGAACTGCTGATCCAGGATCATGAAACCGTCAAGAAACTGCTCGAGGAACTGTCCAGCACCACCGAGCGCGCCGTGAAAAAGCGCAGTGAGTTGCTCGCCCGCATCGAACAGGAGCTGCAGATCCATACCGCGCTCGAAGAGCAGATCCTCTACCCGGCCATCAAGCAGGCCGGGGGCAAGGAAGAGGAGAAAATGTACTACGAGGCCAAGGAGGAACACCGCACCGTCGACTCGCTGGTCTTGCCCGACTTGCTGCAGACCGACACTGGCACCGTGGAGTTCGCAGGCAGGGTCAAGGTGATGAAGGAGCTGCTGGAGCACCATATCGAGGAGGAGGAAGGCGAGCTCTTTCCGACTGCCAAGAAGCTGCTGGGCAAGCAGGCGCTCGAGGAGATGGGCGTCGCCATGCAGGCCCACAAGAAAATGCTAAAGGCCGACCAGAGCGCCGCCTGACGCCCATACGCGACCGGGTAGCCGGTCGCGTTTCATTTTCTCGACAGGAGCGCCGTCCATGGCCAGTCATCTGTTTCTGATCAGCTACATCCTCGATAACCAACCAGGCACCTGCGAAATGCGCAGCGACGAACAGGACATCAGCGTGGAAAGCGCGCGCAGCTATCTGCAGGGGCTGCATCGCGGCGAGTCATCGTCGTTCACCGATGTACAGGTGCAGCGCATCGAGCATGAACATGAGCCGGGCACATCCCCGGCCCACTACCAACAACCCTGAGCGGTGTGGCCGGATGGTAGTCCGCACCGGCGACCGCCCTGAGGAACGCCCGGTCGGCCAGCCGGCGCAGGTCGCGCCATTCGGTCCACTCCACCAACCCGAGTCGGTCCATTTCATCCGCTTGGCGCAACAGCGTCTCGTGGTAGGTGCTGGGGCAGTCCTGGCGTAGCGTGTGATCGTCGAACAGGGCGAACCAGCAATCGATCGCCAGGCGCTTGCGTCGCTCCCGCTCCAAAGGCTCGTTGAATGCATTCATGGCCGTTTTCCTGCGCGCTTTGGCAATCGAGCCCGAGAGCGGGGCCAAGGTTCATTGCGAGCGTTCCGGCGGTCGTTTGGGGCGACTGTATCAAGCGTGTGAATCTCGAATGAATTTTCTTTCCCTGCCCCTGCTCCATAGGCTTGGAACCACTGAGGAGGCTTGTGATGGCAGGGCAGCAATTGTTTGTGATCGAGTACGAACTCCATGGCGAGTACCGCACGTTCATCATCCGCCTGGGGCGCATGGACAATGCCGAGGCCTGGCATTGGGCCTGTTGCGATGCGGGCGTGGGCATCATCCCACGGTTCGGCCAGCACACGATCAAGAAGGTCAGCCGACCCATGGCCGAGCGCTACGGCCTGGCCAACGTGCGTTGGCGTCCAGCGGGGCAGGGGCCCGAATTCGTCGCCCCGCCCATCGATGTGAAGAAGTTCAACGGCTCATGAGCCCGGGGGCACGTCATCATGGAAATCGATCCGCTACTCCACGCACTGCTGCTGGCCCGCGGACCGGGCGGGCAGGAGGATGAAGTCCGGCACATCTGCCAGCGTGAACTGGCTCGTCACTGCGACGAAACCCGCATCGATCGCGCCGGCAACGTGCTCGGCGTGCTGCGCGCAACCCAGCCTTGCGAGCCTGAACAGAGCATCCGATTGATGGCGCACATGGATGAGATCGCCATGATCGTGAAGCGCGTGAAGACCGACGGCACGCTCGAAGTACTGGCACTGGGAGGCGCGCAACCGATCAGTTTTGGCGTGTGCCCGGTGGAGCTGCTCGGCGACCAGCAGTGCCTGCCGGGCGTGCTCTCCTATGGCTCGATGCACAACAGCGGCCGCTCCACCAATGGTCGCGAAGTCCTGTCTGGTGACGTGCATTGGCAGGACGTGCACGTGGTCACACGCCAGGATACCGCTGCACTGGAACGCGCCGGGATCAGGCCTGGCACGCGGGTCGTGCTCAGCCGGCACTGGCGTCAACCCTACGCGGTCAACGACTGCATCGCGGCGCATTTTCTCGATGATCGCGCGCCGGTTGCAGCGCTGCTGGGCTGTGCCCGTGATCTTAAGGCACGCCGCGCCGGGCTGCGCCAGGATGTCTGGTTCGTCTTCACCACCCTGGAGGAAGAGTCCAACGCCGGAGCCATGTACGCCGCGGCGCGCCTGCCGGGCGATACTACCGTGGCAGTCGAAGTGGGCCCGGTGCTGGACGAGTACGGTACCCGGTTGAGCGCCGACCCGATCATCAATACCGGGGATCAAAAAGGTCTCTACAGCCGTAGTGTCGTCCATGGGCTGACGGCGGCGGCGCAGCGCGCCGGGTACAGGCCGCAAGCCGCCTTGCTGGTGGATTTCGCCAGTGACGCGAGTGCGGTCATGAGCGCGGGTGTCGCGGCGCAGGCAGGCTGCCTGGCCATTCCCACGGAGAACACCCATGGCTTCGAGATGATCCATGGCGATGGCATCACGGCCTGTGCAGCGACGTTGGTGGAATACGCGCTGGCGCCGCAAACCCCATCAGCCCCCCACAATCCACGTTGAACCCTCTCCCAGGAGCGACCGGTGCCGCGCATCATCACCCCCGCAACCCCAGAGCACGAAATCAGCGAGCGCAATGCCAAGCTGTTCGGTTCTCCCAAGGAGCGTCTGGATTTCTACCGCCGGGAAATCCAGTACGAGACTAGCATCCTGGCCAACCGCACCGATGCCTTTCTTGCGGCCCAGTCGTTTCTGGTCATCGCGTTCGTGTCCTCCATGGGCAATCTCAATCCGGACTGGGGGGCGGCGTTCACCTTGATCGTGCCGCCGTTTCTCGCCTTGTTGGGGGCGTTGAGTTCGTTGAGTGCCTGGCCGGGCATCCGCGCGGCCTACAAGATCATCGACCATTGGCAGTTCAAGCAGAGCCACCTGCTGCGCAGCGAGCCCTTGATGGGGTTGGCTTATGACGAGTCACCCCTGTTTTGCGAGACGGAAATCTCGCGACCTGGGTATCGCAAGTCATTGCTGTTTTCGTTGCGCACTCCTTGGGTATTCCTGGTGTTCTGGCTGGCCCTAGGGGGTTATGCGGTGGCAATCCAGGTGTTGTGATGTGCGCGGGGCCTGGCAGTCGAAGCGAGGCCGCGTGGCGCCTTTAGCGTAGCCGCATGCCCACCTGTCGGTTCGACAGAGTCGAGGCGGGGAACTGGCTTTCACAAGCAGTACCCATCATCCCAAAGAGGCAACGCAACATGACATCCATTACCGACAATCTGCTCGACTGGCTGCGAGATGCCCATGCCATGGAACAGCAAGCCGAGAGCATGCTCAAAGGGCAGGCTGAACGCCTCGAGCATTACCCCACCCTCAAGGCACGGATCGTCCAGCACATCGAAGAAACCCAAGGGCAGCAGCGCGTGCTGGTCGAGTGCATCGAGCGCCTGGGCGGAAGCACTTCGGTGTTCAAGGACATGGCAGCCAAACTCATGGCCTTCGGGCAGGCAGTGGGCGGCATGGCCATGAGCGACGAGGTGGTCAAAGGGGCCATGGCCGGCTATGTCTTCGAAAACATGGAGATCGCCTCGTACACCGTGTTGATCGAGGCGGCGGAGGCGGCCGGCGACAGCGCCACCGCACAGGCCTGTAGGTCGATTCTCAAGGAAGAAGTGGCCATGGCCGAATGGCTGAAGGACCATCTGCCGGAAGTGACCCGGGCCTTCCTGGCCCGGTCCGCCGATCCGGATGCCGAAGCCAAACGCTGAAGCCAATCACCCGCACCGGCGTTTTGCCCGGTGCGGGTCCCCATCCTACTCCTGACCGTTGTTGACCTTGCCAAGCTCCGCCCCGGTCAGAGGCTGGGCCTGGGGGTTGGACATCGTCCTGGTTTTCATCGCGTCCAATGCGGTTTGCGACTGCGCGTCGAGCTGTACCGAGGCCTCGCCATCGCCGCCATCCACAGCCGGTTGAGGCTGTTCCACATAGACCCAGTCTTGTCCTTCATTCCAGGCCCCGCGCATTTCGCCACCTTTGGAAAGGTTGAAGTACGTGTTGTTGAACTCAGGATCTCCTGGCAGCTTGCCTTGTGGGAAGTTGGGCTGAATGGCATGCAGGGCTTTTTCGAAAGACAGTTGGTGAGCGATTTCCCGACTCATGAGAAAGCCCAGGGCATCCTTGATGCCGGGATCGTCCGTGACATTGATCAGCCGCTCGTAGACGATCTTGGCACGGGCTTCGGCGGCGATGTTGGAGCGAAGATCTGCAGTGGGTTCGCCAATGGTATCGATGTAGGCCGCCGACCAGGGCACACCGCCGGAATTGACCAAGGGTGCGCCGGCGCCATAGAGCAGGCTGGTGATATGCGAGTCGTTACCGGCACCGGTCAGCGAGCGGTAGAGCTCGCCTTCGGCCTCGATGCCCTCGGCCAGTTGGCCTTTGGCGCCCTTGTTGAGCATCACCACGATCGAGCCGATGATTTCCAGGTGGCTCAGTTCCTCCGTGGCGATATCGAATAGCAGGTCCTTGCGCCCTGGGTCATCCTCGCTCACGGCCTGGGTGAAATAGCGCATGGCGGCGGCCAGTTCCCCTTGGGGGCCGCCAAACTGTTCGAGCAGCAGATTGGCCAGTCCGGGATTGGGCTGCGCCACCCGCACGGTGTACTGCAGACGTTTGTTGTGCATGAACATTGGAATGTGCCTCATCAACAGCGCCGGGGCGGCAGAACCGCCCCGGCAATCGGTTGGAAGTTAGCGGTCGTCGTCGCTTTTACGGCCGCCCCCATGGCTGTGCTGGCCGCCTACGCGACCGGCTTCGGAGGCCTTTTCACGGTCGTTGGCGAAATTGCCGCCGGACGCCTGGCCGCCTTTCTTGCCGGCCTCAGAGGCACGTTCAGGGTCGTTCTTGAAATTGCCCCCGGACATTTGGCCGCCTTTGTGACCGGCTTCGGCGGCGCGCTCAGGATCGTTCTTGAAATTGCCACCGGACGCCTGGCCACCTTTATGCCCAGCTTCAGAAGCTTTCTCCCGGTCGTTGGCGAAGTTGCCTGGGTTGGTGTTGGCGCTGCCGCCTTGGTTGCTTTGTTTGTCTTGGTTGTCAGCCATGATCTTTCACCTCATGTCATCTACACAGGAAGGTCTGTGTCTAGTAGTGACAAGGGCGAGGCATTGCGCCTCGCAAAAGGAATTGGAATTTGCTGACGGGTTGCTTTAAGGATTGACGGACCGGCGTTTGAGGTGCCAAAGCCAATAACCCTGGCTTGTCTCGCACTGCTTTCGGGTGCGCAGGTTGTTGCTTTACGGATGACCTTCGCGCAAGTATTCGCAAGGCGCTGGCACTGTGGTGAGATCGATTGGTATGTGTCCCTTCGCTTGAACGGGGCGTCAGGTGTGCAGGTCTTCAGGGAAGAAGCGTCAGTCGGCGCTGCCGATACCCGAACCTTTGCCCAGAACACCCGGTATGCCTGCAAAGAAAAACCGCACAGCCAAAGCCCGCGCCACGATCGTCTGTCTACGCAACGGAAAGGTCCTGCTCGTACGCAAGAAAGGCGCGAGGTGGAACCTGCCAGGCGGCGTCATCGAACCGGGCGAGACGCCGGAAGAGGCCGCTATCAGAGAGTTGCGCGAGGAAGCCTCTTTGCACTGCCAGGGCTTGCATGCGTTGTGTACATTGCCGGTTGGCAATGTGCTTCATCACATCTTCACCATCAACCTCGGCGAGCGGACACGGCCGGTGCCCAGCAACGAAATCGTGGCCTGCAAATGGGTGCTGCGCAGCGTGCTGGGCCGTATGCAATTGAGCAGCACCGCCGCTGCCTTGTTGGCCAAGGAGCTGCCGGTGTTGTCGGCACCGGTGTGACAGCGCCGGCCCATTCATCCGCGCTCAACGAAGCTGTCTGAACTTTACGCCGCCGTGCGCCTTCCTCTGTTCACACCTGTGGTTTTTTCGAATCGCAAGAGGAGGCGGATATGAGTGATCCTGTCACGTATTTCTGGATCGCCCTGGTGGCGATCATTCTGCTGGTCGATCTCTGGGCCATCGTCAGCGTGTTCCGCAGCGACAAGTCCGACGGCACCAAAGTGCTGTGGTCGTTGCTGCTGGTGCTGTTCCCAGTGATCGGGCTGGCCATCTGGGGCGTTGCCGGGCCGCGCGGCATCAAGCGTGGCACCGGACCGACTTCGCCTGAGCACAGCAAAGGATAGGAGGGGACGATGACCCAAGCTACCCACGAACCTGCCAAGCGCCCGCCCAAGGGTGAGGCCGAACGCGACAACGACGCCCATCGTCCTGATGGCTCGACCGGTACTGCGCACGACTCGACGGCGCAAAAGGCCGCGCGGGACAAAGGCAAACGCCACTGAGCCTGCCCAAGTTGGGCATGGTTAAAGGTCTACCCACGCTTGGCGCGAGGCCTGCAGTTGGGTCTTGATCCAGTTGGTGAAGGCAAGGACCGCAGGCCGCTCGCATTTCTGCGGATCGGTGACAAGGTAATAGCCTCGGTGAGAGTGGATGACGATATCGAACGGGCGCACCAGCAAGCCTTTGGCCATGGAGTCGCCGCACAGCAGGTTGTCTCCCATGGCCACGCCCTGGGCGGCGATGCAGGCCGCCTGGGCGCAGTGTGCATCGGAAAACACAATGCCGGTCGCCACGTTGAGTTCCGGCGTGTTCGCCGCCGCCTGCCACACCCGCCAATCGCTGTAGTCGCTCATGTGCAACAGCGGGAACGCTGCCAGATCCTGCGGCGTCTTGAGTCCACCCAGGGCGTTGATCAGCCGTGGGCTGCACACCGGAAAGTAGTTTAGTGCCGCGATCTGTTCGACCTTCATTTCAGGCCAATCGCCAATGCCGTAGGAAATGAACAGGTCGGCGGTGTGATTGCTGACATCGTCTGCCGACGTCGGCGTGACCATGTGCAACTGAACCTGGGGATACTCCTTCACGAAACCGCCAATGTGATGGCACAGCCAGTAGGTCGAAAAGCCTGAGCTGCAACTGATGCACAGCTTGCCGTAGACCTCCTGGTCATCGACTCGTCGTCCGGCATCTTCGAGGTTGGCCAGAAACCGTTGTATCTCCCGCGCGTAGCGTTCGCCTCGAAACGTCAGCGAAATACCTCGGCCCTGTCGCTCGGTGAGGGCGAAGCCGAGGGTTTCTTCCATACCGGTGATCTGGTGGCTGATCGCGCTGCGGGTAAGGTTCAGTTCAAGGGCCGCCGCCGTTACGCTGCCCAATCGGGCAACCGCTTCCAGAGCGCGTAACGCGGGCATCGAGGGCAGTCGCATGGGGGTCTCCAAACACTGAATGTTGAGCAAATATAAACATTAATGGCGAAATAAATCGATTGTCGTATTTGTGGAGTCAACAATACTAGGCAGGCCCTGCTGGCCTATGCCGCTGTGCGGGGTCATATACCTACAAGGAATGCCCTGCATGATCGAGCCCAAGGCTTTTGCCCGAAACTGGGTGGAGCAACAGCACAAGACCCTGTCCGACTGGCATCAGGTGATTTGGCATTTCGCCGAGCCGGCGTTTCGTGAATATAAATCCTGCGCTTGGTACGTCGAACTGCTGCGCCAGGAAGGGTTCGAGGTGGAGCAGGGCAGTGGCGGGATGCCTACGGCATTCTGCGCGACCTTTCGCACTGGCGACGGCCCGGTGCTGGCGACCTACGCTGAGTACGATGCGGTGCCGGGCAACAACCAGGCGGCGACCACACGGCGTCAGCCGCGCGAAGGGCTTTCGCGTTTCGCCCCGGGCCATACCGACCCCCATTCGGCGCTGGGCATCAGTGCCCTGGGCGGGCTGCTCGCGGCCAAGGCTGCCATGCTCGAATACGGCATCCAAGGCACGCTGAAGTTCTTCGGCGAGCCTGCGGAAAAACTGCGCGCCTCCAAGCCTGTGCATGCGGCCAAGGGTTACTACGACGACCTGGACGCGGCCATCAGCTTCCATCCCACGTACATGTTGCCGCTGAACAACACCACCACCTGGGACACCCACTGCGGCATCGCCTACGCTTATATCTACACCTTCACCTGCCAGGCGCCGCAGGACTGGATCGCCTCGGACAAGTACAGTCCCATCCCTCAGAACCACCTAGCCGCGCGGGCTCCCGGGGCGAACGACGCCTTGGTGCACTTCTATACGCTGAACGAAAGCATGCGTCGATCCACACTGCCGTTCACCGGGCTGTGGAGTTTCAACGAGGCGATCCTCACCGCAGGCCAGGCCACGGCCGACAACCTGCCGCCGCACATTGCCCAGATCCAGTACCTGTCCCGTTGCGACTCGATCGAACAGGCAGAAACCATCTCCCAGGTGATGGACAACAACGCAGCCGCCGCAGCCCTGGCCACCGGCTGCCGATGGAAAAAGACCTGGGTGTGCAAGTCCCGTGGTGGGCTGCCCAACCATGTGCTGGCGCAAGCCACCTACGACAACCTGCAAGTCGTCGGTGCCCCCACCTGGGGCGACGAGGCCATCGCCATCGCCCAGCAGATCCAGGACAACCTGGGGCTCGAGCCCATGCCCCGTCCGTTCCTGCCCGACACCGAGGCCTTGATCGACCCGCAGGCATGCGAGCGTCTGCTGCGCGAGCAGATGCCAGCCTGGCAGAAGCACCTGACCTCCGACGATTACCCCGAGTACACCTGGCATTGCCCGACGGTGCGCCTGCTGGTGGCCCGCCCCATGCTCTCGGCGCCCCCCGGCTTCACCTACCCGGACTGGGTGTCCAACGCTCTGGGCGGTATCCGCCAGACCATCGACCCGATGATCCAGGTGGCGGCCAAGACCATCGGCGCCACGTTGGTCGAGCTGTTCACACGCCCCGACCTGCTGGCCGCCGCCCGCGACGAATTCATCGAGCGTACCGGTGGCGGGATCGGTGGGACCCGCTGGCAAGCCCCGTTGCTGTCGCGCGACTTCAAGGTCCCTCACGACTTCCGTTGGCCCGAATACATCCGCACCGCACGCGGCGAAGAGTGGTGGATTCCGACACGGGACGACGAGTAGCCGACCGGCGATGGCGCCTGTGGCGGCGTTTGAACCACTTGGCTTTTTTCTTGGACTGGCGCTGACCACAGCCGCCATAGAAAGGTATTACCTGCAATGAGTGCTATGACCGACTACCGCTCCAGCCATGTTCCCGGCCCGCGTGGCGCCGCCGACCTGGTATTTCTCAATGGCCGTATCTACACCGTCAATGAAGCTGAGCCCTGGGCTCAAGCCGTGGCCATTCGAAATGGCAGCTTTGTCGCGGTGGGGGCAAACGACGACGTTGCCGAGTTCATCGGCCCTCGCACGCAGGTGGTAGATCTGGATGGCCGTTTCGTCATGCCCGGCATCTACGACATGCACACCCACCCGGACCTGAAGCTCGCCCCAGGTTATTCCGGCTACCTGGAGGTCGGTGTCAGCGACCCCACCCCGGAGCAGGTGCGTCAGGCCATCCTCGACTATGCCGCCGAGCACCCGGGCGATGGCTGGGTGTATGGACAGTATTTCGTGCGCTACACCTTCAAGCAGGCCGGCCTGGTGCCGTCGCGTCAATGGCTGGACAGTGTGCTGCCGGATCGTCCGGTGGCGATCCTCGATCGCTCCTGGGGCTGCATGATGGTCAACTCCCGAGCGCTGGAGATCGCTGGTATCGACGCTGACACCGTCGACCCTCGGCACGGCTACATCGAGCGCGACAGCGTCACCGGTGAACCGACCGGTATCCTGGTCGACGGCGCCTATGCACTGATTCACGCCGCCATGCCGCCCACCCCGCAGCATGCCTTGAAGCGCGCCTACCGCGAAGGCGTGTGGTTCCAGAGTGGCCATGGCGTGGTCGGCACCAAGTACGTGCATGTGTGCGAGCACCGCCTCAATGCCCTCAAGGCCATTGACCAGGCCGGTGAGTTGTCGGTACGTGTAGAGGCCGCGATCAGCTGGCAGGACGATATCTTCCCGGTCAAACGCCGCTGGGAACTATTGGCTGGCGAGCGCCACTTCTATCGCAGCGCGCGGCTCAACGCCAACGCGGTCAAGTTCCACTTCGACGGCACCCATGAATCCCGCTCGTCCTACCTGTCCACTGCGTGGCCTGGCGAGGAGCGTTGGCGCGGTCACTTGAATCTGACGCCTGAGCACATCACTGACATGGTGGTGGACATGGACCGGCGCGGGATCCGCGTCATTGCCCACTGCACCGGTGACGGGGCGTCCGATCTGTTCCTCGACGCCGTGGCCACTGCACGTCGCAAGAACGGTCCCGATGGCGTGCGTCACCAGTGTGCCCACAGCACCACATTGTTGGACGGCAACCTCCCGCGTTTTGCCGCGCTCAACGTCACGGCGGAGTTCTCGCCAGTGGGGTGGTTCCCGTCGTCGTTCGCCAACGCCCGGGCGGTGTTCGGCGAGGACCGAATGCAGCGGGCCTATAACTTCAAGGGCGTGTTCGACCATGGCGGCGTCGCGGTGATGGGCACCGACTGGCCGGTTTCGAGTATCAACCCGTGGATCGGTTTCGAGGCCATGATTACCCGGCAAAACCCGTTCGGCGAGGAGCAGGGCAGCTTCTATGGCGCGCCCATCACCTTGGAGCAGGCGATCCGCGTGATGACCATCAACGGCGCCTGGTGCATGGGGATCGAGGACAAGGCCGGGTCGATCGAGACGGGCAAGTCCGCTGACCTGATCGTGCTCGATCGCAACCTGTTCGAGGTCGAGCCCAAGGGCAACATCCACAACACCCAAGTGCAGATCACCGTGCTCGAAGGTGAGATCACTTGGGATCGCAACGGCGAGTTCGATGCCAGTGCCCATGCCGCCACCTGGCGCCGCGAACTCCCCAATTTCTAAAGGCGGAGCGTTTTCCATGAACACGCAGTCTCCCATTCCGGTCACGCTGGTGTCGGGCTTTCTCGGCTCCGGAAAAACCACCTTGCTCAACAAGATCCTCAGCAGTGATCACGGCTTGCGCATGGCGGTGATGGTCAATGACTTCGGTGCGATCAACATCGACAGCGACTTGATCGTCAGCCAGACCCAGACCACGGTCAGTCTGGCCAATGGCTGCATCTGCTGCACGGTCGAAAGCGATCTGATCGAGCAACTGGGCCGCTTGCTGAGCGACCGGCAGAACCGCCCGGAGTACATCCTGATCGAGGCGAGCGGGGTGTCGAGTCCAGGCAAGATCGCCCGCACGCTCAAATACCCGCAGTTTCGCGAGGTGCTGGCGATCGACAGCATCATCACCGTGGTGGACACCGAACAGTTCGAGCAGCTCGAAGGCGAAATGGCGCAACTGGCCATGGATCAGCTAGATGTGGCGGACATCATCGTGCTGAACAAGCTGGATCGGGTCGAGCGCAGCCAGATCGAGGCGCTCAAGCGCCGTTGGCTGTATCCCCAGGCGCGGATCCTTGAGTGCCAGTATGGTGACGTTCCGCTGGAGCTGATCCTGGGGATAGGGCAGGGCAACCCGCTGGCGCCCTTTACCCAGGTGAAGCCGGCTTCAGTGCTCAGCCTGGACCGACAGGAGGCCGATCATGGGCGCGTGTTCGAGTCCTGGAGTTTTGCCAGCGACCGACCGATGGGGCTCGATACCCTGCGCTCGACCTTGGCCCAGCTGCCGACGTCGATCTACCGGGCCAAGGGCACCGTGCACATTGCCGAGGTGCCGGGCACACGCTTCATCATGCACCTGGTCGGCAGCCGCTGCGAAATCTTGCCCGACCGCGACTGGGGCGAAGACACACCGCACACCCAATTGGTGTGCATTGGCAAGCGAGGCACCCTGACCCGCCAGGCGCTCGAGGTGAGCTTCCAGGCCTGTACGGTCTAGGTAGAATCGCCAGTAGCGCGTCAGGGCACATGACGCGCTTCATTCACCTCAAGGGCAATTCCAACTCCGTCGTTCGTGCCTCTTCTGGCGCAGTTGCCGTGCTTTCACGGCACCTGCGCCATCTTCTGCCCCGACAGGTTCTTTGCGCAGCAAGCGCACAAGTCTAGGAAATTCTACCTCCTACCCCTTGGTGACCGCTCTGGCTTGAGCGGTTTCGGCCTTTTATGTCATTTCACGACTTGATTGGTTTCTGGCGACCTCGGCGGCTTGGGGGAATCGCCTTTCCAGGCGCTTTTGGTATACCGGCGAATGGTGAGCAGATATCAACAATGGGCCAAATTTAATTCGATTGTGGTTGCCCTGCATCTCCTGAAAAATGCCTCGGCGGTCGAGTAAAAATAACAGGAGAAGACCCAATGACCAGTTGTGCTCAGGCGCTCGTCAAACTGCTTGAAGGTTATGGTGTGGACACCGTGTTCGGTATTCCGGGCGTGCACACTGTTGAGTTGTATCGCGGATTGGACGGTAGCCACCTTCGCCATGTCAGCCCCCGCCACGAGCAGGGTGCCGGTTTCATGGCCGATGGATATGCCCGAGCCAGCGGCAAACCGGGCGTGTGCTTCATCATCACAGGCCCCGGCATGACCAACATTCTCACCGCCATGGGCCAGGCCTACGCCGATTCGGTGCCGATGCTGGTGATTTCCACCACCAGCCGGCGCGAGCATCAGCGCCTGGGTCACGGTTACCTGCATGAACTGCCCGACCAGCGGGCGATGATCGCGGGGGTATGTGCCTTCAGCCATACCCTGCAGCGCCCCCAGGAGCTGCCCGAGGTGATTGCCCGGGCTTTCGCCCTGTTCGGTTGCGCCCGCCCGCGTCCGGTTCATATTGAAATCCCTCTGGATGTTCTCGAGATGCCGGCCGACGGCCTGGACCTGCGACAGCGCGCCCTGCCTTTGGCCAATGCGCCTGCCGCCTCGGCCATCGAGCAAGCGGCGGCCTTGCTGGGCAACGCCCGACGCCCGCTGATCCTTGCCGGCGGCGGTGCGCGTGGGGCCAGTGACGCCCTGCGGACCCTGGCCGAGCGCCTTCAGGCCCCCGTCGCCTTGACCACCAATGCACGCGGGCTCTTGCCACCGACCCATCCTTTGCTGCTGGACGGTGTCCAGTCCAGCGCCCATGGCCGTGCGCTCTTTGCCCAGGCTGACGTGGTGCTGGCAGTGGGGACTGAGTTGGGTGAAACGGACTACGACTTCTTCGGCCTGGGGCCTCTGGCCCTGGCTGTGCCGGTCATTCGCCTGGACATCGACCCGATGCAGATCCTGGGCGTACAGCGCGCGGCCGTTGGCCTGCTCGGCGATGCACGGCTTGGGCTGCAGGGCCTGAATGCGGCCTTGCCCAGCACAAGCCCCGACAGCGACTGGGCATCGGTGAACGTGCCGCAGGTCAATGCCGCCGAGCGAGCTGGTTGGACCGGCAAGCAGCAGGCGATGCAAGCGGTGCTGGATACGCTGCGAGACAGCCTGCCTTCGCCCATCCTGGTCGGTGACTCGACGCAACCGGTGTACCAGGGTGCCCTGGGCTATCGTGCCCCCGCGCCTTGTACCTGGTTCAACGCTGGTACTGGTTATGGAACGCTGGGGTATGGCTTACCCGCCGCCATCGGTGCCAAGGTGGCCTTGCCCGAACGCGCGGTGGTGGCCCTGGTGGGCGATGGCGGTATGCAGTTCTCTAGCGCTGAGCTCATTGCGGCCCGGGAGCATGGCATCGGGGTCATCCTGGTCCTATGGAACAACCAGTGCTACGGCGAGATTCGCGACTACATGACCGCGCGTGAGATCCCGCACTTGGGCGTGGACATCCTGACGCCAGACTTCGCCGCCTTCGCGCGCTCCTGCCATGTCCAGCATCACACCGCCAGCAGCCTGGCCGGATTGCGTGATCTGTTGCAAGGCCTGGACACTCACACGCCGCACTTCATCGAACTGAAGGCCTCGGACTTCCTGCCCACCTGAGCGCCCTGCGTGACCCCGCCGCGTCACGCGGCGGCCGCTACTCGGTTGGGTTGATCAACAACAATGGGACATCCAAGAATGATCCACGAAAAAGGGCTGCCAAGCCTGCAGTCCACCCCCGTCGTCGCCATCGATGACCTGCACAAGAGCTATGGCGATCACCATGTCCTGAAAGGGATCTCCCTGCGCGCCCATGAGGGGGACGTGGTGTCCCTGATCGGCTCCAGCGGTTCAGGCAAAAGCACGCTGCTGCGTTGCATCAACCTGTTGGAGATCCCCAATGCCGGCACGCTTCGGGTGAACGGCGAAGAGGTCAAGTTCAAGCAAGGACGCAGTGGCGTGCAGGAAATTGCCGACCTGCGCCAGGTCGAGCGGCTTCGCGCGACCCTGAGCATGGTCTTCCAGAACTTCAACCTGTGGCCCCATCGCACGGTCCTGGAAAACGTGATCGAAGCACCGGTCCATGTGCTGGGCGAAAAGCGCCAGGATGCGATCGAGCATGCCGAGCAACTGCTGGAGAAGGTCGGGCTTGCGCACAAGCGCCATGACTACCCATCGTTCCTGTCCGGTGGCCAGCAACAGCGGGTTGCCATCGCCCGCGCGCTGGCGGTGCGTCCGAAGGTGATGCTGTTCGACGAGCCCACCTCGGCGCTGGACCCGGAACTGGTCGGCGAGGTCCTGAAGGTGATCCGCGGCATCGCCGAGGAAGGGCGCACGATGATTCTCGTGACCCACGAGATGGCCTTCGCCCGGGACGTCTCCAGCCAGGTCGTCTACCTGCATCAAGGCCAGATCGAGGAGCAGGGCCCGCCCCAGCAGGTGATGCTGAACCCGAACAGTGAGCGCTGCCGCCAGTTCGTGATGGCTCAACACAATCGCTGACAATAAGAACATTTCATCTGCCGGGGGCGCGCTGTCCCCTGTATGTCCGCTGCCAAAACCAAACAATAGTTGCAAAAGGACTGTTCAATGAAAAAGACCCTCGTTGCTTTCGTGCACACCTTCATCCTGGCTGGCGCGATCAATGTCGCCCATGCCGACGACAAAGTGGTATTCGCGATCGCCCAGGAGCCCTATCCGCCGTTTTCCTATAAAGACAGCAGTGGCGTCTGGAGCGGTTTCGAGCCTGAGCTGATCACTGAAGTGTGCAAACGCATGCAGGCCGACTGCTCACTCAAGGAACTGGCCTGGGACGGCTTGATCCCGGCGCTGCGCTCCAAGCAGGTCGACGTCATCATGAACTCGATGTCCATCACCCCTGAGCGCGAGCAGGTTGTCGACTTCACCGAGCCCTACATCGAGACCCCGGCCTTGTGGGTCGGCGATGCGGCCCTGGAACTGACGCCCACCCCTGAAGGGCTTGAGGGCAAGACCATCGGCGTCCAGGGTTCGACCAGCCACTCGGCCTACGTGAAGCAGTACTTCGGCAAGACCTCGACCATCCGTTACTACAACGACCAGGACGATCTGCTGGCTGACCTGCGCAGTGGCCGGATCGACATCATGCTCGCCGACAAGATCTCGGTGGAGCCGATGCTGGCATTGCCGGACAACTCGATGCTCGCAAGCAAGGGTGTCGCCCCGGCCGATCCGCTGTTCGGCAAGGGCATCGGCGCGGCGGTGCGCAAGGGTGACGATGCCCTGCGCGAGAAGCTGAACAAGGCACTGAAGGCCGTGCGCGAAGATGGCACCTACGACGCTATCGGTGCGCGCTACTTCAAGACCACTGTTTCAGCCTCCCAATGAGACCGGCTGGACCGGACGCGGGTGATCGGGTGCTTGTATGACCATTTCTGATATCTCCAATCTGCTGTTCGCCAAAGGCTGGGTGCAGACCTTGGCCGAAGGCGCGGTCAAAACCCTGGGTATTTCCCTGGGTGCCTTCGCGCTGGGGCTGTGCATCGGGCTGCTGGTCGCCCTGGCCAAGCTCAGGGGGCCGCGCTGGTTGGTCGCCTGCGCCAACTGCTACACCACGCTGTACCGTGCGGTACCGGAGCTGCTGTTGATTCTGCTGCTGTACTACGCCGGCACCGATCTGCTGAACCTGGCGATGGCCGCCATGGGACGGCCTAGCGTCGAGGTTAACGGCTTCATGGCGGCGGTCGTGGTGCTCGGGATCGTCCAGGGCGCCTATTCGGGTGAGGTGATTCGCGGGGCGATCGAGGCGATTCCGCCGGGGCTCATCGAGGCTGGCAGGGCCTACGGCATGCCACGGCTGAAACTGCTGAGCCGCGTCATCCTGCCGTGCATGTTGCCCTTCGCCATCGCCGGCCTGTCCAACCTCTGGCTGGTGCTGGTCAAGGACAGCGCTCTCATCAGCGTGGTGGGCTACAGCGAGCTGTTGACCGCCGGGCGACAGGCTGCCGCCACGACCAAACACTACCTGCTGTTCTACCTGGCGGTCGCGGCGTTCTATTACGTCATCACCTTGATCTCCAGCATGGTGTTCCGCAAGTTCGAGTCCAGCTTCGAGCGCTGGATGCCCAGGAACGTATAAGGGGACGATCATGGATATGTCATGGCTGAATAATTTTTCCAGTGAACTGGTACGTGGCGCCGGGCTGACCGTGCAGTTGCTGCTGTTCTCGGCAGGCTTTGGTTTCCTGTTGGCTATCGCGGTGGCGTTGGGACGCTTGTCGAACAACATCGTGCTGTCCAACTCCGCCAGGTTTTTCAGCAGCGTGATCCGCGGTACACCGCTGCTGGTGCAGATCTACATCCTCTATTACGGAGTGGGCAGTGTCCTGGCCGGATTCCCGCTGATTCGGGGCGGGGTGTTATGGCCTTACCTGCGTGAAGGGTTCTGGTATGTCGCGCTGGCCCTGACCTTGAGCGTCGGCGCCTATGTGGGCGAAGTGCTGCGCAGTGGTTTGCGCGCGGTACCCAAGGGCGAGCTGGAAGCGGCGCGGGCCTATGGCATGCGTCGTGGTCAGATCCTGCGCCGGGTCTGGTTGCCGCGGGCCTTGCAGATGGTGCGGCCGACCCTGGCGGGGGAGAGCGTCATGCTGCTGAAGTCGACGGCACTGGCCTCAACCGTTGCGGTCACCGACCTGCTGGGCGCCGCCAACATCGTGCGCTCGCAGACCCTGCGGGTCTACGAGCCGCTGCTGCTGGTGGCAATCACCTACATTGTCTTGGCCCTGCTCATCGAAAAGAGCTTCAAGCTGATGGGCAACACCGCCTCGCAGCGTCGAGTCCACTGACTAACGTAATGGCGTGGGTTCGTACGCCAGTTAAGGAATGAGCAATGAAGTATTCATCTTTGGTTCAACGCATCAGCGGCGAGAGCGTGGCCGCCTGGGACATCCACTATGCCGCCTGCCAAGCGCAAGAGCGGGGCGAGAACGCGATCATCCTGAGCATTGGCGATCCGGACTTCGCGACGGACGATGCGATCTGCGAGGCCGCGATCAAGGCCCTCAAGGAAGGCGACACCCACTACACGCCGGTGGTGGGCCGGGCCAAGCTGCGCGAAGCCATCGCAGCCAAGCAACGCAAACTGCTGGGCATGCCGGTGGCCGCCGAGAACATTGCCCTGGTGGCCGGTGCGCAGAACGGCCTGTATGCCGCGGCCATGTGTCTGTTCGAAGGCGGTGACGACGTGCTGGTGCCCGAGCCGATGTACCTGACCTACGCGGCCAGCGTACAAGCCAGCGGCGCGCGCCTGGTGTGCATCGAGCAGCCCGCCGCCAAAGACTTTCGCCTGACCGCCGAAGCGCTCGAGGCGGCGCTTACCCCCAACACCCGGGGCATTGCCTTGGCCACGCCGAACAACCCGACCGGCAACGTCTATACCCGCGAGGAGCTGGAGGCCGTGGCCGAGGTGGCTCGCCGACACGACCTGTGGGTGATCTCCGATGAGGTCTATTGCCAGCTGACCTACGGCGCACCGCACATCAGCATTGCCAGCATGGACGGCATGGCCGAGCGCACGGTGGTGCTCAACAGCCTGTCGAAATCCCACGCCATGACCGGCTGGCGGGTGGGTTGGATCGTCGCCCCGCAGGACCTGATCCAGCATTTGGACAACCTGCTGCTGTGCATGCTGTACGGCCTGCCGGGGTTCGTCCAGGAGGCGGCGCTCAAGGCCATCGAACTGGACGATGAAATCGTCGCCTCGGCCCGCGAGGTTTATACCCGTCGGCGCGACCTGATCGCCCGCGAGTTGGACGGGGTCCCGCTGATCAAGGGCAAAGTGCCTGAGGCCGGCATGTTCATGCTGCTGGACATCCGTGCAACGGGCCTGTCAGGCGTCGAATTCGCCTGGGCGCTGTTCCGCGAAACCGGGGTCTCGGTGCTCGATGCGCAAGCCTTCGGTGCCAGCTGCGCGGGTTTCGTGCGGGTGTCGTTCACCGTCGCCGACAAGGACTTGCTGGACGCCTGCCAGCGGATCCGCCAGTTCATCGAGAAGCTGCAGGTCGCCCGCTGAGCCTCACCTTCGTTCGAGGTGCTTGAAGACCCAGTGCTCGCAAGAGGCTGGGTCTTCACTTTCATGTCGCTACGTCATGGTGCGCTGCAGGCAGTGCAGGGCCATTGACGCTCGTGGAGTCAATACGATGTTCCATCCTGAATGTTCATCCGAGGTCGTCGCGGGTGTGCTGGTCGGCAATCAATGGCTGGCGGGCGGACCTACGCTCGAAGTCTTCAACCCCAGCACCGAGGACCGTCTGGCCACGGTCAGTACCGGGGACAGTCAAACCGTGGATCTGGCCGTGCAAAGTGCCGCGCAGGCCTTTGCGGCATGGTCGAGCAGTGCGGGCGCGTTGCGTGGCGAGCTGCTCGCAAGGATCGCCGAAGGCGTGCGGCAGAACAGACAGCACCTGATGACGCTGCAATCGCGCAACAACGGCAAGCCGCTGGCTGAGGCCGGGCTCGATGTGGATGACGTGATCGCTACCTTCGAGTACTACGCCGACCTGGCCCGGGACCTTGATGCCACGCAGGACCGCGGCGTGGCCCTGCCCAGCAGCGATTTCGCCGCTCGCCTGCGGCGTGAGCCCTGTGGCGTGGTGGCGCTCATCGTGCCCTGGAACTTTCCCATGGTCACCACCGCCTGGAAACTGGCACCGGCCCTGGCGGCAGGGTGCACGGTGGTGCTCAAGCCTTCCGAGGTCACGCCGTTGCCGGAGCTTGCGCTGGTGCGGATCATGCTCGACGCCGGCCTGCCGCCCGGCGTGCTGAACGTGGTATGCGGCACGGGCATCGCAGTCGGCGCGCCGTTGTCGAGCCATCCGCAAGTGGCGAAGATCTCCTTCACCGGCAGCAATGCAGTGGGCGTCCAGGTGATGCAGCGGGCGGCCGAGACGGTGAAGGGCGTGAGCCTGGAGCTTGGCGGCAAGTCCTCGCTCATCGTGCTGGAGGATGCCGATCTTGAACTGGCTGTGGAGCTGGCCTGCGCCGGCGGATTCTACAATGCGGGTCAGATGTGTTCGGCCACCAGCCGGGTGCTGGTCGCCGAGCAATTGGCCGACGCCTTCGTGGAGAAGGTGAAGTCGCGCGCCCAGGCGATCTGCGTGGGCGACCCCTTTGACGAAGGTGTGCAGCTTGGCCCGCTGGTCAACCGGGCGCAGTATGACCGGGTGATGACTCACATTGCCCGTGGGCTGACCGCTGGTGCTCGACTCGAATGCGGCGGTCGGCGGCCGGAAGGACTGGACCGCGGCTTCTACATTGCGCCGACGGTCTTCACCGAGGTCGCCCTGGATAGCAGCGTGTGGAACGAAGAGATCTTCGGTCCGGTGATCTGCATTCGCCGATTCAGCTCGCCAGCAGAAGCCATCGCGCTCGCCAATCAAAGCGATTTTGGTCTGGTGGCGACGGTGGTCAGCAGGAACCTTGATTCTGCCAACCACGTGGCCGACGCCCTGCAGGTAGGCATGGTGTGGATCAACGCGCCGCAGGTGATCTTCCCGCAGACGGCGTGGGGTGGGTACAAACAGAGCAGCATCGGGCGCGAACTCGGCCCCTGGGGGCTGGCCGCGTTCCAGGAACTCAAGCACGTGGTGCGGGCGGTCTGACCGCCACCCCGGACCCCCAGGTTCGGGGCGTCGTGCTCGCAGCCTGCATCGACGCTACACTTGCATCGTCGAGATAGGCGGGTACGACCGAACCGAGGGCGCCCATGCGCAAGCTTTATCGACCGATGCTCTTGTCACTGATGTGTTTCCTGCTTGCCCCGGCGGCTGCCGGGGCAGCGCCGCCGTGCAAGCACTTGGTGGCAACAGGCAATCCCGAGTACCCGCCTTACCTGTGGCGCGACCCGCAGAACCCGCAACGCCTGATCGGCGCCAATGCCGATCTGCTCCAGCGCCTTGGCAGCGAACTGGGGCTTGAGATCGACGTGGTCTATGGCGGGCCGTGGTCGCGTGCGCAGGAGCAGGTCAAGAGCGGGCGGATCGACTTGATTGCCGGCGCCTTTCGTACCGCATCGCGCGAAGTCACCATGGATTTCATACCCCCGCCGTTCCTGAACACGCCCAGCGTGGTCTGGGTGCGTCACGACGACCCGTTTTCCTACACAGGGTGGGCCGACCTGCAAGGGCGCAGCGGTGGCACCCTGGTCAACAACAGCTACGGCCAGCAATTTGACGACTACGCCAACGCTCACCTGAAACTCGAAGCGGTCCCCAGCGCGGACCAAGCGTTTCGCAAGCTGTTGTTCAAACGCAACGACTACGTCATCTACGAGCTTTACCCAGGACTGGCGCTGGCCCGCACTCTGGGCATCTCCCAGCAAGTGCAGGCGCTGGCGCCGCCTGTTTCCAGCGAAGGGCTGTACCTGACCCTCTCCCATCACTCGGCCTGCAACCAGCCCGAGCTACGGGCGCAACTGGCACAAAAACTCACCGACCTGCTCGACCGTGCCGTGCCCAGGCAACTGCTGGAGCAAAACCTCAAGCGCTGGCAGGACCAGCAGGCTCGGTCGGGTACGACGGGCAAGCCTTGATGGCGGCCTCACTTGAACCAGTTCAGCGATCGGGGTTCGCAGTTGAGCAGCACATGCTTGAGTTCGCTGAATTCCTCTAGCCCTGCCGCCGACAGCTCGCGGCCAATGCCGCTGGCCTTGAAGCCGCCCCAGGGCGCCTGGGGAAAGGCCACGTTGTAGTCGTTCACCCAAAGCGTCCCCACCCGTAGCCGCCGCGCCAGACGATGGGCCCGGCCTAGGTCTGCGGTCCACACGCCCGCCGCCAAGCCATAGGGCGTATCGTTGGCAAGCTGAACGGCATGGTTCTCGTCGGTGAAGCGCTCGACGGTGATCACCGGCCCGAAGATTTCCTCACGGGCGATGCCCATGTCGGCCTGGACCTCGGTGAGTAGGGTAGGGCGCAGCCAGAACCCCTTGCTCAAGTGCGCGTCCCTGGGGATATGGCCACCTGCGCTCAGGCGGGCGCCTTCGCCTTGCGCCGTCTGGACCAGTGCCAGCACACGGTCCCGATGCGCCGCCGAGATCAGCGGGCCCATGCGCGTACGGCTGTCGAAGCCATCGCCCAGGACGATGGCTTCGATGCGTTCGGCCAGGCGCTCGACGAAGCGGTCATGGATGCTCGCCTCCAGCAGCAGGCGCGACCCGGCCGAGCACACTTGCCCGGCATTGAAGAACACTGCGTTGAGCGCTTGGTCCAGCGCCACGTCCAGGTCGGCGTCGGCGAACACGATGTTCGGGTTCTTGCCGCCAAGTTCCAGGGCCAGGCGCTTGAAGTTGCCACTGGCGGCCTGCATGACCTTGGCGCCGGCATTGGCGCCACCGGTGAACGACAGCATGTCCACCCGCGCGCTGAGCGCCAGGCGATGGCCCACGGCGCCATCGCCGCAAACCAGGTTGAACACGCCGGGCGGCAGCGCGAGGGCGGCCAGCAGCGATGTCAGGTGCAAGGCGCTCAGCGGCGTCAGTTCGCTCGGTTTGAGAATCACCGTGTTCCCTGCGGCCAGGGCGGGCGCGAGTTTCCAGGCGGTCTGCAGCAGCGGGTAGTTCCACGGCACGATCAGTGCGCAGACGCCCACCGGCTCATGGCGCGTGACGCTGATGACATGGGCGGGCGCCTGGGGATGGGCGATGTCGGTGCGCGCTTCGAGCAGCCCCGCGTAGTAGCGGAAGGTGGCTACCACGCAGGCCAGGTCGGCCTCGCTTTCGCCGAGGGTCTTGCCAGTGTTGAGGGTTTCCAGGCGCGCCAGATGGGCGGCATCGGTTTCGATGGCCGCCGCGATGCGCAGCAGCACGGCGCTGCGCTCGTTCGGCGGCAGTTGGGGCCAGGGGCCGTGGTCGAAGGCGTGGCGGGCGGCGTCGATCGCGGCGTCGATATCGTCGGCGCTTGCCTCTGGCGCCAGGGCGAGCAGGGTTTCGTCGGCGGGGTTGATGATTTCCCGATAGCGCTTGCTGTGCGGTTCACGCCACTGTCCTGCAATG
Organism: Pseudomonas guariconensis; assembly: GCF_040822035.1. Lineage (NCBI taxonomy): Bacteria > Pseudomonadati > Pseudomonadota > Gammaproteobacteria > Pseudomonadales > Pseudomonadaceae > Pseudomonas > Pseudomonas guariconensis. The sequence continues at coordinate 3,158,404 of NZ_CP162012.1, read as the reverse complement.
AAGAGCTGATGATGCGCCATGCTGCGTTTCCTCGTGTGCATTGGAAATGACCGCACCATAGCCAGGCCCCTGGGCGCGATCTTGACCGAATGCGACAGCCATTACCGCCCGTGCATTCGCGACAAGCCAGGTCGCATCGCGTCAAGTCCTCGGTTGTGTGCTCCCTAGACTCGGGGATGTGAATGCGTACCCGGGGGGTGCGCTCGAAGCCCGAGGAACTGCCATGCACAACCCATCCATCGCCGTGTTAGACGCCCATGCCCAGCTCCGCGTCGAGCTCGCTTGCGCGTTTCGCTGGACTGCCCGCCTGGGCATGCACGAGGCCATCGCCAACCATTTCAGCCTGGCCGTGTCCGAGGACGGAAGGCGCTTTCTGATCAACCCCTATGGGCGGCATTTTTCCAGGATGCGCGCCAGCGACCTGTTGCTGCTCGATGCCGATGATCCTTCGGCCCTGCAGCGCCCCGGGGCGCCGGACATCACCGCCTGGGCTTTGCACGGTGCCTTGCATCGCCAGCACCCGCACGCGCGCTGCATCCTGCATGTGCATTCCAAGTACGCCACGGCCTTGGCCTGCCTGGCCGATTCACGCCTGCCGCCGATCGAGCAGAACGCCATGCGCTTCTTCGAGCGCGTGGCCATCGACGAGGGTTTCGATGGCATGGGCCTGGGGGATGAAGCGGAGCGAGTGAGTCGTCAGCTGGGCGACAAGCCGATCCTGCTGATGGGCAACCACGGGGTACTGGTGGCGGCGCCCAGCGTGGCCCAGGCCTTCGACGATCTCTACTACTTCGAGCGCGCCTGCGAGCTCTACCTCACCGCCCTGGCCACCGGCCGCCCGCTGCGCATCGCCAGCGACGCCGTGGCGCGCAAGACGGCCCGGCAGTGGTTGGACTACCCGGACTTCGCCACCCGCCATTTTGCCGCGCTGCAGGAAATCCTCGATGAACAGGAGCCGGACTACCGCGCCTGAACGTCCCAACCCTTTGCCACGCCCACCCTCAACCGTTCTGGAGTCGCTCGCATGCCGAAGAAAACAGCCGTATCCGTGCTCGCCGCATCGCTGTTCGCCGCAGCCTTTGCCACCGCCCAGGCGGGGGAACCCGTCGCCTGCCAGACCGTGCATTTCGCCGAGGTCGGCTGGGCCGACATCGCTGCCACTACAGGCCTTGCCACCACCGTGCTGCAGGGCCTGGGCTACAAGACCAAGACGCAGATGCTGTCGATCCCGATGGCTTACCAAGCCATGGAGATGAAGACGATCGATGTCTATCTCGGCGCATGGATGCCCTCGATGGCGGCGATCTCTACGCCGTTTCTGGAAAAAGGCAGCGTCGAGCGGGTGCGCACCAATCTGACCGGCGCCAAGTACACCCTGGCGGTGCCGGACTATGCCTACGAGGCTGGGCTCAAGGATTTCAAGGACATCGCCCGGCTCAAGGACCAGTTGCAGGGGCGCATCTATGGCATCGAGGCGGGCAACGACGGCAACCAGATCATCCAAGGCCTGATCGACAAGGATCGCTACGGCCTCAAGGATTTTCGCCTGGTCGAGTCGAGCGAGGCCGGCATGCTGGTGGAGGTGCGCCGGGCCGTGCGCTCGAAAAAACCGATCGTGTTCCTGGGCTGGGAGCCGCACCCGATGAACACCCAGTTGTCGATGCGCTACCTCAGTGGCGGCGATGACGACTTCGGGCCCAACTATGGCGCTGCGGTGGTCGATACCCACACCCGCAAAGGCTTTGGCCAGGAGTGCCCGAACGTTGGGGCGCTGTTATCGCGGATGGAGTTCCAGCTTGGGATGGAGAGTCAGATCATGGGCGCGATTCTCAACGACAAGCGAAAGCCTGCGCTGGCATCGCGTGAATGGCTCAAGCGCAATCCGCAGGTGCTGGACAGCTGGTTGGCGGGGGTGACGACCTTCGATGGCCAGCCGGGCGTGTCGGCGGTGCGCCGTTACCTGGGGCTCTAGCGCAAGGCCCCCGGGGCCGCGTTGCGGCCCCAAAGGTTCGCATTGCGCTTAGATCGCCAACGGCTGCCGGTCATGCCCTAACGGTTGACGCATGACCGGCGCGTTCAAACTCTGCGAACGGTCATTGCTCGGCGCACAGCCAAACTTGGCGCGGTAGGCGCGGGAGAAGTGCTCCAACGAGCCGAACCCAGCGCTGGCGGCTACCTGGGCGACGCTCATGCGGGTCTGCTGCAACAGGTTGTGCGCACGCGCCAGGCGCAGGCTGAGGTAGTACTTCAATGGCGTCAGGCCGGTGTGCTGCATGAACTGGCGCTCCAGTTGCCGACGCGACAGCGCCACCCGCTCGGCGATAGCCTCGCAACTCAGCGGCTCTTCCAGGTGCTGCTCCATCAGCTCGATGGCCCGCCCCATCTTGCCCGCTTGGGCGTGCAGGCTGCGGCGATAACCCTCAGCCTGCTGGACCTGCGGCTCACGCACCTGCTCGATGAGCATGTGCATGGCCACCTCGCGCGCCAGATTGCCGCCGGCCAGGTGATCCAGCCAGTTGAGGACCATATCCAGCACGGCGGTGGCGCCCGCGCAGGTCAGACGCTTGCGCCCAAGCGAGTAGAGCTGCGCGCACGCCTGGACCTTGGGGTAGCTTTCCTGGAAGCCTTGCAGGTTGTCCCAGTGCACCGCCGCCGGATGGCCATCGAGCACGCCGGCGGCGGCGAGTAGCTCGGTGCCGGTCTCGATGCCGACCATGATTGCGCCGAATGCGGCCTGGCGCTTGATCCAGGCCTTCAGCGCCGGGTTGCGTGCATGGCGGTGCACGTCGAAGCTGGCAATCACCGCGCAGGCGTCGAACTCGGTGTGCTCGCCGATGCCTGCCTGGGCGCTGGCCAGCAGGCCGTTGCTGGCGGGCACGGGCTGGCCGTCCACCGAGAGCAGGGTCCACTGGAACAGGCTGCGTTGGGCCAGCCAGTTGGCGATCGAGAATGGCTCGATCAGCGAGGCCAGGCCGAAATTGGAAAACGACGGCAACAATAGGATGCCGATGCGCAGGGGAGGGCTGGCGGGGCCCTGCCATTGAAGGCCAAGGGTTTCGGATCGGTTCATGGTTGCACCAGGCTCGACAATGGGCGTCGGCTGCATGGGCCGGCGCCTCGTTCATAGAAAAGGCCCGCTGCGCCTATCCAAGCGCAGCGGGTCGGCTTTGGCAAGCGCGCTTCAGCGCTGGCATTGGCGCCAGTGCGGGTGAATCCACACCGGGGCATCGTTGGCCGGCAACGGGTCATGGCCGCGGATCAAGTCACTGGCCTTCTCGGCGATCATCACCGTGGGCGCGTTGGTGTTGCCACTGACGATCTGCGGCATGATCGAGGCGTCGACCACCCGTAAACCACGCAGGCCATGCACGCGCAACTGCGGGTCGACCACCGCCTCCGGATCGCCGGCCGGGCCCATCTTGCACGTGCCGCTGGCGTGGTAGCCGGTCTCGGTGACGCGCCGCGCCCAGGCGTCGAGCTGCGCATCGCTCACTTGGTCGGCACCGGGTACCAGCTCATCGCCCGCATAGGCACGCATCGCCGGTTGCGCGAGGATCTCGCGCACCAGTCGGGCACCGGCGCGCATGTCGGCCCGGTCGCGTTCGCTGGTGAGGTAGTTGAACAGGATGCGTGGCGCCTGGTGCGGGTCGGCGCTGGTCAGGCTGACACTGCCCAGGCTGGTGGGGCGCATTAGGTCGATGTGCACCTGGAACGCGTGCTCCGGCACCAGATCGACGCTGCCCGGTTGCACCGCCAGGGGCATGAAGGTCAGTTGCAGGTCGGGAAACTCAACGCCCGCCCGCGAACGGATGAAGGCGCCGGCCTCGAAATGATTGCTCGCCGCCAGGCCATCGTGGCTGGCGAACCAGCGCGCGCCGATCAGCCATTTGCCTGGCGCCCGCGTCCAGGGATAGATCGACACCGGCTGCTTGCAGCGGTACTGCACCACGGTGTCGGGATGATCGTTGAGCCGCTGGCCAACCCCTGGCAGATCCCGCACCACGGGAATGCCCAGGCGCTGCAGGTCCTCGGCAGGGCCGACGCCGGAGAGCATCAGCAGTTGGGGCGAGTTGATGGCGCCTGCGCTGAGCAGCACTTCGCGGCGCACGCGCACCTGGTGCACGGCACCGTCCATTTCCAATTCCACCCCGTAGGCCTGGTCGCCGTCGAACAGAATCCGGCGGCTCAGCGCCGAGTTGGCGACCGTGACGTTGCCGCCTTGGAGCGCTTCGGCCAAGTAGCCGCGAGCAGTGCTCCAACGTTTGCCGTCGCGGGTGGTGCGGTCGACCGGGCCGAAGCCTTCCTGGCGGTAGCCATTGAGGTCGCCGCTCGCGCCGTAGCCGGCTTGCTGTCCGGCTTCGATGAAGGCCTGGCACAGCGGTGACGACGTATCGCCTGGGGTGACGTGGAGCAGCCCGGCCCCGCCCCGGTAGCGGTCGGCGCCGTCCCGGTGGTTTTGCGCACGGATGAAGTACGGCAGCACCTCGCGGTAGCTCCAGCCCTCGCAGCCGTGCTCGGCCCAGCCGTCATAGTCGCGGGCATGGCCGCGGATGTAGACCATGCCGTTGATCGACGAGGAACCGCCCAAGGTGCGCCCGCGTGGCGTGCCGATACGCCGGCCGTCCAGGCCCGGCTCCGGTTCGCTGCTGTAGCGCCAGTTGAAACGCGTGCCGCCCACCACGATGCCCACGGCCGAGGGCATGTCGATGGTCCAGCTGGCGTCCGGCGGGCCGGACTCCAGCACCAGGATGCGCAGCGCCGGGTTCTCGCCCAGGCGCTTGGCCAGCACGCAGCCGGCCGAGCCTGCGCCGATGATCACGTAGTCGTATTCATGCCCGAGCATAAGGCTCTCCCTCAACGGTCAGCGGCCTTCGCCGATTCCGTCGAACACCAGCTTGTGGAAGTGATGCACCAGGTGCTCGCTTTCGTTGCTGCGTTCGGCATCGATCATGTAGCGGCCTTGGTCGTAGCCCAGCGAGTGCAGGCCTTTCTGCACACTGATGTTGAGCTCGATGTCTTCCGGGCCCAGATCTTCGTTCATCCATTTCATGCAGGCATGGGAAACCGCCGGCACCTGTTCGTGCGGGCTGTAGTAGCCAAAGCGCAGCAGCGAGCGTTCGGCGTCCAGCGGAATCATGATGAAGGTGCCGAGGAACTCGGAGAACGGGAAGGTATAAAAGGTGTTGTTCGGCCATAGGCCAATGTTGAAGAAGCGCTCGTCGGGGTTGCGCGGCCCGCTGAGTTTCACGCCGTAGGCTTCCTCGGCCTGCAGGTTGGCTGGGGCGATGTAGGTCCACCAGTTGTCACGCTTGGTCAGGCGGTAGCCTTTGAAGTCGATCAGCTTGGCCAGGTCGATATGGCAAGGGCCGGACAGCTTGAAGTGATACCCCTCGATGGAGTTGTCCATGATCACCTTCCAGTTGGCCGGCACGATCACGTCCTGCTCCTCGATCAGGCGCATCTTGCCCAGCTCGGGAAACACCGCTCGCATCTCTTCATCGGCGCCGGGGAACAGTTCGGCCAGCGAGGGGGCTTGGGCGTCGAAGTTGAAGTAGACGAAGCCACCGAGCTCTTCGACGCGGACCTTGGGAATATTGAACTGCTGCTTGTCGAAGGCGATCAGCCGTTCGCTACGTGGTGCGCTGCGCAGGCTGCCGTCCATTTCGTAGCACCAGGAGTGATAGGCGCAGCGCAGCACCCGGGTGTCGCTGCCCCGGCGCACGTCCAGCAAGCGATTGCCGCGGTGCTGGCAGACGTTGTGAAAGGCATTGATCTTGCCATCGTTGCCACAGGCCACCACCACGCTCTGGTCAAAGATGTCGCAAACCACGAATTGCCCGGGCTCTGCGAACTCGTTGCGATGTCCGGCCAGGTGCCAGGCGCTCATGAAGATGCGGTCGCGTTCGGCGGCGAAAATCTGCTCATCGAAGAAGTAACGCGAGGGCAGGGTGAACGCCTGTTCCGGGCGCTGATCGGCCCAATCTGCAATGCAAGTGCTGTGCTTGAACTGTTCGACGGATTGCATGGCTGGTCTCCTCCAGACACTGCCCCTTGGGTTCGGTCAGGGGCTTGCTCGGAAGTTAATCTAGGGGAGGGGCAACAGGCGCTCTTGATGGAAAGCGACAACATTCGCCTGTGTTGGCGGGAGTGCTACGGCGATAGGAGCGTGCCCTTGGGGCGCGGTCTTCGCCCCTGGCCTGGCACCGTTGGCAAAGTTTTTGATTTTTTTGAAAAAAGCGCTTTACAGCTGGGGGGCGCCCCCTTAATATGCGCGCCACACGACAGGCACATAGCTCAGTTGGTTAGAGCACCACCTTGACATGGTGGGGGTCGTTGGTTCGAGTCCAATTGTGCCTACCAAACAAAAGCCCCGGGTTTCCGGGCACGAAAAGGGCGATCCGCAAGGGTCGCCCTTTTTTCGTTTGCAAAGTTGTTGCAAACCCCGCCTAAGAAGGGCCACTTCACACATACAGGTTGGAATTAGGCGCGTGTTCATCTCGAAGTAGGCCTGGACCTGTCCCGTGACAGCGACAGGTCCGCTGAAAGTGTTCAGTGCACCTTTCTAGGCGCCTGGCTGCAGGGCATGGTGTGACGAGGTTGGCTCTGTAACCACTCGATCAACGCCCCCAGTGGCAAGGGATGGGCGAGCCAGAAGCCTTGGCCTTGTTCGCAGCCTTTGTCGCGAAGCCACTCAAGTTGTGCCTGCGTTTCGATACCTTCGGCCACCACCTGCATATCCAGCGCATGGGCAATCCCCAAGATCGCACGGACGATGGCTTGGTCGGAGGTATTATCAGAAAGTTCCTTTACAAAAGACCGATCGATTTTCAATTTATGAAAGTGCAAGCCGCGCAGACGACTCAGTGACGAGTAGCCGGTTCCGAAGTCGTCCATGGACAGTGAAATCCCAGCGTGATTCAGCGCGCGTGCGTGCTCGGTCACCAACTCCAGATTGTGCATGGCGACATCTTCGATGATTTCGATTTCCAGGCGGTTGGTGGGCAGGCGGGCTGCATCGCAAAGGTTGGTCACCGTTTGCACGAAGTCGTAACTGCAAAATGAACTGGCACTGATGTTCACTGCGACGGGGACATCCAACACACCCTCTTCGATCAGTCGGGCATTGTCTTGGCAGGCTTTATCCAGTACCCACCGCGTCAGCTCTGGCATCAGCCCATAGGTTTGCGCGATGGGTAGGAACTCATTCGGCGCAATGAGCGTGCCGCTGTGGTCACGCCAACGTATCAAGGCTTCCAGTCCGCAAGGGGCTCGGCTTTGCAGGTCGAACTGCAATTGGTAATGCAGCTCGAATTCTTCTTTCTGGATGGCCTCGCGCAAACGCGTCGAGAGTTGGAAAACGTACTCTGATTTTTTTCGCATCTCTTGGTCGAACAGGCATGTCTGCATGCGGTCACTGGACTTTGCCTGATACATGGCGATGTCCGCAGCGCTGACCAATGCATCGCTGGTTTCTCCATGTTGGGGATACAAACTTATGCCGATACTGGCGGAGACTCTTAGCGGCATGTCATTGATCAGGAAGGGGTCTTCCAAGCTATGCAACAGGCGATGGGAGACTGCTTGCAGCGTGAGCTCGTCACTCGAGGTGATGAGTGCGATGAACTCATCGCCGCCAATCCGTCCCAAACTGTCGTTTTCGCGAAGGCTGGCACGAAAGCGCTCTGCGACTTGTGTCAGCACTTTATCGCCGATGGTGTGGCTGTAGTTGTCGTTGATCTGCTTGAAACCATCCAGGTCGATATACAACACGGCAAGTTGCTCGTGTTGTATCCGGCATTGCACTAGCGCGTTGTCCAGGGTTTTGATCAGTTGATGGCGATTGAGGCAGCCGGTGAGGCTGTCATGCGCAGCCAGTTGGATGATGCGCTCCGATAACCGGCGCCGCTCGCTGATGTCATAGCAGATGCCGACAAAAGCCTTACGCCCGTCGAATTGAAATTCACTGACATTCAGGTACATGGGGAACTGCGAGCCGTCCTTGCGCTGCCCCACGACTTCACGACCTACGCCAATTATCGTTCGATTCCCGGTCTTGGAATAATTGGCCAAATAGCCGTCATGGGCTTTTGCATAATCCGTAGGCATCAAGCACGACACGTTTCGCCCAATGAGTTCTTCTTGCCCATAGCCAAAGTCTTGTTGGACCGAGCGGCTGACCGCTTGGACGATACCCCGTTCATTAATGATTACCACGGTATGCATCGAAGCGTCGGTGAATACTTCAAACATGGAGAGGTCAATGTTGCACAGATCAGTTTTCAAGCGTTGCATTGCGCTTCAAATTCCTTTCGGTCCACGGTCAGGACGCTGCAATTTTGGTGTTGCGCAGTAGGGGTTCGTGCACTGAAAACGTGTTTCAGTAATGGCTAAAACCACATGATTATTAAGCTTTTTAGAGAGTGAGTTTTTGCTGCAGAGAGGAAATCTTTCGCTGGCGGGCAATATTTTTATCGATCGTGGCCGTACAGCTGCAGCGGGCCGGTCCGGGCAAAGTCACATGCGATAGGCTGCATGGATAAAGGCCAATGGCCTTCTTTATAAGCGGGAAGGGGTGCACTTGCCTGATGGGCGGTACCTTGGGTGATCGATGCGAAATCGGCCCCACCAGCCTGCACCGGCAGGTCGCACATGGGCAAAAAAATGACGTAAACAGATTACGTACCCTTTAAACCCAGCACGTACATTGACCCTCTAGTAAAGTAAGAATAATTAGTCGAACAATGCATGTCTCATCAGGCCAATACGGCGAATGTGTGAGAGCTAAATCGTGTCGCTTCCCAAGCGAAAGCTGCTTTCACATTGACGGCTCGCACCCCGTTGGGGCTAAAACAAGTTAGCGTGCTAAGTGGTATTGTTGAACGACGGTTCAAAAAACACGGCGTCTTTGCGACCGCAGGATTAACGTTGCAATTTTCAAATAACTAAAAAAACAAATTTTAATATATCGATTATTTCGAGAATTATTAAAAGTAGCCCTTGATGGGTGCTCGCCTGCATGTCGAAGAGGTATCTGTATGTCGTCGCAAAAGGACGGAAAGCCTGCTCAAAACGGCTTTCCTCCCCAGTCCATCGGCTTTCTTTTGCTGGACAGTTTCACGCTGATCTCCCTGGCGTCCGCCGTCGAACCGCTGCGCATGGCCAACCAGCTTTCTGGACGCGAGCTCTACCGTTGGCACACCCTGACCGTCGATGGTGGCCAAGTCTGGGCCAGCGATGGCTTGCAGATTGTCCCCGACGCCGCCATGCACAACGCGCCGCCGATGGATACCGTGATTGTCTGCGGTGGCGTCGGCATTCAACGCACCGTCACCCGTGAACATATCACTTGGCTACAGGCCCAGGCGCGCAAGTCGCGGCGCTTGGGCGGGGTATGCACCGGCAGTTGGGCGCTTGCCTGCGCCGGGTTGCTCGACGGTTTCGATTGCAGCGTGCATTGGGAGTGCCTGGGCGCGATGCAGGAAGCCTTTCCGCGGGTAAACATGAGTACCCGCTTGTTCAGCCTGGATCGCAACCGCTTCACCAGTTCGGGAGGCACAGCCCCCTTGGACATGATGCTGCACCTGATCAGTCGCGAGCACGGTCGAGAACTCTCGGCGGCCATTTCAGAAATGTTCGTGTATGAGCGTATTCGTAATGAGCAGGACCATCAGCGTGTGCCGCTCAAGCATATGCTCGGCACCAATCAGCCGAAGTTGCAGGAAATCGTCGCGCTGATGGAGGCCAATCTGGAGGAGTTGATTGATCTGGATGAGCTGGCCAAATATGTGAATATTTCACGGCGCCAACTTGAACGATTGTTTCAGAAAAACCTGAACTGTACCCCCTCTCGTTATTATCTGCGGTTGCGTCTTGTCCGGGCGCGTCAATTACTCAAGCAAACGCACATGTCGATCATCGAGGTGGCTTCCGTGGTGGGCTTTGTCTCCACGCCGCACTTTTCCAAGTGCTACCGGGAATACTTCGGCGCGCCACCGAAAAACGAAAGAGCTACCTCCAATACTTCGCAAAAGCTGCTGCTGGATGACGACGAGACAAAGGGGCCAGACGACACCACTAAAAGTTCGCTCGACCAAGCACAAAGCGAGTCGACTTTCGCGAGCGTGAAGTTAAAACTTTAACCCTGCGCAAAACGGGTAGGGGCACAGCGACCCCTCCCGCCAGTGACCCTTCAGTTTCCGTGGGTGTGCTCTTTTCCATCTCGGTGGACATGCGTCGTTGGCGAAGGTGTGGCGGGCTGGGCAACGTCCGTTTCGGCCCCGCCATGCCCATCGTGGTGACCTGAGCTGTGTGCTGAGTCGGAGGGTGGATGATGCGCCTTCGATTGCTCCGTACCCTGACCATGGTGGCCTCCAGCGCTGTGCATCGCACTCTCACCACCGCTGTGCTGGTGGCCGCCACTGCTCGCCACCATCGCCTGATACTGCTGAGCGTCCATCTGGGGCAGTCGATCGAGGAAGGCGACGATCCCCCAGATGTACTGATCCCCCATGCTCTTGCCCCATGCCGGCATGCCTGTGGCCTTGATGCCATGCTTGATGGTCCAGAACGCCACGGCGGGATGATCACCGGTCCCGATCTTGGCCAGGTTCGGAGGCGGGGGGTAGAGCGCTTGGCTGAGTTCGGTCTGGTCAACCCCAGGGGCGAGGTGGCACCCGACGCACATGGCGTTGTAGTTGCCCGCTCCCGTGCGGATCAGTGCTTCATCCTTGAGGTTCGGCACCTCGATATCCCTGGCGCGCACTTCGATGGAGCGCTCCCGGGCCATGACCAGGAAGGCATGCACGGCGGGGAAGTGGGGATCATCGGCCCCCACGTTGACCAGGCCCGAGTAGGCGGCGCCCAACACGGCGGCACTCGCTACCGCGCCTGCGACCACGAGCGTTGTCATTGTTCTTTTCATTCAAGGTCTCAGAACCACATCCGAATCCCGGCAACGAAGCGCGCCTCTTCCACATCCCCGTCTTCGTCGCGAATCAGGTCAGCGGTCTTGCCGTAGGAACGGCTCCAGGTAACGCCGATGTACGGCGCGAATTGACGAACGATTTCATAACGAAGACGCAGGCCGACTTCGGTGTTGGCAAGGCCCGAACCGACGCCGCGCGCAGGATCGTTCTTGCCATAGAAGTTGGCCTCGGCGATGGGCTGCAGGATCAGGCGATTGGTCAACAGAATGTCGTACTCGCCCTCAAGACGCGCGGCTGTCTGACCATTCTCGCCAATAAACGCAGTGGCTTCGGCTTCGAAGTCGTAAAGCGCCATGCCCTGCACACCAAACGCTGCCCAGGTCTGCGGTGATTCGGGCTTGAAGTCCTGGCGAACCCCGGCCACCACGTCCCACCAAGGGCCGATGGCGCGGCCATAGAGCAATTGCAACTCGGCATCCTCGGTCACCCCGTTGGTCCGTTCGCCTTCGGAGCGGATCCACAACCGATTGATATCGCCCCCCACCCATCCCGAGGCATCCCAGGCCAGCGCACTGCCTTCGTCCGCGTCCTGATATTCCAGCTGATCGAGCAAGAAGAAGCTGTTGATCGCGCTGTCATGCATCTTGTGACCGTCCAGCGGGGGAAACGCGGCCTTGCGATCGGCGTCCGTGAGGATCGGAATGGGCGTTCGACTGGTCGTTCGGGGGGCGTCGTCGGTGCCAGGGTTCATCATTGAATGATCCATGGCACCGTGGTCCATCCCCTCCATGCTGCCATGACCCATCTTGCCGTGGTCCATGCCCTGCATGGCGCCGTGGTCCATCGACGAGTGCTCCATTTTTTCAGCCGCGAAGCTCGGCGTCCCGCCCAGTGTGCCGAGGGAAATGGCCAATGCCATGAGCGAGGGTCGCACCCGCCTATTGGTCATCTTTCCCTGCCTTGGCTTTGTCGCCGCCCTGGGATTCCATCATCTTGCGGTGATCCATGCCCTTCATCGCGTCATGGTCCATGCCTTTCATCTTGCCGTGATCCATGCCCTTCATCGCGTCATGGTCCATGCCCTTCATCTTGCCGTGATCCATGCCCTTCATCGCGTCATGGTCCATGCCTTTCATCTTGCTGTGATCCATGCCTTTCATCGAGCCATGGTCCATCCCCTTCATGGCATCGGGCTGGCCGGCAGCCTGGGTAGATTTCTGAACGTGTTGCTCATGATCATCGCTGGACCACGAGGACGGCGTGTAGACCGCCAGCAGGCCTGCCAATGCGGCAGAGAAGACATAGGCGTTTCGTTTCATGGTTTTGCTCATTTCAGATCTCCAGTTCATTCGTCCACACGAACTTCTCGGAACATGCCCATTTCCATGTGGAACAGCAGGTGGCAGTGATAGGCCCAACGACCCAAGGCATCCGCCGTCACGCGGTAGCTTCGTTTGGAGCCTGGGGGGATATCGATCGTATGTTTTCGGACCATGAAGTTGCCGTGTTCATCCTCCAGATCGCTCCACATGCCATGCAGGTGGATGGGGTGAGTCATCATGGTGTCGTTGACCAGCGTGATGCGAAGACGCTCGCCATACTTCAGGCGCAGCGGCTCGGCATCGGAGAACTTGATGCCGTCGAAAGACCAGGCGAACTTTTCCATGTGACCGGTCAGGTGCAGTTCCACGGTCCGCCCCGGCTCACGGCCGTCCGGGTCAGCGAAGGTGCTTCGCAGGTCCGCGTAGGTCAGCACACGGCGGCCGTTTTTGCGCAGGCCAATTCCAGGATCATTGAGCTTGGGCGTCGGGGTCATGGTCTGCATGTCGACCAGAGGGTTGTTGGTTTCCGACGCAGGATGGGTCTGCATGGCACCGTCCATGCCAGCCATGCTGCCGTGATCCATCCCGGCCATCTGGCTGTGGTCCATACCCGCCATGCTGCCGTGGTCCATTCCAGCCATCTGGCTGTGGTCCATGCCAGTCATGCTGCCGTGATCCATACCCATGTCGCTCATCGAGATGAGCGGGCGTGGATCGACCGCGGGGACGGGCGCCTGCAGGCCTTCGCTTACTGCCAAGGTGCCCCTGGAATACCCGGTACGGTCCATGGACTGAGCGAAAATGGTGTACGCCTGCGCGTCCTCGGGCTCGACGATGACATCGTAGGTTTCCGCCACGGCGATTCGGAATTCATCGACCGAGACGGGATCGACGTGCTGACCATCCGCTGCGACGACAGTCATCTTCAAGCCGGGGATCCGCACATCGAAATAAGTCATGGCCGAGCCGTTGATGAAGCGCAGCCGAATTTTCTCGCCGGGTTTGAAAAGGCCGGTCCAGTTTCCATCAGGGGCCTGGCCATTCATCAGATAGGTGTAGGTATAGCCACTGACGTCGGCGAGGTCGGTGGGGCTCATCTTCATCTGGGCCCACATCTTGCGATCGGCCATGGCCGCCGACCAGCCCATTTCGCTGACATCGTCGACGAAGTCGCCAACGGTGCGCTTGTGGAAGTTGTAGTAGTCGGACTGTTTCTTGAGCTTGGACAGAACCCGGGCAGGATCCTCATCGGTCCAGTCGCTGAGCATGACCACGTAATCGCGATCATAGGTGAATGGCTCGGGCTCCTTGGCATCGATGACCAGCGCGCCATACACCCCGACCTGTTCCTGAAGGCCAGAGTGACTGTGGTACCAGTAGGTACCGTTCTGCTGGACCTTGAACTTGTACTCGTACATCCCGTCGGGGGCGATGCCGTGAAAGCTCAGCCCAGGCACCCCGTCCATGTTCGCCGGAAGGATAATGCCGTGCCAATGGATGGAGGTGTCCTGCTTCAAGCGGTTGCGCACACGCAGCGTGACAGTGTCGCCCTCGCGCCAGCGGAGAATGGGGCCTGGCAGCGAGCCGTTGATGGCCATGGCCGTACGCGCGGCGCCGGTGAAGTTGACCGGCAGGTCTGCGATATACAGATCGAACTCGGTGCCCGTCAGCACGCTGGGTTGGCCGGGGCTGGTCACGGCCCAGACCGGTGTGCGCCACATGCCCAATCCACCCAGTAGTCCGGTCGCGGCCAGGCCTTTGACGAAGGATCGTCTTGTGGTTTTGCTTTGCATGCCGTTGCGTCCAGTCAGTCATATAGTGGCTGATGTACGGGCTATCGGGTCAGCGTCCTTGGTCCCGAGAGCACTCGCACTTTCCAGGCTTACGATAGGCAGGCAGCGCTGTCAGAAAACTGAGTGCAACATTACAGATCTGTCAGGTGTTGGCGGGCAGCATCAGGATCTTGCTCAAGGTCGAGCTAAGTGCCCTGGTTTTGCGCTCAGAGCATCAATGCCAACAATGCAGCAGTCAGCGCTGGCGGCATCACCAGCAAGCCCAGGCGCAGGAAGCGCCAGGCACTGACATGCTCGCCTTCGCGACGGATTGCCACCAGCCATAGCAAGGTCGCCAGGGAGCCTGTGATCGACAGGTTAGGGCCCAGGTCTACACCAATCAGCAGTGCGGCCGTCGTCTGTCCGGGTAACTCGACCAGATGCCCCATGGCCCCGGCGATCAGCCCGGTGGGCAGGTTGTTCATCAGGTTGCTGGCAAGGGCGACACCCACGCCTGCGGCCCAGCTGGCCTGGGTGGGCGAGACCTGGGCCCGTGCCGCCAGGGCCTGAGCCAGCCGGTCGATGACGCCGGTCTGGGCCACGGCTTCGACGAGCACGAACAAACCTGCCACCAGCGGCAGCACGCCCCAGGCCACGTGCCTGAGCACCGGCATCGGGCTACGTCGCTGACGCAGGTGGATCAGCCCGGTGGTGGCCAGACCTGCGCAAAAGGTGGGCAGGCCCAAGGGCATGTCCAGTGCCGACGCCGTCAGCAACAGGGTACCGGTCAGCACAATCCCCACGGCGCTCAGCCTGGCCCCTTGGGACAAGGGCTGCGGGTCGATTTCCAAGGCCAAGGGTTGGCGAATCTGCCGACGCTGGGTGATCCGCAGGACCGCGTAGGTCAGGCCGATGGCCGCCAGCGACGGCAAAGTGAACTGCCTGAGCCATTCCAGCAGCGGCGGCATCTGGCTGCCGAATACGACCAGGTTGGCGGGGTTGGAAATCGGCAACACGAAGCTGGCGGCGTTGGCGATGAACGCGCAGATGAACAGGTACGGCAGCGGTTCGGCCTTGGCCGCCCGGCAGGCGGCGTAGACCGCCGGGGTCAGCACCACGGCAGTCGCATCGTTGGAGAGGAACACGGTAACCAGCGTGCCTACCAAGAACACCAAGTCGAACAACCGTTGCCCGGAGCCACGGGCGTGGCCCACCGCGTACCGGGCGAGCCAGTCGAACAAACCTTCCTGTCGTGCCAGTTCGGCCAATACCATCATGCCGATGAGAAACAGATAGACATCACCGCCTTCGGCGATAGCGGCCATGGCACGGTGCAATGGAATCAGCCCCAGGCCTGTCAGCAGCAGCGCGCCTCCCATGGCCCAGACGTATTCAGGGATGCGCCAGGGGCGCAGGATGACGCCACAGGTGGCCAGGGCGGCCACGGTCCAGATGAGGAGTGAGGGGTTGGAGAGTGTCATGCTCGATTCAGGATCCAGCGGGTAAGGAAATGCCGGTCGTCGTGGCGACATGCAGGCGATTGCGGCCCGCCTGCTTGGCGGTATAGAGCGCCTGGTCGGCGCGTTCGAGCAGCGATTGGCTGCTGTCGAGGGAGGCACCGGCCGCGCAGGCGATGCCGATACTGGCGGTCACCTGGCCAAAAGGGCTGCCTTGGTGGGCGATGGACGCCATGGCCAGGCACTCCAGCATCAGCCGCGCCACGACGACGGCACCGTCGCAGTCGGTGTCGGGCAGGACCACTGTCATTTCTTCGCCTCCGTAACGTGCCAGCAGGTCGCACGGGCGACGGATGCAGCCGGTGAGCAGGCCGGCGATTCGCTGCAGGCAGGCATCGCCGGCCGGATGGCCGTAGGTGTCGTTGTAGCGTTTGAAGTGGTCGATATCGATCATCAGCAGGGACAATGGCGTCCCACTTCGACGGGCTCTTCGAATCTCCTCGTCCAGCACCTCGTCGAAGCGGCGTCGGTTGGCGAGTCCGGTCAGAGCATCGAGCATCGCCTGGCGTTCGAGCTGTTGATTGCTGTCGAGCAACTGTTGTTGGGTCTCTCTGAGTTCACGCTCTGCGGCGATCCGTCGGCCCATGGCGCGAATCAGCAGCCAGCCGATGGCGCCGGTGAGGGCGAGCAGACCGCAGACCACCAACGCCGACAGTTGCGCCTCGAAGCGCCAGGCCGCGAGCGCCTCGCGTTTGCCCAGGGCGACGGTTGTCACCAGGGGGAGGGTGTCGCTCTTGCGAAATGCATACAGGCGCTCCACGCCGTCCAGGCTGGAGGTGAACGAGGCCGTGCCCACTGACTGATCGACGAGGTACTTGGCATAGATGGGCGATTTGGAGAAGTTGCGTCCCATGTCCTGTTCACGAAACGGGTAACGCACCAGTATCGCCCCGTCGGTGTACGACAGCCCGATGGCGCCGTCCTGGCCCACATCCAGCTGTCCGAACAGGTGCAGGAAGTTCTCCACGCCCAGCGTCACGGCAACGACGCCGGCGAAATCGCCATGGGCGTCGTTGAAGCGGCGGCTGATGGTGATGACCCATTCCTGGTTGGTGCGGCTGCGGATAGGAAGGCCGATGAACGGCTCGCGGGAAGGATCGTCGCGGTGATGGATGAAGTAGGCGCGGTCGCTGCTGTTGGCACCGACGGGCATGGGGCTGTTGGAGGACATGAGCCCGCGGCCATCCTTGTCATAGATGGTGATGCCGCTCAACTGCGGCATCAACGGGTGCTGACGGCTCACCAGCTGGCTCAGGCGTTCGATCTGCGAAGGCCCGCTGCCTTCGGTTTCCAGCCGCTCGATGAGGCCGAGCAACAGCAGCGAGCTCTGTCGCACGATGCCCTCAGAATAGGTGGACAGTGCCTGGGTGAGGTTCAAGGCGTGGGTATTGATGTCTTCCAGTGCCCGCTCGCGAGAGGCCATGACCTTCCACAGTGTCAACGATGCGAGCGAACAACCGATGATCGACAGCAGCAGAACGACGAGGTGGATGTCACGCTTCACATAGATACCTGATGGGAATTCCGATTTCTCTTGCGGGTCGCGAATGCGTGGGGGATTCGCAACGGGCACTCCCGGCCCTGTGCCACACATCAAGCAGACTGACACTGCCACGGGTGGCTAACCTAGCGGTCAAGAAGTAACCAGGTGGTCCAATTGGCGAAATATAACACTGCTTATGTCGGAGTGTCTGACAGATATTATGAAGAATACGTCAAATGACTGCCTGCTGAATCATTGCTTCCAGCAGGCAGCCCGGCGGGGATCAAAGCATGAAAACGGCGATCAATAGACTGGCCAGGGCGAGCAGCTCGAGTCGGTGGCCCTGGGTCAGCCTTGCCACCCAGTGGAAGGTCGCACCACCTTGCGAAGGCAACAGCCTATGTTCAGACGGCTTGGGCCTGAAGTGCCGGCACGGACGTTTTCTTGAATTCATCGCCGACGATTTCCTGGACCTTGGACACGATGTAGGCCCCGATCGGAATGGCTGAGGTGGCCGCCGGGGAAGGCGCATTGCAGACGTTGACGCTACGGGCGGTGTTGACGAACAGGAAGTCATCGATGAGCTTCCCGTCATTGGACACCGCCTGGGCGCGCACGCCGGCCGGGTAGGGCTTGAGGTGTTTCTTCTCGAGGCTCGGGCAGTACTTTTGCACGGTCTTGAGGTAGGCCCCCTTGAACAGCGAGTTCTTCATCTCGATCAGCCCTGGGCGAAGATTGTCCTTGAGCACTTTGCGGATACCACGGTGCCCCAGCATGTTGCCCAGGTCGCTCAGGGAGACATCGGATTTGCGATAGCCCTCGCGCTTCATGGCCAGCACTGCATTCGGCCCGACGGTGACGGTGCCATCGATCATCCGGGTCAGGTGTACACCCAAGAACGGCATGGACGGGTCCGGGATCGGGTAGATCAGGTGATTGACGATCCGGTTGTGCTCCGGTGGCAGCAGGTAATACTCGCCACGGAACGGGCAGATGGTAAAACCTGGCTCGACACCGAGCATGCGTACGACTCGGTCAGCCATCAGGCCCGAGCACGACACCAGGTAGCGGGTCGTGTAAGTGCCCCGGTCGGTCTGGACGACGATCGAGTCTGCCTGTTCGACCAGCCCGGTGACTTCGGTATCGAACTGCAGGGTGCCGCCTTTTTTCTCGAACTCCTTGGCCATCTGAGCGGTCACCGCAGCGTAGTTCACGATGGCGCTGGAGGGCACGAAGATCCCGCCCAGGCCGACGATGTTGGGCTCGCGTTCGCGAAGTTCGCCGGCCGACAGCCAGTGACGCTCCAGGCCATTGGCCGCAGTGCGCTCCCACAGGGCGCGCATACGCTGCATCTCCAGCTCGTTGGTGGCGACGAGGAGTTTTCCGCAGTTGTCGTAGGGGATGGCGTGCTCATCGCAGAAGCGTTTGGTGGCCTTGTTGCCTTCAAGGCAGAACTTTGCTTTCAGGCTGCCGGGCGTGTAATAGACACCCGCATGGATCACACCACTGTTGTGGCCGGTCTGGTGCTGCGCTGGGCTGCTCTCTTTCTCGAGCAGCAGCAGGCGCGCCTCGGGGTACTGGTCAGCCAGCTGCATCGCTGTCGACATGCCGACGATACCGCCGCCGATGATCACGAAATCGTACATGAGTCTGTTCCTTGCAGATGGCCCCGGCCCACAGGCGCCGAGGCCATGCTGAGCATCAGTTGGAGGTCTGGCCCCGGTGGTGTTCCATTTTCGGGAAGCTGAAGTAGCCGCGCTGACGCATCAACTCGCGGCGCAGGCCCGGGTGAGCGACGAAGCGGTCACGGCCGTGCAGCCAGAACAGGTTGTTGATCAGCAGGAACGAGCCGACCGGAACCGGAATCGACACCTTGTGCGCACTGCCTTCGAGTGACTCGCCCAACTGGAACAGCCAGGTGCCTTCCTCGTAGTTCTCTGGCTGCACGAACTGGTCGATGTAGCGCATGGTCGGGCGACCCACCGAGTCGGTATCGAACACGGCATGGAATACATCCTCCCGGGTGTTCTTGCTCGGTGGCGCGGTCCAGCGCATCACCCGACGGGCGAGCGGGTGCTTGTAGAAACGGTCCAGGTCAGCCCAGTCGTCCAGGTGCAGCAACAGGGAATTGCCGCCTTCCATGTTCTGCTCGTCGATTTTCATCATCAGTACATAGTCGGTGATCTGGTTCACGAAGGTGCCGTCGTTGTGCAGCTCCATCACCCGGTGTGGCTGGCGCAGGTAGCTGTCGGAGTTATCGACGTTCTCGACCACGAAGCGCGCGTAGAACTGGCCGCTCATGGCATCGAAATTCGATCGGCCCAGCAGATGGGCCACAGCGGTAGAGAGTTTCACCATGTCTTCAGCCTGGGAGACGTTGTCCAGGCCCTCAGGGGTGACCAGCAGGCCGCCAGTGCTGCGATCGAGCAGGGTGTTGACGATGACCGGGCGCAAAGTGCCCTGGCACAGGTCATCGAGGATCTTGCCGAACTGGAAACGCAGGAACGATTTGTACTCCAAGGCCTGGACCGGCCATTGGGCGACCGCGGCGACGAAGGCGTCGACGGTCTCCTTGGCAAAGCGCAGTTCCAACAGGCGCTCGGACTGGGAGGTCGACTGCAAGGTGAAACCGTGCAGCAGGGCAGGTTGCTCGAGGACAGGCATATCGATGTGGGTGAGGGCGTTCATGGCGACTCCTTGTTAACCGGGCGGTTGAGAGGACGGGTCAGGTCGTGGGGCAAAAATATCGCCGAAATTAAAAAATGTCTACATTTTTAAATATCGTCGCAATTATTGTGTTTTGTACACGATCTGCGTGTCTGAACGGAGTCCGGTATGATAGGTGCGCCTAGCAAGAGAGCCCTCTGGATGGACCACACAGACCTCGCTGAAACCGCATCAGATGCTGCCTATTCGCGCTTGAAATCCGACATTCTCCGTGGCGTCTTCCGCCCCGGTGAAAAACTCTTGATGAGCGCCTTGAAAGACCGTTACGCCGTCGGTGTGGGGCCGATGCGCGAGGTGTTGGCGCGGCTTGTGGCGGAGCGGTTGGTCAGCGCGATCAACCAGAAGGGCTACCGGGTGGCACCGATGTCGTTGGACGAGATGCTCGATGTCTACACCGCCCGGGCTCACCTGGAGGCCTTGATCGTGGGGTTGGCGGTAGAGAAGGGCGATGAAGCCTGGGAGGCGTCCATCGTGGCGTGTTCGCACACACTGTCGAAGGTGGTCGAGTTGCACAGTCCGCAGGAAATGGTCGATATCTGGGATGCCCGGCACAAAGCTTTCCACAATGCCATTGCCAGTGGTTGCGGCTCCAAGAGCCTCCTGCAGGCGCGTGCCTTCCTGCAGGATCAGGCCGAACGCTACCGGCAGATCTGGCTCAAGCGCACGGTGTTGTCCGAAGCGGCGTTGCGGCTCAAGCGCGAAGAGCACGCCGAGCTGGTCAGTACCATCCTGGGGCGCGATGCCGCCAAGGCCAGCAAGATGATGCTGGAGCATTTGATGACGCCGGTGCCGATCATCACGCAGATCATCGAACGCGAATCCGACATCTTGTAGCCAAACAGCAGGCGAGTGCTTCGCACTCGATCGCAGGCTGCGCCAGCGCCCACGAACCCTGGCGCAGCGTCCCCAGTGTAAAACCGCCTCACTGGATAGGAGCTGGCCTCAGTCTCCCCGGCGAAAGCTTGGTCCTCTCTTGTAGGCGCTGGCGAAGCCTACGATGGCCGCGCGCCTGACGTCCCCGACCTCATCTGAATCCCTGGCTATGGGTGGCAGCCGTTTGCTGCGCCTGGCTTGACGCGTGAAATTTTTCATGTATTTTTTCATGAAAAATAAATCCAATAATTTCACGGCTGCCTCTGAGCGATGAAGATGGACGAAGAAGTTGAAGCCTTGGCGATCCTCATTCATGACCTGCGCAAGTTCAAGAATCTGACGCTGGGCGAGCTGGCTGAACGCATCGACCGTTCGGTTGGTTTTCTTTCCCAAGTTGAACGGGGTGTTTCGCGCCCGACCGTGGCCGACCTCACCGCCATCAGCGAAACACTCGGCGTCTCGACCGCGTATTTCTACAACCTGAGCAAGCCCCGCGCCGTCAGCTGGGTGACCCGCCCTCATGAGCGGCGCACGTTGTACTTCGGTTCGGGTATCACCGATGTGCTGGCCTCACCGACGATCTCGGGCGCCTTCTCGATGCTCGACAGCCGCCTCGAGCCTGGTGCGAGCAGTGGCCCCGAACACCTGAGCGATCGCTCGGAGCAGGGCTGCTTTGTGCTCGAAGGCGAACTGACGGTCTGGCTGGACGACGGCGATGCCGTGACCCTGCACGCCAACGACAGCTTCCAGCTGCAACCTCATGCGCGTTTGCGTTACGCCAACCTCACGGACAGGCTCACCCGCGTGCTCTGGGTCTTCAACTGAATTCGTTTCACCTCACAAGGACAAGAAGATGAGTGTCATCTTTCCGGATCTGCTGACTGAAGTGCGCGCTTTTCGCGCCCAACACCCAGACGTGCGTTACGTCGACCTGATTGCGCTGGATATTCCCGGGCATTTCTATGGCAAGCGCTACCCCATGGACATGCTGGAGAAAGTGGCTGCAGGCGCGCCTTTGAAGTTGCCGCAGAACTGTGTGTTGCTGGGGACCCAGGGTGGCCTCTACAAGATTGGCGACTATTGCTTTGCCGATGGTGACCCGGATGCACCGCGGCGCCTGGTGCCTGGCACCCTGAAACCGGTGCGCTGGGAAAAGGAGGCGATCGCCCAGATGATGATCACCTCCGATGGCACCGCCAAGCCCATCGAGTTCGAGCCCCGCGAAGTGCTGGCCCGGGTGCTGCGACGTCTGGCCAGTCGTGGCATTCGTCCGGTGGTTGCCTTTGAGCTTGAGTTCTACCTGTTCGACCGCGCGCTCAAGGACGGCCTGCCGCAGTACCCACGCGATGTCGCTACCGGCGACCAGGACGACCAGCCGAACATGCACATCGAACGGCTGTCGCGGTTCTCGTCCGTGCTGCATGAGATGGTGGATGTCGCCAACGAGCAGGGTGTGCCGGCGAACGTCATCACCGCGGAACTGGGCCCTGGCCAGTTCGAGATCAACTTCTCCCACAGTGACGACGCGCTGAGCGCGGCGGACTGGTCAGCCTTGTTCTGCCGCAGTACGCGCGGTGTCGCCATGAAACATGGCTATCGCGCCAGCTTCATGAGCAAACCTTACCTGGACGCACCGGGCAGCGGCATGCATGTGCATGTCAGTCTCTACGATGAGGCCGGCAACAACCTGTTGGCCGGTTACGGACAACGCAACCTGCGCCATGCCGTCGCCGGTTGCCTGGAGCTGCTGCCCCACTGCATGCCGATCTTCGCCCCTAATCACAACGCCTACCGCCGCTACGGCGCCATGGTCAACGCCGCGAGTGTGGCCAGCTGGGGCTTCGAGGACCGGGATGCGTGCATTCGCATTCCCGAGTCCGATCCACGCAACCTGCGCATCGAACACCGCCTGGCCGGCGCCGATGCCAACCCGTACCTGGTGCTGGCGGCCATTCTCACCGGCATGGAGCATGGCCTTGATCGCGGTGTGGAACCCATCGCACCGCTCAATGACGATCGCACGAGCGGTATCGATTTCCCCAAGGATGCCCTGAGCGCGGTGGCTGCGATGCGCAACCATCCGGTGGTCAACGAGGGGCTGGGCAGTGAGTTCGTGATGGTCTATTGCGAAAACAAACGCCAGGAACAACTGGATTTCATGAACGCCATCAACGCGCGTGAATATCGCTGGTTCTTGTGAGCATCCGTTTCACCCAACTGCGCCCCACTTTCTTAATCAGTTTGAATAACTCGCAATATTGATTTGCCGGAGGATGATATGCCACGCGTGCCCGTTATCGGCATCACTGCATGCACTCGCATGATTGAACAGCATGCGACCCAGACGATCAGTGAGAAGTATGCGCGCGCCGCGGCCAAGGCGGCGTGTGGCTTGCCCATCGTGATTCCCAGTCTCGGTGAACTGATGGATACCGCCGACATCGTCGACACAGTGGATGGGCTGATCTTCACCGGCTCGCCGTCCAACATCGAACCATTCCACTACAACGGCCCGGCCAGTGAGCCGGGCACCCATCACGATCCGTTGCGCGATGCCACGACGTTGCCGCTGATGCGTGCGGCCATCGCCGCTGGTGTGCCGGTGCTCGGCATCTGCCGGGGTTTCCAGGAAATGAATGTGGCGCTCGGGGGCACCCTGCACCAGAAGGTCCATGAGACCGGTCTGTTCATGGATCACCGCGAAGGCAAGGACGAGCCTGTGGACCAGCAGTATGGCCCGCGCCACGCAATGCATATCCAGCCAGGCGGCCTGATGGACCGTATGGGCTTGCCCGCGGTCATCGACGTCAACTCCATCCATGGCCAGGGCATCGATGTGCTGGCGCCGGGGCTGAGGGTGGAGGCGTTGGCACCGGATGGGCTTGTGGAAGCGATCTCGGTTGAAGGCAGCAAGAGCTTTGCCCTGGCCGTTCAGTGGCATCCGGAGTTCCGGGTACTTGAAAACCCGCATTACCTGACGATCTTCCAGACCTTTGGCAAAGCCTGCCGGCAACGCTCGGTATTGCGTCAGTTGATGTTGAAAACCGCCTGAGCCGTGAACGCTATTGAAACGTTGAATGTTATTACGCAGCCCGGCTGCGCCTCGTTAAGGAGAGCAATAAATGAGTGAAAAGAATTCCCAGACGCTTGCCTGGCAAGCCATGAGCCGAGACCATCATCTGGCGCCGTTCAGCGACGTCAAGCAACTGGCCGAGAAAGGCCCGCGCATCATCACCTCGGCCAAGGGCGTTTATCTTTGGGACAGCGAAGGCCACAAGATCCTCGACGGCATGGCGGGCCTGTGGTGCGTGGCCGTCGGCTACGGTCGTGACGAACTGGCCGACGTGGCTGCCCGGCAGATGAAAGAACTGCCGTACTACAACCTGTTCTTCCAGACCGCGCACCCGCCGGCGCTGGAGCTGGCCAAAGCAATCGCCGATGTGGCCCCGCAGGGCATGAACCATGTGTTCTTCACCGGCTCCGGCTCCGAAGGCAACGACACCGTGCTGCGCATGGTTCGCCATTACTGGGCGATCAAGGGCAAGAAGGACAAGAAGGTCATCATCGGCCGCATCAACGGTTACCACGGCTCCACCGTGGCGGGTGCCGGCCTGGGCGGCATGAGCGGCATGCACCAGCAGGGCGGTTCGCTGCCGGATATCGTGCATATCCCCCAGCCGTACTGGTTCGGTGAAGGCGGCGACATGTCCGAGGCCGAGTTCGGCGTGTGGGCGGCTGAACAACTGGAGAAGAAGATCCTGGAAGTAGGCGAGGACAATGTCGCCGCCTTCATCGCCGAGCCGATCCAGGGCGCAGGCGGCGTGATCATTGCGCCGCAGACCTACTGGCCGAAGATCAAGCAGATCCTGGCCAAGTACGACATCCTGTTCGTGGCTGACGAAGTGATCTGTGGCTTTGGCCGTACCGGTCAGTGGTTCGGCACCGACTACTACGACCTCAAGCCCGACCTGATGACTATCGCCAAGGGCCTGACCTCCGGCTACATCCCCATGGGCGGTGTGATCGTGCGGGACGACGTGGCCAAAGTGATCAGCGAAGGCGGCGACTTCAACCATGGCTTTACCTATTCCGGCCACCCGGTGGCAGCGGCGGTGGGCCTGGAAAACCTGCGTATCCTGCGCGACGAGAAGATCATCGAGCAGGTGCGTGACGTCACTGCACCGTACTTGCAAAAACGTCTGCGTGAACTGGCCGATCACCCGCTGGTGGGTGAAGTGCGTGGCCTGGGCATGCTAGGCGCGATCGAGCTGGTCAAGGACAAGGCCACACGGGCTCGCTACGAAGGCAAGGGCATCGGCATGATCTGCCGCCAGCACTGCTTCGACAATGGCTTGATCATGCGCGCCGTGGGCGACACCATGATCATCGCACCACCTCTGGTGATCAGCACTGAAGAGATCGACGAGCTGGTGGAAAAGGCCCGCAAGTGCCTGGACCTGACTTACCAGGCTGTCCAGTAAG
Organism: Pseudomonas guariconensis; assembly: GCF_040822035.1. Lineage (NCBI taxonomy): Bacteria > Pseudomonadati > Pseudomonadota > Gammaproteobacteria > Pseudomonadales > Pseudomonadaceae > Pseudomonas > Pseudomonas guariconensis. The sequence continues at coordinate 3,133,303 of NZ_CP162012.1, read as the reverse complement.
CCTGCGGCACCTCGGCAGGCTCCCTGCCGAGGTGCTCTTCAGGCATCGTGCCCGCCCAGTCCGTCCCCTTCGATCCTTGATCTTGCCTTGCACGGCCCACTCCAATACCCTCCGTCGACACCATCGCTCCCACCGCCAAGACCACACGATGAAAGTGCACGAAGAAATTGAAGGGCTCGCCATACTCATTCGCGATCTGCGCAAGTTCAAGGGCTTGACCCTGGGCGAACTCGCGCAACGCATCGGTCGTTCGGTGGGCTTTCTATCCCAGGTCGAGCGGGGCGTGTCACGCCCAACCGTGGCGGACCTGACGGCGATCAGCGAGACGCTGGGGGTCTCGACGGCCTACTTCTATAGCCTGGAAAAACCCCGCGCGCTCGACTGGGTCACGCGACCGGATGAGCGCCGTACGCTACATCTGGGAGGGGGGATTACCGATGTGCTCGTGTCGCCCACCATCGCCGGTGGTTTCTCGATGCTCGACAGCCACCTCGAACCTGGGGCCTCGAGCGGGGAAGAGTATCTGGACGACAGTTCGGAGCAGGGCTGTTTCGTGCTCGAAGGCGAACTGACTGTCTGGCTGGATGACGGCGATCCGGTGACGCTCCACCCCAATGACAGTTTCCAGCTCCAACCTCACGCGCGTTTCCGTTATGCCAACCTGACGGACAAGCCGACCCGCGTGCTCTGGGTGTTCAACTGAGGGCTCGTCCAGCGCCTAGAGCTTCCCTCCTATCGGATATTCCACCGCCAGGCGTATCTGGTCGGCATCCAGTTCTGCCTGTGCGGCATTGCCCCGGTGCACATTGTGCCGCAGCGAAAACACCATGCCCTTGGCATTGCCGCTCTGCACCACATACCGCACCTGCAGGTCCCGCTCCCAATGCTTGCCGCCTTTGCCGTAGCCGAGGTAGGCGTAACCGCCGTCCGGGTCGGCATGGGTGCCGTCGATATCGAACCCGCGCACATACAACGCCGTCAGGTCCAAGCCGGGCACGCCGTAGGGGCCCAGGTCCAGGTCATACCGCGCCTGCCAGGATTTTTCGTTCGGTGCGTTGAAGTCGGACAACTGCACCGCATTGCCGAGGTAGATCGCACCCCGGGTCACGTAGTCGAACGGGGTGCTTCCATCGACCTGTTGCCAGCCGAGGCTGAACGTATGCGGGCCGTCGCTGTAGCGGGACACCAGGCTCCAGGTGGTGTTGTCGATACGGCCTGACAAGGCGTCTGCGGTATCGGTGGTGCGGTACAGGTTCAGGTCCAGGCCCAGGCTGCGTCGATCATCCAGAGCATGGCTCAAGGTGCTGCCGAAGTAGTGCTGGTTCCAGGTGTCTTCGTAGCGCGAGGTATAGAGGCTGGCGCTGACCCGGGCATTGGGAGCCCACACCATGCCGGCCAGGTCGAACGTGTTGCCTTGACGGGCATTGGTGTAGTTCACCACGAAGCCTTGGTCGTGGCTCGACGCATTGCGGTCGGTGTTTTCGTTGAAGTGACCCGCGACCAGCCTGAGCGTCGGGATCTCTTTGCTGTCGAGAAACCACCCGGTGGCGGTCTCAGGCAGCAGGCGGCTGTCGGATGAACTGAACACGGGCGTCTTGATCCGTTGTTCGCCATACGACAACACAGTGTTGGAGAAACGCAGTTTCACCGCCGCACCGCCACGGCCGTATTGCGTTTTCGGATGGCCGTCGTTGTCCAGCGCGAGCAAGCGCGCCTTGCCGGCGCGGCCGCCACCGCTGTCGAGTTGCACGCCGAGGTAGGCGTGCGCGTCCAGGCCGACACCGACTCGCCCTTGGGTGAAACCGGACTGAAGACTACCCATCAGGCCGTAGGCCCATTCTCCGGCCTGGTCGCTGCGTTCGCGGCGCGGCTTGAAGGCGTTGCGGGCACTGCTGTTGCGTGAGCCATGGCGATAGTCGCGCTGGTCGAGCACGCTGCGGTTGAGCACGATCCAGGTGCTGCCGTCGAGGAACCCTTCGGCGTGCGATTGCGCGGCGTCGGCCATTGCCGCAGACGAGGCGCCTGCCAGCGGCAGCAGCAGGGCGATGCGATTGAACAGGGTCATCGCTGTGACTTCTACAAATACTTGAGCCAGGCAATGTCACGTCGCCGCGCCTTGAGGCGGGCGAAGCTGCGCACCGGCAGGTACAGCGCAATGGCCAACAGCAGGGCGACCAGCCAAACCGCGCCGATGCCGTCGAAGCCGAAGTAGTCACCCTGGTTCAGCCCAAACAGCGCGACGCAAGCGAGGTACAGCAGCTTCAACACATACAGGTGCAGCAGGTAGAAGAACATCGGCGCGGCGCCGAACACCGCCAACGTACTGATCCAACGGGCGCTGCCCGCGCGTTCGAAGCCACGCAGCACCAGCAGGCCGATGCCCAGGGTCAATGCCAGGAACAGCAGCGATGGTGGGTACTTGGTGATGTTGAAGACACTCATCAGCGTTTGCGTGGCGGTGGGATAGCCACTCCAGGGCGCCTCGCCGTAGCCATTGATCATACGCAGCACGGCGAAGCCGAGCAGGGCAGCGGCACCTGTGAGCAGCAGTCGCTGCTGGCGCTCACGGGCATCGCTGCCACGGCCGAACCATGGGCCCAAGCCATAGCCCAGGGCGATCACGCCGATCCACGGCAGCACAGGATATGAAGTGCGCAGACGCAAGTCCTCGGAGACCACCAGCCAACCACGGTCATGCAGGATCGCCCACGGCACGTGCAGGGCCGACTCTGGCCCGAAGTGCAGGCCATCGAGCAGGTTGTGCCCGGCGACGATCACCAGGCCCAGCGCCACCAGCGCAGGCCGCGGCAGCCATACCAACAGCGACAGGGCGATCATGCTCAGGCCGATGGCCCAGATCACTTGCAGGTAGATCACGCTCGGCGGCAGTTGGAAGGTCCAGGCGAAATTGACCAGGGTGAACTCGAGCGCCACCAGGAACAGCCCTCGCTTGAACAAGAACACCGCCGCAGCGCCTTGGCCCTGGTGCTTTTCGCCGTAGAGCCAGGCCGAAAGCCCCGTGAGCAGCACGAACACCGGGGCGCACAGATGGGCCAGGGTGCGGCTGGCGAACAGGCCGGGTTCGGTCGTGTCGATGTTCATCGGATCGCCGACCTGGTGATGCAGGAAGAACGTCTCGCGCACGTGGTCGAGCAGCATGAACAGGATCACCAGGCCACGCAGGGCATCGATGCTCTGCAGGCGCTGGGTGGTTTGGGTAAGGGCGGGAGTGGCACTGGTCATGGGCGAGGAGATAATCAGTATGAATGAAACGTTATCTTATAACGTAAATTCATGCCGTGGCTATCGCCTGGTTGATCGGGACTCCAAGCAAGCCCGCGCGAGGCGGGCGTGCTTGGGGGCGTTTGAGTTCACCGCCCTTGCGGCATCTCTCCCTTCGCCAGGCGTGCATTGATGTCGGCGATGACCTCAGGCAGCTCGGCGATGGTGTCGATCAGATAATGTGGACGCGAGCCTTCGAACAATCGACCGATGCGCAGGCGCTCCTGCGCCAGCCGGTCCGCCGGCAAGGCCTTGTACTGGGCGTAGGTCAAGCCCAGGGCATTGCCCGAGCAGGTGAGGGCGACAGTCCACATGCCGGCGCGCCGGCCCTCGAGAATGCCCGGCCAGGTGTCGTCGACCTTGACGCATGCCGCGACGTCCTCGATGCCCAGCGCAATCACGTTGGCCAATGCCTGGGCCGGGTGAGGGCGGCCATTGGGGACTTCATCGGTGGCCACTACATGGTCGGCTTCATAGCCGTTGGTCTTGGCCAGGGCAACGACCTTTTCCATCACCACCGCCGGATAACCGGAGCACGAGCCGATCTTCAGGCCTTGCGCACGCAGTTGCATGATGGCTTCCAAGGCGCCTGGAATCAGCGCCGAATGCTCGGCGATCTTCTCGATCTGCAACGGCATGAAGCGGTTGTAGATCGCCGTCACGTCCTGGTCGGTGGGATAGCGGCCAAAGGCGGCGTGATAGCGCTCGGCGATCTGCGGCAGGTCGCACAGGGTGCGGATGTGGTCCCACTTGCCCATGCCCATCGGGCCGCGTGCTTCTTCCAGGCTGACCTCGACGCCGAATTCGGCGAACGCCTCGACGAAGATCTGGGTCGGCGCGAAGGAGCCGAAATCGACGACGGTGCCGGCCCAGTCGAGCACGACAGCCTGCAGTTTGCTGGGGGTGTGATAGTTCATGGTGTTCTCCGGTGAGTGAAATTCAGGGCGTACGAAGCCAGCCCGCACGCGGCGGGCGGCAGGCAAGGCGAAGCATCAGTGTGGGGCGTTGGGAGCGGTGCTGGCGTCGAACAGCTCGCAGATGATCGGCCGGTTGCGACGAATGCCCAGACAGCACAGGTAGTAGCTGATGTGGAACGGGTCTTCGGCGAAGGCGATCGAGCGCGTGCCGGGGCGATCGGCATACTCCACCGCAGAGACGAAGCCAATCCCGATGCCATGGACCACTGCATGCACGATCGCCTCGCGGCTGTTGAGTTGCATCGCGCAGTCGAGTGTCACGCCGTGCGCCTGGCAACCTTCCTCCACCAGCTGGCGTGTGCGCGATGCCGGCTCGCGCAACACCACACGCTGATCGGCGATCTCCTGGACGCTGATCCGCTCGCGCTGGGCCCACGGATGGTCGTCGCGCACCACCGCGAGGATCGGGCAGGTGCGATACAGCTGGGTGCTCAGGCGATGGTCGAATTCCGACAGAGCGAGAATCGCCACGTCGATATCGAAGTTGTACAGCCGCTCCAGCGTGCCAGCTTCGCTGGTGAACGAGGTTTCCAGCTCGATGTCCGGATACTGCTGCATCAACGAATAGGTCAGGCTCATGGCGATCGGCGGCGAGACGGCGCCGATGCGCAACATACCCTGCTTGCGCTGGGCAAAGCTCTGCAGCAACTGCAGGGCTTCGTCCTCCTGGCCGAACAACCCTTGCGTGATCTCGTACAACTGCTGTCCGGCAGGGCTGAGCTCGATGAAGCGACCGCGACGATGAAACAGCTCCACCGAGAAGCGTTTTTCCAGGCCGCTGACCTGCTCGCTGATGGTCGGCTGGCCGATGTTGAGCAGCGTGGCGGCCTGGGTGAAGCTCCCGCTCCGGGCAACGGCATGAAACGAACGCAACCACTTGTGGTACTGGTACATGGAGCCTCTCGGTCAGGGGCGCGCGGGCAATGACGGGCATCTTCACACCCTCAGCGCCGGACGAACAGGGCGACCAGGGCACTGCAGGCGCAGGCCGTGGTGACGACGATGAAGATCAACGACGTGTTGCCGGTCGTGTCCAGCATACGTCCAATCAAGGGTTCGGCCAGGCCTGCAAACAGATAAGACGAGAAATTCATGATGCCGGTGGCGGTGCCGGCCCGGCGTGCGCCGACAAGGTCCGGGCACAGCGCCCAGAAACTCGACGCCGGCCCGTAGACGAAGAACCCGCACAGGAACAGCGCCAACAACCCCATCGCGCTGTGCGCCGGCAGGCTCCACATCCACAGGCTGGTCAGGGCGCCCAGTACCATGTAGAGCATGATCGCCAGGTAGCGCTTGCTGCCGAACAGCCGGTCCGAGACCCAGCCGTTGCTCAATGCCCCGACAGCCATGCCTACCGGCAGAGCGACGGTGATCCATTTCGGATCGATGAAGCTGTCACCTTTCTGCCAGTTGGCGCCCAAGAAGTGCACGGGCACCCAGACGATCAGCCCGTAGCGCGCAGCGTTCTGGAAGCCCAGCGAAACAGCGGCCACCAGCAGGCGCGGGTTCTTCAGCACGGCCAGGTAGCGTTGCCGGGAGGTTTCCTGGTCGGCGTGGTCGGCTTCGTTCGCACGGTCCGCCGCATTGGCCACACCTGTGTCTGACAAGGGCTCGAAGCCCATGTCCTGTGGCCGCTCGCGCGCCACCAGGTAGAACACGATGCCTCCGGCGAGCATCAGCAGCACCGGCAGGCGGAAGATCCACCGCCACTCCAGGTGCAGCACATCGATGACCACCACCGAGGTCACATACGACAGCACCGAGGCGCAGCCTGCGGCGAACACGTAGAAGCCATAGACCTTGCCGCGTTCTCCTGCGCCCCACCAGTTCGACAGCAGGCGGCTTCCCGGTGCCCAGCCCAAGGCCTGGAAGTAGCCATTGACGCCCCAGGGCAGGACCAGGCTGAACAAGCCTCCGGCAAAACTGGTGACCCAGTTTGCACCGCAAGACAGCACGGCCCCCAGGCTCATGATGCGGCGCCCGCCGAACTTGTCGGCGAGGTTGCCATTGATCGCCTGACCGATGGCGTACATCCACAGCATGGCGCTGGAGGCCCAGCCGAGGGTTTCCTTGCTCAGGCCGAACTCGGCCTGGATGCCGGGGATGGCGAATCCAAAGGTCTGGCGACCGGTGTAGAAGAACAGGTAGCAGAACATCGCCGCCAGCAGCATGCGCCATTGGGCGACGCGAAAAGGCGAGGTTCCGGTCAATGGGCCAGACAGGGTTTGTGTACGGTTCATGACGGTTTTCCTTCTTGTTCGTAGGCGCCGCCGTGAGGCACGGCGGGGCGGCACGCTTGTTCGGTGCAACAGGAAAGGGCGGCGGCGCTGGCCACCGGGGTCTGGACGCGTATCAGGCGGCGTGCGAGCCGATGAAGTTACGGCCGCGTGCGCCCTGCATGGCGAAGTCGATCATCGCTTCGGCCTCGGCATCCGTCACGCCGTAGTCCTCGAACTCGGTCTTGACCCCCAGCCGGTGAAGAAACCCACGCAGCTGATGCTGCGCATCGGCCAGGTCATTGCCGAACACCTTCTTCAGGGCTTGGTCACGTCCGGCGTCGCGCCCCCAGGCAAGGCCCAGCACCAAGGGCAGGGTGAAGGAGCAGGCGATGCCGTGAGGCAGACCGTGGCGCAGGGTCATTTCATAGGAGATGGAATGGGCCAGGGCAGTCTTGGTGTTGGAGAAGGCCATGCCGGCCTTGAGCGCAGCCAACGCCATGCGCGCACGAAGTTCGCGGTTGCCCAGATCCTGCTCAAGACGCGGCAGGCATTCGAGGATGTCTTCGATGGCCGAAATGGCGAAAGTGTCGGAAATCGGATTGGCGTTGTGGTTCCAGATCGATTCCAGTGCGTGGGACAGCGCATCCAGTCCGGTGGAAACCGTCACCGCCGCAGGCACGCTGAGCATCAGGTCAGGGTCGATCAGCGCCACCTTGGGCCAGGTGCACGCCAGGTGCAGCGAATATTTCTTCTGCTGCGCGGCATCCCACAAAGTCGCCCAAGGGGTCACTTCGCTTCCGGTGCCGGCGGTGGTGGGCGCGGCGACCAGGGTCTTGCAGCGCGCAGGGGTGAACGGTTTGCCACTGGCCAGCAGTTCCAGCAATTCGTCGAAGCGCCCAGAGGCGGTCCCCACGATCAACGCCTTGGCTGTGTCGATCGCGCTACCGCCACCCAAGGCAAGCACGGTGTCGCACTCGGCGTTGACCTGCCAGAAGCGCTCATGGACCGTGCGCAGCCAGGCGACATCGGGGTTGGGCTGGACGTCGTCGATCACGCATACCAGCCGCTCGCCGAGCAGGCCGCGCACGCGTTCGACCAAGCCCAGTTGCGCGGCTTCGGGGAAGGTCACCAGTGCGACTTTGCCCGGGCAGAGCGCGGGCAGGCGTTCCAGGCTGCCACTGCCGAACACGGTGGCGACAGGGTTGTGAAAGAGAGCGGGCATGGACAGTTCCTTGTTTTTGTTGTTGAACGGTGCGCCCATGCTCGGCGGCTTGCGGTTTTCGTTCCAATCGATTGATCGCAGGTAGCTATCGGGTGGGCCGATAATGGGTACGCTCCATCGTGCGCCACCCGACCCAACGCGGCCTTACTGCATCACCGCCACCTTCTCCTCCATCATGCGGACCAATACCACGTTCTCCACGGGTTCACTGAGCAAGAACCCTTGCACTTCATGGCACTGGTCATCGCTGAGCAAGGCCAGTTGCTCGGCGGTCTCGACGCCTTCAGCGGTCACTGTCATGCCCATGGCGTTGCCGAGGTTGATGATGGCCTGGACCACACTGCGGTCGCTGCCGCTCTTGCCCAGGGACTGAACGAAGCGCTTGTCGATCTTGATGCTGTCGAACGGGTAGGTGCGCAGGTAGCCCAGCGAGGAGTAGCCGGTGCCGAAGTCGTCCATGTTCAGCCGCACTCCCAGCTCCTTGAGCGCATGCATGGTGTGCAGAGCGCCTTCGACGTCATTGAGCATGACGTTCTCGGTGATCTCCAGCTCCAGGCGGTGGGCAGGCAGGCCAGTGGCCCGCAGGGCATCGCCGACGTCCTGGACCACATCGGAGCGGCTGAACTGGGCCGGTGACATGTTCACCGAGACCATCACCGCCTGCGGCCATTCCCTGGCCTTGGTGCACGCCTCGTGCAGCACCCAATTGCCCAGCAGCACGATCAGGTCCGATTCCTCGGCCAGGGCAATGAAACGATCCGGTCGCAACAGGCCGAGCCGGGGGTGTTGCCAGCGCACCAGCGCCTCGACCGAGGCGACCGATATCCCGTCGACCTTGAAGCGCGGCTGGAAATGCAGCACCAGTTCCCCGCGTGGTATGCCCTCGCGCAGCTCGCTTTCCAGCACACGTTTGTCCAGCAGCGCCGCATTCATCTGCGCCGAGAAATAGCGCCAAGTGTTCTTGCCTGCCTGTTTGGCGCTGTACAAGGCCACATCAGCGTAGCGGATCAGGTCGCTAGGGGTGCCGGGGTATTCGGCTGACAGCACCACGCCTAGGCTGACGCCGACATGAACCACATGGCCTTCGACCTGCATGGGGCGCTTGAGCGCTTCGATCACCCGCAGGCAGAAGCGGTCCATGTCCTCTCGATCTCCGGGGTGCGTCAGCACGACGATGAACTCATCGCCCCCCAGCCGGGCCACCAGGTCACTGTCCCGGGTGGCCTGGCCAAGGCGCGCAGCGACCTCGATCAGCACCGCATCCCCGGCAGGATGGCCCAGGCTGTCGTTGATCGGCTTGAAGTTGTCCAGATCCAGCATCAGCACCGCGACCTGGCGCGTCTCCCCGCCCGGACCTGAGGGCTCGAGGAAGCGGAACAGCTTGTTGCGGTTGGGCAGACCGGTGAGTGCGTCGTGCAACGACAGGTGTTGGATCTGAGCGTGGGCAGCCACTTCATCGGTGATGTCGCTGCAGGTCCCGCGAAAACCGGTACAAGCGGCCTGGGCCATGGTCGCTCGCGCGGCGATGCGGCAGATGCGTTGCTGGCCCAGGTGATCCTGGTACTGGCAGCGCAAGGTGCCGGAAGCGCCGGTCGCCGCCAGGCCGTGCAGCCAGGTTGCGAGCTCGCTGGTGTCACAGGACAGCAGCTCGGTGATCGGGCGCTGCAACCAGGCCTCGACGGTATGCCCGGTCAGTTCGGCGAAGCGCGCCGAGAGGTAGGTCAGGCGCAGGTGCGCGTCGGTTTCCCAGATCCAGTCCGAGGCGGCTTCGGCTACGGCCTTGAAGCGCTCTTCGCTGGTCTGCAATGCGTGCTTGGAGGCCGCCAGGTCGCGATGGCTGCGGTCGATGCCGGCGCTTGCGCGCATCGCATGGCGGGCAAACAGGGCCATGGCCAGGGCGATGAGCAGCACCGCGATGGCCAGCGGGACGATCACGGTCTTGATCAGTTCGGTGCCGGGTTGGGGAATCTGCCAGGTCAAGACATGGCCGCTGCCTTCGAGCGGCAGCAGGCCTCGCCCGGTAGGGGCGCTGGCCGTGTCGCTCACGGCAAGGCCGGTCAGCCCTACCGATCGACCCAGCGGGGCGAGTACCGCGGGGGTGAGGATGCGGACGAACACCATCACGGTGGTGGGCTCCGGCACGTGATGGGGCAACGCCTGCGGGCGGATCAACGAGGCTGCGAACACCGCAGGCTGGCCGCGGAACAGCAAATAGCCCGAGGCTGCCTGCTCGGTCTGCGCAGCCTGGCGGGCCAGGAGCAGGACCTTGCCGGCACTGGCGCTGTGCTGCTCGAATCCCGCATCGCTCAAGCGTCCGTCGACCATAGCGTAGTGGGTGCCGTCATCGTTGAGTACGAATACGCCGTCATAGCCATCGGCGGTGTAGAGCGTGGCGCCGACATTGTCTTCATCGTAGGCCCAATGGCTATCGACCGGCCCGGCCAGGTGGTCGTAGGCGGCTTGCCAGTTGGCGTGCGTCAGCAAAAACGTTCTGTCGTTCTTTTGCAACTGGGTCATGGCGGACTCGGCGTGGAAGCGGCTTTGCTCCACCTCACGCGCATCCAAGGCCCCGGCGAGGCGGTACAGCGAAAACAGCCCCAGCACCAAAGCCAGCAGCAAGACGGAGGAAAACACCACGATCAGTTGGCGGACCACATGACTACGGGGCGACAGGCCATTGTCAGCAAGCACGTCCATTCGTTCACCATCGCTGCCAGGGGAATGCAAGGTTGACCGGGTGCGGGCCCGGGAGGTCGATGCAGCTGACGACCGGTGGTCTATCCAGCCAGCGACCGCCGCTTTGCCAGCGCCGACAAAGTGCACGCAGGCGTCGTTGGCAGCTATGGGATGTTCGTCGCCAGGTCGGGCAGGCTCCTCGCACCACTCGATAATCCCGAAATTCACTCAGGAGACGGTCGTGAAGCTGGAAACGCGAAGTATCGAGTTTGTCCCTCACGCTGAACGCTATGGCACACCCAGGCGGTTGTTCACCATCTGGTTCAGCTCCAATTTCCAGGTGACCGCCCTGATGGTCGGTACGTTGGGCATCGCCGCAGGCTTGAGCTTTGCCTGGACGCTGCTCGGCCTGCTGATCGGCAATCTCGTCGGCACTATCTTCATGGCCGCGCATTCGGCCCAAGGGCCGCATCTGGGCGTGCCGCAGATGATCCAGAGCCGGGCACAGTTCGGTGTCTACGGCGCGGCGATTCCGTTGCTGGTGATGGTGGTGGCCGCTGTGCTGTTCCTGGCCGCCAGCGGTGTACTGATGCGCGATGCCTTGAAAGCGCTGCTACCGATCAGCGACGACCAAGCCATCGTCCTGGTCGGTGTGTTGACCTTCGTCATCGGCTTCGTCGGCTATGAGCTGATCCACCGACTGGGCGCCTGGATGAGCTTGCTGTCCACGCTGGTGTTCGGTGGCGCCCTGGTGCTGATCCTGCTGCATCCCGGCCAGGCGTCGGCGAATGCCTCGGCCACTGGCGCGTTCTCCTGGACCGCTTTCAACCTGGTGGTAGCGCAGGCGGCGTCATGGACGCTGGGATATGGCCCCTACGTGGCCGATTACTCACGCTATCTGCCGGCCAACGTGAACACCCGCACCACATTCTGGACAACCTATTCGGGTTGCGCGCTAGGCTCCTTCGCCATGATGGCCCTGGGCGCGTTGCTGGCCGTCGCGATTCCGACAGCCCTTGGCCTGAACCCGGCCACCGCGATCGCCACGCTGTTCGGGCCTTCGGCGCCGATGGCGCTGGGCGTGATTGCGCTTGGCGTCATCCAGTACAACGTGCTCTGCCTGTACAGCGCCTACATGTCGTCGGTGACGATTTTCGGCGCTTTCGGTGGGCTGCGATATGTCACCCCCACCGCCAAGGCAGTGGTGATGGCGGTGCTGACGCTCGCCGCCACGCTGATCGCCATTGCCACCCAGTACCATTTCGACACCTTCTTTGCCGACATCCTGATCGGGCAGCTCTACTTGTTGATCCCCTGGAGTGCGATCAACCTGGCGGACTACTACTGGGTGTGCCGCGGTCACTACGACGTCGGCGAGCTGTACAACGCCAAGGGCCGCTACGGACGCTTCAATCGCCGGACCCTGGCGGTGTACGCCGTCTCGATCATCGGCACCATTCCGTTCATGAAGCTGTCGTTCTACACAGGCTTCGTCGCGAGCTGGCTGGACGCGGACATCAGCTGGGTGGTGGGCCTGGTACTGGCGGGGGCGCTGTATTGCATGGTCAACAGCCCATCCTCGGTCAGGCAAGGTCAGTTCCCGTCCTCGGTGCCGGAGTAACTGGCTAGTCGGCTATTTCGATAGGCTGAAAACCCAACACGCCCGCAGGAAGCGGGCTTTTCATCCCTTGCGGGGCGTCTTGGCAGCGGGCATGTGCAAGTAAGCCATTACGCTTTCGGTCAACTCTGTCGCCAGCTTCACCGCTTCCTTGTTGCGCGCCATGACGCCGGCCACCAGCCCCTCGATCAATGCCAGCACGGCAATGTTGGAGCTGGTCAATACCGGATGATCGGCGGGCGCGAACAATACATGGTCAGCGATGGCGGTGAGAGGGGAGGCGGGCGAGTCGGTAATTGCCAGCACCGTGGCGTTGCGCTCGCGAGCAAAGCGAGAAAGCTGGAGGGTGTCCTGGGAGTAGCGCGGCATGGAAATCGCCAGCAGCACGTCTTGCTCGGTGATTGCTGCCAGGCGGTAGGCGGCGTTCTCGTTACCGCCTTCCATGCTGATGGCGCAGGCATCCTTGCAGAACGGCACTAGCGTCGAAGCTGCCAGTCCGGCCATGTAGGCGCTGTTTCCGAAGCCCAGCACATAGATTTTGCGTGCCGAGATCAGCCGGCTGACGAAGGCTTCGAACGCATCGGCTGGATTGTTGCTATCGGTGCTGGCCAAGTTGCTGCCGGCACTTTGGATCTGCTCATGCAGGCCGAAGTCGCCGCTGGGCCGCTGGGCCAGCTCGTTGCGGAGTTTGTCTACGGGCGAGACCATTTGCTGCAAGGTGGCCACCAGCTCGGCTTTCATGCCAGTGTAGCCGCCCAGGTCCAGGGCCTTGGCCAGGCGATTGACCGCAGCAGGCGAGGTCGCGGTGGCCTGGGCCATGTCTTCGATGGTCAGGGTCGCCGCTTTCAGCGGGTGGCGCAGAATGTAGTCGGCGACCTTGCGCAACGACGGTGGTAGGTCGAGCAGTTGCTGCGACAACTTGCGCATGACCGGCGAGGCATAGACGGTATTGTTCTTCGATTTGCTCGGCATCCGGCGCAAGCTCCCTGAGTGATTGGCCGTAGTCTATCTCAAGGCATTCCCCGGCCACAGCCGGGGCGCTCGTTCGGACTTACTTGAGGCTGCCGGCAAGAAACTGCTGCAAGCGTTGGGACTGGGGACGTGCGAGCACCTCCTGAGGGGCGCCGCGTTCCAAGGCCACCCCCTGATGCAAGAACAGCACTTGGTTGGAGACCTCCCTGGCAAAGCCCATCTCATGGGTGACCACGACCATGGTGCGGCCTTCCTGAGCCAGGTCCTGCATGACCTTTAGCACCTCGCCGACCAGCTCCGGGTCGAGCGCCGAGGTCGGCTCGTCGAACAGCATGACCTCCGGCTCCATGGCCAGGGCCCGTGCGATCGCCACGCGCTGCTGCTCGCCTCCGGACATGTGTGCTGGGTAGGCGTCACGGCGATGGCTGACGCCAACCTTGTGCAGGTAGTACTCGGCTTTTTCGCGGGCTTGCTTGCGGTTCATGCCCAGGACATGCACAGGGGCTTGCATGACGTTGTCCAGGGTGTTCATGTGCGACCAGAGGTTGAAATGCTGAAAGACCATGCTCAGCCGTGAGCGCAGGCGCTGCAGTTGGCGAGGGTCGGCGGCGCGCAGACCGCCACGGGGGCAGTTGCGCAATCTCAGTTGTTCGCCATTGACCAGGATCTGCCCGGCATTGGGTTGCTCGAGCAAGTTTATGCAGCGTAGGAAGGTGCTCTTGCCGGAGCCGCTGGAGCCGATGATGCTGATCACATCGCCCGCCTTGGCCTGCAGCGAGACGCCTTTGAGCACTTGATGGCTGCCGTAGCTTTTATGCAGGTCCTGAATTTCCAGTTTGTTCATCGATGGGTACTCGTTGTGTCAGTCGCTGAGCAAGCGACCTTGGCGAATGGGCGTGCTACCGGCGACTTTGGCCAGCCACAGACCTGGTTGGGCGAAGCGCAGGCGTTCGCGGGCATAGAGAATGCCGTCAGTGGTGGCCCTGACCACGCTGTGACGATCGCTGAGCGGATCGATCACTTCGAACAACGGGTCCCCGACCTTCACCTGCGCCCCCAGTGGTTGCAGATAGCTGACCACGCCGGGATGTTCGGCATAGGCGTATTGAGCGCCGGCAAAGGGTGTGGCTTGGCAGCAGTGGCTTGGCGCATCGGGCCATTGGCCGCTGATCAGTCCCTGATCGGCGAGGTAGGCAAGGATGTGCTCGGCGTTGGCCTGGCAGAGTTCACGTTCGGTATCGGCCATGCCGCGCAACTCCACGGTGGTGGCGATACAGGCCAACGGGATGTTGGCCTGCTCGAAGTGCTTGGACAGCTTCGTCCAAGGCACCGCGCAGGCTTCGTCGAAGGCGTTGCCGCCGGCGTCTTCGGCCAACAGCGCTACCTGCACCTCCAGGCGTGCCGCCAGAGCGCGCAGACGTGGCCAGTTCTGCGGCAATGCATACAGCAACATCACCGACTCGAAATCGCAGTGCAGGTCCAGCACCACATCGGCGTCGCACGCGTGTTGCAGGAGCAAGCGACGAAGACCGTCGAGCTCCGACTGCGCGGGGGGCATGTGCTCGAGAATATCGAGCATGGTGCGGCGAATGATGGCTACGTTGGCCTCGCCGTCCTCGCCCAGCAGGCCCTCCAGACGTTCGACCAGTGCTGTGGTCAGTTCCGGAAAATCGCGGTTGAAGTTCTTGCCGCTGTTGAACTCGAAACGGCCTTGGTGTGTGGCCTGGAACATCTGGCCGATTCCGATCGGATTGGCCAGTGGCACCAGTTCGATCACGCCCTTGAGCCGGCCTTGGGCTTCCAGCTCGGCCAGGCGGGACTTCAAGGCTACCGCCACGCGCATACCCGGCAGTTCGTCCGCGTGCAGCGAGGCCTGGATATAGGCTTTGCGCGGGCCGTTACCGAAGCGGAACAGGCTCAGGGTGCGTTGGGTACCGCAGGCACTCCAAGGCAGGATATGGTCGATTTGCTGCACGGATGCTCCTCAGTGCTTGCGTGGGGCCAGGTAGGTCAACCAGCGGCGTTCGGCCAGCTTGAACAGGCGCACTAGTAGAAAGGTCAGGACTAGGTAGATCAGCCCCGCGGTAATGAAAGCCTCGAACGGCAGGTAGTAGCGCGCATTGAAGGTCTTGGCCGCGCCGGTGATGTCTACCAGCGTGACGATCGACGCCAGGCTGGTGGTCTGCAGCATCATCAGCACTTCGTTACTGTATTGCGGCAGGGACCGGCGCAGGGCCGAGGGCAGCAGGATGCGCCGGTACAGGGCGAGACGCGACATGCCCATGGCACGTGCGGCTTCGACTTCGCCCCGTGGGGTGGCCCTCAGGCTACCGGCCAACAACTCGGCGCTGTAGGCGCTTGTGTTGATGGCGAACGCCAGGCAGGTGCAGAAAGTCGCGCTGGACAGGTATGGCCAGAGCAGGCTCTGACGCACAAGCTCGAACTGAGCCAGGCCGTAGTAGACCAGGAACAACTGCACCAGCATCGGTGTGCCGCGAATCACGTAGGTGAAGAGCCAGGCCGGGAAGCGCAGCAGATACAAGTTCGACACGCGCATCAGCGCCAGCGGGATCGCTAGCGCCAGGCCGCAGGCCAGGGAAACCAGCAGCACTTTCAGGGTCAGCGCGATGCCGCTTAGGTACAACGGTAGGTTCTGCCAGATCAGGTGATAGTCAAGCATGATGCAAACCTTCCCTTCACAGGTCCGCGGCTTTGAAGCCGAACGAGTAACGGTTTTCCACGCTGCGCAGGATCCACAGCGACAGGCTGGTCAGCAGCAGGTAGAGCCCTGCCACGGTGAGAAAGAACGTGAACGGTTCATGGGTCGCATCGGCCGCGTTCTTGGCCTTGAACATCATGTCCTGCAGGCCGATCACGGAGATCAGCGCGGTGGACTTGGTCAGCACCAGCCAGTTGTTGGTGAAGCCCGGCAGCGCCAGGCGCACCAACTGCGGTACGCTGATTCGCCAGAACACCTGCAGGCTGCCCATGCCATAAGCGGCACCCGCTTCGGCCTGGCCCTTGGGTATGGCGAGAAAGGCCCCGCGAAAAGTCTCTGAGAGATAGGCCCCAAAAATGAAGCCCATGGTGCAAACCCCGGCTATGAATGGGTTGATGTCGATGTACTGCTCGTAGCCCAGGACCAGCGCCAAGCGGTTGACCAAGTCCTGGCCGCCATAAAACACCAGCAGAATCAAGACCAGGTCAGGAATGCCGCGCACCACCGTGGTGTAGACCTCGCCCAGTGCTGCCAGCCAGCGCAGCGGCGACAGCCGGCAGGCGGCGCCGATCAGACCAAGGCCGATGGCCAGTGCCATCGCCATCAGGGCCAGGCTGATGCTCAACCACGCGCCATCGAGAATGCTCGATCCATAGCCGTGAAGCATGATGTAAGTCCTCGTTAGCCGGCGCTATTGGCCATAGATGTCGAATGGGAAGTACTTGCTTTGCACCTGCTGGTAGGTCCCATTGGCACGAATGGCTGCGATGGCGGCATTCAATCGCGCCAGATTGGCGTGATCGCCTTTGCGCACGGCGATCCCCGCGCCCCGACCGAAGTAGCGTGGGTCGCTGATGTCCGGGCCGACCAGTGCGAAGCCTTGGCCAGCGGGCGTCTTGATGAAGCTCTCTTCGGTATTGACGATGTCCGCCAGGGTGGCGTCCAGCCGGCCGGCCACCAGATCGAGGAAGGCTTCGTTTTGCGAGGCGTAGCGCAACACCTCCACACCCGCGCTTTCCAGTTGCTCGGTGGCGAAGCGGTCATAGGTAGAGGCACGCTGCACGCCGAGCTTTTTGCCTTTGAGGTCGTGGACCGGATCGGTTATCTGGCTGCCGGCCTTCATCGCGAACTTGCCGGGGGTGTGGTAGTACTTGTCGGTGAAGTCGACCGACTTGAGCCGATCTTCAGTGATCGACATCGACGACAACACGGCGTCGATCTTGCGTACCTTCAATGACGGAATCATCCCGTCGAACTCTTGGATCACCCACTGACATTTGACCTTCATCTGCGCGCACAGGGCGTTGCCGATATCGTAGTCAAAGCCCGCCAGCTCGCCTTCGGGCGTGCGGTAAGCGAAGGGCGGATAAGCCGCCTCGATGCCGATGCGCAGGCTTCCTTCATCGGCCTGAGCCAAGGCGCTGCAGGCACACAGCGCCAATGCGCCTAGAAGTCCGGTCTTGTTCATATTCTTGTCTCCGGTGGATAGGGCGTTACCGGCCTGCCTCTTTGCGGGGTGCGGCTCGGTGCGAAGAGAAAATGACACGTTTAATTTCACAAATCAACGATCGTGAAAATAAAAGTATCAGTGCCTGATTGCGCAAAGCGCACGCCTAAGACTGTCGCGTCTTACTCATCGAGGAGGTTGTGTGGAGAACACGGGGAATCGCATTTCGAGCACCAGTGCAACATCGTACGGACAGGTGCCGATAGATTTCCTGCAGAGCCTAGCGGCCCTGCAAGGCGCTTATTCGCAGCTGTTTGTCGCAGACAAGGGACTTGCACACGCTCGCCACGCACGCCAAGGCCGCAAACGCAACGCCGGCCCACAGCGCCAGAAAAGCGCCCTGGGCGGAGTACACCTGGAAGAGTCCCGCCACCAACGCCGCGCCCAATACCTGCCCGAGCATTCGCATCGTGCTCGACAGGCCGCCCGCCCCACCGCTGCGCTGCGGTGCGATCGACGAAATCATGTCGCGCATGTTCGGCGACTGGAAGAACCCGAACCCCGCGCCACATACGGCCATGCGCAAGGCGATGTCCCATGGCGCGGGCGAAGACGGTAGGGTGCAGAGCAGTATCAGGCCGATCCCCAGTATGCCCATGCCCATGGCGGTGAGGGTGCCGGTCGCGTAGCGGTCCGAGAGCCTTCCAGCGATGGGGGCCATGAGCGCGGCCATGGCAGGCCAAGGCGTGATCAGAAATCCGGTCTCGACTTGGGAGAGCCCCCACTGGTGCTGCAACATGAAGGGCAGGGCGACGAACGCCAGGCTCTGCGCCGTGAGCGACGCCGCAGCGCTGGCGGCAGACAGCGCGTAGAGCGGCTGGCGCAGCAGGTCAAGAGCAAGGATCGGCGCGGGATGACCGGCCTGGCGCCGCAGCAATAGGCACAGGCAAAGCCCGGCGAGCACCGCGCTGCCCAGCGTGACGCTCCATGGCCCGCCTTGGGCAAGGCCATTCACGGCATACACCAGGGCAGCAAGAAACAGCGCGCAGAGCCCTGCGGCCATGGCATCGAATGCCCGCGCGCTGGTAGGGGTGGGCGGCAGCGAGCGCAGGCCGAGAAACACGCCGACCAAGCCCACCGGGACATTGATCAGGAACAGCCAGTGCCAGCTGGCAAGGCTCAGGATCAGTGAAGCCACGCTCGGTCCGGCAGCCAGCGAGGCGCCCACGACCAGCGCATTGACCCCCATGCCGCGCCCGAGCATGTGATTGGGAAAGACGAAACGCGTCATCGCCACACCCACACCCAGGATCCCGGCGGCGCTCAAACCTTGTACCAGGCGACCGACCAGCAGCCACTCGAACGACGGGGCCAGGCCACACAGCAGCGAGGCCAGGATGAACAGCACCAGGCCCGCCATGGAGATGCGCCGGTAGCCGACGATGTCTCCCAGCGAAGCCAGTGGCAGCAGGGCGGCGATCATCGCCAGGTGATAAATGCTCACCACCCAGATCGATTGGGCGTCGGTGGTGCCCAGGTCGGCGGCGATGGTCGGCAAGGCCGTGTTGGCGATCGCCGTTTCCAGGTTGGCCATGGCGATGTTGAGCATGATCGCGATGACGGCGATGAGCCTTTGAGGTTTGGGCACCCCTTCGCCGGGGGGCGGCAGGGTGGTCTGCTTGAAGGCGAACACGGCGAGACTCATGGCAGGGACTGAACGAGGGAGGCGGCAAGGCGCCTGGCACATACTAGGAAATGTCACCCGGCGCTTGAAATTAAATATCGGCATCCTGGGCAGTGAGAATTCGAATCGGCCAACCCTGTGGCGCATGCTCGATGGCATGGGGTCTGAAGCGCGCTAAGGGGCCTTTCCTTACATCTTGTGCCGAGAGTCCTGTTGTTATCGGTAATTTTGCAGGCATAGGATCGATCCGCAGCGCATTCAAGGAGACGCATCCATGCAAATCACCCGCAGCATCAGTACCGTCGAAGTCCACACCGGTGGCGAGCCGTTCCGTATCGTGACATCCGGGCTGCCGCGCATGCCGGGCAAAACCATCGTCGAGCGCCGTGCCTGGTTGCGGGAAAACGCCGATGACATCCGCCAGGCCCTGATGTTCGAGCCTCGCGGTCACGCCGACATGTATGGCGGCTACCTTACCGAACCGGTTTCGCCCACGGCGGACTTCGGCATCATCTTTCTGCACAACGAGGGTTACAGCGACCACTGTGGTCACGGCACTATCGCACTGGCGACGGCAGCGGTCGAACTGGGCTGGGTCGAGCGTACCGAGCCGGAAACGCGTGTGGGTATCGATGCCCCTTGTGGCTTCATCGAAGCGTTCGTGAAGTGGGATGGCAAGCACGCCAACGGCGTACGCTTCATCAACGTGCCGTCGTTCATCTACAAGCGCGATGTGACCGTCACGACCCCAAGCTTCGGTGAGGTCACAGGGGACATCGCCTACGGTGGCGCCTTCTATTTCTACACCAGCGGCGCGCCGCATGGCTTGGAGATCCGCGAGTCCGCGGTGGAGACACTGAAACAGTTCGGCGCGCAAGTGAAGCAGGCGGCCAACGCTGCATTCGCTGTGGTGCATCCGGACATCCCGGAAATCAACCATATCTACGGCACCATCATCGATGGCGCGCCGCGTTTCGCTGAGTCCACCCAGGCCAACTGTTGCATCTTCGCCGATCGCGAAGTGGACCGCTCGCCGACCGGTTCAGGCACCAGTGGCCGTGTCGCGCAACTCTATCTGCGCGGGCTGCTGGGCAAGGACGAGGTGTTGGTCAACGAGTCGGTGATCGGTTCGGTCTTCACCGCCAAGGTCATCCAGGAAACCACCGTGGGCGACATTCCAGCGGTGATTCCTGAAGTATCGGGCAACGCTTACATCTGTGGGTTTTGCAACTGGATCATCGATGATCGCGATCCGCAGAAGCACGGCTTCCTCGTGCGTTAATGAAAAGGGCAAGAGGTCGCTTTTCTGGGGCACCGCTCTTGCCTCCACACGGGTGTTGCTTTAGAGGTCTGAAGTCTGTCGAATTATGACTTGGACGGTCTTGGTGGGGGAGGCATAGGATGACGGCCACTGGAGTTCACAACTGACTCCCCTCATCAGGAAAGACATCAATGAGCCTCAAATCGCTTATCGCCAACCCACTGGGCTTCGGCACCGCACCGCTTGGCAACATGTTCCGCGACGTACCCCAAGACGAGGTGCAAGCCACCGTCGATGCCGCCTGGAACAACGGCGTGCGTTACTTCGATACCGCGCCGTTCTACGGCGCTGGTCTCTCCGAGTCGCGTCTGGGCGATGCCCTGGTCGGTCGTCCACGTGACGAGTACGTGCTCAGCAGCAAGGTCGGCCGGATCATCCTCGACGAACTGGAAGACCCCACCAGCCGCGAGCTGGGCGAGAAGAGCGGCCTGTTCGAACACGGCAACCGCAACCGCATCGTCAACGACTACAGTGCCGATGCCACCCTGCGTTCGATCGAAGACAGCCTGCGCCGCCTGAAGACCGACCGCCTGGACATCGTCTGGATTCACGACATCGCCCAGGACTTCTACGGTGACGAGTGGCTGGAGCGTTTCGAGACGGCCCGCAAAGGCGCCTTCCGCGTCCTCACCCGCCTGCGTGAAGAGGGCGTGATCAAGGCCTGGGGCCTGGGTGTGAACCGCGTCGAACCGATCGAACTGACCCTGGATCTTGACGAGCCGCAACCCGATGGCTTCCTGCTCGCCGGCCGTTACTCGCTGCTCGATCATGACCGCGCTCTGCAACGTGTCATGCCGCAGGCGGTCGAGCAGGGCGTCGGCATCGTCGTCGGCGGCCCCTACAGCTCTGGCGTGACCGCCGGTGGCGAGCACTTCGAGTACCAGAAAGCCACCCCAGCGGTACTGGCCAAGCTCGAGCGTATCCGTGCTGTGGCGCGTGCCCATGGCGTCGAGGTCAAGGCCGCCGCCTTGCAGTTCGCCCTGGCTCACCCGGCTGTGGTCGCGGCCATTCCTGGCTCTACCCGCGTGGCGCACGCCAACGAAGACCATGCCGCGCTGAGCGCAGTGATCCCGGCGGCGTTCTGGAACGACCTGCGCCAACAAGGCCTGATCAACGCCCTGGCACCGGTTCCGGCCGCCTGAGCATGACGGGGCAGGGCTGCGTCGCAGCCCTGTCAACATCCGCGCCGCGCGTGGCCGATGGGGCACGCGCGGCGTTTTCATGCGTTGAGCGTGCCGCGCGTTGTAACTCGTCGTCCTCTCGGTGTGGAGCGTTGTAATGCCAGGATGGCCCGTGCAGGCGCTTCTTTCACAGGGGAAAGCGTGCTTGCGCGCGTGGTAAGGTCCAACGCATCAATCAACGAGGAGCCAACATGGATCTAGGTATCAAGGGCCGCTGGGCCATCGTCTGCGCCGCCAGTCAAGGGTTGGGCAAGGGCTGCGCCGAGGCCCTGGGCGGCGAGGGCGTCAACCTGGTGATCAACGCCCGCACTGCCACCACCCTGGAGCAGGCGGCTGCCGAACTGCGTAGCCGCTTCCCGGGCATCGAAGTCCGCACGGTCGCTGGCGATGTGGCCGAGCCTGCGGTGCGCGAAGCCCTGCTCAGCGCCTGCCCGCAGGTCGATATCCTGGTCAACAACGCCGGTGGCCCACCACCAGGCGATTTCCGGAACTGGGATCGGGAAGACTGGCTCAAGGCCTTGGACGCCAACATGCTCACGCCCATCGAGCTGATCAAGGCCGTGGTCGATGGCATGGCCGAGCGCGGTTTTGGACGGGTGGTGAACATCACCTCGGGCGCGGTGAAAGCGCCGATCGATATCCTGGGGCTGTCCAATGGTGCGCGCAGCGGCCTGACCGGTTTCATCGCAGGGCTCGCCCGCCAGCAACGTCTGGCCGGGCGCAACGTGACCCTGAACAACCTGCTGCCAGGCGCCTTCGACACCGCTCGCCTGCAAAAGACCTTGCAGGCGGCCAGCCAGGTCAGCGGCGACCTGCAGGCAACCACCCAGGCACGTCGCCAGGCAATCCCGGCGGCGCGGTTCGGCGATGCCAAGGAGTTCGGGGCGTACTGCGCCTTCCTGTGCAGCGTCCATGGTGGCTATATCACCGGGCAGAACCTGCTGATCGACGGCGGTGCTTACCCGGGCACTTTCTGACCTAGCACGCCTGGGCGAGGCGGCTGGATCACCCCAGCCGCGTCACCCACTTGCCCGATGCATGGCCTTCCTTGAGTTGGCGCAATGCCCTCGGTAGCGCATCAAAGGCAAAGTCCAGGCGCTGTGGCATTACCAGTCGGCCCTCGGCGACCATTTGCAGCAAACGCTCCCCTTCGACCTTCAACGCCTGGCGATCGAGCAGTCGACCGTGGGCGTGGATGCTGTTGAGCGCGACTTCATGCAACGAGATCGCTGTGCTGAAGGCAGGCAGCGGCGCGGTTTCCTGGCGGTCCTGGATGCATACCAGATGGCCGTTGTAGCCAAGCAGGCAGGCCAGGCTCGCCGCATGCGCGCCGCTGACGGTATCGAACAGTGCATGCAGCGGGCGTTCGCCCAGGGCGGTTTGCAGGTGTGCCTGCCAGTCCTCGGCGCGGTAGTCGAATACACCTATCACGCCCAGTTGCCTGAGGCGGTCATGGTGTTTCTCGCCAGCGGTGGCCCATACGCGCAGACCGCGCTGCACGGCGAGCTGAACAAGGTAGAAGCCCACCGCACCACCCGCGCCCACCACCAGTACATCACGTGAGGCGCCGTCGGCGACTTTGGCCAAGGCCTGCCAGGCAGTGAGCGCCGGGCAGGGGATGGCGGCTGCAGCGGCATCGTCGAGGTTGGCGGGGATGTGCATCACCAGCGTTGCGTCGAGCAGGCAGTACTGGGCAAAGCTGCCATCACGGGACAGCGACTGGTGATAGGCGACACGGGTGCCCAAGGGCAGGTCGACACCTTCGCCGACGGCGGCAACGAGGCCGGCGCCGTCGACGCCGGGCACGGTGCCCTGGCGCCAATCGGCATGGCCCCATTCGCAGATCTTCCAGTCCACCGGGTTCAGGGAGATGGTACGGTTGGCCACCAGTACTTGACCGGGGCCGGGTTTGGGGAGGGGTTTTTCGATGAGCTCAAGGCCGTCCAGGCCGGCGCCCGGGGTCCAGCCCCAGGCTCGATGCGTGGTGGACATGGGGAGTCCTCTTGGGGGAAGAAGGGGGAGGGTAGCGAGGTGTTGCGAGGGGAAACAGCAGTGTTGGCGCAAAGGCCTGTTGACCTGCGGTCAACAATGACGAGGGGCCGCTGCGTGGCGGCCCCTTGTGTTCATCTCAGCCCAGGGTCTTGGCCAGGGCTTGCAGGCCACCTTCGTAGATGCCGGTGAACAGGGCGATGGCTTCCTCGTCGCTCACGCCAACCGGGGTGAACTCGCCGAGCCATTCCACCAGGCTGCCCTGGCCGTCGGCCTTGACCCGCAGGGTCGACAGGTAGTCGGTTACCGGGAACGGGCTGGTGAGGATCGAGTAGCTGTAGCTGCGCTGGTGTTCATCGAAGGCCATCAGACGCTCGATGATGGCATTGCCCTCCGGATCTTTCAGCGAGCGTACGCGGCCGCCTTCGCTGGAGAGGCTTTCAGGGATGAATGGCAGCCAGTCGGGCAGGCTGTCGAAGCCGCCGATCAGGGCCCAGACGTGATCAGGGCTGTGTTGGGTTTTCAAGGATGCGTAGGCGTTGGCCATGATGGGATTCTCCAGTTGAATTCAGATAGCGAGGCTGTCGACCACACCGCCGTCGACCCGCAGGGCCGCACCGGTGGTGGCGGAGGAGTAGGGGGATGCGAGGTACACCACCAGGTGGGCGACTTCGTCCACTTCGGCGGCGCGTTGAATGATCGAGCTCGGGCGAGCGGTGCGCACGAAGTTGTCCGCCTCTTCGCGAATGCTGCGGCCGGACACCTTGGCTGCTTCAGCCACCAAGGTGGCAACGCCGTCGGTGAGCGTCGGGCCAGGCAATACCGCGTTGACGGTGACGCCCGTGCCGGCCAGGCGCTTGGCCAGGCCGTGGGAGACGGCGAGGTTGGCGGCCTTGGTCACGCCGTAGTTGATCATGTCGGCCGGGATGGCAATGCCGGATTCGGAGGAAATGAACAGGATCCGCCCCCAGCCTTTGTCGACCATGCCCGGTGCGTAGTGGCGAGCCAGGCGCACGCCGGACAGCACGTTGGTGTCGTAGAAGCGGCTCCACTCGCTGTCGGGGACATCGAAGAAGTCGACGTCATCGTAGATGCCCAGGTTGTTGACCAGGATGTCGGCGCTCGGGTGGGCGTCGAACAGCGTCTGGGCGCCTTCGGCGGTGCCCAGGTCGGCCACCACGCCGTGGACCTTGCCGCGGCCACCTTGGGCGTGCAGCTCGGCCAGGGCGGCGTCGACCGACTTCTGGCTACGGCCGGCGATGACTACGTCGGCGTGGGCGCGGGCCAGGCCGCGGGCGATGGCCAGACCAATACCGCCGGTCGAGCCGCTGATGATGGCGGTACGTCCGCCAAGGTCGATGTTCATGGAATGGCTCCTGTGGATGAGTTGCATCGATGGGAGCCATGCTAGGGCGGTCTGGTCAGACTGTAAAAGACGTAATTCGACTGAGTTAAGACCTATGCGGTCTCTTTTGCCAGCGCCAGCACCCGCTCGCGGAACACGCCCACGATTGGCCGCAGGTCTACCTGGTGCCAGGCTGCCCACAACTGCACGCAGGGGCTGAACCACGGCAGCTTGCGCAGCACGACGGTGGAGCCTGCGCTGGCGGACAGGCTGCTCTGGACCATCGCCAGGCCCAGCCCGGCGGACACCAGCCCGAGCACGCTCAGCGGGTCGTTGGCCTCCAGCGACAGGCGCGGGGTGAAGCCTGCGTCGGCGCAGCGGGCGATGAAATCGTCGCGTTTGTTGATCTGGTCAGGCTGGCCGCCGGTGATGATCCATTCCTGCTCATGCAGGTCGGCGGGCGTGAGTTCGGCCTTGATGGCCAAGGGGTGCCCGGCGGGGATGGCCAGCAGCAGAGGGTCGTCCAGCACGGGGTGGCCACGCAGGTCGGGGTCGGTGCTGGGCGGGGGCTCGCAGACCAGGGCGATGTCCAGGCTGCGCTGGCGCAGGCCTTCGAACTGCTCGCGCGGGGTCATGTTGTACAGGGCGATATGGATGTTCGGACGTTCGCTGCGGATGGCCCGCACCGCGCCGGGCAGCACGCCGGCATGGATGGCGTGGTTGACGTAGCCGATGCACAAGCCGCCTTCCTCGCCCCGGCCCAGTCGCTTGCCCAGCGACTCCAGGCGTTCGGCGTGCTTGAGCAGGCCGCGGGCTTCGGACAGGAAGGTGCGGCCGTCGGCGGTCAGGTACAGGCGCTGATTGCGCCGCTCGAACAGGGCAAGGCCCAGGTTGTCTTCGAGCTGGGCGATCTGCCGGCTAAGGGGGGATTGTGAAATGTGTAGCTGCTCGGCCGCGCGTCCAACGTTCTCGCATTCGGCGACAGCGACGAAGTAGCGCAACTGACGTAGATCTTGCATGAGACCTCCAAGGGAACTGCCCAAAGTTTTACGCGGACAGCTCTGCCTTGGCTAGCCTCCTCAGGTGGGGGAACTATACGGTCCCGCCCACGGCCCTGGCGGCGACCTTGCCGCGTCCGCCCAGCCAGACCAGCAGCAGGCCGCCTGCCGCCAGCATGCCGCCGGCGACCGGTACCGCGGCGTAGCCCAGGTCCAGGCTGATGACCGCGCCACCCAGCGCTGCCCCCACCGCATTGCCGAGGTTGAAGGCGCCCACGTTGATCGACGAGGCCAGGCCCGGAGCCTCGCTGGCGGCGATCATCACGCGCATTTGCAGCGGCGGTACCACGGCGAAGGTGAATATGCCCCAGACCAGCAAGGCCAGCGCCGCGCCGACGTGGGAACCCAGCACGAACGGCATCAGCACCATGATCAGCGCCAGTACGCCGAGGAAGAGACGTGCCGAGCCGTCCAGCGACCAGTCGGCCAGGCGACCGCCGAGGCTGTTGCCCAGGGTGAAGCCCACACCGATCAGCACCAGGCCCAGGGTGACGAAGCGGTCCGAAGCGCCAGTGAGGTCCGCCAGCACCGGGGCGACGTAGGTGTACAGGGTGAACATCGCGCCAGCACCGAGCACCGTGGTGGCCATGGCCAGCAGCACGTTCGGCCGGGCGATCACTGCGAGCTCCCGACGCACATCGGGCACGCTGCCGCGCTCGCCCTTGGGCAGGGCCCACCACAGGGCGGTCATGGCCAGGATGCCAAGCAGCGCAGTGCCGGCGAAGGCTAGACGCCAGCCGACCTGCTGGCCGATCCAGGTGGCGGCGGGGACGCCGCCGATATTGGCGATGGTCAGACCCATGAACATGGTGGCGATGGCGCTGGCCTGCTTGTCGCGAGGCACGACGCTGGCGGCCACCACCGCACCCAGGCCGAAGAAGGCGCCGTGGTTGAGGCTGGTGACCAGGCGCGAGGCGAGCAGCGTGCCGTAGCCCGGCGCCAGGGCCGACAGCAGGTTGCCCACGGTGAAGATGGCCATCAGCGCGATCAGTGCGCCGCGCTTGCCAAAGCGGCTGAACAGCAAGGTCATGATCGGTGCGCCGACCATCACGCCGACGGCGTAGGCGGTCACCAGCATGCCGGCGCTGGGGATGCTGACATCGATGCCTTCGGCGATCACCGGCAGCAGGCCCATGGGGGTGAATTCGGTGGTACCGATACCAAAGGCCCCGATGGCCAGGGCGAACAGGACGTGTCCGGGTTTCATTGCAAAGGCTCCTGGGGGCGAAGTGTGTGAAGGTGAGGCGCAGTATGGCAACGGCCGGCAGGCCGATTAAGTCACGACTGCGCCAAGGACTTTTGATTTGAAATCAACGATCGCCTGGGCGGCGATCAGTGGATGGCCACCGGATTGATGTTGACCTGGGTCGAGCCCTTGTACAGCGGCTGGCCCAGCACGAAGAGGAACTCGAAGGCCTTGTCGCGCACCAAGGCGCGGGTGTCGATCAGCTCCAGGTTGTAGATACCGCGCTTGGCCAGCATGAACTGGTTGACCGGAAACTCTTCGCCTGTGGGGTTGGGGTAGACCTCCGAGGCCCAGGTGTCACCGCCAAAGGCGACGATGCCCTGGTCGGCGAGCCACTGGGCTGCTGGCAGGTCGATGCCGGGCTCGGTAGCGAGGAACTGCTGGTTGTCCTTGCCGATCAGCTCCAGCCAGCCGGTGTTGAACAGCACCACATCGCCCTTGCGCAGGGTGATGCCTTGTTTCTTCAGCACAGCCTTGATGTCGTTCACGGTGAACGATGTGCCACCCGGCACGATGGCCTTGCCGTAGTAGGCGGTCATGTCCAGCACCACGCCGCGGGTCACCATGGGCGGTACTTTCTCCACGCCGAGCTTGGTGACGCCCTCGACGGTGACGAAGTCCGCTGCCTTGTTGCCGTTGTAGTAGACGTTGTCGATACCGATATGGCCGATGCCGTTGAGCTGGGTGCCGACGCCGGTCCAGCCGTTGACCAGTTCATCGTTGAAGCTGAACTTGTTCTTGCCCAGCGTCTGGCCGGCCTGTTCGCCGGGCTGGATGTTGTAGAGGTGGAAGCTGCGATGGCGGAAGGCGGGCAGGTCCTTGCTCACAGGCACGGCCAAGGGGTAGGTCTTGCCGGTCTTGACCAGACCCACGGCCTGTTTGACCACCTCGGGGGTCAGCAGGTTGGCGGCGCCGATTTCGTCCTGCTTGCCATAAGGCGAATCCTGCCAGTCGGCTGCCAGGGTGGCCTGGGCGGTGGTGGCCAGGGCGGCGGCCAGAAGCAGGGGCTTGAAGTAGTTCATCCGGATTCTCCTGATCGGGAAGTGATGTCAGGGACGGATTCTGGGCGGGTGCAGGGGGGAGAAAAAGCAGCGGGCGGGACAATGACTTTTGCGTACGGGTCAAGGAGCGAAGCCTCAGTCGCAGGTGAGCCCGCTCCCGCAGCGATCAAGCGCAACCGATCCAAATGCCTTTAACATGGTTGCGGATCGGCCCCTTCGTTGAAAGAGACCTGTATGGAGTTACGTCAGCTTCGCTATTTCCTGAGTGTCCTGGAGTACGGCAGCCTGGGCAGGGCTGCAATCGAGCTCGGGGTCGGCGCCTCCGCCTTGAGCCAGCAACTGTCGAAGCTGGAGAGCGAGGTGAGTACCCGGCTTTTGACACGTTCGAGCACGGGCGTCTCGCCGACGGCGGCGGGCCTGGCCTTCGAGTACCACGCACGCCTGGCGCTTCGCCAGGCCGAGCATGCCGTTCTTGCCGCGCAAAGCGGGCGCATGAGTGGCTATGCCAGCGTGGGGCTGGCGCCGACCACCGCCTCGATTCTCGGTCTGGCCTTGATCGACAGGATGCGCGAACGCTATCCCGATATCCGTCTGCATCTGGTGGAAATGCTCTCTGGCTACCTGATGAACCAACTCAATGCCAGACACCTCGACTTGGCAGTACTGTTCCAAGCGGAGTCGGGGCCACGCCTGGATGTCCGGCCGCTTCTGAACGAGCGGCTGTTCGTTCTGGTTCCCGCCCCGTTGGTCAAGGCCGATTGGGGCGAGTCCCTCACGCTGGAACAGATCGCGACGCTTGCATTGGTGATGCCCAGCACACAGCATGGCCTGCGCACGACACTGCGTTCGATCTTCGAGGGGGCCGGGCTGGAGGCCAACATCGTCATGGAAATCGATGGCCTGTCGCTGTTGATGGATTGTGTCTGTGCAGGTCACGCCGCCACCATCCAGCCCGGCGCGACGGTGGCCCGGGCGCACCAGGCGGGCTTGCGAGTGTTCGCCATCGATGAGGCTCAGGCGCAGCGGCGCAACGTGATCGTCAGCCTCACCGATGACGAACTTTCGCCAGCGGCGTTGGCGACCCGGATCGTTCTGCAGGAGCTCGCACGGGAGCTGGTGGAGCAGGGGCGATGGCCGGGCGCCCGGTTACTTTGAGCCTGGGCACGCCATTGCCGCCCAGGACCGTTTAGCAAAACTGAATGCCTCCCCTCGGCGATCGCGTTTCGCCGTCCATGCCCGCTCATTAGAGTCCCCGGTCACGAGGAGCACCCGAACAGTCGGCTCCTCGTGATCTGGAGGCGAAATGATCGATGTGCTTGTCATCGGAGGGGGCAATGCCGCCCTCTGTGCCGCGCTGATGGCGCGGGAGGCCGGAGCCAGCGTGATGCTGCTCGAAGCGGCCCCACGTGCCTGGCGGGGCGGCAATTCCCAACATACCCGCAACCTGCGCTGCATGCATGATGAGCCGCAGGACGTGCTGGTCGAGTCATACCCGGAAGAAGAGTTCTGGCAGGACCTGCTCAAGGTCACCGGTGGCCAGACCGACGAAACGCTCGCGCGTTTGGTGATTCGCGCGTCCTCCAATTGCCGCGACTGGATGCGCCGCCATGGTGTGCACTTCCAGCCGTCGTTATCCGGTGCGCTGCATACCGCTCGAACCAACGCGTTCTTCATGGGCGGTGGCAAGGCGCTGGTCAATGCGTACTTTCGCAGTGCCGAGCATCTGGGCGTACAGATTCGCTACGACACCCCCGTCGCCGACATCGAACTGCACAACGGACGCTTCGTTGCCGCGCACGTGCCGGCGCGTGAAGTCCAAGGCCGACACTTGCCCGCCGAACGCATCGAGGCGCGCAGTTGTGTGCTCGCCGCCGGAGGTTTCGAGTCCAACCGCCAGTGGTTGCGCGAGGCCTGGGGACAGAACGAACGAGGGGAGTGGCCTTCGGACAATTTCCTGATTCGCGGTACGCGTTTCAACGATGGGGTGCTGTTGCGCCGCATGATCGAACACGGCGCCGACACGATCGGCGACCCGACACAGGCGCACATGGTGGCGATCGATGCCCGTGCGCCGCTGTACGACGGCGGCATCTGTACGCGCATCGATTGTGTGTCGCTGGGCGTGGTGGTCAATCGCGACGGCCAGCGTTTCTATGATGAAGGTGAAGACTTCTGGCCCAAGCGTTATGCCATCTGGGGACGGCTGGTGGCCCAACAGCCCGGGCAAGTGGGCTTCTCGATCATCGACCAGAAAGCCCTTGGCCGCTTCATGCCCCCGGTCTTCCCGGGGGCTACCGCCGATAGCCTGGAAGCCCTGGCCGGCCTGCTCGGCTTGCCCGTGCAGCCCTTCATCGACACCGTGCGGGCCTACAACCGAGCCTGCCAGGCGGGCACCTTCGACCACACCCGGTTGGACGACTGCCACACCCTGGGCCTGGAGCCTGTGAAGAGCCACTGGGCACGACCGATCGATACCCCTCCTTACTACGGCTACCCGCTGCGTCCTGGCGTCACTTTCACCTACTTGGGGCTGCGCACCGACGAAACCGCCGCGGTCCATTTCGCTGGACAGCCCAGCCCGAACCTGTTCGTCGCCGGCGAAATGATGGCGGGCAATGTGCTCGGCAAGGGCTACACCGCGGGTGTCGGCATGTCCATCGGCACTGCCTTCGGCCGCATCGCCGGGACCAGCGCCGCGGCGGCTGCCGGCCATGTATATCCAGAACAAGAGAATCGCCATGACCGCACAACTGCCTGAACCCCGCCAACCTGATGCCGAGCAGCCAGCCCTCGCCCTGATCCCGGTGTTGAACCTTGAGGAGCAGGAAGTGGACCGGCAGATGCGGATCTGCAATGCCTGCCGATACTGCGAGGGCTTCTGCGCCGTGTTCCCGGCCATGACCCGCAGGCTGGAGTTCGGCAAGGCCGATATCCATTACCTGGCCAACCTGTGCCACAACTGCGGCGCTTGCCTGCACGCCTGTCAGTATGCCCAGCCCCACGAATTCGCCGTCAACGTGCCCCAAGTCATGGCCAAGGTGCGCGGGCAGACCTACGCCGAATACGCCTGGCCGAGCCTCTTCGGGCGGCTGTATCGGCACAACGGCACCTATGTCGCCAGTGCCTTGGCAGTGGCCTTGTCGCTGTTTTTGCTGCTGGCATTGTGGGCCAACGGCACGCTGTTGCCCGGGCGGTTGGCGGGGAATTTCTATGCGGTCTTCCCGCACAACACCTTGGCGTTGATGTTCGGCAGTGTCTTTGCCGCCGCAGGTGTGGCGCTGGCGGTGGCGGTGCGTCGTTTCTGGCGCTCGGTCTCGCCTGCCCAGGCCCAGGCGCAACCGGCCAAGGGAGCGGCGCTCGAGGCCTCGAGCGCGGCGCTGACCCTGAAGTATCTGGACGGTGGGCATGGCCAGGGCTGCAACAACGCCGATGATCGCTACACCCTCTGGCGCCGGCGCTTCCATCACTTCACCTTCTACGGCTTCCTGTTGTGCTTCGCTGCCACAGCGGTCGCCACCGGCTACCACTACCTGTTGGGCTACCCGGCGCCGTATCCGCTGCTGAGCGCACCGGTGTTGCTGGGGACCTTGGGTGGGCTTGGCTTGGTCGTCGGGCCAGCCGGGTTACTGGCGCTGAACCTGCGCCGGGCGCCGGAGCAGGGCGATGTGGCCCAGCGGCCCATGGACCGGGCGTTCATCCTGCTGCTCTTGCTGGTCAGCGTCACGGGCCTTGCCCTGCTGGGCCTGCGCGACACCGCCGCGATGGCGATCCTGCTGGCGATCCATTTGGGCACGGTCATGGCGCTGTTCATCACGCTGCCTTACGGCAAGTTCGCCCATGGCCTGTTCCGAAGCGCGGCACTGCTCAAGTTCGCGATCGAAAAGCGCCGCCCCAATGACCTGGGTCTGGGAGGGGAGTGAGCCATGGATGCAGCCGGTTTCTCATCTGCACCGTTTTGCGCGTCTCGCTCACCGGTTGGGCCATTTGTCCAACAGGATCGACACGAACTTCTCCGCCGCCGGCGACAGCGATGCCCCGCGTCGGTAGACCAGCCCCAGGGTGCGGGTCACCTGGGGTTCGATCAGCGGCACGCTGACCAGCGTCGGATGATCGGCGCTGGGCATGGCGAGGCTGGGCATGGCCGAAACACCCAGCCCGGCCTCGACCATGCCCAGCGAGGTGGACAGGTGCTGGACCTCATAGAACCACTTGGGCCGCAGGTTGAGCCCGGACAGGGCATGGTCCAGCAGCATCCGGTTGCCGCTCAGCCGGCCCACGCCGATCAGTCGGTAGTCGGCCAGTTCCGTCCAGGTCACCGCGTCGCGGTTCGCCAGCTTGTGGTCCCGACGGCAGGCCAGGACAAAATGCTCCTGCACCAGGGAGACGAATTCGATGTCCGGGTGCTGGCCGCTCATCATGTTGATGCCGAAGTCGGCCTCGCCGCGCAGCACGGCCTCGAGCCCGTCGTTGGCGCTGAGGTCGAGCAGGCGGATGCGGATCTTGGGGTACTGCTCGTTGTAGTCGCGGATCACCGACGGCAGGAAATAAAACGCCGCAGTCGGGATGCAGGCGAGGGTGACCTGGCCGGTCTGTCGTTCGGCGAGTTCGCGAATGCTCAGGATCGAATCCTCGAAGTCATCCAGCAGGCGCCTGGCTTTGGGCAGAAAGTCCCGCCCGACACTGGTCAAGCTGACGCGGCGGGTCGTGCGCTCCAGCAGGGAGGTGCCCAATCCTTCCTCGAGCTTTTTTATCCGCCGACTCAGGGCGGGTTGGGACAGGTGCAGCGCTTCCGCTGCTTCATGGAAACTGCCCAGTTCGGCGATTTTCACGAAAGATCGTATGTCTTGCAGCTCGTATTCCATCTCGGATCGCTCTTTGGCCCTGGCTCTGGATTGATTCACCAATCGCAATAATGGCTACGATATTTGCATTGGATTGATTTATCCATCCCTGTCAATCTTGTGTCCACAACATCAATGATGTCCATTGATCAACAAGAGTGCGAAATCATGCAACGAATTCCTTGCGTACTCATGCGCGGCGGCACCTCCAAGGGGCCCTTTTTCCATGCATGGGATCTTCCTGCCAATGTGGTCGAACGCGACGAATTGCTGATCAACCTGATGGGTTCCGGGCATGAGCTGGAAATCGACGGAATCGGCGGCGGTAGCCCGCAGACCAGCAAGGTGGCGATCGTCAGCCCCTCGCTGCATGCCGACGCCGATGTCGATTACCTGTTCGTGCAGGTCATGGTCGCCCAGCGCCGGGTCGATACCGCACCCAACTGCGGCAATATGCTCTGCGCCGTTGGCCCATTCGCCATTGAGCAAGGACTGGTCAAGGCCCAGGATGGCAAGACCTTGGTACGCATCCGTAACTTGAACACCAACACCTTCGTCAATTCGCTGGTGGAAACGCCCGGTGGCATCGTGCGTTACGAAGGCCGCACGGCAATCGACGGCGTACCTGGCACTGCCGCCCCGGTGCACCTGACCTTCCTCGACGCGGTGGGCAGCAAGACTGGCAAGCTGTTCCCCACCGGCCAAGCCCAGGATGTGATCGACGGCGTGCCGGTGACCTGCATCGACATGGCCATGCCGATGATGATCGTCGAGGCCAGCCAGCTGGGCGTGACCGGCTCCGAGACCCCCGCACAGCTGGATGCCGACACCCGCCTGCTGCAACGTCTGGAGGCCTTGCGCCTGAAGGCCGGCAAGGCCATGGGGCTGGGCGATGTCAGCGGCATGGTGATCCCCAAGCCCGTACTGGTTTCTCCGCCCCGCCATGACGGCACGCTGCAAGTGCGCTACTTCATGCCTCACAACTGCCATCGCGCCTTGGCCATCACCGGTGCGATCGGGCTGGCGACTGCCTGCGTCAGCCCGGGCACCGTGATCATGGACATGCTTGGCGAACAAGCACAGCACCTGGATGAAGTGCGCCTGGAGCACCCGAGCGGTGGCATCGACGTCGCGCTTTCGCGCAGCGGCGCCGATGGCAAGACACTCCAGGCCTCTGTGGTTAGAACTGCCCGCCGGCTGTTTTCAGGCTTCGTCTACGCCCCAACCTTGCGCAGGCTGGCGGGGTAGGCAGCTGCTTGCATCACATCGCAACCCGCACATCCGCACAATTTCAACAATGGGTGATGCCTCATGAAACTCGCGAAATCACTGTATTT
This sequence comes from Pseudomonas guariconensis, assembly GCF_040822035.1. NCBI lineage: Bacteria > Pseudomonadati > Pseudomonadota > Gammaproteobacteria > Pseudomonadales > Pseudomonadaceae > Pseudomonas > Pseudomonas guariconensis. Next base: position 3,099,168 of record NZ_CP162012.1, on the reverse strand, counting down.
CCAGATCCTCTGCGCCGTCCTGCTGGGCGTGGTGGTCGGTCACTTCTGGGCGCAACAGGCCGTTGCGCTCAAACCACTGGGCGACGCGTTCATCAAACTGATCAAGATGATGATCGCCCCGGTCGTTTTCTGCACCATCGTGACCGGCATCGCCGGCATGACCGACAAGCGCTCGCTGGGTCGGTTGATGAGCAAGACCTTGCTGTTGTTCCTGGGGCTGACGATCGTCAGCCTGATCATCGGCCTGGCTGCGGTGTACCTGTTCCGCCCGGGTGTGGGGATGAACATCGATCCGGCCACCCTCAGCACCGAGGGCCTTGGCCAGTACGCCGCCTCTGCGGCGAAGCTCAGCGTGGTCGATTTCTTCATGCACATCATTCCGGACACCTTCATCGGGGCGTTCAACAAGGGTGAAGTGCTGCCGGTGCTGTTCATCGCGGTGCTCAGCGGTTTTGCCCTGTCGTCCATGGGCGAGAAGGGCAAGCCGGTACTCGATGTGCTGGAGTCGGCCTCGACCATGGTGTTTCGCATCTTCGGCTACCTGATGCGCTTCGCCCCGGTCGGTGCCTTCGGGGCGCTGGCCTTCACGGTTGGGCAGTACGGGGTGACCTCCTTGGGCGCATTGGCCAAGCTGGTCGGCACGCTCTACATCGCCTGCGCATTCTTCGTGCTGGTGGTGCTCGGTGGCATCTGCCGCGCGCACGGCTTCAGCCTGTGGAAGCTGCTGCGTTACTTCCGCGAGGAGTTTCTGGTGGTGCTTGGCACATCGTCCACCGAGCCGGTGCTGCCGTGCATGCTGGAAAAACTCGAGAAGCTGGGGTGCAAGAAAGGTGTGGTGGGGCTGGTGCTGCCGACCGGCTATTCCTTCAACCTCGACGGCACCGCCATCTACCTGTCGCTGGCGGCGGTGTTCATCGCCCAGGCCTGCAACATCGACCTGAGCCTCGGGCAGACGGTGACGATGCTGGCGATCATGCTGTTGTCGTCCAAGGGCGCTGCAGGTGTGACCGGCAGTGGTTTCGTGGCGCTGGCCTCGACCTTGACCGTCATCCACGACATCCCGTTGGCAGGGCTGGCCTTGCTGATCGGCATCGATCGTTTCATGTCCGAAGCGCGGGCCCTGACCAGCCTGGCCAGCAACGCCGTGGCCACCGTGGTCATCTCGCTGTCGGAGAACGCCTGTGAACGGGAAACCTTGCTGCGTCGTCTGAACGGCACCCCGGCTGCACCGGCCGAGACGCAGATTGCGCAGGCCGACTGGTCTGCCGAGCCTCGGCATCACGGCTGAAAGCCTCTTCCACCTCCCATCGTTGACGTAAAATCCCACTCGACATCCCGGCGATGCCGAGTGGGGTAGGGGGCCGTCTGCCTTGCCGATGGCCGCAACACAATAAAAACAAGAGAAAAGACCATGCTCGCACTCCTGGGCCTGATCATGGTGGTGACCTTCACCTACCTGATCATGAGTAAACGCCTGTCGCCGATCGTTGCGCTCACCGTGGTACCCATCGTCTTCGCGGTGATCGGTGGTTTTGCCCCCGAGCTGGGCAAGATGATGCTCGATGGCTTGAAGATGGTGGCGCCCTCGGCGGCACTGTTGCTGTTCGCCATCCTGTTCTTCGGCCTGATGATCGATGCTGGCCTGTTCGACCCGCTGATCCGCAAGATTCTCAAGCGCGTCAATGGCGACCCGATCAAGATCGCCATCGGTACGGCGCTGCTGTCGCTGCTGGTGGCACTGGACGGTGACGGCACCACCACCTACATGATCACCTGTGCGGCCATGCTGCCGCTGTACAAGCGCATTGGCATGAACCCGATGATCCTGGCCACGGTGTCCATGCTGTCGCTGAGCATCATGAGCGGCATGAGCCCCTGGGGCGGGCCGGCCACCCGGGCTATCGCCGCGCTCGGGCTGGATGCGACCGAGTACTTCATTCCGATGCTGCCGACCGTGATCGGGGGGGCGGCCTGGGTGGTGTTCACCGCCTACCTGCTGGGCCGTGCCGAGCGTCGACGCATCGGCAACATCGCCCTGGAGTCCGGCGGGGGCAATTGCTACATCAAGGAAATCCTTGGCGACAACCCGCACAAGCGCCCACGGCTGGCGTACGTGAATCTGGTGCTGGTGATTGCCGTCATGACGGCCTTGGTGATGGGTGTGATGCACTCCGCGCTGCTGTTCATGATCGGTTTCGTCGCGGCGCTGATGATCAACTACCCGCAGTTGGAGTTGCAGAAGGAGCGCATCCTCGCCCATTCGGGCAATGCCATGACCGTGGTGCTGCTGGTGTTCGCCGCCGGCATCTTCGCGGGGATCTTCTCCGGCACCAAGATGGTCGATGCCCTGGCGCAGACCCTGGTCGACTGGATTCCCGAGGCCTGGAGCCACTGGTTCCCGCTGGTGGTGGCGCTGACCAGCATGCCGCTGACCTTCGTGCTGTCCAACGATGCCTACTACTTTGGCGTGGTGCCGATCCTGGCCAACGCGGCTGCCGCCTACGGCATCGACCCGGTCGAAATTGCACGCGCCTCGGTGCTAGGCCAGCCGGTGCACCTGATGAGCCCGCTGGTAGCTTCGACCTTGCTGCTGGTGGGCATGGTCGATCGCGATATCGGCGACTTCCAGAAAGCCACCGTCAAATGGGCGGTACTCACCTCGCTGGTGATCACGGCACTGGCGTTGCTCACGGGGGCGCTGTCCTTCTTCGTCTGATCTGCATGGGGCGCTCCTGGCGCCCACCTCTATCCAAGAACAACAACTAGAGTACCGAACATGTCCCGAGCTGTTTTCCGTGGGGCCACCTGTGGCCTGCTCTGCGGCTGGCTGCCTGTGGCCGGCGCTGCCGGAGTCATCGATGACGGCAAGCTCAAGCTGCAACTGCGCAATGTCTATTTCAACGAAAACTTCCGTGACGAACAGGGCATGAGCCCCCGCGCTGCCGCGAACGCCAAGAGTGAGCGGGTGGAATGGGCGCAAGGTTTCCTGCTCGATTACCAATCAGGGTTTACTCAAGGCCCGCTGGGTGTGGGCCTCGATGCCCTTGGCTTGGTCGGTGTCCGGCTCGATTCGGGCCGTGGGCGCAGCGGTACCGGCTTGCTGCCGGTCCACGACGATGGCCGCGCCGCAGACGAATTCTCCAGCGCCGGGGTGACGGCCAAGGCGCGCGTGGGGCAGACCGTGGTCAAGCACGGCACTTTGCTGCCCAAGACGCCGGTGTTGGTCTACAACGATGCGCGGCTGCTGCCTCAGACCTACCAAGGCACACAGCTGATCAGTACCGATGTCGAAGGGCTGACCCTGACCGCCGGCCACCTGGATCGCTTCAAGCAGCGTGATTCCTCCGACAGCACTGGCCTATTTCTGGATGGCTACGGCGGTAGCGAGTCTGGCGATTTCAGTTTTGCCGGCGCGGACTATGCCGTGAGCAAACAGCTGCGTTTGAGTTATTTCCATGGCCAGCTCGAACACTTTTACCGCCAGGACTATATGGGGCTGGTACACGACTTGCCATTGGCCGGCGGGGTGTTGACCACCGACGTGCGTTACTTCAAGAGTCGTGACAGCGGAGCCGCTTACGGTGGCAAGATCGACAACGACATGTTCAGTGGGCAGGTGTCGTATACCCACTCGGGGCACACCGTCGGCGCCGGCTACCAAGTGCTTGATGGCGATGCTGGGCTGCCGTACATCAGCGGCGCGACGGTCTACTCGTTCAGCAACGTCGGCATCGGTAAGTTCATCGAGGAGGAAGAGAAAACCTGGATGGCAAGCTATGCCTACAACTTTGCAGCGGCCGGTGTCCCTGGGCTCACCTTCATGGCGCGCTACTTGAGCGGGGACAACGGTCGCTCCGCTGACGCTGAACTCAACGAATGGGAACGTGATGTGGAACTTGCCTACGTGGTGCAGTCCGGTCCGGTCAAAGGGTTGGGCGTGAAGCTGCGCAACTATGTCTACCGCTCTGATTTCTCCCGCGGTCGTGACAGCAACCGGATCTACCTGACCTACGACATCGCGCTCTGGTAATGCAGCGACGCGAGCCGGCGCACTTCGGTGCGCCGGCTCGCGCTGTGTCGGACTTTCTCGAAGACGAACTACACGCCGGACGGCTGTGGCGCTTTTTTGCCCAGCCGGATCAGCTCGTTGCGTCTGGAGCGGGCCCGCTGTCACAGGTATTGTTCGAGTCCGCTCAACCGGGTTGCCTCAGTGGGCCAAGTCGCCTTTGACGTAGCGCACCGTATTTTCCAGCGTGCGCGCCATGTCGGGGTGTGTGAATTGATACTTGTGCTCCAGAAGCTCGCTTTGACGCATGTCGAAGCGCTGGGTCTGAATGAAGTCCAATGATTCGGCGCTGACCGCCAGTCGGGCCGCCAGGCCCGGAATCGTCAAAATCCACCTGAGCAAACCTATCGGTACATGGTAGCGGGGTGCCTTGACCTGCAGCGTTCCTGCGATCTGCTCGAGCATCCCTTGCAGGTTCGGTGTGTGCGCGCAGAGCGCCAGGACCTGCCGGTTGGCCATCGAAGGGTCGAGCGCCACGCAGGTCATCATCTTCACCAGGTAATCGACGCTGACCAATGGCAACCAGTGCCTGGCAGAGCCGGGAATCGCTTTGAACCGGCCTTGTGCCAGGTTTCGAATGAGCTCGGCCAGAGGTTGTCCTTGCGGGATGTGCCCAGTCTCGCTGTGGCCACACACCGTAGCAGGATGGACAACGGTGTAATCCGCACCGGCATCGTGCATGTAACGCATGACTGCGAAATGGGACTCGATCTTGCTGCCTTCGTAGCCCCCAGCACGGGCGTAGACTGCAGGCCAATCTGTGTTTTCAGGGCGCTCGTTATCGACGCCGATCCTGGCAAGGTGGGCCAGGTTTTGCAGCATGAAGCCACCTACCATGAGCAAGCGGATGTCCTGGCTCGCCGCAAGCCTGGCGACTCTGAGCGCCCCTTGCACATTGACGGCGCGGGCGTGCTCCATCGTCAGCCCCCAGGAAAAATCCGCCGCAAGGTGGAAAACCACCGAAGCCGAAGACACGCACGCCTGGTCCGCCTCGCTCAGACCAAGCCCCTCTGTGCTGATGTCGCCTTCAACCGCGTGGACATGTGCAGGGTCACCGCCCAGCCGGCTTACCTGTTCTCTGAGCCGTTCGATGTTTCCAGGATTGCGCATGAGCACCCAGGTCTTGTGCCCTGTCGCAGTAAGACGGGCCAGTAGGTGTTGGCCTATAAATCCGCTGCCGCCCGTGACGAAGCATTCCACGCTCATGCCTGATTCCTTGTTTGGATGATGGGTGCAGGCTAAGGTGTAGAGCGTGCTCTACAGTCAAGGAGTTTCTTTAGGTGAACATTGGAGAGTTGGAGCGCCGAAGTGGACTCGGCCGCCACGCATTGCGCTATTACGAAAAGCTCGGGTTGATCGTGGCCCATCGACAGGCCAACAACTACCGCAGCTACAGCGATCAGACCGTTAGTGACCTGGCATTCATTCAAAGTGCCCAGGGGGCGGGATTTTCACTCGCCGAGATCGGGGACATCCTGGCGGCCAGGCGCGGTAACTCGATCAATTGCGCCCAAGGCGCAGCCTTGGTTGCCGGCAAGATGGCCGAGATTCAAGCGAAGATCTCCACCTTGCAGGCCGCGTATGCCTTTCTCGACGCCGAGCGTGCCAAGCTTGAAGCCAGTGCCATTGCCCAAGGGCTGCCGCTGATTGCCAGCTACACGAGGTAGGTCGTCCGCTCCTTCTTCGACGAAAACGGTGGACAGCAACTGTCGATACGATTTCGACTTCACCCTTACCCCTTGAGCAACACCGCAAACGTCGTCCCTTGCTCTTCATTCGACATGACTTCAATCCTGCCGCCGTGACTGGCAACGATTTCCGCCGCGATGAACAACCCTAGCCCAAGACCTGCAGCTGAACCCTTTTCTCCGGCTGCATAACTGGAATAACGCCCCTCCGGCTTGAAGAGGTAGGGGATCACGTCAGCAGGAATGGGTTCTCCCCAGTTATGGACTGTCACACGCGGACCGATAGCGTCGTTCTCCACCGTGACCTTGATAGGGCAGGCTATATCGCCGTGGCGGATGGCATTGCCTATCAAATTGGAAAAGACCTGGGCGATACGGGCCGAATCAAACGGGCCGGTCACCTGCGCGACTTCGTCAAAGACGATGTCGGCCACCGGGAAAGCGGTTTGCAACTCCTCGATCACGGTGCGGCATATCGGGTTCAGTTCGACCTCCTCTGGATAGACCGGGATGCCGGTACCCAGATTGCAGCGCGCCAGGTCGAGCAGGTCATTAACAATGGCCGTAGCGCGGCGAGCGCTTGTACAAACCTGGGATGCCAGTGCCTTGCCTTTTTCATCCAGCCCTTTCTGGCGCAAAAGCAGATCGCCAGCCATGTGTACCGCCCCCAACGGTGACCGCAGGTCATGGCCTAACACGGCAAGCACCTTTTTTCGTGTCGACTCCACTGCCACCCCATAAGCTGCGATCGACTCTACCAAGGCTTGGTCTATTGCCTCGTTGAACCGAATCATGTCTTGGACCTGGTATTGGTCGAATGCTTCGTGCTTAAGCCAGAGGGAGAGCACACTGGAGCGCAGCGCTCGATATTCGGAGACCATCTGATCCATGGAGAAGCCTGCCATCAGACGTACCACCGCATGTGTCTGGGCCGCTGTCTCGCTGGATATTTGCGGCCCCCTTCCTTGCGCTTTTTCAGACTGTTGATGGGCTGTCTGAGTCGTTCGCATGTCCTGGGCGACCGTGTGCAGGATCTTCTCGGCGTGATTCCTCAAACCGGTCGCATCCAGATTTGGCTGCTGCGTCTCCACCGAACGCGCGAAATCCTCCCAGGCTTGGAGAATCGGCTCCATGTTGCCCTCGATGAAGTCGTACAGTCTCATAACGGTCCCTGGCACTGTCCTCAAACGGCGTCCCAATAGACTAGATCATCGAACTGTAGGGGTATAACAACCAGTGCGTTAACTTCTGTCACGCTTTTGCAACGACGCGCTATATGGCTTGGAATTCACCGATGATCACGGCGGTGAAGTCGTAGGGTGTATCCGCGAAGGATGATGTTGCCCATCAACGGTCGAGCAGCGTTTTCATGAACCGAGCGAATGCCTTGATACGCGTGGACTCGCGATTGGCCGGCAGATACACCATGTTGATACTCGTGTCGACCGAGGTTGGATTGACTTCGAACATTGGCAGCAAGCGGATCAGCCGGCCGTGCCGCACGTCTTCGGCGACCAGCCAGTCGGCCAGCAGCGCGATGCCTTGACCGGCGACGGCAGCCTGGCGGAGAACGTCGGCGTTGTTGCTCTGCATCTGGCCGTGCACTTGGACCGGCACCGTCTGGTCGTCAATCTGGAACTGCCAGGCGCGCATGGGCCCGCCGTAATCGAAGCGCAGGCATCTGTGGCGGGGTAGCTCGAGGGGATGGGCGGGGGCCGCGTGCTGCTCGAGGTAGGCAGGGCTTGCCACCAGCCAACGCTGGAAATGGCCGAGCGGGGTGCAAATGACTTCATCGCTGGAAACCGTTGACCCTAAACGCACGGACAAATCAATGCGCTCCTTGAAAAGGTCCACCCGCTCATCGCTGAGGTTGAGGGTGACTTCCAACCCCGGGTGGCTGTCGAGAAAACGCCCCAGATGCGGTGAAATCAAGTGACGGCCGAACTCCACCGGCACGCTGATCCTGAGCGTGCCTTTGGCCTCGCTCCCCCGGTCCATCACCAGGCTGTCGGCCGCAGCCAACGCATCGAGGATGGCCACCGCGTTCGCAAAGTAGGCCTGGCCCAGGTCGGTCGGGCTGTTTCGCCGCGTGCTGCGGGTGATGAGCGTGGCCCCAAGGTCTGCCTCCAACGCTGCAACCTGACGGGCCACCGACGAGGTGGCCACGCCGAGCTTCCGTGCCGCTGCGGAGTAGCCGCCGCAGCGTACCGTCTCGACGAACATGCTCAATGCCAGAAATTTATCCATACGTACAACCTTGTCGAAGAGGACCGGGAGCGCCAGCCCGAAGGTAACGGCTGCACGGATGATAGCCATGTCAAGGCTCATCGAGATAGCGCGATGCCGGCTCAACGAGCATTCCTGTGTTTGACCACGAACACCAGCAATGCCAAGACCGGGAGCAGGGCAGCGGTATAGAGCGCGGTACTCCATCCGAAACGCTCGTACAGCGGGCTTGCCATCATCGAGCCCACTGCGCCGCCGACGAAGATGCTGGTCATGAACACGGCGTTGAGGCGAGCGCGGCTGTGAGGGTCCAGCGCGTAGACCTCACGTTGCCCCAGGACCATGTTCAACTGCACGGCAAAGTCCAAGGCGACAGCTGCCACTACCAGGCCCAGGTAGCCAAGCCCGGAAATGGCACCGATCAGTAGCGAAGCGGGCGCCAACAGCAAGGCAGCCAAAGTGCTGACCTGCCCGTGACCTGCATCGGCAAGGCGCCCGGCGATGGGGGCTGCAACCGCCCCGACCGCACCGACCAAGGCAAAGAGCGCGACGCCGTTCTGGCTGAGGCCGTAATGACGGATCAGCTCGATGGGCGCCAGGGTCCAGAAGCAGCTGAAGCTTGCGAACAGCAGCCCTTGGTACAGCGAGCGCTCGCGCAGCACTGCATAGCGTCTGGCCAATGCGAACACCGATCCGATCAAGCGGCCATAGGTGGTGTGATGGTTCGGGATCCGTTCAGGCAACAGCACCGCTACCAGGGCTGCGATGGCCACCATCAGCAGGGCGGCACTGAAGAACACGCCCCTCCAGCCAACGTACTCCGACAGTAGGCTCGAGACCGGGCGGGCGAGCAAGATGCCGAGCAACAGGCCACTCATGATGTTGCCCACGACGCGACCCCGGCTGCTTTCTGGCGCCAGGTGTGCGGCCAGGGGCACGAGGATCTGCACGGCGACGGAAGTCAGGCAGATCATCAGCGAGGCGGCCAGAAACAGCGAAGGCGAACCGGCAAAACCTGCCGCCGCCAGGCACACCCCCACTACCAAGGTAAAGCCGATGACCAGGCGTTTGTTTTCCATCAGATCTGCCAGCGGCACCAGCAACAGCAAGCCGACGGCATATCCCAACTGGGTCAGCGACACGATCAGGCTGGCATGCTGCGGCGAAAGCCCGATGCTGGGCGCGATGAGTTCAACGATCGGCTGGGCGTAATACAGGTTGGCAACGACGGCGCCGCAACAGAACGCCAGAAACACAACCAGCGCCTTGGACAGGGCAGGCGTGACGACGGCGGACGCCGACGGTGAAGCAACAATCTCAGGGCTGCTCGCTGACATGGTGGACACTCCAAATGGGTTGACAGGTCAGCGACAAGCCTAGGGCTGCGGTCGGGAAGGCGGTAGACCCACTCGCCGCAACGAACTTGTGCGTGCTGCGCAAAACCCCGGGGCCGCCTCACAGCATCGGCTTGCCCCTGTCTCACCATAGCGTGACCCGGAGATGTAGCTGCCCTCGTCGGAGTCGAGCAGGACAAAGACCGGGTCCGGGGATTGGAAGTTGGTGGCGAGGGTCCGATGACGCGACAGGTGGTGCCGGGTCCTGCAAGGGTGTCGTCGGACCACACCTTCCAGAGCACTCAGCGCCGTTTGCGTCGAAGCGTGGCCAGCGCGCAGCTCCCCAGTATCAGCACCGCCGCAGTGACCAGCAACGCAGGTGCAGGGTGTCCAGCGGTGCGCCAACCCCCTTGCACGCCACGGGTGCCAACAGGGGGCTGGAACAGATTGCCGTCCGACACCGCCGCCTTCGGGCTACGCTCGATGCCCAGACGGGTCAGCCAGCCGGTGAACTGGGCAAGGCGAGGCACCAGATGACTGGCCAGGTGCGCGAGCCGCGCCGCTGAGCCCACAGTGGTGTGAGCACGGGGCGATACTGCGCAGGCCACCATGGCCTTGGCCACCAACGCCGGATCGTAGACGGGCCCCGGCGGTTTGAGCGCATGGCCTGTGTAGTTGCCGCCGTCCCTGAAACCCGGCGTGTCCATCACCGCCGGATAGATATCGCACACATGGATATCCGGATATTCCGTCAACTCGCCCCTGAGCGCTTCGGTCAGGCCACGCAAGCCGAACTTGCTGGCCGAATAGGCCGCTGCATAGGGTTGGGCTACCCAACTGCCGACCGACAAGGTGTTGATCAATATCCCGCGCCCCTGGGCCTTGAAGTACGGCAGCGCCGCGTGAGCGCCACGCAAGTAGCCGAGCAGGTCGGTCTGGATGACTTGCTCATGGGCGGGGAGCGGCGTCTGGTCGAAGCTGCCCACGGCTCCGACACCGGCATTGTTGATCCAGATGTCGATGCGTCCGTGGCCGAACTCCGCCGCCCGTACGGCCAGCGCTTCGACCTGTTCGCTACGGGTGACGTCGGTAACCACGACCAAGGCATCGGTGCCGCACTCGGTGCACTCATCCAGCACCTCGAACAGCGCCTGTTCGTCGCGGGCGGCCAGCACGAGGCGGGCACCTTGGCAAGCAAAGGCCTTGGCCGTGGCCCGACCGATGCCACTGGATGCGCCGGTGATGACCACCAGTTGGCCCTGCAGCCGGCGCTGGGCCGAGGGTCGGTGCGGCGTAGGACTGGGTCGTTCGGTGTGCGACGCAGCCGCTTCGCCAGCGGCAGCATCGACCCTCGACAGCTTAAGGGCCGGACCCTCCACCACATGAAGCGTCAGGTCCTCGACCGTCCCGGCGAAGCGATCCGCGAACACCGGCTCGCCTGTGGGCGTAAGGTTGTCATAGATGAACCGCCGACCTTCCAGCCAGCCGACGGCCGTCAACAGCTCAGGTTCCAGGTAATACTTGCCGTCCAGGAAGAATCCCGGAAACTGCTGGACCTCGTCGGGATCGCTTACCCGGTAGCGTTCACCCGGTTTCATTCCCGTTGCCGGATCAATCATGATCGAACCCTCTCTCAGGCAGCCATCGCCGTGAATGATCAAGGCCAACATGCAAACGGAACCGCCTGTTGGGCCGGTGGTGGTTTAAGTAGAGGAAGCTGGACAGCCTGAGGAAGTTCAGGCCAAACGCTCGATGGTCAGGCTCGCTGACACCGGGCATCCTTTTCCTGCTGGTTGGTCAAGGCATACTGCATCTCCCATCGGTCATGGCTGCAGAACACCTCCAGTCCCGGCCCCTGGGTCAGGACCAGGTCGCGCAGGCGTCGCTGGTTGGCCAGGCGCAATTTGTGGTCGGTGTCCATCATGCGCTGATACAGACGCATGCCTGGCGGGCAGCGACGTTGGGGGCTGTGCACCTCCAGGTGGTGGAAGTACGCATCGCCGGCATGCAGCAGCCAGCCCTGTCCGGTGCGCAATGCGATCCCGGCATGGCCATGGGTATGGCCGCCCAGGGGTACCAACAGAATGTCGTCCTGGGCATCGATCAGCGCGCGCACGGCATCGAAGCCGAACCACTGTTCGCCCAGCTCGGGATAGAACTCCCAATCCGCCACGGCTTGCCACTGGCGGGCGCGGTAACGCCGTGATCCGATCCAGCCACCGGCCTGGGTGGCATGCGATATTTCCTCGCCCATCACATGTACCCGGGCCTGAGGGAAGTCTTCCAGCCCGCCGGCGTGGTCGAAATCCAGGTGCGTCAGCACGATGTGCCTGACATCCCGCGGATCGAAGCCCAGCCGCCTGATCTGATCCAAGGCTGTCAGGCGGTGGTCGAGGCGGATGTTGTTGAACAGCCGAAAGAAGCGGCTCAAGCGCTGTGGGTGCTGGATATCGTTGTAGCCAAAACCCGTGTCGACCAGTACCAGCCCGTCACGCTCGGTTTCGACCAACAGGCAATGGCACGGCACGGTCGCCGTCAGGCCTGGACTGTAGCCGTCGAACAGCGCACCGCCCCAAGGGCACATGCAACCGCAGTTCAAATGATGAATGTGCATGGTCTTCCTCCAGTGGCCCGAGCCCTCAACGGCGTGCGCAACGCTGCTGAGCGCGTTGTCGACAGGCGTCGCCGAAGACTTTGAAAATGGCCAGGTAATCCGGGTTGAACATGACCTGCCACTCAGGATGCCATTGCACGCCCAGGGCAAAGCTCTGGCTGCCTTCTACCGAAAGCGCTTCCACAAGGCCGTCCTCAGCGACGGCCTCGACACGCAAGCCTTTGCCCACCTCGGCGATACCCTGGCCATGGACCGAATTGACTTCGATACGGCCCGCCAGGCCCAGACGATAAAGCACACCGCCTGGCAACACGGTCAGGTTGTGTGTGCGCGCATATTGGTCTTCCACCGGCTCGTTGCTCGGCGGTTGATGTTCGGTGCCGGTTTCTGGCAACCGCTGTTCAAGGGTGCCGGCGAAGGCGACGTTCATTTCCTGGAACCCTCGACAGATGCCCAATACCGGCAGGCCGGCGTCGACGGCTTCGCGCCACAGCGGCAGGGCCAGATGGTCACGGGCCGCATCATGTGGGGTGTCGGGTGGGCTGGGAGGACCTTGGTAGTGATGTGGCTCGATGTTCGAGGGCGACCCGGTAAACAGCAGGCCGTCGACACGCTCTATGATGTCGCGGGGCATCAGAAGCTCGGCGAACACAGGAATCACGACAGGCAGGCCATTGGCAGCCAAGGCAACGGCGCGCCCGTATTTGTCGTCCATGATCTGCACGGCATGGGGGCCGATTTTCCAGGAGCTTGCCACTATGCCGATTACAGGAAGACGTGCCATACCTTCAGGCCTACTGGTTATCGAGAGAAAACAACCTGTGTCTTGGCAAAGGATGCCGCCCTGTCCCGAACGTTCAAACTGCGTATGCAGGCGGTTTGGGAAATCGGCGCAGGCAGGTACGCGCTAAAGCACGGCCCTAATGGATCGTGCACGAGCCATTGGCACCGTGGCGAACCGTTGCCGATCGCTTGGACTGAACTCCCTGTGTTGCGCCCACGTCCCTCGAATGAATGTCGCAAGTTCCGGCATTCACCCAATCGTCAACTTCGAGGACGTCATGATGGAAAAAAACGACCCCAGCGCCACCTCCAGGCCGGGCAGTACACAGGATCACCTCCACGCCATTGCCGATGAAGCCGGAGCTTTGCTCGATGATGCGAAAACCCAAGGTACCCACCAGTACGAGCAATACCGCGACCGTGCGGCGGAGCAGCTCGACGCTCTCAAGGAAGGCGCGCGTTCGGCGGCTTCGGAGCTTGAGGGCCATGACAGCCTAGGGCTTTCCCACTATCTGAACGAGGCGGCCGCCTGCATCGGCAGCTTCGCCGAGCAGGTTCGTCATGAAAGTGCCGAAAGCCTGCTACAGCGAGGTGCACAGCTGGCGCGGGACAATCCTGCGCTCTTTCTCGCAGGCAGCGTGGCGGTGGGATTTGCCTTGTCGCGTTTCGCCAGTGCCAGCAACCGCCACGCAACCGCCGAACCCCCTCAACCTACGACGCACGCGCGCCCTGAGCCCGATCACACCCTACCAGCCGTGCCCGATCGGGCGAGCGATGTTTCCACCCACAAACCCTACACCCCCGTCGACCCTGTGGGGCTCGGCGCCGGAAGGCCGGTAAGTGACAGCCCACTGGATCGCGATCCACTCAAAGGAGGCGAGTGATGAACAAGGACCCTTTGCAACACACCCCAACTGCACATTCGACGGTCGACGATCCCGTGGGCGTGACGGGCCTGCTGCGCCAATTGATGCGCGAAGTCCCGGAACTGTTCGCCAAGGAGCTGGCACTGGCCAAGGCCGAACTGCAACAGAACCTGGCCACGCTCAAGGCCGGCACGGCGGCCGTAGCGACCGGCGCGATCGTGTTGCTGGCAGGTTTTGTCATCCTCCTGCTGGCGGCGGTCTATGCCCTGGCGATGGTGCTGGAGCCGTGGCTGGCTGCGCTGATCGTGGGTGCCGTCACCGTCATCGTCGGCTTGATCATGGTGCAATCGGGCAAGAAGCAGTTCGAGCCTTCGCACCTCAGACCTGACCGTACGTTGCATGCCATGGAGCAGGACAAGGACACCTTGAAGAGGAAACTGCCATGACCAGCACCTTCGAACGCGACGCACAAAAAGACCCCGACTTGCTCGAGCAGGAAATCAACGCCAAGCGCGAGCACATCAACGAACTGGTCGATGCACTGGAGCAACGACTGAGCCCTGGGCAATTGGTCGACAGGCTGCTTGCCTATGGCAAAGGCAATGGTGGCGAGTTCCTGCACAACCTGGGCACCACCCTCAAGAACAACCCGGTACCTGCGACCCTGACGGTCCTTGGCCTGGCTTGGCTGGGCCTTAACCAGCACCGGCCCTTCAATCCAGGCCCTGCATCCACAGGGCCTGGGCTGGGCGAAAAACTGGGTGATGCGGTCGATTCCGTGAAAGGTGCATTCGCCCAAGCCGCCCAGACGGTGCACGATGCCAGCCACAAGGTGCGCAGCAAAGCCCACGATGCGAGGGACCGCGCCAGCGAGCTCGGCCAGGGCGCACGCGCCTCGGTGAGCGAATCTGCCCAATCCTTGGGCAGCCGGGCACATCAGGTAGGCGACCAGGCCACCGCCCTGAAGGGCCAGATGGACCAACTGCTCAAGGAGCAGCCGCTGGTGCTGGCAGCGCTGGGCGTACTGCTGGGAGCGGCGCTGGGCGCTGCGCTGCCCGGCACGCGTCAGGAGAATCGGCTCATGGGGCCCAGCAGCGATCGGGTCACCGACGCGCTCAAGGCCAAGGGCGAGGGGCTCAAGGCGTCGGTGAAACATGCCGTCGACGATACCTCGGGGCAGCAGGCGCCTGGCACGGCGCGTGATGCCAAGGGGGCCGATCTTTCCGCAGGGTTGGGTTTTCCACCTTGATCTGCCGGTAATGGCCGCCAGCCTCCGGAGCGTCCCAGGAGGCTGGCGCTACTGCATGCTCAACCCCAGAACGCCTGGCCGCCATCGAGCGGCAGCGTGGCGCCGGTCAGATAGCCTGCTTCGTCGCTGGCCAACCACGCGACCGTTCGGCCGATATCGTTTTCGCAATCCCCGACCCTGCGCAGCGGAATGCCCTGCAGGAACGCTTCGGCTTCTTGCGGGTGGGCTTGCATCCAGCCTTCGAGCCCTGGAGACAAGGCGTGGGGCGCGATCACATTGACGCGTATGCCATCAGGCCCCCATTCGCATGCGGCTGCGCGGCTGAGGCAGCGGATGGCTTCCTTGGCCGCCGCATAGGCACCATAGCCGCAGGCGTCCCAGCGCACTGCGGCAGAGGAGGCCAGGTTGACCACCACGCCGCCGCCCCGCAGATACGGGTGGCATGCACGCATCAAGCGCAGGGTGGCCAGGGGGCCTGAGTCCATGCCTTGGGCGAAGGCCTCGTCGCTGACCTCCAGCAATCGGCCCAGGGGTACGATCTGGGCGTTGTTGACCAGGATGTCGATCGTGCCGAACGCTTCCAGCACCTGGGCCACGCACTGCTCGATGGCCTGCGCCTGGGTGACGTCGCAGACCACCGCCAGTGCCTCGCCACCGCGCGCGCGGATTTGCGCGCAGGTCGCTTCCAAGGGGGCCAGTGTGCGTCCTGCGACGGCCACCCGCGCGCCCTCGGCGCACAACGCCAGGGCAATGCCTTGGCCTACGCCCTGACCCCCGCCGGTGACCAGGGCTGTCTTGCCGGTAAGACGGTTCATGCGAGAAATTCCAGTGACAGGGGGTATTGGCTGGTGGGCAGTACGCCCAGCTGGTCGAAATCGATGAAGCGCTGGCAGCTGTCCATCATCAGCGCCAGGTTGTGCTGGAACTTCGCCTCATCGCCCGGCGCATCGAAGAACGCCTGCGGATCGTCCATGGCTGCCGGCGGGAAGCATTCCTCGACGATGGCCGCCAACGCGGTGGCGCCAGGGGTGAGCACCTGCACCACCAGGTTTTGCACGTACTGGAAGTTGTCCTGGGTATCGATGGCTATCCGTGTGTGGTGGTTTTGCCAGACCTCGAGCCAGGCCTCGTGGCTCAAGCGCGTCGGCCGTTGCAGGAAGGCCAGTTGCGAGAAGCCGTGGGTGCGCTGGCCGGGGCTGGCGGGGAATCGCGTGTTGCGGATGGGCACCGACTCGCAGACCAGGTACCCCGCAATGCGCGAACAGATCGCCTGCAAGGCCTCGTCGAATGGGCGGCGGAATTCGCCGACGGCGCTGTCCAGCCAGAAGCTCAGTACGGCCTGGGGCAGGGGGCCTGCCTGTGTCTGGCGCAAGCCGTTGGCGGCGCTCACGTCGGCGTCGGCCAGGTTCAGCTGCAGGTGCCGGGCGCCGAGGGTGTGCAGGCGGTCGGCGAGGGGGCCGCTCAATTGCTGTGAGAACGAATCGAACGTGTCGTGCTCGGTTTGCCAAAGCAGGTAGATGACTTTCTGCACGGAGCGCTCCTTGACACAAGGCATGGTTGAGAGATGACCGTGACCATGGTTGATCGCCGTCGCTGCAGAGGAATCCTCCAAACGGACTATCCCGCGCCGATGAGCAGGCTCGCCTTACTTGTTGCCGGGCGATCTTTGCCTATGCTGCGTAGCGAGGGGCTGTATGAAATGTATTCGCGCAAAGGCCAGACAAGGCGAAACCAACACGTCACGAGGGTCGATACCATGTATTACGTGCAACGCGATGCCGCAGGCCAACTGTTGCGGGTCGAAGCCGCTCCTTACGCCGACTACACCGAAATACTCCCTGCCGACCATGGCGAAATCCAGGCCTGGTTCGCGGACGATGTGGTGGAAAACAGCCTTCGCCAGCTCAAGCAGAGTGACCTGGACATGATCCGTGTGCTCGAAGACCTGATCGACGTGCTGACCACCAAGGGCGTGATCAGCATCACCGACCTGCCGCCGGATGCGCAGTCCAAACTGCTCAACCGCTCTTCGGCGCGCAAGGCGCTCGGCAGCCTGAACAACCTGATCGAGGAAGACGAGGGCGGTGGTCTGATCTGACCCCGTCCGGGGGCGGCAGCGCTGACGTCAGCGCCAGGGTGCAGGCTCGCCCACCCGCCGCCCTTGCATCCCTTGCACGCCCATTTCGCGCAGAACGTTCGATTCCCCTTCGGACTCGACCCGCTCGGCAATCAGCGGCAGGTCGATGCTGTGCGCTGCCCGTTGAATGGCTTCGATGAACAGGCGTTTATGCTGCTCCTGATCGATGTGGCGAATGTAGCTACCATCGATCTTCAAGTAGGCAAGTCCCAGGTTTTCCAGGTTACCGATCATGCTGAAGCGCCCGCCGAAGCGCTGCAGCGCCAGGCCAACGCCCAACTCGCGCAGGCGTCGGGTCAAGTGCTCGAGCGAGGCCTGCCGGGGCAGTTGCTCTTCGCCGATTTCCAGGGTCAAGCGTGCGGCCAATGCGCGATGATGGCCGAGCTGTTCGTAGACCTGGCGCATCGCGCCGTCATCGGCCAGGGTGGCGGCCGAGAGGTTCAGTGCCAGGGAGGCATCGTGGCCTTCCAGATGCCTGAGGACCTTATCCAGCATCAACAGGTCCAGGCGCGGCATCCAACCGAAACGCTCGAGCCACGGCAGGAAGCGACCCGCCGCCAACGGCTCGCCCTGATCATCGTGCAGACGGGAAATGACCTTGTAATGCAGGATCCGGCTCGGCACCTGGCAATCGACCACCGGCTGGAAGAACAGCTCGAACAGCCCCCGGTCCAGGGCCCGGTCGAGCCGCGAGTGCCAGGCATTCTGACTGTCGGGTGCCTGTGTCGCGGCGCTGCGTTCCAGGCACACCCAGCTCGGTGCTCCCTGGTGCTCGGCGCGCGCCAGGGCTTCATCGGCCAGCTTGAGCAGTGCGTCGGGCTGATCGCCTGGCGTATAGGGGGCAAGGCCCATGCGGGCCACCGGGCTGACATCGCTGGCCTCGGTCTGGTGCAGGCTGTGCAAGGCCTGCTCCAATGCCTGGGCCAGGTGTACGGCTTGCTCGGAGTCCAGGCCAGGGGCCAGCACGGCGAACTCGCCGCCACGGCTGCGCGCGATCAGGTCGCGGGTCTGGGGATGGGAGGCGCAAGCGCGGCGTAGCTGTTCGGCCACCGCCTGGATCAACTGATCGGTACGTTGCCCGCCCAGGCGCGCGTTGAGGCCGGCCAGGTCCTGAATGCGCAGCAGCAGCAGGTAGCCAGCCCGGGCGTCCTCGACGTTGCTGACTTGGTCGTTGAGCTGCATCTGGAAGTAACGCCGGTTGGCCAGGCCAGTGAGGCTGTCCTGATACGATTCGGCACGCAGCTGCTCGCTGCGCTCGGCCTGTTCGTGGAACAGCGCCTTGAGCTTCTCGACCATCTGGTTCATGGCCTGGACGACGCGGCGCAGTTCGGGCGTGCGGGGAAGATCCGGAAGGCTGAGGAATTCCCGGCGGGCGATGGCATGGGACTGGGCAACCATGTAATCGAGCGGGCGCAATTGGCGGCGTAGCAGCAAGGCGCCCAACACGGCGCTCAAGGCCCCGCACAGCAGCAGCCAGCCCAGGCTGCCCAAGGCGCCTTGCCAGAGCTTGGCCAGGGCGAACATCGGGTGGCTGACCACCTCGACCCGTGCCGCCTGCTGCCAGCCGCGGCTGACGATGGCGTCCGCGCCGGCGGCCTGCAATCCCGCCAGGCGAATGAACCAGGCGGGCACGCCATTGCTGTCGGGTTCGGCGTGGCGCTCCACGAGCACGGCGTTGGAGGCCAGGTCGATGACCTTGATGCTGGCGTAGTACCCGCTGTCGAACAGCGAGCTCACCATCAGCTCGACCATGGCTGGATCGTCGATGTTCGGCGTCAGCGACAGGGCCAATGCAGTGGCACCGTCCTGGGCATGCGAGCGCAGCTGGTTCACGTACTGGCTACGCGAGCTTTCCAGGCTGACCATGAAGCTGCCGGTGAAGGCAACCACCAGGAACAGGCAAATGGCGAACAGCAATTGTTTGAACAGTGACATCTGCGCTCCTTAGTAGACCGGTTCGGCCGGGAAGCCTTCGGCCTGCATCTTTTTCAGCACGTCCTGCCAGCGCGACAGCCGTTTGGTATCGCCGACTTTCTTGTTCCCCGAGGCGCCGGTCAGCCAGAGACCCTCACCGTTGAAGGCGTAGACCGGCAACAGGTCGGTGCGCTCGCCCGCCGGCTTGATCGCGTCCATCAGGCTGTCGAGCACCAGCGGCTGGGCCTGTGGGGTCGAATAATAGGTCAGGACCATGTGCGCCCGATTCTGGCGCAGGGCCTTGACATAGGTGATGCGTAGCTTCTCGCTGGGGATGCCCATGCGCCGCAGGCTGAAGTACTTGGCGATAGCGTAGTCCTCGCAATCGCCTGCGCCCTTGATCAGTGACTGGATCGGTGTGGCCCAGTAATCGATGTCGCGCCACAGGTCGATATCTTCGACGTAGCGCAACTGCTGGTTGAAGAAGAGATTGACCTGCCGCAGCCGTTCCAGCTCGCTGCCTTGTTGCTGGGTGGCAAGCAGCTGCTGCCAGGCATCGATGCGCGCCTGGCCTGGGCCCAGAGGGCCATAGAGGGCCTGGGCCCGTCGGCTGATCTGCGAGAAATCCCAATCGGCGCGCAGGCTGCCCAGCAGCACAAGCGCCAACAGGACGGCGAGGCCGAGGCGCCACACGACGGTTTCGAGCATCCTGGGTTTCGCCACTGCTAAGGCCTATTGAGTACCGATCCTTGACAACCGTGGTGCTGTCGTCCGGGAAAAGCGCAGGGCACGTCACTGCCCGGCGACAACGAGCAGTGTAGATGATAGGCGCCCAGCTATGGCCATGCGCCAGCTATGCAATGAAATCCGATTCGGCGGGCGGCTCTGCCCGGGCATCCTGCTGGATCGTGCCATGCACGGCAATGCCACACACACCGCACAAGCCAACGCTGGCGAGCACGATGTCGCCCAGGATCATGCCGACGATCAACAGCAGCAGGCTGGCGCGAAAGAGGGTGGTCATGACTGCCTCCATGGCAATTGACGTGGGGATGGTGCTAACCATAACGCCTTTGGATCCCAGGATGCAGCCTGGTTTTTGGCAGACGGCAGGCTTTCCATCGGAATTGGCCGATTGGTCCTGTCCGCGTGCTCGGCCCTGATGGCCGCTGGCCGTTGCAGGGCTGGAAACCTCATCCCGACCGAGGCCAGCCTTGGGGGAGGCGAAAGCGGCGGATCAGGCCGGGCGACGCGGAACTTCAAGCGGCGGGCCCGGTCGATAGCATCCCTTGCCTTCCGAACAAGGGCCCAGCCAACCTGGACGGCTGCAAACCTGCCCATCGTGTGGCAGTCCACCCGGTCTTGTCGAGTTCGTTTCCGATGCCAAGCACGCCTGTATGGTTGGCTTTATGCCTGTGTCTGACGGTGATCGTATCCCAGTGTGCCATGGCTGGCGGCCGTGCCACTCAAGCCCGTAGCAACAACGCCTCCACCGCGTTGATCGAAGCCGCCTCGCAGCAATATGCAGAAGGTCATCTGGACCAGGCGGCGGCGACATTGGAACGCGCGCTGCACATACAGCCGAACAATCCCGCCACCTTGCATTACCTGGGTGTGTTGCGCCTGCAGCAGGGGCAATACCAGCAGGCCGAGACGCTGGCGGCCCGCTCCAACCTTCGTGTCGGCGCCAATCGTGCGCTGTACGCTCGCAATCTTCAGCTGATAACGGCGGCCCGCAACGCTCAGCGCTCAGGTGCAATGCCTGCGGCGATCAAGGACTCCGAGCGGGCCGGCGGCGATGCCAGCGGCATGATCACCGCCGAACAACTCATCCGCTACTGACCCCGGCAGGGCGCCTAGGCCTCACGGGCAAAGCACAGCACCTTGCTCGTCATGCGCTGCAAGGTTTCGCCCCGCTGGTTGGACGTGATGCATTCGACCACCACCATGCCGCGGTCGCGGCGCGTGCGCGAGGGCGTGATGCTCACGATGGTGCTCTGCACACGCAGCCGGTCGCCTGCTCGGGTGGGCTGCGGCCAGGAAACCTCGGCAGTGGCACCGATCACGCCGCGGGCCAGGGGCAGGCTGCTCACCAACAGTTTCATGGTCAGCGCACTGGTCTGCCAGCCGCTGGCGGCCAACCCTTCGAAGAACGTGTCCTTGGCAAGGCTTTCGTCCAGGTGAAACGGCTGCGGATCGTACTCACGGGCAAAGCGAATGATCTGTTCAACATCCAGGCAATGCTCACCGCTGGTGAAGGTATCACCTACGGCCAGGTCCTCCAGATAGATCGGGTCGGTCATGTCAGGCTCCTCACGGGGCAGAGGCCGGGAGCGGCACGCTGCGCTCGGCCCATCAAACGCGATAGTGGTGCCTTGTTCAAGTAGGCCGACACTTGTAGCCAGAGGGCGCGGCGCTGGAAAGCGCCAAGCGAAACCTTGACCTGACTCGAAGTCCACTCTCGCTGTCGACAACACCCCAGGCGGCCTTGCGTCGTGAAAGCACTGCGAGGCCTTCGCCAGGGCCGATACTGCTGGTATCGGCGGCGTCTGGCTGGTGGCGCGGGCCGCGAGGAGGTGTGAGGTGAACAAATTGTCCATTGTGGGTGCCGGAATGGTGGGTGAGGCGGCGGCGCAAATCATCGCCCGGGAGGAGTTCTGCCGTGAGCTGACGTTGATCGATGTGCAAGGGGACATGGCGCAGGGCAAGGCACTGGATGTCTGGCAGGCAGCCGTCGAGTCCGGTTCCGATACCCGGGTCTACGGAGGGGGCGATGCTCAGTTGCTGCAGGATTCCGAGTTGGTGGTGATCACCGCGGGCGTGCCGCGCAAGCCGGGTCAGTCGCGCCAGGATGTACTGAGCATCAACCTGCCGATACTCGACGGCATCATGCGGGACATCAATCGGCATGCCCCGTCGGCGATCGTACTGGTGGTGTCGAACCCGGTCGATGTGCTCACTTACCGGGCCTGGAGCCTCAGTGAGCTGGGCCGCGACAAGGTGTTCGGGCAGGCCGGGGTGCTGGATACCGCGCGGATGAAGTGCTTCATTGCCGAACAGACAGGCTTTTCTGCCCGGGATATCGCGGCGCTGGTGCTCGGAGGCCATGGCGACAGCATGGTGCCGTTGATGCGCTACTGCACGGTCGGCTCTGTACCGCTTTCGCACTTTTTGACCTCTGAGCAGATCGAGCGGATCGTGCAGCGTACCCGTCAGGGAGGCGGCGAAATCCTGGGCCTGAAGAAGGTGGGGAGCGCATGCGATGCACCGGGCGTGGCAATCGCCCAGATGGTGGATGCGATCGCCAACGGTCGAAACCGCATTCTGCCTGCGGTCGCGATCCTCGAGGGCGAGTACGGGCGCCGGGATATAGCCATGGGGGTGCCTTGCGTGCTGGGAGAGCAAGGGCTGACGCGGGTCGTCGAACTGCCCCTGGATGCGCAGGAGCAATCGATGTTCGACCACTCAGCCGACCAGGTGGCGCGTGACATCGGCGAAATGAAAGCGCTGTGAGCCTGCAGGGCGCGGGTTCAGCCGCAGCGCCCCTCAGGCGTGCCCGCGGGCCAACGCCTGCGCGAGATAGGGCGCAGTGCGGCTGCCCTGAACCTGGGCAACCTCGGCGGCGGTGCCGGTCGCGACGACCAGGCCACCGGCCTGGCCTGCCCCGGGTCCAATGTCGATCACCCAGTCGGCCTGGGCCACCATGCGCATGTCGTGCTCGATCATCACCACGCTGTTGCCGGCATCGACCAGCTGTTGCAACTGCGCCATCAGCCGGTCGGCATCGGCCACATGCAGGCCGGTGGTCGGCTCGTCGAGCACGTACAGTGTGCGCCCTCGCTGGCTGCGCTGCAGCTCGGTGGCCAGCTTGATGCGCTGCGCCTCGCCGCCGGACAGCTCGGTGGCCGGCTGGCCCAGGCACAGGTAACCCAGGCCGATCTCGCGCAGCACCTGCAGCGAGCGCGATACCGCTTGCTCGTCGACGAAGAAATCGCAGGCTTCTTCCACGGTCATGCGCAGCACGTCGGCGATGTTGCGGCCATTCCATTGCACCGCAAGGGTGTCCGCGTTGTAGCGGGCGCCGTGACAGGTGGGACAGGGGGCATAGACGCTGGGCATGAACAGCAGCTCGACGCTGACGAAGCCTTCGCCTTCACAGGTCTCGCAACGCCCCTTGGCCACGTTGAACGAGAAACGCCCCGCGTCATAGCGGCGCTTGCGGGCTTCGTCGGTCGCGGCGAACAGTTTGCGCACAGGGTCGAACAGCCCGGTATAGGTCGCCAGGTTGGAGCGAGGCGTGCGACCGATCGGCTTCTGGTCCACCTGCACGACCCGTTGCACGGCCTGTACATCGCCGCCCAGGTGACCGCCGGTGCGCTCGATGATCGTCGGGCCTTCGGTGCTGGCTTCGCTGTCTTGCTCCTCAGGTTCGTGCCCCAGGTGCAGCAGCATCAACTCGGGCAATGCCTGGGCGATCAGGCTCGACTTGCCGGAGCCGGAGATGCCGGTCACCGCCGTGAGCACACCCAGCGGCACGCGTGCGTCCACGCCGTGCAGGTTATGACGTCGGATGGCCTTCAGCTCCAGCCAGCCGGTGGGTGTGCGGGCGCGAGTGCTGGGGGCGGGCAGTTGGTCGAACAGGTAGCGGGCGGTGTGCGATTCGGCCACTTCGCGCAGGCCCGCCGGGGCACCGCTGTAGAGCACGCGGCCGCCGCGCTCACCGGCATCGGGACCGACATCCACCAGCCATTGGGCGCGGCGCATCAGTTCCAGATCATGCTCGACCACGAACACCGAGTTGCCGGCGTCGCGCAGGCGGTCGAGGGCGTCGTAAAGCGCCTGGCTGTCGGAAGGGTGCAGGCCGGCTGAAGGCTCGTCGAGCACATAGACCACGCCGAACAGCAGGGCGCTCAGTTGCGTGGCCAGGCGCAGTCGCTGAAGCTCGCCGGTCGACAGTGTCGGTGTGGCGCGTTCCAGGGTGAGATAGCCAAGGCCCAGCTGCTGCAGCGTGCGCAGGCGCGCCAACACCCCTTCGGCCAGGCGCTGCGCGGCCAGTTGTTTTTCGCTCGAGCGGGTGTCCTGGGCAGAGACTTGGCCTCGGCTGACCGGTTCGAGCAAGGCCACGACCTGGTCCAGCGGCATCTGGGCCAGGGTGCCGATGTCCACCCCGCAGAACGTCACTGACAATGCCTCTGGCTTCAGACGCTTGCCGTCGCACGCTGGGCAGGGGCGACCCTCCATGAAGCGCGACACACGCTTGCGCATCAGCGCGCTCTGGGTGTTGGCGAATGTGTGCAGTACGTAACGCCGGGCACCGGTGAACGTCCCCATGTAGCTGGGCTCGAGTTTGCGCTTGAGGGCGGTGCGGGTTTCGGCCGGCGTGAGGCCCGCATAGACCGGCACGGTGGGCGCTTCTTCGGTGAACAGGATCCAGTCGCGGTCTGCCTGCGGCAGGTCTTTCCAGGGCCTGTCGACGTCATAGCCCAGGGTGACCAGGATGTCGCGCAGGTTCTGCCCATGCCAGGCCGGTGGCCAGGCGGCGATGGCCCGGTCGCGGATGCTCAAGGTCGGGTCGGGGACCAGGCTCGCCTCGCTGACCTCATAGACGTGCCCCAGGCCATGGCACGCCGGGCAGGCCCCTTGCGGTGTATTGGCCGAGAAGTCTTCGGCATACAGCATCGGCTGGCCGCTGGGGTAGGTGCCAGCGCGCGAGTACAACATGCGCACCAGGCTGGACAGGTTGGTCACGCTGCCGACCGAGGAACGGGCATTGCTCGCACCGCGTTGTTGTTGCAGCGCCACAGCCGGGGGCAATCCATCGATCGCGTCGACATCCGGCACGCCCACCTGGTCGATCAGTCGCCGGGCGTAAGGCGCTACGGATTCGAAGTAGCGGCGCTGCGCTTCGGCATACAGAGTGCCGAAGGCCAGCGATGACTTGCCGGAGCCGGAAACGCCGGAAAACACCACCAGCGCATCGCGGGGGATGGCGACATCCACATCCTTGAGGTTGTGTTCGCGCGCGCCGCGCACCACCACATAGCCGTCTTCGGTCTCGAGGTGGGCACGGTCGGTCGGGGAGGGGGTGCGTGTCATGGGGCGGCGGCTCGGCGGCTGGCAAAAGGGTTACGGTAGCCGTTGTCGGGCCTCGGCGCCTACCCCTGGGTGTCTTGAGGGCGTTGGGTGTGGAGTCTGGTGTGCATGTTCTCTGGCGTGCCCTCGTCCTTTGCCAGAAGCTTGCGGGCTGTCTCTATAAAGGGCGTGACCACCAGGCTGTACACCGTCAGGTAACGCTGCTGGTCTTGTTCTGCGGTGCCGAAGCGGATGTCTTCAGGCGTTGAGGTGGTGACATAGAGCGTGCCGAACATCCAGTCCCAGAGGGACAGGTTGGTGCCGAAGTTGCGGTTGAAATGGCGCGGGGCGTCACTGTGGTGGATCTGGTGCTGGGCCGGACTGTTCAATACATGCTCAAGCCGCGGACCGAACGACAGCCAGACATGGCTATGGCGAAGGTTGGCCGCCAGGCCATTGAAGATGAACACCAGGTAGGTCACCCCGAACAAGGTGTAGCGGCTGATTTCGCCGCCGCAGGCGTACCAGAAGCAACCGGCGTACAGGCCGATGAATAGGCTGGTGCTCAGTTTTTCGACGATCTTTTCCACGAAGTGCACCCGGCTTGCCGTCACGGGTACCAGCACGGGCGCTGAATGATGAACCTTGTGAAAAGCCCAGAGCCAGCGGGAATGAAACGCCCGATGCGCCCAGTAATGAATGAAGTCTTTGACCAGGAACACCCCCAACCCGTACAGCAGTGAGAGCCCGAGGTTTTCACCCACGCGCGGGCGTTCGCCCCAGAGATTGACGAAAAAGGCCTGGTAGTCGCCTGAATGCAGGATGTAGGGATCGACCCAGTTGACGATAGGCAGCACCAGCGCGACTTTGAGGACGGCTCGCACGAAGTAGTAGCGGTAATCCAGCAGCGCCGAGGGATGCAGGTGTACTCGGCCAGCGCCGATGAACTGCCAGAACGAAGGGGCGTCGGTCAGGCCGTGATGCTTTCTGAAGCGGAACAGGCCATAGGCGACGCCATAGGAGATGCAAAGGAACAGGACCCCGAAACGGCCGTTCAGGTTGAATATGCCGAGAAACTGCTCGGTGACGGGCGCGATCACCCACTCGGTCAGATGTTCGAAGGCAAGCGACAGTGCATCCACGAAACGGCGGCCTCGGCGAAAGAAACGGCATTGTAAATCAGATTGATTTACTTAAGCGTCTTTATATGAAGCACCGTGGGTTTGTGGGCGCTACGCCACGGTATGATAGGCGCAACGCGATCCCGCCAGAGTGAATCATGAACCGTCAGAAAAAAATCAAGCAGTTGCTCAAGGCCCATGCCAAGAAAGCCAGCGCCAAGCTCGCACCGCGCAGCAACAAGCCCAAGTACATCAGCAAGGCCGAGCGGGAGAAGCTAGCCGCGCAGACGGCGAGTGAATCAAGCGCAGAGATCGAGCAAGGCGCGCATTGATCACCGCCGGCGCTTCCTATCTTCGCAGCGGCGCCACCGACCGCTGCTGATGGCGAGCCAGGTGTTCAAGGCGACGCAGTGTACTTCCTTGTGGCTGTACCTGTTCGAAAGGCACGCCTCCTGCAGGCAAAGGGGCATCCATAGCCCCTGTGCCTTAATATCTGCCGAATCAATCAGCCGCGATTTGCAGTTCCGGCAGCTTGACACGAAACGCCCGGGTGACCCCCAGCAGGCAGATGAATCCAAGCCCCATCCAGCCCAGGCCAATCATGAACGACATGCTCGACAGGCTGGTCCACAGCCAGATCGTGCTCAGGAACCCCAGCCCCGGAAGCATGCCGTACAACAGGTAATTGCGCAGGCCACGCAGCTTCTGGCCGACCAGGTAGTGCTTGACCACCGCCAGGTTCACCGCCGAGAAGGCGAACAGTGCACCGAAGCTGATCATGTTGGCGACGGTATCAAGGGTGATGAACAGCGCGATCAGCGACAGAAGGCTGACCACCATGATGGCTGTGGCCGGCACCCGCTTCTTGGACACCAACTGGCCAAATGCGCGCGGCAGCACGCCGTCCCGGCCCATGGCGAACAGCACCCGTGACACGCTCGCCTGGGACACCATCGCCGAGGCGAAGCAACCTGCCACGTAGGTGGCCGTGAAGGCGCTCACCAGCAGTTCACCGCCAACCCGGCGCATGACGTCCACCGATGCGGAGTCGGGGTCGTGGAAAGTGTTCCACTGCGGAAACACCATCTGGGCACACCAGGACACCACCAGAAACAGCAGGCCACCGATCATTGTCACCGCCATGATCGCCTGGGGGATGCGACGTTGTGGGTTGGGGGTTTCCTCGGCCATGGTCGACACCGCGTCGAAGCCCAGGAACGACAAGCAAAGTACGGCTGCGCCGGTCATGATCAGCGGCACGCTGAAGCCTTCATGGTGGAAGGGCGCCAGCAGCGAAACAGGCCCCGTTTGCTGGTTCAGGTGACTGATAGACAGCGCGATGAAGACCACGATGAACACCAACTGGGCAACGATCAGCACCCAGTTGACACGGGTGATGGACTCGATGCCGATCAGGTTGAGGAAAGTCACCAGAGCGATGGAGCCGAGCGCCCATACCCACGCGGGGACTTCGGGGAAGTATTCGGACATGTAGATGCCGATCAACAGATAGCTCAGCAGCGGCAGGAAGATGTAGTCAAGCAGTAGGGTCCATCCGGCCATGAAGCCGAAGTAGGTGCCGAAGGCCTTGCGGGTGTAGGTGTACACCGAGCCGGAATAGGGGTGGGCCTGGACCATTCGTCCATAGCTGTAGGCGGTGAACAGCATGGCGACGAGCGTCAGTATGTAGGCGGTGGGCAGATGCCCTTGGGTCATTTGGGTGACCAGTCCGTAAGTGGTGAATACCGCCAGCGGCACCATGTAGGCTAAACCGAACAGCACTAGGGCGGTCAGGCTCATGGACTGGCGGAAACGACTTGATGAGGTGCTTTGCGACGGTGAATGGTGGGAGGAGGTATCGGCCGCATTTGTTGTTATATTCATTACTGACTCCTGAAAGTTCAGAGGCAAGGCACTGGCGGTATTTGGGTCGATCGTGACTTTGTGGGTACGTTTGTTCTCTTTGTAAAAACCTCGGTGCGGGCACGTGATGACCTGCGTTGAAATAACGCATTGAGCACGTCCAAGAGTCGCTACGTTGAAACTTGCAGCTTCACAAGCGTTTTACGGCATGAGTGGGGCGACCTGCGGGCTCGAATGGCGCCAGGCCATGGCAGCGATATAAAACCGGGCCTTCGGAACGAGAAGAGCCGTAACACTGCAGGTCAATTCCTGTAGTTCATTAAGTAGGTGTAACTACTTAATACTTTCAAGGCATTTATATTGCCATCGAACGGATATCGGATTTCGAATGACAACAGCGGCAATATTGCTCGATGACCACTAAATGCCTTGATCAAGAAAGCATGACTAGACAATCCCTGTTGGCCCAACGACGATCCTGTTTTCGACTTGGGGATTGAACGAGTTCGTTGTCCAACCAGGACTCAAGCTTCAGACGGTTTTGATCCACCTCTCATGGCCTGTCACTCCACCCCTGGAGTGTCAATTCTTCATATCGTCCGTGCTTGGCTATTTTTCCATGGCTGTGCGGTGGCCACCATCACCCTTTTGTGTGAGCTGGCGCTGGGCAGATACGGTCACAGGAGATACAGATTGATCAGGGCCCAGCGCCACACCGCAGCGACTATCAATTGCACGGCAAATGCGCCGAACCTGAGCCCTGCAAGCACACTAGGGACGATCGTGTCGCGTTGGCTCCATCGCTCTCTGCAGGGTCGTGTCATCGAACCTTTCCAAGAAGCGGTCGATCTGCGTCTTGCCGCACAGATGCACGGTTGGAACCTGCGGCGCCACAGTCAGGCGGATGGCTTCAATCTCTGCGCGGTAGCTGCTATCGAACTGCCAGACGAATTTCAAGAACTCTAGAAACGCTTTGTCCAGGCGTTCCTTGCAGCCAACCGGCCGGTCGGCCCGGGGCCTGTCCAGCAGGCTGCGAACGATCACCCGGGCGAGGCAGGTGAGTCGCGGGGTATCAAGCCAGATGACCAGGTCGGCTTGGGGCAGGCGCAGGTCGAAGGTGCGCCGTGCATAGTTGCCTTCACAGACCCAGGCGGGCGCGGCAACGGCATGGCGTACCCGTTCGCGAAACTGTTCGGCGTCGGGTTCTTCCCAGTTTGGTTCCCAGAACAACGTATCCAGGTGCACGACGCAAGCGCCGAGGCGTTTGCCCAGCGCCCGGGCCAATGTCGATTTGCCGCTGCCGGCGTTACCGAGTATCACAATCCGTTGCATGGGAAGACTTCCAGTCGCCAAATGAGGGGCGGCGATTTTGCGGATTTTGTGGGTGCTGTCAAGGCGAGAAGGGCCAGGCGCCCACGGCATAACTGGTGCGCGCATCGTTCGAGGCCTCATCGTTCAAGTGGCTGATGGCCGCGCTTTTCGCCTGGGCATCCACGAGCGCGGTCTGTCGATCCGAGAGCTGCTGGTTGGCCGTGAACAGGTTCGCCACCTGTTGCTCCAAGTGGTTCAGTGCATCCACAAGTACCTTCTTTTGCTCAAGCTCATCAGCCAGTTGGTGGGCGAGATCGCTCACCCGAGCGATTTGCTGCTCCTGCTCGGGCGTGACGTTCGCTGGCGAGGCAACGGTGAATCCGCTGAACACCGAAGACAGGCTGCAAAGCGCAATGCCAAAGTACTTTTCCATCAGGATCCAGAGCCTGTCACGGTGATGGGTCATCGATTCACGATGGGACCATGACAGGGCCAGGCGGCCAATAAGATGAGTCTTAAAAGTGCCTTGGTGGGAACACCGAATGCCGGCGTGTTTGCAGTATCATGCGCGCCCGCTTTCGGAGCAGCCCATGGCCAAAGACATCGACAACCCCTGCGTCTCGCTTTGCCAGCTCAATGGCGAGCTGTGCGTGAGCTGTGGCAGAAGCCGCGAAGAGATCCGCAAATGGCGCGGCATGAAGCGGCCGGAGAAGATGGCGACGGTGCAGCGTGCGGCGACGCGGTTGAAGGCCATCGTCAAGAAGGGCGCCAAGCGTCAGGCGCGTGACTGACCGGTGAATACCCTTGAGGGCTGCTCAGGGCAGCCCCAAGGGTATCGCCAGCGCACTTGAGCCTTTATCGCAACGCCTTGCCTTTGGTCTCCGGCGCCCAGGCCACTGTCACCAGCAGGCCCAGTAGCGGGAAGAGCGCCATCATGATCAAGGTCGCCGAGAAGCCGAACGCCTGCAGCAACGAGGGCAGCAGATAGGTCACGCCTGCTGCCGATATCCGCGAGAAAGCCGCCGAGAAGCCGATCCCGGTCGCACGGACATGGGTGTCGAAAATCTCAGGCGGATAGACGAACTGAATGTTGTTGATCGCAGGCCCGATGAACATGTACGTCGCGAACAAGCCTACGACGACCCAGGTCGGCGCATGGGCGAACAGACCCAGTGCCAAGAAGATCGCCAGTACCGCGACGAAGGTCCAGATGACGAATCCGCGACGGCTCATCCAGTGCACCAGGAACACCCCAAAGACCACCCCGGCGATCTGAATGGCGTTCAGCGACAGGTCGACCCGGTGATCGCCTTGCAGCCCCAGCGTTTCCAGCACCGGCACCATGAAGGTGAAGATGGCGAAGAAGGGGCCGACCTGACAGAACCAGAACAGGCCGGAGAACAAGGTGTGTTTCCAGGTGTCGCGCTTGAACAGCTCGCCCAGCGAGGCGCCCTTGGGGCTGACATCGACATCGGGAATCGCGTACTCGGCGCCGAAGTGCCGATCGACGATGGCCCGGGCCTCGGCGTCCCGTCCCTGTGCCTTGAGCCACATTGGTGTTTCCGGCAGCAGCAGGCGAAGCAGGTAGATGATGACCGCTGGAATCACACTCGAACCCAACAGCATTCGCCAGTTATCACCGTCGTAGAAGGCGCCGATGATGAAGGCGGCGGTAAAGCCGATTTGCCAGGCGATGGTGAAGCAGCCAAGCAAGGCCCCGCGGTTCTTGCGTCGGGAAAACTCGGCCAGGACCGTGGAGCCGACGGCGTACTCGACGCCGATTGCCAGCCCTAGAAGCAAGCGGATGACCACCAGTTGCCAGATGTCCTGCACGAAGAACTGGCACACCGACAGGACAATGAACGCCGCCAGGTTCCAGGAGAACACTGGTCGACGTCCGTAACGGTCGGCGAAGTTGCCGAACACCAGACCGCCGATGAATACACCGATCAACGCACTGCAGGCAATCAGGCCTTGGCTCGTTGCGGTCAGCAGTTCGTTCTTGGCCAGCGCCAGCGCAGGGCCGACGATTCCCAGGATGTAGCCATCCAGCGCAGCGCCGCCCAGACAGGCGAGCGCGGCGATGACATGGATGGGCATCAGGCGCGCCTCATCCAGCAAACGTTGACCGGACGTGCTGCTTGCTTCGCGTGGACTCGAAGCGATTGGCATACCCATAAAAGCCTCCGCAATCTCTCGTTGTAATTATTGATGTGCGCAGACGGTCCCCCCGCCGTGGCGGGCGCCTGCATGACGCGTGCTGGGTCTATGTGGCGGTGCGATACCGGGGCCGTCGGAAGCAAAGACCTCAGGCCCCGGCAGTGGGACTAGGGAAGGGCGATCACCGCCTCGATCTCGACCTGGGCGCCTTTGGGCAGGGCCTTGACCTCATAACAGGCGCGCGCTGGACAAGGCGCTGAGAAGAACTCGGCATAGGCCCCATTGACCAAGGCGAACGCACTCAGGTCGGTGACAAGCAGCGTCGTCTTGACCGTGTACTTCAAGGAGGTGCCGGCCTCGTGCGCGATGGCGGCAATGTTCTCCAGGCACTGGCGCGTCTGCGCGACGACGTCATCGGAACAGAACTCGCCGGTGGCCGGCACGATGGGCAACTGGCCCGAAACGAACAACAAGTTGCCGATCCGGATGGCCTGGGAGTAAGGGCCTATGGCAAGCGGGGCGTGGGTGCTGGAAACCTGGGTGATCATGTCGATATCCGTTGTCGTGGGAAAGGTGCGTTGCTGTAGTGCGATCAGTCGGTGCTCAAGTGATCCGTTGCGCCGTCCAGGAAGGCTTCGATGCGCGCGTACCAGGGCGCGATGTCGAGGTTGTTGCACGCCAGCCATTGGGCGTTGAAATAGGTATCTGCGTAGCGATCGCCGCTGTCGCAGATCAAGGTCACCAGCGAGCCCTCTTCGCCACGGCGTTTCATTTCGCTGGCAATGCACAGCAGTCCGAAGAAGTTCGTGCCGGTCGAGCCGCCGACGCGGCGGAACAGACGCTCCGACAGCACATGGGCGGCGGCGATCGAGGCGGCGTCCGGCACCTTGAACATGCGGTCGATCACGCCCGGAATGAACGACGGCTCCACACGCGGGCGACCGATGCCTTCGATCCGCGAAGGGTGTGCACAGGTCGTTGACAGATCCCCGGTCTGCCAGGCTTGGCAGAAGGCGGAGTTCTCCACGTCCACGACGCACAGGCGGGTGTCGAAACCGCGATAACGGATGTAGCGGCCGAGGGTGGCCGAGGTGCCGCCGGTGCCGGCGCTCATCACCACCCACGCTGGGCACGACTGCTCCTCGCACTCCATCTGGTTGAATATGCTTTGTGCGATGTTGTTGTTGCCGCGCCAGTCGGTTGCCCGTTCGGCATAGGTGAACTGGTCCAGGTAGTAGCCGCCTTTTTGTGCCGCGATCTCGGCGGCCACGCGATAGACCTCGCCGGGGTGATCGACGAATTCGCAGACCCCACCGAAACGCCGGATGGCGCCGATCTTCGCTTCGCTGGTGCTTCTGGGCATCACGGCAATGAATGGCAAGCCCAGCAGGTTGGCGAAGTAGGCTTCCGACACGGCCGTGGAACCGGAGGAGGCTTCCACCAAGGTGGTGCCCTGGTTGATTCGCCCGTTGCAGATCCCATAGAGAAACAGCGAGCGGGCCAACCGGTGCTTCAGGCTGCCGGTGGGATGGGTACTCTCGTCCTTGAGGTAGACCGAGAGCTTGCCCAGGCCTGGGAAGGTCGGCTTGATCAGATGGGTGTCGGCCGAGCGATGACCGTCGCCCTCCAACAACCTGACCGCGTTGCGTGACCAATCGATCGCTACGGATTGCGTGGTATCAGTGCCCATATCAATGTTCCAAGTTATGCCGATCGTAATGAATTGCGCCCACGACCCTGCGCGGACAGCCTCGAGGGCCGTCCGGGGTGCAATCAATTGCCGTGGGGCAGTGCGTCAGTTGCTGGAGGCGTCGGCCGACAGGCGCTCGTCCAGGTCAAGCACCGCATCGAGCAGTACCGTGGCGCCCTTGGCGCATTGCTCGGGTGAGGAGTATTCGCGCACGTTGTGCGAGAGCCCTAGGTACGACGGAATGAAGATCATTGCGCTCGGAGCCAGGCCGGCCACGTGCGCAGCGTCGTGCCCGGCGCCGGAGACCATGCGTCGTGCCGAAAAGCCCAGGGCCTCGGTGCAGGCGGCCACGACATCGACGATGCGTGCGTCGAACCTGACCGGTGGTTTGAGCCATACCCTGCGCACCTGCGCCTCGGGGGAGATGCGCCGGATTTCGGCGGTCAGTTCGGTTTCCAGGGCCGTGAGCCCTGTATCGGTGGGGTGGCGCAGGTCCACCTCCAGCGACACCGAGCCCGGTATGACATTGCGTGAATTGGGCCCGGCACTGATGTAGCCGACCGTGCCCACGCCAGGGCTATGGCGGGCTGCCACGGCCTCGACCGCCAACACGATCTTGGAGGCCGCGACCAGGGCATCCTCGCGCATCGTCATGGGACGGCCACCGGCATGGGCTTCGACGCCGGGCACTTTGATGTCCAGCCAGCAGACCCCCTGTACCGCTTCGACGACACCGATCTCCAGGTTCTGCGCTTCCAGTACCGGCCCTTGCTCGATATGCAGTTCCAGGTAGGCGGCAAACGGCAGGAAGCCAGGCTCACGATCACCGGCATAACCGATGGCGTCCAGGGCCTGTGCCACTGAAACACCGGACTTGTCGCAGGTCGCAGCAACGGTTTCCAGCGAATGGGCGCCGCAATAAACGCCCGAGCCCATCATGGCCGGGGCAAAGCGAGAACCCTCTTCGTTGGTCCAGACAATGACGGTGATCGGATGGGCAGGGCGCATCCCGGCATCCTGCAATGCGCGCAACAGCTCGACACCGGCCAGCACCCCGAGGATGCCGTCGAAGCGGCCACCGGCAGGCTGCGTGTCCAAATGGCTGCCCATGGCAATGGGGGCCAGGTTTGGGTCGCGGCCTGGGTAGGTCGCGAAGATATTGCCGATCCGGTCGATGTCGATCGTGCAGCCCAGGGCACGGCACGCGGCCACGAACCAGTCCCGAACCTGACGGTCCTCCTCGCTGAGGGCCAGGCGACGCATGCCGGTTTCGCCCAAGGCGCCGAACCTGGCGGTCGACATCAAGTCCGCCCAGAGACGGTCTTGCTGGATGAGCACTTTGCGCGCCTTGCTGGTCGATACGCTCATTGCTGGCCGTCCTGTTTTTTCACGTAGCGGTATTTGAAGTCGCAGCAGGGCGCGCCTTCCATCAAGGTCTGGGTACGTTCGAGTTCGATGTTCGGGTCGTAGCCTTGCGGGAACATGTAGTCGCGGTTGCACGACAGCAGGTGCCCGATGTGGCCCAGGCCCATTTCCCGGTACATCTCGGCGTAGCGGCAGCGGTGGACGGTGTAGTTGAAGTGCTCGTCGGTGGCCGTGTCGACGGCGATGATCAGCGCATCGTCCTGGGTCCACAGCGACTGTAGCTCCTGGAAGGTACGCAGGCTGGTGCCACCCGGGGTCTTGGCGGCGAAGGCCTGGCCGGCCTCGACGGCGGCCTTGCGGATCGCGGCATCGATGATCGCTTGGGCCATGTCCTCGCCCAGGCGGGCGCAGAGTTCCTGGTAGATCGGTGCGATGACACCGGCTTCGATACGGCGCCGGGCAAGGATGCCGATCTCGCCGTCGGTGGCGGATGCCGGACGGTAACCTGGCTTGTCACTCATGCTGCTTCTCCTTTGCTGGAGTTCTTATGGGTATGTGTCGGCACTATACCCAGCAGCACTTATTGGCTGGTAACGGATTTATCTGATAGTTTGATCGCGATTTGCAATAAATCAGGCGCGCGATCGACCCTGCGCCCAACGGCCTCAAGCCTGTAGAGGAAACACCCCGATGGATACCGTCCTGCTGCGCAGTTTCTACAAAGTGGCCTCGGTGGGGAGCTTCAGTGAGGCAGCGCGTCTGCTCAATGCCAGCCAGTCCACGGTCAGCGGGCATATCGCCAAGCTCGAGGACTACCTGCAGACCCAGCTTTTCCGGCGTACCACCCGCAGTTGCCAGCTGACCACGGCCGGTGACGTGCTGCTCACCCATGTCACCACCTTGCTGCAGGTCATCGACCGGATCGAGGAAGAGTTCTGCCCCGCGCGTATGGGCGGCACGATCAAGCTCGGGCTGCCGGATGAATATCACCTGTTCTCGCGCCTGGCGCCGGTGCTGCAAACCTTCATGGCCATGCGCCCGAAGGTGACCATCAAGGTCACCTCGGGGTTGTCCTACGAGCACAGCCGGGCGCTCGCCGATGGCTTTCTCGATGCTGCGCTGATGCGCGAGCCGTTGCAGGAAGGGCAGGTGGCAGATCTATGCCCCTCCCAGCTGGTGTGGATCGGCCTGCCGGGCTTTGACCTGGACCAGGCCGAGGTCCTGCCGCTGGCGCATATTTCAGGGCATTGCCTGTACTTTCGCGAGGCTTTCACGGCGCTGGACCAGGCGGGTGTGCCGTGGCGTTCGGTGTATGACTGCAACACGCTCGAAGGCATTCGCACGGCGGTGCGCAGTGGCCTTGCCATTGCTGCCATCCCCGAGGAAGACTGCCCTGATGATCTTGTGAAGCTGCATCATCCGCGGTTGCCCAGGCTGCCCATCGTGCATGGGCAGTTCAAGACTGCCCACCGCGAACCGCCGGTCATCGTGCAGCAGTTGCTCGCGACCCTGCGCGAGGCCTTGCAGGCCGATGGAAACTAGCAAAGCAGCTTGCCGAAGCCGGTCATGGAGGGCGTACGGCCCATGCAACGCAGTGCATGCCAGAAGGCTGCCTGGTTCGAGGTGATCACCGGCAGCCCTGTTTGCGCCTCCAGCGGTGCGATCAAGTCCAGCGTGGCAGCGGTGGTGCAGGAGAGGAAAAGTGCATCGGCGGTGGCGATATCCATCTGAGCGATGGCACGTCGATAATGCGCCAGCCCCGGAGTGGCGATCTGCACGTCGCTGGTCAGGCCAAAGCACAGACGATCGGAAAAACCGATACCGGCCTCAGCGAATACCCCGCTGGTGATCTCGGCGACATCCTCGGTATAGGGCGCGATGAATGCGATCTTGCTGCATCCCAGGTACTTCAAAGCTTCCACGGCGGCGGTCGCTGGATTGGTGACCGGCACGCCGGGACGCAAGGCAGCGATTTGCCCGGCGATTTTCGCGGGTCCGATGATCGCGGAGCCGGAAGTACAGGCGAAGACGATGGCATCGAGTTGTGCTTCAGGCAGCAGCAAACCCATGGCGTCCGGGATGCCGTCTTCGAGCCGCGCGAGCGTGGTGGGCGTCAGTGGCATCGATTGCGCGATCCGCGTGGTCACGATATCGACCCCGGCCGCCAGGCCTATGCGCCAGAAGTCACGCTCGACCAGCACATCCGACGCCAGCGCGATCAAGCCCAGACGAGGGCGGCGCTGCGGTGGCTGAGTGAAATCGATACCCGTCTGGTGCTGCTTCATGACCTGATCTCCCGGCAGTCAGTGCTATTTGGTGCCCGGTCCGCATCATAGCGGAGGGACAAACGCACGACTGACGGTGTGTTTCGGCAGGTCCATCGCGATCTGCGATGAATGAGGGCAAAGGTGGCGCCAGGTACCTGGGCATCGGGCGATGTCCAGGTACCTCGGTGAGCCAGGCGCTCGTCGCGGAGCGAGCCTGATCAGCGATCGTTCTTGGTGGAGGAGTGGACTGCGTTGTCCAAGCCTTTGGTGTTGTGACTACCCGGCGTGGTGTCGGAGATCGCTCGGGCCTTGTCCAGGCCGCGGGTTTCCTTGGAGTGTGCGACTCCGGAGGTCACCGAGCCATGCCCTTCGCTGTCATTTCTGTCCTGGCCGTAATGCTTGCCGCTCACGCCGTGGTCGCGGGTGGCTTTGCCGGCATGCAGACCACCTTCGTTGGCGCCATTGCTGTTGCTGCCATGGTTGCCGCCCAGCCCGCCCTTGCCGCCGCCATGGCCACCGCCGTGACCGCCGCCGCCGCCATGACCGCCGCCGCCGCCATGACCGCCGCCACCACCATGACCGCCGCCGCCGCCACCGCCGCCACCCTTGGCATAAACCGAACCAATCGGGGAAAGGTCAGCGGGCAGTATGGCTGTAGCACCAAGCGCGAACGCGCACACTGCTGCAACTACCAGGGTTTTCTTCATGATCGAATCGCCTCCAGGGGCGGGATTGGGATGCCGATATGACATCGTCCAGGCCACTGAGTTCGCGGCCTGGCGACGAAATGCAGGCACGCCGGTGCCAAGTTTTCGCTGTCGGGTTCTGTTGGTGGGCGCTACGCTCAGTAGCGGCATTCTCAAGTAAGGAGACAGATGCAATGTCCAGACTCAACACACTGCTCGCCGCCACGCTGGGGCTGGCCTTGCTGGGCGCAGCCCCAGTGCTGGCCGACCCAGGCAAGGGCAATGGCCACGGCAAAAACATGCAGCACGGTAATCAAGGTCATCAGAATCCGGGCGGCGGCAACGACTGGCGCGGTGGCCCGCAGATAGACATCGGGGGCATTCGGGTCATCCTCGACGATAATCGCGGCTACTGGAGCCCGGGAGCAGACCTGCCGCCTGGCGTGCGGAAGAATCTGGCACGCGGCAAGCCGCTTCCGCCAGGCATCGCCAAGAAGCTCGATGGGCGCCTGATTGGCCGGCTGCCTCACTATGACGGCTATGAGTGGCGCCAGGCGGGCACCGACTTGCTGCTGGTCACGATCGCCACGGGCCTGATCTATGAAGTGCTGACCAACGTGCTGGATTGATCCGCCCTGGCGCTGCCACGCCGCCTTGCAAGCTCAGCGGCGTGGCTGCTGGAAGGTGCGCGGGGGCTGCCCGAATTCCCGTTTGAACATCGCCGTGAACGCGCTAGGCGTGGAATAGCCGGCATCCAGCGAGACGTCGAGAATGTTGTGGCCTTGGGCAAGCCTGTCCAGCGCGATCAATAGCCGCGCCTGTTTGCGCCATGTACCGAAACTCATGCCCACATCCTCATGGAACCAGCGCTGCACAGTCTTGATGTTCAAGCCAAGGAAGGCGGCGCACTCGGCCAGCCCCCAATCCAGCGTCCTGTTCTGGACAAGGTGCTGGCACAGCGCTTGAAGGCGCTGCCCCTTGGGGCGCGGCAGGTAGATCGCCGAGACTCTGGCGAGCGCCAGTTCATCGAGCAGCAACCCGACCAGGCGGGCATGCCGGCTACCTTTGGCAATCTCCAGGTCCATGCCCGAGGTCTCGATGATCAATTCGCGCACCAGATTGGAGATGGCGTAGACCGCGCACTCGCCAGGCATGCCCGGGGTGCGCTGTGGCGCGAAATAAAGCGTGCGGATACAGGTGGCACCGAGGCTGCGTGTCCAGTGGGCGACCTCGGCGGGAATCCACAATCCGTAATTGCAAGGCACCACCCAGCACCCCTGATGGGTGTTGACCATCAACGTGCCCTGGGTGGTGTAGAGCAACTGCCCATGGGGGTGTCGGTGGGTTTCGATGCAGGTGCCGTCCGCCAGGTCCAGGGCCAGCGTGGCCACTTCCTGGTCAGGTGGGAGGAAATGCTGGGTCGCGATCGGGGTCTTGTTGTCCATTATTCGACGATTTGTGTCCATCAGTCGTTAGACGGGAGCGCGCCAGCTTAGCATCATGGCGCCTCATACCCTCGCCCTGTGTGCCTTCGCTCATGAACACGCCTTTGCCTGACCCGGCCGATTTCTCCCAGCAGGTCCTTGCGCAGCTCAAGCGCATCGCCGATTCCCTGGAACGCGCATTCGCGCCTCCACCCGTGCCCGTCCTGGACCCCGATGCCATCGCCTACCAATGGCAGTACCGGGCCAGCCAGGGCGGCCATCGCGCCACCTTGGTACCGGTCAGGCGGCCCATGCTCATCGGCTTCGATCAACTGCAGAACGTCGACCGGCAAAAGGCGCTGATCCGCCAGAATACCCAGCAGTTTCTCGACGGCAAGCCAGCCAACAATGTGTTGCTGACCGGCTCCAGGGGCACGGGCAAGTCCTCGCTGGTCAAGGCGTGCCTCAACGAGTTCCACTCGCGTGGGCTCAAGCTGGTGGAGATCGACAAGGAAAATATCGGGGACCTGCCCGAGGTCATCGAGATCGTCAGTCACCAGCCTGGATACTTCATCCTGTTCTGCGATGACTTGTCGTTCGAGGAAGGGGATATCGGTTACAAGCGTCTGAAGACCGCCCTGGACGGTTCGGTGGCCGAGCATTCGTCGAACGTGCTGATCTACGCCACGTCCAACCGCCGGCACCTGATTGCCGAACGCGCCTCGGACAACCTGTCCATGACCCGCGGCGAGAACGGTGCACTGCACCCAGGGGAAGAGATAGAAGAGAAAGTGTCGCTGTCCGAGCGCTTCGGGCTGTGGATTTCGTTCTACGGCTTCTCGCCGGACGAATACCTGAACGCGGTGAACCAGTGGCTGGCGTTCTACGGTGTGCCTGCGCATGCCATCGAGCAGGCCCATGTGCACGCGGTTCGCTGGGCCACTCAGCGCGGCTCGCGTTCCGGGCGCATCGCCGCGCAGTTTGCCCGGGACTACGCCGGACGCTGGAGCCAGGACACGCCCTGATATCAGGGCGTGAGGCGCTTAACGACGGTAATAGCGCTGATCACGCCCGTAATAACGTCGGTCGTGATCGTAGTAACGGTGATCGTGTTCGTAACGGGCGCGGTAGTGACGGCGTTCCCACTCGTGACGACGCTCGGCCTCCCGGCGGGCCTGCTCGCGGCGCCATTGGGCACGGCGCCAATCGTCCCGTCTGTCGTGCCAGCGGCCGTCTCGCCAGTAGCGGTCGTCGTGGGCGAGCATCGGGCCTTGTTGCTTATCGGTCAGGCTGGCCAGGCTCGGCCAAGGGTTCTCGACCACCCGAGGGGTCGTGATCGGGGCGGCGGGCGCTGGGCTTGCCGCTTTCATCGGTGAAGCAGATGCCGAGCCCATCGACGCGAACGCGAACAGGCCAAGGAGCACCATTCGTGGGACGTTGATTTTCATGAGCAAAGACAACCTCTGAATGACATTGGGATCGCGGCCATGGGGCTTAAACAGCGGTGGGCCGCGTTTATTGAGCTGAGCTCCCTCACATAGACCGATAAATAGCAAAAAGTTCTAGGCGAGGGCCCGAATGATTTTGCCCACGAACCCAGTGAACTCGCGCGGGCACTATTCTGAAACGTTGGGGCTTTCTTTCGAGGAGGTGTGTCATGCGTGCGTTCACAGGGTGTTGCCTGGGGTTGATGTTGCTCGCAGGGCCCGTCAGCGCCCAGAGCGTCGTGCCGCTCAATGGCCAGAGCAGCCAGCAGATGCAACAGGACATGGACTACTGCAATGGTGTGGCCAACAACGCGGCCAACAGCGCCGGCACCTCGTCCGAGGCCCATGTCGGGGGCCGCGTGCGTGGCGCGGCAGCCGGGGCGGCGGCAGGGGCGGTGGGTGCCGAGGTCCGTGGCCGGCAGCACGAGGAACTCTATGACCGGGCCGGTGACGATGCCAAAGCGCAATACCGACAGAACCGCGCCGGCGAAGTGGCCGCAGCGGGGGCGGCAGTCGGTGGAATGCGCCAGCGTCAGGAGCGCCGGCAGGACCGCCGCAGCCAGAACCAAGCCCAGGACTCCGCCCACGCCAGCGCCTACAGCAGCTGCCTGCAGGGACGTGGCTATCAGGTCAGCCCTTGAGGTCGATGACGCGTCGCAACAGGCCGTGTGGCCTTACATATCGACTGCCCCGAGCAGACAGCGGCAGGGGGGCGATGCGCGTCTGTAAACCCTGCGCGGAAAATAAAAACCTGCGACAAGCAAACGGCCATTAATCACCCATACTCAATTCCATCTTGACTGGCGGGACTCAGGCAATCGACTTCGCGCGGGCGATTGCCTGGCATTCGAGCAAGGGGGAGGGAAATGCCTCATGACGGCAGCCTGTTGCAGGCGACGGTAGTCTTTCTGTTGGCTGTGGTGCTTCTGGTTCCTCTGCTCCAGCGCCTTAAGTTGGGCGCCGTACCTGGTTATCTGCTCGCAGGTATCGTGATCGGCCCTTCGGTGTTGGGGTTGATCGACAATCCCCACAACGTCGCACGGCTCTCGGAGATGGGCGTGGTGATGCTGTTGTTCATCATCGGCCTTGAATTGTCGCCGCGTAAATTGTGGACGATGCGCAAGTCGCTGTTCGGCGTCGGCTCGTTGCAGGTGGGTTTCACCGCGGTGGCACTGGGAGGGCTCGCCTTTGTGCTGTTCGACCAGTCGCCTGCGGCGGCGGTGGTACTCGGCGTGGGCCTTGCATTGTCGTCCACCGCGTTCGGCCTGCAGGTACTGGCAGAGCGCAAGGACCTGAACAAGCCACATGGGCGCTTGGCCGTGGGGATCCTGTTGTTCCAAGACATCGCCGCCATCCCCTTGATTGCCGTGGTGCCGTTGCTCGCCGGTGGCGCGACGACTACGGCCGAGGGCACCCGGCCATTGCTGGCGGTGGCGATTGGTATCGGCATCGTGATCATCGGAGGGCGTTACCTGCTGCGGCCGGTGTTTCTCTGGGTGGCCAAGTCGGGGCTGCACGAGCTTTCCACCGCCACGGCGCTGCTGGTGGTGTTGGGGACGGCCTGGGTGATGGAGCACGTGGGCGTATCCATGGCGCTGGGTGCATTTTTGGCCGGTGTGCTGATGGCGGAGTCTCCCTTTCGTCACGAGCTCGAATCCCAGATCGAGCCGCTCAAGGGGCTACTGCTGGGGCTGTTCTTCGTCGGCGTCGGCATGACCGCCGACCTGCGATTGCTGCTGGGTTTCCCCCTGCAAGTGCTGGGGCTGACCCTGTTGCTGGTGGGCATCAAGCTGCCTGTGCTGTTTGGCCTGGGACGTTGGGCCGGCGGCCTGAGCCGTGCCCAGGCGCTGTGCCTGGCGGTGGTGCTGGCGTCGGGGGGCGAGTTCGCCTTCGTGGTGTTCAAGCTGGCGCTGGATCATCAATTGCTGGCGCAACAGGTGCACGACCTGCTGGTGCTGGCCATCACCTTGTCGATGGCGGTGGTGCCGCTGGTGATGATGGCGCTGGCGCGTCAGTTGCGTGAAGAGCGGCCGGTATTGGAGGCCCCGGACACGCTGCCGGCAGTGGATGAAGCGCCGCAGGTGGTGGTGGCCGGCATGGGCCGCATGGGGCGCGCCATCGCCAGGATGCTGCACGCCGAAGGTGTACGCCTGGTAGCCCTGGATACCTCGGTCGAAACCTTCGGACGCCAAGCCGACAAACAAGGCCCGCCGGTGTTCTATGGCGACCCGTCGCGCTCGCAGATCCTGCGCGCGGCCAAGGTCGGCGAGGCCGAACTGGTGATCGTCGCCACCGACGATCCGCAGGTCAATCTCAAGACCGTGGACCTGCTCGCCCAGCAGTACCCGCATACCCCAGTCATCGCCTCCGTACGCGATCATCGGGATGTCCTGCATCTGCTCGAGCTGGGCGCGAGCCCGGTCCGCGAAACCTTCCATTCCAGCCTTGAAATGGCGCGTCGCGCCTTCATCGCCCTGGGCCAGGACGAAGCCCAGGCCGCTGCCTGGGTGCGGCGCTACCAGCACCAGGAGCAGCGATGGCTGCTGGAGCTGTACCAACGACGCGCGTCCAGTGAAAGGCTCGAGGACGATGACGGTTCGGCAGACGACCACCGACCGCAGGATTGACGACCAACATCGCGCCAATCGGCGCACCGACTGTTCGACCCGCCCACGGCGGCCCGGAGGTGATTCATGCAGCCGAGTTTCAAACTGGACAGCGCCCTGTCGCGGGGATTGCTGGATGTGCTCATCAAGGCGGGGTTGGTGGCAGGCTTGGTGATTTTCGCCTTTCAGGTGTTCCAGCCATTTCTCGAACTGATGCTCTGGGCAGTGATCCTGGCGGTCACGCTGTACCCGTTGCAGCAACGGATCAAGCGTGCCAGCGGCTTGAAGGACGGCCATGCGGCGACACTGGTGGTGCTGTTGGTCCTGCTGGTGCTCCTGGTGCCGATTTACTTGGTGGTGGTGTCCCTCGGCGAGTCGGTCGAGAGCCTGGTGACACTGCTCAAGAGCGGCGCCTGGAGCGTGCCGGCGCCGCCAGAGTCGGTCGCCACCTGGCCGTTGGTGGGGCCACGGGTGTATGCCCTCTGGCTGTCGGCCTCCGAAAGCCTGAGCGGGGTGCTGAACAACCTGATGCCGTACCTCAAGGATGCCGGCCGGTTGCTGCTCGGGGCCATCGCCAGTGCTGGCGGCGCGTTCTTGCTGTTTATTGCGGCGATCATCATCTCAGGGGTGATCATGGCCTTTGGCGAGCGCGGTGAATGGGCGGCGCAACGCATCGCCATGCGGGTCTCAGGCGAAGCTCAGGGCAAGCCCATCGCCAAGCTGTGCACCGCCACCATCCGTGCGGTGGCCCAAGGCGTGATCGGCATCGCGTTCATCCAGATGCTGCTGATCGGTGTCGGCTTCGTGATCAAGGGGGTGCCAGGCGCAGGCATCCTGGCCATCGCCATCCTCATGCTGGGTATTGCCCAGGCGCCTGCGACGCTGATCACGCTGCCGGTGATCGCCTACGTCTTGAGCACCGAAGGTTTCACGGTCGGCACCATCGTGTTCGCCATCTACACCTTCGTCGCCGGCCTTGCCGACAACGTGCTCAAGCCCTTGTTGCTGGGGCGTGGCGTGGACGTGCCGATGCCGGTGGTGCTGATCGGTGCGCTGGGTGGCATGGTGGTCAAGGGCATCATTGGCCTGTTCATCGGCCCGGTGATCCTGGCTGTGACCTACAACCTGTTCTGGCAGTGGGTCGCGCAGCAAGTGCCCGAAACGCCCGTCGACAAGACGTATTGAACCAGGGCTTGCCATGGTCAAACGTGTCTTTTGCTGTGCACTGAGCCTGGCCGCCTTGGGCGGTTGCACCCAGGTCGGCCCGGATTTCAAACCCGTGCCGACACCCTGGCTGGACACCTGGAATACCCCCTTGCTGGAGCAGGCCACCCACCCGGCGGCATCGCCGGACCTACGCCAGTGGTGGGCGGTATTCGCCGACCCGATGCTCGATGCGCTGATCGCCGAAGCCGATGCACATAACACCGACCTGCGCGTGGCCGGCCTGCGCATCGCTGAGGCGCGCGCGCAGTTGGCCATCGCCCAGACCGGGCGCTACCCCCAGGTGCAGCAGCTGCGTGGCGAGAGCCTTTACCTCAAACAGGACCAGTCCGGTACCCCCACGGCCCGGGACTCGGTGTTCTGGCAATCCAGCTTGGGCTTCGACATTGCCTGGGAAGTGGACTTCTGGGGGCGCTTCAGCCGCGCCATCGAGTCGGCCGACGCGCTGTATTTTGCCTCCCAGGCCAACTACGCCGATGCCATGGTGCTGTTGCGGGCGCAGGTGGCCGATACCTATTTCAGCCTGCGTACCGTCGAGGCCCGCCTGGACATCGCCCAGGAGAACGCCCAGCGCCAGGCGCGCAGCTTGCAGATCACCGAACGGCTGTTCCGCCATGGCGAGAACGATGAACTCGACTGGCAGCAAGCCCGCACCCAGTTCCTGGCCACCCAGGCCAGCATTCCGGAGCTGGAAAACCAGCTCAACGCCCTGCGTAACGTGCTGTGCGCATTG
Organism: Pseudomonas guariconensis; assembly: GCF_040822035.1. Lineage (NCBI taxonomy): Bacteria > Pseudomonadati > Pseudomonadota > Gammaproteobacteria > Pseudomonadales > Pseudomonadaceae > Pseudomonas > Pseudomonas guariconensis. Next base: position 3,054,282 of record NZ_CP162012.1, on the reverse strand, counting down.
CTGGGCCGACCACCTGGGCCATTGCCTGAATTGGCGAGCGGCCACGGGCAGTTGCCGCTGCCTGACCGGGCGATCCTGCAGGACGTGCCGGCGAGCCTACTGCAGCGCCGCCCGGACATCCGCGCTGCCGAACAGGCGGTGGCGGCGCAATCGGCGCTGGTGGGCGTGGCCGAGGCCGACTTGTACCCATCGCTGAGCCTGTTGGGCAGCATTGGCTGGACGTTCGTCTCGGCCAGCCATCTGCCCGACAGCTTCCAGCTCGCCGCCGGCCCCAGCCTGATCTGGAACCCGTTCGACTATGGCCGGCGCAAGAACGCCGTGCGCGTGGAAGATGCGCGCCTTCAGCAGTTGATCGAGTTGTACCAGCGCGATGTGCGCGAGGCCGCTCGCGAGGCCGACGATGCGGCCAGCGGGCTGGTGCGCTCGCTGCAAAGTGCCGAGGTTCGCCAGCAGGCCTCCCAGGCCGCGCAACGCTCGTTGGAACTGGCCACGTCCCAGTACCGTGAGGGCTTTGCCGATTTCCAGCGGGTGCTCGATGCCCAGCAACTGTTGCTGCAACAGCAGGACAGCTACCTGGTGAGCCGTGGCAATGCGGTCGGCAGCCTGGTGGCCCTGTACAAAGCCCTCGGTGGCGGCTGGGATCCGCACCGTGCGCCCATCGCCCCCGACACCCGCCAACACATGCAGCAACGCACCGACTGGGGGGATCTGCTCGACAACCCCGCCCCAGCGCGCAACGACACAGGTGAGCCGAAATGAGCGATGCCCCAGCCCCTTCGCCGACACCCGCCAAGCCCGACCGGGGCATGCGCTGGGTCTTGCTGCTGATTCTCGTGAGCCTACTCTGGTATGTGCTCGCCGACCGTTTCACACCCTATACCCAGCAGGCACGGCTGCAGGCCTATGTGGTGCCGGTCAGTGCCGAGGTGGCCGGGCAGGTGAAGCGGGTGGCGGTGGGCAACAACCAGGAAGTGCGCAAGGGCGAGGTGCTGTTCGAACTGGACCAGGCGCAATACCGCATCGCCCTGGCGCGGGCCGAGGCCGAGCTCGACACGGTGCGCCGGCAGATCGGCGCCCATACGGCCGGCATCGACGCCGCCCAGGCTTCGCTGGCTGCCGCCCAGGCCAACGAGCGCAAGGCCCGCCAGGACGCCGAGCGCCTGGCACGCCTGTATCGGGAAGACCCGGGCACGGTGTCCGTGCGACGCCTGGAGGGCGCCCAGGCCAGCCGCGAGCAGGCCAGCAGCCAAGTGGCCGCAGCCCGCGCCGAAGTCGAGCGCGCCCGCGAGCAGCAGGGCGGACAAGAGGCGGACAACGCCCAGGTGCGCAGCGCGGTGGCCAACGTCGAAAAGGCTCGGTTGGACCTGGCACGCACCGCAGTGCGGGCCGACTCCGATGGATTGATCACCGACCTGCGCACCGATGTCGGCCATTATGTCGGCGCCGGCAGCCCGGTGATGACCTTGATCGCCATCCACGACCTGTGGATCAGCGCCGACATGACCGAGAACAACCTGGGCCACCTGCGCCCGGGCACCCCGGTGCTGGTGGTGCTCGATGCCTTGCCCGGCGAGTTGCTGCACGGACGGGTACGCAGCATCGGCTATGGCGTAAGCGTCGGCCAGAGCCCGCCGCCAGGTTCGCTGCCCCAGGTGCAGAACAGCCGCGAGTGGCTGCGTTCGGCGCAGCGCTTCCCGGTGATCGTCGAGCTGGAGCGCGATGGGCGGCTGAACGTGAGCAACCTGCGGGTCGGTGGCCAGGCCGAGATCATGGCGCTGCCAGGGGAGGGCAACCCACTCAACCTGCTGGGCCGGGTGTTCATGTGGGTGATGAGCTGGTTGTCCTATGCCTATTGAACTGCGTCGCCTGCGGGCGCTGCGCCTGGCCTGGGGCACGGCACTGTGCCTGGCGGCGAGCTTCGGCCTGGACATGCCGGTGCCGATCCTGGCGCCGGTGTTCGCCGTGCTGTTGCTGGCCATGCGCAGCCAGGCACTGGGGCTGCGTGCGGCGCCGGTGCTGGCGCTGATGGTGTTGCTCAGCTGTGGAAGTGGCCTGTTGCTGATTCCGCTGCTGCGCCATGCGCCGCTGAGCGGCGTCCTGCTGGTGGGTGTTGGTTTGTTCGCGGTGTTCCGCTACGCCTTGCGCGGCGGCAACGGGCTGCTGGCGAACCTGCTGGTGATCGGCTTGACCATGATCGCCGCGGCAGGGACCAGCGATTTCACCCTGGCGTTGTCGGTGGTCGAGGCACTGGCCAAGGGCATGCTGCTGGCGGTCATCGGCTGTGCGGTGGCCCATGTGCTGTTCCCCGAGCCGGCCGACGTGGCGGCTGCGCCAGTGCCGCCGCGCTTGGGCCCCGATGAGGCGAGCTGGATCGCCCTGCGCGCGACGCTGATTGTCATGCCGGCGTTCGTGCTGGCGCTGATCGCACCGGACCGCTTCATGCCGCTGATCATGAAGGCGGTCAGCCTCGGCCAACAGGCAGACCAGACCGATGCCCGCCAGGCCGCCCGCGAACTGATTGGCTCGACGTTGCTGGCCGGGCTGCTGGCGATTGTGCTGTGGGGTGCGCTCAGCTTGTTCGTCCATCTGTGGATGTTCTTTCTGTGGGGGCTGCTGTTTGCCCTGTGGCAGGCCCGGCGGCTGTATGCGGTGATCGGCAGCCGGCATGGACCGGCGTTCTGGGTCAGTTGCCTGACGACCATGCTGATCTTGCTCGGGCAGTCGGTGCAGGACAGCGTGGCAGGCCAGGACGTGTACCGTGCGTTCGCGGTGCGCATGGCGTTGTTCCTGGCGGTTTCGCTGTATGCCAGCGCCATGCTGGTGTGGATCGACAGCCGGCGTGCGCGACGTGGTAAATCGCAGGTGCAGCGCTACCCTTAACGCACAGTCATTTCAGGCGATAGGCCTTTGCGGGAGGTGCAATGCGCGTTCCAATGCTAGGCGTCATCACAATGATGTTGTGCCTAGGCGGCACGGCGAGCCTCGCCCAGACGGCGACGACAGCGCCTGCCCCGGCTGGCGAGCCGGCGCCGAGCACGGGCGCCGCCAAGACGGCCGTGTTCACCCAGGAGCAGTTGGATCAGATGCTCGCGCCCATCGCGCTGTACCCCGATGCGCTGCTGGCACAGGTGCTCATGGCGGCCACCTACCCGGGCGAGGTCGCCGAGGCGGTGACCTGGTCCAAGGCCAACAGCACGCTCAAGGGCGACGAGGCGGTCAAGCAGGTGGCCGGGCAGACCTGGGACCCCAGCGTGCAGGCGCTGGTGGCCTTTCCGCAGGTGCTGGTGACCTTGGGCCAAGACCCGGTCTGGGTGCAGCGTCTGGGAGATGCCTTCCTGGCCCAGCCCGACGACGTCATGAACAGCGTGCAGCGCCTGCGTCACCAAGCTCAGGCAGCCGGCAACCTGCAGAGCAACCAGTACCAGAACGTGACCGTGCAGGCCGCGCCCGCGCCGTCCTCCGCCGGCGGTACCGGCCAGAGCGCAGCGGCCGGCAACACCACCATCATCATCGAGCCGGCCGACCCGCAAGTGGTCTACGTGCCCAGCTACAACCCCAACACCACCTACGGCACGTGGCAGTACCCCGCCTCTGCGCCGGTGTACTACCCACCGCCGCCGGCCTATTACGCAGGTTCAGCGCTGGTGGCGGGGTTGGCCTTCGGCACTGGCGTGGCGATCATCAATTCGCTGTGGGGCGACTGCGACTGGGACGATCACGACATCGATATCGATGTCGATCGCTACAACAACATCAACAACATCGAAAACCGCATCGACAACAGCCAGAACAAGTGGCAGCACAACGCCGTGCATCGCGATGGTGTGCCCTATCGCGATGCCAGGAGCCGCGAGCAATACGGCCGGCAACTGGACGGCGCCCGCCAGCGCGCCGCGTATCGGGGTGACGATGCCCAGCGCGCCGAGGCCCGAGAACGCGCCCGGGCTTCGATGGACCGGCACGGCATCGAACGTCCGGCCACCACCAACCGCGAGGCCCGTGAACGGGCACGCGAAGCCCAGGCTGGCCATCGCCTGCAAGGTGCGACGAACGCACCCCGGGTAGCCGACCGTCGCCAAGGCGATGGCCAGCTCCGCCAGGCTGCGCACAAGCGGCCTACGGCCTCGGCCGGGCGGGCCCGCAATAATGCTTTCGATGGCGTTCGCTCGCCGTCGCGAGCCAACGTGCAGGCCAACCGTGGACGGTTGAGCCAGTCGTTCGCCCAGCGGCCCGGTTCCGCGCGGGCGGCGGGACGTCCGGTGTCCAGACCGGTCAGTGCGCCGATGCGCAGGGGAGGAGGGCGGCGATGAACCTCAAGTTGCTTATGGGACTATGGGCCACAGGCCTTGCCTGGTCGTGCATCGCCTCGGCCCAGCAGGCCTTCCCGACGCCGGAAAAAGCCGTCGAGGCCTTCGTCCAGGCCCTGGGTGTGGAGCACCCCGACGAAGCGCGCCTGGCGCAGCTGCTCGGCGAAGACTGGCGTAACTACATTCCCCGCGGGGGCGTGCAGCGCAGCGACGTGGATGCGTTCTTGCAGCAGTACCGCGAACGACACCGCATCGAGCCAGACGGCGAGCGCAAGGCGATTCTGGCAGTGGGCAACGCCCCCTGGACCTTGCCGATCCCGCTGGTCAAAGGCAATGGCGGTTGGCGCTTCGATCTGAAGGCCGGCAGCGCCGAGATCCGTGCGCGGCGCATTGGCCGCAATGAGCTGGCGGCTTTGCAGTCGGTGCTGGCGTATCACGACGCGCAGATGGACTACGCCACCCAGGATCGCAACGGCAACGGTGCGCTCGAGTACGCCCAGAAAATCTTCAGCAGCCCAGGCAAGCACGACGGCCTCTACTGGACGGACGAAGGCGACGGCCAGATCAGCCCGCTGGGCCCGCTGTTCGGTCAGGACGTAGTCGGCGATGACTGGTATGGCTACCACTTTCGCATTCTCGATGGCCAGGGCCCGTCGGCACCTGGCGGCGCGTACAGCTACCTGATCGGCGACCAGATGAGCCGAGGCTTTGCGCTTATCGCCTGGCCTGCCAAGTACAACGAGACGGGGGTGATGAGCTTCATGATCAGCCATGACGGCCAGGTGTTCGACAAGGACCTGGGGCCTGATGGCGAGAAGGTCGCCAAGGCGATGAAGCGCTTCGACCCGGACGACAGCTGGCAGGTGGTGAAGGTAGACCCAGCCGAGTGAGGGCTGGCACTGAAAGCGCAGGCTGAGCCCTGGGCCGAGCTGTGCAGCGATACGTCGGCAATTGCCGAAGCCCACTTCTTGGCCTGGCTATTTTTTTCGAAGCGCCGGCGTATCTACAGTCGCAGGCGAGAGGCAGGCCTCTGTGCGGCTGCGGGCTCACCGGCGAAAGTGTCGCTACAGGCAACGCAACGACAGGGTGCCGGGGCTGCCTGTGCAGTCCTGATTCAGAACTTCTTGCTCGCACTTCCTACCCAGGTCGCCGAACACAGGTCATCGAACCCATAGCTGCTGGCGCACTCGGTCTTGGACAGGTCGGTGTCGATGTACGACAAACTCCAGGTCAGCCCAGCCAGTTCACGGGTCAGCTTCACTTCCCATTCGTGGTGGTCGGACGATGTCTTGCCATCGCCGGCCGTGTACATCGGATCCTTGAAGTCCATGCGCCCGTAACGCAGCTGCAAGCCGATCTCCAGCGGCAGGGCGGTTTCGTAGGCCACGTAGCTGTAGAGGGTGTCCTGGTCATCGCCCAGGGCGCTGCCGGTGTCGTTGGAGTAGTTCGCTCCCAGGGTCACGCCGTAGACGGTGAGGGCGGCGTAGTAGTCGCTGAGGTTGTACAGGCTCGACTTGGGGTAGGTGTACTTGAGGTAGCCCACATCCAGGCTGACTTCATCGGTGGCCTGCCAGTACCAGCCGGCGTAGTAGTCCACCTCCTGGCGGGTCTGGGTGCCGAAGCCAAAGTCCACATTGGAGGTCCAGGCGCCGAGGTACAGGCCGCTGGTGTGCTGCAGGGTGATGGCGAGTTGGGCGGCGGGGTCGTTCTGGGTCTGGGAGATGCCGCGGGTACGGTAATCGCTGACCAGAGCGGGTTCGATCTCCAGGTAGAAGTCATCACTCAGGGATACGGCTTGGCTGGTCAAGGGGGCCAGGGTCGAGGCAATGAGCAGGATGCGGCGCATGAAGGTACCTGTTTGTTGTGATTGTTCTGGCAGGTGCGGGCAAAGCGCGGCCTGGCTCCCGGGTAGCCCGGGAGCTTGGCGTGGTGCAGAGGGAGTCAATGTTCGGCTTTGTAGACTTCGCGGCCGCCGAACCAGGTCTGCAGGACGCGGGTGTCGGCCAGGTCATTGTCGGCGACGGTGAGCACATCGCGGTCGAGCACGATGAAGTCGGCTTGCTTGCCGGGCGTGAGCGAGCCGATCTGCTTGTCCAGGCCAATGGTGCGTGCGGCGTTGAGGGTGTAGGCCTGGAACATGGTCTGGCGGTCGATGCGCTCCTTGGGGTTAAGCACGCCCTTGGGGCCTTCGCGGGTGATGGCCTGGTGAATGGCCAGCCACGGGTTGGGCGAGGAAACCGACCAGTCGCTGGCCCCGGCGATGGTGGCGCCGTGGCTGAGCAGCGAATGGGCAGGGTACTGGTAGGGGAAGACATGGGGGCTGACGTAGGGCTTGACCATGTCCAAGGTGTATTCGTCGCCCGAGGCCCAGAGCAGCTGCATCGAGGCGATCACGTTCAAGGGCTTGAAGCGAGCGAACTCGGTGGGGTTCACCAGTTGCAGATGAGTGATGGAGTGGGTGACGCCACTCTGGCGGTCCTTGCGCGCTTGGGCGATGCCGTTGAGCGATTCGCGTACCGCCCGGTCACCGATGGCGTGGATATGTACCAGCCAGCCTCGGGCGTCGGCGGCGCTGACCAGCTCGCCGAAATGCGTCGGGTCGATCAAGAGCTCTCCGGTTTTGTGGGAATTGCTGTAGGGCTCGAGCATCGCCGCGCTTTGCGCCGGGTATTCCACCACGCCGTCGGCGAATATCTTGATGCCGGGCAGTGTCAGGTTGGGGATGCCCTGGAACTGCTGGCGAACTTTGTCCAAGGTGTCGAGATCGGCCGGCAGGCTCTTGGGGTTGGCCACCAGCAGCGCAGCGACATGGGCATTCAACTGGCCTTTCTCGGCCAGGGCCTTGTAGGCCGGCAGTACGCCGATGGATTTTTCCGTGGGCTGGAGGCTGAACACCGACTCCCCAGGTGCGGCGTTGGCGGCCGGGTCCATCCAGGCGGTGATACCGAAGGCGTTGTTGTATTTCACCGCAGCGTCGGCGGCGTGCAGCAGGGCGTCGGCGCTGGGGGAGGGCATGGCGGCGCTGATGCGGTCCCAGCCTGCATCCACGGCAAAGCCATTGGGTGTGCCGTCTTGTTTCTTCCCCAGGGTGTCGCGTTCGGCGGCGGGCAGGGTGGCCAGGAGCCTGGCGTCGATACCGGCGCGTTCGAGCATGGCCTGGTTGGCCCAGGCGGTGTGGTGGTCGCTGCCAATGAACACCACCGGGACCTTTGCCCACTCGCCGTGGTTGAAGGTCGCGCCCAGCTCCTCGGCCTTGGCCCAGTAGGTGGAGCTCACCCCGACCACGGTCAGCACATCGCCCTGGCGGGCTGTGCCGTCGTCACGCCAGGCGCGCAATCGTTTTTCCAGCTCCGCGGTGGGCACGTTCTCCTCATCGGCCAGGCTGGCTGCCGACAGCTCCAGGCCACCGAAGATGGCGTGGGAGTGGCTGTCGATCATCCCCGGCATGACCCGCTTTCCGCCCAGGTCGATGACTTGGGTCGTGCTGCCGGCCAGAGCCTTGATCTGGGCATCGGTGCCTACTTTGAGCACTTTGCCGTCCTGTACGGCCATGGCCTGTGCAGACGGGTGGGCGGGGTCGGCGGTGTACAGCTTGCCATTGAGCAGCACCAGATCCACAGCGGCCATCGAATCCATCGAGGCAAAGGCCAGCGCCACGGACAGCAACGTAGGCGTGAAACGTCTCATTGCAAAACCTCTTGTTTTTTGGGGGCTGTTGGCGAGACTAACGGCTGGCCCGGGCAGGCAGAACGCCCGAAATGCGCAAAAGCTTTTTTCCTGAATGGAAAAACCATGGACAAGTTCGCCGCCATCACCATGTTCGTCGCCACTGCCGAGCACGGCAGTTTCAGCCGCGCCGCCGAGCAATTGGGCAAGACCCCGTCGGCCCTGACCAAAGCCGTGAGCCATCTGGAGGATGACCTGGGCGTGCGGCTGTTCGAGCGCAGCACGCGGCGCACGGTGCTGACCGAAGCCGGCAAGGTCTACCTGGAAACCGCGCGCCAGGTGCTCATGCGCATGCATGAAGTCGGCGAAGTGGTGGGGCAGATGCAACATGGCTTGCATGGGATCCTGCGGCTGACGGCGCCGCTGGCCTATGGGCGGGCCTTTCTGGACCAGGTGTGCTCACAGTTTCTGCGCGACTATCCGCAGATCCGCCTGCGCGTGGACCTCTCCGATGACTTCGTCGATCTGGTGGAAAGCGGCTACGACCTGGCCCTGCGCGAAGGGCACAATGACTTGCCCGGGTTGATCGCCAGGGAGGTCGGCCGCAACCGCCTGACGCTGTGCGCGAGCCCCGACTACTTGGCGCGCAACCCGATACCGGTCACACCCCAGACCCTCGATCAGCACGACTGGCTGTTGTATCGCCATGCCGCCCTGAGCCGCACCTACTGGTGGGTAGAGAAGGACGGCGAACGTCTGAGCCTGCTGCAGCCCACCCATGCTCGACTGGAAAGCGACAACTACGACCTGCTGCTGGCCAGCGCGCTGGCCGGTGGCGGGTTGTTTCATGTGCCGCTGTGGAGTGGCGCGCCCTATCTGGCCGATGGGCGCCTGGTGCGCTTGATGGAAGACTACGCGATCGACCCCGACGCCTTCGGGCCGAAGATCCTGGCGGTGTACCCCAGCCATCGGCGAGCGACGGGGAAGGTGCTGGCGTTCATCGAGTACCTGGCGGCATACCTGGAGTGCACGGGGTTGGCCTAGCCTTCGATGGTCGGCTCGTTGGCTGCGCTGTGCTCGAACACATGGACACGGTTGCGTCCCGCGGCCTTGGCCGCATACAGCGCGTCGTCCGCCAGCGCCAGCAGGCGCGAGAGTTCGTAGCCGGCGGCCTCGCTGGTGACGACGCCGATGCTGACGCTCAGACTCCCTGGCGTGGGCAGTGCAGCGCTGTGAAAGCGCTGACGAATGTTCTGCGCGACCAGGGTCGCGATCTGCTCCCCCGCACCGGGCAGAAGGCAGGCGAATTCCTCGCCGCCGATCCGGCCGAACACATCGCCGTGGCGCAGGTTGCGGGTCGCCAGCTGACTGAAGGCGATCAACGCCTGGTCGCCTGCCTGGTGACCGAGGCTGTCATTGAGGCGTTTGAAATGGTCCAGGTCGAACAGCAGCAGGGTGATGGGGGTGTGGGTGCGTTTGGCCTCGGCCAGGATCTGCTCACCTTGGGTGATGAATGCCCGGCGGTTGCCGATGCCCGTCAACTCGTCGGTGTTGGCGGCCGTCTTGTACTTCTTCTCGGCCTGCTCCTTGACCATTGCCAGGGTGATGTAAGCGATGCCGGTGGCATAGAGCATCGACTCGAACAGCATGACGGCAAAGAACCGTGCGCCATCGCCACTGCCGGACAAGGCGTTTTCCAGCGAGAGGCCTTCATCGACGATGAGGCGCACGATGTAGAAGATGGTGTGCATGCCCAGGATCAACAGGGCCGGCATGTACGCCATGTCCAGGCGATTGCGGCTGCGCCACAGCTCGACGATGCCCAGGCCCGAGTAGGCCGCGGCAAGGGTCGAATACACCGTGATGCGCAGTGACAGCGAGTCGTAGAACACCGGCGTGAAGCAGAACAGCAGCCACACCACCACACCCATGGCAATGCCGGGCAAGTAGGGCGCGCGCCCGGCCAGGGTGCGCATGGCTGTCCAGCCCAGTGCGGCTGACAACAACAGCACGATATTGCCCAGCACCAGGGGAACGAGGTCGTAGCCGCGCTCGCGCAGGCTGATCAAGGCGACGCCCACCGAGGCCAGCAACAACATCGCGCCCAGATAACCCAGCGGCCGCTCACGTTTGCCACGCGCCCAGGTGTGCAGGGTGAGTGTGCCCATCAGACCGAGCAGGAAGACGGTGACGAGAATGAGGGTGGGAATACTCAAGAGCACGGGAAGTCCTTTGGGCTCGGCGGCAGGTCCATCAGTTTTGCCATGTTAAGCGCCAGCGTGACAGTTTGCCAATGTGCGGAAAGTTATTAAATTCGCTATGGGTGGGGCTGTCGTTAATGTCGCAAGAATAAGCTCACGGATGGCGTACTCTCGGGAAAAAGTATTTTTAAACAATCTGTTAATTGTTCGGGGAAGCATTATGCCGGGCCGGTTGGTCGGGCTTGCGCAGGTGACCAAGCACGGTGCATGCAGGCCCGGGAGCGAGCCTGAACAGGCTGGGAGGCGCCCTGCGCCTGGCCTGCCGGGCGCCGCGCCCACGGCCGAAAAGCACAAGACTTTCGCGGGGAAAAACCGGATAATGGCCGCCATTTTCGTTTTGCTCGTTATCACGGTATCCCCCGCATGGAAATCAAGGTCAACTTTCTCGACAACCTTCGACTTGAAGCCAAGTTTGATGACTTCACGGTCGTGGCCGACCAGCCGATTCGCTATAAGGGCGATGGTTCGGCACCGGGGCCGTTCGATTATTTCCTGGCCTCTTCGGCCTTGTGTGCGGCGTACTTTGTAAAGTTGTACTGCAATACACGAAACATTTCGACCGATAATATTCGTCTGTCTCAGAATAATATTGTCGATCCGGAAAACCGCTATAAACAGATCTTCAAGATCCAAGTGGAACTGCCGGCGGACATCAGCGAAAAAGACCGCCAGGGCATCTTGCGTTCGATCGAGCGATGCACGGTGAAGAAGGTCGTGCAGACCGGTCCTGAGTTCGTCATCGAAGAGGTGGAGAACCTCGATGCCGATGCCCAGGCATTGCTGATGGTGGACACCGACCCGAGCGCGAGCACCTATATCCCAGGCAAGGACCTGCCACTGGAGCAGACCATCGCCAACATGTCGCAGATCCTGGCCGGTCTGGGCATGAAGATCGAGATCGCCTCCTGGCGCAACATCGTGCCCAACGTATGGTCGCTGCACATCCGCGATGCCCACTCGCCGATGTGCTTCACCAACGGCAAGGGCGCGACCAAGGAGAGCGCCCTGGCGTCGGCCCTGGGCGAGTTCATCGAACGCCTGAACTGCAACTTCTTCTACAACGATCAGTTCTGGGGCGAGGACATCGCCAACGCGCCGTTCGTGCATTACCCGGACGAGCGCTGGTTCAAGCCGGGCCGCAAAGACGCGCTGCCAGCGGAGATCCTCGACCCGTACTGCCTGGAAATCTACAACCCTGAAGGCGAGCTGCGTGGCTCGCACCTTTACGACACCAACTCTGGCAACGTCGAGCGTGGCATTTGCTCGCTGCCCTATGTGCGTCAGTCCGACGGCCAGGTGGTGTATTTCCCGTCCAACCTGGTCGAGAACCTGTTCCTGAGCAACGGCATGAGCGCCGGCAATACCCTGGCTGAAGCGCAGGTGCAGTGCTTGTCGGAAATCTTCGAGCGGGCGGTCAAGCGCGAAATCCTCGAAGGCGAGCTGGCATTGCCGGATGTGCCGCAGGAGGTACTGGCCAAATACCCCGCTATCCTGGCCGGTATCCAGGGGCTCGAGGAGCAGGGTTTCCCGGTACTGGTCAAGGACGCCTCGCTCGGCGGTGAATTCCCGGTGATGTGCGTCACCTTGATGAACCCGCGTACTGGCGGTGTGTTCGCGTCCTTCGGTGCACACCCAAGCTTCGAAGTGGCGCTGGAGCGCAGTCTGACCGAGCTGTTGCAGGGGCGCAGCTTCGAGGGCCTGAACGACCTGCCTCAACCGACCTTCTCCAGCCATGCGGTGACCGAGCCGAACAACTTCGTCGAGCACTTCATCGATTCGAGCGGCGTGGTGTCCTGGCGCTTCTTCAGCGCCAAGGCCGACTTCGAATTCGTCGAGTGGGACTTCTCCGGCCACGGCGAGGATTCCAACGCCGAGGAGGCCGCCACGTTGTTCGGCATTCTCGAGGGCATGGGCAAAGAGGTGTACATGGCGGTGTACGAGCACCTCGGTGCAACTGCCTGCCGCATCCTGGTGCCGGGCTACTCGGAAATCTATCCGGTGGATGACCTGATCTGGGACAACACCAACAAGGCCCTGTTGTTCCGTGCCGACATCCTCAACTTGCACAGCCTGGACGATGACGCCCTGGCGGCGCTGGTCGAGCGGCTGGAAGAGAGCGAGCTGGACGACTACACCGACATCACCACCTTGATCGGCGTCGAGTTCGACGACAACACGGTCTGGGGGCAGTTGACCATCCTGGAGCTCAAGCTGCTGATCTACCTCGCCCTGGAGCAGTTCGAGGCGGCGAAGGAACTGGTGGAGACCTTCCTGCAGTTCAACGACAACACCGTCGAGCGCGGGCTGTTCTACCAGGCCTTGAACGTGGTGCTGGAAGTGGAACTGGACGAGGACTTGGAGCTGGCCGATTACGAAGCCAACTTCCGCCGCATGTTCGGCGATGCGCGCATGGATGCGGTACTGGGTTCGGTCGATGGCAGCGTACGTTTCCATGGCCTGACACCGACGAGCATGAAGCTCGAAGGCCTCGACCGCCACCTGCGCTTGATCGACAGCTACAAGAAGCTGCACAGCGCCCGGGCCAAGGTGACCCTGCGCTAAGCCAGTCGCCAGCCCTGGTGGCTACCGGGGGCGCGGTGCGCCCCTTTTCGCGGCCCTTCGCCGCTCCCACAGACGCCGTAGTCCTCCTCGCACAGTTTTTGCGGATGAACCCGCTCCCATCGGATCGGCACCGATCCTGTGGGAGTGGGTTACCCGCGCAGCACACGCTGCACAAAGGCTTGGCTTTATGCGCAGGCGCCGGCCAGCGCCTTGCGTCTGCCCATCAGCCAGTAATAGGTCAGCGCTGGGAAAATCAGGCCGACCGCCCAGGCCAGGTCAACCCCTTGCAGGTGGGTGGCGATGGGCCCGGCGTACATCGAAGTATTCATGAACGGCACCTCGAGCACGATGGTGACCAGGAATACGCCGATCGCGACGCCATTCACCCGTCCATAGATCCCGCTCGGCCGGAAGATGTCTTCGATGCGGTATACCCCTTTGCGCACGACGTAGTAGTCGACCAGGTTGATGGCCGTCCACGGGATCAGGAAGTAGCTCATGAAGAAGATGAAGTTCAGGAAGAACGCAATGAAGTCATCCTGGGCAAGCGTGCACAACCCTGTAGCCGCAGCGGCAATCACCAGCAGCAACCCTGCCCGCACCCACGCGGTGACCTTGAGTGCGGTGAAGGGTTCGATCACGGTCACTGTCGACATGAATGCTCCGTACAGGTTGAAGACGTTGATGGCGATCTGACCGTAGAGCACGAAGGCGAACATCAACACCGTGCTGCCGCCGAGCAATCCCACCAGGTTCAAGCCAACGTTGTCTCCGAACCCGGCCATCGCCTTGGCCAGCACCGCACCCAGCAGCATCATCCAGCTCCCGCCGATCACCGTGCCCAGGTAGCTGTACCAGAACACCTGCTGCGTCGGGGTTTCGGTAGGCAAGTAGCGGGAGTAGTCGGCCACGTAGGGCGCATAGGAAAGTTGCCAGGTGACCGCGATGCTCACCGAGGCGAGGAAGGTCGGCAGGCTGAAGCCCTCGAGCGACCATTGCCCGGCGGGCACTGGCAGGCTCAGTGCCAGCCAGGTCGCGATGCCGAACACCCCGAGCGAAGCCAGCGTCAGCAGCTTTTGCAGGCGATGGATCAGTTGGTAGCCGAACAGCGCGACCAGGAAGCACACCGCACCCAGCACCACGATGTTGCCGCCATTGCCGATCGGGCTGGCGCTGGCGACGGCCTGGGCGGCGAGCAAGGTATTGCTGACGAAGAAGCCCAGGTAGATGAGCATGACGAACAACAACGGCACGATCGCGCCATAGACGCCGAACTGGGCCCGACTCTGGATCATCTGTGGGATGCCCAGCTTGGGCCCTTGGGCAGAATGTGACGCCATGAAGAGGGCACCGATCATCGAGCCCAAAAGAATTGACAGCGCACTCCAGAACAGGTTGAGGCCCAGGCTGATGGGCAAGACGCCGGCCGCGACCGTAGTGATGTTGGCATTGGCGCCGAACCACACGAAGAACAGCGAACGCGCCTGGCCGTAGCGCTCGCCCTCAGGGATGAAATCGATGCTGCGATTTTCAACTTTCATCAGGATCTCTCCACACTCAGCAATCATGGGCAAGGCGGTGTTCGAAGCGTTGGATCGCGTCGACGAATGCCTCGGGGTGGAAGGCGAGGTGGTCGGGCGTATCGGTGCGCACCGAGCCTGCCGGCTGCTGCTGCCAATGGCGCAGCAGCTGTGACGTGGAGAAGATCTCCAGCCCGTAGATCCAGTTGGAGAGGATCATCAGGGCTGAATAGTGCGCACCCAGCGTCGTGGCCGTGCAGGCATCGGCGACCAGGCTCAGGGTGAAGCCGTGCTGGTAGGCATCGAACACGCTGGTCATGACGCACACATCGGTCAGCACGCCGAACACCACCAGATGCTCGATCCCCTGGCTTCGAAGCCGCTGCGCCAGGTCGGTGCCATGGAAGGCGCTGTAACGGTGCTTGTCCAACACCTGGTCGCCGGCGTGTGGCGCCAGGGCGTCGAGGACCTCCACCGCCGAGGTGCCGGCGCGGTAGCTGGTCGGTTGGCCATGCTCGTCCACCGGCTCCCCGTGCGCCAGGTCGTGGCCTTGGGCGTTGTTCACGTGGCGGGTGTAGATCACGGGGATGGCAAGGCGGCGGGCTGCGCCGATGAGGGCGCCGGCGTTGCCGACGACTTGGTCGAAACGCTCCAGGGGGAAGCCGTCCTCCTGTTGCAGGTCGATCACGAGAAGTGCGCTGGTACAGGTCATGGTAAATCACTCGGGTACAGTGCCCCTGGCGCCGTCGCAGGAGGCGCCTTGAGGGCGAACGAACAGTCGCAGCGTCCAGGCGAGCCGGGCGCTTGTGGGAAGGTCGAGACGACGCTCGAAGGGGACTTACGCGACTATTTGCCAGAACCCGTTCTGTTTGGCTGCCACGCAGGCAGGCAGGCGTGGCAGGGTGACCTGGGCGGGCGCGCGCCCATGGCGAAGGAAGCCTTGCATGGCACTGGGCAGGTCATGTCTGTCAACGCCTGCCCTGCAGAGGGCAGCGTGACGACGATTGCCTGTGAGAGTGAAAAAAGTGCCCATGTGAGGTGCGCCTTGGAACGGTTGAGCAGGAGCAAAGCAAACGTCGGGCCATTATTGGCGTTTTGGCCGTAAGGCGCATTGCAGGGGCATTTGGGGTGCTTAGCGGGGGCGTGTTTCTAGGTATACCGTAATACGGTGATACCAAAAGTAGCGATTTGCGCTGAATCAACAGGCCGTGAGGTCCAGCGCGGCATCCTTGATCCAGATCCGCGCCCCGGCATCGCCCGCCACCGCCTGAACCGCAGCCCCCGGCGGTCGGCGCATCCAGCTCCAAGGCCGCAACGCGAAGTCGTCACCTTGTAACTGGCCGTCGAGTACGAACAGCTCCAGACCTCGCGGGTTGGCAATGTTCAGTGTCTGTCCGGGCTGGGCCTGCTGCACCCAAACCCGTTCATGGATGCTTTGCCACAGTAGCTGGTCACCCTGCTCGGGCACCTGTGCGACCACGCGTTCATGGTCCTCGGGATGGAACTGGCGCAAGTGCACGAAGATGACGCAGCCCTGGGCAGACCCCGGCGAGTGCTGGCTGCCGGGTGGGTTGCGTATGTAGCTGCCAACTGGATACTGACCCTGTTCGTCCTCGAAGACCCCCTCCAGCACCAAGAACTCCTCACCCCCCGGATGGGCGTGGGCATTGAACCGACTGCCAGGCGCATAGCGCACCAGCGAAGTGGCGCGGGCCTGCTCCTGTCCGATGCGGAACAACAGGCGTCGCTCCACCCCGGCTTGCGGGCTGGGAATCCAGGGCAGGGCATGTCCATGCACGATCACCGTTTGCCGCAGGTCGGCATTGATCAGGGCCGGCATTACCATCGAAGTCATCTCCACACATCCGACCGACTGATGATCCACCGCCATGGCCCGAAAATCGAGCGTAAAAAAAGCCCAGCGCTGGCGCTGGGCTTGGGCGTCTCCGTTACTGCACGACGCCGTTGTACACCACCGTCGCGACGCCATCCTTCTTGATCGTCAGCTTGTTGCCCTCGGCCAGCGACTCGACCACTTCGGAGCAGCCATCGACTTCCTGTTTGCCGTCCACGTACTCGCCCTTGGCGTCGAAGCTGAAAACATAGGTGGACGCGGGGCAGGCGTTACCACCTTCACCGGTGGACACCACCACGACGTACTTGCTGGGACCGAACGAATAGGCCTTCTCGATGGTGACATAGCCGGTGGCTTCGACATCTTCGACGACCGACTCCATGACGTTCACGACGCCGGCCCGCGACGGGTACATCAGCGCGGTCCCCAGTTCCATGCGCTGGATGCTGAAGGGACCTGCGCTGTCGCCGCTGACCAGCAGCGTTTCGTAGGCCATGGTCGGTGCAGCGGGGGCCAGTTCCGGCGCCACCGGGTGCTTGGCGGCGAGGGCTTGCGGGGGCTGCGGGCTGACGCACTGGCCGCTTTCGCAGATGCGATCGCCTTTGCAGTCGATGTCCTTGGCGCATTGTCCGGCGGGTACGGTGGCCTGGGCGGTGTTCTGCTCGGTTTTGTCACAACCGGCCAGGGCCAGTGCGACCAGGGTGCAGGCAAACAGACGCTTCATGGGGTGAAGTCCTTTTCCAGAAAAAAAGTGGTGGCACAATAGTATCGCGCAATCGCGCCAGGTTGTCTCAAACGCTTGATTTCAGGCGCGTATCAGCGTGTGCCCGAACGCTGTCGCTTGATCCGGTACATGTCGTGATCGGCATGGCTGAGCAGCGCGTCGGCATCCTCGCCGTCCGCCGGGTAGCAGGCCACGCCGATGCTGCAGGAAGGCATCTCGACCTCGCCGAACTCGGCGCCCAACGGCTCGGCCATGGCCGCGAGGATCTGCGCGATCTTTTCGGCCACCGCGCTGTGCGACGGGATGTCGGTCAACAGCACGATGAACTCATCACCGCCCATGCGTGCCACGGTGTCGGTCTTGCCCACGCAGGCTTCGAGCCGTCGGGCGACCGTGCACAGCACGCGGTCGCCCGCCGCATGGCCATGGACATCATTGATGCCCTTGAAGTCGTTGATGTCCACGAACAGCAGCGCCAGTGCGCTCTGTTGGCGGTGCGCCGTGCGCAGGGCCGATTCCAGCCGGTCATTGAACAGCGAGCGGTTGGCCAGCTGGGTCAGCGGGTCGTGGTGGGCGAGAAAGCGCAGCTCCTTCTCGGCCTGGGCCAGGGCCGTGACGTTGCGCGCCACGCCGATGCGAGCCCCGACCTCATCGGACCAGAAGGCCGCCCACAGGATGTGCACCACGCCGCCATCCTTGCGGATGTAACGGTTGCGAAAATCCACATGGGGCTGGCCATTCATGATGCGGATGATCGAGGCGCGGGTGGCTTCCAGGTCGTCGGGGTGCATGTAGTGGGTGATCGGGGTGCCGACCAACTCGCTGGCTCGATAGCCGAGCAGGGTTTCGCAGGCGTCACTCA
The DNA here is from genome assembly GCF_040822035.1 of Pseudomonas guariconensis. Lineage (NCBI taxonomy): Bacteria > Pseudomonadati > Pseudomonadota > Gammaproteobacteria > Pseudomonadales > Pseudomonadaceae > Pseudomonas > Pseudomonas guariconensis. The sequence goes on along the minus strand of NZ_CP162012.1, from coordinate 3,036,525 downwards.
CGAAGACGATTTCGTTGTCCCGGTCGACCACAAAGACCGTGTCCAGCATCAGGTGGATCAACTTGGGGTAAAGCGCTTGGAGGTCGACGGCCATAGGTCAGCGGAGTCCGGTGCAGAAGGGCGTTCGCGGCGCAGGACAGCATACAAGGCTCATGCCTGCGTCACTACTGGGGCGGGCAAGAAAACCCTCGCTGGCGATGGCCGGCAAGTCGTTCAAGTTCTTCTAGAATTTCGCTAATGCGGGCACCGCTCTGTTGGGAGCCTGATCCTGGTCTCGGCGGTGCTGCTGTTGCTCAATGTCAGCGATACGCTGCACCGCTTGGCCAAGTTGCCTTACCACACGGTGCTGCTGGTGGTGTTGTGCGTGCTTTAACTGGTTCTGGCTTCACGGGTGGTCGAAATCGTCTGAAGTTTCACGGGCCAATAGTCGCGGTTGAAATCTTCAGGCAGACCGGCCAGGCTCTGCAGCTTTTGATTCTGGAGTCCTCCAAATGTGGGGAAAACCTGCGCGCCAGAGCCCGCCATGGGCCTTGTGCACCTTGCTCGCCATCAATCTCGCCCTGGCCGCCGGCTGCAGCAGCAAAGCCAGCACGGCTCGGTATGCCGCAGCGACGGCGGGGTCTAACTGCTATGCCAAGGCCTTGCCGACAGCGGGCGAGGGCGGTCTGGCCTGGGGGGCGAGCATGAGCATTGCCCGGCAAAAGTCCCTTCACAACTGCATGCGCTACGCAAGCCGCTCCGGCGGTACACCGCATACCTGTCAGGTGGTGTTGGCCAAGTGCAAGCGCTGATGGCCCGAGCCCTGTGACCGAAAAACCTTCATCTTTAATGCCTGTGGCGAAAGTTCGTACATCGGCGCGACAAGTTGTCTGCTTGACTTTGCCAGAGGCGCGGTCGTTGCGCTAAACTTGACGCCAAGGTCAGTTTTTGTGATTTCCACTCCGACCTTGCTTTCGGAACGTCAGTGATTCCGCCCTCCGAGCTATCAAGTACCAGAATACGTCATGGGCAGGCGCGCTCTGCCCAGAGGATGAAGCATGACCCACCGTGATATTTCCCGGCGCGCCTTCCTGCAAGGCGGCGTGATTGCGGGCGTAGGGGTGACCCTCGCACCGCTCGGCAGCCCGGCCTTCGCCGCCCTGATGGAAAACAGTGTCACCACTTCCCCGCAGAAGTGGATGAGCCATGACGGCAAGACACGTTTTCGCAACGATGCGCTGTCCAAGGTGTGCGGCAACAAGGTGTTCGCCCGCGACATCCGCGCCAAGGACATGCCCGGCTGGCCGCAGCAGCAAGGCCACGCCCTGTTGCTCAAGACCATCAAGGCCGACCGCATCTATGCAGGCCTGGACCTTGCCTGGCTGGGCGCCGACCTGCAGCCGGACCGCGTCGTCACCGCCGAGGACCTGCACAAGGATGGCATCGCCTGGCCTGAGGCCCACTCGCCGGACCCGCTGCTGCCACCTGGCAAGGTGCCGATGTTCATCGGCCACCCGGTGGCGATCCTGATCTGGAACGACTTCGAGCGTTACCGCCAGGCCAAGCTCAAGCTGCAATTCAACGACAAGGCCATCCGCTACGGCGCCCAAGCGCCGCTGTATCAAGGCGACCCCTATGGCAGCTTCCGTTTCGTGCGGGTGGCGGGCAAGACGCCGTTCGAGGAGGACGAGTTCTCCAGCCTGAAGAACTCCATGCTGTTCCCCACCATCCTCAACCGCAAACCGGTCTGGACCAACGAGCCCAAGCAGCACGGCACCCTCACCGAGCAAGGGTTGTTCTATGCCGATCGCATGGCCGAGCAGCTCAAGCAGGCCCCTGAGGACTGGTTGGTGTTCGACGAGCGCTACAAGACGCCCTCGATCGAACCGGCAGCGCTCGAGCCGGACAACGGCAACGGCTGGTACGACCCGCAAAGCGGCACCCTGCATTTCGTGGTGGCGACGCAGTGCCCCTTCGAGGTGGCACAGGAATGCGTGCACATGATCAAACCGTCGCGCTTTGCCCTCAAGACGCTGAACATGCACCCCGGCTACACGGTCGGCTACGGCTCCAAGGACAACAACATCTTCGTGTTCTACGCTGCCGTCGCGGCCCTGTACGGCAACGGTGTGCCCGTGCGCCTGGCCAACGACCGCTACGAGCAGTTCCAGAGCGGCATCAAGCGCCATCCGTTCGACATCCACTACCAACTGGCGGTGGACAAGAAAGACATGTCGTTCAAGATCTTCCGTGCCGACATGAGTGTCGACGGTGGCGGACGCGCCAACTACAGCTCCTCGGTGGCCGCCGTGGGCGCGACCGCGGCGCAGTCGATCTACTACATGCCTCAGAGCGATCTGGCCGTGACCGCCTACCACTCCCGCGGTGTCGAGGCCGGTTCCATGCGGGGTTATGGCACCCTGCAGACCATGGCCGCGACCGAGATGATGGTCGACGAGATCGCCGGTCGCCTGGGTGTGGATGCCATCGAGCTGCGCCGGGTCAATGCCCTGAAGTCGGGCATGAAGAACACCCAGGGCGCCGTACCCGCCGGGGCCTTGCGCCTGCATGAGATCCTCGACAAGGCCAGCGCCCACGAACTGTGGAAGAACCGCGACGCCTACAAGAAGGCTATGGAAGCCAAGGACGCCGACAACTGGTACGGCGTGGGCTTTGCCATCTGCCAGAAGGACTTTGGCACGGGTGCCGAAGCGCCCATGGCGAGCATCGAATTCACGGCCGACGGGCGTATCAGCCTGCGTCATATCGGCACCGAACTGGGCACTGGCATGTCGACCTCCCAGGCGTTCGTGGTCAGCGACTTCCTGGGGCGTCCGGCCGATGAAGTGAAAACCGCCGAGACCGAGTGGCCGGAGCTGCAACTGGCCACCCACGGCAACCCCTATCTGATGAGCCAGGCCGAGCAGGACGCTGCCCTGCGTGACCCGCGCTGGGTCGGCAAGCTGGCCTCGCCATCCTCGGCGACCAACTCGGCCTTCTACTTTAGCCACGCCACGCGCGAAGCCGCTCGGGTGCTGTTCAACCATGGCCTGTGGCCGGCGGCGTTGTCGCTGTGGCGCCAGGGCCCGTTCGGTGGGCAGGCCAACCCGCTGGTGGTGCGCCGCGAGAACGCGGTCTGGGTCAACGGTGAACTCACCGGCAATGGCCTGGCCCCGATCCCGTTCGCCGAGCTGGCCAAGAAAGCCCATGAGATGGGGCTGGTGACCGGCGTCAGCGTCCACGCATTCAACCGCTGGAGCTGGGCTGAATCCGATTTCGTCATCGATGGCGTGCGTGAGCGCCTGCCGCTCGATGCGATGGCGGTCAAGTACGGCGACGGTGCGCCGAACGTCAAGAAAGCGCAGATGAACAGCGCCAGCTACCACCTGCTGGACCGCCAGAACGCCGCCTATCCGGCCACCCAGCTGAACAACGCCATGGTGACTTACTACAGCCCGGTGGCGACCCTGGTGCAGGTGAAAGTGAACAAAGGCAGCGGCCAGGTGCAGGTACTCAACCACCACAGCTGGGTGGAGTGTGGCCGTGTACTGGTACCGGAACTGGTCAAGGGCCAGCTCGAAGGCGGTATCGCCATGGGCATCGGCCATGCACTGACCGAAGAAATGCCGCTGTACGAAGGTGGCCCGGGCGAGGGCGACTGGAACTTCAACCGCTATCGCCTGCCGATGGCCAAGGACGTGGCAGTGTGGCAGCAGACATCGGAGATCCTGCCGCCACTGTCACCGACCGACCCCTCCAAGGGCATCGCCGAAGTGGTGATGATCCCGGTGGTCGGCGCGATCGGTAACGCCGTGGCCCATGCCATCGGCAAGCGTGTTCGCGACCTGCCTATCACCCCCGCCCGCGTCAAGGAGGCCCTCAATGGCTAACCGCCCGCTTCAAATGACCTTGAATGGTCAAACCGTCGGTCCGGCCGAAGTGCCTGAAGACCTGGCAATGATCGACTACCTGCACGAATACCAGAACCTCACCGGCTCCCGCCTGGGCTGTGGCCAGGGCATCTGCCACGCCTGCGTGGTGATCGTCGACAACCCTGACGGCACCAGCGAGGAAGTGCGCACCTGCATCACCGGCGCGCATTACTTCGAAGGCAAGAAGGTGCGCACCATCGAGGGCCATGCCAAGCATGACGAGGCGGGCAACCTCAGTGAGCTGAACCCGATCCAGCAGAAGTTCGTCGACCGCTTCGCCTTCCAGTGCAGCTACTGCGCACCCGGCTTCGTCAATGCCGCCACCGTGCTGGTGGAAAAGGCCCAGCGCCAGCCGCTGAAAAAGAGCGAGCTCGAAGGGGCCATCGAGGCCAGTCTCGGCCATCACATCTGCCGCTGCACCGGGTATGTGCGTTACTACGACGCCACTCGCGAAGTGCTCAGTGACCTCGGCCTGGTCAAGGAGGGTTGAGCATGAGGCACGTTCTTTCGGGCCTGGCGCTGGCCATGGGTGCGGCGCTGTCGCTCGGTGTACAGGCAGCCGACCAGGCGCAGGTCAAGCGTGGCGAATACCTGGCCCGCGCGGCCGACTGCATGGCCTGCCACACGGCCGAAGGCGGTGCGCCGTTCGCCGGCGGCCTGCCGATCCATTCTCCGTTCGGCACTATCTACGGCACCAACATCACCTCGGACAAGCAGTTCGGTATCGGTGACTACAGCCGCGACGAATTCTTCGCCGCCCTCACCGAGGGCAAGCGCAAGGACGGCGCCAACCTGTATCCGGCGATGCCCTACACCTCGTACCACTTGATCAAGCGCGAGGATGCCGACGCCATCCACGCGTACTTGATGACCGTGCCGCCGATCAACCGGCCCGCGCCTGAAACCAGCCTGAGCTTCCCGTTCAACGTGCGCATGGGCCTGGCCGGCTGGAACATGCTGTACGGCAAGAGCGTGCAGTTGCAGGCCACCGAGGGCAAGAGCGAGGCTTGGCAGCGCGGGCAGTACATGGTGGAGGTACTCGGCCACTGCGGCGAATGCCACACCCCGCGTAACCGTATCGGCGCCCTGGAGCAGGACAAGCGCTTGACCGGCGGCCTGTTGGCCGGCTACCTGGCACCCAGCCTGCTGGCCCAGGACCTGGCCGAGCGCGGCTGGACCCAGCCGGACCTGACCACGTTCCTCAAGCACGGCATCAGTGGCCAGGGCAGCATGTTCAACGAGATGTTCCCGGTGGTGCACCACAGCACCCAGCATCTGGAAGACGCCGACCTGGCCGCGATGGCGACCTATCTGCTGGGTGACCAGCCACCGAAGGCCAAGGTCGTGCAGGCCGTGCCGGTGGACCAGCTCGGCGAGAGCGCCCAGCGTGGCCGCCAGCAGTACCTCAACGTCTGCGCCGGCTGTCATGGCGTCGAGGGCGAGGGCAAGCCGCACATCGCGGTCGCAATGCAGGGCAACACCGTGCTGCGCCAGGCCGACTCGCGCAACCTGGCCAAGGTGATCCTCGAAGGCATCCGCGAGCAGCAGTTCACCGGTTTCGAGCGCATGCAGCCCATGCCGGGCTTTGCCGACAAGCTCGACGACGGGCAAGTCACCGACCTGGTCAACTACCTGCGTGAAGCATGGGGCGGGCTGCCGGGGGACTTGAGTACCCAGCAGCTGGCGAACCTGAAGACGGAGTGAGCCGTGCAGCATCTTGATCTGCAAGTGGTACGACAGGCGCTGCAATGGTCCGGCCAGGGCCAGCGTGTGTGGCTGTGCACCGTGCTCTTCACCTACGGCTCGGCGCCCCGTGCGCCGGGCTCGCTGTTGGCGGTCAATGAGCGCGGGCAGTGGGTGGGGTCGCTTTCTGGCGGCTGCGTCGAGGAAGACTTCCTGGCGCGGGTCGGCGAAGGCGAGTTTGCAGGGCCGGTCGCGGTTGTGCGCTATGGCGATGGTAGCGACAGCCGCTCGAATATTCGGCTTCCGTGCGGCGGTGTGCTCGATGTCCTGGTGGAGAACCTGCCAGCGGATTGCGACGTGCAGGCGCACTTGCGCGAGCTGGAGTCGGCCTTGCTCGGCCAGCGTCGGCTGTTACGCCAGGTGAGCCTGCACGATGGCCAGCGCCGGTTGAGCGACGATATCGAGCAGGGGCCTCGGGTGGCCTACGACGAGGCCGCCGTCCATCTGCGGGTGGGCGCGGCCCAGCGTTTGCTGCTGGCAGGGTATTCCAGCGTCGCGCACTTCTGCGCGGAGTTCGGCAAGGGGCTTGGTTTTGAAGTCATCCTCTGCGAACCCCGCGAGGAGGTGCTCGACGGGGTGGAGCTCGACGGCATCGAGATTCGTCGCGAGCTGCCGTCGGTGTTCATTGCCAATGGCGGCTGCCACCGCGACACGGCGGTCGTGGCCCTGACCCACGATCCCAAGATCGATGATCTGGCCATGCTCGAAGCGGTACGCACCGAGGCGTTCTACATTGGGGTGATGGGTTCGCGCACCACCTCAGAGAAACGCCGGGAACGCCTCCAGCGCATCGGCAAGCTGGATGAGCAGGCGCTGGGGCGGGTTCACGCTCCCATCGGCCTGAACCTGGGCAGCAAGACACCTGCGGAAATCGCCTTGGCAGTGCTTGCGGATGTGCTGCGTACCCGCAGCGGCATCGCCCGCGAGGCGCTGTGACGGTCGTTGCGCTGGTACTGGCCGCCGGACGCAGTGCGCGTTTCGGCAGCGACAAGCGCCGTGCGCCTCTGGCTGACGGGCGTAGCCTGTTGGCGCACAGTGTCGAGCAGGCCTTGGCCGTGTTCGACGAGGTGCGGGTGGTGCTGCGTGAGGGGGAAGGCATGCAGGAGTTGGGACTGCCTGCCGGCTGCCGCGTGGTCCCCAGCCCGGATGCTGCCTTGGGCATGGGCCACAGCCTCGCGGCGGGCGTGGCCTCGCTTCAGGACGGCAATGCCCACGCGGTCGCCATCTTGTTGGGGGACATGCCCTGGATCTTGCCGGACACCTTGCGGCGAATGGCGCAGGCCGCTTCGGCATCCAGCATCCTGTTGCCCTCGCATGGGGGGCGACAGGGGCATCCTGTGGTGTTCGGCCGTACCTTTTGGCCGGAACTGATGCGCCTTACTGGCGACGAAGGTGCGCGCTCGGTGCTGCGCTCACACCGGGATTGCTGCGTGCTGCTCGAGGTGGACGACGCCGGCGTATTGCGTGATGTGGATACGCCGGACGCGTTGGCGGCAAGGGCCTCGCCCCTGTAAGAGCGGGTTCACTCGCGAATACCGGCCACCGCTGCACGGTCTGCTTCGCGGCGGTTCGACGCTTAGATAACCCCCCATCCACAGGCTCAGTGGTGCTGTCCTTGTGGGTAGGGGGCTTGTCCTGCGCCGGGCTGCGCAGCAGCCTCGATGGTCTTCCGTCTGGCTAGGCCGCCAGGCGCCCACTGGCAATCGCCTGCGAAGCCGCCAGCATGGCGCGCAGCAACACCGCGCAGCCGGCCGCCAGGTCCTCTGGCGTGGCATTCTCGATTTCGTTGTGGCTGATGCCGCCTTCGCAGGGTACGAAGATCATCCCTGCAGGGCCAAGCTCGGCGAGGAAGATCGCGTCGTGCCCCGCACCGCTGACGATGTCCATGTGCGCCAGGCCCAGGTTGCGCGCCGAGTCGCGCACGGCTTCGACGCAACCTGTGTCGAAGTACAGGGCAGGGAAGTCCGCGGTCGGTGTCAGCGTGTAGCTCAGGCCATGCCGCTGGCAGGTGCTGTCGATCACCTGGCGGACCTCAGCGATCATCGCATCCAGCTGCTCACCCTCCAGGTGACGAAAATCGAGAGTCATGCGCACTTCGCCGGGGATGACGTTGCGCGAGCCAGGGTAGGCCTGCAGGCAGCCCACGGTGCCGCAGGCGTGCGGTTGATGGCTCAGTGCGGCGCGGTTGACCGCGGCCACCACGTCGGCGGCGCCCACCAGGGCGTCCTTGCGCAGGTGCATCGGCGTTGGACCGGCATGGGCCTCGACGCCGCGCAGGGTCAGGTCGAACCACTTCTGGCCCAAGGCGCCCAGCACCACGCCGATGGTCTTGGCTTGGTCCTCGAGGATCGGCCCTTGCTCGATGTGCGCCTCGAAGTAGGCACCCACCGGGTGACCGAGCACGGCCCGTTGACCGGCATAGCCGATAGCATCGAGCGCCTCGCCGACGGTCACTCCCTGGGCATCGACTTTGGCCAAAGTTTCTTCGAGGGTGAACTTACCGGCGAACACGCCTGAGCCCATCATGCACGGGGCAAAGCGCGAGCCCTCCTCGTTGGTCCATACCACCACTTCCAATGGCGCCTCCGTCTCCACACCCAAGTCATTGAGGGTGCGGATCACTTCCAGGCCGGCCATGACCCCGAAGCAGCCATCGAACTTGCCCCCGGTGGGCTGGGTGTCGATGTGGCTGCCGGTCATCACCGGTGGCAGCTTCGGATTGCGTCCTGGCCGGCGGGCGAAAATGTTACCGACTGCATCGATGCTGACGTCGCAACCGGCGGCCTCGCTCCATTTCACGAACAGGTCGCGCGCCTGGCGGTCGAGGTCGGTCAGGGCCAGGCGGCAGACGCCACCCTTGGCGGTGGCGCCAAGGCGCGCCAGGTCCATCAGGGATTGCCACAGGCGCGCACTGTCGATATGGCGCTCGCTCGATTGCAGGACATGCTGGGCGGGAGTGCTCATGGATATCTCCTCAGGCTGTTGTTATCCGGTTGGGCGCAGGTCTTGCGTCACGGTATTGGTTTGGCCAGTCGGCTGGGTTTGCGCAGCGCCACGCTGCCCAGGGCGTAATAGAGCGTGCCGCCGAGCACCGAGCCTGTGAACCAGCCGTAGTCGTAGAACCAGCTGAAGCGGTCGTTGCCGATGGCCATGATCGTCAGCGCCACGGGCAGGGCGAAGGCGGCGAAGCCCGCCCAGTTCCAGGCGGGGTAAACGTCGTCACGGTACAGACCAGCCAGGTCCAGGCGTTGCCGGCGGACCAGGAAGTAGTCCACCACCATGATTCCGGCAATCGGCCCGAGCAGGCTGGAGTAGCCCAGCAACCAATTGGAATAGACACTCTCAAGGCTCAGGTCCGAGACGATCCAGCCAAGCTTTTTCAACAGCTCGTGAGCCATCAGGGCCAGGCCGATGAAACCGGTGAGCCACACGGCGCGGCTACGGCCGATCAGCCGTGGGGCGATGTTCTGGAAGTCGTTGGTGGGCGAGACGATGTTCGCCGCCGTGTTGGTCGACAGCGTGGCGATGATGATCAGCGCCATGGCCAGTGCCACCCAGCCTGGGCTCTGGATGTGACCAATCAGGCTGACAGGGTCCGACACTGTCTCACCGACCAGGGACGCCGAGGCCGCCGTCATGATCACGCCCAGGGAGGCGAACAGGAACATGGTCAGCGGCAAGCCGAAGATCTGCCCGAGGATCTGGTCTTTCTGGCTCCTGGCGTAACGGCTGAAATCCGGGATGTTCAGCGACAGCGTCGCCCAGAACCCCACCATGGCCGTGAGCCCCGCGCAGAAGTAGCCCACCACGCTGGCGCCTTCCGGACGCTTGGGCGGCTGGGCCAGCAACTCAGTCATCGACATGTGCGGCAGCGCCCACATCAGCAGGCCGAAGCCCACCGCCACGAGCAGTGGGGCCGACAGGGTCTCGAGCCATTTGATCGACTCCGCACCGCGCAGCACCACCCACAAGTTGAGCGACCAGAACACCATGAAACCGATCACCTCGCCGGTGCCGCCCAACGACTTCCAGCCCTCGAACAGCGACCCGAGGAACAGGTGAATGGCCAGGCCACCGAACATTGTCTGGATGCCGAACCAGCCGCAGGCGACCACTGCGCGGATCAGGCAGGGCACGTTGGAGCCCAGGATGCCGAAGGAGGCGCGTAGCAGGACGGGGAAGGGGATGCCGTACTGGGTGCCGGGAAAGGCATTGAGCGTCAAGGGAATCAACACGATCAGGTTGGCCAGCAGGATCGCCAGCAACGCCTCGCCGACGCTCAGACCGAAATAGGCGGTGAGCACGCCACCGAGTGTGTAGGTGGGTACACAGATGGACATCCCCACCCACAGGGCGGTGATGTGCCATTTGTTCCAGGTCCGTTGATGCACCTTGGTCGGTGCGATGTCGTGGTTGTAGCGCGGGCTGTCCAGGACATCGCTGCCGGCGGACAGCTCAAACAGCCCGTCCTGCTCGATCACTTGCGATCTGCTCTGTTGCATGGGGCTCTCCAGGTTTTTCTTGTAGTTGTTCGCTCATCGGGCTGATGCGATGGCCGGAGTACACACACCACCAGTACTGCACCTTCGGTCCGGCCAGGCGGTTGGGGCCGCACTCAACAAACGTGCCGGGTTGGCCCTGGACCTTCCCGGATGGCCGCCGCCGACCGAAGGTAATGCGCTGCAAAGCATTTCTCGACAACAACAGCGGGCGCGGCACCTGCCGCGCCCGCTGTTTTCGTGTTGTACGGACCAGATTTCAAACAGCTGAATTTGCATGGAAAATCTCGACCAATTTCGCTTCTTGTCAAGTGAGTCAAGCTGGTTCGAGGTCCGCTGTTTTTCCTGTTTTTTATAAAAAACTAATAAAAACAAGATGTTAATGATTGACGGTTTTGCCAATTAATTTTTTGACCAAACCCGGATCAGCAACTAGATTCCAATCTTGTCAGGTCTGACAGGATTGCATGTTCCTTTCCAGGCCTAGGCCACATAACAATTTCAAGAACCGGCCTTGACCGGTCAGCCTGCGAGGAAAACGGCATGTCCCTGTTGATCCGTGGCGCCACCGTGGTTACGCATGAAGAACACTATCGCGCAGATGTCCTGTGCGCCGATGGCCTGATCCGCGCCATCGGGGAAAACCTCGACCCACCGGCCGACTGCGAGATTCTCGACGGCAGCGGCCAATACCTGATGCCAGGCGGCATCGACCCCCACACTCACATGCAGTTGCCGTTCATGGGCACGGTAGCCAGCGAGGACTTCTTCAGCGGCACGGCCGCAGGCCTTGCCGGTGGCACCACGTCGATCATCGACTTCGTCATCCCCAACCCGCAGCAATCGCTGCTGGAGGCTTTCCACACCTGGCGTGGCTGGGCGCAGAAATCCGCCGCCGACTATGGTTTTCATGTCGCCATTACCTGGTGGAGCGAGCAGGTGGCCGAAGAAATGGGCGAACTGGTCGCCCACCACGGGGTGAACAGCTTCAAGCACTTCATGGCCTACAAGAACGCCATCATGGCGGCCGACGACACCCTGGTGGCCAGCTTCGAACGTTGCCTGCAACTGGGGGCGGTGCCCACGGTGCATGCCGAGAACGGCGAGCTGGTGTTCCACTTGCAGCAGAAGTTGCTTGCCCAAGGCCTGACCGGGCCAGAAGCGCATCCGCTGTCGCGTCCCTCCCAGGTCGAGGGCGAAGCCGCCAGCCGCGCCATTCGCATCGCCGAGACGCTCGGGACACCGCTGTACCTAGTGCATGTCTCCAGCCGCGAAGCCCTGGATGAGATCACCTACGCCCGGGCCAAGGGCCAGCCGGTGTACGGCGAGGTGCTGCCGGGCCATTTGCTGATCGACGACAGCGTCTACCGCGACCCTGACTGGGCCACGGCCGCAGGCTACGTGATGAGCCCGCCGTTCCGCCCGCGCGAACATCAGCAAGCGCTGTGGCGTGGGCTGCAATCGGGCAGTCTGCATACCACCGCGACAGACCATTGCTGCTTCTGCGCCGAGCAGAAGGCCATGGGCCGCAACGACTTCAGCCGCATTCCCAATGGCACCGCCGGCATCGAGGACCGCATGGCGGTGCTGTGGGACGCCGGCGTGAACAGCGGGCGCCTGTCGATGCACGAGTTCGTCGCGCTGACCTCCACCAACACCGCGAAGATCTTCAACCTGTTCCCGCGCAAGGGCGCCATTCGCGTTGGGGCCGATGCCGACCTGGTGCTCTGGGACCCCCAAGGCACACGCACGATTTCCGCCCAGACCCATCACCAGCGAGTGGACTTCAACATCTTCGAGGGGCGCACGGTCCGTGGCGTGCCCAGCCACACCATCAGCCAGGGCCGCGTGTGCTGGGCCGATGGCGATTTGCGCGCCGAGCCCGGGGCAGGGCGCTATGTGGAGCGTCCGGCCTACCCAGCGGTGTACGAAGTGCTGGGCCGACGTGCCGAGCAGCAGCGGCCGACGCCCGTCAGCCGCTGAGCCTGAGGGCTGCGCTGGCAGCCCTTCAGACACCACGAACTGCCGTTGACTGCCATCCCGAGAACGCCGGGCGGGTGACCGCCGCCCGGCCAATAAGAAAGAGAGGCTACAACCGTGATCGATGCCCTGAACCACTTGCCCAAGCCCCGGGCCAGCCGTGAGCAGCTGGCCGAGGCGTTCACCGATCTTGCACCTGCGCTGACGGCGCGCCAGGCTGCCGTGGAAAGCGCACGCTGCCTTTACTGCTACGACGCGCCTTGCGTCAATGCCTGTCCCAGCGAGATCGACATCCCCTCGTTCATCCGTCGCATTGCCGACGAGAACCTGCAGGGCGCTGCCGAGCGCATCCTTTCGGCCAACATCCTCGGTGGCAGCTGCGCCCGCGTCTGTCCGACCGAGATCCTCTGCCAGCAGGCCTGCGTACGCAACAACGCCCAGGAGTGCGCGCCAGTGCTGATTGGCCAGTTGCAGCGCTACGCGCTGGACAATGCAGGCTTCACCGGGCATCCGTTCCAGCGCTCACCGGCTACCGGCAAGCGCATTGCCGTGGTCGGCGCAGGGCCGGCCGGGCTTTCCTGCGCCCATCGCCTGGCCATGCAGGGCCACGATGTGGTGATCTTCGAAGCGCGGGAGAAGGCCGGTGGCCTCAATGAGTACGGCATCGCCCGCTACAAGCTGGTGGATGACTACGCCCAGCGCGAGGTCGAGTTCCTGCTCGGTATCGGCGGTATCGAAATCCGCCATGGCCAGGCGCTGGGAGCCAACCTCACCTTGACGGAGCTGCGTGGGCAGTACGATGCAGTGTTCCTCGGCCTGGGCCTTGGGGCCGTGCGCCAACTGGGCTTGCAGGATGAAGAGGCCCCAGGCGTGCTTGGCGCTACTGCATACATCCGCGAGTTGCGCCAGGCCAGCGATCTGACGCAACTGCCCGTGGCCGACCGCTGCCTGGTCATCGGTGCAGGCAACACCGCCATCGACATGGCGGTGCAGATGAGCCGCCTGGGCGCGCGGGACGTGAATCTGGTGTATCGCCGCGGCCAGGCCGACATGGGCGCGACCGGGCATGAGCAGGACATCGCCAAGGCCAACCAGGTGCGCCTGCACACCTGGGCCCGCCCCGACGCGGTGCTGCTCGATGACTGCGGCCGGGTGCGCGGCATGCGCTTTGCCCGCACGGCGCTGGTCGATGGGCGACTGACCGACACGGGTGAGACGTTCGAACTGGCCGCCGATGCCATCTTCAAGGCCATTGGCCAACGCTTCGACGATGCAAGCCTGGCCGATCCGCTGGCGGCGCAGCTGGAGCGCGACGGCGAGCGCATCCGCGTCGATGCGCAGATGCGCACCAGCCTGCCAGGCGTCTATGCCGGTGGCGACTGCACCGCGCTGGGCCAGGACTTGACTGTCCAGGCCGTGCAACATGGCAAACTGGCTGCCCAAGCCATCCATGCCGAACTCATGCTCAACGTGGAGGCTGCGTAAATGGCCGACTTGTCTATCGTCTTCGCCGGCATCAAGGCGCCAAATCCTTTCTGGCTGGCCTCCGCGCCGCCCACCGACAAGGCCTACAACGTGGTGCGCGCCTTTGAGGCCGGTTGGGGCGGGGTGGTATGGAAGACCCTCGGCGAGGACCCTGCGGCGGTCAACGTGTCGTCGCGCTACTCCGCGCACTACGGCCCCAACCGCCAGGTGCAGGGCATCAACAACATCGAGCTGATCACCGACCGCTCGCTGGAGATCAACCTGCGCGAGATCACTCAGGTGAAGAAAGACTGGCCTGACCGCGCATTGATCGTGTCGCTGATGGTGCCCTGCGTGGAGGAGTCCTGGAAATTCATCCTGCCGCTGGTGGAGGCCACGGGCGCCGACGGTATCGAGCTGAACTTCGGTTGCCCCCATGGCATGCCGGAACGGGGCATGGGTGCGGCGGTCGGCCAAGTGCCGGAGTACGTGGAGATGGTCACCCGCTGGTGCAAGACCCATTGCTCGCTGCCGGTGATCGTCAAGCTCACGCCCAACATAACCGACATACGCCAGTCAGCCCGCGCCGCCCATCGTGGCGGAGCGGACGCGGTGTCGCTGATCAACACCATCAACTCCATCACCAGTGTCGACCTTGATCGGATGGTCGCGCATCCGATCGTGGGCGAGCAGAGCACCCATGGCGGTTACTGCGGTTCGGCGGTCAAGCCGATTGCGTTGAACATGGTGGCCGAGATCGCGCGGGATCCGCAGACGCGCGGCCTGCCGATCTGCGGCATCGGCGGTATCGGCAACTGGCGGGACGCCGCGGAGTTCGTCGCCTTGGGCTGTGGCGCGGTGCAGGTGTGCACGGCAGCGATGCTGCACGGTTTCCGTATTGTCGAGGACATGAAAGATGGCCTGTCGCGTTGGATGGACCAGCACGGCCATCACAGCCTGGAGGCCTTCCGCGGTCTGGCGGTGGGGCACACGACCGACTGGAAGTACCTGGACATGAATTACCAGGTTGTGGCCCACATCGACCAGCAGGCCTGCATCGGCTGCGGTCGCTGCCACATCGCCTGCGAGGACACCTCGCACCAGGCCATCGCCAGCACCCTCAAGGCCGACGGTACCCATGCCTACAGCGTGATCGACAAGGAATGCGTAGGCTGCAACCTGTGCCAGATCACTTGCCCGGTGGAGGGCTGCATCGACATGGTGGCGCAGGACACCGGCAAGCCCTACCTCAACTGGACCCAGGATCCGCGCAATCCCTATCGCGAGGCCAGTTGATCCCTGGCTGCGGCACGTGAGCATCGGGCTGCTGCGCAGCCCATCGCAGGCTGTCGCCAGTTCCCACGGTTAAACAGCAAGATCTGTGGGCGCTGGCGACAGCCTGCGATGGGGCGTGTATCGGCCCCAGGGGCAGCAATGGGATCAGGGTTCCAGGCCGATGCCGCGCAGGATCACGCAGGTCACGGTCTGCACGGCCCGCTCGAAGGCCGGGTCTGACAGCGGCTCGCCGCCATTGAGCAGCGTCACCTGATAGCCGAAGTCGGCGTAGTGCTGGGTCGCGGCCCAGATCATGTACAGCAGTGCCGAAGGCTCCACCGGCAGGATACGTTTTTCCTCCACCCAGCGACGGATCTTGGCTTCCTTCATCAGCGCCCAGGGCACCAAGTCGTCGTCCAGGCTGGCGCCGAGCAGGGGCGCGCCATGCAGGATCTCTTCGGCCCAGACCTTCGAGCCCAGCGGTCGCGAGCGCGAATGACCCATCTTTGCGCGAATGTAGCTGGTCAGTACCACCCGCGGATCCTCGAAGCGCTCGAAGCACAGGGCGTCCTGCTTCCACACTTCCAGCAGATCGCGCAGCACCGCCTGGTACAGCTCGTCCTTGGTGCTGAAGTAGTAATGCAGGTTGGAGCGGGGCAGTTCGGCTTGCTCGGCGATATCGCCCATGGAGGTGCCGGCGTAGCCTTTTTCGGCAAATACCTTTTCGGCGGCCTGCAGGATCTTTTCGACGTTGCGTCGACGGATCTCGATCTTGTGGTTGGTCATAGCCTGTCCATTGCAACCTTCGCCCGCCAAGGCTAACAGCTTTACAGGGCACGGCCCAAAGCGAATGCACGACCTGCAAGCCTCTGGTTGGCATCTATGGCCACTGTGCACTACCGTTCAAGCAACGGGGCCTGCGCCATTTATCGCTTTCTTTGATGCCCAGACCACGAATCAACGTTGTCAGGACGACGTCACTCGTTTGGCTTACGGAGTAGACAAGCAAATGCAGGATGTCCGTCCGAACCCGCGCCTTCCCTTGGCCCACGATGCTGGGCAGCCGATCTTCATGGACTTTTTGCAGCAGGCTCAGCGCTCGCCGCAGGCGCCTGCCATTGTTTCCGAGCATGGCATCTGTACTTTTCTTGAGCTTGAGGCGATCAGCCGGGGTATTGCAGCGTTGCTGATCGAAAGCGGGGTGCATCAAGGCGATCGCGTCGTGATCGTTTCGAGCCGGTGCGCGGGGCTGGTCTACGCCATGCTCGGTGCCTCGCGGGCGGGCGCGATCTTCACGGTGGCCGACACGGCCTACCCGAAGGCGCGTATCGCTCAGATCCTGCATACGCTGCAACCTGCCTTCGTCTTGTTGGCCGGGGCGGCGCAGCTTGAACTCGACGACGCGTCCATTCGGGTGGAACGGGTGCCTGAGCCGGCAGGTGAGGCCCTGGCGCGCTTTGCCCATCATCATCAACAGCAGTTGCCGTTGGTCGATCCTGATCAACCGGCCTATATCACCTTTACGTCCGGCAGCACTGGCGAGCCCAAGGGCGTGGTGACGACCCACGCGCCATTGGTGCACTTCATCGGCTGGCATGTTCGCCAGCATGGATTTTCCCAAGAAGACTGCTTCTCGCTGCTCTCCGGGCTGGGCCATGACCCGGTGTACCGGGATGTGTTCACGCCGCTGTCCATCGGTGCCAGGGTTGCGATCCCTGCACAGACCACAGTGATCGACCCGACTGCACTGGCGGCCTGGCTGCAGGCCCAGGCGGTCTCGGTGGTTCACCTCACACCGCCCCTGGGCAAGCTGATCGAGACCGGCGCCAGGCTCGGCGGCATCAGGCTCGATGCGCTGCGCTACCTGTTCTGGGGCGGCGAAGCGCTGGGCAGCGCCCTGTATGGGCAAATACGCGAAATCGCGCCCAACGCCTGCTGCGTCAACTTCTACGGCACCACCGAAACGCCCCAGGCCATGGCGTACCACCGGATCGATCCGGGCGCCGACCACAGCAGGATCCCCCTGGGCAAAGGCATCGATGGCGCGCAGCTGCTGGTCGTGGATGACGCTAACCAACTGGCCGGGCAAGGGCAGGTTGGCGAGATCCTGATCCGCAGCCCCTATCTGTCCCAGGGGTACTGGGGCGATACGGTCCAGACCCGCCAACGCTATGTGCCCAACCCCTTCACCCAGGCCGAAGACGACCTGTGCTACCGCACCGGTGACCTGGGCAGTTACGGTGCCGACGGCAGCGTCACGTTCCTTGGCCGTGGAGACAGCCAGGTCAAGATACGTGGGCACCGGATCGAACTGGCGGAGATCGAAGCGGTGTTGGCCCAGCACCCGCAGCTCAGGCAATGCGTGGTGCTGGCCGACACCGAAGGCCCCAGCACCAAGCTGGTGGCCTATTGTGTTGCCAACGACGCAGCGTCCTCTCAGGCGCTGCGCGAGTACGCTGCCAGCCAATTGCCGGACTACATGGTGCCGGCGTTGTTCGTGATGCTCCAGGCGATTCCGATCACGCCGAACGGCAAGGTCGACAAGCGTGCCTTGCAGGCGCTGCGCGGCGACATCGAGGCGAGCACCGTGCAGGCAAACCAGGTGCTGTCGCCGGTGGCGCAAAAGCTGGTCAGCGCCTGGTCAGAAATCCTGCAGACGCCTGAGATCGACCCGAACCTGTCATTCGTCGAACTGGGCGGCGATTCACTGTCGTTCGTCCAGGCCTCGATGGTGCTGGAGACGCTTATCGGCCCGCTACCGGCGCAATGGGAGCTCAAGCCGATCCATGAGCTGTGTCAGCTAAGTGCCACGCGGCCAGCGGCCAGGCCTATGATCCGCGCCGTGGAGATCCCGGTGCTGTTGCGGGTGCTGTCGATCCTGCTGATCGTCATCGGGCATTTTCACGGTGGCTCGGGTTGGCCGATCGTGGGCGAAACGTCGGTGTTGTTCGCGGTGTCCGGGCTTGCCCTGGCGCGGTTTCAACTCAAGGCCATCGACGACTATGGCAGCGTGCGCACGCTGATTCGCTCGATCGCCGTCATCGTGGTGCCGACCCTGCTCTATACGCTGTTGACCCAGGTCGTGTTCGGCAACGTGCACTGGCAGGCTTTCTTGCTGATCGCGAACTGGTACCCGCCAGCGGTCACCGGAGGTTTTTCGTATTGGTACATCGAGCTGCTGGTGCAGATGCTGGCGATCATGGCGGTGGTGCTGTCGTTCGCCCGGGTCAGGGCGCTGATCATGGCGGCGCCGTTTCGCGTGCTGCTGGCCGGTGCCTGCGCGGCGGCCGTGGCGGGCCTGTTGATCGATGCCTATATCTTCGATGCAAGTGCGCTCTACAACCGCGTGCCCCAGCATTACCTTGCGGTCCTGGTGCTGGGCATGGCGATTCATTTTGCCCGGACCACGCCGCAGAAATGGCTGGCCAGCGCGGTGGTGGTGCTCGTGCTGGGCGGGCAGCGTGTGGTGGATGTGCTGGCGCATGGGGTGGACTTCAGCCAATACGTCGATGTGGCCATCCCGGCGGTGCTGACGATGATTTGGTGGCGCGCCGTTCCCCTGCCTGACCTCATTGCCCGTGGGGCTGCCTTGATCGCATCCTCGACGCTGTTCATCTACCTGACCCACTATCAGTTCCAGTCCGTCGCGCGCCGTCTGGGCGATGTGCCGGGGCTCGATGTGGTTCTGGCCATCGTCGGCGGGATCGCTGTGGCTTATGCCTGGAACAAAGCCGTCCGCTTCGTCTCGATGCGCTGGAGTGGCGGCGCCAAGCGCAGCGCGGAAAAGTTCGAGCGCGTCCTGTGACGGGGCTGTGCGGGGGCTGACTGGCCTGCTAACGTGCCCACTTGCACCTGCACAGGCCTCGCCCCATGCCCGTCGTCGACAACCTGATCGCCTTCACCTTCGCCGCCACGGTGCTGACCCTCACGCCGGGCCTGGACACCGCATTGATTTTGCGTACAGCCACGGTGGAGAGCCGCACCCAAGCCATGCGCGCCGCCTTGGGCATCAACGCAGGCTGCCTGCTGTGGGGCGCTGCGGTGGCATTCGGGCTCGGGGCCCTGATTGCGGTCTCGGAGCTGGCCTACAACCTGCTGAAATACTGCGGCGCGGCCTACCTGGCTTACCTGGGGCTGAACATGCTGTTGCGCCCGCGCCAGGCCTTTTCGGCTGCCGGCGAACAGGCCAGGCCTGTGGCCAACTGGTTTCTCAAGGGCATGATGGGCAACCTGCTCAACCCCAAGGTCGGCATCTTCTATGTGTCCTTCTTGCCTCAGTTCATCCCCCAAGGCGAGCCGCTGGTGGCCTGGACCTTCGGCCTGGTCGGGATCCATGTGGTGCTGGGGCTGCTCTGGGCGAGCGCCCTGATCGCCGCGACCCAGCCGCTGGCGACGGTGCTGCGCCGGGGCCCGGTGATCCAATGGATGGACCGCACCACCGGGCTGATCTTCGTTGCCTTCGCCGCGCGTCTGGCCTTGAGCAGGCGCTGAGCAGCACGCAGTTCAGCGGCGCACGGGAAGCACCACCTGCGCCAGCAATCCGCCGCTGTCGCGATTGCGCAGGGTCAGCTCGCCGCCCTGTTCGCGAACGATCGCCCGCGCCGCCGAAAGCCCCAGGCCAACGCCACCGGTGTCACGGTTGCGCGAGGCCTCCAGGCGAAAGAACGGGGCGAACACCTGCTCCAGCGCGGCCTCGGGAATCCCTGGCCCTTCGTCGCTGACATCGATGCGCACCGCCTGATCGTCCTGGGTCAGGGTAATGGCCGGGTTTCGTCCGTACTTGAGGGCGTTTTCCAGCAGGTTGACGACCACCCGCTTGATGCCCAGCGGACGCCCCAGGTACACCAGGTGGGCGGGGCCCGTGAAGTCGACGGCGATGTCCTGGTCGCGGTAGTCGTCGACGATGGTGTGCAAAAGCTCGGAGAGATCGAACGCGGTGCTGGGCTCGCGCTGGGTGTCTTCGCGAAAGAACGCCAAAGCGGCGTTGATCATCGACTGCATTTCCTCGACATCGCGAATGAGCTTGCGCTGGTGATCCAGGTCTTCCATGAACTCGCTGCGCAGGCGCATGCGTGTGAGCGGGGCGCGCAGGTCGTGGGAGATCGAGGCGAGCATGTGGGTGCGTTCGGCGACGAAATGCTGGATCTGCGCCTGCATGGTATTGAAGGCGATGATCGCCTGGCGGATTTCCTCGGGGCCTTGCACCTCGATGGGCGGGGCGCGCAGGTCATCGCCGAAGCGCCGCGCCGCGCTGGCGAAGCGCTGCAAGGGACCTGCCAGCTGGCGCGTGGCGATCCAGGCCACCAGCAGGGTGGCCACCAGGCCGAGGGCGATGATCACGGCGATGCGCACGTTAGCGCGCAAGCCCCAGCTGCGTTCGGGCGGGGTGAAGGACAGCCAGCTGCGGTCCTGAAGCTGAACCAGCGCCACGTAACGGGCCTGAGGGCTATCGCCGGGCCAGTCGTCGGGGGTGAAGATGTCGATTTCCCGGCCATCGCCCAGCAATCGGTGCAGCACCGGCACCTGGCCTGCATCGAGCCGTGCGCCGTCGCTGGGCAGCTGGAAGTCGGCGCGCTGCGCATTCCAGGCCACCCGCAGCATGGGGTTGCTGGCGGCGCTTGCCAATTGCGCTCGCAGCGGCGCAGGCGCAGCTTCGATCACCCGGGTGGTCGAGGCGATCTGCTCCAGCAGGCCGGTGCGTTCGATGGGCGGGCGCGCCCAGGTGCCGGCGACCTGGACGAACAGGGCGTTGAGGGCCAGCGAGGCGAGCATCGCGGCGACGATGGTCAGGGCGATGCGGCGCCTGAGGGTGTCGCGACGCAGCAGTGGCTCGATCATGAGCGGGTGACCTTGGCCGTGAACAGGTAGCCACCGTTGCGCACCGTGCGGATCAGTTCGGGGCGTTTGCTGTCCGGCTCGATCTTGCGCCGCAGGCGGCTGACCTGCACGTCGATGCTGCGGTCGAACGCCTCATGGCCCTGGCCGTGGGCCAGGTCGATCAACTGCTCGCGGGTGAGGATGCGCTGGGGGTGTTCGAGAAACACCACCAGCAAGTCGAACTCGCCACCGGACAAGGGCACCATCACGCCCTCGGAGGAGCGCAATTCGCGGCAGGTGATATCCAGGTGCCAACCTGCAAAGTGGATGACCGGCCGTGTCGGTTCGCCTGCCGGGAGGTTTGGCTGGCCGATGCGTCGCTGCAGCGCGCGAACCCGGGCGAGCAACTCGCGCGGTGCAAAGGGTTTGGTCAGGTAGTCGTCCGCACCGAGCTCCAGGCCCACGATGCGATCGCTCAGCTCGGCCATGGCGGTGAGCATGATGATCGGAATACCGGTCTGGGCATGGACCTTCTGGCACAGGCTCAGGCCGTTTTCCCCGGGCAGCATCAGGTCGAGGATCACGGTGTCGGGCCGCTGCGCCGCAATCGCCGCCCACATGGCCTCGCCGTCGGCTGCGACGTCCACCTCATAGGCGTGCTGAACGAAGAATTTCTTCAGCAGGGTCAGGATTTCCACGTCGTCGTCGACGATCAGCAATCGGCTCACGTTCACAGGGTCCAGGGCTAGAAAGGGCGGTATCTAAAACCATTCTGCTGCTTGGGTCATTTATTTCAATCGAGCAACATTCCTTCAGGCCTGACATCAAGCGGACATCCTCTGGCAAAACGCCTTGGGTACTTTGCACGCCTTCGTTTTTGGGGGCTTGCATGAAGGATTTGAGCAACAGGTACACCACCGATCAGGGCGCGGCTGCACGCCCGTTGATCCTGGCCCAACGCACCACCGCGCCAGGGCAGGATGCACCGATTCTGTTCCAGCAGTCCTGCCTGGGCGTGGCCGAGGATCAAGAGCGCATCGTCCTGCGTCGCTATTTCGAGCGCTACAGCCCGGACAGCGGACATTGGGTGCAATACGTCCACTCGATCCCCACGGCCGATTTCATCCACTGGATCATGACCCATGGCCAGTTGCACATCGAATGCTCGGACAACACCCCGGACACCCACGGCCACGCCTGAGCGGCGCCGGCCATCGAGCAGAACAAGGACCTTTGATTGATGAAAAAGCATCGCTCGCTGCCGCTGGTGCTGGCGGCCTCCCTGAGCTTGTCGGCATGCAGCAGCAAGACCGTCAGCCCCAAGATGTACACAGGGTTTCTGAAGGACTACAGCCAGTTGGCGCCGCACCAATCACCCTCGGGCCAGCAGGTGTCGAGCTGGGTCAGTCCGGCGCTCAAGACCGGTCGCTACAAACAGGTGTACCTGGAACCGAGCCAGTTCTATCCGCGGCCTGAGCCGACCGAGCGGATCCCCCGCAGCACCTTGATCAACGTCACCGGCTACTACGATGCGGCGCTGAGGCTGGAGTTGGGAAAAGTCGTCCCCCTGGCCTCCAAGCCTGGCCCGGACACGTTGGTCGTCAGGCCTGCCATCACCCGGATCGCCACCTCCACCCAAGGCCTGCGCTTCTATGAGTGGCTGCCGGTCACGCTGGTGGCCGCTGGCGTGAGTGCGGCGACGGGGATACGCGACCAGGACAGCGAGATCGCCACCGAGGTGTCCTTCGAGGACGGCGAAACCGGCGCGGTCGTCGCCGAGCTGGTGCGCAAGGGCACGGGTGTACCGCTGGACAATGACAAGCAGGTCTTGACCGCGCACAACGTCAAGGCAGTGCTCGATGGCTGGGCGGGTGACCTGCGTACGGCCTATTCGGCGCGTCTTCAGTAGAAACTCTTGCGCGGGATGAACGAAAGGGCTGCGTAACAGCCCTTTGTTTTTGCATCGGTAGACGTTTGCCGTGGCTCAGTCCCAGATCGGCGCCAGGCCGTCAGGGCTGACCTCGCGTCCGTTGCGCTCGAGCTTGGCGATGCGCGCCATGTCCTCGTCGTCCAGGCGCAGGTCTCGGGCAAGCAGGTTGCTGGCCAGGTTCTCGGGCTTGGTGGAGGAGGGGATGACCGCATAGCCCAGCTGCATCGCCCAGGCCAGCGCGACTTGTGCGACGGTCGCCTTGTGCTTGGCGGCGATGTCGGCCAGCACAGGGTCCTTGAGCACCTTGCCGTAGGCCAGGGTCATGTAGGACGTGACGGTGATGCCTTGCTCCTTGAGGAATGCTGCGAGCTTGGTGTTCTGCAGGTACGGGCTGAGTTCGATCTGGTTGGTGGCGATCTCGCCCTTGCCGACCACCTCGATGGCCTGGCGGGTCAGTTCGATGTTGAAGTTGGAGACGCCGATCTGACGCGTCAGGCCTTGCTTCTTGGCGTCGGCCAGGGCGGTCATGTATTCGCGCAGTTCGACGCCGTTGCCGGGGGCTGGCCAGTGGATCAGCAGCAGGTCGACATGATCGGTGCGCAGCTTCGCCAGGCTCTCGCGCAGGCTCGGGATCAGCTTGTCGGCGGCATAGTTGTCGACCCAGATCTTGGTGGTGATGAACAGCTCGTCACGCGGTACGCCGCTCTCGAAGATCGCCTGGCCCACGTCGGCTTCGTTGCCGTAGATCTGCGCGGTATCGATGACGCGGTAGCCCAGCTCGAGGGCGGACTTGACCGAGTCGATGACGGCTTGACCGGTGAGGCGGAAGGTGCCGAGGCCGAAAGAGGGAATGCTCATTGATCTGCTCCTGGTAAGTGTGGCAAGGATCGAACCCAGAGATAGTGTGGCCCGGAATCGATCGAGTGAGACCAGTGTGCGGATTTACCGAAGATTGATTAAGACGCCGGTGAACCAAGGTCATTTGACTTCAAATCATCAATGGCCGGTGGCGCGTGCGTGAGGCAGGGGCAATGGGCGAAAACGACACGGCCCGCCAAAGGGCGGGCCGGTCGGTGCTGGCTGTGACGATCAGCGGCGGCGGAACAGCGGCAGCGGCTCGTCGGTGGCGCCCTGGTAGGTCACCGAGAAGTCCTTCAGGCTCTGCAGCGCGTCTTCTGGGTCCTTGTCCGCGCGGATGGCGAAGGCGTCGAAACCGCAGCGGGCCATATAGAACAGCTGGTCGCGCAGCACGTCGCCAATGGCGCGCAGCTCGCCTTTGAACTTGTAGCGGTCCCGTAGCAGGCGCGCGTTGGAGTAGTTGCGCCCGTCGGTGAAGGCCGGGAAGTTCAAGGCGATGACCTGGAAGGCATCCACGTCTTCGCCGATCTCTTCGGCTTCTTCGTCGCTGTCCAGCCATACACCCAGGCCGCCGTCGCGTGCCTTGAGGGCATGGGCGTGGTCACGCCACATTTGCAGTGGGACGATGTAGTCGTCGCAGTTGGTCAGCTCGTCGAACGAGGTGCCTTTGGGCAGCAGGTGCCAGGTTTCGTCGACCAGTTGGTTGTTTTTAATGATTCGCTGCATAGACGCGTTCCTTGAAGGGGTCGATGCCAATACGCTGGTAGGTGTCGATGAAGCGCTCGTCTTCGGTACGCTGTTCCACGTACACGTCGATCAGCTTCTCGATCACATCGGCCATTTCGTCCTGGGCGAAGGAGGGACCGAGGATCTTGCCCAGGCTCGCATCGCGCGCGGCGTTGCCACCCAGGGAGACCTGGTAGAACTCTTCGCCTTTCTTGTCCACACCGAGGATGCCGATGTGGCCAACGTGGTGGTGACCACAGGCGTTCATGCAACCGGAGATGTTCAGGTCGATCTCGCCGATGTCGAACAGGTAGTCCAGGTCGTCGAAGCGGCGCTGGATGGATTCGGCGATCGGGATCGACTTGGCGTTGGCCAGCGAGCAGTAGTCGCCGCCCGGGCAGCAGATGATGTCGGTCAAAAGGCCGACGTTCGGCGTGGCGAAGCCCTGTTCGCGCAGCTCCAGCCAGAGGGCGTGCAGTTGGCGCTGCTCGACGTCGGCCAGGATGATGTTCTGCTCGTGGGAGGTGCGCAGGAAGCCGAAGCTGTAACGCTCGGCAAGGTCGGCCACGGCGTCGAGCTGCTTGTCGCTGATATCGCCCGGGGCAACGCCGGTGGGCTTGAGCGACAGGGTGACAGCGACATAGCCGGGCTTCTTGTGGGCGCGGGTGTTGCGTGAGCGCCAGCGGGCGAAGCCTGGGTATTGCTCGTCCAGCGAGGCGTAGTCGACGTTGTCCAGGGCCAGGTAGGCCGGGTCGACGAAGTGGCGCGACACGCGCTGCAACTCGGCTTCGGTCAGGGTGGTCGGGCCGCCACGCAGGTGGGCCATCTCGGCCTCGACCTTCTCGGCGAACACTTCTGGGGTCAGGGCCTTGACCAGGATCTTGATCCGCGCCTTGTACTTGTTGTCACGGCGGCCGTAACGGTTGTACACGCGCAGGATGGCGTCCAGGTAGCTGATCAGGTCTTGCCAGGGCAGGAATTCATTGATGAACGAGCCGACCACAGGAGTACGGCCCAGGCCGCCGCCGACCAGTACACGGAAGCCCAGCTCACCGGCCTCGTTGTACACCGGCTCCAGGCCGATATCGTGGACTTCGATGGCGGCGCGGTCTTCCTTTGAGCCGTTGATGGCGATCTTGAACTTGCGCGGCAGGTAGGCGAATTCCGGATGGAAGGTGGTCCACTGGCGGACGATTTCGCACCACGGGCGTGGGTCGATCACTTCATCGGCGGCGACGCCGGCGAATTGGTCGGTGGTGGTGTTGCGCAGGCAGTTGCCGCTGGTCTGGATCGCGTGCATCTGCACGGTGGCCAGCTCTGCCAGGATGTCCGGAATGTCCTCGAGTGCCGGCCAGTTGTACTGGACGTTCTGGCGGGTACTGATGTGGGCGTAGCCCTTGTCGTAGTCACGGGCGATCTTCGCCAGTACGCGGACTTGGCGTGCGTTCAGCTGGCCATAGGGCACTGCGACACGCAGCATGGGCGCAAAACGTTGGATATACAGGCCGTTCTGCAGGCGCAGAGGGCGGAATTCTTCTTCGCTCAGCTCACCGGCCAGGTAGCGGCGGGTCTGATCCCGGAACTGCTTGACGCGGTCCTCGATGATCCGCTGGTCGTACTCGTCGTATACGTACATATAAGTCCTGTCTCAGGCTGCAGGCAGCTATTCGCGCGCACGGCCGCGCACTCCGCTTCGGAGCCGGAGCACGATATCAGGTTGTGTTTATGCGCTAAAGTGATGTTTTTGCATATGAAAAGAACCAATAGGACTAAGTGAGATCCACTGGCATTTGCCCGCCTTCAGGCCCCGTCCGTTTATACTCGCGCGTTTGTTTCGCAACGGATGTCATCGAATGCTCAAGGCCTTGTGCCAGGCCCTGTCGCTGAGCTTGCTCCTGGCAGCAGCGAACGCGCAGGCCGCCTCCGTGGTGTTCCTCAACCCGGGCTTTTCCCATGAGGCTTTCTGGGTCGGCTACTCGCGCTTCATGCAGGCGGCCGCGCAGGAGCTGGGCATGGACTTGCGCATCGAATACAGCGAGCGGCGCACGGACCTGGCGCTGGCCCAGGCCCGCGCGGTGCTGACCGGGCCCCAGCGCCCGGACTACCTGGTCTTGGTCAACGAGCAATACCTGGCCCCGGAAATCATCCGCCTGGCACAGGGGCTTGGCGTCAAGTTGTTCCTGGTCAACAACGGCCTGACCGAAACCCAGGCGCGCAGCATTCAGGCTCAGCCGGACCGCTATGCGCAGGTGCTGGGCACCCTGACTGCCAACGACGAGCAGGCGGGCTACCAGATGCTGCGGCAGATGGTTGCCATGCTGCCGCCAGGTCCGGGACCGGTGGACCTGGTGGCGTTCGCCGGGGTCAAGACCACCCCGGCCTCCCAATTGCGCGAGCAAGGCATGCGCCAAGCCCTGGCGGACTTCCCCCAGGTGCGCCTGCGCCAGGTGGTCTATGGCGGCTGGAGTCGCAAGCGCGCCTATGAACAGGCCCAGTTGCTGGCAGAGCGCTATCCGGATACGCAGTTGGTGTGGTCTGCCAACGACGAGATGGCTTTCGGTGCCATGCAGGCATTTGAAGAGAAGGGACGCACGCCTGGGCGTGATGTGATCTTCGGCGCCATCAACAGCTCTCCCGAAGCGCTGCGCGCGCGAATCGATGGGCGTCTGAGTGTGCTGATGGGCGGGCATTTCACTTTGGGCGGCTGGGCCATGGTGATGTTGCATGACGATGCCTTGGGGCTGGCGATCAATCGTGATGGTCTGCAAGCGCACACGATGCCGGTGTTGCAGTCCTTCGACCAGGCCAAGGCCCGCCGCTGGCTCAATTTGCTTGAAAGCTGCGACGACATGGGGGTGGATTTTCTGCGCTACAGCGCAGAAGGGCGACCGGAAGGTTTTCGTTATCCGTTTTTGGCCAAGCCTGTCGACTATTGAAAGACCTTGCTTGAGAGAAGGCCATTGCTGGGCTTAACTGCTGGTTGAAGTGCATTCCCATAACCACTACAAGAGGCAATGCAATGGGAAACTCGACCAAGTTGCGCAAAGCTGACAGCACTGTCGACGCCTGGGCGATCCTCTGCCTGATCGTCCTGGTCGTCGTGGCCGCCGTGTATTGGGTCAGCCACCAATAGCGCCGATCTTCAGACCTTGAGCAAACCGGAACCGCCCGCGGAAGGGATATCCGCGGGCGGCTTGCGTTCTAGCGGGCGGTCAGGTGCATGGCCAATTGCACCAGGCCGATCAGTGCGAGGATGAACACCAGGGTGAACAAGGTGCCCAGTGCGATGAAGTGACTGGCCTTACCATGGGTGAAGTCGCGCGCGCGGTTCTTGCCGCTCTGCACGCCGAAGGCGGCGGCGAGGATGCTGTGAAGCATCTGCCAGAAGGTGGGCGGTTTGCCGGGGTCGTTGTCATCCATGAAGGGCTCCTGAAAACAGAGACAATCACACGACAGTGTAGACAGGCCTGTGGACGCTGCGCAGGTCTTCGCGGGTAAACCCGCTCCCACAAGGATCACTGTGAACCCTATGGGAGCGGGTTTACCCGCGAGAGTGCCGCAGCGCGGCCGCCTAGCAGATCAGCTCTCGTAACCGAGGTTCGGTGCCAACCAGCGCTCGCTGACGCTGATGTCCTGGCCCTTGCGCGCGCTGTAGCGCTCGATCTGGTCTTTGTCCACCTTGCCCACGGCGAAGTACTGCGCCTGCGGGTGAGCGAAGTACCAGCCGCTGACCGCCGCTGCCGGGAACATGGCGAAGTGTTCGGTAAGGAACACACCGCTCGGCCCGGTCTCGCCGATGGCTGTGCCGTCGAGCAGGCGGAACAGCGTGGCTTTCTCGGTGTGGTCCGGACAGGCCGGATAACCCGGAGCAGGGCGAATACCGCTGTACTGCTCCTTGATCAGCGCTTCGTTGTCCAGGTGTTCGTCCTTGGCATAACCCCAGTACTGCTTGCGGACCTGCTCGTGCAGCCACTCGGCGCAGGCTTCGGCCAGGCGATCGGCCAGGGCCTTGACCATGATCGAGTTGTAGTCGTCGCCTTTGTCCTGGTAGGCCTTGGCCACTTCCTCGGCACCGATACCGGCGGTGGTGATGAAACCGCCGACGTAATCGGTCACGCCACTGTCCTTGGGCGCGACGAAGTCGGCCAGGGAGAAGTTCGGCTTGCCGTCCGGCTTGATGGTCTGCTGACGCAGGTGGTGCAGGGTGGCGAGCTTCTCGCCGTTGTCGCCGTAGACCTCGATGTCGTCATGCTCGACCTGGTTGGCCGGCCAGAAGCCGAAGACCGCACGGGCACTGATGAGCTTTTCGTCGATCAGCTTGTCGAGCATCTCGCGGGCATCGTTGTACAGCGAGGTAGCGGCCTCGCCGACCACTTCGTCGGTGAGGATACGCGGGAATTTGCCGGCCAGGTCCCAGGAAATGAAGAACGGCGTCCAGTCGATGTATTCGGCCAGTACGCGCAGGTCGATGTCCTCGAGCACCTTGACGCCCGTGAAGGAGGGCACCGCTGGGGTGTAGCCGGCCCAGTCATACTGAGGCTTGGCGGCGATGGCCTGGTCGTAGCCCAGGCGCTCGGTGCGGGCGCTGCGGTTGGCGGTGCGCTCACGGACTTCCACGTATTCTTGGCGGGTCTTCTCGACGAAGGCCGGCTTGAGTTCCTTCGACAGTAGCTGAGTGGCCACGCCCACCGCACGCGAGGCGTCGGTGACGTAGACCACCGCGTCGTTGGAGTACTTGGGTTCGATCTTGACCGCCGTATGGGCCTTGGAGGTGGTGGCACCGCCGATCATCAGCGGCAGCTCGAAGCCTTGGCGCTGCATTTCGCGGGCGACGTGGACCATTTCGTCCAGCGACGGGGTGATCAGGCCGGAGAGGCCGATGATGTCGCATTTCTGCTCTCGGGCGGTCTGCAGGATCTTCTCCGCTGGCACCATCACGCCCAGGTCGACGATGTCATAACCGTTGCAGCCAAGCACCACGCCGACGATGTTCTTGCCGATGTCGTGCACGTCGCCCTTGACCGTGGCCATGAGGATCTTGCCCTTGGCCTCGGGGGTATCGCCTTTCTCGGCTTCGATGAACGGGATCAGGTGGGCCACGGCTTGCTTCATCACTCGGGCGGACTTGACCACCTGAGGCAGGAACATCTTGCCGGCACCGAACAGGTCGCCAACTACGTTCATGCCGCTCATCAGCGGCCCTTCGATGACCTCGATGGGGCGCGCGCACTGTTGGCGGCACTCCTCGGTATCCTCGACGATGAAGGCGGTGATGCCTTTGACCAGCGCGTGCTCCAGGCGTTTTTCCACCGGCAGCGTGCGCCACTGTTCGTTTTCCACTTCCTTGGTCGCGCCGCCGCCCTTGTAGTCGTCGGCAATCGCCAGCAGTGCGTCGGTGCCGTGCGGGGTGCGGTTGAGCACCACGTCCTCGACCTTCTCGCGCAGCGCCGCCGGGATCTCGTCGTAGATTTCCAGTTGGCCGGCGTTGACGATGCCCATGGTCAGGCCGTTCTTGATGGCGTGGTAGAGGAATACCGAGTGGATCGCCTCGCGCACCGGGTTGTTGCCGCGGAAGGAGAACGACACGTTGGACACGCCGCCGCTCGACAGGGCGAATGGCAGATGGTCGCGGATGTAGGCGCAGGCTTCGATGAAGTCCACGGCATAGTTGTTGTGTTCCTCGATGCCGGTGGCCACGGCAAAGATGTTCGGGTCGAAGATGATGTCTTCCGGCGGGAAGCCCACTTCATTGACCAGGATGTCGTAGCTGCGCTGGCAGATTTCCTTCTTGCGCGCGGCGGTGTCGGCCTGGCCGACCTCGTCGAAGGCCATCACCACCACGGCGGCGCCGTAGCGCTTGCACAGGCGGGCATGGTGCTTGAATTGCTCGATGCCTTCTTTCATGGAGATCGAGTTGACGATGCCCTTGCCCTGGATGCACTTGAGGCCCGCTTCGATTACCTCCCATTTGGAGGAGTCGATCATGATCGGCACCCGGGAGATATCCGGCTCGCCCGCGATCAGGTTGAGGAAGCGGACCATGGCAGCCTTCGAATCGAGCATGCCTTCGTCCATGTTGATGTCGATCACCTGCGCGCCGGCCTCGACCTGCTGCAGGGCCACTTCCAGTGCTTCGGTGTAGTTCTCCTCGCGGATCAGGCGGGCGAACTTGGCGGAACCTGTGATGTTGGTGCGCTCGCCCACGTTGACGAACAGCGACTGGCGATCGATGGTGAACGGCTCCAGACCCGACAGGCGGCAGGCCTTGGGGATGTCCGGAATTTCGCGTGGTTTGTACTTGGCCACGGCCTCGGCGATGGCCTGGATGTGCGGCGGGGTGGTGCCGCAGCAACCGCCGATGATGTTGAGAAAACCACTGGCAGCGAATTCCTCGACCACCGCGGCCATTTCAGCCGGGGTTTCGTCGTACTCGCCGAAGGCGTTGGGCAGGCCGGCGTTGGGGTGGGCCGAGACGTGGGTGTCGGCCTTGGTGGCCAGCTCTTCAAGGTAGGGGCGCAGGTCCTTGGCGCCCAGGGCGCAGTTCAGGCCTACGGAGATTGGCTTGGCGTGGCGCACCGAGTTCCAGAACGCCTCGGTGGTCTGGCCCGACAGGGTACGGCCGGAGGCGTCGGTAATGGTGCCGGAGATCATGATCGGCAATTCGACGCCGTCTTCCTCGAACACTTGCTGCACGGCGAAGATCGCCGCTTTGGCGTTGAGGGTGTCGAAGATGGTCTCGATCAGCAGCAGGTCGGCGCCGCCTTCGATCAGGCCGCGGGTGGCCTCGGTGTAGTTTTCGACCAGCTCGTCGAAGGTGACGTTGCGATAGCCCGGGTCGTTGACGTCCGGGGAGATCGAGCAGGTGCGGCTGGTAGGGCCGAGCACGCCAGCGACGAAGCGAGGCTTGTCCGGGGTTTCCAGTGTCTTGGCGTCGGCCACCTGGCGGGCAATGCGCGCGCCTTCGACGTTGAGCTCGTACACCAGCGCTTCCATGCCGTAGTCGGCCTGGGAAATCTGCGTGGCGTTGAAGGTGTTGGTCTCGAGGATGTCGGCGCCGGCGTCGAGGTAGGCTTTCTCGATCGAGGCGATGACATCGGGGCGGGTGAGCAGCAGTAAATCGTTGTTGCCCTTGACGTCGCTTGGCCAATCGGCGAAGCGCGTGCCACGATAGTCGTGTTCCTCGAGGCGGTAGCTTTGGATCATAGTACCCATGCCGCCGTCGAGGATCAGTATGCGCTCCTTGAGTGCTTGCTGGAGTGCTTGGAAACGAGCGCTGCGGTCGGACATAGGAACTACCTGGTCGGGCGAATTTCGGAAGGTGCTGAATAATAACAAAGCTGCACGGATTTTAGGCGTGCCGGCCATTTGCATGAATTTCCTTCATGTTGGTGAGCGCGCCAAAGCACCCAAGGACCGGTCAGGCAATCGTGATGGCTTTCAGGAATCAGGACATTCGGCACATGGTGCATCGTTTACTTGCTGGCGCTTTCGCCCTGCTCATCAGCGGCGTGGCGTTCGGGCAAGCCCCTCAATCGAGCCCGGCGATTTCGTACACCCGGGACATTCAACCGATCTTCACTGAGAAGTGCGTGGCCTGCCATGCATGCAACGACGCGGCCTGCCAGCTCAAGCTGGAAAGCCCAGAAGGTGCAGTGCGCGGTGCTTCCAAGACGCCGGTGTACCAGGGGGAGCGCAGCAAGGCGGTGCCCACCACGCGGCTGTTCTATGACGCCCACGACGAGCAGGCCTGGCGCAAGATGGGCTTTTATTCGGTGCTCGACAACCAGGGCAGCCAGGCCGCGTTGATGGCACGTATGCTCGAGCTGGGTCACAAAACGCCGCTGACGCCCAACGCCAAGCTGCCCGAGGAGATCGTCTTGGGGCTCAACCGTAACAACATGTGCCCATTGCCCCATGAGTTCGACGCCTACGCCGGTGCCCACCCCAAGGAGGGGATGCCGCTAGCTGTCACCGGGCTCACCGATGCCGAGTACCAGACCCTGCAGCGCTGGCTGGCGGCCGGTGCGCCGGTCGAATACCAGCCGATCCAGCCCAGCGCCATCGAGTCCCGGCAGATCGCCGAATGGGAAGAGCTGCTCAACCGTCCGGGTTCCACCGAGGCCCTGGTGGGCCGCTGGCTGTACGAGCATCTGTTCCTGGCGCATGTCTATTTCACCGGGGGCGAGCCGGGGCACTTCTTCCAGTGGGTGCGTTCGCGCACCCCAAGCGGCAAGCCGGTGGACATCATAGCCACCCGCAGGCCCAACGACCCGCCCGGCACTGACTTCTATTACCGCCTGATCCCGGTACAGGGTGTGATCGTGCACAAGACCCACATCACCTACCCGATGGGCCCGCAGAAGCTCAAGCGCGTCAAGCAACTGTTCTACAGCGGCGACTGGCACGCCACGTCACTGCCGGGGTACGGCCCGCGCCACCGCTCCAACCCGTTCGAGACCTTCGAGGCGATCCCGGCGGTGGCGCGCTACCAGTTCATGCTGGACAACGCCGAATACTTCGTGCGCACCTTCATCCGTGGCCCGGTGTGTCGTGGGCAGATCGCCACCGATGTGATTCGCGACAACTTCTGGGCGCTGTTCCAGGAGCCGGCCCATGACCGCTACATCACCGATGCCGAGTACCGCGGCAAGGCGACACCGCTGCTGGCGATGCCTGGGCAGATCGACGACGTGGGCAGTGTGCTGAGTCTGTGGCATGCCTATCGCGACAAGCGCAACGAGTACGAGAAGCTGCGTCGCGAAGCTTATGCCCAGATGCCTGCACCGAGCTGGTCGACCCTGTGGGCGGGCAATGACAATGCGCTGCTGACCATCTTCCGCCACTTCGACAGCGCGTCGGTGAGCAAGGGCCTGATCGGCGACGTGCCGCTGACCACCTGGTTGTTCGACTACCCGCTGTTCGAGCGCACCTACTATCAATTGGCGGTGAACTTCGATGTATTCGGCAACGTCTCGCACCAGTTGCAGACCCGCCTGTACTTCGACCTGATCCGCAATGGTGCCGAGATCAACTTCCTGCGCCTGATGCCGGCCGACCAGCGCGGCGCGATCCTGAGCGACTGGTACCAGAACAGCGGCAAGGTAAAGATGTGGCTCGACTACGAGGACATCGACACCAGTACACCAAGTGCGCTGAAGCTGGACGAGGCAAATCCCAAGCGTGATTTCGGCCTCAAATTGCTGCAACGCACTGGTAGCCTCAACGCGGCGCCCGATCCGATCAACCGCTGCACTGGTGCCCATTGCTCGCGTCCGCAGATGAGCGCCGAGTTCCAAGATGCCGAGCAGAGTCTTAGCCGCCTGGTCTCGCGCCCGGCTGCCGGGCTCAAGGTGATCAACCAGTTGCCCGAGGCGACCCTGCTGCGCATCGAAGGGCAGGGCGGCCAGCGCCAGGTCTACAGCCTGTTGCGCAACCGCGCCCACAGCAACGTCGCCTTCCTGCTCGGCGAGGCCTATCGCTACCAGCCAGGCCTGGACACGCTGACCCTGTACCCGGGCGTGCTCAGCAGCTACCCGAACTTCATCTTCAACATCCCGACCCAGGATGTACCGGAGTTCGTCGAGGATATGGAGGCTGCCCGCGACGATACGGCCAAGTTCGAGCGGATCGTCATGCGCTGGGGCGTGCGCCGCAGCCACCCTGAGTTCTGGCGCTACTTCCATGACCTGAACACGTTCATCAAGGAGACCGAGCCTGTGGAAGCGGGTGTGCTGGACATGAACCGCTACGAGAACCTTTGATCGGGTCGGGCTGACCTTTTCGGATACGTTGCGGTCGGACCTGCCGGGTGGTCCTGATCCATCGCGGGGGCTGCGTGGCAGCCCTTGGCGGGTAAACCCGCTCCCACGGTTTCGCCGCAAGCCGTGCGCAAGCGGGTTTAGCTTCGACGAGCGCGCAGTGCGCGCCGCTGCGTTCGATCGGGGCCTCAATGCACCGAAAACCGCAGGAACCGGCATGCTGTATTCGCTTCAGGCTCTCCGGGCATTCGCCGCCTGGGTGGTGGTCTGCCACCACTTCATGCAGATCTTCTTCGACTTCCACGCTACCGGGCCGATCGGCCGACTGCTCGCCGAACGAGGCGCCGTGGGCGTGGATATCTTCTTCGTCATCAGCGGGCTGGTGATCTACCTCTCGACCCGCGACAAACCTATCGCGCCCGGGCAGTTCCTGCTCAATCGGGTGCTGCGCATCGTTCCTGCCTATTGGTTCTACACATTGCTGATGGCCTTGCTGTTGCTGGTGGCCAGTCGCTGGATGCCGCACCAAGTGTTCGACGGGCAGCATCTGCTGCTGTCACTGTTGTTCATCCCGGCGGAGAACCCCGGCGGCTACGGCTTGTATCCGACACTCAACGTCGGCTGGACGCTGAACTTCGAGATGTTCTTCTACCTGTTGTTCGGCCTGGCCTTCCTGGTGCGACGGCGACACCATCTGTTGCTGGTGAGCGCAGCTCTGTTGATGGTCAGTGAGGTGCTTGGACGCATGGGCGTACTGAGCCGCTTCTACAGCAACGGCATCATCTACGAGTTCTTGCTGGGCATCGGCATTGGCGTGCTGTACCGCCGCGGGCTGGTGCGCGAAGGGCTGTGGTTGCCGCTGATGGTACTGGGGTTGGCGGGGTATGCCTTGTATCAGCTGGATGCCTCCGTGCGCCTGCT
Organism: Pseudomonas guariconensis; assembly: GCF_040822035.1. NCBI lineage: Bacteria > Pseudomonadati > Pseudomonadota > Gammaproteobacteria > Pseudomonadales > Pseudomonadaceae > Pseudomonas > Pseudomonas guariconensis. Next base: position 3,001,643 of record NZ_CP162012.1, on the reverse strand, counting down.
GCACTGGGGCGTGCCGAGTGCGTTGGTAGTGTTGGCGTTTGTCGCACTGGAGCCGTATTTCCATGGCAACCGGGTGCTCAAGGCACTGGGCGACTGCTCCTATTCGGTGTACTTGATTCACGTGCTGGTGCTCTATGGCGGCTGGTTCGCCAGTCAGCGCCTGGGCTTGAATCCCTATGCGGTGTTTGCCGTCTGCGTGCTGTCCATTGGACTAATGTCGTGGCTCAGCTTCCACTGGCTGGAGCGCGGCCTGTACCGGCGTATGCAGGCCTGGTTGCGTGAAGACAGGGAGCCAGCCCAGGTGCTGGCGCTTTCCCGAGTCAAATACTAGGACTTTGTTCGGGGGCCAGGTTGGCGTACACTTGCCGACAAGTCTGTGAGGAACTTCCATGAGCGCTATAACCATTACCGACGCCGCCCATGATTACCTGGCCGATCTGCTGTCCAAGCAGAACACCCCGGGCATCGGCATCCGCATTTTCATCACCCAGCCGGGTACCCAGTACGCTGAAACCTGCATTGCCTACTGCAAACCAGGCGAGGAGAAGCCCGACGACACGGCCGTGGGCCTGAAGAGCTTCACCGCGTACATCGATGCGGTCAGCGAGCCGTTCCTGGAGGACGCGCTGGTCGACTACGCCACCGATCGCATGGGTGGTCAGCTCACCATCAAGGCACCCAACGCCAAGGTGCCGATGGTCAACGAGGACAGCCCGCTCAACGAGCGCATCAACTATTACCTGCAGACCGAGATCAACCCGGGACTGGCCAGCCACGGCGGCGCCGTGAGCCTGGTGGATGTGGTCGATGACGGCATCGCCGTGTTGCAGTTCGGCGGCGGCTGCCAAGGCTGCGGCCAGGCCGACGTCACCCTCAAGGACGGCATCGAGCGCACCCTGCTCGAGCGTATCCCGGAGCTCAAGGGTGTGCGTGACGTGACCGACCACAGCAACAAGGAAAACGCCTACTACTGATCCATGCTGCCTGGCGTGGTTTCATCCAGCGTTCTCTTTGCAAGATGTTGCACCTAGCAACAAAGTGTTACGGAATCAAGCCCTGCGACAACAGGCCGCAGCCCGGATTTCAAGGGCTGCAGGCCGATCCCTCCTTCGTCGGGTGGATGCCCCTGGGGTGTCATGCCAGAATGCCTCGGTTTTTTCGTCGGCCCATCCCAGGGGCCGGCACCTTCCCTATAAAGGATGGTTCCATGACTGATTTACTGACCCGGCGTGCTGTCGTCGCCGGGATGGGCGTTCTGGGGCTTGGCCTGCTGGCCGGTTGCAACCCGGCCCGGGGGCTCGAGTTCAAGTACGGCAAGAACATGAGCAACGAAATCCTCGGGCGCAAATTCCGCCTGAAGGACACCCAAGGCAACGAGCGCACCCTGTCGAGCTTCTATGGCTCCATGCCGATGATCTTCTTCGGCTTCACCCAGTGCCCGGCTGTCTGCCCGACCGCCATGGCGCGCGCGGCGCAAATCAGGAAGTTGCTCAGGGGCCGCGACCGCGACCTGTTCCAGGTGGTGCTCATCACCCTGGACCCGGAGCGTGATACCCCAGAAGTGCTCGATGCCTACGTCAAGGCCTTCGACCCGTCGTTCACCGCCCTGACCGGCACCCCCGAGGAAATCGCCGAGGTGGCCAAGGAATTCAAGGTGTTCTACGAGAAGGTCCCCGCCGGCGATACCTACACCGTCTCTCATTCGTCCACCAGCTACGTCTATGACACGCGTGGCACTCTGCGCTTGAGTCTTGGCCATTCCCTGACCGCCAAGGAATGCGCCGAAGACCTGGTCACCCTGATGGAGATTTGCTAATGGCTGTTTCACTGCAACCTGCCAAACGTGCGCTGGCCGTTCTGGCCATGATGGGCCTGGCCTTGCCGGCCCTGGCCCAGACCACCGTGAGTGATGCCTGGGTTCGCGCCAGCGTGCCGCACCAGCAGTCCACTGGCGCGTTCATGACGCTGACTGCCGACACCGACAGCAAGCTGCTCAGCGTGGCCTCGCCGGTCGCCAAGACCGTGCAGATCCACGAGATGAGCATGAAGGGCGACGTGATGAGCATGGGGGAGGTCAAGGCCGTCGACCTGCCCGCCGGTAAAGCGGTCTCCCTCGACCCTAACGGCTACCACGTGATGCTCATGGGCCTGACCCAGCAGGTCAAGGAAGGCGAGCAGGTGCCGCTGACCCTGACCATCGAAGATGCCAAGGGAACAAAGCAGACCCTGGAAATCCAGGCACCGGTTCGCCCGCTGGGGGCTGAAGCCGGGCATGATCACGCGCACATGCACTGATCGGTGGCATGGGCTGCCGCGCAGCCCAACGCGACACAAGGCCGCTCCCACCGTGTGGGCGCGGCCTTGCTACATAAAAGGGGCGCCAAAGCGCCCCGATCGACTTTACAAATACTGCTCAGCTACGAAACCTCGGCAAAGGTCGCTCGATGGTCAGCGAGGTCAAGGTCTTGCGTACCTGGGCGTCTTCGGCCTCCAGTGCCTTGAGGCTGGCGCGGATCTTGCCAGCCGCGGGCACATCGCCCTGCCGGTCGATCCAGTCGGCAATCTCCTTGCAGGCACTGCTCAGACAGGCTTGGCGCTGGTTCATCAGCGTCAGGAGGGTGGTGAGCTCTCTATCGGACATGGCAGGTTCCTCCGTTCAGCCCTTTCAGTGTAGCAGGGGGTGGGGCTCCTGCCTGATGTGGGGGCTAGGTACTCACTGCGCATCACCCTCACGTCTCGCGCGATGCACAACGACTGCATTATCCATTGAATGGCATATATACACGGCTTGGGTAAGACGGTCTTCATCCTCTCTATATGGGTCTTGTTCGGAGTGCGAGGCGTCTGTTGGAAGTGGTGTGGGGCAGATGTTGTTTACAATGTTTTGAGCGCGTGGTTCTCCTCGGAGGCGGCGGTTGGCTACGTTTTCTCGCTGCTGGCCACGGGTACCGTGCTGGGCGGCCTGCTCTACACCAGGGTTCAATCGACACACCTCGGTGCGTCTTGTGTTGCGCTATTGGGGGGCGACGCAAGGCATTGACCCGCCTGCAATTGGAGCTGCCTTTTTGAACTGTGTGACCGGGTGCTAAACGAACCGACACGCCTGCCGATACGCCCCCGGCGTCACGCCATAGGCCTGCTTGAATTGCCTGCTGAGGTGGCTCTGGTCGGCAAAACCCAGGGCGAAGGCGACTTCTGAGGCGGGGAGGCCGCTCTTGAGCAGCTCTCGGGCGCGGGACAGGCGGCGCTGCTTGAGCCAGGCGTGGGGTGGCAGGCCGGTGGCCTGGCGGAACACCCGGGCGAAGTGGAAGGGGGAGAGGTTGACCGCTGCGGCCAAGGCTTCGAGCGACGGTGGGTCGGCCAGCTGGCTTTCGAGCAGTTCGCGGGCGCGGGCCACAGCGCGCGGTTCGTTGCCGGGGGCGGGCGCCTCGGCGCCGTGGCCATGGCGTTGTACCAGCGCCAGGACTGCCTGGCGCCAGGCGGTCTGTTGTTCCAAGGCGCTTGCGTCGGACTCCGACAGCCGATGCAACTCGCTGAACAGGGCGGCCAAGGCGGGGTCCTGGATCACGCTGTCCTTGAAGTGCGGCATGCCATGGCGACCCAGCTCCAGCTCGTCGAGCACGCCGGTGACCCGTTCGTGCTCTGGGTAGAAGCCACGATAGCGCCAGCCTGCCTCGTGTGCCGTGGCGCCGGTGTGCAACTCGTCCGGGTTGATCAGCACCATGCTGCCCACCGGTGCCAGGTGCTCGCTGCCACGATGCCAGAATCGTTGGGCGCCGGACTCGATCACAGTGAACACGTAGCCTTCATGCACATGGGGGGCGAAGCGTTGCTGGAAATACCGCGCGTGCAGCATTTCCACATCGCCCAGTGCCGGGGCTTGCCAGAGGTGGGTCTGTTCGCGCGGGGGCGTGTTCATGCCAGCCAGCTGCGCAGGAGGAAGAAGATCAACATGCTCACCAGCATGCTCAGCAACACACTGCGGGTCAACAGCACCAGGGCGATGGCCACCAGTGAGCCGAGCAGGTAGGGGTTGGTGAGGCTCAGGTCCAGTTGATGCCCAGGCAGGAAGATGATCGGCCCGCAGATGGCCGTCAGCATGCCAGGTACGGCGAAGCCCAAGAATTGCCGGGCATTGGAGCTCAGGCGCAGGGGCAGGCGCGGTTCCAGGAAAGCGTAGCGGTTAAGAAACACCACAAGGCCCATGGCGAAGATCAGCAGCCAGGTCATGAGCGGCCTCCGGTGAGTTTCTGGCAAGCGAAGCCGGCGCTCATGCCCAGCAGGCCGGCGGCGACCAGAGCGGTCTCCCAATGCCAGTGGCTGAACAGCACCGAACACAACAGCGACACCGCCACGCACACCACTGTCGGCAGGTTGCGCACCAGCGGTGCGATCAACGCGACGAACGTGGCGACGATGGAAAAGTCCAGGCCCAGCTGGTCCAGGTGTGGAATGTTCTGGCCTAGCAGGATGCCGGCCAGGGTGAACAGATTCCAGGCCACATAGAACGTCAGGCCGACGCCCAGGGCGTACCAGCGGTTGAACTGCTGTTGGTCGTAGCGGCTGGTCAGGGCAAAGAATTCATCGGTGAGCAGAAAGCCCAGCCCCAGGCGCCAGCGCAGCGGCTGGCCGGACAGCACCGGACGCATGCTCAGGCCGTAGAGCAAATGTTGGGAAGTCAGCAACAAGGTTGTGAGCAGGATCGAGAACAGGTTGGCACCGCCCTTGAGCATGCCGATCGCTACCAATTGCGCGGCCCCTGCGAAAACGATGGCCGACAGCCCTTGGCCCTCCCAGGCGCTGAGGTTGGCCTCGATGGCCATGGAACCGGCGAGCAGGCCCCAGGGGGCTACGGCCAGGGATAAGGGCATGATGGCGATGGCGCCATGGAGGAATGCTTGGCGGGCGACAGGTGGGCTGCAGGGCATGGTGGTGACTTGAATCGGCAAGGCAGTCCAGCATGCCAGAGCGGATGGGGCATGGCTTGAACATTCTTGCTGCCTGCCCCTTGCTAAGCGAGTCTAGCGTTTGCTGGTCAGGTGTCGTTGGGCTGCGGCGCAGCCATTGATGTCCACTGCCTTTTGCAGCAAGGTCTGGCGTTGTTGAGGATCGAGGTCGCCGAGCAGACGATACACCTCCGCCTGGTAGTCCCGCTGGCGCCCCCACTGCATTTCCAGGCCTTGGGGTTGACTGCGGTTGCAGGCCAGCCGTATCGCAGGCTGAGGGTAATAGGCGGCATAACGGGTGGCCATGCTGGGGATCGCTTCCAGCGCCTGACGGTAGGCGGGGCTTGCGTTGTAAGGCGGGCACCAGGTCGCGATCGCCGGGGCGGGTGGCGCGAATCCTTGTTGCAGGCTGGCTTCGAGCAGCGGGCAGGCCGCATCCGGAATTTGCGCCGTCGGCAGGTAGGTCATGTAGTACAGCGCCAGGCGGTACTGGGCGACCGGATGGTTGAGTGCCACCGATTTTTTCAGCAAGGCCACGGCGGTGGGTAGGGTTCGCGCCAGGGCCTGGCCTTGGCGGCTGAGTTCCGGGTCGCTGCCAATCGAGGTGCGCAGTGGGCTGGGGCTGTCGTCCTGGAGGTCGGCCTGCTCCAAGAGGGGCAGGGCCTGGCGGTAGAGCAGATCGGCATGGGGGTCGATCTGTACTTCCAGCGCTTGGGCGTCGAGCGCCAGCACGGCCATGAACAACGGCGACCAGAAGAAGGCGCGGTTCACAGGTAGGCCTCGCAGGCGGACTGGCCAGGGTGGGCCAGATACGGCAGGACGGCTTCGATCATCATGGCAGTTACGCATGTACCTCAAGCGAATCAAGAGCGACGACGCCGTATTCTAGCCACCCAACGCTGCCTGCCGAAAGGCCAATCCTGTTTTGTCAGACTAGCCTGACGGGCGGTGGTCGATAATTGGCGTGCTTTTCCTGGGCCAGCCCGAGCTTGGCGGTGATCACCTTGGCCAGTGCACTGTTGCCCAAGTCGTTGAAATGCAGGCGGTCGACGAACAACGGTTGGTCGAACATCGCGCAACTGCTGAGCATGCAGTTCATGTCATAGCAGGGCACCTGCGCGGCCTGTTGCTTGATGCGTCGAAAGAAGTCCGTGTGCAACTGGCTGTCGAAGACGTCGGCCAGCAGGCGGTCGAAGTTCGTCGGCTGGCGTTGCAGGTGCTGCAGCATGAGCTGCTCGCCCTGTGGAATGGCCTCCCGGCACCAGGGCAACAGGGGCTGAAGGATGAAGGTGAGGGTGGCATAGCCACCGCCCAGCAGGCGGTCCCACTGCTGCAGGCTGCGGCCGATGGTGTCGGCGGCGCGTGCCAGGCGTTTGTCGGGGGGCGACAGCTTCCAGGCGGGGGCCGGCGATTGTCTGCGAGGCGCCAGGGCTTGGCCCAGGCGGCGCCAGAGCGACTCGCCGGGTGGTGGATGGGCGGTGTGCACGCCTTCGTTGAAGCTGTTGAGCAGGTCCTGGTAAGCCAGGGCGTGCCCTTGTTCGTGATCGCCCGCCAGCACTTCGCCCAACGCCTCGTGTGCCAAGGTGTTCAGGCCGCTGAGTACGACTACGTGGCCGACCTCTGTGAAGCGATGTTGGTGGGTCAGGAACATCAGCAGTTCCTGAGTGGCATTGAGGCCGCAGCCGGCCAGGCTCAGCCAGACCTCGCCGGTCAGCGCCGACAGGTAGGAGGCGATCGTGTGTTTGTCGGAGCTGGCGCCGATGCCCAGGGTGGTCGAACCACCTACCAGCAGATTGACCCGCTTGACGCCGCTGTGCTCGGTCACCGAGCAGCGTCTGTCGGCACAATGGCTGTAGCGCATGCCATGGCTGTCGGTGTTGATGGTGCCGGAGCGATAGCCTCGTTCATGCATGTAAAGGGTATGCGGTGCGCGACGGCTGCCCTGTAGCAGGAAGCGCTGATAGTCCTGCTGCAGGGGAAGAGGGCTGCCCTGGACGTTCGTGTCATGGTCGATCGGTCTCATGGGCGCTCCTTTGGCACGCGAGGTCGAGGGTGGCGCGGTTCAGCCGGCCAGCTCCTTGATGTTGTAGGCCAGTCCGGCAAGGGCGATCAGCAACAGGGCAATGCCCGAGGCAAGTGTGATGATGCGGTTGCTGCGTTGCGAGGCGATCTTGCCGATGGCGAATATGTACAGGCTGAGCACGGCGAAATCGATGGCAATCCACAATAGCGACAGCACCACCATGCTCTTGCCGAACGATTCGGTGATCTGGATGAACTGCGGGAAGAAGGAAATGAAAAAGATGATGTCCTTGGGGTTGGAGATGCCCACCATGAACCCCTGGAGCAGCCCGCCGCGTCCAGGCTGTTCAGGGGCCTGCGCTGGCACGTCGAGGGCTGGCGCTTGCAGCGCTTCCCGAAGGGTAGTGATGGCGATGTAGGCGATGAACAGGCAGCCCAGCAGGCTCATGCCGCTGAGCCAGGTCTTGTCGACCGCAGCGCTGGTCATGATGATCCAGGCAGCGGCGGCGATCAGGACAAGCGAAGCCCAATTGGTGCCGATGGCGGTCGACAGCGCCTTGCGCGAGCCTGAGGTAGCCGCGGTATTGACGATCAGTGCCACCACTGGGCCAGGGGTGGCGATCAGCAGCAGCACGGTGAGGGCATAGGTGGCGGTGAGTGCGGTGTTCACGGTCAGTTCTCGATCAGGGTTTCAGGTGTTGCATGCGCATGGAATGGGCAGCGCGAAGGGTTGAGCGAGCCCGGTTCCTGGAGTTGATACTGGCGCCATTCGAAATTGTCCTCCTGGCCGAAGAAGCCCAGGGTATCGGGTACGACGCCATCGTTGTAATGGCGTACCCGCTCGCGAATGCGTGCACGGATGCGACGGCCGCTTTCGGTGGCGGCGCTGGCGACCTCGTCGAAGCTCTCCCGCGGGTTGATGACGAAGGCGATGTGCGCGCCCAGGTTGCGGCTTTTCATTTGCCGGTGGGCCGGGAAATTCATGTTGATGAACAGCGCCATGCCAGCGAAGCAGAACGACCAGCCGCTGTCATGAGGGTCTGTGGGTAGCGTCCGAGGCCAGGGTTGCGGGTCCAGTTCATGGACTTGTTGCAGCACCGACCAGGCCAGCGCCTGCTGTTCGGCCAGCGTGCTGTCTGGCTCGGTTTCGAGAAACACCAGTAAGGGGTTGCCGATGCGCTGCCTGAGCGGGATGGGTTCGAGGATGCTCACGTAATCGGCGAGCCCTCGGGCAATGTCTGTCGCCAGTTGCGTCGCGCGCGCGAAGACAAGATGGCAGGTGCCGGCGGCGACCGCCTTGCGGCCGAACAGGCAGGGAAAGTCGGGATGGCCGAGCAAAGTACGAAACTGTGCGAGGGTTTGATACGCCCAATGTTGGCATTTTTGGATATGTTCAGCGGCCAGCTCTAGCGCATCCAGGCGATAGCAATTTCCATAACCCGTAAACATGGTGTCCCCAGAGATTCAGTGACATCTAAGCAAGATGTATGCGGTTTCCATTGTAAATTTGTGATTTAACAGCATTTTCTGAGAACCCTCCGACGTTGTAAAACGTGTGGAACTATGACCTACTATTAGTCTCACTCATGCTTTGGGCAGGACCATGTCAGAACGGATTCAAGCACTCCACGCCTTACGCGCCTTCGAAGTGGCCTCGCGCTACGGCTCCTTCACCCGAGCAGCCCAGGAGTTGGCCTTGACCCAGGGAGCGGTAAGCCATCACGTCAAGACCCTAGAGGCCATGTTCGGCTGCGACCTGTTCGAGCGGCGCGGACCCAAGCTGCGCCTGACCGAGCATGGCCGGTTGCTGGCCCAGGAGCTCAAGGTGGGTTTCAAGATCATCGAAAACGCCTGCGCCTTACTGCGTCAGGACCGCTACGGCCTTCGTCTGAAGGCGCCTTCGACGCTCACTGTGCGCTGGTTGCTCAAGGCGCTGGATGGCTTCAAGAAAATCGACAATAGCTGCACTGTGCAGTTGTCGAGCGTCTGGATGGACATCGACACGGTGGACTTCTATTCCGAGCCCTACGACTGCGCCATCCTGTTGGGCAATGGACGCTTCGCCGCGGATGTCGAGAGCCTGAAACTGTTCGACGAGTGGCTGATCCCGGTGTGCCATCCTGAGTATCTTCAAGGCGCTGAGCCGGGGCTATCTGCGCTGCAGCATTGCGACCTGTTGCACCCCTCGCCGGATCGGCGCGACTGGCGGCGCTGGCTGGCGCGGATGGACGCCCAGGACATCAGCATCGACCAGGGGCAGGTTTTCGACACTCTCGACCAAGGTATTTCGGCGGCCCAGCAGGGCCTGGGCATCTCGGTGGTCGACCTGGTGCTGGTCAGCGCCGACCTGGCCGCGGGCCGTCTGGTGACGCCGTTCAAGCACGCGGTGGCCACAGGTGATGGCTATTACATGACGTGGCTCAAGTCCAGCCCCAAGGCGCGCCACATGCAGCGCCTGCGGGACTACTTGCTCAGCCAGGTGCCGCCACTGGCTCACAAGGACATCGATTACCTCTACGGCTGATGACAAGCCCAGCGCACGGATCGGGCGCGCCCTGGATTGAATGGCCCCATGCAATCAAGACAGTCGCTCCCGTCCCGGCGCGGTAGAATGACGCTTTGCCAACGAACATGATCGAGGTCGACGCGGTGCAGTTGCAGCAGGGCTTTGTCCTCACCCGCCATTGGCATGACACGCCCGAGGGCACCTGCGTGGAGTTCTGGCTGGCCACCGACCAGGGCCCACGGCAGTTGCGTCTGGCGCCGCAGGTGTCGGTGGCGTTCATCGCAGCCGGGCAAGGCGAGCACGCGCGGCTGTTGCTGGGGAACGAGCAAGGGGTCGAGCTGCGCCCGCTTGGCTTGCGCGACTTCGAACAGCGTCCGGTATTGGGCCTGTATTGCCGGCAGCACCGTCAATTGATGCAACTTGAGCAGCGCCTGCGCAGCGCCGGCATCGAGGTTTTCGAGGCTGACATCCGCCCACCGGAGCGCTACCTGATGGAGCGTTTCATCACCGCGCCGGTGCTGTTCAGCGGTCAAGCCGATGCCCAGGGCGTGATCTGCGATGCCCATCTCAAACCAAACCCTGACTACCGCCCTGCGTTGCGCCTGGTGTCGTTGGACATCGAGACCAGCGAGCGCGGCGAACTCTACAGTATCGCCCTGGAAGGCTGCGGCCAGCGGCAGGTCTATATGCTGGGGCCGGCCAACGGCGATACCCGCGAAGTGGATTTCGACCTCGAATACTGCGAGGACCGCGCCCAGTTGCTTGAGCGCCTCAACCAGTGGTTCGCACGCCATGACCCGGACGCGATCATCGGGTGGAGCCTGGTGCAATTCGACCTACGCCTGCTGCATGAGCATGCCGCGCGTCTGCAGGTGCCACTGACCCTGGGACGCAACGGTGCGCCGCTGACTTTGCGCGCCCATGGCAGCCGCAACCACGTGTTCGCCGATGCCCCAGGCCGGCTGTTGATCGACGGCATCGAATCACTGCGCTCGGCCACCTGGAGCTTTCCGTCGTTCAGTCTCGAGAGTGTCGCCCAGACCCTGCTGGGCGAGGGCAAGGCCATCGACTCGCCCTACCAGCGCATGGACGAAATCAACCGCATGTTCGCCGAGGACAAGCCTGCGCTGGCGCGCTACAACCTCAAGGACTGCGAACTGGTCACGCGCATTTTCGCCCATACCCGTCTGCTGGAGTTTCTCCTGGAACGCGCCACAGTCACGGGCCTGCCGGTCGATCGCAGCGGTGGTTCGGTGGCAGCGTTCTGTCATTTGTACATCCCGCCCATGCACCGGCTGGGGTATGTCGCGCCGAACCTGGGCAGCCGCCCAGACGAAGCCAGCCCCGGCGGCTTTGTCATGGATTCGCGCCCTGGGTTGTACGATTCGGTGCTGGTGCTCGATTACAAGAGTCTGTATCCCTCGATCATTCGTACCTTCCTGATCGATCCGGTGGGGCTGGTCGAAGGCCTGGCCCAGCCGGACGATGCGCATTCGGTGGAGGGATTTCGCGGGGCCCGGTTCTCCCGTACCCGGCACAGCCTGCCGGCGATCGTCGAGCGGGTCTGGCAGGGCAGGGAGGCGGCCAAGCGCGCAGGCAATGCGCCGTTGTCCCAAGCACTGAAGATCATCATGAACGCCTTCTATGGCGTGCTGGGTTCCAGTGGCTGCCGGTTCTTCGACCCCCGGTTGGCATCGTCGATCACCATGCGCGGTCATCAGATCATGCGTCAGACCCGGGCGCTGATCGAAGCCCGTGGCTTCGATGTGATCTATGGCGACACCGACTCCACATTCGTCTGGCTCAAAGGGGCGCACAGCGAAGAGGCCGCCGCGCGTATTGGCCGTGAGCTGGTGAACGAGGTCAACCAGTGGTGGCGCCAGCACCTTGAGACAACCATGGGCCTGGACAGCGCCTTGGAGCTGCAGTTCGAAACCCACTATCGACGCTTTCTCATGCCGACCATCCGCGGTACCGACGAGGGCAGCAAGAAGCGCTACGCCGGCCTGGTCCGCCGCGCCGAGGGCCAGGAGGAGATGGTCTACAAGGGGCTGGAGTCGGTGCGCACCGACTGGTCACCGCTGGCCCGGCAGTTCCAGCAGGAGCTGTATGGACGTATTTTCCGCGGCCAGCCCTATCGGGACTATGTGTGCGATTTCGTGCGACGCACTTTGGCCGGTGAGCAGGATGACTTGTTGGTCTATCGCAAGCGCCTGAGGCGTCCTCTGGCCGACTACCAACGCAACGTGCCCCCGCATGTGCGCGCCGCGCGCTTGGCCGATGAGTACAACAGCCGCCTGGGGCGAGCGCAGCAGTACCAGAACGGCGGCTGGATCAGCTACGTCATCACCACGGCCGGTCCCGAGCCGTTGGAAAACCAGCAGTCTCCGATCGATCACGAGCATTACCTGTCGCGTCAGTTGCAGCCAGTGGCCGACGCGATCCTGCCTTTCGTCGGTGATGACTTCGGCACATTGACCGGTCGGCAACTGCAGTTGTTTTGAGGTGGTAGCTATCTAGCGTTCCTTCGCCAAGCCAGGCGCCTAGCCTCGTCGCTCCAGTCAACCAGGAGATGGACATGGGCGGCGAGCGCAATGAACCGCAAGTGAACGAAGCAACGCAGCTGGCAGCGGAGCGTGCCTATCAGGATGGCTTCATCGCCGAACGCCTGCCGCTGTGGATGAAGTCGGCGACGCCGCAGCAACGGGCTCGGTTTGCAGATGCGATGGACGAAAGCGTGGTGCTGCGTTCGCATCTCAAACACGTGCTGGGGCGCATCGAGGCGCTGGACGGCTTTATCAAATCCAAGCTGCAGGCTGCATTGCGAGCGCGCTATTCGGCTCAGTTCAATCTTCATCAGTGGAGCTTTATCGGCGGGTACCCGGAGCCTGTGATCAATGCCCAGCCCGTTGGCGTCCACCTGACCAAGCAGCAGTACGACCAGCGTTCGCTTCTGGAGGTGGCAGTACGCAACTTCACCGCTGAGGAAGCCGTAGCGGGCGGGCAACCGCGCGGCAATCGCTTGTCCAGCGCCAGGCAGGGCAGGATCAAGGCGCCGTCTGCAACCGAGTTTGCCAAGCTGTGTCGTGAACTCGATCTTGGCAGCGCGTACCAAGCGCATCTGGCCGAGGTTTTGAGCGGACCTGTGACAGACGACAAACCGGCATGGACCGTCCCATGCTTGCTGGCTGACTGGAGCCGCCATGCCATGCTGTTTGATGCCTACCAGGCCCGTGACCGCGCTGGACTGAGCGAGCGTGAGCTCGAGACGATTGCCGAACTCTGCGCGAAAGAGGGCGCGCAAAACAAGGCTTCGACCGTGACAGCGCAACGTCTGCGTCTGCTGGACTGCGACCTGCAGCAGATCGTAGTCATCGATGAGTCGCACAACGACGGAAGGTTGCTGCTCTATGTGCCTGGCGATCCAAACGGGGCCTGGAGCGCGTTCTCCAGCCTTCGCAAGCTCGCCAACGAACTGGGTAGGCGCCTACGCAGCCAGGCGTACCAGACATTCTTTCGCCGCTTCGTGCGCAGACGCGACAGTCATGCGTTCTATTCAATCGTGATCCCCGCGTACAAAGACTTGGTCATCTGGGCCAACATCAGCCTGGATGAAAGCCTCATGCCCTATGGCACGCCGTTTTTTCAACGCCTGGCCCATGCGCGTATCGAGCAGATAAAAGATGACGCGAAGGTGCTCGTGGCGCCGGTTGAAGAACTGGACCGCACCCTGCAGCGCGAATACGACGAGCGCCTCGCTGCCGATGGCCAGGCATTGTTGTCCGCCGCAGGCCTATTTGTGCCGGTGCTTGGCGAGGTGCTTTTGGCCGTCAGCGCCTGGGAAACGCTCACTGAGGTCTACCACGGCATCGAGGCCTGGCAAGACAACCACACCCGCCAGGCATGCAAGCACCTACTCAATGTCGTTACCGCGGTGTCGGTCGCCGGCGCCACCACCGCGGCGGTCGCTGGGGTAGAGGCCCTCTCGGCGCGCTCGAGCATCATGGACAACCTGCTGCCGGCCTATCTGGAAGACGGTTCGGCAAAGCTGTGGGCTGCGGACGTCAAGGCCTTTCGCAGTGACGTGCCACCGTCTGGCGCGACGAGCGATACAGCCGGGGTCTTCCGGTTGGGGGAGCAGGCCTGGATCGAGATGGACGGACACTACTACCGCGTGCGTCAGCGAACCCAGGACGGGCAATGGCAACTGCTGCCGCAGGCTGGGCATGGGCCGTTGTTGAGACACAACGGTGCGGGTGCCTGGCGGTTGTGGTTCGAGCAGCCGGCCCAGTGGGAAGACGTCCATTACTTGTTCCGTCGATTGGGTGGGCACTTTCGCGAGCTGGATGACGAGCGGATCGATCTGGTCCTGAGTTTCCACGGGCTAAAGGCGGATGATCTGCGGGGGTTGCACGTGTATGGTCGCGCGCCGGCTTCCGGGTTGCTGGACAGCACGGTCCGTGCCCACCTGGACTTGCGCATCCGCGACATGGTCGAGCGCTTGCGCTCGGGCAAACAGGTGGAGGATGCCTTCGCATTGCAAGGCGCCCAACGTCTTCCCGGAGCTGGCGGGCTGCCTGACCAGGCATTGGCCGAGGTGGCATGGAAGGCTCGGCGCGAGTTGCTGCAGGATCTCTACGAACACATGCCCAACGGCGAGAACCTCGCCAGCACGATGTTGCGTCGGGTGTTTCCCAGTCTGCATTGGCGTGCTGCGCAGGGGTTGGTGGACGCGGCGACGACTACGGACCGGCAACGCTTACTCGACAGTGGACGGGTGCCGCTGCAATTGGCGGAATCGTCCAGAGCGTATGTACAAAACATGCGTGTGACACGCGTGTATGAAGCGCTGCACCTGGACACGCCGCAAAACGCTGATGTGGCCCGGGTCGCCATCGGCATGCTGCGCTATTTGCCCGGTGCTGCCACGGGTATCCGCTGGCGTTTGTTCGAGGGCAGTGCGAGCGGCCTCTTGCTCGTTGCGAGCGAGCAGGGGGCCACCGCCTGCGATCTGATACACGTCGAGGGTAAGTTCCTGGTCGTCGATCCCAAAACGAACCTGTTAAGTGAGCCGCATGAGTTGTTCGACGCGATGGCCACCGCCTATAAAGGCCAGCAAGCGGCCATGGGCATTGCCGATCCCTTTGCCCACAACCTGCGCGTGCTGCTGGCCCGCCAGGCGATCGAACGCCCCAGCGAGGTCGGGGAGCTGTTGAACAAAGGGCAAGGCAAGGACCGCTGGCTGGCCCCGCTGCGCCAGGACGATGGCCGGCTCGGTTATCCCTTGAGTGGGCGCCTGTCCGGTAGCAGCCGGAGCCGAGGAGGGCCCTGGATGATCCAGGCGGAACTGCGGCGGATCTATCCCACTTACTCCGACGCCCAGGTCAGCGCCTGGCAAGTGAAAATGCAGCGTACCGGCAGGGACATGGCGCAGGAACTGCGTCAGCTTCGTCACGAACTCAAGACCCTGGAACAATCGCTCAATACTTGGCTCACAGCCACCACTGCGCTGTTGGAAAGGTCAGACCGCAGGCGGGTCACGGGACAATTGCTGGCGTGCTGGCAGCGAGTCATCGACGAGCCTTCGCAGCTCAATTCGTTGGCGATCGACTATCGCTTGGAACTTAACGGCCTGAGACCAGGATTCTTGCCCCCTCTGCCTACCCGCAGCTTCTCCCATGTTTCTGAGCTGGCGATTCTGGATATGGACTTGGCGCATGTGCCGGACTATTTCCTGCAGGCGTTTCCCAACCTCCGGACGCTGCGGGTCAGCGGCAACCGACTGTCTCGACTGCCGGCACGCCTGCATCAACTGCCGCGCCTGCGTGAACTGAACCTGTACGACAACCAAATCGTCCTGGATGACAGCCAAGCCTCTGAGCTGACTCGCTGCTCACGCCTGGAATACATCAATCTTTCGCACAACCCTCTGGGGCTGGTGTTTTCCGTCAGCGGATTTTCCAGGCTCAGGCGACTGCTGCTGCGCAACACTTTCATCGATGTGCTGCCTCCGGGATTGCTAGAGTGCACGGAGCTGGACTATGCGGACCTGAGCGACAATCGAATCACCCGGATACCGCCGATGTTCCATCAGGCCCCCTTGTGGCTCAGGCATCGCGTGCTGTTGATGGGCAATCCGCTGGCCGAGGACGATGTACAGGCCTTGCGCGTGGCGTTCCAGTCCGTCAGGGGAGCCAATACCCATGCCATAGCCTGGAGCAATGCCGTTGCGAGCGCTGACCGGGACCGGCTGCTCGAACTGTGGCACTCGATCGAGGCGGTCGAGGGCTCGGCTGGGCTCATGACACTTCTGCGCAGGTTGCTCGATACCGCGGATTTCCAGAAACAACCGCAGATATTGGCCCAGCGTGTGCTGACCATGCTGAAAAACATGCACGAGCAGACTGATTTGCTTCCAGAGTTGTTTACCCATGCTGACGATGACCTGACTTGCCAGGACAGTGTGGCGTTGCGGTTTCACAATCTGGAGGTGCGGATGTTGGCGGTCCAGGCCAAGGCCCAGGCCGGCACTGAGCAGGGCGCTACGACGCAGGCATTGCTTAGGCTCGGACGGCGCCTGTGGCGCCTGGCGCAGGTCCAGGATCATATCTTGAGCTTCCTACGTGCCCAGGCTGAAGCCGGCACCCCCCTAGATGAGGTCGAGGTAATGCTGGGCTATCAGCTGGCATTGCGTGGATCACTCGATTTACCCATCGAGGCGGGCGAAATGGCGTTTCCCGAGTATGCCCATCTGGATCCGGCCCGGGTCGACCGGATCCGTACACAGGTTCGCGCCGCAGAACAGCATGAAGCGCTGGCCAGCTGGATGGTGGATCAGGATTTCTGGCGTGAGCATCTGTTGGCGGAAAACCCAGGACACTTCGACCAAGGCAACGCACGGCATCACCGACAGCTTGAGCAATTGACGGCGCAGCGGGATGCGTTGACGCAGGGCGACACCCAGGCGCAGGCCTTATCGGCCCAGGTTCTGCAACAGGTGGAAAACATCGAAGATCAGATGAAACAAATCCAGAAGCTGCAAAAAGCTGATGAGCGATACGAGATGCGTGTATTGACCAACCGGGTGCTGGGGACGGCCCCGGCCGGTGCCGGCATCGATGTCCGTTGATGCAAGTATTGCCTGCAGGTGCCGCGCTGGCTGGAGGGCTTTGGACTATGCTCAGTTCGGGGGCCCGCGGTTTCTGCAGAGGTCGCAAGCCTGGTTCGACGCGCTGCTGGTAATGGCCAGTTACCTTTCGCCTTATCACCTGACTTGTCAGGTGGTTTAGGCTCGCACGTCGGATCTTTCTCAATGATCTGTAGTCTTTGAGTTATCGAGAAATAAGGAGATGCGCATGCTCGTCCGGTCACTGACCCTCGCCACTCTGCTTGCCCTCGCAAGCCCTGTGTTCGCTGCGGACAGCGATGCTCCGCTGGCCAAAGAACTGGGCAAGGCAAGGCCCTTGGTCATCATCGCACCCAGCAGCGCCGACCCGACCTTGCGCGGGTTGAACGAGGCACTCCAGGACCCCGCTACCCAAGCCGCCTTCAAAGAGCGCAGCCTGGTGCTGTACAGCGTTGCCAACATGATGGGCAAGCGCGAGGACAAGAACCTCGAACAGCAGACCACCATGGCGTTGATTCGCGAACTCAAGCTCGGCGCCAGCAAGGGCACCAAGGTGATCCTGGTGGGCAAGGATGGCGAGCGGCATGTGCTCAAGGACGACGACAGCGGCGAGAAGATCGATCCGCAGGTGATCATCAAGGCCGTGGACGAACTACCTGCCAGCGAGAAGGCTGTGAGCGCGCCGGAGCCGGTGGCGGCTTCCGCGCCTGCTGAGCCCAAGTCCAAGGGCAAGGACAGCAAGCCTGCCAAGCCGGCAAAACCGGCGGCACCGCCAAAGCCGCTCGAGGACTGATCGATACAAGCGAGGCGCCGGTTGGCCTGGCGCCTTGCCTGCGTGAGCAGATGCCCCTACGCTTCGGCTTGCTTGGGCTGCGTCGAAGCTTGCTGTTTCTTCGCAGGCTTCAGGCGTGTCACGCCGTACAACACCAGCGCCAGACCCGCCAACTGATACCCCGAGATCTGCTCGCTGAGGATCGCCCACGACGCGAGCATCGTCAGCACCGGACCCAGATTGCCCACCGCTGCGGTATGGGTGGGGCCCAGGCGCTGGATCGCCAGGGCCACCCAGTAGATCGGCAACACCGTGGAAAACACCGCCATCAGCCCCGCATGTATCCAGATCGCCAGTGGCTGCTGCCACAGCTGGCCGATGTCCGCCACCAGCAGGTAGTGCGCCAGCACCATCAATGACGAGGCGATGCCGCAGAGCCCAGCCAGACGCATCGAGCTCATGCGCTTGAGCATGATGCCGGTACCCGAGTAATAGAGCGCGTAGCTCACCGCACTGGCCACCACCCACAACGATCCCAGCACCACTTGCTCGCCGACCCCGGCCACACTGACATCGTGTACGAAGGCGATGCCCAGGCCCAGGTAACACAGGCCCATGGCCGTCAGGGTCCGCAGGGTAGGGCGCTCGCGCAGGGCAATGGCCTGGAACACCAGCACGAGCGTGGGATAAGTGAACAGGATCAGCCGCTCGAGGCCGGCGCTGATGTACTGCAGACCATAGAAGTCGAACAGGCTCGCCAGGTAGTAGCCCAGCAACCCGAGCCCGGCCACGCGCAGGCCGTCCCCAAGCCCCAGCTTCGCAGCGGACTGGCCACGGCTGAGCCAGGTCAGCCAGGCGAACAGCGGCAGTGCCAACCCCATGCGCATGGCCAACAGGGTGATGGCGTCCACCGGACCTGCGGCATAGGCCAGCTTGACGAAGATGGCCTTGAAGCTGAATCCCAAGGCCGCCAGCACGGCATATCCACCGCCGTTGTGGATCGCAGTCTGAAGGCGAAGGTGCAAACGCGTCATGGCAAAGTCCAGGCAATTGAAGGCAGGACTTATTCTGTACAGAACGGGTTGTGGCTAGAATCGCTTTTTCTCGAACATGGCTTTCGCTTTTGGAGAACGCACAAGGATGCACTTCGACTTGCCCGATCTGCGCCTGTTTGCCGCCATTGCCGTTACCGGCAGCCTGAGCAAGGCGGCGGCGACCATTCCGGTGGCGGTGTCCGCCGCCAGCACCCGCCTGCGCCTGTTCGAGTCTCGCTGTGGCTTTGCCCTGTTCGTTCGCAAGGCTGATGGCATGCAACTGACCCCCGCTGGCCGGCTGGTACTGGAGGCGGCCCGTGGTGTGCTGGGGGAGGCGCAAAAGCTGCAGGACACCTTGAAGGAGTTGGCAGGGCAGCGGCGCATCACGCTGCACCTGGCGGCTTCCACCGTCAGCAACAGCACGCTGTTGCCGGCGGTGCTCGGACCGTTTCTGGCCGACTACCCTGAGGTCGACCTGCAACTGGTCGAGCACAAGAGCATCGATGTATTGCGCGTGGTGCTGGCCGGTGAATGCGAGTTAGGGGTGTATGACGGCAACCTGATCGACGAAGGCATCGTCTCGCTGCCGTTTCGCAACGAGCGCCTGGTAATGCTGGTACCAGTGGATCATCCCTTGGCCGGTCGCGAACAATTGCGCTTGGTTGATGCCCTGGGTTACCCGTTTGTGTGTCTGCCGGCAGAGCGGGCGATGCAGCGCTTCGTCGAGGAGCTGGCGATGAATCTGGCCATGCCGTTGAAGGTGCGTGTGCGTGCGCCGAGCTTCGAGGCCATCGCTCAATTGGTGGCCCAGCGCGCGGGTATCGCCATGCTGCCGGAAACCGCCGCTGTGCGCGCCGAGCAGGAGCTGGCGGTTCGCAGGGTGATGCTGGAGGAGCGCTGGGCCACCCTGGAGCTGCGTATCTGTTTTCGTGACTGGGAGCGCCTGAGTTCTCATGGTCGGCAATTGGTCAGCTATCTCTCGACGGCGTGAGCCCACCGGATCGGCGACTGACATGTTGATGTTTCGCCGCCCGCGAGGCGCTTTTGAAAAGACCCTCCAGTCGGTAGCGACCTGCTAAAAGTGCATCCGAACGCTTACAATCCACGCCCTTCAATACGATCGCTCAGGCCTGTCCGCTCATGGCTCTAGACCCCCTCACGATGTTGACCATCAGCATTGCCCTCGCGGCTGCGGCTGCTTTGTACCTGGCGGTCGAGTGGCGCACCGTGCGTGCCACCTCGCTGCTGTTCTGGGCCGCTGGGTTCGCCACCATCAGTGTGGGGTCGACCTTGGCATTGTTGCGCGTCAGTGGGCTGATGCTCGTCGGGGTGTGGTTCGCCAATGGCTTGCTGGTGTTGGCGCATTGGTTCTTTCTCGTGGGTGTGGCGCGGTTTACCGAGATGCGGCTTTCCCGTGGCTGGTACCTGTTGCCCGTTGTCTGGCTGATGCTGTTGCTGCTGCCTGAAAGCCCGCAGTGGTCGAAGGTGATGTTGCTGGCCAACTCGCTGCTGGTGGCCTTGCCCACCCTGTGGGCCTGCGTGCTGCTGCGGCCCCATGGCAAGTCGTTGCGCGTGGGGGCGGTGCAGCTGCGTTATGTGCTGCTGGCCCACGGCATCTTCTACCTGGCCAAGATGATTCCGCCGTTGGTGCCTGGGACGCTGATCGATCTGGCGGCCTTGCGTGGCGCGATCATCCAGGTGTCGCTGGTCGAGGGCACGATGGCGATCATGCTCATCGCCTTGTCCATGACTGGCACCGAGCGCCACCGACGCGAACGGCAGATCGCCCGGCTGGCGGCGCGCGATCCCTTGACCGCCCTGTATAACCGGCGCGCCTTGGAGGCACGCGCCCCGCGTCTGCTGGATGACGTGGCAACGGACCGCCCCGGTGCGCTTTTGCTGATCGACATCGACAACTTCAAGATGGTCAACGACCTGCATGGCCATACTGCCGGTGATCGCCTGCTGGTTGCATTGGGCGAGATGATTCGCGCCTCGACCCCCGCCAGTGGCTTGGCCGCCCGGTTGGGCGGCGATGAGTTCGTCATCCTGCTGGGTAACGCGACCCGTGAAAAAGTCGAAGGGTTGGGGAGCGCTTTGCGCGAGCAGTTCCATCGGATGACCGCGCAGACGTTCCCTACGCCTGCGGCGGTCACCCTCAGCATCGGCGTCAACCTGTTCGATCGGGCGCCTGCCAGCCTGGCGGCACTGATCGAACAGGGTGACGTTGCACTCTACGAATCCAAGCGAGGCGGGCGTGACAGCATCCGCCTGGTCGATCGCACCCAGCCTAAGGCATAGCGAAGGGTCGTCTTGGCATCGGAACCGCATCGGCCCGGCGTTTTTCTTCTTCAGCCCACCCGCAACCAGAGCGCCGATGCGTCGTCGCTCATTTTGAACCGTGGATAACGAACGCAGGCGGCATCGTCGCGCTCGATCTGCCGTAGTCGCAGCGCAAGTTCTGCCAGGCCCTGCTCGCGCAGCTGGGTCATGAAGGTGTGGGGCGTGCAGGCCCGGTAGGTATCGAACAGGGCCGCGAAACCATCGCTCATCAGCACCAGGTCGTCGCCGCGCCTTACCGGTGCGCGGGTGTATACGGTACCAGCCCTGGCCACTTCGGCATCGACGCTGAGCACGGCCTTGGGACGCTCCCGGGCGATGCGCCGATCTGCCTGCACGGCAGGGGTGCGCACGCCATGGGCGCCGGTGCCAGGGCCCAGGGCGAGCGCCTCGGCGCGCTCGGTTTCGCGGTCCGGCTCAGGTGTCAGGAAGGCCATGCCGTGCTCGCTGCGGTGAAGTACGACGCAGTCCGCCAGATGGGCGCAGACTACTTCGTCATCTTCCAGCGCCACCGCCGCAAAGGCCGCGCGGGGCAGCTCCCAGCCGGCGACCGGCTCACGTCGGCGGTCTCGTTCGTAGGCTGCGGCCACGGTAGCGAACACCTGTTCGCACAGGCTCTGCAACGGCCCGCTTGCGCTGACAAAGGCAGCCTGCGCTGCCGCTGCCAACCAGGCCGCGCCCCCTTGTTCACCCAGCAGACCAGGCGGGCCCAGATCGGTTGCGCCGTCGATGACCCAAGCATGACGGCTTGCACAGCCAATACGGTCGTCATTGGGAACATCGGCCTTGCCGGCCAGGTTGAGACTTTGGATCAGGTCGAAATGCATGGTGTGTCGTCTATCTCGTGAATAAAGAAGCTTCGACAAGCGCGGCTACCTTGAGTTGTGCTGCGCCGGCTCGTTGTGCAGCCGATGCTGGTGAAGCAGCGCCAAGCGCTCGAGACTAGGCCAAATACCGTTTCAATTATGTAGGAAACCACCGTGAACCACGCTCTGACTGCGCGACTATCGCCTGGCCCATCCGCAAGCGTCTGCAACCGACGAAGCGCTTGCCCAGGCCATCGCCTGCCAGGGGTGAAGGTCTAGACTCTAACCTTTGCGATGTGATCGTGGAGACTCCAATGCCCAGCAAAAACACCATCTGCCTCTGGTTCGACGAGGATGCCCTGGAGGCGGCGACTTTTTACGCCAAGACCTTCCCCGACAGCGCAGTAGGGGCAGTGCATCACGCACCGGGCGACTACCCGTCGGGCAGGGCCGGCGATGTCATCACTGTCGAGTTCACCGTGGCCGGTATTCCCTGCGTCGGCCTGAACGGGGGGACCGCGTTCAAGCACAGCGAGGCATTTTCGTTCCAGATCTGCACGCAGGATCAGGCCGAGACCGACCGTCTGTGGCAGGCCATCGTCGGCAACGGCGGCCAGGAAAGCGTCTGCGGCTGGTGCAAGGACAAGTGGGGCATCTCGTGGCAGATCTCGCCCCGGGTGCTGCTCGAGGCCATGGACAACCCAGACCGGGCCGCCGCCAAGCGCGCATTCGACGCCATGATGCGGATGGGCAAGATCGACATCGCCGGGATCGAGGCGGCGCTCAAAGGTTAGCGGCATCATGCTTTGCCGTGCCCTGGCAATAGCCCGCTGATCAGCTGGCGCGCGGTTTGGCGCAGGATGCCGGCTTGGTCCGGGTCGCCTTGCAGCAGGGCGCCGGCGAACTTCTTCGCCTGCTCCAGGGTGATGTGCGGCGGCAGCGGCGGGACATCGGGGTCGGTACGAAAATCGATGACCACGGGCACCTCGCTGGCCAAGGCCTGCTCCCAGGCGTCGGCCACGTCCTGCTCGCGTTCGACATACAGGCCCTTCAGACCGATCGAGAGGGCGAACAGGTGGTAGGGCACGTCAGGAATGTCCTGGCTGGCGGCAAACTTGGGGTCTCCCTCCATCACCCGCTGCTCCCAGGTGACCTGGTTGAGATCCTGATTGTTGAACACCGCACAAATCCAACGTCCGTTGCCCCATTGTCGCCAGTACTTGGCCACGGTGATCAGTTCGGCCATGTTGTTCATCTGCATGGCACCGTCGCCTACCAGGGCCACCACGCAGCGCTCGGGGTGAGCGAACTTGGCTGCGATGGCGTAGGGCACTGCCGCGCCCATCGAAGCCAAGCCCCCGGACAACGAACATTCCATACCCGGGCGGATCCGCAGGTCGCGGGCGAACCAGTTGGCGCAGGAGCCCGAGTCGCACGTGATGATGGCGGCGTCCGGCAGGCGAGGCGAGAGTTCATGGACGACCCGCTGCGGATTGATCGGCGCAGCCTTGCTCAGGGCGCGTTGCGTCAGCTTCTTGTCCCACGCCTTGCGCCAACCTTCGACCTTGGTTCGCCAACTGCGGCGGGTCTTATGCTCGATCAGCGGTAGCAGGGCGTCCAGCGTCTGTGCGGCATCGCCCATCAAGTTCACTTCCATGGGATAGCGCAGGCCGAGCATGTCGGCAGCGATGTCGATCTGTACGCCGCGGGCCTGACCTTCCTCTGGTAGGAACTCGGCGTAGGGGAAGCCTGAACCGATTATCAGCAGCGTGTCGCATTCGTTCATCAGCTTCAGGCTGGGTTCGGTACCCAACAGACCGATGCAACCGGTGACCCAAGGCAGGTCATCGGGCAATACGGCCTTGCCCAGCAGGGCCTTGGCGACGCCTGCACCGAGCTTTTCGGCGATTGCGCTCACCTGCTCACGGGCCTGCAGCGCGCCGGCCCCCACCAGGATCGCGACTTTCTTGCCGGCGTTGAGTATCTGCGCAGCCTGCTGCAATGCGTCGGGGTGGGGCACGATCCTCGGTGGGTTGAAGCCTGTGCCCGAATGCAAGGTGCCATGGGCCCGTGCAGGCGACTCGTAGGGCATTTCCTGCAGATCGTTGGGCAGCACCAATGCGGTGACCCGGCGTTCGCCCTGCGCCGTGCGTACGGCGCGATCCAGCAAATGGCGCACTTGGGCCGGGGCCGTGGCCTGCTGGACGAATGCACCGGCCACGTCCTTGAACATCGAGACCAGATCCAGCTCCTGCTGGTAATGCCCACCCAGCGCGGTGCGGGCCTGCTGGCCGACGATGGCCAACACCGGCATGTGGTCCAGGCGGGCGTCATACAGGCCTGTCAGCAAGTGCGAAGCGCCAGGCCCGGACGTTGCGATGCACACGCCAAGCTCACCTGTGAACTTGGCATGGGCGCTGGCCATGAATGCCGCCATTTCTTCATGGCGGCACTGCACGAATTCGATCGTACCGGCCCGACGCAGTGCACCGAACACGCCATTGATGCCATCGCCCGGATAGCCGAATACCCGCTTCACGCCCCATTGGCTCAAACGCTCAACCAGAAAATCGCCTACGGTGCTCGCCATCGTTCCTACCTCCATGCAAACCGTCACAGCAGTGAAACTTCCGACGACCCCCAGGGCCGGATGTTCAGATTCATTTGACAGGCTGAATGAATCCAACTGGTGGCTTGGGGAAAGTTGCGCTAACTATCTAGAGGGCTGACTTCGCTTGCGAGGCCGATCAGGCGCAGGGGCGGCAGACAGATACGCCGCACGAGCCTTGCGCACGACAGGGAGTACACAACGAGGCATCACGTCTCGCAGGAGGAAACATGAACACCACGAAGACGTTGCGATGGGCCTTGGTAGGCCTCACGTGCGGCATGCTCAGTGCCCAGGCCGCCGAGACCAAACGGGTCGACGTACTGCTGGTCGGGGGCGGGATCATGAGTTCGACCCTGGCGGTCTGGCTGAATGAGCTGGAGCCGGGTTGGTCGATGGAAATGGTCGAACGCCTGGACAAAGTCGCCGAGGAAAGCTCCAACGGCTGGAACAACGCAGGCACCGGGCACTCGGCGCTGGCAGAGCTCAACTACACACCGGAGAAGAACGGCAAGATCGACATCGCCAAGGCCATCGAGATCAACGAGTCGTTCCAGATCACCCGGCAGTTCCTCGCCTGGCAGGTCAAGCAGGGCGTGCTCAAGGACCCGCATTCGTTCATCAACACCACACCGCACATGAGTTTCGTGTGGGGTGACGACAACATTCGGTTTCTGAAAAAACGCTACGAGGCCCTGCAGGCCAGCCCCCTGTTCAAGCCCATGCAGTATTCGGAGGACCCGGAACAGATCAAGCAGTGGGTGCCGTTGATGATGGAGGGCCGTGACCCCGCGCAGAAGCTCGCGGTGACCTGGACCCCCATCGGCACCGACGTCAATTTTGGTGAGATCACCCGCCAGTACGTGGGCTACCTGCAAGGCCGACCGAACTTCGACCTGAAGCTCTCGAGCGAAGTCCAGGACATCACCCGCAACGATGACGGCTCCTGGCACGTCGAATACAAGAACCTCAAGGACGGTACCACGTCCGCCACCGACGCCAAGTTCCTGTTCATCGGCGCCGGCGGCGCCGCCTTGCCGCTGCTGCAAAAGTCGGGCATCCCTGAAGCCAAGGACTATGCGGGCTTCCCGGTGGGCGGCTCGTTCCTGGTGACCGACAACCCGGCCATCGCCCAGCGGCACATGGCCAAGGCCTACGGCATCGCCGCGACCGGCGCGCCGCCCATGTCGGTACCCCATCTGGATACCCGCGTGCTCGATGGCAAGCGCATGATCCTGTTCGGCCCATTCGCCACCTTCTCCACGCGTTTTCTAAAAGAGGGCTCGCTGCTGGACCTGTTCGCCAGCATGTCCGTGCACAACACCTGGCCCATGGTGCGCGTCGGGGTTCGTGAATTCGACCTGGTGCAGTACCTGATCGGGCAATTGATGCAATCCGACGATGACCGCTTCGAGGCGCTGCAGACCTACTTCCCCCACGCCAAGAAAGAGGACTGGCGCCTGTGGCAGGCGGGGCAGCGGGTGCAGATCATCAAGAAGGACCCGGAGCTGGGCGGGGTCCTCAAGCTCGGCACCGAAGTGGTGATGGCCAAGGACGGCAGCATCGCTGGCTTGCTGGGCGCATCGCCGGGGGCCTCGACCGCGCCGCCGATCATGCTCGACCTGCTGCACAAGGTGTTCAAGGACAAGGCTGCCTCTGCGCCCTGGCAGGAGAAGTTCCGGCAGATCATTCCGTCCTACGGGATTCGCCTGAACGATCATCCTGACAAGCTCGAACAGGAGTGGGCCTACACCAACGAGTTGCTCCAGTTGGCGCCGCCGTCGAGCCACGCAGGGCAGACCGAAATCGCAGCGCCGTAGTGTGCACGATGCCCCGGGTGGCCTTGCGCCTCCCGGCGGCTTCTACTCCACGTGATTGGCCACCTCCCAGACTTTTTGGCGAAACCACCTGCGCAATGGATCGGCGTGCGTGCGCTCGTGCCAGATCTGCATCAATTCGACCCTCGGTAGCGCCAGGGGCAGCGGGTAGACCGCAAGCTCCGGGTCCCGTGCCGCCGCATCTTCGGCCAGCGAACGCAGGCAGGTGAGCAGCAGGTCGGTGCCACTGACCAGGCGGGCTGGGGCAAGAAAGCTCGACAACCCCGCAATCACACGTCGTCGATGGCCTTGGGCGCGCAGCGCGCGGTCCACTAGCCCATCGAGGTCACCGGTGAGGGTGGTCAGCACATGCTCGCAGGCCAGAAACGCCTCCAGGTCCAGGCCGTCGGTCAGGTGTGGGTTGCTCCTTGCGGCCAGCACCACCAACTCTTCGCCGAGCAGACGCTGCTGGTGGAAGGTGTCCGGCAGGTCGGTGAAGAATCCGGCGATGGCCAAGTCGCACGTGCCTTTCTCCAGGGCTTCGCGCGGCAACTGGCCACGGGTGTTGTGGGTGACCAGCACCAGGTTGGGGGCCTGGCTGCGCAGTATCGGCAGCAGACGGGGCAGCAGGGTTTGCTCCAGATAGTCGGTGCTATACAGGTGCAGGCGGGCAGGGCGGGTGAGCATGTCCGCGCCGTCGCAACGTTCGTAGAACAGCTCCAGCTGCTCCACCAAGTGCTGAACCTGAGGCGCCAGCTCATGGGCGCGAGGTGTCGGTGTCAGCCCGCGAGGCGCCCGGACGAACAGCGGGTCGCCGAATTGATGGCGCAGCTTGTTCAGCTTGTGGCTCAGCGCCGGCTGGCTGAGCGCCATGCGCTCGGCGGCCAGGGACGCGTTACGTTCCTGATAGAGCATCTGGAAGACCAGCAGCAGGTTCAGGTCCTTGTTTGCGATATTCATATTTTGGATCGCTGAAATTAGATCTTTAGAATTATCGAATCATAGCGCAGTCGATAGCATGGCCTCACTGACCGATACCGACCTTGGAGTCCAGTCATGCCTATCAGCATCTTCGCCACTATTTTCCCCAAGCCCGAACACCGCGACGCGGTGGAACAGGCCCTGCGGGTGATGGTGGAGCACTCGCGCGCCGAGCCCGGCAACCTGCGCTATGACCTGTTCGTTCGTGAAGCAGACGAACTGGCCTTCGACCTGTTCGAGCTGTATGTCGACTCGGCGGCCATCGATGCACACCGCAACAGTGCTCATTACCAGGCCTATCGCGCTGCCACCGCTGACTGGGTGGCTGCACCGACCCAGGTCCGCGTTGCCCACCCACTCGACATTGTCCCCTTCGCCTGAACAGGAACCTGACCATGAACAAGATTTCCACCCTGGCGCTCACGGTGGCTGGCGCATTGCTGGCCGGCCAGGCCACTGCCGCGTCCAAAGGCGAGGTGCTGGTCTTGCTGTCGAGCGAGCATCAACTGCAGCTCAAGGACGGCAAACCGTACTCGACCGGCTATTACCTCAACGAGTTCGGTGTGCCGGCCGACCAACTGCTCAAGGCCGGCTACACGCTGGTGCTGGTGACGCCCAAGGGCAATGCGCCGAGCGTCGATGAGCGTTCGGTCGACCCGCAGTATTTCGGTGGCGATGCGGCCGAGATGCAGCGTATTCACAAGGTTGTGCAGAGTCTGCCGGGCATCGACGACACCTTGTCGGTCAAGGAGGTGTTGGCGGGTGACCTGGACCGTTACGCCGGCCTGTTCATCCCTGGTGGCCATGCGCCGCTGATCGATCTTGCCAACAACCCTGACGTCGGGGCATTGCTGCGCCACTTCCATCAGGCAGGCAAACCGACCGCCGCGATCTGCCATGGCCCGATCACCCTGCTGTCGGCCCAGCAGGACCCGGTTGCCTACCGCGCGGCCTTGGCACGCGGCGAGACGCCGGCCGCCAGTGACTGGGTGTACCAGGGCTATCGCATGACGATCTTCTCGGATCCGGAAGAACAAGTGTTCGAAAGTTCGCTCAAAGATCAACGCCTGCAGTTCTACCCGGCCAAGGCCATGGCTGCGGCGGGCGGCGACATGAGCTACGCGAAGGCCTGGGCGCCCCATGTGGTCATCGACCGTGAGCTGATCACCGGACAGAACCCGTTCTCCGACAAGGCGCTGGCCAAGGCATTGGTGGAGAAACTGGACGGTGCCAGGCAGTAAGGCCAAGCCTTCGGTGCCGGCGGTGGCGCTTGCCATGCTCGTCTAGACTTAAAGCCCGGGCCTGTTTCGCGCAGGCCCGGCAATCATCCATCCGACCACCGCCTCCCGGCCCGGACGTCGCCGACGGTGGCCTTCTTGCAGAGGAGGGCAGGTCATGGACGAGGCAAGACTTCACGAGTTCATGGGCAAGCTGGTGGGCGACATGGGCGCGGCGGCGACACTGGCCAACGTGATCCTGGGCGATGAGCTGGGGCTGTATCGGGCCATGGCCGATAGCCAACCCGTGACCCCCGAGGTGCTGGCGCAGCGAACCGGCTGTCATCCACGGCTGCTGCGAGAATGGCTCAGCGCCCAGGTAGCAGCCGGCTACATGGTTCACCACGACGGTACGTTCAGTCTTCCCGAAGAGCAGGCTCTGGCCCTGGCCATCGAGGAGTCGCCAGCCTACATGGCCGGCGGCGCGTCGGTGGTAGCGGCGCTGTTTCATGACAAAGACAAGCTGATCGCAGCCATGCGTGGCGATGGAGGGCTGCCTTGGGGTGACCATCATCCGTGCATGTTCAGCGGCACCGAGCGTTTCTTCAGGCCCGGTTACCGTACCTTCCTGGTGGCTGAGTGGCTACCGGCGCTGGAGGGGGTGACCGCCAAGCTGCAGGCCGGAGCCAAGGTGGCCGATGTGGGATGCGGCCACGGCGCCTCGACCATTGTCATGGCCCAGGCTTTTCCCGCGTCTCGCTTTATCGGCTACGACTACCATGGGCCCTCGATCACGACCGCCACTGCGCGTGCCGAGGAGGCGGGCGTAGCCGGGCAGGTCAGCTTTGCCCAGGCCTCGGCCAAGGACTATCCGGGGCATGATCATGACCTGGTGTGCTTTTTCGATTGCCTGCACGACATGGGGGATCCGGTCGGTGCGGCCAGGCATGCCTACCACGCGCTCAAGGACGACGGCACGGTGATGCTGGTCGAGCCCTATGCGGAGGATTCGCTGGAAGGCAACCTGAACCCGGTGGGGCGGTTGTTCTACGCGGCCTCGACATTCATTTGCACCCCCAACTCGCTGTCTCAGGAGGTAGGGTTGGGGCTGGGGGCCCAGGCCGGCGAGGCGCGGCTGCGGGCGGTGTTCGAGGAGGCGGGGTTCACGCGGTTCCGGCGGGCGACGCAGACACCGTTCAACCTGATCCTGGAGGCGCGCAAGTAGCGGGCGAGCCTGTGAGAGCGTTGCGACTTCAAAAGGAGCACCGTGCGCAGTGGGGCGTCTGTGGGCACTGGCCACACGCAGAAGGGGCGCCATCTGGCGCCCCTTCTGTTTGCTGCTTAGGCTTCAGCGTCCCAAGGACGATCGCCTTTTTCGTCTTTGATGCGGGTCGGCAGGCCCATCACGTCCAGCGCCTTGAGGAACGGCTCGGCCGGCAGCTCCTCGACGTTGACCATGCGCTTGGCATCCCATTCGCCACGGGCGACCAGCAGGGCCGCGGCCACTGGCGGCACACCAGCGGTATAGGAAATACCCTGACTGTCGGTCTCGGCGAACGCCTCTTCGTGGTCGGCCACGTTGTAGATGAACACTTCACGCGGCTGACCATCCTTGGTGCCCTTGACCAGGTCACCGATGCAGGTCTTGCCGGTGTAGCCCGGAGCCAGCGAGGACGGGTCAGGCAGCACGGCCTTGACCACTTTGAGTGGCACCACTTCCAGGCCTTCGGCGGTCTTGACCGGCTGCTCGGAGAGCAGGCCCAGGTTCTTCAGGACGGTGAACACATTGATGTAATGCTCGCCGAAGCTCATCCAGAAGCGGATGTTCGGCACGTCGAGGTTCTTCGACAGCGAGTGGACTTCATCGTGGCCGGTCAGGTAGAGGTTCTGCGAGCCCACCACCGGCAGGTCGTCGGTGCGCTTGACCTCGAACATTTTGTTGCTGGTCCATTGGCTGTTCTGCCAGCTCCAGACTTGACCTGTGAATTCGCGGAAGTTGATTTCCGGGTCGAAGTTGGTGGCGAAGTACTTGCCATGGGAGCCGGCATTGACGTCGAGAATGTCGATCGAGTCAATGCGGTCGAAATACTGTTGCTGCGCAAGTTTGGCGTAGCTGTTCACCACACCCGGGTCGAAGCCGACGCCGAGAATGGCGGTGATGTTCTTTGCTTGGCACTCTTCGAGGTGTTTCCACTCGTAGTTGCCGTACCAAGGCGGCGTTTCGCAGATCTTGCCCGGCTCTTCGTGGATCGCGGTGTCCAGGTAGGCGGCGCCGGTATCGATGCAGGCACGCAGCACCGACATGTTGAGGAAGGCGGACCCGACGTTGATCACGATCTGCGATTCGGTCTCGCGGATCAGCGCCTTGGTTGCCTCGACATCGAGGGCATTGAGCGAGAAGGCCTGGATGTCGGCGGGTACCTTGAGGCTACCCTTGGCCTTGACGCTGTCGATGATGGCCTGGCATTTGGAGATGTTCCGTGACGCAATCGCAATACGACCGAGCTCGTCGTTATGCTGTGCGCACTTGTGGGCCACCACCTTGGCGACACCTCCTGCACCAATGATAAGAACGTTCTTCTTCAATTTACCTTTTGCTCCTTACTGAAAGGGCCTGCCTCAGGACAGGCTGGAAACGTAGTCTTCGAAACCGAACTCGCGCACCACCTCGACGCTGCCGTCGAGCTGCTTGACCACGATGGCCGGCATTTTCAGACCGTTGAACCAGTTTTTCTTGACCATGGTGTAACCGGCGGCATCGACGAACGACAGGCGGTCACCGATAGCCAGAGGCTTGTCGAACTGATACTCGCCGAAGATATCGCCGGCCAGGCACGACTTGCCGCAGACCATGTAGGTGTGCTCGCCGTTGTTGGGGGCCATCTTGGCGTTGAGGCGATAGATCAACAGGTCGAGCATGTGCGCTTCGATGGAGCTGTCGACCACGGCCAGGTGCTTGCCGTTGTACAGGGTGTCGAGAACGGTGACTTCCAGCGAGGCGCTCTGGGTGATGGCTGCTTCGCCGGGCTCCAGGTAGACCTGCACGCCGTACTTCTCGGAGAAGGCCTTCAGGCGCGCGCAGAATGCGTCCAGGGCATAGTCTTCGCCGGTGAAGTGGATCCCGCCACCGAGGCTGACCCACTGGACCTTGTGCAGCAGGTGACCGAAGCGCTCCTCGATGTGCGAGAGCATCTTGTCGAAGAGGCCGAAATCGCCGTTCTCGCAGTTGTTGTGGAACATGAAGCCGGAGATCTGTTCGATCACCTTCTCGATCTTCTCAGGGTCCCATTCGCCCAGACGGCTGAACGGGCGTGCCGGGTCGGCCAGCAGGTAGTCGGAGCTGCTCACCTGCGGGTTGACGCGCAGACCGCGCACCTTGCCCTGGGACTGTTCGGCATAGCGTTGCAGCTGGCCGATGGAGTTGAAGATGATCTTGTCGCAGTTCTCGAGCATCTCCTCGATCTCGTCGTCGGCCCAGGCCACGCTGTAGGCGTGGGTTTCGCCGGCAAACTTCTGGCGACCGAGCTTGAGTTCGTAGAGCGACGAAGAAGTGGTGCCATCCATGTACTGCTGCATCAGGTCGAACACCGACCAGGTGGCGAAGCACTTGAGTGCCAGCAGGGCCTTGGCCCCGGAGTGTTCGCGCACGTAGGCAATCTTTTCCATGTTGCCCAGCAGCTTTTGTTTATCGATGAGGTAGTACGGCGTCTTGATCATTTAAAGGCCCCCGGCCAGGCCGGCCAAAAAAAGGACACGCATTGTGCCTTCACTTGCCCCGGATCGAAAGGGTCGAAGGCGCATTTCGTCCGAGTTGCACGTGTATTTGTTGTCCCTTTGCCATCAAGGCATCGGTCGCTTCGGTCAGAGGAGCCTCATCAGGGTATCTGCAGCCTCGTGGCAGACCCAGTTGAGCAGATAAATGTGACCGTTGCGGTCACAGGGTTTGCGCCGCCATCTGTCGGAAGGAGGGAGCAGGGCATGTGCCGTGGGGCTCGAACCTTCAGAACTGATCCATGAGGAGAACCCCATGACCAAGCATCACGAAAGCTCCCACGGTTTTGCCGACGACCCACAGAAAGTCCACGATGCCGGCCGCAAGGGCGGCACCAACCAGGATGTGAAGACCGACCGGGCAGAAAAGGCCCGGGTCGGTGGCCAGCACAGCCATGGCGGTACCCCGCGGCGCAGCGATCGCTGAGCGCCGTTCAGCCCTGGGCCGCCAGCCACGCCTGGATCTGCTCCAGCGTGGCGGTGGCCCCGCCGCAGACGATCACCAGGACATTGCGGTACGCCGCCAGGGCCTCGGGTTGGTAGGCCAAGGCCAGTGCCGCGCCGCAGGCCGGCTCGACCAGTACGCGGTGATCCAGTAAAAAACGCTCGCAGGCCTGCAGCGCGGCGCGGTCGCTGACCAGGCAACTTTCGACTGGGTGACGCTGTGCACAGGCCAGCGCCTGTTCTGCGACGCGCTTGGCGCCCAGGGAGGTGGCCACCGAAGTGATGCGTGGCAGTTCCACGGTCTGTCCGGCTTCAAGGGCTGCATGCAACGAGGCCGCACCGTCGGTTTCCACCGCCAGCACCGGCACGTCGTGCCAACCGTTGCGTTCGAGTCCTTCGACCACGCCACTTAGCAGGCCGCCGCCACCCACCGAGAGCACCACGGCATCGGGCTTCATGCCGGCGCGGGCGACTTCGTCGATCATGCTGGCATGACCGGCCCACAACAGTGGATCGTCGAACGGGTGGATGAAGGCATCGTCTGGCCCGACCAATGTCTGCGCCAGTTCGTTGGCCTCCTGCCAGGAGCTGCCGTGCACCACGACCTTGGCGTCTTCCAGGCGCAGCAGCGCCTTGGCGCGTTCGGTGGTGGTTTCTGGCACCACCACGGTCACCGGCACGCCGAGCTTGCGCCCGGCATAGGCCACAGCCAACCCCGCGTTGCCACCGGAGGACGAGACGAAGTGGCGCGCACCGCGGGCATGATGGACCTGGCAGGCATGGCCAACGCCACGCAGCTTGAATGAGCCGCACGGCTGCAGGGCTTCGAGCTTGAGCCAGACCGAGCGGCCGGCGATCAGCGAGAGAGGACGGGATTCGATCAGGGGCGTCTGGATGTGCAGGGACATGTGGGCTCTCCAAAGGGATGCTTCATTGTTCCGGCAGACGCAATCGCGGGGCAAGGGCGTTTTTTCAGGTGTATCGGGCTGTGCCCGTTTGCGCGTTGGCGATGATCGTAGTGGGAGCGGGTTTATCCGCGAAGCAACCGATTCAGTGCTTGCGGATAAACCTGTTTCCAGCCAGGCGTTGGATCAGCCCAGTGGCGGGGTGCGCGGCGGAATCATGCGACGCGAGCCGGTGGCCTCGAAGGCGGCACCGAAGCTCAGCAGTGCATTGTCGCTGTAGGCACGGCCTGCGAAGGTCAGACCGACCGGCATACCGATGTCGGCCATCACGCCCATGGGTACGGTGACAGTGGGCACACCCAGGTGACGGATGGCCAGGTTGCCGTTGGCGACCCAGACGCCGTTGCTCCAGGCGATATCTGCCGATACTGGGTTGACGTCGGCATCGGCCGGGCCCACGTCGGCCACGGTCGGGAACAGCACCGCGTCCAGGCCCAGGTTGTCCATCCAGTCTTCCAGGTCCATCTTGCGGGTCTTTTCCAGCCCACGCAGGCCGTCCGGCAGGGTCTCGATCTGATCCCAGGTCTTCAGACCGCGCTTGGCCATGTTGACGTACTCATCCATGCCGGCCGCCAGGTCGTCCTCACGGTTGGGCAGGGTGCCCGGGTCGTGGGGGAAGATCTGCGGGCCGTCGACGTCGGCCAGGCGGTTGAGCTTCGGATCATTGTTGGCGCGCAGGAAGTCATCGAAGGCCCAGCCGGACAGTTCCCACAGTTCATCGTGCAGGAATTCCTTGGAGACGATGCCGCGGTTGTACACCGTCGGAGCGCCCGGGCGGTCGCCTTCGCAGTTGGACACCAGCGGGAAGTCCACTTCGATCACTTCGGCACCGGCCGCTTCCAGGGCTTGACGCGCCTGCTTCCACAGGTCGATGACGCTGGCGCGGGTATTGATGCGTTGGCCGGTCGGGCCACCGATGCCAGGTTTTTCCGAGGTGCCGGCGTCAGGGTCGGCATTGATGTACATCTTCGGCACGCCAAAACGCTTGCCCTTGAGGGCG
Source organism: Pseudomonas guariconensis (assembly GCF_040822035.1). Taxonomy (NCBI): domain Bacteria; kingdom Pseudomonadati; phylum Pseudomonadota; class Gammaproteobacteria; order Pseudomonadales; family Pseudomonadaceae; genus Pseudomonas; species Pseudomonas guariconensis. Next base: position 2,967,288 of record NZ_CP162012.1, on the reverse strand, counting down.
CTGGCGTCGACGGCCAGATCCAGGTAGGAAGCCGGGCGTACCGAGGACGCAGCCGGGATCGGCACCCATGGCTGTAGACGCCACAGGTCGCCACGCTTGTCGGCGTCATCGGCAACGACGACATCGAGGATTTCCAGCAGATCGGCCATGGTGCGGGCGTAGGGCACCACGACGTCCATGGTCGGCGTCAGCGGCCAGTTGCCGCGCACCGAGATGACCCCGCGCGAGGGGGTATAGGCGCACAGACCGTTGTTCGAGGCAGGGCCACGGCCGCTGGACCAGGTTTCTTCTGCCAGGCCGAAAGCCGAATAGCTGGCAGCGGTGGCGGTCCCGGCACCGTTGGACGAGCCGGAGGCGAACGGCGCGGTCAGGTAGGCGGCGTTGTACGGGCTTTCGGCGCGGCCATAGACGCCACGCTGCATGCCGCCGTTGGCCATCGGTGGCATGTTGGTCTTGCCCAGGCAGATGGCACCGGCGGCGCGCAGGCGCTCGATGGTGAAGGCGTCGCGCTGGGCCACCAGGTCCTTGAAAGCCGGGCTGCCGGAAGCGGCGGTCAGGCCTTTGACCAGGTAGCTGTCCTTGGCGGTGTAAGGGATGCCATCGAGCGGGCTCAACGTCTGGCCCTTGGCTCGGCGAGCGTCGGAGGCCTCGGCCTCCTTGAGCGCTTCAGGATTGCGTACCACCACAGCGTTCAGGGCAGTGGCGGTGTCGGCTCCGTCATAGGCGTCGATGCGGGCCAGGTAGGCCTTGACCAGCTCAACCGCCGTCGTGCGGCCGGACTCGAGCGCGTCGCGCAGCTCGGCAATGGAAACCTCAGTTACCTCGATCATGCTGTCACCAGTTATGCAGGTGGAAACTCGTGGCGCGAGTGTAGCAAGAAGCCCTTACCCGGCGCAGGCATGCAGCGTGGCAATGGTCATTTGCACGGCGGCAGTCTCGTGCGCTGCATGCGTGCGTCAGTGCATGTGTCGAGGTCGAGGCTCAGACCGCCTCGAATGGCGTTTTTTCTGGTTTGCGAAGGCCACTACGCGCCCCATCCGCAGGCTTCGTCAGCGTCTACAGGTTCCGTAGGCGCTTGCTCGGTGGAAGCTGGCAAGCCTGCGATGGGCTGCAAGGCAGCCCAGGCATTTCACACCAAGTCTGCCGCCGAATGCCGCTCCGGCACCTGGCTTTGCTCATCCCCCCAGGTCCGGTTCACCCGGGTTCCTCGCTGCACGGCCGGCCGTTGGGCGATGGCCTCGGCCCAGCGCTGCACATGGGGGTATTCATGCACAGCAAGAAACTCTGCCGCGCCATACAGGTTGCCGCGCACCAACTGGCCATACCAGGGCCATACGGCGATGTCGGCAATGCTGTATTGCTCGCCGCCGAGGTAGTCGCTTTCGGCCAGACGTCGGTCGAGCACATCCAGTTGGCGCTTGGCCTCCATGGTGAAGCGATTGATGGCGTACTCGAACTTCTCGGGTGCATAGACATAGAAGTGACCAAAACCACCGCCCAGGTAAGGCGCCGAGCCCATCTGCCAGAACAGCCAGTTCAGGCACTCGGTCCGGGCAGCTGGGGCCTTGGGCAGGAAAGCGTCGAACTTCTCGGCCAGGTACAACAAGATCGAACCGGACTCGAACACCCGCACGGGCGGCTCGACGCTGCGATCGAGCAGGGCGGGGATCTTCGAGTTGGGGTTGACCTGCACGAACCCGCTGGAAAACTGGTCGCCTTCGCCGATGCGGATCAGCCAGGCGTCGTACTCGGCGCCGGCATGGCCGAGAGCCAACAGCTCCTCCAGCAAGATGGTCACCTTGACCCCGTTGGGCGTGGCCAGTGAGTACAACTGCAGCGGGTGCTTGCCCACCGGCAGCGCCCGCTCGTGGGTGGGGCCGGCGACAGGCCGGTTGATGTTGGCGAACTGACCGCCGGACGGCGCCTCGTGGGTCCAGACCTTGGGCGGGACGTAGGGTTTGCTCATGGGCGAAGTCTCCTGAAGGCTCGAGGTAGGCACATCGTAAGGTGGACCTGCATCTATGCCATGGGTTCGCCGCGGGGGCAAATGCATTGTGGGCGTGCGTTGGGGGCATCACGCCATGCGCTGAAGGCGTGGCGGTATGGGCGCGGGCCCTCGCTTACAGTGGGCGGTGACGCTGTAAGCGAGGGAATGGGCTAACAGAAAGCGGCGCTCACCACGGCGCGATTACTTTATTGGCTGGCGACAGATGGTGCCTCGGAACCAATGATCAGGCCGCGTCTGGGTCCCCCCGACTGGAAACCCGGCATATTGTGGCGTCAGCATCCAACGCATGCCTGGCCCCGCTGCATCAGGTAGCCAGACCTCATATGTTAGCCAGTTGATTTGCATATAGCCCCATTCTGAGGTCGGGGTGCCCAGGGCGCGAACATTATCGCCTTTTGTCGCTTCGGCTTTTGATACTTGTACAAGTCCCAGGGAACTACAGATTTTCATCGCGTCCTTCCAAGGTTCCATATAGTCGTGCGCCATATGGAACCAGTTACTTACCTTGAAGGTATAACGGTGTGTCACTGCGCTGCCCTTGCGAGCGCCGGTAATCGTTATCGTGCCCGAGTCGGTATCACTGGGTTGCGCAGTGAACTCGAAGTATCCATTGCTTGAGGGCGTTAGCCAACTTGCCGTTGAAGTCCATGTGTAATCCACTGGGTCGGCGCCGTTTGCCAATTCCACCACAAAACTGGCTTCCAAATGAGCGGTGGTCGGGAACCCGGTACTTACAGGAAATCGATGCCGGGGCCGGCCGGCATTCAGCGCCACGATCTCGGTACTCATCAGCTCGATGGGGCGCTTCAATGAGTTCATGTTGATGCCATCCAGGCGTGGGACAACTTCATAACGGCCTACCTTCGGCCCTTGCAGTTGCACCTGATAGCCCTTGGCCGTTGATGTGACTGCGCTTAGCGTGACATCGGACGTGGGCTTTCCAGCGCTGTCCGTCACGAGGAACGAGACCCGATCGAGCAGGTCGGCTATCGATTGATCGAGCTCGTTGCGCACGTCAAATGTAATGGCGGCTTGGTGCACGTCATCGGCGAATATTTTGGAGTTCGACAGCGTGATCGTGGAGTGCGCCTCTGATGGCAGCAACGTCAATACGGTCAACTCCGCTGTCAGGCTATCCATCGAGTCGTTTTCAACGCGAGGGGTGATGGTCAGGTCGCCCGGTATCTTCGTTTTGAGCGTGGTGCGGTAGTTGCCCTCCACGGTTTCCTGCACAGGGTCCAACTTGAAGCCCTCAGGTGGCAGTGGTTGGTTGCTGGCGTCCCGGACGATGAATGTCAGTGCATCGGCCAACCCACTCACCGGCTTGTCGTTGATGTCCTTGGCGGTGAAGTTCAGGGTGGAGAACTCCTTCAAATTGGCCTTGATCGTGTCCGGCTTGATCTGAAACTTCGAGTGGCTTGCAGCTGGCGGCAGAGGCAGCAGCTCGACGTCGGCTTTCAGCGTGCCGAACGGGGTGCCGTTGTAGTGCGGTATGAAGGTGTAGTGGCCTGGGATAGTGCCCTGGAGCGTTGCACGGTACTCACCGGTCTTGGCTTCTGAAATGTCGCCGAGCGTAATGCCCGGGGCCGGGCCGTTGGCCAGTTCGAACTTCAGCTGATCGGCGAGACCTCCCACGGGCTTGTCGTTTGCGTCCCTGGCGGTGAAAGTCAGCGTCGATGGGTCGGTGCCACTTGCCGGGATCCTGGGCGGTGCGGCCTCGAACGTCGAGCGGCCCAGTGCAGGCGGCAAGGCCTTCAGTTGCACGGTGGCACTCAAGCCATTGACCGGCTGGCGCCCGATGGTCGGGACAAAGGTGTAAGTGTCTGCTTGCAGGCCGCGCACTGTGGTGACGTAGATGCCGGTATTGCCGCTCTCCTGGATCGGCTCGAGGGTGAGCTCGTCAGGTGCCGGTGGCAGGCCGCTGCTATTGGTGGCATTCACTGCCAGCCGGTTGCCCAGGCCGGTGACGGGATTACCGTTGATGTCCTTGGCCACGAAGGTCAGTGTCGAGGGATCGGAGCCGTTGGCCGGGATGATGTCTGGCTTGGCCTCCCATTTCGAAGTGGACGGCACGGGCCGCAACGCCTGCAGCTCAACCTCGGCGTTGAGGCGGCCGATGGGCTTACCGCCCAGCTGGGGGGTGACGGTGTAACGGCCGACCAATTTGCCCTTGAACGTCGCGGTGTAGCGGCCCTGGGCGCTTTCCACGATGGGGCTCACCGTCACATCCGGAGGCGACGCGCTGCCCTTGTCGCTGTGCACCGCGAACTTCAGATGCTTGGCGATGCCCTCCACCGGTGCGCCATTGGCATCCTGAGCGGTGAAGGTGAGTACAGCATGGGTTTTGTCGTCCGCCGGGAGTGAGCTGCGGTCTGCGGCGAAGGCGGATTTGCCGTCGTCCGGCACAGAGCTGACCGTGCTGACCTGCGCTTGCGACAGCGCAGTCCCTTGAACGGACGGGGTCAAGGTAATCGATTGCGGCGCGCTGCCCGCGGTCACCCGTACTTCATAGTTGCCCGCCGAAACACGCTCAGGCTTCGAAACCACGATGCCGCCGGCGCGCGTTTGCGTCTCGGCGACAGCGATCTGAATATCCGCCAAGGCGATGTCCACCGGCTGCTGCTGCTCGTCGCGGATGGCGAGGGTCAGGGTTTGCTGAGTCTTGCCATCGGCCGGCAGCACGGTATGGGCAGGGGTGAAGGTCGAGTGGCGCGCGCTGACCGCGGGAGCGTTGACGGTCACGCGGGTCTCGCTGCGCCCGGAGCGGTTGCCTTTGCTGTCCACGGCCACGCCATGGAGGGTGTAGACGTTGGTTTGCTGGGTTTGGTAGTCGGGCAGCAGCACGCTGTAGTGGGGGCCGCCGTCGTGCACGAGCCGGCCGCCGGCCTGCAGCAGCGCCGGGGCTGTCCAGTCGATGTGCGACAGCGGGTACTTGCTGTTGACCCACACGCTCAGGGATTTGGTCTCGCCGCCCTGGCCGCTGACGTGGGCGGCGGCGGCCATTTGGATGACCTGCTTCTTGCGGTACTCGAGGACGATGTGGTTGTTGCGTTCGACCAGGTCGTAACGGCTGCCAGCCAGGGTGCGCAGGGCGCCGACGCCGGCGGGGTCGACCTGCTTGGCCCAGGGCTCGCCGATCTGGTAGCTGAACTCGGCACCGACGGTGGTCTCGTTGCCGCCGTTGCCCTTGCGTTGGTCGGCGCTGAGGGTCAGCAAAGGGATGGGCGTGTAGGTGAGACCGACGGTGACGGCGCTGGGGTCTTTCTTGCGGTTGTCCTTGCCGAACAGGCCGACTTCATCGCCGTAATACTGCTCGTAGCTGAGCTTGCCGCCGAGCTGCGGCATCGACGGCAGCCAGGCCTCGGTGCGCAGGTCCCAGCCGTTGGCCGGGCGTTCCTGGTAGTCCTCGACGTCGGGCGAATCCTTCCAGCCGGTCAGACGGGTGTAGCTGTTGGCGTTGACTTTGAGAAAGTCGCGCCAGTACTCGACCCCCAGGCCCAGACGGGCGTGTTGGCGGGACAGGTCGTAGTCCAAAAAGCTATTGGCGCCGAGCATGTAGCCGTCGTTGAAACGGCGCACGCCCAGGCCCAGGGTGGTCTGCTGGCGGTCGTCCTTGCGGTGGACGCTGCCTTGGGTGAACAGCAACTGCTCGGGGGTGTCGTGCAGCGGGGCGAGCAGTTCGACCTGGGAGTTTTTCAGCGAGAACTTGTCGTCCACATCGATCTGCACCCGGGCGGTGCCGAAGCGGCTGAGCCACTGCTGAGCCTGGCTGCTGGCCTCGCGGGTGGCCAGACCGCGCGCCATGGCGGCAGCGGCGTCGCTGTCAGGGTTGTTGCTGAGGAAGTTGCCGGTGCCGCTGGCCATGGCGGCGAGCTCGCGGGCCTGTTCGTCCTGGGCGTCGGTGGAGGCCTGCGGGTCGGGCGAGTTCAGCTTCGGCAGCGGGTGCGCGGCGGCCGAGGGTACGACCAAGCGATCGCCGGGCTTGAGGGTGTCGAGGTCGCGGCCGGGGTTGAGGCTGCGCAGGGTGGCGATGGTGGTGGCGTATTGGGTGGCGATCGAGGCCAGGGTGTCACCCATGGCGAAGGTATGAAGACGGGAAGGCGCGGGTGATCGCTTGGCCGGTTCAGTGGTGGGGGCGGCGCTGGCTGAAGGCGTGGCCAATGCCAGGGTCAACGGAAGGACCGCCTGGACGCCGATGTTGAGCCAGGCAACGGTCCGGGTCGCGAAGGGCGGCCCGCCGTAAAACGTGTGCTTTTTCAATGAAGTTATCATTCCCTGAAGGCCTGAAATGTAACTTCGCGATGGAGCTGTTTATTCGCCCGGCCATTGCCCGTTCGCAAGCAATGGACAGTTTTAGGTGCACTGGAGGAAAAGTGACAAAGAGGAAATAACCAACACCAAGGCGAAGCGGTTGAAAGCAACTTCCATCTTTTCGATAGATGTTACGAGGCCGCCAAACGCAATGGATTGGAAATGCAGTATTTGCGAGTTTCTAACAGCGTCAGGAGGCTTTCAGGGGCAGAATTTACGAAAACGAAAAGAGCGGATCTGTAGGGGGAATCGCATGGAGGTCTTGAATAACGGGATTGTTGTGTTGCGCATCTTCAACGAAAAGGGCCGCAGGAATGCGGCCCTTGGTTTGACGCAGCGTCGAGTGAACGCAGGTCGACGTCAGTTATCAGTCAAGGGATCATCCTGGGAAAGCAGCGCATTGGCCAGTTCCTCGTCACTGGCCTGCAACCCAGGGTTGTCCTTGCGGGCCTGCTCCAGCGCCGATTCCACATAGGCACCGCGAATGACGCCGCCGCTGGCCACGAAGGCCGACAGCTCATCGCGGGCCGGGATGATCCGTTTGTCGTCCTTGAAGGTCGAGTACAGCGAGGCGGAGACCCCCGCAGATGTGGCGACATCGCCCGCATCCACACCAGCCAGGGCAGCCCCTGCCGGGAGCAGGAGCAAGAACGAAGGAACGAGCAGTAGACGGCGCATGGCAAGACCTCCAGGTGAAGCCCAAGGGATTTACTGCATGTTGTTAAGAGCGGTGGCGGTGCTCAGGAGTTCCATTGGCCGCGCCTGTCTGTCACACCTGTAGCGCCATGCGCCCTTGACCACGCAGGTAGAGGCCGTAGCCCAGGCCCAGTGCCAGCCACAGGCTCCCGAACGCCAAGGTCGCGGCGCTCATCCCACCTATTACCGTCAGTACAACGGCGATCCCCACCACGGGCACCAGCCAGTGGGCGAACCACCGCCGGCTACGGCCTTGGATGCCCAGTTTCACCAGCACCGAAAGGTGCAGCAGCACGAATGCACAGAGCGCACCGAAGTTGACGAACGACGCCAGACTGTCGATCCGCTCGCACATCACGATGGCGATCACCAGCGACAGTGCGGTCGACAACAGCAGCGCCACGTGAGGCGTGCCATGGCGCCGGTGCAGACGGGCGAACAACCCCGGCAACTGGCGATCGCGGCCCATGGCGAACAACACCCGGGACACACCCACCTGCATCGGCAACACATTGGTGAACCCACACATCAAGGCGATCAGCCAAGCCACCGCCACGGCGCTGAAGGGGCTGATCTGCACGGCCAGCAGTTGATAGATCGCACCGGAGGCATCCGCGATGCGCAACCCCGGCATCAGGTTGCCCAGCACCCAGGTGCTGAGGACGAACAGCACCGCGCAGATCAGCAATACCGCCAGAATAGCCCGCCCGACCAGGCGCCGGTCGCCACCCTTGACCTCCTCCGAAAGGGTCGAGATGGCGTCGAAGCCCAGGAACGACAGCACGCAAATCGAGGTGGCCGCGAACACCTTGCCCAACTCGAGCTGGTTGGCGTCATACAGCGGCGCCAAGGTCAGCGCACCGGCGCCTTTGCCGTCGGCCAAAGCATTTACCGCGAGCATGATCAGCCCCAGCATGACCGCGAACTGCACGACCACCGAGACCAGGCTGATGCGGGTGGTCACCGATACGCCGAACCAGTTCACCGCCAGCGAAACCACCACCAGGCCCACCAGGCAACTGGCGCGGTCCAGGCCCGGCACCAGCGTTTGCAGGCCGACCGCCATGACCAGGAACACCAGCGCCGGAATCAGCAGGTAATCGAGCAGAATCAGCCAGCCGGCGATGAACCCCGGCAACTCGCCCAGGCTGTGCCGGGCAAAGCCGTAGACCGAGCCTGAGCAGGGCACTTCGGCCGACATGGTGGCGTAGCTCTGGGCGGTGAAATACATACACAGGGCGCCGAGCAGGTAGGCCAGGGCGATCAGCCCGCCCGAGGCCTCCCAGACGAAGCCGAAGGTGGTCAGAGGCGCCATCGGCGCAATGTAGGCCAGCCCGTAGGCGAGCAGGTCTTTCATGCCCAGGGTGCGCCGCAGTGTCGCGCCGCCCTCAAGGCTCACAGGTTTCTCGGTGGCAAGGCCCATGGTGAGCTCCGGTTCTTGTCGTTGTTGGAGGGGGCGGCGCAGGTGCGGGTCAGCCGACGAAGCCTGCGTGGCGGTGGACTTCCTGGCCTTCCAGGAGGGTGAGCAGGACCTCGGTGGCGCCGATCTCATGGGGCGCGATGCTGTACAGGTCGCGGTCGAGCAGGATCAGGTCGGCGTACTTACCCACGCTCAAGCTGCCGGTGCTGTCATCGCGCCAGGCGGCATGGGCGGCGTTGAGGGTGTAGCCACGGATCGCCTCGTCGATGCTGATCCGGTGCTGCGGTGTGTGCGCCGGACTGTCGGGGCCGTGAGCAGGGTTCTGGCGGGTGACCGCGCACTGGATGATCTGGAACGGGTCGAAGGTGGTCACGCCCCAGTCGCTACTGACCATGCAGGTCACGCCCTGGCGGATGAACTCGCCGATCGGGTAGGTCCATTGCGCACGGGCCTCGCCAAGCATGGCATCGACCAGCGGGTCGGCGTCGGGGTTCGGTTGTGCCCAGAGGGTCTGGTAGTTGGCCAGGATGCCCAGTTCGCGAAAGCGTGGGATGTCCGCCGGATGCACCACTTGTAGGTGGGCGATCTGGTGGCGCGCGTCCCACGGGCCATTCTGGCGCCGGGCATGTTCGATACCGTCGATGGCCGCACGGGTGGCGCCATCGCCGATGCTGTGCACGTGCAACTGGAAGCGCTCGCGGTCGAAGGCGGCGAAGCACTCGTTGATCTGCGCCTGGGTGAACATCAGTTCGGCATTGCCGCCCGTGTCGCAACGCGGTTCGAGCAACACGGCGGTGCCGTTCTCCAGCACGCCATCAAGGAAGAACTTGGCCGAATGCAGCGACACGCGCTCGCCCTGATAGGTGTTGCGCAGGTCGATCAGCTCGCGCAATTGCTCATCCAGCGGTTTGTGGGCGAACACCTTGGCGGTGGCGCGCACGCGCAGGGTGAGGTCACCGCGCTCAAGGCACGCCTGGTAGTTCTTCATGTAGTTGCGGCTGACCATCGCATCGAGCACGCCGGTGATACCGCGGCTGTTGAATACCTTGCTGTAGTGGGCCATGGCTTGGAGGTAGTCCGCCTCGCTGTAGCCTGGGGCAATGCGGCCCATGGCCCAGATGGCGTCTTCGACCAGCCAACCTTTGGGGGTGCCATCGGCCAGGCGCAGGTAGCTGCCGTTGTCCGGCTCCGGACTGCCGGGTCGTACGCCGGCCGCTGCGAAGGCGGCGCTGTTGGCCCAACCGTTGTGGTAGTCGCTGGCGAACATCAGCGCCGGGCGGCCGTCGGTGACGCTGTCGAGCCGCTCTTTGGTCAATTGCTCGGGGGTGAAGCGCGCCGAAGAAAAGCCCACACCACGGATCCAGGGTTTGTCCGGGTTGGCCTGGGCGAAGTCGCGGATGATCGCCAGCAGGTCCTCGACGCTGGTGGCGTCGTACAGCGCCGCGTTGTGGTAGAGGTCGGCGCTGCTGAGCTGGAAATGCACGTGGGTATCCTGCAGCCCCGGCAGCATCAGCTTGCCTTGGGCATGGATGCGCCGGGTGGCGGCATCGGCCAGGCGTTCGATGGTGGCGTTGTCGCCCACGGCCAGGATGCGGCCGTCGCGCACGGCGATGGCCTCGGCCCTGGGCAGGTGCGGATCCTGGGTGCGGATGTCGGCGTGGGTGATGATCAGTTCGGCGGTCTGCATGGCAGGTCCTCAGTAGAGGTAGGTGAAATACATTTCCAGGGCGCGGAAGGTGTCGTCGCCCAACGCCTGCTTGGCTGCGCCCTGGGGTTTGACCCAGTTGTAGGCCAGCGAGGTGTGCAGGTGGGGCGTGGGGTTCCAGTCGAGAAAGACCACGTTCTCGTCGGCGAAGCGGCGATCGTCCACGGGCATGCCGTTGAAGTGCTTTTCGTCCAGCGAGAACTGGTAATGGATGCCGCCCAGCGTCACGGTATCGCTCAGGTGGGTCTTGAGGGTCCACTGGCTGACCCGCTCGTTGCTGTTGAACAGCAAGTAGTTGCCGACCACGTCGCCGATCAACCAGGTGCTCCAGTCGATGAAGCCCTTGCTCAGCGGGTCCCAGCTTTTCTGGGTGCGGTCGCCGGGGGCGTCGTCACCGGAGAAGCGCGCATGGCGATAGCTGAGGATCGGCGTAAGCGGCAGGTGCGCGAACCGGTAGTCGGCCTGGGCGTACCAAGCGTCGGCGTGGTAGTGCATGCCTTCGCCGCTGCCGCGTTGCGCGGCGTACTCACCGTGCAGGGTCAGGGCATCCAGGCTTGGCAGCTGGCCGTTCAGGGCACGCAGATTGAAAACCTGCATGCCATCGCGGGCAGTCAGGTTCTCGCCATGGCCGGCCAGGGAGTCGACCGCCATGGCCATGGCACCGAGGGTGACGCGGTCGGCCAGGCGGTAATCGAGGTTGATGCCGTTGAGGCGAAAGTCGCCTTGGTGATTGTCGGTGCGCAGGCTGAAGACCTGGGCCTGGAGCACGTCGTGGGTATAGCCGAGCAGCGCCGAGTCGCGAAACGCGGTGCGCGGGGCGAGCCAGTAGGCGCCGTCATCGAACATGTCGAGGTTGCCGTCGGCGACGATGAACCCCGTGCCGACCATGAAGTTCTGCCGGCCTGCGGTCAGGCGCCAGTCGCCTACGCGCAGTCCGCCGTAGGCCTCTTCGAGGGCGAAGCGGCCATCGGCGCTGCGGGTGTAGCCACCGGCATCGCCGTCGCCCTGGGTGGTGGCGCCAATCACCGACGCACCGCCAAGCACTTCCACATCCGGCGCCAACGCATAGCCGAGGGTGACTCCCGGCTTGATGTAGAGCTCTTGCCAGTCCACGCGGGTGCCGCCGTTACTGGCGTCGCGCAGGTCCATGCGTCCGGCGCCGAAGTTCACGCCGCGGCTCACGATGTTGGCGGCGCCAGCACCGATGGTGAGCTCGCCCTGCAAGCCATCGAGGTCGAAACGCTGGCCGGCCCAACCGTGCTGGCTGGCGGCGAGCCCACAGAAAAGCAGCGCCCGGGCGGGCGAGAGGGTGCGATGCATCGAGGGTGTCCTTTGTTCTTGTTGTTGTCGGTGGGGCAGTGCCCGGGCTTTGCGGCCCAGGAGTTCAAAGTGCCGGAGCCAGGGTGGCTTTGCGGGCGCGGTGCGCTGTGGCAGTCTTTCCCGTCACCTGTGGCTTGCGGCACAGGTTAAAGGCCTTCGCTGTGGCGAGTTAGTTATCGCCTGGCATAACACTTGGGAATTTCTGGACTAGATCATGGACAAGTTCCTCAGCCTGCAACTGTTCGTCGCCAGTGCCGAGTACGGCAGTTTCAGCCGGGCCGCCGAGCAGCGGGACATGACACCCTCGGCGGTGGCCAAGTCGATCCGCCGCCTGGAGGCAGAGGTCGGAGCGCGGTTGTTCGAGCGCACCACGCGCAGCATGGCGTTGACCGAGGCCGGCCTTTTGTACCTGGAAAACGCCCGGGACATCCTCGAGCGCATGCGCGAAACCGAAGAGGAAATCGCCCAGTTGCAGCACAGCCTCAAAGGCACGCTACGCGTCACCGGGCCGCTGTCGTTTGGCCGGCCGTTTCTCAACGCCGCCTGCGCGCGCTTTTTGCAGGCGCATCCGCAGATGTCCTTGCAGGTGGACCTGAGCGACCAGTACATCGACCTGCTCGACGGCCACTACGACATGGCCTTGCGCCTGGGCCAGAGTGATCTGCCGGGTCTGATCGCCCAGCCCATCGGCGAGAGCCGAGTGGTGCTGTGCGCAAGCCCTGAGTACCTGCGCCGTCACGGCACGCCAATGCACCCGATGCAGTTGGCCGCGCACGAGTGCCTGGTCTATCGGCACCCGGCATTGGGCGATTCCTGGGTGCTGGAAAAGGATGGCGAGCGCCATGCCATCAAGCGCAAAGGGCGGCTGGGCAGCGACAACCTGGAGCTGTTGCTCGAGGCCTGCCTGGCCGGGCAAGGGGTGATTGCCTGCCCGTACTGGAGCGTGCTGCCGTATTTGCACGCGGGGCGGCTGCAGGCGTTTCTCGGCGACTATGCGTTCGATCGCAAAGCCCTGGGCGCGCAGTTGCAGGCGGTGTACCCGAGTACCCGGCGGGCGACGCGCAAGATCGCGGTGTTCATCGAACACCTGCGCACGTACTTGAACGAGGAGGGGATGAGCGCACGCTCTGGGGAAGGGGCTTGAGGCAACTTTTCTCATAGGTCAACTGGTAGACGCCCTACAGATCTGCGAGTTCAGGCGCCAAGGCAGCAGGAATAGCATCCATCGAAACGCCCGGCAGTGCCGTCAGACGGCCAGATCGGGATGGATCGCTCGTATGCCAAGGGAGCCCTAGATGTCTGACCACAGTGATCATGAACCCAACCTGCTTGACCAAATCCTCGAAACCGAACCCGGCATCAAAAGCGCTTTAAGTACCCATGCAGTGGCCCAGGACACAGTCCTGGACCTGCAGGGCAAACCTCCTGCCGCCTTGGTCCAGCGCTTTTGCGGTTTGCGTATGAAGCAAGCCCAGCGACTCAAGGATCGCCTGGACGTGGCCACGGCAGCGATGATGCGCGTATTTCGGGAAAACCGTCTGAGCGCCGCGACACGCCGGGCAGCGGACGAGCTCAAGGGCCCACTAGCACAGAGCAATGGCCCGACGTTCGAGAATCAGTTCTCGCCGTCCTGGGGCAACCACACCCATCCGCAAGCGGTGGATGCCACTACCTCGCCGGCGGCCTACCTGATCGACCTGCTGACTTTCGTGGAGAAGGAGCTGGAGCCGGAGGGGAATGTGCTCAAAGCCGTGACGTTGAAAACGCGGCGTCCTGATCTGTACGACCTTTCGCTCGATGAAGACACCATGAATCGCACGGTGACCCAGGTCGAGGTGGTCAACCATGTGATGGAAAGCGCCATCGAGCGCCAGCGAAAACTGGCCGACGACACCACCGCCACGCAGGACAAACTCCTTCAGGTGCGCTATCCGCTCAAGCAGTTTCCCTATGAGCACTACTGGGAACAGATCCGCACGGTGCTGGCCCATCATGAGCTGTCGGTGAGTGACATTTCGCGCTTGTCCGACATCGATGCGCCTTATTTCATCCAGCCCGGAGCCCACTCCCAGTGGTCGGACGTCGCTCTGCAACAGGATGCAGGCCTTGGCCCGGCCTTGCGCGCGATCCTGCTCGAGGCACCCTACTTCGGCACGGGCGGTGAGGTGCGTTTCAACCCCCAGACCCGGCGACTGCTGGCTCCGCCGCACACGTCTGGGGCACGGCGCGCCGAACAAGTGGCGAGCAACAGCGTGAGTTTTTTCAAGGATAACTTTGGTGTCCAGGCCTACCCGACGCTGCAGAACGTGGTGACCTTCTGCCAGGCCCTGCACATGAGCCAGGATGAAATGGAGTCGTTGTTCGCCCTGGCCGCTTACGCACCGGTTCGCTCCGATAACGTAGTCGTCGAGGCCTCTCGTGCTCCTGCATCGCCCGTGCAGTTCGGCGCGCGTTTCATCAACAGCGGCAGCGATACCCCGGTGTCGGTGGCCAGCGATAACGACGAACCTACGCTGCACCATTTCCAGCACCTGACCGAAGACCGCTGCGACCGGATCAATCGCCTGGTGCGCCTGGCCACGGCGCTCAAGCTCTCCTACGCCGAAACGGACCAGATCGTCTGCGCAGCCATCGAGGCGGAGCGGCGTGCCGCTGTCAGCCAAGAGACTGCCAGTGAGGCGCCGTTGTGGATGACCGCCAATACGATCCGGGCGCTGGGTGTGTTCCAGTTTCTACGTGAGCGCTTCTCGTGCGGCGCCGAAGACTTTTCCGCCCTGCTGTCGGACATGTCCATTTTTGCAAGTGGCGATACCCTCAGCCATTTCGATCGGGTGTTCAATGCAAAGACGACCACGCCGCTGGTGCTCGATGATGCGCCATTCAGCCTGGGCAGCGAGGATGTCCAGAGCAAACGCACGGTCGATCAGCTGTGCCAAGGGCTGGGGATCAACATGGAGACCTTCCGCTACCTGTCGCGCCTGGTCATGCAGGGGCAAAGCCAGTCGACTCTCGCACGCACCTTGCCGACGGTCAGCGCGTTCTACCGCATCACCTTGCTGGCCCGGTTGCTGTCGATCACTACCATCGAATTGTTGTCGTTGCTCGAAGTACTGAGCCCTGAGGGCCAGTACGCCCTGCAGCTGGCCGGTGCCCCGCAGAACGCGATGTACAACAGCTACATCCAGACCGACACCCTGAGCGTCATCCATGCCCTGAGCCGTTGTGTGGCGTGGTGCCAGACGCAGCAACTGCCCATCGCCTGGCTGGTGCAACAACTGCTACCGGTCGAGACCACCGATGTGGTGCCCGAGGAGTACCGCACGCTGCTGGGCGAGCTCAAGAGTCATCTGGTGCCGTTCCAGGACTTCGACCGTCTGCTCGCCGAAGCTGGCGTGACACCTCTGAGAACCCAGAGCTGGATGCAGAATCTCACGCAGATTGTCGACGCCCAGGGCCTGATCACCGATACCGGCCATTCCGAAGAAGACTTCGATCCTGTCTATTACGAGCACTTCGCCGCACGGGAAATCGAAGTGGTGATCGAGCGACTGATGCGTGTGCCACCTGAAGAAGGCAAAGGCGAGGGGCAAACGCAAAGCGAGGACAGCGAACTGCCTCTGCTCACGGCCGATGAAGCCGAACGCTTGAAGACCCTGATTCTTGGCGTCGTGTTGCGGATTCGTTCGCAGCAGTGGGGCGTTGTCCAGGAGCGCCTGTCGCACTTCTTGTCGCTCAAGGCCGACAGCGTGATCCCGGTTATCTACTGGGCTGGAGGTAAAGCGCATACGTTGCTTGAAAGCGCGACGAACTTCGAGCCGGATCAGCTTCAGTCCGAAGCCCTCAAAGCCATGATGCCCCTGATGCAACGCATGCAACGCTGTGCCCGGGTCGTCAACCAGTTCGCCCTGAGCCCAGCGATGTTCTCCAGCCTGCTGGTGCGCGCCCAGCGCCCGCGCTGGAGCATCAAGAGCACTGAGCTGACTCTGCAGACCTTGTACTTTCTGGAGCGCTACTCGCGGTGCCTGCGCCAGGCCAAGCAGTCCGAAGAAAAGTTGCTGGGCTATTTCGACCTGATCGAGTCGCTGGGTGAGCTGAGCCACAACGAGCACCGCCTGATCAAGGACGCCGCGGCCGAGAAGATCGCCGCCTGGCTGGGCTGGGGCATCCGCGAGGTACTCGATGTGGCGGCCCAGGTGACCTCTGACGGCATCATTCGCAACCTGGCGCAGCTGTGCGCCTTGGTCGATACCCGCCAGCTGTGCGAAAAAACCGGTCTGAGCGCCGGCTCCCTGATGAAGCTCAGTCGCCTCAGCGGTCACTCTGACACCCAGGCTTACCGCAGCGCCGCACACGAAGTCCTGAGCAGTCTGCGCCAGGCGCCCGAACAGCGCCGCGACGAGGTTGAGCTGCGTCAGAGCTTGTCCACGCGTTGCCTGGTCAGCAATCCACGGCTGGTTGCCAGGAAGACGAATGAGGAAACCGCTGTGAGCCTGACGCTGCTGGACATGAACAACCAGCCGGTGTCCGACATTCGGGTCAGATGGTCCACCGATTTGGGAAGCCTGCTCGACCATTACAGCTACACCGATGAGCAGGGTATCGCGACGGTGCGCCTGCAGGCCGGACAACAGATCGGGGTTGCGCATGTTCAGGCCACCTATTTGCTCGACAGCAAGGCCTTCGCCCCGCCGGTGGTCATCGATTGTCATGAATCATTGTGGCTCCATGAAACCACGGTACCTAAAAAGCCGGTGCTGGCGGGCAACAGGGGCCGCTTCAACTTACAGGTTCAATTATTGGATGGCCTGGGTAACCAAGGTGTCGATCGCCTGGTGAACTGGACCAGCAGCATCGGCGAGTTCATCGACAGTTCGGGCGAGACACTGACCGACAGCGAAGGCATCAGCAGGATCTCGCTGCGCAGCATGCAGGCGGGTAAAGGCATCGTGGCTCTTTGGTACGCAGGCAATCCTGAAAACGTCCAGAAATTCGAGGTTGTCTTCGATGACCTGCCCTATGTCGGTTCACTGGCGCTCACCTCTTGGGCGGTCGTCGGTGATGACATCCGCATCAGCGCGACGATTCTGGGGCTCGATGGCAACCCGTATCCCGACCAGGCACTGAAGTGGGCCTGCGCCGGCGCCGAGTTGGTCAGCCAGGAAGAGCTGAGCGACGCGAATGGGCAGGCCAAGGCGGTGTTGAGTGCCAAGGCTGCTGGCCTGGTTGAGGTCACCGTCATGCTCAGCAAGTCTGGTGACACCGAGGACGACTATTACACCGAGACGCTCAGCTTCGAGGTACTGTCCAATGCCACGTGCGCGAAAGCCTCGACCAGCGGGAAATGGCCAATCGCCAACGGTATCAGTGCAGCCGAGTACGCGCTTCATATCCTTAGCGACGATGGCAAGCCGGTCGAGCGTTATCCGGTCACCTGGACCGTGCAGGAGGGTGAAGTCGAAGCGGTCACGAGCCTCACGGGGCCTGACGGCATGGCCCATTACTTGCTCAAGAGCACGCAGGTGGGCGAACGGACCGTGGTCGCGAGCTGGGGGGATGACGGGTCTTATCCGTTCGAGGCGTTGAAATTCCTGCCCGAGCAGGGCCTGGAAATCCTGTTCGAGCAACAACCGGTCGAAGGCCCGGTCGTCATTACCCAGCCGACCGAAGGTGAGGCCCAGTACACCCTGTCCTGCCGGCTGCCAGAGGGCCATCCGCTGCTCGAGGCAGAACTGTACTTGCTGTATTCCGGGCGTTTTTCCGCGTCCTCTCTGGGTCTTGAATTCGATCCAAGGCTGGGTGAGGCCAAACCCTTCGAAGCATCGGCGGTGCAGATGGACTGGAAGATCACGAGCCTGCCTACCGGCTCGAACCAGGAAGCCTCCCTGCAACTTGGCGTGTCCTACAAGCAAGCCATGGAACCGATCTGGATCGACGTCATCGTCAAGCCTTCCCCCGCCTGACGGACCGGCACAACCACATCCCTGCCTCCGGTGGCAGGAATAGCCCTAATTCATTTGGCGCGATAGCAGGCAGGGCAGCTGGCCCTGCCTGACGGGCGGTGTTTGGCCGCCCGACGCCTTCGACCCCACCAACCGAGGTCTCCATGAGCAATGCATTGACCCATAAACTGGCCGAGCAGTGGCGCGACGCCCTCAGTGCCTATGTCATCCACCACGTGCTGCCGGACCAATCCCAGGCCGCTTCGCTCAACATGTTGACAGCCGAGCATCTGGATCGGTACTTCATGATGGACACGCAGGTCACCTCTGCCGTGACCACCTCTTACCTGGCGCAGGCACTGGCCACGACGCAGACATACATCAATTCGGTATTGGGCAACCTCGAGCCTGGCTACGACCATGACTTCTCTCCGAAATTGATCCGCTTCTGGCAACAGGCGATGTCGAACTATTCGCTATGGGCCGCCTACCAGATGCTGGAGGATTATCCGGAGAACTACATCCGCGCCGAGATGCGCCTGGACAAGACCGAGCCATTCAAGACCCTGGAAAACGATCTGGGGCAAGGCAAGATCAACGATGCGAACGTGCAGAACGCGTTGTTGACTTACCTCAAGCACTACGAGTACCAGAACAGCATCCGCGTGCAGTCCGGCTACATCGATTACCGAGGTGATCATGAGGATGGCGAGCGCTTCGACGGCTATACCTTCGCCAATTCGGACTACTACCTGCTGGGCAAGGATACGGCGACGCCCGCGCGTTATTACTGGCGAAAAGTCGCCGTGCGCCTGGATCAGACCTCCTCGATCATTCAACCCGATGCCTGGACGGAGTGGCACGCGATCTCCATGCCGACTAGCACCAAGGTGATCCTGGCCCGCCTGGTGCTGTTCTGCGGCCGGTTGCATCTGGTCTGGATGCACCATGGCGAGCCGGTGCAGGAGCAGCCTGAGGGCGGCAAGGAAACCAAGCGCTATACCCTGAAACTGGAAGTCATGCACCTGGGGCTGGACAACCAGTGGACGACGCCGGAAACGCTTTGGAGCGTGATAACCGACCCGATAGACAACGACAAAGAGCTGGACACGACGCCATACCGACTGTTGACGGTAGCCGTTGCCCGATCGCATGGCAGTGACGATGAGCTGTGCGTCGCGTTACGCGGGGAGGCGGGCGCACAGTTGTTCAATGTCCAGCGTGACGTGCTCAAACGTGAGGCAGCGCCGCACCTGGCCTTTGACAAAGAGTCCCTGAATCGTCTGTTCGAGCATTTCGAAGACAAGAACGGCCACCTGTCGTTCCAGCGCCGCATGACCAACAGCAAGTGGTCGATCAGAAGCGTGATGCCTTCACCAGGCGGCGATCCCTGCCTTGATCTCGATGCATTGTTGGAGGAGCAAGGTGATGGCCGGCATCAATTGCATCTGCGTGGCCGCTCCTCGCAAGTGAAGACTACGCCCAAGCCTGTGGCAGTGTACGTAGCCCGTGTATTGAAAGTCGCAGAGGGTGTCTGGATGCGCGCCCAGGTGCACACCACCCCTGCAGGCACGGTCGAATTCCGTTGCATGATGAACAAGGCGCCTCAGTTCCAAGTCGTGAAGCTGATCCATCCTGTAGAAGGGGCGGGGGTGAAACTGCTCGGGACCAGCTTCAAGAGGAATTTCTTTGGATGGTATGAAAACTCCGAGGAGGTGAAGTCCGCCGAGCTGCCTGCAGCACTGGCCGAGTACGACGCGCAAGGGGTGAGTCAAGGTGCGGGTTTCAGCGTGCAGATCGACGCTGTCGACGAACAACCCCTGGAAAGCGCTGCCAACTTCATCACCGTTCACGCCGAAACCGCGACTAGCACAAAAATGGAGCTCGGTATTGGTGAGAGCAGTCTCTGGACAGGCACCTTCCTGCTCAACGGCAATGCGGCCACGCCGTGGGTAACTGAGGCTTGGACACCAGAGGGGGGCGAGCGGCCTACGGTTAAGGTCACACTAAAACCGTTCACGGCCGGCGCCAGGGCCGACGAAGGTGTCAGCAAACAAACCGATTTCACTTTGACAATGGGCCTTCTGGTCGAGATCAGCCAGGCCACCATGCCCTACATTGCACGCCAGGAAAGCGGCACCGATTTTCTGGTGTTCGAAAGCATCGGTCAGCTCGCAACAGGGCAACGCAAGCCCCTGGTCGCACGCCTTAATTCCCAGCATGTACCGGACTTGATCAATCGCGCCCAGGCCTCGTCTGAGGCGGTGTTCGACTGGGACGCCCAGCACTTGCGCGAGCCGGCCTACGTCGAAGGGGCCAACAGCAAGGGCTATGGCGGTTGGTTGCGTAGCCAGGAAGATGTGCCAATGGATGCCTACGACGCCAACGGTCTGTACTTACGCGAGCTGTTCTTCCACGTTCCGCACTTGATCGCCTCGCGTATGCAGGAAGAAGAACGCTACGAAGAAGCCCGCCGCTGGCTGGGCCTGATCTTCGATCCGCAGCGCAAGCAGCCGTCGACGGAAAACCCAGGGCTTGAGTACTGGAACTGCGCCTGGATCATGGCCCAGGACACCCCGGCGGCCGGCCTGGAACACCAATTGCTCGATCCACATACCATTGCGTTGCATGCACCTTCTCACTACCGCAAAGCGATTTTCCACCAGTACGTGCACCTGCTGATCGGCGAGGCCGACCTACATTATCGTCAGCCGACCCGTGACAGCCTGGCCGCCGCCTGGCTGCTCTATCGAAGGGCGGCCGACTTGATGGGCGAAGCGCCGAATGCGCGTGCGATCAGCACCTGGCAACCCC
Organism: Pseudomonas guariconensis; assembly: GCF_040822035.1. Taxonomy (NCBI): domain Bacteria; kingdom Pseudomonadati; phylum Pseudomonadota; class Gammaproteobacteria; order Pseudomonadales; family Pseudomonadaceae; genus Pseudomonas; species Pseudomonas guariconensis. Next base: position 2,947,075 of record NZ_CP162012.1, on the reverse strand, counting down.
AGACCGTGGCGCAACTGCTCGGCACATCGCGTGGGGGACAATTGCTGGCCTGTCAGGCACAGGTGCGTGCCCCGGCGGACCTGCCCAAGCGCCTGGCTACGCTCGTGTGGACCGGCGTGGCGGCGCACGAAGCTTTCCGCCTGCCCGTCAATCAGCACCTGATCGATACCTGGCAACTGCTGGAGCAGCGCTTCTACAACTTGCGCCACTACCTGACGATCGATGGTCAACCGCTGCTGCTGCCACTGTATGCGCCTGCGGCCAATCCGTTCGACTTGCTCATGGCAAGGATGGGTGGCAATGCCAGCCTGTCGCACCTGCTGGGGTATCGCACCGTGGTGCCGCCGTATCGCTTCCGTACCATCGCCGCAAAGGCCCATGAAGTGGTCACGGCGCTGATCCAGTTCGGCGAGCAACTGCGTGGCTTGATGGAGCAGGAAGAGCGTACCGAACTGGAAGCCTTGCAGTTCCAGCAGGCGGCGGAGATCGCCAGCTACACCATTGGCATCCAGGAGCAGCTCTATCACCAGCAGCAAAAGAGCCAGGACGTATTGCAGGCGCAACGGGTCGCCACCGAGCTGCGTCAGGCGCACTACACCAAGCTCTACGAGGATCACATCTCCGACGGGGAATACGCGGCAATGAGCTTGCATGGCATCGGTCGCAGCCTGACGCACGTAGGCACCGGCGTGGTCGGGCTAGCCCACTTGGCGGAACTGGCGCCCAACACGTTCGGGTTGGCAAACGGTGGTATGCGCTACAAGGCCCCGATGACGGCGATAGGGCATGGGATGCAGGCAGCGGGCGGGCAGATGGTCACGGCGGCTGAACTACTGCGTGAAACCGAAGGCTACCGCCGCCGCCGCCAAGAATGGCAGCTGCAAGCCAAACTGGCGGGCAAAGAGCTCCATGTCCTAGACAAGCAGCTGGACGCTCAACAGCATGCCACGTTGGCCGCCGAGCAGGCGCTGGCACATAGCCGCAAGGCGCTGGCCCATACCCAGCAGCTGTATGCCTACTACCAGAACAAGTCCACCAGTGTGTCGCTGTACCGCTGGTTGCGCTCGCAGACCGCGACCCTGCAGGCAACCCTGTTCGACGTGGCGGTCAGCCTGTGCAACAGCGCCGAGGCATGCTGGCAGTTCGAGACCGGCCAGTTCGACAAGCGCATCGTCCGGGCGCCGATCTGGCAGGCGGACCGCTATGGCCTCAATGCCGGCAACGAACTGCGATTGGACCTGCACCGCCTGGAATCCGAAGCGCTGCTGCGCAACGAGCGGCACCTGGAGGTGCACAAGACGGTTTCCTTGCAGGCGCTGCTCGACAAAGGCCTGGTATCCACCAAGGACGGTACCCCCGTCGAGGAGGGAGCCCGGCTTGGCGAGCTGCTCAGTGAGCATGGCGAAGTGGCGTTCTCGCTGTCCGAGACGCTGTTCAACGAGGACTACCCCGGCCATTACCTGCGCCGCCTGCACAGCGTGGCGCTGTCGATGCCTGCCCTGCTTGGGCCGTATCAGAACATCCGCGCGACGCTGACCCAGACGCAGAGCCGCTTGCTGGTCAAGCCCGACATCGAGGGCGTGAAGTTCCTGACGCCCAAGGCGACCCGGGCCGATGACCAGGGCGACGGCAGCAACGTGATGATGAGCCTGCGCGCGCGGCAACAGGTGTGCCTGTCGTCCGCCAACCAGGATATCGGGATGGTCGGCAATCCAGAGGCTGACGACCGCTACCGGCCCTTCGAGGGTACCGGAGCAGTATCGGACTGGCTCCTGCGGTTCCCACGGCATACCCAGCAGGCCGACACCCTGGCGAGCCTGAGCGACGTCATCCTCGAGGTTCGCTACCACGCCCTGCATGGCGGGCCGCTGTTTGAAGAGGCGGTCGAGCAATTGCTGGCAACGGACCCGAAACGCACGCGCTCACTGCCGGCCTGAAACGAAGGCATCTACGCAACTTTTGACATTTTCATCCGCCGCGCCCAGGCAAGGAAGGGCCTTGCCCGGGCATTCGGCAGATCTACAACACCTTGGAGCAACCATGTCCTTTGCAATGAACGGCAATATTGATTCATCGACACGCGGCCACAACTTGGTCCAGGCCGATTCGTTTCCCCTGGGCTCGATCAGCGAGTTCGCTGAGTCGGAAGCGACTGTCTGGAAAGCCCACAACAGCCGATATTCCCACTATGAAGATTCCAGTGGCATGCCTTACGTGGGGCTTACCTATGACCAGCAGCTTTGGCAAATCATCGAGCTTCCTGTCCAAGCCGCCGTCGAGGGACGCCCTGAGTACTGGCTGGGCTGCGAGTACGATGCCACTGCATTCGAAGAGTGCTGGCTTCGGGTCTACGATGCCGACGAGGATGGGAAGGGGCACTTCTATGAAGGCGTCATGCAAGGCAAACCGTTGGAGCTGATTCAGCCGATCGATGAAGCGCCTTCGGTCATTCCGGCCAAACCGGATGCCACCTGGCATGTTTTGTCCGAGCGCCGCATCGCGATACCGGAAGGCGTTCGCCGGCTGCGCGTGCAGTTCGAAACGCCGGAAAATAAGGGTCCCTATCTCTATCTCAGAAAAGTGACCTCTCACTTGCGCCTGCCGATGTTCAACGACGCGAGTGAGCTTCAGCTCTTGGTTGAGCGTCCTGGCGATGACCCGATCGTCCAGGCTGAAAGACCGTTTCTGCTGTGTCACGGCGCCACTCACCGCCTGCAGGTGAAGGTGCCGGCTGGCGACGCCTGGGAAGCACAAAAAACCAGCCTGCTATGGATGGGCACCGATCAACTGCCGATCGAGTACGGCCTGGAAGCTGAGCCTGGGTTCAACCGTGGTGGCGACGAGGAGGACCGCTACCAGCCGCTGTCCAGCACAGACGGTGCCTGCTGGAGGCTGACCGCCGATGCCACGTTGGCCGAAGGGGATCTGCCCCCTGACATCCCTTTGGGGCTGGGCAGCTACTGGCAGGCGGATAAACACCCCATCGCGGCCCAGATAGGGGATTTCCATCACATCATCGAGAACGTCGAGTGGGACGGCGTGGTGCCCGTGGCGTCTGAAAAGAACCCCACCGTTCTGACCGCCACGGTAAAGAACCCCTTCGCTCCGGATCGACCTATGGTGGACAAAGAGGTCATCTGGTCCTACAACGGGAACGATTACCCAAGCAAGACGGATGAAAAAGGCCGCGCCAAGCTGACATATACCCCTGAGCGGGGTGATGCAGGGGAGGCGAATCAGGTGGTTTTCACCGCGTCCTGCCAGGACGCGTTGCAGCATGCCAGCAGCGTTGCATACACCTGCCCGGTTTTCGATGAGTCTCCCTGGCTTGAGCAGATCGAAGCGACCCTGGACGGCAAGCCGATCGTTGATCTGAAGATGGCGCTGCGCCTGACCCGAGGCGTCAGCCACACACTGGTGCTCAAGCCCAAAACTGCCGACAGTTACTTCGTCGGCAAGGACATTGCCCTGAGCTGGCCGGAGGGCAATCCTTTGCTGGGCATTACCGTCGAGCCGAACGTCGGCGTTCCGCAGACGATGGACACGGTCGGGATCAGTTGGACGGTCACAGGTGGGGCTGATACCAGCGGCACGTTCACGTTGCACGCTGAAGAAACCGCCGATGCCGGCTTGAAAGTGCCGCTCTCGCTACCGGGTGTCCAGCTGTCGGCGAACCTTACCGACGAGGCCCGGCTTGAGGTCGCGATGGCGGGAACTGATGGTCCGCACATCTTCCGACGTGGTACCGCCCGTACCCTCAGCCTGGTGCCTCGTGCTGGCAGCCCATTGGCCGATGCCAAGCTGCAGGGTTGGATGACATTCGTCGAACGCGGGCTCACTCAAGACAAGGTCGCGGCCAGTCCAGCCTACGACGCCAAGGTCGATATCGGCGCCAACACCACCTGGACCCTCAAGGGCGCGGCGGTCAGTGGCCTATTCGGGGTGCAGGTCCATGTGGAGGGCTTCAAACCGCTGGCGCTGGACAACGCCATGCTGTTGTCGCTGGATCTGAACGATGAGGCCGAGCTGAAAATAGGCGGTGCGCAAGTACCCAGTCCAACGATTTTCCGACGGGCAACAGCCCAAACCCTCAGTTTCGTGGCCCGCTCAGGCAGCCCGCTGAAGGAGGCAGGGCTCGAGTACTGGCTGGCGTTCGATACCAGCGGTACTTTGGCCGAAACGGATGTGACGGCCGTACCTGGCTACAAAGAGGGCTTCACCAACATGAGCAGCCCTGCCTGGAAGCTCACTGGCCAGGAGGCCAGCGGTACCTTCGGTGTTCAGGTTCATATGGCTGGTTTCACAACGCCGCTGAAACTGAGCAATGCCTTGCTGCTGTCGCTGAACCTGCACGATGAGCTCGACCTGACCGTGGACGGCGTTGTACCGACGGGGTCGATGCTTTTCCGCCGCAAGGTTGAGCGCAAGATCAGTTTCCAGCTCAAGAAAAGCAGCCCGTTGGGTCAATCGAAACTCAAGTACAAGCTCGTGTTTGACGACTCTGGCTCGTTGACTGCCCAGCAGGTGGTCGCCAACCCCGCGTATGGCAAGGAATACAATGGTTACACCGGTCCGCTGTGGACGGTCACCGGGCAAGACGTCAGCGGCACCTTCGGCCTGCAACTACAGATGGAAGGATTCACAACGCCTTACAAGACAGGCCAGGGGTTGCTGCTGTCGGACAAGGTGGAAGATGAATATGACCTGACGGCCAAAGATGCAGTTGCGGACGGGGTGGCGCATTTCTGGCGTGGCAAGGCCCAGGCGGTCTTGCTCAAACCGAAAGACGCCAGCCCCTTGAGCAAAGGGCCGACGTTCAAAGGCCAACTCAAGTTCGTAGTGGGCAAAGGCGTCCCTGAAGATAAGATGCAGGCTCAACCGGGCTATGGCCAACTCGTGGAGATCCCCTTGGCCGGCCATACCTGGACGCTTACCGGCAAGGATGTCAGCGGCACCTTTGACCTGCAGGTGAGTGTCGAAGGGTTCAAGCACCCTGCGCAGCTGGCTACCAATGTGCTGATGTCCACGAAGCTGGCGGACGAAGCGCAAGTGACGCTCGATGGCAGCGACAAGATCTCGCCGGCGATCTTCCGTCGAAACACCGCTGGCAAAGTTTTGCTCAAGCCAAGGTCGGGCAGTCCACTGGGCACGACGGTGACCCCTAAAGCCTGGATGGCCTTCATCACGACTGGCGCCACTCTGACCGCCGCGCAGGTGCCTGCTGCGCCGAAATACACCGAGCAGCGAGCGATGGTGGTGGCTGGCCTGGAGTGGCAACTGACGGGGGCGAACGTCAGCGGACTGTTTGGGGTCGGCCTGCATGTGACAGGCTTCGACCCAATCACGCTTGGCAACTGCGGGTTGTTGTCGTCCTCGATGGCGGACGAAATGGGCCTTCGTGCCAGTTGGCGCAACGATCTGCCCCCAGGGCTGATGTCGCCTGAGCATACGACGGTTGTCTATGCGCCGAGCAGTCCGTTGGTGAAGCTTGGGGCACAACTGCAGTTGGACTTTTTACCTGACGGCGCGAGCTGCATCCTGAAGGAAAGGCCGGCAAGGGGCCAATGGGTGAAGGTGACGGATGCTGGGCGAGTGAAGTGGCTGCTGACCGGCTCGGTCATGGAAACGGGCTGGGTCCAGGGCCGGATCACGAGCACGATGTTCCCGGGGGATGTGTGGAAGTTGCCACCTTTCTACGTGGGTTGGAATCCTGCAGAGGCTGGGCCTCCTCCGGAGGACAAGGCGCTGGTGCAGCAGGGCGTCAACGACGTGTCCGCTGTAAGCGTGCGGTTGCAGAAGTAATCACATTCAGCCTCTGAAACCGCCGTGCAGGTCGAACTGCGCGGCGGTTTTTTTCGTCTTCGGAAACCGCGCGGTGTGCTTCAAGCCACAGGCACGCCGGTAGGTTCGAAAGCCACACAGAACCTGGAGCCGGTTTGTCGAGGCGTCGAACCGCCGTTCCTACAACGCCCGTGTCGAATCGCAAGGTATCGCTGATCTTCCGCAGTGCTGGGGCGTGTTGCTCTCAAGGGCACCGCTGAACGTGCCAGTTCACATGAAAGAGAATCCACCACTTGGTCGTGCAGGATGCAGGTGACTACGCACGACTGGGTTATGTGTCGGGGTGGGGTTAGTTGCCATAGGCTATGCAAACAATCCAGGGCCATTCATGGACCTCAGGAAGGCAAAGCACAGCACCCACCGTCTCGGCGTGCCGGGAGGCAGCTGAGGCGGTGGGTGCTGATTTATTTATGTGGCAATCGGTTTGAAGGCCAATTGCGTTTCAAGTGTCATGCCATGTTTATTTCATGCGGGTCAAGGCATTTCTGGAACTGGGAAGGGCAGAGGGCCGATGAGAACATGCTTGGCGATTCGGTTGGGCGAGCCTTCCATGGTCTTGAGATACACCGTTTCATCAGGTGCAACTGGGCCGTTGCCGTTGTATATCTGTGCGGCGGTGAATGCAGCAGGAACTAGTGCTTCGGGTATTTTGAGAAGTAGGCTGCAGTCATCTATGACCGCACCTACGTACTCACCATCTCCGTAACCTAAGTCGGTAATAATTTTCCCAGTGACTGCTATGTGGGTTTCATCGCTGTTGGGTGCGTATGAGATTGAAATTTCCTTGACGAAAATATCTCCAAAGTCCATGAGTGGGTGATAGGGGATGACTTCTTCTTTCTTTATGTTGCTGGCGTTCAGTGTAGAGTTGTTCACGATAGGTTTCCAAATAGTGATAGGTCCAGTCTGCTGTGTAAGCAATCCGGAGTTGTCATTATTCTAACTATCGATAATTTGGGTAACTAGCAATATGGGCAGGTGTCGTGCGCCCGATAACTGAAAAAGCTATGTGATAAAGATGTGTGGCTGGAGTCAACGCTGAAGCGGAGGGGGCATAGCCTTCAATTCAAGGGCTGCCGGTGCAGCGGTGTAAGGTTCGCGCCATCCTGGTATTAAGCAAAGCACAGCGCCCACAAGTCCGATATGCCGTGATGACCTTCGAATCCGTGGGCGCTGACTTATTTATGTGGTAATAGGCTTGAGTTTAGGGGGCGTAGATGATCATCATTCAGGCGCTATTGCGGTTAAATAGGGCCTATGTAAATGCGCTTGCTGGTATAAGTATTGGCGTTGGAGTCAAATTGGGTGATTATGGTAACTTTATCGCTAGGCGCGATCGGGCCGCCATTCGCTATTTGGGCAGCACTGAATGCTGCCGGCGCGAGAGCTTCGGGTACCTTGATTTCTAGGAGTTGTCCTTCGTTGGTGTTCAGTCGTAGATAAGTGCTGTCGCTATTAGGTGTGTAGGATATGGATAGTTCGGTGGGTGTAAATGTATAATCAATTTTACTAACGTCGTTGCTGTCAACTTTAGGCGGGGTGTTGGTCATCTTCGGTTTCCAGAATGATTTATGGGGAGCCAATCTCGCCAGATAGTGAGGTTGGTGCGGCTATTGTTTTATATTCAAGAGAATGTGGTAACTGGTACATGCAATGGGGTTTCAGGGAAAGTACGAGAAGAGCCCTGGCGTTGCATGTAACGTGCCCGTCGCCTTTATCGCGCCAACGCCTGATTAGGCCTGTAAAACAAGAAATGCGTGGTCTCGGCCGTCTTGCGATAGGCCTTGGCCCACTGCGGCCGCACCGTGCGGTCATGGAAATACAGCGCGCCGCCCGTGGGGTCCTTCAACTGCTGGTTGAGGGCCTTGCGGGCGATTTCTTTGGCCACGGCATAGCGCTGCTCCTCCTCGACCTGATCAGGTCGCCCATCGCACCACCAGGAAAACTGGCAGGCCTTGGTTTCCACCCCTTGCTTGACCACCCCGCAAATCGTATCGGGGAAGCCTTCGTGGCCCAGACGGTTGAGCACCACACTGGCCACGGCGCTCATGTCCTGGGCGTTGGCGCCTTTCGATTCCCAATAGATGGTGCGCGCAAGGCAGGTGATGCTGTCATCCAACGGCGCCTGGCCGGCGGGGTCGACCGCTTTCACTTCGCCGGGCGTGAGGGTTTCTTTCTTCTTGGGCGGTGGCGCGTCATCGACCACTTTCTCTTCCAGCACTTGCGCCTTGTCCTCGGCCACGGCGGCCTTGGGGCTGTCGGCTGCGTGCAGCGGGCCTGCGAGCAGGGCCAGGGTCAGGCCGAACACCAGCGACGAGGTGCGCATGGTCGAGTTTTCCGCGAGGTGAGGTGAATCACAGTCTAGCCAAGCGGATTCAACTCAGCGCCAGGCTCAGCACCAGTGGCAGGGTGACGGCGGCAGCGACGGTCTGCAGGGCGATGATCGTGGCCATCAGCGGTGCGTTGCCGCCCATCTGTCTGGCCATCACATAGGACGACGACGCGGTCGGCAGGGCCTGGAACAGCACGGCCACCACCGCCGCCTGACCGCCCAGGCCCAACAGTCGGCACAGGCCCCAGGTGGTCAGTGGCATCACCAGGAACTTGAACGCCGAGGCCGCCACCAAGGGCCGCACCTGCCGGCCCAGGCGAGCGCCGCCCAGCGCTGCGCCCACGCACAATAACCCCAGGGGCAGGGCGGCCTGGCCCAGGGCCTTGACCGTGGGCTCGAGCCCAGGCGGCAGGCCCAGCCCGGTCACCCGCAACAGCAGGCCGCCGGCGCAGCCGACGATCAACGGGTTGGCGAAGATCGCCCGCAGCACCGTGATTGGCGAGCTGTGCCGGGCGCTGAAACGGGCGAACACCAGCACACACAGCAGGTTCACCAACGGCACGATGGCAGCGTTGGCCACCGCCGCCAGGGCGATGCCGGCACTGCCGTAAAGACCTGCGGCGAGGGTGGCACCGATGTAGTTGTTGAAGCGCACGCCTCCCTGGAACACCGAGGTGAAGTCAGCGCCGTCGTGGTTGACCGCGCCCTGGTAGAGCACCAGCAGCAGCGCGCCGAGCACGGTCGAAAGCATCAGCACGCCGACCATGCCCAACACTGGCACGCCGTCCAGGTTGGCCGTGGCCAGGCCATGCAGAAACAAAGCGGGCAGCAGCACGTAGTAGCTCAGACGCTCGGCACCGGGCCAGAACGTCTCGCCCAGAACCCCCCGCACCCGCAGCACGGTGCCCAAGGCGATCAGCAGGATGATGGGGAGCAGGGTAGTCAGGAGCAGAGGGAGCATGGCGGCAGTCCGTGTCGGGTTCCGGCACAGACTAGCCGCGCCAGTCAGCATAAAAAAACGTTGTTTTCTGCAGTGACCCTTGAGGAAAACTGCACGGTCAGACGGTCACGTCTCGCGCAGTCACAGCCATGGCTAGTCGATGGTCTTTGTCACCTGCTGTCTCTCCAGCCCATCCAGCAGCGCCTCCACCAATGCCTTGCCGGCCTCCAGTGCATGGTCATTGCCCAGCAGCAGGTCATGGCAGGTGCCGTCGGTTATTTGCAAGGCTTTGAGGTTGCTGGCGCAGGCGCCTTTGAGCAGGGAACTGAGATGGACCAGGGCGTCTTCGAGTTCGACGCCAGCGCAGACGCTGAACAGGGGAGGGTGGCTGTGTTCGCAGCTGCCGAATGCGGCGGGAGCCGTGGTGCTGCGGTGGGGTGGGTCCGGGATGGCTTTCGTCATTGTGTCGCTCCTTGATTCAATGGAGCCGCCACAATTCGCTACCAAACGAATGGTGACGGCTGTACGCAGGTTGGTAGACCGGGAATCAAGGAAACCGGCGCGCACGAGTGCGCCCTACGCACAGCCGCCATGACACGAAACAGCCAGGCACTAAAAAAGCGCCAGCTGAAACGCAGAGCGGGCGCTTGTGCGCCTTGATTGATCGCGGGCTACCAAACCCGGCTGCTGGATTGACAGCAGCGCGCACAGGTTACCGGCCCAGGGCAGGCGATTCAAGGCGCGATTCCGGCAGGGGGCCGCTGCGCGGCCCATCGCAGGCCTCCAACGCGGTCTTGAGCACGGCGCTCAGGTGCCGCCGCTGGCTCTTCTCATGCTCGAGCAACACCACCCGGCGGACTAGCTGCGGCTCGCCGAACGGCAGGCGGATGGCCGGGGGCAGGCGTTCGAGGTCGTCGTCGGCCATGGGGATGATCGCGACCCCAAGCCCCATGGCCGCCATGCGCGCGAGCGCCTCCTGGCTGTCCAGCTCCATCTGTTCGTGCACTTGCAAGTGCTGGCGGCGCAGCTCCTGTTCGATCTGCCGCCCGGCCCAGGCGCGCTTGTCAAAACGCAGGAACGGCTGGCTGGCGAGCAGCTCGGGCAGGCTTTGGCCAGCAAGCTCGGGGCTGGCGATGGCCCAGAAGCGGTCTTCGAACAGCGGGGTGTGGTTCAGGCTCTGAGGGTAGGGTGGCACTGGCTCGGTGGTGATCGCCGCATCCAGCTCGCCGTCCTCCACGCGCCGGGCCAGCTCCGCCGACATACCGGAGAACACACTGATGTGCAGCTGCGGATGATGGGCCTTGATCCACACCAGGGCCTTGGGCAAGCGCCGGGCCAGCACTGTGTGGATCGCCCCGAGGCGCAGGCGCCCCCGCAGGCTCGGGCCATTGGCCAGGGCATCGGCCAGCTCGTCATAGGCGGCCAGGATGCTTTCGGCGCGGGCCACTGCCAGTTGCCCGGCCTCGGTCAGTACCACCTGACGCCGGCTGCGGTCGAACAGCGGGACCTGCAGTTCGTCCTCGAGGGTCTTGATGTGCAGGCTCACCGCCGAGGGCGTCAGGCTGAGCAGATCGGCGGCGCGGGCGAAGGTACCGTGGCGGGCGATGGTCACCAGGGTGCGCAGGGCTTTGAGGGACACGCAGGCGGCTCCGGGCTGGAATGAGCGCACGTTACAAGTTCGCAGCCGCGCACGGCAAGGGCCGGCTCAGCCTTGGCGCAACGCGGCCACCACCTGCTCGACGCTGGCCTTGAGGCCACCGACGGTGTCGTCCGGGTCGCTGTCGAGCACCAGCAACCGGGCGCCCGCGGCCTTGATCGCCTCGGCCACCGGAGGGGCGGGCTGGCGGTGGTGCAGCACCAGGGCCACGTCCTGGGCCTTGAGGGTGTCGCCCAAGGCCTTGAGGTCGGCCTCGTGCCAGGTGTCCTGGACGGGCACCGGTTGCTCCACTACATCCAGGTTCAGACCGCTGGCCAGGTAACCCAGGCGGTCGGACAAACTCACCACGCTCAGGTTATCGACCTCGGCCAACTGTGTCTGGGCCTCGGCGGCCAGGCTCAGCAACTGACGCTTGAGGCTGGCGAGGTTGGCCTGGATCTTTGCTTTGTCCGCCGGCGACAGGCGCTCCAGGTCATTGGCCACCACGTCGGCCATGCGCCCGAGGTTGGTCGGGTTGAGCCAAGGGTAGGCGGTGAAGGCGTCTTCACCTGTGACCGCGATGCCCGGCAGCGCACCATCGACCGGCCGCGCCGCATCGATCTCGACGATACGGATGTTGCTGCGCCGGGCCATGGGGTAGAGCGGGTCGTCGCGCCAGATCGAGCGCACGCCGATCACTGCGTCCGCCTGTTGCGCCGCCTTGTGCAGGCTGGCGCCGCCCCGGCCGCTGAAGTACGACGGCTGGCGCGTGGCTGGCAAGTTGGCCGGTGCTGCGCGCTTGAGCTGCACCGAGGTGCCGTCGAGCAGAGCCTGCGCCAGGCTGTGGGTGACCGGTAACGTGGTGAGTACTTCGGTGCTGTAGGAGAGCGTGGGCACGCCGGCCAGGGCGAGGGCCAGCGTCAGGTGCTTGAGGGAGAGGGTCATGCCGGGTTTCCTTGCAGGCGGGGGACGAGGGCGCGGGCCAGGGCAGCGAGGGCGAAGCACGCGCCGGCCACCAGGATGATCGCCGCGCCCGAGGGCACAGGCAGGTCGAAGACGATCGGCAGCAAGATGCCGAGCAGGGTGCTCAGGGTGGCGATGATCACCGACAGGAAGAAAAACCCCTTGAGCGACTGGCTGACCAGCCGGGCCGCCGCCGCTGGAATCACCAGCAGGGCGCCCACCAGGATCGCCCCGATCACCTTCACCGAGGCCACGGTGACCAGCGTCACCAGCACCACGAACAGGTAGTCCAGGGTCTTGACCGCCACCCCGCGTACCGCCGCCAGTTGCGGGTTGAAGCTGGCCAGCATGATGCGGTTGTAGAGCGGCAGGGCCAGGGCCAGGACCAGGAGCGCGACGATGCCCAGCACCACCAGGTCCTGGGCGCTGACGGTGAGCACCGAGCCGAACAACACGTTCTCCAGAATGTGTACGTTGATCTTGCCGGCCAGCATCAGCAGCAAGCTCGCGCCCAGCGCCAGGGACACCGAGAGGAACACGCCGATCAACGTGTCCGGCGAGAGCCCGGTGCGGTTGCGCAAGAAATTGAGCAGCAGGCCAAACAGCAGGCAGTAGCCGAACAGGCTGCCATAGGGCCCGGTGTAGGGCTCGCCCAGCAGGATGCCGATGGCCACGCCGGTGAGCGCCGCATGGCCGACCGCCTCGGAAAAGAAGGCAAAGCGCTTGACCACCACCAGGGTGCCCAGCCCGCCCAGCACCGGGCCGATCATCAGGCCTGCGAGCAGGGCGTTGATCACGAACCCGTAGGCCAGGGCCTCGGGCAGGTAGCCAGCGGTGGCCCAGGCCTGGACCAACTGGCGGAAGGCGTCATAGCTCATCAGGCAAGGCTCCCGCTGCGAGGGTGAACGCTGAACAGGCCAAGCAGGCGCTGCGGTGTGAGGGCCTGGGCGGGTGGGGCGTCGAACAGCACCTGGCGGTTCAGACCGGTGACCCGGTCGGCCAGGCGCAACACGGCTTCAAGGTCGTGCTCGATCCACAGCACCGTGGTACCCGCCTGGCGCCAGGCCGTGAGCAGTTGCTCGAACACCTGGATACCGGCTTCGTCCAGGGCCGACATGGGTTCGTCGAGTACCAGCAGCTGAGGTTCGGGAATCAGCCCTTGGGCCAGCAGCACGCGCTGGCGTTCGCCCCCGGAGAGGGCGCCCATGCGCCGTTTGCGTTTCTCGAGCATGCCGACCCGCGCCAGGGCCGCGTCGATGGCTGGCCGCACGCGACCGGCCAGGCCCAGGAAGGCCGGGCGACGCTGGCACAGGGCGGCCATGAAATCGTCCACGGTCATCGGCAGGCCCCGGTCGAACTCCAGAGCCTGGGGCACGTAGCCGATCACTTCGCGCTCGGTCGGCCAGTGCAGGGTCAACTGGCCCTGGTGCGGCATCTGCCCAAGCAAGGTCTTGATCAACGAACTCTTGCCGCCGCCATTGGGGCCGACGATGGCATGCACGCTGCCGGCGGCGACGCTGAAGGCCACGTTTTCGAGAATGCGCGTACGCCCCAGGGTCAGGTCGATGCCGGCGAACTCGATGCGCGGCCCGCAGGCGGCGCCGAGGTGGGCGGCTGCGGTCATGTGCGGGTCTCCTGGATGGCGCGTACCACGGTGTCCAGGTTGCGCTTCATCTCCACCTCGTACTTGTCCTGGGTGTACTCGCCGTAGGAGATGTGGGTCAGCGGGTAAATGCGCACGCCCGCTTCGCGCTGGATGGTGTCGACATAGGCTGACGGGAAGTCCATCTCCGAGAAGATCACCTGCACATCCAAGGCCTTGAGCTGGTCGATGGTCTTCTTGAGCTGCGCCGGGCTCGGCTCGATGCCATGGGCCGGCTCGACCACGGCGGTGACTTCCAGACCGAAGTCGCGCACCAGGTAGTCGTAGGCGGCGTGGATGGTGGCTACGCGCAAGGTGGCGTCCGGTGCCTGGGTGACCTGGGCCAGGGCCTCGGCGCGCAGCGTGCGCAGGCGCTTGGCGTAGGCGTGGGCGTTCTGGGTGTAGGCCTTGGCGTTGTCCGGGTCGAGCTTGCCCAGCTCGCGGGCGATGTTGTTGACCTGGGCGATGGTCGCGCTGATCGACAGGAAAGTGTGCGGGTTGACCACCTTGCCCGCGCCCCGGGCGGCGATCCCGGTGGCGGCCAGCAGCGGCACGTTGGCGTTGGACTCGATGGTCTTGATGTCGGGTTTTTCGCTGGCGGCGATCATGCGGTCGGCAAAGTCATCGTGGCCCACACCGTTGAGCACGATCACATCCAGGGTGCCGATGCGCTTGATGTCTTCGGCCCGCGGCTCGTAGGCATGGGGATTGAAGCCTGCCGGAATCAGCGGTACCACCTCGGCCTTGTCGCCAACGATATTGGACACATAGCTGTAGTAGGGGTGCAGGGTGATGCCGATGCGCAGGGGCTTGCCGTTGTCGGCCTGGGCCAGGGCCGGCAAGGCGCAGGCCAACAGCAGGGTGAGGACGAAGCGGAGCATGGGGGTATCCTTCGGTTCAGTGGCGGTGTTGGCGGGTGACCCCGGCGTCGTAGTGGCTGACCACCTGCTGCCAGCCGGCGGCGATCAGCGCGGTCTGGCCCAGGTCGTCCGGGGCCAGGGCGCTGCGGTCACGGCGCAGCCAGACATCCGGCTGTTCGCCGTCGCCAGAAGGCAGGATCAGCAGCAGGCTGCCCGCCACCTGGGCGTCCTGGCTGCGGCCCAGGTAGGCGCCGCTGGGCAGTCGCTGCCAGTGGTGACCTCCGCGGCGCTGGCTGCTGGCGTCGGGCACGAAGGGCGGCAGGCCTTCCTCGGCCAAGGCCTCCACGTCCGGGACCTGGCCGCTTTCCTCGCGCAGCAGCGCGATCTCCTCGACCGCTACCCACAGGTCGGTGTACAGGCCTTGCTCGGCGGCGGTGAGGTCGCGGCGGGCATCGATCTGGTGGGCCGCGATGGCCACTTCGTCTTCGCGCTCACCGCGCAGCACCACCACCGTGGTGGCGAGGGTGATGATCAGCAGGGCGGCGAGCAGCACGTACAAGGTCTCGTGCCCGGCACCGGCCGGGCGTACCACCTGGGCCCGGCTCATGGCGCGCCTATGTCGGCATGGTCGACTTCCACCACATGGCCGGGGCCTGCGTCGAACAGCACATAGAACTCACCCTCGGGGCGCTTGAAGGTCAGGGTGGAGTCTTCGCCGAGCTTGCTGGCCAGCAGCACCTGTTCGTCATAGCCGATCACGTCCAGGGTCACTCCCGGTGCGCCGCTGCCGTCGGAGAACCCGCCTTTGCAGGTGACCTGGTCGGCCGATTCGGTGCATTCGCACATGGGGTTATGGGCCTGCGCAGGCAGCGCGACGCCCAGCAGCAGGGGCAGGGCGAGGGCGCCCATCCAGTGTTTCATTGCTTGCCTCCTTGTTTCTGAAGCCACGCCACGGTGGCCGGCGATGCCTTGGCCAGGGGAATCGAGGCCTGGTGCATCTGCCCGTCCCAGCCTTCGAAAGTGAGCCACAGCTCGGCGTCGGGCCGGGTCTTTTGCGGAATGTTGACCTCGCCGGTCATGCGATAAGGCGTGCCGACGAACAGCGCGCCGGCTGCCCGCAGGCTGCGCGGTTTGCCCACGCGCAGGTACACCGCCTTGATGTCGCTGCACTGCTCGCACAGGGCGATCTTGAAGTGCTTGAAGTAGCCCGCCGGGCCGTCGGAGCGCGGCGCCTCGTCGAAGCGCTCGGCCAGGCGCACGCTCCACGGGCCGGCATTCAGTTCGCCCAATTCACGTTCGCCCAGGCCGATTTCGCCACGGTCCATCGAGGCTTCATGCAAGTACTTGGGCATCAGCCCGAGGGGAATCAGCACCAGCAGGATGTTCAGGTGAAATCGCCACTTCAGCCAGAAACGTTTGACTGGCGACTGGGGTGGGGTGTGCTTGCTCATAGGCTGGCCTCCGACGCGGTCGCCGCGCGTGCCCGGGGCTGGCGCTTGAGCGCAGCGGCGGTGGCCTGGGCGGTGCGCTTGGTCCAGATCAACAGGCCGCTGAGCACCATCAAGGTCAGCATCAGGCCAAAGAAGGCCCAGATCAGCTTGACCCAGATACCGCCGAAATCACCGGTGTGAAGCGGGCGCATGGACTCGGTGACGAACTCCAGGGTCGAGCGATCCGAAACCATGAACGAAGCCTCGACCTTGCTGTTGTAGGGGTTGACGTTGACTGTTTCGAACATCAGCGGATACCAGCCGCGCCCGCCCATGTAGTAATGGCTGTAGGCATTGCCCGGCAGGGTGATGAAGGTCACCTCGAAGCCTGGGAAGCGCTCGGTGGCGGCGCGCTCGGCCTCGTCCAGGCTGATCGGCGTGGGCGCCTGGCCGTCGGCGGTGCGCGGCACGTCTTCGCGGGCGATGGCCGGCACGATCGGCTCGCTGGAAATCGTCACGTGGTTATCGGCCAGCGTGGCCTGGATCAGAAACCAGGTGCCGGTGATGGAGATGGTGGCGATGAACCAGATCGACCAGACCCCGCTCAGGCGGTGCAGATCGCCCCAGAAGATCCGCGAACCGTGGCCCAGGCGCGGCAGCTTGAAAAAGCCTTTCCAGAAGCGCTTGTACACCACCAGCCCGGTGACCAGCGAGGCGAGCAGCGGCAGCCCCAGCAAGGACACCAGGTACCAGCCCCAGCTGTAGCCGTTGGTGAACGGCACCAGCCACCAGCCGTGCAGTGCGCGGGTGAAGGCTTCGAAATCGAAGGTCGGGCTCTTGCCCTGGATCGCTCCGGTGTAGGGGTTCACGTACAGGATCGGTGACGTGCCGTCGGGGTAGGTGACGCTGGCGGTGAGGGCGAAGTGCGCCTCGCCCGGCTTGCTGATGTAGTTCACCGCGATGGCCGGGTCGGCGCGGTGGATCGCGTCGAGCACCTGCTGGTAGCTCAGCGGCTGGGCGTCATCGTGGGGCTTGCTGGCGCGCACGTCTGGGTTGGCCAGCCAGACGATTTCTTGGCTGAGCACGGCCAGGGTGCCGGTCACGCAGACGATCAACACGAAGAACCAGATGGGCAACGCCAGCCAGCTGTGCACCAGGAACCAGGTTTTGGAGCGGGACTTTTTCGACATGAGTACCGGTCTTGTTGGGCAAATGAGCCACGACATCGCGCAACGGCCCAGGCGGGCTTTTCGCGACTGAATCGTATTCGTTTCTATATGTGACGAATGAGCGGCAAAAACCTGCGGGGCAAAATGCAAAAAAATATTTCAAAGCCTCTGGGCCGCGGCGTTGCGCCGAGCCTAAATCCGCCGAATTGAGTTTCGTTCCTAACTGCATGCGAGTGCCCCGGCACTACGAATGAACTTTTAGGAAGACGCCCAGCATGAAACCTGAAGACGCCGAGAAGCTTGCCCGTCGCTTTATCGCCCTGCCGTTGGACAAGCGGCGCCTGTTTCTTCAGGCCTTGGCGCGAGAAGGGGTGGAGTTCTCGCTGTTGCCCATTCCTGCGCAGGTCGAGGGCATCGCCTGCGCGCAGCCGTCCTACGCCCAGCAGCGCATGGGGCTGTTGTGGTTGCTCGATCCAGAAGGCGCAGCCTACAACCTACCCGGAGCGGTGCGCCTACAGGGCGTGCTGGACCTGGACGCACTGAGCGCGGCCTTCGAGGCGCTGGTGGCGCGGCATGAGCCGCTGCGCACGCTGTTCCGCCTGGAGGAGGGCATCTGGTATCCCCGCGTGCAGGCGCCTGGGCCACTGGCGCTGGAGCGCCACGATCTTTCAGGTTGCGCCGAGCGCGAGCAGCGCTTGCAAGACATCGCCCAGCAGCAGGCGGGCCTGCCGTTCGACCTGCAGGAAGGGCCGTTGCTACGGGTATGCCTGGTACGCCTGGCCGAGGACGAGCACGTGCTGTTGCTCACCTTGCACCACATCGTCGCCGATGGCTGGTCGATGAACGTGCTGATCGACGAATTCAGCCGCCTGTACGCCCAATGCGTGGCGGGCCAGGTACCCCAGTTGCCGCCGCTGCCGATCCAATACGCCGACTACGCCCTGTGGCAGCGAAGCTGGCTGGAGGCGGGCGAGTTGCAGCGCCAGCTCGACTATTGGACGGCCCAGCTGGGCGATGAACAGCCGGTGTTGGAATTGCCGACCGATTTTCCCCGGCCAGCCGCACCGAGTTATCGCGGCGTGCGCCTGGAGTTCGCCATCGACCCTGCGTTGGCCACGGGCCTGCGCACACTGGCCCAGCAGCAAGGCGTGACCTTGTTCATGGTGCTGCTGGCCTCGTTCCAGGCCCTGTTGCACCGCTACACCGGCCAGCAGGACATCCGTGTCGGCGTGCCGGTCGCTGGGCGCGGCAAGGCCGAGACCGAAGGGTTGATCGGCTTGTTCGTCAACACCCAGGTGCTGCGCGCCCAGCCGCGTGGGGATCAGCCGTTCAACGCGCTGCTGGCTGAAGTCCGTACGGCAGTGTTGGGTGCCCAGGCGCACCAGGAGCTGCCGTTCGAGCGTCTGGTCAATGCCCTTGAGCCTTCGCGCGATGCCGCCCATTCGCCGCTGTTCCAGGTGCTCTACAACCACCAGCCCGTGGTCGCCGACCTCGAGCAGTTGTACATCGCCGACGGGCTCAAGGCCTCGCGCCTTGAGTTGGGTGGGCGCACCACCCAGTTCGACCTGGCCCTGGACACGCTGGAAAAGTCTGGCGCCCTGCACGCAGCCTTGACCTACGCCTGCGACCTGTTCGAGCAGGCCAGCATCGAGCGCTTGCGCGAGCACTGGCTGAACCTGCTGCAGGGCATCGTCCAGGCGCCGGATGCACGCCTGGGCGACCTGCCGCTGCTGGGGCATGCCGAACGCGAGCGTCTGCTACGCGGCTGGAACGCCACCGCCGAGCACTACGAAAACGGCCCCTGCGTGCAGCGCCTGATCGAGGCGCAGGCCCTGCGCACGCCGGATGCCCCGGCCTTGGTGTTCGGCAGTACGCAGTTGAGCTATGCCGAACTGAACGCCCGAGCCAACCGCCTGGCCCATCGCCTGATCGAGGCAGGCGTCGGCCCTGAGGTGCTGGTGGGCATTGCCCTTGAGCGTTCGCTGGAGATGGTGGTCGGCCTGCTGGCAATCCTCAAGGCCGGCGGTGCCTACGTGCCGCTGGACCCGGACTACCCCGCCGAACGCCTGGCCTACATGCTCGAAGACAGCGGTGTGAACCTGCTGTTGACCCAGACCGCGCTGCGGACACGCCTGCCGCTGAACGCCGACCTACGCATCTTGTGCCTGGACAGTGCCGCCGCCGACTGCGCCGGGTATCCGCACAGCGATCCCGCCTGCCAGGTCAGTGGCCACAACCTGGCCTATGTGATCTACACCTCCGGTTCCACCGGCCGCCCCAAAGGTGCTGGCAATAGCCATCAGGCGTTGTTCAACCGCCTGGCCTGGATGCAGCAGGCCTATGGGCTGCAGGCGTGCGACAGCGTGTTGCAGAAAACGCCGTTCAGCTTCGATGTGTCGGTGTGGGAGTTCTTCTGGCCGCTAATGGTCGGTGCGCGCCTGGTGGTGGCCCAGCCCGGTGCCCATCGCGACCCGGCACAACTGATCCAGATCATCACCGAGCAGGGCATCAGCACCTTGCACTTCGTGCCCTCGATGCTCCAGGCCTTCATCCATGAGCCGGGCGTCCAGGCCTGCACCAGCCTGCGACGCATTGTCTGCAGCGGCGAGGCCCTGCCGGCCGAAGCCCAGGCCCAGGTGTTCGCCCGTTTGCCTGGGGCGGGCCTGTACAACCTCTACGGCCCGACCGAAGCCGCCATCGACGTGACCCACTGGGCCTGCATCGAGGATGGCCGCCACAGCGTGCCGATCGGCCGGCCCATCGCCAACCTGCGCACCCACATCCTCGATGCCGAACTCAACCCGGTGCCGGTTGGCGCCGCCGGTGAGCTGTACCTGGGCGGCGTGGGCCTTGCGCGTGGTTACCACCGCCGCCCGGCGCTGACCGCCGAGCGCTTCATGGCCGACCCATTCGGCTCCGGTGAGCGCCTGTACCGCACCGGCGATCTGGCGCGTTACCGCGAAGATGGCGTGATCGACTACTTGGGGCGCCTGGATCATCAGGTGAAGATCCGTGGCCTGCGCATCGAACTGGGCGAGATCGAGGCCGGCCTGATGGCTCACCCGGCGGTCAAGGAAGCGGTGGTGCTGGCCCAGGACAACAAGCTGTTGGTCGCCTACCTGGTGCCGTCGGCGCCGGTGGCCTACAGCGGCGCGCTGCAGGCGCAGCTGCGAGCCCATCTACAACTGAGCCTGCCGGTGTTCATGGTGCCGGAGTGCTTCATGCTCCTGGAGCGTCTGCCGGTCACTGCCAACGGCAAGCTCGACCGCAAGGCCCTGCCACGCGCCGGAGCGGTACGCCAGCAGCACGAGGCGCCGCACAGCGAACGCCAGCGCGCCTTGGCGCAGATCTGGCAGCCGTTGCTGGGCGTCGAGGCGGTCGGGCTGGACGATAACTTCTTCGCCCTGGGCGGCGATTCGATCATCGCCATCCAGGTGGTCAGCCGCGCCCGCCAGGCCGGCCTGCGCCTGAGCCCCGCCGATGTGTTCAAGCACCAGACCCTGCGCGAGCTGGCCGAAGCCGTGGAGCAGGCGCCGCTGGTGCAGGTCGAGCAAGGGCCGCTGCAGGGCGAGGTGGCGTTGACGCCCATCCAGCATTGGTTCTTCGAACAGACGATTCCGACGCGCGAGCATTGGAACCAAGGCCTGCTGCTGACCCCTCGCGAGCCGCTGCAGCCCGAGCGTCTGGAGGCGGCCCTGGAGCGCCTGGTCCAGCAACACGACGCCTTGCGCCTGCGCTATCGCCACACATTGACCGGCTGGCAGCAAACCCACGCCGAGGCGGCGCCTGTGCAGCTGTGGCATCGTCAGGCTGCGTCGGCCCAGGCCTTGCGCGCCCTGTGCGACCAGGCCCAGGCCAGCCTGGACCTCGCCGACGGCCCACTGCTGCGTGCGCTCTTGGTGCAGATGGCCGATGGCAGCCAGCGGCTCTTGCTAGTCGCCCATCACCTGGTGGTGGACGGGGTGTCCTGGCGCGTGCTGCTGGAGGACCTGCAGCAGGCCTACCGTCAGCAGGCCTTGCCGGTCAAGACCAGCGGCTACCAGCACTGGGCTGCACGTTTGGGCGATTACCTGCCACGAGCTCGTCAGCAATTGCCGTTCTGGCTGGCGCAGCGCGCCAGCGCGCCACTGCCGCACGACAACCCGAATGGGCGCAGGGTCAACGCCAGCGCGGCCGTGCTGACCTGGCGCCTGAGCGCCGAACGCACCCGCCAATTGCTGCAGCGCGCAGGCCAGGCCTACCGCACCCAGGTCAACGACCTGCTGTTGACCGCCCTGGCCCAGGCCGTGGCTGACTGGAGCGCTCAGGCGGACTGCCTGGTACTGCTCGAAGGCCACGGTCGCGAGGCGCTGTTCGACGACATCGATCTGAGCCGCACCGTGGGCTGGTTCACCAGCCTGTTCCCCGTGCGCCTGAAGGCTGCGCCGACGCCGGGCGAGGCGATCAAGGCGGTCAAGGAACAGTTGCGCGCGGTGCCGGACAAGGGCGTCGGCTATGGTGTGCTGCGCTACCTGGATGCCGAGGCCGGCGCACAGCTGGCCGCCCAGGCGCAGGCGGGCATCCTGTTCAACTACCTGGGCCAGTTCGACCAGCAATTCGGAGACGACGCCTTGTTCGCCCCGGCCATCGAAGGCAGCGGCCAGGCCCAGGATCCTATGGCGCCGTTGGCCAGCGCTTTGAGCCTGGAAGGGCAGGTGTACCAGGGCCAGCTGGTGCTGGAGTGGCGCTACTGCCGCGAAAGCTTCGACACATCCACACTCGAGCGTCTGGCCGAGGGCTTGGGCCAGGCCCTCGAGGCGTTGCTTGACCATTGCCTGGCCCCCGGCACCCTCGGCGTGACACCTTCGGACTTCCCTTTGGCGCGGCTGAACCAGGCACAACTCGATGGCCTGGCCTTGGACTGGGCTCACGTCGAGGATGTGCTGCCGCTTTCGCCCTTGCAGCAGGGCATGCTGTTCCACAGCCTCTACGCGCCCGAGACCGGCGCCTACATCAACCAGTTGCAGGTGTGCATCGACGGCCTGGACGTGGCGCGCTTCGCCGCCAGCTGGCAGGCCGTGCTCGCACGCCACGACGTGCTGCGCAGCCAGTATCACTGGGAGGCCCTGGCGCAGCCGGTGCAGTCGATCGCCCGCGAGGTAGCACTGCCACTGCAGGTGCTGCCGGGTGAAGGCGCGGATATCCAGCGTATTGCCGATCAGGAGCGCACCCGCGCCTTCGCCCTGGACCGCGCACCCTTGCTGCGCCTGGTGCTGGTGCACCTGGGCGGCGAGCGCTACCAGTTGATCTACACCAGCCACCACATCCTCATGGATGGTTGGAGCAACGCTCAGCTGCTGGGCGAGGTGTTGCAACGCTATGCAGGCGGCCAACCGCCGGTGAGTGCGGGCAAGTACGCCGATTACCTGGCCTGGCTGCAACGGCGCGACCCGGCCTTGGACGAGGTCTTCTGGCGCGGCCAGCTCCAGGGGCTCGAAGCACCGACCCTGCTGGGCGAAGCGCTGCCCCGCGAGGCGGGCGAGGAGGGTTTCGGCGAGTTGGTCCACGGCTTGGACGAAGCCTTCAGCCAACGCCTGGCGGCGTTCGCCCGGGCCCAACAGGTGACCGTCAGCGTGGTGTTCCAGGCGGCCTGGGCGTTGCTGCTGCAGCGCTACTGCAACCAGCCATCGGTGGCCTTCGGCGCCACCGTGGCCGGGCGCCCGGCGCAGTTGCCGGGCATCGAGCAGCAGGTCGGGTTGTTCATCAACACCTTGCCGGTGATCTGCGCGCCGCGTGCGACCCAGCGCGTGGCTGCCTGGCTGGGCGAGGTGCAGGCGCTTAACCTGCAACTGCGCGAGCACGAGCACACTTCGCTGGTGGACATCCAGCGCTGGGCCGGCCAGCAGGGGGCCTTGTTCGACAGCCTGCTGGTGTTCGAGAACTTCCCGGTGGCCGAGGCGCTGCGCCAAGGGGCACCGGGCGGCTTGCGGCTCTCGCAGGTCAGCAACGTCGAGCAGACCAGCTATCCGCTGACCCTGGGCATCGAGCAGCACCAGGGCCTGGTACTGACCTTCAGCCACGACCGCACCCGGATCGGCAGTGCACAGGTGGCGCAGCTGCGCGATGCCCTGGTGCACCTGCTTGCGCAGTTCGTGGCCGCGCCTGAACAGCCGCTGGCGAGCCTGGGCCTGCTCGATGCCGCGCATCACGCCGAGCGCCTGGCTCAGGGCGGGCAGCCGCGGCTGACGCTGGACAGCCCGCTGTTGGCGCACCAGCGCTTCGAATGCCAGGCAGCGCTCACGCCACAGGCGCTGGCCCTGATCGCCGGCGAGCAGCGCTGGACCTACGACAAACTCAATGCCCAGGCCAACCGCCTGGCCCATCGCCTGCGCGCATGCGGCGTAGGCCCTGGCCAGCGCGTGGGGCTGTCGGTGCGACGCGGGCCGATGATGATCGCCAGCCTCTTGGCGGTGCTCAAGGCGGGCGCCGCCTATGTGCCGCTGGACCCCGACTACCCGGCCGAACGCCTGACCTACATGATCGAGGACAGCGCCCTGAGCCTGTTGCTCATGCAGCCTGGTTTGCTCCAGGCGCCGGCCGGGCTGCCTTGCCTGCTGCTGGAGGCGGGCGAGGGCTGGCTGGAGGGCTACAGCCCGGAAAACCCGGTCAACCTGGCCAGTGCCCAGGACCTGGCCTACCTGATCTACACCTCCGGTTCCACCGGCCAGCCCAAGGGGGTGTCGATTGCCCATGCGGCACTGCGCGAATTCTGCGTGATCGCCGCCGACTATTCGCAACTGGTCCCCGAGGATCGAGTGCTGCAGTTCGCCACCTTCAGCTTCGACGGCTTCGTCGAGCAGTGCTACCCGCCGCTGTGCGTGGGCGCCTGCTTGGTGCTGCGCGGCGATGAGCTGTGGGACACCACGACCCTGTACGAGCAGATCATCGCCCAGGGCATCACCCTGGCCGACCTGCCGGCGGCGTACTGGTTCCTGCTGGCCCAGGAGTGGGCCGCCAGCGCACCGCGTGAGGCCGGGCGCCTGCGCCAGGTGCATGTGGGGGGCGAGGCGATGTCCGCCGAGGGGCTCAAGCTGTGGCACGCGGCTGGGCTGGGGCATGTGCGGCTGGTCAACACCTACGGCCCCACCGAGGCCACGGTGGTGTCGAGCACGCACCTTTGCACCTTGGCCGACAGCGCGGGCGCCATTCCGATCGGCCGCGCGTTGCCGGGGCGGGCGCTGCACATCCTGGACGGCCACGGCCACCTGGCCCCGGTGGGCCTGGCCGGCGAGCTGTGCATCGCCGCAGGCGCGGGCCTTGCCCGTGACTACCATGGCCGTGCGGCGCTGACCGCCGAGCGCTTCGTGCCAGACCCGTTCGCCGGCACCCCGGGCCAGCGCTTGTACCGCAGCGGCGACCTGGCGCGGGTGCGCGCCGATGGCGTGGTCGAGTACATCGGCCGGGCCGACCATCAGGTGAAGATCCGTGGTTTCCGGGTCGAACTGGGTGAGCTGGAAGCGCACCTGCAAGCGTTGCCCATGATCCGCGAAGCAGCGGTGCTGGTGCACGAGGGCGCCACCGGCAAGCAATTGATCGGCTACGCCGTGCCCACCGCGCCTGCGCATACCAGCGCCGAACTGACCCGCGCCGTGCGCCAGGCGCTCAAGGCCCGCTTGCCGGACTACCTGTTGCCGGCCCAGGTGGTGGCGCTGGCAGCGCTGCCGCTCAACCGCAACGGCAAACTCGACCGCACGGCCTTGCCCGCGCCCGAGGCCCTGGCGCTTGAGGGTGGCGAGCCGCTGCGCGAAGGCCTGGAGCAGCAGCTCGGGCAGATCTGGCAGCAGGTGCTGGGCCTCGATGGCCTGGGCCGCGAGGACAACTTCTTCGACCTGGGCGGCCACTCCCTGCTGGCCACCCAGATCGTCTCCCAGGTGCGCCGGCAAGTGGGGCGTGCAGTGAGCCTGCGGGCGCTGTTCGAGCATCCGCGGCTGTGCGATTTTGCCGAGCAGGTGAGCGCCAGTGCCGATCAGGCCGTACTCGCCCGCCCGGCCATGGCGCGAGACTCAGGGCCGGGCGAGCAGCCACTGTCGTTCGCCCAGCAGCGCCTGTGGTTCCTCTGGAGCCTGGAGCCGCACAGCTCGATGTACAACATGCCCGGCGCCCTGCGCCTGCGCGGCCCACTGGATCCGGACGCCCTGCGCCGTACCTTCGAAGCCTTGCTGGCGCGTCATGAAGTGCTGCGCAGCACCTACCACGAGGCGCGCGGAAGTACCTGGCAACAGGTGCGTGACGACCTGCCGCTAGCGCTGCGTTACCGCGACTTGCGTGGCCTGGCCGATGCCGAGGCCAGTGCCCAGGCACTGGCCCGCGAGGAAGTCGCGCAGCCGTTCGATCTGGCCAACGGCCCACTGCTGCGTGTGCAGGTGCTGCAACTGGCCGACCAGGACCATGTGCTGCTCATGACCTTGCACCACATCGTCGCCGACGACGGCTCGTTCCGTGTGCTGATCGACGAGTTCGTGAGCCTCTACAGCGCATTCGCGGCAGGCGAGCAGCCGACCCTGCCAGGGCTGAACCTGCAATACGCCGACTTCGCCCGCTGGCAGCGCCAGTGGCTGGAGCAGGGCGGCGAACTGCAACGCCAACTCGCCTGGTGGCAGGCCCATCTGGGCGAGCATCACCCGGTGCTGGAGCTGCCGCCGGACCCGACTGCCGAACCCGGCGAAGCCGGGCAGGGCGCGACCTGCCACTTCACCTTCGACCGCGCCCAGAGCGCGGCCTTGCGCCGGTTCGCACGGCAACGCCAGCAGTCGCTGTTCAGCGTGCTGCTGGCCGCGTTCAACGTGGTGTTGCAACAGCGCACCGGGCAGGCCCGCCTGCGCATCGGCACCGACATCGCCAACCGCAACCATGCCGAGCTCGAGCGCATGGTTGGCTTCTTCGTCAACCAGCTGGTGTTGCAGGTGGAGCTTGTGCCGGCGATGACTGCCGATCAGCTGCTGACCCTGTGCAGCCGAACGTTGATCGAGGCATCCGAGCACCAAGACCTGCCGTTCGAGCGCCTGGTCGAGGCCCTGCGCCTGCCCCGGCGCAACGGCCGCTCGCCGCTGTTCTCGATCAAGCTGATCCACCAGGAAGGCGTGGGGCGCCTGCCGTCGATGGGGGCGCTGCAGGTCAGTGACTTCCCGTCCGGGCGCCAGGCCGCCGAGCTGGACCTGGTGGCGGCGTTCTACAACGACGACGAGCACCTGCACCTGAGCTTCGAGTATCCGGCCGGGCGTTTCGCTCCGGCCACGCTGGAGGCGATGTTCGAGCAGGTCCGGGCGGTGCTCGCGGCGCTGGTCGGGGGCGCAGCCACCCTGGGCGAGCTGTCGGCCCGGGCCGAGCAGGTCTGGCGTGACCACCAGCAGCGCCAGAGCAGCGAACGCGCCGCCCGCCTCAAAGGGCTGCACCCGATCCGCCGGCGTCGCTCCAGCGCCGTCGAATGACCTGATTGTTCAACGACTTTTGCGGCGGCTCGCGACGAGCCGCCATGGTCCAGTTCCAGGAGGCGTCATGTCTGTCACTTCATTGTCCTCTCGCCCCATGCGCGGTGTGCGCAAGCGCATTTCCAGCGACACGTCCAGCCTGGTCAGCTTCCGCCCGTTGTTCGAGGCGGGCTTTCCGCTGCTGTGTACGCCCACCGTGCCAGGGGTCGATCTGGTCGCCTGGGCGGCGCAGAACCGCGCGCTGATCCAGCAGCAGTTGCACCAGGGGGCGGCGATCCTGTTCCGCGGCTTCGATGTGGCAGGTATCGATCAATTCAACCAGTGTATCGACGCGATTTCCGGCGGCGCCCTGCAGTACCTGTTCCGCGCCTCGCCACGCACCCAGATCACGGGCCAGTTCAACATCTACAGCTCCACTGACTACCCGGCCGGTGAGCGGATCTTCCCGCACAACGAGCACTCCTATTCGCCGGTGTTCCCGCTGCATTTGTACTTCTACTGCGACACCCCCTCCCAGACCGGTGGCCAGACGCCGCTGGGCGATACCCGGCTGATCCTCGACCGCGTCGATCCGCAGGTGCGCGAAGCCTTCGCCCGCAAGGGCATTCTCTATGTGCGCAACTATGGCGACGGCATGGGCCTGCCGTGGCAGACCGTGTTCCAGAGCGAGGTGCGCAGCGAAGTGGAAGCCTACTGCGCGCAAATCGGTGTAGAGGCCGAGTGGAAACCAGGCAACCGCCTGCGCACCCGTCAGCGTGGCCCGGCCATCGTCCGCCACCCGCAGACCGGCGAGCGCATCTGGTTCAACCACGGCACCTTCTTCAATGCCCTGACCCTGCCTGACAGCATCCGCGACAACCTGCTGCGCGAGTTCGGCCCGCTGGACTTGCCGCAGAACACGTTCTTTGGCGATGGCACGCCGATCGGCGATGACGTGGTGCGCCACCTGCAACAGATCTACCGCGACGTGATGGTCGAATTCGACTGGCAGAAGGGCGACGTGGTGCTGCTGGACAACATCCTCACCGTGCATGCGCGCAACGCCTTCACGGGCCGTCGAAAAATTCTCACCGCCATGGCGATCGCGCAGAAAAGCGCCGATCTGGCCCACGATTAAGGAGCTCCACACATGACCCTCTCCCTCCAGCCAGGCCATGACGACGTAGGCGGTGAACTGTTCCAGGCCTCTGCCCAGCAGGCGCTGGCTTTGGCCAACCAGGGCGAGCACCCAGGGCACGCCTGGGTGGTGCTCAGCGTCGCACGCCTGCCCGATGCCAGCGCGCTGTCCGCGCACCTGGCGACCCTGGGTGCGCGCCACGAAATACTGCGCACCCTATACCGCCGCCTGCCGGGCATGACCTGGCCGCTGCAGGCCGTGCAGGCGCAAGTGCCTGGCGCCGTACATGCCGAGGCCGACCGCGACCTGGACCAGGCGCTGGCCTGGGCCAGGGCCCAGGTGAGTGCAGCCGGTGCCTGCAGCGTGGCGGTGAGCGCCTTGGCCGGTGCCCAGCCACGCCTGTTGCTGCTGGGCAGCGCGGCCAGCCTCGACCGCGCCAGCCTGCTGATGGTGGCGGGCGAGTTGGCCGCCTTGTGCGAGGGCCGCGTGCTCGCCGACAACGACGAGGCGTTGCAGTACGTCGACTTCGCCGCCTGGCAGCAGGAACTGCGCGAAGATGAGCTGGGCCGCCAGGGCGCGGCGTTCTGGCAGGCGCTGGTGCGCAGCCATCAGGTCAACCACCGCCTGGCCTTCGAAACCCCAGGCCACGCCAACGCTCGCCACCAGGCCAGCCGTGCCGATCGGACGCTCGAGGCGCTGCTGTCGAGCGACGGCGGCGAGGCGCGGGTGCTGGCGCTGTGGGGCGCTTTCCTGGCCCGTATCAGCCAGCAAGAGCGTCTGCTGATCGGCCTGCACGTGGAGGGCCGTAACGAGGATCTGGCCGATGCCTGTGGCGTGTTCGCCCGGGCCCTGCCGGTGGCCTTCGACCAACGCCAGGGCGCCAGCCTCGATGGGTTGACCGACGAGATGACGACCCACCTCGAACAGTCGCGCTCCTGGCTGGACTGCCTGAACGAGTTCGACCTGGGGCTGTGCCGCTACGGCTTCGTCCATCGCCCGAGCGCCGCTGAACAAAGCGTTTTGGCGCTGGACGCCGAAGGGCCGGCCGAGCGCCTGCGCCTGGTGCTAGGCGAAGGCCTGGTGCGCCTGGATGCCGATGCCGCTGCCTTCAGCGTCGAGGCCTTGCAGATGCTGCTGGGGCAGTTCCTGCACTTTGCCGGTCAGGCTCTGGTCGCGCCAGCGCAGGACCTTGCCGAGGCCGGCTTGCTCGATGAGGCTGGGCGCCGGCTGGTGCTGCAGGGCTTCAACCCCCAGGCCGCCTCCCTGCGCCAGGCGCGGCAGTTGCAAGCGTTGTTCGCCGAGCAGGCCGAGCGTCAGCCCCAGGCCATCGCCTTGAGCGTGGGCGGCGAGCGGCTGACCTATGGCGAGCTGGAGCGCCTGTCGAACCAGGTGGCCAACACCTTGCGCGCCCAGGGCACAGGCCCGGACCAGGTGGTGGCGGTGTATGGCCAGCGCAGCCGCGAGCTGGTGGTGGCACTGCTGGGCATCCTCAAGGCCGGAGGCGCCTACCTGCCGCTGGACCCGAACTACCCGGCCGAGCGCCTGGCCTTCATGCTCGCCGATGCCGGTGCCGAGCAGGTGCTGGCCTGCCTGCCACTGCCTGCGGCCTGGCAGCAGGACCCGCGTTTGACGGTCACTTCCCTGGCCGCCGATGCGCCCGTGTGGTCGGCCAGCGAGCAGGCCCCGGCGCCACTGGGCGATGCCGACAATCTGGCCTACGTGATCTACACCTCCGGTTCCACCGGCAAGCCCAAGGGGGTCATGGTCAGCCACGCCAACGCCGTGGCCTCGACCTTGGCCCGTGGGCATTTCTACCGCGAAGCGCTGAGCAATTTCCTGATGCTGTCGTCGTTCTCCTTCGACAGCTCCGTGGCCGGTGTCTTCTGGGCGTTGAGCCAGGGCGCGACACTGACCCTGCCGGACGAGCACAGCTACAAGGATCCGCAACAGCTGGCCGCGCTGATCGCCCGGGAGGGCGTGACCCATTACCTGACGTTGCCCTCGTTCCACGGGCAGATCCTCGAATACCTCGATGCACCGAGCCTGCGCTGCGTGATCGTCGCCGGCGAGGCCTGCACCCAAGAGCTTGCGCGGCGCCACGGCGAGCGTCTGGCAGGGGTTTCGCTGGTCAACGAGTACGGACCGAGCGAAGCCACCGTGTGGTCCACCGCCACCTATTTGGACCCGGCCGACGGCCATGGCATCGCCATCGGCAAGCCGGTCCAAGGCCTGCGGGTGCATGTGCTGGACGCGCAGTTCGAACCGGTCGCGCCGGGTGTCGAGGGCGAGCTGCACGTGGCCGGCGATGGCCTGTGCCGTGGCTACCTGGCGCGGCCGTCCCTGACCGCCGAGCGCTTCTTGCCGGACCCGTTCGCCCAGGAACCGGGGCAGCGCCTGTACCGCACAGGCGATGTAGCGCGCTACCGGGTCGACGGTACCCTGGACTGCCTTGGGCGCCTGGATCATCAGGTCAAGCTGCGCGGTTTTCGCATCGAGCTGGGCGAAATCGAAAACGCCCTGCGCGCCGGGCGCGGCGTGGACGATGCCCTGGTGATCGCCCATGACACCGCGGCGGGTAAACAATTGCTGGCCTTCGTCGTTTCTACTCAGGAAGGTCACGAGCAACTGGGCCTGGACCTGCACAGCCACCTCTCCCAGGTGCTGCCCGAGCACATGCTGCCGGCGCGCATCCGGGTGCTGGAACGCTTCCCGCAGACCCCCAATGGCAAGCTCGACCGCAATGCCTTGCTGGCCCTGGACAGCCGACGCAGCCAGTACATCGCACCGCGCACGGACCTTGAGCGCACCCTGGCCGGTATCTGGGCCGAGGCCCTGCAGGTGGACAAGGTCGGTGTGCAGGACAGCTTCTTCGAGCTCGGCGGCCACTCGCTGCTGGCCACCGCGATCCGTACCCGGATCCAGGAAGCCTTGGGCCTGACGATCCCGCTGCGGGTGTTCTTCGAGGGCGAGACCCTCGAACGCCTGGCGCAGGAGATCGATGCATTGCGCGAGCAAGCCGGTAATCAGCAAAACACAGTGGACTCCCTGGAGGCGCTGTTCGACGAGGTTGAAGCTCTATGAATGCGGTACCGGACAGAATGCTGGCGCTGGCGCAACGGTTTGCAGGGATGTCGGCCGAAGCCCGACAGGCGCTGCAAGGCAAGATGCGCGAGCAGGGCCTGACCCTGGAAGCCCTGCCGATCCCGCCGCGTGCGGCGGGTTTGCAGGTGGTGCCGGCGTCCTACGCCCAGCAGCGGCTGTGGTTCATCTGGCAACTGGAGCCACAGGCCAGCGCCTACAACCTGACCGGTGCCTTCCGCCTGCGCGGCCCGCTGGACCGTGCGGCCCTGGAGCAGACCCTGGCCGCGCTGCTGGCGCGCCATGAAGTACTGCGCACCACCTTCCGCCTGGAGGCGGGGGCAGTGCAGCAAGTGATCCACCCTGCGATGGCCTGCCCGCTGGAGCAGGTCGAGGCGCACGAGGCAGGCCTTCAGGCTGCCATCGCCAGCGCTGCCCGGGCACCGTTCGACCTGGCCCACGGCCCGCTGATGCGCGCCCGGTTGGTCCGGCTCGGCGCCCAGGATCATGTGTTGGTGCTCACGCTGCACCATATCGTCACCGATGGCGCCTCGTTGCCCATCCTGATCGAGGAATTCACCCGCCACTACGCGGCGTTCGCCAGCGGCCAGGCGCCGCAGGTAGAGGCCCTGCCGATCCAGTACGCCGACTTTGCCCTGTGGCAGCGGCTGTGGCTGGAGGCGGGCGAGGGCGAGCGGCAATTGCAGTATTGGCGCGAGCAGTTGGGCGATGAACACCCGCTTTTGAGCCTGCCGCTGGACCGCAAGCGCCCGAGCGTGCCCAGCCAGCAGGGCGATTGCGTCAGCGTCCAGGTGCCCGCCGCAACCTTGGAAGGCCTGCGCCAGTTGGCCCGCGAGCAGGGCTGTACGTTGTTCGTGGTGCTGCTGGCGTCGCTGCATGCGTTGTTGCACCGCTACAGCGGCGAGCACGACATCCGTGTCGGCGTGCCGGTGGCCAACCGCACACGCCAGGACGTGCAGACGCTGCTGGGCTTTTTCATCAACACCCAGGTGCTGCGCAGCCAGCCGCAGCCCGAGCAACCCTTCCTGGACCTGCTGCAGGCCCTCAGGGCTGCGGCCGTGCAAGCTCAGAGCCATCAGGACGTGCCGTTCGAACAACTGGTGGACGCGCTGCAGCCAGAACGCAGCTTGAACCAGAGCCCGCTGTTCCAGGTGATGCTCAATCATCAGCAGGCCGCCGAGGGCAGTGCCCGCTGGTCGTTGCAGGGGCTGGAGGTCGAAGTGCTGGCGGTCGATGAACGCAGCACCAAGTTCGACCTGATGCTCGATACCGTCGAAGGGCCCGAGGGCCTGAGCGCGGCGTTCACCTATGCCACCGACCTGTTCGAGGCCGCCACCCTCGAGCGCATGGCGCGCCACTGGTTGAACTTGCTGCAAGCGATCGTGCGCAATCCGGCCACGGCCCTGGGCGAGTTGCCGATGTTCGATGCCGCTGAGCGCGCTGCCACCCTGGCCGAGTGGAACCCCAGGCCGGCCCGGCATGAGCTGCGCGAGTGCCTGCACCAGCGCATCGAGCGCCAGGCGGCCTTGCGCCCAGCGGCCACCGCGGTGGTCTGCGAGGGCGAGCGCCTGAGCTATGGCGAGCTCAACCGCCGGGCCAACCGCCTGGCCTGGCACCTGCGTGCCCAGGGTGTGGGCCCGGACGTGCGCGTGGGCATCGCCTTGCCACGCTCGCTGGAGATGCTGGTGGGGCTGCTGGCGATCCTCAAGGCCGGTGGCGCCTATGTGCCGCTGGACCCTGAATACCCCGAGGAGCGCCTGGCCTATCTGCTCGAAGACAGCGGCACGCGCCTGCTGATCAGCCAGGCGCCGCTTGCCGTGCGCCTGCCGCAGGTCGAGGGCCTTCAGACGCTGTTGCTCGACCAGGCCGGTGCCTGGCTGAGCGAGGCGCCCGAGCACGACCTGCCCAACCTGACCGACCCCGACAACCTGGCCTACGTCATCTACACCTCAGGCTCGACCGGCAAGCCCAAGGGCACCTTGTTGCCCCATGCCAATGTGTTGCGCCTGTTCCAGGCCACCCAGCAGTGGTTCGGCTTCGACGAGCACGATGTGTGGACGCTGTTCCATTCCTATGCGTTCGATTTTTCGGTGTGGGAGATCTTCGGCGCATTGCTGCATGGCGGCACGTTGGTGGTGGTGCCCTATGCCACCAGCCGTTCGCCCCAGGACTTCCACCGCCTGTTGCGCGAGGAGGGCGTGACGGTGCTCAACCAGACGCCGTCGGCCTTCCGCCCGCTGATCGAGGTGGCGTGCGCGGCCCGCGACCAGGGGCCGCTGGCCCTGCGCACGGTGATCTTCGGCGGCGAGGCCCTGGCGGTGGCCGACCTGCGGCCTTGGTTCGAAGCCTTCGGCGACCGCCAGCCGCAACTGGTGAACATGTACGGCATTACCGAGACCACGGTGCACGTGAGTTACCGGCCACTGGGCTGGGCCGACCTTGAATCGAGCAACAGCAGCCCGCTGGGCGAGCCGATCGGCGATTTGTCGTGGTACGTGCTCGACAGCCGTTTGAACCCGGTGGCCAAAGGCTGCGTGGGCGAGCTGTACGTGGGCGGGGCGGGCCTGGCACGGGGCTACCATCAACGCGCGGATCTGACTGCCACGCGCTTTGTGGCCGACCCCTTCGCCGAGCGCCCTGGGGCGCGCCTGTACCGCACGGGCGATCTGGCCCGCTACAGCGCCGACGGCAGCCTCGAGTACATCGGCCGGATCGACCATCAGGTGAAGATCCGCGGTTTTCGCATCGAGCTGGGCGAGATCCAGCGCTGCCTGCAACAGCATCCGCAGGTCGCCCAGGCCCTGGTGCTGGTGCACGAGGCTGGCGCCAGCAAGCAACTGGTCGGCTACCTGGTGGCCAAGGCTGGCGTCGAGGCCGGCAGCAGCACCTTCGGCCAGGGCCTGCGTGACTACCTGCGCGGCGAGCTGCCTGACTACATGGTGCCCGCACACTTGATGGTGCTCGACGCCTGGCCGCTGACCAGCAACGGCAAGCTCGACCGCAAGGCGCTGCCCGCGCCGGGCCTGGCGCCGTCGCGAGGGGCCTGGCAAGCGCCGCAGGATGCGCTGCAGGCTGACCTGGTCACGCTCTGGGAAGAGGTGCTCAAGCGTGCGCCGGTCAGCATCGATGACAACTTCTTCGAGCTCGGTGGCGACTCGATCATCGCCATCCAGCTGGTCAGCCGTGCCCGTCAGAGCGGCATCCGCTTCAGCCCCAAGGACCTGTTCCAATACCAGACCGTGCAAAGTCTGGCGCGGGTCGCGGTGCGCAGCGAGGCGGCCGTCCACAGCGATGCGCCGGTGGTTGGGGAGGCGCCGCTGACGCCGATCCAGCAGTGGTTCTTCGA
This sequence comes from Pseudomonas guariconensis, assembly GCF_040822035.1. Lineage (NCBI taxonomy): Bacteria > Pseudomonadati > Pseudomonadota > Gammaproteobacteria > Pseudomonadales > Pseudomonadaceae > Pseudomonas > Pseudomonas guariconensis. The sequence goes on along the minus strand of NZ_CP162012.1, from coordinate 2,913,233 downwards.
GCAGCCCGTGGCCCATCGCGCCCACTGGAACCAGTCGGTGTTGCTGGACCTGCGCCAGCCGGTCGATGCGCAGCAGCTGCGTAGGGCGCTGGCCTGCGTGATGCGCCAGCACGACGCCCTGCGCCTGCGCTTTGCGCAGCAGGCCGGCCAGTGGCGTCAATGGCATGCCCAGGAGGGCGCCGAGCAGTCGGTGCTGCAGCACGCCCACGCCTGTGACGAGCAGGCCTTGCTGGCGCTGTGCAACCAGGCTCAGGCTAGCCTGGATCTGGCCGAGGGACCGCTGCTGCGCGCCCTGCTGGTGGACATGGCAGAGGGCGGGCAGCGCTTGCTGTTGGTGGTCCATCACCTGGTGGTGGACGGGGTGTCCTGGCGGGTGCTGCTGGAGGATCTGCAGCAGGCCCTCCAGCAATTGGCCGCCGGCGAGCAGCCGCGCCTGCCGGGCAAGACCAGCGCCTACCAGCAGTGGGCCCGGCGCCTGGTACAGCATGCGCAGAGCCCGTCATTGCTGGCCGAGGCCGCGTACTGGCACGCCCAGTACCAGGACGTGACGCCAGGCCTGCCGAGCCAGGCTGTGTCCCACCCGGTGGCGCAGGAGATCTGCGCCGTGCAGACCTGCCTGGACCCGAACCTCACCCGCCAATTGCTGCAGCAGGCCCCGGCAGCCTACCGCACCCAGGTCAACGACCTGTTGCTGACCGCCCTGGCCCAGGTGATCTGTGCCTGGACCGGCCAGACCTCGACCCTGGTGCAGCTCGAAGGCCATGGCCGCGAAGACCTGTTCGAGGACATCGACCTGAGCCGCACGGTGGGGTGGTTCACCTCGATCTTCCCGGTCAAGCTGACCCCGGCGCTGGATGCCGGCGCCAGCATCAAGGCCGTCAAGGAGCAACTGCGTGCGGTGCCGAACAAAGGTATCGGTTTCGCCATCCTGCGCTATTTGGCCGACGTGGGGCTGGGGGCGCTGCCGGCACCGGCCATCACCTTCAACTACATGGGCCAGTTCGATGCCAGCTTCGATGCACAGGCGGCTTGGCAACCGGCACGCGAGCGCGGCGGTGACGAGCAGGCGCCGGGCAACACAGTGCTCGAAGGCCTGAGCATCAATGGGCAGGTGTATGGCGGCGAGCTGTGCCTGAGCTGGTCGTTCGACCCGCGCCGCTTCGCCCAGACCCAGATGCAGGCCCTGGCCGACGCCTATGGCCAGGCCTTGCGTGCGCTGGTCGAGCACTGCCTGGCCAGCGATGGCGGGCTGACACCGGCCGATGTACCGCTGGCGCAACTGCACCAGGCGCAGCTCGATGCCCTGAACCTTGTGGCGCGCGACGTCGAAGACCTTTACCCGCTGTCGCCGATGCAGCAGGGCATGCTGTTCCACAGCCTCTACGACGATGAGCCAGGCGCCTACGTTCACCAACTGCGCCTGGACGTCGAAGGACTGGACGTCGAAGCCTTGCGGGCGGCCTGGCAGGGGGCGCTGGACGCCCATGACACCCTGCGTGCGCGCTTTTTGTGGGGCGATGAACTGCGCCAGCCGTTGCAGGCGATCGGGCGCCAGGTGCGTCTGCCGCTGGAACGGCTGGACTATCGCGGCCAGCCGCGCAGTGCCCTGGAGGCATTCGCCGAAGCTGACCGTCAGCGCGGTTTCGATCTGGCCCAGGCACCGCTGCTGCGGGTCAGCGTGCTGGACACCGCCGAAGGCCGGCAGCACCTGATCGTCACGCACCACCACATCCTGCTCGATGGCTGGAGCACCTCGCAGTTGCTCGGCGAAGTGATGCAGCGTTATGCCGGCCAGACCCCGGCCAGCAGTGCCAGCCGCTACCGCGACTACATGGCCTGGCTCGTCGTCCAGGATGCCCAGTCCGCCCAGGACTTCTGGAGCGCCCAGCTGGCGCCGCTCGAAGAGCCGACCTTGCTGGCCAATGGTGCTCAGGCCGAGCCTGGCGCAACGGGCTTCGGAGAATATTTCCAGGTGCTCGACCCGGCGACCAGCGAGCGCCTGGGCGCGTTTGCCCGGCAGCACAAGGTCACCCTCAACAGCTTGGTGCAGGCCGCCTGGCTGCTGCTGTTGCAGCGCTACAGTGGGCAAGCCTGCGTGGCTTTCGGCGCCACCGTGGCTGGCCGTCCGGTAGACCTGCCGGGCATCGAGCAGCAGTTGGGCCTGTTCATCAACACCCTGCCGGTGATCGCCCGCCCTGAACCCGGGCAATCGGTGGCGCAGTGGGTACAGGCGATCCAGGCGCTGAACCTGGACCTGCGTGAGTACGAGCACAGTCCGCTGGCCGAGGTGCAGCGCCTGGCAGGGCTGGGCAATCTGTTCGACACCTTGCTGGTATTCGAGAACTACCCGCTGGCCGAGGCGCTGCAGCAGGGACCGGACACGGGCTTGCGCATCCTGGATGTGCAAGGTCGCGAACAGACCCATTTCCCGCTGACGGTTTCGGCCGACTTCGGCGCGCGCCTGTCGCTGCGCTACAACTATGCCCGCAGCGCCTTTGGCGACACCTTCATCGCCAGCCTGCACGAGCACCTGTGCAACCTGTTGCAGGCCATGGCCGCAGCGCCTGAGCAGGCGCTGGGCCAATTGACGCTGCTGGGGGATTCGGAGCGCGATTTGCAACTGCTGGCCTGGAACGACACCCAGGTGGCCTTCGCGCCAATGCAACCGGTGCATCGGCTGTTCGAGTCGCAGGCCGAGCGTGCGGGGCAGGCGCCGGCACTGGTGTTTGGCGATCAGCAACTGGACTACGCCGAGCTCAACCGCCAGGCCAACCGCCTGGCGCACCGCTTGCGCGCGCACGGGGTGGGCCCGGAGGTGCTGGTCGGCATCGCCGCCGAGCGCTCCCTGGAACTGGTGATTGGCCTGTTGGCTGTCCTCAAGGCCGGTGGCGCCTACGTACCGATGGATCCGGACTACCCGGCCGAGCGCCTGCAGTACATGCTCGAGGACAGCGGCGTGGGCTTGCTGCTCAGCCACAGCACCCTGGTAGCGCGCTTGCCGCTGGTCGATGGCGTCCAGGTGCTGTGCCTGGATCAGCTGGACCTCACCCAAGGCCCGGACCACAACCTGGACCTGGCCCTGGACGGCGCTTCGCTGGCGTACATGATCTACACCTCGGGTTCCACCGGCCGACCCAAGGGCGCGGGCAACCGTCACGACGCTTTGTACAACCGCCTGGCCTGGATGCAGGCGGCCTACCCGCTGGGCGCGGGGGACACGGTGTTGCAGAAGACGCCGTTCAGCTTCGATGTGTCGGTGTGGGAGTTCTTCTGGCCGCTGATGGTCGGCGCCCGCCTGGCCATCGCCGAGCCCGGGGCGCATCGGGACCCGGCGCAACTGGTGGCGCTGATCAACCGTCATCAGGTCGATACGCTGCATTTCGTGCCGTCGATGTTGCAGGCGTTCGTGCGCGACGAGGGCGCGGCCTCCTGTCACAGCCTGCGCCAGGTGATCTGCAGTGGCGAGGCGTTGCCCGCCGAATTGCAACGCCAGGTGCTGCGCGTGCTGCCCAAGGCCGGGCTGTACAACCTGTACGGCCCCACCGAGGCGGCCATCGACGTGACTCACTGGACCTGCCGCGACGACGGTGGGCACAGCGTGCCGATCGGCCGTCCCATCGCCAACCTGCGTACCTATATCCTCGACGACAGCCTGCAGCTCCAGGCCGTAGGCCGGGTCGGTGAGCTGTATTTGGGCGGCGTGGGCCTGGCGCGCAGTTACCACCAGCGCCCTGGGCTGACCGCCGAGCGTTTCGTCGCCTCGCCATTCGACGCCGGCCAGCGGCTGTACCGCACCGGCGACCTGGCCCGCTACCGCGCCGACGGGGTGATCGAATACATCGGCCGGATCGACCATCAGGTGAAGATCCGCGGCCTGCGCATCGAACTGGGCGAAATCGAGGCCGCCCTGGTCGAACAGCCCGGCGTCGCCGAAGCCGTGGTACTGGCGCTGGAGGTGGGCAAGAGCACGCAACTGGTGGCGTATCTGGTACCCAGTGCCGGCGCGCTCGACCCCGCGGTGCTCAAGGCTGCCCTGGCCGAGCGACTGCCCGAGCACATGCAACCGGCTCAATTGATCGAACTCGAACGCATGCCGGTGACGGCCAACGGCAAACTCGACCGGCGCCGTCTGCCGGCACCTGAGGCGCGCACGCGTCAGGGGCGCGCACCGGCCACGCTTGAGGAAGCGAGCTTGCTGGCGGTCTGGCAGGCGCTGTTCGAGCGCGACGACATCAGCGTCGAAGATGACTTCTTCGAACTCGGTGGCGACTCGATCGTGTCGATCCAGGCCGTGGCCCTGGCGCGCAAGGCGGGGCTGTCGATCACGCCCAAGGATGTGTTCAGCCACCCGACCCTGGAGGCTTTGGCCCAGGTCGCCACCGCCCTGGCACCGGCGCTCGAGACGCCGGTGGCGCGGGTGTCGGTGGGGCTTTCGCAGGCCCAACTGGCGCGCCTTGGGCTCACTGCCGCGCAAGTGGAGGACGCCTACCCGCTGTCGCCCATGCAGCAGGGCATGCTGTTCCACGGGCTGCAGGACAGCGACGATGGCCTGTACGTCAACCAGATCGAAGTAGGCGTGGTGGGCGTGGATCCGCAGCGCATGCTTGCGGCGTGGGAGGCGGTAGCCCGCCGCCACGCGATCCTGCGCACCGCGTTCCTCTGGGAGGGCGAGCAGGAGCCGCTGCAGGTGGTGCTGCGCGAAGTGCCGCCGCTGCTGACCGTGCTCGACTGGCGCAACCGCGCCGACGCCCGGCAGACCGTGCGCGTGCTGGCCGATGCCGAGCGCGAGCAGGGCTTTGCCCTGGGGAGCGCGCCGTTGCTGCGGGTGCTGTTGGTGCGCATCGATGAGCAGCGGTACCGGCTGATCTGGACCTACCACCACATCCTCATGGATGGCTGGAGCGTCTCGCGGCTGATCGGTGACGTGCTGCGCCACTACAGTGGCCAGGCGCTGTCTCCGGTGGCCGAGTACCGTCATTACATCGGCTGGCTGCAGCGCCAGGATCCGCTGACCAGCGAAGCGTTCTGGAAGACTGCGCTGGCAGCGCTGGAAGGGCCGACGCACCTTGCCCGTGCCGTACCGGTCAAGCAGCCGCAGGCGGGCTATCACGCGCTCTACACCCAGCTGGATGCAACGCAGACCACGCGCCTGCAGCAGTTCGTCCAAGGGCAAAGGGTGACCCTCAACACCTTGGTCCAGGCGGCCTGGCTGCTGCTGTTGCAGCGTTACAGCGGCCAGCGCACGGTGACCTTCGGCGCCACCGTGTCGGGGCGTCCGGAAACCCTGGAAGGCGCCGAGCAGATGCTTGGGCTGTTCATCAACACCTTGCCGGTGGTCAGCAGCGTACCGACCACCCAGGCCGTGGGCGACTGGCTGCGTGAGCTTCAGGCCTACAACCTGCGCATCCGCGATCACCAGCACACGCCACTGGGCGATATCCAGCGCTGGGCCGGGCAGGGCGGCCAGGCGCTGTTCGACAGCATCATCGTGTTCGAGAACCAGCCGGTCGATCGCACGCTGCGCGAGTGGGACGGCGACTCACTGCGCTTTGAGGAGGTATCGGACTTCGGCCTGACCAGCTTTGCTATGGACCTGATGGTCAGCGTGGAGGAGGGCGGTCTGCGCATCGAGTACATGCACCAGCGTTCGCACTTTGATCTTGCGACGGTCGAGCAGATACGCGCGCACATGGAAAGCCTGCTTTGCAGGCTGTGCGACGATGCCCTCCAGCCGGTCGGCTGTCTGGGCCTGGTCGAGGGCGCGCCACGCCAGTTGCAGGCGGCCGCGCCAACTGTGGTCAACACCCCGGTGCATGAGCTGATTGCCCGTCGCGCCAGGGAGCTGCCACAACACCCAGCGTTGGTGCTGGGCGAGCAAGTGCTCGACTACGCTACCCTCGAGCGCCGCGCCACGGCCTTGGCCGTGCGTCTGCAAGCGCTGGGTGTTGGGCCGGAAACCGTGGTGGGCGTGTTCATGGAGCGCTCGCTGGAGCTGGTGGTGTCGCTGCTGGCGGTGCTCAAGAGCGGCGGTGCCTATGTGCCGCTGGACCCGGAGTACCCAGCCGAGCGCCTGCGCTACATGATGGCCGACGCGGGCATGGCGGTGTTGCTGACCCAGCACCGCCTGCAGGATCGGGTGACCCTGGCGCCATCGGTGACCTGCCTTGCGGTCGATACGCTGGTACTCGATGAAACGGTCGATGCCTCGGGCTTGCCGGCGGTTCAGGACCTGGGCCTGGCCTACCTGATCTACACCTCGGGTTCTACCGGCAAGCCCAAGAGCGTCGCCGTGGCCCATGGGGCGATCAGCATGCATGTGCAGGCTATCGCCCAGCTCTACGAGATGGACCACGACAGCCGCGAGCTGCACTTCATGTCGTTCGCCTTCGATGGTGCCCATGAGCGTTGGATCACCACGTTGATCAGTGGCGGCACCCTGGTGATCCGTGACAACAACCTGTGGACCGCCGAGCAGACCTTGCAGGTGCTCAAGGCGCAACGCATCACCATCGCCTGCTTCCCGCCGGCGTACTTGCTGGAGCTGGCCGAGCAGGCCGAACGCCAAGGCGAGGCGCCGGCCGTGCGCATCTACTGCTTTGGCGGTGATGCAGTACCGGATGCCAGCTTCGAGCGGGTCAAGCGCAGCCTGGCGCCACAGTACCTGGTCAACGGCTATGGCCCGACCGAGACCGTGGTCACGCCGCTGCTGTGGAAGACCCCAGCGAGCGGGCATTGCCAGGCAATGTATGCGCCGATCGGTCTGGCGGTGGGGGCGCGGACCCTGTACGTGCTCGATGGCGACCTCAATCCCTTGCCGCCGGGCCTGGTCGGTGAGCTGTTCATCGGTGGCGAGGGCGTTGCCCGCGGCTACCATCACCACCGCGGCCAGACCGCCGAGCGCTTCATCGCCGACCCGTTCGGCGCGCCGGGAGCGCGGCTGTACCGCACGGGCGATTTGGTGCGCATGCGCGCCGATGGCGTAGTGGATTACGTGGGGCGCGTCGACCATCAGGTCAAGGTTCGGGGCTTCCGGATCGAGCTGGGCGAGATCGAGGCGCGGCTGCGCGAACAGACCGGGGTCAAGGATGCCTTGGTGGTGGTGCGCGACACACCGCAAGGCCGCCAGCTGATCGGTTATGTGGTCGCCGCTGCCGAACAAGGGTTGAGCCAGCGCCTGCTGGCGGCCCTGCGCGAGCGCCTGCCGGACTACATGGTGCCGGCCCAGGTGGTGGTGCTGGCGCAGTTCCCCCTCACGCCCAATGGCAAGCTCGACCGCAAGGCGCTGCCGGACCCTGACTTCGGTGCCCGCGAATTCGTTGCACCGCGCACGCCCCTGCAGGCGGCGCTGGCGCAGGTCTGGCAACAGGTGCTGGGTGTCGATCAGGTGGGCATCACCGACAACTTCTTCGAGCTGGGCGGCGATTCGCTGCGCACCTTGAAGGTGATCTCCCAGGTACGGGCGATGCCGGGGCTGGGCTTCGAACTCAAGCTGCGCGACATGATGGCCAACCCGACCATCGCCGGCCTGACCGCCGCCCAGGGCCAGGCGCCGGAGCCGTTGCTGCTGCTCAACCAACCGGTGACGGATGCAGCGCCGCTGTTCTGCCTGCATGCAGGGTTCGGCACAGTGTTCGACTACGAGCCCCTGGCCCGGCGCCTGGAAGGGCAGCGCACGGTGTACGGCGTGCAGTGCCGGATGCTGCTGGACCGCCAGTGGCAAGACTTGTCGCTGGCGCAGATGGCCAGTGACTACGCCGCTGCCATTCGCGCTCGCCAGCCCCAGGGGCCGTATCACTTGCTGGGCTGGTCGCTCGGCGGCAGCCTGGCACTGCTGGTGGCTCAGGTCCTGGAGGGCCAAGGGCAGAGCGTACGCTGGCTGGGCCTGGTGGACAGCTACGTGCCGCTGGACACCCGTGAGCAGGCCGAAGCGCTGCGCGAAGACCTGCAGGCCTTCCTCTGCGCCACCCTGGGGATGGACCCGGACGCGGTGCAACCAGTGCTCGACGGGCACGGGGCGATCGAGGCCCAGGAGGTGGGTGGGTTGATTGCCGAGGTGATCCAGCGTCAGCCACAACAGGGCGCGGGTTATGCCTTGCTCGGGGCTGATGAGCTGGCGCATACCTTCATGGTCAGCCAGCGGCTCAAGCAAATGTCGCGCGAGCTGCCGATGTTGCCGGTGGTCAAGGCCGAGCTGCGTTGCTGGTGGGCCAGTGCCAACCCGACCGGTGAGCGAGCGGCGCTCGAAGCGCAGCAACCGCGTATTGCCCACACCGAGGTGGTACGCGCCAGCCACTACGACATCCTGCATAGCCCCGGCTGCCTTGATGGGGTGTTGGCGACCCTGGAGCCGGTGCGGCTGCCTCAAGCCTGACCGGCCAGTCTGGCGGTTTGCAGTAAATAGCCACGCCCGGCTTACGTTAGTGAGTCGAGCGTGGTTTTTTTTTGGAGACCGATCGATGCCGCTGCACCCTGATATTGAAGGATTTCTCGAACTGGTGGAGTTCGGTCGCCTGACCGGCAAGAGCCAGCCCATGCATGAACTGTCGCCGCAACAGGCACGCGAGCAGTTCGCCCAAGCTTCACGGCTGCTGGACAGCGCCCCGGCCGGCAACCTGGAAATCACCCAGCTGACGATCCCCAGCCGCGACGGCCAGCCCCTGGCGGCGAGGGCCTATCAGCGTGCCCAGGGTGCGGAGCGACTGCGTCCGGTATTGGTGTATTTCCATGGGGGTGGCTATGTGGTGGGGAGCCTGGACTCCCACGACACCCTATGTCGTCGCCTGGCCTTGGCGGGGGACTTCGTGGTGCTGTCGGCGGACTACCGGCTGGCGCCGGAGTACAAGTTCCCCACCGCATTCAACGATGCCGAGGACGTGGCGCTGTGGCTGCTCAATGAAGGCGCCCGTCATGGCCTGGATGCCGGGCGGGTGGCGTTGGCAGGCGACAGCGTCGGCGGCAGCCTGGTGGCCGCGCTGGCGATCCGCGCCGCTTCGGCCCCGGAGCAACTGGCGTTGCGGCCGAAGGTCCAAGTGCTGCTGTACCCGGTGCTGGACGCGGCGGTGGAGCGACCCTCGCTGGAACGCTTCGCCGAGGGCTACCTGCTGGAGAAGCAGTCGCTGCGCTGGTTCTACCGGCAGTACGAACGTGATACTGCAGACCGGCTGGACTGGCGCTTCTCGCCGATCCATGCCCAGCTGCCAGCGCAACTGGCGCCGACGATCCTGTGGCTGGCCGAGTTCGATCCACTGCTCGATGAAGGCCTGGCTTATGCCGAACGGGTGCGCCGGGCTGGGCTCGAGATCGACTGCGAGGTCAAGGCAGGCATGACACACGACTTTGCACGCATGGGCGAGGTGGTAGGCGAAGTGCCCGAAATGCTGACGACGCTGGCGCAGGAAATCCAGCGGCGGCTCTGAGCGCTTGGGGGCCGCTGCGTGGCCCATTAGGGGCGCAGCGGTTTTGCTTGCTTTTTCCAAGAAAAAAGTAAGCCGCCGTAAGGGCGCAAGGGTGAATCAGCGTCACCCAGCTCAATGGCTAAGCCCACAAACCTCAGAACCGACACAGCCCCAACGAAAAAGCCGGAGCCCACACACGTGGCTCCGGCCTCCTGGTCCTGCCTGGCGCCGATCAGTAGCGGGCGCGCAAGGTCAAGGTCAGATTCCGCGGTTCGCCATAGAAGTTCGACCCCCAGGCACTATCAACCCGGTCGTAGTACTTGCGATCGAACAGGTTGTTGGCGGTCAGGGTCGAGCTCAGGTGCTCGCTGAATTTGTAGCCCACCTGCGCGGTGGTCACCGCGTAGCCACCCTGAACGAAGTCGATATCACCGCGTCTGTAGGAGGTTTCGCTGACCACACGGGTACCCCCGGCCACATGGAAGCCTTTGAGCGCGCCGTCGAGGAACTCGTATTTGGTCCACAGATTGAAGTTGTGCTTGGGCGTGATGGTGCTGAACTGGCTGCCTTTGCTCACGCCGTTGGTGGTGTCGTCCTCCAGCAGCTTGGTCATGGTGAAGGCATAGCCGGTGGCGATGCTCCAGTTGTCGGTCAGGTTGCCGGTCAGCTCGGTTTCCCAGCCTTGGCTGCGCACCTTGCCGCTGGCTTCGTAGCCATTGACGCCGTTCCACTGGGCACGGTTCTCGTCGAAGATCTGGAACATCGCCAGGGATGCGTTCAGGCGACCATCGAGCAGTTCCTGCTTCAGGCCCACTTCATACTGCTTGCCCTTGTGCGGGCCGACCATCTGCTTACCGGTGGCGTCGGTTTCGCTCTGGGGCTTGAACACGCTGGTGTAGCTGGCGTAGGCCGAAAGCTCGGGGGTCAGCTTGTAGACGATGGCGCCATAGGGAATGGCCTTGGCGTTGGTCTCGGTGGACGGGTTGCCGAAGTTGTTGAAGAAGGTGTTGGCGTTCTTCGCGTCAGCTTCGAACCAGGTCACGCGGCTGCCCAGGATCACGTCCAGCTCGTCGGTGACACTGAGCTTGGTGCGGCCATAGATCCCGTACTGCTCACTCTTGGAGTAGTTGAAGTTGGTGTGCGGCACGTCCAGGTGCGGCAGGTCGTTGGCGCCGCCGATGCCGATCGGAAAGCCGTCCGCCCAGCCGTCGCCGTCAAGGTCCGCTGTGCCGTAGGTGAAGGCTTTGTCCAGGTGCTGGTATTCGCCACCGAGGGTGAACTCGTGGGTACGACCGGCGAAGGTGAATGGCGAGGTGACGAAGCTGTCCAGACCCATGGTCTTGATGCGGGTGTAGTAGGAGTACATCGACGCGATGGCGGTATTGGTCGCCGGGTCCACGCCGTCGGTGGTCCAGGTGAACTCGCGGGTGGGGGTGCGGGCATCGCGGTAGGTCAGCGAGGTCTTCCACTGGCCGCCATTGTCCAGGGCGTGGTCGAGTTCGGTGAAGGCTTCCCAGGTCTCTTCCTTGAGCGTGTTCCACTTGGCATCGATGTAGGTGTGACGGCCCACATCCAGCAGCTTGCCGTTGGCATAGGCCGGCAGGCCGAACGCCGGAGTGGAGTCGTTCTTCTGGTAGGCACCACCGAACGACAGGGTGGTGCTCGGGTCCAGGTCCATTTCCAGGCGACCATAGAACATCGGGCGCTCGTTCTCGACATAGTCGACGAACGATTTGTTGTTCTCGTAGGCGGTGACCGCACGGCCGCGGATCGTGCCTTCGGCATTCAGCGGGCCGGTGACGTCGACCATGGTGCGATAGCGGTCCCAGGAACCTGCGGCCACCTCGCCGTTCAGGGCGAAGGTGTCCAGGGCGCGCTTGCGCACCACGTTGATGGTACCGGCCGGCTCGCCGGACCCTGCGTACAGGCCGCTCGGGCCGCGCAGCACTTCGACGCGGTCATACATGGCCAGGTCGAAGCTGGTGGCCATGTCGCCTTGGCCGGTGATCTGCGAGACGCCATCGACCTGCACCTGGTCCACCAAAAAGCCGCGCATGTACACGTCGTTCAGGCTTGAGCCGGTGTTGTAGGTCTTGATGGTGGCGCCGGTGACCTGGCGCATCGCGTCCTGCAGGTTGTTCATGTTCTGGTCATCCATGCGCTGGCGGGTGACCACGGTCACCGACTGCGGGATGTCCTTCAGGCGCTCGGTGCCTTTGCCGATGGTGACCGCCTGGGCCGCGTAGGAGTGCGTGCCTTCGGAGGTGGCGCTCAGGGCCTGGCCGTCGATCTGGATGTTCCCCAACTCCAGAGCGTCGCCCGCCGAGGGCCCCTGCAAGGTGACCTGGGAGCCGTCGATGCTGTAGCGCACGCCGGTGCCTTGCAGCATCTGGCGCAGCGCTTGTTGCGGCTCAAGGCGACCGTTCACCGCGGTGGAGCGCTTGCCGCCGACGGTGTCAGGGCTGAACAGGATCTGCAGGTTGGTCTGCTGGCCGAGGGCTTGCAGTGCCGAGCCCAGCGGTTGCGACGGGATGTTCAACTGAATTTCCTGGGCCTGGACCAGCGCTGCGCAGGGCAGCATGAGGGCCAGGGCCAACGGTGACAGTGCGTGTTTGACAGACATCGTGCTTCCTTTGAAGGAACTTGTAATTTTTTGGGTGAATGAGAGTTGTTCGTATTCAAGGAGAAGACGCATAGCCTTCTGGAAACCGGAAAAAATTCTTGCAGGTAGGGGTAAAAAAGACGCGCCTGGGGTCAGGCGCGCTCGGTCAAGGGATGCAATTGGCCGCCACGTACTTCGATGAGCTGGTCGGCCAGGTCGAAGTAGCGGTCGTCGTGGGAGATCACGATCACGGTCTTGCCCTGGCGTTTGAGGTCCGGCAACAGCTCGGTGTAGAAGACCTTGCGAAACGCCGGATCCTGATCGGCGGCCCACTCGTCGAACACCAGCACCGGACGCTCGTCGAGCCAGGCGTGCAGCAGGGCCAGGCGTTTGCGCTGACCGGTGGAGAGGTCGGTGGTCGAGAACGCGCCGTCGCGGATGGTCACCTTGTGCGCCAGCTCCAGGCGCTCGAGGTAGGCCTGGGTGTGCTCGGGGAGCACGCCCTTGCGTTCGAGCAGTTCCTGGAAGAGGAAGAAGTCGGCGAACACGGTGGTGAACAGCTGGCGATAGTCGTCACGCTGGGCAGGGCCGACGGCCTGGCCGTTGAGCAGTACCTGGCCGCTGTCGGGTTCGTACAGGCCCAGCAACAGCTTGATCAGGGTGGTCTTGCCGCTGCCGTTCTGGCCGACGATGAACAGCAGTTCACCTGGCGTGACCGTCAGATCGAATGGCCCCATGCGAAATGGTGGCAAGCCGTCGACGCTGGGGAAGGCATAGGTCAGTCCACGCAGCTCCAGGCTTTTGAGCACAGGGCGTGCGCCGGTCTCGTTGGCGGGGAGCAGGAACGGCTCGGGCGTGGAGAACGCGGCGTTCATGTCGGCGATGCGCTTGAGGGCGACGGCGTTGCGGCTGATCAGCGGCAGCAGGCTGAGCACCGATTCCATCGGGCCTTTCATGAACAGCAAGGTCATGATGAAGCCGCTGAGCACGCTGTTTTCGACCGGCACCCCCCAGGTCTGCTGGGCCAGGCACAAGCCGATGACCATGAAGAACAGCAGCGAGCCGAAGGTGCTGGCACTCAGGAAGATGTTCACCGAGCGGATTTGCAGTGCGGCGATGCGCTGCACGGTGGGAATCACCTGCTCGCGGTACAGCGTGTGCCGGCGCTGGCGGTGCATGCGCAGTTCCTTGGCGCCCTCGGCCATGCTGCGGTAGTACTTCTGCAACTGGTCTTCTTCTTCGCGGGCGGCTTCGAAGCCGCCCATGCCATGGCTGCGCGCCACGTACTGGGCGATGCAGCCAAGCACCACAGCGCTGGCGGTGATCAGGAAAAGCGTCCCATCGAGCATGGCCAGGTAGCCCAGGCAACCCAAGGTCACGGTCAGCGAGACGATCAGCTGCGGCAGGCCGAAGGTGAAGTCGCTCACGGTGTCGATGTCGTGGGTCAGCACCGGGATCAGGCGATGGCTGCGGTAGCGTTCCAACTGCTCGATTGGGGCGCAGAGTACCTTGCCGCCCAACGAGATGCGCAGGCGCGCGATCACCTGCTGGCCAACGTAATTGGTGCCGATGTTCGCGGCGATGGCGCAGCCCAGGGCCAGCGCGCACAGTCCGGCGAAGCCGAGCATGACCGCGCTGGCGATAGCCTGCTCGCTGTGCATCAGGGCGTTGATCCTCGCCAGCAGTGCGGTCACGCTCAGGCCGCCGACGATCCCCAGCACGATGGAGACGGCCAGGGTGGGCAGCAGCGGGCGCAGGATCGACAGCAGTTCGCGGGATGTAGCCTTTGTCGAGCTCATGAAGCGTCCTCAAAAAACGGCCGCGCGTTACGCGCGGCTCAGGGCGACGGCTTCACGCAGCCCGGCACGCTGGCCGGCCAGGGTCTGGTACAGCGACTGACCGATTTCGCTGGCGCGCATCGGCAGCACCGAGAGCAAGGTGTCGGACAGGCCGTGTGAGCTTTCGCAGAACCCTTGCAGGTACACCGCCGCCTGCAGGTCGTCGCTGGCCAGGGCCCGGTAGTCGCGATCGACCACGAAGTCCTTCAGGTGCTGCTGCAGGGGCGCCAGAAGCTCGCGGTGCGAACGGCGTTCGTAGCCGGTGGCAAGGATCACCGCGTCGTAGCGATGGGTCTGCTGCTGGTGTGTGGCCAGGTCCTGCAGGGTCAGCTCGATGCCCTCGGCAGTGGCGGTGGCCGCTTCGACTTGACGGCGGCAGAGCACGGCGTGACGGAACTGGTGGGCGACTTTCTGGCGATAGAGGATGCCGTAGATGCGCTCGAGCAGGTCGATGTCCACCACCGAGTAGTTGGTGTTGTGGTACTCATCGATCAGTTTCTTGCGCTCGGGCTGGCTCTGGTTGAACACCAGGTCGGTGTACTGCGGCGCGAAGATTTCGTTGACGAAGGGGCTGTCGTCGGCGGGTTTGAGCGCCGAGGCGCGTACGATCATGTCGACCTTCACCGATGGGTAGCTGTCGTTCAGGTCGATGAACGCCTCGGCCGCGCTCTGGCCAGAGCCGATGATGGCGATGCGCATCGGCTTGCCGTCGCTGCAAGGCAGGGCCGCCAGGCTCTTGAGGTAGGTGGAGTGGTGGAAGACCCGTGGATCATGCTTGAACGCGGCGAAGGTCGCCGGCACTTTCGGCGTCCCGCCGGTGCCGACCACCACCGCGCGGGCCAGGCGGCGGCGCTCCTGGCCGCCCGCCTCGCGGGAGATCACTTGCAGGTGCTGGATGCGCCCGGCTTCCAGGACCGGCTCGATGCGCACCACTTCCTCACCATAGGCCGCCTGGGTGGCGAAGTGTTCGGCAGCCCAGCGCAGGTAGTCGTTGTACTCCAGGCGGCAGGGGTAGAAGGTGCCCAGGTTGACGAAGTCCACCAGGCGCTGCTTCTGGTGCAGGTAGTTGACGAAGCTGTAGGGGCTGGTGGGGTTGCGCAGGGACACCAAGTCCTTGAGGAAGGAGATCTGCAGTTCGCTCTGGGTGGCCAAGGTGTCGCCGTGCCAGCGGTAGTTGCGCTGCTTATCGATGAACAAGGCATCGAGGGCGTAGCCGTGGGTGTCGGCGAGTTCTTCCAGGGCGATGGCCAAGGCCAGGTTGGAAGGGCCGAAGCCTACGCCAATCAGGTCGTGAAGGGGCTCGGAGGTTGGGTTCTGGCTCATGGTGACGATTCCTCGGGGTCTGTCGGAGGTGGGTGCCTTGAAGGCACCCGGGTCCTGCGCATGTACACCGATAGAACGAGCCGTCAGCCGTGCAATTTAGAACTCTTCTCGTTCTCCAGTTCCCGGACGACGCGAAAGCCGATCCAGTCGCCGCGATCGCCCGGATAGGTCTGGTTGCGGTTGCCCGAGCGGGAGAAGATCGGTGCTTCGCCCCAGTCGTTGCCGCGCAGTTGCACCAGCTCGCAGTTGGGTTCCTTCCAGGCGCTGCCATCGCTGGGCGCGCCGATGTAGCTGTCGTGATAGCAGTCGGCAGTCCATTCGTAGACGTTGCCGTGCATGTCGTACACGCCGAAGGCGTTAGGGGGGTAGCTGCCCACGGGAGCGGTATAGCTGAAGCCGTCCTTGGGGCCGTAGACGTTGGCGTGGCGGGTGATTTCGTAGTCGGCATCCGGGTCCAGAGGGAAGGGGAATGGCCCAGTGCTGCCAGCACGGGCCGCGTATTCGCGTTCTGCCTCGCTGATCATGCGGTAGGTATGGCCAGTCTTTTTCGACAGCCAGGCGACATAGGCCTCGACGTCCTTGTAGCTCATGCACACGGCAGGGTGGCGGTCGGCGGTTTTGGGGTCGAGCTTGTAGCTGGGGACGCTGTTGGTGCAGCGCCGGCCTGGGCGATCGTCACCGTCGGCGATCACCGTACCGGTCTGTTCGAGGTAGGCCTGCCACTCGCCTGCGGTAACGTGGAAGCGGCTGATGGCGAAGGGTTTGTCGAAGGTCACCAGGTGCAACGGGCCCTCGTCAGGCTGACGGCCGACCTCATCGTCCGGGGTGCCCATCTGGAAGCTACCGGCGGGCAGTACCACCATCTGCGGGCAGTCCTTGCAGTCCTGGAACACTTCGCCGGGCTTGTGGTCGTGCGCGCCTCGGGCCGGGCCTGCGAGCAGGCAGCCGAGCAGGCCGAGTAGGGATAGCGGGCGTAGCAGGTTCGTGGGCATCGTGGGTTCCTTGCTGTGGCGGTCATAGCGTGCGCTTGAGCAGCGCGAGGGTACGGTCGAGTTCCTGTTCGTCGTTGAGCAGGCCCGGCGCGGTGCGGATCACCGGGCCTGCGTCGCGGTACACGGCGTCGACCATCACCCGGTGTTCGATCAGGTAGTTGGCGAACCGGTCCTGGTCTTCCTCGGCCTTGACGCGGAAGAAGGTGAACCCGGCCGAATGGGTGCTGCCTTGGGGGGTGACCAGTTGGAGTTGGTCGATTTCCGCCAGGCGCTGTTTGAAGTAGTCGTTGAGCTGGTGGATACGCGCCTGCACATCGGCCTTGCCCAATTGCAGGTGCAGCTCGAAGGCTTTGCCGACTGACCAGCGGTGCTCGAAGCTGTGATAGCCCCCGGGGGTCATGATGGTGGCGAAGTCCTCGTCCTCGGAGAACGTGGCGAAGGTGGGTACCAGATGGTCTTGCAGTTTTTCGCTGGCGGCGCAGATCAGGCCGGTGCCCCGGGGGCCGAACATCCACTTGTGGGTGCCGGCGATGAAGTAGTCGCAGTTGAAGTCGGAAAACTGCGCATCTTCCACGCCGAACCCATGCACGCCATCGACCACGTAGACGATGCGATCCTGCTCGTCGCGGTCGCGATTGTGCCGACGCACCAGCTCGCCGATCTGGCCAATGGGCAGTTTCACGCCGCTGCCCGAATGCACCCAGGTCATGCCCAGGACGCGGGTATGGGGCCTGATGGCGCGGTCGATGGTCTCCAGGATGCGCTCGGTGCTGACGTTCCAGGCCTCGTCGAACAGGCGAAGCTTTCGCACCTGGGTGCCTTGCCGGCGTTGGCGAAGGTCGAAGCTGGTGTTGGCCGAGTAGTGTTCGTGCTCGGTGGTGAGGATCTCCTGGTGCGGCGCCACCTTCAGGCCCGCGTAGATCATCCCCAGGCCTTCAGTGGTGCTGCCGGTCAGGGCAATCTGGCGGGGTTTGACGCCCAGATAGCGTGCGGCCCACTCGCGGACCTCGGCCTCGCGCTTCCACACTGCCTGGCTGTGCCAGTCCATCCACTGCGCCGGGTTGCGGTCGAGTTCGGCGCGGTAGCGGTCGATGCTCTCCTGCACTGGCCGAGGGTGGGTGGTCACCAGGAAATTGGACAGGTGAATCACCTCCGGCGCCTGGGGAAACAATGTGCGCAGCTGGCGCCATTTGTCCTGGCCGGTCAGCGACGCGGGTGCGGCGACGGCCAGGGCGTGGGGCATCATGGGAAGGCTTGCGGCCAGCAGGCCGGCTTGCTTGAGGAAGGTACGGCGATTGCTCATGAGCGGTCAGGCCTTGATCAGCGGTGGGCGACAGGGTGGGCGGATTTCTGGACCTGCTCCCACACGCGCAGGAAGTTGCCGGCCCACAGCTTGGCGATGTCGGTTTCGCTGTAGCCGCGGGTGAGCAGTTCGGCGGTGACATTGCGGATTTCGCTGACGTCCTTCCAGCCCTCCAGGCCGCCGCCGTCATTGAAGTCCGAGCTGATGCCGACATGGTCGATGCCGACCTTCTTGACCGTGTAGTCGATGGCATCGACGTACTGCTTGAGGGTGGCCTTGGGCTCTTCCTCGAGGATGCCGTAGAGCGAACTTGCGTACTCGCCGAAGCGCGCCTCGGGCCAGATGGCGATCACCGCATCGCCTGGCATCAGGGCGTTGGCCAGGCCCTGCAAGGGCGGCAGGTCGAAACGCGTGCGCAGGGCCTGGAGCTTGTCGAGTACTGGCTTGCCCAGCGGTTTGAGGTACTGGCCGAAGCCGACCACCTGGATCACGCCGCCGCTGTCCTTGATCAGTTGCATCTCCTTGTCGGACAGGTTGCGTGGAATATCCACCAGCGCCCGGGGCGCGGAGTGGGAGGCGACGATCGGCGCGCGGGAAAGACGGGCGACATCTTCCAGGGCCAGCGTGGACATCTGCGACACATCGATGATCACGCCCAGATCGTTCAGGCGCTTGACCGCCTGCTCACCCAGCGGCGACAGCCCGCCAAGGGCATCGGCGGTGTCGTTGAAGAACGGCAGCGGTCGCGAGGAGTCGGCCCAGTCGTTGTTGCCGGTGTAGCTGAAGCCGAACATGCGCATGCCACGCGCCGCCCACAGGTCGAGCTGGGACAGGTCGTGGCCGAGCGGGTAGGCATTGAGCATGCTGATGAAGATGGCGAACTTGCCTTCGCCGTTCAGGCGTCGGAAGTCTTCGGGGGTGTAGGCGATGCCCACTTGGTTGGGGAAATCGCGGACCATGCCGGTGATGATCTTGTAGCGCACTTCCTGCTGGTGGCGGGCCTCGTCGACGAAGCCCGGGGTGGGACGGTGCGGGGCGTTGGGCCCGTTCCAGATCTCCGGCCAGCCGAAAATCGTCAGCGCCGCGCCGGAGAGTCGTCCACGGCCGGCCTTGACCAGGTCGAACTGGCCCGGACCGTCCTTGTCGAGCTCGTTGCCTGCTGTACCCAGGTCCAGTGGCACGGTCACATGGCTGTCGAAAGAGAGCATGTGCTCGTGCAGGGCATTGGCCTGCTCGACGATGGGGCGCGGGTAGCCAGGATCCTGGCCGAACCAGTGGAAGTAACCGGCAGCGCCAAGGGCGGCTACCAAGGCCAGGGGCAGGCCGATGTACAGGGCTTTGCGGGAGCGGGTCGTGGTCATTGCCATCTCGTTGCAGGGCTGATCGGGGCGAGGTGCCGGGCAGGTGTGGGCCAGGGCAGGGCTCGGGTATCAGGTGGACGAATGGCGGGACGGCAAATTTATTGGCGGGCGCTGACGCTCAAGAAGTGCGCCGGGCGGCCGATAGTTACTGCGTCTAAATGGCCCTAATGGGCAGGGAGAAACACATGGTAGGCATCACAGGGATCAACATCGCTAGCCCATCGCTGGCCACGACCACCCAGGCGGGCGAGGCGGACAAGACCGAACAGGGCAAGGCGACGGGCGTGCAGGTCGATCTTTCCGGGCTGCGTGATACCGCGCAGGCCAAACAGGCCAAGCAAGCGGAAAGTGCCGAGGACAGCGGTGAGCCGCCGCACATCAAGCAATTGCGGGAGATGATCAAGAAGCTGCAGAAGCAGCTGGCCGAGGAGCAAAAGCAACTGGCTCAGCTGGCGGCCCAGAACATGGACGAAACCAGCAAGCTGGCAGCGATCACCGCCAAGCAGGCGAGCATCGCCACGATCAGCGGTGAAATCCAGGCGGCCACCGCGCAACTGTTGGAAGCCCTGAGCAAAACCGGCGGCAGCAGCGCCGGTGGCATGGTCAGTACCCAGGCTTGATACCGGGGATGCGCATTCGCGGGTAAATCCGCTCCCACAGGTTTTGCGGTGCTCTCACGAACCCCGCCATACCTGTGGGAGCGGATTTACCCGCGAAGCAGGCGCCGCGCAGCAAGGTCGCGAATCAGTCGTTGGCCAGGCGCGGACGGCTCTGGCGCTCGGCCTTGTACTGCATCGCCACCGCCGGTGCCGGCTTGGCGCTGCCGGTCTCCAACCACTGGCGCATGCGACTGGCATCGGCGAAGTGGGTGTACTTGCCGAAGGCATCGAGGATCACCATGGCCACTGGGCGATTGTCCATCTTGGTCAGCAGCACCAGGCAGTGGCCGGCCTCGTTGGTGAAGCCGGTCTTGGTCAGCTTGATGTCCCAATTGCTCTTGTTCACCAAATGGTCGGTGTTACGGAAGCCCAGTGTGTAGTTGGGCTTGCGGAACGCCACGGTCTTTTCGCGGGTGGTGGAAAGCTCGCTGAGCATCGGGTACTTGCGCGAAGCCATCAGCAGCTTGGCCAGGTCACGGGCGGTGGAGACGTTCTGGGTCGAAAGGCCGGTGGGCTCGACATAGCGCGTGTGCGCCATGCCCAGGCTGCGCGCCTTGGCATTCATTGCCTTGATGAACGCGCTGTAGCCACCCGGATAGGCGTTGGCCAGGCTGTTGGCGGCGCGGTTCTCCGAAGACATCAGGGTGATCAGCAGGGTCTCGCGACGGTTGAGCTGGCTACCGAGCCGCACACGGGAATAGACACCCTTCATCTCCGGGTTGTTGGCAATGGTCATGGTGAGCATCTCATCCATGGGCAGCTTGGCGTCCAGCACCACCATGGCGGTCATCAGCTTGGTGACCGAAGCGATGGGCACTACGCGGTCGGCATGGCTGGAATACAACTCCTGGTTGGTGTTCAGGTCGATCAGCAGGGCGCTGCCGGAGGCCAGGTGCAGCTTGGCGGGGTCGCGTTGTACCTGGGCCGGGGGTTGTGCAGCAGCGGTCGACGGAAGGGTCGCGGTTCCTGTGAGCAACAGCAGCAGGCTGAGGATGGACAGGGAAGTTTTCACGTTGAGGCTCACTAAAAGTTGGTATGTCGTTGGCTGTGCAAGGGTTTCCCCCAAAAAACCGATGCATTCTGGAGTATGGCCGAACGGCTGTCGAATGCCTTATATCCAAAGGGCGCAAGGTGAAGGAAATTTAATCCTGTACCCGTTCAGCGACATAGCCAGTACCGCTGGGCTCAGCGATGCCCAACGTGGTCAATACGAAGTCGGCACGCTCAGTCACGCTGATCTTGGGCAGCAGCGATACCGCATAGCCTAGCGCTGGATAAGTCTTCTGGAGCTGCTCGAACTCACATCGAGCGGCAGCCATGTCATGGCGGCGCTCTGCGTCCTGCACGTAAATCTCTGCCCATGGCGGTGCCAGGAAAACATGAGGGTTATAGGGATGCTGCTGGCTGAGCTTTTCCAGTATGAGATCGCCGGTCAGGGTCTGAAGCGCAGCCGCCGCGTCGATCAGGCCACGGTCGAAGAACACCCATTGCGAACTACCACATGGCGCATTGGCATAGTCCTCCAGCGCTACGTCGATGGCCCGACGCAAGAAGGCTTCCATATCAAGCCAAGGCAATGCCTTCCCGCCTGCGCGTTCCTCTGCCTGCACGACACGCCGCCCGGGCTCTTCTACCACTGCATAGCCGCGCCGCTTAAGCTCGGACAAGAGAGTTGATTTACCTGCGCCTGAGCAGCCGGAAATAACGACGAAGTGATTCATATGTACTCGGTCCGAAAGCCTTCCTTTCAACTGAGCTACGCAGTTTTGCATAAGCGATACTAGATTGCGCTCATCAACAAGCAGGGCACGCCTGAAACGTATGGCCCTGGGGATATTCGGCGAAGTCGTTCCGGGCGGCCGAGGGAAGCGCGACAGCCATCACTGAATCGGCTTGATCAGCTCCGGACCCTGGTTTCTGACGTTGCCCACGGCCGCGCTCACCCGGAACCACTCGAATTCTTCAGCGGGTTCGCCCAGGTTCAACGCCATTTGCTCGGCATGCTCTGGTTGGAATGCAGGGTCTACCCAGGCTCTGGCTGGCCCTGGGGCCAGAACCACCGGTCGCCGATCATGCACATCGACCATGCCGCCTTGGGCGTCGGCGGTGATGATCACGAAGCCGTCGTGCTCACTGCCGGTGAACTGGCCGATGCTGGCACATAGGGCGGGACGCCCGTCCCGACGCCGGATGTAGTAGGGCTGCTTCTTCGGCCCGCCTTCATCGACCCACTCATACCACCCGTCCACCGGCGTGATCGCCCGATGCGGCCAGATTGCCCGGAAGAATGGCCTGTGGGCGACCTTCTCGATTCTGGCGTTGATCGGCGGCGCTCGATCGGTCGCCCAGTGCGGCCGCCATCCCCACCTCACCAGATCCGCCCGCAGGCCTGCGTCATCCATTCGCAGCACGGCTACCTGCGTGGTGGGCGCCACGTTGTAGCACTCCATGGCTTGGTCGCCAATGGTGTCGCGCCAAACCCCAGGCATGCTCAGCGTATCGACGAAGTCGTGTATGCCACGGTACTGGCTGAGCCTTCCGCACATCTGACTTCCCTCCCGGTTAGCCAATAAGCATAGCCTTCTGCTCAACCTGCCCGATCTCTCGCCTCACTGCCTTTGAGGCCCTTTCGCGGGTCAAGGTTTTAGCCGTCCTGGTCAGGCCTATGCTTTACGGGCACCGCAGTGGGTGAATTAGCGTTTCGTCGTCGCAGCTCCTA
Source organism: Pseudomonas guariconensis (assembly GCF_040822035.1). NCBI lineage: Bacteria > Pseudomonadati > Pseudomonadota > Gammaproteobacteria > Pseudomonadales > Pseudomonadaceae > Pseudomonas > Pseudomonas guariconensis. Next base: position 2,891,041 of record NZ_CP162012.1, on the reverse strand, counting down.
TCATCGCCAACGCTTTACGCAGGGATGATCCTCACTGGCTTGAAGGGATTGCTTAAATGGTAAAGAAGCTATTTTGTCACGATGCTTGCGCTCATCCTTCATCAGATAGATGCCGCGTACTGGCAGGAATGGGAGATGTTTTTCCTGCCTGGCGGGGTGCAGGGCTTTTTGCTGTTCAATAGCTTGGCAATCCCCGTATTGCTGGTTGGCTATCGAAATGTTTTGCTGGGTACGGCCAACGCCATGGTCTTCGCTAAAGTGTGTGCCGGCCTGGGCCTGCTTACGGTCATTATCCATACCGGTTTCGGCTTGGCTGGCTTTCATCAGTTTCACCTGCCTGCTTCGATCTGCATTCTCATTCTGTGTTTGGCCAGCGCTCTATGGCTGATGGCCAGAATACGATCCGCATTGCAATGAAGGCCGGGGCTTGCCTCTCTGACGTTCTCGCGGGAAACCCCACACAGGATGTGGCTCCAACAGGCAAAAAAAGCCCGCCAAGGAGGCGGGCAATAGGGGCTTGGGAGCAACGCACAACAAATTCGGTCAGGCCAGCAGGCTTGCGGCCTGCAAACGCTCGGCAAGGGCCTGGGCGGTGGCTCGGGAGGTCAGTGGACCGCTGACGGTCTCGCCATTGCGGATCAGGTACCAGCAGGCCAGCAATCCTTGTTCACGCAAGGTGGCCGGGACGGCGCTGCCGATGACGGACATGATCTGGATAGTGGCCATTTGAGAACCTCCTGTGTGACATGGGGCTACCTTATCGGGCATCCGGCGCGGCTTGAAATCAACTTCCTCAATAGTGCTAATCAGTTATATCAACGTTAACTCGGGTGCGAAGCAGTCCCTCTGTTACGCTACGTAAACGATTCAGCCTAGGAGAGCGGGGCAATGACGATTCCACCGAGCAGAGACACCGTGTTGTGCATTTCCCTGGCCGGGCGCCCCGGCACGTTCGGGGTACGCTTTCACAACCACCTCTACCGGCAGTTGGGGCTGGACTACTACTACAAGGCCATGACCACCCAGGATCTGCCCGCCGCGGTTGCAGGGATCCGCGCCCTGGGCATTCGTGGTTGCGGTGTGTCGATGCCTTACAAGGAAGCGTGCATGGCCTTGGTCGATGAAATCGATCCTTCGGCGGCGGCCATCGAGTCGGTCAATACCCTGGTCAACGAAGGCGGGTATTTGAAGGCTTACAACACCGATTACCTGGCGGTGCGTCAATTGCTCCAACGCCATCAGATCGACCCCAGCACTGCGTTCGCCCTTCGCGGCAGCGGTGGCATGGCCAAGGCGGTGGCCAGTGCCTTGCGCGATGCCGGATTCGCCGAAGGCATCATCGTGGCGCGCAATGAGCAGGCCGGGCGGCAACTGGCGGATGTGTGCGGTTATCGCTGGCTGCCGCAGCTGGGCGACCTGTGCCCGCCAATGCTGGTGAACGTGACGCCAATCGGCATGGCCGGTGGGCCCGAGGCAGAGGAATTGGCATTTAGCCCGGATGCCATCGCAGCAGCGCAGCAAGTGTTCGATGTGGTCGCGATGCCGGCGCGCACGCCGTTGATCCGCCATGCCGAGGCGCTGGGCAAGCCCGTGATTACTGGGTTGGAGGTGATCGCGTTGCAGGCGCTGGAGCAGTTCGTGCTGTATACCGGCGTACGTCCGACGGACGCGCAGGTGGCGGCGGCGGTGGAGTATGCGCGGCAGGCTTAGGGCCGTGCAGACGTTGTGGGAGCGGATTTTGCCCGCGAAAGCGGTAGTGGATCAGTCGACGTTTGGCGAGTAAACCCGCTCCCATAGGTGCAGCAGTCTTCGAACCGTCAGAACACCTGGCGGTCACCGTCGAGCTGTTGATCGACCAGCCAGCGGCCATGGGCCAGCGCGGCGTGCTGGGCGTTCTCCAGGTCGGACAGGAAGGCCATCTTCATCGGCAGCGACAGGCGGCGGCTGGTGTGTCCTTGGGGATCGGTGATCAGGCAGCCGGCAGCGAACGGCAGCGGCGACCCAGGATGGGTCATGACGCTCGCGGTGATGGTGTGGTCGCGGTATTCACAGTGAAGGGTTTGCATCGTCCTTTACCTCGCTGTGGCTTGGAAACGGTTTATTCCATATACCACAGCGAGGGGCCGGGAGTTCCCGGCCCGACGAGCGTGCCCTGGCGGGCGAGGCTTAGAACGTGGTCGGCTGGATCACTTCGACCCAGTAACCGTCCGGGTCCTTGATGAAGGCCAGGTGCTTCATGCGGCCGTCCGACAGGCGCTTCTGGAAGGGCACTTCCAGGGCTTCGAAACGCTCGCAGGCGGCGCGTACATCCGGCACCGAGATGCAGATGTGGCCAAAACCGCGCGGGTCGGTGTTGCCATCGTGATAGGCGAACTCGGGGTCGTTCTCGGTGCCGTGGTTGTGGGTCAGCTCCAGAATGCCGGGGATCGACTTCATCCACTGGTGACGCTCGGCGTCATCGGCCGGGATCTGTGCCGGATCGACCAGTGCCAGGAAGTACAGGCTGAAGGCCGCTTCAGGGAAGTCGCGCTTGTCCACCAGGCTGAAGCCCAGCACGCGGGTGTAGAAGTCCAGCGACTTTTCGATGTCCTTGACCCGCAGCATGGTGTGGTTGAAGACGAAGTTGGCGGTGGCGGCATCCGGTGTGGCGGTGACGCCTGGCAGGGCGTGCAGATTGTGCAGGCTCATGGGTACTCCAGAAGAGAGGCCGGGACACAAGGCCCCAGCGGGAAAGACAGGTGAGCCATGATACGGCAGTGAGGCGTGAGCGCAAACGAAAGCGCCCTGCACGAGTGCAGGGCGCTGGAATTAGAGGCCCGCATGTGCGGGCGCGTGATGGGGTCGCTAGTCCTTTAGCTGGTTCGATACTGCGCGTGTCGATGTGAAAAAAGTGTGAAGTGGGTGTTGATGTTTCATGGGCGTACCCAACTTTCCACTGTCTTGGCGCCGTACTGTTCTTTCCAGGCCTTCAACCCGCGGTGGTTGCCACCTTTGGTCTCGATCAGCTCGCCGGTGTGCGGGTTCTCGTACACCTTCACCACACGGGGGCGGCGCTGCTGCTTGGGCGCCGTGGTCGGTGCCTTGGTCACTGCCTTCGGGTCGAGGATGGCGACGATGTCGCGCAGGCTCTTGTCATAGCTTTTCATCAGGCCGACTAGTTTCTGCTCGAATTCGATTTCGCGTTTTAGGCCGGCGTCCTTTTTCATCGCCTCCAGTTGCGCCATTTGTTCCTGGAGAGCTTTTTCGGCAGCACGAAACTCTGCAAGTCTGGACACTGTCATCACTCCTGTAAGTGTCGTGGCAGGGCGTGACGAACATACAAGAAGCAATAAACGCCGGCCACGGGGATGGGTACAGCTGTTCGCTGATATCGATTGTAGTCGTCGACCTCTACTGGGTAAACCGCAAACTTTTTATAAGTAATCGCGGAACTTTGTTAGTTTTTCGCGCCTTATTCGCAGCGCGTTGCAAATTGCTCTTCAGCGGTGCTTAGACTATCGTCCAATGGCGCATGCTAGAGGGGTTGCACGATCATTCAAGATGATGGCCGTCGTGTTTGTCGGCTGTTCCGTAGTGCCGGGGGCAATGCTGCCCCGGATCGTTTTTCGCCTTCTTCCTGGATGTTCCTTTCGCATGTTTCCCCCGTTTTCCTCAGCCCCCGGGCGCCGTTTTACCGGCCTGTTGTTCCTGTGTGTCGGTGCCCATGCCCAGGCCGCCGGTTTTCTTGAAGACAGCAGCGCCAAGGTCGAAGCGCGCACTGTCTACTTCAACCGGGATTTCCGTGATGGCCACAGCAGTTCAAGTCAAGGCGCATCCAAACGCGAAGAAACGGCCCAGGGTTTCATTCTGAATGTGCAGTCCGGTTATACCCAGGGGCCGGTGGGGTTTGGTGTGGATGCACTGGGAATGGTCGGCTTCAAGCTCGATTCCAGCCCGGCCGATAGCAACAGTGGCCTGCTGCCCTCGTCGGGCCATGACCCGCGCGGTTCGGCCGATCAGTACGCCAAGCTTGGCCTGGCTGGCAAGGTCAAGGTGTCCGACACCGTGCTGCGCTACGGATCGATGATGCCGGATATGCCGCTGCTCAAGTACAACGATGGCCGTCTGCTGCCAACGATGTTCCATGGCGCGATGCTTACCTCCGAAGAAGTGCGTGACCTGAAGTTCACTTTGGCTCGCCTGAACCAGTACACCGCTCGGGACTCCACCGATCGCCAGGACATCCGCGTTCACTGCAAGAACAAGCGCTATGCCTGCAACATCGAGGCCGACCACTTCGATCTGGCCGGCCTTGACTACCGTTTCAATGACCGCCTCAGTGGCCAGTACCAGGTGTCGCGCCTGGAGAACATCTATCGCCAACAATTCCTGGGCCTGGTGGCCAGCCAGCCTCTGGCGGTGGGCAGCCTGTCGGCCGACCTACGCCTGATCAAGAGCGACGATATCGGCAACGCCCGCGCGGGTGAAATCGACCACCGTGCCTTCAGCGGGATGCTCGGTTACAGCCTGGGTGGGCACAAGATCAGCGCCGGCTGGCAGCGCATGTATGGCCAGAGCGCCATGCCGTATCTGGATGGCAGCAACCCTTACTTGGTCAACTACGCCCAGGTCAATGACTTTGCCGCCGCTCAAGAGCGCTCCTGGCAACTGCGTTATGACTACGACTTCAAGGCCCTTGGCGTACCGGGCCTGACATTCTTCACCCGCTACATCAACGGCGACCATATCAAGGTTCCCGGCAGCAGCGCCGAAGGCAAAGAGTGGGAGCGCGATACCGAGCTCAAGTACCAAGTGCAGAGCGGCACCTTCAAGGACGTGAGCGTGCGCCTGCGTAACTCCACCTACCGCAGCAACTATGAAAAATGGGCGCGGGACATGGACGAGACGCGGGTGATCGTGAGCTACAACTTCTCGATTCTCTAGCGTTTTGCCAAATGCCGCCGGCCGCTCGACAATGGCGGCTGGTTGGCAGGAGGACAGGGCGATGAAACGCGTGCTGCTGATTGGCATCGGTCCGGGCGACCCACGCCAGATCACCTATGAAGCGGTGGATGCGCTGCGGCGCGCCACGGTGTTCTTCGTCCTCGACAAAGGCGACGACAAGGATGAACTGGTGCAGTTGCGCAGAAACATCCTGGCGCGCTACGTGCCACAAGGCGGTTATCGCTTGGTGCAATTGAGCGACCCGCGGCGCGATGGCCAGGCGCAGGATTACCTCGGCGCGGTGCAGGACTGGCATCGCCAGCGCGCGGCCTTGTATGGCCAGTGGCTGCAGGACGAGCTGGGCCCTGACGATGTCGGCGCCTTCCTGCTCTGGGGCGAGCCGGGGTTGTACGACAGCACGTTGCGTGTGCTCGACCTTGTTCGCCAACAGGGCATGGCCTTGATGCTGGAGGTAATCCCCGGCATCAGCAGCGTGCAGGCCCTGGCCGCGCGCCATCAGATTCCCCTCAATCGTATCGGCGAGCCTCTGACTGTGCTGCCTGGGCGGCGCCTGGCCGAGCAGACACGGATCGACAACGTGGTGGTGATGCTCGATGGGCAGTGCGCCTTCGCCGGGTTGGACGATCCGCAATTGACCATCTATTGGGGCGCCTACCTGGGGACCGATGATGAGGTGCTGGTCGCTGGGCCGCTGCAAGAGGTCAAGGCACAGATTCTCGAGTTGAGGGTGCGATTGCGGCGACGCAAGGGATGGATCATGGACACCTACTTGCTGCGGCGCGAATGCTGACGTGGGACAGATCGGCAATCGGGGCCGCTTTGCGTCCCCGGTTTCAACGCCGACGCAACATGGCCCCAGTGAAGTTGTATAGACGCTGTTCATCCAGATGCGCCAGGCTGTGCTCGATCCGCTCGGTCAGGGCCAAGGCGTGGCGGTTGCGGTCGTAGCGGGTCTTGAGCAAGGGGGCGCAGGCCGCCTGGGCTTGTTGCCACGCCGCTTGGTCGCTGTAGAGCCGCACGCAGGCTTTCGCCAGTGCCTCGGCGGCCCCGGCGACGGCGCCGGGCCAGGGCAGGGCGCCGTGCATGGCCTCGGCGCCGATGGGCGTGGTGACGCTGGGGGTACCACAGAGCATGGCGTCGGCAAGCTTGCCCTTGATCCCGGCGCCAAAGCGCAGCGGCGCAAAACACAGGCGCGCGTTGCTCATCACCTGCAAGGCATCCTCGGCCCAGCCGAGCAGGTGGAAACCTTCGTCTGGGTTGTGCAACGCCTGGGCCTTGGGCGAGGCGTAGGCGCCGTAGATGTGCAACTGGGCTCCGGGCAAGTGGCGGCGGATCATCGGCCAGAGGTTGTGCTTCATCCACAGCACCGCGTCCCAGTTGGGTGCATGGCGGAAGTTGCCGATGGTCACGATGTGCTCGCGCTCGGCGAAGGGGCGCAACGTCTGGGCCGCAGGGTCGAGCATCAGCGGACACCAGTGCAACAGGTAGTCCGGCACACCAAAGCCATTGACCAGCAGGTCCGTTTCCACGTCCGAGATGATCAGCGACAGGTCGCAGCGGTAGATCGCGGCCAGCTCACGCTGGGCCAGCGCGCTCGGCGCCATTTGGCGGAACAGCTCGGGGCCGCTGGTGTTGAACAGGCCGCGGAAGTCGTTGGGGTCCAAGCCTTCGATCAGTCGCCGGCGCAGCAATTGGTGGCGGGCCTCGCGCAGGCTTTGCAGGTCTGAGGTTTCCAGCACGCGCAGGGCGTTGGGGCAGTGCCGGGCAACGATGGCGCCGAATTGCTCTTCCATTTCGAATCGGTCGAACAGCACCAGGTCGGGCGCCTGTTCGGTGAGGAGGTGGGCAATGCTTGCGTGGTCGCCGGCGAGGGCCAGCTCGGTGATGCCCAGGGCGCGGAGGTCGGCCTTGTGCTCGGCAGGCTCGGTGGTGCTGGCAAAGGTGATGCGCCAGTTGCGGGCGAGAAAACTCTCGAGGATCTGCATCATGTGACCGCCGACGGCGGAAGAGCGCGGTTCGGGCCAGGCTTGGCCGATGACCAGGACGTGGAGCATGGAGGAGGGCCTTGGGCTGGAAAAGGCGCTATTTAATCATGTCCGGGGGCAGGGGGCCGCAGCGCAGCCCCATGCCAGCCTTCAGAACGTGTAATCCAGCGTCGCAAAATACGAACGCGGTGCCCCCAGCAGCCACTGGTCGCTGGTATAGACGTAGGACGCCGCGTACTCACGGTCGAACAGGTTGTTCACTTGCAAGCCCAGGCGCACATCCGGCAACACCTGCCAGCCCAGATTGGCATCGACCACCGTATAGCCAGGTACGCTGTTCTCATTGGCCGCGCTGTCGTAGCGCTGGTCCACGTAACGCACACCCAGGCCGGCATCGACCTGTTGGCCAAACCCCTTGCTCAGCCACAGGTTGGCCGTGCGACTTGGCACGTTGCCCGGTCTGTTGCCAGCGCGATCCACCACGCCGCTTCCGGTGTTCTCGAGATAGTCATCGAACTTGGCGCGCACCACTGCAGCATTGGCCGAGACCTGCCACTGGTTGGCCAAGGCCAGTTCCACCGTCGCCTCCAGGCCATCGGAGGTCTGTTGGCCCGCTTGCTGTACGCCGTGATTCACGGGGTCGGCAACCAGCAGTTTCTTCTTGACGATGTGGTAGGCCGCCAGCGTCCACTCGCCACGGCCCTCCCAGAACCGTTGCTTGAGGCCCAGCTCGGTCTGCTTGGCTTCGGTCAGGTCGTAGCGTTGCTCCGGGCGCAGGGTCAACAAATCGCCTACGCCATCCTCGCTGGTCGAGTATTGCCCGTACAGCGACAAGTCGTCGTTGACGGCGAACACCAGCCCGGCGCGCCAGTTTCCGCCTGGCAGGCTGCGCTCGCTGCGGGTGTCGTTGACCAGATCGTTACGCTCGATGTGATTCTGGTCGCGGCGGATACCAGTCACCAACGACAGGCGCTCGGTCAGCTCGGTGCGGTTCTCGGCGAACAGGGCAAAGGTGTGAGTGGTGGACAATGTCTGTGGGCGTGTCGGCGACAGGCTATGGAACCTGCCAGAGGCGGGATGCCAAGGGTCGAGCGGGTCTGTGATGCCATCGTCGTAGGGCGCGTTGCTGTCGACGTTGAAGCGGATCTTGTTGTATTCGGCGCCGACCAGCGTCGTGCTGGCCAGGCCAAACAGATCATGGTCAAAGGTCAAGCTCTGGCGGTCGCCGATCTGCTCTTGGTTGTGCTTGATCTCAAGGAAACTGCCGCGCTCCAGCCGGTCTTGATCACCATTCCAGGCGTAGGTTTCGGCATTGCGCCAATGCCGGCGGCTTTTGATGTAGTACAGCTGGTTGCTGGCCGACACGCTGTCGCTGAGGGTCCAGTCGGTGTTCAGCCGGGTCCATTCGTCGTGGTAGCGCTGGACGTCGTTTTGGATGTTGTAGTTCTTCTTGCGCAGACTGCTGCGGTAATGCCCGTCGATCAGCGGCGTGCCGTAGTAGTTGGCAGGTTCTGCATCGCCGCGCTCGTGGGCCAGGGTGAAGCTCAGGTCATCGGTGGCGTCGAAACGCAGCGCGGCGCTCAAGGCCAGGCTGCGCGAGTCGGTACGGTCGACCCAGCCGTTGCCGGCCTGCTGGTTGACCGTCATCCGGTAGCTCAGACGCTCGCTCAGGCTGCCGCCGCTGTCCAGGCCGAACTGTTGACGGTCCCAGGAGCCGTAGCCCAAGCGCAGCCGGTTGTGGACGTCGCCGGCGAAAGGTTTTTTCGGAATCACGTTCACCACCGCCCCGGTGGCGCCTTCGCCATACAGGACCGAGGCTGGCCCGCGGAGGATGTCGATGCGCTCGACCATCCACGGATCGACCGGGAAGGTCAGCGTACCGGCGCCGCTGTACAGGCGCGAGCCGTCGAACAGGGTCATCACCGAGCTATGGCCTTCGAAGCCCCGGGCCGAGAGGCCGGTGCCGCCATCGCCGGGGCTGCCGGTGAAGCTGATGCCTGGCGAGCGGGTCACGGCGTCCTGGACGGTGAGGTTGTTACGCCGCTCGATCTGTTCGGCGCTGAGGGTGCTGGTGCTGGCCGGGGTTTGCAGGGCGCTCAGGTTCAGGCGCGATCCGGCATCGGTCGGGGTGGCCAGATCGATGGCCGGCGTGTCGTGGGTGTCGGTGATGGTCGTCGAAGGCAGGGCCAGCACGGGATTGTGCTGTTCATCGGCCACTGCCGGAAGGGCAACGGCCAGGCAGGCCGCCAAGGTATGAAGCGTGTAGGTACGGGACATGTCGTTCCACTGCTGCAGGAATGAATGGATCCCGGTGGAAACAACGCAAAGACAAGCGAACGCGCACGCAAGGGGCGTGCGCGAAGACCGGCCTGCGCCCGCCCACCGCGGGTTTGCCAATGTGAAGTTCCAGGCCGGTCTCCGGGCTTGCGAGGGTCATGAAGCCTTCACCTTCCCATGCAGGCGCACAGTGGTCTGTCGAAGGATTCGCTCGCTTACCGTTGCGGGGGCAGCGCCGGACTTGTCGTAGGGACGACTCACCGGCTTCCCGTTTCACCCTGCGCGCGGCGGCGCAGGACACCTGAAACTGGCACGCATCTGACCATCGATCGGGTGGGCAGTCAATGCGCGGGGGAAAGGCGAGGGCTCAGCGCCCGCGTCGGCGCGAGACCCGCGCCTCGATATTCTTGCGCCCGATCAGCAGCGCGGGCTTTTCCACCACCGGCTCGTCCGCCAGCCATTTGTACATCACCAGGCAGTCCACCAACCCCAGTTGGGCATGGCGGTACGCCTTGGGCAGCCGGCCGACGGTCTCGAAGCCGAGCTTGTGCCACAGCGCCACCGCCACTTCGTTGGTAGCCACCACCGAATTGAACTGCAGCGCCAGGAAACCTTCCTGGCGGGCCAGCTTCTGTGAGTGTTCGCACATCAATCGGGCCACGCCACGGCCACGAGCGGCCTCGCTGACCATGTAGCCGCAGTTGCCCACATGGCTGCCAGGGCCGGCGGCGTTGGCCTTGAGGTAGTAAGACCCCAGCAACTCGCCGTCCTGCTCGGCCACCAGGGTGCGCAGGGGCAGATCCAGCCACAGCTGGCGGGCCTGCTCGAAGGTCAGTGCGGGGTCGAAGGCGTAGGTCTGGCGGGCCTGGACGATGGCCTGGAAGGTCGGCCAGAAACGGTCGAAGTCTTCCGGGGTCATGGGGCGGATCTGGATCATGGCGGCTCCTGCGGGCTGGACCGCCAAGTCTGGGTGGCTTGGCGCCGCCGCGCAAGGGCGACGACGCCGGTCGGGTTCAACTGCCGGCTTTGCCCACGGCGTCCATGGCGCGGGCCGAATAGACCAGCGCGGCGCCGGCGTTCATCGCCACGGCCACGCCGAGTGCCTCGGCGATCTCTTCACGGGTGGCGCCTTGCTTGACCGCCTGTTGGGAGTGCACGGCGATGCAGCCGTCGCAACGGGTGGTCACGGCGACGGCGAGGGAGATCAGCTCGCGTGTCTTGGCATCGAGGTGGTTGGTCTTGGCACCGGCGCCGCTGGCGGTCATGTAGCCGGCCACGGTGTCCGGAGACAACTGCTTGAGATCGCCGATGCCGGCCATCAACTGCTTACGGTAGGCGTCCCAGTCCATCATGCTCATCGTCTTCACCTTGGGAAGGTTGCGGAGTGGAGCTTTCAGGCTAGTCGAAGTTTTCGGCAAGGGACGGGCTTGTGTCGCGATGGGCCGCGAAGCGGCCCATTGGCATTTCAGATGTAGATGAAGAACAGCACCAAGGCTGCGACCACCGCCCACTTTTCCAGGTAGTAGCGGGTGCGGTTGCGCTTTTTCAGCGCTTTGCCGCGCTCGCGGATCTTGTAGATACGGGTGAACAGGCGGTTGATGCCGCCGGTCTTGTCATTGGCGTCGTTGGGCGCGGCGGCGGCGGCCATGACGTTGCGGCTGAACCAGCGGTTGAAGGCGGTCGCCCAGCGGTACTTGAGCGGGCGCTCGACGTCGCAGAACAGAATGATGCGATTGTGCTCGGTGGTGTTGGCGGCGTAGTGGATGTAAGTCTCGTCGAACACCACCGCTTCGCCGTCGCGCCAAGCGTACTTTTCGCCATCCACATCGATGTAACAGCCGTCGTCGTTCGGCGTGTCCAGGCCCAGGTGGTAGCGATAGGAGCCGGCATACGGATCGCGGTGACGCACGAGCTTGGCGCCTGGCGGCAGGGTGGCGAACATGGCGGCCTTGACCGTGCCGATACCCTGCAGCAGCTCGGTGGTGCGGGGGCACAGCTTCATCGCAGAAGGATGGCTCTCGCCGTACCACTTCAGGTAGAAGCGCTTCCAGCCGGTCTTGAAGAACGAGTTGAAACCGACATCGTCATAGTTGTCGGATTTCTTGATCTCGCCGACGTGCAGTAACTGCTGGGCTTCTTCGCGGATTTCCTGCCAGTGGTCCTTGAGCGGTTGCAGCTCAGGGAAGGCCTCCACCGGCAAGTAGGGCTTGGCCGGGTGTTTGGAGAACAGGTACAGGAAGGCGTTGACCGGCGCCAGGAAACTGGAGTGATCGCCCAGCTGGCGGGTCAACTTGTGGCGAACCCGACCGCGCAGGTGGACATAGGCGATCGAGAGGACGAATAGAAGTACTAATGCAATTTTCATGGACGGCTGCTTGTCAAGATGGCCATGCTTCGTGGCTTGAGCCCGCCAGCATAAACAATCATGCGTCGGCTTTATAGAATTAATCTCACATTGCCAGGCAGACATTCGTACGATAAGCCCCGTTCGTGCCGTGTGCCCCGGCCTAGACCTTTTCCAGGAGGGAATGACCAATGGCATTCGTCGAACGCGACAAGGGCCAGCCCTTCAAGCGCCTGTTCTTCGCTCTGACGGTCAGCGATGCCCAGCGCCGCGCCATTGCCCAATGGCGGCGCGCGCTGGCGCTGCGCAGTGGCAAGCCGGTGCCGGCGCAGAACTTTCACCTGACATTGTTGTTTCTGGGCGATGTGGATGTCGCCCAGGTGCCCGCCCTGTGCGCCGCCGTGGATCAGCTCAAGCGTCCAGAGACGCCGATACGTCTGGTGCTGGATCGTCTACAAGTGTGGCATCGCGCCAGTGTCTTGGCCCTTGAGCCCCAGCAGACGCCTCCGGCCTTGGGTCAGTTGGTCTACGCCCTGCAACAGGCAGCCTTGCCGTTGGGCGTCGCCGAGCAGACCCGCGAGTACCGGCCACACCTGACGCTGTCCCGCGATTTTCGCGCCCAGGTGCCGGAGTCTCCCACGGCGCCGGAGTTTTTCCTTGCCGCGCGCTCGTTCGTGCTCTACGAGTCGCGCAAGGGCGCCTATTGGCCACTGGCCGAGTGGCCTTTGGAAGGCTGAGGCCAGCACAGGCTTCATGGTTGTGAGGCAGGGGCTTGACGCGTACCATGCCGAGCATTCCTTTCAATAACAAACCGCACGGCACTGGCCAGCATCGGCACGTGGCGTGTGGCTTTTCGTCTTGCCTGCGGAGATCAACAACCCATCCATGAACGGACCTACTCCAAGCGTCTTGCCCACCACCGCGCAAAGCGGCAGCTGGCTCAGTGTCATCGCCCTGGCGCTGGCGGCCTTCATCTTCAATACCACCGAGTTCGTACCGGTGGCGCTGCTCAGCGACATTGGCCACAGCTTCGACATGAGCACCGCCCAGGTCGGTCTGATGCTCACCATCTATGCCTGGGTAGTGGCGCTGGCCTCGTTGCCCATGATGCTGATCACCCGCAACATCGAGCGTCGGCGCCTGCTGTTGTTCGTCTTTCTGGTGTTCATCGTCAGCCACCTGTTGTCGTGGCTGTCCCAGAGCTTCGCCATGCTGCTGGTCAGCCGTATCGGCATTGCCCTGTCCCATGCGGTGTTCTGGGCCATCACCGCGTCGCTGGCGGTGCGCGTGGCCCCCCCAGGCCAGCAGGCCAAGGCCCTGGGCCTGTTGGCCACCGGTACCACCTTGGCCATGGTCATGGGCATTCCGCTGGGACGCGTGGTGGGCGAGGCTTTGGGCTGGCGGGTGACCTTCCTCAGCATTGCCGGTGTGGCACTGGCCATCTTGCTGTGCCTGGTGAAGTCGCTGCCGCTGCTGCCGAGCCAGAACTCCGGTTCCCTGCGCAGCCTGCCGATCCTGTTCAAACGCCCGGCACTGGTGATCACCTACCTGCTGGTGACGTTGGTGATCACCGCGCAGTTCACCGCCTACAGCTACATCGAGCCGTTTGCCTTGCACGTGGCGCAGATCGGCGGCGAGCGCACGACGCTGTTGCTGCTGCTGTTCGGCGGGGCCGGGGTATTCGGGTCGCTGTTGTTCAGCCGCTACAGCGACCGCTTCCCCCATGGGTTCCTGGTGGCGGCCATCGCATCCCTGGCCGCGTGCCTGCTGCTGTTGCTGCCTCTGTCGGGCAATTTCTATGTGTTCGCGGCCTTGAGCATGGTCTGGGGCGTTGCGATCCTGAGCTTCAGCCTGTCGTTGCAATCGAAGACTCTGAAGCTGGCGTCGGACGCCACCGATGTGGCCATGGCGCTGTTCTCGGGGATCTACAACATCGGCATCGGCGGTGGTGCCCTGCTGGGGAGTATCGTCAGCAGCCAACTGGATGTGGCGTACATCGGCGTGGTCGGTGGCAGCGTTGCGGTGGTGGGGCTGGTGCTGGCGGCGGCGAGTACGGCGCGGTTTCGCCAGGCGTTAGGCAAGTAGACGCAGGCGCTCTTGAATCCGGCGGCGAAGCAGACGGTGCTGAGCAGGCTGATCGCATCAAGTGTCGTCGGGCTGCAACGCCGCGAAGCGCTCGCGTAGCCACAGATGCAACTGCGAAACCGCAGGCGACAATTGCTTGCGGTGGGGGCACACCAGAGTCACAGGTGTGGGCTCGCCGGGGTGCTCGGGCATCAGGATTTCCAGCTCGCCCGCCGCCACGTTGGCACTCACATCCAGCCATGACTTATAGACGATCCCTTCGCCTTCCAGAGCCCAGCGCCGCACCACGTCGGCATCGTCGCTGAACAGTGGGCCGCGTACCTGTACGGTGCGGCTGCCCAAGCGCCATTTGTCGTAGACCCGCCCCAGTTGCAAGTAGAGCAGGCAGGCATGCTGCTGGAGCTCTTCGGGCGTGCGCGGACGGCCGTGGCGGGCCAGGTAGTCAGGGGAGGCCACCAGGACCCGACGGTTCCAGGGCGCCAGGGGCAGGGCAATGTAGTTGGCCTCGGCGTTCAGGCCGTAGCGAATAGCCACATCCACCGGATCGCGGGAAAAGTCGGCGACCTGGTCGGAAAGAAAGAACCGCAGGCTCAGTTCTGTGTGTTCGCGGCGAAACGCACTGAGCCAGGGCAGCAGGATGTTGCGCCCAAGGTCCGAAGGCGCCGACACCTGCAGCACGCCACGCAGGCTGCTGTGTGCGCCGTGCAGGTTGTCGCGCCCTTGGCGCAGGGTGTCCAGCACGCTCTGGGCGGTGGGCAGGTACAGCTCGCCCTCGGCGGTCAGGCGCAGGCTGCGGGTGGTTCGGGCGAACAGGCGCACATCCAGCTCGCGCTCCAGGCGCTTGATCGCTGCCGCCACTTGTCCCGGCAGCAGACCCGCTTCATGGGCGGCGGCGGTGAAGCTGCCCAAGGCGCTGCTACGCACGAACAGTTCGAGATCGGTAAGACGCAGCATTTTCACTCCAGCGATGAAAGTGTTGCTGCATTGTGCGGGTTTTTCTTTTTAACGGGAAAGATAAGATGCGCGACACATCCGTTCTTTTGAGGAGTTGTCTTGATGGATACCGTTGCCCTGGCCAAGCGCCGCTACACCACCAAAGCCTACGATGCCGCTCGCCGCATCCCCCAGGCCACTGTCGATGCGCTGCTCGAACAATTGCGCCACAGCCCGTCGTCGGTCAACTCGCAGCCCTGGCACTTCGTCGTCGCCGACAGCGCCGAGGGCAAGGCGCGCCTGGCGAAGGCCGCTGATGGGCGTTTTGCCTACAACTCGCCAAAAATCCTCGACGCCTCCCATGTGATCGTGTTCTGCACCCGCACCGACATGACCGAAGCGCACCTGAATGCCTTGCTCGAGCAGGAACAGGCCGATGGACGATTCCGCGACGAGCAGGCCCGTGCCGGGCAGGACGCCAGCCGTCGTGGCTATGTGAATCTGCACCGCTTCGACCAGAAGGATCTGCAGCACTGGATGGAGAAGCAGACCTACCTGGCCTTGGGCACCGCGCTGCTCGGCGCCGCTGCCCATGGCCTGGACGCAACGCCTATCGAAGGGTTCGACAGCAAGGTGCTGGATGCGGAACTGGGCCTGCGCGAGCAGGGTTTCACCAGTGTGGTGGTGCTCGCCCTGGGCTATCGCAGCGAGCAGGACTTCAATGCCGGGCTCAACAAGTCGCGTCTGCCGGCTTCCACGGTGTTCACCTTCCTCTGAGCCGAGGGGCTAGTCGTCAGGCTCCTGTGACAGGGGCCTGGCCACATGCTCCAGCGCGCGGCGTTCGGCGGCGATGCCCCAGCGTGCTTGCACCAGCGCGGCGATGATCATCAGGCTTGCGCCGATCAGGTAGCCGTACAACACGTTGATGCGCTCGCCAGTCTCGATCAATGCACCGAACAACGCGGGTCCGATCAAACCGCCCAGCCCGGTGCCGAAGGCATAGAACACGGCGATGGCCAAGGCACGGATTTCCAGGGGAAAGGTCTCGGACACGGTGAGATAGGCGGAGCTGGCGGCGGCGGAGGCGAAAAAGAAAATCACCATCCAGGCTGCCGTTTGCTCCGTGACATCGAGCAGGCCTTGCTCGAACCCATACCCGCTGATGGCCAGCAGCACACCGGATACCAGGTAAGTGGTGCTGATCATCACCCGCCGGCCCAACACATCGAACAGTCGCCCCAGCAGCAACGGCCCGCAGAAATTGCCCAGGGCGAACGGCAGCACGTACCAGCCGATACGCTCGGACGGCACGCCATAGAAATGGGTGAGCACCAGTGCATAGGTGAAGAAAATCGCGTTGTAGAAAAACGCCTGGGCACTGAGCAACGTCAGGCCGACCAAGGCCCGGCGTCGATGGACGACGAACAGGCTGTGCATGACCTCGCCCAAGGGCGTGTAGTCGCGTGTGCGCAGGCGCAAGGGTGGGGTGTCGAGGGATGGCAGTACGACGCCACATCCGCGCAGCTGGTGTTCGATGTCGCTGACGATGCGTTCGGCGCGCTCGGGTTGCCCGTGGACCATCAACCAGCGCGGGCTCTCCGGGATCCATAGGCGCATCAGCAGAATCACCAGGCCCAGCAGCGCACCGATACCGAAGCACAGTCGCCAGCCCAGATCGCCGCCGATCCAGGCCGGATCGAGCAGAATCAGCGCGCCGATCGCACCCAAGGCAGCCCCCAGCCAGAAGGTGCCGTTGATCACCAGATCCACCCAGCCGCGATAGCGCGCGGGGGTGAACTCCTGGATGGTCGAGTTGATGGCGGTGTACTCGCCACCGATGCCGGCCCCGGTGAGAAACCGGAACAGTAGAAAACTTGCCAGGTTCCACGAAAACGCCGTGGCCGCTGTAGCGCCGATGTACAGCGCCAGGGTGACGAAGAACAGCCTGCGCCGGCCCAGGCGGTCGGTCAGCCAGCCGAAGAGCAGGGCTCCGAGCACGGCGCCGGCGATGTAGGCGGCGCCAGCCAGACCGATATCGGTGTTGCTCATGTGCAGCGCCGGGCTGTCTTTGAGGGCTCCTGACACCGAGCCTGCCAGGGTGACTTCCAGGCCGTCCAGCAACCAGGTGATGCCCAGCGCTATCACCAGCAGTGTATGAAAGCGGGTCCAGGGCAGGCGGTCGAGACGGGCGGGAATGTCAGTATGGTAAAGGCGCCCGGTCGAAGAGCAGGGCGAGCGTTGGGTCACCAGAAGGGGCTCCGAGGCTGGCGGTGTGTGCCTGGCAGTGGAGCTCTTTTCAGGGGGCGGAGTTCATTTCAGTTCGCGGGTAAACCCGCCCCAACCTGGTCCGCTGTGCCTGTGGGAGTGGGTTTACCCGCGAACAGGTCGGGACTGTCACCACAAGGCGACAGATGCAGCGTTCACCACCCGCCCGAACACCTCGATGGCCTTGTCCACCTCGGCCTCGCAGGTGAAGCGCCCAAGGCTGATCCGCACGCTGTTGCGTGCCTGGGCTTCGTCCAGACCCAGGCTCAGCAGGACGTGGGAAGCGGCATCGCTCGCCGAGTTGCACGCCGAAGTCGAGGACAGGGCCAGTTCGCTGGCCAATGCCGCGCTGTTGAACCCCTTGGCGTCGATGCACAGGTTCAAGGTATGGGGAATGCGTTGTTGCGGGCAGCCATTGAGGCGCACCCCGGGCAGTGCGAGCAGGCCACGGCGCAGGCGTTCGCTGAGCTGGACGATGCGTTGGTGCTCGCTGTCGCCGGGCCCGCCGGCAAGGGCGAAGGCGCTGCCCATGCCGACGATCTGGTGGGTCGCCAAGGTCCCGGACCGCAGGCCGCGCTCATGGCCGCCGCCGTGCATCTGGGCGCGCAGCACCGGGCGTGCGCGCGGGCCGACGTACAATGCACCGATACCCTTGGGTCCATAGACCTTATGCGCCGAGAACGACATCAGATCGACCGCCTGACGCGCGAGGTCGAGGGCGACCTTGCCCACTGCCTGGGCGGCATCCACGTGCAACAGGGCCCCATGGGCGCGCACGTGTTCGCCGATGGTGGCGAAATCGGTAAGGGTGCCCAGTTCATTGTTCACCGCCATCAGCGACACCAGGCGGGTGTCGTTGCGAAGCGCCGCCTGTACTGCCTGGGGTTGGATCAGCCCGCGTGCATCCGGTGCCAGGCGCGTGACCGTCCAACCGAGACGTTCGAGCTCGGCCACGGTATCGAGCACCGCTTTGTGCTCCAGTTCGCTGGTGATCAGGTGGCCTGGGTGGCCGACGCCTTGGGCAATGCCCTTGAGCGCTAGGTTGTTGGATTCGGTGGCGCCGGAGGTCCAGACCAGGTCGGTCGGGTCTGCGCCTACGCGCTCGGCTACCTGGCGGCGAGCCTGTTCCACGAGCTCGCGGGCGGCCTGGCCATAGACATGGCCGCTGGATGCTGGGTTGCCGAAATGCGCTTGGTGGCCAAGGCAGGTGATCATGGCCTCGATGACGCGGGCATCGACAGGAGTGGTGGCGGCGTAGTCGAAGTAGAGGGGGGCGCTGGGCATGATGGGCGGGTCCGTGCAAGTTGCCGTGAAGTGGCGATCGATGTCCCATCGTACCCAGCGGGCGGAGATGCTTTTTGCCTTGTTGGCCGATTGTGCTCTGGCTTGAGGATCAATTTTTCTCTGGAGTCGATTCGTGTAGGAAAAATTTCTCCAACTAGGGAGCGGGAGGCCTTCCGAGCAGAGCTTCAGGCCGAGAGGGGCTGCTTTTCTTCTTCCGTCGTCACCCGTTCGCACAGGTCGATGATCTGCTCGCGCATCCAGCGGTTGGCCGGGTCCTGGTCGGTGCTTTCGTGCCAGTACAAGTGGGTTTCCAGCGGCGGCACTTCGACCGGCAGCGGCAAGTGGCGCAATTGATGGCGGCGGGCGAAGCGCTCGGGGACGGTCATCACCATGTCGGTCTGTTGCAATACCTGCGAAGCCATCAAGTAATGCTGTGAGCGCAGGGCGATCTTGCGCTGCAGGCCCATTTTGCCCAGGGCCAGGTCCACATAGCCCAGGCCGTTGCGGCGGCTGGAGATGTGGATGTGGGTCAGGGCAAGGTAGCTGTCGAGCGTGAGCTTGCCTTCGATCAGTGGGTGGCCGGGGCGCATTGCGCAAACGAAGCGATCTTGCATGAGCTTGACGTGGCGCACCTGCGGGTCGATGTTCAGCGGGGCGTCCACGGCGAAATCCAGGTGACCGGCGGCCAGTTCCTTGGTGGTCTCGCGCCGTTTGCACAGGAAACTTTCGATCACCAGCGCCGGGGCCAGGCGCCGCAGGCGCTGGAACAACGGCGGCAGGATCACCGCCTCGGTGAGGTCGGTCATGCTGATGCGGAAGGTCTTGTTGGCCTGCTGCGGGTTGAAGGTACGGCTTTCCTGCACCGAGGTGCGCAGCAAGGCCAGGGCGTTGCGCACCGGGCCGATGATGTTCTGCGCCATTGGTGTGGGCACCATGCCTTGGGCGGTGCGCACGAACAGCGGGTCGTTGAAGGTTTCGCGCAGGCGCGAGAGGGCGTTGGACACGGCAGGCTGGGTAATGCCGACGATCTGCCCGGCACGGGTCAGGTTGGCTTCGGTGTAGATGGCATCGAAGACGATGAACAGGTTGAGGTCGACCTTGCTGAGGTTCATGGCGCTGCTCTTTATAGGAATTATCGGTCGATCATATATTGCTTATGAATGTTAATACACGCGGAAAATAGACTAGGTGGATAGCGCCTCGGTGCTCTAGGCTCTGGCTCATGTTCTCAAGCCTGTGAAGGTAGCCCTGATGGATTTCGCCTATTCGCCCAAGGTCCAGGCATTGCGTGAGCGTGTCACGGCATTCATGGACGCCTATGTCTACCCAGCGGAGCCGGTGTTCGAACGCCAGGTCGCCGAGGGCGATCGCTGGCAGCCCACCGCAATCATGGAAGAACTCAAGGCCAAGGCCCGCGCCGAAGGCCTGTGGAACCTCTTCTTACCCGAGTCGGAGTACGGCGCAGGCCTGTCCAACCTCGAATACGCCCCCCTGGCCGAGATCATGGGGCGCTCGCTGCTGGGGCCGGAACCGTTCAATTGCTCGGCGCCCGATACCGGCAACATGGAGGTGCTGGTGCGCTATGGCAGCGAGGCGCAGAAGCGCCAATGGCTGGAGCCGTTGCTGCGCGGCGAGATCCGTTCGGCGTTCGCCATGACCGAGCCGGACGTTGCGTCCTCCGACGCCACCAACATGGCCGCCACGGCCGTGCGCGAGGGTGACCAGTGGGTGATCAACGGGCGCAAGTGGTGGACCTCCGGTGCCTGCGACCCGCGCTGCAAAGTGATGATCTTCATGGGCTTGTCCGACCCGCAAGGGCCGCGTCATCAGCAGCACTCGATGATCTTGGTGCCTACCGACACGCCGGGTGTGAAGATCGTCCGCCCGTTGCCGGTGTTCGGTTACGACGATGCGCCCCATGGCCATGCCGAGGTGCTGTTCGAGAACGTACGGGTGCCGTATGAGAATGTGATCCTGGGCGAGGGCCGTGGCTTCGAGATCGCCCAGGGTCGCCTGGGCCCTGGGCGCATCCACCACTGCATGCGCTCGATCGGTATGGCCGAGCGTGCCCTGGAGCTGATGTGCAAGCGCGCCGTCGAGCGCACGGCGTTCGGCAGACCGCTGGCTCGGTTGGGGGGCAATGTCGACAAGATCGCCGATTCGCGCATGGAGATCGACATGGCGCGGCTGCTGACCCTCAAGGCCGCCTACATGATGGACACCGTCGGCAACAAGGTCGCGCGCAGCGAGATCGCCCAGATCAAGGTGGTGGCGCCGAACGTGGCGTTGAAGGTGATCGACCGGGCGATCCAGATCCACGGCGGGGCCGGTGTCAGTGGCGACTTCCCGCTGGCCTACATGTACGCCATGCAGCGCACCCTGCGCCTGGCCGACGGGCCGGACGAAGTGCATCGGGCAGCGGTGGGCAAGTACGAGATCGGCAAGCATGTGCCCAAGGAGCTACTGCGTAGCGGTCACTGAACTGGGGCCGCTTATGCGGCCCCGAGGCGGGTTATGGACCAGATGGGGGAGAACCGGCGCGCTCGTTTTTTTCTGCAAGGTCCGGGTGGTCTTGCGCCGTGTCGTCATGCCGGTCGCGGGTCTTGAACAGTGACAACAGCACCCCGCCGAGCAGCAAGCCGAACGTCACGCCCAGCGACAGCAAGGCGGGCACCTTGCCCACCAGGCCGTGGTAGAAGATCTTGCAGCCGATGAACACCAGCACCAGCGCCAGGGCGTACTTGAGGTAGACGAAGCGGTGCATCAGCGCCGCCAGGGCGAAGTACAGCGAGCGCAGACCGAGGATGGCGAAGATGTTCGAGGTGTAGACGATGAACGGGTCTTGGGTGATGGCGAAGATCGCCGGGACGCTGTCGACGGCGAACACCAGGTCGGCCAACTCGATCAGCACCAGTGCCAGGAACAGCGGCGTCGCATGGCGCACGGCGGTGTGCTGCCCGGGCGGGGTGAGGTGCACGAAGAAGTGTGCGCCGTGGACCTGGTCGGTGACCCGCATGTGCCGACGTACGAAGCGTAGCACCGGGTTGTTGGCAAGGTCCGGGTGGCTTTCCTGCCGAGCCAAAGCCATCTTTACACCCGTGAACAGCAGGAAGGCGCCGAACAGGTAGAGCACCCAGGCAAAGTGCTGCACCAGCGCCGCACCTACGCCGATCATGATCGCCCTCAGGACCACCACGCCGAGAATGCCCCAGAACAGTACCCGGTGCTGGTAACGGCGGGGAATGGCGAAGAAACCGAAGATCATGGCCATGACGAACACGTTGTCCATCGATAGCGATTGTTCGACCAGGAACCCCGTGTAGAACTCCAGCGCCGACTGCGCGCCCAGCTCGTACCAGACCCACGCGCCGAACAACACGCCGACACTGAAATAGCCGGCGTACAGCAGCAGGCTCTCGCGCATTTCGATCTCGCGGTTCTTGCGGTGGAGCACGCCAAGGTCCAGGACCAGCAGGCCGATGACGATAGCGATGAAGACCAGCCACAGCCAGGCGCTGGTGCCGAGGAACGGGGTGGTGAGGAATGTGTGCAGAGCCATCATGAGCCCCTCCTTTAATGTCGACGTTGCATGGCAACAGTGATCCGACATGGCGGCTGGGTAGCCGTCAGAGGGGCCCGGTATCACATAGGCTTGAGCGTAGTACCGATCGGTGAGCCTGCCGAATGGCGCGCTGTTACATTTCTTTGCGAGGCTGCCCAGTCCTTCAGTACACCCACACTTCCACCCGTCGATTGCGCAGCCGCCCTTGTTCCTGGTCGTTGTCGGCCACAGGCAATTCGTCGCCCATGCCGGTCACTTCCTTGGTTTCCACGCCATCGCGGGCGAGCTCGCGGCGCACCGCCATGGCCCGCAGGCGCGAGAGCAGGGCGGCGCGGCCCTGGGTTTCCTTGGGGTCGCCAAACCCCACCAGTACCACCTGGTGCTGCAGCTTGCCGGCCTGGCGCAGGTAGTCTGCGACCCGGCGTACGTCGCGCAGCGCCTTGTTGTCCAGGTTGGCGCTGCCGGGCTGGAAGCGAAAGTTCACGGTCAGGCGCCGGGCCTCGGCGGCCAGGGTCCGATAGCGTGGCGGCATGTCGGCCTGGGCGGGTACGGGCAGGGCTTTGACCTGCTGGGCCACGAAGCCTTGGCGGGCGACGATGGCCTGCCCGGCGGGGGTTTGGGTGTACTCGGCCAGGGCGACCGCCAAAGGGGCGGCGCGAGCAGGCAGGTAGAAGAACAAGCGGCGCGACAGCGGATAATCCTCGCTGGCGACCAGCGTTGGGGTAGGCAGCATGGCTGGCGCGTCGCCTTCGGCGATGGCCAGCACCTTGGCGCCATGCACGGCGGCCAGGCTGCTGAAACCGATGGCCTGGCGGTCAGCCTTGACCCGCTCGGCCAGCGCTTCGCTGGATTCGAAACGTTGCGCCTGACCGGCCAGCGTCTGCTGGCGTGGCTCCAGCACCAGAGCCTTGAAGGTTTCGAACGTGCCGGAGCGATCGTCACGGGCATACAGACGGATCTCCCCGCCGGGCACGCCGAGCTGTTCCCAGCGTCGTACCTGGCCGCAGAACACTTGGGCCAATTGCGCGGTGGTCAGTTGGGCCAGCGGATTGTCCGGGTGAACGATTACCGCCACTGCGTCCAGTCCGATGACCTGTTCGGCGCCTTTGCCGCGAAGATCGCCTAGTGCCTGAAGACGCCGGGCTTCGTCGTCGGTGATGGGGCGGGACGCGGCCGCCAGGTCCGCTTGGCCATCGCCCAGGGCTGTGAAGCCGGTGCTCGAGCCGTGGGCGGCGATGGTGATGCGCAAAGGCTGGCCCTGGGCATCGAGTGCGTTGATTTCGGTTTCGTTGGCTTGGCGGCTCGGGGTTTGGGTGACCGCAGTGGCACCTTGGGCCGCCAGCAGGCCTTGGATGAGCGCGGGTGTCAGGGCGGCGCCGATGGTATTGGAGCCCTGGATGCGCAGTTGCGCGGGCCCTGCGAGGGCCCACAAGGGGAACAGACAGCACAGCAAGGCGAACAGGCGAGGCATGCCGGAGACCTGTGGCATAAAGATGCGCTGCAGATTACGACAGTGGCGTGACCGGGAGATGACAGGGCGTGAGGCTGAGAAAAGGGGCCCGATCAGAATGTCGGCGGCGTGATCACCCAGATCACCACGGCATCCACTGCTCCGGGATTGCCATAACGATGGGGCTCTTGGCTCGAGAAACTGAAGCTGTCCCCTTCGTTGAGTTGGAAATACCGCTCGCCGACCCACAGCTCGAAGCTACCGGACAGCAAATAGCCGGCTTCCTCGCCCTCGTGGCTGTAGCTCTGCTGGCTGTAGGTGCCCGGGGGAAAGCGCGAATGGAGGATTTCGAGCTGCCGGTTGGGCTGGGGGGTGAGCAACTGATCGACGATACCGTCCTCGTAATGCACGCTCAGGCGGCTGTTGCGCCGCACCACGTAGCCTTGGTCCTCAGGGGCGGTGCTGGCCTCGCTGGCGAAGAACCACTGGATGGTCACGCCCAGGCTGCGGGCAATGTTGAACAGCGCCGGGATCGAGGGATAGGAGAGATTGCGCTCCAGTTGGCTGATGTAGCCGGCGGTCAGTTCGCTTTGCTTGGCCAGCTCGGCGAGGGTCATGCCGCGGCGCTTGCGCAGGCCGCGGATGCGGGTGCCGAGAAACTGCGGGGCCGCGCCGCCGTCTTCGGCGGCGGGCGGCGGCGTCTGGGGTTGCTGGCTCATGCACGTCGGTCCATCGGGAAAGCCAGAAGTATGACCAGCCTCAGAGCGCCCAGGCAACCGTCAGGCCGTCGTGGATCGCTTCTTCGACGGTGCGCGGTGCCAGGCAGTCGCCGATGCGCCGCACCTGAACCAAACCGGCCAGTTCCTCGGCCAATGTGTCCACCGGTTGATGGCCCAGGCACAGGACCAGGGTGTCGATCTCTTCGAAGATCATCGGTTCGCCACTGGCGGTGTGCAGCAGGTAGACGGTGTTGTCGTCGCAGCCGTACAGCCGGGCATAGGGGGTGATGGGGATGCCCAGGCGGTGCAGCTCGCCGGCCATCTGGTCGCGCACGTACAGCGGCAAGCTCTCGCCACAGTGGGTGCCATTGACTGCCAGCTGCACCTGATGGCCTTCGCGCACCAGGCGCTCGGCGATGCCGGGGCCGATCCAGTCGCTGCGCCAGTCCACCACCAGCACCGAGCGTCCCAGGGTGGCCTGGTTGCGCAGCACCTGCCAGGCATCGACCACCTGCAAGTCGCCACTGCGTTCGAATTCGGGCCAGTACGGGCGGGCGCCGGTGGCGGCGATCACCACATCGGGACGTTCGCGTTCGACCAAGGCCCGGTCGACGCGGGTGTTGCGCACCACGCGCACGCCGGCCAGTTCCATCTCCCGTTGCAGGTTGGTGCTGGCGCCGCCGAACTCGCTGCGACGCGGCAGCAGCTGGGCCAATTGCACCTGGCCACCCAACTGTGGGCCGGCCTCGTACAGGGTCACCTCATGACCGCGCGCCGCTGCGACCGCCGCGGCTTTCATGCCGGCCGGGCCGCCGCCTGCGATCATCACGCGCTTGGGCGCCTGGGTGGGGATGAGCGTGCCGTATTGCAGTTCGCGGCCGGTCTCTGGACGCTGGATGCAAGAGATCGGCAGGCCGCGATGGAAATGGCCGATACAGGCCTGGTTGCAGGCGATGCAGGCGCGCACGTCCTCAACCTGACCACGTTCGGTCTTCGATGGCATCTGCGGGTCGCAGATCAGCGCGCGGGTCATGCCGCAGACGTCGGCCTGACCGCGGGCCAGGATCAACTCGGCCTCCTGGGGCTGGTTGATGCGTCCGGTGACGAACAGCGGGATGTCCAGGCGCGCCTTGAACGTGCCGGCTTCGCGGGCGAGATACGCAGGCTCGATGGCCATGGGCGGAACGATATGCACCGCACCGCCTTGTGAGGCGGAGGTGCCGGCGACGATGTGCAGGTAGTCGATCTCGCCCTGCAGGGCCTGGGCAGCCACCAGGGATTCGTCCTCGGTCAGGCCTTCGGGGTCGCGCTCGTCGGCGCTGATGCGCAGGCCTACGATGAATTGCTCGTCGGTGGCTGCGCGCACGGCGCTCAGCACTTCACGCACAAAGCGCAGGCGTTGCTCGAGGCCGCCGTTGTAGCCGTCGGTGCGGCGATTGACCCGCGGATTGAGGAACTGCGCCGGCAGGTAGCCATGACTGGCTACCACTTCCACGCCGTCGAGCCCGGCCTGATGCAGGCGGCGGGCGGCACTGGCGTAGCCCTGGATGATCTCGTCGATCATCGCCTGGTCCAGCGCCCGAGGCATCACCCGAAAACGCTCGTTGGGCACCGCCGAGGCCGAGTAGGCCACTGCCAGCAGGCCATCGGCGGTTTCCATGATCTCGCGCCCGGGGTGGAACAACTGTGACAGCACGACGGTGCCGTGGGCGTGGCAGTCCTCGGCCAGACGGCGATAGCCGTCGATGCAGGCATCGTCGGTGGCCATCAGCACATGGGAGGTGTAGCGGGCGCTGTCGTGAACCCCCGCCACCTGCAGCACGATCAGGCCGGCGCCGCCTTCGGCGCGGGCGCGCTGGTAGGCAATGAGCTTGTCGTTGACCAAGTTGTCGGTGGGCAGGCAGGTGTCATGTCCGGTGGACATGATGCGGTTCTTTAGGCGTTTGCCACGGATCTGCAGCGGTTCGAACAGGTGGGGGAAGGCGGTCGACATGCGCGCAGCTCCGGTCGGTTGTCGTTCTTGTTTTTTCCATGAAAGTGTAGCGCCAGTAAAAAATCAACTTGTTTTTTTACTGGCTGGCGTCTAGCGTTCCCTCGACCCCTCGCTCAGGGGCATCCCTCACAACAACAAGAAAGCGGAGCCTGCGCTGCACCGGCCAGGCACCGGCAGGAGGAACCACCGATGCAAGCATTTCCCCGCAGGACCGGATTGTGCGCAGTGCTTCTGGCCTTGGGCCTGGGCAGTGCGCAGGCGGCGCCGCAGATGGTCGTGGTCGGCTATGGCGGCGCGGGCCAGAAAGCCCAGGACGTGGCGATCTTCCAGCCTTTCAGCGCCCAGGATGGCAGCAAGCTGATCCAGAGCGAGTACAACGGCGAGATGGCCCGGATCCAGGTGATGGCCGATACCGGGAATGTCGATTGGGACGTGGTGCAGATCGAAGGCCCGGACCTCATGCGCGGCTGTGACGAAGGCATCTACGAGCGCCTGGACTGGCAACAGATGGGCCATGCCGCCGAGCTGATCCCGGACGCGGCCCAGGCGTGCGGTTCGGCGGCGCTGGTGTGGAGCGTGGCGATTGCCTATGACCGCGACAAGCTGGCCAAGGCGCCCACGTCCTGGGCGGATTTCTGGGATGTGAAGACGTTTCCCGGCAAGCGCGGGCTGCGCAAACGTGCGGTGTACAACCTGGAGTTCGCGCTGCTGGCCGACGGCGTGAAGGTCGAGGACGTCTACAAGGTGCTGTCTACCCCGGCAGGTGTCGAGCGCGCCTTCGCCAAGCTCACCGAACTCAAGCCTTACATCCAATGGTGGGATGCCGGCGCCCAGCCCGCGCAGTGGCTGACAGCAGGCGATGTGGTGATGACCTCCACTTACAGCGGCCGCATCGCCGTCGCTGCCCAGCAGGGCAGTCCGCTGGCGGTGGTGTGGCCGGGTAGTCTGTATGGCATGGATTACTGGGCGATCATCAAGGGCTCCCAGCATGTCGATCAGGCACGGCGTCTGATTGCCTATGCCAACCAGCCAGACACCCAAGTGCGGTATGTGCAGCAGATCCCCTATGGCCCGACCAACACTCAGGCCGCAGCCAGGCTCGATCCTGCGTTGGCCAGCTGGGTGCCGACTTCACCGGAAAACCTAAAGGGCGCGCTGGCGATGAATGTCGAGTTCTGGGTTGACCATGGCGAGGAGCTGGAGCAGCGCTTCAACGCATGGGCCAGCAAGTGAGGTAGATTCAATCCCCAAGGCCGCTTCGCGGCCTTCGTGGGTAAATCGGAGCGCCGAACAGACCTCGGCCTCTCACATTCTCGAACCAGGACAACAACAATGACCCCCTCCGAACGGACCCTGCGCCAGGAACTGGCCGCCTGCTACCGGCTGATCGCGCACTTTCGCATGACCGATCTGATCTTCACCCACATCTCCGTGCGCTTGCCGGGGCCTGAGCATCATTTTCTGATCAACCCCTACGGCCTGCTGTTCGATGAGATCACGGCTTCGAAACTGGTGAAGATCGATTTGCAGGGCAATCCGGTGGAGCCGACGCCCTACCCGGTGAACCCGGCCGGTTTCGTCATCCACAGCGCCATTCACGGCGCCCGCGAGGACGCCCAGTGCGTGTTGCACACCCACACCCGGGCTGGCTGCGCAGTGGCGGCGCTCGAATGCGGCTTGCTGCCGCTCAACCAGATTTCCATGGAGTTCTACGGCCGAGTTGGCTACCACGCCTATGAAGGCATCGCCCTGGACATGGACGAGCAGCAGCGCCTGGTGGCGGACCTGGGCGAGCACTCGGTGATGATCCTGCGCAACCATGGTTTGTTGACTGTCGGCAGCAGCGTGGCCGAGGCCTTCATGCGCATGTACTACCTGGAGAAAGCCTGCGAGATCCAGTTGGCGGCCTTGCAGGCCGGGCAGGTGATCGTGCCGCCGCACGAGGTGTGCGCGCATACCGAGCGCCAGTTCAATGCCCCGGCGCGGCCGTTGAAAGCCGGGGAGTTGTCGGACCCAGACGGCAATGCGTTGGCCTGGCAGGCCTTGCTGCGGTTGCTGGAGCGGGTGGCGCCGGATTATCGCGACTGAGACGCCAGCGCCGGCTCCCAGGGTAGCGCGTCGTTGAGCCGGCGAAGCCTGCAATGGGCTGCACAGCAGCCCAAGGGACGAAGGCGCCGGTGTCAGCGAGCGTCCGGCACGATGATGTGGGCCGGCGCCTGCGCCGCGCGGCCACGGGCGACCCAGTAGTACAGCACGCTCGGCACGACCAGGCCGATCAGCCAGGAGACATCCACGCCGCCTAGGTGGGCGACCATGGGGCCGGTGTACAGCTTGGTGTCGATGAACGGCATCTGCACCAGCACACCGAAGGTGTAGACGATGATCCCAGGCCAGTTCCAGCGGCCATAGCGCCCTTCAGGGTCGGCCAGGGCGGGGATGTCGTAGCGCTCTTTGGTGATGAAGTAGTAATCCACCAGGTTCACCGCGCTCCAGGGCACGAAGAAGGTCAGCAGGAACAGGATGAATGACTTGAACGCGCTCAGGAACGAATGCTGGCCGAGCAGCGCGACCAAGGTCGCGGCACCGACGATAGCCAGGACGAACACCAAGCGCTGCGCTCTGCTGATCTGCAGATGGCCACGGAACCCGCTGATGATGGTGGCGATGCACATGAAGCTGCCATAGGAGTTCAGCGTCGAAATGGTCACCTTGCCGAAGGCGATACTGAAGTACAGCAGGGCCGCGGTAGTGCCTGCGCCGCCCAGGCCGACGATATAGGCCACTTCGTGCCCGGTGAACTGGCCGCCGGCGATGGCGGCGGCGAACACACCGAGGATCATCGAGGCTTGAGCGCCGATCACTGAACCCAGGCCGGCGGCGAGGAAGGTCTTGACCGGCGAAGTGCTGCTGGGCAGGTAGCGCGAGTAATCCGCCACATACGGGCCGAAGGCGATCTGCCAGGAGGCGGCGAGCGAAACGGCCAGCAGGAACGAGGCCCAGGAGAAATGGCGGTTGTCCAGCAACTGGCCGATGTCGGCCAGCATCAGGATGCGGCTGAAGAGGTAGATGAAGGCGATGATCCCCAACACGCTGGCCACGCGCCCGATCCAATGGATCACCCGGTAGCCGGCGAGGGTGGCCAGCACGATCACGCTCGCGAAGATCAGGATGCCGGTGCTGTCGCTGACGCTCATCAATTGGCCGATGGCCTGGCCGGAGAGCACCGTGCCGGTGGCGGTGAAGCCCAGGTACATCAGGCACACCAGCACCATGGGGATGGCCGCGCCATAGACCCCGAACTGTACACGACTGGAAATCATCTGCGGCAGGCCCAGGCGCGGGCCTTGGGCGGCGTGCAAGGCCATCACCGTGCCACCGACCAATTGCCCGATCAACAGGCCGATAAGCGACCAGAACACATCACCGCCGAGCACCACGGCCAGGGCGCCGGTCACGATAGCGGTAATCTGCAGGTTGGCTCCCAGCCAGAGGGTGAACTGGCTGTACACGCGTCCATGGCGTTCAGCTTCGGGGATGTAGTCGATCGAGCGCCGTTCGATCACGGGTTTGTTGGACATGGGCACTCCGCGTACTTGTTTTTGTGGGGGGCGGGCGAGCCATCGGCAAAGACTGGCTGTGTCGAGATATGAGCATGTATAGACAAGTTCGGTCAAGTGAAGCTTGACAGGTAACGAGTGGCGGTTCACACGCTTGCCAGACGCTTCGCTTGATCGACTGTTGCGCAAGGTCGGTACCCAACTGTGCTGGTCGGTGAAAAAAGAATGGCCTTATGCTGTAACGAAATATGTCTAGAACGCCTGAAGAAGGAAGCCGCAATGCCGCTCAAGGACCTGCTGATCGCCCTGGTGGTGATCATCGCCTGGGGAGTCAACTTCGTTGTCATCAAGGTCGGCCTTGATGGCTTGCCGCCCATGTTGCTCGGTGCGTTGCGTTTCGCCCTGGTGGCGTTCCCGGCGATCCTGCTGGTCAAGCGACCGAAGCTTCCCTGGCGCTGGTTGATCGCCTACGGCGCGACCATTTCCCTGGGACAGTTCGCGTTCCTGTTCCAGGCCATGTACAGCGGCATGCCACCGGGGCTGGCCTCGTTGGTGCTGCAATCTCAGGCGTTCTTCACCTTGGGTTTTGCCGCGCTGTTTTTGGGTGAGCGCCTGCGCTTGGCGAGTGTGCTGGGGTTGCTGGTGGCAGCGGGCGGGTTGGTGCTGATCGGCAGCGAAGATGGCAGCCACGTGCCGTTGCTGGCGCTGCTGTTGACCCTGTGCGCGGGGGCCATGTGGGGGATGGGCAATATCATTACCCGGCGCTTTGGCTCGGTGGACCTGGTGGCCTTGGTGATCTGGGGCGGGCTGATCCCGCCGCTGCCGTTTCTGGCGTTGTCCTGGTGGCTCGAAGGTCCGGAGCGCATTGGCCATGCATTGGCCAACCTCGGCTTGAATTCGGTGTTGGCGCTGGCGTACTTGGCCTTCGTCGCCACCATGCTGGGCTATAGCCTCTGGAGCACGCTGTTGTCGCGCCATCCGGCGGGCAAGGTGGCGCCGTTCTCGTTGCTGGTGCCGGTGATTGGCTTGAGTTCGTCGGCCTGGCTGCTGGATGAGCGCTTGAGCGCGGTGCAGGGTTGGGGCGCGTTGCTGGTGATGGCGGGGCTGCTGATCAATGTGTTCGGGCCGCGGCTGGGACAGCGGTTGCGGGCGGCCACGGCACAATGAGTGAGGTCGGCGGTGGCGTGTTGGCGGGTAAGCCCGCTCCGACAACGATGACCGCCAACCCGGTTGCAATTGTTCTGCTGTTGGGACGATCAGGGCCGTTTTTGCTATCTACCGAAGTATTATTCTCATAGGTAGTGTTATACCCAGCTATCTGAGAGAGGAGACTTCTCATGAAAAAGATTCTGGGTGTTCATCGTAGCCCTCACGGCCATTGGGTCGGGGATGGCTTTCCGGTTCGCAGTCTGTTCACCTATGACAATCTGGCCCGTCACATCAGCCCGTTCCTGCTGCTGGACTACGCCGGCCCGCACGACTTCACCCCGACCACCGCGCGCCGCGGTGTCGGCCAGCATCCGCATCGCGGCTTCGAGACGGTGACCATCGTCTACCAGGGCGAGCTGGAGCATCGCGACTCCACCGGCGCCGGTGGCCTGATCGGCCCCGGGGACGTGCAGTGGATGACCGCTGCCAACGGCATCCTGCACGAGGAGTTCCACTCGCCGGCTTTCGCCCGCACTGGCGGCACCCTGGAAATGGTGCAGCTGTGGGTGAACCTTCCTGCCCGGGACAAGCGCGCTGCAGCGGGCTACCAGACGCTGCTGGCCAGTGATATTCCGGTGGTGAAGCTGCTAGACGATGCCGGTACCCTGCGCGTGATTGCCGGTGACTATCAAGGCCACAAAGGCCCGGCTCGGACCTTCACGCCCATGGATGTCTGGGACCTGCGCCTTGCGGCCGGTGCCAGCCTGCAACTGCCCATCGCCCAAGGGCGCAACGCTGCGCTGGTGGTCTTGCGGGGCAATGTGCAGGTCAATGGCGAGCGTGAGACCGGGCCGGCCAGCCTGGTGCTGCTCGAGCGCGATGGTGAGCACGTACAGGTGCAGGCCTTGGAAGACGTGAGCCTGCTGCTGCTCAGCGGCGAACCAATCGATGAGCCTATCGTCGGCTATGGCCCGTTCGTGATGAACAGCCAAGCGGAGATCGCCGAGTCGTTCGACGACTTCCAGGCCGGGCGGTTCGGCCAGATGGCGGGGGAGCAGGGCCCCCAGCATTGAGTCGATGGGCCACAGCGCGGCAGCCGTTCAACCGGTCTGCCGCCACTGTACATCACTGATCCCGTAACGCTCGGCCACCGGCTTGCTGACTTTCTTGATCTTCTCGCGCCCGTAGCGTCCGATGCGGGCCACTCCCGCATCGCAACTGGCCCAGTGCCAGGCCTCGGCGTTGTCCATCCGCTCGGCGCGGATCACGAACGACTTGTGCTGCCCGTGCAGTTCGTAGTCGATCACGAAAAGTTTGGCGTCGATCATCGGTCCCCATCCCTTGCGCAGCCGCGCAGGCTGGCCACGTGCAAGACGTTCCGTGGCCTATCCGTGGGAAACTGTGACTTACTCAAAAGTTTGAAAGAATTCCCCCTTGCCCGACCAGCGGCACAGGCAAGACCGCTCGTCGTAAGCCTGCTTCATTGGATCGAACAGCCAGCGTCAAGCCGGGCTCTTCTTCTAAGGTGCTAGAGGATTCACCAGGCACTCATTGCTCCAGCAAATGAGTGACCGCTTGGACATGCGCAATATCAATTGGCACTGCGCCAATTCAGGGCGTACTCACACACAACAGGCCATCCAGTACAGAGAGGGTCGAACCATGTCGTTGATAGGAGTTTCGCTATTGGAAATGCGCCAGCTGATCGAGCAGGCCTGTCTGCCCGACCGCTGCGAGGTCAGTTGCCCGGACGGCGTCAGCCTGACCATTCGTCTGGGCAATGAACAGGGGCTTGACGATTGCCTGACCGTCACCGGCATTCCCCTGGACAGCCTCAATAGCTGTCGTGATGTCCATGAACTGGTGAACCAGTTGCGCAAGGATCAGCGCCTGGGTCATCCGCACGTGGCCAGGGCCATCGCCTGAAACGCTCGGCAGACCCGGTCAGCCAAGGCTGGCCGGGCGCACATACTCAGGCATCAGGCCGTTGAACCAGAACAGGATCATCGACACCAGGATGGTCACCAGCAACAGCAGTCCCACACCCCAGACACAGGTTGCGAACAGCAGGGCCTGTTCCTTGCGAAGCCGCAGAAACGTCTGCAAGCCGCCATAGAGCAATACCGTGGCATAGGCCGAGGCTGCCAGCAGGGCCAGCACGGCCAGCCAGCGCATCGGCACCAGGCCCACCACGCCCGCGACGAACCAGGGCGTGGCGCAATAGGCGGCAAAGCCGATGCATTGGTTGAGGGTGGGTTGGGCGTCGAAACCTCGTGACATCCAGCGGATCATCACGCCCATCAACATGACGCCGACCACGGTCGTGGCGTACAGAAGGCCCGCCAACTGCGCAGCGCTGACCAGGCTCAGGCGTACGCGATCCTCCGCGGCCAGGCTCCAGCCGAACGTGGTGGTGCCGATGAACAGGCACACGGCCGGGATCAGCGCCAGTGCCAGCAGGCGTGGCAGGTATTGTTGCGGGTGGGCTTCCTCGGCACGGCGGATGTCCAGCCAGGCGGCACCCGGTTGAGTGAAGAGCTTGAGCAAGGGGCTGTTCATGGCAATCTCCTCGAGGGCAAGCGTGTCCTCTTTTTATGGAGAAGCCCCAGCGCCCAGGGTTCAGGTTATCTGTCGCCCGTTGATCGCTTCACTGCAGCTCAAGCACCAGGTTCATGCCGCCATCGCCGCATTTGGCATGGTCACGCACCACGCCGTGATAGCTGCGTCCGTCCCAGACGAACGCCACGCTGTGGGCGCGGTCGAGTTTTTCCGGCAGCGGTGGGTCGATGTGCAGGCGCAGCGCCGGGCAGCCTTGCAAGTTGAGCGCGGCTAGCTGGACCTGGCATTCCACGCGATGAGCCACCGGGCCGAACAGCGTATCGCGGACGAAGTCCAGCTCCAGGCTGGCGCAGGGAGCGCGGTAGTGGGCCTTCATGGCTGACACAGCGGACGTAGGGACATGACGGGCTCCTGGGAGGATCGCGGAGGTATCTATCATTCGAAACCTCTCCCGGGGTGTTGTTCAAATTATTTCTATTTCATCGAGCGTTTATTTTTGCGCTGTCAGGACGGGACCTGGTTCGGCGGTGAACCCGCTCCCTCAGGGGTTAGGGTGATCCTTGCGGGAGCGGGGTTACCCGCGAATGCTCTTAGGGCTGACGCTCGGCCACGGCCTTCAATGTGCGCAAGGTGACCAGCGGCGCATCCACCACGAACTGATTGGCCAGCCATCCCGGCACGTCGCCCGCCGGGTCGGCCTGCAGTTGATAGCTCACTTCGGTTTCCTTTTCCCCCAGCGGGCGCATGGTCCATTCCCCGCGCAGTCGGCGTACGCGGATCAACCCTGGCGCTGCGGGCACCCTACCAGGTTCGGCGCTCAGGTAGCGCACCAGGGTCCCATCGTTCAGGCGCTCGGTGCGCACGCGCAGCACGATGTCCCTGGGGTGGGCCGGCCAGGGCAGGTCGGTGACCAAGTAGACCCAGGTACTGTCGCCCTCGACTTCCAGCAAGAGCATCTCAGCGCAGGCATATAGCCATTTGCAGGCCACCCGCAGGTTCTCCTGCAGGTCAGTGAGGGTACGCACGCTTGCCTTGATGCGGGTCACGCCGCGAAACGCCTGGTAGGGCGAGCCTTCCACAGCGCTCAGATAAACGTCGACGCCATCCTCCTGATGCGCCAGGCGCCAGTCGGCCGCCACCAGCAAGGGGGCTGGCAACAGGAGCAGCAGGGCGAGCAACAGACGATACACCAGGGGCATGGACGCAGGTCCGCAAGCAGTGGGGTGCAAAAAGTATGGACACAAACGACAAGCCCGCCATGAAGGCGGGCTTGTGAGACATCAGCCTGGACTCAACGCTGTGGGTTGAGCGTCAGGTGCACGTGGCGGTTGACGTCCTTGTACAGCAGGTAGCTGAACGGGCCAGGGCCGCCGGCATAGCAGGCTTGCGGGCAGAAGGCACGCAGCCACATGAAGTCACCGGCTTCGACTTCGACCCAGTCCTGGTTCAGGCGATACACCGCCTTGCCTTCCAGCACGTACAGGCCGTGTTCCATGACGTGGGTTTCAGCGAACGGAATCACGCCGCCTGGCTGGAAGGTCACGATGTTGACGTGCATGTCGTGGCGCATGTCGGCCATGTCGACGAAGCGGGTGGTGACCCAGCGGCCTTCGGTGCCCGGCATTTCGATGACGGTGGCGTCCTTGCGGTGGGTGACGAAGGATTCCGGAACAGCCAGGCCTTCGACCTTCTGGTAGTGCTTGCGCAGCCAGTGGAAGGTGACGTTGGACTTGCTGTTGTTGCGCAGGCTCCAGTC
The DNA here is from genome assembly GCF_040822035.1 of Pseudomonas guariconensis. Classification (NCBI taxonomy): domain Bacteria; kingdom Pseudomonadati; phylum Pseudomonadota; class Gammaproteobacteria; order Pseudomonadales; family Pseudomonadaceae; genus Pseudomonas; species Pseudomonas guariconensis. Next base: position 2,856,179 of record NZ_CP162012.1, on the reverse strand, counting down.
GGCGCCCGGGGCCAGGAAGGCGTAGCCGCCAGGGACCAGGGTGTGGTGCTTGCCTTCGACGGTGATGTCGATCTCGCCTTCGACCACGAACAGGACCGCTTCGGCGTTCGGGTCCAGCTCAGGACGCTCGCTGCCGCCTTCCGGGGCAACTTCGACGATGTACTGGGAGAAGGTTTCGGCGAAGCCGGTCAGCGGGCGGGCGATGACCCACATGCGCATCTTGTCCCAGAACGGCAGGTGGCTGGTGACGATGTCACGCATCACGCCCTTGGGGATGACGGCATAGGCTTCGGTGAACATGGCACGGTCAGTCAGCAGCTCGGTTTGGCCTGGGTGCCCACCGTGAGGGGCGAAGTACGAATGATTCGACATGGAGAGTCTCGACTTGTTGTTCTTTCCCCGTGCCGTTGAACCGCACCGGCCGGTGCGCCGCAGGGGATGCACGGACAGGATATGAGCCTTTCCGTGGCATCCACAAATTAAATGTTGAAATGTCCGGTATTTATTCAGTGAATGTCGACCAGGCGCCCGGCATGGGCTTCTGGCAGACGATCGCCCTGGCCGAACAGCTTGTGGCGCAGGGTTCCCTTTTCATAGGCCAAGGGATAGCGACCGCGGCGTTGCAGCTCGGGTATCAAGAGCTCGACCACATTGGCCAGATCGTCCGGTTGCACCGCGTAGGTGAGGTTGAAACCGTCGATGCCGGTCTGGTCGAGCCAGGTTTCCAGCTGGTTGGCGACTTCTTGCGCCGAGCCCACCAGCACCGGTCCCCGACCGCCCAGCCCAACGAACTGCGCCGCCTCGCGTACTGTCCAGCGCCGGTCGGGGTCCGCGGCGGTGAAGGCGGCCAGGGCCGCGCGGCCGGCGTCGTTCTCCACATATTCGATGGGCGCGTCGGGCTCCAGGCCTGCGAAGTCTATGCCGGTCCAGCCCGACAGCAGGGCCAGGGCCGCCTCCAGATCGACATGGCGGCGGTAGTCGGCAAAGCGTGCCTGGGCTTGTTCGTGCGTCTGGCCGACGATCAGCAGGGCCTGGGCATAGATGAGCACTTCATCGCGGCCACGCCCGGCGACCTCGCTGGCCTGGCGGATGCCGTCGGCATAGCGGCGCAACACGGTGGGTGTCGGGCCACTGATGAATACGCATTCGGCATGCCGCGCGGCGAACTGCTGGCCGCGCGCCGACGCTCCGGCCTGGAACAGCACCGGGGTACGTTGGGGCGAGGGCTGGCACAGGTGCATGCCAGGCACCTGGAAGTGCTCGCCAGCGTGGCCGATGGGGTGTACGCGCGACGGGTCGATGTAACGGCCAGTCTCGCGCTCGAGCACCACGGCATCGTCGTCCCAGCTCTTTTCCCAGAGCTTGTAGAGCACCTCGAGGTATTCCTCGGCCAGGTCGTAGCGCTGGTCATGACCCAGTTGCCGGGCCAGGCCCAGGTTGCGTGCGGCGCTGTCCAGGTAACCGGTGACGATGTTCCAGCCGACTCGGCCGTTGCTCAGGTGATCGAGCGTCGACATGCGTCGGGCGAAGGGGTAGGGGTGTTCGTAGGTCAGCGAGAAGGTCACGCCGAAGCCCAGGTGTTCGGTCACCCCGGCCATGGCTGGCACCAGCAGCAAGGGGTCGTTGACCGGGACCTGCACGCCGCCACGCAGGGCTGCGTCCGGCCCGCCTTGGTAGACATCGTAGATGCCCAGCACATCGGCAATGAACAGGGCATCGAACAATCCGCGTTCGAGCAGGCGAGCCAGGTCCGTCCAGTATTCAAGGCGGTTGAAATCCACGCTGGTGTTGCGCGGATGACGCCAGAGGCCCGGTGACTGGTGGCTGGCGGCGTTCATGCTGAAGGCGTTGAAGCGAATCGGGCGCGGCATGCGGAGCTCCTTGGCGTCAGGGCAGGACGGAAGCCGGGTAGACCGCGTCGGCCACCTGTAGCTTGCGCGGAATCAGGCCCAGGCTCTGGAAGGTGTCGGCCAGCTTCTGTTGCTCGGCGACAATCTGTGGGGTAATGGCCACGGCGTTGTAGTTGCGCCGTTCACTGGCCACCTCCAGTACGTCGGCACCGATGCCCAACTGCGGCGCCAGCAGGTTGGCGACCTCGGCAGGCTTGGCATTGGCCCACTGGCTGACCTTGGCCAGTTCGTTGAAGAAGGTCTTGAGCAGGTCGCGGTGCTGGTCGGCGAAAGCGGCGGTGGAGAGGTAGAACGTCCGGTTGTTGGAAAGCCCGCTGCCATCACGCAGGTTTTTCAGGCCCGGTTGCCGTTCGGCTGCGGCCAGGAACGGGTCCCACAGGGTGACAGCCTGCACGCTGCCCGACTGCAGGGCGGCCACGGCGTCGGCGGCGTTGTTGACGTAGGCGGGGGTGATGTCCTTGTAGCTCAGGCCTGCCTGCTCCAAGGCCACGGCCAGCAGGTACTGGGCGTTCCAGCCACGGCCGGTGGCCACGCGCTTGCCCTTGAGGTCTTCGACACGGGCAATGTGGTCTTGCTCGCGCACCACCAGCCCGATGCCGCGGGGGTAGGGTTGTTCGGCTGCCAGGTACACCACCGGTTTGCCGGCCGCCTGGGCGAACACCGACGGTGCGTCGGCAGCGTGGCCCAGGTCGATGGCGCCTGTACTCAGGGCTTCGAGCAACTGTGGCCCGGCGGCGAATTCGTGCCAGGTGACTTTCACGCCTTGCGGCGCCAGCGCTTTTTCCAGGGCGCCGCTGCCTTTGAGGATGTTGATGCTGTTGAACTTCTGGTAGCCGATGCGCAAGGTCTTGGCGTCTTCAGCCAAGGCGTTGGACCAAGGCAGCAAGGCGCTGGCGACACTGGCCAGCAGGCCGCCAAGCAGCAGGCGGCGAAGGGGAGAGAAGGCACGGGCGGGCACGGGAAGATCTCCTGGAAAGGCTTGGGTGGGGTGTTCTCCAGCCTAAGGAGGCGCGCGAGGGCTTTCAATTTTTTAATTCCATTTAGTTAGAATGTTTTGTTCTTTATATATCGTTTTGTTTTTCATAGACGGCCGGCCGCGTAGGGCTGACAACATTTTTTTCACATCCTCTTGCTAGGATTTCGCCTCTTCCAAGGAGACGATCAATGGCACGAGCCCTACGCGTACGCGCTGTGAAAGTGTTGCTGGCCGGCACCGCCGGCGTGCTTGCCAGCGCGCTGGGGTTCTTTGCCTGGCAGAGTTTTTACCCCGTCCAGGCCGCCGATGGCTGGGGTGTTCAGGTACTTCACCGCTCGGTGGACAAGGCCGCGTCGCTGCTGCCCCAGGCCGACGGCAGTCTGTTGGTGAGCCGCGAGCTGGACGATGGCCGTGGCAGCATCCTGAAGATCACCGCCGAAGGCGATCGGGTCGTCATGATCGAGGGCTTGTCCAAGCCTGATGGCATGGTGGCTGCACAAGGCGGTTGGGTGTTCAGCCAGGAGGGCGGCAGAGCACCGGTCAGCCTTGCTCGGGATGGCCAGGTGACCCATCTGTTCGATGGCGAAAGCGTGCAGGGTTTGTGGAACGACGGCGATTACCTCTATGCCATCGAAGACCGCAAAGGCAATGGCCGCTTGATGCGCTACGACTGGCACAGCGGTCAGCTCGACATCCTGCGTTCAGGCCTGACCGAAACCGAGGGCCTGACCCGCTGCAGCGATGGCCGCCTGCTTTACACCGAAAAGGGCGCCGGGCAAATCCGTGCGCTGAGCGAGGATGGCCAGGACCCGGTGGTGGCCAGCGGCCTGCGCAACCCCACCTTCCTGCTCTGCGACCAGCGTGGCCTATGGATCAGCGAAGATTCCACCCACCGCGCACGGTTGTTGCGCATCGACGCCCAGGGGCAGCGTCACACGGTGCTGACCTTCCTCAAGGCGCCCCAGGCCATCGTTCCCGACGGCAAGGGTGGCTACCTGCTCGCCGAAGGCGGGCGAGACCGAGTGCTGCGCCTGACGCCACCGATCGATACCAACACCGCTCAGGCGCAGGATGTGACACCGGACGTGCCAGGGGCCTGATCAGCTGGGCAGGCGCTTGCCGCGCCCCGGCAGCAAGCCGAGCACCAGCATGCAGCCCAGCAGGATCACCCCACCGCCCACGATCTGCAGAAGGCTCAGGGCTTCGCCGAGGAACAGCGCGCCGATCAGCACTGCCACCAAGGTCACCACGAACTCCACGCTGATGGTACGGGTGGCACCGATGCGCGCGACTAGGCCGAAGTACAGCACGTAAGTAGTGGCGCTCATCACCGCGCCGCTGATGGCCAGCAGCAGCCAGTCGCTGGCCTGGGGCACGGTGGGTACAGGCACCACCCACAACAAGGGCAATGTCAACAGGCCGCCAGCGAGAAAGGCGCCGCCGGTGACCGTCCACGGGTCCTGGCCGCGCAGGCGCAGGCTCGCATAGTTGCTGCCGAACGCAGCGCACAGACAGCCAAAGACCGAAGCGATGCAGCCGTGGATGAAGTCGTCGGTCACGGCCTGCGCCGGGAACCCCACCAGCATGACGATGCCAAGTACGCCCAACAGCAGGCCAGCCAGGCCCTGGGGGGTGATTTTCTCGAGGCCCCAGACGCGACCGATGATCATCGAGAACAGCGGAATGGTCGCCACCAGAATCGCGGACATGGCGGTGCCGATTCGCGGTGTAGCGTAGGAAAGACCGATCAGTTGCCCGGCCACCGTGGTGGCGCCCACGACTAGCAGCGGCTTGAGCAAGGGGCGCAGGCGCAGCGCCCGCCCCAGCAGCGCCGCCAGTACGGCCAGCGTGCCGCCGGCGATCAGCGAGCGCAGGCTGACCGCGCCGACCCAACCGAAGGCATGCACGACCTTGAGCACCACCAGAAAGGACAGCCCCCAGGTGATGGCCAGGAACGAATAGGCGGCAAGGTCGCGCGGTTGCATGGGGTAGGGTCCGTCCGGGAGAGGAAGGCAGGCTAGCGGGTGGGCGCGAAGGGGAGCAAGGGGGCGGGGTGTGGTTGGCGCGTCTGGTGTGAATCCTGTCGCAACCAAGCGGATGTTCAGGGATCCAGTTGGGGGCGGGACAGGCCCAGGTTTACTCGCGAAAAGGGCACTACAAGACTTGGCGTTGGGCAACCAGCAACAGCGACTGCGGTACCGGGCTTTGCGGGTGCTGCGGCTCCTGCAGGCTGACCAGGCGCAACCCGGCCATGTCCAGAGCATTCAACCAACTGGCGAGGGTGCGGAAGTACCAAGGCATCGGGGCCCACTGCCCGGCAAATCCGGCGAACGTTTCTTCGCGCCATCCATCCTGGTAATCGCCATTGGCCATCGTCCAGGGATGCAGGGTCTGGATCACCATTGCGCCGCCTGGGGCGAGCAGGGCGCGCATGGCGTCGAGCAGCGGAATGATGTCCTGATGCAGCAAGGCGAAGTTGGCGCACACCAGGTCGTACTCCTGGCCGACGTCCACCTGCCTTTGCGCCAACTGCTCGTAGGTCGCCTGGTATACACGGCTCGCCCCGGCAGCCTGCGCGGCCTGAACCAGCGTCTCGTCACCATCCACGCCCGTCACCTCGATCCCGCGCTCGGCCAAGGCGCGCAACAACCAGCCCTCGCCACAGCCCAGGTCCAGCACGCGCTCAGGCTGGCGGCCCAGCACCGCGAGCAGGATGGCCTGGTCGGTGACTTGCCGCCGACTTTCGATGGCACCGCTGCGCACGGCGGCTATCCAGGCTTGGGCGTTGTGCTGCCAGCTTTGCAGCAGTGAAGCGTCAGGTGTGGGCATCGGGCGTGTCCGCTGAGGGGTCAAGCACAAGGATAGGCCGGATCGCGCCACCCAAGGCGCAGGGCTTCTGGCATGATGCTCGGACTGCGTGTATTCGAAAGATGAATCTTGCCTATGACAGACAGTGCGAAACCCAATAGATCGATCTATGACCTGGATCTGCTACGGGCCGTGGTGATGGTGGCCGATTGCGGCAGTTTCACCACAGCCGCTGCCAGGCTTCACTCTACCCAGTCGACAGTCAGCCAGAAGGTGCGGCGGTTGGAGGAAATGGTCGGGCATCAGTTGCTCGATCGCAGCAACCGGGAAGTGCATCCGACCGATGCCGGCGAGATGCTGTTGGGTTATGCGCGGCATTTGCTGGCCGTGAGCAACCAGCTGAGCGAGGCGCTATCCGGCGGCGTGACGGTGACCGTGCGCATCGGCTTGCCGGACGATTTTGTCGCCGGCAAGACGATGGCGTCGCTGGCGGCGTTCAATCGCAAGCATCCCAAAGTGAAGCTCGAGATCACCGGCGGCCTGAGCCGAGACCTGATGGGCAGCTACGACCGTGGCGAGCTGGACCTGGTGCTGGTCAAGCAACGCCGTCACAGCCGTGAGGCCAATGCCTGCCAGCCGGAACGCATCGAATGGATCGACAGCGCGCAGTACCCGTGCTTTGCCCAGGACCCGATCCCCTTGGTGACCTTCCCGCCGCGGGGCCTGTATCGAGACGACATGATCAGCGCGGTCGAGGCCATGGGGCGTAGCTGGCGCATCGGGTTTACCAGCTCGAGCCTGGCCGGTATCCAGGCGGCGGTGGCCAATGGGCTGGGGGTCAGTCTGCTGCCGTCCCGGGTGGTCACGCCTGGGCATCGGGTCTTGGGCGCCGAGGAGGGTTTCAAGCCGATCAAGGTGTTCGAGGCGGCGATCTTCTACCGGCCCACGGCCGACCCGATGGTCAAGGCGCTGGCGGACATCCTGATCGGCATCCTGCGTGACGAAGCACCTGAACCGGCCTGATTCCGTCCAGGGGCCGACTCAGCGGCGCATCTCACGACTGAACTGAGCAGCCTTGAGCTGCAAGATGGCGGGCCCGCCCCAGAACGCCCCATGGCGCACGATCAATCGCTCGTGCAGCGCCGCCGCCACCGCTGCCGCCGCGTTCGGTGCCTTGAACAACAAGAAGCTCGCCTCGTTGCCCACCTTCAGGCCGTAGTCGGTCTTGCCCATCACGGCGGCGCTGGCCTCGGTGGCCATGTCCAGCGCAACCCGCAACTCCTCGTCGGTATTGAACCCAGAGCGATAGCTGACCAGCATCGCGCGCTGCAGCATGTCGCCGTTGCCATAGGGCCACCAGGCATCCTGGATGTTGTCGTTGCCGGTGAACACCCGCACCCCCCCTGCACGCAGGCGCAAGACCGGCGGAAAGGCATGCTCGCCAGGCGCATTGGTCATGATCGAGACACCTGCGTGGGCCAGTACCTGCGCGGTTCGGTCAACCACCTGCTCGGACACATCTCCCAACCCATACGCATGGCTGACCGCAACCAGGCCCTGCATGCCCAGGGCGCGGGTGCGTGCAGCGATGCGTTCGAGCTGGGCAATGCAAATCTCGCCCGGTTCATGGAGGTGGATATCGGCCTTCACCCCATGGCGCTCCGCGATGCCGAAGATTATGTCCAGCTGTGCTTCGGCATCGCCGTCCAGCGTCGTCGGGTCGATGCCGCCGACCACTTGCACACCCTCACGCACGGCAGCTTCCAGGATTTCGGCGGTACCGGGGCAGGACACCACGCCCGCCTGGGGAAAGGCCACCAGTTCGATGTCGATCAGGTCCTTCCAGTTATCCCGTGCTTGGAGAATGGCGTTCAGATGGCTCAGCCCAGTCGTGGCATCCACGTCCACGTGGCAGCGCATGGCGAGCGTGCCATAGGTGGCGGCCTGGCGGATCAGGGCATCGGCGCGGTCGAGGATTGGTGGGGCGCTGGCCAGTTCGCGTTTTTCCACCGCCAGGCGCTCGCGCAGGGTGGCGACGTTCTGGTGCGGGCGCCAGCGGTCGCCAACGAAGCTCTTGTCCAGGTGGATGTGGCCATCGACGAAGCCGGGCAGGGCCAGCAGGCCTTCCAGGTCGATGGTATCGGCTGCGGCGACGGCGGCGCGCTGTGGACCGATGTGGGTGATACGTCCGTTCTTCACGGCGATGTTCAGGGGCAGGCCATCTGCGTCGATGGCGTTGATGAACTCACGGTCGTTCATGGCTGGCCTTTTATCATCGGGGCCGGTTCGACGAAGCGCACGGTAGCGGGCGATGGCCCCTGGGTTGGATGTAGCGACACACGGTAGGGAATCTCCAGGGGCCTCACAAATTAAATATCGGCATCGATTGCAGTGCGTTTCTGGATACAGGCAAGCGGTATCGGCGTGCATTAAAAAGCCCACTGGAGTCGATTCCGATATTTAACTTTCAAAGGCCTCAGGCAAGGCCCAGGATTGCATCCCAGAGCGGTCAAGCCACCGCTCACCTGGGTCTGCGGGGCGTCTATCGCGGCGTATTGGGCCCAGTCACCCAAACAATAAAAACAAACGCTGTGGGCAGGGTCACCTGATCTAGCAGGTGATGCTGTGCAGCGTGTCAGGGTCCATTCATGATCAAAGACTCCAAGCTACTACGTGCTTCCCTCATCTTCATCGCCTGCACTTCATTCATCGTCTGCGGTGTACAACCAATCTTCATGGGGTTGGTCACCGAACAACTGAACTTGTCGCTCGATCAACAGGGCTGGGTCGTCTCGGTGGAGATGATCGGCATGACCCTGGGCACATTGCTGTGCCCGATCGTGATGAAACGCCAGGGTGGGCGCAGCCTCTGTCTGTGGGTGGGGTTGCTGTGCGTGGCGCTGAGCATGGCCACCGCCTTTGCGCCGAGCAACGGCACGCTGCTGCTGGTAAGCCTGGCGGCGGGCACGTGCGCCGGGTTGATCTATGCCTATGCGGTGTCCACGTTGGGTCGTTTGCCCAACCAGGACCGCTCGTTCGGCCTGATGCTGTTGCTGCAGACGCCTGAGTACTCGTTGTTTTCCGCCGCCTTGCCCCTGCTTGCGGCCCAGAGCGGCACGGTGACGGCGCTGTGTTCCTTTGGCCTGTGGTACCTGCTGATTTGCGGCGCGAGCCTTGCGCTGCCACGCAAGCCCGCGGCGCTGATCGGTAGCGGCGAGGGGACGTGCGCCCAGGGCGGTTCGTCGCGCATGGGGCGCAGCGCGCTGGTGGGCATGCTGTTCATGCAGATCGCCATCTATTGCGTGTGGGGCTTCATCGACCAATTGGCGCGTGACCAGGGCATCGACGGTGTCGATATCGGCTGGGCGTTTGGCCTTTCTGCGATCGGCGGCTTGCCGGGGGCGGGGCTGCCTAGCCTGTTGGGCGCGCGGGTCAACCGGCAGCTGATGATCGCCGTGGGCCTGGTGGCGATCTTCGTGTCGATCGCCATGCTGACGGGACACACCCGCACCCCGATGCAGTTATTCGTGGCGCTGCTGTTGATTAACTTCGGCTGGGTATTGTCGTTGTCGTACTACATGGCGTTGATCACTACCAATGACCCGACCGGAAAACTCACGCCCCTGGTGAGCATCACCCTGATGGGCGCGGCGGCGGTGACCCCAGCCCTGATCGCCTTGCTGGTGGAGGGATCGAATCAGCAGTTGATCTTCCTGTTGGGCACCAGCGCGCTGGTGATCGCGTTTGCGGTGACGTGCCTGGGTGGCCGCTCGAAGAGGGCTGGGGAGCGGTTGTCGGCTTCAGCTTGAGCCGCTCCCACAGGGACTGCGCCTCGATCTCAAGTCTGCTCAGTCCCTATGTATGTAAACAAAAACGTTAAATTAATCGCATAACCTGCTGATATATAACGTATTAACGTTTTGCGATCGCATGCTGTACGCATTGCTCGTAGTACGTCTGCCTGATCGCCGCGGGCTTGAGCCGGGACTGGCTGTTGTAGGTCTGCTCGGTGATGCCGAAGGCGGTCATGCGCATCCAGGGCTTGGGGAATTTGCGCGTCTGCAACTTCTTACGCGTGGCATACAGCGTGACGCCGGAAAGCTTGGCCTGCTGCGCATCGGCGGCGATTTGCGAACCCCAGTGGCATACCTGACGATCGTTCTGGTTCAGGGCCTTGGCTTGGGCTGCGAAGGCGGCCGTGGCCATCACACAGCCGGCGATCGTTGCTAGAAATACCCGCATGATGCTGTCCTAAGCTTATGAAGGAAAAGGGAGTTTGCCTTCACTTCGCAGGGCTGGGGGCCAGCAATTTGCCGTCAGCTGCGCACCAGGAGCATCGTCAGCAACACGCCGCCCAGCAATAGCAGGTAGGCGCGGGCATGGAGCGTATCGTTGATGCGTCCGACCAACGGTGCAGCCAGTGCCATCCCCAGCCAGGCGCCCGCCACCAAGGCTGTCGCGGCATACAGATTGACCAGGCCCAGATAGCCCACCCCCAGCGTCAGTTGCGCCTGAGGCAACAGGGCGTAGGTCAGCGTGGCCACCAATGCCATGGGCAACGACAGCGGATTGGCCATGGCCGTGGCGGTCAGCATGCTCGCGCCGCGTCGGCGCATCAACGGTACGGTCATGACGCTGCCACCAACACCCAACAACGCCGCCACCGCACCAATCGGCACGCCGATCAGGGTCGAGTGCCCTGGGCCCAACGGGGGACGCTGCGAGCGGGTCTTCGCGACGAAGCCTGGGCGAAGCCAGCCATCGAGCAGGCTTGCCAGCACGTAGGCGACGAACAGCCAGCGCAGCCAGTCGCTGTCCAGCCAGAGCGCGGCGATGGCGCCGAGCAGGGCGCCAAGACCGATGCCCGGCACCAGCAGGCGCACCAGTGCCCAGTCCAGGCTCCCGGCGCGATGATGACGCCAGCTGGCCAGGGCACTGCTGACGATCATCACCGCGGCGGAAGTGGCTACAGCGATCTGCATCGCATGCTGACTGACCACGGAGCCCGCCTCATGACTGGCCAGCAGCAGCGCATAGAGCAAGGGCACCGCGAAGAACCCGCCGCCAAAGCCGAACAACAACGTGGTGACGCCTGCGCACAGGCCGAACGCGACGAGCAACGCGTAGAACATGCAACGCCCTCCAGAGCGGATGAAGGCTGCACGATAATGGGCCTCGGCCTGGCCGGCTTGCGCGCGATGGCCAATAATCGTTGTTTTTCGGCCAAGGCGATCGGCATGCGCAACATTCCTTTGCACACCATGGACGCAACGCCCCGCCCCGTGCTTGCCATCGGCACCGACTACCCGCCTGGCACGCTGCTGGCGGCGCACAGCCATCGACGGGCGCAGTTTCTCTACGGTATGAGCGGTTTGATGGATGTGCTGACCGATGACGGCGCCTGGGTAGTTCCGCCCTACAACGGCGTCTGGATACCGCCCGGTAAGCGCCATCAGGTGCGTATGCGGGGTGTCAGCACACGCAGCCTCTACATCGAACCCGAAGCGGTGCCCAGGCCGGGTGAGCAATGCGAGGCCTTGCTGGTCAGCCCCTTGCTCCACGAACTGCTGCTGGCCAGTGCCGATGTCCCGGCGTTGTACGACACCCAGGGGCGCGATGGCTTGCTGGTCGCCTTGATGCTTGCTGAACTGAGCCGTGCCCGGCCATTGCCACTGTTTGCGCCGATTCCGCAGGAGCCACGCGTTGCGCAGTTGTGCCTGGCGTTTCTGGCTCAACCGGATATCCGCGTCACGCCACAGGATTGGGCGCATCGGCTCAATTGGAGCCTTCGTACCTTCACCCGTCGCTTTCGAACGCTCACGGGGTTGTCGTTCGCCCAGTGGCGACAGCAGGCATGCCTGATGGCGGCGGTGACGCGTCTGGCGGCGGGGGAGTCGGTGACACGGGTGGCGCTGGATTTGGGCTACGAGAGCCCGAGTGCGTTTTCCAGCATGTATAGACGGATGATGGGGGAGGCACCGTCGGCACTACGGCACACGGCGGTGTGAGGCAAAAAACGATCGCGGAGACAGGCACAAGCCAGCCGCCCGCTTCCACGGGAAGTGTTCTGGGACCAGCAGAGGGTGACCGGGGAAGCGGGGGCGACATTGCGCCGCCCCGCGATCAAAACTAACGAAGAAGAATCAGGCAGCCTGGTTGCGCTTGCCCTGGGATTTGCGCACCTGGGTGCGGCAGGCGTCGCCGAAGGCTTCGAAGATCTTGATCGAGTCAGGGTTCTTCGCGGCTTGCCATTCCGGGTGCCACTGCACGGCGAACAGGAACGGCGAGATGCTCGGGGCGTGGATCGCTTCGACCAGGCCGTCTTCAGCGTGGGCGATCGGCTCGATGCCTTTGCCCAGCTTGTTCAGGCCTTGACCATGCAGGGAGTTGACGCGGATCTCGTCGGTGCCGAGCTTCTCGCGCAGCCAGCTGCCTGGTTGGACCTTGACGCTGTGCACGGCCTGGTACTGGACCTCGACCGGATCTTCCGGATTCTCCCGGTGATCGTTGAAGCCTGGCTCGGCGTAGACCTTCTGGTAGATGTCACCGCCCAGGGCCACGTTGATTTCCTGCATCCCACGGCAGATACCGAAGATCGGCAGGCCACGGGCGATGGCCATTTTCACCAAAGGAATGTCGAACAGGTCGCGATCTTTGTCCTGGGCCTTGCCCGGGGTCTGGTTTTCCTGGCCGTAGAGGGCCGGGTCGATGTTGCTGCCCGCGCCGGTCAGGTAGACGCCGTCGGCCATGTCCAGGTAGGTCTCGAGGTCTTCGACGCCACAGCAGGTGGGCACGAGGACCGGGACGCAACCGGCGAATTCGACCAGCGGAGTGATGTATTTGTGGGTCATGACCTGATAGTCATGGCCTTTGCGCTCTTGGCTGCCCATGGTCATCAGGACGACGGGTTTGCGCAGGGAGGGTTGCTTGTTGCCAATGTTGCTGTTGGACATATGTCACCTTGGGACAGGTTCATCCTGTCGTTGTTGTGCAGGCGCACGGGCTCGGCCTTGAGTACGTCCTGAAACCCCGAGCACTGCCGGCTCGCCTGGCAGGCGATTCCGGTCGGGGCTTGTTCATAGCTTGCCAGAGCCGTTCGATATGTCAAACGAGTGGCGAGGGGTGAAGGCGCCGTTTTTCGGGGGGTTGAGGGCTTGGAGCCCTGCGGTGACAAGGGTTTGGCGGTGGGTTAGGTCAATAATATTTAACGATGCAGTTGGGTCTTTGCATGGGTGCAATGAGTGCCGGCGGGTACAGGGGCTTGGTGGTTTGCAATACCCGCACGAGGGGGCCTTCCCGTTCCCATCTCACTAAAAACCAGCCAGCTCCATCCGGACGCCAAAAACGCGGTGGGAGCAGGTTTACCCACGAATACGACGGTGCATTCACTATCGCATTGGCGGGTGAACCCGCTCCCACAGGGGCGGTGCTTATCCAGAGAGGGAGCGCTGATGCGCGCTAGTGCAGGATTTGTTTGAGGAACGCTTGTGCCCGCTGGGTTTTCGGGTGGTTGAAGAACACCTCCGGTGGGCTGTCCTCGATGATCTGCCCGCCTTCCAGGAACAGTACGCGCTCGGCCACCTGACGGGCGAAGCCCATTTCATGGGTGACGCAGAGCATGGTCATGCCGGTACCGGCCAGTTGCACCAGCACGTCCAGCACTTCGGCGACCATCTCCGGGTCCAGCGCCGAGGTGGGTTCGTCGAACAGCATGATGCGCGGCTTCATGCACAGCGCCCGTGCGATGGCCACCCGCTGCTGCTGGCCGCCGGACAGCTGGCTGGGGTACTTGTGCGCCTGGCTCTCGATGCCGACCTTGCTCAGGTACATGCGCGCCCGTTCCTCGGCGTCCTTGCGCGACAGACCGCGTACGCTGGTGGGGGCGAGCAGGCAGTTGTCCAGCACGCTCATGTGCGGGAACAGATTGAAGTGCTGGAACACCATGCCGATCTCGCTGCGCACCTGGGCGGCCTGGCGGCTGGTGGCGGCCAGGTCCGTGCCGGCTACGTGGATGCTGCCCTGTTCGGCGATCTCCAGACGGTTGATGCAGCGAATCAAAGTCGACTTGCCCGAGCCTGAGGGGCCGCAGAGTACGATGCGCTCGCCTTCGCGGACCTGCAAGTTGATGTCGTGCAGCACATGGAAGGCGCCGTAGTGCTTGTTCAGGCCCTCGATGCGGATCAGCACTGGGCGCGCGTCGGGTTCGGGGGTGACACTGGCAAGGCTCAGAGAGGCGGCGGTCATCTTGTTGTTCTCCCGCGTGGATGTTTAGTCGAAGCGTGCGGCGCTGTAAGGCGACGGGTCGGTGAAAGGCGCCTGGCCTGTGACCAGTTCGGCCAGCAGGCGGCCAGTGACCGGGCCCAGGGTCAGGCCGTGGTGGGCGTGGCCGAAGTTGAACCACAGGTTCTTATGCCGTGGCGCCGGGCCAATCACCGGACGCATGTCCGGCAGGCAGGGGCGCCGGCCGAGCCACGGACGGTCGTCCAGGCGCTCGCCCAGGGCCGGGAACAGCTTGCGAGCCAGGGCTTCGCAGCGCCCCAGCTGGATCTCGTTGCCGGGGGCATCGTGGGCGGCGAACTCGATCCCGGTGGTCAGGCGTACGCCACGCGCCATCGGAGCCAGAACGTAGCCACCTTGGGTGTCGCAGACCGCGTGGGCCAGTTCGGCGCCGTCCCGGGTGCTGTAATGCATGTGATAACCGCGCTTGATCGCCAGCGGGAAGCGATAGCCCAGGGGCTCGAACAGGTCGGCCGACTGCGGACCCAGGCAGGCCACCACCTCGTCGGCAATGACCGGGCCGCGGCGGCTGTTCACCTGCCACTGGGTGCCGACCTGACGCAGGCTGCGGGCATCGCCATGGATGAACTGCCCGCCGCGCTGGATGAACAGGGCGGCATAGCCGCGCGTCAGGCCGCCGGGGTTGTTGACGGTCTTCGGGTCCAGCCAGTGAATGCCGCCGATCACATCACCCTCGAGCTGTTGCTCCCGGGCTTGCAGTTGGTCGCGTTCGAGAATCTCGTACTTCAGGTTGTAGCGGGCAAGGCCGTGCAGGTCGGCCTTGGCCTGGGCGAACAGGGCAGGGTCGCGGTAGACCTCGATCCAGCCCTTGGCCTGCACCAGTGCGCCAAGGCCTGCGGCGTCGATCAGGGCGTCGTGCTCTTCGACGCAGCGTTGCACCAGCGGCAGCATGTCGGCGGCGGCACTGGCCAGGCGGCCCGGCGCGGACTGCTGCCAATAGCGCAGCAGCCAGGGGGCGGCCTTGGGCAGGTGCAGGAAGCTGTAGCGCACGTCGGGTTGGCGGTTAAGTCCGTAGCGCAGCAAGGCGCCCAGGTTGCGAGGAAACGCGTAGGGGATGACGCTGGAGCGTTCGATCAACCCGGCGTTGCCATGGCTGGTGCCGCTGCCCGGCTCGTCGCGGTCGATCAGGATGACCTGGCGGCCTCGGGCCTGAAGGTGCAGGGCGGTACTGACGCCGACGATACCGGCGCCCAGAACGATGGTTTGGCAATGCATGGAGCGTATCCTTCGGTCAGTTCAGGTGGCGGCCCAGGCGGGCTTCCAGGTGTTTCAGGGCGCGGCGGACGATCTCCACGATCACCAGGTAGAGCACTGCGGCCCACAGGTAGATCTGGAAGTCGAAGCTGCGCGAGAACGCCAGCTTGGTCACGCCCATCAAGTCGTAGATGGTCACCAGCGAGGCGATGGCGCTGGCCTTGATCATCAGGATCAGTTCGTTGCCCAACGGGCCGATGGCCACCAGTAGCGATTGCGGCAGGATGACCTTGAAGAAGGTGGTCGAGCGCTTGAGGCTCAAGGCCCGCGCCGCTTCGTATTGGCCGGGGGCCACGGCCATCAGGCTGCCGCGGAAGATCTCCGCCTGATAGGCGGCGGTGTTCAAGGTGAAGGCCAGCAGCGTGCAGTACCAGGCTTCGCGGAAGAACCACCACAGGCCCATGTCCTGCCAGAAGCCCTTGAGCGAGCCCAGGCCGTAGTACAGCAAGAACAGCTGCGCGAGCAGGGGCGAGCCGCGGAAGAAGTACACGTAGCCCGCCGACAGGCGCTGCAGCACGCGGCTTTGGGACATGCGCGCCAGGGCCAGTAGCAGCCCGAGCACCGCGCCCAGGCTGAAGGAGATCGCCACCAGCTTGGCGGTCACCAGCAAGCCGTCGATGAAGCGCGCGCCGTAGCGTTCGAGCAGGTCGGGGTCGAGCACCATGGCCAGCAGTTGTTCGAAGCTCATGCCCGGGCTCCTTGCAGGTGACGGTTGCAGCGTCGTTCGATGAAGGCAAAGACCCGCCCCGACAGTGCCGAGAACAGCAGGTAGCCCAGGCAGGCGACGCCATAGAAGAACATCGGTTCCTTGGTGACACTGACCGCCAGGTTGGTCTGGCGCATCAGGTCGACCAGCGAGATGGTCGACACCAGCGAGGTGTCCTTGAGCAGGGACAGCCAGTTGTTCGACAGCCCAGGCAGGGCGATGCGGGTCAGTTGTGGCAGCACCACCTTGAAGAATCCGGTGCGTTTGCTCAGGCCCAGGGCCGAACAAGCCTCCAGCTGGCCTTTGGGCAGCGTCTTGAAGGCGGCCAGCCAGATTTCGCTGGAAAACGCGGCGAACACCAGGCTGAAGGCGATCATCGCGGCGAGGAAGGTGTTGATCAGCACCTCGCCTTCATAGCCCATCGCCGCCAGCAGCTTCTGTGCGGCGATCTGGCAGCCGTAATAGATGATCAGCAGTGTCAACAGCTCCGGCAGGCCGCGAAACACCGTGGAGAAACTGGTGGCCCAGGCGCGTGCAGCGCGCTTGCGCGAGCGCGCGGCGAGGGCCACGAGCAGGCCCAAGGGCAGACCGATGGGCAGGCAGGCCAGGGCCAGCGACAGGGTCACCAGGGCGCCGGCGAGCAGCGCCTGACCCCAGCCACCGCTGGCGAACGACAGCAAAGACAGTTGATCGAGCATGGAGGAGACTCCTCAGCGACATCGATATCGAAAGGCAACAGCGATCCTGTGGGAGCGGGCTTGCCCGCCAATACGTCGGTGAGTCCACTGCCGTATCCGCAGGTAAACCCGCTCCCGCAGGCGTCAGGTCAGTTGTAGATGTCGAAGGCGAAGTACTTGCTGGCGATCTTTTGGTAGGTGCCGTTGGCGACGATTTCGGCCAGCGCCTTGTTCAGACGCTCGCGCAGGGCGACGTCGTCCTTGCGTACGGCGATGGCGGCGTCGGCCTTGGTGCCGTTGACGTCACCCAGGACCTTGCAGCAGTCCTGGCCGTTCTTGTTCATCCACTCGTGCAGCGGGAACTTGTCGGCGATTACCCCGTCCAGGCGGCCGGCGGCCAAGTCGGCGTTGGCTTCGTCCATGGTCGGGTAGAGCTTCACGTCGGCGCCGGCCTTGGCGTAGACGTCTTCGGCGTAGATGGCCTGGGTGGAGGACGACTGGGCCCCGACGGTGTAGCCCTTGAAGTCGGCCTGGGCGTCCTTGATCGGGCTGTCCTTGGCCACGGCGACGGTCAACGGGGTGCGGTAGTAGTGGTTGGTGAAGGCGATCTTCTTGCGTCGCTCCTCGGTGTCGATCATCGAGGCGACCACAGCATCGTATTTGCGGGCCATCAGGGCCGGGATGATGCCTTCCCAGTCCTGCGCCACCAGGGTGCATTCGACTTTCATCTGCGCGCACAGGGCGTTGGTGATGTCGATGTCGAAGCCATGCAGCTTGTTATCGGCATCGACATAGTTGAAGGGCGGATAGGCGCCCTCGGTCGCGAAGCGCAGGGTCTCGGCGCTGGCCGCGCCAGTCAGCAACAGGGCGCACACACCCACCACGGACAGGGTCTTTTTCATCTAACACCTCTGGACTTTCACTCTTGCTATTGTTGTTTTCCCGTTGGCCACGAGGTGTAGCCGACGAATGCGTTATGTAGAGCGGCAGTTGCTTCCAAGCGTCTTTCAACATCAGGTCCCAGCTTCCTGCAGACCTCGTTGACCATCAGGTGCACCCACGACAGCATTGCCGAGGTGGACTCCCAGAAGAGGTTGAATTCGGTGGGGATGCGGAACACCTCGTCGGCGTTGGCATCGGCCCAATCACAGAAGGTGTCGGTCACCAGGGTGACCGGAATGCCCGCTTCGCGTGCTTTGCTGCACAGCAGCAGGGCATGGCGGGAGTAACGGCGCGCCTCGAACACCACCAGGGCACTGTCCTGGGCAGGGCCCAGCAGCACGTCGCCGAAATGCCCGGCGCTGCCATCGACCAGCTGCACGCCATCACGCAGGTATTGCAGCAAATGGCTCATGCACATGGCCACGCCGCGCTCGGTCTGGAAACCTGCGATGAACACGCGGCGCTTGCTCGCCAGGCGCTGGGCGACCTGTTGCCAGGCCTGGCTGCGGCGGTACTCATGCACGCGCACCAATGCAGCGATTTCAAGGTCAAGACTGCCGGAGCTCTCGCTGTCGTCCTCGCCTTGGCGATACTCTTGCAGGCGATCTCCCACTAGCCAAGGGCCGTCCCCCAGGTCGTTCTGCAGGTCTTGCTTGAGCGCCTTGAGGTGGGCATAACCCAGGGAGCGACAGAAACGCCCGACACTGGATTCGCTGACGCCAAGCTTGGTCGCGATGCTGGCCGACGTCTGGAACGGCAACTCGTGCAGGTTGGCGAGCATGTAGCTGGCGATCTTGCGGCCCGAGGCTGCGGCGCTTTGCAGGCTGCTCTCGAGGCGTTGCTTGATCGGTTGGCTCATGGTCGACTCCGGGATGGGTGAGGCTTGCGATAGAAAATGGATGTTTTCTGTCATCAAGTCAACAATTGACAGATAGCTGTCATTCGCGGGATAAGTTTTGCCATTGCTTGCGCTGTAGCCATTCCACGTCCAAGAAGTACAAGAACAGGAGCTCCAGATGTCCGCACCTTCCGTAAGCCCCGTCGTGCGCGTGCCTTTCGCCGAGCTGCAGGCGTTGTTGCAACGCATCCTGCAGCGTCATGGTTGTGCCGAGCCGGTCGCCGCGGCGCTGGCTTACAACTGCGCCAGCGCCCAGCGCGATGGCGCCCACAGCCACGGGGTATTTCGTATTCCCGGTTATGTCTCGACCTTGGCCAGTGGCTGGGTCAACGGGCGCGCCGAGCCGCAGGTGAGCGATCTGGCCCCTGGCTATGTGCGGGTCGACGCCGGTGGCGGTTTCGCCCAGCCGGCGCTGGCCGCAGCGCGGCCTTTGCTGGTGGAAAAGGCGCGCAAGGCTGGCATCGCGGTACTGGCGATCCACAACTCGCATCACTTCGCAGCGCTCTGGCCGGACGTGGAACCGTTCGCCGACGAGGGGCTGGTGGCCTTGAGCGTGGTCAACAGCATGACTTGCGTGGTGCCCCATGGCGCACGCAAGCCTCTGTTTGGCACCAACCCGATCGCCTTTGCCGCGCCTTGCGCCGGGCACGATCCGATCGTCTTCGACATGGCCACCAGCGCCATGGCCCATGGTGATGTACAGATCGCCGCGCGGGCCGGCGAGCAACTGCCGCCGGGCATGGGTGTGGATGCCCAGGGTCAGCCGACCTGCGACCCCAAGGCGATTCTCGAAGGTGGCGCACTGCTGCCGTTTGGCGGGCATAAGGGCTCGGCGCTGTCGATGATGGTCGAATTGCTGGCAGCGGCCTTGACCGGTGGGCATTTCTCCTGGGAGTTCGACTGGTCCGGGCATCCGGGGGCGAAGACGCCTTGGACTGGGCAATTGATCATCGTCATCGACCCGACCAAGGCCGAAGGGCAACGCTTTGCCCAGCGCAGCCGAGCGCTGGTCGATCACATGCAGGAAGCAGGGCTGACCCGCATGCCAGGGGAACGGCGCTACCGTGAGCGCGAGGTGGCGCAGCGTGAAGGGGTGGCGCTGACCGAGCAGGAGCTGCAGGGGCTCAAGGCTTTGGCGGACTGAACGCGCCCGGGCCGGCCTTCGCGGATACAACCGCTGCTTTCACAGGGCTTGCGCAAGCCCCTGTGGGAGCGGGTTCAACCGCAAAAGGGGCAGCGCTGATGCCGAGTCAAAGGTGCGGCCCAGGGCTCCGTGCAAGGCTGCATTGAACACCTTGCACATCAGTGATGTTCCTCACGCCTCACTGAGGGTATTCTCGGGGCAGCATTTCCCGAACTGTCCTGATCCAAGGAGCTGTGCGCTGTGTTCAAACATGTCGATGCCTATGCCGGCGACCCGATTCTCTCGCTGATGGAGACCTTCAAGGCCGACCCCCGTGCCGACAAGGTCAACCTGAGTATCGGCCTGTACTACGATGAAGCCGGCGTGGTGCCGCAACTGGCGGCAGTGGGCGAGGTGGAAAAGCGCCTGGCCGACCAGCCCCACGAAGCCTCGCTGTACCTGCCGATGGAAGGCTTGGGCAGCTATCGCCAGGCGATTCAGGCGCTGATGTTCGGTGCCGATCATCCGGCCGTGACCGGCGGGCGCGTGGCCACCGTGCAGACCGTCGGCGGCTCCGGCGCCCTGAAAGTCGGCGCCGACTTCCTCAAGCGCTACTTCCCGCAGTCCGAGGTCTGGGTGAGCAACCCGACCTGGGATAACCACCGCGCGATCTTCGAAGGTGCGGGCTTCAAGGTCCACACCTACCCGTACTTCGACCCGACCACCCGTGGCGTGGACTTCGCCGGCATGCTGGCGTGCCTGCAAGGCCTGGCGCCCAACAGCATCGTCCTGCTGCACCCGTGCTGCCACAACCCCACCGGCGTCGACCTGAACCAGAACCAGTGGCAGCAAGTGGTGGAAGTGGTCAAGGCGCGTCAGCTGATTCCGTTCCTCGACATCGCCTACCAGGGCTTCGGCGAAGGCTTGGTGGAAGACGCCTACGCGATCCGCGAAATGGCCCGTGCCGGCGTGCCGTGCCTGGTCAGCAACTCCTTCTCCAAGATCTTCTCGCTGTACGGCGAGCGGGTAGGGGGGCTGTCGGTGGTCTGCGATGACGAAGCCACCACCGCAAGCGTGCTGGGCCAGCTCAAGGCCACCGTGCGCCGCAACTACTCCAGCCCGCCCTGCCATGGCGCGCAACTGGTGGCCGGCGTGCTGGGCGATGCCGAGCTCAACGCCCAATGGGTGGCTGAGGTCGAGGTGATGCGCAAGCGTATCCTCGACATGCGCCAGGGTCTGGTCGACCTGCTGGGCGAATTGCTGCCGGGCCAGGACTTCCAATTCTTCCTGCGCCAGCGCGGCATGTTCAGCTACACCGGTTTCAGCGTCGCCCAAGTGCGTCGCCTGCGTGACGAGTTCGGCGTCTACCTGATCGACAGTGGTCGGGTGTGCATGTCCGGCCTGCGTCCGGCTAACCTGCGTCGGGTGGCCGAGGCGTTTGCGGCTGTGCAGCAGGGTTGAGACCCTGAAGGGCACCTGCTTGGTGTCCGGTAGGCTGTTCGCCTGAAACAAGGGGCCTTCACGTCAGGCCCCTAGTTCATTCACCTCACCGTCGTTGTTCCGATGGAACCTACTCAGCCGGGCAGCTCCCGCTCGTTGCTCCTGCTCATATAGGGCTCGTCGTTTTACTACACGGTGCGGTCGGTGGTGATGCTCACGGCGAAGTCCTCGTTGAAGCGGCTGCCGTTGGACGAAAACCAAGGGACGCGCCAGCCCATACGCCGGCGAACATAGGATGCCCGATACCGCCGCCATCGACACATCGCGGTGCGCCCAGTGCAGGTTGGCACAATCTCATAAGGTTAATTTGCGTTGTTAGCAATGCAGCCCACGCTTCCAATTCATGGGGGCGGAAGATTTTTAAGTTTTCTATTTTTAGAAAAGTATTTTGAATTTTATTGAATGTGGCGCAAGTGCTTTTCAAGTATTTTGAGCGTTATTGCACGTAATGTTTAGTTGGTAATTCGATGTGTGGGATGTCGCCTGCTAGGTAATGGGAAGATTCGCTAGTTGCGCTCCGGTGTCTGGCGCCTATCATGAAATGGCGTAATTAATTCGAAGGCTTATTGGGGCGTATTCTTCCGATAAGTTTCGAACTCGCCATTTTCCTTGATGGGGCAAAATATGGTGTATGACGTCATAGTTGTAGGGGCGGGAGCTATCGGTGGCTCTATTGCCTATGAACTCTCTACGCGGGGTCTAAATGTGTGCAGGGTCGGCGAGACCGACCGGGTGAATGCTGCATCCAAAGCCGCCGGAGCAATGAATGGGTGTTTTGGCGAGGTGACCAGCGGCCTTCTTGCCAGCGAATATGGACGCCTCAAACTGCGCATGGATCGCCAAGCGCAAGATCTCTGGCCCGCGTGGGCGGAGCGTTTGGCCCGCTCAGCGGGAAATAACCAGCCCTTGTTCACTGCCATTGGCACTCATGTTCTGCTTAACAGTGCAGGGATGGACTAGGTCGACTCCGTCAATTACGAAGTCATTGAACACACCCTTCAGGAGCATGAGGAGCCTTACGAGTCCATCGAGCCCAGTGCCCTGGCGTGGCTTAGCCCCAACCATCTGGTACGCCCACTGCGTGGTTTGTTCATCCCGAACGAACACTCAGTAAACGCCCACCTGCTACTGGAAAAGCTGGATGTCGCATTGCTGGCTGAGGGCGGTACCTTGAGGCGCGAAAACGCCAGGCGAGTGTTGGCCGAAGGTGGGGCCGCCGCTGGAGTCGAACTCAGCAATGGTGAGGTTCTGCGTGGGGAAAAAGTCGTGGTGGCCGCCGGCGTACAATCGTTGGAGTTGCTTAGGGATTTTGATCATTTTGTAAAAAAGATACCGCCGTTGTTCAGTGGATACGGTGTTTCCATTTTGGTGAAGCTGCCTGACCATCTATCCCTACCGGACTCAGTGATACGTACACCTAATCGTGCCTTCGCTTGTGGCTTGCACTGCGTACCCCGAGGCGACGGCGTATTGTACCTAGGGGCTACCAACATTCTTTCCGAAAGGCCGAAGCAACAGGCATTGGTTTCAGACGTTCAGTTCCTGCTCGATTGTGCTGTGGATCAATTGAACCTTGACTTGCATGATGCCGAAATCATATCCATCCAGATTGGGAACCGACCGATTCCTGCCGATGGCTTTCCGTTAATTGGTGAGTGCGGAATGGAGGGTTTGTGGCTGGCGACGGGTACCTATCGTGATGGATTGCACCAATCCCCATTGTTGGCAAGTTACATCGCGGACTACCTCACAGGCGTGCCTAACACCGGCCTGGATTTGAGTGCGTTTAGCCCCGTCCGTGCCCCCCTGGCAGGCCTGGCCCGTGAAGAGACCGTCAAGGAAACGGTCAAACAAATGTTTGCCACCGGCTATGAATATCGCTGGAACGTAAAGCCTTACTGGCTGCCACTGCTCGACAAAGCGTTGTCGGGTAATTATCAGAAGCTAATTTCTGACTTACACCCATCCTACACGCCACCGCCGGAATTGGTTGCGTTTTCTTATCTTTATGAGTCCATGCGGGTAAAACTTTCTCGGTACTATGAGGAATGGTCATGATCCTGGATGAACTAGAGCAGCAAGCAGTGGCTCGTGCGCGGCAGTTGCTTAAGGAGGCAAATGTTTGGGATCTGGATGATGACTTAAATTGTCTGGTCGACCGTTTTCTCATACGTGCCAATAGAAAACGCGCGCTTGATGAGTTCATGGTAGCTGTCAGTGAGCGATGCAATCGTGTCCCCTTGGGACATATTGTCGGGGGGGTGGTGTTTGATGAGTTGCCGCTGGTGGTCGGCAGCGGTGTGTTCATCCCTCGAACCCATAGCACGGTTATCCATAAGTGGCTGAGCGGTGGGCAAGTGGGCAGGGGCGCCCACGTTCTGGACTTGTGTGCCGGAAGCGGCGCGATTGGCTTGGCAATCGCTCGACGCAGGCCCGATTTGGTAGTCACTTGCGTGGAATTTGACGAGGTCGCTCTTCAGTACCTGAATCGCAACGTTGCCCGCATGGCGGTAAAAGGCATAAAGGTCCAAGCCCTGCAGGCAGACATTCGCGATAAATCGGCCTTTTCCCCATTCACCCGTCGGGTAGGACTGATTGTGGCCAACCCACCTTACGTCCCCGAAGGCCTTGAATTGTTGCCAGAGTGGAGCAGTCATCACCCGCAAGCATCGGTCTATTCAGGGGGGGATGGCCTTGACCTCATACGGCAAATTATCAGTTTGGCTGTTGATTTGCTGACGCCTCAAGGGTGGCTGGTCATCGAACATGGTGAGGATCAAGGCCAAGCCGTACGTCAGTTATTTGAGCAACACGGCCTAACGGAGGTTCGGACCATTGTGGATCAGTCAGTGTCCGATAGCACCGGCAGTTCAGTCATGTCCGTTGGTCGTTGGTCCACTGATTTTTGAACAAAGGGAGTTGGGGCAATGGGTACGGATATCGGGCGGGATTGGATGACAATCCGTCGTGACAATACCACTGGCGCACTAGTCACTGCATATGAAGAGGGCCTGACAGGTTTTACCGTTGCCAGCCGGGAGGGCAAACGTGTCACATTACAAGGCGGCGACACGTTCACCGAGTTTGTGTCGTGTTCCTACCTCGGTCTTGAAACTCATCCAGCCTTGATAGAAGCGGCACGTCAAGCCATGGTGGTCGGGGGATTGCATTTATCCTCGTCCCGCAGTGCCATGCGACCGATCTACCTTCCGCAGCTCGAATCTTTGCTAGGTTCCATTTATCAAGGTTGCGGGGTCAGTGTCTTTACTTCGACCAGCAGCGTGCACCTTGGCGTTTTACCCCTGCTTGGCAGCGGCTCATTAAAAGGCTATCCGATTCAGCGGCGCGTGCACTGGCTACTCGACAAGACAGCCCATGCCTCTATGCAGGTGCTTCGAGGGGTTCTCCAGCAGTTCGGTGAAGTTTCCCGGGTGCAGTCTACCGACCCGGAGTCAATGAGGGCTGCGTTGAAACGCTGTATCGAGCGTCAGGAAACCCCGATCTTGTTAATCGACGGAATCGGTTCGATGAGTGGTTTGGTGCCGATAGCAGAGCTCTCTTGCCAGTTGGAACAGGCCGGTGGCTATCTTTATGTGGATGATGCCCATGGCATCTCCATTACCGGCCGGCATGGTGCTGGCTATGCCTTTGACTCGGTAGCACATGTATTGCCGTCAAACATGGTGCTGGCTGGCTCAATGTCCAAAGCGTTTGGTGGGGCCGGCGGGTTTGTTGTGCTGGCCAATCAACGTGATATTGAATCAATACAGACCCTCGCCAACCCACTGATATTTGGCCACTCGATCATGTTGCCCATGCTGGCGGCAAATGTTGCTGCGGCAAAGATCCACCTCAGCGAAGAGATCGCTGTGTTGCAACAGCGCCTGTGGAAAAACGTGCGTCTTTTTGATGTTGTCACCGGTAATCGCATGCTCAATGCGGGTATCCAGTCGCCCGTCAGGGGCGCGCTTTTCGAAACGGAAGAGACGGGTATAAAAGCGGCCAGAATCCTGCGCGCCAACGGCGTGCTGCTATTTCCAGTGTTCTATCCAATCATCGCCAAAGGCAAAGCGATGCTGCGTTTCGCGATATCTGCCGACCACGGTGAAAGCGACATCCGTCAATTAGGAAACGCCTTGAACGAGATCATACAAGCAGGTCTGTGGCCGTCAGGTGATTGAGCAAGTTTCTCAGGGCTGACGATCAAAGGACTGCTATTTCGTGGCGCATTAATAGGGGATTTGAGAATGACAAAACAGGGACGGTTTTCTCCACCCGATACATCAGCTATTTTGCAAACACAGCGTGATCAGTTGGACTCGATCAACAGTCAGATGGTTGATCTATTGAGCGAGCGTATGCGGGTTTGCATGGATATTGCGGAACTCAAGGCTGTGCATGGTATTCCGATGATGCAGCCACAGCGCATTTCCCAGATTCTCGGCCATCTCAAGGAGCAGTCATTGCAGGTCGGCTTGAATTCTGCGTATGTCGAGTCAATTTTCAAGCTTATTATCGAGGAGACGTGTGTACAGGAAGCCCGGCTGATCAGTCAACGCCTGATTCAGGGAAATTAGTCATGAAGATATTGCTGATTGATAACTTTGACTCGTTTACTCAAAATATTGCCCAGTACTTATATGAGTTGACTGGGGTGTGTGTTGATGTGGTGACCAATACAGTCCCCTATAGGGAACTGAACATTGAAAACTACGATGCCGTGGTGCTTTCGCCTGGTCCTGGGCATCCGGGCTCTAGCCTGGATTTCGGTGTGTGTGGCGATGTCATTCTCCAATCGCCGGTCCCCCTGCTTGGGATTTGCCTGGGGCATCAAGGAGTTGTGCAATTCCTCGGCGGGACGGTCACTCACGCCCCTAAGCCGGTACATGGTTACCGCAGCCGTATCACCCATATAGGGACAGGACTGTTCCGTGATCTGCCGGAACAGTTCGACGTGGTCCGTTACCACTCATTGGCGTGCACGCACTTGCCAGACGAATTGCACTGCACCGCGTGGACGGATGATGGAGTGATCATGGCAATTGAGCACATCAATCGACCGGTCTGGGGGGTGCAGTTCCATCCTGAGTCCATCGACTCCGAGTATGGACATGCGTTACTTGGTAATTTTGTGCGAATGGCGCTGGAGTACAACAGCATTCATCATTTGCATTCGGGGAACGGCGTTAGGCGCCAGTCAGCAAAAGACGCCTTTTTCTCTGTCGGTGGCGTGTCGAATATGCAGTTGGTGTATCGAGAGTATCCCGGGACCTTCACACCACTGGCTTTGTTTTCGCAGTGCTATGCCACTGACCGGTATGCTTTCTGGCTCGACAGCGAACACTCGGAAAGACCCAACGCCCGATACTCCATCATGGGCAGCGGCCAGGCTCAGGGAGCCATCCGTCTTGAGTACAGCGTTAACCATGAGCGCCTCACCCTGGAGGGCCCCAAAGGGCGTCTTCAGGTAGAAGGCGATTGTTTCACGTTGATCGACCAGATCATCGAATCGGTGCAATTGACAATGCCACAGGACCTGCCATTTACCTTCAAGGGTGGTTTCGTAGGATACCTGGGTTATGAGTTGAAAGCATTGGTGGGCGGACGCAAAGCCTATTGTTCGGAGTATCCTGACGCCAGCTTCATTTTCGCACCGCATTTCTTCGTCTTCGACCACCACTGCCAAAAACTGTACGAGTGTCTAATCGGGGAAGTTGGCCAACGGCTCGAATGGCCGCGATTGCCCCCAGCTTTGTTGCCTGAGGAGCGGATTGCAAGTGAACATCAGCCGTTCGTGCCAGGGGCAGTGAATGAACTCGAGCTGCTCCTTGAAGATGATCCACAGGATTATATCCGTAAGATCGAGCGGTCGCTGCAATACATTATTGATGGTGAATCCTATGAAATATGTCTGACCAATCGGGCCAGGATGGCTTATCACGGTGCACCGCTCAATGCTTACCAGAGGATGCGCGAGGCGAGCCCCGTACCCTATGGCGCGTACTTGATGTTTGACCAGTTCTCGATATTAAGCGCCTCACCTGAAACCTTCCTCAGTATTGACGACAGCGGTCTGATTGAGTCCCGGCCAATCAAGGGAACGCGCGCACGAGGCAACGACGTCGATGAGGATCTACGATTGCGCGAAGATTTGGCTGTCTCAGCCAAGGATCGCGCTGAAAACCTGATGATTGTCGATTTGGTTCGTCATGATTTGAATCATGTCTGCCGTCCAGGCAGCGTGCATGTTCCGGACATTTTCTCGGTCGAAAGTTTTTCCTCTGTGCATCAGCTGGTTTCGACAGTACGCGGGCAGTTGGCGCCCGGTGTATCAACTGTCGAAGCTATCAGGGCCTGTTTCCCTGGGGGGTCGATGACCGGCGCTCCGAAAAAACGCACCATGGAAATCATTGATACTTTGGAAACATCGGCTCGGGGCGTTTACGCCGGGGCACTGGGCTGGATTTCGTTTAGTGGTGGAGCGGAGTTGAGTGTCGTCATTCGTACGGCAGTTTTAAAAAATCACCAGGCTGAGTTTGGTATCGGCGGCGCCATCGTCGCGCATTCCGATCCGCACCAGGAACTCGAAGAGATCCTGGTGAAGGCCAGTGTCCCTTATTACAGCTTTGTCGCCGGGAGCGAACAATGAAGGACAACACAGTTGTCGTGCTAGGGGGCGCCGGCCTCGTGGGTTCGTTTATCTGTCGTGTTCTCAACCCGTACGGTTACCACACCAAAGTACTGGATTGTCGTCCTGGCGGCGTTGGGAATGAGTACTACGAAGTGGATGTGAACGACGCATTCAGCAACAGCGGACATATATTCCGCGGTACGATGGCCGTGGTTTTTGCGTTGCCTGAACGTGTGGCAATCCGTGCCATTCCCTGGGTCCTTCAGGCGGTTTCCTCAGACGTTGTATTTATGCCCTCCTGCTCGGTACAAAGTCCTTTCTACAACGCCTTGAAAGTTTTGTCTCCCCACCAACAGTTCATCGGCATTAACCCGATGTTTTCGCCCAACCTCTCGGTCCAGGGGCGGACGGTGGCTATCTGTATGGAGGACAACAACGCATCGGTAACCTTCATTGAACAACACCTGGCAGAGGCAGGTATGAAGACCCGGCGCATGACGCCTGCTGCCCATGACGAATTGATGGCGCTTTGTCAGTCGTTACCTCATGCCGCCATTCTTGGGTTCGGCATGGCCTTGGTGCAGTCTTCGGTGGACTTGGCGCTCGTCGAGGAAGTCATGCCGCCTCCAATGCGTACCATGATGGCGCTGCTGTCTCGCCTTCTGGTCAACTCACCGGAGTTGTACTGGGACATACAGCTGGAAAATGATCAAGCTTGTCGCCATCGCGAGGCACTGGTTCAAGGCGTGGAGCGCTTGATGAACAATGTCGGAAGTCGAGACTACGAATGTTTCAAAGGTGATTTGCAAGTTATTTCTAACGCTTTGGGCAAACGTCTTGATACCGGGGCCGTGGACTGTCAACAGATTTTTTCTCTGCTGAGCTGAAACGTCGCGTCCGAAACTAATGGGACGTCGCTTTAAGTGAACATCACAGCGAGTGTGCGTGTCTGTGATTTTCTGCCTGATTACGGAACTCTTTAAATGTCATCGATAACTGAAGTAAGGCAGCCAGGGCCTCGGTCCAATCGCTGGCTGGGTCTGGCGGTATTGATGTTGCCGGTATTACTGGTGACGGTGGATAACACCGTCCTGGGTTTCGCGCTGCCGAAGATTGCCGAGGCGCTTCACCCCACTGCCAGCCAGCAATTATGGATGATTGATGCCTACTCGTTGGTGCTGGCCGGGTTGCTGGTATCCATGGGCAGCCTGGGAGACCGGATAGGTCATCGTAAACTGCTGCTGGTCGGGTCCCTGGGTTTTGCCATCACGTCCATCATGACCGCCTACTCCAGCAGTGCCGTGCAGTTGATTGGCGGGCGGGCTTGTATGGGGATCTTTGGCGCCATGCTGATGCCTTCGACACTGGCATTGATCCGGTCGGTCTTCGAGGACCGGGAAGAGCGGCGCCTGGCTGTCGCCATCTGGGCAACCACCTTGACGGTGGGTTCGGCGCTCGGCCCTTTGATTGGTGGCGTGCTGCTGGAGTTTTTCAGTTGGGGGGCGATCTTCCTGCTGGCGGTGCCGATACTGATGCCGCTGCTGATCCTCGGGCCATGGTTGTTGCCCGAGTCAGAACCTGATGCGTCCGGTCCCCTTGATCCTTTGAGTATCCTGCAGTCAATGGTTGCCCTGGGGGCGCTGGTCTATGGCATCAAGCACGTAGCCGGCGAAGGCGTGAACAGTCTGGCTATGACAGCCTTTGTCGTCGGCGCGGCAAGTGGCTGGCTGTTTGTGCGGCGTCAACTGCGGCTGCCGGTTCCCGTGATGGACCTGGCGCTATTTCGCAACAAGACGTTCAGCGGTTCTGTCGTCATCAACCTGATGAGTTTGGCCTTCCTGATCGGCTTTGTCTTTTTCGCCACGCAGTTCTTGCAAATCGTTTTGCGTATGTCTGCGCTCAATGCCAGCTTGGCATTGGTGCCTGGACAAGTCTTGGCGATTATCGTAGGGATGCTGGTGGTACCCGTTGTTCAACGGGTACCGGTGCCTGTGTTGGTGCCCGTACTGCTAGCGTTTACCGGTGCCGCGTTTTTACTGGTTGCCAGTCTTGGCGCTAGCCTGACGGTCGTGGTAGTCGCCTTTGCCTTATTGAATATTGGCGTGGGAGCAATTGCCACGGTGTCCAATGACGTGATTCTGTCGGCTGCCCCGCCCGCCAAGGCGGGAGCGGCATCGGCGATCAGCGAAACGGCCTATGAAGTGGGGGTGGTGCTGGGGACGGCGGTATTGGGAGGTTTGGTTACCGCCCACTATCGCGGAGCTCTAGATTTGCCGGCGTTTCTCACGCCGATACAAGAGCACCTCGCCAGCGAAACATTGGCCGGCGCCCATGCCGTAGCGGCGGCACTGACAGGCGATCAGGCCAGCGAGTTGATGAGCATCGCCGTGAATGCCTTTGAAGGAGGCATTGGCTTGATGTCATGGGTGACATTCGCCCTGGCTGTGATGGCCATTGTCATTGCTCGCTGGACGCTGAGAGTGAGTTAGGATCCTGGCCTTGGTCGTGCGCCTGCTTGAGCGCCGCGATGTGCGCTATCGAATGCAGCTCGGCGCTGTTGATGAGCGCCTCGGCGCAATGCCTTTCGAGCAGGCCGGTACCAGAGAATCGGCATGGATGATAACCGGACAGCGATGGGCCGTATTCCCGCGATTGTTTTTCGACGTGCAACCGTCGACGTTTGGCGGGTGATGCCGCGTTTCGGAGAATTCCTACCTGATAGGTGCAACCGTCTGTAGGGCGGGGCTATGCAAGTGCAACCCAATCAGCGCACAATCGCGCCCCTCTTTTCGGTTGAGGTGTGCGAAGCCTTCTGTTTCGCCGCTCTCAGCCTGTTGCAGTCTTGCGAGTGGAGTTGCACCCGGAATGAATGAGCAGGCCCCAAGCGTTGAACAACGCTTCGAAGAATCGACCCCAGCCACCCTCGGCAGCTGGTCGCGACAAGACACCACCTGGATGCTGGGCCTGTTCGGCACGGCAATCGGCGCCGGAACCTTGTTCCTGCCGATCAACGCCGGCCTTGGCGGCTTCTGGCCGCTGCTTATCCTGGCCGTACTGGCCTTCCCGATGACCTATTACGCTCACCGCGGACTGACCCGTTTCGTGCTCTCCGGGCGCAGCGGCGGCGACATCACCGAGGTGGTCGAAGAGCACTTCGGCATCAAAGCCGGCGCGCTGATCACCGTTCTGTACTTCTTCGCCATCTTCCCGATCCTGCTCATCTACAGCGTCGCTCTGACCAACACCGTCAGCAGCTTCATGGAGCACCAGCTGCACATGACTCCGCCACCGCGGGCGCTGTTGTCGTTCCTGCTGATCTTCGGCTTGCTGCTGATCGTGCGCTGCGGCGAACAGGCGACGGTCAAGGTCATGAGCCTGCTGGTCTACCCATTCATCGTCGCCCTGGCGCTGCTGGCCCTGTACCTGGTACCGCACTGGAATGGCGGCATCCTCGACAGCGCAGGCCAACTGCCGTCGGGTTCGGCCTTCCTGCATACGATGTGGTTGGCGATCCCGGTGATGGTGTTCTCTTTCAACCACTCGCCGATCATTTCAGCCTTTGCGGTCGACCAGAAACGCCGCTACGGCGAGCACGCCGACGAGCGCAGCGGGCAGATCCTGGCGCGCGCTCACCTGCTGATGGTGGCGATGGTGCTGTTCTTCGTCTTCAGCTGCGTGCTGACCCTCAGCAGTGCCCAGCTCGCCGAGGCCAAGGCACAGAACCTGTCGATCCTGTCGTACCTGGCCAACCATTTCAGTAACCCGGCCATTGCCTTCGCCGCGCCGTTGATCGCTTTCATCGCCATCGCCAAATCCTTCCTGGGCCACTACATCGGCGCCAGCGAGGGTCTCAAGGGCATCATCGGCAAGGCTGGCCTGCGCCCAGGTGCCAAGGCCATGGACCGTGTGGTCGCTGCGCTGATGCTGGTGGTGTGCTGGGTCGTCGCGACCCTCAACCCAAGCATCCTGGGCATGATCGAGTCCCTTGGCGGCCCGATCATCGCTGCGCTGCTGTTCTTGATGCCGATGTACGCCATCCGCCGTGTGCCGGCGATGCGCAAGTACAGTGGAGCAATGTCCAACGTCTTCGTCGTGGTGCTGGGCCTGGTGGCCATGTCCTCGGTGGTCTATTCGGTGGTCGATAGCCTGCTGGGCTGACCTGCCGACACTGTATAAAGAGAAAGGCCCGGATGGTTTGTCGCCATTTGGGTCTTTTTATTGTCCACAAAAAAATCCTGGAATTAGAACAATTTAACTTTTCCGATAGGCACTTGCGCGCCTTCATGCTTAACTCAGTGTCCTTTTCAAAACCCCGCATAAGGATCTCGTCATGGCTCAAGTGACTCTCAAAGGCAACCCGGTACAGGTCAAAGGCAATCTGCCGCAGGTCGGCGCCCAGGCACCGGCGTTTTCCCTGGTCGGTGAAGGCCTGGCCGACACCTCGCTGCAGAACTTCGCTGGCAAGCGCAAGGTGCTGAACATCTTCCCGAGCGTCGACACCCCGACTTGCGCCACCTCCGTGCGCAAATTCAATGCCCAGGCCAACGACGTGGCCAACACCGTGGTGCTGTGCATTTCTGCCGACCTGCCGTTCGCCCAGGCGCGTTTCTGCGGTGCCGAAGGCCTGGAGAACGTGAAGAACCTGTCGACCCTGCGTGGTCGCGAGTTCCTCGAAAACTACGGCGTGGCCATCGCCGACGGCCCGCTGGCCGGCCTGGCTGCCCGTGCAGTGGTGGTGCTGGATGAAAACGACAAGGTCCTGCACAGCGAATTGGTTGGCGAAATCGCTGACGAGCCGAACTACGATGCGGCGCTGGCCGTGCTGAAGTAAACAGGCCGGGGGCTGTGTGCCCCAGCGGTCACACGTTGTAACGGCCTGGAGCGATCTCCAGGCCGTTTTCATTTAAAGTTCAGCATCTTGGCAACGTAAGCCGAAGGTAAATGCCTGGTAAAGGTCCTTTGCTAATACGGTGTCAGTGCTTATCGTTCATCCTCCCCAGTCGTCATTTCCTGAACAAGGTTCGTTCAACCCATGCAATCTTCCGTTTCTCGTTCCCCGCGTCGCTGGCTCGTCGGCCTGCTGATCCTGCTGCTGGTGGCCCTCCTGGCCTGGTGGCTGTGGCCTGCAGCTACGCCTGATACGGCGAAGCCGGGCGGACGGCCCGGCAAAGGCATGGGCATGGGCATGGGGCGTCCGGGCTTCGGTGGTTCCACCGATCCGGTACCGGTGCGTGTGGAGCCCGTGCATGTCGGCGATTTCCCGCTGTACTACAAGGCTTTGGGCACTGTGACGGCAACCAATACCGTCAACGTCCGTAGCCGGGTGGCCGGTGAGCTGGTCAAGATTCACTTCAAGGAAGGCCAGCAGGTCAAGGCCGGCGATCTGCTCGCTGAAATCGACCCGCGTCCTTACCGCATCGCCCTGCAGCAGGCAGAAGGCACCCTGGCGCAGAACCAGGCCCAGCTGAAGAACGCCCAGGTCGATCTGGCCCGTTATAAAGGCCTGTATGCCGAAGACAGCATCGCAAAGCAGACCTTGGACACTGCCCAGGCCCAGGTCGCGCAGTTCCAGGGTTTGGTCAAGACCAACCAGGCGCAGGTCAACGATGCTCGCTTAAACCTGGACTTCACCCAGATCCGCGCCCCCATCAGTGGCCGGGTAGGCCTGCGCCAGCTGGACTTGGGTAACCTGGTGGCCGCCAACGACACCACCGCCCTGGTGGTGATCACCCAGACCGAGCCGATCAGCGTGGCCTTTACCTTGCCCGAGACCGAGCTTTCCACCGTGCTCGAGCGCTACCGCAGCGGCGCGACCCTGCCAGTCGAGGCCTGGGACCGCAGCGACAGCAAGCTGCAGTCCACCGGTGTGCTGGGCAGTCTGGACAACCAGATAGACACCACCACTGGCACCCTGAAGTTCAAGGCCCGCTTCGATAACAAGGACCAGGCCCTGTTCCCCAATCAGTTCGTCAACGTGCGCCTGTTGGCCGATACCCTCAAACAGGTGCTGCTGGCCCCATCCGCAGCCATCCAGTTTGGCAATGACGGCACCTTCGCCTATGTGGTCAACGCCCAGAGCACGGTCAATATCCGCAAGCTCAAGGTCGGCCCCAGCGACGGTGAGCAGAGCGTAGTGCTCGAAGGCCTGGCCGCCGGTGATCGCCTAGTGCTCGAGGGCACCGACCGTCTGCGCGAAGGCAGCAAGGTGGAGGTCGTCCAAGACAGCTCTCAGGTGCCGACCACTCCCGGGCAGCATCTGCAAGGCCAGGACGCCAAGGGCTCGGCCCAGGCTGGTGAGTCGAGCAAGGCGGGCGCATGAACCTCTCGCGCCTGTTCATCCTCCGCCCGGTCGCCACCACGCTGAGCATGCTGGCCATCGTCCTGGCCGGCCTGATCGCCTACAAGCTGTTGCCGGTCTCGGCCTTGCCCCAGGTCGATTACCCGACCATCCGGGTCATGACCCTGTATCCCGGCGCCAGCCCCCAGGTCATGACCAGCGCAGTCACGGCCCCCCTGGAGCGTCAGTTCGGTCAGATGCCAGGCCTGACGCAAATGGCCTCCACCAGCTCCGGCGGGGCCTCGGTGCTGACCCTGCGCTTCAACCTCGACATGAACATGGATGTCGCCGAGCAACAGGTCCAGGCGGCGATCAACGCGGCCAACAACCTGTTGCCCAGCGATCTGCCGGCGCCACCGGTGTACAACAAGGTCAACCCGGCCGATACCCCGGTGCTGACCCTGGCCATTTCCTCCAAGACCATGCCACTGCCCAAGCTCAACGACCTGGTCGATACCCGGGTGGCGCAGAAGATCGCCCAGATCAGCGGGGTGGGCATGGTCAGCATCGCCGGCGGTCAGCGTCAGGCGGTGCGTATCAAGGTCAATGTCGATGCCTTGGCGGCCAACGGCCTGAACCTGGACGACGTGCGCACTCTGATCGGCGCCTCCAACGTCAACCAGCCCAAGGGCAACTTCGACGGCCCGACGCGGGTGTCGATGCTCGACGCCAACGACCAACTGCGCTCACCCGAGGAGTACGCCAACCTCATCCTGGCCTACAACAACGGCGCGCCCTTGCGTCTGAAAGATGTCGCCGAGATCGTCGACGGCGCCGAGAACGAGCGCCTCGCAGCCTGGGCCAACGAGAACCAGGCGGTGCTGCTGAACATCCAGCGTCAGCCGGGTGCCAACGTCATCGAAGTGGTCGACCTGATCAAGGAAATGCTGCCCTCGATCACCGATAACTTGCCGGCCGGCCTGGATGTCACCGTTCTCACCGACCGTACCCAGACCATTCGTGCCGCCGTCAAGGACGTGCAGCACGAACTGTTGATCGCCATCGCACTCGTGGTGATGGTCACGTTCGTGTTCCTGCGCCGTTTCAGCGCCACCCTTATCCCGTCGATTGCCGTGCCGCTGTCTTTGATCGGCACCTTCGGCGTGATGTACCTGGCCGGTTTTTCGGTCAACAACCTCACATTGATGGCCCTGACCATTGCCACCGGCTTTGTGGTGGACGATGCGATCGTGATGCTGGAGAACATCTCCCGGCATATCGAAGAGGGTGAGACGCCGATGCAGGCGGCGCTCAAAGGTGCCCGTCAGATCGGTTTCACCTTGGTCTCGCTGACGTTCTCGCTGATCGCGGTGCTGATCCCGCTGCTGTTTATGGCTGACGTGGTCGGCCGGCTGTTCCGCGAGTTCGCCATCACCTTGGCGGTGGCGATCCTGATTTCCCTGGTGGTGTCCCTGACCCTGACCCCGAT
Source organism: Pseudomonas guariconensis (assembly GCF_040822035.1). Lineage (NCBI taxonomy): Bacteria > Pseudomonadati > Pseudomonadota > Gammaproteobacteria > Pseudomonadales > Pseudomonadaceae > Pseudomonas > Pseudomonas guariconensis. The sequence goes on along the minus strand of NZ_CP162012.1, from coordinate 2,820,690 downwards.
GATGTGCGCTCGGCTGCTCAAGCGTGAGCCCAAGGATGAAGAGCAGGGGCGCTTCTACCGTGCCAGTGGCGCCTGGATCGACTGGCTGATCGAACGCTACGGCCGAGGCCTGCAATGGGTGCTCAGGCACCAGCCGCTGACTTTGCTAGTGGCGGTGGCAAGCCTGGTGCTGACGGTGTTGCTGTACGTCATCGTGCCCAAAGGGTTCTTCCCGGCGCAGGATACCGGCGTGATCCAGGGGATCTCCGAAGCGCCCCAGTCCACCTCGTTCGCCGCCATGAGCGAGCGCCAGCAGGCGCTGAGCCAGGTGATCCTCAAGGACCCGGCGGTCCAGAGCCTTTCCTCCTACATCGGCGTGGATGGGGACAACGCCACGCTCAACAGCGGTCGCTTGCTGATCAACCTCAAGCCACACGGCGAGCGGGATGTCACTGCCAGCGAGGTCATCGACCGCCTGCAGCCGCAGGTCGACAAGCTGGTGGGGATCCGCCTGTTCATGCAGCCCGTGCAGGACCTGAGCATCGAAGACCGGGTCAGCCGTACGCAATACCAGTTCAGCCTCTCTTCGCCCGACGCCGACCTGCTCGCCGAGTGGAGTGGCAAGTTGGTCCAGGCCCTGCAGCAGCGGCCGGAGCTACAGGATGTGGCCAGCGACCTGCAGGACAAGGGCCTGCAGGTGTACCTGGTGATCGATCGCGACATGGCCAGCCGCCTGGGCATCAGCGTGTCGCAGATCACCAACGCCCTGTACGACGCTTTCGGTCAGCGGCAGATTTCCACCATCTATACCCAGGCCAGTCAGTACCGCGTCGTGCTGCAGTCGCAGACCGCCTCGACCATTGGCCCGCAGGCACTGGAGTCGATCCACGTCAAGGCCACCGATGGCGGCCAGGTACGTCTGTCGGCCCTGGCAAGGATCGAGCAGCGTCAGGCGCAGCTGGCGATCTCCCATATCGGTCAGTTCCCGGCCGTGATGATGTCGTTCAACCTGGCCCATGGCGCGTCCCTGGGCGAAGCGGTCAAGGTCATCGAGCAGGTACAGCAGGAAATCGGGATGCCCCTGGGCGTACAGACTCGCTTCCAGGGTGCCGCCGAAGCTTTCCAGGCGTCGTTGTCGAGCACATTGCTGCTGATTCTTGCAGCGGTGGTCACCATGTATATCGTGTTGGGCGTGCTCTATGAGAGTTACATCCACCCGGTGACGATTCTCTCGACCCTGCCGTCGGCGGCGGTCGGTGCCTTGCTGGCCTTGATCCTGAGCGGCAACGACCTGGGGATGATCGCCATCATCGGCATCATCCTGCTGATCGGTATCGTCAAGAAGAACGCCATCATGATGATCGACTTCGCCCTGGAGGCCGAGCGCAACCAGGGCATGGCCCCGCGCGATGCCATCTACCAGGCGGCGCTGTTGCGTTTCCGGCCGATCCTCATGACCACCCTGGCAGCGCTGTTCGGTGCCGTGCCCTTGATGCTTGCCACCGGTTCCGGCGCCGAGCTGCGCCAGCCCCTGGGCCTGGTGATGGTGGGTGGGCTGCTGGTCAGCCAGGTGCTGACGCTGTTCACCACGCCGGTCATCTACCTGTATTTCGACCGTCTGGCCCGCCGCTTTGGCAAGCAGGGTTTGACGCAGGAGGCAGCATGATCGGCGGCGACGCTCTTTCTCCTAGCGTGCAGCTCGTGGCTTGGAGCTTCCAATGAACCTGTCCGGCCCGTTCATTCGCCGGCCTGTGGCGACCATGCTACTGAGCCTGGCGATCATGCTCTTGGGGGGCGTGAGCTTCGGCTTGCTGCCGGTGTCTCCATTGCCGCAGATGGACTTTCCCGTGATCGTGGTGCAGGCCAACTTGCCGGGAGCCAGCCCTGAGGTGATGGCGGCCACCGTGGCCACGCCGCTGGAGCGCAAGCTTGGCAGCATCGCCGGGGTCACTACGCTGACCAGCAGCTCCAACCAGGGCTCGACCCGGGTGATCATCGGTTTTGACATGGGACGCGACATCGACGGTGCGGCGCGCGAGGTGCAGGCTGCGATCAACGCCACCCGCAACCTGCTGCCCAGCGGTATGCGCAGCATGCCCACCTACAAGAAGATCAACCCCTCCCAGGCACCGATCATGGTGCTGTCGCTGACCTCCGAGGTCCTGTCCAAAGGCCAACTCTACGACATGGCCGACACCATCCTGGCCCAGAGCCTGGCCCAGGTCAGCGGGGTAGGGGAAGTGCAGATCGGCGGCAGCTCGCTGCCGGCGGTGCGCATCTCGGTGGAACCCCAGTTGCTCAACCAGTACGGCTTGTCCCTCGATGAAGTGCGCACCGCGGTGGCCAATGCCAACCAGCGCCGGCCCATGGGCTTCGTCGAAGATGCCGAGCGCAACTGGCAGGTGCGTGCCAACGACCAGCTGGAAACAGCCAAGGACTACGAGCCGCTGGTGATCCGCCAGCAGGACGGCGCAATCCTGCGCTTGTCCGATGTGGCGAGCATCACCGACGGCGTCGAGAACCGCTACAACAGTGGCTTTTTCAATGATCAGGCCGCGGTGCTGCTGGTGGTCAACCGCCAGACCGGCGCCAACATCATCCAGACCGTCGACGAGATCAAGGCACAGTTGCCAGCCTTGCAGTCGCTGCTGCCGGCAAGCGTCAAGCTCAACGTGGCCATGGACCGCTCGCCGGTGATCAAGGCCACCTTGAAGGAAGCCGAGCACACCCTGCTGATCGCGGTGGTGCTGGTGATCCTGGTGGTGTATCTGTTCCTGGGCAATGTCCGTGCGTCGTTGATTCCCAGTCTGGCCGTGCCGGTCTCGCTGGTGGGCACCTTCGCGATCATGTACCTGTGCGGGTTCTCTTTGAACAACCTGTCGTTGATGGCGTTGATCCTTGCCACGGGGTTGGTGGTGGACGATGCCATCGTGGTGCTGGAGAACATCTCCCGCCATATCGAGGATGGCCAGCCGCCCATGCGCGCGGCCTACCTCGGCGCCAAGGAGGTGGGCTTCACCCTGCTGTCGATGAACGTCTCGCTGGTGGCGGTGTTCGTTTCCATCCTGTTCATGGGCGGCATCGTGCGGGGGCTGTTCCAGGAGTTTTCCATCACCCTGGCCGCGGCGATCCTGGTGTCGCTGCTAGTGTCGCTGACCCTCACCCCCATGCTTTGCTCGCGCTGGCTCAAACCCCACGCCCAGGAACAGAACCGCCTGCAGCGCTGGAGTGACCAATTGCACCAGCGCATGGTGGCGGCCTACGACCACAGCCTGGGTTGGGCGCTGCGTCACAAGCGGCTCACGCTGATCAGCCTGCTGGTGACCATCGGTGTCAACATCGCCCTGTACGTGGTGGTGCCCAAGACGCTCATGCCCCAGCAGGACACCGGGCAGTTGCAGGGCTTCATCCGTGGCGACGATGGCCTGTCGTTCAGCGTGATGCAGCCGAAGATGGAAATCTACCGCCGCGCCTTGCTGGCCGACCCGGCGGTAGAGAGCGTGGCAGGCTTCATTGGCGGCAACAGTGGGACCAACAATGCCTTCGTGCTGGTGCGCCTCAAGCCCATCGGCGAGCGCAAGCTGTCGGCCCAGCAGGTGATCGAACGCCTGCGCAAGGAAATGCCCAAGGTGCCCGGTGGCCGGTTGTTCCTGATGGCCGACCAGGATTTGCAGCTGGGCGGAGGCGGGCGTGACCAATCCACCTCGCAGTACCTCTATACCCTGCAAAGTGGCGACTTGAGCGCCTTGCGCGAGTGGTTTCCGAAGGTGGTCGCAGCCCTGCGCGCCTTGCCCGAGCTGACGGCCATCGATGCCCGTGACGGCGCCGGTACCCAGCAGGTGACGCTGGTGGTGGACCGCGACCAGGCCAAGCGCTTGGGGATCGACATGGAGATGGTCACCACGGTGCTGAACAACGCCTACAGCCAGCGGCAGATCTCGACCATCTACGACAGCCTCAACCAGTACCAAGTGGTGCTGGAGATCAACCCAAAGTACGCCTGGGACCCGAGCACCCTGGAACAGGTCCAGGTGATCACCGCCGACGGTGCGCGTGTGCCGTTGTCGAGTTTCGCCCGCTACGAGAACAGTCTGGCCAATGACCGTGTCAGCCACGAAGGGCAGTTCGCTTCCGAAGCCATCGCCTTCGACGTCGCCGAAGGCTACAGCCCCGACCAGGCCATGGCCGCGGTGGAGCGCACGGTGGCCAAGCTCGGCCTGCCGGAGGAAGTGATCGCCAAGCTTGGCGGTACCGCCGATGCCTTCGCCAAGACCACCCAGGGCCAGCCGCTGATGATCCTCGGCGCCCTGGTGCTGGTGTATCTGGTGCTGGGTATCCTCTATGAAAGCTACATCCATCCGCTGACCATTCTTTCCACCTTGCCTTCGGCCGGGGTGGGCGCCTTGCTGGCGCTGTACGCCACCGGGGGCGAGTTCAGCCTGATCTCGCTGTTGGGCTTGTTCCTGCTGATCGGGGTGGTGAAGAAGAACGCCATCCTGATGATCGACCTGGCCCTGCAACTGGAGCGCAACGATGGCCTGAGCCCGGAGGAGTCCATCCGCCGAGCGTGCCTGCTGCGCCTGCGCCCGATCCTGATGACCACGCTGGCCGCTATCCTCGGCGCGCTGCCGCTGCTGCTCAGCCGTGCCGAGGGCGCCGAAATGCGCCAGCCCCTGGGCCTGACGATCATCGGTGGCCTGGTGTTCAGCCAGGTTCTGACCCTCTACACCACGCCTGTGGTCTACCTGTACCTCGACCGCCTGCGCCATCGGTTCAACCGCTGGCGTGGCGTGCGCACCGACGCCGCACTGGATACCCCGCTATGAACTTTGCCCAGACCCCACTTCACCACGCCCTGAAGCTGCTCACCCGTGGGCGCGGCTCGCGCCTGGTCGGCGCCGGGCTTTGCGTGGCGCTGCTCAGCGCCTGTACCCTGAGCCCGGACTATCACCGCCCGGAAACCGCCACGTCAGCGCAGTTCAAGCAGGCCGAGGGCTGGACCCAGGCCAACCCCTCCGATGCGATTGCCCGCGGCGCCTGGTGGGAGATTTACGGCGATGCAGAGCTCAATGCCCTGGTCGAGGAACTCAACCGCAACAACCAGACCGTTGCCCAATACGAGGCCCAGTACCGTCAGGCCCAGGCCTTGGTGCGTAGCAGCCGGGGCGCGTTGTTCCCAAGCCTGGACCTTTCCGTGGGCAAGACCCGCTCGGCCCAGGGCACCGGTAGTAGCAGTTCGAGCCTGTCGAACAACAGCAGCGGCATCCGCAACACCTATAACGCCCAGCTTGGCGTGAGCTGGGAGATCGACCTTTGGGGCAAGTTGCGCGAGACGCTCAATGCCAATGAGGCCAGTGCCCAGGCCAGTCTCGCGGACCTGGCGGCGATCCGCCTTAGCCTGCAGTCGGAGCTGGTGCAGAACTACCTGCAGCTGCGTGTGATCGATGAGCAGAAGCGCTTGCTGGAGGCCACCGTGGCCGCCTATGCACGTTCGCTGCGAATGAACGAAAACCAGTACCGCGCTGGGGTTGCCGGGCCCGATGCCGTGGCGCAGGCGCGCACCCAGCTCAAGAGCACCGAGGCTGACCTGATCGATCTGGCCTGGCAGCGCGCGCAGTACGAAAATGCAATCGCTGTGCTGCTGGGCAAGGCGCCGGCGGACTTCGCCCTGGCCGATAGCAAACGCATCCCGGCCTTGCCGCAGATCCCTGTGTCGCTGCCTTCGCAACTGCTCGAGCGCCGCCCCGACATCGCCTCGGCCGAGCGTAACGTGATGGCCGCCAACGCCAACATCGGCGTGGCGCGCTCGGCGTACTTCCCGGATTTGAGCCTGAGCATGAGCGGTGGGTACTCCAGCAGCAGCTTCAGCAACTGGATCGAGCTGCCCAACCGCTACTGGTCGGTGGGGCCTTCGCTGGCCATGACCCTGTTCGACGCCGGTCGGCGCAGTGCCGAGGTGGATCGCACCGTGGCGGTATACGACCAGACCGTGGCCCAGTACCGGCAAACCGTGCTCGATGGCTTCAAAGAGGTCGAGAACTATCTGGTTCAGCTCAAGGTGTATGGGGACGAAGCCGTGGTACGCCAGGAAGCGCTGGATGCTGCCCGTGAATCGCTGCGCCTGACCGAAAACCAGTACCGTGCCGGACTGATCGGCTACCTGGATGTCGTCAACGTCCAAACCACCGCGCTCAGCAACGAACGCAGTGTGTTGACCTTGCTTCAGGGCAGGCTGGTCGCCAGCGTGCAGTTGATTGCCGCGTTGGGCGGTGGCTGGGATGCCCAGCAAGCGTTTGCCGAGGCGGATTAGGTTCGCTAGCGGTCGGTAAAGCTGCGCAGGCTGGCAGGTGCAGCGCAAGCATCTTTTCCTGCCGGGCGCCACCTAGTGTTTCGGGCAGTTCTGCCCCGTTGGGCCGATGGATAAGCTTTTTCGAAGCTTGAGCGATCTCGCCCTGCATGCGCGTCAGAGCGCCCGCCAACAGCGGGCGGGCATGCAGGCACGCTCCTTCCATGCCATCCAGTAGTCTGCGCCGTTCCCGCGACATGCGGGAGGGCGCGCAGGAGCCCAACATGCCTGATTCATCCTCTACGTCCGTGGACTCTCGCCGCGACCCCTTGTTTACCCCGCCGTCGCTACCCAAAGGCGGCGGTACCGTCTCCATCGGTGGCGGCATGCTGTCCGTCGGCAGCGCCGATGGTGCGGCCGGCTGGTCGTTGCCGTTGCCCCTGCCCACCGGGCGCGAGCTGTCGCCGTCGTTGACGCTGAGCTACAGCTCAGGTGGCGGTAACGATGCGTTCGGCGCCGGCTGGCATTGCCCGCTGCCTGCGGTATCGCGCATGAGCCGTTTCGGCATCCCACGGTATAACGACGACGATCGTTTGGCCGGCCCAGACGGCGAGGAAATCCTGCGCGACAAAGCAGGTGTGCGTATCGAGCGCAGCTTGCCGTTCTCCACAGTCATCGCTGAGTACACGGTCACGCCCTGGGTGTCGCGCAGCGGCGGCCGCGGGGAGCGTCTCGAACACTGGCGGCCCAACGCAAGCCCCGATTCACCAGGCTTCTGGCTCAACTACCATGCCGACGGCAGCATCACCTTGTTCGGCTGGTCGGCCAGCGCCCGATTGAGCGATCCGCAGGACCCTTCGCGGGTGGCTGGCTGGTACGCCGAAGAGACGGTCAGCGCCAAGGGCGAGCACTTGGTCTACACCTATCGCCGTGAGGATGACGCTGGCTGCGACGTCCAGGAACTGGCTGCCCACCGGCAGGTGACGAATCTGTATTTGGTCGGCGTGCATGCGCTGAACGCGACCCCGTCGGACGCTTTGCTGGTGCCTGAAGGCGCTTTCGACGCCGAGGACTTCATGAGCGTAATGCTGTTCGATTATGGCGAGCGCAATACGCCCCTGGATGTTTCCCCGCCGTTCGAGACGGACGCGCCTTGGCCGGTTCGCCAGGACCGCTACAGTTTCTGGCGCTGGGGCTTCAACACGCGCGTACGGCGTCTGTGCCGGGACGTCATGCTCTGGCACCGTACCCAGATGATGGCCGCAAAGGCCGATACGACCCCGGTGCTGGTCTCGCGCCTGCACCTTGTCCACGAACATTCAGCCGTGGCGACACTGCTGATGTCGGCCCAGCTGGTGGCCTATGAACCAGACGGTACGCCGGTGACCCTGCCACCGACGGAGTTCGAGCTGAGCCGGCCGGGGCGCAAGGCACCGGCCTGGGACGCGCTGCCTGAACTGGACGGCTTCAGCCCGCCTCGCTGGCAGATGGCCGATCTGCATGGCGAAGGCGTGCCAGGGCTGCTTTACCAGCACGAAGGTGCCTGGCACTACCGCGCACCGCAGCGCGATGCCACGCAAGGAGCGGATGCCGTGACGTGGGGCGGGCCACAGGTACTACCCCAGGTTCCAGCCATGGCGGCAGGCGTCTTGACCGACCTGAACGGTGATGGCCGGCCCGAGTGGCTGATCGCCCAGCCGGGCATGCATGGCAGCTTCACCCTTGGCCCGGACGGCCAGTGGAGCCGGTTCATTCCCCTCCAGGCCCTGCCCTCGGAATGGTTGAACCCCAGCGCCCAGCGGGTCGACCTGACGGGCGCAGGACTGCTGGATGTCGCCATGATCGGCCCGCGCAGTGTCCGGTTGTGGGCCAGTGCTGCCGGCGAAGGCTGGCAGCGGGCGAGTGATACGCCATACCTGGGGACGACGCCATTACCCTTGGAGGGCGGTGAGCATCGGCTGGTGGCATTCGCTGATCCGGCCGGCAGCGGCCAGCAGCATCTGATGGAAATTACTGGGCAGGGCGTCACCTATTGGCCGTCGCTCGGCCATGGCCGCTTCGGTGAGCCAATCGACATCGGCGGCTTCGCCGTGGAGAACTTCAGCGCCTCGCGGGTGTTTCTCGGGGATACGGATGGCAGCGGCACCACCGACATCCTGTACCGCGAGGCCGACCGTGTAAGGGTGTTCATCAGCCAGGCCGGCAACTGCTTCGTGGAGGCTGCGCCAGTGCCGGCGCCGAAGGGAGTGGTGCTGGATGACACCTGCCTGCTGCAGGTGACGGACCTGCGCGGACAGGGCACGGCAGAGCTGGTGCTGACCGTGCCGCACATGGCGCCACGGACCTGGGCATACCGTTTCAACGACCGGCGGCCGTGGTTGCTGGCCCAGGTCTGCACCAACACCGGAAGCCGTACCCAGTTCGACTACCGCAGCTCAGCCCAGGGCTGGCTGGATGAAAAAGCCGCCTTGACCGCACAAGGCAAGGCGGCGGTGAGCCTGCTGCCGTTTCCGGTACACATGCTCAGCCGAGTGACCACGGTCGATGACATCAGCGGGCTGCGTACCGTCAGCGGCATGACATACCTGCGCGGCATCTGGGACGGTATCGAACGAGAGTTTCGCGGGTTTACCCGCCTGATCCAGACCGACACGCTGGTCGAGGCCCAGGGCACTGCGCCAGAGCGTTCGCCACCTGCACAGATCCGCACCTGGTTCCTCAGTGGAATCGAAGCTTATGACACGACCTTGGAGGGCATATTTGCGGCGCCGGGCTCGGCGGAGTCTGACTTTGCCGTCAGCCCGCTGCGCATCACCCGGCTGGAAACCGACCAGCAGGAGGTGCCCTACGCGCCGGAGGGCGAGACACGGCGTTGGCTGTTGCGCGCGCTGAAGGGAATGCCGGTGCGTACGGAAACCTACGGTCTGGACGGCAGCGATCGGGCGGGCGTGCCCTACAGCATCACCCGCCAGCGTTTTCAGATACGGGCCTATGAGACCGGCATTCCGACGAAGCCTGCGGCGCTGGTAACCGCGGTGGAGCATTTGACGTTGGCTACGGAGCGTATCGCTGAGGACCCGGTGGTTTCGCAGGTGGTCATCCTGGAGCAAGACCTTTATGGCAGCGTCCTGCAAAGCGTGGACATCCGCTATCCGCGCAGGGATGCCGTCACGCCATCGCCTTACCCGGACACGTTGCCTGAAGGGCTTGAGGCCGCTTCTCGCGACGCGCAACAGAACGTGGTGTGGCTGACGTTATCGCGTCAGCGAGTGCGCAACCTGCATGACGGGCATGTTCATCTGACCGGTCTGAGCGAAGGGGAGCGTACTGACGTGCTGCAACTGGAGTCGGCACAGGTACCCGAGGGGGGCTTCACCGTGGAAAGCCTGCAGGCAGAGCAGGGGCCTCTTGCGCGACTGGACGATGCCGCGTTGAGTCAATACAGGCGTGTGCAGTGGTGCGACACCTCGGGCGAACTGACTGAAGTGCCGGTGCGTCAGGCGCTGGTGGCTCACACCGAGACGGCCATGCTGGAGCAGGCGTCACTGGTCGCTTTCGAAGACCACATCCCCCAAGCGGAGCTGGAGCGTCTGTTGAATCAGGGCGGCTACCGTATCGGTGAGCTACCGGAGGACGGCAAGTGCGTCTATCTGGGACGCCATGGCCTGGCGCGCTACTGCGGCGCCGAAGGTTTCTACCGGCTGGTCGGTGCGCGGGACAGCGAACTGACGGGAGAGGTGGTTGTGCAATGGACGGCTCATGGACTGGCCGTGCAGCAGGTGACCGACGCAGCAGGTTTGTGCACGCGCTTTAGCCATGACTGGCGTTTCATGACGGTAATGTCGTTCATCGATCCGAACGACAATGTGCGGTCGGTGATGTTCGATGCACTGGGACGGGTGGTCCAGAGCCGATTCCACGGCACGGAAAATGGCGAAAAGGCGGGTTACCACCCCACGCGGGCATTCGAAGTGCCGACATCGATGGAGGCCATGCTGTCGCTCGAAGGCGGCGACGTGCCGGTCCACACGGCGCACCTGCTGGTGACCGACAGCTGGATGCTCCCGGCCCGTGACGAGCAAGGCAGGTTTCAACCTGGGCGCGTCGGCGAACTTGCGCTCAGGCGTTTTGCCCAGACGCATGGGCTCGAGATTGACCTGGACCAAGGGCGCGAGCCGCCGCACATCATCAGCCTGTTGACCGATCGCTACGACGGTGACCCGCAGCAGCAGGTGCGCTTGAACGTGACCTACAGCGACGGGGGCGGGCGTGCATTGCAGACCTCGGTCTTGCATGAGCCGGGAGAGGCACTGGTCCGCACCTCCAAGGGCGAGCTGGAGATGGATGAGCATGGCAAGGCTGTCACGGCCCATGCCGCCATACGTTGGGCCGTGAGCGGAAAGACTGAGTACGACAACAAGGGACAACCGGTGCGAACCTGGCTGCCGTTCTACCTGAACGATTGGCGCCCGGTGAGCGATCAGCGCACGGGCGAGGGACTCTATGCCGATACTCATCTGTACGATGCCACTGGGCGTGTGTGCCGCGTGATCACTGCCGCGGGCTACGAGCGACGCACGCAGTACTACCCCTGGTTCACGGTCTCGGAGGACGAAAACGATACGGCATGACCGAACCCGCCGCGCAGGCCCCGGGCGGGGTCTGCGCGGTGGCTTGGCAGGCCCGTTGTCACCCCTAAAAAGCCCGTGCGTTTCCCTAACGCTTGAGTACAATAATCAACTTTTCGGGCCCCTTGCTCAGCCCCTTTGCTGGAATCTAAATGCTGATCGGTAGCTACTCCTCCGCGCTGGTGTTGATCTCGCTGTGCGTTGCCATCCTTGCCTCCTATACCGCCCTGGACCTCACTGGCCGGATCGCCACGGCGCAGGGACGTGCGGCTCACCTGTGGATGGGGGGCGGGGCCTTTGCCCTGGGTATCGGTATCTGGTCGATGCATTTCATCGGCATGCTTGCCTTCAGCCTGCCGATCGAGCTGGGGTATGACTGGACGCTCACCGGGCTATCGCTGCTGATCGCGGTCCTGTCGTCGGGCTTCGCCCTGTGGCTGGTCAGCCAGCCGAGCCTGCCGATGCTGCAGTTGGGGCTGGGGGCACTGATCATGGGCGGTGGCATCGCCAGTATGCATTACACCGGCATGGCTGCACTGCAGATGGTGCCGGGCATCGATTATGACCCGACCCTCTTCGGCGCCTCGTTGGCCATCGCCGTAGGGGCATCGGCGGCGGCCCTGTGGATCGCGTTCCGTCTGCGTCGTCATACCCCCTATGTGCGGCACATCCGCGGGGCGGCGGCGGTGGTGATGGGGATGGCCATCGTCGGCATGCACTACACCGGCATGGCGGCGGCCAATTTCCCAGAAGGTAGCTTCTGCGGTGCCCTGGCCAACGGCCTGCGTGGCGACGGCCTGGATTCGGTCGTGTTGATCACCACCTTGGCGGTGCTCGCCGTGGCGTTGGTCACGTCGGTGCTCGATGCGCGCCTGGAGGCGCGCACCTCGGACCTCGCACGCTCCCTGACCCTGGCCAACCAGGAACTGACCCAGTTGGCCCTGCATGACACCCTTACAGGCCTGCCCAATCGCACCCTATTGGCCGAGCGCATCGACCAGGCCATCAGCAAGGTGGCAGAGCAGGGCGGCTGCTTTGCCCTGATGTTCATTGACCTGGATGGTTTCAAGCCGGTCAACGATGCCTTCGGTCATCATGTGGGCGACCTGCTGCTCAAAGCGGTGGCGGCCCGTTTGCGCGGGCACCTGCACAGCCAGGACACCCTGGCACGCATCGGTGGTGACGAGTTCGTGCTGCTGGTGGAGTTGCAGGAGCCAGCCGATGCCATGGAAGTAGCTGTGAAGCAGGTCAACCTGGTGGCCCGGCCCTACCGGGTGGCCGATCACGACCTGCAGCTCTCGGCGAGCGTGGGGATCGTGCTTTATCCGGGCAATGGGCTGGATCAGCACGAACTGCTGCGTAACGCCGATGCAGCCATGTATCACGCGAAAAGTGCCGGCAAAAACGGCTACAGCTTCTTCGACGTGTCGATGAACAGCAACGCGCGCCAGCAACTGCAACTGCTCCAGGACCTGCGTGCGGCGCTTGAGCATGGCCAATTCCGCCTGCATTACCAGCCAAAGTTCGATGCGCTCGCCCGTCAGCCGATCGGTGCCGAGGCATTGCTGCGCTGGGAGCATCCGCAGCACGGGCTGCTGTTGCCGGACCGGTTCATCGGCCTTGCCGAGAAGACCGGCCTGATCATTCCAATCGGTGAATGGGTGCTCGGCGAAGCCTGCCGGCAGATGCGCGAGTGGCTCGAGCAGGGGCATGACGACTGGCGTATCGCGGTGAATCTGTCGGCCATCCAGTTCTGTCATGCCGGTCTGGTGGATAGCGTGGCCCGGGCCTTGGCGAGCAACCGGCTGCCGGCCAACCGCCTGACGCTCGAGATCACCGAGACCACGGCCATGCGCGACGCCGACGCGAGCTTGACCGTGCTGCAGAAGCTTTCCGATATGGGGGTGGACCTGTCCATCGATGATTTCGGCACCGGCTATTCAAGCCTGATGTACTTGAAGCGGCTGCCGGCCAATGAGCTGAAGATCGACCGAGGTTTTGTTCGCGATCTGGAGCAGGACAGCGACGATGCGGCAATCGTCTCGGCCATCGTCGCCCTGGGCCAGGCCCTTGGGCTGCGCATCGTGGCAGAAGGGGTGGAGACCAGCCGCCAGCAGGAGTTTTTGACCCGCCTGGGGTGTGATTCGCTGCAAGGCTACCTGCTCGGCCAGCCCATGCCCGCCGAGCAGTTCATGAAGGCTCTCAAAACGGTGAGGCAGACCGAGACGCTCTGACTACACCGCGTCGCGCAGAGCGCATGAGGGTTCGAATGCGTCCATCTCGGCCTCCACCGCCTCGATGATCCGCTCTACATCCGCGGCCGCCATGATGGCCGCGCAGGGGATGCCGGCAATAGCCAGCAATGTTTCGCCGGTGGCGCGGTCGAACAGCCGGGCGACCATGCTGCGCGGTGCATCCATGCTGGCTTCGAAGCCCAATGGATGGAAATGCCAGCGCATCACCTGGCAGGCGTTGGGGAACGTCATCTTGTTCATGCCAGCCTCCTTGTCCTGATCCTTGACGCGGTGATCGGCCGCTCATTCGGCCGGTAGGAACCTAACCATAGCACCTGTGACGACAGTGTCTCGCGCCTAGCATGACAAATATGCGGTTGCTTGATTTGAATCAGTGCCACGGTCCGGGCAGCAAATCACGGCAAAAGGCCAGGGCAAACGTTTTTCCGGGACAAAAGCGGCTGGTCAGGATGGTTCCGCGCGGCTGTCGGAGCATGGTGCTTTTCTGACCAGTGGTGCGGTGCATCAACCCAACAGGCCGGCGGCAATGTTGATGGTGAAGCCTAGGATTGCCGTGTTGTAGACGAAGCACACCAGCGAATGGGCCAGCACCACTCGACGCATGCCGCGTCCGGCCACACCGATGTCGGAGGTCTGCACGGCCACGCTCAGGGTGAAAGAGAAATAGAGAAAGTCCCAGTAGTCCGGTGCTCGTTCACCGTCGGGAAAGCGCAGCGGCAGCGCGTGGGGATCACTGGTATAGAACAGGCGGGCGTAATGCAGGCTGAAGATGCAACCGATCAGCAGCCAGGAGCCGGCCACCGTCAGACCCGTGTACAAATAATGAAGGGCCTGGTCGTTCCCCTGCAGGCCACGGCTGGCGGCCAGTTGCAACGTAACTGCCGCGAGGCTGGCGATGGCCGCGAAGCAGACGGTGAACAGCACCAGGCCTGCGTTCTCATCTTCCACGCAGGCAACCTTGCGCACGGTGTCGGCATTGGCGCGCCAGGTCAGCCAGAACACCAGCACCAGATACAGCCAGACGCCCAGGTTCCATCCGGCGAGGATGCGCTGCACGGTATCGTCGGTAGGAATCAGCCAGGCGCCGACCAGGCCCGCCAGGATGGCGATGCTCAGGCGAGGGTGGGTGCGGGTGAGGCGGTGGAAAGCCATGCGGTCTCGTCAGTGACAGGAGCATGGCTAACACTCTAGTTCAGCCTGGCCCGCCATCCAGCCCAGACTCCGACACCGCGCGCCGCCCTGGGTTCGAACAGGGAGGGTAATGGGGTACTATCACCCGCCGTGCCAGCGGCAAATGCCTTGTATATCAGGATGATGGCACTACCCGGAGGCGTAATGGCCGCCGTGTTTTGTAGTCGATATGGCTTGCCACCCAATCTGAAAGACCCGCTTCAGGATCCATGTTTTGTCCGATTTCTTGCATAACCCACTGTTGCAGTACCTGGCTCGTCTGGCGCCTTCCAGCCAGCTGACCATGCGTTACATCCTCCAGGACGCCGCCGACCGCCTGGGGTTTGTCGACTGCGATATCGTCGACGTGCCCTGGCACGAGCTCGAGCCAGGCCATGTGGTTGCCCTGGTGGCAGCGCTGCGTACCGACGGCTATGCCCCGAACACATCGTCGCTGTATGTCAATGCGGTACGCGGGGTGATGAACGAAGCGTGGCGCCAGGGTCTGATCGACCATGAAAAGCTGTTGCACATTCGCGAGGTCAAGCCGGCAGGCGGCAGCAGGCTGCCGGCGGGGCGCAATTTAAGGCGCAGTCTGATTCGCGAGTTGATGGACGTCTGCGCCGCCGATCCGCGCCCTCAGGGCGTACGCGATGCGGCGATCATCGCGCTGCTGTATGGCACCGGCATGCGCAAATCCGAGTCGGTAGACATCGATCTGGACCAAGTGGACTTCGAGGCCCGTAGCTTGCGGGTCATGGGCAAGGGCAATCGCCAGTTGATCAAGTACGCCCCCGTCTGGGCGTTCGAGAAACTGCAGGCCTGGCTGGATCTTCGACGCCAGCATTTGCCGGAAGGAGAGGCCGATGATGAATTCCTGTTCAACCGCATCCGCCGTGGCAACCACATCACACGGGCGCGCATCACCAAGCACGCCATCTACTACATCGCCCGCCAGCGTGGGGCTCAGGTGGGGGTCAAGATCATGCCCCATGATTTTCGCCGGGCATTCATCACCCGGGTGATCGAAGAGCATGACCTGTCCATCGCCCAGAAGCTCGCGCACCATGCCAACATCCAGACCACCGCCAACTACGACCGGCGCGACGACAACGAGCGGCGACGGGCGGTGGATCGGTTCGACTACTGATCAGGTGCGTGCAGCGCACCCATCCCAATGCTAGTGAATACTCGAGGCCAGCTCGAAGATCGGCATGTACATGAGGATCACGATCAGTCCAATCAGCAGGCCGATGAAGGTCATCAGCAGCGGCTCGAACAAGCGTACGAACCATTCCACCCAACGGCCGATCTCCTGATCGTGAAAGTCAGCGCAGCGCTCGAGCATTTCCCCCAGGTTTCCCGACTGCTCACCGGCCCGCAACAAGCGCAGAGACACCGGTGTGACCAGCTGGCCCAACTCCAGCGCATCGGACAGCGGCAAACCTTCCCCCACTCGTCGGCTGGCCTGTTCAAGCCCTTGCGCCGAGGTGCTGCCCAGCAGGCCGCGGGCCATGCACATCGCGGTGAGGATGGGGATACCGCCTTGCAAGAGGATGCCAAGCGAGCGGTAAAAGCGCGCCAACTCATACATCACCAGACGTTGATGCAGCGCGGGCCAACGGCGTAGCTGGCGACTGGCCCAGCGGCGCAGGGCGGGGTTGCGGCGCATCAAGGCCAAGAGGCAAAGGCCCCCCAGTGCCGCCAATGCCAGGGGTAGCTGCTGCGCGTGGAGGAACAGGCCAATCTTCATCAGAACCTGCGAAAGCCACGGCAGCTCGTTGCCCATGCCTTCGAACACCAGGCTGAAGCGCGGCACAACGTAGCCCAACAAGAACAGCACCACGCCACCCCCCACCAGCAACAGCAGCAGAGGGTAGACCGAGGCACCGACCAGTTTCTGCCGGACCACGTCCAGGCGTTGTCGGTAGCTGATATAGCGGCCCAAGGCATCTCCCAAGGCACCGGTGCGTTCGCTCGATTGCACCAAGGCCACATACAGCGCCGGGAACACCCGTGGCTGTTCGCCCAAGGCCTGGGACAGCGAGCGGCCCTCGTAGAGTTGGCGTACTAGCGCCTCCAGCACCTTGCGTGAGGAGGCGTTGGGCGCTTTTTCGGCCAGGCTCTCGAGAGCATCGATCAGGGGTAGGCCCGCACTGAGCAACGTGCCCAATTCCTGACTGAACAACACCAGGTCGAACACTGGCGCGCGGCGCAAAGCCAGGACGCGCAGGGCGACGCCCTGGCTGCGAATGCTCACGACCCGTAACCCCTGGTTCTCGGCCTGTCGTCGCGCGTGCTCGGTATCCTCGGCCTCGACCTGCAACTGGACGATGCCTTGGCGACCCAGGGCCTTGAGGCTGTAACGCATGGCCGTTCTCCTCATTGCCAGCTGGTGATTTCGGCATTTTCCCCGTCTCCGCCGGGCTGGCCGTCCTTGCCCATCGAGAGCAGGTCGTACTCGCCACCATTCTCACCGGGTTGGCGGTAGATATAGGCGCGGCCCCAAGGGTCCTGCGGAACGGCCTTTTGCAAATAAGGGCCGGACCATCGCTGCTCACCGCTGGGGGCCGCCACCAACGCCTGAAGGCCCTGCTCGCTGCTGGGGTAATGCCCGACCTCCAGGCGATACAGGTCAAGGGCCTTGCCCAGGCCCTCTATCTGCGCTCGCGCCACTTTTGCTTCCGAACGGCCGAGCTGGCTGAAGTACTTGGGCGCGACGATGCCGGCCAACAGGCCAAGCACCACCAGGACCACCAAAAGTTCGAGCAGGGTGAAGCCACGCTGGGTGATGGATCTACGTTGCATGGTGAAATCCTCCAGTGCGTTCGGGCAGGTTTGCCTTGCCATGCAACAGCCGTGCACGTCTGGCTCGGGGCCTTGCGCCATGGGGCGCAGCAAGCGGCACAGTGCTTGCGTCGTAGCTGAAAACCTCGGGTTTTCCGGGGCATTTCCCCCACATCGGGGGCCACGACGGGGAGGCAGCCGACATGCGTGGAATCATCCTGGGATTGATCTGGCTCGCGGCGGGCGCCGCAGAGGCCGACATGTACATCTCCATCGATGCCAAGGGCGGCTATGTGCTGTCCAACGTGCACCGGCCCGGCCGGCATTACGAACGGGTCATCCGTGAGCCGGTGGCCCATGCCGGGCCGGCCGATGCTCAATTGATCACCGGCCGGCCCTACGCCGAGCTAGTGGCCAAGGCCGCCCAAGCCCACGGCGTTCCCCAGGCGCTGCTGCACGCGCTGATCAAGGCCGAGTCCGGTTACAACCCCAAGGCGCGCTCGCCCCGGGGGGCAGCCGGACTGATGCAACTGATGCCTGACACGGCGAAGGAGATGGGGGTCAAGGACGTGCTGGACCCTGCATCCAACCTGCAAGGCGGGGCGCGCTATCTCAAGCGCATGCTGACGCTGTTCGACAACGACATCACCTTGGCGGTGGCGGCCTACAACGCCGGGCCCGATGCGGTGATCAGTCGCGGAGGTGTGGTCCCGCCCTTCGCCGAGACGCGCCGCTACGTACCCAATGTGCTGCGTGATTACCGCAAGTTGCAGGGGCTGGCCGAAGATGCGCCGTTGTAGTCGCCGCCAAAGTGTCGCAGGTCAATGTCGCGCAGGGTGTGCCTACTTCCCCAACTCTGGGCTATAACCTTTTGAAGGTGCCCAGCCGTTGGAGTCGACCATGGACCTCGCCCCGCGTTCCGCCAGACTCGATGTGCCCGTTGGCGGCGACAGCAACGTGGCCCGCAAGCCATTCGACCTGCTGCGTTGGTACGCCTGGGTGAGCCTGGCGATCATCGTCTCGATTGCCGTCGGGCTGGGGCTGATCTCCAGCCGCTTCATCATCAACGAGAGTGTCGAGCGAGACGCCTTGCTCTCGGCGCAGTTCATCCAGGCCATTGCCGACGCCGAAGTGCGTCATGTGTCGATCCCCAATGTGCGCACCATGGGCGAGTTGCTCGATCCGCGCACCGACCAGGCCATGCCCGACGTCGACCCCGACGCCCGGCGCCGGGCTCGGGGCGAGTTCCTCGACCATATCGCCCACCTGCCCGACATGCTGCTGGCCAATATCTATGCGCCGGACCGGACGGTGATCTGGTCAAGCAACCCGGCACTGACCGGGAAGTCGATCGAGTCCGACGAGGATCTGGAGCAGGCCTTCGAATACAAGATGCAGGTGTCGGCCAGTTATCACGACTTCGAGGACGCGCGCAGCGAACAGAAGTTCGTGACCCCGCCCCAGCAATTGTTCATCGAGAATTACATTCCTCTGTTCGACGCCGATGGCGAACGGGTCACCGCCATGGTGGAGATCTACAAGGAGCCCCATCACCTGATCGTACGCATCGAGCATGGCCTGTTGTTGATCTGGCTGGCCATCGCGATCGGCGCGAGCCTGGTGTATTTCGGCCTTTACGGCATCATGCGCCGCGCGGCACGGGTGATGGCAGTGCAACAGAAGCGGCTGATCAGCAACGAGACCTACGTGGCGCTGGGCGAGATGTCTTCGGCGGTCGCCCACAGCTTGCGCAACCCATTGGCTAGCATCCGTTCCAGTGCCGAGCTGGCTCAGGCATTCGACGAAGGGCCGGCGCAGAAAAACATCAGCGACATCATCAGCCAGGTGGACCGCATGTCTCAATGGGTACGCCAGCTCTTGCAGTCGCTGCGCCCGCTCAATGACGACGCGGTGCCGGTTGACCTCTCCCAAGTGCTGCAAGAGAGCCTGCAGGCGTTTGCCGTGCCGCTGGCGCGCAGCGGCGTGAACCTGGACGTAAAGCCGCTGCCCTCAGTGCAGGTGGTGGGCCATCCGGTGTTGCTGGGGCAGATCTTCAACAGCTTGATCGCCAATGCGCTGGAATCCATGGAGAAGGGTGGCCAGTTGCGGGTGGAAGTGGTGCGCCGGGATCGACGCAGCCTGACCTTGCGCCTGTCGGACACCGGGCGGGGTATGAGCGACCAGCAGCAACGCATGGCTTTTCGGCCGTTCTTCACCACCAAACAGGGCGGTTTGGGGGTTGGCCTGGTGCTGGTCAAGCGGATCATGGAACGCTTCGCAGGCTCGGTTCGGTTGAGCAGCCGCGAAGGGCAAGGTACCAGCGTTTCGCTGAATTTTCGCTTGGTCAAATCATGATGTTCTACGTTGCAATTGCCTCGTATCTACCTGATTTAATAAGAAAATTGACTTAGTTGGGTGATGTTACCCAATAGTGGGGGATTCATCTCGAATCGATCTCTAATTTGCGTCGTAACTACCTGATAATAATGGTTATTTTCTATTGGTGCGTAGGTGGCTGAGAACTTGCAGCAAGATGATAGCGACCAATGGCAGCGGCAAGAGTTCAGGCAAAGTGCTATCACGTTGCTACAGGCAGTAGCACTGTCCTGATACTCCATCCCCCGAAGCCTTCGAACGGGAACGATGCGATGCAGATGCTGGAACACGATCTTCCGGACAAGACTGCCAGCCCCTCCACTGGGCTCGCTGCGCCCTTGCGCGAGTTCAACCTGCTGCGCTGGTTCTCGGTCATCAGCTTGCTGATCATCGCAACGGTGGCCGGCGCCTTGGGTTACTTCTCGACTCGCTTCGTGGTGCGCGACAGCGTCGAACGCGATGCCATGCTCACCGCCCAGTTCATCCAGGCCATGGCTCAGGCCGAGGTTCGCCATTCGCAACTGCCCCCGGGCACCACCATGGGCGAGTTGCTCGACCCGCGCCTGGACAATCAGCATTTGCAGATCCCCCCGGCTCTGGTGCAATCGACCCGCGGCGAATTCCTCGATCACGTGGCGCACCTTCCGGACATCTTGCTGGCCAATGTTTACGCCCATGACCGCACGATTGTCTGGTCGACCAACCCGCAATTGCTGGGCAAGCGCATTGCCGAAGACGACGACTTGGACGAGGCCTTCCACTCGCGCAAGCCGGTCTCAGCGAGCTATCACAAGGCGGAAGATGACCGGGAAGAGCAGAAATTCCAGCGCGAACCACGCTATTTGTTCATCGAGAACTACATTCCGCTGTTCGACAGCCAAGGCGAGCAAGTGCTGTCGATGGTCGAAATCTACAAGGAGCCCCAAGATCTGGTGCGACGCATTCAGCGCGGCTATGTGCTGATCTGGTGCTCGACTCTGGTGGGCGGAGCGCTGATTTATTTCGGCTTGTTCTGGATCGTGCGCCGGGCTGCGGGGATGCTGCATCATCAGCAAGATCGCCTGGTGGCCAGCGAGACCTACGTGGCCTTGGGCGAGATGTCTTCGGCCGTGGCCCATAGCCTGCGCAACCCATTGGCCAACATTCGTTCCAGCGCAGAGTTAGCCCAGGAAATCGCAAGCGATCCGGCGCGCAAGAACATTGCCGACATCATCAGCCAGGTTGACCGGATGTCACGCTGGGTGCGTGATTTGCTGGTGTCGCTGCGACCGACCAGTGACGAGGCCGAAGCGGTGGATCTGGTGGCGGCTATCGAGGATACCCGGCTGGCATTCTTGCAGCAGATCGAGCGCAACGGCGTGCAGTTCAGCTTCGAGGGGCCGGCCCAACAGTGGGTAGCCAGCCAACCGCTGCAACTGACCCAAATCCTCAACAGCCTGTTCGCCAATGCTTTGGAAGCCATGCCCAAGGGCGGCCTGTTGTGCGCCGAAGTCAGTTGCCTGGAAGGGCAGCAGGTGCGCCTGGTGCTCAGCGATACCGGCAAAGGCATGAGTCAGCAACAGGAACGGATGGTGTTCAAGCCGTTCTTCACCACCAAGCAGGGCGGCCTCGGCGTGGGCCTGGCCCTGGTCAAGCGCATCATGGAACGCTTTGGTGGCTCGGTCAGCCTGACCAGCCGCGAAGAGGAAGGAACCCGCGTGAGTCTTGTATTCAATATTGCAGCGGGAGGGGACCATGGGGCCCAGCATTCTGGTGGTCGAGGATGACGAGATCCTCGCGGACAACATACGTACCTACCTCGGTTTGAAGGGGTTCGAAGTCACGGTCTGCCATAGCGCGGAGCTGGCTCTGGAGCAGGTCAAGCAAGGCTTGCCCGATGCCGTACTGACTGACAACTCCCTGCCGGGCATGAACGGCCACGAGCTGTTGCGCGCACTGATCACCCAGGCGCCGGAGCTCAAGGTGATCATGATGACCGGATACGGCAATGTCGAAGACGCCGTGCTGGCCATGAAAGAAGGCGCGTTCCATTACCTGACCAAGCCGGTGGTGCTGGCCGAACTCAAGCTGATGCTCGATAAAGCCCTGGCGGCCGAGCGCATGGAACGCACCTTGTCGTTCTACCAAGAGCGTGAGGCGCAGAAGTCTGGGTTGCAGGCGTTGATCGGCGAATCCTCGGCGATGCTGAACCTCAAGCACACCCTGCGCCAGTTGCTCGATGCAGAGCAGCGCATGGCCAGCGACGACCTGCCGCCGGTGCTGATCGAAGGGGAAACAGGCACCGGCAAGGAGCTGGTGGCGCGCGCCCTGCATTTTGACGGCTCGCGCAGCAAGGGGCCTTTCATTGAATTCAACTGCGCCTCGATCCCGGCCAATTTGCTGGAGGCCGAACTGTTCGGTCACGAGAAGGGCGCGTTCACCGATGCCAAGGAGCGTCGTGTGGGCCTGGTCGAGGCCGCCGATGGCGGGACGCTCTTCCTCGATGAGATCGGCGAGATGGACCTGGTGCTGCAGGCCAAGCTGCTCAAGCTGCTGGAGGATCGCAGCATCCGCCGGATCGGGGCGGTCAAGGAGCGCAAGGTGGACCTGCGGGTCATCAGCGCCACCAACTGCAACCTGGAACAGATGGTGCAGCAGGGCAAGTTTCGACGCGACCTGTTCTTCCGCCTGCGCATCATCGCGCTGAAGGTGCCGCGGCTATACGCACGCGGTCAGGACATTCTGCTGCTGGCCAGGCACTTCCTGGCTCACCATGGGCGCCGATATGGCAAACCCCATCTGCGCTTTTCTGCTGAAGCCGAGGCGCTGATGCTGGGTTACAGCTGGCCAGGCAATGTACGAGAACTGCGTAACATGCTCGAGCAGACGGTCCTGCTGGCGCCCAATGATGTCGTGGCCGCGCACCAGCTGAACCTGTGCATGACCCTGGTGGACGAACCCATGAGCTTACCCAAGTCGGTGGCTTTCGAGCCCCCACGGCATGAGCCGGAGCCTGGGACCAGCCTGCCGGACATGGAACGCGACCTGGTGTGCCGGACCCTCGACCGCACGGATTGGAACGTCACCAAGTCGGCACGTCTGCTGGGGCTATCGCGGGATATGTTGCGCTACCGCATCGAGAAACTGGGGCTGACCCGGCCTGACAAGCGACAGTGGTGAGCCTGGGGCTGCACGGCAGTCCCAGGCTCTTCAGGGCTGTCCCTGGCCGCGAGTGCCTCCGTCGCCATGCCCGCGCATCCCTTCAGAACCTCCGCCGTCCATTCCCGGGAGGTTTCGATCATCGTTCTGGTCGGCGGGCGGGCTGTCCGGATCGTTGCCCTGGATACGCGGGTCGGTATCGCGGGGCACAGGCTTCTCGATTGGATTGAGGGTGCTGTCGGCGCCCGGCTTGGGCGCGGTGTTGTGCGGATCGTCCGGGTGGGTCGGACCGGTGCCCACCGCCAGGGCCAGGGGAGAGGTCAGCAGGGCGGCGAGCAGCCAAGTTCGCGATCGTTTCATGGGTGGCTCCTTGCGGGCAAAGGCGTGTTGCCTGTACCTGGGTTGGGCCGCAACCCTCAACGCAAGGTGCCACCACGGCGACGAACGGTCAGACCACCAGCGACAACAGCATGATGAAGATGATGCCCACCACCGACAGGATGGTCTCCATCATGCTCCAGGTCTTGAACGTCTCTGCCACGGTCATGTTGAAGTACTGTTTGACCAGCCAGAAACCGGCGTCGTTGACGTGGGACAGAATCAACGAACCTGCGCCGGTGGCCAGCACCAACAGTTCGCGGTTCACGCCTGGGACCAGATCGATCACCGGCGCGACGATGCCGGCACCGGTGATGGTCGCCACGGTCGCCGAACCAGTCGCGATGCGGATCACAGCAGCGACCAGCCAGGCCAGCAGAATCGGCGAAATCTCGGCTTGCACCGCCATCTGGCCAATCACGTTACCCACACCAGTGTCCACCAGCATCTGCTTGAAGCCGCCGCCGGCACCCACGATCAGCACGATGGCGGCGGTCGGAGCCAGGCTCTGGTCGAGCATCTTCATGATTTGCTGACGTGAGAAGCCCCGGGCCGAACCGAAGGTGTAGAACGCCAGCAGCAATGCCGCGAGCAGGGCGGTGATGGGGTGACCGATCAGGTCCATCCACTGGCGCACGATGTGCTCGGCGGGTAACACCACATCGGCGAAGGTCTTGAGCAGCATCAGCACGACCGGCAGCAGCACGGTGAGCAGGGTGACGCCAAAGCTTGGCAGGTTGTTCTGATTGGTTTCCCGGGCGATCTGGTCCATCAGTTCCTGGGACGGGTTGCCCGGAATGTAGCGGGCGATGAAATTACCGAACAGCGGACCTGCGATGACCGCGGTGGGCAGGGCCACCAGCAGGCCATAGAAGATGGTCTTGCCGATATCCGCGTGGAAGATGCCGATCGCCAGCAGCGGGCCTGGATGCGGCGGCACAAGTCCATGGACTACGGAAAGGCCGGCCAGCAGCGGAATGCCGATCTTGATCAGCGAAACCCCTGAGCGACGCGCGACGATGAACACCAGGGGGATCAACAGCACGAAGCCGATTTCGAAGAACAATGGGATGCCCACCAAGAAGGCGGCGAACATCATGGCCCAGTGCACCTTCTGTTTGCCAAAGGCACGAATCAGCGTTTGCGCGATCTGGTCGGCGCCGCCGGAGTCGGCCATCAGTTTGCCCAACATGGTCCCCAAGGCCAGGACGATGCCGACGAAGCCGAGCACACCGCCAAAGCCGTCCTGGAAGGACTTCATGACCTTGGCGACCGGCATGCCGGAGGTCAGGCCAAGGAAGCCGGCTGCCAGGGTCAGGGCGACGAAGGGGTGGACCTTGAAATGAGTGATCAGCAGGATAAGTCCGACGATGGTGACCAGAGCGTCGAGCAGCAGGTAGGTATCAGTAGCCAGTCCGAACATGGTTCATGTGCCTCTGTCTTATCATTGTTTTGGCGAAACGATCGGCATCTTTGGATGCCGAGATAGCGCTGTCTTTGGTGAGCCGGGAAGGCTGACGGTTCAGGCGGTACGCGCCAGGCTGCGGTCACCTTGGGGCTTTAGCCAGGTGTCTACCGCCACGGCCAGCGCTTCGATAGGCTGCGTGGCGTCCAGCGCCAGGGTCAGAGGCTCGCCGTGGGGCGGTTCCAGCGCGGCGAACTGGCTGTCGATGAGGCTGGCTGGCATGAAATGACCGGGGCGGGCGAGTACGCGTTTTTCCGCTTCGGCTGGGCTCAGTTCGAGAAACACGAAGCCAAGGCCCGGCACGGCCTCGCGCAGGGTCTCGCGATAACGGCGCTTAAGCGCGGAACAGGTGAGAATGGGGCGTTCGCCGGCCTGGAGCACGGCCTGCAGTTCCTGGCCAAGACGGACCAGCCAACCGGCGCGGTCGTCATCGTTCAACGGAACGCCAGCGCTCATCTTGCGGATGTTTTCGGCAGGGTGGAAAGCATCGCCTTCGATCAGGCGACCACCGCTCGTGCTGGCAATGGCAGCGCCCACGCAGCTCTTGCCGCAGCCTGCCACGCCCATCACCACGATTGCGGTCAGGGGAGAGTTCATCAGTACCTCCTGCGGGGTGAGATAGCGCTGTCTCGGTGCCGCTGAAAACGGATGCGAGCGCCACCCTCCCGGGTGTTATTGGTCTTGTCTTTACGCAGTATGGACGCTAGGCGCATAGCCGCTACCAAAGATACATTGCCTGTATCCTGAGACAGCGCTACCTTAGTGGCCGTTCCCATTTCTGGCAAGTAGTAAAATTACAACACCCATGTCTCGTACAGGCTCGCGCACGACCGGTCGCCCCACCCTGGCAGAAGTCGCCAGACTTTCGGGGGTTTCCCCCATCACCGCTTCCCGCGCCTTGCGCGGTGTAAGCACCGTGGCCCCGCAACTGGTGGAAAAAGTCGTGGCCGCTGCGGCGAGCCTAGGCTATGTCGCCAATCCGGCTGCTCGGGCATTGGCGTCGGCACGCAGTGAGTCGGTGGTGGTGTTGATCCCCTCGTTGTCCAACCAGCTGTTCATCGACACCCTGGAGGCCATCCACGAAGTGATGCGCCCGCGCGGGTTGGAAGTACTGATCGGCAACTACCACTACGATCTGGCCGAAGAGGAAAACCTCATCCGCAACTACCTGGCCTACCAGCCCTGCGGGATCCTGCTCACCGGGTTCGAGCGTAGTGAAGTCTCCCGGCAGATGTTGACCGCCAGCGGCGTGCCGTGCGTGCACATGATGGAGCTCGGAGGCGAGGCGGGGCAGCTGTCGGTCGGATTTTCCCAACAACAGGCCGGCCGCGCGGCTGCCCGGCACTTGATCGAGCGGGGTCGTCGGCGCTTGGCATTCATCGCGGCGCAGCTCGACCCTCGCGTCATGCAGCGCGCCGATGGCTTCCGCCAAGCGCTCGCCGAGGCTGGTTTGCAGGCGCCGGAGCTGGAACTGCTGGCGCCACAACCGTCATCCATCGGTCTGGGCAGCGAGCTGTTCAGCCAGTTGCTTGCGCAGGCGCCGGATGTCGACGGCGTGTTCTTCTGTAACGATGACTTGGCCCAGGGTGCGGTATTGCAGGCTTTGCGCCAGGGCGTCGAGGTGCCGCGCCAAGTGGCGATGGTTGGTTTCAACGACCTGCCGGCATCGGCGCACATGGTGCCGCGGTTGACCTCGATCCGTACCCCCCGAGCCGCGGTAGGCCGAGGCGCAGCCCAAGCGCTGTTGGCGCTGCTCGATGGCAAGCAGGTGGCCACCGAACAGCAGGATCTGGGATTCGAGCTGATGGTGCGCGAGAGCTCCTGACCGGCTGGTTCGGGCCGGGCAGGGCTCAGTTGGGGGCGTTGAGTGCCGCGAGGCCTTCGCGCAGTTCGCGTTGCAGTGCCTCCAGGCTACTTTCCAGCCGTTCGAGCAAGGCCTTGGTCGGCTGCTTCTGGGCGACGGCCTGTTCGACCGCTTCGCAATCGCGCACCACGCCCCGGACTTTCAGCATTTTCGCGCCTCCCTTGATGCGGTGTGCCAAGGCATGCACTGCGTCACTTTCAGGCGCTTCGCCAAGGGCGCGCAGGGCTGCGAGGTCTTCGCCGGCGCTGTGTGCCAATTGTTCGAGAAGGCGTCGAATCAACTGGTCGTCATCCTGGGTCAGGTGACGCAGCTCACTGAGGTTGAAGCCACTGGCCGTCGTGGCAGGCTCCGGTGCGGGTGCGGGTGCGGGTGCGGGTGCGGGTGCGGGTGCGGGTGCGGGTGCCGGCACCTGCTCCGCCAGCGGCGCGCTGGGAAGGTGGGCTTTCAGGGCTTTGAGACCGATCGGTTTGAACAGGCATTCATCCATGCCATTGGCCAGGCAGCGCGCTTTTTCCTCGGCTTGGGCGTTGGCCGTAACGCCGAGTATCAGGCAGGCTGGCTGGCCGCGCTCATGCTCCAGGGCACGGATACGCCGAGTGAGCTCGTGGCCATCCATCACCGGCATGCTGCAATCGGTGATCACCACATTGAACTGACCTGCTCGCCAAAGGGCCAGCGCCGCTTCGCCATTCTCGGCCTGGGTCACCTTGTGTCCCAGGGTGGTCAGTTGCTTGTCCAGCAGCAGCAGGTTGGCGGGGTAGTCATCGACTACCAGGATATCCAGTGGGCCGCTGCTCATGTCCTGAGCCGGCTCGGTCTGTTCGTCCTGTGCTGGCACCGAGGTGGCCGGCAGGGTCAGGTCCACGCTCACCTTGGTGCCCATGCCCTCGACGCTCTGCAGTTCGAGCGACCCGCCCATCAACTCGGCCAGGGTTCGGCTGATCACCAGACCGAGGCCGGCGCCTTTTCCGGCCTGGGGGCCGTTTACCTGGGCGAAGGTGCTGAAGAGTCGGGCCTGGTCGCTTGGGCTGATACCGATGCCGCTGTCCTGTACGCACAACGAAACCCGGATATCGCCGGTGGCGCTGGGAGAGGTGAGTTTCAGGGTCACTTGCACGCCACCCTGGTCGGTGAACTTGAGGGCGTTGCTGATCAAGTTGGACAGGACCTGCTTGAGGCGCACAGGGTCGGCGAGCACCCAGACTGGCGCCTGCGGCAGATCCCCGTTCAGATACAAGCCCTTGATGCGGGCATTGCCGTCGAACACGCGAAGGGTCGCGCGCACCAGTTCCACCAGGTCGATCGGTACCGGTTGCAGGGACATGTGGCCGGATTCGATGCGGGAAATGTCGAGGATGTCGCCGATCAGCTCGAGCAGGCCAATGGCCGAGTCATGGGCGGTATGCAAAGTCTGCGGGTCGCTGTGGCCTCGGCGGCTGTCCTCCAGGGCGAGCTCCAGCAGGCCGATCACCGCGTTCATCGGTGTGCGGATTTCATGGCTCATGATCGCCAGGAAGGTACTTTTGGCTTGGCTGGCCTGTTCAGCGTCATCCTTGGCTTGACGCAACTGCTCCAGCAGACCGCGGCTGAGCGCCAGTTGCGCCTGCAGGGCGCGTTGGGCCTCGGTGCGCTGGTTGATGAGCTTGCGCAGGTACGTGTTCCAGAACACCACGCCGGCCAACAGCACGGCGGCCAGCACCAGCACTTGCAGCGCCAGGGTGCGGTAGTTGCGCCAGGGGCTGTCGCTGACCAGCGTGTTGGTGTGCCATCGGTTGACCAACTGGTCCAGCTCCTCAGGCGGGATGTTAAGCAGGGCTTTGTCCAGAATCGACTGCAGCACCGGCAGATCCGGTGCGATCGCAAAAGCGGCGCTGGCCGGATCGTCGCTTTGCAGGCCGGCGATACGCAAACCATTGTTGAACACATGGCTGATGTAGTAGCTGGCATTGATCTGGCTGCTCAAGGCCACGTCGGCCTTGCCGCTGGCGACGGCTTCCATCAACTCAAGGTGGGTTTCGACCTCGACCAGACGGACGCCAGGATACCGCCGTTGCAACGCCTCACGCTGAGGGGAGCCACGCAACAACGCGACACGTCGCCCATCGAGCGTCATCGGTGTGCCGATCCAGGGGGCTTCGCTGCGGGTGATCAAAACCCGGGGGCTGACCACATAAGGGCGAGTAAAGCGAAGGCGCGTCGCACGTTCGGCGCCGTAGCCCAGGGCGCCGATTATCTGCGCCTGCCCCTCGGCCACTTGGTCGACCATGTCCTGGATCGAGTCGACTTCGACGATCTCGAAGCGCAGACCGGTCTGCAGGCGGATGCGCTTGAGCAGGTCGATGGTGATTCCGGTCGGGTGCTGTTGAGCATCGTTGAAGGTCAGAGGCGCCAGGGAGGGATTGACCAACACCCGCACCTTTGGGTTGTGCGCTATCCAGTCACGCTCCTCAGGCGTGAGGGCACCGACCGGATTTTTCATCAGCAAACTGGTATTGCCGCTGCTCCAGCGCCGCAGGATGTTCAGGCGCTCGCTGTCGCTGATCCTGGCCAGGGCCTCGTTGACCAGGCGTTGCAAACGTGGATTATCGCGGGCCAGGGCAAAGGCGAAGACGTCGGCGGGCAAGGGGCTGAAATGATCGATTTTCACCAAACCTTGGAAGCTCTTGCCGATCGCGTAGTCGGTACTGATCGCATCACCCAGATAAGCGTCCGCCGCCCCCATCGCCACGGCCAACAATCCGGCCAGTGTCGAGCGGTACAGGGTCACTTGCACGTCGGGATACTGCTTGCGCACCAGCTTTTCGGGCAAGTAATGATCGACCATGGCCAGGCGTAGCCCTGGCAACGCTTTGCCATGACGGCCGAGCATACGATCCTGCTTGCTGACGACGACCGGCAGGTCGTCGGCATAGGGCTGGCTGAGAACCAACTGCGCATCGGCGGCCTCGAAGGCGTTGGAGCTGCCGAGCAAGTCGATGCTGCCGGCGTGCAGTGCTTCGATGGCTGCCTGGCGGGTGGGGAAGCGGCGAACCTCGACCGGGATGCCGAGCTGTTCGCCGATCAGACCCGCATAGTCGGCACTGAGACCTTCAAAGTCGGCGGGGCTGGTGTTGATCTCGAACGGCGGGTAGTCAGGGCGCGAGCTGCCCAGCACCAGGGCTTTGCGGCGTTCGAGCCAGTGCCGGTCATCTTGTTGGAGCGACAACGGGGGCGAGGCGCTCAGTGAGCGGGCGAGCAGGTGCCGGGCTTCGCTGTCGGCATGCGCCACAGCGCTGATGGCCAGGAGCGCGCCCAGCAGGATGGTGAACACCGCGCCTCTCATGACGGAGGGATGTTCAACTGACGTTGTTGCGTTTGGCCAGGTCGACCATTTCGACCAGAGACTCGGTCTTGAGTTTATCCATGATGCGTCCACGGTAGGTGCTGATGGTTTTGGCACTGAGGTTCATGCATTCACCGATGAACTTGTTGTTCTCGCCGCGGGTAAGCCGGCGTAGCACTTCCATTTCGCGGTTGGAGAGGCTTTCGAGACGACTGCACTCGCTTTCGAGCGAGCTGCTGTTGACCGACATCTGCGGAAAGGTGGAGTAGCCCTTGACCAACGCCTTGAGGGCGAACACCAGGGCATCGAGGTCTTCGTCCTTGTTGACGAAGGCGGCGATACCGGCATCCAGGCAACGACGGACATACAGGTCGGCGGGTTGACCGGTGAGCACCATGATCTTCGGTGCCGGCTCCAACAGTTGCAGACGTTTGATGACCTCCATGCCATCGAGGCCAGGTAGGCCGATGTCGAGGATAACCACGTCAGGACGTAATTGGCGAGCCTGCTGCACGGCGTCGATGCCGTCACCGGCTTCACCGATGACCTGAAAACGTTCACGTTCGAGCAGCATGCGCACAGCCAGTCGAACGGTTGGATGGTCGTCAACCATTAAAACGGTTGTCATTGGATAACTCCTGTAGGAATTTGGTCCGTTTCCTGAAGTCCCGCAGGAATACGTGAAAGGGAGCCTGCGCGGCAGCGCGCAAGATTACGTAGATTCCTCTCGATTGGTAATGGGATGCGTAGGTTTGTTGAAAAAGCGAAGATTATTGTTGAAAAGGCCTACAAAATAAACCTCCATGGTAAAGCCCGCCCAGGCGCCAAGGACGGGCCACGCACAGAATAGTTCAGGAGCAGCCCGGGTGCGGCTTGAGCACGCGCAGGTGCGAGGCCGGATTGCGGCTCAATGCCGTCCCGACCCTTGCCGGGCGAGGCAGTAACTGGCCGCCACAGTTCGGGCAGCGCCCCTGGAACTGACGTTCATTGCATGCACGACAAAAGGTGCATTCGAACGAGCAAATCAACGCATCCGCGCTGTCGCCCGGCAGGTCACGGTCGCAGCATTCGCAGTTGGGGCGTAATTCAAGCATGGAGTGGGTTCCTGTCAGATAACGCCCGCTCAACCAGCGGGGCGATAGAGGTGGGCATGCCCGGCCCGGTACAGGGCCGATTCAGCGAAAGGTGCATCGCCCAGCACATGGCCCACCAGGATCAGCGCGGTTCGCCGAAAATCCTTGGCCGCTGTGAGTGCGACGATGTCCTGCAGGGTGCCGCGTACCCAGTCCTGGTCCGGCCAGGTGGCGCGATGAATGACGGCGACCGGGCAGTCCGGCCCGTAGTGTGGCAACAGTTCGGTGACGATACGCTCGAGGTGTTTCACGCCCAGGTGGATCGCCAAGGTGCTGCGGTGGCGGGCCAGGTCGGCCAACTGTTCGCCAGCTGGCATGGGCGAGCTGTCGCCATAGCGGGTGAGAATCACCGTCTGGGCGAGCTCCGGCAAGGTCAGCTCGCAGCCGAGCAGGGCGGCGCTGGCGGCGGTGGCGGTAACACCCGGAATGATCTGATAGTCGATGCCCAGTTCGCGCAGATGACGTATCTGCTCGCCGATGGCGCCATACAGACTGGGGTCGCCGCTGTGAACACGGGCCACATCCTGGCCATTTTCGTGGGCGCGGCGCAGGGCTTCGATGATCTGCTCCAGGTTCAGTTCGGCGCTGTTGATCACCGTCTCGGCGCTGTGTCCCTCCAATACAGCTGGCGGAACCAGGGAGCCGGCATAGATGATGACCGGGCATTGGCGGATCAGACGTTGCCCCTTGACCGTGATCAGCTCCGGATCGCCGGGCCCGGCACCGATGAAATAGACCGTCATGGGAAATCCTTGCAGATAGGCAGTAATGTGGACGCGATTATCAGCCACGGGCCAGGGCAAGAGTAGCCTGGCCCAGCACCTGGCGTGTCACCAGCAAGCGCGAGGTGCCGAGCGATCGTGCGGCCAGTGCCAGGGCTGCGCTTTCAGCGACGCCCCAGCAGCCGCTGTAGGCGTAGGCAACGGGTGAGCGATGGCTGAGCTGCGGTTCGAAGGGCTGTAGCTCGGTGGCCGGGAACACCACCAGGGGGATGCCCAGCCGTTCGGCTAGGGCCTGCAACCCAGGTTCATCGAATTTGAGATCGATACTGGCAAGGCCAACCAGATGATCGGCGCACAGGCGGTGTGTGACCAGGGTCGTGCGCAGCAACTGCTCCAGGGTTTCGACCGGGCAGCCCTTGCGGCAGCCGAAGCCGGCATAGAATACCGGCTCGGACCAGGCGTTGCGCATCAGGCCTGGTTGGCTCGGCGATAAAGCCAAGCGCTGAGCAGGCCAAGGGCGAGCCAGAACGCGGCGTTGGTCAGCCAGGAGGCGAGCTTGAATTGGGCCACCAGTGCTTGCGGTGCCAGACTTTCATGCACCGGTGGTTGTGGTGCGCCGATCACGTGTGGCACCACCAGCAAAGCGACGCCCAGCACCTTGAGCAGCCAATGGTGGGTAAACACCACCAGCGCAAGACCCGCGGCCGTGGCGGCTGCAGTGCCGATCCACCAGCTCTGGCGTTGCCCCAGGTCGGCGGCGGCTGTGCCTGGCAGCTCCGGTGGCAACCCCAGTGTGGGTGCCAGGCAGAACACAGCAAAACCCGCCAGCCCCCACAGTGCGCCGGTCATCACTCGGTTTGGCTCGCGCAGGCTGTACAGCGCGGCGAGGATCAGCGCGAAACCGACCGCCACCACGAGGTTGCCGCCGGTGGTGGCGAGCAAACGCTGCCAGCCATCCTCCGGTGCCCAGGCCGCTGGGTCATGGGAATGCGCTGCGACGGGGCTGTCGTGCTCATGTTGCTCGGGGACAGCGCTCTCGAAAGTTTCTGCCTGGAGAATCAACGGGCTGACCCACAGACTTTGCAGCACGGTCAGCAATAGAGCGGCGAGCAGCCCGCTGAAACCTGCGGTACGGGCGATACGCTTGATCATGCAGGTGTACTCAATGGCAAGGGAAGGCGGCGCTGTGGCGGGTATCGTGGGCGGCATTGTGCACCGCCTCGATGTGCGAGAAACCTGCGAAATAGACCAGGCACAGGCCCAGCAGGCTGGCACCGACGGCAATGACGACACGTTGGCTGAGGCTGACGGGAGTGGCGATGCTGTGTTTGGTGCTGGTGATCGGCATGGTGCGTTCCTCTGCTGTTTATAGGCGGCGGACACGCGCGTCGTTCCGGGCACGATTGACCCAGAAGAGGTGACAGCGCCCGCCCACCGCGGGGTGTTCTATTAACGTCAGGCCGGTCTCCGGGCTTGCAAGGAGGAGCAGGGCTCCTGGAAAGCATCACCTTCCCATGCCATACGACGCGGCACAGTGGTCAAGATGCTTCGCTCGCTTACCGTTGCGGGGGCAGCATCGGCTTGGTTACCGATTTCCCGTTTCACCCCTTGGGGGGCACCTGAACGCAAGGTGCAAGCAAAGCATGGGGGCGCCATGGCGTCAATCTGCAAGGTTGCGGTGGCCGCGCCCTCAGCGGGCCAGGTGGTGAAAGGTCGAGCTTGGAATACACCTAGGAGTTCCTCGTGGGCGAACCCGCACCCGCAGGCCAGGGCGACTGTTCCAAAGGGCTGTCCGCAAACACTGACGCGCCATGGTTGACCGCCTGCCGGCCACTGCGTAGCCTTGCCGATTCGAGGTTCTCCGGCATTGGCCGGAGCTAAGACGGGAACGCGGTTCAAGCCGCGGCTGCCCCCGCAACTGTAGGCACCAACCCGGATCGACACAGCCACTGCGCCCAGGCGCGGGAAGGCGTCGTTCCACCGGCACGGCCGGTAAGGTGCAAGCCAGGAGACCTGCCTCGAGACGATTTCGACTTTCAACCGGGCGGGGTGATCCGGTGGCGAACAGGCCCGGCCAGCAAGGCTCGCGGCACTCGTCCTGCATGCCCGCGCCATCCTGCCAAGGGCATCGCGACATGAAAACACTGGCCAAGCTCCCCGTCACCATCGTCACTGGCTTTCTCGGCTCGGGCAAAACCACTTTGCTGCGTCACATGCTGGACAACGCCCAGGGGCGCCGTATCGCGGTGATCGTCAACGAATTCGGTGAACTGGGCATCGATGGCGAAATTCTCAAGCAGTGCAGCATTGGCTGCACCGAGGAAGAAGCCAGCGGCCGGGTCTACGAACTGGCCAACGGTTGCCTGTGCTGCACCGTGCAGGAAGAGTTCTTCCCGGTGATGCGCGAGTTGGTGGCCCGCCGCGGCGACCTGGACCACATCCTCATCGAAACCAGCGGCCTGGCCCTGCCCAAGCCGTTGGTGCAGGCCTTCCAGTGGCCAGAAATCCGCAATGCTTGCACCGTCGATGCGGTCATCACCGTGGTCGACAGCCCGGCCGTGGCCGCAGGGACCTTCGCGGCGTACCCGGACCAAGTGGACGCTCAACGCAAGCTCGACCCCAACCTTGATCATGAGTCGCCTCTGCACGAACTGTTTGCCGACCAACTGGCCAGCGCCGACCTGGTGGTGCTGAACAAGGCTGATCTGATCGATCCCCAAGGCCTGGCCAAGGTGCGTGCCGAAGTCAGCGAAGAACTGCCGCCGGCGGTCAAGGTGATCGAGGCCAGCAGCGGCCGCCTGCCGTTGGAGGTGCTGCTGGGCGTAGGCGCCGAGGCCGAGGCGCACATCGATGGTCGCCGTACCCACCATGACGCACACCACGAGGGCGATGATCATGACGATCACGACCACGATGCCTTCGACTCCATTTCCATCGACCTGCCAGAAGCGGACGAAAGCCTGCTGCTCGATGCCCTGACTCAACTGGTGGTCGAATTCGGCATCTTGCGCGCCAAGGGCTTCGCTGCCATCCCCGGCAAGCCGATGCGCCTGCTGATCCAGGGGGTGGGCACCCGTTTCGACAAGCACTTCGACCGCGCCTGGCGCGCCGACGAGCCGCGTATCACCCGCCTGGTGCTGATCGGCCAGGCGCTGGACGCTGCCGCGCTCGAAGCGCGCCTGCGCCAGGCCTTGGGCGCCTGACCCATGCACCTGCTGCGGACCCAGCCCGGCGGCTTCGTGCCGGACGACAGCATTGCCGATCTCGGCCAGACCCCCGCCGAACTGGTGATCCTCTGCAGCGGTGATTCGCACCTGGCGCTGCTCGCCGAAACCGCCGAGCAGTTGCCGGAGGATTTCCCCAGCCTGCGACTGGCCAACCCCATGCAGGTGCAGAATCACGCCTCGGTCGACCTGTACATCGATCAGGTGCTGCGCCATGCCAAGGTGATCCTGTTGTCCTTGCATGGTGGCGTCGGGTACTGGCGCTATGGTGTCGAGCAACTGGTCGAGCTGAGCACACGGGGCGTGCAGTTGATCCTGGTGCCCGGCGACGACCGCCCGGACCCGGAGTTGACCCAGTTGGGCACCGTGACCGGCGATCAGGCCGAGCGCCTTTGGCATTACCTGCGCCAGGGCGGCAAGGCCAATGCCGCGAATCTGTTCAATTGCTTGGCCAGCCTGTGGCTTGGGCGCGATTACGCCTGGGAGGAGCCGCAACCCTTGCCGCGTACCACGGTGTACCACCCCGCCAAGCCCAGCGCCGTGTTGCAGGACTGGTACTGCGAATGGCAGCCCGACTGGCCTGTGGCCCCCATCTTGTTCTATCGCTCGCACCTGCAAGCGGCCAACACAGCGTTCATCGATACTTTCTGCCAGCGCTTGCAGGCAGCAGGGCTCAATCCGCTGCCTATCGCCGTGGCCAGCCTCAAGGAGGCGGCCTGCCTGGACCAGGTCGAGACCTGGCTGGATGAAGTCCAGGCCGAGGTGGTGCTCAACACCACAGGTTTTGCCTTGTCCAGTCCGGAGCAACCCAACCTGCGCCCGCTGCGCAGAGACATCCCGGTGTTGCAGGCGATCTGCGCCCAGGACAACCAGCCGGCGTGGGAATCCAATGAGCAGGGCCTGGGCGCGCGGGATCTTGCCATGCACATTGTCTTGCCGGAGCTGGACGGTCGCATCATCACGCGCCCCGTCAGCTTCAAAGACCTGGCCTGGCGCAGCGAGCGCAGCCAGTCCGACGTGGTCTGCTATCGCGCTCACGCTGAACGCATGGATTTCGTCGCCGAGCTGGCGCGTCGCTGGGTGGAGCTGGCGCGGCTGCCCAACGCCCAGAAACGCGTGGCGTTGGTGCTGGCCAACTATCCGACCCGCGACGGGCGCATCGGCAACGGCGTGGGCCTGGACACACCCGGCGCAGCGCTGAACATTCTCCGGGCGCTGCAAGGGCAGGGGTACCCAGTGCAGGGCCTGCCTGACAGCGGTACCGCGTTGATCCATCAGCTGTTGGGTGGGGTGACCAATGACCTGGACCATCTGGACCAGCGCCCCTGTGCCCAAAGTCTGAGCCTTGCTGACTATCAGCAGGCTTTCGCCGCGCTGCCCGAGGCCAACCAGCGTGCGGTACTGGAGCGATGGGGGGCGCCTGAACAGGATCCTATGTTCCGCAGCGGTCGGATGATGATCGCCGGCCTGCGCTATGGCCTGACCTTCGTCGGCATCCAGCCGGCCCGGGGCTACCAGCTGGACCCCAGCGCGGTGTATCACGACCCGGACCTGGTGCCGCCTCATGGGTACCTGGCGTTCCACTTCTGGCTGCGCAACGGCTTTGCCGCCGATGCGGTGGTCCACGTGGGCAAGCACGGCAACCTCGAGTGGCTGCCGGGCAAAGGTGTCGGGCTGTCTGCGCAATGCTGGCCAGATGCGCTGCTCGGGCCGCTCCCCAACATCTACCCCTTCATCGTCAACGACCCGGGCGAGGGCGCCCAGGCCAAACGGCGCACGCAGGCGGTGATCATCGACCACCTGATGCCGCCATTGACGCGCGCCGAGACCTACGGCCCGCTGCGTCACCTGGAGCGCCTGGCCGACGAGTATTACGAAGCGCAGCTGCTCGACCCGCGCCGGGCACGCGAGCTGCAGCGCGACATTCTCGAACTGGTCAAGGTCAACCACATCGACCGGGAATTGCAGCTTGAAGGCCAGCTCGAAGACGCGGCCATCTGGTTGCCGCGCCTGGACACCTACCTGTGCGACCTCAAGGAATCGCAGATCCGCGACGGCCTGCATGTGTTCGGCCAATCTCCTGAAGGGCGCCTGCGCAGCGATACGTTGCTGGCGTTGTTGCGCGTGGAGCGCGGTGACGGCAAAGGTGCCAATGCCAGCCTGATCCGTGCGCTGGCCAAAGCCCTGGCGTTGGGCTTCGACCCGCTGGATTGCGAATTCGGCCAGCCTTGGCAGGGGCCGCGCCCAGCGGTGCTGCAGGCGCTCGATACCGCGCCATGGCGCAACCAGGGCGATACCCGCGAGCGCCTGGAACACCTTGCGCTGGACTTGATCGAGCGTGCGCTGGCAGGCCGCCTGGCATTGCCTGAAGATGCCGCCTGGCATCCGGTTGCCACGGTCCTGCAGGCGCTGGTCGACACCATCGCCCCGAGCCTGGACGCCTGCGGCGCGGCCGAAACCGACGGCCTGCTGGCCGCACTGGCCGGGCGTTTCGTCCCGGCCGGGCCCAGCGGAGCGCCCAGCCGGGGGCGTCTGGACGTGCTGCCCACCGGGCGTAATTTCTATACGGTGGATGTGCGCAACCTGCCCACCACCACGGCCTGGCGCCTGGGGTTCGCCTCGGCGAACCTGATCCTTGAGCGTCACTTGCAAGACCATGGCGACCACCTGCGTCAGCTGGGGCTGTCGGTCTGGGGCACGGCGACCATGCGCACTGGTGGTGATGACATCGCCCAGGCCATGGCGCTGATGGGTGTGCGGCCGGTGTGGGCCACCGGCAGTCAGCGAGTCGACGATTTCGAGATCCTGCCGCTGAGCCTGCTCGATCGCCCGCGGGTGGACGTCACCTTGCGCGTCTCAGGCTTCTTCCGCGACGCCTTCGGCAACCTCATTCGGCTGTTCGATGCGGCGGTGCAGGCCGTGGCGGCGCTGGACGAGCCTGACGACCTCAACCCCCTGGCTGCGCGGGTGCGAGCCGAACGCGAGGCCTTGCTGGCCGATGGCGTGGACGCCGAGCAGGCGGCGCGCCAGGCCGGCTGGCGTGTCTTCGGCGCCAAGCCCGGCAGCTACGGGGCCGGGGTGCAGAATGCAATCGATGGACGTTTATGGCAGACACGCGGCGACCTGGCCGAGGTCTACCTCAACCATGGCGGCTACGCCTATGGCGGCAGCGACGAAGGCACACCGGCCCGCGCCGCGTTCGCCCGGCGTTTGGGCCAGGTCCAGGCGGTGCTGCAAAATCAGGACAATCACGAGCATGACCTGCTCGATTCCAACGACTACTATCAATTCCAAGGTGGCATGCTGGCAGCGGCCGAGACCCTGGCCGGCACCGCCCGGGCCAGTTATCACGGCGATCACAGCCAGACCGACCGGCCACGCATCCGCACCCTCAAGGAAGAACTGAACCGGGTGATCCGCGCCCGCGCTCTGAACCCCAAGTGGATCGAGGGGGCCAAGCGCCATGGCTATAAAGGTGCCTTCGAGCTGGCGGCGACGGTCGACAACCTGTTCGCCTTCGACGCCACCACGCACCTGATCGACGATCACCACTACCAGTCGCTGGCCGATGCCTATGTGCTCGACCCTGCGACCCGAGACTTCCTGCAACAGCACAACCCCGAAGCCCTGCGCGACCTGACCGAACGCTTGCTGGAAGCCCAGCAACGCGGCCTCTGGGCGTCGCCAGGGGCCTACCGGGAAGCCCTTGAAGAGCAATTGCTCGATGGCGAGGAACAGGCTTGAAATGAGCGAACCCGTGCAATTCCCCCTGGCGGCCGTAGTCGGCGCCGACGACCTCAAGCTGGCCCTGTGCCTGACCGCCATCGACCCCAAAATCGGCGGTGTGTTGATCGAAGGCCCGCGTGGCATGGCCAAAAGCACCTTGGCGCGCGGGCTGGCGGACCTGTTGGGTACGCCTGGGCAGACACCACCCTTCGTGACCCTGCCCCTAGGCGCCACCGAGGAGCGCCTGGTCGGTACCCTCGACTTGGATGCCGCGCTGGGGCAGGGCAAGGCGCAGTTTTCGCCCGGCGTACTGGCCCAAGCCCATGGGGGCGTGCTTTACGTGGATGAGGTCAACCTGCTGCCCGATCCGCTGGTGGACCTGCTGCTGGATGTGGCCGCCAGTGGCACCAACCGCATCGAGCGCGACGGTATTTCCCATCGCCACGATGCTCGATTCGTCCTGATCGGCACCATGAATCCGGAAGAGGGCGAGCTGCGCCCGCAATTGCTCGACCGTTTCGGCCTCAATGTGCTGCTCGAAGGTCTTCCGCCGCCGCAGGCGCGGCAGCAGATCATTCGTCGGCGACTGGCCTTCGACAGTGATCCGCAGGCGTTCTGCGCCCAATGGGCGCAGGCTCAGGCAGACCTGCGCGAACGCTGCCAGGCCGCACGTCAGCGCCTGGACAGCATCCCGCTGGACGATCGCGCCTTGGCCTGGATCACAGAGGGCTGTTTCAGCGCTGGGGTCGATGGCATGCGCGCCGACCTGGTCTGGTTGCGGGCCGCCCGTGCCCATGCCGCCTGGCGCGGCGGCGATGCGATAGAGGAAGCCGATGTGCAGGCTGTGGCGGAATTCGCCCTGCGCCATCGACGCCGAGAGACGCCCCCGACCAGCGCATCCTCCACCTCACCACCGCCTCAGACCCAAGCTCATTCCGACGCCCAAGGTGGGCAGGGGGATTGGGGCGCGTTGCCCCCACAAACGGTCGCCACCGGGGCACGGCGCGAGGTGCCGAACTGGGCAAAAAAGCCCTGAGCATCCGCAAGCCCGCCGCCCAGGCGGCGGATGCCAAGCCCCAGCCGGGCACCCTGAGCGGCACGCCCCGTGGTCGCGTGCGGATCGGTGGTGCTACGCGTGTGGCGTGGCTTGCGACATTGCTCAAAGGGCGACCACGGCATCGCCATGACCTGTGTTGGCAGCAGCGCCAGGCCCAGGCGCCGGAATTATGGCTGGTGATCGTTGACGCCTCGGCTTCGACCCGGCGCCAGCAGGCGCTGGCACACGCCAAGGGGCTGCTGGTCGAGCTGTTCGATCAGGCCTATCGCCAACGCGCCCGCCTAGCCCTGCTCACCGCCAGTGGCGGCGCGCCGCGTTGGCAGCGCCATGGCCTCAAGGCATCGGCCGCCCTGCGACCCTGGTTGCAAGCGCTCGGGGCGGGGGGCGGTACGCCGTTGATCGCTGCCCTTGAAGAGGCGCAGCACTGGTTGCGGGCACGGGCCAAGCGTTACCCGCAGGAAACACAGCGTTGCCTGGTGCTGACCGATGGTCGCCTGCAACGCTGGAATGCACTGCAACCCATGCCATGCGCGACGGTGCTGGTGGACGTTGAGCTGGCGGCGGTGCGCCTGGGGCGTGCGCGGCAACTGGCCGAACAACTGCAGGCCGAATATCGGCATATCCAGCAGTTCAGGGAGTTGAATTGATTAACGTTGAAAGTCGAAATTGCGACGATATGTCGCAATGACAAAAGTTGCCGGAAGGGCAAAAAGAAAGTTGCACAAGTGCGTGGCTTGGCACGCACTTGCGAGGGCGCCGATATTATTTCGGCATCGACCAGGGTTGCAGGTCGTAACCTTTTTCGCAAAGTTCGGCACGCACCTCCTCGATCAAGCTGGCCCATTGCGCAGGGTCGGAATAGATACGCGAGGAGACTTGCTTGCTGCCGATACGCGTGTTGGTCCGGTCGATCACTGCCAGGCTCAGCTCACCAGTACCGTTGGGTGCATCCCAGGCTACGCACTGGAAAGGTTCGAAGGCGTGGTCGGCGATCAGCAGTGCTTCGTTGACACGGAGCGGGGCGTTCATGGTTCGGTCTCTCTATGGTCCCAAACAGCGAAAAGATGTCCGCGTTGCTTCATGTTCAAGGAGGCGCAGCGCGGGGTTATTCGTACTGATGCTCCAAGTCAGGGGTGAAGTCACACGGGCGGCGAATTTTTTTTCAAGTCGGCAAAAGTATGTCTGCAACCTGTGCCGGCTGTGACGCTGGAAACTTTGAAAGATTCCCGAGCGCCCCATCGCCGAATGCAATTGGCGGACAAACGGTACTGGGCCAACTCAGGTTCATTGCTACTGTTAATTCGGACGTTGCAACTTACTGTTTCTACATGAAAAACCAACTATTGGCGTCAAGGAACAGTCATGCTCGAACCGACCACCCAACGCCGTCTGCTGATCGTCGATCCCTGCGACGATTGCCACCGTCTACTACCGGGCTTGCGCAGCGTCGGCTGGGCTGTGCATAGCTGTTCGCTGACCTCGGCGCTTGAGCATCCGTGCGATGTCGGCTTGTTGCGCTTGCAGGCCACGCATTTGCGTCATCCCGATGCCGTCAAGGACCTGATCGCCCGCAGCAATACCGAATGGATCGCCGTGCTCAGCCCCGAGCAACTGCGCATGCAGAACGTCGGTGACTTCGTTTGTGAGTGGTTCTTCGATTTCCACACCTTGCCGTTCGACGTGTCGCGTGTGCAGGTCACGCTCGGGCGCGCCTTCGGCATGGCCCGTTTGCGCGGCAAGGGCACCGTCCGGGTGGATGAACCGACCCATGAACTGTTGGGTGAAAGCCGGCCGATCCGCGAACTGCGCAAGTTACTGGGCAAGCTGGCACCGACCGAGTCGCCGGTGCTGATCCGCGGCGAAAGCGGCACCGGCAAGGAATTGGTGGCGCGTACCCTGCACCGGCAATCCCAGCGCAGCGACAAACCGTTCGTCGCCATCAACTGCGGCGCGATCCCCGAGCACTTGATCCAGTCCGAACTGTTCGGCCATGAAAAGGGCGCGTTCACCGGCGCCCATCAGCGCAAGGTGGGGCGTATCGAGGCCGCCAATGGCGGGACATTGTTCCTCGACGAAATTGGCGACCTGCCTTTGGAGCTGCAGGCCAACCTGTTGCGCTTTCTGCAGGAAAAACACATCGAGCGGGTCGGCGGCGACCAACCGATCCCGGTGGATGTGCGCGTTCTGGCGGCTACCCACGTTGACTTGGAAAAGGCCATCGTGCAGGGGCGCTTTCGCGAGGACCTCTATTACCGGCTCAATGTCCTGCAAGTGATCACCGCGCCGCTGCGTGACCGCCACGGCGACTTGTCGATGCTGGCCAGCCATTTCGCGCATTTCTACAGCCTGGAGACCGGACGCCGGCCTCGCTCGTTCAGCGACCGCGCCCTGGCGGCCATGGGCCGGCACGACTGGCCGGGCAATGTGCGGGAGCTGGCCAACCGGGTGCGTCGCGGCTTGGTGCTGGCCGAGGGCCGACAGATCGAGGCACAGGACCTGGGGCTGCAGATGATCGAGCAGGACGAGCAGTTACTGGGCACTTTGGAAGACTACAAGCACCGGGCCGAGCGCCAGGCGCTTTCGGATGTGCTCGATCGGCACAGCGACAACCTCAGTGTCGCGGCCAAGGTGCTGGGGATTTCCAGGCCTACGTTCTACCGCTTGCTGCACAAGCATCAGATTCGCTGACGCTCAGGCGTGGGGCACCGCGGGCTGGCCCGTGCCGCCAGCGTACTGCACCTTTAAATGGCCCTGGTCGTCGAGCAGCCAGGCATCCATGACTTCGCGCACCACAGGCCCGGCCACCCGGCCACCGGCTTCGCCGTTCTCGATCATCACCGCCACCACGATACTGGGGTGCTCGGCCGGTGCGAAACCGACGAACAGGGCATTGTCCCGGTGACGTTCGAGGGTCTTGTCGCGGTTGTAGCGCTCGCCCTGACGGATCGCCACCACCTGCGCGGTGCCGCTCTTGCCCGCGATGCGGTACTGGGCCCCGGCTGCCGCAGCGCGGGCGATCCCGCGTGGGTCGTGCATGACCATCTGCATGCCGGTGTTGACTTGGTCCCAGGCGTGCTTGTCGTGCAGCACGATGTCCGGCATCGGGTGCGGGTCCACGGGCGCCTGGCCTCCTACACTCAGCGCCAGGTGCGGACGATGCCACACGCCTTTGCTGGCCAGCAGGCTGGTGGCCTGTGCCAGTTGCAGTGGGGTGACCTGCATGTAGCCCTGGCCGATCCCGAGGATCAAGGTCTCGCCAGGGAACCAGGCCTGGCGGCGGGTGGCGCGCTTCCAGGCCGGGGAGGGCATCAGGCCCGGTGCCTCCTCGAACATGTCCAGGGAGACCTTTTGGCCCAGCCCGAACTCGGCCATGTAGTCATGCAGGCGCTCGATGCCCAGCTTGTGTGCCAGGTCGTAAAAGTAGGTGTCGTTGGACCGCATGATCGCGCTGTACATGTCCACCCAGCCATCGCCGCTGCGGTTCCAGTTGCGGTACTTGTGGTCGTAGTTGGGCAGCGTGTAGTAACCCGGGTCGAAGACGCGGCTGGCGGGGGTGATCACGCCACTGTCCAGGCCGGCGATGGCCACTTCCGGCTTGACCGTCGAGCCTGGCGCATACAGACCGCGCAGCACACGGTTGAACAGTGGTCGATCGATCGAGTCGCGCAAGGCGGCGTACTGCTTGAAGCTGATGCCCTTGACGAACAGGTTGGGGTCGAACGCCGGATTGCTCACCATCGCCAGCACATCGCCCGTGGCCGGGTCCAGCGCCACCACTGCGCCACGACGCTCGCCGAGCGCTTTTTCGGCCGCTTGCTGCAGATGGGCGTCCAAGGTCAGGACCAAGTCCTTGCCCGGTATCGGATCCTGGTGGCGCAGCACCCGCATGACCCGGCCCTGGGCGTTGGTCTCGACTTCTTCATAGCCCACGTGGCCATGGAGCTGGTCTTCGTAGAAGCGCTCAATGCCGGTCTTGCCGATTGACTGGGTGCCGCGATACTCGGTGTTGTCGAGGGTCTTGGCTTCTTTTTCGTTGATACGCCCGACATAACCCACCGAGTGGGCGAAGTGCTCGCCCAACGGGTACTCACGGATGAACTGCGCCTCCACGTCCAGGCCCGGCAGGCGGAACTGATTGACCGCGATCAGCGCGATCTGCTCTTCGGACAGGCCGAACATCAGCGTCACCGGCTCGAACGGTTTGCGGCCCCGGCGCAGGTCCTTGTCGAATTGCTTGCGCTCGTCCTCGCCCAGGCCCAGCACCTGGGCCAGGGTATCGAGCACCTGGGCGCTGTCGCCTGCGCGCTCGCGAGTCATGGTCAGGTTGAAGCTGGGTTTGTTGTCAGCCAGCACCACGCCGTTGCGGTCGTAGATCAACCCGCGCTCCGGCGGGATGGGCAGCACGTGCACGCGGTTGTTTTCCGACACTGCGGTTTGCTGGTCGTGTTGCAGCACCTGCAACACATACAGCCGGCCCACCAGCACCACCACCAGGCTCATCACCAGCGTCGCACAGGCCAGCAGCCTGCGATTGACCAGGTGTTTTTCCTTTTCGTGGTCCT
Organism: Pseudomonas guariconensis; assembly: GCF_040822035.1. Classification (NCBI taxonomy): domain Bacteria; kingdom Pseudomonadati; phylum Pseudomonadota; class Gammaproteobacteria; order Pseudomonadales; family Pseudomonadaceae; genus Pseudomonas; species Pseudomonas guariconensis. The sequence goes on along the minus strand of NZ_CP162012.1, from coordinate 2,776,618 downwards.
TCAAGGGAATCGGTTGGGGCATCGGAAGCTCTGGTGATCGGGAGAGGGCTGCGCGAGGGCGGGCGATGCTACGCAACGGGGGAAGGAGGCTCAAGATACTCTCGGGCAGCGAGCCGCTGCGAAACCGCTGATCTGCCCGGTGGCAGGCGCCTGCGCGCAACATGAAGATTCGTTCACATGACCAGAGGCGGCCCCTGCGAACGCGTGTGGCCCCTCACAGCGGCGACTTGAGAGGTCGTTGCCCGTGCCGGTAAACCAGGGCTGTAGGGTGGGCGACAAAGTTTGCGATGGGCTGCACGGAAGCGCCCGAACGCGTTCGGACGATATACTCGGCGCTTTTCACATCGCGCTAGGAAATGCCCATGGAGCAGGTGCTGCTCATTGTCGACGTCCAGTCCACGTTCAACCCGCCGGAATGGCTCATCGATCGCATCCGACATTTGTCAGCGAAGATTCCCACTGTCGCGTCCATCGAGCTGCATGACGAGCAGGTCACGCCGTTTCACCGTCAGCTCGGCTGGCACCCGGCGGCCGAAGACGAGAGCCTGATCGAGGCCGATGAAGTCTTCATCAAGCATGGCTATGGGCAAACGCCCGCAACGATCGAATACCTCAAGCGCCTGGGCGTCGATCGGGTCCTGGTCTGCGGCTTGCAGACAGAAACCTGCGTGCTGGCTGCGGGCTTCGCGCTGTTCGATGCAGGGCTGAGCCCGACGCTGATCACCGACTTGACCGTAGGCTCGACCCTGGACCGGTCTGGCCAACTGGGCATCGACCTGTGGAAGCACCACTTCGGCCAAGTGACTACCGCAGCTGAGGTCATTGCAGGTCTCTAGGCGCTGCACGAAGGTATCCACGCGCGCCCTCACTGCGTTGAAAGGATTGTTCATTTACCTTCGTGCGGACACATTTCAGACACCAAGATCCGCCTGGCCCATCGTCCGCCTGAGGATTAAAGTGAGCTTCAAGGTCCATCCATCACAAGGTGCTTCATGAAAATTGGCGAGTTGGCGAAGATCACCGGCCTGGCGCCATCGCGCATTCGTTTCTATGAGGCGAGTGGGTTGATCCACGCCGTCGAGCGCAAGGCCAACGGTTACCGTGACTACGACACTGACGCCGTCTGGGTGCTGGAGATGATCACCAGCGCCCAGGCAGCGGGTTTCACCTTGGAGCAGATCCGCCATCTGATGCCCGTCAACGCCAACGGCTGGCGCCATGATGAACTGCTCGACGGGCTCAAGCGCAAGGTCGAGGAAATCGAGGCGCTGCAACAACAGTTGGCGCGCAACAAGGCGCAACTGCTGCTGGTGATCGATGGCGTCCAGAGCAAGCCCGAAGGCATGGCATGCGCGGACAACACACAGCGCGTACTCAACCAGTTGCGTGAGGACATGGCCGCCAACAAGTCTGACATCGAGCGCTAATCGACTTCGTCCTCCATCTGGGTATTGACCTTAAAGTTGGCTTTAAGGATATCGTCGCTGGCACCGTCCAATGAGGTGCCGCTATGAACGCCTTCACCCCCCTCGTACTGCCTAACGGCTCCACCCTCGCAAACCGGATCGCCAAGGCGGCCATGGAAGAAAACATGGCCGATGCCGACCACGCGCCATCTGCTCGATTGATGCGCCTGTACCAGGCGTGGGCGGAGGGTGGCGCAGGCCTGCTCATCAGCGGCAATGTGATGGTCGACTCCCGCGCCATGACGGGCCCCGGTGGTGTCGTTCTGGAAGATGAACTGCACCTGGAGCGGTTCCGGCAGTGGGCGCGCATCGGGCAGGCGCAGGGGGCGCAGTTCTGGCTGCAGATCAACCACCCCGGCCGCCAGATGCCGGCCAACCTTGGTCAGGCGACCTGGGCGCCTTCGGCCGTGGCGCTGGAACTGGGCACGATGTCCCGGCATTTCAGCAAGCCCCAGGCCATGACGACGCAGGTCATCGAGGACATCATCCGGCGTTTTGCCCGAAGCGCGCAGTTGGCAGAGCAGGCGGGCTTTACCGGCGTGCAGATTCACGCCGCCCATGGCTACCTGCTCAGCCAGTTCCTTTCGCCGTTGACCAACCAGCGTACCGACCAATGGGGCGGCGCCCTCGAGAACCGCGCGCGCCTGTTGCTGGAGATCGTCAAGGCTGTGCGGGCGGCGGTGTCGCCAGGCTTTGCCGTCGCGGTAAAGCTCAATTCGGCTGACTTCCAGCGCGGCGGCTTCAGTGCCGACGATGCCAAAGAGGTCGTGGGTCTGCTCAACCCACTGGGCATCGATCTTGTCGAGCTTTCCGGCGGTAGCTATGAAGCCCCAGCCATGCAAGGCCAGGCGCGGGATGGCCGCACATTGGCGCGGGAGGCCTACTTTTTGGAATTCGCCCGCGAGATTCGCGAAGTGGCGAGGATGCCGGTCATGGTGACCGGCGGTATCCGCCGGCTGCCGGTTGCAGAACAGGTGATCGACAGTGGCGTCGACATGGTCGGCATCGGCACGGCGCTGGCGATCGACCCTGCCTTGCCGCGTGATTGGCAGGCGGGGCAGCTCAGCGCCCCGCAACTGCCGGCGATCACCTGGAAGAACAAAGCGCTTGCCTCGTTGGCCAACATGGCGGTGGTCAAGTATCAGTTGAACAAGCTTGCCCGGGGCAAGGCGACTGATCCTGCGGTGGCGCCGGGTTGGGCGTTGCTCGTGCAGCAACTGGCCAATGCCCTGCGCGCTCGCCAGTACCGGTGCAGGATGGCGAGCCGGTGAGTGTGGGCAGCCGGGTCATTTAAGCGCCGGCTGCATGGCGGCGTGGGCGTCCCCGTGTTAGCCCCCGGTGACCGGCGGGAAGAACGCCACGTCGTCGCCATCGTGCAACGGCTCATCCAGGTCACAGAGCGCCTCGTTGCGCGCACACATCAGGCCAGAATGCCCCAGCGTCGTGGTCCAGGGTTCACCGCGCTCGGCCAGCCGGTCCCGCAGATCGCGCAGGCTGGCCAGCGCGGGTGTCCAAGGCAGCGATTCGCTGTCAATGCCCAACTGCTCCCTAAAGCGTGCGAAGTACTGAAGCCGGATCACGGCAGCGCCTCCAGACGATAGGTACCGGAACGTCCGCCGGATTTCCTGAGCAGGCGCACCCAGTCGATCTGCATGCTGCGATCGACGGCCTTGCACATGTCATAAAGGGTCAGCGCCGCGACACTCGCTGCGGTCAAGGCCTCCATTTCCACGCCGGTGACGCCCTTGAGGCTGCAGGTGGCGATGATGCGCACCGAGTCCGGGTTGACCGCCTTGATCTCCACGCTGACCGCCGTCAACAGCAACGGATGGCACAGCGGGATCAGCTCGTGGGTACGCTTGGCGGCCATGATGCCGGCGATGCGCGACACCGCGAAGACATCGCCCTTGGGGTGACCTGCGGTGACGATCAGGTTGAGGGTTTCAGGCTTCATCCGCACCCAGGCTTCGGCGGTGGCCTGGCGGTGCGTTTCGGATTTGTCGGTGACATCGACCATCTGGGCGTTGCCGCGCGTGTCCAGGTGGGTCAAGGAAGGCGAGTCGACGGTGGGGGGCATTGGGGCTCCGGGGCATGCTGACATGCCGGCTGAGGGCAGGCTCGAGGACGCTGTCTGTCGGGTGGTCAGGCTTTCTGGCCAATGGCCGGGGGCGGGCTCGGCGTGAGCAAGTCCCGGGCCTGGGCGAAGCATTTTTCCGCCAGCGCCGAGCGTGGCTCGTTGCGGCGCAGCAGCAGGCCGACCGGTGCATGGATGTTGGCGCTGGCGATGGGGATGATGCGGATATGTTCACTCAGCTCCTCCAGCCCATCGTCGAGCGGCATGATGGCGCAGCACAGCCCGGCGCAGACGGCTTGGATCAACTGATAGGTCGAATCGCTTTCAAGCACGGGGGTTGGGTGCAGGCCGCGGCTGCGCAAGCTCAAATCCAGCGATTGGCGGTAGTGCATGCCTTGGGAGAGCAAGCCAAGCGGTAACCCGGCGAGCGTTTCCCAAGGTAATTCGGGCCCGTCGAAGCGAAAATGCCGGGTGTCGTACAGCAAGCCCATGCGGGTGGCGCCCAGCTCGATGATCTCGAAATAGCTGCTGTTGACCCGATCGAGGTAGCAGATGCCCAGGTCAAGCTGGTTACGGCTCAGGCCATCGATCACCTGTTCGGAGCTGAGCGATGACAGCTGGACGGTGAGTTCGGTGTACTGCGCGAGCAGCGGCTTGAGCAACTGCATGGCATTGAAGCTCGACAGCGGCACCATGCCGATGCGCAGGCTACCGACGATCTGTCCACGGCAATTGGCGGCTTCGCTCTGCAGGCCGTCATAGGCGGCTAACAGGGTGCGCGTCCAGGCCAGAATCCGTTCGCCCGCCTCGGTGAACCCTTCGAATCGCTGGCTACGAGTCACCAGCACCAAGCCCAACTCGTCCTCCAGGTTGCGCAGGCGCATCGAGAGGGTCGGCTGGGTGATATGGCACAGCGCAGCGGCCTGGCCAAAGTGCCGGGTCTGATCCAGCGCAATTAGAAATTTAAGTTGTTTGATATCCATCGCTCGCCCTGCAAACACATGAGTCGTATCGGAGGTGTGTTGCATTGAACCGATCGTTTACATGTTGACGCTGGCAGTCAGTGTATTGAGATGGGTCGAAACCCTGTGGCGGCGAAAAGTAAAATGAAAGAACAAGAGTGTCCAATGGGAATTTACGAACACCTGATAGATCCTGCTGATCAGCAGACGATGATAGGCGATATCGATAATGCAGTATGAATTATTGATTGGACGAACAGGGGCGGGCGCTCTAGTTTCTCGCGAATGACGGCCCCTGTTTAGTTAGAGTGTTCACGATGAATTCAAAACCCACTGCGCAATTTATTCCTCTGAATGTCGCCGTGTTGACGGTCAGCGATACCCGGACGTTCGAAACCGATACATCCGGCGAGTTGCTGGCCTCGCGCGCGGTGGAAATGGGGCATCGATTGGTGGCTCGAACCTTGCTCAAGGATGACCTCTATCGGATTCGAGCCCAGGTCGCAGGCTGGATCGCTGACGATCAGGTGCAGGTGGTATTGATCACCGGCGGCACCGGCTTCACCGGGCGTGACAGTACCCCAGAGGCGGTGACTTGTCTGCTGGACAAGCACATCGAAGGCTTTGGCGAGCTGTTCAGAGCCCTGTCGATCCTGGATATCGGCACCTCGACGGTGCAGAGCCGCGCGCTGGCAGGGCTGGCCAACGGCACGCTGGTGTGTTGCCTGCCGGGCTCCACCGGGGCCTGCCGTACGGCCTGGGAGGGGATTTTGGTGGAGCAGCTGGATTCGCGGCATCGGCCGTGCAATTTCGTGCCGCACCTAAAGGCCGCCGAGCGTTGCGGCTCGCGGCAGTGAGCCCGAGCCTGCAAGGGCGGATTACCCGCAAAAACGAATGGGCTCGCAACGAAACTTAATTAATGGCCTCTTTAACTGATGCAACGCTCTCGAGCGTGTGATTGTTTTTTATTAATACGTGATCAATAGCGTCGATCACACCCGGAAAGTTCGCGGGGATAAAGCCCTGGCGGCAGTGATAGATAAACCTGATCATGTCGTCATTACTTTTGATTTGACGGAGGGTGGCGGCAAAAATAGTCTGCGGCTGTCAAAGTTTGAAGTGTGTTTTTCAACTTCTGTACGTGAGTTGAACGTGAGCGCTTCAATTCGATCTCCCGCCGAGTATCAATCAAAGGGTAGCCCGATGAGCGAAGAAGAACATATCAGAAGTTACAACGGCCCGGCCGCCGGTTGGGGCGCGCTCAAGAGCGTGACCAAGGCCTGGCTGGGCAGCGAGAATGCCTTCAAGAACCTGCGCATGATGCTCAAGACCAACCAGAACAGCGGCTTCGACTGCCCCGGTTGTGCCTGGGGCGAATCGCCGGGAAGCGACATGGTCAAGTTCTGCGAGAACGGCGCCAAGGCGGTCAACTGGGAGGCCACCGGCCGTTCGGTGGACCCGGCCTTCTTCGCCAAGTACAGCGTCAGTGCCCTGGCCGAGCAGAGCGACTATTGGCTCGAATACCAGGGCCGACTGACCCACCCGATGCGCTACGACGCGGCCACCGACCATTACGTGGAAACCTCCTGGGACGACGCCTTCGCGCTCATCGCACAGCACCTGCAGGCGCTCGAGTCGCCCAACCAGGCCGAGTTCTATACCTCTGGGCGGGCCAGCAACGAAGCGGCGTTCCTGTACCAGCTGTTCGTGCGGGCCTTCGGTACCAACAACTTCCCGGACTGCTCGAACATGTGCCACGAAGCCAGTGGCGTGGGCATGGGCGAATCCCTCGGCGTGGGCAAGGGCACCGTGGTGTTCGATGACCTGGAGGAAGCCGACGCGATCTTCGTCATCGGCCAGAACCCCGGCACCAACCACCCGCGCATGCTCGAACCGCTGCGCGAGGCGGTCAAGCGCGGTGCCCAGGTGGTGTGCTTCAACCCGCTCAAGGAGCGTGGCCTGGAGCGCTTCCAGCATCCGCAGCACCCCTTCGAAATGCTCAGCAACGGCTCGGAGCCGACCAACACTGCGTACTTCCGCCCGGCGTTGGGCGGCGACATGGCGGTCATGCGCGGCATCGCCAAGTTCTTGCTGCTGTGGGAACGCGAGGCCCAGGCCAAGGGCGAGCCGGCGGTGTTCGACCACGCCTTCATCGAGGCGCACACCTCGGGTGTGGACGCCTACCTGGCAGTCCTGGATGCCACGTCCTGGGAACATATCGTCGAGCAGTCCGGCCTGAGCCTGGCCGAAATCGAGCTGGCCGCACGCATGTACCGCAAGGCTGAGCGGGTGATCATGTGCTGGGCCATGGGTGTGACACAGCATCGCCACTCGGTGCCGACCGTCCAGGAGATCATCAACCTGCAACTGCTGCGCGGCAACGTCGGCAAGCCTGGCGCGGGCCTTTCGCCGGTGCGCGGTCACAGCAACGTGCAGGGCGACCGCACCATGGGTATCGACGAACAGCCGCCGGCGCGACTGCTCGATGCGCTGCAGTGGCGCTTCCAGTTCGAGGTGCCGCGTGAGCATGGGCACAACGCAGTACTCGCCATCAAGGCCATGGAAGAGAAACGCGCCAAGGTGTTCATCGCCTTGGGCGGTAACTTCGCCCAGGCCACACCAGACACTCCGCGTACCCACGCGGCGCTGCGCAACTGCGAACTGACGGTGCACATCGCCACCAAGCTCAACCGCTCGCACCTGGTGACCGGCCGTGATGCGTTGATCCTGCCGTGCCTGGGCCGCACCGAAATCGACCTGCAGGCCGAAGGCCCGCAAGGCATCACGGTCGAAGACACGTTCAGCATGGTGCACATCTCCCACGGCCAGCTCAAACCCCGCTCGCCGCACCTGCGCTCGGAGCCGGCGATCATTGCCGGCATGGCCAAGGCGACCCTGGGCAATCATCCGATCGATTGGGAATGGGTGATCGGCGACTATGCCCGCATCCGTGACCTGATCGCCGACACCATCGTGGGCTTCGAGGATTTCAATGCCCGACTGCAGCAACCGGGCGGTTTCCACCTGGGCAACGCGGCGGCCGAGCGCGAATGGAACACCGCCACCGGCAAGGCCCAGTTCACGCCCAGCGAACTGCCGGTGCACCTGGTCAACGAGGCCGTGCTCGAGCGTGGCGAGCGGCCCGATCTGATTCTGCAGACCCTGCGCTCGCACGATCAGTACAACACCACCCTGTACGGCCTGGACGACCGCTACCGGGGCGTGTTCGGCCTACGCGAGGTGGTGTTCGTCAACGAAGCTGACATCCGCCGCCTGGGCTTTGAGCCCGGCGAGCAGGTGGACATGGTGTCGCTGTGGGAAGACGGCCGTGAGCGGCGCGTATCGGGCTTTCAGTTGGTGCCCTACGACCTGCCTGAAGGCCAGGCCGCGGCGTACTACCCGGAAACCAACCCGCTGGTGCCCCTGGAAAGCTACGGCGACCGGACCTACACGCCCACGTCCAAATTCGTCGCCATCAGGTTGGAAAAGGCGCGGCCCGACAATCTGATCCACACCGTCGCCGAATAACCCTCACGTTCCCCTGTGCACAGGCCCTGGCCGGTAACGGCCGGCGGCCTGCAAGGATATTGTCATGTCGAATCTAGATGCGTTGGACCTGGCGCGGATTCAGTTCGCCTTCACGGTCTCGTTTCACATCATCTTTCCGGCCATCACTATTGGTCTGGCAAGCTTTCTGGCAGTGCTCGAAGGTTGCTGGCTGAAGACCGGCAACGCGGTCTACAAGGACCTTTACCACTTCTGGTCGAAGATCTTCGCCGTCAACTTTGGCATGGGCGTGGTCTCGGGCCTGGTCATGGCTTACGAGTTCGGCACCAACTGGGCGCGTTTTTCAGACTTCGCGGGCAGCGTGACCGGGCCGTTGCTCACCTATGAGGTGCTGACGGCGTTCTTCCTGGAGGCGGGCTTCCTGGGCGTGATGTTGTTCGGCTGGGACCGGGTAGGGCGCAAGCTGCACTTCTTCGCCACCATCATGGTGGCCATTGGCACGCTCATCTCGATGTTCTGGATTCTCTCGTCCAACAGCTGGATGCAGACACCGCAAGGTATCGAGATCGTCGATGGCCGTGTCGTGCCGATGGACTGGTTCAGGATTGTCTTCAATCCGTCGTTCCCGTACCGCCTGGCGCACATGGCGTTGGCCGCATTCCTGTCGACTGCGTTGTTCGTGGGCGCCTCGGCCGCCTGGCACTTACTGCGTGGCCGTGATACGCCACAGGTGCGCAAGATGCTGTCGATGGCCATGTGGATGATCCTGGTGGCCACGCCTGTGCAGGTCGTGGTGGGCGATGCCCACGGGCTCAATACCCTGGAGCATCAGCCGGCCAAGATCGCAGCCATCGAAGGGCACTGGGAAAATATACCGGGTGAGGCCTCGCCACTGGTGTTGTTCGGCCTGCCGGACATGGACGCCGAAAGGACCCGCTACAGCCTGGAGGTGCCTTACCTGGGCAGCCTGATCCTAACCCACAGCCTGGACAAGCAGATTCCGGCGCTCAAGAGCTTTGCCAAAGAGGACCGACCCAACTCTACGATCATCTTCTGGAGCTTCCGGGTCATGGCTGGACTGGGCATGTTGATGCTGGCTTGTGCACTGCTGGCCTTGGTATTGCGCCGAGGCGGCGCCCTGTACCGCAACCGACTCTTCCTGTGGTTCGCCTTGCTCATGGGGCCGTCGGGCTTGATCGCCTTGCTCGCCGGGTGGTTCACCACCGAGGTCGGCCGTCAGCCGTGGGTGGTCTACGGCATGTTGCGCACCACGCAGGCGGCGTCCAATCACAGCGCCACCCAGATGAGCATCACCCTGGCGCTGTTCGTCCTGATCTACTTCTCGGTGTTCACGGTGGGTATCGGCTACATGATGCGTCTGGTACGCAAAGGGCCGAAGACCCATGAGGCGCACGTATTGCCTGAGCAACCGGGCCAACTTGCGACAGCGCGTCGTCCGCTGTCGGTAGCGGATTGATAGGGGAGCGCAAGCATGGCAATTCAAGGTATCGATTTGTCGGTCATCTGGGGCGTGATCATCGCCTTCGGCCTGATGATGTACGTGATCATGGATGGCTTCGACCTGGGCCTGGGGATCCTGTTTCCCCTGATCAGCGACTCCAGCGAGCGCGATGTGATGATGAACACCGTCGCGCCGGTCTGGGATGGCAATGAAACCTGGGCGGTGTTGGGGGCTGCGGCGCTGTATGGCGCATTCCCGCTGGCGTACTCGGTGATTCTCGAGGCGCTGTACCTGCCGCTGGTGCTGGTTTTGGCCGGGCTGATCTTCCGCGGCGTCGCGTTCGAGTTCCGCTTCAAGGCGCATCCGCGCAAGCGCCACCTCTGGGACAAGGCGTTCATCGGCGGCTCGGTGCTGGCCACGTTCTTCCAGGGCGTTGCCATCGGCACCTATATCTCGGGCATCCCCGTGCAGAACCGCCAGTTCGCCGGCAGCGCGCTGGACTGGCTGGCGCCGTTCCCGCTGTTCTGCGGCGTGGGCTTGATCCTGGCCTACGCGTTGCTCGGCAGCACCTGGTTGCTGATCAAGACCGACGGCATGCTGGAGTCGCGCATGCGCCATTACAGCCGTCCGCTGCTGTATTTGCTGGCAATGGTGATCGTGGTGATCTGTGCCTGGACGGCCTGGCTGCACGCCGACATTGCCCAGCGCTGGTTCGCCGGCAGCCACTGGATCCGCTCTGCGCTGATTGCCGGTTTGGCCGTACTGGCGGTGGTGGTGATCCAGAAGACCCTGCGCAAGCGCCATTCGCATTTGCCGTTCATGGGCGTGGTGACCTTGGTATTTCTCGGCTACCTGGGACTTGCGATCAGCATCTGGCCTAACATCGTGCCGCCCTCGATCAACCTCTGGCAGGCCGCCGCGCCGCTCACAAGCCAGCTGTTTGCCTTGATGGGCGCGCTGTTCATCATTCCCATCATCCTGGCCTACACGTTCTGGAGCTACCACGTGTTCCGCGGCAAGGTCAAAGCGGGGGATGCTTACCACTGACCGCGCCTGGTGTTTGGGCGGGCCTCTGACTGGCCTGTGCTATACCGATAGACCAAGCCTGCGTCGCACAGCCGTGCGCAGGCGAAGGTTCCTGCTAGCTGACTGTCAACAAGGCGAAAGCTGTGATGAACATTTCCGAGATCGAACCCCAGGCTGTCGAAACCCCGATCACCCACAGTGCCATTTTCCTCGTGGCTACCTTGAACCCCGGCGACGCCAGCCGGGATTGCGTCCGCGGTTTGTGCGGCGACCTTGCCGGGCTGGTTCGCTCGGTGGGCAAACGGGTACCTTCGGGCAACTTGTCCTGCGTCGTGGGTTTTGGTGCGAGCGTGTGGGATGTGCTGTTCCAGGTACCGCGCCCGGCGTCGTTGCATCCGTTTCGTGAAATCGGCAGTGGCGATCGCGTGGCGGTAGCCACTGCCGGGGACATTCTGCTGCACATCCGCGCCGAACAGATGGACCTGTGCTTCGAGTTGGCTGCGCAGATCATGAAGCGTCTGGAGGGCGCCGTAACGGTGGTCGACGAGGTCCAGGGCTTTCGGTACTTCGACATGCGCAGCATCATCGGTTTCGTCGACGGCACCGAGAACCCCACGGGCCGCGAGGTCGGCAAGTTCACCCTCGTCGGCGACGAAGACCCTTCGTTCGCGGGCGGAAGCTACGTGCTGGTGCAGAAGTACCTGCACGACATGACCGCTTGGAACGGGCTGTCCACGGCGGAGCAGGAACACATCATCGGGCGCACCAAGCTTTCGGACATCGAGCTGGACGAGTCGGTAAAACCCAGCAACTCGCATAGCTCGCTGACCACCCTGGAAGAAAACGGCCAGGAGGTGAAGATCCTGCGCGACAACATGCCGTTCGGGCGCCCTGGGGCAGGGGAGTTCGGCACCTATTTCATCGGGTATGCGCGCTCGCCGGCGCCGATCGAGCAAATGCTGGAGAACATGTTCATCGGCAAGCCGCCCGGCAACTACGACCGGCTGCTGGACTTCAGCCGTGCCGTCACCGGTGGGCTGTTCTTCGTGCCGTCGGCGACGTTCCTGGCCGTATGCGAACAGTGACCGGTTGATACGACAGCGCCCACGTGACGACGTGGGCGCTGTCGTATCCGGAACGTGCTCGATGTGTCCTTATCGCCTCTCCGAGCCCGCGACTGCGCGGCACTGAGCAAGGGCTACACATCGGGCCAGCACGATCGCGCTGGCTGATTACACTGTTGGAAGCGCCACACATGGAGTACCTGGGATGGGCTGTGTGCTGATCGTTGTCGCTCGCCAGTCGGCGGGCTTTGTGTCCGGGGTATGTGCGGCCAGGTGCTCAGGGGGGCTGCGGCGATGAACACCCCCGGGCGTGGCCTTTCTTTGCAGCTTCTGGTGGCGCTGGCAATCATGCTGGGCATGTTGCTGCTGGGCGCAGGCCTGGCCTGGCAGGGCTACAGCGGAGTTCGAGAGACCCTGCTGGCCGCCGCTGGGGATACTGCCCAGCAGGTGGGCAAGACGATCGACGAGCGTGCCCGCCGGCTGGTCGATCCGGTACAGAGCAGTCTGCGGTTGCTGGCCGCCGATCCGCTCGCCGGCGACCTGGCCCAACGTCTGGAGCGGCTCCCGCAACTGGTCGAGAGCCTGAACGCCAACAAGATGCTCAGCGCCGCCTATGTGGGTTACGCCAATGGCGAGTTCCTGCTCGTGCGCAGGCTTCGGGAGCCTCAGCTGCTCGAGCGTTTCGCGGCGCCACCTGGCACGGCCTTCCTGGTGCAGAGCGTTAGCCGGCAGGCGGGCGGGTCGATGTCGGGCCAATGGCGATTCTATGACCGCCAACTCAACCTGCTCCAGGCCCAGGACAAGCCGGACTACCAGTTCGATCCACGCGCGCGCCCGTGGTTCGTCGAGGCTTCAGGGCAAAGCACCACTGTGCTGACCCGCCCTTATGTGTTCTTCACCACCCGCGAGGTCGGCATGACCCTGGCCCAGCGCAGCGTCAAGGGCGAGGCGGTGATCGGCATGGATGTCTCGGTCGATGACCTGGCCAGCGAAAGCCGGGACCTGCGCATGACCGCAGGGACCGAGCTTGCGGTGATCGACGATCAAGGCAGCGTGGTGGCCTATCCGGATCTCAAGCGGGTCATCGTGCACGAGGGCGAGACGGTGCGCCTGTCGCGCATCAGTGAGCTGGGGATTCCCAGCCTTGCGCAGCTGTATGCCGACCAGTCCCAAGGCGCCAGCCCCAAGCGTTTCCAGGTAGGCGGGGAAGCCTGGTACGGCATGCGTGTGCCGCTCACCAGCTTGGCCGGGCAGGACTTGCAGGTGCTGATCGCCGTGCCTGGTCATGAACTGTTGGCGGGTGCGCGCAAGGTGTTGTTCGAGCAGTTGCTCTGGACCGCGGCGCTGATGGCCGTTTTGCTGGTGCTGGGCGGCTTGCTCGGCCAGCGTATCGGTCGTCCGTTACGCCTGCTGGCCGAGCAGGTTCGCGGCCTGGCAGGTTTCGACTTCAGCCGCGAGGTGGGGGTCAGGTCACGGGTGTCGGAGGTGCGCGAGCTGAGCCAGGTGCTCAGCCGCATGTCCGGGACGATCCGCAGCTTTCAGGCGATCACTCTCACGCTCAGCCGTGAGAGCCAACTCGAACGCATGCTCGAAGGCGTGTTGGCGCACTTGGTCGATGCCGCTGGCGTGCACGCCGGAGCGGTCTACCTGTTCGATGCGGAGCCTGCGCAGTTGCGCCTGGCCACTTGCTGCGGTAGCGAGGCCTATCCAGCGCAGCTCCAGATTCAAGCGGACGATCACCGGGACTTGGCGGCAGTCGTCAGCCATGCCCTTGAACTGTGCGGGCGCAGCCTGGCGGTCGTGCTCAACGACCGAAGTCAGGCGCTGCTCGGCATTCTGGTGCTGCAATTGGAAGCTGATCGGACAGGCGAAGGGGTGGGGCAGCCATTTCGACGCTTTGTCGAGGAGTTGTCCGGCGCCGCGGCCGTGGCCATCGAAACACGTCAGTTGGTCGAGGCTCAGCAACGCCTGCTCGATGCCATGATCAAGTTGTTGGCCGATGCCATCGACGCCAAGAGCCCCTACACGGGAGGTCATTGCGAGCGGGTGCCGCAACTGGCCCAGATGCTGTTGGACAAAGCCGTGCAAGCCGACAGCGGCCCTTATGCCGACTTCACCCTGAGTGATGCCGAGCGCTATGAGTTCCATGTCGCTGCCTGGCTGCACGACTGCGGCAAGGTCACCAGCCCCGAATACGTGGTGGACAAGGCGACCAAGCTGGAAACCCTCTACAACCGCATCCATGAAATACGCATGCGCTTCGAAGTGCTCTGGCGCGATGCCGAGCTCGATTACTGGCGTGGGCTGGCCAGCGGCGCGGATCAACCGCCACTGCAGCGTACGCTCGAGCGCGCCCAGGCCGAACTGCAGGAAGCGTTTGCCTTCGTTGCCAAGGCCAATATCGGTGGAGAGTTCATGCAGGAGCAGGACATTGAACGACTGCAGCGTATCGGCCAGCGGCGTTGGCAACGGCACTTCGACAATCGGCTGGGGCTCTCGCGGGACGAGGAAGAGCGATTGGCAGGTGTTCCTCCCGTGCCGTTGCCGGCCGATGAGCTGCTGCTGGCTGACCGCGATGATCACCGGATGCCCTGGGGGGCGCGCAAGCCACCTGTGGCCAAGGATGACCCGCGCAACATCTGGGGCTTCGACATGCGCCTGCCGGCTCATGCCAGTAACGCCGGTGAGCTGTACAACCTCTCGATCCGCCGCGGCACGCTCAACGAGGAGGAGCGCTTCAAGATCAACGAGCACATCGTGCAGACCATCATCATGCTCGACTCACTGCCGTTCCCACGTCATCTCAAGCGTGTCTCGGCCATCGCCGGCAGCCACCATGAGCGGATGGATGGCGCGGGCTATCCGCGCCGGCAGGGCAGGGATGACTTGGGGATTCCTGAGCGGATCATGGCCATTGCCGATATCTTCGAGGCTCTGACCGCTGCCGATCGGCCTTACAAACCGGCCAAGACCCTGTCCGAGTCGGTGAAGATCCTGGTCACGATGGCCCGCGACAACCACATCGATGGGCAACTGTTGCGGTTGTTCCTCACTAGCGGGGTGTACCAGGAATATGCGCAGCGGTTCTTGCGTCCCGAGCAGATCGACGAGGTGGATGTGTCGTATTGGGTGGGGCAGCTTTAACGTGTAACTGGGCTGTATCGGTCCGATCAGCCCACCCTGGGCGAGTCTCGTGAAGACGCGGTCGCTTGCCCGCGCTATTTGATACACCGCATCACAAATGAAGTGCTCCGGCCTGTATTTATCCTTCCATGGCAACTTTCTACAGTCTTCTCCACCTGCTGCCCCGTCATTCCGACACCGCAGCGAACGGAGAGCACACCATGCCTTTCATCAGCGTACGTATCACTCGCGACGGCGTCACCGCGCAGCAAAAGGCCCAGGTGATCCAGGAGATCACCCAAACCATGGAGCGTGTCCTGAACAAGGACCCAGCGCTCACCCATATCGTGATCGAAGAGATCGACACGGATAACTGGGGGTACGCGGGCATGACCACGACGGCCTATCGCAAGCAGCAGGCGCAGTGAGCTGTTCGCGCAAAACGCTAGCGCAACGCTTTTCCTGAACTCATCGCTTTGACCGAGGAATCACCATGAACACTTCAAGCAAGGTCGTCATTGTTACCGGCGCCTCCCAAGGCATTGGCGCAGGCGTCGTCAAGGGCTTTCGCGAACGCGGCTGGCAGGTGGTCGCCACCTCCCGCTCCATCCAGCCGTCGAGCGACCCGGACATCCTGACCATCGCTGGCGACATCGCCGACCCGCAGACTGCCGAGCGCGTCGTTGGCGAGGCGATCGCCCGCTTCGGGCGGATAGACACCCTGGTCAACAACGCCGGCATCTTTGTCGCCAAGCCGTTCACCCACTACACCCATGCCGATTACGCGCAGGTCGTGGCGACCAACATGAGCGGCTTTTTCTACATCACCCAGCAGGCGATGGTGGAAATGGAAAAACAAGGGCGCGGCCATGTCGTCAGCATCACCACCAGTCTGGTCGATCATGCGATCGACGGCGTGCCTTCGGTATTGGCGTCCCTGACCAAGGGCGGGATCAATGCGGCGACCCGATCCCTGGCGATCGAATATGCCAAGCGCGGCATTCGGGTCAACGCGGTCTCTCCAGGCATCATCAGAACGCCGATGCATGCTGCTGAAACCCACGAGGCGCTGGGCAAGCTGCACCCGGTCGGTCATATGGGCGGGATTGACGATATCGTGCAGGCGATCCTGTACCTGGAGGGCGCAGGTTTCGTCACCGGCGAGATCCTGCATGTAGACGGTGGCCAGAGCGCAGGCCATTGATCCGAAGGTGGCTTTACCGGCTCGCACGGGCGGTAAAGCCGTTGGGGTCACGATGCTTTTCTGTTGCCGGGTGTGGTAAAGATCTGCCTTAGGATCTTCCTACCCGGTACCTGTGATGAAGCGCCATTTCGACGATTTGCAGTTGGGCAGCATCGAATTGTTCTGCCTGGCTGCAGAGGCCGGTAGTTTCACTGCCGCGGCCCAGCTTGCCGGTGTTACCCCCGCGGCGGTCAGCCGCTCGATTCTTCGTCTGGAGAAGCGACTGGGGTCGCGACTCTTTGCCAGAACCACCCGCAGCATCCGCCTGACCGAGGCCGGGCGAACCTTCTTCGAGCAGTGCAGCCAGGCGCTCAGTCAACTGGTGGAAGCCCAGCAAACCGTCATGGGCGCGCAGGCGACACCGTCTGGGCGTTTGCGTATCAGCCTGCCGACCACCTACGGGCATCACCGCATCCTTCCGTTGCTGCCGCTATTTCGCGAGCGCTATCCGCAGGTCACCGTGGAGATTCACCTGGGCAACCGGAACATCGACTTCGTGGCGGAGGGGTACGATCTGGCGATCCGGGTCAGGGCTCAGCCGGATTCGACGCTGGTCGCGCGCTTGCTCGAAGACGCCAAGCTGGTCGTGGTGGCCTCGCCTGCGTATCTGGCCAAGGCCGGCACACCGCAGGTGCTTGAGGATCTGGAGGCTTACGAGTGCATTCAGTTCGAGCTGCCCAGCAGTGGGCGGCGGATTTCGTGGCTGTTCCAGGAGCAAGGCCGAGAGCGAGAGATCTTCACCGACGGTGGCTATGCCTGCTCCGACGATGTCCTGGGCGGCGTCACGCTCGCTGAACACGGTGCGGGGCTGTTCCAGACCTACAAGTTCATTGTCGAGCAACAGCTGGCCGATGGCCGTTTGATCGAGGTTCTCGCCGCTTATGGCGGGCGTTCCCGGCCCTATACCTTGCTGTATCCCCATGGGCGCTCCATTCCTCAGCGGGTCAGGGTCTTCGTGGACTTTCTGCTGCAGTACCGCGAGCAATGGGCAGCGCTGTAATCCGACGCCTGGGCTGAATGTATCTCTGTGTATCTAAGCGCCTGCTTGCAAGGCTTCGCTTACAAATGCCGCTACCTGCGGATACGTGCGCGATACACGCGTGAGGCCAAATGAACCTGCCTGAACGAAACGGCCCTAGGCCACGTTCCCAGGCACGTTCGCCCTAGCGGCCAATCGCATAGATATTTCGGAGAATCACCATGTCCCGTTCCCAGTTCCCAAGCAAGACCCGCCTCGGCCTGCTCACCATCGCCCTGGTCGGAGGCATCAACATGACATCCGCCGCCTTTGCCGTGGACGCAATGCCTCAGGGCTATCAGCTTGCTTCCGCGCAAAAAGCCGGGGAGGGCAAGTGTGGTGAGGGCAAGTGCGGTGCCAGTGGTGCCAAGGCGACCCAGACTGAAGGCAAGTGCGGCGAGGGCAAATGCGGTGCCGATGGCGCCCAGGCCAAGGCGACCCAGGCTGAAGGCAAGTGCGGGGAGGGCAAGTGTGGCGATGCCTCCTTTGCCCGTACCGACACCAACCATGATGGCCGGGTCTCGCGTGCCGAGCTGCTGGCGGTCGCGCCCAAGGCCAATGCCGAGTTCGATGCCATCGACGCCAATCACGACGGCTTCCTCTCCGAGGGTGAGGTGTACCAGTTCCGCAAGAACCAGTTCGACGCCAACGGCAAGCCATTCCCTTCCGATCTGTACAGCAAGTTGAGCCAGGCCAGGAACTGACCTTCGCTGATCGCCTCCCCGAGCACGTCGGCCGGGGAGGCGACAGCCCCCAGGAGATCACCCATGAGTACTTCGTTTGCCTTGCACGGTGCCGGGCTCGGCCTGCGTCGGTCGCTTTTGCCTGAGTTGTTGAATATGGATGTTGGGGCGGTGGATTTTCTCGAGTGTGCGCCAGACAACTGGATCGGCGTCGGCGGCGCCTATGGTGAGAGCCTGGCCCGCCTGGCCGAGCGCTTTCCGCTGTCCTGCCACGGCCTTTCGTTGTCCCTTGGTGGCCCCGAACCGCTGGATCATGAGTTCTTGCGGCGCATCCGTGCCTTTCTCGACCAGCATGATGTCCCGCTGTTCAGCGAACACCTGAGCTATTGCAGCGATGACGGCCATTTGTACGACCTGATCCCCATGCCTTTCACCGATGAAGCGGTGCGCCATACTGCCAGGCGCATTCGTGAGGTTCAGGATGCCCTCGGTCGACGCATCGCTGTGGAGAACATTTCCTACTATGCGGCGCCTTACCAGGCGATGTCCGAGATCGATTTCTTGTGCGCGGTGCTGAATGAGGCCGACTGCGATCTGTTGCTGGACATCAACAACCTGGTCGTCAACGCCTGCAACCACGGTTACGACGCTGACGCTTTCCTTGCCCGTGTGCCAGCCGGGCGGGTGGCTTGCCTGCATGTGGCCGGTCATTACGATGAAGCGCCTGATCTTAAGATCGATACCCACGGTGCTGCGGTGCAGCATGACGTCTGGCAATTGTTGCACAGCGCCTACCAGTACCTGGGGGTGGTGCCGACTTTGCTGGAGCGCGATTTCAATTTCCCGCCACTTGCCGAACTGCTCGGCGAGGTGGAGGCCATCCGGATGCTGCAGGTCGCCGCGCAAGCGCCGGAGGTGCGTCATGGCTGAGACTTTGCGCGAACAGCAACTGTGCATGAGCCGTTTCATTCGCGATCCGCACGCCAACCCTGCACCGCCCGGCATCGAAGCGCGGCGCCTGGCGGTGTACCGACAACTGTTTCTGGGCAATATGCGGTCGCTGCTGGCTGGCAGCTTCCCTGTGCTGAGCGCCACGTTGCCCCAGGCGCAATGGCAATCGCTGACTGCGGATTTCTATGCCAGCCACCGCTGCAAGACGCCGTTGTTCACTGAAGTGGCAGGCGAGTGGGTCAACTACCTGGAGACCCGCGCCGACCTGCCGGGCTGGGTCGCCGAACTGGCCCACTATGAATGGGTCGAGACCCTGTTGTTGCTTAGCGACGCCACCGACGCGTCCCATGATCCAGAGGGCGACCTGCTCGACGGTGTGCCGCTGCTATCGAGCCTTGCCATGCCCTTGGCCTATGCCTGGCCGGTCAGCCATATCGGCCCCGACCACATTCCGCTGGCAGCACCAGCCGAACCCACGTTGTTGCTGGCGCGACGCGGTGCAGACCAGAAAATCCACTTCGCGCGGCTTGCGCCGTTGGCCCATGCGCTGCTGGTGTCAATGCAACAGCAACCGCTCACCGGTCGGGAACACCTCGCCGTGGTAGCTGATTGGGCGGGTGTCGAACGAGCGGCTATCGAATCCCAAGGCAGTGCGTTGCTCCATAACCTCAAAGCCCAAGGCGTCGTCATCGGCACCGCGTGACCAATCAAGCGCTTGACGTCAGGCTGCAGGCTAGGAGGTCGTGGCGTTTTGAGCCGTAAATGCCGGGCCTGTGGTTGTTAAGGCATTTGGTCTGAAATTGCTGAAGAAAATGCATAGCGCGACGACTTCTGCCACTCATACAGGAACACAGATCTTCCTGTGTTTGACTTGAGGTAAGCGATCATGGCTAACAATCAAGACAACCGTGGCGACCAAGGCGGCAGCACCGGCGCAGGTCAACAAGGTGGCCAAGGGTCCAATCAGCAAAAAGGTGGCTCCGAATCCGGCCGTAAGCCTGAGGACAAAATGAACAAGGATTGGGATCGCTCCCGGGATTCGGGAAGCCAAGGTGGGCAGTCTGGCCAGAACATGACCGACCAAAAGAACCCCTCGCAGCAAGACCGCATGGGTGGGCAACAGCCGCAAGGCGACACTGAAAAGTGGGACAAAGACCGCTGATTGCCTTTGAACCGCGCTGGGGTGGATAAACCGCCCCGGCGCACCGGATTCACGCCATGGTGGCCGCCGCCGCTTCTTCCAACCACGTCAGCAACGCTTTCATTTCTTCCTGTCGCTCTCGGCCCGGCACGCACACCGCCATGTAACGTGGCCCTGGCAGGCTGATTTCAGGCCTGAAGGTCATCAGTTCACCTCGCTTGAGGCTGTCGGCCACCAGCACGTTGCTTGCCAGCACCAATCCATGGCCCGCGATGGCGGCCGCCAACGCATAATGCTCATCATCGAACTCACGCATGCGTGCCCGTCCCAGCCAGTGCGCACAGCCGGCGGCTGCACACCAGCTTTGCCAATTGATCGTGTCGCCTTGCGGAATCTGCCAGCGGAGGTCTATCAGCTGCAATTGGTCCTCATCCAGGCGGGCCAGCACGGCTGGTGCGGCATAGACCGAGAAGCGTTCGTTCATCAGTGGCTGGCTGAACAGCTTCGGATCTGGGCGGCTGACGGCTCGAATGGCGATGTCGACGCTGGAGTCACGTAACAGGTCCACCAGCTCGTTACGGGTGTCGACCCGTATGTCCAGCTGCGGGAAAGCACGATAGAAAGCGCCGAGCCTTGGGATCAGCCAGCTCGCGGCCAAACCGGGCGTCGTGGTGAGGGTGAGGGTCAGCGAAGTGGTTTTCGGCAGGAAGTGTTCCAGGCTCCGGCTGATATCGAGGAACGCTTGGTGGACCTGGCGATAGAGCTGTTCGCCTTGCTCGGTCAGTGCCACGCCTTGCCCGGAGCGCTCGAACAGCAACGTGCCAAGCCGGGCCTCCAGCGCCTTGACCTGGTGGGAAATGGCCGCCGGTGTGACAGACAGTTCCTCGGCGGCGGTCTTGAAACTGCCTAGGCGTGCCGCAGCCTCGAAGCTGCGCAGCGCGTTGAGCGCAAGCGTGGAGAACACCCACCACCTCCCTGGATGAATTGGATTGGGACCGGCTCAATTTATCTCATTTTTCCTGGCTTTCATCGGGCGCTAAGGTGAGCGGCACTCGCTCAATCATAGGTGCATCGTCATGCAAGGCCCTCTTCGAAAAGTCGTACAGGCTGTGCTTTATGAAGCCATCGCCGTCGCCGTTCTGTCACCTGCAATCGCCCTGGTCTACAAGAATGGCTTGGCGCATGCCGGTGCCCTGTCGTTGATGCTGTCTGCCAGCGCCTTGCTTTGGAACGTGGTGTACAACTACCTGTTCGAGTTCTGGGAGAGCCGTCAGGCGAACCGGGCGCGTACTGTCGGAAGGCGTCTGCTTCATTCGGTGGGGTTCGAAGGCGGGCTGGTGGTGCTGTTGGTGCCCTTGGTCGCCTGGTGGCTGCAGATCTCGTGGTGGGCCGCATTGGTGACCGATCTGGGGTTGTTCGTGTTTTTCTTCTTCTATGCATTGGTATTTCAGTGGAGCTTCGATCGTGTGTTCGATGTGCCTCTGTCGGCGCAGGGCAAGGCGCCGGCCGATGCGTGCACTGGGCCTTGAAAGCGCCTTCGGGCTGCACGCTTGACCTTAGGTTAACTCGAGGTTTCAGAATGCCCGCTCTCACCACTGGAGTAGCCCTATGTTCAACGATTCTCGTCCTGTGTTCGAGCTGTCCAATCCAGCTGGGTTGTATGACCCGCGCGATAATGGATATTCCCACGTCGCGGCAGTGGCACCTGGGACCAGGCTGTTGTTCATCGCCGGGCAAGGCGGTGAGGATGTCCATGGGCGACTGCCATCGGCGTTCTCTGAGCAGGCCAGACAGGCATTGGCCAACCTGAGCACCGCACTCCAATCGCAGGGCGCAAGCTTGCATCAAGTGTTCAAGCTGACCTTGCTGATCGTCGATCATGATGAGCATCGCCTGCGCGAGTGGGTCAGGGAGGTCGATCGGGTCTGGAAGGACAGGGCGCCCGTCTGTACGTTGATTCCGGTGTCACGACTGGCGCTGGATGGGATGCTTGTGGAAATCGAGGCGGTGGCTGCTTGTAGCTGAGCGGCATTCGCGAAACCTTACGGGCACAGGCTTCGCCCATGTCCATTGGATTGCGTCAACTAAATTGAGCAAGACCATTTCTTGCACTTCGATCGCGGTAAGCGTTGTTGCAGTGTGTCGCAGTTCAGCCGCTGCGTTTGACCATGCCAAGTATGGTCTGGCGCAGCTCTTGCTTTGCCTGCTCTGCAGTGATGTCTCCCACTACCGCAGCATCGGACAGGGCGTCGGCGGCGCCAAGCATGGCCCACAGGCTAGCGCTCGATAGGCCAGCGGAGCCGGCGAAGGGCGCAAACACGTCCGCACATTTTTGGATGAATGCTTTCTGATATCGGCGTTTGACGGCCGCAAGCTCCGGAGACCCGCTGAGTGCCGCCAGGACCCCTTGGATCTCACGCCCTTGTGTCAGCACGCAATCGACATAGGCAGCGGCGAAGATACGTGCTTTGTCCGTCAACGTGGGCTCGGCGGTTGCGACGGCGGCATCGAAAAGGGCTGTCTGGCGGATGTCGTAGTCTTCGTAGAGGGCGGCGAGCAGGCCATTGCGGGTTCCGAAGTGATCGTAAACCACAGGTTTGGTGATGCCTGCTACATCGGCCAGGCGACCCAGCGTGAGGGCATCCGTACCCTCATCGCCGATCAATGCCCAGGAGGCCTCCAGCAACTGGCGGGTGCGGGCTTCTCGGGGCAGGCGTCGGCGCGAAGGTACGGAAGTTGGTGAAGTCATGCTGCCGATTGTCCCACTCTTGTTCAGTGCTGGGAAGCTGCCATACCGGCGCCTATCTTGTACGCAGTCTCCAGATGAACCTGCGGATAACCCTCATCCGATGCCAGAAGCAAGGTGGAGCTGTGCACACGGGCTCCGCAGTAATCGAAAATCCCGTGGTCGATCTGGGTCTTCATCGCAGGCCCGTAGCCGTGTCGAGTGAAGGTCCCTTCATCGGCGCCGCCAACGGCAACCAGGTGAACCTGCAGACGCTGCAGCTTTTTCACGACTTTGCCATTGCCACTGTCCTCGTAGGCCCAGCCCATCGAAAACACCCGATCAATCCAGCCTTTGAGCAAGGCAGGGAATGACCACCAATAGATCGGGTAAACAATGACCAAGGCATCGGCACGATCCAGTCGCTCTTGCTCACTGGCCACGTCAGCAGGCGCTGCGGCTTGTTTCATGAAGAGCGCTTGATCCTCTTGGTTGAAACGCGGATCGAAACCTTCGGCCGCGAGATCTGCAAATTCACTAGTGTGCTGCGCGTCAGAAGCGGCTATGCCCAGGGCGACGTGCCGGGCAATGGCATGAGTCAAGGAATCGGGATTGGGGTGGGCGACGACGATCAGGCTGTGCATGGCGATACTCCGGCAGTTTGGCGAGCGGCTGTCGAGATCATAGGTGTCCGCTGGCTGTTAGCTACGAAAAGTAACCTACCATTGGTAACTTGTCGAATGTCTTGCGCAGTGCCGGGCGACGGTACCGATTTGTAAGGTCGATCACTGTAGAATGGTGTTTCGGTAGAAAAGTTCTTGTTTTTGAACTATACGGCTATAAAAACCCAATTATTCGAAGTACATAGCAATATATGTTGGAAATTTGGCATTTGTGAGCGACAAAACGCAATCCTCCTGAAGCGGCCAGGGTTTAGATTGGATCCAATGTCGCTCCGGTTCTGTTCGGGCGGCTACACAGCAAACCCAGGCAGAGGAGAAGCCGCCATGATGTTGAAGGATCCTTCCCGTAAGTATCGCCATTTCGCCACAGTCAATTTGCCAGACCGCCAATGGCCCAATCGCGTTCAAAAGGCCGCTCCCCTGTGGTGCAGTGTCGACATGCGTGACGGTAACCAGGCACTGATCGAGCCGATGAACGCTGAACGCAAGCGGCGTTTTTTCGACTTGCTGGTGAAAGTCGGTTTCAAACAGATTGAGGTAGGTTTCCCGGCCGCCTCACAAACCGACTTCGACTATGTGCGTGAATTGATCGAGAGCGGCGCCATTCCCGAGGATGTCACTATTCAGGTCATGACCCAGGCGCGCACTCACCTGATCGAACGTACTTTCGAAGCGCTCAAGGGCGTGCCACGGGCCATCGTGCATGTTTATAACGCCACTGCTCCCGTGTTTCGTGATGTGGTGTTCGGCGTGGATCGGGCTGGCTGCATCGAGATTGCCACTCAGGCCACCCGTGAGATCAAGGCGCTGATGCAGGCCAACCCGCAGACGCAGTGGACTTACCAATATTCGCCTGAAACCTTTTGCTTCACCGAGCTCGACTTTGGCCTGGAAATCTGTGAAGCGGTGATCGATGTATTCGATCCGACACCAACCAACAAGATGATCCTGAATCTGCCCACTACCGTGGAAGTCTCCACCGCTAACGTGTTTGCTGACCAGATCGAATGGTTTTGCCGCCATGTACGCAAGCGTGACAGTGTGATCATCAGCGTCCACCCACACAATGATCGTGGTACCGGCGTGTCTACTGCCGAGCAGGCCTGCCTGGCGGGAGCCGAGCGGGTCGAGGGGACGTTGTTCGGCAATGGTGAGCGTACCGGTAATGTCGATCTTCTGACCTTGGCGATGAACCTCTATACCAGTGGCATCAGTCCAGGGCTGGATTTCTCCGACATCATCCACGTCCAGCGCGAGGTCGAGTTCTGTAACCAGTTGCCGACCCACCCACGTCACCCCTACGCGGGAGAATTGGTATTCACGGCATTTTCCGGTTCTCACCAGGACGCTATCAAGAAAGGCTTCGCCCGCCGCCAAAGCGATCCCGACGGGTTCTGGGAGGTTCCGTACCTGCCGATCGATCCGGCCGACATGGGACGTAGTTATGAAGCCGTCATCCGGGTCAACAGCCAGTCAGGCAAGGGTGGTGTGGCCTATCTGCTGGAGCAGCAGGGTATCGTCCTGCCGCGCCGGTTGCAGATGGAATTCAGCGGGCTGGTGCAGCAGGTTGCCGATAGCGAAGGCAGGGAGATCACCCGTGAGATGATTTGGTCGTGCTTCACCGAACACTATCTGGAGCAGGGCAATCCATACACCTTGCTGCAACCGGTGCTCGCCACGGACGAAACCCGTACGTACCTTGACGCACAACTGGCAATTGACGGTGAGCACCTGGCGCTTGCTGGCGAAGGCAACGGCCCATTGGCCGCGCTGGTAGATGCGCTTGCCCAACAAGGTCTGGCCTTCGATATTGCCGATTACCACGAGCACGCTGTGCGTGATGGCGCCCAGTCCGAAGCCATCGCTTACATCGAGATACGTGTCAACAACCAGCTGCTGTTTGGAGTGGGCAGGGACGGCAGCGTGCTCCAGGCATCACTCATGGCTGTCGTGAGCGCTGTCTGCCGTGCCACGCGTCTGGGATTGCTCAAGTCTCTGAGCGTAACCGCCACGGCTTAGGCAGACCGCGCTTGGCGATCAAAGGCTGTCAGGATCGCCGAAGAACATCTGAATCCGCGACCTCAACCACCGCTCGGCCGGGTCGTTGTCCTGTGCGCCGCGCCAGGCCATGTGCAGCTCGAAGGTGCGCACGTCCAGGGGGAGGTCTTCGGCGCGCAGGCCGCCGGCGGCGGTCAGTGCGTCGGCGGTGTAGTCGGGCACCGTGGCGACGATGTCGGTGCCCGCCAACAGGCTACCCAGGCCGTTGAACTGCGGCACGGCCAGGACCACATGGCGCTTGCGGCCGATCTGTTCGAGGGCTTCGTCGATGAAGCCGGACAGATCGCCTGCGAACGACACCAGGGCATGGGGCCGTGCACAGAAGTCATCCAGGCTCAGGCTGCCGGGCATGCTATCGGCGCGCAGCAACTTGGGCTGGCTGCGGCGCAGGATCTTGCGCTTTGCGTTGGCTGGCAGTTCATTGGTGTAGCTCACGCCTACCGAGATCTCGCCAGAGGCGAGCAATGTGGGCATCAGCAGGTAGTTGACCCGACGCACCACCAGCACGATGCCCGGCGCTTCGGCGCGAATCCGTTTGAGCAACAGCGGCAGCAAGGCGAATTCGGCATCGTCGGAGAGGCCGATGCGAAACACCGAGGTGCTGGTGGCTGGGTCGAAGTCGGCGGCGCGGCTGACGGCCGTGGAGATCGAGTCCAGCGCCGGCGAGAGCAGGGCGAAGATCTCATGAGCCCTGGCCGAGGGCTCCATGCTGCGGCCGGTACGCACGAACAGCGGGTCATCGAAGAGGGTACGCAGGCGCGACAGGGCGGCACTGATCGCCGGCTGGCCGAGGAACAGCTTCTCGGCGGCACGGGTCACACTGCGTTCGTGCATGAGTGTCTCGAACACGATCAGCAGGTTCAGGTCTACGCGGCGCAGGTCGTTACGGTTCATCGAAGAGTGCTCGGCCTAGAGTAGGTCAGGGATGAATCTTAAGGCCAAAGGCTGGTACCCTGCACCGATTTCCGGGGACCAATGCACGGATTTGCCAGGAGCCCAATCGATGACAGGCATGTCAACTATTAATAGCCACTGATGGTCTTACGGTAAAAGCCCGGATAAAGTCCGTGGTAATACGAGATTCACGAAGGCGAGGTATGTGATGTCCCGCATGATTCGTTTCCACAAGTTCGGCGCCGCCGACGTTCTGCGCTGCGAAGAGCAGACCGAGCCGTCCCCCGCGACGGGCGAGGTGCAGATCCGCGTCCAGGCGATTGGCGTCAGCTGGTACGACGTGCTCTGGCGGCAGAACCTGGCACCCTCCCAGGCACGCCTGCCGGCGGGCATCGGTCATGAAATGGCCGGGGTAGTGACAGCGGTCGGCGAGGGCGTCGAGGATATCGCCGTGGGCGATCGGGTAGCCAGCTTCCCGGCCACCAGCGCCAACGAACACCCGGTCTACGGCGATGTCATCGTCCTGCCGCGTACCGCCATCACCCGTTATCCCGACATCCTGACGCCGATCGAAGCCAGCGTGCATTACACACCGCTGCTGATTGCCTACTTCGCCTACGTCGACCTGGCCCGTGCGAAAGCCGGCCAGACTGCATTGGTCACTGACGCCAGCCATTGCGCGGGGCCTGCCTTCGTGCAACTGGGCAAGGCATTGGGTCTGAAGGTGTTTGCCGCCACCAAGGACCCCGAGCAGCGCGACTACCTGCTGAGCCTTGGCGCCGAGAAAGTGATCGTCACCGAAGAGCAGGACCTGCTCATGCAGGTGGCCAAATACACCGATGGCCGTGGCGTCGACATGGTCCTGGACGGCATGGGCGGGCCGCAGATGTCGCTGCTTGGAGATGTCCTGGCACCGCGTGGCAGCCTGGTGCTGTACGGCCTGCAGGGCGGAAACCAGACGCCATTCCCGGCCTGTGCGGCGTTTCAGAAGAACATTCAGTTCTACGTGCACTGCATCGGCAATTTCACCGGTAAGCCGGAGCTGGGCATTGCGCAGGACCAAGTTGCCTTGCAACGTGCCCTGCGTGACATCAATCAGTTCACCGCCGATCAGTTGCTGACACCCCAGATCAGCAAGGTCTATCCATTCACCGATGTGGTCGAGGCACATCGCGAGATGGATGAATGCCCCTGTGGGGGTCGGATCGTCTTGACGATGGGTTAATGCCAAGCTTGTCATCGTGCAAAAAAAGCCCGGGCCTTTGGTCCGGGCTTTTTCTTTGGGTCGAGCTAAAGATAATTCCTACGCATCATTGAATATTGTCTTACAGGTAGAAGTTGACAATTAATAAATGAGGTGTGGGGCTGCAGTCATGCAATTACGTCTTAACTTTTAACGATTAAAGCGGACGTGGGTGAATGGTTTTTTTACCAAGATCTGTATCTTTTATTCGTAATGCAACCTTCGATAATGACCCTGTACGGATGATTCATAGGAGCGATGGATGGGCTTGGGAAGGCTTTGGCGCGCGTGCGCCAGTGTGCGGGGTGAATTGGCTTGGGTGGTGTGCTTCGGTATTTCCCAAGACTTTGTAGGAAAGGTCAGCAAAGTTGGGCTGGCCCAACTGTTTATTTCGCACTTTACGTTTAAACACCGTGATGAAGAACAGGGAGTGTTCCGATGAGCAGTCTTCATGACCAGGCCATGCAGTCCATCTATCAACAAGTATTGGACCGTGTATGTAATCAGATGCCCCGCGGGCAACACGCCTCGCTGCAATTGTTGATCCAGCGGTTGACGGTCGCCGCAGGCGGGGAGCCGTACATCGGTGAGTTCCAGCTGGTGGTGGTGCTGGGGGGTGACCGTCGCAGTGCGCATCTGCTGGCGAATTTACGCGCTGCACAGTTAAGTCTGGCCTTGCGTGGCGGCCGGACCTTCCGTTTGAGGGTGATCGTGAGCTGTCTGCCCGCGCCCGACCCACATATGCAACTGAGTCATGAGCGCCTGTTCAACGCGCTGTTCATGCAGGATGACCCCAGGGTACAGCTGCTCATGCTGGAAGATGACAAGGTGGTGCCGTTCAGCACCTGCGTGGCACAAGCTGTGCGGCCTTGGGTGGCTTCGCGGCAGGCCTTGCTGATGTTCGGGCACCTCACTGAGGCGACGCCCAAGGCCCTGCTGGGCTGCCGCTTGCATCTGCAACTGGCTGGCGCCTTGCAAGGGACGCTCGATCACAGCGGCGCTGCCACCGCCTTGATCACGGCCTTGCCTGATCGTGAGCGCAGACGTGTCATGGCCTGGGGGCGGCGGATCTTGCGACTGACTGGGGAGCTCGAGGGGCTTGGCGACGTGGCTCGGTGTGCTGCGGCCTTGGCTGAGGGGTTGAGTCGCCTGCATATGCGGGTCGGGGCACCATTGGGACGGTGTCTGGACATGCCCACGGCAATGCGCCCTGAGTTGCCGCTCAAGATGTTGACGGTGGACGACTTGCTTTGCCCCTCGAGCGAAGCGCATCACCTGGACGCGATGCTGGGCCCGCCAAAAGAGCATGGCTTAGCCAATACGCCACTGGGCGCCTGGACAGCGTCCGGCATCGTGGAAAACCTGACGGGGGCGCATGCACATCTGCGGGCGCGACAGCCCCGGGAGCGGGAGGGGCAGCTCTCTATTAAGGATGCACGCGCCAGCTGGTGGCTGCGGGTACAGCAGCAGGGAAGGGTGTCGTTCCTGCAGGGGCTGGGGCTCAATGAGGAGCAACTCACGTGCCTGCTGTTCACCCCTTTCAGCGGGCGAGGTAAAAAACTGGCGGACTTCGTGCACGCTTGCCATCCACGCATGGGAGTGGCCTTGCCTTATCTGCACAAGGCACTGCAAGGCAAACCTTGCCCTGAAACCATCAAGCACTGGCTGGTGGACGTCAGTGGGTTGAGCCTGGTGCAGTTGCAGGCGATCTACGCGGCTCGCCTCGAGCCATCCGCTTGGCGTCTGCTGGTGAGTTTGACGCGGCGGGATGCAGCGCTGCGGTGGTTGCCACCCCTGGACTCTACGCCTGTGATCGTCCGCCAGGCGGCATTCTGATGGGGCGTTCGGTGCGTGGGGAATTCGCCTACCAGGGCGTATATCGCTATCTGGATGCCCTGATTGCCCAAGCCGATTATGCAGAACGGGGGCGTCTACCCTCCTTGCGCGACCTGGCCCGGCGCCTTCGGGTTTCGCTGGCGACCGTACAGTGCGCGTACAGCCTGTTGGAGCGTCAAGGCCGGGTTCGTTCGGTGCCCAAATCAGGGTACTTCGTGAATTTCGCCGAACCGCAGATCGCTTCGACAGGGGCGCATGCGCCCTTGGTCCCTCCGGTATCCGTCCTGGCCATGCCATCGCCTCATACACTGGAACGCACGTTGCTCGCCCATGAACGACGCCTCTCGCGCCAGGGCGGGCAGGCGACGTGGCGCTTGGGCAGCGGCGCGTTGTTGCGTAGCGTTTTGGCCGCACGCTACACCCGCGCTTCTGGCCATTGCTGGAATGCTCGGCACGTGCACTTGGCCACGGATGTACAGGCCTTGCTTGAAACGCTGTTGCTTGCCCTGCGTCTTCAAGGGGCAACGGCTGTGGTGGCAACCCCTTGCTGCTGGCGCCTGTTGCATGGCTTGCAGCAGGCTGGCATGCGAGTACTGGAAGCACCGTTGGCTGCTCATGGGGGGATGGACATGGGCGCGTTCACACGCTTGCTCGAACATGAGCCGGTACAGCTTGTGGTGATGCCTTCCTGCCTGTCCATGCCACTGGGCCGCCTGACGCCTGCGCAGGATCAGCAGCAACTGGCCCGTGTGCTCGCCGAGCATCCCGCTTTGCTGCTGGAGAACGACATGGACAGCGACCACTGTTTCGCAGGCCCTCCGGCGTCGCGGCTACGCGATGACATCGACGCGAGTCGCCTGCTGATACTCGGTTCGCTGGAGGCCACGTTGGGCGCTGAAGCGCCTTACACCTACCTGCTGTGTCGCCAACCCTGCGTCGACGAAGCCATCACCAGACGAGGCTTTCTGTTACCCCCACTGCGTCAGCAAGCGGTAGCGCATACGTTCACAAAAGGGGAGGTCGACGATAGCTTGCCTGCCTTGCGCTTCGATCTGCAGACTCGAATGGACTACCTCTGCAGTCGAATCGAACTGCGTCTGGGCACGCACCTGGCGTTTGCCAAGCCTGATGGCGGGCGGGGGATCTGGGCACGCCTGAACCAACCGATCGATATGGACGCCATTCTGGCGGCAGTGGCGGGTAGCCCGTTGTCTGTCATTCCTGGGGAGTTGTTCGGGCTCAAAGGCAGTTTCCCGCAGCACGTGCTGTTGGTCTGGTGCGCCGAGTCATGGGAGGGGCTGGACCAAGTGTTGCGCCGGCTGGGAAGGGTACTTGTCGGTCGTTGAGTGAGTGCGTCCGCTGATCGGTTCCGCCAGGGATCATTGTGTTTTCAATATTAAAGTGGCCAAAGTGAGTTAAGTCTTCATTGTTGCCTGAGTACGACATTTAAATAGCCTTGTACGACGCACTTTCAAGTTGGTTAATAACATTGGCGTGTCTTTTTATAGGCGGTGTTGAAACACGTTTTCCTACACGCTATAAGGGGCGACACTTTGTCTGGAGTCGTCTACATGGCCGTCGTATTTCGTCCGGGTCGCAGCTCGGATGCGCGTGACATTGCTCGGTTGTTTCAAATAACTTCCGAAGGGGTAGCCGATTATATTTGGAGCCAGTTGGCAGAGCCGGGCCAGGATTTGCTGGATGTCGGCACTGCCCGTTATGCCCGTGATAACGTGGATTTCTCCTATCAAAATTGCCTAATTGCAGAAGCCGACGGGCAGGTCATCGGCATGATGCATAGCTACGCGATGCATCACGATCCAGACCCAGCCCCGATGACTGACCCTGTATTGGCACCTTATGCCGATATGGAAGTTCCCGACACGCTCTATATTTCGAGCTTGGCTCTTCACGATGGCTGGCGTAATCAGGGCTTGGGTGTACAGTTCCTTGAGCAGGCTCAGCAACGCGCTGATCAACTGGGGCTCAAGGGCCTGAGCTTGATCGATTATGCTGCGAACACCGGTGCCCGGCGCTTTTACGAACGGCACGGTTTCAAGATCGTCAAAACCTGCACGATCGTGCCCCACCCGATGGTTCGAGTGAGCGGGGAAGCCTATCTAATGCACAGGCCTTGACGGCACTTGAACGGGCATTGCAGGCCCCGTTTCAACGCAGTAGGGGCGGGTGCGGATCCATTTTTTAAGACCCTGAGCTCACCAGCGAGGCGACCTGTAGCACTTGCCAGTGCTTGGGGTCTGTATGTATAACCAGTGCCTGTTCCCATACCTGAACGCGCACCGTGATTGCCCATTCCGTCGACGACCCTCTTTATTACCTGCATAACTTCCGGCAGGTCCTGGCCTGGGTCGAGCAGCGCTACGCCGATCTGCTCGATGAGGTCGAGCACTGCTTTCTACAGGCGTTCGAGCGGTTGCCCGAGCCTGCCCAGGCCTTGATGGTTCGAATGGTCATGCGCAAGGGCGAACTGTTTCGCAGTGACAGGCTCGACTACGCCGAAATCGGTGATTGCTCATCGGCATTGCAACCACTGCTGGCGTTGGGGTGGGTCAGCGACGACGCCGTCCTGACCCTGGAGCAATTGTTCGATGTGCTGCGCAAACAGGAGCTGGCCCAATGCTTTGCCGCGCACCTGAGCAAGCCACGGGCCGCCAAAGGCGAACTGCTTGCGCAGTTGCAGCCTTTGGCGCTGGCGCCCCGCACGTTGACTGAGTGGTTTGCGCAATCTCCGATACGTATCTTCCATTGGCGCCTGCAGCCATTATGTGATCGCTTGCGCCTGTTGTTTTTCGGCAATCTTTATCAGGACTGGTCGGAGTTCGTGCTCGCCGATCTGGGTTTGCTGCGTTATGAGCAAGTGCCGCTGAGTGTCGATTCACGCGTCTTGCGCCAGCGCACGGAGATCGACCTGGCCATGGCGTTGCACCAGTGCGCCGACCGGCTGGAGCAAGGGGAGGACGCCGACTCGCTGCTGGCCACCCTGGAGGGACTGCACAGCGACAACCCGTGGTTGGTACGGCGACGCGGGCGATTGATGTACAGCATCGGTCAGCAGTGCGAGCGCCGGAGGGACTGGGACCAGGCCTTGGTGGTCTATGCCCGCAGTGATCATCCCGAAGCGCGTGTACGCCAGGTGCGGGTGCTGGAGCGCAGTGAGCAGTGGGACCGGGCGCAGGCACTGGCGCTGGAGTTGGCCGCCTCGCCTGCCAATGCGCAGGAACAACAAGCGTTGGCGCGCATGTTGCCACGCCTGGCGCGCAAGCTCGGTGGTCCGCCGCAAGCGCGCCGCCGCCCGGCGGACCTGGCGTTGATCGAGTTGCAGCTACCGATCGAACGTTCCGCCCTTGGTGTCGAAGAGGCGGTACGCCTGCACCTGGCTGAGGGCGCAAGCACCTGTCACTACGTCGAGAACACCCTGTTCAACAGCCTGTTCGGCCTTTTGTGCTGGGAGGCAATCTTCGCCCCGGTACCAGGCGCGTTCTTCCACCCCTTCCAGGCCGGCCCGCAGGATCTGCACGACAGCGACTTCCAGCAACGACGCGCGGCGTTGTTCCAGGCCTGCCTGAGTCGGCTCGACGATGGCAGCTACCGTCAGGCCATGCGCGACTGTTTCACCGCCAAGCATGGGCTGCAATCCCCTTTCGTATTCTGGCCGATGCTCACTCCCGAGCTGCTCGAGCAAGCCCTGGCGTGCATACCGGCGGCTCACCTCAAACAGTGTTTCATCCGTCTTTTGCAGGACATCCGCAGCAATCGCGCGGGCATGCCTGACCTGATCCAGTTCTGGCCTGCCGAAGGCCGTTACCGCATGATCGAGGTCAAGGGGCCTGGAGACCGACTGCAGGACAACCAGTTGCGTTGGCTCGCTTTCTGCCGTGAGCACGACTTGCCGGTGGCGGTGTGCCATGTACGCTGGACCGAGACGCCGACATGACCTACACCGTGGCAGTCCGTGCGTTGTGCGAGTTCAGCGCTAAGGTAGGCGACTTGGACCTGCGCTTCACGCCATCGCCCACGGCCCAGGAAGGGATCGCCGGTCATCGTCGGGTTGTGGCGCGGCGCGGCGCAGACTACGAGGCGGAGGTAGCGCTGCAAGGCCAATACCAGAGCTTGTGCGTGCGTGGCCGAGCCGATGGATATGACCCGGTGCGCAATCGTCTGGAAGAGATCAAGACCCACCGCGGCGACCTTGCCCGTCAGCCGCACAACCATCGTCAGTTGCACTGGGCGCAGGCCAAGGTCTATGCCTGGCTGCTGTGCCAGGCCCGGGGGCTGGAGACGATCGACGTCGCGTTGGTCTACCTGGACGTGGACAGCGACCGCCAGACACTGATCAGCGAAGAGCACAGCGCTTCGGACCTGCAACGCTTTTTCGAGGTCCAGTGCCAGCGATTTCTGGTCTGGGCCGAAGTCCAGCAGCAGCGCCTGGTAGAACGTGACAGGGATCTCAAGGCTTTGGGGTTTCCCTACCCGCAATTTCGCCAAGGCCAGCGCCAGTTGGCCGAGACGCTGTACAAGGCGGTGAGCACTGGCCGCTGTCTGATGGCCCAGGCCAGCACGGGCATCGGCAAGACCCTAGGGACTTTGTTCCCATTGCTCAAGGCCATGGCACCCCAGCAACTGGACAAAGTGTTCTTCCTGACCGCCAAGACTCCAGGCCGGGCCCTGGCGCTGGATGCCTTGCGCCAGATCACCGATGCCACCCCGCAGCCGGCTTTGCGCACTCTGGAACTGATCGCGCGGGACAAAGCCTGCGAATACCCCGCAAACGCCTGTCACGGCGAGTCCTGTCCGTTGGCCCGAGGCTTCTACGACCGGCTGCATGCAGCGCGCGAGGAGGCGGCGCGCCGGCCGCTGCTCGACAAGGCGGTGCTCCGCGAGGTGGCGTTGGCGCACCAAGTTTGTCCTTATTACCTAGGGCAGGAAATGGCGCGTTGGGCCGATGTGCTGGTGGCCGACTACAACTATTATTTCGACGCCCACGCCTTGCTGCATGCCCTGACCCAAGCCAACCAGTGGCGTGTGGCGGTGCTGGTGGACGAGGCGCACAACCTGGTCGAGCGGGGGCGGGGAATGTACAGCGCAAGCTTGGACCAAGGCCAGTTGGCCAGCCTGCGCCAGAGCAAACCCCCAGGCGTGGGCAGTGCCCTCGAGCGTTTGAACCGGCAGTGGAACGCCTTGTACAAGGCGCAACAAGCCCCTTATCAGACGCTCGATCGGCTGCCTGAAGACTTTCTGCGCACGCTTGCGCAGTGCATCGGCCTGATCCAGGAACGTCTGGAGCAGGCGCCTGGCGAGCTCGACCCGGCGCTGTTGCAGTTCTTCTTCCAGGCCCTGCAGTTCACCCGGGTCGCTGAGCTGTTCGACGATCACTTCATATTCGACGTGACATTGCGCACGGGCCCGCGCAAGCGTCGCTTGTCGACCTTATGCCTGCGCAACGTGGTGCCGGCGCGGCTGCTGGGGCCGCGCATGCAGGCGGCGCGTAGCGTCACGCTGTTCTCTGCCACCTTAAGCCCACGGCATTACTACGCCGACCTGCTGGGTATGCCGACCGACACGGCCTGGCTGGAGGTGGCGGCACCGTTTCGCGCCGAACAACTGGCGGTGCGCATCGTCAGCGAGGTGTCCACCCGCTACCGGGAGCGCCAGGCGTCGCTGGAACCGATCGTCGAACTGATCGCCGAGCAGTACCGCGCCCGGCCGGGCAATTACCTGGCGTTCTTCAGCAGCTTCGAATATCTAGGGCAGGTGGCCACCTTGCTGGCCGAACGTTATCCGGCAATCCCTCGGTGGGAGCAGGCGCCAGGCATGGACGAAGGCGCGCGGGAGGCGTTTCTGAAGCGTTTCGTGCCCGATGGCAAAGGTGTCGGTTTTGCCGTGCTGGGCGGTGCCTTCGGCGAGGGAGTCGACCTGCCTGGCAGTCGTTTGATCGGTGCGTTCGTCGCCACCCTGGGGCTACCCCAGGTCAACCCGGTCAACGAGCAGTTCAAGCAGCGCCTGGGGCGCCAGTTCGGCGCGGGCTTCGACTACGCCTATCTCTACCCTGGCGTGCGCAAGGTGATCCAGGCTGCAGGCAGGGTCATTCGAGGCGATCAGGACCGTGGGGTGCTGCTGTTGATCGACGAACGCTTCGCCGAACCACGGGTGCAGCAGATGTTCCCTGCCTGGTGGCAGACCGGTGGCGAATAAACCGCGCAGGGCCCATCGCACGGCGTTGCAACTCCCAGTACACTGCGTGTTCCAACACCAACATCCTGTTGAACTCGAGGTTCTTGCATGACGCTCAGTCCTTTGGCAGGCAAGCCGGCTCCGGCCAGCGTGCTGGTCGATATCCCCCGCCTGCTCACCGCCTACTACACCGGACGTCCCGATGCCGCGGTGGCGGCTCAGCGTGTGGCCTTCGGCACCTCGGGGCACCGGGGCACGTCGCTGGAACTGAGCTTCAATGAAGATCACGTACTGGCCATCACACAGGCCATCTGCCTGTATCGCCAGGAAAAAGGCATCGATGGCCCGTTGTTCGTCGGCGCCGATACCCATGCGCTGTCGGCTCCGGCCGCAGCCAGCGCCCTGGAAGTACTCGCCGCCAACGGCGTGCAGGTGATGCTGTCCAAGGACGATGAGTACACACCGACTCCGGCCGTGTCCCATGCCATTCTCTGCCATAACCGTGGCCGCCAGCAGGGTCTTGCCGATGGCGTGGTCATCACGCCGTCGCACAACCCGCCGCAAAGCGGTGGTTTCAAGTACAACCCGCCCAATGGCGGCCCGGCCGACAGCGACGTGACCAAGTGGATCGAAGCCAAGGCCAACGAACTGTTGGCCGCAGGTCTTGCCGGCGTCAAGCGCATGGACCATGCCCAGGCCCTGCAGGCCGCCACCACTCAGCGTTACGACTATGTAGGCCGCTATGTGGCGGATCTTGAGAACGTCATCGACTTCGACGTCATCCGCGCTGCCAAGCTGCGCCTGGGTGTCGACCCGCTAGGCGGGGCAGGGGTGCGCTACTGGCAGGCGATCGCCGAGCACTACCGTCTGGATCTGGACGTGGTCAACACCGAGGTCGACCCAACGTTCCGTTTCATGACCGTCGACTGGGATGGCCAGATCCGCATGGACCCCTCTTCGCCCCATGCCATGCAAGGCCTGATCGGTCTGCGCGAGCGCTTCGACGTGGCCTTCGCCTGCGACCCGGACCATGACCGCCATGGCATCGTCACTCCCGATGGCTTGCTGCAACCGAACAATTACCTGGCCGTGGCCATCGATTACCTGTTCCGTCATCGCCCGCTGTGGCGCAGCGATGCGGCGGTGGGCAAGACTGTCGTCAGCAGCGGCCTGATCGACCGCGTGACCGCTCGTTTGGGCCGTGAGCTGTACGAAGTGCCGGTGGGCTTCAAGTTCTTTGCCCAGGGCCTGTTCGACGGTTCGCTCGGCTTTGGTGGTGAGGAGAGTGCCGGTGCTTCGTTCCTGCGCAAGGATGGCACGGTCTGGGCCACCGACAAGGATGGTCTGATTCCGGCGTTGCTGGCTGCGGAAATGACCGCCCGTACCGGCCGTAATCCAAGCCAGGCCTATGCCGACTTGACCGAGGCCTTGGGCAAGCCGTACGCGACGCGTGTGGAAGCCAAGGCCGATGCCCGGCAGAAGGCACTGTTGAGCAAGCTGGCGCCCGAGCAGGTGACCTCCACCGAGCTCGCCGGCGAGCCGATCGAACAGATCCTCAGCCATGCGCCAGGCAATGGCCAGGCCATTGGCGGTCTGAAGGTGATGACGGCCAACGGTTGGTTTGCAGCGCGGCCGTCCGGTACCGAAGACATCTACAAGATCTACGCTGAGAGCTTCATCGATGAAGCGCACCTTCAGCGCCTGGTGCAGGAAGCGCAGGTGTTGGTGGATTCGGCAATCGCCTGATGGACAGCGGGGCTGTCCAGTAGCCCCATCACGATCTGAGACTGCTCCCACCGACGGGGTGGGGGCGTCTTGGAGGTGATTCAACCGCCACCGGCAAAGCCGGTGACCACACTGAAGTCACTGACCTCGACCTTGCCCCCGCCATAACCCAACAGGTGGAACGAAAACGCCTTTCGCACCGACGGGTTGTCGAAACCGAATTCCAGCTCCAGCGGCTGATCGGCTGTAACGATGATTTCCTCGGGCAATCCCAACGGCACATCCTGCTCGAATTCCTTGGCCTTGAGTTGGATGTAGGCGTCGTGTTTCGGGTCGAGCGAGCGCACCTTCACGCGTACACGGGTATGGGTGCCCTGGGGCATTTCCAGGTACTGAGCACCGATGAGGTTGTCGGCCCAGTCATCGCGGATGCGCTTGTGCAAGGTGATGGCTGCCGGGCCACCAAACTGGTAGCGCAGATTGAGCGGGGTTTGCAGCAGCGATTGGTCCAGCGTGTTGGCCAGGGCAGTGAGCTGCTGGCCTGCGATCTCGTTGCCCCGGCCCAGGTACTGGGCATGGTCGGCAATGAAACCTTGGCTTGCGTAACGGCGGCAACGCTCCTGGAAGTCGCACTCGGTCAGGGTGCCGTGACCGTCGTGATAGCGCAGCATGCCGTTGGTGTAGGAGATCATTTCGCGCCCCGTGTCGTAATCGCGGAACAGCGAGCGTCCGCTCAAGGCGGCCGGGATGGGCAAGGCGAAGTAGTCGAGCAGGGACGTGGCGAGGTCCACATGGCCGTAGGTGCCTTGCTTGAGGCGCGGCAGTTGGGCCTGTTCCGGTGCCAACGTCAGATTGAACCCCCATGAAGAGGCCAGGCGTACGCCATCGATACCGTGGGACTCATCGGAGGTGATGACCACCAGGGTGTCCTTGAGCACGCCCTGGCGCTCGAGGTTGTCGAGGAAAGCGCCCAGGGCATCATCCAGGTAGGCCACTGCCGCCTGCTTGGCGGTGTCGTAGCGCTGCAGGTAGCGCTCCGGCGCTGAATAGGGCTGATGGGTGCCGACGGTCAGCAGGGTGAGCATCCAGGGCTGCTTTTGCTTGCGCAGCTTGGCGACGTACTTCTGGGCACCTTCGAAGAAGGCGCGATCGTCCTTGCCCCAAGGGAAATGCAGGTAGTTCTTGTTGGTGAACCACTCCTGGCCATGCACTGACCCGAAGCCGATGTGCGGCATGATCCGGTCCTTGGCCATGAAGCGCAGGCCAGCACCTTGCAGGTAATGGGTGCTGAAGCCGGCCTGGCGCAGCTGCGCCGGCAGGCATGCCTGGTTGCGCAAATCCTGGGTCAGCAGCTCCATGCCTTTGGGCGTGCCGTTGGCGAGCTTGTCGTAATCGCCGCAGAGCAGGGCGTACAGGCCGCGGATCGTCTGGTGGGTATGCAGGACATAATCGGGCGTGTTCATGCCTCGCTCCGCCCAGCGGCTGAGGTTGGGCATGAGCTCTTCGTCAAAATGGCTGTGCAGGGCTTGACGGTTGGCCCGTACATAGGCGCCAGGGATGCCTTCCAGGGCAATCACCAGCACGTTGCGGGCCTTGCCCGGCGCGTCCAGCAGCTTGCGCCCGTTGAGGTCCGACTGGGTCAGGCCGGCGATGGGCAGCACGGGCACGGGTTGCTCGTTGCCCAAGGCGCTGGAGGTGGCGCGCTGCACGTTGCCCACTGCGGCGGTCAATAGCTGGTGGGGTAGGTTGTACTGGCGCCATTGGTCGGCGTCGGAGGGGATCAGATGCTGGCCGGCCCAATGCACGCCCAGCAGCACGACGGGAATGGCCCAGGCCTTGCGCGGCAGGGGCGTGCCCCGCAGGCCACGGCTGCGCCAGGCGCTGATCAACCAGACCAGCAACCCGGCGAGCAACAGCCAGGGCAGCCAGGCGTGGGCCAGGGCGCCGCCGGTTGAATTTTCCATGAACTGCGGATCGAACAGGTAGGTGAGGTCTGCGCTGTTGGGTAGTCGACCGACTGCGCTCACCAGCTCTGCCGAAGCCACCAACAAGGCGCCCCAGATCAGCAGTACGGGCAGCGCCAGCCACCAGGCGCGACGATGCAGGAATAGCACCAACAGGCTTGCGACCGCGATATCGGACAGGTAGCCGAAGGGGTTGGACCAGCCGAGCAAGGCCCTTGTACCCAGTGGGATCACCAGCACCAGGACTGCCAAGGCGAGCAGTCGGGCACGGGGATGACCGAGTATGTTCTTCACAAAGACTTCCTTCTTGTCATGAAACAGTCACTCAAGTGTGCTCCATGATAACAGGCGTTCGGCGCTGGACAGGGCTTGCGGACAGAGGGCAAGGCGTGGCGCGGCCTGCAGACTCATTACAAAAGATTGCATAAAGGATGGCATTGGGGTGCTGGGCACCCCGGCTGTCATCAGAAGTAATAGGGAAACTTGAGGCTGAACGAGAAGTCCGGTGCATCGTCGGTCAGGCCGATGGCAAGGTTCGGGACAATGGTCAGGTTGTTGGTGGCCGCGAAGGTCATGCCGATGTTGAAGTTCGCGGCGTTGTAGTCGCTGTTTGAGATCGACTGCCAATCGCCGCCATCGGGCTTGATCTTGCTTTTACTGGAGAACTGATCGGTGAACGAGAACGACATGCTCATCTTTTCGTTCAGGGCAAACGCGATACCACCGCCGATCTGCCACGAATCACCGAGTTTCACATCGCCTTTGACCTTTGTGCCCACCTGCGGGCTGATGTCGCTGAACGAGTCCTGCATGTTGTAGGTGTATTGCAAGCTGGCGAACAGCACCGCCGGGTCGAAGGTCTTGACCAACGATATGCCAGGCGAGATCGACCAGACACCATTGCCGGTCGGCAGATCCTCGGGCACCGCCAGGTTGTCGTTGCCCGGGCTCTGGATCAGCTTGATGCCGTATGGGTCCTTGCCGGTCGGGGCCTTCACCCGCAGGGTTGCGACGGCGTCGGGCCAGGTTTCCGACTCGTCGAGGAACTTGTAGGCGATGCCGAAGTTGACGTCGCCGATGGTCGGGTCGCGGGTTACCGAATCGTCCGAGGTGACCCCGGCGGCGCCGCCAGCGCCACCGGAGGAGTAAGTGGACTCGCGATAGACAATGGGCACGTTTATGTCGAACTGCCAGCGTTGATCCAGGTTGTAGCGGCCGGTCAGGTCCAAGGTCCAGTTGTCCGCCTTGATGCGGTCGATGTTGATGTTGCCCAGGAAGATCGAGTCCAGCGCCAGGAACCCGTTGAGGGTCAGGGCCCGCGTGTCGTAGTGGGTATAGGTGATGCCCGTCTCGAAGCTGAACTTGCCTCCGCCGAAGAAGCCGCTGGCCTCGTCATACAGGTTGGAAACACTCTGCGCAGGCTCGGAGTTGTCCTGTAGCGATTGCCCGTAGGAGCTGCCGGTGGTGCCAGGCGCGCCGGAGGCGACGGTCTGGCTGCCCTTGACGCCCTCGGCGGGCGACTTGGTCAGGCGCCGCGGGGCCGGGGCCGGTGGTGCCTCTTCGACCTGACGCAGCCGTTGCTCCAGCACCATCAATGCGTTCTGTTGTGCTTCGTAGCGCTCCTTGAGCGCCATCAGCTCCTGTTTCAGTGCTTCGACCTGAGGATCGGTTGCTGCCTGCAGCAGGGTGGCCGGGGTCAGGGTACTCAAACAAACGATAGCTCTTAGCGTCAACAAACGGTGCATGGGTTAGCCGTCCCTTCTGACTGCATTCGATGAGACTGAGCGTAGATCAGTATCCAAGACCACGGAGGCCTTTAAGTTGGTCCAGATTGACGTTCATCGAGCCGGCCGCAGGGGCCTCTCGCAGCACGACATTGAACGAGGTCAGGTTGCTGACGCGGTTGCTTGAGCCGAGCAACGTGGTGTTCTGCATCAGGCCGCCCTGGCCAATGCGTTGGAAGGTGTTGCCCTGGTTGTTGTTGGCGACGATGTTCATCTGCACGCCGCTGCCGGAGGAGGAGACCTTCAGCGTTCCCGCGCCGTTGCTGCCGAGCAGCGTGGAGCCATTGGCAAGGGCCTGCCCCTGGGGTGTGCCGCTGGGGGCCTTGTCGCCCCTGGTCACGTTGATGGCGACATTGTTGTGGGCGGTGTTGAAGTCACCGGCGGCCCGCACCACCTGGGTCACGCCTTCGGTGGTGTTGAGCCCGCTGCCACCGGTGACTGTGCCTGTGCCATTGCTCTTGGGCTGGGAGGTACCGGTGCCTTTTTCGTTGATCAGTGACACGTAGAACTGCGGCTTGATGGTCGATTGCTGGATCTGCATCGCGGAGGTCGCGCCGATCACCTCGCCGTTGGCGTTCTGCCAGGTGCTGGTCATGACGATGCCGAAGCTGACGATCCGCCCCGGCATCACGTACCGACCTCGCAGGTTGGCCAGTTCCTGGTCCTTGAGCTCGATAGGTTTGAACGTCTCGGCTTGGGTCGGCAGGGCAGCCGCCAGGCAAGCGGCGACCAGCCAGGTTGAAGTCTTCATGGGAGCTCCCGGAGCGTCATGCCCATTCTGATTTAGAAGAAGTCGCTTTGGATAAAGCCAAAGTCCATCAACTCCGCGTCCTGCACAGGGGTGAAATTGCTGACGCGATTCTTGGCGCTCAGCGGCAGCGGCGGGTCGAGCAGGATGTTGTTCTTGTCATACCCCTGGCCGATGACGGCGAAGATGATGCCGTTCCAGCCCTTAAGGAAATCTTCGACCGTGAAGCGTTTGTGGCCCAGTACCGGGTCGCCGATGTAGACCCAACCCCTGTCGACCTTCTGCATGACCACGAAGTGCTTGTAGCCCCGGATGTCCATCAACACGACCACCGGAATGCGGATGCTGTTCAGGGTGTCGGGGGCCACTCGGTAGCCGCGGGCGCGCATGCCGAGGCTTTCCACGTAGCGCTTCATGTCGAGCATCGAGAAGCCCTGCACCCGGACCAGGTCCTGGTCGGCGTGGGCGAGCATGCCCTCGATGATTTGTTGTTCGTCGACGTCCAGCCAGTAGGCCTGACGCAGGATGGTCGCCAGCGCCGCGGCGCCGCAACTGAAGTCGGTTTTCTGTTGCACCAGGTCGGCGAACTTGCGTTCGCGAATGCTTTGGATGGGTTTGTAGATCACTGCGCCGCCTGGCAGGACCGACAGCGGCATCTGGGCAGCCTCACCCACGCTGGTCACGCACAGCAACAACGCCAAGGCGAAAATACGCATGTCCCACGCCTCCTTTGTATTTCTGGTTAGGAAGAGGCCCCCCGTAGGGGGCCTCCAGGTCGCAGTTACATCGAGGTGTTGGAGATGGCCAGCGAGTTGCTTTGCTGGTTGCCCACACCGGCTGCCACGTTGACGCCCAGGTTGCCGCTGCCGCCATTGACCGAACCACTGAGGGTTGCGGTGTTGGTCACAGGGTTGGCCCAGCCGGTCGGGGTCAGCACTTGGAACGACACGGTGTTGCTCAGCGCGTACTCGCTAGACTCGCTGTAGCTCTTCGAGATGGTGTCCGAAGATTGCGAGGCTTTTTCGCCGGCTTTCTCGTAGGCCGAAGCGTTCGCTTTTTCCCACGCCGATTCGCGCGACTTGTCGTACGAAGAGTCGCGAGCTTTCTCGTAGGAAGAGTCGCGGGTGCGGTCATACGAGGAGCTGAACGACTTGTCGAACGACGAATCGAACGACTTGTCGAACGCCGACTCATGCGACTGGTCGTGCGAGGTGTCGACGTTCACGTCGAGGTTGGCGTTAAGCGAACCGTCGAAGCTTTCGCTACGAGTCCGTACGAATGGACCGAACGTGCTGGTGCTGGTGGCGTCAGCACTGGCCGAAGCATCCAGCGACGCGTTCAACGAAGCACTCGACGAGGAGCTGGAGCTCGAGTTGTGCGAACCACTGGCATTCCAGCTGTTGGAGCCGTTGGCTGCCATGTTGTTGGAGCCGCTGGCACTGCTGCTGTGGGAGCC
This sequence comes from Pseudomonas guariconensis, assembly GCF_040822035.1. NCBI lineage: Bacteria > Pseudomonadati > Pseudomonadota > Gammaproteobacteria > Pseudomonadales > Pseudomonadaceae > Pseudomonas > Pseudomonas guariconensis. The sequence continues at coordinate 2,733,590 of NZ_CP162012.1, read as the reverse complement.
ACTGGCAGTCATGCTGCTCGAGCCACTGGCGCTGCTGCTGTGGGAGCCGCTGGCACTGCTGCTGTTGGACCCAGACTCGCTGAAGCTCGAGCTGGAGCTCTTGTCGATGGAGGAATCGAACGTGCCGCTACTGGAGGACGAACCGCTCTTGGAGGTGGTGTAGGTCAGCGTATCCACCCGATAGGTGCGGTCTGCCTTGTTGATGACAGTCAGGCCTGGGCCGTTCTGGTTGGCGGTAGCGGTGGCGGTGGAGTTACCCATAGGCGCACTGTTGTTGGCAATGGCCATGGTGTTTTTTTGCTGATTCAGATCGCCACCAGCGATGTTGATACCCACGTTGCCGCTGCTGCCGTCTGCCGAGCCGCTCATGACTGCGGAGCTTTGAGTGGACCAGTTCTTGACGGTGTTGTTGTTGCTGCGCTGATCGACGCTGGCGGTTGCCACGGACTCGCCGAAGACGAAGCTGTTGTCGAGCGCGGAGTTGTCGGACGCGGTGTTGGCGATGGCCGCCGCGTTATCTTGTTGGTTGCCGTTACCGGCCGCCACGTTGATCCCGACGTTGCCGCTCGCGCCGCCGGCGGAGCTGCTCATTTCGGCTTCGTTGATGGTGCCTTCATTGAGGATGAAGTTGTTGGTACTTCGTTGAGTGTCCTCAGCATTGGCAGTGGCGCTGGTGTAGATAGGTTTTGGTGGAGGATTGTGGTGGCCATTGTGGCCATGTCCACGCCGATCGTTCTGATCCGCTTGTGCAGCAACAGCCATGACCGCAGCAATTGCGAAAACCAGAGGCTTGAGTGCCATCGAGGGTTTCATGGTGTTTCTCCATCTTTTTTAGGTTAAGTGTTGTTCCACCTGTTTGGGTCAGTTAGCGACCCGGACGCTCAGGGTGTTTGCCGTCTGGTTTCCCACCCCGGCGCTCTGATTCAACTGAATGACCCCACGGCTACCGGTGAAGGCCTGGTCACCGGTGGTGACCTGGCGATAGCCGGGAGAGGCATCGGTTGGATCGGAGCTGTTGATCAACGCAACGTTCTGCTGCAGCAGGACGCTGTCGTCGATGGCTTGTGGATGCGCACTGATGCTGATCCGCAGTGCGTTGGCTTGTTGGGTACTGGCGCCTGCGCTCTGGTTCACGCCCAGTGCGCCGCTGCCATGGCTGAAGGCGCTACCCTGGATGCTGGCTCGGGCCCCCATGTTGGGATCGACCACTGACTGCAGGCCCTGACGGATCTGCGTGGTTGCGCTGGCCTCGTGGCCATAGGCGAAGGCCCGTGCGTTGGCCTGCTGCTGCAGGTCGCCCGCTGCCTGGTTGAGGCTGAAGTTGCCCTGGTACTGCGCGCCGGAATTGTCGATGGTGGCGTCGTTGATCACAGGAGGTTGGGCCAAGGCCGATGCACTGCAAAACGCGGTAAGGATTAACAGCGTCTGCCTCATCTCATTTGCCTCCGGTCAGAATCTGCAGCGGTGCCAGGCCGCGTTGGACGCTTGAGTTGACCATGTTGGAAATGCCGTTGCCCGAGCCGGTGCCGCGGCCAGCGGCCATGTTGGGGAGTTGGTTCTGGTTGCCGATGGCGCCGCCCAGGTTGGTGGTCTGCTGGGTCACCATCGAAGAAATGCCCGTACCGCTGGTGATGCTGGCGAAGTCACCGTCACTGAGTTCGTTGGTCTGCCTGAGAATGTGCGCAGACGGGTTGGCATTGGCGGTGGTGGGATTGGGGTCTGGGGCCACAGGAGCACGGATGGCCATGCGGGGCTGGACATCGCGGGTGATCACGATGATGCCGTTGTCGGCTTGGGCGGGCAGGCTGAGGCATGAGCCGAATACGCAACCGACCAGCAGGTGGTGAATCAGGCCTTTATCGAATGTCCTCACGACGGCAATTCCTTCTCTTGAGCGCTGGCCTGGGTCAGCGTTGCCCTGATGAGAGCAGAAGGTGTGCCGTTTTTGGATTTACCCGTTAAATCAAGGCGTTGGAGAATCTAGCTACGGATGTTTGGATTTTGTTGTATCAGCCGTGAGACGGATATCCATTCGCGCGTGGCCTGATCCTGCATCGGTGTTGCTTGACGAGGCTTTTTTCACAAGTGTTTCATGCGCCTTACACCACCCCCAAAACTGGTGAAAAGCCCATGAATTCGGGGACTGGCGCCCTTGAGTGTGTGTCAGGTCCTTAACACTCGGTTGGGCAGGTGGGAGATTTGCCTTCTAGCAGGCGTTGCACCGCGTTCAGGGCTGCCGCGCTTCTTTGCGGCCATTCTCCGCCGATGATCTGCACCGATTGGCGATGCCGTGCCAGCCACGCCAGACTGTCGTCGAAGAACCGTTGGCGGTCATTGAGGTCGGGCTGGCTGCGCTGGCCATCGTCCACCCAGCCGACGCCTTGGGGGCTGAGCAGCAGGTGCAGGTCATAGTGACGTGCAAGCAAGGCCTGTTCCAGCCAGGGCGGGCAGTCATCGAACAGGGCATGGCTCCACAGCATGTTGCTGAGCAGATGGGTGTCGAGGATCAAGAGCTCTGGCGTCAGCTGACGGGCCTGGTCCTCCCAGGCCAGTTGACCCTGGGCGATGGTCGGGATGTCGGCGTAACAGGTGTCACGCTGTTCCTGGTCGATGAAATGGCGTACGTATTCGCTGACGACCACGCCACCGAAATGTGCCTGGATCTCCCCACTGAGCCAGCTCTTGCCGCTGGACTCCGGGCCGCACAGCACCACGACTTTCATGCCGCCACCAGCGCCGGGTCGCGCCGCCATTGCAGCCAGCCACGTACGGCGATCAGGGTGAACAATGCGTAGAGTGCGGCGGTCAGGTACAGGCCTTTGTAGAGGAACAGGCCAACGAAGATCACGTCCAGAACCATCCACAGTGCCCAGCACTGCAGGCGCTTTTGCGCCATCCACCACTGCGCCACCAGGCTGAACCCCGTCAGTGCGGCGTCCAGCCAGGGCTGGGCGGCGTCAGTCCAGTGTGCCATCGCCGCGCCGAGAGCAAGACTTGCCAGCAGGCCGACCCCAAGCCCTGTAAGCATCGGCCCTGTGGCCAGGCTGGACACCTGACGGGCGTACTCGACACGCTCCGGGCGTGTCCATTGCCACCAGCCGTACAACTGCAGTACGGCATAGACCAGTTGCAGGAGCATGTCGGAGTACAGCTTCACCTCATAGAAGATCCAGCTGTAGAGCAGCACCATCACCAAGCCGATCGGCCAGCACCACGGGTTCTGCTTGACCGTGAGCCACACGGCGATGACGCCGAGCACGGCGGCGAAGAGTTCGAGGCCGGACATCGGCGATCCTTGGGAGTGGGGAAGGTCGCGATTGTAGCCTGTGGGGCGGGGAAGCTGTAGTGGCTGATGGCGGCCTGTTCGCGGGCAACCCCGCTCCTAAGGTAGGAGCGGGTTCACCCGTGAACAAATCGATAAGCTGTCAGACCTTGAACTGGCGCAGCAACTGTTCCAAGTCTTCGCTCAGGCGCGCCAGGGAGGCACCCGCATCGCTGGACTGGCGGGCCGCCTCGGCGGTCTGCTGAGACAGTCCGGCGGTGTCGAGGACATTGCGATTGATCTCTTCGACCACATGGGCTTGCTGCAAGGTGGCACTGGCGATCGACGCGTTGAGCGCGGTGAGGTTGTTCAATGCCTGGCTGATAGCATCCAGGCTGGTGCCGGCCTCGCGGGCTTGATGGACGGTCTGGCGCGAGGCTTCGCTGCTGGTGTCGATGGCCTTGACGGCTGCTTCCGACTGGCTTTGCAGGTGCTCGATCATGGTCTGGATCTCGGCGGTCGACTGGGCGGTGCGCTGAGCCAGCAACCGCACTTCATCGGCGACCACGGCAAAACCTCGGCCCTGTTCACCCGCCCGGGCCGCCTCGATCGCGGCATTGAGGGCCAGCAGGTTGGTCTGTTCGGCGATAGAGCGGATCACTTCCAGTACGCCACCGATCCGGGTGCTGTGCCCGGCCAGTTCGCGGATCACCTGCACCGCCTGGTCGATGGTGCTCGACAGCCGGTCGATCTGCTCCAGGCTACTGTGGATGGCCTGCTGGCCATGATCGACCTGCACTTGGGCCGCGTGCATCTCGTTGGCTGCCTGTTCGGCGGTCTTGGCGACGTCTTGAACCGCATAGGTGACTTCGTTGACGGCAGTGGCCACCTGGTCCATCTGCAGCGATTGCTGAACGCTGCGCGCCTGGGCTTGGCCCGCGTTGTCGCCGACGTGGCTGGCGGACTGGGCCAGGGCATGGGCCGCGCCTTGCAGTTGGCCGACCACACCCTGCAGCTTGCCGTTGAAGCGGTTGAAGTGCTCGCCCAAATGCGTGAGCTCGTCTCTACCATGGGTATCCAGGCGCCGGGTCAAGTCGCTTTCGCCGCTGGCGATGTTGCCCATGGCCTGCACGGCATCCTGCAACGGGCGAGCGATGCTGCGGGCGATCAACAGCACCAGCAGGGCCATCAGCACGGCGATACCCAGGCCGAGCAGGGAGGCATCGCGCACTTGGCGGGCGAATTCGGCCTGAACGTCGTCGATATAGACACCCGAGCCGATAATCCAGCCCCAGGGTTTGAACAGCTGGATGTAGGAAGTCTTGGCCACCGGTTCGCTGGCGCCGGGTTTGGGCCAGCGGTAGTTGACCGAGCCTGCGTCCTGGCTGCGGGCGAGGGCGACCATTTCGTTGAAAACGGCAAAGCCGTCAGGGTCGCGGATGGCGGACAGGTCCTGGCCGTCGAGCTTGGGGTTGGTCGGATGCATGATCATCTTCGGCCCCAGGTCGTTGATCCAGAAATAGTCATCTTTGTCGTAGCGCAGGCCACGTACCACCTGCAACGCCTGTTGTTGGGCTGCCTCACGGCTGAGTGTGCCGGCGGCCTCCAGGCCTTGGTAGTAGGCCAGCACTCCGGCAGCGGTCTGTACCACGTGCTGGGTTTTCTGGGCCTTGGCCTGATACAGGTCGCCGTGGAGCTGGCGCAGCATCAACAGGCCCAGGATCACCAGCATGGCCACCGCCACCAGCAGGATCAGCGACAGGCGACGGCTGATCGACATCGACCTCAAGGTCTTCATGAAAGGTACTCCCGCATTGTTCTTGTTATCAGGCGCATCCAAGCATGCTTTACGCATCGCGACACACTCGACCAAGGGCTAAGTGCCGGAAGAGGCATTTCGTGTCGCATGCCGTGCGAGCGATTGACAAGCACCTCTGATAGGATTTCGGCCGCGCAAGATGAAACCTTTAGGCATCGGCGTATTTCCACTGGCAATGCGGCCGGCAGTCGCTGTAAAACGGCCGGGCCTTTCGCGGCAATCACTAAGCAAATCAAGTACAAGGGGCCAGCCAGGAGCTGCGCTCCATCGGGGGAATGATGGATTTTTGGAGTGCCTTGCAGGCAATCATCTTAGGCGTGGTCGAGGGTTTGACAGAATTCCTGCCGATCTCCAGCACGGGGCACCAGATTATCGTCGCCGATCTGATCGACTTCGGCGGCGAGCGCGCCATGGCGTTCAACATCATCATCCAGCTTGGCGCGATCCTGGCCGTGGTCTGGGAGTTTCGGCGCAAGATCTTCGATGTGGTCCTCGGCTTGCAGAGCCAACCCCAGGCGCGTCGTTTCACTGCCAATCTGCTGATCGCCTTCTTCCCGGCGGTGGTGCTGGGCGTGCTGTTCGCCGATCTGATCCATGAATACCTGTTCAACCCGGTCACCGTGGCTGCAGCCCTGGTGGTTGGCGGGGTGATCATGCTCTGGGCGGAGCGACGCGACCACCGCATCGAGGTCGACCATGTCGATGACATGCGCTGGAGTCACGCGTTGAAGATCGGCCTTGTCCAGTGCCTGGCGATGATTCCGGGGACGTCGCGCTCAGGCTCGACCATCATCGGCGGCCTGCTGTTCGGCCTGTCGCGCAAAGCCGCGACCGAGTTCTCGTTTTTCCTGGCCATGCCGACCATGGTCGGCGCCGCAGTCTATTCGGGCTACAAGTACCGTGACCTGTTCCAGCCTGGCGATCTGCCGGTGTTCGCCATCGGTTTCGTGGTCTCGTTCATCTTCGCCATGATCGCCGTAAGGGGTCTGCTGAAGTTCATCGCTAACCACAGCTATGCGGCATTTGCCTGGTATCGCATCGTTTTCGGCTTGCTGATCCTGGCGACCTGGCAATTTGGCTGGGTCAACTGGGCCACGGCGCACGGCTGAGATGGCCCGTTCGCACACTGTACCTCGGCGTGGCGGCAGCCGCGCCCAGGAGGGCGTACGCAACGTGCACCTGAAGTTGCTGGCCCTGGCCGGGCTGTGCCTGCTGCCGGCAGTGGGTGCCGCGCAAATGGCCTTCAGCGGTCAGTCCTGGGCGCCATTGGTGGTGTATCCGCTGGCGAGTCTGGTCAGCCTGTTGCTCTACTGGCAGGACAAACAGCGAGCCCGCACCCAGGCCTGGCGGACGCCCGAGAAGGTCCTGCACGCCAGCGAGCTGTGCGGTGGTTGGCCCGGCGCGCTGGTGGCGCAGCAGTTGTTTCGACACAAGACGCGCAAGGTGTCCTACCAGGCGACGTTCTGGGTCATCGTGATGTTGCACCAGGCGTTCTGGGCCGACCATTTGCTGCTGGGCGGCCGCTGGCTGGGTGGTGCGCTCGGCGTCCTGACCGGTCATTGATGTCGAGGCGGCAATGACTGCCCCGACGTGTCTTTTCATCCTTGCAACAGCCCAACCTGCAGCCGTTTGGGCAGCCGCTTCACTACCAACTGGTGTGAGCGTTGCAGCAGGTCGCACAATTCCTCGCGCCCCATGGGGTAGGGTGGGGCCATGCTGATCCAGCGCGCCCTTGCAAGATAAGGCGCCGGACGGATGCCGGGGCGGTCGCAATAGCCCAGGAACAGCTCATCGGCCACTTTGAAAGACAACCCCGCGCCCGCGAGGTCGAGTACCGCGAACATCTTGTTGCCCGCGACCGAAAACACCCGTACGCCGCCCCATTTATAGTCCTCCCGGGCACCGGGCAGGTTCAGGCAGAACGCTGCCACCTGTTCTGGCGTCATCCGCCGCTCAGACATACCGCTCTCCACAGGCTTCGAACGAAGCCGCCAGATGATCGATCCATACTCGCACCGCCGGGAGCAGGCCCCGGCGATGAGGGTAGACCGCCTGCAGCCAACCGCCAGGCAGCGACCAATCCGGCAACAGGCGTACCAGTTCGCCGCGTTCGAGTTCCTCTTCGCAGAACATGCTCGGCAGGGCGGTAAACCCCAGGCCTGCACGCACGGCCGCCTTGCGCACCAAGAAATCGTCCACCGCCAGGCGAGGTTCCAGGGCCAGCTCCTGTTGCTGTCCGCCAGGGCCGATCAGGCGCAGATGCACCAACCGATCTGCCTCCGCCGCACCAAGCACAGGCAAACCGGCCAGTTCCGACGGCTCGCGCAAGTGGTCGGCAAAGCCCGGCGCGGCCACCAGGTGAGTTTGCGCCGGGCGCAGGCGGCGAGTGACCAAGGCCGGGTCCTCATCACCTAGGTCACGCACGCGCAGGGCCACGTCGACCCCTTCGGAAATCAGATCGACCCGCCGATTGAGCAGGACCAAATCCAATTGCACCAACGGATACTGCTCAAGAAACCGGCTGACCACATCCGGCAGGAACGCATGGGCCAGCGCCACCGGGCACGACACCCGCAGACGCCCGCGCGGTTCGCTGCTCATGCTCGCCACCGCTTCGTCCGCGGCCTCGGCCTCCAGCAGCATGGCCTGGCAATGCTGCAGGTAGCGCTCGCCCACGGCGGTGAGCTTCAGTTGTCGGGTGGTGCGCTGCAGAAGGCGCGTGCCCAAGCGTTCTTCCAGCTCGGCGATGCGCCGCGACAGACGCGACTTGGGAATGCCCAACTGGCGGCCCGCCGCGGCGAAACCGCCTGCTTCGACCACGCGGGCGAAATAGAAGAGGTCATTGAGGTCTTGCATGGTTAACGTCTCATTGTTCCATCTGTAGGACAAACTAACGCATTTTTGCCCGCTTATCAGTCATTCGATGGTTCTATAGGATTCTCTCCATCGCGATCGCCCCTTGATGCGGTCTTCACTCACAGGAGAGTCCCATGAAACTGTTGCATATCGATTCGAGCATCCTGGGCGACAATTCCGCCTCCCGCCAACTGAGCCGTGAAGTCGTCCAAGCCTGGAAAGCTGCAGATCCGAGCATCGAGGTGGTGTACCGCGACCTGGCCGCCGATGCGATCAGCCACTTCTCCGCCGCGACCCTGGTTGCTGCCGGCACCCCGGATGAAATGCGCGACGCCGCTCAAGCCCACGAAGCCAAGCTCAGCGCCGAGACCCTGGAAGAGTTCCTGGCTGCCGATGCAGTGGTGATCGGCGCGCCGATGTACAACTTCTCCGTGCCGACTCAGCTCAAGGCCTGGATCGACCGCGTCGCCGTCGCCGGCAAGACTTTCCGCTACACCGAAGCCGGCCCTGAAGGTCTGTGCGGCGACAAGAAAGTGATTCTGGTGTCCACCGCCGGTGGTCTGCACCACGGCCAGCCGACTGGCGTCGGGCATGAGGACTTCCTCAAGGTGTTCCTTGGCTTCATCGGGATCACCGACCTCGAGATCGTCCGCGCCCACGGCCTGGCCTACGGCCCGGAACACCGCAGCAAGGCCATCGACGCCGCTCAGGCCCAGATCGCCAACGAGCTGTTCGCAGCTGCCTGATCGGTGCCTGAAAAAAACCGGCTGACGCCCTGGGCGCCAGCCGGTTTTTTTTCATTCAGGTTTCATCTGCCTGCCGTTTGGCTGGCTTTATGCTGGCGCTGTCCTTCGGCCTTGTGCGGAGCTCCCCGCCCATGAAGCGAACCTATGCCCTGTTGGCCTTGGTGTTGCTCGGCAGCTTGATGGCCCGCGCCGAGGCAGCATCTTGGGTCAGTGGCCTGCACCGGATGCAACTGGCCGATCCGCTGGATGCTCGACCCATGCAGGCGCTGGCGTTCTACCCGGCCAATGGCCCGACACGCGCCTTGCGCCTGGAAGGCTACCCACTGACCGTGGCAGAGGAGGCTCCAGTCGCCATGGGGCAGTTCCCTTTGCTGGTGTTGTCCCACGGCAATACCGGCAGCCCCCTGGCACTGCACGACCTGGCCACCGCCCTGGCGCGCCGGGGTTTTATCGTCGTGGCCGTGATCCATCCCGGCGACAACAACCGTGACCACAGCCGCCTGGGTACCCTGAGCAACCTCTACGGACGCCCCTTGCAACTGAGCGCGGCGATCAGCGCAGCCCGTGGCGACGCCCTGCTTGGCCCTTACCTGAACGAGGGCAAGGTTGGGGTGATCGGTTACTCGGCAGGAGGGGAAACCGCGTTGATCCTTTCTGGAGCACAACCGGACCTGGAGCGTCTGCACCGGTATTGCCTGGAGCGCCCCAGCGATGCCGATGCCTGCAAGACCCATGGGGTGCTGATCGCCGACCGCGCCGAGCTCACGCCACAGGCCGATGCCCGTGTGGGGGCCGTGATGTTGATGGCGCCCCTGAGCCTGATGTTCGGCCGTCATGCCTTGGCCGGAGTGAGGGTCCCCGCATTGATCTACAGCGGCGACCGCGACCAGTTGCTGGCCCTGGACCGCAACGCCGAAGCCTTGGCGCGCAAACTGCCGGTAACGCCTGACTATCGCCTGCTGGCCGGTGCCGGCCATTTCGTGTTCATGGCGCCCTGCGACGAGGAGCAACATGCCCGTATGCCTGCGCTGTGCAAGGACGCTGATGGTGTCGACCGTCGCCATATTCACCATTCGTTGCAGCGTGAGGCCGCGCTGTTTTTCAGCCAAGCCCTAGGGACGCCGCAGCCGGCCGAGCGCTCAGCCGCGATGGGCGCGGCGGGCGAGCAGTAGCACAAGACCCACCCCTGACAGTGCCAGCAAGGCGGCCACGCAGAAGATCGACGCATAGCCCTGGTGCGCAGCCACCGTACCCATCACTGGCCCAGCGATGGCCAAGGCCAAGTCGAAGAACACTGCATAGGCACCCAGGCCCGCGCCACGACTGCTGCTCGGTACCTGCTGGATCGCCTCAACCCCGAGCGCCGGGTACACCAGAGACAACCCGAACCCCGTCAGGCCCGCGCCGACCAGGGCCCAGGCAGGCGAGGGCGCCAGCCAAAGCAGGGTCAGCCCCAGCACTTCGGTGGCCATGCATGCGATCGCCACGTTGTAGCCGCCAAAGCGGTTGACCGCATTGACGAACAACAGCCGGGACACGATGAAGCACAGACCGAAGGCGCTCAGGCACCAGGCCGCGCCGATCCAGCCGCGCTCCAGGTAAAAGAGGGTGATGAAGGTGGTGAGGGTGCCGTAGCCGATCGAGGCCAGGGTCAGCCCCAGGCCAAAAGGCGCTACCCGCCCGAAGGCGGACCAGAACGGCAGACGTTCACCCCGCACCACCACGGCATCCGGGCGTGTGCGCAACGCCATTAGGGCAAGCAGTGCCAGCACCAGCAATGCAGGGCCTAGTACGCTGAAATCGATCCCGTCCACCAGCAGCACGCCGGCCGGCGCGCCAATGGCGATGGCGCCGTAGGAGGCGATGCCGTTCCAGGAAATCACCTTTGCGGTGTGCTCGCTACCGACTTGACCGATACCCCAGCTCAAGGTGGCGACCCCGATTAACCCTTGGGCGATGCCCAGCAGCACTCGGCCGGCGAGTAGCAGGAGCAGGCTCAGCCAAGGCAGGGCAAGGGTCCAGGCCGAAAACAAGGTCAGCACGCCGCAGCCGGCGATGCCGTAAAGCCCATAGCGAATCGCTCGCTTGCCACCCAGGCCATCGGCCACCCGTCCGGCGAATGGCCGACTCAGGAGCGTGGACAGGTACTGAAGACCAATGGTCAGGCCGGCGATCACTGCGCCAAAGCCTAACTGATCATGGACATAGCTGGGCAGCACCGCGATCGGCAGACCGATGCACAGAAAGGCGATGAAGGTATAGAAGACGATCGAGAGGATCTGCAGGGTGACGCTGGAGGCAGGTTGTTGCGCGGTCATGGGCACGTTCGCGGGCAGGCGGTGGGGCGTCGCCCATCATGGCGTCTGCGCGGGATAAAAGAAAGCAGGCTAACGAGTTGTTCGTTAGCCGCAGGTACCGTGCCGTCCTTTAGAACGGCGCGGTACCTGAAGGAGCTGCTTTAGCCGCGAATCGGATCAAGCGCTCAGGCCGAGGCTGTCAGACCACAACACCCTGGCTACGCAGGTAGTCGTCGTAAGTGCCGCTGAAGTCCACCACGCCATCCGGGGTCAGCTCGATGATGCGTGTGGCCAGCGACGACACGAACTCGCGGTCATGGCTGACGAACACCAGCGTTCCCGGGTAGTTCTCCAGCGCCAGGTTCAGCGCCTCGATCGACTCCATGTCCAAGTGGTTGGTCGGTTCGTCCATCACCAGCACGTTGGGCTTTTGCAGGATCAACTTGCCGAACAGCATGCGGCCTTGCTCACCACCGGAGATCACCTTCACCGACTTGAGGATCTCGTCGTTGGAGAACAGCATGCGGCCCAGGGTACCGCGGATCAGCTGCTCGCCTTGAGTCCACTGGCCCATCCAGTCGAACAGGCTCAGGTCGTCCTCGAAGTCGTGGGCGTGGTCCTGGGCGTAATAGCCCACCTCGGCGCTGTCGGTCCATTTCACGGAGCCGGTATCCGGTGCCATCTCGCCGACCAAGGTACGCAGCAGGGTGGTCTTGCCGATACCGTTGGGGCCGATGATCGCTACGCGCTCGCCAGCCTCGACCACGAAACTGAAGTCCTTGAACAGGGTCTTGCCCTCGAAGCCCTTGGATACCTTCTCCACGGTCACCGCCTGGCGATGCAGCTTCTTGGTCTGTTCGAAGCGGATGAACGGGCTGACCCGGCTCGACGGCTTGACCTCGGCCAGCTGGATCTTGTCGATCTGCTTGGCACGGGAGGTCGCTTGCTTGGCCTTGGAGGCGTTGGCCGAGAAGCGGCTGACGAAGGTCTGCAGTTCGGCGATCTGCGCTTTCTTCTTGGCGTTGTCGGCCAGCAACTGCTCGCGCGCCTGGGTGGCGGCGGTCATGTACTCGTCGTAGTTGCCTGGGAACAGGCGCAGCTCACCGTAGTCCAGGTCAGCCATGTGGGTGCAGACGCTGTTGAGGAAGTGGCGGTCGTGGGAAATGATGACCATGGTGCTGTTACGCGCGGTCAGAATGTTTTCCAGCCAGCGGATGGTGTTGATGTCCAGGTGGTTGGTCGGTTCGTCCAGCAACAGCACGTCCGGATCCGAGAACAGCGCCTGGGCCAACAGCACGCGCAGCTTCCAGCCGGGTGCCACTTCACTCATCGGCCCGAAGTGCTGCTCCAACGGAATGCCCAGGCCCAGCAGCAGTTCGCCGGCGCGCGACTCGGCGGTGTAGCCGTCCATCTCGGCGAATTCGGTTTCCAGTTCAGCGACGGCCATGCCGTCTTCTTCGGTCATTTCTGGCAGGGAATAGATGCGGTCACGCTCGGCCTTGACCTTCCAGAGCTGCTCGTGGCCCATGATCACGGTGTCGATCACGCTGAAGGCCTCGTAGGCGAACTGGTCCTGGCGCAGTTTACCCAGGCGGGTGTTCTGCTCGAGCATCACCTGGCCAGCGGACGGCTCCAGGTCACCGCCAAGGATCTTCATGAAGGTCGATTTGCCGCAGCCGTTGGCGCCGATCAGGCCGTAGCGGTTGCCGTTGTTGAATTTGACCGAGACGTTTTCGAAGAGCGGCTTGGCGCCGAATTGCATGGTGATATTAGCGGTGGAGATCAAGGAGCTTACCTATCAATAACTTACGTGGCTTCTTCGCAGCTGCGGACGCGTTTCGGACCAATCGAGAGCTTTTCGAGCTCCTGCCAGGCGTTGGCCGAATTAATCCAGCGTGCATGTCGATGAGCGCATCTGCACGCTTTGCCCGAGCTGTGGGGCGATGAATGTGGGGTTCAGACCAGACATTGCGCCTATTGTCGCATAGGTGTGACGGCAGTTATACGGGGCCGTCCCCTTTACTGCGTCTGAACGACAGCCTGTCTACCAAACATCCGCCTCCACGCGGTCCTCGCCGCCGCTGCTCTCCCCGTGATCGCGCGATGTGACCAAGCCGCGGATGAACAGCCCATGAATCCACGCCAGTCAGGCGCACATACTCCGCTCAGCAAGCACTTCATGACACGCTTGGCGGGCGGGTGAGTGACGATCATTGGCAATTGCTTTAATTGATGCAGATATTAGACGCCGAGGTCCGCGCCATAGATCGCAATAAATTTTCAGGTTTTATTCATGGTTTCGCTAAACTGCTTAACTGTTTCCACGACTTGACGTGCACCGCTTTGGATTCTCTCAATTATTTCTCCCGCTTCACCGACCAAACCTACGCCGACATCAACCTTGTGCTGACTGGTTTGCATACCTTTCACGGCTTCTTGCGATAACTCATGATTGCGCTTTACTACGTCCCTGATTTCTACGGTGGCCTGGGCGGTGCGCACTGCTAGATGACGAACCTCGTCCGCTACGACAGCAAACCCTCTACCTTGCTCTCCGGCTCTCGCTGCTTCGATGGCTGCATTTAATGCCAGAAGATTTGTTTGATCAGCGATTTCACGTATGGTCTGGATAATGCCAGTAATCATGTCGGACTGCTTGCTCACCGCCGCTATATTGTCTGCTGCCTTCGTGATTTCATCAGCGATACCGCGTACCACGGCAACGGTTTCATTGATGACCAATGCACCATGCTGCGCACTGTGGTCGGTTTTTAAAGATATTTCGTAGGCAAGTTTGGCTGCGTCGGATTCGATGGTTTGTTGTTCAACCTGTGCGGTAATGTCGCGAGCAAATTTCACGATCTTGTAAAGTTTGTTGCTGGCATCAAATACAGGGTTGTAAGTGGCGCTCAGCCATACCGTATTGCCGGATCGGTTGACGCGTTGGAAGCGACCCGAGAAAAACTCGCCTTTGTTCAGGTTTCTCCAGAATTCTTTGTACTCGGGCGACGCGACCTCTTGCTGAGGGCAAAACAGTCGATGATGCTGGCCTAGAACCTCATGCAGGCTATAGCCTAGTGTGCGTAGAAAGTTCTCATTGGCGTCCAATACATACCCTTCCGGGGTGAACGAAACCATTGCCATCGATCGGCTTATGGCTTCGATTGTGCTTCGCTGTTCCTGTTCGTTTTTCACTTGATCTGTGACGAGGGTGGCACATTTTAAAATGCTTATAATGCGTCCGTTGCTGTCTCTGATTGGGTTGTAGCTTGCCTCCAGCCATACCGCTTCCCCCAGCTTGTTTTTTCTGACGACGCGGTCGCGGAACGACGCTCCTTCGGCAAGCCTTCTCCAGAAGTCTCTGTATTCAGAGCTTGTGGTGTGACGTTCTAGACAGAATATACTGTGGTGTTTTCCGATGACCTCTTCGAGGTGATAGCCCAGCGCGTCTAAAAAATTTCGATTGGCGGTGGTTACGAGTCCCGCTGGCGTAAATTCAATGATTGCAGTGGATCGGTTCACTGCTGACATTCTCGCGTCTTGTGCGTAGAGCGTTGACAAGGCTTCTTCGAGTTCGCGTTTTAAACGTTTGTTGAACATGGCGCACCGTTATGTGGATGGCTAAATCAGGCCGTTGGGTGGTCGAACGTAAAGCGGTGTTCTCAAATGCGCTCAATCGTAGAGTTGCGCTTATGGCGTTTCTTTACATTACGAATAAGGAGTGGCAGTTCAATTAGCCTGATGTCAGTTCGAGTGCTGCATTGAAGCCTATAGTGCCGTCCATATTCGACCTAAGGCCATGCTATCGGAGGGAGCGTTTCGAGCTCCGGCTTCGCAAACAGGTAGCCTTGAAATAGGTGTATTCCGGCTTCCTGTAGAGTTTGCAGTTCTTCAATGTGCTCGATCCCTTCGGCTATCACCTGTATGTTTAGGTCCTTGCACAGCGTTACTATGCTCCTGGTTATCGCTTGCTTGGCTCGGCTTCTGTGAATGTTTCTAATCAATTCCATGTCGATTTTGATGATGTCTGGTTGGAAGTCGGCGAGTAGGTTCAAGCCTGAATATCCAGCACCGAAATCATCAATTGCAGTTTTGAAGCCTTGTTTTTTGTAAGATTCCATGATTTTTTTAATGTGGGCTTTATCGGTTATGTTTTCGTTCTCTGTGACTTCAAATATTATTTTTTCGATGGGAAAGTTGTACTTTTCCGCGGCTATCAGTGTTGTGCGTATGCAGGCCTCTGCCTGATAAACTGCATTGGGCAGAAAATTTATGCTCAAGTGTTCGGATATGCGTGTTTTGGCCGCGAGCTCGACAGCTTTAACCCGACACGCCTGATCAAATTTGTATCTGTTTGAGTCATTTATCTGCTGCATGACGGCGTTTGCACCCGCCCCATTCTCGCCCCGCACCAATGATTCATAAGCAAAAACGCTGTTGGTACTCGTATCGACAATGGGTTGGAACGCCATCGTGAAGTCGAAACCGATGGGTGATTTATCCCGGCAGCTGCGGCAACCATGGGGCCTTTGAGGTTCGATAGATATGAGTTGTATAGACATCTTTGGAGCCTCACAGGTAGGGGAACGGGGTGGTAGGGCTCCATGCCGGCATCTTGGAGAGCTCAAAAGCGCTTCTCAGTGTCGGCAGTATTGCGCCAATACCTATACAAAAGGAAGTCAAGTGTATAGATATTTTCACATTTTATGGGGGTGAATGTGACAAATCAGGCAGTGAAAACGCCGGTCATGGCTTTTTTTGTTGTACTTAAGTCAGTTATTGTACAAATCGGCTCGACTGATGCCTGGTGACCTAAGGCGCTTCGCATAACCGCTGGCGAGTTCGCAGCAAAGCGCCGTCGTTCATCAGACAAGGCGATTCTTCTCTCAAGCATCACTGCCTTGGTCTTGCCAGCCACGTGGGTTTTCTTCCACCAGCTTGGTCGAGTTCTCGCGTTATGGGCGGTAATGGGGCGTCCGATCCATTGCCATGAGCATCCTCCTTCAATCCACTGGGCGGCATGTGGACATGCAGTTGGTGGCGCCGCTGCTGCGCCAGTTTGTTCAGAGGTCTCATGATGGGCCTCCCTCTATAGGCGTTTTATTGGTGAGCCAGAGGGCTTGATCACCAGTAAACGCCTAATTGCATGACGTTTGCCCCGAGGCTGACCAGTGGACGTGGCCCTGATGGGCGGAGCCGGTCACGCCGTCGACCGTTGCGCTTTCCTGGCGATCTCTGATTTCGAAACCGTGCTGCTTGGCAACAGCATTCTTCAATCACCTCAGCGCGACCATGCACCGCTTTTGCTGAGCTCATGCGGCAGGGCGCTCTGACAACCTTCCCGCCCATCCAGCATGGATGGAAAGCCAGTAGCGACCTCCGCCGGGCCGTAGTACGGTCCGCCTTCAACAAACCACCCGGTTCGTTGCGTTCACGCCCATGGACCGGGGCGCTCATGACCTGGAGGGTCGAATGGAAGTCGCTCGAAAGATCAATCAAACAGAATTGGATGCTGCCCTGGTAGCGTTTGCCCGATACAAGATTGGAGAAATAAAGATCTTCGATCTAGAGCAGGCGATGAGCTTCGAAGCGGGGCAAGCGCTTTCCAAGAGCGGGCTGGTCCGGTTCTCCATTACCAAGATGGTGTCCGGTCGTTATCGCATCAGCGATGAAGGGGAGCATGCGATTACAGAGGCTGGCCGGGAGCGGCTGCAGGCGATCCGAGGGTAACGCGGTCGTCGGGCGGTCGCCGGGCAACCCAATACGGTGTACCGCCAGATGCGACACGTTGGCCCCGCGACAATATTAGGTGCCTACACAGTCATCCGTGAGACCGAACGTGGTTGAAGCCACTCGTCTAACGCGGGGCACTCTATGCGCACCGATCATTCTCAGTTTTAGGCACAGGCTTCCTGTGCCACCAACGGGAGAATGATCATGGCAATCGAAAGCAACGATCCAGACGTGACACGTCCACCTGTTCCCAACAGCGTTCCCGACTCGGGAGAAGGCCATGGATCGGGTTTGGAGAAGGCCAAATCTGAGCCCAAGCAAGGGGTGGGCGAAGCATGGTCGGATAACCGGCCTGAAGATTGGAATCCTCCCCCTGGCGACCCTGGGGCTGGCCAAGGTGTTGGGGCTTCGCAGGATGACGACACGGCGAAAGTCGACGAAAAGCAGGGCGGCCCCGCGCCGCGTAGCAGCGATTCAGTACCGCTGGCGGCGGATGACGATGCTCCGGTAGAGCAGGAGATGAAGGATGTGGACGCTAACAATGCGGTGTCCAGTGAGCATCCGAAGCCAGCCTAAGCGGTTCCTGATTTTTCGAGCGAGTGTCCGGCGGACCTGGAATGCGAATTGCTCCTTCTCGAACACATCTTGCCGTGGGGGCTGCGCGATGCTTCGGGAGGAGATCTATTTCACTGTCGTGGTGGTCTCGATCGTACTGGCCATCGACCTGATGGCTCTGTACGTCTATTTCAAGCGCAGACCGTAGGGGCTGTTCGTTCAATGAACCTGGGTATCCCATTACCCAGGTCCGGGGAAAGATCCAAACCATCGGCCGTCAAAAGGTGGAGCGGTCATCACACAGGCCTGGCAGCAACTTACCGCGTCACTCTACCTTTGGTGAAAATCGCCCGACGTTCGAGTCGATCAATCACCTGATGCTTGGCAACTTCATAGGTCTGGTCAAATGCCTTGCGGTCCACGTGTGGAAAGTACTTCGCAAGGCAGTGCGCTACGAGGTCGTCAAAAGCCGATTCTGTGATGTAGCGGTAGATATGGCGCAGATACAGGAAGCCAAACTGAAAGCCCAGGGTTTCACTGAAGTATGCAGTCGGTGTGAAGAAGCCGTATTCCAGATCGATCGCCTGGGCAGGTCCAGAGCCGTGCAAGGGCAGCATGACGTTAGCCGCCCATAGGTCCATGTGGGAGATGCCGTGGTTGTGTAGTTCATGCAACAGCTCGGCGGTGGCCTCGATGACGGTGCGAACGGCTTGTGGGTTGGCCCGGATGAGCGCCATGCCATCGATATGGTCGGCCAGGGATCGGCTGATGATGAAAAAGTCCTTCATCAGGCCGAGCTTGCAACGACTGTAGCCGTAGCCAACCAGAGGCGGAACCCGGGCGCCGCGACGGGTTGCCTCGCGGGTGTTGATCAGCTCTTCCATGGGCCAGTCGTACATGCCATTGCGCTTGGCCGTGAAACGTTGCATGCGCCACTTTTTCTTGAACGAATCAAGCGGCTCGCGCTTGAAGAACAACGCGCTATCGGTGCACTCGAGCGGGGCGCTCATCCGTTTGGCGCCAGAGGGTTGCTCAATCAGGCGTATCAGCGCTTGTCGAGTGGGTGACGGGACGGGTGAGCGAAAATACAGCGTCGTGCGCTGATGTTTCACGCTGTGGCAGAACTCGTTGAAACAAAACTGAGCATTGCGTAACACGCTTCTTCCTTGATGGTGTCAATAGGCTATCAATTTTCGATTTTCACATTTCTTTCACATTTTTCCTATCCCTGGAACACTTTGGTTTTACCTGTCTAGCCACAACCCAGCCAGGCCATGGATAATCCGGCCGTTCAACGACAAGGTGTTGTATCCGTGGAAACGAAAAGCTTGATGGCCGAAGTGTTCTTCAGCCTGCCCACGCATATCTGGGTTCTGCCAGTGGCGGCTGTTATCGCCTATTTCGGATTGAAAATGGCCGAGGCTTCCAGCAAGCGAACGAATGCGCTTCGGCTCGCCACCTATGCAGCCCTGGTGCTGCTGGCAGTGGTCCCCAACGGCATTCATGCCGTCGCTGCTCCTCCTTTGCAAACCACTGGCGGAGCATTGCTACCTAACTATGCAGGGCTGTTCTATCTCGATGCCTTTTTCGTGTTCGCCGGCTGGGCCATCAGTGGCGTGATTCGCACCCGGACGTGAGCCGTGACAAGTGCGATACTGGCTTTTTGACGGGAGGCTCACAACACGGCGCGAACCTTTTCGAGCCGTTGGAGGTCCAGACCCAGGAAGCCGTCAAATCCATTACATAAGGCTTCGTATTGCCCTGTCGTGCACCGCTGGAAGACAAAGCCATGCCTGAAAGAGAAAAGCGCTACCGTGCCTACCACCTTTTGAGAGAACTCGATTCCTTGACCTCCTCGACCATGAACCAGATCGCCTACGGTCGTGTGGGCGGCGCCGAGTGGAAAGGGATGTGCCAGGCGCACCGCAAAGCCTTCGAGGATTGGATGACGTTCGCCGAATCGTTGCTCGAACCGGGCAGCGACAAAACCCCGGACTCTTCCTGACCTTCACGGCAGGTGCAGCACCGGTTGTCCGATTCTCCCCCTTGACCAGTCGTACGTGGTTGCGTGCTGGCAACCATCCGCTATGGTGCCACTACCAACACACATAAGACTAAAGTCGTAGGAGGCGGCATGAGAATTCGCGGTGACGTGTTCTGGTCCTGGGCAGACCCCACTCTTCATCATCGAACGCATGACGAAACGCTCGACAGCGGCTCGTGTATTGACGTGCAGGTTCGATTGTCACGAACCGGTGCGACGCAGATGTTCATCGGCCTTTACGCACCGTCCGGCATGGCCTTGCATGAGGAGGCGTTCGACTCGCGTCCAGGCGAATCGATGACCCGGGCGCTGGCCTGGGGTGTCGGACGCGCCAGGAGGGTGGCAAGCGACCCGGCATTGCAGTCCGGTGGGCGCGCCAGCAAGCCCGCAGTCGTAGCAGTCTGCGGGGGGCGTTGAGTGGTCCACGCGCATGGGGAG
The DNA here is from genome assembly GCF_040822035.1 of Pseudomonas guariconensis. NCBI lineage: Bacteria > Pseudomonadati > Pseudomonadota > Gammaproteobacteria > Pseudomonadales > Pseudomonadaceae > Pseudomonas > Pseudomonas guariconensis. The sequence goes on along the minus strand of NZ_CP162012.1, from coordinate 2,713,840 downwards.
CGTCACCGTCTTTGGGCAGACGGTGACGTCCCGTCACGCAGGTCAGTACAACAGCACATTCACCGTGGCGATCACGGTGACCAGAAACAGCACGCCCGCCGCTATTTGTAGCAGCGTCCCGACCACGCGACCGATCCAGGCCCTGAGGGTGCCTTCAATGGCCGGAGCAGGCGGCACGTGCGCTTCACCGCTTGGCAGGGTACTCAGACGCTCGGTGCGTCCGGTAAGCCTGCTGCCGATCTTGCTCATCAGCAACGCCAGGATGAACGCGACCACGCAACCGATCAGGCCATGGCTTTGGATGGTCTGGTAGAGGCTTAGGAGCAGAAACCAGCATTGACGCAGAAACTCAGCCATGGCGGCCACGTTTGTCGGCATACGGTGGGTTTCGGTTTGCCTTGGGTCAGGGCGCCTTTCTGCCGATGACCCTGCAACAACAAACGCGATGTTTAACCCAGAATAGCTATTACTTTGGTATGTGCCAGTTTTCAGACAGTGGCCAATCGGGGACTGTAATTGACTGATGTCGTTACAGATATCCAATTAACCAGTCCAGCGGTAATTCCCAGGGCAAGAAAGCGGATGCACCAAGCAACCTCGAAGGGTAGAGTGCCTTGCACCAGTTTTTTCAAGCGAGCAGCTCCGATGTCCTGCGCCTTTACCTTCATTCAGTCTCCCGTTGGGACCCTCACGCTGGTTGCCCGAGGCGATTGCCTGGCTGCGGTGTTGTGGGAGCAGGAGCGGGAAAACCGTGTGCGTCTGGGCGCACTGCACCGGGACGATGGACATCCGACGCTACGGGAGACAGCTCGGCAGTTAGGCGAGTACTTTGCCGGCAGCCGCCAGGGTTTCGAGCTGCCGCTTGATTTTGTCGGCACGGACTTCCAGCGCCAGGTCTGGGCCGCGCTGCTGACCATCCCCTTCGGGCAGACCCGCAGCTACAGCGATATTGCCCGGCAGATCGGCAACCCAAGCGCCGTGCGGGCAGTAGGAGCGGCCAACGGACGCAACCCGATTTCGATCATCGCTCCGTGCCACCGGGTGATCGGCGCATCTGGCGGTCTGACCGGCTTCGCCGGTGGGCTGCAGGCCAAACAGTACCTGTTGGCCCTTGAAGGACGAGAGAGCCTCGCGTTGGATCTTTGAGCCCGTTCAACTCATCCAGAGCACGATCAGGCAACCAATCACCGCCGCCGCCGTCCCGACCACCAGGCTGTACTGCCGATGAGCACGCCGCGCGTAGGGTTGTGTTTCTCGCAGGAACTCGCCAGGTGTAGGAGCGTCCGGTCGGTGGCGTAGTCCTTCGGCCATCTCGGCCACTCGGCCATGAATCAACAGACCGACCAGGTAATGAGTGCAGGCATAGCAGGCCAGCGCCGTGGCTAAGTACTTCATGGCGCCAGCGCGCCCAAGGTTATGGCTTGGGCAGTCATCGACGTGGTGTCCAGCAGCACCAGCCCCTGGGCGTGCTCATCCAATGCTGCCAAGAGATTCCCTTGGGGGTCCCAGGCGGCGGAATGGCCGGCGCCGACGAAGGTATCGGCCGGCCCTACACAGTTGGCGAGCAACACCGGCATGCCCAGACGCCGGGCAACGTCCGGGTAATGCCGAAAGCCTTCGTCTATGCCCTTGGTTGTCTTGGCCACGCTGACCATATAGATGTCTGCCCCTGCCGAACGAGCCTGCTCGGCATGCTCGATGAACATCGATTCGTAGCAGATGGCCGGTGCGATGCGCTGGTTGCCCACCGTGAACACCAACGGATGCTCGCCAGCGATGAAGAATGGCAGCTCATCATCGTGCAGGCGCTGTTTGGCATAGAAGTGGGGCGGGGCGCCAGGGCGCAGGATCGGCATACCAATGCAAATCCCGGTGGGGGCCAGCAACGGTAGACCGACGGCCACCGCGATGCCATGGCGGTCACAGAGCGCTTGCAGCGGATCGAGCAGGGAGGTGTCCGATGGTTGCGCCAATTGTTGGGCCAGGGTGGGTTCATAGCCGCTCAAGGACAGCTCGGGGAATACCACCAGCTCCGCCCCGCGTGCGACTGCCTGTTCGACGCAGTAGCGGTGACGCTCCAGATTGCCCGGCAGGTCGCCCTTGCCGGAGGCCAGTTGCACAGCACACAGTTTCATGGCGATTCCATCCATGGAGAAAGCGGGAAGGCTGAGAATACTATCGGCCAGCCCGCCCAGGCCACCCCGCGCTGAAGTGATTCAGGAGGCCGGGTGCGGGGCGAAGCGCTGACGGAACCAGTCGGTGAGCATGGCTTTTTCCGCATACAGGCGATCGCTGCTGCTGGCCTGGCGGCCGGGGCGGCTGAGGTACATCTTGTCGCTGACGCGCTCCTGGGCGTGTTTTTCCGGTTGCCCGGGCTGGACGAGGGTGTAGCTCAGGTCGATGCTGGGCCAGGTGATCTCGCGCATGAAGCGCACATCGTAGGCCCGGCTGTGCCACGGCTCGAAGCGCCCGGCCAGGTCGATGTCGCGCACATCGATGCGCAGTTGCTGCCCAGGTTGCAGATAGCGCTGGCCGAGCCTGTGCAGATGCTCGGTGAGGGTCTTGATGACGTACGCATCAGCGCCCCGTTCGTAGCCATGGCTATCGAGGCTGGCATCGCGGAACTGCTCGGGATGATCGAAATGCACGTCCACCTGCGCGGTTGGTGTGCCTTGTGCCATGCTGTTGGAGGCCAGCAGCATCAAGACATAGGAGAGGGTGGTACGCATGATGCACCTCTACGGGCACGGACGGATCGCCTCTCTATTTTACGCCTGCCGCTGGGACAGCAGCAGAGGGTGGAAGCAATGAGCCGTTTTCGGCGGGTGAGTGCCAATAACCGTGGCCGCGATCTGGCCGTGGGCGACATCCATGGTCATTTCGAGCGGTTGCAGCGATGCCTGGACGAGGTGGGATTCGATCCTGAGGTGGATCGGCTGTTCAGCGTGGGCGATCTGGTGGACCGGGGGCCGGCCAGCGAGCAGGCGCTGGACTGGTTGGCGCAACCCTGGTTCCACGCGGTACAGGGCAACCATGAGGCGCTCGCCATCGCCCACCTGCGCGGTGGCAGAGTCGATCTGGAGATGTACCGCTCTGCAGGCGGGGGCTGGTTTCTCGACCTTCCTCGTGCCGAACAACAACGCTACGTCGAAGGCTTCGCGCAGATGCCAGTGGCGATCGAGGTGCAGACGTCGCTTGGGCTGATCGGCCTCTTGCATGCCGATAGCCCATTTCCCGAATGGTCGACGCTCAAGGCTTTTCTAGAGGCTATGGACGATCCTGAAGTCCGAGAAGTCTGCCAATGGTCGCGTCGACGCCTGCGTGAGGGCGACACCGAGCCGGTCGGTGGCTTGCGCGCCTTGCTGGTCGGCCATACCCCAGTGCTGCGGGTCAAGCAGTTGGGCAACGTCTGGCACCTGGACACCGGCGGCTGGGCCAGCGGCTTTTTCAGTGTGGTGGACCTCAGGACGCTGAGCGTGATCAACCCCAGGCCAGGCGCATGAGCACCGCGCTGGCCAGCAGAATCAACAGCACACCGGAAGCACGCTCCAGCCACGGCAAGACTTGGGCGAAGCGCCGCAGCCCCCGGCGATTGCCGATGGCCACCGCCACCAGCAGGTCCCAGCCCAGCACGATTGTGAACATCCACACACCATAGACGAGCTTCCAGCCCGCGCTGCTGGCTGCGAGCATGCTTGCCAGGCTTGCATAGAACAGAGCGTTCTTCGGGTTGAGGATGCCCGAGGTGAAGCCCATTCCCAGGTTCTGTACCCAGCCGTGACCAATACCGACCTCGGCCGATTGCAGGTCGCTGCGCCCGGCATGGCGCAGGAACAGCCCGCCGATATACAGCAAGTAGGCACAGCCGGCCAGTTGCAACGCGATGAACAGCGCGCTGCCCTCCTGCAGAATGGAGACGCCGGTAAAGGCTATGGCGATGAATACGCCGTTGGCCAGGGCGATCCCCAGGCAAGCACCGCTCGCGGTGCGCCAGCCGGCGGTGGCCGAGGCGCGAGCGACGAGGAAGAAATCGGGACCAGGGGAGAGCAGGGCCAGGAAATGGGCTGCGGCGACGACGAGAAATTGCTCCATGGGTAGGCTTCTGTGGCAAGGAAAGCCGCAGTCTGTCGTCCCAAGCCTTGGGCGGTATTGAAGATAATTGCACGGCGTGTGCTCCAGCGCGCGGAGCGGGTGGGTAGGTTTACCCGCGTGCCCCGACGCCATGTCGATATTGTCCGGGGGTCATGCCCGCGTGCGCCTTGAACACCCGCTGGAAGTGGCTCTGGTCGGCAAAGCCCAGGCGATAAGCCACCTGCGCAAGGTCCTGGCCTTGGCCGAGCAACCCCCGCGCCCGGTTGACCCGCTCATTGAGCAGGTAGGCGTGTGGTGTGAGCCCCGTCGCGGCGCGGAACGCCCGGATCAACTGGTATCGCCCCAACCCGACGTGCCCGGCCAGATGCTCCAGGCTGATTTCGGCCAGCTCGCACGTCTGCAGCATGGCAATCAGCTCGCGCAGGGCTGGGGCGCTCAAGGCAGGGGGCGGGGCAGCATCCAGCGTCGCATGCGCTGCAAAGTCGTGGTCACCGATGAAGGCCACCAACGCGGCTTCCTTCTGCGAGGGTGCCGCGTCGGAAAACAACAATGCATTGAGCTGGCAGAACTGCCGATACACTTCAGCCGAACGCGTGATTCGCGCAGGCGCTCCAGGCTCGGCAGCGCTAACGCCTGACTCCAGTCGCAGGCGTCCCAGCCACTGCGCATCCACATGCACCATCTGATAGCTCCAGGCCTGGCCTGACTCGGGATTGCAGGCATGCACCCGCTGTGCCGGGACCAGTACCAAGGTGCCGGGCGTCAGGCGCGCCTGGCCGTCGCCCGCGCCGGTGAACCAGCTGAGGCCGGCATCTACCGCACCGATGGAGAACGTCGGATGGCTATGGGCCTTGTAGCAGGCGCGGCTATGGCAGGCGCGCCGGCTTTCCACGAAGGGCAGGGCCGGGTCGCGCCAGATTTCGCTGTTCGATAGGGTCATGCAGGGCCTGCTTCGCCGAGTGCCGGAGCACGCAGTCTAAACTGCTGGCCACTGTTCCGGCCATTCACTGCGCCACTGTACTTGACGCAATGCACACCCGGCGCGAGGCTGCCGAGGTCCCGAAGGAGAAGAAAAATGGACCTGTCGAGCTTGCTGCTGTTCATCCCCGCCTGTTTCGCCCTGAACATGGCGCCTGGCCCCAACAACCTGTTGTCGCTGCACAACGCCAGCCGCTATGGCCTGCGCACCGCCTGCATGGCCGGCATCGGCCGGTTGCTCGCCTTCAGCGGCATGATCGCCCTGGCTGCCATGGGCTTGGCGGTGGTGTTGCACACCAGCGAATACCTGTTCCTGATCATCAAGGTGCTGGGCGCAGCGTACCTGTTCTACATCGCCTGGCAGCTGTGGCGGGCGCCGGTGGGTGAGGCGGTCGTGGCGAGTGACCATCCACGGGGTACCTGGCGCCTGGCCCGTCAGGAGTTCTGGGTGGCAGCGGGCAACCCGAAAGCCATCCTGATCTTCACTGCATTCCTGCCGCAGTTCGTCTCGGTGGGCAGTGCCATGCCGGTCGCCGAGCAATTCCTCTGGCTGGGCGTTATGTTCCTGCTGCTGGAATGGGCGGCCATCGCGATCTATGCGGGCCTTGGGGCGTACATGCAGCGCTGGTTCGAGCGCCCAGGGCCGCGCCGGGTGTTCAACCGGGTCAGTGCGTCGTTGTTGGGGTGTGCGGGGTTGGGGCTTTTGGCGGCGCGGCGCTGAGGTCAATCGCGATAGAACGTCTGCACCAGGTGATACCCAAACTTGGTCTTGATCGGCCCATGCACCACGCGCAGGGCCTTCTTGAAGATCACCTGGTCGATGGCGCCCACCAACTGGCCTGGGCGGACTTCGCCCAGGTCGCCGCCGCGTTTGCCCGAGGGGCAGGTGGAGAATTTCTTGGCCAGCACGTCGAAGGCTTCGCCCTTGGCGATCCGTTGCTTGAGCTGTTCGGCTTCGGCAGCGGTCTTGACCAGGATGTGGCGGGCTTGGGCTTTCATGGGACACCTGTGCTTCGGGCAAAAAAGGGCGCCATTATGCCTGATCGCGCAGCTCTGCGCGGTCTCGGAATTGCGCCAGGGCTTCGGGGTTGGCCAGGGCGTCGGTGTTCTTCACCGGCAGGCCATGGACCACGTTGCGGATGGCCAGCTCCACCAGCTTGCCGCTGATGGTGCGCGGGATGTCGGTGACCTGAACGATCACGGCCGGAACATGACGGGGCGTGGTGTATTGACGGATCACCTGGCGAATGTGCTGGCGTAGGGCATCGTCCAGTTGCAGCCCCTCGCGCAGGCGCACGAACAGGACTACGCGCACGTCGTTGTGCCAGTCCTGGCCGATGGCGACGCTTTCGACCACTTCTTCGACCTTTTCTACCTGGCGGTAGATTTCCGCCGTGCCGATGCGCACACCGCCGGGGTTGAGCACCGCGTCCGAACGGCCATGGATGATCATGCCGCCCTCAGCGTTCTGCTCGGCGTAATCGCCCTGGGCCCAGACGCCGGGGTACTGACTGAAGTAGGCATCGTGGTAGCGGCTGCCGTCGTTGTCACCCCAGAAGCCCACTGGCATGGACGGGAAGTTGCGGGTGCAGACCAGCTCGCCTTTCTCGCCGATCACGGGCTGGCCGTGCTCGTTCCACACCTCCACAGCCATGCCCAGGCCTTTGCACTGGATCTCGCCACGGCGTACCGGCAGCACGGGGTTGCCGAGCACGAAGCACGAGACGATGTCGGTGCCGCCAGACATCGAAGCCAGGCACAGGTCGGGTTTGATCTTGCGGTAAACGTAGTCGTAGCTGTGGGGCGAGAGCGGTGAGCCGGTGGACATGATCAGGCGCAGGCTGTTCAGGCGATGGCTTTTGGCAGGCTCGAGGCCTTCCTGCTCCAGGGCGGCCAGGTATTTGGCGCTGGTGCCGAAAGCGTGGATGCGTTCGGCGTCGATCAGGTCGAGCAGACGCTGTGGGCCTGGGTGGAAGGGCGAGCCATCGTACAGCACCAGGGTGGCGCCGACCGCCAGGCCGCTGGCTAGCCAGTTCCACATCATCCACCCGCAAGTGGTGTAGTAGAACAAGACGTCGTCGGCCTTGAGGTCGTTGTGCAGGCCGTGCTCCTTCAGGTGTTGCAGCAGTACGCCGCCGGCGCGGTGGACGATGCACTTGGGCACGCCGGTGGTGCCGCTGGAGTAGAGGATGTACAGCGGGTGGTCGAACGGCAGGGCGGTAAAGCGCGGTTCACCACCGGGTTGGTAGAAGTCGCCCCACAGGCTGACGCGCGGGGCAACGAACTCTTCGCGGCGGGTATGCGAGCGGGTGTAGGGCACCACCAGCAGGTGTTCGAGCTGAGGCAGTTGGGCGGTGACCTGGTTGATCTTTTCGACTTGGTCGATGGTCTTGCCGGCGTACTGGTAGCCGGCGCAGGCGATCAGAAGCTTTGGGGCGATCTGACCGAAGCGGTCGATGATGCCGTGAAGGCCGAACTCCGGTGACGAACTGGACCAGATCGCGCCGAGGCTGGTGCAGGCGAGCATGGCGACCAAGGTTTCCCAGGTGTTGGGCATCACCGAAGCGATTCGGTCGCCGGCCTGGATGCCCAGGGCCTGCAGGGCTTTCTGCATGCCGGCCACATGGGCCGCCAATTGTGCGTGGCTCAGCACCTGGCGCTGGCCGTCCTCGCGTACGGCGACCACGGCGGGGCGGTCATCGCGCCGCATCAGCAGGTGTTCGGCGTAGTTCAAGGTGGCACCGGGGAACCAGTGCGCATCCGGCATCTGTGGACCTTCGCTGAGGGCCTGGGCGGGCGGGGTGTGCCACTGGACGTGGAAATAGTCGGAAAGGGTCTGCCAGAAAGCCGGGCGTTGCTCGATGCTCCAGCGGTGCAGCGCGGCGTAGTCATTGAGCTGGAGGTTGTAGCGCAGGTTTACTTGGCGGCGGAAGACGTCCATCCGGCTGGCCTGGATCTGCGCCGTGGAGGGGCGCCAGAGCACATCGTTCATGCCGAAACCTCCCACTTTCGATGGAATCCAGAGCCTGTAGGAGCGGGCGAATCCGCTCCTGCAGGGGCTGCGCCTAAAGTGCCGATGCGCAGCCAAATGGCTTTGGCTTTTACTCCACTTTAGCCTTTTGTACGTCCGGCGATGCCGACCAGATGCGATAACGCACTTCGATGTCCTTGGGCACGTACAGCACGACCGGCAGCTTGCTGTTGTAACGCAACATGAAGCCTTCACCGACCACCGGCACGAAGGCCTCGGTCTTCTTGCCGTCCGGGCAGGCCATCAGTGTGCTGGCGGGGCCACCGACTTTTTCCAGCCGGTAGTAGCTGTAGCCCCAGCCTTCGAGGTTGTGTTCCTCGAGGCTGCCGGCCAGGCGCTGGCGGTTGCAATCGACGGTGAGGGTCTTGCCGGCGAGGATTTCCAGTTGGTAGGCCGACTCGTCGGTTTGGGCCGGCAGGTGGATGACCTGCCGGGTGAAGCCTTTTTCCGCCTCAGGGTAGGGCGCGACGTCTTTGAGCCCGGCGGCCATCACAGGCGCGGCGGCGGCCAAGGTCAGGGAAACAATCGCGGTCAGTGGGAATGGGCGCATAGGGCCTCCTTGCAATTGAAAACGAATGCAAGACCGCGCCAGATCCCGGCTGCCCCTCACTGGGCCAGCCAACCGCCATCGACGTTCCAGGCGGCGCCACGGACCTGGCTACCGGCCTCGCTGCACAGGAACAATACCAGCTCTCCCAAGTGCTGGGGCGTTACAAAGGCCACGGAAGGCTGCTTTTCGGCCAAAAGATCGTGCTGCGCTTGCTGAGGGTCGACACCGGCTGCGGCGCGGTCGTCGATCTGTTTCTGCACCAGAGGGGTCAGTACCCAGCCGGGGCAGATGGCGTTGCACGTGACGTTGCTGGTGGCCGTTTCCAGGCCTACGACTTTGGTCAGGCCAACCACTGCGTGCTTGGCAGCCACGTAGGCGGCCTTGCCGGTGGACCCCACCAGGCCGTGCACCGAGGCAATGTTGACGATCCGCCCCCAGCCACGTGCCCGCATGCCCGGCAAGGCAAGCCGGATGCCGTGGAAGACAGCCGAAAGGTTCAGCGCGATGATCTTGTCCCAGGTCTGCACAGGGAACTGCTCCACCGGCGCCACGTGCTGGATGCCCGCGTTGTTGACCAGGATGTCCACGCCGCCGAACTCGCGCTCGGCCAGGGCGAACAGCGCCTCGATCTGGGCCACGTCAGACAGGTCCGCGGGGTGGTGGATCACCTTGACCCCGTGGCGGGCGATTTCGGCGAGTGCCGAGGCCGGGTCGCCGAAGCCATTGAGCAGGATATTCGCCCCAGCGCCGGCCAGCACCTGGGCGATACCCAGGCCAATGCCGCTGGTGGAGCCGGTGACCAGTGCTGTCTTGCCTTTGAGCGTCATGCAGATCTCCTTAGACGATGCCGGTGGCGTAGAAGGTGGCGATGACCACGAAAACTGCCAGGGTCTTGATCAGGGTAATACCGAAAATGTCCTTGTAGGCCTCGCGGTGGGTCAGCCCGGTGACCGCCAGCAAGGTGATCACCGCGCCGTTGTGCGGCAAGGTATCCATGCCGCCGCTGGCCATGGCGGCCACACGGTGCAGGACCTCCAGCGGGATGTTCGCGGCGTGGGCTGCGGCGATGAAACTTTCGCTCATGGCCGCCAGGGCGATGCTCATGCCTCCGGAGGCGGAGCCGGTGATGCCGGCGAGAAAGGTGACGGTCACAGCCTCATTGACCAGGGGATTTGGGATGGCGCGCAGGGCATCGGCCAATACCAGAAAGCCCGGTAGCGAGGCGATCACCGCGCCGAAGCCATACTCCGAGGCGGTATTCATGGCCGCCAACAGCGCACCGCTGACGGCGCTCTTGGTGCCCTCGGCCAAGCGTTGGCGGATGGCGCCGAAGGCGCATACCAGCACCATCAGGATGCCCACCAGCAAGGCCGCCTGCACTGCCCAGATCGCGGTGAGCTTGGCCACATCGCTTTGCACCGGCGCACTCATGCCTGGCAGCTGCAACGTATGCGTGGCGCCATACCAGTGAGGAATCCAGTGGGTGAACACCAGGTTCATCACGCCCACCATCACCAAAGGCGACAACGCCAGCCAAGGGTTGGGCAGGGCCAGGTCGTCGGCGGTTTCCGGTTCGTTGCGCAGGTCATTGCCATAGCCTTCGCCGGCGCGCTGTGCCTTGTTGCGCTGGCGGCGCAGGTAAAGCATGCCGACGCTGAACACGAACAGTGTGCCGATCAGCCCCAGCCAGGGCGCGGCCCAGGCCGTGGTGTTGAAAAAGGTGCTGGGGATGATGTTCTGGATCTGCGGGGTGCCGGGCAGGGCGTCCATGGTGAAAGAGAACGCGCCCAAGGCGATGGTCGCCGGGATCAGGCGTTTGGGAATGTTGCTCTGGCGGAACATCTCGGCCGCGAACGGGTACACCGCGAACACCACCACGAACAACGATACGCCGCCGTAGGTGAGCAGCGCGCACACCAGAACGATCACCAGCATGGCCTGGCGTGTGCCCAGCAAGCCAATGGCGGCGGCGACGATCGAGCGCGAGAAGCCGGAGAGTTCGATCAGCTTGCCGAACACAGCACCGAGCAAGAACACCGGGAAGTACAACTTGATGAAGCCGACCATTTTTTCCATGAACACGCCCGTGAAGGTCGGGGCCACAGCCGCAGGGTCGGTGAGCAGGACAGCGCCGAGGGCGGCAATGGGGGCGAAGAGAATGACGCTGTAGCCGCGATAGGCAGCCAACATCAACAGGGCCAGGGCAGCGAGGGCGATGAGCACAGTCATCGAGGGTGTCTCCAAGTCGTTGTTTTTATGGTTGACCGAGGAGATAGCGGGATTCGTGCCAGATTTGTAACGTATTGATTTGTAAGTGTTTTATCGAATTATTGCCTGCAGGTGTCTCACAATCGAGACGGTTGGGGCTGCTGCACAGCCTGTCGCAGGCGTTGCCAACGCCCACAACAGGTGGCGCTTCGTCTCTCTCTGCAGGCGCTGGCGAGGCCTGCAATGGACCGCAAAAACGGTCTTACAACAATGTCTCTAGCTAGAGACTTAGGTCTCTTTACAGAGACTGAACCCCCAAGGCGATCATCTTCTTGTACAGCGTAGACCGCCCCAACCCCAGCGCCTTCGCGGCCTGCGGTACATTCCCGGCGCAACTGGCCAGGGCATCGGCGATCAATTTGCGCTCGAATGCCTCGCACGCCTCCCGATACCCCTCAGGTACTGCACCCGCTGGCGCGACGGGGCTCAACGGCCCCAGCGCCGAGCGCACATCGTCCACTCCCAGGCGCGGCTGATCCGCCAGCAGCGTCGCACGCTCCAGCACATTGCGCAGTTCACGGATATTGCCAGGCCAGGCGTGGCGTGCCAGCAATGCCTGGGCGTCGGGCTCGAGCTCGTACTGAGTGCCAAGCTCGGCCAGGATTGCCTCGCACAGCGCCGGCAGATCGCCCAGGCGTTCGCGCAGGGGCGGTACCTCGATGGGCAGCACGTTGAGCCGGTAGTACAGGTCGGCGCGAAACGCGCCGCTGGCCATGGCCGCCTGCAGATCGATGGAGGTGGCGGCAATGATGCGTACGTCGCTGCGCAGCATCTGGTTTGAGCCGACCGGTTCGTATTCCTTCTCCTGCAATACCCGCAGCAGCTTGCTTTGCAGGGCCAATGGCATATCGCCGATCTCGTCGAGAAACAGCGTACCGCCCTCGGCCAATTGCAGCTTGCCGCTGCGCCCCTTGCGGTCGGCCCCGGTGAAGGCGCCAGGAGCGGTGCCGAAGAATTCGGCCTCCAGCAGCGTTTCGGGAATGGCCGCGCTGTTGACGCTGACGAACGCCTTGTGCGCCCGGGCCGAGGCAGCATGGATGGCATGGGCCAGCAGCTCCTTGCCGGTGCCGGTTTCGCCCAGTAGCAATACCGGGGAATCGCTGCCTGCACCACGGCGCGCCCTGCGCTTGGCCTCCAGGCTCGCGGCGCTGGTGCCGACGAACTGGGCGAAGCTGTACTTGGCCTGGCGTGCGCGCAGTTGCGAGCGGGTCGAGGCCAGTTCCTGCTGCATGCTCGCGTAGCGCTTGAGCAGCGGGGAGAGGCTGCGCAGTTCATCGAACAGGGCAAAGCCGATGGCGCCGATCAGCTCGTCGCGATCGTCATGGATGGGCAGGCGCATCACCACCAGCGGCTCGTTGGGTGTGTCGAGCATGTCCAGCAGGATCGGCCGGCCATTGCTTACCACATCGCGCATCAGGCTGCCCGGGATCACCGCCTCGCAGGGCTGGCCAATGGCGCTGGCCGCATCGGGCAGGCCGAAACGCCGGGCGTAGCGCTCGTTCATCCAGACGATCCGTGCCTGGCGATCGACGATCACCGTGCCTTCGCTGGACTGCTCGATGATCTCGAACAGCGAGCGGATCGCCAGTTGCCGAACCTGGGGATAGTCCTTGAGGCTGTCGCTTTCTTGCATGGGCTGGGCCTTTGAAATGCAGTGGCGGTGATTATGACGACTGTCGGCCAGACTGGCGAAGACCCATCGACCGCTAGGCCCGTGGATCGAACGCCTCACGCAGCGCATCGCCAATGAACACCAGCAACGACAAGATCAACGCCAGGGCAAAGAATGCGGTAAAGCCCAGCCATGGCGCCTCCAGATGCTGCTTGCCCTGGGTCACCAGCTCCCCCAGCGAAGCGCTGCCCGCCGGCATGCCGAAGCCAAGAAAATCCAGGGCGGTGAGGGTGGTGATAGCCCCGGTGAGCATGAACGGCACGTAGGTGAGCGTGGCCGTCATCGCGTTGGGCAGAATATGCCTGAGCATCACTTGCCCGTCCGACAGCCCCAGGGCACGCGCGGCCTTGACGTACTCCAGGTTGCGCCCGCGTAGGAATTCGGCGCGTACCACATCCACCAAGGTCAGCCAGGAAAACAGCGCCATGATCCCCAGGAGCCACCAGAAGTCCGGCTCGACAAAGCCACTGAGGATGATCAACAGGTACAGCACCGGCAAACCCGACCAGACCTCCAGCAAACGCTGGCCCAACAAATCCACCCAGCCACCGTAGTACCCCTGCACGGCCCCAGCGGCAATGCCGATCAGTACGCTGAGCACGGTCAAGGCGAAGGCGAACAACAGCGATACCCGTGTGCCGTACAGCACCCTGGCGAGCACATCGCGCCCTTGATCGTCGGTGCCGAGCCAGTTGCTGGTGCTGGGCGGGCTGGGGGTAGGCACCTGCAGGTCGTAGTTGGGCGTGTCGGCACTGAAAGGGATCGGCGCGAACAGCATCCAGCCGCCTTGGCCTGCGATCAACTGGCGTACGTAAGCGCTGCGGTAATCGGGCTGGAACGGCAACTGGCCACCGAACTGTTGCTCGGTGTAACGCTTGAGTGCCGGCGTGTACAGCTCGCCTTTGTAGACGAGCAGCAGCGGTTTGTCGTTGGCCACCAGTTCCGCGCCCAGGCTGAGCACCAGGATAGCGGCGAACAGCCACAGCGAGCACCAACCCAGGCGATTGCGCCGGAAACAGCGCCAACGACGAAGCGCGACGGGCGAAAACATCAGCGGCCCCTTGCATCGAAATCGATGCGCGGGTCGAGCACGGTATAGCTCAGGTCACCGATCAAGCGAATCAACAGCCCTGCCAGGGTGAAGATGAACAGGGTGCCGAACACCACCGGATAATCCCGCGAGACCGCGGCCTCATAGCTCAGTCGGCCCAGGCCATCGAGGGAGAAGATCACCTCGATCAGCAAGGAGCCGGCGAAGAACACCGTGATCAACGCCTGGGGCAGCCCGGCCAGCACCAGCAGCATGGCGTTGCGCAGTACATGCCCGTACAGCACCCGGCGCTCGCTCAGGCCCTTGGCCCGCGCGGTGATCACGTACTGGCGGGAGATCTCGTCGAGAAAGGCATTCTTGGTCAGCAAAGTGAGGGTGGCGAAGCCGCCGATCACCAACGCCCCGACCGGCAGCACCAAGTGCCAGAAATAGTCGGCGACCTTGCCCAGCAGGCTGAGCTGGTCGAAGTTCTCCGAGACCAGCCCGCGCACCGGGAACCAGTTCAGCGAGGTGCCACCGGCGAACAGCACGATCAACAGCAAGGCGAACAGGAACGAGGGCAGGGCATAACCGATGACGATCAGCGCGCTGCTCCAGGCATCGAAGCGGCTACCGTGGCGCACGGCCTTGCGGATACCCAGCGGTATCGACACCAGGTAAGTGATCAAAGTGGCCCACAAGCCGAGCGAGACCGTCACTGGCAGTTTGTCGAGAATCAGGTCGGTGACCTTGGCGCCGCGGAAGAAGCTTTGGCCGAAGTCCAGTCGAGCGTATTGGCCCAGCATCAGCCACAGGCGTTCGGGGGCCGACTTGTCGAAGCCATACTGGCGCTTGATCTCTTCGATGAGTTTGGGGTCCAGGCCGCGGCTTGCGCGGGACTCGCCATGCACAGTCTCGACCCGCGCCCCCGGCGTGCCGCCACCGATACCTTGCAGACGCGCCACGGCCTGTTCCACCGGCCCGCCGGGGGCGGCCTGGACGATCACGAAGTTGACCAGCAGGATCGCCAGCAAAGTCGGGATGATCAGCAACAGGCGACGCAGGATATAGGCTGTCATGGGCTGGCCTTCTGGCGCTCGGCCATCTGTGCGTTGGTCAGCGGCGTCGGGCTGATCTCCCACCAAGTATCCAGGCCTTCATCGTAGGCCGGCTGGACCTTGGGCAGGCCGAAGCGGTTCCACCAGACGGTCGAACTGCCCGGTGGGTAGTAGTTGGGAATCCAGTAGTAGTTCCATTGCAGCACCCGGTCCAGAGCATGGGCGTGGCGCAGCATGTCGGGCTGGGTGTCGGCCCGCACGAGGCCGTCGAGCAGGGTATCGACGGCCGGGTCGCGCAGCACCATGAAATTGTTCGACCCGGGGTCTTCGGCCGAGGCCGAGCCGAAGTAGTTGTACAACTCGCTGCCCGGGGAGAGCGTGACCGGATAGCCGGTGACGATCATGTCGTAGTCGCGGGCCATCAGGCGGTTGACGTACTGGGCGGAGTCGACATTGCGGATGTTCAGGGTGATGCCGATCTGCGCCAGGTTGCGTTTCCAGGGCAGCAGCAGGCGTTCGAGCCCCGACTGGCCATTGAGAAAGGTGAAGCTCAGCGGCTCACCGTTGGCGTTCACCAACCGATCACCGTCGGGGCGCCAGCCGGCGGCCTCGAGCAGGGCCAGGGCCTGCAGCTGTTGGGGGCGGATGATGCCCGAACCGTCGGTCACCGGCGCGCTATAGACCTGGCTGAAGACTTCATCGGGGATTTGGCCGCGCAACGGTTCGAGCAGTTTCAGTTCCTGGGCGTCGGGCAAGGCGCGGGCGGCCAGCGGGGTATTGGAGAACACGCTTTGCTGACGGATGTACAGGTTGCGCATCATCTGCCGGTTGCTCCATTCGAAGTCCCAGAGCATGGCCAGTGCCTGGCGCACGCGCCGATCCTGGAACATCGGCTGCTTCAGGTTGAACACGAAGCCCTGGGCCGTCTGAGGCTTGGACGGGCCGAGGTGGGCGCGTTGCAGGCGCCCATCGTCCAGCGCGTCACCCTTGTAGCCCAAGGTGAAGGCCGTGGCGGAGAACTCGCGGTTGTAGTCGAACCCGCCGCCGCGCAACACCTGGCGGGCGACTTCTGTGTCGCCGAAATACTCGATGCGGATGCTTTGGAAATTGTAGCGGCCTCGACTGGCCGGCAGGCTGGCGGCCCACCAGGTGGGGTCGCGCTCGAACGTGATGCTGCGGCCATTGTCGATCCGGCCGATGCGGTAGGGCCCGCTGCCGACGGGTCTGTCGAAGCCGGCGCCGTTGGCGAAATCGCGGTGCTGCCAGTCGTGCTCGGGCAGCACCGGGAGGGTGGCGAGGTCCAGGGCCAAGGTGCGGCCATGGGGTTGTTTGAAATCGAAACGCACCTGCCGCGGACCCTCGATCGTGAGCTGGGTGACCTCGGCGAACTGGGTGCGATAGCGCAGACTGCCTTTGTTCATCAGCAGGTCGAAGGTAAAGCGCACGTCCTCGGCGCGCACCGGCTTGCCATCGGCGAACGTCGCGCGCGGGTCGATCTCAACGCGCAGCCAGGCGTCCTCTGGGCCACGCTCCATGCGCCGAGCAATCAAACCATAGACGGTGTAGGGCTCATCGAATGAGCGCTGCGCCAGAGGCGCATACAACCAGCCATCGACTTCGCTGACACCGATGCCTTTATCGATGTACGGCAGGACATGGTCGAACTGCCCGATCTCCAGGGCTGAACGCCGCAGGCTGCCACCCTTGGGGGCATCGGGGTTGACGTAGTCGAAGTGGCGGAAGGATTCGGGATAACGCGGGGCCTCACCGTAGGCAGTGAGTGCGTGGGTGGGGGCGGCGTGGGCTGCGAGGGCCGTGCACAGCAAGAGCAGACCCCACATGCACTGTGGGAGCAGGCTTGCCCGCGAAGGCGTCCGTGCTGGCAACCCGGTTGCCGACGGGACGACGTTCGCGGGCAAGCCCGCGCCCACAGAGGACATCACCGGGACCGCAGGCTCAGTCCTGACGGCTGGTCACTTCGAGCAGGTGGTAGCCGAACTGGGTCTTGACCGGGCCTTGCACGGTGTTGACCGGGGCGCTGAAGACGACGGTGTCGAATTCCTTGACCATCTGGCCTGGGCCGAAGGAGCCCAGGTCGCCGCCTTGGCGGCTGGATGGGCAAGTGGAGTTGGCCTTGGCGACTTCGGCGAAGTCGGCACCAGCTTCGATCTGTGCTTTGAGTTCGTTGCACTTCTCGAGGCTGCTGACCAGGATGTGGCGGGCGGTGGCACGGGCCATGGGGGGACTACTCCTTGGGTGAAAAAAACAAGCCTAGCGCACTTGTTTGGCAAATGTCTCGCCAGGCTTGGTGTTCCTGTCACAAACGCTCGGCCGCCCGGCGCAGCAGCGCCTCGGTGGCGTCCCAACCCAGGCAGCCGTCGGTGATCGACACGCCGTACTTGAGCGGGCCCTTGCCCAGGGCCTGACAGCCATCGAACAGGTGGCCTTCGAGCATCATGCCGATGATCGCCCGGTCACCCTGCAGGCGCTGCTCCAGCACATCCTCGAATACCGCAGGCTGGCGGGCCGGGTCCTTGCTGCTGTTGGCGTGGCTGCAATCGACCAGGACACGCCCGGTCAGGCCGGCCTTGGACAGGCCCTGGCGTGCCTGGGCAATGCTCGTGGCATCGTAGTTCGGGCCCTGGTGGCCGCCGCGCAGGACCAGGTGGGTGTCAGGGTTGCCCAAGGTTTCGATGATCGCCGGGTAGCCTTGGGCATCCATGCCGAAATGGCGGTGCGGGTGGGCGGCGCTGCGCATGGCGTCGCAGGCGATGCCGACGCCCCCCTCGGTGCCATTCTTGAAGCCCACGGGCAGTGCCAGGCCGCTGACCATTTCGCGGTGGATCTGCGATTCGGTGGTACGCGCGCCGATGGCGGCCCAGCTGAGCAGGTCGTCGAAGTAGCCGGCGGCCATCGGTTGCAGCAACTCGGTGGCGATTGGCAGGCCGCGCTCGATCATGTTCAGTATCAGCCCGCGAGACAGCGCGAGGCCGCCATGCATGTCATCGCTGCCGTCCAGGTGCGGATCGTAGGCCAGGCCTTTCCAGCCGACCGTGGTACGGGGTTTTTCGACGTAGGCGCGCATCACCAGCAGCAGTTTGTCATCGACTTCGCGGCTCAGGGCGGCCAGGCGGTCGGCGTATTCCAGGGCCGAACGTGGATCATGGATCGAGCATGGGCCGACGATCACCAGCAGGCGCGGGTCGAGGCCGTCGAGGATGGCGCGCACGGCTTGGCGATGTTGCTGGACTTGCTGGGTCAGGGCAGTGCTCAGCGGCATTTGCTGCTTGAGCAGGTGCGGTGAGGGCAGACGTTGGCTGACGGCGGTGTTGGCAGCCTGGGGTTGGGTCAGGGGCAGGGCGAGGTTCGACGATTGCATGGCGTTTTTCCCTGGGCGGACGGCGGGTTCAGGCCCGCGTGGTCGGCCCTATCGAGGTGTTCGACAGATATTCGGTTTATGACTGCGTGCAGCATTGCCACCAGTGGACGACCGAACGGAGGCGGCAGGCTGGCCCGAACGGGATTGGCTAAATCGCCAGGCGTAGGTGTCGGCGTAGTAATAAGCGATGGTGTTCATGTCTGTTTCCTCAATGTGAATCGGTGTTTTCTAGAAGCCTGAAACGCAAAACCCCCGGTCGGGGGGCCGACCGGGGGTTTGAGTATTCTCGTGTTCGGCGGCCCCTCGAAGGTGGGCGCCGTGTGGGTATCAGCGGCGCCTAGTGGCTAAACCAATACCCAAAATAAAAGCTGGCAACGGCCTGGCAGCCAGCAACGGCCAGCACTGGGCGCGCGGTGCGACCGGTGAGGTTGGCGTGGTTGCGGATGCTGTGGGTCATGTTGCTCTCCAATGAATGAGCCCGAGCTTACTGCACCTCAAACAGGATGTTCAATGACTAAATGCTATGGCTCCGATCATTTTTGCAGCCCATCCAAGGCTCGGTCAGCAAGCGGAGCTGGCGAAGCCTGCGATGGGCCGCATCCCTCTATGAAACTCAAAGGGCGTAATGCTTGAGTTCCCGCGCAATCAGCATTCTCTGGATCTCGCTCGACCCCTCGTAGATCTGCGTGATCCGCGCATCACGGTAGTAACGCTCAACCGGATAGTCCTCCAGATAGCCGTAGCCGCCATGCACCTGGATGGCCATGGAGCACACGCGCTCGGCCATTTCCGAGGCGAACAGCTTGGCCTGGGAGGCTTCGGACAGACACGGCTTGCCGGCACTGCGCAGGCGTGCGGCATGCAGGATCAACAGGCGCGTAGCGTTGATCTGCACCTGCATGTCCGCCAGCAGGTTGGCGATGCTCTGGTGTTCGTTGATCGGCTTGCCGAACTGAATGCGGTCGCGCGAATAGACCAGGGCCGCTTCGAATGCCGCCCGGGCGATACCCAGCGCCTGCGCTGCGATGCCGATGCGTCCGCCCTCGAGATTGGACAATGCGATGGCCAGGCCCTTGCCCCGTTCGCCCAGGATGTTGGCGGCGGGGATACGGCAATTGTCGAGGGTCACCGCGCAGGTATCGGAGGCGCGGATCCCCATCTTGTGCTCGCTGCGGTCCACCTTGAAACCCGGGTTGTCGGTCGGCACCAGGAAGGCCGACAGGCCTTTCTTGCCAGCCTCAGGGTCGGTCACGGCAAAGACGATGGCCAGCCCTGCGCGGCGGGCATTGCTGACGAACTGCTTGGCGCCGTTGATGACCCAATGGCCGTCGACCAGCTCCGCGCGGGTGCGCAGGTTGTGGGCTTCGGAACCGGCCTGGGGCTCGGTGAGGCAGAAGCAGCCGATCACCTCGCCGCTGGCCAGGCGCGGCAGCCAGGCCTGTTGCTGTTCGGGCGTGCCATAAGCCAGCAGCGGGCCACAGCCAACCGAGTTGTGGATGCTCATCATCGCGCCGGTGGCGCCGTCACCAGCGGCGATCTCTTCCACGGCCAGGGCATAGGCCACGTAGTCGGTATAGCTACCACCGAAGCCTTCCGGCACGACCATGCCGAGCAGGCCCAGCTCGCCCATCTTGCGCACCACGGCATCGTCGATCCAGGCGGCCTTTTCCCAGGCCTGGGCATTGGGCGCGATTTCGCCACGGGCAAAATCCCGGGCCATGTCGCGGATCATGATCTGCTCTTCGCTCAGTTCCAGGTCTTGCATCTGTGTACTCCCCGGCTCACAGGCCTTCGAAGAATTGGTTCACCCGCTTGGGATCGAGCCCGGTGAGGGTCGGCGGGTTCCAGCGTGGCTGCTTGTCCTTGTCGATGATCAGGGCGCGCACGCCCTCGATGATGTCGCCGTACTCGAACCACTGACGGTCCAGGTGCAGCTCCATTGCAAAGCATTCCTCCAGGCTCAGGTGGCGGCCGCGACGCAGCATCTCCAATGTAACGGCCATGGCCAGGGGCGAGCGGCTTTCCAGCTGATCGGCGGTGGCCAAGGCCCATTGGTGGCTGTCGCCGATGCTCACGGTGCGCAGTTGCTCGAGCATGCTGGGCACGTCGGGCAGGGCGAAGAAATGGTCGATCACAGGGCGCAAACGGGCCAGCGGGGCATCGTCGAGTGTCTGGGTACCGAGCTTGGCCAGCAGGCCCTGGAGGTCCTTGAGGGGGTGGTCGCCGAATGTCAGTTTGTCCAGGCCAGCGTCCAGGGCGGCGATCTTGTCGCTCTCCAGGAACCAGTCGGCCAGGCCACAGTACAGCGCGTCGGCGGCCTGGATCTGTGCGCCGCTCACGCCCAGGTAGGTGCCCAGCTCGCCGGGTACGCGCGAAAGGAAGTAACTGCCGCCGACATCGGGGAAATAACCGATGGCCACTTCCGGCATGCCCAGGCGGCTGCGCTCGGTGACGACGCGCATGTCGGCGCCTTGGGCCAGGCCCATGCCTCCGCCGAGGGTGAAGCCGTCCATCAGAACCAGCACCGGCTTGCGGTAGTGGTGGATGCACAGGTCGAGGGCATATTCCTCGACGAAGAAGTCTTGATACAGGCTGCTGCCGGCCCTGTAGCTGTCGTGCAGCGAGCGGATGTCGCCGCCGGCGCAGAAGCCCTTGGGCCCTTCGCCGCGCAGCACCACGGCATGGACCTGGGGATCGGCCGCCCATTGGTCCAGGTGATGCTGCAGGCTGCGCACCATGTCGAGGGTGAGGGCGTTGAGGCCGGCAGGGCGGTTGAGCGTCAGATGGCCGATGTGATTGCGGATTTCGGCCAGGACATGGGCCTCGGAATGAGCGTGCGCGGTCATGATCGCGGTCTCCCTGCTTTGTTATTGATTTTCCAAGTGAAGTCTGGAAGTTGCGCTGGAGGATCGCAGGATCCTGTCATGCGAATATGCCATGCACAATTGGTAAATCTGCAGTGGGTTTCTGCATTTTTACCTGATGCGCTGCTTCCAGAGGCGTTTCTCCACAGCAAGCAGGGCCGTCTCAGTCGCCGGTCGCTTGCTTCGGGGTGTTGCCTGCAACCTCGGTTTGCGGCCGTGTGCGGCTGACCCACCAGCCGAACACGGCGGCGGTGAAGAACATGATCAGGCTATAGAGCGCTGCAGGCACGGCCATGGTCGGGTTGTTGAGCAGCGACGGGCTCAAGGCCAGCGCGATGGCCAGGGTACCGTTATGGATGCCGATTTCCATGCCGATAGCGATCGCCTGACGCCGTGGAATGTTCAGCAGACGCGGGACCCAGTAGCCCACGCCGAGGCTCAGCAGGTTGAACAGCAGCGCCGCGCCACCGACCACCGGCGCGTACTGGACGACGGTCTGCCAGTCCTTGGCCAAGGCCAGCGCGATGGTGAAGGCCAGAAACAGCGCTGCCACCAGTTTCATGGGTTTTTCCATCCGGGCGGCGAATGTGGGCGCGGCGCGGCGGATCAGCATGCCCAAGGCGACCGGCAGCAGGACAATGGCGAACACCTGCATGACTTTGGCAAATTGCAGGGGAATGGCCTGGTCCGAGGCCATGAACCAGGCCAGCGACAGATTCACCAGCAGCGGCATGGTCAGGATGGCGATCAGCGAGTTGACCGCCGTGAGGGTGATGTTCAATGCCACATCGCCGTGGGCCAGATGACTGAACAGGTTGGCCGTGGTCCCGCCCGGGGAGGCGGCCAGCAGCATCAGGCCTACCGCCAGGGCCGACTCGAGGCCAAAACCATTGGCGATCAGAAAACACACCAGCGGCAGCAGCACGATCTGGCAGGCCAGGCCGATGATCACAGGTCTTGGGTATTTCACCACCCGGGTGAAATCGGCCAGGGTCAACGACAACCCCAGACCCAGCATGATGATCCCCAGGGCGATGGGCAGGATAGCGGTGAGCAACGGCGAGGCGGTCATGGTGGCATTCCTTTGGCAAGTTCAAAGGAGTCTAGCCGCAAGTTGGCGACAGCCCGATTGCAGGCCAAACGGCGATCACCGAGGCGATTTGCCGCTTGAAGCTTGCCTGCCGCCCCTCTAGCATGCCCGTTTTTACCGAGGATTAGCCCCCTATGCCGTTCCAGCAAGGTCTGCTCGCCAAACCCGTGCCGGCCCACGCCCGTCACCTGTTCTTCTCCCTGCACTCGGTCGAGGCGCTGCCCGCCGTGCTGGACGCCTTGCTGCCGCAAGTCGATGGGCAGAGCTTGATCCTTGGTGTGGGTACCCCCTTGGTCAAGGCGCTGGGCCGCGACGTACCGGGCCTGCGTGCCTTCCCGCAGTTGGATGCCGTGGTCGAGAACCCCAGCACCCAGCACGCCCTGTGGTTGTGGTTGCGCGGCGCGGAGCGAGGCGAGCTGTTCCTGCAGGCCCAGGCGTTGGAGCAGACGTTGGCCCCGGCGCTGCGCCTGGTCGATAGCGTCGACGGTTTCCTGCACCGCGGTGGCCATGACCTGAGCGGCTATGAAGACGGCACCGAGAACCCGGTGGATGACGACGCCGTCGAGGCTGCCATCGTCGCCAGCGAGCAGCCGGGTCTTGCCGGCTCCAGCTTTGCTGCGTTCCAGCTGTGGAAGCACGACCTGAACTACTTCAAGTCGCTGCCCCAGCAAGAGCAGGACAACATCATTGGCCGTCGCATGAGCGACAACGAAGAGCTGGATGACGCCCCCGCATCGGCCCACGTCAAACGCACCGCCCAGGAAAGCTTCGCCCCCGAAGCGTTCGTCGTGCGTCGCTCGGTGGCCTGGGCGGACGAGCGTGGCGCCGGCCTTGCCTTCGTGGCCCTGGGCCATTCGCTGGATGCCTTCGAGGTGCAGCTGCGACGCATGAGCGGGCTGGAGGATGGCATCATCGATGGCCTGTACCGCTTCAGCCGTCCGCTGACCGGTGGCTACTACTGGTGCCCGCCGATGGGCGAGGCGGGGCTGGATCTGAGCCTGTTGCTGCAGGCCTGACGGCAATGGCCGCCGGCGAAGCCCGGCGGCCTTTCGTTACGCGCATCCTCCATCGGTGAATTGCGCCTCTTCGCACTCTCTAGCGGCTTCCCCCTGCACAGAAACAAGCTTGGCGCGCCAAATAAGCGCTCGCCGCTTATTTAATGCCACCGGTCTGGCAAGTGTCCTAATAAAGCGAATCCCCTTAAGTGGCCGTACTCCCACGTTATGTACGGCCCGGCGCCGTGCATCCCTTCAGCCACAAAGGTGAAAGACCATGGCTAACAAAGAGACCAGCAAAAGCGGCAGCCAGGGCGGATCGAAAAACCCAGGCAACTTCGCTAACGACCGGGAGAAAGCCTCCGAAGCCGGCCGCAAAGGCGGGCAGCAATCCGGCGGTGGCCGGTCGAGCGACTCCAGCCGCAAGGGCGGCCGCTCGTAAGCAAGGCAACGCAGTGCCGGGCCTGCCTGGCACTGCGATCAACTGGCCAGGAGGACACGCCATGCGAATAGCTCCAATGCTTTGCCTGTTGGGCGGCCTGACGCTGCTCGGCGGCTGTTTCGATCGCGACGACGACCACCCGGCGAAGGATGCTGACCCCAGCAAGCCTTCGTTGCAAATGCAACAACCTGACAAGTCGGCCACCGAGCCTGCTCCCCAATCGCAACCGATGCCATCCCAGGATCCAGACAATTGATCGCGAGGAGTAAGGCATGAGGGTGATGACCTGCGAGACCACCGTCCCGGTGATGCCGGCCCCGAGCCAGAGCCTGGAGCGGCGCTACCAGGCCTTGTTGGCGGGGCGATGCACCGATGGCCAGCAGTGGCTGGAAGACCAACTCGATCGCGCCGACGCGCTGTCGGATGATCTGCCTGCTTCTCCTGCGCAGCTGGACCACTGGTCCGCCTGCCGTGCCGCCAGCGTGGCCGAGCAGTACGCGCTGTATCTTCAGGCACGGCGTCAAGGGGGGCCGCGCCGATACTTTGCCAATCGATCCCAGGCTTTGTGGTTTTTGCAACAGGTTGCGCCGACCAAGGCTGTCGACGGTGCTTGGCTGCAGGGTGTCCTGCATCATTGGCATGACCCGCGCTACCACGGCCTCATTCGTACCTACCTCGAAGAACTCGGCGAGGGCGACCCGCGTTGTAATCACGTGCTGATCTACCAGCGGCTGCTCAGTCGTGTGGGGTGTCAGGAGCTGTTGCCCTTGCCCTCGGCGCGTTATCTGCAGGGCGCTTTGCAATTGGCTTTGGGACAGCACTTCGATGCCTTCCTGCCTGAGGTGATCGGCTACAACCTGGGCTACGAGCAACCCCCGTTGCACCTGTTGATCACCACCCATGAACTGGCGGAATTGGGCATCGATGGCCACTATTTTCAGCTGCATGTGACCATCGACAATGCCGCCAGCGGTCATGCCCGCAAGGCGATCCATGCGCTACGCCAACTCTGGCCGGGGCAAGAGGGTGAGGCGTTCTACCGACGCGTCCGGCGTGGCTATCGCCTGAACGACCTGGACACCGACACGCCCAGCCTGATCGCCAGCTTCGACCTGGAGGGCGAACTGCTCGCTGCCTTGGAGCGCAAGCGCCTGTTCGGTCAGCGCATGCATTCAGACCATTGCCGGTTGCAGGGGCGCACCCTCAACCAGTGGCTGAGCGCTCCGGGCGCCATGCCGGGCTTGCTCAAAGCGTTCGAGCAGCACGGTTGGGTGCGCCGCGGCAAAGATCCAGCCAACAGCCGCTTGTGGAAATTGATCGAGGGGCCTGACGCGGCCATGTTCGGCGTGTTCAGCGCCTACGAGAAGCAACTGTGGCACGACTGGATCGCCCAGCACTGGGAAGGCAACGCTGTGCGTCGCGTACTGCCAGGCAGTTGGCAGCTCGACTTCGCTCCGGATGATGCGTCGCTCGACCAGGCGCCGGTGCAAGACCTGATTGCGCGCATGGCCGGCAATGGCCACGCCTCGCCCGAGGGGCTGCGCGCCACCCGCGCCTACATCCAGGCCACTGGCCTTGCCCAGGAGGAGCCCTACTGATGCAACTGAACCCGGAACAGGTCCAGGCCGATCAAGCCCTGCTGCAACTGGGGCGGCGCCTGCGCGCGGACGGTTATCGCTTCACCTGCGTGACCCCTGCAACCCATGCCCGCAACAACGCCCGTGAAGGCAGCGAGCGGGCCCGCACGCTGCGCGACGTCTTCGGTTGGAGCCGGCCATTTGCGCCTGGGTTGATCTCGGCCGATGAGTTGCAGCAGTTGCAGGCGGCCCAAGTGTTGACGGGCGAGGGCGATCTGCTGCGCAGCACCGTGCGCTGGTCGAGCCTGGACGACTTGCTGCTGGTGCATTCGGCGTTTCCCACCGACGCCAGTGATGCGGTGTTCTTCGGCCCGGACAGCTACCGCTTCGCCCAGGTCATTCATGACCACCTGCAGCGCACCCCGAAACCCGTGCAACATGCCGTGGACATCGGCTGCGGCACCGGCGTCGGCGCCTTGCTCATCGCCCGTGCCGCGCAGCATGCGCAGGTCAGCGCGGTGGACATCAACCCGCTGGCCTTGCGCTACACCGCCATCAACGCGGCGCTGGCCGGTGTGGGCAATCTCTCGGTGGAGCCGAGCGACCTACTCGACGGTATCAGCGGCACATTCGACCTGATCGTGGCCAACCCGCCTTATATGCTCGATGCCAGCGAACGCGTGTATCGCCATGGTGGCGGGGCGCTGGGCGCGCAGTTGTCCTTGCGCATCGTCGAACAGGCATGTGAGCGCCTCAGTCCAGCAGGCACTTTGCTGCTCTATACGGGGGTGGCCATCGTCGAGGGACGCGATGCCTTGCTCGAAGCCATCCGCCTGCGCCTGGCAGGGCCGCAATGGAGCTGGGTATACCGGGAAGTGGATCCGGACGTGTTCGGCGAACAATTGCTGGAACCGGGCTACGAACGGGTCGAGCGTATCGCCGCGGTGGCCCTGACCGTGACACGCAATGGGTGAGGGCGTGCAGCAGCCTTTGAGTTTTGGCATCGAGGAGGAATACCTGCTGGTGGACCTGCGCAGCGCGCGGGTGCTGGCCACCCCTTCGCTAGCGGTGGCCAGGCGCTGCCGAGAAGTCATGGGCAAGTATTTTGCCGAGGAGATGTTTCGCAGCCAGATCGAAGTCGCCTCGCCGGTGTTCACCCACCTGCACGAGGCGCAGGGCTTTCTGCTCGACAGCCGGCAGCGCCTTGGCAAGGCATTGGCCCAGGAAGGTGTTGGCCTTTACTGCGCCGCCAGCCATCCCAGCGCCCAGTGGTTGCGCCAGCGCGCCCGGACCACACCGCACTATCGCCAAGTGTTCGATGACTACCAGCACGTGGCCCGGCGCAGCCTGTTGTCCGGGCTGCATGTTCATGTGGGCGTGCCCCCCGGGTGCGATCGGATTCAGTTGATCAATCGCTTGCTGTACTGGCTGCCGCTGTTTCTGGTGCTGAGCACTTCATCGCCCTTGTGGGGCGGCCAGGATACCGGCTTCATGAGCTATCGACGGGTGATCTGCGCCGAGTGGCCGCACATGGAGCTGCCGGAGCCATTGGCGGATTGGGAGGCGTACCAGCGCTACCGGGCTTTGCTGGAGCGTACCGGTGCTTTGGCAAAGGAAGGGGACTTCTGGTGGGCGATTCGCCCGTCGCGGCGGTTTCCCACGGTGGAGTTGCGCATCTGCGACGCCTGTCCACGGCTGGAGGATGTGCTGTGTATCGCTGGCCTGTTCCGTCACCTGGTACAAGGCCTGGCGGTGGACCACTACGACGCCACGCCGGTCAACCGTGAAGTGCGCTGGATCACCCAGGAAAACTATTGGCGGGCCAAGCGCCATGGTCGGCACGGGCAGTTCATTGGCGTCCACGATCAGGCGCAGGTGACTGCCGAGGGCTGGCTGGCCCAGCTGCTGGCGCAGTTCCCGGCGGACACGCTGGATGCCCAGCGTGCAGCGCTTGAGGCCCAGCGCATCCTGCGCGAAGGCACCAGCGCCGACCGCCAGCTCCATTGCCTGGAGCAGGCCCGAAGTGGCGGGCGCGATGTGCGCCAGGCCCTGCATGCGGTGGTCGATCAGGTGTTGGCAGAAGGCGCCCAGCAGAGCGCTTCGAACCCCGTTGGCGGGTAAACCTGCGAAGAAGACGCTGGATGTCTAAGCAAACGCCAGAGATCTGGCTTATTGCTCTTTGATGATCGAGATCTTGCCGTTGCGTTCGACAATGGCGTAGCGGATCTGCTCTACCGTCTCGATACCCTGGCTGTCGCGCGCCGATTCGAGGACATCATCCTCGGTCAGGCGGGCCTTGCGCATTCGCCCATGCAAAAAACGCCCGTGCTCGACCACCAGCGTGGCATGGCCATCCAGCACCCGGGCCAGGCGCCTGGAATTGAGCTTGGCCAGTGACAGCCCGACGTCCAGCACGATCAAGGTGGCGATCACCAGCATGGCATTGATGAAGGAAAAGTCTTCGCCCAACAAGGCCTGCTGGGTCGCTTCGCCGATGATCATCAACAAGACGAAATCGAAGGTGGTCAGGTCGCTCAGGGAGCGGCGACCGGCGATGCGAAACAGCAGCATCAAGGCAAGGTACATGCCGGCGGCGCGCAGAATCGAGTCCATGGCTGCCCCCTAGGGATAGATGAAACTGGAAAAGTGCACCACGCTGTCCGGCCCCAGGCTCACACGGCCTTCCAGGCTCCCAGGCGTGTCGGCGCGCAGGGTCAGATACAACGTCGCGGTGCCATCGGTGCCGGTCTCCAGCTGCAGCGCAAGCCCCTGGCCCTCGGACCGGGAGCGCAACGGTTGGGGCTGCAGGGTCTCGAGGCTCGCTTCGCGAAACAGCTCTCCATCCAGCAGGACCTGTACCTGCCCGTTGTGCGGGCCACGTACCGTGATCTTCAGGTGTTCCGTCACGCCGCTGCGGCTCAAGCGCGCGTATTGCACCTGCACACGTCCGTCGGCGCTGCTGGCTTGGCCCTGGCTCAACGGGCCACGGCCAAACAGCCCCGCCAGGGCCAGCAGCATCACCAAGGACAACACGTACCAGCCGACCCGCTCGAAGCGCCAGACCCGCTGCTGCATGGCCATGTTTTCCTCGACCGGCTGGTGCCGTGAGCGCTGTTCATCCTCGGTCATGGTCAAGACTCCGCTCAGGCGCGTTCGCCGCGCAACCAGCGTTCGTGATAGTGCAGCAGCCGCGTCAGGCCATACAGCGCGCCCTGGCGCAACACTTCGGTGCGATCGCCGAAAAAGCGCTGGCTGCGGGTGAACACGGCAATCGATTCATCCTGAAACGCCCAGGCAAAGCACAAGGTGCCTGGTGCGATACCGTCGGTGCCGTCCGGGCCGGCCACGCCGGTGGTGGCGATGGCCACGTTGGCAGTGCTGTCCTTGAGCGCGCCGAGGGCCATTTCCCAGGCCACGGCCTCGCTGGTCAGGCCGTAGCGTTCGATGGTCACCGGGCTCACCCCAAGCAGCCGTTGCTTGGCCTTGGGTGAATAGACCACGTAGCCGCTTTCCAGCGATTCGCCCACGCCGGGATGTTCCGCTAGCAACGCGACCATGCGCCCGGCGGTGCAGGATTCGGCGGTGGTCAGCACCAGGGCGTGTCGTTTCAGGTAATCCAATACGTGCTGCACAGGGTCTTCGCGCATCGGGGTTGCCTCGTTGGAGCCTTTTGCGATGGACGCCGGGCTCGGGCAAATGGTTCAGACCGTTGCGCCTTACCACCCGTCGGTGCGTATGACGGGCCGAACAAACCTTCGATCCTGACGCCGCCTCGAAAGCTTTAGTGACCCATCGATTGGCCAAGTGAGGAGGCGCACCATGCCCAACAAACCCCGCGACCAGTTCAGCATGCAGAACCCGCTGACTCAGTATCCGCACCCTCCATTCCCCGACCAGACCCAGGCCCCACCGGGGCTGGATGCGAGCATGCAGCCCAAGCCCGACCACGGCGAGGACACCTACAAAGGCTTCGGCCGCCTGGCCGGACGCAAGGCGCTGATCACCGGTGCCGACTCTGGGATCGGCCGCGCCGTGGCGATCGCCTTTGCCCGCGAGGGAGCTGATATCGCACTCAATTACATGCCCATCGAGCAGGCCGACGCACGCGAAGTGATCAAGCTGATCGAGGCCGAAGGGCGCAAGGCCATCGCTCTGCCGGGCGATCTGAAAGACCAGCGTTTCTGCAGCGAACTGGTCGATCAGGCCCACGAGCAGTTGGGTGGCCTGGACATCCTGGTCAACGTCGCCGGCAAGCAGGAGGCTCGCAAGGACATTAGCCAGATCAGCCACGAGCAGTTCGATCACACGCTCAAGACCAATGTCTATGCGTTGTTCTGGCTGTGCCAGGCAGCGGTGCCGTTGATGCCGGCCGGCGCGACCATCATCAACACCGCCTCGATCCAGTCCTACCAGCCGTCGGCCACCTTGCTGGACTACGCCACCACCAAGGCCGCCATCGTGGCCTTCACCAAGGCTTTGGCCAAGCAGGTCATCGAGCGTGGCATCCGGGTCAATGCCGTCGCCCCTGGGCCGATCTGGACCGTGTTGCAACCCAGCGGTGGCCAGCCCCCGGAGAAAATCCCAGAGTTCGGCTCGCAGACCCCGATGAAGCGCCCCGGCCAGCCAGCGGAGTGCGCGCCGCTGTATGTGCTGCTGGCTTCCCAGGAGTCGAGCTACATCACAGGTGAGGTGTTCGGTGTCACTGGCGGCAACCCGCTTCCATGAGCCGGCGCGAGTAAACCTTCCCGGCGCCGTGCAGTCCTTGAAAGTAAGGGCCCTGTAGGTGCTTAGGGCCAAGGAGGTGGCTGATGAGCTTCATCTGCCTGTTGCGCGGCTGCCAGTGGGGCGCCGTCCTGACCTGTGAATTCCCCGGGCTGCAGTGCCAATGCTGCGAGCGCTGTGGCGCGTTGCGCTACTGCCGGCCCGGTCAACCGTTTGAACCTGGAACCTAGGAGCTAAGCCATGGCCCGGGCAATCTGGAAAGGCGCGATCAGTTTCGGTCTGGTGCACATCCCGGTCAGCCTCAACACGGCGGTGCGCACCGAGCGCGTCGACTTCGACTGGCTGGACAAACGCAGCATGGAGCCGGTGGGCTACAAGCGCGTGAACAAGGTCACCGGCAAGGAAATCGACAAGGAACACATCGTCAAGGGCGTGGAGTACGAAAAAGGCCGTTATGTGGTCATCAGCGAGGAGGAAATCCGTAACGCCCGTCCCGAGGCGACCCAGACGATCGACATCTTCTCGTTCGTCGATGCCTCCGACATCCCGTTGCAACACTTCGACACCCCGTACTACCTGAGCCCCGACCGGCGCGGCGGTAAGGTCTACGCCCTGTTGCGCGAGACCCTGGAGAGCACCGGCAAAGTGGCCTTGGCCACCGTGGTGCTGCATACCCGTCAGCACCTGGCACTGCTGCGGCCGCTGGACGAGGCACTGGTGATGATTACCTTGCGCTGGCCTGAAGAGGTCCGTGGCCTGGAGACCTTGGAACTGGACAAAAGCGTCACCGATGCCAAGGTCGACAAGCGCGAGCTGGACATGGCCAAGCGCCTGGTCGAAGACATGAGCGGGCCGTGGACGCCTGAGAACTATCACGATGCGTTTCGCCAGACCATCCTGGACCTGGTCGAGGAAAAAGCCGCCAAGGGCAAGATCAGCGTGGTGGAGAAGGGCGAAGGCGCGGCGGTGCAGAAGGGGGCCGATATCGTCGACCTTACCGAACTGCTCAAGCGCAGCCTCGGTGGTGGCAAGAAAGCCGCACCGGAGAAAAAACCGGCCAAGCGTTCGCGCAAGGCTTCCTGAACGAGGGCCGCATCGCGGTCCATCGCAGGCTACGCCAGCGCCCACGACAGCTGAGTTCGCGCACCTTCGTGGCGAGGCCTGAGATGGTGCGCGAAGTGGCCCTCGTCATCCTGGGACCGAACCCTCCAGGCTCGCCAGGTAATCCCCAAACCCTTCTCGGGCCCTGCTATCGCGCCGGCTGCTGGTGGCCACGCTATGTCGGGCCGTCCAGACGATCTGCGCGCCGCTGGCCTCCAGCGCCCGCACCAGTTGTACATCCTCATGGGCGGGCAACGGCGCGAACCCGCCTGCGCGCTCATATGCTTGGGCACATACACCCAGGTTGGCGCCATGGACATGCCGGTGGTCCTCCCTGGCTTCGTAGCGGCTGCGGTAGTGCTGACGCAAGGCTGCGCTTTGCCATGGCTGCCAGCGCTCGACGTGCACGGTGCCGCACACTGCATCGGCTGAGAATTGCAGTTGAGACAGTAGCCAGTGCGCCGGTACCCGGCTGTCGGCATCGGTGAAGGCTAGCCATTGCGCGCCACGTTCGAGCATCCATGCCGCGCCCGTGCGGCGGGCGATGCCGACGTTGCCCGCATCCACCGCCAGGGTTGCCACACCATGGCGGAACGCAATCGCGGCACTGGCGTCGTTGCAACGGTCGAGCACCACCAGTATCTGCACCGTGCGGCCAGTGCGTTCGGCCTCGAGGGCGGCGCGTTTCACCGCGCGCAGGCAATGCCCCAGGCGCCGCGCCTCGTTGTGGGCGGGGATGACTACGCCGATCATGGGCAGGTCTCGTCCAGGTCCACCACGCTGGGCTGGCACGACCAATATTCGAGCAGAAAATCCGCCTCTTCATGACGCAACACTGGGTACAGCGGCAGGTGACGGGCGATCAGCTCGTGCACTTCGCGACCATCCTGCGGGCAGCCGGCGATCGGGTGGCGCCAATGGCAGGCGAGCAAGCCGCCGTCATGGCTGAGGCTGGCCATCGATTGTTCGATTACCTGCAGCCAGTCGGTCGGGTCCAGGTAATAGCCGATCTCGCTCAGGACGATCAGGTCGAACTGGCCGCCGGGCCAATCGCCCGGCAGGCGGCCTTGTTCGACCTGAACGTGGGTGGCAGTCGCCAGGCGTTCGCGTGCAAGGCTCACGGCCGTGGCGTCGATGTCCTGGCACAGGAGCGTGGCGCAACGCTCAGCCAGCAGAATGCTCAGCTCGCCGTTTGCGCAGGCGGGCTCGAAGATGCGCCGATAACACTGTTGCGGCAGGCTGGCGAGCACCAGCTCGCGCTTGCGCCGCTCGTACCAGCGGGTGCGGAAGGCCCAAGGGTCGTCGCTGGTGGCGTACAGGTCGGCGAAATACTGCGCATCGAGGCTCATGGCGACTCCGTTTCCATTCAAAGCAGAACCAGTTCAAAAGGCTGCAACAGGCACTCCAGCAAGGTGGGCTTCAATACTGGCGCTCGTTCGCCGTCAGGCTGCAGTTGGCTCAGGTGCGCGGACAGCGCTTGGCGCTTGCGGGCCAGGCGGGTTTCATCCAGTGCGATGCGGTGAGCACGCGGCCAAGGCAGGCTAGGATCGTCTGCGCGGGCCCAATGCCACGCCCAGATAGGCACCTCGGCCAGTTGTACCTTGCGGGCTTGGCAGGCCTGGGCGGCAGCGCGACCGACTGCTTCGTGATCGGCATGCCCGTCACCGCGCCAAGTCGTCAACAGCAGGTCGTCGGCCTTGAGCAGCTGGCTAAGGTGATTGACCAGAAAGGCTTCGTCGCGGGGCACTGCACCGTCCTTCAGGTGCAGGCGCTGCCAGTCCAGCTGTGCAAGATCAAGGCCCAGCAGCTGCAGAGCCTGACGGCTTTCCAGCGGCCGATGCCGGCGCAGGCGGTGCTCGGTCCACTGGCTGGAGCCGGGGTGACTGGCCTCGCCGTCGGTGACGGAGATCAACAGCAAGTCGTGCTCGCGCCCGGCGAAACCTGCGAGCAGGCCACCGGCCATTAGGATTTCGTCGTCCGGGTGAGGGGCCACCAGTACCAGGCGTCGCCCGGGTGGGCACAGTTGATCGGGCGCGATCCACGTGGCCCGGGCCAGATGCGCGGCCTGTTGCCACTGACGCCAGGGTGTGCCGCTGCTGTTACTGATCGGGTCGTCGGTCATAGCTGCCATGCTCCGGCCGGCACTTGGGCCAGTTGTTGCCCGAGCGCTGCCAGGTCTCGTTCGGCATGGCTCTGGCGCAGGTACACCGGCAGGTCGGCGCTCAACCGGGCGAAGTGGCTGCTGCGGCAAAAGGGTGTGGCACCCAATGCTCGGCCTACATGGTGGATGACCTGCTCGACCGCGTGCTCGACCTGGGCGCGGGTGCGGCGCACCTCGAAGCTGGCGTCGGCGGTCGGCTGCCGGTCGATCCATCCGGCGCATTCGCGCAGCGCAGCGCGAGCACCGTATAGCGCGGCATCCACCGCACCCAGGTGTGCCTGGGCGTGGGCGTCCGGTGTCGGCTTGCGGCAATGCTCGCGCAGGTAATCCGCCAAGGCCTCGGCTGCGCCGTACCAGCAGGCGGCGATCCCCGCGCCGCCGTGCCAGAACCCAGGACGCTGGAGGTATTGCCCGGGGCGGCCCACGGCAATCCCCGGTGCATCGTCGAACCTGATCTCCACGCTGGTCGTGGTGGCCATGCCCACGGCTTGCCATTGTTCCACCTGGATACGCTGGTTGGGATGGGCCAGTTCGATCGCTACCAGCTGCGGTTGGCCGTCATCACCCCAGGCCGTGATCAGTGCCCGGTCGATCTGCAACGCACCGGAACACCAGGCTTTACATCCACCCAGTCGTACCTGATCGTCATGACGGGCGAGGATGCGGGCCCGGGCATCCGGCGGCTCTGCGGCCCACACGCCCCAGACGCCGTCGCCGACCAGGTGCGGCGCACCACATTCGGCGAGGATCGCCAGGGCATCGGTGTGCCCTTCGTAGAGCTTGGCCAGGGCCAGGTCGCAGCCGGCAATGCGGGCGAGTGTCTGCCAGCGCTGTAGCGTGTGTCCTTGACCGGGCAGTGGCAGCAGGTCGAGATGATCGGCCTGCAAGGCCTGCATCAGCACAGGCAACTGGGTATCGAGGTTCAACGCCTGGGGGCGTTCGGTGAACGTGCGCAGCAGGCGGTCGAGGTTGGTCAGGTCGAAATCCTGGACGATGCTCATGTACTGGGCTCCCCCGTGGTGTTCTTCTTCCAGCCGCGCAGGTTCATGGCGCACAGGCAGAACTGCAGCACGATCAAGGCCCAGGCCTGTACTTGCCAACCCCAGATCACCCACAGCACGTTGCTGCTGATGAAGCAGCAGAAGCCCGCCCGGCGTCGACGTGGCTGACGGGAACCGATGCACCAGGCGGCCAGCACGGTCAGCAGCATGGCGGGCCATTGCAGAAGGTCGAGCAGTACCGCCATCAGTTCAGCCCCATCTGCTTGCGCATGCGAGCGGTGATCGACTGGCGTGTCTTGGCAAGATCCGCCCAAGGGTCGTCGACTTCCGCCAGACGCTCGGCCAGGTTGCCGATGTGCCATTGGTTGGCGCCCTTGAGCTGGGGTAACTCCTCGCGCCAGATCGGTACAGACACCGGCAGGCCCTCGCGGGCGCGCAGGGAATAAGCGCTGACCGTGGTCGCGCCTTTGCCGTTGCGCAGGTAGTCGATGAAGATGCGCCCGACCCGGTTCTTGGGGCCGGACACTGCGCTCAGGCGCTCGGGGAAGAGCCGGGCCAGGTATTGGACGATGGCGTGGCTGAAGTCTTTCACCTCATCCCAGCCTGCGCGGCGCGTCAGCGGCACCACCAGGTGCATGCCTTTGCCACCGCTGGTCTTAAGAAACACTTTCAGCCCCAGTTCGTCGAGCAGGGTGAGGGTCAGTTGCGTGGCTTCCAGCATGGCCTTCCAAGGCAGCGCCGGGTCCGGGTCCAGGTCGAGGACGAAGCGATCGGGTTTGTCGAAGTCCTTGTCGGTGCCGTTCCAGGTGTGCAGTTCGAGCATGTTCATCTGCACCGCCCCCAGAAGGCTTTCGGCACTGTTGAGAATCATTGCCGCTTGACCAGCCTGGGCCTTGCTGTAGCTGACCACGTCTGGAATGTGCAGTTGCCCGGCGTTTTTCTGGAAGAACAGCTCGCCGCCCAGGCCCTCTGGGGCACGCACAAGGGCTACGGGGCGATCCTTGAGCTGCGGCAGGATCCACGGCGCGACCTGGGCGTAGTATTCGGCGACCTGGCGCTTGGTCACGCCGCGGCTGGCATCGATCACCCGGTCCGGATGGGTCAGGCGCAGGTCACCGAGCGTGGTCTCGGGTGAGGGCTTGGCGACGCGGGTCTTGGGCATGGCGCGCTCCAGGTCGATGGCGGTGGCGGGTTTGTCATCGCGCAGGCCATGGAACACCGAGTGGCGCACCACGCCGTCACGGGTCATCTGGGCATAGGCGACCTCGGCCAGCAGCTGGGGTTTGAGCCAGTGCACTCCGCGGGCATCGGCACCGGTCGGCGGCTTGGCCAGGGCGGGCTTGTCCACCTCCAGCGGCTTGAGTCGGGCGTGGATGCTGTCCAGTGTGGTGGTGCTAAAGCCGGTGCCGACCTTGCCGGCGTAACGCAGCTGGCCGCTGTCGTTGTCGTGCAGGGCAAGCAGCAGCGCGCCAAAGCCGTTGCGACTGCCCTTGGGCTCGGTATAG
Organism: Pseudomonas guariconensis; assembly: GCF_040822035.1. Classification (NCBI taxonomy): domain Bacteria; kingdom Pseudomonadati; phylum Pseudomonadota; class Gammaproteobacteria; order Pseudomonadales; family Pseudomonadaceae; genus Pseudomonas; species Pseudomonas guariconensis. The sequence continues at coordinate 2,678,324 of NZ_CP162012.1, read as the reverse complement.
CCGACAACCACGAACTCCTGGCGTTGCTTGCACTTGAGCTTGATCCAGTCGCTGCTGCGCCGGCCGCTATAGGGGCTGTCGGCGCGCTTGCCGATCAGGCCTTCGAGCTCCAGGCGACAGGCGCTGTCGAGCAGCGAGTCGACGGGCTGGTCGAAGTCGGCCGAATATTTCACCTGCTCCGACTCACGGCCCTCCAGCAATTGCCGCAAGGTCTCGCGTCGATCCTGCAACGGCACTTGGCGCAGGTCCTGGCCGCCGAGAAAGGGCAGGTCGAACACGTAATAGGTGATGCGCTCGTCATGCTCGGTATCGAAGGCGTTCTGAAGGGCCTGGAAGTCGGCCAGGCCGTTTTCCCCGGCGACCACCACCTCGCCATCGAGCCAGGCGGACTTGAGCTTTAGATCGCGCAGGGCCTGCACCTGGTGCGGCATCTTCGCGCTCCAATCGTGGCCATTGCGGGTGAACAGGCGCACGTCCGACCCCTCGATACGGGCAAGGATGCGGTAGCCGTCGAACTTGACCTCGTAGCGCCAGTCGCCGACCGGCGGAGCATCCACCAGCGTCGCCAGTTGCGGTTGCAGATGGTCGGGCAACTCGGCTTTCTTGGCGTTGGCTACCCGTGTTCGGGGGCTGGCCGCGCGCTTGGCTGGCGTTGCCTGGGCCTTGGCCCGACGCGGCAGCAATGTGCGCTCGCTGAGGACGCTGTCGGGCTGGGCTTCGACGATGCTGTAGTCGCTTTCGCTGCGGGCTTGGTCGTCGTCGGACTTGACCAGCATCCACTGCTCCTTCTTGCCGGCCAGGTGGGTGCGGAACAGGTTCCAGACCCCGGCGAGCTTCTCGCCTTGCAGGCGGAAACGCAGCTTGCCCTTGGCATAGGCACTGCGAGGATCACCCTCCGGCTCCCAGACACCCCGGTCCCAGACGATCACATCGCCGGCCCCGTAGTGCCCTTCGGGGATATGACCTTCGAAATCGGCGTAGTCGAGCGGGTGGTCCTCCACATGGATGGCCAGGCGCCGAACCTTTGGGTCCAGCGAGGGGCCCTTGGGAATGGCCCAGCTCTTGAGGGTGCCGTCCAGCTCCAGGCGAAAGTCATAGTGCAGATGGCTGGCGTCGTGTTTCTGGATGCAGTACTGCAAGGCATGCGCCGGCCTGCCTCGGCGTCGGGTGCCGGCCGGCTCGGGCGTGGCGTTGAAGTCGCGCTTGCGCTGGTACTCCTGCAGGGGCTTGGCCATGGCGGGCTCCGGGAGGTTCGCGGGTCTCTAGATGTGGGAGGGAGCGTTACGCTTGAGAGTTCAGATTTTTTACCGCGGCTGCGCCGCCGGGCAGAAAGTCTGAATCATTGTCCAGCCCCGGCAGTCGACCGCATGAACCCACCTGACGGAGAACCCAGATGCCCCAGCCAGACGATCCGAAAACCAGGACCCCGGTTGAAATCGACGATACCGAGGACCGGATGGGCAGTGTGCGTGAGCTGGATTTCAGCGACCGCCAAGACGAGCGCGAAGGCCGCGCGGGGGACGAGCGCCCGGCCCAAGAAGTCGCCCAGGAATACCCACCAGAACGCGTGGCCGAAAGCGGCATGACCGGCGGCGAAGCCCTGAGCGACAGCCTCCATGAAGACAACGTCACCCTCGACGACCTGAGCCCGGACACGCTCTACGACCAGACCGGCGCCCGTGACCCGCACGAACCCGGTGCCGGCGGGCCGGCAGACAAGACCCTGCGCAGAGTGCAAGAGCACGAGATCGGTGGCGGCATTGGCCTGGACGAGGCCGAACTGGCCCGCTCCGCACCCCTGGATGGCGAGCCGTGGACCGACGAGGTTTCGCCGACCGATGAAGACGATGAAAGGAGCTGACCATGACCGAGCAACGTTGTGCCTGTAATCATTGTTCCTGCACCGTGGATGCCAATGCGATCCTGCAGGATGACAAAGCCTACTGCTGCGAAGCCTGCGCCACCGGTCACCGCAATGGCGAGCCATGCCGCATGGCCGATTGCAACTGTGCCGAGATGGTCCAGCCCAAGGAAACCAACGTGGATAACGCGCTGGACGAAACCTTCCCGGCCAGCGATCCGATCTCGCCTTGACCGTCGTGGGGGCCGCCAGGCGGCCCCCTTGCTCAGGCCGCCCGCCGCAACGCGTCGATCAGCTCAGCCTTGCGCATGGTCGAGCGCCCCGGGATGTGCTGCTTGCGCGCTCGGTCCATCAGTTCGGTCTTGGTCATGTCTTCCAACTGCTGCCCAGGCCGAGGCACGCCACGGCGCGTTGCCGCAGCGCGTTTGGCCGACGATTCACGGGACTTTTGCTTGGCCTGAGGGCTTTTCTTCTGGCCGGAGCCGCCCTTGCGCTCCCCACCGCCCGACTGTTTGTTGACCGTGGCCCAGGCGCGGGACTCGGCTTCGTCCTTGGACACGCCCTTGGCTTCGTAGCTTTCCTCGATGTGCTCGGCCTTGCGTTTCTGTTTGTCGGTGTATTTGTCTTTGTCTCCACGTGGCATGGCGGTTATCTCCCTGGTGATGGAAATCGCTGTCGACTACTACGGCTGAACGCTCGCCAAGCCCCGTCGTTCCTCGGTTTCGACCGACGGTCAATGGGTTTGCCAGATCCCGTCATTGCGTTCGCAGTCGGCGCGTGCCTGGCCCAGGCTCGGTGTGTCGTAGTAGTAGGTGATCACTCGGGCGTCCTTGGGCAGGGCCGGGCGTGTCGAAGGTTGGTCGCGCCCGGCAGCGTTGGGGTTGGCCAACGACTCTTGAGTCAGCGGCGCGATGCAACTACCGACGCTGCCATCGGCGCAGCGGGCGACGGAGCGCTTCTGGGTACTGAGCATGTCCTTGCTCTCGTTGCTGCACGACCAGGCGATAGCTTCGGCGGGCATGTTGCTGTAGCTGTAGCAGGTGTGCCGCTCCACAGGCTTTACCGCGTCGCTGGAGGAGCGGGTGAGCACGTCGCAGGCCTCGGCCAGCGCCTGGGTGCTCGCCAGGCTGGCGAGCATCAACAGCACAAAGGGAAAACGCATCGGACACCTCCCGGCCCGGGGGCCTTCGTCAGGTCTTGCGCAAGGCGGCCTTGCCACGTTGGCGCAGGGTCTTGGCGCGTTTTTCCAGCACCAGGTAGATGACCAACGCCACCAACAAGGGAATCAGGTAGTAAAGGGTGCGATAGCCCAGCAGTGCGGCCACCAGGCTGCCTTGGCCGAGCTGGCCATGCAGCAGCGCGAGGAACACCGCCTCCAGCACACCGAGCCCGGCGGGAATGTGCGCGACCACCCCAGCCACGCAACTGATCAGCAGAATGCCAAGGATCGATGGGTAGAACAGGTCATGGGGTAGCAGCCAGTAAATCAGTGCCGCCATCAACGCCCAGTTGCTCATGCCCAAGGCCACCTGGCACAGCGCCAGGCGCAGGGAGGGCAGGGTCAGCTCGTGGCCACGCAGGCTCCAAGTGCGGCGTTTGGCGAAGCCGCAGGCCAGCAAGTAGCCCAGCGCTAGAGCCAGCAAGGCGATGCCGATCAGTTGTAGCCCGGTGGCGCCTACCGCCCAGTTTTCCGGGAGCTTGACTAGGCGCAGGGCGAACACGCTGCCGGCCAGCAGCATGTAGCCGACCCAGTTGGTCAACAGGCCCAAGGTGAGGATTCGGGTAATGGTCGGTGTGTCCAGGCCCAGCCGGCTGTACAGCCGATAGCGCAGCGCCACGCCGCCGACCCAGGTAGTGAAATTGAGGTTGAAGGCGTAGCACACGAACGCCACCGGCAACACCTGGCGCGCTGGCAGGTGGTGCCCGGTGTAGGCGCGGCCCAGCAGGTCATAGCTGGCGAACGCCAGGTAGCTGGTGAACGCTAGCACCAGGCCTACGGCCAAAGTGCCGGGTTTGTAGGCCAACAGCGACTGACGCACTTCGTTCCAGTCCAGGTTGCGCGCAAGGCTGTAGAGCAGCACGGGTATCAGGACGACGAACAACAGGGTCAGCAGGCGCTTGCCCCAGGTGTGCCAGGCTTTGCGTTCCATCAGGTGTTGCCCTCGTGATAGGTGCCTGAAGCCTGCGCGCCCGGTGTCACCGATTGCAGTTTCTGGCGGTGGGCAGGGAACCAGCCGGCAATCTTCGGGAAACGCCGGATCACGTGGAAGCACAGGAAGATCAGCGGTGCCCGCCACCAATAGCCTCGCACCATGCGCTCCAACGTCACCGCCTTGCAGTGCTGATGGGCCAGTTCGTCAAGGTGCTGGTAAAGCCGCTGGTTGAAGGTGCGGTCGCGGATCAGCAGGTTCGCTTCCAAGTTGAACGACAGGCTCAGCGGATCGAGGTTGCTCGAACCCACCGTGGCCCACTGGTCGTCGACCAGCGCGACCTTGCCATGCAGCGGGCGCTGGCAGTACTCGTGGATCTTCACGCCGTCGCGCAGCAGGTAGTTGTACAGCAGGCGCGACAAGGCCCGGACCCAACGCATGTCAGGCTGACCCTGCAGGATCAGCCTGACCTCGACGCCACGCCGGGCGGCATTGCGCAGCTCGCGCATCAAGCGGTAACCGGGGAAGAAATAGGCATTGGCCACCACGATACGCTGACGCGCCAGACGAAAGCCTTCGAGGTAGTAGGCCTCGATGTCGTTGCGGTGGCGGCCATTGTCGCGCTCCACCAGCACGGCGCTGGCCGGACCGCAAGGGTCGGTGACAGGCCGTACCTGGCTCGGTGGTTCCAGCACCGGGGACAACAAACGACGACTCGACGCATGCACCTGGGCGACCACCGGGCCTGTGACCTCCACGGCGTAATCCTGCTTGGCCATGGGGCCGAAGTCGCCCAGGTGATCGGCGCTGTAGTTGATGCCGCCGATGAACGCCCGCTCACCGTCGATCACGACGATCTTGCGGTGCAGGCGGCGGAACAGGTTGGTGCGCATGCCCGCCAGGCGCGGCTGTGGGTCAAAGGCATGAAAGCGGACACCGGCTTCGGTCATCGCCGAGATGAAGGCGTCCGGCAGGTCGGCCGTGCCGTAGCCATCGGCGGCGATTTCCACGCGAACACCGCGCCGGGCGGCATCGATCAGCACTTGCTGAAGCCGTTGGCCGACCTTGTCGTCATAGATGATGAAGGTCTCCAGCAGGATCTCTTCCCGGGCCTGGGTCATGGCCTGGAACACCCGTTCGTAGTAGGCCTCGCCGTTGATCAGCAGCTCGACCTGGTTGCCATCCACCCAAGGCCGCTTCATAGGCTGATCTGCGCGGCGAGTGGGGCGTGGTCGGAGAGATGCGACCACGGGTATTTGGACAACACCTGGGCTTTGCTCGAGGTGGCGTTGCGCAAGTAGATGCGGTCCAGGCGCAGCAATGGCAGGCGCGCCGGGAAGCTGCGGGCGGGTGTACCGAACGCCTCCACCAGGCGCTGCGAGAGCAGCGCATCGGCCTTGCGCCGCCAGTCGTTGAAATCCCCGGCAACGATCACCGGGGCGTCAGGCGGCAGGCTGTCGAGCAGCTCCAGCAGCAGGCGTACCTGGTTCTGCCGATGGGCCTCGCGCAGCCCCAGGTGCACGCACACCGCATGCACCTCTTCGTGTCCGGGCACTTCCAGCTGGCAATGCAGCAGGCCGCGTTGTTCGTTGCCGGCAATGGAGACGTCGAGGTTGTGGTAGCGGGTAATGGGGAATTTGGACAACAACGCGTTGCCGTGGTCGCCATGGGGGTAAACCGCGTTGCGACCATAGGCGAACTGCGGCCACATGCTGTCGGCGAGGAATTCATATTGCGGTGTCACCGGCCAGGCGGGGTGTCGCTCGGCGTGGTGCTGATGACTGCCGTGGACTTCCTGGAGAAACACCAGGTCGGCACCGGTGGCGCGCACCGCCTCGCGCAGTTCGGGCAGGATGAAGCGCCGGTTGAACAGGGTAAAGCCTTTGTGCACGTTGATCGTCAGCACGTTCAGCTGGCGCACGGCAGTGACCTTGTCGATGATGCAGCGGGGAGCAGGCATGGTCTTGTTCACAGTTCGACCTCCGGTTCCACCCCGGGCTCGGTCACCAGCTCGCCGGCAAGGCCGAGCTTTTCCAGCAGCCGCCGGGCGTCGTAGGGGGCATGGACTTTCTGGTCATTGTCGAAATAGCAGTAGATGTCCCGCGAGGCTCGCTTGTGCGGCGCGCGCTGGACGATCAACTCGGCGTCATCGGGCTGGCCACCCTGGCTCCAAGCCAGGATGCGTGTCTTCCAGCGCCGCAAGGCTCGGGCGGTATAGCCGCTGCTGTAGAGCTCCACGTCCCCGTGCAGGCGCATGTAGACGAAATCGGCGGTGACATCCTCGGCATAGGGCCACTTGCCGGCGCTGTCGGCCACCACCAGCGCCACGTTGTGGGCGCGCAGCAATTCGACGAAACCTTCGCAGAGAAAACTCGGGTGACGGATCTCCACCGCGTGGCGCAGCGGTGCATTGCCGTCGATATCGGTGCCGCCGTTGTCGCGCAGGCGTTCGGCGCAGTGTTTGGCACAGGCACGGGCTGCGGCGCGATCGTGGGGCAACTGTTGGAAAAATTCGGCAAAACGTGCTTCGTCGTACTTCATACTCGCAGGGAACTGCCAAAGCACCGGGCCGAGCTTGTCGCCCAGCAACAATGGGCCTGATGCGAAGAAGTTGGCCAGCGGCTCTTCGATCTCCTTGAGCCTGCGTACATGGGTGATGTAGCGCGGCGCCTTGACCGAAAAGACGAAGTCATCAGGTGTCTCGTCGCGCCAGTTGCAATAGCGCTCGGGCGTTTGCAGGGCATAGAACGAGCCATTGATCTCGATGCTGTTGACCGCACGCGAGGCGAACGCCAGTTCGTCGTCCTGACGTAGGCCTTTGGGGTAGAAGTCCTTGCGCCATGGGCCATAGCGCCAGCCGGAAATACCGATACGGATATCGCTCACGGTGCCTTCCTTCGCTCAGGGTGGTTTTGCGCGACGTGTGCCGCATCACTCTTGATGTGCGACCGGCAAGCCCTGGCGAGGGTTCAGGATGTTTGACGAGTGGCGCACGCTAGCTCAGCAAAGGGTGCAGGGCGCGGAATCCTTCGGCTTCTTCGACCAGCCAGTCATGCACGGCGCGTGCGCCTGGCTGGCTCAGCCCGCCAGGCGGGTAATGGAGCATGTAGCGCTTGTGGTTGGCGATCGGCACGCCGAAGGGCACGATCAGTGCGCCCCGCTCCAGCTCGTCGTTGAGCAGGGTGCGCCGGGCAATGGCCACACCGACGCCGGCGATGGCGGCCTCGATGGTCAAGTGGTTGCGATTGAAGGTGTGTCCACGTCGCACATCCAGGCTGCCGGCGCCGATGCCTTCGAGGTAGAACTCCCATTCGGCATATTCCGAGCTGCCACGCCAGGCGGTGATGTCGTGCAGTAACGGGTAGTGCACAAGGTCTGCCGGGCCATGCAGCGGCGGGCGGCCACGCAGCAGGGCGGGGGAGCAGACCGGAAAGATCTGCTCGTCGAGCAGGGGTGTCGAGAGCATGCCGGGGTAGCTGCCATCGTTGAGGTCGATGGCCAGGTCGAAATCCTCTGGGTTCAGGGCTTGGTTGCTGTCCTCGGCCACCAGGCGCAATTCGATGTCCGGGTAGCGCTGCTGGAAGCGGGGCAGGCGAGGGGTGAGCCATTTGGCGAGGAACGAGGGGATCGAACGCAGGCGCAGGGTGCCGCGGATTTCGCCGGCGTCCAGACGCAGCAGTTCGGCCTCGATGTTGCCATAGGCCTCGGCCACGGTCTGCGCCAGGCGCTGGCCTTCAGCGCTCAGCTCCACGCCCCGAGCCCGACGCAGGAACAACCGATAGCCCAGGCGCTCTTCCAGTTGGCGCATCTGCTGGCTCACCGCACCGGGGGTGATGTGCAACTCCTGCGCGCAGCGGGTGAACGACAGATGCCGTGCCGCGCAGGAGAACACATGCAGCCAGACGAACATCTGGCCATTGAGTTGTCGCTTCATCGTTTAGCCTTGCTAAAGCCTTGCTTAGGAACTTTCGTTGGTCATTACCCGACGGACGAGTCAGTATCACGCAATATCGCAGTCTCGTTCAATTTTCTCGGAGGGGCGGTCGACGGCTAAACGGCCCGTCACGCCCAGGTATTAGCATGGCTATCAGTGTTTTCGACCTCTTCAAAATCGGCATTGGCCCGTCCAGTTCCCACACCGTGGGCCCGATGCGCGCGGCGGCGACTTTCGCCCAGGCGCTTCGCGAACGGGGTGTGCTGACGCAGGTGACGCGGGTCGAGGTGCGGCTGTATGGCTCGCTGTCGGCGACGGGCGTCGGCCATGCCACCGACCGCGCCTGCTTGCTCGGATTGATGGGCCAATGGCCAGATCGCATCGATCCGCAGAGCATCGAGCCGCGCATCGCACAGGTGTTGCAGGAGCAGTGTCTGATACTCGATGGCAGCCATCCCGTAGCGTTCGAGTATGCCCGGGACCTGCTGCTGCTCGACGAGAGCCTGCCTTACCACCCTAATGCCATGAGTCTGGAGGCGTTCACCGAACAGGGCAGCCTGTTCTCCCAGACCTATTACTCCGTCGGCGGTGGCTTCATCGTCGAACAGGCCGAAATCGATGCGCCCCAAGGCGATACCGACCTGGTCAAATTGCCCTATGAATTCAACAGCGCGGCTGAGCTGCTGGCCCTGTGCAAGGCCCACCAACTCAGCGTTGGCCAGCTGATGATGGCCAACGAGTGTGCCTGGCGGCCTGAGGCCGAAGTCCGGGAGGGGCTGCTGAAGATCTGGGCAGCGATGGGCGAATGCGTGAACAACGGCCTGCGCAACGAAGGCATCCTGCCAGGCGGGCTGCAGGTCAAGCGCCGGGCAGCCAAACTGCACCGCAGCCTGCAGGAGCTGGGCAAGCCCAATGTCATCGGCTCGACCTTGAGCGCCATGGAGTGGGTCAACCTGTATGCCCTGGCGGTCAATGAAGAAAACGCCGCAGGCGGGCGCATGGTCACCGCGCCCACCAACGGCGCGGCGGGGATCATTCCGGCGGTTCTGCACTACTACATGAAATTCAACCCAGGCGCCTGCGATGACGATGTGGTCGCGTTCCTGCTGGCGGCCGCGGCGGTGGGCATCCTGTGCAAGAAGAACGCGTCGATTTCCGGCGCGGAAGTCGGCTGCCAGGGCGAGGTCGGCTCAGCCTGCTCCATGGCGGCAGCGGGCCTGGCCGAAGTGCTGGGCGCTACGCCCGCGCAACTGGAGAACGCCGCCGAAATCGCACTGGAGCACAACCTGGGGCTGACCTGCGACCCGGTCGGTGGCCTGGTCCAGGTACCGTGCATCGAGCGCAACGCCATTGCCGCAGTCAAGGCGATCAACGCGGTACAGATGGCCCTGCGTGGCGACGGCGAGCACTTCATCTCCCTGGACCGGGTGATCCGCACACTGCGTGACACCGGCGCTGACATGCATGCCAACTACAAGGAAACCTCCCGCGGCGGGCTGGCCGTGGCGTTTGTCGAGTGCTGAGGCAAACCCTGCATCCAGCTTTGTTCGCGGGTAAACCCGCCGCCACAGGGATTGCGCAAGTCTAGAAAGCGGCGCAATCCCGGTGAGCCCAGCTTTACCCGCGACTGTTCGCTCTCCCAGATACGGGACTACTTGAGCAATACCCGGCGCTTGGTCAGCTCCCCGTCGTCCCCGCCCGGCCAGTGCAGCTCCACCAACACCTCGGTCTGGCTACCGTCCAACGAGGGCCGCACCTGAAGCATGGCGAAGTTCTTCGAGCCGGCCATGGCGTACCAGCGCTCGCAGACGATGTCCTTGACGCCGGGCATGCTACCGCCTGCGCTGATCGCGAGCTTCAGCACGCCAGGGGCCGGCATGCGAGAGATGGCACTGGAGGTGACCTGGAACACCTTGGCAGCCGGATAGCGCTTGTGCAGCAAGCGGAACACTGCCGCGCAATGTACATCGCCGCTAAGGAACACCACCGGCTTTGCGCTGTTGCCCAATGCCTCGAACACCGCATCCAGCAAGCGTTTGCGTTCGCCCTGGTTGCTTTCATGGTCCCATTCGTCCATGCAATCGTCCTTGAACGATCCGATGTCGGCGTAGTTGGTCACGGCGTTGCGCCAGTGCATGACCGGCACCGGTGACACCACGAACACTGCGTCGGCTTTTTGCACCGGTGCGCTCTTGAGCCAGGTGGCAAAGCGCGCCATCTGCTCGCTGCCAAGCAACTTGCAGGGGTCTTTGGCCTCGATGTCGTGATGGCCGCGCATGTCCAGCACATAGAACGCCGACTTGCCTTGCTCGAAGGCATAGTCCCACTGGCAGGCGTCGGGATTGTCCAAGTCGATCGGCGTGGGTGGGTTGTGGCTGTGCTCGTACTCGTAGTACACCCGGCAAGCGGCGCGCCACATGAGATCCACCAGCATTTGGTTGGTCGTGGTGTTGTTGCTGCGCTCGAACAGCAGCGAGATGCGTTTGCGCCGTTCGACTTTGGTCAGCGAGCCCCAGCCGTCCATGATTTCGTGATCGTCCCAGATCATGTACTGGGGCAGGCGTTCATAGATCTCCCGCTGGGCCGGCACGTTCCAGTAGACCCGGTAGAACCAGCGGTAAAGGTTGCATAGGTAGCGCTCGATGCCCGCCTTGTCGTAACCCTTGCCTGTGCCCTTGCTGTACGCCTGCAGCAGTTCGTCCTTGTTGTCCTTGAGCCATTCCCAGATATCCAGGAAGCCGTTCTTCTTGTTGGTGTCCACGTACACCTGGTCGCCACCGCCGATGACGAAGCTGGCGCGCTGGTCGGCCAGTTGCTGATGCATCAGCGGCCAGGCACCGGCACTGCCGTCGGCACTGATCGGGTCGTGGCAGCTATAGAACCCGAAGGTGAGGGTGTCGGACGCCTTCGGAGGGGTAACGAAGAAGCGCGGCCGATCGCCGCCGATCTCGGTGCGCCGACCGATCTTGCCGGCGTCGGTTTCGTCGCTGATCAGCGCGTAGTAATAGGTAGTGCCGGGCTTCAGACCAGTGACGTCGAAGACGCCGGTGACATCGGTGTCGAAGTTCAGCGTCTTGGCCTGCAGATAAACAGGCGTGACGCCTTGGTCTTTGAAATACCGAGGGACGGGCAACTCGCCCAGGCGGACCATGTCGCCGCGCATCGGCTCGGTGGTGACCGCCAGGTACCAAGTGCCTGGCCGGTACAGGCGTACCCACAGGCGGGTACTGCTGGGTGTGGTGGCGCCGATCAGGGCGGCGCTGGAAAGTTTGGGGTATTTGCTTTCGTTGGAGGTGGGGTCAAGCAGGGGCATGGATCCATCCTGGGTTCTCACGGTGTTACCGGCCAGTAAAGCCGAGTTTTGCCGTTTCGCTCGTTCCGGAACTGGCCGGTGTCATGCCAATGTTCAATGCCAACCCCCCACGTCATGGGCAAGCCCACAAATCGGGTGCAAGTCGCCCAGGCCTGCACCTGATCTGCGGGGCTCTAGAGGGCGGTCAACCCAGCACTTCCCGCAACCGGTACCACAGCATCCCCAGGGCCAGCAGCGGCGAGCGCAGGGCCTTGCCGCCGGGGAAGGTCAGGTGGGGCACGGCGCTGAACACATCAAGACCCTGGCTGTGGCCCACGGCGATGGATTCGGCCAGCAGTTTGGCGGTCCAGTGGGTGACATTCAGGCCATGGCCGGAATATCCCTGGGCGTAGTAAACGTTTGGATGCTGGTTCAACCTGCCGACCTGGGGAAAGCGGTTGGCGGTGATGCCGATCATGCCGCCCCACTGGTAATCGATGCGCACCTCGCCCAGTTGCGGGAATACCTTGAGCACCTTGGGCCGCATGTAGGCCGCGATGTCCTTGGGATCGCGGCCGGAGTAGTGGCAGGCGCCGCCGAACAGCAGGCGGCGGTCGGCGGTAAGACGGTAGTAGTCCAGGCCGACCTTCTGGTCGCACAGCGCCATGTTCTGCGGGATCAGCGCCTTGGCGACGTGCTCGGGCAGGGGTTCGGTGGCGACCACGTAACTGCCGGCCGGCAGCACCTTGCCGCTCAGGCGCGGTTCCAGCTCGTCTAGGTGCGCATTACAGCCGAGCACCAGGCTGTTGGCGCGTACCTTGCCGCGCGCGCAGTGCAGGGTCACGGTGGGGCCGTGCTCGATGCGCTGCACTGGGCTCTGCTCGAAAATGCGCACGCCCAGTTGCTCGGCCGCGCGGGCTTCGCCTTGGACCAGGTCAAGCGGATGCAGGTGACCCGAGCCCATGTCCACCAGGCCGCCGGCGTACTGGTCGCTGGCGACCACCTCGCGGATTCGCTCGGGGCCGACCAGGCGGGTTTCGTGGCGGTAGCCCAGCGCGGCCAGATCGTCCTGCTCGTCCTTGAAGGCGGCGAACTGCGCGGCGGTGTTGGCCAGTTCGCAGAAGCCCCAGCGTAGGTCGCACTCGATGCCGTAGCGGGCAATGCGATCGGCCACCAGCTCCACCGAATCGATGCCGGCCTGCTTGAGGTAGCGCACGCCATCCTGACCGACGAAGCGGGCGAAGCCGCTGACGTCATGGCCAATGCCGCGGATCAATTGCCCGCCGTTGCGCCCGCTGGCGCCCCAGCCGATGCGCCGGGCTTCGAGCAGGATCACCGAAAGGCCATGCTCGGCGAGCTCCAGCGCAGTGTTGACCCCCGTCAGGCCGCCGCCGACCACGCAGACATCTGCGCTCAGCTCGCCTTCGAGCGTGGGGTAGGGCGTCGAGCTGCGTGCGGTGGCAGCGTAGTAGGACGCGGTGTGTTGGGTAGTAGGCATGGCTCGTGCTCGGCTCAGCGGTTGGACTTGATCTTGCTCCAGGAGCGGGTCATGACGCGCATGATCTTGGGGCTCGGGGTGCTGGAGACATACAGCTTGTCCAGCACGTCCTGGGACGGATAGATCTCGGGGTTGTGGACCAGGGAGGCGTCCATGTAGGCCTTGGCGTCCGGGTTGGCGTTGGCGTAGCCGACGGTGGCGCTGACCTTGGCGATCACTTGCGGGTCGAGCAGGTAGTTGATGAAGGCCAGGGCCTGCTCGGGGTTGCTGCTGTCCTTGGGGATGGCCAGCAGGTCGAACCACAAGTTGCTGCCTTCTTTGGGAATGCTGTAGGCGATCTTCACGCCATTGTTGGCTTCCACCGCGCGGCTGGCGGCCTGGAACACGTCGCCCGAGTAGCCGAAGGCCACGCAGACATCGCCGTTGGCCAGGTCCGAGACGTACTTGGAGGAGTGGAAGTAGGTGACATAAGGGCGCAGCTGCATCAGGCGCGCTTCGGCCTTGGCGTAGTCGGCGGTGCTTTCGCTACGCGGGTCCATGCCCAGGTAGTTGAGCACGGCTGGAAAGAGTTCGTCAGGCGAGTCCATGAAGGCTACGCCGCACTGCTTGAGCTTCTTGAGGTTCTCCGGCTCGAACAGCACCGCCCAGGAATCGACCTTGTCGATGCCCAGCACTGCCTTGACCTTCTCGACGTTGTAGCCGATGCCGTTGGTGCCCCACAGGTAGGGCACCGCGTAACGGTTGCCCGGATCGTTCTGCTCCAGTTGCTTGAGCAGCACGGGATCCAGGTGTTTCCAGTTCGGCAGTTTGTCGCGCTCCAGCGGCATGAAGGCGTCGGCCTGGGCCTGGCGCGCCAGGAAATGGTTGGAAGGCACGACCACATCGTAGCCGGTGCGTCCGGCCAGCAGCTTGCCTTCGAGGGTTTCGTTGGAATCGAACACGTCATAGACCACTTTGATGCCACTGCTGGCCTGGAAGTCGGCCAGGGTGGTGTCACCGATGTAGTCGGTCCAGTTGTATACGCTGACGCTCGGCTGGGCCTGGACGGCGGCGCCGAACACCAGGGCGAATGCAGCGGGAATCAGGGTTTGCAAATGACGCATGTCGACACCTCGTTGGTCTTGTTCTTTGAATGCGGTGTAACAAAGGTTTCACTGCCCAAGGGCAGCACGTAGTCCCGTGGGCGCGGGGGCACCCGTGAATGCGATGGCACACACACCGGTGCCTTCGCAGGTGACCCCGTGCCCACGGACGTGACAGGAATCAGACGCTCAGCAGCAGGAACTCACGCTCCCAGGAGCTGATCACACGCTTGAAGTTCTCGTGCTCGGCGCGCTTGACCGCCACATAGCCCTGGACGAACTGACGTCCCAGGTATTCGTGCAGGGTCTGACAGTCTTCCATGTGCTGCAGGGCATCTTCGATGGTGATCGGCAGGCGTAGGTTGCGCCGCTCGTAGGCGCGGCCTTGCACCGGCGCGCTCGGCTCGATCTTCTCGACCATGCCCAGGTAGCCGCACAGCAAGCTCGCGGCGATCGCCAGGTACGGGTTGGCGTCGGCACCCGGCAGGCGGTTTTCCACACGCATGGCCTCGGGGCTGGAGGTCGGTACGCGCAGGCCTGCGGTGCGGTTTTCCTCGCCCCACTCGACGTTCACCGGTGCCGAGGTGTCCGGCAGGAAGCGGCGGAACGAGTTGACGTTCGGCGCGAACATCGGCAGCACCTTGGGAATGTACTTCTGCAGGCCGCCGATGTGGTGCAGGAACAGCTCGCTCATGCTGCCGTCTTCATTGGCGAAGATCGGCTTGCCGGTGGCGATGTCGACCACGCTCTGGTGCAGGTGCATGGCGCTACCCGGCTCGTCGGTGATCGGCTTGGCCATGAACGTGGCAGTGACGTTGTGCTTGAGCGCGGCCTCACGCATGGTGCGCTTGAACACGGTGATCTGGTCGGCCAGATCCAGTGCGTCGCCGTGACGGAAGTTGATTTCCATCTGCGCCGGGCCGTCTTCGTGGATCAACGTGTCCAGGTCCAGGCCCTGGATTTCGCACCAGTCGTAGACGTCTTCGAACAGCGGATCGAATTCGTTGGCCGCGTCGATGGAGAACGACTGGCGGCCGCTTTCGGCACGCCCCGAACGCCCCAGTGGGACTTGCAGCGGCAGGTCCGGGTCTTCGCAGCGCTGAGTCAGGTAGAACTCCATTTCAGGTGCCACGATCGGCTGCCAGCCCTTGTCGGCGTACAGCTTCAGGACCTTTTTGAGCACGTTGCGCGGCGACAGCTCGATCGGGTTGCCGTGCTTGTCGAAGGTGTCGTGAATGACGATAGCAGTCGGCTCGATGGCCCACGGAATCTGGTACACCGCCGAAGGGTCGGGGCGGCAAACCATGTCGATGTCGGCCGCATCGAGCAGGTCGTAGTAGATGTCGTCATCGACGTAGTCGCCAGTGACCGTCTGCAGCAGCACGCTCTCCGGCAGGCGCATACCGCGCTCGTGGAGGAACTTGGCAGTCGGCGCGATCTTGCCGCGGGCGATGCCGGTCAGGTCGCTGATCACACATTCGACTTCGGTGATCCGGTGTTCTTTCAGCCAGGTGGACAGCTGATCGAAGGGGGCGTTCATACAGACCTCTTGGTTGGGTTTTATGGGCGAGTCCGCGTTGGAATCTTCCCAGGCGACGCGCTGAGGACTATCTTGGTCGCAGCCCCCAGGGGTCATCTATCCATTTTCTTCGGCAACAAATGCACCAAAAGAGTGCATAAGGGACACGCGCGTGACAACGCCCAATGCCTTGCAGGTCCAGGCTTTCCACACCAACGATGTGACCGAACAGGTGCGCGCGACCCCTGGCTGGCAGCAGCAATACCGGCAAATGTCCCCAGGGCATTTCAACGGCCAGTTGCGCTGCCTGGGGCTCGATGGCGTGGAGGTCTACGAAGAACGCCTCAATACTCGAGTGGAGCAGTTCTTCCGCGCTCCGAGCGGGTCGCTGGCGTTCTGCTTCGACCGCAGCGAGAACAGCCTGTACCTGCTCAACGAGGACAGCCGCAACATCTGGATCACCCCCGAGAACTACCAAGAGGTGGCCG
>NZ_CP162012.1:1915000-2657500 GCF_040822035.1 Pseudomonas guariconensis | reverse complement strand
TGCTATTGCCCTCGCGTTCTACTGCGTTGGCGCTGACCACTTCTAGGGTGGCCTTTTGCCTTGTCAGTAGGGGCTCAAGCAATGAGTACGCCAATAATCTGTAACCATTTGTTTCACGGCCTGGCGGGAAGCAAAGTGGGGAAAGCCGAACAGCAGAAGGGGAGACAGGCCCAATACCGGGGGAGGGTGCCCCAATCCTGGTGCGATTCGCGGGTGTCGCTTTCGATGCTCTGTCATGCCGCCGCCGAGGAATGCCGCTGTGGCGGTGGAAGGGGGCTTAGCGTCTCCCGCTGAGCTGAAGGTCGCCAATTGACCAGCGCCGGTGTCAGCTTCAGCAACATGGCGCGGAATACCACGAGTTCGACCTGCACTGAGTAGTTGATTGTCGCTGTGCATAAGGGCAGAATTCCTACGTATTACATGGTATGTACCACAGTACGATTGTAGGAGCGGACATGGCCCGGGTCGGCATCAACAAGGCGTCAGTGCAGCACGCGCGACAGGCACTACTGGCCAGGGGAGAGCACCCGAGTATCGACGCAGTACGTATCGAGCTCGGCAACACCGGTTCCAAGACCACGATCCACCGGTATCTCAAAGAGTTGGACGGGCAGCCTCCAGCCCCGTTGGACACTGCGAGCCTGAGCGCCCAACTGAGCGGCCTGGTCGAGCAATTGGCCGAGCAACTCAACGACGAGGCCCAGGCACGTCTGCGCGAGGCTGAAGCGGCTTTCGAGGCGCAGCGCGAGCAGCTGCAAGACCAAGTACAGATGGCGCAGCAGGCACTGGCGGCAGCGCAGCAACAGTTGCAGATTCAAGCGAGTGCGCTGCAGGCCGAATCCGAAAAACTGCTGACGACCCAAAGCACCTTGCAAGCGGAACAATTGCGCAGCGCCAGCCTTAACCAGGCACTTGAAGAGGTGCAGGTGCGCCTGGCCGACAAGCACGAGCAGGTGCGTTCACTGGAAGAGAAGCACCGCCACGCCCGCGAACAGCGCGAACAGGATCAGCGCCGCCATGAGGCGCAGGTACAGCAATTGCAGAGGGAGCTGCATCAACTGCAGCAGGACCTGCAGGTACGCCAGGAAGAGGCCACACATCTTCACCGGGACAACGAGCGGTTGATCGCAGAGCATCGTCAGACTGTGGAGCAGCGCACGGCGCTGGAGGCGCAATTGGAGCAGCGCGATGCCCAAGTGCAAGGGCTGCGCTCGATCCTAGCCCAGGCCCAAGGCGCAAGCGACGAGATACGCCGTCAGTTGCAGAGCCAGACAGTGCAACTGGAGCAAAAGCGCGAGCTGTGCGGCGAACAGGCACGCCAACTCGAGCGTCTGCAGGGCATGCTCGATGCGCGGACCGAGGCACTATCGGCCTGCGAGTCCCGGCTGGCGCAGAGGGAAGCCAAGCAGTGATGCCGCTGGGCATGGGAACCGGCAGATGAATCAAACTTATCCGCCAGGGCGGGTTCTTCCCTAGACACTCGCCTGGAGACTCGCCATGAACCCGTCTGATTCCCGCAAGCCCGACCAGGGGCCGCATTCCTCCGAAAACGCCACCCACAAGAACGATCTGGGCTTCGACCCGGACTCACCTGATCTCGAAGATCCACAAGTAGACCCGCAAGGGCCGGCCAAGCCGCCCCGGGATGACGAAAAGAAAGCGTGAGCGCAAAGGGCCGCAAGGCGGCCCCTAGCTCATTACTGGTCTACTTTCTTGGCTTCCTCGACTCCCGCGGACGATAACTTGATTGGGTAGACGACGTTCAATTGGTGCTCGGCGTCCACATCGACACTGCCGTCCTGGATGAGGCCCTGTTCCTGCAGGGTCTTGAGCATCCCCGCCACGGCCTTTTCGCCGCGATAGTTATCCAGCAGCTCCTTGCCCAGCCCTTGCGGGTGGGCATGGAGCAGGCGGGTGAGGATTTCTGATCGCAATGCATCGTTACTCATGATGCGCCTCACGTTCGTTGCAGGTCATTTGCCGTATTTGGCCTGGAGTTGCTTGGCCTGTTCCAGGTGATGCTCGAGCTTAGGCAGGGTTTCGCTGGCAAAAGCCTTGAGCTCGGCCTTGTCGGAGGTGCTGGCTTCTTCCTTGAACAGCTTCACGGCTTTCTCGTGGGCGTCGACCTGGTTGTTGATGTAGGACTTGTCGAAGGATTCGTCGCGCCATTCCAGGATCACTTTCTTGACCTTGTCGGTCAGCGCGGCTTCATCCGGTGTGCTCAGGTCCAGGGAGCGGGCGATGTCGCCGAGCTTCTGGTTGGCTTTAGTATGGTCGGTGACCATCTGCTGGGCGAAGGCCTTGATCTCAGGGCTTTTGCTTTTTTCTTGGGCCAGGTTGCCGGCCACGACTTCGGCGATGCCGGCTTCGGTCGCATCGTCGACAAAGTCATTGGAGCTGGCGGCCAGCACGTGCATCGACGCCATGCCGAGTGCGACGGTCAACCCGACGCGCTTGAGGAACAGATTGCTCATGTGTCACTCCTTATCCATTGGCGCGACCTCAGTGTCGCTTATGGTTGAGCGCAGCCTATGGGCAAAGGTTTGATTTTTCTGTGCCGTGGCGGCACCAACGGTCATTGGTTTGAACATTGGGGCAAGACGAGGCTCAGAGATTCAAAGGTTGCATCGAGGAGCGGTCCATGAGCATCGAACGTAGCATTCCGGAGCTTGAGGCCTGGTACGCCCAGTACGATGACGCGAGCTATCGGCGCGAATCGCCAGACGCCTACCATCATGAGCTGGTGCGTACCGCCGAGGCGCTGCGTGACGACGGCGCGATCGACTGGGACGACTGGCTGGCGCTCAAAGCCCTGGCCGACCAGGCCCATGTGCGCGCCCTCGAGGAAGCCGTGCAGGCCCATGTGGACGACCCTGACGCATGAAGACATTGAAAATTGCCACGTTCAATATCAATGGTATCCGCAGCCGCCTGCCAGGATTGCTGGCCTGGCTCGAGCGCGAGCAGCCGGATGTGGCCTGCCTTCAGGAACTCAAGGCTGCAGACAAGGACTTTCCGCGCGAGGCGCTGGAGGCGGCGGGCTATGGCTGCCTGTACCACGGGCAAGCGTCGTGGAACGGCGTGGCCATCCTGGCCCGAGGCAGCGAACCGCTCGAAGTGCGCCGAGGTCTGCCAGGCATGGACGACGACAGCCAGAGCCGTTACCTGGAAGCCGCAGTGCATGGCGTCCTGATCGCCTGCCTTTATCTGCCCAATGGCAACCCTCAGCCGGGCCCCAAGTTCGACTACAAACTGCGCTGGTTCGAGTGCCTGATCGGCCACGCCAGAACGCTGCTCGACAGCGGCCACCCGACAGTACTGGCGGGGGACTTCAATGTGGTGCCCACCGACCAGGACATCTACAACACCCGCTCCTGGCTCAAGGACGCGTTGCTCCAGCCTGAATCCCGGGCGTGCTACCAACGCCTGCTCGAACAAGGCTGGAGCGATGCGATCCGCCAGTTGCATCCTGATGCGCAGGTTTTCACGTTCTGGGATTACTTTCGTAATCACTGGCCCCGCAATGCGGGCCTGCGCATCGATCACCTGTTGCTCAGCCCAGCGCTTTCTGCGCGGCTCCTGGCCGCCGGTGTTCACGCCTGGGTGCGCAACGAACCGAAGCCCAGCGACCATGCGCCGGCCTGGATCGAGCTGTCCGCCCCCCCGCGTCACTGATCTATAGTCAAGGGCGGTAGGGTGCTGGACACAAGGGACTGTAATGGCAGCAAGCAGGAGGCAGGACGAGGAGGGACCGTTCGCCGTGACTGGCGAGGGCCGCGCCGTTGCCTTGTTCCGCCTGGTACTGAGCTTCATGGCGGTCGTGATGCTGGCCTTCGTGCTGATCGAAGGCTGGCGGATCTGGCGCGACTATCGGCATGCCTTCCTCAACGCCGAAGATGCGGTAACCAACCTGGCCCGGGCGACAGCCCAGCATGCCGAAGATGCCATTCGCCAAGTCGATGCGATTACGGCGGCACTGGCCGAGCGCATCGAGGGTGATGGCTTCGACCACCTGGACCGGCCTCGGCTGCATGCGCTGCTCAGGCAACAAAAAGCGATCATGCCGCAACTGCATGGGTTGTTCGTCTACGGCGCCGATGGGCGCTGGATCGTCACCGATCAACCGACCATCGCCCCGCGGGCCAACAATGCTGACCGCGATTACTTCATCTATCACCGCACCCACGCCGACCGAGGCGTGCGCGTTGGCTCGGTGGTGCGCAGTCGTTCCACAGGTGATCTGATCATTCCGATCTCACGGCGGCTGAACAACCCCGACGGCAGCTTCGCCGGCGTGCTGCTGGGTTCGATCAAGGTGGATTGGTTCGTGCGCTATTACGGCGACTTCAAAATAGACGAACGCGGTGCGCTCGTGCTGGCCATGCGCGATGGCACCATTCTCGTGCGCCGGCCCTTCGTGGAGCAGGTGGTGGGGCGCAGCCTGGCCGACAGCGAGATCTTTCGCAACCACCTGCCTTACGCCGACCAGGGTGTGGTGGAAGCCGTCGCGGTGGTCGACGGCACGCCGCGTCTGTATGCCTACCGGGCGTTGGCCAATTATCCATTGGTGGTCGAGGCTGGACTGTCGCGTGAGTCGATCATCGCGCCTTGGCGCCACGACATGCTCAAGTCGGCCGCGGTGTTATTGCTGTTGCTGTCGGGACTCGCGGCCTTCGGCTGGGTGGTGCTGCGCCAGCTGCGCGAGCGCATTGCCATCGAGCGCGCACTGCACCAGGCGCATCAGACGCTCAAATCCTTGGCCCTGACCGATAGCCTGACCGGCCTTGGCAACCGCCGTCGGTTGGATGGGGTGTTCGAGGCGGAGATCCGTCGAGCCCGGCGTCAGGCCTATCCCTTGGCCCTGGTGATGATCGACCTGGACTACTTCAAGGCCTATAACGACCGCTACGGCCATCTGGCGGGTGACCAATGTCTGCGGCGCGTTGGCGAGTTGCTGGGCCACGCATTGAAGCGCCCTGGCGACCTGGCGGTGCGCTACGGCGGCGAAGAGTTCACGCTGTTGCTGCCCAACACCGACGCCCAAGGTGCGGTGGCGATCGTGCAGGAGATACTCATGCTGCTGCGTCGGCAGGTGATCGAGCATGCTGGCAGCCCCTTGGGGCAGGTATCGGCCAGCGCCGGAATCGCAGTGGGCTCTCCGGGGGCGGAGGCGATCACACCAGAGAGCCTGACAGCCGCCGCCGACGCCGCCCTGTATGAGGCCAAGCGCCAAGGGCGTGACCGCTACAGCCTGGCGAGCAGTGCGCTAGCCAATTGCTAACCGCATGGCGCAACGCCCGGACAGGCCATAGGCCTGTTCACTGCGCAATATGCCCCGCAAGCGTTCATCCAACTGCGCAGGCTCCAGGATGGTGAACCCCTGGCGGGCGTAGAACGGCGCATTCCACGGTACATCAGTGAAGGTAGTCAGCGTGACACCTTGCAATCCACGGCTGTGAGCAGCCTCGACAGCCGTCTGCAACAAGCGGCGGCCCAGCCCTTTGCCTTGGGCGTGCTCTTGTACCGAGAGCTCCAGAATGTGCAACTCGCTGGCGGTGGTTTGCGCACAGATGAACCCGATCGGCACATCTTGCTCGTCCACCGCGACCCAACTGGCCTGCTGCGCGATGCAGCACTGATGCGTGGCGTCTTCCAGCACATCGGCTTGTGCCAGCCAGGCCAGTTCAGGCAAGCGCTTGAAGGCTTGAGCAGCGGAGCGTTCGACCGCTGCGAGCTGGGCGAGGTCGTGGCAGTGTGTGAGACGGATACGCATAGGGCTGTCCTTGGCGAAAAAGAGTCGGCTGAAAGTGTCTGTCAGGCCGACACAAGCTTCATGGAAAAACCTCCGAAGGGAGGGCCGGCAATGGTAACCTTGCCCACCTCGTTGCTCATCTCGGACTGTTACATGTTGTTCAATCTCGCCATCCTGTTCGGCACGCTAGTGGCCATGGAGGGCGTCGGCACGCTGGCTCACAAGTACATCATGCATGGCTGGGGCTGGTGGCTGCACCGATCGCACCATGAGCCGCGCCTGGGCATGCTGGAGACCAACGATGTCTACCTGGTGGCCCTGGCGCTGGTCGCAGCGGGCCTGGTGGCGCTGGGCAAGGCGGGCTACGCGCCGCTGCAGTGGGTTGGCGGCGGTGTGGCGGGGTATGGCGTGTTGTATGTGCTGGCCCACGATGGGCTCTTTCATCGTCACTGGCCTTGCGCGCCCAAACCTGTGAACCGCTACCTCAAGCGCCTGTATCGGGCGCATCGACTGCACCATGCGATGCCTGGACGCAAGGGAAGCGTGTCGTTCGGATTCTTCTACGCGCCACCCTTGCGTGTACTCAAGCGCCAGGTGCAGGCCCGCAAACATCGCTAGGTTCAGGCCTTGCGGCGCAGCAGGACGATAAAGAACAGCCCGCCGATGGCGGCCGTGGCAATACCGATGGGCAGGTCCTGAGGCGCAATGAGTGTGCGCGCACCGATATCCACCCACACCACGAACAACGCGCCGAGCAGGGCGCAGGCAGGCAGCAGTCGACGGTGCTCGGCACCGACCAGGCGACGGGCGACGTGGGGCAGCATCAGGCCGACGAAACCGATGGCGCCGGAAAGCGATACCAGCACCCCCGTCAGCAGGGCACAGCCAACGAACACTTGAGCTCGCACACGGCGCGGCTCGAAGCCAAGGCTGACGGCAGTCTGTTCACCGCTCATCAACCCGTTCAATGCCCGGGCCAGGCTCATCAGCAGCACAAACCCAGCCAACACGCAGATCGCCGGCAGCCAAAGCAGCGGCCACTGTGCCAAGCCCAGGCCACCGAGCATCCAGAACATCACCGAGCTGGCTGCATGAGGGTCGCCGGTGTACAGCAGCAGGTTGGCCAGCGCCATGACCACGAACGACACAGCCACCCCGGCCAGCAGTAGCCTGTCGCTGTCCAGTCGACCGCGCCGGCTAGCCACTGCCAGGACCAGCAACATGCTGCCCAAGGCGCCGACGAAGGCTGCCAGGGGTAGGCTGAATGGGCCTGCAAAGGTGCCGAAGAAAAGCACCACCAGCACCGCTCCGAGTACCGCACCAGAGCTGACGCCCAGCAGGTGCGGGTCGGCCAACGGATTGCGGGTGACGGCCTGCAAGGCACCACCAACCAGGGCCAGGCCTGCCCCCACCATGGCCCCGAGCAGTACCCGTGGGGCGCGGATCTGCCAGACGATTTGCGCCTGCCCCCGGCTCCAGTCGCCCATATCGGTCATACCCAACTGATACAGCGTGATGCCCGTGACCTTCGCCAGCGGCACATGGGCCGCGCCAAAGCCCAGGGACAGCAGGCAAGAGAACAGCACACCGATCAGCAGCAGCGACATCAGCAGGCGATAGCCCCCTGGGCTACGAACCGGCATCAGTGCGTTGCCTTGGCGAACAGTTGCGGATGCAGGGCCGCAGCCAATTGCTCGATGGCACTTGCGTTGTCCACCGATGGGGTGACCTGCAGGTACGACAGCACTACGAAGCGGCGCTCGCGGATGGCCTTTACCTCGCTCAAGGCGGGGTGATTGAGCAGGAAATCGCGTTTTTGCGCCCAACTCGTCGGCCCGTAGTCAACGATGACGATCACTTCCGGATCCCGCGCCACGACGCTCTCCCAATTGACCTGGGTCCAGCTGGCATTCACGTCGGCCATTACGTTGTCGGCACCAGCGGCCTCAAACAGTGCCTGGGGCATGCCGAGTCGGCCAGAAGTGGTGGGGCGGTCTTCGCCGCTGTCGTAGAGAAAGACGCGGGGTTTGTGTTGCACTGGGGCCAGTTGCGCGTGGACCTGCGCAACGCGCTGCTGCAGATGCTCGACAAGCACGTTGGCCCGCGGTTGAACGTCGAAGATGCGCCCCAGGTTGAGCAGGTCCTGGTACAGGTCCTCCAGGCTTGCCTGGCGCCGGGGCATGATCCATGAGCAGGATTCGCTCAATTCATACACGGGGATGCCCAGCGGTGCGAGGGTCTGCGGCGTCAGCGGGCCGCCCACGTTCATGCCGTAACCCCAGCCAGCGAACAGAAAGTCGGCCTGGGCATCAAGAAGGTTCTCCGGCGACGGATAGCGCGGTGCAAGTTCAGGAAGGCCGGTCAAGGCCTCACGCAGGGACGGGTCGAGGGTCTTCCAACCGCTGACACCGCTGTAGCCGACCATCCGCTCGCGCAGCCCCAGTGCCAGCAGCATCCCGGTGAGGTTGATGTCGTGACTCACAGCCCGCTGGGGCGCTTGGGTGAAGGTGATGTCGCGCTCGCAACTGCGCACGGTGACGGGGTAACTGTCAGCCCAGGCTGCGAAGGGCAGGGCGGCGAGCAGGGCCAGATGAGTCAGGCGTCGCTTCATGCGGGGGTGATCCAGGTAATACGTGGGTGGGGCGCCAATGGGTGGCGATCGACCAGGGCGCGAACACCAAAGACTTGCGCCAGGCGGTGCTCGGTCAGCACTTGCTCCGGTGTCCCTTGCGCGACGATGCGACCTGCATCGAGCACATACAGGCGATCGCAGAAGGCTGCGGCCAGGTTCAGGTCGTGGAAACTCGCCAACAGGCCTAGACCAGTCCCACGCAGGTGTTCGAGCAAGGCCAGTTGGTAACGTGGGTCGAGATGATTGGTCGGCTCGTCCAGGATCAACAAGCGCGGTTGCTGCACCAGTGCCCGAGCCAGCAATACACGTTGCTTCTCACCGCCGGATAGCGGCGCAAAGCCCTGGTCGGCTCGGGCATGCAGGCCTAGTCGCTGCAGGCAGGCATCGATCAATGCCTGGTCGTCATGGCTGTCGAACCAACCTTGGTGCGGGGTTCGGCCCATGGCGACCACGTCGCGCACACTCAGGCCGAAATCTTCGGGGAACTCCTGCAGCATCACTGCCACGCGCTGGGCGACCCAGCGTGGGGACTGTTGCCAGATGTCTTCGTTTTCCAGCAGCACGCGCCCGCCATCGGGTCGGGTAAAGCGATAGGCGCAGCGCAACAGGCTGGTCTTGCCGCTGCCATTGGGGCCGATCAGGCCGACGAATTCACCGGGGTGGACTTGCAGGTCGATGTCGTCGAGCAGGCGTTGACCGCCGGGCGAGGGAGCCCAGTGCACGCTTTCCAGACGTAGGGTAGGGGATGACATGCAGACCAACCGTACCGGGGGTGAATGAAGCCCGACTGGAGACGGCGCGCAAGGAAATCGCGGACAGTGGCCTGCCCAAGACGGCCCGCGCCCGCCCACCGCGGGTGTTGCCAACAGAGGTGACAGGCCGGTCTCCGGGCTTGCGAGGGGCTTGAGGCATTCACCTTCCCATGCCGGCGGCACAGTGGTGTATCGAATGCATCGCTCGCTTACCGTTGCGGGGGCAGCGCCGGACTGATCGCGCAAGGCGAGGCACCGGCTTCCCGTTTAATCCCCGGCACGGCGGCAGGGGACACCTGAAACTGGGGCGCATCTGAGCATTAATGGACGGGTCAGTCAACCGAACAGGGCGTTCTGGCTTTGCCGGCTTTCTTGCGTGACTGATTGTTACGCGATGTTACCCATTGCCCCAAGCCCAGGGCGGTCTCTGAAAGCTATTCGACTGCAAGGGGCTGTTTTAGAGGGCGATACGAGGGCACAGCATTTGCATTACCGAATCTACGAATTCGGACTGGAATAGACCATGAGTTCTCCACTGCACTGCTGCACCGTTTCGCCAGTCGCGGGCAACCTCGGCGTCCTGTCGGCCGCTGCCAGTGGGCTGGAGGGGTTCGTGACGGAAGTTGGGGGTGACATCGACCTGGTGCTGGGACGTGCCGGCGTCAATCCTGAAAGCCTGCGCCAACCCACACTCAGCCTGCCGCTCACCAATTACTGCCAGGTGCTCGAGGAGGCAGCCCGCCAATCGCACTGCGACAATTTCGGTTTGCATTACGGTCTGCAGTTTCAGCCTCAAGCCTTGGGGCTGCTGGGCTATGTCGGGTTGTTTTCCAGTACGTTGGAGGAGGCCTTGCGCAATTTCGCGGCAGCGTTTCCTTATCATCAGCACGATACCTTGATACGGCTGGCCGACTGCGGCGAGTGCTATCGCTTCGATTATCAGGTACGGCACAGCGCCATCCTGGAGCGCCGGCAGGATGCCGAATTGACCATGGGCATGGTGCTGAACCTGATGCGCCACGTATTGGGCAAGGACTGGGCGCCATTTGCAGTCAGCTTCGAGCACGCGCGCCCACTAGACGGGCAAGCCCATCAGCGGGCGTTCGGCGCGCCTGTCTATTTCGATCGCAATTGTAATTCGATGCTGGTACCCAAGACCGACCTGAAGGACCAGATCATGCCGGAGCGCGATGCCAATCTGCTGTTTCTGGTCCAGGACGTGCTCCGGCGCTTGGGCGCACGCGATCAACGGCGCAACCTGCTGGACGAGGTGGACGCTCAGGTACGCCTTGCCCTGAGCGGCGGAGAGCCGTGCCTGGAAACGATCGCGCAGTCGCTGCAGCTCAGCGGCGCCGGATTGCAGCGCCATCTGCGCGAAGCAGGCGTGAGCTTCAGCCAACTGGTGGAGAAGGTGCGCCGCGAAGTGGCGGTGCATTACCTGCGACAGCCCAAGCGGCCAGTGTCTGACCTGGCAGCGTTGCTTGGGTACTCCGAAACCAGTGCGTTCTCCCGGGCTTTTCGCCGTTGGTTTGGCGTTAGCCCGCGACAATGGCGTAGCCAAAAGCCTTGACGATTTGTCCGCAGGCTCATGCCTTGAATCCAGTCACGCTAAGCCCCGAATTGACTTTGTACGTAGAAACTCACTCGCAGGGTCAATTCTTGGTCTAGACCAGTTGTTAACATCAAGGTCGCAAGCTCCGGATACCTCCCGGCCGGCGCCTTGATAGAGCAGTGCAGGGTGGCAGGCCTACGTTGCGGTAATCACCAGAGGACAACAACATGTACAAAAGTCCTGAGAACGCCCGCTATTACTGGAAATCCCTTCAACGCTGGCGCGTCCAGATATTCATCATCACGTGGCTGGCCTATGCCGCGTTCTATTTCACCCGCAAGGCATTTTCAGTTGCCAAACTGGGCATCGCCGAAGACCCCACTTTCACGCTCGACAAAGCGGCTATGGCCAACCTCGACGCGCTGTACCTGGCTGCCTACGCCGTCGGCCAGTTCGCATGGGGTGTGTTCGCCGACCGCTACGGTACCCGCGTCGTCGTGCTCGGCGGGCTCGTGGTGTCGGCCCTGGCCGCGCTGGCCATGGGCACCTTCGCGACGTTGCCGATCTTCGCCAGCTGCATGGTGATCCAGGGGCTGGCGCAATCCACCGGCTGGTCAGGGTTGTGCAAGAACATCGGCAGCTTCTTCGCCACACGCGAGCGAGGACGTGTGCTGGGCTACTGGAGCACCTGTTATGCCTTTGGCGGCCTGGTCGCCACGCCGTTCGCCGGGTGGTGGGCCTATCAGATCTCCCATGACTGGCGCATGGCGTTCGTATCTTCGGCCGGTGTCGTTATCGTTGTTGCCGTGCTGTTCTTCCTGCTGCAGCGCAATCGCCCGCAGGATGTGGGGTTGCCTGCGGTCGAGGCGCAGGTCCAGCCGACCGGTCGAGACGACGTCCTCCGGGAGAACTACTGGACTGCGCTGCGCAAAGTGCTCGCCAATCGTACGGTCCTGGTACTGGGGATGGCGTACTTCCTGCTCAAGCCTGCTCGTTATGCAATCCTGATGTGGGGGCCGGTGATCGTCTACGAGCGCATGCCAAGCATCGGCAAAGTGGCTTCGGCCATCGTACCGTCCGCATTCGAAGTCGCCGGGTTGGTCGGGCCAATCCTGATCGGCATCGTCTCTGACAAGTTGTTCGGCGCTCGGCGCATGCCGGCTTGCGTCCTCAGCCTGATGGCGCTGACCTTGTGGCTAATACTGTTCGTGCCGACGATGCAAAGCGGCAACATCTATCTGGTCGTTGGCTTGCTGTTCATGATGGGTGTGACCCTGTACGGCCCTGACTCGATGATCAGCGGCGCCGCAGCCATCGATTTTGGCACTAGCGAGTCCGCGGGTACCGCCACAGGCTTCGTCAACGGGTGTGGCTCGGTTGGCGCCATCCTTGGCGGGCTGCTGCCTGGCTATTTCGACACCATTACCGTGTTCTTCGTCTTCACGGGCGCGGCGCTGCTTGCAAGCTTGCTGCTGGTCCCGTTCTGGAACAGTCGCCCGGCAAACCAGGCGGCCGACGCCCAACCCCTGGCAGCGCCTGCCACCGTCGCGTCTCGCTGATGCCGCTGACATTTCACCGGGCGAAGGCTGGAAGAGCCTTCGCACCACGAACCTGTATCTTGGAGGTGGCCAATGGCCCTCGCACTTTTTGACCTGGACGACACCCTTATCGATGGCGACTGCGCCAGTTTGTGGAGCAGCCATATGGCAGCGCTCGGCTGGGTTGACGGGCCCAGCTTCATCGAACGCGATCGCGAACTCATGGCGCTCTATGCGCAGGGCAAGTTGGCGATGGAAGCGTATATGACGTTCAGCCTGTCCCCGCTGGTCGGCCGAACGATAAAGGAGGTGGCCGAAGCGGTGGACCCCTTCGTGGAGGACATCATCACCCCGCGTATCCACGACGACGCCATGGCGTGCCTGGCGAGACATCGAGAGGAGGGTGACCGGGTGTTGATCATTTCAGCATCGGCACACTTCTTGGTGAGTCGTATTGCCAAGCAATTGGGGGTCGAAGAAGTCCTGGCGATTGATCTTGAACAGCAGCAGGGCAGTTATACCGGCAATACCTGCGGGATCTTGACCTATCGAGAAGGCAAAGTGGCGCGGCTGCACAGCTGGCTGCAGGAGCATGGCGAAGGGCTAGAAGGGGCTTATTTTTATTCGGATTCTCGCAATGACCTGCCGTTGCTTTCGCTGGTCGCCAAACCGCATACCGTCAATCCGGATCCAGTGCTGCGAGCGCACGCTGACGCGACGGGATGGCCGGTTTTGCGGTGGCGGTAGTGCAAAGTATGATGGGCGATTTATATAACTCAACAAAATGAATATTTAGTGTAGTTATTCCTTGAGGTTATATTATTAGGGCAGGGTAGCTCATCTGGTGAGCTAGGGGTAGCTCATCGGTGATCGCTAACGCTCAAATCTGCACGCTAGCGTTCAAGAATGAGCTAGGGGTAGTTCACCTGGTGAGCTACCTTCGGCGTCATCGACCATCGAGGATCACCACTCAATGACTCATTTTCCAGGCTGGATGCTTGAAAGCGCCCATAACTACCTCAAGGCCGCTGAGCTTCTACACGCCCAAACCTCCCACATGTCGCCATGGTCAATGCAGCGATCGGTATGGAAATGCTGCTGAAAAGCTTTATTTTCTTGCCAGATCAGCACCAAGGTACGTCTGGCGAAACCTACAAGCTCGACGTCGAAGCTCTCAAAACGGCTCACCAGCACTTGCAGTCAATCGGCAAGATTCCATCCAAACAAAAGCGTGATGCTCACGATCTGCTGACGCTGTTTCACGCGATGCCTGCGGCGATTCGCGAGAGCCTGGCCCTTAACAGGCAGGAACATTCATTCGAGCGGTATCGCGATGTGTTCACCAACAGCCGATATCAGTATGAGTCGGCCAGCTGGAAATTTTCCGATCCAGTGCTGATGAGGTTGCTGCGGTGGAAGTTGGCCAACGTGGTTGGCTACTACAAGGAGCGAGGCTCGCAGGATCCGTTCGTGCTGGGTTACATCGCTGAGGTCCAAGCTCGATCTGCAGCGCAGTGATTTAGGCCAGGGGCCTGGCTTCAAATCTGCCCACTCACGGCCCCGGTAGCTTCATACGAAGGTGCGCATAATGTGTATTATGTTAAATTGTATTTATTCCAGATGGATGCTGCCTCCAATTCATCCCAGCTCTCAGGTAATCGTGAATTTTGCGATAGCCATATATGCCTGCGTTTTCTAATCTTCGGCAGATTGAGGCTCCACCGGCCATGCAAGCTTTTGCAGGCTGCTGGTATTTACTCTTTCTGCCCTACCCTGATTCTTTTTTAAGTTGTGTGTGGCAGCGTGTAAGCAAAGAAGCTCAGTCCATCAAGATATCTATGAGCACATGGGTAGGACTGCTCAGTTCCACGTCGCGTCGTGTGACTACTTCGTAAGGTTCACTTCGCGACATCAGTTGCAATGGCAGCCGTACCAACATGCCATGCTCCACGGCCACTTTCGCCACATCCCACGGCATGACGGCGAGCAGTCCGGCATCCTGCTGCAGCATCGACAATGTGGTGAAGGTCGATGAGGTTTCGATGGGATACTGCGGAAAGCTCAACCCGGCCTCACGAAACTCACGCTCGAGCGTAAGGCGCAGGGGCATGTTCACCGGAAACACCACCCAGCGCGAGTCAGTCAGCTGGGACAAGTTCAGGGACTGGCTGCCAGCCAAGGGGTGTGCCGGGTTGGCCACCAACACGAGTTGTTCCTGGTGCTTGACCCGGCTTTCGTAAGCTGCCGGACGATGGCTGACGCTGGTTCGACAAATCACCACGTCCAGTCGTCCCTGATCGAGCAAGCTGAGCAAGCGGTCGCTGGTGTCCTCTACCACCGTGACCGACAGATCCGGCTGGGCCTCGCGCAAGCGCGCTAAACCCTCCACCATCATCGGCACCGCCCCCATGATAGTACCCACCGAGAGACGCCCCCCGTGCCCCTGGAGGATCCCCAACATCTCTTCGCGCAGGTGGGCGAGATCTGTGTTGATCAAACGTGCGTAGCGCACCACGCAACGACCCAAGTCATTGGCCTCCAACCCTTTGTTGGTCCGCTCGAACAGCACTGCACCCAAGGTCGACTCGATCTCGTTCAGGGCCTTGGTGGCCCCAGGCTGGGTTATGGACATTGCCTCGGCTGCTTTGTGGATCGAGCCAAGTTCATCGAGGCTGATCAGGAGGCGCAACTGACGAAGGCGTAGTCGCGAAGCCATGGAAGTCAAAGATGGGAGCATAGGGGATCACTAAAAGTTATCGCGGTGTCAGCAGCTCTCATTAGGCAGCATCGACAGGGAGAAATAAAGTGGCCAGCAATTGATCCCACAAGAACAACAGGAGTCAGCATGCGTCTGATCCAATTTGAAACTGGCCATGCCCAGCGCCGTGTCGGGGTTGTCGAAGGCGACGTAATTCAGGTCGTACGCAATACCACACACATGCGCGAACTGGCCCTGGCGGCCATCCGCAACCGGCGCAGCCTGGGCGACGAAGTTATTGCGCGAGGCCTTGAGCACAGCGATGAGTGCTACGCCCAGATGCTGGCGGAGTGTCGCGTACTGCCACCGCTGGACCACGAAGATCCCGCCCATTGCCTGGTCAGCGGAACAGGCCTGACCCACCTGGGCAGCGCCTCGACGCGTGACAAGATGCATCAGCAGAAAATCGACGATGCCGCTGCTCTGACCGACACGGCGCGCATTTTCCAGTGGGGCATCGAAGGGGGGCGCCCTACCCCTGGGACTGCTGGCGTGCAGCCGGAATGGTTTTACAAGGGCGACGGTTCGATAGTGGTCCGTCCAGGCCAAGCGTTCCAGAGCCCGGCCTTTGCCGAGGATGCAGGTGAGGAGCCGGAGCTCGCCGGGCTTTATATCATCGGCGACGATGGCCGCCCCTATCGACTGGGCTTCGCCATCGGCAACGAGTTTTCCGATCATGTGATGGAGCGGCGCAACTACCTGTACCTGGCTCACTCCAAACTGCGCAACTGCTCGTTCGGCCCGGAACTGCGGATAGGCGAGTTGCCGCGCCACTTGGACGGTGTCAGCCGAATCCTTCGGGGCAACAGCGTGATCTGGGAAAAGGCGTTCCTCAGTGGCGAGGACAACATGTGTCACTCCCTGGAAAACCTGGAGTACCACCACTTCAAGTATGCGCAGTTCCTGCGCCCTGGCGATGTGCACATTCACTTCTTCGGCACCGCGACCTTGTCGTTCGCCGACCACGTCAGGACAGCTGTCGGTGACGTATTCGAAATCAGCCTGCCGGAATTCGGTGCCCCGCTGCGCAACGGCATTGCCCTGTCGCCAGCGACCTTCGCACCTGGACAGGTGACGGCGCTCTGATTCAGCGGCGCTTAGCTGCGCCGGCATTTCATAAGAACCATAAGAGAGAGATGAGCATGAAGAATAGCCCTTACACGGCGTCACCCTCGTCGTCCCTGGCGAGCGCCGACACTGCCCGCCCGACCAACGTACGTTGGCGGATCTTCCTGATTCTCCTGTTGCTCGCTGCCATCAACTACATCGACCGCGCCTCGCTGTCGGTAGCGTTGCCGTTGATTTCGGCCGAATTCGAACTTACCCCGGCGCTGGAGGGCCTGATACTCAGCGCTTTCTTCTGGTCCTACGCTCTGATGCAGATTCCAGGAGGCATGCTGCTGGACCGCTTCCAGGTGCGCAACATCATCGGCGTGGCCACGGTCGGCTGGGGGGCCTTCCAGGCGCTAGGCGGCTTTGCCCACCACTGGATCACCCTGCTGATCACCCGTGTCGGCCTGGGCGTTGCCGAGTCGCCGATCATGCCGGCAGGCGCCAAGCTCAATGGTGCTTGGTTGACCCCGAACGAACGCGGCCGTGGTGCGACCTTGGTTGATGGCGGCGCACCGTTGGGCACCGCGTTGGGGGCGATCATCATCGCAGGCCTGATCACCTGGTTCGACTCGTGGCGCATCGCATTCATCATCGCGGGTGTCGGCACCATCGTCGTGGGTGTCTGGGCCTGGTGGTACATCCGCAACCATCCAAGCGAACACCCGCAGGTCAACACCGCCGAGTTGTCTTACATCACCCAGGCCAATGAAGCTGCAAGCAAGCACAACGGCAACCGCAAGGCCGTGCTCAAGGAACTGCTCAAGAGCCGGTCGGTGCTGTGCATGTTTGCCGGCTATGCCTGCTACAACAGCGTGTTCTACGGTTTGCTGACCTGGATGCCGAGCTACCTGCACAAGGCTCACAACCTCGACATCAAGGCCATGGGCGGCGCGACTTTCCTGATTTTCATGTGCGGCTTCGTCGGCGAGTTGGTCGGCGGCTGGATCGCCGACAAATGGAAAACCAACGGTGGCCAGCCGAACACCGTGATGCGCAGCATGTTCGCAGGTTCTGCTGCCGTGGCTGCCTTGTGCATCCTGCTGGTCGCCTATACCCCGGATGCCGTGAAGGTCATCGCCCTGCTCTGCGTCGCGCTGTTCTTCATTCGCTGGTGCGGCATGTACTGGTGCCTGCCGGCGATCCTTGGCGGCAAGTCCAAGGCGGGCGTGCTGGGCGGCAGCATGAACTTCTGCGGCAACATGGTCGGTGTTCTGGTGCCGATCCTGATCGGCCTGATCGTGCAGTTCACCGGTTCTTACTTCCTGGCCCTGATCTTCTTCGTGGTCATGGCGTTCGGCCTGATGCTGTTCTCGGGGCTGATCGACTATCGCGAACGCGGCCTGGCCTGAGTGCCGCGTCCCCTTGAGGTAAATGTCATGCAATTGATTACAAAGACGGGCAGTGAAAGTGCTGCCAATGCCGTGATTCGACTCAACCCGCTGGACGACGTGCTGATCGCCCGCCAGGCGCTGCCCAAAGACTTGCAACTGGAAGAAGGCGTGCGGGTGCGCGAACCGATCCCCGCCGGCCACAAGGTGGCCGCTCGCGATCTCGAAGCCGGCCAGCCCCTGCGCCGTTACGGGCAGATCATCGGCTTCGCCAGCCAGGCCATCGAATCTGGAGAACATGTGCATGTGCACAACCTGGCGATGGGCGACTTCGCCCGTGACTATGCCTTCGGTATCGATGCTCGGGGCGTGCAAGCCCCCGTAGAAGACACTTTCATGGGAATCGTGCGCCCGGATGGCCGGGTTGCTACGCGCAATTACATCGGCATCCTGACCTCGGTTAACTGCTCGGCCACGGTAGCCCGAGCGATCGCTGATCATTTCCGCCGTGACATCCATCCCGAAGCTCTGGCGCCCTACCCCAATGTCGATGGCGTGGTCGCCCTGACCCATGGTGTCGGCTGTGCCGTCGACCCCGGTGGTGAAGCGTTGGCGATGCTGCGTCGGACCCTGGGCGGATACGCCGTACATGCCAACTTCTCTGCAGTGCTGCTGATCGGTCTTGGCTGCGAGACCAACCAGATTCCTGACTTGCTCGCTGCCCAAGGCCTCAACAGTTGCAATGCGCTGCGCACCTTCACCATCCAGGGTACCGGAGGCACATCCAAGACCATCGCCAGCGGTATCGCCCAGGTGAAGTCGCTGCTCGAGGAAGCCAACCGCGTCGAGCGTCAACCTGTCAGCGTTCGCCATCTCACTGTAGGGCTGCAATGCGGTGGCTCGGATGGCTATTCGGGCATCACCGCCAACCCGGCACTGGGCAATGCCGTGGATCGCCTGGTGGCCGCTGGCGGCACTGCGATCCTCTCGGAAACTCCGGAAATCTATGGCGCCGAGCATTTGCTAACGCGCCGCGCGGTGAGCCAGCAGGTCGGCGAAAAACTGATCGCCCGCATCCGGTGGTGGGAAGCCTATTGCCAGCGCATGGGCGCCGAGTTGAACAACAACCCTTCGGCCGGCAACAAGGCCGGCGGCCTGACCACCATCTTGGAAAAGTCCCTCGGTGCTGTGGCCAAGGCCGGTTCCAGTGATCTGGTGGATGTCTATGAATATGCCGAGCCGGTACGCGCCCATGGCCTGGTGTTCATGGACACCCCCGGCTACGACCCGATCTCCGCCACCGGCCAGGTCGCAGGTGGTGCCAACCTGATCGCCTTCACCACCGGGCGCGGCTCGGCCTACGGCTGCGCGCCCTCCCCCTCGATCAAGTTGGCCACCAACACACGTCTGTGGGAAACCCAGGAAGAAGACATGGATGTGAACTGCGGCGGCATCGCTGACGGCAGCATGACCATCGAGGGGCGTGGCGAACACATCTATCGTCTGATGCTGCGCATTGCCTCAGGCGAGCGCAGCAAAAGCGAGCAGCACGGCTATGGCCAGAACGAGTTCGTGCCGTGGCAGATCGGCGCTATCACCTGATTTCCTTGTTTACGCTTACAGGAGCCTTTCATGACCCGGATCCTCGGTCACAACTACATCGGCGGCCAACGCTCGGCCCAAGGCAACATCCAGCTCGAGAGCCTGGACGCCACTACTGGCGAACCCTTGCCAGGCCTGTTCAGCCAGGCCACCGAAATGGAGGTGGACGCCGCTGCCAAGGCCGCTGCGGCCGCCTTCCCGGCCTATCGCAGCCTGCCCGCTTGGAAACGTGCGGACTTCCTGGAGACCATTGCCGATGAACTCGACGCCCTGGGGGAAGACTTCATCGCCACGGTGTGCCGCGAAACAGCGCTGCCCAACGGTCGCATCTTGGGTGAGCGTGGTCGTACCAGCATGCAAATGCGCCTGTTCGCCAAGGTCTTGCGCCGTGGCGACTTTTATGGCGCCCGCATCGACCGTGCGCTACCCCAACGCCAGCCTGCAGCTCGCCCGGACCTGCGCCAATACCGCATCGGCATTGGCCCGGTCGCGGTGTTCGGCGCCAGCAACTTCCCATTGGCGTTCTCCACCGCCGGCGGCGACACTGCCTCGGCGCTGGCCGCTGGTTGTCCGGTGGTGTTCAAGGCCCACAGCGGCCACATGGCCACCGCCGAGTGGGTGGCCGATGCCATTCTGCGTGCTGCTGAGCGCACCTCGATGCCAGCGGGCGTGTTCAATATGGTCTATGGAGGCGGCGTCGGTGAATGGCTGGTGAAACATCCGGCGATTCAGGCGGTCGGCTTCACTGGCTCGCTCAAGGGCGGCAACGCCTTGTGCCGGATGGCCGCCGAGCGGCCGCAGCCAATCCCGGTTTTCGCCGAAATGTCCAGCATCAACCCGGTGATCGTTCTGCCCGAGGCGTTGCGCGTACGCGGCGAGGCGATCGCACGCGAGCTGAGCGCCTCGGTCACTCTGGGATGTGGGCAGTTTTGCACCAATCCAGGCCTGATCCTCGGCCTGCGCTCCCCTGCATTCAGCGCTTTCGTCGAGCAGCTCAAAGCCCAGATGGCCGACCAACCAGCGCAGACCATGCTCAATGTCGGTACCCTGGCCAGCTACCGTCAAGGCTTGGAGCACCTACACGCCCACCCAGGCATCCAGCACTTGGCCGGCGCGTCGCAAGGGATGCAACAAGCCTCGCCACAGCTGTTCACAGCTGACGTCAGCCTGCTGCTTGAAGGTGATGAGCTGTTGCAGGAGGAGGTTTTCGGCCCCGCGACTTTGCTGATCGAAATCGAAGACCAGGCTCAGCTGGCCGATGCTATCAAGGCCCTGCATGGCCAACTGACCGCGACCCTCCTCGGCGAGCCGTCCGAGCTGCTGGCCTATGGCTGGTTGAGCGATCTGTTGCAGGAAAAAGTCGGCCGACTGCTGCTCAATGGCTATCCAACCGGTGTGGAAGTCTGCGACGCCATGGTACACGGCGGCCCCTACCCCGCCACTTCTGATGCCCGCGGTACCTCTGTAGGGACCTTGGCCATCGATCGCTTCCTGCGGCCAGTGTGCTTCCAAAACTACCCCGATGACCTCCTGCCCCCTGCGCTGCAAAATGCCAACCCATTGGGCCTTTTGCGACTGATCGATGGGGAATATAGTCGGGAAGCGGTGGCAGTTTAGCCTGCGCTTTCAGGAGCCATCATGAAAAAACCCCGCCAGTTGGCGGGGTTTCGATCCGACGGCGCGATTATGCAGCGCGCGTCCCAGGTTGCCCTGCGTGCAACTGGCGCTTGCGCACCAACAGATGTG
Organism: Pseudomonas guariconensis; assembly: GCF_040822035.1. Taxonomy (NCBI): domain Bacteria; kingdom Pseudomonadati; phylum Pseudomonadota; class Gammaproteobacteria; order Pseudomonadales; family Pseudomonadaceae; genus Pseudomonas; species Pseudomonas guariconensis. The sequence goes on along the minus strand of NZ_CP162012.1, from coordinate 2,636,727 downwards.
CCGCCGAAACCACCGCCAGGCTGATCAGGCTAGCTAGCAGTTGCGTGCGCAGCCCTTCCTGGAACGCCATAGCCACCAGCACCCCGACGATGGCTGCGATAACCGCGTAGGACAAACCGGGGAACAGCCACATGCGTAGCGTCAGGCGCTGTGGCGCTTCGCGCTCCAGTTGACGGCGCAGCCGCACTTGAGCGATCGCGATGGCCAGGTAGACAAACAACATGATGGCGCCCGAGGCGTTCACCAAGAAAAGGAAAACACCTTGTGGTGATGCGATCGCTGCGGCGATGGCAATGTAGCCAATCATACTGCTCAGCAGTACCGCCATGCGTGGTACCCGGTGCCCGGTCAGTTGCGACAGTGCAGCCGGCGCATCGCCACGCTCGCTGAGGCCGAACAGAATGCGCGAGGACACATACAACCCGGAATTCAGCGCCGACAGCACGGCGACCAGAACCACGGCTTCCATGATCGCCGTCGCACCCGGTACGTGCATGACCTCCATGGCGGCGACGAAGGGTGAATGCCCAGCCTCGATACTGCCCCAAGGCACGATACAGACGATCAACAGAATAGAGATGACGTAGAACGCGATCACCCTGAAGATCACCGAGCGGGTCATAGCAGCGACACTCTTGGAAGGGTCATCCGCACATCGGATGATGAAATGTGATGCAGCGCCGGATATTCTGGGCGTCTGCCGCAGTCCCCTGGAACTGGAAGCAATGCAAGCGGGCTGCGCGCCAGGCTTTGGAACGGCTGATCTGTCATGGCGAATTCGGCGTTTCGATTCCGCTGGAGCAGGTGGGGCGCTTCCAGCCGGTGATGGAGGAACCGATCCTTAAACGCCGCGACCGCGACCTGACCTTTGAGGTACGAGCCGACATCCTCAAAGGCACGCAGCCGCCGGACGTAGGAAAGGCCGTGTACGCTGATCTGCAGCCGCTAATCGCCCAACTGCCGGCTGGCTATCGGGTGACTATCGGCGGTCCGGTGGAAGAAAGCGCCAAGGCCAACAAGGCTCTGGCAGTCCTGTTCCCGGTGATGATCATGCTGACGCTGGTCGTGATCATGTTCCAGGTGCGCTCCTTCGCCCTGATGTTCATGGTGTTCGCCACCGCACCGCTGGGCTTGATCGGGGCGGTTCCTGTGCTCCTTCTGTTCGATCAGCCCTTCGGTTTCAATGCCATCCTGGCGCTGATCGGCATCGGCGGCATCCTGATGCGCAACACCCTGATCTTCACCGACCAGATCGAGCAGGAGCAGGCCCACGGCCGCCCCCTGCACGAGGCGATCATCGAAGCCACGGTGCGCCGCGCCCGGCCGGTGCTGCTCACTGCACTGGCCGCCGCGCTGGCCTTCATCCCACTGACCTTCTCGGTGTTCTGGTCGTCCCTGGCGTTTGTACTGATCGGTGGAATTCAGGTGGGCACGGTGCTGACGCTGCTTTATCTACCGGCACTCTGCGCTCTGGTGTTGCGTGCCAATCGCGGGGCCAACGCCAGCAACGAGCCTGAGTGGGAAAAGCTGAGCGTGCAACAGGCGCCTCTGGATACACACCAAGGTGTGTGAGCGCCGGCGAGATCCTGCACGTCGACGGTAGTCAGAGCGCAGGCCATTGATTGACAGAATGCTCATCACCGGCACATTCCGGTGATGAGCAGATTCCCTGTGGAGTCTGGTTTTTTAGAAGTCGAATGCGCTGCGATAGGCATAAACACCTGGTCCGCCGCCTGTGTACAGGAACAGTAGGTTAGCCCCCTCGATGAAATCTCCCGCCGCTATGTCATGAAGCATGCCGGCAAAGGCTTTTGCAGAGTAAACCGGATCAAGCAAGATACCTTCGGCCTGAGCCAGGGATGCAATTGCCTCAAGAGCCTCAGCCGTCGGAATCCCATAGCCTTCTCCCCGGTGATTCCCATCTACATCGATTTGATTGGGCGCGATCTCTGAGGACCCGACCAATGCCAGCGCGTCGTTAGCGAGCTTCAAGGTTTGCTGCACCGCCTGTTCTTGGTCTCCCAACACTGTATAGGATCGAATGATCGTCGGGGAGCGTCCACGCGTGACGAAACCTGCGGCTAGACCCGCATGAGTTCCCGAGCTGCCGTTAGGCAGAAGAACCTTCTCGAAGCGGATGTCGTTATCCCGTTCATACTGCATTATCTCGTCACTGCATTTGGCGTAACCCAGCGCGCCAAGAGGTGACGATCCCCCCATAGGGATCAGGTAGGGTTTCTTGCCCTCTTCTTTGAGCAGCTGGATTCTTTTATCTGCGAATTCGGCTGCCTTCTCCCCTAGCGGAAGTACATGGAGCTTGGCGCCATAGATCTGATCAAGCAGCACGTTGCCGTTGCTTTCGTATTCTGCATCATGCCGCGGCACCACCCTGCCGAGGACCAGTTCGCAGTCCAAGCCGAATCGCGCAGCAGCAGCGGCAGTAAGTCGTGCGTGGTTGGATTGGAGTCCGCCAGTCGTGACGATTGTGTCGCATCCTTGTGCAATCGCCTCACCTAACAGGAACTCAAGCTTGCGAAGCTTGTTGCCACCCCCGGCGAATGCCATGTGATCGTCACGTTTGATGTAAAGATTGACTCGCTTGATACCCAGTCGCAGTTCAAGCTTTTGTAGCCGCTGAATCGGAGTGGCCGCCTCGATGAGCGCCACTTTCTCGAAAGCGTCCAGTACATCCTTTTGAGCATCCCTCATTGATATGTGCTCCGGTTGGTATTTCACTTTGATAGCGATCCAGCCCCCACAAAATCAATCCCCGGAAACCTGGGAAAGTGCCGGGCGATCGGACTGCGGCTTGAGATGCAAAGCGCATCTTTGTAATTCAACGTACTGTGAGACACCGCAACGGTGACACTGCCGACTGGCAATTGTCATCGGATAGCTCTCGGTCCCTCGCCGATCGTAGCGCTCGACTCACGGGGTGCAAGCGCATTGATCACTGCGGCCGCAGTGGACAGCAGGATGCCAACAGCGGCAAGGCCGATCCAGCCGGCCCGGTGCACGCCATAATTCCCCAATGCGGCGCCGATCGCTCCCCCCAGAAAATACGACCCCATGAATAGGGTATTGAGTCGGCTTCTGGCCTCGCTCCTCAGAGTGAATACGCGTGCCTGGTTGGCAACCAGCCCTGCACGATTGCCCATGTCGAGCAGCACCATGCCGAGGATCAGCCAGCCAAGATCTCGCCCGCTCGCTGCAATGCAGGCGAAACCCAGGACGAGGGTCATTGCGCCGGCGAGGACCATGGTGCGTGCGCCCACGCGATCGGTCAGCGCGCCAATATGAGGTGACGCGACGATGCCCAGCAGCGCGACCAGCCCAAACAGACCAATGGTGGCGGAGTCGAGTCCGTATGGAGGTTGTGCCAATAGCGCGGCAAGCGAAGCCCACAGTGCACTGAATGCGGCGAACATCAGCAGGCCGCTCGCCGCGCAGTAACGCAGCACGCCTTCCTGTTTGACCAGGCTGCCTAACGAACCCAGGAGCTGCCCGTAGCTTATCGTCTGCAGGCTGCTGGTGGCGGGCAGGCGCTTGGCAACGATGACCAGCAACAGGACATCGCTGAGCGAGGCCAGAACGAACACGGCTTTCCACCCGGCATGTGCGCCGGCGAAGCCTCCGAGCATGCGCGCCAGTAAAAGACCTGCCGAGAGGCCGCTGAGCAGGCTCCCGACGATGCGACCTCGCTCAGCTGGAGTGGCCAACCCCGACAGACAGGGGATGATGAGCTGCGCAGTGATCGCTGTCACGCCGACAAGAAAGCTGCTCACGCACAGCATTGTGAAAGTCGGCGCTACAGCGCAAAGAAGTAAGGCAACGGCATTCCCCGCGATGGCCAGCAGCGCGAGTTGGCGTGGTTGTCGACAATCGGCGAGCGGCACGATGAACAGCAGGCCTAGCGCATAGCCAAGCTGCGTCAGCGTGGCGATCAGGCCGGCCTGTGTCGGCGCCAGGCCAAAGGACGCGGCCATCTGGGGCAGAAGCGGCTGGTGGTAGTAGATAGTCGAGACCGCCAGCGCGCAGCACAGGGCCATAAGCGTGACAAGGCGGCTGGAAACTCCCATTGGCGATGCGCAAGAGGCAGACATGACGCAGCCCCTTCACTGCTGCTGCAAAGTCTGCACGAGCCCACGGGTGTCGACGATGCTGTGCGCAAACGTCGGCCCGTTCAGCTCGTGCGCCGCGTGCATCATTTCCTTGCTGAAGGCGGCTGTCGCATCGCGCACCAGCGTGACGTGATAACCCAACTCCATGGCGAAGCGTGCGGTCGATTCGATGCAGGTGTTCGCCAGCAGGCCGACGACGATCACGTGTGTGATGCCTCGCTGCTTAAGCTGGAAGTCGAGGTCGGTATTGGCGAACCCGCTTTGTCCCCAGTGTTCCTGGATGATGATATCGCCCTCCTGTGGCACGAAGTCAGGATGCCATTCGCCGCCCCAGGACCCCTTGGCAAAGGTGTGACGTTCCTGGATCAGGCGTTGGGTGGGATTGGGGTGATCCCAGCGGGTGTAGTCGCCGGGCTGCCAGCGCCGATGAGGTACGTAGTACACCTGAATTGCTTGTGCTCGCGCGGCGGCAACGGTCGTGCGCAGGTTGTCGAGCAGTCTAACTTCATCCGCGACGCTTCTGAGCATGGAATAAAGCTTGCCGCCATCGGACAGGAAGTCGTTGTAGGGATCGACCAGCAGCAGAGCGGTCCGCTCCGAGGCATACACAGGATGGGTCATGATGGTGCTCCAGATGAAAGGAGAGGCGATCTAGGACGTTTGCTATACCGACAAATGCCGCGCTGCGACAGCGCAAGCCGCATAGGCTTCATATTAACTATGATAATCATAGTGTCAACGGGGATGAGGCTTTGAGCGCTAATCCATGCGACATGGTTAACCTGGATGCGTTACTATGAAAACAATAGTTTCTACGGAGAAAACAGCGTGATGCCGAGGCTGGACGTGACAAGCGATACGGTGTGCCCGGTGGCACGCTCGATGGATTTGGTGGGCGACAAATGGACCATTTTGGTCCTGCGTGAGCTTTACATGGGCGCGACACGCTTCGAGGAAATGCAGATCCAGACCACCGCTACGCCCCAGATGTTGACTTCGCGCCTCAAAGCGCTGGAGGCGAATGGCCTGGTCGAACGCCGGCCCTACAGCGAGAAGCCGCTGCGCTACGAATATCATCTGACCGACAAGGGCTGGGACTTCTATCCTGTGATTTACGCGCTGCGCGCCTGGGGTGAGAAGTGGTGCAAGAACCCGGATGAGGGGTTGGCCGTGCATTTCGTGCACCGCGCCTGCGGCCATGATGTGGGTGTGGCCAGCGTTTGTCCTCACTGCGGCGACGCTGTGGAACGCAAGGACCTGGAAGCGCTGGTCAGCGATCGTCTCATTGCCGAACGCGAGTCTCGCCGAGAAGCCTTCAAGCGGAAGTAGCTGAGGCTAAGACGACGTTCCTGGAGCGGCGGTGCAAGCTGCAAACGTCTACTGGGTATAGATCACTACCCCGATCCAGTCGGCGACGCTGTAGTGGCCGGGCTCGCGCTATATTCGCGTGCGAACTCGATGAAGGCTTTCAATGCCGCTGGCACCTGCCGCCGGCTTGGGTAATACAAATGCAGCCCCGGATAGTAGGGGCACCAGTCGCCCAGAACCTGCTGCAGATCGCCTCGCTCCAGATGTTCCTTGACCATGTCCTCGAACACATAGGCCAGGCCGATACCTTGCAAGGCAGGCGCCAGCATCAGGCTGACATCACCCAGTATCAACGGGCCTTGGACGTCGACCTCCAGTTGGACACCTCCCCGCTCGAACTCCCAACGGTAAAGTGCGCCACTGGGAAAACGGTGTCCGATACAAGGTAGTTTTTTCAGGTCTTGTGGATGTTGCGGAATGAAATGGCGTTCGAAGAACTCGGGCGAACCGACCACCACCGAGCGCAGATAAGGACCAATGGGCAATGAGACCATATCGGCCTGTAACCGCTCTCCCAGGCGTACACCGGCATCGAAACCGGTACCCACCATATCCACCAAGGCATCATCGCTGAGAATTTCGAGGTGTACGTCCGGGTACGCGACCAGGAAACGCTGGGCCAGTGGCAGCAGCGCAAGTTCCGCTGCGGCGCGTCCGGCGGTGATGCGCAGGTTGCCAGACGGTTTGTCGCGGAAATTATTGAGATCTTCCAAGGCGTCGGCGATGTCACGGAAGGCCGGTTGCAGCCGCTGGTAAAGGCGCTCCCCGGCCTCGGTAAGGGCGACGCTGCGGGTGGTGCGGTTGAACAACCGCACATCCAGGCGGGTTTCCAGGGCCCGCAGCGCATGGCTTAGGGCCGAAGGTGTAAGCCCCAATTCGACTGCCGCACGACTGAAATTCAGATGGCGGGCAATGCACAGGAAGAGCGACAGATCGCCGGTACTGGCTGGCTTCATTGATGAAGATTACTCAAAGGCCCATGCGATATTCATGGGATTATCACAGTAAATCAAAAATCTTAAAGTTCGCTCAACTCATCGAGAAGGCCCCGCACGGTGCAGGGTCGGATACAGGAGGAGTTGACATGCGTACTTGGCTCATTACCGGCGCTTCCCGTGGTTTCGGCACCCTGATCGTCCAGCAGGCCCTCGCGGCAGGCGATGCAGTCATCGCAACGGCGCGTAAACCGGAGGACATCGAGGCCCGTCTTGGTCAGCACCCGAACCTGCTGGCCGTGCGCCTGGACGTGACCGGCGAAGAAGAGGCTTACGCAGCGGTCGCTGCTGGCATCGAGCGCTTTGGGCAAATCGACGTGCTGGTCAACAATGCCGGGTTCGGCGTGCTCGGCGCGGTCGAAGAAACCAGCGCCAGCGAAACCGAGCGGTTGTTCGCCACCAACGTCTTCGGTGTGCTGAATGTCACTCGTGCGGTATTGCCCCATATGCGCCGGCAGCGCAGTGGTCATGTGATCAACATCTCGTCGCTTGGCGGCTACCAGGCTTATATGGGCTGGGGCGTGTATGGCTCGACCAAGTTCGCCGTCGAAGGCATCAGCGAAGCGATGCATCAGGAACTGGCCCCCTTGGGTATCAAGGTGACTGTGGTCGAACCAGGCTTTTTCCGCACCGACTTCCTGGATGAGCAGTCCCTGGTGAAAACGGCTCTGGAACTGCCGGATTACGCCTCCACTGTCGGTGTCATGCGCAATTATGCCGAAGCGGCCAACCATGCCCAGCCGGGCAACCCTGCAAAGCTGGCCGAAGCCCTGATGACCTTGGCCAACGCGGCCAACCCACCGTTGCGCCTGGCCTTGGGCAGTGATGCCGTCGCGCGTATCGAGGCCAAGCACAGCGCAGTCGAGCAGGAGCTGGCACGGTGGCGAGCGCTGTCCCTGTCCACTGACTTTGCCTCGTAACCTTCGTTGGGGCACTAAACCTGAACCGGGCGCGCCGGCTCAGGTTTTTTGTGGCGGATAGTGGGCTCATCCAAGCATGAAACCCAAGGTCAACGTCATGAAAAAAGCCAGCTTTCAACCCATGCCCTGCCCTGTAGCCCGAGCGCTGGAACACATCGGTGATGGCTAGAGCCTGTTGGTCCTGCGCGACGCGCTCTATGGCTTGCGTCGGTTCGATGAGTTCCAGCGCAGCCTGGGCATCGCCACCAACACGCTTACTCGTCGGCTGACCGACCTGGTCACCGCCAGCTTGCTCGAGCACCGACCCTACCAGAGCAACCCGCCACGCTTCGAGTACCTGCTCACCGAGGCCGGGCGTGACTTGCGGCCTGTGATCCTGACGCTGATGGCCTGAGGCGCAAAGCTATCGCCGCCTGCGCCACCGTGCTCAACGACCGCACCAACCTGCATTTCCTGCGCCTTGCCGAGCACCTTAACGTTCAAAACGAGACAATGAATGCCTGGCTCGAGCAATGAGCAGCAACGCCCAGGCTCTCGGCCAGGACAGCCTGGACGCCAGCCACACCGCACTGCGCCAGCTCTGGGCACTGACGTGGCGTGAAGCGCAAACGTTGACCTATGCCGACGCCTTCCTGGTGATCATGGCGTGTTTCGCGTTGGCCACGCTGCTCGTGCCGTTGATGCGCAAGGTACAACCCCCAGCACAACCGTCGGCTGACGCCCATTGACCCCTCTCGAAGCGCCCTCTTCGTCTTTTGTGGGTACAGGCTTTCAGTTTTTGCGCTATGCGCAGCAGCGCAGCCCATACAACAAGAAGCCCGCGTACCTAATCAGTTACGCGGGCTGGGGTGTATCTGAACGCCATCACAGCATCACGAAACCCACTTCGATATTGCCGCGGGTCGCTTTCGAGTACGGGCATATCTGATGCGCCTCAGCTACCAGCTTCTCCTTTTCCTCGGCGGCCAGGCCAGGCAAGCGCACCGTGAGTTGGGCAGCCAGCGCGAAACCGCCGTCTGCGGTATTGCCCAGGGAAACATCGGCATCCACTGCTACATCGTCAGGCAGGCGAATGTTGTACTTCTGCCCCGCGCGGCGCAGGGCACCAATGAAGCAGGCAGACCACCCGATGGCGAACAGCTGCTCGGGGTTGGTGCCCGGGCGACCGGAGCCTGGCGGGCTCAGCGGCAGGTCGAGCTCGCCATCGACAGATTGGCCGCGCCCATCGCGGCCACCGGTCGTATGGGTATGGGCGGTGTAGAGGATCGTTGTCAGGTTATTGGGCATGGTAGTTCTCCAAAGGGCATGCTGCCCTCCCCGACCAGGCACACAGGGAGGGCGTTGGCTGCGATCAGTGCTTGGCCTGGCTCAGTTTGCTGCACAGGTGTGCGGAAAATGGGTTGTCGTTGTCCGCGATGGGGGCTTGCGGAACTGCAGGCCTCGTCCAGGTGGGGCCATTTCACGTCCCGCCTGTATCGCCGATGTATCCGAAGGTGGCGGCATTTGTATGCCAGAGCGTCGGACATCGGCGCTGTACACACAGTGATACGGTTCTGTGACTGGACGTTTCCGAAAATGAGGCAGCCCTCGCGAGGGCCGCTTCACCTCGTACGGCATGACGAACGTCAGCTGCGGTAGCGTGTCGCGGGAGTCCTCAACGAAAGATTCGGCATCAACGCTTGCCGCGCCGCCTCGTAACGTTCCAGGTCACCCAGGTCGGGCAAGGACGGGATCGTGATGAACTCGCCCAGGTCCAGCCCGGCAAGCGCCGCGTCCACCATATCGTCAGCCTTCATGACGATCTCGCCCGGCAGGTAATCCAGGGGTGTGCCTGCCGCCGCCCAAAAGTCGGTCGCCGTCGCACCAGGCAGTACCACCTGAACCCTAACGTGCTTGTCCGCAAGCTCGTGGTGCAGGGATTGGCTGAATGCCAGCACGAACGCCTTGGTGCCTCCATACACGCCGTTGAGCCGTTCAGGCGCAAGGGCCACGACGGAGGCGATATTGATGAGCGTGCCCTGGCGCGCGACCAAGCCTGGAACCGCGGCATAGGTCAAACGCGTCAACACGTTCACGTTGAGCGTGATCATGTCTTGCATTTTGTCGACGTCCGACTCCAGAAGCGGCTGCGTGGCCCCCACTCCGGCATTGTTCACCAGCAAGGTAATGCTGGCGTCAGTGCGCAGCAGCAGTTCCACTCGGCGCAGGTCATCTGGGTTGCCAAGGTCGGCTGCCACCACTTCGACGGAACGGCCAGTCTCGTCAGTCAGGCGCTTGGCCAAGGCATTCAGACGTTCGCGGTTTCGCGCGACCAGGATCAGGTCATAGCCACGATGGGCCAGACGCTCGGCGTAGAGGGCACCGATACCGGATGAGGCGCCGGTGATGAGGGCGGTACCAGGATGGGACTGAGTCATGATGCATCTCCAGGGTTGGGGTGGGTCTGGAGAACAGGATGCAGGGGGATGACGGTATCTCAAATGACGTATAAGGTACTGTTTCCGGACACTGGGGAGTAGGCAATGCATCGCATCAGCTATTTGCTGGCAGACGGGTTCCAAGTGCTTTCGCTGGCCACCCAGGCCGCGTTCGAACTGGCCAACATCGCCGCGCAAGACACCTTCTACACCGTCGAGAACTTCTCGCTCGAAGGCGGCAAGGTGCGTTCGTCCCTGGGCTTGGCCCTCGATACCCAACCACTCGAAACGCCCCGCCTGACCGACACCTGGATCATCGTCGGAGTCACCAACCCCTTGGAGGTGCCCACCTCGGCGGCGACCCTGGAGTTCCTTCGCCAGGCGAGCACCCATGCCAGGCGCACCGTCGGCCTGTGCACTGGCGCTTTCATCCTCGCCGAGGCGGGGCTGCTGTCAGGGCGTAGAGCCACGACACACTGGGCATTCGCCCGCGAGATGCAACGGCGCTATCCGGATATCAGCGTCGAGGAAGACCGCATCTATATCGCCGACGGTACCCTCTGGACGTCGGCGGGCATGACCGCAGGGCTCGACCTTGCGCTTGGGCTGGTGGAAAAGGACCTAGGCGCGGACATCGCGCGTTCGGTGGCACGCAAGCTGGTGATGCAGCAGTACCGCTCCGGCGGACAGTCCCAGCACTCCGAACTGCTGCACCTCGCCCCCAAGTCCGACCGGATCCAGCGTGCGCTGGACTATGCACGCCAGCATCTGAACCGCCCACTGGGCGTCGAGGAGCTGGCAGAGGTGGTGAACCTGAGCCCACGTCAGTTCTCCAGGGTCTTCAGCGCCGAAACCGGGCACTCCCCAGCCAAGGCGATCGAGGGACTAAGGCTGGAGGCGGCACGCCTGATGATCGAGCAAAGCCGGCATCCCTTGGACGTGGTCGCCCAGGAAACCGGCTTTCGCGACCGTCGTCATATGCGCGAGGTGTTCCTGCGGGGCTTCGGCATACCACCGCAAGCGATACGCCGGGATGCCCGTCGCCCGATGCCCTCTTGAGGTCTCGGTTGTTGGCATTCACAAGCAAGCTTTCAGTTAGAAACGCTCCGCAGGACAAGGCAACTCCCAAGACCGGATTACAGATCCAGCTCACCTCTGATCAACGCCTCGAGCGTCTGGGCAACATCGGGTCGTTGCGCATTCAGCAAGCCCACCGGAGTGCCCTGCAGAAGCGCCTTGGAAGCGTCCAGTTCCTCTCCCATGAGCGCCAGTGGACAGGCAATCTCCATATGCAACCAACGCAGTCGCTTGGCCAGCTGTGGGCTTATCATCCCCTGCACCACAACCACCAAGGCAGCCGGCTGCAGCGTTGCGCACAACAAAGGCAGCTCTTCAAACGGTTGGCCGCAGCCGAGCACCTCGACGCGCTGTTGATCGCTGCTCAACAACCGGCCAGCGCACAGTAGCTCGAACTCGGCTTGCTCCTGCAGACCTGCCAGTAATACGGGCGGCACCTCAGGCTGGTTCATTTGAAGGCGCATCAACAAGCGGGCGCGCAGGAAATTATCCAGATACAGCCATTGGCTGCGTTCGCCGAAGCCGTCACCTGAAGCCAGTTCATGCCAGACCGGCAACAACACCTCCCGCAACACAGTCACCTTAGGCAGAACAGTCCACAATTGACCGTGCACGGCTTCCAGCGCCCGTCCATCGAATGCCCGTGCAGCCCGCGCCACGGCATCGCGCCACTGCTGGAAGACGCTGTTCGGCTCCGGGGCTGGCTGATGGTCACCGATGAGCCTTTCGCCGACTTTGCTGATCGGCAGCCCATTGGCTGTCCAGCGCTGGATGTCGCGAATTCGCTGAACGTCCTTGGCCGTGTACAGGCGATGGCCGCCCTCGGTGCGTTGCGGACGGATCAGTCCATGGCGACGTTCCCAGGCACGCAAGGTCACCGGATTGATGCCAGTCAGGCTGACCACATCGCGCATGGGCAGTAGGTCGGTTGGTACGGACTCAGTCATTGCGAGCAGTCATCTGAACGGTGGATTACTCTAAACCTATACAGACCTTCTGCGCCGTGCAACCTTAGGTCATCATGCAGCGAATCGTGCCGTAGCTCTACGCTCGGAAGCTACGCTGCGCTTACCGCACATGAAGATTCGGGTGGGCTGGCTAATGATCAATGCAAAACTGCTGCAACTGATGGTCGAAAACTCCAACGATGGCATCGTCGTCGCCGAGCAAGAGGGCAACGACAGCATCCTCATCTATACCAACCCCGCTTTCGAGCGCCTGACCGGCTATCGAGCGGACGACATTCTTTATCAGGACTGTCGATTCCTCCAGGGCCAGGACCATGACCAGCCCGGCGTCGCCTCGATCCGTGAGGCGATTCGTGCAGGCCAGCCTTGCCGCCAGGTCCTTCGCAACTACCGCAAGGACGGCAGCCTGTTCTGGAATGAACTGTCCATCACGCCTGTGCGCAACGAAGCGGACCAGTTGACCTATTACATTGGCATCCAGCGTGACGTCTCGGCCCAGGTCTTCGCCGAGGAACGGGTCCGGGAGCTGGAAGCGGAAGTCGCCGAACTGCGCCGGCAACTGAGCGAGGCCAAGTCCTGATCGAAAAAGCTGTACAGCTATCATTTTGTGTATAGCTTTTATGGCAGGCTTCAGCTATACCTGTACAACAAATCGCGGTTGTACAGGTTTTTCTGGAGCCAAGCATGTCAGCCTATCTGCAACAGTTCGCCGAGCGCTTCGCCCAACTCGATGGCAGTCGTCTCCATGGGCTGGAAAAACTGTACGCCGACGACATCACCTTTCGTGATCCCTTGCATGAAATTCAGGGGCTTGAGGCCCTGAGGGCCTACTTCGCCCAGCTGTATGCCAACACCCGCGACATCCGCTATGTCTTCTGCGGCGCTAATGAAGTGTCACCCGGCGAAGGCTACCTACGCTGGAGCTTGCAGTTTCGCCACCCCCGACTTGCCCGCAACCGGCCGGTCAGCTTGCAAGGATGCAGCTACCTGCGATGGCGTGAACGTGTCCATTTTCACCAGGACTACTTCGATGCCGGTGCCCTGCTCTATGAGCATCTTCCGGTCATGGGCTGCGCGATCCGCTGGCTCAAAGGCAGGTTGGTATGAGCCGCTGCTGGTTGACCGGAGCAAGCAGCGGGCTGGGCGCTGCGCTTGCGCAATGCCTGTTGGAGCAGGGTCATCACGTTGCCCTAGGCGGTCGTCACGAGCAACGCCTTGCCCCTTTGGTGGAGCAGTTTCCCGGGCAGGTTCTGCTGGCTGTCGGCGACGTCGATGACCCTATCCAGATCGCTCGGATCGCAGCGCAGATCAAGGCTGCCTGGGGAGCGCTGGATTTGGTGATCCTCAATGCGGGCACGTGCGAGTACCTGGAACCTGGTCATTTCGACCCGGCCATGGTCGAGCGGGTGATGCGCACCAACTTTCTGGGCGTCAGCCAGTGCCTGGCCGCTGCCCTGCCCTTGCTTCGCGCTGGCAAACGTCCTCATTTGGTGGTGGTGGGCAGCTCGGTTACCTGGCTGGCTTTGCCCCGGGCAGGCGCCTATGGCGCCTCCAAGGCCGCCGTGCGTTATTTGGTGGAGTCTCAACGCATCGACCTGGCCCACGAAGGCATCGATGTCACGTTGGTCAGCCCAGGCTTCATCGACACGCCTCTGACCCGTCGTAACGACTTCCCCATGCCACAGCTGTGGTCAGCCGAACGCGCCGCACGGCACATCGTCAGGCACCTGCACCGACGTCCGCTGGAGATCAACTTCCCAGGCCTTTTCACCTGGGTGTTGCGTGTGCTGGGTCGACTCCCGCCACGCGCCCGTCTGGCGCTGGGCCGGCGTCTGGCACGTCATGAACAGGAATGAAACTCCATGCGTATAGCGATTATTGGCAGCGGTATCGCGGGCCTGACCTGTGCCCACCTACTGTCTCGCAGACACGAAATCACGGTGTTCGAGGCCAGCGACTGGGTCGGCGGCCACACCCATACCGTCGATGTGGACTGGTGCGGCGAACGCCATGCGATAGACACCGGCTTCATCGTCTTCAACGACTGGACCTACCCGAACTTCATTCGCTTGCTCGATCAGCTCCAGGTGGCTTCACAGCCAACCGAGATGAGCTTTTCTGTCCATGATCCGCTCACCGGGCTGGAGTACAACGGTCACAACCTGAACACGTTGTTCGCTCAACGCCGTAATCTGATCAGCCCACCGTTCTGGGCGATGCTGCGCGATATCCTGCGTTTCAACCGGCAGGCACTGGACGATCTGGACGCACGGCGGATCGATACCTCCACCACCCTGGGCGCCTACCTCCAGGCTCAAGGCTATGGCCAGCGCTTCATCGAGCACTACATCGTGCCCATGGGGTCGGCGATCTGGTCGATGTCCCGGACGCAGATGCTAGGTTTCCCCCTGCAGTTCTTCGTGCGCTTCTGTCGTAACCACGGCTTGCTCTCGGTCAATCGACGTCCGCAGTGGCGGGTCGTCCAGGGTGGCTCGAGAAGTTACATCGCCCCTCTTTGCCGACCGTTCGCCGAGCGTATTCGCCTGAACTGCAAGGTGCATCGTGTCGGACGCGACGAGGGAGGCGTCACGCTGCTCAGTGCCGCTGGCACCGAACGGTTCGACAGTGTGGTCTTCGCCTGCCACAGCGATCAGGCACTGGCGCTGCTGGAGACCCCCAGCGTTGAAGAGCGCGCCGTGCTGGGCGCCATCGGCTATGCGCAGAACGACGTGGTACTGCACACCGATCAGCGTCTACTGCCACAGCGAAAGAAGGCCTGGGCCAGTTGGAACTATCGACTGGGTGGCCCCGCGCATGCCCCAGCTGCGGTGACCTACAACATGAACATCCTGCAAGGTATCCAGGCACCGGTGACGTTCTGTGTAAGCCTCAACCAGACCGCGCTCATCGACCCTGCACAGATCATCGCCCGCTTCTGCTACGCCCACCCGCAGTACAGCCTCGCAGCGTCAGAAGCCCAGACGCGCCAGGCACGACTTCAAGGCTACAAGCACAGCTATTTCTGCGGCGCTTACTGGGGCAACGGCTTTCACGAAGACGGTGTGGTCAGCGCGCTGCAGGTGGCCCGGCACTTTGGAGAAACACTGTGAACAGTGGTCTTTGCCTGGGTTGGCTCAGTCATCGCCGACTGTCCCCGCGGTACCACGCGTTCCGCTACCGCATCGGCATGTTCTATCTGGACCTGGATGAACAAGCCTGGCTGATGAGCCTATCCCGTTGGCTGGGTAGCAGACGACTGTCGCCGCTGAACTGGCGCCAGACCGACTACCTGCCAGCGCTGACCCGCCAGGGGGAGCCGTTGGCCGAGGCTGCCCGCTTGCTCGTTGAACAGGCAACGGGGCACAGGCCCGAAGGCCCGGTCCACTTGCTGACCCAATTGCGCTGCTGGGGGCTGTCGTTCAATCCGGTGAGTTTCTATTTCTGCCACGACCGCCATGGACACCTGACGGCGATCCTACTGGAGGTGCGCAACACCCCATGGCATGAGCGGTTTCACTATGTCCTGCCGGTGCAAGGCCGCCTGGACAGGCCTTTCTCCATGGCCAAGGCCTTTCATGTATCGCCGTTCATGCCCTTGGACATGGACTACCGACTGCAGTTGTCCCTGAACCTCAAGTCGGTGCGCATCCATATGGAGAACTGGCAAGGCTGCCAAAAGGTGTTCGAAGCCGATTTGGCCTTGCAGCGCCAACCGCTGGATCGCAAAGCGTTGCATCGATACCTGCTGAGCTTTCCCTGGATGAGCCTGCGCACCGTCTCGGCCATCTATTGGCAGGCCCTGCGCCTTTTGTTCAAGCGCACTCCCATCCATGACCACACCGCCAGCCGGGGCAGCCTGGCACTCGGCCAACCTTGCGAGGACCCTGATCATGTCGAATCCCACCCTGAGCGTTAGCAAGACCACGGTCCTGGCACCCTTGCTTGGCGCATTGGCCCGAACAGTCGTGCTCGCACAACTGGGCAAGCTCCGTCACGGCCATCTCCGGCTGCTCTGCCATGGACAGCAATGGAGCTTCGGAGAGGCCAGCAGCCCCTTGCAGGCTGAAGTGGAAGTGCTCGATGACGCAACCTGGAGCCTGATCGCCGCTAACGGCTCGATCGGCGCGGGCGAAGCTTATATCCATGGGTATTGGCGCAGCCCGGATCTTGCACGGGTGACCCGCCTGTTCGTGGCCAACCTGGACGTGCTGGACGCACTCGAAGGCGGGCTTGCGCGGTTAGGGCGACCTGCCCTGCGGCTACTGCACCGATTGAACCGTAACAGCAGGCGAGGAGCCCGGCGCAACATCCTCGCCCACTACGATCTGGGCAACGCCCTGTTCGAACAATTGCTGGACCCGACCATGATGTATTCGGCCGCCCAGTTCGAATACCCCGAGCAGTCCCTGGAGCAGGCCCAGTTGCACAAGCTCGAGCGCATCTGCCAGAAACTGGAGCTGCGTGCACAGGATCATCTGCTGGAGATCGGCTGTGGCTGGGGCAGCCTGGCCATCCACGCCGCCACTCATTTCGGCTGCCGTGTCACCACCACAACCTTGTCGCAAGCGCAGTATGCCTATACGCAAGCACGCGTGCGGGCCCTCGGACTGGAACAACAGATCACGGTCCTGTGCGATGACTATCGCGACCTCAAAGGTACCTTCGACAAGCTGGTGTCCATCGAAATGATCGAAGCGGTCGGTCACCGCTACCTACCGGTTTATTTCCGCCAGTGCGCCGCGTTGCTCAAGCCCGACGGGTTGATGCTGTTGCAGGCGATCACCATCCGTGACCAGCGCTACGCCCAGGCTCGGCGCTCGGTGGACTTCATCCAGCGTTACATCTTTCCCGGCGGCGCCCTTCCCTCGCTGAGCGTGCTGCTGGACACCGCCAGCCGCCAGACTGCGCTCAACCTCATACACCTGGAAGACTTTGGCCTGGATTACGCCCGAACCCTTGAGCACTGGCGCGACAACCTGCGCAAAAGTCGAACGCTAATGGCCGACCAAGGCTATGACGATACGTTCCAGCGCCTGTGGGAGTTCTATCTGTGTTATTGCCAGGGCGGCTTCGAGGAACGGGCCATCGGCGTAGCGCAGTTGTTGTGGGCGGCGCCTCAGGCCCGACGTGCGCCCTTGCCCGCACTTCGATGATCAAGCGCTACGGGGTGATTGCCAATGCCCTATGGTTGCAGGCCGGCTGGTGGGCCTGCGTGCTGGGCGCCAAGGCCCCTGGGTGGTTGCTGGTGGTGCCCATCGGCCTGGCCATTCACCTGTGCCTGTGCCCGGACTTCAGGGCAGAGGTCAGAGCCGTAGCACGCACAGCGCTGGCTGGCAGTGTGCTCGATAGCGTACTGGGCGCAATGGGTGTGTTCAGGTTCGACGCATGGCCGCTCCCGCTGTGGCTGGTGTTGCTATGGCTGGTGTTGGCCAGCGGCTTGCGACACAGCCTGGCGTGGGCGGGCTGGCCTTTCTGGCGCGGTGCGCTGGCCGGTGCGCTGACAGGTCCTTTGGCCTATCTGGGCGGAGCCCGTCTGGCCGAGGTCAGCTTGCCGCTGGGCCCGTTGGCAACAGGCCTTCTACTGATACCGGTGTGGGCGCTGGCCCTACCGCTGCTGGTACGCATCGCGGCGTGGCGCTGACCGACGGCATCGCTGGGAGCAGTATCGCACCTGCTCCCAGCATCGGGCCCAACGCTTGCGCCAGTTGAAAGGCCGGCCACAGACCACGCAGACCTTGCTTGGCAACAAACGCTTGTTCACAGGCAGTCCCCCGCATCGAGACGCGCCAGTAACGCCTGACCACGGCGCCATACAGCCTCGCGCCGCGCCGGTGCCATGCCATCGAGGTTCCGATAGACCAGCGCCAGGCGAGGGTTATGCGCGAGCTGCGCGCGGTGACGGATGAGAAAGTGCCAGTACAACGCATTGAATGGGCAGGCATCGGCTTCTGTCGCCTGTTCGACCTTGTAGCTGCAGGCCTTGCAATGATCGGACATCCGCTGGATGTAGCGACCACTGGCACAGTACGGCTTGGACCCCAGGTAACCACCATCGGCATGCATCACCATGCCCAGTGTGTTGGGCAGCTCGACCCAGTCGAACGCGTCCATGTACACCGATAGGTACCACTGGCAAATGGCTGTCGGCGCGATGCCCGCGAGCAAGGCGAAGTTGCCGGTCACCATCAGGCGCTGGATGTGGTGCGCATAGCCCAACTTCAGGGTCTGTTCGATGACCTGCGCCATGCACCGCATGCGGGTGCGTCCGGTCCAGTAGAAGTCCGGCAACGGCCGGGTGTTGTGCAAATGGTTGAGCTCAGCGTACGCCGGCATGCGTAACCAATAGATGCCTCGCACATATTCGCGCCAGCCGATCAACTGCCTGATGAAACCTTCGGCGGCGTTCAACGGCACCCGCCCCTCCCGCCACGCGGTGTCCACGTCTTCGCACACACGCCGCACATCCAGCAATCCGATATTCAGGGCTGCGCTGATGCGGGCATGGAACAGGTAGGGTTCGCCCTCGGCCATGGCGTCTTGATAGTCCCCAAAGGCCGCCAGGCCGTAGTCCAGAAAATGGCGCCACAGCTGCTGCGCCTGGTCATGGGTCACGGGGTAGTCGAAGCCGTCCACGGCGCCGTAATGGTCGCTGAAGTGTTGGCGAACCAAGGCCACGACCGCCGAAGTGATGGCGTCCTGCTCGAAGTGGGCTGGAAACGGCCCGCGCAATCCTCGTGGCAATGGCTTGCGATTGTCACCATCGAAATTCCAAGCGCCTCCAGCGGGGCTGCCGTCTGGCTCCAAGAGCAAGCCGCAGCGTTTGCGCATTCCCCGGTAGAAATGCTCCATGCGCAGTCCAGAGCGCCCTTGGGCCCAGCGCGCGAACGCTTCGCGCGAGCAGAGAAAGCGGGTATCGCGGTGCCACACCAGCGGCAGCTGAGCATCCCGTAGCGCCTGTTCCAGGCGCCATTCTCCGCACTCGGTCACATGTATTTGCGTAGCGCCCAGTGATTGTCGCCAACGTTGCAGCTCACCGACGATGGTCCCGCTGTTGTCAGCCGCGTCGAAGGCCACGTAATGCACTTGCCAGCCGCGCGCTCGCAAAGCGAGCGCAAAATGGCGCATGGCACTGAAGATGAGCACGATTTTTTGCGGGTGATGCGGCACGTAGCGAGCCTCCTGCGCCACTTCCGCCATCAGGATCGCATCGTGGGCAGGGTCCAGCGCGGCGAGGCTGGCCAGGTCGAATGACAGCTGATCACCCAGAACCAGCCCCAGGCGCACCTTCCTGGCTACCACTGGCTGGCCAAGGTCAGCGGCATCCGCAACGGCGCGACGGGGCCGTCCCTTTGTCCGCACATTTCATCATGTACCACCTGCTGCACCAGCATGCACGGCACCGGCGGCAGGTTGGCCAGAAGCTCGCGCAGCTCAGTGGTAGAACGCAATCGAATGGCCTGCCCGCGCTCATCGCTCAGGGTGACCGGGCTGGTCCCGGTCATCGCGCGCAAGACATAGAACCCGCCTTCGAGCGACAGCAGCTCAAGTGACTCGACCTCGCCGGCCGATACCCGCTGGGAGAGTGTGTTCAGGTTCATGGTGTGCCCTCCGGCAGACGGCGGAAGAACAGCGTGATCTGGCCGATCTCCACGCCCAGTTTGCTCATGCTCGAGCGGTTGATGAGGGTGTCGTCATCTATCAGGTACATCCAGTCGTCCAGGTCAACCTTCCAGTGCCTTCCATCGACCGGCAGATCGAGCTGGTAACGCCATCTAAGGGCGTTGCCCGCTACTTCTCCACGGGCTTGCCCAATTACATCCCCGGCTGTTCCGCGCCAACGACCAGGGCCGTCCGGCACCAATGTCCAGGTTCGTTGCTGACGTGTGCCGTCGCTGTAGAGAAAGTGCTCGTCTAGGATCAAGCGCTCGCCTTCCCGACGGCTGTCGATACGCACTACAAAGCGCTTGACCACTTCTCCGGAGCGCTTTTGGAACATTCCCCAAGCCTGTACCGGCCGCGAGAAGAAGGCCGCCAGGTCAAGGCGGGGCTGCTCAGCGGCATACCGCTCGACCCCGACGTTGCCACAACTGCCCAGCAGCAGGCAGGCGGTCAGCAATAGCGCTTTGTACATGTTCAGTTTCCTCGGTCGTCATCGGCCAGGCCGAGCAGGCGCTGGCGCAATTGAGGATCCCGGGCTCGCGGATCCAGCCAGATAGCGAAGAACGCCCGGGCGAACGCCGGATCGGCGACCTCACGAGCGAGCCGTCCGTCGACATAGAAGCGGCAGCCCTCCTGTGGCAAGTACACCCCCGTGATGCGCATGCCCGGACGTACATCCACGAAGGCCGCTGCCATGGTGTCGGACCAGGCGCTGATCTGCCGGTCCGTCACACTGCCGCCTCCCAGGCGCCGCATTTCCTGAAGGCTGGCCTGCACCAGCGTGTCCCGGGATAGAGAGCGGTGGTAGGTCAATTCAAGGGCGAAGGGCTGGCTCCAGTCCTGAACCGGTCCGGCGGCCCACAACCGAGCGCTGTACAGGCGCAGACCGAACCAGGTGAACTCCCCCTCGCCGAGCCGCTGCGCGGCCGGCAGCGCAGCCCGCCAGTCCGCAGAGACCGACGACATCGTGCCGAACAGCAAACAGAGACAGACCATCCGAACCAGGTATGCCATGACGAGCCTGTATGCACCAGAATCTATACAAAGGCTAGCCACTTGTACAACTTAAATCAAACTGTGTATAGATTTTAAAAATCTCGCGGTAGATCCATATGTCCGCTCTGTCCCTTTGCAACAGGTGTCCTTGACCTTCAGAATGCGGCCCTTAGCGCACCGAGAAGGAAGCCTTCATGTTGTACATAGTCATGCTCGGAGGTCGCCACCCACGCGCCAGCATCGAGGTGCACGATGTGGTGTTCGCCCAGGCGCAGACCCTGGAGCAGACCTACCCGCAATTGCGCCAAGGCTGGTTCGGTAGCCGTGAGGGCCTGCATATCGACGGCTGGCTGGAAGTCGATGGCATCGATGCCTACCGCGTCGAGTTCAGCCACTTGGCGCCTGGGCCAGACGATCCAAGGCTGTTTTTCATTAACCTCGGCGGCTATGAGCCAGCGGTCTTCGGTGAAGCACACCGCTACCTTTTGGTCGTCGCTCGGAACAAGCAACAGGCAAGGCAACTGGGCAAGCAGCGCTTGCACGCCCACTGGCTCAAGCCTCACACCGACGCAGTACTCGAGGTGGATGACTGCCTGCCGATCGACTGTGTGGATGGCCGTTACGTGCACCTGGTCGAAGGTGCGCACAGCGGGATCGGTCAATACAGCGACTATCTGCTGCTCTGACGCCGCCTGCCTGGCTCTGCCTCTCTACAAAGCGATACATAAAGACCGATCCCAGACACATCTGAGATAAACACCTCGGACACCATGGCTCCGGACCGCGGTGGCACCCTGCACGCCGCCCCAACGACGGAGTTTGCCATGCACCTTCATGCTCAACCTGCCAGCCTGCATGGCTGGCGTCTGTTCAGTGTGCTGTCTGTTTCGGTTCTGATCATCACGGCATTGGCGCTGATGGCTCAATCGCCTCTGGTGGAGGCGTTGCGCAGTGCGATCCGGGTGACTGCGCGCACATCGTTCCTGTTGTTTCTGGCGACGTTCCTGGCCTCCTCGCTAGCGACCCTGGTGCCCAGTGCCTTCACGCGCGGGCTACTGCGCGAGCGACGGTTTCTCGGATTGGCTTTCGCCTTTTCCCACGCGGTGCATGCGGTGCTGATCATCGTGTACGCCAACTCGTTCCCCGACACCTTCTGGCAGGGTCGCACGGCCGTGACCAACATCCCCGGCTCGGTCGGCTACTTCTTCATCATTTTGCTGACCCTCACCTCGTTTCCTGCGGCCGTCCGGCTGCTCGGCGCGCGCACCTGGAAGGCGCTGCACAGCACCGGTACGTGGGTGATCGCGGGGGTTTTCGTGCTGTCGTTCTACAAACGCATTCCCATGGGGTCCTGGTATCCGCTGGCATTCGCGCTGATTTTCAGTGCCATCGTCTTCAAGCTCACGGCCAAGTTGGCCACGCATCTGCGTCGCAGTGCGCGCACCGAGGTCAGGGCCTGATCGTGTCGGCCAAGCCCTGGCCATCGCCGATGGCATGGACCAGCCGCTTGGCCGACAGCCCCTCACATGGAAACATTCGGTAATATTTATCCAGCCAATCGGATAGCCTGCCAGGAGCGATCCTTAGAGCCTTTGATAAACTCGCCGCTTTTGCTCGCGAGCCCTGCCGCGTCAAAGAAGTCTCAACGCGATAGGATGTTGTGCCGTGTCAACCGATCAGAACCTGGTATTCAAAGCTCCTGCAACCACCGGCGCCCAGGCTGCCGCCGACCGCAGCAAGGCACACGGGGCTCCTACCGGTGTGCAACCGGCCTCGTACCGCGCCGATATCGACGGGCTGCGCGCCGTTGCTGTCCTGCTGGTGCTGATTTTCCATGGTGGGCTGGCGCTGTTCCCTTCCGGGTTCATTGGCGTCGATATTTTCTTCGTGATCTCCGGCTACCTCACCACCTCGATCATCCTGGGCGCGCTAAGCCGGGGTGATTTCAACCTTGGACAGTTTTATGTCAAGCGCCTATGGCGCTTGCAGCCAGCGATACTGGCGCTGTTGATCGTCACGCTCGGCGCGGCCAGCGTGCTGTATCTGCCCAAGGACTTCATCGATTTTCTCAAAAGCGAGAAGTACACCAGCCTGCTGCTGTCAAACCAGTACTTCTCCAAAGCCACCGACGGCTATGCGACCGCCGAGGCGGCGACCCTGCCCTTGCTGCACACCTGGTCGCTGGCCATCGAATGGCAGTGGTACATCTTCTTGCCGCTCGGGTTGATGGCGCTGACGCGCTACCTGGCGCCCCATCGATTAAAAGCCGCTGTCGTGATGCTGACCGTCGTCTTCATGGCTGTCGCGCTGTTCATCGCAAAAACCTCCCCGGATAAAAGCTACTACGCGTTCTTGGCGCGCAGCTTCGAGCTGCTGATCGGCTCGTGCGCAGCCGTGTTCGGCAACGACCGCCAACGACTCGGCCGTATCAGTGCCTGCGCACTGGGCCTGGGCGCCCTTGGCGTGCTCCTGTATGGCGCAACGCAATCCATACCGACCACTGCCTATCCAGGCTACCCTGCCATCGCAATCTGCCTGGCAACGGCGGTACTGATCTCGGGCCAGGTTGGCCGGGTGGGCATCACGTCCAGGCTGCTGTCATGGTCACCGCTGGTATTCATCGGGACGATTTCCTATTCGCTGTACCTGTGGCATTGGCCTGTCATCGCCATCGTGGAGTACCTGGGCGTTGAAAAGACGCCAGCCATCCTTGCCGGCTACTTCATCGCCTCGTTTGCCCTGGGCATCGCCTCGTACTACCTCATCGAAAAGCCCCTGCGCCGTACCCGGCTGGGTTTTGGCAAATCGCTGTTCATGCTGCTGGTCGTACCTGCCATCGCGTTTTCGGCGCTGCACTCGGCAGGCAAGTCCGCCGGCGGCTGGATGGAGCGCTTCGGCAATGGCCCGACGCACATCCTGCCGCGTCTGAAGGCAAGCGAAATACCCCAGCGTGGGCCGTGCCTGGGCGGTGCCAGCGACGGCTCCGACAGCAGTTGTGTGCTGGGGCAAGCCAACGCCAGCACCACCGCATTGCTGATGGGCGATTCCTACTCCAACCACTTCTGGGGCTTCATTGACATTTTGGCCAAGGACGCCAACCTTTCCGTCATGGCCCAGGGCAGCCCAGGGTGCCTGGCTCTGCCGGATGTCTATCTCTACGACTGGTGGAAGTACAAGAACACCCTCTACAAGAAGTGCCATGACGCCGCCGCCGAGTACCACAAGCTGATCGCTCGCAGCCACTATGACTACGTGATCATCGGCCTGACTTGGGAAACCTACGCCAACAGCAGCGCCGTGGTGCTGTCGATCGATGACCAACGCTCCCAGGCCCTGTCGCGCGAACGCATGAAGGCCGCCCTGCTCAAGAGCCTCGACATCATCGAGCGCTCCGGCGCCAGGCCCGTGCTGATCAAGAGCAACATCGTCATGCCCGAAGGCGCCAATGACTGCCTGTACCGCAGCATCAAGCTCAGGGGCACGATCGAGGAGCATCATTGCGCGACGAGCGTCGCGCAACCGGAAGAAAACCCCTGGCTTGCGCAGCTGTTCCGGGACGCCAAGCAGGCACACCCGGACTTGCTGGTCATCGACCCCAAGGACGTGCAGTGCGTCGATGGCCAGTGCAAGCTGTCGATCGACGGCCTGCCGATCTATCGGGACATCGGCCACATCACCGATTTCGCATCCACGGCGATGGGCAAGATGTATTTGCAGGCCAAGGGCAATCCCTTTAACGAATCCAACCCTTGATGCCGGGCTGCCCCGCCATGAACAGCCAAGCGCTAGAGGCCCAGTTCACTCAAGCCTGGATGGTCGTCCGGGCGTCTCCCCAACGGCCAGTGGTACTTGCGCTCCTGCTCGGTGATGGGCAGGTCATTGATACTTGCATAGCGCCGCTGCATCAGGCCGTTCGGGCCGAACTCCCAGTTTTCGTTGCCATAGGAGCGGAACCAATTGCCTGAATCATCGTGCCATTCGTAGGCGAAACGCACGGCGATCCGGTTATCGGCGAATGTCCAGAGTTCCTTGATCAGGCGGTAATCCAACTCCCTGCGCCATTTGCGCTCCAGAAACGCCTGAGCCTGGTCGCGCCCTTCGATGAACTCGCTGCGGTTGCGCCAGTAGGTGTCCTCCGTATAGGCCAGCACCACTTTCGCAGGATCGCGCGTATTCCAACCGTCCTCGGCGCGTCGGACTTTATCGATGGCGGTTTCCAGAGTGAAAGGCGGCAAGGGTGGGCGTGATGACTCGCTCATTTCGATGACCTCCAGAGGCGTTCAGAGGCCTTAAGCTATAGCTCAAATGGGCGACGCGTGGAGCGCCGCCTCTCACCTGCCCCTCGCCTACTGCCCACAGCGCAATGGCACGCGCTCATAGTTCAGCGCCTTATCGCGCGCGGGCAACGCATAGGATGCCTGACATTGCTGGTCGCCCCAGCGAATCGTCAGCTTGCCCTGCTCTTGCTCGACCAAGGCCAACGCCTTGCCGCTCGGGTCGGAGATCGCCAGTTGCTTGCCCTCGGCATCTTCCAGCGCGGCACCGAACGGGATCTTGCCACCTTGGCTGTCGGACAGCTCGAACTGCACGCGGCGCCCGGTCTTGCCGGCGTAACGCGCCAGCACCACGGCGCCGCGCCGGGGTACCATTTGCTGGGTGGCATTGTCGATCTCGATAT
This sequence comes from Pseudomonas guariconensis, assembly GCF_040822035.1. Lineage (NCBI taxonomy): Bacteria > Pseudomonadati > Pseudomonadota > Gammaproteobacteria > Pseudomonadales > Pseudomonadaceae > Pseudomonas > Pseudomonas guariconensis. Next base: position 2,611,528 of record NZ_CP162012.1, on the reverse strand, counting down.
CGGCGCCCAACTCTCGGGTATCCAAGCTGATCCAGTTGACTCGATAGGGCTGTGCGCTCGGGATCACCGCATAGCCATTGCGCCCGGTCTCGACGCCGCTGTAGCTGCTGATCTTGGCACCACGCACACCCGAAACCTCCACCAACGCGAAGGTTTCGCCCACGGTCTGGCCGAGGTTGATGCCACCTTGATGGGCCACCACTGAACCTGAGACGTTCAGGCTCTGCGAGTCGTACCCCCTGCCCTGGCTGTAGCCGACGCTGACATCGGCCACCGATGTCCGCGTGCTGACGTTGGCCGAGGCCGAACGCCCGCCCCCATCGCTGCTGCCGGCCTGCAGCGAATAGAACGTGTCGGCGCTTTCGTTGAAGTAGCCATTGATACCGGCCTGGGTGTTGTTGCCGCTTTTCTGCGAACTGGTGGTGACGAACGCCCGCGGTGCACGTGGGCGAGTACCGAGCGGGAACGACACCGACAGGCTGACCTGGGTGTCGGTGCCGCCAGCGCCGCTGCTCAGGTCCTGTGTCTGGCTCCAGGTGAGGTTGTAGCTGGCATCGCCCCAGTTGTTGCCATAGCCGGCCGAGAAGCTGCGCGATCCGCCGCGGTTCCAGTAGCGCTGGTCGCTGGCGTTCAGGTAGAGGCTGCCCAGTTGTCGATCCGCGCCCAGGCTCTGGTTGATGGTCAAGTCGGTGCGGGTCTTGGAGTGCCCCGAGCGCAGCAGCGGGCCGCTACTGAGGTCCTCGATATGGTTGCTCAGCGTTCGGTAGCCTTCGGTGGAATAGCGGTAAGCCGCCAGGGTGAAACTGGTGGCCGTGCCGGTGAAGGTCTTGGCATACAGGGCACGCAGGCTGTTGCCCGTCTTGCGCTCGCCCTGGGCCTGGCTGCTGGAATGGGTGATGTCCAGCGACACTGCGCCCAGCGAGGTATTTCGTCCTACGCCTAAGGCCAGCGCCTTGTACTGATCGGTGGCCTGGACGCCGACGATGCCGGTCAGGTTGCTGTCGATGCCATAGGCCAGGTTGGCGCTGAGCATCTGCGGTGTGGCCAGCCCTTCGCTGTTGCTGTTGTAGCGACCGGCCGAGACGCTGTAGCGCACCTGCCCTTCACGGACCATGATCGGCAAGCTAGAGAACGCCTGCTGGGTCACCCGCCGGCTGCCATCGGCCTCGATGACGGTGATCTGCAGGTCGCCGTTTGAGCCGCTGGGATAGATGTCGCTGATTTCAAACGGGCCAGGAGGCACGTTGGTGGTGTAGAGCAGGTAATTGTCCTGGCGGATCTCCACCGTTGCGTTGGTCTGCGCCACACCACGAATAATCGGCGCATAGCCACGCTCGCTGTCTGCGCGCATGCCGTCGTCGGATTCAAGCTTCAGGCCCCGGTAGCGCACGCTGTCGAACAGCTGCGCATCGGAGAAGATGTCCCCTGCGCTGAACTGTCCTTTCAGGGCCGTGACATCATGCTGCAAGTAGCTGCGGTTGCTTTTGAAGGTGTCCGGGCGGCCAGTGCCGCTGCTGAAGTTGGACTCGTTGCGCAACCGCCATCCGCCCAGGTTGATGCCATTGCGCAGGCCCAGGTTGGTGTTGTAGCGGGTGTCGGTGCTGCCAGCGTTGCGGCTGGTACTCATCTGGTAGTTGACGAAGGCCGCCGGCACCCCGTTATCCCACAGCTGCGGATCGACGTAGCCGCGTAGACCGCGCTGCATGGCCACCTGCGGCACGCTGATTTCCAGGCGCAAGCGACTGGCATCGAAACTCACGGCGGCCTGGTCGATGAGCGCTGAGAGGTCCTGGCAGGCCTGAACATTTTCAAGATCAAGCTTGCCCTGGGCCTGGAGCTTGTCCAGGTCGATCCCCAACTGCTTGAGTAGCTCGACGGTCAGGCACGGTTCGACGCGGCCACTGGTGGGGTTGCGTTGAAAGTCGACGTCCCGTCGCCCGACCAATACTTGGTTGCTGTACAGGTCGACACGGTAGCTACCGGGCAGCACACGAGTGCCGGCCAACAGAAGTTGTAGATCGACCGATGAGGCCGCGCCCTGCAGGAAAGAGGTATTGAAGGCCAGCAACTGCGGGTCGGCAACCTGCTGGGAAGCTGCATCGGCGTGTACACAGGCGCTGTGAATGGCCAGAGACAAGGCGGCGAGCTTGAGCGGCGCGGGTGCACGGAAGCATCCCCGGTTGTCGAACGGCAGAAACATGCGTGGAAACCTTTCATCCGTGGCAAATACCGGGCACGGCGATGCCGCGCGTGCGCCGGCATGCGCCCAAGATATTTGAGGGTATTAAGAAGAAGCGGCGGGCTCGACAGCCTTGGCCTTGACCACAGTGCTCGGCATCAGCGCCGCGTGGTACTCGCTCTGCGCCCCATAATCGTTGATGCTGCGAAAGGACAGGTTCGCCGGTGCATCGGCCAAAACCTTGGCCAAGGCAAAGGTCCGGGTCTGTCCGGGCGCGATCATCGCCGAATCGGCCGCCAGCGTTCGCTGACCATTGGCCGTAACCGTGAGGTCGGCCATCGACACGTGGTACAGGCTCGGATTAGTCACCGACAGGACTGTGGAGGCGCCCTCGCGGGTCAAGCGCCAGCCCAGCTCCGTCGGCGCCTGCAACGCATCGCCAGGCAGCCCGGCCGGTCGGAAGAACACCTTGATGCGCTGGCGCACGGCCAGTTGCAGTGTGTTGGCCTTTTCGCTGGCCTGAGGGATTTCCTGGACATTGAGCCACACGACCGACTCGCGATCCTGAGGTAAGCCTGTCCCTTCATAGAGGATTCGCAGCAATTGCTGCTGCTTGGCCATGACCCTGGCCAAGGGCGGTGTCACCGCGAACGGGACCGTATGGTGCTGGTCGTCGTCACTGTCGATCCACGACTGGATCAAGACGTCCTGGCCGCCATTGCGCACGGTCACGTTGGCTTCCTTGTGGGCGCCGTCGAACACCACACGTGTGGCGCTCAACGAAATGCCGGCCATCGCCGGAGGCGCTAGGAGCATGCCCAGCAGGCCCAGGCAGGCAATGAGTCTGGGAGTCAACATGTGCAATCACCCCGTTTATCTAAGCGGACGGCGAGGCCCTGAGGCCTCGCGCGTACAGAACCCTGGGTGACGACTTATTCGTACTGCAGGATGAATGGCAGGGTGGCATCACCGCGACCGGCGGTGGCAGTGCCCTCGGCGCCGGTGGTCACGTAGGCGGCCGAGAAACTCAAGGTGGCATCGCCGCCCGCTGCGCCGACACCATGCATGCCGCTCTGGATAGTGGCAGTGGTCTTGCTGCTGAGGTCGATCTTCGCCCCAGTGCTGTCGAGCAGTGCGATACCGACGTTCTTGGCTGCGCCACTGCCTGGAGTCAGTGCCAGCACGCCCTTGCCGGTGACGATACCGGAGCCGCCGAGGATGGTCGGGTCGAAGACCATGGAAACCTTGGTGCCCAGGTTGCAGTTGACGTTGAGGTTGAAGTCCTTGCTGGTGACACGACCCGAGGCTGGAGCTTCGGCGCTACCCATGTCTTTGATCGAAACGTTGCCCATATCCACAGAGATCACGCGATCGGCATTGGCGCCGTCGACCGAGCACGCGTCATTGTTGATGACGCCGCTGAAGCTGATCTTGCCGCTGCCACCTTGTACAGGAACCGGTGGTTCTCCTGCGGCCAAAGTGCCCATGGAAGTAACGAGTGTCGACAGTGCCAAAGCGGCGAGTGAATAGTTTTTCATGATGATGTCCTAGTTGAAATGTGCTGCAGTGAACTGCCAGAACACATTAATAAACCCGGACACCTATCCCCATAAGACGATCCTGATAAGCTCCGCCGAGCGTCAATTAAACAGACGCCGCTCCAGGCAATAAGCCAATAGTGCCTGGTCATTATCGACTTCAAGTTTGCGCATGGCCGAGACTTTTTGCGCACTGATTGTCTTGGGGCTGCGGCTGAGGCTAAGGGCAATATCACCCACGGTCTTGCCGGCCACGAACAAGCGCAACACTTCACGTTCTTTGAGCGACAGCGTTTCCAGGCGCTGGTCAGTGTCCAACCCCGAATCAACCACTGAGGCTCTGGGCGCCTGAGGGCTCAAGTACGGGCGTTTGCCGCGAATCGCCTTGAGCGCGCGCTCGATCTCGGTGTGCAGATGATTCTTCTGAATGACGCCCACCACACCCAACTCGTGCAGGCGCTCAAGAATCATCGAGCTGGATATCATCGTCAATATCAACACTTGAACTGCGGGGTAGTGCCGTTTGAGATAGTCGATCAACTTCAAGCCGTCGCCATAGGGCGAGTCATCCGGCATGTTGTAGTCGGTAATCACCAGATCGACTGGTTGTTCCTGCAGTAAAGCGATCAATGCGCTGGAACTTACCGCCTCCCCGACCACGCAAAAATGCGGGTCCCGTTCGACCAGTTCGCGAACGCCAAACAACACGATGGGATGATCGTCGGCAATGATGACCTTGAGTTTTTCCATAAAGCCTCAGGCGAGTGGATGAACAGTCTGGTTAATGTTACTTGAGCGCGTCGATCATTGCCGCCAAGCGTTGAATGACCTTTCGGACCTGTAGGTGTGCGGCCTCATCGTACGCCTGGTCGGCGAGCAACACCTCAAGCGCGATGCAATGTTGCGCCAGGCTGGTCGCCTGTACCGCGCCCAGCGCGCCGGCGATGCTGTGCAGTTGTCTACCGAGCGCCTGCAGGTCGCCCTGCTCCAAGGCGGTCTCCAGTGCCTGGATGTCCTGGGTCATGGTCTCGATGAACAGGGCGCGCATGGCCGGCGATAGCTTCGCCAGCACATCCTCGTGCTGCTCATCCGTGGTGTGGGCTTGCGGCACCACGGGTTCCTGCTTGTCGCCCTGCCAGTGTGGCCGGCACAGTTTGAGCAGTTGGCTGCGCAACGTCTGCAAGCTCAGCGGCTTGACGATCCAGGCATTCATGCCCACCTCCAGGCAACGTGCGCCCTCCTCGCGCATCGCGTTGGCGGTGACACCGATGATCGGCAGCTCAGGGTCCTGTTCACGCAGTGCGGTGGCCAGCTCATAGCCATTGACGACTGGCATGTTCACATCGGTCAGCACGAGGTCGAACACTTCCGGCTGCCATAGCTGCAGGGCGTGTTCGCCATTGCGTGCAACCACGACACTGCAACCCAGCGCCTCGAGCTGCTCCTTGAGGATCGCCTGGTTGATCGGGTTATCCTCGGCCACCAGGATGTGCAAGCCTAGCTCGTTATCGGTGCCGGCCTGCCGCTGCACAGCAGGTTCCATCTGCCCCTGGTTGATCCGACAAACCGCCCGGGCTATGGCCTGGACATCGTGCAGGCTCATGTCCCAGTCGCCGCGCCCGGCTTGCGCCGAGTCGGTAGCATGGCAACGAATGCGCGGGCCAGGCCAAGCTGGCGCCGTTTCATCGGGCAGCACATCGACCAGCACCGCCCGCGCAGGAATTGCAGCGGACGTAGAGGGCGCCAGATGGGCACGCAGTCCCAGGCGATTGAGCCAGTCGCAATGGTGCTGCGCCAGCTCCGGAATCGGCGCGCGGACGAACACCGGCATCGCCGACGGCACGCCTTCGGTAAGCGAGGGCAACGCGTCCGTCACCACCGGCAAGGCAAGCCGCAGCGTGAAGCTGCTGCCCAGGCCCGGCTCGCTGACCACTTTCATCTGCCCGCCCATCATTTCGCTCAGCCATCCGCAGATCGGCAGGCCCAGGCCGGCGCCGCCCTCATTGGAGCCTCCATGCACCTGATAGAACAGCTCGAACAGCCTGGCCTGCTGCGAGTCGGACAACCCGATGCCGGTATCGGCGACCTGCCATTCCAGGTGCACCTGGCCCTCGGCGCAGTCGAACACCCGGGTACGCAGCACAACGCGGCCACTGTCGGTGAACTTGATAGCGTTGCTGAGCAGGTTGTTGAGGATCTGCCGAATCCGGATCGGGTCGCCAAATACCCGCTGTGGCAGCCGGGCATCGGTGCAGCCGTACAGCAGCAACCCTTTACGCTGGGCAAAGGCTGAATAGGTGCGCAGGGTGTCTTCGATCATCTCCAGTGGACAGAACTCCACGGGCTCCAGGGCCATCTGCCCCGACTCGATCTTCGAAACATCCAGCACGTCGCTGATCAGCTGGAACAGCGTGGCCGAAGAGCGCTGGATGGTCTGTAGGTAGGCTTGCTGGCGAGGCGCCAACGGCGTCAGGCCGAGCAGCTCCAAGGTGCCCAGCACCCCATACAGCGGTGTGCGAATCTCATGACTCATGGTGGCCAGGAACAGTGTCTTGGCCTCGTTGGCCGCAGCCGCCGTGCGCCGGGCGTCTTCCAGCGCCCGGGCATCCTCGACATGACGCGTCACGTCATTGAAGGCATAAAGCCGTACATCCTGGCCCTGGTAGCGAGTGGCGACGAAACCAACCTGCAGATGCCGTCCCTCGATCTCGAGCGCATGCTCGGCCCCCTCGCCGCTGTCCTGCCAATGGTCCAAAGCTGCCACCAACGCCGCGGTCCCTTGCCACTGCCTTGCGCGCTGGTTTTCCAGCAGTACCTTGCGATCTGCCCGGCGCACCACACACAGCCCTGTGGGGGCAGTATCGATGACCACACGGCTGAAGGCCTCGCTCTCGGCAATGGCGGCGTGGGCCTGGTTGGCCGGCAGGATCACCTGGCGCCGATACCAGCGGCTCGCCGCCCAACCCAGGCCGCCCAGGCCGGCCAGCCCCGCGCCTAGACTGAGCAACGAACCCAGCGCATAGCGGAAAAAGCTCTTGAAGCCGATGGTGTAGATCGCCGTCCAGGCTGGCCCGTCGTGGTTGACCAGCTTGAACACCAGCCCGTCGGACTTGAGGTTGAACCCCTCATGCAACGTCATCTCGGGACGCAGGATGCCCGAGAGCACTTGCCCCGACGGGGTGACCAAGGTGAAACGGTCATACACCGACCAGTCCATGGTGCGCTGAAAATCATTGGCATGGGTCAGGTCGAGCATTACCGCAGCCGTGGCGTGCGGACCGGAATCCTTGATGCGCAGCTGTTCAGGCAGCAAATCGAGGTTGGCATAGGCCAGCACGCGCGCGGCAACCACCCCGTTTCCGGGGCTGCCATAGGCGCGCCACTTGACCTCGGGGCCATCGCCCTGTGGTGCCTGGGCGCGAACCATGTCGAACATCTGGCCGATTGGCTCCCGTGTGCCCGTACCTGTACTGTGCTCACCTCTCGCGGGCACGGCCACGTCGAAATCGCCCTGTCGATTGAACAGGAAGGCTTGGGGTGACTGGAAATGCGAAGTGGCCCAGAAGGCGCTGTAATAAGCGCTCAGGTGCGCTGCGAGGACGGCAACCTGGGCGGCCTTGTCAGTGTCCTCGGCATGAGTGGCGAGCCTGACACTGAACGGCATCGAGAAGGGATTCTCCTGACCACGGTACATGCCATCGCCTTCCCATTGACGCGGCTCGACCCCGGGCATCTGGGCTGCATCGCGGGGCATCAACTCGCCGCGCAGGCTACGCTGGCGCAGCGAGGTCAGGAACAGCTCCTGCTCCTGAATGTTCTGCATCAGCCGGGTGAAGTGGAAACGCACCGTGTCGTGGTGCTCCTCGATCAGCCGCTGGAACGACCAATAGGTGGTGCTCACCAGCAGCACCGCCACCCCGAGCAGCACCATGATGCCTTTGCTCAGGCGCGACGAGCTGCGGGTGAGATTGTCCAGAAGCGCGTTGGAGTGTTTCATCAAAGGGTCCGTGGGCCAGCAATACGCGTAAGGGTGGGAGTCTACCTCCTAAGCTAGGCGCGAGCGTTGCGCCAGGTCCGATTAATGGCTCATTGCCGGTCCATCGACCTTCAGCAAATGCAGGAACTGGTCCAGGGACACCGCATGGGAAATCAGGAAGCCCTGCACATGGCTGCACTCCAGCCGGCGCAGCAAAGCCAGTTCCTCAGGTTTCTCCACACCCTCGGCGACCACGTTAAGGCCCAGCCGGCGGCCAAGGGCGACAATGCTGGCCAGGGCGCAGGCCAGGTTGTCGTTCTCGTGGCAGCCCTGCACCAACGCGCGATCGATCTTGAGCTCGGTGAACGGCGTAGACACCAGATTCATGTAAGAGCTGTAGCCCTTGCCGAAATCATCCTGTGAAAGGCCGAAGCCCTTGATGCGCAGACGGCAGGCGCCCGCGTAGTAGTTGCTCACCTCGTCAGGAACGGAGCATTCCATCAGCTCGAAGCAGATCCGGGCTGGGTTGCCCCCATGGTGCAATACGAATTCCAGCAGACGGTCAGCCAGGTCATGACTGTTGAGCAGGTGGGTCGGCAGGTTGATCGACACGGGCAAGTCATAACCCCGGGCGCGCCATTGGGCCTGGGCGTCCAGGCTCTGCTTGAGCATCGACCACAACAGGCGCTCCTCCAGATCGAAGGCCCTGAGCGCTGGCAGAAATGCCCCTGGCAACAGCACACCGTGCTCGGGATGTATCCAGCGCACCAGAGCCTCGGCGGCGACGATACGGCCGGTGCTCAAAGACTTCTTGGGTTGGAACCAGGCCTGGAACGCCCGGTTGTTCAGGGCTTCGAGCAAAGTCTGGCGGTCATAATCGACTGCCTGCGGTGTGGCATGGGCGGGTGTTCGCCGCTGCTCGCGCAGTTGCTCGACGACAGCCCTTAGCGCCTCGGGCGTGACAGGCTTGGACAACAACCCCACCACGTCCACGCCAAGATGTTTGGCCGCCAAGCTTGCGGCCATCAGCATCCGCCGTGATGCCGCGCTCATGATCGCCAGGCCTGTCCTGCCTGGCAGTGCTGCCAGGTGCTGGATGAACTGCACACCGTCCATGCCTGGCATCAACAGGTCCGTAAGGATCAGGTCATAGTCGCGCTGCTGCAGGCGCAACAGCGCCTCGGTGCCGTCCCGGGCGGTGTCCACACGCAGCTCGCCCAGTTCATTGAACAGGTGCTGCAGGTACATGCACTGGAACGGGTGGTCCTCGACGATGAGGATTTCAAAGGCTCTCATGGGCGTTTCCTTGATAGGCGGCCAGGCAGTGGTACAGCGTCTGCAACGTGAAGGGCTTGACCAGGCAGTGATTCATGCCGGCGGCCAGGCACAGCTCCTCCTCGCCGCGCAGGGCATTTGCCGTGGCACCGACGATGGGTACGGTGCAGCCTCGCCGGCGCAGGGTTCTGGCCAGTTCGTAGCCGTTGACCCGGGGCATGTTGACGTCGCTCAGCACCACATCGAACGCCCCCTGATCCCAGCAGCGCAGGGCCTGCTCGCCGTCGCCAGCGAGCACTACGGTGCAGCCGAGTTCTTCGAGCTGATCACGCAGAATCAACTGGTTGATGATGTTGTCCTCGGCCACCAGAATGCTCAGGCCAAGGTGGCGGATCTGGGGGCCAGCGCTGCGCGTCTGATCACCTGCCACCCAAAGCCCTTGGGCCTGGCAGATGGCCTGGTGTAATGCGACCAGGTGGCTGAGGTTGACGTGCCAGCTTTCGCCGTCCTGGCGCGGTTCGCTGCAGCCATCGGCGCTGGCTAATACCCGGCGTCCATTCCATTGCGGCACCAGCTGAGTGTCCAACCTGCCGGGATGCGCCTCGAGCAGGACCCCGCCTGCACTCATCGATACCGGCTGCCCGACCTGGGCCCGCGCGCCCCAGCGCCGCAACCACCCTGCCAGGCTCTCGGCCAGCTCGCGCAGCGGCGACACCACATGGATGCGCTCGGCCAACAGGTTGCAGGGCAAAGCCGCCTCGTGGGTGCGCAAGGACTCCTCCAGCGGCAACAGCAAGGTGAAGCTGGTGCCCAAGCCGAGTTCGCTGACCATACGCATCTGGCCGTTCATCAATTGCGTCAGGCGCTGGCAGATCGGCAGGCCCAGGCCAGTACCCGCCACCCCTTGGATGTTGCCTGCGGTCTGATAGAACGGGTCGAAGATCAATGGGTGTTCTTCCTCGGCGATGCCACGCCCGGTGTCGGCGACCTGCCACAGCAGACAGGAACGCTCTCCCTCCCGGTGCGACAGGCGCACACGCAGCACAACGCGGCCATAGTCGGTGAACTTGACGGCGTTGCTCAGCAGGTTATTCAGGATTTGCCGGATGCGCGCACGATCCCCCAACAGCCGCAGCGGCAGTTGCGGATCGAGGCAGGCATAGAGCTCCAGGCCCTTGCCCAGGGCCGCGGCGCTGTAGCCCTGGATCACCTCGTGCACCAGCTCCAGCGGGGAAAACTCACTGACCTCCAGGGCCAACTGGCCGGCTTCGATTTTCGAGACATCCAGCACATCGCAGATCAACTGCAACAAGGTGGCCGAAGAGCCTTCGAGCGCTTGCAGGTAGTCGCGCTGTTGGGCATCCAAATGTGTACGCGACAACAGCTCCAGCGTCCCCAGCACGCCATACAGCGGTGTCCGGATCTCATGGCTCATGGTGGCCAGAAACAGTGTCTTGGCTTCGTTGGCCGCATCCGCCGATTGGCGCGCCGCTTTGAGCGCCGCCTCCACCTGCTTGCTGGCGGTGACGTCATTGAAAGCACACAGCAGCACATCCTCTCCTTTGTAGCGGGTGGGCACACTGCTAAGGTGCAGGTGACGACCGCTTGAGGTCTCGAAGGTCTCGCCATGGGGAGCTTCGGGCGCGTCGAATGCCTGGCGGATCCAGCCTGGGCAGAGGATCTCCCGGTCCAATCCCTTGCCCAGCCACTGCTGGGCCAACGAATTTTCCAGCACCATCTGACCGTCACTGCGGCGCAGTACGCACAGCGCCACCGGCGCGGCCTGGATCACGTCACGGCTGAACGCCTCACTTTCGATCAGCGCCTGGATCCGATGGATGGTCGGGGTGATCAGGCGCTGCTCGAAGCGGCGCAGCAACAGCACGATCAATAAAATATTGAGCAGACAGAACAGCAAAGTGCCGAGCAACTGCTTCCACAGCCCCTGCAATACGTCGACAAGATCGATCGAATAGACCAGCTGCCAGTCCGAGGACATCAGGTTCTTGCGGATGACCAGATGATCCGGAAACAGGCCGTCGCCGACGAAACCGAAAAAGTTGTCGCCCCGGCGCTCCAGCAGCGATCGGCTCAAGCGCGCGCCCGGCATGTTGCTGAACACCAGCATTTCATCGGCGTTGAGCATCATGAATTCGCCGGCGCTCTGGTCGCTCAGCGCTGCCGACACGGCCCGGCTGTCCATCTCCAGGCCCAGCCAGCCGGAATCGGCATCCTCTTCGTCCAGGCGCTTGAAGATATACAGGTGCGTGGCCTGTTGATCCTGATCGGTCAGCCACAGTTCTTGTAGCGGTGAGCCATCGTCGTCGCGCAACGCCTGCAATTGCTCGAGAATGCGGCGAGGCAACGCCGGCTCTGCGCCGGACGGGCTGAACAGGCGCACGCCGTGGTCATGCGCCCCATTACCCACATACAAAAGACTGACCTGCTGTGCCCTGAGGTAGTCGCACATGCGTCGGGTCAACCAGATGCTCCACTGCTTGCCGGCCGCATCGCCTAGTTGCAGGTGAACCTCCTCGAAGGACGGCAGGTAGACCAGCGGCTCGGCCTGCCAGCCCTTGCGCACGGCCGACAGGCTCAGGCTTTCGAGCAATGCTTCGCGGGTGGTGAAGAAGGTGTGCGCCTCGGCGATGGCACTGCTCATGTAGCCGCGGCGTTGGGAAATGTCGTTATTGAAGGTGAACAGCAGGAAGTTGTAGGCACCGCTGAGGATGCCGACCGACAGCACGATCGCGAACACCCGAAGCAGTCGGCGGACGGCTTCGGGACTGGAAAGCAAAGGGCTGATCTGCAACAGGTAGCTTTTTAATCTCATCCGCCGAATCTAAGATTCGAGCTGGCCAATGGACATCAGACGATCCTTAGTTCCGACGCATACTGCCTGCCATCTCCCATGGCTCTGGCTCCTCTTCTTGCCAGTCCACGGCTCGAGCAAGCGTCGATCAAAGCCTCAAGGTTAAGGCCAGGCCATCCGGCGCCCCATGAGACGAATCCTAATGTGCTGACTTCGCCTGAGGACAATGCCAGTCTCCCCTACCCCAGGGGTTAACCCTTCGACGGGATAGGAAAGCATTCGGTACGCGCCTACATTCGCCCTACCCCTTTTGCAGCGCGATAACAAGGATTACAAATGCAGCTCGTACGTCCCCCAGCCCTCGGCCGTCGCCTGGCCACGCTCGGCCTTGCCGGGCTCCTCAGCCTCGATGCCGTCGCCGCCGGTGCACCCACCGTGCATTTCTACAACTGGTCCGACTTCCTGGCACCGGAAACGCCCAAGGCCTTCGAGCAGGCCACCGGCACGACCTTGGTGCTGGATGCCTTCGACAACGCCGAAGTCATGGAAAGTAAGCTGATGGCCGGCCATAGCGGGTATGACGTGGTGATGGTGCCCGACGACCTGCTGCCCAACTTCATCAAGGCCGGCGTGCTCGCGCCGCTGGACCTCGCCCAGTTGGGCAACCGCTCGCACCTGGACGAGCAGCTGATGCGCAAGCTCGCCACCAACGACCCGGGCAATCGCTACGCGGTGCCTTACATGTGGGGCACCACCGGTATCGGCTACGACAAGGCTAAGGTGACCCGACTGCTGGGCAAGGACGCGCCGGTGGATTCCTGGGACCTGGTGCTGCGCAAGGAGAACATCGAAAAGCTAAGCGCCTGTGGCGTGGCCATGCTCGATGCGCCGGTAGAGATCCTGCCGATCGCCCTGCACTACCTTGGCCTGCCCGCCAACAGCCGCAACCCGGACGACTACCGCAAGGCCGAGGAACTGCTGCAGGGCATCCGTCCCTATGTGCGCTATTTCGATTCGTCGAAGTTCACCACGGACCTGGCCAATGGCGACATCTGCGTGGTGGTAGGCTGGGGCGGCTCGGTGTACAGCGCCAAGCAGGCGGCCGAGCGGGCCAACAATGGCGTGCAGGTGACCTACAGCATCCCCCGCGAAGGCGCGCCCATGTGGATCAACAACATGGTGGTGCTCAAGGACGCCCCGCACCCCGAACAGGGGCACGCCTTCATCAACTACATGATGCGTCCGGAGGTGGTGGCCAAGTCATCCGACTATGTGGGCTACCCCAACGGCAACAAGGACGCACTGCCCCTGGTCGATCCACGGCTGTTGAAAGACCCGGCGGTCTATCCACCGGCTGAGGTGATGGGCACGTTGTTCACCCTGGAGACGTTGCCGCTCAAATACGAGCGGATGCGCACACGGACCTGGAGCAAGATCAAGAACGGGACCTGATGCGAATCCGCAGGGCAACGCCGTTCCTGCAGAGCGGCTTGAGCCGCGAACCTGTGAAAGGGCCGCAGCGCGGCCCCGAGGGCTTAGATACCGTCGCGCGCCAGGTCCATCGCGAAGTAGGTCAGGATCAGGTCCGCACCAGCACGCTTGATCGAGCCGATGCTCTCACGCACCACGCGGGCTTCGTCGATGGCACCGGCCAAAGCACCGAACTTGATCATCGCGTACTCGCCGCTGACCTGATACGCCGCCAACGGCAAGCGCGAGGCGGCGCGGATGTCGGCAATGACATCCAGGTAGGCACCGGCCGGCTTGACCATCAGCACATCCGCCCCTTCCTGCTCGTCGAGCAACGACTCGCGTACGGCCTCGCGGCGGTTCATCGGGTTCATCTGGTAGCTCTTGCGGTCACCCTTGAGTGCGGTGCCGCCGGCCTCGCGGAACGGGCCGTAGAGCGAGGAAGCGAACTTGGTCGAGTAGGCCATGATCGCGGTGTCATGGAAGCCTGCGCCGTCCAGGGCGCTGCGGATCGCCTGGACCTGGCCGTCCATCGCCGCCGACGGGGCGATGAAGTCGGCACCGGCCGCCGCGGCCACCACCGCCTGCTTGCCCAGGTTGGCCAGGGTGGCATCGTTGTCCACGCCGTGATCGTGCAGCACGCCGCAATGGCCGTGGCTGGTGTATTCACAGAAGCAGGTGTCGGACATCACCACCATTTCCGGCACCGTGTCCTTGCAGATGCGCGCCATGCGCGCCACCAGGCCGTTTTCGTTCCAGGTGTCGCTGCCCGTGGCATCCAGGTGATGCGAAACGCCGAAGGTCATCACCGACTTAATACCGGCACGGGCATAACGCTCGATTTCACGGGCGAGCATCTTCTCAGGAATGCGGTTGACCCCCGGCATGCTGGTGATCGGGACGAAATCATCAATACCCTCTTCGACGAAGATCGGCAGGATCAAATCGTCAAGGCGAAATTCGGTCTCCTGGAACAGCGTACGCAGGGATTCGTTCTGCCGCAGGCGACGAGGGCGGACAGTGGGGAAGTTCGACATTGGAGCTCCAGACAGTTTTGCTTGCTGCCACCTTAAGTCGTAGGGCCGCCACTGAAAAGTCTTGACGCAAAGAATATCTGTTGCGCGCCGGGCAACAAACCGGGGCAGACGGCCTGCGCCGCCCTCCCCGGCGTCCGCTCAGCGACAATCGGTCGCAATCATTTGGCCAGCGGGTACAGCGCCTCGTCGAATTGCGAAAGCTTGGGGAACTCAAGCGGCAGGTCGTCCGACAGGTGCTCCAGGCGCTGCTGGTAGTCGCGCAAAAAGCCCTTGCGTGCTTCATCGCTGATGTAAGGCACGTGCCAGGCCACGAACGGCGGCAGCACCTCCAGCCCCACGTACGCCAAGGTGCCGCGCAGGATCGGCCGGAGCATGTCTTCCAGCGGCCCATGAATCGCCCCTTCGCCGAACATGTGCTCGCGCCCGCCGAGGGTCACGGTGACCAGCGCTTTCTTGCCCACCAGCCCGCCTTGGTCATAGAAACGCTTGCCGCCGTAGCACACGCCGGACACCAGCACCCGGTCGATCCAGCCCTTGAGCATGGCCGGCGCCGAGAACCAGAAGATCGGGAAGTTGAGCACCAGCAGGTCCGCCCACAGCAACTTGTCCAGCTCGGCCTGGATGTCCGGGGCGATCGAACCGCTCTTGACGCCCAGGCGCTGCTCCAAGGCATAGACCAGGTAGTCGGGGTTTTCGCGTTTGCCGAAGTCCTCGGCGCTGGCCACCGGGTTCCAGTCCATCGCGTACAGGTCGCTGACCTGCACCTGATGCCCCTGGGCCTTGAAGGTTTCCACCGCCTGGTCACGCAGGGCGGCGGTGAAGGATTGCGGCTCGGGATGAGCGTGGACGATCAGTACATTCATGAAGGTTGTCCTTGCACAGGTTGCAGGTTGGAGTCTCCGGCGCGGCGGGCCAGCAGGCGGTCGAGCCAGTCAGGGTCCATTTCCGGTTCGGAGGAGAACAGCAGCCCGGTGTAGTCGCGATACGGCGGCGAGAAGATGGCCTCGCGGCTGCCGTGATCGACCACTCGGCCGCGTTGCATCACCATCACTTCGTCGGCAATGGCGCGTACCGTGGCCACGTCGTGGGTGATGAACAAGTAGGAAACGCCCAGTTGCCGCTGGATGCGATCAAGCAGCTTGAGCACGCCCTCGGCCACCAGTTGATCGAGGGCCGAGGTGACTTCGTCGCAGATGATCAGCTCAGGCTCAGCCGCCAGGGCCCGGGCGATGCAGATGCGCTGCTTCTGCCCGCCGGATAGCTCGCGGGGCTGGCGGTCCATGTACTTGGCCGGGTCCAGTTCGATCATCTCCAACAGCTCAGCCACGCGCTGGCGCAAGGCCTTGCCCTTGAGGCCCAGGTAGAAGGTCAGCGGACGGCCGATGATGTCGACGATGCGCTGGCGGGGGTTCAAGGCGGTGTCGGGGATCTGGTAGATCATCTGGATCCGCCGCAACTGCTCCTTGCTGCGCTGGCGATAGTCCGCTGGCAGCGCCTGGCCGTCGTACAGCACTTGCCCACTACTGGCCGGCAACAGGCCGGTGATCAGCCGCGCGGTGGTGCTCTTGCCGCTGCCCGACTCGCCGATCACCGCCAGGGTCTGGCCCCGATGCAGCGTGAGCGACACCTCATGCAGCACCGGCTGGGCGCCGTAGCTGGCATTGGCCTTGCGCACCTCAAGCAAGGGCTGGGCCTGGGGTGGGCGCGCTTTGGGCTGGGTGTGGAAACTGCGCACCGCCCATAGCGAGCGGGTGTAGTCCTGGGTGGGGGTTTGCAGCATGGCGCGGGTCTGGGCCTCTTCCACCAGGCTGCCGTGACGCAACACCATGATGCGATCGGCGATCTGGGCTACCAGCGCCAGGTCATGACTGATGTACAGCGCGGCGCTCCCATAGGTGCGCACGGCATCGCGAATGGCCGTCAGCACTTCGATCTGGGTGGTGACGTCCAGGGCCGTGGTGGGCTCGTCGAAGACGATCAGGTCCGGATGACAGGCCATGGCCATGGCGGTCATCACCCGCTGCAGTTGACCACCGGAGACCTGGTGCGGGTAGCGTTGACCGATGCGCTCAGGGTCCGGCAGGCGCAGCACCCGGTAAAGCTCCACCGCTTCGGCCTCGGCTTTGGCCCGGTCGATTCCGCCGTTCTTCACCGCCGTCTCGATGTGCTGGTCGATCAAACGATGGGCCGGGTTGAACGATGCCGCTGCGCTCTGCGCCACATAGGCGATGCGCAAGCCGCGCAGACGACGCAGGGTCTCGGGCGCGGCGCCCACCAGTTCCTGGCCATCGAAACGCACCGAGCCGCCGCTGATGCGACAGCCGTCGCGCACATAGCCCATGGCCGCCAGGCCCAGGGTCGACTTGCCCGCCCCCGACTCACCGATCAGCCCCAGCACCTCGCCTCGCGCCAGGGTCAGGTCGATGCCCTTGATCAGCGGGTGCCAGGCATCGTCGTGGTGGCCGTCGATGCGCAGATTACGAATTTCCAGCAATGGTTGGCTCATGTTCAGCACTCCTTGAGGCCACTGGCCGTGTGCAGCACCCAGTCCACGACGAAGTTCACGCTGACGGTGATCAGCGCCACGGCCAGCGCCGGCAATAGTGGGCTGACGTCACCGAAGGTGATCAGCACGGCGTTGTCACGCACCATGCTGCCCCAGTCGGCGGTCGGTGGCTGGATACCCAGGCCCAGGAACGACAAGGCACTGATGAACAGAAAGACAAAACAGAAGCGCAGGCCGAACTCGGCGATCAACGGCGCTGCGGCATTGGGCAGCACCTCGCGGCTGACCAGCCACCACAGTCCCTCCCCGCGCAGGCGCGCGGCCTCGACGAAGTCCTGTACCACCACTGTCATTGCCACCGCCCGTGCCAGGCGGAACACCCGGGTGGCATCGAGCAGTGCGATCACCAGCACCAACGAGGTGGCCGTGGTGCCGACTACGCTCAGGATCAGCAAGGCGAAGATCAGCTGCGGGATGGCCATCAACACATCTACCAGGCGCGACAGGCCCTGGTCGATCCAGCCGCCCTTGATCGCCGCCACCAGGCCGCAAAAGCCGCCCACGGCAAAGGCCAGGGCAGTGGTCAGAAAAGCGATCCCCAAGGTATTGCGCGCGCCATAGACCAGACGGCTGAACATGTCGCGACCCAGGTTGTCGGTGCCCAGCAGGAACTGCCCGCCCCAGGGCGCGAAGCCCTCGCCCACCACCTCGGTCTCGCCGAATGGCGCCAGTACCGGAGCAAACAACGCCACCAGCACATACAGGACGATCACCAGCAAACCGAACTTGGCGCTCAGCGGCGCACGCTGCAATTGCTTGAACAGGCTCATCGGCTACCCCTTCGGATGCATCAGGCGCGGATTGCTGGCGATCGACAGCACATCGGCACTGGTGTTGAGCAGAATGTAGGTGGCGGCGAAGATCAGGCTGCAGGCCTGCACCACCGGGATGTCGCGCTTGGCGACAGAATCCACCAGCAGTTGGCCCAGGCCTGGGTAGACGAACACCACCTCGACCACCACCACCCCCACCACCAGATACGCCAGGTTCAACGCCACCACGTTGATGATTGGCGCCAAGGCGTTGGGCAAGGCATGGCGGAAGATGATTCGCGCCGGCGAGATGCCCTTGAGCCGGGCCATCTCGATGTAGGGGCTGGCCAGCAGGTTGATCAGCGACGCACGGGTCATGCGCATCATCTGCGCGACCACCACCAGGGCCAGGGTCAGCACCGGCAGCAACGAGCGCTCCAGCACTTCGCCCAGGGAGGCATCAGGCGACAGGTTGGAAATGCTCGGCAGCCAGGCCAGCTTCACCGCGAACACCAGGATCAGGATGTAGGCGACGAAGAACTCCGGAAACGACACCGCCGTCAGCGCACTGGTGTTGAGCAACCGGTCGAACCAACTGTTGCGGTACAGCGCCGCCAGCATGCCCAATAGCAAGGCCAGCGGCACCGAGACCAGCGCCGCCAGCAGCGCCAGGCCGAAGGTGTTGCCCAGTCGCGCGCCGATCAGCTCTGCGATCGGCCGCTGGTTGGCCAGCGATACACCCAGATCACCGTGCAACAGCTGCCAGGCCCAGTGCCCGAAGCGGCTCCAGGCCGGCATGTCCAGCCCCAGTTGTGCCCGCAGCGCCGCGACGGTTTCAGGGGTGGCCGCCTGGCCCAGCATGGCCTGGGCGACATCGCCAGGCAGCATGCCCACGGCCAGGAAGATGATCACCGAGACGGCCAACAGCGACAGCAGGCCCAAGGCCAGGCGTCGCGCGAGTAATGAACCAAGACTATTCACCATGGGCTCCTCGTGCAGTAACGAAAGGGATCAGGCCTGCCACCAGCGCTCGATCAGCCGCAGGCCATCGAGTTCGCCATAGGGCGCGGTGACCCCGCCGTGGGTGACCCGACGCGAACGCGCCGCCACCGAGCTTGCGAACAGCGGCACGATGGCGCCGCCGTCGTCGCGGCACAGGGCCTGCATTTCGTTGTACATCTCCTGCCGCAGCGGCGCGTTCATCTCGCCACGGGCGGCATTGAGCAGCTGGTTGAAGCGGGCGTTGTCCCAGTGCGTCTCGTTCCAGGCTGCGCCTTTTGCATAGCCGATGCTGAACATGCGGTCGGCGGTCAGGCTGCTGTACCAGAACGAAGTGGTGAACGGCTGCTTCATCCATACGTTGGTGAAGAAGCCATCGGCCGGTTCGCGCACCACATCGATGTGGATACCCGCCTTGCGCGCCTGCTCCTTGAACAGCACCGAAGCGTCCACCGCGCCGGTATAGGCGGCGTCCGAAGCCTGCAAACGCACCTTGAGCGCGTCCAGCCCAGCCTGGCGCAGATGGAAACGGGCTTTGTCCGGGTCGTAGGCGCGCTGTTCGAGCGCCGGGTTGATGAAGCGGCTGCCCGGCTGGATCGGATGGTCGTTGCCGATCTGGCCGTAGCCATGCAGCACTGAAGTCAACAAGGCCTGGCGGTCGATGGCGTACTTGAGCGCCAAACGCACGTCGTTGTTCTTGAACTGGGTGCTGTCGCAGAGCATGGGGAAGGTGTAGTGCTGGGCGCCCTTGGTCTCTTCGATCACCAACTGCGGGTTGCGCTTGAGCAGCGCCACGGTCTTGAGATCGACCTTGTTGATCACGTCCACCTGGCCGGTGACCAGGGCATTGACCCGCGCAGCGCCATCGGCGATGGCCAGCAGTTCGGCGCTGGCAAAATGCGCACGACCGGGCTTCCAGTAGTTCGGGTTGCGCTCCAGGTCCATGCGCACGCCTGGCTCGAAGCGCTTGAGGCGGTAGCCGCCGGTGCCGTTGCCGGAGCGCCAGTCAGCCACACCGTCCTTGGCCGGCATGATCACCAGATGGTAATCGGCGACTACATAGGCGAAGTCGGCATTGCCCGAATGCAGCTCGAACACCACGGTGTCGTTGCCCTGGGCGCGGACCTGGGCGACATCGCCGAGCACGGTCTTGGCCGCCGAGGTGGATTTTTCGCCCAGGTGGTGCTGGATCGAGGCGACCACATCGTTGGCGTCCAGGGTCTTGCCATCGTGGAAGGTGACGCCCTGGCGCAGGGTGAAGGTCCAGACCTTGGCGTCGGGGCTGGACTCCCAGCGCTCGGCCAACTCTGGAATCGCCGTGCCGTCGACGCTGATTTCGCTCAGGGTGTTGTATACGGCCGAGAACCCGACAAACGTAAACGTATCGCTCCACGAGCCTGGGTCGCCGGAATCAGTGGTGCTGCCACCCGCCAGGCCCATGCGCAGGACGCCGCCGGCCTTAGGGGTGCCCTCCTCGGCCCAGCCCGACATCGGCAGGCCCAGCGAGAAGGCGCCGGCGAAGGTGGCCGCCGCCGCGCTGTACTTGAGGAAATCCCGACGCGGCAGGCCGCTATCGGGCATCGCTTGAGTGATCTTGTTCTTGTTATCGCTCATGGCATCGCCTCTGTTGAACCGCCAGGAAAGGTCTTGTTCGCCCGACGACCAAATATTTGTAATTGTCATCGTGACAAATACATTAGACTCAATGCCACGCCCCTGCCAAGTGAGATTTTCACAGGGGTGTAGACTTCGGTTTTTACCCAGGGACCTTTGCCGATGAGCCAGTCGACTCGCCTGATCACCGCCTCGTACATCCTCTCGTTCGTGGCCGCCAACGCACCGCAGAAACTGCGTACGGAGACCATCGCCAAGTGGGTCAAGGTCCATCCGGCACGCGTGCGCAGCCTGGCCTCGCAACTGGTCAAGGCCGACATTCTCAAGTCCTGGCGTGGCGCTCATGGCGGCCTGACCCTGGCCCGCCCGGCCAGCGAAATCACCCTGCGCGAGGTGTACGACGCGGTGCAGGAAAGCTCATTGATCGCCGAGAAGATCGACAACCCGTTTTCCGGAATGGAGGATCACTGCAAGGTGTACGAGGTGTTCACCCGTCTGTTCGCCATGCTCGAGGCGAACATGCGCCTGGATCTGGGGGCGATCACGGCCGATCAATTGTTCGTGGCTTTCGACAGGCCCGTGGAGGATGTGGCGGTGGGGTGATCCTTCCCCTTCGCGTCCTCTTCGCGGGTAAACCCGCTCCCAAAGGTTCACCGTTGCCCTAAAGCAGCGAGGTTGCTGTGGGAACGGGTATACCCGCGAATGGGCTGCACAGCAGCCCTCCGGTCTCAGAGCTGAACCGCCTTCACTTCGATGAACTCACCCAACCCCTCCTCGCCCCACTCGCGCCCGTTTCCGGACTGTTTGTAGCCGCCAAACGGTGCCCGGTAGTTGAACCCGCCACCGTTGACGAAGCACTGCCCGGCACGCATCTGTCGGGCCAAGGCCAGCCCACGCTCGCGATCGCCTGCCCACACTGCGCTGGACAAGCCAAACGGCGAGTCGTTGGCCATCGAAATAGCCTGCTGCTCATCGGCATACGGGATCAGGCACAGTACCGGCCCGAAGATCTCTTCCTGGGCGATGCGCATGCGGTTGTCGACATCGGCGAACAGCGTCGGCGCAACGTAGAATCCACGCTCCAGCCCAGGCGCCGAATCACCACCGCACAGCAACCGCGCGCCCTCTTCCTGCCCCAGGCGGATGTAGTCGAGCACCGTGCGCCGCTGCCCTGCCGAACACATCGGCCCCAGAAAACTCTGCGGATCACGCGGATCGCCCATGACCAGCGCACGCGTCTCGGCCAAGGCGATCTCCAAGGCCTCGGCGTAGCGCTCGACCGGCAGCAGCATGCGGGTCAACGCCGTGCACGTCTGTCCGGAGTTGATCATCACGTCCTGCACACCATGGCGCACCGCCGCTTCCAGGTCGGCGTCGGCGGTGATCAGCAGCGGTGACTTGCCGCCCAGTTCGAGGCACACCCGTTTGACCGTCGGCGCCGCCGCCTGGGACACCCGCACCCCAGCGCCGGTAGAGCCGGTGAATGACACCATGTCCACCTGCGGATGCCGCGCCAGCGCCTCGCCCACCTTCGACCCCGGCCCGCTGACCAGGTTGAACACCCCGGCCGGCAGCCCAATGGCGTCGATCATCTCAGCCAGCAAGAAGGCGTGCAGCGGCGTCTCCTGGCTCGGCTTGACCACCACCGTGCAACCGGCAGCCAAGGCCGGTGCCAGCTTGCCGATCATCTGGTGCAGCGGGTAGTTCCACGGGTTGATGAAGGCACACACGCCCACCGCCTCGCGGTACACCAGCGAGTTACCGACTTCACGCACCTCATCCATCAAGCCAGCCAGTTCGACATACTGCTCCAGCCCTTCGATTGGCCCGTCGACCTGCACCATCTGGCACCACTGCACCGGCATGCCCAGTTCGCTGGTGATCACATCGGCCATTTCTCCGGCCCGCGCACGCAATTGCTCGGCCAAGGCACGGATATAGCCTGCACGCCGGCTCGATGGCGTATGCGACCACTCAGCGAACGCCCTTCGCGCCGCATTCACCGCCCGCTCCACATCCTGCTCGTCACCCAGCGGCACACGGCCGATGGCAACTTCGCTGGCCGGGTCGATGACCTCGGCCATCCCCTGCCCGCTCGGCACCTGCCAGGCGCCGTCGATGTAAAGCCGCGCGTACTCACGCATGAGTCTGCTCCTTCATCAGTTCGGCGGCGCACCGGGCGATGCGTCGGCACGCCTCTTCCAGCGCCTGTGCACCGACCACCAGGCCAAGGCGGATATGCCCGGCAGCGCTCGGGCCGAAGGCCTCGCCCGCCAGTACCGATACACCCTGACTATCCAGCAGGCGGTCGGCGAAGGCCTGGGCACTGAGGCCGGTTTCGCGGATATCGACCATCACGAACATGCCCCCATCAGGCTTGAGCGCCTTGATGCCCGGGCAACCAGCCAGACGCTCGCAGACCAGGTCACGGCGCTGGCGGTACGCCAGGCGCATTGCCTCAAGCTCCGGCAGCTGTTGCTCCAGTGCCGCCACCGCAGCGTCCTGGATGAAGTCGGGCGAGCCGTAGAGCATGCACAGGGCCAGATTTTCCAGATGGCCCGCCAGCGCGGTCGAACCCACCACCCAGCCCACCCGCCAGCCGGTCATCGCGTGCGACTTGGACAGGCTGTTGAGGGTCGCCGTGCGTTCGGCCATGCCCGGCAGGCTGCCGGGGCTGACATGCTCGCCCTCGTACAAAAGCTCGCTGTACACCTCATCGGAGATCAGCCACAGGTCATGGGCGATGCACAGCTCGGCCAGCGCCTCCCAGGTGGCGCGCGGCAGGCTCGCGCCCGAAGGGTTGTGCGGGCTGTTCAGTGCCAAGGCACGGGTACGCGGGGTGATACGTGCCGCCACATCCTCGGGGCACACGCGGAACCCGTTCTCAGGCTTGACCGGCACCGGCACCACCGTCGCGCCACAGGCGCCGAACACGGCCTCGTAGGTCACGTACATGGGTTCGGCGACGATCACCTCGTCGCCCGGATCGAGCACGCACTGGGCCACGCAGAACAACGCGCACTGCGCACCGGCCAGCACCGTGACCTGGTCGGCGCTCACCGCCTGGCCGCTGCGTTGCTGGTGGCGACGGGCAATGGCCTGGCGCAGGGCCAGCTTGCCGCGTACATCCGAATAATGGGTGTGGCCATCGCGCAGGCTATCGATGGCCGCCTCGACGATGGGCGCCGGCGTGTCGAAATCCGGATCTCCCACCGACAGCAACAGGACGTCCTTGCCCTCGGCCTGCATCGCAAGGGCGCGGTAGTGGATGTCCCAGGCGGCGGCGCCGTCGCCGGCGATGCGTTGGGTCAGCTTGGCAAAGCGCATGAGCGTCTCCTATGAAGGCGTCAGTCGACGAGGATCTTCGGGTTGGCACTACCCCAGACCGTGTAGAGGTCGGCCAGCAGCGCGTCATTGATTTCTTCCATTTCGCTCTGGGTGATTTCACCGCCCGCCTGCTTGCCGAACAGCACCACCTCGTTGCCATTCTTGACGTCAGGGAAATCGGTGACATCCACCATCAGGGTGTTCATCGACACCTTGCCTACCACCGGCGCACGGTGACCGTTGATCAGCACATTGCCTTTGTTGGTGAACACCCTGCGATAGCCATCGGAGTAGCCGACGGTGATGTTGGCCAGGCGCGAATCGCGGCTCAGGGTGAAGGTGCGGTCATAGCCGACGGTGTTGCCGGCCGGGTAACTGTGCACAGCCGCCACGCGGGACTTGAACTGCATGGCGCGGCGGTACTCGGTGTGGCTGGGCACGGTGTCGCCGAACAGCGCGCCGCCGGTGCGTACCATGTCCAGGCGCGCTTCGGGCACCTCCAGGGTGGCGAAGGAGTTGGCCGCGTGCAGGGTCAGCTTGCGGCGGTCGAGTTTGGCATGCTTGATCAGCCAGTCGCTCTGCTCCTTGAAGGCGGCCAGGCCCTTGCGCACGTCGTCCTTGTCTTCGACGGCGAAGTGGGTCATCAGCGCGACCAGTTCCAGGTTCGGCTGCTCGGCGATCTCCAGTGCTTCACCACGGCCCGACCAACTGGCCATTTCCACGCCGTTGCGGCTCATCCCGCTGGAGTTCAGGGCCAGGTGGATACGCAGGGTCTTGCCGTGGCGCTGGGCGATCGCCGCCACCTGGCGGGCGAACTCGGCGCTGCCGACCAACTCGTCCATGTTGTACTGCAAGGCGTCTTCCACCTCGCTCACGCTGGCCAGGCGCACCCGCACCAGTTGCCCTTTGAAGCCGCTGGCACGGACCACACGGGCTTCCTCGTTGCTCGCCACCGCCACGCACGGCACATCCAAGGCGATGATCGAGGGCATTACCAGACCAATACCGTGGCCATAGGCGTCAGCCTTGAGCACCGCGCACAGCTTGGATTTACCGTTCAGTTCTGCCTGCAGGGTCCGGATGTTGTGTTCGATGGCGCTCTTGCTGATCTCGACCCAGGCGTTACTGTTCTGGATGGTCAGGGCGTTGATGCCGTTGTCCATCGACAACGGCGGTGCGGCGTACAGCGGGGCCTGGGCGGCCAGCAGGGCCAGGGAGGCGGCAAGAAGGGTACGACGGAATGGCATCATGCTTGTTCTCTATTTGTTGTCCTGAAGGTGCGGTCAACGGGCACAGGCGTGCTTGAGTTCGATGAAGGTCACGCCTGGCGTGGCAAATCCGTCGACCAGATCCGATTGCAACTCGTCCAGACTGCGCGGCTGGCGCACGGCGCACCCAAAGGCGCGGGCCAGGCCGATGAAGTCCGGGTTGCGTGGCAATACGCCAATCGGTTCGATGTCCAGGCCCAGCATGTCGTCACGAATCTGCCCCAAGGCGTCGTTGTTCCACAGCAGCACCACCAGCGGACGGTCGATCTCTTCAACGGCGGTGGCCAGTTCCTGGGCGGTATAGAGGAAGCCGCCATCACCCACCAGCACCAGGCCGGGGCGGTCTTCGGTGGCGAACATACCGCCGATGCCGGCCGGCAGGCCGTAGCCCAGGGTGCCGTAGCCGGTCGGGTGCAGCCAGCTGCGCGGTGCCCGGCTGGTGAAGGCATAGTTGCCGGTGTAGGCGAGTTGGGTCATGTCGGTGCTGATGAAGGCGTTTTCCGGCAGTGCGGCGGCGATGCGGTCGAGAATCGCCTGGTGAATCGCCTGCAGCGGCGCATGCCCTGCCCGGATCGCCTGGCGCAGGTTGTTGACGGCCGCGATGGCGGCACCGGCATCGCGGGTGGCCTGCGGCAGATGCTCCAGCAGGCTGGCCAGGGTCTGCCGGGCATCGCCGTGCAGGGCAATCGCGCAGGGGTAGAAGTCGTTGAACTTGCGTGGGTCGATGTCCACCCGCAGCAGTTCGCCGGCCAATGGCAGACGTTCACGCCAGAAATCGGTATCGGCCATCTCGGTGCCTACCGCCAGTACCACATCGGCCTCGCCGATCATTTGCCAGCCCGGCTCGACGCACAGGCTGGCACCGGCATTGAGCGGCGCCTGCGGGGCTAGCAGGCCCTTGCCGGCGACACTGGTGAACACCGGTGCGGCCAGGCGCGTACTCAGTTGCGCGAGCTCAGCCGCCGCGTGCAAAGCGCCACCGCCCGCGATGATCATCGGCCGCTTGGCGTTGGCCAGCTTGACGGCAGCCTGCTGCAGACTGTCGCGATCCGGCAGGCCGCGCCCTGGGCGGCGCACCACGTCATTGCTCCAGTTGCGGGTAACCGGCGCGGCCAGCACATCCAGCGGCACCGAGATGTGCACCGGACGCGGGCGTTCGCTGTCGAACACCGCCCAGGCACGGGCGATCAGCTCCGGCAGGTCCTCGGTGCTCAGCGCCACGGCGGAGAATGCGGTGATCGGCGCGGTCATGGCGCGCTGGTCCTGGGTCTCGTGCAGACAGCCCCAGCCTTTGCCCAGGCTTGCGGTGTGGTTGACGCTGGAAATCACCAACATCGGGATGGAATCGGCGTAGGCCTGGCCGATGGCGGTGGCAGCGTTGGTCACACCAGGGCCGGTGATGACGAAGCACACACCCGGCTTGCCACTGACCCGCGCATAGCCGTCGGCCATGAAGCCCGCGCCTTGTTCATGGCGAGTCAGCACATGGCGGATGCCGCTGCCCGGCAGCCCCCGGTACAGCTCCAGGGTGTGTACCCCGGGGATACCGAACACCGTGTCGACCCCATAGTTGCTCAACAGCCGTACCAGGGCTTGGCCGCCGGTCAAAGGACGTTCATGCATGTTGTTCTCCTTGCGCCTGGCCGAGGCGGATCAGCGCGTCGACCGCGGTGGTGCCTTGGGCACCGACCATCAATGGGTTTACGTCGAGCTCCAGCAACTGGCCGGCGTTTTCACAGGCGTAGTCGGCCACCGCGCGGACCGCCGCCACCAAGGCGTCGAGGTCGGCGGCCGGGCGGCCACGGAAACCTTGCAACAGGCCGGCGCTGCGCAGGCCCAGCACGGCGTTGCGGATGGCGCCGTCGGTGGTCGGCAGCAGCAGGTTGACGCTGTCCTTGAGCAATTCCACCAGCACCCCACCGGCACCGATCACCAAGGCCAGGGCAAAGTCGTTCTCGCGCTTGATGCCGACGATCAGCTCGGCCAACGGCGCCTGGGCCATGGGCTCGAGCAACACCTGGTCGAACGGCACGCCAGGGGCGTAGGCCGCGATGCGCCCGTGCATCTGCTCGAGCGCCGCTTGCAGGGCGTCGGCATCGCGCAGGTTCAGGGCCACCGCGCCGGCTTCGGTCTTGTGCGGCAATTGTGCGCTGACCGCCTTGAGCACCAGCGGGTAGCCGACGCGTGCGGCATCCTTGAGCGCCTGCTCGGGCGTGCTCAGCACACCGCCAGGTACCGGCAGGCCAAAGGCACGCAGCGCCTGCTTGGATTGCCATTCATCGAGCAGTTGCGCCTGGCCACCCAGGGCCTGCGGGCACAGTGGCACCAGGGCCGACTCGCCCAGCTCCAGCAAGCGCTGGCGGTTGCGCTGGTAGGCAACGATTCGCCCCCAGGCCGCCAGGCCGTCCTCTACCCCTTGCAGTGCGGCGATACCACGCTCATGCAAGCATTCGCGGGCGCTGGCCGGCAGCAGCTCAGGGAAGGCCGAGGTGACGAAGCCGATTTTGCCGTGGCGCTGCAAGGCATCGCAGTACAGCCCCAGCAGCAGGTCGCACTCCTTGCGCTCGCCGGTGAACTCCGCCGGGTAATCCAGCACCAGCATGGCCGCATCGGCATCGGTTTGCAGGGCGCTGTCGAGCATGCGCTCGAGCGCCGCGCCATCGCCCCAGATCGCCGTGGTGAAGTCCAGTGGGTTGACCAGGTTGGCGTAGGCCGGCAACACCTGGGCCAACTCATCCACCTGCATTTGCTCAAGCTTGGGCAAGGCCAGGTGGTTGCGCTCGGCGTAGTCGGCGATCAGGCCCGCATCGCCTCCGGAGCACGCCAGGGCGATCAATCGGCCATCCTGGGGCAAGTGGCCGCAGGCGGCCGCCTTGAGGGTTTCGGCAAAACTGACCGGGCCGCTCACGCGGATCACGCCCAGGCGCTGGAACAGGCTGTCGTACAGGGCATCGGAGCCCGACAGCGAGCTGGTGTGGCTCAGGGCGAGCTCGGCGCCGATCTGCGACACGCCGGTCTTCAAAGCGATGATCGGGATGCCCCGCTCCAACGCCTTGTGTGCGGCACGGGCAAAGCCCGGCACGTTCTTCAGGCCTTCCAGGTGCAGGCCGATGGCGGTAACGCGAGGGTCGTCGAGTAGCACGTCCATCAGCTCGGCCACGCCCAACTGCGCCTGGTTGCCCACCGAGGCCATGTAGGCCACCGGCAGCGAGCGGTCGCTCATGGACAGGTTGTAGGCGAAGTTGCCGCTCTGGGTGAGGATCGCCACGCCCTTCTCCACCTGTTTGCCGCCGTGGGCAACCGGCCACAGGGCTGCGCCATGCAGGTAATCGAGCAGGCCATAGCAGTTAGGGCCGAGCAAGGCCATAGAGCCGGCCGCCTCGAGCAGGCGCTGTTGCAGCACGCGCCCTTGCTCGCCGCTCTCGGCAAAGCCTGAGGCGTAGCAGATGGCGCCACCGGCGCCGATCGCGGCCAGGTCCTTGACGCATTGCAAGGTCAGGTCACGGTTGGTGGCGATGAACACCGCGTCCGGCCCACAGGGCAACTCGGCCACACTGGGCACGCACGGTACGCCATCGAGGCTTTCATGCTGTGGGTTCACCAGCCACATCTGGCCGGCGAAGCCGCCTTCGGCGCAGCGCTTGAGCGCCCGCGCCATGCTGCGCCCGCCGACGAAGGCAAGGTGCCGGGGCGCCAGCAGGCGCTTGAGGTTGTCACGAATCGAGTGCGACATGGGCAATCTCCAGGCCGATCAGCGCAGCAGTGGACGCAGCAGTTCGCGGGAAATGATGTGTCGCTGGATTTCGGATGTGCCCTCCCAGATCCGCTCGATCCGCGCGTTACGCCAGATGCGCTCGACCGGTCCCTCGTCCATCAGGCCCATGCCACCGAAGATCTGCACCGCCTCGTCAGCCACCTTGCCCAGCACCTCACTGGCGAACAGCTTGGCCATGCCGGCCTCGCCGTCGGTCATGCTGCCTTGGTCCATCTTCCAGGCGGTGTGCAGGGTCAGCAGTTCCGCGGCGCGGATCTGGGTGGCCATGTCGGCGAGCTTGAACGACACGCCCTGGTAGCAGCCGATGGCCTGGCCGAACTGCTTGCGGTCGGCGGACCACTGCAGGGAAAGATCAAGGGCGCGCTGGGCCTGGCCCACGCAGTTGGCGGCCACCATCACCCGACCTGCGGTGAGCCAGGCGTTGGCCACCTCCCAGCCTTTGTCCACCTCGCCCAGCACCTTGCTGGCCGGCACGCGGCAGTCGTCGAAGAACAGCTCGTAGGTGTGGTAGCCACGGTTGCTCACGCACTTGGGGCCACGGCGGATGGTCATGCCTGGCGTACCGCGGTCGACCAAGAAGGCCGTCACGGCATTGCGCTTGCGGCCGTTGTGTTCGTAGGTGTCGGTGACCGCGAAGACGATGGCGAAGTCGGCGTGGCCGGCGTGACTGATGAAGTGCTTGCTGCCATTGATGACGAAATCGTCACCGTCGCGTACAGCGCGGGTCTTGATGGCATTGGCGTCGGAGCCGGCGCCCGGCTCGGTGAGGGCGAAGCAATCGATCTTCTCGCCTTGCACGCACGGCAGCAGGTAGTCGTTGATCTGCTCGTCCTTACAGGCCATGAGGATCTTTGAGGGGCGCGCCACGAACACGTGCAAGGCCCAGGAAACCTTGGACAACTCACGCTCGATCAGCGCCTGGGACAGATAATCCAGGCCACCGCCGCCGACTTCCTCGGGCATGTTGAAGGCATAGAACCCAGCCGCGATCGCTTTGCCGCGGATCTGCGCCGCCAGCTCCGGCGACACCGCATCGGCGCGGTCCACCTCTTCCTCATAGGGCAGCAGCTCTTTGGTCACGAAGCTGCGTACCGCTTCCACCAACATTTCTTGTTCTTGGGTCAGTTGGAAATTCATCTGGAATCGTCCTGAAGAAGGTCGTGTAAGGGGTTATTTACCAACGAATTCTGGCGCGCGTCGTTCGACCGAAGCCCGTAGCGCCTCGGCGCCGTCCTGGCTGCGCCCGCACAGCAGGCCTGCGGCAAGCTCGGCTTCCAGCTGCTCGCTCAAGGTGCGCTGGGCTCCGTCACGGATCAGGCGCTTGGTCTGGGCGTAGGCGAAAGTCGGCCCCTTGGCCAGGCGAGCGGCCAGTTCGGCAGTGACGGTCGGCAACTGGTCATCGGCGCACACCTCGCTCACCAGTCCGGCAGCCAGGGCGCGCTCGGCGCCCCACAGCTCGTCCAAGAACAACAAACGCTTGGCCTGCTCGGTACCGATCAGCCGTGGCAAGTGCCAGCTGGCACCGGCGTCCGGGCTGTAGGCCATGCTGGTGTAACCGGCCTTGAAGCGCGCCGAGGCGGCGGCGATACGCAGGTCGCAGCACAGGCTCAGGTCCATCCCGGCGCCGACGGCGGTGCCGTTGATGGCGGCGATGGTGGGTTTGTCCAGGCTGTGCAGACGCTGCATCAAGGCGTGGGCGGTCTCGGTCCAGCCGTAGCTTTCCAGGGCACCGCGGGCTTCGGCCTCGGCCCACTCGGCCAGGTCCGCGCCTGCGCAGAAGCTGCGCCCAGTGCCGGTCAGCACCACCACCCGCACGGCTGGATCGGTGTTGAAGGCTTCCAGCAGTGCGTGCAGTTGCTTGAGGCTGGGGATGTCCAGCGCGTTGCGTTGCTCGGGGCGGTTCAGGGTGATCCAGGCAACGCCGGCTTCGACCTTGCTCAGCAGTGAGGACGGGCTAGTCATGGGAGGCCTCGATATTGTTGTTGGTGGGTATGAGGGGGACGACTTGGGAGAGATACTAAACAAGTGTTCAACAAGACGGCAATCGGGGCCTGAGTTACTGTAACAACTCAATAAAGCGCTATATCTAATTGTTTTATAAGTGTATTTCTCCAACAGAAAAGGCTTTGATGCGTCGGCTGTTACAACTTCGCACAACTACGGTTTTGCACTGACGGCGCCAAAGCATTCGCGGGTAAGCCCGCTCCCACAGGGCTTGTGCAACACCCTGCAGGAGCGGGCTTACCCGCGAATAGGCACCGCCACTGTCACGTCATACGCCAGGCGCGCTCGGCTCGAAGGCCCCCTGCCGACGACGGTTGATCAGGAAGTACGCCGCGTAGCACACGGCAATGAAGCCAAAGCCCCAGTACAGCGACGGACGCTGGGTCTCGTCCAAGGCCAGGAACACGAACAACGAACTGCACAAGGTGATGCACAGCAGCGGCACCAGGGGGTACAGCGGCGCGCGGTACTTGAGCTCCTCAAGCTTGCCGCCATCACGCAGGAAGGCTTTGCGGAAGCGGTACTGAGCCAGGGCAATGACGATCCAGGTCACGGTGCCGGACATTCCGCTCACCGCCATCAACACCATGAACAGGGTGTCGGCGGCGACGAAACTGGTCATCAGCGAGATCAAAGCGAAGCACAAGGTGATGCTCAGCGCCCGCAGCGGCACGCCGCGCTTGCTCAGCGGCGACAGGCTCTTGGGCGCCATGCCGGTCTTGGACATGGCCCAGAGGATACGCGTGGAGGCATACAGCCCCGAGTTACCCACCGACAGGATCGCGGTGAGGATCACAAAGTTCATCAGGTCCGCCGCGTAAGGGATACCGACCATGTCGAACACTTGCACGAACGGGCTTTCCATCAGGCCGGCCTGCTCGTGCGGCACGATGGCCGAGAGCACGGCGATGGCCAGCACATAGAAGATCAGGACGCGGAACACCACGTTGCGCACAGCGCGAGGGATGCTCTTTTCCGGATGCTCGGTCTCGCCCGCGGCCACGCCCATGATCTCGCAACCCTGGAAGGCGTACACCACGGTCATCATGACCGCGAACACCGCCGACAGCCCATGGGGGAACAGCGAATCGCCAATGAGGTTGTCGAGCATCGGGGCCGGCGCCCCATTGTTCAGCGGGATGCCGCCGAAGATCACCAACAGGCCGATCACGATAAAGCCCAGGATGGTCGCGACCTTGATGCCCGAGAACCAATACTCGGCCTCACCGAAGGCGCGGGTGGCCAGGGCATTGAGCCCGAACAGCACGGCGACGAACAGCGCCGACCAATACCAGATCGGCACCTCGGGGAACCAACGGGTCATCAGCATGCCGGCGGCGGTGAACTCAAGGCCCACGGTGGTGGCCCAGCTCATCCAGTACACCCAGCCGATCATGAACCCCGTGGCCGGGCCGATGAACTTGGTGGCATGGGCCTGGAACGAACCGGACACGGGCATCTGCACCGACAGCTCGCCCAGGCAGACCATGACCAGGTACATCAGAAGGCCCGCGACCAAATAAGCCAGGATCGCCCCCATCGGGCCGCCCTGGTTGATCGTGACCCCCGAGCCCATGAACAGGCCGGTGCCGATCACCCCGCCCAGCGACAGCATGAAGATGTGCCGGCTCTTGAGCGCACGGGTCAGTTGGATGCCTTTGCGGTCAGTGGATTCAGACATGGCGCACCTCGACCTGGCAGGCGCGCTGGGCGGGAAGACAATTCAGGAGGTCTTGAGCTTTACGGCATTTCATTATTCTTATCTCCAATAAGCCTCATGGACCGTGTGGAGCACGGTTGCCATCGATTATTGGAAACGGATGTAAGGTGCCGTTGTACGGACGGATCGAAGATGTAAAAAGTCGTAACTTTTTTGTACGTCAGCCCTGGATCAGCTGTTCCAAGGTGGTGCGGGCCAGGCGGATCTGCTCGGCCAGCGGTTCGCTCAAGGCTTCGTATGCCCCAGCATCTCCCTTCAACCCGACGTTCTCCAGGTGTCGTAACGTCGTCGCCAGGCCCGCGAAGCCCAACGAATCGCAGCTGCCCGCCAGACGATGGGCCAAGTGGACCACTTCTGTGCAGTCACCTGCCTTCAGCGCCTCCCCCAGCGCCGCCTCGTGCTGATCGATCGCCTGGCGCAGAACCACGAGCAGACCTTGCAGTTTCTGCTCGCCCAGCAACGTGCGGTGGGTCTGCAGCAAGGCCCAGTCCATCGACGCCTCAGGCACTTGTGCGTCCACCACCGGCGTCAGGTCAACCAGGGCCTCGCGCAGGCTGTCCAGCTTCAAGGGCTTGGCCAGCACGCCCTGCATCCCGGCCTCCAGGTAACCGGGCACCTGCGCCGGCTGCACACCTGCGGTCAAAGCCAGAATGCGCGTCTCACGGTTGAGCCCTGGCGTAGCGCGGATGAGGCGGCACAATTCCACCCCGCTCATCCCAGGCAGGTGCACGTCCAGCAGGATCAGGTCGAACCGGCACTCGGCGCACGCTTGAAGGGCTTGCTGGGCATGCTCGGCGAAACTGACTTGGTGGCCATCTCGGGTGAGCAACCCCCCGGCGACTTCTCGGTTCAGCGCCACGTCCTCGACCACCAGAATTTTCAGTGGTGACAGGGCCTGGCGTACCAGCGCCTGGGTCTTAGGCTGCCGACCGCAGGCCAGGTCCAGCTCGAACCAGAAGCAGCTGCCCTGCCCCTCGACGCTGTCCAGGCCGATGCGCCCGCCGAGTTTCTCCACCAGGTGCTTGCAGATCGCCAGGCCAAGGCCGGTACCGCCGTAGCGCCTGGCCACGGCTTCGCTGGCCTGGGTGAAACGATCGAAGATCTTCGCCTGCATGGCAGGGGCGATGCCGATGCCATCGTCACTCACGTTCACCCGCACCCGTTGCAGGTCCATCCGCGGCTCCAGCACCTGCACCTGCAGCGTGACCTGCCCGTGTTCGGTGAACTTGATGGCGTTGGCCAACAGGTTGCTCAGTACCTGGCGCAGGTACTGTTCGGCGCCGTGCTGGAACTCGGCCAGCTGTTCGTCGATGTGGCAGTGCAGGCGGTTGCCGTTGTCGACAGCCCTGGGCTCGAGCAGGGTCATGACTTCCTGGCACAACTGGCGCAGGGAGAAGTCGACCATTTCCGGACGGCTCTCGCCTTCTTCCAGGCGGGCGAAATAGAGCACTTCATTGAGAATCGCCAGCAATCCCTCGCCGGCCTTGTACAACGCTTCCAGGCGCTCGCGGTCACGCAGCGCCAGGCTGCCGCCGCGCAGCAGCTCGGCCATGCCCAGGATGCCATTGAGCGGCGTGCGCAGTTCATGGCTCATGGTCGCCAGGAACCTGGACTTGGCCAGGTTGGCCGCCTCCGCCTCGTCCTTGGCCCTGGCCAGGCTCGCGGTGCGCCGCTCGACCATCGCCTGTAGCTCGTCGCGCTTGTCCTGCAAGGCCAGGCGATCCAATTCGCGGCGCTCGATGTCCCGCAGGATGGCCCGGCGCATGTCATCCAGGGCATGGGCCACGGTGTCGATCTCGTCCGGACGGGCCGAACGGCGCCGGGCCAGGCGCAGCGGTTCCTGCCACTGCCCCGCACCGATACGCCGTGCGAATTCGGCCATCACTTGCAGGTGGCGCGTCACCAGGCGGTAGAACAGCCCGGACAGCGCCACCGCAAGGCCGCAGAGGAACACGCCCATCCACAACAGGCTGGTCAGCCCCGTGGCAAACAATCGCCGATGCACAGCGCCCAGGTCGATGCTGACCTCCAGCTCGCCCAAGTGCCGCGCAGGCCCGGACGGCGGTTGGTAATCCAGGGCGAAACGTTCGATGCGCAGCGGCCCCTTGGGCGTGGCGTCGCCGCGCAGCAGCCTGAAGTCTTCGCTGATCAGCCGCACCCGCGCCACGTCGGAAAAGTCCACCAACCCACGCAGTTGCACGTCCAGTTGCGCCTCGTCCAGATCCCACAGGCTGCGCTCCAGGCTCGCCAGGTAGCCGGCGCGGATCAACGCCATGCGCGCCTCGATGTCGCGCATTTCCCGGCGGTACTCGAAGTACAGCTGGACGGAGCTTGCCAGCACGGTAAAGCACAGGCTGAACAGAAAGATGAACAGCAGCAGGCGGCGCAGCAGGCCGTCGGTGTGCAGGCGGATCATCGGGCGTCCACCGGCAGGTTGATCATGTCGCGGTAAGTCACTTCGCTCTGCTCCAGCCAACGCTGGATTTCGCCAGCCTCGGTCATCTTGCGCAACTGCTGGTCGATGGCATCCATGCGCCGGCTCAAAGGGGAATGTCGCGAAACCGCAACGCGCAGATAATCCACGCTCAGTGCGGTGGGTAAGGCGTGGATATCCTTGGCCCCAGGCAGGTGCTCGACGAACAGCTGGCCGGTACGCCGCTCCTGGATCACGAAGTCGATGCGACCACGGATCAGCTTGCCGAAGTTCTGCTGGCTGGAGGACACCCATTCGATGTTCTGGTGCCGCGCCACGAAACGGTCGAACTCAGGCCCATAGCTTTCGCCGTAGAGCAGACCGCCCCGGTAGCCGGCCAGGTCGTCCAGGTGCTCGAAGCGCACCGGCCGGCGCTGATTGACGAACACCGCCACCTCCTCGCGCAGCACCGGCACCGTGGAAAAGCGCATGCCCTGGTCGCGCTGGTCGCTGTTGTAGGCCAGCACCACATCGACCCGCCCTGCGGCGGCGTCCATCAGGCAGCGCTTCCAGTTGCCCAGCACAACGATCTCGACCTCGTAGCCCAAGCGCCCGAGCAACTCGCGCACCACGGTGGGTGCCAGGCCTCGGACCTGGCGGCCATCGCTCCAGGAAATCGGCGGGTACACCGGGTAGTCGCAGTAGCGGATGCGCTCGCCGGCCACACCGTGCAGGCTCACCAGCATCAGGGCCAGGGCGCACAGGCGTCCCATGGACGTCAGGCCGCCACGCTGGCGGTGAACAGGTAACCGGTGCCGTGGATGGTGATGATCAGGTGCGGCTCGGCCGGATCGTCATGCAACTTGCGCCGCAGACGGCCGACCAGCACGTCGATGGAGCGGTCATTGGGCACCCACTCGCGATTGCGGATCTGGTCCATCAATTGGTCGCGGGTCAGGGTATGGCCGCTGTTGCGCAGGAACACACTGAGCAGTTGGAACTCGCCGTGCGTGAGCAGGGTTTCGGCGCCGCGCGGGTCGATCAGGCGACGGCGATCGGTATCGAGCGCCCAATCGGCAAACTGCTTGAGCGACTGCACGCAGGCCGGCGCAGGCTTGGCGACACGAGCGTGGCGCACGCGGCGGATGAGGTTCTTGGCGCGCGAGACCAGCTCGCGTGGGTTGAGGGGTTTGATCACATAGTCGTCGGCGCCGCATTCCAGGCCGACGATACGGTCGATGTCGTCATTGCGACCGGTGATCAGGATGATGCCGACTTCCGAGCGCACCCGCAGTTCGCGGGTCAGCGTCAGACCGTCCTTGCCCGGCAGGCGAATGTCGAGCAGCACCAGATCGACATCCTGGCTGGCGAGGAAGGCATCGGCCTGTTCGGCGGTGTCGGCACAGTGGACGTCGTAGCCTTCCTGGGACAGGTAGGCGTGCAGCAAGTCGCGAATAATCGGATCGTCATCGACGATCAGTACCCGAGGCGTCATTGCGTGTTGTCTCTTTTTTATAGGTGTTGTTCATCGAACCCGCGCCCGCAGCGTACTCGTTACTGAACAGGCGATCAACAGCCCCCACTTACACTGAAGCGACGTCGACCGCCTGCCTGGAGACCATCGACCCAGGCCTCGCAGATCAACACCCCCTGTTCCGGCGAGAACGTCCCCGGGTTGAGGCCGGATTCCAGCCACAAACCGTCGAGCAGTGCACTGAGGCTGATGGCCGCAAGGTCCGCATCGAAGCCTTCCCAGCCCTCCTCCGTGGCCAGTGACGCCAGCAGTTGGCTCAGTTCGTTGCGGTATTCACCGTAGGAATGGTCGTGCACCTGGTTGATCGCCTCGGCGGTCTTGACCGCGCCCCAGAATGCCAGCCAAGCGTCGAGCAGCTTTGGGTCCAGTACGTCCGATCCGAACGATGCGCGAAAGAACGCCGACAGCCGCTCGCGGGCATTGGGCGCGGCCTTGGCCATGGCCTCGCGCAACAGGCCCATGACCCGCCCGGTGACCGCCATGTAGGCATCGGCCACCAGTTCATCCTTGCCCGAGTAGTGGTGGCTGATCAGCCCCACCGACACCCCTGCCTCGGCGGAGATCTTGCGGATCGACGCGCCCTGGAAGCCATGGCGTTTCAGGCACACCAAGGTCGCCTCCACCAGATTGGCCTTGCGCAGTTCCGGCAGCATGCGGTTGTAGCGGGCTTCCTGACTCATCGGTGCTCCTGGAGAAAAACAGCGTTATCGAGTTGGCACGCGCCTTTGGCAGCGGCGACTTTCATTCTCTGTGCGCCAGGGCGACTGGGGCTCCCACAAGTGGACTAGTCTGGCTGAACGACTGTACAACAAGCCAAGCACCGTGATAAACCCTCACGGCGCCCTCGCGCCAAGACCCCGATTCCAACAACAAAAGCGGCTGCCATGAACGACCTGATCACACGCGAGCTGGACCAAGGCCTGTTGACCCTGACCTTCAACCGCCTGGACAAGCTCAACGCCCTGAACATCGCCATGTACGAGCAGCTCGCCGAGCGGCTGCTGGCGGCTGACGAAGACCCGCAGGTGGACGTCATCGTGCTTACCGGCGGCCCGCAATGCTTCAGCGCCGGTAACGACCTGCGCGACTTTCTCGATAACCCGCCACGTGACCGGGACAGCCCGGTGTTTCACCTGATGCGTGTGGTCATGGGTGTGAAGAAACCACTGATCGCCGCCGTCAGCGGCGCGGCCATCGGCATCGGCAGCACCCTGCTGCTGCACTGTGACCAGGTGCTGGTCAGCCGCTCGGCCAAACTGCGCATGCCTTTCGCACCGCTAGGGGTGTGTCCGGAATTCGGCTCCAGCCTGCTGCTGCCTCGCCTGCTCGGCCATGCCCGCGCCGCTCGCCTGCTGCTGGCCAACGAACTGCTGACCGGCGAGCAGGCCGTGGACTGGGGCTTGGCCAACGAACTGCACGAAGACGGCGAGCAATGCCTGGCGGCGGCGCGGAAGCTTGCCCGGCGCCTGCAAGCGATGCCCCGTGAGTCACTGCTCATCAGCAAGCGCCTGATCAAAGAGGCCCATCGCGCCGAACTTGAGGCCACAGTCGAGCGTGAAAGCCAACTGTTCGTCGAACGCCTGCAAACCCCTGAAGCCAAGGCCGCCTTGCGCGCCTTGCTCAAGGACTGACCGCTCAGCCCTCGAAGGTTCGGACCAACTGGTCGATGACCAGACGAACCCGGGCCGTGTGGCGCAAATCCTTGTGGGTGACCATCCACACCTCGTAAGGCGCGCTGCGTTCACGTGACGGCCAGACCCGCGCCAAGCCGTCGCGCTCGCCCAGGGCAATGGGAATCTCGCCGATTCCTAAACCTTCGGCGATGGCGCGGCGCACCATCATGCTGGAGTTCACCGCTGCCACCACCCGCCCCTGGTCGATCACCTCATCGACCAGCGTCGGCACCGTCCGATCACGCCAGTACGGCTCATACATCACCAAATCGTGCCCTGCGAAACCACTGGCCGGCACCGGTTCGCCTTGGCGGGCCAGATAGTCGGTGCTGGCGTACAGGCCCATCGGCCAGCTCGCCAGCTTGCGCAGGATCAGGTCCGGGTTGTCCGGACGCTGGTTGCGGATGGCGATATCGGTCTCGCGTTGCGACAGGTTGACCAAATCCGAGGAGCCATGCAGCACAACGCGGATCTCAGGGTGGGCCAGGTGCAACTGACGCAGGGCTGGCATCACGAAATCGCAGGCCAGGGAATCGGTGGTGGAAATCCGCACCTCCCCAGCGCCTTCATTGTCTACTCCGCGAATACGCCGGGTGAGCTCAAGCGCCGCGCTTTCGACCTTCTGCGCGAGCGCGAACGCCTCCTCGCCAATGGCGGTCAGTTGATAGCCTGCGGGCGTTCGCAGGAAC
This sequence comes from Pseudomonas guariconensis, assembly GCF_040822035.1. Taxonomy (NCBI): domain Bacteria; kingdom Pseudomonadati; phylum Pseudomonadota; class Gammaproteobacteria; order Pseudomonadales; family Pseudomonadaceae; genus Pseudomonas; species Pseudomonas guariconensis. The sequence continues at coordinate 2,572,907 of NZ_CP162012.1, read as the reverse complement.
AGGGTCGACCCCAGGTCGGCCTCCAACGCAGCGATCCGTCGCCCTACGGTCGCCTGGTCGACCCGCAGCACGCGCGCGGCCCGGCGCAATGTCTGTTCGCGGCCCAGGGCCAGCAGGATCCTTGCGTCATCCCAATTCATCGATGGTCTTTCCTCACAGCACTTGTGCAACAGGGCGCCGCGAAATCGCCGCGCGCCCGGGGCCGACGAGTTCCGTACCCTTGGGAGCAAGTCGCCAACGCGGCCAACCTTCACCTCACAAGGGCACAGTACCCATGAACAACGTTTCCAACATGACCGCCATCGAGATCACCCAACCGGGCGGCCCCGATGTCCTCCAACCCACTCGCCGGACGATTCCCGAGCCTGCCGCACGCGAGGTCCTGATCAAGGTTCGCGCCGCAGGCGTCAATGGCCCGGACCTGCTCCAGCGCAAGGGCCTGTACGACCCACCCGCAGGTGCCTCGGACATCCCTGGCCTGGAGATCGCAGGTGAAGTCGTTGCCCTTGGCAGCGAAGTCCGAGGCTTTGCCGTTGGTGATCCGGTGATCGCACTGGTGACCGGTGGCGGCTACGCTGAATACGCCGTGGCCGACGAGCGTACCACCTTGCACCTGCCCGAGGGCCTGTCGATGATCGAAGCCGCGGCCCTGCCCGAGACGTTCATGACCGTCTGGGTCAACCTGTTCCAGCGAGGCGGGTTCAAAGCCGGCGAGTCGGTGCTGATCCACGGGGGCGTATCCGGTATCGGCACCACCGCGACGATGCTGGCCAAGGCCCTCGGTGCCTCGCGGATTTTCACCACCGTCGCCAACCCCGAACAGCAAGCGGCCAGCCAGGCCCTGGGTGCCGACGTTGCGATCGACTACAACCGCCAGGACTTCGTCGAGGAGGTCTTGCGCCATACCGAGGGCCAGGGTGTGGACGTGATCGTCGACATCATCGCCGGCGAATACGTAGCGCGTAACTTCCAGGCCGCGGCCATGAACGGGCGGATCGTGCAGATTGGCGTCATCAAGGGCCCGGCGCCGCAGGTTGACCTGTTCCCGATGCTGGTCAAGCGCCTGACCCACACAGGCTCGACCTTGCGTGCACGAAGCGCAGACGACAAGGCGCAGATCATCACCGACCTGCAACGACACGTCTGGCCCCATGTGCGCAGTGGCGCGGTCAAGCCGCTGATCTTCCGCACCTTCGCCCTGGGCGATGCGGCCCAGGCCCACGCCTTGATGGAAAGCGGCCAGCACATGGGCAAGGTGGTGCTGACCGTCGACGCCTGACACCAAAGCAACTCACCCGGCGCCGACTTCCTTGAGCAGCGCAGCGGCCGCCAGCTTGCCCAGTGCATTGCCGGCCAACGGGCTGTCGCCGGTGAGCAGCTTGCGGTCCTGCAAGGTGGCGCCGGAAATGTCTTTGTTGATGATTTCCACGCCCAGGGCCTTGAGCTGCTCGCCGAACTTCCACGTCAGGTGCCCGGGCATGTAGCCAATGTCCGGGGTCTTGGCATCCAGATCGTCCGGGAAGGCGCAGATGCGGTAGCCGTTGTAGATGCAGCTATCGCGCGTCTCGCCGAGACCCGCGGCGAGCAGCGCCGCTGGGCCATGGCATAGAGTGATGACGAACTTGTCGTGCTTGGCCGCCCAGAGCAGCAGCTGTTTCACCGCTTTGCTTTCGGGCAGGCCAATCAACGCGCCGTGGCCACCGGGGATGAACACACCGATGTAGTCCGAGTCAGGGCCCAATGCACGCTCGACGACATCCTCGAGTTTGAGCGGTTGTTTGAAGGCATCGCGATAGCGGGCGTACAGGCCCTTGACCTCGGCATCCTCCGAAGGCATCGCCCAGAACTCGAACTTGACCGGGTTGCCAGACAACGTCGCCACATCGAAGGCAAAGCCGGCTTTGTCCAGGTGGTACATGGGCAGCAGGGTTTCCACCGGATGGTTGCCGGTGGAGAACATCGTGCCGTTGTCGGTGAGCAAGTAGCGCTCGTCGGCACCGATCATCAGCACTTTCCAGCGGCCTCCCGTGTAGGGCCTTGGGTAATCGGCGCCACTGAGGTCGGATGTGGGCGAAGTGAACTGACTCAGCGAATAGGGCGAGGGGAAAAACGCATTGTCCTCGGCCGGGTCAGGCGTGGGGCGTTTGTCATCGTTCGGCTGTGCCATGGCGTTCTCCAACAGGCTGGTGGGGACAATCGGGCAGTCTAGTCCAGCCCAGTAAAAGCTATCGCAGGACGCGACTTGCGGTGCGTCGGTCAATAAAGGCTATGTGCCACCAGTCATCCAGCTGTCATCTTTCTGTCGTATTTTCCGATCACTACCCAAGGTCGGGACCATCAGCTGTGATTCGCCGTTTCTTATCGTCCGCAGGGTTGCTTCCCCTACTGATACTGACGCTCTGCGCCATCACCCTCGCCTTCCTGTGGGGGCTGCATGTCACCCAGAAGGCCGCCTCGCGCCAGGATGCGCTGTCGGCCAAGGCCGCCGAGCACATGAACCTGGCCAGTATCGTCGCGCAGAACCTTGGCCAATTGGTGGACCGCGCCCAAGCGGTGGGCCGGGTGACACAGCACGACATGAAATCCCTGCGCCAGGGCAATCTGAGCCTGGCGCGGATCTTGGTCGAAGACCCAGCGTTCAAGCGCATGAGCCTGTATGACCGCCAGGGCCGGCTGCTCGCCTCCAGCCACGCCGACGAACCCCAGGCGCTGCCCCCGGATTGGCTCGACCAGCTCAAGGTGCGGGTTTCCCACGATGGCTTCAAACCCTTCATGCCCCACCTCGCGCCTTCAGACACCCCAACGTCCGGGCCCCACTGGCGCCTGCCGTTCATTCTGCCGCTGACCGACGTGCGCGGGCGGGAGATCGACAGCCTCCTGGTGGTACAGCTGGATGTCGGCTATCTCGCTGTCCTGCTCCAGCACATCGACCTAGGCCGCACCGGGTTGATGCGTGTGCTCCAGGACGATGGCCAGGAGCGCCTGCGCATCGACTCCAGCGGCGTGGTGATGACCGGCGACCGACTGATGCCGAACCTGCCCGAAACCGGTGAGGAGGCCGGCCTGCTCACCCAGTACAGCGTCGAGGGCGCCTACCAGAGCCTGTACCGGCGCGTGGCCAACCGGGGGTTCAGCGTGGTGGTGAGCCAGCAGCACGATGAGATCCTCGCCCCCTCGGCGCTGACCTACGCCCGCCAGTTCTGGCTGAACCTGAGCATGACCCTGATGATTCTCGCCAGCCTCGCCTGGAGCCTGCGCCTGCTGGGCAAGCGCCAGGAGGCCTTCAGCGCCCTGGAGCACGCCCAACGGGTCAACCAGCAACTGATCGGCCGCCTGGAGGATGAACATCGACGCAGCAGCCACGCCGCTGCTACCGACCACCTGAGCGGTTTGCACAATCGCCGACAATTCGTCGAAGTGGCGACCCAGGCCCTGGCCCGGCAACGGGGCAAGCGCCGATTGATGGCGATCCTGTTCATCGACATGGACCGCTTCAAATCGATCAACGACTCCCTCGGCCACAAGATCGGCGACCTGCTGCTACAGGCCGTGGCCGGGCGCATCCAGCGCCTGCTGGAACTCGGCGACGAGGCCTCGCGCTTTGGCGGGGACGAGTTCGTGGTGCTGCTGGCCGGCGAACGCGACGAGGAGCAGATCGACACCTGGGTGCGCGAGCTGGTCGCCAAGCTCTCTGCCACCTATGCCCTGGACGGCCAGGAGGTCAATACCAGCCCCAGTGTCGGGGTGAGCATCTGCCCGCGCGATGGTCAGGACATCGACACACTGATCCGCTGCGCCGACGCTGCGATGTACTCGGCCAAGCAGGCCGGGCGCGCCCAGTACCGCTTCTTCGACCCGTCCTTGAACCTTTCCGACATCCAGGCCTTCACCCTCGAGCAAGCCTTCGGCATCGCCCTGGCCGAACGCCAGTTCCTGCTCCATTTCCAACCCCAGATTCGCCTCGACACCCTGGAGGTGCAGGGCTACGAAGCGCTGGTGCGCTGGAACCACCCTGAGTTCGGCTTGCTTTACCCTGATCGCTTCATCGCCATGGCCGAGCGCAGTGGTTTCATCGTAGAGCTGGGCTGGGAGGTGCTGCGCCTTGCCTGCGAAGCGCTCGGCCGCTGGCAAGCCCAAGGGCGTGATGAGCGCCTGGCAGTCAATGTCTCGGCCTTGCAACTGCGCCAGATGGACTTCAGCGAGCGCTTGCTGGCCACGCTGCACGAGCATGCCATCGACGCACACCGGCTGGAGCTGGAAATCACCGAAACCACCGTGCTCGACCCCGAAGGCACCGCGCTGGACCACCTGCACCGCCTACGCCAGGCAGGCCTGGGCGTCAGCCTGGATGATTTCGGTCGAGGTTATGCAGGCTTTGCCCACCTGCATGCGCTGCCACTGACCAAACTCAAGATCGACCGTGCCTTGATCGCCCCGTTGTGCAATAGCCACGACGACAGCCCGATCGTCTCCTCCACCATCATCCTGGCCAAACGCCTGGGCCTGGAAGTGATCGCCGAGGGCGTGGAGACCCGCGAGCAGGTGGTGTGCCTGAAACTCGCCGGATGCGACAGCGCTCAGGGCTACCACTTCAGCCGGCCTCTGTCACCGGCGCAACTGCTGGAATACCCGCCCTTCAGTGGCGCCCGGGACAGCGCCTGTTGCAGCCTCTGACCGCGTCTCCTGCGTCCAGGCGACCCATCGCCGCGAATCGCGTTCAGTCCCGCGCCACCTGCCACAACCGGGCGACGTCAGTGGCCCGCGCTTGCAACAACTGCGCTGCCTGGGCGCACGCCTGTTCCAGGCTCATCGGCCCGCTGGCCAAGGCGAAGGCCGCATCGATGCCATGGGCATACAACTGCTGGTAGCCCTCGCCCAAAGTTCCGGCCAGCACCACCACAGGCACACCATGACGCTTGGCCACCCGGGCCACGCCCATCGGCGTCTTGCCGCGCAAGGTCTGGGCATCGAAGCGCCCTTCCCCGGTGATCACCAGATCCGCCCCCTGCACCAGCGCATCGAGCCCTGCCAGTTCTGCCACCACTTCAACCCCAGGGCGGAATTGCGCGCCCATGAAGGCCTTGGCCGCAAAGCCCATGCCGCCCGCCGCGCCACATCCGGGAAACTCACGCACATCGTCACCCAGCAATTGTGCGCACAGGTCGGCAAAATGCCCCAGGGCCTGGTCCAGTGCCTGCACCTGCGCGGGGCTTGCGCCCTTCTGCGGGCCAAAGATCGCCGAGGCGCCATTGGGGCCGCACAAAGGATTGTCGACATCGGCCGCCACCTCTACCTGAACCTCCGCCAGGCGGGGGTCCAGATCGCTGGCATCGATACGGGCCAGTCGGCCCAAGGCCAACCCGCCCTCCTCCAGTGCCTGACCGTCGGCATCCAGCAGGCGCAGGCCCAGGGCTCGCAGCATGCCGCTGCCGCCATCGTTGGTGGCGCTGCCGCCAATGGCCAGGACGATGCGCGTCGCACCGGCGGCCAACGCGGCGGCGATCAGCTCGCCAGTGCCCCAGGTGCTGCTGCGGCACGCATCACGCTGGTCGGTCGGCACCCGTTGCAAGCCACTGGCCTGGGCCATCTCGATGATCGCCGTACGGCTCTCGGCCAGCCAGCCCCAGCCGGCCTCGACGCTATGGCCCAGCGGCCCACGTACCACCTGGCGACGCAGCTCGCCATGGCTGGCGGCCAGGATCGCGTCCATGGTCCCCTCGCCTCCATCGGCCATGGGGCATTCGACCCGTTCGGCGTCCGGCCACACTTCGGCCAGGCCCGCACCGATAGCGCGGGCCACACCGGCAGCGTCGAGGCTGTCCTTGAACGAATCGGGGGCGATGACGACTTTCATGGGGATTCTCCTGTCCAGATACCCCGCATGCTGCCAGTTGTGGTGCAGCGGGGCCTCTGTCGAATGCACAAAAGCGTTGCGGTGTTGTTTGGGCGAATGCCTTTTTTGCCAGGGGGCATCACTGCGTCGGCAGCAGTTGCAAGCCCAGGTACAGGCTGAGCAACCCTTCAAGGCGCAACGGATCGACCTCGCTCACCTCGGCGATCCGCTCCAGGCGATACCTCAGGCTGTTGCGATGGATACCCAGGGCATCGGCGCAGGCCTGGCTCTGCCCGTCGTGGGCACACCAGGCGCGCAGGGTCGCAAGCAACTGCCCGCTGGCATCCTTGGCGCGGATGCGCTGCAAGGGCTCGAGCAGTTCGTCCAGCGCGTCATCGTTGCGATGGCGCCAGAGCAAGGCAGGCAGGCGGTAGCGCGATAGACTCAGCAGCCGTTCCTGAGGCAGGACCTCGCGCCCGTAGGCGAGCAGGTCGCGCACCCGCCGATAACCCCGGCGCAGTTGCTCCAGGCTCTGCGCCGTATTGCCCATGGCCAAGCGCTGGACCTGCCAGCCATGGCGATGAAGACGTTCGACCAGGCGCTGTTCATCCAGCGCGACGCCTGCAGGCCGACACCACAACAACGAATGCCGGGCCGGGCTGACGCACCAACTGTCGGGAAAACGACTCATCAACCAGCCGGACAATGTCTCCGCGCTCGGCCCAGGCTCGAGTTCGAACAGGCACGGCACCCGAGGCAACTGGGGCTTGAGGCCCAACTGCTGGGCTTCATCGAGCAGCCGTGGGGAGTCGCTGCTGCCTCCGAGCAACAAGGCCAACAGGTCGTCGCAGCGCTGACGCCGCCACTGTTGCTCCACCTGCAAGTGGCGCTGGGCCAGGAGCATTTCGGCGGTCATGCGCACCAACTCGCCATAGGTACGCAACTGCTGCGGATCGCCCGTAAGCCCCAACACGCCGATCAGGCGGTCATCGAGCATCAGCGGCAGGTTCACCCCGGGCTGCACGCCCTTGAGGCACTTGGCGGCCTCCACATCCAGTTCGACGATCCGCCCGTTGGCCAACACCAATTGCGCGCCTTCATGGCGGGTGTTGATACGCTCCGGCTCGCCACTGCCCAGGATCAAACCCTGGCTGTCCATGACGTTGACGTTGCACGGCAGGATAGCCATCGCCCGGTCGACGATGTCCTGCGCCAGGTCGTGGTCCAGTTCGAACATTCAAGGGTCCTTGCGGTGGTAGGCTTTGGTCGCCGGCACAGCGCCCCGTGCCAGAAGCTGTGCAAAAGCACAAAGACAGCCGCGCCGCGCTCACCGAGACTCGTCGTGGCGAGCGCCGGAACCCGCGACGCCGCGACAACCATAAAAAAAGAGAATCCGATCATGGCACACAGCCCCGCCCCTGACCAAGGCAAAGACATCACCCGCGATGCGCTGTACCGGCGTATCACCGTGCGGCTGATTCCCTTCATCTTCATCTGCTACCTGTTCAACTACCTGGACCGCGTCAACGTCGGCTTCGCCAAGCTGCAAATGCTCGACGCCCTGAAGTTCAGCGAGACCGTCTACGGCCTGGGTGCCGGGATCTTCTTCATCGGCTACGTGCTGTGCGGCCTGCCCAGCAACCTGGCGCTCAACCGCTTCGGCCCGCGGCGCTGGATCGCGCTGATGATGATCGCCTGGGGTACGCTCTCGACCTGCCTGCTGTTCGTCACCACGCCCACGGAGTTCTACGCCCTGCGCCTGCTCACCGGCGCCGCTGAGGCCGGCTTCTTCCCCGGCGTGGTCCTGTACCTTTCGCGCTGGTTCCCGGCGGACCGCCGCGGCCGCATCATGGCGCTGTTCATGTCGGCGATCCCGGTCTCGGGGCTGCTGGGCGGGCCGTTCTCCGGCTGGATCCTCGATCACTTCGCCGCAGGCCAGCACGGCCTGGCCGGCTGGCAGTGGATGTTCCTGATCCAGGGCGTGCCTACCGTGGTGCTGGGCATCCTCGCCGTGCTGCTGCTCAGCGACGGTTACCAGAAAGCCGCCTGGCTGAGCCCGGCCGAGCGCCAGGTGATCGAGGCCGACCTCAAGGCCGATGCCGCTAGCAAGCCCACCACCCAGGGTGACGGTGTGTTGGCCGTGCTCACCAATCCGCTGGTCTGGACCTTCGGCTTCGTCTACTTCTGCATCCAGAGCGGCGTGTACGCCATCAACTTCTGGCTGCCCTCGATCATCAAGAACCTGGGCTTCGACAATCCGCTGCTGATCGGCTGGCTGAGCGCCATCCCCTACCTGCTGGCCGGTGTGTTCATGATCGTCGTCGGGCGTTCGGCGGACCTGCGCAACGAGCGGCGCTGGCACCTTGTGGTGCCGATGCTGATGGGTGCGCTCGGTCTGTTGATCGCGGTGAATTTCGCCCAGAGCCCGACCATCGCCATCCTGGGCCTGTCAATCGCTACCATGGGCGCGCTGACCGGGCTGCCGATGTTCTGGCCGATGCCGACCGCCCTGCTCAGTGCCAGCGCTGCCGTAGCGGGCCTTGCGATCATCAACTCGGTGGGCCAGATGGCTGGTTTCCTGAGCCCCTACCTGGTCGGCTTCATCAAGGACCAGACAGGCTCCACCGACGCTGCGCTCTATTCGCTGGCCGCGCTGATCGTGTTCGGCAGCCTCGTGGCCCTGCGTGCGACCCGTGCCGGCGCGCTGAGCGCTGCCCGCGCCAACTGAAGCTGTTCGGGGGCGCTTCGGCGCCTCCGATCGTCGGTCTGTTGCATCCCCGGCTCGGCGAAGGCGTCAAATGAACCTGAACGGTTCTACGGAGACGCCCCATGACCCAGCACAGCGTGGCCCGCCTCGAACAGCTCGACGACCACACGCCTTTGCGCGTCCAGGCTGGCAGCGAAGAAGTCATCCTGATCCGTCAGGGCGACTTGGTGCATGCCTACCAGGCCCATTGTCCCCATGAAGGCGCGCCGCTGGACGAAGGTGCCCTGTGTGGCGGGTTGCTGGTGTGCCCTTGGCACAAGGCGGCGTTCGCCGTCGACGAAGGCGCGGTCTGCGAGCCTCCGGCCCTGGCCGACCTGCGGCGTTATCCCGTGCAGGTGAAAAACGGCGAGATCCTGGTCGACGACCAGCCGCTGCCTAGGGCCAACCCTCCCCGGCACAGCGACGCCCGCTGCTTTGCCGTGATAGGCGCGGGTGCGGCTGGCAGCGCGGCGGTGGCAACCCTGCTCAGCCATGGTTTCGGCGGCCGTCTGGTGTGGATCGATCAGGAACAGCACCCCGCCTACGACCGCACGTCCTTGAGCAAATTCGTCATCGCCGGGCAGATGGCCCCCGACGAAGTCCCCGCCCTGCTCGAACCTGAAGCCCTGCGCCAGGGCTATCTGGAGCGCTGGCACGCCAAGGTGCGGGCGCTGGATGTCGCCAAGCGCCAGATCCAGCTGGCCGACGGCAAGCGCCTGGATTACGACGCGGCCCTGGTGGCCACCGGGGGAAAACCCAAACGCCCGGACCTTCCCGGCGCCCAGTTGCCTGGCATCTGCTTGTTGCGCTCCCGGGACGACGCCGCACGCCTGCTCGATGCCGCCGAACCGGGCCAGCCTGTGGTCATCGTCGGCGATGGCTTTATCGGCCTGGAGGCGGCTTCGGCCCTGCGCAAGTACGGCGCGAAAGTGCATGTGGTCAGCCGCCATGAAATCCCCCTGGCCAGGCAGCTCGGCGAACGTATCGGCCGCACCCTGCGCGAGCTGCACGAGCGCAAGGGTGTGGTGTTCCATGGACCGACGGAGGTCGAACGCTTCGAAGGCACCGACCACGTCCAGACCGTGGTGCTGGCCAATGGCGAGCGCCTGGATACCGCGCTGGTGCTGCTGGGAGTGGGCGTCAGACCGGCCACCGGTTTCGTGCAGGGCCTGGAGCTGGCAGACGATCAGTCCTTGCCGGTGGACGCCGAGCTGCACGCCGCCGAAGGGCTCTGGGCCGCCGGCGACATCGTCACCTTCCCCTTGGCCGGCCGCCCCGTGCGCATCGAGCACTGGCGACTGGCCGAACAGCACGGCGTGATCGCCGCCGCCAACATGCTCGGTGAGCAGCGCCGTTACGACGACGTGCCGTTCTTCTGGACCTACCAACACGGACGCACCTATGAAGTGCTCGGTCATGGGCAGCACTGGAACCGTATCGAGTATGTGGGTGAACCGGAGAAAGGCGATTTCATTGCCCTGCAATGCATCGACGATCAGGTCGAAGCCGTGATCGCCAAAGGCTACGCCCGCGCCATGGCGGTACTGTCGCAACGGATGAAACGCCCCTTGAACAGTCGCGAGGCGCGGGAACTGATCGATGCCTGGCCGGGCTGAGCCTGCACGTGCCCTGTGGCCAGCCGGATCCTTTCAATGGCAGGTGGATGTGTGTAAAACAGCCCTACACTCCTCGACACAAGGCGCCGCGCATGATCTACCGCCCCCTCGGCCACAGTGGCCTTCAGGTTTCCGCCCTCACCCTTGGCAGCATGATGTTCGGCGAACAGACCAGCACCGAGGACTCGCTGCGCATCATCGACAAGGCCTGGGACCAAGGCATCAACTTCATCGACACCGCTGACGTTTACAACGCCGGGCGCTCCGAAGAGATCGTCGGCGAGGCCGTGGCCCGCCATCGCCAGGACTGGATCGTCGCCTCCAAGGCCGGTTTCGGCCCGGCAGAAGGCTTGCCCAACCGCAGTGGGCTCTCGCGCAAGCACCTGTTCAATGCCATCGAGGCCTCGCTCACGCGTATGGACCTGGACTACCTGGACATCTACTACCTGCACCGCGAAGACCACAAGGTGCCCCTGGAAGAAACGGTGCGGGCCATGGGCGACCTGCTGCAACAAGGCAAAATCCGCTATTGGGGCGTGTCCAACTTCCGCGGCTGGCGCATCGCCGAGCTGTGCAACCTGGCCGAACGCCTGGGTGTGGCCAAGCCGGTGGTGAGCCAGCCTTTGTACAACATCGTCAACCGCCAGGCCGAGCCCGAGCAACTGACTGCAGCCGCCTACCATGGCCTGGGTGTAGTGCCGTTCAGCCCGCTGGCCCGAGGCGTGCTCAGCGGCAAGTACGCGCCGGGTGCCGAGCCTGCGGCTGGCAGCCGCGCTGCGCGCCAGGACAAACGCATCATGGAAGTAGAGTGGCGCCAGGAATCGCTGGCCATCGCCCAGAAAATCCAGGCCTACGCCCAGGCCAAAGGGGTCGGGATCGTGGAGTTCGCCATTGCCTGGGTGCTGAACAACCAACTGGTCAGTTCGGCGATCGTCGGACCGCGCACCGAGGCGCAGTGGGACACCTATGCCGGTGCGCTGGAGGTGAAGATCACCGCCGAGGACGAAGCCTTCATCGATTCGCTGGTCACCCCGGGGCATGCCTCGACGCCCGGGTTCAACGATGTGGCGCATTTCGTCACCGGGCGCCTGGCTCGCCCATAGGCGTTGGGCGCGCGCAGCCCCCACTGCAATCCCTCAGCCTCGGGCGATGGCAAGGCTCAACGCCCCGCCTCGCGTTGCCCTAGGTATTTCTCGGTCCAGGCCGCCAGCGGCAGCGGAGGCTGCTGCTGGACAATGCGCCGCCAGATCAGCGCGAGGTCCTCGCCGTTGAACATCGAGCCCACGCCATCGCCCAGCCACAGGGTCGGCGTCACCGCGTTCCAGCGCCCGGTACTGTCCCGGCTGGCCATTTGGAAGCGGAAGGTGTAGTTGCCTGGGATGCCCATGCGCAGGTCGGTCACCACCAAGGCATTGCCCACCCTGTCGTAGCGCAGCCAATCATCGGTGAACCAACGCAGTCGCTCGTGCAGCGGCATGCCACGCAGTACCTGGGCGGCCTCCAGGTTCAGCGACTGGCGCTGCATTTCCGGCGGTTCCTGGTCAAAGGCGCTGCTGATGCCTTCGTAGTACTGGCCATCCGGGGTTTTGGCCAATACCCGCCAGACCAAGCTGTTGAAGGCGATGGGCACGGCGCGCACGTGGGTCACGGCAATGCCCTGCTCATCGAGGGCGAGCGCAAAACGCTGTTCGGCCGCCATGCGCCCGGCCAGCCCATAGCCCAGGTAAGCGGTGCTGAACGCCAAGGCCACGCCTAGCACGGTGACAGCCTTGCCACTCATGCCTTTGAACGCCGCGTACAGCACAGCGCCGAGCAAGGGCAAGGTGTACACAGGATCGATGATGAACACCGCCGCCCAACTCTGCGGGGTCAGGTGCAGGGGCCAGAACAACTGGGTGCCGTAAACGGTGAAGGCATCGAGTATCGGATGAGTCACCAACACTAGCCAGAACGCCAGGAACACCCGCGGTAGGCGGTAGCCTTTGTCGGGCCAGCGCCTTCGGGCGACCGCGCTGACCAGCCAGGCCAGGGCCGCCGCCAGGGCGGTGAGGACGAAGAGGGAGTGGGAAAAGCCTCGGTGGTAAGTCATCTGCGACACCGGGTCGGCATAGCGGATCAGCACGTCGAGGTCCGGCAAGGTGCCCAGGGCCGCGCCGTACAACAACGAACGACGCCCCTGGATACGCCCCAGCACCGCGCCTTGGAGGGCGGCGCCGAGGACAGCTTGGGTCAGTGAGTCCAAGGTGAAAGTCCCTGATCGGTGTTTTTCAGGAACCTACCCTCATTCACCGTACTCGCCAAGGGGCGGCTGCGCAGCCTATCGCAGGCTGCACCTGGGCCTTGCGTCGTAGAGGCTCAAGAAGGCTTACAGCAGTTGCCAGGTATACACCAGGATCAAGCGGTTCTCATCGATGTCACTGCGGTAGTTGGAGCGTGCCATGGCATTGCGCACGCGAATCCCCAAGCCTTTGAACAGCCCGCCCTGCACCGCGTAACCAAGATCCAGGTCGCGCTCGCGGTCCTTGCCCTCGTAGCCTTGGCCGGTGTCGACGTTGTTGCCGGTGATGTAGCGCACCGTGGCCGTCAGTCCAGGGATACCCATCGCGGCGAAGTTGTAGTCGTAACGCACCTGGTAGGAACGCTCGTCGGTGTAGGCGAACTCGTACGTCGGCACTTCATTGCCCAGCGGCGAGATGTTGGCGAATACCCGAGGGAACGGGCTGTCGCCATAGATCCCCTGATAGCCGACATGGAAGCTATGCCCGCCCTGCCGGGCGGTGAGCATCGAAAAGAACGCCTGGTTGTCGATGTTGCCCAGCAGCGCATCACCGTCCTCGCGGGCGGTGAAGTAGCCCAGGTTGGCGCTGAGCACCCAGTCGCCGAGCGGCTTGCTGTGCTTGAGGCCAATGAAGCCCTGTTCGTAGATGTCCTGCAGTTGGCCGTACCAGAGGCTGGCGCTGCTTTGGTTGTCGTTGAAGGCATAGTCGCCACCGAGGTAGTTGAAGGCGTCGCTTTGTGCCTGGCGCATGGGCACATGCCCGAGCATGGCGATCATCTTGTCGTCACCGGCCTCGTTACGCAGGTGGCTGGAGGTCAGGTGTCCGGCCTGCAGGGTCAGGCCGGTCAGTTCGCCGGAGCTGAGGCTCACACCTTGGTAGGTCGGCGGCAGCAGGCGAATGTCGCTGAACGTCAGCACTGGCAGGTTGGGCTGAAGTTCGCCGAACCTCAGTTCGGTCTTGGACAGACGCGCCTTGAAGGTCGGCGCCAGGCGGCTGTATTCGTCCGCGGCGCGGCCATCGCTGTGAACCGGCAACAACCCGGTATTGACCCGGTCAGGGCTGCTGTCGAGCTTGATGCCCAGCAAGCCCAGGGCGTCCAGGCCGAACCCCACCGTGCCGGGGGTGTAGCCCGACTTGAAGTCGAGGATGAAACCCTGGGCCCACTCCTGGGCCTTCGATTGCTGATTGGCCCCGACGATATCCGAATAGTCGCGGCTGAAGTAATAGTTGCGGGCGCTCAGGCTGGCCTTGGCATCCTCGAAAAAGCCGTTTTCCGCGGCCAGCAGGGGTTGGCTGAGCAAGGTGATGCCCAGGGCGACACAAGGGGTGTGGTTCATTCCGAAGCTCTCTTTGATCTTGTTTTTATGGGTAAAGCGCTGGGAACGCGTGGGTCTTGAGTGATGCCTCTCCTCTTCAGCGGGCGCGGCGCAAGGCCGCTTGAACAAGGGGGCGACGCAGGCGTGGCAAGACGTGGGCGGCAAGACCGAACAACAAACCCCAGAACGGCGCCGACAACCCCAGGTAGGACACACCGGAGGCCGTCACCAGGAAAGTGAACAACCCCGCGTCGCGTTCGCCCGGTTCGGACAGGCTCCTGACCAGGGCCTCACTGATCGCGCCGTACAAGGCCAGGCCTGCCAGCGCGGCAATGAGCGCGGCGGGAAAGGCCGCGAACAGCGACATCAAGGTAGCGCCGGCGATACCCAGCAGCAGGTACAGCACGCTGCCGGATACTGCCGCCACATAGCGCCTGCGTGGGTCCTCATGGGCTTCGCGCCCGGTGCACAGGCTCGCGGTGACCGCCGCAAGGTTCAGTCCATGGCAGCCAAAGGGCGCGAGCAACGCCCCCCCTACGGCACTGGCGCTGATCAGCGGGCTCGCCGGCACGCTGTAACCGGCATTGCGCAGTACCGCCATGCCCGGCATGAACTGCCCGGTCAGGGCCACCAGCACCATGGGCAGCGCCAGGCTGAACAGGGCTGCAACACTGAACTGCGGTGCGATCAAGCGTGGCGAGGCCAGCTCCAGCACCAACGCATCACTGCGAAACTGCCCGCTCAGTAGCGTGACAAGCGCACCGACCAGCAGCACCATCGCCACCGCATAGCGCGGCTGGCGCGCGCGCATCAGCACATAGGTGGCGAACATCGCCAGCACCAACATTGGCTGTGCCGGTAACGCGCGGAACACCTCGGCCCCGAAACTGAACAGAATCCCAGCCTGCATGCCGGCGGCAATGGAGCCTGGCAGGCGAGCGATGATGCGGTCGAAGGCGCCGCTGATGCCGATCACCAGCAACACCAGGTTCGCCACCAGATAGGCGCCGATGGCCTGTTCCAGCCCCAACTGCGGCAAGGCGGTGACCAGCAGCGCCGAGCCCGGGATCGACCAGGCGATCACCACCGGCACCCGATAGCGCAGGCTCAGCAGCGCCCCCAGCAGCGCGCTGCCCATGGACACCGCCCAGACCCATGAGGACAGCACCGCGTGGGGCAAGCCGGCTGCCTCGGCGGCATGGAAGATGATGACCAGTGGCCCGGCATAGGAAATCATCGTTGCGATCATGCCGGCGACGATGGCCGACACGGAGCAATCCTTGAACAGGTCTTTCATGGGACCTCTCGCAAGCGCTGGCCGGCCTTGATGGCTGGCACTTGTTTTGTGTTGACTGCATCGCAGGCTGGCGTTGCGTGTGCGATGCGTTCTTCACGAGTAAGCCCGCCCACCGTCCCTGTGGCAGCGGGTTTACCCGCGAAGGGGACACCTCGGGGTATCAGCCCTGCTGCAATGCCCGCGGCCGTCCGCTGCGCTGCTCTGCCTCGCTGTCCACAGCCTTCTGCAGTTGGAAATCGAACGTGAGCTCGGCATACCGCCCCTGTACACCCCGCGCGCCGTCCTCGCGGAACTTGATCTCGCCGACCAGCCCATCACGGGTGGCGTAGGCGAAGTCGTCCCACAGGTACTGGTCACCGGCCAGGTTGATCTGGGTGGTCAGGTGGCGATGGCCCGGCGCAGAAATGAAGAAGTGGATGTGCGCCGGGCGCTGGCCGTGGCGGCCGAGCAAGTCCAGGCATTCCTGGGTCGGGCCCTGCGGGTCGCAGCCGTAGCCCGAAGGCACGATGCTGCGTGCGCGGTAGCGGCCCTGGGCGTCGGTGACGATGCGCCGGCGCAGGTTGTACTGCGACTGGCTCTGGTCGAAGAACGAGTAGGTGCCGCGGGTGTTGGCATGCCACAAATCGACCGTGGCGCCGGCCACCGGCTGGCCGTTCGGGTCGAGCACCTGGCCTTCGAGGAACATCACCGTGGCCACGCCCTCCTCGCTACCGTCGTCCATGCGCACTTCGCCTTCAGCAATAGGCGCACCGGCGACATACAGCGGGCCTTCGATGGTGCGCGGGGTGCCCCCGGTCAAGCCGGCCTGGGCGTCCTTGGCGTCTTGCAGCAGGTCGAGGAAATGCTCAAGACCCAGGCCTGCCACCAGCAGCCCGGCCTCGCCTCGCCCGCCCAGGCGGTTGAGGTAGTCGACGGCGAGCCAGAACTCGTCCTCGGTGATCTCCAGGTCCTCGATCAGGCGCGCGGTATCCTGCAGCACGCGCTGGATGATGCGCTTGATGCGCGGGCTGCCATCATCGTTACCGAAGCCGGCCGCTTCTTCGAAGAACTTCTGGATATCGGCAGTGTGGGAAATCTTCACGGTCATGGTGCGTACCTCATCTTGTTCTTGTGCAAGGGTTCGAATCAGCGATCGTCGCTGTGGATCGACGAGGGGTGGCGGCACAGGCCGTCGACCTCGATGTCCATGTAGGGAAACAGCGGCAGTTGCATCAGGGTGTCGTGCAGGGCCTCGACGCTGGGCACGTCGAATACGCTGTAGTTGGCGTAGTGGCCGGCAATACGCCACAAATGGCGCCAGGTGCCCTCGCGTTGCAGACGCTGGGCCAGTTCCCTTTCATCGGCCTTGAGTTGCGCGGCCTTGGCCGGGTCCATGTCGACCGGCAGCTTCACGGTCATCTTCACGTGGAACAGCATGGGATTCTCCTTGAGTCTGGTTAAGTCGTTGCGGGCGCGGCTTTAGCCGCGAACACCGGCACAGCCGGTGCCATCCACCGCGTTGTCTGCTTCGCGGCTTAAGCCGCACCCACAGGGTCGTGCGCTTTTTCAGCGGCGGGCGAAGCGCGCCAGGCGGGCTTCGTCCAGGGTCAGGCCCAGGCCCGGGGTGCGCGGCACATGCAACTGGAAGTCGCGGTACTCCGGCGCCTGGGTGACGATTTCCTCGGTCAGCAGCAACGGCCCGAACAGTTCGGTGCCCCAGGTGATCTGGCGCAGGGTGAGGAACGCGTGGGCCGAGGCCAGGGTGCCGATCGCGCCTTCGAGCATGGTTCCGCCATACAGGGCGATACCGGCGGCTTCGGCGATCTGCGCGGTGCGCAGCACGGCGCGTGGGCCACCGTTCTTGGCGATCTTCAGGGCGAAGATGCTGGCGGCGCCGTCGGCGGCCAGGCTGAACGCATCCTCGACGCTTTCGATCGACTCATCGGCCATGATCGGCGCCGGGCTGCGCTGGTTCAGGCGGACCTGGCCGGCGCGGTTGATACGCGAGATCGGCTGCTCGATCAGATCGATACCGTTGTCGCCCAGCACCTGGCAGGCACGGATGGCCTGGGACTCGTCCCAGTACTGGTTGACATCGACCCGCACGCTGGCCCGCTCGCCCAGGGCACGCTTGATTGCCACCACGTGCTTGAGGTCCTGCTCCACCGGGTTGGCGCCGATCTTGAGCTTGAACACCCGGTGGCGACGTGCCTCGAGCATGTGCTCGGCCTCGGCGATGTCGCGTGCGGTGTCGCCGCTGGCCAGGGTCCAGGCCACTTCCAGGCTGTCGCGCACCCGCCCGCCGAGCAGTTCGCTGACCGGCAGTCCCAGGCGTTTGCCCTGGGCGTCGAGCAACGCGCTCTCGATGCCGGATTTAGCAAAGGTGTTGCCCTTGGCCAGCTTGTCGAGCTTGAGCATGGCAGCGTTGATGTTGTCTGCCGGCAGGCCGATCAACGCCGGTGCCAGGTGCGCGTCGATGTTGGCCTTGATGCCTTCGGGGCTTTCGTAGCCGTAGGCCAGCCCGCCGATGGTGGTGGCCTCGCCGATGCCCTCCACGCCGTCGCTGCAGCGCAGGCGCAGGATCACCAAGGTCTGCTGCTGCATCGTATGCATCGCCAGCTTGTGCGGGCGGATGGTCGGCAGGTCGACGATGATCGCCTCCAGCCGGTCGATAGTCGGGCTTGTCATGCAAGGCCTCCAGTTGCGTCAGTGAACGGTCAGGCCTGGGCAGGCGCGGTCAGGCCGTGGCGCCGGCCGCTGGCCAGGTGCACGGCCATGGCCAGCGCGGCAATGGCACCAGGGATGGCAAATGCGATGAAGTTCAATTGCAGCGGCAGGTTGATGCCCATCAGCGCACCCCCCAGCAGCGGGCCGACAATGGCGCCATTGCGGCCGATACCCGACGCCCAGCCCAGCCCCGTGGAGCGCACCGACAGGCCGTAAAGCTGGGCGGCGCCGGCATACAGCAGGATCTGCGTGCCGATGGTGGTGGCGCCGGCGATGAAGATCAGCCCATAAAGCACCGGCATTGGGCTGTTCACGCCCAGAAGACTGATGGACAAGGCCGCAGCCAAGAAGAACGCCACCTTGACCTTGACCAGGTTGTAGCGGTCCCCCAGCCAACCACCGAAGATCGCCCCGGCCATGCCACCAAAGTTCAGCGCCAGTAGGAACGACAGGCTCGAGCCCAGGCTGTAGCCGGCATTGGCCATCAGCTTTGGCAGCCAGGAGCTCAGCGCATACACCATCAGCAGACAGCAGAAGAACGCCAGCCACAGCGCCAGGGTGCGCACCGCCAGGCCCTCGCGGAACAACGCCGCCACTGAAGCGCCCTTGGCCTTGCGCTCCAAGACCTGCAGCACATCGTCCGCCTGCACATCGCAGTCAGGATCCACACGCTTGAGCAGCGCACGTGCGTCCTTCACGCGGCCCTGGCGCACCAGAAAGCCGATGGACTCCGGCAGGTAGTAGAGGATCACCGGCAACAGCAGCAGCGGCAGCGCTGCGGCAAAGAACATCGACTCCCAGCCAAAGCGCGGCAGCAAGTAGATGCCGACGCCTGCCGAGAGCATGCCGCCCAGGGAGTACCCGCTGAACATGACCGCCACCAGGGTGCTGCGCAGGCGCTTGGGCGCGTATTCGTTCATCAGCGCCACGGCGTTGGGCATCAGCCCGCCGCAGCCGAGCCCGGCGATAAAGCGGTAGATACCGAATTCGCCAGGGCTGCTGGCAAAGCCATTGAGGATGGTCGCCCCGGAAAACAGCGCAAAGCACAGGGCAATGCCTTTCTTGCGGCCGATGCGGTCGGCCAGGCTGCCGAACGCCAGGGCGCCGAACATCATGCCGAACAGCGCATAGCTGCCCAGGGCACCGGCCTGCAACGGGGTCAGGCCCCACTCTTTCATGATGACCGGCAGGACCACGCCGTAAATGAACAGGTCATAGCCGTCGAAGATCAGCAGCAGGCCGCACCAGGCCATGACCATCCAGTGAAAGGGCGTGAAGCGTGCGTTGTCGATGATCGCTTGGACGTCGAGGGTTCGCATGGCATCTATCTCTGTTGTTTTTGTTGTGTGAAGAAAACCTTGCCGCAGGCAATCTCAGCCGAGATCGCCACCACCGACCGGCAACGTGACGCCGGTGATGTAGGAGGCCTCGTCGGAGGCCAGGAACAGGATCGCGCCGACCTGCTCGTCGATGGTTCCGTAGCGCTTCATCAGGCTGCTGGCGACGGTCTGGTCGACGATCTGCTGGTACCAGGCCTTTTCCTGCTCGCTCTGCTCGGTGCTGTTACGCGGGATGCGCCGCGGTGGCGCCTCGGTGCCGCCCGGAGCGGTGGCATTGACGCGCACCCCACGGCCGGCGGTTTCGAACGCCAGGCAGGCGGTCAGCGCGTTGACGCCGCCTTTGGCTGCGCCATAGGGCACGCGGTTGACGCCACGGGTGGCAATGGAGGAAACGTTGACGATGGCGCCGCTGCCGCGCTCGAGCATGTACGGCAGCGCCGCATGACAGCACCACAGGGTCGGGAACAGCGAGCGCCGCACCTCGGCCTCGATCTGCTCGACCGCGTAGTGCTCGAACGGCTTGGCCCAGATGGTCCCGCCGACGTTGTTGATCAGGATGTCGAGACGGCCGAAGGTCGCCACGGCCTCAGCCATCACCTGGGCGCAGTCGGTGTGCTGCTCCAGATCGGCGATGAGTGTCAGCACGCCCTCCCCGGCCAGCTCGTGGACCAGCTCGGAGCGGTCCACCGCAACCACCTGGGCGCCCTCGGCCTTGAGCCGCCAGCACACGCCACGGCCGATGCCTTGGGCGGCGCCGGTGACCAGGGCGACCTTGCCTTGGAATCTGTTGTTCATCTGCACTTCTCCGATGCGCCGCTGCCACAGCGTTCGCGGACGAAATAAAAAGGGGGCCGCCCTCACCCGCACGATGCGGGCAGCCCCGTGAAACCTCAGGCCGCCGCCGCGAACTTCTCGTAGTAGAAGTTCGCCGGCGTGATGCCTTGCTCGCGGATGTACTGGCTGACCGCCTCGACCATCGGTGGCGGCCCGCACAGGTACACGTCCACGTCGCCGTCATTGAGGTGGCGTGGGTCGATGTGCTGGGTCACGTAACCCTTTTGTGGGTACTGGCTGTCGGGGTTGGCCACGCAGGCGCTGAAGGTGAAGTTGGGAATCTGCGCGGCGAAGGCCTGCAGGCGGTCCAGCTCGACCAGGTCGAAGTCGTTGGTGACCCCGTAGATCAGATGCAGCGGGTGCTCGCTGCCCTGCTCGGCGATCTTCTCCAGCATCGCCGTGAACGGTGCCAGGCCGGTGCCACCAGCCAGCAGCAACAGAGGCCGCTGGATCGGGCGCAGGTAGAAGCTGCCCAGAGGGCCGGCCAGGGTCATCTGGTCGCCCGCCTTGGCTAGGCTCGTGAGGAAACTGCTCATCAGGCCACCCGGCACATTGCGGATCAGGAAACTGACCTCGCCGTCCTTTTGCAGCGAACTGAACGAGTAGGCGCGGGTCTGTTCGCTGCCCGGCACCTTGAGGTTGACGTACTGCCCCGGCAGGAACGCCAGACGGTTCAACGCCTCGCCCTTGATCGACAAGGCAATGGTGCTTTCGGACAACTGCCGCACATCGGCGATGGTGGCCTCGAAGCTGGCCTGCTCGGTCTTGCACAGCTGCGAGGACGCCGGAACGCGGATCACGCATTCGCTCAACGCACGCATCTGACAGGTCAGGACATAACCCTGGGCGATCTCGTCCTCGTTCAGGGCGTCTTCGATGAAGTTGTCGCCCAAGTCGTAGCGCCCGGCCTCGGCCTGGCACTTGCAGGTGCCACAGGCACCGTCGCGGCAGTCCAGCGGGATGTTGATGCCTTGGCGGTAGGCGGCATCGGCGACGGTTTCGTGGCCGTCGGCCTGGATGAAACGGGTGACCCCGTCTTCGAAATTCAGTGCGATCTGGAAGCTCATGGCGTACCTCCGGGGCGAGCCTGGCCGCGGCGCGCCTTGCGGCACCCCGAACGGCCCTCGCCGTGACCTGGAATCAGATGTGGTAGATGTCGATGACCTGACGGACGTAGTCGTTCTTCAGGACCACCTTCTTGGCCAGGATCAGCGGCTGCTCGCCGCGCAGATCGAGGGTGTAGAAGCTGGTGCCGAAATAGCTGTCGGTGGTCTTGTAGCGAAAGCTCAAGGTGTGCCAGTTGAAGCGCACCTGGCATTGGCCATCGCCCTGCTCGACGATCTCGATGTTGCTGATGTTGTGCGAGGTGCGGGTGTCGGGCACCGTGGCGCTGGAGCGCTCGGTCTTGATGCGGAACACCCGGTCCTCAAGACCGCCACGGTTGCCGTACCAGATCAGCGAGATTTCACTCTGCGGGTCTTCGGTGAGCGTGTCGTCATCGTCCCAGGAAGGCATCCAGAAAGTCGCATCGGCGGCGTACAGCTCCAGCCATTGGTCCCACTGGGCATCGTCCAGGTAGCGCGCTTCGCGGTAGAGAAAGTCGCGCACGGTCTCGTAAATGCTCATTGCACGGCCTCCACGGGGATCAATCGCTGTTCCTGCTCCAATGCCTTGAGCATGGTGTCCTGCCAATACTTGTGCTGCAGCACGAACAGGCCTTCATCCTCGGTGCGCACGCCCGAGAGCAACGGCTTGAGTTCGATTTCTTTGGCCGCCTCGTCGGCGCCCTCCACCCAATGAGTCGCGCCCCGGGACATGTCGTTCCAGCCGGTGCCCGCGCCGTAGCCGGTCTGGCAGGAGCGGAACTCTTCCAGATCGTCCGGGGTGGCCATGCCACTGACGTTGAAGAAGTCCTCGTACTGGCGGATGCGCTTGGCCCGCGCCTCGGCGCTTTCGCCCTTGGGCGCAATGCAGTAGATGGTGATCTCGGTCTTGTTCACCGAAATCGGCCGGGCGACACGAATCTGCGAGCTGAACTGATCCATCAGGTAAACGTTGGGGTACAGGCACAGGTTGCGCGAGTTCTCGATCATCCAGTCGGCGCGGGCCTGGCCGAAATCGGCGGCCAGCTGCTCGCGGCGCTCGTAGGCCGGACGGTCCTCAGGGTTGGCCCAGCGGGTCCACAGCAGCAGGTGGCCATGGTCGAAGGAGTAGAACCCCCCACCCTGCTTGGCCCAGGCGCCGGCGCTCATGGTCTTGATCTCTTCCCCGGCCTCGCGCTGCTTGCGCTGGTTCTGGGTGGCGGCGTAGTTCCAGTGCACGGAGCTGACGTGGTAGCCGTCGGCACCGTTTTCGGCGGTGAGCTTCCAGTTGCCTTCATAGATGTAGGAGCTCGAGCCGCGCAGCACTTCCAGGCCTTCTGGGGACTGGTCGACGATCATGTCGATGATCTTGGCCGACTCACCCAGGTGCTCACTCAACGGTTTGACGTCCGCGTTGAGGCTGCCGAACAGGAAGCCACGGTAGGACTCGAAGCGGGCGACCTTGGTCAGGTCGTGGGAGCCGTCGCAGTTGAAACTGTCGGGATAGCCGGCGTTGGCCGGATCCTTGACCTTGAGCAGCTTGCCGCTGTTGTTGAAGGTCCAGCCGTGGAACGGGCAAGTGTAGCTTGAGCGGTTGCCGCGCTTGTGACGACAGAGCATGGCGCCGCGGTGGCTGCAGGCATTGAGGAAGGCATTGAGCTCACCGTCCTTGTTGCGCGCGATGAAGATCGGCTGGCGCCCCATGGTCAGGGTGAGGAAGTCGTTCTTCTCGGGAATCTGGCTTTCGTGAGCCAGGTAGATCCAGTTGCCCTCGAAGATGTGTTTCATCTCCAGGTCGAACAGGCGCGGGTCGGTGAACATCTCCCGCTTGCAGCGGTAGACACCTTTTTCCCGATCGTCCTCGAGCATGGCATTGACGTAGTCGAATCCCAGGGACATGGCCAGGGTCTCCATTGTTATTGTTCAGGCCAGGTCAGGTTAGGGATTGGGCGGCGGGGGCAATATCCGGATCGTGCAGAGTGCTATCCAGTTTGTGCAGGCAGATCGGTGCGGAGGGTGCAGGGCTTGCGCAATCGCGGGCAAGCCCGCGAGCACAGGTCAGTTGCGGCGCTTGAGAGTCTCCGATGGCAGCTCGCCAAAGCGCTGCCGGTAGTGCTCGGAGAACCGACCGAGGTGCAGGAAGCCATAGTCCATCGCCAGTTCGGTGACATTGCGGACCGAACAGCTGGCGTCGCGCAGGCAGGCATGCACCTGCTCGAGCTTGCGCTGGCGGATGTACTGCTTGGGCGTGGTGCCCAGGTGCCGGTCGAACAACGCATACAACGAGCGCAGGCTCATGCAGGCCTGCTCGGCCAGGCCTTCGGCGGTGAGTTCGTGCTTGAGGTTGCGGTCGATGTGCTCGAGGATGCGCTCCAGGCTCGCACCCGCCGCGCCCAAGGGTTCGCGCTGGACATTGGTGCTCATCAGCGTCAGCAGCTTGCTGGCGACGATCTGGCTGTAATGGCCCTGTACCCTGGGCAGCGAATCGCTCACCTCGGCTTCATGGCACACCATCGACAGCAGGTTGACGAAGCCGTCGAGTTCTTCCAGCCGGTAGTGGTTGCGCAAGAAACGCACCCCGCCGCTGGGCCGCTGCCAGCGTTGCTCCTCGCAGATCGAATCGAGCAGATGGGTGGGCACCTTGAGGATGAACTTCTCGCAGTCCTCCGAGTAGGTCAGGTCCACCGGTTCGTCCGGGTTGATCAGCAGCAGTTCGCCCGGCACCAGGTAATGCTCGCGCTGGTGCCCTCGCCACAGGCAATTGCCGTTGAGCAGGATCTGCAGGTGATAAATGGTCTCCAGCGCCGGCGATGTGACCCTGACGCTGCCGCCGTAGCTGATGCGGCACAGGTCGAGCTCGGCCATCTTGCGGTGGCTGAGGCTCGATTGGGGATGGGTGGTGCGGGACAGGCCGATGCAGTGCTGGCCCACGTGCCGGTTGACGTAGTCGGACACGACATAAGGATCGGCGCGATGAAACACGCTGCTGCGCTCGCTCAACAGGCGGCTTTCCATAGGCAAGGCACTCGGCTTCGTTATTGTTCTGGTCGCCGCGTCCTACGGGCACTGGGGCCAGTGGTTGCGGTCATTCACGGTCAGTCTATCGAGCCGGTGGAGGGAACATGGAGGCAGGCGACCACCGGCGTGGTGCTCGCCACACACTAAGCAAAAAGCGGGACCTTGGGCAATGCGACTTAAGCAAACGACGTGCGGATAGCGAACGTCCCGCAAGCGAGACGTGTTCGTTTATCGCACAGCGCTACGCGGGTAAACCCGCCCCCGGAAGGTTGCCAGACCTTGTCGACTTCAGAGGCCGGCTACTGCACCGGCAGGAAGTTCAGCAACAGCAAGCTTTGCGCATAGTTCAGACCGATCCGCCGGTAGCGTTCGTCAAGCATCTGGGCCAACAGGTCCAACCGCGCGACGATCTTGCCGAACTCCACGGCAAAGCTCAGGTTGCTGCCCTCTTCGGAGATTTCATTGGAAAACAGCAACAATACGCCATTGGCGTCCTGGCGCTGGCTCAGCATCCAGGTGGCCTTCTCGATGTTGCGGGCGGCGTTGTTGACGAACAGCGGGTCGATGGTGTCGGTCATGTAGAACTCGGTGCGCCCGCCATGAGCGGTGATCAGCATGCTGCCGATGGCATAGATGAAGGCGCCGACCCGGTCGCCGCGAAATTCCGGGCTCAAGGCGTAGCTCAAGGCCGCCAGGTCGCGCCGATTGCCAAGCTGTGCCAAGGGTTGGCGCTGCTCGATGGCCAGGCGGATCTGGCGCTCGGCGGTAGCGGCGTCGAGGTAGCCCGATTGCTTCCACTGGTTGGGATTGCGCTGGTAGAGCTTGTTCATCAGCAAGTACAGGCTCTGCAGGTTGTCACGCATGGCAATCGTCGCCATGCGGTCGACACTGGTCTGGAACAGCTCGCTGGGCTTGCCGTCACCGAGCTGGGTGAGGACATCGCGCCCCTGCTCCTGGGTGCAGGCGCACAGGGCCGTCAGGGCGCCAGCCAGGAGCAGGCGGGATAAAAGTCTGGGCAGTGAAACAACCATCGGCACCGGGGTCTGGGATCAACGGCTGGGTCGGGCATCGGCTCAGCCTGGCCATCGATAGAGCGTGCAAATGGAGAAAAGTGCGGCGGGTAAGCGAAACGCTTGTAGTGCTGGGACGCTTCACAGGCCAAACAGCAGACTCAAAGACAGCGCTGCGCCGCGGCAGCACCTGTCTTGTGTTGCTTGCTATGGCCTGTTCGCGGGTAATCCCGCTCTACAGGGACTGCCGCGTTGTTGAAAGCGCCGCAGCACCCCGTGGAGGGTTCACCCGCGAAGCGATCACATGGCGTGACGCAGCATCTCGATAACCTGGGCATGCAACGCCGGATCGCCACAAGCCACCACGCAACCGCCATCCTGCGCCGAGGTGCCGTCCCAGGCAGTGATCACACCGCCTGCGCCCTCGATGATCGGCATCAGCGCCTGCACGTCATACGGCTGCAGGCTGGCTTCGACGATGACATCGACAAAGCCCGACGCCAGCATGCAGTAGGCATAGCAGTCACCGCCATAACGCATCAGCCGCGCCTTGCCGGCAACCGCCTCGAAGGCCGCCTTGCGCGCGGGCGTGTCGAACATGTCCGGAGTGGTACACATCAAGGTCGCCGATGCCAGGTCGACGCAAGCGCGGGTCTTGAGCGGCGTGCCGCTGCGCCAGGCGCCCTCCGGGGTGCCGACGAAGCGCTCGCCGGTGAACGGCTGGTTCATCACCCCGACCACCGGACGTTCGCCGTCGTTCAGGGCGATCAGCGTGCCCCACAGCGGCAGGCCGGTGATGAATGCGCGAGTGCCGTCGATCGGGTCGAGCACCCAGGTCAATGGGCTGCTGCCCTTGGCCACACCTTGCTCTTCACCGAGGATGCCATGGGCCGGATAACGCGCCTGGATCAGCTCACGCATGGCCTCTTCGGCGGCCTTGTCGGCCACGGTGACCGGGTCGTACAGGCGTCCGCCCTTGTCCTCGACGTCCAGGCTTGCACGGAAATACGGCTTTATCGCCGCAGCGGCGGCATCGGCCAACTGCTCGGCGAAGGCGCGGAATTCGCCAATCTGTTCAACGCTCAGGGACATGGATCGGGCCTCGATGTAGGAGAAAAGGCTCGCATCATACCCCAGTCGCCGGGCACCGGAGGCATCGACACAAGGCCTACCAGCCACCAAGGTCTAGACTGAGAAAGGAACTTGGGCGCCGCTTGGCGCGTAAACCGGCACGGGCGGTTTGGGGGCCGCCACACGTGGAGGTATGAGATGAGCCAGTTCAAGCGATTGTTCGTGATGCTCGGCCCGCAGATGCGCCATACACCCGCCCTACAGAGGGCCGCGGCGCTGGCCGAATCCAGCGGCGCACTGCTGGATATCAACGTGTTCGTTGACGATGTCGACACCTTTGGCTTGATGAGCGATACCCGCGAGCGTGAGCGGCTGCTCGAGCACAACCGCCAGTGGCTGGCCGACGAAGTCGAACAGCTGCGCAACGCCGGGCTGGATGTGTCCACCGAGCTGCTGCTGACTCGCGACCCGCTGGGCAGTGTGCTGGAACAAGTGGAGCGCCTGGGATGCGATCTTTTGATCAAGGACGTTCAGCACGAACCGGTGCTCAAGCGCCTGCTGGTGACGCCGTTGGACTGGCAACTGCTCAAGGACAGCCCTGTCGCCGTGCACCTGGTCAGCGACATCCGTCTGCCCCTGCCCCGGCAGATCGCCGCCGCGGTCGATCTGAACTGCCATGGCGCAGGCGAGCATCTGGATGAACAGGTCATCCGCTGCGCCCATGCCCTGGCCCTGCAGTGCAACGCCGAACTGCACCTGCTGCATGTGTGCGACGCGGCCAAGACCCACATCGCCGACTTCGGCGCCGGCACGGTGACCATGCCAGGCTTTGACGGTAGCGTGCGCACGGCCCAACGCGCCGCTTTCAACCGTCTGGGCGATCACCACCAGATCGATCTTGAGCGTCGACACTTTCTGGAGGGGCCGGCCACGCGCGCGATTGCCCAGTTCGTCAGCCATAGCCGAATCGACGTGATCGTCATGGGCAGCCATCGTCACGATGCGATGCAGACCTTCCTCGGCGGCACCACCGCCCATGTGGTGGAGCATCCGTTGTGCAATGTGCTGGCGATCAAGGCGGTGCGCTGACATGCAGAGACGTCGCAGGCGTGCAGAAGCCGTTGTCTCGCGAGCCTGCGCTGGCCAATTCGCGGGTAAACCCACCCCCACAGGATTGGCGGTGATCCCTGCAGGAGCGGGTTTACCCGCGAACACCGGCGCAGCCGGTGCCAGGCAAAGCCTAGCGCTCCGACAGCCGCACTCTCACTCAACGGGTATCAGAAGCCCTTGCTGTAGTACAGCGAGTAGGACTCGATGCCGTCGTTCGGCTGCTTGAGACCGGCGTTGGAATAGTGCATTGCGCGTACACCGATCTTCTGTTCGGCCGGCAACTTCAGGCCAAAGCCGATGCGGTCTTCGAAGTTGACCGAAGAGCCCAGGCGCTGATCGCCCACATCGGTCTTGGAAAATGCCGCAAGACCTATACCGGCTTCGATGAAGGGGGTGTAGGTAAAGCCGCTGAACTCATAGACGAACACCGGGCTGAACGACAGCGAGTGTGCGCCGCTGGCCTCGCCGCCTTCCCAATAGGTGTAGGCCGCATCCCAGTAACCGGTCAGGTGGCCAGTGTTGCTTTCGAACCACTTCTTGTCCCAGTCGAAGGAAAGGCCGATACGGTAGGTCATATCGCCTTGGCCGGTGGCGCCAACGGCACCAGACACTTGTGCGGCCTGGGCCATGTTGGCGCCGGCGAAAGCCAGGACGGCGGCAGCCAGCGAAGCGGCGAGACGGGTTTTCATCTATGAATCTCCTGATGGTCTTCACGGACAAGCCAGCGCAATGCCTGCCAGCTTGATTCCAGATTGGGGGCTTATGCCCCTCCTTCTTAGTGCCCTGAACCGGGTGCATCCAACCAAGTTACAAGACGCAATACTTTTTGGATTATCGGCCAACCCAACAAAAAGTTGAAAGGCTATTTACCGCTTGTTGATAAAACACTCTGTTGCATATTTGTAAACAATTGAGCATGCCGCACGGAATCTAATATCCCAGCGTCTGAAGATCGCTCAGAAATACTTTAAACATGCTGACGATTTTCCCTCTCGCTAATGCTGTCGCCCCCCGCTCAGTCATACACCGACTCCTCGTGTTCCCCCAATAAGCGCCGCTGCCTGGGCGTCGCTTCTTCCAGCACTTCAGGGTTGAAGTGCCAGGCCAAGTAGGGAGAGAACTTCTGCGCAACCATGCGCCGGCCGTAGTGCACTTGCAGCATGTCGCGCATTGCGGCGCTATGGTTGGCACCCCCGCCATGCCACAGGTCACTGCGAAACACCAACGCGTCGCCGGCGTGACACAGTACATCCCTGGCACCTTGCCCCTGCCAGCTGTCCTCGCCCTCCTGGGGCGAGCGACCGGCGAAATGGCTGCCCGGTACGACCCGGGTCGGGCCAACGGACTCATCGATATCGCACAAGTACAACTGCGCGGTGAGAATCTGGACTGGCTGGCTGTAGTCCCTCCGAGCGCGGATCCAGTCCGGCAACTCGATGGGCAGGTAATCCAGGTGCAGCTCCATGCCGGGGTAACCGGGATGACTGCGCCAGGCGGTCTGGCCAATCACATGACAATCCTGTCCCAGGACGGCCTCGGCCAGATCGATCAAGGGCGGAAGATCCAGAAACGACAACCACAGCGGATTGCGGTTGAACACACATTTGTAGTGTTCCAACAGGCCTTGGTAGTCCCAGTGAAGTGGCTGCAGGTCGTCGATGGCACAGCGCAGCAAGGCAATGCGCAATGGCTCCAGGACGCCCGGAATCAGCACGTAGCCGTATTCATCCAGCGATTTCAACTGAGTTTCCAGGTTCATGGCCATGCTCCGGCAGGCGCTCTGCTGAAATATCAGAAGGACGCGGAATCAAGATCGTTCAAAAAAATATAGGCCCGATCGGTACCTCCTGCAGGAAGCCACGATCAGGCCTGTGGTCTGGATCCGACAGGAGTACAGATGTACTCCTTGATATTCAGGGACGTTTTACCGCCAGTGCAAACTCACATTGGCGGGGGATTTGCCGCTCACGCTCACCTGCTGCTGCACGGTTTGGCCGTCGGCATTGCCGGTGACCCGGTATTGCCCTGGCGGCAGTTGCACGAACAACAGCGGGCCGACGTCCTGCAACGCCAGGACCTGCTGGCCTTGGGCGTTCTGTATATCCACCGTTGCGCCGCTCTGGAACTTGCCCTCCGGGCCCACAGACAAGGTGACATGCAGGTCATAGCCAGGGGTGCGACGCAAGGCATTGGCTTCATCCTGGCCGATCCCGCCTTGCAGGTAGCGCACGCCGTTTTGCTCTTGCGGTTGCAGTTGCACCGCTTGCGGATCGATTGGCGCATTCAGGTCGGCAGCGGCCGCAAGGGTCCAAGGCAAGGCCATGGCCACCAGCAAGGCGGCGCATAGCCCGTAATGATGTTTGCGCATGGTGCATTCCTCCCTGCGAGGGATGGTCTACACAATGTTCGACGCCATAGGGCCAGGGGTGTTCGAGCAGAGGACAGCCGTCGGTCAGGCCGCGCGCCGCTCCTCCAGCAGCTTGACGAACATGCTCAGGCTGCGCGAGACCGTTCCTCGGCGCCACACCAGCCAAGTCTTGAGGTAGCGAAAATCCTCGGACAACGGCCAGACGCTCACCGTGCTGCATCCCGGCATGCTGTCGAGCATGCTGCGCGGCATCAGGGCCAGGCCGGCCCCGGCGCTGACGCAGGCCAGCATGCCATGGTAGGACTCCATCTCATGGATCTTGCCCGGCACCGCCTGGTCCTGGACGAACCAGTTCTCGAAGTGATGCCGATAGGAGCAGTTGGCCCGGAAGGCATAGATGCTCTCGCCGTTCACATCCCGGGCCCTGCCCACCGGGGCATGGTTGAGCGGTGCGATGATGACCATTTCCTCCTCGAACACCGGCATGCCTTCCAAGGTCGGGTGCAGCACCGGGCCGTCGACGAACGCCGCCACCAGGCGCCCGGACAGCACTCCCTCGAGCATGGTGCCCGACGGCCCGGTGGACAGGTCCAGGTCGACCTTTGGAAAGCGCTGGTTATAGGCCGCCAGCAGCCCTGGAATGCGCACCGCCGCGGTGCTCTCCAGCGACCCGAGGGCAAAAGTGCCCTGGGGGTCCTCGCCAGCTACGGTCAGGCGCGCCTCATGTACCAGGTCGAGGATGCGCCGCGTGTATTCGAGAAAGTTCCAGCCCGCCGGCGACAGCCGCAACCGGCTTTTCTCACGGATGAACAGCTCCACGCCCAGGTCCTCCTCCAGCTGCTTGATGCGCGTGGTCAGGTTCGAGGGGACGCGATGGATCTGCTGCGCCGCAGCGCTGATGCTGCCGTGCTCGGCCACGGCCTTGAAGATTTCCAGTTGCACCAGGTCCACGGTCTTTCTCCATTCGTGAATGTTTCGCTCATTATTATTCAGTTTTCATTAAAACCACACACCACTAGTCTGGGCGCCAGTCGGATACAACAACGAGGAGCCCGCCATGAGCGAGATCAGCAGCCTGACCCATGCCATTTCCGTCGACCCGCATAGCGGTGAGCGGATCGGCCATTACCCCTTCGACACCGACGCCGCACTGGAAGCGGCGCTGCAACGCGCCAAGAAAGGCTTTGGCCAGTGGCGCCAGGTGTCGCTGGGTCAGCGCAGCGAATACCTGCTCGCCTTGGCAGATGCCCTGCAAGCCAATCATGAAGCCTTCGCCCACATGATCACCCGCGAGATCGGTAAGCCGATCACCCAAGCCCGCGGCGAAGTCACCAAGTGCATCGGCCTGTGCCAGTGGTACGCCGAACACGGTCCGGCCATGCTCGCGCCAGAACCCACCCAGATCGAAAAAGCCCGCATCGAATACCGTCCGATGGGCCCGATTCTGGCGGTGATGCCGTGGAACTTCCCGATCTGGCAGGTCCTGCGCGGCGCGGTGCCTGCCTTGCTGGCCGGCAATACCTATGTCCTCAAGCACGCGCCGAACGTGATGGGCAGTGCCTACCTGCTGCTCGACGCGTTCAAGCAGGCCGGGCTACCCGAGGGCGTGTTCGAAGTGGTCAACGTGACCCCAGAAGGCGTCACCCGAGCCATCAATGACCCGCGCATTGCCGCCGTCACTCTCACCGGCAGCGTACGTGCCGGTATGGCCATCGGTGCCCAGGCAGGTGCGGCGCTGAAAAAATGCGTGCTGGAACTGGGCGGATCGGACCCGTTCATCGTCCTGGCCGACGCCGACCTGGATGCGGCGGTCAAGGCGGCCGTGATCGGCCGTTACCAGAACACAGGCCAGGTCTGCGCTGCCGCCAAGCGCATGATCGTCGAACAAGGCGTCGTCGAGGCATTCACCCGCAAGTTCGTCGAGGCCACCCGGCAGCTGAAGATCGGCAACCCACAGGACGACGACACCTACATCGGCCCCATGGCCCGCTTCGACTTGCGTGACGAACTCGACGGCCAAGTCCAGGCGACCCTGGCCGAAGGCGCCACTTTGCTGCTCGGCGGCAACAAGATCGAAGGCGTGGGCAACTACTATGCACCCACTGTGTTCGGCGACGTTACCCCCGAGATGACCGCCTTCAAGCAGGAGCTGTTCGGCCCTGTCGCGGCGATCATCACCGCCAAGGATGCCGAGCATGCGGTAGAACTGGCCAACGACAGCGAGTTCGGCCTGGCCTCGACCATCTACACCGCCGACCTCGCCTTGGCCGAGCGCATGACGGCCGCCCTGGACACCGGCGGCGTGTTCATCAACGGCTACTGCGCCTCCGACCCCCGTGTAGCCTTTGGCGGTGTGAAGAAGAGCGGTTTCGGCCGCGAACTGTCGCACTTCGGCGTGCGCGAGTTCTGCAACGTGCAGACGGTGTGGCTGGATCGCAACTGATCCTCTGCCGTTCCCTTGGGTTGCGCCGGTTCAGCCCCGGCGCAACCAGTCGATGAAGCGGGCGAACAGCTCCGATTGGGAGTTGATCTCGAGTTTGAGGTAAAGGTTCTTGCGGTGCATGCGGACCGTTTCCGGCGAGATGCCCAACTCGATGGCCGTGGATTTCACCGAGTGCCCACGCAGGATCATGTGCGCCACCTCGCGCTCCCGGTCGGTGAGAACCTGGCAGCCAAAGCTGTCGAACGCTGCCTGCAAACCGCCCGGCTCGGCGGCGTGCGGGGCTTCCAGCAGATGCGCGCGGGCATAGCGCCCCAGCAGCTCACGCACCATCGGCTCCACCGCCCGCAGCACGTCCAGCTGCGCAGCGCTAAGGCGTGTGCCGCTGCAGCCTTGGAACAGGCTCAGCGAGACTTTGCGGTCCTCGGCGATATCGGCGATGAAGTAACTGTCTTCGCTGCAGCCGGTACCTAGGTAGTAGGCCTTGTAGTAGTCGCTGTCGAAGAAGTTGTCCGGCGCGATATCTTCCAGGTGATAGAAGCCTTCAGCCAGCCCGTTCTCCACCGCCAGGCAGAACGGGTCGAGCAGGTAGCCTGCGGCAAAATAGCGATTGAGCACCGCATCGCGATGGCATTCGGGAATACCCTGCTGGTACAACAACCGCGGCGCCCGCCCCCGGCATTCCAGGCTGATCATCATCGACTCCACGCAAACCAGTTGGCCGATAGCGGCGGCCAGGTGGGCCAGGGCATCGGGCGTGTCGCTGTGGGCGAAAGCGTGCTGCAAGGCTGCATGCCACTGCTGCAGGGCGCCGAAGGTCAGGGTGATGGGCGTGTCGGGGGTAGGCTGGGTCATGCCCGGCAGTCTAGCCTGCCGGACATGCTCGCGCACAGCCTGTCTCAGGTGGGTCATTGGCCGTGATACAGCCCTTCGCTGCGCAGCTCCTGGGCGGTGTCGAGTATGCATTGGCGCAGGATCTCGACGATCTCGTCGACCTGGGCATGGGTGATCACCAGCGGTGGCGACATCACGTTCAGGTGCATGATCGGCCGCACCAGCAGCCCCTTGGCCTGGGCTTTGCGGTGGATGCGCTCGCCGATGTTCACCGCGTCGTCGAACAGCGCCTTGCTGGCTTTGTCGGCCACGAACTCGACACAGGCCATCAGTTTCAGGCAGCGTACATCCCCCACCAACGGCAGGTCGCGTAGGCTAGCCAAGCGCTGCTCTAGGTAGCCACCCACGTCATTGACGTGGTCCAGCAGACGCTCGCGCTCGATGATCTCGATGTTCTTCAACGCTGCGGTACAGCACACCGGGTGGCCGCTGTAGGTGAAGCCGTGGGTGAAGCAGCGGCCTTTGCCTGGCTCGGCGATCACCTGCCAGATCCGCTCGGAGAAGATGCATGCCCCCAGCGGCAGGTAGGCCGAGGTCAGGCCCTTGGCGGTGGTGATGATGTCCGGTTGCACGCCGAAAAGCTCCTCGCTGGCGAAGAAGGTGCCCAGGCGCCCGAAGGAGGTCACCACTTCGTCGGCGACGAACAGGATGTCGTAGGTCTGGCACAGTTGCCACATGCGCAGGAAGTAGCCTTCGGGCGGGATGATCACCCCACCTGAGCCCATGATCGGCTCGGCGAAAAAGGCCGCGACGTTGTCCGGGCCCAGCGAGAGGATCTTGTCTTCGAACTCGGCCACCAGGAAGTCGAGAAACTCGGCCTGGTCCATGTCATCCGGGGCGCGGTAAGGGTTGGGGTTGGAGACATGGTGAATCAGCGGGTGTGCGTAATCGAACTCCGGCACCCGGTCGGCGGCCTTGTTGCCGATCGACATGGTCAGGGTGGTGGAGCCGTGGTAGGCGTTGTAGCGGGCGATGATGTGCTTCTTGTTCGGCTTGCCACGGCAGTTCTGGTAGTACTGGATCAGCCGGTAGGCGGTGTCCACCGCGGTCGAGCCGCCGGTGGTGAGAAACACATGGTTCAGGTCGCCGGGCGCCAGCTGGGCAAGCTTCTGGCTCAGCGCGATGGCCACGTCGTTGGCCATATCGGAGAACGGGTTGGAATAGGCCAGCTTGCGCACCTGGTCGGCGATGGCCAGGGCCATTTCCTCACGGCCCAGGCCGATGTTGGTGCACCACATGCCGCCCACGGCATCGAGGAAGCGGTTGCCCTCGGTGTCGCGGATATAGGCGCCCTCCCCGGCCACGATGTTCAACGCGCCTTGCTCACGGTGCTCGTCGAACATGTGATAGCCGTGCATGTAGTGGGCCTTGTCGGCCTCAACCAATGCGTCCTGGGCAGGTCTCGAAGCGAATGCTTTGCTGGGCATGGCCATAGGGCAGCTCCTTGGCAGAATACGAAGAAAAAGAACTCAGTAGCCGGTCTTGACCGTGCTCCACACCCGGGTGATGGCCCGCATGTCCCGAGGGGCTTGGGTCTTCTGGGCAAACAGCCGGCCACGGGTGGCGTCGTCGGGGTAGATGGCCGGGTTGTCGCGGATGTCCGCCTGCACCAAGGCCGTGGCGGCGCCATTGCTGTTGGCGTAGTGAATGTAATTGGTCACCTTGGCCATGGTCTGCGGCTGCAGCAGGAACTCGATGAAACGGTGCGCATTGGCCACGTGGGGCGCGTCCTTGGGCAGGTAGAGGTTGTCGAACCAGATCAGCGAGCCTTCCTTAGGAATGAAGAAATCCAAGGTGATGTTCTTTTTCGCCTCTTCGGCACGGGCCTGAGCGGTGGCGTAATCACCGGACCAGGTCAGGGCCATGCAGACATCCCCGTTGGGCAAACTGGTGAGGTAGTTCACCGAATCGAACTTCTTGATGTAGGGGCGGATGCCCATCAGCAGCTTCTCGGCGGCCTTCAGGTCAGCGGGTGCGGCGCTGTGCGGGTCCTTGCCCAGGTATTGCAGGGCCAGCGGTATGACTTCGCTGGGCGCGTCCATCAAGGTGACACCGCAATCGGCGAAGCGCGAGACGATCTTGGGATCGAACAGCATGGCCAGCGAGCCGATCGGCGCGTCGGGCATGCGTGCCTTGATCTTCTCGACGTTGTAGGTCACCCCGGAGCTGCCCCAGGTGTAAGGCGCCGAGTACTTCAAGCCTGGGTCGTAGCCTTGCAGCTCATCGACCACCTTGGCGTCGAGGTTGTGCCAACTGGGCAATTGACGCTTGTCCAGAGGCTGGAACACCCCCGCCTGGATCAAGGGCGGCACCAGGGAGGCATTGAGCATGACCAGATCGTAGCCAGAGCGGCCGGTGAGCAACTTGGTCTGCACGGTCTCATAGCCATCGAAAGTGTCGTAGATCACCTTGATGCCTGTGGCCTTCTCGAAATCGGCCAGGGTGGTTTCGCCGATATAGTCGGTCCAGTTGTACAACCGCAGCGTCTTGCTGGTGTCCTCTTGCGCCGCTTGCGTGGCGGTAGCGGCGCACGTCAGCAACAGACTGCCAATCACCTTCAGTGCCTTGCCCATAGCAACTCCATCGTGTGACTGCTCGGGATGAGCCGGTGGACCTACTATCGGGACAATCGGCGAAGGGGAACATACCCCGAATGTGTGGGTCACCTGGATTCTGGGGGCGCTGCGCGGCCCATCGCAGGCGTGGCACCGGTATTTTCATTCCCACCGCGAGTCGCGTAGAGTTTTTCCAAGCGACCAAGGGCTGCATCACTCATGGACAAATACACGCCGCGCCAGTGGCTCCCCCACGAAAAGCCCAGCCTGCCAGGTTCACCCTCCACCCCCCTGCACGCACCCGGCAAACGCCTGGCCTATGGCGCGGTCGGTCTTTTGGTGGCGATCACCGGTGGCCTGGGCAATGCCCTGGTCACGGCCAATCTGTCCTTCCTACAAGGTGCCCTGGGCGCGACCAGCGCCGAGATGGCCTGGCTGCCCGCCGCGTTCGTGATGACCAACGTCTCGATGAACCTGCTGCTGGTGAAGTTTCGTCAGCAGTTCGGCCTGCGTGCCTTCACCGAAGTGTTCCTGGTGCTCTACGCCCTGGTCACCTTCGCCCATTTGTTCGTCAACGACCTGAACTCGGCCATCGCGGTGCGCGCCGCCCATGGCATGGTCGGTGCGGCCCTGAGCTCGTTGGGTCTTTACTACATGATCCAGGCCTTCCCCGCCCAATGGCGACTCAAGGCCATGGTGTTGGGCCTTGGCGCCTCGCAACTGGCGGTGCCCCTGGCCCGGGTGTTTTCCGAAGACCTGTTGCAAATCGCCGAGTGGCGGGGCCTCTACATGTTCGAACTCGGCCTGGCGCTGGCCGCGCTGGGTTGCGTGCTGCAGCTCAAATTGCCACCGGGCGATCGCTTCAAGACCTTCGAACCTTTGGATTTTCTGACCTTCTCGCTGATGGCCAGCGGCACCGCCCTGCTCTGCGCCGTGCTTTCGCTCGGGCGCATCGACTGGTGGCTTGAGGCGCCCTGGATCGGCGTGGCCCTGGCGTCTTCCATCGCCCTGGTGTGCTCGGGCCTTGCCATCGAGCACAACCGCACCAACCCGTTGTTGATGACGCGCTGGCTGGGCAGTGGCGCGGTGGTGCGACTGGCCTTGTGCGTGGTGCTGATCCGCATGGTCACGTCCGAGCAATCCACCGGCGCGGTGGGCTTTCTGCAGGCCCTGAACATGAGCAGCGAGCAGATGCGCAGCCTGTACTGGATCATGCTGCTGGGCGCAGCCACGGGCCTTGCCACCAGCGCCCTGACCATCAACCCAGCGCACCTGGTCACACCGCTGTTCATCTCGCTGGCGGCGATGGCCACCGGGGCCTTCATGGATTCGAGTTCCAGCAACCTGACCCGGCCCGAGCAGATGTACCTGAGCCAGTTCCTGCTGGCCTTCGGCAGCACGTTCTTCCTCGGCCCATCCATGGCCCTGGGCATCAGTCACGTACGGGCCAACCCGCGCAACCTGGTGAGCTTCTCGGTGATGTTCGGGATCTGCAACAACCTCGGCGGGCTGATCGGTGCAGCGTTGCTCGGCACCTTCCAGACCGCGCGGGAGAAGTTCCACTCCAGCAACCTGGTCGAGCGCCTGAGTGCGCTCGAACCGCTGGTCAATGCCAGGGTCCAGGGCGGCGGTGCCGGTTACGCCGGTCTGATCGCCGACCCCGCCTTGCGCACCGAAGTCGGCACGCGTCTGTTGGCCAGTGCGGCGACCCGCGAGGCCAATATCCTGGCCTACAACGATGTGTTCATGCTCATCGGCGCCATTGCCGTGGCGACGATGATCTGGATTCTGATACGCAGCTACTGGCTGCGCCGCGCGGCGCAGCCGATTGCCTCCCCCGACACCTCCAGTGGCGCTTCGACCTGATGACCCAACCCACCCAGTCCACGACCACCACCGCCATCGCCGAAACCCCGGAGGGCACCGCCCCGCCCAGCGGGCCGGGCGATCAGACCCGCACGCGCCGTGTGCGCCTGCTTTCCTCACTCAGCTTCGCCTGCGTGGCGCTGGCCGGCATCCTACTGGTGCTCTATGCCTGGCGCTTGCCGCCGTTCAGCAGCGCCATCGAAAGCACCGAGAACGCCCTGGTCCGTGGCCAGGTGACGATCATCGGCCCACAACTGCCCGGCTATATCGTCGAGGTGCCGGTGCACGACTTCCAGTTCGTCAAACGCGGCGATTTGCTGGTGCGCCTGGATGATCGCATCTACACCCAGCGTCTGGCTCAAGCCATCGCTCAACTGCAACAGCAACAGGCGGCGCTGGCCAACAACCTGCAACAGCGCAAGAGCGCAGAGGCGGCCATCATCCAGCGCAAGGCCGCCATCCTCGATGCCACCGCCCAGGCCGACAAGGCCCAGGCGGACCTGCGCCGCAACCAGGCACTGGTCAGCGATGGCTCGGTGTCTCGCCGGGAACTGGACCTGAGCCGTGCCACCCACGCTGGCGCAGTCGCCAACCTGGAACAGGCCAAGGCGGCACTGGAAATCGCCCGGCAGGATAAAGAAACCGTGGTCGTCAACCGCGCAGCCCTGGAAGCGGCCGTGGCAAACGCCAAGGCCTCGGTCGAGCTGGCCCGCATCGACCTGGACAATACCCGCGTGACCGCGCCGCGCGACGGTCAGCTGGGGCAGATCGGTACGCGCCTGGGCGCCTATGTCAACTCAGGGGCACAGTTGATGGCGCTGGTGCCCGACACGTTGTGGGTCATCGCCAACATGAAGGAAACCCAGATGGCCCACGTGCGCATCGGTCAACCGGCCACCTTCACCGTCGATGCGCTCGACCACCTCGAGCTGCGGGGGCAAGTGCAACAGATCTCGCCGGCCACAGGCTCCGAGTTCGCCCTGTTGCAGGCCGACAACGCCACCGGCAACTTCGTGAAGATTGCCCAGCGCATTCCAGTGCGCATCACCGTCGATCCCGACCAGCCGGATGCCAAGCGGCTGCGGCCAGGGATGTCAGTGGTGGTGAGCATCGATACCCGCCAGTGATGCGCTTGCTCAAGGTGTCCAGTCCACAGCGTGGTCCTGCAAGTAGGTGTCCACCGCGGCGCCCACCGTGGGCTGGAAGATGTCGCTGCCGATGTGGCTCAGCACCTCGAGGCGCAGCAGCTTGTCCCTCACCGGGTCCTTGACCTCGGCAAAATGCAGCTCCACACCGGCCTCGCGCAGGGTCTGCTCAAGTTCCACGAGCATGTCGGCGGAGGTAACGTCCACGCTGGTCACCGGTTCCGCCGCGACCACCACCCGCCGCACCTCGCCGTCCGACCGGGCGACAGCTTCCAGCACGCAGCGCTGGAACAGCTCGGCATTGGCGAAGAACAGCGGCGCATCCCAGCGAAACAGCACCAGGCCCGGCACCCGGCGTGCATCGGGGTAGCGGGACACATCGTGGTAGCCGCGGATGCCATCGACCCGGCCCAGCACCGCATAGTGCGGCCGCCAGCCGTCCCAGAGAAACTCGATCACCGCGATGACCACCGCAAGGCCGATGCCCGGCACCGCACCAAACACCGCCACCCCGACGAAGCAGGTGATGGACAGCCAGAACTCCCAACGCTGGATGCGGTAGATCCGCGCCAGGTCCTTGAACTCGAACAACCCGATAGCCGCGGCGATCACCACCGCCGCCAGGGCGCTTTGCGGCAGGTGGCGCAACAGATCAGGCGCAAACAACAGCAACGCCGCCACGCCCAGGGCGCCGAACACACCCGCCAGCTGACTGCGCGCCCCCGCTGCCTCGGCCACCGGCGTGCGGGACGAACTGCTGCTGATGGGAATGCCCTGGAAGAACCCCGACGCCAGATTGGCCAGCCCCAGCCCGACCATTTCCTGGTTCGGGTCGACCTGGGCGCGGGTCTTGGCGGCGTAGGTGCGCGACAGCACGCTGGTGTCGGCAAACGACACCAACGCCACCGCCGCGCCACCGATGGCCACGGTGGCCAGGTCGTTGAAACCGATCAATGGCAACGCGAACCCTGGAAGGCCCTGGGGTAATGACCCGACCACCTTCACCGCGTGGGCGGCTTCCAGGCCCATCAGCCCGCAGATCCCAGTCGCGGCCACTACGGCGATCAGGATGCCCGGCAAGCGCTCCCAGCGCTTGAGCAGCAGAATGATCACCAGCGTACCCGCCCCCAGGGCGAAGGCATGCCAGTTGGCCTTGCCGTCCAGCAGGGCGTTGACCAATTGCAGGCTATCGCGCAGCGGCCCGGCGCTCTGCCCAGAGATGCCGAACAACTTGGGCGCCTGGCTGACCAGCACCGCCAAGGCGATGCCGTTCATGTAGCCATAACGGATCGGTTTGGACAGCAGCTCGGTGATGAAGCCCAGGCGCAACAGGCCCGCGCCGATGCAGATCAGCCCCGACACCAGCGCCATGGCCGCTGCCAGGGTGACCGCCCGCCCCGGGTCGCCCGCCGCCAAGGGCAACACCACGGCCAGGATGATCGGCACCAGCGCCGAGTCTGGGCCCAGCACCAGGATGCGGCTGGGCCCGAACAGGGCGTAGGCCAGCAAGGGCACGATCGTCGCGTACAGGCCGTGGATGCCCGGTACGCCGGACGCCTGCGCATAGGCTATGCCGACCGGCACCAGCATGGCGGTGAGCACCAGCCCTGCGACCAAGTCCTTGGGCAGCCATGCCATCGGGTACTGACGTACCACACGCAAGCCCGGTATCCAGCGCTGCAAGCCACGGTCGACCGGCTGCGCCGCATAGGCCAAGGGCTTTGGCGGTGGTGTCGAGGTGTCCATGCCCGCCTGGCCTCAGTATCGCTCGGAGACCATCTTGAACGGGTACGGCACCGCCTTGTACTTGCCGATCTTGCCGCGCTTGGGCAGGGCGATCTTCTGCTTGGCACTCAGGTCCTGGTAAGGGATCTGCTGCAGAAAGTGGCTGATGATGTTCAGTCGCGCCTTGCGCTTGTCTTCGGAGCGCGCCATGAACCACGGTGCCCAGGACGAATCGGAGGCTGCGAACATATCGTCGCGGGCGCGGGTGTAATCGTCCCATCGGGTGTAGGACTTGATGTCCATGGGCGAGAGCTTCCACAGCTTGCGGCCATCGTTGATGCGATCTTGCAAGCGGCGGGTCTGCTCCTCGGCGCTCACCTCCAGCCAGTATTTGATCAGGATGATCCCCGAGTCGACCATCATCCGCTCGAACAGCGGCACCACGGCGAGAAACTTGTGCGCCTGCTCTTCGGTGCAAAAGCCCATCACCCGTTCGACGCCGGCGCGGTTGTACCAACTGCGGTCGAAGATCACCACCTCGCCGGCTGCCGGCAAGTGGGTCAGGTAGCGCTGGGCATAGATCTGGGTTTTCTCGCGCTCGGTCGGCGCCGGTAGCGCCACCACACGAAAGACGCGAGGGCTGACCCGTTCAGTGAGTGCCTTGATCGTCCCGCCCTTGCCGGCGCCGTCGCGCCCCTCGAAGACCACGCACACCTTGAGCCCTTTGGCCACCACCCACTGCTGGAGTTTGACCAGTTCCACATGCAGGCGCTTGAGCTCTTGTTCGTAGGTTTTGCGTCCCAGTTTCTCCGGCAGCTC
This sequence comes from Pseudomonas guariconensis, assembly GCF_040822035.1. Lineage (NCBI taxonomy): Bacteria > Pseudomonadati > Pseudomonadota > Gammaproteobacteria > Pseudomonadales > Pseudomonadaceae > Pseudomonas > Pseudomonas guariconensis. Next base: position 2,531,837 of record NZ_CP162012.1, on the reverse strand, counting down.
GTCCTTGTGCTTCTTGTTCACAGCCTTGGCCATCGCCTACTCCCCTCGCAAACCGTTGGTTGTCCCGGCAGCGCCGAGACGCCTGAGCCTGGCGCTTGAGTGCGGCAGGTCAGTGGAGTATGGATGAGCCATGGCACTTTGCCTGTGGGCAGGACAGGATGCCGCAGCCGGGGCTTATAGCCACCAGGCCAACACCGCTGGCAACCAGGCGAAAGACAGCACCGTCGAGCACATCACCAGGTTGGCTACCTGTTCGGGTGATCGATTGGCGCGCACCGCCAACAGATAGTTGAACACCGCCACCGGCATGGAAGACTGCACCACCAGCACCGCACGCTCCAACGATTCCAGCCCCAGCGCAGTACCCACGCCCCACCCCACTGCCGCCCCCAGCACGATGCGCAGACCACCCAGTAACAGGCCACTGCCCACGTGGTGCAGGCGGATGCTGGCCAGGGACACGCCCAAGGTGAGCAACATCAAGGGGATGGTCATGCCGCCGAGCAGGTCCGCGGTGTTGGCCAGCCAGCGCGGCAGCTCCAGGTCCAGGAAGATGATCGGCAGGGCCCCGGCCAGGCTGATCACGATCGGGTTGCGCAGCAGGGCCTTGAACGACGCGCTGGCCCCGGACATGGCGATGCCTAAGGTGAACTGGAAGATCGACAAGGTCAGAAAGAACGCCACCGCCAGCGCCAGGCCATGTTCGCCGAAGGCGTACAGGCTGATCGGCAAGCCCATGTTGCCGGTGTTGGGGAACATGAATGCCGGCATCAGCACGCGCCAATGCTGGCCCGAAGCGCGGCTGACGAGAAACCCGGCCAGCGCCATGCCCAACATGCACAGCACGCACGCGACGGCCATGCTGGTGAAGGCTGCGGGGTCCAGTTGCGTGCGGCTGAGGGTCGAGAGCACCAGTGATGGGGTGCCGACCGTCATGACGATGCGGGCGATGAATTCGGTGGGGTAGTCCAGACCACGGCGGGCCCAGCCATAGCCGATGCCGGCTACGATGAAGACAGGCGCCAGGACGGCGAACAGCGAAGCCAGCATGAAGCGGATCCCCCAGAAGTCGAAGCGACATTATGCGGTTTTCCTCCCAGAACGGTGAAAACGCGTTGGCCTATACCCGGTCCGGTGCGGCTTCTGGTCGCAGGGCCCGGCCACCGCCCAGGCTTTAGAATCGCGCCTCCTTTTCGCCCCCGGCCATGCCGTCATTGCAGACGGTTGAGCCGCACCTCGCTCGCACCGACAGCCAGGCATACCCGCGCAGCCCTTGCGCCCACCGAAAAGGCACACTTTCGGCGTTTTCCAACTAGAGGTAACTATGTCTCCGCGTTTGCTGGCCATGGCGCTGGCACCCCTGCTCGGGCTGTTCATCATTGCCCTGGGCAACGGCTTCCTGTCCTCCCTCACCACGTTGCGCCTGGGCTCGGCCGGCGAATCGGCCACCATGATCGGCATCGTCTCGTCGGCCTACTTCATCGGCCTGACACTCGGGGCGATCTTCAACGACCGGTTGATCCTGCGCATTGGTCATATCCGTGCCTACACCAGCTTCGCCTCGCTGATCGCCGCGACCATCCTGCTGCAGGGCCTTTTCTACGACACCACCTGGTGGTTCGCTTTGCGCCTGATCAACGGCTGGGCTGCGGTCGGTGTGTTCCTGGTCATCGAGAGCTGGCTGTTGCTGGCCGGCGATCCAAAGATACGTGGCCGTCTGCTGGCGCTGTACATGATCGCCTTCTACGGCGCCGGGGTCCTGGCCCAGGCGACGCTGGGCGAAGTCACCGGCTGGGGCGAGACCGCACCGTTCATGGTCGCCGGCATGCTCGCCACCCTGTCGGTGCTGCCGATCGTGATTCTGCCGCGGGTCTCGCCACTGCTCGATCAGGTCGAACCGCTCAAACCGCGCCAGCTCCTGGGCATCGCCCCGACCGGCTTGGTCGGCTGCTTTGGCTCGGGCGTGGCCATCGCCGGGATCTACGCCCTGCTGCCGCTGTACCTGCAACGCATCGGCCTGGACGTAGGCGAGGTGGGCAACATGATGGCCTGGGTGATCCTCGGCGCCATGTTGCTGCAATATCCTGTTGGGCGTTGGTCGGACCGCAAGGACCGGCAAAGCGTGCTGGTCGCCCTGGCGGCGATGTGCACCGTGCTGTCGGTGGTGATCGTTCTGCTGCCGGCTGAGTCGCAGTGGTTGCCAGCGATGCTGTTCTTGCTCGGCGGCGGCGTATTCGCCTTGTACCCGGTGGCGGTCAGCAGCGCGGCCGACCGTGCCCCGGCCGATGCGCTGGTGCCCATGATCCAAGGCCTGCTGCTGATCAACTCGCTGGGCTCGTCGATGGCCCCGCTGGCGATCTCTCCGGTGATGAACGTCTACGGCGAGACGGGGCTGTTCTGGGCCTTTGCGGTGATCAACCTGGCGATGGTGGGTTTCTTCCTGTGGCGCCGCGGCAAGCGCCCGGCCCCGGAACATCCCGCGCCCTTCGCGCCGACGGCCACCTTTTCGCCCACCGGCGCCGAGCTGCGGGTGACCGAGGAGCTGATGCATGCGGCCCAGGAGCATCCGCCGATGGGCGAGACAGCGAACGGGGAGACCCCTTCGTCGCGCACAGAACCCTCCTCCTGATGGGCTGACCGGGCAAGGCCCTGTGGGAGTGTCAGGCCGACGCTCCCACTTATCCCTTCTCCCCTTACCATCCGTCGCCTGAAGGGCACCCTGCCCCGTCTCCCATGGCCGAACGCAGGACAATCATCCCGACAGGAGATTCGCCATGGTTCGTTTCCAGCCCCTGTTCCTCGCCCTGTGCCTGGGCCTGACCACCACTGCCAGCCTGGCCGCCACCGATATGAACGGCACCGACACCCACCCCAAGGCCGACCACTCCTCCGGTGAGCATTCCCAAGGCACCATCGGGAGCCAAGGCAACAGCGTCAACGACCCTGATAGCACCCGCGATAACGACAGCACCGATACCAACTCCAGCTCTGACGTGCCCGACGGCACTACCGGAGGCTCCAATAACACCGGCGAGGCCACCGGCACCGGTGCAGGCGCCTCGGGCGGTGCCGCCGAGGATCAGGACAGCCGCTGAGCAGACGTTGGATTGGCCTGGAATAGATGCGGGGCCAAACCCGAGGATGGCAGGAGGTGCTGACCTGGATCGTGTGGGGGGTTCAACCGCCAAGAGGCCACCTCAGGGCCGCTCCGCAAGGGTCACCGCCAGTAGCGCGGGTCGTCCACCACCTGTTCATGGGCCTGGAACAACACCGGCAACTGCTCCTTGAGAAAATCCAGCCAGGTGCGGACCTTGGCGTCCAGGTAATGCCGCGACGGGTAGATCGCATAGATCTCCCGCTGACGCAGCCGATGGGGCGCGAGCAATCGGCACAGGCGGCCTTGCTCGATGGCCTGGGTAGCTGAGTAATACGGCAACAGGCCGATGCCCATGCCAAGCTCCGTCGCCTTGAGCATGGCGTCTGCCACATTGGTCAGGAAGGTGTCCTGGGGCACGATCACGCAAGGGTCTGCCCCTTCGAACGACCAGTCCTCCTCGAACAATGGGTCCACTGTGCGCAAGCACACATGTTGGTGCAGGTCTTCCGGGCGCTGAGGCACGCCATGACGTGCCAGGTAATCGGGCGAAGCGCAGAGAATGCTGTGGATGCTGCCCAGGGGGATGGCGATCAGTTGCGAGTCCGGCAGGCCCTGGCCGATGGCGATCACCACGTCCTGGCCGTCCGCCAGCGGGTCCGGGTTGCGCTGGGACAACGTGAGTTCCATGACCACTTCCGGGCAGGTGGCGTTGTAGCGGGCCACCAGCGGCATCATCAACAGCCCCAGACCATGAGTGCAATGCAGGCGCAATCGACCACGGGGGGTGAGGTGGGCTCCGCGTGCCTCGTCCATGGCTTCTTCGGTCAGCAGCATGATCTGCCGCGAGCGCTCGAGGAACCGCTCGCCCGCCTCGCTCATGCGCAGACGCCGGGTGGTGCGGTGCAGCAGGCGGGTCTGCAGCTGGTTTTCCAGTTCCGCGACGATCCTCGACACCTGTGCGGCAGAAATGTCCAGGGCGTTGGCGGCGGCGGCGAAACTGCCGCATTCCACAACCCGGGCGAAGGTTCGCATGGCGTGCAGCATGTCCATGATGTGTCTTTCCCTGTGACCTATTCGTGCATTCGAGGCAGGAATCTATCACGGATCAGAGTCTTTATTGGCGATACCCAAGAAACACATCATGAGTCAACGCCAAACGAGAACATCGCCATGAAACCTTCGATCGCCTTCTTCACCTTGTTCGCCGCTCTGGCTTCGTTCGGTGCCGTCGCCGATCCTGCCAACAGCCAGCCCGTAGCGGCCACCAGCGAGACCTATGAATACGGGATGCCCTTGGATGTGGCCAAGGTGATTTCCATCACCCCGGCGAGCAATGCGGCCGATTGCGCGGTGGGCACCGCCCATATGGTCTACATCGATCACCAGGGCCAGACCCACAAGGTCGACTACCGGGAAATGGGCAACTGTTCGCAGCTGTAACGGGAATTACGCCAGCAACTGCTCGATCCAGCGCACCTGTCGAGCCACTTCCTGGGCCTTTTGTGTCGGCACCGCCTGCCGGGCACGGGCGAAGTGGGCCATGACCCGTTGCTTGCGTTGCAGGTTCAGGCCCCATTTGGCCAGAAACGCAGGGCTGCGCTCCTGCATCAACAACGGCCCGAAATACAACTCCTCTGGGGAGTACGCTACCGCCTGACACGGTTCGGCCACGATGATCTCGTAGGTGAACTCGTTTTCCTCAAGCAACTCCTCGCAAACGATACGGTAGTCGTTTTCCATCAACCACTCGCGCAGGGTGCCTTCACGCACGTTCGGCTGCAGGATCAACCGCTCCTTGCCGCTCAGGCGATGCTTGCCCCGCTCGAGGATCTCGCGGATCTTCTCCCCGCCCATGCCACACAGGCTGATGGCGTCGATGCGATCCTGTGGCTCGATGGCTTCCAGACCGTCGGCCAGGCGCACGGTGATCGCCTGCTCCAGGCCGTTCTTGCGCACCTTGCGCTGGGCCGAGCGAAACGGCGTCATCGCCGCCTCGCCGGCCACGGCGGCTTCGATACGGCCACGCAGCATCAGCGCCACCGGCAAGTAGCCGTGGTCTGAGCCGATATCGGCCAGGCGTGCCCCAGCCGGCACATGGGCGGCCACGCGCTCCAGGCGCATCGACAATGTCTGTTCGTTCAACCCTTGCCCCTTTTCGCATCAATCGACCGGCGCCAGTGGCCGGTACGGGGCGCGATTCTGACGAGCAATGCCTGGCATTTCAAATACCGCCGACCAGAGCCACCGCTCGACCCGCCTGGGCCGCTCGCGTAGGCTTGCTGGTTTCCTTCCGTTGCAAGGCAAATACCCTCATGGCAAACGCAGACATCACCTTCATCCCGGACCCGGACCCGGAGTCCATTTCCTCCGACGTCGCGGATTTTCGCGGCCTGCTGGTCACCACCCAGATCCCGACCCGCGCCGACGGCAGCCTGGAGCTTGGCGGCATCGTCGAGCAGAGCGAATGCACACTCCGAGCGCTCAAGGACGCCCTGGAGCGCGCCGGCAGCTCCATGGACCGCGTACTGCACCTGACCATCTACCTGACCGACATGGCCGATCGCCCGGCGTTCAACGAGGTGTACCAGCGTTTCTTCGCCAAGCCTTGGCCTGTGCGCGCGGCGGTTGGCGTGGCGGCCCTGGCGGTCGAGGGGATGCGGGTGGAAGTCACGGCAATGGCAGCCAAGGCCTGAGCCGGTCCTCAAAGCTGGGCGTCATTAAAGCCCTGCCTCCCACACGGGTCGCGCCAGGCCCTGTGGGAGCGGGTTTACCCGCGAATGCGGTCGCGAAACCACCGACGCACCCGCGGATTGCCCAGCGCCCCACCACACGGGGCACGCCATCGGACAGCCGATGGATGCCCCCGGGCCATTTCACCGGTACAATGCGCGCCTTGAACGTGACAGCCCGACCCTAACGACATGTCCCTCCCAAAGAATCACCTGGAACTGCTCAGCCCCGCCCGTGACGTGGCCATCGCCCGCGAAGCGATCCTGCACGGCGCTGACGCCATCTATATCGGCGGCCCGAGCTTTGGCGCCCGCCACAACGCGTGCAACGAAGTCAGCGATATCGCCGAGCTGGTGGAGTTCGCCCACCGCTACCACGCGCGCGTCTTCACCACCATCAACACCATCCTGCATGACAACGAGCTCGAACCTGCCCGCCAGCTGATCCACCAGCTGTACGATGCAGGCGTCGATGCGCTGATCGTCCAGGATTTGGGGGTGATGGAGCTGGACATCCCACCGATCGAGCTGCACGCCAGCACCCAGACCGACATCCGCACCCTCGAGCGGGCCAAGTTCCTCGACCAGGCCGGCTTCTCCCAACTGGTCTTGGCACGCGAGCTGAACCTGCAGCAGATCCGCGCCATCGCCAGCGAAACCGACGCGGCCATCGAGTTCTTCATCCATGGCGCCCTGTGCGTGGCCTTCTCCGGCCAGTGCAACATCTCCCACGCCCAGACCGGGCGCAGCGCCAACCGTGGCGACTGCTCCCAGGCTTGCCGCCTGCCCTACACCCTCAAGGATGACCAGGGCCGCGTGGTAGCGTTCGAGAAGCACCTGCTATCGATGAAGGACAACAACCAGACCGCTAACCTGCGCGACTTGGTCGATGCCGGCGTGCGTTCGTTCAAGATCGAAGGCCGCTACAAGGACATGGGCTATGTGAAGAACATCACCGCCCACTATCGCAAGGAACTCGACGCCATCCTCGAGGACCGCCCGGACCTGGCCCGCGCCTCCAGCGGTCGCACCGAGCATTTCTTCGTGCCGGATCCGGACAAAACCTTCCACCGCGGCAGCACCGATTACTTCGTAACCGACCGCAAGATCGACATTGGCGCCTTCGACTCGCCCACCTTCACCGGCTTGCCGGTGGGCGTGGTGGAAAAAGTCGGCAAGCGCGACCTATACGTGGTCGCCGAGGTGCCGCTGACCAACGGCGACGGCCTCAACGTGCTGGTCAAGCGTGAGGTGGTGGGCTTTCGTGCCAACATCGCAGAACCCAAAGGTGAATTCGAAGAGGACGGCCAGAAGCGCTATCGCTACCGCGTCGAGCCCAACGAAATGCCCGAAGGCCTGCACAAGCTGCGCCCGAACCATCCGCTCTCGCGCAACCTGGACCACAACTGGCAACAGGCGCTGCAACGCACCTCCGCCGAACGTCGCGTGGGCGTCGAGTGGCACGCCGTGCTGCGCGAACAGCGCCTGGCGCTGACCGCCACCAGCGAAGAAGGCGTCAGCGTGCAGGTCGCCCTGGACGGCCCGTTCGGCGAAGCCAACAAGCCCCAGCAGGCCTTGGACCAATTGCATGATTTGCTCGGTCAACTGGGCACCACCCAGTACTACGCCCATGCCATCGAGCTGGACGCCCCGCAGGCGTACTTCATCCCCAACTCGCAGCTCAAGGCCCTGCGCCGCGAAGCCATCGAGGCGCTGACCGAGGCGCGGGTCAAGGCCCACCCCCGTGGCGGGCGCAAAGCCGAGACCACACCGCCACCGGTGTATCCGGAGGCGCATCTGTCGTTCTTGGCCAACGTCTACAACCAGAAGGCCCGCGACTTCTATCATCGTCACGGGGTCAAGCTGATCGATGCCGCCTTCGAGGCGCACGAAGAGCACGGCGAGGTGCCGGTGATGATCACCAAGCACTGCCTGCGCTTCTCCTTCAACCTGTGCCCCAAGCAGGCCAAGGGCGTCACCGGCGTACGCACCAAGGTCGCGCCGATGCAGCTGGTGCATGGCGATGAAGTGCTGACCCTGAAGTTCGACTGCAAGCCCTGCGAGATGCATGTGATCGGCAAGATGAAAGACCACATCATCGACCTGCCAAGCCCGGGCAGCGCCGTAGCCCAGGTGGTCGGACACATCAGCCCGGAAGACCTGCTCAAGACCATCCCGCGCGCACCGCACTGATGACGAAACCGGGGGCCCTGTGCCCCCTTTTTCTTGCCCGCTCACGACGCTTCGAAATTGGTACTGTGGTACACCAAATACCACTGTAAATGATAATACCTATCAGTTAAGATCCGCAGCTACCGCCCTCCCTAGGATCGTGCTGTCGATGCGTCGTGCGTTCGTTTCTCTCTGCCTGATTCCCGCTATTTCTCCCGTTGCCCTGGCCGACTCGCAGGCCTCGCCTGCTCTTGAGTTGCAAGCGGTCAACATCGATGCCACCAGCGACCTGGAGCGCGCCGACGGTCCGGTGATCGGCTACAAGGCTACGCGCTCAGCCAGTGCCACACGCACGGACACCGCGCTGCACGAGACGCCTCAATCGATCAGCGTGGTACCCAGCGATGTGCTGCAAGACACCGCCGCCACCCGCTTGCAGGATGGGCTGGACTATGCCGGTGGTGTGGGACGAGCCAACAACTTCGGCGGCCAGGGCCTGACCACCTTCACCGTGCGCGGCTTTACCACTGGCGAGTTCTACCGCAATGGTTTCCCCATCAACCGCGGCTACCCCAACGCGCCGGATGCCAACACCGTCGAGCGTCTGGAGATCCTGCGTGGCCCGGCGACCAGCCTGTACGGCCGTGGCGATCCCGGTGGCACGTTCAACGTGGTCAGCAAGCAGCCGCTGGCCGACCCCAAAGTCACCTTGGGCAGCCAGTTCGATGACCAAGGGATGCACCGCGCCACCCTCGATGCCACCGGTCCGCTCGACGAGGAAGGCCGCCTGGCCTACCGCCTGAACGTACTCGGCGAAGGCGGCGAGACCTTCCGCGACGACGTGCAGACCGAGCGCTACGACGTCGCACCCGTGCTCAGCTGGCAGGTCAACGACACCACGCGCATCGTCTTCGAAGGCGATTTCATGCGCAACAACCACCCTCTGGACCGCGGGCTGACACGCTTTGCCAATCAGCGCGACCGAGCTTCGTGCGATACCAACGTCTGGGAAAAAGGCTCCGACAACCTGCTGCACAACGACAACAACATGGCCCAGCTGCGCTTCGAGCATCAGCTCAACGAGGACTGGACCCTGGGCGGTGGCATGCAGTGGCTCGACGGCACGCTCAAGGGCAATGCGGTGGAAGCCAATGAACTGCAAGCCGATGGCCGTACCCTCGGGCGCAATTTCAGCTATCGGAAACTGCAATGGACCGATCGGGACTACCAGCTCAACCTGACCGGGCACTTTGAAACCGCAGGTTACGCCCATACCTTGCTGACCGGCATCGAATACGAAGACTACGACTACCAATCTATCATCCGGCGCTCGGCCAAAGGCAGCACGGCCTACCCGATCGACCTGTTCGATCCAGTCTTGGGCCAGCCACGCCCTGCCCTCACCCGCACCACTACCGACGACAAGGAAAACCTCAAGACCTGGGCAGCGTTCATCCAGGACCAGGTGGCCCTCACCGACCGCCTCAAGGCCCTGGCGGGCGTGCGTTTCGAGCGATTCGAACACCAGTACGACAACTACCTGCCGGGCGCTGCTGACTGGACCGCCGCCGATAACGCCGTCACCCCTCGTCTGGGTCTGATGTACGACCTGACCGACACGCTCGCCGTCTACGCCAACACCGCCCGCTCGTTCAAGCCCAATAGCGGTGCCAGCCGGCAAGGCCAGGGCTTCGACCCGGAAAAAGGCAAATCGTACGAGGTGGGTGTGAAGTGGGAGGCGTTGGATCGCCAGTTGAGCGTCGATGCGGCGATCTACCACATCGTCAAGGAAAACGTCCTGGCCAACGACCCGCTGGACCCCACCGGCACCTACAAGGTGGCCGCCGGCAAAGTACGCAGCCGCGGCCTGGACATCACCGTGGCCGGCAATCTCACCCCCGAGTGGCGGATGATCGGTGGCTATGCCTACGTCGATGCCGAAGTGACCAAGGACACCAGCCTGCCGACCGGCACCCGCCTGGCCAACATTCCGCGCAACAGCTTCAGCCTGCTCAACACCTATGAGTTCCAGGACGGTGGCCTCAAAGGGCTGGGCCTGGGCATGGGCGTGAAGTACGTGGACGACCGCGCCGGCCAGACCGCGCCGCAGACCTACACCATGGAGCAGTACACCGTGGTCGACCTGCTGAGCTTCTATCAGGTCAACGAGCACGTACGACTGAACTTGGACCTGAAGAACCTGTTCAACAAGGAATACGACGAAGGCGCCTTCAACAACTACGTCTACCCCGGTGCGCCACGTACCGTGCAGGCCGGCGTAAGCTACACCTTCTGATCGAGCGGTTCCCTCATCTGCAGTAGCGCACGTTATCGACAGGATCGGTTCGAGCCGCGAAGGGGCCGCGAAGCGGCCCCCCATCACGCTGCCGACGGCTTACAGCAAGCCCAAACCCCGCGCCGTGCGGTCCACGGCACTCTTGGTCTTGGCCACCAGCTCATCGATATCGCCACGGCTGGCGACCAAGGCCGGGGCCATGATCATCCGGCCTAGGGTCGACCGGATGATGACGCCTTCCTCGAAACCATAGGTCCGGCACTGCCAGGCCAGGTCGTTCTCGTTGGCGTAGCGCTTGCGGGTGGCCTTGTCCTCGGCGAACTGCAACGCCGCGACCAGGCCGGCGCCCTGGATCTCGCCAATCAGCGGGTGATCACCGAACACCTCGCGCAAGCAACGCTGCAGGTACGGGCCGGTGTCGTCCTTGACCTGACGCACGATGCCTTCATCGCGCAGGGCCTTGAGGTTGGCGATGGCCACGGCCGCCGCCACCGGGTGACCGGAGTAGGTCAGGCCGTGGGCGAACACCCCGCCGCGCTCCACCAGTGCCTCGGCGATGCGCTTGCTCAGCACCAGGCCGCCCATGGGCACGTAGCCAGAGGTCAGGCCCTTGGCGATGGACAGGGTGTCCGGCTGGAAGCCGAAGTGCTGATGGGCGAACCACTCGCCGGTACGACCAAAGCCACCGATCACTTCGTCGGCGCACAGCAGCACGTCGTACTGGCGGCAAATGCGCTGGATTTCCGGCCAGTAGCTCTCTGGCGGGAAGATCATGCCGCCGGCGCCCTGGAACGGTTCGGCGATAAAACCTGCAACGTTCTCGGCGCCCAGTTCGAGGATCTTTTCCTCCAGTTGCAGGGCGCAGCGACGACCGAACTCGGCAGGGGTCAGATCGCCGCCTTCGGCGTACCAGTACGGCTCGTCGATGTGCGCGACATCCGGGATCAGCCCGCCCATCTCGTGCATGAACTTCATGCCGCCCAGGGCCGTGGCGGCCAGGGTCGAGCCGTGATAGCCGTTCCAGCGGCCGATCATGATCTTCTTCTCAGGCTTGCCCATCACCTGCCAGTAGCGGCGCACGGTGCGGATCAGCACTTCGTTGGATTCGGAGCCGGAGTTGGTGTAGATGGCATGGCTGTAGTGCCCCGGCAGCAGGCTGAACAGCAGTTCGGACAACTCGATCACCGCCGGATGGGTGGTGTGGAAGAACATGTTGTAGTACGGCAACTGGTCCATCTGTGCGGCGGCGGCAGCGGTCAGGTCCTTGCGGCCATAGCCCAGCTGGGTGCACCACAGGCCGGACATGCCGTCCAGGTAGCGCTTGCCGTCGTTGTCCCACAGGTGCAGACCTTCACCCCGCACGATGACCCGCGGGCCTTCGGCGTTCAGCGCCTTCTGGTCGAGGAAGGCATGGATGTGGTGGGCGGCATCGGCGTTCTGGTAGTCGCGGGTTTCGCGTTGTGGCTGGAAAGGTGCGTTCATTGTTGTTCTCCGTAGAAATATCAGCGCAGCTGGAACCAGGTGGTTTTCAGTTGGGTGTACTTGTCGAACGAATGCAGCGAGAGGTCGCGGCCGAAGCCGGACTGGCGGCCGCCACCGAACGGCACCACCACATCCAAGGCATCGACGGTGTTGACCGACACGGTGCCTGCCTTCAGACGCCGGGCCACACGGTGGGCGCGGTTGAGGTCATCGCTCCATACCGAGGCGGCCAGGCCATAGATGCTGTCATTGGCCAGGCGCAGGGCCTGCTCTTCGTCCTCGAAGGTGCTGACCGCCAGCACCGGGCCGAAGACCTCCTGGCGGGCCAACGCCATGTCGGCGCTCACGCCGGTGAATATCGTCGGTGCGATGAAGTTGTCCGAGCCGTTGATGCTCAGGCGCTGGCCACCGCACAGTAGACGTGCGCCGTCGGCCTTGGCTTGGTCGATGGCCGCTCTGATGCGTGCGCTTTGCCCGGCATCGACGATGGCCCCGGCGCGGCTGGCCGGATCCAAGGGGTCGCCCGGCATCCAGTCGCGGGCTTTGGCCAGCAAGCGTTCGACGAACTCGTCGTGGATCGAGCGCTGCACGTAGAGGCGCGAGTTGGCCGAACAGACTTCGCCTTGGTTGAAGAAGATGCCGAAGGCTGCCTTGTCCGCCGCCAGGTCCAGGTCGCGGCAGTCCTCGAACACCAGGTTCGGGCTCTTGCCGCCACATTCGAGCCAGACCTGCTTGAGGTTCGATTGCGCCGAGTACTGCATGAAGTACTTGCCCACCTGCGTGGAGCCTGTGAACACCAGGCAGTCCACATCCGGGTGCAGGCCCAGGGCTTTACCGGCCTGCTCGCCAAGGCCTGTCACCACGTTGAGCACCCCTTCCGGCAGGCCGGCCTCCAAGGCCAGTTCAGCCAGGCGCAGGGCAGAGAACGGCGACTGCTCGGCGGGCTTTAACACCACGCTGTTGCCGGCCGCCAAGGCCGGCGCGACTTTCCAGGCGGCCATGTCCAAGGGGAAGTTCCAGGGCACCACCGCCCCCACCACCCCAAGGGCTTCGCGGGTGACGGTGGCCAGCGCGTTGCCTGCGGTCGGCGCCACCTGGTCGTAAAGCTTGTCCAGGGCCTCGCCATACCACGCAAAGACGTGCGCCGCACCCGGTACATCGATGGTGTAGGCGTCCATGACCGGTTTGCCCATGTTCAGCGAATCGAGCAGGGCCAGTTCCTCGCGGTGGGCCAGCATCAACTCGGCCAGGCGCAGCAGGATGCGTTTGCGGGCCGTGGGCGCCATGCGGGCCCAGGGGCCTTGCTCGAAGGCCCGACGGGCAGAGCGCACCGCCTGATCGACCTCAAGCTCGCCACAGGCGGCAACCTTGGCCAATAGCTGGTTAGTGGCCGGGTTGATGGCCTCGAAGGTCGCGCCCGAGCAGGCAGCCACGCGGCGGCCGTCGATCAACGCGGTGTCGATGAAGCTTTGTTGCGCAGCGCGCTGCTGCCAATCGCTCAATGTATGCACGCAGGACTCCCTTGCGACCGCCTGGGCGGCCGCTGGTTATGGTTGTAGGTGGGGTGATGCGGTAGGCCGGTCAGCGCCTTCGCAGGTAACTTTCCAGCGGATCCTTGCTCAAGCCTTCCTGAGCCTGGGCCAACGAATCGATGAACAACGAGAACAGCTCGGACTGCTTGGCGATGTCCAGCTTGGTGTAGAGGTTCTTGCGGTGGGTCTTGACCGTGTCTTCGCTGATACCCAACCGTTCCGACAGCGAGCGGGTCGAGTGGCCGCGCAGCAAGTATTGGGCGACCCGGCATTCGCGCTCGGTCAGCAGGGAGGAACCGAAATTGTTCAGGGCGGCGTTGATCTGCCGGCCCAGGGCGCTTTCGAAGCGTCCGCCCAGGCTGTCGGCATCCAGCTGGCCCCAGTGCCGGCGCACGACCGCCACCACCCACGGGGCGATGCGTTTGAGGTCGGTGACCTGCGCCGCGCTCAGGCGCCGGGTGCTGCCCAGGGCCACGGCGATGGTCAGTTGCGCATCGAGCGGGACGATGTAGTTGAGTTCGTCCTCAAGGTGCGCGTGCTGGTAGAACGACAGGTAGTACTCGCTGCGCTTGAAGTGGTCCGGTGCCACGTCGCTCAGGCGATAGCAGCCAGGGGCCAGCCCTTCCATGCAGGCGCGGTAGAACGGGCACAGCAGGTAATAACCTTCGAGGTACTTCTGCACGTTGCCTTCAGGCAACCAAGGGCCCTCTTCGTCTTTCTCGAACAAAGCCGAAGGCAGACCTTTGCGTGGGTAGAGGAACACTGTGATGGCCTGGCATTGGGCCAGGCAGTTGAGCGCGCCGAACAGCGCTTCGACGAAGCCTGGCGTGCCGATGGCCTCGATGACACGGGCCATCTGCTCGTACCAGTCGGGCGATTTCAGCTGGTCTTTGCTCATGTCTCAGGTCCCCGCCAGGGTTGTTGTACGTGTTCGTGGCTGGCTGGGATTGTTTCACGCACTGACCAGGGCGACCATCACCCTTCGGGGTGAGCTGCCGTTCGTACCGCCGCAGTGAACGCATCCCTCGGCCCACGAACCTAATGCCAGGCAAGCCAACCCGTCTCGGAGGCCAGTCATGGCAGATCCCAAGCAGCCCAATGATCCCGATCCCTATGTGGACAACATCCCTCACAATCCCGGAGAACCGGTGCCACCACCGGAGAAGGAGGCCCCCGACTGGCCGGAAGGCCAGGTCCCCCCAGAAGAGCAGTCCGATGGCTGAGCGCCGTATCGGCCCATTCGCGGGTAAACGGCCAAGCCCCACAGGACCGTTGGTCGCAGGTCCTGCACGAAAAACCGATCGCACTCGTCCCATCAAGGCTCTCAATCCATGAGAGGTGCGGCAACGGCTTCGCCTCCACTCCTGTGTTCGGCCCGCGTTTCTGGCGGGCCCTTTTTTCGAACCCGAGGAGGTCACCATGCACACCACATTGCAGATGGGCGGCGGCAACGTCCAGGACGACTGGCCAGAACTCAACCCTGATCAGCGCAACGACCGCGCCGATGATCCCGATACCGATCCGGACCTGGAAGACGACGGCAACCGCCCCGGCGTTCCAGCCAGCGACCCTGAATCGGGAGCCTGAACGTACACGGGGCAAGCCTGTGTCCCTGCAGGTGCAGGAATGCAGACTTGCCCCGCATGGATCAGCCGCAGGTCAGGCGGTCGCCGCGTCTTCCTGGGTTGAACCAACCTCAGGTTGACCCTGGCCATCGCCTGGGCCCGACCGCGGTACGAAGGCCGGTCCGCTGCCCGAAAGTCGCCAGCTCACGTCACTCAGGCCATAGCGCTCGGCCATGGGCCGGCTTACCTTGCGGATCTTCTCTCGGCCGAACTTCGGAATGATCCCCACCCCAGCATCGCAGCTTGCCCAATGCCAGGCCTCGGCGTTGTCCATGCGCTCCAGACGGATGATGAAACTGCGCGGCTGGCCATGCAGCCGGTAGTCGATGATGTACAGCTGTGGGGTTGGCATCGTAGGGGCCCTCCTCTTCTCCATGGATGACATCCAGATGGATCAAGGTTTTGCGCGAAGATTCAAAAGATTGTCGAACAATTCGAATGAGTGGCCCGATACCTGAATCTTGCTAGGCGCTCGGTGCGGCGCCAGGCACCAGAATGACCTTTCGGCAACGCTCCTGCTGCTCATCGAACATTTCGTAGCCGCGCACCGCCTCTTCCAACGCCAGGCGATGGGTGACGATGGCTGAAGGGTCGAGCCGCCCCGCTTCGATGTGCTCGAGCAGCTCAGGCAGATAGCGCTGCACGTGGGTCTGCCCCATGCGGAAGGTCAACCCCTTGTCGAAGGCATCGCCGAACAGAAAACCGTGGATGAAGCCGGCATAGACACCCGGTACGCTCACTACGCCCCCTCGACGCACCGCCGCCATGCTCTGGCGCAGCGCCTTGCCACTGCTGCCTTCGAGTTTCAGCGCGGTGAGCACGGTCTCGGTGGTGCTGCCCTTGGCCTCGAAGCCCACCGCGTCGATGACCCCATCCACGCCACGCATGCCCGCGGTCTGGCGGATGATAGTGTCGGCCGGGTCGTCATCGTGGGTGTAGTCGATCGGAATCACGCCATAGGCCTGGCGTGCGTACTCCAGCCGATAACCGCAGCCATCGACCATGAAGATCTGCTCGACGCCCAGCAGACGTGCGCAAGCCGCCGACAGCAGGCCCACCGGCCCCGCCCCGTAGATGGCCAGGGACGCGCCCTGCCCGACCTCGGCGTTGAGAACCGCCTGCCAGGCCGTCGGCAGGATGTCCGAAAGAAACAGCACCTTATCGTCCGCCAACTGCCCCGGCACCTTGAACGGCCCGACATTGGCCTTGGGCACCCGTACGTAGTCGGCCTGGCCACCGGCCACACCGCCATAGAGGTGGCTGTAGCCGAACAAGGCCGCCCCCGGTGGAATGCTCTTTTTGTTGAGGATGGCGCCGCGTCCGGTATTGGTGGTCTCGCAGGCCGCGAACAAATCATGCTGGCAGAAGAAGCAGCTGCCGCAGGCGATCACGAAGGGAATCACCACCCGGTCGCCGGGACGCACAGCGGTCACCTCGCTGCCGACCTCCTCGACAATGCCCATGAATTCGTGGCCCAGAATGTCACCGGACTCCATCGCCGGGACTTTGCCATGATAAAGGTGCAGGTCTGAGCCACAGATTGCCGTGGCGGTCACCCGCAGCACGATGTCGTCGTTCTGCTCGATGACCGGGTCCGGTACGGTGTCGACCCGAACGTCTCCGGCGCCGTGGTAAGTGAGTGCGCGCATGCTTCAATCTCCCATCAGAACAGGAACGACCCTGGGCAAGCGGCACGTGGCTACTTGCCCAGGGTCGGTGCCCGGCAGGTACTACACCGGGCTGGAGCGGGCGTGCGTCACTGATTGCGACCGCCGCCGTGGCTGTGCTGGCCACCTTTGCGGCCGGCCTCGGAAGCGCGCTCCCGGTCGTTGGCAAAGTTGCCCCCGGAGTTCTGCCCGCCTTTGTGGCCTGCGCGGGAGGCTTTTTCGCGGTCGTTGGCGAAGTTGCCCGGGTTGGTTTCCTTGGTGCCGCCACGTTGTCCGCTGTTTTCTTGATCACGAGCCATGTCGTTTCTCCTTACAAGTGGATTAGCTGGGCACGGAATCGCACCGTGCAGTAGTTCCGAACCGGTCAGGGCAGGCTCTGCTCAATCGGTCTGTCGAGGCTCGGACGAGTGGCGCCAAACAATGCTTGAGCCAAACATTTGTACGCGAGTCTCTGGGTGGAGGATTTTTTGGCACTTTGAAAGTGGCGGCGCGGTCATACAGGGACGCCCATTATTCCTCGACCAGGAACCGTGCCATGATCCATGCCCACCCCGCCCACGCCTGCCGACAACTCGCCCTGGAACAGAACCGCCGTCTGCTCCAGCAGGCCTACCAACTCGACCACACTGCCTTCGCCTTGCTTGACCGCCCCGGGCTCGATGCCGGCCGCTTCGACCGCTACCAAACGTTGCGGCGAAAGGCGGCCGAACGCTATCAGGAGGCACTGGAACACCTGGCGCTGATCGAGCGAACGTTCGACGCGGGCAACGAGGCCCAAGAGCACTCGCCGCGCCGTTGAGAGCGGGCCTATAATCGCGCATCAACCGCCCGGCGATGCTTCGATGGGCCGAATCGTTAGGTCTGCAGAAGGCTGCACCCATGAAGTCATCCTCCAAGCCCGCCGTCGCCTCGCCTCAGAATCCGACGTTGAGCCCGAGCCACCTGGACTTTCCGGTGGTCGGCATCGGCGCTTCGGCAGGTGGGCTGGAGGCGATCTGCACTTTCTTCAAGCAAATGCCCGCCGATTGCGACATGGCCTTCGTGGTGGTGCTGCACCTGTCGGCGGACCACCAGAGCGTCGCCGACCGCATCATCCAGGAAACCACCGCCATGCCGGTGCGGCAGGTCAGCGAACCGGTGCCGATCGAGCGCAATCATGTCTACGTGATTTCGCCGGCCAACCGCCTGTCCACCAACGATGGCTACCTGCGGGTCAGCCCGGCCAACCGTCGCCGGGGCGATCATGTGGCGATCGACCTGTTCTTCCGCGACCTGGCCGATGTGCACAAGGACCATGCGTTTTGCGTGGTCCTCTCCGGCACCGGCGCCGACGGAGCGGTAGGTTTGTCGCGGATCAAAGAACAGGGCGGCGTGACTCTGGTGCAGTCCCCCGATGATGCCCTCTACGACAGCATGCCGCGGGCGGCACTGGAGACGGGCATGGTCGATGCCGTGCTGCCGGTGGCCGAGATGCCGCAAAAGCTCATGGAGCTATGGCGCAACGCTCGCCAGGTGAGGCTGCCGACCATCGAGGACGACACCCTGCCCCCTGCCCTGGGCACCCGTAGCGGCGACCCCGCCCAGGCCGAGCCGCTGCTCGATGAAATCCTCCTGCTGCTGCGCACCAATACCGGCCATGACTTCCAGCACTACAAGCGTGCCACCGTACTGCGGCGCATCGAGCGGCGCCTGCACGTCACCGGGCAGCCGAACCTGGCTGCCTACCAGCGCTACCTCGAGCAGCACCCGGCCGAATCTGCCGAGCTACTGGCAGACATGCTGATCGGCGTGACCAACTTTTTCCGCGACCGCGAAGCGTTCGAATCCCTGGAGCGCCATGTCCTGCCGGAGCTGGTCAGCGATGGCGAAAGCGGTGAGGGACCAAGCGAGGTGCGTGTCTGGTCGGCCGGCTGCTCCACCGGTGAGGAGGCGTACAGCCTGGCCATGCTCGTATGCGAGCAACTGGCGCTGGAGCGGCGCGCAGCGAAGGTCCAGGTGTTCGCCACCGACCTGGATGAGCGTGCCATCGGCACCGCCCGTACCGGCCTCTATCCAGAGTCGATCGTCACCGATGTGCCGCCGGCCCGGCTGCGCCAGTTCTTCGTCAAGGAAGACCAGCATTACCGGGTGCGCAAGGAAATCCGCGAAAAAGTGCTGTTCGCCCGGCACAACCTGCTGTCCGATCCGCCGTTCTCGCAAATCGACCTGATCGTCTGCCGCAATTTACTGATCTACCTGGATCGCGAGGTGCAGCGCGACATTCTGCAGATGTTCCACTTCGCCCTGCGCCCGGGTGGGCACTTGTTCCTGGGCACGTCCGAATCGGTGGATGTGGCCAGCGAGCTGTTCATCCCGGTGGACAAGCGCAACCGTATCTTCCGCACAAGCCCGGCCAGACCGGTCATTCGCTCTTCCGGCCGGCAGCTGCCGGGCGCCGAAGTATCCGTCGCCTTGCAGGACAGCCAGGCCAAGCTACGTCCCGGCCGGAAGATCTCCTATGCCGAGGTGCATCACCGCGCCCTGGCCAAGCGAACCCCGCCCAGCCTCATTCTCGATGGCGACGGCAATATCCTGCACATGAGCGATGGCGTCGGGCGCTTCCTACACCTGGTCGGCGGCGAGCCCAGCCGGAACCTGATCAACCTGGTGCTGCCAGAACTGCGCCTGGCCCTGCGCAGCACTTTGTTCCAGGCTCGCCATGGCAACGAGGCGGTGACCTCGCGGCCGGTAGAACTGGGCCAGATGCAGGTGGAAATCGCCGTGCATCCGCACAAGGACGAACCCAGCGGCAGCGAATGCCTGCTGGTGGTGTTCGAGGAGCGCGTGCCCGACCCTTCCCTGCTGCCAACCAGCGCCATTCGCCAGACCGACAGCATGGTCCTGAACAACCTGGAGCGCGAGCTGCAACGCACCCGCCTTCAGTTGCAGGAAACCATCGAGCAATCGGAAATTTCCAGCGAAGAGCTGACCGCCTCCAATGAAGAAATGCAGGCGATCAACGAGGAGCTGCGTTCGGCCAGCGAGGAGCTGGAAACCAGCAAGGAAGAGCTGCAGTCGATCAACGAAGAACTGCTGACCGTCAACTATGAACTCAAGAACAAGGTCGAGGAGACCGACAAGGTCAACGACTACCTGAGCAACCTGATCGCCTCCACCGCCATCGCCACGGTGTTCGTCGACCGTAACCTGTGCATTCGCTGGTTCACCCCCCGCGCCGCCGACATCTTCAACATCCTGCCCGTGGATACCGGGCGCTCGTTGCTCGACATCACCCACCGGCTGGATTACCCCGAGTTGGCCGACGATGCCCGCGCCGTGGCCCAGGGCACCACGTCCATCGAGCGCGAAGTGTGCGGTGAAAACCAGCACTGGTACCTGGCCCGCCTGCTGCCTTATCGGGCCAACGAGCAGAAGATCGACGGTACGGTGCTCACGTTCATCGATATCAGCAAAGGCCGTGCCGCCGAGGAGCGCCTGCGCCTGGGCGAAGAACGCATGCGCCTGGTGGCTGAAAGCACCCATGACTTCGCCATCATCCTGCTCGATGAACACGGGGTGATCACCGACTGGAACACCGGCGCCACGCTGATCTTCGGCCACGCAAAAGACGAGGTGGTCGGCCGCCATTACGAGCTGATCTTCACCGAGGAGGATCGCGCCAACGGCGTGCCCAGCCGAGAGCTGCGCGGTGCCCGCCTCAACGGTCGTGGCCAGGACGAGCGCTGGCACGTGCGCAAGGACGGCAGCCGCTTCTTCTGCAGCGGCGAAGTTTCCCTGCTCAAAGGCACTAGCCTGCTTGGCTACGTCAAGATCGCCCGTGACCTGACCGGCCACAAGCGCCTGCACGAGGAGCAGAGCAAGCAACTGGCCGAATCCCAGAGCAGCAGCCACATGAAGGACGAGTTCTTCGCCATCATGTCCCATGAGCTCAAGCACCCGCTCAACCTGATCCAGCTCAATGCCGAAATCTTGCGCCGCCTGCCTTCGGTGAAGAACACCAGCGCCGCCAGCAAGGCCGTCGGCACCATCTGCGAAGCCGTCGCCAGCCAGGCGCGGATCATCGACGACCTGCTCGATGTGGCACGCATCCGCACCGGCAAGCTCAAGCTCAAGACCGAACCTGTGAACCTGTGCACCATCCTGCGTGACATCCATGCCGTGGTGCGTAGCGAGCAACACCCGTGCGACGTGGTGCTGGAGTTGCCGGCAGACGACAACGCCCTGTTCATAGAGGGGGACATCACCCGCCTGGAGCAGATCATCTGGAACCTGCTCAACAACGCGCTGAAGTTCAGCCCCGCCGGTAGCGAGATCCGCCTGGTGCTGTCCAACCACGGCGAACAGGCGCTGCTGCAGGTGATCGACCAGGGGCTGGGGCTGAGCGAGGAAAGCCTGGAGAACATCTTCGACCTGTTCACCCAGGCCACCCCGCAAGTCACCAGCCACAGCCGCGAAGGCCTGGGCATCGGCCTGTCGCTGGTACGCCAGCTGGCCCAAGCCCATGGCGGCAGCGTTCAGGCCAGCTCGCCGGGGCTGGGCAAAGGCTGCACCTTCACCGTCCGCCTGCCGCTGTGCCACTTCAGTCCGCAACCGCAGCACAACCCAGGCGAGCAGCAGATGGCCCCACGGCTGGACAATACCCGGGTGCTGTTGGTGGACGACTCACCGGATGTACTGGAAATCATGCAACAGCTGCTGGAGATGGAAGGGGCGCAGGTCCATGCCTTCACTGATCCGCGCGCGGCGCTGAAGGCCGCGGCCAACGGGCAGTACGACATCATTCTTTCGGACATCGGCATGCCAGTCATGGATGGCCATGCGCTGATCAAGGCATTGCGCGAGCACCCGCACCTGCATGACATACCCGCCATCGCCCTGACCGGCTATGGCGCCAGCGCTGACCAGTACAAATCACGCCAGTCAGGCTTCGACCGCCATTTGAACAAGCCGGTGGCCTACGACGAGCTCGTGGAAGCGATCGAGGCATTGAGCGGTTCGCAGCCTTACTGACCGCTCATCCTGGCGGGTACAACTTCCAGCTGGCACCCAAGGCCCAATTCAGTAGGAATACTGGATTTTGCCTGGAGTCTGCATGAAGCCCCTCAAGCATCGCGCTACCGTGATCTGCCGCCATGGCAGGAAAACCCGCAAGTGGTTATGGGTCAGAAAGCCCAAAGCCGCCTGGACATTGCCAGGCGGCAAGATCGAGCCAGGCGAGACGCCGGTGGAGGCGGCCGAACGCGAGCTTTTGGAGGAAACCGGGCTCAGGGCCCGGGAGCTGACCTTCCTGATGCGCTATGAGTCGCCCGCCCGGGTGCATTACGTCTTCGAAGCCGAATTCGCCGACGCCCCGCGGCCCACGGCCAGCCACGAGATCGCCGATTGCTGCTTCGCGCATCTGGATCAGGTGCCCGAACTCAAAGATGACATCAGGCTGCTGATCCAGTCGCTACTCGCCTGTGATCGTGGCCTGGCTGAATCCGTGCGTTGATACTTGACCGGTTTTCGGCGGTGCCCCTTCGCGGGTTTACCGCGAAAAGGGCACATCAGCCCGAATCACGCATGGACACTGTGCTGGCAGGCATCGGCCTCGATCGGCATTTCGTCGATGGCGTCGATCATGCCGCTGGCCAGAGCTTCCTTGGCGCCCAGGATGCGCGGATAAGCCATCAGGTAACGCGGCACATCGAGCACTTCGCTAGCCCCCTCGGTCCGTTCGGCCACGATCTGGGCATACAGGCGCAGGTCGTAGTCCAGGCTCATGGCGTATTCGGCCATCCGTGAGTGGTCCACCGAACCGTGCAAGGTCCAGTGGAACGGATGGAACAGAAACTTGCTCAGCACGCATGCGGTGCGCCGCTCGCCCGCCAGGAACAGAATATTGCCCATGGATTCGACCGTACCCAGGTTGTGGGTATGCACCGGCACCGGCAACGAGCGCAGGAAGTTGTAGAGCGTGAAGCCGTAGCTGCACTCCCCGCCCATGGTCGCGATGTTGATTTGCAGAATATCCGCGCCCTGTTGCAGGGCGCGGGTGCAGGTGGTGATCAGGTTGCCGCAGGTGGATGAATTGATGGGGCCGGTGAAGTGAATGATGTGTCTGGCCATGTTTGCCTCCAAAGTTGGCGAAATCAGTCCAGTGAAGCGGGCAGACGGTCAGTCGGACTCGTCGGTGGCGGCCGGTGGCAAGTCGTCGCAGCCCTCGCCCATCTGCTGGTAATGCTTGCGCAGGGCGTGCAACTTGGCCGGATCCATGTGCTCCAGGTCCAGCAGCGCCTTGTGTGCCTTGTGCGTAGTACGCAGCAGTTCGTCGATCTTGATGTGCAAGACGTCGTTGTCGCGGTTCTGGGTGTTCTGGATCAGGAACACCATCAGGAAGGTGATGATGGTGGTCGAGGTATTGATCACCAGTTGCCAGGTGTCGTTGAAGTCGAACAACGGCCCGCTCACGGCCCAGGCCAGGATCAACAACAAGGCGATGGCGAAGGTCAGCGGTCGGCCGGCCCATTTGGCCAGCCATTGGGCGAAACGGTCGAATTTCATGCCGGCGGTCCTCCCTTGCTACCGGCATCAGCCCGGCAGCTTGTCCTCGCCTGGCAGGCCCTGCAAGTCAGGGTCGTCGGGCATGACCTCTGGATCGTCCTCGGGTCGCTCGCTGGCCTGAGGAAGCTGATTGAGTTCGTCGAATTCGGTATCGGTATTCATAGCGCCGCTCCTCTGACAATGCCGGGCGGACGAAATCGCCCCCGGCATCCGGTGGAATCGCCCAGCGCGGCAAAGTTCAAAAACGATGGCGCCAGAGCCGGTCAGAGGCCCAGCGAACGCCCCTTGGTTTGGTGGTCGGCCAGCCAACGCTCCAGCACTGACGCTGGCATCGGCCGCCCGAGCAAAAAGCCCTGGCCTTGGTCACAGCCAACGTTGCGCAGGAATTCGTACTGCGCCTGGGTCTCGATCCCCTCGGCAGTGATCCGAAAGCCCAGGGCATGGCCCAGGTCGATGATGCCTCGGGCCACCGCTTCGGCGTCATCATCGCCTGGCAGGTCCTTGATGAACGCCCGATCGATCTTCAAGTGATCGATCGGCAGTGCCCGCAGATAGGCCAACGACGAATAGCCAGTGCCAAAGTCGTCCACCGCCGTGACCACGCCCATGGCCTGCAATTGCGCCAGCACCGCACAGGCCTGTTGCTGGCTTTCCATCAGCAGGCTTTCGGTGATCTCCACCTCCAGCAGGCTGGCCGGTAGTTCGTGGCGCGCCAGGGCCGTGGCCAAGCTGGCGACGTAGTCGCTGCGCTCGATCTGCAACGCCGCCACATTGATCGCCAGCGGCCCAGGCAGGCAGTCCGCCGCACGCCAGGCTGCCAGCTGGGCGCAGGCCAGTTCCAGCACCCGCTCACCGAGGGGGATGATGAGCCCGGTGCGCTCGGCCAAGGGGATGAACTCGCCCGGCGAGACCAGTCCATGGTCAGGATCGCGCCAGCGCAACAGGGCCTCGACCCCTTCAAGCCGACCGCTGAACAGGTCCACCTTGGGCTGGTACCACAGCTCGAACTC
This sequence comes from Pseudomonas guariconensis, assembly GCF_040822035.1. NCBI lineage: Bacteria > Pseudomonadati > Pseudomonadota > Gammaproteobacteria > Pseudomonadales > Pseudomonadaceae > Pseudomonas > Pseudomonas guariconensis. The sequence continues at coordinate 2,507,684 of NZ_CP162012.1, read as the reverse complement.
ATCGCATTCCAATGCCCGGCGTAGGTTGCGCTCCAGTTCTAGGCGCTGTTGCAGGCGCTCGGTCATCTCCGCCTGGTAGGGGCGCCAGGCGTTACGCCCGCCCTCCTTGGCCGCGTACATCGCCGTGTCGGCGTGGCGCAGCAGGCTGTCGGCGTCCTCCCCATGCTGCGGGCACCGGGCCACGCCAATGCTGCCGGTGACCAACGCGGCATTGCCATTGAGGTCGAACGGGCGCTGCAGGCACCGCAACAAGGCTTGTATCTGGAGATTGACCTGGCCTTGGCTGCCCTGAAGCATGAACACAAACTCGTCACCGCCCAGACGGCAGAGCCGATCGGCGCTGTGCAGTTCCTGCAGAAAACGTGCAGTGGCTTGTTGCAACAGTAAATCGCCCATCGGATGACCGAGGCTGTCATTGACCTGCTTGAAGCCATCGATATCGAGCATCAGCACCGCCAGACCATGGCCTTGGGCAATCGCCTCGGCGAGTTGGCGTTGAAACAAGACACGGTTGGGCAAGCCAGTAATGGTGTCGTAATGGGCCAGGCGTTCGAGCTGAGCCTGGGACTGTCGCAGCTCGCGGTTACGCTGTTTCAGCAGGCGCTGGTTGCCGTTGAGCTGAGCGACGAACACGCTGAACAGCCCCGTGCAGGTCAAGGCAAACATGAACAGCGGCGACGTGAACAAGCCCAGCACTGGCCATCCGCCCTGTGGGGCGGCGACCATTTGCCAATGGCCGCCGGGCACCTCCACCACCTGGCTGAGCAGCGGCTCATCGAACAAATGCGGATCACCCCAGATCATCGCACCCTCGGCGCCTTTGCCGTCCGTACCGCGGACCGCCACCTGGAAGTCCATGTCCGGTCGCAGGCCCGCAGCCCACAGCAAGCGATCGATATCCGCGACGATCGATACATTGCCCCAGTAGAACCTCACCCCTCGCTTGCCCGTGACGAATACCGGCCGCCGATAGATCAGCGCCCGGCCGCCCTGGAACAGCTGGACCGGCCCGGCCAGCACCGCTTGGCGATGCTCACGGGCCGATTGCAGCATGGGGAACTGGTCGGGCAGGCGACGGTAATCCAACCCAATGATGGCGAGGTTACCTTCACGCGGGTAGACATCAGTGATCACATCATCCGGAGCCAGGGCGATGTGATGCATGTAGGGCACCGACTCGAGGGCATCGAAGGCCATGCCTTGAAAATGCGCCTCGCTGATGCGGCCATCGGTGGCGATCAGTTGCGCAATGCCCTCGGCCTCGCCGAAGGCTGCGCGCAACTGGGCCTCCAGGGCACCACGCACCCCAGACAAACGCGCCGAGATATTGGCGATCTGCTCGCTTTCCTCACGCTGGTTGTCCAAGTGTCCAAGTACCACCGACAGGCCGATGCCGACCACGGCGAAACCGACCGGCAACAGGCGATGGAGCGTGCGCCGCAGCGCGCATTTTGCGGGCGGAGCCGGTTCATCGAGGGAGAGCTGAAGAGTGTTCATGGGCCACGGTCGAGTTCGATTGATCCTGTATCGGCGTGCGGGGGGCAAATTTGAGCCACACTGGTGTTTTTCTACGACAGGGTGCATGCTCACCAGCTGAAGCGTTTCACCAAGCCAAAAACAACGTGAGGTGCCGTACCCATGGATCCTTTGCTCGATTCGCTGTTTCCTGCTGCCGACGACATTCCCGAAGCCTGGCGCCTGGGCGCCCCGCTGGAGCAACGCGACTACCTGGTCGGCGGCCAACTGCGCCGCTGGGACGGCCCATTGGCCACGGTGCGCAGCCCGGTCTGGCTAAAGGAAGGCGACGAGGAACGCCAGGTGATCCTCGGCAGTGCGCCGCTGCTCGATGCCGACACCGCCCTCACCGCTCTGGACGCCGCCGTACAGGCCTACGATAAAGGGCGAGGCACCTGGCCGACCCTGCGCGTGGCCGAGCGTATCCAGCATGTCGAAGCCTTCCTGGCGCGCATGCGCGAGCAGCGCACGGCGGTGGTCAAGCTGCTGATGTGGGAGATCGGCAAGAACCTCAAGGATTCGGAAAAGGAATTCGACCGCACCTGTGACTACATCGTCGACACCATCAACGCCCTCAAAGACCTGGACCGGCGCTCCAGCCGCTTCGAGCTCGAGCAAGGCACCCTCGGCCAGATCCGCCGCGCACCGCTGGGCGTCGCGCTGTGCATGGGCCCCTACAACTACCCGCTCAACGAGACCTTCACCACGCTGATTCCGGCGTTGATCATGGGCAATACCGTCGTGTTCAAGCCGGCCAAGTTCGGCGTACTGCTGATCCGCCCACTGCTGGAGGCATTTCGCGACAGCTTCCCGCCGGGGGTGATCAACGTGATCTATGGCCGTGGCCGCGAGACGGTCAGCGCCCTGATGGCCAGCGGCAAGATCGACGTGTTCGCCTTCATCGGCACCCACAAAGCCGCCAGCGACCTCAAGAAGCTACACCCACGCCCGCATCGGCTGCGCGCAGCCCTGGGCCTTGACGCCAAGAACCCCGGCATCGTCCTGCCCCAGGTGGACTTGGACAACGCCGTCGAAGAGGCCGTGACCGGCGCCCTGTCGTTCAACGGCCAGCGCTGCACGGCCCTGAAGATCCTGTTCGTTCATGAAGACGTGGTCGAGCCGTTCCTGGACAAGTTCCAGCGCAAGCTCGCTGCGCTCAAGCCCGGCATGCCGTGGGAGCCAGGCGTGGCCCTCACGCCGCTGCCCGAGCCGGGCAAGATTGACTACCTGGACGGTCTAGTGGCCGATGCCACCGCCAAGGGTGCGCGGGTACTCAACGAAGGGGGTGGGCTCAGCCGCGGCTCGTTCTTCTACCCAGCCTTGCTCTACCCTGTCAGCGCCGACATGCGCGTCTACCACGAAGAACAGTTCGGCCCCCTGGTGCCCGTGGTGCCCTACCGCGACCTGCAAACGGTGATCGACTACGTGCTCGACTCCGACTACGGCCAGCAGCTGAGTCTGTTCGGCAACGACCCGCAGACCATCGGCATGCTGGTGGACACCTTCGCCAACCAGGTCGGGCGTATCAACCTCAACGCCCAATGCCAACGCGGGCCAGACACCTACCCGTTCAACGGCCGCAAGAACAGCGCCGAAGGCACCCTGTCGGTGCATGACGCACTGCGCGTGTTCTCGATCCGAACACTGGTGGCGACCAAGTTCCAGCAAGCCAACAAGGAGCTGATCAGCGAGATCATCCGCAACCGTCAGTCGAGTTTCCTGACCACCGATTACATCTTCTGACGCCGGCGCTTATAGAAAATCGATCTAACCGACCTGTCGATTTTCTCTGTGCGCAAACGACTCTAAGCAACAGGGCGCCAACCGGCGCCCTCACGCGAAGGAGAATCGAACATGGCAGTCAAACCCATTCCCGAAGGCCAGCACAGTATTACCCCATACCTGGCCATCAACGACGCCGCCAAGGCCATCGAGTTCTACAAAAAAGCCTTTGGCGCGGTCGAAATGTTCCGCCTGGACGCCCCCGGCGGACGCGTCGGCCATGCCGAGCTGAAGATCGGCGACTCCTCGCTGATGCTTGGCGATCCCTGCGATATGGAAGGCGGCCTGACCGCCAGCCAGAAGCTCGCCGGCGCCGGTGTCGGCCTGCATCTGTATGTGGAGGATTCGGACAAGGTCTTCGCCCAGGCCCTCGCTGCTGGCGCGACACAGCTGCACGCGGTGACGGACCAGTTCTACGGTGACCGCAGCGGCAGTCTGAAAGACCCGTTCGGCAACATCTGGTTCGTCTCCACCCACAAAGAAGACCTCACCCCCGACGAAATCCGCGCCCGCGCCGCGAAGATGTTCGGCGGCAACTGAGCACGGTTGAATGCGCGGCGCGTTTGCTTGAAGCTTGTCGCTCGTAGCTTGGAGCTGCTTCATGCGAATCATCGACAAAACCGCCGCGCAAGTGCGCAGCCTGACCCCGGCCGAAGAGGAACTGTTGGTCGGCTTTGCCACTGGCGCCCTCGCCGGCCCGCGACTGCTGCAAGCCAACCAGTGGCTGATGAAAGTGCGCAGCGCCAACCAGTGGTTGGCCTGCGATTGCCGGCGCGATGCCCTGCCGGTGCTCAACATCACCCTCAACGGCAGTACCGGCACCTTGTTCCTGCGCAACAACCCTGACACCCCCGAGCACGCTCCGGGCTGCCCGTTCACGAAGGTCGAGCGCGAAGCCAGTGAGCGCACTGAGCAGGCCGCACAACCTGCCGCGTGGCTGGCGCCCGATACTCCACTGCGTCTGCTGGGCGACTTCCACGCTGCCAGCGAAGGTGGCCCAGCCAGCGCCGGAACCGCTACGGAACGTCGCGAACAGCAGCGTTTGCTCTCGGTGCTGCTGACCTGGATGGAAGCCAGCGGGCTCAACGTCTATGCCACGCACCTGAAGAAAGACCTCACCGCTCAGTTCGCCGACCTGCGCGGCGTGGCTGCCCGTTACCCGCTGGTCGAGCGTGTACCGGCGAGCAACTACTTGGAAACCCGCCTGGACATGAAGCACATGATGATGCTCAAGTCCCGTCTGCGCGAAGCCAAGGCCTTCGGTAATCATCGCCGTCATGGGTTGTTGCTCGACTGTGTCGACCAGATCAAGGGACGCAAGGTCTTCAACGCCCGCACCGAGGACGGCTTTGACTTCCAGGGCCACCACCTGTATTGGGACGGCGGCAAGACGCGCGGGCCGTTGCTGGCACTGATGCTCTATTCACCGACCACCGCCGGCAGCCATTTCTACGAGCTGATCCACGTGGCGAGCGTCCCGGTGCTGTCACGTGGGCACCTGTTCCCGGTGTACCGCGACGAAGAGCGCGAGCCGCTCAAAGCCTTGGTGTCGTTGATCGACTGGATGGCGAGCAAGGGGGTCAAGGTGTTGATGCGCAGGCCGGTGATCGGCGGCCAGGTGATGGATGAGCTGGTGCTGACCTCGGATCAGGACCGGGTGCTGTCGGTGTCACTGCTCGAACAACCGATCGGACCTGAGCCAGACACCGAGAACTTCAAGCGCTACGCCGACTTCAAGAGCCTTGAGACCTTCCGCAAGTTCGTCGCCGGCTTCTTCATGCGCGAGCGCTGAAGCCAGCGCTGCCCTCTTCGCGGGTAAACCCGCTCCCACAGGTTCGCTGTTGCCCTGAAGCACAGCGCGGTGCCAGTGGGGGCGGGTTTACCCGCCAAAGCGTCAGTACAGACGCCCCAAGACTTGGCCTAGAACGCCGCCTTGAAGATCGCCTCGATCTGCGCCTGGCTCGCAGGGCGTGGGTTGGTCAGCCCGCAGGCATCCTTCAGGGCATTGGCCGCCAGCAGCGGCACATCCTCGACCTTCGCCCCCAACTCCGCCAGCCCCGCCGGGATCCCGATCGCCGCCGCCAGATGCTCGATGGCCGAAATCGCCGCGCCAGCGCCCTGCTCGGCATCCAGCGCACAGACCTTCACGCCCATGGCCTTGGCCACGTCACACAGCCGTGCGGCGCTGACCTGGGCGTTGAAGCGCTGCACATGGGGCAGCAACACCGCATTGCACACGCCGTGAGGGAGGTCATAGAAACCGCCCAACTGGTGCGCCATGGCATGCACATACCCAAGCGAAGCGTTGTTGAACGCCATGCCGGCGAGGAACTGGGCGTAGGCCATGTTCTCCCGCGCCTTGAGGTCGCCACCATCGGCCACGGCCTGACGCAGGTTGTCGCTGATGAGGGTAATGGCCTTGAGTGCACAGGCGTCGGTAATCGGCGTTGCCGCCGTAGACACATAGGCCTCGATGGCATGGGTCAGGGCATCCATGCCGGTCGCGGCGGTGAGGCTCTGCGGCATGCCGACCATCAACGCCGGGTCGTTGACCGACAGGATCGGCGTCACGTTGCGGTCGACGATGGCCATTTTCACGTGCCGCGCCTCGTCGGTGATGATGCAGAACCGCGTCATCTCGCTGGCGGTGCCGGCGGTGGTATTGATCGCGATCAGCGGCAACTGCGGCTTGCTGGAACGGTCGACGCCCTCGTAATCACTGATGTGACCGCCATTGGTGGCGCATAGGGCGATGCCCTTGGCGCAGTCGTGGGGCGAACCACCGCCCAGGGAAACCACACAGTCGCACCGCGCCTGACGCAGCAAGGCCAGCCCCGCCTCGACGTTGGCGATGCTCGGATTGGGCTTGGCGCCATCGAACACCACCGAATCGATGTCGCGCATGGCCAGCATGCCGGCGATACGCTCGGCGACCCCGGCCTTGACCAACCCAGGGTCTGTGACGATCAGTGCCTTGCGCAGGCCGAAACCTGCGATGGCGGCCATCGCCTCCTCCAGACAGTCGATACCCATGATGTTGACGGCGGGAATGAAGAACGTGCTGCTCATGGCCGAACCCTCGCGAAAAGTCTGTTTGTCTTCGAGGATCTGCCTGATTGCAGTGAGGGGTGTTGATCCAGCGCAAGGCCACGCCTACAAACGCAGCGTGGCTGACACGCTGAAGGGCCGCAAAGCGGTCCCTGCGCGCTAGGTTCTGCACGAAATGTATCCGCACTCGAGCGCTGCCCTAGCCCAGGAACAACCGATACGCCGGGTTGTCGGTTTCATCCCAATAGCGATAGCCCATGTCATCCAGGGCCTGGGGCAGGCCTGGCAGCTCATCGCCCGGGACCTCCAGCGCAGCGAACACCCGCGCCTCAGCCGCACCGTGGTTGCGGTAGTGGAACAGGCTGATGTTCCAGCGCTTGCCCAAGCGCTCGAGAAAGCCCAGCAATGCCCCGGGGCGCTCGGGGAACTCAAAGCGCAGCACCCGCTCATCCGCCCCTGGCGCAGCATGGCCGCCCACCGTATGGCGCACGTGCAGCTTGGCCAGTTCGTTGTCGGTCAGATCCAGCACGTTGTAGCCCTGTTCGCGCAGGCTGGCCAGCAGGTGCTCGCGCGGGTCGTGCTGGGGGTGGGTTTGCACGCCCACGAACAGCCGCGCCTCCTTCCCAGGAAAATAGCGGTAGTTGAATTCGGTGATCTGGCGCTTGCCCAGCGCCTGGCAGAACGCCCGGAAGCTGCCGGGGCGCTCGGGGATGGTAACAGCGATGATCGCCTCGCGCTGCTCACCCAGTTCGGCGCGCTCGGCCACGTGACGCAGGCGGTCGAAATTGACGTTGGCGCCGGAATCGATCGCCACCAGGGTCTGGCCTTGGACGCCTTCGCGGGCCACGTACTTCTTGATCCCGGCCACCGCCAGGGCACCGGAGGGCTCGGTGATCGAGCGGGTGTCGTCGTAGATGTCCTTGATGGCCGCGCACAACTCGTCGCTGCTGACCGTCACCACCTCATCGACAAAATGGCGGCACAACTCGAAGCAATGGGCACCGACCTGCGCCACTGCCACGCCGTCGGCGAACGTACCGACCTGGGGCAGGATCACCCGCTCGCCCGCCGCCAGGGCAGCCTGCAGGCAATTGGAATCCTCTGGCTCGACCCCGATCACCTTGACCTGCGGGCGCAGGTACTTGACGTACGCCGCGATGCCCGCCACCAGGCCACCGCCCCCCACCGGCACAAAGATCGCGTCCAGGGCGCCGGGTTGCTGACGCAGGATTTCCATCGCCACGGTGCCTTGGCCGGCGATCACGTCCGGGTCATCGAACGGCGGCACGAAGGTCGCGCCGTCGCTGTCGGCCAGTTGCAGGGCATGGGCCAGGGCATGGGGGAAGCTTTCGCCATGCAGTACCACGTGCCCCCCGCGCGAGCGCACCCCTTGCACTTTGAGTTCCGGGGTGGTGGTCGGCATGACGATGGTCGCCCGCATGCCCAGCCGTGAGGCGGCCAGCGCCACGCCTTGGGCATGGTTGCCCGCCGACGCCGTGATCACACCGCGCTCGCGCTGGGCTGGGGTCAAGCGCGACAAACGGGTATAGGCGCCGCGAATCTTGAAAGAAAACGTCGGTTGCAGGTCTTCGCGTTTGAGCAGCACTTGGTTGCCCAAGGTGGCCGACAGCGCGGGTGCCAGTTGCAGGGGTGTCTCGATGGCCAGGTCGTACACCGGGGCGCTGAGAATGCGGCGCACCTGCTCTGAAAGCAGCTGCGCGGGCGAGGCGGTGTTACGAGGGCTGACGCTGAGGTTGGTCATCGATGACTCCTGGTGTTTTCGAGGGCCCAGGAGTCGGAAAGAAAAAACCCGCCTCCAGGGCGGGTTCGGTGCACGTACGCGCTAGCCCGCCAATCCGATAATGGCGGTAATAATAATGGCGCGACGCTGCAGGTATGGGTTCATGGGTTGGGAAATTAGCCCGCCACCCCGTAGGAAGTCAACACCTCCTCTTTCAGGTAAATTCCCCGCCAGGCATTAAGCGCGTCAATCTAGCGCTTGGCGAGCGGCAGTCGACGCCGCGGTAGCGGTAGCAGACGTTCGCCCGACGGGACGCCAGCACTTGGCTGGACCAGTTGAGCAGTCTGGGCTTGACTCTCTGAGGGCGGAGACATCCGCTGCAGCACAGCGCCAATCAAACACCAGAGAACTTCAAGGAGTTCCCGTCCAGCATGTTCAAGACCATCGAAGACCAGTTGCGCAAGCAGGTGGCCCCCGCTGCGCTGCGCGCCGAATTCCGCCAGCACGAATTCGAGGCCATGCGCCGGTTCTGCCTGCTGATATTCAGCGTCAGCATCGTCATCTGGCTGATCTTCGACCTGATCGTCAGCTACCTGGGCGATCAGGAATTCACCTGGCGATCGATGGTGTTTCTCGCTGCACTGTGCGCCATCACGGTCGTGCTTGGGTTTATCCGCAAAAGCCAGCATTTCGACGTACTCAACCTGATGTTCATCGCGACCATCACCCTGGGCATGCGCCTGGTGATAGACGGCATTCCCATTGCCCTGCGCCCCGTGTGGCTGGTGTTGGGGGTGTCGACGGTGCTCTACAGCGTTTCGGTGCTGCCGGTACAGCGTTGGTCGTTCTTCTGTGCCATGGCCATCACTTGGCTGGTGCTCAATCCTTTCCAGCACACGCGTATCGAGTTTCTCGAACTCGAAGGTGCGATGTTGACGAGCTATGCGGTGTTTCTTTGCGGGCTGGTGATCTACGCCTATTTGCGGATGCGCCAAGCCAAGCTGCACAACTTCTACCTATCCAAGGTCCTGATGGAGCAGGCCTACATCGATGCCCTGACTGAAATCCCAAACCGCCGGTCGTTCATGCTCAAGGCCGAACAGCAGTTGCAACAGGCCCCATCCGGGCAGTACCTGGCGATGATCGACATCGATAATTTCAAGCGGGTCAACGACCGCTTCGGCCATGACATCGGTGATGAGGTGCTCAAGCGTGTGGCCGCGCACATCAAGGCGAGCATGGCCAGCTATGCCTATGCACGCCTGGGCGGCGAAGAGTTCGCCATCTATTTCCAAGGGCTGGATCAGCAAGGTGCCGAGCGGCAAGTGGGAGCGCTGTGTCAGCGGGTGCGCGAAGACCTGAACGCGCACCCGGTGACCATCAGCATCGGCCTGACCCGCGTCGAGCAGGGTGACACCCTGAGCATGGCGCTGGTGCGGGCCGACCAGGCGCTGTACGAAGCCAAGCACAGTGGCAAGGACCGGTTCGTCTGCTGGTCGGCGCAACTGGCAAAAGGTGCCTAGTGGCTGGGTTGCGCACTCCGATTTACCCGCCAAGAACGCACCTTGGTGTCAGACCAACCTGGCCGTTCTCTAACCTGCCGGCAGACGAATCCTGAACTGCGCACCACCAAGCGCCGACTGGGCCACGGTCAGTGTCCCGCCCTGCCCCTCGATGGCCCGCCGGCTGATGGCAAGCCCCAGCCCGAAACCACCGGTACTGCGGTCCCGGCTACGGTCCAGCCGGTAGAACGGCTGGAAGATCCGCTCGCGTTCCTCGGGAGGAATGCCGATGCCGTCGTCTTCCACGGTCACCAGGCACGCGCCGTCTTCTTCCGCGCGCAGGCGCAGCAGCAGGCTCTCGTCGCAATAGCGCATGGCATTGCGCACGAGGTTCTGCACGGCGCGCGCGGTCAGACGGGGGTCGAGCACGAAACGCGGCAACCGGGTCTCGGCCCGCACTTCCCACTGAATGCCCCGCCCGTCGAGCTCTTCGGCGAACCCGCCGAGCACGCTGTCGACCAGCTCCAGCAATGACACCTCGACCCGCTCGCGGGCCTGGTCGGCATTCTGCAGGCGGCTGTAGGACAGCAGCTCCAGCACCAGCTCATCGAGTTCACGCACGTGCCCGACCAGTTCCAGCAGGCGCTTGCGGCATGGTGGTGGCACCTCATCGAACAACAGCACCAGGCCGAAATCCAGCCGAGTCAGCGGTGTGCGCAACTCGTGGGACACCGCATTGAGCAGCTCGCGCTGCTGATTGACATGCCGCTCCAGGTCGCTGGCCATGGTGTCGAATACCCCGGCCAGCTCGCCGATGTTCGAGCGCGGTGAAATATGTGTCCTTTCGGCCATCTGCCCCTGGCCCAGACGCCGGGCGGTTTCCTTCAGGCGTTCCAGATCACGCCAGTGCGGCCACACCCACAGCAGCAGGCAACCGAGCATGGCGGCGCCGATCAGCACCGTGACTCCCCAGGACAACAGGTTGATGTCCAACGGGTCCGGTGGGGTGTACAGGCTCACCAGCCAGTCCTGGTCCAACGGCGCCAGGGCGGTGTCGTAGTAGCCCCAGTCGGCGATACGCACCACGTTCTGGCCTTGCGTCAGGCGCGCGCGCTCCGGCGCCGTCAGTTCGGCCTGGTCCATGCGCAGCAATTTGATTTCCAGTGGCGCGAAGCTCTGCGCCAATTGCCGCTCCACCTGCGGCCACTGCTCGCGCGGGGTTTGCTGGAACTGGCGCACCAGCAGCGATTGCACGCCCTTGGCCTGCTCCAGGTTGTAGGCCATGAAGCGGTCATGGAACAGGCCGACGATGGTGTCGGGGATGAACAGCAGGGCGCCGGCATAGGCGGCGATGATCACCAGATACAGGCGCACCAGAATCTTCAGCATGGCGTGTCAGTACTCCCACTCGACCCGGCTGAACAGATAACCCTTGCCCCACACAGTCTTGATCTTGCGCGCCTCACCGGCGTGGTCATCGAACTTGCGCCGCAGCTTGGAGATGGCCACGTCCACCGAGCGGTCGGTGCCGTTGAACTCGATGCCGCGCAATTGCTGGAGAATGCGGTCGCGGCTGAGCACCTCGCCGGCATTGCGGGCCAGCACCACCAACAGGTTGTACTCGCTGCTGGACAGCTCCACCTCGTCGCCGCGCCAGGTGACGACACGCTCGGCCAGGTCGATGCGCAAGCCCCCGACCTGGATCAGGTCACTGTCCAGGCGAGGTTCGTTGACCGTGCTGCGACGCAGCAAAGTGCGTACCCGTGCCAGCAGCACGCGTGGCTCACACGGCTTGGTGACGTAATCGTCGGCGCCCATCTCCAGCCCCAACACCTGGTCGTGGCTGTCGTCGCGGGCAGTGAGCATGAGGATCGGCAGGGATTGCGACTCCTGACGCAGCAAGCGGCATACCTGCAGGCCATCCAGACCCGGCAACATCAGGTCAAGCACCACCAGATCGGGCTTTTGCCGGCGGAACTCTTCCAGCACGTGGTCGCCTCGGGCAATCACCCGGACGTGAAAATCGTTTCGTTGCAAGTAGCTGGCGATCAGTTCGGACAAGGCACTGTCGTCTTCGACCAGGAGAATATTCGGCATAGGCGGTGAGAAGAACGGGTGAATGAAGAGGATTGACGCGCTGCAGGATATAGAATCCCATGGCCGTCAATGAGAATTCTTACACTTTTTCACATTCGCCCTACATAGCTTCACAGCCAACGCAGGAGCGGCTGCCTTAGCATAGGCTCGGTCATTTTCGGAAGATCCGCATGTCAATTTCTTTCCCTTTTCGTCTGCGCCCCCTGGCGCTTCTGGCGCTGCTGACCCTGTCGTTGGCCGGCTGCGACGACGCCGCCGAGCAGGACGCACAGACACCCCCGCCCCAGGTCCGGGTCGAAACCGTGCAGGTTCAGCCCCTGGCCATCAGCACTGAGCTCAGCGGTCGCATCCTCGCGCCGCGCACCGCCGAGGTCCGCGCACGGGTCAGCGGCGTGGTGCTCAAGCGCGTGTACCGCGAAGGCAGCGACGTCAAACAGGGCGATGTCCTGTTCTTGATCGATCCTGCGCCGTTCAAGGCCGACCACGACGCCGCCCGCGCCACCCTGGCCAAAGCCGAGGCCAACCTGTACCAGGCGCGCCTGCAAGAGCAGCGTTACCGCGAGCTGGTGGACGACAAGGCAGTCAGCCGCCAGGAGTACGACAATGCCCGCGCCGCCTTCCTCCAGGCCGGCGCTGTCGTGGCCGAGGCCAAGGCAGCCCTGGAACGTGCCCGCCTGAACCTAGGCTACGCCACGGTCACCGCGCCGATTTCCGGACGCATCGGCAGGGCCCTGGTCACCGAGGGCGCATTGGTGGGCCAGAACGAAACCACACCGCTGGCGACCATCCAGCAGTTGGACCCGATCCACGCCGACGTCACCCAGTCGACCCGCGAGCTCAACACCCTTCGCCGGGCCATGCGCGCCGGCGAGTTGCAGCAGGTCGGCGAAGGCCAGGCCAGGGCGACCTTGATCCAGGACGACGGCACGGCCTATCCGCTGCCGGGCAAGCTGCTGTTCTCAGACATCAGCGTCGACCCGAGTACCAACCAGATCACCCTGCGCAGCGAGTTCCCCAACCCGGACCTCGACCTGCTGCCGGGTAGCTATGTGCGCGTGCGCCTGGACCAGGCCGTGCAACCGAAGGGCATCAGCGTGCCGCAGCGCGCGATCCTGCGCGACAGCGCCGGTGTGCCCAAGGTGCTGGTGGTCGATGAGCAGGCGCGCATCAGCGAACGCCAGGTGGTACTGGGCAACGCCCAGGGCGATCGCTGGATCGTCACCCAGGGGCTGGCCGCAGGCGAGCGCGTGGTGATCGAAGGCCTGCAACACGTCAAGGCAGGCGACCAGGTCCAGGTCGACACTGCCCCAGATGCCCTGCCCATCGTTCAGCACACTGGCCAGTGAGGGCCTGATTCATGCCGCAGTTCTTCATCGACCGCCCGGTGTTCGCCTGGGTGGTCGCGCTGTTCATCCTGCTTGCCGGCGCCCTGGCCCTGCCCCAGTTGCCGGTGGCCCAATACCCCAACGTGGCGCCGCCACAGGTGGAGATCTACGCGGTCTACCCGGGCGCCTCGGCGGCGACCATGGACGAAAGCGTGGTCAGCCTGATCGAGCAGGAGCTCAACGGCGCCGACAACCTGTTGTACTTCGAGTCCCAGAGCAGCCTGGGTAGCGCCACCATCACTGCCACCTTCGAGCCGGGCACCCACCCGGACCTGGCCCAGGTGGACGTGCAGAACCGCCTTAAGGTGGTCGAGTCACGCCTGCCACGCCCGGTGACGCAGCAGGGCCTGCAAGTGGAGAAGGTCTCCACGGGCTTTTTGCTGCTGGCCACCCTCACTTCCGAGGACGGCAGCCTCGATGAGACCGCCCTCTCCGATATCCTCGCGCGCAACGTGATGAACGAGATCCGCCGCCTCAAGGGCGTGGGCAAGGCCCAGCTGTATGGCTCGGAGCGAGCCATGCGGATCTGGATCGACCCGCAGAAGCTGATCGGTTTCAACCTCACGCCCAATGACGTGGCCGACGCCATTGCCGCGCAGAACGCCCAGGTCGCCCCCGGCAGCATCGGCGATCTGCCGGGGCGCGGCACTCAGGAAATCACCGCCAACGTGGTGGTCAAGGGCCAGTTGGGCACACCCGAGGAATTTGCCGCCATCGTCCTGCGCGCCAACCCCGACGGCTCCACGGTGACCATCGGCGATGTCGCCCGGGTGGAGATCGGCGCCCAGGAATACCAGTACGGCACACGCCTCAACGGCAAACCGTCCACCGCCTTCAGCGTCCAGCTCTCACCGGGCGCCAACGCCATGGAGACCGCGACCCTGGTGCGGGCCAAGATGGAAGAGCTGGCACGTTACTTCCCCGAGGGCGTGCGCTATGACATCCCCTACGACACCTCACCCTTCGTCAAGGTGTCGATCCAGCAAGTGATCAGCACCCTGTTCGAGGCCATGCTGCTGGTGTTTCTGGTGATGTTCCTGTTCCTGCAGAACATCCGCTACACGCTGATTCCGACCTTGGTGGTGCCCGTGGCGCTGATGGGAACCTTCGCCACGATGCTCGCAATGGGCTTTTCGGTGAACGTGCTGACGTTGTTCGGCATGGTCCTGGCCATCGGCATTCTGGTGGACGATGCCATCGTGGTGGTGGAGAACGTCGAACGGATCATGGCCGAGGAAGGCCTCTCGCCCAAGCAGGCCACGCGCAAGGCCATGGGCCAGATCAGCGGCGCCATCGTCGGCATCACCCTGGTGCTGGTGGCGGTGTTCCTGCCGATGGCCTTCATGAAGGGCTCGGTGGGGGTGATCTACCAGCAGTTCTCGGTGTCGATGGCGGTATCGATCCTGTTCTCGGCGTTCCTGGCCCTGAGCCTGACCCCGGCCCTGTGCGCGACCCTGCTCAAGCCCTTGGCCAAAGGCGAGCACCACGAGCGCAAGGGCTTCTTCGGCTGGTTCAACCGTCGCTTCGAACGCATGAGCGAAGGCTATCAACACTGGGTGGTGCATGCCCTCAAGCGCAGCGGCCGCTACCTGTTGGTCTACGGCGTACTGCTGGCGGTGCTCGGCTATGGCTTCAGCCAACTGCCGAGCGCCTTCCTGCCCACCGAGGACCAGGGCTACACCATCACCGACATCCAGTTGCCGCCAGGTGCCAGTCGCATGCGTACCGAGCAGGTGGCCGCGCAGATCGAGGCACACAACGCCGGCGAGCCTGGCGTGGGCAACACCACGCTGATCCTGGGCTTCAGCTTCTCGGGCAGCGGGCAGAACGCCGCACTGGCATTCACCACGCTCAAGGACTGGTCCGAGCGCGGTGCCAAGGACAGCGCCCAATCGATCGCCGACCGCGCAACCGAGGCCTTTGCCCAGCTCAAGGACGCGGTGGCGTATTCCGTGCTGCCTCCACCCATCGACGGGCTGGGTGAGTCCACCGGCTTCGAGTTCCGCTTGCAGGACCGCGGCGGCATGGGCCACGAGGCGTTGATGGCAGCCCGAGACCAATTGCTGGACGAGGCCCGCAAGAGCAAAGTGCTGACCAACGTGCGCGAAGCCTCGCTGGCCGAGAGCCCGCAGGTCCAGCTGGAGATCGACCGGCGCCAGGCCAACGCCTTGGGCGTGTCGTTCGCCGACATCGGCGCGGTGCTCGACACGGCCGTGGGCTCGAACTACGTCAACGACTTCCCCAACCAGGGCCGCATGCAGCGGGTGGTGGTGCAGGCCGAAGGCGATCAACGCAGTCAGGTGGAAGATCTGCTCAAGATTCACGTGCGCAACAGCAGCGGCAAGATGGTGCCTCTGGGGGCGTTCGTGCAGGCCAAGTGGGTCAGTGGCCCGGTGCAGTTGACCCGCTACAACGGCTACCCGGCGGTGTCCATCTCCGGTGAGCCCGCCGCTGGCTACAGCTCCGGCGAGGCCATGACCGAAATCCAGCGCCTGGTCGACCAGTTGCCGGCCGGCGCAGGCCTTGAGTGGACGGGCCTATCGCTGCAGGAGCGGTTGTCCGGCAGCCAGGCGCCGCTGCTGATGGCGTTGTCGCTGCTGGTGGTGTTCCTGTGCCTGGCGGCGCTGTACGAGAGCTGGTCGATCCCCACCGCAGTGTTGCTGGTGGTCCCGCTGGGCGTGCTCGGCGCCGTGCTGGCGGTGACCTTGCGCGGCATGCCCAACGATGTGTTCTTCAAGGTCGGCCTGATCACCCTGATCGGCCTGTCGGCGAAGAACGCCATCCTGATCATCGAGTTCGCCAAAAGCCTGGTGGACCAGGGCCAAGACCCGGTCAGCGCCGCGGTGCAGGCCGCGCGTCTGCGCTTGCGGCCAATCGTGATGACCTCGCTGGCGTTCATCCTCGGCGTGGTGCCCCTGGCCATCGCCACAGGCGCAAGTTCGGCGAGCCAACAAGCCATCGGCACCGGCGTGATCGGCGGCATGCTCAGCGCCACCCTGGCGGTGGTGTTCGTGCCGGTGTTCTTCGTGGTGGTGATGCGCCTGGCCGGGCGACGCCAGGCCAAGGACAGCCAGGCGCAGCCCCACGAAGCCTGACTGGACAACACCTGCGTGACATGGGAGGGTTCCGGGCAATGACTGCCTGGAACCCTTTTTCATGTCTGCTCCCCTGCCCCCTTGTTCCGTTCTCATTCTTGCCGGCGGCCGCGGCCAGCGCATGGGCGGCCGCGACAAAGGCCTGGTGCCCTGGCACGGCGAGCCGCTGGTGGCCCATGTGCAGCGGGTGGTACGGCCGCTGAGTGACGATGTGGTGATCTCGTGCAACCGCAACCACGAGGCATACCGGGCCTATGCCGATCAGTTGGTGTCCGACGCCGAGGCGGACTTCCCCGGCCCGCTGGCCGGCGTGATCGCCGGGCTCGCGGCAGCACGGCATGACTGGGTGGTGGTGCTGGCGTGCGATGCCCCACGCCTGGATCAAGCGTTGGTCACCGACCTGCTGCGCCTGGCAGTCGAGCACGACAGCCCGGCCATGGTGCGCCAAGGTGGGTTCTGGCAGCCGATGTTCAGTGTGTTGCCACGCAAGGTATTGCCGCTGCTGGAACAGGCCTGGAGCACTGGCGAACGGAGCTTGCAGAAGGCCCTGTTGCGCACGTCCGTGCAAGGGCTGGAATGTACCGAGACAGATAGTCGGCTGAGCAACTTCAACAGCCCCCAGTGGCTCGAACAGTGACCAAGGCCGCTGCGCGGCCCATAGCAGGCTTGGCCAGTACCCCCAGGCGCCATCCCCGACCGTACGGATACTTACTACACGCCAGCCCAGACACCACCAATCGCGACCTCAGAAGGCCAAGTGGAGGTGTCTGGAGGGGTTGGCGCGCAGCGCCCTTCGGCGCAGCCGAAGTCGCGAGATGGAGGCTTGCGCAGCAAGCCGGAGGCCGCGAAGCCCCGCAAGGCACCGGAGCGCAGGGAACCCCGGAGCGCAGCGCAGGGGCCGTATGGGGGAGCCAACGGCTTTGGTTACTTTGGCCAAGACCAAAGTAACCCGCCGTAAAGGCGGAAAGCGCCAGTGGCGCCACCACCAAAACAATGGATACAACCAAAACCCCAAAAAACCAACCTCCCCCCTCTCAACGCCTGCGAAACTTCTGCCCCCGTCTCCTCCCAAAAACAGACGCCATCCCCGACCGTACGCAATACGTGCTACACGCCAGCCCAGGCACCACCAATCGCGACCTCAGAAAGCCAAGTGGAGGTGTCTGGAGGGGTTGGCGCGCAGCGCCCTTCGGCGCAGCCGAAGTCGCGAGATGGAGGCTTGCGCAGCAAGCCGGAGGCCGCGAAGCCCCGCAAGGCACCGGAGCGCAGGGAACCCCGGAGCGCAGCGCAGGGGCCGTATGGGGGAGCCAACGGCTTTGGTTACTTTGGCCAAGACCAAAGTAACCCGCCGTAAAGGCGGAAAGCGTCAGCCGTGCCACCACAAAAAAATGGACACAACCAAAAAAAGCCCAAACCTACCCTTTCAACGCCTCGATACTGATCTCCCGCATCCGAAACTTCTGCACCTTCCCCGTCACCGTCATCGGAAACTCCTCCACGAAGCGGAAGTAACGCGGCACCTTGAAGTGCGCGATGCGAGCCTTGGCCCACTCGCGCAGTTCCTCTTCGCTGGCGACATGCCCAGGATGCAAGCGAATCCAGGCCACGATCTCCTCGCCATACTTGCTACACGGAATACCGATCACCTGCACATCGGCTACCGCCGGATGGGTGAAGAAGAACTCCTCCAACTCGCGCGGATAAATGTTTTCGCCGCCACGAATGATCATGTCCTTGCTACGCCCGACGATGCGCACATACCCATGCTCGTCCATTACCGCCAGGTCACCGGTGTGCATCCAGCCCTCGGCGTCGATGCTCTCGGCGGTGGCCTTGGGGTTGTTCCAGTAACCGAGCATCACGCTGTAGCCGCGGGTGCACAACTCGCCGATCTGCCCTCGGGGCACTGTGGCACCTTCGGCGTCGATGATCTTGTTTTCCAGCCGAGGCTGGGTACGGCCCACCGTGGTCACGCGCAGGTCCAGCTCATCGTCCGGGCCGGTCTGCAGCGACACCGGGCTGGTCTCGGTCATGCCGTAGGCGATCTGTACCTCGGCCATGTGCATCTCGTCGATCACCCGGCGCATCACCTCGATCGGGCAGGTGGCGCCCGCCATGATGCCGGTGCGCAGGCTGGAGAGGTCGAATTCACCGCGCTGAGGATGATCGAGCTCGGCGATGAACATCGTCGGCACCCCATAGAGCGCGGTGGCATGTTCCTCGGCCACCGCGCGCAGGGTGGCCAGCGGGTCGAAGGCGTCGTTGGGGTAGATCAGGGTGCTACCGTGGGTAAGGCAGCCCAGGTTGGCCATGACCATGCCGAAACAGTGATACAGCGGCACCGGCACCACCAGGCGGTCGTGCTCGGTCAGGCCCAGGCTTTCGCCGACCATGTAGCCGTTATTGAGAATGTTCTGGTGGCTCAGGGTCGCCCCTTTGGGAAAACCGGTGGTGCCCGAGGTGTACTGGATGTTGATCGGATCGTTTGGCTGCAACTGCGCCTGGCGCTCGGCCAACGCTTGTGCGCTGACCTCATCGGCACGTGCCTGCAAATCATCCCAGGCGAGAAAGCCCGCCGGCGGTTCCTTGGCCAGGCTGATGACCCCGCGCAACTCAGGCAAGCGTTCGCAGTGCAGCTCACCTGGGCGGCTGCCCTGCAGCCCCGGCACCAGGCTCAGCAGCATGGCGTGGTAGTCGGAGGTCTTGAAGGCACCTGCGCAGATCACCCAGCGGCAACCAGCCTGCCCCAGCGCATAGTCCAGTTCGCTGCTGCGATACGCCGGATTGATGTTGACCAGGATAGCCCCGACTTTGGCGCTGGCGAACTGGGTGATGCACCACTGGGCGCAGTTCGGTGCCCAGATGCCCAGACGATCGCCGGCCTGTACACCCAGGGCCATCAATGCACGAGCATGGCGGTCGACGGCCTCGGCCAGCTCGCGCCAGGTGTAGCGCAGCCCTTGGTGACGGACGATCAGGGCGTCGCGATCAGGGAAGCGCGCGACGGTGGCGTCGAAGGCATCGCCGATACAGTGAGTGAGCAAGGCCTTGTCCGGGCTGCCCTGGGAGTAGCTTGGCTCAGGCATGGGGGTTCTCTTGTTGTTCTGGCGTTTACCGATCGGCCTCCTCGCGGGTAAACCCGCGAAGAAGCCCACACCGACCTAGCGGACGAACACCTGGGTGGTAGTGATCGCCATGTCTCCGCCGGGCAGCTTGATGTTCTTCACCTTCTTCATCGTCTGCGGGTCGAACACCGCGATGTCGTTGAAGGTCCCGGCCAGGTACAGCTTGCTGCCAGCGCGGTCGAACGCTACGCAATAGTAAGTGTGGTCCAAATTCGCAGCCTGGATCAGCTTGCGCTCCTTGATGTCATAGCGGGCCAGGCGATTGAGCACGCCGTACATCTGGTTGGGGTCCTTGGGCGAGCGCAGGCCGGTGAAGTACAGCTCGGTGAGGTCGGCGAACTCCTGGGTGTGGGTCTTGCCGGTTTTCAGGTCCACGCTCAGGTAGCCATACAGCAGCGCGGCCTCGTTCGGGTCCTGCTTGGCGTCCTTGAACTTGGCCACGGTGTAGAGCATCGAGAATTCGTGACGGCCAGTCTGGTGCGGCCAGAAGTACAGCACGTCCGGCGCGCTATAGCCTGGGCGGTTCCAGTTGCGCAGGGGCAAGGCCACTTCGTACTTGCCGGTGTTCACGTCCATCTTGTAGATGTCCGCCCCGGCCACGTACAGGCTGCCGTCGTCCCCGGCGCGCATCAGGTAGACCTGGCGCGGCATGGGGAAGTGGCGAACCGGCTTGGCATTGAGCCCATCGGCAGTGCGGAACACCTCGAGGCGCGGCGGCTTGACCACGTAGTGATCGTTCAAACGCTGGGTCGGGTTGACCGTGGCATACACTTCCTTGCCGTCGGGGCTGATGGCGAAGGAGAACATCGAACGCCCCACTTCCCCCGGCACATTGGACAGGTTGGCATGGAAGGTGGTGCCACAGGTGTCCAGGTCGATGCCGTAGATGTCGCCGAAATGGTTGTTCAGCACGTAGGCGGTGCGCTTGTCCGGCGCCATCATCGCCGTGCCGGGTCCGAAGGCGTCGGGCATGCGGCAGGTCTTGTAGAGCGTGTCGCTGGCCACGTCCACCACGTGCAGGTTGTTCGGGTAGTTGGTGGCGATCAGGTATTCGTGGCCGGCCTTGAGGGCGGGTCCGGTGTCGGCCGCCTGGGCCGTCCAGGCGCCGGCACAGACGGCGGCGGTGAGCGCGAGCTGTGCGCAGAATCCAGGTTTCATGCGGTTTCCCCTTGTTGTTCTTGTCTGGCCGGTCACTTGTCTTTCGGGAATACGGTGCCCAGGTTGCGCCAGTCTTCCATCGAGTTGGTGGCCTGGGCGTTCCAGTCCTGGTAGGTGCTCATCATGTCCGGCACCTGGGCAGGCCACCAGCACGGGTCGGAGCAGCCATACAGGTCCGCCTCCATCGGCTGGCAGAGGGAGCTGACGCCGCCAAAGGCGTCCACTTCCCAGCCCGGGTCGGTGGTGGCGGTGCAGCCTGCTACCGCGCTCATAGCCACGACCTCTTCCACACGGTCTTCGGCGGCGGCCTGCTCAAGGATGCGGGCCTTGTTGTTCAGGGGCTTCAAGTGCTTCATGTCAGTGCGCCTTCCGCGGAGTGATGTAGCGATCGATGAAGGCCGGATTGGCGGCCATGATGCGGCTGTAGACCTCGATGCCGAAGTCCACCCAGTCGCGCATCAGTTCGCAGTAGTGATAGGTCGGGTGGGTGGGGTCGCCATAGCGCGCATAGCTTTCGTGGTAGCAGCCACCGGAGCACAGGTTGCGGATACGGCAGCTGTCGCAACCGGTGCCGCTGCGGTCCAGTCGCTGGGACAGAAAATCATTGAGCTGCGCCTGCTTCACGCCTTGGTGCACATTGCCGAAGGTGGGCAGGCTGGAGCCGGTGAAGCGATGGCAGAGGTTGAGCTCGCCTTCGTGGTCCACGGCCAGCATTTTCAGCCCGGCACCGCACGGCAGGGCCTTCTTGTGGCCCTCGTGGATATCGGTGATCAGCTGATGCAGGTTGGAAAAACCGATGTTGCGATGCTCCAGTGCCGCCTCCAGGTAGCGCTGCCCAAGGGCTTTCATGTTGGCGAAGACTTGCACCAGCTCCTCGCCGGTCAGGTTGAAGCTGGCCATGTCGCCTGAGGTGACCGGGGCGAAACCGACTTCGGCGAACCCCAGCTCGTTGAACAGGTGGTTCCAGATGGTCTCCACATCGGTGATGCCACGGGTCAGGGTCACCCGCGCACCCACCGGCCGGCTGTGGTAGCGCGACAGCAGCATGTCGACCTTGCGCCGCACCACGTCATAGGTGCCCTGCCCGCCCACGGTGATGCGGTTGCGGTCGTGCACGGTCTTGGGTCCGTCGATGCTCACCGAGAGGCCAAAACGATGGGCGTTGAGCCAGTCGACAATCTCTTCGGTCAGCAGCGTGGCGTTGGTGGTCATGATGAACTCGACCTGCTTGCCCGCCTCGGCGAAACGCCGCTCGCAGTAGGCGACCATGTGCTCGATCAGCGGCCGGTTGGACAGCGGCTCGCCGCCGAAGAACACCACGCTGTAGCGCTGCTCGTCGGGCGATTCCTTGAGCAGCATCTCCACCGAGGCCTCGGCGGTGGCGGCGCTCATCTTCTTGCCGGCCGAGGGTTTGTCCAGGTCTTCCTTGTAGCAGTAGGTGCAGCTGAGGTTGCAGCCGGTATTGACGTTGAGCACCACAGTGTTGAGCGCCGTGCGCTCGACCTTGCGCAGGGCGATCTCCGGCGTCAGTGGCGAGCCGTCGCTGACCAGCTCAAGAGCGATCAGCTCGCGCAGCGTGTCTTCGATGTCCTGGCCGGCGAAGCGCTGGCCCAGGCGTTGTACCAGCTCCTCGGCCGAGCAGCCCTGTTGGCGCAGGGTGTCGATGATGTCGCCGGTCACCGCGTCGGCGGCGAACAGCGAACTGCTGGGGATATGAAAGAGCATGCGGTCGGCATCCACCCGCACCTCGTGCAGGTTGCGTTCGACCAGGTTCAATAGTGCGCCCATGGCGACCTCTCGATGATTCTTCAGCCCGTTCTTGGATGGCACGCGCGACAACCGGCCGTCATGGCAAGGGTGGGTTGTTCCAGCGCTGCACGGTGACGATCATGTGGCCTTCGCCCTTCTGGCCGCCGTCTTCGAGTTCGGCGATGACCTTCAGGTTGCCGGCATTGTTGGTCATCATCTTGCGCTCGGGGTTGGGGCCGGCACCGGCCGGCATGAAGATGCCGTCAGGTTGCATCTGGCCTGCGAACTTCACGTCCTCGTCTTCCACGGCGCGCTCGTTGTACGGCTCGACCTTCCACTTGGCCGGCAGGTAGCCGATACGCAGTGGCTGGCCACTGGCGTCCTTGCCCCAGGCTTCGGCCTCGAAGCGGCCCTGGACCTTGGGCGTGGAGCCGCCGTTCTCACCGATACGGGCGATGGAGAAGGCCGGGACCACCTTGACCTCCTCGACCTTGTCGTACACCGCCAGATTCACGCCCTTGAGCGCGCCAATGGCCACCTCGCGCTGACCCGGCGCGGCATCGGCCGCAGCGCGTGCCTTGACCCGTACCTGCGTCGGCGTGGACTCCAGCACCTCGGTCACCTCGACCCCGGCGCCCAATGCCGGCTTGCCGGACAGGCCGCTGCCGACCAGGGTGATCTCGCTTTCGCTGCCCGCCTTGATGAACGCTGGCTGCACCGCCAGCAGGCGTGCCTTGCCCTCCTTCACCGCGCTGAAGTCCAGGCCACGCTCGTCGTGCTCGGCCTCGAACATGCGGCCTTTCATCTCGCCATCGAGTGCGGCGAACACCTGACGCAGGTTGCTGTCGCCGACCTTCACAGTGCCGCGCCACTCATAGCCGTTGTAGAGAATCGCCGAGCCGCTGCCGTTGAACGGCGTGCCGTCGGCGTAGGTGCCCTTGACCTCGACCTTGAAGGTGTCGTCCTTGTCGGCAGTCACGCTCATCACACCGCGCACATCGCCCTTGGCCAGCATGTGCCCGCTGAAGGCCCACTGGCCCGGCAAGGCATCGGCCTTGGGCCGGTTCTTGAGCCATTGGGTCCAGGCCGGGTTGTCGAGGGGGTAACGCTTGGCCAGGTCCGGGACCATCTGCTTGAGCGCGATGTCCAGCCAGTCGCGGTCGCGGGCCTGGGCCTGGTATTCGAGGGACGGCCACTGGCCGAGGTGGAAGTTGACCAGGTGTTCCCATTCCTGGGCCGGGCGACGCTGCAAGGCGACGCGGGCACCGGAGTGGCAACGGCCGCACATCTGGCTGGTCTGGTCGTCGAAATGCTCGACGGTATTGAGCCGGCGCTCCATAGCGTAACGCACGCCTTCGGTCTCGCTGGGTGCCAGGCCTTGCTTGTCCGCCAGGTACTTGACCAGGGTGCGACGGTCATCGTCGCTGATCTGCAGCCCATGCATCACCTGCATGCGCGCAATGCTCATCAGCCAGCCTTCGGGGGTCTTGCGCTGGTGACTGATGCGGCTGTAACTGTCGTTACCTTCGGGGATGTGGCACCCCATGCACTTCGATTGCAACAGGCTCGGGCCCTGCTCGGCCGCCATGGCCTGGGTGCTCAGCAGTGCGGCGGCGACCAGCGCCAGTTTGCCCGCATGCCGCCGGAGTCGAGTCGTCTTCAAGGTCAGACCTCCACGGTGTTGTTCTTATCGTTATCGCACGCTCTGATACCGCTGGTGCATGTGACGAGGGCTGATACAGAAAGTGTGCCAGCCTGCGCAAAAACCTTTGTTTTCAATAGATTGGGGGCTTTTCTCCGAGGATTTCATCTAGCCACCGGCAAACCGGAACGTCCCATTTCGCGACAGACTGTTTCAGTGTGAGACACAGCTCCGGCATCGGGCGCTTCGCGGCGCCAAACCCGCGAAGCACCCGACCCGGCCCCACTGTTTCAGCACCGTCTCATCCCGTCTCAATGTGCAACAGCATAGCCCTTGGCAGTCGACCTCCACCCAGCACCAAACCCCTGTCGTTCAAGGCCATTGCCGCACCCGCCCGGCCTTGGCACGGCCATTGCGCAGGTGCCTTCACACTCCCATGACAAGAGGCACCGAACCATGCATTGCGAACTGCCCCTCCTCCCTGCCACCCGTGCGTTTCTCGAGCGCAAGCTGAAAATGCGCATCGGCGCCGATTGGCAGGACGCCGCCAGCGGACGGACCATGAGTTTTCGCAACCCGGCCACTGGCGAGGTACTGGGGGAAGTGCCCTCGGCCGACCCGCAGGATGTGGACCGCGCAGTCAAAGCCGCGCGCCAGGCTTTCGACGACTCGCCCTGGAGCCGCCTGCGCCCACGGGAGCGGCAGAACCTGCTGTGGCGCCTGGCCGATTTGATGGAGCGCGACGCCCAGGTACTGGCCGAGCTCGAGTGCCTGAACAACGGCAAGAGCGCTGCCGTGGCCCAGGTGATGGACGTGCAGCTGGCCATCGATTTTCTGCGCTACATGGCCGGTTGGGCGACCAAGATCGAAGGCAGCACGGTCGAGCCGTCCCTGCCTTTGATGCCGAACGAGCAGTTCCATGGGTTCATCCGCCGCGAGGCGGTGGGCGTGGTCGGCGCCATCGTGGCCTGGAACTTCCCGCTGCTGCTGGCCTGCTGGAAACTCGGCCCGGCCTTGGCGACCGGTTGCACCTTGGTGCTCAAGCCCGCCGACGAAACCCCGCTGACCGCGCTCAAGCTTGCCGAGCTGGTTGATGAAGCCGGTTATCCGGCCGGGGTCTTCAACGTGGTCACCGGCACCGGCCTTAACGCTGGCGCCGCCCTCAGCAGCCATCCTGGGGTGGACAAACTGACCTTTACCGGCTCCACCGAAGTCGGCAAACAGATCGGCAAGGCGGCCATGGACAACATGACCCGGGTCACCCTGGAGCTGGGCGGCAAATCGCCGACCATCGTCATGCCCGACGCCAACCTGCAGGAGGCCGCCGCCGGCGCCGCCACGGCGATCTTCTTCAACCAGGGCCAGGTGTGCTGCGCCGGCTCGCGTCTGTATGTGCACCGCAAGCATTTCGACAATGTGGTCGCCGACATCGCCGGCATTGCCAATGGCATGAAGCTAGGCAATGGCCTGGACCCGTCGGTGCAGATGGGCCCGCTGATTTCGGCCAAGCAACAGGATCGGGTTACCGGCTACATCGAGCTCGGCCGTGAGCTGGGCGCCACCATTGCCTGCGGCGGCGAGGGCTTCGGGCCAGGCTACTTCGTCAAGCCGACGGTGATCGTCGATGTCGACCAACGCCATCGCCTGGTGCAGGAGGAGATCTTCGGGCCCGTGCTGGTGGCCATGCCCTTCGACGACATCGACGAAGTGGTGCGCCTGGCCAACGACAACCCCTACGGGCTGGGCGCGAGCATCTGGTCCAACGACCTGGGCGCGGTGCACCGGATGATTCCGCGTATCAAGTCCGGCTCGGTGTGGGTCAACTGCCACAGCGCCCTGGACCCATCCCTGCCCTTCGGCGGCTACAAGCTCTCTGGGGTCGGTCGCGAGATGGGGGCCAATACCATCGAGCACTACACCGAGCTCAAGTCGGTGCTGATCAAGCTCTGACGCGCACGCCGTTGCGGTCCGTTCGCGGGTAGACCCGCTCCCACGGGGTTTGTGTGAACCCCCGCGAACAGGCCGGAGCAGGCAACACACACACAACAAAAACAAACATGGAGCACACCATGAGGCACACACTCGCCTGCACGTTGGCCCTGCTGGCCGCCGCCCCTCTGACCCAGGCCCACGAACTCTACAACCAGGAGGGCACCGTCCTGAACGCTGAGCTCGAGGCCCTGTTCGGCGCGTTCCACAGTGATGAGAGCTTCAACCTGGCCGGCAACCGCCAACCGGGCAGCAGTGCCTGGCGCGAGGGCTACGTCAAGTATGGGCTTAGCGGTAGCCAGGCGCTGGCCGGCACCGGCACGCTGTATGGCGCCTTCAGCCTGCTCAGTTCCGCGACCCGGGGGCGATGGCGATGCTGCCGGATTGTCCTTGGGCGATGAGCGCCGCACCGCCGTCGAGGACGCTTACCTGGGCTGGCGCTCGGGTACCCTGTTCCCGGCATTGGGCGAAGATGGCATCGATGTTTCCGGCGGACGCCAGGTGGTGACGTTGGGCGATGGTTTCCTGATCCAGGGCGACCCGGTCAATCTCGGCAACGTCGATCTGGGCGCCAACTTCGACCGAGGTGGCGCGTATTACCTGGCCGCACGCAAGGCCTTCGACCGTACCGCCGTGCTGCGCCTGGGTGGCAGCCAGGGCTGGCGAGGCGATCTGATGTGGCTCAAATCCGACAACCACTACCAGGCGGACACCTCCCTGGCCGTGACCAATCTGGAGCATGTCGCCGACGCAGGTACCCTTGGCGTGAGCTGGATCCGAGGGCTGGACGTCGACCGGCGCTATGCCCAGATCATGGGCCTGGAGCACCGCGACGGTATGGATACCTACAGCCTGCGCGGGCGCGGCAGCCTAGGAGTGAAAGACCTGGAACTGGCAGCGGAATACGTCACCCAGGACCGTACCGGCGGGCGCGAGGACGCCTGGTACCTGGAAGGTAACTGGACCTTCTCCGACGTGCCCTGGTCGCCGACGGCCACCTACCGCTACAGCCGCTTCTCCGAAGACTTCGACCCGCTGTTCTATGGCGCCAGCCGTGGCTATGGCACCTGGTTCCAGGGCGAGGTAGCGGCCAACTATGCCGGGCCATTCAACAGCAACACCCAGGTGCATCACGTGGGGCTCAAGGCAAAGCCAAGGGACAACCTGACCCTGAGCGCACTGTATTTCGACTTCGATACCCTCGAAACCGACCAAGGCAATCTGGGCGGGCGTGAACTGGACCTGTATGTGGAATGGATGGTCAATGACCACGTCTTGATCAGCCCTCTGGTGGGGTTCTACAAACCTGAGCGCAGCGCCAGTGACGGCGGCGTTCAGTTGGGTGGGCGGGATACCGGAACCTACCTGCAACTGCTGGTCGGGACCTTCTTCTAGCAACGCGCAGCTGCTGAACGGCCCTTCGCAGCTTCGCCTGCGATGGGCCTCAACGCTCTCACCGATACCCCTGCTCGGCTAACCACCGGCGCACCATCCCCTGCTGCTCCACAGCCATCCCGGCCAGTACCGACTGCAACGCCTCGCCCACCTGCACGGCTCGCACCACCGGTGCCAGTTCGACCCCATGCAGATGCCAGATTCCCAATGGCTGGTCCCGGGTCACGACCACCTCGGCCTCCTCCACCAGGCCGTCGCGCAGCACCGGTCGACGCGCCACCTGCACAGCCTGCCAGTGCGCCTCGGCGTGCATCGGCTGAGCGTCTGGCCACGCGCGGCGCCGGGCCCAGAACGTGTGCTCGGCACGGCCCTGCTCCTGGGCGTAGAAGTCCCGGCCGATGCGGGCAAAGCGCAGGAACAGTTGCTCGACCCGCGCTTGGTGGAACTGCCGCGCCAAGACCGCGCGCTCGGGCCGGCGCAACAAGGTATTGATCACCACCGGTGCCTGCAGCGCTGACGATAGCGACTGGAAGATGCCATTGCCCGACAGCGGGTCCACGGCCATGGCCGCATCGCCCACCCGGATCCAATCATTGCCCACACACTCGCCTGCCAGGATCGCTGTGCTGCTACGGGCATGCACCTGGCAAGGCAGCAACGCCTGCTCGTCGAATAGCTGTGCCACCAGCGTCGACTGCCGACGCCGCGCGGCACAGTACGCCGGCAGCGCGGCCTTGCCCGGCAGGCTTGCCGCACCGGCATCGAGCGTGATCTGCCAGTAGCACTGCCCATCAGCCAGGCGTGCCATCCAGGCCCAGCCGTCGTCCAGGCTCTGCACCGCCGATGCCGGTTCCCTGGGCGCACCCTGCCAGCGGTTGAGCAGGCTGACGGTTTCCGGACCGCGTGATCGGTCAGCCGCCAGCGGTGCCTGGCGGCCACGGGCTTCCACCAGAAAATCGGCCCGCAAAACCTGGCCATCTTCCAGCCGTACCTGGTGCCCGTCCTCGTGCAGGAGCTCGCGCACCCGGCCTTCGATCACGGTCACGCCTGCCCGCAGCAGATCGCCACGCAAGGCACGGTCGAACGCTGGGCGGTCGAGCAAGTATTCCTGATTCAGTCGCAGATGCTCGCCATTCCAGAGCACTTGGCGCTTCGCCAGGCTCACCGCCTCGCCCAGCGCCCTGCCCAGACCGGCATGGCGCAGCCCCTCCAGCACCCGCTCGGAGATCCCCTCGACCGCGGCGAAACGGCGCCAGTCCGAGACGATCGTGACGGCGTAGCCGAGGCGCCGCAGGCCCAGGGCCGTAGCCGCGCCCGCAGGGCCTGCGCCCAATACCAGGATGCGCGGGTCAGCCATTGTAGGCACCTCTGCGCTCAGGGCCGGTGAAGGCGGCCGCGTCGCGCAGGTGCGCCAGCAACTGCGGATGATCCATGTCCGGGTGTTGCGCCAGCAGACGCGCTATCTGCCCGCTCAAGGCCGCGCAGGCCAGGCTCGCACCGGCCATGCCCTGCCCGCCGACATACCCGCCGAGGTCGGCCTGGCCGCTGCCCAGCCAGGACCACTGCCCTGGCGCACAACGGGCATCGCCGGTGATACGCAGCACGCCAGGATAGCTGGCCGGATACACCGGCCCACCCCGGGCGGGGCTTGAGGCGCACAGCAGCACGCCAGCGGCCTGTGCCTCTGCGCAGGCCTGGCGCAGCACAGGTCGGTCCTGATGCAGGCCGAGGCTCAGGTTGACCAGGGTCGCGCCCTCTTCCACCAGCCAGAGCAATGCCCCGGCGACCTGCAGGGCGCTGGTGCTCCACTGTCGATCGAAGACCTGGGCCATCAGCGCCGGCAACTGGCCGGCCTCCGATTGCAGGCGGGCCAACACCGCACTGCCATGTCCCAGGTGGTCGGGCACCGGCTCCCCTTCGCACAGCACACCTTCTTCGAGCCGAAAGCGCCGAGCCGCCACCAACGTCGCGGCCTGCTCAGGCGAGCAGCCGCTGTCGATCACGCCGATGCGCAGTTCAGTGGCCATGGCCGGCAACCTCCCGGGGCCTGACCTTGAGTTGGCCATCCTGCACCTGCAGGTGCAGGTCGGCATCGGCAAGGGTCGAGGCACGGTGGCTGATGAGGATGCGAGTGCGGCCGGCGAACAGCTGGTCGATGGCCGCGATGACTTCACGTTCGGTGGCTTCGTCCACCGCCGAGGTGGCCTCGTCGAGCACCAGGATCGCAGGGTCCTGTAGCAGCGCGCGGGCAATGGCGATGCGTTGCTTCTGCCCGCCGGACAACTGTTGGCCACGCTCGCCGAGCAGGCCATCCAGGCCCAGCGGCAAGCTTTGCACCAGGCTCTGGAGCTGGGTCAGACGCACCACGCGCTCAAGATCGGCCAGGCTGGCCTCGGGCGTGCTGTAGGCCAGGTTCTGCGCCAAGGTGCCACGAAACAGCACGATGTCCTGGCTGACCACGGCGATACGTCGGCGCAGCGCCTGCAGGTCCAGCTCGCGCAGGTCCGTGCCGTCCAGCAGGATGCGCCCGGCATCGGGGTCGTAAAAGCGTTGCAGCAGGTCGATCAGGGTCGATTTGCCAACGCCCGAGGCGCCTCTGATGGCAACCTTCAGCCCGCCCGGTATGCAGAGGTTCACGTCCTGCAGCACCGCGCCCTGGCGTCCTTCGTGGGCGAAAGCCACCTGCTCCAGACGCAGCTCGCCCGGACCATCGGGCATGGGCCTGGGCGTCTGGGCCTCATGCACCGCCAGCGGTTCCTGCTTGAGCTCCATCACCCTGCCCAGGCTCACCGCCATACGCTGCACCGCCACATAAAGGCCCAGCAGGCTCTGTACCGGCCCTACTGCCATCCCCAGGTAGGTGGAAAAGGCGATCAGGGCGCCCAACTGCCAGGTGCCCTGGATCACCCACCAACCACCGACCAGAAACGCACAGGCGCGGCACAGGGAGGTCAGCGTCCCGGGCACCGCCTGGGTGAAGAACTCGGTGACCTGGACTTTGAGCAACTGGCCCATGTAGCCCTGACCGAGCTGCTCCAGGCGCCTGGCCTCGCGGGCCTGCTGCCCCGCCGCCTGGATGAACTTCATGGCCGGCAAGGTTTCGACCAGAAACGACGACACATCCGTCGAACGCTCGCGCAGGCTGCGCACCTCGCGCTCGACCTTGCGCCGCATCCAGCGCAGCCACAGCACTTCGATGGGAATCAACAGCGCCAGCAACAGCGACAGTTGCCAGGAGAGCATCAGCATCAGTGCCAACGCGCCGAGCAAGCCGATCACGCTGGACACCGCCGAGAACAGCGAGTCCACGGCAAAGCGCTGGATCTCGGCGACATCGCCGTCGAGCCGGGAGAGGATGTCGCCGGTACGTCGACGCCCGTAGAACGTCGGCGAGAGCTGCTGCAAATGCCGATAGAGGTCATCGCGCAGGGCAAACAGGATGCGCCCCGACAAGCGCGTGTGCAGGTAGCGGTTGATGCCCGCCAGCAGCGTGCCGAACACGCCGGCCAGGATCATCACCGCAGCCATGTGCCAGAGGGTCGTGTAATCGCGTGCCAACAGGCCCTCGTCGATCAGGGTCTTGACCAGCCAAGGCTGGGCCAGGGCCAACAGCGAGGCGCATAGCGACAAGCCCAGGAGCATGGCGATGGCCCGCCGGTGCGGGCGCACGAAGCTGTACAACCAGGCCAGAGCCTGGCGCATCAGTTGCGGGTCACTGGTTTCCACCAGCCGTGCGAACAGCCCGCCCATGTCAGCTGCGCAGCTGCTTGAGCTTGCGGTACAGCGTGGCGCGGCTGATGCCCAGGGCCTCGGCGGCGGCCGAGACATTGCCTTGGTGCCGGGTCAAGGCCCCACGGATCAGTTCCAGTTCGTTTTCGCGCAGGCTGCCGGAGGGCGCCGCGCCGCTGGCCAGCTCGTCCAGCAGGCAGTCGGTGAGGTGCTCAAGGCTCAGCACCTGCTCATCGTCCTCGCGCATGGCCAGGGCGGTGCGCAGCACCATTTCCAGCTGGCGGATGTTGCCCGGCCAGTCGAAGCCCTCGAGCAGCTCGGCCAGGGGCGGGTCGAGGGTCACGCCCTTGGCACCGAACTTGTCCAGCAGGCCTTCGATGATGCTCGCCAGATCGTCCCGCTCGCGCAGCGCCGGCAGGCGCAGGGAGACGCCGTTGACCCGGTAGTACAGGTCCTCGCGAAAATGCTGTTCGGCCACCAGGCGTTTGAGGTCGCGGTGGGTGGCGCAAATCAATGCCACGTCGATCTCCTGCTCTTCGCC
This sequence comes from Pseudomonas guariconensis, assembly GCF_040822035.1. Taxonomy (NCBI): domain Bacteria; kingdom Pseudomonadati; phylum Pseudomonadota; class Gammaproteobacteria; order Pseudomonadales; family Pseudomonadaceae; genus Pseudomonas; species Pseudomonas guariconensis. The sequence continues at coordinate 2,476,191 of NZ_CP162012.1, read as the reverse complement.
AGCCCCCAAGGGCGCCACGCGGCGTTCCTGCAACACACGCAGCAGACGGGCCTGCAAGGCCAGGGGCATGTCGCCGATTTCGTCGAGGAACAAGGTGCCGCCATGGGCCTGCATCAGGCGTCCGACCATGCCGCCGCGGCGCGAGCCGGTGAAGGCGCCCTCCCGGTAACCGAACAATTCGGACTCGATCAGGCCTTCGGGGATCGCCGCGCAGTTGACGGCAACGAAGGGTTTGTCCGCGCGCGGGCTGGCCTGGTGCAAGGCACGGGCGGCCACTTCCTTGCCGGTGCCTGTCTCGCCCAGCAGCAGCACGGGCAGGCCATTGACCAGGCCCTGCCGCGCCATGCGCAGGCCTCGGGACAGACGCGCATCGCCACCGGCCAGGGCTTGCAGGGCTGGGGATTGGTTCGAGGCAGACGCCCTGCCAGGCGCTACGTTGACGCTGAGGTTGCCGTGACGCGGCAGTTGCAAGGCGCGGAAGAAGAACTCGCCCTTGGCGGTCTGCACACTGCTCACACCGCCCTGCCACAAGCGGGCGATGAACGCCGGTGAGCGCTCGCCGAGCAGGTCGCTGCTGCGCCGACCGATCAGCGCCTGACGTGAGACCTGCAACAGTTGGCAGGCGTTGTCGTTGGCCGCCAGCACTTCGCCGTCCAGGCTCAGGGCCAACAGCCCCTGCCAGGCGCTGGTGAGGTATTGCGGACGGCTGTGCAATGCCAGCACCAGATGCTCGCGGTGGCACAGGCCGAACAGCCGGCTTTCGATGTTGCCGGCGGCGAGCATTAGCGTGGAGAGGTTGTCCTGGGGTTGCGTCATCACCCCTTCGCGGGTGATGTCCAGCACGCCGATCACCTCGCCATGCGGGTCACGCAGGGGGACCGAGGTGCACGAGAACGGGCTCAGGCGGTCCAGATAATGTTCGCCGCAGTTGATCAGGGTCGGTCGGCCTTCGACCACCGCCGTGCCGATGGCATTGGTGCCGCGCAGCGCCTCGCTCCAGCAACTGCCCGGGTGCAGATCACGCAGGCCCTCACGGCCGAGCACGTGGGTCTGCCCCTCGATGGCCAGGACGTTGGCCTGGGCGTCACCGAGGATGACGATGCCACTTTTGCCCTGGCGCTTGACCAGGTAATCGAGTTCCGGGGCGACCGCGTCGATCAGCAGCCGGTTGTGTTCGAGCAGCGAGCGCAGGTCGAGCCCCTGCTGGGTGCCCAGGCCCACCTGTTCGTCCTGCAGGCAGTCCAGGCCATGGCCGAGGCTGCGGCGCCAGGAAGCATCGATCTCCTCGCGCAGCATCCCGGAGGGCAGTTCGCCTTCGTTGGCCAGCTTGAGCCGGGCCTGGCGGGATTCCTGCAAAGGGTCAGAGGCGTTTGTTATTGGGTATTGTCGCGCCATCGTTTACTCCAGCTGTGCCCCCACAGGGGAAGGGCTCCGGGACTTGTTGCAGTGTGCGTCAGAATCCCCGGGCCGTCATCCGGTTGAGGTGGAGGTTGGCATAAAGCTTACGTTTACGTAAAGGCACTGACTGCCGGTGCGCGACCTTTCGCAGGTGTATCCGCGCTACCGGTCGGCGTGCCCCCTGAGGGAGCGGGCCTGACCGCCAAGAGGACGCCCCACAAGTCACGCCCCAATTCCCCAATGCTGGGGGACTCAGCCCACCACCGGCTGGCGAAAAAGCAACCTGCAGTGTGCCAGACGCCAAGTCCTGCAAGGCCTGCAGCGCAATATCAAAAAACTGGCACGGCTGTTGCCGATCCCTGTGCAGACGCCCCAACCCATGGGCCCGTTTGCAGGAGGGTTTGACTCATGCACCGACCGACACCCCACCCGCTGGCAGTGGCGATTTTCGCCAGCATGCTCCAGCTTCCGGCCCAGGCTGCGCTCAATGCAGTCGACCAGGGCACCTACACACCGGAGAACGGCGGCTTCGCCGCGTGGTATCAGGACACCCATGGCCGGGTATTGGACCTGTGCCTGACCAAAGCGGTCAGCTCACGGGTGCCAGGTGCTCCAGGCGCGCCGTCGTACATGTGCACGTTGCTGCCGACCCCGGGCGTGTTCGACGATACCCAGCCGATCGTCTTCCCCAGCAACTTCCCTGACGAGGCGTTCTGGTTCACCGCCGACGCGGCCATCAATGATGCCGCCCGCGGAGTCAACCTGGGCTATGTCTCGGCGATCGAGGCCGCGTTCGGCGGTGGCGACCCTCTCGAAGGCGACCAAATCAGCTTCGCCCGGGTGCGCATCCGCGTCGATGTCCCCACTGCGGGGACCTACATCATCACCCACCCCTACGGCGTCGAGGTGTTCGACGTGGCCACCCCGGGCCGTCGGGCCATCAACATGACCCGCGACATCGGCATCGGCTCGCCAGGCAACTTCACCGGTGCGCTCAAAGGTGACATCGGCCCGTTCCTGCGCAGTGTCAACGGCCCGTACACCGAAACCAATCCCAGCACCGGGGCCAGCGAGCAGTTCATCGGCGACCCCAACCTGAACGAAGCCGTGACCGGCAGCCCGTTCAATACCAACTTCGTACGCATCGAGGGCCCTAACGGCATCGACCTGCGTACCGAGCTGTTCGCCGTGTCCGGCAAACTGTCCACGGTCAACCTGCCGACGCCGTTGCTGCCTCAACGCAGCACCTACTCACGGCACACCGAAAATGGGGACCTGCGCGCCCAGCAGGATGTGTTCGCCTTGGCGCCGCCGCCACCGGCCACGGTCAGCCTGACCAGCCAGTCCCCCAACCTGCCGCTGACCGAAGCCAACAAGACCGGCACCTGGTACGGCCAGTCCACGCTCGACCCGACGCTGCCGGCCACCCTGACCCTCAGCGCCGACAACAGCCTGGCCATTCCCACCAGCACCGCCACCACCGCCAATCTGCCGCTGACCGACCTGGTGACCATCACCCGCGCCGAATACAGCTTGTCCAGCGGTCAGCTGACCCTGGTCGCGAGCAGCAGCGACGAGACCTCCCCACCGCCCATGGTCGCGCGCACCGGCAATGGCGCGCTGATCGGCAGCCTCTCCGGCGACGGTGCGGTGAAGACGTTGAGCACAGGGCTTTCGCCGATTCCGCCCGCGAAGGTGCACGTCACCAGCGACAACGGCGGTAGCGACAGCGAAGACGTGGTGCTGGTGCCATGAACAGACAAAGGCTTCGCCTTCAAGGAGGCAGCATGAACACTTGGCCGCGCCGGGCGCTTTACGCCGCCGGGCTCTCCCTCTCTCTCAGCGGCGCGGTATCGGCTGCGCTCACCGAGGTCGATCCAGGCCCCTACACCCTGGCCACCGGCGGTTATCCGATGTGGTACAAGGACGCCAGCGAACTGTCGCTGGAGCTGTGCCAGTCGCGCGCCACCAGCTCACGGGCACCCGGCGCACCCGGAGCACCTGCGTACATGTGCACCTTGCTGCCAGAGCCGGGCGTGTATGACGACACACTGCCGCTGGTATTCCCGGATAACTGGCCGCCTGAGATGTTCTGGTTCCTGGCCGAAACGTCGATTCCTGCCGTGGGCAACAGCGGCTATGAACTGGAGGTGTACGTCGCCGGCATCGAAGCGGCGTTCGCCTCCGAGAACCCGGTGGACGGCGACCAGCAGAGTTTCGCCCGCATTCGTATCCGCGCCTCGGTGCCGACCGCTGGCACCTACCGCATCACCCACCCCTATGGCGTCGAAACCGTGGTGGTCAACACCCCCGGCCGACGCGCGATCAACATCACCCGTGACATCGGCATCGGCGCTCCAGGTGACTTCAGCGGTGCACTCAAAGGCGACATCGGGCCGTTCCTGCGCAGCGCCACGGGCTTCTATACCGAGCTCAACCCGGACACCGGCGCCACCGATACCTTCATCGGCGACCCCAATATCACCGAGGCAGTGACCGGCAGCCCGTTCAATACCAACTTCGTGGCCATCGACGGCCCGGCCGGACACATCCAGACCGACGTGTTCACGCTCTCGGGCAAGGTCCTCGACCCGCGCGCGCAGACACCCGTGAACCTGGAGCGTGCCACCTATCAACGTAACGGCAACGGCACCCGCGTCGAGGTGTTCGCCAAGGCACCGAGCGATGCCAGCCTGTGCATGCGCTATGGCCTGGCCCTGGTCGGCACCCCGGGCTCGCCCTGCGAGTTCACCTTGTTGTCCGACAACAACGGGCTGTTCTTCAGCCAGCAGTTGAACCAAGCCGCACCGCCACCTGTGTTGGTGGTCACCGCCAGCAGCACCACAGGTGGCACTCGGCCAACAGCGTTGTCCAGCAAGCTCAGCGACGTGGTGAAGATTCGCACCGCGCATTTCGACTGGGCCAGCAAACGCCTGGTGATCGAGGCCAGCTCCAGTGACGAAGTGCTGATACCGGACCTGGTAGCCCAGGGCTATGGTCGCCTGTCCAAGTCCGGCACGTTGCAGACCTTGACCGTCACCGACCTGACCCAGCCACCTGCCACCGTCACGGTCAAGTCCGCCCGCGGCGGCAGTGACGTCGAACCGGTAACGGTGGTGGGCAACGCACCGGTCGTCGCCGAGAACCAGCCGCCGCTGGCTCAGGCCGATGTCGGTGGGACCAGTGTCGGCGTACCGCTGACCCTCAACTTGCTGACCAACGACACGGACCCCGACGGCGACATACCGTTGACCATCACCGATCTCACCCAACCGGGTACCGGCCTGGGCTCGGTGGTTCTCAACGGCACCACGTCGGTGACCTATACCCCGCCTGTCGGTGCCACCACGGCCTTCCCGGCGATCTTCAGCTACCGCGCCCAGGACGCCAAAGGGCTGAAGTCCGAGCCTGCCACGGTGACCGTCAACGTCGTGCCCAACCGCGCACCGACCGCTGTCGCCGACAGTGTCGCGACCCTGGGTGTACCGCTGACCATCAACGTGCTGGCCAACGACACCGACCCTGAAGGCAACCTGCCGCTGGCCGTGGCCAGTGTCACTCAGCCACCCGTCGGTCGCGGCACGGTCAGCCACAACGGCACCACGGTCACCTACACGCCACCGGCCACCGTCACCGCGCCTTTCACCACCACGTTCACCTATGTGGTACGGGACTCGATCGGCGCGCTGTCCGGCAATGGCACCGTCACCGTGCAGGTCTCGCCCAAGCCGCCGACCGAGACCCTCACGGTCACCGCGGCGACGGTCACCGCACGCTCCAACAACCGTTACAACTGGGACATCAGCGGTACGTCCTCGGTGACCACCGGCAACACCGTCACGGTGCAGGTGACCACCCGTAACGGTCTGGTGACCCTGGGCAGCACCGCAGTACCACTGACCGGACGCTGGCGGGTGATCGTGAGCAACAGCACCACCCTGGTACCGACCGCCACGCCGTCAGCGACCATCCGTACCAGCCAAGGCACTGTTCGCACCGTGCCGGTCAGGCTGCAGTAAGCCCGGGAGGCTGCCATGAAACGCCTGAATCCCCTGCTGCTCTGCCTGGCCCTGGCGGGCCAGGCCCTCCAGAGCGGCTGGGCCGACGACCTGATGGACAATGCCGACCTTGCGCTGGGCAACGACCTGGGAGAACCGGTGATCGTGCGCCTGATCCCCGCAGGTGCCGGCCAGATGGCGGTCATCGAGCAGCAAGGTTCGGGCAACCGCGCCGCCCTCGATCAGAACGGTCAGGCCCTGCTGGGCCGGATCGTCCAGGCCGGGGGCGCGCAGGAGGCGTACATCCTGCAGGAAGGCAGCGACCTGATGGCCTCGATCGTGCAACAGGGCCAGGGCAACAACGCTGCCATCCGCCAGAGCGGTAGCAACAACAGCGCCTCGATCGAGCAGTTCGGCAACTACAACACCGCCAGCATCCAGCAAAGCGGCACGGGGCTCACCAGCGCCGTGACCCAGGCTGGCAATGGCCAACATGTTCAGATCACTCAATACCGTTAGACCTGGAGGCACCACCATGTTCAAGCTCGCTCCCTTAAGCGCCGCCGTTGTCCTGGCGATCGCCGGCCAGGTCATGGCCGATGACAGCCTTTCGACCCAGAGCCAGCAGGGCAAGGCGAACATCGCCGAAGTCCAGCAGACCGTCGCCCCCTACGCCTCGGCCACCCAGGACCAGAACGGCCAGGGCCACAACCACCTGGCCGTGCAGGACACCAGCACCAGCGATATCAGCCAGAGCGCTACCGGCTCCTTCAACGCCGGCTACGCCGACCAGATCCTGGAGAACGGCAGCAAGACCCTCCAGCGCTCCGGCGGCAGCCTGAACGACAACTTCTCCAGCCAGTCGCTGGGCCAGGACAACCAGGTGCTGCAGGTCCAGCAGGGCACCGGCAACATGTCCAGGGTGTTCCAGGAGTTCCAGACTGGAGCCCAGGCCACCACGCTGCAGCAAGGCAGTGCCAACGATGCCGTGGTCGAACAACTGATCGGCGGCACCAACAACCGCGCCCAGATCATGCAGGAAGGCACCGGCAACACCGCCGCCGCCGAGCACATCCTCCATGACAACGGCGACATCCGCATCGGGCAGAAGGGCCAGGCCAGCTGGGCCTATGGCGACCAGCGCAACGGCCTGGGCGGCACCATCGACATCCAGCAGGTCGGTAGCGGCCACTCTGTAGAGGTATGGCAGGACACCCAAGTCGCCAGCCAGGCCAGTGTCTATCAGCAAGGCCAGCTCAACGAGGGCTACATCGACCAGAGCTTCGGCGAGGCCAACTCCGCCCATCTGTCCCAGAGCGGCCAGCGTAACGCCAGTTGGTCGGACCAGTTCGAGTCCACCCACTCGGTGGTCGACATCACCCAGAACGGCAAGGACAACCTGCACTTCACCTACCAGACCGGCGACAACCACAGCCTGACCATCGACACCACCGGCAACGGTAACAAGGTCCTGGCCAGCAACTGGAAGGGCGAGAAGTTCGGCGGCCAGTTCGGCAGCAGCCAGACAGCCCAGGTCAAGCAGAACGGCAACGGCAACAGCGTCAACTTCAACCAGGAAGGCATGAACCAGGTGGCCAAGCTCGAGCAGAACGGCAACCGCAACACCATGGAGACCAACCAGGTCGATGGCAACAACGAGCTGTACTTCGAGCAAAATGGCAGCGACAACCTGCTCATCGCCGCGCAACGCGACGGCGGCAACTACGCCGAGGGCTTGAGCGCCGGTAACGGCAACGTCATCAACCTCGACCAGTCCGGCCAGGGCAACCAAAGCTACACCTACCAACTGTATGGCAGTGGCAACACCGCCAACATCACCCAGACCGACGTCGCCAACGTCGCCTATGTCACCCAGGGCGGCACCGGCAACCTGGCGACCGTCACCCAGAGCAACATGAACCAGAACGCCGCCATTACCCAGTACGGCAGCACCAACACTGCCATCGTCACCCAGCAGTAGCGGGTCCCCCCTTGGACCGCGGTGTTCCCTCTCCCTGGCGCCGCGGTTCCTTTTTACTCCCCCTTCCTTGGCGGTAAACCCTCTCCCCTGTCACAGCGCTTGGCTTGAAGTCGCCGCTGCTCCTTCCCGGATACACCCGCAAAGGGGGCAGCGCTCACACCGCGCAGGCTGAGCGGTTCGTCGCTTCGACTAGCCCACGGACAGGCCGCCGGCATTACAATGCGTGCAGACCCAACCGACGCCAACCCCATGATCCAATCCGACCTCGACCTGTTCGGCCCGCAGCCGCAACGCCTGGCCAGCCACACGGTGCTGCTGCCAGGCTTCGCCCTGGCCGAAATCGAGGCTGTACTCGATGCCCTGCGCCCGGTATTGCGCGCCGCGCCCTTTCGCCATATGCGCACCCCGGGCGGCCTGCACATGGCCGTGGCACTGACCAACTGCGGCGCCCAGGGTTGGGTCAGCGACGAGCAAGGCTACCGGTACAGCCCCACCGACCCCAAGACCGGCCTGCCCTGGCCGGCCATGCCCCAGGTTCTGCTCGATCTTGCCGATCGCGCCACCTGCGCTGCCGGTTTCGATGGCTTCGTCCCGGATGCCTGCCTGATCAACCACTACGTCCCCGGCACTCGCTTGACCTTGCACCAGGACCGTGACGAGCGCGATTTCGGCCAGCCGATCGTGTCGCTGTCCTTGGGATTACCAGCGGTGTTTCTCTTCGGTGGACTGCAGCGCTCGGACCGGACTCAACGGATACCCTTGAGCCACGGCGATGTGCTGGTATGGGGAGGCGAGGATCGACTGCGCTATCACGGGGTGATGCCGATCAAGCCTGGCGTGCACCCGAGAATGGGTGAGCGGCGGATCAACCTGACACTGCGCAAGGCGCGTTGACGAAAGAAAGCGCTCTGACCTGTTCGCGGATGAACCCGCGCCCACCAGGATCGCACCGCATCGGGAGGCGACGCTGTACCTGTGGGAGCGGGTTCTCCCGCGAAGTGGCAGTTAGGCCAATCACTGCTGCTGGTTCTGGCTCAGGAATTTGTCCACCTGCCCGTTGCCCTCCCCTGCATCCGCCACCTGCCACAACCGGCGCTCGATGCCCTGGGCCAGCAGGTGTCCCACAGCCGCCTCGATCGCCGACAGCACGCACAGCTGGGCCGGTTCGTTGGTGGTATAGCCCACCTCGGCTTCGAGCAGTTTCTTGAACTCGATGAACTTGAACACCCCGGCGCTGCGACCGATCGAATAGATGGTCTTGCTGGTCATCACATTGGCCAGCACCTGGCCACTGCGCACATCCACCGCCCGCAGGTTCACGGTCACCTGATCGACGCGGTACTCACGGGATAGGTCGATGCCCAGATACCGAGCACCCTCCCCGCCACTGCGCACGTTGGTGTCGTAGGCGATGATGCCGCCTTCGAGCATCAGGTTGGCCGCCTGCAGTGGCGGCAACTCGCCCTGGATGTTCAAGGGCGCGTCGGGTTTCTTTTGCGAAGCGCGGATGATCTTGCGCTCGGTCAACAGGTTCTGCAGGCCCTCGCGCTCCAGGACCACGAACCAGCCGCTGGCGCTCAAGGCGTCCATCAACATGCTCGCCGCGCCTTGGGTGACGCTGGTGGAGAAGGAGCTTGCCGGGGTCGGCTTGTACTGCCCGGTCTGGTCACGGAAGCCGTACACCACTGCCATCAGCCTGCCCTTGGGCCGTGGCATGTTGATCAAGTCGTAGTAGGTCGAGGCGCGCGGGGTCAGGGTCGGGGTCTCCGTATCCTGTTCGGCGGGCATCGGCTCGCGCAGGCCGCAGCCTTGCAAGGTGGCGAGGATCAGCAGTGTGCTCAGCAAGCGTTTCATGGTCGTTCTCCCCTATTGGCCCGTCCCTCTCAGGGGTTCAGGCCGCTGACCTCGATGATCGAGACTTCCCCTGTCGCACGGTCGGTGACCTTGATGCTGAGGGCCCCGGAGTCGTCGATCACATCGATCAGGAACGAATCCGTAGAGAGGCTGCCGGTCTTGCCGTCGTTGATGTTGTCCAGCAACTGGGACAACAACCGCGACTCGAGCTGGTTGCTGAAGCGCTCCAAGGCCGAGGTGCCGGCGAAGGCCGAGGCGCGGTCCTTGAGGTCTGGGTCGTCATGGTCGTTCTGCGCCTGGGCGTTGTTCAAAAGCCAGGTGCCGTTGAGCGGGTTGCCGCCGAACGCCGGATTGACCGGGGTGTACACAAGCTCCGTGGCCTGGGTGTGACCGGCAAAGGCGCCGGCCAGCAGGCAGACGGCGACGCACCGGGAAATGTGGTTGCTCATAGCTCGTCCCTCTCCAGATCAGTGGTGTCCTGCAGCAGCCGTTGCAGCTTGCGCTGGATGATCTGCTGCTTGACCAGGTCCGCCGCCGCGACGGCCTCGTCTTTGAGTTGCGTGGTATTGGGCGGCAGGAAGCGCCGGTACAACACCTCGCGTTCGTACTCCACCGTCACCAGGCTGCCCCAACGGGCGTCGGGGCGTTCGCGCACCACCAGGTTGAAATCCAGGCGGCTCGTGGCGCGCAGGCGGTCGGTGAAGTCGTTGTAGAAGTCATGGCCGATGTGCGAGATGGTGTTGTCGACGATGAACCCCTTCATCTCGTCCTCGGCGTCAGCACGGGCCGGGGTGCCAGGCAAGGCAAGCAGCAGGCACAGGCAGCACAGGGCAGCGAGCGGCTTCATGGCGTATCTCCTGGGCCGCTGTGGGTACGGGCTGCGCCGCTACCCTCGGCGAACGGCTGCTCGGCGACGAATTGCCAGTCGCTGTAGTGCTCGAGCCCCTCGAAACCGGACCACTGGGCATCGAACCCGCTGCGTTTGAGTGGCGTGGCATCCGAACGGCTGTGAATGCCGGTGATCCGCCCGTCCTCCGAACGCAGCAGGCCCCAATCTTCGCCGTTGGTGATCGGGTCGGGGTACAAGCGGCGGATGTGCCGCTGGGGCGATGGGAACCGGTTGTCCTCCAGCAGCTCTTCCAGCGCCTGCGGGTACTGGGCCAGGCCAGGCGATGCACGGTAGTAGCTGCGCAGCGCCTGGGCGTACTGGCCACCGATCCACAGCAGCTGGCGCTCGTGTTCGCGCTGGGCGGCCGTGGCCCACAGGGTGCCGGTGGCGGCCAGGGCCATGCTGCTGACCGCGATCAGAAACAGCACGCCCAAGTAGGTGAAGCCCGCGCAGGCCTTACCATTCGGCATAGAGGCTGCCATCACGCGCCCTCCCGGTTGCACCGCTTTTGATATCGGCCACCCCGCCCGTCACGCCCTCCGGCGGCGGCACCAGTTGCCAGGCATCGCTGCGCTCGGTGATCGGGTCCACCGGGGTGTTGCGCAGGTAGCGCTGCTCCACCAGTTGCTCCAAGGACTCGGGGTAATGGCCGGTGTCGCCGTAGTAATGGTCCAGGGCCTCGCGCAGCACGGCCAGGCTCTGGCGCAGCGTGGCCTCGCGGGAGGCCTCCAGGCTGTTGAAATAGCGCGGCAAGGCGATGGTCATCAGGGTGGCGATGATCGCCATGACCACCAGCAGTTCGATGAGGGTAAAGCCACGGTTGCGTTTCATGACCGTCACCATTGCCCGTAAGGGATGCCGTTCAGGCCAATGCCGCTGGCCTTGGAGTACACATCAAAGACGTCCTTGCCATCACGCGGATTGTCGGCGCTGCTGTCGTAGGCACGCAGCCCCCAGCCCCCTTCGTCCTCACGCTTGGCCGCCACCAACGGGTCATGGGGGATGCGCCGCAGGAAGTAGAACTTCGCCCCTTTGGCACTGCGCACGTCGCGCACCCCTTCGACCAGCACCTCCAGGCTCGGCGGGTAGCCACTGCTGTCCAGGCGCTTCTCGATGTAGCCGGCATCGAAGGCACGTTTGTAGGCGTCGATGGCGTCGCGAATCTGATACAGCGCTTCGCGCAGCTGTTGCTCCTTGCCCCGGCGCACCACGGTTTCGGTCAAGGGCGCGGCCATGCTGGCGAGCAACCCGAGCAGTGCCAGGGTCACCACTACTTCGATGAGGCTGTACCCCCGCTGCTGGCGTTTCATGGCCGTGGGCCCACTGGGGTGGTGATCGCGGCCGGGACGGTGGCGACCGTGCCCTGGGTCGGCTCGGCCTCAGGCTGCACGACAGGGGCCATCATCTGCTGACGGACCTGCAGGCTCGACTCGGTACCCGTGGCGAACTCCATGTCCGACGGACTCTGGTACGGCAGGTTGCGCACGATGCGCGGGGTGATCGCCAGCACCAGCTCGGATTTGCTCTTGTCGTCGCGGTTGCTGCCGAACAGCCGCCCCAGGCCGGGGATGTCACCCAGGCCGGGGATCTTGTTACCACTGGAGGTCAGGTCGTTGCGTACCAGGCCCGCCAGTACCTGAGTCTCGCCATCATGCAAGCGCAGGCTGGTCTGGGCGTTGCGGGTATCGACCTGGACCGGGATGGTGCCCTGGCGAGTCGGCTCCAGCGGGGTGGCGTTGCTCACTTCCAGGGCCACCTTGATCGCCACTTCGTTGTTCAGGTGCACGGTGGGCTGCACTTCGAGTTTCAGACCTACATCCAGGTAGGTGACACTTTCAGTGATCACCGGGCCTTGGGTCGACGGCACCGAAGTGGCGCTGATGATCGGCACCCGCTGGCCGATGTGGATGCGCGCCTGCTCACGGTTGCTGACGCGGATCACTGGGCTGGCCAAGGTGTTGATGTCCTTGTCGGCGGCGTTGATCTTGGCCTGGGGCGCCGGGGCGATGCTGATGCGGCTGGAGTCGATGCCGCGCAGCTGGTCGAGCACGCTGACCGGGTTGCCCTCGTCGTTGAGCACACCGAAGGTACTGGGCCACTGCAGGCCCAGGTCGAGGATGCGTGACCGGGCCACCTCCATCACTTCCACCTCCAGCACCACCTCCGGGTTGGACTGGTCCTGGGACTGCAAGAGCTTCTCGGCCATGCGGATGGCATCGGGTGTATCGCGCATGGTCAGGGTGTTCAGGCGTTCATCGACGAACACATCACGGGTCTTGAGCATGGTCTTGACCATGTTCAACGCGGTATTGGCGTCGATGCTGGTCAGATAGAAGGTGCGCATGACCAGTTCCTGGTAGTCCTTGGTCTTCTGCGGGGAATCGGGGTAGATCAGCAAGGTGTTGTCGTTGACGATCTTCTGGTGCAGTTGGTTCTGCTCCAGCAGCAGGGCCACGGCGTCTTCGATGCGCACATCGCGCACGAAGATGGTGGCTTTCATGTCCGGGCGCAGGTCTTTGTCGAAGATGCAGTTGATCCCGGCGACCTGGGACAGCACCTCGAAGATGGTCTTGAGATTGGCGTCGCGGAACTCCAGGGTCACCGGCCGCTCCAGCTTGCTGCGCAACTGCGGGAACGGCTGCGCGGTGCGCGCCTGAACGTTTTCGATGTCGCTGCGCAGCGCAATGCCCTTCTGGTTCTGCGGATCCAGGCGCAGCACATCGCGCATGTAGCGTTCGGCACCGAATAGATCGCCCTGGCGCAGCGCGGCCTGGCCCATGGCCACACGTTCGTCGAGGTTGCGCACCAGCTCCAGTTGGCGAATGCCTTCCTGGGCGCGACGGTTGTTCGGCTCGATGGTCAGGACCCGGCCATAGCCCATGCGTGCACTGGCGAAGTCATGGCGGATGCGGTCGGCGTCGGACTGGGTCAGCAGCGCTTCGACAGCCTGCTGGCGGCCATGGGCCAGGGCGATGTTCAGCTCAGTGTCGCGCGGGTCTTCACGCAGCGCGTCTTCCAGCATGGCGATGCCCGCCTCGTACTGGCCCTCCTTCATCAGCTCGGCGCTGTCCTTGCGCGTACCGCTGGAGCCGCAGCCCGCCAGGGCCACGCACAAAGCCAGCATCATGAACGGAGCAGGCTTGCACAACTTCGAAGGCTTCATGGTGCGCTCCCGACAGACAATGTCTGTGACTGGTGCAAAGGCAGGTAGACCAGGTCCAGCTCGGTGGCCGAGATCCGGTCGAGGCGGTAGGTGTGTTCGATGACATCGCCCTGGCGCACGACATAGAGTTTCTCGCCGTTCTGCAGGAACACCTGCAGGTCGTCGCGATCCCCCAGGCGGCCTACGAACTGGAAAGGCAACACCGGGGCGGTGGGTGCGGCCTCCACCACCGGCGCCGGGGCAACGGGTTGCTCGGTGACGGTGGCCATGGTTTTTGGCGCGGTCCATTGCTGGGCCGGGAACAGGTCTGTCGAGGCCTTTGCTTTTCCTTTCGCGGGCAAATCCGCTGCCACAGGTGCTGTGCGGGCGCTGGTTGTCGTGGGCGCAGGCTTACCCGCGAAGGGCTCGACACCGTCTTGCTCGCCGAACCAGTGCCCTGGCGCCCAGGCCAGAGCGCCTGAAAGCCCGAGAAAGCCGACCCACATCACCGCGCGTTGAGTGTTCATCACGACCTCGACAGGTAAAGGGTCATGCGCAGACGACCGTTGAGCTCGCGCTCACCGATGCGTTTGCGCTGCAGCTCCAGGTCCTCGAGCACCAACGTCGGTACCTGGCCGAGCAGCGCCTGGAGAAAACCGCGGATCTGCGGATAGCTGCCGCGCACTGGCAGCACGATCTGGTAGCGCGCCAGCTGGGTTTTCGGGTCGACGCCCAGGGCGTACTCGCCACGCGCCAGGCTGATGCGCTCGGCGCTGGCCAGGTGATACAGGCGCTCGATCAGCTCACTGGCCTGGGGTTGTCCAGGCAGTTGCTGGCGCAGACTGTCCAGCGCCTGCTGCTCAGGCTGAAGCGCCACCTTGAGCTCGCCGCGCTTGACCCGTTGCACCTGCACCGCCGCGTCCGCCTCGCTGGCCCGCAGTTCCCGCACGGCCTGCCATTGCGGCAGCACCCAGGTGACCCCGACCAACAGCGCCAGGGTGCCGACGGCGACTGCGGCGCACCCGACACGGCCCAGGCGTGCAAGGCGCTCATGGAGAATCAGACTAGGGACGCGCATGGCCGGTCTCCCAGGTCGCGGTCAGGTTGAAGCGCACCGGATGCTCAGGCTGGCCGGTCACCACCTCATGGTTGAGCAGCGAGACATCGCGCAACTCCTCGCTGCGCTCCAGGCGCTGGTGGTACTGGAGCATGGCTTCCAGGTTGCGGGCTTCGGCAGCGATACGGACTTGGCCTTTGCGCGCATCGGGAGTCAGGCTCAGCAGTGCCACGTCTTCCTGGGGCATGCCCTCGAGCATGGCGAACAGTTGCTGCCAGGGCCGTTGCAGTTGCTGGGAGACGCTGCGCATCTGCGCCAGTTGTTCGGCCTGCTCGCGGCTGGCGGCGCTGTTCAGGGGGGCGGCGCTGACCGGGCGGCGCCCCAGCTGCTGCTCGAGCAGATGGACCCGGGCCTGAAGGTCCGCCTGTTCGTCCTGCAAGTGCTGCTCGATCAGCAGCATCGCTGCGAGTACGGCGCATCCCAGGGTCAACAGCGACCAGGCGATCGGGCTGCCGGGGGCTGGCTGGAATTCCAGATCGAGGCGGCGCATGTCAAGCCACCGCCCGCCACATGGCGCACAGCGGATCGCTGTCGCCTGCCGGCTGGCACAGTTGCACGGCGGCCAACCGCGGCACATCCCCTCGCCCCGGCGCATGCAGGTAGACCCTGGGCAGGTGCTCGCCGTACAGCTCACAGGTGCGCTCGATCAGCGCCTGCAGCGCCTGGTCGTTGTCGGCGCAGCCCTGGGCCAGTACCTGTTGCCAGGCCCCCCCAGCGGCCAGCAGCAGCACACTGCGCCATGGCTCGGCGAGCACGAAAAGAAAATCGCCCTCCTCCAGTTGCGCCGAGCAGCGGTTATAGGCGGCCATCAGATAAGGCTGGACCGAGCGCAGGCTCAGGCGGCTTTCCCGGCCCAGTGCCTGCAGAGCCTGCAGCAGTGCTTCGGGCAAGGCCGTGGCGATGCGCGAAGCCCCTGCCGGCTCCGGCGAGAGCACGATGCGCCAGTCGTCCAGCGACTGACCGTAGAGGTTCTCGAAGCAGGCCCGGGCGTAGGCGTCCAGCTCACGCGGATGACCGATGGCGTCGCTCCAGGGCACCAGGCAGAAGCGGCTGTAGCGCGCCGACAGCAGCACCCGCAACTGGGCCCGCCGTGGCGCATGTTCGGCGAGCAATTCGCCCAGGGCCTCGAGTGCCGGTGCCCAGGCCGGTTGGGCGGGATCGCAGGTGAAGGCGCGGCTGCCCAGCCACTGATGTTGGTTGGCGTGCCAGCGACCGAGGCCGACACCCTCGGCGCCGAGCACGGCGCAATAGCGATCAAGCGATAAATGTGACACGGTTGATCTCCTCAAGCGTGGTACGGCCCTCGCGGACCAGGTCCAGGGCAGAGGCGCGCAGCAGACGCAGACCCCGCTGGCAAGCCAGCGACTTGATCTGCGACAGGGGCCGGCGCTCGACGATCATCTGCCGCAGGTCGTCATCCAGGTGGAGCAATTCGGCGATGGCGCTGCGTCCGCGGTAACCACTGCCACGGCACTGGCCGCAGCCCTGGGCGCGAACGAAGGTCCATCCAGCCACGCCTTCACGGGTGAGCCCCGAGGCGGCCAGGGTTTCGTCATCCGGCTCGGCGTGGACCGCGCAATGCGGGCAGGCCAGGCGAATCAGGCGCTGGGCCAGCACGGCGTTGAGCGCCGAGACGAAACTGTAGGGGTCGACCTGCATCTGGCTGAAGCGGCCGATCACATCGAAGACGTTGTTGGCGTGGATGGTGGTGAACACCAGGTGCCCGGTCAGGGCCGATTGCACGGCGATCTGGGCGGTGTCCGGGTCGCGGATCTCGCCGACCAGGATCTTGTCCGGGTCATGACGCAGGATCGAGCGCAGACCCCGGGCGAAGGTCAGCCCCTTCTTCTCGTTGACTGGAATCTGCAGCACACCCGGCAATTGATACTCGACCGGGTCTTCGATGGTGATGATCTTGTCCACGCCGTGGTTGATCTCGCTGATCATCGCGTAGAGCGTGGTGGTCTTGCCGCTGCCGGTGGGGCCGGTCACCAGGATCATGCCGTAGGGCTCGGCGGCCAGGCGGCGCAGGGCCACCAGGGTGTGGTCGGCAAAGCCCAGGGCCTGCAACTGCACCCCGCTGACCCGGTCGGACAGGTCCTGTTTGTCCAGCACCCTCAGTACGGCGTCTTCGCCGAAGATGCTCGGCATGATCGAGACGCGGAAGTCGATTTGACGCTCGCCCACCGCGACCTTGAAGCGGCCATCCTGGGGCACGCGCTTTTCGCCGATGTCCAGCTCGGCCATGACCTTGATGCGCGAGATCACTTGGTCGGCGAAGGCACTGCCACTGGCTTTGCCGGCACCGTTGAGCACACCGTCGATGCGGTATTTGATGGTCAGCCCCTGGCCGGTCATGCTCAGGTGGATGTCGCTGGCATGCTGCTTGAGGGCGTCGTAGAGGGTCGAGTTGACCAGCTTGACCACCTTGCTCTGGTCCTCGCTGATGCTGGTCAGCGACAGACGCTGCAGCGGATCGGTCTCGGTGCCGGGCTCGGCATCGTGCTCCAGGGCGTCGACGGCATGGAAACTCTCCTCCTGGCGGGCCAGGAAGGCGGCGATGTCGGCGGCATGGGCCAGGTACAGCGGCGCGCCCTGCAGGCAATCGTCGATCCAGGCCAGGCGGGTATTGTCGAAGGGGTCGGCGAACACGCCGACGGCCTGGCCTTGGTGCTGGACCAGGATGAACTCGCGTTTGAGGCACTGTGCCAGGCTGACCTGCTCGAACAGCGGCGTGCTGGCGAACAGTGCCTGGCTGTCGAGTACGGGGTAATGGAGGGTGGCGCCCAGGCGTTGGGTGAAGGTGGCGGCGTCGTCGCCGGCAAGGCGCGCCAGGCAGCTGAGCAGGCGTTCGTCACCGGCTTGCAGGCGGGCCTGGGCCAGCAGTTCGCGGGGGTAGGCACCAATCCGTGGTGCATCGCCCACAGGCTCAGCGCGCGCCTGGAGGCAATGGAGATCCTGTGGGAGCGGGTCTACCCGCGAAGGACCCTGTACAGGCTGGGGTGCTTGGGCTGTATCGACGACGTCTGACATGGCCTGCGACTCCGCTCAGGGGCGCGTCGCAGGCTGGCTCGGGGTTGCCGGGGTGGCCGCGGGCGCCGCTATTCCCCGGTGAGCAGTTCGTCGTCAGGTGTGGGCGGTTTCACGCCGTTGCGTCGGCGGTCGGCCAGTACCCAGCTGCCATCGTACATCTGCAGGGGGAACGTCTGGTTCCTGTTCTGGCGTCGTTCGACGAACCCCTCGGCCTGTGTGTCCGCTGTCCGAGTCTGGTGCTGTGGGCCGGTCAGGTCGGCGACTGCGCGGGCCAGTTCCGCCAATGGGAACGGCTTGAACAGGACATGGGTGACACCGAGTGCCGCGGCCCGCTCACGGACTTCGGCAGTCGGGTGGGCGGTGATCAGCACGAAATGGCACTGCATGCTCCTGCGCACGGTCTCCAGGACCTCGAACCCCTCCATATCGGGCAAGCGGTAATCCAGTACGATCACATCCGGTGCCAGGACCTGTGCCTGGGCAATGCCACTGATACCGTCGTGGGCGACATGGACTTCCAGGCCTTGCGCTTGCAGGTAGGCCTGCAGGTTCTGCGCAAGGGTCTGTTCGTCATCGACTACTAATACTCTGTTCACCAAGGTCGACTCCCAAGAACTTCCCGGTTGCCCGGACTCTGGAGTTCGGCCTTGTACAGGCTTGAGCATCCTTCGTGCCAGGCGTGAATAGTCATGTCGCACAACTGTAAGTCGTTGATTTTGCGGTATCACCCAATCCAGGCGAGGACCGGCTCCCCCACTTGCGGGGAAGTTGATGGCACTTTGCCCGATCGCTTACCCCCAGCATTGGGGAAAACCCCCTGCCGGGCAAGCCCGTGGCAGCGCAATGTGCAAGCGGCCTCTCACATTCAGTCGGCAAGCTCGACCTTCGCACCTTCGCGCAAGCGCTTACGCACCGACTGGCGGGCCTGGGCCTGCATTTCGTCCACGAGCGCGAGCCTGGCCAAGGCCAGACCCTGCTCTCGTTCGACTAAGGTATTGGTACTTTGGTTCTGCATCCGTTGCAATCTTTCCCTGTTTGCCTGATAGAAGGCTTCGACCTGCTCTGGGGTGGGCTCATCGGTGGCGGTCATCTGGGCGTACAGTTGCTGCGCGGCCATCTCGTGACGAGTGTAGTCGGCGTACTCAGTCCTATCGAAGCCGGCCTCGGCAAGACGTTGCTCGAACACCGCAGCGCTGCCGAAGGCCCGCTCCAGCTCAGCGAGACGGGCCGATACGCTGTCCTCGCTGACGACCATGCCACGGCGCTGGGCCTCCTGCCACAGCAGCTCCTTGTCGATCAGCTCGTCCAGGGCCTGGTCGCGCAAGCGCTTGTAAAGGCTCGGGCTGCGTATGCTGGCGACCGGTCGACCTTGATCCTGGAGGTATTCGGCAAAGTAGCGCTCAAGGCGCATGCTGCTGATCTCGACGCCATTGACCCTCGCCACGGCGACGTCCGCCTGACCCAACGGCGCGAACCCCAGCAGCAGACACAGCAACACGATGCGCATGACGACCTCCTTCAAGGGGTAAGCGGCAGTGGCTTGTACGCAGCGACAGTCTGGAACTGCGGGCCAGGCAGCGTCACCGCCACCACGTGGGCACCGGCAAGGCCCTGACGCCGGCCGGGGCCGAATCCCAGCGCCGGCGTGAGGCCGGTGTCCAGGTCATGCAGCCCCTCCAGGGCTCGCACCAACTGCTCCCGGCTAGCGTCCCGCCCTACCTGTCTAAGGGCCTCGGCCATCAGCAGCAGCGCGCAGCGGGTGCTGACCTGCAACGCCGCCTGGCGACCATCGAGCCCTTGGCGCTGACGCAGCCCGTTGAGCGCGGCCCGCCCTTGCTCGGTCCAGTCCTGGGGCGTGAAGGGATAGGCCAGGAACAGCCGCTGCGACCAGTCGGCAGACAACCCCGCCAGGGCACCTGCGACCTGGCTCGAGGCCGCGAACAGGTAGGGTTTGCGGCCTGCGGCCTGCTGTGCCTGCGCCAACTCGCCGAACGCCTGGGCGCGCCCCAGGAAGACGACGCCCTCGCCCTCCACCGCCTGCCCCGCGAAGACTTGCACCGGCCCCGGCGTCCAGCCGGCGGCGAGCAGTCGCTGGCGCAGCGCCTCGGCAGGTGCCGCCTGCTCGCTGCCGGCATAGATCACCCGCAGCCCGTCAGGCCCCACGCCCAGGCGGTCACGGGCGAAACCGGCCAGGCTCTGCAATTGCTCGGGCAGGCTTGGCAACGGATCGAAGATCTGCGCACTGCCGACACTGCCAGGGGAGCTGCCGACCAGCGGCACGCCACGTTGTTCGAGTGCGCTGCCCAGACGCGCGTCGAGCATCGGCGCCAACGGCGCGATGAGGGCGAAGACCTGCGCGTCGTCGAGCAAACGCTCGAGGGCCTGTTCGGCGCTGGCGGGCGTATGACCCGGGTCTAGCACCACCAGCTCCAGCCGCCGACCGTGCAGCCCGCCCTGCTGGTTGAGTTGCGCCAGGCCGTCCTCCAGCACTGCGCGCACCACCCTGCCCGCCTCGGCCAGCGGCCCGCTGGCCGGCAGCAAGGTGCCCAGACGCAGGATGTGCTCTTCCACGCCTGGGTCGCGTTCCTGGCCCAGGCGCTTGAGGTAGGCGGTGAGGTTGCGCTGGTCGGCCAGGGTCAATTCGAAACGTGGCATGGCCGGGTCCAGGCGGTTGCCTGCAGGGTCGATGCCTTGCCCGACGGCACGCGCCAGCGTTGCTTCGGCATAGGCCGGGTAGCGTCGGCCATTGGCCTCACGCTCGCCCTGCCCCAACGCCAGGCGCTGCCAATCCAGGCTCGGCGGGCGTACCCCGCCTTCGGCGCGGCCACGGCCATCGTTGCCATGGCAACTGGCACACGGCAGCACACTGGCCGGCACACTGATGTCGCTGGCGCCCACCCGGGCCATCAACTGCGCGTCGCTGCTGGACACCCCTTCGCGGTACAAGCGCTTGCCCGCCTGCTCCTGCTCGGTCAGGTCCAAGGCCAGCGCCGTGTGGCTCGCGAACAGGCCGAGCCACACCACCAAGGGCAGAAGGCGCATGGCACTCACCGTCCCGCCAGGGGCTGGGCCAGCAGTTGCATGCGCTGGGCGATGGCAACGGGCGGTGCGTCGGGCCGGATCTTGCTCCAGCGTTTGCCGGCCACGTCGCCGGCGATCAACTGGGTAGAGTGCTGCTCGGGGCTGGGCAGGAACTGCCCGAGACGCCCCAGCACCAGGTCGACATTGGCCTTGTCCCCAGTCAGGAACAGCCAGTTCGGTCCATCCACGCCTTGTTTCTGGGCAAAGGCCTTGAGCGCCTCGGGGGTGTCGTTGAGCGGATCGCTGCTGATGGACACGAAGGTGACCTGCCCGGCCAGCTCAGGGCCCATGGCTTCGCGTACCTCGCGCAGCTTGCGGGTGATCAGGGGGCAGGCGTCGTTGCAGTGGGTGAAGATGACGTTGAGCATCACCACCTTGTCCTTGAGCACATCGCTGTAGAAGCGCAGCTCACGCCCGTTCTGGTCCTTGAGCACGGTGTCGGTGAACCAGGTCTGCGCATCGCGGGTGCCGCCACCGCTGCTCATCGCTTGGGGCGCGGGCTGTGGCTGGGGCGCGTTCGGCGCTTGGCCGTCATGGCCGCCGTCATGGGCCACGGCCACCGAAGCGAGGATCCACAGGCAGCCGACCAGGGTCAGCCAATCCAGGCCCCGCATGCCGACGCGGCGAACCGTCGAGCTGCTCATGGCTGCACCTCCTGGCTGTCCGGCCCACCGGCGATGGCGGTGCTCTTGGCGTGCACACGGCGAGCGCTGAGGCGGTTGATTTCGCTGATCAGCACGGCCGGATCGGTAAAGCCGTAGTAGCGGGTCCAATGGCCGCTGCGCCCGTCACCGACCAGGATCAATGGTGGATGCTGGCTCAGGTCGGCACTGAAGCTGCCCAGGCCCTTGAGCGTCTCGGTGATGGCATAGGACGAGCCAGTCAACCAGCTCCACCCCGGGCCACGCTGGAATGCCTTGGCGTAGCCAAGCAAGCGCTTGGAATCATCGCGCTGGGGGTCGACGCTGATCGATACCAGCTGGATCTCCTCGCCCACACGTCCACCCAACTGCTGCTGGACCTTGGACATGATCGACGAGACCACCGGGCAGACCGTGGTGCAACGGGTGTAGATGAAGCCCATGACCACCAGGCGGTCGCCCACCAGGTCCTTCTCCAGGCGCACCGGCATGCCGTTCTGGTCGAGCAACGACACGTCGGCAAAGCGCACGCTGGCCTTCTCCTGACGGGCTGCCGGCGGTTGCTCGGCATGGCCGCTGTGGTCATGCCCGGTGTGGGCCAGGACGTGCTCGCCTCCGAGCAGCAGGCTCAGGGCAAGCAGATTGCAGGCGAGCTTGGCGTTCATCTCACACTCCTGGGTTCCACGTGGGAAGCGGTAGGTACGGCGGTCGGCAGGACGCGCAGACTGGTGTAGTTCTCTTCGGCGAACTTGCGGCCCAAGGTCGGCGACTGCACGTGCAGGTACCAGGCGCCCGTCTCGGCCAGTTGCAGCGATCCTTGGTAAACACCATCCCCCATCTCTTGCAGCGGCAGGCTGCGCGGCATCGACGAAGGCGCCAGGAAGTAGCGCAGGCTCAGGTCACGCAGGCCCAGGCGTGGCTCACCGTCGTCCCCGAGGATGCGCACGCGGGCGATATAGGCAGTGTTTTGCAATGCAGGCTGCTCGTTACCCAGGAATTCGGCATGCACCCCTTTGCGCTTGACCGCGTCCGGCGCTGCCGAGACCTGGGTGCTGAAGCAGTGGATGATCTGCGGCTGGTTGAGCAGGAACGCCACGTCGAAGGTGCCTGCCGCCGGCAGTTTCACCGTCGAGCCGTATACCCCCGGGGCGATTTCGCGCAGGCTGCGGTCGACCACGATCGCCGCGCGGGCCTGGTGCCCACGGTTGTTGTAGCCCGACATCGGGGCGTTCATGCCCTCGGCGTAGAAGTACGTGGTGTTGTCCACCGGGTTGACCACGAATACCGAGTTGTCGTCGCGGGCCACGGTCAGCCCCTGTGCCAACGGCAAGTCGCCTGCCTGGCGTGGCGCGGCGGGGCCGGCCTCGAAGCCCTGGATGATCGGCTCACGCCCGGCCCCCAGGCTGGCCAAGTTGATCATGCTGACTTTCGGCGAGGCCAGGCCGCGCACGTAGGCATAGCCCTTGGTGAAGGTCAGCTGGTACGGCTCGGCCGCGACCGGGAGGCGGTGAATCAATTGATCGTTGCTGGCGTCGATCACCAGGGCCTGGTTTTCCAGGGTGTTGAGCACGATGCCGTAGCGACCGTCCTCGCTGAAACGCATCGGCCCCAGGCCCTGCTCAGCCTTGACGGTGTTGCGCAGCTGGTGGCTGCGGGCGTCGATCACCCGCACCGTGCCTTCCTTGCCATCGGCCACGTAAACCGCCTGGGACAGCGCCGAATAGGCCACCGACAGCGGATGGGGGCCCACCGGCAGGGTCTTGGCCAGGCGCATGTCGGCGATGTCGATGATGCTCAGGGTGCCGGCATCGCGGTTGCTGACGAAGGCGTAGCGTGAGTCGCTGCTAAAGGCGATCTCGTGATGCCCGGAGCCGGTGGCGAAGGTCTTGAGCATGGTGCGGCTGGGCACATCGATTACCGTCACCCCACCCTTGGCCGGATCGTCGCTGTTGTTGCCCACCCACAGCCGGCGTTGGTCCGGCTGCAAGGCCACCCGCAGCGGCTGCTCGCCCGCCTCAAGGGTGGCCACGCGGGTGAAGGTCTCGGTGTCGATCACCGCCACCTGGTTGCGCTCGGGCATGGACACGAACACCTGCCGGTCATCGCCGGTGGCCACCCAGTCCATCGGCCGGCCCGGCAGGTCGATGCGCGCCAGCGTGCTGGTGACCCCGCCCACCGAAACGGTGGGGTCGATGACCGTGAGGCTGGCATCCTTGTTCAGGACCAGCAGGAAGTAGCTGTTCAGATCCAGCAAGGGCCGCGCGCCGATGCTGCTCTTGAGAAACAGCGCCACCCGCGCCTTGCAGCTGCTCTGGCGATCGCCGGGCGGCGCCGACTGGGCCGGGTCCAGCCAGGCGCCAGGGGCCATCCCCGAGAGCGGCTGGCCGCTGGTCTGGTCGCTGACCTTGAAGCGGATGTTGGCGAAGTTGCCCTCGCGCAGTTCGCCGCCATCGAGGGGGCGCGCCTCGAACTCCACGGTCACGCCGTCCCGGCTGAGCCGGTGCAGGCCCTGGGGATCGGCCTGCTCCAGCAGCAGCTCGCGCGGGTCGCACCACAGCTTGTCGTAGGCCAGACCCAGGCCGATCAATGTCAACCCCACCATCAACCCCAGGTAGGCGGGACGAGTCTTCTTGTTCATGCGCGCTCCCCCTCTTCTCATTGTGCCGGGGCGGTGGCCGGCGGGGCTTCATTGGTGACCCGCAAAATCCCCCACAGCCCGGAAAGGTTGCCGTAGGCCCCGTAGTCGCGGAACAGGTAGTCGCCCGGCACGCCGTTGGCGCCGCCTGCGCTGGGCAGCATGAAGCTGAAGTGCGCGGCCGGCAGCACGCTTTCCTGGGCGCCGATGTACATCGCCATCGGGTTGTAGCCAAAGCGCACCGAGCCGATGCCAGGCAGCCCCATGGGGTAGCCATTGACGTCGCTCTTCTCCGCCTGGTGAGCGTGCAGTGGCCACAGGTGCCCATCGAGCTGGTAGATCATGCCGCGGCTGCCACCGCTGGGCATGAGGATGTGGTTGCGCAGCGGCTGGCCGGGCTTGGCCCAGAGCACCGGGGTCTGCGGGTCGCCACCGACCAGATCGTTGCTGTAGGCCATATGGGCGTTGGGCACATCGCCAAAGCCCAAGCCATCGGCACGGCCGAACGGCGAGTCAGGCGCCATGCCAAAGCGCAGCCACAAAGGCTCGGTCTTGTAGTTGACGGCCATGTTGCCGTTGTCCTGCGGGTCGCCCGCTGCGCCATTGCCCTCGGTGTTGATGCCCTCCACTGGCCGGCCATCGGCCCAGCGCATGTTCAGCGAGCGTTGCCACACCGTGACGAAGTCGCGGTAGTCCGGCTGGCCAGTGACCTTGACGGTGGCCTGGGCACGGCTGGCAGTGTCCTCGGTCCAGGTCGCGCTTTGGGGCAGGATGCTCATGGCGCCGACCAGACCTTTCTGCGGCTGCTTGATCACATCCGCCGGGGTCAGGTTGAGGCCGCCGAACTCGATGGCCGTGGTGTTGATGTTGTCCACCGTGCGGCCCAACTGCAGCACCGGTTTGCCTTCGCGCTCCAGGTGCCCGGCATAGAACTGGTACACCTTGCTGGGGTAGGCGCCACTGGTGCCCACGCGTGGCGGTACGGTCTGCACCGGGTTCAGGCCAACGTTGGCACCGTCGGACTTGGTGATGTCGTAGGCCAGCAGCTGGGCGTGCAGGCCCACGTGGCTCGATGGCCGCATCTGGTTGTTGTTGAACGCGGTGGAGCCTTCGCTGGCGTTGCGATCGCGCTTGACCACCCCATGAATGACCGCGGTGCTGGCCAGATCCGGCATGACCATCGGCAGGCGGTTCTCCAGGGTGATGCTGATGCAGTCGCCGGAATTGGCGCGCAGCACCAGCGGCTCCACTGGGACGCCAGCCTTGAGCTTGCCGGTGGTTGGATCCAGGTCGGCCTTGCGCACGTACAGGATCGCGGTCGGGTCATGCAGCGGTGCGGCATGGCCACCGATGGTGAAGGTCTCGCCATCTTCCGGATCGACCCCAGACACCAGTGGGATGCTGGTCCGACGGCTGTTGAACACCAACGTGCCGCCGTTGGCCTTGAGCGGGCCGCCGACATGCTGGCCGATACCGGCCGGGTCGGCGATGCTGACCCCGTTGCGGTTCTCCAGGATGTCGTTGGCCAAAGCCGCAACCACTTCATAGCTGCGCTTGACCGTCGGCCGGCTGCCGATGCCATTGGCGTTGGCCGTGGTTTTCGGGCAGATGCCGTCGAACGCCACGGTGTTGCGCATAGCCACCGGTTGCGGGTTGTTCGGCAGCGCGAACAGGTCCGCGCGCTGGGCCGTGTAGTTGCGCATGAGGCCCCAGATGCCGTTCCAGTAACCCTCAAGCGCCGCATCGAGGGAGTACAGGTAGTCACCGTTGGTGGCGGCGGAACTGGAGATCATCGACACCGGCGCCATGAAGCCCAGCTGCTCGGAAATTCCGATCATTTGCGACGACTTCCAGCCCGAGTTGGAGCTGTTGCCGAAGCCAGAGCCGTTCTGCAGCCATTTCACGCCGTGCAGGGTGATGTTGTGCTCCTCCTCATGACCACCAGCATGCATGCGCAGCCGCACGTTGTCACCCGAATAGGTGCGCAGCATCGGGGTGAACGGGTCGCCCGGCTCGGTGCCTTGGTTGATGTGCGGCGGAAACAGCGTGGTGCCGCCGGTCGGCCCGACCGCCGAGGTGATCGCCGAGGGTGCCAGGTTCATCGCCGGGATGGCGCGGTCGGTGCGGCTTTGCATGGCGTAGGCCAGGTCGCCGGCCATGCCGTCGGCCTGCATGCCGCGCTTGCCATCCGGGCCGACCTTGTTCGGGTCGAACACGCGCAAGGCCAGTGGTTCGTTGCGGTAGTTGACGACGAACATGCCAGGGTCATCCACCGAGATCGCCTGCGGGCACGGACGGCTTGGGCAGCCTGGGGCCAGCCCGCCGCGCGACTCGACGATCGCTTCGAGCAGGTTGGAGGCCTTCTGCCGCACAGGCGGGTTGATAGCGTAGCGGAAGCTGTCAGCCGTGGCCGGATAAGCCTGGCCGTCAGGCTTGCCGTCCGGGCCGGCCCCCACATACACGCCCGCTTCATAGGCATGCTGGAAGTCGCTGTACTCCAGGAAGAACTCGCGATAGCTGTCATTCTTACCGTCACCGTCATGATCGCCGGTCTGGATCACCGCTTGCCACGAGGTCGGCCCGCCATCCTGGCGTGTGGCCGGGTTGTACAGCTTTTCCCCCGTTTCGGCGTGGTACCAGGTCGAGCCGGCAGGCTCGGCCAG
Source organism: Pseudomonas guariconensis (assembly GCF_040822035.1). Taxonomy (NCBI): domain Bacteria; kingdom Pseudomonadati; phylum Pseudomonadota; class Gammaproteobacteria; order Pseudomonadales; family Pseudomonadaceae; genus Pseudomonas; species Pseudomonas guariconensis. Next base: position 2,449,759 of record NZ_CP162012.1, on the reverse strand, counting down.
CACCGTGGCGTACAGGCCCAGTTGCTGGTGGGTCGATGGGCCAAGGTGGTCGTGGGTGAAGATGGTGCCCAGGCCCCGGTCGACGTTATGCACGTTGATCAAAGGGTCGGCGAACCAACGCTGCATGGAGGTACGCGCGCCCAGCCAATCGGCCCGACCGAAGCGCCCGAAGTACGGGTGTTGCTTGGCTTTCGGGCAGGTGTCGGTGCCGTCGCGTGGATCGCCCTCGGTGCAGCCGTTGAAGCTGCGGATGGCCTGTATACGTTCGACCACACTGCCGGGCGAGAGGATGCCGTCTTCATAGTTCCAGCCGTTGGCCGAGCCGTCGGCAGCGGTCAGGTCCCACTTGGGCAGGTGGATGTGCTGACCGATCACGTCGGTCGGGGTGCGCACCTGGTAGTCGTCCATCTCGTAGAACGACGGGATCAGGTTGGTGTGCTGGTACATGGTGCAATCGAAGGTGTTCATGCGCATCACCAGCGGCTCCGGTGGGCGCTGCTTGGTGATCACCGGCCACGCGTCCTCCCACAGGGCGATGATGCGCGCCTGCGGGAAGTGGTAGCCGACCTTGTTGTACACCGCGTCGAACTGGATGTTGGCGCCCTTGTAGATGCGCGGACGGTCGGCGGTGAAGGTGGAACTGCCACGGAAGCTCATGGCGCCCGGACTTTCGCCGCTGATGAACTCGCCCACGCCTGAGGACTGGGTCAGGCGCTTGCCGCGGTCATCCATGCAAGGCTCGTAGTACGGCGCGCCGGCCGTGGGCAAGGCACCGTTGGTGCGGAAGTTGCGCGGTACCGGCGCGCTGCCGAGCATCAGCGCATAGCTGGGATGCTCGGCCTTGGCATGGAACTGCATGGCAGCCTGTTCGACGTCGGTGCCTTCTTCCGGCAGGTAGATCGGCTTGGCCTTTTGCACCGACTTGGAGAAGTCCAGCTTGGTGGTGGTGATCTCGGCTTCGCCGCCTGCGGAGACGCCGTCCAGCGCATGGCGGCCCAGGCCACCGTTCCAGCCGTCGACCTGGTTGGGGTCGAGGTTGGCCCACAGGGCCTTGCCGCTGTCCTTGAGCTGACGGGCCAGGGCCGGGTCGAGCATGTCCAGCGGCGGGGTCGGCGGACGTTGGCCGACACTGCTCTCCATGCCCCCGACCCAGAACGGATAGCCGGGGTTCTTCAGGGTGCCATCGGCGTTGCGATTGCTCTCGCTGCGATCGACCAGGGCCAGGGACCCCACGGCACGCGGCGCGTTGGTTTCCTGCGGATGATCGTCATCGCCCGCTTCAGGTTCGTCATCGTCGTCCTGCTCTGCCACGAGGGTCTCGGCCAGCTTCGGCACCACGGTGACCTTGCCAGGCATCGGCGCCATGGCCTTGCCGGGTAGCGGCACGATGGCCGGAATCGGCGTGCCGGCAATGATCTCGCCATCCGGCAACGCCCGCGCGCCTGCTGCCGGCTTGCCGCTGCGCAGGCCGAAAGGCACGGTATGGAAGCCATTTTCGCCTTCGCCGCTCACGGCCAGGCGGGTGCCCTGCTCGAATACATCGTGCACCCGCCACATAGCCCACATGCCTTGGGCGAAATGCGGATAGAAGTGGCAGTGATAGATAGCATCGCCCGCCACCCGGTTGCGGTTACCCGAGCCCCCGTTGGCGATTTCATAGGTATAGCCGCCACCGGCACCGATGCCTTGGGCATCGATGTAGTCGGAGTTGTCGTCGTTGGGGTTGAACAGCCATTGGTGGCCGTGCAGGTGGAAGATGTGCTGCTCATGGCCATTGTGGGTATTGCGGAATTTGGTGAAGTCACCGATGTAGCTGTGGTGCACGTTGGCCGGCTCCGAGGGGTACAGGGCCATGGTGGCCTTGACCCCGACCGCATTGGCCGGCGGCGTCTCGCCGGGGCGGATGTGCTCCAGGCCAACGTTGGCCGGGACATCCACCAAGGTGCCGACGTCGCCCACGGTGTGGGCACTGAGGAAGAATTCCTCGTAGGCGCAGGACAGGCAGTCATGCATCGGCCCTACGCCCAGGCGGTTGGCGATCACCTCGGCGCCCATGCCGCCGGAGCCGTAGTTGATCATGAACGAATCACGGGTCGGCTCCAGCACATGCCCCATCACCGGGTCCGCCCAGTAACCGGGGAAGGCCTGGGTACCGGCCACTTCATCGGCGAACTGCGAGGCGAAGTCGCGGAAGGCTTCCAGCCGGTTGGGCAGCGCCGGGTTGCGCTTGCCGATGGACTCCAGCGGGTAGGTCGAGGGCGGGAAACTACCGTCCTGGTTGGGGCCCATGACGATGGCGTCGGTTTCGCTGCTGAGGATCTCGTTGCCATCGACCATCGCGATGATCGGCTTGCCCGCCTTGCCTTCGGCGATCCATGGCTCGACCTGTGGATAGCGGGCGTTGTAGTCGATCACCGGCTGGCCGGTGGCGGTGCGGCCGGTGGTGGCCAGGCGCATTTCCTCTTCGGTCAGGGTGTTGCGAAAGGTTCGCCCATTCTTGGGAACCACCACCACCTGGCCGAACAGGCCGTTGGAGACATTGCCCGCCGTGCCTTCGCCGCCGAACGTGGCGCCCTTGCTGGTAGCGGCGAACGCGCCTTCACGCTCGGCATAGAGGGTGTAGCTGCGGGTGTTGCCCGGTGCCACCAGGAAGTTGCCGTTGCGACCGGTGTTGGCGGCGATGTCGCTGATGCCGTTGACCGCCTGCATACCGTTGACCTGGAAGCCCACGAAGCGGTCGGTGACCTGCTCGTCGGCCACAGGCCCTTCGAGGTTTTCGATTTCCAGTTCCGGGGCTTGCTCGCCCTCGACTACGTTGTCTTCGGGATCGAAGCCATGTTTGTTGGGATTGGCCTGGTAGGCCAGCAGGTTAGTCAGGTTGACTGTCAGGCAGTCACCGGCCGCAACCCGCAGCACGATCGGCCGCGGACGCTTGTCCGGCCGCAAGGTGACCTTGCCGGGAACCGCCGCCCCGCCGTTGCTCAGCGGCACCAGGTGTTCGTCCACCACGTCCTGGCGCAGGGCGAAGATCATTCCATTGGCATTCTGTGCCCCCAGGCGGTTGAACATCAGCGGCTGATCCAGTGCCACTACGTTGGCCACCAGCGTGCGCTGGCACTGCACCGCAGCCTCGCTCACCGCGCCCCACCCCAGCAGGGTCAGGGCCAGTGAAGTCAGGACGGAGCCTTTCGACGGGGTCATCATGCTGCACCTCCGGAAAACACAGACGTTCTGCGCAAAGCCGGAGCAAGTGGCATGCCATAAATTTTTTATCGTTTTTTCAAAGGCTTAAGCTGACATTCAAAACCGACTGGGGAGGATTCCCCAGCCGATTCCCCGATTCGGGGGTAATGCGTCGAGATCGCATTGGAGCGAGCACCACACACTGCGCCAGGGCTAATCTCCCACAGAGGCTGCGCTGACCGGGTAGGAGCAGGTTCATCCGCGAATGGCGCACAGGCCTACCGATACCTCAACAGCCTTTCATCCTCGGCATCTCGATGCCGTGCTCGTGTACACGCCGGTACAGGGTCGCCCGTGAGATGCCCAGTGCCTTGGCCGCATCTGCCGGTTTCCAGCGATGCCGAATCAACGCATCGAGCAGCAACTGGCGCGCAGGGTCGCAGGTCGTCTCGGCAGCTGTCGCACCCACGCCGCGCACCGCTTCGGGCAGATCCTCGCGCCTCACCTGCCCGCCATCGCAGACCGCACAGGCGTAGCGCAGCACCTGGCGCAACTGGCGCAGGTTGCCCGGCCAGTGATAGGTGAGCAGCGCTTCGAGCGCTGCGTCCGTCAGTGTCACATCGACGCCGCAGGCCGCGGCTTCCTCGGCCAACAGTCGATGAATCAACCCCAACCGGTCGTGCCGCTCGCGCAGCGGTGGCAACTCGAAGCGCGCATTGGCCAGGCGGAAATACAGGTCCTCGCGAAAACGCCCCTCGGCCACCATCGCAGCCAGATCCCGATGGGTGGCGCAGATCACCTGCATGTCCACCCGCTGGCGACGTGCCGCGCCCAAAGGTGCCACTTCACCTTCGGCCAATACCCGCAACAGACGCGTCTGCAGGTTCAAGGGCATGTCGCCGATTTCGTCGAGAAACAGCGTACCGCCATCGGCCTGCTGCAAAAGGCCTTGCATGCCCTTGCTCGACGCGCCGGTAAAGGCACCGGCCACATAACCGAACAGTTCGCTCTCGATGAGGTTTTCCGGGATCGCCGCGCAGTTGAGGGTGACGAAAGGCCCTTCACGGCGCAGGCTTTGCTGGTGCACCTGGCGGGCGAAGACTTCTTTGCCCACACCGGTCTCGCCTTGCACCAGCACGGCCAGGTTGCAGTCCTTCACCCGCGTGGCCAAGCGCAGGTGCTGCTCGATGCGCGTGTCCTGGGCCGGCTGCACCACCGCTGGCCGGGCCCGGCGCTGGGGTGCACTCACCCGGCCATAGAGCCCGCCCCAGCCAGGCAGGCGCTGGGCGCAGGCATCGCTGGCATCGCGCAGTTGGTCGAGGTCGAACAATTCACCGATATGCACCGGCAGCCGCCCAAGGCCCTCCAGCAGGCGCTGCCGAGCCAGGCTGTTGATCGCCTGCAGGCGACCATCGGCATCCCAGGCCAGCAGATAGTCCGGTTGGCTTTCCACGTAACCGGGGGTGCCGTGGGCGCGCATCACCCAGTGGCCTTGGGCGTTGTGCATGAAAAACGCGTTTTCGATCTCGCGTGCGGTCTGCTCCACCAACTGGCGGATCAGGTGCTGGCTGCGCCGGTCGTCCGGTGACTGCAACGCAGACACATCCACCACGCCCAGCAACTCCCCCTGCGGATCGAACACCGGCGCGGCCGTGCAGGTCAGGCCGATGAACGCAGCGCGAAAGTGATCGCGCTTGTGCACCGTGATCGGCGCCTTGCTGGTCAACACCGCCGCCACCCCGCAGGTACCCTCTTCGCCTTCCGACCAGCACGTGCCCAAGTACAGCCCGGCCTTGCGGCAGTCGTTGCGGATGGCCGACTCGACCCGATAGTCGATGGTGCGCCCTTGGGCGTCGGTGAGCAGTACACAGTAGTCGGCACCGCGCACCTGCGCGTGCAAGCGGGCCACAGCGTCGCTGGCAATGCGCAGGAACAGCTCGGCACGCTCACGGCACTCGTTGAGCACCGCCTGGGACAGGATGCGCGGCCCCTGCAAGGATCCAGGATCAAGGCGGTACAGGTCCATGGAGCGGCGCCACGAGTCGAGGATCAGCGTCGGCACCGGCGCCTGGGGCAGGCGCTCGGCGTTCTTCAGCACCCGGCTGACGCAATCGACATGGGCTCGGGAGTTCGCGGCAAGCATTGGGCCTCCGGTTCTCATGTTCTTGTCGTTGTGCGGCCATTAAGCGCCTGCAAGCCGTGCCCGACAAGCGCTGCGTGATCATCGGCCGACCTGAGACGCTGCGTCTCAGCGTCTCGCCTGCGTCCGGGCCTGGCTGGCACCCGGCGTCTCGCCCGGCACTGCGCCAATCGCGGCCAGAGAAACATGTAGACGCTCTGCCACAGGCCTTACAGGCGAGCCAGGCCAACCTGGCACTGCGCTTGCTCAAGCACTGGCAAACAAGAAACCGAGGTGCGCCATGCCGCAACCTGCCCCGACCATCGGCATCATCGCCAACCCAGCCTCCGGCCGCGACTTGCGCCGCCTGACCGCCAACGCCGGGCTTTATTCGAGTACCGACAAGGCCTCGGCTATCCAGCGCCTGCTCGCCGCCTTCGGCGCCACCGGCATCGCCCAGGTACTGCTGCCAACCGACATGACCGGCATCGCCGCCGCCGTACTCAAGGCCAGCGCCGGCCCGATCGCCCGCAGCCAACACTGGCCCGCCCTGGAAGTACTCGACCTGCCGCTCACCCAGACCGTGGCCGATACGCGACTGGCCACCCGCCGCATGGTCGAGCGCGGCGTGGCGATGATCGCCGTGCTCGGCGGTGACGGCACTCACAAGGCGGTGGCCACCGAGGCCGGTGACGTACCCCTGCTGACCTTGTCCACCGGCACCAACAATGCCTTCCCCGAGCTGCGCGAGGCCACCAGCGCGGGCCTGGCCGGAGGGCTGCAAGCAACTGGACGAGTCCCGGCCGGAATCGGCCTGCGCCGCAACAAGCGTCTGTTGGTGCACGTCCCCGAACAGGGCCTGTGCGAGTGGGCGCTGGTGGAGGTCGCCGTATCGCCCCAGCGCTTCATCGGCGCCCGCGCCCTGAGCCGCAGCGATGACCTGGCCGAGGTATTTGCCTGCTTCGCCGAACCCCACGCCATCGGTCTCTCGGCCCTGTGCGGATTATGGTGCCCGGTGTCACGCCAGGATCGGCATGGCGCCTGGGTGCACTTGGACGCCGACAACGAACAGGCCCTGCTCGCGCCCCTGGCCCCTGGCCTGCTGCAAGCGTGCGGCATCAGCGCCTGCGGCCCGCTGGAGCCCGGCGTCGCCTACCCCTTGACCCTCGCCAGCGGCACCCTGGCGCTCGATGGCGAGCGCGAGATCGAATTCGCCCCCCACGACACCCCCACCGTGACCCTCGATGCCAACGGCCCCCTCACGGTCGATGTCGAGGCCGTGCTGGCCTACGCCGCCCGCCATCACCTGCTGGAGGTCCCTCGCGATCACCGGCACTTCGCTGCACACCCGTGTTGAGACAACCCTGGAGAACAACAAGATGTCCACTCACCTCAGTTCCGAACAATTGCTGCATGCCTATGAAGTGATGCGCACCATCCGTGCCTTCGAAGAACGCCTGCACGTGGAGTTCGCCACCGGCGAGATTCCTGGCTTCGTCCACCTCTATGCCGGCGAAGAAGCCTCTGCTGCCGGGGTCATGGCCCACCTGCGCGACAGCGACTGCATCGCCTCGACCCATCGCGGCCATGGCCATTGCATCGCCAAGGGCGTGGACGTGTACGGCATGATGGCCGAGATCTACGGCAAGAAGACCGGGGTCTGTGGCGGCAAGGGCGGCTCGATGCACATCGCCGACCTGGAAAAAGGCATGCTCGGCGCCAATGGGATCGTCGGTGCCGGCGCTCCACTGGTGGCTGGCGCTGCCCTGGCAGCCAAGATCAAGGGCCGCGATGACGTGTCGGTGGCCTTCTTCGGCGATGGCGCCTCCAATGAAGGGGCGGTGTTCGAGGCGATGAACCTGGCCTCGATCATGAACCTGCCCTGCATCTTCGTCGCCGAAAACAATGGCTACGCCGAGGCCACCGCGTCGACCTGGTCGGTGGCGTGCGATCACATTGCCGACCGCGCCGCCGGCTTCGGCATGCCCGGCGTGACCATCGATGGATTTGATTTCTTCGCCGTGTACGAGGCCGCCGGGGCGGCCATCGAGCGCGCCCGCGCAGGGCAAGGTCCGTCGCTGATCGAGGTCAAGCTCAGCCGCTACTACGGCCACTTCGAAGGCGACGCCCAGACCTACCGTGCCCCGGACGAGGTGAAGAACCTGCGCGAACAACGCGACTGCCTGCTGCAGTTTCGCAACAAGACCACCCACGCCGGCCTGCTCACCCACGACCAGCTCGATGCCATCGACGCCCGCGTCGAGGACTTGATCGAAGATGCCGTGCGCCGTGCCAAGTCCGATCCCAAGCCACAGCCCGCCGACCTGCTCACCGACGTCTACGTCGCCTACCCATGAGCTGCGGATTACAAGAACAACAGGAGAACCACCATGGCAAGAAAGATCAGCTACCAGCAGGCCATCAACGAAGCGCTGGCGCAGGAAATGCGCCGCGACAGCACGGTGTTCATCATCGGCGAAGACGTGGCTGGCGGCGCCGGCGCCCCCGGTGAGGACGATGCCTGGGGCGGTGTGCTCGGCGTCACCAAGGGCCTCTACCATCAGTTTCCTGGCCGCGTGCTGGACGCGCCCTTGTCGGAAATCGGTTACGTGGGCGCTGCCGTCGGCGCCGCGACCCAAGGCCTGCGGCCGGTGTGCGAACTGATGTTCGTGGATTTCGCTGGCTGCTGCCTGGACCAGATCCTCAACCAAGCGGCGAAATTCCGCTACATGTTCGGCGGCAAGGCAGTCACCCCCCTGGTGATGCGCACCATGTACGGCGCGGGCCTGCGTGCCGCCGCCCAGCATTCGCAGATGCTCACCTCCCTGTGGACCCACATCCCTGGTCTGAAGGTGGTCTGCCCATCCTCGCCCTATGACGCCAAAGGCTTGTTGATCCAGGCGATGCGCGACAACGACCCGGTGATCTTCTGCGAGCACAAGTTGCTCTATGGCTTGCAGGGCGAGGTGCCCGAGGAGGTCTACAGCATCCCGTTCGGCGAGGCCAACTTCCTGCGTGACGGCGACGACGTGACCCTGGTGACCTACGGTCGCATGGTCCATGTGGCCATGGAAGCGGCCGCCAACCTGGCGCGTCAGGGCATCGACTGCGAAGTGCTGGACCTGCGCACGACCAGCCCGCTGGACGAAGACAGCATCCTTGAAAGCGTCGAGAAGACCGGTCGGCTGGTGGTGATCGACGAAGCCAACCCGCGTTGCTCCATGGCCACCGACATCAGTGCCCTGGTGGCGCAGAAGGCCTTCGGCGCCCTCAAGGGCCCGATCGAGATGGTCACCGCGCCCCACACACCGGTGCCCTTCTCGGACGCACTCGAAGACCTGTACATACCGGACGCTACGAAAATCGAAACCGCCGTGCGCAAGGTGATCGAAGCCACAAGGAGCGCCGCATGAGCCAGATCCATACCCTGACCATGCCCAAATGGGGGCTGTCGATGACCGAAGGCCGGGTCGACACCTGGCTCAAGCAGGAAGGCGACGTCATCAATAAAGGCGATGAAGTGCTGGACGTTGAGACCGACAAGATCAGCAGCAGCGTCGAGGCGCCGTTCAGCGGCGTGCTGCGCCGCGTCGTGGCAAGGCCTGACGAAACCCTGCCAGTGGGCGCCCTGCTGGCGGTGGTGGTCGAAGGCGAAGCCGACGAGGCACAGATCGACGCGGTGGTACAGCGCTTCCAGGCCGAGTTCGTCGCCGAGGGCAGTGCCGACCAAAGCCAGGGGCCGGTCCCGCAGAAGGCCGAGGTAGGCAATCGCTTGCTGCGCTGGTTCGAACTCGGCGAAGGCGGCACGCCGCTGGTGCTGGTACATGGCTTTGGCGGTGACCTCAACAACTGGCTGTTCAATCACCCGACCTTGGCCGGCGAGCGCCGCGTCATCGCCCTCGACCTGCCCGGCCACGGCGAATCGACCAAAGCCCTGCAACGGGGGGATCTGGATGAATTGAGCGAAGCGGTGTTGGCGTTGCTCGACCACCTGGACATTCCCCGCGCCCATTTCGTCGGCCATTCCATGGGCGGCGCCGTGAGCCTGAACCTCACCCGCCTGGCTCCCCAGCGGGTGGCGAGCCTGGGGCTGATCGCCAGCGCGGGCCTTGGCGAAGCGATCAATGCAGGCTACCTGCAAGCCTTCGTCGAGGCCGGCAGCCGCAATGCCCTCAAGCCCGCGATGAGCCAGCTGTTCGCCGACCCGGGCCTGGTGACCCGGCAAATGCTCGAGGACATGCTCAAGTTCAAGCGCCTGGAAGGCGTCGACAGCGCCTTGCGCCAACTGGCCTCGGCCATTGCCGACGGTAATCGGCAACGGCACGATCTGCGCGGCGTTTTGGGACAGCATCCGGTGCTGGTGATCTGGGGCGCGGAGGACGCGATCATTCCGGCCACCCAGGCCCAAGGGCTGGACGCCGAGACGGTGGTGATTCCAGGAATGGGCCATATGGTGCAGATGGAGGCGGCCGAGCAGGTCAACCAGCGGTTGCTGGCGTTCCTGCGCCAACACTGAGTCCAGGGCCGCCCCGCGGCCCTTTCAACACCCGGGACGGCGGCGTGCTGGCGACGCCGCTGTGTCCGCAGCCCCTGGATGCAACACTGGGCTCACCCATACAGGGAGTGGTGAACGTGTCCAGAGCGTCTTTACTTGCAGGTAACTGCCCGCAGAACGGACGCACGCCTATGAAGATCGTGATCACCAGCATTCTGGTCGACGACCAAGCCAAGGCCCTTGCCTTCTACCACTATGTGCTGGGGTTCGAACCCAAGCATGACATTCCCATGGGCCAGCACCGCTGGCTGACCCTCACCTCGCCCAACGACCCCAACGGTGTGGAGTTGCTACTCGAACCCGATGCCCATCCCGCCGCCAAGACCTACAAGACCGCCCTCAAGCAGGATGGCATCCCGGCCACATCTTTCGGGGTGCGCGATATCCAGGCCGAGTACACCCGCCTGTGCGCAGCCGGGGTGCGCTTCACCCAGCCGCCGACCGCCATGGGCCCGGTGACCGTGGCCGTGTTCGACGACACCTGTGGCAACCTGATCCAGATCGCCCAGCGTCACTGAGACGTGCCGGCCTCCAGGCGCAAGGTCGCCCGCAGCCCATGGGGGGCAACGTTGCACAGCTGCACGCTGCCACCCAGGCGCTTGGCGATCATGCTGACGATCGACAACCCCAACCCCGCGCCATTGGCGGAATCCTTGCTGTAGAAGCGTTCGAACACCCGCTCGAGGTCCGCTTCGTCGATTCCGGGCCCTTCATCCTCCACGCAGAGCAGTACCTGTTCTTCGACCTGCGCCAGCGACACGCGGATCCGGCCGCCAGGCGGGGAATGGTTCACCGCATTGGTCAACAGGTTCTGCAGAGCGATGACCAAGGCGCTGGCATCGGTTGCCAGATGATAGTCACCGGGGGCGATGTCCAGCGAAGGCTCCTGGCCCTGCTCGAGAATCCATGGCGTCAGCTCGGCCAGATGCTCGGTCACCAGTTCCTCCAGATCGATCACCTCCCGGTTGTGCTGCGCCAGGCGCGGTTCCAACCGTGCCAGGGTCAGCAACTGGTTGACCACCCGGCCAAGCCTATCGACACCTGCAATCAAAAAGCCCAAGGCCTTTTGCCGTTCCTCCTCGGAGGTGGCGGTCTGGGCGTTCTGCGCATGCAGGCGCAGGATCGCCAAGGGCGTACGCATTTCGTGGGCGGCATCGGCGATGAAGCGGTGCTCGCGGCGCAGCAACTGCTCGATCTGTGCCAGCAGCCGGTTGATGGCCGCCTGCATCGGCTCAAGCTCGCGCGGCAACGGCACCAGTTGCAGCGGCGCCAGGGATTCGGCGTGCCGCCCGCGGATGACCTGGGCCATGTTCTGCAGCGGCATCAGGCCGCGACCGATGGCCAACCATACCAACAGCGCCAGTGCCAGGCTGCCCAACAGAAACGGCAGGAGGGTGTGGCGTACGATCCGCCCGACCAGGTCGGCGCGCACATCGCTACGCTCCCCCACCCAGATGATCCAGTGCTGGTCGGGCACCGGCAGGACAAAACTGCGCCATTGCCGTCCATCCACCACCACATCGGAAAACCCTGGCGTGGCCGGCGGCGTGACGAATGCTGGCGCGCTCGGTGTACGCACCAGCAACGGGCCATCGTCGCGCCAGACCTGAAACGCAAGCTTGCTCTCGTAGGGGTGCCCGACCCCGCGCCGCCCGGCCTTGCCCAAGGCAACGTCCAAGGCTTGATAGAGGTCTTCGCGGTGCTGCTCGTGCAGTGGCAGGCTCAACACGCCCTGCAGCAGCCGGGCGTTCTGTGCCAGATGGGCGTCATAGACCTCGGCAATTTCGTGGCGGCTGTCGTGATAGTTGTACAGGGCCAGCAAAGCACTGCCGAGCACCAGCACCAGCATGACCCGCCATAAGGTGCGTCGACGCAGCGAACTCATGGCTTGCCTTCCACCAGGTAGCCGATGCCACGCACGGTACGGATCAGCCCGTTGAACAGCTTTTTTCGTAGGTGATAGATGTGCACTTCCAGGGTATTGCTCTCCGGTTCTTCACTCCAGCCATACAGCAGTTGGGTCAAGCGCTCGCGGGTGAACACCTTGCCCGGCTGGGCCAACAACTCGTGCAGCAGCCGGTACTCGTTGGGCGTGAGCACCACCGGTTGGCCGTTGTAACTGACCTGCTGAGTCGCCGGGTCCAGCGCGACCCCGGCATGTTCGATCACCAGCCGGGCCCGGCCGGCACTGCGGCGCAACAAGGCGCGCAGACGGGCCTTGAGCTCGTTGAGATCGAACGGCTTGATCAGGTAGTCGTCGGCGCCGGCGTCCAGCCCTGCGATCCGGTCTTCGGTGGCGTCACGCGCCGTGAGGATCAACACCGGCACCGCATTGCCGTCCAAGCGCACACGCCGAAGCAGTTCGACGCCATCCAGGCGCGGCAACCCCAGATCCAGCACCACCAGGTCAAAAGGCTCATGGCGCAGGGCGTGCAGCGCGTTGATGCCGTCCTGCAACCAGTCGAGCGTATAGCCCTCCTGGCGCAAGCCGTCGCAAATCCCCTCCCCCAATGCCCTGTCATCCTCCACCAGCAGCAGCCGCATGTTCAGTCCTGTTTGTCTTGGATGCTCTTGAGTAAAGCATCGATTTCCTGACGCCGGCCCTGGTCCGCCAGCTCCCGTCCGGGCCGGGCCGGTGCCTGACGTGCCTTGAGCAAGGCCGCTCTGGCCTGGGCATAGTGGCCTTCGCGCACCAGATGGTCGGCCCAGAAGTAATTGCTGTCGATCCCTTCGGGGTTGAGCGCCAGTGCCTTGCGCAGCATCGCCTCGGCCTTGTCGCTGTCACCGAACCCGATGGGCCAGCCCGGCACCTGGTCGTACAACGCCCCAAGGCTGGTATAGGCCGAGCCCTGGAGGGCGGCCGGGTCCATGGCGATGGCCTTTTCCAGACTGGCGCGGGCAGCCTTGACCTTGCCCAGCGCCCCCAGACCGCCCGTGGCGCCAGCCCAACTGCTGTTGACGATGCCGTCCCAGATCAGCGCCTCAGGCGAGCTTGGGTATTGGCGCACGAACGCACCGCTGTCAGCGGCGAGTTTTTCCAGCGCATCGGCGCGCTGGGCCTTGGGCAATGTGTACTGGATCTGCGCCCAGCGCTGCTGGACATCCGTCAGACGCTGGGTACCCGCCTGGTCCAGGGCCCAGGTGAAGGGGGCGACGGCCAGCAGGCCGGCGAGGATCAGGTATCTCATTTGTTCGACTCCTTGCTGTTGGCATCGCTGTAGCGGCGGATCAACGGCAACTGCTTGCGCAGCGCCCGGTCGACTATGCCGGGCAGCATGCCGTTGAGGCGCACGAAGAGTTTTTCCGGCCAGCCCAGGTACAACTCGCTACGCTCGGCCTGCACGGCGTCGAGTACGGCCTTGGCGACGTCGCCTGGGTCATCCATCCCGACCTTGAGCGCTTGGTTCAAAGCGGTGGCGGCGCTGCTGTTCATGCTGGTTCGGGTCGCCCGGGGTGCGGCGTACAGCACGTTCACCGAGGTGTCGGCAAGCTCCCGGCGCAGGGCTTCGGAGAACCCGCGCAAGGCGAACTTGCTGGCACTGTAGGTGGCATAGCCGGGGTAGCCGATCGAGCCGTAGATGGAGCCGACGTTCACCACTAACGCCCGGGGTTGCTCGCGCAGCAGTGGCAGCAACCCGCAGGTCAGCTGCAGGGTGGCCTTGATGTTGAGGTCGATCAGGTCATCCAGGGCAGCCTCGTCGAGTTGCTCGAACAGCGCGAAACGATTGACGCCGGCGGCATTGATCAGCAGATTGGCCCCGCCGTGGGCGCGTGCCGCAGCGATCACGGCCTGGCGCCCGGCCGGGCTGCGCAGATCGGCCGATTGCCAACGCAACTGCTGGGGGTAGCGGTTCATCAGCCCCGCCAGCGGGCCCATGTGCCGGCTGACCGCCAGCACCCTGGCTCCGGCCGCGCACAGCTGGCTCGCCAGCTCAAGGCCAATGCCACCGCTGGCCCCGGTCAGTACCGCCGAGCATTCAGACAGACGCATGGCGCACCTCTTGCCCGGTGGCACGCGGCAGGCCCTGGAACATCTCGGTGTACAGCCGGTACACCACTTGGGCGGCGTGGATCACCGCCTCCTGGTCTTCGGGTTGGTCCAGACGATCCATCAGGCCGCGGTAGGTGACCATGTGGTCCTGGTCCAGCGCGCCGTGGGAACTGAGGTAGCTGAAAGCCTTGTCCGGCAGACCAAGGCTGCTCTGGATGGTGCCTGCAGCCTGGGTGGCCAGGGCAATGCTGGTGCCTTCGAGCACGTTGACCATGCCGAACAGCCCCACCGGATTGCCCCGGGCGATGGTGTCATAGAGAAACGCTACCATCAGTTCGATCGGCAGCGCCGGGCGGCTGTTGCGCACTTGATCGGGGTCACCGCCGCAGGCCGCGATGTCATCTAGGATCCAACGCTCGTGGCCGTATTCTTCATCGATGTATTCGCACACCGCACCGCGCAGCCATTCCAGGCGCACAGGCAGTCGTGCGCCGCAAGCCATCATCAGCGGCACGGTATGGCGCACGTGGTGATAGGCCTGGGTCAGGAAAGCCACGTAACCCTCCAGACTGACGGTACCGGCGAGTGCATCGCGAATGACAGGCACGCTGAACAGGGCGCCGCGTTCCTGGGTGGTTCGTGCTTGGAGGGTTTCAAAGAAGGACATGACAGGCCTCATGAGTCAGCAATCGCGGATAACAAGCCGTGGTAGCGCTGCAGGATCTGGTCCCGGCGCGGACGGCCATTGGCGGTCAGGGTGGCACTGGCGGCGCTGAAGGGTTCGGGCAGGCGTCGCCAGGTGTGTACACGGGCGTAGTCCGGCAGGCCGGCATTGCACTGGGCCACGGCCTGCTCGATCAGCGGGTCCCCGATGTTCGGGTCCAGTGGCCAGAGCAGCGCCACGTTGCGGGCCAAGCCCTCGCCATGGACGAAGGCTTGGAGTATCACCCCGCCCTGGGTCAGCTCCGCCTCGACCCATTCAGGGTTGACGTTGCGCCCAAAACTGGTGATGAACTGGTTCTTCTTGCGTCCTGCGAGGTACAGATAGCCATCGCCGTCGAAGTGGCCGATATCGCCCGTGGGCCACCACTGCCCGGTGAAGGGCGGCTCGCCCAGGTAGCCCAGCAGGGTCGAGCCGGCCACCAGCACTTCGCCGTCCTCGGCGATACGCACCTGCACATGGGGCAAGGGGCGCCCGACACTGCCAGGTCGCTGTGCCCCCGGACGGTTCAGACAGACCACCGATGCGCATTCAGACAGCCCGTAGCCCTCGAACACCGGCAGGCCCACCGCCTCGGCGCGCGCCAACAAGCTTTGCGCCACGCGTGCCCCGCCCACGGCGACGAAACGCAGCGGGCCGACCTGGGTCCAGCCATGCTCGATGGCGCTCACCAGCCCCAGCAGCAGCTGCGGTACCAGGATCAAGCTTTCGGCACCGCTCAAGGCGATGCTGCCCAGCAAGCGCTTCCAGTCGATCTGTCCTGCGCCCCGCATGCCCAGGTGTGCCTGCGGATAGACCATGACACGGGCGCCGGCCAGCAAGGCCGCGTACAGGCCGAGGTTTTCCAGCAGCACACCCAAGGGCAGCACCGCCAGGTACGTGCTCGGCGCCGACGGCCGACTGGCCGCCTCCAGTTCACGGGCCACCCGCAGCATCGCGTCGGCCCCCAGGCACACCCCCTTGGGAGCCCCTGTGCTGCCGGAGGTGTAGGTGATCTTGAGGGTGCCCGCCGGCAGGGCGTTGGCCACCTGCACCTGGCGGGACCAGACGCCCTCTCTCTCATTGAAGCCTGCCGCCTGCAGCGTCGGTGCAAGGTCAGGTTCGGCCAGCATCAGGGTCACCCCGCTGTCGTCGAGGCTGTGACGGACCTGCGCCGGCGTGAAGAACGGCGGCACGATCACGCACGGGCGTTCGGCCAGTAGCGCCGCCAGGTCCCAGAACACTGCCTCGGGCCCGTTGTCCAGGGCCAGGGCGAAGGTACCTGGCGGCTGAGTGCGCAACCAGGCCTCGCGCTGCTGGACCTCGCTCAACAACTGGCCATAGTCATAACGGCCTACGGCCCCTTGCAGCGCGACCAGCGCTGCGCGCTGACGGGCATGCAGGTTCAGCACCTCGCGAAACGCCTGCAACTCATGCGGCATGACCGGACTCCTGTAACGCCGCAGGCAACCCCAGGCGCTGGAACACGCCCGCGCGCATCAGCGCGTCATGGCCCAGGCCGATGTTGCCGGCGAACACGTGGGGGTGCTGGTTGTAGTAACTGCCCCAATGGTCGCGCTCGCCATTGAGCCGGTCCGGGTCAGCGTCGGCCAGCAACGTCGGCACCAAACCCAGGCGGTGAAAGCTGTTGACCAGCGTCGAGGCGCCGGTGAAGGCGACCCACTCCAGCCCTCGCGCAGCCAGCAGCCAGGTCACGACGATGATCATGATGCGGGCACTGCCGGCGCTGAGCGCTGCAAGATTGCCCACCTCGACCACCTGTTGCCGGTTGACGTCTGCACCGGCCAGGCGCGAGGCCGCCTGCTCCACGGGCTCGTCCAGGTAGCGCTCGAGAAACAACGGCCCGTCCCCGGCCAGGCGCATGCCTGCAGCGGCGATCAGGCGGCCATGGCTGTCGCTCAGCCCGAGCAGCTCAGGCAGATAGTGATGGACATCGGCGTGGTGGATCGAAGCAAAACGCTGATGGATGAAATGTTCGATCGAGTTGCGGTCTGGCTCGCCCGCAAGGCTCAGGGTCAGGTGCGCCGTACCGCGCTCGGCATGGGTACCGATGGCCAGCGGAAACAAGGCACGCCAATGTGCGTCGCTCATGGAAATCCCCCCAGGGGACGTTTCGTTGGGGGGAGTATCGGCGGCTAATCTGAAGGCTATCTGAAGACAGCCTCAAGGCCTTGCGCTACAGTCATCGGCCCTCACCAGCGCAGCCATAACAAGGAAAACCCAATGCGCTACGAATTCAGCGAAGTCCTGAACGATCTAATCGACTACTTCATCCTGGGCGATATCCAGCTGCTTCATCGCTTCAAGGAAGAACACGCGCTGCCGGACGACCTGGCCCACGCCTTTACCCATGGCGACAGCGGCGACCAGGCAGTGCTCGAGGGCATCGTCCTGCCGTTGGCCGGGGTCGAGAACCTGCCCTACCGGATCATCTTCAGCCTGGGCGACGACACCCCCGCCCTGCTCGCCGCCGGCAGCCGCCTCAAGCACCGTCGGCCGGGCTATGTGCTTCAGGTGCAGAATCGCTCGTTGATGCTGTTTACCTGGCGCATTCTGCAGCACTTCACGCCCAAGGCCTTGGGCGATTTGCTCGCACGTTACCAGCAACCCGGTCGACCCATCATCGAGCTGGACAACGGCTGGTACCACGTGGAGGTGCTCGCAGGTGCCGTGCTGCGCGACGGCTTGTACGAGCCAGCCTTCGAATTCGTGCTGAAGAAAACCCCCGGTCGCGGCAGCGCCACCGGGGTCGATATCGGTTACCGCTTCGCCTTGCGCGGCTGTTTCGATTGACCCGCGAAGGGGCGCATAGCGCCCCTTCGACTGCGCCACTCAGGCGTGATGAATGTCCCGATCCTTGGTTTCGGGAAGGAAGAAAGTCCCCAGTATCGCGGTCATCACCGCAATGACGATCGGGTACCACAGCCCGTAGTAGATATCGCCCGTCGCGGCCACCATCGCAAATGCCACGGTCGGCAGGAAACCGCCGAACCAGCCGTTACCGATGTGGTACGGCAGCGACATGGAGGTGTAACGGATGCGCGCCGGGAACAGCTCCACCAGCCATGCGGCGATCGGCCCGTAGACCATGGTCACGTAGATCACCAGCAAGGTCAGCAGCAACAGCACCATCGGGTAGTGGGTCTTGGCGGGATCGGCTTTTTCAGGATAGCCCGCTTCTTTGAGCGCACTGCCGAGGGTGGCGGTGAAACGCTCGCTCTGGGCCTTGAAGTCCGCCGGGGGCAACGCCCTGCCGTCAAAGCTTGGGATCACCCGCTCGCCGATGCGGATCTGCGCCACGCTGCCTGGCTCGGCGCGTTCGTTCTGGTACGGTATGGCCCGCTTGGCCAGCAAGCTCTTGGCGATGTCGCACGAGCTGGTGAATTTGGCCTTACCCACCGGGTCGAACTGGAATGCACACTGGTCCGGGTCGGCGACCACAACCACCGGGTTCTGCTCCTGAGCGACGAACACGTCCGGGTTGCCGTACTCGGTCAGGGCCTTGAAGATCGGGAAGTAGGTCAGCGCAGCGATGATGCAGCCGGCCATGATGATTTTCTTGCGCCCGATGCGGTCGGACAGGCTGCCGAACAGGATGAAGAACGGCGTGCCGATCAACAGCGAGCCTGCGATCAGCAGATTGGCGGTCTGCGGGTCGATCTTGAGCATCTGCAGCAAGAAGAACAGCGCATAGAACTGCCCGGTGTACCACACCACTGCCTGGCCGGCGGTGCCGCCGAGCAGCGACATGATCACCACCTTGAGGTTGTCCCAGCGGGCGAAGGACTCGGTCAGCGGCGCCTTGGAAGCCTTGCCTTCGGCTTTCATCTTCATGAACACCGGCGACTCGTTGAGCTGCATGCGGATGTAAACAGAGATCGCCAGCAGCAGGATCGACAGCACGAACGGGATGCGCCAGCCCCAATCCTCGAAGGCCTCCGAACCCAGCAGCGTGCGGCAGGCCAGGATCACCAGCAACGAGAGGAAAAGGCCCAAGGTTGCGGTGGTCTGGATCCATGAGGTGAAGAAACCACGTTTACCCTTGGGTGCATGCTCGGCCACGTAGGTCGCCGCTCCACCGTACTCACCGCCCAACGCCAGACCTTGCAACAGCCGCAGGGTGATCAGGATGATAGGCGCCGCCACGCCGATGGCGGCATAGCCGGGCAGCACGCCGACCACCGCGGTGGACAGGCCCATGATGACGATGGTGATGAGGAAGGTGTACTTGCGCCCGATCATGTCGCCCAAACGGCCGAACACGATGGCCCCGAACGGCCGCACGGCAAACCCGGCAGCAAAGGCCAGCAAGGCGAAAATGAAGGAAGTGGTCTCGTTGACCCCGGCGAAGAAGTGCTTGGCGATGATCGCCGCCAGGGAGCCGTAGAGGTAGAAGTCGTACCACTCGAACACGGTGCCGAGGGATGAAGCGAAGATGACCTTGCGCTCCTCCCGAGTGATGCCACGCTGGGGCGCGCTGCCCGTGGATGTGCTGTCGATGACCGCCATGGGTTGCCTCCGTCTCTAGGTTGCAGGCCGCAGGTGCCTCTCATGCACTCATCCCGTACACCCAGGCCCTAGGACTTGCGCGAAACACGACAGGCGAAGCGCCAAGGGTCGCAGCAAGGTCAGTTGAAGCATAATCGGCTTTGCCGATGTGGCCATGGCACACCGACCACAGGGCATTCGCCCAGACGATTTACCCGCGAACAGATGGCGCCGATTCAAATGCCCGGCTCTGTGCCAGCAACCGCACCACCTCTTCATCGCGGGTCTGATCAAACTGCTCGTAGTGAAGACCCACCGCGCGAAACGGCTCGGGCGCTTCCAGACAGACCAGCTCATCTACCAACGGGCTCAGCATGGCCAGCGCCTCCCGCGCCCCTACGGGCGCCGCGAACAGCAACCGCGACGGCCCGGCGGCAATCAGGGCGAGCAATGCAGCCCGGGCGGTGTTGCCGGTGGCAATACCATCGTCCACCAGCACCACTTCGTGCCCGCTGATTTCAGGCCGCCGATCGCCGCAATACACCTGCCGTCGACGTTCGATTTCCAGCAACTGTCGGTCTCGCTCGGCATCGAACCAGACCTGCGTGGCGCCAAACAGCGCCATCATCGCCTGGTCAGCCACACAGTACGGCGGATTGCCCTCGGCCACCGCGCCAAGGGCAAACTCTTCATTACCTGGCGCGCCGATCTTGCGCACCAGCACAACATCGAGCGGTGCACCCAGCGCCTTGGCCACCTCGAAGGCGACCGGCACGCCACCACGCGGCAATGCCAGCACCAGAGGCCGACCCTGCAGACGGGGTTTAAGTGCCTGGGCCAAAGCCCGCCCGGCCTGGCGACGGTCCTTGAACAACACGTGCGCAGAAACATCAGGCTTCATGGCTTCACACTCCGAATGGGAAGGTATCGTCCTCGTGGCTGACACCGGCTGGTACCGGCAGTGGCGTCAGGGCGTTGGTCTGCTCGATCCATACCAAGGCGTCGAACTGCTCGCCCAGGACCGCCTCGAAATAATGGCTCTGGCGCTCGGTGCGCGGCCGATAGATCACCCCGATGGCGCGCTCCAGCAAGGTCCCGCTCAGCGCGTCGCGCAGGGCCTCGGCGCCGTCCCCGCGCCAGTCGGTCAACGAGGCGGGAACGCCGGCATCGAGCCAGCGCCGCTCCCAGCTGTCCGGCCGTGAAGGCAGTACCTCCTGGATGCGCACCTCGCCGTCCCAGTCATCGGCTGCCGCGACCTGGCCGCGGTCGGTGCTCATGCCAATCAGCACCGCCTCACGACCAAGAGCGGTGCGACACAGCTGGCCCAGGTTGAACTCGCCGCGCCAGCCCATCAGCGTGGCGGCAGCATTGCCGATATGGGAATTGTGCGCCCAGACCACGGCCTTGGCCGAGGCACCCCGATGGGCGAGCACGGCCTGGAGCGTGTCGAACATGTGCTTGTCCCGCAGGTTCCACGACGCCGCCCCGCCACGATACATGGCGCGGTAATACTGCTCGGCGGCACGCACCACCTGGGCGTTCTGGGTAGCGCTGAAAAACGCTTCGCCGTCATCTGCCAGACGCTTGGCGAGCAAGCTGTTGAGCTGTTGCACGACCGCGTCCTCACAGGGAGCCTGGCCTGCGCGCTCGACAAAATGTCCGTACAGGGCCGGGTCGTCCTGCCAAGGCGTGAGACAGCCATATCGCTGGCGGGCTTGGTGGGCCAGCGCGGGATCGGTGCGGTCCAGGTAGCTGAGCACCTGTGCCATCGAATTTCGCAAGCTGTAGATGTCCAGGCCGCGAAACTCGGTGCGCTCGGCAAGCGGCAGGGTGTGATTGTGGCCGCGCAGCCAGGTGATGAACTCGCTCACCTCGGCGTTGCGCCACATCCAGCTGGGAAAGCGGCCGAAAGCCGGGTCCTGGACCGGCATGGGGTCGATCCCCCTGACCTTGCGATCGAGCTGGCCCGCATCGGGCCAGTCGGCTTCCACGGCCACGATGTTGAAGCCGTGCCGCTCGATCAGATGCCGAGTGATCGCCGCCCGGGTTCGGTAGAACTCCCGCGTGCCATGGCTGGACTCGCCGATGAGCACCACCTTGGCATTGGCGTATCGGTCGAACAGAGCGCCGAACATCGGGGTATCGATATGCGGCAACGGCTCGGCATGGCGACGCAACAGCTCCAGCAGTGTGCTGTCTGCGGCCTCGCGGGCATTGGCTTGAGCGGACATGATCACCTCCTGTTGGCCGCGCTCCGATATCCCGGAAGACGCCAGCAGTGCCGGCGATGTTCCTCAGCATTGCATCGGCGGTCGACGATCGCGCCAGGCGCGCCACAGGCCGCCCAGCACGCTACTCGTCAATGCGCCGAGCAGCGCCAGTGCCATGTCCTTCTGTGCATCCCACGGGTCACGCTGGGTGGCGACGAAGGCCTGGGCGGTGTCCTTGCCCACGTACTGGCCCCCCACCCATTCGATCAACTCGTACAGGGCCGACGTGGCCAGCACCACAGTGAGCGTCAGCACGACCAGCCAGGCGCCCCGCAGCACAGTGAGGCGCCACAGGGTTTCGCGCAGCGGCCGATAGAACAGCAGACCATAGCTCAGGTGCACCAGGCGGTCGTACTGATTGCGCTGCCAGCCCAGGGCAGCATCCAGGGAGTGGCCCGATACTGCCTTGGCCCAACGGTCATAGGGCACCTGGGCATAGGTGTAATGTGCGCCCAGTTCATGGATGGCGAACAACAGCACGATCGCAACATAGGCCGACGGTGACAGGCGCAGCCAGCGCCAACCCGACACCAGGGCCAGCAGCAAGGCCAAGGGGACGATGTTTTCCATCAGCCAGTCGGCGCGGTGGGCAGGCGCCACGCCTGAAACCACGATCATCGCCAGGGCCAGAAGCAGCAGGGCCAGCGCTTGAGCTGGGGTAGCGGGTGAGCCAATCGACTGTCGAACCACGGCGGTGCTCTTCGTAGGGCCGTTTCCTCTTAGAGTCATTCCTTCGAAGAGGTTCTGAACCTGAGCCAGCGCCTAGCGCAGCTGAGTACTCTTCATAGGCGCTGGGAGGCACGACTGCCCCCTGTTCAAGTCAGCGGCCCCTTGAGTTCCACTTGGTTGCCGTCCGGGTCGAAGCAATACAGCGACAGGCCTTCGCCCTCGGCGCCGTAGCGCTTCTGCGCAGGTTCGACGGTCACGCCGGCCGCTTGCAGATAGGTGGTCAGGGCTTGCTCGTCGAACGGCTCGATACGCAGGCAGAAGTGATGAAGGTTGTTGCCCTGCCCGTTCGCCGCCGGCCCGCCCGGGCGTCCCAGGGGACCGTCGAGGGTCACCAGGTCGATCATCGCAGTCCCTGCCGCTAGGTGGACCATTCCTAGATCCTCACGCGTTCGGCTCACCTGGCAGCCGAGCAGGTCGCGGTAGAAGGCGATGCTGCGCTCCAGATCCTGGACCCGCAGGACGATATGATCGATGTGCCGGATGGCGAAAGGTGGCATGCCGCTGCTCCATATGGCGGACCCTGAAAGGGGTACCCAGGCAACATAGCCCATCCCAACGCCTGCCGACAGCCCCGCCTTTTGCTTACTCGTTGACCAGACGCTGCAACTGGGCGCTGTCGTGGCTGGCCAGCACCCGCAGGATCTGGTCGACCAGCGCTCGGTCAGGCGCCTCAAGATGGAAGTGATGACCACCTGGGTGCCAGGTGACCCGGGCATGCTCGGGCAAGGCGCCCTGGCGCTGCTCGAAGCCGTCGCCAGCGAACGCCCCCTGGCGCCCCAGCATCAGGTACAGCGGGCAGGCAATCTGGCGGAGCAAGTCACAGGCCTCATGCTCGGTCAACGGCATCGGTTCGGGCAAGACCAGGCGCGGGTCGTGGCGCCAGCAGTAGCCATCGCCCACCTGCAGCAGATCGCGTAACGCCAAAAGACGTGCCGCCTCGCTCGACAACGTACTGTCCAGACGGTTGCGCCGCTGCATCAACGCCGACTCCACGTCATCGAACTGACAGCCGCCAGGCTCGGCGAACCCCTGCAGCCGGCTGCGCCGGACCATACGCTTGAGACGGTAGGCCCGGGCCAGGTGCTGGACGCGGTCATCGGCCGCCACGGTAAACGGCACGCCCATGCCATCGAGGAAGATCATGCTGGCGATGCTGCTGGTGAGCGCCGCCAGCAGCGAAGCGATGCCGGTGCCCATGCCGTGGGCCACCACATGAAAATGCCCGAGCCCCAGGCTGTCGACAACGGCCAGCATGTCCTCGGCGTGTTCCCACAAGTAATAGCCGCTGTCATCGCGCCGGTGGTCCGACCGACCATGGCCGGCCAGGTCCGGCGCCACCACGAAGCACCCATCGAGCAAAGGTGCCAGCCGCTCGAACGAAGCGGCATTGTCCAACCAGCCGTGCAAGGCGAGCACGGGGATGCCGTCCTCCGGCCCCCAGCAACGCACGGCAATTTCGACGCCATCGAGGTCTAGCAGGTGATCCTTGGGACTGCACTGCGAACGCATGAACTCTCTCCCTTGGCTTTGGCCTGGCACCCGCGCATCAGGCCGGTAACCTACCTTGGCGCAGGCAGCCTAGGCTCGCTGGCCCGCGACCGACGGTAACGTGTTCGACACCGACCCCTTGGGTGTTATCTCGCTATCACCCGCGCCACGCACCGAGACCGCTCAATGGCAGCTCTTTGTAATGGAGTTGACCATGACCACCGAGCCCCCCTTCCATCACGCACAGATCGTTCGTTCCTTGCCGACCTGGTGCAAGGCCCTGCCCGCCCAGCGCGTGCCCGACCTGCTGAGCCGGCTGCGCAAGGACTATCTCCAGGCCGATGGCAGCGCCCACGCCTGGTACACCAAAGCCAGCGCCGAGGATCAACAGGCTCTGAACACTGCCATCGACCGCCGGGACGCCAGCCGCAGGACCCTGCAGGATGCGCTGAAGCCACTCAAGGGCATCACTGACTTCTGCAAGCCACTGCTCGAAGCGCGCTTGGGCATCGATCAGCCCGTCGATCAGGCGCAGTACCACTTCCAGCCGTTCAGGCAAATCATCGAGGTGCTCACAGAAACGACCGCCGCCGTTGCCGCACAGACTGACACAGCACGCTATGAACGCGACCCCGAGGGCAAGCCGCGCAGGCTCAGCCTGCTGGAAGCGGCGCTGCACAATTTCGAAAGCGCGGACGAAGCCGGCCCCTTCAGTACCTTGCAGCGCAGCAAGACCGACGCCAGCCCGGTGACAGGCCCCGTGGCCGGGCTGACCGCTGGCGGATTCGTCAAAATCTGCCGCGATCTGGACCTTGGTCGGCATTACCAGACGCATCTCAGCGCCCTCTATGACGGTCCTGCCTCGGCCTGGATCCAGCGCCTGTCCATCCAGGCCAGCCAGGACGAGCTGCGGGTCCAGGCATGGATTGCCCGACTGCGTGAAAAGGTGAGCGACGCAGGGCATGCTGCGCTCATGCAACTGTGCGAGAACGCCGCCAAGCCGAACTCCCAAGGCCACACCCTGAAATGCTGGCGCGTCAACCTGTTCAAGACGCCCCTGAACGAAGTGTTGGTGATCGGCCCGGACCAGGTGGAGGGGACCAACCCGTGCATGGTCTACATTCCCGGCGCACCGGATGCGCCTTTGCAGGAGTATCCGTCGGCGAGCCAAGCGGCAAGCGATCTCGCCAAGCGCATGCAGGACACTGACCTGTTGCGCTTGATGATCGGCTTCGCCCCTCACAACCTGCAGGGCGAGTTGACCACCAAGCTGCGTCAGGCCTTGTTCGTCCAAAAGCGCTTGTTCGGACGCAAGGTCCGGCTGAACAAGAAGGCGCCCAGGCTCCTCTATGAGCGCGTGGCATTGCCCGATGCTCCCTGGGTCACCCTGCACCGCGACCACGTACGCCGACTCAAGAGCGATGCCGCCAGCATTGCGGTACCCACCGCCGATGCCGATGCCAAGTCGCGCCTGGAGCGTCTGGAGCACTGGCTGTCGGTGGGGCTGGACGTGCTTAACGTCGCGGCGATGTTCGTTCCGCTGCTCAACCCGATCATGATGACCATCGGTGCAGCGCAAATCATGGGCAGCGTGTTCCATGGCATCGAAGCCTGGGAGGACGACGATACCGCCCAGGCCCTGGCCCAGGTGGAATCCATCGCGGTCGACATCGCCAGCGCAGCAACCCTTGGTGCCGGCCTCAAGGCACTGAAGGCGTCGGGCTTCGTCGATGCCCTGCAATCGATCCGACACGATGGGGAAGAACGCCTGTGGCGCCCTGATCTTACGGCTTACCAGAGCCCTGTCGAGCTGCCTGCCGAGCTGTCTGCCGATGCTCAAGGCCTGTATACGCTGGACGGTAAGCACTACGTACGCATAGAAGGCCATATGTATGCCCTCGAACAAAGCGAGCACGGCGAGTGGTCCCTGCTCCAACCCGATTCCACCGATGCCTACCGTCCGCGCCTGAGCCATAACGGCCACGGTGCTTGGCGTCTGACCCTGGAACAACCGCTGGACTGGAGCGATCTTCAACTGATGCGTCGTCTCGGGCCTGTGACCGACGGGCTGGAAGATACCGACCTGATCATGGCCATGGCTGCCACCGGTACCGATGCCGATGTGCTGCGTCGCGTGCACATCGATGGACAACGGCCACCGGCGCTGCTCATCGACGCGCTCAAGCGTTTGCGCACCGACCAGGAGACTGACGATGTCATTTCCCGTGTGCGCCACGCCAAGCCGCTTGCCGCCTACAAGCACTATGCGCTTCCGGCCCTGCCCACATTGCCAGGCTGGCCTGAGGATCATGTCATCCTCGCTTTCGAAGGCGCAGAATCGACCGGCAACGCCACTCGATATGGCGCTGCACAAACCGCTGGCGAGGTGCAAATCAAGATTACGCGCACCGAGTTGGAACAGGGCCAACTCAGTCAGACGGTCATATCGCAGATGGCCCCGCAGGCCATCCGCGCGCTACTGTCGGGCCATAACGTGAGCGAACAAGACGCCTTGGCCCTCAACGAGATCCTGGCCAATCATCTGGCGGGCCAGCGCGCGTCAATGTTCGAAAGCCTCTATAAAAGTCGCCAACCGGTCTTGAGTGCGCCAGCCCAAGTGTTGGCCCGTCAGTTTGGTGGCTTACCCGTCGATGCCCTGGACGCGATCATCGACAACGCCAGCGCCACCGAAAAACAGCGCCTGGCAGCAGGCCGCGTGTCGTTGCGCATCGCCGAGGAAGCACGGCGCCTTCAGGCCCGTGCGCGGCTGGATCGGGCCTTGTTGGGGCTTAATCGGGCAGACCTGGCCAACGCCGACAGCCAGCGCCTGGCTGACGCCTTGGCGGTGGAACAACCCGATGCCAGCCCGGATGAACGTCTTGCAGCGGCGCAGGCAGACCGGAACCTGGCAGCTCGATTGATAGGCCAGCAACCAATCAAGCCTCGTTGGCGCTCGCCGATGCGCCTGAGCGACGGGCGGGCGGGCTATCCGCTGAGCGGCAGATTCCGTTTTTCCAACCTGCTAAGAAGCGGCAGGGACGCTATCCATACCCACCTGCAAAGCCTGTATCCGGGGCTCAACCGGGAGCAGATCCGTACGCTGGCCCGAGACATGGCCCGCCACGGCGATGTTGCGGGGCAAATCAGGGTGTTGGGTGAACAACGCACCACCCTGGCCGAAACGCTGCAAAACTGGACCGATACGGGCACGGAGGATGAATACGATAACCGCCGCAGGCTCAGCCGCCTGCTCAACCGCACGTGGAGCCGCGAGGGTGGTCAGCACCTGCATCTGGACTATCTGGTGCTCGATACCCTGCCTTCGTTGCCAGTCCCGTTTCCCCATATCACCGAGCTCTCCATGGACAGTGTGCATTTGCAGACGATTCCAGAGGACTTCCTGCAGAGCTTTCCGAACCTGCAACGGTTGGAGCTGGCCAATAACCCGCAACTGGACACACGCGCCCTGTTCCGGGCACTGCGCAGCGCGCCAGGGCTACGAGCGCTGGCCCTTAACCGCACACCGCTCCAGCAACTGGATGCAGCGGCCCGCGAGGTACTGGGCGCCATGCGACACCTGCACACGTTGCACATCTCCCATGCCGGTTTGACCCTGAGCGTTGCCGACATGCAGATGCTGGCCAGGCTGCCGCTGCAGATACTGCAACTCAACACCAACGCCATCGACCTCACCCCCGGCTTGGCAGCGCATTTCAGCCAGATGACATCGCTGCGTGAACTGAGTCTCTCGGACAATCCACTGGGGAACGCCCCGCTGCTGGGTGAACTGCACAATCTCGAAGGGCTCTACCTGGACGACTGCCTGCTCACCCAATGGCCGACCGGCCTGACCGAACTGATGGAGCGGCAAGACTGCCGATTGCGCGACCTGCAGCTGAGCAACAATCACATCACCGAGTTCCCGGCGCTTGAGCGGATCCTGCAAAGCCACTTCGTCAACGAATTGCGCACCGGCAGGCGCTTGATCATCTGGACCTTCTTCGACAACGGTATCCCCGAAGAGACGGCCGAGCGCTTGCGTGGAGCAGGCGTCAGGATTCTGGAAACACGCGAGCTGCTACCTCAGCCCCCGGCGGCGAACGTGCCCGCAGTGCCCCCTGAAGTCGCGCCGGTGCAGTGGCTGGCTAACGCGACCGACGCGCAACGCGAATTGTGGAACCACATGTTCGAGGATGGCGCCTACCCGTACCTACGTGAGGTCATCGAGCGCTCCGGACGCTCGGCACAGGCACGGACCAGCCCGCAAGGGTTGGCCCGGCAAATCTGGGGGTTGCTGGAAACGGCGAGCCAGGATGAACACTTGCGTGCCCATCTGGATCGGATCGCCAGTGAGTTCCCGACCACCTGCGGCGATGCGGCTACCGACGGGCTGAGTACCCTCGAGGTAGAAGTCTTGGCGTATGACGAAAGCACCGATGGTGAGGTTGCCGGGCCACGCTTGTTCACCTTCTACGGTCGCCTGTACCGGCGCCACCAAGTAAACAAGCTGGCATCGCGTATCTATGCAACCCGGCTGAAACGTCAGGCGCGATACCTTGAATGGAAAAACCTCCCAGCCATGCAGAGGGGGCCTCTCCCAGCACTTCCTCCCCTCGATCCGCTGGATGACATCGGTCTGGAGCAATTGGGGCAAAGCCTGGTCGATGACATCGAAATACGCTTGGCCTTGCGTCAGGCAGTAGCTGCTCGGCTGGAATTTCCAGAGCCTAGCCACGAGATGCTCTACCGTCAGACCGCGATGATCTCCGATCACACGGCGGACGAGGTGGTGAACGCCGTCGAACGGTTCGAGGAGGACGAAAAAAGCGACGGGCCGCGGCAGGTCTGGATCGCCACAGAGCCGAGCTGGCAGCGGTTTCTCAAAGATCGCTATGCCCAAGACTTCGACGCCCTGACCAAGCGCTGGCAGTCAGGCCTGGATTATCTGGAGTACTGCATGGATTCTGAAGCGGAGCCTGTCGAATTTCTGGACGAGGCCGTGATCAAGGTGCTGGAGCCCGTATTGCCAGAGCAGCCATTGGATGCAGCTGGCCAGCCGCGCCGGGTAGCGGTCAACGAGGGCGTGCATCTCAAAGCGACCAGTGTACTGCTCAAAGCTCGTCGGGAAGAGGAAGAGGCCCTGCTGCTCGAGCTGACCAAGCAACAGGACCCGAACGCTCATTGACCGCGGAGGTCTTCGAAAAACGCGTGCCGGCCAGCCACCTGGCCGGACGCGCGAGGCGCACCCGCCGACTCGCCGTTGGCGGCTTCCACGTGCCAATAGCAGTGCCTGACCGCGCGGGTCACCGCGACATAGGCCAGGCGCTGCACCTCTTCCTTTTGCGCCGTGTCGAACGGCTGGGCATCACCGGCACGCCCCAGGCCGGCCATGCGGTACGCCTGGTTCTTGTACGGCGAGCTGGTCAGGTACTGACAGTCGCCGAGCATGAATACGGCATCGGCCTGCAACCCTTTAGCGCTGTGATAAGTGAGCTGGCGCAGCCGACGTTGGTCGGGCGGCAAGCTAGAATCAGCTTTATAAACAGACGATAAATGCTGTTCTATCAAAGACTTATCCGAACTTCTTCGAAACAGCATCATCACCGTTTCGCCGCGCGCGTAATGCTCCATCAAGGTCTCGGCCAGGGCTGCCTCATCGCGGTCGAAGACTTTGACCGGCGACAACGGCAGCTCGGCGGCCAGACCACTGGCCTTGGCCTTCTTGCCGGTGATGGCCGGCGCGCCTTTGACCAAGTGCTCGGCGGCATCGATGATGTGCTGCTGGCTGCGGTAGTTCTCCACCAACATGACTCGGGTATTGGCCGGTGACGGAAACGCCTTGGTGAACTCCATGAAGTATTTCGGCGAGCTGCCCCGCCAGCCGTAGATCGATTGCCAGTCGTCCCCCACGCACATCAATGAACTGTGACCGGCGTTGCGCCCGAGGTGCATGGCCGGGCCACGTCGGCGGATCTCGGCCAGGCTCGCCCGTAGCCAACTGACGATCTGCGGGGAGACATCCTGGAACTCGTCGATCATCAGGTGCGCCAGCGGGCGCAGCAGCGGGTCGGGCAACAGGCGCAAGTTCTCCGGATTGTTCTCGCCGAACAGGGCGAACATACGGTTGTAGGTCATTACCGGTGGCGACTGGGCCAGCAGGTGCGCCTCCAGGGCTTTCCAGAACAATGCCAACGCCTCGAAGAACGCTGCATCACTGTCATCGGCCGAGAAGCTCATGCCGGCCACCGCAGTGTTCACTTCCAGCCCCAGGTTCTCGATGAAGCTGGCGGCTGCGACGAACGCATCCAGAAGCGGCGCCGGTGCCAGCTCGCCTTTGACCTTGTACTCAAAGCCGGGGCCCGCTACCGCATCACCGGCCAGCGAAGCTGCCAGGCGCTTTGCGGAGGTGTAATTGTCTAGCCATATCAGTGGTTTATCGCAGAAAGCTTGAAACAACGTTCGCTTTACAGCCCACTCCGCCCGCACCCCGAGCTTGGCGCCGGGGCGTTGGTACTGGGCACTTTCGGATGGGTCGAAACCGAGCACCACCCAGGCGTCCAGCCCTTCCAAACGGCCATGCACATGAAAACGACTGCCACGGATCTGCACCGTGTCGCGACAGGGCTCGATGCCTTTGATCGGCCAGGCCCCCGCGGCGAACCATAGGTCCTCGATCACGTCGCACAGTTCTTCGTCGCGCTGGGCCGCCAACTGGGTCACTTGTACGCGCTTCTGCACATCGGGGTGGTCGGGGTCCAGGGGTTTTAGCTGCAATGCCTCCCGGCGCAACGTGCCGATGAGCTCGGCGAAGCGGGGGCTGGCTTGCAACAGATCGCGGTAGCAGAGATTGAGCTGTTGGCGCTGGGCATCGTTCAGGCGCAGGTCGAACGGGTTGCCGTCGGCGTTGGCTTCGCCACCTGCGGGCAGTTCCTGGCCCAGGGTCTCGAAGGCCCGCAGTTGGCCGAAGCCTGGCAGGCTGCGCACCAACGGCAGGATGCGGGAATGGAAGGTGCGCACCAGTTCCCGGGCCTGGGCTGGCTGCAGGTCGAGCTGCCACAGGGCAAAGACCTGCACCAGGCGCTTGATGAAATCCTTGCGCGATTCGCGAGTGAAGGTCACCACGGTCATGGCGTCCAGCTCATAGCCCAGGTAATGGCGCAGCAACAGGATGCGCAGCACCAGGGAGGTGGACTTGCCCGCGCCGGCGCCGGCCACCACACAAGTGGAGGGGGTGTCGCTGAAGATCAGCTTCCACTGAGCGGCGCTGGGTTGGGCCGAAGCTGGCAGGCGCTGGGCGACATCGGCCTTGAAGCGTTTTTTCAGCTCGGCGGTCAGTGGGAGACGCCAGTCGTCGAACAGGTTGGAGTCCTGGCCGGGAACGGCCGCCGCCTCGGGGCGCAGGTCACGAATCACCAGCACCTGGCGCCCCGCCTCATAGCCCTCGACGCGGCCACGCTCGTAGCCTTCACGCAGGCCATCGGCATGGCCGCTGCGCTGGCCGGTGACATGGCCCAGGAACCAGGAGTCGCGGTGCTGTGCTTGCAATCGGGTCAGGCCGCGGCCCAACAGGCGGGCGGCCAAGCGGCGAAACCAAGGCAGTTGGGCGGGTGGCGTCAGCTCGGCCGGAGCCGGGGGATGCTCGTGGGACACAGTCACTCCGTTGAAGATCGAATCAGCGGGCCATGTTCACCTCATCCGTAAAAAATCGCCAGCGAATGCTTTCAGATCAGGGTATTAGGCGATGAATCGCATGTATTTGCGCACCTAAAAGAATCTAATAAATAGATAAAAGCAAGCCGATATTTACGCTTATTTTCGATCTTTGTTTGGCGCATCATGGCGTCATTCCACCCATTCAAGGAGCACGACCATGCTGCAACTGCGCCCGTTCGAAAGCCTCGGCCACGCCAACCACGGCTGGCTCGATGCCCATCATCATTTCTCGTTCGCCGAGTACTACGACCCAGCGCGCATGAGCTGGGGCAACCTGCGGGTCTGGAACGATGACTTGATCGCGGCGGGCAGCGGCTTCCCGCCTCACCCGCACCGCGACATGGAAATCATCACCTATGTACGTGAAGGCGCCATCACCCACCAGGACAGCCTGGGCAACAAAGGCCGCACCGAGGCGGGGGACGTTCAGGTGATGAGCGCAGGCACCGGGATCGTGCACAGCGAGTACAACCTGGAAAAGGTCGACACTCGGATCTTCCAGATCTGGATCATGCCTGAGCGCGTCGGCGAAGCGCCTTCCTGGGGTACCCGGCCCTTCCCCAAAGGCGAGCGCGGCGAAGGTTTCGTGACCCTGGCCAGTGGCCGGGACGGCGATGAAGACAGCCTGCACATCCGCACCGACGCGCGCCTGGTGGCCGCCACCTTGCGTGCCGGTGAAACCGCCGAGTACCGCTTCGACGCCGGCCGCCGGGGCTACCTGGTGCCAGCCAAGGGATTGGTCGAGGTCAATGGGCTCAGGGCCAAGGCGCGTGATGGCGTAGCCATCGAGCAAGAAGACGTGCTGCGGGTCATTGCGATCGAGGACAGCGAAATCGTCCTGGTGGATGTGGCCTGACTCCGGCCTTCACGCCCGAAGTAGGCTGACGGTGAAACCCCAAGCGTTCGGCGAAACAGTACGCTGAACGCGCTGGGGCTTTCATGGCCCACGTCCGGCGCGAGCTCACCGGATGCGATTAATCAGATGCTCCGCTCAAAGCGGACCGACTGTCGAAGGGCTCAGCGGGTTTGCAGGAAACTCATGACCTGCTCGGCCGCCGCTGCCGGGTCTTCCTGCATGAAGCAGTGCCCTCCGGCCACCTGCTGGGCACTCACCTGATGGTTCAATGCGGCCAGCCGCTGCACCGAGTGGGGTACGAAGGGATAGGTATGTTCACCGTAAAGGATGCGGGTGGGGGTCTGGATCCGCGTCAGATGGGTCCACATCCGCTCGGGAAACGAACTGAAGATTTCGACCTCGCGGCTAGGCCGGCACTTGAGCACGACACCATCACCACATTCACCGATGGCATGCTCCACATAGGCGTGCAACGAGGCATCGGTCCAGCCTTTGAAAATGCCACGCCCTTGCAGCGAGGCCAACGCCGCCTCCCGATCCGGCCAGTGGCTGCGGCGGGTCGCAGCCTTGCGTGCCAGGGCATGGCGACGGTGCAGCCCGACCAGCGCGGCGGCACCCATCACGCCGATCATGCGACGGCTGAACAGCACCGGGTCCAGCAGCACGGCGCGCTCGAACAGGCGCGGCTCAGTGGCCAGAATCAGGCCGGTCAGCACCCCGCCAAAACTGTGCCCGACCGCGAAGCGGGGCACGTCGCCGTATTCGCCGCGTCCAGCGTCGAAGGCTTCCACCGCCAGCGCCGCGCTGCGATTCCACCCACGAAACACCCCGCCGTGGTCACTGTCGCCATGCCCCTGAACATCACTCAGCCACAGATCGAAGTGTTCACCCAAGTGCATCAGCAAGGGCTGGTAGGCCAGGCAGCAAAAACCGTTGCCGTGCAAGAAGTGCAACAAGGGCCGCCCGCTGGCTGGCGAGCGCCAGCCACGCAAGGTGAAACCTTCGGAGCTTTCGTGGGACCAGGGAATCAACTGCATCGGCCTTGTGTACTCATCGGTTCAGGAAAACACCGATTCTACAAATAGCAGCGGGTACAGCGAAATCACCAGCAGCAAGGCCATCAGGACATTGAACAGCGTCAGCCAGCGCGGGTTCTGCAGGAAGTTGCGCAAAGCACTGCCAAACATCACCCAGATCCCGACGCTGGGCAAATTGACCAGTGCGAACAAGGCTGCGATGACGATCACGTTGAGCACATAGCCCTGGGCCGGCGTATAGGTGGTAATCGCCCCCACTGCCATCACCCAGGCCTTGGGGTTGACCCACTGGAACGCCGCCGCCCCCCAGAAGCCCAGAGGCTTGCGTGTGTGTGCGGCATCGCCGGAGATCGGCCCGGAGGTGGCGATCTTCCAGGCCAGGTAAAGCAGATACACGGCGCCCGTGTAGCGCAGGATGCTGTACAGCGACGGCCAGGCAGTGAACAACTGGCCCAGGCCGAAGCCCACGCCCAGCACCATCACCATGAAGCCAATGCTGATACCCAGGGCATGAGGGATCGACCGGCGCACACCGAAGTTCACCCCCGAAGCCAGCAGCATGGTGTTGTTCGGCCCTGGGGTGATCGATGAAACGAAGGCAAAGAGCACGAAGGCGGTGAGCAGATCGGCTGATCCAAGCATGGCAGGCTTCCACAAAGGGTTGTTGTGTTGTCACACTAGCCGAGCGCTTTTCTGCGCGACCCGTACAGTTGCAACAAATTGCACCGATACACATGACTGTATCGGCTTCAAACGACTTGCCCTGCCCCTTCAAGGACGTCTGCACATGAGCTTGACCATTCGCCCTGCCGTGCGTACCGATGCTGCGCAAATCCTCGCCTTCATCACTGAGCTTGCCGAATACGAACGCGCGCGCCATGAAGTGGTGGCCACCGTTGCCGACATCGAACACAGCCTGTTCGACGAAGGCAGCACCGTCCACAGCCTGATCTGTGAGCGCGACGGTGTGGCCATTGGCTTTGCCGTGTACTTCTACAGTTACTCCACCTGGCTTGGACGCAACGGCATCTACCTGGAAGACCTTTACATCACGCCCGAACAACGCGGCGACGGCGCCGGGCGGCAAGTTTTGCGGCACATTGCCCGCGAAGCCGTGGCCAAAGGCTGCGGGCGTATGGAGTGGAGCGTGCTGGACTGGAACGAGCCAGCCATCGGTTTCTACAAGTCCCTCGGCGCCGAGCCTCAGGATGAGTGGGTGCGTTACCGGCTCGATGGGGAGCGGTTGGCGCAATTTGCTGCGCAGACCTGAGACCCCGGGGCCGCGTCCCGGCCCTTACCCGTCCGGGACGCCTGGCGTCCATGTGTCCTGATCGATGATGCATGGCCACATATCATTCCGCTTGATAATAACCTTCGCGCCGTTCGATTCGTTCCCCGCGCGCAAGACTCGCAGAATCCGCCCACTATCCAATCATTGGCGGAGTTCTCCATGGAACAATCACTCAAACCCCTGCGCTTTCCCCTCGCTGCCCTGGCAGTGCTGGTGATCGCCGCGTGCGGTCGTACTCCGGAGGCTGTACAGGCTCCTGCCGCGCCCAAGGTCAGCGTGGCCAAGGTGATCGAGCAGCCGATCAACGAATGGGACGAGTTCACCGGTCGCCTGGAAGCGCCGGAAACCGTCGAGGTGCGTCCGCGAGTCTCCGGCCAGATCGACCTGGTGGCTTTCACCGAAGGCGCCCAAGTGCAAAAAGGTGACCTGCTGTTCCAGATCGACCCGCGTCCGTTCCAGGCCGAGGTACGCCGTCTGGAGGCGCAACTGCAACAAGCCCGCGCCACGGCGCTGCGTAGCGAGAACGAAGCCCGTCGTGGTGAACGCCTGCGTGACAGCAACGCGATTTCCGCAGAGCTGGCCGAATCGCGCAGCAGCGCCGCCGCCGAGGCTCGCGCCGGCGTCGCGGCGATCCAGGCGCAACTGGACCTGGCCCGCCTGAACCTGAGCTTCACCCGAGTGACCGCGCCGATCAGCGGCCGTGTCAGCCGCGCCCAGTTCACCGCCGGCAACATCGTCACCGCAGACGTCACGCCGCTCACCTCCGTGGTTTCCACCGACAAGGTCTACGCCTACTTCGACGCCGACGAGCGGGTCTACCTCAAGTACACCCAGCTGGCCCGCGACGGTCAACGCGGCCAGAGCACCCCGGTATACCTGGGCCTGACCAACGAGACCGGCAATCCGCACCTGGGCCAGATGAACTTCGTCGACAACCAGGTCAACCCGCGCACCGGCACCATTCGTGGCCGCGCGGTGTTCGACAACCGCGACGGCCGGTTCACTCCCGGCCTGTATGCCCGCCTGAAGCTGGTCGGCAGCGCCAAGTACGACGCCGTGCTGATCAACGACGAGGCCGTGGGCACCGACCTTGGCAAGAAGTTCGTACTGGTCATGGACAAGGACAACAAGGCCGCCTACCGCGCTGTGGAACTTGGGCCCAAGCTCGAAGGCCTGCGGATCGTGCGCAGCGGCCTGAGCAAGGATGACCGCATCGTGGTCAAGGGCCTGCAGCGCGTACGCCCCGGCTCGCCGGTCACGCCACAGGAAACGCCGATGGCCAGCGAAGAGACCCTTGCCACCCTGGCCCGCCAGCGCCAGGCCCTGGAAGCCAGCAACAAGGCAGCACCGGCCGTCGCCGGCGCTCGTGAAAACGTCGCCAGTGCCCAGGCACCGCGCGGTTAAGGGACCCCACCGATGAACTTTTCGAAATTCTTCATCACCCGGCCGATTTTCGCCGCCGTGCTTTCGCTGGTGCTGCTGATCGCAGGCTCCATCGCGCTGTTCAAGCTGCCGATCAGCGAATATCCGGAAGTGGTGCCGCCTACCGTGGTGGTGCGCGCCAACTTCCCCGGCGCCAACCCCAAAGTGATCGGCGAAACCGTCGCCGCACCGCTGGAGCAGGCGATCACGGGCGTCGAGAACATGTTGTACATGTCCTCGCAGTCTACCGCCGACGGCAAGCTGACCCTGACCATCACCTTCGCCCTGGGCACCGACCTGGACAACGCCCAGGTGCAAGTGCAGAACCGGGTCACCCGGACCCAGCCGAAGCTGCCCGAAGAAGTGACGCGCATCGGTATCACGGTCGACAAGGCCTCGCCCGACCTGACCATGGTCGTGCACCTGACCTCGCCGGACAACCGCTACGACATGCTGTATCTGTCCAACTACGCCATCCTCAACATCAAGGATGAGCTGGCGCGCCTGGGTGGCGTGGGTGACGTGCAATTGTTCGGCATGGGCGACTATTCCCTGCGGGTCTGGCTCGATCCGAACAAGACCGCCTCGCGCAACCTGACTGCCAGCGACGTGGTGGCGGCCATCCGCGAACAGAACCGCCAGGTCGCCGCCGGCCAGCTGGGCGCCCCGCCCGCCCCTGGCGCGACCAGCTTCCAGTTATCGATCAATACCCAAGGCCGCCTGGTCAACGAGGAAGAGTTCGAGAACATCATCATCCGCGCCGGCGAGAACGGCGAGATCACTCGCCTGAAGGACATCGCCCGGGTAGAGCTGGGCTCCAGCCAGTACGCCTTGCGCTCGCTGCTGAACAACCAGCCGGCGGTGGCGATCCCGATCTTCCAGCGCCCGGGGTCCAATGCCATCGAAATCTCGGACGAAGTTCGCGCCAAGATGGCCGAGCTGAAGAAGGACTTCCCCGAGGGGATGGACTACAGCATCGTCTATGACCCGACCGTGTTCGTTCGCGGCTCCATCGAGGCCGTAGTGCACACCTTGTTCGAGGCCCTGGTGTTGGTGGTGCTGGTGGTGATCCTGTTCCTGCAGACCTGGCGCGCCTCGATCATCCCGCTGATGGCCGTGCCGGTATCGCTGATCGGCACCTTCGCGGTGATGCACCTGTTCGGCTTCTCGCTCAACGCGCTGTCGCTGTTTGGCCTGGTGCTGGCCATCGGGATCGTGGTGGACGATGCCATCGTCGTGGTGGAGAACGTCGAGCGCAACATCGGCCTGGGC
The DNA here is from genome assembly GCF_040822035.1 of Pseudomonas guariconensis. Classification (NCBI taxonomy): domain Bacteria; kingdom Pseudomonadati; phylum Pseudomonadota; class Gammaproteobacteria; order Pseudomonadales; family Pseudomonadaceae; genus Pseudomonas; species Pseudomonas guariconensis. The sequence continues at coordinate 2,412,624 of NZ_CP162012.1, read as the reverse complement.
CTCAAACCCATGGAAGCGACGCAAAAGGCCATGAGCGAAGTGACCGGGCCGATCATCGCCACCGCGCTGGTGCTGTGCGCCGTGTTCGTGCCGGCCGCGTTCATCTCCGGCCTTACCGGGCAGTTCTACAAGCAGTTCGCCCTGACCATCGCCATTTCGACCGTGATTTCGGCGTTCAACTCGCTGACCCTGTCGCCGGCCCTGGCCGCGGTGCTGCTCAAGGACCACCACGCGCCCAAGGACCGCTTCTCGCGGTTCCTGGAAAAACTGCTGGGCAGCTGGCTGTTCGCCCCGTTCAACCGCTTCTTCGACCGTGCAAGCCATCGTTATGTTGGCGGTGTGCGCCGGGTCATTCGTTCCAGCGGTATCGCCCTGTTCGTCTATGCAGGCTTGATGGGCCTGACGTACCTGGGCTTCTCGTCCACCCCGACCGGTTTCGTCCCGGCCCAGGACAAGCAGTACTTGGTGGCCTTCGCCCAACTGCCGGACGCCGCCAGCCTCGACCGCACCGAGGCGGTGATCAAGAAGATGAGCGAGATCGCCCTGGAGCAACCTGGCGTAGCCGACTCGGTGGCCTTCCCTGGCCTGTCGATCAACGGCTTCACCAACAGCCCCAACAGCGGCATCGTGTTCACCCCGCTCAAACCCTTCGACGAGCGCAAGGACCCGAGCCAGTCGGCGGCCGCCATCGCGGCGGCGCTGAACGCCAAGTTCGCTGACATCCAAGACGCCTACATCGCGATCTTCCCGCCGCCGCCCGTGCAGGGCCTGGGCACCATCGGTGGCTTCCGCCTGCAGATCGAGGACCGTGGCAACCTGGGTTACGAAGCGCTGTACAAGGAAACCCAGAACATCATCGCCAAGAGCCATAACGTGCCGGAGCTGGCAGGTCTGTTCACCAGCTATCAGGTCAACGTGCCTCAGGTCGATGCCGCCATCGACCGCGAAAAAGCCAAGACTCATGGCGTGGCGATCAACGACATCTTCGAGACGCTGCAGATCTACCTGGGCTCGCTGTACACCAACGACTTCAACCGCTTTGGCCGCACCTACCAGGTCAATGTCCAGGCCGAACAGCAGTTCCGTCTCGACGCCGAACAGATCGGCCAGCTGAAGGTACGCAACAACCTGGGCGAGATGATCCCGCTGGCGACCTTCCTCAAGGTCAGCGATACCTCGGGACCTGACCGGGTGATGCACTACAACGGCTTCATCACCGCCGAAATCAACGGCGGTGCCGCGCCCGGCTACAGCTCCGGCCAGGCCGAGGCCGCCATGGAGAAACTGCTCAAGGAAGAACTGCCCAACGGCATGACCTTCGAATGGACCGACCTGACCTACCAGCAGATCCTGGCGGGCAACACCGCGCTGTTCGTCTTCCCGCTCTGCGTATTGCTGGCCTTCTTGGTGCTGGCCGCCCAGTACGAGAGCTGGAGCCTGCCGTTGGCGGTGATCCTGATCGTGCCGATGACCCTGCTGTCGGCCATCACCGGCGTGATCATCTCGGGGGGTGACAACAACATCTTCACCCAGATCGGCTTGATCGTGCTGGTGGGCCTGGCGTGCAAGAACGCCATCCTCATCGTCGAGTTCGCCAAGGACAAGCAGGCCGAGGGCCTGGATCCGCTGGCTGCGGTGCTGGAGGCGTGCCGCCTGCGTCTGCGTCCGATCCTGATGACCTCGATCGCCTTCATCATGGGTGTGGTGCCGCTGGTGTTCTCCTCCGGTGCCGGCGCTGAAATGCGCCATGCCATGGGGGTGGCGGTGTTCTCGGGGATGATTGGCGTGACCGTGTTCGGCCTGTTCCTGACGCCGGTGTTCTTCTTCCTGATCCGCCGTTTCGTCGAACGTCGCCAGGCCCGCAAGGCCGAGCGCGCCCACTCGCTGGAGAGCCATGCATGAACCTGCTCAAACCCCTGACCCCGAGCCTGCTGGCATTGGCCCTGGCGGCCTGCGCGGTGGGCCCGGACTACCAGGCGCCGGCGACCGAGCCTGCGCACCTGGACGCCGAACTGCCGACCAAGGCCTTGGACCGCAGCCGCTTCGAGAGCATCTGGTGGAAGCAGTTCGACGACCCGGTGCTCAACCAACTGGTACAGGCATCGCTGGAAGGCAACCGTGACCTGCGCGTGGCTTTCGCCAGGCTCAAGTCAGCGCGCTCGATTCGCGAGGACGCCGAGAACGACCAACTGCCGGTGGTGACCAGCCGCGTCAGCAGCGACATCGGCAAAGGCCAGATCCCTGGCCAGACCGAGCAGCGGGTCAACAGTGAGCGCTATGACCTGGGCCTGGACATGGCCTGGGAGCTGGACCTGTTCGGCCGCATCCAGCGGCAAATCGAGGCCAGCCAAGCGCAGGAGGAGGCTGCTGCGGCCGACCTGCAGCAGTTGCAGGTCAGCCTCATCGCAGAACTGGTGGACGCCTATGGCCAACTGCGCGGCGCCCAACTGCGCGAGAAGATCGCCTTGGCCAACCTCAAGACCCAGCAGGAGTCGCGCAGCATCACCGAGACCCTGCGCGATGCCGGGGTCGGCAATGACCTGGACGTGGTTCGCGCCGATGCCCGCCTGGCCGCGGTGGAAGCGACCGTGCCACAGTTGCAGGCCGAACAAGTGCGCGCCCGCAACCGCATCGCCACCCTGCTTGGCCAGCGTCCGGATGCGCTGAGCGTGGACCTCTCGCCCAAAGCCTTGCCGGCGATTGCCAAGGCCTTGCCGGTGGGTGACCCCGGCGAACTGCTGCGCCGCCGCCCGGACATCCGCAGTGCCGAACGCCAGCTGGCAGCGGCCACGGCCAACGTCGGTGTGGCCACCGCGGACCTATTCCCGCGGGTGAGCCTCAGTGGATTCCTGGGCTTTACAGCGGCGCGTGGGTCGCAGATCGGCTCGTCGGCGGCCAATGCCTGGGCTTTGGGGCCGAGCATTACCTGGGCGGCGTTCGACCTGGGCAGCGTCCGGGCCCGCCTGCGCGGCGCCAAGGCCGATGCCGAGGGGGCGCTGGCCAACTATGAACAGCAGGTGCTGCTGGCCTTGGAAGAATCGGCCAATGCTTTCAGTGATTACGGCAAGCGTCAGCAACGGCTGCTGGCGTTGATCCGCCAAAGCGATGCGAGTCGCAAGGCGGCTGACTTGGCGTCGGTGCGGTATCGGGAAGGGACTGTCGATTATCTGGTGCTGCTCGATGCGGAGCGGGAGCGGCTCAGTGCCGAGGATGCGCAGGCGCAGGGTGAGGTTGAGCTTTATCGGGGCATTGTGGCGATCTACAAGGCTCTGGGGGGCGGGTGGCAGCCTGAGGGGCAGGCGGTGGCCAGCGTTCGCTGAGGTTTTTCTAGGACTCCTTTGGTTGGTTCCTCCCCCAACCGTTTGCCCTGCTGGCCTTTGGTCTGCGGGGCTTTTTTTTGAGGGGCTTGGGCTTTCAGGCTGTGTGAATATCCGGGTTTGGTGGGGGCGCCACCGGCGCTTTTCGCCTTTACGGCGACCTACTTTTGCTCTTGGGCAAAAGTAGGCAAAAACCGCTGGCTCCCACATCCGGCCCCTGCGCTGCGCTCCGGGGTCCCCTCCGCTCCGGTGCCTTTCGGGGCTTCGCGGCCTCCGGCTGGCTGCGCCAGCCTCCATCTCGCGACTTCGGCTAGCGCCGAAGGGCGCTGCGCGCCTGCCCCTCCAGACACCTCCACTCGGCCTTCTGAGGTCGCGATAGGTGGCGTCTGGACTATCGCGTATCAAAAGCAACGGCAACGGCAAACAAGTTAATTGTTTGGCTGTTTGTTCCGGCCTATTTGCGGGTAGGAGCGCCGCCGCTCCTACAGGCACAGCGCCGTTCTCAAGAGCTGTGAGCCTGTGTGTGCGGCGGTTCGGCGCCCCGATTTACCCGCGAATAGGCCCAAAAGCTCACCACAAAAACCACTCAATGAAACAACGCCAGCCCAGGCGCCGCCCGTAACTTGCGCCCCATCAGCAGGCCGAGCGGAGGTGTCTGGAGGGGCAGGCGCGCAGCGCCCTTCGGCGGTAGCCGAAGTCGCGAGATGGAGGCTGGCGTAGCCAGCCGGAGGCCGCGAGGCCCCGCAAGACACCGCAGCGAGGGGACCCGGTGCGAAGCGCCGGGCCGGATGCAGGGGCGCGCGGCTTTTGGTTACTTTTGGCCAAGACCAAAAGTGACCCGCCGTAAGGGCGGAAAGGTGACTAACCGTCGCCAAATCAAACGGATAAGCCCACAAACCACAAAACCACAAAACCATCAGGAAACCGCCGAAACCCCCTCAACCCCACGCGCAGCGTACTTCTGAGCCAACACCGCACACACCATCAACTGAATCTGATGAAACAACATCAACGGCAAGATCATCGCCCCAATCCCACCGCCCACGAACAAGACCTGAGCCATCGGCACTCCCGTAGCCAGGCTCTTCTTCGACCCGGCAAACAAGATGGTGATGCGATCTTCCACACTGAACCCCAACACACGCCCCAACACCCGGGTCACGAACAACACCGCTGCAAGCAAGATCCCGCAGACGACGAACAGCCCCGCCAAATGCTGCGCCGAGACCGTATGCCAAAGCCCGGTGACCACCGCATCGCTGAAAGCCGTATACACCACCAGCAGGATCGAACCTTGGTCGACGATCTTCAGCCACCGTGCATTGCGCTTGACCCATTCCCCGATCCAGCGACGGGCAACCTGCCCTGCCACGAACGGGACCAGCAGTTGCAGCGTGATCTTCAACACCGCGTCCAACCCCGACCCGGTGTCGCCCTCGGCACCGAGCAGTAGCATCACCAGCAACGGTGTGAGGAAGATCCCCAGCAGGCTCGATGCCGCTGCGCTGCAGATCGCCGCCGGAATGTTGCCGCGCGCCAGGGAGGTGAAGGCAATCGCCGACTGCACTGTCGCCGGCAAGGCGCACAGATAGAGCACGCCCAGATACAGCTCGTTGCCCACCAACGGCACGAACAGCGGCTTGAAGGCCATGCCCAGCAACGGGAACATCACGAACGTGCAGGCGAACACCAGCAAGTGCAACCGCCAATGGCTGGCGCCAGCGATGATCGCTTCGCGCGACAGCTTGGCGCCGTGCAGGAAGAACAGCAGGCCAATCGCCAAATTGGTCAACCAGCCAAAGAACACCGCGCCATCGCCTGAACACGGCAAGAAGGTGGCGATCAGCACGACCCCAAGCAAGGCTAAGGTGAAGTTATCGAAGATTTTTCTGACGTACTTCATGGTTTATTCCGAGTTGTATTTATGCAGGAGCAAACGATAAGGTCTCGCCTTCCCTACCGCTAACGCCGGAACCCCCACTAGTGTCGCTGAACGGACATCCCGAGGCCTGCCTCGACCAGCTCGAATGCCTACCACGACAGGTCTATGGCCAGGCCGAAAGCCTCCCCAACATTGCCTTGGGCTATCGTCACCGGCATCCATGGGGGCAACTCTCCCACGCCCGCAACGGCATCCTGCGCGTGCACACGCCCGAAGGCCTGTATCTGGTGCCCCCCCAACGGGCCGTCTGGATCGCCGCACAGGTTCCCCACCGTGTGGTCTGCGAGCCCAACACCTGTATCCGTAGCCTGTATATCGAACCTGCCGCCCTGCCCTGGCCGGCCATGGCCTGCCGGGTGGTGGTAGTGGAACCGCTGCTGGGCGAACTGATCCAGGCGTTCTCGCAATTGCCCGTGCACTATGACGAGTCAGGCGCCGATGGGCGTCTGGTGCAGGTGCTGCTCGACCGTCTGGCCAGTGCCCAGGAAGAACAGATGCTCCTGCCGCTCCCTCGCGATCGTCACTTGCGTCAGATCTGCCGTCGCCTGCAAGCCTCGCCCGACGATACCCGCAGTCTGGCCGACTGGGCGCTGCGTCTTGGCATCTCGGAAAAGACCCTCAGCCGGCGCTTTCTGCGCGAGACCGGCCTGACCTTCCGCCTATGGCGTCAACGGGTGCGCCTGCTAAGTGCCTTGCCAGCGCTGGAGCGCGCAGAACGGGTCACTGACGTGGCCTTGGCTTGTGGCTATGCCTCGCTTTCAGCATTCATCGCGGCCTTTGGCGAGCATTTCGGCCAATCGCCAGGCGAGTTCCTGCGACGCCACACACCTTACTGAATCTGAAAAGGATCTTTTGCATGAAGCCACTGCCCTACGTGCGCTTTGCACTCGCTTTGAGCCTCGCCACCGTGACCGGGCACAGCCTGGCCGACGCGCTGCACACACAGGTCGATGAGGTTATCGAGCCCTTGATGCGTGAACACGACATCGCGGGCATGGCCGTGGCCGTGATCGCCGATGGCAAGGAGCACTACTTCACGTACGGCGTGGCCAACAAGGCCAACGCCCAACCCGTGAAACGCGACACGTTGTTCGAGGTCGGCTCGCTCAGCAAGACCTACACCGCCACCCTCGTTGCGCTTGCCAGCGCCCAGGGTACGCTGGCGCTGGATGCCCCCGCCAAACGCTACCATCCGGCCCTTGAAGGCACGTCCCTGGGTGAGGCCAGTGTGCTGGAACTGGGTGCCTACAGCGCCGATTGCCTACCGCTGCAATTCCCCGACAACGTGCAGACCGAAGCGCAGGTGCAGGCCTTCTATCAGCACTGGAAACCGCGTGTTGCACGGGCCACTCAGCGCTGTTACTCCAACCCCAGCCTAGGCCTGTTTGGTGATCTGGCGGCGCGTGCACAGAAACAATCGTTCGCCAAGATCATGACCGAACAACTCTTGCCTGCACTAGGCCTGACCGATACCTACCTTGCCGTACCTGGCACTGCACAACAGCGTTATGCCCAGGGCTACAACGCCAGCAACCAGCCGGTGCGGGTCAATCCAGGACCATTGGCGGACGAAGCCTATGGAATCAAGACCACCGTGAACGATGCCGCACGCTATGTGCGCCTGCAGTTGAACGCCGACTCGCTGGCGCCATCGCTGCAAAAGGCGATCGCCCTCACCCAGGCGGGCTACTTCAAGGTCGGCCCGATGACCCAGGGCCTTGGATGGGAGCGCTACCGGTATCCAGTCGCCTTGGAAACCTTGCTTAAAGGCAATAGCTCTGAGGTAGCTCTCAACCCCCAACCTACCGTCCGTTTGCAACCGACCCTGCCCACCGAACCAGCCGCTTGGTACAACAAGACCGGTGCCACCGGAGGTTTCGGTGCGTACTACGCCTTCATCCCGGCCAAGGGGCTGGGGATCGTCCTGCTCGCCAACCGCAACTACCCAAATGAAGCCAGGGTACGCGCGGCCTACCAGATCCTTTCCGCCTTGGAGCGCTGAGACACGAAGCAGCCACTTCAGCCCCAGAACACGCTCGAGGCGCTGCGCGTGATCGATTGTCAGACAACATGTAGTGCCAAAAAATATTCACTACAAACCTGTTGACGTCGTTCATCACCCTTGGGCATGATGAGGCCGTCTCCCTGATCGGGAGCGGTGGCAAGGGTGTTCCAGACGGCCTGCGCGGTAACGCAGGCCGTCCGTGGAGAGGGAAACTGTCCAAAAGGCAGCGTGAGAAGGCCCCTGTTGCAATGCTGCTGTAGCAGCCGTGTTAGTGCGCTACACATCGTGGCGCCGAGTGAAAAATCACTGACTGATGGGTAATGGGGGCTTTATGATGAATTTGAACAACAATCCTACGATCGACCAATTGGCCCAGCTGTTCGCCGCGCGCAAGGACAGCCTCGATGACCACCTGCTGTGGGTCAGCCAGACTGGCGAGGTACGCCTCGACCGTCTGCCACCCAACACGGTCGAAGATGAATTCGAATCGCACATGCCCAGCATGCGCGCCCGCTTCAAGGTCTACCGCCGTGGCCAAGGCTATGTCGGCAAGAAGGCCGCCGCCGACACCGAGTTCGTCGGCCGCGTCCTGCAGACCCTACAACAAGAATGGCCTACCGCCCGTGAGCGGCAGGCAGTCAAGGTGATAGACCCATTGAACTGAGTCGTACCACCCTTCTTTGAGCCCGGCCCTGCAAGGCCGGGCTTTTTCATGCCTGTTACACTGTGCGCTCCTGTTTGTTGGAGCCTGCGATGAATATCCCTGCCTATGGCACCGGCGACGCGTCCTACCTGGCCGCTGGCGGCATCGACGGCCTGCGCCGTCTGGTCGATGATTTTTACCGATTGATGGACCAGCGCCCTGAAGCATCCAGCGTGCGGCGCATGCACCCTGACAACCTTGAAGGCTCACGGGACAAACTGGCATGCTTTCTGAGCGGTTGGCTCGGTGGACCACGCCTGTACAGCGAGCGCTATGGCTCGATCGCCATTCCCTCATTCCACGCACAATGGCCAATCGACGAAGAGCACGCCAACGTCTGGCTAAGCTGCATGGAACAAGCCATTGCCTTGCAGCCTTGGGCCAAGGATTTTGCAGAGTACCTGTTGCGCCAGCTGCGCGTGCCGGCCGAGCGTATCGTCCAGGCCAGCCGCAACCGCCGCGCTCAGGCCTGAAGTCGCCGGGCCCTGGCCGCGGGCAACGGCACGGCGCCGGTGGCCAAGGCCCGAGCGCGCTCCACGCCCCAGACCAGGGCACGGGTCATGGTCTCACCGGGGCGCGCGGGATAGTACTCCTCCAGCAGGGCTTTGCCGTTTCCAGCATATAGCCCGAGAAACAATTGCGTGGCACCCAACCGCGACAACCGCACCTGGATATCGAGCACGGTGCCATCACTCAGGACTTCGTCATGGCAGCGGCTGTGCAACTGGGCATCGGCCCATTCCCAGTAAGTCTGTTCCCTGACACGCATGCTTTCACCTCCTTGTGCTGAAAATCGGCGCAAGAAAAGCACAGCCGTGAGCGCCCGGCGAGTACGACCCACCGATGCCATGAGCAAGATCAACAAACAGGATGAAAAGCTGCCAGCGATCGTGATGCAGTTCTCCGATCGATCAGGCAAGCGTCGGCGCAGGAGCCAAAGTGCCCTCGCCTGACCGCTGTATTGCTGGCCAGGCGAGAACGCTGGGCGGGGTTACTTCCGGGTCCGGAACCGGGGCGTGAAACGGCCCTTTTTGACGCGCTGCAAATGTGCAGGCTTAAGTTGTTCCGATTCATCCAGGGTCATGTTGGCGAACCCCAGGCGCAAGAACGCCTGGCCACACCACACTTGGCTGTTGATCGGGAACGCATCGTTCATGTCTTCGGAAAAGGATTCGCTCATGCCCTGCTCCCTCCAATGATGGCTGCGCCAGCAAGCACTCTGCTTGCTCAGAAGCGGCGGCCCGTTGAAATGGAGACTAGTCGGTCATTTGCAGACCTTCCGGACAATCCGGCATCACCCGACCAGTGGCAAAGTGCCCTACTTCAGGCGGACTGCCGTACCGGTTGCGAATACCACGACCATGCCGCCTTGGACTGATGGCATGCTGATTTCGAAATCCACACCCAGCACTGCATCGGCTTGCAATTGACGTGCCCGCGCCTTCAGCTCCTCGGTGGCCTGCTCACGCGCCTCGCGCAGGGCGCTTTCCAGAGTCTGGGAACGGCCGCCGAAGAAATCACGAAAGCGAGCAAAGAAATCGCGCACGAAGTTGATGCCTTGCACCGATTCGGCGCTGACCACACCCAGGTATTCGGCGACGGGGCGGCCTTCGAGCTGGCTGGTGGTGCTGATGATCATGAAACGGCTCCTTGGCCACAGTTGGAAACGCGCGAATCTTAACAGACCTTTCCATACGATCTGGCCTGGCCAGCTGCCGCACGGGCGTTGCAATTAGTGTCCGGCTGTCCCAAGCTCTGCCATTCCCGCCGCCACGGACCGCCCGATGCCCAACCGCCGTCGTTACCTGATTGCCCTGCTCTTGCTGGTCCTGGTATCGGGTGTCATCGGCTACCTGAGGCGTGACCCGCAACCCACTGCCCCTGCCATCCCTGCCCACAGCTATGCCAAGGCCTTGCGCCAAGCTCATGATGGCGAGCCGGGTGCAGCGCGGGTGCTCTACCAGCAACTGCAGCGCAACGACCTGGCGCCGATCCGCCGGGCAGCCCTGCACGCCGAGCTGCCCAACTACCCCTCCCCCCAGGCACTGAAACTCGCTCGCCAGGACCTGGAGCACGACGACCCGATGGTTCGTCGCGCCGCCATTACCAGCATTCGCCGGCTGTTACCCGCAGCTCAACGTAGTCTGGTTCTGGGCCCGTTGCTGGAGGACGAGGACCAAGGCGTGCGTTTTGCTGCGGTGGATGCCTTGCTGGGCCTCGATCCCGATGCAATCGGTTTGTACTTCGGCCCCTTGCAGGACACCTTGGAGCAGTACCAGCAGGCACTGGAGGCCCAGCCCGACGACGCCGCCGCGCAAGTGCACCTGGCGCGTCTGTATCTGCATGAAGATGCCTACGACCAGGCCGCCGCCGCCCTGCAACGCAGCCTCAAGATCGCCCCTGAGAACCTCGACGCACTGGCCACGCAGGTCCGACTGCTCGAACGCCAGGGCCAGCACGACGCCTCTCGTCAAGTGCTCGCCAAAGCCTTGGCCCTGCGCCCGGACTCAGCCTTCCTGCAGCATCAGCTGGGCCTTTGGCTGACCCGCCACGATCAAGAAGAGTACGCCCTGCTCGCCTTCTCACGCGCCGTCGAGCTGGAGCCGGACAACCTCGACTACCGCTACAGCCTGGCCGTCACTCTGCATGACTTGGAGCAGGTCGAGGCTGCGCAGAAACAGCTGGAGACCGTGCTGAGCCGGGAACCTGCGAATCGGCGTGCGCGGGTGCTGTTGATTCAGTACTGGAAGGAAACCGGGCAACTGCAGAACGTACAGGTGCTGCTGGCCGAACTCGAGCGGCAGAATCCGGACGATCCGTTGCTCCAGCAAGGCTTGTAGGACGCCGCTCATCTGCGGCGGAACCCCTGCTCTCTGTTCGTGGTCCAGTGGGTATCGGTGACCAGAGTCAGGAGAATCCCTTGGCCGCTGCGGTGCTCATAGACGAACGGGCTCTCATCCTGGGGCCCGCGCAGATCGCTGCGCAGATGTCTCGCCTGCTGACAGGTGCAGGCTTCGTGTGCCTGTGCACCGACAATGTCACGCGCCTGGGCGAATGGCTGGCCGAAGGTGTAGGCCTACTGATTGCCGCCAACAGCACGCTGCCGACAGACCCGCAATCGCCACTGCAAGTGTTCATCGACCAACAACCGGTGTGGTCGGACCTGCCTGTTCTGCTGCTGCTCGATACCCCCCCTTCAGGTACCGACCCTCCCACCTCACGACTGGGCCATCTGCTGCAATTGCCATCGCCTGTCGACGATACCCAGCTCCTTCAGATGAGCCAGGTGGCCCTGCATGCACGGCGCCGGCAGTACCTTGCCCGTGACCGCCTGTGCGAACTGCAACAGCGCCTCGATGACCAACGGCAACGGCCTAAGGAGGAGGATCGGGCATGGCGCCAGACCCGGAAGATGGACGCCGTAGGCCAGCTGGCTGGCGGCATCGCTCATGACTTCAACAACTTGCTCACCAGCATCGGCGGCAGCTTCGAACTGATCGAAAAGCGCTTGCTCCAAGGACGTACGGAGCAGTTGGGAGGCGTACTGCGCATGGGACGCGAAGCCGTGGCACGCGCCGCTCGCCTCACCCATCAGTTGCTGGCGTTCTCTTCTCGGCAGTCCTTGCAACGAAAAATCATCGATCTGCGCAGCCTGCTCCAGCGAGAATCCCTGCAAGCCAAGCTCAACGTATCCGTGACGTTGCAGCTGATCCTGCCAACGAATCTTTGGTTGGTCGAGGCAGACGAGATGCAATTGCGTGAAGTACTGGACAACCTGGTACTAAACGCCTGCGAAGCCATGCCAAGCGGTGGTCAGCTCGACATCGAAGCCAGCAATCAGCATATCGACGATGCCTGTTTCAGCGGCGGTGGACTGTCCGATGGCGACTATCTGCGCCTGAGCATCCGTGACACCGGCCATGGCATGTCGCAAGGCACCCTTGAACGTGCCTTCGAGCCGTTCTTCAGCACCAAACCGATCGGTCAGGGTATCGGCCTGGGCCTGTCGATGGTCTACGGTTTCAGCAAACAGTCTCACGGCCATGTGGTGCTGCACAGCCAGATTGGACACGGTACCCAGGTCGACCTTTACCTGCCACGCTATCGCGGCCAGGCAAAGCCCAAGACAGATACTCACCCCATGAAAGCCGTCGACGGCAATCGTGATGTGCTGATCGTCGAGGACGATCCTCATGTACGAAACCTGGTTTTCCAGGCGCTGCGCGAAGAGGGTTTCCCCTGTCAGGCCGCCTGCAATGCCGATGAAGCCCTGCAACTGCTGAACTCGCCAAGGCAGTTTGCTTTGCTGATCAGTGATGTAGGGCTACCAGGAATGAACGGTCGTCAGCTCGCGCAGATCGCCCGTAAACGGCGGCCTGGCCTGCAGGTGCTGTTCATCACCGGCTATGCCGAGACCGCCATGGCTCGCGACGACTTTCTCGACCCCGGCATGCAGCTGATCTGCAAACCGTTCGAACTGAGCCAGTTGCAGGCCCGGGTCATGCAGATGCTCGGCGAGGTCTGATCAACGACCGATGTCTTCATTCCACAGCGCTGGATGGTTTTCGATGAAGTCGCGCATCATCTGCTCGCACGAGGCATCCTGCAGCACTTCTACGCGTACTCCCCGGCTTTGCAGCAATTGCTCTTCACCCATGAACGTGCGGTTCTCTCCCACCACCACATGGCCGATGCCATAGAGCAAGATGGCGCCACTGCACATCGGGCAAGGCGACAGCGTCGTGTACAGCGTAGCCTCGCGGTAGACCTGCGCGTTTTGGCGACCGGCCCGTTCCAGGGCATCCATCTCGCCGTGCAGGATGGCACTGCCGCATTGCACCCGGCGGTTATGCCCACGCCCGATGATCCGCCCCTCATGAACCAGCACCGAGCCAATGGGGATGCCCCCTTCGGCAAGTCCTTGGCGCGCCTCATCGATGGCCGCCTGCATGAATGTGTCCATACTGCCTCCTGTCATGCCGCCATGCTCGACGGTCTGCCGAGCAGGCTAGCACACGCGCCGGGCCGTGGCTTTCCCGCCATGGGCGTCTATGCTCATTAGGTTTTCTTCTGCCCCGGGCAGATCCGGGCCCTTTGCTGGCGCTGGGAGTGTGGTCATGAGCAAGAAAATCCTGGTTGTGCTGACCAATACGGCGAAATATCCAACGCTGCGGCGCGCCACCGGTCTGTGGCTGGGCGAAGCGGTGCACTTTGTCGACGAGGTCCAGAAGGCCGGCTATGCCGTCGACTACGTCAGCCCCGCCGGGGGCTATGTACCGATCGATCCCCACAGCCTGCAAATGGCGCCCGAGCTCGATTGGCAGTGGTATGACGATAAAGCCTTCATGAATCGCCTGGGCAGCACCCTTTCTCCCGGCCAAGTCAAGGCCGACAGTTATTGCGCGATCTACTACGCCGGCGGCCATGGCGTGGTCTGGGACCTTCCCGACAACGCGCCGCTGCAGGAACTGGCCCGACGCATCTACGAGGCCGGAGGGGTGGTGGCTGCGGTGTGCCATGGCGTGGTCGGCTTGCTCAACATCAAGCTCAGTGACAACAGCTTGTTGGTCAGGGGGCGACAGGTCACCGGGTTCTCCAACACCGAGGAGAAACTCGCCGAGTTGGACAAGGTCGTTCCGTTCCTGACGGAAAACGAACTGGTCGCCCGTGGCGGCAAATACAGCAAGCACGAGGACCCTTGGGCTGCCTTCGTCGTCAGCGACGACCGGCTGATCACCGGGCAGAATCCGGCCTCGAGCCGGCAGGTAGCGCAACAGGTGCTGGAGCGACTGAAAAAGCCGGCATGACTCCGACAACGTCTTTTGCCATGTACCGCTGCGCAAACGGATCGCAGCTACAGTCCACCGGCTACCTGCCCCGTTAATCTTTCCGGCTTCTGTCCATTCAGGACAGTCTGGTCGGAGGGTTACATTTCGATGTCGAGGTTCACTCACGCAGGCCGCAGCCTGCTCGAGATACTGCTGGTCCTGACGATCGGACTGGTCCCGATGGTGTCAGGCCTGCTAGTGATGGTGTACCAGCTGGAAAGAAAACTCGAAGAAAACGCCTTGGTGTCCGTTCAGGAGGCCATCTTCACCGTCGACCGAGTATTGGACCATTTGCAAACAGCCGCCTCCACTGCACTGCCGCTGGCTGGACAGCCCTGTGCGAAGGTTCTGGGGAAGCTCGAACGGCTGGTGGCTGGCGATCCGCGCATTCGCTCGCTGGTGCTGACCCAGGATGGCCAGGCCTACTGCAGCACGATCGAAACCACTTCGTCCTACAGCCCTGCCTTTTCCACTCCCAGCGCCCATGTGCAGCTCAACTTCAACTCGCCGGTCACACCCAATGACGTGGTCGTCGAACTGCGTCTGACCTATGCCAACCCAGGTGTGATTGCCACCGCCTACGGCCTGGAGCTGCGCAACGAACTACGCGGGTTCCAGGATGGCCTGGTGCTGCTGTTGGAATTTGGGGAGACATACCTGTGGAGCGCAGGCGATAGCCGAGAAGCCCAACGCCCTTCGCAAGCGGAGTTCTTTCGCAGTGCGATGTCGAGCAAGCATGGGTACACGGTCAAGGGAGGTTATCCCCAAGGCCATACCAGCCAGGAGATTCGTCAATCGATGTTGCAGATACTCCCCTCACTCGCCCTGATAGGGTTGCTGACGGGGGCAATGATGTATTGGGGAATTTTCAGGAATCGTGCCAGTGGCAGGCACGCTGCGTCATCCCGGGGATGACCCAGCGTGCCCTGGGCCTTATTCGACGTTCAGGACGCCGCGGCGAACCTGGTCACGCTCGATGGACTCGAACAGCGCCTTGAAGTTGCCTTCACCGAAGCCGTCGTCACCCTTGCGCTGGATGAACTCGAAGAAGACTGGGCCGAGCAGGGTCTCGGAGAAGATCTGCAGCAACAGACGCTTGTCGCCCGCCTCGGAAGAGCCGTCGAGCAGGATGCCACGGGCCTGCAGCTCGTCGACTGGCTCGCCATGACCTGGCAGGCGCTCTTCGAGCATTTCGTAGTAGGTCTGTGGAGGCGCGGTCATGAAGCGCATGCCATAACCTTTGAGGGCATCCCAGGTCTTGATCAGGTCATCGGTGAAGAAGGCCACGTGTTGGATGCCCTCACCGTTGTACTGCATCAGGAACTCTTCGATCTGCCCCGAGCCCTTGGACGATTCTTCGTTCAGCGGAATACGGATCATGCCATCGGGCGCCGTCATGGCACGCGAGGTCAGGCCGGTGTATTCACCTTTGATGTCGAAGTAGCGGATCTCGCGGAAGTTGAACAGTTTCTCGTAGAAACCGGCCCAGTAGGCCATACGGCCGCGATAGACATTATGGGTCAGGTGGTCGATGAGTTTGAGGCCCGCACCTTTCGGATTGCGGTCAACGCCCTCGATGAACTTGAAGTCGATGTCGTAGATCGAGCTGCCTTCTTCGAAGCGGTCGATCAGGTACAACGGCGCTCCGCCAATACCTTTGATCGCTGGCAGACGCAGCTCCATCGGACCGGTTTCGATTTCGACCGGCTGCGCACCCAGCTCCAGGGCGCGGGCGTAGGCTTCGTGGGCATTGCGAACACGAAATGCCATGCCGCAGACCGATGGGCCGTGCTCGGCGGCAAAGTACGAGGCGATGCTCTTGGGTTCGTTGTTCAGGATCAGGTTGATGCCGCCCTGACGATACAGGTGCACATCTTTGGAACGGTGGGTAGCCACCTTGGTGAAACCCAGCATCTGGAAGACCGGCTCCAGAACGCCTGGGGTGGGGGAAGCGAATTCGATGAACTCAAAGCCCATCAGACCCATCGGGTTGTCGAAGATATCAGCCATGTTGGTGTCCTCATCTATAAGCGAAAAACAGTGAAATCAGGTGCTTTGGATGTCGGACAGGCGTGGTGGCGAGCAGGGTATGCCGCGCACGCTGCGGGCAAGGAAGTCACCAATGATGAGTTTGAACCCTTGATATGTCATATGGACCCATTCTCGGCGGGCTTGATCCTCCGGAACGCGGAGAACCTTATTCTTGTATTCGTAAACGGATTCTACAGTGCGTAAAATCATTTGTCGCGCTTTAGTTCACCGCTTCGGCCGACAAACGGCTATCCTCTGCCCATTGTTTTTCATCAGATTAGATCAGCATGCCTTTCAAGGTTAAACGCTCCGCCCGTCGGGGCTGGCGAGTCCTGCTTCCCTGGGCCGTCGGCGCGCTGCCGCTGCTGTGTGGCCTGGCAATCATGCATTGGCAGGCCCAACGCGAGTTGCAAAACACCAGCCAGGCCACGACCCGACAAGTGGTAGAACAGGTCGAACATATCCTCGACAACATTTCCAACGCCGCCAAAGAGCTATTGCCGCTGGTCGGCCGCCCCTGCGACGAAATCGACCTGGCTCTGCGCAGCCAAGTCACCCGGAACGCCTTTGTGCGCTCCACCAACCTGTTCCACAACAACACCCTCTATTGTTCCTCGCTGTTCGGCAACTTCGACGAGCCGGTAGATGCGCAAGACTATACCGACGGTCGCCTCTGGCTGATGAGCGGCAACTCGGTTACGCCCAACCACCCCTTGCTGGCCTATCGCGCCAGCAACGCTGGCAGCGGTGCGATCGCCACCGTCGATGGCGACCACCTGACCAGCGCACTGCAGTGGGTCAGTTCTGGAGAAGAACTGCAGCTTCAGGTCGGCGACCACTGGATGGGCAAGGACGGTGTGGTACACAAAGGCACGCCGCCAGCAGCGGCCATCGCACCCTCGGTACAGGCATCGATCCGCTACCCGTTCAGCGTTCATGGCGGCTATGGAACAGGGAAGAAAGTCCAGTTCGTCTCCGAACACTATCCGGCCCTGCTCAGTCTGTTGCTATTGCTCGGCGTCCTCGCCGGCATCGTCTGCCACTGGCAGATCCGGCGTGCCTCGTCGCCTCGAGCCGAACTTAGCCGAGCCCTGGAGGCCGATGAATTCCTCCCATACTTCCAACCCGTGGTGCGCAAGGACGACTACCGCTGGGCTGGGGTCGAAGTCCTGATGCGTTGGGACCACCCACGCGAAGGCCTGGTGCGTCCCGACCTTTTTATTCCCTATGCCGAGCACAGCGGCCTGATCGTCCCCATGACCCGCGCTTTGATGCTGCGTACCGCCCAGGCCCTGGCGCCGTATGCCGCACTGCTGGAGGATGGCTTTCACATAGGCATCAACATTACCGCCGATCATTGCCGCGACTTGGAGTTGCTGGATGATTGCCGCACCTTCCTCCAGCACTTCCCGCCGGGGCGCGTGGTGCTGACCTTGGAGCTGACCGAGCGCAAGCTGATCGAAGCCACCCCCATTACCCTGGAGTTGTTCGAGAAACTTCATGACATGGGAGTGATGATCGCTCTGGACGACTTCGGCACGGGCCAGTCGAGCCTCAACTACCTGCGCCAGTTCAAGGTCGACTACCTGAAGATCGACCAGAGTTTCGTGGCCATGATCGGCGGCGACGCGTTGTCCCAGCACATTCTCGACACCATCATCGAACTCTCAGGCAAGCTGGGCCTGGGCATCGTGGCCGAAGGAGTCGAGACCGAGGTTCAACGCGATTACCTGGCCCGGCACCAGGTAGGCTTCCAGCAAGGCTACCTGTTCGGCCGACCGATGCCTGTGGACGACTTCCTCCAAGCCCTGGCCGCCCGCCCGGGGAGCTCGCGGTTGCCGCACAGCATACGGCCTGAGATCATGCCCAACTGATTCACACGCTCATATCCATTAACAGAGGCATTCGTGTCAAAAGGCATCGTTTCGTCCGTCATGGCGTCCTGTCTGTTCGCCGTGATGTATTTCTATACCTCCCTGATGGCTCCACTGGATGGCGAGGAGATCTTCGGCTGGCGCACGCTGCTCACGCTCCCCTGCCTCACCCTGTTCATGCTGGCCACCAAGGACTGGAAACTGGTCGGTGGCTTGCTCGCTCGGGTCAAACAAACGCCGACATTGCTACTGGGGATGATCGGCACGTCCTGGCTGATGGGCGTGCAGCTATGGCTGTTCCTCTGGGCGCCTTTGCATGGGCGCAGCCTGGAGGTTTCCATGGGCTACTTTCTGTTGCCGCTGGCCATGGTCCTGACTGGTCGACTGGTCTATGGCGAGCGCCTTTCGCGCCTGCAAAAAGTTGCGGTAGCGTGCGCCGTCCTGGGCGTGGGGCATGAGCTGTACCAGAATGGCAGCTTTGCCTGGGAAACCCTGGTGGTGACCATTGGCTACCCAATCTACTTCGTCCTGCGTCGGCGCTGCCGCACCGATCAC
This sequence comes from Pseudomonas guariconensis, assembly GCF_040822035.1. Classification (NCBI taxonomy): domain Bacteria; kingdom Pseudomonadati; phylum Pseudomonadota; class Gammaproteobacteria; order Pseudomonadales; family Pseudomonadaceae; genus Pseudomonas; species Pseudomonas guariconensis. The sequence continues at coordinate 2,394,369 of NZ_CP162012.1, read as the reverse complement.
CTGGGCGGTTTGTGGTGCGACATGTTCCTGTTACTGCCGTGGGCGCTGTACTTCGTGATGCAGCGCCCGCTCACGCCGGCCGACTTGGCCGAACATCCGGGCCTCTATGGCTTGATCCCGTTGCTCGGCGCGATCAGCGCCTCAGCCCTGATCGCCTACGTGCTGGCCAGCCGCTTGCTGCCATTTAGTCTGTTCGGGCTGCTCAGCTACGTGGAGCCGGTGCTGTTGGTCGGCGTAGCCCTGCTGCTGGGCGAGACCATCGGCCCTGACCAGTGGCTGACCTACCTGCCGATCTGGGCCGCAGTGCTGGTGCTGGTGCTTGAAGGCTTCAAGCACCTGCTACGCCAGCGTCGTCGCTCGGTGTAAGGCGAACCTGGCGCACCCTGCGCTCCTCCACTGCCATCACCGTCAGCGTCCAGCCATCGCAGGCCAGACGATCACCGACCACCGGCAGACGATCCAGCAAGCTCATGACCAGACCCGCGAGGGTCTGGTAATCCTCGGTAGCGCGGGCGCTGAAACCGGTACGCGCCTGTACTTGGCTCAGGTTCAACGCACCGCTGACCACAAACGCCCCGCCCTCTTCGACGATGCCTGGCCCAGTCACTTCACTGGCGTCAGGCAGTTCTCCCGCGATCGACTCAAGGATGTCGGTCATGGTCAGCAAGCCTGTGAAGTCACCGAACTCATTGACCACGAAGGCGATATGCGTGGAATGTGCGCGCATCTGCTCCAAGGCATTGAGGATGCTGAAGCTCTCCAGCAGGTTAAGCGGCGCACGTGCCAGGCGCTCCAGGTCAGGTCGCCCACCGGACAGCAATTCCTTGAGCAGTTCTTTCTTGTGCACGAAGCCCAACGGCTCTTCGATCCGCCCATCACGGATCAGCGGCAGACGTGAATAGGGCGAGTGGGCCAGCGCTTGGGCGATGGCATCGGCAGGCAGGGCCAGGTCGATGGCATCCACCTTGACGCGCACGGTCATCACGGTGCGGATCGGCCGCTCGGCCAGATTCAGCACGCCACTGATCATCACCCGCTCGCGACGGTCGAAGACCACCTGTTCACCACCGCCTTCGACCAGATCGGCGATCTCATCGCCCACTTCGTCCGCCTCCACCCGGCGCCCGCCCATCAGCCGTAGGACGGCATGGGCAGTTCGCTCGCGCAGCGGTCGATGCTGTTGCAAGCTGCGCTTGCGACGCGCACGCGCCAGCTGGTTGAACAGCTCGATCAGCAACGAGAAGCCGATGGCCGCGTACAGGTAGCCTTTCGGAATGTGGAAGCCCAGGCCCTCGGCTGTCAGGCTGAAGCCGATCATCATCAAGAAGCCCAGGCACAGCATGATCACCGTGGGGTGGGCATTGACGAAGCGGGTCAGGGGCTTGCTGGCGACGATCATGATGCCGATGGAGAAGATCACTGCGATCATCATCACCGACAAATGTTCGACCATACCCACTGCGGTAATCACCGCGTCGAGGGAGAACACCGCATCCAACACCACGATCTGCGCCACGATGGGCCAGAACGCCGCATGCCGGGTAGCGCCGTTGGTCTGCACCACATGCCCTTCCAAACGCTCATGCAACTCCATGGTGGCCTTGAACAACAGGAACACACCACCGAACAGCATGATCAAGTCACGACCCGAAAAACTCTTGCCCAGCACCTCGAACAATGGCGCGGTCAAGGTGACCATCCAGGAAATGCTGGCCAACAGGCCCAGACGCATGATCAAGGCCAGGCTCAGGCCAATGACCCGCGCACGGTCGCGCTGATGCGGCGGCAGCTTGTCGGCCAGGATGGCGATAAACACCAGGTTGTCGATGCCCAGCACCAGTTCGAGCACGATAAGCGTGGCAAGGCCCAGCCAGGCCGTAGGATCGGCTAGCCATTCCATTGCGAAGTACTCATGCGGGAGGCGTCACAGGGACGTGGGAAGGAAGGCCGATATGGCCAGAGACTGGGGGGCTCCGAGAAGGTGCTCATGGTGACCTTGATGGCTAATTGGGATGTTGATCCTACAGTCACCGCGGCTTTTTCTGACAGGGTGAAACTATTACAAAAGCTGTAGGGAACTTTTCTTCAATACCCTGCCTGCCCCCTTCGGCCACGATGGTGCGTCCCACCACTCAAGGAAAATTTCTCATGAGCCTGTCCCTGTCCATGGCTGCTTTCGCTCTGGCGGCGTCCATTTCACCCGGCCCGGTCAACATCGTTGCCCTAGGCAGTGGCGCTCGCCATGGCCTGCGCGCAAGCCTTGGCCATGCCGCCGGAGCGACCCTGGGCTTTTGCCTGTTGTTGGTGCTGGTTGGCCTGGGCCTGCATGAACTGCTGCTGCGCTGGCCGTTGCTGGGCCGCTTGCTGCATGGCGGCGGGGTGCTTTTCTTGCTGTACATGGCCTGGAAGCTGGCCTGTGACAATGGCCAGTTGACTACCGAGCATCAGGACGACGCGCCTTCAGCCTGGCATGGCGCGGCCATGCAGTGGCTCAACCCCAAGGCCTGGCTGGCCGCTGTGGCAGGCATTGGAGCCTATACAGGGGGTGAGCAGCATTTGTTATGGCTGTTTGCCTGGATCTATGGGCCGATCTGCTTCGTCTCGATTGCCAGTTGGGCCTGGGCCGGCAGTGTGATTCGCCAGTACCTGGGCAACCCTGGGCATATGCGCATGTTCAACCGGGCACTGGCAGCTTTGTTGCTCGCCAGCGCGTTGTACCTGGCCTTGGGCTGACCCTAGCGGCCCGAGCGATAATGCCCAGGGGTCGCCGCCAGGTGCTGCTTGAATGCCCGTTGCAGATGCGCCTGATCGGCAAAGCCTGCCTCCGCCGCTACTTCGGCGATCGCCCGCCCCTGGCGTAATTGGGCCCGGGCGTGCTGCACGCGTTGGTCGAGCAGGTAGCCATGGGGTGTCAGGCCGAAACGCTGACCAAAGGCGCGGATCAGGTAAGCCCGCGACAGGCCGACGGCAGCGCAGATATCTTCGATCGTCAAAGGGTCGAGCCGATGAGCGCGGATGAACGCAGCAGCAGCTTCCAACCGGGGATTGAACTGTATCGGCGGTGTCGGCTCGTCGTCGAGGTCACCCCGCAAGGTCCTGAAAAACGCGGCCAGGCAGGCTTGACGGTCTGCGCACTGGTCATCGAACAGTGTGGCAAAGACCTCAAGCAGCCGCCCGTACAGCACCGGTGAGGTGCTGTACGTCGCCAACGGCAGTTCAAAGCCCTGGGCCTGTAGCCACGGCAGGTCGACGAACAGCATCAGGTAGGACCAAGGCTCGTCCTTGATGGGGTTGCAAGTATGGACCACGCCGGGGTTCATCAGCACCGTGGTGCCTGCACTTACCTCCCGTCGTACGGTGCCCGTCACGTAGGTGCTGCGCCCGCCGGTGATAACGCCAATCGAAAAGCTCTCGTGGGAATGGGGCGCATAGCACACCTGGCGGCCATCCCCCACTCGCCGGGCTTCAACGAAGGGTAAAGCCGGATCCCGCCAGAACCGCGACACCTCGATCATCGCTGCGCCCTCATCGCGCCTGGAAAAACGTCAAAACATGATGTGATACGGCGTATAGGCCCACTCTGATGCACGCTGAACAGCGCCGGTTTGCGGCTCGAGCAGTTGCAGGCGCAGCCATTGGTCGATGAACAGATTCGCCGCATGGGCACCTTTGGCATTCTGCCCGAATACGATGCCCACCGAGTAGGGATACAGATTGTTTTCCAAGTACGCCGTTTTGGCGGCCTTGGATTTGTAGGCCAAGGCGAAATCATCGCAATCGAACACCTCTGGCTTGTACCTGAAATACTTGAGGCCTGACTCAACCCAGATGCCGCGCGCTTGTTGAGCGGATATGGCCTCGTAGTACGAATCCACGGACGTCTGATACGTCAAAGTCGTATTGGGCCAGGTCGCTTTGATCAACTCTCTCACCCTGACAAGCGGAATCGACAATTTGTGCAAAGAGAACCGAAGCTGGTCATCGTCGGAGACGTCGCTTTCAGGCACCAGCTTCACCCACCCCCACTTACCAGCAGGCGCCTGCACGGCCATACGCGTGCTGCCGATTTCACAGCTCAGCGTGAAAGCAAACATTTGTCGATGGTTGACGATTGTGGTCCCACTTCGCTTGATCCTGAAACGCAGGCGCGGATAGTCCGTCCAAACCTTGAACCCCGCGAATACATAGTCTCCAGCGGTCGAGTTGCCATCGGCGAAGAAGGACCAGCCGACCATCTTCTTTTCCGCGGACATCGACAGGTTTTGACTGGTCGGGTCCAGATGCACCACCAACGGCACTAGTTCAGCGCCATATCGTTCCGGCTCACCCAGATACACCCACCCCCAATCATCGGACTTTGCATGAACGCACAGGACACGCCCATGCTGATCACGCAGCACCATGCGATCAGTGGCCTTGATCTGCTTAAGGCCCAGCGCACGGGTCAGCTCTGCCGTGAAATCCGGGGCGGTGGTATCAGGCTCCGGTGGCGGCTCGACGGGTTCAGGGCGCGGCAATATCTGACCAACGAGTGGGCTGTTGGCATCATCGGGTTGACCGGGGACAAGTTTGTGAATGGGCATGGGTAATTGCTCGTCGACTTGAAATGAGTCGACAACATGCGCGAGACCTGAGCCAGCCATCAGCGGGTAAACATTCCTGAGACCACTGACAAGGCGCACTCATCAGGCAAAAAAGGGCGGTTCTCACCGCCCTCTTCCCACACTCTGCAAACCTTACGGCATGACCGGTGGCACATAGTGCAAAGTCGTGCCCAGGGCCCACAGCAACACCAGCACCAACGGCACGTGCACCAGCAATTGTACGAATGAAAAGCCGATCAGGTCCCGCGCCTTGAGCCCCAGCACGCCCAGCAGAGGCAGCATGTAGAACGGGTTGATCAGGTTGGGCAAGGCCTCGGCGGCGTTGTAGATCTGCACCGCCCAGCCCAGGTGGTACTGCAGGTCGTTGGCCACCAGCATCACGTAGGGCGCCTCGATGATCCATTTGCCGCCGCCGGACGGGATGAAGAAGCCCAGCACTGCCGAGTACACCCCCATGAGCACGGCATAGGTGTCGTGGGAGGCGATCTGCACGAAGAACGTAGAGATGTGGTGCGCCAGGGTCTGTTCATCCACGCCCTTGACCTGAGTGAGGATCGCGGCGATCGAGCCGTACAACGGGAACTGGATCAACACCCCGGTGGTGGTCGGCACCGCGCGGGTCACAGCATCGAGGAAACTGCGCGGACGCCAGTGGAGCAAGGCGCCGAGCATGATGAACAGGAAGTTGTAAGTATTCAGGCCGGAGATAGCGGTGATCGCAGGTTTGGTGGCGAATTCTTGGTACAGCCAACCGCCAGCCAGGGCAACCAGCAGCAGGGTCAGTATTGGGCTGTACTCCAGCCACTCGCCCGGACGGGTGCGTTGGGCCACCGGTGCCGCGCTGAAGCTTGGGTCGACGCCGCATTGCTCGGCGGTGCGGGCACTGTTCGGCCCTGGCGCAGTGGCATAGGCAATGACCAGCGAAACGATCACCAAGGCCGCCAGCATGACGCCGGATTGCCAGAGGAAAATGGTCTCGGTGAATGGAATCACCCCCGTAATGGCGAGGATCGACGGCGGCAGACTGGCCGGGTTGGCCTGCAACTGTGCAGCCGACGACGAAAGCCCTAGCGCCCAGACCGCACCCAGGCCCAGATAGGCGGCAGCGCCTGCGGCACGGTAATCCATCTTCAGGTCCTGGCGCCGGGCCAGGGCACGCACCAGCAAACCGCCGAATACCAGCGACAGCCCCCAGTTGAGCAAGGATGCGAGCATCGAGATCAGCGCTACCCAGCACACCGCCGAACGACCGTTCTTCGGCAACCTGGCCAGGCGGTCGATCAGCCGCGCGGCGGGCGGCGAGCTGGCCACCACATAACCACCAATGACCACGAAAGCCATTTGCATGGTGAATGGGATCAGGCTCCAGAAGCCATCGCCGAACGCCTTGGCGGTATCGGTAGGCTTGGCGCCCATGACCATCGCGCCCAGGCACACCAACACAACGGCCAGGGCGGCGAATACCCAGGAATCGGGGAACCAGCGTTCGGCCCAATTGGAGCAACGCAGGGCAAAACGGGCGGAGCGGCTGTCTTGGATTTCAGCGGCCACGGGATTTTCCTTTTATTTGTTTTTTTGATTTTCAAGCACTGAAGCAGCACAAAGCCCTGTGGGAACAGACTCACCCGCGAAGACGTCCGTTCAGGCGACGGTGTCGCCTCGACTGACGCTTTCGCGGGCAAACCCGCTCCCACAGGGCCGATGTTTCTTAGAAGGTCATTTCCTTCACGTCATCCGGCACGATCAGCTTGCCGGCGGTCTTCTCGATGATTTCCTCCACGCTGACCCCCGGGGCGGTCTCGCGCAGGATGAACGCGCCGTCTTCGATTTCCAGGTAGGCCAGGTCGGTGAGCACCTTGCGGATGCAACCGGCGCCGGTCAGCGGCAGGCTACAGCGCGGCAGCAGCTTGGATTCACCATCCTTGGAGGCATGGGTCATGGTGACGATGATGTTCTCGGCACCAGCTACCAAGTCCATGGCGCCGCCCATGCCCTTGACCAGCTTGCCAGGAATCATCCAGGAGGCGATGTTACCCTCCACGTCAACTTCGAACGCTCCCAGCACGGTAAGGTCGACGTGGCCGCCACGGATCATGGCGAAGGATTGCGCGGAGTCGAAGATCGATGCACCGCGGCGGGCGGTGACGGTCTGCTTGCCGGCATTGATCATGTCGGCATCGATCGTGCCTTCGGTGGGGAACTCGCCCATGCCGAGCAGGCCGTTTTCCGATTGCAGCATCACGTCCATGTCGGCGGGCACGTAGTTGGCCACCAGGGTGGGGATGCCGATACCGAGGTTGACGTAGTAACCGTCCTTCAGTTCACGGGCGACGCGTTGCGCCATCTGTTCGCGGGTCAGTGCCATGGTCAGGATCTCTTTGTTGTTCTGTGGACGGCGCGTTAGGCCTTGACGGTGCGCTTCTCGATGCGCTTTTCGAACGTGCCGACGATGACCCGGTCGACATAGATGCCGGGGGTGTGGATCTCGCTGGGCAGCAACACGCCCGGTTCGACGATCTCCTCGACCTCGACCACGGTGATCTTGCCGGCGGTGGCGGCCAGCGGGTTGAAGTTCTGCGCGGTGTTGCGGTACACCACATTGCCGTAGTGGTCGGCTTTCCAGCCCTTGACGATGGCGAAATCGCCCGTGATGGATTCTTCGAGGATGTACTTGCGCCCCTTGAATTCACGCACTTCCTTGCCTTCGGCGACGGGAGTGCCGTAGCCGGTGGCCGTGTAGAAGGCCGGGATACCGGCACCGCCTGCGCGCATCTTTTCGGCCAGGGTGCCTTGAGGGGTCAGCTCGACTTCCAACTCACCGCTGAGCAGTTGGCGTTCGAACTCGGCGTTTTCGCCGACATAGGATGCGATCATCTTGCGGATCTGACGGTCTTCCAAGAGGACACCCAGGCCGAAGCCGTCGACGCCGCAGTTGTTGGAGACCACGGTCAGGCCTTTGACGCCGCGGCGCTTGATTTCAGCGATGAGGTTTTCGGGGATGCCGCACAAGCCGAAGCCGCCGGCCAGTACCGTCATGTTGTCGGTCAGGCCTGCGAGGGCCTCTTCATAGGTTGCTACGCGCTTGTCCAGTCCGGCCATGCTCAGTCGCCTTTTGTAGTTGTTGGAACCGTGGAGGCATCTTCACCGCTGTCGACTGATTTGTTAATTTTGTTTTCGTCATCGATTGATAACTTTTTCAAAACAAAATCGGGTTCGTCATGAACGTCAAGCAGTTACGCGCCTTCATCACCGTGGCCAAGTACCAGAGCTTCGCCCAGGCCGGCGAACATCTGCATGTCTCCCAGCCGGCCTTGAGCCTGACCATCAAGGCCCTGGAGGACAACCTCGGCGGTGCGCTGTTAACCCGCACCACCCGCAGCGTCAGCCTCACCCCCGAAGGTGAAGTGCTATTGCCCTTGGCCCGGCGCCTGCTGGCAGATTGGGATGACACCGAGGAAATGCTACGCCAGCGCTTCACCCTGCAATTGGGGCGGGTCTCGGTGGCGGCCATGCCCGCCTTTGCCGGCAACCTGCTGCCGCGCTCGCTGAAGGTGTTCCGCCAGCGCTACCCCAAGGTCAACGTCACCGTGCATGACGTGATCAACGAACAGGTGCTGGAGCTGGTGCGCCATCGCCGCGTCGAGCTGGGTATCGGTTTCGAGCCGGAAAACCTCGACGGTTTGCGTTTTCATCCCCTTTATCTGGACCGCTTCGTGGCGGTGGTACCCGCCGACTCGCCACTGGCAAGCCAACCTCAGGTCACCTGGCAGGATCTGCTGGCCCAGGATTTCATTGCCTTGCAGCGTCCTTCGGCGGTGCGTCTGCTGATGGAGCAGAATGTAGCAGCCAGCCACGGCAAACTGACTGCGGCGTTCGAGAGCCATCAACTGTCGACCGTAGGTCGCATGGTCGCCAACGGCCTGGGCGTGAGCGCCGTGCCAGCGCTGTGCATCAACCAGATGCAGGAGCTCGGCGCGCGCTGCGTGGCCCTGGTCGAGCCCCGCGTGGAGCGCCGCATCGGCGTCATTGCCCTGGCCGACCACAAACTTTCCACGGCAGCGCAAGCGTTGCTCGACGTCGTGCTTTCCCACACCGATCCACAGGAGGTGACATGCGTTTCGTGAATCTGGCAGACGCCAGCGTCCCGGCCATTGGCCAAGGCACCTGGTACATGGGCGAGGACCCACGACACAAGGCCGCCGAGGTGGCCGCCCTGCAACAGGGCATCGAACTGGGCCTGACACTGATCGACACGGCGGAGATGTACGCCGAAGGTGGCGCCGAGCAGGTGGTCGGCCAAGCCATCGCCGGACGCCGAGAACAGGTATTCCTGGTCAGCAAGGTCTACCCGCACAATGCCAGCCGCCGCGGCATTCCCGCTGCCTGCGAGCGGAGCCTGACGCGTATGGGTACCGACTGCATCGACCTGTACCTGTTGCACTGGCGTGGCCAGTATCCGCTGGAGGAAACCGTCGAAGCCTTCGAGCGCCTGCGCGAGCAGGGCAAGATCCGTCGCTGGGGCGTGTCCAACTTCGACCTGGAGGACCTGCTCGAGCTGGACAATCCCGACTGTGCCACCAACCAAGTGCTGTATAACCCGGCTCAACGAGGCATCGAGTTCGATCTGCTGCCATGGAGCCAGACACATCGATTGCCGACCATGGCCTACTGCCCGCTGGCCCAGGCCGGGCGTTTGCTGCAACACCCGGTACTGGCCGAGATCGCCGAGCGGCATGGGGCCACACCGGCCCAGGTGAGCCTGGCCTGGGTGACGCGCAACGAAGGCGTCATCGCCATCCCCAAGGCGGTGGAGCCACTGCATGTGCGGCTCAACGCGGCGGCGGGCGAACTGAGCCTGACCGACGAGGACTTGCAGGCGATCGACAAGGCATTTCCGGCGCCGACGCGCAAGCAGCACCTGGCGATGGTCTGAGCGTTCTTCGGGGCTGCTTGGCCCGGCGCTCTCCGCGATCGGGTTCGAGGCTAGTGAAAATCCCGGCTGCGCACATCCAGCCCCTGCAACAAGGGGCTGATGTCCTCAAGGCGCCGGGCAATTAAGTGGCGGACGCCCTTCTCCTGCTCCAGCCGTCCGCTCACCTTGAGCAGTTGCGACCCGACCAGTGCCCTGCGTTGGCGCTCAGCCAGGTCACGCCAGACCACTACGTTGACCATGCCGTGCTCATCTTCGAGGGTAACGAACGTCACGCCGCTGGCGGTCTGCGGCCGCTGTCGCCCTACCACCACGCCGGCCACGGCGATGCTGTCCCCATGCTCGACATCCGCCAGCTCGGCAGAGCTGCGACATCCCAATACCCGAAGATTTCGTCGCAACAACGCCAGAGGATGTGGCCCTAGGGTCGTGCCCAGGGTGGCGTAATCGGCAAACAGGTCCTCGGCCACGCTCGGCACCGGCAACTCCACCGCCACTTCTGGCGCAGCCTCCACCTGGGCGAACAACGGCAGCTGCGCCTGCACGGCCGCCACCTGCCAACGTGCCTGATGACGGTCGCGAGCCAAAGCACGCAAAGCACCGGCATCGGCCAAGCGGGCACGGGCGCGGCTGTCGAGCTCGGCGCGCAAGCACAAGTCCTCGACATCACGCCAGGGCTGACGCGCCCTCGCCTGCTCGAGGCGTCGGGCATCGGCCGCGCTGAACCCGCGTATCTGCCGCAACCCCAGGCGAATCGCCAACGCGCCCTCACCGTGCGGTTCCAGGGTGCAGTCCCATTCGCTGTGGCACACGTCCACCGGTCGCACCTCGATGCCCTGGCGACGCGCCTCCTGCAACAGCTGATCAGGGCTGTAGAAGCCCATGGGCCAGCTATTGATCAGCGCGCAGGTGAAGATCGCTGGCTCATGGCACTTGAGCCAACTGCTGGCATAGCAGAGCAAGGCGAAGCTGGCGGCATGGGACTCGGGGAAGCCATAACTGCCAAAGCCCTTGATCTGCTCGAAGATCCGCTCGGCAAAGGCCCGCTCGTAGCGGTTCTTCAACATGCCATTGATCAATCGTTCACGGTGCGGCTCCAGGCCGCCGTGGCGTTTCCAGGCAGCCATGCTGCGGCGCAACTGGTCCGCCTCGCCCGGGGTGTAGTCGGCGGCGATCATGGCCAGCTCCATCACCTGCTCCTGGAACAACGGCACCCCGAGGGTACGCTCGAACACAGCTTCCAGTTCGGGTGAGGGATAGGTCACTTTCTCCTGCTTCAGGCGTCGGCGCAGGTAGGGGTGGACCATGTCACCCTGGATCGGCCCGGGCCGGACGATGGCCACCTCGATCACCAGGTCATAGAACTTCTTGGGTTTGAGGCGCGGCAGCATGGCCATCTGCGCCCGCGACTCGATCTGGAACACACCCATGGTCTCGGCGCGGCTGATCATGGCGTAGGTGGCGGGGTCTTCCTTGGGGATAGTCGCCAAGGTCAGGTGCCGGTCTCGGTGACGGGCCAACAGGTCGAAGCAGCGGCGCAAGGCGCTGAGCATGCCCAAGGCCAGCACATCGACCTTGAGCAGGCCGACCAGGTCGAGGTCGTCTTTGTCCCACTGGATCACCGTGCGCTGCGCCATGGCGGCGTTCTCCACCGGCACCAGGCGGTCCAGCGGCTGCTGGCAGATGACGAAGCCCCCTGGGTGCTGCGACAGGTGCCTGGGAAAGCCGATCAGCTGGCCAGCCAGCACCAGGATGCGTTGCAGCGAAGGGCTCTGTGCCTCGAAACCCGCCTCGGCCAGGCGCTGGGCATCGGGGATGCGGTCGCTCCAGCGCCCGCAGCACTTGGCCAGGGCGTCGACCTGGTCGGCCGGCAGCCCCAGGGCCCGGGCCACATCACGTATCGCGCCGGCGGCATGGTAGGTGTTGACCACTGCCGTGAGCGCCGCCCGGTCACGGCCATAGCGACGGAACACATACTGGATGACCTCTTCCCGGCGGTCATGCTCGAAGTCCACGTCGATGTCCGGCGGCTCGTTGCGCTCACGGGACAGGAAGCGCTCGAACAGCAGCCGATGCTCCATCGGGTCCAGTTCGGTGATGCCCAGCACGAAACACACCACCGAGTTGGCGGCAGAGCCCCGCCCTTGGCAGAGGATGCCCTGTTTGCGAGCGAAATCGACGATGTCGTAGACGGTGAGAAAGTAGCTTTCGTAACCCAGTTCGGTGATCAGTCGTAACTCTTTGTCCAAGGTGTCCAGCGCCTTGCGGCTGACACCTTGCGGCCAGCGTTCGGGCAAGCGCGACTGGCACAGATGGCGCAACCAGCTGGCGGGGGTGTGTCCTTGCGGCACCACTTCGCTGGGGTACTGGTATTTCAGCTCATCCAGGCCGAAGCGACAGCGGTGGGCAATGACCTGGGTTTCGGCCAGCAGGTCGGGCGGATACAGCTCGCCAAGCTCGGTCAAGGTGCGCAGGTGACGCTCGCCATTGGGGTACAGGTAGCGGCCGGCCTCTGCCAGGGTGCAATGCTGGCGGATTGCGGTCATGCAGTCCTGCAGGGCGCGCCGGCCCCGGACATGCATATGTACGTCGCCGCACGCCACCGCGCGAATCCCCACCTGGCCCGCCAGGACGTGCAGTTGTTGCAGACGCCGGGCATCGTCGCACCCTCGATGCAGGTGCACCGCCAGCCACAGCCGCTCGCCGAACAGCGACTTCAGCCATAGCCCATTGGCCGGTGCATCCCCGGGCTGGGCAACCCACAGCGCCAGCAGACCCTGGCAATGGGCTTGCAAGTCCTCGCGGAGCAATTGGTAGGTGCCTTTTTCCGACCGGCGTCGCGCCCGAGTGATCAGTGCGCAGAGGTTCTGGTAGCCCTCGAGGCTTTCGACCAGCAGCACCAGCTTGGCGCCCCCATGAAGCTGTACTTCGCTCCCGACGATAAGCCGTACACCCTCCTGCCGGGCTGCCTGCCAGGCGCGGACGATGCCGGCCAGGGTGCATTCGTCGGTGATCGCCAGGGCCTGGTAACCCAAGGCCTTGGCCCGCTTGAACAGCTCGTCGGCACTGGAGGCCCCGCGCTGGAAGCTGAAATTCGACAGGCAATGCAGCTCGGCGTAATCCAACAGACTCATGCGAACCACCCCTGCAGCCACAACTGCCCGGGCTTGCTCAGGTCGTCATAGGCCCACCCCTGCAACCCATCACGGGTCTCGATGCGGTAGTAGTCACGACGCACGTCGCCGCCGTCCCACCAACCCGACTCGATACGCTCGGCCCGCCCCAACCGGCGCAAGCCTGCTTCGCTCAGAGGCTGGGGCTCAGGTAGCAGCCAGCCAGGGCGGCTGCCTGGCGCGACCGGCAATACGCCCAAGGCCCCCTGCTCCACCGGCTGCCAAGCGCATTCGGGACGGTGATCGGCTTCGGCGCTCAGCGCCTTGACCGCATCGTCGCCCAGGCGCGCCCGCAGGCGTTCGCGCAGCTGCTCCCAGGGTTGGGCCTGTTGGGCCCGAGGGTCGAACAGTGCCTGGTGCTGGGGCACGAAAGGTGGCAGGTCCTCGGCCAGTAAACGAAGGTTACGTACCGGCGCAGGAATGCGCAGCGACTCCAGGCGCCCGCGTGCCAGCTCGAACAGCCTGGCAGCATCGCGCTCGGCGGCCAGCAGACCGACCTTGAGCTCGGTCGCCGGCCCTTGGGCATGTTCCAGGTACAGGTGGAAGCGCTGGACGCCGCAGTCCCGCCCCGCGAGAAAGACCGCCAGGTCGCTCAGCAGACGGCGCAAGGGGAACAACAACGCCTGGTGCGATTCGACATCGAAGTTCAGCTCCAGCCGCACCTCGAAGCGCTCCGCTGGTTGATGGTAGGCCAGGCCCAGGCTGCGCAGGCCGAGCAACTGGTCCAGGTGCACCTGCACCTGGGCGGCAAAGCGCCGGGCCAGCGCATCGCGTGGCAGGGCCAGGACTTCACCGAGATGGCGCAGCCCCATGCGGGCGAACGCCGTCGCCGCCTCCGGGGGCAGACCGATCTTCTCGACAGGCATGCATGCCAGGGCAGCCCGGGTATCCTCCACCGTCATCACTGCCAAGCCGTCATGACCATTGGCGAGCACGCGCGCGGCCACCGGGTTGGTGGCCAGGACAATACGGTGACGCAGCCCCAGTTCGTCCAGCTCCAGACGCAATCGAGCCTCGAACGCCGGCCAGGGCCCGAACAGCCCCAGACTTGAACCGACCTCCAAGAGCAATGCCCGCGGGTAGTGCCGACTGACCTGGCCACTGAAGCGGTAGGCCCAAGTGGCGAGCAACTGCTGGAGCTGCTCGATGCGCGCAGGGTCGGCCTCCACGCACGTGAAGCCATCAGCCAGGGCACGGGCGGTCGTGAGGGTTTGCCCGGCCCGCAGCCCCAGCGCCGCAGCCGCCGCATTGACCGATTGCACCACCCGCCGCTGCTGCGGCCCGCCGATCAGCACCAGGGGGGCGCCAGGGTCGTCACGCTCACGCAGGACGCTGTCCAACGCCAGTTGCGGAAACACGATACACGCCCACAGCATGCTGCATCAGCTCCGCACCGGGCAGGCGATGGGCGCTGCCGGCGACAAGCCGCCACGGCATTTGAGCACCCGCCATTGGGCAGGCCGGGTGTCGATGGCAATACGCAAGGCTGCTGGCGAAGGATTGTGCAAAGCCTGCTGCCCGCGGCAGACGAACGCCAGGGCCTGCCCTGTCTCGGCAGCCACCTGCAAGCGCCGCAGGGCTCGGTCATCGGCACGCCCAGGCCAGCACAGCACGGCCGCGCAACTGCCGGAGCGCAGGCACTGCTCGGCGGCCCACAAGGCTTCGGCCGCAGGGGCCTCGACCTGGGCCAACCAGCGCAGGTCGACACCAGCCGCCTGCCAGGCCGGCGCATAGGGAATGAACGGTGGTGCCACCAGCACCACCCGGCCGCCTTCACCGGTCAGGCGCGCCAGGCTTGGCCAGAGCAATTGCAGCTCACCGCAGCCAGGACTGGCCAGCAGCAGTTCCGTGAGTGCAGCAGCCGGCCAGCCGCCTTCGGGCAGCCGATCGTCGAGCGAGGCATGGCCGGTAGGCTGCAGGCCCTGAGGCCGTGCCTGGACCTGGCGCCCGCGCCAGATCCGACGCTGGTCAAGCAGGCGATCGAGGTCGACTACCGCGCCCATCAGTCACGCCTCAGCAGGCCACAGAACACGCCTTCGATGACGAAATCCCGACCCGACGCCACATCGATTGGCGCATAGGCAGGGTTGCGTGGCAGCAGGCGATAGCCTCCGGGGATGCGCTGAAGGCGCTTGATGGTCACCTCGCCATCCAGGCGGGCGACCACGATCTGCCCGTCGCGGGCCTCGCCCTGCTGGCGGATGCCGACCAGATCGCCATCGAAAATGCCGTCGTCGACCATCGAGTCGCCGCGCACCTTGAGCAGGTAGTCGGGCGTACGACGGAACAGGCTGGGGTCGAGCAACAGCTGCTCGTGGATGTCCAGGTCGGGACCGATCGGCGCGCCCGCCGCCACTTGGCCAAGCACCGGGATTTCGAGGATCTCGGGCCGACGCAGCGGCTCGGCCAGCCGGATGCCGCGGGCCTGGTTGGGTGTCACGTCGATGAAGCCGGCCTGGCTCAAGGCGGTGATGTGCTTGCGCGCCACGCTGCGCGAGGCAAAACCGAAGCGCTGGGCGATGTCGGCCAGGCTGGGGGGCTGGCCGTGATCGGCGATGCGCTCGCGGATGAATTCGAGAATGGCGCGGCGTTTGGGGGTCATGTTATCCATGGAGTACATTTGTACTCTTTTCGGCGTACAGTGAACAGCCCCCTTCGTCGTCCGGTTTGGCTATCATGGCCGGGATTGACGTTTTCCCCTTTTGGATACCCGATGCTGACCGCCCTGCTGTTCGACCTCGATGGAACCCTCACCGATACCGATACCCTGCATTTGCAGGCCTTCCGCCAGTTGCTGCGCGAGCATGACGGCCGCGAGCTGAGCCAAGCGCAGTTCGAGGCCCAGGTCAGCGGGCGGGCCAACGGAGAGCTGTTCGCCGAGCTTTTTCCTCTCTGCAGCCCGGCCCAATGCCTGGCCCTGGCCGAGCGCAAGGAGGCGTTATTCCGCGAACTGTCGCCTCGGCTGACGCCCATGCCCGGACTGGCACGCCTGATGACCTACGCCCGGCAGCATGAAATCGGTATGTGCGTGGTGACCAATGCGCCCCGCCTCAATGCCGAGCACATGCTGACAGCCATGGGCCTGGAGGGATGTTTCGGACATGTACTGGTGGCCGAGGAACTGGCCCGCCCCAAGCCCGACCCGCTGCCCTACCTGACTGGCCTGCAGCGCCTTGCAGCCACGGCCAGCCAGGCCCTGGCCTTCGAGGACTCTCTGCCCGGCGTAAAGGCTGCCAGCGATGCAGGCATCTTCACAGTGGGCATCGCCACTACCCAGACTGCCGAGCGATTGCTCGCTGCCGGGGCGCGATTGGTGGTCGAAGATTTCAACGACACGCGGTTGTGGGCGTTGATAGACGAGATGGCCGGCTAGCGTCGACGGTAGCTTTTGTTGCCCGAGGGTGTCAGGCAATACACCCCGCCTCGCGGGCCCGTGCAGTAGTTGCCACTGCCGCATCCGCAGCCTTCGTCGCTGGCGCGCAATGACTGCACTGCCGGGCGCGCGGTACGGCTCCCGTATAACGCGCTGCAGTTTTTCTTCGAAGCGCTGATCGAACCGTCGTTGCACAGGAAGATCTCGCCGTCACACCCTGCAATCCCACCCTTGCGACCCGAGCACGGGGTGTTAGCCGCCTGGGCCGACGTGATGCCGAGCAGAAGAGTCAACAGAAATAACGACAGACAACGCCAGCGCATGCACAGCTCCTTGTGATTAGTGGCCTGATGATATCACTCGAATTCATCCGGGCTACTGCACCATTCGTCGTGAGGGGGCAAGCCTTTGTCGAATCCAACAGCCGCCATTCGACCATTCGCTGAATCCCTCACGTGGAGCCAGCGTCATGAACAATCCAGACATCAAGCACCCAGTGGTGACCCGAAGCGAGTGGCTCGCCGCCCGGCGCCAGCTCTGGCTGCATGAAAAAGCCCTTACTCATCAGCGTGACGAAGTGGCAGCGGCCAGGCGGGCCTTGCCGTGGGTCAAAGTCGAACAGCCTTACCGCTTCCACGGGCCCGATGGCGAGCTGGGGCTGACGGACCTGTTTGCCGGGCGCAGCCAACTGCTGGTCTATCACTTCATGTTCGCCGACGGTTGGAGCGAGGGCTGCCCGGGGTGTTCGTTCCTGGCCGATCATTTCGACGGTGCCAACCTGCACCTGGCGCACCATGACGTTTCGCTGGTCGCGGTGTCGCGGGCGCCCTATGGGCAGTTCCAGGACTTCCGGCGGCGGATGGGGTGGCGGTTTCCTTGGTTCTCGTCACACGGTGGCAGTTTCAACGAGGACTTTGGGGTGAGTGTCGCCACGGATGGGTCTGGGCAGTACAACTACGAGGCCTATGCGGGGAGCGAGCAGGAGCTGCCAGGGCTCAGTGCGTTCTACCGGGACGGGAATGGGGCGGTCTATCACACCTATTCTACGTATGCGCGGGGGCTGGACATTCTGGTGGGGGCTTACAACTTTCTCGACATTGCGCCGTTGGGGAGGAATGAGGGGGGGACGATGGATTGGGTGCGGCATCATGATCGGTATGAGGTGGGGGCGCGGGCTGGGCAGTGTTGTCATGAGTGAGGGCTTGGGCTTGGGCTTGGGCTTGGGCTTTCAGGCTGGGTGAATATCCGGGTTTGGTGGGGGCGCTACCGGCGCTTTTCGCCTTTACGGCGACCTACTTTTGCTCTTGGGCAAAAGTAGGCAAAAACCGTTGGCTCCCACATCCGGCCCCTGCGCTGCGCTCCGGGGTTCCCTGCGCTCCGGTGCCTTTCGGGGCTTCGCGGCCTCCGGCTTGCTACGCCAGCCTCCATCTCGCGACTTCGGCTACCGCCGAAGGGCGCTGCGCGCCTGCCCCTACAGACACCTCCACTCGGCCTCCTGAGGTCGCGATTGGTGGCGTCTGGACTATCGCGTAGCAAAAGCAAAAGCAACGGCAACGGCAACGGCAACGGCAACGGCAAACAAGTTAATTGTTTGGGTGTTTGTTCAGGCCTATTCGCGGGTTAATCGGAGCACCGAACCGCCGACCCTACAGGCACAGCGCCGTTCTCAAGAGCTGCGGTGAGCCTGTGTGAGCGGCGGTTCGGTGCTCCGGTTTACCCGCGAATGGCCCAAAAGCTCACCACAAAAACCACTGAACGAAACAACGCCAGCCCAGACGCCGCCCGTAACTTGCGCCCCATCAGCAGGCCGAGCGGAGGTGTCTGTAGGGGCAGGCGCGTAGCGCCCTTCGGCGGTAGCCGAAGTCGCGAGATGGAGGCTGGCGCAGCCAGCCGGAGGCCGCGAGGCCCCGTAAGACACCGCAGCGAGGGAACCCGGTGCGAAGCGCCGGGCCGGATGCAGGGGCGCGCGGCTTTTGGTTACTTTTGGCCAAGACCAAAAGTGACCCGCCGTAAAGGCGGAAAGGTGACTAACCGTCGCCAAATCAAACGGATAAGCCCACAAACCTCAAAACCAACAACCAACAACAACCAACGCCAAATCAAATCTCGTGCGCCGCAAGCAACTCCATGAGCACCTCGGCCAACGCCCGAACCATTCCATCCGCCGTCGGCCGATGCACCACCACGATCTCGTAGCTATCGACCTCCGGCAGCCCCTGCTCCACTCCCAACACCCGGTGCTCCGCCGTCGCCGCCCGCGGCGGCAACAGACTGATCCCCATGCCATCGGCCACCGCCGCCTGTATCCCGCTCAAGCTGGAGCTGGTAAAGCTGATACGCCAACGCCGCCCCATCCCCTCGATCGCGGTAATCATGTCATCGCGATACAACCCCCGCGGCGGAAAAGTCACCAGTGGGATCGGGTCGAGTTCGAAGGCCGGTGTCCGGGCACTGTCGATCCACTGCAATCGCTCAGGCCAGCACGCCACCCCTTCCCTCGCATTACGCCGCTGCTTGAGCAACACCAGATCCAATTCGCCGTTGTCATAGGCTTGGCTCAGGTCCCGGCACAACCCGCTGGTAACCTCCAACTTGACCTGAGGATGGCGTCGACTGAATGCCGACAAGGCATTGGTGGTGCGCCCACCGACGAAATCCTCAGGTACTCCCAAGCGCACCGTCACGCCAACCATCGCCCCCGCCAGGGCTTCGAGCATCTGGTCGTTCAGCGCCAGCATGTGCCGGGCATAACCCAGCAGTGTCTGCCCTGCGTCCGTGGGCAGCACGTCGCGGTTGCCTCGCACCAGCAGGCGGTGCCCCACCATGTCCTCCAGCCGGCGTACTTTCTGGCTGATGGTCGACTGGGTGGAGTGCAAGCGCGTCGCCGCCGTGGTGAAACTGCCGCAGTCGGCCACCACGACAATGGCGCGCAGCAGGTCGAGGTCGAACAGGGCCCTATTCGGTTTAACGCTGATAGACATCGGTGTATTCAACTTCTGAATGACAGACCCGACTTCTAGCACGCCCATACACCGCCGGCAACCGCACGCGCCAGCGCGTCAGTCGCCCAGCGCCGTCCCTTCGCGCCGAGGATCGGCACCCGCCGACCAGCCGTCAGCGGTGCGCTGGATGATCTGCGTCCCGCTGGTCATCGTCATCGGTGTCACCTCATGGCCGCGGGCTTGAAGCGCCTGTATCAGGGCTGGGCTTGCCAACCCCGCTTCCACCTCGGTGCCGAGGTTGCGACTGCCGAAGTTGGGCAGGTTGATGGCCGCTTGGGGATCGAGCTTCCAATCCAACAGGCCGATCAATGCCTTGTTCACGTAACCGATGATCTGCGAGCCACCGGGTGAGCCCAGACTGGCCAGCAGTTCGCCGGACTCACGTGTGAATACCAGTGTCGGCGACATCGAGGACAGCGGTCGCTTGCCGGGAGCGACCGCATTGGCGACGGGCTTGCCGTCTGCGCTGGGTACGAACGAGAAGTCGGTCAGATGGTTGTTCAGCAGAAATCCTTTGACGAACAGGTGCGAGCCAAAAGCGGCCTCCACGGACGTGGTCATGGCAACCGCACCGCCCAGATCGTCGACGGCCGAGACATGGGAGGTGGCAATGCGCAAGGGAGACCGGTCAGGCGACAGGGCCAAGTTGTTACCCGGCGGTGTACCGGCCTCGGCGTGCTTCATGCTGCTCGGGCCGATCAGCCGGGCACGACTCGCCAGGTACGCCTTGTTGGTCAGCCCTTGGAGATTCACCGCCACATAGTCGCTATCAGCCAGATACTGAGCACGGTCGGCGTAGGCCAGGCGCTCGGCCTCGGCAATCAGGTGAACCGCCATGGGCGCGGGTTCCAGACCCGCCACCGACGCCGCCTGCGTCGGTGCCATGCTGGCCAAGTCCAGCGACGGTGTGGCCGACTGCAGGGCTTCGAGGATGCCCAGGGTCTGCAATACCGCGACGCCACCGGAGGATGGCGGTGGCATGCCGCAAATGCGCCAGATCTTGTAGGGCCCACAGACGGGCGTGCGCTCCTTGGCCTGGTAGCGGCGCAGGTCTTCGAGCGACAGCAGGCCGGGGTTGGCATGGCCGCGCACAGCCTCGACCATCGCCTGGGCAATGTCGCCGGTGTAGAACGCATCAGGCCCCTGCGTGGCGATCAGTTCCAGCGTCTGTGCAAGCTCGGGGTTCTTCAGAAGCGTGCCGACCGCCAAGGGCTTGCCTTGGGCATCGAGAAAATAGCGGGCCATGCCGGGCGAGCCGGCGACATAGGTGTCCGCTGCCAGCAGTGTGTGCAATCGCTTGGACATCGGGAAACCGTCGCGGGCCAAGGCGATGGCCGGGGCAAACAGGTCGCGCCATGGCAGTCGACCATGCTGTTCATGGGCCAAATGCAAGGCGCGCAGCACGCCGGGTACGGCCACTGAGCGGCCGCCGATCTGGGCGTCACGAAATGCCATGGGCGTGCCGTCAGACTTAAGGAACAGGTTCGGCGTAACCTGCGAGGGCGCGGTTTCACGACCGTCGAAGGCCTGGACCTGGTGCCCGTCCCAATAGAGGATGAACGCCCCTCCACCGATACCGCTGGACTGCGGTTCGACCAAGGTGAGCACCGCCTGCATGGCGATGGCAGCATCGATGGCGCTGCCACCTGCGCGCAACACCGAGCGCCCTGCGTCACTGGCCAAGGGGTTGGCGGCGGCAGCCATGTGCCGGCTGGCATGAGTCGGCTGTAGCCCGGCGCGGTAGCCGGAGTCGAGCTCGGGTGGCAACGGCAAGACCGAGGGCGTTTCTGCCGTTCGTCCACCCCAGCCACAACTGGTCAAGGTCGCCAGGCAACACAGAGCCGTGACACGCACTACAACGGGTAAAGGCCTTTTCAAGAAGGACATCCTGTAATTCGAGGGCAGGCGCAGGGCGCCAAAACCAGCGATTTTAGCCGAACCTGCGCAAAAGCCCGAAAACAGGGGTATATCCAGAAATGCACTGATGTTCATGCGCAGAATTAACTTCAAGCACTCAAGGGTATTTCCTAGGATGAAGACCGGTCATTCAGGAGCCTCTCCCATGCGCTTGCCGTTCGCCGCCCTCTTCGCCTTGCTCATCAGCGTTGTCGCCCACGCCGAGACCCTTGCCATGGATACCCAACTGCTCGATGCCGCCCAGCGTGGCGATGCTTCTGCCGTACGCCGTCTGCTCGATGAAGGCGCCAACGTCGATGCGCGGGACGCTCGGCGCCGCACCGCGCTGCTGGTGGCCACCCACGCCAATGAGGTCACGACAGCCAAGGTGCTGATAGAAGCTGGCGCCGACGTCAATGCCAAGGACGACATCCAGGACAGTCCTTATTTATATGCCGGGGCCCGTGGTCTGAACGAGATCCTGCGATTGACCCTGGATCACGGTGCCGACCTCAAGAGCACCAACCGCTACGGTGGCACCGCGCTGATTCCCGCCGCCGAACGCGGCCATGTGCAGACCGTACAGATGCTGATCGACGCAGGTGTCGACGTGAACCATCTCAACCGCCTGCACTGGACCGCCTTGCTGGAGGCGGTGATCCTTGGCGATGGCGGCCCGCGTCACGTGGACATCGTCCGCCGGCTGCTGGCGGCCGGGGCGGACCCGGCGATCGCCGACAAGGACGGCGTGACGGCACTGGAGCACGCGCAGCAGCGAGGATATCGGGAGATCGTGGCGTTACTGGAGAAATGAGGGCGAATGGAGCCGTCCGCCCTACTCCACCGCCTCGAACGGCAACCCCACATAGTTCTCGGCAATGTTCACCAACCCGGCCGGCGAGCTGAGGTAATACTCCCGGTCAGCTTCCTGCATCTTGCGGTCCCAGTCATCCTGATGCTCGCCGAAGTCATGCAGCAACTGGGTCATGAACCAGCTGAAGCGCTCACCCTTCCACACCCGGCGCAGGGCCAGGGGCGAGTACTGAGCCAGCAGGTCGGTACGCCCTTCGCGGTAGACCTTGACCAGGATCCGGTAGAGGTAATTGACGTCCGACGCCGCCAGGTTAAGCCCCTTGGCACCCGTGGGCGGGACGATGTGCGCGGCATCGCCGAGCAAAAAAAGCCGGCCGAACTGCATGGGCTCGACCACCTGGCTGCGCAGCGGTGCGATGCTTTTCTCCAGCGCCGCCCCGGTGACCAGTCGTGCCGCCACGTCCTCTGGCAGCCGCGCCTTGAGCTCTTCCCAAAAGCGCTCGTCGCTCCAATCTTCCACACGCTCTTGCAGCGGCACCTGCAGGTAGTAGCGGCTGCGGGTGTGGGAACGCTGGCTGCACAGCACGAAACCGCGCTCATGGTGGGCGTAGATCAGCTCGTGGTTGACCGGCGGCGTATCGGCCAAGAGGCCCAGCCAGCCGAACGGATAGACACGCTCGTATTGCTTGAGCACCCCCGCAGGGATGCTCTGGCGCGACACACCGTGGAAACCATCGCATCCGGCAATGTAATCGCAGTCCACGCGCAGGCGTCGGCCGTCCTGCTCGAAAGTGACAAAGGGCTGTGAAGAGTCCAGCCCGTGCAACTGCACCTGACTGGCCGAATAGACGATCGGCGCACCGCTGGCCTGGCGGGCCTGCATGAGGTCACGGGTGACCTCGGTCTGGCCGTACACCATGACTGTTTTGCCGCCGGTGAGGGCCTTCAGGTCAAGGCGTTGGCGACGACCGCCGACTAGCAGCTCGACGCCCTCATGCACCAGTCCTTCACGATCCATGCGTTCGGCGACACCCGCCTCGCGCAACAGGTCGACCGTGCCTTGCTCCAGCACGCCGGCACGGATGCGGCCGAGCACGTAGTCTGGGGTCTGACGTTCGAGGATCACGGTGTCGATGCCAGCTCTGTGCAGCAACTGGCCAAGCAGCAGGCCGGACGGACCAGCCCCGATGATTGCAACCTGAGTCTTCATTGTTGTTGTCTCGTCGTATCGATGCCGGTACTGGCAACGCATGCCTTGGCATCTGCAGATTTGGGTTTGCACCTGCATTTTTACTGGCCACTGCCTGGCAAAAAGTGTGAAATCCCGTGCATTAACTGCACTTTTGCAAATTTCGTTCGATTAACGGACAGACATGCCATGACCACCCGACTTCCCGGAGTGCCACTGTTCCAGCTCTACGGCGAAAACCAGGCCTGGCCCGGTGCCGACTTGCTGCATTGCGAGTCGATCCCTGCGCGCAGCCGTTTGCACCACTGGGAAATCAAGCCCCATCGCCATGCCGAGCTGTTCCAGCTGCTTTACGTGCAAAGGGGCCGGGCGCAGGTACAGATCGAAGGCCAGCGCAGCGAAATCCACGAAGCGGCGATTCAGGTGGTCCCTCCGCTGACCGTGCATGGGTTTCGTTTCAGCGCCGACATCCAGGGCCACGTGCTGACGTTCGGCACCGCCCTGGTGGCCGATCTGGAGCAGCGCCTCGGCGCACCCCTGGCAGTGCTGACGTCGGTGGGTTGCTACCCGCTGGGCAAGGACCGTATCCGCCTGCACGGTCTGATCGACACGCTGCAACAGGAATACCAGGGCCACGCGCCAGGGCGGGCCGCCATGCTGCAGGCGCTGCTCACCGCACTGATGGTGTGGATCAGCCGTCGCCAACAACTGGGCCAGGCCCCGCGCAACCGAGATGAACGCGACCGGCAATTGCTAAGCCGATACCTGCGCTTGGTGGAAGCCCATTACCGCGAGCACCTGTCGGTCGAAGACTTCGCGGCGAAGCTGGGTATTTCCAGCCTGCGTCTCAACCAGCTGTGCCGGGACCTGGCCGGGCAGACCGCTCTGCAAGTCGTTCACCAGCGCCTGTTGCTGGAAGCACGACGCAACCTGGTGTACACGCGCATGAGCATCGGCCAGCTGTCAGACCGCCTGGGCTTCACCGACCCGACCTACTTCGCCCGGTTCTTCAAGCGCCTGTCCGGCCAGACGCCAAATGGCTTCCGGCGATCGGCCCAATCTCAGGGGCCAGCAGCGCCTGCTTGACGTTTACGTCAAGCAGCCTTTAGGTTAGCGGCTATCACCTCTTCCGAGCCCAAGCATGAGCAGCCAGACCTACAGCATCTCCGACCTGTCCCGCGAGCTGGACATCACCACCCGCGCGATTCGCTTCTATGAGGAGCAAGGCCTGCTGAGCCCCGAACGTCGAGGCCTGGAGCGCATCTATTCGGCGCGCGACAAGGTCACCTTGAAGCTGATCCTGCGCGGCAAGCGCATCGGTTTCTCCCTGGCCGAATGCCGGGAGCTGATCGAGCTGTATGACCCTACCAGCGGCAATCTCAAGCAGCTCAACAGCATGCTGGCCAAGATCGCCGAGCGCCGCGCTCAGTTGGAACAGCAGATGCTCGATATCCAGCAAATGCACCTGGAGCTGGACACTGCCCAGGAACGTTGCGAGCAGGCCCTGGCCGCCACCCTCAACCAGCACAATCACAATAACCGTTGACCTGATACAGGAACCCCGCCATGTCATTGCCCGAGAAAGTCCGCCTGGTCGAAGTCGGCCCGCGCGACGGCCTGCAGAACGAAGCCCAGCCCATCAGCGTCGCGGACAAAGTGCGCCTGGTGGACGAGCTCACCGAGGCCGGGTTGTCCTATATCGAGGTGGGCAGCTTCGTCTCGCCCAAATGGGTACCGCAGATGGCCGGCTCAGCCGAGGTGTTCGCCGCCATCAAGCAACGCCCAGGCGTGACCTACGCCGCCCTGGCGCCCAACTTGCGCGGTTTCGAAGACGCCCTGGCAGCTGGGGTGAAAGAAGTGGCGGTATTCGCCGCCGCATCCGAGGCCTTCTCACAGCGCAACATCAATTGCTCGATCAGCGAGAGCCTCAAGCGCTTCGAGCCGATCATGGAGGCGGCGCGCAGCCATGGCGTGCGCGTGCGCGGTTATGTGTCGTGCGTGCTGGGCTGCCCTTACGAAGGCAAGGTCAGCGCCGAGCAGGTCGCGCCGGTGGCGCGGGCACTGCATGAGATGGGCTGCTACGAAGTGTCTTTGGGCGACACCATCGGCACCGGTACCGCTGGCGAAACACGCCGGTTGTTCGAGATGGTCTCGGCCCAGGTGCCACGTGGGCAATTGGCCGGGCATTTCCATGACACCTACGGCCAGGCCCTGGCCAATGTCTATGCCAGTCTGCTCGAAGGCATCCAGGTCTTCGACAGTTCCGTGGCGGGCCTGGGCGGCTGTCCGTACGCCAAGGGCGCGACCGGCAACGTTGCCACCGAGGATGTTGTGTACCTCATGCAAGGCCTGGGAATCGACACCGGCATCGACCTGGAGCGCCTGATCGCGGCCGGCCAGCGCATCAGTTCGGTGCTGGGCCGCGTCACGGGGTCGCGGGTTGCACGGGCGCGTAGCGCTCAATAAGTCATACGGGTGTCACATGTGTGTGGGTGAGTGTTACCTCACCCCCGTTTGCCAGCAAAAAATCGGGTAACAGGGAAACAAATCGACAGATTTTCAGGTGGCCCGGCTTCTGCGAATTCAGACAAGGCATTGATTTTAAAGGATTTTAAAAAGTTGGCATGGCATCTGCTTTATCTCTGGCATAACAAGAACAACAACGTGACACCCAATAAAAACAATAGGTAACGGCTCTGACATAACAAGAACAACACGGCAGAGGCGTAGCAAGCAGATTTTTTTGGAGTAGGCACGCTTTTCAGAGGGTTCGCCCTCGCGGTCTGACACAGAACAATAAAACTACCTGCAAGGTAGCGGCAGTCAGCATCGGATCAGCAATGATGAAAGCAGGTCAGCGCTCAAAAAAATACGTTTGCTCTTGTGCCCCGAGTGGGGGCCACCCGCACTACCGAGGCAATGGCTGACAAAAACAACAACAGGCCAGTCTCCAATAATAAAAAAAAGAGCAGGCAACAACGCTTTGAGGGGAGCTTCGGCTCCCCTCAGTGCTTCCTGTCACGCTCCTCCTCCTGCTTCCCTTCATCCTCGCCTTCAAGCTTCTCCACCAACAACGGCATGCTGCCCAGCACCAGCAGCGCCAGCACCGTGCTGATCACGGCAGTGGCCTCACGCCCCACACCCGCGGCCGTGCCGATGGCGGCGGTCATCCACAATCCGGCGGCGGTGGTCAGGCCTTTCACATGGCTGGTCTCCTGGCCGTTCCCTTTGAGAATCGTCCCGGCGCCCAGAAAACCGATCCCCGCGACGATCCCCTGGACCACTCGGCTGAGCGCCTGCTCGTCAGCGCCGGCCATGCTCGGCGCCAGGACGAACAGCGCCGCCCCCAGGCACACTAACATGTGCGTGCGCACGCCCGCGGACTTGCCCTTGTGCTCGCGCTCGAAGCCCAGCACCGCGCCCAGCACGGCGGCCATCAACAAGCGCACCAGGATCTGGGTGACCTCGCGCAGGTCGGCGATGTCGGCGAACTCGGCTTGTATGGCCAGCCATACCGTGTGCCACCAAGGGTGCATGTCAGACCTCCAGGTCGTGGGAGCGACGCTCGTACCTCTCAAGGCATGGACCGTTGGGCTTGCCGGGAGTGCAACCGAATCCACTGAGCGCAGCGATGCAGCAACCACCTGTTTGGCGCGGTCACAACTGCAGACCGCCAACCAAGAGGACATCGCCATGCCCGTAGAAATCGACGAAAGCAACCGCCGCTGTACGTTGATCGGCGAAGACCTACGCCTCGAGGCCGAAGGGCCGGACATCGAGATCGTCACGGATGAGCAGTTGCGCATGTCGGTGGCCCTGCTCGCCAACCAGCGCGTCCCCATCACCGAAGCCGAGGCCGACGCGCTCACCGTGGCCGGTGCGGTGGATAGCCGCAGGCATCTGAAGGCAAGCACGCCAGGCTCCGTGATCTGAGGCCTGCGAGGTACCAGCGGTTCATCTGATACGGTTTTTATCGCGCCACCTGAGTCTGTGCTGGAAACAGATCGCGCCCCATAGTGACCGGGCCTGATCGAGACTCAAGAGCACAAGCCATGAGCGATAGAATCCCGTACCGCGTGATTGACGTTGACGCGCCCGCCAGCCCGCGCAAGCGCCTGGGCGACAGCGGCATCCATACACGCAGTTTCACCGGCCTGTACCGCAACCTGCGCATTGGCTTTGCCGGTGCGCTGTTCGTGCTGTTCTTCGGCACCGCCTGGCTGGACTGGAACGGCCGCCAGGCTGTGCTGTGGGACCTTGCCGAAAGCAAATTCCATATCTTCGGCGCCACCTTCTGGCCTCAGGACTTCATCCTGCTCTCGGCGCTTTTGATCATCTGCGCCTTCGGGCTGTTTGCCATCACGGTGTTCGCGGGCCGTGTCTGGTGCGGCTACAGTTGCCCGCAGAGTGTATGGACCTGGCTGTTCATGTGGTGCGAGAAGGTCAGCGAAGGTGACCGCAACCAGCGTATCAAGCTCGCCGCAGCCCCCTGGAACCTTGAAAAGCTTGCGCGCCGCACCCTAAAGCACAGCCTGTGGTTGGCCATCGGAGTGCTCACAGGGCTGACCTTCGTGGGGTACTTCACGCCCATCCGCCCTTTGGCCGAGGCGCTGTTCACCTTGCAGTTGGGCGGCGTGGCGCTGTTCTGGGTGGTGTTCTTCACCGCCGCCACCTACCTCAACGCCGGCTGGCTGCGCGAAGCGGTGTGCATGCACATGTGCCCCTACGCACGTTTTCAGAGCGTGATGTTCGACAAGGACACCCTGGCGGTGGCTTACGACCCTCGCCGCGGCGAGGCCCGTGGCCCGCGCAAGAAAGGCAGCGACCCGCGCGCGCAGAACCTGGGCGATTGCATCGACTGTACCCTGTGCGTGCAGGTGTGCCCCACCGGCATCGATATCCGCGACGGCCTGCAGATGGCCTGCATTGGCTGCGCCGCCTGCATCGACGCCTGCGACAACGTGATGGATAAGATGGGCTATGCCCGTGGCCTGATCGGCTACAAGTCCGAACACACCTTGCAAGGCGGCAAGACGCACTGGCTGCGCCCACGCCTGCTAGGCTACGCCAGTGCCCTGGTGCTGATGATCGGTGCCTTGGTGGTGGCCCTGGACCTGCGCCCGATGGTGTCGCTGGATGTGATCAAGGACCGCGGCCTGTTCCGCGAGAACGCTCAAGGCCAGATCGAGAACATCTACTTGCTCAAGGTCATCAACAAGACCCAGTCTCCCCAGCGCTACGAACTGCGTCTGGTGGACGCCGAGGGCTTCGCGCTGAACGGCAAGACGGCCTTCGTCATTCCCGCCGGAGAAATGAGCGAGCTGCCGGTATCGGTCGCATTGCTGGCCGACCGCCCCACCAACAGTGCCCAGCAGATCACCTTCGAAGTCCGCGACAGCGATGAGCCGACGATCTACAGCCGCGCCGACAGCCGCTTCGTCGCGCCACTGAACCGTTGATCCCTTACACTGACTTGTCACCTTGACTGCCGAGCCACGATGAAACGCTACGAACGATTCGCTGACGACATTGCCGAACTGATCCGCTCCGGCGTCCTGGGGCCCGGCCAACGTGTACCTTCGGTGCGCTACGCCAGCCAGACCCACGGCGTCAGCCCGTCCACGGTGTTTCAGGCTTACTACTTGCTCGAGCGCCGTGGCCTGATTCGCGCCCGGCCGCGCTCAGGCTACTTCGTCAATGCCCACGCACCCCGGCCGTTCAGCGAACCCCAGGCCTTGGCACCGGTCAGCGAATCCACCCAGGTGGACGTCAGCGCGTTGGTGTTCTCCATCCTCGACTCGATCAAGGATCCGCATACCGTGCCGTTCGGCTCGGCCTTCCCCAGCCCGGAACTCTTCCCCCTCCAGCGTCTGTCGCGCTCGCTGGCGAGCGCCAGCCGAGCCATGGACCCGCGCATGGTGGTCACCGACCTGTCGCCGGGCAATCCGCAACTGCGCAGGCAGATCGCCCTGCGCTACATGGTCGGTGGGCTGATGCTGCCCATGGAGGAGCTGCTGATCACCAACGGCGCCCTGGAGGCGCTCAATCTGTGCCTGCAAGCGGTCACCGAACCTGGCGATCTGGTCGCAATCGAAGCCCCGGCCTTCTATGCCTGCCTGCAGGTGCTCGAGCGCCTGAAGCTCAAGGCCGTGGAAATCCCGGTGCATCCACGTGAAGGCATGGACCTGGCCGTACTGGCGCAAACCTTGGAGAAACACCCGGTAAAAGCCGTCTGGTGCATGACCAACTTCCAGAATCCGGTGGGCGCAAGCATGCCTGAGGCGAAGAAGCAGGCGTTGGTGGAGCTGCTGCGCCGCCACCAGGTGCCGCTGATCGAAGACGATGTCTACGCCGAGCTCTACTATGCCCAGCAAGCGCCCAAGCCGGCCAAGGCCTTCGACACCGAGGGCCTGGTGATGCACTGCGGTTCCTTCGCCAAGAGCCTGGCACCGGGCTATCGCATTGGCTGGGTGGCTGCCGGGCGCTTTGCCCAGAAGATCGAGCGGCTCAAGCTGATGACCTCGCTGTGCGCCTCGATGCCCGCCCAGGCTGCGATCGCCGACTACCTGCAACACGGCGGCTACGACCGCCACCTGCGCAAGCTGCGCTATGCCCTGGAAGGCCAGCAGTTGAGCATGCTGGCCGCCATCGCCCGGCATTTCCCGGCACAGACCCGTGTAAGCCACCCCAGCGGTGGTTACTTCCTGTGGCTTGAACTGCCGGAGCAGATGGATGCGCTCAAGTTGTTCCACATGGCCCTGGCCCAGGGCATCAGCATCGCCCCGGGGCCAATCTTCTCGCCCACGCGGCGCTTTGGTAACTGCATCCGCCTGAACTACGGCAGCCCTTGGAATGAGGGTGCCGAGCAGGCCATGGAGACGTTGGGGCGGATCGTGAGGTCATTCTGATCGCGCAGCAGGGTCTGCTTCGCAGCCCACCGCGGTGCGCGCTCCCCCAGCTACTTAGCGCCCACCACCCAGGTCAATGAAACTACCTGTCGAATAGGACGCTTTGTCCGACAGCAGCCACAGGATCGCCTCGGCCACTTCCTCCGGCCGTCCTCCACGCCCCATGGGCAAACCCGGTTCGAGTTTGGATACCCGGTCCGGATCGCCACTCAACGCATGGAAACCTGTGTGGATGTAGCCAGGCCGTACGCCATTGACCCGCACGCCCTCGCCTGCCACTTCCTTGGCCAGGCCGACGGTGAAGGTGTCCAGCGCACCCTTGGAGGCGGCGTAGTCGACATATTCATGGGGAGCCCCAAGGCGCGCCGC
This sequence comes from Pseudomonas guariconensis, assembly GCF_040822035.1. Taxonomy (NCBI): domain Bacteria; kingdom Pseudomonadati; phylum Pseudomonadota; class Gammaproteobacteria; order Pseudomonadales; family Pseudomonadaceae; genus Pseudomonas; species Pseudomonas guariconensis. The sequence goes on along the minus strand of NZ_CP162012.1, from coordinate 2,364,112 downwards.
CACGGACGATACATTGACGATCGCCCCGCCCTGCCCACCATGACGGCGGGCCATGCGCAGCAATGCGTGCTTAGCGCACAGCATTGGGCCGACCACGTTGGTCTTCATCACCTTGAGCAGGCGGAACTCAGACATCTCCTCCACCCGACTCTGCTGGCCGATGGTGCCGGCGTTGTTGACCAGCGCGGTAACCGGACCAAGCTCCTGGTCGACGCGATGGAACAGCTGCGCCACTTCATCTTCGACACTGGCATCGGCTCGCACGGCGATGGCCGTGGCCCCGAGCGCACGCACCTGGGCCAGCACCTGTTCGGCGGCCTGGTCGTCGGCGTGGTAGTTGATGCAGATGCGATAACCCTGCTGCGCCGCCAGCAAGGCGGTGGCGGCGCCGATGCCACGGCTGGCACCGGTGATGACGATGACGTTCTCCATGAATCTGCCAATTGCCTGGAAATGAACGTTCGACAATAGAAGAAATGCAGAGGGTTGTGAATGCCCGCCTGAACGTTAGCGGTCGCACGCGTGCAGAGCCCCTTCGCGGGCGAGTCCGCTGTCACAGGAAGCAACCCGGGCCAGGCGCGAGTGGCTCATCCGCGAAGAAGCCGTTGCATCAGTGTCCGGCCGACGCTGGCCCCGCCTTGGCGGTGAACGGCGGCCGTGCGAGCCATACCAGCAGGATCAGCCCTGCGAACACCCAGGTCATCAAGGTGAAGTAATCCACCGTCGACATCATGTAGGCCTGGCCGTTGAGGATCCGCTCCAGCTGCGCATAGCTCTGCGGGTTGGCCCCGCCCAACTGCTCCAGCATGTGCTGGGTGGAAGGATCGTACTGACTGATGTGCTCGCTCAGGTACGCGTGGTGCTGGTCGGCGCGGCGAATCCAGATCCAGGTGGTCAGCGAGGCGGCGAAGCTGCCTCCGAGGGTGCGCAGGAAGGTCGCCAGCCCCGAGCCATCGGCGATCTGGTGAGGCGGCAGGTCCGACAGCAGGATGCTCAAGGTCGGCATGAAGAACAGCGCCACGCCGATGCCCATGAACAGTTGCACCAGTGCCACGTGCTGGAAGTCCACCTCGCTGGTGAAGCCGGCGCGCATGTAGCAGCTGGCGCCGATCGCCAGGAACGCCAACCCCGCCAGCAAACGCAGATCGACCCGGTGCGCATACTTGCCCACGAATGGCGACAGGACCACAGGCAGCAGGCCGATCGGCGCCACTGCCAAGCCCGCCCAGGTGGCGGTGTAACCCATCTGGGTCTGCAACCATTGCGGCAGGATCAGGTTGATGCCGAAGAAGCCCGCATAGCCAAGCACCATCACCAAGGTGCCGACACGGAAATTGCGGTGCACGAACAAACGCAGGTTGACCACCGGATGACGATCGGTGAGTTCCCAGATGATGAAGACCGCCAGAAATACCACCGAAATCAGGCTGCCGATGACGATGAACGAGGATTCGAACCAATCCAGGTCGTTGCCTTTGTCCAGCACCACCTGCAAAGCGCCCACGCCGATGATCAGCGTCAGCAGGCCGATATAGTCCATCGGCTGACGGCTGGTGACCACGGGTCGCGCGCGCATCTGCTGGCGCACCACGGCCGCGGCGAACAGGCCGATGGGGACGTTGATGAAGAAGATCCAGGGCCAGCTGTAGCTGTCGGTGATCCAGCCACCGAGAATCGGCCCGGCAATCGGCGCCACCACCGTGACCATGGCCAGCAAGGCCAGCGCCATGCCCCTTTTAGCGGGCGGGTACACGGCGATCAGCAGGGTCTGGGTCATCGGGTACAGCGGCCCGGCGACCACACCCTGCAGCACGCGGAAGGCCACCAGTTCCGGCATCGACTGGGCGATGCCGCACAGGAACGAGGCCAGCACGAACAGCAATGTGGCCCACAGGAATAGCTTCACCTCGCCGAAGCGCCGGCTCAGCCAGCCCGTCAGCGGCAAGGCGATGGCATTGCTCACCGCGAACGAGGTGATCACCCAGGTGCCCTGCTCGTAGCTCACCCCCAGGTTGCCGGAGATGGTCGGCAGGGCCACGTTGGCGATGGTGGTGTCGAGCACCTGCATGAAAGTCGCCAGCGACAGGCCGATGGTCGTCAGCAGCAGGCTCGGCGGAGTGAACTGCGCGGGCGCGTCCTTGCTCATCGCTGGGCCGTCTTGCCGGTGGCGCTGTTCTCGTGGATCAGCCGGGCGATCAGGTTGTCGGCTTCGACCAACTGGCGATCGTACACCTGGGTGGTGTAGCTGGCTTGCTGTGGCGGCTGCTGGGCCAGCGCCGGGCCGCTCTGGTCATGCAGATCGACCTCGACAACGGTGGACAGGCCAATACGCAGGGGGTGGTCCTTGAGCTGTTCGGGGTTCAGGTGAATACGCACCGGTACCCGTTGCACGATCTTGATCCAGTTGCCGGTGGCGTTCTGCGCCGGCAACAGCGCAAAGGCGCTGCCGGTACCGGCGCCCAGGCTGTCCACGGTACCGCTGTACTTCACGTCGCTGCCATAAAGATCGGCAGAGATTTCCACCGGCTGACCGATGCGCATGTCGCGCAGTTGGGTTTCCTTGAAGTTGGCATCGATCCAGACCTGGTCCAGCGGGATCACCGCCATGGTCGCGACACCCGGCTGCAGGCGCTGGCCCAGTTGCACGGTACGCTTGGCCACGTAGCCGGTGATCGGTGCTACCAATGTGGTGCGGGCATTGTTGAGGTAGGCCTGGCGCAGGTCGGCGGCGGCAGCCATTACCTCGGGGTGCGAGGAGACTACGGTGTCGTCGACCAGTGCAGTGCTGGTGTTCAGTTGCTGGCGGGCGCTGTTCAGGGCGCTCTGGGCGACGGTCAAGTCGTCGCGAGCGTGGGAGATTTCCTCAGCGGCGATTGCCCCACTGTCTGCCAGCACCTTGCGCCGGTTGTAATTGTCCTGGGCTTTCTGCAGCTCAGCCTGACGCGTCTGCAATTGCGCCTTGAGCGCATCGACATTGCTGTACAGGCCCCGGACCTGACGCACAGTGCGCGCCAGCTTGGCCTCGGCGGCCTGCAAGGCGACCTCGCTGTCGGCCGGGTCGAAGCGCAGCAGGACCTGGCCTTCGTGCACCAAGTCGCCATCATCGGCACCGATGCTGGTGACGGTACCAGTCACCAGCGGCGTGATTTCCACCACGTTGCCATTGACGTAGGCGTCGTCGGTGCTTTCATGCCAGCGCCCGACCAGGGTGTACCAGCCCCAGGCGGCGGCACCGGCAAGGATCAGCACCAGCAGCAAGCCAAGCAACCAGGCCTTGCGCTTGCCTGTGTTGTCCGGCGCAGGTGCTGGGGTGGAGGTGTCAGCGGAAGTGGCCATGACAATACCTTGGATGAGTCGTGAGGGATCAACGATCGGCGAAACGGCTGATCGTCAGGGGGTCGCCGGCGCTGATCAGCACCTTGGCAAGCAAGCCTTCAAGGGCCTTGAGCTCTTCGGGCTCGAGCACACCGACCAGCTCGTTCATCGCCGCCGCGCCGATCTCCGGCAGCCGGTCGGCCAGGCGCTGACCCTCGGCAGTCAATGCCAGGCGCACCTGGCGACGGTCTTCTGGGCAGCGGTTACGCACGATCAGCTCCTTCTGCTCGAGGCGATCGAGCATGCGGGTCATCGAGCCGCTGTCCAGGCCCAGGTAGCGACACAGCTCGGCCGGCGTGTCCACTTGGTACTGGGTGACGATGATCAGCACCTTGAACTGGGCGGCAGTGACGCCGTCGGCTTCCAGGTGAGAGTCGAGGATGCGGTCCTTCAGGAGCGCGGCGCGACCAAGCAGCAGGCCGATGGTGCAGGTCTGGAAGTTTTCCGGAGAGAAATGGGACATGACAGGCTGCTCAGGCAATTGTTTAAAAATATTACTGCCTAGGCAGTGAATGTCAAAGCCTTAAATAGCCTGCTATGTAAATTTTCGTACAGAAGCCCTCAGGACTCCTGTAATCCCAGCGCCGCGACCTGCCCACAAGCGATGGCCATGCCCACCAGCTCAGGAAGGCTCGCAGCCTGCAGGCGCTTCATCACCCGCCCTCGATACAGGTCGACGGTCTTGACGCTGACGCCCAATTGCTCGGCGATTTCCCGGTTGCTCAGCCCTTGGGCCAAGGGTATGAACACGTCGCGCTCACGGGGCGTGAGCCCGTCGATCCGCGCCTGCACGGCGGCCAGGGCTTCGCTGCCCTGCTGTCGGCGACGGACCTGGTCCAGGGCGGCTTGCACGCTGTCGAGCAGCAATTGGTCGTTGTAGGGTTTTTCGATGAAGTCGCAGGCACCGGCCTTGAAGGCCCGTACCACGATGGGCACATCGGCGTGGCCGCTGACGAAGATCACCGGGATGTCGAGCCCGCGCTCACGTAGCGCCGCCTGTACCGCCAGCCCGCCCAGGCCTGGCATGCGCACATCCAAAAGCACGCAGGCCGGCTCGCGGTCATCGCAGACATCGAGAAACGCCTGCCCCCCTGTGAACGGCAGCGCGCGCAGGCCTACCGACTCCAGCAACCAGACCGTCGAGTCGAGCATGCCCTGGTCGTCATCGACCACATACACCTTCGCTTGCACCACTGGCCCCTCTCCTTATCCGTTGTTCGCCGGCAGACGACAGCACAGCACCAAGCCACCCGCCTCGCCCGGCCGCGCCTGTAGGCTGCCACCAAAGCCCTCGACAATGCTCCGGCTCATGCTCAACCCCAATCCCAGGCCATCGGCCTTGGTCGTGGTGAACGGCGTGAAGATCTCATCCAGGCGTTCCACTGCCACGCCCGGGCCCTGATCGCAGACCTCCACCAGCAGCCCGTCGTCCACGGCCTTGGCGATGAGCAGGATACGCGAGGCCTGCGTCCCGTGCTGCTCGCGGTTGGCGTCGATAGCATTGCGCAGCAGATTGAGCAGCACCTGCTCGAGCAATACCCGGTCCGCGTACACCTTGGGCAACTGCGGGCCCAGGCGCTGTTCGATGCGCACCTGGGCCTGCCCGGCCTCCCAGGCGCACAGACGCAACGCCTCACCCACCACATCGGCGATATCCAGCGCCTGGAGATGACGCGGCCCCTTGCGCAGGAAGGCCCGTAGGCGACGGATCACCTGCGCGGCATGGTTGGCCTGGGCGTTGATACGTTGCAAGCCCTGAGCGATGCGTTCGCGGGCCTGGGGGTCATGGTCGAGGTTGTGCAGGTAACGCAGGCTGGCGTTGCTGTAATTGAGCACCGCTGCCAGCGGCTGGTTGATCTCATGGGCAATGCCCGAGGCGAGCTCGCCCAAGGTGGCGACGCGGGCGCTGTGGGCCAGGGTCTCCTGGGCTTCGATGCGCAACGTGATGTCGCGCGAGACGGCGACGATTTCCACCACCGTGCCGGTATAGGTCTCGCGGATCGCCCGACAGGCAATCTCGAACCAGCGGTAACGGCCATCGGCATGGCGCACCCGACAGGTCAGGGTGTGGTAGCCCTCCACTTCCAGCGCCGCGCCGGCCTGCAGCAGCACCTGACGCCGCTCGCTGGGGTGCAGCAAAGTGTGCACGGCGCTGCCGCGCAGTTGTTCAGGCCACAGGCCGAGCAAGCGGAACGCCGCCGGCGTGGCATCGAGAAAACGCCCGTCCGGGCTGTGCCGGGAAATCAAGTCGGTGGTGTTTTCAGTGATCAGTCGGTACAGACGCCGGGCACGGCTGGCCTCGCGCGCCTCGCGACGTTCATCGCTGGCGTCGCGGCAGCGGGCCACGACCTGCTGGCCGTTGTCATCGGGAATGAACGTCCAAAGCAGGATGCGCTCCCCAACCTCGGCCTCCACTTCGACGATGGCACGGCGTTGACGCAGACATGCCTTTACCAGAGCGGCGGTATTGGTGGGCAATGCCTGCGTGTCCTCGCCGAACAGCGTCTGGAATGCGGAGTTGAACGCCAACGGGCGTGCGTCGGAGGCCAGCAAGAGGCTCGGTTGCGGGTCCTTGGCCAGCAAGGGCGATAGGGTCGTATTCACCGTAGAAGGCTCTTCTTATAGTAGTTTTACTATATTGCTATAGTCGATCTTCCAGCTACCATAGCGGTTCGCGTAAAAATGCGACAGGGGCAGCAGCCATCGGCCTGCTCCCTTTCCCTGATCAGAGCTAACAATCAGCCACCGGGGGCCATGCGCACAGGCTGCGTCTGCCTCCTTACAGGACCACCGCATGTCGATCTATTCCCAGGGCCTGGTGCCCACTGCTGTCAATCATGTCGCCCTCACCCCCTTGAGCTTCATCGAGCGAACCGCCGCGGTGTATGGCCGCTATCCGGCGGTGATCCACGGCGCCATCCGTCGTGACTGGGCCCAGACCTACGCCCGTTGCCGACGCCTGGCCAGTGCCTTGGCCGGGCGCGGTATCGGCCGGGGCGACACCGTCGCAGTGATGTTGCCGAACATTCCGGCAATGCTCGAAGCGCACTTTGCCGTGCCGATGATCGGCGCGGTGCTCAACACCCTCAACGTGCGTCTGGACGCCGAGGCCATCGCCTTCATGCTGCAGCACGGCGAAGCCAAGGTGCTGATCACCGACCGCGAGTTCCACAGCGTGATCGAAGGCGCCCTGGCCCTGCTCGAACACCCTCCCCTGGTGGTCGATGTGGACGATCCAGAATACGGTGAAGGCCGCGCCGTCAGCGATCTGGATTACGAGGCGCTGCTGGCCGAAGGCGATCCAGCGTTCGCCTGGGAATGGCCCGATGATGAATGGCAGGCGATTTCCCTGAACTACACCTCCGGCACCACCGGCAATCCCAAAGGCGTGGTGTATCACCATCGCGGCGCCTACCTCAACGCCCTCGGCAACCAGATGACCTGGTCCATGGGCCAGCATCCGGTGTACCTGTGGACACTGCCGATGTTCCACTGCAACGGCTGGTGCTACCCCTGGACCGTCACCGCCCTGGCCGGCACCCATGTGTTCCTGCGCCGGGTCGATCCACAGAAGATCCTCAACCTGATCCGCGAGCACCGGGTCAGTCACCTGTGTGGCGCGCCCATCGTGCTCAACGCCCTGGTGAACGTGCCCGACGCCGACAAAGCCGCCATCGGCCACCCGGTGCAGGCAATGGTCGCGGGCGCTGCGCCACCAGCCAAGGTGATCGGTGCGGTCGAGCAGATGGGCATCCGCGTCACCCACACTTATGGCCTGACCGAGGTCTACGGCCCGGTCACCGTCTGCGCCTGGCACGAGGAGTGGGATGAACAGCCGCTGGAGCAGCGGGCTCGGATCAAATCCCGCCAAGGTGTGCGTTATCCGACCCTGGATGGGCTGATGGTGGCCGATCCACAGACCCTGCAACCGGTGCCGCAGGACGGCACGACCCTGGGCGAGATCTTCATGCGCGGCAACACGGTGATGAAGGGCTATCTGAAGAACCCCGAGGCCACCGCGGAGGCCTTCCGTGGTGGCTGGTTCCATACCGGCGACCTGGCCGTCTGGCATGCCGACGGCTACGTCGAGATCAAGGATCGGCTCAAGGACATCATCATCTCCGGCGGCGAGAACATCTCCACCATCGAAGTCGAAGATACCCTCTACAAGCATCCGGCAGTGCTCGAAGCCGCCGTGGTGGCCCGCCCGGATGAAAAGTGGGGCGAAACACCCTGCGCGTTCGTCGCCCTCAAGGCAGGGCAAGCCAGCACCCGGGAGGCAGACATCATCCAGTGGTGCCGCGAGCACCTGGCCGGTTTCAAGGTGCCCAAGACCGTGGTGTTCGGCGAGCTGCCCAAGACCTCCACGGGCAAGATCCAGAAATACGTCCTGCGCGACCGGGCCAAGGCCCTCTGACTATCCACGCGAGCCCCGACATGACTGATTACAACGCGCCTCTGCGCGACATGCGTTTCGTCCTGCACGAAGTCTTCGACGCTCCGGCCCTGTGGGCACGCTTGCCCGCTCTGGCCGAGCGGGTCGACGCCGACACCGCCGATGCCATCCTCGAAGAGGCGGCAAAGATCACAGGCCAATTGATCGCCCCCCTCAGCCGTAACGGCGATGAGCAAGGCGTACGCTTCGACGACGGCCAGGTGATCACCCCTGACGGCTTCCGCCAGGCCTGGCAGACCTACCGCGAAGGCGGCTGGGTCGGTCTGGGTGGCAACCCTGAGCATGGCGGCATGGGCATGCCGAAAATGCTCGCCGTGCTGTTCGAAGAGATGCTCTACGCCGCCGATTGCAGCTTCAGCCTGTACTCGGCGCTGAGCGCCGGCAGTTGCCTGGCGATCGATGCCCATGCCAGTGACGACCTCAAGGCTATCTACCTGCCACCGCTTTACAGCGGCCAATGGGCGGGCAGCATGTGCCTGACCGAGCCACACGCCGGAACTGATCTGGGGCTGATCCGCACCCGCGCCGAACCCCAGGCCGACGGCACCTACCAGGTCAGCGGCAGCAAGATCTTCATCACCGGTGGCGAACAGGACCTGACCGAGAACATCATCCACCTGGTACTGGCCAGGCTGCCGGATGCGCCGGCCGGTCCAAAGGGGATTTCGCTGTTGCTGGTGCCCAAGTTCCTGGTCAACCCGGACGGCTCGCTCGGTGCGCGCAACGCCGTGCAGTGCGGCTCGATCGAACACAAGATGGGCATCAAGGCTTCGGCGACTTGCGTGATGAACTTCGACGGCGCCACCGGCTACCTGGTCGGCGAGCCGAACAAAGGCCTGGCGGCGATGTTCACGATGATGAACTATGAGCGCCTGTCCATCGGTCTCCAAGGTATCGGTTGCGCCGAGGCCTCGTACCAAAGCGCTGCGCGCTATGCCAAGGACCGCCTGCAAAGTCGGGCCGCCACTGGCCCGCAGGCCAAGGACAAGATCGCCGACCCGATCATTCATCACGGCGACGTACGGCGCATGTTGCTGACCATGCGCGCCTTGACCGAAGGCGGACGGGCCTTCGCCACCTACGTAGGCCAGCAACTGGACCTGGCCCGCTATGCCGAGGACGCGGGCGAACGGGAGCAGGCCGTGCGTCTGGTGGCGCTGCTGACGCCGGTGGCCAAGGCGTTCTTTACCGACAACGGCCTGGAGAGCTGCGTGCTGGGCCAGCAGGTGTTCGGTGGCCATGGCTATATCCGCGAATGGGGCCAGGAACAGCGCGTGCGAGATGTGCGGATCGCACAGATTTACGAGGGCACCAATGGCATCCAGGCACTCGACCTGCTCGGGCGCAAGGTGCTGGCTGACGATGGCCAGGCGCTGGCCGGTTTCCTGGCAGAAGTGCGCACCTTCTGTGCCGACGCACCGGCGCACCGGGAGGCCTTGCAGGACGCCCTGGACCGCCTGGAGCACACCAGCCACTGGCTACGCGAGCAAGCATCCAATGATGCCAATCTGGTCAGTGCCACCGCCGTGGAATACCTGCACCTCTTTGGCCTTACCGCCTACGCCTACATGTGGGCACGCATGGCCGCCGTGTCCCTGCGCAACCTCGAACAAGACCCTACCTTCCATGGGGCCAAGCTGTCGTGCGCGCAGTTCTTCTTCCAACGCCTGCTGCCGCGCAGCCTGGCCTTGGAAGTCAGCATCATGGCTGGCAGCGGGAGTCTGTACGGCATGACCCCTGAGCAGTTCTGATCCGACAAGGGGCGCTCCGCGCCCCTGCTTATCGGCGCGAGAAGTCGGCTGATGCCGACAAAAAACCCCACAACTGATAGTCATTCGCCATTATCTCGGTTCTCGCCACCCCCCTGTGGAGGGTAGAATGCCGCAAAACCGGGAGCCACGATGAACCAAGACCGCCTCAACCCAGACGATGCCCTCGCCGATGCCGCCGCGCACTGGTGCATGCGCGTGCATGCCGAAGATTGCACGCCAGCCGAGCGCGAGGCGTTCAAACGGTGGCTTGCGGCCGATCCGAGGCACCTGGAGGAATACGAGGCGATGCTGGAGATCTGGCAGACCGCCGAATTGCTGCCTCGCACCACCACGGTGGTCGACTTCAACCCCAACGCCCGTCAACCGGCTCGTGCGCGCAACTGGCGCCCTCTGGCCTCGGCGGCGGCGATCGCCTTGCTGGCCCTGCCCCTGGCGGGTTGGGTCGGCTGGGAACAAGGCTGGCTGCCCAATCGTTACCAGCACGTTCAAAGCACCGACCAGATGCGCCAGGTCACGCTCAGCGACGGCAGCGTTGTCGAGCTCAACCTGCACAGCGAACTGCGCTACCTCAATTACAAGGATCAGCGCCAGGTCACCCTGGTCCAGGGCGAGGCGTTCTTCAAGGTTACGCACGACAGCACCCACCCGTTCATCGTTCGGGCGGGTACCGGCCAGACACGGGTGACCGGCACCCAGTTCAACGTCTGGAAGTATGAAGATCAGGTCAAGGTGACCTTGGTGGAAGGCTCTGTGCTGGTCAGCAGCAACGGCAACGATGGTGGCTACCGACTGGGCCCCGGCATGCAGGCCAGCTACCGCGCCGGCGACTTCGAACCGGCGCTCGCCCAGAGCGACGACTCAGGCAACAGCCTGGCCTGGCGCAGCGGCAAGTTGATTCTCGACAACCTGAGCCTCGCCCAGGCCCTACCGGTGATAAACCGCTACCTGGACACCCCCCTGCAACTGGCTGACGAGAGCACCGGCACCATTCGCGTCAGTGGCGTCTACAGCATCCATGAGGTCAAGCGATTGGTGGACAATCTGCCCAAGGTACTGCCGATCTACCTGACCCGCAGCAAGGACGGCAGCACCGTCCTCAATCGTATTTCCCCGCCGCCTGGACGCGGCTGACGCCGCAGCGTGCCAGCCTAGCCCTCTAGGTGCGGGCCGAACCTGCGATGGGCTGCAGGGCAGCCCGGGTTCTTCAAAGCACCATCGCCGCCAGCCAGCCAAAGGCCAGCAACGGCAGGTTGTAATGGATGAAGGTCGGCACCACGGTGTCCCAGATATGGTGATGCTGGCCATCCACGTTGAGGCCCGAGGTCGGGCCCAGGGTCGAGTCCGACGCGGGCGAACCGGCATCGCCCAGCGCACCGGCGGTACCGACGATGCACACCGTGGCGACCGGGTCGAAGCCCAGCTGCACGCACAGCGGCACGAAGATCGCGGCCAGGATCGGCACCGTGGAAAACGACGAGCCGATGCCCATGGTCACCAGCAGCCCTACCAACAGCATGAGCAGGGCACCGATGCCCTTGCTGTGGTCGATCCACTGCGCCGAGGTTTCCACCAGGCTCTTCACCTCACCGGTCGCCTTCATCACCTCGGCAAACCCCGAGGCGGCAATCATGATGAAGCCGATCATGGCCATCATCTTCATGCCTTCGGTGAACAGGTCGTCGGTGTCCTTCCAGCGCACGATGCCCGAGAGCGAGAAAATCAAAAAGCCCACCATCGCCCCGATGATCATCGAGTCCAGCCAGAGCTGGATGATGAATGCCGCGGCGATGGCCGCGCCTGCCACCAGCAAGGTCAAGGGGTTGTAGCTGACGCTGACCTGCTCGACCTGTTCGATGCGATTCAGGTCATAGTCACGCTTCTTGCGGTAGCTGAAGAACACGGCCAGCAGCAATCCGGCCAGCATGCCGGCGGCCGGGATGGCCATGGCATGGGTGACATTCACCCCACTGACGTCCACCCCTGCACGGCTGACGTTGGCCAGCAGGATCTCGTTGAGGAAGATGTTGCCAAAGCCGACCGGCAGGAACATGTACGGAGTGATCAGGCCAAACGTGATCACACAGGCGATCAACCGACGGTCGATGCGCAAGCGGGTCAGCACATAGAGCAGCGGCGGCACCAGCAGCGGTATGAAGGCGATATGGATGGGCAGTATGTTCTGCGACGAGATCGCCACCACCAGCATCAGGCCGATCAGCAGCCACTTGAGCCCACCCGCGTTGCCATGCCCCTGGCGATCGACCATCGCCAGGGCGCGATCGGCCAGGGCGTGGGCCAGCCCGGACTTGGCGATGGCGACGGCGAAGGCCCCCAGCAGCGCGTAAGACAGCGCCACCGTGGCGCCACCGCCCAGGCCACTGTTGAAAGCCTTGAGCGTGCCTTCGGTGCCCAGGCCTCCGACCAGGCCACCGGCCAGGGCGCCAATGATCAGGGCGATGACCACATGCACGCGGGACAGGCTCAGGATCAGCATGATGCCGACCGCGGCAATGACAGCATTCATTGTGTGGGTTACCTCGTAACGACGGACAAAAAGCGGACGCGCCGGCGACAGGCTGCCTCAAGGCAGTGGCCGGGCCAGGGGATATTGTTATGAAGGGCGCACACTCTGAAGCACGCTCGGTCGCTTGTCAAAGCGCTCAACGTCGCGACCTGACGCAACAGGCTCAGGCAATACGAATTTTTATTGAACGCTTGAATAAAGAAAGCCTGGGAGGCGCCGACACAGGAGGCAGACCCCCGATTTATAACAAGGGATTCGCCCGAAAATGCCTCTGCGACAACTCTCCATCCAGTGGAAGATCACCCTGCTGGCCGGGCTCTGCCTGGCCACCATCGTCACGGTACTGATCGGCCTTTCGCTTTACCGCATGGACCATAGCTCCGACCTGGTCAAAGCCAGCAGCATGCAGATGCTCACCGAGTCGGCCCAGGCGCGCATCGAGTCGCAAGGCGAGGTCCAGGCCTTGAACATCCGCCGCCAGTTCATGGATGCCTACCAGTACGGCGCAGGGTTTGCCCGTCAGGTGCTGTTCCTGCGCGAGCAGGCCGAAAAGCGCTTCCTGGACGCCTACGACCTGCGCGAAGACATGACCCGCCAGGTGCGCGCTGCGCTTCAGGCCAACCCCGACTTGCTGGGCCTGTCGCTGGTGTTCGAGCCTGACGCGCTGGATGGCAAGGACAAACTGTTTACCGGTCAGGCCGAACTGGGCAGCAACGAGACCGGCCGCTTCGCCCTTTACTGGTCGCAACCGCGTGCCGGCCAGCTGACCTCCATGGCCCTGCCCGAGCAGGACATGGCCAACACCGAGATCGGCCCGAGCGGCGAGCCGAACAACACCTGGTGGGTCTGCCCGCGCAGCACCGGCAAGGTCTGCGTGAGCGAGCCGTACTTCTACACCATCGAAGGCCAGCAGGTGCTGATGACCAGCATCGTGTTCCCGCTGATCGTCGCCAACAAGGTGATCGCCACCTTGTCCATCGACATCAACCTCAACAGCCTGCAGGCCCTCAGCCAGGATGCCAGCCGCAACCTCTATGAAGGCCGCACCACGGTCGGTATTCTGAGCCCTGCAGGCCTGCTGGCCGGCTACAGTGCCGATGCCAGCAAACTGGCCCACCGCTTCGACCAGGTCGACACCGCCCAAGGCGCCAGCCTCGTGGGCAAGCTGCCCGAAGGCAAGCTGCAGATTTTGCGCAACGAGCAGCGTCTTAAGGTGCTGGCCGCGTTCGAACCGATTCCTGGCGGCAAGCCTTGGGGCGTGCTGCTCGATGTGCCGGAAAGCGCCCTGACAGGCCCGGCCGAGGCGCTCAAGCAGGAACTCGACAGCCTCAACACCAGCGGCACCTTGCTGGAGCTGGGCCTGGGTCTGGCCGTGGCGATTGCCGGCCTGTTGCTGGTGTGGCTGATGGCCCGGGGAGTCACCCGGCCGATTCTGGGCGTGGCCGCCATGCTCAAGGACATCGCCAGCGGTGAAGGCGACCTCACCCGTCGCCTGACCTACGACAAACGCGATGAACTGGGCGAGCTGGCCGGCTGGTTCAACCGTTTCCTCGACAAGCTGCAACCGACCATTGCCGACGTCAAAGCGTCGGTCCAGGCTGCCCGTGGTACCGCCGACCAGTCCGCGGCCATCGCTGCCGAAACCAGCTCCGGCATGGAACAGCAGTACCGCCAGGTCGACCAGGTGGCCACTGCCTCCCACGAAATGAGCGCCACCGCCCAGGATGTCGCCCGCAGCGCGGCTCAGGCGGCCCAGGCCGCACGCGAGGCCGACCAGGCGACCCGCGAAGGTTTGGCGGTGATCGACCGCACCACCACCAGCATCGACGCCTTGGCCGCCGACATGAGCGGCGCCATGGCCCAAGTCCAAGGCCTTGCACAGAACAGCGAGAAGATCGGCTCGGTGCTGGAGGTGATCCGTTCGATCGCCGAACAGACCAACCTGCTGGCCCTCAACGCCGCCATCGAGGCGGCCCGTGCCGGCGAGGCCGGACGTGGCTTTGCTGTGGTCGCCGACGAAGTGCGCAACCTGGCACGCCGCACCCAGGAGTCGGTGGAAGAAACCCGCCAGGTGATCGAAGCCCTGCAGGCCGGGACCCAGGAGGTCGTCGGTGCCATGGACAACAGCCATCGCCAGGCCCAGGGCGGCGTCGAACAGGTCGGCCAGGCGGTCACGGCCCTGCAGCGCATCGGCCAGGCCGTGACGGTGATCACCGACATGAACCTGCAGATCGCCTCGGCCGCCGAGGAGCAAAGCGCGGTGGCCGAAGAGATCAACAACAATGTCGCGACCATTCGCGATGTCACCGAATCGCTGTCCGGCCAGGCCAACGAGTCGGCTCGGGTGAGCCAGTCGCTCAATGACCTGGCCAACCAGCAGCAGCGACTGATGGATCAGTTCCGCGTCTGAATCCTGCAGCGCCGGGGCCGCTGCGCGGCCCTTGCAACCTCGTCGTCTACACTTGCCACAACCCAAGGACCGGCAACCGACGAGGCTCTGATGAAACGAATTCCAACGCTGCTGGCCGGCCTGCTGCTTGCCGTGGGCCTGGCCAGCACCGACAGCGCAGCCGCCGAGGAGCGCACGCCGATTCACTTCGGTGCCATCGGCTGGGAAAGCGGCGCCCTGACCACCGAGATCCTGCGCCTGATCGTCGAACACGGCTTCGGCTACCCCACCGATACCCTCCCCGGCAGCACCGTCAGCATGGAAGTGGCCTTGGCACGCAACGACCTGCAGGTGATCGCCGAGGAATGGGCCGGACGCAGCCCCGCCTGGGTCAAGGCCGAACAGGCCGGCCAGGTATTCGCCCTGGGCGATACAGTGAAAAATGCCGAAGAAGGCTGGTGGGTGCCGGCCTATGTGATCAAGGGCGACCCGGCCCGCAACCTGAAGGCGCTGGCGCCGGATCTGCGTAGCGTCGAAGACCTCAAACGCTACCCTCAGGTGTTTCGCGATCCGGAAACACCGGAAAAAGGCCG
Organism: Pseudomonas guariconensis; assembly: GCF_040822035.1. Lineage (NCBI taxonomy): Bacteria > Pseudomonadati > Pseudomonadota > Gammaproteobacteria > Pseudomonadales > Pseudomonadaceae > Pseudomonas > Pseudomonas guariconensis. The sequence goes on along the minus strand of NZ_CP162012.1, from coordinate 2,349,003 downwards.
CTTTCTCAATAGCCCCAGCGGCTGGACCTCCGAAACAGTCAACAGCCAGAAGCTCAAGGCCTATGGCCTGGATACCCTCTACAACAATTTCCGCAGTGGCTCCGGCGCCGCCCTGGATGCGGAAATCGGCTCGGCGATCCGTCGCGGCCAACCTGTGCTGTTCTATTACTGGAGCCCTACGCCGCTGATGGGCCGCTATGACCTGGTCCGACTCGAAGAACCGCCGTTCGACCCCGCAGCCTGGGCAACCCTCACCGACGCGAAAAACCCACACCCCAAAGGCAGCCGTTCGCTGCCCGCCAAATTGTCGATCGGTGTGTCGGCGCCCTTTCGCGAGCACTACCCAGACCTGGTGGCGGTGTTCGAGAAAGTCGACCTGCCCATCGACCGCCTGAACAAAGCCCTGGACCACATGAGCGAAACCCGCCAGTCACCACGTGAGGCTGCCTTGATGTTCCTGCGCGACCATCCAGCGGTCTGGAAGGCCTGGCTGCCCGCCGAGGTCGCCGCCAAGGTCGAGGGCGCGCTGTGAGCGCAGGGTTTCCCGATGCCTGGCAGTTCTCCTTCGCCGAATGGGTCAACCGCCTGGTCGACTGGCTGGTGCTGCGCTATGGCGATCAACTGCGCAGCTTGTCCGACCATTTGCTGCAATTGCTGGTGGGCCTGGAAAGCCTGTTGCGCTTGCTGCCCTGGTGGCTGCTGCTCCTGCTGGTCGGCCTGCTCGCCTGGCACGCCAGCCGCAGCCTGACACGCGCGCTGGTGCTCAGTGCCCTGCTGGCGCTGATCGGCATGATCGGGTTATGGGACAAGCTGCTGCAAACCCTGGCGCTGGTGCTGGTCAGTACCGGCTTGTGCGTGCTGATCGGAGTACCCCTAGGGGTCGTCCTGGCGACCCGTCCCTTGGCACGGCGCCTGGTGCTGCCGGTGCTGGACGTGATGCAGACCTTGCCGGCCTTCGTGTACCTGATCCCGGTATTGATGCTGTTCGGCCTGGGCAAGGTCCCGGCCGTGTTCGCCACCTTGGTCTACGCCCTGCCCCCCTTGGTACGCCTGACTGAGCTGGGCCTGGCGCAGATCGACCCATCACTGCTGCAAGCGGCCCACGGCCTGGGCGCCAACCGCTGGCAACGCCTGCGCCGCATCGCCCTGCCCCTGGCGTTGCCGAGCATCATGGCCGGGCTCAACCAGTCGGTGATGATGGCGCTGTCGATGGTGGTGGTAGCCTCGATGATCGGCGCCCGAGGCCTGGGCGAGGATGTGCTGTCCGGGATCCAGACACTCAATGTTGGCCAAGGTGTTGAGGCAGGGCTTGCGATCGTCGCACTGGCCATGGTCATCGACCGCATCAGCCAGGCCTACGGGCAACCACGACGTTGAGCAATGAGGCCGCGCAGCGGCCCCAAGGCGTCAGGCTCAACGCTTCATGCAGCGCTGGTAACGCTCATCGACCCTTCCTGCGAACCATGCGGTGGTCAGCTTGCGAGTGATCTTCGGGCTCTTGAGTTCGATTCCCGGCAGCACCGCACGCGGCAACGGTTTGCCCGCCTTGGCGTCCGCCAGGGCGAACACGCCTTGGTACAGATCGGTGTCCTCGAACGCCAGGCTGTCACCTTTCTCCAGCTGGCTGCGGATCTGCGGGTTGCGCAGCCCCAGCTTGACGCCCAACTTGCGCGCCGCCTGTTCAGTGCTGCCCGGCATGATCGAGCCTGGCGCAATCAGGTCGCCATCGAGCGCCAGCGTCACACCACTCGCCCGGCTGAGCGCCGCCTGGAACGCCGCGTTGCGGCTGGCGTACCAGCCCGCGTTGAAATCTGCGAAGCGATACAACTGGCGTTGATAGTGGCTGGGATACCCCAGCAGGTGGGCAATACCGAAGTACAGACCGCCACGGCGGGTGAAGACCTCCTGGCGAATCGTGCCCTCATAGCTGTAGGGATAATCCTTGGCATGGCGCTCGGCGAATTCGATGCTGACCTGCATCGGCCCACCGGTACGGACCGGGTTCAGACCGCCCAGCAGCGTACGCCCCAGCGGCAGGCCGGCGATGAAGTCATCGAACAGGCCGCTCAACTGCTTTTCGCTGCGCACGGCCATCAAGCGTTGCTGGTAGGTCTTGCCATTGCCCGACGGGGTTTTCAATGCCCCATCGACCAGCAATTTGGGAATGTGCAGCCGCGCGGCGCGCCGATCGATCTCTTCGCGGGCGATGCGGCCCAGGTTCGGCACCTGAGGATCGGCATTGAACGTCGACTCCTGCTCGGTCACCGCCAGCACCGCGCACAGGTTGCTCTTGCTTGGATTAATACGCTGGGCAGCGAAGGCAGTCTGGATATCCCGGGCCCAGCCGTCCCTGTCCTTGATCGATGCCGGCAGCAGACGCTTGACCTGAGCCTGCACCTGGGCCGGATCGGCCTCGGAAACTTCAGGCGAGGTCGTACACCCCTGCAATACCCCCAGGACCACCAAGCCCAGTGCGGCCAGCCTGCCGCTCGTCCTGGCAGTCAAGGCTGTTCGCCCACCAGGTAAGTCTTGCTGAGGTGGCGGAACAGCGGATGATCGGCGCTGCCCATCAACTCGAACAACACCATCTCGCGGGTCACCACCTGGGCGCCGGCATCGCGCATGCGAGCCAGGCCCGCCGCCTTGCTGGCGGGGGTGCGGCTGTCGCAGGCATCCTCGACCACGAACACCTGCTTGCCCAGGCCCAAAAGGCCCAGCACGGTCTGCAACACGCAGACATGGGTTTCCATGCCACAGACGATCACCTGCTCACGCGCCATCAGGCTGGCCGGCAAGCACTCGGCGGCCACGCAAGAAAAATGCTGCTTTTCCACGATCTGCGCCGCCGGCGATGCGGCCTTTAGTTCGGCCAAAGTCGGGCCAAGGCCTTTGGGGTACTGTTCGGAAATCACCGTCGGCAGCTCCAGCTCGGCGGTCGCCGCCAACAGCCAGCGTGCCCGGGCGCGGGTGCCTTCGGGGTCGCTCATGGCGTTGATGAGTTTTTCCTGGATATCGACGACCAGCAGCGTGGCCTTGCGAGGATCGATCAGCATTGTCTGCCCTAGCCTGTGAAAATGGGCAGCCCAGGGTGGGCTGCAAAGCCCACTAGGCTGGCCGAGGCAAAGGGCGACGTCAATCAGGCACAGTGTCGAAGCGGCGCCAAGGCATCGGCCAAGAGGCCCAGTACCTGGTCTTCGTGCTGATGAATGAAGAAGTGGCCACCGGGAAAGATATCAAGGGTGAACGCACCCTGCGTCTCTTGTCCCCAGGCCTGCAATTGCTCCTGGCTCGCCCGGTCGTCTGCGCCACCCAACACATGCAGCGGGCAGTCCAGGGGCGGACGGTGACGGTAGACATAGCGCCCGCACAGCAGAAAATCCGCACGCAAGATCGGCAAGGTGAGGCTCATCAGTTCCTGGTTGGCCAGCACCTCTTCGGGCGTGCCCTGCAGCTTGCGCAACTCTTCGATCAGTTCGTCGTCGCGCCGAGGTTCACGCCATTGCACGCCGTCATAGTCCTCACGGCGGCTCGGCGCCGCGGTACCGCAGGCAAACAACGCGAGCGGCGGCGGGCAACCCTGGGCCTGCAGCGCGTGGGCAAGCTCGAAGGCCAACAGCGCACCCAGGCTGTGGCCCAACAAGGCATAAGGGGCACGGGCCGATGCGCGGTGTTCGGCAGCCAGTTGCCGGGCCAGGGCCTGCATGTCGGTCTGCAAGGGCTCGCCCAGGCGCATGCCGCGACCGGGCAGTTCCACCGGGCACACCTGCAGCCAGGCCGGCACCTTGCGACGCCAACGGCGATAGACCATGGCGCTGGCGCCGGAGTACGGCAGGCACAGCAGATTCACTGCATCCACAGGCAACGCCTCATTGAACCTGGGCCTGGGCCATCTTCTGACGCAGGCTCAGCGGCCGCATGTCGGTCCAGACTTCATCGATGTAGGCCAGGCAGTCTTTTTTCAGGCCGCTCTTGCCCACGGCACGCCAGCCGTTGGGGATCGCCTTGTAGTCAGGCCAGATGGAGTATTGCTCTTCGTGGTTGACCACTACCTGGAACACGATATCGTCGCGGTCGAATACGGACGTCATTGCCTGTCTCCTTGAATGATGAGGGCCGCTGCGCGGTGCGCAGGGCGGCTATCCAACAAACGAAAGGTCGACGGCGAAAATTAGTCGCTGTCCGTGCTTTGCAAGCAGCGTGTAGGGTGGCATAAATCCAGATCCCCCTTGGCGATGCCTATTTCGGAGATCCCCCCATGCTAGGCGTGACCGACTACGGTGCTTTCGTTGTTGCGTTCCTCATCCTCCTGGCCATCCCCGGGCCTGGCAACTTCGCGCTGATCACCGCCACCGGCAAGGGTGGCATCAAAGGTGGGCTGGCCGCGACCTTGGGCGTGATCCTGGGTGATCAGGTCTTGATGTGGTTGGCGGTGGCCGGTGTCGCCACGCTGCTGGCAGCCTACCCTGCGGCTTTCCATGTGGTGCAGTGGGCGGGGGCGGCCTACCTGGCTTGGCTCGGCCTGCGCATGGTGCTGAGCAAGCCGCGGGGCGCCCCGCGCGAGAGCCGCATGGCCAGCGGGCACTATCTGCGCCAGACGATGATGATCACGCTGCTCAACCCCAAGGCGATCATGTTCTACATGGCGTTCTTCCCGTTGTTTGTCGACCCGGTGCGCCACCAGGGCGTGGTGACTTTTGCCTTCATGGCGGTGACCGTCGCCGCGCTGACCTTCCTGTATGGCCTGATCGCGGTGCTGTTGACCCATCACCTGGCCCAGCGCATGCGCGCCAACCCACGGGTGTCCAATCTGCTGGAGCGCCTGGCAGGCGCCTGCCTGGTGGGGTTCGGGATCAAGCTGGCGGCGATGCGCTGAAAATCAGGCGTCGCGCAGCAGGTCGTGGGCATCGAGCAGACGGAAGGCTACCTGCGGGTTGCGCTCGAGGCCTCGGCGGATGGCGGCCGGAATGGCCTGGCGGGTCTTGCGGCACAGCCCGGGCTGTTCCTCCAGTTCGATACTGATACCGCGCATGGTGCGGACTTCGTTGTAGCCAGGGGCGATGCGCAGGCGAATCCCCAGCTGCTCGTACAGGCGCACCTGTAGACGCTCCAGATCGTCCAGGTCCTTGAGGTGCTCCAGGCGCTCTAGCAGGCGCTTTTCTTCCTGGCGGGTCAACAGCAGGATCCGCTGGGCCTGGGGTGGGCTTTCGTGCAGCCGCTCGCGCCCGCAATCGCAGAGGCCCGGTGGGCAGGGTTGGCGAAGGGGAAGCTCGGTGATGGTCATGGAGCAAGCATAGATCTTTCCCTGTCCAACTTCATGAGTGCGTTGCGATCGGCTGTTTACACCGACACCGCACTTTTCGAGCAGCCAGGGGTCTACCCCCTCTTTTGCCGTACGCAATCGATTGCCGGCCGTTTTTTCACCATGCACAAAGCGGGGCCAAACGCCGTGTGCTTGTGTAGGATGGGCAGCTAGGCGCTGCCAGTCATAGGGAGATTTTCATGCGCGTCCTGTCATCCGTTGCCCGCTTTGCCGCCCTGACGCTGGGCCTTGTCGCCTCCACCGGTGCCTTGGCCTTTACCGGTGAAGAAGGTCAACTGATCGAGTCGATCAATGCCTATCGCAGCCAAGCCCAGCGCTGCGGCGGCGAGGCCTCCCTGGAGCTGCCGCCGCTCAACAGCGACACCCGCCTTGCGCTTTCGCCGGAAGGCACCCGGGACCTGCAACAGGCCATGAGCCGCGCCGCCTATCCCATGGTCAACGTCCAGGCGATCAGCCTGTCCGGCCCACGCGATGCCCGGGCGGCGATGAATGCCATCGAGGAAAGCTTCTGCCAGGTTGTCCTTGACCCACAATTCGTCGACATCGGTGTCAGCCAGGAAGGCCGTGACTGGCGCATCGTCTTGGCCCGCCCCCTGCTCAGCGGGCGCCTGGGTGACTGGCAGGCCGAAGGCCAGAAACTGCTGCAGGCGATCAACGCCGCACGCAAAGCGCCGCGCCAATGCGGCGGTCAACCCTTCGCCGCTGCCCCTGCCCTGAACTGGAACAACACCTTGGCCGGTGTCGCCGCCAACCACACCCGGGCCATGGCCAACCAGAACTTCTTCGACCATATCGACCGCGACGGCCGTACCCCTGGCGACCGGGCGGAGCTGGCCGGCTACCTGTACCGGCAGATCGGCGAGAACATCGCCGCCGGTCGTGACACGGCAAACAAGGTGGTCGATGGCTGGCTGGCCAGCCCCGGCCATTGCGCCACCCTGATGAACCCCGACTTCACCGAGCTGGGCGCCGCCTATGCGGTGGACCCTAAGAGCGATGCGGGTATCTACTGGACCGGGTTGTTCGGGTCGCCGCAATGATTGCCGTGGAGGTGTTCGCAACGCCGGGGGAGACTCACTACCCTGGCCTTCCCGAGGCGCGCAGCGTCAACGCCGTACAGCCAAACCTGCGGCGTACGCACTTGCCCAGGTAACTGACATCCCCCAACCCCACCTCATCGGCGATCTGCGCCAAGCCGTGACTTGAGTTGAGCAACCGCCAGCGCGCCTGCTGCAGGCGCATCTCGAGCCACCAGGCCTTGGCCGTCATGCCGTGACTGGCCTGGAACTGACGGTCCAGCTGGCGCCGGCTGATGCCCAGTTCTGCCGCCAGCTGTTCAAGGGTCAGGTTCGAGCCCAGGTGATGACGCATCAACGCGGTAGCACGCTGCACCGCACGCCCCTGCCCTGGCTCCTGCTCCAGGGAGCGCAAGGCATGGCGACTGTCGCGGGTCTCGTCCACGAGCATGTCGGCCAAGCCCTTGAGTGCCCGCGCCCGGCCACAGGCACGCGACAACAGTTCCACCGCCAGGTCGATGGCCGCCGTGCCCCCAGCACAGGAGATCCGTGCGCCATCGAAGCAATACAGCTGCTCGCGCAGCACCTGCACAGACGGGAACGAGGCGCGAAACTCCGTCTCGTGGCGCCAGTGCACCACCACTTTGTGGCCATCGAGCAAACCACAGGCCGCCAGCAGAAACACCGCATTGTCGACGCCTACCAGCTTCAGCCCCGCCCGGACAGCGCGCTTGAGCAAAGCCCGGTAACGCGGAGCCAGCGCCGCCGTCGCCGCGGCGTTGCGCCCGCCGAACAGCACCAGGTAGTCATGGCCTTTGAAGTCCACCGATTGCGCCGTGGCCTGCACCTGAACCACCGCGCCGCTGCTCGAGGGCACAGGATCGGCAGTCAGCCCGAGCAAAGTCCAACTGCAATAGCGCTGGCGACTGTAGTCTTCGTCGTCCGCACTAAAGCGCAGTTTGTCGAGGAAAGCCCCGAACGGTAGCAAGGCGAATTCCGGCAGGGGAAGGATCAACAGACGAATGTCAGGGGTCATGCAGGGCACGTCCAAAGATAACCGCAGAAAGTCCAGATATTACCTTAGCAATCTCGACGCTTACCCTAGACTGGCGCTCTTCACCCCCAAAGGCTTTCTCCATGGCGCTGGATATTTGGCTCATCTATCTGCTGGCCAGCATTGGCTTGTCCCTGACCCCTGGCCCGAACAGCCTGCTGGCCCTTACCCACGGCGCGCTCTATGGCGCCCGTCGCACCCTGTACACCATCGTGGGAGGCGTGTTCGGATTCAGCGCGCTGATTGCCTTGGCGATGTTCGGCCTCAGTGCCCTGCTGCATACCTCAGCCTCGCTGCTGCAGGTGCTCAAATGGGTCGGTGGGGCCTATCTCTTGTGGCTGGGCATTCAGCTCTGGCGTAGCCCGGCGATGCGCCTGGAGCTTGCTGAGGGCGCCACGCGTCTGGGCAACCGCGGGCTGTTCCGCCAGGGCTTTCTGTCGGCCATGGCCAACCCCAAGGTGTTGTTGTTCTATGGCGCCTTTTTGCCGCAGTTCATCGACCCTCAACGCGGGCTGGCGATGCAGTTCGTGATCATGGCGGCGACCTTTGCCAGCGTGGAGTTCGTGGTCGAATACCTGCTGGCGCGCCTGGCCTTTCGCGTGCGCCCTTGGCTGGCCAAGGGAGGGCGTGGCTTCAATCGCTGCTGCGGGACGCTGTTCGCGCTGATCGGCGTGGCGCTGCCACTGGGGCGCTGAGCCGATCTACACTCAGGGGCCTCACTGGCTTAGCACGCGAGGCCCCAATGCCCGAAAACCTGTTCACGGCCCTTCCTCCGCTCGCCCCCCAGGCGAGCGAGCAGTTCGACGAGCTTCTGCGCCGGCCGGGTCTGCGCATCGAGCGCATCGTCTCCAGTGGCCAGGCCAGCCCGCCTGGCTTCTGGTACGACCAGGCCGAAGGTGAATGGGTACTGCTGCTCACCGGCAGCGCCGGGCTCAGGCTTGAGCATGAGCCCCACGAGCGGGTGCTGCGCCCCGGCGATCATCTGGATATCCCGCCCCATTGCCGGCACCGGGTGGAGTGGACCGAGGCCGGTGTGGCGACGGTCTGGCTGGCAGTGTTCTACGGCAACTGAGGCTGAACCCCCTCTGTCGGGCCACCCTGCAACTGGTAGAAGCGCCAAGGCAGCAGCAACGCCGCCACCGCCAGGCCGCAGGCAAAACCGACCCAGACCCCGACCGGCCCCAACGGCGAATGGAACGCCAGGGCGTAGCTGAGCGGCAATGCCAACAGCCAATAGCTGACCAAGGTCACGCCCACCGGCCAGCGGTAGTCCTGCAATCCGCGCAGGGCTCCCAAAGCTGTGGACTGCAAACCATCGGCGATCTGCATGGTCGCGACCACCACGAACATCGGCACCGCGATGGCGATCACCTGCGGGTCGTCACTCATGGCCTCGGCGATCGCCCGGCCAAACACCATCAGCAGCAGGGTACTGGCCACCATCCAGGCGCTGACACTGATGAAGGTGGCGCTGCCAATGGCCTTGATACGCGCACGCTGGCCTTGGCCCTGGGCCTGGCTGATGCGGATGCTCACCGCCGCGGCCATGCCCAACGGCAGCATGTACAGCAACGAGCCGATCGACTGCACCACCTGATTGGCGGCCAGCGCCGCCGTGCCCAGCCAGCCGAGCATCCAGGCCGCGATCACCACGGCGCCAGCCTCGGCCAGGTAGCCCAGCCCCAGCGGCCAGCCCTCTCCCATCAGCGTGCGCCACCCCAACCGGGGGCCCAGGGAGGCTCGCCGGTAGACCGATAGCGAAGGCGCCAGACGCCAATAGGCAAATGCCAGCAGCACAGCCAGGGATTCGGCCAGCACGCTGGCGATACCGGCGCCCAACAAGCCCAGGGCCGGCAAGCCGAAATGTCCGTGGATCAGGCCGTAGCTCAAGGGCACGTTGAACACGACCGCACTCATCACCACCAACACCGCGGCCCACGGGCGACCGACGGCCTCCAGCACGTCCTTGAACACCACGGCCAGGCAGAACGGAATCAAGAACACCGCTATCGCCTGCCAGTACGGCGCCAGTACCTTTACGTCCGGCAACGGCACGCCGGCCCATTGCAGCACCGGCAGGCTGCCCAGCATCGCCAGGCAGCCGAGGGTGCCGACCAACAGGCCGTAACCCAGCCCCGCACGCAGTGTGCGTGCCACGCCCTCGGCATCGCCGGCACCGAAGGCATGGCCCACCCGCACACTGAGGGTGGCGAGCATGCCGTAGAGCCCAGCGTGGAAGATCAACCCGGCACTGGCCGTGAGCGAAACACAGGCCAGTACCAGCGTCCCCAGCGAGGCCAGCATCAGGGTGTCGGTCAAGCTGATCAGCTCACTGGCCGAGAGTCCCAGCACCAGCGGCAAAGCCAGGCGCAGCAAGCCCGGCAATTCGGCAAGCCATGTACGTTGAGGGTGCTGCAGGGACGCGGACATGGGACAAACCTCCAATTAGCATACGCCGCGTATGCTAATACCCCTTATTGACATACGCAACGTATGCTAATTTGCGTCCACTGTTATCTCCCAGGAGCTGCCGATGCCCGCCCCTCGCCGAACCCGAGCCGCCATGAGCGCCGAAACCACCGAGCGTTTGATCGCTGTTGCCCGCCGTCAATTCGCGGAAAAAGGCTTCACCGCCGTGGTCATGGACGAACTGTGCGCCGAGGCTGACCTGACCCGGGGCGCCTTGCATCACCATTTCGGCGGCAAGGCCGGGCTGTTCACCGCCGTGGTGACGCACCTGCTCGACGAGATCAACCAAGCGCTCGATGAGCGTTTCGCCACCCATACCGATCCTTGGGAGGGCTACCTGGACACCTGTCTGCACTACTACGACCTGCTCCATGATCCCGCCCTGCGCCGCATCCTGCTGCAAGATGCTCCCGCCGTACTCGGCCCCCGCCTGCGCGAACTCGAGGAAGAAAGCTACATCGGCCCCATGGCCGCCGGATTGATGGAGCTGCAGCACGCTGGGGTGCTGCGTGACTTCGACCCGGTGGCCATGGCGCATCTGATCAACGGCGCCATGGGCGACAGCGGTATGTGGGTGATTGCCCAGGACGACCCACAAAAGGCGGCAGAACGTGTCAAGACAGCCCTCAGATGCCTCATGGAAGGGCTTCGCCGCGCCGAATCAACGGTTTCACACTGATCACCCGAGGCGCTTGGGTAGACGCTGTTTCAGCGATTTTTCGTTCATGATCTAAGCTTTTAAGCGTTATTGGAGAGTTCCGGCCCTGCGACAATCTGACCTGAAAAATAATGTACTAACTTGTTAATTAGCTTGCTAAGGGCCTAAACTGCGCGCAGTCCCACCTGCGAGATCCCTGGCAATGACACAAACACCTCGCGCCTCTGGCGCCTCAACCTTCATCCTGGTCGGGCTCGGCGTGATCATCGCCCTGCTCGGCCTGCTTCTGGCCGTCGGCGGCGTCAAGCTAGCCATCCTTGGCGGTTCTTGGTACTTCCTGCTCGGCGGCCTGGCCATGGCCATGGCCGGCGGGCTCATCGCCCGCCGCAAGCCCGCCGGTGCCTGGCTGTTCGCCGCTTTCCTGGTCGGTACGGCGGTCTGGGCCGTGCTCGATGCAGGCTTGGCGTTCTGGCCGCTGTTCTCGCGGTTGTTCATGTTCTCGGCTATCGGCCTGGTCGTGACGCTGGTCTATCCGATGCTGGTGCGCGCCAGCGGTGGCAGCACCGGCCGTGGTGCCTACGCCGTGGCCGGCGTGCTGGCCGTCGCCTTGGCGATTGGCGTTGGCAACATGTTCGTCGCTCACCCAAGCGTCGCCCCTACCGGCAAAGGCCCTGGCATGACCCCGGTCGAACCCGGCCTGGCACAGAAAGACTGGGCGCACTACGGCAATACCGAAGGCGGCAGCCGCTTCGCCGCGCTGGACCAGATCAATCGTGACAACGTGAACGAACTCAAGGTCGCCTGGACCTATCACACCGGCGATGTGGCGCTGAGCGACGGCAACGGTGCCGAAGACCAGCTGACCCCGCTGCAGGTGGGCGACAAGGTATTCATCTGCACCCCGCACAACAATCTCATCGCGCTGGACGCGGACACCGGCAAGGAGCTCTGGAAGAACGCGATCAACGCCCAATCCAAGGTCTGGCAGCGTTGCCGCGGCCTGGCCTACTTCGACGCAACCGCCCAGATCGCCCAGCCGACCCAGCCCGACAGCTCGCCGATCGCCGCCGTCAAACTGCCCGCTGGCGCCAACTGCCAGCGCCGCCTGCTGACTAACACCATCGATGGCCGCTTGATCGCCGTCGATGCCGACACCGGCGCGTTCTGCGAAGGCTTTGGTAACAACGGCCAGGTCGACCTCAAGGCCGGCCTGGGCGATGTCCCGGATTCCTACTACCAGCTGTCCTCCGCTCCTCTGATGGCCGGCACCACCGTGGTGGTTGGCGGCCGGGTGGCCGACAACGTCCAGACCGACATGCCAGGCGGCGTGATCCGTGGCTTCGACGTGATCACCGGGCAAATGCGCTGGGCCTTCGACCCGGGCAATCCAGAGGACCGCAACGCCCCGCAAGGCGACAGCACCTACGTGCGCAGCACCCCCAACAGCTGGGCGCCGATGTCTTATGACCCGGCGATGAACACGGTCTTCCTGCCGATGGGCAGCGCCTCCACCGACCTCTACGGCGTCGAGCGCAGCGAGCTGGACCACACCTATGGCGCGTCGGTACTGGCTTTGGACGCCACCACCGGCAACCAGAAGTGGGTGTTCCAGACCGTGCACAACGACCTGTGGGACTTCGACCTGCCCATGCAGCCGAGCCTGATCGATTTCACGCGGGACGATGGCAAGACCGTCCCGGCGGTGGTGATCGGCACCAAGGCCGGGCAGATCTACGTGCTCGACCGTGCGACCGGCACGCCGCTGACCCAGGTCGACGAAGTGCCGGTCAAGCCGAGCAATATCCCTAACGAGCCGTACTCCCCGACCCAACCCAAATCGGTGGGCATGCCGCAGATCGGTGCACAGACCCTGACCGAATCGGACATGTGGGGCGCCACCCCGTATGACCAACTGCTGTGCCGCATCGATTTCAAGAAGATGCGCTATGACGGCCTGTACACCGCGCCAGGCACCGATCTGTCGCTGAGCTTCCCAGGTTCGCTCGGTGGCATGAACTGGGGCAGCATCTCCACCGACCCAGTGCATGGCTTTATCTTCGTCAACGACATGCGTCTGGGTCTGTGGATTCAGATGATCCCGTCGCAGAACAAAGGCCAGGCCACCTCCGGTGGCGAGGCGCTGAACACGGGCATGGGCGCCGTTCCCCTCAAGGGCACGCCTTATGCTGTGAACAAGAACCGCTTCCTGTCCGTGGCCGGTATTCCGTGCCAGGCACCGCCTTTCGGCACCCTGACCGCCATCGACATGAAGACCCAGCAGATCGCCTGGCAAGTGCCGGTCGGCACTGTCGAGGACACCGGCCCACTCGGTATCCGCATGCACCTGCCGATCAAGATCGGCCTGCCGACCCTCGGCGGTACGCTGTCCACCCAAGGCGGCCTGGTGTTCATCGCCGGTACTCAGGACTTCTACCTGCGCGCCTACGACAGCGGCAATGGCAACGAGATCTGGAAGGCTCGCCTGCCCGTCGGCAGCCAGGGCGGCCCGATGACCTACGTCTCGCCCAAGACCGGCAAGCAGTATGTAGTGGTCACTGCCGGCGGTGCGCGGCAATCCCCTGACCGTGGCGACTACGTGATGGCCTATGCCCTGCCGTAAACCGCGCCGCCTTCTTCGCGGATAAACCCTACCCCACCGAGACCGCGTCGCTCCCTTCGCCGGTTCTCACAAAGACTCCGAGCAGCCTTTGTGGGACCGGCGAACGGGCCCTCACAGACAACCCGAGACTCCGTAATGCCCCGCGTTATTCGCATCACCCCCGCTCTTGCGCTGGCCCTGGCCAGCACCACCGCCATGGCCGACGGCGACCTGATGACCCGCAACACCCTGACCGGTGACTGGGGCGGCTTGCGCCACCAGCTCGAGGAAGATGGCATCAGGTTCACCGGCGACTACAGCGGCGAAACGGCCTACAACGCCCACGGTGGCCTGCACCGTTCGGCACGCTACTCGCAGAACCTCAAGCTCGGCGTACAGTTCGACCTCTCGAAGCTGTACGGCCTGGACAATGCTGGCAAGGTCCAGCTGACGGTCAACGACCGCCGCGGCAACAGCGCCTCCGAGGACTTGGTGGGCAACCGCCTGCCGATCCAGGAAAACTACGGCGGCCTCTACACCCGCCTGACCGAGCTCAGCTACGAGCGCACCCTGTTCACCCCGGCACTCAACGTCAAGCTCGGTTACATGGCCATGGGCAACGACCTGGGCGGGCTCGACAGCGGCATCCTGTGCAACTTCATGAACGCCGGCTTCTGCGGCCACCCGCTGAACATGTCCGGCGGCAGTGGTTGGACCAACTACCCCAACGCGCATCTGGGCGTGAGGGTCAAATACGACTTGTCGCCAGCCTGGCAGGTGCGTGTGGCAGCGTTCAACGTCGACCCCGAAAGCAACGGCAACGCCAGCCGCGCCTGGCACCTGGGGCCCAAGCACACGACCGGCACCGTGGTCCCGGTCGAGCTGGTGTACAAGCTGCAAGGCCAACTGCCTGGCGAGTACAAGCTCGGCTACTACTACGACAGCTCCGATGCCAAACGCATCGGCCGCAATGACCAAGTGTCCGGGCGCAGCGGCCATTACCTGCTGATCGACCAGGCGGTGTGGAACGACCCAGCCCTGCCGGGCCGAAGCTTGCACGCCTTCGGCCAGTATTCGGCCTCAAGCAAAGCGGCCTCGCCGTTTACCAAGTGGTATGGCGCAGGCGTCGTGCTGTACAAGCCGTTCGAAGGGCGCCCGCGCGATACCCTGGCGCTGGGCTACGGTCGCGCCGTGCCCAACCCCCGTAGCCGCGATGTACTCGAGGACGCCGCCCAGGCCGATGGCCAGGACTTCCCCAACCTGGACAGCGCCGAACAGCTGATCGAGCTGAGCTACGGCTACCAGGCCACACCCTGGCTGAACCTGCGGCCGGATGTGCAGTACATCATCGAGCCGGGCGCATTCTCCGGGCAACGCATCGACAACGCGTTGGTGGTGGGACTGCAGGTCAAGGCGAGCTTCTGATCGATTGCACCTCGGGGCGCGGCGAAAGGGGCGCACGCGCCCCAAGGCTCATCGACCCGCGCTCAGGTGCTGCACCAGGCGAAGCAACATGGCATCGCAGGCCTTCAACTGCTCGACACTGATGAACTCATCGGGCTTGTGCCCCTGATCCATGCTGCCAGGCCCGCAGACCACCGTCGCAATGCCCGCCTGATCGAACAGCCCACCCTCGGTACCAAAGGCCACGGTGCCAAACTCCTCGGAGCCGCTGAGCAGCGCGACCAGTTGCGCCGCCTCGCTATCGGCCGGGGTCGCCAGGCCAGGGTAGGCACTGAGCGGCTTCAGGCGAATGTCACTGTCTGCGCTGACCGCACGCATGCGCGGCAGCAGTTCGGCCTCGGCGTAGGTCTGCAACTGGTCGGCCACGGCCTGGGCCTCGAAGCCCGGCAAGGCGCGCACCTCGAAGTCGAACTCGCACTCGGCCGGGACGATGTTCAGCGCCCGCCCTCCTTTGATCATGCCGGTCTGCACCGTGGAAAACGGCGGGTCGAAGCGTTCGTCATGGTGCTCGGGACGCGCCAGGCCATCGCCGATCTCGCCGAGCTTGCCGATCAGGCGCGCGGCGTATTCGATCGCATTGACCCCATAGGGCGCGTACGCCGAATGGCACGCGGCGCCGTGCACCTGGCAACGCATGGCCAACTTGCCTTTGTGGCCCAGCACTGGCTTGAGCTCGGTAGGCTCGCCGATCAGGCACAGGCGCGGTTTGTGGGGACGTTGCTCGAGGGCTGCCAGCATGGAGCGCACGCCTAGGCAGCCGACCTCCTCATCGTAGGAAAACGCCAGATGCACCGGCCATTTCAACGGCTGCGCGAGAAACGCCGGCACCGCCGCCAGCACCGAAGCGATGAAACCTTTCATGTCCGCCGTACCGCGCCCGTACAGACGCCCGTCACGTTCGGTCAACGCGAAAGGCTTGACTGTCCAGGCCTGGCCATCGACCGGCACCACATCGGTGTGCCCGGACAACACCACGCCACCCTGGTCCTTAGGGCCTATGGTGGCGAACAAGTTGGCCTTGGTGCCCTCTTCGTTGTGGAACAGCTCGCAGTCCACACCCAGCCCGGCCAGGTAATCACGAATGAAACCGATCAGCTCCAGGTTGGATTCGCGGCTGACGGTGGCAAATCCCACCAGCCGGGCCAGCAGTTCGCGACTGCTCGACTCACTCATCGCCTGGCACTCCATAGCTTGGCGCGGCGGTTGGGTTCAACGCACGGGTCACGTAGTCCTGCATCTGCGGGCGGTAGTCTTGCCACAGTTTGTCCAGCGCGCCGATAGGGTCCTCGTCCGCCCAGTCCACCCGCAGGTCCACCAGCGGCCAGGTCAGCTCACCGGCAATCTTCATCGCTGCCGAATGCACCGGCCCCGCTTCGCCGCCAGCGGCCATGGCCGCGTGCATCGCAGCCAACAGACGATCGGCCAGGTGCCCGGCCGTTTGCTCGAAGGCCGCGACCATGGCCTCGATCACCTGGATCGAGGACAACAGATTGCCTGCTGCCGCGCACTGCTCGCCGGCCACTGCGTTGTGCACGCCGAGTGCTTCCTTGCCAGTGAACAATGCCACCTGCCCCTGGCTGTCGATCACCGTCACCTGCCGGTATTCGCTCCAGCCATTGGCCGTGAGCACCCGGTCCAGCGCGGCCGCCGGCAGTTGCCCTTGCTCCAGGGCATCGAGTATTTGCGGGCCCAACGCGGGCAAGGTGATGTTCTGCGTGGCCACCGCGCCGACACCTGCACGTACCCAAGGACAACGTGCGCCTACTGCGATGCTCGATGAGCTGATGGCGATACCGAGCTGGCCGGTTTCCTGGCAACGGCCGATGATGGAAAAGGTCATGGTCTGTGGCTCCTGAGGGTCTGTCCAATGCACAGCGAAAACAACTTTTCGCGCGAATGGGAGCATTCTGGGCAGAAGCCATTGACCCACGAAACCAACTTTTTCCTAGGACCAGAAAAGGAAAAAACTAAGGCCATAAAACATCAATAAAAACGGCACTCAAATAAACAGGAAACATAGCTCAACGCCGCGCCGATCAAGGCCTTCGGTAATTTATAGGCAATCATTAGCTAAATAATATTTTCGCGTTGCAAAGCACATCCCTAGTCTGGCCTCAGGCAAAGGCGGTACCCCACCGACCTGAATAAAACCGCCTTCCAAGAAGGGCTCAGACATGACATTGAACAACATCGAAATCGACACTCTCGTGGTCGGCGCCGGCCAGGCTGGCGTGGCCATGAGCGAACACCTGAGCAAACTCGGCGTGCCGCACCTGGTGCTGGAGCGCAAGCGCATCGCCGAGGCCTGGCGCACCGGGCGCTGGGATTCGTTGGTGGCCAACGGCCCGGTCTGGCACGACCGCTTCCCGGGCCTGGAATTCGACCTCGACCCGGATGCCTTCGCCGGCAAGGACCAGGTCGCCGACTACTTCGAGACCTACGTGCGCAAGTACAACCTGCCCGTACGGACCGGCATTGAAGTGAAGAAGGTGGTACGCAACGCCGACTGCCCAGGCTTCACCATCGAAACCAACGAAGGCGTGATCCGTGCCAACCGCGTAGTGGCCGCGACCGGTCCTTTCCAACGCCCGGTGATTCCGGCCATCGCCCCGAAGGACGAGCGCCTGCACCAAATCCACTCGGCCGCCTACTACAACCCCGAGCAACTGCCCGAAGGCGCTGTGCTGGTGGTGGGCGCTGGCTCCTCCGGCGTGCAGATCGCCGAAGAGCTGATGCGCGCCGGGCGCCAGGTGTACCTCTCGGTCGGGGCCCATGACCGTCCGCCACGGTCCTACCGCAACCGCGACTTCTGCTGGTGGCTGGGTGTGCTGGGCGAATGGGACGCCGAGATCGCCAAACCGGGCCGCGAACACGTGACCATCGCCGTCAGTGGTGCCCGCGGTGGCCATACCGTGGACTTCCGCGCCCTCGCCCATCAGGGCATGACGTTGGTCGGCCTGACCCAGTCGTTCGAGAACGGCGTGGTGCGCTTCCAGGACGACCTTGCCGACAACATCCGCCGTGGCGATGAGAACTACCTGGCCCTGCTGGATGCCGCCGATGCCTACATCGAGCGTAACGGCTTGGACCTGCCGCAGGAGCCAGAAGCCCGCAAGCGTCTGCCCGATCCTGAATGCGTCAGCCACCCGCTGCGCGAGCTCGACCTGGCCAAGGCCGGCGTCAACACCATCATCTGGGCCACCGGCTACGGCGTGGATTTCAGCTGGCTGCAGGTCGACACCTTCGATGCCAACGGCAAGCCGCTGCACCAGCGCGGCGTGTCCCGCGAGCCGGGTGTGTACTTCCTCGGCCTGCCCTGGCTGTCGCGCCGCGGCTCATCATTCATCTGGGGCGTCTGGCACGACGCCAAGCATGTGGCCGGCCACATCGCCACCCAACGCACATACCTGGCCTACCGCGATCGCGAACAGCGTGAAGCGGATGCCGAGCAGTCCCCAACCTCGATCCAGAAAGTCAGCACCCTCGGAGCGCACTGATGCCTACCCATACCCGTATCCGCATGTTCAACACCAAGGCGACCTACCCCAATCAGTCGCTGGACAACGACCTCTGCCAGGCAGTGCGTGCCGGCAACACGATCTATGTGCGCGGCCAGGTCGGTACCGACTTCGAAGGTCGTCTGGTAGGCCTGGGCGATCCTCGTGCCCAAGCCGAGCAAGCGATGAAGAACGTCAAGCAGCTGCTTGAAGAAGCCGGTTCGGACATGTCGCACATCGTCAAGACCACCACCTACATCACCGACCCCCGCTTCCGTGAGCCGGTGTATCAGGAAGTCGGCAAATGGCTCAAAGGCGTGTTCCCGATCTCCACCGGACTGGTGGTGGCGGGCCTGGCCCAGGCTGAATGGCTGATGGAGATCGATGTGATCGCCGTGGTGCCGGACCAGGCGTAACACCCTGGCGTTTGCGGGGTTGCTTTGCAGCCCCCTTGCGGGCAAGCCCGCTCCCCTCAGGCGACAAGGCCTTGGGGAGCGGGCTTGCCCGTTCAGGGCTCATGGAAGCTCAAAGCTTGGCCAGTTCCTCCCGGCAGAACTCGACGAACAATTGCGCAGGTTTGGTCAGTTGGACCCGCTTCAACCGCGCCGCCGCCAGCCCCGACAGGGCCACCGGCTCGGCGATGTCCAGCGTCACCAGCCGCTGTCCATCGTAGGTGTATTCGGAATGTGGCCGGGTCACCAGCAACGAAAACCCGAAACCCTGCCCAACCATCCCCCGCACCATCTCGATCGATGGCGAACTGAAGACAATGTTCGGCGTCAGGCCCATCTCGTTGAACAGGCTGACGAAATAGGTGCGGCTCGGCGCGACATCGAGCAGGATCATCGGCTCCGGGCACAAGTCACGCAGCGACACCTGAGCCTGACCTGCGAAGCGGTGCTTTTCAGGAAGCAGCACGTAGGGCTTTTGCGGCGGCATCAATGGCTCGGCTTCGATGGTGCCGTCCAGGTCATGGTCGTAGAGAAAAGCCAGATCGAATGTGCCGGCGGTCAGGCCCTGGATCAGGTCCTGCTGCTCGCCATCGCGCAGGCGGATGTCCACGCCCGGATAACGCTCACGAAAGCCTGCGATCAACCTGGGCAGATACAGCGGCGCCACCGTCTCGAAGCAGCCGATATCGATCTGCCCGGCCACGGTGTCGTTGTCGGCCAAGGCGTTCTGCTCGAACTCGTGGGTCATCTGCAGCAGCGCCTTGGTCTTGGCATAGAAGCGCTTGCCGCTGGGGGTCAGCGAAACGCCCTGGGCATGGTGGCGGATGAACAACTGGACGCCGAAGCTCTCTTCCAGGCTTTTGATGGCCGTGGAGATCGACGGCTGCGCGATGTACAGCTGGCGCGATGCCTCGGCGACGCTGCCGGCCTCCACGGTGGTGACGAAATACTTGAGTTGTCGCAAGGTATAGGAAGCCACAGGTACCTCTCTGACGCCGCATGCGGCGTAGCGGATTTTTCCTGCCACCTTACCTTAGCGCTGAGCCCACAGGCGCGTGGGTGAGCAAGGATTTGCCTATGGGTTGAAGATATTTTTCATGGCACGAGCGCAGCCGTGAGGTTAAACGTGTGACGCGCAAAAGGGCCGCAGAGCGGCCCCTCCGAAAAGCCCTGGCTGTTCAGGGCGGTTACGACATCACATCGCGTATACCTGGGATGCGCTTACTGCACCACCCCGCACGCTACCCGGGCGCCGCCACCGCCCAGTTTCTCAGGATGGTCGCTGTGGTTGTCGCCACCGGCATGCACCATCAGGGCATGCTCCTTGAAATCGTCCACCTTGAGTCGAGGTGCCAAAACTGGAGTCGTAGCCTTGCCGTCGGCACCGACATACAACGCTGGCAAGTCGCCGCGATGGCCGCCTGCGTCGTACGGGCCTTTGTGAGCGCTGGTCGCCGCCGGATCCCAGTGGCCCCCCGCGGCGCCGGCCGGCACGGACTTGCCGTTCTCCTCGGCCGCGTCGCATGAAGGGCGCTGGTGCAAGTGGAAGCCGTGCACACCCGGAGGCAGGTCGGCAAGATCCGGGGTGAGCAATGCCCCGTACGGGGTCTGCTCGAGGGTGACCGTCCCGATCGACTTGCCTGGGCCGTCCGGGCCGGCAAGCTGCAATTCCACCTTCTGGTCGGCCTGAGCAAGGCCGGCGGTGACCAGCAAGGCGGTCATTACCAGTGCTTTCATGTGATTTCTCCTTGGTTTGGAACAACGGACGTCTTACCTGCAGAACACGCCACCTGACAGGTGGACTGCGTACGCTGCCAGCGATTCCATTCGATCGCAGTCAGACGTACTTCTGTCTTGTGTAAGGAACCTCTACGAGGTTTGCGTTTTCTACCCGACATCCACTCAAGGAGGGCTGCACCATGCTCGATCCCGCAACCGGCATGCAACCAGGCGAACGCTACACCGTCGATAACGAGGAGCGTACCTGGCAATTCACGGGTTTCTTCCTCGATGGAAAGTACTATCTCGACACCGACCTCAACACCGCCGTCGGCTGGCTGGAGGGTACTCGGTTCTACTATGACGACCTTGACCCGGATGGCCAGCCGATCTTTGCGGATCGACTGGCCGGCACCATCGAGGATCTGGTGTTGACTCTGGTCGATGGCGCGACGCTCAAGCTCGAAGGCTCATTGCAGGGTCATCCGAGCGACGCACGCAAAGGCCTCTGAACCGCTCGAGACCTCCGGGTCAATCGAAGTCCCAGTAAGGCTGGCAGTGCCCGACTTCGGTCCAGCCCGTGCCCTCCGGGCACTCTGGCCCGAAATCCCAATAGCTGAGCAGGGCATCGCCGGCGATGGCGCCGGTCTGGACAATTGGAGACGGCGTAGCGGCCCCAGGGGCGGACTCGGTGCTGTGGGCGAACGGGGTCAGGCCCGCGGTGAACAACAGAGCGATTACGGCACGTTTTTTCATATCGTTTTCTCGTGTGTTTCTGACGTCGATGAAGCAGGCGAACCGTCATGATCTGCCTGCCGACCGGTGAGGGATCTCGTCCTTCACCTACGCCCACTGTCGTCTGGCAACGCCCCCTCTAGCACCAGGAAATCTACTCGGTCATTACGCTGAATCGATGTCGCGTTCGAGCGCCGTCCTACGCCTGCCCTCAAGACATCGTTCAGCTCTTTTCGCATTCCAGCGACTGCGCTGATGGGGCGAGTCACCTTCAAACTCACTCTGACGACGCTGATCTGGCCACCAGCCTCGTTCGACCATTGGGCCGCACTCAAGGAGCGCCACCTCCCAACATCCCACGCTCTACGATGAAATCGATCACCGCCTGCAACCCCTCACCCTTCTTCAGATTGCTGAAAGTCCACGGTCGCTCGGGGCGCATGCGTCGGGTATCGCGCTCCATCACCTCCAGCGAAGCACCGACATGAGGCGCCAGATCGGTCTTGTTGATCACCAGGAAATCCGACTTGGTGATGCCTGGCCCTCCTTTGCGGGGAATCTTCTCGCCTTCGGCGACATCGATGACATAAATCGTCAGGTCAGCGAGTTCCGGACTGAATGTCGCACTGAGGTTGTCGCCTCCGCTTTCGACGAAGATCACATCGAGATTGCCAAACTTACGCGTCAGCGCCTCTACGGCAGCCAGGTTCATCGAGGCGTCTTCGCGGATCGCCGTATGCGGACAACCACCGGTCTCCACCCCGACAATACGCTCAGGCTCCAAGGCACCGGCCTCGGTGAGGATGCGCTGATCCTCCTTGGTGTAGATGTCGTTGGTCACGACCGCGAGTTGGTAGTGGTCACGCATGGCCTTGCACAAGGCTTCGAGCAATGCGGTCTTGCCGGAGCCGACCGGTCCGCCGACGCCGACGCGCAGGGGGTTTTGATGACTTTGCATGAAGGTCTTCCTCAAGAACGGAACAAACGGGTGTATTGGATTTCATGACAGGAAGAGGCAATGGCGAGCCGCGGCAGGCTGCCGCCGAGCTGGTCATCGTCCAGCGCCAGGGCGCGATCGAGCACGGCAGGCAGCGCCTGCCCCAGGTCGCGCAGTAGCGTCTGGGCCGCCTGCTGGCCGAACGGCACCAGCTTGACCCCGGCCATCACCGCGCTTTCGAGCCAGGCAAAGCCGTGGCCCAAGGCCAACTGACGCAACGGGATGGACCAATGCACGCCAAGCCAGGCCATGCCGCTCAGTTGGCTCAGGTCGAGACTGACCCGCCAGTCCGGGGCCTGCCCCAGCTGCCAGCCATCGAGCAGCCGCGCCAGCGCACTGCCACGCTGCTGTTCTTCCAGCCGCAACTCGGCAGTCTCACGGTTGGCCAGCACGAAGCGGCTCCAATGCGCGAAGGCGCCGGCATCATTTGCCTGGCAGGCGTGATAGAGCCGCGCCAACACTGGCCAGTCGAGGTAGCCGAGGGTGTCGTTCAATTGCTCGCGTTGCCAGGCAGCGAAGGTTGCAGTGTCGCGCACCCAACCGGCCTCCACGGCCCACTCCAGCCCCTGGGAGTAGGTGAAACCGCCTACCGGCAGGCCTGGACTGGCCAGTTGCAGTAAGCGCAGCAGCGCGAGGTCGACGTCCATCAACCGGCCAGCACCAAGGCCGCCCCCGCCAGCATCCCCCCACCGACGGCCTTCTGCAGGCCCGTGTGACGACGCAACAGGCAGCCGACGGCAAATCCCACTGCCAGCAGCAGCGTGCTGACGAGAACGAAACCTGAGCCGAACAGCCAGAATGCGCTGGGTGTAGCCTCCACGCCATGGGCCCAGCCATGGAACAGGGCGAACATCGGCATGATCACTGCCAGCGGCCTTTGCCGACTGGGCAGCAACAAGGCGCCTGCGATCACCCATACCGACACGGCGATCATCGCTTCCATACCCAGCACGTCACCAACCAGATGCCCGCACACCGCCCCACCGACCATCGCCGCCAAGGTGGCCAGCGGCAGGCCCAGGCTTCGGCGCGTCAGGGCCGCCAGCACACCGGTGCCCAGCAACATCAACAGATGATCGAGACCGGTCAGTGGATGCAACAGGCCGTCGCGCAAGGGGCTACTGTCGTGACCAGGGTGGGCGAAGGCCGGCAGGGCCACCAGCAGTAGGACAACGGCTAACGTCTTTTTCATTGAAAACTCCCAGGATGGCTCAGCAATGGGCAGGCAAGCGCACGAACTGATGGTCGTGGCCGTGATGATGGGGCGCGCTCTGGTAGGCCCCAGCTTCAGGTTCGAAAGGCGCCTGCTCGGTCACCACGCTCAAGCCCAGGCCGCGCAGCATCTCGTCCAGGACATGATCGTGCTGGAAACGCAGCAGGCCAGGTTCGATCTGCAACGGCACATGGCGGTTGCCCAGGTGGTAGGCCGCGCGGGCCAGCAGCAGCGGGTCGGTGCAACGCACCGTGGACACCTGCTCGGGCGCGGCAAGCACTTGCACTACATGGTGACCTTCGGCGTCACCGAGCAGCTCGCCGCCACGCAGCAGTTGACCACGCTCAAGCATCAGGCCTGCCTCACGGCCGTCGTCCAGGGTGATACGCAGGCGGCTTTTGATGCGGCTATCCACGTCCAGGGTAACGGTGCCGGTCACAGGGCCTGCTTCGTTGAGTCGACGGGTCAGGACAATCATGGGTTTTCCTCAGAACAGAAAATAACGCTGGGCCAACGGGAGTTCGCGGGCCGGTTCGCACACCAGCAGCTCGCCGTCGGCGCGCACCTGATAAGTCTGGGCATCTACCTCGATAAGCGGTTGCAGGCTGTTGTGGACCATGTCGGCCTTGCGTACCCGCCGACAGCCGCGGGCCACACCGATCAGACTGCGCAGACCAAGTGTCTCGGCCAGGCCCCTGTCCATGGCCAATTGCGGCAGGAAGGTCATGCGCGTGGCCTGCCGGGCCGCGCCGAGTGCGCCGAACATCGGCCGGTAATGCACAGGTTGCGGCGTGGGAATCGAGCCATTGATATCGCCCATCGGCGCCGTGACGATCATTCCGCCCTTGAGCACCAAGGCCGGCTTGACGGCGAAGAAGGCCGGCGACCAGAGCACCAAGTCAGCAAGCTTGCCCACCTCCACCGATCCCACCTCATGGGCGATGCCATGGGTCAGGGCCGGGTTGAGGGTGTACTTGGCGATGTAGCGCTTGACCCGGAAGTTGTCGCTGTAATCGCTGTCAGGCGACAACGGCCCGCGGCGCAGCTTCATCTGGTGCGCCACTTGCCAGGTGCGCAGCACCACCTCGCCCACCCGGCCCATGGCCTGTGAGTCCGAAGAGGTCATCGCGAAAGCCCCCATGTCATGGAGGATATCCTCGGCGGCAATGGTCTCGCGGCGTATGCGCGACTCGGCGAAGGCCACATCCTCGGCAATGCTCGGGTCCAGGTGATGGCAGACCATGAGCATGTCCAGGTGTTCGTCGACGGTGTTCACGGTATAGGGCAGCGTCGGGTTGGTCGAAGAGGGCAATACATTGGCCTGCCCGGCTGCGCGGATGATGTCCGGCGCATGACCGCCCCCGGCACCTTCGGTGTGGAAGGTGTGGATGGTGCGATCACCGATGGCGGCCAGGGTGTCTTCGATACACCCGGACTCATTGAGCGTGTCGGTGTGGATCGCCACCTGGATGTCCAGCGCCTCGGCCACGCCCAGGCAGCAGTCGATGGCAGCCGGCGTGGAGCCCCAGTCTTCGTGCAGTTTCAGGCCCACCGCTCCGGCGGCGATCTGCTCCTGCAAGGCTTCGGGCCGCGAAGCATTGCCTTTGCCCAACAAGCCGATGTTGATCGGCAGGCTGTCGGCGGCCTGGAGCATGCGCGCCAAGTACCAGGGGCCGGGCGTGCAGGTGGTGGCATTGGTGCCGGTGGCCGGCCCGGTGCCGCCCCCGATGAACGTGGTGACGCCACTGATCAAGGCTTCCTCTACCTGTTGCGGGCAGATGAAGTGGATGTGCGAGTCGATGCCACCGGCAGTGATGATCTTGCCCTCGGCAGCGATCACTTCGGTGCCCGGCCCGACGGGGACGGTGACCCCTGGCTGGACATCCGGATTGCCCGCCTTGCCGATCGCGGCGATACGCCCATGACGCACGCCGATATCGGCCTTGACGATGCCCCAGTGATCGATGATCAAGGCGTTGGTCAGCACCAGGTCCATCGCCTCGGCGGCGAGCATCTGGCCCTGGCCCATGCCATCGCGGATAACCTTGCCACCACCGAACTTGACCTCTTCACCGTATACGGTGAAGTCCTTTTCCACCTCGACCCACAGGGCGGTATCGGCCAGGCGCACACGGTCGCCGACCGTCGGGCCGAACATGTCGGCATAGGCCTGCCGGGATATCCGACTCATACCCTGCCCTCCAGTGCGCCCATGACCCTGCCCTGGAAGCCGTACACCTCCCGCTTGCCGGCGTAGGCGACCAACTGAACGGTGCGGGCCTGTCCAGGCTCGAAACGCACGGCGGTGCCGGCCGGGATATCCAGGCGATAGCCACGGGCCACCTCACGCTCGAAGACCAGGCAATCATTGACCTCGTAGAAGTGGTAGTGCGATCCGACCTGCACCGGACGGTCGCCATGGTTGGCCACGCTGACGCTGACAGTCGGGCGGCCCTTGTTGAGTTCGATGTCGCCGTCAGCGACCTGGATTTCTCCGGGGATCATGCTCGGCTCCTCAGACGATGGGGTCATGCACGGTCACCAGCTTGGTGCCGTCGGGAAAGGTCGCCTCGACCTGAACGTCGCGGAGCATCTCAGCCACGCCCTCCATTACCTGCGCCCGCCCCAGTACTTCACGGCCCAGGCTCATCAGCTCGGCGACACTGCGCCCATCACGGGCGCCTTCGAGCACAGCGGCGCTGATCAGCGCCACCGCCTCCGGGTAGTTGAGCCTCAAGCCACGGGCCAGCCGCCGCTCGGCCAGCAACGCTGCGGTGAACAACAGCAGTTTGTCTTTCTCTCTTGGGGTCAGCTCCATGGCCTCTCTCTCAGGTGGCCCAGATGCGCGGCGGGCACGGCGCCAGGCCGAGGACAGCCGGACGCAGCAGGTGCCAGAGGCGCTGCAGGGTGGATTGCAGGTGTTGGTTGTCATGGTCGAGCAGGCGGATCACCAGCAAGGGCCCCAGCAAGGTGGCGCCAGCAGGATTGCCCAAGCCCTCCAGTGCCTGGCGCACGCGCTCGAGCAGCGGCGGATTGGCGGGCGCTGCGCAAAACGTAGCGACCAGCGGGTAGCCGCCAAGCTTGTCCAACCCCCCGGCTTCGATGCGCAGCCGCTCCTGCAGCCCAGGGTCATCTGCCAGTTCGATGCACAGGCTGCTGTCGAGTGCGCCCTGCTCGAAGCGCTCGCCCATGACCGGTCGCCCCAGGCACAGGGTTTCCCAGGCCAGCAACCGTGCACCGGGCTCGAGCGTGAAGCGGCTATCGAGCCTGGCTCGCGCGCCACTGAAGAAGATGCTGTCCTGGGGCAGCCATTCCAGCGTGCTGCCCGCCGCCAGGTGGAACCGCTGCGTGAGCCGTGCCGTAGGCCCGATGCTGCGGTAGAACTTGCTCGCCCCCGGCATGGTCAGCAGTGCGTGGCTGCCAGGTTCTAGATGAACCTCCAATTCCAGCCGGTCACCGGCGACGATGCCACCTGGCGGATGCAGGACATAGACATGACAGGGTGCACCTTCGGGATGGAACGGACGCTGCACCAAAAGAGGACCGAAGTGCCGTCGCGCACCAAGGCGGGTCACCCCTTCGCACTGGATGAAGCGCAGTTGGAGACAGGCGCTCCAGCCAGGTTGCTGCTCGAGTTGTTCCTTGCGCTGCGCCAACGACATCCACAAGCCCCCGAAAACACGCGGCCTTGCGGCCGTGAAGCGGGTCAGAAGCAGCGCTGGATGCCCTGCAGGCCTGACCACTTGATCAAATTCTTTGGCAGGGACATAGCAGGTAACGGGCCAACTCTTCGCTTGAGGCTGGATGAAAAGATTCAGCGCACCGCGTCGTCGCAAGGGCTGACCAGCCGGTCGCCCGTCTGGGCAATTCATGACTGGACGTTTCGGATCCGCGGCGGATGTATTATCGTGGCGAGGTGCGCATATAAAAGCAGCCTGAGCGATCAGGCCCTAGGCAATACAAGAGGGTGTCATGAGTAACGAGAGCATTAACTGGGACAAGCTGGGCTTCGACTATATCAAGACCGACAAGCGCTACCTGTCCGTATGGCGCAACGGCGAGTGGGACAAAGGCACCCTGACCGAAGACAACGTGCTGCACATCAGTGAAGGCTCCACCGCCCTGCACTATGGCCAGCAATGCTTCGAAGGCCTGAAGGCCTATCGTTGCAAGGACGGCTCGATCAATCTGTTCCGCCCTGACCAGAACGCCGCCCGCATGCAGCGCAGCTGCGCCCGACTGCTGATGCCGCAAGTGCCGACCGATGTGTTCATCGAGGCCTGCAAGCAAGTGGTCAAGGCCAACGAGCGCTTCGTACCACCGCACGGCAAAGGCGCCCTTTACCTGCGTCCGTTCGTCATCGGCACCGGCGACAACATCGGCGTGCGCACCGCGCCGGAGTTCATCTTCTCGATCTTCGCCATCCCGGTCGGCTCGTACTTCAAAGGCGGCATGAAACCGCACAACTTCACCATCTCCAGCTATGACCGCGCCGCCCCGCAAGGTACCGGCGCCGCCAAGGTCGGTGGCAACTATGCGGCCAGCCTGATGCCAGGTGCCGAAGCGAAGAAGAACAACTTCGCCGATGCCATCTACCTGGACCCGCTGACCCACAGCAAGATCGAGGAAGTCGGTTCGGCCAACTTCTTCGGCATCACCAAGGACAACGAGTTCGTCACCCCGAAATCGGCCTCCGTCCTGCCGGGCATCACCCGTCTGTCGCTGATGGAACTGGCCGCCTCGCGCCTGGGCCTTAAAGTGGTCGAAGGCGATGTCGAGATCAACAACCTCGATCGCTTCGTCGAAGCCGGGGCCTGCGGTACCGCCGCAGTCATCACGCCGATCGGCGGGATCGAGTACAACGGCAAGCTGCACGTCTTCCACGACCTGGAAAAAGTCGGCCCGGTCACCCAGAAGCTCTACAACGAGCTGACCGGCATCCAGAGCGGCGACGTCGAAGCGCCAGCCGGCTGGATCGTCAAGGTCGCCTGAGGCTCCGTCCTCCCCTTGAAAAACGGGGCATGCCAGCAATGGCATGCCCCGTTTTCATTTTCCATACCCGCCTTTGGCGGTGCGCCCGTTCACCAAGGTCAAAGGGGGATCTCGGCCCCGCAGACTCAGGCCGATCAGGTCTTGATGCAGCAAATGAATTTTTCTTAAATCGCGCAATGTCTATTCTTTGGCACAATCAAGCCTCCAATCGCTGCCCAGGTACTAGCATGCCCCGCGTACTGACCATCGAAGACGACGCCGTCACCGCCCAGGAGATCGTCGCCGAACTGTCCAGCCATGGCCTGGAAGTGGACTGGGCCGACAATGGCCGTGAAGGCCTGTCCAAGGCCATCGGTGGAGGCTACGACCTGATCACCTTGGATCGCATGTTGCCCGAGGTCGATGGGTTGACCATCGTCACCACCCTGCGCAACCTCAAGATCGCCACCCCCATCCTGATGATCAGCGCCCTCTCCGATGTCGACGAGCGCGTGCGCGGCTTGCGCGCCGGCGGCGACGACTACCTGACCAAGCCGTTCGCCTCCGACGAGATGGCCGCACGGGTCGAAGTACTGCTGCGCCGCAACAGCGTGCCGGTGACCCAGACCCGTCTGCAGGTCGCCGACCTCGAGTTGGACCTGATCAGCCACGAAGCGCGCCGCGGCGAGCAGACCCTCAACCTGCTACCCACCGAATACAAGCTGCTGGAATACCTGATGCGCCATGCCGGCCAGGTCATCACCCGGATGATGATTTTCGAAGAAGTCTGGGGCTACCACTTCGACCCTGGCACCAACCTGATCGACGTGCACATCGGTCGCCTGCGCAAGAAGATCGACCCGCCTGGCCAGAACCCGCTCATCCGTACCGTGCGGGGCTCCGGCTATGCCATTGCCGAACCCGTCTAAGGGCTGGAGCTCCTCCACCAGCCGCCTGCTGGCGCTGTACAGCTTCCTGTTCGTGGCCTGGAGCAGCATCCTCATGGGGGTGCTGTACTTCGAGGTCTCAAGCTACCTGAACAAGCTCACCCGCCACTCCATGCTGCAACGCCAGCACCTGTTCTCCCACATGAGTGGCAAGCAGCTCGACGATGCGCTGATCGCAAGCCAGGCGTTCGAGGAGCGCGGTTTCGACGCCTACGGCCTGTTCGACGCCCAGCTCAACCCCATTGGCGGGCGTGTGCGCTTCATCCCACCGGAGCTCGGGCTCGATGGCGAAGTCCACGAACTCAAGCGATGCCTGGATGCCGACGACCCACACCTGCCCCGCGACAGCTGCGACGCCGTGGCGATCCGCATCAAGGATGGACGCTGGTTGGTGCTGGTCCGCGACAACGGCTCGCTGTTCGTGGTTACACGGATCATCCTGCATGCCTTGCTCTGGGGCATCTCCCTGACCTTGATCCCCGGTTTCGCCGGTTGGTACCTGCTGCGCAGGCGACCGCTCAAACGTATCAGGGCGATCCAGGCCCAGGCCGAGCTGATCGTCGCAGGTGACCTCACCCATCGCCTACCGCTGTCGGCGCGGCGTGACGAGCTGGACATGCTGGCGGCCATCGTCAATGCCATGCTCGACCGCATCGAACGGTTGATGCACGAGGTCAAGGGTGTTTGTGACAACATCGCCCATGATCTGCGCACGCCGCTCACTCGCCTGCGTGCGCAGCTTTACCGGATCCGCCAGCAAGGCGGTGACAACGCGCCCGAGGCCCAGGCCTTGGAGCAGGCAATTGCCGAGACCGACACGCTGATGGCGCGCTTTCGCGGACTGTTGCGCATCAGCGAACTGGAAGACCGTCAGCGCCGCGCCGGGTTCGTCGAACTCGATCCCCACGCCTTGCTGCTGGAGCTCTTCGACTTCTACCTGCCGCTGGCCGAAGATGGTGGCATCCGCCTGACCCTGGAGCAGCCCGCGCAGTTGCCGGCGCTGCACGGGGACCGGGAACTGCTGTTCGAGGCGCTGGCCAATCTGGTGGGTAACGGCATCAAGTTCACACCGGAGGGTGGACAGGTACGGATCCAGGCGCGTGAGTATGCCAGCGGCCTGTATATCGCCATCGAGGACAGTGGACCGGGGATTCCGGAGCAAGAGCGCGCGGCAGTGTTGAAGCGTTTCTATCGCAGTGAGGAAGGCCATCGCCACCCGGGGTTCGGGCTGGGGCTGTCGATCGTCGCGGCGATCGTCGACCTGCATGGGTTCCGGCTGGAGGTAGGAAGCAGCGAGCTGGGCGGGGCGAAGCTGACGCTGCATTGCCCGTTGGCGGGGCCAGCCAAGTAACGACTGGGGCCGCCTTGCGGCCCTTCGCGGGTTGACCCGCGAAAAGCTGCAAAAAGCAGCCCCAATCAACGCATCGATCAGTCAGCCAGGCGCCAGGTGGTACCGCCCTTGCCGTCTTCCAGGACCACGCCCATGGCGGTCAGCTGGTCACGGATACGGTCGGACTCGGCCCAGTTCTTGTCCGCACGCGCCTGCAAGCGCGCCTGGATCAGCGCTTCCACTTCAGCGGCGTCGACCTTGCCCTCAGCCCCGGCGCGCAGGAAGTCATCGGCGTCCAGTTGCAGTACACCCAGCACATCTCCCAGCTCACGCAGACGACCCGCAAGACCGGCAGCGGCCTCAGGATCGCTGTCACGCAGGCGGTTGATCTCGCGCACCAGGTCGAACAGCACGGCGCAGGCCTCCGGCGTACCGAAATCGTCGTTCATCGCCACGCTGAAACGCTCGACGAACTCCTCGCCTCCCTTGGCCTCGACACGCGGCAGACCACGCAGCGCGTGGTAGAAGCGCTCCAAGGCACCCTTGGACTCACGCAGGCTGTCCTCGGAGTAGTTGATGGCGCTGCGATAGTGGCTGGCCACCAGCAGGTAGCGCACCACTTCAGGGTGATACTTGTCGAGCACATCACGGATGGTGAAGAAGTTGTTCAACGACTTGGACATCTTCTCGCCGTTGATACGGATCATGCCGCAGTGCATCCAGGCATTGGCGTAAGGCTTGCCGGTGGCCGCCTCGCTCTGGGCAATCTCGTTCTCGTGGTGAGGGAACTCCAGGTCGCTGCCGCCGCCGTGGATGTCGAAGCTCTCGCCCAGGCAGCAGGTGGACATGACCGAGCACTCGATGTGCCAGCCCGGACGGCCCGGCCCCCACGGCGACTCCCAGCTCGGCTCGCCCGGCTTGGCGGCTTTCCACAGGACGAAGTCCAGCGGGTCCTGCTTGGCTTCGCCCACTTCGATCCGCGCGCCGATGAGCAAGTCTTCGATCTTGCGCCGCGACAGCTTGCCGTAGCCGACGAACTTGCCGACCCGGTAGTACACGTCGCCATTGCCCGGTGCGTAGGCATAACCCTTGTCGATCAGGGTCTGGATCATTGCGTGCATGCCGGGGATATGGTCGGTGGCGCGCGGCTCCTGATCCGGCGGCAGAATGTTCAGACGGCGCTCGTCTTCGTGCATGGCATCGATCATGCGCGCGGTCAGCTCATCGAAGCGCTCGCCGTTGTCATTGGCGCGGTTGATGATCTTGTCGTCGATGTCGGTGATGTTACGCACATAGGTCAGCTCGTAGCCGCTCTTGCGCAGCCAACGGGTGATCAGGTCGAAGGCGACCATGCTGCGGCCGTGGCCCAGGTGGCAATAGTCGTACACGGTCATGCCGCACACGTACATGCGCACCTTGTTGCCGTCCAGGGGCTTGAAGGCTTCCTTGGTCTTGCTCAGGGTGTTGTAGATGGTAAGCACGGCGATTCCTTAGCTGCCCCAGGAGTCACGCAGGGTGACGGTGCGGTTGAACACCGGACGGCCCGGTTGGCTGTCCTTGAGGTCGGCGCAGAAGTAGCCTTCGCGCTCGAACTGGAAGCGGTCCTCAGGCGCGGCCTGGGCCAGCGACGGCTCGGCGCGGCAGCCGGTCAGCACCTGCAGCGAATCCGGGTTGATGTTGTCCAGGAAGCTGCCGCCCTCCTCGGTCTTCTCCGGGTTCGGCGAACGGAACAGGCGGTCGTACAGGCGCACCTCGCACTCCACGCTGCCTTCGGCCGGAACCCAGTGGATCACGCCCTTGACCTTGCGGCCCTCGGGGTTCTTGCCCAGGGTGTCCGGATCATACGAGCAGCGCAGTTCGACGATATTGCCGTCGGCATCCTTGATGGCCTCGTCGGCACGGATCACGTAGCTGCCGCGCAGACGCACCTCGCCAGCAGGCTCCAGGCGCTTGTAGCCTTTGGGCGGCTCTTCCATGAAGTCGTCACGGTCGATGTACAGCTCACGGGAGAACGGCAGCACGCGCACGCCCATGTCTTCTTTCGGATGGCGCGGCAGTTCGAGTTGCTCGACCTTGCCTTCCGGGTAATTGGTGATCACCACCTTCAGCGGACGCAGCACGCACATGGCGCGCGGCGCGGTGCGGTCGAGGTCGTCACGGATGCTGAACTCGAGCATGGACATGTCGACCACGCCGTCGGAGCGGTTGGTGCCGATCATCTCGCAGAAGTTGCGGATCGAGGCCGGCGTGTAGCCGCGGCGGCGGAAGCCCGACAGGGTCGACATGCGCGGGTCGTCCCAGGCATCGACGTGCTTTTCGTCAACCAGTTGCTTGAGCTTGCGCTTGGAAGTGATGGTGTAGTTGAGGTTCAGACGGCTGAACTCGTACTGGCGCGGGCGCGCCGGCACCGGCAGTTTGTCCAGGAACCAGTCGTACAACGGACGGTGGCTTTCGAACTCCAGGGTGCAGATCGAATGGGTGATGCCCTCGATGGCGTCCGATTGACCGTGGGTGAAGTCGTAGTTGGGGTAGATGCACCACTTGTCGCCGGTCTGGTGATGGTGGGCATGACGGATGCGGTACAGGATCGGGTCGCGCAGGTTCATGTTAGGCGACGCCATGTCGATCTTGGCGCGCAGCACACGCTCGCCATCCTTGAACTCGCCGGCCTTCATGCGCGCGAACAGGTCGAGGTTTTCCTCGACGCTGCGGTCGCGGAACGGGCTGTTGCGGCCTGGCTCGGTCAGGCTGCCGCGGTATTCCTTGGCCTGCTCAGGGGTGAGGTCGCAGACATAGGCATCGCCCGATTTGATCAGCTCCACGGCCCAGTCGTGCAATTGATCGAAGTAGTCCGAAGCGTAGCGCACCGGGCCTGCCCACTCGAAGCCCAGCCATTTGACGTCACGCTGGATGGAGTCGATGTACTCCTGGTCTTCCTTGGCCGGGTTGGTGTCGTCGAAACGCAGGTGGCAGACACCCCCGAATTCCTGGGCCAGCCCGAAGTTCACGCAAATCGACTTGGCGTGGCCGATGTGCAGGTAACCGTTGGGCTCCGGCGGGAAACGGGTGACGATGCTGCTGTGCTTGCCCGAGTCCAGATCGGCCTGGACGATCGGCCGCAGGAAGTTTGCAGGGACGGCGGGGGCGCCTTTGGCAGCGGCGTTGGGCGCGTTTTCGGCAGTGGGCTTGCTCATAGGATCCTTGAATGCTGGTATCCGGCCTGGGTAGGCCGATTGAATCAAAGGGCCTATCATAGCCGAAGCAGTCAAGCTGCTGACAGCCGGGCACCGACAAACTGGCGCGATTTGTCGCAAGCCATGCAAAATGGCCGACGCGCGCCTTGTGTCGCAGTCGCCCGATCCTGCGTCAGGTGACAGTACGCGCCCTGCGCAGCCCATTTTCCGAATGCCTTTCAAAGAGCGAATTCAGCATGTCCAAAGTCAAACTGAGCACCAACCACGGCGACATCGTCCTGCAACTGGACGGCGAAAAGGCACCGAAAACCGTCGAAAACTTCGTTCAGTACGTCAAGGACGGTCACTACAACGGCACCGTGTTCCACCGCGTGATCAACAACTTCATGATCCAGGGTGGTGGTTTCGAAGCGGGCATGAAGCAAAAGCCAACCCGTTCCCCGATCCAGAACGAAGCCGACAACGGTCTGAAGAACGCCAAGTACAGCATTGCCATGGCCCGCACCATGGAACCGCACTCCGCCTCGGCGCAGTTCTTCATCAACGTCGCCGATAACGATTTCCTCAACCACAGCGGCAAGAACGTCCAAGGCTGGGGCTACGCCGTATTCGGCGAAGTGATCGAAGGCCGTGACGTGGTCGACGCGATCAAAGGCGTCGCCACCGGTTCCAAGGCCGGCCATCAGGACGTGCCGAAGGACGACGTGATCATCGAGAAAGCCGAGATCATTGAGTGATTCTGCTGATCTCCGATCTGCACCTGCAAGAAGAACGCCCGGACATAACCCGGGCGTTTCTTGATCTGCTCGACGGCCGTGCCCGGCATGCCAAGGCGCTGTACATCCTCGGCGACTTCTTCGAAGCCTGGATCGGCGACGATGCCATGACGCCTTTCCAGCAGTCGATCTGCCAGGCCCTGCGTCGGCTAAGCGACAGCGGCACGGCGATCTACCTGATGCACGGCAACCGCGACTTCCTCATCGGCCAAGCCTTCTGCGAAGCGGCGGGCTGTACCCTGCTGGCTGACCCCAGCGTGGTGCAACTCGGTGGCGAGCCGGTGTTGTTGATGCATGGCGACACCCTGTGCACCCGCGACCTGGCCTACATGAAGCTGCGTCGCTACCTGCGCAACCCGCTGAGCCTGTGGATCCTGCGTCACCTGCCGCTGTCCACTCGGCAGAAGCTGGCGCGTAAGCTGCGCAGCGAAAGCCGGTCGCAGACACGCATGAAGTCCACCGAGATCGTCGACGTCACACCCGAGGAAGTTCCCAAGGTGATGGCAGCCCATGGCGTGCGCACCCTGGTGCATGGCCATACCCACCGGCCAGCGCTTCACAAGCTGGTGGTCGAAGGGCAGCCGGCTCGACGCATCGTGCTGGGAGACTGGGACCGCCGTGGCTGGGCCTTGCAGGTCGATGACCAGGGCTTCCAGCTGGCCCCGTTCGACTTTCCTTGATTCGGGGCCGTCGTGATGGGGCGCCAAGCGCCCCTTCTTGACTCAATGACCTGCGCCGGCCACCACAGCCTGGTCCCCCTCGCTGATCACATACTGGCGATACTGCGGATCAGCCTTGATCTGCGCCTCGGTGAACGGTATCGGTGCCAAGCGCTTGGCAGAGAACGCACGGGTCTGGTCACTGGCATAGGGCGATGCGGCCTCGCTTGACTGCGAAAACGCCAGCAACCCAAGCGCCTGCGGCCCCTGCCGGGTGAAGCTGACCAGCTGCAGATAGCTGGTGCCACTGACGACCTGCTGTTTGCCCGCTCCCGCAGGGACACTGTACATCGCGTTGTACACCCCAAGCTCCTGAGGCCCACCCGGCACAGGTGTGCCATCGGCGGACTGCTGAATCTGTCCCCATTGGCGATCGACACTCACACCCGCCTCATCCAACCGTGCCAACGAAGCCAGCGCTGCTTCATGTACACGCTTGCTCACCGACGCTTGCTCCACCGCCAAGCCGCGCGGTGTATGCTGCGGATCGACCGGATCGAAGGCTACACGCCAGCTTTCAGGATGCTCTGCCATCGCCTCGACGATGTTGGCAAAGTGCAGAAGGCCCACGCCGCTGTCCAGGTCGGCCTTGCCATTCCAGGCGCCCAGACTTGCGCACACCGCTTGCACATCGGATGGCGCCACCTGGCACCAGGCCAGCAGGTCCGGGAGCACGAGATTAGCGGCATACACCTCATCATCCAGCACCATGCGTTGCAGCTCGGCCATCCCGAGTTTGCCGGGCCCTTGCAGGCGCTGCAGGGCAAAGCGGCTGCGCAGGCCCAGCGGCTGACCTTCGCGGCTGACCAACGGTGAGTAACCAGTCAAGGGTTGCGCAGGGTTGGCAAGCCAGGCCGGGTCGTTGGAGTTCTGCACGAAGTCGCGGCGCTCCAGGCTTGGCAGTAGCCGCGCCGGGAAGATGCCGGGTTGAGCCGCTTGCGCATCGGTCTTCCATTGGCACACGCTGCGCGAGCCATCCAGCACTACCAGTGGCTCGGTTGCTGCCGGATCGCCGCAGCGCGCCAGCAACGCCTGGTCCACATAAGGCACCACCGACTGATTCAGATACGCAGCACGCCCCCCGGCATCGACAGCCAGGGTGTTGACCCATGGAACGCCTTGGATCTGCCCCACCGCCTGTTTGAGGCGGTCCAGGCTGTCGGCACGGTTGATCGCATCCCACTGCTGCAACACCCGGGTGTTCTCCAGGTTCGCATCGCGCAGGCTATAGGCGTGTTGCCGGTCCCAGTCCAGCCGGCCAGGCCACTGCACCACCGGACCGAAGCTCGAGGTATAGACGTGTCGCTGGACTCGCTGCAGTTGGCCATCCTCACCCTTGACCGTCACGCTCAAGGTCTGGCGGGTCAGTGGCACGGACTTGCCATCGAGCAGATAGCGAGTGGGGTCCTTCGGGTCGAGTTGCAGGCGGTACAAGGTGAAGTGCTTGGACGTATCGACGGTATGGGTCCAGGCCAGGTGGCGGTTGAAGCCGATATTGATCAATGGCAATCCCGGCAATGCGGCGCCCATGACATCCAACTGCCCCGGGATGGTCAGCTGCATCTGATAAAAACGCATGCCTCCCTCCCATGGGAAGTGTGGATTGGCCAGCAACAGGCCGCCGCCGGTGGACGAACGCTCGGCGCCGACCGCTACCGCATTGCTGCCTCGGGCCGAGGCGAACTGCGCCTGGCGCGCCAAGGCGGCGCTGAAGTCCCGCCCCTCCCCTCGCTCGGCCGCTTGCGGCGGTGAGGCCGCCACCAGCGCCTCGACGAATTGACCGATGCCCCCCTCTGCCAACAACCGGCGGGTGAGCTTGGCCAGGTCCAGGCTGGTGATCGGCCGCAGCCAGTCGCCACTGCCGCATTCAACCGGCAGCCCCTGGCCCTTGCGCTCGGCAAGGGCGCGGTTGTAGCCCGCGGCATACCCCTCCAGCCGCTGACGCACCAGGTCTGGCTGGGCCTGGAGGAAGGCGTTGACCACCGAGTCGGTATTGAGCCAGGCGAAGAACGTATCGCTGTCGAGGTTCTCACGCTGCTCGATCGTCTTGCCCCGGGCACCGAAGTAGCGCGCGCGCTCACCATTGACGGTCAGCACTTCGTTGGCCAGCAGGCAAAGGTTGTCTTGGGCATAGGCATAACCGATGCCATACCCCAGGCTTCGTTCGTCCTTGGCCAGGATATGCGGGACGCCAAAAGTGGTCCGGCGGATCTGCGCCGATGCCTCGCCAGTGGCTTCAAGGGCTTGCGCGGCAAGGCCTGAGCTGAGCAGAACGGCTGCCAGCCCAAGGTGGGTCAGGTGACGCGGGAGTATGGACACGGGCACTCCTGGGATTGGAAGGGTCATCCCGATCAGACGAACAGCCCGGTGAAAATTTTACGCAAGACAACCCAGCGCGACGTCTTCAACACAAAGCAGCGATTTTTTTCGCCAAGGGCTGCAGTTTTGCCCATCTCATTCGTCCTATTAAGTGAGGCACTCATGATTTCGGGACAGCCCACGAAAAGGAGCATTCACATGTACGACCCACAACCTGCGTTGCAGAGCGGCCCTCGCCTGGCCACGACCAGAGCGGTCGCGGGCGCCGAGGTGCGTGCCGGTAACGAGCAGATCCGCGAATTGCTGCGAACCTTTGGCCTGCGTACCAGCCTGATCCGCCTCAAAGTCATCGATGCCCTGCACGCCGCCGATCGCGACGGGCGCAGCATCGGGGTGCGCGGCGTCCATGCGCAGTTGGAACAGCTGGACATCCCACTGTCGTTTCTCAGCGTGCGCGAGGTGCTCAAGCGGCTGTGCGCCGAAGGCGTGATCAGCCTGGGCAACGACAAGTGCTACAGCCTCAACCCCGAGGCCCGGGCCGTGCTGGAGCAAGCCACCGCCCGTTGACCCCATGGCCGGCCGCGCTTGGCCGGCCCGCCTGCTTCAAGGCTTGGGCCCGACCTTGCGACGCAGGATTGCGTTGATCACCACCACGACTACGGCGATGGCGATGGCGATGTACTGGAAGGTCTGCTCGGTAATGGTCCCCTGTTTTTGCAGATAGGACAGGCCCAGCATGATGCCCAGCACCACCAGGATGATCAGGATCGAGTATTTCAAGCGTTGCACATGTGTCATCGAAGGTTCCTTGCGACATCAGGGACATATGGCTCGCGACGAGCCGAGGCCATGATACAACGTCCCCCCCATAGGCGGCGCTTTTGCATCTAGCCCTTCCCCGGCACTTGCATCATGGGGTGAAGGTAGGCTGACCCTCCGATGCGCAATGCAAACTGAAAATACGAGTCATCAAGGCCTTCAGGGCTTTGTTGACGCCACATCCTACGTATTCGACCCTCGCTGCCTGCACAACCTCACGCCAGAAGGCTACACCCGCCGATCCGCTTGGCGCCTAGCGACCCCACTCGTGGCTGCCGGAGAATCAAGCTCAGGCCGACGACGACTTCGCCCATTGAGGCAAAGCCCGCCCGCCTTTCGACATGGACCACCATGCCCTGCGCCTGCTTATTTCTCCGAGGAATCACCAATGGAACTGCCAGACCTCAATCGCATCGATATTTCCCAACTGCCTCACTCCCTGCAATCGCTGATCGAATGCATCGGCATAGAAAACGCCTACCGACTGACTTGCGCTTATGGCGGGCGCCCTAAATACATCCCCAAGCATCTGGAACGTACCAAGCTTGCCGATCTATTGCCTCCAGAGGCCTTGCAAAGCCTGATCAAGCGTTTTGCCGGTGTCGCCCTGGAAATTCCGAAGCCGGATCACTTCATGCGCCAACTGCGCAACCTGCAAATCAAACAGGAAAGTGCTGACGGTCTTTCGCGCAGTCTGTTGGCGGACAAGTACGGCTTGAGCTTGCGCCAGATCGGCAATATCCGCCGACAGGAAGATCACGCGAGCTGAGACCTGCTGGCCTAAGTGCCACAGCAGCACGAGGTCCAACTGTTTGAGCGCCTCTCAAAAGCAAAGCGCCCCACCCCTTGAAGGATGAGGCACTCGACACGTTTGCTGAAAGCTGTGAAGGGTTCAAAAATCGCGCTTGTAGAAGATATCCAAGGAACTGGCCAAGCCGCTGGCCGCTTCCAGGAAAACCCTTCTGCTCAGTTTGTAGCGCAACGCGATGGTATTGGCCGGCTCGAACACCCCGACGCCGTAGCGCAAGCTCAGCCGCTCGGTGATGTTACCGCTGGCCACCACGCTGGTGCTGTTGCCCGAGCCTTCGGAGCCTAGTTGGAAGTCCTCGATGCCGAGACTCGAGGCCAGGCCACCTGTCAATTCCTCCCCGCCCAGCAGGCCAAGCCCGAGGGCCGCCTGGGCCAGCATGTTGTTGTCTTCGCCCGTGGCAGTCAGAGGGCGGCCCAGTACCAGGTAGGACAGTGCCTGTTCCTGGCTCATGGCAGGCTCGGAAAACACCTTGGTGGTCGGCTGCTCGGCATTGCCACTGAGGCGAATGCCAGCGATGACGTCGTCGACCCGACGGATCGCTTCGATATCCAGGTACGGCTGGTCGATCGGACCGGCGAACAACAGCCGTGCCCGACGGATGATCAAGTTCTGGCCATATTTGCGGTAGCGACCGTCGGCCAGGCTGAGTTCACCGCGAGTATCCATGTTGTTGCCGATGTGCACATGCCCGAGCAGGTTGGCCGTCAGACCAAAGCCTTTGAACGACAGTTTGTCCTGCCCCACGTCCACATCGACGTCCATGGCGATCGCCATGGGCGGCGCACCTTCTTCGGTCTGATCGCCGACGATCACCGTGTCATCCGAAACCTTGACGGTCGATGGCGGCAATTCGCGCACAGTGATCTTGCCCTTGGGCACCTTCACCTTGCCAGCGACCGCCAGCTTGTCATCGACCAGCCGGATGGTCAGGTCTGGCGCAACTTCAAGAGCCGCATAGGGCTCGACGTTGACAGGCAATTGCTGGCCCCTCAAACGCAAATCCATGGCCAGGGCCTGGCCCCAGGTCAGGTTGCCCTCCAATTGGCCACGGCCGGCCTCGCCGCTTTGCCAATTGCCGTTCAGCTGTACCTGCTCACCGGCGATCAGCGCCTGCAGCGAAAGGTTCTTGAGGCTGACCGGCAACTGCGCTCCACTGACTTCGCCACCACTGAGCGCCAGGTTGCCGTTGACCTGCGGGCTCAACAGGGTGCCGGAAAAACGACCGCTGCCATTGAGCTGACCGGTGAGGCGCTCGACCATCGGCACGAAGGGACGCGCCACGGACAAGTCCAGGCCCGTCAGGCGGAAATCCCCTGACAGCGGCTTGTTCTTGCCCAGCGGGTCGATTCGGGTGCTCAGGCTCAGCTCACCCAGGCGCTCGCCGCGAAAATCCAGGCGGGTGTCGACCCGACGGGGAGCAAGGGTACTGTCCAGACGCAGCACCTGGTACGGGAAGTCGATCCAGCGGTCCTGGTCGCGAACCCGCAGGGTGCCGCCACTGGCATCGACGCGGATGTTGCCCTTGGGCCCGGCGTCTGGAATGTCCAGGTTGATGTCTGCATTGAGCAGGCCCTGCCAGGCGAAATCCTTCGGCAACCACAGGGCCAGGCTGTCCAGCGGGAACTGCTTGAGGTGATAGCGCAGCCGCGGCTCGGGCATCAACCGCTGGTCCTCGCCACACAGGCTCGCCTGCCCGGCGCGCCAGCAATGGGTGCCCAGATCAAGCTGACCGCTGGCCAGGCGCTGCAGTTTTGCCGGAGCCTGCAAGCGCCAATCCTGGCCACCGGTCTGGATACGCCCGTCTGCCAGACGGCCGCGCCAGTCACCCTTGGCCAGTTGACCGTCCAATGCCAGATTCAGCTTGAGCTGCGGCCCGTCGAGCGCGAGGGTGACTGCTTGCTGGCGGATATCCCCTTTGCCGTTGATGTCCAGATTGCCCAAGGCCGTTTCGTCCAGGCGGATATTGCCAGCTTTCAAGGTAACCAGGGCGCGTTGCGCGCTGTCTAGCTTGGCGTCGAGGTCCAGGCGTTGGATCCGATTCTGCGCCTGGCCAAGTTGTTGTCCTTGGAGGGTCAAGGTCCCTTGCGGCGCTTGTAATGTACCGGCGACATCCAGGCGGCCATTCACCCGCCCTTGAAGGTGCGGCCAGAGCTGGCCCAGGCGTGGCAGATCGAGATCGATGCGACCGGCCAAGCGCTGTTGCAGGCTGCCACTGCCATTGATGCGGTTATCGCCCAACTGCACGGCAAGACTTGCGAGTGTCCAGCGCTCGTCCGCGCCGTCGGCCTCCACCTTGAGCACGGCGGGTTGCCCCCGCAAGCGCCCCTTGAGATCAAGCTGAGCCTGCACCTGCAGGTGCTCGTTCTTCAGCTCGCCTTTGCTGCGCAGGGGCCCGCCCAGGGAGCCTGGCATCTCCGCCAGCCAGAACGCAGGGTCCAGCGCTGACAGTTGCACATCCACATCCCAGGCCAGTGTGTCGGCGAATCGAACGGCAACACTACCGGCAGCCTTGCCCTGCCCGGCCGTCAAGGCAAACTGCGGCAAGCGCACCTGGCTCAGGTCGCCCTCGAAGGGGCTGGCCACGTTGAACGCTCCGGCGGGGCCGTCGAGGTCACCCTTGAAGTCACCTTTGTAATTGCCGTCTCGGTATTGCACCTGGGCATTGAAGCGTTTGAGGGTAACCTGAGGTGGCTCCTCCAAGGGATAGAGGCGCAACCAAGGAAAATCCTGCCAGTCGATGCGGGCGTCGGCCTCAAGCCCTTTTTGCCAGTCGGCGCTGGCCTGCAGCTTGACCCGTTGGGTCTCGCTGGCGTTGAGGTCCAGCGCATCCAGGCGAGCGCCCTTGGCATCCACCTGCCCGCCCAGTACCAGGCCAATGGGGCCTTGTTCGGCAGGCAGGCTGGCGGAACCTGCCAGGCGATAGCCCTTGAGCAGATCGCCCGTGGCGTCGAGACGCAGTTGGTTTAGTTGAAGGGTGTCAGGCAATGATGCCGAAGGCTTGAAGCCATCGGCGCGAAGGCTCAGGGTAGCCGGTAGGTGTTCAGCCAATGCCTGCAACTCGCCGCTCAGGCGGGCATCGAGGTAGCCACTGCTGATGGCTTCGAGCGTCAAGGTCTTCTGCAATTCACCCTTGGCCGTCAGCACCAGCTGCCAGGGCTTACCGTCCACGGCGGGTAACTGCACGGTGCCGGCCACTTGCAACGGCCAATCGCCTTCAGGCTGAAGATCGCCCTGCAGGTTCAGGTGCAAGTCGTCCCGTTGCAGTTGCAAGGTGTCGATGCGCAGGCCGCCGACAGTCCAATGCGCAGCCAGTTGCAGGTCACCCAGCAGGTCGTTGCCGTCCAGGCGCAATTGCCCGACTTTGACCTCACCCAGCTCGATGGCGATCGGCAGACGCAAGGCGGGCAGTTGCAATGGCCCGCTGTCTGCCGCTGCCTCTGCAGGCGCAAAGGCCATGTCGATACGCTCGGCCTGCAGGCGGTCCACGCACAGTGTGGCGCGCAACAGGCAGGCTGGCGACCACGTCAACCGTGGCGCCTGCACTTCGATCCGGTTGTCGCCATCGGCCCAGACCAGTCGGCTGGCCTGCCAGTTGCTGCCCAGGCGTCCCTCGAAATCGTTGACCTCAAGCCCCGGCACACGCCCCAGTGCCCAGCGGCTGCCCATCTCCGAGCCCAACAGCAGGCCTAGGGCCAAGGCAATGAGCAGCAGCAACGCCAGCAATATCAGAAGGATGGGTTTGAACACACGAGTCACAGCTCAGGCCCCATGGAGAAATGCAAGCGGAAACCACCGTCCTCATCCAGCGCTCGGGCCAGGTCCAGGCGCAACGGCCCGACCGGCGAAACCCAGCGTACGCCGATGCCGACGCCTGTCTTGAGGCTGGGCAGTTCCAGCGTATTGAATGAATTGCCTTGGTCGATGAACGTCGCCACACGCCACTTTTCGGCGACTGAGTACTGGTACTCGGCGCTGCCTGCCACCAAGTAGCGGCCACCGATTCGGTCGCCGTCGCTGTTTTTCGGAGACAAGCTCTGGTAGTCGTAGCCGCGCACGCTCTGGTCGCCACCTGCGAAAAAGCGCAACGAAGGCGGGATGTTCTGTTTGTAGCCATTGGTAGCGCTACCGCCGAACTGCACACGGCCAAGCAGGCGGTGGCGCTGGCCGAGGGTGGTCAGGCCCTTGAGCAGCACGTTCCCGTGCAGCAGGTTGGTGTCGGACACCAGCCCTTCTTTTGCCCCTTGCAGGTCGAACTGCAGCCGGTAGCCGTTGTGCGGATCGATGCGGTTGTCGCTACGCAGGTAGGAGAAACTGACCCCGGGCATCAACAGGTTGCTCAACCCCGAATCATCACCCAAGCGGTACTCTTCGCGCTGGTACTTGAGCGAGACGACCCGCTGCCAACCGCTGGGCAGCTTGCTGTGCCACTCTGGGCCCACGGTCAGCAGTTTACTCAGGGTGTCGGTTCCGGCGATCTCCTCGTTTTGGTAACCGCCGGCAAAGCGCAGCTTGTCGGTCAGCGGTGGGTCCAGAGGCACGTCGTACCACAGACCGACGTTTTGCCGCGGCGCGGACAGCTCGGTTTCCCAGCCATAGCTGTGCCCTTGAGCATTGACCCAATGACGGGTCCAGTTGGCCTTGCCGCGTGGCCCGACGTCGGTCGAGAACCCCAGGCCCAGCCCCATGGTACGAGGCTTACGGGTTTGCAGGTGAACGTCCACCGGGATTTCCTCATTGACCGCCGCGGTCGGCGCCGCGTCGACGCGTACGCCTTCGAAATAGCCACTCGATTGGAGGTCGTTGTTGAGCTCGGCGATCAGCTCGGAATCATAGGGTGTGCCGGGTTTGAAGGAGACCATGCGCTGCAGCAGGTCGTTGTCCAAGGGCGTATCGCCGCCGAACGTGACAGCCCCCATGCGGTAGCGGGGACCACTTTGGTAGATGAGTTCGATATCGGCCACGCCCGCCTGGGGGTCGACCGACAGGCGCTGGCGGGTGAAGTGGCCGCTGAAGAAACCATAACGCGATGCCTGGTTCTGGATCAGACGCTTGGCGTCTTCGTAGACCCCGTGATTGAGTGGCTCGCCTGGGCGCAACGCCTTGCTGTCGGGAATGCGAAATGCCCTGAGCTCGCTGGCCGGGCCTTCGATACGCACGGTGACGTTGCGCAAGTGCACAGGCTCGCCGGGCTCGATGCTGATGATCAGTTGCGGGGGATGGTCCTTGTCGCTCGGTGGCTTGACCTCGGTGTCGATCTGCGCCTGGTAGTAGCCCAGGGCCTGGGCGGCCTTGCGCGCCTGCTCCTGAGCACCACGACTGAAGCGTAGCAAGGCTTCTTCGTCACGGTTGCCGAGGCTGCCAATGTAGTTTTCGATATTGCTCTTGAGCGCTTTGTTGGCCGGTTTTACCTGCACCTTCAATTCGCTCTGGGCCCATGCTGCGGTACTGGCGGCCCAAAAAATCAGGCCCCAGGTTAGTCTTCCTGAATACGTCATGGGGCGAATGCTACCAGAGGCGACCCGTTCAGGGTGCCGCTTGTCGAACGTCTTACCCAATCGCAGTCTCCACGGACATCGGGTTGGGACGCATGAAAACGCGCTCACGGATCGGCCCTACCGCAATTTCACCCACCTCCTGATAGCCCACACGCTGGTAGAACGCCAGAAAATGAGCATTTCCAGTATTGAGCACCACGCCTTGGCTCTGCGGGTCTTCGCTGCACCAGTCATGAACAGCTTGTAACAATTGTTCACCATAACGTT
This sequence comes from Pseudomonas guariconensis, assembly GCF_040822035.1. NCBI lineage: Bacteria > Pseudomonadati > Pseudomonadota > Gammaproteobacteria > Pseudomonadales > Pseudomonadaceae > Pseudomonas > Pseudomonas guariconensis. The sequence goes on along the minus strand of NZ_CP162012.1, from coordinate 2,304,162 downwards.
GCCTCTGGTACCGAGGATGCACGCCCACCAGCGACAGCACATGCACCCTGCCCGGCGGCAAGGCACTGGACAGCGCCGCTTGGTAATCCAGGTAGCGCCGGGTGCAACGTATGCCTGTGCCGAGGATCATGCGCAGACGCCAGGCCCAACTGTCGGTCACCCCCAGGCGCCGCAGCGAAGGTGCAATCAGCGCCAGACCGACCAAACGATCGTCCACCAGCAAGCCGATGGCTGGCAGTTGAAGGTAGAAGTGCTGTCGCACCCATTCACGCAGCATCATTCGAAGACGCCGCTCATACCCTGGGCGCTGGGCCTCGAAGACATAGGCGAGCGTGGGATCGTGACGATAAGCGTGATAAAGGAGCGAGCGCACCTCGCGGTGGTATCCATCATCGAGCAGACAGACACGGGCCGAGGCAGCAGTGACGTCGGGCATTGCAGGTGATCCTCCTGGAACGGACTTGGACGGGCCGGTAAACGCCTTGAGTGTATCGTTTCAGCTGCCTTGGCACGTTAGCAGCCAGGGCCTTAGGGTGCCATGCTGGTGGTGGTCGCCGATGTCAGCTAGCATCCCTGCTTTTATCAGGATTATCTTTCAATGAAGATCGTCTCGTTCAACATCAATGGTTTACGCGCGCGCCCCCATCAACTGGCGGCGCTGATCGACAAGCACCAGCCGGATGTAATCGGCCTGCAGGAAACCAAAGTCAGCGACGATCAGTTCCCGTTGGCCGAGGTACAGGCCCTGGGCTATCACGTGCACTATCACGGCCAGAAAGGCCACTACGGCGTCGCCCTGCTCTCGCGTCGGGAGCCTCTGTCGTTGTTCAAAGGCTTTGCCAGCGACGAGGAGGATGCGCAACGGCGTTTCATCTGGGGCACCTTTGCCGATGCACAGGGCACCCCCATCACTGTCATGAACGGTTATTTCCCGCAGGGAGAAAGCCGAGATCACCCCACCAAGTTTCCGGCCAAGCAACGGTTCTATGGTGACTTGCAGGCATTGCTCGAAAGCCAGTTCAGCAGCGAGCAACCCTTGTTGGTGATGGGCGACATGAACATTTCGCCCCAAGACTGCGATATCGGTATCGGGCCTGACAACGCCAAGCGCTGGCTGCGCACGGGCAAATGCAGTTTCCTGCCTGAGGAGCGTGAATGGATGGAGCGGCTCAAGGGCTGGGGATTGGTCGACAGCTTCAGGCATTTGCATCCTGAGGTGGATGACCGGTTCAGTTGGTTCGACTATCGCAGCCGGGGGTTCGAGGATGAGCCCAAGCGGGGACTGCGCATCGACTTGATCATGGCGTCGCAGGGGTTGGTGTCGCGGCTCAAGGCGGCTGGGGTCGATTATGAGTTGCGGGGGATGGAGAAGCCTTCGGATCATGCGCCTATTTGGTTGGAGTTGGGGTGAGGGGTTTGGGCTTGGGCTTGGGCTTGGGCTTGGGCTTGGGCTTGGGCTTGGGCTTGGGCTTTCAGGCTGTGTGAATATCCGGGTTTGGTGGGGGCGCCACCGGCGCTTTTCGCCTTTACGGCGACCTACTTTTGCTCTTGGGCAAAAGTAGGCAAAAACCGCTGGCTCCCACATCCGGCCCCTGCGCTGCGCTCCGGGGTCCCCTCGCTGCGGTGTCTTGCGGGGCTTCGCGGCCTCCGGCTGGCTACGCCAGCCTCCATCTCGCGTCTTCGGCTACCGCCGAAGGGCGCTGCGCGCCTGCCCCTTCAGACACCTTCACTCGGCCTTCTGAGGTCGCGATGGGTGGTGTCTGGACTATCGCGCATCAAAAGCAACGGCAAACAAGTTAATTGTTTGGCTGTTTGTTCCGGCCTATTTGCGGGTAGGAGCGCCGCCGCTCCTACAGGCACAGCGCCGTTCTCAAGAGCTGTGAGCCTGTGTGTGCGGCGGTTCGGCGCCCCGATTTACCCGCGAATAGGCCCAAAAGCTCACCACAAAAACCACTGAATGAAACAACGCCAGCCCAGGCGCCGCCCGTAACTTGCGCCCCATCAGCAGGCCGAGTGGAGGTGTTTGTAGGGGCAGGCGCGTAGCGCCCTTCGGCGTAGCCCAAGTCGCGAGATGGAGGCTGGCGTAGCCCCGCAAGACACCGCAGCGAGGGGACCCGGTGAGAAGCGCCGGGCCGGATGCAGGGCGCGCGGCTTTTGGTTACTTTTGGCCAAGACCCAAAGTGACCCGCCGTAAAGGCAGAAAGGTGACTACCTGTCGATAAAACAATCGGATAAGCCCACCAACAAGAAACCAACAGAAACCAACGATTCACTGCAAAAGAATCTGAATCTGCTCCCGCAAACTATCCAGATCGAACGGCTTGGCCAGTATCGGCGCCCGCCGCGCAATCGGGCTCTGGCACTCGCGGATCTCCGCCGGATACCCACTGATGAAAATCACCTTCAAGTCCGGCCTCAACTTGACCGCAGGCTCAGCGATCTCCACCCCCGAAATCCCACCCGGCAAACGAAAATCCGTCACCATCAAATCCAGATGCGGCTTGCTCGCCAAGATGGCAAAGGCCTGTTCACCGTCTTCGGCCACCAGCACGTGATACCCCTCCCCAGCCAGATAATCACGCAGGATCATGCGAATCGCCGGTTCATCCTCGACGACCAATACGACATCTTGTGCATCTTCACTCATGACTTCGCCTTGGGATTCAATAACTTGGCCATCAGACCGTCACCTCAGGCAGAGGTTGCCTGCGTCTGGTCGCTTTGTCGACGTTGTGCCGCCAGCGGCAGGTAGAGGCTGAACGTCGCGCCTTTACCTTCCTCGCTGTCGACATGAATGCGTCCGCCATGGGCCTGGGCGATCTGTTCGGAGATATACAGCCCCAGCCCCAGGCCCGCGCTGGATTGCTGCGTCGCGACGCGTTCGAACTGCTGGAAAATACGCTGCTGATTGGCCGCGCTGATGCCGATCCCTTGATCCTGCACCTGCACGCAGGCCATGGCGTCGTGCTCGAACACTCGCACTCGCACCGGTCGCCGTTCGCCGTAACGCAAGGCATTGGACAACAGATTGGCCACCACTTGCTCAATCCTGAACTCGTCCCACTCTCCCGGTAACGCCTCGCAACGCTCCAGTTCGAGATGGGTTTCCAGGGCCGCGGCCTGTGCCGCGAAATTCTCCACGAGCCCTCGCACCAGTTGCGCCAGGTCGAACGCCTTGGGTCGGATCGACAGCTTGCCGGTACGGATGCGGGCCACATCGAGCATGTCTTCGATCAAGCGGATCAGGCTGTTGATCTGCCGTTCGTCACGCTCGACCATCGCCCGCAAGCGATCTTCACTGAACGCCGCAATATTGCCCTTGGCCAGATGCATCTTGCGCAGTTGGGTTTCCAGAATCAGGCCATTGAGCGGCGTGCGCACCTCATGGGAGACGATCGACATGAAGTCGTCGCGCATGCGCACCGCGCGCTCCAGCTCGCTACGCGCCACTTCGAGCTCGGCCAGCAGTTGCGCCTGCTCCTGGCGGCTGCGCTCCAGGGCTTCCAGCTGACGCCCCAGCGCCTTGCGCTGGCGGAACAGGTCGACGAAGACCGAGACCTTGCTCTTGACCGCCAGGGTGTCCAGGGGCTTGTGCATGAAGTCCACCGCGCCGCTTTCATAGCCTTTGAACGCGTAGTTCATCTCGCGACCGGCCGCACTGACGAAGACGATCGGAATGTTCTTGGTCTTTTCGGTGCCACGCATCAGTTCGGCCAGCTCGAACCCGTTCATGCCAGGCATCTGCACATCGAGAATGGCCAGCGCGAATTCATGCTCGAGCAACAACGACAGCGCCTGCTCGGCGGACTGGGCCCGGTGCACTTCGCGGTCCTCACCCTGGATCAGGGCTTCGAGGGCCAACAGGTTTTCCGTCAGATCGTCAACGATCAACAGTTTGGCGGTGATATCGCTCAGCATGCGCGCGGTTCCAGGGTAGCGAGCAAATGCCCGATACCACTCAGGGAAAGAATATGGTCGGGCTGCTGCAAGGCCAGCGCGGCCTCCGGCATCTGCGCGACCTGTGCGTCGCGAGGGTCCTGGATCACGGTCCGGCCCCCGCTGTTTTTGATCTGAAGCAAACCCTCGGCACCGTCTTCGTTGGCACCGGTGAGCAGCACGCCGAGCAGGCCGGCGCCATAGGCATCCGCCGCCGACTGAAACAGAAAATCGATTGCCGGGCGGGAGAAATGCACCGGGTCTTCCTGGCTCAACGACAGGGTCAGGTCGCGTTCAATCGACAAATGGTAACCGGGTCCGGCCACATAGATCACCCCGTCGACGATGCGCTCTTTGTCCCGGGCCTCATGTACCGGTCGATGCAAGCGTCGCTGCAACACCGTGGCCAGCTGGCTATGGCGATCATCGGGCAGGTGCAATACGCACAGCACCGGAATGGCAAAACCTTCGGGCAGCCCGCCTAATACTTGCAACAGCGCCGAAACGCCGCCCGCCGAGGCACCGATGACCACCGCCGCCACGCCACTCATGACTTGCGATAGATCCGTTCAGGCCGCACGAGCGCTTCGAAGCGCTCGCTGTAGGCGGAAAAATCCAAGGACTCCTTGCTGCCGAGTACCAGGAACCCACGATGGCACAAGGACTCATGGAACAGGCCCAAGGCGCGATCCTGCAGCGCCTTGTTGAAATAGATCAGGACATTGCGGCACGACACCAATTGGGTTTCGGAAAACACACTGTCGGTGGCCAGGCTATGGTCGGCGAAAGTCACGTTCTCGCGCAGGCTGCTATCAATGATCGCGTTGCCGTAGGCGGCCGTGTAGTACTCGGACAAGTCCCGGCGTCCTCCAGCCTTGCGGTAGTTCTCGGCGTAGGTCTGCATGGCCTTCAGGGGGTAGATACCCTGCTTGGCTTTTTCCAGTGAATGGGGGTTGATGTCGGTGGCATAGAGGATGGTGCGCTCCAGCAAACCCTCCTCGCGCAGCAGGATCGCCATCGAGTAGACCTCCTCACCCGTGCTGCAACCGGCGATCCAGACCTTGAGCGACGGCCAGGTGCGCAGCAGCGGTACCACCTCCCTGCGCACGGCCAGAAAGTGCTCAGGATCGCGGAACATCTCACTGACCGGAATCGTCAGGAACTGCAGCAACTGCATGAATGCTGCCGGATCGTGCAAGACCCGCTCCTGCAAGGCCGATACCGTGCGGCAATCGAACTGGCGCACGGCGTGCAGGATCCGGCGCTTGATCGAAGCGCCGGAATAATCGCGAAAATCGTAGCTGTACTTGAGGTAGATCGCCTCGATCAACAGCCGGATCTCGATATCGGTGTTGCGTTCGTTACTCAAATTCGCTCCAGTTGCGGCAGCCATACACGGATCAGTGAGAACAATCGGTCCAGTTCGATCGGTTTGGCCAGGTAATCATTGGCGCCAGCCTGCAGGCAGCGTTGCTGGTCGTCCTTCATGGCCTTGGCGGTCACGGCGATGATCGGCAACTTGCGCCAGCGCGCTTGCTGGCGGATCAACCGAGTGGCCTCGTAGCCGTCCATCCCGGGCATCATCACGTCCATGAGCACCAGGTCGATGTCCGGGTGCTGCTCCAGACGCTCGATGGCCTCATGCCCATTGCGACCGATCTCGACGATGGCGCCCTTATGCTCAAGGGCGCTGGTCAAGGCGAAGATATTGCGCACATCATCGTCCACCAAAAGGATCTTGCGCCCTTCGAACACTTTGTCACGACTGCGTGCGGTCTTGAGCATGCGCTGGCGCTCATGGGAGAGCTGCGATTCGACCTTGTGCAGGAACAGCGTGACCTCATCGAGCAGCCGTTCAGGCGAGCGTGCGCCTTTGATGATGATCGAGCGCGAGTACTTGAGCAGGTCCGCCTCCTCCTCACGGGTGAGGTTGCGCCCGGTGTAGACGATCACGGGCGGGAAGGACCGGATCGTCTCGGACGTCATGCGCTTGAGCAACTCGTTGCCAAGCATGTCCGGCAGCTTGAGGTCGATGATCATGCAGTCGTAGATGTTTTCGCGAAGCAGCGCCAGGGCATCCTGTGCCAGAGCCACTGCAGTGATCTCGACATCCTCATCGCCGATCAGGCGGGCGATGCTCTCGCGCTGCAGATCATCGTCCTCCACCAGCAGGATGTGCTTGAGCTTCTGGGTGAGTTTGGCTTCCAGGCGACCGAACACCGCCTTGAGTTCCTCACGGCTGGCCGGTTTGACTGCATAACCCACCGCGCCCATGTGCATGGCCGCCTCGATGCGATCCTCCACCGAGATGACATGCACCGGGATGTGCCGGGTGCTGGCCTGTTCCTTGAGCCGTTGCAGCACCGTCAGCCCCGAATGATCGGGCAGGCGCATGTCCAGCAAAATGGCATCCGGCGTGTACTGGGCGGCCAACGCGTAACCCTCGTCGGCCCCTTGGGCCACCAGGCAGCTGTACCCCAGCTCATGGGCAAGGTCATAGAGGATACGGGCGAAACTTGGCTCGTCCTCCACCACCAGGATGCAGCGGTTGGCGAATGGCGCCTGCTCGCGGTCATCGGCAAAAGCCGGTGCCTTGGCAGGTGGCGGCGCGGCAGGCAGCGTTGCCGGTGGCGTCGGCGCCGGCGCGCTCACCCGCGGCGCAGAGGGTCCTACCTCATCGGCTTCGAGCTGCTCGGGCAGGACAAGACTGAACGCGCTGCCCTGCCCTGGCGCGCTCTCGACCTTGATCTGCCCGCCCAGCAACCGCGCCAGGTCACGAGAGATCGACAGCCCCAGACCGGTGCCGCCGTAACGGCGGTTACTGGTGCCATCGACTTGATGGAAGGCGTCGAAGATCGCCTGGTGCTGGTCGGTCGCGATGCCGATGCCGGTGTCACGGACTGTGAAAACGACACTACGGTCCTGCTGCTGGTCGATGGTCAGGCTGACCTTTCCGTGCTCGGTGAACTTGATGGCGTTGGACAGCAGGTTCTTCAGGATCTGCTCCAGGCGCTGACGGTCGGTGAGCAGCGTTGCCGGTACCCCCGGCTCGAGTCGTACGTCGAACGCCAAGCCTTTGTCCTGGGCAAGCGGCTGGAACAAGCTGCGCAAGCCATCGGCCAGGCTATCGACCTGGGTGACCTGTGGCCGCACTTCGAGCTTGCCCGCCTCGACCTTGGCAATGTCGAGAATATCGTTGATCAGATTGAGCAAGTCGTTGCCCGCTGAATAGATGGATTCGGCGAACTTGACCTGTTCGCTGCTCAAATTGCCCTGCGCGTTCTCGGCCAGCAATTTGGCCAGGATCAACGAGCTGTTGAGCGGCGTGCGCAGTTCGTGGGACATGTTGGCGAGAAACTCGGACTTGTAGCGATTGGTGCGCTGTAAATCCTCGGCTCGGGCCTGCAGCTCCAACTGCGCCTGATTGAGCTCGCCATTCTTGCGGCCCAGGGCATCGGTGCGCTCGGCCAACTGCTCGTTGGTCTGCTCAAGCTCCGCCTGTTGAATCTCCAGATGCGCCTGGGACTCCTTGAGTACGCGGGACTGCTCCTCAAGCTCCTCGTTGGCGGTCTTGAGCTCTTCCTGCTGCACTTGCAGCTCTTCGTTGAGCTGTTGCGTCTCGGCCAGTACCTGCTGCAGGCGATGTCGGTAGCGTGCGCTTTCTATGCTGATGCCCAGGCTGCCCGCCACTTGCTGCAGCAGCTCCACATCGCGCTCCTGCAAAGGCCGCAGGAACCCCAGCTCCAACACGCCATTGACCTGACCATCATCGTGGGTCGGCAGCAGCAAGGCACTGCGTGGCAGACCGCTGCCCAGGCTCGAGCTCAGCCGCAGGTAGTCCTCAGGCAGGTTGTCCAGGCGCAACGGCGCCCGTTGACGGACCGCCTCGTCCAACAGGCCTCCCTGGCCAGCGGTCAATGGCCCTTGGGCCTGTTCGGTGTCCAGGCCGTAGCTGGCCACACGCACCAGTTGCCCTTGTTCATCGCGTACATGGAAGGCCCCCACCACGCTGCCCAGGTAACTGGCGAAAAAGCGCAGGATATTGTCGCCGAGCATCGCCAGGGTCAGTTGGCCCAGGACCTGTTCGGCGAGCTGGGTCTGGCCGCTGCGCAGCCATGCCTGGTGCTCCAGGCGCTCGGTGGCGCGGCGCTGGGCCTGCAAGTTGTCCACGTAGCTGTTCGACAGCAGCAGCAGGTCGCGACGGCCAAGATACGCCAGCAAGGCACTGAGCGTGACGATGAACAACACAAAGGCCGTGATCGCCCAGACCGTGACACTGTTGACCTTCTCGTTGCGCGCCATGCGCAGTTGCTGCTCGGTGACAATGAAATCGTCGAACTCCTTGCGGATTTCATCGGTCAAGCGCTTTCCGCGGCCATTGCCTATGGAAGTCTGGTAATCGCCCTGGTTGCGCCGCGAGGCGATCATTTGGCTGCTGAAATCGTTCCAGGCCTGTTGCAGGGCCACCAGGCGGTCAATGCGCTCTGTCTGTTGCGGGTTGTCCTGCACCATCGCTCGCAAGGCCTTCAGACTCGTGAAAATGCGAGGCTTGGCCACTTCGTAGGGGTCGAGGAAGCGCTCGTCCCCGGTGATCAGGAACCCGCGCATACCCGTTTCCATGTCGATCGACAGTTTGACGGTTTCGTTGGCATTGCCGATCACCCGATCGGTGTGCTCGACCCATTGCATGGCCGAGAGCAGGTAGTTGATCACCGCGACGAAAGCCACGGCGCCCAGCAGGCCTACCCCCAGGGGGAGCCCTACGTTGCGGCTCAACAGTTTGCGAAAGCTCTGTTGATCCATCGAGGCTGCTTGAATCATCTGAAAACGCCCGGGTAAAAAAGTCCATTGAAAGGATCGCGGCCACTACGCAAGGCGGACGCTATAGCGAGTCTAACCAGCTTTGCCCGCTCTGACAGGGCAGTTAGCCAGTATTTGAAGGTTGCTAGCGCCAATCGTTCCATCGATCGACAGGGGCCGTTATGCTGGGGAACTTCTGCAACGTACGCACCACACAAGTAAGGACAACCCATCTGAACAGGACGCCCCCATGCAACTTCTGGTAGTCGAAGACGACGACATCGTTCGGATGTTGATGGTCGAAGTGCTCGACGAACTGGGCTACACCGCCATCGAAGCCGAGAACGCCACCGCGGCCTTGAAGATCCTCGAGGACGCCAACCAGCCATTGGCACTACTGATGACCGATGTAGGCCTGCCGGACATGCGCGGCGAGGAACTGGCAGCCAAGGCCCGAGCACTGCGTCCAGCGCTGCCCGTGCTGTTTGCCAGTGGTTTTGCCGAGAGCTTCGATGTACCGCAGGGCATGCACCTGATTGGCAAGCCCTTTGGTATCGATCAGTTGCGCGACAAGGTGATGGGGATACTGGGAACGCCTTGAGCGCAGGCGCCGCCCTAGGGTCGGCGCTCGCCGAAATAGTAGCGATCCAGACTGCCTTTGCCAAAATAGCGCTCGTATTCCTGGATGGCGTACAGGTCCATCATGCCTGCGATGTAGTCGATGATCAGCCTGTGCCTGTCCGCCTTGAGTGAGCGAAGCTCCGGCGGCAGCAACCTGTTTTTCTCGTTATAACGCTCATCGCTGTACACCTCGAACAGCCCCTTGATCACCTGCTCGCCTCGTTTTTCGTAGAGCTGTACGTCTTTCTTGCGCAGGATGGCCTTGAACAAGAGTTTCTTGAGGCCCTCCGCCAACTTGGCATAACGCGTGTAACCGAGTTTGCCATCCACCAGGCCGATGTCCGAACACAGCGTGTTGACGATCTTGGAGGTCAGCTCCTTCTTCAACACCATGGCGTACTCTTCCGACGACCCCAGTCGATGCGAGCACATCGCATCGTTCTGCACCGCCTGCGCCAGTTGCTCCATCATTGGATACGCCTCGGCGAAAGTGTCGCTGATCTTGAACTCGTGCAGGATCTCTCCCAGGCTGATCAGACCAAAACTCAAGGCGTCCTCCAGATCATGGGCGGCATAGGCGATTTCATCGGCAAGGTCCATGATCTGGGCGTCGATGCTTTTGCTGCCTTCGAAACCCTGCTTCGCCAGTTCGGCACAGAGGAACTGGTAATCCTCGTCGTAGAGGAACTTCGCCGGATTGTCCTCCCGGCGATGAAAGTACTTGGTCACCGCCATCAGCGTACGGACATTGAGGTTGAGCCCGTCGTACAAATGATGCTTGCGCTCCAGGGTACGCAGAATACGAAAGGCCTGGGCATTGCCTTCATATCCGCCACAGTCGCCACACAGTTCGTTGAGCACTTTTTCTCCATGGTGCCCGAATGGCGGGTTGCCGATGTCATGGGCCAGCGCTGCAGTCTCGGCGACGACAGTGTCATTGAGCGCCAGGTCAATGGCTATCGAACGCGCGATCTGTGCGACCTCCAGGCTGTGGGTGAGGCGATTGCGGTTGAAGCGCCCGGCGTCGATACCCAGCAGTTGCATCTTGCCTTGCAAGCGCCGGAAGGAAGAGGAGTACAGGACCCTGGCATAGTCGCGCATGAGTTCCTGACGCCCATTGGATCGTCCATCGTCATGGACGAAGACTCGGTACTCCAATTTCGCAGCTTCGATTTCTTGTTCCTTGGCGTAGGCCTTTACATCGCTGTCGTACATGTCATCCCTTTCCTCGGTTGTACGTAAGTCTCATCGTGGCCGCTATGGCCGAAACGGCAAGCAGGCCGCATCCGATGTCGCGACATCCGCCTCGAACGCCTGCTCACTGTAATCGCGTGGGTAATAGGAAAAGCGCTTCAGATCAAAGTAATCCTGCTTTGCCATGTAGCGCCTGGACAGCGCCAGGCTCTCGCGCTCCACCTGCTCAGCGTCCAGTTCAGGGCTCAGGTTCAACTGCGTGATGCCATAGTCCTCGGCGCTTGCTGGGTCGACAGGTGTCGCGCCCCGTGCCCTTAGTGCCGTCAGAAACTCAGAACAATGGCTGGGCGGGCCATAGACCACCACTGGCCCGACCGACACGCCCTTGATGCAATGGGCATGGGCATTGAGCCACTGTCGGGTCTGCTCAAGGGTGTGCGCCGTTTCACCGGCGTAAAGCATCACGTTTACCTTGACCCAAATGCCGTGACGGGCACAGGCCTGCAGTAATTTTGACGCCGCCCCTAGGTAGCGCGCCGGGTCCCGGGCCTTGTTCATCGCCAGGATCTGCTCGGGCGCCGCCGACTCAAGGCCAAGGTCGATGACTTTCATGCCCGCCGCAGCCAGGCTTGGGACTATCTCGGGTTTGATGCCATCGACCCGGCTCTCGCAGCGCCAGAGAATCCTGGCATTACAGCGCTGGAACTGTTCGGCCAGCGCCTGGGCCCATCGCGGGTTGGGCAGGAAGAAGGACGACTGGAAGTACGGATGGATGCCGTGGTCGCCATAGTCGCCTGCAAGCTGGCGCAGCTCGTCGGCGATCCGTTCAGGGGCTTTGAGCTTTTGCAGCGGGACGTCTCGCTCTTGGCAAAAAGTGCAGCCCTTGCCACATCCGCGCGAGGTCTCGATGCTGGGCTGATAACGATGATGCCCCTCGACCAGCAGATGGTTGAGCCCAGCGGCCCGCCCATCCCATGCACCCTGAAACCCCAGCAACGAAGGCAACAGGTCTTCACCCAAGCCTTGAACGATCGATCGACCAGCGGCAGCTTGCCGTGCAGCCATTGCCGGTCAGGCCCTGTCACCCATCGCCCACCGAGTACGATACGCACCCGTGGCTCCATGCCCTTGACCGCAGAACAGAACACGCGCGCCCACTCCAGAGCATGGAAGCTGGTCATCGACAGCATCAGCGGCGCATCGACCCGGAGCAACCCCTGCCGGTGAAGACGCTCGGCGAGCGCAACGGGAGCCTCGTGTTCGCCATGCACCAACAGGGTCTCGAGGCCGTTTCGCTGACACAGGGTCGCCAGACCTAACGCGCCGTAGTTCAGGTACAGCTGCCGACGGGCCAGGGCGTGATCCCGCTTCTTGGGGCGCAGCAGGCCGGCGGACACGAACAGCACCGGTACACGTCCCGCGCCGATCAGCATTCGCCGAGTTCTCGGGCACACCAGTCACACTCGCCGTCCTCGGACTCGCCCTGCACGAAGAGTATCTGGCCGGCTTCACCGGCTTTGCGGTCGTCTTCGATGCAGCCGTCACAAAGGGTGATCGTGGGGTATTGCTCTGCGGCGCGATCAGACATCAGATCGCCATACACTACGCATTTCTTCATGGTCGCATCCCAGGTGATGAGGGCCTTTCGTTAGCCGTTGGCATCCTTTGCCTCGGTCTGGACACCTTCAGCCAGGCCACTCCGACCTGTCAAAAACGCAGTGTTTAGACAACGCCTGGAAAACCAAGCGCCTTCTTACAACGCACGACTGAACGACCGACACAGACCTTCTTGTCGATGGATCGAAAGCCTGTCGGTGTTCTGAAGTACACTTGCCGTCCAACCTGACCAAGGCTTACCTCATGGCTCGCTTCCCTCGCCTGCTGCTCCCCTTGCTGCTGCTCGCCACTCTCGCCGCCTGCGACCAGAAACCCACCCGCGAAGAAAAGATCCTGGCCAACCTGCCGCTGCAGGAAGCCTACGAGCACAACATCGAGAAGATCGCCACACTGCTCGCACCCAAGCATCCGCAGTTGTCCGAGCAACAGATCCAGGCCGTGCTGCGCAAGCACCTCACCGCCGAGGACCAGCGTCAGGACCTGTTCAAGCTCTACAGTGAACAGCACTTCAGCGATGCCGAATTCGACCTCATCGTCGCCGCCACACACGATCCGCAGAAAGCCAAGGCGCTGGAAAACAGCGACGAAGGAAAGCGCCTTAGCGAGAAGCTGACCGCCTTTATGCGCGAAAGCGCCAGCGACGAGCAGGTGCAGGCCCTGGCCGAGCAACGCATGCAGCAGGTCGAGGACGAACTGAGCGAGCTGGAAACCTCCCAGGAGTGAAAACGGCTGCGACTGAGCCCTGTAACAGGTAAGGTTGTTTCTCTTCCCCGCCCAAGAGGTCAGGATTGCCACACACCAAGAAAGGCCTGCGCCTGGATCTGCGCACGCTGATTCTCGTACTTGCGGCACTCACCGCCACCGTGATGCTGCTGACCAGCTACTTCGCCAGCTACCGCGTGCAGCGCCAGCTGCTGATCGACCATGCGCTGGAAGCCAATCGGGTGTACGCCGCGAAACTGGCCTCGATCACCGAGATGTTCCTCGGTAACGCCCTGCAACAACTGGCCTTCAGTGCTTCGGTCCAGGGCCGCCAGCTCGACGATGCTTTGGCGATGCAGAACGAAACCCAACGGCTGCTGCGCCAGAGCAGCGCCTTCAACTCGACGTTCGTGGTCGATGCCCAAGGCGTCCTGCAGGCCATTTCACCGGCGCCGCTGCGAAAGATGATCGGTGCCCGCCTGCAGACCCCTGGCGCCACCCAGGCACTGCGCGAACGGCACGCGTTGGTGTCGACGCCGTTTCTTTCCACCGCCAGCAACCTGGTAGTGGTGCTATCGCAACCTATCTTCGACGCCAAGGGTGGCTACCTTGGTTATGTAGGCGGCACGCTGTACCTGCGCGAGCACAACATTCTCAAAAGCCTGCTAGGCGAGCATTTCTACAAGGATGGCTCCTACCTCTATGTGGTCGATCGCAACCGACGCCTGCTCTATCACCCGGATGCCGAGCGCGTGGGCACAGTGGTCCAAGGCAATGCGTTGATCGATGAACTGGAGGCCCTGGGCAATGGCACGCAGCAGGTGCGCAACAGCACCGGCGTGGACATGCTGGCGGGCTTCGCCACCGTGCCCAGCACGGGCTGGGGCATCGTTGCCCAGCAGCCGTTGGCGCAAACCGTCGCCCCACTCAAGCGCCTGATACTCGATGTGGTCGGCATTTCCGCGCCGCTGGCCCTGCTGGGCTGCCTGGTGCTCTGGTGGCTGGCCGTGGCCATCACTCGACCATTGCAACAACTGGCCGCCAGTGCACGCGCCCTGGACCGTCCCGGAACGGCCGAGGGCTTGCAACGGGTCAAGGCCTGGTACTTCGAAGCCGCCGAGCTCAAGCGAGCGCTGCTGTTTGGCTTGAACCTGTTGCAGGAGCGCATCGGCCGGCTCAACCGGGCAGCCCAGACCGATCCGCTCACCGGCCTGGGCAACCGTCGCCACCTGGACTTCAGCCTGTCGCTGCTGGAGGCTGAAGCCTGTGACTTTTGCGTCGTGGCACTGGACATCGACCACTTCAAGCAGGTCAACGATGGCCATGGGCATGAGGTGGGCGACCAGGTGCTGCGTCGACTGACCGAACTGATGCGCCGCTGTTGCCGGGAAGGCGATGTGCTGTGCCGCACCGGCGGCGAAGAGTTCTTGATGCTACTGCCCGACGCCAGCCTGCAAGCCGCCCTCGCCGTGGCCGAGCGCTTGCGCAAGGGCGTGCAGGATACCCCCATCGAGCCGGTGGGTGCGGTGACGCTCTCGCTGGGCGTGGCGCGTTGGGAAGCAGACAGCAACGAGGCGCCCAGCGAAGCCCTCAACCGCGCCGACCGGGCGCTCTACGCGGCCAAGCAGGCCGGGCGCAATCGCGTGATGACCAGTGACTGAGGACACCGTCCGTCGCGGTTTCGGCACCCACCTTGGCATCGAGGGTTCCAATGCACGCAGACCTGATCCAGGAGACGTGCCATGAGACACCCACACCTGCTTTCATTGAGCCTTGCCCTGTGTCTGGGCGCCAGCGCGCCTTTGGCGCTGGCGGCCGGCACTGCCAATACCGTACGCACTCCCAGCGAGCAGATACCCGGCACCGGCACCATCGATCGCGACGGCGGTGCCATGGGCTCTGGCACTCCCGGTGATGCCACGGGCAGCGGCAACGGTGGCACCGATGCCAACGACACCGACAACACCGGCGGCGACGGCACCTCCCAAGGCAGCAAGGGCGACCAAGGCCCGGGCACCGGCAACAGCGGCGATGTCGATGACGCCGGCACCTCGGGCAGTTCGGACATCCACGATGATCGTGAAGCACCCTGAGGCCTGCACCTGCTCTAGTACAGGGCCTCTGCCCGACATGTAACAAGCCTTGTCTTAATACTGTCATCTTACGGTCATAGGATTGACCTCGATCTGCAACCTATCAGGGATGAAGTACCATGCGTCGTGTCGTGTTCAACCACAAAGGCGGTGTAGGCAAGTCCAGCATCGCCTGTAACCTCGCTGCCGCCAGCGCCGCCGAAGGTTATCGAACCTTGCTGGTCGATCTGGACCCGCAGGCCAACGCCACCTACTACTTGACCGGCCTTGCCCACGATGCAATCCCTGCCGGCATCACCGATTTCTTCCGCCAGACCTTGACCACCACGGCGGCCGGCAATAAGCACCGCGTGACGATCACCGAAACACGCTACGACAACCTGCACCTGGTCACCGCCAGCCAGGACCTCACCGACCTGCAGCACAAGCTCGAAAGCAAATTCAAAATCAACAAGCTACGCAAATTGCTCGTGCAGCTGTCGGATGATTACGAGCGCATCTACATCGATACGCCCCCAGCCCTGAACTTCTATACCTTCAGTGCCCTGGTGGCGGCCGAGCGGCTACTCATCCCGTTCGATTGCGACAGTTTTTCGCGCCAGGCGCTACGCAGTGTTCTGGTGGAAGTGGAGGAACTGCGCCAGGACCACAACGCCAACTTGGTGGTCGAAGGGGTGGTGGTCAATCAGTTCGCCGGGCGTACGGCCCTGCACCAAACCCTGGTCGATCAGTTGCGCGCCGAGGGGCTGCCGGTGCTGCCGGTGTACTTGAGCAGTTCGATCAAGATGCGCCAATCCCATGAAGCGGCGATGCCGCTTGTACACCTGGCGCCCCGACACCGCTTGTCCCAGGAGTTCGTCGATCTGCTGGATGTGCTGGAGCGGGCAGCCTGAACCGGCGCAGCATCTGGGCGCCATGCTGCGACAATCCACCACATCACGACCGTTCGTCCGAATGGTAGATTCGCCGCCATGAAAACCTTGCGCCGGACACGTGTGTTGACCGCCTGGACGCTCTATGCCAGCGTCCTGTTCAGCCTATTGCTGTGCGGCCTGCACCATGGCCAGATGAGTGGCCTTCGCCTGTCCGGACTGGAAGGCGGGTTCTGCTCGCTGTCGAGTGACCACGGCCCGGCCGTCGACCTAGGCGACAGCGGCAGCGACTCGCACATGGCGCAGCTCGATTGCCCAGTGTGCTCTTCCTTCGCCCTGGCAGTACCGCTGACCAGCAGCGCTTGGACTTTCACCCAGGCCCAAGGCAATTCGCCCTCGCCGATCGTGGTGCGCAGCTGGGCGCAACCGCCACCGCGCTACCTGCGCCCTGCCCTCAACCCTCGCGCCTCCCCCTCCGATTTCCTCGCAGCAGCAACTTCAGCCTGACCTCGACCGGGTGCTTTCGCGTGCACGGTCGTGGCCAGCCATGACCTTTGCGTGGAATCCCTGACAACATGATCCGCAATACTTCCCTGGTGCTCCTGATGGGCACCTGCAGCTACGCCTGGGCGGGTGCCAACCCCGTCGAACTGACCGCCACCACCATCGATGGCGAACGCGAGGCACCCAGTGGCGTGCAACTGGACGAGCCGATCCAGACCGGCTCCCGATTGGGCCTGACTGCGCGGCAGACGCCAGCCTCGGTGAGCGTTTCGGACCGCCGCGTGATCGAGGAACGTGATGCCAAGGACACCCAGGACGTACTCAACACCATGACCGGCGTGAACGCGTCGGCCAATCCGGGCTACGGTGGGTTCGTGTCCTACCGGGGCTTTACCCAGAACCAGGTCACCCAGCTCTACAACGGCATCAACCTGGGCTACAGCAGCGCCACCCGCCCGGTGGACGCCTGGGTCGTCGACCGGGTCGAACTGATCGGCGGGCCGTCGTCGTTCCTGCATGGCACAGGCGCCGTGGGAGGCTCGATCAACACCATCACCAAGCTGGCCAGCCGTGATGAACAGACCTTCGACGGCCGGGTGCGCTATGGCAGCTACGACGATTCGGAAGTCGCCTTCGGCATCAACCAGGCCCTGGCCAGCAACCCGGCCGACGCCCGGCATTTCGCCCGACTGGACTTCAGCCGTGGCCATGGAAACGGATACGTGGACCGCAACGAACGCTGGACCGACAGCCTGGCCTTCTCCGTGCTCAGCGACCTTGCCCCCGACCTCACCCACACCCTGGCCCTGGAATACCAGCAAGACAAGGAAGACAGCCCCTACTGGGGCTCGCCCATCCTGCCCGGGCGCAGCACGATGAAGATCGACCGCAGCCGGCGCTTCGAGAACTACAACGTCGCCGATGGCCGCTATGAGCAGCGGGTTCGTTGGCTGCGTTCGATCCTCGATTACCAGATCAGCGACACGACGAGCGTGCAGAACACCCTGTACCACTACAACGCTCAGCGCGACTACCGCAACCTCGAAAGCTACGCCTACAACGACGCAGGTAACGTGGTGCGCTCGAGCCCCTACCTGCAACGCCACGAACAGCGTCTGCTGGGCGACCGCATCGAACTGCGCCACGATGATCAAGTGCTGGGCCTCGCCAGTCAGTGGTCCTTGGGCCTGGACTATTCGCGCATGCGCCAGACCCTCTACCCCACTTCGGGTAGTTGGCGTGATGTCGTCGATCCAGCGCATTTCGACCCGGGCAGCTTCGATGACATCCCCGGCGTGAACGCAGGCCTGACCAAGCAGCGTCACAACGAGGTGACCAACCGCGCCCTGTTCGCCGAGAACCGCCTGCAACTGACCGACCGCCTGGCCCTGCTCACCGGTCTGCGCTACGACTACCTGGACATGCAAGTGACCAACTATGGTCCTGTCTCGCCGACCAGCCCGGCCTTCTTCGAGCGCCGCTGGGAGCCGTTGAGCGGGCGCATCGGCCTGACTTACGAGCTGACACCTGCTGCGAGCGTTTACATGCAGTACAGCACCGCGGCCGACCTGCCCGCCGGCTCGCTGGCCGCAGCGACCTACTCCAACGTCGGCCTGTTCGACCTCTCCAAGGGCGAGCAGTGGGAGGCTGGCAGCAAGTTCGACTTCCTCGACGGAAGGGGTGCAGCGACGGTGGCGGTGTACCAGATCGTGCGCAAGGACTTTGCCGTGCGCGATTCCAACGACCCCAACGTGATGGTCCAGGCTGGCCAGCAGACTTCCCGCGGCATCGAGCTGTCGGGGCGGCTGCAGGTCACGCCCAAGCTGCTGGCCGAGGGCAACTACGCTTATGTCGATGCCCGATACGACGATTTCAACGAAGCGGCCGGCGGCCAGTCGGTCTCGCGCAAAGGCAACACCCCAGTCAACGTGCCAGCCAACGTCGCCAACCTGTGGCTGACCTATAGCTTCACCTCGGCTTGGTCGGCGGGCGTGGACGTGCGCTACGTCGACTCGGTGTACGCCAACAACGCCAACACCCTGCAAGCGCCGGCCTACACATTGCTGGGCAGCTTTGCCCGCTATCGGCTGGACGCGCACACCACCCTCACCGCTCGGGTGCGCAACCTCACCGATGAGCTGTATGCCAAACAGGCGTATGGCGGGCAGTACTACATGGGCGCGCCGCGTACCGTCGAGGTGGCGATGGACTTGCGCTTCTGAGTGGCGGACCGAAAGCTGGCGGAAAAATCTCAATACACATTGTATTTTTCCGCCATTGCTCAACCCCTTTAAGATCCCGCACGCCTCTCTCACTACGCCGGAGCATGAACGCTCCGGCTATCGACCAAGGATGTTCCCGTGCGACCCGCTTTCTTACACGCCTACCCGCTCCACTTGTGTTTATGGGCAAGCATGCTCTCGCTCGCAGCCTGCCAGGCATCGACCGTCACCCCAGCCGAGAAGCCCTTTATCGAGGCCATGCAGTCTGTCCTTGCCAACGACGTAACGACCGCAACCCAAGGCAAGCTTAGCGGGGCAGTCGATCTCAAGGTCACCCTCGATCGCCAGTCCCGCCCCGTCGCCTGTTCAACCCAGCCCGGCAAACCGGAGTACGCCGCCAAGCTGCCTGCTGAAGTGGTCCGTTCCGCCTATCCGGTTCTGGCCCGCGCAGTCGAACGGCAATGCTGGAAGACCATTTATCCCTTGGTGCCGAGCGAGCTGTATGGAGGCGAAGAGACCGTCCAGATCACTGCCCCCATCGTGATAGTCGCGCCCTGGCCGACATTGGCCAGCGATCACCCCTGGCGGATCCATGAAGCGCGCAAGGCATTTTTCTGGCAGCAACTGATGCGTGAGCAACCCGTCGACAGCGTTGGCCAGGCGGTCATCCGCTACCAGGCCGACGCCCAGGGCAAAGTCACCGGTTGCCTGGTTGATCTGGCCCCCGTACCGCAGCGAACCGATGCCTTTCGCCTGGATGGGCAATTGCAAGCCGACCTGAGCCGTCGCTGCATGCAACTCGACCTGCGTGACATGCCTAGTTTCATGCTGGAGGCGCAGGCGCCTGCAGAAAATCATGCGGTCGTTGAATACGCCCCCTGGAAAGTCGGCCGCCAATAGCCGTCTCGATTGCACAGAACGCCCTCCGGCGCCCTGCAGGCCAAAACAGGTATCCCGATGTCGCCCACGAAAAAGCGCGCCCTCCCGCCTGCCGTTCTACTGGTCTTCACAACAACGATGCCGTGGCCTGACCACGGCACTTGCGCCCAGGCTGCCTTTGAAGACCGGAGAACATCCCAATGTCCGTACCCCATGAGGTATCCCCCGCCACCTTGCGCCGGGTGATCGCCGCCTCGGCCATCGGCAATTTCGTCGAATGGTTCGATTTTGCCGTCTATGGCTTTCTCGCCACGCTGATCGCCAGCCTGTTCTTCACAGGCGAAGATGCCAGCGTCGCCTTGCTCAAGACCTTTGCCGTATTCGCCGTAGCGTTCGCCCTGCGACCGCTGGGCGGTATCGTGTTCGGCGCGCTGGGCGATCGGCTGGGTCGCAAGCGCATCCTGTCGCTGACCATCCTGTTGATGGCCGGCTCAACCACCCTGATCGGCCTGCTGCCGACCTACGCCAGCATCGGCCTGGCGGCGCCGCTGTTGCTCACCGTGGCGCGATGCCTGCAAGGTTTTTCCGCAGGCGGCGAGTACGCCGGCGCCTGCGCCTATCTGATGGAACATGCACCGCAGGACAAACGGGCCTTCTACGGCAGCTTCGTGCCGGTCTCGACCTTTTCCGCCTTCGCCTGCGCGGCAGTGATTGCCTACACCCTGGAGGCGAGCCTGACCCCCGAGGCCATGAGCAGTTGGGGCTGGCGTGTTCCGTTCCTGATCGCCGCGCCTTTAGGCCTGGTCGGCCTCTACCTGCGCTGGCGGATGGAGGAAACCCCAGCCTTTCGCGAGGCCATGGCCGAGGGCAAGGAACACAGCCACTCGCCGCTCAAGCAAACCCTGCGCCACCACGGCAGGGCGATCCGCAACCTGGGCGCGTTCATTTCGCTGACCGCGCTGTCGTTCTACATGTTCACCACTTACTTCTCTACCTACCTGCAGATGGTCGGCAACCTGAGCCGCGCCCAGTCGCTGCTGGTGACCACCGTGGCGCTGCTGTTCGCCGCGGTCGGCTGCCCGCTGGCCGGCGCCTTCTCCGACCGGGTCGGGCGGCGCAAGACCATCGGCTTCACCTGCCTATGGGTGATGGTGGCGGTATTCCCGGCCTACTGGCTGGCCAGTTCCGGCTCGATGTCCGGCGCGTTGCTGGGGGTGATCCTGCTGGCCGTCGGTGCCTTGCTCAGTGGCGTGGTCACCGCGGCGTTGCTGTCGGAGACCTTCCCGACCCGCACCCGCTACACCGCCTCGGCGATCACCTACAACGTGGCCTACACCCTGTTCGGCGGCACCGCGCCTCTGGTGGCCACCTGGCTGATCAGCCAGACCGGCAGCAGCCTGGCGCCGGCCTTTTACCTGGTGGTGATCGCATTGGTGGCGCTGGTGGGCGGCTTGGCACTGCCGGAGACCTCGCGGATCTCTCTGCACGAGGACGCCGGCGAGCGCCAGCCTGCGCGCGCGATACCCTAGCGATTGAGCAAAGTGCGGCGTGTGGGGCGGCTCAAGCCGCCTCCTCACGCCGGTGCGCCCACTGGTACAACGCCGGCAGCACCAGCAAGGTCAAGGCGGTGGACGACAGGATGCCGCCAATCACCACGGTCGCCAGCGGTCGCTGCACCTCGGCGCCGGTCCCGGTGGCCAGGGCCATGGGGATGAACCCCAGCGAGGCCACCAGAGCGGTCATCAGTACCGGTCGCAGGCGAGTCAGTGCCCCTTCCTCGATCGCCGCATGCAGCGTGCGCCCTTCCTCACGCAGGTTGCGGATGAAGGCGATCATCACCAGTCCGTTGAGTACCGCGACCCCGGACAACGCGATGAACCCGACCCCGGCGGAAATCGACAGCGGGATGTCCCGTAGCCACAGCGCCAACACACCGCCGGTCAAGGCGAACGGGATGCCGGTGAACACCAGCAAGCCGTCCTTGAGGTTGTTGAACATCATCAGCAGCAACGCCATCACCAGCAGCAATGCAACCGGCACCACCACCTGCAGGCGCTCGGTCGCCGACTGCAACTGCTCGAACTGGCCACCCCAGCGGGTCCAGTAGCCCGCTGGAATCTGCACCTCGTCGATCAGCCGTTGCTCGGCCTGTTCGACGAACGAACCCAGGTCACGACCACGCACGTTCGCGCTGACCACCACCACCCGCTTGCCATCCTCACGGCTGACCTGGTTCGGCCCCAATTGCAAATTCAACGTGGCCAACTGCGACAGCCGGATGAACCCGATTTGCGCAGCTCCCGCGGCGCTGCTGGCCGGAACGGGGATCAGCAGGCCCGACAGCCCGTCGACATCGGTGCGCAATGTTTCGGACAAGCGCACCACCATGTCGAAGCGTCGGTCGCCTTCGTACAGGGTACCGGCGGTACGGCCACCGACGGCGATGGCAATGGCGTCTTGCACATCCCCCACGTTCAGGCCGTAACGGGCGGCCTTGTCGCGATCGATGTCGATGGTCAGCACCGGCAGGCCGGTGGTCTGCTCCACCTTGACCTCGGAGGCGCCCGGCACTTGTTGCAAGCTAGCGGCGATCTGCGCGGCGATCCGGTTGAGCACGTCCATGTCATCGCCGAACACTTTCACCGCCACATCGCTGCGCACGCCGGAAATCAGCTCGTTGAATCGTAACTGGATCGGCTGGGACAACTCGTAGTTGCTGCCCGGCACACTGGCCGCGGCACGCTGTACTTCGGCGATCAGCGCTTCGCGCGGCTTGCCGGGATCGGCCCATTGCTCGCGCGGTTTGAGCATCACATAGGCATCGGAGATGTTCGGCGGCATCGGGTCAGAGGCGATCTCGGCAGTGCCAGTGCGGGCGAATACCCGCTCCACCTCCGGCACCTGGGCGATGATGATCTGTTCCAGGCGCTGCTGCATCTGCACCGACTGGCTCAGGCTCGTACCCGGTACCCGCAGGGCCTGGAGGGCGAAGTCGCCCTCGCTGAGGCTGGGGATGAACTCGCTGCCCATGCGGCTGGCCAATGCACCGGACAACACCACCAGCAAGGCGGCGCCGGCGAAGGCCAGCGTGCGCTGGCGCAGGACCCAGGCCAGGACAGATGCATAGCGCTGGCGGGCGGTGCGCATCACAACGCCCTCTTCTTCCTTGACCTTGCCGGTGACGAACAGGGCAATGGCCGCAGGCACGAAGGTCACCGAAAGGATCATCGCCCCCAGCAAGGCCATCACCACCGTGAACGCCATGGGGTGGAACATCTTGCCCTCGACGCCGGTCAGGGCAAAGATCGGCAAGTACACCACCATGATGATCAGCTGGCCATAGATCAGCGGTCGGCGCGCTTCGCGGGCGGCAGCGAACACCTCATGGAAGCGCTCGGCGCGGGTCAGCATGCGGCCGTGGCGCTGCTGGGCGTGGGCCAGTCGGCGGATGGCGTTCTCGACGATCACCACCGCGCCGTCGACGATGATGCCAAAGTCCAAGGCCCCGAGGCTCATAAGGTTGGCGCTGACCTTGTTGTTGAACATGCCGGTGAAGGTGAACAGCATCGACAGCGGAATGACCATCGCGGTGATCAACGCCGCGCGGATATTGCCCAGGAACAGGAACAAGACCGCGATCACCAGGATCGCGCCCTCCACCAAGTTCTTCTTGACCGTGGCGATGGCCTTTTCCACGAGGTTGGTGCGGTCGTAGACCGTCACGGCCATCACCCCCTTGGGCAGCGTGCGGTTAATGTCGGCCAGCTTGCGCGCCACCGCCTGGGACACCGTGCGACTGTTCTCGCCGATCAACATGAACACCGTGCCCAACACCACTTCGCGGCCGTTCTCGGTGGCCGCACCGGAGCGCAGCTCCTGGCCCAGGCCTACTTGGGCGACATGGCTGACGCGGATCGGCGCGCCGTCGACACTGGAAATGACGATGTTCGCAATGTCCTCAGCCGAAGCCACCTGACCCGGGGCGCGGATCAGCAGTTGCTCGCCGTTGCGCTCGATGTAGCCGGCGCCGACGTTGGCGTTGTTGCGTTCCAAAGCGCCGATCAGATCGTTGAGCGTGAGTTTGTAGGCCGCCAAACGTTTTGGGTCCGGAGCGATCAGGTATTGCTTGGCATGGCCGCCGATGGAGTTGACCTCGGCCACGCCCGGCACGTTGCGCAGTTGTGGCTTGATGATCCAGTCCTGGATCACCCGCAGGTCAGTCGCCGTATAGGGCGTGCCGTCGTCCTTGAGCGCCCCTGGCTCGGCCTCGACGGTCCACAGGAAGATCTCACCCAGCCCGGTGGAGATCGGCCCCATGGCCGCTTCGATGCCGGCGGGCAACTGCTCGCGGGCCACCTGCAGGCGCTCATTGACCAACTGGCGGGCGAAGAAGATGTCGGTGCTGTCTTCGAAGATCACCGTCACCTGGGACAGCCCCGAGCGCGACAGCGAGCGAGTCTGCTTGAGCCCCGGCAGGCCGGCCATGGCGGTCTCGATGGCAAAGGTGATGCGCTGCTCGGTCTCCAGCGGCGAGTAGCCGGGCGCGGCCGTGTTGATCTGCACCTGGACATTGGTGATATCCGGCACCGCATCGATCGGCAGCTTCTGGTAGCTGTTGATGCCGACGGCAGCCATCAGCACCACCGCGAGCATCACCACCAGGCGCTGCTCGATAGCAAATTGGATCAGGCGTTCGAACATGAAGAGGTCCCCAGTCAGTGGCTGTGCTCGGCCGAGCCCTTGCCGAGCTCAGACTTGAGAACGAAGCTGCCAGCGGCCGCCACCTGGGTGCCGGCCGCCAGGCCGTCGGTGATTTCCACCTGGCCTGCGTCGCGTCGGCCGGTTTTCACCGGGCGGGCCTGGAAACCCTCGTCGGTGCGGGCGAACACGACGGTCTGTTCCTCCCACGTTTGCAGCGCTGCCTCTGGTACCACCACGGCGGCATCGAAGCGCTCGACGTTCACCGCGATGTTGACGAACAGCCCCGGACGCCAGGCGCCGTTGGGATTGGCCAAGGTGGCACGGGCAGTGGCTGCGCGGCTTTGCTCGCCCAGCAGACTGCCCACATAGTTGACCTGGCCTTGGACCTGAGCCCCCAGATCCGGCGCGCTCACGGTGACCGTCCGCCCGGTCGTGACCCGGCTCAAGTCACGCGGGGTGACCGAAAAGGTGGCCCAGACCCGGCTCAGATCCGAGAGGGTGAAGGCGTTGCTGGTCTCGTCGACCACTTCGCCGACGGTCAGGTGCTTCTCCACCACCACGGCGTCGAAGGGGGCGCGCAGCTCGTAGCGATTGCCTGCGCCGGCCGGAGCGACGGCGGCGACTTTCTGCTGGGCGTTGGTCAGCGCGATTTCGGCCTCCTGCAAGGCCTGGCGGGCTTGCAGGTAGTCCTGTTCGGCACTGATACGTTCCTGCCACAGCTGTTGTTCGCGCTTGAAGGTCAACCGCGCCAGTTCCACGCGGCGCTGGGCAGCCTGCTGCTCGCTGCGCAGATCGGAGATCTGCTGGCTGGCGATCACCGCCAGGACTTGTCCACGCTTGACTGGCTGGCCCAGGTCGGCGTGCACCGATTCCACCACCCCGGGCACACGGGGCACTACATGAGCGGTATGGTCCTCGTCGAAGCGGATCTCGCCAGGGAAGCTGATAGCGGTGCCCAAGGTCATCGGCGCGGCAGCGACCAACTGCACACCAGCGGCTTCGATCTGGGTGGCGGACAGGTGCAGGCTGCCCTCCTGTTCCTCATGCCCTTCATCGCCACCCTCGGCGTGAGCATGACCATCGTCTTGCTGCGGGCTGTCATGGGTAGGGTTGTTTTCGCCCTGGGTGTCTTGAGGAGCCTGGCCGATGGATTGGGTCCAGGCCAGGCCGCCCAGGCCGAACATGGCGATGGCAGCAGCCAGGATGGCGAGTTTGCGGGTGTTTTGCATGGTTGCTCCTAAAGGGATTGCCGATGGCATCGGTGCAGACGGGCAAGACAGGCCTCGGTCAACGGTCTGGGCCAAGGTCGCCGTAGATGCGCTCGACCTGAGCACGGGCATCGGTTGCCGAGGCCAGGGCCTCCAGGTACAGCCCACGTGCCTCGATCAGCGTGCGCTGGGCATCGAGCACATCGAGGAAGGCGAACTTGCCCATCTCGAAACCACGGGTGGCGGTGTCCACAGCCTGCTGCGCCGAAGGCAGGATGGTGCGGTCATAGGCCTGCACCTCCTGCATTGCCGACGCCCACTGGCTGACGGCGCTGCGGATGTCGCTGTGCAGGCGCAACTGCACGGCGTTGCGCAGGTCACGGGCCTGGTCGGCGCGGCGCGCGGCAGCCAGCACATTGCCCTGGTTGCGGTCGAACAACGGCAGGGGCATGGACAGACCGACCACGTTGACCCGTTCACGCTCCTCACGGCTGTACTGGCTGCCCAGGCTCACGGTCAGGTCGGGGATGCGCTTGGCTTTTTCCGAGCCGAGGGACGCCTCCCCTCTCTGGATCTGCGCTTCTGCCAGGCGCCACTCGGCGGTTTGCGACACCTTGTCGAGCAAGGTCTGGGCGCGAGGTGCCGGGCCCGGCGACAGCTGGCTCGTATCCAGGCGAGCGAAGGCCGCCTGCGGGCTGCCGGTCAGCCGCGCCAAAGACTGATTGGCGACGACGCGCTGCGACTCGGCACGGCGCACCTGCGCCTGCGCCTGGGCCAGCTGAACCTGGGCGCGGGTGGCCTCGACCGGCGAGGACTGTCCCGCCTTCACCCGCCCTTGCACGACCCGCAGGCCGCGCTCGGTCAAGGCCTGGGATTGCTGCGCCAACTCCAGGGCGGTCTGGGCGCGCAAGGCGGCATGGAAGGCCTGCACCACATCGGCACGCAGGCCATTGCGCTGGCGCTCCCACTCCAGCTGGGCGACGCTCTGGCCGGCGGCGGCCACGTCGATGCGTGCGCCGCGCTTGCCGCCCAGTTCCAGGGCCTGGCTGAGGGTCACGGTGGTCGTTCGGGTATCGCGGCGGGTGTCCTCGGCTTCCCAGGACAACTCTGGGTTGGGCAGTAGCCCCGCCTGGCGCCGCTCACCTTCGGCGATACCGATTTCGCGGCCGGCGGCAGCAAGGTCGGGGTTCTGGGCGAAGGCGGCCTCGATCGCCTGGGGCAGGCTCAGGCGCTGCTCAGCGCGCAGGCTGGGCGCAGCGAGGCCAGCCAGCAGTAGACAGAACAAGGCGGTACTGCGGGGGATGAACCGGTTGCGCGGCACGTTTGAAGTCCTCGTCGGCAAGCGTCGGAAAGCATGGCGAGGGACTGTAAAGAGCGCCGCCTATCGGCTCGGTGGCGGCAAAATTACAATTTTGAAAGGGAGGCCGAAGGACGACACTATCCGATAACCGCACACATTCGCTGCGGGGCAAACGAAGGAAATTGACGAAACTAACCAGGTGGTACATATATCGAGGCATCCAAAAACAACAAAGCGATGCCCCGCCATGACGCCCCGAATCCTCGTGCTCAACGGCCCCAACTTGAACCTGCTCGGCACCCGCGAACCCGACCAGTATGGCCAGGAAACCCTCGCCGACCTGGCCCAAGGCTGTGCCGACTGCGCACACGCGCTCGGCCTGGAAATCGAATTTCGCCAGACCAACCATGAAGGCGAGCTGATCGACTGGACACACGCCGCACGCGGACGCTGTGCCGGCATTCTGATCAATCCCGGCGCCTGGACACACACGTCGGTAGCCATTCGCGATGCCTTGGCGGCGAGCGAGTTGCCAGTCATCGAGGTGCACCTTTCCAACGTGCACAAGCGCGAGCCGTTCCGTCACCTCTCCTTCGTGTCATCGATCGCCGTGGGCGTGATCTGTGGCCTTGGCAGCCACGGCTACCGCCTGGCCCTGACGCATTTCGCCCAACTGCTCAAGGAGCCACGCGGATGAACCCGAACACTGTCCTGGCCGGGCTGATCGGCCGTGGTATCCAAGCCTCGCGGACCCCAGCGCTGCACGAGCACGAGGGCGACGCCCAAGCCTTGCGCTACCTGTACCGGTTGATCGACGCCGACCAGCTGGGCCTGGATGACAGCGCTTTGCCCGGCCTGCTGGATGCGGCCCAGCGCACCGGGTTTACCGGCCTCAACATCACCTACCCGTTCAAGCAGGCGATCCTGCCGCTGCTCGATGAGCTGTCGCAAGAGGCTGAAGGCATCGGTGCGGTGAACACTGTCGTGCTCAAAGATGGCAAGCGGGTCGGCCACAACACCGACTGCCTGGGCTTTGCCGAAGGCCTGCGCCGGGGCCTGCCGGATGTGGCACGTGACCAGGTGGTACAGATGGGCGCCGGCGGCGCGGGCTCGGCGGTGGCTCATGCGCTGCTTGGTGAAGGCGTACGCCATTTGGTGCTGTTCGATGTGGACAGCGCGCGCGCCCAGGCGCTGGTGGGCAACCTCAGCGCCCGCTTCGGCGAAGGCCGGGCGTCACTCGGCACGGACCTGGCCGCCGCCATGGCTACGGCGGACGGGCTGGTCAACACCACCCCGGTGGGCATGGCCAAGCTGCCCGGCACACCCCTGCCCGTGGCGCTGCTGCATGCCCGGCTGTGGGTGGCCGAAATCATTTATTTCCCGCTGGAAACCGAGCTGCTGCGCCATGCCCGGGCGCTGGGATGTCGCACGCTCGATGGCAGCAGCATGGCGGTATTCCAGGCAGTCAAGGCATTCGAGCTGTTCACCGGCCGAACCGCCGATGCCGGGCGCATGCAAGCGCATTTCGCACGCCTGGGGTGAGGTACCTGCTCGCGGGTACATCGCCGTACCCGCGAAGCAGATTGCACGTCATCAGGCGGGCAGCATCCCACGCACCATGAACGCAGTCGATTCACGCACCTCGCGCCAGTACCGCTCCAAGTCCATGGGCTCGCTGCGGCACAGGCGCAGCAGTTGCAGGTGCCCATAGTCGTTGAGCATGAAGGCGGCATAGTCGACATCCAGATCGGCGCGTAACTTGCCCAGCCCGCGCAGCTCGTCCAACAGCGCAGCGATCTCGCTCACCAACGCATCGTTGACCCGCTTGTAGGGCGCAGGCAACGCCGACTGATCAGGCCCAAGCAGCGCAATCACTTGGGGCAGGATCTCGCGCCACAACGCAGGCGACAGCACCTCGAAGGCGAACTCGGTCAGGCAACGCTCGAAATAGCAAATGGTGTCGATCGGGTCGTCCAGCTCGGGGATGCGCTGGCGCGCGGCGCTGATGGCGCGGTGATCCGCCTCGCGCAGTTTCTCCAGAAGGATCTCCTGCTTGCTGCCGAAATAGGCGAAGACCGTAGGCACCGAGACCGCCGCCGAACGGGCGATCTGCTCCATGGTGGTGGTCTGGAACCCTTGGCTCTCGAACAGGCTAAGGGCCGACTGACTGATGGCCTGGCGGCGCAGGGCCTTTTGTTGTTCGCGCAATCCGCTCATGGCTCTCCTGGCTGGCGTTGGCGGGTGGGCGCCCAGCATAACGGCAAACTCATTCGATTAAAAATTTTATTGACTAAAAGTTTTTATGGATTAAAAAATATTTCCACGTGATCGACCGACCACGCCGTACCGGCCGCACCCTGCCCGACAACAACAACCAGCGGGAGCCTTGCAATGCCTACCCTCGCCTGTCGTCCGCGGCCCTCCCTCGCCCAGCCCCACGAGTACCGCCATGACTGAACATGCCGACCTGATCATCCACCACGCCCGTATCTACACCGTCGATCCGCACCGCCCCTGGGCCAGCGCCGTGGCGGTGCGCGGCGAGCGTATCGTGCATGTCGGCGACGACCGAAGCGTGCTGGCTTTCAAGGGCCCTGCCACCCGCATGCTCGACGCCCAGGGCAAGTTGGTGCTGCCAGGTTTCGTCGAATCCCACTGGCACTTTTCCACCACCGCGTTCGCCCATCAGGCCTTCGTCAACCATGAAGACCCCCATCAGGTGCTGGCTGCGCTCAAGCGCTACGTGGACGAGAACCCCAACGAGAAGGCCATCACCGGCATGGGTTGGGTCCAGGCCTTGGTGCCTGGGGACATGCTGCGCCGCGAAACCCTGGACGCGATCTGTGCCGACAAGCCAGTGTGCCTGTTGTCCACCGACTACCATTCCATGTGGGTCAACTCCAAGGCCCTGGAGCTGGCAGGCATCGACCGTGACACGCCACCGGTGGAAGAAGGCGCCAGCTGGTTCGAGAAGGACCCGCACACCGGCGAACCCACCGGCCTGATCGTCGATGGCGCGGCCTATTCGCTACTGATGCAGCGCCTGAGCGACCTGGGTTATCTGCCTGTCGGCATCGATCTGTACCTGCGCTCGATCGCCTTGTGGCAGGAGAAACTAGTCGCCGCCGGCATCACCACCGTGTTCGACGCAGGCTTCCTCGACCCGAGCGGCGATCAGTCGCTGCTGTACCAGACCCTGATGCGCCTGGAAGACGAGCAACGCCTCAAGCTCCGGGTGGTCGGCAGCTACATCGACATGGGCACCGACCCGGACCCGGTGGCCAGTCTCAAGGCCCTGCGCGCTGAGTACGCAAGCCCTCTGGTCAAGGCCCAGGCGCTGAAACTGATGCTCGACGGCACCGAGATGAACCACACCGCCTACCTGCTCGAGCCCTACTGTGACAAGCCGCACAGCTGCGGCAGCACCACCATGCCGGAGGAAACCTTCGAGCGGCACGTGCGCGAGGCCGACCTCAACGGCATCGATGTGATGGTCCACGCCGTGGGCGATGGCGCCGTGCGCATGGCCTTGGATGTGTTCGAGCGTGTCAGCGCGAGCAACCCGCCACGTGACCGTCGCCATGTGATCACCCACGCGTTCCTCACCCACCCGGACGACATCCCGCGTTTTCGCCGCATCGGCGTAATGGCCAATACCCAGCTGCAGTGGGGTGTGGTCGACGCCTATACCCAGGCGATCCAGAAGTCCTATGGCCCGCAGCGCTGGGCCTCGATGTACAAGTTCCGCAGCTTCATCGAACAGGGCGTGACCGTGTCCATCGGCATGGACGGGCTGGCCTGCCAGTGCCGCTGCCAGCATCGACCGGTGGAGCACATCGAGTCCGGCCATACCCGGCAGTTGGCGGGCGAGCCCGATGCCCCGGTGATGCCGGACATCCACGAGAAGCTGAGCATCCCCCAGCTGATCGCCGCCTACACCATCAATGGCGCCTACCAGTTGGGCCTGGAGAAAGAGATCGGCTCGATCAGCGAAGGCAAGCGCGCGGACATCATCATTCTGGAACAGGACTTGTTCGAGCTGGACCGCTACCAGATCGGCAAGACCGAGGTTCTGCTGACCCTGATGAACGGCCAAGTCACCCATGACCAGCTGAGCCGCGCCCTGACCTGAGCCCAGGCCCTTCGTCCCAAGCCGCTTCGCAGTGTCGCGCCAACGCGCGGGCTGCGGGGCGCTCCACTGCGACACGCATCAGCCATTTCATTCATCGGGACCCCACAATGCACAACAACAATTCCCGGCTCCAGCGTGCTTCTCTGATCTTCATCGCCAGCACGGCCATCATCGTAATTGGCGTTCAACCCATGTTCATCGGCCTGCTGGCCGAACGCCTGGCCCTTTCCCTCAGCCAGCAAGGCCTGGTGATCGCCATGGAAATGGGTGGCCTGGTCTTGGGTACCCTGCTTAGCCCCTTGTTGGCTCGGCAAGGTAGCCAGCGCCGCGTCTATCTACTGGCCGCGCTGCTGGCGCTGGCCTGTAATCTGTTCACGGCGCAAAGCGCCAGCTTCACCCCGGTACTTGCCTGGCGCCTGCTCGCGGGGATTGGCGGGGGCCTGTTGTACGCCAATGCCCTCAACGACCTCGGCCGCCTGCCGGGACAGGACCGCTCCTTTGGCCTGGTGCTGTTCCTGCAGACAGGCATCTTCGCGTTCTCAGCCGCCACTCTGCCGCTGGTGGCCGAAGCGTTCGGCAGTTCGCTGGCAATCGCCTCGATGGCGGGCTGGTTCGGCCTGATCAGCGTCAGTTGCATCGCCTTACCGGTCTGCCACGCCGTCACCCGCGGCACCGTGCTGGCCGCCAGCGGTCAGGGATCGGCGCGCATCGGCCGCTATTCATTGCTGGGTATGTTGTTCCTGCAACTGGCGATCTACAGCGTCTGGGGCTTCCTCGATCAGCTGGGGCATGACCAAGGCCTGAGCGCCGTGGAGGTGGGTTGGGCATTCGGCATGGGCGTGCTGGGCGGCCTGCCTGGCTCGGGTCTGCCGAGCCTGTTGGGGGCACGGGTCAGCCGCGGGCCGATGATCGGCCTTGGCTCGTTGCTGGTGCTGTTGGCCATCGTCCTGCTCGCCGGGGGTACACCGAGCGCGATCAGCCTGTTCGTGGCGCTGTTCATCCTGAACTTCGGCTGGGCCCTGGCGTTGAGCTACTACATGGGCGCCATCGCCACCAACGACCCCCAAGGCCAGTTCACCCCACTGGTGCCGATCACGCTGGCCAGTGCGGCTGCAGTTGCGCCAGCGTTCATCTCGATGCTGTTGCAGGTGACCGGAAAGCCTTCGATCTTCATCACCGCAGCCAGTGCGGTGACCATCGGTTTTCTGCTCAAGTGCATGGCGGGCATGCGCGAGCGGCAGAAGGCCCTATGAAAAGGGGCGCCAAGCGCCCCAAGATACGCGGTCACTCAGCCAGCAACGCCTGTATCACCTTCTCCTGACCGTCATAGCCGCCTTCGCCGTAATGCACATGGCGCACCTGTCCCTGACGGTCAATGAAGTAATGGGCTGGCCAGAACTGGTTGCCCCAGGCGTTCCAGATCCGGTAGTCGTTGTCCACCGCTACCGGATAACCGATGCCTAGACTGGCCACCTTCTGGCGCAGGGTGCCCAGATCATGCTCATAGTCGTATTCCGGCGTATGCACCCCGATCACCACCAGCCCTTGGTCGGCATAGCGCCGAGACCAGTCGTTGACATAGGGCAGGCTGCGCTGGCAGTTGACGCAATCCCAGGTCCAGAAATCCACCAGTACCACCTTGCCCTTGAGCGCCGGGGCATCCAGCGGCGCCGAGTTCAGCCACTGGCTGGCGCCGGCCAGCGAAGGCATGGCGCCCTGCCCGTCCCGCGCCGCCAGGTAACCGGCCAGGCCAAGCCCAACCAGGCCCATGCCCAACCCGCCGACCTTGATCAGCATGCGCCGGTCAATTTTCATGGCAGCCGCCGGTGGCGTAGGTACGGTACTCGACGCTCTGACGCTGGCCGTGGGAGTCCAGGTAATCCATGCGGGTGGTGACCACGCCACAGGCGTTGGCCTGGTCGTCCTGGGTAGAGAGTACTTTCTGGATATCCAGATGATCGCCATAGCGGTATTGCATCACGTTGTCCTGCATCGGTTGCGGGCTTGCCTGGGCACCGATGGCGCCCAAACTGGACAAGGCAAACAAGGCGGCGATGGCAAAAGTCTTGGTGGTCATGGCATCTCTCCTGCGAGTGTTTATGCGGTGGGGAGTCTTCCCCGGTCGAGAGCCATTTCACCGCTGGCGGGTATCCGGGCTGTGTCCGCAAAGGCCTCCTATTGCCTTGTGCTGTATCTGCACCGCCGACGGATACACTGCAATACAAAGCCCGGTCCGCAAGGGCCACAACGCTCGGTACACTGCGCCTATCCAACCCTGTACAGGAACCCTCCGATGGAACATGTCGATCACATCCTGATCGTCGACGACGATCGCGAAATCCGCGAGCTGGTCGGCAATTACTTGAAGAAGAACGGCCTGCGCACCAGCATCGTCGCCGATGGCCGGCAAATGCGCGCCTTCCTGGAGAACAACGCGGTCGACCTGATCGTGCTCGACATCATGATGCCCGGCGACGACGGCCTGCTGCTGTGCCGTGAACTGCGCGCCGGCAAGCACCGCAACACGCCTGTGTTGATGCTCACCGCACGCAACGATGAGACCGACCGCATCATTGGCCTTGAGATGGGGGCCGACGACTACCTCACCAAACCCTTCTCGGCGCGTGAACTGCTGGCGCGCATCAACGCCGTGCTGCGTCGCACGCGGATGCTGCCGCCCAACCTGACCATCAGCGAAAGCAGCCGGCTGATCGGCTTCGGCCAATGGCGGCTGGACACCACCGCCCGCCACCTGCTCGACACCGACGGCACCCTGGTGGCCCTGAGCGGCGCGGAGTATCGCCTGCTGCGGGTGTTTCTCGACCACCCCCAGCGGGTGCTCAGCCGCGAACAACTGCTCAACCTCACCCAGGGCCGCGAGGCGGATATCTTCGACCGCTCCATCGACTTGCTGGTCAGCCGCCTGCGCCAACGTCTGGGCGACGACGCCCGCGAACCCACCTGCATCAAAACCGTACGCAGCGAGGGCTATGTGTTCTCCCTGCCGGTGCAGTTGCTCGAGTCGCCGTCATGAGATGGCCCCGTACCCTTGCCTCGCGCCTGGCGCTGATCTTTCTCACCGGGCTGGTGCTGGCCTACGGGCTGTCGTTCGGCCTGCAGTTCTACGAGCGCTATGTCAGCAGCCGTTCGATGATGCTCAACAACCTGGAGCAAGACGTGGCAACCTCGGTGGCGATCCTCGAGCGCTTGCCAGCAAACGAACGTGCTGCCTGGCTGCCACGCCTGCAACGGCAAAATTATCGCTATCAACTCAGTGAAGGCCTCAGTGGCCAGGCCATGGCCAGCGAGGACCCGCCCATGGCCGCCGAGTCGATCGTCAAGGCGATCGGCCAGGATTATCGCCTGACCTTCCAGGAGATCCCGGGCCCCATTGCGCATTTTCAGGCCCACTTGCGCCTGGCGGACGGCGCGCCGCTGACCATCGACGTCACGCCAGCCGGCGTGCCCTTGGCCAAATGGCTGCCGGTGGTGCTGTTGATCCAGCTGGCGGTGCTGCTGGGCTGCACCTGGCTGGCCGTGCGTCTGGCGATCCGTCCACTGACCCGGCTGGCCCGTGCGGTGGACGATCTGGACCCGGACAAACCCGGCCCCCAACTGGACGAAAGCGGCCCCCGAGAGGTGCGCTACGCGGCCGTCGCCTTCAACGCCCTGCAGGCGCGCATCGCGGCCTACCTCAAAGAGCGCATGCAACTGCTGGCGGCCATCTCCCATGACCTGCAAACCCCCATCACGCGCATGAAATTGCGGGTGGAGGTGATGGACGACGGCCTGGAGAAGGACAAACTCTGGAGCGACCTGAGCGCCATGGAACACTTGGTGCGCGAAGGCGTGGCGTACGCGCGCAGCATGGACAGCAGCACCGAGGCGCCCTGCCGCATCAAGCTCGATGCCTTCCTCGACAGCCTGGTCTTCGATTACCAGGACAGCGGCGCCAAGGTCGAGCGCCTGGGTGCCACCGATGTCACCCTCCACACCCGCCCCCATGCCCTGCGCCGGGTGCTGGTGAACCTGGTGGACAACGCGCTGAAGTTCGCAGGTGCCGCGCAGCTTGAGGTGGAACACACCGGGAACGGCACCTTGATCCGTGTGCTCGACGAAGGGCCTGGCATTCCCGCCGATGAGCTGGCCGAAGTGCTCAAACCGTTCTACAGGGTGGAAGGTTCTCGCAACCGCAGCACCGGAGGTACCGGCCTGGGGCTGGCGATCGCTCAGCAACTGACCCAGGCCATGGGAGGGCAACTGACCTTGAGCAACCGCGCTGGCGGCGGGCTGTGCGCGCAGATCGAGCTCAGATGACGTGGGGGCCGCGTCCCGGCCCCGGCTTCGACTACACGCCGATACATAACGCCACTGCCCTGGACACACTGCAGATACCCTCGCCGCACACACTCCTTGTCACACCTCGAGCCCCAGGGCTCGAGTTCTCCAACCTGCTGACAAGAGAGCCTGACCATGAACGCATTGCCCCGCGCCTTTAACGCCCTGGATCGCCTCGGTACCTGGAGCGCCGACCTGCCCCTGCGCCTGTTCCTGGCCTGGGAGTTCTTCGAATCGGGTATCGAGAAATTCAACGGCGCCAACTGGTTCACTGATCTGCAAGCGAGTTTTCCCTTCCCGTTCAACCTATTGCCAGCCAATGTGAACTGGCAGCTCTCGCTGTGGGCTGAATTGATCTGCCCGCTGTTGCTGCTGCTCGGCCTGGGCACGCGCCTGGCCTCGGCCGTGCTGATGGTGGTGACAGTAGTGGCTATCGCCGCGGTGCACTGGCCGGCGCAGTGGTCGAGCCTGGCCGAGCTTGCCCAGGGCTATGCGATTACCAACCAGGGCTACGGCAACTTCAAGCTGCCGGTCATCTATCTGGTGGCCTTGCTGCCACTGTTGCTCAAAGGGGCCGGCCGCCTGAGCCTGGATCACTGGCTGCGCGGCCGGTTCCAGCCAATGAGCGTCAGAGCACCCGTCTGATCAATGGCTCGAGGCGGCTGTAGCGCAGCCGCCGCAGCAGCTTGAGCACTTCGCGCGGGTGTTCGCCGGCCTCGCCCAGCTCCTCGGCCGACGACAGCCGGGGGGCGTGCCGACGGATCCTTTCGAGTTCGGCCTCACGGGGGGCGAGCCACTGTCCCTGGGGGTCATCGATCAATAGGCCGTTCTCAAGGTCCAGATTGAACCCACGGGGATTGAGGTTGTTGCCGGTGAGCAAGCTGTAGCGTTCGTCGATCCACACGCCCTTGGCATGGAAGGTGTGCCCCGGATCGTTCCAGATCCGCACCTGCAGCTGGCCGCTGGCAATGGCGGCCTGGCGCCGATGGGCGAAGGCGCGCAGGTTGTCCTCGTACAGATAGGGCAAGGCGGCGCTGGCGGTGAAGGGTTGCCCGGGGGCGACGTAGAAATCGTTGGCGGTTCGGTGACCGATGATCATCTCCACCGTCACCCCACGGGCCAGCGCCCGGTCGATCTCGGCGATCAGTACACGGGGCGGGTTGAAGTACGGTGTGCTGAGCACGATCTGCGAACGCGCAGCCGCAAGCAGCGCGCACACGCTGCGGTTGAGCGGATTGCCTCGGCCGATGCCCAACAGAGGGATCACCCGCAGCCCTTCCCGGGCCGGAGCCACGGGCAGGTCGTAGGCCATGTGCCTCAAACGCGCTCGCAGCCGGCGAATCGCACCACGCAGGCGTTTGGTCGTCGGCGGTGCAGGCAAGTCCAGGCGCGGTGTCGCGGTACTTGCCAGTATTTGCCGCACCAGGCCGGCCATGGCGTCAGCCAACCCGGCATTGTGGAACAGGTGGTATCGATCCAGCCGGTAGCGGTCGAAGCGGTGTAGGTAGACGTTGTTCAGGCTCGCCCCGGTGTACAGCACCTGGTCATCGATGATGCTGCCTTTGAGGTGCAGCACGCCGAACAGCTCGCGGGTCTGTACCGGCACACCATGGATGACCACATCAAGGCCTCGGCGTTGACGCTGGGCCTGGTACCACGCCGCGTTGCCCGGTTGCCGGCCCGCCCCCAGCAAGCCGCGTCGGGCCCGGAACCAGTCGACGACGACGAGAACCTCCAGCGCTGGTCGTGCCGCCTTGGCCTGGTACAAGGCGTCGAGCACTTCTTGGCCGGCCTCGTCCTCTTGCAAGTACAGGGCGACGATGACAATACGTTGAGTGGCGCTGGCAATCAGCTCAAGCAAGCGAGTGCGGTAGCTCGCCGCATCGGGCAACACCTCGATGGCACCGGGGGCCAGGGCGAAGCCTTCCTGGGGTACCGGCACGGATTTACGGTTCAAGCGGTCGTCTCCTGTGCAAAAGGGGCTCCGGGTCGTGGGCATTCCGGCCCCTTGTCATCCGGGTGTACTATCGGGCCGGCCACGGCATAGAACAACAAGAATTCCTCAAGGCTGGTTTTTTCTTATAGCCCGGAAACAACGACGCCTCAGCTTGCACAGGTAAATCGCACATGGTCCAGCCCTGCTCTGCGCAGCCTGCCTCCCCCCTCCCCCCACCCAGGACGTTCGGCTTTCTGGTACAACCCAACTTCACCACCATCGGCCTGGCCTCGGCGGTCGAGACCCTGCGCATGGCCAACCTGGCCGCCTGCCGCCCGTTGTTTCGCACCGTAGTCGTCGCCGCCACGCCGGAACCTGTGACCGCCAGCAACGGCATGCGCGTGCTGCCTGACCATGGCATCGCCGACGCACCCGCATTGGATGCCCTGTTCGTGGTAGGTGCCAACCCCATTGCCAACGACCGTGACAGCCGCCGGCTGATCGACTGGTTGCGACAACTCGCCCGCCAGCGGGTACCCCTGGGTGGAATTTGCACGGGCAGCTACCTGCTGGCACGGGCGCAGCTGCTCAAAGGCTACCGCTGCACCATCCACTGGGAAGACATCGAAGCGCTCAAGGAGCGTTTCCCCGGCATCGTCATCTCCAACCAACTGTACGAGCTCGATCGCGACCGCTACACCTGTTCCGGCGGCGTGGCCGCCATGGACATGATGTTGCAATTGGTCGCCCGCCTGCCCGATGGCCAAGCCATCGCCGCCAAGGCGGCCGAGCTGTTGCTGTGCGACCGGGTGCGTGGTGAGCGTGACCGCCAGCGGGTTCCGCTGCGCACCCGCCTCGGCAATGCGCAACCCAAGCTAAGCCAGGTGGTGGCGATCATGGAAGCCAACCTGGAAGAACCCCTGGGGCTGGAAGAGCTGGCAACCCTCAACGAGGTGACGGTGCGCCAACTGGAGCGGCTGTTTCACAAGTACCTGCAGCGCACCCCCAGCCAGTACTACCTGGAGCTACGTCTGTCACGGGCGCGGGAGATGCTGCTGCGCAGCGACGCCCAGGTGCGGGAAATCGCCCTGGCCTGTGGCTTTACCTCGCCTGCGCATTTTTCCAAGAGCTACAGCCGGTTCTTTGGCCTGTCACCGCTCGGAGAGCGGCGACAGGCGTCGTTGCACTGACGGGTTGCTAACGAAGGTAGGGTTCACCTCGAACAAGGTTTCCCGGCGGCACCTGGCACCGGCTCCGCCGATGTTCGCAGGTGAACCCCGCTCCCACAGGTTCTGGATTGCTCGCAAACACCCGTCCTACCGGTTGGGAGCGCTGGGCGCTCTGCGCAGTCAATCCTGCAACGCACGATGCGCCGTTTCCCGGCAGGCCAGCATAGCCACCAGTGCCACCACCGCAGCGACCAGCAGGTAGCCCGCCGGGGCCAGCTTGTTGCCAGTGACCTGGATCAGCCAGGTGGCAATGAACGGCGCGGTGCCACCGAACAGCGCGTTGGCGATGTTGAAGCTCAAGGCAAACCCGCTGAAACGCACACGTGTGGGAAAAATCTCCGCCAGCAAGCAGGGCAAGGTGCCGTCGTTCATCGCCAGCATCGCACCGAACAGGATCTGGATCGCCAGGATCACCAACAGCGGCTGATGATCGAGCAAACTGAACAGCGGCACCGTCAGCCCCAGAAACAGCAGCGAGGCGACCACCAGCATGGGCTTGCGACCAAAGCGGTCCGACAAGCGCCCCATCAGGAAGATCAACCCGATGTAAGTTGCCAGCGACACCGTCGAGGCAATGAACGAGTCGCGCTCGCTCATGCCCATTTCGTTGGACAGGTATGTGGGCATGTAGCTGAGCAGCAGGTAGAAGGCCACCGCATTCAGGCAGGTCACGCCAATGCCGATCAGCACACTGCGCCGGTGCAGGGTCAGCAATTCGCGCAGCGGTGTGGCGCCCGCGCAGCCCTTGCTTTCCAGGCGCTGCTCCATCTCCAGGAATTTGGGCGTGTCCTGCAGACTCATGCGGATATAGCGCCCCACCAGGCCGAACGGTGCAGCCAGCAAAAATGGCAGGCGCCACCCCCAGCTGTGCAAGGCCTCGGTGCTGAGCAGCGCATGCAAGGCGGCGACGAACGCGGCGCCGAACAGCAACCCGGCGGCAGTGCTGGCCGGCACGATGCTGGTGTACAGCCCGCGACGGCCTGCTGGCGCGTATTCGGCCAGAAACGCCGAGGCCCCGGCATACTCGCCGGAGGCGGAAAAACCCTGCACCAGGCGAATCAGCAGCAAAAGGCACGGTGCCCACACGCCGATCTGCGCATGACTGGGCAATATGCCGATGCAGAACGTCGACACCGACATGATCAGGATCGACCACGACAGCGCGTTGCGCCGCCCATGGCGGTCACCGAAATGTCCCCAGACCACCCCGCCCAACGGCCGGACGATGAAGGACAGGGCAAACACTGCAAAGGTGGCCAGCAGGCCAGTGGTCTTGTCGGCATCGGGGAAGAACGTGGCGGCAATGATGGTGGCTAGGTAGCCATAGGCGGCATAGTCGAACCATTCGACGAAGTTGCCCATGAAGCTGGCTCGCGCGGCCTTGCGCAGCGCCTGGCGTTCGGCGTCCTGTGCCGGGAGGTCAAGGTGACGGGCGCTCATGGTGATCATCGCGCACCTCCCAGGGCGGGCAGCAAACGAGATTTCGGCACAACGGAATGACGCTGGGACATGACGGATACCCTCTGTTCTTGTAATTGGCGGCAGGGTCGAGCGGTCACTGGCGGGAAGGTCGCGGGCAGGCCCGCGACCGTGCCCGAGGGTCACTTGCGGATGATGTTGTGCTCCGGCCCGTACGGGAAATGGGTAATGTTCTCGGCACCGTGCTCGTTGACGATCAGGATGTCGTGCTCACGGTAGCCACCCGCGCCGGGGTGCCCTTCGGGCAGCATGATCATCGGCTCGATCGACACCACCATGCCTGGCTCGAGGACGGTGTCGATGTCCTCGCGCAGCTCCAGCCCCGCTTCGCGCCCGTAGTAATGGCTCAGGGTGCCGAAGGAATGGCCGTAACCGAAGGTGCGGTACTGCAGCAGGTCATGACGAAGGAAAATCTCGTTCAGCTCGCGGGCGATGTCGCAGCAGCGGATGCCGGGGCGCACCAGCTTCAGGCCCGCTTCGTGCACCTCGACGTTGGCTTGCCACAGGCGCAGGTACTCGTCCGGACAGTGGTCGAGGAACAAGGTGCGCTCAAGCGCGGTGTAGTAACCGGCGATCATCGGGAAGCAGTTGAGGCTGAGGATCTCGCCCTTGCTCACCGTGCGGCTGGTGACCGGGTTGTGGGCACCATCGGTGTTGAGCCCGGACTGGAACCAGGTCCAGGTGTCCATCAGCTCGGCGTCAGGGAAGCTGCGGGCGATCTCGCGCACCATTGCCTGGGTGGCATGCAGCGCCACTTCGTACTCAGGCACCTGATCGCGCAAGGCCTCGACCACTGCCGCGCCACCGATATCGGCGATACGCGCGCCCTGACGGATCAACGCCTGCTCTGCGGCGGACTTGATCATGCGCATACGCATGCAAGGCGCGCCGATGTCGACCAACTCGGCCTTGGGATAGCAGGCAGCGAGCTTGGCATGATTCTGTAGGTTGAGATGGTCATGCTCCACGCCGATGCGCGAGGCCAGCGGCAGGGCCTGCTGGATGGCGACGAAGAAGTTGTCGCGCTGCCAGTCGGTGTAGACGATGTTGTCGGTGCCGACCGTCCGCCGCCAGGGTTGGCCGCCATCGATGTTGGCGCTGATCGAGACCACCTTGTCCTGGGTGACCACCAGCGCATAGGGGCGCCCGAACGAGCAGTAGAGGAAGTCGCTGTAGTAGTTGACGTTGTGGTACGAGGTGAAAATCGCCGCCTCGATGTCATGCTCGGCCATGTAGGCGCGCAGGCGGGCTTGGCGGGCAGCGTATTCCTGGGCGCAGAACGTGGGTTTGGCCTTCTCGCCATTGTGGATCTTCAGGGTCTTGGGCATTTGCATGGTGGGTTTCCTTGTCGTTATGGGCATGCTGTTCAGGCCGGTTGCCTGGGATGCATTGCAGCAGAACGATCAAGGGCGCTTTTGTATCTATCCGACCTGAAATTGGCGAAACGGCCACCGCCCCTTGGCGGCCTTTTTGCGGATCACCTAGACACAAGGCCGCCCCACAGGCACAGCGCAATGGCGTGCGCAGCACCTGTGGGGCGGCCATGTATCGCGATAGGGGGCGCACAGGCCCCTCAAGCCACGGTCACTTCAAGTCGAACCTATCGAGCTCCATCACCTTGACCCAGGCAGCGACGAAGTCCTTGACGAACTTGTCCTGGCCATCACTGCTGCCATAGACCTCCGACAAGGCCCGCAACTGGGCGTGGGAGCCAAACACCAGGTCGACGCGGGTACCGGTCCACTTCACCTGGCCAGTCTTGCGGTCGCGACCTTCGAAGGTTTCGTTGTCCGCCGAGGTCGGCTTCCACTCCACGCTCATGTCCAGCAGGTTGCGGAAGAAGTCGTTGGACAGCACACCGGGCTTGTCGGTAAAGACCCCGTGTCGGCTGCCACCGACATTGGCGCCCAGTACCCGCAGGCCGCCGATCAGCACGGTCATCTGCGGTGCGGTGAGGGTCAGCAACTGGGCTTTGTCCAGCAACAGTTTTTCGGCCTTGACGCTGTAGCGGGCTTTGGTGAAGTTGCGGAAACCGTCGGCCAAGGGCTCGAGCACACCGAACGACTCGACATCGGTCTGCTCCTGGGAGGCGTCCATGCGTCCAGGCCTGAACGGCACATTGACTGTGTGCCCACCGTCCCTGGCAGCTTTTTCCACCGCGGCGCAGCCCGCCAGCACGATCAAATCGGCCAGGGAAACCTTCTTGCCCGAGGCGTTGAACTCACTCTGGATCTTCTCCAGCGCCTTGAGCACTTTGTCCAATTGTTCAGGCTGGTTGGCTGCCCAGAACTTCTGCGGCGCCAGGCGCAGGCGGCCGCCGTTGGCACCACCGCGCTTGTCCGAACCCCGGAAGGTCGAGGCCGAGGCCCAAGCGGTGGAGACCAGTTCGCCGACGCTCAGGCCCGAGGCCAACACCTTGGCTTTGAGGGCGGCGATGTCTTGATCGTCGATCAGCGGGTGGTCCACCGGCGGGATCGGGTCCTGCCAGAGCAGCACCTCCTGGGGCATTTCCGGGCCCAGGTAGCGTGACAGCGGGCCCATGTCCCGGTGGATCAGTTTGTACCAGGCACGGGCGAAGGCATCAGCCAACTGGTCGGGGTTGTCCTTGAAACGCCGGGCGATCGGTTCGTAGATCGGGTCGAAACGCAGGGCCAGGTCGGAGGTGAGCATGGCCGGCGCGTGACGCTTGGAAGGATCGTGGGCATCGGGGATCTGTCCTGCCCCGGCGCCGTTCTTCGGCCGCCACTGGTGGGCACCGGCCGGGCTCTTGGTCAGTTCCCAGTCGAAGTTGAACAAGTTCTCCAGGTACTCGTTGCTCCACTTGGTCGGGGTAGACGTCCAGGTCACTTCCAGGCCACTGGTGATGGTGTCGCCGCCCTTGCCGGTACCGAACTTGTTCTGCCAGCCCAGACCTTGCAGCTCAAGGCCTGCGGCTTCTGGCTCAGGGCCTACGTTGTCGGCGGGGCCGGCGCCGTGGGTCTTGCCGAAGGCATGTCCGCCGGCGATCAGGGCCACGGTTTCCTCATCGTTCATGGCCATGCGCCCGAAGGTCTCGCGAATGTCCTTGCCCGAGGCCACAGGG
The DNA here is from genome assembly GCF_040822035.1 of Pseudomonas guariconensis. Classification (NCBI taxonomy): domain Bacteria; kingdom Pseudomonadati; phylum Pseudomonadota; class Gammaproteobacteria; order Pseudomonadales; family Pseudomonadaceae; genus Pseudomonas; species Pseudomonas guariconensis. Next base: position 2,261,317 of record NZ_CP162012.1, on the reverse strand, counting down.
TCGGGATTGGCGTCCGGGCCTTCCGGGTTCACGTAGATCAGCCCCATCTGCACGGCAGCCAGCGGGTTCTCCAGGTTACGCTCCCCTCCCAGGGTGCGGCTTTCTTCTTCACCGTGCTTCTGCGGCTCGGCCACCAGGTCGCCCTGGCCTGGGGCTTGGGCCTTGCCATAGCGCGTGTCGCCTCCCAACCAGACCTTCTCGGAGCCCCAGTAAACGTCTTCGTCCGGCTCCCATACGTCTGCGCGCCCGCCGGAGAAACCGAAGGTCTTGAAGCCCATGGATTCGAGGGCGACGTTGCCGGTGAGCACGATCAAGTCGGCCCAGGAGATCTTGTTGCCGTATTTTTGCTTGATGGGCCAGAGCAGGCGCCGGGCCTTGTCCAGGCTGACGTTGTCCGGCCAGCTGTTGAGCGGCGCGAAACGTTGCTGGCCAGAGCCTGCGCCGCCGCGACCATCGCCGATGCGGTAGGTACCGGCACTGTGCCAGGCCATGCGGATGAACAGCGGGCCATAGTGGCCGAAGTCGGCGGGCCACCAGTCCTGGGAGTCAGTCATCAAGGCGTGCAGGTCCTGCTTGAGGGCCTGGAAGTCGAGGCTCTTGAACGCTTTGGCGTAGTCGAAACCGGGATCCATCGGGTCGGACTTGGCAGAATGCTGGTGGAGGATCTTCAGGTTCAGCTGGTCCGGCCACCAGTCACGGTTGCTGGTGCCACCACCCGCGGTTTGATGAAACGGGCATTTCGATTCGTTCGACATCTGCGTGTACCTTTGGGTCGGTTGTCCAGATTTCCCGGTCTAGGCCAGGTGTTCGATCGGCTGAGCACGCAAGCTCATGCGCCCCCTCATCAGGTCGCGTCGGCGAAAGCCCGACACAGGCTCGTCAACGGCGGAAAAAGCAGGCGCCCCGAGGGGTATCCCTGCCCACGCCCACCCGCCGTTGTCACGGGGCAGAATGAAGACTAGCCGAGCGGCGGCAGGTTTCTAATAGAGTGGCTATGTGGGGGTAATAGGCTGGGACTTTCGGGGGCCGAGGTTCACTTGCCGCGCTGCATCCAGGCTGCGCCCAACCCACTCAGGCAGATGATGGCGATGCCCACCAGGCTGCTGGTTTCAGGTACCTGGCTGAAAATCACCAGCCCCAACAGCCCTGCGAAGACGATCTGACAGTAGCTGAACGGCGCCAGCAAGGCTGGGGCGGCGAAGCGGAAGGCCTGGGTCAGCAGCAGATGGGCGGTCATGCCGCAGCCGCCCAAGGCCAGCATCAGCAAGGCGTGATTCCAGTGCGGCAGTTGCCAGAAGAACGGCACCAGGGCACTGAGCACCAGGGTGTTGCACAGCCCGGCGTAAAAGTTGCTGGTGGTCGGGGAGTCATAGGCGGACAGCTTGCGGGTCAGCAATTGATAGAAGCAAAAACCCAGTGCCGAGCCCAGGGGGAAGAGGATCGCCGGCGTGAACATCGCCCCGCCCGGATGCACAACCACCAGCACGCCGATAAAGCCCATCACCACCGCCACCCATTGGCCGAGGGAGACACGCTCCTTTAGCAGTGGTGCCGAGAGCGCAGTGACCAGCACCGGAGCCAGGAAATTGACCGACGTCGCCTCGGCCAGCGGCAGATACTGCAAGCCTGCAGTGAACAGCAGGCTGGTGCTCAGCAGACTCAGGGCTCGCAGGGTCTGCAGCAGCGGCCGGCGGGTTCGCAGTACTGCCATGCCGGCTTTGGGCAGGAAGATCCCCGCCATCAGCAGGGTGTGCACCAGATAGCGCGCCCACACCACCATGACGATCGGGTACAAGCCACCGAGGAACTTCGACAGCGCATCGTGACTGGCGAACAGGAACGTTGCCACGACCACCAGGGCGATGCCGCGCAGCGGTTGGTTGACTCCGGACAGCGGGGTTCTGGAACTCATGGCGCTCTCGACGGCGCGCGTGGCAGGGCCGGCGCAGGTATGGGCGGATTCTAGAAGAGATGCACCGGGATGAGAAATCGGCGTGCACGGGTTTGTGTTCGCTGATCGACCGGATTTGCCAGTGTGGGTACCGCCTCCACCTCCTCCGGCCGGTTCGTGGGTAAACCCGCTCCTATAGGTATGCGGTGCAATTGAGAGCGACACCGAACCTGTGGGGCGAGTTCACCCGCCAAGCAAGCACCGCCGAGCTTCAGCCTTGCACGGGCACGACACTCCTGAGCCGCTGGCTCGCTGGCGCCGGCTTGCCATACAGGTAGCCCTGGAAATGCGAGCACCCTTCCGCCGCCAGGCGGCGCATCTGTTCAGGCGATTCCACCCCTTCGGCCGTGGTCTTGATCATCAGGCTGTTGGACAGTTCGGTGATGGCGCGAATGATCGACATCGCTTCGCGGCTGTCGCACATGTCATGGACGAACGACTTGTCGATCTTGATCCGGTCGAACGGAAACGAGCGCAAGTACCCGAGCGATGAATATCCCGTGCCGAAATCGTCGAGGGAAATCGACACCCCCAGATCCTTGAGCGCCCGCAGAGTGCGTACGTTTTCCTCGCTGTTGCCCAATAAAACCGACTCGGTGATCTCAAGTTCCAGCCGCTGCGCCGCCAACCCCGAATCGGCCAGGGCCAGGGCCACGGTCTGTACCAGGTTGGCGTTCTTGAACTGCACGGCGGACAGGTTCACCGATACCGTCTGGGTGCCTTCCCACGTGGCGGCTTCCTGGCAGGCCAGATTCAGGGCGCGGGTGCCGATCTCGTGGATCAGCCCGGTTTCCTCGGCGATGGGGATGAAGTCCATGGGCATGACCATGCCACGGGTGGGGTGCTCCCAGCGCAGCAGGGCTTCGTAGCCGGTGACGCTGTTGGTTTGCTGGTCCACCACTGGCTGGTAGTGCAACTGCAACTGCCCCAGGTGCAAGGCGGTGCGCAGGTCGGTCTCCACCAGACGGCGCTGGCGGGCAGCGACATCCATCTCGACGCTGAAGCATTCGTAGCGGTTACGGCCGTTGCGCTTGGCCTCGTACAGGGCCATGTCGGCATAGCTGAGCAGTTGCTCGGCCTGGCCATGATCGTCCGGCGCAAGGGCGATGCCAATGCTCACGCCCACCGAAAACTGATGCCCTTCGATGCGAAACGGCGGGCTGATCGCCTCGATCAGGCGTTGGGCGGTATGGCAAGCGGCCTCGCGGGTATCCAGCCCGGCCAGGACCACGGCGAACTCATCGCCGCCAAGCCGGGCCAGGGTATCGTGCTCGCGCAACTCGCGGCGCAGGCGCTTGCCCAGCGCGCGCAGCAGCTTGTCGCCGAAGGCGTGACCGAGGGAGTCGTTGATGTTCTTGAAGTTATCCAGGTCAAGGCACAGGGTCGCGGTCAACTTGCCGCTGTCCTGGCCGCGGCCCAGCGCCTGCTTGAGCCGCTCGCTGAACAGGGTGCGATTGGGCAAGCCGGTCAACGCATCATGGTGCGCCATGTAGTGGATCTGGGCGTGGGCCGCCAGTTCCTCGGTGGCATCCTCGGCCACGAACAGCACGTAGTCAGCCTGCCCTTCGCGGTTCTGGCTGAGCAACGTCCTGCTGCGCAAGGTGCGCAGGCCGAGCGCTGTGGCCACGCGACTCTCATCGGCATAACCCTTGACACTGCGCGCGCCTCGGGCCAGCTGCTGGGTCAGGTACTGGGCAGCTTCAGGTGCCAGGCACTGCTCGGGCAACTGGCCGACCATGCATGTGCCCTGAGCGCCAAACAGCTGCTCGGCTTGCTGGTTGGCCAGCAGGATGCGCTGGCTGTCGAGGTCCTGGACGATGACACTGGCTGGGATGTTGGCGATCACCGAGTCGAGAAAACGCGACAGGTCGGCCATTTCCTGGCTGTACTGCTCGGCCAACTGCTTGGCCTGGCGCAGCTCGGCCTCCTGGCGCCGGTGCTCGGAGATGTCGCGGGTGGTCTTGGCGAACCCCACCAGTTGCCCTTGGTCGTCGTGCACCGCGTCGATCACCACATGGGCATGGAACGTCGATCCGTCCTTGCGCAGGCGCAGGCCGCTGGCCTCGAAGCGACCGGTGCGCCGGGCCTGCTCGAGGTTCTGCTGCGGCAGCCCCGCAGCACGTTCATCCTCGTGGTAGAACAGCGAGTAATGCTTGCCGACAATCTCCTCGCTCGAATACCCCTTGGCCCGCTGCGCTCCGGGATTCCAGTTGGCCACCCTGCCATCGGGGGTCAATAGGTAGATGGCGTAATCCGCCACACTTTGGATCAACAGCCGGTACATGAGGTCGGGGCTGACTGGCGTCATGATTTACCCTATGGCAGCACGGAACATGCCGGCCTGTCAGGGCCGGATCGAAGTCATCAAGTGCTGGCATTATGCCGTTAGCCGAAAGCGTTTTGTGAAGTGCGTCACAAAAATTTATGGTCAGCTCAGTGGACGGGCGAGACCAGAAAGTTGAGCAGCAGCGGCTCATCGTCCAGGGCGATAGCCCGCCAGGCACGGGGCAAGTCCGCCAGTACAGCGCGACAGAACGCCACTGCAGGCGGGTCTTGGGCGTAGCAGCGCAGCAGCCAGTCTCCTGTACCGCTGCATAGCAGTTGCTGGGCAATGGCCTTGCCGATGCCCTGGCGGCGATAGCGCTTGAGAATGAACAGGTCGGCGAGTTCCGTGGCCGCAAGCCCCGGCAGCTCACTGCGCTCGATCAGCACAAAGCCTGCGATGAAGCCATCGACCAAGATCACGCTGGCACTCCAGCCGGGCGATTGCCAATACCGGACCAGGTGTTCTTCGTGGATATAGAAGCGCCCGTCCACTTCGACGTCTTCGGCTTCCCAGTCGGAGGACTCGTAGGCGTAGAACTGGTAGAGGTTGCGGATCAGCTCGGCCTGGTCGGCGGAGGTCTGGAGCAGTTGGAGGGGGGCGTGCATGGTGTGGCTCGGCGAAAAAGAGGTGGGATTCTAGCGAAGTTCGCGGGGCGCGTTGCGCCCCGGATTCCCCCTGGGAACTGGCGACAGCCTGCGGCGCAAGGCGATGCGGCCCTGGCCATCATCGTTCTTCCAGCACCGCCCTGCCCTTGACCGCTCGCGGCCCTTTCCAGGCCCAGAAGATCAGCCCTGGCAAGGGCACATACACCACGAAGACGACCCATAGCATCTTGCGTTCGGCACGCCGGTCGCTGCCGATGATGTGCCAGATGGCGACGATCTCCAGCAGGATGAGAATGGCCGCGACAATGATCCAGATCGTTCCGATTTCCATGAGCGTTCTCCCGTAAGCATGTACTGCATTGGGCGACGCTCAGGCGCAAGGGTTCAGTCGGATCCGTCAGGCTGGCTCAGGGCGTGGCACGCTCCAGGGCGGCCTTGAGCGCCGTGGCATCGGTGTACACCCGCTGCCCGGCGAGCACCCGGTGATCCAGTTGCAGCCACAGCACCTGCCCCTCCCCGACGCCATAGCGGCTGGCCACCCGTCCCTCGCGGTCGAGCACCACGCGGTAGTTGTAATCGCGCATGGCGGGGATGGCGAACAGCTTGCCGATGATCGCGGGCATGCGCTGGATGTCAGCAAGGAACACAGCATGACGCGCTTGCAGATACCCCTTGGGTTGCTCGGCCAAGGCGGCCTTGACGAGCTTTGCGCCATCCATGTCGCGTGCCACCAGCAGGATGCGGGTGTCGGTATCGAGGCTGTAGGGCTGGTCGTATTGATCGAGCAGCGTCCAGGGTGCGAGCGTGTCGCCCGACTCCAGCGCCTGGGCCAGCAGTGGGAGCAGGCTCAGCAGCAATGCGGCGGCGTATTTCATCGGGGATTGTCCTCGAGGCGGTGGCTCAGCATAGCCCAGTGACCCTGCGCCCGCCATGCGTGCTCCGGTTGTCTTTCCCGCAGACTCCCAGCACACTCATCCGGCCAGCCAGGAAGCGGAGTCAGCAGTGTCCACGCCACGCCAGTTCAGCCAGAAAACCAGCACCAGCAACATGTTGAGGCTCAAGTCCACTGCCGGTAACGGCCAGATGCCCTATCGGGTCGACTTCGTCCTGCTCGAACACTTCTCCATGGCCAGCTTCACCGTGGCGATGGATGTGCTGGTGACGGCCAATCTGCTGCGCGCCGACAGCTTCCGTTTCACGCCGCTCTCGCCCAAGGGCGACCGGGTGCTGAGCGACCTGGGCCTAGAGCTGGTGGCCAGCGAACTGAACGCCGCCAGCCTCAAGGAGCTGGACCTGCTGGTGATCTGTGGCGGCTTGCGCACGCCGCTCAAGTACCCCGAACTCGACCGCATGCTCAGTGACTGCGCCGCCCATGGCATGGCGCTGGGCGGGCTGTGGAACGGCGCGTGGTTCCTCGGTCGCGCTGGCGTGCTCGACGACTACGGCTGCAGCATTCATCCAGAGCAGCGCGCCAGCCTTGCCGAGCGCAGCCCGCAAACCCGCCTGACACCGGCCAGCTTCACGCTCGACCGTGACCGCCTGACCGCCGCCAGCCCCAACGGCGCGATGGAATTGATGCTCGGCCTGGTCCGACGCCTGTATGGTGATGCGCTGGCCGAAGGGGTCGAGGAAATTCTCTCGTTCTCCGGCGCCCGCTATCGCCAGGTCGGGCCGGGGGCGAAGAAGTCCATGAGCCTGCATCTGCGCACCATCGTCGAACTGATGGAGAACAACCTTGAGGAAACCCTGAGCCTCGACCAGCTGGCCGCCTACAGCGGACGCTCGCGGCGCCAGATCGACCGCCTGTTCCAGGCGCAGCTCGGCACCTCGCCACGGCGCTACTACATGGAACTGCGCATCACCAAGAGCCGCCGCCTGCTGCAGTACTCCGACCTGTCAGTGATGGAAGTGGCGGTGGCCTGCGGCTTTGTCTCGGTGTCGCACTTCAGCAAGTGCTATGCGGCGTACTTCGGGTATCCACCCTCGCGCGAGCAACGGCTGGGCGAATGAGTTTCTGGGGCTGCTTTGCAGCCCCGAAGGCATGAATCAAGCGCGGATGTAGCGCAGCACCGCGTCACAGATCATCTGCTTGTGGCGCTGCTTGATCTGCTCGTCGGAGAGGTCGATCTGGAAGATCTCACTGAAGGTGTGGCGATTGGATACCCGGTAGAAACAGAACGAGCTCATCAGCATGTGCAGGTCGATCACCTCGATACCGGCGCGGAACACGCCCTCCTCCACGCCCCGGCGCAAGGTGCGGCCCAACGCTTCAAGCACCAGACTGCTCATCTCGCGGATGACCGGCGATTGCTTGACGTACTCGCCGTAGTGGATGTTCTCGGTGCAGACGATGCGCACGAAATCCACGTTATGGTCGTGGTGGTCGAAGGTGAACTCCACCAGCCGCTCGATGGCCTGCACGGCCGGTAGAGACTCCAGGTCCAGGCTGTGCTCGGTCTTGCGGATATCGCCGTAGAGTTTGACCAGGCACTCGACGTACAGCTGCTCCTTGCTGCCGAAGTAGTAGTAGATCATGCGCTTGGAGGTGGCGGTGCGCTCGGCGATGGCGTCGACCCGCGCCCCGGCCAGACCTTGCTGGACGAACTCGTGAATGGCGGCCTGGAGGATATCCTCGCGGGTTTTTTCGGGGTTGTTCTTGCGCGACTTGCGCGGCCCTTCGATCTCAGGCTGGCCGAGATTGACTACCGAATCACTCATACCCACTCGCAGGCTGTTGTTTTCAATGGGGTGGGATTATCCGCGAGCGGGACGATGCAGGGAAGCGTGGTGTTGGTCGGGTGGTCAGGTTTGGGGGCCCTACCTGGTCTGGTGGGCCCTTGTCGAAGCACCGCAACCCAGAGTCATCACAGGACCGGTTTGCGCCCTGCCCCGCTGCGCGCCTTGGCCAGCGCCGCCAGGCGCACCGCCACGTTGGCCGCGCCGTACCCTGCGTAATCTCCCTTGCGCTGCAGGACCTCGAAGAAGAACCGCCCCTCGAACGGCTCGGTGTACACGTGGAACAGCTCCCCGCCCTGGGCATCGCGGTCATAGAGCACGTTGTAGTACGCCAGTTCGCTCAAGAACTCGTCGTCGAAGTCGAAGCGCGCCGCCAGGTCGTCATAGTAGTTCAGCGGGATTTCCAGCAGCGGCACGCCGGCTTCCTTGGCCCGGGCCACCTCGGCAAAGATGTCGTCGCAGGCAAAGGCGATGTGGTGCACGCCCGAGCCACGGTAGCTCGAAAGCGCGTGGGCGATGGCGGTGTTGCGGTTTTCCGAGATGTTCAGCGGCAGCCGAAGCGTGGCGCAGGCGCTACGCAGGGCGCGGCTCTTGACCAGACCATAGGGGTCGGGCAACACCACCTCGTCGTCGGCGGCAAAATCGAACAGGCTCTTATAGAACAGCACCCAGCTGTCCAGCGACTCGGCCGGCAGCGCCAGGGCCATGTGGTCGATGCGCTGCAGGCCGCCACTGGGAATGGCCTGCGGGTCGAGGCGAAAATCACTGTCATAGATCGTCTGGCCCTCGCCCGCCTGCTCCACCAGATAGATCAGGCTGCCGTCGGGGGCGCGCACAGCGGGGATCTCCCGCTCGTTGGGGCCGACCAATCCACGGAACGGTTGCCCTCGGTAAGCGGTCGCCCGCCCCAGGGCAGCCTGGCCGTCGGTGACGCGCAGCGCCGTGGCACACAGCGATGGGCCATGGGCCTCGAAGAAGTTGTGGGCGAAGGAATAGGGTTCGGCATTGAGCACGATATTGATCTCGCCCTGGCGCAGCAGGCGCACGTCCTTGCTGCGGTGCTGTCCGCTTTCGGCAAAGCCCAGGCGCTTGAGCCATGCGCCCAACTGCGCTCCGGTGGCCTCGTCCACCGCGAACTCGAGAAACTCAACGCCCTCGTAGCCGCTGGCCGGCGGCGGGTCGAACAACACGCCCGGCTCCACGGTGTGGGCTTGCTGGGCGAGCCGCACGCGGGTCTGCTCCTCCAAGTAAAGCAACGAGCGCAGGCCATCGGCGGCGTTCTGCCGGGGCGGGGCGGCGCGGAAACCGTCGTTGAAGATCTCCAGCGACAGTGGGCCGCGGTACCCCGTGGCCAGAATCGGGGCGAGAAAACCCGCCAGATCCATCTCACCCTGGCCAGGGAAGCAGCGGAAATGCCGGCTCCACTCCAGCACATCCATGGCCAGGATCGGGGCATCGGCCATCTGCACGAAGAAGATCTTCTCGCCAGGGATCTGGTGGATGCCACTCGGATCGCCCTTGAGCGACAGGGTGTGGAAGCTGTCGAGGATCACCCCCAGGGCCGGATGATCGGCCTGGCGCACCAAGTTCCATACCTGCTGGTAGGTATTGACGTGACGCCCCCACGCCAACGCTTCATAGCCAATGCGCAGCCCGCGCTGGCCGGCACGCTCGGCGAGCAGGCGCAGATCGTCCACCAGCAGCTGCTCATCGCCCAGGGCGTCGGCCTGGACGTTGCTGCACACCAGCACCAGGTCGGTGCCCAACTCCTGCATCAGGTCGAACTTGCGCTCGGCGCGGTCGAGGTTTTTCTGCAGGCGCTCGCGTCGGCAGCCCTCGAAGTCGCGAAACGGCTGGAACAGCGTGATCGCCAGGCCCAGATCGCGGCACAACTGACGGACTTCACGGGGGCTGCCGGCGTAATACAGAAGATCGTTCTCGAAGATCTCGACGCCGTCGAAGCCGGCAGCGGCAATGGCTTCGAGCTTTTCCGGCAATGTACCGCTCAAGGACACGGTGGCAATCGAACGCTGCATGGGGGAGTTCCTTGTTATTGGCGCGCCCCCCGAAGGTTGCGCGGGCTGACGGTCACAGGCCCGTGGGAGCCTGGCACGATCGATTATTCGCAGGTAAAGTCAGCCCCGCAATGCGTTTTGTACGAAACAGTTAGTTTTTGTTCGATTACCGAACAAAAGCGGTTTTGGCGAATTGATTCAGGTCTGCCCCTGGACAACCATGAATCCCCAGCAACGGCCCCTGCCCCCACGTTCAGCAGGTGTCGTGCTGACAGGCCCAGCGTCACGGCATAATAAATTCAATAACCGGGTACCGACCTATGCACACTTCCCTCGCCCTGCGACCCGCACCTGCTTGTTCGTCCCATCGGCATCAGTCATCGACTGATCACTCCTGAACAGCCTCCCGCTGACCTACAAGAACACCGGAGAAAACGATGGCCCACTCCAACTCCCAAGCCAAGAAAGCGACCGCCAGCGGGTGGATCGGCTCGGCACTCGAGTACTACGACTTCTTCATCTATGCCCAGGCTGCGGCACTGATCTTTCCGCAGATCTTCTTCCCCTCCACCGACCCGAAAATGGCCATCATCGCCTCGCTGGCGACCTACGGGGTCGGCTACCTGGCCCGCCCGCTGGGCGCCTTCGTACTCGGCCATTGGGGCGATACCCGCGGTCGCAAGAACGTCTTGTTGCTGTGCATGTTCCTGATGGGGCTGTCGACCATGGCCGTCGGCCTGCTGCCGACCTACCACGACATCGGCCTGCTGGCCCCGGCCCTTTTGGTGGTGCTGCGCCTGGTCCAAGGCTTCGCGGTGGCCGGCGAGATCTCCGGCGCCAGCTCGATGATCATGGAGCACGCCCCGTTCGGGCGGCGTGGCTACTACGCCAGTTACACCCTGCAAGGCGTGCAGGCCGGCCAGGTGATGGCAGCGGCGGTGTTCCTGCCGCTGGCTTATTTCATGCCTAGCGAGGCCTTCAATGAATGGGGCTGGCGTATCCCGTTCCTGATGAGCGCGCTGGTGCTGGTGGCCGGCTATTTCATCCGCAAGGAAGTCCACGAGACCCCGGCCTTCGTGCAGGAAGAACAGCAGGACAAAGTCGCCAAGTCGCCGATCAGTGAAGCCTTCCGACACAGCTGGAAATGCATGGTGCTGGTGGCCTTCATGGCGTTGATGAACGTGATTCCGGTGGTGGCAACCATCTTCGGCGCAGCCTACGCGGTACAACCGGCCTATGGCATCGGCTTCGACAAGAGCGTGTACCTGTGGATCCCGGTGGTGGGCAATATCGTCGCGGTGCTGGTGATCCCGTTCGTCGGCAACCTGTCGGACAAGATTGGCCGTCGCCCGACCATGATCGCCGGCTGCCTGGGCTCGGGCCTGCTGGCCTTCGTCTACCTCTATGCGATCAGCATCCAGAACGTGCCGCTGGCCTTTGGCGTGTCGATCCTGATGTGGGGCATGGTCTACCAGGGGTACAACGCGGTATTCCCAAGCTTCTACCCGGAGCTGTTCCAGACCCGCTATCGCGTCTCGGCCATGGCCATTGCGCAAAACATCGGCACCATGCTCACCGCCATGTTGCCCGCGCTGTTCGCCACCGTCGCCCCGCCCGGCTCGGACAACATTCCGCTGGTGGTCGGTAGCCTGGCGTTCTTCATCACCTGCCTGTGCGCCCTCGCCGCCTACATCGCGCCGGAAACCCACCGTCTGGCCATGGAAGACCTGGGCAACCCACAGGCCAGGCCCATGGACAAAGGCGCCTATGAAGCCAGCCGCAAAAGCAGTTTCCAGGCGGTGAGCCGCTGACACACACCCTGTGAGAGCGGCCTGAGCCGCGCAAAAAGCCCGCTCCCGCAGGGCCCATGCTGACCTTGTGGGAACGGGGTTCATAGAGGCTGCTGTCAGCCGTTGACGATGGTCTGAAGCCTCGCCCACAACTGCTCCACATGCGCCCGCTCGGTCGGTAGCGCCCCCACCGACACCCGCACCATCCAGCGCCCCTCCAGGGTCGCCGGGGTCACGTAGGCATCGCCGGAGCCATTGAGCCGATCCGCCCAGGCCCGGGTATGGGCATCCAACGCCTCCCCCTCCAGCCCCGGCGGGCAGTGACGAATGCACAACGTCTGCAGCTGCACCGGCGCCAACAACTGCCAGTGCGGTGCGGCCTCGATCTGCTCGGCCAGCCAGCGGGCGTTGTCCAGGTCCCGGCGCAGGCGCTGCTGCAGGGCCTCGACGCCTTCGCTGCGCAACATGAACCACAGCTTCAGCGCACGGAAACGCCGGCCCAGGGGGATACCCCAGTCGCGCAGGTTTTTCACCTGGCCATCGACTGCCGATTGCAGGTAGCTGGGGTTGGTGCTCATCACCCGGATCAGGTGTTGTGGATCACGCACGTAGTAGATCGAACAGTCGAACGCCACACCCAGCCACTTGTGGGCATTGACCACCACCGAGTCGGCCAACTCGATGCCATCCCACATCCAGCGGCACTCGGGCAGGATCATCGCCGAACCAGCCATGGCCGAGTCCACGTGCAGCCACAGCTTGTGCGCCTGAGTGATGGCGCCGATCGCCGCCAGCGGGTCGAGGGCCGTGGTGGCCGTTGTGCCGGTGGTGGCGACCACCGCGCAAGGCTGGTTGCCGGCTGCCAGGTCCTGCTCGATGGCAGCCTGCAGCGCCTCGGAGCGCATGGCGAAGTGTTCGTCGGTGGGGATCAGGCGGATGTTCTGGCGGCCAAAGCCGGCCAGCAGCGCAGCCTTGTCCACCGAGCTGTGGGCGTGGGCGCTGACATACACCACCAACGGTTTGGCCTGGGCCTGCAGGCCGCCGCGCACCAGGGCGTAGTCGGTGGCACGCTCGCGGGCGCAGATCAATGCCACCAGGGTGCTGGTCGAGGCGGTGTCCTGGATTACCCCGCTCCACTGTGCTGACAGCCCGAGCAGCTGGCGCAGCCAGTCCAGGGTGGTTTCCTCCAGTTCGCTCAGGGCCGGGCTCGATTGCCAGGACAGCCCCAGCACGCCCAGCCCGGTGCTGAGAAAATCACCCAGCACCGACGACAAGGTGCCGTTCGACGGGAAGTAGCCATAGAAGTTGGGGTGTTGCCAGTGGGACAGACCCGGCATCAGCAGCTTGTCGACATCGGCGAGTATGGCTTCGAACGGCTCACCTTGTTGTGGCGCCTCGCTGGGCAAGGCGGCCTTGAGGTAGCCAGGGTCGACCTGGGCCATGACCGGTCGCTCGGCGACGCTTTGGCGGTAGTCGGCGATCAGGTCGATCAATTGGTGGCCGTATTGGCGAAAGTCTTCCGGGTTCACGCGCAATCTCCTTGGGCTGCTGACGCTATGGACGACAGAGTCTAGGTGCGCCAGGCACTGCGAAGAACCCCGTTTCGCGCATAGGTGCTATGGCGAAGACGCATGTCCGCCCTGCACCCCAAACTGCGACTGCCGCCACAACTCGAAGACCCGGTTGCGCAGCCAGCGGTGTTCCGCCGAGGCCTGCAAACGCTGGTGCCAGACCACCCAATAGCGCTGGGTATGTTCGATGAAACCCAGGGGCCGCCAGGCCAGACGGTGCAGACGACACAGCTGGCGGGCGATGTGCTCGGGCACGGTCGCCAGCGCCTGGCCATTACCGATCACCTGCACCGTGGCAGAGAAGAACGGCACCTCCAGGCTGATCCGCCGCTGCAACCCCTGGGCACGCAAATGACGGTCGATGAAGCTGTCCTTGTCGCCGCCGCCGGAAATGCGCACATGCTTGAAGGCCAGGTAATCCTTTTGGTTCAAACTCTGCTGGGCGGTCAGTGGGTGATCGTCGCGCATCAGGCACACTGCGCGGTCTTCCCCCAGCAGCCGGCCGTGCAGGTTGGGCGGAGACTCGTCGAACAAGGTAGTGGCCAGGTCGATCTCGCCGCTGGCCAACAAGGCGTACTGGCCGGCCTGCCAGGTGCGGTACTCCAAGGATACGCCCGGCGCCTCACGCTCCAAGGCGCTGACCAGCAGCGGCAGCATGTGTTCGGCCACGTAGTCCGAGGCGGCAATACAGAAGCGCCGCTCACAGCGCGCCGGATCGAAGGCGGCGGGTTGGCGCAGGGCGGCCAGCTCCTCCAACACCTGGCGCAGCGGCTCGACCAGCGACTCGGCATGCTCGCTGAGCACATAGCCGCGTCCTTGGCGGACCAGCAACGGGTCATCGAAGGCGTCACGCAGATGCGCCAGTTGCCGGCTCAAGGCCGACTGGCTGGTACCGAGGCGTTCGGCGGCGTGGCTGAGGTTCTTCAACTGCAGGAGGCAGTCGAGGGTACGCAGGTGAGCGAGGCTCAGGGAAGCGAAGGTGGGATGCATCGATGGGTGACTCCGGCGAGGGCCGTGCCCTCGGTCGCCGGACACCTCGGGAGGCCGAAGTGTCCGGCGATGGGGGCCCCGCTGATCAGTCAGTCAGGCCGACGTAGACGTTCTGCACGTCATCGTGGTTGTCGATCGCTTCCAGGAACGCCTCGACTTCCGCCAGGGCTTCTGCGCTCAGGCTGGCTGCGCTGACTGGGTTTTTCGGGGTATAGCCGATCTTGGCGGAGGTCACGGTGAAACCATGTTCTGGCAGGGCCTTCTGCACCGCATCCAGGTCGGTGGTGTCGGTGATGAACAGGGTCGAGCCCTCTTCCTCGCCTTCCTCGAAGTCCTGGGCGCCGGATTCGATGGCGGCCAGCTCAGGGTCGGCATCGCCGTTGGGAGTGGCTTCGATCAGGCCGACGTGGTTGAAGTCCCAGGCGACCGAACCACTGGAGCCGAGCTGGCCCTTGCGGAAGGCGACGCGGATTTCAGCGACGGTACGGTTGATGTTGTCGGTCAGGCACTCGACGATCAGCGGGACCTGGTGCGGGGCGAACCCTTCGTAGGTCACCGCGTGGTACTGCACGGCATCGCCGTCCAGGCCTGCGCCCTTGCGGATCGCGCGTTCCAGGGTCTCACGGGTCATCGAAGCCTTCTTGGCCTGCTCCACTGCCAGGCGCAGGCGCGGGTTCATGTCCGGATCGGCACCGGATTTGGCGGCGATCTGAATTTCCTTGGCCAGCTTGCCCATGATCTTGCCTTTGGCGTTGGCTGCGGCTTCTTTATGCTTGGCTTTCCACTGTGCGCCCATGTCGACTCTCTTTGTTTCAGCGGCCGGTTCAGGAAGCGACCGGCCAAAAGTGGGAGCAGTTTATACGCCCTCGCCTGCTTGATCGACAAGAAATCGCATAGCAACCGCAGAGCGGCTCCCCTGGCATCAAGCCTTGTCGGCCTTGCCCGCCGCCGCCGCGAACTTGGCCAGACGCACATCGAACCGCCGTGGCCGCACGCCGCGGTCCTCGGCGCGTTCCTTGCGGCGAATGGCATTGCGCACCATCAGCGAGCCCAGGTAACGGATCGGCTCCGGCGGGAAGTAACCGAGCGGCCCCTTGACCAACGGCGAGCGTGTCCACGGGTTGTCCAGGCCCAAGGCCAGCGAGGACAGAATCTGCCCGCCCATGTGGCACGGCCCGACACCGCTGCCCGAGTAGCCAAAGCCGTAGAACACGTTGCCCTGCCCGTCCAGCCGGCCAAAGAACGGCAAGCCGGTCACCGAGCGATCCGACGGCCCGTTCCAGCTGGCCGCCAAGGGCACGTTGGCCAACGCCGGGAAGAAATCCCCCAGGCTTTCACGCAGCAGGGGCTGGTAAGGCGAAGGCTGGTCGAACACTGGTAGCATGCGCCCGCCATAGGCGAACGTGTTGCCGCCCTTGCCCAGCATCAGTCGGCCATCGCTGGTGTTGTGGTAGTAGTGGACGAAAATCCGCGAGTCCAGGACGCTGACGCCACTGACCAGGCCGATCTCGCGCAGCAGCTCTGGACACGGCTCGGTGATGATCATGTCGCTGGAAACGATCGCCACACTGCGCTCGAACTGCGGGAAGGCCCGGGCCATCCAGGCATTGAGGCCCAGCACTACGCGATCTGCACGAATGGTCCCACGCGCCGTGCGCACCTGGGCCGGCGCACCATGCTCCAGCCCCGTCATGGCGGTGCCTTCATGAATCCGCACACCCCGTTGTAGCGCGACCCGGCGCAGGCCACGCACCAGGCGGCCGGGCTGCACCGTGGCGGCGGCCGGTGAGTACCAGCCTTCCAGATGACGCTCAGAGCCTGCCAGACGTTGTACCTGTTCCAACGGCAGGCGCTGGAACGAATTGATCCCTTTTTGCTCCAGGGCCGCGATCACCGCATCGGTGCCTCCGACTTGGGCCTGGTTGGTCGCGGTGTACAAGGTGCCATCTAGGCGATAGTCGCACTGGATGCCGTTGGCCGCGCAAAACTCGCCGATGGCGCTGATGCTGCGCTCCGACTCGCGCACCAGGCGCACTGCCTCCTGCGCCCCGAACAGGCGTTCGAGGGTGAAGTATTTAGCCGACCACGACAGCGCGCATCCCCCGTTCCGGCCGCTGGCCCCGGCACCGCAGATGTCCGCCTCGATCAGCATCACATCCAGTTCGGGCGCCTGCTCCTTGAGCATCAGCGCCGTCCACAAGCCGGTGTAGCCTCCGCCGACGATGCACACGTCGCATCGCGCATCGCCGATCAGCGGCGGACACACCGCCTGATCTTCCGTGTCCAGGGCCTGTTGCAGCCAGAAGGGTCTCATGGGTCGCTTTCCTTTAGGTGCGCGCCGGCTTGATTGCCATTGCGGTGTTGGGTGCCACGTCATTGGCCGCAGCGACGCTGGCCGGGCGGCTGTTCCAGTGCGGCAGCAGGACCAGGGCCGAGAACAGCGCGGTGCCGGCGAAGATGATGAACACCGTGACGCTGTCGAAGTAGCCCGGCAGCAGGCCACCGAGCACTGCGCCCACCGAGCCGCAGCCGTTGACGAAACCGGCGGCGGTTGCGCCGGATTTGGCGGTACCGAAGTCGATGGCTGCCGCGCCGCTGATCATCGAGTCCGGCCCGTACAGGGTCAGGCCCATCACGAACAGCAAGCCGACCACCAACACCACGCTGCCGGTGTGCATGGCGCCCATGAACGCCGCCAGGGCGACCGTCAGCAGCACCAGGCTGATCACGCAGGCCGGCATGCGGCGCGCGCCGAACAGCTTATCCGAGGCCAGGCCGATAAGGATCGGCCCCAGCAGGCCGGCCAGCTCGAAGGCTGTCGGGATGATGGCCGCGCCGACCTTGCCCACCGAGGGCATCTGTTCGAAGACGATCACTGGCCCCCACAGCAAGATCGCGTAACGGGCAGGTTTGAGCATGAAGTAGGCCAAGCCCAGGGTCAGCACAGTACGGTTGCGCAGGATTTCCTTCAAAGGCTCCCACACGCTGCCCAGGCTCGCGCCAGGGGCCATGCTCTGCGGCTCCGGCTCCACCGCCGGCAGCCCCACATCCTCAGGCTTGTTGCGCTGGAAGATGAAGAACAGAACGGCCACGCCCGCCACCACCGCGGCGCTGGAGAAGAACGCCGCGTGCCAGCTGCCGATCAGGGTGTAGGCCCACCACCCAGCGAACGGCGAAGCTACCAGGCCGCCGAAGGCATAGCAGGAACTCCACAGGCCCAGGACACGCCCACGCTGCACGGCCGGGAAGAAACTACCGATGTTCTTGCACAACCCCGCCCACCCGGTGGACTGCGCCAGGCCTTGGATCAACATGCAGGTGGCAAAGATCGGGAACGTGGCATAACTGCCCATCACCACGGCAGCGGCTGCGGAAATCAGCAAGCCGCCGAGCACCACCACGCGTGGCCCGAAGCGGTCGGCGAGCATGCCCCAGGTGAACTGGCCCACGGCATAGGCGGCCAGGTAGATACCGTCGAGGTTGGCCATGGCGGCCTTGTCGAGCATGAACGTCGGGTCCTCGCCGATGCCAAGCTTGGCCACCGAGAAGGCTTTGCGAGTGAAGTAGAAGGCGGCGTATGCCAGCCAGGTGATTGCGAAGATCTGGACGCGCCAGCGCTTCATGGCCGCTAGGGATTGATTCATTTGACTCTGACCTCTTGCTCAAGTGTGCCGGCAGAATGTGAAAAAACGCCTGTTTTGTTGTTGTGTTGCGCACTGCATGACGAGGAGGACCGTCACTGGTCAGATGGCACCGCAGATCGGGATGACCGGCTGATTACCATGGCCCCCGGTGATTGCTTGCAAAGCACCGTCGGACTGTCGGACATGGAACCAGTTGGTGACTGATAAATAAAATCGATTTATCGTATTTCACACATAAGCTCAGCTTGTAACGGAGTACGTCATGTCGGTCTCCCACGCTCAACTGAAGGCCTTTCACGCTGTCGCCCAGCACGGCAGCTTTACCCGCGCCGCCGAAAAACTCTTTCTGACCCAGCCGGCGGTCTCCGATCAGGTCCGCAAACTGGAGGAGCGTTATGGCGTGTTGCTGTTTCACCGCAACAAGCGCTCGGTCCAACTGACCGACCTGGGCGAGCGTCTGCTGGGCATCACCCAGCGCCTGTTTGCCTGCGAGACCGAGGCGGTGGAACTGCTGCAGGATTCCCGCGCCCTGCACACCGGCAGCTTGATACTGGCCGTGGATGCCCCGGTACACGTGCTGCCGCAGATCGCCCGGTTCTGCCAGCGCTACCCGGGCATCCAGGTGAAGATCGAAACGGGCAACACCGACGAGTCTCTGGCCCGGCTGTTCAGCTACCAGGCCGACCTTGCCCTGCTCGGCCGCGATGTGGATGACGAGCGGTTGTTCTGCGTGCCCATGCGCCGCGACCCGATGGTCGCGTTCGTCTCCCACAACCACCCTTGGGCCAGCCGCGGCGCGATCCACCTGGCCGACCTGGACGACACGCCACTGGTGCTGCGTGAGCCCGGCTCGGTGACCCGCCAGACCCTCGAAGAAGAAATGCAGCGCGCCGGCCTGCGCATACGCTCGGCGATCCAGGTGGAGGGCCGTGAGGCGGCCCGCGAGGCGGTGGTAGTGGGGATCGGCGTGGGCGTGGTCTCAGCGGCCGAATTCGGTGCCGATGCACGGGTATGCGCCTTACCGATCCTTGATTGCCAACGGCACCTGACCGAGACGCTAGTCTGCCTGAGCGAGCAGCGCACTCGGCGGGTGGTGGCGACTTTCCTGCAGA
This sequence comes from Pseudomonas guariconensis, assembly GCF_040822035.1. NCBI lineage: Bacteria > Pseudomonadati > Pseudomonadota > Gammaproteobacteria > Pseudomonadales > Pseudomonadaceae > Pseudomonas > Pseudomonas guariconensis. Next base: position 2,242,577 of record NZ_CP162012.1, on the reverse strand, counting down.
TGGTGCAGGAAGAACACTGACAATCGCGTTGGCCTGTTCCCAGGTAAGCCCGCGAACAGGTCGGGACAGGCAATAGCAGACGTTTAGCCGGCGGCAACGGCAATGGCATATGCTCAAGGCACCGTTGTTGCGCAGGGATTCACCGCATGCTGTATCGCCTTGCCGCCGACGCCTTGGTTCTGGTGCACCTGGCGTTCATCCTGCTGGTGCTGTTCGGCGGCCTGCTGGTCGTCAAATGGCGCGCGGCCCTGTTCATTCACCTACCCGCCCTGGCCTGGGGGCTGGCGGTGGAGGGCCTGCACCTGGCCTGCCCGTTGACCGGCTGGGAGAACCGCATGCGCGCCGCGGCCGGTGGGGCCGGCTACCAGGGTGGCTTCGTCGAGCACTACATCTGGCCGCTGATCTACCCCGCTGGATTGACGCCCCAGATCCAGACGCTGTTGGGGTTGTTCGTGCTGTTGCAGAACCTCGTCGTGTACAGCTACGTGATCCGGCGCTGGCGCCGATCTAGCGGGTAGCGACCACGAACAACCGTGGAAACGCCAACAGCACCTTGCCATCGGTCGAGGGCGGGTAGTCGCGCTGCATCGCTTGCAAGTACAACTGCAAAAAATCTTCCTGCTGCTGCGCGTCCAGGCGCGCCAAGTAGGGACGCAAGGCCGACCCTTTGAACCACTCGACCACAGCCTCTGCCCCGCCCACGAGCGGGTGGTGGTAGGTGGTGCGCCACACATCCACGCGGCTGCACAGCGGGCTGAGCAAGTCGTAGTAGAACGCCGCGTTGTGCCGGGGCGGCAGTGAGAAGTCGGCGAACAGGTCGGCCCAGGGGCCTTGGCTGGCGATCTCACGCAACTGGCGATGGGCAGGCTCGTCCAGGTTGTCGGGGGTCTGCACCGCCAGAGTACCGCCCTCGGTGAGCTGGCGAATCAGGTGCGGATAAAGGGTGCCATGGTCGGGCACCCATTGCAGCGAGGCATTGGCGAGAATCAGGTCTTGCGGCTCGGCGGCCGACCAGCTGGCGATATCGCCGACTTCACAGCGTACCTGCGGCACGCACAGGCGACGACGCTGGCGTGCCTTGTCGATCATGTCCGGGTCACTGTCCAACGCTACCACCATCGCATCGGGGTGCTGGCCGCGCAGCACTTCGGTGGAATTGCCCGGTCCGCAGCCCAAGTCGGTGGCATGGCGTACCGGCCGGGGGGGCACCGCGGCGAGCAGGTCACGCACGGCGCGGGTGCGCTCATCTTCGAACAGGGAATACTGCGTAGCGGACCAGGCCATGACGGGGCTCCTGCAAAAGGCTCAATGCCAAGAGCCTAGACTTCGGTCAGCGGGATGTCACCGGCACTGCCCTTGCCTTCGCGTCGCTCGCTCATCCAGTCATTGATTTGCTGACCGAACTGCGCCGGCGCCTTGCGCCCGAAACGCCGGGCCAGATCGAGGATGGTCTGCTGGGCCAGGGCTTCCTCCATGCGCTTCTGCGCTCCCATCATCACCGCATGGATCGCACAGACACCCTCGGTGGCCCAGCCCGGCGGCGCGCCCTCGAACAGGACGCAGCGCTCGCGGATCTCGCGGCAATCGAAAATCTTCTTCGGTCCATCGATGGCGTGGACGATATCCAGCACGGTGATCTCATCGGACGGCCGCGCCAGTCGAAAACCGCCACGCACGCCTTCTGTAGCGGCCACAAGCCCTGCACGGGCGAGTTTGGTGAATACCTTGGCCAGGTACTCCTGGGGCACGCCTTGCAACTCGGCCAGGTCACGGACGCTGGACTCGCGGCTTTCACCACGCTCATCCACCAGAAACAGCAGGCAATGGATGCCGTATTCGACCCCGGCACTGTAAAGGGACATGTCAATCTCCGACCAATATTGTCGCAAATAGTACGCCTATGTGAATCGGCGAGCAAAATTTCGCGATGCCGTCCGTCTTGCTCATGAGCCTTGCAGCCCCTTTAAACCGAAGGTCCTAGCCAAACGGCAGAACGCACTCGCAGCGCCGTGCGCAAAAAAACCTTGCCGTTTTAAACTACGACCAATAAAGTCGTAGTTACTCGGCGACAGTGCAGACCCTCGCCGAAGGCTCGTTCACTTACCCTTGCGAACCTTGTTGGAGCACCTTCATGAACCCACATATCCTGATCATCGGTGCCGGCTTTGCCGGTGTCTGGAGCGCTTTGAGCGCCGCCCGCCTGCTCGACCAGGCCCAGCGCGGCGATGTCAGCATCAGTGTGCTGGCTCCCCAGGCCGAACTGCGCATCCGCCCGCGCTTCTACGAAAGCGACGTGCACAGCATGAAGGCGCCGCTGGGCGCCCTGTTCGAGACCGTAGGAGTCACCTTCATCAAGGGGCACGCCCAGACCATCGATGTGGAAGGTCGCACCGTCGGCTACACCGACGCCGACGGCCAGCCGCGGCAAATCGGTTACGACCGCCTGGTGCTCGCCGCCGGAAGCCAGGTGGCCCGCCCACCGGTCCCGGGCCTGGCCGAGCACACCTTCGATGTCGATCAGATGGAATCGGCCATGCGCCTGGAGCAGCACCTGGTTGGCCTGACCAAGCAGCCGGCCTCCCCGGCCCGCGATACCGTGGTGGTCTGCGGTGGTGGTTTCACCGGCATCGAGACCGCGACTGAAATGCCGACGCGCCTGCGTACCATCCTCGGCGAAGACGCCCCCGTGCGGGTAGTGGTGGTCGATCGTGGCCCCAGCATTGGCGCGGCGCTGGGTGCAGGTATCACGCCTTCGATCGTCGAAGCTTGTGAACAGGCGGGAGTGCAATGGCTGACAGGGCGCTCGGTGGTGGCAGTCGATGCGGGCGGCGTGACCTTGGACGACGGCGAGTACATCGCCAGCAAGACCGTGATCTGGACCGTGGGCGTCAAGGCCAGCCCGCTGACGGCTCAGGTCCCCGGCGAACGTGACGGCTTTGGCCGCCTGCGAGTGGATGACCACCTCAAGGTGATCGGCCAGGAACACATCTACGCCACTGGCGATGTGGCCTGGGCGGCGGTGGACGAGTCGGGCAATCACGCTCTGATGACCTGCCAGCACGCCATCCCCATGGGTCGCCACTGCGGTAACAATGCGGCCGCCGACCTGCTGGGTGTGGCGCCGGTGGTGTACCGCCAGCCGGTGTACGTGACCTGCCTCGACCTCGGCGGTTGGGGCGCGACGTTCAGCGAGGGCTGGGAACGCACACTCAAGTACAAAGGCCAGGAGGGCAAGGACCTCAAACGCCAGATCAATACAGTGTGGATCTACCCACCGGCGGCGGATCGAGCCGTAGCCCTGGCGGCGGCCGATCCGCTGATCCCTGTCGTGTAAACCCTGTGTCGAAGAGGCCGCAATGCGGCCTCTTTTTTTTGCCTTTTTTTGACCAACTGTTCAAGAGTGATGGCACTGTGGCATCATCGATAAAAACAATAGAAATGGTAAGGACTTAACCCAATCCGCAGTGTATCGAGCGCCTGATCTCCCCTGCTGTCCAGCGCTGGGTCGCTGCCACATGCGATGGAGCATTTCTATGCAGTTACGCAACCTGAAAATCGGCCTACGGGCTGCCTGCATGTTCGTCCTGTTGGGCGTTCTGGTGCTGGTCATGGGACTGGTCTCGCTCTACGAGACCCGGCAAATGGACCGCGCCACCGATGAGATTCGCGTCACCTGGATGCCGGCGGTCATTTCCTTGGGCGATGTCAGCAGTGCCCTGGGCCGGGCACGCGCCCTAACCCTGCGCAGCGCCCTGGAAGAGCAGCCCTCGGCCCGCAAGGCCACCCTGGAGAAAATCACCGAGATCAACCAGACGCTGCAAGGTAATCTGGACGACTATGAGCGCACCATCATCGCCGATGACGACCGCGCCCTGTTCAACACTTTCCTGCAGATGAGCGAGCGGTACCACGGCCTGCAGAAATCCATCCGTGATGCGGTTGCCGCCGAACAGCTCGACGAGGCCCGCCGGCTGATCAATGGCCCCTTGGCCGAATACGCCGACAGCATGATGAAAGCCCTTGCAGCGCTCATCGAGTACAACGCCAAAGGCGCCGAGCAAGCATCCCAACGTAGCAGCGCGGTGTTCGAAGAGGCCTTCTCGCTGATCGTCGTTGCCTTGGTGATGATACTTGTAGCGCTGATCGCCATCGCCACCCTGCTCACCCGCAGTATCGTCCTTCCCCTGGCCGATGCCGTGGCCGTGGCCGAGCGCGTGGCCACCGGCGACTTGACCCAGGATATCCCGGTGCTCGGACGTGACGAGCCCGCCCTGCTGCTGCGCGCCCTGAGCCGCATGCAACAGAGCCTGCGCGATACCTTGCGCAAGATCGCCGCCTCCTCCGACCAATTGGCCTCGGCCTCCGAGGAGCTGCATACCGTCACCGAGGACACCAGCCGCGGCCTGCACCAGCAGAGCGCGGAAATCGACCAGGCCGCCACCGCGGTCAACCAGATGACCGCCGCGGTCGAAGAAGTCGCGAACAACGCCGTCAGCACCGCTGACGCGTCCAAAGGCGCCGATCAAACCACCCGCGAGGGCCGCGACCAGGTCAACCAAGCCCTGGCGTCGATCCAGTATCTGGTCAGCGATGTCACCGACACCTCAGGGGAAATCGAGCAACTGGCCAGCAATGCCAACGAGATCAGCCGCGTGCTGGACGTGATCGGCGCGATCGCCGGGCAAACCAACCTGCTGGCGCTCAACGCGGCCATCGAAGCGGCCCGGGCCGGCGAGGCCGGACGTGGGTTTGCCGTGGTCGCCGATGAAGTGCGAGCCCTGGCCCACCGCACCCAGCAGTCCACAGCGGAAATCGAGCAGATGATCAGTGGTATTCAGTCCGGCACCGATCGTGCGGTCACCGCCATGCATACCAGTCAGGATCGTGCCAACGGCACGCTGGAAGTGGCTCAGTCGGCAGGCCAGGCCCTGGAGGTGATCGCCGAGGCCATCACGTCGATCAACCAGCGCAACCTGGTGATCGCCAGCGCTTCGGAGCAGCAGGCCCAGGTGGCCCGCGAGGTGGATCGCAACCTGGTCAACATCCGCGACCTGGCCATGCAAACCTCAGCAGGCGCCAACCAGACCAGCGCGGCGGCGCAGGACCTGTCCCGCCTGGCCGTAGACCTGAACGCGATGGTGGCGCAGTTCAAGGTCTGAGCCTAGGGCTGTTCTCACGCAGACCGCCTCGCGCGATGGGCTTTATGGCAGCCCATCGCGCTGCTTGTTCAGTCACTGGCGCTCACAGCCCGGCCTACCTTGCCCAAAGACTTGCCCCGAGTCGCCAGGCAGTAGTACAGCGGGCAGGTCACCAGCAGGCCGAACAGCCATGACAGGTCCGCCCCTTCCACCAGGTTCGAGTACGGCCCGACATACAGGGACGTATTGGCGAACGGCAACTGGACCAGGATGCCGCAGGCATAGGCGACGATCGCATGATGGTTGAAGCGCCCGTAGATGCCGCCGTCGGCGCAAAAGATCGATGCGATGTCGTATTCACCTTTCTTGATCAGGTAGAAATCGATCAGGTTGATCGACGCCCAGGGCACCAGCACCAGCAGCAGCGCCAGAATCAGGCCGATGAACTGACCGATGAAGTCCGCCGAGGCGTTGAGCGCGACCATCCCGCATGCCAGCAGGATCACCGAAGCCAGCACCACCCGCACCTTGACGCTGGGCGTCCATTGGGCGGCGAAAGTCTGGATGGCAGTGACGATCGACAGCACCGCGCCATACAGGTTGAGTGCGTTGTGGCTAATGATGTTGCACAGGAACAGCACCATCAGCACCGGGCCCAGCCAGCCGGTGGCTTGTTCCACCGCAGCCATGGCGTCGGTGCCTTCAGGCACGCACAGCACCGCCACGACACCGAAGCTAAAGCACAGGATGGTGCCCACGGTGGCGCCGAAGTAGGTCGCCCAGAAGGGCCGGGCGATGCCCACTTCACGCGGCAGGTAGCGTGAGTAGTCGGAGGTGTAGGGCGAGAAACTGATCTGCCAGATCACCCCCAGCGATACCGTGGCCACGAAACCTGAAAGGTTGAAGGCCCCGCGACTGAAGAAGTCCACCGGCAGCGCCTGGCTGAACATCATGACGAAGCCCGCCAGCAACGCCGAGCCCATGACCCAGGTACCGATGCGGTTGAGGGTGTGGATGAAGCGGTAGCCAATCACACCGATGGCTGTGGCACTCAAGGCGCCAATCACAATCGCGGTGGGCATCGGCACGCTCGGGGCGATGCCGTGGATCGACTTGCCTGCCAGCACGATATTGGAAATGAAGAAACCGACGTAGATCAACGCCGTGAAAAACACGATCAGCAACGCGCCGTAGCGGCCGAATTGGCCCCGGCTCTGGACCATCTGCGGAATGCCTAGCTGCGGTCCCTGCGCAGACGCCAAGGCGATGACCACACCGCCCAACAGATGACCCAGCACGATGGCGAACAGGCCCCACAGCAAGTTCAGGTGAAATACCTGGACGACCATGGCACCGGTGACGATGGGCAACGGCGCAATGTTGGTGCTGAACCAGAGGGTGAACAGGTCGCGCGCCTTCCCATGGCGTTCGGCAGGTGGGACGTAATCGACCGTATGGTTTTCGACAAACTGGTGCTGCGACGACGATTGGGACATGGTTTTCAGCTCGAAAGGGTCGTTTTTTATCTTTGTAGGAAACCGCTCAAGACGGCCCCTCAGCTGCGCACCATATTATGGTATTCCAAGCTTTTGACAACACTGCGCTGCGCTTTTTCGGCGCATCTGCTCCGTATTGCGCCCCACCCCAATGCACTTAGTTTCCCAGCAACGCCAATGAATACGGGGCCTGTACCGTTCATCGCATGCGTGCGACAGGTGAAAATTCCACTTGCAATCCAGGTATTACGGTATACCATCAGACACATCAACGATAAAAATGCGGACCACCGCTGCCCTACCTCGAGGAACACGCCATGATCGACGCAACCGTCTACAAGAACGTCCTGGGCTCCTTCCCGTCCGGCGTCACGGTCATCACCACCCTGGACGACGACGGCTCGATCGTCGGCCTTACCGCCAGCGCTTTTTCGTCCCTGTCCATGGACCCGCCGCTGGTGCTGTTCTGCCCCAACTACAGCTCCGATTCCTACCCCGTACTGATCAAGCAGAAGCGCTTTGCCATTCACCTGCTCTCCGGCGAGCAGCAGGCCGAAGCCTATGCCTTCGCCAAGAAAGGCAAGGACAAGGCCGCCGGAATCGAGTGGCGCCTGAGCGAGCTGGGCAATCCGCTGCTGGCCAATGCCACGGCGATCATCGAGTGCGAGCTGTGGCGTGAATACGAAGGTGGCGACCACGCGATCATGGTCGGCAAGGTGCATAACCTCATCGTCCCTGAAGAGGCGCCACGGCCGATGGTCTACTGCCGCGGCAAGATGGCCAGCCTGCCAGCCTTCGCCTGAAGTCACCCTTTATATGACGGATGCCCAGGCATGCGTCGAGACACCTGACGCCTGCCCCGACAGGCGACACTTCCAAGCTTCGAGGAAAGCCCCATGAAATTTTCGTTGTTCGTGCACATGGAACGTTGGGATGAACAGGTCAGCCACCGCCAGCTGTTCGAAGACCTCACCGAACTGACCCTGATGGCCGAGCGCGGCGGTTTCAGCACCGTGTGGATCGGCGAACACCACGCCATGGAATACACCATCTCGCCAAGCCCGATGCCGCTGCTGGCCTACCTGGCCGCACGCACCGAGACCATTCGCCTGGGTGCCGGCACCATCATCGCGCCGTTCTGGAACCCCATCCGCGTGGCGGGCGAATGCGCGTTGCTCGATGTGATCAGCAATGGCCGCATGGAAGTGGGCCTGGCTCGCGGCGCCTATCAATTCGAATTCGACCGCATGGCCGGCGGCATGCCCGCCACCGACGGCGGCAAAGCCCTGCGCGAGATGGTCCCGGCCGTGCGCAAGCTGTGGGCAGGCGACTACGCCCACGACGGCGAGGTCTATAAGTTCCCCACCTCCACCAGCGTGCCCAAGCCGGTCCAGAAGGGCCAACCGCCAATGTGGATCGCCGCCCGCGACCCGGATTCGCACAACTTCGCGGTGAAGAACGGCTGCAACGTCATGGTCACCCCGCTAATGAAGGGTGACGAAGAAGTGCTGGACCTGAAGAACAAGTTCCAGACCGCCCTGGACAACAACCCCGACGTACCACGCCCACAACTGATGGTGCTGCGCCACACCCATGTGCACAGCCCATCTGACCCTGAGGGCTGGAAGATCGGTGCCCAGGCCATCTCACGCTTCTACCGCACCTTCGATGCCTGGTTCGGCAACAAGACCACTCCGGTCAACGGCTTCCTGGAGCCAAGCCCTGAATCGAAGTTTGCCGAAGTGCCGGCGTTCGAGCTGGAGAACATCCGCAAGAACACCATGATCGGCACACCTGAGCAAATCATCGCGCGCATCAAGTACTACCAGGAGCTGGGCGTCGATGAGTTCAGCTTCTGGTGCGACAACAGCTTGCCCCATGCCGAGAAGAAGAAGTCGCTCGAGCTGTTCATCAAGGAAGTGGTCCCGGCGTTCGCCTGATTCCCCGGCGGCGAGCGGCGAGCTGCAAGAAACAGCAGCGCGTGCGGCTTGGAGCTCGGAGCTTCCCGCTTGCCGCTCGATTCTGAAGAGAAATTCTACCGCCCTCTTGCACAACCAATATTATGGTATACCATCAGACAGCAAGAGCTGATAACCCTCACCAGGAGCCATCCATGAGTTTCGAAATCCGCAAGATCGTCACCTACTCCGAAGAGACCCGCATCGAAGGCGGCAAGGCCACCGACAAGCCGGTGACCATGGTCGGCCTGGCCGTGGTGATCAAGAACCCGTGGGCCGGTCGCGGTTTCGTCGAAGACCTCAAGCCCGAGATCCGCGCCAACTGCTCCGAGCTGGGCGCCCTGATGGTCGAGCGCCTGTGCGCAGCGATCGGCGGTGCCGACAAGATCGAGGCCTACGGCAAAGCTGCCGTGGTCGGTGCCGACGGTGAGATCGAGCACGCCTCCGCCGTCATCCATACCCTGCGCTTTGGCAACCATTACCGCGAAGCCGTGCAGGCCAAGAGCTACCTGAGCTTCACCAACAAGCGCGGCGGCCCAGGCACCTCGATCCAGATCCCGATGATGCAGAAGGACGATGAAGGTCTGCGCTCGCACTACATCACCCTGGAAATGCAGATCGAAGACGCCCCGCGTGCCGACGAGATCGTCGTGGTCCTGGGCGCCGCCGACGGGGGCCGGCTGCACCCGCGCATCGGCAATCGCTACATCGACCTGGAAGAACTGGCCGCCGAGAAGGCCAACGCTCAATAACAACAACCAGACGGGCCGGGGCGTTGCGTGCAAGCACTGCCGCCACGCCCGACCTTCAAGGAGCGCCCTCCATGATTCAGCCTGTTGCTGAACGTACACCCGCCGGGACCAGCTACCTGAGCCTCGGCCAGGGCCACCCCGTGGTGCTGATCCACGGCGTAGGCCTGAACAAGGAAATGTGGGGCGGCCAGTTCGTGGGCTTGGCCGGTGACTACCGTGTCATCGCCTACGACATGCTCGGCCACGGCCAGAGCCCGCGCCCCGACGCCGACACCGGCCTTGCCGGCTATGCCGCGCAACTGGCCGAACTGCTCGACCACCTGCAGATCCCGCAGGCCACGGTCATCGGTTTCTCCATGGGTGGCCTGGTCGCCCGCGCCTTCGCCCTGCACTACCCTGCACGCCTGACGGCGCTGGTGGTGCTCAACAGCGTGTTCAACCGCAGCCCCGAGCAGAGCGCCGGCGTCATCGCCCGCGCCGCCCAGGCCGCCGAACACGGCCCCGACGCCAATGCCGAAGCGGCGCTGGCGCGTTGGTTCAGCCGCGAATACCAGGCCGCCAATCCGGCCCAGGTCGCGGCCATTCGTCAGACCCTGGCCGGTAACGACCCGCAGGGCTATCTGACCACCTATAAATTGTTCGCCACCCAAGACATGTATCGCGCCGATGACCTGGGCAGCATCCAGGTACCGGCCCTGATCGCCACCGGCGAGCACGACCTGGGCTCGACCCCGGAGATGACCCGCCAGCTGGCAGCGCGTATCCCCGGTGCCCGCAGCGTGGTGCTGGCCGAGCAACGCCACATGATGCCGGTCGAAGCGCCACGGGAGGTCAACAAGATGCTGCTGGACTTCCTGGCGCACGCCCGCACCCTCAACGAATCCGCCAAGGGGATTGTTGCATGACCCTCGTACGTTTCCAGATGTGCATCGACGGCCAATGGTGCGATGCACAGAGCGGCAAGACCTTCGACAGCCTCGACCCGGCCACCGCCAAGGCCTGGGCGCAACTGCCGGACGCCGATGAAGCCGATGTGGAGCTGGCCGTGCAGGCCGCCCAGCGCGCCTTCGAAAGCGCCGCATGGCGCGGCCTGACCGCGACCGCGCGGGGCAAACTGCTGCGCCGGCTGGGCGATCTGATCGCCGAGAACAAAGAGCACCTGGCCCAGCTGGAAAGCCGCGACAACGGCAAGCTGATCCGCGAGACCCGCGGACAGGTCGGCTACCTGCCGGAGTTCTTCCACTACACCGCAGGGCTTGCCGACAAGCTCGAAGGCGGCACCCTGCCGCTGGACAAGCCTGACCTGTTCGCCTACACCGTGCACGAGCCGATCGGCGTAGTGGCTGGGATCATTCCCTGGAACAGCCCGCTGTACCTGACCGCCATCAAGCTCGCCCCTGCCCTGGCGGCCGGCAACACCATCGTGCTCAAGCCTTCCGAGCACGCCTCGGCGACCATCCTGGAGCTGGCCCGCCTGGCCCATGAAGCCGGCTTCCCGGCAGGCGTGGTCAACGTGGTGACCGGTTTCGGCCCGAGCACCGGCGCAGCGCTCACCCGCCATCCGCTGGTGCGCAAGATCGCCTTTACCGGCGGCGCCGCCACCGCCCGCCATGTGGTACGCAGCAGCGCCGAGAACTTCGCCAAGCTGTCTCTGGAGCTGGGCGGCAAGTCGCCGAACATCATCTTCGCCGACGCCGACCTGGACAGTGCGATCAACGGCGCGGTGGCCGGCATCTATGCCGCCTCCGGCCAAAGCTGCGTGGCAGGTTCGCGCCTGCTGGTGCAGGACGAAATCTTCGATGAATTCGTCTCGCGCCTGGTCGAGCGCGCCAAGCGCATTCGTATCGGCAACCCGCAGGACGACGCCAGCGAAATGGGCCCGATGGCCACCGCCCAGCAATTGGCTGTGGTCGAAGGCCTGGTCGCCGCGGCCAAGGCCGAGGGTGCCAAGCTGCACCTGGGCGGCAAGCGCGCCGAGGTCGAGGGTGACGGCTGGTTCTACGAGCCGACCCTGTTCGAGTGCGACAGCAACTCGATGAAGATCATGCAGGAAGAAGTCTTCGGTCCCGTGGCGGCGGTGATCCGCTTCAAGACCGAAGAACAGGCCCTGGCGATCGCCAACGACTCACAGTTCGGCCTCGCCGCCGGTATCTGGACCCGCGACCTGGGCCGCGCCCACCGCCTGGCGCGCGACGTGCGCTCGGGGATCATCTGGGTCAATACCTACCGCGCGGTCTCGGCCATGGCGCCGATTGGTGGCTTCAAGAACAGCGGCTACGGCCGCGAGAGCGGCATCGACTCGGTGCTCGCCTATACCGAGCTGAAGACGGTGTGGATCAACCTCTCCACCGCGCCCATGCCCGACCCGTTCGTGATGCGTTAACGAGGTAGCACCAAGATGATCGAACCTGGCATCTACAAAGACGTGATGGGCTCCTTCCCGTCCGGCGTCACGGTGGTCACCACCCTGGACGCCGAAGGCGGCATCGTCGGCATCACCGCCAGCGCGTTCAGCGCGCTGTCGATCGACCCGGCGCTGGTGCTGTTCTGCCCCAACTACGCCTCCGACACCTACCCGATCCTGCGTGACAGCAAGCAATTCGCCATTCACTTGCTGTCCGCCGACCAGACCGCCGAGGCCTATGCCTTCGCCGGCAAGGGCAAGGACAAGGCCAACGGCATCGAGTGGCACCTGAGCGAGCTGGGCAACCCTCTGCTGGCCAAGGCCACGGCAATCATCGAATGTGAACTGTGGCGCGAGTACGACGGCGGTGACCACGCGATCATCGTTGGCCAGGTGAAGAACCTGGTGCTGCCGCCCGAACCGGTCACGCCGATGGTCTATCACAAGGGCAAGCTCGGCGCGCTGCCGCCGCTGGGTTGAGACCTGAACGGACGGCGTTGGTCTACCCGCGAATAAACCAACGCCGTTCCCTGTTTCCGGGGGCCGCGCATCCTCCCCCTCACCTTCGGTTGCGGCCCCTTTTTTCATGCAGGAGCACGGCAATGAGCAACGAGAAGTACGAGAAAGGCCTGAAGATCCGCACCCAAGTGCTGGGCGAGGACTATGTCAACCGCTCGATCCAGAACGCCGACGACTTCAGCAAGCCCTTGCAGGAGCTGGTCACCGAGTATTGCTGGGGCCACGTCTGGGGCCGCGACGGCTTGTCGCTCAAAGAGCGCAGCATGATAAACTTGGCCATGATTTCCGCGCTCAACCGGCCCCACGAGCTCAAGCTGCACATTCGCGGCGCCTTGCGAAATGGCCTGAGCCGTGAACAGATACGCGAGATCCTGCTCCAGGTCGGCATTTATTGCGGCGTGCCCGCGGCGGTGGACAGCTTCCGCCTGGCCCGCGAAGCGTTCGCCGAGGCCGATGCGGAGTCAACCCGTTAACAGCGGGCTGTTCGAACCACGCAAGGAGAGCGCCCCAGGTTCGTGGTGCTCTCAAGTTGTGGCCAGGCAGCCTCATTCAGAGCGCAATCGATGAAACGCCAGCCTCTCGACGACAGCTTCAAGGTCAACCGCAACCCCGTTACCCTGCGCGAAATCGTACTCGACAAACTGCGCGGGGCGATCATGAACTTCCACCTGCTGCCCGGCGATCGCCTGGTCGAGCGCGACCTGTGCGACCGCCTCGGTGTCAGCCGCACCTCGGTGCGTGAAGCCCTGCGCCACCTGGAATCCGAAGGCCTGGTGGAATTCGCCGATGCCAAGGGCCCACGGGTGGCGATCATCACGCTCGAAGACGCCCGCGACATCTATGAACTGCGCTGCGTGCTCGAAGGCCTGATCGTCCAGCTGTTCACCCTCAATGCCAAGGCCAAGGACATCCGCGCCTTGGAGCGCGCCCTGGAGGTCAACCGCGAAGCCCTCGAAGAAGGCGAGCTGCAACAGGTGCTCGAATCGGTGCAAGGCTTCTACGACGTGCTCCTGGAAGGCTCCGGCAACCAAGTCGCCGCCCAGCAGTTGCGCCAGTTGCAGGCACGCATCAGCTACCTGCGCGCCACCTCGGTGTCCCAGCAGAACCGTCGCGGCGCCAGCAACCGGGAAATGGAAAAGATCGTCGAGGCGATCAAGACCGGCAATCCCCAGCTCGCCCACCAGGCCTCGGTCGACCATGTGCGCGCCGCCGCCAAGGTGGCTCTGGATTACCTGCGCCAGAAGCAGGACGACAACGCCAAGGTCCGTGACATCGTCGAACCCCTGGCCCTCAAAGATCCTCGCATAGGCCGCTGATCATGCCCGCCGCCCCGCGCTACTGCCCGCACTGCACCACTGCGCTTGCCCGGGGCGTTCCCAGCGGCGACACCCACGAGCGCCTGCATTGCACCGGGTGCGGCTACGTCCACTACATCAACCCCAAGATCATCGCTGGATGCATCATCGAGCGTGACGGCAAGTACCTGTTGTGCCAGCGCGCGATCCCGCCACGCCCCGGCACCTGGACCTTGCCCGCAGGCTTCATGGAGGCCGGCGAAACCACCGAACAGGCGGCCCTGCGCGAGGTCTGGGAAGAAAGCGGCGTGCGCGGCGAGATCGTCTCGCCCTATTCGATCTTCAGCGTGCCCAAGATCAGCGAGGTGTACATCATCTTCCGCGCCATCGCCACGGAAGAGACCGGCCAGCACGGCCCCGAGACCCTCGCCTACCGCTTCTTCGAGCCCGACCAGATCCCCTGGGACGAGATCTACTACCCCGCCATCCGGCAGATTCTCGAGCGCTATATCCTCGAACGCCAGGCGGGGGTCTATGGCATCTACATGGGCAACGACGATACCGGCAAGGTGCATTTCATCCGCTGATCGACGCGCCCCGCGTCACAGCCGGCAGCTTCAGCGCATCTGCCCTGCAATCAGCCCCAGCGCAATCAGGATCATCACCAGCCCCGACACTCGCCCCACGACCTTGGCCGCCGCCGGCCGAGTGCGCAGCACGGCCTTGGCCCCGTAACCCACCATCAGGTACACCACCAGCGAACTGGCCAAGTGCACCAGGCCCAGCAGCAATATCTGCATCCACACCGGCCAGCTCGATGCCGGGTCGGTGAATTGCGGCAACAGCGCAACGAACAGCAAGAACACCTTGGGGTTCAGGCCGCTCACGCAAAACCCTTTCAGTGCCCAGCGAGATCCGCTCTCCTGGCTGTGCGATGCGCCCGCCTGTGGCACCGACGGACTCAGCAACAAGTTGGCGCCCAACCACAGCAGGTAGATGCAACCGGCCAACGTCAGCAACGACAGCGCCAGCGGATGCCCGGCGATCAAGCTGCCCACCCCCGCCGCAACGATCAAGGTCGCCGCAAAATGCCCCGACAGCATCCCTGCCACCGCTGGCATCACCCAGCGTCCGCGCATGCCCGCCGAGATGGCATAGGCCCAGTCCGCGCCAGGGGTGATCACGAACAACATCGACACAGCCCAGAACGCCGTCAACACACTGATTGCCACGTTGAATCTTCCTTCACACTCGGTTGGGTGAAAAAAGAGTACGGATTTCAACGGGGGATTTTCTTTCGTATATTCCCGCCATCGCTCAAAAAAATGGAAGGTTCTCCCTGGTGGATAGAACAGATCGAAAGATTCTTTCCGAGCTACAAAAAGACGGTCGCCTCTCGGTGACCGAACTGGCCGATCGTGTAGGCCTGAGCCTCTCGCCCTGCCACCGTCGTCTCAAAGCCTTGGAGGAATCCGGCGCCATCCTGGGCTATCACGCACGCTTGGCGCCCAGCGCGCTGGGCCTGAACTTCGCCGCACTGGTGTTCGTCACCCTGCGCGAGGTCACCCGCCAACCGGTAGCGGATTTCGAGGCTGCGGTGGCAGCGATCCCACAGATCGTCGAAGCCCAGCGTCTGTTCGGCGACCCGGACTACCTGCTGCATGTGGTCGCTCGCGATCTGCCGGCGTTTCAGAAGCTGTACGACGAACAGCTCACCAGCATCCCCAATGTGCAGCGGCTGAGCTCCACCTTGGTCATGAAGGAAGTGCTGCAGGATCGGCAATTGCCCATGTAGGCCTCCTCAGAATTCGCGTACCTTGAACATCCGCTCGTCATAGGCGAAATCGAGCACCTCGCGCACCCGGATGTGCGCCGCGGCCGGGTGCAGGGGGTTGACCACCAGGTTGCGTTCAAGCTGCAACACCACCGAGGGCACGACCAGACCCAAATGGCTGCGGGCCTGGAGCCAGCGCGTGCCATACGCCATGCTGGGGCTGTCGGCGGGCAGCGCATCCCAGCCGGGCGGCAGGTCCTGCGGCCCGGGCGCCAGGTATAGGGCGGGGTCGTCAGGCAGTTCGAAGCAGGTGATCTTCAAGGGAAACTGCGGACGCCCGGCGGCATGCACGAACGTCTCCAAGGTGCAGATCGCCGGTGATAGCCCCATGTACAGCGCAGGGACATCGACCTGGTTCCAACGGCCACCAACCAAGGCCGCTCCCTTGCCGCTCAGGTCATCGGCCCGGGAGGCCTTGGCCACACGCCAGGCCAGCATCAGACGACGCCGCCCCACTCCAGGGCCGCCAGCACCCGACGCACTTGCCGTGCACCGATCTCGGTCTGGCACAGCATCACCGGCGTCATGACGCCAAGGGCATCGTTAGGTCGGGACATCCAGGCCACAGCCTGTTCCTCACTCTCGAACACCGCCACGGCCTGGTGAGTGATCTCGGCGATCCGGTCCAGACGCTCGGATGCCACGGCATCGAGTGGCTGGTTGTCCCGCACACGGCGTTCAAGGGTCGAGATCGAGGCATTGAACAGTTCGGCCACTTGTTTTTCGGGCAAGCCGAACAAGCGCTTGACTTCCAGGTAGAACTTGGCGGACAAGCCGTCGCGGATCTGCGCCAGGCGCTGTGCTTCGGTGCGTTGGTCATGAGTCTGTGTATAGCCCCAGAACACCCCGGCGGTTTCGCTGCCTGGCGTGGCCTTGCGTCCGCCTTCGATGGTGGCGTAACGCGCGCGGCGTGGCGTGGGCTTTTTGGTGGTCTCGATCATGGAAAGCCTCATTTGATGAGTCCCAAACGTCAAATGAAGGATACACCCCCTGCCCGGCCCTTGCATCGGCCGTTTGCTAACCGTTTGTCAGCCTTAGTTTTTTTAACGTTTGTAGGCACATATTTACTAATTTATCGATCCGCTCCCACCCCTCATGATCGCGCTTACAAGAACGCGTCGCCCTTTGCCGGCCCGCACCCGGGCACATTCCTGCGCCCCTCCCTGCCTTGGAGTCCGTCATGACCCGTGCAGCTACATCGGCCCCTCTCATAGAAAAACACACGATCGGATACGTGCCCCCGCAAGACCGCCATGGAAAGGTAAGGGATCTGTTCACCCTCTGGTTCGGGGGCAACATCGCCCCCCTGCCGATTGTCACCGGCGCCTTGGGCGTGCAGTTGTTCCACCTCAACCTAGTGTGGGGCATCGTCGCCATCCTGGTCGGCCATTTGGTCGGCGGCGTGTTGATGGCGCTGCACTCGGCCCAGGGCCCACAGATGGGCATCCCGCAGATGATCCAGAGCCGCGCCCAGTTCGGCTCGCTCGGCGCACTGTTGGTGGTGGTGATCGCCGGGGTCATGTACATCGGTTTCTTCGCCTCCAACATCGTGCTGGCCGGCAAGTCGCTGCATGGCGTGGTCGATACCGTGCCGGTCCCGGTGGGCATCGTCATCGGCGCGCTGGGTTCGGGCATCATCGGCATCATCGGCTATCGCTTCATCCATGTGCTAAACCGCATCGGCACCTGGGTGCTGGGCATCGGCATCGTGGTGGGCTTTGGCTACATCTTCAGCCACGTGCAAAGCGATGACTTCCTGACCCGCGGCAGCTTCAACATCTCCGGCTGGCTGGCCACCGTGTCGCTGGCAGCGCTGTGGCAGATCGCCTTCGCCCCGTATGTGTCGGACTACTCGCGCTACCTACCGGCCGACGTGAAGGTGTCCTCGACCTTCTGGACCACCTACCTGGGCTCGGCCTTGGGCTCGAGCCTGTCGTTCGTGTTCGGTGCGGTGGCGGTACTGGCGATCCCGGCGGGCATGGACACCATGGATGCCGTCAAGCTCGCCACCGGCGCCATCGGCCCACTGATGCTGGTGCTGTTCCTGCTCAGCGTGATCAGCCACAACGCCCTTAACCTGTATGGCGCGGTACTGTCGATCATCACCTTGGTACAGACCTTCGCCTATCGCTGGATCCCCACCGCCAAGAGCCGCGCGGTACTGTCGCTGGTCGTGCTGGCGGCATGCTGCGTGGTGGCGGTATTCGCCTCGGCGGACTTCATCGGCCACTTCGTCGACATGGTCCTGGTGCTGTTGGTGGTGTTGGTGCCCTGGACGGCGATCAACCTGATCGATTTCTACGTCATTCACAAAGGCGACTATGACATCCAGTCGATCTTCAAGGTCGACGGGGGCATCTACGGGCGCTACAACCCCCAGGCATTGATCGCCTACGCGGTGGGTATCGCAGTGCAGATCCCATTCATGAACACCCCGCTGTACGTAGGCCCGGTATCCGCCCACATCGATGGCGCCGACCTGTCGTGGCTGGTGGGCCTGCTGGTCACCTCGCCACTGTACTGGTGGCTGGCGACCCGGGACAGCGCCTACCGCCGCCGGCAAATGAGCGCCAAACTCGCCGCTGGCGTCTGAGCACTCAACGACACCTGACCCCAGAAGACCCGCCATGGCGGGTCTTCTGTTCTTCTTGATTTGCGACAACCCCTACAGCGACGCTTGATTCACCTGATGGTGACCAACGCAACCGATCGCCAGCATGCCCGCTCCTCGGACAAGGAGTTCCCCATGCAAAAACTTCCATTGGTCAAGTTCATCGCCCCTCGCATCAACCGCAAGCTCGTCACCACCGTCACCCTCCCGGTACTCGCCCTTGGCGGCCTGGCTGTGCTGTTCAATAGCGTGTTTTTCTACAACGAAGCGGGTCAGATGACCCATGTGCGCACGATCTTCGGCGAAGAGAAAGTGGTCGAGGACGTGGGCTACGCCACCAAGTGGTTCGGACGCAGCACGGTCTGGCGCCGCACCATCGGGGTCCAGTCCGCACTGCAAGCGGACATCCAGGAGGACAGGCGTAGCGGGCAGCCTTCGATCGTCCTGCCAAACCTGCCCATCGTGTTCCTGGGCAACGTCGATGCAAAGGCCGAGTTCAGCACGCAGTTTCGCCTGCCATCGGGCGAGGCCTTCCTCAAGATCGCCCAGGAATACCGAACGCCAGACAACTTCCTGCAACGCGCCTTGCTGCCCGCGGTCAAGGAAACCCTCCAGGCCACAGCCTCGTTGATGAGCGCAGACGATTACTACGCGGGTAACCGCAGCCACTTCGGCGCCGAATTCGAAAACCAGTTGCGCAATGGCCTGTACCTCACCAGCCGCAAGGAAGTGCGTATCAAGCGCGACGCCTTGCCGGCACAGACCGCCATCCTGCAGGCCGGTACCGACCAAGGCAGCTTCGGCGACAACACCGCCACCCGCTTCATCATCGAGAAGAAACTCGACAAGCACGGCCAGGAGCTACGCAAGCAGCAGCAATTTCGCCTGTATGGCGTAGAAGTCGTCGATGCGCGGGTCACCCACATCGACCCCAACCCTCAGTACCAGCAACGGATGGTCCGGGTGCAACAGGCCTTGGCGGAACTGGCGGTGGCCCGGCAGAACCGCCTCAAGGAAGAGGAAGAAAAGGAGCTGGTGTCCGCCCGGGGAGCCAAGGATGTCGAGGCCAAGCGTCAGGAAAGCCTGCGCCAGCAGATCGAACGCACGACCGAGGCCGAGACGGAAAAACAGCTCACACTGATCAACGCCGAGCGAGAAAAGCGGCGTGCCGAGATCGACAAACAGACAGCCGAACTGCTGCGCGACAAGGCCCGGGTCAATGCCGAGGCCACCAAGATCACCGCCGACGCCGAAGCCTACGCCCGTGAGGCGTCCCTGAAGGCTGACGGTGCCTTGCAGAACAAGCTCGATGCGCTGGTGCAGATCAACAAGGCCTGGGCCGATGCCGCCGCCAGAGCCCCGGTGCCCAATGTGATGATGGGCGGCACGGAAGCGGGCATCGGTCGCCAGGATGAAATGAACAAGCTCATGAGTGTACTGGCCACCAAGGCAGCCAAGGACCTCGCAATCGATCTCAAGACGCCCTGAGCCCTGCACTCATTGCGCCTTGTAGTTTCAGGGCGCAATGCCCTCGACGATGATCACCTCGGCCGTCGCCACTCCCTGCCGATGCCGGCAAGCCTCCTGGTATGCCTCGGACCGGTAGCACGCCACCGCCTGTTCGTATGAATCGAACTCGATCACCACGCTACGCTGTGGCGTGGGCCGTCCTTCCATCGCCTCGCTGCGCCCGCCACGGGCCAGCAGGCGCCCGCCGAACGCGGCGAAGGCCGCGGGGGCGCGCTGGGTGTAGTGCTGGTACTGCTCAGGATCGGTGACATTCACGTGGGCAATCCAGTAGGCCTTCATCCATCGCTCTCCTGTGAACGGTTATTTGTGTATGATGGTATACCATAAAGATCACCCTACCACAGCGAGTGTGCAGTATGGCTTTCAACAGCATCGAAGAACTCCTCGAGGACTACCGCCAGGGCAAGATGGTCCTGCTGGTGGACGACGAGGACCGTGAAAACGAAGGCGACCTGCTGATCGCCGCCGAGCGCTGTGACGCCCAGGCCATCAACTTCATGGCCCGCGAGGCACGCGGGCTGATCTGCCTGACCCTGACCGACGAGCACTGCCAACGTCTGGGCCTGGAGCAGATGGTGCCGGCCAACGGCAGTGTGTTCAGCACAGCGTTCACCGTCTCTATCGAAGCCGCCACCGGCGTCACCACAGGCATCTCGGCCGCCGACCGAGCCCGTACCGTCGCCGCCGCCATGGCGCCCGACGCACGTCCTGAGGACCTCGTCCAACCAGGGCATATCTTCCCCTTGCGCGCCCGCGAAGGCGGCGTGCTGACCCGCGCCGGGCACACCGAAGCCGGCTGCGACCTGGCGCGCCTGGCCGGATTCACCCCCGCCTCGGTGATCGTCGAAGTGCTCAACGACGACGGCACCATGGCGCGCCGCCCGGACCTGGAAGTGTTCGCCGAACGCCACGGCATCAAGATCGGCACCATCGCCGACCTGATCCACTACCGGCTGAGCAACGAGCAGACCATCAAACGCATCGGCGAGCGCGAACTGCCCACCGTGCACGGTACCTTCCGCCTGGTGACCTACGAAGATCGCATCGACGGTGGCGTGCACATGGCCATGGTGATGGGTGATATCCGTCGAGAACAGCCGACCCTGGTACGGGTGCATGTCATCGACCCCTTACGCGACCTGGTCGGCGCCGAATACGCAGGGCCCGCCAACTGGACTTTGTGGGCAGCCTTGCAAAAGGTCGCCACCGAAGGCACGGGCGTGGTGGTGATCCTGGCCAACCACGAGTCCTCCCAGGCCCTGCTCGAACGCGTGCCGCAGCTGACCCAGCCGATCAAGCCATTCCAACGAGGCCAGTCGAAGGTCTACTCCGAAGTGGGCACTGGCGCCCAGATTCTCCAGGACTTGGGCGTGGGCAAACTGCGACACCTGGGGCCACCGCTCAAATACGCAGGCCTGGCCGGATACGAGCTGGAGGTGGTGCAGAGCATTCCCTTCGAGCCCGCCGAGTTCAACTGAGCCGACACCCGTGACAGCCACCGTCCTGCTCTGCGGTGTGCTTCGCGGGTAAACCCACAACCCACCGCTTGAGAACGCCACGCCGTCCCCCTGGAGGACGGCGTGGCGTTTCGCTGAGTGGGGCCGGCGTTTTTAGTGATGGCCGGTCGCCTTCGACCTCTTGCGAAAAGTTTGGAATACCATAATATGATATTCCGTAGACCTTAGATTTCCGGCCGCACCTACACTTCAAACAACGGCCACGCGACATCGTTGGAAAGCTGCTCCCCGAATACATGGCGGGCGACAGGAAGCCCGCTCAAATAACAAAAGCAATGAGGGCGTTAACCATGCTGTTGAGCAAACGAGTCACCGCAGTGCTGTCCGCCAGCCTGCTCTCCCTGGCCTGCCAAGCCACCCTGGCTGCTGACAGCATGAGCTTCGTCAGCTGGGGCGGCACCACCCAGGACGCCCAGAAACAGGCATGGGCCGAACCCTTCAGCGAAAGCAGCAAGATCAAGGTCGTGCAGGACGGCCCCACCGACTACGGTAAGCTCAAGGCCATGGTCGAGAGCGGCAACGTGCAGTGGGACGTGGTCGATGTCGAAGCCGATTTCGCCCTGCGCGCCGCCAGCGAAGGCTTGCTTGAGCCTTTGGACTTCACCACGATCCAGCGCGACCGCATCGACCCGCGATTCGTTTCCGACCATGGCGTCGGCTCGTTCTTCTTCTCCTTCGTGCTCGGCTACAACGAAGGCAAGCTCGGCGCCAACAAGCCGGTGGACTGGTCGGCCCTGTTCGACACCAAGACCTACCCCGGCAAGCGCGCCCTGTACAAATGGCCGAGCCCCGGTGTCTTGGAGCTGGCCCTGCTGGCCGACGGCGTACCGGCGGACAAACTCTACCCCCTGGACCTGGACCGCGCCTTCAAGAAGCTCGACACCATCAAGAAAGACATCGTCTGGTGGGGCGGCGGCGCCCAGTCCCAGCAACTGCTTGCCTCCGGTGAAGCCTCGCTCGGGCAGTTCTGGAACGGTCGGGTCTACGCCTTGCAGCAGGACGGTGCGCCGGTGGGCGTGAGCTGGAAGCAGAACCTGGTCATGGCCGATTTCCTGGTCATTCCCAAGGGCGCCAAGAACAAGGACGCGGCCATGAAGTTCTTGGCCAACGCCAGCAGCGCCAAGGGGCAAGCGGACTTTGCCAATCTCACCGCCTACGCCCCGGTCAACCTCGACAGCATCGCCCAGCTCAAGCCGGAGCTGGCACCGAACCTGCCGACTGCCTATGCCCAGGACCAGGTGACCCTGGACTTCGCCTACTGGGCGAAGAACGGCCAGGCCATCGCGGCCCGCTGGAATGAGTGGCTGGTCAAATGAAAGTCGCCATCAACGCCTTGCACAACGCCCAAGGTGCCCCTAGCGGCACCGGCGCCCCGGGAGCGGCCGTGCGCCGCCCTCCCCTGAGCCAGCGCTGGCGGGGCAGCCGCAATCTGCTGCCGGCGCTGCTTTTCCTGGGCCTGTTCTTCTTCGCGCCGCTGATTGGCCTGTTGCTGCGCGGGGTGTTGGAGCCCGTACCGGGGCTAGGCAACTATGAGCAGTTGTTCGCCAATTCGGCTTATGCGCGGGTGCTATTCAACACCTTCTCTGTGGCGGGCTTGGTGACCCTGATCAGCGTGCTGCTGGGCTTCCCGCTGGCTTGGGCGATCACCCTGGTGCCGCGCGGCTGGGGCCGCTGGCTGCTGAACATCGTACTGTTGTCGATGTGGACCAGCCTGCTGGCCCGCACCTACTCCTGGCTGGTGCTGCTGCAGGCCTCGGGGGTGATCAACAAGGTGTTGATGGCGCTGGGCATCATCGATGCGCCGCTGGAGATGGTGCACAACCTCACAGGCGTGGTGATCGGCATGAGCTACATCATGACTCCGTTCATCGTGCTGCCGCTGCAGGCGACCATGCAGGCCATCGACCCGATGGTCCTGCAGGCCGGCTCGATCTGCGGCGCGAGCCCTTGGACCAACTTCTGGAAGGTGTTCATCCCACTGTGCCGCTCGGGGCTGTTCTCCGGCGCGCTGATGGTGTTCGTCATGTCGCTCGGTTACTACGTGACCCCCGCCCTGCTCGGCGGCGCACAGAACATGATGCTGCCCGAATTCATCGTCCAGCAGGTGCAATCGTTCCTCAACTGGGGCCTGGCCAGCGCCGCCGCCGCGTTGCTGGTACTGATCACCCTGGTGCTCTTCTACTTCTACCTGAAGCTGCAGCCGGAATCCCCGGTCGGCAACGCGAGGTAAACCGCCATGCTCCTGACTCCCAATGCCATGGGCCGGCCGCTGCGCACGGGCCTGTACCTGACCACCGGGGTGATCGCGGCCTTCCTGCTGCTGCCGATCCTGTTCATCGTGCTGCTGTCGTTCGGCTCGTCCCAGTGGCTGGTGTTCCCCCCACCCGGCTGGACCTTGAAGTGGTACGGCCAGTTCTTCTCCAACCCCGAGTGGATGGACGCTGCCCTGGCCAGCCTCAAGGTGGCCGTGCTCACCACGATCTGCGCCGTACTGCTGGGCCTGCCCACGGCCTTTGCCCTGGTACGCGGACGCTTCCCAGGCCGCGAGCTGCTGTATGGCCTGTTCACCCTGCCGATGATCGTGCCGCTGGTGATCATCGCCGTGGCGGTGTACGCGCTGTTCCTCAAGCTCGGCTACACCGGCACGCTGTTCTCCTTCGTGGTCAGCCACGTCATCGTCGCGCTGCCCTTCACCATCATCTCGATCATCAACTCGCTCAAGCTGTTCGACCAGTCGATCGAGGACGCCGCGGTGATCTGCGGCGCCTCGCGCTTGCAGGCGATCTTCAAGGTGACCTTCCCGGCGATCCGTCCAGGGATGATCGCCGGTGGCCTGTTCGCCTTTTTGGTCTCTTGGGACGAGGTGGTGCTCAGCGTGATGATGGCCAGCCCAACCCTGCAGACCCTGCCCGTGAAGATGTGGACCACCCTGCGCCAGGACCTGACCCCAGTGATCGCCGTCGCCTCGACGCTGCTGATCGGCCTGTCGGTCCTGGTCATGGTGATCGCCGCCGCCCTGCGCCGGCGCAACGAAGTCAGCGCCTGAGCGCCCGGAGACAACAACAATGAGTGCAGTGATGAAAGATGCCGCGCCCGCCAAGACCCTGGTCAGCCTGCGCAACCTGAACAAGCACTACGGCGACTTCGCCGCGGTGGACAACATCAACCTGGAGATCCAGGACGGCGAGTTCCTGACCTTCCTCGGCTCCAGCGGCTCGGGCAAGTCCACCACCCTGTCCATGCTGGCAGGCTTCGAGACCCCCAGCAGTGGCGAAATCCTGGTGGACGGCCAATCGCTGGTGAAAGTGCCGCCGCACAAGCGTGACATCGGCATGGTGTTCCAGCGCTACTCGCTGTTCCCGCACCTGTCGGTGCGCGACAACATCGCCTTCCCCCTGGCGATCCGCAAGCAGAGCGCCGCCGAGACCGCCAAGCGGGTCGACGCCATGCTCAAGCTGGTGCAGCTGGAAAAGTTCGCCCACCGCCGCCCCGCCCAGCTCTCCGGTGGTCAGCAGCAACGCGTGGCCATTGCCCGGGCGCTGGTGTACGAGCCGCGCATCCTGCTGATGGACGAGCCCCTTGGCGCGCTGGACAAGAAGCTGCGCGAAGACCTGCAGGACGAACTGCGCCAGTTGCACCGCCGCCTGGGGATCACCATCGTCTACGTGACCCACGACCAGGAAGAAGCCATGCGCCTGTCCCAGCGCATCGCGATCTTCAGCCACGGCAAGATCGTCGGCCTGGGCACGGGTTATGACCTGTACCAGAACCCGCCGAATGCCTTCGTAGCATCGTTTTTGGGCAATTCCAACTTCCTGCGGGTCAAGGCCAGCAGCCATGGCGCGGCCGCGTTCGAAGGGCAGTCCTTGGCGATCCGCCTGACCACGGGCCTTAATGCCGGGCAGGATGCGCTGATCATGGTGCGCCCGGAAAAAGCCCTGGCCTTGAGCGCCGAGCAGGCAGCCCGCGAGCCATTGCCCGCCGGCTGGAACGAAGTGACCGCCAAGGTAGGGGAAGTGTTGTTCCTCGGCGAGAGCCAGACCTGCCATGTGGTGACTGTCGGCGGCACCGAAATGACCGTCAAGGCGCTGTCGGCAGCCGGCATGCCGATGCAGCCCGGAGATACCGTGAAGGTCCGCTGGGCAGTGGCTGATGCCTGCATCTACACCGAATGGGCCGAGAGTGACCTGAGCAAAGCTGCCGGAGCGCATTGAGCAGGGTTAGGCGCAGAGCGTACTGGCCCTTTCATGGCTAAGCCCGCTCCCACAGGCTCTGCGGTGCTCTCAATGACACCGCTGTCCCTGTGGGAGCGGGTTTACCCGCGAACGCAACAACGCTGAACATCAAGGCTCACACAGGCAGCTGATATCGCTCGGCGAAGTACTGCCGGAAGAACTCCACCGCCACCCGCACCTTGGCCGACCCGGCCAGGGGCGTGGTGTACACCGCCCAGATGTCCGCCGCCTGCTGGTAGTCCTCCAGCACCTGAACCAGTCGCCCGTCGGCAAGGTTGTCGTGCACATCCCACCATGAGCGCAACAGGATGCCCCGCCCATCCAGGCACCATTGGTGCGCCACCTCGCCATGGTTGCTGGACAACGGGCCGGTCACCCGCACGCTTTGCTCGCCGCCTGGTCCCTCCAGGTGCCATACACCAAACGGGTGGTCACGCTCCTTGATCACCAGGCAGTCATGGCTGGCCAGATCCGCCAGGCTTTTGGGCGTGCCCCTGCGCGCCAGGTAGCCAGGTGCCGCGCACAGCACCCGACGGTTGCGCGCCAGGAGCTTGGCGATCAGGTTCGGCGCAATGACGTTGCCCACGCGAATGTCCAGGTCCACCCCCTCGGCAATCAGGTCGATCAGGCGGTCATGCACATCCAGGCGGATATCCAGCTTCGGGTAGCGCGCCGCCAGCTCCGACAGCGCAGGCGCCACGAAGCGTCGGCCCAGCCCCAGGCTGCTGGCGATACGCAACTGCCCGGCCGGTTCGCGCTGGCCAGCGTTGAGGTCATCGTCCATGCGTTGCAGGGATTCGAAGATCTGCAGCGCCCACTGGTACACCCGCTCGCCCTCCTCGCTCACCGTCACCCGCCGGGTGGTGCGGTGCAGCAGGCGCACACCGAGATTCTCCTCAAGCAGACGAATACGCTTGCTGACAAAGGCAGCCGACATGCCGCGCTCGTCGGCCACGGCGGCGAAGCTGGCGCGGCGCGCCACCTGCAGGAAGATATCCAGGTCGTCAAGGTTAGGCAGATTATTCACGATTCGTGCACCAAGAATTGATGATTCACCAGATTATCTCCGGTTAGCGTCCTTATAGCATGGCCAGCATCCGTTACCCAGAACAGCGAGTGCGCCCCCATGAGCAAGACCTTCAAAATCGCCGCCATCCCCGGTGACGGCATCGGCAACGAAGTCCTCCCCGAAGGCATCCGCGTGGTCGAAGCCGCCGCGCGCAAACATGGCCTGAACCTTGAGATCGAATTCTTCGAGTGGGCCAGCTGTGACTACTATCTGGCTCACGGCAAGATGATGCCCGACGACTGGTTCGAACAGCTCAAGGGCTTCGACGCCCTGTACTTCGGTGCGGTCGGCTGGCCAGACAAAGTCCCGGACCACATTTCCCTGTGGGGCTCGCTGCTCAAGTTCCGCCGCGACTTCGACCAGTACGTGAACATCCGTCCGGTTCGCCTGTTCCCTGGCGTGCCCTGCCCGCTGGCCAACAAGCAACCGGGTGACATCGACTTCGTGGTGATTCGCGAAAACACCGAAGGCGAGTACTCCTCCCTGGGCGGTCGCATGTTCGAGAACACCGAGAACGAGTTCGTCCTGCAGGAGTCGGTGTTCACCCGCCGTGGTGTGGACCGCATCCTCAAGTACGCGTTCGACGTGGCCCAGACCCGCGAGCGCAAGCACGTCACCTCCGCGACCAAGTCCAACGGCATGGCCGTGAGCATGCCTTACTGGGACGAGCGCACCGCCGCCATGGCAGCCAACTACCCAGAGATCAGCTGGGACAAACAGCACATCGACATCCTCTGCGCCCGCTTCGTGCTGCAGCCGGAACGCTTCGACGTGGTGGTGGCGTCCAACCTGTTCGGCGACATCCTCTCGGATCTGGGCCCGGCCTGCGCGGGCACCATCGGTATCGCACCGTCGGCCAACCTCAACCCGGAGCGCAAGTTCCCATCGCTGTTCGAACCGGTACACGGCTCGGCGCCGGACATCTACGGCAAGAACATCGCCAACCCGATCGCCATGATCTGGTCCGGCGCGCTGATGCTCGAATTCCTCGGCAAGGACAGTGAAGACGCCCGCTACCAGGCCGCTCACGACGACATCCTCAAGGCCATCGAGACGGTCATCGCCAACGGCGATACCACCCGCGACATGGGCGGGAACCGCTCGACCCAGGAAGTCGGCAAGGCCATCGCAGAACTGCTGGGGGCCTGATTCGGCGGCGTCCATTAGCAAATAAACCCGCTCGCCAGGCCCCGCGACCCTGGAGGAGCGGGTTTACCCGCGAAATAGACGCCACCAACCATCAGATTGTCTGACGATCCTATTGCAGTTTTGCCCCATTTCAATGCACACTTCGTTAACCAAAAGATATGCGTAAACTTTAGGTTAACAGTCGAGGAAAAAAGCTCTATCTGACATGGACTTCCCAAGCGCTTAGCATTCCAAACGCTCCAGGAGACAATTGATGTCCCACAACAATAAAAAGATTGATGTGTTCCTGATTACCGTGAGCCTGATCGCTGTACTGCTCACTGTCATCGGCCTTGCTGCCTACCCCGCCCAAGCGGAAAGCATGGCCAACCACCTGTTCGAACTGTCCACCCGTACCTTCGGCACCAGCGTCCAGGTGCTGGTGTTCGGCAGTTCCCTGGCCGTTCTGTACCTTGCCTTCAGCAAGTACGGCAACATCCGCCTGGGCGCTGGCAAACCGGAATATTCCACGGCGACCTGGGTCTTCATGTTCATCTGCGCCGGCATGGGTTCCTCGACCCTGTACTGGGGCGTGATGGAATGGGCCTACTACTACCAGACCCCCGGTCTTAACATCGCCCCGATGTCGGCCCAAGCTCTGGAGTACAGCGTCAGCTACTCGTTCTTCCACTGGGGTATCAGCGCCTGGTCGATCTACGCCCTGGCCTCGCTGGCCATGGCCTACCACTTCCACGTGCGCAAGAAGAGCGGCTTGAACCTGGCCTCGATCATCGAAGCGGTGACCGGCTTCAAGGCCACCGGCCCTGTGGGACGCACCGTCGACCTGATCTTCCTGCTGACCATGATGGGCGCGCTGACCGTTTCCCTGGCCTTGACCGCCTCGACCCTGACCCGCGGCCTGTCGGACCTAGCCGGCACTCCCAACACCTTCACCGTGCAATTGATGGTGATCGGTGCGGTAGCGCTGCTGTTCTCGCTCAGCTCCTACATCGGCATCGACGGTGGCCTGCAGCGCCTGTCGAAGATGGTGTGCATCGGCGCCCTGTTGTTCGCCGTGGTCGTGCTGCTGGTCGGTCCGACCCAGTTCACCGTCAACAACACTGCCAACGCCATCGGCCTGATGATCCAGCACTACGTGCACATGAGCCTGTTCACCGACCCTGCCGGTGACGGCGCCTTCACCCGCAACTGGACCGTGTTCTATTGGTTGTGGTGGGTGTCCTACGCCCCAGGCGTTGCCATGTTCGTCGCCCGTGTCTCGCGCGGCCGTCAGATCAAGGAAGTGGTGTTCGCCCTGCTGCTGGGCGGCAGCTTCGGTTGCTGGTTCTTCTTCGGCGCCCTGGAAAGCTACAGCATGCACCAGTTCATCAACGGCCAGATCGACGTGCCAAAGCTGCTGAGCAGCGTCGGTGGCGAAGCCGCAGTGACCGACCTGTTGCTGGCCCTGCCATGGGGCACCCTGTTCCTGGCGGTGTACCTGTTCATCATGGCGGTGTTCTGCGCCTCGCACATGGATGCAGCGGCCTACGCCGTGGCCGCCACCAGCACCCGCAACCTGCGCGAAGGCGAGGACCCGACCCCGACCCTGCGTCTGTTCTGGTGCATCGTGCTGACCCTGGTGCCGCTGGCCATGCTGTTCGCCAAGGCCTCGCTGTCGACCATGAAGACCGCTGTGGTCCTCACCGCGATCCCCTTCATGGTGATCCTGCTGGTGAAGATCTACGGCTTCTTCAAATGGCTCGCCGCCGACTACGGCCAGGTTCCGGCCTACCGTATCGAAGAAGAGGCCGCGCGCCTGGCCGGCGAAGAGCCGGAGCACCAGGCACCGCGCAGCGCCGCTGCCCTGCATTGATCGCATGACCCAGGGCATCGCCAGTCTCCTGTAGGCGCTGGCGAAGCCTGCGATGGGCTGCATAGCAGCCCTAAAGCGTCCGGCCAAATTTTTTTGCCCGACTTGTTAACCAATAGATACGCGTTAACCAATAAGTAAAAACCGAGAAAGAGCCATGAACGATTTCAAACGACTGCCAGCCGATTTCTGCGCCAACCCTGAAGAGGCCTTCACCCTTCCGGCCAACTTCTACACCCAGGCCGCCGTGTTCGAGCATGAGAAAGAAGCGATCTTCGCCAAAAGCTGGATCTGCGTCGGTCATCGCAGCGAAGTCGCTGAAAAGAACGCCTACATCACCCGCCAGGTGATCGGCGAGAGCATCATCGTCGTGCGTGGCCGCGACGATGTGCTGCGTGCCTTCTACAACGTCTGCCCGCACCGTGGCCACCAACTGCTCGAAGGCAGCGGCAAGGCCAAGAACGTCATTACCTGCCCGTATCACGCCTGGACCTTCAAGCTCGACGGCGAGCTGGCCCACGCCCGCAACTGCGAGAACGTGGTCAACTTCGACAAGGAAAACTCCACCCTGGTGCAGCTACGCGTCGAAGAGTACGCAGGCTTCATCTTCATCAACATGGACATGGAGGCCGGCAGCGTCGAAGACCAGTTGCCGGGTCTGCAAAAGCGCATGCGCGAAGCCTGCGCCGTGATCGACGACCTGCACCTGGCCGCGCGTTTTGTCAGCGACACCCCGGCCAACTGGAAGTCGATCGTCGACAACTACCTGGAGTGCTACCACTGCGCCCCGGCCCACCCAGGTTTCTCCGACTCCGTGGACGTCGGCCAGTACAACCACAGCCTGCACGGCAACTGGACCCTGCAGTACGGCCTGGCCAAGCCCTCCGAGCAGTCGTTCAAGTTCGATGAATCCGTCAAGGACCCCTCCTTCGCCGGTTTCTGGGCCTGGCCGTGCACCATGTTCAACGTGCCGCCAGGCGCCAACTTCATGACCGTGATCTATGAGTTCCCGGTCGATGCCGAAACCACCCTGCAGCACTACGACATCTACTTCCTGAACAAGGACCTGACCGAAGAGCAGCTCAAGCTGATCGACTGGTACCGCGAAGTCTTCCGCCCAGAAGACCTGCGCCTGGTCGAAAGCGTGCAGAAAGGCCTGAAATCCCGTGGCTACCGTGGCCAGGGCCGGATCATGGTCGACCAGCAGCGCAGCGGCGTGAGCGAGCATGGCATCGCCCATTTCCACAACCTGATCGCCGTCGCCCACCTGGACTGATGCGCCCGGCCGCCGGCTTGCGGGTCGGCGGCCTTCGGAGAGCCTTGCGTGAAACTTCAAGACACCACACTGCTGCGCCAGCAAGCCTACATCGACGGGCGCTGGTGCGACGCCGACAGCGGCCAGACCCTGGCGGTCAATGATCCGGCCAGCGGCGAGCTGCTCGGCCATGTGCCACTGATGGGCAGCGCCGAAGCCGTGCGCGCCATCGAAGCCGCCGAAGCGGCCCTGGCCGACTGGCGCGGCCGTACCGCCAAAGAGCGGGCGAGCATTTTGCGCCGTTGGTTCGAACTGCTGCTCGAACATGAGCAGGACCTGGCCCGACTGATGACCCGCGAACAGGGCAAACCCCTGCACGAAGCCCTGGGCGAGATCCGCTACGCCGCCTCCTTCGTCGAGTGGTTCGCCGAGGAAGGCAAGCGCGTCTACGGCGATGTGATCCCGAGCCCGGCCAATGACAAACGCCTGCTGGTGATCAAGCAAGGCATCGGCGTGTGCACCGCGATCACCCCATGGAACTTCCCGGCGGCGATGATCACCCGCAAGGTCGCCCCGGCGCTGGCCGCCGGCTGCACCATCGTGGTCAAGCCGGCCAACGAAACCCCGTTCAGCGCCCTGGCGCTGGTGGAACTGGCCGAGCGCGCTGGCATCCCTGCCGGGGTGTTCAGCGTGGTCACTGGGGATGCCCCGGCCATCGGCGCCCAGTTCACCGGCCACCCGAGCGTGCGCAAGCTCAGCTTCACCGGCTCCACCCCGGTGGGTCGCCTGCTCATGGGCCAGTGCGCCGAAACCATCAAGAAGGTCAGCCTGGAACTCGGTGGCAACGCCCCGTTCATCGTCTTCGATGACGCCGACATCGAGGCGGCCGTCGAAGGCGCACTGATCGCCAAGTACCGCAACGCCGGGCAAACCTGCGTGTGCGTCAACCGCTTCTATGTGCACGACAGCGTCTATGAGCGCTTCGCCCAGCGCTTCGTCGAGCGCGTGCGCGCCCTGGCGGTCGGCCCTGGCGACACCGAAGGCACGCAGATTGGCCCACTGATCAGCGACAAGGCCGTGGCCAAGGTACGCAGCCTCATCGACGACGCCACCGGCAAAGGCGCCAGCGTACTGCTGGGCGGCAAGGCCCACGCCCTGGGCGGGCAGTTCTTCGAGCCGACCGTGCTCACTGACATCGCCCCGGGCATGGAGCTGCTGCAGGAAGAGATCTTCGGCCCGGTGGCCGCGCTGGTGCGCTTCACCACCGACGAGCAAGCGATCGAACTGGCCAACGCCACCCAGTATGGCCTGGCGGCGTACTTCTACAGCCGTGACCTGGCCCGCGTGTTCCGCGTGGCCGAGCGCCTGGAGTACGGCATGGTCGGCATCAATACCGGGCTGATCTCCAACGAGGTCGCGCCATTTGGTGGCATCAAGCAATCGGGCCTGGGCCGCGAAGGCTCCAAGTACGGCATCGAGGATTATCTGGAAATCAAGTACCTGTGCCTCGCCGTCTGAGCGAGCCAGTATCTGTGTCACGCGGCAGGGCCTGCCGCGTGATGAGCAAGTCGAGGTGAACCATGGCCAAGCAATACGAAATGTTCAAGGTGCGTGTCACCGACGTGGAACAGGCCACGCCGCTGATCAAGCGCTTCACCCTGGCCCGCGAAGACGGTGCCAGCCTGCCCGCCTTCAGCGGCGGCAGTCACGTCATCGTGCAGATGCAGTCGGCCTGTGGCAGCCAGTTCAGCAATGCCTACTCGCTGATGAGCGACCCGCGTGACCTGTCCAGCTACCAGATTGGTGTGCGCCTGGAAGAGCAGTCCAAGGGCGGCTCGGCGTTCATGCACAATCACGTCCAGGTGGGCACCGAGCTGACCATCTCCACCCCCAACAACCTGTTCGCCCTGGACCCCACGGCCGGCCGCCACGTGCTGATCGCAGGGGGCATCGGCATTACCCCGTTCCTGGCCCAGTTGCATGAACTCGAAGGCAGCGATACCCCCTACGAGCTGCACTACGCCTTCCGCGCCCCGGAGCACGGCGCCTTCCAGGGTGACCTGGAAAGCGGCCCGCATGCGCAAAACACCCGCTTCTACATCGACAGCCTGGACCGCAAGCTGGACCTGGCCGGCCTGTGCGCGGGCTTGGCCGACGACGCGCACCTCTATGTCTGCGGTCCCAAGCCGCTGATCGACGCCGTCATCGCCACGGCCGCCGCTGCGGGCATCGATGCCTCGCGCGTGCACTGGGAGCAGTTCGCCGCCGCAGCGCCCGCCGCCGGCGCTGCATTCACCGTGGTGCTGGCCAAGTCCGGGACCGAGCTGCAGGTCGAGGAAGGCATGACCATCCTCCAGGCCATCGAGAAGTCCAAGGCTGCCAAGGTCGAGTGCCTGTGCCGCGAAGGCGTGTGCGGCACCTGCGAAACCGCGATCCTCGAGGGCGAAGCCGAGCATTTCGACCAGTACCTGAGCGACGAGGAAAAAGCCTCGCAGCAAACCATGATGCTCTGCGTCTCGCGTGCCCGCAGCGCGCGCCTGGTGCTCGACCTGTAACAGTCACAGTGGTCTAGGCTGGTCTCTTGACGACAAGAACAAGAGACCCAAGCCCATGCCGCTGTCATCCCACGGCTCAACCGCCTTCCCACGGGAGGCGTGAAGCCGAGCCATGAGTATTCTCTACGACGAACACCTGGACGGCCCCCTGCCCACCGTGGACAAGGCGGCCTTGTTGGCAGCCCTGCACGACGCCCTGCCGGATCTTCAGATCCTTCACCACGCCGAAGACCTCAAACCCTACGAATGCGATGGCCTCTCGGCCTACCGCACCGTGCCATTGCTGGTGGCATTGCCCGAGCGCCTCGACCAGGTCCAGGCACTGCTACGCCTGTGCCATCAACGCGGCGTACCGGTGGTGGCGCGCGGCGCGGGCACGGGCCTTTCCGGCGGCGCCCTGCCCCTGGCCCAGGGCATCCTGCTGGTGATGGCGCGCTTCAACCGCATCCTGGAGGTCAACCCACAAGGGCGCTATGCCAGGGTCCAGCCTGGCGTGCGCAACCTGGCGATCTCCCAGGCAGCAGCGCCTTACGGCCTATATTACGCGCCGGACCCTTCCTCGCAGATCGCCTGCTCCATCGGCGGCAACGTCGCCGAAAACGCCGGCGGCGTGCATTGCCTCAAATACGGCCTGACCGTGCACAACCTACTCAAGGTGGACATCCTCACTGTCGAAGGCGAACACCTGACCCTGGGCAGCGATGCCCTGGATTGCCCCGGCTTCGACCTGCTGGCGCTGTTCACCGGCTCCGAAGGCATGCTTGGCATCGTCACCGAAGTCACCGTCAAGCTCCTGCCCAAGCCCCAGGTCGCGCGGGTGCTGCTGGCCAGCTTCGACAGCGTCGAGAAGGCCGGCGGCGCGGTCGCCGATATCATCGCCGCCGGCATTATCCCAGGCGGCCTGGAGATGATGGACAACCTGGCCATCCGCGCCGCCGAAGACTTCATCCACGCCGGTTACCCGGTGGAGGCGGCGGCGATCCTGCTGTGCGAGCTGGACGGTGTGGAATCGGACGTGCAGGACGACTGCGAGCGCGTCGCCGCCTTGCTGCGCCAGGCCGGTGCCAGCGAGGTACGCCTGGCCTGCGACGAGGCCGAACGCGTGCGTTTCTGGGCTGGGCGCAAGAACGCCTTTCCCGCGGTGGGGCGCATTTCGCCGGACTACTACTGCATGGACGGCACCATACCCCGCCGTGAACTGCCTGGGGTACTCAGGGGCATCGCCGAGCTGTCCCGGGAATACGGGCTGCGGGTGGCCAACGTGTTCCACGCCGGCGATGGCAACATGCACCCGCTGATCCTGTTCGACGCCAACCTGCCCGGCGAACTGGAGCGCGCCGAAGCCATCGGCGGCAAGATCCTGGAGCTGTGCGTGGCGGTCGGTGGCAGCATCACCGGCGAGCATGGCGTCGGGCGTGAAAAGATCAACCAGATGTGCGCCCAGTTCAACGCCGACGAAATCACCCTGTTCCATGCGGTCAAGGCCGCGTTCGATCCCAAAGGCCTGCTCAACCCCGGCAAGAACATCCCCACCCTGCACCGCTGCGCCGAGTTCGGCGCCCTGCACGTACACCAGGGCCAACTGCCCTTCCCTGACCTGGAGCGTTTCTGATGAATGCGGACCGCGACATGAGCCAGGACCTGCTCGAGCAAGTCAACCAAGCCCTGGCCATGGACACCCCTCTGCGCATCCAGGGCAGCAACAGCAAGGCCATGCTGGGCTGCCCTGTGACTGGCGAAATCCTCGATACCCGAAGCCACCGAGGCATCGTGCGCTACGATCCGACCGAACTGGTGCTCACCGCCCGCGCCGGCACGCCCCTGCGCGAGATCGAAGCAGTACTGCACGAAGCCGGCCAGATGCTGCCCTGCGAGCCGCCCCACCTGGGCCCGGATGCCAGCCTCGGGGGCATGGTCGCCGCAGGGTTGTCCGGGCCACGCCGGCCCTGGGCCGGGGCGGTGCGCGACTACGTGCTCGGCACGCGTGTGATCACCGGCCACGGCAAGCTGCTGCGTTTTGGCGGCGAGGTGATGAAGAACGTCGCCGGTTACGATGTCTCACGACTGATGGTCGCCAGTTTCGGCTGCCTGGGCCTGCTCACCGAGGTGTCGCTGAAAGTGCTGCCACGACCCCGTCAATGCGCGAGCCTTCGCCTGGAGATGAACACTCACCAAGCATTGGACGCACTGGCCGAATGGGGTCAGCAACCGCTGCCGATCAGCGCCGCCTGCCACGACGGCCAAGCGCTCTACCTGCGCCTGGAAGGCGGAGAAGGTTCGGTGTTGTCGGCCCGCCAGCGGCTGGGGGGTGAGGCGCTCGAAAGCCGCTTCTGGGAGGACTTGCGCGAACAGCGCCTGGCCTTTTTCGACGACCCGGCGCCGCTGTGGCGACTCTCGGTACCGACCGCCACGGGCCCACTCGCGTTGCCCGGCAGGCAATTGATCGACTGGGGCGGTGCCCAGCGCTGGTTGAAGTCTTCGGCCACGCCGGCGCAGCTACGTGCGCAACTGGCCCAGGTCGGCGGCCATGCCACGGCGTACACGCCGGGCGATGACAGCATGCCGCCGCTGCCTGCCGCACTGATGCGTTACCACCGCACGCTCAAGCAACAACTCGATCCCCAGGGCATCTTCAACCCTGGTCGCCTGTACCCAGACCTGTGAGGCTGCCATGCAAACCAACCTGAGCGAGGCCGCCAAGGCCCTGCCACGCGGCGAAGAGGCCGAACACATTTTGCGCAGTTGCGTGCATTGCGGCTTTTGCACCGCCACCTGCCCCACCTATCAACTGCTCGGTGATGAACTCGATGGCCCGCGCGGAC
The DNA here is from genome assembly GCF_040822035.1 of Pseudomonas guariconensis. Lineage (NCBI taxonomy): Bacteria > Pseudomonadati > Pseudomonadota > Gammaproteobacteria > Pseudomonadales > Pseudomonadaceae > Pseudomonas > Pseudomonas guariconensis. Next base: position 2,206,589 of record NZ_CP162012.1, on the reverse strand, counting down.
GCATCTACCTGATCAAGCAGGTGCTCGAGGGCGCGCCGGCCAGCGCCAGCACCCAGTTGCACCTGGACCGCTGCCTGAGCTGCCGCAATTGCGAGACCACCTGTCCATCGGGTGTCAACTACCACGACCTGCTGGACATCGGCCGCCCCGTGGTCGAACGACAGGTCCCGCGCCCGCTGGGTGAGCGCCTGTTGCGCCAGGGCTTGCGCGCCGTGGTGCCGCATCCTGTGCTGTTCAAGGCCCTGACCCGTACAGGCCAGGCCCTGCGCCCGCTGTTGCCCGGCGTGCTCAAAGCCAAGCTGCCCGCACGGATCGCAGCTCCCGGCCAACGCCCGGCCCCCCACCATGCCCGTCGCGTGTTGCTGCTCGAAGGGTGCGTGCAGCCGGCCCTGTCGCCCAACACCAATGCCGCGGCCGCACGCGTGCTGGACCGCCTGGGGATCAGTGTGGAACCGGTGGCCGCAGCAGGCTGTTGTGGCGCGGTCGACTACCACCTCAACGCCCAGGAGCACGGCCTGGCCAGGGCGCGGCGCAATATCGATGCCTGGTGGCCTGCCATCGAGGCCGGCGCCCAAGCCATCGTGCAGACCGCCAGTGGTTGCGGTGCCTTCGTGCGCGACTACGGACACTTGCTGGCAAACGATCCGCGCTACGCCGCCAAGGCCGCCCGGGTCAGCGCCCTGGCCCGAGACCTGGTAGAGGTGCTGCAGGCCGAGCCCGTCGAGCGACTAGGCCTGTGTGCCGAGCAGCGTCTGGCCTTCCACTGCCCCTGCACCCTGCAGCACGCCCTGAAGCTCGGCGGTGCGGTGGAGCAGTTGCTGTCACGCCTGGGCTTTACCCTTACTCCCGTGCCGGACAGCCACCTGTGCTGCGGCTCGGCCGGCACCTACTCGCTGACCCAACCTGCGCTGTCGCGCCGCCTGCGGGACGATCGCCTCACGGCGCTGGAAAGCGGCAACCCTCAGCTCATCGCCACCGCCAACATCGGTTGCCAGGCGCACCTGGACAGCGCCGGACGCACACCGGTGCGCCATTGGATCGAGATCGTCGACGCTGCCCTGACAGACACCTAGCCGACCGCCACTTCGCGGGTAGCGCCCACAAGGTTGGCGCTGCCCTCTGCTGGAGCGGCTTTACCCGCGAAGGGCTGCCCTGCAGCCCGCGCCCTTGCAGCCAGCCCCACAAACCCCGAAGCTTGCCCTCTCACCCCCCGGACAACCCCATGGAACTGCACATCCGCTTGCAAGGCCGCAAAGGCCTGGCCGACCAGCTCTATCAGCAACTGCGTGCCAGCATCGACAGCGGTCACCTGGCCGCCGGCACCCAACTGCCCCCCACTCGCCTGCTCGCCGAACAACTGGGCGTGTCCCGCAAGACCGTCGCCGAAGCCTACTCGCGCCTGACCTACGACAACCTGCTCAGCGGCGTGGTCGGTCGCGGCACCTTCGTGACACCGCAACGCCCCTTGCAAGCCATCCAGGCCCAGGCCATTCCCCTGGCCGCCGCCGCGTCCGTGGCGCGCTGGCAGCAGCGGGCCACGGTGCTCTCCCAGTCCGCTCTGCAGACCCCATCGCGCTACGACTTCGTCGGTGGCGCATCGAGCAAGGCGCAGTTCCCGTTCGATCAGTGGCGCAGTTGCCTGCAGTACGCCCTGCGCCGCAGCCAGCGTCACACCCAACGCCAGTTCGACGCCCAAGGCCTGCCGGAACTTCGCGAAGCCATCGCCCACCACATCGCCTTCGCCCGTGGCGTGCATTGCAGCGCGGCCGACGTGATGGTGTGCAACGGTGCCCAGCAAGCGCTGGACCTGATCGCCCGGGTGCTGATCGAACCCGGCTGCCAAGTGGCCATGGAAGACCCCGGCTATCCACCGGCGCGCCAGCTGTTCCTGGCGCTGGGCGCGCACCTGCAGTCGGTGCCGGTGGATGACGAAGGGCTGTGCGTCGAACAGATCGCCGACGGCACGCGGCTGATCTACGTGACACCGTCCCATCAGTTCCCCCTCGGCATGCCGATGAGCGAACGCCGGCGCACCGCCCTGCTGGCGCGGGCCGCCGAATTGGGGGCATTGATCATCGAGGACGACTACGACTGCGAGTTCCGCTACCAGGGGCCGGGCAGCGATGCCTTGCAGCGCCTGGACCGCCATGGGCTGGTGGCCTACGTGGGCACCTTTTCCAAGACCTTGCTGTCCGAGTTGCGCCTGGGCTACGCCGTGCTGCCTGCGAGCGTGCTACGCGCGGCATGCGTGGCCAAACACCTGACCGACTGGCACAGCCCGAGCGTGCAGCAATGGGCGCTGGCGCGGTTCATCAGCGAAGGTCACCTGAACAAGCATATCCGCCGCTGTCATGAGGTATACAGCGCCCGCCGGGAGCGAATCCTGGCCCGTCTGAGCAGCGACTTGGCGCCCTGGCTGACGGCCGTCCCGGCCAACGCCGGCTTTCACTTGAGCGCCCTGGCCAGCCCCGAGGTCGATGTGGATTTGCTGGTGAGCCTGGCGCGCAAGGTAGAGGTCGGCCTGTATTCGCTGGCCCCGTTCTACAGCGAGGCCCCGGTGCGTCCGGGGCTGTTGCTGGGCTTCGGGGCCATCGAATTGCTGGATATCGACACCGCGCTGGACCGCGTGCGCGATACCCTGCAAGGCCTCAGCTGACCGCTGCCTGGGCCGGCTGACCGGGGCGAGCGATGGCGGCGACATAGCCGTGCGGGGCGAAGCGAGCCGTGACCAGCAGCATCGCCACCACGGTGATGGTGAGCAAGGTCCAGGAAGCCTGGAAATCGCCGCTTATATCGCGCAACCAGCCCGTCAGGTAGGGAATGATCCCGGTGATGATGAACCCGATGCCCTGCACGAACGCGGCCAGGCTCCCGGCTTGAGCAGGGTCTTTGCGCAAATGTTCCAGGGTCAGGGTCAGGCTCAGGCTGAAGCACGCGCCCAGGCCTAGGCCGATCATCGCCACCCACACACCCATGGCCAAGGTCGGCGCCAGCAGCAGGCCAAGAAAGCCCCCCAACTGGATAGACAGCGCCAGCCACAGGCCCGGGCGACGGTCCGCCAGGCTGCGCAGCAACAGCGGCAGCCCCAAGGCGCCGGTGACCTGGAAGATCGTCATCAAACCAACCAGCTCACCACCCCCCTGCGCGGTACCGCCGTGCTCGATGTGGTAGGCCGGCAACCACGCCACCATGCTGGTGTAGCCGCCATTGATCAGTCCGAAGTAGCTGGCCAGCAGCCAAGCCCGGCGGTTGCCGAACCAATGCCCGCCCCCGCCACCGGCGAGTTTCGGCGTGTTGTGCCGTGGTCGCAGCGCCAGCCAGGCCAATACTGCCAGCACCGCCGGGAGCGCCCAGACGCCCAGGCCGACCTGCCAGCGCCCGGTCGCGGCACTGATGGACGGGCCAAGCACGGCCGCCAAACCACCGCCGCTCATCAACGCCGCCGAGTACAGGCCCATGGTGGTCGCCAGGCGCGTGGGGAACCAGCGATTGACCAGCCCAGGCATCATCCCTTGGACAACGGCCACGCCGAGCCCGGCCAGCACGGCACTGGCAATCAGCGCCCAGGCGCTGTCCAGTTGCAAGCGCCACAGGCACGCCAGGGCGATTGCCGCAAGGCCCATGAGCATGCCGCCATGCTCGCTCAACCAGCGGCGCAGCCAGGGTTGCAGCAATGGGATCAGGCCCATGCACAGCACCGGCAAAGCCGTCAGCAGCGCAGCCTGCTGGTAGCCCAGGCCGGTGCTTGCGCGCATGGGTTCGAGCAACGGACCGATACTGGTGAGGATCGGCCGCAGGTTCAGTGCCAGCAACAGCACCAGCAGTAGGTTCAGTGCGCCTCTCATCCCTGGTGCGCCTGCTTCCATTGAAGGTACAGGTCGGCCTCACCGGCGGGTTTGAGCGGCCGCAGAGGCAGGCTCTGCTGCTGGGGTGGACGAGCCATCTGGGCATACACCGCCGCGGTGGACAGCCCATAGGGCTCGCCCTCGTCGTTGTCGTAGGCGAACCAGGCGCGCTCGATGCCGCACAGGTGCATGGCAGCCAGGCACATCGGGCATGGATGACCACTGGCGTAGATCTCGGCGCCGTCCAGACGCGCCTGCCCCAGGGCTTGGGCCGCTTTGCGGATCGCCTGCATTTCCGCGTGGGTGGTCGGGTCCTGGGTGCTGTGGATTTCATTGACGGCACGCGCCAGCACTTTCCCTTGATACACCAGCACGGCGCCGAATGGCCGGCCGCCGGCCTGGATATTGGCGCGGGCCAGGTCGAGGGCTTCGCGCATGAAACGTTCATCGGACATCGTAGGAAATCTCTTGGTGCAAGACGGGTTCATTATCGCGGCTGAGCGGCGCCAGCAAAAATGAAGAGATTGGATGCAGGTCAGTGGCCCCCTGAATAGCCCATTGGCCTCCTGGCAAAGCGCAGGATTGGCTATCGGGCCGTTCGTGCCCTAGCGCTAACGTATGACCAAGGCCAGGCGCTGCCCCAGCGCCGGCAAACGTGATCCCCTTACACCGGAGTCCGCCATGCACGAACGTATCGAATGGGCCAAGCACGCCCCGCAAGCCTACAAAGCCATGATCGGCCTGGAGCAAGCCCTCGCCAACAGCGGCCTGGAAAACTCCCTGCTCGAACTGGTCCGCCTGCGCGCCTCGCAGATCAACGGCTGCGCCTATTGCGTCAACATGCACGCCAACGATGCGCGCAAGGCTGGCGAGACCGAGGCTCGCCTGCAGACCCTCTGCGCCTGGCAGGAAACACGCTATTTCACCCCACGCGAACGGGCCGCCCTGGCCTGGCTGGAATGCCTCACCCGCCTGCCCGAGCGCGGTGCGCCGCAGCCGGAGTACGAAGCCCTGCTGGAACACTTCGAGCCCGCCGAAGTCGCCAACCTGACCCTGGCCATCGCCACCATCAATGCCTGGAACCGCTTCGGCGTAGGCTTTGCCATGGTCCCGGCCTGACACCCTGCCCTGAAAACAGCCACGACAAACAACGTTCGCACCGACTGAAAGCGTGGATGTGTACCCCTAGCATCGATCACCCGATCAATAGCCCTCAGGTACCTTTCCATGCCCGCAACCCGACCCACCCGCATCGTCGGGCGTCTGCTCGGTGCGACGTTGCTTGCCAGCGCCACCCTGCATGCCGCCCCCCTGACACGCGACAACGGCGCCCCGGTTGGCGACAACCAGCATTCGCAGACCGCCGGAGCCAACGGCCCGGTATTGCTTCAGGACGTGCAGCTCATCCAGAAGCTGCAACGTTTCGACCGAGAACGTATTCCTGAACGCGTCGTCCATGCCCGTGGCACGGGTGCCCATGGTGAGTTCACCGCGTTCGAAGATCTCTCCACGCTGACCCAGGCCCGGCTGTTCACGCCGGGAGAGAAAACGCCCGTATTCGTGCGCTTTTCCTCGGTGGTTCATGGTCTGCACTCACCGGAAACCCTGCGCGACCCTCGCGGCTTCGCCACCCGTTTCTATACCAGCAGCGGCAACTGGGACCTGGTTGGCAACAACTTCCCGACTTTCTTCATCCGCGATGCGATGAAGTTCCCCGACATGGTCCACGCCTTCAAACCCGATCCACGCACCAACCTGGCCAACGACGCCCGGCGCTTCGACTTGTTCTCGCACATGCCCGAGGCCACCCGCACCCTCACCTTGCTGTACTCCAACGAGGGCACCCCCAAGAGCTACCGGCACATGGACGGCAACAGCGTACATGCCTACAAGTTCGTCAATGCCCAGGGCGACGTAACCTATGTGAAGTTCCACTGGAAGAGCCTGCAAGGCCGCGAAAACCTCGCGCCCAAGGAGGTCGAGCGTATCCAGGGCCAGGACTTCAACCACATGACCCACGACCTCGTCGCTGCCATTGGCCGTGGCGAGTTCCCCAAATGGGACCTGTACATCCAGACGCTCAAGCCCGAGCAGCTGGCGGCCTTCGACTTCGATCCGCTGGACCCGACCAAGATCTGGCCTGATGTACCGCAGCGCCGTGTCGGCCAGATGGTGCTCAACCGCAACGTAAACAACTTCTTCCAGGAAACCGAACAGGTGACGCTGGCCCCATCCAACCTGATCCCGGGCATCGAGCCTTCCGAGGATCGCCTGCTGCAAGGACGCCTGTTCTCCTACGCCGACACCCAGATGTACCGGGTCGGCGCCAATGCCGGCCGCTTGCCGATCAACCAGCCACGGGCGGCGGTGAACAACGGCAACCAGGACGCTGCCCTCGACAACGGTCGCACCCGCAGCATGGTCAACTACGAGCCCAGCCGCCTGCAGCCGCGCACCAGCACCGTGTCGGCGCGCTACAGCCAGCTACCCCTGGCTGGCAGCACCCAGCAACACGGCATCACACGGGAGCAGAACTTCAAGCAGGCCGGTGAGCTGTACCGGTCCTACAGCAAGCAGGAGCAGCGCGACCTGGTGAACAGTTTTGGCCAGTCCCTGGCGGGGGCCGATGACGACAGCAAGCACATCATCCTGTCGTTCCTCTACAAGGCCGACCCCGACTATGGCAAGCGCGTTGCCAAGGTCGCCAAGGGTGACCTCACCCGGGTCAAGGCACTGGCACGGGAGCTGCGCGACTGACAACGCCTAGCGGGTGCGATCGGCCAATCGCGCCCGATAGCTGCCCGGACTGTAACCGGTCCATTTCTTGAAAGCGCGGTGGAAGGCGCTGGGCTCCTGGAAGCCGGTCTGCTCGGCGATTTCGGCGATGCTCAGCACACCTTCGCGCAAACGTTCGAACGCCATGGCACGGCGCACTTCATCCTTGATCTGCTGGTAGGAGCGCCCTTCGCGCTCCAGCTGCCGGCGAAAGGTGCTGGCGCTGATGCCCTGCTGCTCGGCCATGGCCTGGAGGGTCGGCCATTGGCCGTAGCGCCGGGCACGCAGATGGCGATAGACCACCGCTGCCAGGCCGTTCTGATTGCGAAAACGAATCACCAACCCCTGGGGCGCACTGCGCAGGAAGGTCTTCAGCGCGGCCAGGTCCTGCACCACCGGCAAGCGCAGGTAAGCGCTGTCGAACTCCACTTCCGTACGCCCACTGCCCAGCCGCAGGTCCGGGCCCCACAACAAGGTGTCGTCCTCCTGGGCCGGGCGCGCCACGGCCAGTTCGGTACGGTCGATCGCGATGCGCCGTCCGGCCAGCCAGCACAGCAATCCGACCACCAGCACCAGGTAGGTTTCTTCGGCGTAGACCCGCGTCAACGGATCGGTGATGCTCGACTGCACGCTGATCACCACCCGCCCGCCGCGCACCGAAAATGTACCGCGCACATCGCGCAGGAACAGCGCGAAATTGCCCAGGTATTGGCGCAAGGCCTTTTCCAGGGTGGGCTCCTGAATCAGCCCCCGGCAGATCAGGGCGAAGCTGCCCAAGGGCATGCCATGGCTGTCGAGGTGGAAGAACTCATCGTCCAGCACATGGATCATCTGCAGCCAGAGTTGGGCGAATGCCTTGGCCGGCACCCTGGCCTGGGGCTGCTCGAGCAGTGCCGGGTCGATCCCCACGCCGCGCAGGTAGGCATCGCGCTCGGCGGGGCGCTCGCGCAAGGCATGGAGCATGGCGTTGAGAAAGTACACCGCGACCGAATCGCTATCGCGCATGGCTGGTTTTCACTGTCTATGCTGGGTGGCAAAAAATGCCAGGTTTACTGAACAGATCCGGCATAGGCCAAGCCTGGGCGGTTGCCTAGACTCGACCCATTCCGGGAACGCCGGCCATTGTCTCAGAGCCTGTGCCGGTCCCGCCATGCCTTCGCAATCGGAGCCTTCCATGAGCAACGCAGAAATCTACGTCGTCAGTGCAGTCCGTTCGGCCATCGGTGGTTTCGGTGGGTCTCTCAAGGACCTGCCACTGGCAGACCTGGCCAGCGCCATCACCCGCGCCGCCATCGAGCGCTCGGGCGTCGCCGCCAGCGATGTCGGCCATGTGGTCATGGGTACCGTGATCCCGACCGAGCCGCGCGATGCCTACCTGAGCCGCGTCGCCTCGATGAACGCGGGCGTGCCCAAGGAAACCCCAGCCTTCAACGTCAATCGTCTGTGCGGCTCTGGCCTGCAAGCCATCGTCTCGGCCGCCCAGACCCTTCTGCTGGGTGACACCGATGTGGCCCTGGCCGCTGGCGCCGAATCCATGAGCCGTGGCCCCTACCTGCTGCCGCAAGCCCGTTGGGGCGCGCGCATGGGTGACCTGCAGGGCATCGACTACACCGTCGGCGTGCTGCAAGACCCCTTCGAGCACTTCCACATGGGCATCACCGCCGAGAACGTCGCCGCCCAGCATGGCATCACGCGCGAAATGCAGGATGAACTGGCCCTGACCAGTCAGCGCCGCGCCGCCCGCGCCATCGCCGAAGGTCGCTTCGACAGCCAGATCGTCCCGATCGAGCTGAAAACCCGCAAAGGCAGCGTGCAGTTCGCCACCGACGAGCACGTGCGTGGCGAAGTGACCGCCGAGCAACTGGCAGGCATGAAGCCGGTGTTCAAGAAAGACGGCAGCGTCACCGCCGGCAACGCCAGTGGCATCAACGACGGTGCAGCCGGCCTGGTCCTGGCCACTGGCGATGCGGTTCGCCGCCTGGGCCTGAAGCCTCTGGCACGCCTGGTGGCATACGCCCACGCTGGCGTCGAGCCGGAGCTGATGGGCCTGGGCCCGATCCCGGCCACACGCAAAGTCCTGGAAAAAGCCGGCCTGAGCATCAAGGATCTGGACGTGATCGAGTCCAACGAAGCCTTCGCCGCCCAGGCCTGCGCCGTGGCCCGCGCGCTGGACTTCGATCCAGAGAAGGTCAACCCCAATGGTTCGGGCATCTCCCTCGGCCACCCAGTCGGTGCCACCGGAGCGATCATCGCCACCAAGGCCATCCATGAGCTGCAACGCACCCAGGGCCGCTACGCCCTGGCCACCATGTGCATCGGCGGCGGCCAAGGCATCGCCGTTGTCTTCGAGCGCGTCTGAGGAGCCTGAACGTGAGCATTCAACACATCGCCGTGATCGGCGCCGGCACCATGGGCAACGGTATCGCCCAGGTGTGCGCGGTGGCCGGTTACCAGGTCCTGCTGATCGACGTCTCGCAGGCGGCACTGGAGCGTGGCGTGGCCACCCTGGGCAAGAACCTGGAGCGTCAGGTCAACAAAGGCACACTGGAAGCCGACAAGGCCGAGGCGGCCAAGACGCGCATCCGCACCAGCACCGACTATGCCGACTTGGGCAGCGCGCAACTGGTGATCGAAGCGGCCACCGAGAACATGGAGCTCAAGCAACGCATCCTCAAGCAGGTGGCGGCCAACGTCGCCAGCGACTGCCTGATCGCCACCAACACCTCGTCGCTGTCGGTCACTGCGCTGGCGGCCAGCATCGAGCACCCTGAGCGCTTCATTGGCGTGCACTTCTTCAACCCAGTGCCGATGATGGCCCTGGTGGAGATCATCCGCGGCCTGCAAACCAGCGACAGTACCTATGCCCAGGCCCTGGTGGTCACCGAAAAACTGGGCAAGACGCCGATCACCGCCGGCAACCGCCCGGGCTTCGTGGTCAACCGCATCCTGGTGCCGATGATCAACGAGGCGATCTTCGTCCGCCAGGAGGGCCTGGCCAGTGCCGAGGACATCGACACCGGCATGCGCCTGGGCTGCAATCAGCCGATCGGCCCGCTGGCCCTGGCCGACCTGATCGGCCTGGACACCTTGCTGGCGATCATGGAGGCCTTCCACGAGGGCTTCAACGACAGCAAGTACCGCCCTGCCCCGCTGCTCAAGGAAATGGTCGCCGCCGGCTACCTGGGCCGTAAGAGCGGTCGCGGTTTCTTCACCTACTGATCGGGAGCGAGCGCCATGCCAGTCACTGCCGCCCTACGCTGTGCGAGCTTCGAAGAGCGCCGCGACAAGGCCATGGCGCTCTTTGCCGAAAAAGGCTTTGGCCAGGTCAGCATGCGCGAGCTGGCGGCCCATGTGGGCTTGACCGCAGGCTCGCTGTATCACCATTTCCCCAGCAAGCAGGACCTTTTATTCGACTTGATCGAGGAGCTCTATGAAGAGCTGCAGGCAACACTCGACCAGGGCCGGCGCGCCCTCGCTCGCGGCCAGGCGGTGCTGCCTTGTTTGATTGCCGCACATTGGCAATTGCACGAGGAGCGCCCCCTGCAGTTTCGTCTGGCCGAGCGCGATTTCTGCTGTTTGAGCGAAGACCAGCAAGCCCGCCTGGCCAGTACGCGGGCCCGCTACGAGAAAGGCTTGCTGCACCTGATCGCGCCACAGGCCCGGCTGCAAGGCCAGGCCTTGGCGGCCACCGGGCATGTGCTGGCCACACTGCTCAACCAACTGCCCGGACTGCTGCGCGGGCGTGAGCTGGACAGCGACCAAGGCCTGGCCTTGATGCAGAGCCTCCTGCTCGGCGCGCTGGAACGTACGCTGGGCTAGACCAGCTGGCCTGGAGTCGAGAGGTGCCAATCAGACACCAATCGGCGCATTGCCGCCTTGGTCAATGCCAGGCGTTGATTGAGCCGCCATTGTTTCACCTGCGCCTGAAGCGCATCGAACTCCTGCCGGGTCCCACCGCGGCTGGACAACTCCTGCTCTTTCTTGCGGTATTCTCGTGGCAGCTTGAGTCTGGACCCATAGGCGTGCTCAAGGTACTTGTTCCAGAAGGACTGGTTGACCATCCACAATGAAAGCGTGTCCTCGTCCTGGTTTCTCAAAATGGTTTCGCGGGCGTTCTCGACGCCTTCGTCAATGTCGCCCACCACGTCTTCGAAACGTATTCGACTGGGATGGCCCGGCAACTGCAGGTCCTTGTACAAGCGAACCCGAAATGCGAGCACCACTTCGACCTCATCCACAGGGCCACGCATGCCTGCGGCAAAACGCCTGGCATACTCCTCCAACGCGTTTTGCCGCCAAAGCTGCCCCCCCAAGCGCAGCAGCCCTGGTTCTGGATCGACTTCGTATTCATCATGCTCGGCGTCCCACGCCAGCTTTCTGTTTTCCAGGTCGACGAAACGCAACAGGGCGTTATCACCACAGTTAGGTTCTTGAGCCAGTGCCAACAAATGCTCGCTCAGCGCTTCGTCTTCCTCCATAGCGCCGAGCAGGGAGAAGATTCGATCGGCCAGGTCGCGTGCGGTTTGGTCTATCGCAAAATCCTTGGACTGCACCAGGCGCTCCAACACCCGAACGAATTCCTCGGATTCGGGATCGCTTACCAATAGATGCCAGCGATGCGCCATTTCGTCCCGGTCCTTGGCATCGATACGATCCAGCCAAAGCAAGCGCGCCGGAACCTTGCCATCATCGGGCCGATACCAGGCACCTACTTGTGTCGCCGAACGGCCGAGTGTCTTGCTTGCAAAACGCACCCTGCCTTTACCCCACAGCGGCGACTCCAGAAGTCCTTCAGGCAACACTTTGAAGTCATTGCCCATCATGTCCAGCTCATACAGTTTTTGGTGCGACTCCACGCCGATGGGCATTGCGTCCAGCTGATCGTCACGCAGTATCAACGTTGTCAGTCTCGGCATTGCTGTGATCGAAAACGGGAGTTTCAGCGGGTTGCGTGACAGATTCAGGTATTCCAATGCCGCGCACTCTTCGATCAGCTCTACCTGCGCGGCATCCAGTCGGATCTTGTTGTCGGACAGGTCGAGAATTCGCAGGAGCTCCCGCTTGCCAGTCATCTGCGGGAACCGTTTCAACTTGCAATGGGTGATTTCCACCGAGACCAGATTCGGAAAAGCATTCAGGAATCCGTCAGGAAGATCTTGGAGCGCCATCGAGCGAAAATCGATTGCGGTGACATGTGGGAAACTTATTGGCTCGGGCAGGTCCGGCAAACTGCTCACATCCAGCCCCCTGCGAGAAAACCTGTAGCGCAACCGATCCTCCAATGGCTTGGGCTGCTCGGGTATCAAGTGGCGCCAGCAGCGGATCAGTTCCTTGCGCAACTTGTAGCGCGAATTGCGCTCATAGTGGAGGAGCCCCTCTCGCTGCCAGTTCGTCAGGGTGGCGCTGAGCAGTTCGTGCTGATCCTCCAGCTGGTTGAGTACATCCTGTAGGTTGTTGCCACGGTCCCGCATGCTTCGCAGCCATTTCTGAATATCACTGTCACTGAAACTGGGGTACAGGTATCGAAGTTTGGCCACCAGAGACCTGGGGCTGCCGAAACCAAAGAGCCGCCGACCACCGCTCAACGGGTAGCCGACCCGGCCATCGTCCAGGCGAAACGGCAGCAGGAAGGAAGGTGTGGGCTGTTCCCGGCTCATCAGCTCGGCCAGCTCCTGACGGCGCGAGGCAACGTCCTTGGCCAGCGTCTCGCGAAGCTGTTGGCCGAACGGTTCGCCAATGTTCATCGCCTCTCGCTGCGCCTGGGTGAATACGTCCGCCAGTACCTCGAATAGCTCGCCGGGCTGGTCAAGCGCATGACCGCGCTCATCGCGCAATACGAACACGCCTTCCTGATGGCTGAGGTGGATGGTCTCGATGGCCTCGTTTGCAGAGCGAGGCGCCAGCAGGCCGTCCCCGTCGGACAGCACCCAGTGCCGGCCCTGCGGCGCACCTGGCAAATTATCGATCAGCTTGATGACGCCACGGGCCATATCGAGCGTCTGCGGCGTGTCGATGAATAGCCCCTCGAATACCCGCGCCACCCGGATACGCATCGCCCGTTGTCGGGCAACCTGGGCCATCGGCAAGGGTACCCGCCCGGTCTGAACCAGCAATTCACGGTCTCCATCGCTCGCCTCGCTCAGGAGCTGCTCGGCAGCAAGCCGATGCAGGCTGGGGAAGTCCCTGCGCAATGCCTGCACCGAAGCATCTTCGCTGACGTTGCTCTTGTCGTAGAGGTTCTGAAACAAGACCCGTCGCTGCTCCCAGACCACCTCCGCCAGGGCTTCGCCCTCCAGCCCGGCTACACCCGGTAGCTCCAGCACCTCTTCGAGCAGCGCCGGGTCGATCACATTCCGGCCTTCCTGCAGGCGATCCTTGACCTCAACGATACGATTGGCCAGCACGAAGCGGTTCACCGTATCGGTCAGTTCTGCCTCGGGTACATTGGCAAAGACATGCACAGCCCGCAGGTGGTCTTCCTCGAGGCCGTGGGCCAGCAGGACTTGCCCAATCTGCTTATCGCTCAGGCTTGCATACGCGACGCCAAGCCTGCGAAACATGCGCTCGGTGCCTCGCCATTCCGCGGGCCGTTCGCTCCACAGCCGCCAGGCACCAGCACCATTGTGTTCGAGCAGTGGGGCATGATTTTCGTAAGGCTCCAGGTACCAATCTTCGCTTTCGGTTTGGTACACCGGGTAGTAATACCCTTCCATTTCGATCCACGATTGCTCGCCCAGGCGGTAGATCCCGCTTTGATCGACAATCGCCTGCGCAGGTGGCGGTTCGCTGACGTAAGGCGCCAGATCCTGGTTCCAGAGTTTTTCGCTGCCATCTTCAAGCATCGCAGGTACCAGCCCGTCCACCAGGACACTGCGCGTCCACAGCGTTCGCGCCGCCGCCACTCCGACAGCCGTGGCCCCCAGCAGGGCCACGTCCTTGCCTACGTTCACCAAATGGTCCAGAGCCGCATTGGTGTCCCCCTCCCGCCAGTCCTTGACCGACTGGAATACCTCGCTGAGCAGCTCCCAGGCCATCACCGCCAACAACGCCGCGCCGATCGCCGGGATGAACAGCCCTGCGAGCGCCAACAGGGCCATCCCTTGCGCATGCCGACGCTCGCTCTTGGCCAACGCGACATCGCCATCGATGCGCGCAACAGGTGTGGCGAACACGGCCGCGTCGTCCTTGATTTGCTGGATGCGCATCGTCGCCAAATGGTCGAACAAGGGCGTCGGGTAGACCTTCATGTGCTGGTCCAACTCCCGCGTGGCCCAGTCCGCCACATCGCCCACCCGCTGTTGGACAGCGGCAAAGAATCCGGCGCGGTCGCGCTGAAGGACGAACCGCTCGAAGAACTGCCGGTAATCGTCCTTGCGCAGGCGCTTGCCCAGAATCTTCCTGGCGAAGCCTTCCAGGTTCTTGGCGACGCACCAGGCACCTAGTCGGTCCCCTGGGATATACACCAGCACCCGCTTGCTGCTGTTGAGCAGCAAGCCTTCGTCGATCACGTCCAACACCACGATCTGCTGAAGGTGACAGTTGAATGCCTTGAGCTGCTTGGCGACCACCGGTGCGCCTTCGAGCCGCCCGAGCTTGCCGTCGGTATACAAGCCGATGATCAGTTCGAGTTCGGCGTCCCTGAGTACACCCTCGGCATGGGCCTTGAAGGCGTCCACCAGCAGGTTTGAGCGGTATTGCGCCTTGAGCAAGGCTTTGCAGCTCTGCATGTCTTTGAGCTCTTTGGCCTCAAGCACTGCTTCAAGATGGCTCTGGTACTGTCCCCCCAAGTCCAGGTCACGGCAGAACGTGGCGAATGCCGGCACCGAGGGTGTCGTGAGCGCGGCCCCCGGCCCATCGACCAGCGTGTTACGCGCATGCTGCCCGCCCTCGGCAGCCTGAGCCTTGCTGAAATTGGACATTGCTGCGCTGAGCAACGACACGTCGAAGTAGTCGCTCGCCGGCGTCGGGTAATGGCTGGTGTAGTAACTGTGCTCGGGGCTCGTGTAGGTGTACCACTGGCGCAGGAAGTGCTGCTTTGCATCCAGACCGGCGTTGAATTTCTCTTGCAGCGCGGTGTTCAGGCGCGTGATGCAGAAGCTGTCGAGGCTTTCAATCTTGCTCCAACACTTGGCCAATTGCCGACGACTCTGCAGGCCGTTGACCAACGCCTCCCGCAGGAGCGTGAAATCAGAAACCCGAACCTTGCCCATCCAATCAGGCAGGCGCTTGGCAATCAGTTGATCCTGGAACTGCTGCGCAATGGCCATCATGTCCATGGCCGTCGATTGCGCGTTGTCACTGACGTTTCCCATACCGCGAATTCCCTCACCGATAAACGAAGCGGTGAGGCTAGAGAGGACGGTACAGGTACACGCGTTAAATAGTTACGTCTGGTGTGTCAACGACTAAAGGCTCACGCCCAACGCCTGCCGCAATCGATCGGCACGTGCATCATCGGCCGCGCCAACCAGGGCAAAATTGTAGGCGCCATGAGACCAGTAGCGCGCTTCGAGCTGCCCCTCAGTCCGTTGCCCGCTGGGCATACGTGCAAAGCGCTCGCTGGGCGAGCGCAGGAACAAGCTGATCCGCTCACCCTTGTTGTCCTGAAACACCAGCAGCGCCGCCGGGCCTTGTTCGTTGCTCAGCAGCCGGGCGCCCACCGGCTGGAACCCGTAGGCGCCAAGGTCCGGCAACTGCCCGACGCGGTCGAAATGGCGCTCGAGCCAGGCCTGCAAGAGCTGTGGGTCGCCGGCCTGGACATCCAGCTTGGTTCCACCTGCGAACAGGCGATGGGCCTGTACGGCGTCGGCCATCGGCAAGATATCGGCCACCAGCGTCGCCTCGCGGGCCTGCCACCCTCCGAAACCTCCCACGCCCAGCGCCAGAAGCAGCAACGCAGCCGATGCCCACTGCCGCTGGCGACGCTGACGCAAGCGCCGCTTTAACTGCCCAAGATCCAGGTCGGTCGTGGTGGTGGCCTGCCCGAATCCGGCCAGGGCCGCGCGCAGGCGCCGGGCGTCGTTGCGCCAGGCCTCCACCTGCGCCGCCTCCTGCGGATTGGCTGCCAGCCAGGCGTGCACCTGGGCTCTGCGCACCGGGTCGAGCCGGTCATCGATGTAGGCATGCAGCTCATGTTCGGTGGGGATCAACGGGGTCATTTCAGTCTCCGCAAGGCTGGGGGCGTCGGGTCGCCCTCGGTCAGGTCGCGCAGGGCGGCTCGGGCGCGTGACAGGCGCGACATGACCGTACCGATGGGGATGCCCAGGGCTTGGGCGGCCTCTTTGTAGCTCAACCCTTCGACGCTCACCAGCAACAGTAAGGCGCGCTGTTCCGTGGACAGCCGGGCGAAGGCCGCAAGGTCGGCATGGGCCATGACGATGCGCTCGGTTTCGCCGCCCAGCGCTTCTTCCTGGCCACGGCCGAACCAGGCCAGCCAGCGGGCATGCAGGCGCTCGCGGCGCTTGCCGTCGAGAAACAGGCGATAAAGGATGGTGAACAGCCAGGCGCGCAGGCTGTCGGCGTCACGCTGCTGCCCGCTGCGGCGCAAGGCGCGCTCGATGGTAGCCTGGACCAGATCGTCGGCGCTGCCAGACTCACGGCACAGCCACAACGCGAAGCGGCGCAGCCGCTGCAGCAGTTCGCGCCATTGTTGTTCATCCAGGTCGTGCATGGTCAGGTCCCGGGCCCTTTGATGGTCAGTCTAAGGGGGCAGACGCACTGGCACGACATTTATTCCCATAGCGGGAATAAATCTCTGGCCGGCCCGTCGTACCGGCTCATTCACTGCGTGGAACCTGACCATGACCACTTCTCTGCACGGCCCGGCCAAGGCCTTGCGCCTGGCGGCCATCGGCGCGGCCCTGCTGGCCGTGGGCGCCGGCTTTGCCTATGCCGCCGGCTGGATCGGTGCCCCGGCGCTGACGCCCCAACGCATCATCGACACCTTCGAAGCCCAGGCCGGCCATTACCCCGGCTATCGCAAGAACCACGCCAAAGGCCTGTGCGTGAGCGGCTACTTCCAGAGCAGCGGACTGGCCGAGCCGTTGTCCAGTGCGCGGGTGTTCAGCCAGCCCCGCGTGCCAGTCGTTGGCCGCTTCGCCATCGGTGGCGCCAACCCGTTCGCCCCGGACACCAGCATTCCGGTACGCAGCCTGGCGCTGCAATTCAGCACCGATGACGGGCAGATCTGGCGGACCGGCATGAACAATCCGCCTGTGCTGGCAATCGGCACGCCGCAAGCGTTCTACGAGCAAGTCCTGGCCATGGCGCCAACCCCTGCCACCGGCAAGCCCGACCCTGCAAAGATGCAGGCCTTCTTCGCGGCCCACCCCGAAAGCGCGGCCTTCCGTCAATGGGCCGCCACCTACAAACCCAGCGACAGCTTCGCCAGCACCCAATACCACAGCATCAATGCCTTCCTGCTCAAGGATCGCGGCGGCATCAGCCATCCGGTGCGCTGGCAGCTGGAACCGCAAACCCCGTTCGTAGCGCTGCCGACGCAAATCGATGACAAGCAGTTCCTGCAGCACGACCTGCAGCGACGCCTGGCGCAAGGCCCGCTGCGCTGGACGCTGCGCCTGGTGCTTGCCGAACCCGGCGACCCAGTGGATGACGCCTCTCGCCCCTGGCCGGCCGAGCGGCGCAGCATCGAGGCCGGCACCCTGGTCGTCGAACAGGTCGATGCGCCCGAACAAGGCGCGTGCCGTGACATCAACTTCGACCCGCTGATCCTGCCCAAGGGCATCGAGCCCTCCGCCGACCCGATCCTGGCCGCTCGTTCGGCCGCGTACTCGGAGTCTTTCAACCGCCGCAGCCGCGAGTCTCTCGCTACCGGAGCACGCCCATGACCGTCACCGTCTTCCATCCCCTCGCCCGACTCGTGCATTGGCTGATGGCCGTGCTGATCCTGGCGATGCTGTTCATCGGCGTGAGCATGGTCGGCGACCTGTCGCCACGCCATCCGCTGCTGGTCGAGTTGCACAAGGCCACGGGGCTGACCTTGCTGGTGTTGGTGGTGCTGCGCATCGCCCTGCGCCTGACCCTACCTCACCCACCGCTGCCCAGGGACATTCCGCCCGTTCAGCGCCTGGCCGCCGGTGCTTCCCACCTGCTGCTGTATGGCCTGATGCTAGCCATGCCGCTGCTTGGCTGGGCCATGCTCTCGGCCGGCGACTACCCGCGCCCACTGCAACTGCCGGCCATCGCCCCCCATGACCTGCAGCTGTACGCGGTGTTGCGCCAGGCTCACGGCTGGGCTGGCTACCTGTTATTCGCCACCATCCTGGTGCACCTGGGCGCTGCGTTGATGCACGCTTGGGTGCGTCGGGACGGCGTATTGCGTAGCATGTGGCCTGGCCCAGTGCGCCGCAGCGAATGAGCGCTGTGGGCCAGTTTGGCCCCTGACCTCCAACCGACTGGACTGCCCATGACCGCTGCAAAGGACCCTGCTGCCCTGATTCCCCCTGCGACCTTGGATCTGCGCCCGCTGCTGCTGATCAGCGGCGCGTGCACCCTGTCGATGATGGCGTTCGTGGCACTGATCGGCCCGATCGCCCGCCAGCTGGGCATGGCTACCTGGCAGGCAGGTGCAGCGGTGACCGTGGCAGGGGTGGTCTGGGTACTGCTGGCCCGGCCTTGGGGGCGCGCCGCCGACCGCTATGGCCGCAGACGCATCCTGTTGCTGGGCAGCGCGGGGTTCACGCTTTCGTATTGGTCGCTGTGCCTGTTCATCGACGGTGCACTGCGCTGGATGCCTGGGGCGACCCTGGCCTTCACCGGCCTGATGCTCACTCGCGGTCTGATCGGTGCGTTCTATGCAGCACTACCGGTAGGGGCCAACGCCCTGATCGCCGACCATGTCGAACCCCAACGCCGGGCGCGGGCCATGGCTTCGCTGGGCGCAGCCAACGCCGTCGGCCTGGTCCTGGGGCCGGCCTTGGCCGCCTTGCTGGCTCGCCACAGCCTGAGCATGCCGTTCTATGTCATGTCGCTGTTGCCGGCGAGCGCTTTCTTCGTGCTGCTGTTCAAACTCAAACCACAACCCTTGGCACATGGCCATGCGCCTAGCCCGGTGCGGCTGCGCGATCCGCGCCTGCGTCGCCCGTTGCTGGTGGCCTTCAGCGCCATGTTCAGCGTGACGGTCTCGCAGATCACCGTGGGCTTCTTTGCCCTCGACCGCCTGCACCTGGCCGCGGTCGAGGCTGCCCAGGCCGCGGGCATCGCCCTCACCTGCGTAGGTGTCGCGCTGATACTGGCCCAGGTACTGCTGCGCAAGCTCGAGTGGCCGCCGCTGAAGATGATCCGCGTGGGCGCCACAGTCTCGGCATTGGGGTTTGCCAGCGCCGCCCTGGCGAACACCGCGCCTTGGCTGTGGGGGGCATTCTTCGTGGCAGCCGCTGGCATGGGGTTTGTCTTCCCGGCGTTTTCGGCACTGGCGGCCAACGCCATGCATGCCACCGAACAAGGCGCCACCGCAGGTTCCATCGGCGCGGCCCAGGGCATGGGCGCAGTGCTCGGTCCGCTGGCCGGCACGCTGGTCTATGCGGTCGATCCAGCCCTGCCCTTCGCGGCGGTCGCTGTGCTGTTGCTGCTGGTCGGGCTATGGCCGACACCCGCCGATAAACGTCACTGACAAGCACAGCGCGTTGCTGTCCAGAGTGTGCTTTAATGCGTCGCCCATTATTTTTGACACCTCTCTATCTAACAAGGCGGCTATGGACACGGGGACACGACTCAAACTGGTGCGTGAACGCAACAACCTCTCCCAGCGGGAGCTGGCCCGCCGTAGCGGCCTGACCAACTCGACGATCTCGCAGATCGAGCAGAATCGCGTCAGCCCGTCGGTCAGCTCCCTTAAAAAGCTGCTCGAAGGCATCCCCATGTCCCTGGCGGAATTCTTCAGCTTCGATGAGCCGGTGCGCGAAGAGCGCTATGTGTTCCGCGGCGGCGAGCAACCCGACCTGGGCCGCAATGGCCTGCGCATGCTGTTGGTCGGCGCCAGCGTCCCCGGCCGGCAAATGCGCATGCTGCGCGAGCTCTACGCACCGGGCGCCGATTCGGGCGAACCGATCGTGCACTCCGAAGGCGAAGAATGTGGCCTGGTCACCCGTGGCACCATCGAGCTGTGGGTCGATGGCCAGGTAAGTGTCCTCAATGCAGGCGATGGCTACTACATCCCCACCACCCTGCCGCACAGTTTCAAGAACATCGGCCCGGACGAGGCCGAGATCATCAGCGCCAACACCCCGGCCAACTTCTGATCCGCCGTGCTGCCGCCCAACAGCCGAGAAGCCTGCCAACGCCTGCGTGACGCCGCTTTGGGTATCCATGCGCTGCAGGTGTTGGCCCGCACACCCGAGGGGCAGGTCGATGTACGCATCGACGGCTGGCAGCTGCGCTTGCTGCTGGACGCCGATGGCCTGGTCCAGTGCAGCCATTGCCGCACACCCGACGGCCATGAAGCCGGCCTGCAAGATTGGCACCGCTATGGCACCAACCCCACCGATCTGCTGAGTATCTGGGAGCGTGGCCGCATCGAGCAGCTCCTGGCCACGGGAATCTCTGAATGAAGCGCATCAGCCTGTTGCTCGGCCTGGCGCTCGCCTTGCCGGCCCTGGCCGAAAACACTTGCCCGCCTGGGCAGTACCAGGTGTGCCTGATGGGCTGTTTCTGCGCACCGATCGACCCAGGCCAGGCCGGCCAGGTACTCAAGGACGTCGAACTCATGGCCTCCGGTAGCCTGGCCTTCGCTCTGCGCCAAGCTCGCGACGAAGCCACCGCCAACGGCACCGAGCCGATTCCCCTGCACATCCGCGCCCAACTCGAGCCCTGGTATGACTTTGCCGTGCTCGATGCAGCGCGTTATCGGGTGGGAGACGAGCAGCAGGTCAGCGCGGCCAATGCCCTGCTGCAAAACCCGGACGTGAACGCGGTGACCCTGATCGACACGATCATCTTCCGCCACGCCCAAGACGCCGAGGACAACGTGGCGCTCTGGGCTCATGAACTCAAGCATGTGCAGCAGTACCAGGACCTGGGGGTGGAGGAATTTGCCCGGCGGTACACCCGCAACTACGAGGACCTGGAAGGGCCGGCCTACAAGATCGAGGCCGAGGTTGCCAAGGCACTGCGACAAAAACAGTCAGGGCAGGCGCGTTGAACATACCTGCCGTCTCAGCAGGTCACTTCATCTGCCAAGAGTGTTCCACGCCGTTAAGCACTTTTTTGTCGAATGCGAGCATTGTCCCACTGGTGCAGCCACCTACCTTGGGCCTCCCCATACCACCATCGGCTTTTTCAAGTTAACTATCCGTAATTTCTTACAGATCAAACGCATAACGCCTTGTATTTTTCGCGCCCTGAAAATACTAAGGGACATTCGATATGCTCGTACTTCTCAATCATTCAAGCGCCTTCAGATAAGTAGAACTCCGCTGCTTTGCTGAAAAGGCCGCTTACTTCATTTCTGTTGCCAACTTCAACTTACCGCCCCCTTTGTGCGGGGTAACCAGGTATTTAGGCACGCCTGAATGAAATATGGGTTCCACGGCCTTTTCGTAGCGAAGTTACGTAACTCTTGCCCACGTGACTTTCATGAAAAACCAACCTATTTATTCCGGTACCTCTTTGGGCATCCGCTGGATGGCCTGGCTCAACATCGGCGTCCAGGCGGTCCTTCCGTTGACCCTGGCATTGGCCACGCCTTCAGCCAGTGCCGCCCCCACCACTGAACCGGCCAAGCGATCACCCGCGCCTTCCCGTCTTCACACCTTCGCCATGGGTGATACCCTGGCCTCGATCGCCACCCAATATGCCACCACCATCGCCACCCTGCGCAGCCTCAACCCCGGCCGCGACCTCGATACCCTCAAGCCCGGCGATCGCTTGGTCGTACCCTCGACCGCCGCGCACCCGCTGCCGAAGCTGAACTCGCCCGACCCGCAGGCCTCCACCGACGCCCAGGACGAACAGGCCCGCGAGCTCGCCGCCATGGCCAGCGGCACCGGCAACTTCCTCAGCAACAACCCTGACAGCGACGCCGCTGCCGCCATGGCGCGCGGTCTGGCCACCCGCGAGGCCAGCAGCCAGGCTCAGCAGTGGCTCAGCCGCTTCGGCACCGCCCGGGTGCAGATCGATGTGGACGACAAGTTCTCGCTGAAAAACTCCCAGGTCGAACTGCTCGCCCCGCTGCACGACACCCCCGAGCAGTTGCTGTTCACCCAGGGCAGCGTCCACCGCAAGGACGACCGTCAGCAGACCACCCTGGGCCTGGGCGTGCGCCGTTTCAACGACGGCTACATGCTCGGCGCCAATAGCTTTTTGGACTACGACCTGTCCCGCCAACACGCCCGTCTGGGCCTGGGGGTCGAGTACTGGCGCGACTTTCTCAAAGTCAACGCCAACAGCTACACCCGTCTGACCGGCTGGAAGGATTCGCCCGACGTCGAGGACTACCAGGAACGCCCGGCCAACGGCTGGGACCTGCGCACCGAGGCCTGGCTGCCGTCGATGCCGCAGCTCGGCGGCAAGCTCAGCTACGAGCAGTATTACGGCGATGAAGTCGGCCTGTTCGGCAAGGACAACCGCAAGAAAGACCCCAGCGCCGTCACCGTCGGTCTCACCTACACGCCCATCCCTTTGCTGACCCTCAGCGCCGACCAGCGCAAGGGCAACGGCGGCAACGAGACCACCGTCGGTGCCGAGTTCAGCTACCAGATCGGCGAGCCCTGGGCCAAGCAGGTCGACCCCGCCGGCGTCGGCGCCCTGCGCACCCTGGCTGGCAGCCGTTACGACCTGGTCGAACGCAACAACCACATCGTCCTCGAGTACCGCAAGAAGCAGGTCATCCAAATGGCCGCCGCCGCCCACGTCAGCGGCCAGGGCGGCGAGACCAAATCCCTGAGCGTGTGGGTCAACAGCAAGTACCCGCTGTCGCACATCGACTGGACAGCCCCGGCGCTGCTGCAGGCCGGCGGCCGGCTCGTGCACGACGGCGGCCCCCACTACAGCGTGCTGCTGCCCGACTACCAAACCCAGCAAACCAACGTCTACACCCTCCACGGCGTGGCCGTGGACAGCAAAGGCAACCGCTCCGGGCGCAGCGAGACCCGCGTGACCGTCAACGCCCCCGCGGTCAGCGCGCGCCACTCGACCTTCACCCCTGCCCATACCGTGCTGCCGGCCGATGGCAAGACTCAGCAAACCCTGACCCTCGCCATCCGCGACGAGCAGCAGCAGCCGGTGGACATCGCCTTGGCGGATATCAAGATCACCAGCGACCACGTACGCGCAGGCAAGCACGGGGACGACATCAAGGTCTCGGATCCAACACGCACCTCGCCTGGCGTATACGAGATCCGGGTCACTGCCAGCAAGACCGAGCAGACAGTCACCCTGACACCGACGGTTCAGGGCACGGCACTGGCGCAAGCCTTGGTTTCCACAACGAGCGTGCTACCGAACCCAGGCAGCTCTCGATTCTCGGCAAGTCGGCGCACCATTGCAGCTGATAACAAGGCCACCACCACCTTGGCCTTTGACGCCAGGGATGCGAATGGCCTGCCACTCGAGGGCATCGGCAAACACTTGGCGTTCGTGGTGAATGGCGCCAGTGGCAATGTCTCGCCACCGGATGTCACCGTTGAAGCCATCGTGGAAAGCGCAGGCACTTATACCGCGAAGCTGCGCGGCCTCCTGGCAGGCCATTACACCGTTTCGCCTCATTTTGACGGTAAGCCCGTCGGTACCCTGAAAGCCAGCGTGGAATTACAGGCACTGCCGCCCGCGGAGCTCAACTCAGCGTTCAAGGTTATGCCACCGTCCATCGACGCAGATGGCTTCGACTCAACAACCTTGACGTTCATAGCAAGGAATGCCGACAACAAGCCCGTGAGCGGCCTGGCCAACCTACTCGTTTTCAACGTGACCGATGACAGCGGCAAACAGCCTGAACCCGGCAAGATCACCGTGACGGCTATTCAAGAAAAAGGCACGACAGGGGAATACAGCGCCACGCTGCGTGGTACTCAAGCTGGGGACTTTACGCTCACACCTGAAGTCGACGGTGACGTCATGGACTCACTGGCAAAATCAGTGGAGCTGAAGGTCTTACCGCCTGCGGCAGGAAGCTCCCGGCTCGTGCTAAGCAAGACCGATATCCTGGCAGATGGCGTGGACGAGGCGAAAGCATCGTTCATTGTCAAGAACTCGCTTGGGCAGCCAATCAGTGGCATTGTCGACCAAGTGTCATTTACCGTGACCGACTCAAAGGGCAATCCTGCGTCGGATGTTGAATTGAGCCGTATCGTCGAAGTTGGAAACACAGGGGTGTACGAGGCTACATTGAGCGGCTCGCAACCCGATCTTTACACCATGACGCCCAAGATCGATAACGAACCTTTGGGAGCGGATGCGCGCCTGTCCCTGATGAGTACTCACATCACCGAACTCCACAGTTACTCGTATCCTGGTAAATATTCACACGCTGTCGATAGCGGGTTCCCCACGACGGCTTACGATCGCGTAGGGTTTTCCGCAACACTTGCAAACGGCGCCCATTCCAAAGATTACAACTGGTCATCCAGTGTCAGCTGGTTGACCCATCGCTCCTCCGGCCTTTTTATATTTTCCACTCCGCCTGATGATGCTTCAGGCGAAATCACCATTACGGGAACCCGCAAGGGCAGCCACGTCTCACACAGCTACACCTTCAGGATAAAAAAATGGTTTTATATCGATAACTCATTATCAAGGAATTGGGCTGCCGCGATGAACAGGTGTTCCGCTCTTGGACTTCAGCCAGTGTCCAAGGCCGACGCCACAAAAGGAGAAGGCGTAATAGGAGTCGGTACCCCAGCTTCAGAGTACGGCTTCGTGGGCTATTCTTTTCTGGCCAACTCTACGTGGCTGTCCGACCCCGCTGGCGCAGGCCACTATCTGCGCCTGCTTCTCATGGACGGGGCAACCGAGGTGGCACCTGAAGGCTCAGTCGATGGCAAAGCAATTTGCTACAGAACCTTAAAGTAACAAACGACCGAGCCCGGTTACATTTCGTACAAAACCTAAACAGCACTACGGCCAACGACTGGTACGTCCGCGAAACACAACCCCAAGAACCGCCGCGCCGCCCTCGACGGCGCGGCGGCATGGGGCATCAGTATCGAGAAATGCCGCGCTAATGGCTGCGGTGCAATGCCCAGCCGGTACAAGGCGTTGTCTTCATGGCGAATGGACATCGCCGACACGAAGCCAATGCCCATCCCCGCCCGTACCGCTTCCTTGACCCCCTCCACTCCGGCAATTTCTAACGCCACGCGCATCGGCACACCCTCCCGGGCAAAGGCGCGCTCCACCAACTGCCGTACCCCCGAGCCACTTTCGCGCAGCACCAACGGATACGCCCCCAGCGCTTGAAGCGTCTGCACCTGAACGCCGTCGGCCAGCGGATGGCCGCTCGGAACGATGGCGACGATCTCGTCCTCGCGCCAGGCGGTGACGCTGGTGCCAAGCGGTAGTTCCTGGCCTGGCGGGCCTTCGATCAAGGCGATGTCCAGCTCACCCAGAGCCGCGACGATTTCCGCCGTGTTGCCATGGGTCGTGGTGATCGCGATATCCGGGTAGCGGGCGTGGAAGTCCGCGATCAGGTAGGGCAACAGGTAACTGGCTGGGGTGGTACTGGCGCCGATGCGCAAGGTGCCGCGCTCCATCCCACGCATGGCGTCGCGCAGGGCCTGGGCCTGGAGAAAGGTCTCGCGCAGGCGTTGGGCGTGGCCTAGCAGTTGCTCGCCGGCGGCCGTCAGGCGCACCCCGCGTCCGGCACGTTGATACAGCGGCTCACCGAACGCTTCCTGCAGCAACTTCAGCTGACCCGACACGGCCGGCTGCGACAAGTGCAGCGCGGCGGCGGCGTGACTGATGTTGCCGTGCTCGGCGACGGTGGCGAAAGTTATCAGTTGTTCAGGGGTCATACGTTCAAAATATCAGCTAAGCGGATACTTGCCATCCTAAATCACGATTTTTTATAAGCTTATAACTGAATTAACGTAGACCTCATCAATACACATCGGAGGTCTTACCATGGCCACGGCCCACCCTACTCCCGCCCTTGCGCCTTCCCACGCGACCCGTGGGCGGCTCAACGGTATTCTGTTCGTCGCCCTGTTCGCCCTCGCCGTCACTCAGGTGGCGGCCCTGCCGGCCATCGCCGGGCTGGGGATCAGCCCGCTGATCGTCGGCATCGTCGCCGGTGCCCTGTATGGCAATGCTCTGCGCTATGGGCTGCCGGAAAGCTGGGCGGCGGGGGTCAACTTCTCGGCGCGCAACCTGCTGCGCCTGGCCGTGGCGTTCTTTGGCCTGCGGGTGAGCTTGCAAGAGATCGCCCAGGTGGGCTGGTCGGGTCTGACAGTCTCGCTGCTGGTGGTGGTCAGCACCCTGCTGGTGGGCCTGTTGGTGGGCATGAAGGTGATGAAGCTTGACCGCGACACGGCGCTGCTGACCGCTGCGGGCAGCGCGATCTGTGGCGCAGCTGCGGTGCTGGCATTCGAATCGGCGCTGCGCTCGCAGCCACACAAGGCGGCCATGGCGGTGGGCAGCGTGGTGCTGTTCGGCACGTTGTCGATGTTCCTTTACCCACTGGCGGTCAGCGCCGGCTGGGTGCAACTCGACAATCTCGGCGTAGGCCTGTTCTTCGGTGGCACCCTGCACGAAGTGGCGCAGGTAGTGGGTGCGGCCAGCAACGTGAGCCCCGAGGCCACCCACATCGCCACCATCGTGAAGATGACCCGTGTGTTGCTGTTGGTGCCGGTGCTGCTGGTGGTGGGCCTGTGGGTCAGCCGCTCGCGCAAGCAAGGCCAGGCCCAGGGCGGCGGGCGTATCGCCGTGCCATGGTTCGCCTTTGGCTTCCTGCTGCTGGTACTGGTCAATTCGTTGCAAGTCCTGCCGGCGGCGGTGGTGAACACCATCAATAGCCTCGACACCTTCGCCCTGACCATGGCCATGACCGCGCTGGGCATGGAAACCCGCGTGAGCCAGATCCGCCAGGCTGGCCCGCGCGCGCTGATCACCGGGGCGATCCTCAACCTGTGGCTGATCGGTGGCGGTCTGGCCATCACCCTGGGAGTACAACGGCTTTTCGGATGAATGGCAGCGGCTGATCCCGGAGCGCCGTGCGCCATCGCAGGCTATGCCGCCGCCCACGATCGTGCAGGGCTGGGGTAACCGCTTGGCAAGCGGCAACGAGGCTTTTTCTGCGCCCCCCTCGTTGCCGTGCGTTTTTGTCGGTATGGTGGTGTCCAAGTAGGAAGTTTCATTGCACAGGAAAGACTTAGATGCCCCAACGCCATGTCATCAACGCATCCGTCAGCCCCAAAGGCAGCCTGGAGACGCTGTCGCAACGTGAAGTCCAGCAACTGAGTGAAGTCGGTACCGGCAGCCTTTACACCCTGTTCCGCCAGTGCGCCCTGGCCATCCTCAACACCGGCGCCCATGTCGACAATGCCAAGACCATCCTCGAGGCCTACAAGGACTTCGAGGTGCGTATCCATCAGCAAGACCGCGGCGTACGCCTGGAGCTGCTCAACGCCCCGGCCGACGCGTTCGTCGATGGCGAGATGATCGCCAGCACCCGCGAAATGCTGTTCAGCGCCCTGCGCGATATCGTCTACACCGAAAGCGAGCTGGCCAGCCAGCGCATCGACCTGGAAAGCTCCCAGGGCATCACCGACTACGTCTTCCACCTGCTGCGCAACGCCCGCACGCTGCGCCCGGGCGTGGAACCGAAGATGGTGGTGTGCTGGGGCGGCCACTCGATCAGCAGCGAGGAATACCAGTACACCAAGAAGGTCGGCCACGAGCTGGGCCTGCGCAAGCTGGACGTATGCACAGGCTGCGGCCCGGGCGTGATGAAAGGCCCGATGAAAGGCGCGACCATCGCCCATGCCAAGCAGCGCATGCACGGCAGCCGTTACCTGGGCCTGACCGAGCCGGGCATCATCGCCGCCGAAGCGCCCAACCCGATCGTCAACGAGCTGGTGATCCTGCCGGACATCGAAAAGCGCCTGGAGGCGTTCGTGCGGGTCGGCCATGGCATCATCATCTTTCCCGGTGGCGCAGGCACGGCCGAAGAGTTCCTGTACCTGCTGGGCATCCTCATGCACCCGGACAACGAAGGCTTGCCCTTCCCCGTCGTGCTCACTGGCCCGCGCAGCGCCGAGGCGTACCTGCAGCAGTTGCATGCCTTCGTCGGCGCGACCCTGGGCGAGACGGCCCAGCAGCATTACCAGATCATCATCGACGACCCGGCCGAAGTGGCCCGGCACATGGTCGAGGGGCTCAAGGCGGTCAAGCAGTTCCGCCGCGAGCGCAACGATGCCTTCCACTTCAACTGGCTGCTGAAGATCGAGGAAGGTTTCCAGCGCCCGTTCGACCCCACCCATGAAAACATGGCCAACCTCGAGCTGCGCCGGGACCTGCCGCCCCATGAGCTGGCCGCCAACCTGCGCCGGGCCTTCTCCGGGGTGGTGGCGGGCAACGTCAAGGACAAGGGCATTCGCCTGATCGAAGAGCACGGGCCGTACCAGATCCGTGGCGACAGCGCGGTGCTCGACCCGCTTGGGCGCTTGCTGCAGGCCTTCGTTGATCAGCACCGGATGAAGTTGCCCGGTGGGGCAGCGTATGTGCCTTGCTATCAGGTAGTGACCTAACCCGTCGCGACCGCTGAGCGGCAGAACTCGCTCCCAACAGGTCCGCACGGCCCTTGTGGGAGCGGGTTTACCCGCAAAGCGGACACTACATAGCTCGCGCCAGCGCCACAGCCCCTTGACCTTCTACTCGCAACATCCTGCAGACATTTCCTACAACAAGCAGTGAACCTGCTTCGATAAAAACGGTCTTTCGCTGACGGTCAACTCACCGACCGGTTCATCGGCCCAGTCATCGGGCCTTCTTTTGTCCAGCTCCAGCGAAGATCACCATGCCTGATTCCCGACCAGCCTCCTTTGCCCTTGCCCCCCTGCTCGCAGCCTCCTTGCTTGCCTTGGCTATCCCCGCGCATGCCGAAGAACCGGCCAACGACGCACGCTGGGTCAGCGACAGCCTGAGCACCTATGTGCGCAGCGGCCCCACCAACGGCCACCGTATAGTGGGTTCGGTCAAGGCCGGGCAGAAGGTCACGCTGGTGGGCACCCAAGGAGAATACAGCCAGGTCCGCGGGCAAAACGGCGATCTGGTATGGATCCTGAGCAGCGACCTGCAATCGGTCCCGGGCCAGGCCGAACGCCTGCCGGCACTCGACGCGCAGGTGACGCAGTTGTCCGAACAGCTCAAGACCATCGACGACAGCTGGAAGAATCGCGTCCAGGGCATGCAGGAAACCCTCGACTCGCGCAAGGCGCTGATCGACGAACTGGAAACGCGCAACAAGTCGCTCAACGAACAACTCGACCAGGTGCAGTCGTCGCTGCGTGACACCCAGGCGCGTCTGGGTGACGAGAACAAGCAAGTGATGATGCGCTACATGGTCTACGGCGGCAGCATCGCCGGGGCCGGTCTGCTCGCGGGGTTGATCCTGCCGGCATTGACCCGCGGTCGTAAACGCAACGACCGCTGGTTCTGACAATAGCCCTCAGGCGCCGTGCAGACGCGGCGCCCAGTCTTCGACCTGGCGTTGCTCCAGGCGCCGTTGCAGGGTCTTGCGCCAGGATGGCACCAGCGGCAATGCCAGGCATTCGCGTAACAGCTCAGGCTCTAGGTGTTTATCGAACAGCACCGTCGACAGGCGCGCCACCGACCATTCGCCGTGCGGGCGCTCGACCAGCTCCAAGCGCTCGCCCGCCTGCACCACGCCCTCCTCCAGCACCCGGTAATACCAACCGGTGCGCCCACTTTGCTGAACGCGCAAGGCCATCTGCGCCACGTCGAAGCGGTCGTTGAGCTTCCAGCAGGGCATGCGCCCCTGGGACACCTCCAGCAGCGCCGACCCCACACGAATCCGGTCGCCCAGGCAGACATCCGACTCGCGCCAACCGGTGGTGCTGAAGTTCTCGCCGAATGCGCCGGGCTCGGCCAGCAATGGATGCTCGCCAAGCTCTGCCGCCCAGGCTGCATAGTGCTCGCGGGGATAGTGGTGGATGGCCTTTTCCACACCACCGTGGACCCGCAGATCCCCCTGTTCATCGCCTTCGAGCCCGAGCCGTCCTACGGCCAGCGGCCCTTGGCGGGGGTGCTTGGCAATGGCACTGCGCGAGCCAGGGCGGGTGAAAGGTTGGGCCAAGCCTGTGAGCAGGTTGTCCAGGATGAGGCTGTTCAGAATCATGCCAGGGTCTCGTTGGGTTGCCGGCGCAAAGCTTACCCCAGAGACACGAACGCCACGATCACATTCGCCTACCCAGGCCCATCGCACCGGTGGCGACCAGGCCCGGGTGGTCGGCGCGCTACTTGCCGCGGGCCTTGTTGTAGATGGTTTTGGCGCGGTCGGCTGAAGCCTGGCATTCAGCCATGTTGCCTGCGGCCTGAGCCTCCTTGGCCTGGTTGAGCAGGTTCTGATAGTCCTTGGCCATGCCGCCATGCAGGGCCTGGCCATCGGTCCGGTGGATATCCTCAAGTTCCTTGATCTTGGCGGCGCAGTTGGTTTCCGGGCTGGTTTCGGCGTGAACGGTGAAGCTCAATGCAGAAGCGATCAGCAGCAGTGTCAGGGATTTCATGGTGTGTTCTCCGTGAGAAAAGCCGGACTTCTGACAGGCACGTCGGCGGGCCCGACGCAGCCAAAAGCATAGCCTTGCTCAAAGATTCAGCCACAGTTCATTGACGCAAGCGCTCCAGCGCCTGCAGCACGTACCCGGTTGCCCGCTCCACCTGCCCCTCCCGGCAGGCGATCCCCAGCTGACGCCAAAGGCCAGGGCGCAAGGGCCGACGGGCAATCCGCGGGTTCAGCCGCTCCGCTTCGCCTTCTTGGGGCAGCAGTGTCGCGCCATAGCCTGCCGCCACCAGGCTCTTGATCGCATCGTTGTAGTTCAGCTCGATGCGCGCCTCGGGGTACAGCCCCGCTGCGGCGAACCATTCCGCCGTCACCCGCGACAGTTGGGTGGTGTTGTCGTTGAGTATCAGCGCTCGCTCGGCCAGCCAGGCCGGCGTGACCTTAGCGGGCGGCTGCCAGTCGGCCGGCAGGTAGGCCATGATCGGATCGCGTCGCCAGGGGGTGAGCTTCACCCCTCTGCCCGCTACCTGGGGCAGCGCCACCAGGCCGATGTCCAGCGTGCCCTCACGCAGGCGCGCCAGGGAAGCCTGGGAGGTCAGCACCTGCACCTGCACGTCGATGCCCGGATGCGCCTCACGCAGATGCGCCAAGGCTTTGGGCAGCAGATGGGCGATGGCCCCGGTGGAGGCCCCCAGGCGCACACGCCCGGTCAGCCCCTGCACCTGTCGACGCACCTCGTCCAGGGCCAGGTCGGCATCGGCCAGCAGGCGACGGGCGCGGCTCAGCAGCGTCTCGCCCACGGTGGTGGGGCGCACCTGGCCTCGGGTGCGGGTGAGCAGCGGCGCCCCCACACGCGCTTCCAGCTCGGCCACGTGCAGGCTGATGGTGGGCGCAGCCAGGTTGAGCTGACGAGCGGCCTCGGCGAAGGAACCGAGGTCGGCGATGACCACCAGCGTGCGCAGGCGGTCGAGGCTGATTTCGCGCATGGGGGTCCTCTGGGGGCTGGCCTGTTCGCGGGTAAACCCGCTCCCACAGGTACGGCGTGGATCCTGGTTCAGCGGTCGGCCTGGGAGCGGATCTACCCGCAAAAAGACTGACACGGTCATTCATTTTTTCTGAATCCAAGCATCATGATATTCAAATTTTCTTTCGTCCAGCCGCAGGCGAGCATAGGCCATCTCTCTCGCACACGGATCCCGACCATGCACACCCCTCTCGTCTTCATCGACGGCGACCAAGGCACCACCGGCCTGCAGATCCATGCCCGCCTGCAAGGCCGCCAGGACGTGCGCCTGCTGACCCTGCCGCACGCCGAGCGCAAAGACCCGCAACGCCGCGCCGAGGCCATCAACGACGCCGACATCGCCCTGCTCTGTCTGCCTGACGACGCAGCCCGTGAAGCGGTGGCGGCCATCCACAACCCGGCAGTACGTGTGATCGACGCCAGTTCCGCCCACCGCACCACGCCCGGCTGGGTCTACGGGCTTCCTGAGCTGGACGCCGAACAAGCCGAGCGCATCGCCCGGGCCAAGCGGGTGAGCAACCCCGGTTGCTACCCGACCGGCGCCATCGCCCTGCTGCGCCCGCTGATCCAGGCTGGGCTGCTGCCGGCGGACTATCCGCTGAGCATCCATGCAATCTCGGGGTATTCCGGGGGTGGCCGGGCGGCGGTGGAACTTCATGAGCAAACTAGCGCCGTCAAGGTGCCTGCCCTTCAACTCTATGGCCTGGAACTGGCCCACAAGCATGTACCGGAGATCGAGCGACACGCCGGGCTCGCTGCACGCCCGGTGTTCCTGCCGGGTTATGGCGACTACCGCCAGGGCATCGCGCTGAGCATCCCCCTGCAACTGCGCCTGCTGGCCGGCGGCATCACCGCTGAACACTTGCAAACCTGCCTTGAGCAGCACTACCACGGTGCACGCCATGTACAGGTGATGCCACTGCATCAGCAGGGTCCGGCCAGCAAACTGGACCCCGAGGCGCTCAACGACACCAACGACCTGCGCCTGGCCCTGTTCGCCAACCCGGCCTACGGCCAAGTGGTGCTCACGGCCGTGTTCGACAACCTCGGCAAAGGCGCCTCGGGCGCCGCCGTGCAGAACCTCGACCTGATGCTCGCCGCCCTGGGTTAGACTGTGCCTCCCGCGCCGCTCGGCGCGGGACGGTTCGACCCTGCTGGAGCTTGCCCGATGTTCATTCTCAGCCACCTCGACGGTGTGCCTCCCGAATCCTTCCAGAATCAGATCCGTCAGTTGGTCATCGACCATGTCGGTGAACTGAGCAGCGTGGCCATCACCCCGGACAACCCGCTGTACCCGCTGTACCAGTACGGCGTCGGCCTGGAGGTGCATCAGTATTTGCAGGCCATGGACGGCACCCGAGGTCTGGCCGTGGAACTGACCCTGGCCTTGGATGCCGAAGCACCGGACCGACTGCTCGGCTTCGCCCTTGCCCTGCCGGCCCAGGATGACGATCAGGCCTGCGTGCTGGCGTTTCTGGCCGTGCACCCAGACCACCGCCGCCAAGGCATCGCCCGAGCGCTGCTGGCCGATGCCCAGTCACGCTATGCCTGTGTCGAGCTCAATGTCTTTGCAGGGCAAGTGCCATGGTTCGAGGCGATGGGTTTGCAGGTGGCCGCCGCCGCCGGGCCGCAGGTGCTGATGAGCAGCACCGGGCACGCCAGTGGCGCACTGGTCGGCCGTCTGGACATCGCCCCGATCTATCGCACCACTGAAGTGCGGCAGATTCACGCCTACCTGCTCAAGCAGCATGGCGACGAGGCCATGCTGGCGGCGGAAAAACAGCGCGACGAACGCCTTGATGCCCTGGCCTTGCAGGCACAGGCCTGTGTGAAGCAGCGCAAGACCGTGCATTGAACGGGACCGCTGGGCGGTCCCGGCGATTTCAGGCGTGTACCCACCGCCGATGCAGCCCACGGGCCAGTGCATCGAGCATGAACCCCAGCGCACCGATCAGCAGCACCATGGCCATCAGCTCCGAATAGGCCAGCCGGTCACGCGTATCGAGGATGAAATAGCCTAGCCCTGCGCTGACCCCAAGCATCTCGCACGGCACCAGCACGATCCACAGGATGCCGATCGCCAGACGCACACCGGTCAGCACATGGCCGATCACCCCAGGGATGATCACCTTGCACAAGGTTTCCCAGCGCGTGGCGCTCAGGCTACGGGACAACTGCAACCAGCGCGGATCGAGCTGGCGCACACCTGCGGCGGTGTTGAGCAGGATCGGCCACAGCGCGGCGAAAGCCAGCAGGAAATAGATCGGCTGGTCGCCCACCCCCATCAACATCACCACCACCGGCATCCACGACAGCGGCGAGATCATTCGCAGGAACTGGAACGCCGGTGTGGTCGCAGCCTCCAGGTGGCGGTAACTGCCCACCAGCAAGCCCAAGGGCACGCCAACCGATAGCGCCAGCAACAGCCCCACCAGGATGCGCTTGAGACTGACCCAGACATGCCCATAGACCTCGCCCTCGCCCAGCAATTGCACCAGGCTGGCCAGCGTGGCCTGGGGCGAAAAACGCGCCGAAAGGCCGTCGGCCTCGCCAAACACCTGCACCCCCGCCCACCACAGCAGCAACAGCCCCAACAGCCCCGCCAGGCCCAGGAGGCCATGCATGACAGACTTGCCCATCAGACGGCGAACTCCTCATGGCGCTCGAAACTGTCGGGCTGGCCGAACGCCGCCAAACCACCGGCCGCCTCGATGGCTGTACGCACGAAGCGATCATCGACCAGGTCGCGCGCCACCTGGGCCGGGTCCAGCCCGGCCAGGAAGCCACTGTCGCCCTCGATCAGCGTGCCTTTGAGGTGCTTGACCAGCGCTTCGGTGTAGCTGGGGAATGGATACGGCTGGAAGTCGATGCGTTTCTCATCCCATTGCTGATGCGCGATCGCACCGCTGGCGATGTAACCGGCGTGGTCCTCGGCGGCCGGTGCCAACACCTTGGCGAGCACCTGCGGGGTATGTGGTGTGTACTTGTTGGGGCCGGCCTTCGACAGCAGCGCGGCTGCCTCGGCCCGATGGTCGCGGGTCCACAGCTGGGCCTTGACGATGGCATTGACCACCTTCTGCGACCACTCGGGGCGGTTGTTCAGGTCGTGCTCGTGCATGAACACCACGCAGCAGGCATGGTTACGCCACACATCGCCGGTAAAGCGCTGCACGCGTCCGACCTTCAGGTCCTCGGCCAGGGCATTGAAGGGCTCGGCGACGATGTAGCCGGCGATACGCTTGCTGGCCAGGGCCGGCGGCATGTCCGACGGCGGCAGCACCAAAAGATTGACCTCGTTGGCCGCCAGCGACGCGTTGGCCGGCTTGGAAACCGGTGTAAGGCCATTGGCTTGCAGCAGTTGCTGCACCACCACGTTATGGATCGAATACCAGAACGGGATCGCCACGGTCTTGCCACCCAGTTGCTTGATGTCGGTGATGTCCGGCGCCACGGTCAGGCCCGAGCCGCCCACGTGGTTCCAGGCCACCACCTTGGCCGGCACTCGGCTGGCGTAGCGAGCCCAGATGGTCATCGGCGAAAGCAGGTGGATCACGTTGACCTGGCCCGAGATAAACGCTTCGATCACCTGGGCCCAGCTACGCAGCAGCACCGGACGCTCGGCCTTGATGCCCTCGGCTTCGAACAGGCCATTGTTGTGCGCCACCAGCAACGGCGTGGCGTCGGTGATCGGCAGATAGCCAATGCGCACCGGGGCGTCCGGTTCGCTGGCGGCACGCGCCTGCAAGCTCGAGAGCAGCGGCAAGGCGCCTGCCGCGGTGAGCATGGCGCTGAGCTTGATGAAGTCGCGACGGGAAGTAGTAGAACAGCAATCATCCATGCACATGGCGAGCCTCCGACGGCAGCGGCAAGGGAGAAGGAACAGGGTCTGGGCAGCGGCTCGCCCGCCGTAGGGTCTTGAGGATCTCGATACGCAACGTGCCCAGCTCCTCGACCCGCTGCGCCCGTGGCTGCGGCAGGTCGACAGCCCATTGCCCGAGGATGTGCGCCGGGTGGTCGCCCAGTAGCAACACGCGATCGGACAACAGCAGGGCTTCGTCGATATCGTGGGTGATCAGCACCGCCGCCGTGCGATGGGTGGCGATCAGCTGCAGCAGCAGTTGCTGCATGTCGGCGCGGGTCACCTCGTCCAACGCGCCGAAGGGCTCATCGAGCAACAGCACCTGGGGCTGACGCGCCAGGCAGCGGGCCAGCGCAGTGCGCTGGGCCATGCCACCGGAGAGCTGCGCGGGGTACTGGTTGCGCGCGTGGTCCAGCCCCACCGCCTCGATGGCATGGTCGATACGGGCGCGTCGCTCGGCTGCATTGAGTTTGGGCTGGCGGGCGAAGTCCAGGCCGAAAGCGACGTTCTTCTCCAGGCTCAGCCAGGGCAGCAGGCTCGGGTCCTGGAACGCCACGGCCAGACGCGGGTGCGGCCCGTGCAACGGCTCGCCGTGCAGGGTCACGCTGCCGCCGCAAGGTTGCTGCAACCCGGCCATCACGCGCAGCAGGCTGGACTTGCCCACTCCGCTGGGCCCCAGGATGCTGACCACTTCTCCCGGCGCCAGGGCCAGGTCGAAGCGCTCCAGTACAGTCTGCCAGCCGCCATCGCGAGGGTAGCCCAGGCTGATGTCGCGGGCTTGGAGTAACGCCTGGGTCATGCTGCAGCCGCCTGACGCTGCAGCTCGGCACGCAATTGCACCAGGCTCGGGGTGACGATGGGCACGAACGCCGACTCGCGCCAGCGCCGGGCGAAACCTTCGCCATACGCGGTGAGGTAAGCCTTGCCGCCGCTGGCCTGCAGTTCCAACTGCACGGCATCGGCTGCGCTTTCAGCTAGGAGGATGCGCAGTTTGAACAACGCCGCCGGCTGCTGAGTGAAGCGCCCTTCCAGCAAGCCCTGCTTGAGCTCGTCCACGGTATTTTCCAAGCGCTCGGCCAGTACCTGCCGGGCCTCGTCGAGGAACGATCCGCGCCCCTGCAGGTGCCCGCTCACTTCCTCCAGTGCACGCCGCGCAAGGCCGATGGCCATGCCGCACTGCAGTGCCAGAAACGCCGGACGCACTTTAGGCAGGAACTCACGGGCATTGTCATGCAGCAGCCACTCGCGCCCCAGTGCTACCTGATGGAATGCCAGCGCGGCGGTGTTGCTCGACTGCAAGCCCATCAACGCCAGGTCGTCGGAGCGCTCAAGGCCCGCCAGGTTCGAAGGCACTGCCACCACGAACGGAGGGCCGCCGGTGGCGTCTTCGATCGCCGCAGCCACGGCAAAGCCGCTTTTGCGCAGGTTAGTCACCCAATGCAGACGGCCGTCGAGGGCCCAGCCGTTTGTCGCGGGCTGGGCGCAGACTTGCAAGGCCTCGATGCCCGACAGGTACTTCATGGCGTTGGATAGGCCGGTGGCACCGGCCAGCTCACCGGCGAGCAGGCTAGGCAGCAGCCGCTCGCGCAGGCCCTGGTTGGGGCTCTG
Source organism: Pseudomonas guariconensis (assembly GCF_040822035.1). Classification (NCBI taxonomy): domain Bacteria; kingdom Pseudomonadati; phylum Pseudomonadota; class Gammaproteobacteria; order Pseudomonadales; family Pseudomonadaceae; genus Pseudomonas; species Pseudomonas guariconensis. The sequence goes on along the minus strand of NZ_CP162012.1, from coordinate 2,169,789 downwards.
CAGCAGGTACTCGATGAACGAGCGTTGGCCCCAGCAGACAAAGGCCGCGGCCAGGGACCGGCTGGCAATGGCGGCGATGGCTTCGACGGCGTCGGTGACCCGCCCGCCCGAGCCGCCCAGGGCGGGCTCGATACCGACCCGCAGCAGCTGCGATTCGGCGATGTGCGCCAGTACCAGGTGCGGATCGCACTGGCCCTGGTCGATGGCTTCGGCATTGGCATCCAGCCATTGTCGAAATGCGCAATCAAGCATGTCCCTACTCCTTTGTTCGAAACGCCGGCCAGGCCGGCACCAGGCGGATCAGGCCGAAGGCTGCCAGCGGTATTGGCCCAGCTCGTCATTGAGCGGCGTCTGGGCGAACACATTAGCAAAGTTGCACAGGGTCGCGAGGCTCACGCCGAGAATCGCTTCCAGGGCGTTGCCTTCGCTGTAGCCGGCCTCGCGCAGAGCGCCGTAGGTAGCCTCACTGACGTTGCCACGGGTGGCGATCACTTCGCGGGTGAACGCGGCCAGGGCTTCGTACCGGGCATTGGGCAGCTCGCCGCGGGCACGCAGGGCGTCGACCACTTCCTGAGGCAGCTTGGCCTTGTTCAGCGCCACAGCGGTGTGACCGGCGACGCAGAAGTCGCAGCCATGCTCGGTCGCGGCGATCAACTGCACCACTTCGCGCTCAGCCAGGGTCAGCTCGGCCTTGCCATTGAGTGCCGAGACGGTCACGTAGGTTTCCAAGGCCGCCGGCGCATTGGCCAGCACGCCCAGCAAATTGGGGATGAAGCCTGAGTTCTTCAGGGCGTTTTCCAGGAAAGGCCGTGCCGCTTCCGGGGCGCTTTGCAGAGTGTGTAGAGTAATGCGCGATGTCATGGAGTGGTCTCCTTGGGTAGGTGTGCTTATAGTCTGTTGGTTATAAGAATTCCCCTCCATATTCATCAGTCGCCTTTCCTTGCTCCTGAGTCTTTGCATTAGATGATTTCATCCAGCCATCTTGTCGATTGGTTATTAGAGCGCCTGGAGCTCGATGCCAGCCTGTTCCATGTGGGCCGCTACTGTGGCGGCTGGCATGCCAGCACCCAGGGGATGGGCCGAGCCAGTTTCCACCTGGTGGTGCAGGGGCATTGCTGGCTGCATGTCGACGGCCATCCCGAGGCCGTTCGCCTGGAACGTGGCGATGCGGTGTTCCTGCTGCGCGACCTGGGCTACCGGCTTTCTAGCGATGCCGACCCGGCCAGCGCCTGCACTCAGCCGCGACAGCCCATGCAGCCTCTGGACAGCCAGGCCGAGGAAGGCGTCGGGTTGGTGTGTGGGTTCTTTCACTTTCAATCGGGGCTGTCGACGCTGATCGTCGACGGCCTGGCCGACTGGATCCTGCTGCGCGCCGATGACCCGGCCGGGCATGCCGCGCGGGCGTTGTTCGAGTTGATCCTGGCAGAGTGCCGCCGCCCACCCGCGCCCTCGCAGACGTTGCTCGAGCGCCTGACTCATCTGTTGTTCCTGTACGTGTTGCGCCAGCAGGTGCATGCCGGGGAGGCCTTGCACGGGCTGGTCGCCCTCGCCCGCCAGCCAGCCTTCGCCACGCTGCTGGAGCAACTGATCGCCAGCCCAGGCCAGGCATGGACGCTGGAAAGCATGGCCGCCTGCACGGGCCTTTCGCGCTCGGCATTCTTCAAACGCTTCAACGATCTGGCCGGCCAATCGCCAGGCCAGGTGCTGCTGGCGCTGCGCATGCGCCATGCCTGTCAATTGCTCAAGGCCGGCAATACCGTGGAGCAAGTCGGGGCCCAGGTGGGGTATCAATCGGTGGCGGCCTTCACCCGGGCGTTCGCCAAGGCCGTGGGCGTGCAACCCGGCGCCTATCGCCGCCAGCACGAAGACCCGCCAGACCACTGACGCCGCGCAGGGCCTGGGCTTGCGCAGGGGGCTATGCTTGAACTGAGCTCAGCCAGAAATACGCCCCACACCCATGATCCCACCCCGCCTGTTTCCACGCCTTGCCCTGCCCCTGGCCATTGTGGCCCTGGTGGCGGCCTCCGCCCTGCTCGCCTCTCCGTGGATGGGCCAAGGCTTCGAGCTGGCCGACCTTGCCACCGACAGCCAGCACCGCCTGACCCGCAAGCTCGAAGACGGCAGCCTGCTGACCCTCGACGCCAGCTCTTCGGTGGATGTGGAATTCGATGCCCTCCAGCGGCACCTGCAATTGCTCAAGGGCCAGCTATTGATCGAGATCGCCACAGACGATGCGCGCCCCTTTCGGATCAGCACCCCCCAGGGCACCTTGCGCCCCTTGGCGGGGCAATTGATCGTCGAGTGCCTGGGCGATGTCAGCGAGGTCAGTGTGCTGCGAGGCCAGGCCGACCTCGAGGGCGACAGCGGCCATTTGTCATTGCACGAAGGCCAGCACTTGCGCTTGGAGGCCAGCGGCCCCGGCACCCTGGGGAGCGTGGACAGCGGCACCTTGCAGGCGGCCTGGCATCTGCAGCGCCTGCCCGCAGACGGCCAGCCCCTGAGCGAGACCCTGGAGCGCCTGGCCCGTCACCGTCAGGGATTGCTGTGGTTCGACGCCGAGGCGTTACAAGGCCTGCGGGTCTGGCGCGACCTGCCCTTGGACGACAGCGACCAGGCCCTGGCCGAGCTGCGCGCCGAGCTGCCCATCAAAGTAGACACCTACACCCGCTGGCTGACCGTGGTGAGCCGGTCGGACGCGCAAAAATGAAAACGGCCGGGTCCCCGAGGGGAGCCGGCCGCGTCATGCAGCAAGAACGCCTTAGTGGCGGTTGCCGGTACGGATCTGGTGCACCACGCCCATGGCCACCACGATGGCCGCAGCGATACCGGTGGAGATCACCAGGATCTGGTAGTCAGGCATGAACGCCATGGTCACCAGGGCCGCCACGATGAAGGCGATCACCAGGTAGGTCAGCCACGGGAACAGCCACATCTTCAGGCGGATCTCCTTGCCTTCGGCCTGAAGCTTGCGACGCATGCGCAGCTGCGAGAAGGCGATCACCAGGTACACCAGCAGGGCAATCATGCCGGTGGTGTTCATCAGGGTTTCCAGCACGTCCTTCGGACGCAGGGTCTCGCTGAAGTTGATCAGCGCGCAGAAGATCGCCACCACGCACGAGCCCATGATCGCGTACACCGGCACGCCGGTACCGGCGCGGGTGATCTTGAACATCGACGGTGCATCGCCACGCTGGCCCAGGGAGAACAGCATGCGCGAGGCGGTGTAGTGGCCGGAGATCAGGCAGCTGCTCACCGAGGTCAGCACCACGAAGTTCATCAACAGCTCGGCGTACGGCACACCCAGCAGCTCCAGGGTACGACGGTAGGCGCCGTAGCCGGACTCACCCAGGTGCGGGTCGTTCCACGGCACCAGACAGACGATCAGGAAGATCGAACCCACATAGAACAGGCACACACGCCAGACCACCGAGTTGGTCGCCTTGACGATCTGGGTGGACGGATCCTTGGCTTCGGACGCCGCGATGGTCACGATCTCCGCGCCCAGGAAGGCGAACATCACCCCCAGCAGCGCTCCGATCACCGTGGTGATGCCATTGGGCATGAAGCCTTCGGCGGTCAGGTGGCTCATGCCACGCACTTCACCGAACTGCCAGATGTTGAACACCGCCGCGGTGCACACGGTCAGGAAGCAGACGATCGCCACCACCTTGATCAGCGCGAACCAGAACTCGAACTCGCCGTAGTGCTTGACGTTGAAGAAGTTGACCGTGATCAGCACCAAGGTCGTGGCCAGCACGAACACGTTGACACTGACGCCAGGGAACCAGCCATGCAGGATCTTGCCCGCCACGTAGGCTTCCCAGGCCATCAGGATGACCCAGTACCACCAGTACAGCCAGCCGATGGTGAAACCGGCCCAGCGGCCGATGGCGCGATCGGCGTAAGTGGAGAACGAGCCAGTGTCCGGCGAGGAAGTCGCCATCTCGCCGAGCATGCGCATGATCAGCACCACCAGGATGCCGCCGGCCAGGTAGGCCAGGACCGCAGCCGGTCCGGCGCTGTGGATCACGCTGCCGGAACCGACGAACAAGGCGCCGCCGATAACCCCGGCGATCGACATCATCGTCAGGTGGCGCGACTTGAGCGAGGCACTGAGTTTGCTCTCGTGCGCTCCCCTCGCGGTGGTGGATGTGGATGTTGCGTCCATCAGTTGTGTACCCCGTGCTTCTTTTTATCCAAGGAAAAACTGTGAAACCCCGATGGCTATCGGTCTCACCTAACATCAGTACTTATGCGGGCAGGAAGGTGTGCTCTGGGGCACACGCAGGCCTTCCATGGCGGCCTGCTTACGCGTCCGAAGGCTGGCCCCCGGACGAACTGAAACCTGTGCTGGCCGAGCGGCAACGGCTCGGTGCGACGAAATGAAGGTGCGAGGCAAACCTCGACGGCAAAGCAGCGAATTTGTGATTGTGCATGACGCTGACATGTACGCTGGTGGCGATAACTGACACGTAATGTAAAAATGTCTGCCACCCAGAGCCATGCACAGTGGCACGAAATACGCACTGCACTGTACAGGCCGCCAATGCAATACACCCGCAACACCCTGCAGGCGCTTGGCGATACGCACCCCTGAAGGCACCCGAATGCTGCAACTACACCCCGACTCTTCCACGCCGCTGGTCAACCAGATCATCGATGGATTGCGCGAGCTGATCGACAAGCAGACCCTCAAGCCTGGCGCCAAGGTGCCGTCGATCCGCGCCTTCGCCGCCACCTACTCGGTGAGCACGTTCACCGTGGTCGAAGCCTATGACCGCTTGGTGGCCCAAGGCCTGCTGGTCAGTCGCGGCAACGCGGGGTTCTTCGTCAACCGTGCAGCGAGCGAGTTGCTCGACACCCAGCATCAGGAGGCCGACACCACCCGGCCGACGTTCAACTCCGAGTGGTATCTGCAACAGATCTTCGAAACCCGCCAGTTGCCTTACAAACCCGGCTGCGGCTGGCTACCCAACGACTGGATGTACGAAGACGGCCTGCGTCGTGGCCTGCGCCAGGTGGCCGGCAGCCCCCTGGAACTGTCCGGCTATGGCGACCCCATGGGCCTGCCCGAGCTGCGTGTGCTGACCGCGCAGAACCTGCAACAAGAGCTGTCGATCGTCGCCAATCCTGCACAGTTGATGCTCACCCACGGCGCCAGCCAAGCCTTGGACCTGGCCGTGCGCACCCTGGTACGTCCAGGCGATGTGGTGCTGGTGGACGACCCCGGCTACCCCAACCTGATGAGTATCCTGCGCACCCAGGGCGCAACCCTGCTGGGCGTGCCGCGCACCCCGGCCGGCTACGACCTGGACCACCTGGAGCGCCTGCTCGCCCATCACCGACCCACGGCGTTCTTCACCCAGCCGCACCTGCACAGCCCCACCTGTTCGCGTACACCTCTGCCCCAGTTGCATCGCCTGCTGCAACTGGCCACCCGCCATGGCTTGCGTCTGGTGGAGAACAACCTGTACGCCGACATGATCGCCGAGCCGCAACCTTGCCTTGCCAGCCTCGATCACCTGCAACAGGTGGTGTACGTGGGCAGCTACTCCAAGAGCATCTCGCCTAATGTGCGGGTCGGCTACCTGCTGGCCAACCCTGAACTCATGCAACAGCTGCTGCACCTGAAGATGCGCTCTGGGCTCACTACCTCCCAGGTGATGGAGCGCGTGGTGTATGCAGCCATCATCGACGGCCGCTGGCGCAAGCACCTCAAGCGCCTGCGCCAACGCCTGGCCGAAGCCCACCAGGAAGTTGGCCGGCACCTGCATCGGCTGGGCTTCGAGCTGTTCACCGAGTCCGACGAAGGCATGTACATCTGGACCCGCCATCCCGCCATCCCGGACAGCGCCGCGCTGCTGGACGATGCCTTGGAGCAAGGCATCATGCTCGGGCCCGGCCAGTTGTTCATGGTCGACGCCAAGGCCACCGGCTGGATGCGCTTCAACGTGGCCTTCAGCACCGAGCCGGCCATGTGGGAATTGCTGGAGAAGGTGCTGGTCAAGCATGTGCGCCGGGGCGGGCTGTAGCCCCCGGCCCTGCCACGCGCCGCTAAACTCAAGTCTCCCCCGTTGATCATCGAACCCCACCATGCCCAACCGCCCCTTCAACGACCGCCTCGACTGGAACCTGCTGCGCACCTTCCGGGTGATCGGCCAGGAGCTCTCCATCAGCCGCGCCGCAGCGCGCCTGCACCTGACCCAACCGGCGGTGAGCCAGGCGCTCAAGCGCCTGGAAGAGCAGCTCGGTCGCCCGCTGATCGCCCGCCGCGGACCACGCTTCGTGCTCACCGAGGTGGGCGAGCGCTTGTTCGAGCTGTCGGGCGAAGTGTATGGGCAGGTCGCGCAGATCAGCGGGCTGCTGGAGCAGCCGAGCGCGGAGGTGGTCGGCAAGGTACGCCTGCTGATGATCAGCCGCTTGTGCTGTCAGCGCTTCGATGACTTCCTGGCGCGCTTTCACCAGCAGTACCCGCGGGTGGAGATGGAGATCGAGGTGATGCGCAGCACCGACATCGTCGCCGCGCTGCAGGAAAAGACCGCCACCGCCGGCCTGAGCCTGAGCCGTCACCGCCATGCCCGCCTCGAGCAGCGTCTGCTCCAGCGCCAGCGCTATGCATTTTTCTGCGGCAAGCACCATCGCTTGTTCGGGCAGTTGGAGGGCAACCTCAAGCAGGAGAATTTCGTCAGTTTCAGCAGCGACCAGATCGGCGGCATGCTCTCGCCGTTGACGATCTTCCGTGACCAGCAAGGCTTCATCGGCCGCATCGTCGCCTCCTCGCCCAGCTTCGAGGAAGTGCGCCGGTTGGTGATCGCCGGGTTCGGCATCGGCTGCCTGCCCGAACATGGTGTGCAGGAGGACGTGGCCGCCGGACTGCTGTGGAAACTGCCGCCGCTCGACGGCATCGCCGACGTGGATGTGCACCTGCTATGGAACCGCGACCAGCGCATGAGCAGGGCCGAGCAAGCCTTCATCGAGGGGCTGTGCGAAAGCCTGGCGTAAGCACAAGGACGGCGTAGCCTCCCCTAGAAATTGGCGGACGCCTTCGATGGGCCGCACAACGGCCCCAAACCCTCAGCCCATATCGCCCCCGTCGCCCCCGCCGCCATCGCCACAAGTTGGATCCGATCTGCCAGCTTGTGTATGCTTCCCGGCATAGCCAATCGCCACTACCTGAGCGATCAGCCTACTGCCCGACAAGGATGCCGCGTTGCCCAGCCATACCACCCGCCACACCGTCGCTCGCCAATGGCAGCTGCTCAACCTGCTGCCCCATCGTCACCCCGGCATGAGCGCCACCCAATTACAAGCGGCACTGGCCAGGATCGGCCACAAGACCACCAAGCGCACGGTCGAACGCGACCTCAACGAACTGGCGACCCTGTTCCCATTGCAATGCAATGCCAAAGGCATGCCCTATGGCTGGCACTGGAAGCCGGGCCTGACCCTGGGCGAGGTTCGCCCTCTGCAACCGAACGAGCTGGCCAGCGCACCATCGGTGCAATTGCAGGCCTGGGTCGACGATGCCCTGGCCCTGCGCCTGCAACGACAGCCTTTGGCCGCGGACATGCGCCTGAACGCGCTGCCCGATGGCGGCGCCCAACTCACCGCCACAGTGCAGGACAACGCCACGCTGATGGGCTGGCTGCTGTCCCAGGCTGGCGCGATCCGCGTTCAGGCGCCCGAGGCGCTGCGCAGTGCCATGCTCGAGCTGCTGCGCCAGAGCCTGGACCTGCACGAGGAAAACACCTGAAGCGAAGATCCGGGATTCGATGGAATCTTTGCGTTCACGCAACAGTCGGACTTAACAAGAGGCCAACATTGCCGGGCCCCTTCCCATCCACTGACGCAAGGATTCAACCATGGTCACGATCCTCATCATCATCCTGATCCTGCTGTTGATTGGTGGTTTGCCTGTGTTCCCCCACTCTCGCGCCTGGGGCTACGGCCCTTCCGGCATCATCGGCGTGGTGCTGGTCGTGCTGTTGGTGTTGTTGTTGATCGGCTACATATGAGTGTGTGCCGGTAGCGGCCGATTCGCGGGTAACCCCGCTCCCACACGGCTTGCGCTGGTGCCAGTGGGAGTGGGCTCACCCAAGAAGCGGGCTCGGAACAGCCCTTGTGGAAGCGGGTTTACCCGCGAAGCAGGCGCCGCGAATCAGACAGCCTTGCGAAGACGCGCCAGCTTGCGCCGCTGCCTCAGGCACACAGCACACAACCCCAGCACAGCCACCGCCAGCCCCGCCACCAGCACACTGACCTCGCGGCTATAGCGCCCGACCCAGGCCGGGAACCCCACCAGTTCCCGGTACACCTGCACATCCGCCGCCCCGCCGGCATGGCGAATGCTGATCCCGCCCTGGCGAATCAGTGAGTAGTCGGAGTCGAAGTACACCCACACCTTGCACGCCCCTTCCCGCCCGATCGCGTCGATATCGATCGTGCTGGTCGGCGCCTGGAGGATGTTGTCGTTGCCGGCGTCGTCGCGAATCTGTACCAGCCCCTTGGCTGGCAGACGGATGTGCACGTTCTTGAGCGGCGTCTGGCCCTTGTTGCGCAGCTCGATGAGCAGGCCGGTGCGATGGTCCACCAACCCCGCCTCGAAGGGTTTGGCGAACAGTTGCAGGTAAGGCGCCTGGGCCAGGTCGACCAGCTTGTCGACCTGCTGATGGTTCAACGCGCCTTTGCCGATGGCGCTCACCTGGGCGTGCAGGCGCTCGTACTTGAGCAGATCGTTGGTGGTGCTGATGCGTTCGCTGAATTGGCTCGGATAGGTCAGGTAGGCGTAGGTCAGACGCGCCTCAAGACCGCTGTCGTCCTTGAGCGCCACAGACAGCGCAGCAACCGAGGTCGCGACGACCAGCACGCCCACGAGGGCTTTCCCGACTTTTTCCCAGCTCACCTTGGCGGTTCCTTTTGTTGCTGTATTGGCGATACGCAATGGCCGGCAAAGGGTGCCAAGGTTCGGGGACGGGGGCAAGGGCGAGAAACGTGGGGCTGCGGGTGTCCCATCGCTGGCTTCGCCTAATCCCACTGCGGCCTAAGTCGCATTTTGTAGGAGCTGGGGAGGCCTGCGATGGGCTGCAGCGCGGCCCCCAGCCGGATCATGTCGCGAGGCGACGAAGTTCGTTGCCTAAATGACACACATTTATTATTTTGTGCCATTATTCCGACACAAAATAATAAATACGTGACATAGAGAGGACGCACGCCATGCACCACCCTGCTCCGCAAGCCTTCGATCAGCTCGGATTCGTGGTCCAGGACCTGGACCAGAGCATCGACCATTGGCTGCAACTGGGCGTCGGACCTTGGACGGTGTTTCGCGATGTCCAGCTTGAGGGCAGCTATCAAGGCCAGGCCGTGGAGGTTCGCATGAACGTGGGCCTGGCCTATCAGGGCGGCCTGCAGATCGAGCTGATCCACACCACCAGCGACGGCCCCTCCCCTTACCGCGACGCCCGGGGCCTGCACCACATGGCCTGGCTGGTGGACGAGCTGGACAGCGCCGTCGCCAACCTGCGCGAGCGTGGGCTGCAACCGGTATTCGAAGCCGGCAACGCCACCACCCGCGTCTGCTACCTGCAAAACCCCAATGAGCCAGGCGTGCTGTTCGAAGTCATCGAAGGCGCAGGCCTGCGCCAGATGATCGACCACGGCATCGCTCAAGCCCGCGAGTGGAATGGCGAGCAGCCAGTGCGGGTGTTCGCCGGCTGAGCATTCCCCTGCTCCGGTGCGAGCACCGGGGCCCTTTGATAACAACAAAAGGAGCTACACGATGAGTCGATTGGCAGGCAAAGTCGCCCTGATCACCGGTGCCGCACGCGGCCAGGGCGCAGCAGAAGCTCGGCGTTTCGTCGCCGAGGGCGCGAAAGTTGTGATCGCCGATGTACTGGAAGCCGAAGGCCGGGCCTTGGCCGCCGAATTGGGTGATGCCGTGCGCTTCCAACCGCTGGACGTCACCCAGCCCGAGCAGTGGCAGGCGGCGGTCGAGGTGACCCAGGCGCAGTTCGGCAAACTCGATGTGCTGGTCAACAACGCCGCCATCCTGCGCATGGCGCCGCTGGAGCACTGCTCGCTGGAGGACTACCGGCGGGTGATCGAGGTCAACCAGGTTGGCTGCTGGCTAGGCATGAAATCGGTGCTGGCAGCCATGCGCCAGGCCGGCGGCGGCTCGATCGTCAACGTGTCCTCCACCGCCGGCATGGAAGGCGTGGCCTATGGCACGGCCTACTCCTCGAGCAAGTTCGCCGTGCGCGGCATGACCAAGGCAGCCGCCCTGGAGCTGGGCGCCTCGGGGATCCGGGTCAACTCGGTGCACCCGGGCGGCATCGACACAGTCATGTCACGTCCACCGGAAATGGCCGATTTCGACCCGGCGCAGGTCTACAAAGGCCTGCCGATTCCGCGTATCGGCCAGCCCGAGGAAGTGGCCAACCTGGTGCTGTTCCTGGCCAGTGACGAGTCCAGCTATTGCACCGGCTCCGAGTTCATCATCGACGGCGGGATGCTCGCTGGTACTTCCTTTGGCTGAGAGTCCAACCCCTGGGTGCGCGCTGCGCGCCCAGGCACTTACAGTTACCCCGCCCTATGCTGAGTAAGGCAACTTCACCCGCCTATTTCAGCCCCTTCACCGCCACCTATAGCGTTGCCCTACACCTCCACTTCCAAAAGTTATCAAATTCAACAAAAGTGGATCATTCCCACAGTTCCAGCCGGTTCGTCCCGTACTCTTCGAATACTCCAACGCCTAACGTGTCTGCGGTCTTTCGACTAACAGACCTGTAACTCACAAGACACTTCAAGTTCGACGCCGCATCGCTGGATAGCTTGTTTTTTGTGGGTTCCAGATATTTGCCTGCATCGCCATGGCGAATAACAACGCTGGCTCATCAACCCGATAGAAAGTCAGGGGCGAAGTTTCCCCTGCAACTTTCCTTGCCGTTTGTAATTCACGGCGGGTGATGCAGGCGTTCGCCTGTACTCGGCGTTTGGAGAACTTTCGGAACCTCTAATGATTAAACGTGTCCCCTCGCAACTGTCATCTACCACTCGAACATTGACCTGGATGAACATCGCCATCCAGGCCACCTTGCCGTTGACCGTTGCTCTTACCTCCACCCACGCCGGTGCCGACAGTGACCGTCTGGAAGCACTCAGCACACAGCGCATGCCCTTGCCGGAGCTCAATTCCAACGGCGTGACCCGCGAGACGCTGGACAACCAGGACGAAGAACAGGCCCGCAAGGCCGCCAGCCTGGCCAGCGGCACCGCCAACTTCCTCACCTCGGACGTCAACAAGGGTGACGCAGCCGCGTCCATGGCCCGTGGCATGGCGGCCAGCGAAGTCAGCACCCAGACCCAGGAATGGCTGAGCCGCTTCGGCACCGCCCGCGTGCAGATCGACGTCGACGACAAGCTCTCCCTGGCCAGCTCCTCCCTCGACTTGCTGCTGCCGGTCCGGGACGAAGATAAACACCTGCTCTTCACCCAAGGCAGCATCCATCGCACCGACGACCGCAACCAGGCCAACCTGGGTGTGGGCGTGCGTCGTTTCAACGATGGCTACATGCTCGGCGCCAACACCTTCTTCGATCACGACCTCTCGCGCAGCCACTCGCGCCTGGGCGTGGGCGTTGAGTACTGGCGCGACTACCTCAAGCTCAGCGCCAACGGCTACCACCGCCTGAGCAGCTGGCGCACCTCGCCGGACCTGGACGACTACCAAGAGCGTCCAGCCAACGGCTGGGACGTGCGCGCCGAAGGCTGGCTGCCCTCCATGCCGCAGTTGGGCGGCAAGCTGACCTATGAGAAATACTACGGCAGCGAAGTCGGCCTGTTCGGCAAGGACAACCGCAAGAAAAACCCGCACGCCATCACCACCGGCGTCACCTACACCCCGATCCCCCTGCTCACCTTCAGCGCCGAGCAACGTCGGGGCAACGCCGGTGCCAGCGATACCCAGTTCGGCATGCAGTTCAACTGGAGCCTGGGCCAGAGCTGGAGCAAGCAGACCGACCCAAGCAAAGTCGCCGCCATGCGCACCCTGGCCGGCAGCCGCTACGACCTGGTCGAGCGCAACAACAACATCGTGCTCGAATACCGCAAGAAAGAAGTCATTCGTCTGAACGTTGCCCGCCAGCTGGCCGGGGCCAGTGGCGAACGCAAGTCCTTGCAAGTGACGGTGCAGAGCAAGTACGGCCTGGAGCGCATCGACTGGAGCGCCGCCACCTTGCTGCAGGCCGGTGGCAAGATCGAGCATCTGGGCGGCAGCGACTATCAACTGACCCTGCCCCAATACCGCACCGGTGCCCAGGCCGTGAACACCTACACCCTGCATGGCGTGGCCGTGGACAAACAAGGCAACCGCTCCAACCGCAGCGAAACACAAGTCACGGTCAACGCGCCGGTGTTCGATGCCGCGCGCAGCACCTTCCTGCCCACCGACAGCGTCGTGCCGACCAAAGGTGGCGTCCAGGTGGTGACCTTGACCGTGCGCGACGCCCAGGACGGCCTGATCGACGTGCCGCTGAGCGACCTGAGCCTGGCCGTGACCCGTGGCACCGCGAGCACCGGCGCCAAGGTCTCGGACTTCAGCCGTAAATCGGTCGGGGTGTACGAAGTGACCGTCACCGCCGGCACCCTGCCGGAGGCCCTGACCCTCACGCCGTCGGTCCAGAACACCGCCTTGGCTCAAGCCAACATCGCGATCATGGACCGGGTACCCGACGCCGGCACCTCCACTTTCAAGATCGCTCCCGACGAGATCGACACCAGCGGCACCACCGTGGCCACCCTCACCCTGACGGCCAACGATGCCGACGGCAATCCGGTCCCGGACATCGCCGATCAACTGACTTTCGCCATCAAGGATGCCGCAGGCACCTCGCCAGGCACCGGCATCACCCTCGGTCAAGTCACCGAAACCACCGCTGGCAGCTATAGCGCACGCCTCTCCGGCACCAAGGCCGGTGTGTGGACCGTCACCCCGCAGTTCAAAGGCAACGCCCTCGGTACCCTCAAAGGCACCGTGACGCTGACTGCCGGCCCCATCGCGGCAGCACGCTCGACCCTCACCGCCGCGCCAAACAAAATCATCGCCGGCGGCGGCGCCATCTCGGTCCTGACGCTGACCGCCAAGGACGCCGAAGACAACCCGATCTCCGACATCGCCAGCAAACTGTCTTTCAGCGTGAAGAACGACAGCGGCGCGGATGCAGGCTCCGACGTCACCGTCACCGCCTTGACCGAATCCGCGCCAGGCGTCTACCAGGCGAACCTGAGCGGGACCAAAGCCGACACCTGGACAGTAACGCCGCTCTTTGAAAGTGCCGCCCTGGACCTCGAAGAGAAGGTAATCGTGGAGCCGGGCGCAGTGGACGTCGGCAAATCGGTTTTCACTGCCAACCCACTCTCCGTCGTGGTAGGGACTGGCGAATCCGACCTTAAACTGGAGGCCAAAGATGCCCAGGGCAATCCTGTTTCCGGCATCGCGGCAAACCTGAGCTTCGATGTGCGCGACAGCTTCGGCACACCGGCGGGTTCCGAAGTGACCATCACCCGTCTGCAGGAAACCACCCCAGGCATTTACACCGCCAAGCTCAGCGGCACCAAGGCCGAAGTCTGGACCGTGACCCCACAGCTCGAAGGCAGCGCCTTGAGCGGCTTGGCCACCGACGTGACCTTGGTTGCCGGTACCTTGGACACTTCCCTGTCCAAATTCACCGCCGCACCAAACCCTATCGTTGCCAACGGCGGCGACAGCTCGCAGCTCACTCTCAGCGCCAAGGACGCCAAGAACAACCCGATCTCTGGCCTGGCAACCAAGCTCACCTTCACCGTGAAGAACGACCATGGCCAGGAGGCCGGCACAGCCGTCACCATCGAGAACCTGAGCGAGTCCGCGCCAGGCACCTATACCGCGACCCTCAAAGGCAGCAAGGCCGACACTTGGACCGTGGCGCTCATCCTCGACGGCGCCGCCACCGGCATGAGCGAGAAAGTGATGCTGATCGCTGGCGTGGTGGACGCAGGCACCTCGACGATCGCCGCCGCCCCGGACACCATCACAGCGAATGGTTCCACCCCGTCCGAACTGACCTTCACTGCCAAGGACGCCAAAGGCAACCCGGTCACCGGTATCGTTGGCGACCTTGCCTTCAACGTAACTGACAGCGCTGGCGGTGCGGCGGGTAGCGACGTGACCGTGGAACCCCTCAAGGAAACCACCCCGGGTACGTACACCGCGACGCTCAAAGGGAGCAAGGCCGATGTCTGGACCGTCACCCCACAGCTCAAGGGCAGCGCCATCGGTAGCCTCGCAGCCAAGGTGACCCTGACGCCCGATGCACCGGACGCCAGCCGGTCGAGCTTTGCCGCCGCACCGACCCCCATCGAAGCCAGCGGCAGCGCTTACTCGGTTCTGACATTCACCGCCATGGACGCCAAGGACAACCCGGTCACCAAGAGTGCCGACAAAGTGACCTTCAGCGTGAAGGACAGCAGCGGCGGCGATGCTGGCTCTGATATCACTGTCACCGAGGTGAAAGAAACCTCACCGGGCGTGTACGAAGCGAAGCTGAGCGGGACCAAGGTCGATACCTGGACCGTAAGGCCAGTGTTCGAGGGTGCCGCTGTCGGCAGCCTGAGCGAAACCGTGACTCTGATAGCCGGCCCGGTCGCACCGGGTACGTCGAGCTTCACCGCCAATCCACCCCGCGTCCTCGCTGGCAGCGGAAACACCAGCAAACTGACGTTCACTGCCCAGGACGCGCACAACAACCCGGTCACCGGCCTCGCGAGCAAGCTGAAGTTCATTGTCGAAGGCACTGCCGGCACACCAGCGCCAGGAGATGTCGATGTCAGCGCGATCACGGAAATCGGCACCACCGGTGTGTACGAGGCATCGTTGGGTGGCACGCTGGTAGACACCTTTACCGTGACGCCACAGGCTGATTCGGTGGACCTGACTGCTCTGGCGCAGCCTGTCGAATTGTACTCGGCTGCACCGCCAGCAGAGGCTCACTCTGATATCAAGGTAAGCAAGGACAAAATCCTTTCGGATGGTGTCGATCAGAGCAAGATCACCTTCACCGTGGCGGACGATGCCGACCGCCCTGTCAGTGGTATTGCGGATAAAATCACCCTTGTGGCAGTAGATAACGGCGGCACCCCAGAAACCAATATCCAATTCGGTGACATTACTGAAGAAGGAACTTCAGGTGTCTATACCTCTTGGGTGTCGGGTGATGTGGCTGGCAAATTCAAGGGGCAATACAGGGTCGTTCCACGTATCGAGGGTAAACAGTGGCGTATAGCTGCGCCGTTCGAATTGCTCGGTATCGAGTTTGCCAGCGCGACCAATGCCAATGGCACGATTCTTCCGTTCCCGAAAAACATCGGCTTCCCAAGCTCATCTTTCTTAAACGCAGAATTCACTTTGACGCTCTCGGAGAATGTCGACCCTAATGACTACGAATGGACATCTAGTGTGGATTGGCTGGCCCCTCAAGGAGCAGGCCGCTTCAAGTTCATTTCCGAAGCGCCCAAAGGTAGGACGAGTGTGACACTCAAGGCCAAGCGAAAGGGCAGCAACTTCGAGCCAACATATACCTTCGACAAGAAATATTGGTTCTATATAGGCGAAAACAATGTACCAATTACACCTGACGAGGTTCAGTCTCAGTGCGCCGCGAAAGGAATGATATACGTACCAATACTGTTGTATGCAATAGGTGATAGTGCCCTGTCAAGGCAAAACGGCTTGCTCCCAGAATGGGATGAAGTGCGACCCGATGATTACTTCATATTAAAGGACCCCCTATATGATACCTGGAGCCGTGTACCAGGAACAAAATACAACGCCTCGCCTGACGATCCCAAAGATCTGACCAAACCGAGCCGCCTCCTTTGTGTTTACTAAATTGATCCTATAGAACAAGCCCCGGTTTTTACCGGGGCTTTTTATTTGATCAGCAAAAGACCAGGAGTATCCCCGCTATTTAACGCACGATCTTTCTACCCCTCTCCCCTGCTCAATCGGCACCCGCCGAGCCAGATGATCGGCCGCGATGAAACCAAACGTCATCGCCGGCCCGATGGTCGACCCTGGCCCTGGGTAGGTCTTGCCCATCAACGCCGCGCTGGTATTGCCGATGGCATATAACCCTTCGATCACCGCCCCGTCCGCGCGCAACACGCGGGCGTCGGCGTCGGTGCGCAGGCCGCCTTTGGTGCCCAGCTCGCCGGCATCGATGCGCAGGGCATAGAACGGCCCCCGTTCCACCGGTCCCAGGCACGGGTTGGGCCGGCAGTTGCTGTCGCCGTAATAGCGGTCGAACAGGCTGTCGCCCTTGCCGAACTGGGTGTCCACGCCCTGGGCCGCCATCTGGTTGAAACGCTGCACGCTCTGCTCCAGCCCCGCCGCGCTCACGCCGATCTTGCCCGCCAACGCCGCCAGGCTGTCGGCGCGGTAGATGACGTTGTCCAGCCAGCCCTCGGGGATCTTGCTGTCCGGCTGCACCGAGCCAGGCAGCAACACGCCACAGGGGTAGCGCTTGCGGTATTCGGCATCGAAAATCAGCCAGGCCGGCACGTTGGCGCCGGTGCGCGCCTGGTCGGCGTACATGGCGTAGATGATGTCCGGGTACGGCGCGGCCTCGTTGACGAAGCGCTCGCCCCGGCCATTGACCAAGATGCACCGCGGAAACGCCCGCTCGACGAACAGCGCCCGCTGCTTCTCCTCGCCCGGCACCCGCACGGTGGGTGCGCCCCACACGTGGTCCATCAGCGCCACGTCCGCCCCCTGCGCGAGGCCTGCGCGGATGCCGTCGCCCGTGTTGATCGGCGGCGCGGCTGTCCATTCGGCGCGGGTCGGGCTGGGCAGGTACTGCTCGCGCATTGGTTGGTCGGCTTCGAAGCCGCCGCACCCGAGGATCACTCCAAACGCCGCGCGCACGTTCAACGGCTGGCCCTGACGCTCGACCACCAACCCCGTCACCTTGCCCCCGTGGCTCAACAGCCTGCGCATCGGTGCTTGCAGCCACAACTCGATCTGCCGCGCCTGCATCGCCACGCGCAGGCTGGCGACCAGGGCGTTGCCCAGGGTCAAGCGCCGATCACGCCGCGTGCGCCGGCGCCAGGCAAAGTCGGCCATGTATTTGAGGCCCAGGCGCGCGGTGAGCCACAGCCAGCCGGGCTCCTTGGCCAGAATGGTGTGGGCCTCGACCTGAGTCATGGCGATGCGCCCGGCGATCAAGGTCCCAGGCGACGGCGCGCGCAGACGCTGGAATTCATCCCCCAGGCGCGCCGCATCGAAGCTCGCCGGCTCCATGGTGCGGTAGCCGGGCTTGCCGCCCTCGCGTTCGGGGTAGTAGTCCGGGTAGCGCTTCACGGCGCGAAAGTACGTCTGCGCCTGGGCGGCCAGGTAGCCGACCATGCGCGGGCCATGCTCCAGATAAGCCTCGATGCGCGCTGGATCGTAGTCCTCGCCGACCGTGGCACGCAGGTAGGCCCGGGCCTCTTCGCGCGAATCATTGCCACCGAGCCCTTCGATCTGGTCGTTACAGGGGATCCAGATCCCGCCCCCGGAGATGGCGGTGGTGCCGCCGTACTCGGCGGCCTTCTCAACCATCAATACCGACAGCCCCTGGTCGTGGGCCCGTAGCGCCGCAGTCATGGCCCCAGCGCCTGAACCGACCACGACCACGTCGTAGACGGCGTCCCAGTGCACAGCCTGCTGATTGTCATTGTTCATCGATGCACCTCCCCGCTGGCGGCCGCTGGCCGCGATTCCATGGAGATCGCACTATGTCACATATTTTTATTTGTGAGCCATTGCGATGACACAAAAACTTGCAGCCGTGCCATTAAGTGCGACAATCGCCGCCACTTCCAATAATCACAGAAGGTTCCGCCATGACCCGACAACTGCGCTGGGGCGATGCCAGCCGTATGGACAGTGCCGAGCAAGGGCGCCAGCAGATCCTCGAATGCGCCCTGGCGGCGATGAGCGAGATGGGCCCGGAGGGGTTTGCCATCGACGACGTGGCGCGCCGGGCGAATATTTCCCGACGCACGCTCTACCGCTACTTCGCCACCAAGCAGGCACTGGTACAGGCGGTGATCAGCAGCGAGAACGCCGGATTCTTCAGTGCCATGCAGGAGCAGTTGGTCAGCTTCGAGGACGACTTCGAGCGCTACCTGGAGGAATGCCTGTGCTTTGCCGTGCGCTACCGCGACCAGCACCGGGGTGGGTTTCACCAGGGCTACCTGGCCAAGGCGGCCAGCCCCGAGGTGTTCGCCTACATCCTTGAGGACATCGCGCCGTTGTGGCAGCAAGTGCTGGCAGGCCCCTTCGAGCGGCACGTGCAGCGCCACGGCGCCAGCGTCAGCCTGGACGACAGCATCGCCCTGATCAGCCGGCTATGCCTGGCCTACTGCCTGGTGCCCGAGGCGCCCGAGCAGATCCGCAAGCAATTGCGCCTGCTGCACCACATCGGTACCTGAGCCCGTCAGGGCAACAGGCGCATGGAACTGGGCACCGGCATGTAGCACGGCTGGTAATTGGGCTGGCAGTAGTAGGCCATGCTCAGCGGCATGGGCAAGGGGCGTGTGACCGCGGCCACATAGGCGGCGGCGAAGGCACACACGATCAGGGTCAGGCAAAATCTTGTTGTTGTTTTCATGGCCATGCCTCTATGCGCGAGGGAGACGTTGTGAAGCCAGACTAGAAGCGACGTTCTCGGCCCGCCTCGTCCAAACGGACGAGGCGGATCAATTTCACGACAGCGCCCGACGGATGTCCGCCGCAGCCCCCTGCAACGCTCGGGCGGCCGCCTCGACGAACGGCGCCAGGCTGACGAAGCCATGCACCATGCCGTCGCAGCGCTGCAAACGCACCGCCACCCCGGCCGCCTGCAGGCGCTCGGCGAAGGCCTCGCCCTCATCGCGCAGCGGGTCGTACTCGGCGGTCAGCAGCGTGGTGGCCGGCAGGCCCTGCAAATCGTCATCGCGCAGCGGCGAGGCCAAGGGGTCGGCGCCCTGCTCCGGGCGCTCCAGGTACTGCGCCCAGAACCATCCCATCATTGCCCGCGACAACAGGTAGCCCTCGGCGAAGTCGCGATAGGACGCGCTGTCGCACGCCGCGTCCGTCACCGGGTAGAACAGGCATTGGTGACGGATCGCCGGGCCCTGGCGCTCCCGGGCCAGCCGGCTCACGGCAATGGCCAGGTTGCCGCCGGCGCTGTCCCCGGCCACCGCCAGGCGGCGGGCGTCCACCCCCAGCGCATCGGCCTGCTCGACCAACCAGCACGTGGCGGCGTAGCAGTCCTCGGGCGCCGCCGGGAAGCGCGCCTCCGGCGCCAGGCGATAGCCCACCGACACCACCACCGCGCGGGTCTCAAGGGCCAGGGCGCGGCACAGGTTGTCGTGAGTGTCGAGGGTGCCGATGACAAAGCCGCCGCCATGGAAGAACACCAGCAGCGGCAAGTCCTCCCGGGCCACCGGGCGGTACAGGCGCGCCGGCAGCAGGCCCGCCGCCCCGGCCACTTGGAGGTCGCGCACTTCGGCCATGTCCGCCCCCGGCAGCGGCGGCATCAGGTTGTCGGCGTGCAGGCGGTATTGCACGGCATCGAGGGTGGCGTAGTCCGGTTCGCCCTGGGCGGTGAAACCCTGGAGCACGGCGGCCAGCTGGTTATCGAGGGGCATGGCGCTCTCCTTGAACGTTGCGAGGTAGGCATGCACGCCAGTAGATCGGCACCGTCGATAGCGGCCATCGTCCGTTCAGACGATGACCGATGCGTCACGCGCGGCAGAATCACTCGGGTGCATCAGTACCGCCAACCGAGCTGCCAGTGACCAAGGTGGCGTGGTACGGCCGGCGGCCCCAACAAAGACCGGAGAACAACAACATGAGCACGCTGCACCGTATCGAAGCCAAACTGCTGGAGGACCGCTACGCGCGCGGCTGGCATTGCCTGGGCCTGGCGGCGCAATACCGTGATGGCAAGGCGCACCGCCTGGATGTCTTCGGCACCCGCCTGGTGGCCTTCCAGGGCGAGGACGGCCAGCTCAACATCCTCGACGGCTATTGCCCACACATGGGCGCTGACCTGAGCACCGGCTGCATCGAAGGCAACGCCATCCGCTGCCCCTTCCACAGCTGGCGCTGGAACGCCGACGGCGTGTGCGACGACATCCCCTACGCCAAGCGCATTCCTCCACGGGCGAAGATCAAGCGCTGGCCGATCATGGAGCAGAACCATCTGCTGTTCGTGTGGAACGATCCCGAAGGCAACCCGCCGATCGCCGAGCAGGCTATCCCACGCATCGACGCCTGTTTCGACGACGCCTGGGCCCACTGGGAAATCGCCGACTTGAAGATCGACACCAACTGCCGCGAACTGATCGACAACGTCGCCGACATGGCGCACTTCGGCAGCGTGCATGGCGCACCGGTCGATGAATTCAGCAACGTTTTCGAGGGCCACACCGCCGCCCAGATCATGCGGGCGCGCAGCGAGCGGTTGTCCGGTGACAGCGAGCTGACCACCGTGGCCACCTACTATGGCCCGGCCTACCAGATCACGGAAATGACCGGTGCCATGGGCGGGCAGCCGATCCACTCGATCCTGCTCAATTGCCACGTACCGATCGACCTGAACAGTTTCACCCTGCGCTATGGCGTGCTGGTCAAGAAAATCCCAGGACTGTCCGAGGAGGAAAACCAGGCCATCGCCAAGGCCTACGTCAAGCAGGCCCAGGAAGCCTTCTACGAGGATGTGGCCATCTGGCACACCAAGACCCGCGTCGACAACCCGCTGCTGTGCGACGGCGACGGCCCGGTGTATCAGTTGCGTCGCTGGTACGAGCAGTTTTACACCGACGTCGCCTTGCTGGCCGATGAGACCCGCGACTGCAAGCAATTCGTCGTGCGCAGCCGCGAGCGCGCTTGACCGTTACACCGCCTGGCACAACCTGGCAACCGCCCGAACGGGCGGCTGTCGGGCCCCCGCAACAGGACATTGCGCGCGGACAAGGGCTGCCTATATGCTCGCGGCGCCAATGCTAATAATAAGAAGCGGTAACCACCGATGCAGACTCTCAGTTTCGAAGACTTCAGCGAGCTGGTCGGCCAGCTCTACGAGGGCCCGCTGGAATCCATCCCCTGGGTCACCTTTCTCAATCAGCTCAACAGCCTGCTGCACAGCAAGTACGTCACTTTCATCCTGCGCCCGCCCAGCACCCAGGTCGACGGCTTGATGGTCAGCACCACCGGCACCTCCAGCGACGCCACCGCGTCCTACAACAAACACTTCTTCGCCTTGGACCCGTTCGTCGGGCTGCCCAACCGGGAAGTGGTGGCCCTGGCCGACTTCATGCCCGAGGCCGAGCTCAAGCAGTCGGAGTTCTTCCTCAATTTCCTGGAGCCGGTGGATGTGTTTCACATCCTGGGGGTGGACATCAACACCAACGACGGCGCCCAGTGCCGCCTGCGTATCAGCCGCGGGCGTGACGATGCGCCCTTCGTCGAATCGGAAAAACACCTGCTGGCGCGGTTCATCCCGCACCTGGAACGTTCGATCAAGCTGCACATGCAGCTCAACCGCATCGAGACTGAACGCAACCTGTATGCCGGCGCCGTGGACCAGATGGCCGTGGGCACGATCATCCTCGACGACACCGGCAAGGTGCTGCAGACCAACCAGGTGGCCGAGCGCCTGCTGCAGGAAAAGGACGGCATCAAGCAGGTCAATGATGGGTTGCAGGTCGGCAGCGCCCGGGATACCCAGGAGTTTCGTCGCCTGGTGCGCCAGGCCATGCTCTCGCAGAAGGGCAACCTGGCGTCGGTGGTCGAGGCCATGCGCGTCAAGCGCCCCTCCGGGCGTGCCGACCTGGGCATCATCGTGCGTTCAGTACCGCTGTCGGCCTGGAGCGAGGGCAAACAATGCCCGACCGTGGTCATTTTCATCAGCGACCCGGAGCAGCAATCCTCGGCGCCCCAGGAGATCGTCCGCGCCCTGTTCGACTTCACCCCGGCCGAAACCCAGTTGGCGATGCTGCTGGCCAACGGCCTGACCCTCGACGAAGCCTCCGAGGAACTGGGCATCAGCCGCAATACCTCGCGTGCGCACCTGCGCTCGACCTTCTCCAAGACCGGCGTCACACGCCAGACCATGCTCGTGCGGTTGATCCTGCGCAGCGTCGCCACCTTGGGCTGAAGCCCCGCCCTACCCCCCTGCCTGGCCATCGTCCGCTCGGACGATGGCAGGTGCCGGCTGGCAGCGCACAGTAGCCCTGTCGCTTTCCGTCGCCAGAGGCCCCGCCATGCGCCAGAGCCCAACCATCCTCAAGACCGAGCTGCTGGCCCAGAGCAGCCACTTCCAGATCGAAGCCCTGCACCTGCGCTTTAGCAATGGCCAGCATCGCGTCTACGAG
Organism: Pseudomonas guariconensis; assembly: GCF_040822035.1. Lineage (NCBI taxonomy): Bacteria > Pseudomonadati > Pseudomonadota > Gammaproteobacteria > Pseudomonadales > Pseudomonadaceae > Pseudomonas > Pseudomonas guariconensis. The sequence continues at coordinate 2,147,352 of NZ_CP162012.1, read as the reverse complement.
CGCCTGCGTGGTACCGGCTACCGCTCGGTGCTGCTGGTGGCCATGCCGGATCCGCAGCATGTGCTGATGGTGCGCGAGTATGCGGTGGGGGTCGAAGGCACCATCCTCGGCTTGCCCAAGGGCGGTGCCGATACCGGTGAGGGCTATTTGGAGGCGGCGCAGCGTGAGTTGGGTGAGGAAGTCGGCCTGCGGGCCGGTCGGCTGACCGAGCTGGGTGAGCTGACCTTGGCGCCGGGGCATCTGTGTCACCGTTGTCGGGTGGTGCTGGCTGAGCAGCTGAGTCCTTGCAGCAATGACGGTGGGGATGAGCCGGAGCCTTTGGAGTGTTTGGCGGTGGCTTTGGCGGACGTTCCTAAGCTGGTGGCCACGGGTGAGCTGCATGAGGCTCGGGCTATTGCAGCGTTGTTCATGGCGATGGGGGTGATTGCGCAGCGGGGGTGAGTTGGGCTTTCAGGTTGTGTGGATATCCGGTTTTAGCGGTGGCGCCACCGGCGCTTTTCGCCTTTACGGCGACCTACTTTTGCTCTTGGGCAAAAGTAGGCAAAAACCGCTGGCTCACACATCCGGCCCGGCGCTTCGCACCGGGTCCCCTCGCTGCGGTGTCTTACGGGGCTTCGCGGCCTCCGGCTGGCTACGCCAGCCTCCATCTCGCGACTTCGGCTACGCCGAAGGGCGCTGCGCGCCTGCCCCTCCAGACACCTCCTCTCGGCCTTCTGAGGTCGCGATCGGTGGTGGCTGAACCGTCGCGCATCAAAAGCAACGGCAAGGGCAAGAGCAAGGGCAACGGCAACGGCAACGGCAACGGCAACGGCAACGGCAACGGCAAACAAGCTGATTATTTGTTCTGGTCTGCGCTGGAGACTGTGGGAGCGGTGGTTCGGCGCTCAGGCGCCGACCTGACGGTCGGCGCAAATGCTTGGGGGTGCTGGCGCAGTTGCGCTGGGCTGCAAAGCAGCCCTTTGGGGTTTCAGGTTGGCAGGAGGTTGCGGGCGCGGGAGAGGGTCAGGGCGAGGTCTTCGATCATGTCTTCTTGTCCTCCCACGGTGCCGCGGCGGCCTAGCTCTACCAGCAGGTCGCGGGCGGGGATGCCGTACTTGAGCTCGGCGCGCTTGGCAAACAGTAGGAAGGAGCTGTACACACCGGCGTAACCGAGTGTCAGGGCGTCGCGGTCCAGGCGGATGGGCTGGTCCATCATCGGCACCACGAGGTCTTCGGCCACGTCCATGATGCGGTACAGGTCCACGCCGCTGTTCACGCCCATACGCTCGAGTACGGCGACGAACACTTCCAGCGGGGTGTTGCCGGCACCGGCACCCAGGCCGGCCACGGAGCCGTCGATACGCACCGCGCCGGCTTCGATCGCGGCCAGGGAGTTGGCAATCGCCATGCCCAGGTTGTGGTGGCCGTGGAAGCCCACCTCGGTTTTCGCCTCCAGCCCTTGGCGCAATACGCCGATCTTCTCGCTGACTTCATCGGGCAGCATGTAGCCGGCCGAGTCGGTGCAGTAGATGCAGTTGGCGCCGTAGCTTTGCATCAGGCGCGCTTGCTCCAGCAGCTTCTCGGCGCTGACCATGTGCGCCATCATCAAGAAGCCCACGGTGTCCAGGCCCATCTTCGCCGCCATGCCGATGTGCTGCCCGGAGACGTCCGCCTCGGTGCAGTGGGTGGCCACGCGGATGGTCGAGACGCCGTGCTCGTGGGCCATCTTCAGATGATCCAGAGTGCCGATGCCTGGCAGCAGCAAGGCCGAGACCTTGGCCTGCTTGAGCTTGGGGATCACCGCGCTGAAGTACTCCTCATCGCTGTGCGCCGGGAAGCCATAGTTCAACGAGGCCCCACCCAGGCCATCGCCGTGGGTGATTTCGATCAGCGGCACGCCGGCGGCGTCCAGGCCGGTGGCCACATCGACCATCTGCTTGAGGCTGATCTGGTGGCGCTTGGCATGCATGCCGTCACGCAGGCTCATGTCGTGCAACAGCACGTTCTTACCTTGAAGGTTCATCACCACCTCTCCTCAGCGGGCTGGCAATTGCAGGGTGCCCTTGTGGGCTTCTTCGGCGAACATCTCGGCGGTGCGCAGGCCGGCGGCGGTCATGATGTCCAGGTTGCCGGCCGACTTGGGCAGAAAGTCCCCCAAGCCTTGCACCTCGATGAAGATCGATACCTTGTTGCCGTCGAACACCGGGCCGTTGACTAGCTTGTAGCCGGGCACGTAACGCTGGACCTCTTCGACCATGCTCAGCACCGACGCGCGGATGGCGTCCTGGTCGGGGGTGTCGTCGGTCAGGCAATGGATGGTGTCGCGCATCATCAGCGGCGGCTCGGCCGGGTTGATGACGATGATCGCCTTGCCGCGACGGGCGCCACCGATACTTTCCACCGCGCCTGCGGTGGTGCGGGTGAACTCGTCGATGTTCTGGCGGGTACCGGGGCCCACGGAGCTGGACGACACGGTGGCGACGATCTCGCCATAGGCCACTGGCTGCACCCGCGACACTGCCGCCACCATCGGGATGGTCGCCTGGCCGCCGCAGGTGACCATGTTGACGTTCATCGCGAGCTTGGCCGCGTGCTCCTTGAGGTTGACCGGCGGTACGCAGAACGGGCCGATGGCCGCCGGGGTCAGGTCGACCATGATCACACCCAGCTCGTTGAGCTTGCTGCTGTTGTGCGCATGCACGTAGGCCGAGGTGGCGTCGAAGGCGATGCGGATGTCATCGTCCAGCACATGGGGCAGCAGGCCGTCGAGGCCGTCGGCGGTGGTCTTCACCCCCATCGCCCGGGCACGCTTGAGGCCTTCGGACTCCGGGTCCACGCCCACCATCCACACCGGCTCGATCCACTGCGAGCGGCACATTTTCATCAGCAGGTCGGTGCCGATGTTTCCCGGGCCGATAATGGCCGCTTTTAGTTTCTGGCTCATGGGCCTTGCTCCTCGATCAGGCTCGGAAGGACACCTGGGCACTGCCCAGGCCGTCGATGGTCAGGGAAAAGCGGTCGCCTGCCCGCACCGGCTCCAGCGGCACCAGCGAGCCGGAGAGGATCACTTCGCCCGCCTTGAAGGGGATGCCGAAGGCGCCGAGGGTGTTGGCCAGCCAGGCGACCGCGGTCAACGGGTTGCCCTGCACCGCCGAGCCCAGGCCCTCGCTCAGCAGCTCGCCGTTCTTGAACACGCGCATGTGCAGCGCCGGCAGGTCGAGTTCGCGCGGGTCGACGCGTTCCTGGCCGAGCACGAACACGCCGCACGAGGCGTTGTCGGCCACGGTGTCCTGAATGCGGATGCGCCAGTCATGGATGCGTGAGTCGACGATCTCGAAGCACGGCGTAACGTAATCGGTGGCCGCCAGCACATCGGCCTCGGTCACTCCCGGGCCGATCAGGTCGTGCTTGAGCACGAAGGCGATCTCGCCCTCGGCGCGCGGCTGGATCAGGCGGTTCCCGGCGAGCGAGATGTCGGCGCCATTGTCGAAGGCCATACCCCGGGTGATGAAGCCGAAGTCCGGCTGGTGCACATCGAGCATGCGCTGCACGGCAGCCGAGGTGACGCCGATCTTCTTGCCGACGATGCGATCGCCCGCCGCCACCCGGCGTTCGATGCAGTGCAGGGAAATGTGGTAGGCGTCTTCGATGCTGATCTGGGGCCAGCGCTCGGTCAGCGGGGCCAGGGTCTGGCCGTCGCACAGGGCCTGGTAGAGTTCGTCGCCGTGCTGGCGGCGCAGTTCGAGGCTCATGCTCGGCCCTCCGCGAGGAACGCCAGGCATTCGCGGTTGAACAGCTCACGGTGCTCGACCATCACCCAATGGCCACACTCGCTCAGCAGCACGAAGCGGATGCGCTGGCAGGCCAGCATCAGGGTGTTGGCCCCGGACACCGGACAGAACTTGTCGTTCATGCCCCAGAAGCCGAGGATTGGGCAAGCTAGCTGCGACAGCTGTTCGGCCATGTTCGGCACCTCCATGGTCGAGAGCACGCACGGGGGCTGCTCAGCGACCACCGCGACGCGCTCGGCGACGGTGTCATCGTCGATCAGCGAGGGGTCGAACAGTTGCAGGCCCAGCAGGCGCCTCATGCCGGCAGCGTCGCGCAGCTCGCCACTGGCAAAGGCCGCGGCCATGCGCTGGATGCCTTCCATCTGTAGGTAGTACTGGGCCTTGTCCATCAACCCGCCGGGGGCCATCAGCACCAGGCGCGCCACCCGCTGCGGCTGGCGCAGGGCGATGGCAATGGCGATGGCGCCGCCCAGGGAGTTGCCGACCAGGGTGCAGCGCTGGATGTCCAGCGCGTCGAGCAGCCCCAGCAACGCCTCGACGAAGAAGTCCAGGGTGTAGGCGGTCTGCGGTTTGTCCGAGGCGCCGTAGCCCGGCAGGTCCGGCACGATGGCGCGGTAGCCGGCGGCGGCGAATTGCGGGTAGTTGCGCTTGAAGTTGCTGTGGCCGCTGGCGCCCGGACCGCTGCCATGGATGAACACCACCGCCTCGCCCGTGCCGACGTCCTGATAGTGCAGTTGCAGGCCATCCGCCAACCTGACCTTGTGCCCTTGCGCTGCTGCGCCCATGGGGAAACCTCCCGGCTTGTTGTTGTACCGGGATTATTCAGAGCGGCCAGGGCATACGGCATCGTCCAACAAGACTACAAGCGGCGCCCCTAGTCCCTTTGGACGTTGGCCGCACGGCAATGGCTGCCTAGCATCGAGGCAACCTTCCGACAGACAAGACAAGGCATTTCCATGCATGACCCATTGGATTTTCGCGGCAAAGTGGTTCTGGTCACAGGTGGTGCCAAGGGCGTGGGCCGCGGTATCACCCGCCGCTTCCTGGAGTGCGGTGCGAACGTGGTGATCTGCGGCCGCCAGGCACCGGAGCGGCTGCCCAGCGGCAGCGGCAAGCAGGCGGTGTTCATGCAGTGCGACGTGCGTGACCTGGAGCAGCTTGAGCAATTGATCGGCAACGTGCTCAAGTTCTTCGGCCGCCTCGATGTGCTGGTCAACAACGCCGGCGGCGCGCCGTTCGCCGAAGCGGCCACGGCCTCGCCACGGTTTTCCGAGTCCATCGTGCGGCTCAACCTGCTGGCCCCGCTGAACCTGTGCCAGTTGGCCAACCGGGTGATGCAGGAGCAGGCCGAGGGCGGCGCCATCGTCAACATCTGCAGCGTCAGCGCCACCCGCCCCTCGCCCGGCACCGCCGCCTACGGCGCCGCCAAGGCCGGCTTGCTCAACCTGACCCGCTCGCTGGCGGTGGAGTGGGCGCCCAAGGTGCGGGTCAATGCGGTCACTGCCGGGTTGATCCTGACCGAACAGGCCGAACTGCATTATGGTGACGCCCAGCAACAGGCCCAGGTGGCCGCGACCGTGCCCTTGGGCCGCTTGGCCGAGCCGGACGACATCGGCGACACCTGCCTGTACCTGGCCTCGCCGCTCGCCCGCTATGTCAGCGGCGCCGACCTGATGGTGCACGGCGGCGGCGAACGCCCGGCTTTCCTCGATGCGGCGAAAAGCCAGTGACCTGGGCACAGCCAATGGCGCCGAGGACTTCCCGGTGTTCGCGGGTAAATCCGCTCTCGTAGACGCAGGCAAAGCCTGCGATGGGCTGCAAAGCAGCCCCATTTGCACCGACTCCACAGACCAGAACGCAGCGTAGCACCTGTGGGAGCGGCGGTTCGGCGCTCCGATTCACCCGCGAACACCGGCGTAGCCGGTGCCATCGCTCTCAACGCGGCTGCAGGTTCACTTCGCTCCAGAAGGCCTTCATGCTGCGGATCAGGCCGTGCTCATCGAACTCCATCACATCGATCACCTGCAGCGAGCATTCGCGCCCGTCCCAGGTGAGGTCCACCCGAAACGGCACGGCGCCGCAGCCGTTGTGGGTAGCGCGCACAGGTCCGGTGAGGGCTGCGGACACATTCATCTGCCCCAACCCTTGCCGATAGAACGCACTGATCGCGTCCATCCCACGCAACGGCGGCTGGCCCACCGGGTCTTCGACGGTGGCATCCTCGGCGTACAACGCCAGGATGCCGTCGATGTCCCCGGCGTCCACCAGCTCGACGTAACGCTGCATGCTCGCCTGCACCTGCTCTGGCGTCGGCAGGCCCATCTCAAGCCACCTCGAACAGCGCAGCAGCGCCCATGCCACCGCCGATGCACATACTCACCACCACATAGCGCACACCCCGGCGTTTACCCTCGATCAACCCATGCCCGACCATCCGCGCCCCCGACATGCCAAACGGGTGGCCAATGGCAATTGCGCCGCCGTTGACATTGAGGCGGTCGTTGTCGATGCCCAGTGTGTCGCGGCAGTACAGCACCTGGCAGGCGAACGCTTCGTTGAGCTCCCACAGGCCGATGTCATCGACCTTCAGGCCATGGCGCTTGAGCAGCTTGGGGATCGCGTACACCGGCCCGATGCCCATCTCGTCGGCCTCGCAACCGGCCACCGCCAGCCCGCGATAGATACCCAGCGGTTGCAACCCGCGCTGCTCGGCCAAGCGCGCGCTCATCAGCACCGAGGCCGAGGCGCCGTCCGAGAGCTGGGAGGCGTTGCCAGCGGTGATGAAACGCCCGGCTTCGGTCCACTGCCCGCCCCCCCACACCGGCTCCAGGGCCGCCAGGCTGGCGGCGGTGGTGTCGGGGCGGTTGCACTCGTCCTGCAACAGGGTCACCGCTTCATGACGGCTCTCGCCGCTGGCCTTGTCGACGATCAGCTTCTGGGTGGTCAACGGCGCCAGTTCAAGGTCGAAGCGCCCGCCCTGTTGCGCGCTGGCGGTGCGCAGTTGGCTCTGTAGGCTGTAGGCATCTTGTTCTTCACGGGTGATGCCGTAGCGCTGGGCGACGATTTCGCCGGTCTCGAGCATCGGGATGTAGGCCCGCGGGTCGCGTTCACGCACCAGGGTGGACTGCCAGCGGTAGAGGTTCTTGTGCTTGTTCTGCACCAGGGAGATCGACTCCAGGCCACCGGCCACGGCAATGTCGAGCTCGTTGCAGAGGATGCCCTTGGCAGCGATGGCGATGCTCATCAGGCCCGAGGCGCACTGGCGCTCCACCGCCATGCCGGACACCTGCACCGGCAGCCCGGCGGCCGTGGCGCACAGGCGCCCAAGGTTGTAGGCCTGGGTGCCCTGCTGGGCGGCGGCGCCGATGATCACATCGTCCACTTCGTCCGGCGCGATGCCTGCGCGGCGTACCGCTTCGGCTACCACGTGGCCACCCAGGGTCGGGGCCTCGGTGTCGTTGAAGGCGCCGCGAAAGGCCTTGCCGATGGGCGTACGCGCCGTGGAAACGATCACTGCTTCGTTCATGCTGGACTCCTTGGATGACTCATGCCGGGTAGTACCGGCTGATGGTGTCGACCACGCAGCCAGGACGCTCCTGGCCTTCGATCTCGACGCTGACGCGGATCACCGCCTGCACCCCGCTGCCGACCGCCTCGGTCGAGACCAGCAAGGCACTGCCGCGCACCCGCGACCCCACACGCACCACCGACGGAAAACGCACACGTTCACAACCATAGTTGACGCCCATGGCGATGCCCTGGACCTCGATGATCTGCGGCAAGAACAGGTTGACCAGCGACAGGCTCAGGTAGCCGTGGGCGATGCAGGCGCCGAACGGCCCCTGGGCCGCACGCTCGGGATCGACGTGGATCCATTGGTGGTCGCCACTGGCCTCGGCGAACAGGTCGATGCGCGCCTGATCGATGCGCAACCAGTCGCTTTTGCCAAGCTCCTGGCCCACCGCTTCGTGCAACGCCTCGGGTGTGCGGAAGATACGCGCCATGTTCAGGCCCTCTGGCTGGAGACCGACAGCACTTCGCCGGTCATGTACGAGCTGTAGTCGCTGGCCAGGAACATCATCACGTTGGCCACTTCCCACACCTCGGCGGCGCGGCCAAAGGCCTCGTTGGCCGCCAGCTGGTCGAGCACCGCCTGGGGCGCGGAGCGGGCGAGAAAATCGTGCATGGCGATGCTCGGGCTCACCGCGTTGATGCGGATGCCATGCTCGGCAGCTTCCACCGCCGCGCAGCGCGTCAGGGCCATGACCCCGGCCTTGGCCGCGGCGTAGTGAGCCTGTTGCTTCTGCGCGCGCCAGCCGAGCACCGAGGCGTTGTTGACGATGACGCCGGCGCGACGCGCCATCATGTACGGCAGCATGGCGCGGGTCATGCGCATGGTGCCGGTGAGGGTCACATCGAGCACCCGGTTCCATTCTTCGTCGGGCATCTCCACCAGTGCCCGCGACCCACCCAGGCCGGCGTTGTTGATCAGCACATCGACGCCGCCCAAGGTACCCTCGGCGGCCTCGACCAGGGCTCGCACCTGATCTTCGTCGGTGACATTGCACAGGCGCCCATGCACCTGGGCAAGGCCGGTGGCCTCGCGGATGCGCGTGACCGCTTCATTGAGCCGGCCTTCGTGGATGTCACTGATCATCAGGGCCCGGCAGCCCTCCTCGGCCGCACGCAAGGCGGCAGAAAAACCGATGCCGGAACCGGCGGCAGCGGTGATCAGCACCGACTTGCCGCGCAGCAGGCCATGGCCGGGAACATAGTGTGGAACGGACATGCGAAGACTCCTCGATCAGGGACGCGGGCGCGGCTCCCGGGGCATGCCCAGGGCGCGTTCGGCGATGATGTTGCGCTGGATCTCGTTGCTGCCGCCGTACAGGGTGTCGGCGCGGCTGAACAGATACAGCGATTGCAGGCGGTTGAGCTGATACGGCGCAGCCTCGAGCAACTCGGCCTGGGGGCCGAGCACGTCCATGGCCAGCTTGCCGAGGCTGGCGTGCCAGCTCGACCAGCCCAGCTTGTAGATGGTCGCCTCGCGGCGCAGCGTGCCGTCCTGAGGCCCGGAGAGCATGCGCAGCGAGTTGTAGCGCAGGATGCGCAGGCCACACCACGCCTCGGCCAGGCGCTGGCGCAGGTGCGGGTCACGGTCGGCGCCGTTGGTACGGGCGATGGCGATGATCTCGTCGAGCTCGTTCTGGAACTGCATCTGCTGGCCCAGGGTGGACACGCCGCGCTCGAAGCCCAGCAACGCCATGGCGATCTTCCAGCCCTCGCCCGGCTGGCCGACGATGTTCGACGCCTCGGTGCGGGCGTCGTCGAAGAACACCTCGTTGAACTCCGAGGTGCCGGTCATCTGCTCGATCGGCCGCACGCTGATGCCCGGCTGGTCCATCGGCACCAGCAAGAACGACAAGCCCTGGTGGCCGACGCTGCCCGGCTCGGTGCGGGCCAGCACGAAACACCAGTCCGATTCGTGGGCCAGCGATGTCCAGACCTTCTGCCCGTTGATCAGCCAGTCGCCGTTGGCATCCTGTGCGGCGCGGGTCTTCACCGCCGCCAGGTCCGAACCTGCCCCCGGCTCCGAATACCCCTGGCACCAGAACGTGGTGCCTTGGACGATGCCCGGCAAGAAACGCCGCTTCTGTTCGTCGCTGCCAAACGCCGCGATGGTCGGCCCGGCCAGGCCCTCGCCGATGTGCCCCATACGACCGGGCCCTCCGGCGCGGGCGTATTCTTCGTGGAAGATCACCTGCTGGCTGATCGACAGCCCTCGCCCGCCATGCTCCGGCGCCCAGCCCACGCAGGTCCAGCCGCCCTCGGCGAGCTTGCGCTCCCAGGCTTTGCGCGCCTCGGGGAACATGTGCTCATCCCCCGGGCCGCCGCGAAAACGCAGGGCTTCGAACTCGCCCTGCAAGTGGGCGGCCATCCATTGGGCGACCTCCTGGCGAAAGCGCTCGTCCTGCTCACTGAAACGGATCTTCATGGCTGCTCCCCGATAATCACGCTGGCGATTTGTTGCAGATGCCAGGCCGGTGCGCCGAGGTAGCTCTCGCTGGCCCGGGCACGCTTGAAATACAGATGCGGGTCGTATTCCCAGGTAAAGCCCACGCCGCCATGCAACTGGATCGACTCGGCAGCGCAGTGGAAGTACGCCTGGGAGCACTGGGACTTGGCCAGGGAAGCGGCCAGTGGCAACTCTGCGGCCACCTGGGCGTCACCGGCGGGGTCCAGCGCCTCCTGGGCGACGCAGGCGGCGTAATAGCTCGCCGAGCGCGCGCATTCGACTTGCAGCATCATGTCGGCGGCGCGGTGCTTGAGGGCTTGGAAGCTGGCCAAGGGGCGGCCGAACTGCTGGCGCTCCTGCAGGTAGGCCACGCTCAGGTCCAACGCCTGTTGGGCGCCGCCGACCTGTTCGGCGGCCAGGCCCACGCAGGCCAGGCGCAGCATGTCCTGCAGTTTTGGCCAGGCCGTACCGGCCTCGCCGAGCACCGCGTCCGGGCCCACGTACAGACGCGTGAGGCGCACGCGGCCCAAACGCCGGGTCTGGTCCATGGTCGGCTGCCACTGACGCGCCAGACCCGTCTGCCCGGCCTCGACCAGGAACAGGCTCACGCCCGCCTCGCCCGTGCTGCCGGCCAGACGCGCGGCGACCACCAGCAGGTCGGCGCTGTGGCCGTCGATCACCTGGGCGTATTCGCCGTCCAGCACGTAGCCTTCGCCTTCGGGCGTTGCCGTCACGCCAATACCTTCGGCGGACCAACCACCCCCATCGCCCCAGGCTGCGGTGCCGCGCACACGGCCTTCGGCGATGGCCGGCAGCCAGCGCTGTTTTTGCGCCTCGGTGCCGGCCAGCAGCAGCGCTGGCGTGGCCAGGCAGGTAGTGGCGAAGAACGGCGAGCACAACAGGCGCCGGCCCATCTGTTCCAGGAGGATGGCCAGTTCGACGAAGCCCAGGCCCAAACCGCCGTAGGCTTCGGGAATGTGAATCGCAGGCCAGTACATTTCGTTGCACAGGCGCTGCCAGAGGTCGGTGTCATAACCGGTTTCGCTGACCATGGCCGCGCGCACGGCGGCACAGTCGGACACATCGGCAAGGAAGCCCTCGGCCGATGCGCGGATCATTTCCTGTTCGTCGCTCAATGCAAAGTCCATCGCGGCGTCTTCTACTCGTCTGGCCCAGGTGCCTGCGAGTGTGGCCAGATGCGCTGGCGGTCGAATCGGCCAAGTGGACTAGGCGCGGTGGTGTCTGCTTCGCGGGTAAATCGGCTCCGCCGGTTATCACAAGACAACCCCGCACCAGCGAAAGGACTACGCATAGATTGTGTGTAGGCAAAAAAAAACCGCACCACCCTGGCATGTGGTGCGGCCCCGCCCTAATGGCGAAAAAACCTCTAATCAGCTGCCGTAGACTTTCTGTGCCGGCACGGCACGCTCCAGCAGCTCACCGACCGCCGCGCCCACCTGGGCCACGGCCCAACGGCCTTGGTTGTCGACCAGCGGGCCGCGCCGCCAGCCGTCGGCGATGGACAATTTGCCGCCTTCGACCTCGAACATCTGCCCGGTGACGCCAGCGGATTCGCGCGAGCCCAACCACACCACCACTGGCGCGACGTTCTCCGGAGCGAAGTAATCAAAGCCTGCTTCGGGCTTTTTCATCACCTCGCCAAACACCCCTTCGGTCATGCCGGTACGGGCCGCCGGGGCCAGGGCGTTGACGGTGATGCCATAACGCGCCAGCTCCGCCGCCTGAACCAGCGTCAAGGACGCGATACCGCCTTTGGCTGCGGCGTAGTTGGACTGCCCGATCGAGCCCTGCAGGCCCGCGCCGGAGCTGGTGTTGATGATGCGCGCATCGACCTTGACGCCATTTTTGGCCTGCTCGCGCCAGTGGCGTACGGCATGGCTGGACAGGCAGAAGTGCCCCTTCAGGTGCACCGCCACCACCGCGTCCCAGTCCGCCTCGGTGAGGCTGGCGAACATGCGGTCGCGGCAGATGCCGGCGTTGTTCACCACCACATCGAGGCCGCCGAAGGCCTCCAGCGCGGCGGCGACGATGCGTCCTGCGTCTTCGTAATGCGTGATGTCGTTGCTGTTGGCGATGGCCTGGCCATCCTGCTCGCGGATCTGCGCGACCACCGCTTCGGCTGCGTAGCGGTTGATGTCGTTGACCACCACCTTGGCGCCTTCGGCCGCGAAGGCCAGGGCATAGGCGCGGCCCAGGCCGCCGCCTGCGCCAGTGATGACCACGACTCGGTTGTTGCAACTGCTCATGGGACTCTCCTGCGCTTACAGGCGCTCGATGATGGTGACGTTGGCCTGGCCGCCGCCTTCGCACATGGTCTGCAGGCCATAACGCCCGCCGCTGCGCTCAAGCTCGTGGAGCAGGCTGCACATCATCCGGGTGCCGGTGGCGCCCAGTGGATGGCCCAGCGCGATGGCGCCGCCGTTGACGTTGGTCTGGGCGTGGGGGTAGCCGGTCTCGTTGATCCAGGCCATGGCCACCGCGGCGAAGGCTTCGTTGATCTCCACCCGGTCGATCTGCTCCAGGCGCATGCCGGCGCGCTTGAGCGCATAGGCGGTGGCCGGGATGGGCGCGGTGAGCATCCACACCGGGTCGGCGGCACGCACGCTCATGTGATGGATGCGCGCCCGGGGTGTGAGGTTGTAGCGCTTGAGCGCCGCCTCCGAAACCACCAGCAGCGCGCTGGCCGCGTCGCAGGTCTGGCTGGAGACGCCCGCGGTGACGCGGTCGCAGCCAAACAGGATGTCGAGCTCGGCCATCTTGTCCAGGCTGGTGTGACGTGGGGTTTCGTCATGCTCGACCCCGGCCAGGGGCACGATCTCACGGGTGAAATAGCCCTGCTCGATGGCCCGCAGCGCACGGCGATGGGACTCCAGCGAATAGGCCTCCAGCGCCTGGCGGCTGAGCTGCCAGTGCTCGGCGATCATCTGCGCGGAGCGGAACTGGGTCGGCGGGGTCGAGCCGTAGCGGCGCACCCAGCCTTCGGAACCGGTGAACGGGTTGGTGAAGCCCAACGGCTCGGCGGCGGTCATGGCCGAGGAAATCGGGATCTGCGTCATGGTCTGCACGCCGCCTGCGACCACCACGTCCTGGGTGCCGCTCATCACCGCCTGGGCGGCGAAGTGCAGCGCCTGCTGCGAAGAGCCGCACTGGCGGTCGACGGTGGTGCCGGGCACCGCGTCGCTGAGGCCGGCCGCCAGCCACGCGGTGCGGGCAATGTCGCCGGCCAACGGGCCGATGGTGTCGACGCAGCCGAAGATCACGTCGTCATAGTCTTCATCGGGGATCGAATTGCGCTCGACCAGGGCGCGCAGCACGTGGCCGCCCAGATCGGCCGCGTGGATATGGGCCAAGCCACCTTTGCGTCGCCCGGTGGGCGTGCGCAGGGCATCGACGATATAAGCTTCAGGCATCTTCTACCTCTGCCGACATGAACGTGGTGCCGGCCCCTATGGCCCGGCGTGAGTCGAACAGCGCCTGGCGGATCCGCGCCTTGTGCAGGGCATGGTCGCCCCAGGCCTTGTCCAGAGCCCAGGCGCGCTTCATGAACAGCTGCAGGTCGACCTCCCAGGTGTACCCCATGGCGCCATGGGTCTGGATGGCGTTGCGGGCGGCCAACAGCGCCGCCTCCGAGGCCGCCAGGCGCGCGTGGGACACCGCCAGCGCCTGCCCGGCCTCACCGTGGGCCACCGCGTGGGCGGCGCGGTACAGCGGGCCTTTGGCGAACTCGATGCGCACCGCAACATTGGCCATCAAGTGCTTGACCGCCTGGAACGAGCCGATCGGCTTGCCGAACTGCTTACGCTCGAAGCTGTAGTCCACGGCCAGGTCCACCATGCGCTTGGCCAGGCCCAGCAATTGCGCCGCGCAGCCCAGCGCGCCGCGCTCGAAGGCGCGCGCCAGCAACCGCGCAGCCTCCTCGCCACGGGCTACGCAGGTGGCCGCGCCGGGGGTCCACAGCACCTGGTACAGCTGGCGGCTCGGGTCCACAGACAGGTTGCGCACCAGCTCGACATCTTCGCGCGGCACGGCGTGCAGCTCATCGGCGTGGCTGAGCAGCAGCAGGTCGGCCACGTGGGCGTCGCTGACCAGCGGATTGCCCGGCTCGCTCACCGCCAGGCGCGCCTGGCCCTCGGCCACGCGCCCCAGCCAGTCCGCCTTCAGGCCCTCGTGCGCCGCGCCCAGTTCGGCCAGCAGCGGCACCGCCACCAGCATGGTCTCCACCAGCGGCTCCGGCAGGCCCGCATAGCCGCATTCCTGGGCCAGCAAGACGAAGTCCAAGGCGCCCAGGCCCATGCCGCCGTACTGCTCCGGCACGGTCAAGGCAGTCAGGCCCAGCTCCACCAGTTGCCCCCAGAGCCGGTCGCAACGGCCGCTGTCGCTCTGCCACAGCTCGCGGATACGCTCGGGCGTCACTTCGTTGATAAAGAAACTGCGTACGTTGTCCTGGAAGAGCAACTGGTCGCTGTTGAAACTAAAGTCCATGGTCTGCTCCTCAGGCACGCGGCATGCCGAGCATGCGTTCGGCAATGATGTTGCGCTGGATCTCGTTGGTGCCGGCGTAGATGGGCCCGGCCTGGGCGAACAGGAAGCCGTCCAGCCATTGACCGACGTCCCCAGCAGCCGGCGCCTCGGGCAGCAGCTCGCCGCGCAGGCCCAGGATGCTCATGGCCGTTTCGTGCATGCGCAGGTCAAGCTCGGACCAGAAGATCTTGTTGGTCGAGGACTCCGGCCCGATGCGCCCGCCTTTGACCAGCTGCGAGGCGGTCATGTAGGTGGACTGGGTGTAGGCCTCGGCATCCAGCCAGGCGCGCATCACCGCCTCGCCGATGGCCGGGTCCCGGTCGGCGCGTTCGCGGTTGGCCTGGTACAGCTGCACCAAGCGCCGGGCGGTTTCCTGGAAGCGCGCCGGCGAGCGCAGCATCAAGCCACGCTCGAAGCCCGCCGTGGACATTGCCACGTGCCAGCCCATGCCCTCCCCGCCGAGTACGTTCTCCACCGGCACGCGCACATCGTCGAAGAAGATCTCGGCAAAGCCTGGCAAGCCGTTGAGCTGCGCAATCGGCCGCACGGTGATGCCGGGGCTGTTGAGCGGCACCAGAATGAACGTCAGGCCGTGGTGACGCTGGGAACCCGGGTCGGTGCGGAAGATGCCGAACACCCAATCGGCCCATACCGCCCGAGTCGACCAGGTCTTCTGGCCATTGATCACATAGTGGTCGCCGTCACGCTCGGCGCGCGAGCGGATCGCTGCCATGTCCGAGCCTGCGCCCGGCTCCGACCAACCCTGGGCCCAGATGTCCTGGCCGGTGGCCATGCGTGGCAGGAAGCGCGCCTTCTGCGCCTCGGTGCCGTACTCCATCAGGGTCGGGCCGAGCAGGAAGATGCCGTTCTGGTTGACCCGCGCCGGTGCACCGGCCCGGTAGTACTCTTCTTCGAAGATCAGCCATTCGATCAGGTCGCAGCCGCGCCCGCCCAGGCGCGTGGGCCAGGTGACCATGCCCCAGCGGCCTTCGTTCAGGCGCGCTTCCCAGGCGCGGTGGGCGGCAAAGCCTTCCTCGGTGTCGAACGAAGGCAGCGGTTGGCTCGGCACATTGGCCTGGAGCCAGGCCCGCACTTCGGCGCGAAAGGCCTGCTGGGCAGGGGTGTAGGTAAGGTCCATGGTCTGCCCTCAGCCGTTGAAGTTCGCGTGGCGCTTCTCGACGAACGAGTCGCGGGCTTCCTGGGAGTCCTGGGTGCGGTAGGCCTCGAGGGTGAAGCCCTGCTCCCAGCGGTACTTGTCTTCCAGGTTGCCGTCCTCGATGCCGGTGAGCGCTTCCTTGGCCAGGCGGATCATCGCCGGGCTCTTGGCCGCGATGGATGCGGCGATGCCCAACGCGGTCTCGCGCAACTGCTCGCGCGGCACCACCCGCTCCAGCGCGCCCAGGCGGTAGGCCTCGGCGGCGTCGATCATCTCGCCGGTGAAGTACATGTGGCGCACCTTCTGCACTGGGAACAGCCGCTGCAGGTGGGCACCGCCGCCCATGGCGCCACGGTCCACCTCGGGCACGCCAAAGCGCGCGCAGTCGGACGCGACGACGATGTCAGCGGCACCGCAGATGCCAATGCCACCGCCCAGGACGAAACCGTGCACGGCGACGATCACCGGCACCTTGTTGCGATGCACGGCCTTGAAGGTGTCGTAGTTGCCCTTGTTGACCGCGACGATCAGGTTGCCGTCAGCAGCCAGCTCCTTGATATCGACCCCGGCGCAGAAGCCACGGCCTTCGGCGCGGATGACGATGGCCCTGACCTGCGCGTCCTCGCCCAGCGCCTGCAGGGTGCTGGCGATGTCGGCCCAGCCCTGGCTGTTGAAGGCATTGACCGGGGGATGGTTGAAGACCATCTCGGCAACGCCGTTATCGATGCTCACGTTGAATGGTTGCACTGGGAGTCCCCCTCACGAAATTCGGCGACACAGCGCGCCCAGGCGCTGCTCGGCGTCCCGGACGATCTGCTCTATCAATTCGGCGCAGCCCGGCAGGCTGTCGATGCCTGCGGCCACCTGCCCGGCCGGCAACACGCCTTCGGCGGGCAGACCTTCGACCATGGCTTTCTGGATGACCATCGGCGCGTTGGCCGCCATCAGGCTCTGGGCGGCGCTCAGGCCGCCGTCGCGGCGCATCTTCAGGGCGCTGCCCAGCAACTGCCCCAGGCCCAGGCCCGTGTGACGGCGGTAGGCCAGGCCACTGCGCACGGCCAGCAGCCAGCGACGCAGGCCGCTGCTGGTTTCCAGCTCATCGAGCAGCTCGTTGCGGATCATGCGTTGCGGCAAGCCATCGATGGCCCGGCTGACGATCACCGCCGCCGGGTCCTTGACCGCCAGGTAGCGCGCCAGGGTGGCCTGGGGCACCGGGCTGTCGGCGGTCATCAGAAAACGCGTGCCCATGGCAATACCATCGGCGCCCTGGGCCAGGGCCGACACCAACCCGCGGCCATCCTTGAAACCACCTGCGGCCACCACCGGCACCTGCACCGCGTCGAGCACCTGGCCCAGCAGCATGGCCGTGGGCACCGCACCGGTGTGGCCACCGCCCTCGCCGCCCTGCACGGTCACCACGTCGGCGCCCATCTCCACGGCCTTCTGCGCGTGCTTCAGCGCGCCCACCGTGGGCATGCAGACCACCCCGGCGTCCTTGAGCCGGGCGATCATCTGCTTGCCTGGCGAGCGGCTGTAGCTGACCGCGCGCACCTGGTGGCGCACCACCAGCTCGACGATCTCTTCGGCGTTGGCCTGGTACATGTGGAAGTTGACCCCGAACGGACGGTCGGTCAGGCGTTTGGTCTCGAGGATCGCTGCCTCCATCTGCCGAGGTTCGATGGTCGCCCCGGCCAGAAAGCCAAAGCCCCCGGCGTTGCAGGTGGCGGCCACCAGGCGCGGGTCGGCGACCCAGCCCATGGCGGTCTGGATGATCGGGTAGCGGCAGCCGAGCAAGGCGGTCAGGCGGGTATCGAGCGACACGGCCATGCTCACGCCCTCCCCGGTTCGCGCTGGGAGCTGGCCATGGCCTTGGCGTCGTAGCCACCCAGGCGATCGCCGGACACCAACTCGTTGTGAGCATGGGCGAAGTGGTGCAGGCCGAACACCATGTCCATGGTCGAGCGCTTGCCCATCAGGTCTTCGGCGTTGTTCACCGCCTGTTTGCTCAGTTGCAGGCCCAGGCGCGGCATCTGGGCGATCTGCCCGGCCATGGCCAAGGTTTCCTGTTCCAGCTGCTCGCGGGGCACCACGCGGTTGAGCATGCCCATCTGGTAGGCACGCGCCGCCGGCATCGGCGCGCCGAGGAAGAGAAACTCCTTGGCGATACGCGGATTGAGCTCATGCACGTGGGCGAAGTACTCCACCCCCGGAATCCCCATGCGCACCACCGGATCGCGGAAGTACGCATCGTCACTGGCCACGATCAAATCGCACACCCAGGCCAGCATCAGGCCGCCGGCGATGCAGGCGCCCTGGACCATGGCGATGGTCGGCTTGGGCATCTCGCGCCAGCGCCGGCACATGCCCAGGTACACCTCCTGCTCACGGGCGTAGAGGAACTCGCCGCCAGGCTTGTCGACATGGTCGTACCACAGGCTCACGCGCTCGAAGCTCTGGTTGACGTCACGCCCTGGGGTGCCGATGTCGTGCCCGGCGGAGAAGTGCTTGCCGGCCCCGCGCAGGACGATGACCTTGACCTGGTCATCGGCGCACGCACGGGCGAAGGCCGCATCCAGGGCATAGGTCATCCGCGAGTTCTGGGCGTTGTGGTACTCGGGGCGGTTCATGGTGACCAGGGCTACCGCGTCCCGCACTTCGTACAGCACCACCTCATCGGCCTCTTTATTGTTTTGCTCGCTCATTACTGCACTCCGGCAAGGCGGTTGGCTGGAACGGGCTGTCAGCGCGCGGAGCGCTGGCCCGGTGGGTTGTCCTTGAGCTGGCTGGCGCGCAGGTTATGCGGGTCCAGTCGCTGGATCAGCTGCAACTGCGCCTCGGTGGGCGCGGTGGTCACCGGGCAGTGCTCAGGCACATGCAGGGCAAAGCCTGTGTTGTCACGCACCTCGTCCAGGCTCACGCCAGGATGCAGAGAGCGCACGCGCACCTGGTGCTCAGGCCCGAGGAAGTCGAGCACGCACAGGTCGGTGACGATCAGGCGGATGTCGATGTCTTCCAGCGACCAGCCACGGGCCAGGCGCGCGGGGTTGTAGCCCACCGAGGCGACCACGTCGCACTCGCCTTCGACGAACACCCGGCGGTTGTGGCTGGGCACATAGAACGAGTTGGCATGGCTGATGGAGTTGCCCGGCAGGCCCCGCACGCCCAGCATCTGCGCCTTGGGCTTGTGGTAGTCGCCGCCGATGCAGGAGATGTTGGCCTGGCCGAAGCGGTCGACCTGGATCGGGCCGATCATGGCGTGGCGCTTGCCGCTCCAGACGTTGTCGAAGATGCGCGAGAAGCCCATCCAGCTGTCGCGCTTGGGCACGTAGCCATTGCGCGCACCGACCGGCACGGGCTCGGCGACCATATAGGCCTCCGAGTCGGTCATCATCAGTCGTGGGTTGTTGTCGAGCATGCTCAGGGACGCCGCCAGGCGTGGGATCACGCCGATGCCGGTGGCCAGGACTTCGCCGTCGTCGCGCCAGGCTTGGGCGGCGGCGCAGATCATCAGTTCGGCGAGGCTGTAGGTGCTTGCGGTGGTCATGACGTTCCTCGCTTAGAAAACCGGCAGGGGCAATCGACGGATGGCCTCAAGGCCCCCGCAACGCTCCAGGTACTGGGAGTGGGAACAGGCCACGTACTGATCGACATAGGCCTGCCAGCCCTCTTCGCTCTGCGCCGAGGCGGCGTAGGCCTTGAAGTGCGGCACGTCGAAGCCATACAGCGGCGCGCAGGACGAGGGGTGCGCGCCACCGGGCACGTGGGCCACGGCGGTGGTCAGGTTGCGCTCCCAGAACACCTGGTGCGCACGCGCAGGCTCCGCGTGGAACCACGCGCTGTCGACCCACTCGTCGCAAGTGACATAGGTGCGCGCCGCAGCCCGCACGAACAGATCGTCCATGTAGTGGTCGGGGCCGGCGATCTGGCACACGCCGCGCGCATCGGCGCGGTCCACGTGCACCAGGGCGGCGTCGAGCTTGAGCGCTGGCATCGCGACCCAGTCACGGCCATCGGCGTAGGGCGAGGCGATCAGCTTGATCTCGGGGTTGTGGCGCAACACGTCGGTGCCCAGGCCCACCGCGGTGGGGATGAACGGCACGTTCATGGCGGCGGCACGCAGGCCCAGCAGCAGCATGCCTTCGTCGATCTCCATCACTTCCAGGGCGCCTTCCTGGCGCGCCTTGCGAAAGTACGGCTCGAGTGGGATGAAGTCGAGGGACACAAAGGCGAACACCAGTTTCTTCACCTTGCCGGCAGCGCACAGCAGGCCGACGTCAACACCGCCGTAGGCGACGATGGTCAGGTCCTTGAGGTCCGAGCGCAGGATCTCGCGCACCAACGCCATGGGCTTGCGGCGCGGGCCCCAGCCGCCGATGCCGAGGGTCATGCCGTCGCGCAACTGGGCGACCATCTCGGCCGTGGTCATCTGTTTATCCATGGGTGTTGTCCTCATTGGCGGCCGACGCTGAAGTCGTGGCCCCACTGGCTGACCACCGTGCTTTCGAACGGGGTGTGCCGGCTCCAGTCGACCACCAGGCCGTCGCAGCCGTACTCCAGGTCGAAACCGGACGGGGTCTTCATGTAGAAGGAGATCATCTGGTCGTTGGTGTGCTGGCCCAGGGTCGCGGAGAGCTTCACGCCGTTGGCGTGCATGCGGTCCAGGGCGCGGCCCACGTCTTCCAGGCCCGCGACCTCGACCATCATGTGCACGCAACCGCTAGGCACCGGGCATTCGAAGATCGCCAGCGAGTGGTGACGGCCGTTGTTGCAGTGCATGAAGTGAATGCGTTTTTCCGGCTCGGCAGGGTCCGGGGTGAAGCGCACTTTCATCAGGTCCGACAGGCCAAAGCCCATTACCTGCTCGTAGAAATCGCGGCAGCGGTCGAAGGTCGGTGCCGGCAGGACCACATGGCCCATGCCCAGCCCGTCGCTGACGAAACCGCGCACGCCCACCGGGGAGACGAAGCGGGCGAAATCCTGGCGCGGGCCCCAGTACAGCTCGTGGCGGTTGCCATCAGGGTCGGCGAACAGCGCCAGCGCCTGGACCTGGCGCAGCGCAGCTTGCTCAGCGCTGCCCTGCTCCACCACCACGCCGGCAGCGTGCAGCTCGGCCACGGCCTGGTCGAAGGCGGCCTGGCCGGCTACTTCCCAGCCACAGGCGCCGAAACCATCCTGGGCGCTGTGCTGCACCAGGATGCGGTACGGGCGCTCGTCCATCTTCAGGAACAGACGCTCGCCGCGCTCGTCCTCGACCACCATCATGCCCAGCACTTGGGATGCGTAGTGACGCCACTGCGCCAGGTCGCTGGAACGTACGGTGACGTAACCCAGGCCACGGATATCCATGCACGATCTCCTCGTTTTTGTACTTGGCGTATTCAAGCCAGTCAGGGGGTTGGCGGCATCGTCCAATAGGACTACCGGCCCGCAGGCCGCGTGATACCGGCAGAGCAACGGCCTTGCTCGGCGGCGAATGCTTCGCGGGCAAGCCCGCTCCCACTGGTTTGGCGCCATGCGCACCAACAGCACAGAACCTGAGGGAGCGAGTTCACCCGAGAACACCGGCAAGGCCGGTGCCATACCCCGCGCTTGCGCAAATGGGGCTGCGTTGCAGCCCCCCGATGGGCTTACTGCTTGTTGCGAAAATGCGGGATGACCTTCTCGCCGATGTTGCGCAAGGTCTCCAGCTGAGCCCACTGCGGCACGGTGCCCATCTGGCAGATGAACAGGATCTCGTCGGCGCCGGCATCGATCAGACGCTGCACATAGCCAATGCAGTCCTCGACGGTGCCGTAGGCATGGTTGGGGTTCATCATCGCCATGGTCGGGTCGGAGAAGTCCACGCTCACTTCCTCGGAGGCAAAGCGCGACTTGATCACCGCCTGGCCATTGCCATCGACGTAGGTGTCGTCTTTCCACTTCTGCGGATCCGGACGCTCGCCGCCGCCGTACCAGTAGCCCAGCGACTCCATGAAGTAACGCTGGCCGCGAATACCGATGCGGCGCGCGGTTTCGTTGTCATCCAGCACGATGGCCGGGCACAGCGCAGCGATGTGGCGGTTCGGGCGGAAGCCCACCTGATTGCGCGCCTCACGGTTGTCGAAGGCCTGGTGGTAGACCTCGACCTTCTTGGCGATTTCCTCGGGCCCACCGAAACCCAGCACCAGCGCGCCCATGCCACGGCCGCCGGCGTTTTTCAGCGAGTCGGTGTTGGTGCAGGCCAGGTACATCGGCGGGTGCGGATCCTGGTAAGGCTTGGGGTGGATCGGGCGCTTGGGGATCTTGACGAAGTCGCCGTGGTGCTCGATCTCATCCTGCACGAACATTTTCGGGATCAGGTACATGGCCTCGTCGATCTGCGGCTGCAGGGTCGCCAGGTCATAGCCGAAGGTGCCGGCCTCCTGCTGGGTGCCGCCCTTGCCCACGCCAAAATGCACACGGCCTTTGGACAGCAGGTCCAGGGTGGCGATGCGCTCGGCCACCTTGACCGGGTGGTTCATCGCCGGCGGCAGGCACACCACGCCGTGGCCGATGCCGATGCGCTCGGTCTTGCCGGCCACGAAGGCGAGCATGGTTTCCGGCGCGGACATGTGCGAGTAGTTGGTCAGCGCGGTGTGCTCCACGCACCAGAAGGTGTCGAAGCCCAGCTTGTCGGCCAGCACCGCCTGCTCGACGGTGTCATCGAAGATCTTGCGGTCACCCTCGCGGCTGGCATCGATCGTCTGGGCTTCGTATATCAGCGAGAATTTCATGTGCGTTCCTTGTTGTTCTGTTGACGTTGGCCGGCAGCGCCGGCCTTGGTCACATCCTCTGGCATCGCGGGTGGGCTCGAATCCCTAAAACGGACTAGCCGGTTTCGGTGAGCGCCCGGCGGTTCAGAGGAAGAAGTCGGTAGTGTCCTGGCCCATGCTCACGCCGCCGAGGTTCCAGGCGTACTTGGCCGGGCTGTTGGCGACGTGGGCGCGCCCTGTGTGGATGTCGCGGAACGCACGGTTGATCGGGTGGCCACGGAAAATGGTCGATGCACCGCTGTTGAACATCAGCTGTGCCGCCGCCTTGGCGCAGCGGTCGGCCACCAGGGCCGAGTCGTAGCGCATCTTCACCCGCGCCTGCATCCCAAGCGCGGTGCCGGCGCGGGCATGGTCGAGCATCACCTCGAAGTTGCGCAGCAGCACGGTGCGGCACTCATCGACGCAGACCATGGCGTCGGCCAGGGCGCTCTGGGCGGCCGGGTCCTGGAGCATCTTGCGGCCATCGTTGACCGCCACCCGCGCCTTGTTGTGGGCGATGAAGTGATCGACCGCGCCCTGCAACGCACCGATCGCCGAGGACGACACCGCGCGCACGAAGATCTGCCCGAACGGCAGGCGGTACAGCGGCGAGGTGTTGACCGCATTGCCCGGGCTGTCTTGCATGAAGCCATCGACGGCGCGGTGGGTGCGGTACTCGGGCACGAAGGCGTCCTCGACCAGCACGTCATGGGAGCCGGTGGCCTCCAGGCCCATCACGTTCCAGTTGTCGAGGATCTGGTAATCGCTGCGCGGCACCAGGAAGGTGCGGTAGTCCGGCGCGCCGCCCGGCTCAGCCGGCGGCACCATGGCCCCAAGGAACGCCCACTGACAATGCTTGCTGCCGGAAGAGAACCCCCAACGCCCACTCAGACGGAAGCCCCCTTCGACCCGCTGGACCTTGCCCACCGGCATGTAGGACGAGGAGATCAGCACGGAGGTGTCCTGCCCCCAGACATCCTGCGCGGCGCGGTCATCGAACAGCGCCAGCTGCCAGTTGTGGATGGCCACCACGCCCAGCACCCAGGCTGACGACATGCACCCCTCGGCCAGGGTCATCTGCACCTCGAAGAAGTCCTTGGGTTCGAGCTCCAGGCCCTGCCAGCGGGCCGGTTGGAGAATGCGGAAGAAGCCTGCCTCGTGGAAGTCAGCGAGGGTCTGTTCCGGCAGGCGGCCCATCTGCGCGGCCTGCTCGGCACGTTCACGCAGCACCGGCACCAGTTCACGGGCGCGCTGGCGCAACTGTTGGCGTACGAGGTCTTGATTCATCTTGTTGTTCTCCTCTGATCGCCCCGATCCCCGGAGCGTGCGAGAGAGGCGTTGGGCCTCCACCGTGGCCATTGCAACAAGGTCAATCGCGCGCGACATCCCTCAAACGGACCATGTGGGGTGCGCATTGACTAGTCCCCTCGGACGATGTTGCCCCTTGCAGTCGTTGGAAGAATTCATCCCACTGAGACAGCCAACCCGAGGGCGTGCGATGAACGACAACAACAATTTGAAAGCCGACATGCTCCAGGCCATGCGCCGCCTGGCCAAGTCCGTGACCATCATCAGCACCAGCGACGGCAGCCAGCGCTTCGCCATGGCCGCCACTGCGGTGGATTCGCTGAGCACCGAGCCGCCATCGCTGCTGATCTGCGTCAACCAGAGCGCCTCACCTCACGCCGCGCTGGCCGCCGGTGCCAGCTTCTGCGTGAACATCCTGGGCCTGGAGCAGCAGCACCTGGCACACCTGTGCAGCGGCAGCATCAAGGGCGAGGCGCGCTTCGGCCAAGGTGAGTGGCTGACCAGCGACGAAGGCATCCCGTACCTGGCCGACGCCCAGTCATCGATCCTCTGCCGCCAGGATGGCCAGTTCGCCTACGGCACCCACACGGTCTTCATCGGTCGCATCCTGCGCATCCACACCACCCCGACCATCACCCCGCTGGTGTACCTGGACGGCCACTACACCACCACTGCCAAGCCTGCGCCCCTCGCGGCCAGTGTCGGCTGAGGCGCGGCCATGGCGAAGCACGCGGTGACAGCACCGCTGCGCGTCGACAACGCCGAGCAACTGCACTGGCAGCAGCGCGCCGACCTGGTGGTGGTCGGCTTCGGCGGCGCCGGTGCCAGTGCCGCCATCGAGGCCGCCAGTCGCGGCCTTTCGGTGTTGGTACTGGAGCGCTTCGCCGGCGGCGGCGCCACGGCCCTGAGCGGTGGCGTGGTCTATGCCGGCGGCGGTACGCCCCAGCAATTGCAAGCGGGCTACCCGGACAGCAGCGAGGCGATGTTCAACTACTTGCGCAAGGAGGTAGGCGATGCGGTCAGCGAACAGACCCTGCGCACTTTTTGCGAAGGCAGCCGGGAGCAACTGGCCTGGCTGGAGCGCCAGGGCGCGGTGTTCGAGGGCAGCATGGCCCCACACAAGACTTCCTATCCCAGCGACCGCTACTACCTCTATTACTCGGGCAACGAGGCGGTGCCAGCCTATGCCGTTGATGCCGCCGCCGCGCCCCGCGGGCACCGCACCAAAGGCACAGGCATGTCCGGTTCGGCGCTGTTCCGTGCCCTGGCCGACAGCGCCCGGCGCCGTGGCGTGCAGGTGCGCACCCAGTGCCAGGTGCGGCGTTTGGTGATCGACCGTGACAACCAGGTGATCGGCGTTGAAGCCTGGCAATTGCCCGCCGGCAGCCGCGCGGCACGCAGCCATGCGCGACTGGCGCGCTGGGCCGCCGCCGTGCACATGTACGTGCCGGCGTTGTCCGCCAGGCTGCGGGCGCGCATGCAGCGCCTCGAGCAACGCTATGCCCGGCCGGTGCGGGTCCGCGCCGATCATGGTGTAGTGCTGGCCAGCGGCGGTTTCGTGTTCAACCGCCAGCTGTTGGGCGAGTATGCGCCGCGCTACCTCGATGGCCTGCCCCTGGGCAGCAGCGGCTGTGACGGCAGCGGCATCGACTTGGGGCGTAGCGTGGGCGCCAGCCTTGGGCGCATGAACAAAGTCAGCGCCTGGCGCTTCATCAATCCACCGCTGGCTTGGGCGCGCGGATTGATCGTCAACGCCCGGGGCGAGCGCTACTGCAACGAAGAACTCTACGGCGCCACCCTGGGCCATGCCATGGTCGAGGAACACGACGGCCGTGCACTTTTGATCCTCGACCGCACCTTGCGCAACCAGGCCCTGGCGCAGGTCGGGCCAGGCAAGGTGTGGTCGTTCCAGCGTTTGCCGGTGCTGCTCAACCTGCTGTTCAACTGCCGCCGAGGCAACACGCTGGAGCAGTTGGCCGACCGCTGCCGGTTGCCCGCCGACACCCTGCGCCGCAGCGTGGAGACCTACAACCTGGCGGCCCGTGGCGAGACCACCGACCCGCTGGGCAAGTCCGCCCCGATGCTGCATGACTTGGGCCAGGGCCCCTGGTATTGCCTGGATCTGTCCTACGACAGCCGCCTTTACCCCTGCCCGACCCTGACCTTGGGCGGACTGCGGGTGTGCGAGCAAAGCGGCCGGGTGCTCGACCAGCAAGGCGCCCCCATCGCCGGGCTGTACGGCGCCGGCCGCTGCGCCGTGGGCGTTGCGTCGAACCTGTATGTCTCGGGCCTGTCCCTGGCCGATTGTGTCTTTTCTGGCCGGCGCGCCGCGGCCCATGTGGCCGAGCTTGCCGCAAGCCAACGTGCCTCTGAAGGAGAACACCCATGCAACGCGCAACTGACCCGTGGCCGCTGACATGAACATCCAGGCCACCCCAGACCAGACCCAGGCCAGCCCGGCGCCTGCCAGCACGCTGCGCCTGCAGGTGAGCGCGGTGATCGACGAGACCGCCGATGCCCGCTCGCTGGTGTTCGACGTCCCGCAGGCACTGCGCGAACGCTTTGCCTACAAACCCGGGCAGTTCCTGAGCTTTCGGGTGACCGTGGACGGCAAGCGCCTGACCCGTTGCTACTCGATGTCCAGCTCGCCGTGGACCGATGCACAGCCCCAGGTGACCATCAAGCGCGTCGAAGGCGGGCGAGTGTCGAACTGGATGAACCAGCACGTGCAGGCCGGCGACTGGCTCGACGTGCTGCCGCCGGCCGGGCACTTCTGTCTCGACCAGCGCCAGGCGGCCGACGCCAGCCGGCCTTTGGTGCTGTTTGGCGGCGGCTCCGGCATCACCCCGGTGTTCTCCTTGCTCAAGGCGGTGCTGCACAGCGGCCAGCGCCCGGTGCTGCTGGTGTATGCCAACCGTGACGAGGCGTCGGTGATCTTCCGCGATCAATTGCGCCTGCTCACCCGGGCCCACCCGGAGCAATTGCAGGTGGTGCACGTGCTGGACTCGGTGCAAGGCTTTCTCGATGCCGCCCAGGTACGCCAGCTGGTGCGCCATTGGCGTGGCGCGGACTACTTCATCTGCGGGCCAGGGCCGTTCATGGACACCGTGGAAACCACCCTGCTGGCCTTGGGCGAAGCACGCGACAGCATCCATGTGGAGCGTTTCGTCTCGCCGCCCGACCCGGACAGCCAAGGCGCCGCACAGGCCCCGGTGCCACTTGACGGCACCAGCTGCGAGCTGCTGCTGGTGGAGCTGGACGGTGTGACCCACCAGATCGTGCCGCGCCCGGGCGAAACCCTGCTGCAGAGCTGTCGTTCGGCGGGGCTGGATGTGCCGTACTCGTGCGAGGAAGGGTTCTGCGGGGCCTGCATGTGCACCGTCGAGGAAGGCCAGTCGCAGCTGACCCGCAACGATGTGCTCAGCCAGGCGGAGCTTGCGGCCGGGTGGACCTTGGCGTGCCAGGGGCATCCGCAGGGCGCGCGGGTGCGATTGAAGTTTCCTGCCTAAGGCTTTCGAGGTCGCCCTGGCCAATTCGCGGGTTTACCCGCGAAAAAGCCAGTCCCCCCTAGTCTCTACAGACGATCCCACCCGCCCCCGCAACAGGTAGACTCGCCACAGCAGCAGCTTCACAACAATAAAAGACAGAGGTTCGAATATGGCTCGTTTGCAAAACAAGGTCGCGGTGGTCACCGGGGGCGCGTCGGGCATTGGCCTGGCCTGCGTGCGTCGCTTCAGCGCCGAGGGCGCCCAGGTGGTCGGGCTGGATGTCGGCCAGGCGCCAGCGGACTTCCCGGGCCTGTTCATGACTCTGGATGTCCGCGACGAAACCCAGGTGCAGCAGGTGATGGCCGAGGTCGTCCAGCGTTTCGGCCATATCGATGTGTTGGTCAACGCCGCCGGCGTCGCCAGCCAAGGCAGCGTCACCAGCGCCAGCACCGCCGACTGGCAGCGGGTCCTGGACATCAACCTGACCGGCAGCATGCTCACCAGCAAGCATGTGCTGGGGCAGATGCAGGCCCAGCGCAGCGGCTCGATCATCAACATCGGTTCGATCTTCGGCCTGCAGGGCTGCGACGGCAACGTCGCCTACAACGTCTCCAAGGGCGGCATCAACCAGCTGACCCGCAGCATGGCCATCGACTATGGCTACGCCAATATCCGCGTCAACGGCCTGTGCCCAGGCCTGATCGAAACGCCGATGACCAGCATGGTCCGCGAGAACCAGGCGTTCCATGATTTCTTCGCCTCGCAGCACATGCTCAGCCGCCCCGGGCAGCCGGAAGAAGTGGCCAATGTCGCGCTGTTTTTGGCCAGCGACGAGGCGTCCTTCGTCAGCGGGCAGATGATCGCCGTGGACGGTGGTTTCTCCGCCGGCCGCCGCTTCGCCCCGCCCAGCGCCTGACCGACCCGGCCGGGCCTGGCGCCCGGCCTTTCCCTTCGTCTATCGATCCTCTGCCTGAGGAGGCCACATGCCGTCCGTGGAAAACGCCCAGACCTTCCCGCAACTGTTCGCCCTGGCCGCCGAGGCCTACGGCGAGCGCCCGGCCATCGAAGACGCCGGCGATCCCATCAGCTACCAGCGCCTGGACCAGTTGCGCCGCCAGGCCGCGCGTGCCTTGCTGGCCCTGGACGTGCCGGTGGCGGCGCGGGTGGCAGTGTGGGCTCCGAACCTTTGGGAGTGGATCGTCGCGGCCGCCGCCCTGCACAGCGTCGGCGCCACCCTGGTGCCGCTGAACACCCGCATGAAAGGCGCCGAGGCCGCGCAGGTGCTGCACGACAGCGGCACCTGTGTGCTGTTCTGCATCAGCCGTTTTCTCGACACCGACTACCCTGCCCTGTTGGCCGACCAGACCTTGCCCGCGCTGCGCCAGGTGATCCACCTGCGCCCTGAGGGCGATGTCGGCCAAGGCCTGGCCTGGGAGGACTTTCTCGCCCTCGCCGAGCAGGTGCCCGACGCCTGTTTGAGCGAACGCGAACGACAGGTCACGGCCGACACCTTGTCGGACCTGCTGTTCACTTCCGGCACCTCGGGCAAGCCCAAGGGCGTGATGAGCTGCCATGGCCAGAACCTGCGCGTGGTGCGTGACTGGAGCGCAATCGTCGGTCTGCAGGCGGGCGATCGCTACCTGATCGTCAACCCGTTCTTCCATTCCTTTGGCTACAAGGCCGGCTGGGTCGCAGCGCTGATGCGCGGCTGCACCCTGCTGCCGCAGCAGGTGTTCGACACCCAGGCGCTGCTTGAATGTATCCAGCGCGAGCGCATCAACGTGCTGCCCGGGCCGCCCACGTTGTACCAGTCATTGCTGGCCCACCCCGAGCGCCAGGCGTATGACCTGGGCAGCCTGCGCATTGCCGTGACGGGCGCGGCGTCGATCCCGGTGCAGATGATCCGGCGCATGGCCAGCGAGCTGGGCTTTGCCACCATCGTCACCGCCTACGGCCTGACCGAGGCCTGTGGCTTCGTCACTATCTGCCGGGCCGGCGACAGCGCCGAGCGGGTCGCCACCACCTGTGGCCGGGCGATGCCTGATGTCGAGGTGCGCTGCGTCGATCCCCAAGGCCAGCCGGTGCCGGCCAATCAGCCGGGCGAGGTGCTGGTGCGCGGCTACAACCTGATGCGCGGCTACCTGGACGATCCGAGGGCCACCGACGAGACGATCGACGCCCAGGGCTGGCTGCATACCGGCGATGTGGGGGTGCTCGATGACGAGGGCTATCTGCGCATTACCGATCGCTTGAAGGACATGTTCATCACCGGTGGTTTCAACGTGTACCCGGCGGAGATCGAACAGACTCTGGTGCGTTATCCCGGTGTGGCCCAGGCGGCGGTGATCGGCATTGCCGACGAGCGTCTGGGCGAGGTCGCCATGGCCTTCCTGCTGCCGGTGCCGGGGCAGCGGATCGACGAAGCAGCGTTCTTGGCCTGGTGCCGGGTTCAGATGGCCAATTACAAGGTGCCACGGCGGGTCCAGGTGCTGGACAACATGCCGCTCAATGCCACCGGCAAGGTGGCCAAGCAGGTGTTGCGCGCTTGGGTCGCGGAGCCTGTTTGAGAACCACGGGGGCGCGTTGCGCCCCATCGCTCCGCTGACGCCCACAGCTACCGTGCTGCTCAGCAGGGCGAGATTCGGTTGCGCTGGCGGAGCCTGCGATGGGCCGCAACGCGGCCCCGGGATTCAGATGACCCGCGCGGGATGCTGCTGGCGGGGCTCGCCCAACATGGCGCGGTGCGACGGAGGCTGGCGGCCGTCAGCTTCGGTGATGCCGTAGCGTGGGGCGACCTCGGCGCTGATGAGGGTTTGGCCGCTGTAGTCGGCCAATTGCGGGTCATTGAGCAAGGCATGGATCAGGCGCCCGTTGAACTGCGGCGTCTCGGCGTTCTCCAGGAACGCACGGTACTGCTCACCATGCTGCTCCCCGGCAATGCGCGTGCGTTCGGTCAGCTGCGGCCCGAGCCACAGCGAGACCGCCGCCACGCCACGGCCTTCGAAGTCGATGGCCATGTCCGCCGCGAACTTGTCGCAACCGGCCTTCTGCGCGCCATACGCCGGCCCGTGCATGTAGCAACCGGCCCCGAAGGACGAGGTGAAGCACACCAACGCACGCCCGCTGCGCAGTAGCAAAGGGGCCGCGTGATAGCTGGCGACATAGGCCGAGCGCAAGCCGACGTCGAGGATGCGCACCAGCGACAGCGGTTTTTCCCAGAACGGGCCCGGCTCGATCAGCTGGTCATGGATATGGGCAACGTTGTTGACCAGCAGATCCAGCTGGCCGCATTCGCGCTCGATGCGTTCGAACAGCGCCCGCACCTGCTCATCGTCGCCATGGTCACAGGCCACGGCGATACCCCGTCCGCCCGCCGCGTCGATGGCATCGGCCGTGCCCTGCAGGTCACCCTCCAGGGCCTGGCCATAGAGCGTCGAGCCGCCCTGCCCGGCCATCCGCCCTGTGACGTACACGGTCATGCCCGCCTCACCCAGTGCCTGGGCAATACCGCGCCCGACACCGCGGCTGGCGCCTGTGACCAACGCTACCTGTGGCCTTTCGTTGTGCATGCTTACCTCCCAGTGGTGGCCAGGGTCGGTTGACCCTGGTTGTGTTCGCTATGGGCATGGATATGGTTGGCCGCCAGGTAACCGAAGGTCATGGCCGGGCCAAGGGTGGCACCGGCGCCGGGATAGGTGCGGCCCATCATCGAAGCGGCGCTGTTGCCGATGGCGTACAGCCCCAGGATCGGCCCGCCATCCTGGTGCAGCACCTGGGCGTGCGTATTGGTGAGCAAACCGCCCTTGGTGCCGATGTCGCCGGCATCCACCCGCACGGCGTAGAACGGCCCCTTGGTCAGCGGTGCAAGGCATGGGTTGGGCTGCACGCCGGGGTCGCCGTAGTAGCGGTCGAACAGCGACTCGCCCTTGCCGAAATCGTCGTCGCGGCCCTGGGCGGCCATGGCGTTGAAGCGCTGTACAGTGCGGCCCAGGCCGGTGGCATCGACGCCGATCTGCGCCGCCAGCGTGCCCAGGTCATCGGCCTTGTGCGGCACCTGGCGCAGATGCGCCGGCAATCGCCAGTCCGGCTGGGCATAGCCGGGCAGCAACGGGCCACAGGGGTACTTGCGCCGGAACTGGGCGTCGAAGACCATCCAGCACGGCACGCTGGTGGCGCCTTCGCGGTTGTTCGCGTACATGGCGTAGACAATGTCGCTGTAGGGCGCACCTTCGTTGACGAAGCGCTCACCGGCCGAGTTGACCAGGATGCAGCCAGGCAGGTTGCGCTCGACGAACAGCGCGCGCTGCTTCTCCTCGCCCGCCACCTGCACGGTCGGCGCCCACCAGCTGTGTTCCATCAGGGCCGTGCGTGCGCCAACGGCCAAGGCCGCGCGAATGCCATCACCGGTGTTGTGCGGCGGTGTGGCGCTCCAACCGGCATTGGACGGTTGCGGGTGATACTGCTCGCGCATCGCCTGGTTCCGCTCGAAACCGCCGGCGGCGATGATCACCCCTTGCCGGGCCTTGATGTTCAGCCATTGCCCGTCGCGCAGCACTCGGGCGCCGCCGATGCGCTCGCCGACGATCAACAACTGATCGAGCCGGCAATCGAGCCACAGTGGCACGCCTCGGTCGAGCAACGAGCAGCGCAAGGCGCCCACCAAGGCGTTGCCCAGGGTCAGGTAGCGGTCGCGGCGCGACAGCCTGCGGCCCTTGCGGTCGCGCCAGTAGCGCCACAGCACCTTGGCGGTCAGGCCCATCCAGCCTTTGCCTCGGCACAGCAAGACCCGCGCTTCCTTCATGGTCATGGCCATGCGCCCCATCATCAACGTACCGGGGGATGGTGCGCGCATCCGCAGGAATTCATCACCCAGCTGCGCGGCGTCGAACGGCAACGGGTCCATGGAACGGTAGCCGGGCTTGCCGCCCGGCACTTCGGGGTAGTAGTCGGTGTAGTGGGCCTGGGCTTCGAAGCGCACGCGGGTGTCGCGCTCCAGATACTGGACCATGGACCGGGCATGCTCGACGTAAGCCTCGATGCGCCCGTCGTCGACCTCGCCTTGCGTCACGGCCTTGAGGTACGCCACCGCCTCGGCGGCCGAGTCCGCCCCACCCAGCGCGGCCACGCGGTGGTTGTCGGGGATCCAGATCCCCCCGCCGGACACCGCCGAGGTGCCGCCGTACTGCTCGCTCTTCTCGATCACCAGGGTATCGAGCCCCAGGTCATGGGCTCGCAACGCGGCGGTCAGGCCGCCCGCACCCGAACCGATCACCAGTACATCGCAACATTCGTCCCACCTGATCATGCACGCACCTCCTCGGGGCAGACGCCTCCAAAGCCCGCGCCGGAAAAGGAAGAACGCGGCCTGGGCCAAGGGCTCGCTCGATTGTCTGGCGCGGTGCATGACCGGACATCGTCCGATGGGACTAGCGGGTCACCACCGATTGCGCGTAGTCCACTTGGACGATGTTGGTCCAAGGGTCCGGTCCCATAGTCGGCCCTGCTTCACCTCCCAAAACCGGAACGTCGGTCGGGCAGGCATGCCCGCGCATGAGGACGACAATGATAAAAACAACAATCGCCCCCCAACCCCTTAACACGTACGTGCGTCTGTCCCTGTTGCTGCTGGCCGGGGGCCTCGGCCAGCAGGCCAGTGCCTTGACCTTCCAGCCCAGCGATGACCTGAGCATTGATTGGGACACGACGTTGTCCTACAGCCTTGCCTGGCGTACCGAGAAGCGTGACCACAAGCTGGTGAACAACGCCGACGGCAACGACGGCGACAACGCCTTCGACCGCGGTAGCCTGATCACCGACCGGGTGGGTTTCCTCACCGAAGCCAACCTGCGCTGGCAGGAAAACTACGGCCTGTTCATGCGCGCCTCGGGCTTCTACGACAAGGCCTACGACCAGAGCAACGACAACGACACCGGTACCTCCAACTGCTTCGCCAGCGGTGTGTGCAGCAAACCGAACCAGTTCCCCAAGGACACCGTCGACCAGCACCGCGACGACCTGCGCCTGCTCGATGCCTATGCCTACGGCACCTGGGACATGGCCGGGCACAACCTCAACCTGCGCGTGGGCGACCAAGTGGTGAGCTGGGGTGAAAGCCTGTTCTACCCAGGCGTCTCGGGCGCCCAGAGCCCGGTGGATGCCACCAAGGCGACCACCCCCGGCGTCGAGGTGAAGGAAGTGCTGCTGCCGGTCGGCCAGGTGTTCGGCCAGTTCAGCCTGACCGACGACCTGGATGTGGAAGCCTACTACCAGTACAAGTGGGAAAAGACACAGTTGTTCGGCGTCGGCAGCTACTTCTCCACCACCGACTTCATCGACCGTGGCGGCTACAGCGACGCCAGCGGCTTCGTCAAGCGCCTGCCCGACGACGAGCCCAGCGACAGCGGCCAGTACGGCCTGGCCCTGCGCTACAGCGCAGCGTCGCTGAACAACACCGAGTTCGGCCTGTACTACGTGCGCTACCACGACAAGACCCCGACGCTGGACTTCCAGAGTGACCTGGGCTTCTACCGTGCGCGCTACTTCGACAACATCGACCTGTACGGCGCAAGCTTCGCCACCGTGCTCGGCGATACCAGCCTGGCCGGCGAAGTCAGCTACCGCGACGGCCAACCGGTGATGGTCGACAACGGTTTCTCCAGCGCGGTACGCGCCGAGACCTTGCAGGCCCAGGTGTCGGCCATCCACGTGTTCGGCCCCAATGCCTTCTCCGATAACACCACCCTGACCGGTGAGCTGGTCTACAACACCGTGCTCAACAACGACAAGTCCGACCCGCTGACCCTGGCCCCTGGCTTCTCGCTGCCGGGCACCGACTCGCTGGTCGGCGATCGCGATGCCTGGGGTTACACGGTGCAAGTCAACTTCGACTACAACGACGTGTTCAGTGGCTGGGACATGTCGGTGCCGATCAACTTCAGCACCGCCGCCCAGCACGACAGCGCCCTGACCGGCTCGATCAACTACGGCCAAGGCGACGACCGCGCCAGCATCGGTACCACCTGGCGCTACCTCGGCAACTTCACTGTCGAGGCCCTCTACAGCGCCTACCTGGGCAATGCCAACAACTCGCCCTGGGCCGACCGCGACAACGTTGCCCTCAACTTCAAATACCGGTTCTGAAGCCCCCGACGGAGGATCATCGACATGTCCAATCTCAAGCATCCCTGGATACGCACCACCCTCGCCGTCGCCCTGCTCGGCAGCAGCCTGGCCCTGCAGGCCAACGTCAGCGGCACCAGTGCCGCATCCCTGGGCAAGGACCTGACGCCCATGGGCGCCGAGCGCGCCGGCAACGCCGACGGCAGCATCCCGGCCTGGACCGGCAAATGGCGCGGCGCACCGCCCCAGGTGAAATTCGCCGGCCCCGGCACCCCCTACCCGGATCCCTATGCCGACGAAAAGCCGCTGTTCGTCATCACCGCGCAGAACGTGGACCAGTACGCGGCCAACCTCTCTGACGGCCAGAAAGCGTTGTTCAAGCGTTATCCCGACACTTTCAAGATGCCGGTCTACCCCAGCCACCGGGATTTTCGCGTCGATCCGGACACCGAGGCGGCCATCAGCCGCAACGCCGCCAGCGCCAAGCTCAGCAGCGACGGCAACGACGCCCTGGACGCCTTCGGTGCCTCGCCGTTCCCGGTGCCGAAGAACGGCAACGAGCTGATTCTCAACCACACCATGCAGGCCCGTGCGATCACCGAGGAGGCCAACTACAACCAGGTGGTGGTCTACGCCGATAACAACCGCGTGCTGGAGAAGGTCAACTACAAGATCTACTCGCTGTGGTCCGACCCCAAGCAGAATGCGCAAAGCACCAACGGTGTGTTCACCGACTTCCTGCTCACCACCCTGGAGCCTGTGCGCAAGAAAGGTGAGATCGTCGTCGGTCACGAGTTCATCAACGCCGCCGCCCAGCCGCGCCAGGCCTGGCAGTACACCCCTGGCCAGCGCCGCGTGCGCCGTGCGCCGACCGTGGGCTATGACTCCCCGACCGGTGCCGGTGGTTTCCGCGTGTACGACGAGGACCGCCTGTTCAACGGTGCCACCGACCGTTACGACTGGAAGATCGTCGGCAAGAAAGAGATCTACATCCCGTACAACAACTACAAGATCGACAGCCCGCAAGTCAGCCAGGCCGATATCATCAACGCCGCCGGTCACATCAACCCTGACCTGATGCGCTACGAGAAGCATCGCGTCTGGGTCTTGCAGGCCACCCTCAAACCGAGCGCGCGTCACATCTATGCCAAGCGTACCTTCTACATCGACGAGGACAGCTGGGCTGCCATCCTGGCCGACAACTACGATGCCCGTGGCCAGCTGTGGCGCACCAACATGCAGACCTCGGTGTATGCCTATGACATCCAGCGCTTCCATGCCCGTCTGGGCCTGTACCACGACCTGATCGCCGGGTCCTACATGGTCGACCGCCTGCTCGACGGCCAGACCCCGGCCAAGCTCAACGCCAGCAACTTCGGCGCTGACGAATTCACGCCAGGCAACCTGCGCAAGCTCGGCACCCGCTAAGCAGCGACCACCTCAAAGCCCCGTGTCGAAAGACCCGGGGCTTTTTGTTTTGCCTTGTGCTTTTGGGGTGGGAGGGATCAGCCGGGGTAGCAGGCGGCCAGGCGCTGGGCGAGTGCTGGCAGTTGTGCGGGGCTCAGGCGATTGATGCCCGCGGCACGCA
This sequence comes from Pseudomonas guariconensis, assembly GCF_040822035.1. NCBI lineage: Bacteria > Pseudomonadati > Pseudomonadota > Gammaproteobacteria > Pseudomonadales > Pseudomonadaceae > Pseudomonas > Pseudomonas guariconensis. Next base: position 2,111,595 of record NZ_CP162012.1, on the reverse strand, counting down.
CCCGGCCGCCCCCGCTGGGGAACTGCCGGCAAAAGGCATCGGCGGACCAAAGCGCACCGTCCGGCACGCGCAGGCTGAACATCCAGTCGCCATCAGGCTTGGCGCTGAGCAGCCCCACGGCACGTCCAGGCGCGGCAGCGGCCAGGTCGTTGGCCAGCACACCGCTGACTCGCCGCGCCCAGGCCTGTTCCGGCAAGCGGAACAGGCGCATGCCCGGCCCTTCGCACCACGGCGAAAGCCCCGCGGCGGCGGCCATGTCCGCGGCGTAACCGGCCCGCAGCACGGCAAAGCTTGCGCTGTGCTGCACGAAATCCAGCGGGTCGGCATAGGGCAACAGCTCGGCGGCCAGGGCCAGCGGATCGAAGTGCAAATCAGCCACGCTGTCGCCATAAGCGTTGTAATTGAGCAATTCGCCCAACTGCGCCAGGGCCGTCAGCTCAGGTGCGCCCAGACCATGGCGTTGCGCCAGGGCCCGTGCCGGCCCGGCCATGCCATCGCCAAAGGCCGCCACCACCGCCCAGCGGTGGGCCTTGCCTTGCAGCCAGGTGTCGACCAGCAGGCTGGTACACACGTGCGCCGCCGTGTCGATGTGCGCATCGAAGGCCGGATGCTGGGGCAGTTCCCCGGCAAAGTGATGGTCGAAGTAGCGCACCTGGGCGCCGTCGGCCAGCAAACGCTGGACGTCTTCGCGGTTCTGCTCGTGACCGATGTCCAGCACCGTCACCCGCTCGCCGGGGCGGGCCTTGACCCGGCCCAACAATGCAATGTCGCGCTTGACCCCGCTGACCAGTTGCACGTTTGGGTCGAGTTCGCCCGCCAGGCGCAACTGCTGCAGGGCACACAGGCCATCGGCGTCGCCGTTGAAAGCGCAATGATCGATCATGACCGCCCCCTTCAATACATCACTTCGCCGCCATTGGCGTCGAGCTGCGCGCCGTTGATTGCGCTGGAATAGTCCGAGGCCAGAAACAGCGCCGCCCGGGCGCATTCATCATCGGTGCGCATACGCCCGCCGGGGATGCCCGCGCTGAACTCGGCCTTGACCTGCGCCTCGCTGATCCCGCGGGCCTCGGCACTCTGACGGACCACCGCCTGCACCGGCGCCCCCCACATCCAGCCGCAGGCCAGGGCATTGACGCGGATGCCATACTCGGCCTGCTCGCAGGCCAGGTACCGCACGCTGGCGGCCAGGGCCGCCTTGGACGCCGAGTAAGCCGCGCCGCCCGGGTAAGGCTTGCGCACACCGAGCGTGTTGATCATCACGATCGACCCTGCGCCCTGCTCGCGCATCGCCGGCAGCACGGCCCGGGACATGTTCAGCGAGCCCAGCAGGTTGACCTCCAGCGCCTCGCGCAGCGGCGCGTTGTCGGCCTCTTCCACGGCCTGGAAACCGCCGTGGGAGAACGCGCTGTTGACCAAGGCATCGATGCGCCCGAAGGCCTGCAGGGTGGCTTCGGCAAACCGGGTGCAGGCCTCGGGCTGGGTGATGTCGGTGGGCACGCACAGCACGTCGCAAGCGTGGCCCAGGGCGAGAATGCGGGCGCGGGCGTCGGCCAGCCGCTCGGCGCTGCGAGCCCCGATGGCCAGGGCGCGCGCACCTTCGCGCGCGGCCTCCAGGGCCAGCTTGATACCCAGGCCCGGGCCGATGCCGGAGATCATCACGACTTTGTCGTTCAACAGCATGGAGTGTTCCTTCTTCTGGTTGTGAGGGTGTCAGGCACGGGCGCGCAGGTGGCGGCTGCGGTATTGGGCATAGTCGCGCTGCAAGATGGCCTCGGTAAGGCCGAAGCGCTCGGGGGTGTAGTGGTGGCTGGCGCGCTTCTCGCGGCCGTTGTCGGCCAGCCAACGCACGATGGCTTCGCGCACCGCGTCGCTCAGGTCCAGGCCGGCGAACGCGTAGATACGCTCGACCACCGCCAATGGCTGGCCAAGGGTGTCTTCGAAATGCACATCCAGCACACGCCCTGCGGGCAGCAGCTCGCGCACGGCCATGGCATGACGAAGGGCACGGGCCATGCGGCGGTTCCACTGCTCGCCGACGGCCTCGGCATCGGCCTGGTCGCTGTACAGCTGCCACAGGGTATGGATGAAGCTCGCCAGCGACGGGATGGTGCTGGCAGGCTCGCGGTGGGTGAGGATCACCTGTGCGCCTGGGAAGACCTTGATCAACAGCTCCAGGGTATGCAGGTGCTGGGGGCTCTTGAGCAGCCAGCGACGGCCCGGTGCGATACCGCGCAAGCCCTGCTGCCATTGCAGGAACTGCAAGCAACGCTTGAGGTAGTGGTAGACCTCGGTCTGGTCCTGGCGATCGAGCCAGGCGGTGTAGCTGGGCACATTGACATAGGAGTCCATGGCGCAGAGGAAGCTGTGCTCCATCAACATGAACTCTTCATCGGCCTGCTCGGCATCGAGGGGGTGGATGGCCAGCAACTGCGGCAGGTGCTCGACCATTGCCGCGACCTCTGCGCGGGCGCGCTGGATGCGCGCCTCGGGCTGGGCCGGGTCTTCGCCGGGCAGGGGCGCCGGATAGCGGGTTTCCCACCAATGGGCCTTGCTGAACTGCGGATCGACCGCCAGGGTGCGCTGCAACAAGGTGGTGCCGGTGCGCGGCAGGCCGACGATCACCAGTGGGTCGTCGACAGGTTGCGCCAGGATTTCGGGGAAGCGCTTGCAGTGCTCCTCCACCACCAAGCGGTTGGCCAGTTGCGCCACCAACTTTTCGCGCAGCATGCCGCGCCCGGCGGACGACAACCGGGCCTCCAGCTCCAGCGCCTGGGCCAGTACTGCCAGGGCCTCTCGGTAGTTACCGGGGCCGAAATCCTGCAGGCCGCCGGTCCGGGCGCTGGCCTCGGCCAGCAGGCGGTCTGGGGCGAATTCACTGTTGATCATCAGACGAGCTCCTCAAGGGCATGCAACTTCACGACGCGGGTGCTGGGGTGAACAGGGGATTTCGCGCCGACCCAGCGCAGGCACAGGGTGCCGTGGGGGTGACCGGCGGTGTGCAGCCAGTTGGCCAAGCCCGGGTCACGGGCGCTGAGCACCATGCGCAGGCCACCGTTGTCATCCAACTGGGCCGAGTGTTTGTTCAGGCAGATGCGGTGGTAGCGGTAGTCCAGGGATTCCATCCAGTAGTTGTTGATCTGCAAGTTCCAGAAATCGCACGCCGGTACGTGGTCGACCTCGATCAGCAACGCCTCGTCGTCAGCCAGCGCCCAGTACGAGTGGTAGTAGAAGATGTTCGGGTCGCCCCCCACCGACTGGCACAGCGCCTGGTCGGCCGGCGGCAGCTCATTGGTGTGGGCCTGGTAGCCCTGGGCCCAGTCGGCGAACAGCCGTGCGGTGTTCTCCACGAACGAGGCGGCGCGCTGCAGGCCTTGCTGCAGGAAGGCAGGGTCCAGCGGCGCGGGCACCTGGTCGGCGTCCAGGCGCTCGATGTGCAGCCGTGCAGGCTGCTCGGTGGCGCGGTCGAGGAAGGTCTGGCGCACGATCAGCGCGTTACTCTCCGGCTCCAGGCGCAACCAGTTGCCGCTGGCCTGCGGGTACTGGCTGAGGATGATTTCGAAGTTGCCGTGGGCATCGAGCTCAAGCTGGCTGGCGTCGATGAAGCCGGTCTGGATCATCTTGCCGTCGGTCTCGTAACCGCCTTTTTGTGTGCCGAAGCTCAAGTAGGCGACACTGCCGCGCTGGCCGCTGACGCGGTAGCGCTGGGCGCCATTGAGGCGGGCGTAGCGGTACAGGTTGTCGGGGTTGTCGGCGCCGATCTTGGCGGTTTCATGGGAGGGTGTGATGAAGCCTGGGAAGTCCGGGTCGGCGAACTCCAGGTGCATCTCCAGGGCGATGCGCAGCAGGCGCGTGAGGTAGCGAAAGCCTTCGGCGCGGGTCTGCGCATCGGCCGGCGCCTCGGCGCGCAGGATCTGCTCGCCGCTGCGCCTTAGCTGTTCGCAGAACCGGTTCCAGGTTTCACCGCTGCACACCTGCTGCTCGGTTGGGTCGTTAACCATGAGGGTCTCCTTGGGGGGCGGAATGCCGCGGGTTGGGAGACCATAGGAATTGCGACCCTCGGAGTACTACGTCCGAGCGGACTAACAGCACGTGCGCTTCCGGTGACACAATGCAGTTGCGTTGGCTGATGAATGTGGAAAACGCAGATGTCCTTAACGTAGTGGGATCGTTGCTGTTTTGACAACGGACCGCCCCTCGTAATGCCTAACTTTGGCTTTTAATTGGTCCGCTTTGAAGAAGCCGCCCGGCTTTGTTTGAAGCGATTCAATTGTGGGCGAAAGCAGAAGGCTCTGATACTTAATCCTCCACTCACCTTCCTCGTATTTCATAAAAGCAGTAGCCGTCACGTTCTCGACCACCTTTCCGTCTGCAGTGACGTGGAAACCATAATCTGTAAATTCCATGGCTCCCAGCATTCCTATACCATGCTCAGCCTCATCCAAATCATTATATTGTGCGTCTTCTTTGCTGCCCTCTACATGTCGAACACGTAAGGTCTCTTCGCTCATTTTGTCCACAACAAGCGAACATCCACTGAAACCGGGTGTAAACAGGAGCTCAGGTTCACCCTGTCGAGGATGAGCGGCAATATCGACATATCCGCCTTGCGGCGCCCAATAGGCATAGTGCATTTCTGGGCTTCTCTGGGATGTCATTGTCTTCGTGTGGACTATTTGCAAGGCGTTAACGCTTTTATCTTCAGCGAGCGGCAAATGAAGTGCGTTGAACGCGAGGATCCCTCCTCCGTTTTGGTTCGTTACGATTTCCGCCGTTGCACTGTCAGAACGCACTTTGTTCGGGACGAAAAGATCCGTCAGCAAGGGGACACTTCTCAGCACCGCGTCGTCTATAACCTTATCCGTGCTCACAGGCTCCGCTGTTATATGGACCGTGGCAGGCTGGCTTCTAGTAAACCCCAACACAGAGCCTGGTACTTTCCGTTGCTCCCCTGTTTTTAATCTTGCCGCTTTGCGAGCACTGTCCAAGTGACGTGTTTCGCCGTTGAGCCCCTTTTCATCCACAAGCGTCACCGGGTTGTTCCTGACCATAAGATAGAGGTTCAGTCCATCCACCGTCCCCGCCGGATCAGCGCTGAGCCAGCGGCCCACCCACGGCTGGTAGTAGCGATACCCGTAGTAATACAGCCCCGTCGCGTCGCGTTCCTTGCCCGAATAGCGCACGGTTTTGTAACGCGCCTCCACCGCATTGCGAGCGGCCCAGAGGGCGGTGCCGCCATAGGGGTAATACTCTTCGTGGCTGATCAGTTCCCCTGTGCCATCGACTTCGAGTGCACTGCTGCCCGTCTGGTCGTCGTAGCTATAGCGCAACTGATCGTTGGCGATGTCGGTGGGTTTACCGGCTACCCAGTGCAACACCCGCACCTGCGCGCGGCCCGCTTCGCCCACGGCGATGACCTGCACGTCTTCCGTGACCTTGCCGCTGCTCAGCGTGCGCCTCAGCTCCAGGCCGGGCTGGTAGAGGATGTTCTTGGTCTGTGTGGTGCGGGCCGCCTGCTGGGTGCTGGTTTTCAGCACACGCTGGCTGGCGTTGTCGTAGCGGTAGCGTTCGTGGTCATCCGCGCCGCTGTCGCGCTTGACGGGGGTGACCTGTGCGAGCTCTCCACGCGGTGTCCAGGCCAGGGACTGGCCCGGCAGCAACAGCCGCTGCTGCCCCCCGGCGTTAAACAGCGTCTCCACGTCGGTCGGATCCTTGGCCAGCGAGCTCAGCACCGCCCGGTTGCTGCGTTTGCTCACGGTGATGTCGGTGGTGTAGCTGTTGCCGCTGGCCGGCGCGCTGTGGCGGATCTGGGCCAGGTTGCCTGCCCTGTCGTAGGTGTAGGTACGGGTGTAGCGGGTGTAGGTGGCGTCATCGCATGCGATGAGCGCGGGATGGTCGCGGTCCTGCCCTTTCCGCCGCGCATCGGCCATCTCGCGCCCCGTTGCGCTGACCAGTTGATAGAGGCTGTCGTACGCGTAGGTGTTTTCCGGGACCACCTTCTGGTTGCGCCAGAAGCGCGTGGCTTCGGCGTCGTTACGCACGCTCAACACGTTGCCCACCGGGTCGTAGGCGTAGCGCAGATCCTGCAGCACTTTCGCCCCACTGCCCTGACGCTCGGTCTTGATGGAGGCCAGGCGCTGGGTCTTGGGCTCGTAGGTATAGGTCGTCACCACCCCGTTGCCATGTTCCTCGCGCAGCTTCTGGCCGGCAGCAGAGTAATGGAGGGATTTGACGATCACCTGTTCGGTGCCGCCCTTGAGCGTGAGCCAGCTGCCAGCCAATTGGCCGGCCACGTCATAGCACAGACGTTGCTTATGGCCTGCGGCATCCTGGGTGCTCAGCACTGCCCCAGTGGCATCGGTGGTGGTCTGGGTGGTGTACGCGTCGGGCTCGAGCCCCGCGTCGTCCTCGCCCTGCCAGTCGACGAGGGTGTCAGGGCTGTCGGCATTCTTGAGCAGTTGTCGGGTGACCGACTGAGACACGCCGGTCAGGGCAATGCGCTCGGTCCTCACCAGCCCGGCGGTGTCGTAGTGCCGAATGCACTGGCCGGCGAGGTTATGTGCCTGGGCCTCTGGTGTCGGATCGGCCCAAAGAAGGCGTTCGATGACGCGCGCCGGCGCACCGGCCACCTGCTCCGTCACGTACAGTGGGCGGCCCGGCAGCGAGGCGTCCTCGTACTGCCAGGTGCGGGTCACGGGCGGGTCGTCCTTGTCGGCGCTGATGTTGTGCAGCGTCAGGCACGGCCTACCGGCGACATCGCTCAGGGCCAGTGATGTTCCGGCATCGACGCTTTGCGTGCGCAAGACCTCGCCGGCCAGGCTCGTCAGGTAGGTGAAGTTGGCCAGCCCGGCCTCGTGCAGGCGCGGATCGGTGCTCTGGGTCAGAAAGCCGCGGGCATCGCGGCGATGGTAGGTGATACGCGTATCCGTCACCTGTGGGGTATCGGGGTGGCGATGATAGGCGATGCTGCGTACAGGTAAGCCGCGATTGTCCGACACCGTGACGGTGGGTGTGTTGCTGAATAGGGAAATGTTCAAGACTTGCTCCTTCAGTCATTACGAGATAACCCGCCCCTTTTCAGCATCCTAAGCACCCCCACACGCGGTGAAAGCTCAGCGATCTAACAGCCTTGTGGCTTGCCCCCTTCTCTCCGGGCGCCTGTTCCCTACAGCGGATTCCACCGAGCCTCCGGTGCGCGTGTCGTGTCGCCAGGCTTGGAGATGTTCGCGCCGATAACATACCCATTGGCAGCGACACTGACGGCAACCCGCACCAATCTTCCCCCGTACTGGATCTGGTAGACCGGACGGTTCTGCCCTTGCGTAGCGACGTGCCTGCCCGTTGTCACTGCGCTGATCACCAATTCTCTGATTTGCGCATTGCTGTAGGCCCCGACTTTATGGAAGTCGTCTAGGTGCTTGCCCACAACGTGATACATCCCGCCCTTCATCCCGGTATTCTGGATGTACACGTACAGCCCGGTCTCCTTGTCGCGCCCTACAGCCTCGATTTCATGGATGCTCTTGGCGCCTTGCGCGCGCAACACCCGCTTGAGTTTTTCACCTGGCTCACCGTTGATGATGAGGCCGGCGCCATGGTCGAAACGCTCCTTCCTGGCCTGCCAAGCTGCGGCCGTTCTTGCTTTTTCCACCTCCTTAGCCGTCGCCATGCCAGAAAAATCCTGAGACGGCAATCTTGGCGAAGTTGCCGCTCTTGGCCTTGGTTCCTCAGGCGTGTGTGCTTGCGCAGTGGGAGGCGACGAGAACAATGATCGCCCGTGCGCCCTGCCCCAGGCTGAAGGTGGATTACCGTTGGATGGCATGTGCATCACTCCTTGTTCAGTAGCGTGGGATTGTTCCTAACTTTCGATCAGAGTTCTGCACGCGCACTGCTTCACAGCAGGCGGATTTTGCCGCCACTCATACGGAACAATGCCTAGCTCCAAGTAGGATTACCTCACTCTGCCTCCTCGTCCAAACGGACGAGGAGCTCCCCGTCGCAACGGGCGACGATCCCCCGTTGGGCCATCTGGCTCTCCCGCGCCCAGCCGGGCTTGGGCCATCCAACGAGGACACCTTGATGACAACAGAAAAAAACCTGGTTCGCTCCGTCACCGTGGATATCGCCGCCCCTGCAGAGCTGGTCTGGTCGATCCTAATCGATCTGCCCCGCTATCCCCAGTGGAACCCGTACACGATCAAGGTCGAGTCCACCTTGCGCCTGGGCGAGCCGGTCAATCTGTACCTGCCTGATCCCACGCAGCCCGGTGAGCTGATCCACGTGACCGAGCAGTTGGCCGACTTCGAACCGTACCGCCTGCTGGCCTGGGAGATGCACGCCAGCGCCAGCAACCCCGACGCCGCCCGCCGCGAGCAGGTGATCGAACGTACCGGCCCGGACAGCTGCCGCTACCACACCACCGACCAGTTCCTGGGGCTCACCGCCGACACGGTCATGGCCAACCATGGTCCCTGGGTCAAGCAGGGCTTCGATGCCGTGGCCCTGGCGGTGAAGGCCCGCGCCGAGTCGCTGCGCGCTGCTGCTGGGTGATCTCCATGCCCCCGGCGCACTTCGTCCGAGCAGACGAAGAGGCGCCGGGGGCGCATTGCCTACCTTGGCGTCAACCGGGCTCAAGCCCGGACGATCACGAGGAGGTATCCGATGTTGACTCATCTGCAATGGCTGGAAGCCGAGAGCATCCAGATCATCCGCGAAGTGGTGGCCGAGTGTGAAAACCCGGTGATGCTTTACTCCATCGGCAAGGACAGCGCGGTGATGCTGCACCTGGCGATGAAGGCCTTCGCTCCGGGCAGACCGCCCTTCCCGCTGCTGCACGTGGACACCACCTGGAAGTTTCGCGAAATGATCGCCTTCCGCGACCAGACCGCCAAGCGCCTGGGCCTGGAACTGCTGGTGCACATCAACCCCGAGGGCGTGGAAAAGGCCATTGACCCTTTCACCCACGGCTCGGCGCTGCACACCGATGTGTGGAAGACCCAGGGCCTCAAGCAGGCGCTGGACAAGCACGGTTTCGACGCAGCCTTTGGCGGCGCGCGGCGCGACGAGGAAAAGTCCCGGGCCAAGGAGCGGGTGTTCTCGCTGCGCTCCGAGCAGCACCGCTGGGACCCCAAGCAGCAGCGCCCGGAGCTTTGGCGTCTGTACAACACGCGCAAACGCAAGGGCGAGAGCCTGCGGGTGTTCCCGCTGTCGAACTGGACCGAGCTGGATATCTGGCAATACATCTATCTCGAGCAGATCCCCATCGTGCCGCTGTACTTCGCCAAGGAGCGCCCGGTGGTGGAGCGCGATGGCACCCTGATCATGGTCGACGACCACCGCCTGCCGCTGCGTGACGGCGAGACCCCGCAGATGCGCAAGGTGCGCTTTCGCACCCTGGGGTGCTACCCGCTTACCGGTGCCATCGACAGCGACGCCGACGACCTGCCGGCGATCATCAGCGAGATGCTGGTCAGCCGCACCTCGGAACGCCAAGGCCGCCTGATCGACAGCGATTCGGCCGGCTCCATGGAGAAGAAAAAACAAGAGGGGTACTTCTGATGAACGCCATCACCCAGCACGACGAACTCACCCCGTACCTGCAGGTGCAACAGCATAAGCAACTGCTGCGCTTCATCACCTGTGGCAGTGTCGACGACGGCAAAAGCACCCTGATCGGGCGCCTGCTGTACGAGTCCAAGGTGTTGTTCGAAGACCAGCTCGGCCAGCTCGAAGCCGACTCGAAAAAGCTCGGCACCCAAGGCGAGGAGCTGGACTTCGCCCTGCTGGTGGACGGCCTGGCCGCCGAGCGTGAGCAAGGCATCACCATCGATGTGGCGTACCGCTTCTTCGCTACCGACAAACGCAAGTTCATCGTCGCCGACACCCCCGGCCATGAGCAGTACACCCGCAACATGGTTACCGGCGCGTCCACCGCGGACCTGGCGGTGATCCTGGTGGATGCCCGCCAAGGCTTGCTGACCCAGACCCGCCGCCACAGCTACCTGGTGTCGCTGCTGGGTATCGGCAAAGTGGTGCTGGCGATCAACAAACTCGACCTGATGGATTACGCCCAGGCGGTGTTCGAGCGCATCGAGGCCGAGTACCGCGCCTTCGCCGCGCAGATCGGCCTGCATGATATCCAGTGCATCCCGCTGTCGGCGCTGCGCGGCGACAACATGCTCAGCCCCAGCCCGAATACCCCGTGGTACACAGGCCCGAGCCTGCTGGCGTATCTGGAAGAGGTGCCCCTGGAGCAGGCCCGCGCCAGCGAAGCGGCGTTTCGCCTGCCAGTGCAATGGGTCAACCGGCCGAACCTTGATTTTCGCGGCTACTGCGGCAACGTCGCCGCTGGCAGCGTGAGCGTCGGCGAGCGCATCCGCGTACTGCCTTCAGGCCAGCAGAGCGAGGTCACGCAAATCCTCGGCCCCAACGGCCCGCAACAACAGGCCGAATGCGGCCAAGCTGTGACCTTGGTGCTCAAGGACGAGATCGACATCAGCCGCGGCGACCTGATCGCCCTGGCCGACGCCCCGCCTGCGGTGGCCGACCAGTTCGAGGCCACCCTGGTGTGGATGGACGAAGACGCCCTGCTGCCCGGGCGCCCCTACCTGATGAAGATCGGCTGCCGCACCGTAGGCATGAGCTGCGCCAATCTCAAGCACCGGGTCGATGTGAACAGCCTTGAGCAACTCGCGGCCAAGACCCTGGAGCTCAACGGCATCGGCGTGTGCAACCTGCACTTGGACCGGCCGATCCCGTTCGATGCCTATGCCGACAACCGCGACACCGGCGGCTTCATCGTCATCGACCGCCTGAGCAACCGCACGGTGGGCGCCGGCATGTTGCACTTTGCCCTGCGCCGCGCGCAGAACGTGCATTGGCAAGCCATCGACGTCAACCGCGAGGCCCACGCCGCGCTCAAGGGCCAGAGCCCGCGGGTGCTGTGGTTCACCGGGTTGTCGGGGGCAGGTAAATCGACCATCGCCAACCTGGTGGAACGCAAGCTGCACGCCCTGGGCCGGCACACCTACCTGCTCGACGGCGACAACGTACGCCACGGTCTGAACCGCGACCTGGGCTTCACCGAGGCGGACCGGGTGGAGAACATCCGCCGCGTGGCCGAGGTGGCCAAGCTGATGCTCGATGCCGGGTTGATCACCCTGGTCTCGTTCATCTCGCCGTTTCGCGCCGAGCGCGACATGGCCCGCAGCCTTGCCGGGGATGGCAACTTCCTGGAGATCTACATCGACGCCCCACTGGCCCTGGCCGAACAGCGCGACCCCAAGGGGCTGTACCAGAAAGCCCGGCGGGGCGAGCTGAAGAACTTCACCGGCATCGACTCGCCCTACGAGCCACCGGTGACCCCGGAGCTGCACATCGACACCCAACGCGAATCGGCCGAAGCCGCCGCCGAGCGCATCGTCGAAGCCTTGCTCAGGCTATGAGCGCAGCGGGCGCGGTGCCACGCCGCCGTGCCCGCACCTGACCGCTCAGCGGGTACCGAACTCGAACGAGGGCACGAAACCCGAGCCGAGCAGGTAGGGGCAGTTGGAGTCGACGAAGTCGTCGCTGAGCAGATCCTCGGCACTGTTGTAGCCGTCCGTGTAAACGCCGGTGAGCCCCAGCAGCGTATGCGGCAGGGAGGCAATGCTCACCCGTTGGTCTTGGCGTTGCTTGAGTTTTTCGAGCTTCGCGCTCTGGTGGCGCGACACGTTGTCAGTGGCCCAGACGAACGCCGAGACCGACAAGTCGTATTCATTGCCGATGCCATGCCCCAACAAGCCGCGATCATCATCCATGAGGTTCTGGCCATGATCGGAGCTGTAGACCAGCACTGACGGTTTGTTACTGGCCTCCAGTTGATTCATGAGGGTGTGCAACAGCCAATCGGTGTAGAGCACGGTGTTGTCGTAATGGGCGACGAGTCTGTCCTTGGCGCTGTCGGTGGCGGGCTGGAACTGCCCGAAGCTGTCCGGATACCGGCGCTCGTAATCGAAATGGCTGCCTTTGATGTGGATGAAGATCGCCTGCTTGGCAGCGGCCGAATGCAGGATTTGCTCATGTACAGGCAGCAGCGCGGCGTCATAGCTGCGCTCGAAGTACTGCCGGCTGTGTGCCTCGGCGGCAATCTGCGGAATGATCCCACCAAAGCTGTCGACCTCCTGGACAGACAACCAATGGGTCTTGTAGCCCGCTGCACGGTAGATGCCCACCAGGGATTTGGTCGAGGCGATCTGGTCCCAGTCGGAGATCGGCGACAGGCTCAGCATCGACGGCACGGCAAACGCGGTGTAGGGCGCGGTGGTGCACATGCGGTTGAACTTGAACAGCCCCAGGCGCTTGTCCAGGTTCGGTGTGGTTGGCTTGTGGTAGCCGTAGAGCGACCAGTTGTGTGGCCGTGAGGATTCGCCGATCACGAAAACGAGGGTTTGGATGTTCGAATCGTTCGAGACACGAGTGATGTTGACCTCGGTGTCCTGGCGCTGCTTGATGTATTCGAGGGTTTCGCCGTGCAGGTAGGCGGTCAGGGCGATTTGCGACAGGTAACCCACCGGCGTGCTCTGGTCCTTGGCGACCAGGTCGAGCACGGCGCCCTTGCCCAGCGAATTGACCGTCACGGTCTTGTAGAAGTACGCGCCATACCCCAGCAGCAAGGCGCACAGGCTCAAGGCGAACAGCGACCGGCTCTTGGGCAGCCGACGCCGGTACAGGCCGGCCAGACCGATCCCGTAACAAGCCGCGAATACCGCCAGCACGAACGTAATGGACTTCCAGTAAGTCAGCAGGAAGTCGGTCGTTTCCTTGTAGTTGGTCAGCCCGATGAACAGGTAGGCCGCCGTCAACCGGGAGTTGAAGTTGAGCGTCAGGAACAGGTCGATGGTGGCCAACAAATAGAACGGCAACAACCCAACATGAAGCTTGAATTGATCGGTGGAGGCAAAACGGATCGCCGCCAGCCACAGCAACGAGATGGCGACGGTGTAGAGCGCCAGCAGGTCGATCTTCGCGTACGGGTTGGCGAGGGTGCGGATAATGATGGGCGATAGTAAAAACGCCCAGAGCACCAGGTTCGGCCATTCCTGCTTCAACGTGGGAAGTTTCATTTTCTAATGCTCGTCGGGCGCCCATGGGAGAGGTGCGTCCCTGCGCGATACCCCGTTGCTGGCATACGAACGAGCATAGATCATCGGGCTTCGCCTTGGACGCCGGCGCTGACGGTTGCGGCAGGATCATCCCCGAGCATAGCCAGTTAGTCCAAACAGACGATTTACCCGGCAAGTCCCCCATCAATACTGCCCTTCCCCATACCCCGCGAGGCGCAGCATGACCGCTCATCATCCGGCTCCCATCGCTACCGACGCGCTCAGCGCCTTGCTCGCCTTGGTCTATCAAGGCCCTCTCGAATCCACGCCTTGGGGCAGCTTTCTCGAACAGTTGCGCCAGCGCCTTGACGCCAGCTTCATCACCCTGGTGCTGCGCAACCCCGAGCACGAACGCCCCGGCCTGATCGTCAACGCCTCCAGCCACGGTCCGCTGCTGCCCGGCGAGCCGTCCTACAGCGAGTACTACTATTCCATCTGCCCGTTTCTCGACTGGCCAGCCAATCAAGTGGCTACGGCCGACCAGGTGATGGGCAGCGCGCTGTGGCTGGCCCACGACTTCTACCGCAACTACCTTCAACCGCTGGACCTGCGCCACGTACTGGTGGCCAACATGGTGACCAACGCCGGGATGCACTGCGCCTTGTTCGCCAGCCGCGGGCACACCGGTGCGGACTTCGATGCCGGGGAGGTCGCCCTGGTGCGCCTGCTGCAGCCACACGTGCAGCAGGCGGTGGACCTGCACTCGGCCGTGGACCAGCTGGACTCCGAGCGCCAGCTGTATGCTGCGACCATCGACCGCTTGATGGTCGGTACGGTGATCCTCGATGAGAACGGCCGCAAGCTGCGTTGCAACCGCGCAGCCCAGCGGCTGTTCGACGAAGGCGATGGCCTGGTGTGCCGGCAAGAGAAGCTGTGCGCCTACCTCAACCACGAGAACCGCGCCTTGCAGCAAGCGGTCCAGGCCGTGCTGCGCCAGCGCCAGCGCGGGCTGGATGAGCTGGAGGTGCTCACCCTCTCCCGCCCCAGCGGCCAGATGCCACTCAACCTGCTGCTGCGGCCGATCCCGCTGAACTACCAGGCCGGCAAAGCCACCCGCAGACCGGCGGTGGCCCTGTTCATTCGCGACCCGGCCGACTCGCCCCAGGCCTCGCGCCACCTGCTGCGCAGCCTGTTCCAGCTCACACCCATGGAAACCGAGGTGGCAATGCTGGTGATGGACGGGCAGACCCTGGACGAAACGGCGGACCTGCTGCATGTGTCGCGCAATACCGTGCGCGCGCACCTGCGCGGGGTGTTCGCCAAGACCGGCGCCACGCGCCAGGCGCAGTTGGTGAAGACCTTGCTCAACAGCGTGGCGTCGTTGGGGTAATCTGGCTTGTACAGCAGCCCCAGGAGGCCACATGCCCTACCCCATCGAGCAGAAACTTGTCGTCGGCGTCGCCTCCAGCGCGCTGTTCGACCTGACCGTGTCCGATGACATTTACAAGACCGAGGGGGTCGAGGCGTACCGCCAGCATCAGGAGCAGAACCTCGACGAGCCCTTCCCCAAGGGCGTCGCCTTCCCATTCATCCGGCGCTTTCTGAGCATCAACAAGGCCTTCCCGGCGCAACTGCCGGTAGAAGTGGTGCTGCTCTCACGCAATTCGCCCGAGACCGGCCTGCGGGTGTTCCGCTCGATCGACCACTACGGCCTGGACATCACCCGGGCGGCATTCATGTCCGGCCGCTCGCCCTACGAGTACATCCCGGCCTTCAATGCCTCGCTGTTCTTGAGCGCCCACGAAGAAGACGTCCAGCGCGCCATCGACGCCGACTACCCCGCCGGCCTCGTGCTGCCCACGCGCATCTACGACGATGAAATCGACACCGAGCTGAGGGTGGCTTTCGACTTCGACGGTGTGATCGCCGATGACGAGGCCGAGAGCGTGTACAAGCAGCATCACGACCTCGGCGAGTTCCTGGCCCACGAGCGCGACCGCAAGGCCATCCCCCACCAGCCAGGCCCGCTGGCGGACCTCTACCGCAAGCTCTCGCACATCCGCACCCTGGAGGACCAGAAACTGGCCCAGTGCCCGGACTACCAGCGCATCCTGCGCATCGCCATCGTCACCGCGCGCAATGCGCCGTCCCATGAGCGGGTGGTGACCACCTTGAAGAACTGGGGCGTGTCGCCGGACGAGTCGTTCTTCCTGGGCGGCATGGAAAAAGACCGCGTGCTGTCGATCCTCAAGCCGCACATGTTTTTCGACGACCAACGCAGCCACCTGACGTCCGTGGCTGGGGATCTGCCGATGGTGCATGTGCCGTTTGGGGTGGCGAACAAGCGTCGGGAAGCGGGCAATGCGCTGGCCGAACCTGCAAAGGCGGAAAGCGAATAAGTTATCCGCCAGCGCCGGGATGCCTCATCCGGGCGAGTGCTGATCGAGGCTCACGGACCAACGGTGGGTATCCAAGCACATCAACTTTTCGAGCACATCACTCGCCTTCCATCACCTTGACCACCCTCCCCCCAGCCTCCATGCTCAAACGCTTCCACCACGACTCAAGGATCGATACATGAAGCTGGAAACCCTGGCCATCCACGCGGGCTTCAGCCCCGACCCGACCACCAAGGCTGTGGCCGTCCCGATCTACCAGACCACCTCGTTCGCCTTCGACGACACCCAGCACGGCGCCGACCTGTTCGATCTGAAGGTAGCCGGCAACATCTACTCGCGCATCATGAACCCCACCAACGACGTCCTCGAGCAGCGCATGGCGGCGTTGGAAGGCGGTGTCGGCGCCCTGGCCGTGGCCTCGGGCATGGCCGCCATCACCTATGCCATCCAGACCGTCGCCGAGGCCGGCGACAATATCGTCTCGGTGGCCAAGCTCTACGGCGGCACCTACAACCTGCTGGCCCACACCCTGCCACGCATGGGCATCCAGACCCGCTTCGCGCCGCATGACGATATCGCCGCCCTTGAAGCGCTGATCGACGACCGTACCAAGGCGGTGTTCTGCGAATCCATCGGCAACCCCGCCGGTAACATCGTCGACCTCCAGGCCCTGGCCGACGCCGCGCACCGCCACGGCGTGCCGCTGATCGTCGACAACACTGTCGCCACCCCGATCCTGTGTCGCCCCTTCGAGCACGGTGCCGACATCGTCGTGCACTCGCTGACCAAGTACATCGGCGGCCACGGCACCAGCATCGGCGGCATCGTCATCGATTCCGGCAAATTCCCCTGGGCCGATAACAAAGCACGCTTCGCCCTGCTCAACACCCCCGATCCGTCCTACCACGGCGTGACCTACACCGAAGCCTTCGGCCCTGCCGCCTTCATCGGCCGCTGCCGCGTGGTGCCGCTGCGCAACACGGGCGCGGCGTTGTCGCCGTTCAATGCGTTCTTGATCCTGCAGGGGCTTGAGACCCTGGCCCTGCGCATGGAGCGACACACCGAAAACGCCCTCAAGGTCGCCCACTACCTGCAAGGGCACCAACAGGTCGCCTGGGTGAAGTACGCCGGCTTGCCGGACCATCCGGAGCACGCGCTAGCGCGCCGCTACACCGGCGGCAAACCGGCGTCGATTCTTTCGTTCGGGATCAAAGGCGGGCAAGAAGCCGGCGCACGCTTTATCGATGCGCTGCAGTTGGTGGTGCGCTTGGTGAACATCGGCGATGCCAAGTCACTGGCCTGCCATCCCGCGTCCACCACCCATCGCCAACTCAATGATGAAGAGCTGGAAAAAGCTGGGGTACCAAGGGACATGGTGCGGCTGTCGATCGGGATCGAGCACTGCGATGACATCATCGCGGACCTGGCGCAGGCGCTGGAGGCGAGCCGCGGGTGACGGGTTGCAATCGTTGACAGGCCCTGGCCTATTCGCGGGTAAATGGGAGTGGCGCTCCGGCGCTCCAATTTACCCGCGCAGGCGTCCACAAGGACGACGCCGTCATCAGAAACCTAACGCCTACGCATTCGTTTGAGCTGTCGGATCAGGCGTCGCTGGCGGGTGCGGCGCCTGCGCATGACGCAGAGGCGTTTCCAGAGGCCTCGAAAGCGGCGGGTGTTCAGTAGCCATAAGGCAATCAATGAGGGAAGCAAGACCATCAGAGTTAAGACGGGCTTTGGTGATGTCTTGTAGATGAAGGATGCACATAAGAAACACACCACGAGTAAAACAATTAGGCTTTTCAGTGCGCGAGGATGAGCCCTCGATACAAAAAAGACTAGACAAACAGTAAAAAACGCCAAGCCTAAGCCCACAAAATACATTAAACCAACTTTATCGCGGCTCAATGGAATTACCTGAGTGATGCTAAACAACGCAGCCTCACCTGCCATCAGTGTAAAAAAGTAAATAGCCAAGAAGATCGTAAGACGCCGCCTTATCGCCCAAGGCAACGGTTCGTAATATATCATTCTGGATCAAACTCCATGACGTTTACGGCGATCGCTCGAACACCCTTCCGAAAAAATCGCCTTGTATTGGTGCACTGGCTATTCGTGGCTAAACCCGCTAATACGGCCTTCGATAAGGCGTAGCTATCGGCAGGATCAGAAACTAACGCCTGTCGGTTCGCTTCAGTTGCCTGATCAGGCGCCGCTGGCGGGTGCGGCGCCTGCGCATGACACATAGGCGTTTCCAAAGCCCCCGGTAGCGACGGGTGTTCAGTAGCCATAATGCTGTCAAAGGCAAAATAGCGAACATGACGACGATCTTAGGATTTGGCGTCGCCTTGTAACCTGCCAGAATGCTCACGAGACACATCACCAGTATCACCACGAGCGTTTTGACCGCTCGTGGATGAGCTCTGAGCACTAAGAACGACTGCACCCAGATAAACAGACTCAATACGCTCGTCGCAACAAACATTTCCAGCTCTTT
The DNA here is from genome assembly GCF_040822035.1 of Pseudomonas guariconensis. Lineage (NCBI taxonomy): Bacteria > Pseudomonadati > Pseudomonadota > Gammaproteobacteria > Pseudomonadales > Pseudomonadaceae > Pseudomonas > Pseudomonas guariconensis. The sequence goes on along the minus strand of NZ_CP162012.1, from coordinate 2,093,620 downwards.
TGGAAATCCAAAAGTCATCCACTTCGTGACAATGACCACTGAAGCCCCACCGGAAAGTACAGTGAGCACCATGCTAATCAAGAAGACCCAGATATAGGGCCTGATCCAAACTAGAGGCTTTCTGAGTCGCATCATTCTGAATCAAACTCGATGAGAGTGCCTTTAATGGACTGAACCCGAGTTCGGTCCACTTCTAAAACCACCTTATTTTTCTGTACTAGCTTATTCGGCGCTCCGACTCACCCACGAATACGTCCGCAAAAACGACGTCGTTATCAAAAGGATCAAAATTTTAACGTCTGTGCGTTCGTTTGAGCTGCCTGATCAGGCGCCGCTGGCGTGTTCGGCGTCTGCGCATGACGCATAGGCGTTTCCAGAGGACTCGGAAGCGGCGGGTGTTCAGCAGCCATAAGGCAATCAATGAGGGAAGCCAAGCCATAAGAGCGAGCATAGGCTTAACTGACATATTGTAGGTCAAAAAAGCGCATCCAAAAAACACTAAAAGTAAAATGATGAGTATTCTTAGCGCCTGAGGATGAGCTCGCAATACAAAAAAACTTTGAATAGATATGTAGAATGCCAAGCCTATCCCGACAACATATTCCACACCTACCGTATCGAGACGAAGCGGAAGTGCGTGAGCGATTCCCGACAACGCAGCAGCACCTGCCATCAATGTAAAAACATAGATAATCGCGAATATCGGAAGATACTGTCTAACCCCCCAAGGCAATGCTTCACCGGGCATCATCTTTTTTCAAACTCCATGACACTTATGGCGATCGCCTGAACACGCGAGCTTCCGACCACAGTTAGTATACTCGTAAAAAATTCCTTTATGAGCACAGAGGTGGCTCGATTCACCTCTGCCGGCACCAAGCGCTTCTCCACTTCACCCGCACGCTGCGCGAGTTTCAACTGTTTTTTTGTGAGACTCGGATGCTTGAGCCGCATCAACTCATAAGTAAGTGCTTTACGTTGCTGTCGACTCAATGGCTGCAGAAGCCGTAACCAACTAAGTCCGGTTTTAGCTTTACGGATTTGCAGAAATCTAATTGTATTGACAGACCATCCCGTCACACCCAGCAGCGATATTGCATCCAATAACTGGGAAACGATCCTATACCACTCTTGACTATCTAGAGCATCCACTCGATCACGATCGTTGTACTCATGGTAACTCCGGATACCACCTATGAGGCACTGTCCGGCAGCCGCCACCGTTCCAGCTGCGCCCAGATAGAAGAGCGGCAACGCGAGGCCGGCTGAAACTGCCGAGAAACCGCCACCACCTATCATGATAACTCCACTCAGAATAGCGCCAACACACGCGAGGCCTGCGTTTGCCACCTCCGCAAACAGCCGAGACTCGCGCGAACCTCGCTGAACCTGCTCCACATACTGCTGCGGCGTAACATGCCGCCTCAGCTCTTGAATCACCACCCGCTTCGGCACCACACTGCACACCGCCTGAAACCTACGCAGGTTGACGATGTTGTACTGCGCATCGATATAAACCACCCCCGCCCCGATCAGCGCCGGGTCGGCATCGATCACCGCAAACAACCGAGGCAGATCGATCAGTTGCTCGATGCGCATCCGCGCCAGGTAGGTCGAGGGGCGTGCTCCGAGTTCGTCCAAGCGTGTAAGTCTCATCAAGCATCCTGTCTGAAGAACCGAGATGGCGGAAAACCAGTCGCCGCGTGCAAAACCCGTAGCGTACGGAGCCCCTGATGGCCTGTATGTCGGTGCCTTCCGAAGAACCTCGTCATCTCCCTGCCCGCCCCTTCGAGGCCTTTTCGCCGGCCCCGAATAGCCGCCTCAGCAACGGCGCGCACAAGGGTTGACCATCAACACTGGAGCACCGCATGCTCGGTCACACCCGCCTGTGCTCAAGGACCGATTGCATGAAGCCGGAAGACCGCGCCATCCCCAGGCCCTCTGCCCCCCCGGCACAATCGACGCGGACGAGCCGCCGGCAATGACGCTCTTCTACCTCAAACTCATCGTCACCCCGCTTCTGATGTGGGCCGTCTCCCTCGCTTCGCGGCGCTGGGGTGGCCTGCTGGGTGGATTGTTGTCCGGCTTGCCCATCACCTCCGCGCTGGTGATGACCTTCCTATGCCTGGAACAAGGCACCGCCTTCACCCTGAACGCAGTACCCGGTGCGCTCGGCGGCCTTGCAGCGGTGCAGGCGACCTACGTCTGCTATCTGTATGCGACCCGCCGTACCGGCACAGGCTGGGCCGTTCTGCTGGCCTTGGCGCTCTACGCCGTGGCCGCCTACGCCTTTACCCACGGCGGCAGCCTGTACCTGTCGATTGCCGTCTCCGTGGCGCTGATCGCCTGGCTGATCCGCGCGACCGACCGCGAACCCAAGCCAGAGCTGTTGGCCAAACCCCGTCATCGCTACTGGGAAATCCCCCTGCGCATGGTGGCCGCCACCACCTTGCTGATGGTCACCACCGGCTTTGCCAGCTGGCTGGGGCCGGCAGCGAGCGGGATGCTGGCGCCGATTCCGGTGATTGCCTGGCCATTGGTGGTGTTCGCCCATGTGCAGGGCGGGCGCGCGGGGATGGCGGCGATGGTGCGGGGCAATGCCATCGGGGCGGTGGGGGTTATCGCGTTTTATCTGGTGGTCGCAGGGTTGCTGGAGCAGTTGGGGATCGCGGCGACCTTTGCCTTGGCCGTGGTGCTGGCGGTGGTGTTGACCGTGGCGCTGGCAGCGGTGTTGCGCCGTAGACGCTGATGCAGCATTAGAAACGCCCTGCAAATCATTAAAGATCTGCAAACCCAGGGCGATCTAACAGGTTGGACCTTCTTTTCGCGACTTCGGACAGATAAGTGCAGTCGAGTATCCAACCGCTCTTCCAGACCCTGCAGCAGCAATACCTTTCCAGGCTCGACAACTGGAATGAGCTGATACAAACCCCTTTCCTGGAGATGCTCGTCGTCTGGGGCATCGTGACGTTTTTCGCCTCCATCATCCCGTTGAAACTGAGCACCGCCCGCGGATTGATGCTGGGTTTTGTCATCGCCATCTGTGGGGCGGTGATCATCACAGCAGATATCGCAGCTGACAGCCTCAGTGCCAAGAAACGCTTGATCGATGTAGAGCAGCAATTATCCGGGCTCGAAACGCCGGCCCCTGGGAGTGGGAGGCTCACGCCTGACAAGACCACCAACCCTGCACCCAATGCCGCCTCATTGAAAAACGAGCGCGAGCGATTGCTCGGCAAGATCGAGCTGGCTGGCGTGCTGACCACCTTCACCGCCATGACACTCGGGGGGCTGGCCGGTGGGTTGCTGACGGCCGCAGTGAGTATGCCGAGAAACCGGCAGGAAGAAGAACGCCAGGAGAAACCAGTACTCGAATGCATTCTGAACGGGTATTTCTACCTGTTCGCCTTCATCCTGACGTCCTCGCTGATCCTCCTGGCCGGCGAGTACTTCTTCCTTGCTCGCAGGCTGACCGACACAGGAAGCGCCCACCCGCTCCTGCTCATCCCAATTATCGGGTTCCTGTTGAGCATCGTGTTCAGCGGCATTGCCTTCGACAGAACACGCAGCCACTTGAAAAAAGACAAGCCGCAGTTGTTCCAGCAATCATTATTTGGGCTGTTTGCGCTGTTCTTCTATCTCAATACGGTTGCCCACGTCTGGTACGACATCGGGGCGATCTCCATGACCTTGCACATCCCCGTGATCCTGGCCTTGTCCCTCCATGCCCTGCATCAATATCGCCAACTCGAGCGCAGATGACACTGTCAACACGCCAGCTTGAGACCCGCCAAGAGAGCGCCATGACCGAATTCACCGTTGTCGATATTTCCTGGTCCGATCGGATCAAGATCCACTATGACCCCAACGAACAGGTGCACGGGCTGCCGGAGGCAGACGGTTTTCAGCGCACCGGTTTTTACTGCCTCTACGGGCGTCATCCGGTCTATGGACCGGATGTGCTTCTGTATATTGGCGAGACGAAAATGTCCGCCACTGGCCGGTCTTTTCGGGCGCGGCTGGGGGAGCATCTGAAGGGCCGGTTCTGGTATCACGCCAATCTCTCGGTCTCCCTGGGCACCCTTGAAGAGGGGCAACAGCTCACCGCGCAAGCAATCCGCGCCGTGGAGTCGGTGTTGATTGCAGCGCACAAACCGGCGCTCAACCGCCGCCATATTGACTGCGCGCTGCCGGGTGCGGAGCAGTACTTGATTCGCAACTGGGAGTTCCCGGGGGCGCTTCAACATGAGTGCTCGGGGTATTACTGGCGCTAGCCCCCAGCACTCCCCTGATGAATCGCAAACACCTGCATCTCCACCAGGTAACCGTCGCCCAGGTCAGCGCCGACGCAGGCACGCACTGGCTTTGGGCAGCCCTCAAGCCAGGCGTCGTACACCTCGTTGACCCGGTCGAAATGGCTGTAGTCCGCTAGCCATAACTGAACCCGGGTCAACTGGTCCTTACCGATGCTTGCCTCGGCCATCAGGCCATCGATGATCGCAAGCACTTGCCGGAGTTGCCCCTGCACATCCTGTTGCAGGTCGTGGGCGGCGATACCCGCCGTTTCGAACAGGCCTCGGTAGCTGACGGCCAGCGACATCCGGTCGCCTGAGGCATGACGTGTGATCATCGATGTGTACTCCCTTGTGCATTAACTCAGTTGATTGATGCAGACCACCTTGGGCTGGGTCATGTCTTCATAGGCGAAGCGCACACCCTCGCGCCCGAGGCTGCCGTACTTGGAACCGCCGAACGGCATGGCGTCGAAGCGGTAGTCCGAGGAGTCGTTGATCATCACGCCACCGGCCTCGATGCGCTTGGCCAGTGCAAGCGCGGCGGACAGATCCTGGGTGAACACGCCGGCATGCAGGCTGTACTCCGGCGCATTGGCCAGGGCGATGGCCTGCTCGCGATCATCGAACGGCGCCAGCATGACCACCGGTGCGAACGCTTCTTCGCGCCACAATTGGCTGGCGTGGGAGACCTGCTCGAGCACGGTAGGTGCATAGGCGGCGCCCTCGCGCTGGTGGCCGCACAGCAGCGTTGCCCCCTCCTCCAGCGCCTGGTCCACCAGGGCCTCGACCCGTCGTGCCGCGGCCTCGGTGATCATCGGCCCCATGTCGGTTTCGCGCCGGGCGGGATCGCCCAACACCATCGAGCGTGTCAGGGCGACGAAGCGCTCGCGGAACGCCTCATAGATCGAGGCGTGCACGAGAATGCGCTGGGTACCGATGCAGTTCTGCCCGGCCGCCCAGAATGCACCCGAGACGCAGGCCTCGACCGTGGCGGCAAGGTCGCAGTCTTCCAGCACCAGCACCGGGGCATTGCCGCCCAGGTCCATGGCTAGCTTCTTCAGGCCCGCGTTACGCGCAATCTGCTCGCCGGTAGCGAAGCCGCCGGTGAAGGAAATCATACGGACTTCACGCACCGCGACCAGGGCCTTGCCCAGCTCGGCGCCGCCGGTGGCGACAGTGACCACGGTGTCGGGCAAACCCGCCAGGCCCAGGTATTGCACCAGCTTGATGGCCGACAGCGGGGTCAATTCCGAAGGCTTGAGAATGACCGCGTTGCCCCCGGCGATGGCCGGGCCAAGCTTGTGGGCCACAAGGTTCAGCGGGTCGTTGTAAGGGGTGATCGCCAGGATCAACCCCAGGGGTTCGCGGGTGAACCAGCCTTGGCGCGATTCCGAGCCTTCATAGGCATCGAAAGGCACCACTTCCCCGGCGTTGCGCCGCGCTTCCTCGGCGGAGAGCCTGAGGGTGTTGATGCAACGCTTCACTTCTTTTTCGGCCTGGCGCAGGGTCTTGCCCGCCTCGTCGACGATCAGGCCGGCGAAGTCCGCCGCATCCCGCTCGATGAGCCGCGCGGTATTTTCCAGGATGCTGGCTCGGCGATGCCGAGGCAGTGCGGCGCTGTCGCTGACGCCCTGGCGAGCGCGGGCCAACAGGCCCGGCACGTCCTGGACACCGAGGTTTTCGACGCTGCCGACGAGGCTGCCATCGAAGGGGCTGTACACGTCGATCAAGGCGGGCTCCTGCAAGGAAACCCGTGGCAGGTAGGACAGATTCATGGGGTTGCTCCTCAGGCCGAGTGCTTGGTGGCGTGGATGGCGACGATGTCCGACAGCAAGGCAAATGCGGTTTCGATCCGCCCGGCGCCAGGGCCCGACACAGTCACGGCGCCCAGCAGTTTGGTATCGAATGCGACCGCGTTGGTGGCGCCGCTGATGCCTGCCAGGGGGTGGTTGCCGGGTAGCGGGCGGGCTTGCACGCTGGCCTGGACCGAGCCGTCCTGGTTACGGCTGGCAGCACCGATCAGCTTCCAGCGCTGGCCCGAGGCCAGGGCCTGCTGGATATCGTCGCAGGTGATCGCGCTGATGCCGCTGCACGCCACATCGCTGACCTGCAGGCAGGCGCCCAGCAGTTCGTTGGCCAGAATGACCACCTTCAGGCGCACGTCGTAACCTTCGACGTCGGCACTCGGGTCCGCTTCGGCGTAGCCCAATTCCTGGGCCTTGGCGACCGCCTCTGCAAAGCCAAGGCCTTCTTCCATGCGCGTCAGCACATAGTTGGAGGTGCCGTTCAGAATGCCCTCGAAACCGACCAGCCCTGCTCCGGGCAATGTCTGGCGTGCCATGCGCAGGACCGGGGTGCCGCTCATCACGGCGCCTTCGTACTCGAACGACACCCCCTTGGCCTTGGCCAGCGCCTTGAGCGACTGGGCATGCAGGGCAACCGGCCCTTTGTTGGTGGTGACCACATGCTTGCCCGCCTCCAGCGCCCAGCGGCAGAAGGTGGCAGCAGGTTCGCCATCCTTGGGATTGGTGAATGTGGCCTCAGCGATGATGTCGGCGCCGGACTGCTTGATCACCGCCTCATTGAAGGCCTCCGCCGAGCCTTGTGCCAACTGCGCCAGCGCCCCCTTGCTGGCCGGTAGCGCGACCAGGGTGGCGGCATCCAGGCCATCGCGGTCGATGGCCGACCCCAGGAACAGGTCGGTGACGCCGACGATCTTCAGGCTGAAACCCAACTCCTGCTGCCAGCGCGCATTGCGCTCGGCGATCAGCTGGGCCAGGGCGCGGTTCACTCCGCCAAAGCCAACGAGTGCGATCTTGTATTCAGTCATGCTGCGTGGTCCTTCTCAGGCGATTGGTCGATGGGGTTAGCCTAAGAGCCGGGCCATGCCAGTTGAATATGGCAATCCGCTGTATTTATTGGCCAATCTGACCAGTGCCTGGCGCCTGCTTTTATGCCGGCCACACGAAAAACGCCGCCCGGGTCGAGCCCGGGCGGCGTGGTTCGGCAGCAGGTGTGCGCAATACGGTGATGGGCTCAGATCACGCTGGACAGCACGAACGAGGTGACGGTGTTCTCGACGCCCGACATGGCGGCGATTTCCTTCCAGACGTGGTGCACCCGCTCGGGGCTGGCGGCCTCCACGCGCAGCAGCAGATCGAACTCGCCGCTGAGCACTTCGCACTGGACCACCTCGGGGATCATCCGCAGCGCATCCAGTACCGCCTCCCCCCGCATGCGGTCGTAGCGGTAGACGAAGATCACCGCGTTGATCAGCGAGGTGGGCCGCCGCCCCTCGCCGATGCGCAAGGTATAGCCCTGGATGGCCCCATCGCGCTCCAGCCGTTCGATACGCTGGCGCACCGCATTGCGCGAGAGATTCACCTTCTGCCCCAGCTCGGCGTGGGCAATGCGTGCGTTGGCGGTGAGCTCGGCGAGAATGCGCTCGTCCAACGGGTCGAGAATGCGCTTCATCGCGCGGCCTGCAACTGGATCAGTGCCTCGTGCAGCCCCGCCAAGTCATCCCTGCCCAGGCGCGGCGCGGCCGTGGTGCCGGTCGGCTGGGCCGGCACCGCACCGTGCCAGGCGCCCAGCTCGGCCAGCAGCGTGGCGGATTTTTCAGGCGCGAACTGGCCCAGCGTGACGATGGGCGCGCCAATGTTGCGCCGGTGCAGGCGCCCGGCGAAGGCGCCGGTCGCGGTGTGAGGGTCCACGGCGCTGCCGGTCTCGTGGAACAGCGTGACGATCTCTTCGCGGATCAGCGCATCGTCCACGGCGTAGGAGTCGAACAGCATGCGCGCCTGCAACCACTGGCGGTTGCCGATGCTCAGTTCGCCGCAGTCTTCGAAGTGCTCCATCAGCGCCCGGGTCGCACCACCATCGCGGTCGTACAGCTCCCAGACAAACCGCTCCAGGTTGGAGAACAGCGAGAAATCCATGGCCGGCGACAAGGTTTGCCGGGTGGCCGAGCGGCTGTAGCGGTTGCTGTGGATGAACCGGTGCAAGGCGTCGTTGCGGTTGGTGGAGACGATGATCTGGTTGATCGGCAGCCCCATCTTCTGCGCGATGAACCCGGCGTAGATCTCGGCGAAACTGGCCGTGGGAATGCTGAACCCCACTGGCCGGATGCCGCCGCCCAACTGCAGCGCCGCATGGAAATAGAACACGATCTGCGCCAGCACACCGACCCAGTTGCTGGAGTTGAAACTGATCGGCATCAGCGCCGGGCACGGCCAGGCCCGCAGCAGGCGTGAGGCCAGGGACTGGCAGTCATCGAAACTGCCATCGACCGCCATGCAACTGACGCTGTCGGAGTCGGCGCTGTTCATGATCGCAGCGCGGTCCGGCGGGGTGCCGGCGGACGGATACAACGCCAGCAGACGCGCCGTCGGGCAATGACGCAAGGCATCGATGGCGGCCACGGCGGTGTCGCCATTGCTAGCGCCGACCCACATCACCCGCTCGCACGCCTGGCCCAGGAAGTGGCGGATCAGCCGCGCCTGCAACTGCGCGGCGAAGTCCTTGGACGAACGTGTCGGCCCGTGGAACAGCTCCAGGATCCACTCGTTGTGGCCGATCTGCTGCAACGGGGCGATGGCCCGGTGCTGGAACCCGCGGTAACTGTCGCTGACCAGCGCGCGCAAGGTCGGCTCATCGAGGGTATCGCCCACGAAGGGCGCGATGACACGCCAGGCCAGCTCATCGAACGGCAGCCACGACCATTTGGCGATTTCCTGTGGGCTGAACACCGGGAGGGACGCCGGCACATACAGCCCGCCGTCCTCGGCCAGCCCGGACAGCAGCGCCGTGCGGAAATCAACTCGTGTCTGGGTACCGCGCGTGGATGTGTACTGCATCGTTGCTCCAGGTGAATACTCGTGATTAGCGGTGCGCCATGGCCACCAGCCAATGGCTGAAAGCCTGGGCATCCGGGGTCAGGGCCTCGCCCAGGCCCCGGACCAGATAAAACGACTCGCTGGCCTCGATCCGCTGGCTGAACGGCGCCACCAGACGCCCCTCGCGCAGCAGGTCTTCGGCCAACGAGGAACGCGCCAGGGCCACCCCCAGCCCGGCCTCGGCCATGCGCAAGGTGGACACCAAGGTGTCGAACTGCATGCCGCTGGAATAGTCGACCCCCTCGGCCCCGACTCGCTCCAGCCAGTACCCCCACCCCTCCTCGTAGCCCAATACATGCAGCAGCGGCAGACGGGCCAGGTCGCGGGGCTCGCGTAGCGGGCAACGGGCGAGCAGCGCCGGCGAGCACACCGGCACCAGCACGTCATGGGTCAGCCGCTGCGCCTCAACCCCCGACCACTGACCGTTGCCCCAGCGAATCTCCAGGTCATCCTCGGCATCGAGCTCCTTGACCCACAGGTTGCTGATGTAGCGCAGATCCACCTGCGGGTAGGCATGGCGAAAGTCAGCCAACCGCGGCGCCAACCAGAAGTGCAGGAACGACAGGCTGCCGCGCACCTTCAACGGCCGGCGCTTGCGTTGGCCAAAAATCTCGTTGGTGCCCACCGCCAGGCGGCTGATGGCGTCCTGCACCACCGGCAGGTACGACTGCCCTTCTTCGGTCAACCCCAGCCCCCGGGGCAGGCGCTTGAACAGCGCCACCCCGAGTTGGCTTTCCAGGTGGCGAATCTGCTGGCTCACGGCGCCCTGGGTGAGGTGCAGCTCCTCTGCCGCGTGGGTGAAGTTCAGGTAGCGGGCCGAGACTTCAAAGGCACGAAGCCAGTTCAAGGGGGGCAAGGTTTTCTGGCTCAAGGGCGGCTCCTGATGACAACGTTCGGCGATGGCCTAGTATCGCTGTGCTCAGGCGGCCTCGGTACCGGGCGCGGCAATTTCCGGCGCCTGGCTGCGCGCCTTGAACTTGCAGGTCAGCCAGTACACGAAGTAGCACCAGGCAATGAACGGCAAACCAAAGTACAGGGCCACGCGCTGGGCCGGGTCGAAAGCGATACCGACGCAGGCCAGCAGACAGCAGAAGATCGCCGCCAGCGGCACGAACGGGTAGCCCCGCACGCGGAACTTGAGGTCTTCGAGCTTGCCGCCGTGGGCCAGGTAATGCCGGCGGAAAGCGATCTGGCTCACGGCGATGCTGATCCACACCACCACCACCGCCAGCCCGGAAATCGACACCAACGCCAGGTAGATGGTGTCAGGGGCGAACACGCTGCTCAGCAAGGACGCCATGCCGCCTGCCATGCTCAGCACGATGGCGTTGACCGGCGTGCCACGACGCGACAGCGAGGCATACCGGCGCGGCATGCTGCCCTGATCGCTCAAGGTCCAGAGCATCCGCGCGGCGGCGTACAGCCCGGAGTTGGCGGCCGACAGCAGCGCGGTGATGATCACGAAGTTCATGATGTCCGCGGCATAGGGGATGCCGATCATCTCGAAGACCATCACGAACGGGCTCTCCACCAGCCCGGCCTGTTCCCGAGGCAACAGCGTGGCCAGCACGAAGATGGTGCCGATGAAGAACAGCGCCAGGCGCAGCACCGTAGTGCGGATGGCCTTGGGTACGTTCTTTTCAGGGTCACGGGTTTCGCCGGCGGCGATACCGATCAGCTCGGTGCCGGAGAAGGCGAACGCCACCGCCAGCAAGGTCATGGCAATCGACCAGAAGCCGGTTGGGAACAGCCCTTCGCGGGTGAAGTTGCCCAGCCCGACGCTGTGCGCCTGCTCGATCTCGAAACCACCGAGAATCGCCCCGCCGCCCACCACCAGGAACGCGACAACGGCAAGCACCTTGATCAACGACAGCCAGAACTCAGTCTCGGCGAACGAACGCACCGAGATGATATTGCTGATGAACACCGCGGCCCCGAACAACGCACTCCAGATCCACACCGGCGTGTCCGGGAACCAGCGCACCATCAAGATACCGGCAGCGGTGAACTCCGAGCCGATGGCCACCGTCCAGGTCAACCAGTACATCCAGGCGACCATGTAGCCGGTGCCCGGGCCGATGTAGCGCGTGGCGTAGCTGCTGAACGAGCCGACTTCCGGCATGTGCACGGCCAGCTCACCGAGGCACATCATCACCAGGTACACCATGATCGCCCCCAGCACGTAGGCGATCACCGCGCCCAATGGGCCGGCCTGGTTGACGGTGTAGCCGGACGTCAGGAACAGGCCGGTGCCGATGACACCGCCCAACGCCAGCATGACGATATGGCGGGTTTGCATGTCCTGTTTGAAGGAGTGCACCGAAGCATTTTTACTTGTCGTTGTTTGCACGGACATTGTGGGTTTCTCATGAATGTTGGCGGGCAAGGGCGTAGCAACGACCTCGTCTTGGCAGAGCGAATCGAATGGCCTTGCATCGTTGTTGTTGTTCTACTTCATGAAGGGGCACCCGCCCTCCCGAGCGAGTGCCGCGCGACAGCTCAGGCGGGCAGCTCAATCGTGCTGCACGCCACATCACCGTGCAGTTCCTTGGCCTCGGCCAGCTCCTGACGGACGGCCGTGCAGGCTTGCGCCAGGTCGGCCAGCAGGTCGTCGGTTTCTTCGATGCCGACCGAAATGCGCACCAGGCCTTCGCAGATGCCCAGCGCCAGGCGCTCCTCCAGCGTGTTCTCCACGTGGCTAGTGGTGCGCGCCGGGCCATAGATCGTCTCCACCGCCCCCAGGTTGCCCGCCCGGTGGGCGTACTTAAGACGCGGCAGCAAGCGCGCCACCGTCGGCATGCCGCCCTTGAGCACGAAGCTCACGATGGCGCCGAAGCCGCGCATCTGCGCCTTGGCAATGGCATGGCCCGGATGCTCGGGCAAGCCTGGGTAGTTCACCGCCTCCACCAGCGGCTCGTGGCTCAGGTACTGGGCCAGGGCCAGGGCGCTGGCCTGTTGCTGGCGCATGCGCAGGGCCAAGGTCTTGATGCCCCGGATGATCAGGTAGGCCGAGAACGGGTCCAGGGCCGCGCCGTTGATCTCCCGGTAGTGACGCACCTGGGCCATCAACGCCTCGGCGCCGCACACCACCCCGCCCAGCACATCACCGTGGCCGGACAGGAACTTGGTGGCGCTGTGCACCACCACGTCCACGCCCAGGGCCAGAGGGTTCTGGTTGAGCGGCGTGGCAAAAGTGTTGTCCGCCACCACGATGGCCCCCACCCGCCGCGCGGCGGCGCTCAGGCGGCGGATGTCCAGCACCTTCAGCGTGGGGTTGGTGGGGGTTTCGAGGTACAGCACGTCGCAGCCGGCTTCGATCTCACGCTCCAGCGCCTCGGTATCGAGCGTGTCGCACAGGCACACCTGCACGCCCATGCGCGGCAGGAACTCTTCGAAGATCTTGTTGGTGCCACCGTAGCTGTCGCGGGTCGACACCACGCGCTTGCCGGTGCAGAGGAAGGTGTGCAGCACCGCGCTGATCGCCGCCATGCCGCTGCTGAACGCCACTGCCGATTCGGCCTGCTCCAGCTGGGCCACTTTCGCCTCCAGCGTGGCAACCGTGGGGTTGCTCATGCGGCTGTAGATATAGCCCGGCAGTTTGCCCAGGGCCACGTCGTACCAGGCGTCGATGTCGTTGTAGCCGTAGGCGGCGCTGACCACGATCGGGGTCTGGGTGGCGTTGTAGGGATGCTGCACTTGCTCGCCGCTCCACACCACCTGTGTGCCGATACCGGCCACGCTGTTGTGCTCGAGGTTTTCGTTCTTGTTCATATCCGCTTCCCGCAGGCTGAGAGTCTTGCACCGATTCAAGATCGGGCCTTGGGGGGACTATAGGGATATGGCCAAAAGCTGAAAAACGATGGAATCCGGGGGTGAGGGGCGTTTTTTTTAATGGCTGTGTTGAGCGGTTTTACAGCACGAAAGCCCTGGAGCTTTCGTGCTGTAACGGTATTGCGGCCGAGTGCCGATCAGAACACCGACCATCCGATCCGTGAGCTGAGCAATTCGAGCGCCGCCATCCCGGCCAGCGAGTTGCCCGCGGCGTTCAACTCCGGCGACCACACGCAGACCGTGAACTGCCCCGGTACGATCGCGACGATCCCGCCGCCCACGCCACTTTTGCCGGGCAAGCCCACGCGGTAGGCGAAATTCCCGGCTTCGTCATACAGCCCGCTGGTGGCCATGATCGAGTTCACCTGCTGAGTCTGGCGCTGGGTCAGAATCTGGTTGCCGCTGTGCTTGCAGAACCCATCGTTGGCCAGGAAACAGAACGCCTTGGCCAAGTCCAGGCAGTTCATTTGCAGCGCGCAATAACTGAAATAACTGCGCAGCACCGTCTCGACCTCGTTATGGAAGTTGCCGAATGACTGCATCAGATAAGCCATGGCCGCGTTGCGCGCGCGGAACTGATACTCCGAGTCAGCGACCCGGGTATCGATCGCAATGTGCGGATTGCCCGACAACCGCCGCACGAAATCGCGCATCGACAACGTGGGCGCGGCGAAACGCGACTGGTTGATATCGCAGATCACCAGCGCCCCGGCATTGATGAATGGGTTACGCGGACGCCCGCGCTCGAACTCCAGCTGCACCAGGGAATTGAACGGCTGGCCCGAAGGCTCATGACCCAGCCGCTCCCAGATCGCCTCACCCGAGTGCTCGATCGCCTGGACCAGGCTGAACACCTTGGAAATACTTTGCACCGAAAACGGCACCAGCGCGTCGCCTGCGCAGTAATAACTGCCATCGTTGCCATAGACCGCGATGCCCAGCTGGTTCGCGGGCACATCGGCCAGCGCAGGAATGTAATCAGCCACTTTGCCCTTGCCGATCAAGGGACGCACTTCGTCGAGAATTTCGTTCAACAGCGTTTGCATGGAAGGCCCAGTCATCAGTCCCCCAGACGACAGCGAGGGGTGGCATTCTTGACGACAATCGAGTGGGAGAAATCACATGTTCGCGAAGAAATGGATGACGGGGCGTTCAGGCGTGTCCGTACTGTCGTAGTCTTGATGCCCATAACCTATGCTGTGCTCGGTTTGACGATGAACAGAAACTGCACCTTGCCAACTCCGGAAGCCGTGAACCAAGGAATGGGAGATTGAACATGCCAGCTTGCCCTTTGCCCGTTGACGAAGCGCTTCGCCAGCGCGCCCTCGATGACATGAACCTGGTCGATACCCCAGCCGAGCACTACCTCGATACCTTGGTACGGCTCACCCAGGATCTGGCCCACGTGGACACGGTGCTTATCAGCCTCATCGACCAGGACAGGCAGTGGTTCAAAGCCCGAATCGGGCTCGAGGTAAGCGAGACGACACGGAGTATTTCCTTCTGCGGCTACGCCATTCTCGGTGAAGATACCTTGATGGTCCCCGACGCCAGGTACGATGAGCGCTTCGTTGACAATCCGCTGGTGCTCAACGCGCCCCATATCCGCTTCTATGCCGGCCACCCGCTACGCGCTGGCAACGGCAAGGCCATCGGCACCCTGTGCATGTTCGACCCCCGCCCCCGCGTGCTCAGCGACGCCCAAAAAGCGAACTTCAAGGACCTGGCCACCCTCGCGGAGGGCTATCTGCAAATGCGCGCCTTGGCCCAGGCCAACCGCGACCTGCGCCTTGAAATGGATCGAGAGCACCGTAAAGCGCTGCTCGACCCTTTGACACAACTGTGGAACCGCGGCGCGTTGACCGCGTTTGAAGAGCACCAACGGCGCATGTCCGCAGCCAGTGGCTTACGACTGGCAGCGATTTACGCAGACCTCGATCATTTCAAATCCATCAACGACACGTACGGCCATGCAAGCGGAGACAAAGTGCTCTGTGAATGCGCCCGCCGCCTGCGAGCCGCCCTTCGCCCCGACGACCTGCTCGTGCGCCACGGCGGAGAAGAATTTGTCGCTATTTTGCAGGTCAACGACAACGAAGAACTGAAGCGGATTGCCGAGCGCATTCGTGAACAGGTCGGCAGCAGCCCGATGCAACTGCCCAGCACTCAGTTGAAGGTTAGCGTGAGCATCGGCTGCACCCTCTTCGCCCCGGGTGAAAAAATCGATGACGCACTGGAGCGCGCCGACAAAGGGCTCTATGCCGCCAAGCAGAATGGGCGTGACCAGGTTGTGTATGTCAGGCCGCCGGTGTGAGGGCGGCAGGCTGACTGAATCGCCTCTGGTTTCGTAGACACCTCCAAGCCTCATAATGAGGCCCAAATAGGAGGTGCCATGAGTCGTCAGCGTTACCCTGAAGAATTCAAGATCGAAGCGGTCAAACAAGTGACCGAGAAAGGCAAGCCTGTCGCCGATGTTGCCCAGCGTCTGGGCATGTCCGTTCACAGTCTCTACGCTTGGATCAAGCTCTACAGCAAACCCCAAGATCAGCGTCAGCAAGACGATGACCAGCAAGCCGAACTGCGCAAGCTGCGTGCTGAACTCAAGCGCGTGACGGAAGAGCGAGACATCTTAAAGAAGGCCGCCGCGTACTTTGCCAAGGAGTGCGGCTGAAGTACGCCTTCATCAAGAAGCACTCGACGGATTACCCGGTGCGGCGCCTTTGCCAAACCCTCAAGGTGCACCCCAGCGGCTACTACGCTTGGTTGGCCGAGCCTCAATCTGCCCGAGCAAAGGAAGATCAACGCCTGCTTGGCTTGATCAAGCATGCCTGGTTAGAAAGCGGAGGAGTGTATGGCTATCGCAAGATTCACGATGACCTGCGAGAGCTGGGAGAGATCTGTGGGCGAAATCGAGTCGGACGTTTGATGCAGGCAGAGGGGCTGCGTTCACAAACGGGTTATCGACGGCGCCCAGGGTTTTATGGCGGAAAGCCAACCGTCGCCTCGCCTAACCACCTTGCGCGGCAGTTCAAGGTCAGTGAGCCGAACAAGGTCTGGGTGACAGACATCACTTACATCCGCACCTATGAAGGATGGCTATACCTGGCAGTAGTGCTGGATCTGTTTTCTCGCCAAGTGATTGGCTGGTCAATGAAGCCCAGGATGGGCAGCGACCTGGCGATCGACGCGATGTTGATGGCCGTGTGGCGCCGCAAGCCACAGCAGCAAGTGATGATTCATTCAGATCAGGGCAGTCAATTCAGTAGCTCAGATTGGCAAAGCTTCTTGAAGGCAAACAACGTGATTAGCAGCATGAGTCGGCGAGGAAACTGCCATGATAACGCCGTAGCCGAGAGCTTTTTCCAGCTTTTGAAGCGGGAGCGAATCCGACGAAAGATCTACGCAACGCGTGACGAAGCCCGAAGTGATATTTTCGATTACATCGAGATGTTCTATAACCCAAAACGTCGACACAGCAGTGCTATGCAGCTGTCGCCAGTAGAGTATGAGAAACGCTATTTTCTGAGCTTGGAGAGTGTCTAGGAAAGCAGGGGCGATTCAGCTATCGGATGTAACAGGACATGGCGAAACGCCTGCCAAGGACCTTGTCTACACGATTGAAGCCTTCGAAAAGCTCTCTCCGACCAGAAACAAGATTGTGCATTGGCAGTGGGGTTTGAATGAAGGTGATGACGCCACGCTAACTGACCTAATCAAGCCAAAATCCCCCGATAAATCCAATGCAGTCATGTCTTTGGCTGATATTCGCGACAACTGCATGATGCTGATGCGCATTTATCAGGCTCTAGTGTTTGGCATTGAGGTGGTGACAGGGCGGATGACCAGAGAGCAGATTCTTGCATTCCGCGAAGGCACATCTCCCGAAAAGCTCTTTCGACCGTAAGTCGTGAAATGGGTCGGTCATCCGTTTCCTCTAAAACGGCGAGACCGGCCTCAATCATCGCTTTCGAGACGACAATGTCCTCAGGCTGAAACCCCATCCCTGTCGAAGTGAGAAAGACTCGCTCCATACGCCTCTCCTGCGGCCTGGCCGCATCAGTCGTTGCTGTTCTGCTCCGCCCAGTTGGTGCGGAACTCTTCATCCAGGGCGAACACCACGGCCTCGAGCTCGTCGCGATCGATAGCGGTCGGGTGCCGGGCCAGGTACTCGCTCACCATGCCTGCGGTGATCGGTGCTGGCGCGGCCATCATGCCGACGTACTGCCGTGACCTGCTGATCGCGTTGTAGGCGTCGAGCAGCTGGTCAGTGATCGGATCAATCTCCGGGGCTGGTGGAACCGCGGCTACGCCGCTTAGGCGCTCGCGTTTCCAGCGCTTTTTCTCGTTCTCTTCGCCCGCCCAGTCGCGGCCCCATCGGTAGACGGCGAGGGCTTTCCCACCGACTCCTTGATGCGCTCCTCGACGCGGTTGGCTATGTCGACTCCGGTGCGCAGAGCCAGGAAGTAGACGCTGGGCATCTGCTCGATCAAGGCTTTGCCGAGCTCAGGGGTGTATGGCGCCGGCTCGCCAGGGCGATCGGCCACGTCCACGCCCTGCCAGTCCTTGATCAGATGGTGCGCCACCAGGTCCATGTAGAGCTCGTCATCGACCTCGATCTCAGCCTGGGGGATCTGCGCAACGCTGAACTGCTTGGTGCCGACGCCGGCTTGAGAGTCGATCGCCGCCAGGTGTCGGTTGATCAGCGCGCGGTGCGATCGGTACACCGGGTCGGCGGCGGAGCCAACCAGGATCTTAGCGCCCGGGGCGAACTCCACCCAGCGCTGGCCGTGGAGGTCCAGCTCGGGCTTGCGAGCAATGGTGAATCCCATGTTCTTCCTCTGCGGTAAAAGGCCCGACACGCACCGTATGGCGTGCCGGGCAATGATTACGCCGTGACGGTGATCGCCGCTGTGCCTTTCTTGGTGCCATCCACGGTGCTGGTGGCGGTGATGGTCGCAGTGCCGGCGGCCACACCGGTCACGACGCCGGAGGCGCTGACAGTGGCCTTGCTCACATCGGAGCTGGACCAGGTAACGGTCTGGGTCGCGCCGACCGGAGCCACGGTGGCGGCCAGGTTGGTGTTCGCGGCCACTGCCACGCTGGCGGTCGATGGGGCCACGGTCACACCAGTAGGCGCCGGCGGTGCCGGACGGCGGGTGATGGTCGGCGACACGCGGCGGGCGGTGTAGGTCAGCTCCACCTGGATGATGTCGGTGGCTCCGCCATCCGGCCAGGAGCCGCTGATTTCCATCTCCGGGATTAGGAAGTCGTAGGCGCCGTCGGCATTGCCCAGGGTGAACTCGAAGCTGATCGCGTCGCCGGTCTGCTGCTTCTTCCACAGTTCGTAGGCCGTCTTGGCCCAGCTCAGGGTGATGCTGCCCGACGGCGTGAAGGTGGTCGGGATGATATTGCCGGCAAAGGGGTTTCCGTTGCCGATACAGCGCTGGGTCTGGACGGCATTGTCGAACTGCAGGTTGAAGGTGTCGACGCAAACGTTGTTGTCGCCGACCTGCACCCCGTTCAGCTTGAGGCCGGAGACGTCCTTGAAGCCGTAGCGCCGCTGGAAGGCCTCGGCCACCGGCGTCAGGATGAAGTTGGTGTCGTCGTCCTTGTCCTGCCAGCCGGTCGCAGCGAAGGTAGTGGTCACCTCGATCTCGCCGTCGTTCGGCACCTGGATGTTCATGGTGGCGACCTGGGCGCCGGTGGCCTTGCCGGCGATGCCGACGTCCGCGGCGTAGTAGCCCAGGCTAAAGCTGATGCGGTCGTTACCCATGGTCAGGACGTTGTTGTCCCAGTCCTTGCCGAAGCAGGAGGCCATGAACTCATCCAGCGCGCCGAAGCGCATCTTGGTGCCGACATCGCCGGCCACGTCCACGGTGGTCTGCGCGGTACCCTGCGACATGCGGTCTTCGCCGATCTCGTTGTTCTCGGCAGTGTTGTAGGTGGGCCCGACACCGAAGCTGGTACGCGTCAGCACGTTCCAGGGGCCCGGCGGTGTGGTGCCTGGCGTGACTTCACGAATCCAGGCGGTTGCAACCTTGGCACCACTCGACATGGCGTGTTTCTCCTATCAATAGGCGTAAAAAAACCGCCATGTGGCGGTGCGGGATGGTTGTTTGGCTCAGTAGGCCCGGTATGGGACGCTGACGTTGACCTGGTACCAGCCGTGGCCGTCATCGCCGACGACCCTCGGGGATGCCTCGAAGAAGTCGAACGGCCCTTCGGGAGCGCTGTAGTACTGGAACTGGGTAACCAGCGTGTCCACGGCCCTGGTGATTGCCAGGGTGCCGCTGTAGCTGGGTACGAACAGCTGGATGACGACGATGCCGGTCTGGCGCACGCATGGGCCGATTCCGACCTCTGGCGTACTGCCCAGGCCGGGGATATCCGCCAGGCGAGCCCAGATACTGCGCCCAGAAGGATCAAATGGCTTAGGCGGGTTCGGGTAATCCACTGCATCCGCAGGAATCCCGGCCCATTGCGCCATGCGCCCGATGATGATGGCGCGGATTTGTTCGAAGGTCATGAATAGGCCTGCGAGACGCCATTGAACGACACCGCATAGACGCCGCCAGGCGCCTGGGTCGAATGGCCGTCCTCTAGTTTCTCGGCATAGGGTAAGTTCGTCTGGATGTAGATGACCGTGAAAGGCTCAAGACCAGATAGCTGACGCTGCCCTTCTGCTATCGTTTCCGATCCAACCTTGTCGATTTTGGTCGTCTGGGTGTAGACAGGCGCCCCGATGCTGACGATGTGACTACCCCTGAACCTGCCTCCAGAGTATCCGGGTGGCGGTGGGCTCTTCCAGAGATCAGGATTGCCCACAGGCGAACGCAGAACGATCTCTCCAAGCATCGCCATGGCTATCGCCCTTGATCGCTGTGTCAGCGCATCCTCAACCACGCCGGCAAATGCACTTGGTGGCGTGCTCCACCCTCTCCCCTTGGCCATGGGTCACTTCCTCAGCTGGATCTCGTAATGCGCCTTGGCCGGGTCTATGCCTGGGCTGACGATGCGGTACGTCGACGGCAGGCCGGTGATCAGGTCGGTAACGGTGATCTGGTGGCCCACTGCAGGCTTGTCGGTGACCTCGCTGGCCAGGCAGATCAGCAGCACATCACCCACCAGGATGTTCAGGCCGTCGATGCGCCGGCTGTCGTAGCTGTCGAGCACGCCGCGCCCGGTGTAGGTCACTGGCTGGGCCGTGGTGGTCTCGTTTACCGGGTCCCAGACGCCGTGCCCCATGTAGGTGCCGGTGAACGTCGATACCGCATCGGCCAGGTCCTCGTCGAAGGCCTCGGCCAGGTCTGCCTGGATTTCGTCGCGCAAGCCCATGGCTATCCCCTTTTCACAGCAAAGGCGAACGGATTGCTGCGCCAGGGCGTCAGCAGCGCCAACGCCAGCTGCACACAGGCCGGCTGGGCGACGGTGCTGGTCTTGTCGATCGAGCCGAAGGTCTTGCTGGTCGATACCGATCCGGCCTTGACCGTCTTCGCCTCGAGCGAGCCCTCGGTCTGCTGCTGGTAAAGCTTTCCTTGGGAGGCGCATTTGGCCAGCCGCGCGCCTGCCTGCTTCACATCGTCAGGGATGTTGTCCATGTCGATGCCAACCAGGTTGAGCGCAGTCAGGTAGGCATTCGCCTCGAAGACCGCATCGTCCTTCAGCTCTGGGGCTGCCCAGTCAGGCCCAAGGATGGCGTCTACGTCGGCCACAGTGATGTAGGTAGCCATCCGGCCTCCGCTGAAATGAGAGGGGCCAAGGCCCCGGGATTACTGCTGGCCGAGTTCGTCTACCAGCTTCTGCAGCGACTCTTTCGAGGCGTTGGCGCGGTAGGTGACGCCGGCCTCTGTCAGTTTGGCTTTGAGCTGCTCCACCTCTGGGTCACTGGCCGCAGCCTGCTTCAAGGCAGCGATTTCAGCGCGGAGATGCTCGTTCTCCTCCTGCAACTTGCCGGCCTTCTCAACCTCGCCATCGCGCTCACGTTGCAGGCTGGAGACGCCGGCATTAACTGCTTCGAGCACTTCAAAGAGGCGCGATGCGGTCTCGCCCAGGTCACCCGAAGGGCGCTCCAAGCTCTGGACCGCGAATGATTCGACGATCACGCCGATGGAGTCGAGCTCAGCGGTCAAGCGATCGACAACGTCCTGGCTCAAACTGCCGGCCTCGACGACCACTGCCAGGGCCTGAAGCTCGGGGCGGATGGTTACCTCGGGAACGTCCTTGGCAGCGCCTTTGCGACCCTCCGCCACGTTGGCGTCGACAATGACCAGGCCGTTCTCTCGGGCCAGTTCCTTGACGTTCTCCTGGTACTGGTGGAACGGACCAGGCAGGTACCAGATGTTGTTTCTGCTCATGCACATATCCTCAGCAGGCCAGGCCATAGGCCCAGCCCGCCATCAGGGTTTACTTGGAAGCGTCACCGATCAGAGCAACACCGGCGGTGTGCTTGATGCTGGTGGCGGTCTTGTCCCAGTTGGTGCCGGTGGCAATCTCGGCATCGGTCGGGGATTTGCCGCCGTTGGTTTGATCCCAGGTGTAGCCCTTGAGGCCCAGGCCGAAGTCGTAGTCCACCTGCAAGGTGGTTTCGATGCGCTCCTTGCCGTTGGTGGTCGACACGTTGCTGACCATGTTGCGGCCGTCGTGCACCAGCGCGGCGCCCTGAACCAGGGACAGGATGATTTCCTTGTTCGGGGTGCCGGCCTGCATCAGCGCCGGGGCATCGGTGACCACCGAGACCTTGCCGAGGATGTCGACAACGCGGACATTGCCGGCCTGGAACAGCTGCTCGGAGTTGGTCAGGGCCTGGCCGATCAGCTTGTGGTAGGTGGTGCCCTGCATCACCTGGGTTACCAGGTTCTGGCTGGCGTCACCGAACTTGGCGTGGGCGTTGTTCAGACCGACCTGAGTGATGCCGGCGGTTGCCGAAACATCGTTGACGGCGGCGGCCTGGGCAGTGATCGCAGCAACCAGCGCGGCGATTGCGGTGTTCAGCTGGTCCTTCAGCAGGATCTCAGCGAACGCACGGGATGCCACCTCGACACCCTGGGCGGTCGGGCGCTCCAGCCAGGTCATCTGCGACGGCTCGTAGCGAACGGGGCCGAAGCCGCCGGCCACCTTCACCGAGGTGTTTTTCAGCTCGGTCAGGTCGGTGATCGGCGCCGCGCCGTTGGCTGCGTAACGATCCACGCGGCGCTGGGCTGCAGCCAGGGTTTGGAAGAACGACTCTTGGAGGAAGTCGCCGGTGAAGCCGTCCGGGGACAGCACGATGGCGCCGCGGCTGGCGGCGTTGAACGCAACGAGCATCTGATCCAGCGTCTCGATGGTCGCCGGCATGATGTACTCGTTGAAAACCTGCATTTGCGACAGGGACATAGGTGTTTTTCCTTACGATTGAGGGAGGTCTGGGAACCGGCTGGCGATTGCCGCCGTGCGTTCCGCTTTGTTACCGCCGAAATTGCCTTTTGCGGCCCCGCCGCCCTTTCCAGCACCCCCGGCCCCGCCGCCAGATGCCTTGCTACCAGCGATCAGCGGGCCGAAGGCCGGATCGTTGGTGAATTCTGCTTTCAGCTCATCCAGCGTTGCCGCCGAGAGCTTGCCGGCAGCGTCCAGCACGACAACGGTGGGTTTGCCGTCGCGCTGTTCAACGCTCAGCCGGCGTTCGATGTGAGGAAGCAATGCCTTGGCGCTGCCTGGCACGGCCAGAGCAGTCGCGATCTCGGTGGCGGTGCGGCCCACGGTCAGATCCCGGATCTGAGCTTGAAGGTTGGCGCGTTCGCTTTCGAGAGTGCCGGTCAGTTCAGCTTCGCGGCGGTTGTACTTCTCGGACCAGGACTTTTCGAGCTCCTCGACGTTGCCCGACTTGCGGGCAGCCTCTTCGGCCTCGGAACGCGCCTTTTCTTCGGCCTCACGGCGGGCTTTCTCGGCAGCCTTCTTCTCGCCCAAGAGCTCCTCCACCTTGGCCTTCAGGCCGGTGACATCCTCTTGCTGCGGCAGCCCCTCGATGCCCAGGACGAACTTGCCGTCCTTCTCGACGTACAGGCCCTGGATGGATTCTTCGACGCCTTCGAGGCTGTCCAGTTGGAATTTCAAGGTCATTGCTGTCTCCCAGAGACGTTGAGCAGGCCCTGCCCGCACAAATAAAACTTGATTTATATGTACGTCGTAGCTATATTGCAGTCACAACAAAGCACTACAGGGGGTTGATTGATGAGTTCTGTACAGTTCATTCATGGCGATAACGGAGAGGCTGTTTTTGCTGTGCTGCCTATCGAGATGTACCGCTCTCTCCTCGCAGGCGGTGTGGCATCAGAGGCTTCTGCCTCATCACATCCGCTATTGAATGAGGATCAAACGATGATCAAATTGCCTTACGGTGGCCCAGACGGTTACCTCCACATTCCGGACCTTCTGAAATACTTGAAGGATCATGGAATCAAGCACCTAGCCATCAACCAACGTGCTCAGACCCTGGATAAATTTCCGCCTGAACAAGCGATGACGCTCGACCCAATCATCCGCCGCCAATTTCTTGGGGACCTTCGCTACAGAAACACGATGCAAGCAACTACCGAGGTGGTAGATGCTCTAGTCGCATCGGGGCACTTCCGGCGCGTTAAGAAGCGCTATGAAGGCGTGTTTGGCCGCTCTGTGAATGCACTGGAAGTAGTCGAGTAAGAAGTACGTACGCCGGCCTCAATCGAGGCCGGCTCTTTGGAATGCCATCGGCTCCCGCTCTCGCAGCTGCTTGAGGGTCAGGGTCCGGCCGTCGTCATCGACAAACCGGTCGATGGTGAGCTCGCCCTTGCTGAACAGCTTGTAGCGAGCTGGGCCGAGCACATCCTCTTGGAACGCTGCCGGCTGGCGTGCAAGCCATTCGCCGTAGGTGGTCTTGCTGCTGACCTGCTCGGCGCCGTCAGGGCCTACCGCTGGGCGAGTCGATCCGGGAATATCCCGGGCAAACTCGTCGTTGAGCACCGGTATCTCGGTGGTCCGGCAGTTCCAGTGGAATGGCGGCGACGGCGCGGACATGGGCACCACCGTACCATCCAGCGCACGACAGAGCGGCGTGGTTCTGCCGTCCAGGGTGGCAACCCGGCGCTTTCCTTTCAGGATGTCTTCGTTGTCGGCCATGACTTGCGACCTCGCCGAACTGGCGATGTGGTTGGTCATGGTCCGCACCAGTGCACCAGCCTGGTCGCGCTGCTGCACACCGAGCGATGTGAGCCGGCGGGTGATCTGGCCAGTTGTCTCTCCCAGCGCCGAGCCCATGCGAATCTCGCTAATGATCTCGGCGCTCTTCTTGGTGCCGTACTGGTCGAGCGCGCCGGCGATGCTGATGCGCTGTCGCCCCTTGCCGACCTCCAGATCAAGCGGATCGGCCAGCGCTGCGGCGGACACCTGCTCGATGCTGGGCTTGTTCAGCTGCACCACGGTCTTCACGACCTTGCCCAGCAGGGTCATGTTGAACTCGGCCTCGTACCCAGCGAATTCCGTCAGGTCGAGCACGGCCTGCTGCTTCATTTCGCCGTATACACCCGCCAGCTCGCCCTGTAGCTCCTGAATCTGCTTCTCGTACCGTTGGGTGCCGTAACGGCTCAATCCCTCTGATACTCGCGATTTGGCGGTGCTTATGGCCTTCGTGATGAACTTGGCCAGGCGCTTGAGGCTTCCCCCGGCGTAGCGCTGCACGTGCGCCTGGTGGCGAGTCGCTGCGTCGGAAAGGTAGCCGTCACTGCTCATCCTCACCGCCTCCGGTATCGTTGCCGGTCACTGGCGGCTGCTCGGCCAGCTCATCGTCGATCAGCTCGTCGGTTCGGTCAGCCTCAAGCACGCCGCCCTGGCGCAGATTGGTGCGCAGGTCGGACTTCGCGATGATGCCCTGCTGCCAGAGCTGGACCTGGGCCAGGATGTCCTGAGCGGTCATCGTCTCATCGAAGAACGACTGATTGAGCCAGAAGACCGTCCCGGCCTCATCCGGCTCACCCATCATGAAGCGCTCTGCGTCGAGGATGGCCCGCTTCAGGGCCTCGGACACGTTGCCGGCGATGGTGCCCAGCACGCTGTTGTCCGAACTGTAGCGGATGCGCACCGCCTCGGCCGTCTCGGCGCCGCCGGCCTTCTGGACGATGCGCGCGCCGATCATCAGCATCTGCTCTTCCTTGTCCTTCAGCAGCGTGCGAGCCAGTTGGCTTTCGGCCGCTTGGACAAGCTTTGCGTCACCGGACTTGCCGAGGTTGAACCCGCGGGTAGAGCCGATGTGGATGCCGTTGGGGTTCAGCTTGGCGAAATCGTCCGCGTTGATATCGGTGGTGATGAACAGCGTTGGCTGGCTGCTGATGAAACCGCTCTCCTCCACCGTGGCACTGTTGCCGTAGTGCAGGATGTTCACATCGGCCAGGTCTTCCAGGGGCGACTTGTCGACGCTGGCGTCGTTGTCCTCAGCCCCGTAGAAGCTGAACAGGATGTGATCGAAGGGCTTGCCGTTTTTGTCGAGTGGCTGCGTCTCGGTGTAGGTCTTGCCGTCCTTGGCGTAGAGGCGCTGGACGTACTTTCCATCTACCAGCAGCAGCACCCGGTACTGCTCTTCCTTGATGCGGCCGAGGTTCTCCTGACTGAACTCGGACACGCATTCCAGCAGACAGACGTAGACCAGGCGCAGCACGCCATCAATGACTTGCTCTTCCCAGTCGATGATCGAGGTCGCGCCGTAGTGGTGGATCAGTGCACGCCGGCCCTGCATGTCAGCCATGGAGGACACACCTTCAACTGGCGGGAAGTCCACCAGGAAGCCGCCACGCCCAGTGTCCAGGCACTCACCCACGGAACGCTTGGAAAGCTGCTCCAGGCTCGTGCCGTCGCCACTGGCGTTCTCCTTCAGGTACGCCACGCCGGCGGGCAGTTGCAGTTCGGCTGTCTTGCGGAACACCGCACCCAGCAGGCCGGTACGCGTACGCCCGGTGATGTTCAGGAACATCGCTCGCTTCTTGTACTGCTTGTACCGCGCCAGGTTCTCCGGTGATTTGTTCTCCGGGTCCGGCATCGGCAGGTATTCGTCGTGCTTTCGCACCTCGCGGGCGCCGGCCACGCAGCGCTTGACCAGCTGCCAGCCGGGCAAGGCCTCCGAGTACTCTGCCCGGGGAATGAAGTTCGGCATGGGTGGCCTCAGAAAGTGAACGTGATTGGTACGTGGGTAACCGGCCTGCTGATCGGGTAGTCGTGGTGGATGAAGTAGCCACCCGCGTCGTTCGCGTGGTCCACACCGGATTTCTTGTCGGGCTCTCCGTTGGCAGCCCATACCTGCTGCTCCAGGCCGTCTGCATAGGTTGGGCAGCGTAGCGGGTTGATCAGGTAACGCCGCTCGCCATTCGCGTTGCAGAACATCGCGTTCATGGCGTTGATGCGGTCTTTCACTGGCGGGTTGGCGTCGGGCGCTATCACGGCAAAGCCAGCCTGCCGCAGGATGGCGATGTCCGTCTCACTGGCGTTCACTGACTTGCGCGACCCTCCCGAGGCGTCGGGGTAGATCCTGATTTCGCAGGTCTTCTCGTAGTCCCGGCCGTTGTGCCGCCAGTAGCGCTCCTTGATGCGCCGGATCATGTCCGGGGTATCAAAGCCGTCGATCAGCTCATCCACGGCCCTGGGCTTTCCGTCAGCCCGTTTGACATGGACGATCGCCGCCATCTTGCCGACGTTGAAGTCCATGCCGATGAACAGGGGCTCTCCAGGCTCTACGGTGTCGAAGCAGGAATTCAGCTTCCGATCGTAGGCGTGGTAGATCGACCCGGAGTTCAGGTTGACGAACTGGCCGTTTAGGTAGGCCAGGATCAGCTGAGCCGGGTACGACTCCATCAGCGACGGGATGTAGTCTGGCGGCAGGTTCAGCTCGTTGTCGAACGTGCTGGCTTGCACCAGGCCGTACATGCCCTGCAGGGCCGGCTTCTCGCGCAACTGTTTCACGAACTGCTGGTAGACGAACTTGAACCCCTCAGGGGTCGTCGTCACATCCACGCCGTTCTTCAACCCGGCCACGTTGTAGCGCATCCGGGCAATGATCTTGCGCCAGGCGTGCTCAGCCTTCAGCGCGGGCAGAACATCGAGCTCGTCGACCAGGGCGTGGCCGATCTTGAAGCCCACAATCGTCTGCGGCTTCTCCATCGAGCGGCAGATAGTCGTGCTGCGGTACTGGCCGCCGCTGTAGAACTCGACCTCCTTGTCGCTCTCCTTCGTCTTAACCTTCAGGCCCCAGTCGAAGGCGACCTCCTCGATGGTCGGAAAGAAGATGTCGCGGATCTGCGGGTACGTCGGGGCGAAGTAGCCGGAGTCGATCCGGGGCCACTCCCACACGTGCTTGCACAGCGCCGCGCAGCCTACCCAGGTCTTGCCTGAGCCAAATCCGGCAACGAATCCGCGGAACTTGTTCTCCATCCGGAGGAAGCTGGCCTGGGGCACGTTAAGTGACGGCATCAGGCTTCCTCGCATCCACCACATCAACCTGCACCCGGGTGGGCGGCACGTTGTCGTGTGGATTCTCGTTCTTGGTCTGGCGGTTCACGTAGACATCGCCGACCTCTTTGGCCGCCTGCTCGAGTAGCTGCGCAGTCAGGGCCATGTTCTTCATGTTCTCGGCCTTCTCGGCCATCCGCCCAA
This sequence comes from Pseudomonas guariconensis, assembly GCF_040822035.1. Taxonomy (NCBI): domain Bacteria; kingdom Pseudomonadati; phylum Pseudomonadota; class Gammaproteobacteria; order Pseudomonadales; family Pseudomonadaceae; genus Pseudomonas; species Pseudomonas guariconensis. Next base: position 2,065,953 of record NZ_CP162012.1, on the reverse strand, counting down.
GCACGCGCAGCCGGAATGCCCGGTTGGCAATGGGAATCTCGGCCGTCTCCTCGCGGAAACGCTTGCGGGTGTCTTCGAACAGGGTCACCCAGCGCTTGGCCAGGTCACGCCCCGCGCGCTTGGTCGGGTCGTGCGCCTCACACTTCTGCCGGGTAACCTCAAGGCCGAATTCTTCTCGGACGGCTGCCGCGACTTGCGAGGGGGTATCGAAACAGGCCAGGGCCTGAACGATGAAGGCTTTCACCTCGTTGCTCAGGGCCGCCATAGGTTTTCATCCGTCGTGGGTCTGTCAGGGGTCAGGCAGACTTGAGCAGACAGGTTCCGCAGGCCCTCGAAATGTTGATCTTGGCCACCTCAGGCGGCCGGCTTGCAGCGTCGATTAGCTGCTGTACGTCATGCCCGGCACCGTAGCGCCTCACCACGCCGACGAACTCTTCGACGTCATGGCCGCGCAGGTAGAGCTTGGGCAGCCCCTCCTGGGTGAACTTGGGTGCGCCGTGCTGATCTGTCGCCTGGGCGATGTGGTAAAGCTCATGCTCAACCAAGGCGCAGAACTCTGCGTCGGTGCACTCGGCGCAGTAGTCAGCGGCCAGGGTGATCAGGTAGGCCGGCTCCTCACCGAACCACTCCCGCATCTGCTGCTCTTGACGGGCCTTCTGCCACCCACCGGCGCGGATCATCAGCTGTTCGGCCTGGCCCAACACCGAGCGGCCCTTCTTGTTGAAGGCAGACGAGGCCCACATCACACCGATGTTGGCGTCGATGAGGTGGGAGTGCTCGGGGTTGTGAATGCTGCCAGTGTCGGCGAGGATCTCGCTCTGGACCCAATCCCACAGTTCGGGAGCAGGCTTGAGGATCAGGAATGGCGATTCGAGCAGGTCGGCCGGAGGCATTGGCCTTTTCAAAATGATCACCTGCAACTTGAATTGGATAAGACCTACCAGTACTTGAGCAAAAGCCCCGAGGAGGTTTCGACATGAAGCAGCGGTTTACAGTCGTCAATTCCAGGCCACTGGAGGGCATCAAATCGCGTGATCCCTCCGAGCCACCGCACTGGAAAGTTCGTGGCTATCGAATCCTAGACACGCGAACTGACAAGAGACTGCCAGAGCTATATCCCAATCGTGCTGATGCCCAGGAGGAATGCGACAGGCGGAATTCCAAATAAGGTCACTCCCGCGCCACGAAACGGCGCATCTCGAATTTGTGGCGCCCTACCCGGGCTGGAACACGTGACCGCGCCGGGCGACCGCATACAGGACGATCCCCAGCTTGAGGATCACGCCGTACAGGGTGGGAACATGGCCGTTCATGGCCAGGACGAAGGCGCCGAACGCGCCGATGGCCACCAGGTAGAACGCGACGGCGAGCAGCGGGTGATCCATCGGGCGAATCCGCCGCAGGTAGTCGCACGCTGCGATCACCACCAGCACGCTGAGGAAGGCATTGGCGCCAATCAGGACTTGAATCAGGGTTGAGCTCATTAGGTAGCCCCCTTGGCTCCGAACTGACTCACCACCGACTTCAGGACTGGGATGATGTTCATTGCCAGTAGGCCTATGAGGAAGGCCACGCCGTATTGGGTTTCTCCGCTTGTGCCAAGGCCGAAGTAGCTGATGGCTAGCGGGGTGCAGAAGACTGCCGATGCGAAGCCGGTGAAGAAGGCGGCGACCGCCTGGCCCCGGGTAAGGCCTCGCAGGAAGGTCAGCGAGAGGATTGCTCCTGCGAAGCCGCCAATGATCACGCCGTACTTCACCAGCAGGACGCCGGCAGTCGTGCTTGCTGGTTCGGCCATGAGTGGTTCCTAAAAAATGACCCGATTTAGACCCTTATTAGGGCGCGGGCAAGTAAAAACGGTACACAGAGAGTCAGTTACATGGCCAACAGGCTCTATGCCAGGCATCGGCCGGTATGATTACCTAGGCACAAAAAAGCCCGCACAGGGCGGGCAAAGAGGGATCGTGCTTTTTTAAATCTGGTGGCTGTAGAACAGCGAGTATGACTCGATACCGTCGTTGGGCTGCTTAATGCCAGCGTTGGAGTAGTGAATCGCTCGGATACCAACCTTCTGCGTCTCGCCGATCTTCAAGCCCGCACCGATGCGGTCTTCGAAGTTGAAGGCCGAACCAAAGTCCTGGTCACCCGCGGAGGTGCCGGAAAACACCGCAACGCCAATACCCGCCTCAACAAATGGCTTCACATTGCCGCTACCGAACTCATAGACGAACACAGGAGCGAATGAGAGCGAGTGAGCGCCGCCGGAAGCATCTCCGGCCTCCCAATAGGTATACCCAGCATCCCAGTAACCGGTTAGACGGCCCGCGCTGGACTCAAACCAGCTTCTGTCCCAGTTAAAGCCAACGCCTACGCGCGCTGTAATGCCACCTTGACTTGTCGCGCCCAGCGCCCCGGAAAGCTCAGCTGCTCCGGCGGACGCAGCGACAAGGGACAGGGCTGCAGCAGCTAGAACGGTTTTCATAATCACGGTCTTCCATGTTTGTTTAGTTAGCAACCTATCAGAATCATAGTGCTATCAAAACGTTCCGTGTTACAAAAAAAATTTCTATCCGACCTCGCTCGGCGGGTTCCGCCAGGACTCTTGAGGCCCTCTTCGGGCAATAAAAAACCCGGCACGATGGCCGGGTTCTGTTCGTCAATCCTCAATACACGCAGGAATGACAGGATGAGCAAATAATGTTGCATCGTTGCACGGGTGTCAAGCGGCATCTGCCATCAAAACGCCTTCCTCCTGAAGTATCTTACTAGACGCGGCCAATGCCTCGACCACCATCTCGTCCAGCACCTTCTCGATACCCTTCTTCCAGCGCCAGTACGTGGTCCGGTTCAGGCCCTGGCCATCCCAGGTGTTGATGTCGTAGAACTCGGCCGGCAGCACGATCATGTCGGTGGAGCGCTTCACGTACTGCTCGCGGCGCGCCTGCCCGGCGTCCTCCGGCATCTCGCCGCCAGCCAGGCGCTGGACCACGCCAGCGTGCAGCGAATCGAACTCTGCGCGTTCCCGCGCTGCCCGGCTGGCCACCTCATGCCCCGACTTGGCCTGCACGCCCTTCACCGGCGGAATGGCCCAGGCGGTGACCGCCTTGTACCGGAACAGGTTCGGCGCCTGGGTCGCAATCAGCGGTACCAGCTTGCCGATCGCATCCACCTTCTTGGCCTTGTGGGTCGAGAACCTGGCCGTCAGGGCATTCCAGTGCCGCGGGATCAGCTTGCTGTGCAGCCGGGCGTGCACCCAGCAGTCCACCAGCATCGCCGCATCCTTCCCGGTGATCTCGCCCTTCAGCTTCGAAGCCTGGACCTTCGGCTCGAAGTCGCCGCCACCCACAACGCTCATGGTCTCTGTCGAAAGGGCGCGAACCACTGCCGCCAACACGCTCTGGTACTTCATGGTTTACCCCCTGCCCGCTTGGCCTTTCTCAAAATGAATTCTTCGTAGTACCGCTTGCGGCGAACCGAGGCCGCCCAGGACAACGCCACGCCACCCACCACCATCAGGGCGGCCAAAATCAGGAATCCCCATGCTGGTGTCATGCTGCGACCCTCCGTAGGTCTTTGAGCTTCTGCCTGTACAGGGCCTTGATGGCCTGCAGGTCTTCGATTGTCAGGCGCTGGGGCTTATGAGGCCCTTCGAGCCATTCCACCTGGTCGGCGCCGATGCGCTTCACCAGGCGAATGCGGTACTCGACCGCGTTACCCGACAGGTTTCGGTTGCACTTCACGCACTGCCGGTGGACGTTGAGCGGCTCGAACCGCAGCTCCGGGCAGGCACCAACCGACCGGTAATGGCCGGCATCCCAGCGGCTGCCGGTGATGAGGTCGTGGTCACTCGGCAGCGAGTCGCAACTGATACACGGCAGGCCGGCGTCACGCTCGCGGATGTAGGCGTTGAACGCGGTCTGGGCCTCGGCCATGTGCTCACGGCGTGTCTTCAGCTTCTCCCGGCGATCCTGAAGCTCCTGGCGCTTCTGCTTGGTGATGGCCTTGGCCGCGACCTTCTGCAGCTTCGGATCCTTGGCCATGGCCTTGGCGCAGGCGATGCTGCACACCTTCTGCGTGGTCATGGTCGGTTTGAAGGGCTTACCGCAACCTGGCGCCTTGCACTTCTTCGGCTTGATCTCCTTGGCCAGGGTCATGCCGCCACCTCGTTCAGCAGGTCACTGAACTCGACACCCTGCGGCGCGTAGTCCCAGACCATGCCGCCAGCCGTCTTTTGCTTTTTCCTGGCCGCCGCGCAAATGCAAGGTTTGCTCACGCCCGTGTGGCGCACCGCAGACTCCAGCGAAGGGAACCACATGCCCATCCCATGCTTTGCTGACTGAACCGGCACAGCACAGTCGCTGAGCCCTGTAGCCGCCGCGTGCGCCATGTTTTCCTGATGGGTGCACCACTCGAGGTTGTCTGGATGCGGATTGCTCTTGTCTCCATCCTTGTGATTGATGCAGGGCAAGTCGTCCGGGTTTGGAACAAACACCTCGGCAACCAGACGATGGATCAGGTAAGCCTTTGCCTTGCCGTCTACCTTGAGGATGATCCTCGGATAGTCATTGGACTTGGCACGCTGAATCAGGCGCTCTGGATAGCTTTTAGCAACACCGGAGCGAGTCGAGGACACATGGGCCATTCGCTTAACTCTGCCGAGTGAAGACACCATGTAGCGCCCTGCCAGGGTTTTACTCTCCAGCCAAATCTCACTCATGCCGCGGCCTCCCACTGCTCAGGCATTTGCCCCTCCGGCTCACTCCAGCGAACACCGCGCTCGGAGCCAAACACGTACATGCACTCGATCACATCGCCCAGTTCGGCGACGGTCATCCGACGGGTGCTGATACCCAGCATGACGACGCCTCCGTTGATGCCGGAGGCCATTCGCACCTCCTGCCGGGCAGCAGCAGTCATCAGTGCCTTCCAATCCTCGCTGTCGAGCTTCTGCATGACACCGTTCACCGGCCATTCGACCTGGTGAGAGATGTCGGCCAACATTGCCCATAGCTTGGCGTTCTGCTCCAGGGTTCGGCGGGACTTGACCGGGCGGACGATGATCTCAACGGCGCCCGACGTGGAAAGCTCAGTGGCAAAGAGGTAGGCCAATCGGCACACATCACGCACACGCGCCGGGCCGGAGGACCAGAAGTGGCGAGGCTTGGTCACGGCCTCGGATAGCTTGGCTTGGCTGTTGACGCTGATCTTCTCCGTCATGCCGGCACCTCCTGCAGTTGCTTCTCCGCGGCGCGCAACCTGGCGGTGAGCTGGCTGATCTCGTCCAGCAGCCCCAGTGCAACCTCCTCTACCGTCGTTTCGCCGAGGAACTCGTCCAGGTCATCCGTGTGACGCTCGAGGGCATCACTGCCGGCGCGCCAGTAGGCGACTACGGACCACAGCAGGGGCTGGAGCTTTTTCTTGTCGATGGTCATGGCGCCACCTTCAGGCCGGCTTTCTCCAGCGCATGGATCGTGTAAGAAGGGGTTTTCGAGCACATTGGGTCGGTCACCTTGGCTGCCTTTTCGGCATCGAACACGGTCATGCCGCCACCACAGGCTGCGTAGTCGGCAACCCAGTGCGATGGCGCACCCAGTTCCACCACCACGGCCTCGCGGCTGACCTGCCAGAACAGCCAGTAGCACTGAGCGGCATAGTTCAGGTACTCGCCATCCTCGCCTTTGGCCAGATGACCGGGGAACAGACCACCCTCAGAGCTGAGCGCAAACTTCTCGAACTGCTCGCGCACGCTGTCGCGCATCTTGCTGGTGTCCATCAGTTCTTCTCCCTGGCTTCGAGCATGGCGTCCGCAAAGTTGTAAGCCGCTGCGGAGTACTGCGGCATGGTTGTGTGGTTATGGCGATTGCCTTGGGCATCGGTGTAACCCCAGCCGCCGGAGATGATCATGGCGTTCAGTGCGGTCATCGCGATCTCATCACGCAGGCGCACCAGGTCATCTGGTGTACCGGCCGCGATTGCTTTTGCTGGTCTGGACATCACACCCCCTCCCCGGCCGGCTGCCCGGCGCGCTTGAATTCAACGTGATACCCGCGCTTCTGGCTGCCATCGGCCATCACGACCCGGCGGTCGGCGCCCTTAGTCATGCGGACAATTTCCCGGCCTTCCACAACCTGTGCAAAGCCCTCGCTCTTGAGCTGGGCGACTGTGATTTCTTGTGCAGGGGTCATTTGCACTCCTCCAGCGCCGCTTCCAGTCCGCGCTGCTCGCCAACGATCCGCACGCAGACCAGGGCAAAGGTTCGGCCCATATCCGTTGCGAACCAGTAGCCAGCCAGAAGAGCCGAGACCATGGCCGCCGCCCAGATGAACTCCTTGAGAGCGCGCATCAGATGGCCTCCTTGCCACGGTGCGATTCCCACTCGAACGGGACAACGATCATTCCGCCCTCGCGCAGGCGATCGACGCAGCGCTCGCCCATAGCAACCGGCAACTGCTCGGGGCCCAGGTTGGAAATGACCACCGTGGGCTTCACCTGCTCGTAGCGGCCGTTGATGATCGCGAACAGGGTCGTCAGCTCGAAGTCGCTCGGCTGCTCCTTGCTCACGCCGACTTCGTCCAGCACCAGCAGGGAAGGCTCGATCAGGCTGGCCAGGATGCTCGCCTCGGTCGCCTCGCTGGAGCGGTCGTAGGTCGCGCGGATGGCTTGCAGGATCGACCCGACCGTCCGGTACACCGCCGAGTGCGACGTGTTTCGCATCAGGTCGTTGGCCATGGCGGCTCCCAGGTGGGTCTTGCCGGTTCCAGGCTTACCCAGCAGCACCATGCAGCGCCCGTTCTCGGCGATCTGGTCGAAGGTCTTCACGTAGTGTCGGCAGAAGCGCAGCGCCTCGGCCTGGCCCTTGTGCTCGGCCTTGTAGTTCGCCAGAGAGCGATCAGCGAAGCGTTTCGGGATCAGCGAGTCGCCCAGCTTGCGGGAGATCGCCAGGCGCACGTTAAGGGCCTGCTCGGCCTCGGCGCGAGCCTCACGCCCCTCCTTGGCAATGCGAGCGCATTCAGGGCAGTGGCTGCGCAGAGCCTTGCCCAACAGCATGGTGACCTTCTGCTCGAAGGGGCCATGCTTCTCGCACTCGGCTGGCTGGATGCGGGCAACGACTGCGCCCTGATCGATCTGGACGACTTTTTCAGAGCGCATAGCTTCCGTCCTCCCGCTGTTTCAGGCCTGAGGTGTAGTCGCGATCAGCGAAGCCGTGGTGACGACTGGTTGGCAGGTGGTGGACGTTGTCAGCAGGAACCTCGACCTCGTCCTCCCAGCGCTTCCCGTTGAGCCAGGTGGCCGCGTGGGGGATGAACTGGCCGTTGTCCTTCGTCCAGCCGGGCAACTGCCGGTGCTTGGCCAGGGCGGTGACGATGGTGTCGAACAGCTCCGCAGTGAGCTTGAGCTTTGCCCAGGCCTTCTCGGCCTTGTCCTTCCCAACCTTGCGCGGATACAGCTTCCAGAAGCGCGCGAACAGCTCGGCGGAATCGACCGGCGCGGGCGACGGGGTGAGGGAATCAGGAATCAGGAATCCGGAATCAAGAGAGAGGGAATCAGCAGGGAAAGAACTGTGCGAGTCTGGTGCTTGCACGGTGCTTTCCTCATGCTTTCCCTGGCATGCGTCTACTACGGGCATTTCAGGGATGGTGCTCTTGGCTTCCTTGACGTGTGGGTTCTGGTGCTTCGACCAGTTGATGACCTGAATAGCCTTCACGTCTCCCACGGTGTAGCGCTTGATGAACCCCAAATGATCCAGGTCATCGAGCATGCGGTCGATGTCGACATTGTCAGCAGGGAACAGGGCCATCTTCAGGCGGCGCGGGCGATCTTCCAGGCGCCCCTCACGATCTGCCTCGGTCCACAGACCGATGAACAGCAGGCGAGTGGCAAAGTCCAACTCTGCCAGGTGTTCGTTCGAGAAGAACCCTGGCTTGATGTTTCTTGAGCGGGCCATCATTGGGCCTCCAGGTTGTACTGTGCCCATAGGCCGGCCACCCAGGTGACGCCCTTGGGGGTAAATTTGGCTTGATTGAAGGCATGGCCGCTGTCGCTGGTACCGGTCTTGACACTGAACCGGCCAGCATCGATGTGCTGCTGATAGGCCTGCCACTCTCCACCCATGCGGTACATGATCTTTTTGTCGATCAGGAACTCGCGGAAGCGGGCCTCATTAGCCCTCAGCAGCTTGGCGGTTTGGCGGAAGCCCTTGAGACCAGTCGACTGGACGTACTTGTCGACGAACTCAGCCTTGGGCGCGGCGATGGCCAGGGCCTGCTGGGCAAGCTGCTTCTGCTCCATTTCGTCGGCCCAGGCTCGGGCGGCGGCTACTGGGTCGGCGAAGTTTGGTAGCGTGGCAATCACGCGCGGCGACTCGGCAGCATTGAGCCGATCAAGCACGTTGCGGCGGACGGCCTTCGACTCGCGCATCGAGATCAGCATGCACTGATCCTTGGTCAGCATCAGGCCCTCGGACGCCGGGCCGCGGGCATTCCTTACTACGAAAGTTTCGTAGTATTCGCCGTCGAGCTCATCCTTGCAGCGAGCGGTGAAGTCGGCGCGCCGAACCTCAGTTTCGCCGTTCTGCTTCCTGGCCTCGTTGACCAGTACGAGCAGATCGAAGCTGCTCATCGTGCGCGCCACGAAATCGTGGTTCGCATTTTGTGGCGCGAGGGCCACGGTATTGCTTTGGATGGTCTGGTGCATATATGATGACCTCACACAAGCGTTACGAATGCAGTACAAGAAACCGGGCGGCCACCCGGTTTTTTTGCGCCTGCGTTTTAGGTGTCACTTTTGAGGCCCTCTTTCGGGACCAATTGGACTACCTGTGCTTTGGGCCTGCCGAGACGAGCAGGTCCACCCATGGCCAGGAACTCGATTGCTAAAGCCTCGAGCGCCTGGTCAATGCTCAAGCCCTTCTTCAGGGCAAAAGCACTAATCTTTCTCTTCGCACCATCACTCAGGTGCTCGTAGTCAATTTCAGCCACGTGACCTCCATAGGGCCTCTAGGCCGCGCTAGACTGCTTATCGTCCTTGCTGAGAGCCTCGATCGCGCCGTTCTCTACCGCCCACTCGATCATCAGGTACAGGTAGGTGGCGTGCTGTTCTTCGGCACGCTCTGCCGCCCTGGCCAGGATGCGGTCCAGGGTCTTGTTGAAACGGACCTTCCGAGGCGTATCACGCTTATGGGACTGGTCTGCGTACATTCGGGCACTGCTCCTTGCGGTTGAAATTGGTTAGGCGGCGGTCTTAGTTGTCTTGGAGTTGCGGAGATAGGCCCAGTCGATATCTGGCCGCATCTCTTCGCAGATCACTTCCCCAGCGGTTTCACGCTCGATGCTGATGGCGAGGGCGGCCCCTGGACGTCGATACCCGTAAGCAACCTGCTTGAGCTGCCCCACGGTGGTTCCGCAGTGGGCTGCAAAGCTCTCCAGTTCGCGCTTTTCGAGAGGCTTGATGTAGTCGTGCAGATTCATGGTGCACCTCCTATTGCCACCAGATTAGCAACTGCTAATGAGGCAATCAATAGCAAACCGTAATTTACTGATTGCTAACAGAAGGCGATGATTGCGGGATGGATATCAATAAGCTCAGGGTTGCAGCTCTGAAGGCCGTAATGGCTGGGGCCAGCCAGAAAGAATTCGCCGATCAGTACGGTCTCGATGCCTCGTACCTTTCCCAGATTCTCAATGGGCACAGGAACCTAGGCGAGAAGGCCGCGCTTAAGCTCGAGGAAAAGATTGGGCTGGATTCCGGGACGCTTGTGTCCCCTGCGCCGACAATCGATATGGATCCTGTTGCTCCGCAAGATCACCCTACTGCACCAACGTCTGCAGCCGACCTGGTCAAGCAAATGCTGGCCAAAAGCGGGAAAGGGATCTCAGAGGAAACTCGCCAGCGCTTGCTGGCGGCGGCTGAGGATCCGGCGCCGTCAAATGTGATTACCGCAGACTTTTCTCGCCGTGGCTTGGTTGGCGATGAAATACGGATAGCCCACTACGACGTGAGTGGCGCTATGGGTGATGGCGAGGTAGCTCACGACTTCCCGGAGATGCTGAAGGATATTCGTGTGAGCCCCACCCATCTGAGAGAGCTGGGCGTCGAGTTCAAAGAGCCCTACCACCTGAAGCTCATCACCGGCCGAGGCCAGTCGATGGCCCCAACGATCAGAAACCGCGACCCGTTGATCGTCGATGTGAGTATTCGAGAATTCGTGGGGGACGGGATCTACTTCTTCTCCTACCAGGGTCACCAGTACATCAAGCGCCTGCAAAAAAAGGGTCGCGACCATTTCAAGATGGTTTCAGACAATACGAATCATCCGCCAGAAGATATTCGCGTTGATGAGACCTACATCCAGGCCCGTGTACTACTGGTCTGGAACGCGCACCTGGTATAGCCATGCTCCTCACCAAGCCAAACCAAGACCTCCACCGCGACCTCCAAGGCCTTGCCTCAGACCTGAAATGGTCGGCTGTCGAGCTGATGCGGATTGCTGTGCGCCTGAGCGAGGCCGGGAACGAGGCCGACGCCCAGGCAGTGATCAGGATCTGCCAGGTGATGCAGGCTGGGGAGGATCGGTTGGTGGGGTATGGGGATGAGGTGATGGCGGGAAGGATTGAGCGGAAACCATTGCCCTAGATGGCTTTGAGGCGCCATTAGCTTCCTTCGTTGACCCGATAGCTACCGCTCGTTCGAACCAGTGGCGCCTTCAGCTGCCTAACCTATAGTCACTGTGCGCGCCACAAAATCGTTAGCTATGGTTTCGTGGCGCGGATTTCAGTTGACTTAGGTGGCGCTGGGTAGATAATCACCGTCCGGGTTCTATGCTAGAAGCATGGTGCCGCCTTCGGTGGCATTTTTGGCCTAGGAAAGGGCCGAACCATTGGAATCTTAGGAGGAGACTATGTCTGCAAGAAATACGAACTTGTTCGAGGCGTACATTTCGTCCAGCAAGCGATCGTTGACTGCCGATCAATTCATTGACTTGGCTCGGCGCGATCGGGACGAGATTAAGTCAGTAAAATTTGTCCCGCCAAAAATCGGTTCCGAAGGGTTTGGAAGATTCGACGTAGAGCTTTCGTCTACCAGTTATGAGGTGGCGTTTGACTGACCAAGAGCAGGAGCTCATTGCTCCCGACAAGGCTCAGCAAGCAAAAGAGCTTATGCAGGCTCTTACCAAAATGGCTGAGGCGAACACCAAGGAACAAGAGGTCAAGCAGGCAGAGCTTGGCGTCAAACAGCAAGAAATCGAGTCGAATGAAAGGATCGCTCTTGCAGCCATTGAGGCTCAGAAATCCTTTCATTCCGACCGTTGGAATAAATTCAATAGCCACCTAATCCACAGATACATTTTCATCTGCGTGATTGCTGTGATCATGGCTGCGTTCGCCGGATTTGCCATCAATATTGGGGCAAAAGATCTAGTGATGGACATGGCCAAACTGGTTGGCTCTATGGCAGTGGGCACCTTTGGTGGCTACCACTGGGGCAAGTCCAAGTCCAAAAGTGGTAGCCAGGACCAATCAGATTAGCGCTTCAGAAATGCTTAAGCCCGCCTCGGCGGTTTTTTTCATGCCTAGCAAGCCGTCATCATCTGCCCTACAATCCGACCAAGCTGAAGGATCAGCCCCCATCGCAGAGAGCCCGCCACTGAGCGGGCTTTTTGTTGGTGAGGCCTTCCTCCGCCCAGGTTGTAACCGGGGACCTAAAGCTTGAAGTCGGCTGGCCGAAACAGCCGATAGCATTTAGCCACACTCAAGGAAAAGAGTAATGAAGACCCCGCTCCTACTGCTCCTTGCAATCGGCCTTACCGGTTGCGCGAGTACAAAGATCGATGTCCGCAACGAGGCCGAGGCCGCCAAATTCAATCCGACCGACACGGCTCGCATCCGCCTATTCACTGGCGATAGCATTCGTGGGGGATTCGCTGTCGGACATAGCTGTGAATCCTTTTTCAACAAGGCCAATGAGGACGCGTCCAAAGCGTCAATCGGATGGAAAGACGCCCATGTCGACACCCCCGGCCTTTATCCTTGGCGCGAGTCTGATTCCCGCAATTTTGTAATTGGCATTCCACCGTCCAAGGCATCCCGCAGGATCAACGACACCACGCAGCAGTACGATGAACACGTAGTTCCGGCCAACAAGCCCATTATCATCGATCTCTACTACTGGAACAGCGCTGCCTCTTGCAGAGCCAAGCCGGTCACTTTCACCCCGGAGCCTGGGCGCGACTACGAATTCAATGTGGAGATGTACAAAATCAGCACCTTCAGTGCCGGTTGCGTTATCAAAGCCCGCAGACTTGAGGTCATCGACGGAGCCACCATGGAGCTGCCGCTGCTCCCCAACTTCTGTGTCTTCGGCCCCACTGGTGGTCGCACGGTGAGCTTGCAAGATCAGCTGGAGCAGACGCTCAAAAACGCTGAAGCGAGCAAGTGAAGTAAGCCCGCCATGAGCGGGCTTTTTCATGCCTTCACGCTTTTTTCACGACCAACCTTGCACAGTAAAGGCTCATCCGATTTCCCTTTAGCCCGCATAGCAGTGCGGGCTTTTCTTTGGGCGCCATACGCTCTCACCCGTACATCCGTAGCGCATCATTCGCCGTTCGGATCAGCACCAACCACTCTTGAAAGTCGATCAGGCCCCGATGCCTGAGGTCAGCAGCTGCGTTAATGGCTGTGGAGTAACGCTCTTCGCTTAGCGGGACCCCTGCATAGGTTTCTTTCCATGCTTCTAGAGCATTCGGTCTTTCCTGCTGCTCCTGCTTACTCAGCGACTCGAAATCCTGCTTCATCAACGCGCCCTAACCTTTAGATTAATCGTTTCAGCAATTATACCTATGGCTAGGATGGAAAGATTCAACTACGCGACGAGCGTGACTTACAGCAGGTATTTTTTATGCGTCCGTGATGGCTGATGGCCAGAGTGGTAGGATGGCGGCTTTCTTTCGGAGGGATCCAAGTGAAAATCGCCGTTCATACTCTCGCACTCACCCTGGCGCTAGTGATAGCAAATACTGCTTTAGCAGACGTACCAGAAAAAGACGTGATGAAGTGCGCAGCCCTTGCTAACCCTGTTGAGCGCCTGTCGTGTTTCGACGCGCTAGCGGAGAGCAAAGGGCTCACCACAAAGACAGTGGAGACCCCTGCTGCAGGCAAGGGCAAATGGTCTACCTCCACTACCACCGACCCCTTAACAGACAAGTCGATCTATATCGCTATGCTTGATGCGAGTAGTGGCAGGGGGCGCCTCGGCGAACAGATAGGCCTAGTCGTTCGGTGCGCAAAAAACAAAACCGAGCTATACATCAATTGGAATTCGTTCCTGGGTACCGACTCGGCACGAGTTACACATCGAGTTGGCAAATTGAAGGCAGAGACGCACACTTGGGATGTATCCACAGACCACACCTCGTCCTTCTACCCAGGATCACCAGTCGCCACGCTCAAGGAAATGACCAAAAACACTTCCTTCGTAGCAAACGTGACGCCCTACAGCGAGAGCCCTGTTACCGCAACCTTCGACGTTTCAGGTGCCGAGGCAGCATTCTCCGACATCAGGAAAGGTTGTTCTTGGTAATGCATCTAGCTTCCGAAGAGCCGCATCGCAAGGCCCAGCCCTGACGAGCGATTCAGAAGAGTCTATGAAGCCCGCCGTTGAGCGGGCTTTTTTGTGCCCTTCAGAATGGCGGATCCTCAGCGCTCGCCTCGCCTTCCTCACCGCCCTCATCCCGCTCAATCACCTGGTCGCCATCTTCCGGCCTCTCCCATTGCAGGATCACCGATCCGTCATCGCAGAAGGTCATGTCCAGGCCGTCCGTTTCGGATAGCAGTTCCATGATCGCATCCCAGTCCTGATCGCTGTCCGTGTCCAGGCGGTGGATCAGCACCCTCCTCCCCAGCTGCGCCAGCGGCGAGTTGATCATTGCTGATACGCGCAGGCCCAGGCGCTCCAGGCTTGTGAGTTCTACGCGCGCTCCGCTCTGCCGGTCCTCGAGTACTGCAGCCATTTCCTACCTCCATTACTGTATATCCGTACAGCCTCAAGCGAAGCATAGCCAAGCGATTACAAAAATGTAACCCCAATTTGAACGCCGCCAGCTGCGAACAAGATGACTGCCGAGAAAGAAATTTAGCATTTGCTATTGACGTGTAATTTAGCGATTGCTAATTTTACACCCATCGAGGCGCTACACAGCCCCTCGGGAGGCCCTCAAGCCTCACCGCTCTTTATCACTGATGGGAACCTCGCGGATCGATCCCCGGTAACGGGAAGCCCCATGCGGGCATCGCTGAAAGGCGAACAGCGCGAGCAATAAATTCGATCCCCATGCCAGCTCTGGAACTGGCCAGCTCGAAGTCAGGCGGAACGTCAGCACGGCAGGAACATAGGCCGGGCCACGGAAAGCGGATGGAGGGTTGAGCTGCAAACGCTCCCTGCCAGGTAGCCCTCAGAACGGGCTGATGCACTGGTACAGCGGGCCACGCCGGGGAACCGGTGGAGGCTGCAGCAATCAAGCAATCGCCCAGGCAACCGTGGCGAGTAACGGAGCCAGCAGGATTTCCTCGATGCCCTTCTCACGAGGGGTATCAGGGAAATCAACCGCCCTGGAGGGCAAGGCAATGAGTAGGCCACACTATTTGTTCGAGCTGGATGATCCAGAAGCAACTGACGCTGATTACGAGGATGGAACAGGTCCAGGCAAATACAAGGTGTATGGATGGCGAGGCGAAGTTATCGACGTGGTGGACACGGTTGATGAGGCGGAAGCTCTTGTTGCTGCGAATTGCTGAACACCAGCGCCCCGTCCGCATGACGTTAACTGCCCGATGCCCTGCTCCCCATCTCAGGATTCATCGGGAGCAACTCTGAACCACAGTTGATCGCGTGGAATTGACGCGATAGGTCCGAGAGCGTGCGCAACACGCCACGTCTATCGCCCCGGTTTGCCCCGGAGAGTTGCTCCCGATGCACCCCGCATCCCCTTCTTGAGTGCCGCTGCGATTCCAGCGTGCGATCACCGGAGGATTGAGCCATGAAGTAAGCCAACGCCACACCTCGTGAGGCGCAGTAAGCCTGAAGGCTGCGCCCAATACCTGACAGGCAGCGGCAAGCAGGGCCGACGATGTGACCGCGCATCAGCCTCCGGGCAGGCCCAACCGAAACGACGACATGTACCGCAGGCGAGTCCGAGGGCATCAGCTGGCCAGACTCGACGCATCCCGGGCAGCGCCGGGCGCCTGCATCCCCTTCCCTCACTTCGACCGCATTGGCAGGCGCCAGGCCACCTTTCACGGTGGGTTTGGTCACCCGCGCCTGGCTCCTGGCCAATGCGGCCGCACAACCAATCTGGAGGACGCTATGGGCGCACTTCGAGCAGCACAATGGCGGTATGACCATGCTGAGCCGGATGACGACTCGGCGCATCAGGAAGCGGCGCAGAACTGGATCGAGAGCAAGGCCGAGGAGCTGGTAGGCGGCTGCGACGTTCTGATCCCGCAGCGCTTTGGTGGCCCGGTAGGGGTGCGCCAAGAGCAGTTCGTGGCCAAGGTCGCCGAGCACCTTCGGTCGCTGCAGGAAGCCGAGCAGGACGACATCACCGCCCTTGCCCAGCTTCTTCTACAGGCCCTGACCGGCGGCCCGGTGAAAAGCATGGTCGAGGACATCGTCGGCCAGAGCAATCACGTCAACGGCAAGCTGTACGAGATCGCGGAGGCGATGCTTGAGCAATACGTCGACCAGGGCCTGAGCTACGACGCCGACGAGGCAACGCTATGAACCCTCACAGCATCGCTACCAGCGCCATCGAGGCCGCGATCGAAACGATGCTTCTGCCGGGTTCTGGCCCAGTGGAGGATGCCAAGGCAGAGACACTGGTCGTCGCCTACTTCTCCATCCTCGTCATCAACTCCGACGAGTTCAAACACTACTGCGAGCGCATCCGGCGAATTGCCGATCGGCGCAAGGAGGCTGCATGACCACACCGATCTACCCGTCGCTCATCGACGACCAAGTGGCCGAAGTTCAGGAATCCATGGCTCTGCCAGAGGGGCGAATCCTGATGCTGTTCAAAGGGCCAACCCTGTGGGATGCCAAGCAGGCTGCCAAAGATTCGTTCATCGAAAACCCTGAGGCGTGGCATTGCCGCTCGTACCTCTGCGGTGAATGGACTGTCGGCTATCAGGTGCGCACATGAGAGACATTGAACGCACCGTAGAAATCGGCTGGCAGGCTGAAAGCGCTGAGCGTCGAGCCAAGAACCGCCAAGGCAGCGCCGAGATCCTCGCCGAGCGTGGCGTCCATTTCGAAACCAAGAACATGGGCGCACACCTGATCGTTTCGCACGAAGGCAAGGTCGCTGACTTCTGGCCAGGCACCGGCAAGTACATCCCGCGCGGCGGCGGCAGGCCGGGTCGCGGCGTTTTCAATCTGTTGAAGCTGCTGGGCGTCAAGCCATGACTACCCGCCAGCAAGCCCGCCGCTGGGCATTCTGGCGCGGCAGCTTCACCACCCTATTCATCTGCACCGCCTGGATGCTTGCGAGCGCCTGGGCTGGCTCCATCACTTCCTGAATCACACGCACCCGAGCACGGCGGGCCTTCGGGATAACCGTACCCCTTCGGGAGCGTAAGCGGCGAGAGCGCGCAACCCATCCACCGCAGCCAGGGCCTGGAGCGTACCTCCGTGCCTGGGTGACCTGGCGATTCTCCCCTTTCAACTGACGGCGCCGGCCTGGCGCGAGGTTTTCTAATGTCCGCAGAACAGAAACTGATCGCGATCGAAGAGATCAGCGAGGCGAACGCCCCGGCCATCTACGTGGCCGGCGGCCTGAAGCAATTCATCGACCTGGTGAAGGCCGAGGTCGAAGGCGAAGTGCCCGACCTGACCACCCGCAAGGGCCGCGAACGCATTGCCAGCCTGGCCGCCAAGGTCAGCAAGTCGAAGACCGCCGTCGAGAAGCCTGGCCGCGACTACCTGCGCCGGCTGAAGGAAATGCCGAAGGTGGTCGAGGCTGAGCTGCGCGAGTTCGTGACCACGATGGACGCGCTGCGGGACGAGACGCGCCGGCCGCTCACCGAATGGGAGGCCGCCGAGGACGCCCGCATTGATCGCCACAACGACGCCATCAACCACATGAAGGACCTGGGCACCGAGCTGGGCTTGCTGGATGCCGAGCAGCTGCAGGCACGAATCACCGAGCTGTCAGCATTCCAATTGGGCGAAGCTTGGGAGGAATTCGAGGCTGAGGCCGCCCGGGCCAAAGAGTCGTCAATGAACGCCCTACAGGCAGCGCTGGCTGCCCGGCAGAAGTACGACGCCGAGCAAGCCGAACTTGCCCGCCTGCGCCGCGAAGCAGAAGAGCGCGCCGAGCAAGACCGCATCAGGCTGGCACAAGAGGCTGCGGTTGAAGCCGAGCGCCAGCGCGTGGCCCAGCAGCAGCAAGCAGAACGCGAAGCCGCAGCCCGCCGAGAGCAGGAACTACTTGACCAGGCCGCTGCGCAAGAGCGCGAAGCTGAAAACCAGCGCCTCCAGCTCAAGTTGCAGGCCGAGCAAGCCGAGCGCGCCAGGCTTCAGGCCGAGGCCGACCGTGTTGCCGCCGAGCAGCGTGCTGAGCAAGAGCGCCAGGCTGCCGTCCGGCGGGCTGAAGAAGCTGCCGAGCAGGCTCGACAGGAGGAACGGCGCCGGGCCGATGCAGCAGCAGCCGAGATCGTGCGCCAGCAGGAAGCTCGCGAACGAGACGAAGCTCACCGCCGAGCCATCAACCGTGCCGCCCTGGACGCCTTTGTGGCTGGCGGCATGACCGAAGAGTGCGCCAAGCAGGCGATCACCCTGATCGCACAGCGCAAGATCCCGAACATCGCCATTTCCTACTGAGGTCGCCATGAACCAAGCAGTAGCCATCATCTCGCAGGACATTTACGCGCAGCGGAATCAGTTCGCCAACGTGCTGACTGACCGTTCGCTGAACTTCGAGCGCGAGGCCGAATTCGCCATCCAGGTGATCACCTCGAGCGAGTACGCCACCAAGGTCGCCATGCAGAACCGGCAGTCGGTGGCCAATGCGATCACCAACATCGCCGCCATCGGTATCAGCTTGAACCCGGCCAAGAAGCAGGCGTACTTGGTCCCGCGAGACGGCCGCATCTGCTTGGACATCAGCTACATCGGCTTGATGGACCTGGCCATGTCGACCGGCGCCATACGCTGGGCCCAGGCTGAACTGGTCTACGCCGCCGACGCTTTCAGCCTGAACGGCTTCGACAAGCCGCCGACCCATTCCTACAACCCGTTCGCAAAGGATCGCGGCGAGGTGATCGGCGTGTACGTGGTGGTCAAGACCGCCGACGGCGATTACCTGACCGAAACGATGAGCATCGAGGATGTGAACGCCATCCGAGACAGGTCAAGCGCCTGGAAAGCCTGGGTCAGCAAGAACAAATCCTGCCCGTGGGTCACCGACCCGGGCGAGATGGCTAAGAAGACCGTGGTGAAACGCGGTTACAAGTACTGGCCGAAGACTGAGCGACTGGAGCAGGCGATTCACCACTTGAACACGGATGGCGGTGAGGGGCTGGCCAGCGTGACCGGATCGGCACCCACTGACCCGGAGATGGTGAACAACTGGATCGCCTTGGCACAGAAGGCCGGCAGCCTGGAAGCGCTGACCGATGTGTACCAGCAGGGAACCGCGGCCATGAAACAGGCGAAGGATGCGACCGGCCACGCCCGCTTTAAGGCCGAGGTCACCAAGCGCGCCGACGCCATCAAGGCAGAGGCGGCGCCCATCGAGGGCGAATCTGAGGAGGTGTTAGATGGAGCAGCGTAGCGCTGAATGGTTCGCAGCACGCCTTGGCTGCGTCACCGCGAGTCGAGTGAAGGATGTGATGGCCAGCGGCCGGGGCGGCGCACCATCTGCCACCCGGAAAAACTACATGATGGAGCTTCTGTGCGAGCGCCTCACCGGCCAGTCTGGCGGCGCCGACCTTTCCCGCAATGCTGCCGTGCAGCGCGGCGTCGAGCTTGAACCGTTTGCCTGTATGGCCTACGAGGCCGACAAAGGCCTGATGGTGGTCGAAACCGGCCTGGTCATGCATCCGACAATTGCTGGCTTTGGTGCGTCACCGGATGGTTTGGTAGGCGACGATGGCGTGCTGGAGATCAAGTGCCCAAACACTGCGACCCACATCGCCACCATGCAATCTGAGCGTCACGACCCGCAGTACGAGTGGCAAATGCTGGCCCAGATGGCCTGCACCGGCAGGGCCTGGGCAGACTTCGTCAGCTACGACGACCGCTTGCCAGAACCGCTTCAGTACGTTTGCCACCGCTTTGAGCGCGACTTCAAGCGCATCCGCGAGATGGAGTCAGAGATCAAGGCGTTTCTGGAAGAGCTCAGCGACCTGGAAAAGGAGATGCGCGAGCGAATGAAGGAGGCAGCATGAACCAATCAATCGATCTGGAGGCCGCAAAAGCGGCCTTCTTCGCATCTGGCGGTCAGCTGGTTGTGCTGGAGGGCTTCGAATACGTGCCATTTCGGCAGCGCAAGCACCCCGAACCAAAGCCAAAGCGGGCCAAGCCAATCAAGCAGGAGCGCGGCGGCGAGCGCAAAAGCCGCGCCAAGGCCCGCACAGCCAAGATCGAAGAGCTCGCCAAGACCATGACCTGTGGTGAGGTCGCAGAGCTCCTGGGCGAAGCCAAGACCGCTCTATGGGGCGTAGCGGCGCGGGGAGGATTCAGATTCTTCAACCCGCCTAAGTCAGCCAGACCGGCGAAGGTAAATTCCGAACCGAGCCAGGAGGATCGCGACCTGGCCGACAAGATCATTGCCCTGCGTGATGCTGGCAAGTCCAGATGCCGGACCACGGTTGAGCTGGGTATTGGCAACTGTCGGCTCGTGCGGATCCTGGATGAGTTTGGCATTGATTTCCCGCTACAGCGGAATCGGGGGTAGGCATGATCGCCACCATGTCTCAGCCTGTGCCAGCCGTGAAGTACGCGGCGGCCATGGCCAGGTCCACTGGTCAGCCTTGGGGCGTATACCGAGGAAACAAGCGTCTACTGGTGGTCATGCCGTCTGGCACGACGAAAAAAACGCCCATTGAGGTGTGCCACCCATGAGACGCATCCAGAAACTCACGCAGCAGCGTCGCCGCCAGCTGCACATACACATCCCGCCCAGCGGAATCATGGAGGTGCCGTATGGCGATGTCACCGCAAGAGCGCGACCGGCGCCGGCGCGAGAAGGCCGAGCGCCTACAGGAAGAAGACCTGCGCTTGAAGGTTCGACCAGGGACTAAGCAGGCCCTGCTGGAACTGATGGAATGGGCCGGGATCGAGGAACAGGGCGAGGCGATGACGCTGATGATTCATCACCTGCACGGGCTGGGCCCAAGCGGCGCGCTGCCGCTGCTGACACCTCCGCGCCACGAAATCACGGTGTCACCATCTGTGGCGCGAAGACTTGA
Source organism: Pseudomonas guariconensis (assembly GCF_040822035.1). Taxonomy (NCBI): domain Bacteria; kingdom Pseudomonadati; phylum Pseudomonadota; class Gammaproteobacteria; order Pseudomonadales; family Pseudomonadaceae; genus Pseudomonas; species Pseudomonas guariconensis. The sequence goes on along the minus strand of NZ_CP162012.1, from coordinate 2,045,494 downwards.
ATTGGCCTACCAGCGAGAGTCACTCAAACTGACTCAAGACGGCTGACCGACTTCCTTGGTCTTGAGCCAGAAACGATCACCGCTACGGCTGTATTCCCTGCTCCATTCATCTTTGCAAACTCGGCATTTGAGCCGTAACTTTTCACCGATTGCATCCCGCCCAGCTAGCACCTCAAAGCTTCCAAGATCATCGCTAGAGTCATAGGACTCCATTGATTTTCCACAGCAGCTGTTTGGAAAGGCCATTTTCACTCCTTGTGTCCGGCCCCATGCCGGTCACCCGTAATACCCCAACCCAAACCAAATTGCCACTAGGCCAATCTCGCCCTGCCTCGGTGAGCACAAACAAAAAAGGCACCTGCAATGCAGATGCCTTCGTGCCGGATTATGAGGGGAGAGGGCCCCTCTCCGACTCGGTGATTTAACACCAAACAATCCTAAATTGCCACCATGCCGCCATCAGCACGGAGGGCGGCGCATGCATGGAGAAAGCCATGAGCTACTTCTACAAGACCGAATCGCCGAAAGTCCTGGCCGCTGTGCGCGCCTGGGACGAGAAGAAAGCGGCCTGGAATGCCCAGCGCGAGAAGCTGGGCCAAGCCTTCGGCGCCGATGCATCGCCGATGTACAGCGGCTCCCGCAACTACGTCGGCGGCATCAAGCTGAGCGCCAGCCGCGACCTGGATGTGCACTGGTGCCGGCCTGATGAATACGGATATCGCTCTCTGCGCAGGGCGCCCAAGCATGCCAAGGGCACGGACAAAGAGGTGCGTGCTGCCGAAAAAGCTGAGCACCAGCGCCTAGAAGACCTCTGGAAAGCACATTGCCCGGACGATATCGACCGGGACGAAATGTGGGAGGCTATCGGCGTCGAGCGCGGCGGCATCTGGCTCAGTGGAGGGGTGTGCTTCACCTATGGCGATACCGTGTACCTGAACCTGGGCAGCAAGGCGGCTGACGGCGATGTCGACGGCCTGGTTGAGATTGTCAGCAGTGAGTACGAGGCGGCACGCCAGCGTGTACTCAACGCTCGCAAGGCGGCCTAACCAAGGAGGAAGTCATGATCGAAGCCACCGAGAAGCAGCTCAACCTGCTCTGGCACACCTTGGGCCTGGTCGCCGAGCGCTCTGACCGCCGCAGTATCAGCCGTAACTACTTCCTGACCAGCCCTGGCTACGACGACGCGAACAACCTGGATGTGCTGGTGACTGCCGGCTTGATGACTTGCGGCAAGCCACCGGCCTTCTGCTCTCAGGACGAGGTGGTGTATAGCGCCACGGAAGAGGGCAAACAGTTCGCCCTGGACAAGCTGCCACCGCCCCCTCCACCGGCCAAGCGAACCAGGTTCGACGAGTACTTGGACGAGTGCGAGTGCTATGACGGCTTCGCTCATTTCCTCGGCATCAACCTACCGCTCTATCAGCAGCGCGGCGAGTGGCGAGATCGCGAATACCGGATGGTCCGATACCCCCGTGGGAGCGTGTACCGCCAGTACCGGCGCCATTACAGCTTCGTTCAGTGGTCGCCCTACGAGACGCTTGAGGTTGCCGGCGAGTGGGCTCCGACGATGAAGGAAGCCAAAGCGAGCTACAAGGCGGCACTCAAGGAGTTCCGCGCCAAGCCCAAGATGCCGCTCAACGACTTCGATCGCCTCTACTCCGCCTGACCCTCCCGCTCTGGCCGCCAGCGCCTTCCCCTATTCAACGATAACGCCGACCCGGCGAGGAACACATGACAACAGCAATCGACCTGTTCGCCGGCCTCGGCGGATGGAGCACCGGCGCGCGCGCCGCAGGCGTCCAGGTTCTCTGGGCGGCAAACCACTGGCCCGTGGCCGTTGAATGGCACAGCGCCAACCACCCTGAAACACAGCACGTCTGCCAGGACCTGCACCAGGCCCGCTGGGAGCAGGTTCCGGCACACGACATCCTGCTGGCTTCGCCCTGCTGCCAGGGCCACGCCAAAGCCCGAGGCAAGAAGTCGGGCAACCCTGAGCATGACGCCTCACGCTCGACGGCCTGGGCGCCGGTAGCGGCCCTTGAGTTCCACCGGCCGCAAGCAGCAATTATCGAGAACGTACCGGAGTTCACCGACTGGGTGCTCTACCCGGCTTGGCTGCAAGCCATCCAGGCGCTGGGGTATCAGGCAGCACCGCACATCGTGGACTGCGCCGACCTGGGCGTGCCACAGCACCGGGTGCGCCTGTTCATGGTGCTGACGCGCAGCAAAGCGCCGCTAATGCTGCAGCTACCGCGCGAGCGGCATGTGCCGGCCGCCAGTTTCCTCGACTTCAACGCCGGGCGCTGGTCGCAGATCGAGAAGCCTGGCCGGGCCCAGGCCACGCTCGACCGGGTGCGCAACGGCCGCCAGCGCTTCGGCGACCGCTTCATCATGCCTTACTACGGCAAGGGCTCCGGTACCACCGGCCGCGACATCAACCGGCCGATCGGCACCATCACCACCTTGGACCGCTGGGCCCTGGTCGACGGTGACCGAATGCGAATGCTCAGCGCCGACGAGGCCTTGGCCGCGATGTCGTTCCCTGCTGACACCCTGCGCCCGGACAACCACCGACTGACCATGCACATGGCCGGCAACGCGGTACCACCACTGGCAGGCCAGCGAGTCATCGAGGCCCTGCTGAAAGCTGCCTAGTGTTTTCGGCTCTTGCCGAGACCAAAAGCCCCACCGCCGACCGTGTAGACACTGCGGCGCTTTTTCTTCTTCTGCGGTCCTTCGAAGAGGATCTTGATGCGCCGGGCGCGCGCCGCTCCAGTCAGCTCGCACACACGCTTGCCTTCTGGCCCCATGCATTTCTCAAGGTGCTTCTTCAACGACTTCGATGTGAATAGGCCTTTGCAGTACCTACACACCTGGTCAATCGGCCGTCCCTTTGAGTCAACTGATATCGCCATGGCTCCCCTCCACCGAAGCCATGAGCATAGGCGCGAGGTATCCCCATGCCCACAGAAAACCGATCCAGCAACACCGAACTCCAGCAAATTGAAGCCGCCGGCGCAGCGATGACGCAGATCCGCACCATGCTTGGCCGCGAGCAACGACCAGATCAGGTAGCGGCAGCGCTTGAAGCTTGCGACTGGAGTGGCACGCCGATTGGGAACAAGGCCATCATCCTCAGCGCTATCCGAGCGCTACGCGCCCCTCAGCACCAGGGCGAGCCGGTGGCGCTGCCTGCGCGCAAGGTGCACCACCTCGACCCGTCATTCCTTCATGATGGTGATAAGGGATGGAACGCCTGCCTCGACGAAATCGCCAAGCTGGGGCAGCTCTACACCCACGCAGATCCTGGCGAGGTTGAGCGGCTGCGCGCTGCATTGAAGTTCTATGCCGACCGCGAGCATTACCACTTCGAGAGTGGGAAATGGGACACAGTGAGCGGCGAGCCATTGAACATACTTTGGTGCGGCGACGAACCGGACTTCATCGAAGATGGCGCCGTTGCCCGCGCAGTCCTGGAGGACAAGCCTTCCTGACAGCTGGAGTACAAAAGTACTCCTCTCAGCTGTAGCCCCTGTCCCCTCTATTTCGAGCAGGCGACTTTATCGAATTTCGGCTGGGTATCGGTGGCGATCCGGCGAGCCCGCCCCACTCCCCAGGCCAGCGCCCTGGTCATTGACTCGCCAGGTCGGGAATCGAAAGCCTCTTCGTGAAGGGCCATGCCACTCGCGGCATATACCCCAATGAACATCTGCGTGTTACCCGTTCGCGACAGGCGCACCTGAACATCAATGACCGTTCCATCCTCGAGTTCTTCGTTATGAGTTCGGTGGTGAAGCGTTGGATCAGCCCACTCCCAGAAAACTTCACCGCGAATCCTCATGTCGGCCTCCTACGATTTTAGTTGTATGCCACGGGTGAACTCTCACCATAGCCAAAGCGAGGCGAGACGCAATCTCGGTATCGCAGCTTGAGAACTGAATCGGACCACCGGCCGATTTTCTTGTACCGAACCCAACCACTTGTACAACTTACTGCCGCGATATGGCGGCCAAGGAGCACCCGTGCGCCTGAAGAAAGCTGAGCGTGAGCAGATCCGCCTGAAATACGGCGGCCGCTGCGCCTACTGCGGCAACGCCTTGGGCGAGCGCTGGCACGCCGACCATTTCGAGCCAGTCGTCCGCAACACTGGCGAAGCGGCGAAGACGGTCCCGGCCCTCCGGCCAGCCAACCACAACCTGGCCAACATGATGCCGGCCTGCGTGCCCTGCAACCTGAGCAAGCACCGCATGCAGCTTGAGGACTGGCGCCGCTGGCTGGCAGGACACGTCAACAGCCTCAACCAGTACCACCCCATCTACCGCCTGGCCAAGGCCTACGGCTTGATCGCCGAGACAGGGGCCGAGGTCGTCTTCCACTTCGAAAAGGTGCAGCAGCCATGACCCGCCTCGCCCTCTGCCTCCTGCTGCTGGCCACCGGCGCCAGCGCAGAACAATTGACCTGGAACGTTGAGGTGATCCGAGATCAGAAGCGTTCCGTAACCTGCTGGATTTACAGCGAGAACATCTACAAGGGCGGAATCAGCTGCATCCCCGACAGCCAGCTGCAGGCCGGCAACGAGCGCCAGCTCTCCCCGCACGAAACACAACCCGAACCTACACCCGCTATGGCGCCTGGGCGCTGGATTGATGAGAGGTATCAGCTGTGAGCGAAATCAATGATGCTGCCGTCGAGGTCGCGTGCGGCTACTCAATAGGCGACTGGGAATGCAGGCCAGGCGGTTACCTATTCGATGCAGGTACTGGTGAGGGCTACGACCCTCAAGACTGCACCTACCTGTGCCCGCACTGCCGAACGCATGATTATCTGGAATCGGCCAAAGAAGAGGCCGAATCAGTCTCCAGCTATGGTGGAACCGGAGGAAGCGGAACTGGCCTGACCATTTGGATGGCGGCCGAGCGACGGGCTCTCGAGGCAAACCGCGCCGCTGCGCTCGAAGCCCTGGCCAGTCTTGGCCCTGTGCAGGCTTTGGATGACGACGAAGTCGTGCTATGCAACACACAGCAGGTGCAGCCATGATCGCCCTCGCCTACATGGCCTACCTGATCTACAGGGGGCCGCGATGAGAAAGATAACCCGCACAGTCGACGACACCGCCGCCAAGTGGGGCTTCCGCGTGGTACCGGCTACCTACGAGGAGGCCGAGAAGATCACCGGCTTCCGTTTGGACCGCCGCCACAACTACGCCATCACCCGCGAAGGCGAAGTCGAGGTGCTGGGCGTCTGCTCTGTGGATTGCTCAGGCTGCAGCTGCGACTGCTCAAGCTGCAGCTATGGCTACAACGCCCACCCACCAGCCGGCTGCCGTGAGTGCGGCTACACCGGACGCAGCCGAGTGCACTTCGGCTATCCGCCGAGCCCGCCAAAGCTAAAGAAAGCCGCCTAACCCTCCCCCTACTACTCAAGCCCGCCGACATGCGCGGGCATGGAGAGCTACGCCATGACGAAACACAAGCCAGGCCCTTGGATCATCGACGAAAAAGGCCATGAAGCAGACCCCGGGAAACTCAGCATCGTCGTTGGTGACGGCGAGTACTTCATCTGCCAGGTAGATGGGGGAATGCATCAGATGGCAAATGCAAAGCTGATCGCGGCCTCTCCTCTGCTGCTGGATGACCTGATCGACGCTGCTGCACAGCTGCGAGCATACGAGACCCTTCACCGCGCCAAAGGCACCGCCGACAGCCTGGCCAAGGCTGAGGTCAACGCCAACCTGGCAGCGCGCTTCGAGCAGACCATCGCCAAGGCTACGGCCTGACCACCAACCTGCCGCCACCGGCGGCGTGGAGACCATCCATGAACCTGATCGACTGCTACGTCACGAAGATCCTCGGCGAGCCGTACCGCAAGTTCGGCCACTGGTGGGTCGATGTCGAGTACGACAGCTGGGGGAGAACCAGCAAAACCCAGCTCATGTTCCGCACCGAGGAAGCCGCCCGCGCGGCGAAGGTCGGGCACCACTTCTTGGCCTGATCGGCCGCAGGAGAACCAAATGGCAAACGCCAGTGCGGCACCGGCCGCCCGCATTCAGCCGCGCATCATCCGCGCTGGCGATGCACCCCATTACCTCGGCATGTGCCGATCGGAATTCAACAAGACCGTCAGACCGCATGTGAGCGAGTTCCCAATCGGGGAGCGCGGCATCGGCTTTGACCGAGAAGAACTGGACGCCTGGGTGAACGACTACATCCAGGCCATGGCAATTGCGAAAGAAGGCGCTCAGGGACGACAATCATCCGGCAGCGAGCGCCCATCAGGAGATAAGGGATGGCGCGAAAGACAATCACAGGCCTTTCCCAAAGGAACGGCATCTGGCACATCGACAAGAGGATCAACGGCGAGAGACTTTACGAAAGCACTGGAACTTGTGACCGGGCGGAAGCAGAAAAGTACCTGATCCACCGCCTGGAGCAGATCCGCCAACGCAAAGTGTATGGTGTTCGGCAGGTTCGGACGTTCCGTGAGGCGGCTACCAGGTACCTGCTCGAGCACAAGGATCAGCCGTCAATCAAACTGACTGCCCTGTGCCTACAGCAACTTGATCCATACCTGGGCGACCTGCCCCTGACGCACATCGACGACCAGGCACTGGCCCCATTCATTCGGGACCGGCAGACGGATGAAGATTTGCCGAATGGGAAGGTGAGGAAGGCGGTCAGCAACCGGACGGTGAACATCGCGATCGAGCGGGTGATTCGCGTTCTGTCGCTGGCTTGCCGGAAGTGGCGGGATGAAGAGCGCAGGCCCTGGCTCGACAGCATTCCGCTGCTGGCCAAGCTGGAAGAGAAGAGATCCAGTCGAAAGCCCTATCCGATGTCTTGGGATGAGCAGTCGATTCTCTTCGGGGAGTTGCCGGACCATCTGCAGCGCATGGCCCTGTTCAAGGTGAACACAGGCTGCCGAGAGCAGGAAGTCTGCAAACTGAGGTGGGATTGGGAGATCTCGGTGCCCGAGCTAGGCACCAGCGTTTTCTTGATACCTGCCGACTTCGGCGGCCGGCACGAGAACTCAGGCGTGAAGAACCGAGATGAGCGCCTGGTGGTCCTGAACAGCGTGGCCAAGTCGATCATAGACGGGCAGCGCGGTATCAGTCGGGAATGGGTTTTCCCATACAACGGCACCGGCATGCACAGGATGAACGACTCGGCCTGGAAGAAAGCGAGGGTACGCGCGGCAAAGCTCTGGCAGGAGCAACACTTGCGGCCGGCGCACCCAGGGTTCGCTTCGATCAGGGTTCACGACTTGAAGCACACTTTCGGCAGGCGCCTGAAAGCAGCTGGTGTAACAGAGGAAGATCGGAAGTCGCTACTTGGCCACAAGAACGGCAGCGTGACCAGCCACTATTCTGGCGCGGAGCTGGGACAGTTGATAGAGGCGGCAAACAAAGTTTCAGCGACGGACTCGCGTGGGCCGGTGCTGACAATTCTGAAGAGGAGGCAGGCGTAAAAACCTGAGAAGTCACGCAAAAGTCACGCAAAGGAAAAAGGCCACCCCTTTCGGAAATGGCCTAAGTCCTTGGGATTATTGGTCGGGACGGAGTGATTCGAACACTCGACCCCTTGCACCCCATGCAAGTGCGCTACCGGGCTGCGCTACGCCCCGACATCATTCTCGATATTGCTGAGAACGGTGAAGAATCTACCCTAACCTTTTGAATAATGGAAGCTTTTTTTCAAAAAACTTTCCATTCATCGGGTTCGGTTCACTTCTTCAACACCACCAACACATCCTCCAACTCGGCAATCATCTGCCGGATCAGTTGCTTGTACTGGGTAGTGTCATCCTTGGCCTCGTCACTGGAGAGGCGCAGTCGCGCCCCGCCGATGGTGAAGCCCTGGTCATACAGCAGCGCGCGGATCTGGCGGATCATCAGCACGTCTTGGCGCTGGTAATACCGTCGGTTGCCGCGGCGCTTGACCGGGTTGAGTTGCGGGAACTCCTGTTCCCAATAACGCAGCACGTGCGGTTTTACCGCACAGAGCTCACTGACCTCACCGATGGTGAAGTAGCGCTTGCCCGGAATGGGGGGCAGCTCGTCGTTATGGCTTGGTTCCAGCATAGGCCTCAACCCGGGCTTTCAGTTTCTGCCCTGGACGAAAGGTGACGACGCGGCGAGCGGTGATCGGGATCTCTTCCCCTGTCTTGGGGTTGCGGCCCGGCCGCTGACGTTTGTCGCGAAGGTCGAAGTTGCCGAAACCGGACAGCTTGACCTGCTCGTTCTCTTCAAGTGCGTGCCGAATTTCTTCGAAAAACAGCTCGACCAGCTCCTTGGCCTCTCTCTTGTTGAGCCCCAGCTCCTCGTACAGCCTTTCGGCCATCTCAGCTTTCGTCAGAGCACCCATACGCTATTTCCTTAACGTGGTGTTCAACCTTTGTTCAAGCGAGGTGAGGATGTTTTGCAGGGTAGTGTTCACCTCATCGTCGTTAAGAGTGCGCGATGGATGCTGCCAGGTCAAGCCGACGGCCAGGCTTTTTCTATCAGGATCAATGCCTTTACCCTGGTAGACGTCAAACAGCCTTAGGTCTGTGAGCCATTCGCCCGCATTGTCACGAATTACTTCAAGCACGGAGCTAGAAGCAACATCACGTCCTGCGATCAAAGCCAGGTCACGCCTCACTTCTGGGAACTTGGACAGTTCGCTGAATTTCGGCAGGCGGCCTTCGACCACCTCACCCAGTACCAGCTCGAAGACGAACACCGGACGCTCCAGGCCCAGGGTCTTGGCGAGCTCTGGGTGGATAGCGCCGATGTAGCCGACTTCCTTGCGGTCGCGCTCGATGCGGGCGGTCTGGCCAGGGTGCAGGGCTGGGTGCTTGCCGGCGACGAACGTGAAGTCGTCCAGGGCGCCCGAGTAGCCCAGCAGGGCTTCCACGTCGGCTTTCACGTCGAAGAAGTCGAGGCTGTCACGGCCGTTCGCCCAGCCTTCCGGCAGGCGGCTGCCCGTGGCGACGCCGGCGATCATCGGCTGCTGCTTGAGGTCGCCCAGCTGGCCGACGAAGCGCAGGCCGCTTTCGAACAGGCGTACGCGGTCCTGCTGGCGGTTGAGGTTGTGCTGCAGCGCCTTGACCAGGCCCGGCCACAGGGACGCGCGCATGGCGGCCATGTCGCTGGAGATAGGGTTAGCCAGCAGCAGCGGCTCGACGCCCGGGGTGAACAGCTCGAACAGTTTCGGGTCGATGAAGCTGTAGGTGATGGCTTCCTGATAGCCGCGGGCGACCAGCAGGCGGCGCAGGGTCGGCAGCTCGCCACGGGCTTCCGGGCGGGTCTGCGGAGCCAGGCGGGCTTGCGGGTAGCGGACCGGCAGGTTGTTGTAGCCGTACAGGCGGGCCAGCTCTTCGATCAGGTCGACTTCGAGGCTGATGTCGAAGCGGTGGCTTGGGACTTCGACAGTCCACTGCCCTGCCCCATCAGCGCTGGTTTTCAGCTCCAGGGCGTTGAGCAGTTGCTCGACCTGGGCAGCGTCCATGTCCATGCCAAGCATCTGGTTGATACGCTCGGCACGCAGGGTGACTGGCGCGACCTTCGGCAGGTGCTGCTCGCTCACGGCCTCGACGATGGGGCCGGCTTCGCCGCCGACGATTTCGAGGACCAGGGCAGTGGCGCGCTCCATGGCTTCACGGGCCAGTTGCGAATCGACGCCGCGCTCGTAGCGGTGCGAGGCATCGGTGTGCAGACCGTAGGAACGGGCCTTGCCTGCGACGGAAATCGGCTCGAAGAAGGCGCTTTCCAAGAACAGATCGCGGGTCTTCTCGGTATTCACGCCGCTGTGTTCGCCACCCATGACGCCGGCGATGGCCAGGGCGCGGGTGTGGTCGGCGATGACCAAGGTGTCGGCACGCAGGGCGACTTCCTGGCCGTCCAGCAGGACGAGCTTCTCGCCCTCCTCGGCCATGCGTACGCGGATGCCGCCGTTGATTTCGGCGAGGTCGAAGGCGTGCATCGGCTGGCCGAGTTCGAGCATCACGTAGTTGGTGATGTCGACAGCGGCGTCGATGCTGCGCACGTCGCTACGGCGCAGGCGCTCGACCATCCACAGCGGGGTCGGCTTGCTCAGGTCGACGTTGCGGATGACGCGGCCCAGGTACCGTGGGCAGGCCGCCGGCGCGCAGACTTCAACCGGGCGCACTTCGTCGTGGGCCGGGGCAACGGCTGGCACTTGAGGACGGGTGACCGGCACGTCGTACAGGGCGCTGACGTCGCGGGCCAGGCCTGCGATGGACAGGCAGTCGCCGCGGTTCGGGGTCAGGCCGATTTCGATGCTGGCGTCGTCCAGGTTCAGGTACTGGCGAATGTCTTCGCCGACCGGGGCGTCAGCCGCCAGTTCCAGCAGGCCGTCGTTCTCTTCGCTGATCTGCAGCTCGGCGGCCGAGCACAGCATGCCGAAGGACTCGACGCCGCGCAGCTTGGCCTTCTTGATCTTGAAGTCGCCCGGCAGTTCGGCGCCGATCATGGCGAACGGGATCTTGATGCCTGGGCGCGCGTTCGGAGCGCCGCAGACGACCTGGAAGGTTTCCTGGCCGTTGCTCACCTGGCACACGCGCAGCTTGTCGGCGTCCGGGTGTTGTTCGGTGGCGAGGATCTCGCCCACCACGATGCCGCTGAACTGGCCGGCAGCGGGGGTCACGCTGTCGACTTCAAGGCCGGCCATGGACAGGCGGGCGACCAGTTCGTCACGGGAGACTTGCGGGTTTACCCAACCGCGCAGCCACTGTTCACTGAATTTCATGCTGTTCTCCTAGAAAGTGCGTCGATTGGGCCTAGCGGAATTGGGCGAGGAACCGCAGGTCGTTGTCGAAGAACAGACGCAAATCGTTGACGCCATAGCGCAGCATGGCCAGGCGCTCGGCGCCCATGCCGAAGGCGAAGCCCTGGAACTCTTCCGGGTCGATGCCGGACATGCGCAGCACGTTCGGGTGGACCATGCCGCACCCCATGACTTCGAGCCAGCCGGTCTGCTTGCACACGCGGCAGCCATTGCCGGAGCACATCACGCACTGGATGTCGACTTCAGCCGAAGGCTCGGTGAAGGGGAAGAACGACGGACGGAAGCGTACCGCCAGCTCTTTTTCGAAGAACACGCGCAGGAACTCTTCGATGGTGCCCTTGAGGTCGGCGAAGTTGATGCCGCGATCGACCAGCAGGCCTTCGACCTGGTGGAACATCGGCGAGTGGGTAATGTCCGAATCGCAGCGATAGACGCGGCCCGGGCAGACAATGCGGATCGGCGGCTGGCTGGACTCCATGGTCCGCACCTGCACAGGCGAAGTGTGGGTGCGCAGCAGCATGTTGGCATTGAAGTAGAAGGTGTCGTGCATCGCCCGGGCCGGATGGTGGCCGGGGATGTTGAGCGCTTCGAAGTTGTGGTAGTCGTCTTCGACCTCAGGGCCTTCGGCGATGCCGTAGCCGATGTGGGTGAAGAACTGCTCGATGCGCTCGAGGGTACGGGTGATCGGGTGCAGCCCGCCGGTGGTCTGGCCACGGCCTGGCAGGGTCACGTCGATGCATTCGGCGGCCAGGCGAGCGTTGAGCTCGGCTTCTTCGAAGGCAGCCTTGCGTGCGTTGAGCACGTCGGTGACGCGCTCTTTGGCGTCGTTGATCAGCGCGCCGACTTTCGGGCGCTCTTCGGCTGGCAGGTTGCCCAGGGTCTTCATCACCTGGGTCAGCTCGCCTTTCTTGCCGAGGTATTGGACCCGGATCTGTTCCAGGGTAGTGATGTCTTCAGCGCGTTCCACGGCCTCGAGGGCTTGGGCAACCAGCGCGTCCAGGTTTTCCATGTACAGACTCCAGATACGAAAATAGGGGAAGAGCTTTTGAAGGCTCTTCCCCTATCGATGACGTTTTACACCCGACGACGCAAAGCGCCGCCGGATGATTGTCGTGGGTACTTAAGCCAGGACGGCTTTAGCTTTCTCGACAATCGCAGCAAACGCCGCTTTTTCGTTCACTGCCAGGTCGGCCAGAACCTTGCGGTCGATTTCGATCGACGCTTTCTTCAGGCCAGCGATCAGACGGCTGTAGGACAGACCGTTGGTGCGGGCACCGGCGTTGATACGAGCGATCCACAGAGCGCGGAACTGACGCTTCTTCTGGCGACGGTCACGGTAGGCGTATTGGCCAGCCTTGATGACAGCCTGCTTGGCAACGCGGAATACGCGCGAGCGTGCACCGTAGTAGCCTTTAGCCAGTTTCAGAATTTTCTTGTGACGCTTACGAGCGATGACGCCACGCTTTACACGAGCCATGAGTAACTTCCTCTATCGTTGACCAGAATTAACGTACGCGCAGCATGCGCTCGACTTTTGCCACGTCAGACGGGTGCAGCAGGCTGGCACCGCGCAGTTGACGCTTACGCTTGGTCGACATTTTGGTCAGGATGTGGCTCTTGAAAGCGTGCTTGTGCTTGAAGCCGGAAGCGGTTTTCAGGAAACGCTTCGCAGCACCGCTCTTGGTTTTCATTTTTGGCATGTTGGAACTCCGCATTCGATAAAATTACACATAATCATCAGGCCTGCCGTGCCCGGGAGATTACTTCTTCTTTTTGGGGGCGATGACCATCATAAGCTGGCGTCCTTCCATCTTCGGATGCTGCTCAACGGTGCCGTATTCGGCGAGGTCAGCTTCGACCCGCTTCAACAGCTCCATGCCCAGCTCCTGGTGGGCCATCTCACGGCCGCGGAATCTCAGAGAGATCTTGGCCTTGTCCCCATCGCTAAGGAAACGTACCAGGTTGCGTAGTTTTACCTGGTAATCCCCTTCTTCCGTCCCTGGACGAAACTTGATTTCTTTGATCTGGATCTGCTTCTGGTTTTTCTTGGCTTCGTTGGCCTGCTTCTTCTTTTCGAAGAGGTGCTTGCCGTAGTCCATGACCTTGCAGACAGGCGGTTGCGCGTCTGCAGAGATCTCCACCAGATCCAGCTTCGCTTCATCAGCGATACGCAGCGCTTCATCAATCGAGACGATGCCAATCTGCTCGCCGTCAGCGCCAATTAACCGAACCTCGCGTGCCGAGATATTCTCGTTGATCGGGGCTTTCGGTGCAGTTCGTTTATCGTTTCTCATTTCACGCTTAATAGTCATTACTCCGATTCTAGGCGACCGCGCTGAGCCACGGCGTCAGCGAGCAGTTGGGTGAATTGGGAGACGGGCATGGAGCCCAGGTCTTTGCCATCACGGGTACGCACTGCAACGGTCTGCGTTTCGACTTCGCGGTCCCCTATAACCAGAAGGTATGGGACCTTGAGCAAAGTATGCTCGCGGATTTTAAAGCCGATCTTCTCATTTCTCAAGTCAGACTTGGCACGGAAACCAGCCCCATTGAGGGATTTTTCCACTTCGAGTGCGAAATCGGCCTGCTTGTCGGTGATGTTCATGATCACCGCCTGGGTCGGGGCCAGCCACGCCGGGAATACGCCCGCGTAGTGCTCGATCAGCATGCCGATGAAACGCTCGAAGGAACCGAGGATCGCACGGTGCAGCATGACTGGGCGCTTACGGTTGTTATCTTCGGCGATATAGCTAGCATCCAGACGCTCCGGCAGGTTCGGATCGTACTGCAGGGTGCCGCACTGCCAGTTACGGCCCAGGCAGTCACGCAGGGTGAATTCGATCTTCGGACCGTAGAAAGCGCCCTCGCCCGGCTGGTATTCCCACTCCAGGCCCGACTCGTTCAGCGCATCGGCCAGGGCGCCTTCGGCGCGGTCCCACAGCTCTTCGGAGCCCACACGCTTGGCGGGACGGGTCGAGAGCTTCATGGCGATGTCGGTGAAACCGAAGTCCTTGTAGACATCCAGGGTGAGCTTGATGAAGTCGGCCGCTTCTTTCTTCACCTGATCTTCGGTGCAGAAGATGTGGGCGTCGTCCTGGGTGAAGCCACGCACACGCATGATGCCGTGCAGGGCGCCGGACGGCTCGTTACGGTGGCAGGCACCGAACTCGGCCAGGCGCAGCGGCAGGTCACGGTAGGACTTCAGGCCTTGGTTGAACACCTGTACGTGGCACGGGCAGTTCATCGGTTTTACCGCGAAATCGCGACTTTCCGACGAAGTGGTGAACATGTTCTCGGCGTAGTTGGACCAGTGGCCGGAACGCTCCCAGAGGATGCGGTCGACGACCTGCGGAGTCTTGATCTCCAGGTAGCCGTTTTCGCGCTGCACGCCGCGCATGTACTGCTCGAGCACCTGATAGACGGTCCAACCGGCCGGGTGCCAGAAGACCATGCCCGGGGCTTCTTCCTGCAGGTGGAAGAGATCCAGCTGCTTGCCGATCTTGCGGTGGTCGCGCTTTTCGGCTTCTTCGATGCGCTGGATGTAGGCAGCCAGTTGCTTCTTGTCAGCCCAGGCGGTGCCGTACACGCGCTGCAGCTGCTCGTTCTTGGCATCGCCGCGCCAGTAGGCGCCAGACAGCTTGGTCAGCTTGAAGGCCTTGAGGAAACGGGTGTTCGGCACGTGCGGGCCACGGCACATGTCGACATATTCTTCGTGGTAGTACAGGCCCATGGCCTGTTCGTCCGGCATGTCCTCGACCAGGCGCAGCTTGTAGTCTTCGCCACGGCTCTTGAACACGTCGATGACTTCGGCGCGCGGGGCCATCTTCTTGATGACGTCGTAGTCCTTGTCGATCAGCTGTTGCATGCGCTGTTCGATGGCGGCCATGTCTTCTGGGGTGAAGGGGCGCTCGTAGGCGATGTCGTAGTAGAAGCCTTCGTCGATCACCGGGCCGATCACCATCTTGGCGGTCGGGTACAGCTGTTTCACTGCGTGGCCGACCAAGTGGGCGCACGAGTGACGGATGATCTCCAGTCCCTCTTCATCTTTAGGGGTGATGATCTGCAGCGTGGCGTCGTTCTCGATCAGGTCGCAGGCGTCGACCAGCTTGCCATCGACCTTGCCGGCCAGCGTGGCCTTGGCGAGGCCTGCGCCAATGGAGGCGGCGACTTCGGCAACGGTGACGGCCTTGTCGAACGTACGTTGACTGCCATCGGGAAGAGTAATTACGGGCATGGCGCCTCCTCTCCTAGTGGTGACCCCTACCAAAGGTCACATGGGTTGGGATGAGCCAGTACAAGATCCGACCTGCCTTTCCCGCGGGAAAGCCTGCCTCACAGTGGCAGGAGCCTTTCGGCCAACCAGGGACGAACCAGAGTGACTGGAAAGAAAAATGGAAAACAGCTGCCAGGGTGCAGCTGCAAGCCGAGCATGCTAGCACGCGGCTTGGGCGGCAGGCAGAAATATTTGGAAATTAAGCCGTCTGGGTGAACTTGTTCGGAAAATTCCACCTCAGAGTTTCTGAAGCATCCTACTCTTGATGAGATCCAACCCAAGGAGTGTGTGGTTATGCGACTTCAGTCTCTTCTGGCCCTGACCGCCGCCAGCGCCCTGCTGCTGCCCCTGGCGGCACATGCCGAGTGGCCTGCCGGCAAGAAAGGCGCCTACATGGAGCAGTGCGTCCAGGTGGCGTCGGCTCAAGGTGTCGATGCGAAAACGGCGGACCAGCACTGCAAGTGCGGCGCTGATGCGATCGAGAAGAACTTCACCAAGGCGGAAATCGAAGACCTGGACAGCAAGGACGGTGTCGACGCCAAGCTGATGCAGCGGGCGCAAACCGTGGTACGTCAGGCCTGCGCACCTAAGAGCTGAGCCTTTTTGCGGGGCGATGCACGCATTATTTGCCGTGGATCAGTATCCTGCGAAGGTAACAGGCGCTAGATACGCAGAATTAGACTATGATGTCGCCGGTGCTGCGTAGCCTCGGCAACATCGCACCTCGAAAAAAAACCATGTTTCTGGAGATTCACCCCATGTCCAATCGCCAAAACGGCACCGTCAAATGGTTCAATGATGAAAAAGGCTACGGCTTCATCACCCCAGCAGGCGGCGGCGACGACCTGTTCGTACACTTCAAGGCCATCGAAACCGACGGCTTCAAGAGCCTGAAAGAAGGCCAGTCCGTTTCCTTCGTTGCCGAACGCGGTCAGAAGGGCATGCAGGCTGCGCAGGTTCGTCCGGAGTAATTCGGATACGAATACAAAAAACCCGCCTTCATGGCGGGTTTTTTGTGGGTGTTCGCTTTTGTCGCAGGCGAAACCTCAACCGCAGTTAACGCGGGTCACCACGCCTTTGTCATCGACGTTCAGGTTCAGCCGCTCGGAGCGGTATTCCAGGGTGATTACATCGTGGGGCTTGAGGATACGTGCCAGTTGCGAACCGCTGGCCTTGCGTGCCTGCTCCAGCAGCGCCGGGGTGGCCTGTTTGCCGATGGTGAAGTCGGCACCGCTGGCCTCGCAGCGACCGCCGTTATCGGCCGAGGTGCCTGGGGCCTTGTCGCCACCGCTGGAAGAACCGCCTGTGCTGCAACCTGCCAGGACTGCAGCCGCCAGCAAGATCGCCAGGTAAGCACGGGTACGGAACATGAATCCTCCTAATCATCATGGGAACTGTCTCATGCGACAGCTCCGCTCAACTTTTGTTGCAAAACCGGGCAAGTCTGCCTGAACCGGCCCCTGATGGCGAAAGGGAATCGTGACTGGATTTTGCGCCGTACGCCTGGCGGTTTATTCGCCAGCGGTCGTGCGACGAATGCAAAGGCATGATTTACTGCAACAACCGGAGCGCAGCACGCCTCCCTTCGAACGCCAGGGTCCGGTGTTCGACCCTTAGCCCAGGCTTGCCACGAGAGCCTCCCATGAGCAGCCACAGCATCGACGCCGACATCAAGGTCAAATGGGCCGAGGGCCAGAGCGCCTACAGCCCCAGCACCCCCGAAGAACTGCTGCTGATCGCCATCGACTTGTTGGTCCGCGACCGCGGCAGCGAAGCAGCGCGCAGCTTCATCGAGCAGGTGTTCGAGCGCTACGCCCCGCACGCCGCTATTGCAATCGAGCCAAGCGCTCGCTGAGCAGGTCGAAAAAGCCCTGGGCATCGCCCTCGTTCAGCCACAGCACATTGGCCGGACGCTTGAGCACCGCGTACCAGTCAACGACGGTCTGGCCAAAGGTCGGGCCTTCACGGCTGTCGACCTCCAGGTGGGCCCGCCTGCCGCTGAACAGCTCGGGCTTGATCAGGTAGGCGATGACACTGGCATCGTGCACCGGGCCTCCGGGCATCCCGTACAGGTCCATGTCGTGCTTGACGTAGGCGTCGAGGATATCCACCACACGCTGGCTGGCCTGATTGTTGATGGCTGCCAACTGCTTGAAGCGCGCTTCACTGGTGATCACCTTGTGGGTCAGGTCCAGGGGCACGTAGGTCAGCTTGACGCCGCTGGCCAGCACCACCTGCGCAGCATGGGGGTCGGCGTAGAGGTTGAACTCGGCCACCGGGGTGATGTTGCCGCCATTGAAGTGAGCACCACCCATTACCACCACTTCCTTGATGCCTTTGGCGATCTCGGGCTTCTGGATCAACGCCAGGGCCAGGTTGGTCTGCGGACCGAGCATGGCCAGGGTGATGCTGTGAGGCTCGGCGTGGGACAGCGTATCGACCAGGTACTGCACGGCATTGCCCTGGGCCAGGCCCTGTTTGGGCTCGTGGACCTTCACCCCTTCCAGGCCCTCCCGACCATGGATATCGTCAGCGTAGATCGGCTTGCGCACCAGCGGGCGCCCTGCCCCGGCGTAGACCGGGATGTCTTCGCGCCCAGCCCATTCCCGCGCGAGGCGAGCGTTGCGTGAGGTCTTGTCCAGACGCACGTTGCCGGCCACGGTGGTGATGGCGCGGATGTTCAAGTCCTCGGGCGAGGCCATGGCGAGCAGCAGCGCGACGACGTCGTCGGCACCCGGGTCGGTGTCGATGATCACATCCCGCGTAGCGGCCTGGAGGGAGGTGGTGACCACGGCTGACATGAGGACGACTCCTTTGAGGAGGTGTTTGAACATAGGGCACTCCTTGTTGCCTTCGATAGTGGGGCCGCGTTGCGGCCTTTCGTGGGTAAACCCGCTCCCACAGGGTTCGGCGCAGGACCGGGTTTACCCGCGAGTGGGCCTTGACCTCAGAACGTGACACCCGCCACTAGCGCGATGTTGCTGTAGGGTTTGCACTCCCCGGTTCGCACCACGGCCTTGGCCTGGCGGCACAACTCTTTGAACGCTTGATGGCTCAGCAGCTCGCGCACGCCCAGCTGTCCTTGCAGCCCCTGTACCTGCGCCAAGGCTGGCGGCGCTACCTCGAGCATCTGCTCGGCCAGCACATGCCGCTCCACTTGCATCTCTCCCAGCACCGCCTGCAACACACTGGCGAAATCCGGCACACCGGGGGTCACGGCCAGATCGATCAGTTCTACGCCCGGCGGCACCGGCAGCCCGGCATCGCCGATCACCAGGATGTCACCGTGGCCCAGCCCGGCGACCACCCTGGACAACGCCACGTTCAACAATCCGGTCTTCTTCATGGCGCAAGCTCCGCCAAATAGGGAATCGAAGGCTGGGCGCCCACGCGGGTCACCGACAACGCCGCGGCCCGCTGGCCGAAGGCGATGGCCTCGCCCTCCTCCAATCCGCGCACCAGGCCGGCAGCGAAGCCGCCGATGAAGGTATCCCCTGCCGCGGTGGTATCCACGGGCTTGACCACCGGGGCGGGAAAATGCCGGCTACCCGCAGGGCTGAGGAACAACGCACCCTGCGCCCCCAGCGTGACGATCACCTTGCCCGCGCCCAGCTGCAACAGCCGTTCACCGGCGCGGCGTGCACTGTCGATATCGGTCACCGGCAGCCCGGTCAAGGCTTCGGCCTCGCTCTCGTTGGGCGTGAGGTAATCGATATCGGCGAACCAGTCCGACGGCAGCGGGCCGGTGGCAGGCGCGGGGTTGAGGATCACTGTCTTACCCAGTTCACGCCCACGGGCCAGCGTCCAGGCCACCGTGGTCATGGGCACTTCCAGCTGGCAGATGATCACCTCGGCCGCTTGCAACAGAGCGTCGTAACGCTGCACGGACGCCGGCGTCAGCTGGCCGTTGCCGCCGGGGATGATGACGATGGAGTTCTGGCTGGCGGCATCGACCATGATCAGCGCCACGCCGCTGGAGACGCCTGGGCATACGCCCACCGCTTGGCAATCGATGCCCTCATGCTCCAGGGCCTTGCGCAGTTGATGGCCATAGGCGTCGTCGCCCACGTTGCCGACCATGGCCACCCTGGCCCCAAGCCGAGCCACGGCCACCGCCTGGTTGGCGCCCTTGCCGCCGGGCACGGTGAAGAAGCTGTCGCCGGCCAGCGTCTCGCCGGGCCGGGGCAAACGCTGGGTGCGGGCCACCAAGTCCATGTTGAGACTGCCGACCACCACGACCTTGGCGCTCATGGTCACTCCTTAGCGGTAATCATTGAACAGGTCCGGGCGCGGCCCGGTGGATTCACGCAGCACGATGCGCGGGGCGACGATGCGCTGCTCCACGCCGCCGCTGCGGGGGGTGGCGATGCGCGAGAGCAGCAGCTGCGCGGCGCTTTCGCCCAGCTCGCGGATCGACTGGCCGACCGTGGTCAACGGCGGATACACATAGCGGCTGAGCTCGATGTCGTCGAAGCCGACCACCGACAACTCGCCCGGCACGTGGATGTTGCGCTCGGCCGCCGCACGCAACACGCCAAAACCGATCATGTCGTTGCCGGCGAAGATCGCCGTGGGCCGCGGGCCGTCGAGCAGGTGCACCGCGGCGTCGTAGCCACCGGGGCTGCTGAAGTCACTGTGCAGAATGCGATTTTCACCCTCCGCCACGCCCTGCTCGGCCATGGCCCGACGGTAGCCCGCCAGGCGTAACTGGGCAGGCCCTGAGTCGGCCGGCCCGCCGATGCAGGCGATGTCACGGTGGCCCAGGTCCAGCAGGTGCCGGGTGGCGAGGTAGCCGCCCTGTTCGTGGTCGATGCGTACCAGGTCGGCATCGATGCCATCCAGGGCGCGATCGACGATGACCATTGGCGTGCGCACGCAGGCCAGGCTTTCCAGCAGGTCGCTGTCCTGGCCGACCGAGGCGACGATCAGGCCGTCGATGCGCTTTTCCAGCAACACCCGCAGGTAGCTGCGCTGCTTTTGCGGGTTGTCGTCGGAGTTGCAGAGGATCACGCAATAGCCATTGCGCTCGCAGCCGTCCTCGATACCCCGGGCCAACTCGGCGAAGTACGGGTTGACGCTGTTGGGCACCAGCAGGCCGATGGTGGCGGTGCTGCGGGCCTTGAGCGAACGGGCCACGGCGCTGGGCACATAGTCGAGCTCGGCGATGGCCGCCTCGACCTTCAGGCGCACATGCTCGCTGACCGGGCGGGTCTTGTTCAGTACATGGGACACGGTGGTATAGGAAATACCTGCCAATGCCGCGACGTCTTTGATGGTTGCCATGGGTTCAGTTCCGCCGGCCTGCGCGCCGGCTCCGGTAAGTGTCGAGCACCACGGCGATCACGATGACCGCCCCGGTGATGATGCGTTTGGTGGGTTCGGAGGCACCGATCTGCGCCAGCCCCGCGGCCAACACAGAGATGATCAGCACACCGAAGAAAGTGCTGATGACCGAGCCGCGCCCGCCCATCAGGCTGGTGCCGCCGATGACCACGGCGGCGATGACCTGCAGCTCCAGGCCAGCGCCGGCATTGGGGTCGGCGGCTTCCAGGCGGGAGATCTGGAACAGCGCGGCCAGGCCCGCGAGCAGCCCCATCAAGGCGAACACCAGCACCTTGTAGAGGCGCGGGTCGATGCCTGCCAGGCGCACGGCCTCCTCATTGGTGCCGATGCCGATCAGGTAGCGGCCGAACACCGTGCGGGTCAGCGCCAACTGGGCGACGACGATGACCAGCAAGGCGATGATGAAGGCTGGCGAAATACCGAAGGCGATGGGGTTGGAGAACCAGGCGAAGGCATCGCCGATGTAGGCGGTGCGCGAGTCGGTGAACTGGTAAGCCAGGCCTCGGGCCATCTCCAGCACGCCCAAGGACACGATGAACGATGGGATGCGCCAGGCCACGGTGATGCCACCGGTGACGCTGCCGGCCAGCGCCGCCACGGCCATGCCCAGCAACGCCGCAGGCAACGGGCTCCAGCCCCAGCCCAGGATCGCCACGCTGACCGCCGAGGCGGCCAGGGCCAACACCGAGCCCACCGACAGGTCGATGCCGCCGATGATCAGCACGAAGGTCATGCCCACCGCCAACACCATGAGGTCCGGGATCTGGTTGGCCAGGGTACTGAAGGTGGCGTAGGACAGGAAATGGCTGCTCAAGAACGAGAACAGCACGATCATCGCCAGCAAGGCGCCAGCCAGGCCCAGGTAAGTACCCAGGCCGAAGTAATTGGCGCTGCGGCGCGCGGGGGCGCGGCCCGGGGTGTCGAGGGGTGTGGTCTTCATGGGTCCATCCTGGGAGCTGCTTCATGCAGCAGTGCGTCACGTTTCTGATAGCCGGCGAAGGCGGCGGCGAGCAGTTGATCCTGGCTCCAGCGCTCGCGGTCGAAGGTGTCGATCAGCCGGCCCGCCGAGAGCACAGCGATGCGATCGCAGATCAGCATCAACTCGCGCAGGTCGCTGGACACCACCACCAAGGCCTTGCCCTGGCGCGCCAGCTCGGCCAGCAGGCCATAGATGTCGAACTTGGCGCCGACATCGATGCCCCGGGTCGGCTCGTCGAACAACAGCACCTGGCAATTGCGCTCCAGCCAACGGCCGATCACCACTTTCTGCTGGTTGCCGCCGGAGAGCTCGCCCACGGCCTGGGCCGGGCTGGCGCTGCGGATGCGCATGGCATTGATCTGGCGCAGCGCCTGGGCGCGCTCGGCTTCGGCGTCGAGTATGCCCGCGCGGGACACCGCCCCCAGGTTGCCCAGGGCAATATTGGCGCTGATCGATTGAGTGAGCAGCAGGCCTTCGCCCTTGCGGTCCTCGGTGATCAACGCGATGCCCGCGCGCACCGCCGCCTTGGGCGAATCGAGGGTGACCGGCTGCAAGGGCTGGCCAAGTTCGATCTGCCCGCTGTCGGCGCGGTCGGCGCCGTAGATCAGGCGCAACAGCTCGGTGCGTCCGGCGCCGATCAGGCCGGAAATACCGAAGATCTCCCCTGCCCTGACCTCGAACGACACCTCGCGCACCTTGTCACCACGGCTGAGCTTGGTGACCTTGAGCAGCGTCTGGCCGATCTCGCGACGACCGAGGTCGATATGCTCGCCCAGCTCGCGACCGACCATGAGGTTGACCAGCTCGGCGCTGCTGTAGCGCTGGATCGGCTCGACGCACACCAACTTGCCATCGCGCAGCACGGCGATGCGCTGGGCCACGCGCTGCAGCTCTTCCAGGCGATGGGAGATATAGACGATGGCCACGCCGCGCTGGCGTAGGCGTTCGATCTGAGTGAACAGCAGCTCCACTTCGCGAGCGGTGAGCATCGCCGTGGGCTCGTCGAAGATCAGCACATGGCAATCGCCAATGAGGTTGCGGGCGATCTCCACCATCTGCTGATGGCCGATGCCCAACTCGCCGACCGGGGTGTCCGGGTCGATGGCATCCAGGCCGACCTGGGCCATGGCGGCGGTAGCCAGTTGGCGCAGGCGTTTCTGACTGATCCAACCGGCGCGGCTGGGCAGGTTGTCGAGGAACAGGTTCTCGGCCACGGTCAGGGTGGGCAGCAGGTTGAGCTCCTGCATCACCATGCGCACGCCCAGGCGCTCGGCCGCGCTGCGACTGCCGGGCGCGTAGGGCTCGCCGCGATAACGCATCTGCCCTGTGGTGGGCGTTTCCAGGCCGCTGATCAGCTTGGACAGCGTGCTCTTGCCCGCGCCGTTCTCGCCGGTGAGCGCCAGCACTTCGCCGGCGCGCAGCTCCAGCGTCACATCGCCGAGCACCGGCTGGGTGTAAGTCTTGCCCAGGCCGCTGACGGCAAGGGTGACCTCATTCGCTTCTTTCATGGCAGACACCCCGCCCCAGGGAACGCAGCGGTCTTGTATTGGCTGTGCTGGCCTCCTCGCGGATGAGCCGGTGCCCACAGACCTTGCGCAGGCCTGGAAAACCCTGCTGTACCTGTGGGTGCGGTCCTACCGGCGAAACCGGCGCCGCGATGCCGCATCTTCATTCGGTAACCAGTTCGACCGGGGTCTGGATGACGTTGTCGGCATCCACCGCAGGCTTTTCGCCCTTGAGCATCTGCAAGGCCGCCTGGATGCCGAACACTGCCTGGTCGGCGCCATGCTGCTCGAGGGTGGCAAGCACACGGCCGTCCTTGAGCATGGGCTTGATGGCGCGGATGTTGTCGTACCCAACCACTTGCACCTGGCCAGTCTTGCCTGCCGCCCGCACCGCCGACACAGCGCCCAGGGCCATGCTGTCGTTGCCGGCCAGCAATGCCTTGAGATCGGGGTATTCGTTGAGCATGGCGGCGGCGACGGCGTTGCCCTTGTCGATCTCCCAGTTGCCCGACTGCACCGAGACCACGTTCATCTGCGCAGCTTCCATGGCGTCCTTGAAGCCTGCGGTGCGCTGCTGGGCGTTGGTGGTGGTCGGCACGCCTTCGATGATACCGACCTGGTCCCCGGCCTTGAGCTTCTGCTGGGCCAGGTAGTCGCCGACCAGGCGAGCGCCCTTGCGGTTGTCGGGGCCGACGAAGGGCACGCTCAGGCCTTTGCTCTTGAGCACGTCGGGGTCGAGGCGGTTGTCGATGTTGACCACAGTGATGCCCGCGTCCATGGCCTTCTTGATCACCGGCACCAGGGCTTTGGAGTCGGCCGGAGCGATGACCAGGGCGTTGACGCCGGAGACGATCATCTGCTCGACGATGCGGATCTGGTTGCCAGTATCGGATTCGTCCTTGATGCCGTTGGCCACCAAGTCGAAATCATCAGCGTGGGTTTTCTGGTAGGTCTTGGCGCCGTCTTCCATGGTCAGGAAGAACTCGTTGGCCAGGGATTTCATGACCAGGGCGACCTTGGGTTTGTCCTGGGCCTGGGCGGCGGACACGGGGAGTGAGAGGGCAAGCGTGGAGAAGACAGCCAGGGCCAGCAAGCGGCCAGGGAATGGCAATTTCATGAATTTGACTCCGAATCTTGTGTTTTTTATCGGATCGCAAACGTTTGCGTTGCCTAACTATGGAAACAAGACCTGCTTTTGTCAAATCCCTCACGCGGTTTTGCCCAGGCCGCGTACGTCGGGATTATCCGGAAAATTTCCGAAAAACCGAACACCTTTTCCTACTCTCATTCGGGATACCGAACGGAACAGGCTGTCATGCAGCCCGAACCAGTCTCACAGGTTTGTCGTAACGCGCCCTGATCACGGCTTCATCCAGCCCTTGCTGGGGCCACGGCCCCCGCTGGTACGAAACCTGCCTGCTCTAGGGCGCGACACAGCCAACCGTCTCATTTGGAAGAGAGAAAATAAAAACATGAATGCTGCAGTGAAAACCTTCGCCCCAAGCGCCCTCGCCCTGTTGCTGATCCTGCCGACCGGCCTTAGCGCCAAGGAAGCCGAGCAACAGCAGAAACTGGCCAACGTGGTCATCCTCGCCACCGGCGGCACCATTGCCGGCGCCGGTGCCAGCGCCGCCAACAGCGCCACCTACCAGGCCGCCAAGCTCGGTGTCGACAAACTCATCGCCGGCGTACCGGAGCTGGCCACCTTGGCCAACGTGCGCGGCGAGCAGGTGATGCAGATCGCCTCCGAGAGCATCAGCAACGACGACCTGCTCAAGCTTGGCAAACGCGTCGCGGAGCTGGCCGACAGCAAGGACGTCGACGGCATCGTCATCACCCACGGCACCGATACCCTCGAAGAAACCGCCTACTTCCTCAACCTGGTGGAGAAGACCGACAAGCCAATCGTGGTCGTCGGCTCCATGCGCCCGGGCACTGCCATGTCCGCCGATGGCATGCTCAACCTGTACAACGCCGTAGCAGTAGCCAGCGACAAGCAGTCCCGCGGTAAAGGGGTGCTGGTGACCATGAATGATGAGATCCAGTCCGGCCGTGACGTGAGCAAGTCGGTCAACATCAAGACCGAAGCGTTCAAGAGCGCATGGGGCCCGATGGGCATGGTGGTCGAAGGCAAGTCCTACTGGTTCCGCCTGCCGGCCAAGCGCCATACCGTCAACTCGGAGTTCGACATCAAGCAAATCAGCGCCCTGCCCCAGGTGGACATCGCCTATGGCTACGGCAACGTGACCGACACCGCTTACAAGGCGCTGGCGCAAAATGGCGCCAAGGCTCTGATCCACGCCGGCACTGGCAATGGCTCGGTATCGTCGCGGGTGGTGCCAGCCCTGCAAGAGCTGCGCAAGAACGGTGTTCAGATCATTCGTTCGTCCCACGTCAATCAGGGTGGTTTCGTGCTGCGCAACGCCGAACAGCCTGACGACAAGAACGACTGGGTCGTGGCCCATGACCTGAATCCGCAGAAGGCGCGGATCCTGGCGATGGTGGCGATGACCAAGACCCAGGACAGCAAGGAGCTGCAGCGGATCTTCTGGGAGTATTGATTCGTTGCCATGACGTCGGGCCGGCGCGTTGTATGAGCCGGCCCCTTCGCGGGTAAACCCGCTCCCACAGGGTCCAGAGCGGACGTGGGAGGAGCGGGCTTACCCGCAACTGCATTCACCCGTGAGTGAACCAATTCCATCCCTGCGGTCATAGACGCTTTCGACTTACACGCTGTTGCGAAATGCCTTACAGTGAAATACTGTATGCACATACAGCAAAACAAGGAAAAGCCCCGTGGCCAGTACCTCTGCAGCATCCCCTAGCACCTACGAACAACTGGGTCTGCGCATCCAGAAGATCATCAACAGCCCCATCGCCCAGCGCAGCCGCGCGGCCTTGATCTTCCGCCTGGAGCACGAGTCGCCCGACGACTGGGAAACCCTGCTCGAGGAAATCGCCGAAAACGACAACGTCACCCTCGCCCACCGCGATGACGGCGGCGTGCAGATCTTCTGGACTGTGCCCAAGGAAGACTGACCGCGCATGAGAGTTTCGCTTTTCGCAGGCCTGTGCCTGCTGTTCACCGCTGTCACTGCCCACGCCGACGCCCCACGTACCTTCCAGGAAGCCAAGAAGGTCGCCTGGCGCCTGTATGCACCGCAATCCACCGAGTTCTACTGTGGTTGCAAGTACAAAGGCAACAAAGTGGACCTGGCCTCTTGCGGCTACACCCCGCGCAAGAATGCCCAACGCGCTTCGCGCATCGAATGGGAACACATCGTGCCTGCCTGGCAGATCGGCCATCAGCGCCAATGCTGGCAGAATGGTGGACGCAAGAACTGCTCGCGCCACGATGAGGTGTACAAACGCGCCGAAGCCGACCTGCACAACTTGGTACCGAGCATCGGCGAGGTCAATGGCGACCGCAGCAACTACAGCTTCGGCTGGCTGCCGCAGCAACAGGGCCAGTACGGCAGCTGCCTGACTCAGGTGGACTTCAAGGCCAAGAAAGTGATGCCGCGCCCGTCGATCCGCGGGATGATCGCGCGCACCTACTTCTATATGAGCAAACAGTACAACCTGCGCCTGTCCAAGCAAGACCGGCAGTTGTTCGAGGCCTGGAACAAGACCTATCCACCGCAGACCTGGGAGTTGCAGCGCAACCAACAGGTGGCGTGCGTGATGGGCCATGGCAACGACTTCGTCGGGCCGGTGAACATGCAGGCCTGTGGCTGATCAGTTGAGGGTCTGCAGGTAGGCGCTGGCCTGCTGGTAGCGGCAAAGCCGGGCCAGGTCCGCCGGGCCCGGGCATGGGATACGCGACAGGTCACTGTTGTCGGCCAGGTCCGCCAGCTTGACCTGCCGCGCCAGCGGGTCGCCGCCAAGGCGCACCACGAACGCTTCGTAGCTCTCGCCTTCACGCCGGCTCAACGCCAGCACGGCGGCGAGGATCTTCAGGGGGAAGCCTTCGCGCGCGAGGTCCGACAGGGTCAGCGGGGTGTCCTCCAACACGTCGTGGAGCACCGCGACGATCCGCTGCTCGGGCGTCGAAACCCGCATCATCACCCGCAACGGGTGGAGAATGTAGGCCGCCCCACCCTTGTCGTATTGCCCTTCATGCGCCCTGGCAGCGACGGCAATGGCCCGTTCCAGCGTAGACATGAGGCCTTTCCCCCTCAACCACCTGCTTCCCTGCAAGCATAGCCGCACACGCCCCGGACATGCATTTTTGACGCCCTGGAGCCGCTGTGCGGCCCGTGCCTTAGCGCTGTGCGCCGTGCTGGATGACGATCGAGTCCGTGCCCAGGCGCGCCATGACATCGGCCTTGCGTGCCTCGGCCTCGGCCTTGGTGGGGAATGGCCCCATCAACACCACCGGCTTGCCATTGCGATACTCGACCGAGGACGGGATGCCCTTTTCGATCAGGCGGGCAGTCATGTCGGTCAAGGCGCCCATGTTGGCCCCTTGGATCACTTCCACATCCCAGCCTTCCGGGGCCGGCTGGTCAGCCAGGGCATCGGCGCGGCGTTGCAGCTCGGCACCGCCGCAGACCTCACGGATGCGCAGGTTGTTGCCGGTGTCATCGACGAGGATTTCATACTGGCCATCGTGCTTGATCGCCACATAACTGCGGTACGCCTCGTACTGCCCGGCGTCGTCCTTGCCGCGCACCTGGCCGCAGATCGAGCCCTGGGTGTCGATCCGCACGTTGGCGAACTTGGCCGTCTTGGGGTTGTGCAGGTGTTCGGCCACCTGTTTGTGGACACCCTCGACCTCGTTCTCACAGCCCGCCAGGGCCAGCACTGCCATTACCACTGCCAGTTTGCGCACGCGTCTACCTCCTGATTCGAAGCGGCGGATTCTAGCATGAGCGACACCTTGATCTGACTCAGCAACAGGACATCGACCCGACAAATGCACTGTCGGACAACACTTTGTCCGGCAACTTCGGCAACTGTGCGCTACATATCATTGGAGGGCGCGCGACCTGGCGTTTCCACGACACCGTCACACGAACTCGAAACCAAGGCCACCGCGCACTGCCAATGTCCCAAGGAGAACCTGAATGAACTTGAAGTCGTTCGCTACAACCTTGTGCCTGTCCTCGCTACTGCTCTCCGGTTGCGCGAGCAAATACGTGGAGTCCGATCAGTATTCCGGCTTTCTGAAGGACTACAGCATCCTCAAGGAAGAAAAGTCCCCCTCCGGTGCGCCGGTGATGCGCTGGATCAAGCCTGGCGTCGACGTCAACGCCTTCCGCAGCGTCTACATCGAGCCCAGCCAGCTCTATCCGCGGCCGCAGCCGACCGAGAAGGTTCCGCAGTCCACGCTTCAAGGCATCACCCAGTACTACGACCAGACCTTGAAATCACACTTCTCCAAGGTCCTGCCGCTGGCCACCAGCCCAGGCCCAGGCGTGTTGGTCGTGCGCCCGGCGATCACTGCGGTCAGCGCCTCCACCAAGAGCCTGCGCCCGTATGAAGTGATCCCGATCGCCCTGATCGCCGCGGGTATCAGCACCGCCACCGGCATTCGCGACCAGGACACCAGCATCGCCACCGAGGCGGCCTTCATCGATGGCAGCAACAACCAGGTAGTGGCCGAGGTGGTGCGCAAAGGCGCCGGCACAGAGCTGGAGAACTCATCGCAAGTCATGCAGGCCAAAGATGCCAAGGCCGTGCTCGACGGTTGGGCGCAGGACATGGTCAAGTCGTACCAGGCCCTGAAGAAATGATCCTTGTCGGCGCTGCCCTTCTGCGTGGCGCCCGCTTCGCGGGTGAATCGGTTCGGTGTCCGGTTTACCCGTGAAACCTGCATGACCTCACGGTTTTGTCGCGGGCACGGCTTCGAGAAGCGCGCTCACGGCATCCAGATCACAGGCTTCGGCCAATGCACACATATGGGCCGCCAGCATCTCGAGCTCCTGCGGAAGACCTTGCACCCATTCGAACAGGTCCGTGACCGCCCCCGCCTCGAGCAACACACGTAACTCCCGCAAACGATGCGCCTCCAGGCTGCTCAATTGGTGGATCAGCAGCACCCGGTCGCACGGCACATCCTCCCTGCCTTCTATGCGATAACCCAGCCCCAGTAGCTGCGCCAGCGTCTGGCGCAATGTCGCCAGATTGACCGGCTTTATCAGCGCAGCGTCGAAGGCGGGGTGCGGTGGGCTGGGCAGATGCTGGCTGTGCTGGGTCGCCGAAATCAACACCACAGGCAGCGCGGGCCAACGCTCGCGCAATGCTCGCAGCAACTGCGCGCCGTTGAGCTTGGGCATCAGGTAATCGGTCAGGACCAACGCTGGCGGCTGGGAAACGGTCGCGGCGAGCCGTGCCAGGCAATCCTCGCCATCCACCGCCGCCTGGACAGCGAACCCGCAAGTGAGCAGTTCATCTACCAACAAATTGCGGATGTCGTCGTTGTCTTCGACCACCCACACCGTGCGCCCCTCCCCCAGGACCGGCGGTACGGCAATCGAGAAATCCAGCCATTGCGGCTCGGTGATCTGGCTCTCGCAAGCGACATTGACCGTCAGGCAAAACCCGATGCGCGTCCCTTCTCCAACGGCGCTGTCGACCTCAACGTTCGCGCCCATCAGCCCCAACCAGTGATCGACGATGGCCAAGCCCAGTCCACTGCCCTCCACTTCGTGGGCGTGGCTGCGAAAGAAAGGCGCAAACAGGTTCGGCAAGTCTTCTTTGGCGATGCCAAGGCCGGTGTCGTGCACGCAGAAATGCAGGTCCACGCAGCTCGCCTTGCCCGGTGTATCCGTCGCACGCACCTTCAGGCCGATCATGCCGTCTCGGGTGAACTTGGCGGCGTTGTCCAGCAGATTGATCAACACCTGGCGCAGGCGCTTGGCATCGACTTCCACAACGGGCGGCACAGCCCCGGACAGGTCGAACGAGAATTTGTTGTTGCGTCGCAGGGCCAGGACTTGCGCCTCCATGACCACCGAGTCCAGCACACCATGAAAGTACACCGGCGCCACGAGCAAGGTTTGTCCCGAGGTGCCTTTGGCGTAATCGATCAGGTCGCTGACCAGCGCCAGCATGTGGTTGGCGCTCTTGAAGATCACCCCCGCCTTTCGTGTGATCGCGCCCCCTTCGGCTTGCAACAGTTGCGCGTAGCCGATGATCGAGGTCAGCGGCGAGCGCAGATCATGGCTGACCCGACCGAGAAATTCGATTTTTGCCTGGCTGGCGTTGTTGGCTTCGACCACGGCGGCCTGAAGCGCCCGTGTACGCTGGGTCACGGCCTTTTCCAAGCGGTGCTTTTGCTGGCGTTCGCTCTCGAGCAGCTCCTGCTCGATCTGCTTGCGCCTGACCTGCTGCTCGAGGGCGAACAAGCCAATGATGCCGATAATGATGCCCAACCGGATGAGCATGGCCGAGATGTTGAACAGCCCGTCATAGTTGATGGCAAAGGTGTAGTTGAAGGTGAACCACAGGCTTTCCAGCCAGCTGAACAGGAACAGCACCAACAGCACCTGGCGATAGGGGTTGCCGCGCAAGGCGACGCGCGATAACGAGAAAGGCCATGCCAGCAGCACGGTCAGGCTCAGGTAGGCGCTGAGCGTGCGCAGCGTATTGTTGTCCCACAATGCCTGGCTCAGGACCAACGCCCCTATGAGCACCACGCTCGGCCAATAGAAGTACCGCCACGCCCGGCGCTGGCGAAGGTCGAGCAATAGCAGCGCCGAGGTCAGGAAGCTGAACAGCGCGATCTGCCAGAACGTCGTGCGCAGGGCCAGCCCCATGGATTGCAATCCATCGAACAGCTGAAAAGTCAGGTAGCCTTCCTGTTCGGCCTGCATGGCGAAGGTTGCCAGCAGCCACAGGGCAAGTGTCATGAAGGCCAGCTTCAGCCGCAGTAGCAGGATCGCCACCAGCGCCAGCACACACCCGAACAGCACGGCATGCTGCAACTGCTCGAGGCGGTCCTGGGCCTGCACGGCGTCCGCCTCCCATAACCTGAGTGACAGCGTGGGCCTGTGTTCGCTTTGCACCCGAATCAACAGATCGCTCGGCGTTGCGCCGACGAAAGTGATGGGCAGCAGATTCCGCTGACTGTGAATCGTCCGCGCCTCGATGGGCAGCGAAGGGCCGGTGCGCTGATGGTCGATCACTTCGCCGGTACGGGCATCGAGTTGGTAGAGATCGATGTCTCCGACTCGCCAGGGCGCAACTTCCAGCCAGCGCTCGGTGACCGGCAAGTCCGGTGCCTGGACCTTGAGCCTCAGCCAGAGCGCGGAATGACGACGCGGCGCGCTCAGAAGCGCTTTGCTGGCTGGACGCCAGCGTGCCTGTTGCAGGGCCTGCTGCGCTTCGAGGGCCTGTCCGGGGGGCTCTTCGAAGACTTGGGCACTACCAGTGAGCGCTTGGAACGGGGCGTGGAAACTGCGCTGATCGAACACCGCCACCGAGCCGAAGGCCAGCAACAACAGCAAGGCCCCGAAAAAGACCGTGCATGCGCTACGAGCGTCAGTCGACATCGCCCGACTCCAAGTTGCCGCGCGACTGGCGAAACTGATTGGGCGAGAGCCCGTAACGGTCGCGAAACGCCGTCGAGAAGCTGGCGCCGCTGGTGAATCCCACCTCCAGGGCGATCGCCTGGGAGGCAAGGCCGGTGTTGGACAGCAGGCGGCACGCCTCCTTCATGCGTTCCTCTCGCAGGAATTCGAACACCGTCACCCCGGCGCACTGGCGGAAGGCTTCGTTCAGGCGTTTGCTGTTGGTGCCCACCTGCGCGGCCAGCTCGTGCAGGTCAGGGGTCGTGCTCAACGCATTCACCAACACGTTGCGCGCGGTCTGGAACAGTATGTTGTCGAGGTTGCGCACTGGTGCGGCCTGATGCTCATTCACCGAAGCGTTGTCCAGTTTGCGTCGAAGATGAATCACCAGCCGCAGACGGATCTCTTCCAGCCTGAAGGGTTTGACGATGTAGTCGACCGCGCCGCACAGCAGGCCTTGCACCCGCTGGTCAGGCATGCCCGCGCCTGTCAGGAAGATCACGGGGATCTGCCGGGTCAATGCCGAGGCCTGCATCATTCGACAACAGGTCAGGCCATCGCAAACCGGCATCAGCACATCCATCAACACGATGTCCGGATTGATCAGCTGAACCTTCTTGAATGCATCCTGGCCGTTGCGTGCCAGATACACGCGGCAACCTTGCTGCTGCAGGTAGTCGGCGAGCAGCATCCGCTCATTGTCGACATCATCGACGACCAGGATACGCTGCCCTTGGAGAACGTCTGGCGCAAGATTTAGCGTCTCGATGAAACTCCCTCCTCTACCGGCCGATTACAGAGCCGGCCCGCACCATCACGCAGGCCTGTACAGCCGTTTTATCGCATGCCACTTTTGCGCGCTTCAACTGCGGATACTTCGCGAGCGCGTCTGCGCCAACAAAAATTTCCCGCCAGCGAAAGACGCGGCCCTCCGGGCAAAAGCCACGCCCACCCAATGGCTTGATAATCCACGGTACACCGTGCTCGAAGTGCGACGTCCTCTTGACCGTGGAGCCTCTCCCCATGAATTTACGATCCCTCGCCATCGGAAGCCGCTGCGCGCTTATTTTCTCGCTCATCGCCTTGTTGACGCTGGCGATCGGCGTGACTGCCATCCTGCAAACCCGATCCATGAACGCCTCGGCCGAACAAGTCCGCCAGCACTGGCTGCCCGGTGTGATGGCCACCGGCGATATCAGCAACCATCTGGGGCGGATACGTTCGCTGGCCCTGCGCAATTTCATCGAGCAAGACGTTGAAGACGTGCGCAGGATCGAATCGCTCAAGGGCGATGTTTCCAGCGCGTTGGCCGAATACGAGAAAACCCTCCACAGCGAAGAAGACCGTGCCCTCTTCACCGCCTTCAGCCGCGAATACGCAAACTACCTGACGATACTGGACAAGGTCCTCGCAGCCCAGGGCGACAAGGCGGCGACCATGAACACCATCAAGCATGAGCTGTCCCCTCAGGCCGACAGCATGATGGCCGCCCTCAATGCCCTGCGAATCTTCAACTCCGACAGCGCCGACCGCGCAGCCGAAGCCAGCGAAAAGGCTTACTACGAGGCGTTCTTCGCCATCGTCGTAGCCTTGGTGGTCATCCTGCTCGTGATGCTGCTCTGCTCGTTCTTGCTGACCCGTAGCATCGTGCGCCCGCTGGCGGATGCCATTGCGGTCGCCCAGCGGATTGCCGGCAACGACCTGACCCAAGAGCTCCGTATCAAGGAGCGCGACGAGCCGGGCCAATTGCTGGCATCGCTCAAGCACATGCAGGACAGCCTGCGCCAGACCTTGCAGCACATCGCTCAATCCTCCGACCAGCTCGCCTCCGCGGCCGAAGAGCTGCACGCGGTGACCGAAGATACCAACCGTGGATTGCACCAGCAGAGCGCGGAGATCGAACAGGCCGCAACCGCTGTCAACGAAATGACCGCAGCCGTCGAGGAAGTGGCCAGCAATGCAGTCAATACTGCTCAGGCCTCCGAGGACGCCGACAGCACCACGCGCCAGGGCCGCGAGAAAGTCGAACAGGCACTGGGTTCGCTCCAGCAACTGGTGGGCGATGTCAGCACGACCTCTGGGCAGATCGCCGAGCTGGCGCACCGCGCCAACGAGATCAACCGCGTGCTCGAGGTGATCGGTGAGATCGCCGAGCAGACCAATCTACTGGCCTTGAACGCCGCGATCGAGGCGGCGCGGGCAGGCGAAGCCGGGCGTGGCTTCGCGGTGGTAGCCGACGAAGTACGCGCCCTCGCCCATCGCACCCAGCAGTCCACCGGCGAGATCGAACAGATGATCAGCGGCATCCGCTCCGGCACTGCGCATGCGGTCGATGCCATGCGCGCAAGTGAAAGCCGCGCCAACAGTACGCTGGAAATCGCCCAGGCGGCGGGCCACGCCCTGACGGTTATCTCCCAGTCCATGTCCACCATCAACGACCGCAACCTGGTGATCGCCAGCGCCTCCGAACAGCAGGCTCAGGTCGCCCGGGAAGTCGATCGCAACCTGGTCAATATCCGTGACCTGTCGATGCAGACCTCCGCGGGCGCAAACCAGACCAGCGCGGCCAGCCAGGCGTTGTCCCAACTTGCAATCGAACTCAACGGCTTGGTGGCGAACTTCAAGATCTGACCACGGAAGGGTTTGCGACGATGAACGACATTCAATCACCGGAATTTGCCTTGTGGTCGTCAAGGCACGTGCACTTGAAGGGGTTCACCGAATCCGAGTACGACGAGGCCATCCTGGAGGCCCAGTTGCTCCGGCAGAAGAGGTTGGTGACCGAGCAGGAGTGGATTCAAATGGTGAAGACGGCAAACCTTCTCCTGGCCCGGGCCACATCCTGAACGTGCTCTGGGTCACGGCTCACGGCGGTGGAATCAAATCCAACGTGCGCTCCACTTCCTCGATGTCGATCCTGAAACCGTCGCCATCGGGGGTACCGACCACATAAGCGAAGTGCTGGTTGTCTCGGTCGGTGTGGTACTTGTAGTAGCTGACGAAGCGATTGGGCGGTTGCAGGGCGAGCAAAGCACCGCCCGGTTGCAGGACATTGACCCCATGCACCAGCTGGCTGCCCTCGACACCGATCACCACCTGCGCCCCGGCGCAGGCCGCAACGATGGACGGCACGTCGCTTTTCAGCGGATCGACCACGTGAAAACCACGGGTTCGACGCAGGTGCTCGGCCAACTCCAGTTCGTTGCGCAGCAAGCGCAGGTCGCCGTCGCCACCGCGCAGCAAGAACACGCCGGGGTGAGCCTGATAGTTCACCCGCGACAGCAGCTTGTCGCCCATGGCGCGAAAACGCAGATACTTGTTGCGGTTGTTACAGAAGTCATCGAACAGCACCAGTTCATGGAAGTAGGCGCCACTCAGGCGCCTTGGCTTCATGCCGAGCCAGTCTTCGTAGGGCGGCGCCTGGGTGTAGATGGGAAACCGCACCGACGGCCCGACAGTGACCGGCACACCTTCCTCGGCGGCCAGGGGATAGGTCACGCAGTCTTCGACCATCCAGTTGCCGAACCAGGTATTGCCGTTGACCGAACAGTAGATCGCCCCGCGGTCGATCTCATGCTCCACGACCACAGGCGGGAATGCCCTGGGCCGTTGGGAAAGCCAGAAACTGGCCCGCCCCTTGTACAGCACTCCGTCGATCAACCAGACGTCCTTGAGCAGATAGCCCCGGGTCGGGCCCTGCACCACTTCGCCCAACCCTGCCATGGTGCGGGCCGGGTGCTCATATGGATAGAAGCGTTTTTCCTCCCAGCCGGTGACGCGCTCCAGCTGGCCGGGCAGCGCAATGGCTGGCGGAGAGAACGACAGGCAACCTGGGGCGATGTCCCAGCTTTTTTCCGCGATGCTTTTCAGGCTGATATCGACATGACGAGCCAGCCGTTTTCGCGCGATGTATTTATACGCGGCCAATGTCCAGTGCCGACGATGATGGGAATCCAATTGACTGAACGCCGACACCTCACTTTCCATGAACAGTCCTCCCCACTGAGCGGGACCCGTCAGGAACGGCAAACCCATAAAGGATGTAGCCACCCTTTATGAACCTGACAAATAGGCCGGAATATCAACGCGAAACGTCAATGCACCCTTTAACTCATTGATATGAAAGCCACGCTTCATTGAAACAGCGCCCCTTATATCCAGTAACAAGTAAAGGTGCCAACAAATGACTTTGCAAGCGCTCTACCTCGGGTATTTGCCAATTATTTTATGGCGTCAAATTAATCACCCGACTTAAATAGTTTGCACTTGCAATGAACATTCAGACTCCGCTTCGCGCCGTCAGTCGATATGAGGATGCTGTTGCGCCAAACGTGCGCGCTGGGCTTGAAGCTCGGCAATCTTCGCGTCGATGTCTTCGATCTTCTGCTCCAGCGTGTCGTGGTGTTCCTGCAGCAGCTCGCGCGCTTCTTCGATGTCCGAGGCAGCGGGGGCAGCGCCGTGCAGGGGCTTGTTGGCCGTCTCCTTCATCGACACGCCCGTGGCCAATCCCACCAATGCGATCACCATCAGGTAGTAGGCCGGCATGTACAGGTTTTCGGTGCTCTCCACCAGCCAGGCGGCGATGGTTGGGGTCAGCCCGGCGATCAGCACCGAAATGTTGAAGGCGCTGGCCAAAGCGCTGTAGCGGATATGGGTGGGGAACATCGCCGGCAAGGTAGAAGCCATCACCCCGATGAAGAAATTGAGCAGCACGGCCAGGATCAGCAAACCGGCGAAGATCACCCCGAGCACGCCGCTGTTGATCAGCATGAACGCCGGAATGGCAAGCACCAACAGCCCCACGCTGCCACCGATGATGAAGGGCCGGCGGCCGACCTTGTCGCTCAACAGGCCAATGATCGGCTGCACGAACAACATGCCGACCATGATCGCGATGATGATCAGCACCCCATGGTCTTCGCTGTAGTGCAGGTTATGGGACAGGTAGCTGGGCATGTAGGTGAGCAGCATGTAGTAGGTGACGTTGGTGGCGATGACCACACCCACGCAGGTCACCAGGCTGCGCCAGTGCTGGGTGGCGACCTCCTTGAACGACACCTTCGGGCCTGAAGCCAGGCCCTCGCGATCGCCCTGCTCCAGCTTGTCGACATGCTGCTGGAAAGCTGGCGTCTCTTCGAGGGCGTGGCGCAGGTAGAGGCCGATCAGGCCCAGCGGCAAGGCCAGGAAGAACGGCAAGCGCCAGCCCCACTCCAGAAACGCCGCCTCGCCCAGTGCAGTGGAGATGAGCACCACCAGGCCCGCGCCCAGCACGAACCCTGCGATCGAACCGAAGTCCAGCCAACTGCCGAGAAAGCCCCGCTTGCGGTCCGGTGCGTATTCGGCCACGAAAATCGACGCCCCGGTGTATTCGCCGCCCACCGAGAACCCTTGGGCCATCTTGGCCAGCAGCAACAGGATCGGCGCCCAGATGCCGATCGAGGCATAGGACGGGATCAGCCCGATGGCGAACGTACTCAAGGACATGATCACGATGGTCGCCGCCAACA
Organism: Pseudomonas guariconensis; assembly: GCF_040822035.1. Classification (NCBI taxonomy): domain Bacteria; kingdom Pseudomonadati; phylum Pseudomonadota; class Gammaproteobacteria; order Pseudomonadales; family Pseudomonadaceae; genus Pseudomonas; species Pseudomonas guariconensis. Next base: position 2,008,587 of record NZ_CP162012.1, on the reverse strand, counting down.
CCTTCTGACGCCCATAGCGGTCACCCAACGCGCCGAAGAACAGCCCACCCAGCGGGCGGATCAGGAATGGCACCGAGAACGTGGCCAGTGCCGCGATCATCTGCACCCCGGGGCTTGCGTTAGGAAAGAACACCTTGCCCAGTGCATAGGCAACGAACCCATAGACACCGAAGTCGAACCACTCCATGGCATTGCCCAGCGCCGCGGCGGTGATCGCCTTGCGCATCTTGGCGTCGTCGACGATGGTGATGTCCTGCAAGCCGATCGGCTTGACGGTCTTTTTCCGTGATTTCATGGTCGCTCCCTGTCGCGGATGCACGTTCTATGGCATCAGATACAGCGGAACGTAAAAAAATTCACCGTCAGGCTGTGCAGTCCCCGTGGGGCAGGTTTACCGGCGAATGCCGTTGATGAAACCACTGTCGCATTGGCGGGTAAATTCGCTTCCGCAAAGGGCAGTTTGCGCCCCCTGCAGACCGCAGCACCGGCTTCGTCACGGGCCATCCTGGTTACAGGCATATCGCCAGAGTCTGGCTATGCTTGCTAGGCGCGTGCGCAGCGCACGCCTAACCGGAATCGACGACATGGAAAGAAGCCCGATGAAACTCACCCGCTCCCTCGCCCTTGCTTCGCTGACCTGCGCCGCCAGTTTCACCGTCGTTGCGGCCCCGCTGCCGCTGGGCAGTGAAGCCCTGGAAAGCCACGTCTCCACCCATGTACTGGCGGTGGATGCGCCGAACTACCAGGTCACCGTCGAAGGCCCCAACCAGAAACCTGTGACCTTCCAGCTCACCGAGAAAGCCAAGGCCTTGCCCAACCTCAAGGTGGGGGACAACGTGGACATCTACGTGACCCGGGCGGTCGCCTACGAACTCAATACCGAGGTCGGTGGTGCGCCGAAGATGAGCGAGGAGTCCGGCACCATCCGCGCCACCAAGGACAACCCCAACCCCGGCGGCGAGGCGTTCCGCCAGGTCAAGGTCACTTCCAAGATCAGCAAGATCGACCTGAAGAACCATGAAGTGACCCTGCTGCCGCCGGAAGGCAAGGTGCAGGTGGTCAAGGTCGAGAACCCTGATCTACAAGCGCGCATGAAGAACCTCAAGGTCGGCCAGACGGTCGATGCCATCTACACCGAGGTGCTGCGCGTCGAGACCTCACGCTGAAGGTGTGGCGGTGTTGCAGCCCATCGTAGGCTTTGCCCCACAGGTCCAAGCGCGACGTGGTACCTGTGGGCCTTCATTCGGCGCTCGGCCATTGCGCCTGCAAGAACGCCATCAACGCCCCCGCCGCCGGTGACAGGCTGCGCCCCTTGCGGGTGAGCATGCCGATCTGGCGCTCCACCTTGGGCGCGGCCAAGGGCAGGAAGGCGAGTTTTTCGTTTTCCAGCGGAAACGCCAGGTACGGCAGGGTACTGATCCCTACCCCTTCTTCCAACATCGCGATCAACGAAATCATGTTGGAGACGAACAACCGCCTGTGCTCCAGCAAACACGCTGCATCCGTGCCTTCCAGTAGCCGCGAGGTGCCGTTGCCGATCATCGGCAGGCCCTGCAGCTGCGACCAATGCAAGGCCCCGCCCACTTGCACCAGTGGATGATCGGCCCGGCACACCACGCCCACCTGGTCATGGGCGATCGGCATGAACTCGATCTGCTCGTCCTCCATCCACAGGCTACTGATCCCGAAGTCCACCTGCCCCTTGGTCAACAGTTGCTGGACACTTTCGGCCGTGCCGTCCTGGATGCTGACTTGCACGTTCGGGTGCTCGGCCACGAAACGCGCCAACGGCCCTGGCAGCAAACGGCTGGCCACCGAGGGCACGGTGGCGATGCTGACCTGGCCAATCTCGTGCCGGGCCAGCAAGGTGGCCTCGCGGGCGATGCGGTCGTGGTGTTCGATCAAGCCGCGAAACAGCGGCAGGCAATGCTCGCCGAACGGCGTGAGCTCCACGCGGCCACCGCCCTTCTCGACCAGGGCCTGGCCCAGTTTCTGCTCCAGCTCCCGCACCGCCAGGGAAATGGCCGGTTGGGTGCGAAACGCCTGGCGTGCGGCGGCGTGGAAGCTCTTGAGTTCGGCGACCAGCACGAAATAGCGCAGTTGGGCAATCTTCAGTTCGGGCAGCATGGTTAGCGATCCTTATCAAAGCATTTTTTTTATTAATTTTTATTTGCTGCATATTGCTCGCAAGATGAGAGCCAGGCAAACGGAGGCTTTCATCCATGACGTACAAGAACTACATCGATGGCCAGTGGTGCGAAGGCCAGGCCACCCTGGCGAATCACAGCCCCTCGGATACTCGCGACCTGATCGGCGAGTACCACCAGGCCAGCGCCGAACAGGCCCGCCAGGCGATCCAGGCTGCCCGCGCCGCACAACCCCTGTGGGCCGCCTCGGGCCTTGAGGCCCGCCAGCAGGTGCTGATGGCCATCGGCGACGAGCTGATCGCCCGCAAGGAAGAACTCGGCGAGCTGCTCTCGCGTGAAGAAGGCAAGCCGCTGGCCGAAGGCATCGGCGAGGTCAACCGCAGCGGCCAGTTCTTCCACTACTACGCCGCCGAAGTGCTGCGCCAGATGGGCGAGACCGCCGCCTCCGTGCGTCCAGGGATCGACATCGAAGTGCACCGCGAGCCAGTGGGCGTGGTAGGCATCATCACCCCGTGGAACTTCCCCATGGCCACGGCGGCCTGGAAGATCGCCCCGGCCCTGGCCTTCGGCAATGCCGTGGTGTTCAAACCGGCCAATCTGGTGCCGGCCAGCGCCTGGGCCTTGACCGAGATCATCAGTCGCCAAGGCCTGCCCGCCGGCACCTTCAACCTGGTCATGGGCAGCGGCGCCAGCGTCGGCGAAACCCTGGTCAACTCGGCCGACATCGACGCCCTGACCTTCACTGGATCCCTGGAAACCGGCCGCCGCGTCGCCGTTGCCACCGCCGGCAACCTGGTGCGCTGCCAGCTGGAGATGGGCAGCAAGAACGCTCTGGTGGTGATGGACGACGCCGACCTGGACCTGGCGGTGGAATGCGCGCTCAACGGGGCGTTCTTCGGCACCGGGCAGAAGTGCACGGCGTCTTCGCGCTTGATCGTCTGCGAGGCAATCCACGACCGTTTTGTCGAGGCCCTGCGCCTGCGCATGCGCCAGCTCAAGGTCGGCCATGCCCTGCAAGCCGGGGTGCAGATCGGCCCGGTCGCCGATGCGCGCCAGCTGGAGCAGAACCTGGAGTACCTGCACCTGGCCCAGGCCGAAGGCGCCACCTTGATCGAAGGCGGCGAACGCCTGCAGCTGGACACCGACGGCTATTACATGCGCCCGGCGCTGTTCATCGACAGCCGCAACGACATGCGCATCAACCGCGAAGAGGTCTTTGGCCCCATCGCCTGCGTAATCCGCGTGCGCGACTTCGAAGAGGCCCTAGCCACGCTCAACGACACCCAATACGGCCTCACCGCCGGCATCATCACCCAGTCCCTGCGCCACGCCAGTGAGTTCAAGCGCCGCGCCCAGACCGGCTGCGTGATGGTCAACCTGCCCACCGCCGGCACCGACTACCACGTGCCGTTCGGCGGTCGCAAAGCGTCGAGCTTCGGCCCGCGCGAACAGGGCCAGTACGCCCGCGACTTCTACACCGTGGTCAAGACCACCTATCTGCGGCCCTGAAGGAATACGCGCCATGCACGACCTCTTGATGATCGACGGCCTGCAGTACTCCAACTGGGGCCCGGAGATATTCCAGCAAATGCAGGCCGGTGGCCTGAGCGCGGTGCACGCCACCATCGCCTACCACGAGAACGCTCGCGAAACCCTGTCGCGCCTGGGCGAGTGGAACCGCCGCTTCGAGACCTGGCCCGAACTGATCCGCCCGGTACGCTCGGCCAGCGACATTCGCCTGGCCCATGAAGAGGGCCGCGTGGGGATCTTCTTCGGATTCCAGAACTGCTCGCCGATCGAGGACGACATCGCCTTGGTGGAAGTCTTCCGCCAGCTCGGGGTGTTCGTCATGCAGCTGACCTACAACAACCAGAGCTTGCTGGCCAGCGGTTGCTACGAGCGCGAAGACAACGGCATCAGCCGCTTCGGGCGCCAGGTGATCGCCGAGATGAACCGCGTCGGCATGCTGATCGACATGTCCCACAGCGCCGAACGCAGCACGCTGGAGGCCATCGAGCTGTCGACCCGGCCAGTGATCATCTCCCACGCCAACCCGTCGAGCTTCCACGCCGCCAAGCGCAACAAGTCCGACGCGGTGCTGTGCGCAATCGCCGAGTCCGGCGGGCTGCTGGGCTTTAGCACCTACCCGTTCCACCTCAAGGGCGCTTCGGAGTGCTCCCTGGAGAGCTTCTGCGACATGGTCGCGCGTACCGCCGACCTGATGGGCGTCGAGCACATCGGCATCGGCACCGACCTGTGCCAGGGACAGCCGCTGTCAGTGCTCGAATGGATGCGCAACGGCCGCTGGAGCAAGGAGAAAGACTACGGCGAAGGCTCCAAGGACAACGCCAACTGGCCAGCGCCGTTGCAATGGTTCCGCGACAGCCGCGACTTCCCCAACATCGCCCAGGGCCTGCGCGCCCGTGGCTTTGCCGAGGAAGACGTGCGCAAGATCATGGGGCTGAACTGGTTGCGCCTGCTGGAAACCGCCACCACGGCGCAGGCCTGAGCCCCTCGCACGGACAGCCTTACAAAAACAACAATCACAGGTTCCGGAGGCTAAATGAAAAACCCAACCACCCTGCCGGCTGACGACCAGACCCTGCGCCTGCCGCTGTCGCGGGACATCGACTGGCCGCTGTTTCTGATCAGCGGCGGTTTCCTTGGCGCATTTCTGTTGGCGGCCCTGATCGACATCGATGTGGTCTCGGCCCTGGTCAACACGTTGTTCGCCTGGTCGACCAAGGCCTTTGGCCTGTATTGGCAGGTCTTGATGCTGGCGACCTTCGTGGTCAGCCTGGCCATTGGCTTTTCCAAGTGCGGGCGCGTACGCCTGGGCGGCGTGACCCAACGCCCGGACATCAGCACCTTCAACTGGATCGCCGTGATCATGTGCGCCCTGCTGGCCGGCGGCGGCGCCTTCTGGGCCGCGGCCGAGCCGCTGATGCACTTTGCCAGCCCGCCACCGCTGTTCGCGGGCGTGCAACCGCACAGCGAAGCGGCGGCCACCGCAGCCCTGGCGCAGTCCTTCCTGCACTGGGGTTTCCTGGCCTGGGCGGTGCTCGGCAGCTTGCTGGCGATCGTGCTGATGCACCTGCACTACGACAAAGGCTTGCCACTGGCTCCGCGCACCCTGCTCTACCCGCTGTTCGGCGAACGCGCGCTCAAAGGCCCGATCGGCACCCTGGCCGACGCCACCTCGATCATCGCGGTGGTCGCCGGCACCATCGGCCCGATCGGTTTCCTGGGCTTGCAGATCAGCAGCGCCTTGCATGCGGTGTGGGGTGTCCCCAACGGCATCGTCACCCAATCGATCACCATCGTGCTGGTCACGGCGATGTACACCGTCTCCTGCCTGGTAGGGCTCAAGGGCATCCGCTTCGTCAGCGAAATCAACGTCTGGCTGATGATTGGCCTGGCGGTGTTCATGGTGGTGTTCGGGCCGACGCTGTTCATCCTCGGCGGTTTCCCGCAGGCCTTCGCCCTGCATGTGGAGCACTTCATCCCGATGACGATGTTCCGCGCCGATCCCAAGTGGCTGGACTGGTGGACGGTGTTCTACTGGGGCTGGTTCATCGGCTATGCGCCGATGGTGGCGCTGTACGTCGCGCGGATCTCGCGGGGCCGCACTATCCGCGAGATCATCATGACCCTGTCGATCATCGCACCGTTGGTGACCATGTTCTGGTTCACCGTGGTCGGCGGGACCGGCATTGGCCTTGAGTTGCAGACCCCAGGCATTGTCACCGCTCATGGCGCCCAACCCGAGGACCTGCTGCTGGGCGTGACGCAGAACCTGCCGCTGGGCGGCTTGATCAGCGCGCTGTTCCTGTTCCTGAGCTTCATCTCGGTAGCCACCAACGGCGATGCCATGGCCTTCACCGTGGCGCTGGCGATGTCCAGCAACGATAAACCGAAGAAATGGCTGTGCGGCTTCTGGGCCATCGGCATGGGCCTGGCGGCGGTGGTGCTGATCACCATCGGCGCAGGCGGCGTGACCGCCCTGCAGTCCTTCATTGTCATCACCGCGGTGCCGGTGTCGCTGGTGATCCTGCCAGCGTTGTGGGATGCGGTGCGCATCGCCCGGCACATGGCCCGCGAACAAGGCGTCTGAACATGATGCATCCAGGTACGACAACAATGTCCAACACCGTGCTTGCCACCCCCACGCTGCGCCCTGCCGACCAGGTCATGGACTTGGCCCGGTTGGGCAGCCACTTCCAAAGCCCGCTGAGCTTCGTGCGCAGCAGCATGCGGCGGATGATGAACCAGCGCTGGCAGATCCAGCGCAGCCGCTTCGACCTCGATGGCGAAGGTTTCGGCACTGTGATCTACCGCATCGACACGCCGAGTGCCCATTACCACTGCGTGATCTTCTCGGCCTACCTGCCGCCGGAAAAGCGCAGCGACCGGGTGATCGCCGACCAGTGGGACGTGACCTTCGTGCTGGTGGCCGGGGATGTCGACGCGGCGCAACTGGACGACCTTGCGCGCAACGTGCCGCTGCAGGAAGCCGGTCGCTTCGATGCCCGCGTGCTGGTGCTGTCCCGGGCCAACCGCAGCCTGCGCAACTTCGACCGGTTCCTGGCGGCGCTGGCCGAAGGACAGCAACCGGACCCGCGTCAGCTGGCCGAGGTGGGCTACCTCTACCGCACCACCGCCGTCTACGGCAACGGTAAGTTCGGCATCGCCGACTTTGGTTGCCTGCAAGACAACCCGGACTTCAACCAGCCGTTCAGCGCGCAGATGTTCACGGTGTACCTGCTGCGCCATTTCAGCATCGAGCAGATCGAGCACATGGCCCGTGCGCTCAACCCACAACGGGCGGTACAGCTGGCCCCGGCACTGCAACGCTACCTGGGCGTAGGCAATGCCACGGGCCTGGGCATGGCGCCTTTTTTGATCAATCACCCGCAGCTCGTGGAGCGCTGGATCAGCACGCGGGAAACCGCCCTGGCGCAGGTACTGGCACGATCGGCCGAACCTGCGCATCTGGCCCGCCTTCAGCGGTTGCTCAGCCGCGCCCACCTGCACCTGAGCCAGACCCAGACCGAAGATGTGCGCCAGCACGAGCAAAACCTGCGCACCCTCGCCGAGCTGTCGGCGTTGGCCGACTGGCTCGGTGGCCAGCCGGCGGGCGACGATCTCTGGCCGCGCCTGCTGGCCTGGAGCGAAGCCCACGCCGGGCTAGGTTGCCAGGAACTGCTGGTGAGCCTGTTGCTGGAGCTGTACCCCGAGCAAGTCACGCCGCTGGCCGAGCAGATGGGTGTGGTCGAAGGCCTGCGCCTGGATGCCCAGATGCCCCTTGCGCAGTTGCGTGAACTCATCGAGCGGCAGTACGCCTGGGCCCTGGCCTACGACTTCGGCAATGTCGAAGCCGAGCATTTCTTCTGGTACCGCTCGGCCGAAAAAGAAGAGCCGCGCCTGGGCATGCGCGCCGAGGAGCCGGGCGCCGAAAAAGAGATGCAACTGGGCATCGCCCGCAACATCCAGCGCTGTCATGGGGCGTTAGTAGAGCACCTGCGCGAGCAACCCCAGGCACTGACCGCGCATTTCCTCATCGCCCAACCGGCGTTCAAGGGCACGGTGCGCCGCCTGCAAGGCATGGCGCATACCAGCTATGGCGAAATCCGCGCCAACCTGCTGGCCCAGGACATGCTGCCGATCCACCTGCTGCGCTGCAAACTGGCGTTCTTCGGCGCGGGCAAGTTCGACCCCAAGTCCAGTCGCTGGGTACGCATCACGCTGTTCCAGGGCGCGCCGCTGGTCAGCGACATCGGCCAGCCGTTCGATGACGACTGGAACTTCGCGGTGATGCCGCAGGAGGGGCTGTGACCATGCGCGTATCGCTCAACGAAATCCAGGTGATGTGCCGCAAGGCCTTCGAAGGCATGGGCTTTGCCGCTGGCGACTGCGAGGACGCCGCCGACCTGGTCGGCTGGTTGCACCTGCAGGGGCTGGACGGCATCGGCACGCTGGAAAAAGCCCTGGACTATCTGCAAAGCGAAGCCGAGCAGCCGTTCACCCTGTGCTACGAAGACAGCGCCCTGCTGGTGATCGACGCCAAGGGCCAGAGCGTGCTGCGTTGCGCCGCGACCGTGGTGGAACTGGCGCTGGGCAAGGCCCTGCGCAGCGGTCAGGCGGTGCTGCGTATTCACCACTGCCACAACCGCCTGCTGTTGCTGGGCTACCTGAGCCGGGCGGCCGAAATGGGGCTGCAGGTGCAGGCCCGCTGGGACGATGCCCGCCAGCGCCATGTGGCCAGCTTCGCCGCAGGCGCCAACCATCCTCAACTGCACTGCGACGCCCCGCCCGGTGCCGGGGATGCGATCGAGCAGAGCATCACGGTGTTGTTCAGTCGGCCTGCCCGGGCCATCGCTCCGGTCGCCGCGACCCACAGCCTGCTCAACCAAGGGTTCACGGTCAGCGAACACACCTGGCGCAGGCTCAAGCAGATGGCCGATCACATCCTCGTCGAAAGCACCGAAGCCTCCCGCCGCCATGGCGCGGGCGGCGGCAGCGATGCCGACTGACCCTTACCGAACACTCAGGAATTTCCTTCATGAAACATGCGATCAAGACCAACCTGTTCGCCTCCAAGGCCCCATTGGAATGGGCGATCGTCGGCAATGGCACTCTGTACACCGCACAGATTCCCATCGACGCCCACGGCCAGGTCGTCGCTGGCGGCATCGAGGCCCAGACCCGCCAGACCCTGGACAATCTGCGGCACACCCTGGAGGCGGCCGGCAGCTCGCTGGACGCCGTGACCCAAGTGCTGATCTACGTCACCGACCGCAGTTACCTGGCCACGGTCAACAGCCTGTACACCGATTATTTCCAAGCGCCCTACCCCAACCGTGCAGCCGTGGTGGTGGCCGGTTTGGCGCGGGAGGAAATGCTGGTGGAACTGGTGGTCTACGCCTGCGTGTAAACCCACCCTGAGGCTGCCTGGCAGCCTCGCTCGCGCAAGGCACCGGCCGTGCCGTTCACGGCAGTTCGGTTAACCCGCTCGCACAGGATTCACCGGGACCAGGTGGGTGTCGATTTACACGCGAATGGGCCTCGAAAACCCTGCAAGAACAGGAGTTGGATAGACAGATCGCGCACCGCGCAGACCAATCGCGCACTCATCGTCGTCGCCAGGGGCCTGTGCAATATCGCGGCCCAAGGAACGCGCTAATAGTGGCTAGCCCCTACACAACAACGAGGCTAGATCCGTGTATTCACGCGTCCTGTGTTCCCTGTCCCTGCTCACCCTCGCCATTGGCGCCGCTCACGCCGCCGACCCGCTCAACACTCCGCGCCTGGTGGGCATGGACAACTTCCGCGACCTTGCCGGCACCACCACCGCGTACAGCACCGCCCACAATGGGACCCTGCGCGCCGGCGTGTTCTACCGCACCAACGCCGTGACACCGACCAACGCGGACATGGCCACCCTCACCAGCCTGAACATCGGCAAGGTGTTCGACCTGCGCACCCCCAACGAGATCGCCGTCACGCCTGACCGCCTGCCGCCCGGCGTTCGCTACCAGAACATCGACATCATCGGTGCGACCACCTCGGGGGTGGACATCACCAACACCACGTTCCACAACGCCGACGAGGCGATTGCCATGATGAAGGAGACCAACCGCGCATTCGTCTATGACGCGGGCATGCGTAGCCAGTACACCGTGCTGTTCAACGAACTGGCCAGCGCCGAAGGCGCGACATTGTTCCATTGCACCGCCGGCAAGGACCGCACCGGCTGGACCGCTGCGGTACTGCAAAGCATCGCCGGGGTGGACGACGCCACCATCATGGCCAACTACCTGGCCACCAACGACTACACCGCTGACCGCATCGCGGCGACGCTGGCAGCGCTGCCGCCGAACCTGGCGGCGATCTACGGGCCGATGATCGGCGTGGACGCCAGCTACCTGCAGGCTGGGCTCGATGAGGTCAAGGCGCGCTACGGCACCATGGACAACTACCTCAAACAGGGCCTAGGCCTGTCCCAGGAAACGATCTACGTGCTGCGCGGCAAGATGGTCCGCTATAACAGCCTGCCCGGCCAGGCCAGCCTGCAAGGCAACGCTGCCGCCGGCGCAGGTCTGTTGCAGGACCTGCAGGACAGCTCGCTCTCTGGCACTTACAGCGCCTACAACTACTACCTGCAATCGGCCATCGATGCTGGCACCTTGGGGGGCTTGGAATCCACTGTCGGGGGCCAGGTGCATGCGGATGCGGCCAGCTACCTGCTGCGCCAGGGCGCGATGATCGACCAGGCAGCAGCGCCCTTCACCCATGGCGCGGACCTCAAGCCTGGTCAGTCGCGCCTGTGGAGCACGGCGCTGGCCGGCTATGTGGGCACCGACGGCTCGTCCCACGCACAAAGCAGCAACGAGCACAGCCAGGGTCTGATGATCGGCGTGACCCAGCGCGTTTCCGAGCAGCTCAGTGCCCATGCCGGCTTCGGTTACAGCAACGGCAACGTCGGCGGCGCTGGCGGTGAGGCAGACACCGACCTGACCTTCCTCAGTGCAGGTGCCCGCTTCGCTCCCGGCAGCCTGGAGCGAGGGCTGTTCATCGATGCCAAGGCCAGCGCCGGGTGGTTCGACTATCAAAGCAAGCGCGATCTGGGCGGCGGCCTGGGCCGGGCCAAGGGCGACAGTCACGGCAACCTGGCGGGGGCGAGCGTTGCCTTGGGCTATCGCCTGAACAGCGGCGCGCTGGTGCTGGAACCGAGCCTGGGCGTGAGGGTCAGTCATGTGGACCTGTCGGGGTTCACTGAAAAAGGCAGCGAGCTGGCCCTGGACGTCGATGGCATCGGGCAGACCCGACGCAGCGCCGTGGCCAACCTTCAGGGCAACCTGGCGGCGGTGCACTTGGACAGCGGCTGGCAGCTGGTGCCGGGCTTCTCGGTGGGTTACGAGCATGTGCTTGGGGATCATCAGGTGGACAGCGAAGGTCATCTGCTGGGGCTGGATATCGAACAACGCGCCGCGTTCGACAATCGCGACCAGTTCACCGGCGCGGTCAACCTCATGGCCAACCTGGGTGCGTTCAGCGTGGGCGGTGAAGTGGCGGCCATGGGGGGCGGTGACAGCCATGGGGTGAGCGGGAGCCTGAAGGCCAGCTACGCGTTCTGACCCCCACTGCTCTGCAGAGCGGGGGCTTACACTCCCCGCAGCACCTGAGCGGGGCTCACGCCATAGGCCTGTTGGAAGTAGTGCGAAAACCGCCCGGCGTTGCTGAACCCATGACGCAACGCCACCTCCGACACCGAGCCGGACTCCCCACGTGCCAGGGCTTCATAGGCCCGCTCCAGGCGTACCTGGCGTTGATAATCGACGATCGATGCCCCCACGAACCGCTTGAAGCCCTGCTGCAGAGCCCGCAGGCTGACGTTGGCCAGCGCTGCCAGCTCGGCCCCGCTGGTCAGGCTGTGGGGGTTGGCGCGGATGTAGTCCATGGCCAGCTTCACATGCCGCGGCGCGATTTGCGGCGAGGGCCGGCGCAGCGCTTCGCTGTGGTTGTGCGGCCAGGCCTCGAGCACCGCGTCGACCAGCATTTCCTGCAAGCGCACTGGCATCAGCACGCCCGCGTGGATCAACGAGTCGAACGCGTTCCCCGTGGCCAGCTCGAGCAACGCACGAATGCCCTGGAACGCCGCGACACCCAGGTCCACCACCGGCTCGAAGCGGATCGGTTGTAATACCGGACGGCCCAACAGGATCGCCAGCCGCTCGGTGATCAGCCCCCGGCGGATCGACATGCCGCACTGGGCATGGTCGTCGGCAAAATGCAGGGTCCGGATCGCTCGCTTGTCGATGGCCAGGCCCATACCGGGCCGGCCGGTCGTCTCGACGCCGTGCTCGAAGACGACCCGCCCGGCGCTGGGCAGCACGAAGGTGATCTCATCTTGCGGGGCGCCAAAGGTGATGGAGCAATCGCCCCGGTAGTGCATGCGGCGAAAGCTGACGCCCTCGTGCCGCCCATAGACGCCACTGATGACGATGTCGTCCGACAGCGCCAGCGAGTCGGCATAGAGGTTGTCGAACATCTGCGAGAACAACGCACCGAAAGCGTCGCTGCGCAGGCCTCGGGAGCGGAGGATGATCTGTTTGCGGGGCGTGCCGGAAAACACCTTAGGGTCACCTTCTTGTTGTTTGGACGCATGGGCGCCTGACCTTACCAAGGGGGCATGACAGCGACGTGACCTGCACATGGCCAGGGCTTGAGCAAAACAAAACACAACCGCGGCAACATTTCGAAGTAAATTCCTACAGAAAGTAGCGAATTACCCTCGTAGAATTGTCGCCTGGCGTGTGCTGCGTGCGCCCGGGAGCCTTCCCGAATACGGAGAACATTCATTTGTTTTCCGAGAGCTATTTTCATGTTGCATGCAGCCTCCACACTGTTTTGGCGTTCCCCGCTCCGCCGTGTCTCGGCCGGGCTTTCCAAGCGCCATCCCCTTCCCTTCCTCCCATCCTTTGCTGCAGTGGCCCGGAACGTCCGGGGCCATCGTTTTGCTGTGTCCGCATTCCGACGCGCCGCTGCCCTCGCGAAGGTGACGTCATGAACGAGGACTCCCGTATGAATGCACCTGTGCCCACCCTTGCGCGGCCGTCGCTGCTGCACCGCCTGCTGACCAGCGAGGCCGCTGGCGGCGTGCTGCTGATGATCACCGCTGCCCTTGCCATTGTCCTGGCCAACAGCCCTTGGGCCAGCACTTACCAACATCTGTTGCACTTGCCCGTGGGGCCCACGCTCAGCGACAAGCTCGGCCCGATGACCGTTCACCTGTGGGTCAACGACGGGTTGATGGCGGTGTTCTTCCTGCTGGTGGGGCTGGAAATCAAGCGCGAGCTGGTCGATGGCCGTCTGGCCACCTGGGAGCAACGCCGCCTGCCGGCGTTGCCGGCCTTGATGGGCATGGCCGTCCCGGCGCTGATCTTCCTGGCGGTCTCGCGCAGCGAACCGGGCCTTGCCAGCGGCTGGGCCATCCCCGCGGCCACGGACATCGCTTTCGCCGTCGGCGCCCTGGCGCTGCTGGGGCGGCACGCACCGCTGTCGCTGAAGGTGATGCTGGTCTCGGTGGCGATCATCGATGACATGGGCGCCGTGGCGATCATCGCGCTGTTCTACACCTCGTCGATCAACCTGCTGGCCCTGGCTGCAGCAGGCGGGATCATCCTCGTGCTGCTGGCGTTCAACCGTCTGCGCGTGGTGTCGCTGTGGCCGTACCTGCTGGGTGTCGCGGCGCTGTGGTACGTCACCTTGCTGTCGGGTGTGCACGCCACCATCGCTGGCGTGGTCGGCGCACTGTTGATTCCCTACAGCGCCGGGGTCGGCAAAGCCAGCCCGCTGCTCAAGCTCGAGCACGCCCTGGCGCCATGGGTCGGGTTCTTGATCGTGCCGGCCTTTGGCTTTGCCAATGCGGGGGTTTCCTTCAGCCACTTGAGCGTGAGCGATGTGCTCGCCCCGCTGCCACTGGCCATTGCCCTGGGCCTGTTGCTGGGCAAACAGCTGGGCGTGTTCGCAGGCGTCTGGCTGGCGGTCAAGACCGGCCTTGCGGCCAAGCCGCGCGGCGCCAGCTGGCTGCAGATCTACGGGGTGGCGATGCTGTGCGGCATCGGCTTTACCATGAGCCTGTTCATCGGCGAGTTGGCTTTCCCAGGGCAGCCCGAGCGGATCGACGAGGCCAAGATCGGCATCCTGCTCGGCTCGCTGGTGTCGGCGCTCGTCGCCTGCGCCATCCTGCGCTTTGCGCCCAAGCGCCAAGCCTGAAGCGCGGCACTCACGCGCGCACCGTTCGTCGAGGGCCGCACACATGCGGTCCAACCCCCGATGCCAATGCCCTTCTAACGAGCACGTGTTCAACACTGCCTTGGAGGGCAACCGACGATGAACGAACGATTCCTCGAATCGCTGACGACCACGACGCTCTTTGGCATCTCTGTGCTCAACCTGATGCTGGCCCTGGCGGTCAGCATCCTCACCTTCCTGATCGCTCGCTGGGCGATCAGCTTCGTCAAGCGCCGGGTCCAGCATTGGTCCTCCCACGATGGGCATTTCGCCCAAGTCCTGGCCAAAGTCCTCGATGGCACCAGCAACGTGCTGTTGCTGCTCGCCGCGCTGCTGGTGGGCCTGGGCGTGCTGGACCTGCCCGAGCGCTGGCTGGACCGGGTCGGCAGCCTGTGGTTCGTGGTCGCCGCCCTGCAGATCGGCCTGTGGGCCAACCGCGCCATCGCCCTGGGCCTTGCCCGCTATTTCGCGCGGCACAGCGCCGAGGGCTTCTACCAAGGCAGCGCCCTGGCCACCCTGTCGGCCTGGGGCGCGCGGGTGCTGCTGTGGTCGATGGTGTTGCTGGCGATGCTGTCGAACCTGGGGGTGAACATCACCGCCTTCGTCGCCAGCCTCGGCGTGGGCGGGATCGCCGTGGCGCTGGCGGTGCAGAACATCCTCGGCGACCTGTTCGCTTCCCTCTCCATCGCCGTGGACAAGCCATTCGAGGTGGGCGACTTCATCGTCATCGGCCCACTGGCCGGCACGGTCGAACACATTGGTCTGAAGACCACGCGCATCCGCAGCCTGGGCGGCGAGCAGATCGTCATGGCCAACGCCGGCATGATCAGCAGCACCATCCAGAACTACAAACGCCTGCAGGAACGGCGCATCGTCTTTGAATTCGGCCTGTCCTACGACACGCCCACCGAGGCGGTGAAAAAGGCGCCGGGCATCGTCGCCCAGGTGATCAAGTCCCAGCAGCAGGTACGCTTCGACCGCGCGCACCTGCGCGGCTTCGGCAAGGAGTCGCTGGAGTTCGAATGCGTCTACATCGTGCTCGACCCCGGCTACAACCTGTACATGGACATCCAGCAGGCGATCAACTTCCAGTTGCTTGAGCAGTTCGCCAGCATCGGGGCCAAGTTCGCCGTGCCGGCGCGAGCGATCAAAGTGACCTCCCTGCCCCAGGCTTCGAACCAGATGGGCCGCGAAGCCGGCGTGTTCAAGGCCAAGGACTGATCGGTCCGGGCTTTGGCCGCACCACTTCGAAGTGCCCGCGAAATACCGTTTCGACGATGCGCCACTGACCCGCCTCTCGTCGGTAGCGGTCCTGGTAGAAGCCACCAAGCTGGCGGGTCACGCCGGTTTCAGCGTCGCGGTTCTGGTAGTGCAAGGCCCAGCGCGCCTGGGCGTTGTCTGGGTCTTGGTAGTCGATCTGCGGGTTGGCGGCGTGGTGCAGATCGATCACCCGGGGCACACAGGCCAGTTCGCGGTATAGCGCCAGGAACGGTTCGCGGTCGTTGAACACGCCCAGCGGGCCGTAGTCGATCAGCACCGGGCCTTGAGCGAAACAGTCGCGAATCGCGGCCACGTCCTTTAGATCGCATGCGTTCAAGTAACGATGCTTGAGCTCTCGGATGGCCTCCAGGGCCTCGAGGCGGGCGATGCGTTGCTCCAGTGTCATTGCATCTTGCATGAGGTTCTCCCTGGGATGGTTGCCACCAGACGCTGTTTTCATCTGCTGCACCTTGGGCAGGTGCGCGCCCTCGCAGCCCCCTGCCCTTGAACGTTCCGGGGGCCGCCTGCTGCTTGTCCTGTCGCGGACGGTGCTAGCAAACCTATCCTTACGCGAACGCCCGATGCACCCTCCATTTGGACTAGGTCTGTAGCACAGACCCCGACACCCTCCAACGACATCCCTTTGCCCACTCTCGCCATGCGTCAGCATTCGATTGAGTGCGCGCTTCTTTACACTTGCTTTACATTTGTGAATCGTTACTATTTGCGACAGAAAACAACAACGCGAGTGATTCGTAATGGCAAAAAAGTCTGTCGCCCCAGCATCGCTGTCGATGCTGGGCCTGTTGGTAATCCCTGCCGCCTACGCTGAAACCCAGCAAACGCTGGCCTTGCCAGCGACCCCGGTCACCGGTGCCTACGAGCAGCAAAGCTACAAGGCCAGCGAAAGCAAGAGTGCCCTGAAGATCGATGCGCCCCTGCGCGACATTCCCCAGACGGTCAACGTGGTGCCAGAGAGCGTGATCAAGGATCAAGGCGCACAGTCCATGGAAGACGTGCTCAAGAACGTGCCCGGGGTCGGACTCTCCAACGGCGATGGCCAACGCGACCAGGTCACCATTCGTGGCTTCAGTGCTATCGGCGATATGTACATCGATGGGGTTCGCGACGACGCCTTGTATTTTCGCGATCTGTCCAATATCGAGCGCGTCGAGGTCATCAAAGGCCCGGCTGCCGTGCTCTACGGCCGTGGTTCGTCAGGTGGCTTGATCAACAGCGTCAGCAAGAAACCAGGCTTTGCGCCCAAACACGAAGTGGGGATGACCTTCGACACCGAAGGCAAGCGCCGCACCCAGTTCGACACCGGCTATGCCGACCCGCAGGGCAACCAGGCCTATCGCCTCACCGGCGCGTTCGAGGACAGCGACACCTTCCGCGACGATGGCTACATTGATCGCAAGGCCATCGCACCGTCGGCGTATTTCCGTCTTTCTGACGACTTGGAATTGAACCTGGGTGCCACCTACCTGTACGACAAACGCCTGATCGACTTCGGTATCCCGGCCCTGGGCAACCGCCCGGTGGATGTGGACCGCGACAAGCGCTTCGGCTCCGGCGACGCCGACCAAGACTACGCCCGCAGCGAAGTGTTTTCCTTCACCGCGAGCCTGGACTACCGCATCAACGACGACTTCACCCTGACCAACACCAGCCGCTACTACCACTACGATCTGGACCGCAACAACACCCTGGCCGACAGCAGCCCGACCCGCTTCGTCACCGCGCCGGACGGCGAGCTGTTGGTCAAACTCAACCGCGGCAACGTGGCCCGCGACGAGTACGGCGTGTTCAACCAGACTGAGCTCAAGCAGCAGGCGCAACTGGCCGGCATGCAGCACAACCTGCTGTATGGCGTGGAAGTGGGCTATCAAGACAAGTACCAACGCGTGTTCAGCCAGAACAACGTCGCTCAGGTACCGGTGTATCGCGACGGCCTGGTCCCGGTCCCGGAGCATGCCGCCAACCTGACCTCCAAGGGCACCAATTACCAGCAGACCGCAGGCTTTTACGTGCAGGATCTGATCGAGCTGAACGAGCACTGGAAAGCGCTGGTCGGCGTGCGGTATGACATCTTCGGCCAGGAGTACGACGACATCCGTGCCGACGACGTCGACCTTGACCGTACCGACAAGACCTGGAGCCCACGCGTGGGCCTGGTGTACCAGCCCGACCAGATCCAGTCGTACTACGTATCCGTCAGCCGCAGCTACCAGCCTTCAGGGGAAATGTTTGCCGTCAACGCCAGCAACGCGGATTTGGAGCCTGAGAAAACCACCAACTACGAGTTGGGCGCCAAGTGGGACTTGCTGGACAACAAGCTGGCGGTGACTGCAGCCATCTTCCGCCTGGAGCGTACCAACATGCGGACCCCAGACCCGGTCGTCCCAGGATTGACCATCCTGGCCGGCGAGCAGCGTACCGACGGCTTCGAGGCGACGGTCACCGGTCAGCTCTCGGACAAATGGCAGGTCTATGCCGGCTACGCCTACCTGGATGCAGAAATCATCAAATCCAACGCCAAGACCAACGGCGTTGCCAACGAAGGCCAGACCCCAACGCTCACTCCACGCAACAGCGCCAACCTCTGGCTGGTACGCAGCCTCAACGCACAGTGGCGCGTCGCCGCCGGCGCCAATTATGTGGACGAGCGCTACACCGCCTTGGACAACCGTGTGGTGATGCCTGGCTACACCACCTTCGATGCCGCGCTGCTGTACAGCGAACAGCACTGGGACATGGCGCTGCGCTTGAAGAACGCATTCGACCGCGACTACTACGCCTCTGCCCATGGCTCGGTGGACCTGATCACCCCAGGTGCCCCTCGTACCCTGGAAGCCAGCCTGGCCTACCGCTTCTGATGCCACAGGCTGTCCTGGTGCCTGACCAGGACAGCCTGCCACTTGCCACTCACCCCGACGCCAGCCACCGCTCATTGGCTTTCAATGTCCGGCTGGAAGGCTCCAGTTCCCCGATCCGCTCCAGCCGAGCCCGCACGATGTTGCGGCTGATGCCCAGCAGCCGTGCGGTCTGCAACTGATTGCCATGGCAGTAGCGATAGGCCGTGCGAAACACGGCCTCCTCGATGTGCTCGTAGAGGTCCGGCAGGTTGCGCTCGTACAACGCCAGCAACGCAGCATCCAGGCTCGCTTCGAGGGGCGGGGCGGGCAGCGCCTCATGGCGTGACGCAGGGGTGCGCATGTCGGCCAGGTGCAAGTCGCCCGGCTGAACCCGCTGCTGGCGGCAGACCAGCAGCGCATGGTGGATGGCGTTCTCCAGCTCGCGGATGTTGCCAGGCCAGCTGTGCCCGAGCAGCTTGCGTTCGGCCTCGGGGCTCAAGATGGCGCGCTGGTAGCCCAGACGCTGGCAATGCTCCTCGACGAAGAACCTGGCCAGCGGCAGGATGTCCCCGGGCCGTTCGCGCAACGGCGGCAGGCGGATGGTCGCCACGTGCAGGCGGTAGAACAGGTCCTCGCGAAAATGCCCGGCCACCACGGCATCGGCCAGGTTGACGTTGGTCGCCGCCACCAAGCGTACGTCGATGGGGATAGCGTTGCGCGAACCCAGGCGCACCACTTCGCGCTCCTGCAGCACCCGCAGCAGCTTGACCTGCATGTTCAGTGGCAGATCGCCGATCTCGTCGAGAAACAGCGTGCCGCCATTGGCCGCCTCGAACCAGCCGGCCTTGCTGGAGGTGGCCCCGGTGAAGGCGCCCTTCTCGTGTCCGAACAGCTCGCTCTCCACCAGGCTCTCGGGGAACGCGCCGCAGTTCACGGCAACGAACGGCGCCCGGGCGCGTCGGCTCAACTGATGGATATGGCGGGCGACCAGTTCCTTGCCCGTGCCCGTCTCGCCGATGATCAACGCATTGGCTTCACTGGGGGCAAGGCGCTCGATGCGGCTGAGCAGTTCGCGCGAGCGCGGGTCCTCGAAGACCAACACGGTGGCACGCACCGATTTGCTCAGTTCACGGGCGTGGGGATGGGTGAGCAGCGACATGGCGGCAAGTCCTTTGGCAGGCAATGGGTCGATAGTGCCCGAAAATCCTTATTACAAAATAATTATAAATATGCATTTGCTTATAACCTTAGTGGCACTGTTGCACCAGCAGCACAGCAGCAGCAACCCTTGCTGCCAGCGCAGATCCCCCCAGCCCATGCGACAAGCCCGCCAAAATCAAGAAAATCACAATAAATTCAATTAGTTATCCAACAAAAACAAAAACCGGTACGGTTGTTGCCCTACCCCCAAGGTGTCCTGCCAGACCAGGACGCGCCGGATGCCATGCGCGCCAGCCAACGGACGCACGCACCGTCATTACGACAACGCAGCCACACCGCTGCACGACGTCCGTTCCGAATGCCATTGGGGATCAGCATGTTCAAACGCACCGCACTTTCCATCGCCGTCGCCCTGGGGGGGCTGCCCGCATTGACGGCGCTGGCTGACGAAAGCCTTACGCCCAGTGAGTCGACCACCGTCGACAGTACCGGCTCTACCTTGTCCAAGGTGGTGGTCACCGCGCAGAAGCGCGAGGAGACCGCCCAGGAAGTTCCAGCTTCGATTTCAGTGCTCAGCGGCGACAAAATCCGCGACAGCTCGCTGCAATCGGCCAACGAGGTCACACGCTTCATCCCCAACGCTTCGGCCGGTACTACCGAGGGTCATGGCCGGCCGCGCTGGTGGATTCGCGGCCTGGGCACCGGCGATCAAGGCGCCAATACCGTGAGCCCCGTGGGCATCTATGTCGATGACGTATACATCGCCAACATCAGCGCCACAGGTTTCCCGCTGTTCGACCAGGAGCGCGTCGAGGTCCTGCGCGGCCCCCAAGGTACCCTCTGGGGCAAGAACACCACCGCCGGCGCAATCAACTTCATCTCGCGCAAGCCGACCTTCGAACGCTCTGGCTATGCCAAGGCCGGCTATGGCGACTATGACGATCGTGTGCTCGAAGGCGCCATCAGCGATGCCCTGGTGAGCGATCGCCTGGCCGCACGCCTGTCGTTCCGCCATCAGGGCCGCGATGGCTACAACGAGAACATCGCCGACCACAACGACCAAGGGGCGCTCGAGGACGACGCCGCGCGGTTGCAGTTCCTGGCTTACATCAACGATGATCTGGAGGCCAACCTCAACCTGCATGCCCGCAGCTATCACGACACCGGCGGCTACAGCACCGTGAGCTATGGCCTGCGTCCCGATGGCAGCAACCAGTTCGGCTACCGTATCGATCCCAAGCAGGGCAAGGTCAACTACAACGCCAAATACCAAGTGCAGATCGACCAGGTCGGCACCAACCTCAACCTCAACTGGCAGTTGGGCGACTTGACGCTCACCTCCATCAGCGCGTTCGAGCACTTCACACGCGACGGTTTCAGCGATTCGGACAACACCCCGCTCGAGCTGCAACGCAGCTACGCCTATGCCGACAGCCAGCAGTGGTCCCAGGAGCTGCGCCTGGCCTCGCCGCGCGAGGACCGGCTGAACTGGGTGGTGGGCCTGCACTACTTCAACGAGGACCTCGACTCGCGCAACGCCAGCGCCGCCCTGGACAACCCGTTCATCCCTCGCTACTACAACAACCTCAGCTACAACCAGGGCACCGAGAGCTACGCGGTCTTCGGCAGCAGCACGTTCCGCTTCACCGAGGACTTCAGCATCACCGCCGGCCTGCGCTGGACCCGCGAAACCAAGGACATCGACCTGCGCCGGGTGCAGAACCAGGGCCAGGCTGACTTTTCCAACGGCGACTGGTGGAAGCCTGGCAGCGTGTCCAGCCCGCTGGTGGTCAACGCTGTGCAGGACGAGCACAACACCTGGAGCGACTGGACTTACGATCTCACCCCCGAGTACCAGATTTCCGACAACGCGCGGGTGTACCTGCGCTACGCCTATGGCTTCCGCTCCGGCGGTTACAACACCGGCGCGACCAGCCAGGCGACCGTGGCCACGGTGAACCCGGAATACCTGACCTCCTACGAGCTGGGGGTGAAGTCCGAGTGGCTGGATGGGCGGCTGAACGCCAACGCCGCGCTGTTCTACTACGACTATGAAGACATCCAGCTGAATATCGTCAGCGCGGTGAACAACCAGACCGTCTCGCGCCTGGCCAACGGTGCCGAGGGCGAGGCGTACGGCGCGGAGTTCGAGCTCGAAGCGGTGCCAGTGCAAAACCTGCACCTGAACTTCGCCCTGGGTCTGTTGCACACCGAGTTCACCGACTACACCTCCGGCAGCAACGACTATTCGGGCAACAAGTTCGTCCGCGCACCGAACGTCTCGGCGGTGATCGGCGCGGACTACCGCATCCCGCTGCAAGTCGGCGGCGCACTGGTGCTGGGCACCGACTGGAACACCCGCAGCCGCCAGTACTTCTTCTCCAACGACCAGAGCCAGAACATGCGTAGCGGCGGCTATACCCTGGGCAACGCGCGGATCACCTACGAGCTGCCCGGCGACACCACTCAAGTGAGCGCCTATGTCAGCAACCTGACCGACAAGGAGTACCGCAACCACACCCTGCCGGGCGGCTTCCAAACTGCCGGAGTGATGTTCGGCGACCCGCGCACCTTCGGCGTTTCCGTCACCACCGAATTCTGACCCCAACGCCCGCGGCATGTGCCGCGGGCCTGCTCGAGGAGCCCATCATGCCCATCGCTACCCTGCCCCGGCTGCTGCGTCACCTGCTGCTGCCCGCCGCGTTGCTCACGGCCCAGGCCCAGGCGGCTGAACCACAGACCGTGCGCATCGCCACCGTGGCCTATGCCAATGCCGGCAAGACCATCTTCAATGGCCCGTCCTACGTCATGGATCGGGACAAATGGCTCGAACAGCAGCTGGCCCAGCGCAACATCAAACTCCAATGGGTACCGGCCGCCACTGCCTCGGTGGGGACATTCGTCAACGAAGAGTTCGCTAACCGGCGTATCGATTTCGCCTTCTATGGCGACCTGCCGTCGATCATCGCCAATGCCTCAGGCGTCTCGACCCAACTGATCGTGCCTGGCGGCAGCGGCAACAACGTGTACTTGGTGGTGCCGCCGGGGTCATCGGCCAAATCCATCGCCGACCTCAAGGGTAAGCGCATCGCCCTGCACCGCGGGCGGCCCTGGGAGCTCTCGTTCGCCAAGTTGCTCGACGCCAACCAGCTGCGGTTCGATGACTTTCGCATCTTCAACCTCAACCCCCAGGCCGGTGCCGCAGCGCTCAGTGCGGGGCGTGTCGATGCGCTCTTCACCCTGAGCGATGCGTATCTGCTCGAAGACAAGCAGGTCGGGCGCATCATCTGGTCGAGCAAGCAGGCCCCCGCTGACTGGCGGATGCGCGCCGAACTGTGGGGCGCCAAGGATTTCATCGCCCAGCAGCCTGAGATTACCCAACTGGTGGTCGATGCCTACCTCAAGGCCGCCCACTGGACCGCGCAGCCAGAGAACCAGGCGGCGTACCAGGCCTACCAGGCGCAGTCCGGGCAACCTTTGAGCGTGTTGCAGCGCGAAGCCGAGGGCCAGCCTTGGGCGCAGCATTTCAGCCCCCTGTACGACCAGGCGCTGCGCCAGCATTACACCGACGCCATTGCCTATGCCCTCAAGGCTCGGTTGATTCGCGGCGAGGTGAACGTAGAGACCTTGCTCGAGCCGAAATTCGTGCAGCAAGGGTTGCAGAATCTGCAGTTGCAGCAGTACTGGACAGTGCCTGTGGCTTCGGTCGCCACCCAGCCCTGATCAACACCGCCGGGGCTGCTGCGCAGCCCATTTGCGGGTAGGCCCGCGAATGGGCTGCGCAGCAGCCGCCGGGATCAGGCCACGCGTTCCAGCAACTTTTGGCCCTGTGCCCACAGCCCGGTCATCTTCCACTGCTGCTCCAGCACGCCCGGGCCGAACTCCTGGGAGCCGCCGAACAGTTCAGCCAGCCCTTGGAAGTGCGCGCCCTCCTCGATCAGCAAAATCAACTTGGACACCTGCAACAACGACTCACCCCAGAACGTGGCGCCGCCATTGGCTTCGAGAATGGCCGGTGTATACGGGTTCTGCTCGATACGCTCGACGATGAACGCTTGTTCAGGCTGGCGACGGTCGATGTAGATCGGCAGCTCGCGGGCCAACGTCACGCGCTGGGAGGCGGCATAGCGGATCGGCAGTACCCGGTGCGCACTGGCCCAGCCCCCCAGGTACGGGGTATGCACGTGAATCACCACATTCACCTCAGGACGCCGCTGGAACACCTGGGCGTAACGCTGGCCATTGCCGCCGGCCTTGCGTCCGCTCAAGGGGGAACTGCCGTCGGCGGTCTCGTCCAGCACCACCTCGCCATCGTAACTGGCAACCACTGCGCGAATGGTCGGGTCATCGGCCCAGGGGCTTGGGGCGTGCAGGGCGATCACCAGATCGCTGTCCGGCACACGCAGGTAGGCCTGGAAGGTATTGGTGGCGCTCAGCGTGCGGGTATCGCGCAACACCTGGAAGGCCTTGGCGAAATCGTGCCGCACGCGATCGAGCTGGGCGAGCAGTGCCGGGGTGATTCGATGGGACATGGTGCAACTCCTGTGTAGCGCCTCGGAAAGTCGGGCTAGCACTGTCTGAGCAGAAGTTGTGCCACTCCTGAATTTCAAGTTTTTTCAATCACTTATCCGTTACAAGATCAATTTCCACGGCACGTACGGCCCGCATCTGCTGCGGCGCCAACAGCCGTTGCTGACCAAGTGTTGCTGGATCAGCAATCGCGCTCATGGATGCGGCTTGAACCACGCTGCACCCCTTGCTGCACAAGGCTTCCAGACTTTCGGCACAGCCCTTGCTCAATGACTGGCAAGCCCACGCTGGATGCGTTCGGGCCTTCCTTCATGCAGCCACTGGAGCACAGCCATGAGCACCGAATTCTTCTGGCGCCTACCCTTGGGTAGCGACGGCCCTTACCTGGCCACCGACAAGAACAACCGCGGCGCCCCGACTTACCGTCCGGGCAACATTGCCCCCGGGCGTCTGCCCAACGGCGAGGCCGACGGCTTCACGTACATCGACTACATCGCCCAGGTGGCCAAGGCCGCCGAGCTTGCAGGCTTCGAAGGGGCCCTGCTGCCCACCGGGCCGGAGCCGTGGATCGCCGCCGCGGCTTTGGCCCGGGAGACCCGCCGCATCAAGTTCCTGGTGGCCTTCCAGGCCACCTGGACGCTGCCGGCCTATGCCGCCCAGCAAGCCGCGATCCTGCAGAACCTCAGCCACGGCCGCCTGGAGTGGAACATCATCACCGGTGGCAACCCTGCCAGCCAACGCGCCAACGGCGACTTCCTCGAACACGACAAACGCTATCAGCGCACCGGTGAATTCCTCGACATCATCGAGGGTCTGTGGCGCAACGAACAGTTCAGCTACCAGGGCGATATCTACCAACTGGAGAACGGCGCGCTGCCACCAGGGCTCAAGCACGAGCGCAAGCCGAGCATCTACTTCTCCGGCTTCTCCGACGCCGCGCTGGACGTGGCCGCGCGCCACGCCGATGTCTACCTGAACTGGGCAGAGCCGGTGGACAAGCTCAAACCCCACTTGGACCGTGTCCGCGAGTTGGCCGACAAACAAGGCCGCCAGGTGCGCTTCGGCATCCGCATCGACCTGTTCGCTCGCGAAACCGAAGACGCCGCCTGGCGCGAGCTGCGCCAGCAATACGAGCGGATCGACACCCGCACCAGTGCCGCAATTAAGCACTTCGCCAGCGGCTCCGACTCGGTGGGCGCCGCCCGCCAGAGCGCCTATCACCAGCACCTGGAACGCTTCGACGACCTGATCCTGGGCCCTAACCTCTGGGCCGGTTTCGGCAAGGCCAAGCCAGGGCCCACCGTGGGTCTGGTGGGCAGCCACGAGAACGTCGCCGAACGCCTGGCCGAATACCGCGACGCCGGTTTCTCGACCTTCATCCTGGCCGGCAATCCGCACCTGGAAGAAGCCCTGCGCATCGGCCAGGAAGTGCTGCCGCTGGTGCAGACCCGCCGTCACTCGCAAGACGACCACCCCACCGCGCTGAAGGCCAGCGCCTGACCCTGCAAGGAGCTGCACATCATGAGTCAACCGCTCGATACCCTCTGGTACACCCGCTGCCCCGTGCCCACCGGGCTCGGCATTGCCTTGCAGAAAGGCTGGCTGGAACAGGCCCTGGGCGACCAGGGCACGCGCATCCAGTCGCTACGTGAGTCCGCCAGCCAGGCAGTGCGTGAGTCGCATTTCGATCACAGCCTGCAGAACTCGGTGCGCCACGGGGGCAGCATTCCGGCCATCTGGGCCCGCGCCAGCGGGCGCGAGACTCGGGTGATCGGCTTGTCTTGGGCCGACGAGGTGCAACTGATCCTCAGTTTGCCGGACAGCGGCATCCGCTCCGTCAAGGACCTTAAGGGCCGGCGCTTCGGCCTGCCCCACTGGACTGGCGCACAGATCGACTTCACCCGCGCCCAGGCCATCCGCGGTCTGGAAAATGCCCTGCGTCTGGAAGGCCTGGAGGTCAAGGACGTGGAGTTGGTGGACTTCATCCAGGGCGGCACCTTCAGCGATGAAGCGCCCCAGCGCATCGCCGGTCTCGGGGCCTTCGGCGGCAGCCGCCGTGGCGGGCAGAACCCGGAGCTCACCGGGCTGCTGCGCGGTGAAGTGGATGCGATCTTCCTCAAGGGGGCTCATGCGGTGCAGCTGGCCCAGCAGTTTGGCCTGCACACGGTGATCGACACCGGCTCGCACCCTGAGCCGCTGGTGCGTTCGAACAACGGAACGCCGCGCACCCTGAGCGTCGATCAGCACCTGCTCGACCAGCACTTCGACAGTGCCGTGGGCATCCTCGGTGCGGTGCTGCGCGCTGAGCAATGGGCCCATGCTCACCCGGAGGACACCCGCCGCTACCTCGCTCGCGAAGCCAACAGCAGCGAGTATTGGGTGGTCCAGGCCTACGGCGAGGACGCGCACCTGCGCCTGCACACCGCGCTCGACGAGCGCGCCGCCACGGCCTTGCAGGACTTCACCGACTTCCTGCACCGCTGGGGCTTCATCCCCGAGCGCTTCGCGGTGCGCGACTGGATCGACCCGCGCCCGCTGGACGCCCTGCGCAGCGCCGTCGCCAAGCGCGCCAGCTGAGCATCATCTGGCCCCGGCGCAGGCTGGGGCCGACTGCCCATCCGCACAAGGCTCTTGCATGAACAACCCACTCGACACCCTCTGGTACACCCACAGTCCGGTACCCACGGGGCTCGGCATCGCTGTCGAATCCGGCCGACTGGCCCGGGCCTTCCAGCCCTGGGGTACGCGCATCCAGGCCCTGCGCGAATCCTCCGACCGCGAGGTGCGTGAGGCGCACTTCGACCATCATCTGCACAATTCGGTACGCCATGGCGGCAACATCCCGGCCATCTGGGCCCGCGCCAGCGGGCGCGATACCCGCGTGCTGGGCCTGTCATGGAGCGACGAGGTGCAGTTGATCGTCACCACCGCCGATAGCCCTGTGCGCGGTATTCGCGACCTGCGCAACCGCCGCTTCGGCCTTCCCAAGTGGGCCAACGTGCAGATCGATTTCACCCGTGCCCAGGCCATCCGGGGCCTGGAAAACGCCCTGCGCCTGGAGGGCCTGAGCCCCCATGACGTGGAGCTGGTGGACTACCCCTATGGCGGCACCTACAGCGACGACCCGGTGCGCCACGTGCACGGTGCCCAGGTCAGCCTCGGCGACCGTGTGCGCCAGCGCAACAACGAGTTGATCGGCCTGCTGCGAGGCGATATCGACGCGATCTTCCTCAAGGGCGCCCACGGCCTGCACCTGGCCGACGAATTCGGCCTGCGGGTGGTGGTGGACATCGGCTCGCACCCCGATCCGCTGGTGCGCGCCAACATCGGCACCCCACGCACCCTGACCGTCGACCAGCACCTGCTGGACCAGCACTTCGACGCCGCGATGCTGATCCTCGACAGCGTGCTGCGTGCCGAGCAATGGGCCTGGGCCCACCCCGAAGAGACCCGCCGCTTCCTCGCCCGCGAGCTGAACACCAGCGAGTACTGGGTCGCGGCGGCCTATGGCGAAGACGCCCACCTGCGCCTGCGCACCAATCTGGCCGAGCGCTCCATCGAGGCCTTGCAGGACCTCACGGACTTTCTCGAACGCTGGGGGTTCATTGCGCGCCGCTTCGATGTGCGTCAGTGGATCGAACCCCGGCCGCTGGCGCACCTGCTGGAGAACGTCAATGTCGCCATCTAGGCCGCACGGCTTCATCGCCAGCTTCATGTTCCTGGCGACCTTCAGTGGCGCCACCATCGGCATGGCGAAGATCGTCACCACTCTGTACGCCATGCACCTGGGCGCCAGCCCGTTGCAGTTGGGGGTGATCTCGGCCATGGAGTCGCTGGGCATGGTGCTGCTGACCCTGCCGGCGGGCTTCGTCATCGCCCGCGTCGGTGCACGCCGGGTGTACTTTCTGGCCAGCCTCGGGCCGCTGCTGCTGAACTTGGCGATCCCGCTGTTCGCCCATTGGACCTGGCTGGCCGTGGCTCGGCTGCTGATCGGCCTGTGCATCCCGTTTCGCATCGTGGCCATGAACAGCGCCTTTCTGCGTCAGTTGCGCCACATAGGCCGCGACAAGGCCGGCTGGTATCGCGGCGCGCTGACCCTGGGCATGGGCTTGCTCGGCCCGTTACTGGGCAATGCCCTGAGCGGTGGCAGCTTTACGTTGGGCTTCGTGGTGATCGGGCTGTGCTTCGGCTCGATGGCGGTGTACAGCCTTGGCTTTTGGGAGCACGAAAACCCGGCCGAGACCGCCCTCGAGATTGACGGCGGCATCCTCGCCCAGTCCCGTGCCTTGCTCGGCCATGCCGAGGTGGCCGAGAGCTGCCTGATCGAACTGTTGTCCGGCGCCACCGGTGCGTTGTTCGGCACCTTCGTCATCGTGCTGGCCATGGAGGTCGCACACCTGAGCCAGGAGCGTGCCGTGAGTCTGGTGATGATCCAGGGCCTGGCGGCGGTGCTGGGCCTGTTCAGCCTTGGCCGCTTGGTAACGCGCGCGGGGCGGCGCCTGACCTACCTTGCAGGGCTGGGCCTGGCAGTGACGGGCCTGCTGCTGCTCGGTCGTGGCCAGGGCTATGCCTGGCTGGCCGCGGGGGCAGTGCTGCTGAGCGTGGCCAGCGCCCTGGCGCACTTGGTGAACATGGCGCGGATGAGCGACTCGCCGCTGGACAAGAGCAAGCTCTCGGGCCTGTTCAACCTGGCCGGGATGCTTGGCGGCAGTACCGGTGCCTTGCTAGGTGGGGTGATCAGCCACTGGATCGGCACGGCCAACCTGTTTTTGGCGTGGACCCCGCTGGTGCTGCTCACCGCCCTGTTCTGCTGGCTGCGCCACGTGCGGCGCGGTACGACCCCTGTCATCGTCGTGGAGGGCTGACTCGATGCGCACACTCCCTTGGCATCACCTGACTCTGCTCGTCTCGCCGCTGGCGCTGCTCGCGGCGTGGATAGTGCTGGCCGACAGCGGCGCCTTCCCGCGCCAGCTGCTGGTACCACCGCGCGAGGTCTGGCAAACCTTCGAGCAGTTGCTGGCCAGCGGCGAGCTGCGCGAACACCTGGGCAGCAGCCTGTCGCGCTTGGCCCTGGGCTTCGTGTTCGGCGCCGGCGCAGGCCTTGCCTTTGGCTGTGCCATGGCCCTGTCGCCCGGTGTCGAGGCCTATTGCGGGCTACTCTTCCATACCCTGCGCCAAGTCCCGTCGATTGCCCTGATCCCGATGTTCATCCTGTTCTTCGGCGTCGAGGAGACGTTCAAGATCGTGATCGTCATCAAGGCCACGTTCTTCCCTGTGGCCCTTGCGACCTGCGAGGGCGTGCGCGGCATCCCGCGCAGCTACTTCGAGGTCGCCCAGGTGCAGCGCCTACCCCTGCCGACCCTGCTCACGCAGGTCGCCTTCCCGGCCGCCGCGCCACCGATCCTCACTGGCCTGCGCATTGGCCTGAGCCGCGCCTGGATGGTGCTGGTGGCTGCTGAGCTGCTGGCCGCCGACAGCGGCCTGGGGCAGATGATCGAGATGAGCCGGCAGATGCTGCGCATCGATGTGGTGATGGTCGGTGTGCTGGTGACCGGGCTGGTGGGCTTCACCCTCGATCAAGGTCTAAGACTGCTGGAGCGGCGCGTGCTGCGCTGGAAACCCCTATGAACCGACTGATTTCATTGGCCCGCCGGGGCCGCGGGCTGGTACTGCCCCTGCTGTTGATCGCGGCCTGGGACATCGCCTCGCGCCAAGGCGCCAGCCAGGCCTATGCCTTCGTACCGCTCGAGCGCATCGGCCAAGGCCTGGTCGAGCTGCTGGCCAGCGGCGAGCTGTGGTTGAGCGTGCAGGCCAGCCTGCAACGCACCTGCCTGGGGCTGCTGTTCGGCGTGCTGGCAGGCTTCGCCCTGGGCGCCGGGATGGCCTCGTCGCGCTGGCTGGAGCGGCTCTTCGCGCCGTTGTTCCATGGCCTGCGCCAGGTTCCCATCCTAGGGCTGATCCCCCTGTTGGCGTTGTGGTTCGGCAGCGGCGAAGCGACCAAGGTATTGATCGTCTCTCTGGCGGCGTTCTACCCGATGACGCTCAACGCCTTCGAAGGCTTCAGCCACGTGGAGAAACGCTACCGGGAAGTCGGGCGCCTGTATGCCCTGTCGCCCTGGCAGCAGTTCGCGCAGATCCTCCTGCCTGGCGCTCTGCCCAGCTTGTGCAACGGCGTGTTGCACGCGCTGGCCTTCGCCTGGGTCAGTTCGGTGGGCAGCGAGCTGTTCCTCTCCACCGGCATGGGCCTGGGCAACCTGATGATGAACGCCGAGACCGGCTCGCGCATGGAGGTCATCGTGATCGGCGTGCTGTGCATCGGCTTGCTCGGCTATGCCATGAACCAACTGTTCTCCCGCCTCAGCCGGCACCTGCTGCGCTGGCGCGCTCTTCGTCGATAGGTGACCGTGATGACCGCATTGCTCAATTCCGTTCTACCCGCCTACACCCTCGGCCAACCCGGCGCCTTGCAGATTCGTGGGCTGAACAAGCACTACCAGATCGACGGCAAGCCGTTGCAGGTGCTCAAGGACATCGATCTGCAGGTGCTGCCGGGCGAGTTCGTCTGCATCGTCGGCGCCAGCGGGTGCGGCAAGTCCTCGCTGTTGCGGCTGATCGTGGGGCTGGAGCAAGACTACGCCGGGCACATCCATCTGGATGGCGAACGCGTACAAGGCACCAGCCTGGACCGGGGCCTGGTGTTCCAGGATCACCGCCTGTTTCCCTGGAAAACCGTCGAACAGAACGTGGCCCTGGCCCTCAAGCCCCTGCGCCTGGGCAAACGGGAAAAAGCCGAACGGGTCGCCGAGCATCTGGCGTTGGTCGGCCTGCAAGGCTTCGAGCACGCCTACCCGCACCAACTCTCCGGCGGGATGGCCCAACGCGCAGCCATTGCCCGGGCGTTGATCACCCGGCCTAAGCTGCTGTTGCTCGACGAGCCCTTCGGCGCCCTGGATGCCCTGACCCGCATCCACCTGCAACGCGAGCTACAACGCATCTGGCTGCAACAGGGCAGCAGCATGATCATGGTGACCCATGACGTGGAGGAAGCCCTTTACCTGGGCGACCGGGTCATCGTGATGGACCCTCGCCCTGGGCGCATTCGCCATGAAGTGCGCGTGGAGCTACCGCACCCGCGCGAACGGCACGCGCCGCGATTGCAGAAGCTGCGCGACGAGCTGCTGGCCGAGCTCACGGGGGCCTGACGATATGGCGCCAGGTTGCTACCCAATTGCGTCACCGCGATTGAGACAGCCGCCCGGCTTGTGTTACGAGGTTCCTAGGCCCGCCGACCCGCAGCGGGTGAGACAAGGAATCTCGTACATGCCCACGCCAAGAACAATAATCGCCACCACCGCTCTGCTACTCGCCGCGCCCTTCCAGTTGGCGCTGGCCGATACCGCCCCCGCCAAGCCCAACCTGCTGACTGCCGCCGTCGCCTGGCGGCAGACTGCGGCCGAATACCGTGCCTTGTACTACCAGGGCTTCAACTTGGCCAAGCTGCGCCTGGACCAGGCCCTCGCCGAGCGCAAACCTGGTGCCAAGCCGCCAGCGATCATCAGCGACCTGGACGACACGATCCTCAGCAGCAACACCTACTGGGGCGCGCTGATGAACGAGGATAAGGACTTCTTCGACGATGCCCTGTGGGACCGCTGGGTCGCCGCCAACGGCCCGACCCTGACACCAGGTGCACTGGCGTTTCTCGAATATGCCAAGTCCAAGGGCGTGGAAATCTTCTATGTATCCAGCCGCGATCAGGGCGACAAGACCGACGCGTACGCACTCGAAAACCTGCGCGCACTGAAGGTGCCCTTCGCCGACAAAGAACACGTGACCATCCTGCGCGAAAGCTCCAACAAAGAGCCTGCGCAAAAGGCCATAGCCGAGCACCACGACGTGCTGCTGATGCTGGGCGACAACCTCAACGACTTCAAACGCCGGTACTACGTCGACAACGTCCAGCAGCGCGCCACGTTGCTCGATGAAGACCGTGCCCAGTTCGGCGATAAGTTCATCGTCTTCCCCAACCCGACCGACGGGCACTGGATGAAGGCGATCTTCGGGGAGTCCGAGCCTGCCGACACGCCCGAGAATCGCGCCAAATTCCGCGCGGCAGCGGCCTCGGGTGCCTGGAAGGCCAAGCCATAGGTGCTCGCATTGGGTGGACGCGCAGTGCATGTGCGCACAGTTGAGCGGCGTTTGCCTGCCCCAGAGGCATGACCTTCGGGTAGCTGAGCGCTTCATTGGCTCTCGTTCAAACGGACGATGCGAGGGTTCGACCTCTGGGTCATGGTGGGTGCCTGCGCAGGTAGGCGTCCACTCTCAACCCGACAGAAAACCGAAGATGACGACATCCATTCGTTTCGAAGGCGGTACCGCGGTCATTACCGGCGCGGCCAGTGGCATCGGCAGTGGGCTGGCGCGGCATGCCGCCAAGCTTGGCATGCGCGTGGTGCTGGCCGACTTGGACCGCGACAAACTCGAGGCCGTCGCGGCCACGCTCGACACCGAGACGCTGTGCGTACCGACCGATGTGCGCAATCCGCAAGCGCTCGAGGCGCTGGCCGAGGCCACCTGGCAGCGTTTCGGCGGTGTCGATCTGCTGTTCAACAATGCCGGCATCATGGCCACGGGCTTTAGCTGGGAGATCTCACCGGAGCGCTTCGAAAACAGCTTTGCGGTCAATGTCCATGGCGTGCTCAACGGCCTGCGCAGCTTCGTGCCACGCATGCTAGAGCGCAATGCGCCGGCGCGCATCATCAACACCGCATCGGTGGGCGGGTTTTTGGCAAGCCCACTGATGGCGCCCTACTCGGCGACGAAGTTCGCCGTCGTCGCCCTGACCGAGTCGCTGCATGGCGAGTTGAAAATGCTCGGCACGCCCGTGGGGGTGTCGCTGCTCGCACCGGGCCCGGTGCGTAGTGGCATCTTCGACAATCCCTTTGGCGATGCGCTCGACCGCCCCGAAGTGCGAGGGTTCGTCGACACCATGCGTCAGATGCTGGACGCGCATGGGCTGACCCCGGACCAGTTCGCCGAACGGGTATTCGAAGGAATTCAGGAGGAACGTTACTGGCTCATTCCACAACCGCAGGTGCTCAATGATGCCCTGCAACGACGTGTGGAAGATATTCTCGCCGGACGTGAGCCGGTGATGCCGACGCTCTGACACTTACCATACGCACCGCCAACGGCACGAACGTCCAGGCGGTGCCCATCCCCCTGGTTCAGCCGGGAGCTTGCGCCTATGAATGGCGTGGCGGTATTGGAAACGGGAAAAACAAAAAAGGCCAAAGATACAATCTTTGGCCTTTTCTGGAAGCGTTCCGGGATATCGGGTTACACCCCATGAACGCTGAATTTGGAGCGGGAAACGAGACTCGAACTCGCGACCCCGACCTTGGCAAGGTCGTGCTCTACCAACTGAGCTATTCCCGCGTCGTGATGGGTGCCATTGTAGCGATCTGCAAAACAACGTCAACCCTTTGATTCAAAAAAACTTTTACTTCTGCTCCGAGCCTTCGCGCAGGTGCGGCCAGGCAGCGACCAGGTAGTGGACCATCGACAGCAGCGTCAAGCCAGCGGCGACCAGCAGCAAGGCGTAGCCGAGCACCACCCAGAAGGTCAGCACCGGTGGATTGGCCAGCAGAATGACCAGCGCCAGCATCTGCGCGGCGGTTTTCCACTTGCCGAGGTTGGACACGGCCACATGCGCCCTCGCCCCCAGTTCCGCCATCCATTCACGCAGCGCCGAAACCACGATCTCGCGACCGATGATCACCGCAGCCGGCAACGTCAGCCAGAAATTGGCATGCACCTGCACCAGCAACACCAAGGCGACCGCAACCATCAGCTTGTCCGCCACCGGGTCCAGGAAGGCACCGAATGGCGTGCTCTGCTGCAGGCGACGGGCCAGGTAGCCGTCCAGCCAGTCAGTGGCGGCGGCAATGGCGAACACCGTGCTGGCGGCAATGTAGCTCCAGTGATAGGGCACATAGAACAGCAGGATGAAGATCGGGATGAGCAGGACGCGTAGAACGGTGAGCAGGTTTGGAATATTCATCGGTACGACTGGCTGCGGGTTGAGGGTGGCATTCTACTCGCTATGCAGGCTGGCATAAATCGACTCGGCAAGCTTTTTACTGATGCCTGGCGCCTTGGCGATTTCATCGATGCTGGCGCGGTTGAGCTCCTGCAGGCCGCCGAAATGTTTCAGCAGGTCACGGCGGCGCTTGGGCCCGACCCCGGCCACGTCCTCCAGGCTCGAGGTGCGCCGAGCCTTGCCGCGCCGGGCACGGTGGCCGGTGATGGCAAAACGGTGGGCTTCGTCGCGGATCTGTTGGATCAGGTGCAAGGCCGGTGAATCCCCCTTGAGGGTGAACTCGTGGGCCACGTCGTTGAGGTACAAGGTCTCGAAACCAGCCTTGCGCGTCACACCCTTGGCCACGCCGAGCAAGGTCAGGTCGGTCAGGGCAAGCTCCTGCATGACCTCGCGGGCCATGTTCAACTGTCCCTTGCCGCCGTCCACCAGGAGCACGTCGGGCAGCTTGCCCTCGCCGTCCTTGATGCGACCGAAGCGGCGCGTCAGGGCCTGGTGCATGGCGGCGTAGTCGTCGCCGGCGGTCACGCCTTCGATGTTGAAGCGTCGATAGTCGGACTTGAGCGGTCCTTCCGGGCCGAACACCACGCAACTGGCCACGGTGGCTTCACCGCTGGAATGGCTGATGTCGTAGCATTCCAGGCGCTGGGGCACTTCATCGAGGCCCAGCACCTGGGCCAGAGCCTCGAAACGCGCGGCCATGTGCTGGCGGTTGGCCAGGCGGGCGTTGAGGGCCTGTTCGGCATTGGTGACCGCCAACTGCTGCCAGCGTGCCCGCGTGCCACGCACCCTATGGCTGATGGCCAGTTCCCGGCCACGCAGGGTCTGCACCGCCTCGCTGATGGCGGCAAAGTCTTCGTGGGTCACGTTGACGATCAATTCGCCCGGCAGTTCGCGCTCGGCATTGCCCAGGTAGTACTGAGACAAGAACGCGGCCATGACCTCGGCCACCTCCTCCTCGATGCCCACCTGGGGAAAGAAGTTCTTGCTGCCCAGTACCCGCCCGCCCCGCACGCTGATCAAATGCACGCAGGCGCCACCCGGGTTGACGAAGGCGGCCACGACGTCGACATCCCCCGAGCCACCTTCCATGTACTGTTGGTCCTGCACTCGGCGCAGCAAGGCGATCTGGTCGCGCAACTCTGCCGCCTTCTCGAAGTTCAGGGCCATGGCGGCCATTTCCATTTCGGCATTGAGCTCATTGCCCAATTGCTGGCTGCGGCCTTCGAGGAACATCATCGAATGGCGCACATCCTCAGCGTACTCCTCTGGCGTCACCAGGCCGACGCACGGGCCTTTGCAGCGCTTGATCTGGTATTGCAGGCATGGCCGGGTGCGGTTGGCGTAATAGCTGTCCTCACATTGGCGCACCGAGAAGGCTTTTTGCAGCAGGCTCAGGCTCTCGCGAATGGCGCCAGCGCTAGGGTACGGACCGAAGTAACGCCCCTTGGCCTTCTTGGCGCCACGATGAATGCCCAGCCGTGGGAATTGACCGTCGGAAAGAAAGACATAGGGGTAGGATTTGTCGTCGCGCAGCAGGATGTTATAGGGCGGACGCCATTCTTTGATCAGCGTCTGCTCCAGCAGCAACGCC
Organism: Pseudomonas guariconensis; assembly: GCF_040822035.1. Lineage (NCBI taxonomy): Bacteria > Pseudomonadati > Pseudomonadota > Gammaproteobacteria > Pseudomonadales > Pseudomonadaceae > Pseudomonas > Pseudomonas guariconensis. The sequence goes on along the minus strand of NZ_CP162012.1, from coordinate 1,973,142 downwards.
TCGGTCTCGTTGGCGGTGATGGTGGTCTCGACCTGGGCGATGCGCCCCACCAGGGCTGCCGTCTTGGGCGCAAGACCCGTCTTGCGAAAATAACTGGCCAGGCGTTTCTTGAGGTTCTTGGCTTTGCCCACGTAGAGCAGCCGCGCCTCGGCGTCGAACATTCGGTAGACGCCTGGGCGACCGCTGCAGGTCGCCAGGAATGCACTGGCATCGAAGATTTGAGACATGGGGCCTTACAGACTTGCGTCAACCATACCGTGGCGAACGGCCAGCAAGGTCAGTTCGACGTCGCTGGTGACCGAGAGTTTTTCGAAGATCCGATAACGGTAAGTATTGACGGTCTTGGGCGACAGGCACAACTTGTCGGAGATGATCTGCACTTTCTGGCAGCCCACGATCATCAACGCGATCTGGATCTCCCGCTCCGACAAGGCATCGAATGGCGAGCCCTGGGGCTGGAACGACTTGAGCGCCAGCTGCTGGGCGATCTGCGGGCTGATGTAGCGCTGGCCGGCAAAGGCCAGGCGGATAGCCTGGACCATTTCGTCCAGCCCTGCCCCCTTGGTCAGGTAACCGGCCGCCCCGGCCTGCATCAGGCGCGTGGGGAACGGGTCGTCCTCACACACGGTGACCGCGACCACTTTGATGTCCGGATGGCTGCGCAACAACTTGCGGGTCGCCTCCAGGCCGCCGATGCCTGGCATTTTCACATCCATCAGGACGACGTCCGGCTTAAGCTCCCGGGCCAGCTTCAGTGCCGACTCGCCGGAATCCGCCTCCCCCACCACCTGCAGGCCATCGATATCGGCCAACATGCGCGTGATGCCGGTACGCACCAGATCGTGATCATCGACCACCAAGACCCTAATCAAACAGACACCTCGTCAATGGGGCGATTGGATCCCGCCACCTTAACAAAATTTTTCACTGCTGACCTAGTGACCTGGTTGGCTATTTCGCCTCCTAGCGCGCAGCGGTCACTAGGTCAATGCATCGTCGAAAATCACAGACCGACCCGATGTGCGTACCTGGCCACCATCGCGCTCGCCCGCCTCTCCAGCCAGACGCTGCAACAGGTGGCGCAAGGCAACCTGATCAGCCTCAGGCAGTCGGCGGAAAAGCGCCAGCACGCGGTCTTCATCGACGGTCAGGCTGTCCAGTGGGGCTGGGGTATGCGCACCACTGAGCACATAGAGCGCATCAACGCCCCGCTTGGCCAGCGCGGCCAGATAATCGACCCGCGGCGTGCGCTCACCACTTTCATACTTGCCCTGGGCATTGGGCTCGACACCGCCGATGTCGCCGAACACCCGCTGGGTGAGGCCAAGGCGCTCACGCTCTTCCCGCAGCCGCGGACCAATTCCACTCATTCGACTCCCTTCCCTTGCTGTCCATGAATCCCACGGAAATGGTGACCTTCGAGCAAGTGGCCATCACCCCGGATGGCACTATGCCAAGTGGGATCCAATCCTGGCAAGCCATCATTGCGCCATTGGTCACGATCCGTCTCGACAGTCAGCTTTTCGGCGCGACCCCGCGTTGCATACGCACGAAACAGTCGTCCTCGCCCATCTCGACGAAACCATGTCGCCGATAGAGCTGACGCGCAGGATTGCTCTTGAACACCATCAATCTGAGCAAGGGCAGCCCCCGTTGCCCTGCCCACTGGGCCAGGGTCTCCAATACCCAAGCGCCGACACCACGCCCCCTGTGCTCCGGCAGCAGGTGCAACTCGCGGATGAACAGGGCCTGACGATCCTGGCTGAGGCTGCAAAAACCCAGCACTTGCCCCTCCTGCGTCACCAGCCACTGTTCGCGCCAACCCCAGGCTTCGTCGAAGGCTTCCTCGATCCACAGCAGGTCGAACTCCCGGTAGTAAGGCAGCATGGCGCGCCGGGTCAGATCGCGGGCGAAGGTGCGGTAGGCGTCGGTGGCGGGGGTCAGTTCGAACGGCATGTGGAGTGGTCTTCCAGTCAATCTACGGGGCATAGCACACCGGTGAACTACCCGGTCCACGGCGCTCCAGTTCATCCTCCAGCCACCCGGCCAGCACCACGGCGTTATTGTGCTTGGTGTCCTTGCCGGCATAGAGCAAGGTCAAGTTGCCCTTGGCCGCCAGATCCAGCAGGGGGTACCAATGCTCGGGATGGGCCGCGAGCTCCTGCTGGTAGCGCTGGGTGAAACCGGCGAAATCAACCTCGCCATGATGAAACGCCTTACGCAACTCATCGGAGGGTGCGACCTCTCGCAACCATCGGCCGTGAAGGTCGTCCTTGCGTTTGTTGCGTGGCCACAGGCGATCGACCAGCACCCGCTGACCGTCCTCGGCCTCCATTGGATCGTAGACACGTTTGCAACGGATCACGACGTTCTCCTACGCCAGGCTTTCCCATCAGCCTAGGGCCTTCATTGACCAAGGTCACGTGCAGACTCTGAATTGCCTTCTATGCTTTGCCCGCCTGGCATCTTTGCCCGACGCCACCCGGAGCCCTCCATGGCAACCTCGTCACTGGCCAACCAGACCGACCTGGCCCACTGCGACGTCCGCCCGCCGTTGTCGCACAGACCCGGCCGCGGCACCCTCACGCTGTTCATCGGCCTGCTGCTGGCCGCTGTGGCTTACACCGCCTGGAGCCTGAAACAGGATGTCAGCGCCAGCGGCACCGTCGTTACTACCTTCACTCCCTTCCTGCTGCTGGGCCTGGCGCTGCTGATCGCCCTGGGCTTCGAGTTCGTCAACGGCTTTCATGACACGGCCAATGCGGTCGCCACGGTGATCTACACCCATTCGTTGCCTGCGTCGGTGGCGGTGGTATGGTCTGGCCTGTGCAATTTCCTTGGGGTGCTGCTGTCCAGCGGTGCCGTGGCCTTCGCCATCATTGCGCTGCTGCCGGTGGAGTTGATTCTGCAGGTCGGCTCAACGGCCGGCTTTGCCATGGTGTTCGCCTTGCTGCTGGCGGCAATCATCTGGAACCTGGGCACCTGGTGGCTGGGTCTGCCAGCCTCGTCCTCACACACCTTGATCGGCTCCATCATCGGCGTCGGCGTGGCCAACGCCCTGATGCATGGCCGCGCAGGCACCAGCGGGGTGGACTGGGCCCAAGCCGGCAAGGTGGGCTATGCCCTGCTGTTTTCGCCGCTGATCGGCTTCGCCTGCGCCGCCTTGCTGTTGCTGGCAATGCGCCTGCTGATCAAGCGTCGCGAGCTATACCAGGCACCGCAAGGGCAGACACCTCCCCCCTGGTGGATCCGCAGCGTGTTGATCCTGACCTGCACCGGCGTGTCGTTCGCCCATGGGTCCAATGATGGCCAGAAAGGCATGGGGCTGATCATGCTGATTCTGGTGGGCACCTTGCCAATGGCCTACGCGCTGAACAAGACCATGCCCACCGAGCAGGCACAGCAGTTCTCTGTCATCGCCCAAAGCACCCGTCAAGCGCTGGTGCGCAGTGCGCCTCAAGCAGCACCGGGCGACCCCCGTCAGGCGCTGGTCGCCTTCATTGCCGAGCCCAAGGCGAGCCCCCAGCTGGTCCCCGCCTTGGCCGCACTCAGCGGGATGATCGGCGAACAGGTCAAAGGCTATGGCTCGCTCAACCGAGTGCCAGCCGAAGCCATGGCCAACATACGCAACGACATGTATCTGGCGAGCGAAACCATCCGCCTCATCGACAAGCAACAGTTGGCACGCTTCGACGCCGATACCCACCGCCAGATAACGGTGTTCAAACAGCAACTGGACGATGCCACCCGCTATATCCCGCTGTGGGTCAAGGTGGTGGTCGCCATTGCATTGGGCCTGGGCACGATGGTGGGCTGGCGACGCATCGTGGTCACGGTGGGGGAAAAGATCGGCAAGACCCACCTGAGCTATGCCCAGGGCGCCTCGGCAGAAGTGGTGGCCATGTGCACCATTGGCGCGGCGGACCTGTTCGGTCTACCGGTGTCGACCACCCACGTGCTCTCATCCGGTGTCGCGGGGACCATGGTGGCGAACGGCTCAGGCGTCCAGCGCCGGACGCTGTTCAATCTGTTGATGGCCTGGGTGTTGACCTTGCCGGCAGCAATGTTGCTGGCCGGATGCCTGTACTGGCTGCTGTGCCAGGTATTCTGAAGGTTCAGGGCCGCGTCGCGACCCTGAACACCTGCAGACTCAGCCCGGAATCTTCAGGCCCCGCTGCACGGCAGGCCGGGCCAGGAAGGCCTCCAGCACTCGCTGCACCTGCTTGAACTCATCGAACCGCACCAGCTCCCGTGCGTTGTAGCGCTCCACCAGGTTGCGCACCCAGGGGAAGATGGCGATGTCGGCGATGCTGTAGTCATCAACCATCCATTCGCGTCCGGACAGATGCCGGTCGAGCACGCCCAGCAGACGCCGGGATTCATTGACGTAGCGGTCCCGCGGGCGCTTGTCCTCGTACTCCTTGCCCGCGAAGAAATGGAAGAACCCAACCTGGCCGAACATCGGCCCGATCCCGCCCATCTGGAACATCAGCCATTGCAGGGTCTGGTAACGGGTGGCCGGGTCCTGGCTGAGCAATTGGCCGGTCTTCTCAGCCAGGTACTGCAGGATCGCGCCGGACTCGAACAGCGGCAATGGCTGACCGTTCGGCCCGTTGGGGTCGAGGATGGCAGGAATCTTGTTGTTGGCGCTCAAGGAGATGAACTCAGGGCTCATCTGGTCATCGTTGTCGAAACTGACCTTGTGCACTTCATAAGGCAGGCCGATCTCCTCCAGCATGATCGAGACCTTGACGCCGTTGGGCGTGGCCAAGGAATACAACTGCAGGCGCTCGGGATGACGCGCCGGCCATTTGCGGGTGATGGGAAAAGCGCTGAGATCGGTCATGGGCACTTCCTGAAAACGAGGAAATGACCACTGTAGGGGTAACCCGGTGGTTTGGCCATCGGTTGTTACTGGGGATTTCGCCGCCATGCGTGGGAGTGGGTTTAGCCGCGAATACGTTGGTGAATCCACTACCGCATTCGCGGGTGAACCCGCTCCCACAAAGACCGTGCAGTGTTTCCGATGGCGCGCCCGTGGATGCGCCATCCGTCACATCAGTAGCGCGTCGGAACGCGCTCTGCACCCTTGGAAATGATCACTTCCACACGACGATTGAGCTGCCGGGAATGCGCATCGGCATTGGAGGCAACCGGGTATTCCTTACCATAACCGCCAGTGGTGATGCGGCCAGGCTCCACGCCCTGACGGCGCAGCGCCATCGCCACGGAAGCGGCGCGCTGTTCGGACAGCTTCTGATTGAACGCATCGCTGCCAGTGGCATCGGTGAAGCCTTCTACCAGCACCTTGCGTTCAGGGTTGTCGTTGAGGAATGCGGCCAGCTTCTGGATATCGCGGTCGCTGCTCGGACGCAGTTGCGCTCGCCCGGTGTCGAACAGCACATCGCCGAACGTCACGACGGTGCCACGCTCGGTTTGCTGGGACTTGAGCGATTGCAACGCCTTGAGCTGGGCGGTACGCACCTGAAGGCGCGCCTCGGTACGCTGGGCCTCGATACGCTGAAGACCGGCCTCGGCCTGACGCAGCACGATGGTCTGCTCGGCCGTCTCGATCTTGCGGTTGGCCAGGTAGGCGAGCTGCTCGACCTGCATGTCCTTGCGGTCCTTGAGCGAGGCCAGCTCCGCCTTGCCAAGGGCACGGTAGGCTTCCTGGGTCTCCAGGGCGGCAAGGCGGCTGGCGTCAGGCTTGCTTTGCAGGACCGAATACGCCTCGCGGGCCTCCAGCAAGCTTGGGTTTTCTGGCGTCGCGCTACAACCGGCCAACGCCAGTGCGAGTACCGAGACACAAGGCAACAGATACGATTTCGACATGGTCAGCTCCTTATTCGGCGGTCACGGCAGGCAGTGTGTCGGGTGCTTCGAGCATTTCCCGCTTGAGCACTTCGATGCCTTCGCGGGCGGCACTGAGTTGTGCCTGTGCCTTGCTCGCCTGGGCCTTGCGCTCGGCGAAGCTGGCATCGGCCTCGGCTTGTTCGGCGAGGGTGCGGACTTGAGCCATGTCCTGCTGGCCCATGGCCCGCTCCATAGCATTGAGTTTGTCTTGGGCCGCACGCATTTCGACGGGCGCATACTGGGTCGCATCGGCAGCCACGGCACGATTGACCGCATTACGGGTCAGCTCGATCTGTTCTGTCGGCACGACAACACTGGCGCAGCCGCCCAGGGCCAATAACAGGCCGCCCAGAGGCATGAGATTGCGGATGGATCTGGCACGCATGAAAACAACTCCTCGGTGCAAGGCGCATGGGCACGGAGCTCCCGCCGCGATCACGCACGCGTTTGCATCAGGGGGGTAGGAAAAGTCTCGGATGCTCAGCAGAACCTCGCCTGCGTCGCAAAGGCGAGAGTGGGAGCTTTATGTGGGATTAAACGAACATCCAAGACCGTCGGTTGCGAAAACCAGACCAGCCTATTCGTAACCCTGGACGAGCCGCATAGGACTCACCTGACAAGCCCGTAAGGTTTTTCAACGAATTGGGGCATTAACCACTCGGCAGACGGCTCAGGACCGTCTGCCGATAGCAGCACTCAAGACAAACCATGGGCCTTGAGCTTGAGCTTCTCGGTATCCACGCGCACGAACACCGAGTCAGCCGTCACGGTCAGTACATCGCCTGCCCAGACTTCGCAGATGACCCGGGTCTTGCGCCCGACTTCACCTTCGACACGTGCTTTGAGCACCAGCTCCACGCCCATCGGCGTGGGTTTGAGGTACGTCAGGCTGAGGGTGCCGGTGACACAATCGATTCGCGGCAGGCTCCCCGCTTCGCGTCCTTCGGCCCGGTAGTGATAGGCCATGGCCGTCCAGTTGGAATGGCAATCCACCAGCATGGCCAGGAAGCCACCATAGACCAGCCCCGGCCAGCCGATGAAGCTGCTGTCGGGCGAGTGGCGACAGACCAGGTGAATACCATCGTCATCCCAATGACTCTTGATGTGCAGTCCGCTGGGGTGCGAGCAGCCACAGCCGTAGCAGGTACCCTCAGGGGCCGCCAGCTCCTGCTGGGAAAGTACGTGTTCGTTCATACGCGTCCTGTGCTTGTTGGTATGCGGAGAAGACGCCACCGATGGTAGCGCCCCACCCTTCCCCCGCCAACGACGAGACTGCGCTGGCAGCCTCGTTTTGCGCTACCGATCCGTTGCCGGGGCCAGCACCGAGATACCACGCCTGCGGGTCAGGGCAATCAGCAGGATGAAGCAGGTCACCCCCGCCGTCATCAGCGTCTCGTAGCGATAGGCATCGCTGAACAGCATGTAGCCAAGCACCATGACGATCAGCCCGATCACCAGCCAGGTCAGCCAAGGGAACAACCACATCTTCAGCGCAAGCTCCGTGCCTTCGCGCTCGGCACGCGCCCGCATGCGCAACTGCGACACGGCAATCACCAAGTACACCAGCAAGGCGATGGCGCCGGTGGTCGACAACAGGAAGCCGAACACCTTGCCAGGCAACACATAGTTGACGAAGCAACCGGCGAAACCTGCCAGGGTCGACAGCACGACTGCCACGGTCGGCACGCCATTGCCGGAGATACGCTTGATCATCCGCGGCGCCTCGCCCCGTGCACCCAGCGAATAGAGCATGCGTGAGGCGGTATAGAGACCGGAATTCATGCAACTGGTGACCGCCACCAGCACCACCAGGTCAACCATCAACTTGGCACCCGGCACGTTCAGCACCTCGAGTACGCGCTGGAAGGACCCCACTGCTTTAAGGCCAGGGTCGTTCCAGGCCACCAGCGACACCACCAGGAAGATCGAGGCCAGGTAGAAGATGGCGATGCGATACACCACCAGGTTGGTAGCGCGGCGAATCTTGTCTTTCGGGTTGGCGGTCTCGTCGGCCGCAATGGTGACGATCTCGGCGCCGAAGAACGAGAAAATCGTAATCAACACGCCGCCGAGCACCGTGCCAAAGCCGTTGGGCATGAAGCCGCCGCTGGCCCACAGATGGCTGACACCGGAGACTTCCGCCAGCGGCCAGACGCCGAACACGGCCATGCTGCAGATGCCGATGAACGCAAGAATGGCGATCACCTTGACCAGCGCGAACCAGTACTCGAATTCACCGAAGTTCTTCACGCTGATCAGGTTGGTGGCCGACAGCACGACCATGATCAGGAACGCGAACAACCAGGACGGCACGCCGGGGAAGTACGCATGGAGGATATCCGCGCCGGCAATCGCTTCGACCGGGATGATCAGCACCCAGAACCACCAGTACAGCCAACCGATGGTGAAACCCGCCCAGGGTCCGATGGCCTCGGCGGCATAGGTGGAGAATGAACCACTGTTGGGGTTGGCAATCGCCATTTCGCCCAACATGCGCATCACCAGCAAGACCAGCAGGCCAGTCATGGCGTAGGAAATCAGGATCGCCGGGCCCGCGGTGGCGATGGCGTTGGAAGAACCGATGAAAAGGCCGGCTCCGATGATGCCGGCGATGGAAATCATGGAGACCTGACGCGAGGTCAGGCCATGTTGCAGCGAGCGTTGTTTTTTTGGGTGTGGCGATGCCATGGGGAACCCTCGAATGGGTCGGCCGCCGCCAGCGGCGGCTGAAAAGGGAGCAGAAGGCAAAATCGTTGCTTTCGTGTTCTTGTTGTTTTCGGTCCGATCAGGCGCAGGCCCTTATCGATGCCGTGCAGTCGGACGCTGGCATTTGCCGATGGCAAATAACATTTCAGCCGCGCCGAGACGTTCGAACGCGTCGACAGTCATTGTTCTTCTCCTGTTTCAACAGCGGGTTGTCATCGTTGATACAGGTCAGTATTAATCTAATAAGACGAGGTCAACAAACGACCTTTTCGAAGCACATGATTCCGTTGCGGAATGAAATCCTTCCAAATTCACGGGGTACTCACCGCTCATGTCAAAACGACTGATGCCTTCTTCCACCGCCCTGCAGTGCTTCGAAGCGGCCGCTCGTCATCTGAGCTTCACGCGGGCGGCGCAGGAACTGCACCTGACCCAGAGCGCCGTGAGCAAGCAAGTGGCGCAACTGGAGGACATGCTGGCGCACCCGCTGTTCCAGCGCATCCGCAGGCGCCTGCAGCTGACACCGGCCGGCGCGCTGTACCTGACCGAAGTGAACAAGATCCTCACCCAAATCGACATCTCCAGCCGCTACATCCTGAGCTACGGCGATGAAACCGAGGTGCTGCGCATCGCCACCCAGCCGACGTTCGGAGCCCGCTGGCTGGTGCCCAGGCTCAAGGGTTTCGGCGATCGTCACCCACGTATCCACCTGGACATCCGCAACGAGCTGGAACCTTTCGACCTGGTCCAGTCCAAGGCGGACATCGCCTTTTTCTTCGGCCAGGGCACCTGGCCTGGCGCGACGTGCATCGAACTGTTCAGCGAGGCAGTGGTGCCGGTGTGTGCGCCATCGCTACGGGCCCAACACCGCTTCGACAGCGCCGAAGCATTGACCCAGCATCGCCTGTTGCAATGCGCTTCGCGGCCCGAGGCTTGGCATGAGTGGTTCCTGGGCCTTGGGTTGCATAGCGAAAACAGCTATCACGGCCCACGTTTCGACACGTTCTACCTATGCATCCGCGCCGCCATCGCAGGTTGCGGCATCGCCCTGATCCCGCGATACCTGGTCGCCGAAGAGCTGGCCGAAGGCAAGCTGGTGGTGGCCTGGGACCACCCGGTACCCAGCAATGGCAAGCACTTCATCGCCCATGCCGAGCATGCGGCGGAGGTACCGAAGGTGCGGGCGTTCGTGCAATGGATCCTGGAGCGGGTGGCACAGGGGGACTGAAGTTTGTCGTGGCCGCTGGTGACAGACCGCGCTGGCGCGCAGGAGGCTAGCCCTGGAAAAGCAAGAATTTTTGGAATGACCGCAATCGAATAATTCGTTTGCGAAACGACACTTCGCCGCGCTTGGATAATAAGAAAATCAAACCAAGGTTTGCGTGCACATGAATCAGGAAAGTATCAGTCAGTCCATTGCAATTGTTCATCCGATTACACTTTCCCATGGCCGCAATGCCGAAGTCTGGGACACCGACGGCACACGTTACATCGACTTTGTCGGCGGTATCGGCGTTCTGAACCTGGGCCATTGCAACCCAGCCGTGGTCCAGGCCATCCAGACCCAGGCCACACGCCTGACCCACTATGCGTTCAATGCCGCCCCCCATGGTCCTTACCTGGCGCTGATGGAGCGTTTGCAGCACTTCGTGCCGGTGAGCTACCCCCTGGCGGGGATGCTCACCAACAGCGGCGCCGAGGCTGCGGAGAACGCGCTGAAAGTGGCCCGTGGCGCCACCGGCAAGCGCGCCATCGTCGCCTTCGACGGTGGTTTCCATGGTCGCACCCTGGCCACCCTCAACCTCAACGGCAAGGTCGCGCCGTACAAGCAACGCGTGGGTGAATTGCCCGGGCCGGTGTACCACCTGCCCTACCCCAGCGCCGACACCGGCGTCACCTGTGAGCAGGCGCTCAAAGCCATGGACAGGCTGTTCAGCGTGGAACTGGCGGTGGAAGACGTCGCAGCGTTCATCTTCGAGCCCGTGCAAGGCGAAGGCGGCTTCCTGGCGCTGGACCCGACCTTTGCCCAGGCACTGCGCCGCTTCTGCGACGAGCACGGCATCCTGATCATCATCGACGAGATCCAGTCTGGCTTCGGCCGCACCGGTCAGCGCTTCGCCTTCCCTCGCCTGGGCATCGAGCCTGACCTGTTGCTGTTGGCCAAGAGCATCGCCGGTGGCATGCCACTGGGCGCGGTGGTCGGCCGCAAGACAGTCATGGACTCGCTGCCCAAGGGCGGCCTGGGTGGCACCTATTCGGGCAACCCGATCGCGTGCGCGGCAGCTATGGCCAGCCTGGAGCAGATGACCGACGAGAATCTCGCGACCTGGGGAGAGCGCCAGGAGCAGGCCATCGTGGGCCGCTACCAGCGCTGGAAGGCCACCGGGCTGACGTCGGCGCTAGGTCGCCTGACCGGCACCGGAGCGATGCGCGGGCTGGAGCTGGTCAACGCCGACGGCAGCCCCGCGCCAGCGCAACTGGCCAAGGTACTCGAGTCGGCCCGCGCCAAAGGCCTGCTGTTGATGCCAAGCGGCAAGGCGCGGCACATCATTCGCCTGCTGGCACCGCTGACGATCGAGCCGCAGGTCCTCGAAGAAGGCCTGGATATCCTCGAACAGTGCCTCGCCGCGCTGGGCTGACGCGTTAGAGGCCCAACTCTTCCGGGGTGAGCATGTCGGACTCGAAGGCGATCCAGCCGCCTTCGAGTTCGGCGTGGCCATTGACGATCGGGCCGTAGTAGGTCAGGCCGTTCTCCAGCGTCACGCAGATGTGCGTGGCAGACTTTTCCGGTGCGGCCAGGGTGCCGACGAAGTGCACCTTCTTCAGCGTTTCGGTGACCGCTTCCAGGCCCACGCGCATGTTGGGGTTTTCCATGGCTTCGGCATCACCCCCACGGTCTTCGGCGCTGACGGTCACGGTGGCGATGTAGGGGTACTTACTCAATCGGGTTGCCTCATAAGAAAGGGACGGCGCATCGGGCGCCAAGGGTGCGTAGGTTACGGCAGGCGATGCGCGCGCGCGAGTACCGCGCGCGCATTTGCCCGGGCAAACCGCTCGTTCAAAGGCATCCGCCCGTCCCGAGACCGCAGCCCCGAAATCTGTTAGGGTGCCCGCCGATGCACGCCCCACCACACGAGGATCCCGAGTGAGCGCCGAAGAACCCCTGATCGCCGACCTGTTCGAAGTCGACAAACGCCTGAGTCTCAAGCCCGTCGTGGACTTCAACGCCTACCTGCGCAATGCCTTCGGCGAAGGCGCCTGCCGCTGCCACCGCTGCCTGGAACGGGGCGGCGACGAAAGTGACTACAGCCACCAGCACACCTTCGCACTCGAAGGCCGTACCATGCACCGGCGCTTCGCCAACACCGCGGGGAGCGATGTCCTGCTGGTGCTGAAGAAGGCCTGGCTGTCCTACACCAAGAACGATCTACCACTGACCGGCGCGCTGGACCTGGCCACCGTCAAGACGTTCACCGAAACCGCCCTGCACGAGCGTCTGCTGGCCCTGCTGCCAGCCAGCGGCCTGGCCCGCGAAACCGACGGCCAGTGGCACTTGCAAGCCCTGGCCGACTGACCCGGGCGCTTGGCCGCCGGGCTTAGCGCCCCTGGCGGCCATGCACGATGGCACGGCCTTTTTCCAGGTAAGCGTCCATCTCCTCACGCGGCACCATGCTGCCGCCCGTCGCCCAGACTAGGTGGGTGGCATTGGCCATGCGCCGCTCATCCAGGCCCAGACGCTGACGATAGCCTTGGTTTTCCTGCAACACCCGGCCCATGCCCGGCACGCCCGCCAGCGCCGAAGGCTCCAATGCCAGCCCTTCTAGCTTCTCCACCAGCGCCAGCAAGCGGAACAATTCGGCATCGCTGACGGTGTAGTAACCGTCGATCAGGCGCTGCATGGCACGCCCGACAAACCCTGAAGGCCTGCCGACCGCGAGCCCGTCGGCGGCGGTATGGTTGTCCAGACCAAAGTCATAGACCGACACCTGCTCATGCAAACCGGTGTACACCCCCAACAGCATGCACGGCGAGTGGCTGGGCTCGGCGAACAGGCAGTGCACCGCATCGCCGAACGCCTGCTTCAAGCCAAAGGCCACGCCCCCTGGACCACCGCCCACGCCACAGGGCAAATAGACGAACAGCGGATGCTCGGCATCGACGACGATGCCCGCCGCCTGCAACTGCCCGCGCAAGCGTTCGGCCGCCACGGCATAGCCCAGGAACAGGTCGGTGGAATTTTCGTCATCGACGAAGTGACATTGGGGATCGGCATCGGCTTCGCGCCGCCCCTGCTCGACCGCGACGCCGTAATCGGCGTCGTATTCGCGCACCTCGACACCACAGGCCCGCAAGCGATCCTTCTTCCATTGACGGGCATCGGCGGACATGTGGACCGTCGTGCGCAACCCCAGGCGCGCCCCCATGACGCCGATGGACAACCCCAGGTTGCCGGTCGAGCCGACGGCGATGCTGTACTGGCTGAAGAAGACCCGTGCCGCCTCGCTGTCGAGCGTTGCGTAATCATCTCCAGGCTTGAGCAGGCCGCCAGCCAAGGCCAGACCCTCGGCGTGCTTGAGCACTTCATAGATACCGCCACGGGCCTTGATCGAGCCTGAGATTGGCAGCAGGTTATCTGCCTTGAGCCACAGCGTGCCGAGCGGCGCGATGTCGAGCTCATCGCACAACGCAGCTTGCAGGCCGGGCAAAGGCAACAGTGGCGATTCGATCAACCCACCGGCGGCTTGGGTCTGCGGGAAGGCCGAGGCGATGAACGGTGCAAAACGCGTCAACCGTGCGCTGGCCTCGGCGATATCGCCTGCCCCCAGCGGTACATCGCCCAACGCCTGGGCACTCGGTGCGACGCCAGGATTGAACCAAGTGACCGGGGCGTGGCGCACCAGGTCGGCGATCAACGGGTGCTGCTGGCACCAGGTCTGCAGCGGAACTTCGAGGGCCATGGGCGACTCCAGGCAGATCATTAGGCAGGGCCTGGATTAGGCGGCACATCAGCCCCCCTTGGCAACCGTCGGATACTTGGCCTGGGCCCCATCAGCAGCGCCATCGTCTGCTACCTTGGGAGAACCCGCTCACCCACAGGTGAATGACCATGGCCCGCACGACTCCCATCGAGCTGTACCGCAACATTGGCATCGTCGCCCACGTCGACGCCGGCAAGACCACCACCACCGAACGCATCCTGTTCTACACCGGGGTCAACCATAAAATGGGCGAAGTTCATGACGGCGCCGCCACCATGGACTGGATGGCCCAGGAGCAGGAGCGCGGCATCACCATCACCTCGGCGGCGACCACGGCGTTCTGGCAAGGCTCGACCAAGCAGTTTGCCGACAAGTACCGGTTCAACATCATCGACACCCCCGGCCACGTCGATTTCACCATCGAGGTGGAGCGCTCGCTGCGCGTGCTCGACGGCGCGGTGGTGGTGTTCAGCGGCGCCGACGGCGTCGAGCCGCAGTCCGAGACAGTCTGGCGCCAGGCCAACAAGTACCATGTGCCGCGCCTGGCCTACATCAACAAGATGGACCGCCAGGGCGCGGATTTCCTGCGGGTGGTCAAGCAGATCGACCAGCGCCTGGGCCACTACCCGGTACCGATCCAGCTGGCCATCGGCAGCGAGGAGCACTTCGCCGGGCAGATCGACCTGGTGAAGATGAAAGCGATCTACTGGAACGACGCCGACCAGGGCACCAGCTATCGCGAAGAGGAGATTCCCGCTGAGCTGCGCGCGCTGGCCGATGAATGGCGCGCGCACATGGTCGAAGCCGCCGCCGAAGCCAATGACGAGCTGACGATGAAGTTTCTCGAGGGTGAAGCGCTGAGCGTTGACGAGATCAAGGCCGGGCTGCGCCAACGCACCTTGGCCAACGAGATCGTGCCGACCATCCTCGGCTCGTCCTTCAAGAACAAAGGCGTGCCTCTGATGCTCGATGCCGTGATCGACTACCTGCCCGCCCCCAGCGAGATTCCCTCGATCAAGGGCGTCGACCCAGATGACGAGGAAAAGCACCTGGAGCGCCACGCCGACGACAACGAACCGTTCTCGGCCTTGGCCTTCAAGATCGCCACCGATCCGTTCGTGGGCACCTTGACGTTCGCCCGCGTCTACTCTGGCGTGCTCAGTTCCGGCGACGCCGTGCTCAACTCGGTCAAGGGCAAGAAGGAACGGGTCGGACGCATGGTGCAGATGCACGCCAACCAGCGCGCCGAGATCAAGAATGTCTGCGCCGGCGACATCGCCGCACTGATCGGCATGAAGGATGTCACCACCGGCGACACCCTGTGCGACATGAACAAGCCGATCATCCTCGAGCGCATGGATTTCCCCGACCCGGTGATTTCCGTGGCCGTTGAGCCCAAGACCAAAGCCGACCAGGAAAAAATGGGCATTGCCTTGGGCAAGCTGGCCCAGGAGGACCCCTCGTTCCGGGTCAAGACCGACGAGGAGACCGGCCAGACGATCATCTCAGGCATGGGTGAGCTGCACCTGGACATCATCGTCGATCGCATGCGCCGCGAGTTCAACGTCGAGGCCAATATCGGCAAGCCGCAGGTGGCCTATCGCGAGAAGATCCGCAACACCTGCGAAATCGAGGGGCGCTTCATCCGCCAGTCCGGTGGACGCGGCCAGTATGGCCATTGCTGGATCCGTTTTGCACCGGGCGACGATGGCAAGGAAGGCCTTGAATTCATCAACGAGATCGTCGGCGGCGTGGTGCCACGCGAGTACATTCCCGCCATCCAGAAAGGCATCGAGGAGCAGATGCAAAATGGCGTGCTGGCCGGTTACCCGCTGATCAGCCTCAAGGCCGCGGTGTACGACGGCTCGTACCACGACGTGGACTCCAACGAGATGGCCTACAAGATTGCCGCGTCCATGGCCACCAAGCAACTGGCCCAGAAAGGCGGTGCCGTGCTGCTGGAGCCGGTGATGAAGGTCGAGGTGGTCACGCCCGAGGAATACCTGGGCGACATCATGGGCGATCTGAGCCGTCGGCGCGGCATGATCCAAGGCTCGGAGGACAGCCCCGCCGGCAAGGTGATCCGTGCCGAAGTGCCATTGGGCGAGATGTTTGGCTATTCCACCGACATGCGTTCGATGACCCAGGGCCGGGCCAGCTACTCGATGGAATTCACCAAGTATGCAGAGGCGCCGGCAAGCATCGCCGACAGCATCGTCAAGAAGAGCAAAGGGGAGTAATCCGCTGTAGCGGCAAGTGGCCAGACACCTTCGCGGGCTCACCCGCGAAGGGGCCGATGCGGGCAAAAGCCCTGCTCAATGCTGCTCCCCTGCCCGCTTGAGCAGCTTCTTGCAGCGCTCCGACAGGTGCACCACGCGCAGGTGCTTGCCAGCCTTGGCATAGCGTTCGCGCAGGGTCTTCAACGCCGCGATCGCCGAGTAGTCGACAAAGCTCAGGTGCTTACAGTCCAGGGTAACGCTGGCTGGATCCTGCGCCGGGTCGAACTGATCGAGAAACGGCGTGGTCGAGGCGAAGAACAGCGTGCCGTGCACTTGATAGACCTTGCCGCCCGCCTCGTCCAGATGGCTGTCGGCATAGAGTTCGCGGGCGTGCTGCCAGGCAAAGTTGATCGCGGCGATGACGATGCCGAACAGCACGGCAGTCGCAAGGTCAGTCAATACCGTCACCACCGTCACTGCGATGATTGCCAGCACGTCGCTGACCGGCACCTTGCGCAACACTCGAAGCGATGCCCAGGCGAAGGTCTGCTGGGCGACCACGAACATCACGCCAACCAACGCCGCCAGCGGGATACGCTCGATCAGCGGCGAGAGGAACAACACGAACAGCAGGATCATCCCGCCCGCCACCACGCCCGACAGCCGGCCGCGGCCATTGGAGCTGAGGTTGATCACGGTCTGGCCGATCATCGCGCAGCCACCCATGCCGCCACATAGCCCCGAGACCATGTTGGCCGCCCCGAGCGCCACGCATTCGCGATCGGGGTAGCCACGGCTTTCGGTGATCTCATCGGTGAGGTTCAAGGTCAACAGGGTTTCCAGCAGGCCGACCATTGCCATCAACACGGCGTAGGGCGCGATGATCTTCAACGTCTCAAGGTTCCACGGCACCTCTGGCAGGGCCAGTCGTGGCAGACCGCCGGCGATGTGCGCCATGTCGCCCAACGTGCGGGTCGGCAAACCAAGCAGATAGACCAGCAGACCGACACCAAGAATCGCGACCAGCGCCGGAGGCACGGCGCGGGTCAGGCGCGGCAGCACGTAGACCACCAGCATGGTCAGCGCCACCAGGCCGACCATCAGGTACAGCGGTGAGCCGCTGAGCCAGTGCTCGCCGTCCTTGAAGTGCTCCAACTGGGCCAGGGCAATGACGATCGCCAGGCCATTGACGAACCCGAGCATCACCGGATACGGCACCAGGCGCACCAGTTTGCCCAGGCGCAGTACGCCAAACAGGATCATCACACCCCCACCGAGTAGCACCGTAGCCAATAGATACTGGGCACCGTGCTGCACCACCAGGGCGACGATCACCACCGCCATGGAGCCTGCGGCACCGGAAATCATCCCGGGGCGCCCACCGAACAGCGCGGTCAGGGTACAGATGATGAAAGCACCGTACAGGCCCATGAGGGGGTTGAGGTGTGCCACCAGGGCGAAGGCAATACATTCAGGCACCAGGGCGAAAGACGTGGTCAGGCCAGCGAGCACGTCGGCGCGAAGTCGGGCGGGTTTCATGGGGTTCCTGTGTCGTGTCCGGATGCAGAAGCGACCGGGATGAAAAATCGAGGGGCGCGATGTTACGAGATTTGTCCGATAGCGACCACCGATCGGCAGTTCAGCGCACGCGCTCGCGACTCTGTACCGCCAGGTCCAGTGCCCGCAGCATGTCCAGACGCGCCGAACGCCCCAAATCCGGATGCTGCAACTGGCCATTGCGTTCGGAAGGCAGGATTGGCGCGGTCAGGTCTTCGGCGTCCATGGCTTCGAAATCCTGCTGCGGGCCCAAGGTCAGCGCACTGCGGCGCAGCAGCATGCGCACCTGGTCGGGGGTCAGCTGTGGGTTGATCGACAGCATGGCAGCCACTGTGGCAGTGACCAGCGGGGTCGCATAGGAGGTACCGCAATGGACCCGGCCTTGCGGCGCAGGACGGATGCAGGCAGCAGCACTGATATCCACACGCATGTCGACATTGGAGCTGCGCCGCTTGGTCACGTGGGTCGGGCTTTCGAGCGCAACGGCTTGGTCGCTGCGTTGGTGGCCGCCGACCACCAGCAACTGATCGGTGATGAATGACGACGGCAGGCGATACTCATCCCTTCCAGACCAGGAAGCACCGTTGCCTGCCGAATTGACCACTACCACATCCGGATGTGCCTTGCGCAACTACAGGAAGAATTC
The DNA here is from genome assembly GCF_040822035.1 of Pseudomonas guariconensis. Taxonomy (NCBI): domain Bacteria; kingdom Pseudomonadati; phylum Pseudomonadota; class Gammaproteobacteria; order Pseudomonadales; family Pseudomonadaceae; genus Pseudomonas; species Pseudomonas guariconensis. The sequence goes on along the minus strand of NZ_CP162012.1, from coordinate 1,955,182 downwards.
CTCTAGCAGTTCTTCATAACCGCTCATGGCGAGCCCTGAGCGTACCAGCGAGTCCACCTCATCGCCCCGTACGTCCCTGGCCCCGACGCGGTGGATACCCCAGCTCCAGTTCAGCACCCTCACGCCATCCTCGACCAGATTCACCGAGGCGGCGATGTTGGCAGTGATTCCAGCATCGGCATTGCGCTCGACGATCACTTCGAAGCCCGGGGCGGCCTTGCCCAGCCCCGTGAGAAAGCCGCCTGGCGCGCCCTCGCCGCCTCGTCCGGCGAGAATCCCGGTGACCTGCGTGCCATGGCTTTGCGCCTGGTCGCCATCACGGGCGTACACACAGGTTTCGCCCGCACCGCAAGCGCCGCGGTAGGCCATGAATGCCGGAGCATCGAAGTCCACCGCCCGCTCGATCACGCCGATCCGCAATGGCTTTACGGGCACCTTTGAGGCCGGGATACGGCGCTGGTAGTAATACAAGGCATCCATGAAGCGATTGGCAGCCCATTCCTGGGCCTGATCGATGGGCGGCTTGGCGACTTGCACAGCGCCTTCCTCGCCGCGTTCGGGCGCGGACTCCTCGACGATCACTGCATCCACACTGGTTTCGCTGCCGATACGCAGGATCATCGCGTCCCGCTGCACCAGGTCATGGACTGGCAAGCGCAACTGATAGACGTTGAGCGGAGCAATCGCGCCGACGACCTGGGCGCCATATTTGTCGGCGATGCGCTGCGCTTGACGCAGACCGTCGTGATGTTCCTCGATCAATACACTGACCAAGTTCAGGTAGGTGGTCAGGCCATCCATGTTCTTCGCCACTTCGTCGGGCCCTGCGGCCAGCACATGGCTGCGCTGGCGCGTGAGCCAAACCGGATTGCTCCTCTGGCCGCGGGCTTCGAGCCACAACGGGGCGCTGCGCTGGCGGGGCGGATCGAGGGTCAATGTGAGCGTGTCGCCCTGACGCACCACATGCGTTTCGGACAACGGCTGGTCACCGAGCCACACCGCAGGCTTGCCTTGCTCCAGCCCCTGGACCCGCAGACACCATCGCTGCGGGCCTTCGCCCAGCAGATCGCCACAACGTTGCAGTTGCTGGATGCGCAAGGGTTGCTGCGCGGCCACGGCCGCGCTCAAGGGCAGACAAATCAACAAGACGAGCAAACGCAGCATCAGGGCAGTCCTTTGGGCTTCTTGTGCTGCGACTGCCAGGCCCTGTCAAAGGTTCAGGCAGCCTGCTGCGGGGCCTTCGCAAGCCTGCAAGCAACATGAGCTGCCCAGCCTGTGATCCAGACCCAGCAGAGGCGCGACAAATTTGCCATCATGATCATTCCACCTGCGGAGATCATGGACATGCCGCTACGCCCCTTCATCACGTCTTTTCTGTTGGCCATCAGCCTCACCGCCCAGGCGGCCACCGAGGTGCTGCCACTGCAACATCGCACCAGCGCCGAAATGCTGCCTACCGCTCAGTCATTCCTGGGCAAGGACGGCACGGTCAGCACCTTCGAGAACAAGCTGATCGTCAATGCCAGCCCCGAGCGCATCGATGACCTGCGCGCACTGTTGCAACAGCTCGACACTGCGCCCAAGCGCCTGTTGATCAGCGTCGACAACGACGACAGCAACTTCCAGGACAACCGTGGCAACGCCCGCATCATCCATTACGGCACGAGCAACCGTGAGGGCGGGATGCAGCAGATCCAGGCCAGCGAAGGCCAGCCGGCGTTGATCCAGATCGGTCAGAGCATTCCCATCACCAGTACCAGCACCGACGGCTACGGACGCATTCAAAGCGACACTGAATACCGCAATGTCACCCAGGGTTTCTATGTCACGCCGAGCCTGAGCGGCGATACGGTTCGTCTGCAAATAAGCACCAATAATGACCGAATGAGCCTTGAACGTCAGGATGTAGTAAAAGTTCAAAGCACCGACACGACCGTCACCGGCAAGCTCGGCGAGTGGATCACCCTGGCCGGGTTCAATCAGCAGAGCCAAGCCGAACGTAGCGCCTCAAGCTACACCTACAGCACCCAACGGGGTGAAAACATGACATTACGCGTCAAAGTCGACCTTCTTGACTGATCCCAGGCAATTCAAGGCCTCGACCAAAGGCCTTGAAACTGACCGAAGAGTCTCATTAGACCAAAGATGTAGTAAGCGAAAAAAACCACTACAAAACATTTGACAGGTACTTTTTTCCAAGGGCATGATGGCCTCGCTCCCGCTAATCAGAGGCCCTGGCAAGGGCCTTCGAGACGCGCTCCTCCTTACCCCTGGGGGCGTCTCGTGTCTATACGGCCCACAAGGCGGTTCGACGGGATAGTGACTGCAACGAAGAAGTTGTCCCGAGGGACGGAAGCGCATCACCGCAGTACCTGGCAGTCCTGTCGCACCGCAGCAAGGCATCCACGAGCCGACCTGCCGCCACACCTCGCCCGGCCCTGCACCTCTTCCCCTTCGAGCCTCCCTCGTACGCACTCACCTTCCGCCGGACAGGACAGCCGCCAGGCTTCTGAACCGCAGAGCACAAGCACTTACTTCAAAGACTGATGCGACGAGGTTTTATTTCCATGGCACTGACACGCGAACAGCAAATTGCAGCCCTTGAGAAAGACTGGGCCGAGAACCCGCGCTGGAAAGGCGTGACCCGTACCTATACCGCCGCCGATGTCGTCCGCCTGCGTGGTTCCCTGCAGCCGGAGCACACCTTCGCTCGCCAGGGTGCAGAGAAACTGTGGAAGCTGGTCACCGAAGGTGCCCACCCGTCCTTCCGCCCTGAAAAAGATTTCGTCAACTGCATGGGCGCCCTGACCGGCGGCCAGGCAGTCCAGCAGGTCAAGGCCGGCATCCAGGCCATCTACCTGTCTGGCTGGCAGGTGGCCGCCGACAACAACTCGGCCGAGTCCATGTACCCTGACCAGTCGCTGTACCCGGTCGATTCGGTTCCGACCGTGGTCAAGCGCATCAACAACGCCTTCCGCCGCGCCGACCAGATCCAGTGGAAAGCAGGCAAGAACCCAGGTGACGAAGGCTACATCGACTACTTCGCACCGATCGTGGCAGATGCCGAAGCCGGTTTCGGCGGCGTGCTGAACGCCTACGAACTGATGAAGAACATGATCGAGGCAGGCGCAGCCGGGGTTCACTTCGAAGACCAGCTGGCCTCGGTGAAAAAATGCGGCCACATGGGTGGCAAGGTACTGGTCCCAACCCAGGAAGCCGTGCAAAAACTCGTCGCTGCCCGCCTGGCTGCGGACGTCGCTGGCGTACCGACCATCATCCTGGCCCGTACCGACGCCAACGCCGCTGACCTGCTGACCAGCGATTGCGACCCGTACGACCAGCCGTTCGTGATCGGCGAGCGCACGCGTGAGGGCTTCTATAAAGTCCGCGCCGGCCTCGACCAAGCCATCGCCCGCGGCCTGGCCTATGCCCCGTATGCCGACCTGATCTGGTGTGAAACCGCCAAGCCGGACCTGGAAGAAGCTCGCCGCTTCGCCGAGGCGATCAAGAAGGAGTACCCGGACCAGATCCTGTCGTACAACTGCTCGCCATCCTTCAACTGGAAGAAGAACCTGGACGACGCCACCATCGCCAAGTTCCAGCGCGAACTGTCGGCCATGGGCTACAAGCACCAGTTCATCACCCTGGCAGGCATCCACAACATGTGGCACGGCATGTTCAACTTGGCGCACGACTACGCCCGCAACGACATGACCGCCTACGTCAAGCTGCAGGAGCAGGAGTTCGCTGACGCCAGCAAAGGCTATACCTTCGTGGCGCACCAGCAGGAAGTCGGCACCGGCTACTTCGACGACATGACCACCGTGATTCAAGGTGGCGCTTCGTCGGTAACCGCCCTGACCGGCTCGACCGAGGAAGAGCAGTTCCACTGAGTGTGACGCCCTTCGAACGAGGCCCGACCCTGCAAAGGTGTCGGGCCTTTTTCTTTATCGAGTGGCAACAACGTTGTTCCTACACGTATTTCTGATTACCACGTAGGAACCCGCTTAGCCCTCAGCGTTCGCAGCACAGCCGGCAACATGGGTCTATGCTTGTGGCTACCCAGCAGCAAGGACCGCCCATGCCCCGTCCAAGCCATCTGATCGCCATCGCCCTCACGGCCGCCGCCTTCTATATATATGCATTGGCCAGCGACAATACCCTGCTCGCATTGCTGGCCAAGCCATTGCCAGTGCTGGCATTGATTGCCTGGCTATGCAGCGCTCCTGCGACGCCCTACACGCGCTGGATCAGTATCGGACTCGGTTTTTCGGTACTGGGCGATATCATTTTGGCCGTTCCACGCGATTGGTTCGTTTTCGGCCTTGCAGCCTTCTTCTGCGCACACCTGGCCTACCTGCATGCCTATTGCCGCATCACTCGGCGCCCCGCCCTGGCCACACTGGCGGTATGTGTACTGCTCACCTGCGCGCTGTTCGCACTGCTGGCCAGCCACGGCCTGGGGTCCTTGCTGATACCCGTGGCGCTTTATGCCTTGGCGATTGGTGCAATGCTCTGGCGCGCCCTCGCCTGCGGTGGGCTGGCTGCAATCGGAGCCGGCCTGTTCGTGTTCTCCGACAGCCTGATCGGCATCGACCGCTTCGTCATGCCATTCGCCGGCGCCCAATTCTTGATCATTCTCGCCTACTGGCTGGGCCAATGGGCAATCGCCGCGTCGGCTTATCGTGGCTCAATCGATAAACTGTTGATTCAGAGCGGTGCAAGACGCGAGCCCAGCTGCTAGAACGAGAGGCTTTCTTATTTGCAAGATACACGCTGGAAAAATGAACTTTGCAAGCGTCAGGCCAGGTTTAAAACAACACATCAGGCCAAATGATATTAATTATCATTACTGGCGCAAAGGTCGTTACATGATGCAAGAAACATAATTAACAAAAGCGCGTGCAATGCCCGAAACTCAAGGGTTTCAGCCATTTAGGAGATTTTTTTGTTCTTAATCCTACGAATAAATTTGCCACAGAAATTTTACTTGCACCGGGTTTACCCATAAAATCAGCCCGATTGATTCAGCTGCGACATTTGGTCACTGCAACCGCGACACGCGTCGCCGCTCTACTTATTTCAGACTGCAGAGCTGGGTCTCTGTATAAGGATTTCTAGCATGTCCGATTCGGTAGGACTCATCGCCCACAACTGGGGCTTTGCCATCTTCCTCCTGGGTGTCGTCGGCCTGTGTGCCTTCATGCTCGGCCTCTCCAGCCTGCTCGGTAGCAAGGCTTGGGGTCGCGCCAAGAACGAACCCTTCGAATCCGGCATGCTGCCCGTCGGCAGCGCCCGTCTGCGCCTGTCCGCCAAATTCTATCTGGTCGCGATGCTGTTCGTGATCTTCGATATCGAAGCCCTCTTCCTGTATGCATGGTCTGTGTCCGTCCGCGAAAGCGGCTGGACCGGATTCGTCGAAGCACTCGTTTTCATTGCAATTCTGTTGGCTGGTCTTGTCTACCTATGGCGCGTCGGGGCGCTCGATTGGGCTCCCGAAGGTCGCCGCAAGCGGCAAGCGAAGCTGAAACAATGAGGCTTTGGCATGCAATACAATCTCACCAGAATCGATCCGGATGCGCCCAACGAGCAGTACCCGGTCGGTGAACGGGAAACCGTCACCGATCAACTGCTAGAGGACCAGGTCCACAAGAACATCTTCATGGGCAAGCTCGAAGATGTGCTGCGTGGCGCGGTCAACTGGGGTCGCAAGAACTCCCTCTGGCCGTACAACTTCGGCCTGTCCTGCTGCTACGTGGAAATGACCACGGCCTTCACGGCACCCCATGACATCGCCCGCTTCGGCGCCGAAGTCATCCGGGCCTCGCCCCGTCAGGCCGACTTCATGGTCGTCGCCGGCACCTGCTTCATCAAGATGGCGCCGATCATTCAGCGCCTCTACGAGCAGATGCTCGAACCCAAGTGGGTGATCTCCATGGGCTCGTGCGCCAACTCCGGCGGCATGTACGACATTTACTCGGTCGTTCAGGGGGTCGACAAGTTCCTCCCCGTGGATGTCTACGTGCCTGGCTGCCCGCCTCGCCCCGAAGCCTTCCTGCAGGGCCTGATGCTGCTGCAGGAGTCGATCGGCCAGGAGCGACGCCCGCTTTCCTGGGTTGTGGGTGATCAAGGCATTTACCGTGCCGAGATGCCCGCCCAGAAAGACCTGCGTCGTGAACAGCGCATCCAGGTCACCAACCTGCGCAGCCCCGACGAAGTCTGATCCAGCGACATGCCGCCCGCTCCGGAAGGAGCCGGCGGCCTGGCTTCATTCTCTACGTTGACCCAAAGCGACCGAGACCATGACAGCGGACACCGCTATTTATATTCCGCCTTACAAGGCTGACGACCAAGATGTGGTCGTCGAACTGCACAACCGTTTTGGCGCAGACGCATTCGTCGCCCAGGAAACCCGCACCGGCATGCCGGTCCTGTGGGTAAACCGCGCCCAGCTCAAAGACGTCCTCTCCTTCCTGCGCAACGTTGCCAAGCCGTACAGCATGCTGTTCGACCTGCACGGCGTGGACGAGCGCCTGCGCACCCAGCGCCGCGGCCTGCCGGCTGCCGATTTCAGCGTGTTCTACCACCTGCTGTCGGTCGAACGTAACAGCGACGTGATGATCAAGGTGGCCTTGAGCGAAGGCGACCTGAACCTGCCGTCGGTCACCGGCATCTGGCCAAACGCCAACTGGTACGAGCGCGAAGTCTGGGACATGTTCGGCATCGACTTCGCCGGCCATCCGCACCTGTCGCGCATCCTCATGCCACCGACCTGGGAAGGCCACCCGCTGCGCAAGGACTTCCCGGCGCGCGCCACCGAATTCGATCCGTACAGCCTGAACCTGGCCAAGCAGCAGCTTGAAGAGGAATCGGCGCGCTTCAACCCCGAAGCCTGGGGCATGAAGCGTCACGGCGCCAACGAGGACTACATGTTCCTCAACCTGGGTCCCAACCACCCTTCGGCTCACGGTGCCTTCCGTATCGTCCTGCAACTGGACGGCGAAGAGATCGTCGACTGCGTTCCGGACATCGGCTACCACCACCGTGGTGCAGAGAAGATGGCCGAGCGCCAGTCCTGGCACAGTTTCATCCCCTACACCGACCGCATCGACTACCTCGGTGGGGTGATGAACAACCTGCCGTACGTCCTGGCTGTCGAGAAGCTGGCCGGCATCAAGGTGCCGCAGAAGGTCGACACCATTCGCGTCATGCTGGCCGAGTTCTTCAGGATCACCAGCCACCTGCTGTTCCTGGGTACCTACATCCAAGACGTGGGCGCCATGACCCCGGTGTTCTTCACCTTTACCGACCGCCAGCGGGCCTACACCGTGATCGAGGCGATCACTGGTTTCCGTCTGCACCCGGCCTGGTACCGCATCGGTGGCGTCGCCCACGACCTGCCACGCGGCTGGGACAAGCTGGTCAAGGACTTCGTCGAATGGCTGCCCAAGCGCCTGGACGAGTACGAAAAGGCTGCGCTCAAGAACAGCATCCTCAAGGGTCGTACCATCGGCGTCGCCGCGTACAACACCCAGGAAGCGCTATCGTGGGGTACCACCGGTGCCGGCCTGCGTGCCACCGGCTGCGACTTCGACCTGCGTAAAGCCCGCCCCTACTCCGGCTACGAGAACTTCGAGTTCGAAGTACCGCTGGCCCACAACGGCGATGCCTACGATCGCTGCATGGTCCGCGTCGAGGAGATGCGCCAGAGTATCCGCATCATCGACCAGTGCCTGCGCAACATGCCGGAAGGCCCGTACAAGGCGGATCACCCGCTGACCACGCCGCCGCCCAAAGAGCGCACCCTGCAGCACATCGAGACCCTGATCACCCACTTCCTGCAAGTCTCGTGGGGCCCGGTCATGCCGGCCAACGAGTCGTTCCAGATGATCGAGGCGACCAAGGGCATCAACAGTTACTACCTGACGAGCGATGGCGGCACCATGAGCTACCGCACCCGGATCCGTACCCCGAGCTACCCGCACCTGCAGCAGATCCCATCGGTGATCAAAGGCAGCATGGTCGCGGACCTCATCGCGTACCTGGGCAGTATCGACTTCGTTATGGCTGACGTGGACCGCTAAGCATGAACAACACGCTTATCCAAACCGACCGTTTCGTCCTGAGCGAAACCGAGCGCTCGGCCATCGAGCATGAGATGCACCACTACGAGGATCCGCGCGCGGCGTCCATCGAAGCCCTGAAGATCGTTCAGAAAGAACGTGGCTGGGTGCCGGACGGCGCCATCTACGCCATCGGCGAAGTCCTGGGCATCCCAGCCAGCGACGTCGAAGGCGTGGCCACCTTCTACAGCCAGATCTTCCGCCAGCCGGTCGGTCGCCACATCATTCGCGTCTGCGACAGCATGGTCTGCTACATCGGTGGCCACGAGTCGGTGGTCAGCCAGATCCAGAGCGAGCTGGGCATCGGCCTGGGCCAGACCACTGCCGATGGCCGCTTCACCCTGCTGCCGGTCTGCTGCCTGGGCAACTGCGACAAGGCCCCGGCACTGATGATCGACGATGACACCTTTGGCGACGTGCAACCTGCCGGCGTCGCCAAACTGCTGGAGGGTTACGTATGACCATCACTTCCTTCGGCCCGGCCAACCGCATCGCGCGCTCGGCTGAAACCCATCCGCTGACCTGGCGCCTGCGTGACGACGGCGAGCCGATCTGGCTCGAAGAGTACCAGGCCAAGAACGGCTACGCCGCCGCCCGCAAGGCGCTGGCGCAAATGTCTGCGGATGATATCGTCCAAAGCGTCAAGGACTCCGGCCTCAAGGGCCGTGGTGGCGCAGGCTTCCCCACTGGCGTGAAGTGGGGCCTGATGCCCAAGGACGAGTCCATGAACATCCGCTACCTGCTGTGCAACGCGGACGAAATGGAGCCCAACACCTGGAAAGACCGCATGCTGATGGAGCAACAGCCCCATCTGCTGGTCGAGGGCATGCTGATCAGTGCCCGCGCCTTGAAGGCCTACCGCGGCTACATCTTCCTGCGTGGCGAATACACCACCGCGGCCAAGAACCTCAACCGCGCCATCGAGGAAGCCAAGGCCGCAGGCCTTCTGGGCAAGAACATCCTCGGCAGCGGTTTCGACTTCGAACTGTTCGTGCACACCGGTGCCGGCCGCTACATCTGCGGTGAAGAAACCGCACTGATCAACTCCCTGGAAGGCCGCCGCGCCAACCCACGCTCCAAGCCGCCCTTCCCTGCCGCCGTCGGTGTGTGGGGCAAGCCGACCTGCGTGAACAACGTCGAGACCCTGTGCAACGTTCCGGCCATCGTCGCCAACGGCAACGACTGGTACAAGTCGCTGGCCCGCGAAGGCAGCGAAGACCACGGCACCAAGCTGATGGGCTTCTCCGGCAAGGTGAAGAACCCTGGCCTGTGGGAACTGCCGTTTGGCGTCACCGCCCGCGAGCTGTTCGAGGACTACGCCGGTGGCATGCGCGATGGCTACAAGCTCAAGTGCTGGCAGCCAGGCGGCGCCGGTACCGGTTTCCTGCTGCCCGAGCACCTCGACGCACAGATGTATGCCGGTGGCATCGCCAAGGTCGGCACCCGTATGGGTACGGGCCTGGCCATGGCGGTCGACGACAGCATCAATATGGTCTCGCTGCTGCGCAACATGGAAGAGTTCTTCGCCCGGGAATCGTGCGGCTGGTGCACCCCGTGCCGTGACGGTCTGCCATGGAGCGTGAAGATGTTGCGCGCCCTGGAGAAAGGCCAAGGCCGTGCCGAGGACATCGAGACGCTGCTGGGACTGGTCAACTTCCTCGGCCCAGGCCGGACCTTCTGTGCTCACGCACCGGGTGCCGTCGAGCCTCTGGGCAGTGCCATCAAGTATTTCCGGTCCGAGTTCGAGGCCGGTGTCGCCCCAGCCAGCGCTGGCGACGCCCTGCGCCCGAACCTGGCCAAGCCGATACCGACCGGGCCGGTCGTGGTCGGCGCATAACAAGATGAATCGCGGATGGTCCGTGCCATCCGCCAGCCTGCAGGCCGGCCCGAACGATTCGTGGCTGGCCGCAGGCTCACCGATTTCCATTAGCCACGCCTGCTCACGCGGGCCAACGAAGAACTTTGAACCATGGCCACTATCCACGTAGACGGCAAAGCGCTCGAAGTCAATGGTGCGGACAACCTGTTACAGGCCTGTCTGTCGCTCGGCCTCGACATCCCCTATTTCTGCTGGCACCCGGCGCTCGGTAGCGTCGGCGCCTGCCGGCAGTGCGCGGTCAAGCAGTACACCGACGAGAACGACACCCGCGGTCGTATCGTCATGTCCTGCATGACCCCTGCCTCCGACGGCACCTGGATCTCCATCGACGATGAAGAATCCAAGGCGTTCCGCGCCAGCGTCGTCGAATGGCTGATGACCAACCACCCGCACGACTGCCCAGTGTGCGAGGAAGGCGGTCACTGCCACCTGCAGGACATGACGGTAATGACCGGCCACAACGAGCGCCGCTACCGTTTCACCAAGCGTACCCACCAGAACCAGGACCTCGGCCCGTTCATCGCCCATGAGATGAACCGCTGCATCGCCTGCTACCGCTGCGTTCGCTACTACAAGGACTACGCAGGCGGTACCGACCTGGGTGTCTACGGCGCCCACGACAACGTGTACTTCGGTCGCGTCGAAGACGGCGTGCTGGAGAGCGAGTTCTCCGGCAACCTGACCGAGGTCTGCCCGACCGGCGTGTTCACCGACAAGACCCACTCCGAGCGCTACAACCGCAAGTGGGACATGCAGTTCGCCCCGAGCATCTGCCACGGCTGCTCCAGCGGCTGCAACATCAGCCCCGGTGAGCGCTATGGTGAACTGCGCCGTATCGAGAACCGCTTCAACGGCTCGGTCAACCAGTACTTCCTGTGCGACCGTGGCCGCTTCGGCTATGGCTACGTCAACCGCAGCGACCGTCCACGCCAACCGCACCTGGCCGACGGCACCAAGCTGGGCCTGGACGCTGCCCTGGACAAAGCCGCCGACCTGCTGCGCGGTCGCACCATCGTCGGTATCGGCTCGCCACGCGCCAGCCTGGAAAGCAACTATGGCCTGCGTGAGCTGGTCGGCGCCGACTATTTCTATTCGGGTATGGAAGCCGGCGAGTTGGCCCGCGTGCGCCTTGCTCTCGAGGTGCTCAACAATAGCCCGCTGCCCGTGCCGACCCTGCGCGACATCGAAGACCACGACGCTGTGTTCGTCCTCGGTGAAGACCTGACCCAGACCGCCGCCCGCGTCGCACTGGCCGTGCGCCAGGCCACCAAGGGCAAGGCCGAAGCCATGGCCGACGCCATGCGCGTACAACCGTGGCTGGACGCTGCGGTCAAGAACATCGGCCAGCACGCGCTGTATCCGCTGTTCATCGCCTCGCTAGCTGAAACCAAGCTCGACGACGTCGCCGAGGAGTGCGTGCACGCAGCGCCGGCGGACCTGGCTCGCCTGGGCTTCGCCGTGGCCCACGCCATCGATCCGAGCGCACCTGCCGTTGACGGCCTGGACGCCGAAGCCAAGGCTCTGGCCCAGCGCATCGCCGATGCCCTGGTCGCAGCCCAGCGTCCGCTGGTAGTCGCCGGCACTTCCCTGGCCGACCCCGCACTGATCGAAGCCGCCGCCAACATCGCCAAGGCCTTGAAGCTGCGTGAGAAGAACGGCTCGCTGAGCCTGGTGGTGCCAGAAGCCAACAGCCTCGGCATGGCCATGATGGGCGGTGAGTCCGTCGACGCCGCGCTGGATGCCGTCATCAGCGGCAAGGCCGACGCTATCGTAGTGCTGGAGAACGACCTGTACGCCCGCGTGCCGGCCGCCAAGGTTGACGCTGCCCTGGCCGCGGCCAAGGTGGTGATCGTCGCCGACCACTCCAAGACCCCGACCACCGACCGCGCCCATCTGGTGCTGCCGGCGGCCACCTTCGCCGAAGGCGACGGTACCCTGGTCAGCCAGGAAGGCCGTGCACAGCGCTTCTTCCAGGTGTTCGACCCGCAATACCTCGACAGCAGCATCCTGGTTCACGAAGGCTGGCGCTGGATGCACGCCCTGCGTGCGACCCTGCTGAACAAGCCGGTCGACTGGACCCAACTGGATCACGTCACCAGCGCCTGCGCCGAAGCCGCCCCGCAACTGGCCGGCATCGTCAACGCAGCGCCTTCGGCCGCGTTCCGCATCAAGGGCTTGAAACTGGCCCGTGAACCGCTGCGCTATTCCGGTCGTACTGCCATGCGCGCCAACATCAGCGTGCACGAACCGCGTACCCCGCAAGACAAGGACACCGCCTTCGCCTTCTCCATGGAAGGCTACTCGGGCTCGGCCGAACCGCGCCAGCAGGTGCCATTCGCCTGGTCGCCGGGCTGGAACTCCCCACAGGCCTGGAACAAGTTCCAGGACGAGGTCGGCGGCCACCTGCGCGCTGGCGATCCAGGCGTGCGCCTGATCGAGCCGCAAGGCGATCGCCTGCACTGGTTCACCACCATCCCGGCGGCCTTCAACCCGGCCCGCGGCACCTGGACTGCCGTGCCGTTCTACCACCTGTTCGGCAGCGAAGAGTCTTCTTCCCGCGCCGCCCCGGTGCAAGAACGCATCCCGGCCGCCTACGTGGCACTGGCCAAGTCCGAGGCCGACCGCCTGGGCGTCAACGAGGGTGCCCTGCTGAGCCTGAACGTGGCAGGCGTCTCCCTGCGCCTGCCGCTGCGTGTCAATGAAGAGCTGGGCGCTGGCCTGGTCGCGCTGCCGAAAGGCCTGGCCGGCATTCCGCCTGCCATCTTCGGAGCATCCGTCGAAGGTCTGCAGGAGGCAGCACAATGAGCTGGTTCACCCCCGAAGTGATCGATGTGATCCTCACCGTCGTCCGGGCCATCGTGGTCCTGCTGGCGGTGGTGGTCTGCGGCGCGCTGCTCAGCTTCGTCGAGCGTCGCCTGCTGGGTTGGTGGCAGGACCGCTACGGTCCGAACCGTGTCGGCCCGTTCGGCATGTTCCAGATCGCTGCCGACATGCTGAAGATGTTCTTCAAGGAAGACTGGAACCCGCCTTTCGTCGATCGCATGATCTTCACCCTGGCGCCAGTCGTGGCCATGAGCGCCCTGCTGATCGCCTTCGTGGTCATCCCGATCACCCCGGTCTGGGGCGTGGCTGACCTGAACATCGGTCTGCTGTTCTTCTTCGCCATGGCCGGTCTGTCGGTGTATGCGGTGCTGTTCGCCGGCTGGTCGTCGAACAACAAGTACGCCCTGCTCGGCAGCCTGCGTGCTTCGGCCCAGACCGTGTCGTACGAAGTGTTCCTGGGCCTGGCACTGATGGGCGTGGTGGTTCAGGTCGGTTCGTTCAACATGCGCGACATCGTCGACTACCAGGCACAGAACCTGTGGTTCATCATTCCGCAGTTCTTCGGCTTCTGCACCTTCTTCATCGCTGGCGTCGCCGTGACTCACCGTCACCCGTTCGACCAGCCAGAAGCGGAACAGGAACTGGCTGACGGCTACCACATTGAATATGCCGGCATGAAGTGGGGCATGTTCTTCGTCGGTGAGTACATCGGCATCATCCTGATCTCGGCGCTGCTGGTGACCCTGTTCTTCGGCGGCTGGCACGGCCCATTCGGCCTGCTGCCACAGGTTCCGTTCCTGTGGTTCGCCCTGAAGACCGCGTTCTTCATCATGCTGTTCATCCTGCTGCGCGCGTCGATTCCGCGCCCACGCTATGACCAGGTGATGGACTTCAGCTGGAAGTTCTGCCTGCCGCTGACCTTGATCAATTTGCTGGTGACCGCTGCGATCGTGCTCTACAACACGCCAGCCGTCGCGGCCCAGTGAGGATTTGACCCATGTTCAAATATATCGGCGACATCGTTAAAGGCACCGGCACCCAGCTGCGCAGCCTGGTGATGGTGTTCTCCCACGGGTTCCGCAAGCGCGATACCCTGCAATACCCCGAAGAGCCCGTGTACCTGCCGCCGCGCTACCGCGGCCGCATCGTCCTGACCCGCGACCCCGACGGCGAGGAGCGCTGCGTGGCGTGCAACCTCTGCGCGGTGGCCTGCCCGGTTGGCTGCATCTCGCTGCAGAAGGCCGAGACCGAGGACGGCCGCTGGTATCCGGAGTTCTTCCGCATCAACTTCTCGCGCTGCATCTTCTGCGGCCTGTGCGAGGAAGCGTGCCCGACCACCGCGATCCAGCTGACTCCGGATTTCGAAATGGCCGAGTTCAAGCGTCAGGACCTGGTGTACGAGAAGGAAGACCTCCTGATCTCCGGCCCCGGCAAGAACCCTGACTACAACTTCTACCGTGTTGCGGGTATGGCGATCGCTGGCAAGCCTAAGGGCGCTGCACAGAACGAAGCCGAGCCGATCAACGTGAAGAGCTTGCTCCCATAAGGACAGAAAGATGGAATTCGCTTTCTACTTCGCATCCGGGATCGCCGTGGTTTCCACCCTTCGGGTGGTGACCGGCACCAACCCCGTGCACGCCCTGCTCTACCTGATCATTTCCCTGATCTCCGTGGCGATGATCTTCTTCTCCCTGGGTGCGCCGTTTGCCGGCGCCCTGGAAGTAATCGCCTATGCTGGCGCCATCATGGTGCTGTTCGTCTTCGTGGTGATGATGCTCAACCTCGGGCCGGCTTCGGTCGCCCAGGAGCGTGGCTGGCTCAAGCCGGGTATCTGGGCAGGGCCCGTGTTCCTGGCCGCCCTGCTGCTGCTTGAGCTGCTGTACGTGCTGTTCGCCGAGCCAAGCGGCGCGGCCATCAGCGGTACTACCGTGGACGCCAAGGCCGTGGGCATCAGCCTGTTCGGTCCTTACCTGCTGGTGGTCGAACTGGCTTCGATGCTGCTGCTGGCCGCGGCCGTCACCGCCTTCCACCTGGGCCGCAACGAGGCGAAGGAGTAAATCATGGGTGCTATCCCTCTCGAGCATGGGCTGGCGGTCGCCGGCATCCTGTTCTGCTTAGGTCTGGTTGGCCTGATGGTCCGCCGCAACATCCTCTTCGTGCTCATGAGCCTGGAAGTCATGATGAACGCCGCTGCCCTGGCGTTCATCGTCGCCGGCGCCCGTTGGGTTCAACCCGACGGTCAGGTGATGTTCATTCTGGTGATCAGCCTGGCAGCCGCCGAGGCCAGCATTGGCCTGGCGATCCTGCTGCAGCTGTATCGCCGCTTCCACACTCTCGACATCGATGCTGCCAGTGAGATGCGCGGATGAACCTTATCTTCCTGACTTTCGTCTTCCCCCTGATCGGCTTCCTGCTGCTGTCGTTCTCGCGCGGGCGGTTCTCGGAGAACCTGTCCGCGCTGATCGGCGTCGGTTCCGTCGGCCTGTCGGCCGCCGTGGCCGCCTATGTGATCTGGCAGTTCAATGTCGCGCCGCCTGAAGGCGGTGCGTACAGCCAGCTGCTGTGGCAGTGGATGTCGGTGGACGGCTTTGCGCCGAACTTCACCCTGTACGTGGATGGTCTGTCGATCACCATGCTCGGCGTGGTCACCGGCGTGGGCTTCCTGATCCACCTGTTCGCGTCCTGGTACATGCGTGGCGAAGCCGGTTACTCGCGCTTCTTCTCGTACACCAACCTGTTCATCGCCAGCATGTTGTTCCTGGTGCTGGGCGACAACCTGCTGTTCATTTACTTCGGCTGGGAAGGTGTGGGCCTGTGCTCCTACCTGTTGATCGGTTTCTACTACAGTAATCGCAACAACGGTAACGCTGCACTGAAGGCCTTCATCGTCACCCGTATCGGCGACGTGTTCATGGCCATCGGCCTGTTCATCCTGTTCGCCCAGCTGGGTACTCTGAACGTCCAGGAACTGCTGGTGCTGGCACCGCAGAAGTTCCAGGCAGGCGATACCTGGATGGTGCTGGCGACCCTGATGCTGCTCGGCGGCGCCGTCGGTAAATCGGCCCAACTGCCACTGCAGACCTGGCTCGCCGATGCGATGGCCGGTCCGACTCCGGTCTCCGCGCTGATCCACGCCGCAACCATGGTGACCGCGGGCGTCTACCTGATCGCCCGTACCCACGGCCTGTTCCTTCTGGCGCCGGACATCCTGCACCTGGTGGGTATCGTCGGTGGCGTGACCCTGGTCCTGGCCGGCTTCGCCGCGCTGGTCCAGACCGACATCAAGCGTATCCTCGCCTACTCGACCATGAGCCAGATCGGCTACATGTTCCTGGCCTTGGGCGTCGGTGCCTGGGAAGGCGCGATCTTCCACCTGATGACCCACGCCTTCTTCAAGGCCCTGCTGTTCCTTGCCTCCGGTGCGGTCATCGTTGCCTGCCACCATGAGCAGAACATCTTCAAGATGGGTGGCCTGTGGAAGAAGCTGCCGCTGGCCTACGCCAGCTTCGTGGTCGGTGGTGCCGCCCTGGCCGCCCTGCCGATCCTGACCGCGGGCTTCTACTCCAAGGACGAGATCCTCTGGGAAGCCTTCGCCAGCGGCCATACCGGCCTGTTGTACGCTGGCCTGGTCGGTGCGTTCATGACCTCGCTGTACACCTTCCGCCTGATCTTCATCGCCTTCCACGGCGAAGCGAAGACCGAAGCCCACGCCGGCCACGGTATCTCCCACTGGCTGCCACTGGGTGTGCTGATCGTGCTGTCGACCTTCGTCGGCGCCTGGATCCACCCGCCTCTGGCGGGTGTACTGCCACAGAGCGTCGGTCATGCAGGTGGCGAAGCCCAGCACTCGCTTGAAATCGTCTCTGGCGCCATCGCCATCGCCGGTATCCTGCTGGCTGCGGTGCTGTTCCTGGGCAAACGCACCCTGGTCAGCGCGATCGCCAACAGCGGCATCGGTCGCGTCCTGTCGGCCTGGTGGTTCGCCGCCTGGGGCTTCGACTGGATCTACGACAAGCTGTTCGTCAAACCTTATCTGCTGATCAGCCACATCCTGCGCAAGGATCCGGTTGACCGCAGCATCGGCCTGATTCCTCGGATGGCTCGCGGCGGTCACGTCGCCATGAGCAAGACCGAAACCGGCCAGCTGCGCTGGTACACCGCCTCGATCGCCGTGGGTGCCGTTCTGGTACTCGGCGCCGTGGTAGTGGCCGCGGTATGACTATGAACCTTGCGACTTTGCGAAAGGAAACGAACCCGTCATGATTCTGCCTTGGCTGATCCTGATCCCCTTCATCGGCGGCCTCCTGTGCTGGCTGGGTGAGCGCTTCGGCGCCACCCTGCCCCGCTGGATCGCGCTGCTGACCATGTCCCTGCTGCTTGGCATCGGCCTGTGGCTGTGGGCAAACGGCGACTACACCCTGGCCCCTGCCCCGGGCGCGGAACCGGCCTGGACCCTCGAATACAAAGTCGAGTGGATCAAGCGCTTCGGCATCAGCATTCACCTGGCCCTCGATGGCCTGTCGCTGCTGATGATCCTGCTCACCGGCCTGCTGGGTGTGCTTTCGGTCCTGTGCTCCTGGAAAGAGATCCAGCGCCACGTCGGCTTCTTCCACCTCAACCTGATGTGGATCCTGGGCGGTGTGGTCGGTGTGTTCCTGGCCCTGGACCTGTTCCTGTTCTTCTTCTTCTGGGAAATGATGCTGGTGCCGATGTACTTCCTCATCGCGCTCTGGGGTCACAGCTCCGCCGACGGCAAGAAGACCCGGATCTACGCTGCCACCAAGTTCTTCATCTTCACCCAGGCCAGCGGCCTGATCATGCTGGTGGCGATCCTTGGCCTGGTACTGGTGAACTACAACAGCACCGGCGTCATCACCTTCAACTACAGCGACCTGCTCAAGGCCGAACTGCCAGCCGGTACCGAGTACCTGCTGATGCTGGGCTTCTTCATCGCCTTCGCCGTGAAGCTGCCGGTGGTGCCGTTCCACTCCTGGCTGCCTGACGCTCACGCCCAGGCACCGACCGCAGGCTCCGTGGACCTGGCCGGTATCTTGCTGAAGACTGCGGCCTACGGCCTGCTGCGCTTCGCCCTGCCGCTGTTCCCGAACGCTTCGGCCGAGTTCGCGCCAATCGCCATGACCCTGGGCCTGATCGGTATCTTCTACGGGGCCTTCCTGGCCTTCGCGCAAACCGACATCAAGCGCCTGGTGGCCTTCTCCAGCGTCTCGCACATGGGCTTCGTGCTGATCGGCATCTATTCCGGCAGCCAGCAAGCACTGCAGGGCGCGGTGATCCAGATGCTGGCCCACGGTCTGTCGGCCGCGGCGCTGTTCATCCTGGCCGGCCAGCTGTACGAGCGCATGCATACCCGTGACATGCGCGAAATGGGCGGCCTGTGGCACCGCATCGCCTATCTTCCTGCCATCAGCCTGTTCTTCGCCGCCGCCTCCCTGGGCCTGCCAGGTACCGGCAACTTCGTCGGTGAGTTCCTGATCCTGATCGGCAGCTTCGTCCATGTACCCTGGATCACCGTGATCGCCACCACTGGCCTGGTCTTTGGCTCGGTCTACTCGCTGATCATGATCCACCGCGCCTACTTCGGTCCGGCCAAGTCCGACACCGTACTGGCCGGCATGGACGGTCGCGAACTGATCATGGTCCTGGGCCTGGCCGGCCTGCTGATCCTGCTCGGCGTGTACCCGCAGCCGTTCCTGGACACCTCTGCCGCCACCATGAGCGGTGTGCAGCAGTGGATCGGTTCCGCTTTCACTCAACTCGCTTCGGCCCGGTAAGAGCGCTATGGAATTCACCACTCAACACTTCATCGCATTGGCGCCGATGCTCATCACCACCGTCACGACGGTGGTGGTGATGCTGGCGATCGCCTGGAAGCGCAATCACTCGCAGACCTTCCTACTGTCCACCGTGGGCCTGAACCTGGCCCTGCTGTCGATCCTGCCGGCGCTGAAGGTCGCGCCGCTGGCGGTCACCTCGCTGGTGACCATCGACAAGTTCGCCTGCCTGTACATGGCGATCATCCTGGTGGCAACCCTGGCCTGCGTCACCCTCGCCCATGCCTACTTGGGCGAAGGGTCCAAGGGCTACCCGGGCAACCGTGAAGAACTGTACTTGCTGCTGCTGATGTCCGCCCTGGGCGGCCTGGTGCTGGTCAGCGCCAACCACCTGGCTGGCCTGTTCATTGGCCTGGAACTGCTGTCGGTACCGGTCTATGGCCTGGTGGCGTATGCATTCTTCAACAAGCGTTCGCTGGAAGCCGGCATCAAGTACATGGTGCTTTCTGCGGCAGGCTCTGCCTTCCTGCTGTTCGGCATGGCCCTGCTGTACGCCGATGCCGGCAGCCTGACCTTCGACCAGATCGGCAAGGCACTGGCTGCCACCAGCATGCCGAGCCTGCTGGCCCAACTGGGCCTGGGCATGATGCTGGTGGGCCTGGCCTTCAAGCTGTCGCTGGTACCGTTCCACCTGTGGACCCCGGACGTGTACGAAGGTGCTCCGGCGCCGGTCGCCGCGTTCCTGGCCACTGCCAGCAAGGTCGCGGTCTTCGCCGTGGTCGTTCGCCTGTTCATGCTCTCCCCTGCCGCCAGCAGCGGTGTGCTGAGCACCGTACTGGCCGTGATCGCCGTCGCCTCGATCCTGATCGGCAACCTGCTGGCGTTGACCCAGAGCAACCTCAAGCGTCTGCTCGGTTACTCGTCCATCGCCCACTTCGGCTACCTGGTCATCGCTCTGGTCGCCAGCAAGGGCCTGGCCCTGGAGGCCATGGGTGTTTACCTGGTGACCTACGTCATTACCAGCCTGGGCGCCTTCGGCGTGATCACCTTGATGTCTTCGCCCTATGCCGGTCGTGATGCCGATGCCCTGTACGAGTATCGCGGCCTGTTCTGGCGCCGTCCGTACCTGACCGCGGTGCTGACCGTCATGATGCTGTCGTTGGCAGGTATCCCGCTGACCGCAGGCTTCATCGGCAAGTTCTACATCATCGCCACTGGCGTCGAGTCGCACCTGTGGTGGCTGGTCGGTGCCCTGGTCATCGGTAGCGCCATCGGCGTGTACTACTACCTGCGCGTCATGGTCACCCTGTACTTGGTAGAGCCAAACCTGCGTCGCCACGACGCTCCGCTGAAGTGGGAACAGCGCACTGGCGGCGTCATGCTGCTGGCCATCGCTATCCTCGCCTTCGTCCTGGGCGTGTACCCACAGCCTCTGTTGGAACTGGTCCAACAAGCCGGCCTGCAATTGATCGGCTGATCAATCTGCAAAAACAAAACACCCCGCACATGCGGGGTGTTTTGTTTTCTGCTCCATGTAGGCGAAGGCGGGTGTCATGCTGTGCTTGGTGTATTTTTGCCATTGCGCGCCGGCTTGCGTGTACAGCCCGGGTTGTGAGCGGCGCGCCGCAACTCACCATAGGCGCTCGGCAGGTGGACATCTGGATTTGGCATACCGCTGGGGGAGAGTTCATGGGTCATCTCGAACTGGGCACGCACCGACCAGCCGCAGGCCTCGTTGACGCATTGCAGGTAGGCGATACGGAGGAAGATATGACGCCCTTCACTGGTGCGAATCCGCATTTTGCCGGTGCAATGAGGGCATACCAATTTGTAGCTGCTCACAGGCACCTCCTTTTAGGTACCCTCGCCGCGTGTAAGACACCGTGACGATCACAGTCAGTGTCCGCCCCCACCGATTTAAGACTTCTCGATAAATTCATGTTACTTACCATCCGACGCTGAGTGGAGCTTCACCCATCCATCCAGATGGGTTCGGCTCATGGGCTTACAGAAACATTTACTCGTATTGAGTACTTTCTCCGTCCTGCGATAGCCGAACCAAGCGTCCTGCCTGACTATCTTTTGCCTGAGATTTGTCCATAAGCTTGATTGATTGTTGTTGTAGGTATATAGCTGAGCAAATGTAGGCATTTTCGCTGCGATCATCATTCATTCCGTTACCGATTTGTTTGGTGCTCCCAATATATTCTTATCGCATATTTTTGCCTACAGATCTCATACATAGTCCTTTTTTGGTATTCATAATGAGTACACTTTCCCTGTCTGCGATATTGCATCGAATGAAGGACCTCACCGGCGCCAGAACCGATGCCGAACTTGCCAAAGCATTGAGTATCAGCCCGCAAACCTTGAGCAGTTGGAAGATACGCGGGAGTATTCCTTACGCGTTGTGCATGGAGTTGGCGCAGAAACAAGGGGTGTCCCTCGACTGGCTGCTTCTAGGGGACGGGCAACAAAACCGAACATCCAGCGCATCCCTCCCTCAAGGGCATCCCTCTGCTTGGGAGGCGGATCTGCTCGATCAGTTGCGGGCCCTGTCGGCACTGGATCTGCAAGCCATCCGCGCGACCATCGAGGACAAGTTGCGCATCTCTCAGCTGGAACGTCGCCTCGAAGAATTGACCCATCGCCCTGTCAAGCATTGATCCCCCTGCGCTTCGCTACCGGCACCGCTCACCGTCGTTTCCCTGACCTGTTGGGCCAGGCTCCAGCGGGTCCGGGCCTCCACCAGACGCAGATAGCAAATCGAAAGTGCACGCCCCTGCTCATGACTGTCGACATCGATCAGCCGCCGATAGCCACGCTCGCGCAGGCAACGGCGCCAATCAGCGAACTCTCGCGCTGCAACCTCCATCGAGCTCCTGGCGGCGAGCTCCAATCGCGTATCGCTGACCTGCGATGACAACCCCAGTCGCTCACGCAACCGCCCAAGCTCTATCCGCGGCCAGAACGGATCGTGGTAGACCAGATAGCGCTTGGGCCGGCACTCAAATGGGACGTATGAATCCCGACTCACGGCTCGCCCTCCACTCACTGATTGTTCAGCATGCCGTAACGTATCGCCTTGATCACCGCCGCTACCCGGGTGTTCACGGCGAACTTGCGCAAGATATTGCTGACATGGAAATTGACCGTTGACTCCTTGCAGCCCACGATTTGGCCGATTTCCCAGGAGGTCTTGCCGTAGGCGCACCACAGCAGCACTTCCCGTTCTCTGGGGGTAAGGTGGATGGGCTGATCGGCGTCGACGTCAGGTACCAGTTGGCGTTGCAGGTTCATGAGGCACTCTCCTACGGTCATAAGAGCCCAAAGGCATTTACGTTTGATGTGCTTGAACCTTACGAAGCCGTCGCCGCTTGATTCCAGCGCCCAGGGTTGTAGATCGGCGCCCTACACAAAACGTCCTACATGCAGAGGGGCACTTTTTCCCCATAAAAGCGACGTGCTCTGAAGGATTTTGCGTACGTCTGACACCTGTTACCCGCCCTACTGCCCGGAGTTGTACGATGCGTCCCGTTTCATCTTTCCCTTGCGCTGTCGGCCTATGGGTCGTTGCTACCGGCCATTCGACACTGGCCGCTGCGCCTTTGGAGCTGGAGCAGGTCGTGATCGAAGGCCAGCAGCAAAGTGAGCTGGAGTCTGCCGCCCAGCGCCTACGGGAGGTCCCAGGGGCTACCAACCTCATCGACATGCAACGTGTCGAGCAAGGGCCCGTCGCCACCAACCAGGACGTGCTGGCCTATCAGCCTGGTGTCTTCGCCCAGTCGGCCGGCAACGATGGCATCAAACTGTCGATCCGCGGCTCAGGCATCAATCGCGCACCCGGTGCCCATGGCTCTGGTGTCTACACGATGTTCGATGGCCTGCCGTTGACGGGCCCAGGGGGCACGCCCTACGAGCTGTTCGAACCCCTGTGGCTGAGCCGTGCCGAAGTGCTGCGTGGCGCCAATGGCTTCGACCGGGGGGCATTGGCCCTCGGCGGCGCGATCAACTATGTGACCCACACAGGCTACGACGCTGCGCCTGCTCAAGTGCGCTATGAAGTGGGCAGTCGCGGATACGCCCATCGGCACGTGAGCTCCGGACAGGTATTGGGTGACCTGGATTACTACGTGGCCTTGACCGACGCCGAATACGATGGCTATCAGGAACACAGCAGCGGCAGCGCCAAGGGTTTCGCCGCCAACGTCGGCTATCGCTTCAATCCCAACCTGGAAACACGCTTCTACCTGCGCTACCGCGAAACAGAGAACGACCTGGCTGGACGCCTGACCAAAGAACAGGTCAAGCATGATCCACGTGCAGCCAATCCAGCCTACTTGGCCCGAGACGACAGTCGTCCGCAGCCGGGTAGCACTTGGGTCGCCAACAAGACCACCTTCTACCTGGAGGATGACGCTCGCCTGGAAGCGGGACTGGTCTACCACGACTACCCGATGGACCTGCGCGAAGGCCCCATGCGTCTCAAGGTCGCCTACACCGATGTCAGCGGGACCCTCAACTATGTGCGCCGCGACACCCTGTTCGGGCATCAGAGCAACACCACCATCGGTTGGCGCACCACCAAACACTTGCCCAACAGCGGCGCCTCGCAGTTCGTCCGCGATGGCGATGCCTTCGGCCCACGCACCCGGGACTTCAGCTACCAGGGCTCGGACACCGTACTGCATGTCGGCAACGACCTGGAACTCATGCCTGATCTATGGCTGACCAGCGGCCTGGCGATGATCTATACCCGCCGCGAAAGCGATGTGACCTACCCGCAGGATGGCGGCAAGGTCAGCCAGCATGACTGGGACTATGCGCCTCGCCTGGGCTTGCGGTACGACATCAGTCCGCAAGTGCAGGTGTATGGCAACCTCAGCCGCTCCGTGGAACCTGCACACCCTTGGTCGCTGATCTGGAGCTCGACAGTCCCTACCCAGCCGATCGAAATGCAAAACCAGACCGCCACCACGCTGGAGCTGGGTGCACGGGGCGATTCGCAGCTGGGGCGTTGGGACCTGGCCTGGTACTACTCGCAGGTACGTCACGAACTGCTGGCCGTAGAAATCGTGCAAGGCGCCCTGCCCAAGGAGTTCAACGCCAGCCCCACCGTACACCAAGGCGTCGAGGCTAGCCTGGACAGCACGCTCTGGGAACAGGCCGGCATCGGCAGGGTATCCCTGCGCCAGGCCTATACCTTCAGCGACTTCCATTACCGGGACGACGACACCTTCGGCGACAACCGCCTGCCAGGCATCCCGATGCACTATTACCAGGCCGAGGTGCGCTACGACTGGCCAAGCGGCTTCTATGCAGGCCTCAACACCCAGATGGCCTCCAAAGTCCAGGTCGACTACGCCAACAGCTACCATGCCGATGCCTACGCCCTGCTCGGCGCCCGCCTGGGCTGGAATGCTCCGAAGCAGGACTGGCAGACCTGGCTGGACCTGCGCAACCTGACCAACAAACGCTATGCCGCCACGGTGACGCCTGGGTATGACGATCAGGGCAAGGACAACCCACGCTCCACGCCGGGCGAAGGTTTTGCTGTCTACGCCGGCGTTTCCTACAGCTTTCTCTGAAAGGTCATGACGGCAACTGTACCTGCAACCGACTCGTGAAGATCGCCCAGCTGGACATGAATAGCGCGGCGATCAGCGGACCGATGACGAATCCGTTGAGGCCGAACACCGCCAGGCCGCCCAAGGTCGAAATCAGGATCAGGTAGTCGGGCATCTTGGTGTCCTTGCCCACCAGGATCGGGCGCAGCAGGTTGTCCACCAGGCCAATCACCAGTACCCCAAAAGCGATCAACACAATACCCGGCAGTATTGCGCCGGTGGCCAGGAAATAGACCGCCACCGGCGCCCAGACAATGCCCGCCCCCACCGCTGGCAACAACGACAGAAACGCCATCAACACGCCCCAGACCAACGCACTGGGAATGCCCAGCACCCAGAAGATAAGACCACCCAGCGCCCCCTGGGTAATGGCCACCAGCAGATTGCCCTTGACCGTGGCACGTACCACACGGCTGAACTTCAATTGCAGGCGACGCTTTTGCTGCTCGGGAAGCGGCACGGCCAGCCGTACCTTGCGCGCCAGCTCGCCGCCTTCTCGCAGGAAGAAAAACAACAGGTACAGCATGATGCCGAAACTCACCAGAAAATCGAACGTACCCTGACCAAAGCTGAACGCCTGGCCCGCCAGGAACTGGCTGCCTTGCGTGGCCCACTTGGTGATCTTGTCCCGCAGCCCTTCCAGATCGCCCATGCCCAGGCGCTCCAAGGCGTTCTGGACGAAGGCCGGCAACAATGACTTGAAACCTTCCAGATGACCGGCGATATCCAGCTCGCCCTTCTCGATGCGCTGATACAGGCTAGCGCCCTCCTGCACCAGCAAGGTACCAATGATGATCACCGGCAAGATGGCGATCAGCAGGCACACCAGCAACGTCAAGGCTGCCGCCAGGTTGCGCCGTCCTCCCAAGCGCAGCATCAGGTCACGCTGCAACGGGGAGAACAGGATGGCAAGGATCACTGCCCAGAACACCGCACCGTAGAACGGCAGCAAGATCCACAGGAAGGCGATGGTCACCAACGCCAGGAGGACAGTCAGGGCCTTGTTCTGCAGTGCGGTCTGGTTCATGGAGTTTTCTCGCGGGGGTCATCCCTTTAGTGCCCGCCGCTTGGGCAAAAGTGCCGTTGATCCAGATCAATGTCGCATCGACGTGCTGGCTTTAGCATCCGCGCCTTTGCCCCGGTGCGCACATGACCCCTCCCGCCAAGCCCGAACTGCTGGCTCCCGCCGGCACCCTCAAGACCCTGCGCTACGCCTTCGCCTACGGTGCCGATGCGGTCTATGCTGGCCAGCCGCGCTACAGCCTGCGCGTGCGCAACAACGAGTTCGACCACGCCAACCTGGCGCTGGGTATCCGCGAGGCGCATGCCTTGGGCAAGCGCTTCTACGTGGTGGTCAACATTGCGCCGCACAATGCCAAGCTCAAGACCTTCATCAAGGACCTCGCCCCGGTCATCGAGATGGCGCCCGACGCCCTGATCATGTCCGACCCGGGCTTGATCATGCTGGTTCGCCAGCACTTCCCGCAGATGCCGATCCACCTCTCGGTGCAGGCCAACACGGTGAATTGGGCCAGTGTCGAGTTCTGGAAGCAGCTCGGCCTTAGCCGGGTGATTCTCTCGCGCGAGTTGTCGCTCGAAGAGATCGAGGAAATCCGCCAGCACGTGCCCGACATGGAGCTGGAAGTGTTCGTCCACGGTGCCCTGTGCATGGCCTACTCCGGTCGCTGCCTGCTGTCTGGCTACCTGAACCGTCGAGACGCCAACCAGGGCACCTGCACCAATGCCTGCCGCTGGAAATACCAAGCCACCCCAGCCACAGAGAACGCCACCGGTGAAATCGTCCAGCAGGTCGAGCCGACCCTGGGCATCGGCGCGCCGACCGAGCAGGCGTTCCTGCTTCAGGAAAGCAACCGCCCAGGCGAAGAAATGCCAGCCTTCGAAGACGAACATGGCACCTACATCATGAATGCAAAGGACCTGCGCGCCATCCAGCACGTGGAGCGGCTCACCCGAATGGGTGTGCATTCGCTGAAGATCGAAGGCCGGACCAAGTCGCACTTCTACTGCGCCCGCGCCGTCCAGTCCTACCGTCAGGCCATCGACGATGCCGTGGCCGGACGGCCCTTCGATCGCGGCTTGATGGGCAATCTGGAGTCCCTCGCCCAACGGGGCTACACCGAAGGCTTCCTGCGACGCCATGTGCACGATGAGTACCAGAACTACCAACGCGGCAACTCGGTCTCCGAGCGCCAGCAGTTCGTGGGCGAACTGACCGGCGCACGGGTGGAGGGTCTGGCCGAGGTCAAGGTGAAGAACCGTTTTGCCGTGGGCGATCACCTGGAACTGATGACCCCGCGGGGCAACTATCACTTCGACTTGAATCACCTGCGCGACCGCCATCAACAGACCATCCAGGTGGCGCCAGGCGATGGCCATGTGGTTTACCTGCCCATTCCCGAACAAGTCTCTCTGGAATACGGGTTGCTGATGCGCGACCTGGAATTGGAGCACAAGCGCCTGACAGATCTGTAATGCTGCGTTCAGGCCGCTGACAGC
This sequence comes from Pseudomonas guariconensis, assembly GCF_040822035.1. NCBI lineage: Bacteria > Pseudomonadati > Pseudomonadota > Gammaproteobacteria > Pseudomonadales > Pseudomonadaceae > Pseudomonas > Pseudomonas guariconensis. Next base: position 1,928,421 of record NZ_CP162012.1, on the reverse strand, counting down.
TGGCGAAGGCGAACATCGTGCAGGCCGCCGGTACAGGTGGCAACCGACTGCGCTGCGCCAGAAGGCCGGTTACGCTATGCTGCGGGTCAATTCAGGGTTACGGGCCGCCCTTCCAGACCACGCTGTTCGCGCGTGTCCCAGCACATCGCGGACATGCAAGCGGCCCATCCAGACGCCAGTATCTGCCTGCGTATCTAGAGGACTATCACCATGCTGCGCAAACACCTGTTCTCCCTCGGCCTGCTGGCGATTGCCGGCCTGGCCCAGGCCGCCGAGACCATCGACGTCTACCGCGACCCCAATTGCGGCTGCTGCAAGGAATGGATCAGCCACCTGCGGGAAAATGGCTTCACGGTCAACGATCACGTCGAGCCGAACATGAGCGAGGTCAAGCAGCGCCTGGGCGTAGCCCCACGTCTTGCGTCCTGCCATACCGGAGTGATCAACGGCAAGTTCGTCGAAGGTCATGTGCCGGCCGAACAGATCCGCCTGCTCGCCAAGCGCAATGACCTCAAGGGCATCGCCGTGCCGGGCATGCCCATGGGCTCGCCCGGCATGGAGATGGGTGACCACAAGGACGCCTACCAGGTCATCGGCCTGACCCAGGAAGGCAAGGACGAAGTGCTGGCCAACTATTGATGCTCAGTCTCTGGGCGCTGTTTCTCAGCGCCTTCGGTGCCGCCACCTTGCTGCCACTGCAATCGGAGGCGGTGCTGGTGGGGTTGCTGCTGCGCCAACCCGAAGCCTGGGCGACGTTACTGCTGGTGGCCACCCTCGGCAACGTGCTGGGCTCGATCGTCAACTGGCTGTTGGGGCGGGCCATCGAGCACCTGCGCGATCGACGTTGGTTCCCCTTCAGTGCCCATCAGCTGGAGCGCGCCCAGCAGCGTTACCGGCGCTGGGGGCAATGGTCGCTGCTGCTGAGCTGGATGCCGGTGATCGGCGACCCATTGACCTTGATCGCCGGCATCATGCGTGAACCGTTCTGGCGCTTCGTGCTGCTGGTGACCTTGGCCAAGGGCGGGCGCTACCTGGTACTGGCGATGATCACCCTGGGCTGGATGCACGGGCGCTGACCGTAGTCCGACGTTGAGCCTTGCAAGAGCAGTCTCGCAGGAGAACCGCCGCCCTTACGAGCGTCCCCAGACCAACGCCTCGCTCCATCCCAACTCGGCGAAGTCATCGGCCCGAAGGCAAGCCTCCTCTTCACAGAAGAACTCGTCCAGCTGAGGCGGACGCACCGTCGTATCACTGAGCATGGCGTGCACCTGGCCACGATGATGGATCTGATGCTCGAACAGGTGCGACAGCAAGCGCAGGCGCTGTTCACGCTGCAGGCGATCCGGACGCACGATGCTCACATAACGTTGCAATTGGTCATCGCGCAGAAGCTGGCAATAGGCAATCAGCCGGTGGTCGGCCTGGGCCTGCTCGGCATGCAGGTCTGCACAGGTGGCAAAAGGCTGCTCGGGCTCGAAAAATCGCTCGCCGTCCGGGTCCGGTGCCTCCCCGCGCTGCTCGCACTCCAGCGCATGCAGGTAGAACCAGTCCACCGTCAGGAGGTGGTTGAGCGTGGCCTTGATCGAAGGAAAAAAGCTGCAACGAGGGGCGACGAACTCGTCCTGGGTCAGTTGCAGGCATGCCTTGTACAGGCGGTGGTTAGCCCAGCCATTGTTGTAGGCCTGGGTCAGCAGATGATGCGACAGCGGCTCCATGGTCGACTCCTTCAGGCGAAGCGTTGCAGTTGCATCTCCCGTAGCCGGCTCAGGGTCCGCTGGTACGGGAACGCCAGATACCCTTGAGTGTAGAGCGCTTCGAGCGGGACTTCGGCTTCCAGGTACAAGGCGACCCGACGGTCGTAGCATTCGTCGACCAGGGCGATGAAGCGACGCACGCTGTCATCCTTGGGTGCCAGCGTCGGCAAGTCGCGGTCTCCGGCCACCACTCGCTGGGCCCCATCTTCGGTGCCACGTGCAATGCGTCCCGCCCGCTGGGCACCGCCCAATGCCGGGATGCCTTGGACCAGAATCGCCGAAAAGCGGTCGCACAGCCCCATGAACTCCAGCGCCGACAAGGGTTGCTCGCACACTTCGCTGAAATGGCACCAGATCGCCTGCTCGCTGCGACGAATCACGCGGATTTGCCGCGAACCGATCGACAACGGCTGGTCAGTGGCAGGACCGTCCTGGCTCAGTTGACCGAACACAGCCCCCAGGGCCGTGGGCCGCCCGGGCTCAGCGACCCAATAGCGTTGTCGAAGGGCGCCTGGATGCAGGCGATGATCCTGCTCGCCCGCCACGTTCAGCACACGCATGTGCCGCCCGATGGCGGCGATCGCCGGCAAGAAGCGCTCACGGTTGAAACCGTCTCGGTAGAGCTGCTCCGGCGGCTGGTTTGAGGTGGCGACGATCGTCACCCCCTGGTCGAACAGGGTCTGAAACAGGCGCCCCAGGATGATTGCGTCGCCGATGTCGCTGACGAACAGCTCATCGAAGCACAACACGCGAATCTCGGTCGCCAGGGCCTTGGCCAAGGCCTGCAAGGGGTCACGGGTGCCATTGAGCTGGAACAGCCGCTGGTGCACCCAGGCCATGAAGTGGTGGAAATGCTGGCGTCGGGACGGGACCTGCAGACTGCGGTGGAACTGATCCATCAGCCAGGTCTTGCCTCGCCCGACCGGGCCCCAGAGGTACACGCCCAAAGTGGGCTTGCCCAATCGCAGCGCCTCGAAACACGCCTGGAGCGCGTCCACTGCCAGAGCCTGGGCGCCGTCATGGACGAACCCATGCTCGTCGATAGCCTGGCGATAAAGGGTTTGCGGATCGAAGGACATGCCCTGACGCTCGATAAAAGAACGCATCCTACGCATTCGGGCTTGCTGGGGGCAAACGCCCGTCAGTCTTCGCTCAATCCCACCTTGAGCAGCGCCCCGTCCTTCGCATCGGTCAACACGTACAGATAACCATCCGGCCCGACCCGCACGTCTCGGATGCGCGCCTTGAGCTCACCCAGCAGGCGCTCCTCATGCACGATCTTGTCACCCTTGAGCTGCAAGCGAATCAGCTCCTGCGTAGCCAGGGCACCGATGAACAGGTTGTGGTCCCAGGCCTTGAAGGTCGGGCTGTCATAGAACGCCATGCCGCTGATGGCGGGCGACTTTTCCCAGACATGATGGGGGGGCTGGGTGCCCTCCACGTGCTGGCCCTTGGCTTCGGGGATCGGTAACAGCGAGTAGTTGATTCCATGGGTCGCGATAGGCCAGCCGTAATTCTTGCCGGGCTCAGGGATGTTGATCTCGTCACCGCCCCGGGGCCCGTGCTCGTGAGTCCAGAGCTTGCCAGTCCAAGGGTTGAGCGCGGCACCCTGCTGGTTGCGATGGCCAAAGGACCAAATTTCGGGCCGCACATTGGCCTGACCGACGAAAGGGTTGTCCTTGGGAATTTCGCCATCCGGGAGGATACGTACGATCTTCCCTTGGAGTTTATCCAAGTCCTGAGCAGTGGCACGCTGGTTGTTCTCACCCAACGCGATAAAGAGATAGCCGTCACGGTCGAATACCAGGCGTGAGCCGAAGTGGATGCCTTCAGAGAGCTTCGGCTGCTGGCGGAAGATCACCGTGAAATGCTCCAACCGGGCGAGATCCTGGGACAGCTGCCCACGACCGACCGCGGTACCGGCCTTGCCGTCGGCGCCTTGCTCGGCATAGGAGAGGTATATCGTGCGGTCCTTGGTGAACTCGGGGGACAGCACCACATCAAGCAGTCCGCCTTGCCCCTGGGCCCAGACCACAGGCACACCGCTCAGTGGCGGACCGACCTTGCCCTCGGCACTGACCACCCGCAGGTTGCCGGGGCGCTCGGTCACCAGCATGCCCTGGCCGCCTGGCAAAAAGACCAAGGCCCAGGGGTTGCGCAAACCTTCGGCAATCGTGCTGACCGTCAGTTCCCCCTCCTCGCTGGGCAAGCGCTGTTCAGGGGCCGCTTGGGCCAACAGGGGTATCAGGGCGAAGGTGGCCAGCCAGGTTCTACGGTTCATGCTCGGTTCCTTCCAGTGGGGCTCAGGGCGCGCGTTGGTTATCACGCGGCGGCCGAGTAGGTTCCAGGTTCGGGCTTTGCTGCTCGCGCCGCAGGTTATCGCCATTGCCTATGCCACGGTTGTCCAGCGTTGGAGGCCGGATGATCGGCTGAGTGGACGGCCCGCGGACCGGAGGTGTGGCCTGCATGCTGCCTTGGCGACTATTGGGGTTGGCGCGCTGGATCGGGCTGTTGTAGGGATTGTTGCGGTCGGCGGCAATGAGCAACGGTTCGGGGAACGGTGCGGCCGACAGTGGCAGGCTCAGCGAAAGGCCGATAACCAGAGCGGATATCGTGGGATTCATGCTCCACCTCCTATACGCAACCGCGCGCTAAAGCGTTGGATAGCCTAAGACGCGACAGGTTCGCGGCAAAGGTGCGAATCCAGGGAGAGAGGTTTCCTGATGTTTCAGTATGAGCCCAGGGGATTGCCCCGCTGGGCTTTCGCGACACAAGGACCACTCATCGCTCAATGGCGCGAGCGGCCTTGATCGAGGTGCTCAAACCTTGGCGTCGACCTTGTGCCGAGCGGCATACAGGCAAAGCATCTCCATGGCCAGCGTGGCGCCAGCCAAGGCGGTGATGTCGGCGTGGTCATAGGCCGGCGCCACTTCCACCATGTCCATCCCCACCAAGTTGATGCCGCGCAGCCCGCCCAGAATCTCCAGCGCCTGCACCGTGCTCAGGCCGCCACAGACCGGCGTACCCGTGCCAGGTGCGAACGCAGGATCGAGGCAGTCGATGTCGAACGTGAGATACACCGGTCGATCTCCCACCCGCTGGCGGATCGCCGCGATCACAGCCTCGGTGCCCTGACGGTGCACCTGGCGCGCGTCGAGGATGGCAAAACCCTGGGTGTCGTCATTGGTGGTGCGCAAACCGATCTGCACGGAACAGGAGGGGTCTACCAGCCCCTCACGGGCTGCGTGCCAGAACATGGTGCCATGATCGATACGCTTGCCCTCCTCGTCCGGCCAGGTATCGCTGTGCGCGTCGAAGTGGATCAGCGCCAAAGCTCCGTGGCGCTCGGCATGGGCCTTGAGCAGCGGGTAACTGATGAAATGATCGCCCCCGAGGGTCAACATGGCGCACCCAGCGTCGAGGATCTGCCTGGCATGGGCCTCGATGCTGGCCGGGACCGACTCGGGTGTACCACTGTCGAAAGCGCAATCGCCATAGTCGATCACCGCCAGATGATCGAAGGGGTCGAACGTCCACGGCCAATGTCTGGCCCAGGCCTGCTGCACCGAGGCGGCGCGGATGGCCCGTGGCCCGAAGCGGGCGCCAGGACGGTTGCTGGTGGCGGTATCGAACGGCACACCGCTGACCACCACATCGACGCCGCGCAGGTCACGGCTATAGCGGCGCCGAGAAAAACTGGTAATGCCGGCGTAGGTGCTTTCCGCGGCAGTGCCGTAAAGGCTATCGCGGGTCATGGCCTGGTCATTGTTATGGGCGTGTTCCACGGTCAAGCTCCTGGTTGTCATTGTTCGTTACTGACGGCTGCGAAACGCAGTCCACATCCGATTGCGCTGGCGCAAGTCAGACAGCGCCATGCCGCGGTCGCCATACAAACGCTGGCGGACCTCGGCGGATGGGTAGATGTCCGGGTCGTTGCGCACGGCATCGTCCACCAGTGGCGTGGCAGCCCGGTTGGCATTGGCAAAGAACAGCGTGTTGGTCAGTTCGGCCACGGATTCAGGACGCAGCATGAAGGCGATGAAGGCGCGAGCAGCCTGCGGGTGCGGGGCGTCCTTGGGGATGACCAAATTATCCTGCCAGACCAACGTTCCCTCGCGCGGGATGCGGTAGATCACTTCGAAGGCCTTGCCGGCACGACGCGCCTGGTCAGCAGCCATCGCCGCATCGCCGTTGTAGGTCAACGCCAGGCATACGCTGCCGTTGGCCAGGTCATTGATCTGCCGGCCGTTGGCCACGTAGCTCACCGAGGGCTGCAACTGACGTAGCAAAGCCTGAGCGGCATCCAGATCGGCCTTGCTCTGGCTGTATGGGTCTTTGCCCAGGTAATTGAGGGTTACCCCGATCACTTCCTGAGGCGAGTCGGGCAAGGCGATGCCACAGCCTTTTAGGCGACTGGCGTATTCGGGTTTGAACAGCAGATCAAGGCTGTCCAGCGGTACGTCCCCCAGACGTTCTCGCACCGCCTCGACATTCACACCCAACCCCAGGGTGCCCCAGGTGTAGGGCACCGCATAGCGATTGCCGGGATCGGTCTCGGCCAGCTTGGCCAGCATATCCGGGTCGAGGTTGCTGTACCCGGGCATTTCCTGGGCCTGCAAGGGCTGCAACGCATTGGCCTTGAGGGCCCTGGCCAGAACCGTGGATGAAGGCACCACCACGTCATAGCCGCTACCGCCGGTGAGCAGTTTGGTCTCCAGTACTTCGGGCGTGTCGAAGGTGTCATAGCGCACCTTGTAACCGGTCTGCTGCTCGAATCGCTTGAGCGTCGACTCCGCGACATAGTCGGCCCAGCTGTAGAGGTTGACGACCTTCTCTTCGGCCTGGAGCGGCAAAGCCAGGACCAGGGACAGCAGACACAGCGATCGACGCATGGCGAACACCTCGGCAAATGAATGGATGCCGTCAGCATGCCAGCCGGGTTACATTGAAAAAATCGCAAGTTTGCAAAGCTGACATTCACCAGGAGTGATGTAATGCTCGGACAACTGCACGACCCAGACCTGCACCTGCTGAGGCTGTTCGTCACTGTAGTCGAGGCCGGCGGCTTCAGTGCCGCCCAAGGCGTGCTGGGCCTGAGCCAGCCCAGCATCAGTCAGCAGATGGGGCGCCTCGAAACCCGCCTGGGATACCGCCTGTGCAGTCGTGGCAAGGGTGGATTTCGCCTGACCGAAAAAGGCGAGTTGCTGCTCAAGGCTACCCGGGAGTTGCTGGTCCAGATCGAGCAGTTCCGTCAGCAGGCAAATGGTGTAGGCGGACGGCTGCTGGGGTCTGTACGCATCGGCATGGCCGAGAACCAGGACGCCAGCGTCACGCTTCGTCTGGCCAATGCCATCGCACGCTTTCGCCAACGCGAGGAGTCGGTGCAACTGGAGTTGATCAGCGCGCCGCCGGCTGAGCTCGAGCGGCTGCTTCTCGAGCAGCGCCTGGACTACGCCATCAGCTACTTCTCCGGTAGCCAGGCTGCGTTCGATTACCAGCCGCTGTTCAACGAAACCCAACGGCTGTATTGCGGCCAGGGACACCCGTTGTTCGCAGTTATGCAGGTGTCGGCGGAGGAGTTGCTCGAAGCTGACCAGGTCCGCCACCCCTACCGCTTCCTCAAAGCGGGTGAGCCCTTCCAGAGCCGACGCAGCTCTGCCTTGGCCGAGCAGATCGACAGTGCCTTGACGTTCATCCTTTCGGGGCGCCACATCGGCTACCTGCCCCTCCATTGCGCCGCGCCCTGGGAGACGCGCGGGCTGCTACGGGCGTTGGATCCGGGCCTGGATTTCAGCGTGCCCTTTACCCTCGCCCGGCATCGTGCCCAAGCACCGGGTGAGGCGCAGCAAGCCTTTGCCGAAGACCTGCGGGAGGCCTTCGCCTGAGTCTTTCGGAGGACTCTGTACAGAGGGTCTTTCAACGCCTGCACCCTTTTGCCACACTGCGGGCTTGATCGTTACGCCAAGGCCATTGCCATGACCACTCGCCGCCTCCGATTCTGGCTGATTGCCCTGTTGGCCTTCACCCTCAATGCCTGCGCCCTGTTCCAGGCGCGTGATCCATTGAACATCAGCGTCGTCGGGATCGAACCACTGCCGTCCGCGGAGCTTGAAATGCGCATGGCAGTGAAAATCCGTGTGCAAAATCCCAACGAGGCGCCTGTCGATTTCAACGGCATTGCGCTCAAGCTTGAGGTCAACGGCCAGCCCCTGGCTGCCGGGGTCAGCGATCAGAAGGGGCACATTGGCCGCTACGACGAAGCGGTCATCGTCGTGCCCATGAGCGTCACGGCCTTTGCGATGGTGCGCCAAGCCTATGGTTTGGGAAGGCTGGGCTCACTGCAAGGGTTGCCCTACGTGCTGCAGGGCAAGATGGCTGGCGGCCCCTTAGGGACCGTGCGCTTCACCGACAAGGGCAAGCTCGACCTGCCCACTGTCGGTAGCGCGACCTGGTGATCGCGCAGGCGGTGTGGCTCAGCGATTGCTGCTGGCCGCGGCCATCATCTTGTTGACTTCGCTGCGCACCATGTTGGCGAACTCAGGGGGCGACATGCCATCGAGTTCGGCGCGAACCCATTCCGCCCATTTGCTCTTGCGCCGTGGCTTCTCACCGATCAACCGCGCAGCCTCGCCCTTAGCCTTGCCGAGGTTGTTCTGCCAATGTTCGAACAGCCGGGCCTTCTCTGCCTCGATCTGTGCCCGTTCCTCGAAGCTTCTGTTGGCCAGATTGAAACTCATGGGATTACCTACCGCTTGAAAATGGCCGCTATCTTACACTGTAGCGGCGAGCAACCGTTACGCCGCGGCAACTTTCCGCACGGCGCGGCATCCATTGCTCAACCCCCTACGATCGAGGACACATTCATGGCCAGGAAAATCGCCGCGCACAGCGACAACGAACAAATCAAGGACCAGGTTTTCAGCGAACTGCAGGCCTTGATCGAAGAATCGGAGCGTCTGCTCCAAGACAGTGCTGCGCTGGTGGGGGACGAGGCCGATACGTTACGGGCACAGGTCGCCCTCAAGCTGCGCCAAGCACGCCAGGCCGCGGATACCCTGCGAGGCAAGGCACAGCCTGCGATAGACGCTGCTGAGCACTATATGGGCGGACACCCATGGCAGACGGTGGCAATCTCTGCGGGTGTGGGGCTGGTGATCGGCCTTGTGTTGGGCCAGCGACGCTGACTCGCCCGATCACCGGACCGCTCAGGCCGCCATGGCCATTGGGATACCGCTGTGGAAGCGCAGTTCCTGATCTGGCGAACAGATCAGTTCCGCCTCGGCTTCACGCACCTGTTCTACGACCCGGGCGATGTCAGTGGCCTCGCCATATTGGTGGGCCAACTTGAGGTAGCCTTGGTAATGGCGCGCTTCGCTCTTGAGCAGGCCGTGATAGAAGGTCCCGAGTTCTTCGTCCAGGTGCGGCACCAACGCTGCGAAACGCTCGCAACTGCGGGCCTCGATGAAAGCACCGACCACCAGCGTATCGACCAGCTTGACAGGTTCGTGAGCCCGCACCAGGCGCCGCAGACCGGACGCATAACGCCCCGCCGACACCGGTCGCAACGGAACACCACGACGCTTCATCAGGCGCAGGACTTGCTCATGATGCACCAACTCCTCACGGGCCAGGCGCGACATCATGTTTATCAAGTCAAGATGGGTGTTGTACTTGGCGATCAGGCTCAGCGCGGTACTGGCGGCCTTGAACTCGCAGTTTTTGTGATCGATCAACAAGGTTTCCTGGTCGGCGAGCGCCGCTTCGATCCAAGCGTCGGGGGTAGGACAGCCCAGGAAGGCATCGATTTCAGGAATCAGGGACATAAGCTCACAACGACAGGCCAACGGCAGGATTGGCGATTATACCGGCGGTGGCGCTGATCGCCAGCGACTATGCTGATACATATCAAGCGGCACTGCGCGGGATGCTGACTATAGTCAGCCATTGGCAGCCACCTACCAAGGGAGTTAATGCCCATGCAAGCCGTCCGCAGCATACTCGTCGTCCTAGACCCCGAACACGCCCACAGTCGCGCCTTGACACGCGCCAAGCTCATCGCCGGGGTGACAGGCGCACGCATGCACTTGCTAATGTGTGACAAGCGCCAGGACCACAGTGCCCTACTCAGCCTGCTGAGCAGTCAGCTACACGATGACGGGTACGACAACATCACCCATGAACAGACCAGGCATGAAAGCCTGCATGAATCCATCATCGAGGTGCAGCAGGCCGAAGGTTGCGAACTGGTCATCAAGGAGCACCGGCCAGACAACCCACTGCGCAAGGCACTGCTGACCCCTAGCGATTGGAAACTTCTGCGCTATTGCCCCTGTGCAGTCCTAATGGTGAAGAACGAGCGGCCCTGGACGGGAGGCGCGATTCTTGCCGCTGTGGATGTAGGCAACAACGATGAAGACCACAGGCGTCTACATGCCAGCATCATCGACCATGGCTATGCGATTGCCGGCCTGGCCAAGGGTGACCTGCACGTCATCGCCGCCCACCCTTCTCCCATGCTTTCGGCGTCTGACCCGACTTACCAGCTCTCCGAAACCATCGAGCAGCGATATCGCGAAGCCTGCACGGCCTTTCAGGCCGAATTCGGTATTTCTGATGATCACTTGCACATTGCCGAAGGCCCGGCAGACGTTCTTATTCCTTACACCGAAAAACAGCTCGATGCGGTGGTGACCGTCATGGGTACTGTGGCCCGCACAGGCATTTCCGGTGCTTTGATTGGCAATACTTCGGAAGTGGTTCTCGACGCCTTGGAAGGGGACGTGTTGGTCCTCAAGAGTGAAGAGGCGACCGCACACCTGGCAGAGCTGGCGCGTGGCTGACGGAGCCAGGGAAGCGACGCGATTTGTATAGGCGTTTATTTCAGGGACCCAAAAGACAAAACCCCTACCTGCTCGCGCAGATAGGGGTTTTGCGAAATGAATCTTGACGATGACCTACTCTCACATGGGGAAGCCCCACACTACCATCGGCGATGCATCGTTTCACTACTGAGTTCGGGATGGGATCAGGTGGTTCCAATGCTCTATGGTCGTCAAGAAATTCTGTTGCCAGACTGTCTCATGACACTCCAGCCAATTCGGATATGTGATCGTTGTGGTTGCGAACTTTCGGTTCTCTCGTCTTCACCACCGCAATCTGCAGAAGCAAATTGCTTGGGTGTTATATGGTCAAGCCTCACGGGCAATTAGTATCGGTTAGCTCAACGCCTCACAGCGCTTACACACCCGACCTATCAACGTCGTAGTCTTCGACGGCCCTTTAGGGGATTCAAGATCCCAGTGAGATCTCATCTTGAGGCAAGTTTCCCGCTTAGATGCTTTCAGCGGTTATCTCTTCCGAACATAGCTACCCGGCAATGCCACTGGCGTGACAACCGGAACACCAGAGGTTCGTCCACTCCGGTCCTCTCGTACTAGGAGCAGCCCCTCTCAAATCTCAAACGTCCACGGCAGATAGGGACCGAACTGTCTCACGACGTTCTAAACCCAGCTCGCGTACCACTTTAAATGGCGAACAGCCATACCCTTGGGACCGGCTTCAGCCCCAGGATGTGATGAGCCGACATCGAGGTGCCAAACACCGCCGTCGATATGAACTCTTGGGCGGTATCAGCCTGTTATCCCCGGAGTACCTTTTATCCGTTGAGCGATGGCCCTTCCATACAGAACCACCGGATCACTAAGACCTACTTTCGTACCTGCTCGACGTGTGGGTCTCGCAGTCAAGCGCGCTTTTGCCTTTATACTCTGCGACCGATTTCCGACCGGTCTGAGCGCACCTTCGTACTCCTCCGTTACTCTTTGGGAGGAGACCGCCCCAGTCAAACTACCCACCATACACTGTCCTCGATCCGGATCACGGACCTGAGTTAGAACCTCAAGGTTGCCAGGGTGGTATTTCAAGGATGGCTCCATGAGAACTGGCGTCCCCACTTCAAAGCCTCCCACCTATCCTACACAAGCAAGCTCAAAGTCCAGTGCAAAGCTATAGTAAAGGTTCACGGGGTCTTTCCGTCTAGCCGCGGATACACTGCATCTTCACAGCGATTTCAATTTCACTGAGTCTCGGGTGGAGACAGCGCCGCCATCGTTACGCCATTCGTGCAGGTCGGAACTTACCCGACAAGGAATTTCGCTACCTTAGGACCGTTATAGTTACGGCCGCCGTTTACCGGGGCTTCGATCAAGAGCTTCGCTTGCGCTAACCCCATCAATTAACCTTCCGGCACCGGGCAGGCGTCACACCCTATACGTCCACTTTCGTGTTTGCAGAGTGCTGTGTTTTTAATAAACAGTCGCAGCGGCCTGGTATCTTCGACCGGCATGGGCTTACGGAGCAAGTCCTTCACCCTCGCCGGCGCACCTTCTCCCGAAGTTACGGTGCCATTTTGCCTAGTTCCTTCACCCGAGTTCTCTCAAGCGCCTTGGTATTCTCTACCCGACCACCTGTGTCGGTTTGGGGTACGGTTCCCAGTTATCTGAAGCTTAGGAGCTTTTCTTGGAAGCATGGCATCAACCACTTCGTCGCCTAAAGGCAACTCGTCATCAGCTCTCGGCCTTGAAATCCCGGATTTGCCTAAGATTTCAGCCTACCACCTTAAACTTGGACAACCAACGCCAAGCTGGCCTAGCCTTCTCCGTCCCTCCATCGCAATAACTGGAAGTACAGGAATATTAACCTGTTTTCCATCGACTACGCTTTTCAGCCTCGCCTTAGGGACCGACTAACCCTGCGTCGATTAACGTTGCGCAGGAAACCTTGGTCTTTCGTGCGAGTTTTTCACTCGCATTGTCGTTACTCATGTCAGCATTCGCACTTCTGATACCTCCAGCAAGCTTCTCAACTCACCTTCACAGGCTTACAGAACGCTCCTCTACCGCATCACCTAAGTGATACCCGTAGCTTCGGTGCATGGTTTGAGCCCCGTTACATCTTCCGCGCAGGCCGACTCGACTAGTGAGCTATTACGCTTTCTTTAAAGGATGGCTGCTTCTAAGCCAACCTCCTAGCTGTCTAAGCCTTCCCACATCGTTTCCCACTTAACCATGACTTTGGGACCTTAGCTGACGGTCTGGGTTGTTTCCCTTTTCACGACGGACGTTAGCACCCGCCGTGTGTCTCCCATGCTCGGCACTTCCAGGTATTCGGAGTTTGCATCGGTTTGGTAAGTCGGGATGACCCCCTAGCCGAAACAGTGCTCTACCCCCTGGAGTGATACATGAGGCGCTACCTAAATAGCTTTCGAGGAGAACCAGCTATCTCCGAGCTTGATTAGCCTTTCACTCCGATCCACAGGTCATCCGCTAACTTTTCAACGGTAGTCGGTTCGGTCCTCCAGTCAGTGTTACCTAACCTTCAACCTGCCCATGGATAGATCGCCCGGTTTCGGGTCTATACCCAGCGACTAAACGCCCTATTAAGACTCGCTTTCGCTACGCCTCCCCTATTCGGTTAAGCTCGCCACTGAATATAAGTCGCTGACCCATTATACAAAAGGTACGCAGTCACCTAACAAAGTAGGCTCCCACTGCTTGTACGCATACGGTTTCAGGTTCTATTTCACTCCCCTCTCCGGGGTTCTTTTCGCCTTTCCCTCACGGTACTGGTTCACTATCGGTCAGTCAGTAGTATTTAGCCTTGGAGGAT
>NZ_CP162012.1:0-1910000 GCF_040822035.1 Pseudomonas guariconensis | reverse complement strand
TCAGTGGTACCCCCTACATATTGGCCACCAGAATCGATCAACAGCAAACCATCGCCTTCGATCACCGCATGGGACTGCTCAGTCGCCCGGTAATGCGGCATGGCACCGTTGGCGTTGAACGCTGCGATGGTGGAAAAACTCAACGACACGAACCCCGGCCGGCGCCCACGCGCCGCGCTCAATCGTTCGTCGATAGTCAGCTCGGTGATGGTTTGCTTGCCTAAGTTGGCCTCAAACCAGGCGAAGAATTCGCACAACGCCGCGCCGTCTTGCTCCATTACCTGACGGATATGCACCAGATCTTCTTCGCCCTTGCGGGACTTGCTCAAGGTGGTCGGATTGATACCCTCGAGCAATTGCACATCGGCGCTCAGGTGATCCAGCAAGCCACAGGTGACACGGGCCGGATCCACCAGCAAGCGGGCATTTGGGGGTATCGCGGCCAAGGCCCGGCCGATTTCTGCATAGTCGCGCACCGAGATCCCATCGACCGCCAGCACATGGCGCAGGTGATCGTCGACTTTGTCCAGGCCGACGAACAGCGTTGCCTGCTCCTGCCCGATCAACGCGAAGGAGACAAATACCGGGTTGTAGGACACATCGCTGCCGCGCAGGTTGAACAACCAGGCAATGTCGTCGAGAGTGGCGATGAAGTGCCAATCGGCGCCGCGCTCAGTCAGGGTCTGCCGCAGTTCGGCAAGTTTTTCCGCACGACTGACGGTCGCATGAGGCGGTAGATGCTGGTAGACCGGATTGCCTGGCAGAGCCGGCCGCCCGTCCCAGACCCGCTCCAGCAAATCCAGATGGGTCAGCAAGCGCACTTCGCGGGCCTTCAGTCGCTCCTGCAACTGCCGGGCGGAGGCCAACGCCATCACTGCTCCATCGACGGCCACCGTTCCCTGGTACCGAACATGCTCACCAAGCCACTCCAGCGCCCCTGGTTGGCCAGGCAGCAACTTCATCAGCTCGATGCCACTGCCCGCCAGTTCATGCTGGGCCTGCTCCCAGTAGCGGCTATCGGCCCACAGCCCGGCGAAATCGGCCGTGACGACCAAAGTCCCTACTGAGCCATGAAAGCCAGACAACCACTGGCGGCCTTGCCAGTGCCCTGGCAGATACTCGGATAGATGGGGGTCAGCCGAGGGGACCAGCAAGGCATCCACGCCTTCGCCGGCCATTATCTCGCGCACACGCGCCAGGCGGGCCGGGACGCTTTGCTGAATCGGGGACTGAATGTTCATGCGCACTCCTGCGGATACACCATCGGCTATTCCAAGCCGTTGATAATGGAGCAGCCAGCCATGCCCTGCAATCGCCGCGCTGCATCGGCGAGCCACGGCCATTGATCATGTCGGCTGAACTTTGCCCGCCCAAGTGCCTTCAGACTCCATACATCCCAGCGGACAGACTTCGCCTATGCCCCAGTCCAGCGACCCGAAAACCGCCGTTGTCCTGCTCGACACACGTGAACACACCCCCGAGCACGAGCACGCGGTCCATCTCAAAATCGCCAATTACCTGGCTCGACTGCTGGGTATCGATCGTGTGGAAACCCGACTGCCCTCGACCAGCACCGGTGCCTTCTATTATCTGCCCACCGAAACCCTGGTTGATTCACAACGCTACCGCGCCATGGGCATCCTCGACGAAGACGACCTGTTCGGTGGTGTGGTGCCTTTCCCATTCGTGGCGACCAAGGCGATTTCCCACCCTTTGCCGGCCAATGCCAGCTTCCCGCCCGGCTGGAGCGACGCCTTCGCCCAGGACGCGTGCGATGCCCTCTTGCGGGGCTATACCGTTTTCAGCAAAGCCGACGCACGGCAAGCTGCGCGCTTGCTGCTAAACGAGGGTCCGCTGCGGGTCAAGCCGGTACTGGCCTGCGCCGGGCGAGGACAAGCCGTGATCGAAGAGGCACAGGACCTCGAACCGATGCTTGCGCAAATGGACGACAAGGCGTTGGCGCTCGTTGGCCTCGTGCTCGAAGAGCATCTGGAACAAGTACAGACCTTCAGTGTCGGCCAGGTGCGGGTGGGACAATTGAGCTGCAGCTACTACGGCACCCAACGCCTGACTCACGATCACTCGGGCACCGAAATCTACGGTGGCTCGGACCTGATCGTGGTTCGAGGGGGCTATGAGGCCTTGCTGCAACTGCCACTGGAAGATCATCTGCGTCTGGCGATCACCCAGGCCATGACCTACGAACGCGCCGCCCAGCAGCACTTTCCAGGCTTCATCGCTTCGCGCCGCAACTACGATATCGCCCGCGGTCTGGACGCGCGCCAGCACCTGCGCAGCGGGGTGTTAGAGCAATCCTGGCGCCTGGGCGGTGCCAGCAGCGCCGAGGTCCTGGCCCTGCAGGCCTTCGCCGATGACCCAGCCCTGTTGCAGGTACGCGCTTCGAGCCATGAAGTCTTCGGTACCGCCAAATTGCCGGCCGACGCCACACTTTTCTACCAAGGAAACGACAGTGAACTTGGACAACTCAGCAAATATGCACGGATACGCCACCATGACCATTCAGAGTGAAACCGTAGAGTTGCAGGTCGAGGACGGCCGCATCGCCGGCACCGTGGTCAGCCCCGGCAGCAAGATGCCGGCCATTCTCTTCGTCCACGGCTGGGGCGGCAGCCAGCAACGCGACTTGGCACGGGCACGACAGATCACCGGCCTAGGCTGCGTGTGCATGACCTTCGACCTGCGCGGCCACGAGAAGACCGAAAGTCAGCGATTGACCGTCACCCGCCAACAGAACCTCGAAGACCTTCTGGCCGCCTATGACCGCCTGGCCAGCCACCCAGCAGTGGACCCGAGCGCCATCGCGCTGATTGGCAGCAGCTATGGCGGCTACCTGGCGACTTTGCTCACCACTCAGCGGCCAGTCAGATGGCTTGCCTTGCGGGTCCCGGCATTGTATTGGGACGAAGACTGGGGCACCCCCAAGCAAGCCTTGGACCGCCAGCGCCTGAACAACTATCGCCAGCGGATTCTGGGCCCAGCCGACAATCGCGCCCTGGCAGCTTGCGCCGAATTCACAGGCGATGTGCTGCTGGTGGAGTCCGAGCATGATGATTATGTGCCGCACAATACGTTGATGAGCTATCGCTCGGCGTTCGTTGCTGCCCATTCCCTGACCCATCGCATCGTCGATGGGGCGGATCATGCGCTGTCCAGCGAAGAGAGCCAGAAAGGCTACAGTTCGATCCTCGCGTCCTGGATCGCAGAAATGGTCATCGGCGCCCGTCTGGACCGTTACCCGCATTACGCCCCGTGGTATGCCTGAGGCTCACCGACCTGGCAATGCAGACCGCCATCCTCGCCTCGTACGAGGCTGCGCAACGTCTGGAAGGCGGCGAAGTTCACGCCCCGTGCTTGGTGCTGGCACAACAGGTCGAGAAACGGCTCCTCGACGAAGAAGCTGGCAGCCGCTGCCCATTCATGGCGTGATTGCCATTGCAGGTATTGGAGCACCCGACTGCCGTCATCGCTGGCTTGAATACTGACGCCAAGCAAACCGTCACAACGCACTGCCAGCTCTTCACTGCGCACTACCAAGGCATCAGCCAAGGCATGCTGGCAAGCTGCCGGCACTTCGTATTCAATCATCTGGGTAAACCATAAAGAATGGGGCTGAGCCGCCATGGACAGTCTCCTTGTTGCGGATGCTTGCTGCACGATGGCTAACAAGGCTAAAACCTCCAGTTAACTCAAGGTCAAGGGATTTTTTTCCATGTCTGGCACCCATCAGATGATGCTGAGCGTCGGCCAGTTGGCGGCCCGAAGCGGCGTGGCGGTCACAGCATTGCACTTCTACGAAACCAAGGGGCTGATCCACAGTACGCGCAACGCCGGCAACCAGCGCCGCTATCCGCGCTCGATGCTGCGTAGAGTCGCCGTGATCAAGATGGCCCAGCGATTGGGTATCGCCCTTGCCGACATCGCCAAAGCCCTCGACAGCCTGCCCAACGATCACGTACCGACCGCCGAGGACTGGCGCCGGCTGTCGGCGCGATGGCGTGAGGACCTCAATCGCCGTATCGACGAACTGACCCTGTTGCGCGACCAGCTGGACGGCTGTATCGGTTGCGGCTGCCTGTCACTCAAAGAGTGCCCGCTGCGCAATCATCAGGACCGCCTGGCCGAGGAAGGGCCAGGGCCGCATCCGCAATGACAACCGCAGTCTGTCATGCCTGGACGAAGCGCCGGCGGTAATCGCTGGGTGTCGATCCGGTGATGCGCTGGAAGACCTTGCGAAACGCTCCCGGATCCTGATAGCCCACGCCCCAGGCGATCTGATCCACGCTGCGCCGCGTGAACTCCAGTAGCCGGCACGCCCTCACCACCCGTACCTGTTGGCAGTATTCGGTTGGCCGCATGCCGGTCGCCGCTCGAAAGCGACGCAAGAAAGTGCGCGGCTCAAGACCTGCGCACAACGCCATGGTCGTAAGGTCCACCTCCTGCGCGCCACTTCCCTGCAACCAGTGCTGGACTTTGAGCACTGCTTCGTCGCCATGGTCCAGCCGCGGGTTGAAGCGTGCGCCGGGTGAGGTCGTGGCAAGAGGCTCGACGGCCAAATAGCGTGCGGTCTCACGGGCCAGGGTCGCGCCGAGAAAGCGCTCCAGCAGGCGCAGTCCCAGGTCGGTCCAGGCCATCAGACCTGCCGAGGTCATGATGTCGCCATCATCGAGCAACGGCTGATTGGCCACCACCTCGATATTGGGAAAGCGCTCGGCCAGTGCCTGCGCGTAGTTCCAGTGAGTGCTGGCCTGACGGCCATCGAGCAAACCACTGGCGGCAATGAAGAACACTCCGATGCACACCGAGGCGAGCACCGCGCCCTGCCCATGCCATTGGCCGAGCGCGGCGCGATGATGCTCGAGCACCGTAGGCCCGGGGGCCGACGCCAGGCTTGGCGGAATCACCAACGCACGTACCTCATGCGAAGGTTGCGGCAAGCTGTCATGGATAGCCCGAACCTGCCCGTCGCCCTCGACCTGCCAATGGCTGACGCGCAACCTCGGCAGATCGCCCGCTCCAAGTTCCGCGGCCACCCGGTTGGCTACCGCGAACAGATCCGTCAGGCCCATCACCGCCGCACCCTGGGCGCCGGGATAGATCAACACGCCGATTTCCAGGATGTTGGGGCTGTCAGTTTTTGCCGTCATTGTGTCGATCGCGCCAATCCCAGAGGTGGTGGTCCAAGCCTATAACTATCCACATCCAACCACTACTGCCATAGGAGGCAGCATGAGCAAGCAGGCCCTGATCATCATCGACATCCAGAACGACTACTTCCCCGGCGGCAAGTGGACCCTCGACGGCGCCGATGCAGCCGCCGACAACGCCGCCCACCTGCTCGATGCCGCTCGCGAGCGGGGCGACTTGGTGGTGCATGTACGCCATGAGTTCGACAGCGCCGACGCGCCGTTCTTCGCTCCGGCCTCCAAGGGCGCGCAGATCCATCCCAAGGTCGCACCAGCGCCGGGAGAACCGGTGGTGCTCAAGCATCAGGTCAACGCCTTCCGCGATACCGATCTCAAGTCCCTGCTGGACGAGCATCAGGTCAAGGCCGTGACCATCGTCGGCAGCATGAGCCATATGTGTATCGATGCCGCGACGCGCGCCGCCGCCGATCATGGCTACCAAGTCACAGTGGCCCATGATGCCTGCGCCACGCTACCTCTGGAGTTTGCCGGCGAGCTAGTTCCTGCCGCCCAGGTCCACGCCGCTTCCATGGCTGCCTTGGCGTTCGCCTATGCCCGCGTCGCGAGCACCGAGCAACTGCTCGGCGAATACGGTGCCTGAAAGGTCATATCACCACATTGCGCACGAACCGCGTGGGCTCGCTGCCGTCGTTGCGATAGGCGTACCGGCAATTGCTGGGAAACACGTGGAACTCGCCGACCTGCAAGCGAAGCTCGCGCGATTCGATCAGTAGTGTCAAGCAACCTGCGACCACGTAGATCTGCTCGCTCCACCCCTCGGCGTCAGCGTCGCTGACATAGCACTCCCCTGGCGCCAGGGTCCACTCCCACAATTCGACTTCACGCATGGCGGGGCTGCTGCCCAACAGCACGGCCTTGCTTAGTGGATGCTCGCCTGCCCAGGCCAGCTCGTTGATTCGGCTCGGATCGCGTTGTCCAGGCGCCTGGATAAGCGTGCTGAAGACCACTCCGAGCGCTTCGGCGATCAGGTCGAGCGTCGTCAGGCTGACGTTCTTTTCACCCGCCTCGATGGCGACCAGCATGCGCCGGCTGACCCCGGATCGTTCAGCCAGGGCCGTCTGGCTCAACCCCGCGGCATGGCGCAGTTGGCGGATGTTCTGACTGACATGTTGCAGCACCGAAGCACGGTGCGAGGCATCTTTGTGCACTATATTGCTCACAGATTAGGATTGCGCAGTATACTGCCCACTTTGCGGCGGATTGTGCGCCGCCCTCTTTGAGCGCGCAAGACCATGACTCCATCCTCCAGCCCGTCGAAAACCACCATATCCCTGCGTTTGAGCAAGGCAGAACTGGTACTGGTATTCATCACCATGCTCTGGGGTGGCACTTTCCTGTTGGTGCATAACGTCATGACTGTCAGCGGCCCGATGTTTTTCGTCGGCCTGCGTTTTGCCGCCGCAGCGCTGTTCGTGGGCCTGGTGTCGGCGCGCTCACTACCGGGGCTGACCCTGACCGAGCTCAAGGCCGGAATGCTCATCGGCGTATCGATCATGCTGGGGTATGGCTTGCAGACCATGGGCCTGCAGACCATCAGCAGCAGCCAGTCGGCGTTCATCACAGCCCTTTATGTCCCCTTCGTGCCGCTGTTGCAGTGGCTGGTGCTCGGGCGCCGCCCGGGGCTGATGCCAAGCCTCGGGATTTGCCTGGCCTTCATCGGCTTGGTGCTGGTGGCAGGCCCTGATAGCGGAACCTTGAACCTCAGCGAAGGTGAGCTGCTGACCTTGGTCAGCGCCGTGGCCATCGCAGCCGAGATCATCCTGATCAGCCGGTATGCCGGCCAAGTCGATGTGCGTCGTGTCACGGTGGTTCAACTGCTAACCGCCTCGGCCCTGGCCTTTCTCATGATCGTTCCGACCCAAGAGCGCATCCCGGACTTCTCCTGGCTGCTTCTATGTAGCGCCATCGGCCTGGGCGCCATGAGCGCGGTGATCCAGGTAGCGATGAACTGGGCGCAGAAATCCGTATCCCCCACCCGCGCCACCCTCATCTACGCCGGCGAACCGGTGTGGGCCGGCATCGTCGGGCGCATCGCCGGGGAGCGACTGCCAGGCCTGGCATTGCTTGGGGGCTTGCTGATCGTGATCGCCGTGGTGGTCAGCGAATTGAAGATCCGCCGCACCGACGAGGGGCCGGCCACGCAAGAAAGCCGCGCCACTCACGAACGCGAACCAGGCCTGTGAAGTCCCGCTCAGCAGCTATGCTTTGAAAAAAACTGTTATAAAAAAACAGCTTTTCACACCCCATATGTAGGAATGTTCAACCGCTTGCGTGTTGGTGATCAACTCCTCGGCACGTATGATCGTTGGCAAACTCCTCCAGATTAGAACGCTATGTCATTGATAGTGCTATTGCTTCTGCCGTTCGTGGGCAGTTGCCTGGCAGCCGTGCTGCCGCACAACGCACGCAACGCAGAGTCCATTCTCGCCGGGCTCGTCGCCCTGGCGGGCACCATCCAGGTAGCATTGCTGTACCCGCAGATCGCCCATGGCGGCGTCATCCGCGAGGAGTTCCTCTGGTTGCCCAGCCTCGGGCTGAACCTGGTCCTGCGCATGGACGGCTTCGCCTGGCTGTTCTCCCTGCTGGTGCTCGGCATCGGTACGCTGGTGTCGCTGTATGCGCGCTACTACATGTCGCCCCAGGACCCTGTGCCCCGCTTCTTTGCCTTTTTCTTGGCGTTCATGGGCGCCATGCTCGGCCTGGTGATTTCCGGCAATCTCATTCAGCTGGTGTTCTTCTGGGAGTTGACCAGCCTGTTCTCCTTCCTGCTGATCGGCTACTGGCACCACCGCAGTGATGCTCGCCGGGGCGCCTACATGGCGCTCATGGTCACAGGTGCCGGCGGTTTGTGCATGTTGGTCGGGGTGCTGCTGCTCGGCCATGTGGTCGGCAGCTACGACCTGGACAAGGTCTTGGCTGCCGGCGACCTGATTCGCCAACATGCGCTGTATCCCGTCCTGCTTCCCTTGATCCTGATCGGAGCGCTGAGCAAGAGCGCCCAATTCCCTTTCCAGTTCTGGCTGCCCCATGCGATGGCAGCGCCAACCCCCGTCTCTGCGTACCTGCACTCGGCCACTATGGTCAAGGCGGGAGTGTTCCTGCTGGCCCGGCTGTGGCCGGTGCTTTCGGGCAGCGAGGAATGGTTCTGGATCGTCGGCGGTGCAGGTGCCATGACCCTGCTGCTCGGCGCCTTCTGCGCCATGTTCCAGAACGACCTCAAGGGCCTGCTGGCGTATTCCACCATCAGCCACCTGGGCTTGATCACCCTCCTGCTGGGCCTGAACAGCCCGCTGGCCGCCGTGGCCGCGGTGTTCCACATCCTCAACCATGCCACCTTCAAGGCCTCGCTGTTCATGGCCGCCGGCATCATCGACCATGAAAGCGGTACGCGTGACATTCGTCGCCTGAACGGGCTGTTCCGCCTGATTCCGTTCACCGCCACCTTGGCCATGGTGGCCAGCGCCTCGATGGCCGGCGTTCCGCTGATGAACGGTTTCCTGTCGAAGGAGATGTTCTTCGCCGAGACCGTGTTCATCAGCTCCACCGCCTGGGTCGAGGCCACATTGCCGGTGATTGCCACCCTGGCGGGCACTTTCAGCGTGGCATACGCGCTGCGCTTTACCGTCGACGTTTTCTTCGGCCCCACCGCCCAGGATCTGCCGCATACCCCCCACGAGCCGCCGCGCTGGATGCGCGCACCGGTCGAACTGCTGGTGCTGACGTGCCTGGTGGTGGGCATTTTCCCCGCTCAGTCGGTCGGCCCGTTGCTGGCCGCAGCCGCGTTGCCGGTGGTCGGCGGGACCTTGCCTGAATACAGCCTGGCCATCTGGCACGGCTGGAACGCCCCGCTGATCATGAGCCTGATCGCCATGTGCGGCGGTGTGGTGCTCTACCTGCTGTTGCGCGAGCAACTGCGTCGAGGCCGCTTCCCACACCCACCGCTGATCGAACGCTTCAACGGCAAGCGCCTGTTCGAGCGTGGCCTGGTGCGCCTGATGCTGCTGGCCCGCCGCCTTGAAGGGCTGCTGACCACCCGCCGCTTGCAGAAGCAACTGTTCATGCTGGCATTGGCGGCCTTCCTCGCCGGGCTCCTGCCGATGCTAGACAGCGGCCTGAGCTGGGGTGATCGACCGAAAATCCCCGGGTCGGGCGTGTTCGTCGCGCTCTGGCTGATCGCGATCGCCTGTGCCATCGGCGCCGCTTGGCAGGCCAAGTACCACCGCCTGGCGGCACTGATCATGGTCAGTGTCTGCGGCCTGATGACCTGCATCACCTTCGTCTGGTTCTCCGCGCCTGACTTGGCGCTGACCCAACTGGTGGTCGAAGTGGTGACCACCGTGCTCATCCTGCTCGGCCTGCGCTGGCTGCCACGACGTATCGAAGGCGTCTCGGCGCTAGGTGCTACTCAGGAGCGTGCGCGCCTTCGCCGCCTGCGCGATCTGCTGCTGGCCGTATTGGTCGGCGGTGGCATGGCCTTGCTGTCCTACGCCATGCTGACCCGTCCTACGCCCAACGACATTTCTTCGTTCTACCTCAGCCGAGCCCTGCCTCAAGGCGGCGGTACCAACGTGGTCAACGTGATGCTGGTGGATTTTCGCGGCTTCGATACCCTCGGCGAAATTACCGTCCTGGTGGCCGTGGCCCTTACCGTATTTGCCCTGCTGCGGCGCTTCCGCCCACCGAAGGAAAGCATGCAGTTGCCGGCCCAGCAGCGCTCGCTGGCGCCAGATGTGGTCACTGATTTGATCAACCCGCGCCATGCCACCGACACCGCCCTGGGTTTCATGATGGTGCCGGCCGCGCTGGTTCGCCTGCTGTTGCCGATCGCATTGGTGGTGTCGATGTACCTGTTCATGCGCGGCCACAACCAGCCAGGCGGAGGATTCGTCGCTGGCCTGGTGATGTCGGTGGCGTTCATCCTCCAGTACATGGTCGCCGGTACCCAGTGGGTCGAGGCCCAGATGAGCCTGCGACCGCTGCGCTGGATGGGCACGGGCCTGCTGTGCGCCACCCTGACCGGCGCCGGAGCCATGCTCCTGGGCTATCCGTTCCTGACCACCCACACCGCCCATCTGCACTTGCCTGTGCTGGGTGACGTGCACGTGGCCAGCGCGTTGTTCTTCGACATCGGTGTCTACACCGTCGTGGTCGGCTCCACGCTGTTGATCCTCACTGCCCTGGCGCACCAGTCGGTACGCGCCTATCGACCGGGCACGCCCACTAAATCCAGCCAAGCAGGAGCCGCCTGATGGAAGAAGTCATTGCCGTGGCCATTGGCGTGCTAGCCGCCTCCGGGGTCTGGCTGATCCTGCGCCCACGTACCTACCAGGTCATCATGGGCCTGTGCCTGCTGTCCTATGGTGTCAATCTGTTCATCTTCAGCATGGGTAGCCTGTTCATCGGCAAGGAGCCGATCATCAAGGAAGGCGTGACACAGGATCTGCTGCATTACACCGATCCTCTGCCTCAGGCGCTTGTGCTCACCGCGATCGTCATCAGCTTTGCCATGACCGCACTGTTCCTGGTGGTGCTGCTGGCTTCGCGCGGTCTGACCGGCACCGACCACGTCGACGGCCGGGAGCGTGAAGAATGAGCCTGATGAACCAACTGATCATCGCCCCCATCCTGCTGCCGCTGGTCACAGCCGCCTTGATGCTGTTGCTGGGCGAAAAGCGTCGTCCGCTCAAGGGGCGCCTGAACCTGTTGTCCACGCTGATTGGCCTGGGCATCGCCATCACCTTGCTCACTTGGGTACGCGGCCAGGGTCAGGCCGAATCGATCGGCGTCTACCTGCCCGGCAACTGGCCCGCACCGTTCGGCATCGTCTTGGTGGTGGATCACCTGTCCGCGCTGCTGTTGACGCTCACCGGCATCATCGGCGTCAGCGCCCTGCTCTTCGCCAGGGCCCGCTGGGATGGCGCGGGCGCCAGCTTCCACGCCCTGTTCCAGATCCAACTCATGGGCTTGTATGGCGCCTTCCTGACAGCGGACCTGTTCAACCTGTTCGTATTCTTCGAGGTGCTGCTGGCCGCCTCCTACGGCTTGCTGTTGCATGGTTCGGGACGGGCTCGGGTCAAAGCTGGCCTGCATTACATCGCCATTAACCTGTTCGCTTCCTCGCTGTTCCTGGTGGGCGCAGCGATGCTCTATGGCGTGACCGGTACCCTTAACATGGCCGACCTGGCGCTGAAGATCCCGCTGGTGCCGGAGGCCGATCGCGGCTTGCTGCACGCTGGCGCGGCAATCCTGGCCATGGCCTTCCTGGTCAAGGCCGGTATCTGGCCGCTGAATTTCTGGCTGGTGCCGGCCTATGCCTCGGCCAGTGCACCGGTCGCGGCACTGTTCGCCATCATGACCAAGGTTGGCCTGTATGCGGTGCTGCGCCTGTGGACCCTGCTGTTCTCCAGCCAGGCCGGCGCTTCGGCGCACTTCGGCGGCCAATGGCTGGTCTATGGCGGCCTGGCCACTTTGGCGGTGGCGGCACTGTCCATCCTCGCCGCCCAGCGCCTGGAGCGCCTGGCCGGCCTGAGCATCCTGGTCTCCGCCGGCACCCTCCTGGGGGCCATCGGTTTCGGCCAACCGATCCTCACCGGCAGTGCATTGTTCTACCTGGTGAGCTCGACCCTGGCCCTGTGCGCACTGTTCCTGCTCGCCGAGCTGGTGGAGCGCTCGCGCTCGGCCAACGAGGCGCCGCTGGATGAAGAGGACGATGCGATTCCTTCGCCACTGGAGTCGCTGCACCCACCCAAAGGCATCAATCTGGACGACGAACAAAAGGCGGTGATCGGCCAGATCATTCCTTGGACCATGGCATTCCTGGGGCTGAGCTTCATCGCCTGCGCCTTGCTGATCATCGGCATGCCACCGCTGTCGGGCTTCATTGGCAAACTGAGCCTGATCAGCGCGTTGTTCAATCCCCAAGGTTTGGGTGTGCCGGCCGATCAGCCGCTGTCCGCCTCCGCCTGGTGCCTGGTGGCGCTGTTGATCCTGTCGGGCATGGCCTCGCTGATCGCCTTTGGCCGTGTGGGTATCCAGCGTTTCTGGAAGCCAGAGGAGCGTCCTTCTCCCCTGCTGCGCCGCTATGAATGCCTGCCCATCGTCATCCTGCTAGGTCTGTGCATCCTGCTCAGCGTCCAGGCCGAACCCTTGCTGCGCTACACCCAGGACACGGCCGCCAGCCTGCAAACGCCCGATACTTATATCCAGGCGGTGATGGCGACGCGTCCGGTCCCTGGCCCGACCACCGCCGACATACAGGTGCAGCCATGAGCCGATTGATTCCCGCCCCACTGCTGTCACTGTCGCTGTTTGCCCTGTGGCTGCTGCTCAACCTGTCAGTCAGCCCCGGCAACCTGTTGCTCGGCGCTGCCCTGGGTATCCTTGCGCCCCTGCTGATGGCCCCGCTGCGTCCCCAGCACGCCCATGTCCGGCGGCCGTGGGCGGTGGTGCGGCTGATCTGTCGTGTCGGCCTGGATGTCATCCATTCCAACCTGCTGGTGGCCCGTGGTGTGCTGTGCGCCGGCCATCGCCCGCCGCGCTCGGCATTCGTCCATATTCCCCTGGCGCTGCGCGATGCCCATGGTCTGGCGGCGTTGTCGATGATCACGACGGTGGTACCAGGCACGGTCTGGTCGGAGCTGGCGCTGGACCGCAGCGTCTTGCTGCTGCATGTGTTCGATCTGGAGGACGAAGCGGCTTTCATCGAGCACTTCAAGCACACTTACGAGCGCCCGCTGATGGAGATTTTCGAATGACCGGCCTGCTTGCCAACGCCGTCCTCGCCAGCCTGTTCATCTTTGCCATCGCCATGGCATTGGCACTGGTCAGGCTGTTCCGTGGTCCCTCCGCTCAAGACCGGGTCCTGGCCCTGGACTACCTCTATATCCTAGGCATGCTGATGATGTTGGTCCTGGGTATCCGCTATGCCAGCGACACTTATTTCGAAGGCGCCTTGCTGATCGCGCTGTTCGGCTTCGTCGGGTCCTTCGCCTTGGCTAAATTCCTTCTGCGTGGCGAGGTGATCGAATGAACGAAGCCTTCGATATACCGCTCTGGCTGGAGCTGGTCACCGCCTTACTGCTCTTGGCGGGCAGTCTGTTCGCCCTGATCGGCGCTGTGGGAATGTTGCGATTGAAAGATTATTTCCAGCGCATGCACCCACCGGCCCTGGCCTCGACCTTGGGCGCCTGGTGCGTGTGCCTGGCCTCGATCCTGTATTTCTCCTGGCTCAAGCAAGGCCCGGTATTGCACGCCTGGCTGATACCGGTGCTGCTGTCGATCACCGTACCTGTGACCACGCTGTTGCTGGCCAGGGCGGCGCTGTTCCGCAAGCGCACAGCGGGAGAGGCTGTACCAGAAGAAGTCAGCAGTGGGCGGGACGGCGGAAACTGACGCCCGCATCAAAACCTCGGGGGTGGCCTCACCCCTGCGACAGGCGTTGCAGCTCCCGGCGCACCATGGCGGCGAATTCAGGCGGGCTGAGTTGGTACAGCTGGCCTGCAACCCAGGCCAGCCAGGCATTGCCCAGTGCCTCGCGCTGCGCCAGCAGCCGCTCAGCCTGCTCGACGGCCTGCGCCTGATATTCTCGATGAAATTGCGCCCTGCCGGTGGGTGCTTTGTCGCTCATTCGCTGGCCTTGAACGTGGTCAGCTCGCCCTTTCGCCATTTGGCGACCTTGCCGGTCACGGCCTTGAGCAACTTGCCGAGGCCTTCCTGCACTTGTTGCTGCGCCGCGAACACCAGCATCACGCCATGGCCTTCACGAAAGACGATACCTTCACCTTCCGGCACCGAAACGAAGGCATAGTCACCAACGCCATAGACGTTCAGCTTGATTTCCCGAAAGCGCAGCTCCAGCTTACCGCCCTCGCGGCTGGGCAATACTGCCGCGCGGAAGTGGTCGCCCACTTTCAATTCAAGGTGCTGCTTGTTGTCGACCACCAGAGCGTCATCGGTATCGATTTCGGCCATGTAAAGGCCATCGGGGCTCTGCTCGGTGACATAAACGAAACGCCCGTGAAACAGCTTGGCCAACTTGGCCCGCAAATCGCCCAGGGCGAACAACGCGTGGGTATCCAGTGTACTGACTGCCAATGAAGAATTCCTCGAACCGGTTACAGGCGCCCCAACCGAAGCCGGGGCGCAGACATATCAAGTCGATGTCATGAAAGACTAATGAAGCGATGCACGAAACGTCTGTGCAGGCATGCGATGCGGCAGGCAGGAATCGTTACTCTAGCTTGCCAGCCAAGACCCCAAGACGGCTTTTCGGCAGTTTCTTCAATAGGAAACGTAATGTTCTGACAACAAATTTGCAGGAAAAGATGCAATAGATAATGTCAGGCCCTTTGCAGTACAGGCCCGGTATCCATCAGCGCATTACAGGGGAAAGAATATGCACGAAAACACCGAAATCCGTCGAGAGTCCAAGCGCATTTCTTGCCTTAGCAGAAGCGACCCCCGGTTTATCGTCATTCCCGCCGGCATCGATTTCTTTCATATTGCCGAACGCACCACCGGCCGCATCAAGGGTTTTCGGCGTCGCCATCAGGACGCCTGCGACCTGGCACGCCGGCTTGAACAATAACGCCTGGCCACTGCTCAGGCTGCTTTGCCCTTTTCCAACTGTGCCAACCATGCCGCCTGGCATTCGACTGCCTCTTTGCGACTGCCAAAGGCCGTACCGCGGCGCTCGCCGTTGACCAACACCACCCAGCAGACACGCCGGCCCATGGCCTGCAGTGTCGCAGGTACACCTGAACCAATCATGACAGCGACATCGACTCGGCTATTCATCATCCCCTCCGGAACTTAATTAGCAACCTAACGATATCGCCATCATACGCCCGCTCGGCAAGCGGAAAAAGCGCGCGCCAGCACAGCTGTATTGCATCTACGGCAACAAATGCGCCCAGCAGACGAAAACGCAAAAGGCCCCATGAATCGCTTCATGGGGCCTCTGCTGGACATGACGATCAGATCTGGCGCTGGTGGCGGTCGAGCTGTTCGTGACGTTCCTGGGCTTCGATGCAGTATTTGGTGGTTGGGCTGATCAGCAGACGCTGCAGGCCGATAGGCTCACCGCTGTCGTCGCACCAGCCGAAGCTTTCGTCAGCGATGCGGCCCAGAGCCATTTCCAGCTGCGGCAGCAGGCGCTGGTCACGCTCGATGGCGTTGACCAGCCAGTGGCGCTCTTCTTCCACCGAGGCCACGTCGGCCGGATCCGAAGGCGTGTCCAGGCTTTCGATGGTGGCGCGGCTCAGCTCGATGCGCTCGTGGGTTTCGACTTTCATCGCTTGCAGCAGGCCAGTGAAGAAAGCCAACTGTTCGGCATTCATGTAGTCATCGGCCGACATAGCCAGCAACTGTTCCTTGGTCATCGATTTCTCTATGAAAATATAGGCATTTTGGGCGATTCGGGTGTCGCCAACGACAGTTCGTGGGCAACGAAATTCTTAAAGCGCCAACCGGCTCTGTTTTACAGGGGGCGGCAGTCTAAGGCGGCGGGCCGTGTGGGGCAACACCATTGATCCGTGAATTTACCCGAAATGCCCCTTGTTGCGACCAGCACCACGGCATCAGCTCGTCGGTTTTACGCTGCAAAAGGCAAAGCCAGGCGAGGCGCATGCACAACGTGGTAGCGGGCTACCGACCTCGGCGTCACGAAGGCGGCTTTGCTAATGGACCGTTCATATTCGGAGCTGTCCATGAGCAACCCTTCCCAACGCCCCGCAAGCCCAAGCCTGGAATGCCAGGTGGCGATCCGCTTCAGCACTCGCCCGAGCCTGTTCGACATCGCTGACCAGGTGCTTGCCGAACAATGGCTGACACGCCGCCTGCCGTCCAGTGCGGACCCTCGTGAGCTGTTTCTGGTCAGTCTCGGCCCGGCGTCGGCGCCACCTTTTATCCGCCCGTTGAGCCATGTGCTCGTCGAGCGTTATTGCCTGCGCCGTACGCTGAATCTGACGCCTCACGAAGATTACGTCACCTCCGTACCAGAACATGCGCCCCAGAAGGCATTGTCACTGGATCTTGACCCTCTGGCACTCATGATCAATGAATGCGGCCCGTTCATGCTGGAAGCCTATCAGCAAGCCCTGATCAGCTTCTGGAGCGATACCGATGACAAGGGACAGACGCCCTGGCAGTGGTACAGCGATTACCTGCAGCAACAGTTCACCCAGGCCGTTCTGGACAGCAAACGTGACACGACACTGCCTGAGCAGGCCCTGACGACGGCGCAATGGGTGCAGGCGCATCCTGACCCACGCACACACGCCAGCCTGGAGCCCTTCCAGATTCAGGTCAACAATCTGCGCATGGACTTCATGAACAACTGGCAGCTGGATCCGGAGCTCTCCAGTGCGCTATTGATCGAACACGGTGGCGCCCCAGCCGAGAAGAACACGACATTGCTCTTCACCCCTACCGGGAAATTGACGTCCTTCCCTTCACGCCAAGCGCTGCTGGCCCACACCGCCAGGCCCTGGCCATCGTTGCCCGGTGTATCCGGGCCAGACGTACACCTGATTGTTCCGACCTTGCCCTATTTTCAAAGCCAGGCACTCGGGGTGCTGTGCCAGCAGTTACATGGATCGCATCTGACAGCCTGGCCAGAAGACGATCTGGTCCGCGCGACCGATCTGTCGACCGCCCTGGACCGCCTGACATCGATGTTCGGCCTGTGCAGCCCGGCCGAGGCCACCCTGCACGAGCGCCTGGCAGGCCATTTGCCCGTCTGGCTGAAGGAGGCTTCCCCGAAAAAACTGTTGCGCTACAGCACGCTGCTGACCCAGATCGCCCAAGGCTATCATGACGCCCAGTACACCTCCTGGCTCGATGGCGTGCCCGATGCCCAGACATTCGCCACGCAGCAACTTCTGGCGCGCATTCAGAAGGATCACCCCGAGGCCAACCTGGACCTCTCGACGCTCAGAGTCGTCAATGCCCAAACCACCGTAGCCGCACTGCCGGTCCAGGAAACCATCGCCACGGACAATGCGCCACACACCGAAACCTTCACCCTGCCTCAACTGGCAATCAGCAACCTGGGGCTGTTACGCCCAGGCAAGGTCACGGTCCAGGCACTCGACGGCAAGCCGGTGCCGGACTGGTTCGATGAATCCTACTTGCGCAACCTCATCACCAAGGTGGATGTCGCACAGCACTACCCGGCCATGCTGCTTTCCACGCTGCTCGATGATCCGATGCAACGGTCTCGTCGGGAATCGTTGCTCAGACGGCAGTTGCACACACAACTCCCCGCCCTTGCCTTGGAACTGAACCTGCGAGGCAAACCAATAGGCTTCGACGTCATCAAGGATATCGGAGACGTATTTGGCGAGGCCCCGCAACGCAGTACTGCCTGGCAAATGCGCCCACTCGGATTGCTTAGAAGCCTGGATGCCAGCCCCGACCATCCGCTCAACACCTGGCTGATCGAAGCACAAACCGCCACCTCACAGCCCTGTCTGCTCTACCGCCCGCTGCACAGCGAGCCCTTGTTAGCTTTCGAGGACAGACAGGCGCTGCTTGACGCAATTGCCGCCCCCGGTCCACTACAAGATGACCTGCTCGAGCGTTTGCCCGAACAGGCCCGCAAGGTCTACGCCCATGGGGGCTTTCTCGAACCGCACCTGTTCCATCCCCTGGAAGATGACTGGGCCGTCCCGTTCGGCGCCCCCGCCCCGGTCACCCTGGCGCAGGAGCCAGCACTGACCGACCCGGCCCACGCCATCTACCACGGGTGCATCGATGAAACCATCAGCCAATTCCAAGCCCATGCCCAGACCAGCGCCCAGGCCCGTTGGGAGCGCTGGAAATCCCTGGGCTGGCTGCTGCTCAATACTGCACTGCCCTTCGCAGCCGAACCGTTGGCCGCACCGATCTGGACCATCCAGCTGGAAACCGCCTTCCTCGAACTGGTGGGCGAGCACCAATACCAGAGCGCGGGCGAACGCATCGCTTCCCTCGTGGAGTTTCTCGTCAATCTGGCGCTGCTTCTACTCAACCATGCTTTCAAGCGTATCGAGGTGGTGCGTGAAGCCGCTTCGCGCGGTTCTCAAGCCGACTCTGCCACAGCCTTGCTACCGGCCCTGCCGACCTTGACAGTGTCGCCACGTGAGCAAGTCCTCGACTTTTCCTGGGCAAACCCCAAACGCACGCTCGACCCGCTACAGCGAAAGACTCTAGAAGGACTCTGCGCGGATATCCCCTTGGCCCGGTTGGGCAAGCCCATCCCCAGCGGCCCCTTGAAGGAGCTGTTTCTCTATAAAGACAGAAGCTGGGCTGCGATCGACGACAAGGTCTACCAGGTCGAGTTCGACGCCAATCAGCAATGCCCGCGCATCGTCAACAGCAAAGACGAACTCATCAAAGGCCCTTGGCTGCGACGCGATGAAGCCGGTCGCTGGCAACTGGATCTGGGCCTGCGCCTGCGCGCTGGCATGCCCCTGCACCGCCGGGTCGAACAGTTGCGCAACGCCAACCAACAAGAGTTGGCAGCGCTGCAGGCTCAGATCCAGCAGGACGTGACCTACCAGAAAAGCCAACGAGAATACCTCGACAAGGTGGCACGGCTCGCCCACCGCCACGCACCCGACAGCATCCTGCGCAACTATCTGGCAAAGCTCGAGGACTTCACCACGTTCTGGCAAGAACACTTGAAACGCATCCATCAATTCAACGGCCTCAAGCCGCTGCACGAATACAAGATCAAACGCGCCTACGCCCTGTACCAGCAATTGCACTATGCAAAGAAAGTCGATGAAACCCTGACTTGGTTGCACGCGCCCATCCGGGAGCAAATCGATGAAATGATCAAGCGTCATCACGGGGGCTACGAGCTTACCGAGGCCGACAAACGTAGCCTGGGCCAACGCATCGAGACCTTGCTGCCACTGCTGAACAAGTTGCTAGACAACAGCCAGCACCTGGTCGATAGCATGGAGCAACTTCAGCGCCTTGCCAGCCGTTCGCAACCGAAGATCGTCGAGTATCGCGACGCGGCCGCGATCGATTGGGAGTTGGTCAAGTCGCCACTGGCGTGGCGCTGGTCGCGCATCGAGGCTTGCGTCAACCGCTTGTCGCTGCTCGAAGCACTCGACGACGACAGTGAGTATTGGCTGCAGCGCTGTGGCGAAAGCCTTGATCTGGCGTTCGCCCAGCGCCAGCAACTGCTTACCCTCGGGCAACCTAATGACGATGTGATCAGTCGGTTGGCCGTCAGCATCGACCGCCACTTCAAGACGGCTCGTCGTCAGCTGGGCAACCTCAAGACACACTTGGACCAGGACACAGCCCGACAGACCCTTGCCCGCCTCCAGGAAGACATCGACAGCGCTGCCCAGGAGCTGCAACCCACGCTCGACGAGCACGCGGCAACGCTCCCCCGCACCACCGTCAACCAGCTGCGCAAACAAGTGCCAGGCCTGATCGAAACCCAGGAAGGCGATGTGCTACTGGGCAATGTCCGTCCAGATGACGACACTGTCGTCGATATCCCCATTGCCTCGCACAATGCCGGTGCTCGCAGCTACAAACTGGAGAACGATCGGTGGGTGCAGTTGGCGACGAAAACACCTACCAAACCCACAGCCGTGCGCAAGCTCAAACACGTGCTCAAGGACAGCCAAGCGCGCCTACAGAGCGCACGCAAAGAACTGCAACGCCTGGAAGGCGGCACCTTCAGCCAGTACCTGCCCATTGAGATCGAAGAGCTGCTGCACCACCAGCGCGATCGCCTGCGTACCTTGCGCGAAGCGATCGAACAGCACCTGACGGCCGACAACCAGACAGACGAGGTCAGTGGCAACCGCGATGCCGCGGGGACGATCAAGGAACTGGAAGACCTGGACGCCCTGCTCACCCGCAAAGCGATCGAGCTGCGCACCAACGCGGCGCTGGAGCAAAAACCGCGCATGGCCGAGCTGCGTTTTCTGATTGACCAAGGAGTAGTGACCGTCCGCAGGGAGAACCCGCGCAAGCTGCTCGCCCGGGTCAAGGGCAGACCCGCGGACTACCTGGACGACTACGGGATCTACAAGGGCGAATCATTGCTGTGGGTCGCGCACTTTCACTACCGTACGCTCGAGGCCGACCAGCGTGCCTTCGTCGCTGGTCACCTCAAGCCGGCAGCGCAGCGATACGCCCAAGGCGCGCAGGTCAATCGGCCGGACACGGGCCAGACCGAAGACGTCTACCGCAGCCCAATTTCCCTGGCCGACGCACAGCAGTACTTCTTCAACATCTGAAACGACCGGGGCGCCCTCAGGCGCCCCGACTGTTCTCAACGATCCTTGAATTGCGCCTCGCGCTTGGCGATGAAGGCGGCCATGCCTTCTTTCTGGTCCTCGGTGGCGAACGCTGCATGGAACACCCGGCGCTCGAAGCGCACCCCTTCGCTGAGGGTGACTTCGAAGGCGCGGTTGACGCTTTCCTTGACCATCATGCTCACCGGGATGGATTTGCTGGCGATGGTCGCGGCGACCTTCAGGGCCTCCTCGAGCAATTCAGCCTGCGGCACCACGCGGGCCACCAGGCCAGCGCGCTCGGCCTCTTCGGCGCCCATCAGGCGACCAGTCAGGCACAGTTCCATGGCCTTGGCCTTGCCCACCGCACGGGTCAGGCGCTGGGTACCGCCCATGCCAGGCAGCACGCCGAGGTTGATCTCAGGCTGGCCGAACTTGGCGTTGTCGGCGGCCAGGATGAAGTCGCACATCATCGCCAGCTCACAACCACCGCCCAAGGCAAAGCCGGACACAGCCGCGATGATCGGCTTGCGGCGGTTGGCGATACGGTCGGCGTCGCTGAACAGGTCTTCGACGTAGATCTGCGGATACTTGAGCTCGGCCATTTCCTTGATGTCAGCACCCGCGGCGAAGGCCTTGGCCGAGCCGGTGAGCACCACGCAGCCAATGTTCGGGTCACGCTCGAGCTGGTCCAAAGCCTGGTTGATCTCGCCGACGATCTGCGCGTTCAGGGCATTGAGCGCCTGGGGCCGGTTGAGGGTGATCAGGCCGACCTTGCCATGGATGTCCAACAGGATGGTTTCGAATGCCATGCAGACTGCTCCTTCAAAGATTGCGCGCAATGACCATGCGCTGAATGTCGCTGGTGCCTTCGTAGATCTGGCAGACCCGAACGTCGCGGTAGATCCGCTCCAGCGGGAAGTCGCTCAGATAGCCATAACCGCCGAGCGTCTGCAAGGCATCCGAACAGACCTTTTCTGCCATTTCCGAGGCGAAAAGCTTCGCCATGGAGGCTTCGACCAGCGCCGGACGGCCTGCGTCGCGCAGTGCCGCGGCATGCAGCACCATCTGCCGGGCCACGGCGATGCGCGTGGCCATATCGGCCAGGCGGAAGGCCACGGCCTGATGCTCGATCAGTGGCTTGCCGAAGCTCTGGCGCTCATTGGCGTAGTCGCGCGCCACTTCGAATGCCGCCCTGGCCATACCCACGGCCTGGGAGGCAATGCCGATGCGCCCGCCCTCAAGGTTGGCCAGGGCAATCTTGTAACCCTCGCCCTCTTCGCCCAGGCGATTGGCCACCGGCACACGCACCTCGTCGAACACGATCTGGCAAGTGTCGGAAGCATGCTGACCCAGCTTGTCTTCGACCCGCGCCACCTGGTAACCCGGCGAATCGGTGGGCACGATGAACGCACTGATGCCACGCTTACCGGCCTCAGGGTCGGTCACGGCGAAGACAATCACCACCCCGGCGTTCTGTCCGGAGGTGATGAACTGTTTGCTGCCGCTGAGCACATAGTGGTCGCCGTCGCGGCGTGCGCGGGTTTTCAGGCTGCTGGCGTCGGAGCCGGCCTGGGGTTCGGTCAGGGCGAACGCGCCGAGCATTTGGCCGCTGGCCAGCGGCGTCAGGAACTGCGCTTTTTGCTGCTCGTTGCCAAAGCGCAGGATCGGCACGCAGCCGACCGAGTTGTGCACGCTCATGATGGTCGAACAGGCACCATCGCCCGCGGCGATTTCTTCCAGCGCCATGGCATAGGCCACATACCCGGTGTCGCTACCGCCCCATTGCTCCGGCACCAGCATGCCGAACAGGCCCAGCTCAGCCATCTCGGCGATGGCCTCGCGAGGGAAGCGGTGCTCCTTGTCCCACTGCTCGGCAAAAGGTTTCAGGCGCTCCTGCGCGAATGCACGGACGGCGTCGGCGATCTGTTGTTGCTCGTCAGTTACCAGCATGGTTCACCTCAATACAGGCACTCGACGGCCATGGCCGTAGCCTCGCCACCGCCGATGCAGATGGCCGCCACGCCGCGGCGCAGATTGTTCTGGCGCAAGGCCGATAGCAAGGTCACCAGGATGCGTGCGCCGGAGGCACCGATCGGATGGCCCAGGGCGCAGGCGCCGCCATGGATATTGACCTTCTCGTGCGGCAGGTCCAGGTGTTTCATGGCCGCCAAGGTGACCACCGCGAAGGCCTCGTTGATCTCGAACAGGTCCACCTCGGCCAGGTTCCAGCCAGTGCGCTTGATCAATTTGTCGATGGCGCCAATGGGTGCGGTGGGGAACAACGCCGGGGCGTCGGCGAAGGCCGCGTGGCCATGGATCACCGCCAGCGGCTTGAGCCCGCGCTTTTGCGCCTCGGAGCGGCGCATCAACACCAGCGCGGCAGCGCCATCGGAAATCGAGCTGGAGTTGGCGGCCGTCACGGTGCCGCCGTCGCGGAAGGCCGGGCGCAGTTGCGGGATCTTGTCCAGGCGAGCCTTCGGTGGCTGCTCGTCGTCACTGACCAGGCGCTTCTCTTTGCCCTCGGTGACCTCCACCGGCACGATCTCTGCGGCGAAGCGGCCGTTCTTGATAGCGTCCTGAGCGCGGGTCAACGAGGCGATGGCGAACTGGTCCTGAGCCTCGCGGCTGAACCCATTGGCCTGGGCGCAATCCTCGGCGAAGGTGCCCATCAGACGGCCCTTGTCGTAGGCGTCTTCCAGACCGTCCATGAACATGTGGTCGATGATCTTGCCATGGCCCATGCGGTAGCCGCCGCGGGCTTTGTCCAGCAGGTATGGCGCATTGGTCATGCTTTCCATGCCGCCGGCCACCACCACATCGGCGCTGCCGGCCAGCAGCAGGTCATGGGCCATGATCGCCGCCTGCATGCCCGAGCCGCACATCTTGTTCAGGGTGGTACAGGTGGTGTGCTTGTTCAGCCCCGCGCCAAGCGCAGCCTGGCGTGCCGGTGCCTGGCCGAGGCCTGCCGGCAGGACACAACCGAACAGCACCTGCTCGACGCTGTCGCCCTGGATACCGGCACGCTCGACGGCGGCACGGATGGCGGCAGCGCCCAGCTGCGGCGCACTCAGGCTCTTGAGGTCGCCCTGCAGACCGCCCATGGGCGTGCGCACGGCGCTGACGATGACGATCGGGTCGTTGGCGAGTGTCATGTGCGGATCTCCTTACTTGGCAGCCATGCGCAAGGCACCGTCGAGGCGGATCACCTCGCCGTTGAGCATGCTGTTCTCGATGATATGGCGGGCCAGGGCTGCGTATTCCTGCGGGCGCCCAAGGCGCGGCGGGAACGGCACGCCAGCGGCCAGGGAGTCGCGGACCTCCTGGGTCATGCCGGCCATCATGGGCGTCTCGAAGATGCCTGGGGCAATGGTCATCACGCGGATACCGAA
Source organism: Pseudomonas guariconensis (assembly GCF_040822035.1). Lineage (NCBI taxonomy): Bacteria > Pseudomonadati > Pseudomonadota > Gammaproteobacteria > Pseudomonadales > Pseudomonadaceae > Pseudomonas > Pseudomonas guariconensis. Next base: position 1,886,135 of record NZ_CP162012.1, on the reverse strand, counting down.
ACGCGCCAGCTCACGGGCCGTCGGCAAGGTCAGGCTGGCGATGGCGCCTTTGGAAGCGGCATAGGCGGCCTGGCCGATCTGCCCGTCGTAGGCGGCGATCGAGGCGGTATTGATGATCACCCCGCGCTCGCCGCCTTCGTCCGCCGCCCCTTCGGCCATGGCCGCCGCCGCCAGGCGCAGCAGGTTGAAACTGCCGATCAGGTTGACGTTGATCACCTTGGCGAAGCTGGCCAGGCCATGGGGGCCATGTTTGCCTAGGACCTTCTCGGCGCCGACGATGCCGGCGCAATTGACCAGCCCGTGCAGGCTGCCGAAGGCGCTGACCGCAGCATCGACGGCCGCTTTGGCCGCCTGCTCGTCGCTGATGTCGGCGACGGCGAAGCGGGCCTGCTCGCCCAGCTCACGGGCCTTGGCCTCGACCGCTTCGGCATTGAGGTCGACCAGCATGACCTTGGCACCGGCGGCGACCAGCATCTGCGCGGTGGCAGCACCGAGCCCGGAAGCTGCGCCACTGACGATGAAATGCTTGTTGGCTATCTGCATGATGTACTTCCTCAGGCGCTGGCGTGTGAAGCCTGCGCGGCTTGTTGTAGGGCAATTTCCTGATTACGCAGGATGAAGCGTTGCAGCTTGCCGCTCGGCGTCTTGGGCAGCTCGCTGACGAATTCGATTTCCCTCGGGTAGGCATGGGCGTACAGACGCTGACGCACATGCTGGCGCAGGGCTTCCTCCAGTTCGGCGCTGCCTTCGAACCCCTTGGCCAGCACCACGAATGCCTTGATCAGTTCGGTACGTTCCGGATCGGGTTTGCCGATCACCGCAGCCTCGATCACCGCTGGATGTTCGATCAGCGCACTCTCCACGTCGAACGGCCCGACCCGGTAGCCTGAGGTGGTGATCACATCGTCACTGCGACCGACAAAGCTGATGCTGCCATCGGCATTGAGCTCGACGGTGTCACCGCTCAGGTAGTACTTGCCGACGAAGGCCTTGGTCGGCAACCCGTGGTAGCCCCCGAACCAGCATAGCGGCGACTGTTCGCGATCGACGGCGAGGATGCCGGGCTGTCCGGACGGCAACTCGTTGCCCTGCTCGTTCAGCACCACGATGCGGTGGCCGGGGATGGCGAAACCGGCCGAGCCTGGGTGGACGGTATGCTTGAGCGCGTGGTGGTTGCACAGCACCATGCCGAGCTCGGTCTGGCCGTAATGGTCGTGGATGGTCACGCCCAGCTCGTCCGCGAACCAGCGAATGACCTCCGGGTTCAGCGGCTCGCCGGCACTGCTGACCACCCGCAGGCGACCTTTGATCGGTGCCGAGAAATCGCTGCCGGCGGCTATCAGCAGCCGATAAGCAGTCGGTGAGCCGGCCAGGTTGGTGATGCCGTGCTTGTCGATCATCCGTGCGCAGCTCTCGACGCTGAACGGGCCGTCGTAAAAGGTGGTGGCGTGCCCCAAGGCCAACGGGCCGGTGACGGCGTAGTAAAGACCATAGGCCCAGCCCGGGTCCGCCAGGTTCCAGAACTTGTCGTCCGGGCGCAGATCGATGGCATCGCGCATGTAGCCTTGGAAGGCGACGATGGCCCGCAACGGCACCTCCAGTGGTTTGGCCGGCCCGGTGGTGCCGGAGGTGAACATCAGCAGGAAGGGGTCGTCCCCAGTACGCCACACAGGCTCGCATTCGTTGGGGGCAGCGTTGAGCTCGGTATGAAAATCCAGCTCACCGGCCGCCGCGCCCACCGTGATGATCGTCGGGCAATCCGCGACATCGTTGAGCTTGGGCCGGTTGTTGCGCTCGGTGACCACCACACGGGCGTGGGACTGCTCCAGGCGATGCTCGATCGCCTTGGGACCGAAGGCGGTGAATAGCGGCTGGTAGACCGCCCCCAGACGCCAGGTGGCGAGAATGCTCACCAACAACTCAGGGGTGCGTGGCATCAGGCCGGCGACCCGGTCACCGGCGCCGACGCCTTGAGCCTTCAACACATTGGCAAAGCGCTTGGCCAGGGCCTGCAGTTGGTCGAAGCTGTAGACCGCGCCATTACCGTCGCGATCCTCCCAGATCAACGCAGGCCGATCGCTGCCCACATGGCGGTCGCAGCATTCGACACAGGCATTCATGGCCTGCAGGTTGCCCTGCAACGCAGCCTGGACAGCCTGGGTGTAATCGAACGAACGGGCGGCTTCGGCGTAGTCACGCATCGTCAGACTCCTGGTTATTGTTGTTGGAGTGGACCCTTTGTCTGACGATGTTCGCGCCGGTCACCCAGGCCGGCAATGGCCAAAGCTGTCAATCTGGATGACCGGTTTGGCCGTTGTCATCTCACGCCTGATCGAGGGCCTGCGACTCGAGGATTTCGCAGGTCAACAGCTCGACCCTCTTCTGCACCGCCGCCTCTCGCGCCTTTTGCAAACGCGCCCATCGCTCGGTGTACTCCTGACTGGAGAGCCCTGTGCGGGCGTCGTCCAGTTCCGAGCCTTGCGCCTCGAAAGACGCGCCAAGATCGGCAAAGGCCGCCGGATGGCGGGCTTGCACGTAGTCGCGCCAGAACTGCCTCCCCCCCAGGCTCTCGGCCAGCGCTTGATTGGTTTGCGCAGCCTGCACGGTGCGCAAGGCCTCTTGCAACTGTGCTTCGCTGACGTTGGCCAGGTTCGTGAAGCGCATCGTGCGCGGCTGGAAAGGCAAGTCCAGTGTCTGGGCCAGGCGCACCCGGTAGAACAGATCGATCTCGACGGCATCGACGGCCCGCCCGGCAGCCACCCGCTGGGCAATGTCCCGGGAGGCGAAACGCTGCACCTGATCCAGGCGGAACAACTTGCGGCCCAGCTCCAGCAGCGCTTCGCCTGCGTCTTCAATACCCGTTCGATTTTCCACCTCGACCACCTGCCGGTGCACCAGCAGGTCACTGAACTGACGGGCAACGCTGTCGCTGCAGGTGCGCGGCTGATTGGCCCACGCATACAAACCGTCGCGCAGGGACGGGTTGTCGGCCAGGAACCCAATGAGTTCCCAGACTTGCTCGGCCAGATCCGCTGGCGTGCGTTGGTAATCCGATGTGCGTCGCAGTTCGCCCAATAGTTCGAACAGGCCGTTGCTTTCGGGTGTCGCGGCAAGGCTGTCCCATTGCGCCTGTCGAGCCTCGCGCAGATCGGCCTGGCTATCGTGCAGCCACCGGTCACGGGTTGTGATTGCTTCCACAACCTCGATGTCCAGCGGGTCATGGGGCAAATGGTCGATATCCAGCGCAACCAGGCGAGCCAATTCCCAAGACGGCAGCGGATTGCCCTCGATGATGAACGCCATCCGATGCGCCAAAGGCATGTGCAGCGTCTCGGTCGGAACACTGGCGATCAGGTTGTCACGCAGATCCACGTATGTGAGCCGTTCGCACAACTCGAGGCCCGACGGCCAGGTAGCCAGGCTGCATCGGCGCAGGCGTAGCTGATCCAGCCTTGGGAGATGGTTCCAGCGCATCTCCTGCGCCCCCAGTGGATTGAAGCTCAGGTCCAGCACCTGAAGCTCGGGCAATGTCGTGAGAATAGCGATGCCGGCGGCATCGAGCCGAATGCCGTTGCGCGCCAGCTGCAGGCTGCGCAGTTCGGACAGATACCCCAAGCCTTGGGGCACACGGCGCAGGCGGTTGTCCGCCAGGTTCAATCGCCGTACGGAACCGAAGCAGCGCAGGAACGGCGTAGGCACCTGCTCAAGATCCATGCTCGACAGTGACAGTTCCGTTACGTGCGCGAACTCGACCTCCGTGGGTATCTCAGGCAGGACCTGCGACGCGAAACCGCTCAGGTCCAAGCGCATGCCTTGTGGCTGCCCGTCTTCCCCGGTCACCGACTCCCCCTGCAGCCGCCAGCATTGGCGCAACCGCTGGCCCAGGTGTTGGCGCAGCGTGCGCCTGGATGCGCTCCCTTCAGCCGACACCCATCGGTTGAGCGCCTCGTCGAGCTGGGCATATTGGCTCTCCTGGACCAGCAACACTTCGAACGGCGAACCCGGTAAGCTGAGCAATTGCGCGAGAAATGCTTCCACCCGCTCGTCATCGAACTGCGGGTAAAGGCTGCGAATACGTATCCGCAAGGTGTCCGCCGCACGCTGACGCACCGCGCCACGGCCACTGAGTGGATAGCCGAGCCGGCCATCGGTCAGGCGCCGGGGCAGATTGAGCGACGCTGCATGCTCCGGCCAGCTGAGCAGTTGCAACAGTGCCTTGCGCGTCGTCGGCAGTCGACCTTGAACCAGCAAACGCAACGCCTGTGGCACATCGCCGGCTGCCAAGCCCAACCGAGTGGCCTGCTCGGACGTCAGCGCGGCGCTGACCGCCTCGAAGATCCCGCCCGGCTCGGCGACGTCTGTTTCCAGCTCACGCCCATGGTAGTCATAGAGACGGAACCGGCCTTCCTTGCGCACCAGCAACGTTCGGGCCTCGTCACGCCTGGCCGTGGGCGCGATCACCGCCAGACGCGGGCCGGTGTCCGAACCTTCACGCAGCTCCAGGTTCACCTCTTGTGGCCAGTTGGGCACACGCGACAGCACGGCCAACACCAGTTCACCACACAGGTTGCTGTCGGCATGGGACAGGTAGACCCCTTCCAAGGCGCGCGCCAATCGAGCGTGCTGACTGAGCACGCGCGCCCTGCGCGCGAGCGCCAGAGGTATTCGGGACTCGGCCAACGCCAGGCTACGCTGCGCCGCGGACACATCGCTGATCGCGTCCTGAGCATAGGCCTCCGGTAATCCGGGAAAATCCCGCTTCAGCAGGGTGCGCAACGCATCGTCGGCCAGGGTCTCCTGGCTCAGGTGCTGGAGCAGTTGCTCGCGTAGCAGCGCCTGGTCACCCAGCAATTTTTCACGTCGGGCCGTCGGGCTCAGCGTCTGCAGTTCAGGTCGGGCATCGCACCATGCCTGGATCTGCGCCTCGCCCTCGGTGCCGGCGACCAGGTGATCGAAGAACGCCTCGATTCGTCCATGGGCCTCGAAACGCCGCAAGGTGCTGCGCAGTTGCACTGGCAATGGGCGGTTCTCCACCAGTAACGCGCGCAACTGGGTTTGGTCCATCACCGCGATGCGCAGAATCTGCTCGGCATGCTCGGCGTCCAGGGGCTCGGGCATCGGCCACAAGGTATCGAGCATTTGGGCGCTGTCGCTCCACTCCAGCGGGTTGTCCTGGCGCAGACGCCAGCAGCGCTCGCCATTGGTCTCGACGATTGGACCAAACGCGTCCTGGCGCTCAGGATGACGCAGACGCCAGGGGCCGTCCGATACCGGCCGGTGTACTTCGTAGTAGCGTTGCCCCCGGCGCAGCCAGCGCCGCTCGCCCGTGCCACAGAGCCCATCCGGCGCAGGCTGGGGGTCGGCCGGCGAACACGCATAGACACTCAAGTCGTTGTTCCAGAGCCGAGCCGTGCTGCCATCGACCGTCACCGGTTCCAGCGCATCGACGAACGCGCTGCGCTCAAACCCACTGGCCACGGCCTGGGCGCCGGTGGCCACCACGCCGGCCACCGCCAGGTTCTCTGCAACACCCAGCATATGATCAAGCGCCTCGTGCTGATGACCGCGCTGCCAGTCCACTGCCCCCTCGAACACATGAGCCAATGTCTGCACGACGAACTGCCCCAGCAGCACGGCCCCGACAGTAGGCACGAACAACCCGGCCAGATTGGCCAAGCCAAGCCCCGCGTCCTTCCAAGCCTGCAGCCTGGACTTGCTGGCCTGGTGGTCCACTTCGGCGGTCGGTACCAACAGCAGGCGGGCATCGGCTTTCAGGCGCTCAACCTGGCGCTGCACAAGGCCATCGAATACATCGCCAGTCACCGGTTCGCCTTCGATCTGCAGATCAGGCTGGGTATCGGCCAGGCGCAGTTTGAGCAGTGCCAGCCATTCTGGCCGCTGGCCGAGCGCGATTCGCTGGCCGAACGATTGTTGATACTCCGGCCGCTTGAGTGACTCAACCAGGGCCTGGTTCAAGGCCGAGCGGGAAGAATAATGGCGCACGGCATGCTCCGGATCCCCTCCCAGGTAGAGCACCTGCCCCACATCCTCACCTTCACTGTCGCGCAGTTGCACCAGCAACCCATCCACCAAAGGCTGCCCGAGTACCGTCAGCAAGCCGGGATAGGCGAGTGTCTGCCCGCCCTGCTCGCTGCCAGCATCCACCACCCGCTCCAAGGCCGCCTGCGCGCTGCTGTCCAGCCGTCCTTCCAGCCCAGCGACAGCGGCCGCAAGCTTCAGACCTGCGCGCTTTTCGCCAGCCAGGGCGGTGCAAGTGGACGGGTCGAATACCTTGTTCAGCAAAGCCTGATAGCCAGCACCGGCGTCCAGTGCGCGGCATTGCCGGACCAGCTCGGTCAGGTCAGGTGTCAGCACGGTGTCTTTGCCTTCGGCCACCAAACCACTGCCGTCGTAGAACCGGGCGCCCTCGGTGAAGTTCTGCATCAGTCTCAGCAGACCGGGATGGCGACGCTCATCGGGCGTGTAATCCAGCCAACCGGTGCTCAATGGAACCTGCAGACTGGGCAGGATCTCGCGCCATTGCAGCGTATCGGGGGCCGGCGTGGTGGGCAGCAGCGGGCGCAGTTTTTCCTCCGCATACGCCTTGAGCCCGACCAGGGCTTCGGTCGCCTTGCTCACCTTGGCCTGGCTGGCCTTCAGAGCCTTGTAATGCGTCCGAAGCGCGCTGATCTGCCCAGGCGTGCCCTGCTCCAGCCAAGCAGGCAATCGCTTGATGATGAAGTCATCGGTAGCCGTGGCCAGCTTGGCTTTTTTTGCCGCATCCAGGGGTAGGTTGTCGCGCTTTGTCATGGTGAACCCTTCGTGTCGAAAGGCGCCACCTTGGCGACAGGCCGTCTCGCGCGGCAGACGGAAATCCGCCTAGGGTAGTGCCTTGGCCGGGCCGGACATTCCGCTCAGCTCGCGGTAGTGCCCTGGGTTGCACCCAAACCATTTACGAAACGCCTTGTAGAAGGAGCTGCTGTCAGCGAACCCCAGACGTTCGGCGATAGTGCCCAGCCCTACCTCACAATCGGCCAGCCATTGGATCGCCAATTGGCGCCTTACGCTGTCCTTGAGGCCCTGGTAGGTTTGGCCTTCTTCGGCCAGACGACGGCGCAGCGTCGATGCAGACAGGCACAGCTGGCGTGCCAGCGTTTCGGCATCCGGCCAGGAGGCCGGGTCCAAGACCAGCAGGTCGTGGCGAATGCGCCGTGCCAGGCTGGCCGGATCGCGGTACTTGACGAGGATGTTGCCCGGCGCTTCGGCCAGAAAACGCTGCAGTTCCTCTGCTGTGCGCTTGAGCGGTACATCCAGGCAGTCGGCGGCGATGATCATGCGCGTGCGGGGTCGGTCGAACTGCAGGTTTTCCGAGAACATCACCCGATAATCGTCGCAAAACGGCGGCTCGGCACAGCGCAAATCGATGGCCAGGATCGGGATGCGTCGCCCGGCCAGCCAGCAGGCCACGCCGTGTACGATCATCCAGAAGGTGAAGTAGGTAAAGGCGCGGCGCGGTGTCTCCCGCGGCTCGTTGATGACGATTTCGGCCAGGCTCTGCTGGCGCACCAGGCTCGGCTGCAGGTCCTCGAGCATCAACGACAGAAACGCCAGGGCAGTTTCCAGCCCTGCACCGAGGGTGGGTTGGGCCATGCTGGCCCGGCACAGGAACGCCAGGCTGCCACTGCGCAGGCCGCGCGGGTCCATGGCGAAGAATTCGTCATTGCAACGGCGCGCCAGCAGGCGCCAGAGCCGGGCGTAGGCTTCTGCACTGACCCGTGCCTGGGGCAGGTCGAGCTCGCTGGCGTCGATGCCAGCACGGGCCAGCAAGGGCGCGTCAGCCTGCCCGGCCGGGCAGGTCTGCAACAGCGCCTCGCGCACCAGTTGCATGGAAATGGTGTCTTTCTCGCTCATTGGCCATCCAGCGCCTGTGTTGTTTCAGCCGGCCATCTTAGGCCCGTGGGGGAAAAACGCCAGCGCCGGGCAGCGGGGCTTGCTGCGTGGCGCTTGCTTCAAAGGCTTGCGGCCAACCCCAGGAACGCCTGGATCAACCGCAATTCCCGGCGCCGCTCCAGGCAGCCGATCATGTGCCGATTGACCAAGCCTTCCCCGGCCAATGGCCTGGCCACCACCCGAGGGTCGTGGGCCACCTCCATCGACGAGACGATGCCAAAGCCTAACTCGGCCGCCACCGCCTCGGTGACCGCCTCGCGGCTGTCCAGCTCCAGCAACACCCGAGGCTGCACCTTGGCCGCGGTGCAGGCCTGGTCGAAGGTGCGGCGGGTCATGGAGCTGGGTTCGCGCAGTACCATGATCTGGCGGTCCAGGTCAGCCAGAGGCAACTCGCCCTCGCCTGCAGCCCAAGGATGGCTGGCCGGCAACAACACGCACAGCCGCGAGTCCCCCAGGCTTTGCAAGTACAGGCCCTTGCGCGGCTCGACCTCGGTGAGCACGGCCACGTCGGCGTGCTCGGACAACAGCGCCGCCAAGGTCTCCTGGGCGTTGCCCAGGCGCAGGTTGACGGTGATGCCCGGATAGCGCGCCCGCAGCATGCCAAGCATCGGCATCACCCGGTGCGGGCCATCGGCCGCGACCTCCAGGCGCCCAGTGAGCAATTGCCGGTTGGCCTCGAGCATCGCCTGGGCCTCTTCGGCCAGGCTGAACATCGCCCGGGTGATGGCCGCCAGACGCGTGCCCTCCTCGGTCAACTCCACCCGTCGCGCGGTCCGGCGCAACAACGTGATCTGGTAGTGCTCCTCCAGCGCCTTGACGTGTCCGGTCACCGCCGGCTGGCTGATGAACAGGCGCGCCGCAGCGCGGGTGAAGCTGCCTTCGCGGGCCACCGCATCGAAGGCACGCAGTTGGAACAGGTTCATAGCTATCGGCCTTACTTATGGCTGGCATAACGACAAACAATTTGATTGATAACTCGGCAAATTGCAATTTAGGCCCCGTAAGTTTCAGCCCACCGCTTGTGAGGAATACCGGAATGAGCAACGCCCCGATCCTGCTGACCCCTGGCCCATTGACCACCTCGTCCCGCACCCGCCAAGCCATGCTGGTGGACTGGGGCTCCTGGGACCGCGACTTCAACCAGCTGACCGCCAGCCTGTGCGAGCAACTGCTGGCCATCGTCAACGGCGCGGCCACCCACCACTGCGTCCCTCTGCAGGGCAGCGGCACCTTCGCCGTGGAGGCCGCCATCGGCACCCTGGTGCCACGCGACGGCAAAGTGCTGGTGCTGATCAACGGTGCCTACGGCCAGCGCCTGGCCAAGATCTGCAAGGTCCTGGGCCGTGCCTACAGCACCTTCGAGACCGCCGAAGACCAACCGACCACCGCCGCCGATGTCGACCGCCTGCTGGCCGCCGACCCGGCCGTCACCCACGTGGCGCTGATCCACTGCGAAACCAGCACCGGCATCCTCAACCCGCTGCCCGAGATCGCCCAGGTGGTCAAACGCCACGGCAAGCGCCTGATCATCGACGCCATGAGTTCCTTCGGCGCCCTGCCGATCGATGCCGCACACGTACCTTTCGAGGCCCTTATCGCCGCCTCCGGCAAGTGCCTTGAAGGCGTACCGGGGATGGGCTTCGTCTTCGCCGAGAAAAACGCCCTGGCCGCCTCCGAAGGCAACTGCCACTCCCTGGCCATGGACCTGCAAGACCAGCAGGCGTACATGGCCAAGACCGGCCAATGGCGCTTCACCCCGCCCACTCACGTAGTGGCGGCGTTGCATGAAGCCCTGGTGCAATACAACGAGGAAGGCGGCCTGCCCGCTCGTCACCAACGCTACGCCGACAACTGCAAGACCCTGCTCGAGGGCATGGCCAAGCTCGGCCTGCGCAGCTTCCTGCCTGCCGAGATCCAGGCGCCGATCATCGTCACCTTCCATGCTCCGCGAGACGCTCGCTACCAGTTCAAGGACTTCTACGAGCGCGTCAAGGCCAAGGGTTTCATCCTCTATCCGGGCAAGCTGACCCAGGTGGAAACTTTCCGCGTTGGCTGCATCGGCGTGGTGGGTGCCGAGGGCATGCAAGCTGCCGTCGATGCCGTAGCCCAGGTGCTGCGGGAAATGGAAGTGCTGGACATCTAATTCAACGACCGACCCTTTTCTTCAGGAACCCGCGCACATGAACTACAGCAACCCAACCCAGCTGCAAGCCGCCATCCTCGACTGGGCCGGTACCGTGGTCGACTTCGGCTCCTTCGCCCCGACCCAGATCTTCGTCGAAGCCTTCGCCGAATTCGATGTCCAGGTATCCATCGAAGAAGCCCGTGGCCCGATGGGCATGGGCAAGTGGGATCACATCCGTACCCTGTGCGATGTGCCCGAGATTGCCGAGCGCTACCGCAAAGTGTTCGGCCGTACGCCGACCGATGACGATGTCACCGCCATCTACGAACGCTTCATGCCCCTGCAGATCGAGAAGATCGCTGTGCACTCGGCGCTGATCCCAGGCGCCCTGGACACCCTGACAGGCCTGCGCAAGGATGGCCTGAAGATCGGCTCCTGCTCCGGCTACCCGAAAGTGGTGATGGACAAGGTGGTGGAGCTGGCCAAGCAGAATGGGTATGTCGCCGACCACGTGGTGGCCACCGACGAAACCCCGAACGGTCGTCCGTGGCCGGCCCAGGCCCTGGCCAACGTGATCGCCCTGGGCATCGATGATGTCGCCGCCTGCGTCAAGGTCGACGACACCGTGCCAGGAATACTCGAAGGCCGTCGCGCCGGCATGTGGACCGTCGCTCTGGTCTGTTCGGGCAACGCCCTGGGCCTGACCTGGGAGGGTTACCGCGCCCTGAGCGCCGAGAAGCTCGAAAGCGAGCGCAAGCGCATCCACGCGATGTTCGAAAGCTCCCGCCCACACTATCTGATCGACACCATCAACGAGCTGCCAGAGGTCATCGCCGACATCAACCGTCGCCTGGCCAAAGGGGAAATGCCACAGGCCTCGTAAGCCTCAGGTGCCGCTCGCGGACAAGCCCCCACTTACAAGGGATGCACTGCCCCGTCAGTGCGGGCTCGTCCACGAATGGGTCGGATCGCTCATGCAGATGTCAGACCGCGCGGTTGAGCTTCACCCAGGCCGCGAACTTGTCGATGAAGGCCTGCAGGAACGGGCGAGTCTTGTCATTGAGCTTGCCCGAATCTTCGAACAGGCTCGCCGCCCCCCCGAGGTAGGCCTCCGGCATCTGCATGCAGGGCATGTCCAGGAACACCAGCGCCTGACGCACCGCATGGTTGGCCCCGAACCCTCCAATCGCGCCCGGCGATACGCTCACCACCGCTGCTGGCTTGCCGCTCCAGGCGCTTTGCCCGTAGGGTCGCGAGCCCACATCGATGGCATTCTTCAACCCACCAGGCACCGAGCGGTTGTATTCAGGGGTGACGAACAGCACCGCGTCGCTGCGCCGGATCTCGTCGCGAAAACGCTTCCAGGCCTCCGGCGCATTGGCCTCGACATCTTCGTTGTACAACGGCAGGTCGCCGATTTCGACGATCTTCAGCGCAAGGCTGGAGGGCGCCAACTCTCCCAGGGCCCGGGCCACCTTGCGGTTGTAGGAATCCTTACGCAAGCTGCCGACGACGACCGCTACCGAATAAACCTGGCTCATGGTGGTGTGCAACCTCTATTGGTTGGGGAAGTTGTAGTTATAGATGACCGCTCCCCATTCCCGGAGTTTTTTTCCCACCTGCGGAAAACTTCCCCCCGGTTTCATCGGTCTATGCCTGCAGATGTTTCCGATAATTTCAGAGGTTTTCTCGCAAATGGCAGCAATCCTGGTCGGCCAATTCCACGCTCGTGACGCCGAAGGCCGCATCTATCCCGTGCACGAGTTCCAGGAGTCGACGCTCCAGGCCGACGGCAGCACCCTCGGCGCCCCCATCGTCACCTACCGACTGCCCGTCGGCGACCGGGTCAATCACCTGGGCGAAGACCGCTTCGAACTGGCCCGCAGCGGCGTTGAACTCATCCGCATTCCTTGATGCAGTCGACCGTATAGACGGGGCCCTGGCCAGCGTCTTCGCATTGCAGGCCATGGACATCGGCGACAAAACCCGGAAAACCGCTGTTGAAGGCCCGGGCGAAGGCCAGATAGTCGATGATTGCCCGCGTGGAGTCGGTAAAGCGCTCCCCCGGCATGATCAACGGAATGCCCGGTGGATACGGCACCAGCATGACCGCCGAGACACGCCCCAGCAGCGCCTCGATCGGCACGGCCTCCACCTCTGCCCGCACGAGTTGGTCATAGGCTTGGGCCGGGCTCATGGCCATCTCCGGCAAACGGGTGAACAGCCGCTTGAGCTGCTTGGCCGTTGCATTGGTCCGGTAGCAGTCATGCAACTGCTCACACAGATCACGCAGCCCTAGGCCCTGATAGCGTGACGGCGCTACCGCCATCACGCTGGGCAGACAAAGACTCAACGGTGTGTTGCCATCGTAGTGGCGCTTGAACTCCAGAAGCTCGGTGAGCAAGGTGCTCCACTTGCCCTTGGTAATACCCATGGAGAACAACACCAGGAAGCTGTACAACCCGGTCTTCTCCACCACCAGCCCTCGCTCCCAGAGAAACTTGCTCACCACCGCCGCCGGAATGCCGTGCTCGCCCAAGGCGCCCCCTGCCGTGAGCCCCGGCATCACCAGGGTGACCTTCAGCGGGTCGAGCAGCACGTAGTCCTGCTCCACTTCGCCAAAACCGTGCCACTCGGCGCCCGGCTGCAGCAGCCAGTCCTGCGCCGCCAGGCGGTGGATCCCTTCGGCTGCAGGTGGCTGCCAGATGCTGAACCACCAGTCATCAGCGGCGATGTGTTCACGCAGGTTAGCCAGTGCACGACGAAAGCTCAGGGCTTCGTCAAACATCTCCTGCAACAGCGAGCGCCCGGCCGGGCCTTCCATCATGCTCGACGCCACGTCCAGTGACGCCAGAATGCTGTACTGCGGCGAGGTGGAGATGTGCATCATGAAGGCTTCGTTGAAGCGGTCGCGGTCCAGTTGCCGCTGGCTGCCATCCTGCACGTGGATCATCGACGCCTGGCTGAACGCTGCCAGCAGTTTGTGGGTGGAATGGGTGCTGAACACCAGCGGGCTGCCGTCGCCACGCGCTGTGCCCATGGCATAGCGCCCGGCAAAGAACTCGTGGAAGGCGGCATAGGCGAACCAGGCTTCGTCGAAGTGCAGCACCTCGACACTGGCGCCGAGCTCCTGCTTGATCAGCCCTGCGTGATAGCACAAACCGTCATAGGTGGAGTTGGTCACCACGGCCAGGCGAATACGCGCCGCCCGCCCCCGGGCCAGAGGGTTGGCCTTGATTTTCGCCTGAATCGAGGCCGCGCTGAATTCGCTGAGCGGGATCGGACCGATGATGCCCAGTTCGTTGCGCTCCGGGCACAGGTAGACCGGGATGGCGCCAGTCATGATGATGGCGTGGACCACCGACTTGTGGCAGTTGCGATCCACCAGCACCAAGTCGTCGCGACCGACCATGGCATGCCAGACGATCTTGTTGGCGGTCGATGTGCCGTTGATCACGAAGAACGTGTGGTCGGCGCCGAAGTTACGCGCAGCTCGGGCTTCGGCCTCGGCCAAAGGGCCTGTGTGGTCGAGCAGTGAGCCGAGCTCGGGCACCGAGACCGACAGGTCCGAGCGCAAGGTGTTTTCCCCGAAGAACTGATGGAACGCCTGCCCCACCGGGCTCTTGCGGTAGGCCACGCCACCGCCATGACCAGGCGTGTGCCAGGAATAGTTCGATTGCGCGGTGTGCTGCACCAGGGCCTTGAAGAACGGCGGTAACAAGCCGTCGAGATAATTGTGGGCGGCGCGGGCGACTTGACGGGCAAGAAAGGGGACGGTGTCTTCGAACAGGTAGAGGATGCCGCGCAACTGGTTGAGCTCGCTCATGGCTTCAGCCGGGGCATATTCGAGGGTGACCTGTTCACCGAGGGCGAAGATCGGCAGGTCTGGCGCACGTTGTCGCGCCAGGCGAATCAGCTCAGCCATGCTTTGCAACAGATGAGCGTCTTCTCCGACGCCTTCGGCGGCGATCAACATGCAGGCCAGGCCGTGATGGGTCGCCGCTACCAGCCTGGCTTCAGCCTGGTCGGCGGCGGCCAGGATGGCGAAACCGTCCTGGGCGAGCTCCTCGGCAATGCCGCGCACGCGCTCACCGGCGACGCTGTCGGCCTTGATCGCGCGGTGGACGATGAGGATGGGGAACTTGAGGTCCTTGTACATCGGCAACTACTCCCTTCGCAGGACAGGTCCGTCCTTTCAGGGTAGAAGCTGGCCGATCAGGCTGCGCATCTTTCTGCGGGCGCTGGCGTCGCCTGGGAAAGGGCCGCAGAGCGGCCCCGGTATAGCCAATCAGCTGGCGGCAGGCTCCGTGAGCGCCTGCCACATCGACGGCGCCCCCGCCGATTTGGCGATCGCTGCCAAGCGCTCGGCATGTGCTTCGAGCTCCTCGGCACTGGCCAGGATGACTCGCCCCGGCTGGCGCCCGACGATGCGGCGGATCTCGCTGCCGGTACCGCCTTCGCCGGACTCGTCGCCGTCTGCCCCATGGGCCGCCAGCGACAGGCTGGTCTGGCCACCGGTCATCGCCAGGTAGACGTCGGCCAGCAGTTCGGAGTCGAGCAGTGCGCCGTGCAGCTCACGACCGGAGTTGTCGATGCCATAGCGTTTGCACAACGCATCGAGGCTGTTGCGCTGGCCCGGGTGCCGCGCCCGCGCCAGCATCAGGGTGTCGATGACGGTGCAGTATTGGGAAACGTCGGCGCGGTCGTGCTGGCCCAGCAGGGCGAACTCGTTGTTGATGAAGCCAACGTCGAACGCCGCGTTGTGGATGACCAGGTGCGCGCCTTTGATGTACTCGAAGAACTCTTCGGCGACATCGGCGAATCGCGGTTTGCCGATCAGGAAGGCATCGGTGATGCCGTGCACCCCGATCGCGCCTTCGTCACTCTCGCGGTCCGGTTGCAGATAGACGTGGAAGTTGCGCCCGGTCAGGCGCCGGCCGATGACCTCGACGCAGCCGATCTCGATGATCCGGTGGCCTTCGGTGACCGGCATGCCGGTGGTTTCGGTATCGAGGACGACGTACCGGTTGACTTGCTGCTCCACGCGGGTGGCTCCAACTTGCATCAGGACAAAGCCGGGATTGTACCCCAAACGACAGGGTGGGGCGCTACGTCGGGTGAACCCGCTACCACCTGACCAACCCAGGCTTTGGCAGCGGCCATACCCGCTGCAGTGCACCTTTGACTCAAGGACTCAGCGCTTGGCACGCACTTCGTCGACACCGCGGTTGGCCAGTTGGTCGGCACGCTCGTTGCCAGGGTGGCCGATGTGTCCACGCACCCACTTCCAGGTAACCTTGTGACGGTTGACCTGCTCGTCGAGCTGCTGCCAGAGGTCGGCGTTTTTCACCGGTTCCTTGGCCGCCGTTTTCCAACCGCGCTTCTTCCAGTTGGCCATCCACTCGTTGATGCCTTTCATGACGTATTGCGAATCGGTGGTGAGCACCACCTCGCATTCACGCTTGAGTGCCATCAGCCCCTGGATCGCAGCCATCAGTTCCATGCGGTTGTTGGTGGTTTCGCGCTCGCCGCCCCACAGCTCCTTCTCGACGCCTTTGTAAATCATCAGCACACCCCAGCCACCCGGGCCCGGGTTGCCCTTGCAGGCACCATCGGTGTAGATCTCGACGCTCTCGCTCATGTACCGCCTTTTCGCTCTGTGATATCGACCGCAGGCCCCTCAGGGCTCACTGTGGCGACGATTGACCTTGGCCAGCGGCAACGGCAGCAGTTTGCCCATGGGCTCGCGGCGCTCCAGGCGCAGCGGCCGCAGGCCCACCACCATCTTGCGCGCCACCACCAGGTAAACCCCGCCGCCAGCAGTCTGCCAACCGCCGGCCATGCGCTCCCAACCGGCCAGGCGCTGGTGCCAGGCCGGCGAAGCAAGCGGCGGACGATAGCACCCGAAGCGGCGTTTCTCCAGCGCGAAGCCCAGCAGGTTGAGCCAGTCGCCAAGACGCGACGGCGAGATGCAACGAGCCTTGCGCAACGCCCCGTGACTGAAGAAATGGCGCACGCCCCAACTGCTCCAGGGGTTGATCCCGACGATCAGCAGATGCCCGCCCGGGCGCACGGCGCTGGCGGCTTCACGCAACAAGCCATGGGGCGAGAGGCTGAAATCCAGGCCATGCTGCAGCACCACCACGTCGGCGGCATGCTCGGAAAGCGGCCAGGCCTGTTCTTCGCAGACGATTTCCACTCCCGGCAAGGGGGCGCCCAGGCGCACGTTGCGCTGCACTTGAGGCGCATTGGGCGGAGGCTCGGCACAGGGGCCGTAATGCACCAAGAAGCCGCCGAAGAAGCGGCCGAGTTCATCCTCGAGGAGTTTTTCCTCCTCGCGCAACATCAACTGCCCGAGCGGCCCGTTGAACCACTCACGGGCCAGGCTCATCAGCGCGATCCAGTCAGGATCGGCCTGGGCAAAGGCTTTGTCGGTCATTGCGTTCTCCCTCGAAGGTTCTCCGTCCGCGCCATCGCGGCTAAGATGCCTTCATGTTCACGCCAGGCGATTCGGTACGCACATGATACAGATCGATGCTCTTCCCGCTTTCTCCGACAATTACATCTGGCTGTTACAGGATACTGCCAAACGCCGCTGCGCGGTGGTCGACCCCGGCGATGCCGCCCCGGTGCAGGCCTGGCTTGCGGCCAACCCCGGCTGGGTGCTGGAAGACATCCTGATCACCCACCACCACCACGACCACGTCGGCGGCGTTGAAGCCCTTAAGCACGCCACCGGCGCACGCGTCTGCGGCCCGGCCCAGGAACGCATTCCAGCCCGCGACCTGGCGCTGGACGACGGCGACCAAGTAAAGGTGTTGGGCCTGGACTTCGACATCATTGCAGTGCCCGGCCACACCCTGGGCCATATCGCTTACTACAGCGCGCCGCTGCTGTTCTGCGGAGACACCCTGTTCGCCGCCGGATGCGGTCGCCTGTTCGAAGGCACGCCCGAACAGATGCACCAGTCCCTGTCGCGGCTGGCCGCACTGCCCACCGAGACCCGAGTGTACTGCACCCACGAATACACCTTGAGCAACCTGCGTTTCGCCAAGGCCGTGGAGCCGGAAAACCTGCACGTTGCCCAACGATTTGCCGACGTTACCCGGTTGCGCGATGAAGATCGCATCAGCTTGCCCTCGACCATCGGTCTGGAACGGCTCACCAACCCCTTTCTTCGCACGGCTGAAACATCAGTTAAACAAAAAGCAGACGAATGGAAGGGACATTCCAATACAAGCCAAGCCTCTGTTTTTGCTGCCTTGAGGTCTTGGAAAGACACCTTCTGATAACCCCAAGATATATCGCAACCCGTTGTCAACGGTTGACCCGGGGGGGACCGGTTTCTAGAATCGCCGAAATTTTTCGCCCGGAAACCTGTCCCAGCCGATGTCTTCCCGTAGCCGCAGAACCTCTCATTCCGTCGCCCTGACGCGTCTGGCCCAAATCAGCGCGCTGGCTCTGGCCGCCACCTTGGTGGGCTGCCAGAGCACCCGTCAGCTCGACGAATCCGACAGCGTTCGCGCAAGCTACCAGGCGCGCGTCAAGCACAAGCCTGCCCCGCTGATGGTCAAGAAAGCCGAGCAAGCCCCCCAGGATGTCTGGGAGCGCATGCGCCAGGGCTTCGCCTTGCAAGACAACATCGACGTCAACCCACGCATCGAGCAGCAACGCCTGTGGTTCGCCAGCAACCCGTCGTTCCTGGAAAACGCTGGCGAGCGTGGCAGCCTCTATCTGCACTACATTGTCGAGCGCCTCGAAGAGCGCGACATGCCGCTGGAGCTGGCCCTGCTGCCAGCGATCGAAAGCGCCTACAACCCGATGGCCTACTCCCGCGCCCATGCGGTCGGCCTGTGGCAGTTCATCCCCTCGACCGGTCGCCACTTCAATCTGCGTCAAACCAATTTCTACGATGGCCGCCGCGACATCACCGCGTCGACCAACGCTGCGCTCGATTATCTGGGCCGCCTGCACGACATGTTCAACGGCGACTGGCTGCTGGCCCTGGCGGCCTACAACGCCGGTGAAGGTACCGTGAGCCGGGCTATCGAGCGCAACGAGCGCCTGGGCCTGCCCACCGACTACTGGAACCTGCCGCTGCCCCAGGAAACCCGCGACTACGTGCCCAAATTGCTGGCCCTGTCGCAAGTGGTCATGACTCCGCAAGCCTACGGCGTCAGCCTCAGCCCCATCGCCAACGAACCTTACTTCGAAGCCGTGGCCATCAACGATCGCCTGGACCTGTCGCGTGTTGCGGCGTTCGCCGACATCGACGAGGACGAGCTGATCCAGCTCAATCCGGCCTTCAAGAAACGCATGACCGTGGACGGTCCCAAGCAGCTGCTGGTGCCCACCGCCAAGGCCCAATTGCTGACCGACAGCCTGTCCAACCTCAAGCCTGAGGAACTGGTTAGCCTGCAACCGAACAAGGCCGTGTTCCAGGCTGCCCTGGCCGAGACCAAGGCACCTGCGGCGACCCGCAGCTACCGGGTCAAGCGTGGCGACAACCTGGGCGCCATCGCCAAGGCCAACCGCGTGTCGGTGAGCGACCTGAAGCGTTGGAACCGCCTCTCGGGCAACCACCTCAAGGCCGGCCAGGTGCTCGCCTTGCGCGGTGGCAACCCATCGAGCGGAGCCGCCAACCGTGTCGCGGCCTCCAAGCAGCGCTCCACTCAATACAAAGTCCGCAAGGGCGACTCCCTGTATGCGGTGGCCAAACGCTTCAACGTCGAGATGAAGCATCTCAAGCGCTGGAATCCACGTAGCGGCCATGCCCTCAAGCCTGGCCAGACGCTGACCGTCTACCTGTCGCACTGATCCGATTGCCTTGGGGCCGCTGCGATGGGTGACAAAGCAGCCCCCGAGGACAAATCCAGTCACACTCCCCCGCGCCCAGCCCCGCGCCAGACACCCTTTTTCCATCCCAGACAAGCTGTTACTGTAGCCCGACCAACGCCCCACGCTGCCTGGATCGGATCACCGACTTGATACGTCCCCTCCTGTTGCTTTCACTCAGCCTCGCCATGAGCCTTCCCGCTGCCGCAACGGTGAGCGAAAGCCACGGTTATGCGCAGTTCGGCACCCTCAAGTATCCAGCCACGTTCACCCATTTCGACTGGGTCAACCCGCAAGCACCCAAGGGCGGCACGTTGCGGGCAATGGCGTTCGGCACCTTCGATACGCTCAACCCTTACACCTTCAAAGGCTCGAGCCCGGTCACCACGCCGAATTTCCTGCAGTACGGGGTCAACGAGCTTAATGAGCCGCTGATGGTCGGCACTGGTCAGTACGATCCTTCCGGAGACGAGCCCACCTCCAGCTACGGACTGATCGCCCGCTCCGTTGAGTACAGCGAGGACCGCAGCTGGGTCGTGTTCAACCTGCGCCCCGAGGCGCGATTCCACGACGGCCACCCCATCACCTCAGCGGATGTCGCGTTCTCCTACCGCACCCTGCTCAAGGAAGGCCATCCGATCTACCGCACCAACCTGCAGGAAGTGCAGCGCGTGGACATCCTCGGCCCGCTGCGCATCCGCTTTGTCTTCAAGCGCGCCGGCAACCCGCTTTTGATCCTGCGCCTGGGCGAGATGCCGGTGTTGCCCAAGCACTACTGGAAAGGCCGCGACTTCAAGGCCACCACGTTCGAACCACCGCTGGGCAGCGGCCCGTACCGTATCACCGAAGTTCAGCCCGGCCGGCGTCTGGTGTTCGAGCGAGTGAAGAACTACTGGGGCAAGCACCTCGCCGTCAACCGCGGCAAGTACAACTTCGACCGTGTCGAGTACGAGTTCTACCGCGACGCCACGGTCGCCTTCGAAGCCTTCAAGGCCGGCGAGTTCGACATCTACATCGAGCATCAGGCCAAGAACTGGGCCAACGGTTACACCTTCCCGGCCATCCGCCGCGGCCAGGTGATCAAGGCGCAGATCCCGCACCGCATCCCGACGCAAACCCAGGGGCTGTTCATGAACAGCCGCCGGGCCAACTTTAGTGACCCGCGGGTGCGCCAGGCCCTGGGCCTGATGCTCGACTTCGAGTGGACCAACCGCGCCCTGTTCAGCAGTGCCTACCGCCGCTCGACCAGCTACTACCCCAACAGCGAGTTCGCCGCCAGCGGTCTGCCCAAGGGCAAGGAGTGGCTGCTGCTGGCGCCGTTCCGTGACGAACTGCCGCCCAAGCTGTTCACCGAACCCTACACGGTGAGCCACACCGACGGGCGCGGCATCAGCCGCCAGACCCTGCGCCAGGCCCTGGCGCTGTTCGCCCAGGCCGGCTGGAAGCTCGATGGCCAGCGTCTGGTCAATGCCAAGGGCCAACAGTTCCGCATGGAGTTGCTGCTGGTCAACCCGAACCTCGAACGCATCCTTCAGCCCTACGTGGAAAACCTCGCCAGCATGGGCATCGACGCCCACCTGCGCACGGTCGACCGCGCCCAGTACAAGCAGCGCCTGGATCAGTTCGACTTCGACATGATCCTCATGACCCTCAACCAGACCCTGAGCCCGGGCCTGGAGCAATGGCTGTACTTCCACTCGAGCCAAGCCTCGGTCAAGGGCAGCAAGAACTACGCTGGTGTGAAAGACCCTGTGGTCGATCACTTGCTCGACACCCTGCTCGCCGCCCGCACCCGCGCCGACCAGGTCGCTGCGGCCCGCGCCCTGGACCGGGTGCTGTCGTGGCAGTACTACATGATTCCCAACTGGTATCTCGACAATCACCGCCTGGCCTACCGCAACCGGTTCGCCTTCGTCACCACGCCGCCCTATACCCTGGGCCTGAACAGCTGGTGGCTCAAGACTTCGGAGAAAGCCCAATGATGCCAACGCACCCTTTGCGCCTGCTGGCCGGCAGCCTGTTGCTGGCCTGCCTGAGCCTACCGGCGATGGCCGCGCCGCAACACGCCCTGACCCTCTACGGCGAGCCGCCAAAATACCCGGCGGACTTCAAGCATTTCGCCTATGTAAACCCTGACGCCCCCAAGGGCGGCACCTTCCGCCAGTCCAGCTTCGGCGGTTTCGACAGCCTCAACCCGTTCATCAACAAGGGCGTGCCAGCCGACGACATCGGCCTGATCTACGACACCCTGATGCGCCAGAGCCTCGATGAGCCCTTCACCGAGTACGGCCTGGTGGCCGAGAAGATCGAAAAAGCCCCCGACAACGGCTGGGTACGCTTCTACCTGCGCCCCGAGGCACGCTTCCACGACGGCCACCCGATGCGCGCGGACGACGTGGTGTTCACTTTCAACGCGCTGATGAGCAAAGGCGCACCGCTGTACCGCGGCTACTACGCCGACGTCGCCGAGGTGATCGCCGAAGACCCGCTGCGGGTGCTGTTCAAGTTCAAGCACAAGAACAACCGCGAGCTGCCACTGATCCTCGGCCAGTTACCGGTGCTGCCCAAGCACTGGTGGGAAGGCCGCGACTTCGACCGTGGCAACCTGGAGATTCCGCTGGGCAGCGGCCCGTACAAGGTCGCCCAGGTCAAGGCTGGGCGCTCGATCCGCTACGAGCGGGTCAAGGACTACTGGGCCAAGGACCTGCCGATCAACCGCGGCTTCTACAACTTCGATGTCATGACCTACGACGCGTATCGCGATAACACCGTCGCACTGGAAGCGCTCAAGGCCGGGCAGTTCGACTATTGGCTGGAGACCAGTGCGAAGAACTGGGCCACCGCCTACGACATCCCAGCGGTGCGCGAAGGCCGGCTGATCCGCGAGCAATTGGCCAACGGCAACCCCACCGGCATGCAGGGTTTCATCTTCAACTTGCGCCGCCCTGTGTTCCAGGACGTGCGGGTGCGCGAGGCGCTGAGTCTGCTGCTGGACTACGAATGGACCAACAAGCAGTTGTTCAACGGCGCCTACACTCGCACCGGCAGCTATTTCGAGAACTCCGAGATGGCCGCCAGCGGCCTGCCAGGGCCGGATGAACTGAAGATCCTCGAGCCCCTGCGCGGCAAGATCCCCGAGCAAGTCTTCACCCAAGCCTTCCGCAACCCGGTCAGCGATGGCAGCGGCATGATCCGCGACCAACAACGCAAGGCCTACAAACTGCTGCAGGAAGCCGGCTGGAAGATCGTCGACGACAAGATGGTCGATGCTCAGGGCAAACCGGTGTCCCTCGAGTTTCTGCTAGCCCAGACCGAGTTCGAGCGCATCCTGCTGCCGTTCAAGCGCAACCTCGCCGACCTTGGAATCGAGCTGAACATCCGCCGCGTCGACGTTTCCCAATACATCAACCGCCTGCGCTCGCGCGACTTCGACATGATCGTCGGCGGTTACCCGCAATCGAGCTCGCCGGGTAATGAGCAGCGTGAGTTCTGGACCAGCGCCGCCGCCGACAACCCAGGCAGTCGCAACTTCATCGGCCTGCGCGACCCGGCCATCGACCAACTGGTCGAGCAGTTGATCAACGCAGACTCGCGCCAGAGCCTGATCGCCCACACCCGCGCGCTGGACCGCGTGCTGCTGTGGGGCTACTACGTAATCCCCAACTGGCACATCAAGACCTGGCGCGTGGCCTACTGGAACCACATCGGCCATCCTGAGGTGTCGCCCAAGTACGACATCGGCATCAACACCTGGTGGATCAAGCCCGGTGCGAAGCCGGCCGAGGCCCAGGCCGAAGAAGCGGCAGCCGCGCAAGAGGCGAACTGACATGCTGGCCTACATCCTGCGTCGCCTGCTGCTGATTATCCCGACCCTGTTCGGCATCCTGATCATCAACTTCATCATCGTCCAGGCCGCTCCCGGCGGCCCGGTGGAACAGATGATCGCCAAGCTCGAAGGCTTCGAAGGCGCCACCAGCCGCATCGCCGGCGGCGGCGCTGAAGTCTCGGTGGCCGGCTCCAACTACCGTGGCGCCCAAGGCCTGGACCCGGCCCTGATCGCCGAAATCGAGCGCATGTACGGTTTCGACAAGTCGGCGCCCGAACGCCTGTGGATCATGATCAAGAACTACGCCCGCCTGGACTTCGGCGAGAGCTTCTTCCGCGATGCCAAGGTCATCGATCTGATCGCCGAGAAGATGCCCGTGTCTATCTCCCTGGGGCTTTGGAGCACGCTGATCATGTACCTGGTGTCGATCCCGCTCGGGATCGCCAAGGCCGTGCGCCATGGCAGCCACTTCGATGTCTGGACCAGTTCGGCAATCATCGTCGGCTACGCCATCCCCGCCTTCCTGTTCGCCATCCTGCTGATCGTGCTGTTCGCCGGCGGCAGCTACTTCGACTGGTTCCCCCTGCGCGGACTGACCTCCAACAACTTCGACGAGCTCTCCACCAGCGGCAAGATCCTCGATTACTTCTGGCACCTGGTGCTACCGATCACCGCGCTGGTCATCGGCAACTTCGCCACCATGACCCTGCTGACCAAGAACAGCTTCCTCGACGAGATCAACAAGCAATACGTGGTCACCGCCAAGGCCAAGGGCCTGAGCCGCTCGCGGGTGCTGTACGGTCATGTGTTCCGCAACGCCATGCTGCTGGTGATCGCCGGCTTCCCCTCGGCGTTCATCGGCATCTTCTTCACAGGTTCTCTGCTCATCGAGGTGATCTTCTCCCTCGACGGCCTGGGCCTGATGAGCTTCGAGGCAGCGATCAACCGCGACTACCCGGTGGTCTTCGGCACCCTGTTCATCTTCACCCTGCTGGGGCTGGTGGTGAAACTGATCGGCGACCTGACCTACACCCTGGTCGACCCCCGCATCGACTTCGCCAGCCGGGAGCATTGACATGGCACTCTCCCCTCTCAATCGCCGGCGCTTCGAGCGCTTCAAGGCCAACCGCCGCGGCTGGTGGTCACTGTGGATCTTCATCGTGCTGTTCGGCCTGAGCCTGGGCGCCGAACTGATCGCCAACGACAAACCCATCGCCGTACGCTACGAAGGCCAGTGGTACTTCCCCGCCTTCAAGCGTTACCCGGAGACCACCTTCGGCGGCGAATTCCCCCTGGAAGCGAACTACAAGAGCCCCTACATTCGCGAACTGCTCGCGGCCAAGGACAGCTGGGTGCTGTGGGCGCCCATCCCGTTCAGCTACCAGAGCATCAACTACGACCTCAAGGTCCCGGCCCCGGCACCGCCCTCGGCGGACAACTGGCTGGGCACCGACGATCAGGGCCGCGACGTGATGGCCCGGGTCATCTACGGCTTCCGCGTCTCGGTGCTGTTCGCCCTGACGCTGACCGTGCTCAGCTCCATCGTCGGCGTCATCGCCGGCGCCCTGCAGGGTTTCTATGGCGGCTGGGTGGATCTGGCCGGCCAGCGTTTCCTGGAGATCTGGTCGGGCTTGCCGGTGCTGTACCTGTTGATCATCCTCGCCAGCTTCGTACAGCCCAACTTCTGGTGGCTGCTGGGCATCATGCTGCTGTTCTCGTGGATGAGCCTGGTGGACGTGGTGCGCGCCGAGTTCCTACGCGGGCGCAACTTGGAATACGTGCGCGCCGCCCGTGCCCTGGGGATGCGCGACGGCCCGATCATGTTCCGGCACATCCTGCCCAACGCCATGATCTCCACCATGACCTTCATGCCGTTCATCCTCACAGGTGCCATCGGCACCCTCACTGCCCTGGACTTCCTCGGCTTCGGCCTGCCACCGGGCGCCCCCTCGCTCGGCGAGCTGGTGGCCCAAGGCAAGTCCAACCTGCAGGCACCTTGGCTTGGCATCAGCGCCTTCGCCGTGCTGGCGATCATGCTGAGCCTTCTGGTGTTCATCGGCGAATCCGCCCGCGATGCCTTCGACCCGAGGAAATGACATGAGCGAACACAACCTGATCGAAGTGCGCGACCTCTCGGTGGAGTTCGTCACCGGTGAACACGTGCATCGCGTGGTCGATGGCATCAGTTTCGACATCCGCAAGGGCGAGACCCTGGCCCTGGTCGGCGAAAGCGGCTCGGGCAAGTCCGTCACCGCGCATTCCATCCTGCGCCTGTTGCCCTACCCCCTGGCGCGCCACCCCAGCGGCAGCATCCGCTACAACGACCAGGACCTGCTGCAGCTCGGTGAAAAGCCCATGCGCCGCATCCGCGGGGACCGCATCGCGATGATCTTCCAAGAGCCGATGACCTCGCTGAATCCGCTGCACACCATCGAAAAGCAGGTCAACGAAATCCTCCTGCTGCACAAAGGCCTCACCGGCAAGCAGGCCACTGCCCGTACCCTGGAGCTGCTGGAGATGGTCGGCATTCCCGACCCGCACAAGCGCCTCAAGGCCCTGCCCCACGAGCTGTCCGGCGGCCAGCGCCAACGCGTGATGATCGCCATGGCCCTGGCCAACGAGCCCGAGCTGCTGATTGCCGACGAGCCCACCACCGCGCTCGACGTCACCGTGCAGTTGAAGATCCTCGACCTGCTCAAGGAGCTGCAGGCCCGCCTGGGCATGGCCCTGCTGCTGATCAGTCACGACCTGAACCTCGTGCGACGCATCGCCCACCGCGTGTGCGTGATGCAGTGTGGGAAGATCGTCGAACAGGCCGACTGCACCACCCTATTCAAAGCCCCGCAGCACCCCTACACCCAAATGCTGATCAACGCCGAACCCAGCGGCGCCCCCGCCCACAACCCCGTGGGCGACCCCTTGCTGGAAGTCGAAGACCTGCGCGTGTGGTTTCCCATCAAGAAAGGCCTGCTGCGCCGCACCGTCGACCACGTCAAAGCCGTGGACGGCATCGACTTCAGCCTGCCTCAGGGCCAGACCCTCGGCATCGTGGGTGAAAGCGGCTCCGGCAAATCCACCCTGGGCCTGGCCATCTTGAGGTTGATCGCCAGCCGCGGCGGTATCCGCTTCCACGGCCAGAACCTCGAAGGCCTCAGCCAGAAAGACGTGCGCCCCCTGCGACGGGAAATGCAGGTCGTGTTCCAAGACCCCTTCGGCAGCCTCAGCCCCCGCATGTGCGTGGCCGACATCGTCGGCGAAGGCCTGCGCATTCACCGCATCGGCTCCCCTGCAGAACAGGAAGCGGCGATCATTGCCGCGCTGGAGGAAGTCGGCCTGGACCCCCGCACCCGACACCGCTACCCACACGAATTCTCCGGCGGCCAACGCCAACGCATCGCCATCGCCCGCGCGCTGGTGTTGAAGCCTGCGTTGATTCTGCTGGATGAACCCACCTCCGCGCTGGACCGCACGGTACAGCGGCAGGTGGTGGAGTTGCTGAGGAATCTGCAGCACAAGTACAACCTGACGTACCTGTTCATCAGTCATGACCTGGCGGTGGTGAAGGCGTTGAGTCATCAGTTGATGGTGATCAAACATGGGCATGTGGTTGAACAGGGGGATGCGCAGACGATTTTTCATGCGCCGCAGCATGCGTATACGAAGCAGTTGCTGGAGGCGGCGTTTTTGGAGGTTTAGGGGGCAGGACGAACCTGTTACGCGCGTTTTAATGGCTAAGTGCAGGAGAGGTCTCGCCTGCACCTGGCTTTTGAAAGAGCCCCACGCGCAAAACGTACGTAAACCTCACCAGCATCCGTCAGGCGCACCGTCCTGAACGGCATCTCTATATCCTATCGAGCCAGTTAACGTTGTATAAGCGCTTGTAAATCAAGCATATTTTATTTTTCTTTGAAACTGCTGTAGCGAGGGTATTGACCATGGAGAACGATCGTTCTACCATTGCCGACATGAACAGCGAAAATAGTAACGACACTAAAGAGCGGCTATTGAAGATCGGGGAAGACTTGATCTATCGCGGCGGAATTGCTGCAACCGGAATGGATCTTTTAGTAAAGACATCTGGTGTCGCTCGCAAGAGTATCTACCGCTATTTCGGCACTAAGGAAGCGCTCGTAATAGAAATTTTAAAGCGCCGCGACAGAAACTGGATGCGATGGTTTGAGTCGGAAGTAAATAAAGCCGATTCAGCAGCAGACAAGCTGCTACGCATGTTTGATGTGCTTTGCGACTGGTTCGCCTCTGAAAATTTCAGAGGATGCGCATTCATTAATACCGCCGGTGAAACAGGCGACCCAGAAGATCCAGTACGACGTGTGGATAAAGAGCACAAAGAAAACGTAAAAGCGTTTGTGCTCTCTCTCTGTAAAGAATATGGCTTCGATGATCCAGAGGCGCGTGCGCGCCAATTTCTGATTCTGATCGACGGCGCCATCACCGTTGCCCATTTACTTGGTGACAGCCGATCAGCAGTTGATGCAAAAGCCATTGCACAACAACTGCTGAATCGTTAATCGCCAGTAGGCGGGCGATACCAGCCCAGTAAGCGAGGAATTAAAATGTCCGCTCATAACGAAGTACGCCCGCCCGTACCGCCATTCACACGTGAAACCGCCATTCTCAAAGTACGTCTGGCCGAAGATGGTTGGAATAGCCGCGACCCAGAAAAAGTCTCTCTGGCTTACTCCCTTGATACCCAATGGCGTAACCGCGCTGAATTTGCATTTAACCGTGAGCAAGCAAAGAATTTCCTGACTCGTAAATGGGCCAAAGAACATGAGTACCGTTTGATCAAGGAGCTGTGGGCATTCACCGAGAACCGCCTGGCCGTTCGCTATGCTTATGAATGGCACGACGATTCTGGTAACTGGTTCCGCTCGTACGGTAACGAAAACTGGGAGTTCGGTGATGACGGTCTGATGATCAACCGCTATGCCTGCATCAATGACATGCCCATTAAGGAATCCGAGCGCAAGTTCCATTGGCCTCAGGGCCGTCGTCCAGACGATCACCCAAGCTTGTCCGATCTGGGCTTGTAAACGTTTCCCGTGTACACGGAAGTTCACCCTATTTTCTCTATGTTCTCTCACTCTGTAATTGGCGTGGCGCCCGATGGGTTCCCAGAGGGTAAGCCACGCCTTTAAATGCTTTTGAAGCATGGCGCTTATACGCCGCTCTCCTTCCCTTCTGCTGCATGCTCGCTAGCGCGCGCTCTGCGTGGCTGACAGGCGGCCCTCGGTACTGACCACCAAGGCCATCCGGCGGTCATTTCTGCCTGACTGCGGGACGCTTTCACACCGTGGGTTGGGTGATGCGATTGTTCAATGAGAACAATAGCGCAAATATATTTTGCGCGCCAACTATTCAGACACAAAATAAACCCACGCAGCAAGCAGTCGCTGATCCCAATATCCACGCTCACGGAGAATCATCATGACTTTTAGCAAAGCACTCGCCATCGCCACCCTGACCTTTGGCACCAGCGTCGGCGCCTTTGCCCAGAGCGCCACCCCCTACCACTACGGCATGAACTTGGACATCGCTCGAGTGATCGCTGTAGACGCGCCGGCCAACACCGCCAGCTACGCCAGCACCGCCACCCTCACCTACCGCGACAGCCACGGCAAGCTGCAGAAAATCAGTTACCTGCGCCCCACCACCTCCGCCAACCAGAACTAATGACTCCAGCGTCCCAGGAGCTTGACCATGAAAATGTCCCGCACCCTCACCGCCGGCCTGCTCGCCCTCGCCGTCAATAGCGCCTTCGCCGCTGGTAGCCCCGGTGTTGAAACCACCACTCAAGGCTTCCTGCAGGCCCTAGCCGCGGGTGGCGGTAAACCGTTGGAAACCCTGTCCCCGAAAGATGCCCGCGGCGTGCTCACTGGCGCCCAGGCCAGCGTGAAAGTGGATGTCTCCGGTGTCCAAATCGAGCGCCGCAGCATTCAGGTCGACAGCCAGGCGCTGGAGATCCGCGTGATACGGCCACAAGGCGCGAAAGGCGAACTGCCTGTGTTCATGTTCTTCCACGGAGGTGGCTGGGTGTTGGGTGACTACCCGACGCACGAGCGCCTGATCCGCGACCTGGTGGTCGGCTCCGGTGCAGCAGCGGTCTATGTCGACTACACCCCGTCGCCGGAAGCCCAATTCCCCACGGCCATTAACCAGGCTTACGCCGCCACCCGCTGGGTTGCCGAGAATGGCAAACAGATTGGTGTCGATGGCAGCCGCCTGGCGGTGGTAGGCAACAGTGTCGGTGGCAACATGGCGGCGGTGGTCGCGATCAAAGCCAAGGAGGCCGGCACGCCCAAGCTGCGGTTCCAAGCCTTGTTGTGGCCGGTGACTGACGCCAACTTCAACAACGGCTCGTATAACCAGTTCGCTGAAGGTCACTTCCTGACCCGCAATATGATGCAGTGGTTCTGGGACAGCTATACCACCGATCCGAGGCAGCGTAACGACATCCATGCATCGCCACTGCGCGCCAGCCTGGATCAGTTGAAAGGCTTACCGCCAGCATTGGTGCAGACCGCCGAGATGGACGTGCTGCGCGACGAAGGCGAAGCCTATGCCCGCAAGCTGGAGGCTGCCGGTGTACCGGTGACCGCCGTGCGTTACAACGGCATGATCCACGACTTCGGCCTGCTCAACGTACTCAGCCAGGTGCCTGGAACCCGCAGTGCATTGGACCAGGCTGCCCAGGCGATCAAGCAACACCTGAAGTAATCGAGAGGGACCGAACCGGGGCGGCATTGACGCCCCGGTCGTGCTTGTAGGCTCATCGGCACCTTGTACCGGCCAGCCCACCGATCGGCATACCGTTCCCTGCGCGAAACGGTGCAAAGCCTTGAGCAGCCTCGGCTCTATTCGTTCACCAACAAAGAAGGTCAATCACCGAGCCGCCACTCAAGGATCGGAAGACTTCGGGCCTCGCCATTGATCGGGCGCGATACATCGCCCACATGCCGGGCCCCGAGCCGCTCGTAGAAGGCCCTGGCGGAAGGATCCGACTCAACCGCTAGAATGGTTACGCCCAGCCCGCGTGCTACAGCCAGGGCGTGGTCTACCAGGCGCCGTCCGTGCCCTCTTCCCATGGCCGAGGGATCAACCCAGCAATGCTCCAGTTGCCAGCCATCCTCGCCGTGCTCCAGCCCATAGAAGCCCAACAATGCGCCATCCGCCGCGGTCAGCACCGCATAATGGCCGTTCAGTTGCGTAGAGTGGATGGTCAGCGCGCCCTCCCACGCATTCATCCAAGCTTCGGGATAACCCCAATGAGCCTTGCTGCGTCGGGCCAAGGCGCTCAGAGCCTGCGCATCCGCCTCACGTGCCGGACGCAGCGTTGGGGTGTCGTCCATCAGCATCGCTAGCGCCGCCGGGTCGGTAGCCAGCAGACTGAACTGGTGCAGGCTGAGGAAGCGCCCGCCCTTGTACTCCACATCTCGCAACGTTCCCTCCAGCACAAAGCCGAGGCGCTCCAGCAAGCGGGTACTGGCGGAGTTTTCAGGCTCGACATCTGCATGGATGCGGTGCACGCCGAGGGTATCGAAGGCGAAGCGGAGGATGGCGAGCAGGCAATCCTGCATCAGCCCCTGGCCCCAGTTTTCAGGCATCAGCCAATAGCCGATATCCACGCTGCGATCGGCTTTAGACCAATCATTGAAGCCACAAGCACCTATCAGTTCGTCTTGACCCGGTAAGGCGATACCCCACCAGATGCCTCGATCCTCCTCCAGCAGCGCGTCGTACCAATGCATTTGCTCGTGGGTCGCCTCGATGCTATCGAAAGACACACCATAGTGAGCAATAACCTGCGGGTGGGAAAGTCCGGTAAAAATCGCCGCTACATCGCCGCAATGTATCCGGCGCAGTGTGCAACGCGGGAGCAAGAATTCGGGAAACTCGACAGAAAAGTCCATCATTATCAAATTCACAGGCCTGGATCACCGGAAAATCTTCTCAACAAAGGACGCGGGTCTACAAGGACTGTCAGGAGAGGGATGGCAGAACAGAAAAATAGGGCGATTGCGTGGTGTCGCCATCAAGCGGTTTGGGACGGCAGTTGCTGAAAGCGACTGGCAGGTATGGGTCGGTAGCGGTCGCTATCGACCCATAGATACCTCACGGCAACGGCCGGAATGTTTTGCTTCTAATCCGCCTAATGAAGATACTCCGCGAAATAATTCGCAGAGAGATTTGCTGAAGCTTTGACATTGGTCTCGGCTTCCTACCTAACGCTATCGGCGTAGCCTAGATCGCATGGCAATCACCGCGATCATCAGAGGATGATCTACGCTTTGAGAGCAATACTTCAGATCGAAGAAACATCACACACGGTTGTTACGGCCAAATGCCGGTGGCAAGGGAATGTTCATTCTTCGGAATCCGACACCCTCATCGCCATCAGCCGGGGTACGCTCCGTGAGAAACAAACAGCCTGTGCTTGCCGTTCTATTACTCACGGTTCTGATTAATGGCTGCACCACGCCTAATGTGTTACACGAACCCAGTCAGGCCTTGCCTGCGTACACTTCGGCGTTCGGTCGTTCAATTCAGGCCCAGGTTGCTCCCCATCAAGGTCAGTCGGGCTTTCGCTTGCTCTCCGATAGTACTGAGGCTTTCGCCGCCCGCGCCGAGCTGATTCGCAATGCTCAAAGCAGCATCGATCTTCAGTACTACATCGTCCACGACGGTATCAGCACTCGAATACTGCTGAGCGAGCTGCTTGTCGCTGCAGATCGAGGCGTGCGCGTGAGAGTTTTGCTCGATGACACCACCAGCGATGATTTGGAGGAAACCATCGCGACGCTCGCCATGCATCCGCGTATACAAATCCGTGTTTTCAATCCGCTGCACTTGGGTCGCAGTACTGTCGTGACGCGTACTTTGGGCCGCCTCTTCAACCTGTCCCAGCAGCACCGGCGTATGCATAACAAATTGTGGGTGGTAGACAACAGTGCCGCTATCGTCGGAGGACGCAACTTGGGCGACGAGTATTTCGATGCCGAGCCTAACAGAAATTTTACCGACATCGACATGCTCAGTGTCGGCCCGGTTGCACAGCAGTTGGGACATAGTTTTGACGAGTACTGGAACAGCGTCCTGAGCAAGCCCATCGAGCAGTTTGTATCGTTCAAGCCGACTAGTAGAGATCTGAAAGAGCTTCGCATGCGGCTGGATGCCTCCTTGGAGGAAACCCGCACTCAGAATCATGCGCTCTACCAGCAACTGATGCGCTATACCACTCAGCCTCGCCTGAACCACTGGCGACAAGAATTGATCTGGGCTTGGAATAAAGCGTTGTGGGATGCGCCGAGTAAGGTCTTGGCGGAGGGCGAACCCGCTCCGTATTTACTATTGACCACCCAGTTGGCACCCGAACTTAACGGCGTCACCAAAGAGCTCATTCTAGTTTCGGCCTACATGGTACCCGGTCAACCAGGGGTAGTGTATTTGACACGTCGTGCCGATGCCGGGGTGTCGATCAGCTTGCTGACCAATTCACTGGACGCAACCGATGTTCCCGCTACGCATGGTGCCTACGCGCCTTATCGGAAGACCTTGCTCCAGCATGGTGTGCAATTGTTCGAGCTACGCCGCCAATCCGGTGCTCATAGCGAAAGCAAGCCGCGTCTCTTTCACAAGGGGTCTTCCAACAGTTCCGACTCCAGCCTGCATACCAAGGCGATGATTTTCGACCAGCAGAAAGCCTTCATCGGCTCGTTCAATTTCGACTCGCGTTCATTGCTGTGGAACACCGAAGTTGGGGTGCTGGTCGACGATCCGGTTCTCGCCGGGCGGGCGCGTGAACTGGCTTTGGAGGGTATGGCGCCTGCCCTCAGCTATCACGTCCGGCTGGAAGATTCGCAGCTGGTATGGATCACCGAAGACAATGGCAACCAGCATACGTTGACCAAGGAACCGGGGAGTTGGTGGCGGCGCTTCAATGCGTGGCTGAGCAGCACGATTGGACTGGAGAAGATGCTATAGCGAGGGACGAACAAGTCATGCGGACGTGGACGAAAGGCTCTTTGCGGTTTATCAGTCAGATGACGATGGCGACTGGCATATACCTGCTCGCAATGATCGTTGACTCCCGGCTACTAGCTACACCTCAAACGGCTAGAGAAATAATAGGGTTGCTGGACTTCGTAGAGCACAGTGACTGCAAATTTGTCCGCAACGGATCTGAATATTCAGGTCCCCGTGCGCGAGCGCATCTAGAGCAGAAGCTGCATTATCTCCAAAGCAAAAACATGGTGAAAAGCGCGGAAGAATTCATTGACCTCGCTGCCACTAAAAGCACTATGAGTGGACGCGCCTACAAGGTGCGATGCGCAGAAGGTGTGGAGCCGGCAGGTATCTGGTTGCACAGAGAACTGCAGAGGCAACGAAAATTTCAATAATCTTCTAGTAAACCATGGGCGCTGCCCGATCCGCCGAATCCATCGCTGACAGATATCGAGCAATGCCATGAATAGTATGATTAATTTTGGCTGGAGCATGTCCATTATGGGTCGATACAGTTGAAAAAAGTCAGACTTTCAGTTCGCCAGCACCCCGGCATAAAACTGCTTTGATGCGCTGGCGATGCGCTGGTACTTACGCTGCTGCCGGTTAATGCCGCGGATATCTAGAAAAAATATCTCTGCACTACGCCAGAGCAGCATCCACGCGGTGACGGTAACGACTCCCACGGGGATGGTGCCTTCAATGCCCAGAGCTGTGCCTGCCAGCACCAAGGCCAGTGCCAAGCCCAGGAGCGTCAACGCTACCAGGCGTTGGGTGCGAATATCCCCTCTGAGTTGTTCCCTCTTTTCCGCAAAGGTATTACTGATGGCCTGCTGCAGGCGTTCACGCTCCTCTTCTGGACAGCGAATGTGCAGGCACAGCTCGTGGTGGTACCAGGCGCTATCTGACAGGTAGTCCACCAGCTCGGGGCTTAACTTGGGGTTGTCCGGCGAGGCAAACGGATTGAGGTAATCGTGGGTAATCGTCAGATCGATTGTTTTAGTCATAACGAGCCTTTACCTAGTTGAGCTGTGAACGGTGACTTGAGTGTTCGAGGTAAAGCTAGTCGCAAGACAACTGCTCTGCCTGATCGGCAGTCGGACGCGCGGTAGCAGACGCGTATTTATCCGGAATGCGTCGGCTTATGTGGGCCGTGAACGCCTCCATCAGCGCTGACTGCTATCACGCTCTGCGTGAGGTACATCAGGCAGCGTGCAGCGCATGCGCGGATAAGGGTTAGAGGCAGTTGTTGGCCCTTCTCTACTTGTAATCCCTGGCGGCTTTGGGTCGAGAGCGGCCACTCGTGATTGGAGATTTCGTCCCAAAGCGGACGCTAAATCTTGCTGCTTTGTAGCAGCCTATCGCCGGCAAGCGCGTCTCAAGGTTTACAATCGAATGCCGTATTCAGGAAAAGCCGATGCTATACACCATCGCCCCAGAGGAGTGCCAGAGCTTTGTACGAAAGCTGGCACGGAAAATCGACATTACAAGTGACCTTCCGGCGCATATTTTCCTTGATCAGAACCTTTGTTATTGGTTCTTTGAGCGGTCACTTCTTTCTGACTTGGACCTGCTTGAAAGTCTGTTGATCGAAAGCCATCTGCAATTCTCAAGCGGGATGGGAGTGCTGTTTTCATGGGGCACCCGCGATTGCGTGGGCAGGTTCTTCGATGGCCGAAATACAGAGGAGAGTGTGCTTGAGCTTCAGCGCCAATCATTCCTATCAGACACGCCGCTGGAAATGCCGCACTTAGTATTCAGCCCGACCTATGAATGGCTTGCCTATGAAAGTGCTTTCGAAGAGTGGGGCGTGTTGGCAATGGACCGCTCCCTGATAAACACTGATTTTGCAGGGTATCTTAATCGTGAATTCATCAGCATCGGGGAAGCGTGGAGGCTCAGCAAGCTGGAGGACTTCAATGGCATGTTGGCTAGGGCTTTCCTCCACAATTACGCCTGCGTTTGAGGATTGATCAGTAATCTACCGGCATTATTCGCTGGGAAACTAACGCCGTGTATTGCCCACTTCCAAGGGCTGCTCTGGGTCGATAGCTGCCGGTCGTGGATGACCGCTATCAACCCATTGCAGCCATTCGAGATAGGGCTATTCATTCCCGCCAGAAGTGGACGCTCGATCCACACCCGTTTTCAGCCAAAAAGAAAAGCTGAATCTCTCCGCAGGCCTGCACTGCTAAAGTTTCCGGCTCACCAGCCGACAGTTGTTTATCCCATTTCACGGATGATTTGAATGTTCCGCTCTCTTTTCGCCGGCGTTGCTTTGCTCGCCTCCGGCGCAGCCTGCGCTACTCCCGTACAGGCCGTCACCACGCCCGATCAACTGTTGACTGAATTCTCTCGTTGCGATGCGCATTTCTTCGAGCGGCTGCGCGATGCGCGTCTGCCAGCAGGAACCTTGCGTCTGAGTGATTACGGCTCGGTCAAGGCTCCGACCATTTTGAATCCGTTACAGGAAGGGGGCACTTACCAACACTTCGAAACGCCTCTAATGGTCAATGGCGTGGCTCTTATTGGCTATTACAACCACGCCGAAACTATAAAGAACGTCGGCAATTTCCTGTTCTGGGGTTTCGTAGCCGATGGTTCGCCTAAAGAGGTGGCAGCGAAACTCAAGCCGCTGATCGTTGACAACGCACGCTTTGTCGGGCAAGGCAAAGCCATTGCTCGCGCTGAAATCCGCCGCGTCGGAGACCCGATCGGCCAATGGCGAACCGAAGGACTAACCGGTCCTGGCGTCGCCACGCCGTTTGGTTTCGTAGACCGCGTGCTGATCGTCGACACTGGCGACACGGTACCGCCGCTGGCGGGCCACACCACTGTGCTCTGCTCGCTTCAAGGCACTGTGACCGCGCCGCTCCTGCAGGTCTATCGCCCTGATCTCAATGCACATCTGCTCGACTGACAAGGATGCCTAACGTGAATGCTCGCTGGCCCATTATCATCGCCTGCACCGTCATCCTCACAGGTTGTGCTGGGATGCAAAACCCGAAAAACCCCAACCTGATCCACTGCACTAATCAGTTCAAAGCGCACAAAGTCGCAAACTACCCTCTGGCGTTGCAGGAGGGTGATCTATGCCTGCAAAAGAATACGCTGTCCGCTTCGCTGCAAAGTTTGGTTTACGCGGTGCAGGCGGATGCGTATAGCAACCTCAAGCGCTTCCCCGAAGCCGTGGTCGCCAAGGAAAAATCCATGCAGCTCGACGGTAAGCCTAGCCCACGCGACAACCTGGATTTGAGCGCCATGTATCGTGACGCTGGCAATCCGAAAAAGGCGCTCGAACTCGTCCAGTACAACCTTGATAACGGAATCGGAGAGGCAGGCAAAGGCACCGGCTTTCACATGCCGACCTATTATCATTTGGGCCTCGCGCTGACAGATCTTGGGCAATACCGGGAGGCCGCCGAAGCCTTCAGCACGGGCCTTCAGCGCCAGCCAGACTACGCATGGGCCTATTATGCGCGTGGAATAGCGTACGACCATTTGGAGAGTCAAGATGATGCCAAAGCCGACTTCATGAAGTTCTCGCAGATGGTCAACAAGAGTTACGTGAAAAATGAGCACAAGGCCAAGCTCGCAGAGTACGGGATTTCGCTGCCCTGATAGGTCAGTGAGTCGCGAGGGACTGTTATCGACCCATAGTGGCCGTGGCTCTTCGAAGTTGCAGGGGCGCCACGGCGCCCCTGTCTAGGATCACGTAGACATCCGTCGCATGATCAACTCACCATCAATGACTTCACCGGTCTCGACGAAGCCTTCGGATGCATAGAGACGTCGCGCGCCGACGTTTTCGGGGTCAACACCAAGGGCGACGCTTGGTCCCCCAGGCAAGGAGTGGAGATGAGCCATGAGCGCTCGCAGGGCCGCACGCCCGTAACCACGGCCTTGGTGGTTGCGATCAATCATCAGGCGGTAGATCCACCGGCTGTTCTCATCCGGATCGAGGGCGTGCATTAGGAAACCTACTAGCTCACCAGTCTGCACGGCCTCTTCCAAATGCTCCGAAACCGTAGAAAAAATCAGATTCCCCCTCTTCCTCGTAGTCCATTTCCCAAACACACTCCCGCCACCTTTTTTCCGTTGCGGGTGCTCTGGCAGGGCTCTAGTCTCGGCGAGCCGTTGCACTTCAACGACGCGGCTTTGACAGGCCGCAACGGAACGCAGGGGCATAGCTTGGCCTTCAATGGCGGCTGTGTGTGGGGCACGTTCGCGTGCGCCGGTCTTCCTGTATTCCACCGGTCTGTCAACCCATACGCAGCTGCCACCCACCTGTTTGACAGCAGGTCGTGTGCAGCACTATCGGGAATACAGGAGTTGCCATGCTGAAAAACGATCTTCGATCCATCTCGCTATCCCTTTCTCAAAGCACGATCCCCAGCCTCAACGCAAATTCAATCCATTCGGATCGTAGCTCACCATCCAATCCCGCTACTCCCACTTTCGATTCAGGTTTTGGGCTTGCGTGTCCAACCCTAAGACGCTGCATTTAAGCCTTTAACCATGTGCTATCTGCGCCGGCCCATTCGCGAGTGAATCCGCACCCACAGAGGTTTTGCGTTGTCGTGGGGGCAGCGGTGTGCCTGCGGGGCGGCGCTGATCATTTCAGGGAGATCGAACAATGACCACGAAGGACATCGAGCCGAGGACGGTGGGCAGGACGAAGTTCTACCAGGGCGAGGGCATGACCGCGCCGCTGTTTTGCATCGAGCCTGGTATCTCGGAGTTGATGGGGTATGTGGGGGACATGACCCTAACAGGCGCGATGGACGACAAGCCGCAGTTGGTATGGGCGTCGCACTATCTGGCGGCGTTAGCGAAGGCGCTGATGGATGATGCGGAGTTGGGCATGATGGGCTGAGGTCAAGGTGCTGTTGGATTCAGGGCTGCTTTGCAGCCCTTGCGCCGCGTTGGGGCGCGAAGCGGCACCGGTCAGGGCCCCGGGGCAACCAGGCGATAGCCTACGCCGGCTTCGGTGATGATGAACCGCGGCGCAGTCGGATCATCCCCCAACTTCTGCCGCACGTGGGCGACGACGATGCGCAGGTAATGGGTGTCATCGACGTGCGTCGGCCCCCAGATGTCCTTGAGCAGTTGCTGCTGGGTGATGACGCGGCCGGGGTGGCCGGCGAGCTGGGCGAGCAATGCGTACTCTTTGCGGGTCAGGGCTACTTCCGCACCGTCGAGGGTCACCTTGCGAAACGCAAAGTCCACCACCAAGGGGCCGAAACTTACGCTCGACTGGACAGCGTCGGCCTGGGACGTCTGGCGCAGCAAGGCGCGGATGCGGGCAAGGAATTCCTGGATGCCGAAAGGTTTGGTCACGTAGTCGTTGGCGCCGCCATCGAGTGCGTCGACTTTCTGTACTTCACTCGCGCGCACCGAGAGCACCAGCACTGGCACGGCGCTCCATTCACGCAGCTCGCGCAGCACCTGTTGGCCGTCCATGTCGGGTAGGCCAAGGTCGAGCACCACCAGGTCCGGCTTGCTCAGCGCGGCCTGGGCGAGGCCTTCGGCGCCGGTGGCGGCTTCGATGACTTTGTAGCCTTGTGAGGCGAGGCTGATGCGCAGGAACTTGCGGATCTGCGGCTCATCGTCGATGACCAGCAGGGTGGCGGACTGACTCATGGGGCTTCGCTTTCAGGCTCAGGTTGTGGAGGCAACGGCAAGCATAGAGTGATGCAGGTGCCCTGACCATCGATGCCGTCGCCGACGAGGATCTGCCCGCCGTGGGCGCCGATCATGCCTTGGCAGATGGCAAGGCCAAGGCCGGTGCCCTGCCCTCCCCGGTCGCCGCGGGCTGCGGTGTAGAACATGTCGAAAATCTTCTCGCGCTCACTCACCGGAATGCCCGGGCCTTGGTCGCTGACGGCGAAGTGCAGTTGCTCGTTCTGCTCAGAGACTTGCA
Organism: Pseudomonas guariconensis; assembly: GCF_040822035.1. Taxonomy (NCBI): domain Bacteria; kingdom Pseudomonadati; phylum Pseudomonadota; class Gammaproteobacteria; order Pseudomonadales; family Pseudomonadaceae; genus Pseudomonas; species Pseudomonas guariconensis. Next base: position 1,847,453 of record NZ_CP162012.1, on the reverse strand, counting down.
ACGCCAGGCGCCCGTTGACCGGCGAGAAACGGGCCGCGTTTTCCAGCACGTTGACCAGCGCCTGTTCGATCAGCGCCGGATGCACGAACAGCAGCGGCAGCTCGGGCGGCACATCGGTGTGCACACGCAGCGGAGCCAGGACCACGCGCAGGCGGTTGAGGGCGCTGCCGACGATGTCGGCCGGGGCGACCCAGTCGCGGGCGAGCTTGAGGCCGCCGTGGCCGAGACGAGTCATGTCCAAGAGGTTCTGGATATAGCGGTCCAGGCGTTCGGCTTCGTTGCGGGTGCCTTCGAGCAGCTCTTGGCGATCGGCCGGGGGGATGGCGTCGCCCAGGGCCAGCAGGCTGTCGATACTGCCGCGCATGGCGGTCAGGGGGGTGCGCAGGTCGTGGGAAACAGAGGCCAGCAGTGCACTGCGCAGTTGTTCGGTCTCGCCATGCAGGCGCGCGGCCTCCAGTTGCTCGCCCAGGCGGGCGCGAGCCAGGGCCTGGGCCAGGGGTTGGCCGAGAGACATCAACAGGCGTCGGCGTTGGGGGCTTAAGGTCTCCCCTGTGCGTGGGCGCACGCCAAGCAGGGCCAGGGGTTGATCGTCCACCGCGAGCGGCCACCACCACCAACGCCCATCAGGCAGGGTGTCGCTGCCGTGCCCGGCGGCCTGGCCGTGCTGCCAGGCCCATTCGGCGGCGGCGCGTTCGTTGTTGGTCAGTTGCGGTTCGTGGCTGCTGGTGGCTTGCAGCAGGCCCTCAGCATTGCGCTCGAGCAGGCAGGCCTGCATGTCCTGCCAGGCGCCCAGGTGCTGGCCGGCGGCGTTGAACACAGCCTGGCGGTCCGTGGCCACGGTGAGACGACGTGAGAGGTCCAGCAGTTGCGTGGTCTCGGCCTGGGTTTCGCGCAGGGCCTGCAACTGACGGCGCTGGCGGGCGGCGAGGTTGCCGGTGAGGCCCGCCATGAGCAGGAAGAACACCAGGGTGAGCACGTCTTCTTCGCGCTGGATGGCGAAGGAGAAGTTCGGCGGGATGAACAGAAAGTCATAGGTGAGAAACGACAGCGCCGCGCAGGCCAGCGCCGGCCCCAGACTGCTGCGCACCGCCACCAGCAGCACGGCAGCGAGGAACACCAAGGAAATATTGGGCAGCGCCAGCACACTGGATACCGCCCACGACAACCCTGCTGCCAGCACGGTGGCCACCAATGCCAGCAGGTAATGGCGCCAGACCCACACGCGCTGCACCGCCGAGGGTGCTGTGCGGGGTTGGGTGTCGCGGTCGAGGACGTTGATTTCCAGGCCGTGGCTTTCTCGCAGCAGGCGCGCGGCCACGCCTGCGCCGAACAAGCGACGGCGCAGCCGATCGCGGGACTGGCCTACCAGCACCAGGCTGGCCCGGCGTTCGCTGGCGTGCTGGATCAGGGTGCGGGCCACTTCGCCGGCACGCAGCACGACCACTTCGCCGCCCAGACGCTCGGCCAGTTGCTGGGCGGCCTGCAGGCGCTGGCGGGCGGTCTCGTCGCGCAGGCGGCCGTTGTCCACGTGCACCAGGCTCCAAGGCAAGTGGCGGCGCTGGGCAACGCGACTGGCATGGCGCACCAGGCGTTCGGCCTGCTCGTCACCGTCCACGCCCACCAGCAGGCGCCCGCGCAGGGCCGGGGCCTCCTGACCGCGCTGGCGGTAGCCGTGGGCGAGGTCGGCATCGACCTGAGCGGCGGCGGTCTGCATGGCCAGCTCGCGAAGGGCGGTGAGGTTGGTCTGGGAGAAGTAGGCGTCGATGGCCGCCCTCGCCTGCTCCGGCACATAGACCTTGCCCTCGCGCAGGCGCATGAGCAGCTCACGCGGTGGGAGGTCGATCAGCACCAGCTCGAAGGCTTCCTGCAGGACCCAGTCCGGCAGGGTCTCGCGGACCTGAACGCCGGTGATGTCGCGGACTTTGTCGTTGAGGCTTTCCAGGTGCTGGACGTTGACGGTGGTGTAGACATCGATGCCGGCAGCGAGCAGTTCCTGCACGTCCTGCCAGCGCTTGGCGTGGCGGCTGCCGGGGGCGTTGGTGTGGGCCAGTTCGTCCACCAGGGCCAAGGTGGGGGCGGCCTTGAGCAAGCCGTCGAGGTCCATCTCCTCGAGGGTCACGCCGCGGTAGTCGGTACGCAACAAGGGCTGCTGGGCCAGGCCGCCGAGCAGCGCCTCGGTTTCGGCGCGGCCGTGGGTTTCGACGATCCCGGCCAGCACTTGCACGCCCAGGCGTTGCTGGGCGTGGGCGGCCTGGAGCATGGCGTAGGTCTTGCCCACGCCGGGGGCGGCGCCGAGAAATACCTTGAGCTTGCCACGACCTTCGCGCGGCAGGCCCGCCAGGAGCGCATCGGCGCGGGCGGAGTCACTCATGTTTCATCCTTCGATTTCAGAGAGCCTGGAGCCTGCTGTGCAGGCCGCAGGCTTCGCTAGCTCCGATAAGGCTCAGGAACCGGAGGGCATCGGGGCCAGGCGCTCCAGCGCCTGGTTCAGCGCCAGCACGTTGACCACAGGCGGGCCGATCAATGGGTGGAGGGTGGACGCTTCCACCAACGCTTGCAAGCGCTGCACCGGCACTTGCCGCGCCGACGCCACACGGGGCAGTTGGTAGGCCACGGCATCGGGCGGCAGGTGCGGGTCCAGGCCGCTGCCGGAGGTGGTCAGCAAGGCCAGGGGTACAGGGCCTTGCTGGGGTTGATAGAGCGCAGAGGCCTCGGCCTTGACCCGCTCGGCCAGGGCCGGATTGCTCGGCGAGAGGTTGCTGGCGCTGCTGGCGACGGTGGCGTAGGCGCCGGCCGACGGGCGCGAGTGGAACCAGGCATCGCCAGTGAAGTCCTGGGCGATCAAGGCCGAGCCGCGCACCCGCCCCTGCTCGTCACGTACCAGGCTGCCATTGGCCTGCTCAGGGAAGGCGACCTGGGCGATGCCGGTCACCGCCAAGGGATACAGCGCGCCGGTGACCAGGGTCATCAGCAGGGCCAGGCTCAGGGCCGGGCGCAGGTAAGTGGTCATGTCCATCTCCTTCAAACCAGGTGCAAAGCGTTGAGCAAGAGGTCGATCGCCTTGATCCCGGCAAACGGCACGATGATGCCGCCCACACCGTAGATCAGCAGGTTGCGTCGCAGCAGGTGGGCCGCGCTCGCCGCCTGGACGCGCACGCCGCGCAGTGCGAGCGGGATCAGCACGACGATGATCAGCGCGTTGAACACGATGGCCGAGAGGATCGCGCTCTGCGGGCTCTGCAGTTGCATGAGGTTGAGCACGCCCAACTGCGGGTAGATCACGGCGAACAGCGCCGGCAGGATGGCAAAGTACTTCGCCACGTCGTTGGCGATGGAGAACGTGGTCAGCGCACCGCGGGTGACCAGCAGCTCCTTGCCCACCTGGACCACGTCCAGCAACTTGGTCGGGTCGCTGTCCAGATCGACCATATTGGCCGCCTCGCGCGCGGCCTGGGTGCCGTCGTTCATGGCCATGCCGACATCAGCCTGGGCCAGGGCGGGGGCATCGTTGGCGCCGTCCCCGCACATGGCCACCAGACGGCCGTCGTTCTGTTCCTGGCGGATGCGCGCCAGCTTCTTCTCCGGCGTGGCCTCGGCCAGCACATCGTCGACCCCCGCTTCGGCGGCAATGGCAGCGGCGGTCAGCGGGTTGTCGCCCGTCACCATCACCGTACGGATCCCCAGCTTGCGCAGCTCGGCGAAACGCTCGCGAATGCCGGGCTTGACCACATCCTTGAGGTGGATCACTCCCAGCAAACGCTTGTCGATGCACACCAGCAGCGGTGTGCCACCGCTCTGGGCGATACGCTCGACTTCACGGGCCAGCGGCGTGGGCATCTCCAGGCGTTGCAGGCCGACGAAGGCCAACACCGCATCGACCGCGCCCTTGCGGTAGCAGCGTTGCTGGAAGTCGATACCCGAGAGCCGCGTCTCGGCACTGAAGGCAATGGCTTCGAACTGGTTGGCCGAAGGTTCGATGAACGCCTGTTGCTGACGTAGGTATTCGACAATCGACTTGCCCTCGGCAGTGTCGTCGGCAAGCGAGGCGAACAACGCGCCCTCCCCCAGTTCCCGCGCGGTGATGCCGGGCGCGGCATGCAGTGCACTGCAACGACGGTTGCCGAAGGTGATGGTGCCGGTCTTGTCGAGCATCAGCGTGTGCACGTCACCCGCCGCCTCCACCGCACGGCCGGAGCGGGCGATGACGTTAAGGCGCACCAGGCGGTCCATGCCGGCGATGCCGATGGCCGAGAGCAGGCCACCGATGGTGGTGGGGATGAGCGTGACCAACAGCGCAGCAAGGAAGATCAGCGGCAGGCTGCCACCCGAAAAATGGGCGAACGGCTGCAACGTCACCACCACGATCAGGAAGATCAACGTCAGGCCGATCAGCAGGATATCCAGGGCGATTTCGTTGGGGGTCTTCTGGCGTTTGGCGCCTTCGACCAAGGCGATCATGCGATCCAGGGTCGACTCGCCGGGGTTGCTGGTGATGCGGATCAACAGCCAGTCCGAAACCAGGCGGGTGTTGCCGGTCACCGCCGAGCGGTCGCCGCCGGACTCACGGATCACAGGGGCCGACTCGCCGGTGATGGCCGCCTCGTTGACCGCAGCGATGCCTTCGAGCACCTCGCCGTCACCGGGGATCAACTCGCCGGCAACGACCTTGACCACATCGTCCTTGCGAAGCTGGGTGGCGGGCACGGTCTCGAAGCGGCCATCGACGGTGCGACGCTGGGCGGTCAGGCCCTGACTGCCGGCCTTGAGGCTGTCGGCACGGGCCTTGCCACGGCCTTCGGCCAAGGCTTCGGCGAAGTTGGCGAACAGCACGGTGAACCACAGCCACAGGGCGATCTGCAGGGCTACACCGGTTCCCACACCACTGCCGGGGACGAAGCACAGTAGCGTGGTCAGCAGCGCGGTCAGGGCGACCACCAACATCACCGGAGAGCGTTTGAGTTGGCGGGGGTCGAGCTTGACGAAAGCCTGGACCAGAGCCGGACGCCAGAGCGCGGCGAAGCGGGTCTGGTCCACGGCGGTGCGGTTGGCTTTGACATCAGGAATAGGCATGTTCATGGGAGGTCCTCAGAAGCCCAGGCTCAGGTGTTCGGCAATCGGCCCGAGGGCCAGGGTCGGCAGGAAAGTCAGGCCACCGACCAGCACAATGGTCACCAGCAGCAGGACCACGAACAGCGGCCCATGGGTGGGGAAGCTGTTCAGCCCCTGGGGCGCGCTCTTCTTCGCTGCCAGGCTGCCAGCCAGGGCGAGCACCGGCAGGATGTAGCCGAAGCGGCCGATAAGCATGGCCAGGCCGATCATCAGGTTGTGGTACGGCGTGTTGGCACCGAAACCGGCGAACGCCGAACCGTTGTTGGCGGTGCCGGAGGTATAGGCATAAAGCAGTTGGCTGAAGCCGTGGGCACCGGGATTGGTCACGGCACTGGCAGGCCCGGGGAGGCTCGCGGTGATGGCGCCGAGCACCAGCACACCCACCGGCATCACCAGCAAGGTCGCCACCAGCAGTTGCACCTCCCGCGCCTGGAGCTTCTTGCCCAAGTACTCTGGCGTGCGACCGATCATCAGGCCCGCCAGGAACACGGCGATCAGCACGAACAGCAACATGCCGTAAAGGCCTGCGCCGACGCCGCCGAAGATCACCTCGCCGACCATCATATTGACCATGGCCACCATGCCCGTGAGCGGGTTGAGGCTGTCATGCATGGCATTGACCGAACCGTTCGAGGCGGCGGTGGTGGTCACGCTCCATAGCACCGAGGCGGTGGTGCCGAAGCGGCTTTCCTTGCCTTCGAGCGGCGCGGTCTGTTGTACCTGGGCGCTTTCCAAGGCAGGGTTGGGCTGTTGCTCGGACCACAGCGCCGTAGCGCCGCCGATCAGGAACAGGCCCAGCATGCAGGCGAGGATCGCCCGGCTCTGGCGCAAGTCTTTGACGTAATGGCCGAAGGTGAACACCAGCGCTGCCGGAATGAGGATGATCGATGCCACCTCGAACAGATTGCTCCAGGCTGTGGGGTTCTCGAACGGGTGCGCCGAGTTGACGCCGAAAAAGCCGCCGCCGTTGGTGCCCAGTTGCTTGATGGCGATCTGGCTGGCGGCCGGGCCAAGGGGAAGTGCCTGGTCGCTGCCTTGCAAGGTCAGTGCGTGGGCGTAGTCGGCGAAGGTTTGCGGCACGCCCTGCCACACCAGCAGTAGTGCCAGCACCAGGCACAGTGGCAGCAGCACGTAGAGGGTGGCGCGGGTCAAGTCGACCCAGAAATTGCCTAACGTGGTGGTGGAGCGACGGGCAATCCCTCGGCACAGGGCGACCAGCACGGCAAGACCGGTGGCGGCGCTCACGAAGTTCTGCACAGTCAGGCCGATCATCTGGCTCAGGTAGCTGACCGACGCTTCACCGCTGTAGGCCTGCCAGTTGGTGTTGGTCATGAAACTGACTGCAGTGTTGAACGCCAGCGTCCATTCCTGCCCCGGCAGCTGCTGCGGGTTCAGCGGCAGATACCCCTGGAGCAGGAGCACGGTGAACAGCAATACGAAGCCGACCAGGTTGAAGGCCAGCAAGGCCAGGGTGTATTGCTTCCAGTTCTGCTCCTGCTCGGCGCGTACACCGGCCAGGCGGTAGCAACCGTGCTCCAGCGGGCCGAGCACCGGTGTCAGCCAGGTGCGCTGCCCTTCCATCACCTTGAAGCAAAAGCGCCCGAGCCAAGGTGCTGGCAGCAGCACGATGGCGAAGAACGCCAACAGCAATAGATAGTCGTAGCTGTGCATGGCCGCCCCTTAGCTGCGATCGGCGCGCAGCAGCGCCACCAGCAGGTACATCGCCAACGCCACTGCCAGCAGCAGTGACACCCCGTCCAGCATGTTCATGTGCGCATCTCCCTTGGTACGGCGCATGGGCCGCTTTAGGGAAATTGTCCGAGGGAGGAGCGTAAAGGGACGAGATGGGGGGTGGGGTCAGGGCATAAAGAGTGCGTAAAGATCAGCCTTTTCGGCAGCCGCCATCGTCGCGGGTACCCCGCAAGGATGGCGGCATGGAGAGCCTTGGCCTGACTACCGCTGGGGTGTCTGCTGCCCCGCGTTACGGCTCCAGTCCAGCAGCAGGCTATAGCCCACCGCCAGCAAGGTCGGCCCGATGAACAGGCCGATGAAGCCAAAGGCGATCAGCCCGCCGAACACCCCGAGCAGCACGATCACCAACGGCAGGTTGCCACCGCGGCTGATCAAGTACGGCTTGAGGACGTTGTCGACGCCGCTGATGATGAAGGTGCCCCACAGGCCGAGGAACACCGCCATGCCGTACTCACCCTTCCACACCAGCCAGCCGGTGGCAGGTATCCAGGCCAGCGGCGGCCCCATGGGAATCAGGCTGAGCATGAAGGTCACCAGCCCCAGCACGATGGCGCCCGGCACACCGGCGATCAGGAAGCCGATCAAAGCCAGCAAGCCTTGGGCCGCGGCAGTGCCGATCACGCCGTTGACCACGCGCTGCACGGTGCCAGCCACCAGGTCCAGGTAATACTCGGCGCGTTCCCCCATCAACCGCTGCAACAGGCGCAGCACGAAGGCCGCCAGGCGCGGCCCGTCACGGTAGAAGAAGAACACGAACACCAGGCTCAGGGTCAGCTCCAACGCGCCGCTGCCAATCTGCGCACTGCGCGCCAGAAGCCAGTTGCCGACCTGCCCCAGGTGCGGCTTGACCGAGGCCAGCAAGGCCGCGCCCTGTTGATCCATGGAATCCCACCAGCGCACCAGTCGCTCCCCCACCAGGGGGATGCTGCCCAGCCAGTCGGGGGCGTCGGGCAAGCCGTCGACCTGCACGTCCCGGATGAACGCGGTGGCATCACGGATGTGGTCGGCCAGATTGAAGCCGAGCCACACCAGCGGCAAGGCCACCACCAGGATCCACACGGCGGTCAGTAGGCTCGCGGCGAGCGTTTCGCGCCCGCCCAGCACGCGGGTGAGCAAGCGCATCAGCGGCCAACTGGCGAAGGCCAGGATGGCGCCCCAGAGCAATGCCGAAATGAAAGGCGCCATCACCCACAACCCGGCCCCGAGCAGGGCCAGCAGCAGGATCTGGATCAGCAGGCGGTCATTGTTGGGCATGGAGGGACTCATTCAACGGATCAGCTCAAGGTGCAGGCCATCGGTGGGTGCCGTCCCGACTTCCAGGCGGGTACTGCGCACGCCGGCGTTTACCAGTTGCTCGCGCCAGGCTTCGGCCTGGGCGCCGCTGAGGCTGGCGCGCAGGGTGCTGTCCAGGTTCAGGCTGCGCCCGAGCAAGGCCACCCAGGTGGGCTGCGGTGCGGCAAGGTCAGGGTAGTCCAGCTTGCCGGTGTCGCGCAGTTCGCGCAGCACCGTGGCTGGTGTCGGCAACAGCTCGCCCAGAGGCTGGTCGGCCACGAACTCCTCGACGTGCAGGTAGGCGCGGCGATTGCCACGGGTGACGCTGTAGAGCGAGACCAAGGTGTCGGCCTCTTCGGCGGAGCGGCGCAGGAGGATGAACGCCTGTTGCTCGTCACCACCATTGAGGCGGGCATTGGCGAATACTTCGTTGGCCCACAGGCTGGCTTCGCCGCAATCGCGGCCCTGGCACCAGAACAGCGGATAGCCCCCCTCGCGCTGCAAGGCCTCGCGGGCACTGGTGAAGGCCTCGCGGGCAGTCCGTTCGACAGGGAGCTGATAGGTGACGGAACTGACCTGACCGCGGCTTTCGACTTTTTCGTCCACCCTCAGGCGGCCGCTGATCTTGCGTAAAGGGCCCATGGGATAGACCCGCTCCTGCTCCACGGCCGGACGCTGGTCGACCACTTTGGCATCCACCGGCACGGGCAGGCTGCCGGCCCACGACAAGGGGCTGGCCAAGCCCAGGCAAACGGCGATCAGTGTGCGCGTGATCATCGGCCACCTGTCACGCACAGGGCGCCGATGGGGTAATCCAGGATGTCTGGCATGTGCATGGTTGTCTCCGTGTTCAACCCGCCAAGCCTCGACACTTGTCCTGTGCAAGTCAAGAAAAGCCGAAGAAGCGATTGAAACAGTCTGCAACAAGGGTTGCGCCCGGTTCGTCATTCAAATGCAGGTGATGGCCACCGGGCAGCGTGACCTGCTCAAAGGGTAGCTGCTCCAGCAAGGCTGTGTGCTGCGCGAGCATGCCATCGGCCGCCACCACCAGGCAGGCCGGGCATGCGACCCGATGCACGAAGGCCATGGCCTGCGCCTCGTTCAGGCGTACCGGTGATGGCAAGGTCAGGCGGCTGTCGCTGCGCCAGCTGTAGCCGCCCGGCACCGGCATCAGGCCACGCTGGGCCAGCAGCTCGGCGGCTTCGCGGCTGACCGCGACCATGCCTTTCATGCGCGCCTGCACGCCATCTTCAAGGGTCGCGTACACCGACTTGTGCTTGCCATCCAAGCGCAGTTGCGCCTGCAGCGCCATGCCCAAGCGTTCGGCGGCGTCCTGCTCGCGGGCCGTGGGCGGGATCACGCCGTCGATCAACGCCAGGTGGCTGATGCGATCGGGCAAGGCTCCCGCCAGCTGCACGCTGATGATTGCGCCCAACGAGTGTCCGAGCAGACCAAAGCGCTTCCAGCCCAGTTGCTCGGCCACCCGCAGCACATCGTGGGCGTAGTCGGCCAAAGCGTAACCGGCGCCGACAGGGCGATGCTCGGAATAGCCATGCCCGGCCAGGTCCAGGGCGACTACGCGCAGCCCGTCGAGGCGCGGCGCCAGGCGGGCGAAGCTGTTGGCGTTGTCTAGCCAGCCATGCAAGGCGATCACCGGCAGACCGTCATCCGGCCCGAACAGGTGCGCCGCCAGCTCGATATGGCCGAGGCTCAGACGGATCTCTTCGACATGCGTGCTCATGCTCGACTCCAGCGATCGAACAGGCCCTTGATCAAGTGCGCTGTATCCCCCGGCCGCTCCAGCGGGAACATGTGCCCACCGGGCAGGCTGTGGTATTCGCCCCGGGGAATGCCGCGCACCGCCAGGGCATGGTGGCGGCGGATCACCCGGCTCTGGTCGCCACGCACCACCGCCAGCGGTACCTGCAGCTGGCGCGCTGGCGCCGGGCTGACGTGGGGGATACTGCGGTAGATGTCGATCTCGGTCGTGGGGTCGAAGCGCAGGCGCAAGCCCTCCTGGGTGGCTTGCAGGCCGTGCTCCAGATACGCCTCCAGGCAATCGGGGTCGAAGTGGCGGAACAACGTCTTGCCGGCGAAGTAGGCCCGTGCGCTGTCACGGTCGGGGAATGCCTCGCGACGCCCCAGGGTTCGCCCGGCCGGGGTGATGCGGTCGATGAAGCCCAGGCGCTTGGCCGCGCGGATCATCCACTGGTCGGCGCGGGTCAGCACAGGCGAATCGAGCATTACCACGCCTCGGTAGTACTGCGGGCAACGTAGCGCGGCATGCAGGTGCAGAAGGCCACCCAGGGAATGGCCGACGCCCCAGACCGGCTGCCCCTGCTGGGCCAGGTGGTGAAGCAACTCATCGACCAGGTTCTGCCAGTTGTCGTTGACCGGGAATCGGGGGTCGTGGGCATGTTGCGCCAGGTGCTGGACCTGGTAGTCCGGCGCCAGGGCGGCGAACAACTTGCCGTAGGTGGCCGAAGGGAAGCCATTGGCGTGGGCGAAGAAGATCTGCTGCGACATGGCGGCCTGGTCTGAATGGGAAGTGATGGCCCATTGTCGGCATGGCGTGCTGGGGCGGCAACGTTCGGAAAGGTCATCGCTGAGGGCGATCCGGACATGCCTGGCATGTGTGTCGCCTTCTTCGCGCGTGAACCCGCGAAGAAGGTACCGTCAACAGCCAGGGTCAGCCGGCGTGGTACAGCCCGTGCAAGGTCATCAACCCAGCCAGCGGCCAGTCCCCTTCCAGCTCAGCCAGGGTCGCTGTGCTCAGCGGCGCCGGTTGCTGGCCATGGCCGTGTTCGAGCATGCCTACCAAGGTGCCGACCAAGGGTTGGTGACTCACCAGCAGCACGTGCTCCAGGCCCAGTTGGTCCAGCTCGCCGATCACCTGCCCGACATCGCTGTCGGGGGTGAGCCAAGGCACGGTACGCACCGGCTCATCCAAGCCCAAGGCGTCGTGCACCAGAGCGGCTGTCTGCTGGGCTCGAACGTACGGGCTGGCGATGATCGCCTGCAGCGGTTGGCCCAACAGGCGCGCGGCACTACGCAGCACCTGCTCGCGACCATGGTTGGTCAGGCGCCGCTCGGCGTCGGTGTTGGCGCGTGGCTCGGCCTCGCCGTGGCGCAGCACCCAGACCTTCACAGCTTGGGCTCCTGATCACGCACCGGATGAGGCGCCGAGGCAACTTCGTGAGGCACTTCGCCTTCAGGGGCGCGAGGGGTCGGCCAGTCGGCGAACGGCCAGGGCTTCTGGTCGCTGTGGAAGGTGCCAAAGCGGCCGATCTGCGCCAGGAACTGGCTCAGGCTGTCGCCGAAATTCATCAGGCTACCGCTGGGCGCGCCATAGACCAGGCGGTAGATCAGCTGGACCAGCACCAGGCCACCCAGCAACAGTTGCGCCATGTGCCAGACCAAGAGGAACACCAGCATCCACAGTACCCGCAGGATGATCGATTCGCGCTGGGCGCGGTTGGCTGTGTCGTTCATGCATGTGCTCCGGGATCAATTGAAACCGCTGATGGAAATGAAATCGACGTCGGTCTTGGGCTCGGCGCGCATCAGGTGCTCGATCACCTGGTTCAGCGTACGCCCCTCGAAGAGGATCGCGTGCAGGCCAGCCACCAGCGGCATGTACACCTGTACCTCCTGGGCCTTGGCCTTGAGTACCTTGAGGGTGTTGACCCCTTCGGCCACCTCGCCCAGGCGACTCACCGCCTGCTCCAGGCTCAGACCCTGGCCCAGGGCATGGCCGACCTGATAGTTGCGGCTCTTGGGCGAGGAGCAGGTGACGATCAAGTCGCCAACCCCGGCCAGGCCCAGGAAAGTCATGGGGTTGGCGCCCTGGCTCACGGCGAAGCGGGTCATCTCGGCCAGCGCGCGGGTGATCAGCATGCTCTTGGTGTTCTCGCCCATGCCCAGGGCGACGGCCATGCCGGCAATGATGGCGTAGACGTTCTTCAACGCGCCGCCGAGTTCGACGCCGAAGCGGTCGGCGCTGGCGTAGACGCGGAAGGTGCGGCCATGCAACACCGCCTGCACACGTTGGCAGAGGGCTTCGTCCTCACTGGCGACCACGGTGGCGGTCAGGGCGTGTTCGGCGATCTCGCGGGCCAGGTTCGGCCCCGACAGCACGCCGATGCGGGCCTCGGGCGCGATCTCTTCGAGGATCTGGCTCATCAGCTTGAAACTTTGCGCCTCGATGCCCTTGGTCAGGCTGACCAGACCCTTGCCGCGCAACAGTTCGGCATGGGGCGCCAGCACGCTGCGCAAGGCGCTGGAAGGTAGCGCGACGAAGATCAGGTCGCAGGCCTGCAACGTGGCCAGCAGGTCGTTGACAGGTTCCACCCCGTCCTGCAGGCGAATGCCTTTGAGGTAGCGAGGATTCTCGCGATTGACGCGCATGGCCTCGGCCTGCTCGGGGTCACGCATCCATTGCCGGACCGGCACGCCGTTTTCGGCCAGCAAGTTCGCCACGGCGGTGCCGAAGCTGCCGCCCCCAAGAACTGCAACAGGTTGCTGTTCAGTCATATCCAATCCGTTAAAGCCAATAAGTTAAGTTGGCGACCGGGGCATTATACGGCGCGCATGCGACAGAGCCAGTGGCAGTGCCAGCCCTGCGTATGGATATCAAATCGCACTGGCAAAACCCAAGCGGTCAGTTAACATGCCTGTTTCATCTCTGAAACAAGGCCGTACCGTGTTCCCTGGCACGCCACCTTACCCTCGCCTGCTGTTGCTGACTGCCCTCTTGGGCGGCCCGGCCCTGGCCGATGACATGTTCCTCGACAACCAGGACCTGCCGCAGGTTCTGACCGCGACACGCCTGAAACAATCCCCGGCCGCCGTACCTGGCAGCATGACGGTGCTCGACAGCGAACTGATCCGCGCCAGCGGCGCACGCGACATTCCCGAGCTGATGCGCCTGGTACCCGGCATGATGGTGGGCTACGTCGCCGGCAACCAGCCGACCGTCAACTACCATGGCAGCAACGTCAACGACGCGCGGCGCATGCAAGTGCTGATCGATGGCCGCTCGGTGTATCGCGCAGGCCTTGCCACGGTGGACTGGAGCGACATCCCGCTGGCCATCGAGGACATCGACCGGATCGAGGTATTCCGCGGCCCCAACACCGTGAGTTACGGGGCCAACGCCTTGATGGCCGTGGTCAACATCCTCACCCGCAACCCCGCCGACAGCCATGGCACCCGCGTGAAGGTGACCCGCGGCCAGGACGGCATCAACGATTACTACGCCAGCCAGGGCTTCGGCTGGGAAGGCGGCGACATGCGCCTGTCGCTGTCCGGCATGCAGGATGATGGCTTCGACGAGGACCAGTTCGGCAACGACTACCGCGACAGCCGCCGCCTCAACCGCTTCAACCTCAGCGCCAGCCACAACCTGGCGGTCAACCAGACCCTTGAATGGCAACTGGCGGCCAAGGAAGGGAGCAATCAGCGGCCCTATACCTATCAGCCGGTGTTTCCCTTCGTGACCGCCCGAGGCGACAACGCCGACGTCAATGCCAAGGACTATGCGGGCTCGATGCGCTGGAACATCGATTTCAATCCCGAACACAGCCTGTATGTCCAGGGCTCGGCCCAGCACTTCGACCGGCAACAGGTCTGGCTGGCCTGCGATGCGGCCATCGCCTTCAGCCCGGAGCTGACGCGGCTCTGGCAGATCAACCCGGACTATGCCGAGCAAGTGGCACGCAACGCCAACAACCCGCCTCCCAGCAGCGACCCCGTGCAGAACGCCCTGCGCGATCAGATCGCCAGCCAATGGGCCAATGGTGGTCGTGAAGTGGTTTGCGGCGATGTGGACCAAAGCACTCGGGAAACCCGCTTCGATCTCGAGGTCCAGGACACCCTGAGCCTGACCGACAACCTGCGTCTGCTCAGCGGAATGAACTACCGTTATGATCGCGCCGACTCGCAGACCTACTTCAACGGCAGCCTGGACGACCAGACCTGGCGCCTGTTCGGTCAACTGGAGTGGCGCGCCGACGAGCACTGGATTCTCCAGGGTGGCGCGATGTTCGAGGACTCGCGCCTGTCGGGCAGCTCGCTCACCCCGCGCATGGCGGTCAACTACCTGATCACCCCGCGTCACGGTTTGCGCGCGGTGTACTCCGAGGCGGTGCGCTCGCCGGACATGTTCGAGAACAACGTCAACTGGAGCTACACGGTCAACAACCTGACCCCCAACGTGTATGGGTTGCAGCACGGCGAATACTTCGTCAAGACCCGCGGCCCTGGCGACCTCGAACAAGAGCGCATGCGCTCGCGGGAGCTGGGCTACAACGGCAATTTCAGCGACATCGATTTGAACATGGATGTGAAGTTGTTCTATGACGAGATCACCGGAATGATCAGCGAGCCGTTGCGCAACAACCAGTACATCGCCAGCAACGCCAACAAGGCCCGCTTCAGCGGCAGCGAAGCGCAGCTGGACTGGCGCCCTACCCTGCGTGACCGACTGCGCCTGACCTACGCCTACGTCGATGCCTGGGCCAGCAACCCCAGCGACCGACGCCTGAGCGCACGCAACAGTGGCTCGGCCGGCTGGATGCGCGAATGGGGCCAGGGCTGGTCCAGCGCCCTGTTCTACTACGGTGACGACGCGCTCAACCAGTACCGCTACGAACGCCTCGACCTGCGCGTGGCCAAACGCTTTCGCATCCAGGGCAGCAATCTTGAGCTGGCTGCGCTCTGGCAGCAGCGCCTGGATGACGAGCCGGTCACCGTGCCGCAGAACCGCTACGACAGCCGTCACCGCTTGAGCGTGAGCGCGGAGCTGGAGTTCTGATGGCCTTGTTGCTGCGCCTGTTGCTGTTCTGCCTGTGGCCTTTGGGCGCGGTATCAGCCAGCGAGATTCTGTTGGTAGGCGCCAGCGACCAACCAGGCGTACGCAGCTTCGTCTCCGCCCTGGAAGCGCGCCGTCCCAACGACCAGGTGCATTTCAAGACCGTCGACGCCCTGCCCAAGCCAGGGCAGTTGAAGGCTGATGTGCGCCTGGTGCTGCTCGACAGCGCAGCATTCGAATGGCGCCTGGGCGAGGCCGCTGGCCCTCCGGCGCTGGCCTTGCGGGTCAGCCGGGTACAGGCGGAACAACGCCTGGGAAAGTCGCGTCCCGCCTACCTGTGCCTGTTGTGGAGCGATCCACCGCCTGGTCGGCAATTGCGCCTGACGCGCTACTTGTTGCCACAGGCGCGACGAATCGGTGTGCTGTACGGCGAACATAGCCGCTTCATGCTTGACGAACTGCGCCTGGCCGCCCGCCCGCTGGGCCTTGAGATCGTCGCACAGGACTGGCCGGACCCGCGCGACAGCCGCCCGCTGCAACACCTGCTGAGCAACAGCGATGTCCTGCTGGGGATCGACGACCCCGACCTGTACAACTCCAAGACCGCCAAGAACGTCCTGCTCAGCAGCTATGGCCGGCAGATGGCGCTGATCGGTCCCAACGCAGGTTTTGTCCGCGCCGGGGCGCTGGCCAGCACCTTCAGCGACCAGGACGACTGGCTAGCGGTGCTCGACCAATTGCTCGACCGCTCGCCCGCCAGTTGGCCGCGCAGCCACTACCCCACGCACTATGGGGTCAGCGGCAACCAGCAAGTGGCTCGCGCCCTGGGGCTGGAGCCGATCGACCCCAAGGCCGCCGCCGTGGTCCTGGCCGAAGGAGAGCCCACCCCATGAGCAACCGCCTGAGCTGGGACATCCACACCCGCACCCAGATCATCAGCCTGGGCCCCGCCCTGTTGCTGACCCTGCTGCTGATCAGCTTCTTCACCTTCGTGCGTCTGCAGGACCTGCGACAGGAGCTCAACCATACCGGGCAACTGATCGCCAACCAGTTGGCTCCCGCCTCCGAATATGGCGTGATTTCCGGCAACAATGAGGTACTCGAAAGCCTCATGCGCGCGACCCTGAGCATTCCGCACGTACGCTTTCTCGAGGTGCAGGACAGCCGCAACCACATCCTGGTGTACGTCGAGCAGAACGGCGAGAACGTCAACCGTGCCCAGCGCGTGGAAGTGTTCCAGGCGCCGATCCGCCTGCAGCAGATCCGCCTGGACAACGACTTCTTGCAACAGGGCAACGCGCCTGCTCCCAGCATTGGCGATGACTATCTGGGGCGGGTGATCGTGGGCATGTCCGACGATGCCTTCAGCCAGCGCCAGCAGGAAATCGTGATAAAGGCCGGCATCCTGGCCCTGTTCGCCTTGCTGTTCACCTTTCTGCTCGCCCGCCGCCTGGCCATGAGCCTGGCCAAGCCGATCAGCGACATGGGGCATGCGGTCAAGGCCATCCAGAAGGGCGAATTCAAGACCCAGGTGCCGGAAGTCGACGACAGCGAGCTGGGGCACCTGGCCCGACACATCAACAACCTGGCCAGTGCCTTGGAGAAAGCCAGCACCGAGCAGAAGCAGGCCATGGCGCAGATGATTCAGGCGCGTGAGGAGGCCGAGCAAGCCAACCGGACCAAATCGGAGTTCCTGGCGATGATGAGCCATGAACTGCGCACCCCCATGAACGGTGTCCTGGGCATGCTGCAACTGCTCGAGACCACCCCGCTGACCAGCGAGCAGGCTGACTACACCGCCGTGGCCAGCGAATCCACCGGGCATCTGCTCAAGGTGATCAACGACATCCTCGACTTCTCGCGGATCGAGCGCACCACGCTGGAACTCGAACACATCGCCTTCAACCTGGGCGAGCTGATCAGCAGCAGCGTTCAGTCGTTCCAGCACAGCGCCCAGCAGCGCGGGCTGGGCCTGCATTTGCAGCTCCCCCAAGGCATCGACCAGTTGCAGGTCACAGGCGATCCGACACGGATCCGCCAGATCTTGCTGAACCTGATCGGCAACGCCTTGAAATTTACCGAACACGGCCAAGTGGAAGTGGAGGCCCGCTGGCGGGCCCTGGATGCCCAACAGGTGTGGTTCACCTGCGCGGTGCGTGACACCGGCATCGGCATCGACAGCGACCGCCTGGAGATGATGTTCGTGGCCTTCCAGCAGGCCGACAGCTCGATTTCCCGTCGCTATGGCGGCACAGGCCTTGGCCTGGCGATCGCACGGACCCTCGCCGAGCGCATGGGCGGGCAGTTGCGCGGCGAAAGCCGCGAAGGGCTGGGCTCGACCTTCACCCTGGAAATGCCTTTGGCCCTGGCCAGCGCCACGGCGACCTTGCTGCCGGCCCAGGACGTCGAAGGCCAAGCGGCCTGGGAAGGCGGGCAGATCCTGCTGGTAGAAGACAACCCGGTCAACCAGAGCGTCATCGAGGCCATGCTGCGCAGCCTGGGCTTCGATGTCGTCACCGCCCTCGATGGTCTTCAGGCCGTCGAGCAGGTGCTTGAACAACGCTTCGCCGCCGTGCTGATGGACTGCCGCCTGCCCGTTGTGGACGGCTACGAGGCCACTCGGCGTATCCGCCTGCTGCCCAACGGCGCGCAGGTGCCGATCATCGCCCTCACGGCCAACGCGCTGCAGGGCGATCGCGAGCGATGCCTGGCAGCGGGGATGAACGACTACCTGAGCAAGCCTTTCAAACGAACGGAACTGCAGCAGGTGCTGCAACGCTGGTTATCCGGACGGACAGCCGCGACTGGCGATTAACGCCGAAATGCGGCAGTCTAGGGAGATAGAGGCCAGAACGCGGCTTGTCCGGTGTCGGTGACGGGTCGCCCGACGACGCAAAGCAACCGAATTAACCGCCGTGGCCACTAGACAGGACCTGCATAGGCCCTGAAAATAAGCGTTTCAGTGCACACCTGTACTTCTTTGCCAGGTGCGCTGTGACTTTCACCACAACGCAATAGTCTACCTGTAGGCTGCCGTCTCGGACTCAACCGCCGAGCCGGCCGGGAAGATTCAGCCCCAGCCGCACGGGGATTATTGAGGAGCTCGCATGACCAAACAAAACGCCTTTACTCGGGAAGATTTGCTGCGCTGCAGTCGCGGTGAGCTGTTCGGCCCAGGTAATGCGCAACTGCCCGCCCCGAACATGCTGATGGTCGATCGCATCACCCATATCAGCGCCGAAGGCGGCAAGTACGGCAAAGGTGAATTGGTCGCCGAGCTGGATATCAATCCGGACCTGTGGTTCTTCGCCTGCCACTTCGAGGGCGACCCCGTCATGCCAGGCTGCCTGGGCCTGGATGCCATGTGGCAACTGGTCGGTTTCTTCCTTGGCTGGCAGGGTCTGCCAGGCCGCGGCCGCGCCTTGGGCTCGGGCGAAGTGAAATTCTTCGGCCAGGTACTGCCTTCGGCCCAGAAAGTCACCTACAACATTCATATCAAGCGCGTCCTGAAGGGCAAGCTGAACATGGCCATCGCCGATGGCTCGGTCAGCGTCGACGGCCGCGAGATCTACACCGCCGAAGGCCTGCGGGTCGGCGTGTTCACCTCCACTGACAATTTCTAAGGGTTATTCGCATGCGCCGCGTCGTTATCACTGGTCTGGGCATCGTATCGTGCCTGGGCAATGACAAAGCTACCGTCACCGAAAACCTGCGCAACAGCCGTCCGGGTATCCGTTACAACCCGGAATACAAGGAAATGGGGCTGCGTAGCCAGGTTTCCGGTTCCATCGACCTCAACCTCGAAGAGCTGATCGACCGCAAGGTCTACCGCTTCGTCGGCCATGCCGCTGCCTACGCCTACCTGGCCATGCAGGACGCGATCAAGGACGCCGGTCTGACCGAGGAGCAAGTCTCCAACCCGCGTACCGGCCTGGTTGCAGGTTCCGGCGGCGCCTCCACCCTGAACCAGATGGAAGCCCTGGATACCCTGCGCGAGAAAGGCGTCAAGCGCGTCGGCCCGTACCGCGTCACCCGCACCATGGGCAGCACGGTATCGGCGTGCCTGGCCACCCCGTTCAAGATCAAGGGCATCAACTACTCGATCTCGTCGGCATGCGCCACCTCCGCACACTGCATCGGCACCGCCCTGGAGCAGATCCAGTGGGGCAAGCAGGACATCGTCTTCGCCGGCGGCGGTGAAGAAGAGCACTGGAGCCAGTCGTTCCTGTTCGATGCCATGGGCGCCCTGTCGACCAAGCGCAACGAAACCCCTGAACTGGCCTCGCGCGCCTATGACGCTGACCGCGATGGCTTCGTCATCGCCGGTGGTGGCGGCATGGTCGTGGTCGAGGAGCTGGAACACGCCCTGGCCCGTGGCGCCAAGATCTATGCCGAAATCGTCGGCTACGGCGCAACTTCCGACGGCTACGACATGGTTGCCCCGAGCGGCGAAGGCGCGATCCGCTGCATGCAGCAGGCGCTGGCCACCGTCGACACCCCGATCGACTACCTCAACACCCACGGCACCTCGACTCCGGTCGGTGACGTCGCCGAGATCAAAGGTGTACGTGAAGTGTTCGGCGACAAGGCTCCGAAGATCAGCTCGACCAAGAGCCTGTCCGGCCACTCCCTGGGTGCCGCAGGCGTACACGAGGCGATCTACTGCCTGCTGATGATGGAAAACAACTTCATCGCCGGCTCCGCCAATATCGACGAGCTGGACCCGGAGGTCGCCGACCTGCCGATCCTGCGCCAGACCGAACAAAACGCCAAGATCGACACGGTCATGAGCAACAGCTTCGGCTTCGGTGGCACCAATGCCACCCTGGTGCTCAAGCGCTGGACTGGCAAGTAACAGCCTGACCTCGCTGCAACGAAAACGCCCCGACTGGTTCGGGGCGTTTTCGTTTGGCTGCAAGAACAGAGCGAGGGCCTTGCCCTTGCTGGGCTACACCGAAAACCTGTGCACCAGTGCGTTCAGATCCACCGCCAGCTGCGACAAGGCCTGGCTCGCCGCCGAGGTCTGCTCGGCCCCCGCCGAGGACTGGTGCGCCAGGTCGCGGATGGTGGTCAGGTTGCGATCCACTTCTCGGGCCACCTGAGCCTGCTCTTCCGATGCACTGGCGATCACCAGGTTGCGTTCGTTGATCCGCGCTATGGCCGCCGTGATCGCCTCCAACGCCTCGCCCGCGGCATGGGCACCCTCAAGGGTCGAACGCGCCCGCTCATTGCTTTGTTGCATGCCGTGCACGGCACGTTCGGTGCCGGCCTGGATGGCAACGATCATCTGCTCGATCTCGCGGGTAGACGTCTGTGTGCGGTGGGCCAACGCCCTTACCTCATCAGCCACCACCGCAAAGCCACGCCCCGCCTCTCCCGCCCGCGCCGCCTCGATAGCGGCATTGAGCGCCAATAGGTTGGTCTGTTCAGCAATAGCACCTATCACATCCAGCACCTTGCTGATGTCCTGAACCTGCTGGGCCAGTTGCCCGACCTCATCGGCATTGTCGGCCACGCCCGCCGCCAGGGACTCGATGGCATGCACGGTCGCCTGCACCTGTTCACGCCCCTGGCGGGCGATACGGTCGGACTCGCGGGAGGCCTCTGACGTCGCTACCGCATTGCTCGCCACCTCCTCCACTGCCGAGGTCATCTGGTTGACGGCCGTCGCCGCCTGTTCGATTTCCTGGCTCTGTTGCTGCAACCCTCGGGTAGCGTCCTCGGTAACCGCACTGAGCTGCTCGGAAGCTGAAGCTAACTGTCCCGCCGAATCGGAAATTCGTCCGATGGTGTCACGCAGGCTCTGCTGCATGACCTTGAGCGCCGCCTGCAAGCGCGCAGGCTCGTCCTCGCCCTGCACAGTGATCTGCGGCGTCAGGTCGCCCTTGGCGACCGTCTCAGCCACCTGTAACGACTGCCCCAGCGGCCGCACGATACTGCGTGTCAGGGCCAGCGCCAGGACCACGGTCATGGTCACCGCCACCAGTAACAATCCCCACACCCAGACCTTGGCCCCTGCGTAGACCGCCTCGGCAAGATCCGTGGCGCGATCGGCATGGTGGATGTTCAGCTCGATCAGTTCGTTGAGGGTCGCGGTCATCTGGTCAGCGAACTGGTTCATCTCGCCGTTGACCAAGGTCGCGGCCGCATCGGTGCGCCCTTCGCCCGCCAGTTGCATTACCTGGCCCTGCAGGTCCAGGTATTGGCGTTCAAGCCCTTGGTAGCGAGTGAGCAGCGTGTGCTCTTCCGGCAACACGATCAGCGCCTTATAACGCTGCTGGACTTCGTTCAAGCCGGCTTTGAGTTCTTCGATACGCGCACGGTTCTGCTGTTGTGCCGCCGGCGCCGGGTCGATCAGCAGGCGCAAGGTCAGGGCGCGGATTCGCAACATGTCCTGAGTCATGCGCCCGACCGAAATGACACTGGGCAACCAGTTGTCGTCCACCTGCTCGGCTTGCTGGCGCATCTGTGTCATCTGTTGGAGAGAAAAGCCCCCGAGCAGGGCGACCAGCAAGGCCATCAGGCCAAAGCCAAGCCCCGCACGGGGGGCGATATTCAAACGTCTCAGACTCATGTACAGCTCCCTCTGCCACGTTGTCGTTGTTATAGACACTATCGGGGAGGGGCCGAATTTGCTTAAGACGAAAAGGCAATATCAAAGGGCCAGAATCAAGCGGCACGCATTATTTTGGTGCACCCGGTAGCACTGACAGAAAATTCGTGTGCGCCACACGGTTGGCCACTTCGACCGGCAGCGCATCGAGGAAGGCATCAAAACCGTGCATCTGCTCGCCGATTCCGGAAAAGCGCCCGACCACATCCGAACCGAGCATGAAACGCCCCGGGAACCGCTCGACCAGCTTGACCCATGCCTCGTGCGGCTTGCCCTGCCCGTCCAGCAAGTAAGGCTCGCGCATGCTCCAAGAGAGGTCGATATACAGGTTCGGGTAGTCTTCGAGCAGCCGAGTGAGCACCGGCAGGAGGAAGTTCATCTGTGTCTGATGCCGATGGATTTCCGCGCTGGTACCGGCATGGGCCCAGATGAAGCGGGTGTGTGGATGGTTACGCAGTGGTTCTTCGATCTCCGCCAGGTAAAGCGGGTTGCGCTCGCGCTTGGAGGTGATGTTGGAATGGATGAGCACCGGCAAGTCACGCTCGGCCGCCAAGTGATAGATCCGCGTCATGGCCTCATTGTTGGCCCTGGGCGTATCGCCACTGGTGAGCGCAGTCAGATCGTCATGACGGGTGAACACCTCGCCAATGCCCTGCCAAAGCCCTGGGTACAGCTCAAGCATGCGCTCGATGTGGCTGACGGCATTCTTGTCCACCGGATTGAAGCCGCTGAGAAATGGATGCAAACGTCGGCGCTGCTGCGGCGGCAACTGCTGCACCGCGGCGGCGACGTAGACATCGGTGGCGCTGTACCAGTAGGCGTCCGCATCATCACCGGCGTAGTAGCGCGGGCGCTTGGGCTCATCTTCATGCCACTTCTTGGCCACAGGAATACCCGCGATCATGGACTGCTCGACCCCAGCCTCGTCCATGGCCTTGAACAGCGCAGCCATGCCCTCGCTCTCCTGGAAGAAGTCGACGTAATGCAGGTGGGCATCACTGTAGCGGTAATCCCGCGCCTGCACCGTCAGGCACAGGACGGTGGACAACAGCAGGCAGGCCAGCGCTCTGGCGATCATGGTGGTCTTTCCTCTGCGGCTTGGAGAAGAGTAGACCCGAGCCTGCGCAAGGCGGTTCAGCCCGCTTCGCTGAACCGCTATGCTTGAGGCATCCGTCGCCCGCCTGGAGCCCTGTCATGAGCCGCCCCTTGATCATTCATCCGCGCGCCGAATCGGTAGAGGGCCAACCGATCCTGCGCCCACTGCCATCGGCCCAGTGTCGCAGCGTGGGTCCTTTCGTGTTCTTCGACCACATGCTCGATACACGCTATGCCCCCGGCAGCGGCATGGACATCCGCCAACACCCGCATATCGGCCTGTCGACCCTGACGTATTTGTTCGAAGGCGAAATCCTGCACAAGGACAGCCTGGGCTCCGAACAGCGCGTCCTGCCCGGCGATGTCAGCTGGATGACTGCAGGTAGCGGCGTCGCTCACGTCGAGCGCACTCCCGCCGATGCCTTGAGCAGGGGTTCGCGCCTGCATGGCCTACAGGTATGGCTGGCTTCGCCCCGCGAGAATGAGCAAGGGCCGCCCAGCTACAGCCATCATCCGGCCGATAGCCTGCCAGTCAGCGACAATCTGGGCGTAAGCATCCGCATGATCGCAGGCCAAGGGTTTTGTCTTGAATCCCCAGTGCCGGTGCTCTCCCCTACCCTATATGCCCTGGTGCAAATGCAGGCGGCCACCACGCTCAACGTGCCCCTCGAACATGCCGAGCGTGCCCTCTACCTGCTCGATGGCGAGCTGCTGCTGGGCGAGGACGAGGTCGAGCCATGCAACCTGCTGGTACTGCCCGAAGGCGAAGAGGTGACGCTGTATGCACAAAGCGAGTGCCAGCTGGTGCTGATCGGTGGCGCGCCACTGGATGGGCCACGGCGGATGAACTGGAACTTCGTGGCCAGCGATCCGGAACTGATCGAACAGGCCCGGGCGCGCTGGGCTGCGGGGGATTGGCCGACAGTGCCGGGGGAAACGTCGCGGATCGAATTGCCGCGTTGAGAGGGCCGCCATGTGGTCAACGCAGGCCTCGCAAGGACCCAAGGGGCTTGTGGCGTTGTAGCGCGGCAGATCCGTGGGCGCTGGCTTAGCCTGCGATGGGCTGCCGCGCAGCCCTTGCCCAGTCAGCGCTGGAACACTTCGTCCAGCAGGTTGTGCATGGCACGGAACGCACGCTCGCTGGTACGGCGGTCGTATTGCATCTTGCCGGGCACGTTGGCGGACGGGTCGGTGAACGAGTGCACCGCACCGCCATAACTGAGCAATTGCCAGTCGACCTTGGCCGCGTTCATCTCCTCCTCGAACTCCGGCAACTGCTCCTTTGGCACCAGCGGGTCGGAAGCACCGTGCAACACCAGCACAGAGCCTTTGATGCGCTGGGCATCGGCCGGGTTCGGCGTATCCAGCGTCCCGTGGAACGACACTGCCGCCCGTAGGTCGGCGCCGGTACGGGCCAGCTCCAGAGCGCAGCAACCACCGAAACAGAAGCCAAAGGTCGCCACCTTGCCCGGCTCCAGCAATGCCTTGGACTGCCCGAGCAATTGTGCCAAGGCTTCCTGCATGCGCTTGCGCAGTTCGCCACGGTCATTCTTGAGCGGCATCATCGCCGCGCCCGCCTCGTCGGCATTGGATGGACGAACCGATTGTCCGTAAAGGTCAGCGACCAGCACCACATACCCCTGGCTGGCCACTTCCTTGGCAATCCGTTCGGCGCCTTCGCCGACGCCCATCCAGTTCGGCGCCATCACCAGGCCCGGCTGGGGCAGCGCGCCCGGCTCATAGACCAGGCGGCTCTCGTAGGCCTTGCCCGCATGGTGATAGACCAGCGATTCGACGATTACCTTGCTCATCAAACTCCTCCTTGCACCATGAAAAAAGCCCGCCGAAGCGGGCTTTGTCTTCAACTCAAGCAGACAATTCGACCAACAGCTTGTTCAGGCGACGAACGTACGCCGCCGGATCCTTCAAGCTGTCACCTGCTGCCAGCGCAGCCTGGTCGAACAGGATGTGGGAAAGCTCCGCAAAGCGGTCCTCGCTCTGTTCATTATCCAGCTTCTCGATCAGCGGGTGGCTCGGGTTGAATTCGAAGATCGGCTTGGAGTCCGGCACCTTCTGACCACTGGCCTCGAGGATCTGGCGCATCTGCAGGCCCAGGTCCTGCTCGCCGATGGCAAGGATCGCCGGAGAGTCGGTCAGACGGTGCGAGACACGCACTTCGGCGACACTCTCACCCAGGGCGGTCTTCAGGCGCTCGACCAGGCCTTCCTTCTCCTTGGCGACTTCTTCCTGGGCCTTCTTGTCTTCCTCGGAGTCCAGCTTGCCCAAGTCCAGGTCGCCACGGGCGACATCGACAAAGGCCTTGCCGTCGAACTCATTGAGGTAGCTCATCAGCCACTCGTCGATGCGGTCAGTCAGCAGCAGAACCTCGATGCCTTTCTTGCGGAAGACTTCCAAGTGCGGACTGTTCTTGACCTGTGCGTAGGACTCGCCGGTCAGGTAGTAGATCTTGTCCTGGCCTTCCTTGGCGCGGGCCAGGTAGTCCGCCAGCGCAACGCTCTGCTCGCCGCTTTCGTCGGCGGTCGAGGCAAAGCGCAGCAGGCCGGCAATCTTCTCCTTGTTGGCGAAGTCTTCGGCCGGGCCTTCCTTCATCACCTGACCGAAGTTCTTCCAGAAGCTCTTGTACTGTTCAGGCTCGTTCTTCGCCAGTTTCTCCAGCATGTCCAGCACGCGCTTGGTCAACGCCGACTTCATCGAGTCGATGATCGGATCCTTCTGCAGGATTTCGCGCGAGACGTTCAGCGACAGGTCATTGGAATCGACCACACCCTTGATGAAACGCAGGTAAAGCGGCAGGAACGACTCGGCCTGGTCCATGATGAATACGCGCTGCACATACAGCTTCAGGCCGCGCGGCGCTTCGCGCTGGTACAGGTCGAACGGTGCGCGGGCCGGCACGTACAGCAGCGAGTTGTACTCCAGCTTGCCTTCGACCTTGTTGTGGCTCCAGGCCAGCGGGTTCTCGAAGTCATGGCCGATGTGCTTGTAGAACTCCTGGTACTCCTCGTCCTTGATCTCGGTACGCGGACGGGTCCACAGGGCGCTTGCGCGGTTGACGGTTTCCCATTCCTGGGCAGGCTTTTCTTCGCCTTCGGCGGTCTCGACGTGCTGCTTGGGCAGTTCGATCGGCAGAGCAATATGGTCGGAGTATTTCTTGACGATGTTGCGCAGGCGCCAACCATCGGCGAACTCTTCTTCGCCCTTCTTCAAGTGCAGGACAATACGGGTACCGCGTTGCGGCTTGTCGAGCGTGGCGACTTCGAACTCGCCTTCACCCTTGGACGACCAGTGGACACCCTCGGCGGCAGGAAGACCTGCGCGACGGCTGTAGACATCGACCTTGTCGGCGACGATGAACGCCGAATAGAAGCCGACGCCGAACTGGCCGATCAGGTGCGAGTCCTTCTTCTGGTCACCGGTCAAGTTCTTCATGAAGTCGGCAGTGCCGGACTTGGCGATGGTGCCCAGGTGCGTGATGACGTCTTCACGGCTCATGCCGATACCGTTGTCCTCGAGGGTCACGGTGCCGGCGTCCTTGTCGAAGCTCACGCGGATCTTCAGCTCGGCGTCGTCTTCGAGCAGCTCTGGCTTGGCCAGCGCTTCGAAACGCAGCTTGTCGGCGGCGTCGGAGGCGTTGGAAATCAGCTCACGCAGGAAGATCTCCTTGTTCGAATACAAGGAATGGATCATGAGGTGCAGCAGTTGCTTTACCTCGGTCTGGAAGCCCAGGGTTTCTTTTTGAGTTTCCACACTCATGGTCTTCAAAACTCCGATCTGTTGGCGGTGGCCGCCTGGCGCCCCTCGAAGGGCTGCGTTGGCGGCGGATGTCCAGCAGATGGGGGCTGGCCTGACTATTTCAAGGGCTTTTCCGGTTCAATCTTGAAATGAGCACGCGCGGTAGCGATCGGTGAGTCGGGGTCGGCCTGCCAGGCGGTGATGGCGACGTTGGTCACCCGACGCCCCTGGCGCCAGAGCTGACAACGCGCGAACGTGTCGCGATAGTGCCCGGCCCGCAGGTAATCGATGGAGAAATCGATGATCTTGGGAATGCTGGCGCTCTCACTGTAGATCAGTAGGTAAAGGGCCGCGGAGAGCTCCATGAAGCCTGCGATCACCCCGCCATGGATCGCGGGCAGCAAGGGATTGCCAATGTTGTCCTGGTTCGCCGGCAGACGAAACAGTAAGTCATCACCCTGGCGCTCGCACTCGATGCCGATGAGTCCGGCGTAGGGAATCAGCCTCAGCAAAGGCTGGTAATTGCCGACGGCGTGGGCTTCGTTGAGCTGGAGACGAACATCAGCAGGAATCATGACCTCTCCTCCTTGAGGCTGTTGCCGAAGCGGATGCCGCCCTTGACCTCCTGCCCTAGACGCATGAAGGTGCCGACCACATGACAAATCGGGCGTGACGGATCGTCCTGGTAGGCAGTGCCGCGGGTAAAGATCACGTCGCGAGTCACCCGGTAGCACTGCGCATGGCCGTGAATATCCTTGCCTGCCTCGGCCGGGTGCATGTAGTCGATGCGAAGGTCCAGCGTCGGGCAGACCTCGAAGCGCGGCAGGGCGCACAAGGTGGCCATGCCACAGGTGGTGTCCATCAGCGTGGTCAGGGCTCCGCCGTGCACCGCGCCGGTCTGCGGATTGCCGACGATGGCCGCAGACCAAGGCAGCACCAGTGTCATGCCTTCGGCATCGGCGTGGTGGACTCGCATCCGCAATAACTGACAATGTTTCAATGCGGACAGAAAGCGTTCGGCCATGGCCCGCAGGTCTGTATCTGTCATGGGGCAACCTGTTTTTGTGAGGCTATTCACTCTGCACAAATCCGAGGAAAAGTCTATCTGGATCCACGTTATATATATCTGTAATCTTCGCGGAACTTATTCCACTTACTTGAGCTCGAATGGAACAAGTAAGTTATTCCACCAAGGAGAGACACCCCATGCGTAAACCTTTTGCTTTTGCCCTGATGCTGGCCGCTGCCATGGGCCTGGCCGCTTGCGACAAGGCGAGCGAAAACAAGGCTCCGGAAACCAAGACCGAGCAAGCCGCCCCTGAAGCTGCCCCAGCTACCCCGGCTCCAGAAGCCGCCCCTGCTACCCCAGCTCCGGAAGCCACTCCTGCTCCGGAAACCGCTCCAAGCGAAGAGCCGGCCAAGCAGTAAGCAGCACGTAAAAAAACCCGACACTGTCGGGTTTTTTTATGCCTGGCGTTCAGGGAAGGGGTCAGCTAGCCGGGCTGGCAGGCTCTTTGAGCCCCTCCCCGGCCACCGGCTCGGTGGGCGTGAATACCATTACCTCGAGCACATCGGAATGAAACTCCCGGCGATAGAGAATCAGCACCACGCAGACACTGGTGACCATGAACAACCAAGGGCTGATGAACCAGGTCAGCATGGCCATTCCGAAGTAATACGAACGCAGCCCGAAGTTGAACTGGTTGGCTGCCAGTGATAATACCCGCGCCGCTCTAGATGCAAATGCCTTGCGCTCCAACTCACTGACTTGTCGCTCACCGATCATGGGCGCAGAACCCACCAGAACTGCGGCGAAGTTGTACTGGCGCATACACCAACTAAAAGTGAAGAAGGCATAGACGAACACCATTGCCAGCCCCAGCAGCTTGATTTCCGACATGCCTTGGGACGCCTGCTGCACCAGAGGCAGGTCGGCCAGCAACGACAGCGCGCGGTCCGATGCCCCGAGCACGGTGAGGATACCGGCAAGGATGATCAGCGTACTGGAGGCGAAGAACGAGGCGTTGCGCTCCAGATTGCCGATCACGCTGGCATCGGCGATGCGGTTGTCACGCAACAACATGCGGCGCATCCAGTCCTCCCGGTACAAGTGCAGCACGCTGGCCAGGCACGCGGTGTCGCGCCCTTTCCAAATCGCATAACGGGTGTAGCCACCCCAACAGAGGGCGAACCAGCAGGCCGCAACCCAGTGGCTCAGATTGCTTTGAATGAAGCTCATGCAGGCTCCTGATCGTTCAAGTCCTGAGAATATTGAAGTCCGCTTTTCGACGCACGGCGGCCAGAAAAGACACGCTCTGGAAACAAAACGTAGCAACAAAAAACCCCGTATCCGAATGGACACGGGGTTGGCGTTTTGACCATCGGCTGGCGCCCTTTGGCTTGTGGCCGGCGCCAGCGCTCTGGCTTCAACGTATCAGGCCAGCGCCTCGCGGGGCTTGCCCAGCATGCGATCGCATGCAACGGCCAAGCCCAGGGTGATGACCGACGGCACCAGCCAGGCCAGGCCCTGATCGCTCAGCGGCAGATGGGCCATGGCGTCCGGCAGCATGTGCGCCAGGTTGCTGCCTTTGATGGCATCGACCATGCCGAACAGCAGCGACACCAGCATTACCGGCGCCAGGATGCGCACCGGCGAGTTCCAAAGCTCTTTGACGAAGCTCAGGCCCACCACAACGATGCAGGGCGGGTAGATGGCGGTCAGAACCGGGATCGAGAACAGGATCAGCTTGGTCAGGCCGAGGTTGGAGATCAGCAGCGAGAAGCCGGCCAGGATCACTACCAGTGCACGGTAGGACAGCGGCAGGATCTGGCTGAAGTACTCGGCACAGGCGCAGGTCAGGCCCACGGCGGTCACCAGGCATGCCAGTGCGATCAGCACCGCGAGGAAGCCACTGCCCAGCGAGCCGAAGGTGTGCTGCACGTAGGCATGCAGGACCGCAGCGCCGTTGGTCGCACCCATGGCGATGTCATGGCTGCCGGCACCCAATCGGAACAGGCTGATGTACACGAGCGCCAGGCCCACACCAGCGATCAGGCCAGCGATGATGGCGTAACGGGTGATCAGTTTCGGCGACTCCACACCGCGCGAACGGATGGCATTGACGATGACGATACCGAAGACCAGCGCACCCAGGGTGTCCATGGTCAGATAGCCATTGATGAAGCCCTGGGAGAACGGCGCGGCCACGTAGGCCGGCTGCGCCTCACCGATGGTGCCGGCCGGCAGCGCGAAGGCAGCGATGCCCAGCACGGCCAGGGCGATGATCTTCAACGGGGCCAGGAACCGGCCGACGGTATCGAGCAGCTTGCCCGGATACATCGACACGGCCAGCACCACGATGAAGTAGATCAGGCTATAGATGAACAGCGCCAGCGGGCTCTCACCCGTCAGCGGTGCCACACCGACCTCGAACGAGACCGTAGCTGTACGCGGGGTGGCGAACAACGGGCCCACCGACAGGTAGCACACGGCCGCCAGCAGGCCGCCGAAGAACTTGCCGATCGGGCTGCTCAGGGCGTCCATGCCGCCGCCGACCTTGGCCAGGGCAACCACGGTGATGACCGGCAGACCCACAGCGGTGACGAGGAAGCCAAGGGCTGCCATCCAGACATGTGGACCGGATTGCAAACCAACGATAGGCGGGAAGATGATGTTGCCCGCGCCGACGAAAAGCGCAAACGTCATAAAGCCAAGCGCCAGGATATCCTGGCCTTTCAACACTTTCATTTAGGGTAGTACCACACTGCTGAAATCGGGGTTCGAGAAGGGATTTCCCCAGGGGTATGGGAAAATGCTGCCCGGCTTGATAGGCCAGACCCGTTTAGCGTGTCGTTCCCTTTTGGGGGACGGGCACAGAGTGAACGCGTAGGTTAACCGTTTTACCCGGTAAACGCACTGGCACAGGCCTGCTTGTCCGATGTGCGTATGTTCTTGTCGTCTGGGTGACTCTGTGACGCGGTTAATGCTGGCAGATAGGATCAAACCCGTCTGCCTTAAAATCCCTATCAAATCGATCGATTTTTCTTACAAGTTACACAAACCTGCCGAAAACGCCGGCTTGTCCTCGGCAGGTCATTCCTCAAAGCGGTTTGTCAGCCGCGTCTATCCCAACGCTCTGCCAAAAGCGTTTGATTTCGTGAATGTTGCCAAAGTTGTAGCGTGGCCCGGTGTAAAAGCCACCGTCACCGGAACAAAAAATTTCGGAGTCGACGCCGGTCTGCGGCAAGGTTTCGCTACCGGCGCTGTATAGACGGGCTTGCGCCCAAACAGGTTTGTGCATGACTTTCTACCTTTTTCACGGTTTACATCAGGATTGATGTGCTTGCCACAGCGCCTGGATGCGCTGGTGTATATGCTGCTCCTGCGAACCAAGCCCCGAATAGATCGGCCGCAGTTCCTCATCGAAACACCACTCCTGCCGCCCATTTCGGCTCGCGGCAGGAACAGCGACCATCAATGCCAACGACAGGGAAAACTCCTCGGGAGGAATCTGATAATGCAGGTCTTCAAAGGCACGCATATGTAGGAGCTTGCCTGGGCTCAAGCGAACTTCTTCAGGCTCACCCAGTACAGGCCTGGTCCGCGCGTCGACCTGCGCTGCATTGAGTATCGGGTACTTCATGGTTCGGTAGCCGCAGCCTTGATAACCCACGGCATACAGTTCGAAATCGTGGGTATGTGGCACGCCATAGATGAAGGTTTGCCGCTCAGCCTGCGCTTGGGCCGGCAACCAGCAGGTCATTCGCAGGGAGACGTACTGCGAGGCATGCAACGCAAAACCGTACGGGCTGTACACCTGCTCCCCGCGGCTGAAGGCGTGTTGCTGGATGTGCTCATACATGCACTCCCCAAGCAGGCTGCGATTCTGCGCAAGCGCCAGAAGGTCGGCGCTGATCGCGTCCTGCTCTCGCTCAAGATCCCGCTGCTCGAGTCGCTCGATGAATGTATCCAGTTTCATGCCGCCCCCTGCCCAAGGTAGTTCGACAGCATGTCGTCGAGTGCAGGGTCGGATAGTGAGCGAAGGACCTTCAGATAATGCTCAAGATGCCCTGGAGCCAATCTCATCAACACCTCGAAAGCCCGCCAACGGACAGCCGAATGGTGGTGATAGATCAGCTCACCTGCCACAGCTTCCAGATACGGATCCTCGATGCGCTGGAGTGCATCGAGCCACACAAGAAAGCGCGAAACCTGCGGATCGGCGGGAAACCAGGCGATACGTGCCAGCGTGGTGCGGTCGAACACCTCGATGTCACTGCCGGGGTTTGGCAGGTTCAAGCTGAAGACCAGACGCTCTGACCGTTCATCTGGGCATAGCGCCACCACCTTACAAGCACCGTCTACAAGCACGGGCGCTTGGGGTGTCACCTCCACCTTCACACCGTTGCACAGGCGGTCGGATTCGCGGTTGAACAGCCATAGGGCGTATTCGAAGCCCTGGGGTGCAAACCAGATGCTGTAACCCGAAGTGGAATACAGATGATCCGCTGTCGAGCGCACCCGCGTGACATCCAGTGCAACAGGTTCATGTGGGGCATTGAGTCGTAGACGCTCACTGAAATGAGCGACCGTGCCACACAACATGGCCTTGCTCCCAGGCTCGCCCTGGTCTTTCATGCGTTGGTCAAAACCCTGCCATGCGGCGTTGACGAATGCACGCATGTCGGTACACCTCACCTGTTCCAACAGGACGGCCGGTTCGGGTTTCCTACTCAGCAATGCTTCCATGAAGTTTTCTTTCATCCGCTCTTCTGATCTCGAGCGGGATGATCTCTGACATGGGTAACGTCATTAAGATGGAAGTAATCCCCTGAAACGACAAAGGCCACCCGAGGGTGGCCTTTGTGCGCGTGGGGGGTAAAGCGTATTACTTCTTCATTTCCCAACCGGTCAGCTCGGCCAGCGCCTTGCCGATGTCAGCCAGGGAACGCACGGTTTTGACACCAGCGTCCTGGAGGGCGGCGAACTTCTCGTCCGCAGTACCCTTGCCACCGGAGATGATGGCGCCAGCGTGGCCCATGCGCTTGCCCGCAGGCGCGGTAACGCCGGCGATGTAGGAAACGACAGGCTTGGTCACATTGGCCTTGATGTAGGCCGCGGCTTCTTCTTCAGCAGAACCGCCGATTTCACCGATCATAACGATCGCTTCGGTCTGCGGATCTTCCTGGAACAGCTTCAGGATATCGATGAAGTTGGAGCCTGGGATCGGGTCACCACCGATACCAACGCAGGTCGACTGACCGAAACCTGCATCGGTGGTCTGCTTGACCGCTTCGTAGGTCAGGGTGCCGGAACGGGAAACGATACCGACCTTGCCTGGCAGGTGGATGTGGCCTGGCATGATGCCGATCTTGCACTCGCCCGGGGTGATGACACCTGGGCAGTTAGGGCCGATCAGGCGTACACCCAGCTCGTCGCACTTGACCTTGGCGTCCAGCATGTCGAGGGTAGGAATACCCTCGGTGATGCAGACGATCAGCTTGATGCCACCAAAGGCAGCTTCCAGGATCGAGTCTTTGCAGAACGGAGCCGGAACATAGATGACCGAAGCTTCGGCGCCGGTGGCCTCAACCGCTTCCTTCACGGTGTTGAACACCGGCAGGCCCAGGTGTGTGGTGCCACCCTTGCCTGGGGTTACGCCGCCAACCATCTTGGTGCCGTAGGCGATGGCTTGTTCGGAGTGGAAAGTACCCTGCGAGCCGGTGAAGCCCTGGCAGATGACTTTGGTGTCTTTATTGATCAGGACGCTCATTACTTGCCCTCCGCAGCTTTGACAACTTGTTGAGCAGCGTCGGTCAGGCTGGTTGCCGCAATGATGTTCAAACCGCTTTCTGCCAGTACTTTAGCGCCCAGTTCGGCGTTGTTGCCTTCGAGGCGAACGACGACCGGAACTTTAACGCCGACTTCTTTCACTGCACCGATGATGCCTTCGGCAATCATGTCGCAACGAACGATGCCGCCGAAGATGTTGACCAGAACGGCCGCGACATTGCTGTCGGACAGAATGATCTTGAACGCTTCGGTAACGCGCTCTTTGGTAGCACCACCGCCAACGTCGAGGAAGTTGGCCGGCTTGCCGCCGTGCAGGTTGACGATGTCCATGGTACCCATGGCCAGACCGGCACCGTTGACCATGCAGCCGATGTTGCCTTCCAGGGCAACGTAGTTCAGTTCGAACTTGGCAGCGTGGGCTTCACGGGCGTCGTCCTGGGACGGGTCGTGGAAGGTCTTCAGCTTTGGCTGACGGTACATGGCGTTGGCATCGATGTTGATCTTGGCATCGAGGCAGTGCAGGTCGCCGTCGGCCTTGATGACCAGCGGGTTCACTTCCAGCAGGGCCAGATCGTGATCCTTGAACAGCTTGGCCAGGCCAACGAAGATCTTGGCGAACTGTTGAACTTGCTTGCCTTCCAGACCCAGCTGGAACGCCAGTTCACGACCTTGGAACGGCTGAGCGCCGACCAGCGGATCGATGGTAGCCTTGAGGATCTTCTCGGGAGTTTCGTGAGCGACTTTCTCGATGTCCACGCCACCTTCGGTGGAAGCCATGAACACGATACGGCGGCTCGAACGATCGACTACAGCGCCCAGGTACAGCTCTTTGGCGATGTCAGTGCAGGATTCGACCAGGATCTTGGAAACTGGTTGACCGTTGGCATCGGTCTGGTAGGTGACCAGGTTCTTGCCGAGCCACTGTGCAGCGAACGCCTTGGCGTCTTCCTTGCTGCGAACCAGCTTGACGCCGCCCGCCTTACCGCGACCACCAGCGTGGACCTGGGCCTTTACGACCCACTCGGAACCGCCGATCTTGTCGCAGGCTTCTGCAGCTTGCTCAGGGGTATCGACTGCGAAACCCTTGGAAACTGGCAGGCCGTATTCAGCGAACAGCTGTTTACCCTGATACTCGTGAAGATTCATGCTTTTTACCGTCTTCGTTAGGTACTGCGCTTCGGCGCTGCGCCATCACTGGCGCCGCACCACCTGTGACCGTTGACCCCGGGTTTCCCGTGTGATCCGGTCCGGCGGACGTTCCGCGGTGAGTCTTGCACGCAAGACCCACGACGGGCAGCCCGCCGTGGTTTCTTATAATTAACGCTTCTTACGGTTGGCGACGTGAATGGCGCCGCCATTCACAGCCAGCGCTGCTTCATGCAGCGCTTCGGACAGGGTCGGATGGCTGAAGACCATCATGCCCAGATCCTCGGCACTGGTGCCGAATTCCATTGCGATCGCGCCTTGCTGAACCAGCTCGGCAGCCGATGGGCCGATCACGTGAACACCCAGGACACGGTCGGTCTTGGCATCGGCGATGACCTTGACGAAACCGCCGGTATCGTTGGCTGCCATCGCACGGCCGCTGGCCGCGAACGGGAAGGTGCCCACGTTAACCTCAACGCCCTCGGCCTTCAAGGCCTGTTCGGTCTTGCCGACCCACGCGATTTCCGGGTGGGTATAGATGACCGACGGAATCAGGTCATAGTTCATCTGGGCTTTGTGGCCCTTGATGCGCTCGACGACCATGATGCCCTCTTCCGAGGCCTTGTGCGCCAGCATCAGACCACGGACCACGTCACCGATGGCGTACACGCCCGGTACGCTGGTCGCGCAGTAGTCGTCGACGTAGATGTAGCCACGCTCGTCGATGGTCACACCGCTGTCGGCAGCCAGCAGGTCGGTGGTCACCGGACGACGGCCCACGGCCACGATCAGTTTGTCGAAGACGATCTTCTGCTCGCCGTTGGCGTCGGTGTAGGTGACTTCGACTTCTTCGCCATTGACCTTCGAGCCGGTCACGCGAGCGCCCAGCTTGATGTCCAGGCCTTGCTTGGTCAGGGTCTTCTGGGCTTCCTTGGAAACCGCGGTGTCAGCGGCCATCAGGAAGGTGTCCAAGGCTTCCAGGACGGTCACCTGGGCACCCAGGCGGGACCATACCGAACCCAGCTCCAGACCGATCACGCCTGCGCCGATGACGCCCAGACGCTTCGGTACCGATTGGAATTCCAGGGCGCCGGTGGAATCGACGATGACTTTCTGGTCGACCGGAGCAGGCGGAATGTCGATCGGACGCGAGCCGGAGGCCAGAATCACGTTCTCGGCTTCGATGACTTCGGTGGTGCCGTCAGCCTTGGTGACTTC
The DNA here is from genome assembly GCF_040822035.1 of Pseudomonas guariconensis. Taxonomy (NCBI): domain Bacteria; kingdom Pseudomonadati; phylum Pseudomonadota; class Gammaproteobacteria; order Pseudomonadales; family Pseudomonadaceae; genus Pseudomonas; species Pseudomonas guariconensis. The sequence goes on along the minus strand of NZ_CP162012.1, from coordinate 1,811,891 downwards.
GACTTTCTTGCCAGCCAGCAGTTTGCCGTGACCTTGGATAGAGGTAACACCGTTGGCCTTGAACAGGGTGGCGACACCACCGGTCAGGTTCTTGACGATGCCAGCCTTGCGGCCAACCATCGCAGCAACGTCCATCTTCACTTCGCCAGTGGAGATACCGTGGACGTTGAAGCTCTCTTTGGCCTCCTTGTACTTCCAGGAGCTGTCCAGCAGGGCCTTGGAAGGAATGCAACCCACGTTCAGGCAGGTACCGCCCAGGGCCAGTTTGCCCTCGGCGTCGGTGTATTTCTCGATGCAGGCGGTCTTGAGGCCGAGCTGAGCAGCCTTGATCGCGGCCACGTAGCCGCCAGGACCTGCACCAATCACCACTACGTCGAATTTCTGGGTCATAAAAGATTCCTTTTTAGCTTCAAGCGGCAAGTTGCAAGCCGCAAGACTGGCAAGCTTCGACGTGAAGCTTGCCGCTTGCAGCTTGCAGCTGCGCGATTAGATGTCCAGCAGCAGACGAGCCGGATCTTCCAGCAGATTCTTGATGGTCACCAGGAAGGTTACCGCTTCCTTGCCATCGATCAGGCGGTGATCGTAGGACAGCGCCAGGTACATCATCGGGCGAATGACCACTTGGCCGTTGATCGCCATCGGACGCTGGATGATGTTGTGCATGCCCAGGATGGCAGCCTGCGGCGGGTTGACGATCGGGGTCGACATCATCGAGCCGAAGGTACCACCGTTGGTGATGGTGAAGGTACCGCCAGTCATCTCTTCGATGGCCAGTTTGCCTTCGCGGGCCTTCTTGCCGAAGGTGGCGATGCCGTTCTCGATCTCGGCCAACGACATCGATTCGGCGTTGCGCAGGACAGGAACCACCAGGCCGCGGTCGCTGGAGACGGCAACGCCGACGTCAGCATAACCGTGGTAGACGATGTCGTTGCCATCGATCGAGGCGTTGACGGCCGGGAAGCGCTTCAGTGCTTCGGTGGCAGCCTTGACGAAGAACGACATGAAGCCCAGGCGTACGCCGTTGTGGGACTTCTCGAACAGGTCCTTGTACTTCGAGCGCAGGGCCATGACTTCGGTCATGTCCACTTCGTTGAAGGTGGTCAACATGGCCATGCTCGACTGGGCTTCGACCAGACGCTCGGCGATCTTGGCGCGCAGACGGGTCATCGGCACACGCTTCTCGGTGCGATCGCCTGCGGCGGTGACCACTGGCGCAGCAGCAGCGGCAGGCTTGGCAGCCGGAGCGGCGGCAGGCGCGGCCTTCTTGTTGGCGATGGCGGCAACCACGTCTTCCTTGGTGACGCGGCCACCTTTACCGGTGCCGGCAACCGAAGCCAGATCGATGCCGTTCTCTTCAGCCAGCTTGCGAGCGGCTGGAGCGGCGATCGGGTCTTCTTCGCCAGCGTCGGCGGCAGCGGCAGCCGGAGCAGCAGCGGCCGGGGCGGCGGCAGGCGCGGCGGCGGCAGCGCCACCTTCAACGATCGAACCCAGGACTTCGTCGGACAGGACGGTATCGCCCTCGCCCTTGACGATGTCGCCCAGCACGCCGTCGGCGGTGGCCAGAACTTCCAGGACGACCTTGTCGGTCTCGATGTCGACGATCAGCTCGTCACGCTTGACGGCATCGCCCGGCTTCTTGTGCCAGGTGGCAACGGTGCCGTCGGCGACCGATTCCGGGAAGGTTGGGGCTTTGATCTCGATAGCCATTATCAGTGTTTCCTTAAATTCGGTTTCAGGTGCGCGAAGGCGTTAGACAGTGAAAGCATCCTGCAGCAGTTTTTCCTGCTGCTCGGCGTGCATCGAAGCGTAGCCACAGGCTGGCGCGGCGGAAGCGTCGCGACCGGCGTATTCCAGGACCAGCGCCTTGTTGTGGCGGGTCAGGATACGGCGCATGTGATGCTGGCTGCTGTACCAGGCGCCCTGGTTCATCGGCTCTTCCTGACACCAGACCGCGTGCTTGAGGTTGGTGTAAGGCGCCAGGATTTCCACCAGGTCGTCCTCAGGGAACGGATACAGCTGCTCGATACGCACGATGGCGATGTCTTCGCGGCCTTCGGCACGGCGCTTTTCCAGCAGATCGTAGTAGACCTTGCCGCTGCACAGCACGAGGCGCTCGACCTTGGCCGGATCGAGAGTGTCGATTTCCGGGATCACGGTCTGGAACGAACCTTCGGCCAGATCTTCCAGGGTCGAGACGGCCAGCTTGTGGCGCAGCAGCGACTTAGGCGTCAGGACGATCAGCGGCTTGCGCAGCGGACGGATGACCTGGCGGCGCAGCAGGTGGTAGATCTGAGCCGGAGTGGTCGGTACGCAGACCTGGATGTTGTGCTCGGCGCACAGCTGCAGGTAACGCTCCAGACGCGCCGAGGAGTGCTCGGGACCCTGGCCTTCATAGCCATGCGGCAGCAGCATGGTCAGGCCGCACAGACGACCCCACTTGTGCTCGCCACTGGTGATGAACTGGTCGATCACGACCTGGGCACCGTTGGCGAAGTCACCGAACTGGGCTTCCCAAATCACCAGCGCGTTCGGCGTGGTGGTGGAGTAGCCATATTCGAAGGCCAGTACCGCCTCTTCCGACAGGAAGGAGTCGTACAGCTCGAACTTCGGCTGGCCCGGGAACAGATTCTGCAGCGGTACGTAGGTGCTGGCGTCCTTCTGGTTGTGCAACACCGCATGGCGGTGCGAGAAGGTGCCACGACCGATGTCCTGGCCGGTCATGCGGATCGGGTGACCTTCGAACTGCAGGGTGGCGTAAGCCATGGTCTCTGCGTAACCCCAGTTGATCGGCAAGCCACCGGCCTGCATCTTCTGGCGGTCTTCGTAGATCTTCGCGACCTGACGTTGGACGACGAAGCCTTCCGGCAGCTCGAGCAGCTTGGCCGACAGGTCCTGCAGGGTCTTGAGGTCGAAGCGGGTGTCGTGACGCGCAGTCCAGGCATGGCCCAGGTACGGACGCCAGTCGACGAACAGCTCGCGGTTCGGCTCCTTGACTAGGCTCTTGACCACGTGCAGACCGTTGTCCAGGGCGTTGCGGTACTCGTCGATCTTGGCCTGGGCGCGCTCGGCATCGATGCGACCAGCCTGGATCAACGCGTCGGCATACAGCTCACGGGTGGTGCGCTGCTTGCTGATCTGCTGGTACATCAGAGGCTGGGTACCATTCGGCTCGTCGGCCTCGTTGTGGCCGCGACGACGGTAGCAGACCAGGTCGATGACCACGTCACGCTTGAACTGCATGCGATAGTCGATAGCCAGCTGAGTGACGAACAGCACCGCTTCCGGATCATCGCCGTTCACGTGCAGGATCGGCGCCTGGATCATCTTGGCGACGTCGGTGGCGTACTCGGTGGAGCGCGAGTCCAGCGGGTTGGAGATGGTGAAGCCAACCTGGTTGTTGATCACGATGTGCACGGTCCCGCCGGTCTTGAAACCGCGAGTCTGCGACATCTGGAAGGTTTCCATGACCACGCCCTGACCGGCGAACGCAGCGTCACCGTGGATCGAGATCGGCAGAACCTTGTCACCCACGGTGTCGTTGCGACGGTCCTGGCGGGCGCGCACCGAACCTTCCACCACCGGCGAGACGATTTCCAGGTGGGAGGGGTTGAACGCCATGGCCAGGTGGACTTCGCCACCGGGGGTCATCACGTTGGAGGAGAAGCCCTGGTGATACTTCACGTCACCGGAGCCCAGCTCGTTCATCTTCTTGCCTTCGAACTCGTCGAACAGCTCGCGCGGGTTCTTGCCGAAGGTGTTGACCAGCACGTTCAGGCGGCCGCGGTGGGCCATGCCGATCACGACCTCCTTGGTGCCGTAGGAGCCGGAGCGCTGGATCATTTCGTCCAGCATCGGGATCAGGCTTTCGCCGCCCTCGAGGCCGAAACGCTTGGTCCCCGGGTACTTGGTGCCCAGGTACTTTTCCAGGCCTTCGCCCGCGGTGACGCGCTCGAGCAGGTGAGTCTGCACGTCAGCGGAGAATTCAGGACGGCCACGAACGCTTTCCAGACGCTGCTGGAACCAGCTGCGCTGCTCGGAATCGACGATGTGGGTGAACTCGGCGCCGATGGTGCGACAATATGTCTTCTGCAGCGCATCGAAAATTTCGCGTAGGCTCGCTTCCTCTTTGCCGATGAACAGGTCACCGGTACGGAAGGTCGTATCAAGGTCGGCATTGGTCAAGCCGTAGTGATTGATCGACAGGTCTACGGGCGCAGGACGCTGCCACAACCCCAACGGGTCGAGCTTGGCAGCCTGATGGCCGCGCATACGATAGGCCTGGATCAGTCGCAGAACTTCAACCTGCTTCTTCTCGTGTTCACTGCTCACGCTCCCGGCGGATACCGGTTGGGCGCGGCGCTGGTTCTTTGCCAGCAGTACGAAATGGTCGCGGATTGTAGAGTGCGATACATCGGTAGCGGTGCTGCCGTCGGCGGGCAACTTCTGGAAGTAGGTGCGCCACTCTTCTGGCACAGCGTTAGGGTCGTGCAGGTAGAGCTCATAAAGCTCTTCCACATATGCAGCGTTACCACCTGAAAGGTGGGCGCTTTCCCACATGCGCTGCATCACGCTTTCTTGCATGCTTGGTCACCCTCGGTTAGGGGACTGATCGGCAAAAGCCACAGCAAACCTGGAAAAGTCCGAACACAGCGACTGAACCACGCCACCTGGATCCTGCTGATTTTCCGGGTACCAGCCCGGAAGCCCCTGCTGGTCTCATATCTTCATAGGTAATGAGCGCGGGCTTTGTGGGCCCTTGCTCGGGTTTTACCTTGGTGCGGGCTCAGCGCCCGCACCTCGGCTTACTGCAGGTGCAACATTTTTGAATCAGGTGCCGCTTTGCAGCAGCATGTTACGTACGTGACCGATTGCCTTGGTCGGGTTCAGACCTTTCGGGCAAACGTTTACGCAGTTCATGATCCCGCGGCAGCGGAATACGCTGAACGGGTCATCCAGGGACGCCAGGCGCTCCTGAGTCTTGGTATCACGGCTGTCGGCCAGGAAGCGGTAGGCCTGCAGCAGCGCGGCGGGGCCCAGGAACTTGTCCGGGTTCCACCAGAACGACGGGCAGGAGGTCGAGCAGCAAGCGCACAGGATGCACTCGTACAGACCGTCCAGCTTGTCGCGGTCTTCCGGCGACTGCAGACGCTCGATGGCCGGGGCCGGCGTGTCGTTCTGCAGGAACGGCTTCACCTTCTCGTACTGCTTGTAGAAGATGCTCATGTCGACGACCAGGTCACGAATGACCGGCAGACCCGGCAGCGGGCGCAGAACGAGCTTGTTGCCCTTGACCACCGACGACAGCGGAGTGATGCAGGCCAGGCCGTTCTTGCCATTGATGTTCATGCCATCGGAACCGCAAACGCCTTCACGGCAGGAGCGACGGTACGAGAAGCCCTCGTCCTGCTCCTTGATCAGTGCCAGCACGTCCAGGACCATCAGATCCTTGCCACCGGTATCGACCTGGAAGGTCTGCATCTTCGGCGCCGAATCGGTATCCGGGTTGTAACGATAAACTTCGACTTGCAACATAGCGGCCACCCTTAGTAAGTCCGGACTTTCGGTTCGAAGGCAGGAACTGTCTTCGGCGCAAAGTTGACGCCACGCTTGGCAACGCGCTTCTCACCCGGGTAGTACAGGGTGTGGCACAGCCAGTTCTCGTCGTCACGGTCTTCGTAGTCTTCACGGGCGTGAGCACCGCGAGACTCTTTACGGGCTTCGGCCGCGATGGCGGTAGCTTCGGCGACTTCCAGCAGGTTCTGCAGCTCCAGCGCTTCGATACGCGCGGTGTTGAAGGCCTGGGACTTGTCGTTGATCTTGACGTTGGCAATACGCTCGCGCAGACCAGCCAGCTGAGCGATACCCTTCTGCATGTATTCGCCAGTACGGAATACACCGAAGTAGTTCTGCATGCAGCTCTGCAGCTCGCGCTTGAGGCTGGCAACGTCTTCGCCAGTGGTGCGCTCGTTGAGCTTGTTCAGGCGGTTCAGGGCTACGTCGACGTCGGTGTCGCTGGCGTCGCGGTATTCGACGCCTTCGGTCAGCGCCTTCTCCAGGTGCAGACCAGCTGCACGGCCGAAGACCACCAGGTCCAGCAGCGAGTTGCCGCCCAGACGGTTGGCACCGTGAACCGATACGCAAGCCACTTCACCTACAGCGAACAGGCCTGGGATGATCTGATCCTTGCCTTCGGCGTCCATGGTGATGGCCTGGCCATGAATGTTGGTGGCGATACCACCCATCATGTAGTGGCAGGTCGGGATGACCGGAACCGGCGCGACCACAGGGTCAACGTGAGCGAAGGTCTTGGACAGTTCGCAGATACCTGGCAGGCGGCTGTGCAGCACCTCCTCGCCCAGGTGGTCGAGCTTCAGCAGCACGTGGTCCTTGTTCGGGCCCACGCCGTTGCCGGCGATGATTTCCTTGACCATGGAACGGGCGACGACGTCGCGACCAGCCAGGTCTTTGGCGTTCGGCGCGTAACGCTCCATGAAGCGCTCGCCGTGGGCGTTGATCAGGTAGCCACCCTCGCCGCGGCAACCCTCGGTGACCAGTACACCGGCACCGGCGATGCCGGTCGGGTGGAACTGCCACATTTCGATGTCCTGCACCGGCACGCCGGCACGCAGGGCCATGCCGACACCGTCACCGGTGTTGATCAGGGCGTTGGTGGTCGAGGCGTAGATACGGCCCGCACCGCCAGTGGCCAGTACGGTAGCCTTGGACTTGATGTACAGGGTTTCGCCGGTTTCGATGCAGATCGCGATCACGCCGACAAAAGCGCCGTCCTGGTTCTTCACCAGATCAACGGCATAGTACTCGTTGAGGAAGGTGGTGCCTGCTTTCAGGTTGCCCTGATACAGGGTGTGCAGCAGCGCGTGACCGGTACGGTCGGAAGCGGCGCAGGTACGGGCGGCCTGGCCACCCTTGCCGAAGTCCTTGGACTGGCCACCGAACGGACGCTGGTAGATACGCCCAGTTTCGGTACGCGAGAACGGCAGACCCATGTGGTCCAGTTCGAAGACCGCAGCAGGGCCTTCCTGACACATGTACTCGATAGCGTCCTGGTCACCGATGTAGTCGGAACCTTTGACGGTGTCGTACATGTGCCAGCGCCAGTCGTCGTTCGGGTCGGCCGAAGCGATGGCGCAGGTGATGCCGCCTTGGGCGGATACAGTGTGCGAACGGGTCGGGAAGACCTTGGTGACTACGGCAGTCTTGTGACCGCCCTGGGCCAGCTGCAGCGCAGCGCGCATGCCGGCACCGCCGCCACCGATGATGATGGCGTCGAAAGAAATGGTTGGAATGCTAGCCATGGATCAGATACCCCAGAGAATCTGCACACCCCAGACGAAGTACGCGAACATCGCAACGCCGCACACAGCCTGGAACAGGAAACGAATCGCAGTCGCCGACTTGCCGAAGGACATCGGCGTCAGGTAGTCGGTGGCAATGGTCCACATGCCGACCCAGGCGTGAGCGCCCAGGGCAACGAGTGCCAGCAGACTGAAGATACGCATCGCGTTGTTGGAGAACAGACCGTGCCACTGGGCATAGTCGAGACCCGGGTGAACGGCGACGTAGCCGATCAGGAAAATGAAGTAAGCCGCGAGAACGACCGCAGATACGCGCTGCGCCATCCAGTCATAGAGGCCCGAACGCGACAGGTTCGTGACATTAGTTACCATACCCAAACTCCCGCCAGAACGATCAGCACCACGGAGATGACGATCACGATTTTCGAGCCCAGCTTGCCGCCCTCGAGCGTCTCACCGACACCCATGTCCATGATCAGGTGGCGTACACCTGCAACGAGGTGGTACAGCAGGCCGGACAGCAGGCCCCAAGTCACCAGCTTGGCCAGCGGACTGGTCAGACACGCCTTCACCTCGGCAAAGCCCTCCTCGGAACCCAGCGACTTGCCCAATGCGTAAAGCATGATGGCCAGGCCAAGGAACAGGATGACGCCGGAGATACGGTGAAGAATGGACGTGTACGCGGTGATCGGGAGTTTGATGGTCCTTAGGTCTAGGTTTACAGGTCGTTGGCTTTTCACGGCTTTTTTCACACTGAAGAGCCCCTAGCTAACAGGGCAAAGTTGTTGGTAAGTGTACTGGTCAGGTACCCACCACCCAGGGAGCGACGACCCCCAGCGGAACGGGCTTGCAAGCCCCTGGCGGTCGGTTGCGGAGTATAGACAGTTAGGCTGCTTATGACAACGTGAGGGGCTAGCCCAAATAGCGCATTGCCTTTAGCGAACAAAAGGCGTAAATGGGCGAGAATTTCGTGAAAAATCAGGGCTCAGAGGGTGTTTCAACCAGCCTTTAGGCAAATTGACATTCGAATTTATCCCTCTATAGTGGTGCGGGCCCTGCGTGGGGGGTCTGTCTGATGATTTCAAGCATTAATAGGAGGCCACATGGCTGACAAAAAAGCGCAGTTGGTCATCGAGGGCGCTGCCCCCGTCGAGCTGCCCATTTTAACCGGCACCGTTGGTCCCGATGTTATCGACGTCCGCGGGTTGGGGGCTACTGGTCACTTCACCTTCGACCCCGGTTTCATGGCGACTGCGTCCTGCGAGTCGAAGATCACCTACATCGATGGCGACAAGGGTGTCCTGCTGCACCGCGGCTACCCGATCGAACAGCTCGCCGAAAAATCGGACTACCTGGAAACCTGCTACCTGCTGCTCAACGGCGAACTGCCGAACGCCGAGCAGAAGGCCCAGTTCGTCAGCACCGTGAAGAACCACACCATGGTTCACGAGCAGCTGAAATCCTTCTTCAACGGCTTCCGCCGCGATGCTCACCCGATGGCGGTGATGTGCGGCGTGGTCGGCGCCCTGTCGGCGTTCTATCACGACTCCCTGGACATCAACAACCCGCAGCATCGCGAGATCTCTGCGGTGCGCCTGGTCGCAAAAATGCCGACCCTGGCCGCGATGGTCTACAAGTACTCCATGGGCCAGCCGATGATGTATCCGCGCAACGACCTGTCGTACGCGGAAAACTTCCTGCACATGATGTTCAACACGCCGTGCGAGATCAAACCGATCAGCCCGGTGCTGGCCAAGGCAATGGACCGGATCTTCATCCTCCACGCCGACCACGAGCAGAACGCCTCTACCTCCACAGTGCGCCTGGCGGGCTCCTCGGGCGCCAACCCGTTCGCCTGTATCGCCGCCGGCATCGCTGCACTGTGGGGTCCGGCCCACGGCGGCGCCAACGAAGCCGTACTGACCATGCTCGATGAAATTGGCGATGTCTCCAACATCGACAAGTACATCGCCAAGGCCAAGGACAAGAACGATCCGTTCAAGCTCATGGGCTTCGGTCACCGCGTTTACAAGAACCGCGACCCACGCGCCACCGTGATGAAGAAGACCTGCGACGAGGTGCTGAGCGAACTGGGCATCAAGAACGATCCGCAGCTCGAACTGGCGATGCGCCTGGAAGAGATCGCACTGACCGATCCGTACTTCATCGAGCGCTCGCTGTACCCGAACGTCGACTTCTACTCCGGCATCATCCTGAAGGCGATCGGCATTCCGACCAGCATGTTCACCGTGATCTTCGCCCTGGCACGCACCGTTGGCTGGATCTCGCACTGGAAGGAAATGCTCTCCAGCCCGTACAAGATCGGCCGTCCGCGCCAGCTGTACACTGGCCACGAGCAGCGTGACATCGTTGACTTGAAAGACCGCAAGTAAGCTCTTCGAGCCGAACGTAAAAAAGGCTGCCCTTGGGCAGCCTTTTTTATAGCGCAGCAACCGAAAGACCGCTGCTCACCGCTTCGCGGGCATGCCCGCCCTCAGACTCAGGGCTTTTCAGCCTTGTCGCGCAACCCTTTGAGGGTATTGAACGGGGCGTCGACCACGAACTTGTTGGCCAGCCAGGACGGCACACTGCCTCCAGGCTCGGTGTGCACTTGGTAGGTAACCTCGGTGCTGTCACCCTTGGGCACCAGCTTCCAGAAGCCTTGGACCTGTGCCACACGCACATAGCCCTTTTCCTCCGGCAGGTATTTGGGGTCCTCCTCGAGCTTTCGGACCAGGCTGCCGTCAGCCTCCTCGGTGGTGGTCACGTGAAGGATCGAATCACGCGGCGTCACCGGCCAGGGCGTATTGAAACGAGTATAGGTCCAGCTCTGCGCGCCATCCTGTTTGAGCAGCTTTTGCGACTCGCACTCATGAATCCACTTGCAGGCACCTACGGTGTCCTCCTGCAAAGCCTTGACCTTGGCCAGCGGCGCCTTGATCAAGGTCACGCCGCGATAGGCTTTGTACTTCGAACCCGGCACTTCACTGAGGGACACCTTGATGCCGTCCTCATCCTTGGCCACCTGCCAGTTCTCGGCCCAGGCAGCCGGCGACAGCAGAACACCGACGCCACACAGCAGTGCAATACGCTTGATCGATCTCATCGTTTTGTTCCTTGTTGTCGAAGATCCAACCTGTTACGCCGCCGTCATTTGCTCCAACCAGCCGAGAATCCTGATCGCCTCGTCGCGATCATTGCCGCACACCTCCACGTCCGCCTTGAACCCACCACACACCGCCGGCCGCTCAGGCTTGCCAAACAACTCACAGAGGTTGTCAGTGGTCAGGTGCAGGCACCGCTCGCCAGCTGGCTTGCCCTGGGGCATGCGCGGCATCGGCGAGCTGATGGATGGGGCAATGCAGCATGCGCCGCAGCCCTCTCGGCATTTCATGAAACAGGACTCCCACGAGCAAAACGGGACGAACGTCCCTGGATAGTAACCGCTCAAACATATGTTTGAAATTGCGGATCGGATGAAATCTGCCGTGACCCGGCAGTCAGTTGGAACACCTACTGACGAAACTCGAAATCGATAGCAGCGCCCTCCACATCATGACGACTGTCGTTGCGCAGCTGTAACTGCATTTCGTTGTTGATCAGGCGCCCATTGAGTTGGAAGGGACTGTCATCGCTGACTGGCTTTTGCGGAAACATGGACGGCAGCAAAGGCTTGCGCCGCATCACCGGATCACCCACCTCTGGCTTGAGTTCTTCGACCATCGCGGCAGGCAAACTCAGGTCTAGCTTTGGCTTGGGCAACGGCTTGGCGACCGCCTTGGTCAAAGGTTTTTTGCGCACTACCTTGCCGGACGGCTTGGCCTTGCCCCTGCCCGGCGTCTTGCTCGCGACTTTGCCGGCCTTGTTCGCCGCCTGCTTGCGTACTGGCTTGGCCGCCGGCTTGGTTTGCGTCGCAGACGCTTTGGCCGCCGGCTGCGTGGCGTGTGCCATAGCAGCGGACAGGCACAACGGCGCCAGGCAAAGGAGTAGGACAAAAGAGCGAAGCGCTTTCATGGACATCAGGAGCGTGCTGGAAAAGTGTGCGTATGCTCTCTGTTCCGAACGCCACTGGCAAGATTTACAACAGTGATCCTGTCGACGATTTGCATAACTGATGAGCCAGCAGACCCAGCGTGATCACTGCACGCTCGGCCTCCTTGTTCCATGGAATGCCGCAGTTGAGCCGAATGCAATGGTTGAACTGCTCGGTGTTGCTGAAGATAAGCCCCGGCGCGATGCTGATGCCTTGCTCCAACGCCCGCACATGCAGATCTTGGGTGTTGACCCTCCCAGGCAGGCTCACCCAGAGAATGAATCCTCCCGTAGGCCGGGTCATCTGCGTACCTTCAGGAAAATGCTGCTGCACGGCCAACTGATAGGCGCTGAGGTTCTTGCGGTACTCCTGGCGGATGTACCGCAGGTGGCGGTCATATCCGCCGTTTTCCAGATAGGCGGCCACACCCATCTGGGTGACGCTGCACGCCGAATGGGTGGTGAAGGTCTGCAGCCGCTGGATCTCGTCCTGGTAACGACCGGCAATCATCCAACCTACCCGCACTCCAGGCGAAAGGGTCTTGGAAAAGCTTGAGCAGTAGATGACCCGATCCAGACGATCGAATGCCTTGAGCGCCTTGGTCCGGCCTTGCTCGAACATCAGTTCGCCATAGATGTCGTCCTCGACGATCTGGATATCGAAGTCCGAGGCCAGACGCAACAGCTGCTTTTGCCGATCCTCAGGGATCGTGCCCCCCAAGGGATTGCTCAGACGCGGGGTCAACACCAGGGCCTTGATTGACCATTGGTTGGCAGCCAACTGCAAGGCCTCAAGACTGATGCCGGTCGACGGGTCACTCGGAATCTCGATGACCTTGAGCCCCAACAAGTCGGCCAATTGCAGCAATCCATAATAGGTGGGCGACTCCGCAGCGATCAGGTCGCCTGGGCGAGTCAGTACCCGCAACGACATTTGCAGGGCATCGACGCAACCATGGGTCACCACCACCTCACGCGGATCGACCAGCACCCCGGCGTCACGCATACGAATGGCTATCTGCCGGCGCAGTGGCTCGAAACCAGGACTGAACATGTAACTGAAGGCGCGCGGGCTGTGAAAGCGCGTCACTTTGGCCAATTGCTGATGCAGAGCCCGCACCGGCAAATAGTCAACGTGCGGGACTGCCGCACCAAAGGGGAAAACTCCGTCTCGTCGCGCCTCGGTCAGCACCTGTTGGATGATGCTCGCACGAGTGACCAGGCCCGGCCGCTCGACCCGGGCGATATCCGGGGTCTGTGCGGTGAGTGCCGGGGTCTGGTGCACGTAGTAGCCGGACTGCGGCCGCGCGCGGATCAGGCCTTGATCCTCCAGATTGGCATAGGCCTGCAGCACCGTGGCATGACTGACGTTGAGCTGGGCGCTCATCTTGCGCACGGAGGGCACACGCTCACCAGGCTGGTAGACACCTCGGCGGATGTCATCGGCCAGTTGCTGGGCAATGCGCTGGTACAACAGCAGGTTGGTCATGGCGGCTCTCGAAACGCGGACGGGTTCGTTGTTCTTGTGCGACTCAAAGCCGAGTCAGAATACCGTAACAGTTACGAAGTGTACTGGGACAGATTGGAGAATAGTCAACAATACAGTGAGGTAACAATCACAGAATCAACAAACCCGCCCGTTACCGACGAACGAGATAGCCAAAAACCTACAAGAACGCCCGGCTTCAACGCGCTGGCGCGAGCTTGCCCTTGTCGTCGGAAAAGACGATTTCGACCCGACGGTTCTGCGCCCTGCCCCGCTCGGACGCATTGGCGTCGATCGGATACTGGTCGCCATAGCCTTCGACCTGTATGCGTTTTTCGTCTACACCCAGGTCGATCAACATATCAGCCACGGCCTGGGCACGATCCCGCGATAGCGCGAGGTTATCCTCGGGCAGTCCGGTACTGTCGGTATACCCTTCGACCCGCACCACACGACGAGGATTGAGCTGCAGGAACTGGACGAGCTTGAGCACCGTGCGGCTGGCAGAGGTCTTGAGCTCGGCGCGACCAGTGTCGAACAGCACATCGCCCAACGTCATCACCAAGCCACGATCGCTTTGCTCGGAGGCCATGGCCGCGATCTGCGCTTCGACCCACTTACCCTGCTGTTGGACGCTGGCCAATTTGGCTTCGCGCAGACCCAGCTGCAAGCGCTGGCGCTCCAGGTCGAGCTTGGCCAGACGCTCTTGATTGAGGGCCAACTTGGCATGCTCGGCCGCGATCTCGCTGTAGCGCTTGCTCAAATAGGCGTAGTGACGCACGTCGGACCCGGTGCCGATGTAGCTCGAGAGACGCTCGGCACGCGCCAGGGATTCACCAGCACGAATCACATCGCGCGGCGCGCTGCGCAGCACATCGGCATCATCCTTGACCTTTTGGAAGGCGACCGCCGCTTCATCGAGCGCCGACTCGCTGCGCTGGCTCGCGCAACCCTGCAACCCGACCAGCGCCATCAGCGCCAGTGCAGCCATTGATTGGCGACGCATCATGGCTGGACCTCCAGTTGCTTGCGAAGGCGCTTGACCCGCGCCTGCACGACCTGAAGCTGCTCTTCGCTCTTCTGGGTCAACACCCGAGCCTCGGCCAGGCGCGCATCCAGCTCGGCCTGCTCGGCGCGCATGCGCGCGTCACGGTAATCCTCGGTGGCCATGTTGGTCTTGGCTCTCGCAAGTTTGTCTTCGGCCAGTTTCAATTCCGCCACCTGCTCGGTGGCACCGACGGCCTTGGCCTGCTCCAGGGCCTGCTCGGACAGACGCATCTGCTCGTTGGGCGCAGGATCGTTGGCACAGCCAGCCAGGCCGAGCATGGCCAAGGCAAGGATCAGTGGTTGGGTTCTCATTGCATTCCTACTGTTTAGGGGCATCCAGAGGCGCCTGCATCTGCGCCTTCCAGCGCTCGACATTGCGCTGCAGCACAGCCTGGGACACCCCGGAGATCGGCAATTCTGTCAGTTTTTTTGCCAGTTGTCCGCGCAGCCAGGCGTCATTGCAGGCCGAGTTGTGCGACACAGCGAGGTACAGGCCTGGGCGGTCCACCGGCAAGCCGCGGGCGATCAAGTCGTTGCCCATCCCCAGACTCTGGACCATGCCCATGCCCGAATAGCGCCCGGCCAGCACATAATCGACCTGGCCCAGTACCAGTTTCTGGAAGGCCTGAGTCAGGTTCTGCGCAGGGGCCAGCTTGAGCTGGGCCTTGGCGAAGGCTTCGAAAGCCGGAGTCAGGCGAGCCCGCTCGGAAATACTGCCTTGGTACTGGGCAAGGTCCGCCGGCCCGTCGAAGACCAACGTGGCGTCATGACGAGTCCAGACAAGGTACTCGTTGAGCTGCAACGGCGGATGGATGTAGTCCAGGGCGGTCAACTGTTCGACCTGCATGGGCGTATCGATCAACAGGTCCATACGCCCGCTGCGCACCTCCTCCAGCGCCTGGTCGCGCTTGCCGGCGTGCAGCACTTCGACCGACACCCCAAGCTCGGCGGCGACCTGACGCAGCAGGTCGACATTGGCACCGATCAGATGCCGAGGATCTTTCGGATCCTGCCAGGAATACGGCGGAGCATCCGGGCTGCCGGTCGCCACCAGGCGTTCGCACTTGCCTGCTGCCATTGTCCATGGCGCCGACAACGCCGCCATGCAGGCCAGCACCCTGCCCGCTTTGCGAAACTCCATGCCCTACTCCTTGCAGCCAGAAAAAAGCCCGGCCCTCGTTTCGGAGGGCCGGGCTTCTTTATAAGTGAAGCCGCCGGATCAGACCAGCTTTTCCAGCTCTGGAACCGCCTCGAACAGGTCGGCGACCAGGCCGTAGTCGGCGACCTGGAAGATCGGTGCTTCTTCGTCCTTGTTGATCGCAACGATCACCTTGGAGTCCTTCATGCCCGCCAGGTGCTGGATCGCGCCCGAGATACCGACGGCGATGTACAGCTGCGGCGCAACGATCTTGCCGGTCTGGCCGACCTGCATGTCGTTGGGCACGAAGCCTGCGTCGACCGCGGCACGCGAGGCACCGACAGCAGCGCCAAGCTTGTCGGCCAGGGCGTACAGATGCTTGAAGTTGTCACCGTTGCCCATGCCGCGACCGCCGGAAACGACGATCTTGGCAGCGGTCAGCTCAGGACGGTCGGACTTGGCCAGCTCCTCACCAACGAAAGCAGACTTGCCAGCGTCGTGCACGGCACCAACGGCCTCGACAGCAGCCGAACCACCCTCGGCGGCCACGGCGTCGAAGCCGGTGGTACGCACGGTGATGACCTTGACCGCAGCGCTGGACTGCACGGTAGCAATGGCGTTACCGGCATAGATCGGGCGCTTGAAGGTGTCGGCAGACTCGACCGAGATGATCTCGGAGATCTGGTCGACGTCCAGCAGCGCGGCGACGCGTGGCAGGATGTTCTTGCCATTGGTGGTGGCCGGAGCCAGCACGTGGCTGTAGCCCTTGCCCAACTCGGCGATCAGCGGCGCTACGTTTTCCGGCAGCGCGTGAGCGTAGGCGGCATTGTCAGCGACCAGTACCTTGGCAACGCCAGCGATCTTGGCGGCAGCTTCAGCGACACCACCGACGTTCTGGCCTGCGACCAGCACATGGATATCCCCACCGATCTTGGCGGCAGCGGCAACAGTGTTCAGGGTAGCCGGGGCAACGGCACCGTTTTCGTGTTCAGCGACAACCAGGATAGTCATTTAGATTACCTTCGCCTCGTTCTTCAGTTTCTCGACCAGTTCAGCCACCGACTTGACCTTGATACCCGCGCTGCGAGCAGCCGGGGCTTCGACTTTCAGGGTCTTGGTGGTGGAAGCGGTGGAGACGCCCAGCGCGTCTGGAGTGACAGTCTCCAGCGGCTTCTTCTTGGCTTTCATGATGTTCGGCAGCGACGCATAGCGTGGCTCGTTCAGACGCAGGTCGGTGGTGACGATCGCCGGCAGGTTCAGCGCGACGGTCTGCAGGCCGCCATCGATTTCACGGGTGACGTTGAGCTTGTCGCCAGCCACTTCGACCTTGGAGGCGAAGGTGCCTTGGGCGTAGCCGGTCAGCGCAGCCAGCATCTGGCCGGTCTGGTTGTTGTCACTGTCGATGGCTTGCTTGCCAAGGATGACCAACTGTGGCTGCTCTTTATCGACAATGGCCTTGAGCGCCTTGGCCACGGCCAGGGAGTTGAGCTCTTCGGCGGTCTCGACCAGGATGGCGCGATCGGCACCCAGCGCCAGGGCGGTACGCAGCTGCTCCTGAGCAGCGGTCGGACCGACGGCAACGGCGACGATCTCGGTCGCAACGCCCTTTTCCTTCAGGCGTACGGCTTCTTCCACGGCGATTTCGCAGAAGGGGTTCATGGACATCTTGACGTTTGCAAGGTCGACGCCGGAGTTGTCCGCCTTGACGCGAACCTTGACGTTGTAGTCGACCACTCGTTTGACAGCTACAAGAACCTTCATGGATTCCTCGTTACTCTCCGGTGAAAAGAATGTCGCCTGGGGCATGCCCGGCGATTGCGCGTGGGTACAAGGGCACCTCTAAAAACGTTCCTGGCTGCGGGGAATTTCCTGTGACCGAACAGTCCTGTTTCGACTTCGCCGGCAAAACCGACGGGTCATTTTCTGTCGTGGCGTGTAGACTCCACTACAAAACCGGATTCGGCCCGAAAACCCTGCTCCATGCCTGGTCTTTAGGGGTACACCTGCGCCCGGCGGTCAGCCTACGGCGAGCGTAAAACCGCTCGTATCTTGACCGTAACACCTAATCCGGTCAATACGGCAAATCGGCCAGCCTCCAGCCGCGTTCCAGTGATTTTACTGGGCTCCGGCAAATTCAAACAAACGTTTGTATTGGACCCGCCAAGTGGTGTAGATATAATGCGCGGCCAAGACAAAGCGGTGTAGTCCGTCATCCACGAAGCTACAGCTTACACAGTCGTGCATGGCCCTCCATCACCCAAAAAGACAAGACAAGCAACAGCGATGAGCCTTGAGTAGGAGAGAACCAGTGGAACGCGAATACATGGAATTCGACGTGGTCATCGTCGGCGCAGGCCCGGCGGGCCTGTCCGCCGCCTGCCGCCTGAAGCAGAAGGCCGCCGAAGCCGGTAACGAGATCAGCGTCTGCGTGGTCGAGAAAGGCTCGGAAGTCGGTGCCCACATCCTCTCCGGCGCGGTGTTCGAGCCACGTGCTCTGAACGAACTGTTCCCCGACTGGAAAGAACTCGGTGCTCCGCTGAACACCGAAGTCAAGCGCGACGACATCTATGTACTCAAGGATGCGAGCAGCTCGACCAAGGTCCCTGACCTGTTCGTGCCAAAGACCATGCATAACCAGGGTAACTACATTATCTCCCTGGGCAATCTGTGCCGCTGGCTGGCCCAACAAGCCGAGAACCTGGGCGTGGAAATTTACCCAGGCTTCGCCGCCCAGGAAGCGCTGTTCGATGAGAACGGCGTGGTCCGCGGAATCATCACGGGCGACCTGGGGGTCGACCGCGAAGGCAACCCTAAAGACGGCCTGTACACGCCAGGCATGGAACTGCGCGCCAAGTACACGTTGTTCGCCGAAGGCTGCCGTGGTCATATCGGCAAACAGTTGATCAAGCGCTTCAACCTCGACAGCGAGTCCGACGTCCAGCACTACGGCATTGGCCTCAAGGAAATCTGGGAAATCGATCCGGCCAAGCACGAGCAAGGCCTGGTGGTGCACACCGCCGGCTGGCCGCTGGACGTAGTGAGCGCCGAGAACACCGGCGGCTCCTTCCTTTATCATCTGGAGAACAATCAGGTGGTGGTCGGCCTGATCGTCGACCTCTCCTATGCCAACCCCTACCTGTCGCCATTCGATGAGTTCCAGCGCCTGAAGCACCACCCGGTGATGAGCCAGTACCTCGAAGGCGGCAAGCGCATCAGCTACGGTGCCCGCGCCATCTGCAAGGGCGGCCTGAACTCGCTGCCGAAGATGGTCTTCAACGGCGGCGCACTGATCGGTTGCGACCTGGGCACCCTGAACTTCTCCAAGATCAAAGGCAGCCACACCGCCATGAAGTCCGGCATGCTCGCCGCCGACGCCGTGGCCGAAGCTCTGTTCGCCGGTCGCGAAGGTGGCGACACCCTCGACAACTACGTCAGCGCCTTCAAAGCCAGCTGGCTGTATGAGGAGCTGTTCGCCAGCCGCAACTTCGGCCCTGCGCTGCACAAGTTCGGCCCCTTGCTCGGTGGTGCGTTCAACTACATCGACCAGAACTGGTTCGGCGGCAAGCTGCCGTTCACCCTGCACGACACCAAGCCGGACTACGCCTGCCTCAAGCTGGCAGCCGATTCGCAGAAGATCGACTACCCCAAACCCGACGGCAAGCTCAGCTTCGACAAGCTGAGTTCGGTGTTCCTCTCCAGCACCAACCATGAAGAGGAACAGCCCTGCCACCTGAAACTGGCCGATGCCAGCGTACCGATCGCCAGCAACCTGCCGCTGTATGACGAACCTGCCCAGCGCTACTGCCCGGCCGGCGTGTACGAAGTGGTTACCCAGGAAGACGGGAGCAAGCGCTTCCAGATCAACGCGCAGAACTGTGTGCATTGCAAGACCTGCGACATCAAGGACCCGGCCCAGAACATCACCTGGGTCACTCCAGAAGGCGCAGGCGGGCCGAATTACCCGAACATGTAACATCGCCCCGCATGAAAAAAGCCCCCAAGGCCAGGCCTTGGGGGCTTTTTCGTTTGGGTTGCAGGCCATCACATCGCCGGGGTTTGCGTCCTGTATCGGATCTGCGTACTGCTCGTATCCAGCCCAAGTTGGGCCAGCCGTTCGCGCACATGTGCCAGACATGTGCCGCCATCGGGCAGGTAATGCCCGGACGCGTCGTTGATCATCCCCAAAAGATCCTGCACAGCCATGTGGGTCGCAACACGAGTGATGGTGAGCTCTCCGGCGCACACCACTGGATTGCCGGAGCCGAGTTGGCTATGACGGATATAGCTGCTGCGGGACGCGGTCTTGTCCCAACGCCGGATGATGATGCTTCCCTGTGGGGTGTAGACCCACGTGTAAGAATCGATTGCGGTATTGGGCTCAAGATAGACCGGTTTCTTGTCTTTGAGATCGTAGGCCAGAAGCCTGCCCTGATACTCGCCAATCAACTGGCACACCCCCGTGAGCGTTTCCGGTTCATACGAACGCCAGTTCAGCCAATCGGACAGCAGTGGCCCCCAATTGACCGGATAGGTGTACCCGGCAAAGTCCAACGGCGTCTGACCGCCCTCCTCACGCCAGTCCAGCCAATTGATCGTACCCGTCCAGTTTGCGCCTGACGTTGGCAACAGCCATGGACTGTCGGACCCGAGCACACGGTTGCTCATGTGGTCATTGACCACCAGATCCAGCGCGTTCATACGCCATGCTGGACCGTAGCCGTCGCCGCTTACCTGATACAGCTCCACGCTGACGAGTTCGTCGGCAAAGATGGTGCGCCCTTGGAACATACTGGCCAGATCCACCTCGGCAGCCAGCGCCGAGCCTCGTTCGAAATTCCTGGCCAGAAGCTGCTGATGACGGCTGCCATTGATCGAGAAGTAGACGCTGTCCGAAGTCCCGGCGCTGTAGTCGTCGCAGACCTGCACATGCAGGACCAGCTTCTCGACCTGCATGCCCGACGCCTTGTTACGCGGTCGTTTCACCTGCCAACGCACAGATGGCAACCCCGGGTCCTGAGGCTGAAGCCAGACCTCGCCATGCGCCGGGTCTGCGCACAGCGCCTGCGCCTGAGGGCCAAACGCAAGCACCCCTTCGGGAGAAAGATGCCATTTTTCAAGCCCTTGGGCGGGCGGCAGACAACGTACTCCCAGGCCAAGGACTTGACCGGTGGCGACGCTGCTCAGTTTTCCGTCCTTGAACATCCATTGCATGGCCAGGGTCTCCGGCCCCGAATCAATGCGCACGCCCTTTTCATCGGCCATCAGCAAAGCATGGTCATGGCCCAGGCAAAAAGGGATACCCACTGGCAATCCCTCGATTTCGGACTCGCGGCCGTCCTTGCCATCCAGCGAATCAAGTTCCAGGTGCGAGATTTGCACCTCATGGCCATTGGCATCGATCAGACGCAGTGCAACGCCACTGGCCGCCTCCTGGATATCAGCGATATGCCGGAACCCTTGCAGAGGTCGGCCCCCCGTGAGCCGCTGGCCATCCCCATAGACCACCAGCCAGGCCTGCTCATGGTGTACCCGGTCATCAAAGACGCAGGCTTTGCTGTTTCCCCAGCGTATGACGGGCGTACTCATCACAGGGGCATGACCGGGATCAGCCTCTGGCGTGTCGCGCGCCACACCGGAGAACAACATGTCCTGGGGGATTTCCGGCAGTTGCTCGCGCGTCTGCCACTTCACGTTAAAGCCATACATCGGCAGCCTCCAAATCCGGTAGATGCGGGTGCTTGAATCAAGCACCGAGCAATCTACGCAGAGGCTCCACCACCGACAGTCAGTGCCGTTCCCCTTACCTTGCGTGAACCCTAGCTCGCGCACCGTAGGACACGCACTGCACCTTCAGAGGGGCGAGGTAGCCGAGCACGACGTCGCGCACGCCACTCCACGACCGCGGAAGTAGGCCGCCGTCATGAAACCGACAAGCCCCATGATCAGGCAGAACCCGACGCACACCCAGGGGCTCCATGGCATCAATGCAATCAACGCCAGCGGCGTGGTGCTGGCCCATAAGGCATAGGCGATGTTGTAGGTGAAGGAAATACCCGACACTCGGATCTGCGCCGGGAACAACCCGACCATCACTGATGGCACCACCCCTACCACACCGCAGGACAACCCTGCCAAGGCATAGGCCAGCCACGTCCAGCCAAACTGCCCCACCAGACTTGCGTACAACGCTCCGATGCCCACAGGCAACAGCAGGCTGTAGATCATCAAGGCGCGCCAGGCACCGATGCGGTCGACCAGCAAGCCGGCCAGCACGCAACCCATGTTGAGAAAGACAATTCCCACGCTGCTCAGGGCGAAGGTGTGGCCCGCTGCGATGCCGAAGCGCTGCTGCATCACGGTAGGGGTGATCACCACCAGCACCACCACTGCCGACGTCAGCACGCAAGTCAGCAAGGCCGCCGGAATCAGTGCATGACGATGCGTGCCCAGCACGCTACGCAGCGGGAAGGCCACTGGCTGTTCCTGGCGTTCGCGCAGGGCCAGGAACACCGGCGTTTCACTCAACCAGCGGCGCAACCAGACGCCGACGACACCAAACACACCGCCCAACAGGAAGGGATAACGCCAGGCGTAGTCGAGAATCTCCTGCGGACTGTAAAGCTTCGCCAACAAGGTCGCGGTCAAGGCGCCCAGCAGGTAGCCGAAGGTCAGTCCGGCTTGCAGAAAGCCCAGGGCATAGCCGCGTCGGCCCACAGGCGCATGTTCGGCAACGAAGGTCCAGGCGCTCGGCACCTCGCCACCCACCGCAGCGCCTTGGAGGATACGCAACGCCAGCAAGATCAGCGGCGCGGCATAGCCGATATCGGCATAGGTCGGCATCAGGCCGATCAGCAGGCACGGCAGGGCCATCATCAGGATGCTCAGGCTGAACACCCGCTTGCGCCCCAGGTGGTCGGCGAAGTGCGCCATCAGGATGCCGCCCAGGGGCCTGGCCAGGTACCCGGTGACGAAAATTCCGAAACTCTGCAGCAGCCGCAACCACTCAGGCATTTCAGGCGGGAAAAACAGCTGGCTGAGGGTCAGGGCGAAGAACACGAAGATAATGAAATCGTAGATTTCCAACGCGCCGCCCAACGCCGCCAGGCCCAGGGTCCGGTGATCGCCGCGGCTGAACCGGGGTGCACGGGCGGTATCGATGACAGTCATGGCATGGTTCCGCAAATCGGCAAAGGGCAAGAGGATAGCAAATGCCACCCCCTTGCCCCACCTGACTCAGCTCGAACGGCTGAACACTGTGTGGCCGAAGTTTCGGTGCCGGATCGGATTGCCCTTGCCCGCCAGGCTCGCCGGCAGCGGCAACTGCCCTACCACCAAAGGCAGGTCGATGATCGCCATGAACGATTGCAGCGCCTCGTCATCCGGTACGCGCGGCAGGCTGATGTTCACCGCCTGGCGCTGGGCCTGAGGCACTGCGGGCACCTTCAGGTGCTGAGAATGGTAGAGCAAGGCATGCTGGATCTGGGTGCTGACCCGGCAAAAGCGCGCCAGGTCGACGCCGGCGTGGCTGGCCAGCTCGATGTTGCCGATCAATAGATTGAATGGCTGCAGCGCGCTCTGCACCAAACGCTGGAGGTCTTCGAAACTTTCCACCGGGGCGATGCGGTAGTAGCCCAGGCCATTGAGCATTTTTTCCAGCTGCAAACGTTGGCACGGATGCTCGTCGGCAATGAGGATGCGCATGGTCTTGTTTGCCATTGTCTGCACCTGGGCAACGAGGCGTTGAGGGAATATGCCCTGCCCCTACTGCGCCAGTACAGGCAACCACCACGACGGGGGCCCGGCCGGGGTCTTTCCTTGATAGTTGTCGGGAAAGCAGGAGAAATCAAGTCGCCAGCATGGGGAATTTTCATTTCCCATCAAGGGTGTAACGCGGCTGATACGGGTGTTTCAGGGATGTGTCGGCAACGTCAGGATTCCCACTCGCGCATGCGTACGCGGCAGTGTTTCATGGCATTGACAATATGCTTTTCCACCAGGCTGCGAGAAATCCCCAGGCGCTCGGCGATCTGCGGGTGAGACAGCCCTTCGAGTTTGCGCAGCAGGAAGCTGTCCCGGCAGGGTTTGCTCAGCTCATCAAGGGCGCGCTGCATCAATTCCAGGCGCTGGTCCATCTGCATGCTGTGGGACAACCCAGGCCCGTGCCAGCGCTCGTCGGTGTCCAGCACTTCCAGCGGCTCGGCCTGGCGCACCTGATGACGTCGGTGGCGATCGACCACCAGGTTCAGCGCAGTGCGGTACAAAAAAGCGCGCGGGTGTTCGATGCGCTGAGCGTCAGTGCGCTCCAGCACTCTCAGGTAGGCATCGTGGGCGACGTCCTCCGCCGCCTGACGGTTGCCCAGGCGCGCGGAAAGGAAACTCACCAGCTCACGATAGTAATGTTCCACGACGGTACCTGGCATTTCCTTGCTCGACACTTGCAATCGGAACACGGGACGAAGTGATATCAGCGCGACATATTACAAATTATAATTATTCTCAGCAACAACCCACCCCCACTTCTCGAATCGACTAAATCTCCCCGTTGTGGCTTCGTCTACCTGAGACCGCCCTGCGTGCCACGATTGGCCGCGTGTGACTTTCACCCCTGGCCGGAAGCCCGCATGAGACGCTTAATCCACACCCGCCGTCGGATCCTGCTCGGTGGCCTGGGCCTGCTTGGCCTGGGCGCCATCCTGGCCTGGAAGACCCTGCCCTTCGGCACCCTGCCGGTTAGCACCGTCCAGGTCGTGCGAGGCGATATCGAAAGCAGCGTCACGGCCTTGGGCACCTTGCAGCCCAGGCGTTATGTCGATGTGGGCGCCCAGGCCTCCGGGCAGATCCGCACGTTGCACGTGGAGGTGGGCGATGTGGTGCGCCAGGGTCAGTTGCTGGTCGAGATCGACCCGTCCACCCAGCAAGCCAAGCTCGATGCCGGTCGCTACTCCATCGAAAACCTCAAGGCCCAACTGGCCGAGCAACGCGCCCAGTACCAGCTGGCGACGCAACAGTACCAACGCCAACGTGATCTAGCCGCCGCAGGCGCCACCCGCGAGGAAGACCTGCAAACAGCCCAAGCCCAACTCAAAGTGACCCAGGCGCGCATCGACATGTACCAGGCGCAGATCCGCCAGGCTCAAGCCAGCCTGCGCAGCGACGAGGCCGAGTTGGGTTACACGCGCATCTATGCCCCCATGAGCGGCACCGTGGTCGCTGTGGATGCCCGGGAGGGCCAGACCCTCAACGCCCAGCAACAGACGCCGTTGATCCTGCGTATCGCCAAACTCTCGCCGATGACCGTCTGGGCCCAGGTATCGGAGGCCGACATCGGCAAGGTCCAGCCCGGCATGAGCGCCTACTTCACCACCCTGGCCGGCGGCAAGCGCCGCTGGAGCAGCCGCGTGCGGCAGATCCTGCCGATCCCGCCCAAGCCGTTGGACCAGGCCAGCCAGGGCGGCGGCAGCCCGGCCAGCGCCAGCGCCGGCACCACCGGCAACAAGGTGGTGCAGTACACCGTGCTGCTGGATGTCGACAACCCCGATGGCGCCCTGATGGCCGAAATGACTACCCAGGTGTTCTTCGTTGCCGGCCAGGCCAAGCAGGTGCTCACAGCCCCCCTGGCCGCTCTGGAGGACGCCGATGACGACGGCCTGTACTTGGCCCAAGTGCTCAATCGCGAGGGCAAGATCGAGCAGCGCCAAGTGCGAACGGGCCTGAGCGATCGTCTGCGCGTGCAGATCCTCGAAGGCCTGAGTGAAGGCGAACAACTGGTTATCGGCGCCCCGGCCGCCAGCGGAGGTTGAATGCCTGTCCCTCTGATCGAACTCACCGACATCCGCAAGGCCTATGGCGGCATCGACACACCGAAAGTCGAGGTGTTGCGCGGCATCAGCCTGACCATCCACCCCGGCGAGTTCGTCGCCATCGTCGGTGCCTCGGGCTCAGGCAAGTCGACGCTGATGAACATTCTCGGCTGCCTTGATCGCCCCAGCGCCGGCAGTTATCGCTTCGCCGGCAAGGACGTCGCCGACCTGGACAGCGATGAGCTGGCGTGGCTGCGTCGCGAGGCCTTTGGCTTCGTGTTCCAGGGCTATCACCTGATCCCCTCGGGCTCCGCCCAGGAAAACGTCGAGATGCCGGCCATCTATGCCGGAACGCCCGCCGCCGAACGCCACGCCAGAGCTCGTGCGCTGCTCGAACGCCTGGGGCTGGCCAGCCGCACCACCAACCGCCCGCACCAGCTCTCCGGCGGCCAGCAACAGCGGGTATCGATCGCCCGGGCACTGATGAACGGCGGACACATCATCCTCGCCGACGAGCCCACCGGCGCGCTGGACAGTCACAGCGGCGCCGAAGTCATGGCCCTGCTGGATGAGCTCGCCCACCAAGGCCACGTGATCATTTTGATCACCCACGACCGCGAAGTGGCGGCACGAGCTCATCGGGTCATCGAGATCCGTGATGGCCTGATGATCAGCGACTCAGCCGACGAGCAACCTGCAACCGCTACGTACCCAGGCCTGCAAGCCGACGAGCTGCGCCAGCGTCTGGACCGCGGCGCCACCCTGCGCGGCGCCTGGAAAGGCGAGCTGCTCGAAGCCCTGCAGGCGGCCTGGCGGGTCATGTGGATCAACCGCTTCCGCACTGCCTTGACCTTGCTCGGCATCGTCATCGGCGTCGCCTCGGTGGTGGTGATGCTGGCCGTCGGCGAAGGCAGCAAGCGCCAGGTCATGGCACAAATGGCCGCGTTCGGCTCGAACATCCTCTACCTGTCCGGCAAAGCGGCGACACTGCGCGAACCTGCAGGCCTCATCACCCTCGATGATGTCGACGCGATCGCCGAACTGCCACAGGTCAAACGCGTCATGCCGGTGATCGGCGAAGAACTGATGGTGCGCTACGGCAACAACAGCCAGCAGTTCTATGTCGGTGGCAACAACACCTGGTTCCCGGAAGTCTTCAACTGGCCAGTGGTCGAAGGGGCCTTTTTCAGTGAGTCTGACGAGGCCAGTGGTGCTGCCGTGGCGGTGATCGGGCAGAAAGTGAAGGAGAAGATGCTCGGCAACCGGCGCGACCCGCTGGGCCAGTACCTGTTGATCGGCAACGTGCCGTTCCAGGTCGTGGGCATTCTGGCCGGCAAGGGTGCAAGCTCGGGGGACCAGGACAGCGACGAGCGCATCGTGGTGCCCTACTCCGCCGCCGCCATCCGCTTGTTCGGGCGCTATGAGCCCGAGTACATCGCCATTGCCGCTCTCGACTCATCCCAGGTCCACGCCACCGAGGCGGCCATCGACCACCTGCTGCGCCAGCGCCACCAAGGCAAGCGCGATTTCGAACTGACCAACGATGCAGCCTTGATCCAAGCCGAAGCCCGCACCCAGAACAGCCTGTCGCTGATGCTCGGCGCGATTGCCGCCATCTCCTTGCTGGTTGGCGGCATCGGCGTGATGAACATCATGCTCATGACCGTGCGCGAGCGCACCCGTGAGATCGGCATCCGCATGGCCACTGGGGCCCGTCAGCGCGACATCCTGCGTCAATTCCTCAGCGAAGCGGTGATGCTGTCGATGGTCGGCGGGGTCACCGGCATCGTACTGGCCCTGTGCATCGGCGCAGGCCTGATGCTGGCCGACATCGCCGTGGCCTTCGCTCTACCCGCCATGCTCGGTGCATTCGCCTGCGCCGTCGTCACCGGCGTGGTGTTCGGCTTCATGCCAGCCCGCAAGGCCGCTCGCCTCGATCCGGTCAAAGCCCTCACCAGCGTATAACTCATGACATTGCCCAGCCGCATCAGCCTGTTGACCCTGAGCCTCGCCCTTGCCGCGTGCAGCACACCGCCCAGTCCAGAGGCCGATATCACCGCGCCGGCGACCTGGCAGGCGCAGCGCGAAGACGCCACCCGCCCCCTGCCCGATGCCATCTGGTGGAAGGCATTCGCCAGCCCCCAGCTGGACCAATTGATCGAGCGAGCCCTGCGCAACAGCCATGACCTCGCCGCCGCCACCGCACGGGTGCGCCAGGCCCAGGCCCGCGCAGTGATCGCCGGCGCACCTTTGTTGCCAGAGCTGCAGTTCGGCCTGGATGCCAGCCGCCAGCGCCTGTTGCGCGGCGACGGCAACGACCAACTCGATGCCAGCAGCAGCGAGCGTACCAGCACCTCCTTCGGCACCCGCCTGAGCGCCAGCTACGAGATCGATTTCTGGGGAGGCCTGCGCGCTGCACGCGACAGCGCCTTGCATGGCCTGGACGCCAGTCGCTTCGACCGCCAGACGGTCGAGCTGACGCTGACCTGCGCGGTGGCCGACAGTTACCTGCAAGGCTTGGCACTGGAGGAACAACTGCGTATTGCCCGTCTGAACCTGGACAATGCGCGTGACGTGCTGGCGCTCGTACAAGCGCGGGAACGCTCAGGTTCGGCCACACGCCTGGAGTTGGCCCAGCAACGCAGCCTGGTGGCCGCCCAGGAACGCCAGGTGCCGCTGCTTGAGCAGCGATGGCAAGACAGCCGCGTCACCTTGGCCACTCTGCTGGGCGAGCCGGTCCAGCACGTGCCCGCCAACCGTGGCACGATCGGCGCCTTGCAATGGCCGCGCATCGGCAGCGGCGTCCCCAGCGATCTGCTCGGCCGCCGCCCCGATATCGCCGCTGCCGAGGCACGCCTGGCGGCAGCCAGCGCCAACGTTCAGGTCGCCCGGGCCGCGCTGTTGCCCAAGCTGACTTTGGGCGCCGACCTGGGCAGCGGCGCGCGCACCTTCGCCCAGATCCTGGACAGCCCCTATTACACCCTCACCAGCGGGCTGATCGCGCCGGTCTTCAACAACGGCCGCCTGCGTGCCGCCCGCGACCTGGCCACTGCCGAGCAGCAAGAACTGCTGGAAAACTACCGGACGAGCATTCTGGCGAGCTTTGCCGACGTGGAGAAGGCGCTCAATGCCATCCAGGGTGTGGACCACCAGCGCCAGTGGCAGGACGAGGAAGTGCGCCAGGCGCGCATCGCCTTCGATCTTGCCCAGCAACGCTATGCCGCCGGCGCAGAGACCCTGCTCAGCGTGCTGCAGACCCAGCGCACCCTATATGACGCGCAGGACCAGCAGGCGCAATTGCGCCTGGCCCGGCTACAGGGCAGCGTGGCGTTGTACAAAGCGTTGGGGGGTGGCTGGCAGGTGCCTTCGCGCTGAAGGGCATCGGGGCCGCAATGCGGCCCCTGGACATCGATCAGGACACGATGTTCTTCAGCGAAAGATGCCGCGCATACCAGGGCCGGCGAGGCACCCGCCGCACCAGGTCGCCGATCGCATCATCCTCGCCAAAGGTGATGCGCAGCGCCAGTTTCATGATCTCGACATCCATCTCCACCGACTTGCCGGGACGCGTGCCAGGAACCGTGCTGCAACCATGGGTGTCCGGCCCCAGCCAGGGGTCATCGACCTCTACCCAGCGCCCTGGCGCGAACCAGTCCACACCGTTGACCTGCATACGCCGCACCTGGCCTGGGTGGTAGCGCTCCTGGGCGCGGTACCAGTCCTCGATCCGGTCGTCGATCCAACCATGGAAGCCCCAGAACACAGGGTTCACATGGGAAGAGAACGGGTCACCGAGAAAGTCGTTCTCCGGCCCGAACCAACGCAGGGCGAAGTCAGCCGGATCGCGGGCGAAAGGCACCGGCGCACCATTGAGCGGATCACGCGGCACCGAAGCCCAGCACATGTGCAGCCAGTCATGCAGGGTCATCTCCATCTCCGATCCCAGCGCGCCCAGGCTCAGCTTCGCGAGGTACCGAGGGTCCTGGTATTGCGACTCCCAGACCTGGAAGTTACTGCAAAACGTCTCGCTGGCCTTGATCGCCGACACCCACTGCCCATAGGGCTCATCATCCGGCGCCTGCCAGCTCGGTGGCACACAGCAACCATCGTGATTCTCGTGATAGCGGGCAAAGCCTGCCCGGTCGAGCTCGACATTTGGCGCAGGCAATGGGAAGTGCGTCCAGGATGGTAAGTCCTGCAGCTGACGAGCGGTCTGCAGCATATGCCTGTGCATGAACAGAAAATCGATCCCCGAGCCATTGCGGTGCTTGCGCGGGCCGCGGGCATCGCGCTCACGCTCCCGTGGGCCTGGCTGCCAGCCCAGGCCACGCAGGGCGCCGCGCTGCTGTTCGGACAGGTCGTGCCATTTGTCCCGGGTGGCATGCCAAAGCTGGTGGAACAACCGATGCTCGGCACTGAGCACCCAGGCGTGCATCTGTGGCGTATAGCCGATGCGCTCGCGGGCTTCGGGGAAGCGCCGCTTGACCGCGACGAAGCGGCTGTCGGCCACCGGCAGCATGAGCGGTCGGTCCAACCGCTGCAGACGTCCGCTCAGGGTACCGGTGCCAGCATTGGCGAAATCGCCCCAGACCTCGTCGAGACTGGCAATGCATTCGTAGCTGGCCCCTCCCTGCTGGTTCAGCAAGCGCCAACGCACCTGCGCAGACGATGCCTCGACCAGATCGCCCAACACTCGATAGCGGGCCACCCCGTCACTACGCAAGCGCTCACCGGTATCGACAAAGCCGCGCAAGCCGCGCCCCTTGGTGGCAACGTCGAGAAACAGCTCGACACCGACCACGGGCAACCCTTCAAGGCCCGCTTCTGTGCCTTCGAAGCGCAGGTCCCAGATGCCACGCAGGTGATCGGCCAGTACTTGTCCTGCGTAGTCGGCCAACTCGACGCTGGCCTCCCCTGGCGTGACGATGTCGTCCTCAGGATCGTGGGTCAGCGCCTTGTGTGCGTGATAGGCAGCCGTACCGGTTGCCCCCGCCACTGCCAGGCCTGCGATGAATCCTCGTCGGGAAATGCCCATTGCGCCTCTATCCGTTCCAGCCACACTGCGGGTTCTGTCCAAGCTAGGACGTAACCTGGATCGGGAAATTTACTGCTGGCAGAAGCCCCGAGCCTTGGCAGGTTCCGTTCGTTCAACCGGCGGACACCGCTGCCTGCACGGCCTGAGCAAAGCGGTCGGCCACGTCGTCGATTTGTTCGGCACTGATGATCAGCGGTGGCAGGAAGCGCACCACCGCACCGTGGCGCCCGCCGAGCTCCAGGATCAAGCCGCGCCTGAGGCATTCGCGCTGAATTTTCGGTGCCAGGGTGCCGTTGGCCGGAGCCCGGCCCAGCGCATCGACGGCGCCATCCGGGTTCACCAGTTCGACCCCAAGCATCAGCCCACGCCCCCGAACATCTCCAAGCTGCGGATAATCCTGCTGCACACGCAGCAAGTGGCCACGCAAGCGTTGGCCCATGGCCTCGGCGTGCTCGGCCAGGCGATGCTCGACCAAGTAGCCCATCACCGCGGAACCTGCCGCCATGGCCATTTGGTTACCGCGGAAGGTACCGGCATGGGCTCCAGGCTTCCAGGTGTCCAGCCAGTCGCGATAGACCACCACCGCCAGGGGCAGGCTGCCGCCGATGGCCTTGGACAGGGTGACCACGTCCGGCACGATGCCGGCGTGCTCGAAGGCGAACATGCGCCCGGTGCGGGCAAAGCCACTTTGAATCTCGTCGACGATCAACGCGACGCCGGCCTGCTCGGTGATACGGCGCAGGCCACGCAACCACTGGATATCCGCAGGGATCACTCCGCCTTCGCCCTGCACCACTTCGACGATCACCGCCGCCGGCAACGCGACACCGGCTTCCGGATCGCACAGCAGGTTCTCCAGGTAATGCAGGTTGGCACGCACGCCCGCCTCGCCACCCAGGCCGAAGGGGCATCGATAGTCATAGGGATACGGCAGGAACTGCACGCCATTGGCCAGCAGCGCACCCAGCGGCTGTTTCGGCCCCAGGCTGCCCATCAGGCTCAACGCCCCCTGGGACATGCCATGGTAGGCCCCCTGAAAGGCCAGCACCGTGCTGCGTCCCGTGGCGGTGCGTACCAGTTTCAGCGCCGCCTCTACCGCATCGGTGCCGGTCGGTCCACAGAACTGGACCTTTGCCTCCCGGCGCAAGGCTTCGGGCAGGATGCCGAACAGGTCCTGGACGAAGCGGTCCTTGACCGGCGTGGTCAAGTCCAGGGTGTGCAGGGGCAGCTCTTCGGCCAGCACGCGCTGGATGGCCTCGATCACCACCGGGTGGTTGTGGCCCAGGGCCAGGGTGCCGGCACCTGCCAGACAATCGATGAACTGACGGCCTTCGACGTCCTCGACATGGATGCCACGGGCACGCTTGAGTGCCAAGGGAATACGCCGCGGGTAACTGCGGGCGTTGGACTCCTGTTGCTGCTGGCGCAACAGCAGGGGGGAATCCTCGAACTCGTACAGCGTCTGTGGCGCGCTGCTCGGCAGGACCTGGGCAAGGCTGGAAGCGATCGACATCGGAAAAATCCTCGCGAACAAGCGAATGAGCCCCGCCACGCCCCGGTAAGCGGATGGGTGTCGGGTGGTTATCGCTTGGAAAACGCTTCAGCGAGGCAAGGATTTAGCTGTCAGGCAGGTTTTTCCGCAGGCGCACTCTTCGTGGGTAAACCCGCTCCCGCAGAGCCCAGGTGGGCCGAATGGGAACGGGTTTAACCGTCATGAGGTTTGCGCCACATCGAGGATCAAGCCTCCTGGCGCGCCGGCACCTGCAGCCACACCCGCAGCCCATCGTTGTGGCTTTCGAAGCGCAGGCTGCCGGCGCAGCGCTGCACGATGGCCTGGACAATCGCCAGCCCCAACCCGCAGCCACCGCTCTGGTCATGACGCCAGAAGCGTTCGGTCAGGTGCTCGATGTCCTCTTCGGCGATCCCCGGCCCGTGGTCCCGAACCATGAAACCCACCTGCCCGTCGGCCATCTGCACCTCCAGTTCCACCGCGTTTTCGCCGCCGTGGCGCAGCGCGTTGTCCAGCAGGTTGCGCAACGCCGCCACCGCCAGCGGCGCGGGCATGCCCAGGTAGATCCGGCTGGCCTCCTCCGGCAGGCGTACCACGATGCGGCGGTTGTCGCCGCCGCCGGCGTCTTGCACCGCCTGGCGTGCCACCTGCTCGGCGCTGCACTGCACGCCGTCGTCGAACGACAGGCTGCCCTCAACCCGGGCCAGCATCAGCAGTTGTTCGAGAGTCCGGTGCATGCGGTCAGTGCCTTGCTCGGCATGCTCAAGGGCCTGCTCGCGGACCGCGCCGTCAGTCATGCGCGCGACCTGCAGGTGGGTCTTGATCGCCGTCAGCGGGCTACGCAGCTCATGGGCGGCATCGTCGGTCAGGCGCCGTTCGCGCTCGATGGTCTGGGCGATGCGCAAGAACAGTTGATTCTGGGTCTCGAGCAATGGCTGCAGCTCACTGGGCATGCCCGCCACCTGCAGCGGCTCGACGCTGTCGGCGCGGCGTCTGCGCAGCGCATCGCGCATGCGGTTGAGCGGCTCCAGCCCTTTGCCGACGCCGATCCACAACAACCCTAGGCTGCCAAGCAGGGCCATCAATACCGGCGCTGAGGCTGCCAGCAAGATCGAGCGATTGAGCGCCTCGCGTTCCTGGTGACGGTCGGCGGTGGTGATGCGCACATCGCCATGGTTGTAGGTGAAAGTGCGCCACAGCGCACCGTCGATGGTCTGGTCACGGAAGCCACTGCGCTGATCGTCCATGGCACCGTCGTGCTTGTGGTTGCTGGCCAGGATCTCGCCGCGCAGGGAGCTGACCTGGCAGGCCATGCCATCCGGCACGCTGAGCTGGTCGGCGGAGAAATGCGCATCCTCGCCCTTGGCCGCCAGCGGCTGCGGCAGTTGTTCGATCAGCCCGGCGACCATACGCGCCGATGCGACCAGCCGTTGGTCGAGGGAAAACATCATCTGTTGGCGCAGGTCGCGCAGCATCCAGGCGGCGGCCAATGCCCAGATGATCACGAAGGCGCTGCCAAGGATCAGCGTCAGGCGCGCGCGCAGGCTCATGGTGCTGGCTCCTGCGGAGCCTGCGCCGGGCCTAGGCGATAACCCAGGCCGCGCACGGTCTCGACGATGCTGTTGCCGAGCTTGCGGCGCAGGTGATGGATATGGACGTTCAAGGCATTGCTTTCGACCTCGTCGCTGAAGCCATAGACGCAGTCCTTGAGCTGCTCGCTGGAGAGCACCCGTCCGGGATTTTGCAGCAAGGCCTGCAGCAGCGCCTGCTCGCGGCGGGACAGGTCCACCGCCCGGCCGGCCAGGGTGGCCTCGCAACTGCTGGGGTCGTAACGTAGGGGGCCATGCTCGATGACATTCACCGCACGACCCGCTACGCGCCGCAACAGAGTGTGCAGACGGGCCGCCAGTTCGCGCAGGTCGAAGGGTTTGAGCAGGTAGTCGTCGGCCCCGGCCTGCAGGCCATCGACCCGGTCGGTGACCGCATCGCGGGCGGTGAGCACCAGCACGGGCAGGGCCACGCCTTGTTGGCGCAGGCGGCGCAGCAGTTTGAGGCCATCTTCGTCGGGCAGGCCCAGATCGAGGATCATCACATCGAACTGCGCAGCCTGAAGCAAGGCCTGCGCGGCCGAAGCGGTGGCCACCCTGTCCACGGTCAAGCCTTGGGCGGCGAGGCCGGCGCAGATGCCGCTGGCGATCAGGTCGTCGTCCTCGCAAAGCAGTACGTGCATGAGGGGTCTCCGATGGGGAAGCTTGTATTGCACGCTTGGCGGATTAAGAACCGATTATGAATGATTAACGAGACGGCTGTACCCGCCCATTGCCAATCGAACCTCGGGCGGCACTTGCAGGATGGCAGCAAAACGACACCGGTTAACTTTGGGTTAATCAGCCAAGGCCAGCATGGCCAGATTCACAGTACTGCCAAGGCGAAGACATGCGCGTTCTCCTGCTCTTCCTGACATTTCTGCTGGCCGGCCCGCTGCAGGCCAACCCGTTCGAGACCAAGCCCGACTTCCTGCCGGTCAACCAGGCTTTCGTCCTGACCCATGACCGCCAGGCCGACGGCCAGATGCGCCTGAACTTCCAGATCAAGGACGGCTATTACCTCTACCAAAAGCGTCTGAAGTTCGACGGCCTCGCGCCTGAACAACAGCCACAGCTCCCTCCCGCCGAAAACCACCATGATGAGTTCTTCGGTGACAGCGCGGTCTACCGCCACCAACTCCAATTGCTGATACCCGCCACTGCCCAGGGCCAATTGCGCCTGGGCTGGCAAGGCTGCGCCGATGCAGGCTTGTGCTACCCGCCTCAAACCACCGCCATCGACCTGGGTGGCCAGGCGGTGCCGGCTTCGGATCAAGCCACTGACCAGGCCCTGGCCAGCGACCTGCAACAGGCCAGCCTGGCGTGGAGCCTGCTGGCGTTCTTCGGCCTTGGCCTGCTGCTGGCCTTCACGCCCTGTTCGCTGCCGATGCTGCCGATCCTCGCCGGGCTGGTCCTGGGCAATGGCGCCAGCGCCCGCCGTGGCTGGCTGCTGGCGGGGGTCTATGTACTGAGCATGGCGCTGGTCTATGCCGGCCTCGGCGTGGTGGCCGCCCTGCTCGGCGCCAGCCTGCAGGCCTGGCTGCAACAACCCTGGTTGCTGGGCAGCCTGGCAGCGTTGTTCGTGATGCTCGCCCTGCCGATGTTCGGCGCCTTCGAACTGCAACTGCCTGCCGCCCTGCGCGATCGCCTGGACCGGGCCGGCCAAGGCACCCGTGGTGGCAATGTGTATGGCGCAGCCCTGCTCGGCGCGCTCTCCGGTCTGCTCATGGGGCCCTGCATGACCGCACCGCTGGCCGGCGCATTGCTGTACATCGCCCAGAGCGGCGACGTGCTGCAAGGGGCGTTGGTGCTGTTCAGCCTCGGGCTGGGCATGGGCGTCCCTCTGCTGTTGCTGGTCACCCTCGGTAACCGCTACCTGCCCCGCCCCGGCGCCTGGATGAACCTGGTCAAGGGGCTGTTCGGTTTCGTCTTCCTGGCCATGGCCCTGTACACCTTGCGCAGCCTGCTGCCGGCCCCGTTGCTGCTGGCCCTGGGTGGCGCCTGGTTGATCGCCCTGGCCTGGGCCGCCTGGCCGGCCCTGCACCGTTTGCCGGCCCTGCGCGCGATCCCCTTGCTGGGTGCGCTCTGGGGCGGGCTGTTGCTGGTCGGCGCGGCCGCTGGCGGCGACGATCTGTGGCAACCCTTGCAGCCCTTTGCCGGCAGCGGCGTGCAAAGCGCGGCCAAGGCCGAGGACGCCTTCGTCACTGTCAGCCAGCCCCAGGATCTGCAACGCGAACTGGACGCTGCCAAGGCGCGTGGCCAGTGGGTCATGCTGGACTACTATGCCGACTGGTGCGTGTCGTGCAAGGTGATGGAGAAACAGGTATTCGCCCGGCCCGATGTGCTTGCCGACCTCGCCAGCGTGCACCTGGTGCGCCTGGACGTCACCGCCGACACGCCCGCCAGCCGCGAGTTGCTGCAACGCTACCAGGTGCCAGGCCCGCCCAGCCTGATCTGGATCGGTCCGGAAGGCGACGAGCGCCGAGCCCGGCGCATCACCGGTGAAGTGGATGCCGCAGCCTTCAAGCAACACTGGGCACAGACCAGGAGCCAAGGCTGATGCTGACTGTGACCCTGGGGCCACTGACCATGGCCCTCAACCACCTGCTACTGCTCGCGGCCCTGGCCGTGGCCAGTGTCGTGGGCTGGTGGGTGGCCCGGCGCGGCGGTGAAAGCCCCGAGTCGGCGCTGTTCAACCTGTTCCTGCTGGGGCTGCTGTGTGCCCGCGCAGGTTTCGTCCTGGCGTACTGGCCGATGTTCCGCGACGATCCGCTGCAGGCGATCGACATTCGCGACGGCGGTTTCCTGCTGTGGGCCGGCCTGATCGGCATCGTCATCGGCGCGCTGTGGCAGGGCCGGCGACATCCGGGCCTGCGTCGGCCACTGGGCTGGGCGCTGCTGAGCGGTGCGGTGTTCTGGATCCTTGCCAGCCTAGGCAGCCATCTCTACAGCAAAGGCACCGAGTTGCCGACATTGAGCCTGCGCAATGCCGGCGGCCAATCGGTGGCACTGCACGATTACCGAGGCAAGCCGCTGGTGATCAACCTCTGGGCCACCTGGTGCCCACCGTGCCGTCGGGAAATGCCTGTGCTGCAACAGGCCCAGGACGAGTACCCGCACGTGACGTTCCTGTTCGTGAACCAAGGCGAGACGCCGGAGAACGTCAGCACCTTCCTGGCCACCACCGGCTTGAGCCTGACCCACGTGCTGTTCGACGGTAGCGGTCAGCTGGCCCAGCAGGTGGGCTCCATGGCCCTGCCCACCACCTTGTTCTACACCGCCGAAGGGCGCTTGATCGGCAGTCACCTGGGCGAGTTGTCCCGGGCCAGTCTGCACCGCGCCCTGGAACCTTTCGAGCAGGCCAACCTGCCCGCCTCCGCCGCACAAGGAAATTGACATGCGATTGAATGCCCTCCTGCCCCTTGCCCTCATGGCTTTCACGGCCCCCGCATTGCAGGCTGAAGAGTTGCCCAAGGCCATCGAGCAACTGCAAGCCAAGGGCGCCGAAATCAAAGGCACCTTCGATGCGCCCAATGGCCTCAAAGGCTATGCCGCTGCCTACCAGAACAACGGCATCGCCCTGTACCTCACCCCCGATGGCAAGCACGTGCTGGTGGGCAGCCTGTTCGACGAACAAGGCAAGGACCTCAGCGCCGAGCCGCTGGAAAAACTCGTGTATGCCCCGATGAGCAAAGCGATCTGGGCGAAGATGGAAAAATCCGCCTGGATCGCCGACGGCAGGGACGACGCACCGCGCAAGGTGTACCTGTTCAGCGATCCCAACTGCCCGTACTGCAACATGTTCTGGGAGCAGGCGCGGCCTTGGGTGGAATCGGGCAAGGTGCAACTGCGCCACATCATGGTCGGCATCATCCGCGAGGACAGCCCGGGCAAGTCAGCGGCGCTGTTGGCTGCCAAGGACCCGGCCAAAGCGCTGCAACAGCATGAGAAAGCCGGCAAGGCGAGCACCCTCAAGCCGCTGGAGACCATCCCCGAGGCGGTGCGTCAAAAGCTGGAGGCCAACATGGCCTTGATGGAAGAGATGGGCTTGGCAGCGACCCCGGCGATCTTCTACCAGAATGACAAAGGCCAGTTACAGAGCCAGCAAGGCGCGCCGCGGCCCGAGATGCTCGGGCAGATTCTGGGCAAGCGCTGAACAGTAGCCTGCCCAGCCCCCTGATGCGCGGGTAAAACCGCCCCCGCAGGCACCGTGGTTGTGAGAACACCGCAGTGTCTGCCAGAGCGGGCTTCCCGCGAAGGGGCGCAACGCGGCCCCTACACCTCAAAGCGCCTCCAACTCCGCCATCAGGTCACTGAGCCGGTCGACCTTGCCCTCATCCAGCGCGCTGCCCTCCAGCGCTCGCACGTATTCGGCCAATGCCTCCACCGTGTTGCACTCGAACATCGCCCGCAGCGGCACATTCAGTTGCAACTGTTGTTGCACACGCGAGGCGATCTGGGTTGCCAACAATGAATGCCCGCCCAACTCGAAGAAGTTGTCGTGCACCCCCACGCGCTCGACCTTGAGCACATCGGCCCAGATCCCCGCTAGCTTGTGCTCCAGCTCGTCGCGGGGCGCCAGGTAGTCCTGGCTGTGCTGCGCGCCGATGTCGATCGCAGGCAGGGCCTTGCGGTCGAGCTTGCCGTTGGCGTTGTGGGGCAGGTTCGCCAGCCAGGCCCAGTGCAGCGGCACCATGTATTCCGGCAACTCGGCGCGCAGACGCGACTTGAGCTGCTCCAACAGCACGGCATCGGCCGCCACGCCCTGATGCGCCACCAGATAGCCGACCAAGTGCTTGCCGTTGATGCCTTCCTGTACGCCCACCGCCGCATCGCGAATCTCGACCTGCTCATGCAGACGGGCTTCGATCTCACCCAGCTCGATGCGGTAGCCGCGGATCTTCACCTGGTGGTCGATCCGGCCCACGTACTCGAGCACACCATCGACCCGGCGCCGTGCCAAGTCGCCCGTGCGGTACAGACGCTCGCCTGGGGCACCGTAGGGGTGAGGGATGAAAGCCAGCGCCGTGCGCAGCGGGTCCCCCACATAGCCACGCCCCACGCCGGTACCGGCCACACACAACTCGCCCACCGCTCCCAAGGGCACCAGCGCCTCGGTCTCGTCGAGCAAGTACAGTCGGTTGTTATCGGTCGGCGTGCCAATCGGCAGGTAGCTGCCGCGGGTAGATGCAGCATCGACCCGGAAGAACGCCACATCGTCCGAGCACTCCGCCGGGCCATAGGCGTTGACCAGCCCGATGTGCGGATAGCGTTGCAACCATTGGGCGGCCAGCTCCGGAGGCATGGCCTCACCGGTTGGCAGCATCCAGCGCAGGCCCTCGAGTGCCCGCTGCTCGCTGGCGAGCATGCCCTGGATCAGCGAAGGCACACTCTCGAGCACCGTGATGCCAGTGGCCTGCACGTGCGCCAGCAGGCCTTGTGGGTCGTGGGCGATGGCGTTCGGCACGATCTGCACCCGGGCGCCGAACAAGGGCGCTGCGAGGAACTGCCACACCGAAATATCGAAGCTCTGGGACGCGGTCTGGGCGATCACGTCGTGCTCGTCCAACTCCAGGTACGGCACCTTGCTCAACTGGTTGTTGAGCATGCCGCGTTGCTCGACCATCACCCCCTTGGGCAGGCCGGTGGAGCCGGAGGTATAGATCACGTAGGCCAGGTTGTTGGGCGCGCTGTAGATGCCTGGGTTGTGACTGGCCATGGCACTGGCTTGCACCTGCTCCCATACCAGCAACGTCGGCCTGGCGACCCCGGAGATCTCATCGAGCAACTGACGCGCCTGCTCGGCGCACGCCGCCGTGCACACCAGCACCGGCGTACGGCTGAGTTCGACGATGCGCTGCAGGCGCGCAGGCGGCAGGCCCGGGTCCAGCGGCAGATAACCACCGCCGGCCTTGAAGCAACCGACGACCATGCCCAGCAGCGGAAGACCACGCTCGGCGAGCAGCGCCACCGGCTGATCGACGGCCACGCCCGCGGCGATCAAGGCATGGCCCAGGCGGTTGGCCACAAGGTTCAGCCCGGCGTAATCGCAGGACGCGTCCAGGCAGCGAGCGACCGTGCGCTCAGGGTGCGCGGCGACCCGCGCCTCGAACAGCTCGACATAGCTCTGCTCCAGCGCATAGGCGTGTTCGGTGCGGTTGCAGTCTTCCAGCAGGAAGCGTTGCTCGGCTTCGCCAAGCAACGGCAGTTCGGCCACATCACCGTCAAAGCCGTCTACAAGCGCCAGCAGCAGGCGCTTGAACTCGGCCAACAAGCGCTCGACGGTGGCGAAGTCGAAGTAACGCTGGTCGAACGACAGGTGCAGGCCCAAGTCGTCGCCCGGGTAGCACACCGCCGTGAGCGGGAAGTTGGTGTGGGTACGGCCCGAATCGGAGCTGGCGTTCAATTGCTGGGCATGGTCCAGCACGGCGGTTTCCACCGGGGCGTTCTCGAACACGAACAGGCTGTCGAACAGTGGCTGGCCCTTGGGCAGTTCGCTGCACTCCTGGATCGCTACCAGCGGCAGGTACTCGTACTCGCGCAGTTCCATATTGCGCTCAAGCAGGCTTTGCAACCATTGCCCCACGCGCTGACGCTGGCCCGGCTCGGGCAGTCGCACACGCAGGGCAATACTGTTGATGAACAGGCCGACAGTGCGCTGCATCTGCGGCAGGCTGACCGGGCGGCCGGCCACGGTGACGCCGAAGACCACGTCGCGCTCGCCGCTGTAGCGGGCCAGCACCAGCGCCCAGGCCGCCTGGGCGAAGGTGTTGATGGTCAACTGATGGGCCTGGGCCAGCTCGCGCAGTCGCACGCCGTCGCGCACGTCCAGGCGGGTGTAGCAGTCGCCGACGATCATGCCGTTGCCCGCATGGTCATGGCGCAGCGGCCGGTCGCTAGGGATGGCCGTGGCGCGCTCGAAGCCTGCCAGGTTGCGCTGCCACCACTGGCGCGCCTCACCCAGGTCCTGGCGTTGCAGCCAGCCGATGTAGTCGCGGTAGCGCGGCGGCACCGGCAACTGAGCGGCGCGCCCCTCGCCCAGGGCCTGGTAGAGCGCGAAGAAATCGTTCATCAGCAACGAACGGCACCAGGCATCGATGAGGATGTGGTGGTTGCTCATCATGAACCAGTAGCGGTCGTCAGCAACCCGTACCAGCCGCAGGTGGAAAGGAGCCTCGCGCAGCAGGTCGAAGCCGGCTTCGCGCTCCTGCTTGTGCAGCGCTTGCAGGCGCGCCTCCTGGGCCGCGTCGTCAAGACCGCGCCAGTCTTGGTAGTCCAGCGGCGTCTTGCCTGGTTTGTGGATGATCTGCAGCATCGCTTCGCCGGCGTTCCAGCTGAACGATGCTCGCAGGGCCTCGTGGCGCGCCACCACGGCCTGCCAGGCCTGGGCGAAGCGCTCGTGATCCAGGGCGCTGTGGATGCGGTAGCGGTCTTGCATGTAATAGATGCCTGTGCCCGGTTCCAGCAAGGTGTGCAGCAGCAGGCCTTCCTGCATGGGCGTGAGCGGGTAGACATCCTCGATCTGCGCTGCCGGAACCGGCAAGGCGTCGATCTGCGCCTGGGTCAGGCGAGCCAGCGGGAAATCCGAAGGCGTGAAACTGCCGGTGCCGTCGGCCAGGCAATGGCCGACCAGGGCCAGCAGCTCCTGGCGATAGGCCTCGGCCAACGCGGCGATGGTCGCCTCGTCATAGCGCTCGGTGCTGAAGGTCCAACGCAGTTGCAGGGCACCGCCATACACCTGGCCATCGACGCTGAGCCAATTGGGCAGCGGCGCATCCAGGTCATGGGCCAGGCCTGCCGGCGCATCCAGCGGCTGGAACAGCTCGGCACTGTCGAACTGCTGGTCGAATTGACCCAGGTAATTGAAGGTGATGCGCGCCTGGGGCAAGGCGGCCATGGCTTCGCGCCCGGTGGTGTCGGCCAGGTAGCGCAGCACACCATATCCCAGCCCCTTGTGCGGCACCTGGCGCAGTTGTTCCTTGATGCCTTTGATGGCCGCGGCGACGTCCTGTTCGGTGTCGCCCAGTTGCGGCGTCAGGCACAGCGGATAGGCATTGGTGAACCAGCCGACGCTGCGGGTCAGGTCCATGTCCTCGAACAGGCCGTCACGACCATGGCCTTCCAGTTGCACCAGTACCTGGCTGTCACCGCTCCAGCGGCACAGGGTGCGCGCCAGGGCGGTGAGCAGCAAGTCATTGACCTGGGTCCGGTAGGCCGCAGGTGCCTGTTGCAGCAACTGGCGGGTCTGCTCCTCGTCCAGGCCGATGGCCAAGGTACGGGCATGGCGGTGCAGGTTGCCGCCCTGGGGATGATCGCAGGGCAGTTCGCGATGGGCAGTACCGAGCTGATCCTGCCACCAGCCAAGCTCGTCACGCAGCGAGTCGCTGCCGGCATAGCTGACCAGGCGCGCGGCCCAGTCAGCCATGGCGTGGGTCTTGGCCGCCAGTGGCTGGCCGCGGTAGAGCGCCTGCAGGTCCTCGAGCAACACGCGCCAGGACACACCGTCCACCACCAGGTGATGGATCGCCAGCAGCAAGCGCTGGGCGCCCTGCCCGTCGGTCACCAGCAGCGCACGCAGCAATGGGCCTTCGGCAAGGTCCAGGCTGCGCTGTACATCGGTGTACAGCGCCTGGCAATTCTCGAAATCCGCCACGGTGGCGACCCACAGTAATTGCTGACCCGGCGATTGGACGTACTCGGCCTGCCAATGCCCGTTGGCCTGGGTAAAGCGCAGGCGCAGGCTGTCGTGATGCGCCACCAGCGCCGCCAGGGCATGCTCCAGCGCCTGAGTCTGCAACGGCTGACGGACCTCCAGCAGCACGGCCTGATTCCAGTGTTGAGGGTGAACGATCTCGCTGTCGAAGAACCATCGCTGGATTGGCGTCAGGGCGCTGCTGCCCTGCCGAGCGCCCTGCTCGATGCCGCTTTGCGCCTCGCTACGGCTGACCACGGCGGCGAGCGCCTGGACAGTCTGGTGTTGGAACAGATCGCGCGGGGTGAACTGCAAGCCCAGCTGGCGGGCGCGACTGACCACCTGAATCGACAAAATCGAGTCGCCCCCCAATTCGAAGAAGTTGTCCTGCACACCGATGCGGGCAACGTTGAGCACCTCTTGCCAGACCTGCGCCAGTTGCTGCTCCAGTTCGTTGGCCGGCGCCTGATAGTGCTGGCGTGCCTGCTCGATGTCCGGCGCCGGCAAGGCGCGGCGATCGAGCTTGCCGTTGCCCATCAGCGGCAGGCTGCTCAGCAGCACCAGGTGCGCAGGCACCATGTAATCCGGCAGGTGCTGCCGGGCATGGGCCTTGACCGCCTCGCGCAGGGCCGCCTGGGTGTCGGCGTCAGCACTGGCCTGTGGGCAGACCAGATAGCCCACCAATTGCTTGCCCCCCGGCAGGTCCAGGGCGACGACCACGGCTTCATCGACAGCGGCATGGGCCTGCAGCTGGCTTTCGATCTCGCCCAGTTCGATACGGAAACCACGGATTTTCACCTGCTGATCGGCACGCCCCACATACTCGACCAGACCATCGGCGCGCAGGCGTACCAAATCCCCTGTGCGGTACAGACGACCGCCCTCCTGACTGAACGGGTCGGCGATGAAGCGCTCAGCCGACAGCCCCGGACGATCGTGATACCCCTGGGCAAGACCGGCGCCCCCAATGTACAGCTCACCGATGCCGCCCTGAGGCAGTAACGCCAGGTCATCATCCAGAACGTAAGCCGTGCGCGCCCCGATCACCCGGCCGATCGGCACGCTGCCCGCATCCGCCGGCAACTGCTGCGGCGCAAGGCAGGCCAGCGGCATGACCACGGTTTCAGTCGGCCCGTAGGCGTTGAAGAACTGCTGTGGCAGGAATGCCTGGCGGATTCGCTGCAGATGCTCCCCGGTCAATGCTTCGCCCCCGGTGATCACCAGGCGCACCGGCAACTGCTCGTGCTGCCCGAGCAGGTACTGGGCCAACTGGCTACCGTAACTGGGGGTAAAGCCCAGGATGCTCACCTGCTGCGCGCGCACCAGCTGGCAGATCTCTTCGGCACCCCACTGGCCCTGGCCACGCAGCACCACCCGAGCGCCGCACAACAGCGGCGCCAGCAGGCGCTCAGTGGCGGCGTCGAAGTTGATCGAATAGAAGTGCAACTCGCAGTCGTCGCTGCGCATGCCGAAGGCCGCGATCACCGCCTGGCAATGCATGGCGATTTCGCCATGGCTGACCACCACACCCTTTGGTTGGCCGGTGGAGCCTGAGGTGTAGATCAGGTAGGCCTGATGCTGCGGCAGGTTGAGGTTGTCCAGTGGCGCATCGCTGTAATGCGCAAGCGACGCGGCATCGTCTTCCAGGCACCATTGGGCCACGCCTTCAGGCAGCCCCCCTATGGCATCGAACAGAGCACGCTGCCCGAGCAGCAGGCCGAGTCGGCTGTCCTCGATCATGTAGCGCAAGCGGTCGAGGGGATACTCCGGGTCCAGCGGCACATAGGCACCGCCGGCCTTGAGGATGGCAAGCAAGCCCACGACCATTTCCAGCGAACGC
Organism: Pseudomonas guariconensis; assembly: GCF_040822035.1. Lineage (NCBI taxonomy): Bacteria > Pseudomonadati > Pseudomonadota > Gammaproteobacteria > Pseudomonadales > Pseudomonadaceae > Pseudomonas > Pseudomonas guariconensis. Next base: position 1,768,409 of record NZ_CP162012.1, on the reverse strand, counting down.
TCCAGGGCAAGGCCCACCCGCACCTGCGGCCCGACGCCACGTTCACGCAGGGCGCGGGCCAGGCGGTTGGCCTGCTGGTCCAGTTCAGCGTAGGTCAGGTGCTGGCCGGCGAAGGTCAGCGCCCGGGCCTGAGGGCTGCGCGAAGCCTGCAAGGCGAACAGGCCATGCAGGGTCTGGTCGAGCTCGAGGCCTTGCTCACCCTGCAACTGGCCGACCAGCGCGTGCTGCTCAGCGTTGCTGAGCATCGGCAGCTCGCACAGGCGCGAGCCCGGGGCATCGATCAGGCCGACCAACAATTGCTGCCAGTGCTCAGCCATGCGGGCAATGCGCGGCTCGTCGAACAGGTCACGGCTGTAGGTCAGGCAGCAGCCCAGGCGACCGTCCAGGTCAGTCACCTCCAGGTAAAGGTCGAATTTGGTCGCACTGGCGTCGTTGACCAGGTAATCCACGCTCATGCCCGCCAGTTCGCGGCTTTGCTGGAAGGCCCAGCGCTGGACATTGCACATCACCTGGAACAACGGGTTGTAGGCGCTACTGCGCGGGGGCTGCAAGGCCTCCACCAGCTGGTCGAATGGCAGGTCCTGGTGCGACTGGCCATCGATCACGGTGCGACGGACCTGTTCGAGCAATTGGCTGCCGGTCATTTGCCCATCGAGCTCGCAACGCAGCACCTGGGTGTTGAGGAAGGCGCCAATCAGCCCTTCGCTTTCCGGGCGGACACGGTTGGCCATCGGCGCGCCGATGCGCAGGTCGCGCTGACCGCTATGGCGGTGCAGCAAGGCGGCCAGGGTGGCGGTCATGGTCATGAACAAGGTCAAGCCATGCTGGCTGTTGAAGGCATGCACACGTTCGACCAGCGCGGGGTCGAGGTCGAAGCGGTACAGCTCGCCACGATGGCTCTGTACGGCCGGACGCGGACGGTCCGAAGGCAGCGCCAGCACCGGATGCTCGTGACCCAGGCGGGCTTTCCAGTAGGCCAGTTGGCGGGCTGCTTCTCCGCTTTCGAGCCACTGGCGCTGCCAGACGCTGTAATCGAGGTACTGCACCGGCAGCGGCGCCAGGGGCGACTCGCGCTCATCGACGAAGGCCTCGTACAGCTCGCCCAGCTCACGGGCGAAGATGTCCATGGCCCAGCCTTCGGTGACAATGTGGTGCAGGGTCAGCACGAAGTAGTGTTCGCGCTCACCGGTCTTGACCAGGCAGGCGCGCAGCAACGGGCCGCGCGCCAGGTCGAACGGCAGGTGCGCCTGCTCATCGGCCAGTAGCTGCAAGCGCTGCTGGCGATCTTCGCCCTGGAGCGCGGAAAAATCATGCCACTGCACACGCAGCGGGCTGTCTTCGGCCACGCACTGATATGGCACGCCGTCGATCTCAGGGAAGGTCGTGCGCAGGGTCTCATGGCGCACGACCAGGGCCTGCAAGGCCCGCTCGAAGGCATCCACATGCAACACGCCGCCCAGGCGCGCCATACCGCCGACGTTGTAGGCCGGGCTCTCCGGCGCCATCTGCCACAGCACCCACATGCGCTGCTGCGAATACGACAGCGGCACTGCCTGGCGCCGATCGACCCGCTCGATGACGCCTTGCCGGTTGTGCTCGCCGGCGGCCTGAATGCGCTCGATCTCGGCGCAGAAGGCGCCCAGTTCGCTGGCCTCGAACAAGGCCTTGAGCGGCAGCTCGACGTCGAGCGCCTGGCGGGTACGCGAGACGATCTGGGTGGCGAGCAGCGAGTGGCCACCGAGGGCGAAGAAGTCATCCAGAAGACCGACCCGCGGCAGATTCAGCACCTCACGCCAGATCGCCGCCACCTGTTTCTGCACAGCGCTTTGCGGCTCGACATGACCGCGTTGCTGCCAGACCGGTGCCGGCAGTGCCTTGCGATCAACCTTGCCGCTCGGCCCCAGGGGCATCTGTGCCAGGTGAATCAGTTGCGCCGGCACCATGTAGGTCGGCAGGCGCTCGCCCAAGGCTGCGAGCAGCGCCTCGGACTGTTCGACACCGCTGTAGTAGCCGACCAGCTGCGCACCGACGGCATCGGGGTGGACCAGCACCAAGGCCTGGTCGACGCCCGGCTCGGCCAACAGGCAGGCCTGGACCTCCTGGGGCTCGACACGAAATCCTCGCACCTTGACCTGTTGATCGAGGCGGCCGAGGTATTCCAAGGCTTGCAGCGGCAACAGCCAGCGGGCACGGTCGCCACTGCGGTACAGCCGCTCGCCGTTGCCATCGGGCTGGGGCACGAAGCGTTCGGCGGTCAGCCCAGGACGGCCCAGGTAACCACGGGCCAGTCCCGCGCCGCCCAGGCACAACTCGCCCGGTACGCCCGGCGCGGTCAGTTCCAGCTCGTCATCCAGCACTCGGCACAGCACGTTGCCCAGCGGCCGGCCGATCGGCGAGCGTTCGCCATCCTGCGTCTGGCAATGCCAGTGGGTGACGTTGATGGCGGTCTCGGTCGGGCCATAGCGGTTGTGCAACTGCACCTGCGGCAAGACTTGCAGCACGCGGTCACGCAGGTGCGCCGACAGCGCCTCGCCGCCGGAGAACACCCGGCGCAGGCTGGTACAGCTCGCCGCCAGCGGCTCCTGGACAAACACCTGCAGCAACGGCGGGACGAAATGCAGCGTGGTCACGCCATGGGCCTGCACCAGCTCGGCGATACGCCGCGGGTCGCGGTGCTCGCCAGGGCCGGCCAGTACCAGCGTGCACCCCTGGATCAACGGCCAGAAGCACTCCCACACCGATACGTCGAAGCTGATCGGTGCCTTCTGCATCAGCACGTCGCTGTCGTCCAGCGCGTAGGTGCCCTGCATCCATTGCAAGCGCTCAGCCAACGCGGCATGGGTGTTGCCCACGCCCTTGGGCTGGCCGGTGGAGCCTGAGGTGTAGATCACATAGGCCAGGTTGTCGCCGTCCAGGTGCAGGCCTGGGGCATGGCTCGGCCAGCTGTCCAAATGCAGCTGATCCAAAGCGATGGCACTGACGCCCTGGACCTGCGGCAGGCGTTCGAGCGTGGCGCTGTGGCTGAGCAGCAGTGCGGCGCCACAGTCGCTGAGCATGTAAGCCAGGCGCTCGGTCGGGTAATCGACATCCAGCGGCACATAGGCGCCACCGGCCTTGAGGATGGCTAACAGACCGATCATCAACTGTGGCGAGCGTTCCAGGGCGATGGCCACGCGGGTGTCCGGGCCGACGCCCTTGTCACGCAGGTAGTGGGCCAGGCGATTGGCCTGCTGGTGCAGGCTGGCGTAGTCGAGACTGCCACCTTCCCACACCAGCGCCGTACGCTCCGGTGTGCGTTGGCCCTGGTCGGTCAGTTGCTCGACCACCAGGCGCTGGGCGCTCGGCGCAGGCGCCTGCCCCCATGCCAGCAGTTGCGCATGGCCTGCGTCGTCGAGCAAGCGCACCTCGCCCAGCACGCGCTGCGGGCAGGCGCAGACTTGCTCGAGCAGGGTCAGCAGGTGCCTGGCCAGACGTTCGATGGTATCGGCCTCGAACAGCTCGGCGGCATAGTCGAACGCTAGACTCAAACGCCCCTGGTGATCCTGCTCGCTGTGCAATTGCAGGTCGAACTTGGCCTCGCGGCTATGCCAGGGCAATTCTTCGGCGAGCAGACCAGGCAGGCGGCGCAGCGCCGAAAGATCACGCTGCTGATGATTGAACATCACCTGGAACAGCCCCTGCTCGCGGGCATCTGGCAGCGCCTCGAGCAATTGCTCGAACGGCAAGTCCTGGTTGGCCTGGGCCAGCAGTGTGGCCTGGCGCACCTGGGCCAGTAACTGATTGAACGGCAGGCGGCCATGGAGTTCGGCGCGCAGCACTTGGGTGTTGATGAAAAAGCCCACCATGCCCTGGGTTTCCAGGCGCGGGCGGTTGGCGTTGGGCACACCGACGCGGATATCGCCCTGACCGGTGTACCGGTGCAACAGGCCTTGCCAGGCGGCCAGCAGGACCATGAACAGGCTAGCCTGCTGCTCGCGGGCCAACGTGTCCAGGGCAGTGGCCAGCGTGGCGGGCACCTTCACGCTCAGACGCGCGGCGCGATGGGTGCGCTCAGTGGCGCGCGGATGGTCGGTGCACAGGTCGAGCACCGGCAATTCATCGCCCAGTTGCGCCTTCCAGTGGTTCAACTGCCGCTCACCTTCGCCGCCGGCCAACCATTGGCGCTGCCAATGACCATAGTCGGCGTAGCCCAGCGGCAGGGGCGCCAGGTTGGCCTGAAGGCCTTGGCAATGGGCGGCGTACAGCTTGGCGAATTCGTCGAGCAGGATGTTCAACGACCAGCCATCGGCAACGATGTGGTGCAGGGTTACCCAGAGCTGGTGGTCCTCATCGCCCAGGCGCGCCAGCGTGACGCGCAGCAGCGGTCCTTGGGTGAGGTCGAACGGCTGCCGCGCCTCGGCCTCGCGACAGGCCAGGACCTGCTCGGCGTCCGCCCCTTGCAGATCCGTGCGGTGCAGCTCGAAGGTCGCCTCGGGCAAGACCTGCTGCATGGCCTGGCCGTCGACCTCGCAAAAATGCGTACGCAAGGACTCGTGACGTGCCACCAGCGCCTGGAAGCTCGCCTGCAGCGCCGACTCGTCCAACTCACCCCGCAGGTGCAAACCGGCAGGGATGTTATAGGCCGCCGACTCCGGCGCCAGCTGCCACAGTAGCCACAGACGGTTCTGCGCCAGCGATTGCGGCAGAGCCTTGCCACGCCCCAGAGCATCGATGGCCGCGGACGCGGTGCCACCTTCGGCCAGGCTCGCTGCCACCGCAGTGCTGTAATCGGCCAGGGTCGGCGACTCGAACAGCGTGCTCAGGCTCAGGCCAACACCCAGTGCGTCCGCCAGGCGAGCGGTCGCCTGGGTGGCGGCGATGGAGTTGCCGCCCAGCAGCAGGAAATGATCGTCCGGTGCCACCGTTTCGACCTTGAGCACTTCGCGCCAGATGGCCGCGATGCGCTCCTGCAGCTCACCACCTATCGCCTGCGCAGCCACAGGCGCTTCGACAGTCGGAAAACGTGCATAGCAGTCCAGGCTGCCATCGGCCATGCGCAGGCGGCAGGCCGAGCGCTGGAGCTTGCCACTGGAGGTCTTGGGCAAGGCGCCGGGGTTGAGCAGCAGTACCACCGCAGGTGCCTGGCGGCAGGCATCGGCAATGACCTGGCGCACAGTACGGATCAGGTCCTGAGGTTTGATGACCTTCTGCACGTTGCGGCTGATCTCCACCGCCACGCCGATACCCTCTTCCCCCTGGTCGTCCACGGCGAATACCGCGACACGGCCTTTACGCAGCCCTTCGACCTCGCGTTCAAGGGTCTTTTCAAGGTCCTGTGGGTAGAGGTTCTGGCCCCGAACGATGAGCATGTCTTTCAGGCGCCCGGTGACGAACACCTCGCCATCACGCATGAAGCCCAGGTCCCCGGTGCGCAGCCAGGTCTGGCCGTCCTGCTCGACAAAGGTGCGTGCGGTGGCCTCTGGGTTGCGCCAATAGCCCTGCGCGATGCTCGGCCCTGCAGCCCACACTTCGCCGATGCGGTTATCGCCCAACACCGCCAGGCGCTGCGGGTCGACGATGCGCACGGCGTGGCCGGGCTGCGGATAGCCACAGCTCATCAGTACACTGCCCTGGCCAGGTTCGGCGCGATTGGCGGCGAACGCCTCGGCGTCCAGGGCCATGGCAGCGATGCCCTGGCCCCGGCGGCTACCGCTGACGAACAGCGTCGCCTCGGCCAGGCCGTAGCTGGCAAAGAAGCTGCTCGCCTCGAATCCACATGCACTGAACTTGTCCGCGAAGGTCTGCAGGCTGTCCTGGCGAATCGGCTCGGACCCTGAATACGCCACCCGCCAACGGCTCAGATCCAGGCCAGCCAGGGCCGCCTCGCTGACCCGCTCGCTACACAGGCGGTAGGCGAAATCCGGACCACCGCTGATGGTGCCGCCGTAGTCGCTGATCGCCTGCAGCCAGCGCTGTGGCCGGGCAAGGAAATAGCCCGGCGACATCAGCACGCAGGGCACGCCGCTGAAGATCGGTTGCAAGAGCCCGCCGATCAGGCCCATGTCGTGGTACAGCGGCAACCAGCTGACGATCACGTCGTCCGGGTTCAGGTCGATGCCAAAGCCCTGACGGATCAGTTGCTCGTTGGCCACCAGGTTGCCATGGCTGACCTGCACGCCCTTGGGCAAGGCAGTCGAGCCGGAGGTGTATTGCAAGAAGGCAATGTGCTCACCGGTCAGCACCGGCTCGCGCCAGTCGGCCGCCAGCGCCGGGTCCAGACAGTCCACGGCCAGCAGGCCAGGGGCGCCCTGCTGCGCCAGGGCATCGAGGCCCTGCAAGCTGTCGCGCAAGGCGTCGACGGTGAGCAGCAGGCGCGGCTGGGCATCGTCGATGATCGATAGCAGACGCTCCTGGTGATGGCGCCGCGAAGATTCCGGCGGATACGCCGGCACGGCAATGACCCCGGCGTACAGGCAACCGAAGAACGCCGCCACGTAGTCCGGGCCACTGGGAAACAGCAGTACCGCCCGGTCGCCAAAATCGGTACGCGCCTGCAGCGCCGCGGCAATGGCCCTCGCTCGCAGATCCAGCTCCTGATAGCTGAGCACGGCCTGCTCGCTTGGATCATCGGCTAGAAAGCGCAAGGCGATCCGGTCGGGGGTCCGCGTGGCGCGCTGCGCCAGGGCGTGGACCAACGAGAGCGGGAGTTCGAAGGCGTCCATCATGGGGAGTTCCTGCCAGTGTCTGGATAAGTCGTGCCGACGCTGCGCCGCGAGACAGGCGCAAAGCGTTCGACAGCCGGATGTACACAGGGGAACGGATGGGCGGGGCAAATAATTAAACCGCTTGGCGGCGGCAGACAAAGCAGACGAGAGGCGAAAGGGGCCGATTTCAACGGTCGAGGCTTAGAACGCAACCGTCACGCTACTAATTACTTTTCGCATTTGACAATCATTATCATTGTGAATAATTTGTCGCTCGTCGTAGGAAGCGTCCTACACAGACGCCTTCCCCTTCCCTTCAGCGTCCAGGTGATTTCCATGGCGGAACAACTATCCACAAGTAAGTGCGATTCACCACTGCTCCAGGCATTCGTCGACAACCGCAGCATCCTGGTCAAGATCGCGGCCCGCATCACCGGCTGCCGTTCACGCGCCGAAGATGTGGTGCAGGATGCCTTCTTCCGACTCAGCGCCGCGCCGCAGATCACCTCGTCGTTCAAGGCCCAGCTCAGCTACCTGTTCCAGATCGTGCGCAACCTGGCCATCGATCACTACCGCAAGCAGGCCATGGAGCAGAAGTATTCCGGCAGTGAAGAAGAAGGCCTGAACGTCGTCCTGCAGAACGCCTCGCCCGAAACCACCCACATCAACCTCGCCACCCTCGAGCACATCGCCGAGGCCCTCGGCGAGTTGCCCCAGCGCACCCGTTACGCCTTCGAGATGTATCGCCTGCATGGCGTGCCGCAGAAAGACATCGCCAAGGAACTTGGGGTGTCGCCGACGCTGGTCAATTTCATGATCCGCGATGCCCTGATCCATTGCCGCAAGCACACCCGCCAGGCCTGAGCCGATGGGGCCGCTGTGCGGCCCCATCGGCTCAGGACAGTGAGCAGCGGTCGAAGAACCGCTCCCGCCCCAAGATCATCAACGCCGCCCGTTTGTGCGGAAAATCGAACTCTTTTTCGCAATGGAAGCACTGATCGTGCATGTAGCCGATCATCTTGCCGTTGTCGGCACGCGGCTCGGCGACCACCCGCTGGGTCCGCGGATCGTCCAAGAACAAATAGTGCACCAGCGCCGACAGCCAACTGGCTACCTTGTGCGGACCGCGATGGGCCTGCTCGCCCACCAGCATATGGATACCCCGGTCGTAGTCGTCCGCCGGATAGAACGGCGCGATGCGGTCCTCCTTGGCCCAGTAGGCCTCGAAGTAGGCAAAGGGCTGGTCATCGAAGCAGCCGATCAAGGTAAGGGTATGCGGGTCGGCCTGAAGCTTGGTCAGGTATTGGCGATGCTGTTCGAGCGTGCCGCCTTCCTGCCAGAACTGCAGCACACGTGCATCGTTCTGCCAGCGATTGAAGCGTTCCAGGTCCTGTTCGATTTCAAGCGTGCGCAGCGACACCCAGGCCCCCAGGCGCGCATCGAATCGCCGGTACACCTCACCTCGGGGCTTGGGTGCACGACGAGGATGGCGCTTGCCATCGCTGATCTGCATTTGCTGCGGATAAGCGCCGGCTTGCGCATCGCCCAGCCAGGGCTGCGGCAGTTGCCAGAACATCGCTCGCTCGCACAGGTACAGCCCTGGCTGGTCACCGGGCACCAGCAGGCCGCTGGCCAAGGCCGAATCCACTGGATGCGGGCAATGCCAGACCAGGCGCTGGCGCGCTGGATCCCGCGAGAGCAGCCAGTAGCAGGCTGCCCACAGCGCTTGCGCGGGGCGCGCTTGGCACACCTGCTCGAGGTGGACGTGCAGCGGCTCGCCTGGGGTCAGGCGAACCCGGATCAACGCTTGCCCCTCAAGGGTCAGGCTCAACCGGCAATCGTTTTCATCGGCGCTGAGACTGCGCCAACGCGGCAGGGAAAGGGGCTGCGAATCGGCATCGAACGGCATGGTCATGGCTCACGGCATTGAAATGAAGGCTCAATCCGGTAGACGTGACGGGCATTAGGGAATTTAGTGGCCGCTCGGCGCCACGACGTTGATCCGATAGGGCTGGAAGATGCGCAGCAATTCGCCGCTCGCGCGCAGCCGATCGAGCAAGGCGGCGAATGTCCGGGCATCGATCGGCGCGCCTGGGCGAACCATCGCATAGTGATGATAGACCTGATCGACCCGCTCAGAGGCCATCAGCTGCGCCCGGCTGTCCGGGTTTCGCGCCATGAAGTCAGCTAGAAACGATCGCGTCGCCAGGGCAATGTCGACACGTCCACGCTGCACCATCAGCAAGTTGCTGTCGTGGGAGTAGGTCAGCGTGGCGCTGAAGTTCTGGCTCAGATAGCGGGGGTCGGAATTGAAGTCGGCAAAGGCGTAGTGATAGCCGTGGAACAATGCCAGGCGTTTGCCTTGCAGGCTGCTGAAATAGTGCTGGTCTCGCCCGGCCTGTTGGCGTGCGACGAACACTTCGGCATCTTCCAGGCCCATGTCTACGCTTTCGTGGGGAACCTGTTCCCAGCCCCATTTGGGATTCTCGAATATCGCGATGTCCGTGCGCCCTTGCTGGAAATCGCCAAAACGCCGAGGAATCGACGTGGGAACCTGCACGAAGTGGTAGCTGTGCTGTTGCTGGTTGAGGGCTTTGAGCAATTGCGGCAACAGGCCGTTGTCAGCGCCCTGCTCGGGACGCACGGTATAGGGCGGAAAATGCGCCGCCCCGACCCTCACCTCGACAACCGCTTGCGCCGACGCAGGCAGCGCCATCCACACTGCGGCGAGTATCAACAAGGAAGACAAGGCCTTCGAGCCGGTCACGGAAGTCAAAAGCAGACACTCATCACGGTTTGTGAATGGATTCAACTAAGCTAGGCGCTTTCCCGCCAGGGCACAACCTTCTGCGATGTCAAAACAGCAGCATTGTGCCAGGGGATGCCCTTGGGCCTCAGATTGGCTACGCTCTAGCGACCACGCAGGGGACTGCGTCTTGCACGGGAGCCCGGTATGGGGCATTGGCTGGTGATTGACCTGGAAGCGACCACCGATGACGGTGGCTGGCCCGTCACGGAGATGGAAATCATTGAAATCGGGGCGAGCCTGGTGACACGCGAAGGTCGCGAGATCGATCACTTCCAGCGCTTCGTGCGGCCCAGGCGGCGACCACAGCTGACCCCCTTCTGCCGTGAGTTGACCCATATCACCCAGGCCAGTGTCGACGGCGCAGCCTCCTTTACCGAGGTCTGGGCGCAGTTCGAGCGCTGGCTCGGCCATCATCAGGGGCAGTTGCAGGCCTGGGTCAGCTGGGGCGACTACGACCGCCAGCAGCTGCAACAGGAATGGAAACAGCACCAGCTCACCAGCCTGCTGCAGGCCCTGCCCCACATCAACCTCAAACAGCGCTTTGCCAAGGCCCGCCAACTGCAGCGCCCGATGGGGCTGAACAGCGCCCTGCAACTGGCCGGCCTGCAGTTCGCCGGCCAGCAGCATCGCGCCCTGGAAGACGCCCGCAACACTGCGCGGTTACTTCCGTTGAGCCTGCCGGCCAGCGGCACCTGAATTCAGATGACGAGGTGTTGGGGCTTGGGCATACTGGCCAGCCTTTTTTCCTCCCTTTTTTCAGGAGTCGCTCCATGTTCAAGGTCAATGAGTACTTCGATGGCACCGTCAAGTCGATCGCCTTCACGGGCGAGGAAGGTCCAGCTACCGTGGGTGTCATGGCGCCGGGCGAATACGAGTTCGGCACGGCCAAGCGGGAAATCATGCACGTGGTGTCCGGCGCGCTGACCGTGAAGCTGCCGGGGAGCGATAACTGGGAAGTCTTCAAGGCGGGGAGCCAGTTCAATGTGCCTGCGGACAGCAAGTTCCAGCTGAAGGTGGCGGTGGATACAGCTTACCTGTGTGAGTATCGCGACTGAGCTCTTCTTGGGTAGTGTAATTATCCGTTTCTGGTGGTGACGCCACCGACGCTTTTCGCCTTTGCGGCGACTACTGTTGCTGTTGGGCAAAAGTAGGTCGCCGCAATGGCGCAAAGGTGACCAAGCGGCGGCACATCAGACGGATCAGCCACAAACCTCAAACCAACACCACTACCTCATCAGAAACGCAGCAACCCGCTCAGCCGCCACCTGCAGATGCCCCTCATGCGTCAAACCCGACGCCTTCAGCGGCTTCAAGTCATGATCCGCTGCCGCCAACCAACACAACTCGATCGCAGGCGACAACACATACCCCGCCACCGCCTCCCGGTTCCCCAGGGCATCGCGCTCGCCCTGGACGATGAGCGTAGGCGTGCGCAACCCCGCCAGATGCTCGACCCGGGGTTTTTCCGGCTTGCCCACCGCATAGAACGGATACCCCAAGCAAACCAAGGCATCGGCCCCCAGCTCATCGGCCAGCAGGCTCGCCATGCGCCCGCCCATGGACTTGCCGCCAATAGCCAACGGCCCCGCGACCAATAGTCGCACCTGCCGATACACCTCGCGCCAGCAGTCGAGCAGCACCTTCTGTGGGTTGGGCGGCCGCTTGCCGCCGCCCTCACGACGTTGGGCCATGTAGGGGAACTCGAAGCGGATCACGCCTACCCCTTGCGCTGCCAGCCTTTGCGCCATGTCCTCCAGAAAGTCGCTGTCCATCGGCGCCCCCGCGCCGTGGGCCAGGATCAGGCAGCCCTTGTAGTCCTGATCCCCCCGAATTCTCGGAGGATCGCAGCGCAAGCCTGGGATATTTCCCACCTGCGCCCATTGATCCCCGTCAATACCGGCAATGTGCCCATTACTCATGCTTGCCTCGCTATCTAGCCTGCCTATAACCGTGGATGGGAACCCATACATGAACACAACCAGCAGTACCGCCTATAACTACAAGGTGGTCCGCCAATTCGCCATCATGACGGTGGTGTGGGGAATCGTCGGGATGGGGCTCGGCGTTTTCATTGCCGCGCAACTCGTCTGGCCCTCCCTGAACTTCGACCTTCCCTGGACCAGCTTCGGCCGCCTGCGACCGCTGCACACCAATGCGGTGATCTTCGCCTTCGGCGGCTGTGCCTTGTTCGCCACTTCCTATTATTCGGTGCAACGCACCTGCCAGACCACCCTGTTCGCCCCCGCCCTGGCGGCGTTCACCTTCTGGGGCTGGCAGCTGGTGATCCTGCTGGCGGCCATCAGCCTGCCGCTGGGCTTCACCAGTTCCAAGGAATACGCCGAACTGGAATGGCCCATCGACATCCTGATCACCATCGTCTGGGTCGCCTACGCCGTGGTGTTCTTCGGTACGCTGATCAAGCGCAACACCAAACACATCTACGTCGGTAACTGGTTCTATGGCGGCTTCATCCTGACCGTGGCGATGCTGCATATCGTCAACAATCTGGAAATGCCCGTCAGCCTGACCAAGTCCTACTCGATCTATGCCGGCGCCACCGATGCAATGGTCCAGTGGTGGTATGGCCACAACGCCGTGGGCTTCTTCCTGACCGCAGGCTTCCTGGGGATGATGTACTACTACGTGCCCAAGCAGGCCGAGCGCCCGGTGTATTCCTATCGGCTGTCGATCGTCCACTTCTGGGCGCTGATCACCCTGTACATCTGGGCAGGCCCGCACCATCTGCACTACACCGCCTTGCCCGACTGGGCGCAGTCGCTGGGCATGATCATGTCGCTGATCCTGCTGGCGCCGAGCTGGGGCGGGATGATCAACGGCATGATGACCCTCTCCGGCGCCTGGCACAAACTGCGCAGCGACCCGATCTTGCGCTTCCTGGTGGTCTCGCTGGCCTTCTACGGCATGTCCACCTTCGAAGGCCCGATGATGGCCATCAAGACCGTCAATGCCCTCTCCCACTACACCGACTGGACTATCGGCCACGTCCACGCCGGCGCCCTCGGCTGGGTCGCGATGATCTCCATCGGCGCGCTGTACCACACCATTCCCAAGGTGTTCGGCAAGGAGCGCATGTACAGCATTGGCCTGATCAACGCCCACTTCTGGCTGGCGACCATCGGCACCGTGCTGTACATCGCCTCGATGTGGGTCAACGGCATCGCCCAGGGCCTGATGTGGCGCGCGGTCAACGCCGACGGCACGCTCACCTACTCCTTCGTCGAGACGCTGGTGGCCAGCCATCCTGGCTTCATCGTCCGCTTCGTCGGCGGCGCGATCTTCCTCAGCGGAATGTTGCTGATGGCCTGGAACACCTGGCGCACCGTGCGCGCACCGGCCACCGACGCCGCCCCTGCGAACGCCCAGCTGGCCTGAGGAGACACGCCTGATGAAACATGAAGTCATCGAAAAGAACGTAGGCCTGCTGGCTTTGCTGATGGTCTTTGCCGTCAGCATCGGCGGCCTGACCCAGATCGTCCCGCTGTTCTTCCAGGACGTCACCAACAAGCCGGTCGAAGGCATGAAGCCCTACACCGCCCTGCAGCTCGAAGGCCGCGACATCTACATCCGTGAAGGCTGCGTTGGCTGCCACTCGCAGATGATCCGTCCGTTCCGCGCCGAGACCGAGCGCTACGGCCACTACTCGGTGGCTGGCGAGAGCGTCTGGGACCACCCGTTCCTGTGGGGCTCCAAGCGCACCGGTCCGGACCTGGCCCGCGTCGGTGGCCGCTACTCCGACGACTGGCACCGCGCGCACCTGTACAACCCGCGCAACGTGGTGCCCGAATCGAAGATGCCGTCCTACCCGTGGCTCGTCGCGCAAAAGGTCGACAACAGTCACACCGACACCAAGATGCGCACCCTACGCACCCTGGGCGTGCCCTACACCGACGAAGACATCGCCGGTGCCCGCGACGCGGTCAAGGGCAAGACCGAGATGGATGCCCTGGTGGCCTACCTGCAGGTGCTGGGCACCGCGATCAAGAACAAGAGGTAACGATGGAACTGTCACTGGATATCGGCATGATCCGCGGCCTGGGCACCTTGGTGGTGATGATCGCCTTCATCGGCCTGAGCCTGTGGGTCTTCAACCGCCGCCGCGACCGTGATTTCGCCGAAGCGCGCCTGCTGCCCTTCGTCGATGACCGCCTGCCCCCTGCCGGGCAGGAACCTGCCATGAGGAATAATCGGTAATGACCACCTTCTGGAGTACCTACATCAGTGTACTGACCATCGGCAGCCTGATTGGCCTGACCTGGCTGCTGCTCGGCACCCGCAAGGGCCAGAGCAACAACACCACCGACCAGACCATGGGCCACAGCTTCGATGGCATCGAGGAGTATGACAACCCGCTGCCCAAGTGGTGGTTCTGGCTGTTCGTCGGCACCCTGGTGTTCGCGGTGGGCTACCTCATCCTCTATCCGGGTCTGGGTAACTGGAAAGGCATCCTGCCGGGCTACGAGAATGGTTGGACCCAGGTCAATGAATGGCAAAAGGAAATGGACAAGGCCGACGCCAAGTTCGGGCCGATCTTCGCCAAGTTCGCCGCCATGCCGGTCGAAGAAGTCGCCAAGGATCCGCAAGCCCTGAAGATGGGTGGCCGCCTGTTCGCCTCCAACTGCTCGGTGTGCCACGGCTCCGACGCCAAGGGCGCCTACGGCTTCCCCAACCTGACCGACAAGGACTGGCGCTGGGGCGGGGAGCCTGAAACCATCAAGGCGTCGATCATGGACGGTCGCCATGGCGTGATGCCAGGCTGGTCCGAAGTGATCGGTGAACAGGGCGTGGCCGACGTGGCTGCCTTCGTGCTCACCAACCTCGATGGCCGTACCCTCCCTGAAGGCGCCAAGGCCGACCCGGTCAAAGGTCAGGAGATCTTCGCGGCCAACTGCGTGGCCTGCCACGGTCCTGAGGGCAAGGGCACCCCGGCGATGGGCGCGCCCAACCTCACCCACCCGCAGGCGTTCATCTACGGCTCGAGTTTCGCTCAGCTGCAGCAGACCATCCGCTACGGCCGTCAGGGCCAGATGCCGGCCCAGCGCGAAATCCAGGGCAACGACAAGGTGCATCTGCTGGCAGCCTATGTGTACAGCCTGTCGCAGGATGACGCGTCCGAAACCGTGACTGCCAAGTAACACCCTTCGCGGGTAAACCCGCCCCCACAGGAACAGCGCCGATCCTTGTGGGAGCGGGTTCACCCGCGAATATCCCGCCCAAGCACCAGGACAAGCGACGTCCGCCAAGGGCTGCGCTCCGCCCTCCCCGCCTCATCCCTCCTTGCACCCCCTCTGAACAGAACTAAGCTTGTTGCCACAGTGGCCTCGCTTATAGCGAACCCACATGGCGCGGCGCATGGCCTGACTCCGCGCACCGGCTTTTGCGGGTCGATCGCACAGGTTTCGGTAGACGTCCCTTCTTACCGGAGCCCTGCAGAAAAAGCTTGACCGATCGATCAGAAAAAGGCGAAAAACGGTACACATTACAAACATTTATTTGTGTACAATCATCCAGCCCCTAAACCGCGGGACGGTGGTGGAAAGGGCCTGGACACGGGTCGGCGTCATGATCCTTGCGTTGCCATAACCCTGGTGGTTATCGATACTGGCGCCGATTTTCGACCAACAAGAACACCCAAAACCGTGGAACCTTAGAATGAGCACTGCAATCAGTCCGACTGCTTATAACTATAAGGTCGTCCGCCAGTTCGCCATCATGACGGTGGTCTGGGGGATCCTTGGCATGGGCCTCGGCGTCTTCATTGCCTCGCAACTGGTATGGCCCCAGCTCAACCTGGACCTGCCATGGACGAGCTTCGGCCGCCTTCGCCCGCTGCACACCAACCTGGTGATCTTCGCCTTCGGAGGTTGCGCGCTGTTCGCCACTTCCTACTACGTCGTGCAGCGCACCTGCCAGACTCGGCTGATCTCCGACAGCATGGCCGCGTTCACCTTCTGGGGTTGGCAGGCAGTGATCGTCGGCGCGCTGATCACCCTGCCGATGGGCTACACCACCACCAAGGAATACGCCGAGCTCGAGTGGCCGCTGGCGATTCTGCTGGCCATCGTCTGGGTCACCTACGGCCTGGTGTTCTTCGGCACCATCGTCAAGCGCAAGACCAAGCACATCTATGTCGGCAACTGGTTCTACGGTGCGTTCATCGTTGTCACGGCGATGCTGCACATCGTCAACCACATGTCCTTGCCGGTCAGCCTGTTCAAGTCGTACTCGGCCTACTCCGGCGCCACCGATGCAATGATCCAGTGGTGGTACGGGCACAACGCTGTGGGCTTCTTCCTGACCACGGGCTTCCTGGGGATGATGTACTACTTCGTGCCCAAGCAGGCCGAGCGTCCGATCTACTCCTATCGCCTGTCGATCGTCCACTTCTGGGCACTGATCACCCTGTACATCTGGGCAGGCCCGCACCATCTGCACTACACCGCGCTGCCTGACTGGGCGCAGTCGCTGGGCATGGTGATGTCGATCATCCTCCTGGCCCCGAGCTGGGGCGGCATGATCAACGGCATGATGACCCTCTCCGGTGCGTGGCACAAACTGCGCACCGACCCGATCTTGCGGTTCCTGGTGGTCTCGCTGGCCTTCTATGGCATGTCCACCTTCGAAGGCCCGATGATGGCCATCAAGACCGTCAACTCGCTGTCGCACTACACCGACTGGACCATCGGCCACGTCCACGCCGGCGCCCTCGGTTGGGTCGCGATGATCTCCATCGGTGCCGTGTATCACATGATCCCGCGCCTCTACGGTCGCCAGCAGATGCACAGCGTCGGCCTGATCAACGCCCACTTCTGGCTGGCGACCATCGGTACCGTGCTGTACATCGCCTCGATGTGGGTCAACGGCATCACCCAGGGCCTGATGTGGCGCGCCATCAACGACGACGGCACCCTCACCTATTCCTTCGTCGAAGCCCTCCAGGCCAGCCATCCGGGTTATATCGTCCGCGCCCTGGGCGGTGCGTTCTTCGCCTCCGGCATGCTGCTGATGGCCTACAACGTCTACCGCACTGTCCGCGCCGCGAAGCCGGCCGAGGCTGAGGAAGCCGCCAAGATCGTCGTCGTGGGAGCTCACTGATGAAGCACGAAGCAGTCGAGAAGAATATCGGCCTATTGGCCTTCTTCATGGTCATCGCCGTCAGCATCGGCGGCCTGACCCAGATCGTCCCGCTGTTCTTCCAGGACGTCACCAACAAGCCCGTCGAAGGCATGAAGCCGCGTACCGCGCTGGAGCTTGAGGGTCGCGACATCTACATCCGCGAAGGCTGCGTCGGCTGCCACTCGCAGATGATCCGTCCGTTCCGCGCCGAGACCGAGCGCTACGGCCATTACTCGGTGGCCGGCGAGAGTGTCTGGGATCATCCGTTCCTGTGGGGCTCCAAGCGCACCGGCCCGGACCTGGCGCGTGTGGGCGGTCGCTACTCCGATGACTGGCACCGCGCGCACCTGTACAACCCGCGCAACGTCGTGCCCGAGTCGAAGATGCCCTCCTACCCCTGGCTGGTGGAAAACAAGCTCGATGGCAAGGACACGCCGAAGAAAATGGAAGTCCTGCGCACCCTGGGCGTGCCCTACACCGACGAGGACATTGCCGGCGCCCGCGACGCGGTCAAGGGCAAGACCGAGATGGACGCCCTCGTGGCGTACCTGCAAGGCCTCGGCACCATCATCAAGAGCAAGCGGTGACACTGATGGATATCGGGATGATTCGTGGCCTGGGCACCGTCGTGGTGATGGTCGCCTTCGTAGGCCTGGCGCTGTGGGTGTTCAACCCACGGCGCAAGAAAGAGTTCGACGAGGCAACCCAGTTGCCGTTCGCCGATGATCCCGAAGCCAGCCGGCACGTCGAGCAAGCGCAAGCGAAAGCTTCTAGGAGCAAAGAACAATGACAACCTTCTGGAGTCTGTACGTCACCGTCCTGACCCTGGGCACCATCTTTTCCCTGACCTGGCTGTTGCTCTCCACCCGCAAGGGCCAGCGCGAGGAAATCACCGACGAGACCGTCGGCCATGCCTTTGACGGTATCGAGGAATACGACAACCCGCTGCCCAAGTGGTGGTTCTGGCTGTTCGTCGGCACCATCGTGTTCGCCTTGGGCTATCTGGTGCTGTACCCAGGCCTGGGTAACTGGAAAGGCGTCCTGCCTGGCTACCAGTACCTGGATACCGAAAAGCAGACCGAGTTCTCCAACGGCCAGGCCGGCTGGACCGGCGTGCACGAATGGGAAAAGGAAATGGCCAAGGCCGATGCCCGCTTCGGGCCGATCTTCGCCAAATTCGCCGCCATGCCGGTCGAGGAAGTCGCCAAGGATCCGCAGGCGCTGAAGATGGGAGGTCGCCTGTTCGCCTCCAACTGCTCGGTGTGCCACGGCTCCGATGCCAAGGGCGCCTACGGCTTCCCCAACCTGACCGACAACGACTGGCGTTGGGGCGGCGAGCCGGAGACCATCAAGACCACCATCATGAATGGTCGTCACGGCGTCATGCCGGCCTGGGCCGAAGTGCTGGGCGAGCAAGGCGTGGCCGATGTCGCAGCCTTCGTCCTGACCAATCTTGACGGCCGCACCCTGCCCGAAGGCGCCAAAGCCGATCCGGCCAATGGCCAGAAGCTCTTCGCCGCTAACTGCGTGGCCTGTCATGGCCCCGAAGGCAAAGGCACTCCAGCGATGGGCGCGCCTAACCTGACCCACCCGCAGGCGTTCATCTACGGCTCGAGCTTCGCTCAGCTGCAACAGACCATCCGCTACGGTCGTCAAGGCCAGATGCCGGCTCAGGCGCAGATGCAGGGCAACGACAAGGTCCACCTGCTGGCGGCCTATGTCTACAGCCTGTCGCATCAAGACGCTGCGCAGCAGAAAGCAGAGTAACCACAGCAAGCGGCCCCGGCGATCACCACCGGGGCCGTTTTTTCTGGGCTGGCAGGATTGATAGGAGGAATCGCTACCGGATTCCGAAGGACAGGACACTAGGAAATTCTCTGGTGGACAGGCATCGAGCCTGACTTACCCAGAGGATTTAAGAAATGGCCTACCCCACCTATCCCGTAGCCCTACCCCCAAAACAGCCTGGCCGCTATGGCAACCGCCCGACACCCAGAGCGTTCGTGTTCGCATCCGATCCACAGTACCCATGGACGCCCGCTTCCGACTATGGCGAATATGAAAGCGACGCTGAACGCAACAAAGAATCGAAAGCCCTGATCAACGAGCAGTACGCCAGCATTGCGAGCTACCGCAACAGCTTGGGTGGCACGGGCGTCCCGGTGATGATCAATGGCGACATGACAGCATACGGGCACGGCTGGCAACGCAAAGTCCTCTACCCGATCATCGAGCGCCACCTGCACAAGAACTACTACTTTGGCCTGGGCAATCATGATTACAAGAACAACATCACCGATGAATTCGGAGGCTCATTCAACAACGGCGGGCCCCGGGACAGCGTGATGGATCTGCTCAATCACCACCGAGATGTGGTGGACACGATGGATGTCGCGACCTCGAGCAGCTACAGGCTGACCAGCTACAGCGGCAGCCTGGCGTACAGCATCAGCTTCGGCAGGGTTCGCCTGATCCAGCTGAACAACGAGCCCACCTACCGTGTGGATTTCGACAGTGGCTGGGCATGGCCTTTCGAGCCCCGCGATAAGTTCAGGATCAATGACGCACTAGGCTGGCTGGAGGGGCAATTGAAAGAAGCCTATGAGAACGGCCAGATCGTCCTGCTCAACCTGCATCAGCCAGACGATTGGGACGGCACCGAGGAGGACCTGATGCATTTCAGGGACATGATCAACCACTTCCAGGTCAACGCGGTGTTCGGTGGCCACTATCACACCGAAGCCGGAGGCTGGCATCGCTCCAACCGGCAATATGGCGCGGTCCCGGTCTTCCTGAGTGGTTCGGCCTCCCAGCGCACCTACCTGCTGGCCGAACTGGACGACGATGCCCAAGGGTTGGCCATCAAACGCGTGAGGAACAATGACTGGACCCAGGCCGAAACACTGAGGCACCTGAGGCTGTATCGGGCATAGACACTTGCCTGCGGCGGGCACGCCTTGTCAATTGACCTGCGTCAAGGCGAGCCCCAATACACGATAATCAAATGCAACCCAATGCGACTTAACGCCGCAGCCACACTCCAGGTGCCATGACGGGCGTATCATGCACGGACACCTGATGGGTCACAAACGCGGTCGGCATGCACTGGCCGCAGCGTTTTTCCACTGCCGTGGGACATGATGATGAGCAAGCAAATTCCGGTACATGACGTCACCCCGCCCGCCAAGAAAGGCAAGGAATCCGTCGACCTCTACGCCTCACGGGAAAAAATCTACACCCGTGCCTTCACCGGCGTGTTCCGCAGGCTGCGCATGGTCGGCGGGGCCATCCTGTTCCTGCTCTACTTCGGCACGGTGTGGCTGAACTGGGGCGAGCATCAGGCTGTGTGGTGGAACCTGCCCGAGCGTAAGTTCTACATCTTCGGCGCCACCATCTGGCCGCAGGACTTCATCCTGCTCTCGGGCCTGTTGATCGTGGCGGCCTTCGGCTTGTTCTTCATCACGGTGTTCGCCGGGCGTGTGTGGTGCGGTTATACCTGTCCGCAGAGCGTCTGGACCTGGATTTTCATGTGGTGCGAGAAGGTCACCGAGGGTGACCGCAACCAGCGCATGAAACTCGACAAGGCGCCAATGAGCACCAACAAGTTTTTGCGCAAGGCCGCCAAGCACAGCCTTTGGCTGCTGATCGGCTTCGTCACTGGCATGACCTTCGTCGGCTACTTCTCGCCCATTCGCGAACTGGTCACCGAGTTCTTTACCGGCCAAGCCGATGGCTGGGCCTATTTCTGGGTCGCGTTCTTCACCCTCGCCACCTACGGCAATGCCGGCTGGCTGCGTGAGCAGGTGTGCGTGTACATGTGCCCTTACGCCCGCTTCCAGAGCGTAATGTTCGACAAAGACACCCTGATCGTCTCCTATGACCCACGCCGCGGCGAGACCCGAGGCCCGCGCAAGAAAGACATCGACTACAAGGCCAAAGGCCTGGGCGACTGCATCGACTGCACCATGTGCGTGCAGGTCTGCCCCACCGGCATCGACATCCGCGACGGTCTGCAGATCGAGTGCATCGGCTGCGCGGCCTGCATCGACGCCTGCGACAACATCATGGAGAAAATGGACTATCCCAAAGGGCTGATCAGCTACACCACCGAGCACAACCTGTCCGGGCAGAAGACCCACATGCTGCGTCCACGCCTGATCGGCTACGCCGTGGTGCTACTGGTGATGATCGGTCTGCTTGCCACCGCCTTCGCCACCCGCTCGCTGGTGGGCTTCGATGTCAGCAAGGACCGAGTGCTGTATCGCGAAAACGCCCAAGGACGGATCGAGAACGTATACAGCCTCAAGGTCATGAACAAGGACCAGCGCGACCACGTCTACGTGCTCGACGCCACCGGCCTGCCGGGCCTGCAGCTCGAAGGCCATCGCGAGATCCGCGTCGCTGCCGGCGATATCGTCAGCCTGCCAGTGCAGTTGTCGGTCGCGCCCGAGCAATTGCCCTCGACCACCAACGAAATCACCTTCATCCTCAAGGACGCTGATCAAAGCGCCACCCAGGTTGAAGCCAAGAGCCGCTTCATCGGCCCGCAAATACGCTGAGAGAGAATTCGACAATGCCTGCCGCAACCGCCGACAGCCCCTGGTACAAACACCTTTGGCCGTGGATCATCATCGGTATCCTGGCCACCTCGGTATGCCTGAGCCTGACCATGGTCAGCATCGCCGTGCACAACCCCGACAACTTGGTGAACGACAACTACTACGAGGCCGGCAAAGGCATCAATCGCTCCCTGGATCGTGAACTGCTGGCCCAGACCCTCAACCTCAAGGCCAGTGTGCACCTGGACGAACTGACCGGCGAAGTCGATGTACGCCTGACCGGCAACAGCGCCCCTCAGACGCTGGAGCTGAATCTGATCTCGCCCACCCAGCCAGACAAGGACCGCAAGGTACAGCTAGCCCGCAGCGAACCCGGTCGTTACCTCGGCCAGCTCGACGACCGGGTCGAAGGCCGGCGCTTCGTCGAACTGCTGGGCAGCGAAGACGGCCACGTCTGGCGTCTGTTCGAGGAGGAGAAAGTTGCCCATGGCGTGACCCTGGCGCTGGGCGACGAGGCCCTGCAGGGCGCCGAGCACCAAGAGTAAACGATTCCCCGTTAGAGCAGGTTTACCGCACGATGGCGCCCGACTGGCGATGAGACAGGCAGTCCGGCGCCATTACGCGGTGAACCCGCCCCACAGGGTTGCGCTGCAGCCAGAAGACATCAAATGACCCAACCCATCCCCTGCTACCACTGCGCCCTCCCCATCCCCGCCGGCAGTCGTTTCACCGCGGTAGTCCTTGGCGAGCCGCGTCAGTTCTGCTGCCCGGGCTGCCAGGCAGTGGCTGCGTCCATCGTCGCAGGTGGCCTGGAGCACTACTATCAGCATCGCAGCGACACCAGCGCTAACCCCGAAGCCTTGCCTCGGCAATTGCAGGACGAACTGGCGCTCTACGATCGCGCCGACGTGCAGCAGGCGTTCGTACGTCACCAAGACGAGCTGTCCGAAGCCACACTGATGATCGAAGGCATCAGTTGCGCCGCCTGCGGCTGGCTGATCGAAAAGCATCTGCGTAACGTGGCCGGCGTCGCCGAAGCACGACTGAACCTGTCCAATCACCGCTTGCTGGTGACCTGGGACGACCGCCAATTGCCCCTTTCCCAGCTGCTGGCCGAACTGCGCCAGATCGGTTACGCGGCCCACCCCTATCAACCGGACCAAGCCGCCGAACGCCTGGCCCAGGAGAACCGCAGTGCGCTGCGCCGCCTGGGCGTGGCAGGACTGCTGTGGTTCCAGGCGATGATGGCGACCATGGCCACCTGGCCGGAATTCAACATCGACCTGAGCCCGGAACTGCACACTATCCTGCGTTGGGTAGCGCTGTTTCTGACTACCCCAATCGTGTTCTACAGCTGCGCACCGTTCTTCAAAGGTGCCGCCCGCGACGTGCGCACACGCCACCTGACCATGGACGTCTCGGTGTCTCTGGCCATTGCCCTGGCTTATGGCGCCGGCATCTGGACAGCCATCACCGGCAGCGGCGAGCTGTACTTCGACACCGTCGGTATGTTCGCGCTGTTCCTGCTCACCGGCCGTTATCTGGAACGCCGTGCGCGGGAGCGCACAGCAGCGGCCACCGCCCAACTGGTCAACCTGCTCCCCGCCTCCTGCCTGCGCCTGGACAGCGTCGGAAACGCTGAGCGCATCCTGCTCGGCGAGCTCAACCAGGGTGATCGGGTCCAGGTGCTGCCTGGCTCGGTGATCCCCGCTGACGGGCGTATTGTCGATGGCCGCTCCAGCGTGGACGAATCGCTGCTCACCGGTGAATACCTGCCTCTGGCACGGCAGGTCGGTGACCGGGTCACCGGCGGCACCTTGAATGTCGAGAGCACGTTGACCGTGGCGGTCGAAGCCATTGGCCAGGACTCGCGCCTCTCAGCCATCGTGCGCCTGCTGGAGCGAGCCCAGTCGGAAAAACCGCGCCTGGCCGAGATCGCCGACCGCGCCTCTCAATGGTTCCTGCTGTTCACGCTGGTGGCCAGCGCAGCCATTGGCCTGCTGTGGTGGCAACTCGATGCGACGCGAGCCTTCTGGATCGTCCTGGCCATGTTGGTAGCGACCTGTCCCTGCGCGCTGTCCCTGGCCACTCCGACCGCCCTCACCGCCGCCACCGGCACCCTGCACAAACTGGGCCTGCTGGTGACGCGAGGCCATGTGTTGGAAGGGCTGAACCAGGTCGATACGGTAATCTTCGACAAGACCGGCACCCTCACCGAGGGTCGCTTGGCGCTACGCAGCATCCTCCCCTTGGGGGCGCTGCCTGTCGATCGTTGCCTGGCGCTGGCCGCCGCCTTGGAGAACCGCTCCGAGCACCCCATCGCTCGCGCCTTCGGTCGTACCGCCGAGCCAGCCGAAGATGTGCAGACCGTGCCCGGGCTGGGGCTGGAGGGGCGCTTCGACGGGCAGCAACTGCGCATCGGCCAGGCCACGTTCGTTTGCGCGTTGAGTGGCGCCCAGATCCCGCCAGTACCAGAGGCGCGTGGCCAATGGTTGCTGCTGGGTGATCGCCAAGGTCCGCTGGCCTGGTTCGGCCTGGATGATCGGCTGCGTGATGACGCACCTGCCCTGCTGGCCGCCTGCAAAGCCCGTGGCTGGCGCACCCTGCTGCTATCGGGCGACAACTCGCCAATGGTCGCTGAAGTCGCCACACAACTGGGCATTGACCAGGCCATTGGCGGCCTGCGCCCGGACGACAAACTGGAACGCCTCAAGGCGCTGCAGGCCGAGGGTCGCAAGGTGCTGATGCTGGGAGACGGGGTCAACGACGTGCCGGTGCTGGCCGCCGCCGACATAAGCATCGCCATGGGTTCGGCCACTGATCTTGCCAAGACCTGCGCCGACGCAGTGCTGTTGTCCAACCGTCTGGACGCTCTGGTGCAAGCCTTCGACCTGGCCCGACGCACTCGCCGCAATATCATCGAGAACCTGCTCTGGGCGACCTTGTATAATGGCCTCATGTTGCCGTTCGCCGCCCTCGGCTGGATCACCCCGGTCTGGGCAGCCATCGGCATGTCGGTCAGTTCGCTGATCGTGGTGCTCAATGCCCTGCGCCTGACCCGGCCGACAGGCGCGAGCCTGCTTGCGAGCCAGACGCCCGCGACCGAAAGGAAACCGCTATGCCCGCCCTCTACGTCATGATCCCCGCGGCTCTGCTGATCGTCGGCGTGGCCGTCTACATCTTTTTCTGGGCAGTGGACAGCGGCCAATACGACGACCTCGACAGCCCTGCCCACAGCATCCTGTTCGACGATCAGGACCCACGCCACCAGGCCGCTGTCAAACCCGACGAAAACCAGCCAGACGACAAGGATCCGCCCACCCGTGCCTGACCTGCTTCCCCTGCTCGGCTCGGCACTGGTCCTAGGCTTGCTCGGCGGTGGGCACTGCCTGGGCATGTGCGGCGGCCTGATGGGCGCCCTGACGCTGGCCATCCCTCCTGAGCAACGCAGCCGTCGCCTGCACCTGCTGCTGGCCTATAACTTAGGGCGCGTACTGAGCTATGCCACCGCAGGCCTGTTGCTCGGCCTGGCCGGCGTGGCACTGGCCAGCAGCCCACTGGCCCAAGGCCTGCGCGTGGTCGCTGCACTGCTGTTGATCGCCATGGGCCTGTACCTGGCGGGGTGGTGGAGCGGCCTGACCCGCATCGAAGCACTGGGCCGCGGCTTGTGGCGCCACATCCAGCCCCTGGCCACTCGCCTGCTGCCAGTCTCCAGCCTGCCCCGGGCGCTGCTGCTCGGAGCCCTGTGGGGCTGGCTGCCGTGCGGCTTGGTGTACAGCACACTGCTATGGGCTGCCAGCCAGGGCAATGCCGCTCATAGCGCGGCCTTGATGCTGGCGTTCGGCATCGGGACCTGGCCGGTGCTGGTGGCTACGGGGCTGGCTGCCGAACGCATCGGCGCGGTGCTGCGGCGGCGCGGCGTACGCATGGCCGGGGGACTGCTGGTGGTCCTGTTCGGCCTGTGGACCCTGCCAGGGCCGCACCAGCACTGGTTGATGGGACACTGACAGCGCCTCAGCCCCAGCTACGCGCTCCCATCCAGACCCCGTTGATGCAAATCAAGACGAGCCCCAGCGGGCCGCCCTAGACTCCGGACACTGCCGCTCTCTCCGGGGACCACCATGCTCGACGACCTACGCTGGGACTGCGACCTGATCCGCCGCTACGATCTGGCCGGCCCACGCTACACCTCTTATCCGACCGCCATGCAACTGCACGGCGAAGTGGGTTCGTTCGACCTGCTCCACGCCCTGCGCGAGAGCCGTCGCGCGGTCCGCCCACTGTCGCTGTACGTACACGTGCCGTTCTGCGCCAACATCTGCTACTACTGCGCCTGCAACAAGGTCATCACCAAGGATCGCGCCAGAGCCCAGCCTTACTTGCAACGTCTGGAGCAAGAGATCCAGCTGATCGCCTGCCATCTGGATGCCAAGCAGCGGGTCGAGCAATTGCATTTCGGTGGAGGCACACCCACCTTCCTCAGCCATGTCGAACTGCGCCAATTGATGGCCACCCTGCGCCAGCACTTCCACCTACTGGACGACGACTCCGGCGACTACGGTATCGAGATCGACCCACGCGAAGCCGACTGGTCGACCATGGGCCTTTTGCGCGAGCTGGGCTTCAACCGCGTCAGCCTGGGCGTGCAGGATCTCGACCCGGCCGTGCAGCGCGCGATCAACCGCCTGCAAAGCCTGGAGCAGACCCGCACCTTGATCGAGGCCGCACGCACCTTGCAGTTCCGCTCGGTCAACCTCGATCTGATCTATGGCCTGCCCCGCCAGACCCCGGAAGGCTTCGCCCGCACCGTCGAGGAAGTGATCCGCCTGCAGCCGGACCGCCTTTCGGTATTCAACTATGCCCACCTGCCCGAGCGCTTCATGCCCCAGCGACGCATCGACAGCGCTGAGCTGCCAACGCCTTCGGCCAAGCTGGAAATGCTCCAGGGCACCATCGAGCAATTGACGTGCGCCGGCTATCGTTACATCGGCATGGACCACTTCGCCTTGCCCGATGACGAGCTGGCGATCGCCCAAGAAGAGGGCACCCTGCAACGCAACTTCCAGGGCTATACCACCCACGGCCACTGCGACCTGATTGGCCTGGGCGTATCGGCCATCAGCCAGATCGGCGATCTCTACTGCCAGAACAGCAGCGACCTGGCCACCTACCAAGACACCCTTTCCAGCGCCCAGCTGGCCACCCAGCGCGGGCTGCTGTGCAACCCGGATGACCGCCTGCGGCGCGCGGTGATCCAGCAATTGATCTGCCATTTCGAGCTGGACTTCGACAGCATCGAGCAAGCTTTCACCATCGACTTTCGAGGTTACTTCAAGGACCAATGGCCACAATTGCAGGCCATGCAGCGTGATGGTCTGATCAGCCTGGATGCAAAGGGTATTCGGGTACTGCCTGCCGGGCGACTGCTGGTACGTTCGGTGTGCATGGTGTTCGACGCCTATTTGGCCATGCACAACCAGCAACGCTTCTCTCGGGTGATATAAACAAACCGAGTCGATCAACCGCATGGACAGAACGCCTTGTCAGGCACACTATGGACAGTTAACAGGCCTTGGCATACTCCCGCCAAAGCCCCGGCCAGGTCGCACCAAAATAGCGCACGCTGGCCTACTGCCTATGCTGTGAGTTACCCTTACAGCTTATGTGTGCTTTCCCACAAGGATCGATAGAAATGTCCGAGCCAGTCAAACTGCGCCCACACAACCAGGCCCATTGCAAGGACTGCAGCCTGGCCCCCCTGTGCCTGCCCCTGTCACTCAATCTGGAGGACATGGATGCACTGGATGAAATCGTCAAGCGTGGCCGTCCCCTGAAAAAGGGTGAGTTCCTGTTCCGCCAGGGTGACAATTTCGGCTCGGTCTACGCCGTACGTTCCGGCGCCCTGAAAACGTTCAGCCTCAGTGATGGTGGCGAAGAGCAAATCACCGGCTTCCATCTGCCGAGCGAACTGGTCGGGCTATCGGGGATGGACACCGAGACCTACCCGGTGTCGGCCCAAGCCCAGGAAACCACCTCGGTCTGCGAGATCCCCTTCGAGCGGCTGGATGAGCTGTCGGTCCAGCTGCCCCAGTTGCGTCGCCAGTTGATGCGGGTCATGAGCCGGGAGATTCGCGATGACCAGCAGATGATGCTGCTGCTGTCGAAAAAGACCGCTGACGAACGCATCGCCACCTTCCTGGTCAACCTGTCCGCCCGCTTCCGTGCCCGGGGCTATTCGGCCAACCAGTTCCGCCTAAGCATGTCGCGCAACGAAATCGGCAACTATCTGGGCCTGGCGGTGGAAACCGTGTCCCGGGTGTTTACCCGCTTCCAGCAGAACGGCCTGATCAAGGCCGAGGGCAAGGAAGTTCATATCCTCGACCCGATCCAGCTGTGCGCGCTGGCCGGCGGCGCGATAGAAGCCTGAAGCCGCACCGGCAAGGTATACTGGCGCATCCGTTTTCCAGGAAAGCCACATGCACAGCGATACCTTCGATCTCAAAGCCCTGATCCGCCCGGTCCCGGACTTTCCCAAGCCGGGCGTGATCTTCCGCGACATCACCCCTCTGTTCCAGTCGCCGCGCGGGCTGCGCTATGTGGCCGACCAGTTCATCGAGCGTTATGTCGAAGCCGAGTTCAGTCACATTGGTGCCATGGATGCCCGGGGTTTTCTGATCGGCTCGATCATTGCCCACCAGCTGAACAAGCCACTGATCCTGTTCCGCAAGCAAGGCAAGCTGCCGGCCGACGTGCTATCGGAGGCTTACCAGACCGAGTACGGCGAAGCGTTTCTCGAAGTGCATGCCGACAGTCTCTGCGAGGGGGATTCGGTACTGATCTTCGACGACCTGATCGCCACCGGCGGTACCCTGCTGGCGGCCGCCAATCTGATCCGTCGCACCGGTGCCGAGGTGTTCGAGGCTGCGGCCATCATCGACCTGCCTGAGCTGGACGGCTCGCGCCGCCTGCAGGCTGCGGGCGTACCCACCTTCTGCCTGACCGAGTTTTCGCTGAGCGAGTTCTGATTTTTTGTCAGAGCCCTGCGCCTCCAGGCGACTGCAGGCGCGGTTCTGTTCATGATTCAGAGCGAGATCGGCTTACGCCCGGCGAAGGCATGAGCCAAGGTACCGCCATCGACCAGTTCCAGCTCCCCACCCAACGGCACGCCATGGGCGATTCGCGAGGCGATCAGGCCTTTCTCGGTCAGCAACTGGGCGATGTAGTGGGCGGTTGCCTCCCCTTCCACGGTAGGGTTGGTCGCCAGAATCACCTCGGTGAAGCTGCCTTGCTCCTCGATCCGTGCCATCAATTGCGGAATACCGATCGCATCCGGGCCAAGCCCGTCCAACGGTGACAGATGCCCCTTCAGGACGAAGTAGCGGCCTCGGTACCCTGTCTGCTCCACTGCATACACATCCATCGGACCTTCGACCACACAAAGTTGTGTGTCGTCACGGCGCGTGTCGGCGCATTGCGGGCACAATTCCTGCTCGGTCAGGGTCCGGCATTGACGGCAGTGGCCGACGCCTTCCATGGCCTGGCTCAGGGCCTGGGCCAGACGCAGACCGCCACTGCGGTCGCGCTCGAGCAACTGCAGGGCCATACGCTGGGCGGTTTTCTGGCCGACACCGGGCAGCGTGCGCAAGGCGTCGATCAGTTGGCGGATCAGGGGGCTGAAGCTCATGGGAAAGGCCTGACAGATCAATAGGAGGCGGTTTATACCGGCCGGGGTCATATACGTCAAATACCCCCCTTCAAGCGGCCACCAGCAACGACCTCACTTCCCGCCGCCCTTGCTCTTCATGCGCGATAGTCCAGACACCATCAATCACGTATGAAGAGGGGCATGGGCAGCGAACCCGTTGTCGCTGATGTGCTGGATCAGCATGGCTTTTCACAGCCAAATAAAAAAGCCGCCCCGATCATCGGTAGCGGCTTTTCGATGCGCAGCCAGTCATTGCCTGGCCAGGCAACAGTCAGAACGGCATCTTGAAGCCCGGTGGCAGCTGCATGCCTGCAGTCATGCTACCCATCTTCTCCTGGCTGTTCTGCTCGACCTTGCGCACTGCATCGTTCACAGCAGCAGCGATCAAGTCTTCCAGCACTTCTTTGTCCTCTTGCATCAGGCTGTCATCGATGCTGATGCGCTTGACGTCATGACGACCGGTCATCACCACGCTGACCAAGCCGGCACCGGATTGGCCAGTCACTTCAGCATTGGCCAGCTCTTCCTGCATCTTGGCCATTTTTTCCTGCATCTGCTGGGCCTGCTTCATCAGGCCGGCCATGCCACCTTTCATCATGGGGTACACCTCGATTGGGTCATGTGATGCGCCCCGGCTTGCTACCGGGCGCATGGTTATCCGTTCATTCGCCCTGGCTGACCAGGGCTTGCACAGGCTCAATAGTATCCTGTCGTACCGTCGCACCGAACTGCCTGATCATCTGCTGGATGAGTGGGTCCTGCTCGATCGATACCTCAGCCTCGCGCTGGCGCTCTGCACGCTTGCGCGCAGCAGCCTGGGCCGGAGTTTCCTGCTCGGGGCGGATCAGTTCGATCTTCAGTCGCAGGGTTCGTCCCAAGTGCTGATTCAGCGCATCGTTCAGCCGGCGCTGCTGGGTCGTATTGAACAGCGCGCCCTGCCCCGGGTCCAGATGCAGCAGCCAATCGTCACCATCAGCGGCAATCAGCGTACAGTTTGCGGCGATGTTGCCTGTCATACCGGAGACAGGCAACTGTGGGAATAATTCCAGCCATTGCAGAGCCAAGCCCGTGGCCGGCTTGGCCGCTGGCAGAGGCTCCGGCGCCTTCGCCGGCTCGGCTTCGTGCACATGCTCGGCCAATTCGTCCAGGTAGCTGAAACCTGCCGGATCGCTGTCAGGCGTGTAGTAATCCTCATCGAGCGGCGGTTCGTCGTCGCGGTCCATGCCTGCCGAGCCGTAGGCTGACGGATCGAAAGGCGGCTCGTCATGGCTTGGGCTCTGACTGGACACCGGAACAGGCTGAGCCTGCGGCGCGGGCGAGACGTCGGGCGCAGGTGACGCGACGGGGACTTCCCACGGCAGGTCGATGACGTCCTCCACCACCACATCCGGCTCCGGCGCAGCTACCTCGACTTGTCGCTCGGGCTCGGGCGCAGGTACCGGGTCGACAACCGCTGACGGTGGTTCGACCGGCGGCACAGCCGCTGGCTCAGCAGCAACAGCTGCCTGGGCCGGCGTCTCGGATTGCTCGGGAACACTCGCGACAGGCGGCTCGACGACAGGCGTCGCGGCTGCCACCGGTTTTGCCGGATCAGCTGTGGCCTGGCTGATCCCCACCGGCTTTAGTACCGGCTTCGGCGCATCTTCGGCATCCGCCGGGCGGAAAGCCAGCATGCGTAACAGGACCATCTCGAATCCGCCCCGCGGATCCGGCGCCAACGGCAGGTCCCGTCGACCGATCAGGCCCATCTGGTAATAGAACTGCACATCCTCGGCCGGCAATGCCGAGGCCAGGGCCAGCACGCGGTCACGATCGCCCTGGCCGTTGTCCACGGCCTCTGGCAGCGCCTGGGCGATCGCGACCCGGTGAAGCACATTGAGCATCTCGGCCAGCACGCCGTTCCAGTCCGGCCCCTGTTCGGCGAGATTGCGCACGGCCTCCAGTAGCGCCCGCGCATCGCCTTCCAGCAGCGCCTGGAGTACGCCATACACCTGACCATGGTCGAGGGTGCCGAGCATTGCCCGGACATCGGCGGCCAGCACCTTGCCCTCACCGAAAGCGATGGCCTGGTCGGTCAGGCTCATGGCGTCGCGCATGGAGCCATCAGCCGCACGGCCGAGCAGCCACAGGGCATCCTCCTCGAACGGTACGTTTTCGGCAGCCAGGACATGGCTCAGATGCTCCACCACCCGCTCCGGGCTCATGTTCTTCAACGAGAACTGCAGGCAACGAGACAGGATGGTCGCCGGAAGCTTCTGCGGATCGGTGGTCGCGAGGATGAACTTGACGTAAGGCGGAGGCTCTTCCAGCGTCTTCAACAGGGCGTTGAACGAGTGGGTGGAAAGCATGTGCACTTCGTCGATCAGATAGACCTTGAAACGCCCACGGCTCGGCGCGTACTGCACGTTGTCGAGCAGTTCACGGGTGTCCTCGACCTTGGTCCGGCTCGCCGCGTCGATCTCGATCAGGTCGACGAAGCGCCCCTCGTCGATCTCTCGGCAGACCGAACAGGTACCGCAGGGTGTTGAGGTAATACCGGTTTCGCAGTTCAGGCACTTGGCGATGATCCGCGCGATCGTGGTCTTGCCCACGCCGCGCGTACCGGTGAATAGATAGGCATGGTGCAGGCGCTGGTTGTCCAGGGCGTTGATCAAAGCCTTGAGCACATGGGCCTGGCCGACCATTTCGCGGAACGAGCGCGGGCGCCATTTACGTGCAAGAACCTGATAACTCATCAAAAAACCATCGCAACCTGAACAAGCGGAAGATCGCTAATGCTAGCGGAGCGGGGGCAAAATTGCACCCTGCCGAACTCGTCTAAGCTAAGGACAAACGCACGCATTGGCAGCGATCAAGGAGGATTGACGTGCACAAAGCCCTGCTCATCCTCATGCTCTGGGCCGGCAACGCCCTGGCCGAGCAGCCAGTGCTGCGATTCTCCGTCGCCGAAAGCTGGAGCATGCCGCTGATCCGCATCGAACAGGACCAGCCGGTGGAGGGCATCCTGTTCGATCTGATGCAGACACTGGCCCGGGAGACAGGCACACGGGCGGAATATCACGTCATGGCACGCCTGCGGGTGCAACAGGCGATGGACGCGGACGAAGTCGATGTACGCTGCCATGTGACCCCGGCGTGGTTCGACAACCGCTTCGACAAGTTCCTGTGGAGTGTACCTCTCCTTCACCAGCGTGACCTGCTGGTCGGGAGCCCCGGCCAGTACGCTCCTACCCGCCTTGAACAACTGCCGACTCAGGCCGTTGGCACAGTCCTAGGCTATCGCTACCCCGCACTGGACGCATTGTTTGACCAAGGTCGGTTACGTCGCGAAGACAGTCGCAATCAGGTTCTCGTCTTGCAAAAGCTCCAGGCAGGCCGCTACCGCCATGCCGTGAGCAATGAATTCTCACTGCTATGGTTCAATCGCACACTGCCCCCGGCGCAACAATTACAGGCCCTTGCCGTACTGGAGGAGCAGGACTTGCGTTGTATCGTGCGCAATGACCCGACAGTCCCCACCCAGGCGGTGCTCAACGCCCTGGCACACATGAAGCAGTCAGGGCAGATCGAGCGGATTCTGCAGCGCTACAGCACCCCGCCCACACGGCCGGTCAGCTCGCAGACAGTGACATCGTCCCAGATTCTCGATCGCTGACCCTCACCACGGGCCCGCCTGCACCAGCATCGCACTCAAGAACAACCCCACCCCGAACACCATATGCGTCGCGACGCTGCGCAGGCAGCTGACCAGCGGCTTGGGCGTACGCGACGCAAAGAAGCCTGCCCCCAAGGCAGGCTGCATGAAACAAAGCGGTGCCACGACCGAGCACAAGCCGAAAGCCAGGGCCGGCCAGAGTGTTGGCGAGCTCAGCCACGCCTCCCCTGCCAAACTCACCAGCAATGCTGCAAAGGCGAGGCCGGTGGCGTAGTGCATGAGCCAGCCCAGTGCGCGTTCGTGCCTAATGGGCGCGGCCTTGGCGATTGCTTCATGGCGCAGATGCCCATGTCCCATATGGCCTACCCAACGTCCGACCATCGCATAGTTCAAGGTGGCAACGCCTATACGCTTGAGCATCAACGTCCACAGGTCCATGACCAGCGTGGCGCCGATGCCGATCGACAAAGTACTTAGGAAAGCAGTTGTGGCAGACATACGAACGCCCTCTGGCATTGACGGAAAATTCCATGCCGCGCAGCATAGAAGTTGAAGTCAACTTCAAGTCAAGGGATGCACAAATGGACATCGCCGATGTGGCCAGGCGCACAGGGGTACCGGCCTCGACACTGCGCTACTACGCCAAGAAAGGTCTGATCAGGTCGCTGTCCAGGCAGGGCGAGCGCCGACAATTCCCTGCCGATATCGCCCAGCGGCTGGGGTTGATCGCCCTAGGCCAGGCTGCAGGATTTTCACTGGATGAAGTGGGGGCGATGTTGGTGGAGCAGCAAGTCGATCGACAGATGCTGCGAGACAAGGCCGACGAGCTGGATCAACGAATCAAGCGCCTGCAAGCGATGAGCAAAGGCCTTCGCCATGCGGCGGCATGTCCTGAAGAGGATCACCTGAACTGCCCGACGTTTCAGCGACTGCTGAAGCTTGCCGCCGCCAGTACACGAGCGAAAAAGCAGGCCAAGCCTCAGTAACCGTGCGATTCCCGGAACGGTTGGCTCTTATGGTAGGCCACCCATTCCTCTACCTCATAGGGCAGGTAAAGCTGACGCCGCGCCCGCGAAAGTGCGATGTACACTGCACAGACCCGAGCATCGAACGCATAGGCGTCCTTGAAGGGGTCGGTGCTCATCAGCTCCGGCGTCAACAGCACGCGCTCGAACTCCAACCCTCCCGCATCCTCGGCCAGCATCAACAGAACGCTGCCGGGCTGGCCGGTCACCCGAGCCTTGACCTTGTTCAGCTCAGCGATACGGAAGCCTTCCTGCAGCCTGGCCTCGACCCAGACGAATGCAGCATCGTGCTGATGGATTTCGCGAACCTGCCGCCAATCCGTGGAGTGAGCGAAGGACGGATGCGACTCGTCACTATCCTGCTCTCCCCTGAACAACCTGATCGCGGTTTCCATGAAGCCCTGCAGGTTCATCTGCTCGGCAAAGGTGATTGCGTAATGCTTGCCGGCCAGTTCCATCGCCCATTTCATCGCGTCCCAGTGGGATGCGGTCAACACCACGCAGCCCTCCGGCGGCACAAAGCCTTCTGGATAGAACTCCACGCCGACCTCGGCGCTACCCGCGCCCTCGAATGCCAGCTTGGACTTTTGCGAATGCACGCTGATCAGCGGGTTGATCAAGCGCTCGACCTGAGGACCGCTACGCACGGAGAAGGCGATATCGCGCTGACGCACCTCGCGCTGCCTGCGCAGTCCCGGCCCCCAGGCGCGCTGGTACTCATCGCCAAGGGTAATCAGGACCTGACGGCCACGCTCGATGATCTGCAACAAGGACGCCGGCACGTCCTGGCTCTCGTCGATGATCACGTGGCCATAGCGGGCCGGCACACTGCAACCGGCAAGGCTTGCACGCTTGATCAGCAACAGTGCCAGGAATCCCGTGTGGCTGTCCCAGGCAGGATTAGCCTGGAGGTAGGTCCACAGCCGGCTTGAATATTCCAGCAGTACCCGACTGTCGAGGTTGGACAGCGGGTGTTCGAAATAGGGCAGGTGCCGGGCAGTGATGCTGTAGTCCCAGGACTCGCAGTAGTTCTTCAGCAGCTCAAGGCAGATCTCCAGCGTTTTCTCCGGTCCGTACTGGCGAAAACCGAGAATGCCCAGTTCCTCGGCCAAGGCACGTTTGCGCGGAACCCTCACGGCCTTGGCAGGAGCGCGTCGCGAGCCCTGCAACAACTCATGGGCGAATTCGCCAAACGTCTTGCCTCGCTTGCTATCGGCAGCGACACCCAGGCGCCGCCGCAGCGCGTGCAATTTGCCGGAGGTACGCGCCAGCGGCAGCACGCTCCCCGCGGGCAGGCAGTCCATCAATGCCCCGAGCAAATAGCTCTTGCCGATACCCGCATAGCCTTGAACGTGCAAGTCCTCGTCCGGATTGGCCCGCACTATCCTGACCAGCTTGTCCTGCTCGGCGGTGAGCCAGCGCTCCCTGTCGAACCTGGTGATCGCTTGCTGACGAAACGGATTGTTGCGCTGGTGGCGGCGGATCTTGAACTCGAAATCCCACTTGCCATCAGGTAACAGGTACTCGCCGGCCGCCACTTCGTCAGCCATCAGCAAATGCAGCTTCGAGCCTTTGATGAGCTCCAGCCCGAAGTACAGTTTTCGCGCATCGAACAACCGCCGCGCTTCCGACAACAGCCCTATCCCAGGTGAATGGCGAACATCGACCGACCAGGCCAACAGCCTGGCCAGTACCTTTTCGGTTGCAGAGGGATCGAGCACCTGCCCCTTGGCCTCGACAAGATTCTGGATAACCAATACCGCTGCCAACTGCGCATCGCCCAGCGCATCGAGCGCGCTGTGATCCTGGGCATCGAGCAACCCCTGGCAGGTCTCCAGGGAGACCGGCAGGAACACGGGGTTGGTGAAATCGTAGTGTTCAGGTTGCATACGCGCTCACGGGAAAATCATTCAACGCGGCAAGGCCCGTCGGCCTCGGCCACTGTCAGGGTGTACTCGTACGTCCCAAGGCTGCCCGACATGCCGCCCGGATAGCTTCGTGCTTCTGGGAGGCCGGCTTCCAGCATGCCGTCGAGTTCATAGATTGCCATTTCCAGCAGCTTGCGCAGGTCCCGGGCGCTACCAGCCGAAACCTTGAGCTCAAAACCCAAAGCCCCTTGAGCGACGACGCCCTGATCAGTGTTTGCAATGACTTCGGCCTCGCCGAGGATGCGCTCATGCTCCTCTTCCATCTGGTCGAGCACCCTCGACAGCTCCAGAACCCGCTCGGGATGGGCAGCCATCAGGTCCTTGATTTCCAGGCGACGGATTTGCCAATCACGGATCTTGTGGCGGGTCTGGTCATCTAGGTGATCCATGGGCGTACCTCAGGAGGTGAAACAGCGAACGGAATGCCTTGCATGATAAGGCGCTCGCAGGGGCGGGAGAAAGACGCGCGGTATTACCAGACGTTGAATTCTGGCGCAGGGAGAGAGGTAGGAGAGACAGGTGAATCGCTTGGCGGACGCCAGAAATGGAGGCGGCCCCACCAGCCACACCCCGGCACACGATGTTCCCGCTATGGCTGCTCCCTTCCGGGCCTGACCAGGTTAACGGGTAATCGTTGCGGGAAGGCCTGAAAGCCTCGCCATTCCTGACTTCTAGCGTTTTCTGCTCGTCGCACGACTATCAATCGGAGACCACATTCTATAGCGCTGGCATGAGCCTTTGGGAGCGCTTTGGATCACCGTTTCGGATCACTTCTGGATCCCTTTTGGATCACTTGGCCACACCCCACCGGCCATTTTTTGCAAAAAATGCGAGCCCCTATCCATCGAGCCGTCCCACTCGATTCCCCCCGGTACCCACCCCTCCTCGCCTGAAAAAACAGGGCACCCCCTCCCCGATCAAACACGATGCTCAGGCTTCCCTGTCGACAGCGAGGGTGAGCCGGGGCACGACGACCACCCACGGGCCTCGATCTCACTTCCAGGTGAACGAGTACCGCGCTCTGGCCAGAGGTCTCGATGGAAGGACAGATCAGCCCGCAAGACCGCGAGATGGGTTCCCGTGCGTACTAAGGGGGCGGCTCAGAAGGTGTACCTTCCGAGCCAGCTTGAGCCAAACGAAGCGCTGCGATCTTCACATGGATCAGAACTGTTGATTTCTACCGATCCACCCAATAGCATCTTGAGCCAGCTTTGTGATCCACCTAGCGCTCAAGGAGCTATTAGCCATGACCGCCACCATCGCCTACGTCCGAGTCAGCACCGACGACCAAACAACCGAGGCCCAGCGCCACGCCATCAGCCAACGCTTCAATGTGAGTGAGTGGTTCTCCGATGAAGCCACCAGCGGCGCCACGAAGGCGCTGCAACGGGAGGGCTTCAAGGCACTCCACGCCTATGCCAGGAAGGGAGATACCGTAGTGGTCGCTGCCATCGACCGCCTGGGCAGGGATACCATCGACGTGCTGGAAACAGTGGAAGCCCTGAAAGCCAAGGGCGTAACCGTGGTATCGATGCGCGAAGGCTTCGACCTCTCCAGCCCAGTCGGCAAAGCCATGCTCACCATGCTGGCTGCCGTAGCTGAACTGGAGCGAGCCAACATCAAAGCCCGCCAGATGGCCGGGATCGAGCGAGCCAGGGCACAGGGCAAGAAGCTGGGGGCGCCGAAGGTGATCGATGATCAGGCCGTGGCGATCTGGAGGAAGGAGAACGAGGCCAGCATTGCAGATACCGCCAAGCACTGGGGGATCTCGACTGCTGCCGTGAAGCGGGCTTGCAGGGTGCTGCGAGTGCCACAAGCGGCAGCCGTGTAGACGAGGTTGTGGGTTTGGGGGTGCATTATTTTTTGCTCCCCCAACGCGCCGTTACCGCATGGCCGAGTACACGCTCTCACCAGCCCCGTAGTAGCTCGTGAAGATGTGGTGGAAGGCCAGCTCGCACTTCTCGTTGTAGATCCCCTCGTCGTAGCTCTCAGGCAAGCCCCGGTCGAAGACGATCTCCAGAGTACGCCGCACATCACTTCTGGCCCGGTCTTTCTTGCGCCAGTCGAGCACCAGCTTCTCGGCCTTCAGTGTCTCCAGAAGCTCCTTGCAGACCTTCTTCACCTGCGCCCTTTCCTTATCTGCAAGTTCAGGCACTGGCTTGGTCAGGATGTCGAACAGAGCCAGCTCTTCCTCGGAGAGGTTCTCGCGGATAGCTCGTTGATCCTCGACCTGCAGATCAGCAGTCAGATCCACCAGCTCCTTGAAGAACACCTCGATGTTCAGGCTGCCAGAGTTGTAGGCGTCGATCAGCTTCTGGAACTTCTCCATGAAGTCCTTGCGAGTGGGGTTCTCGGTCAGCATGGTTTCCAGTTTCATGCTCAGCAAGGCCCGGAGCTTCTCGGCCTCGGTGCGTTTGCGCCCCTGATTGAACTTCTCCTTGAGCTTCTCGAAGTCAATCTGGCTGAGGTCATGTAGTGGCTGATCGTCGTCTTCCTTGATGATGTAAGGCACCGGAGCGATGGAGCGATCCAGCAATTCCTCGACCTGCTGCATCACCTCGGAGATGTCGACAGGAGGGGCCAGTGCCTTGATCTTCTGGGCAATCACGGAGATCAGCACAGCATCAGGAGCAAGCTCATTGGCATCAGGATCGGGAAGAATCGCTCGGTAGACCCGAGACACAATCCGGGCCTGACTCATGAAGCTGTTCTTGGTTTCCTCATTGGCAATGAGTTGCTCAACCGCATCATCCAGCTTGGCCACCTTCTCGAAGCCTTGAGCATCCTTGATGGCCTGGGCATTCACACCATGCTCGGACAGGAACGAGATCCCCCTGGCAAGCAGGTGCTTCAAGTACTCGACCAGCTCGGCCTTGTTCTTGATTGGCTCACCCTCCCCCCCTTCGCCAGAAGAAGCCCCACCGTAGATCGCCAAGGCTTCCTGCAGCTTACGGAAGACCCCCACATAGTCGACGATCAGCCCCGCCTCCTTGCCCGGATACTTCCGGTTGGCCCGAGCAATGGTCTGCATCAGGGTGTGATTCTTCATCGGCTTGTCGAGGTAGATGGTCGAGCAAGACGGTACATCAAAGCCGGTGATCCACATGGCACACACGAAGACCAACCGCAGAGGATCCTTGGAATCCTTGAACTTCTCGCCCAGGTTCTCCTCATTCATGCGCTTACGGTGTGGGATGATGTCCAGCCCTTTGTCGGCTAGCTCCTTCACCTCATTCTGACCTTGGGAGACAACCACCGCCATGTCGGTCGATGTCATCACCTGGATCTTGTGCTGTAGCTCTTCCTGCTGCTCCTTGGGAGCCTTTGCGAGCTGAGCTTTCAGTTCAGCCAGATACGTCTTCCAGTGATCCTGAACCTTGTTGTACATGCGGACGGCGGTGGCCTTGTCGATGCACACCAGCATGGCCTTACCCTGGTAACCACGACCAACGAAGTGGTTCACCAGATCCTTGGCGATAGCCTCAAGGCGATCCTCTCGGGTGATCAGGTGGTACTCACGGGCGAAGACCTGCTCAACCTTGCGCTCCTGCTCCTCGTCCAGCTCGGCCTCTTCGAGTAGCGCCGCCATGTCCTCGTTG
Organism: Pseudomonas guariconensis; assembly: GCF_040822035.1. Classification (NCBI taxonomy): domain Bacteria; kingdom Pseudomonadati; phylum Pseudomonadota; class Gammaproteobacteria; order Pseudomonadales; family Pseudomonadaceae; genus Pseudomonas; species Pseudomonas guariconensis. Next base: position 1,729,312 of record NZ_CP162012.1, on the reverse strand, counting down.
AGGTTCTCATTGATGAGCTGCATCTCGGGAATGCGGTTCTCGTAATACAGGGGAACCGTGGCACCGTCAGCGATGGACTGGCCGAAGTCATAGACCGAGATGTAGTCACCGAAGACCTCTTTGGTCTTCTCCTCGCCAGCCATCAGTGGCGTCCCGGTGAAGCCCAGGAAGGCGGCATTGGGGAGTGCCGTCCTCATGTTCATGGCCAGCGTGTCGTACTGGGAACGGTGAGCTTCGTCGGTGATGACGATGATGTCCTGGCGGTCAGAGAGCTGCGGGTAGACCTCGCCTTTCTTCGTGCCGAACTTCTGGATCAACGTGAAGACGTAGCGGTGGTCTTCACTGAGCAACTGCTTGAGGTGAGCGCCGCTGGTGGCATGAGCCTCGACCTCACCCACCGCGCCTGTGGCAGCGAAGGTCTTGTAGATTTGCTCGTCCAGTTCGTTGCGGTCGGTGACGATCACGAACGTCCAGTTGCCTGGGATCTTGCGAAGGATCTTCTGAGCGAAGAAGACCATCGACAGAGACTTGCCTGAGCCTTGGGTGTGCCAGAAGACGCCAAGCCGCCCGGCCTGATCCTTGGGGCGATCCTTGGTTCGCCAGACCTCAGCGATGGCCTTATTGACCCCCAAGTACTGGTGGTTCTTGGCGATCTTCTTGATCACGCCCCCAGCCACATCCTCGAACACGGTGAAGTTCTCGACGATATCCAGCAGCCTGGAAGGCTCACCGATGCCTCTGATCGCGGTCTCCAGGGAGACAACGCCCTTCTCACCTTCATCGTTGATCCGCTTCCACTCGAACAGATGCTCCCACGGCGAGAAGGTGCTTCCCACCACGGTCTGGGATCCGTTCGATAGCATCAGTGCGCCGTTGTAGGTGAAGAGCTGCGGGATGACCGTGCGGTAGTCGGTGAGGTTGTCGTCGTAGGCGGCCTTGAGCGTCTTGTGCGTTGCCTTCAGCTCAACGAACAACAGCGGAATACCGTTCACGAAACCCAGCAGGTCGGTGCGCCGGGTGTGGTAATCCCCTTTCACCCAGAACTGGGAGGCGAGGAAGAAGTCGTTCTCCTCGACATTGCCCCAGTCGATGACCTTGGCCACCTTGAGCGTGTTATGCCCGTGCTCATCGGTGACCGAGACAGGCACCCCATCCTTCAGCAGCCGGTAGACTTCCTGATTGGCGTTGACCGGCAGCAGCTTGGAGCGATCTCGTGCCAACTCCTCGACCACCAGATCGATGGCCTCGTTGGGCAGATCAGGATTGAGCTTGCTGAGTGCAGCCCGCAAACGCCCCTCCAGCACCACATCCTGCTGGGTCTGTCGACCTTCGCTGGAGGAACTACCTGTCCACTCTGCGTAGAGGTTCCCAGTTTCCCAACCGAGAGACTCGAACAGCGCGATGGCTGGCTGCTCGACCAGCGTGTCCTCGGAATAGTCGTGCGAATGTGGTGCTGCTGGACTCATGCGCCTGAACTCCTTTTAGGTCGGCATGGGGATATCGGATACGTCGATCTCACCGGAGATTAGCTTGGGAATCAGAAGATCACGCTGCGCTCGGAGGTTAGCGTTCTTACGGCGCAACTTCATTTCCAGATCATAAAGCGGCTCAAGAAATGATGACGCAGCATCTAGCACCGCTTTCTCAGGCACCACAACATGCAGCTTCTGCAAGTCCTTCGCACTAAGGTGGGCAACTGTAGTTCCAACAATAGTGTTCTCAAGGTGTTTGATCGGCCTTTCGAGAGAAAGAAAAAGAAAGTAACGACCGACCTGTATGGGACGAAATCTCGCAACACGCTGAACTAGCCATGCCTGTCCTCCAGCCCACTTCCCCATATGGAACTGACCATCCATACCAATCAGTATGTCGCCATTTTCGATAAGATGCTTCGGCTTACCTTCTTCAGATGTGTAAGTCTTTACCTCGCCAGCTTTGATATCCCTGATGCGAACGATACCCAGGCCAACACCATCCTCATTAAATTGGCTAGCTTTAAACGGATGGCCATAGGTCACTTCCGCAACATCGTAGAGAGGTTGTATGCCCCAACCTTCAGGAATCAGCCCAAGCTCACTCTCTTTGAACTCCACTCCCTCATGCCCCGGAAAGCGGAACTGAACGAACCACTCCTCGTACAACCGCCGCGCCATTTCTTCGAGGATCTCGATGCGGCGCGTGTTGTTTTCGATAAGGTCGTCGTAGGCGGAGAGAATCGATACGATACAGCGCTGAGTATCAAGTGAAGGCAAAGAAACCTGAACAGCATGAATTCTGTCAGGTGCTGTATGCCTAACGGTTGAGCCGGTGGCTGTAGCCTTGATCTGATCTCTTACGAAAGACCAGTTCAGTAAGTAGTATAGGTACTCTTTTGTTAGCTTTTCTTGGTCTAGCTGTGTGACTAATCCAAGTCTTTGGTTGTGCAGGTACTTATCATTGCGCGGAATTATTGCTGGGCTACCAAGAATTCTTGCTTCTTGTGTGAGATCGGTCATAACTATGAGTAAATCCCCCGCAGAGAGGATGTACTCATCTGGAGGGGTTGCAGAGTAGTACTTCTCTTTTTCTCCTTGTGATTTCAGTCCGCCATGCTCTCTGAAGTTTCCAGGGGTAAGCACCACATAATTGCCGGATTTTACAAAATGCTCCCCCTTGAATGCATAGCCATGTTTTACTCGGAAACATTCGCCGAATCTAATCATGGACGTCTGATTCATGCTGACGCCTCAAGAACTGCCGCAATGCTCTGAGCAATAACCGCCTCAAGCTCTGCCGCTTCGGAGTTGAGTACCTCCAGCTCCTCGACCAGTTCCTCCAGCCGAACTGCGAAGTCCACGTCATCAATCTCTCTAGTCGCTGCACCCACGTATCGCCCAGGGTTCAGCGACCACCCCTGCGCCTCGATCTCTTCTCTGGTGGCAACCTTGCAGAGCCCTGGAACGTCCAGATAGCCATCACTCAGCCCTCGCTCAGCAAGCAACTCAGCACTGCCCTGCTCCAACTCGGGCACTTGCCCTCGGTACAACCGTACGATATTGGCAATGAACTCGACCTGCTCAGGCAGCCAGTCACGGTGAGCCCTGTCAATCTGCCGGTAGATGTGACGAGCATCGATAAACAGAACCTTGTCTGCGCGCTCCGCATCACGCTCTTTCGCCCGGTCAAAGAACCACAGGGTGCAAGGTAGAGTCACGGTGTAGAAGAAGTTCGAGCCAACCGAAACGATCACATCGACTGCGCCGCTCTCAATCAGTTTCTGCCGGATCACCTGTTCGCTACCTCGGGCATCACCTGCCGAGTTCGCCATCACGAAACCAGCGCGACCGCTATTGTTCAGCGATGCGTAGAAAAGCTGTATCCAGAGGTAGTTGGCATTGTCGGTCTTGGGCACACCGAACGGGAACCGCAGGTCGCCTTCAAGGCGCTCCTTATCGACACCGGATACGTTGAACGGTGGATTGGCCATAACGAAGTCGAAGCGCCCACCATCACGAGTAACGGCCTCATGCGGGTCTTCGTAGTAGGTGTTGGCGATACGCACATCACCCGACAGGCCATGCACAGCCAGGTTCATCTTGTTCAGATTGACCGTGACCTGCTCTTTCTCGGTGCCGAAGATGGAGATTTCTTCCATCGCCGTCTTGTGGTGGCGTTTCACGAAGTCAGCCGACTGGGCGAACATGCCCCCAGATCCACAAGCCGGGTCGAAGATCCGCCCATGGAACGGCTCGATGATCTCGACGATCAGCTTCACGATGGACTCGGGGGTGTAGAAGACCCCGCCTTTCTGGCCTTCCTTCAGCGCGAAGTTACCCAGGAAGTACTCATAGACTTTGCCGAAAGCATCCCCACTGAGATCCACCGGGCCAAGCAGCTTGATCAGCTCCAGCAGCACCTTGTTGCCAAGCTGGACGTAGTTGCGAGGCAGAGCGCCTTTGAGGTCGACGTTCTCTTCCTCAACGGCCTTCATGGCTTCGTTGATAGCCAAACCGATGACATCGCCCTCGGTGAGGGTCTGCAGATAGGAGAAGCGGGCCTTCTCTGGAAGGAAGATCACGCCCTCGGCCAGATAGTCATCTTTGCTGACCTTGCGGCGTCCACCAGAGCCAATCGGCCCCAGCTTCTTTTCGGCAGCGGCGTAGATCTTCTCGGCATATCGCAGGAAGATCAGCCCTAGGACAGGCACCGAGAACTCCCCCGGCCTCAACCCCGTGTTGGCCCATAGCTGGTCAGCTACAGCCCACAAACGCTTCTCTACATCTCCAGTGACCAAGGCACATCTCCACGCAGCAATACAGAAATGCCGAGAGCTTACTACAGACGAGAGCTGATCAAACGCATGGCTATAACCGGAGCAGACCAGAGTGCCATCACGTGCTCTGCTACCAACGAGGAGCAGCCAACTTGCCACCAATGCCATATCAGCAAGATCGCAGCACGTTCGACGAAGATCGATTAACACACAGTTATGGAGGAAAGAACGCGTAATCTCGCACGTTCGATCTTCAACCATGACGCTCGATCTTCACCGCCGCAAACCGCCGGAGGAGCTGATCGAGCCAGGGAAAGGCAACAGCCCAGCGAGGCGACCGCCGAGTACCTACTGCTACTTTGAGCTTCAGGCGTACAGCCCCTCTCACTGCCCCGACAGATCGGCCAGCAGTCACGGGTGATGACGAACCTGACATAGCTGGCTGAGAGGTGATGGCACTCAGTCGAGGCTGGCTACCTGCGATGACTCGCGGGGTGTAGCGGTGGATGGCGAAGCCACTCTAAGAGTGTCTTTGAGCTGTCCTCTATCCATGGTCATTACCATCATTCCATCAATGAAGAACGAAGCCATGAGACAGCATCAAGCCTGTCTTGCGGAGGACACTGGCAGGTGCTCTTCAAGCTGCACCGCAAGTTGCTCTTGATGCCTCCCCAACTCTGCTGACACAGGATCGATGATCACCGATGACGATGTTGTCAGTGATCATCCCCGTCAGTGGTTGTCAGGAAGCCCAATACCCTCTGCCAGACCACCTCCTGCTCATCTTCATGTACCTCCAGATGACTCCGCCCAGGGGCTTCCCCATTTGCCTCTGTCATCCATCAGCCCTGGCCTCAGCACAGTAGCGACCTAGGCAACCACTGCTGCCCAGGCTTTGGCCCATGGATGGCTTCCAGGCACCGGGGAACTCCTGGGCCAGTCACCAGCATCAACCCTGCATCCCTTGCAGATTCCCCTTCAAACCCAGCCCGTTTTGTCCAGCCGTCCGAGCCGTCCGTGTTTCCCTTGTAGATGGGAGCTGGTGGCATGGATGGAAGGGACTCTGACGGCTGAACAAAAAGGATGATCTACGCCATGAGCTTGTACATCACCACCGAATTTCTGCGCGAGCTGATCTTCTCCTGTTCGCAACCGGAGGCAGCCTGATATGCGACTGATGGAGTTGTTTTTCATAGTTGCATTGACCATCTGGCTTTTCATGCCACTGATCTACTTGCTGCTTATGCAGTTCACCCTGGACGTGAAGCTAACAGCACGGAACAAGGCATCTCACGAAGACCATACGCAGCAGGGTTGTAACCAATAGCGTGCCCGTTCGGATCAGACCGCACCCAAGGCGTTGAAACCGGGGGGCGCAAGATGGCTAGCAGGTCTGCTTCTGCGATCTGTAACCACAGCGCCACCTCCCTCAGAGGTTGGGTTTGTCTCACCGCTGAGACTGAAATCTGCCTCTAGCCCAGTAAATCCGGGGCAAGCAATTGCCCTTCTATGTAAGGAAAGGAGCTTCTCGCACCTTCCTGCACCCCCCTGATTCATCCATTACCACCACAGACCACTAAGGAGTATGTCGCCATGCTTCTCTCGTTTATCCATTCACCCTCAGAACAAGTTGACCTGCCTTTGTGTGTTCCTGTGCGGACACGCGACGGACTCTTTGCCATCAACCCTGAAACAGGATGTGTCATTGATCAGCAGGTAACTACATCTGCGCTCTCGAAGCGTCACGTCGAGGCCCAAGTTGGGATCGATACTCGCTACCCAGCGGAAGCAAGAAACCCTCAAGAGCTGTACCAGGCTTTATCCGTTCATGACCCGCATCTCGCGGATCTCAACGTCGAGTACGACCGGCTTCTCGGGCTGCTCGATGTCGGACACTCTGTCCTGGCGGTCAAGGTCTTCCGGTTCATCTGCGAGCGGCTCGACGGCTGGAACTACTGGTTCGGTCGAGTCGCTGACCTGCTGACAGCGTTAGATGGCTACGGTCGAGCAAGCGTTTATCGGGCCTGGTCATCACTTCAACCGATGCTGCTCAGAGTTGAGCCCATCCACAACCTCGGAACGCTCCGGGTGCGGGTCAACCCTTGGTACGCATGGCGAGGTGCTCGATACATCCAGAGCCCGGCGATCAGTAACTGGTATGCGGCAGCCGCTGTGCAGTTGTCGTCGATTGAGCGAGACGTGAGGGAGGGCTGATCGATGACGCACGGGCAAATGAAACAGGGAGATTCGACCGGCAAAATCAAGCAGCGCATCTCCGACGACGTGCGACAGCGGGTGCTCGATCTGCGCCGAAGCCACTCCCTACGAGAAGTAGCCGCAATGACCGGGCTGCCGCTCGGAACAGTGAAGACCCTGGTTTCACGATCAGGTAAGTTCCGCGATAACGCCAAGCACCGAGAGCTGTTCAGCTTGCCGCCGATCCGAGAAAGTGAGGAAACGCTGCCGAGTGTGCCGGAGTTGCCGCCTCAGGAGAACATCACTGGCGATAAAGAAGTGGATGCTGTCCTGTGGTTGCGACAGGTGATTGCTACAGGTGAAGCTGCGCTGATCAGCAGAGCGCTGGAAGCCGCGAAGCAGATCAAGACTCCCCTGAAGGAGCTGGAGGTTCGGTACGGGAAGTACCTCATGGAGTCGAGTGGTGGGAATGTGCTGGCCGGACTTGGCTCTGTTGGCTTTGCCGACCTTGAGGAGCTTGCTACCCGCTCAGTTGAGCGCAAGCGTCTCCGGGTTGAAGCGTTTGCCCGTTTTGGTGAGGCGCTGATGGAGGATACTCCGGCAGAGGCTTTCTGTATCGAGGCGCTGGCAGGTTTGGAGCTTACTGGTAGCTTGCTTGAATATGACGCGGGCGAAGTTGCCGAGAGGTTCAAGGCTCGTTTCAAGCTGATGCCGCAGACGCTGGCGGACTGTCTGTATGAACTGGATTATTGGAGTCGCCTCTATAGCCTACGGCGAGCGGCTGATCAGGATTTCTATGATGGTCTACCAGAGGTAGAAGCAAGATCGAGTTTTGTGTTCGCACTAATGGCAGAGATTCGCCCCCGAGATCGAGCTGAAGCGAAGGCAGTCTTGCGCTATCTGATAGAGAACGATTGCAAGAATTGGGCGAACACCGATGCCATACTTGAAAACCTGATCGGGTAGCTCCTCACTGCACCTCGCCCAGCATCCGCAACCCCCGGTTTCACTCTTCCTTTCCCCCTGCAGTTTCGCCACTGCATTTCAATCAACACCAGCCCGTTTAGTCCTGCCGCTTGTGTCCGTCTGCGCTGCCCTATGTGGTGGGCGCTGGTGGGCGTAGGCGGTGGCGACCACAGGCGGCAGAACTAAGAGGAACACCACATGAACCCTCAATTCGCATCAACTTGTCCAAACAGAAAAATTTGGTTGATCCCACCTTACCGGGGCGTAACTCGAGCACCTTCCAGAAAAGCACACTTCCCCCTCCAACGAACACCCATAGCCCGCCTCTGAGCGGGCTTCGTCTTTTCTGGAGGACAGAACATGAACGCACTGATCAACAGCAACATCGCCACCATGAACAGCCTGGAGATTGCCGAGCTGGTTGGCTCCCGTCACGACGACGTTAAACGCTCTATCGAGCGGCTGGCAAAACGAGGCGTGATTGTCCAACCGCCAATGGCGGATGTACCCGGCCTCGACTCGCTGGGCCGCACCCGCATCACCGAGGTGTGCGTTTTCTCCGGGGAGAAGGGTAAGCGCGACTCCATCGTTGTCGTGGCACAACTCTCCCCAGAGTTCACCGCCCGCCTGGTTGACCGCTGGCAGGAGCTGGAAGCGAAGCTCGCACAGCCAGCCTTCCCAATTCCTCAGTCGTTCCCCGAAGCCCTGCGTCTGGCTGCTGAGATGGCTGAGAAGAACGAGCGTCTGGCCTTGGAGAACCAGCACCTCACCCTGGAGAACAAGGAGATGGCACCGAAGGCTGTCGTCTTCGACAACTGCGTGGCGCTGCGTCAGGAATCACTGGCCACCTTCGTGCGTACCCTGGAAGGCGTCAACACGATGGCCATCAAGGGTGATCTGGCTGACCTGGGTTACCTGTACCGCACCGTCGGCGCTGGTAAGTACCGCGTGTACGCCAAGTACCGTGACGTGCTGTTCACAGAGAAGCTGATCGCCCAGCTCTATCTAGAAGGGAAGCTGACCATGAAGAAGGGATTTGCTGCCTGACCTGCAGTTTCGCCACTGCACTTCAACTCACACCAGCCCGTTTAGCCCTGCCGCCTGTGTCCGTTTGCGCTGCCCTATGTGGTGGGCGCTGGTGGGCGTAGGCGGTGGCCAATGCTGACCTCTGGCAGCTCCTCGATCAGCTACTGGCCGAGCACACGGTTCGCTTCAGGTGGGTGCGTGGCCATAGCGGTCATCCCGAAAATGAGCGGGCCGATGCCCTGGCTCAACGAGCTGCTCTGGGTGAACGCGTCGAGCGGTATGGCATCCTCAAGCAGCCCTGATCACTGCAGCCACCCGACAGCATCGAAGTCCACTGCCTCCACCACCGGAGCCAACACCTCGGGCCTGAAGTCCTTACCGTAGCGGCTGAAGGTGATGCCACCCGTCTGGTGCCCCAGCAGCCCACCTACCAGCGCCTCACTGAGACCCTTCTGCTTCAGATGATCCGCGATGGTGTGACGGAAGCTGTGGAAGTCCTTCTGCCCTTCCCCATCCCTGAAGCCCAACTGCTCACGAACACGGGTGAACCACTTCGACGGAGCAGCCCCGTAGCCATGCTTTTTGTGGCAGGTCAGCTCAGGGAAGACCCGCTGATGCCCTGCTGCCCGCTGCTTCTGGACGAACTCGATGAAGCCCAGCTCCTTCAGCTTGGAATGGATCGGTACCAGCCGCTCGGAAGATGCAGTCTTGAGCTTCTGATCGGGTCGTGATGCTCGAATGTGGAGGCAGTCCACACCGTTGATGGTCACCACATCGTCGAGGTAGAGCTGACACAGCTCATTGAGCCTCGCTCCGGTGTACAGCCCCAGCAGCGGTAGCCAGTACTGATTCGGCTTCTTGGTGCTGGCCGAGGCGTACACCTCCTTCGAGAACAACCGGCGCAGATCCTTCTCGGTGAAGACACTGCGCTCCTCGCTGACCTTGCCCCGCTGCTTCACCCTCAGCCCATCGAAGGGATTGCGCTCGCAGTAGCCCTCACGGATGGCATAGGAGAAAAAGGTCGTCAGGTTCTTCACGTAGTTGTTGAACGTAGTGAGGCTGATCGTGCTGGTTGCCGTCTTGATGATCTCCTCCAAGGACTGGCCTTCGGGGAGCTGATTGAGACGCGGGGGCAGCTTGAGGGCTGTCTCGCGGAACTTCCTGGCATCCTGGCGAGTGATCAGGTCAATGGGCATGTCACCGATGATCCGCACCAGTAGGGATGCAACGGATCGCTTGTCGTCGATGGTCTTGGTCGAGACGCCTTCATGCTCCTGCTGCCCCAAGCACTCCTCGACCACCTTGGAGAAGCGAGGAGACCTACTGGGCGAATCTGGTACTAACCCCATGCCCTGACCTGAAGAGGCTCTTGTAGAGGCTCTGCGGAGCTTCTGAGAGCCTTCCGCCGCTCTACCTTGCCCCACCTCGCCATTCGCTCCGGGCTGTCCCTGTGGGGGCACTCCAGCAGCCGCCATCTCGACCAACTGCTGCTGACGGAGCCATGAGGCCCAACTGGCGACTCTCTTGCCTCCAGCCTCCCAGCCACCCCGCAAGGCATCAAGGCAAGGCCGAACACCTTGAAAGGCTTGGGTGTATAGGCGCTGAACCTGCAAGAGCAACTCACGGCCACGAATCAAGGCTTCGCGCTTGCAGCGGGTCTGCAGGGAGCGACGAATCTCGGCACAGGGGAACAACGGACGAAGGACTTCTGGCACCACGATTCTGAAATAGAAGATCGAGTGTCGGGATAACCAGAGGTAGGAAGGTACGGAAGACACGGTGGATCACCCCTTGGATCACTTGCGTGCTAGGGAGCGAAAAACCGTTAGAAATCAATTACTTAAAGAAATGGAGGCGGCCCCACCAGCCACACCCCGGCACACGATGTTCCCGCTATGGCTGCTCCCTTCCGGGCCTGACCAGGTTAACGGGTAATCGTTGCGGGGGGACCGATGGGGCCACCACGACGGCTCGCCATGTGACGAGCCGCGCCATTGTACCGGTCTGGGGCGAAGTTACAACCTCTGCATCGAGAAAAAACCATCATTTCTCAATGACTTGTCCCCTCCGCTGGTCAGACGGCGATGCCGTGACCCTCAAGGAAGGCGACAAACGCTTCCTCATCCAGCACCTTGACACCTAGCTCGCTGGCCTTGGCGAGCTTGGAGCCCGCACCGGGCCCGGCGACGACGCAATGGGTCTTGCTGGAAACCGATCCTGCCACCTTGGCACCGAGGCTTTCCAGCTTGTCCTTGGCGATGTCACGGCTCATGCGTTCCAGGGTGCCGGTCAGCACCCAGGTCTGCCCGGCCAGGGGCAGCCCTTGCGCGACCCTCTTCTCGCTGGCCCAGTGCATGCCGAAGTCGAGCAGTTGCGCTTCAATGGCACGGGCCAGCTGCTGGTTGGCCTCGACTCTGAAGAACTCCCGCACCGCCTCGGCCTGCTTGGTGTTCAGAGCCTGGCGCAGGTCAATACCATCGGCTTCGATGATCTTGTCCAGGGTACCCAGCTTGTCCACCAGTTTTTCCGCGCCCGTCGGCCCGACCGAGGGGATATCGAGCTTGGCGATCATGCCCGCCAAGGTAGTACTGGCGGCGAACTCGGCCGCCAGTTCGCCCTCGTCCTGCAGCTGCATACCACTGTCGAGCAACTGCTGGATGACCTCACGGTTGTGGTCATCCTCGAAGAAGTTATGGATCTCGTAAGCGACTTCCAGGCCAATGTCAGGCAGATAGGTCAGCACCTGCGGCAGCGCCTTTTGCACCCGCGCCAGGCTGCCCAAGGAGCGGGCCAGGACTTTGGCGGTCTCCTCGCCGACATCCGGAATCCCCAAGGCGAAGATGAAGCGCGCAAGGCTGGGCTGCTTGCTGGCCTGGATCGCCTCCAGCAACTTGTTGCTGGACACTTCGGCAAAGCCCTCGAGCTCGACGATTTGCTCGAACTTAAGGTCGTACAGGTCGGCCGGAGAGCGGATCAATCCTTCGTCAACCAATTGCTCGACGCTCTTTTCGCCCAGGCCGTCGATATCCATGGCTCGGCGCGAAACGTAATGGATGATCGCCTGCTTGAGCTGGGCGGCACAGGCCAGGCGCCCTACGCAGCGGTAAACCGCGCCTTCACTGGTGGTCTCCTTGCCTTTGCTGCGCTTGACCAACTGGGTGCGCTCGACTTGCGAGCCACAGACCGGGCACTGACTGGGCACAACCACAGGACGGGCGTTGTCGGGACGGCGCTCGATCACCACCTGCATCACTTGCGGAATGACGTCACCGGCCCGACGGATGATCACGCTATCGCCAATCATCAGACCCAGGCGGGCGATTTCATCCATGTTGTGCAGCGTGGCGTTGGAGACCGTGACACCAGCCACCTTCACCGGCTTGAGCCGCGCCACGGGGGTGACGGCGCCAGTGCGGCCGACCTGGAACTCGACGTCGAGCACTTCGGTGAGTTCTTCCATGGCCGGGAACTTGTGGGCGATGGCCCAACGCGGCTCCCGGGCTCGAAAGCCCAGCTCGCGCTGGGCAGCCAGGCTGTTGACCTTGAACACCACACCGTCGATCTCGTAAGGCAGATCGTTGCGGCGGGCGCCAATGTCGCGGTAGTACGCCAAGCATTGCTCCACCCCTGCGGCATGGCGCAGCTCGCGACTGATTGGCAAGCCCCAGGTCTTGAGCTTCTCCAGGATACCGATATGGCTGTCGGCGATGGCCTCGGAGACCTGGCCCAGGCCGTAGCAGCAGAATTCCAGGGGGCGGCTGGCGGTAATCTTGGAGTCCAGCTGGCGCAAACTGCCAGCAGCGGCGTTGCGCGGATTGGCGAAGGTCTTGCCGCCGCTCTCGGCCTGGGCGGCGTTCAGGCGCTCGAAGCCGGCCTTGCTCATGTACACCTCGCCGCGCACCTCAAGCACCGCCGGCCAGCCTTCGCCGTGCAGCTTGAGCGGGATGTTGCGAACAGTACGCACGTTAGCGCTGATGTCCTCGCCCGTGGTGCCATCCCCCCGAGTGGCGCCCTGCACCAGTTGGCCGTCGCGATATAGCAGGCTGACTGCAAGGCCATCGAGCTTGGGCTCACAGCTGTAATCGACCGCGGCCTGCTCAGCGAACAGATCGCCGGCCGGCAGATCCAGCCCCTCCACCACGCGCCGATCGAAGTCGCGCAGGTCGTCTTCCTCGAAGGCATTGCCCAGGCTGAGCATAGGAATTTCGTGACGCACCTGGCTGAACGCCGCCAGCGCCGCCCCGCCGACGCGCTGGGTTGGCGAATCGGGCGTCACAAGGTGCGGATACTCGGCCTCCAGCGCCTTGAGCTCGTTGAACAGACGGTCGTATTCGGCGTCAGGCACGCTCGGCTCGTCCAGCACGTAATAGCGGTAATTGTGCTGTTCGAGTTCGGCACGCAGTTCATGGATACGGTTTTCGGCGTTCATCGTTCATCTTCTCTTGCAACGCAAAAGAGCAGCACAGGGCTGCTCTTTTTGCTCAAATCGGGCGGGCAGGATCAAGGCAGGTCCGCCCGCTGGGGGCCATCAACGCTTCTGGGTCAGCGCGCGACGCTCGAACTCGACGATGCGCTGGCGGTAGTGCTCGATGGTCTGGGCGGTCAGTACGCTACGCTGGTCATCCTTGAGCTCGCCGTTGAGTTCATGGGCCAGCTTGCGGGCGGCAGCGACCATCACGTCGAAGGCCTGCTTGGGGTGACGCGGGCCTGGCAGGCCCAGGAAGAAGCTCACCGCGCGAGTGCTGAAATGGTCGATATCGTCCAGATCGAACACCCCTGGCTTGACCGCATTGGCCATGGAGAACAGCACTTCGCCGTGACCGGCCATGCTCTCGTGCCGATGGAAGATGTCCATCTCGCCGAAACGCAGGCCGCTTTCGAGGATGTTCTGCAGCAGGGCCGGCCCCTTGAACCCCCCCTCGTCGCGGGAGATCACGCTGATCACCAGTACTTCCTCGGCCGGAGGCAGTTCTTTGACTGTATTGCCCGCGCCTGCACCGTTGTGGCGGCTGTGCTCGGCAGGACGATCATCATCGGCGTCGGCAAACAGGTCCGGCTCACGCGGCTCGGCAGCCAGGTTCAGGTCGCCCTGCTGTGGCTCGCTGGCGCGCTTGCCACGTTTGTTGGTTTTGGCTGGCTTGGGCTCACGCTCACGCGCCGGGGCGCTGACCGAAGGCAGATCGCTTTCGTCCAGCTCGGGTTCTTTTTGGGTTTCCAGTACGCGTGCAGGGCCCAGTACCTCGGCGCTGCCCTCGTCGTCCGGCAGATTGGAGTAGCTGCGATCCAGACGGAATTTCAACTTGCCCTTGCCGCCGCGCATGCGGCGCCAGCCGTCGAAAAGAATACCGGCGATGACAATGACGCCGATGACGATCAGCCATTCGCGCAGACCGATTTCCATGTAATCCCGTGCCTCTAAAAAATATGCTTGAAAACAAAGGCTTCAAAGCCCTTTAACACGTGGCGCCAACTCTATGTTCTGACAGGCGTTTTACCCACGCAAAAAATAAGTGACATAAAGCTAGCACGACCAAAGGCAACTTTACACCGTCTGTCGCACATGTCGGGGGGATTTCCCCACGTATCCTGCCTTATCTTCGCTCATCAGGCATCGACCATGGCCAACGCTTCCTCCACATCAACTGCAACAAGACGTGAGCAGCCTGGCTCGTGCATGGTCACCCCCATCAATTGATCGGCCATTTCCATGGCAATCTTGTTATGGGTGATGTAGATGAATTGCACGCTTTCGCTCATTTCCTTCACCAACCTGGCGTAACGTCCGACGTTGGCATCGTCCAGCGGCGCATCGACCTCGTCGAGCATGCAGAACGGTGCCGGGTTCAGCTTGAAGATGGCGAACACCAGTGCGAGGGCGGTCAACGCCTTCTCGCCACCGGACAGCAGATGGATGGTGCTGTTCTTCTTGCCCGGCGGGCGCGCCATGATCGTCACCCCAGTATCGAGTAGATCTTCGCCCGTCAGTTCCAGGTAAGCACTGCCGCCACCGAAAACTTTTGGAAAAAGTGCCTGCAAACCGGCATTTATCTGATCAAAGGTATCCTTGAAGCGATTACGGGTTTCCTTGTCGATCTTGCGGATGACGCTTTCCAGTGTCTCCAATGCTTCCACCAGGTCGGCATCCTGGGCGTCCAGGTAACGCTTGCGTTCGGACTGCTGCTGGTATTCCTCGATGGCCGCCAGGTTGATTGCGCCCAGGCGCTGGATGCGCCCGTCCAGTTGCTCGAGTTCTTGCTCGGTGCCCTGCTCGCTTGCCTCGGGCTCGAGGGTGGCGAGCACACCCTGCAAGTCATAGCCATCGGCCAGCAGTTGCTCCTGCAGCGTCTTGCGACGCACATCCAGGCCCTGGGACTCCAGGCGGGACTGCTCAAGCTGACCGCGCAGCAACTGAGCCTGTTGCTCGGCCTGGGTTCGACGGCGTTCGGCATCGCGCAGTTCACGGTCGGCTTCATCCATGTGCAGACGAGCCTGGCGCATTTCCTCATCGACGCTCATGCGCCGCTCCAGCAGCTCTTCGAGCTTCATGCGCTGTTCTTCCAGCGGCGCTTCGCCCTCCTCCAGATTGAGGCTCAGTTGCTCCTGGCGCTCGCTCAGGCGTGCCGCCTGTAGCTCCAAACGCTCCAGGGCCTGACGGGTGGAATCATGCTGGGCCCGCAGGGAGCCCAGGCGCACCGCCAACTGATGGGCATGATCCTTGTGCTGACGAGCCTCCTGACGGATACGATCGAGCCCTTCGCGCAGAGTGTCGCGCCGGGCCATCAGTTGCTCGCGCTGCTCGGTGTCTTGGGCCATCCGCTCCAGGGCTTCCTGTAACAGCAGACGGGCCTCGCCCAGTTGCTCATGCTCCATGGCCCGCTGCTCTTGCAGCTCGGCCAATTCTTCTTGCAGCCGGCGGCAGCGCAGCTGCACCTGCTCGGCGCGGGCTCGCCCGGCCGAAAGCCGCGCCTTGAGTTCGCCGAGCTGGCGGTTTTCGTCCTGACTGCGTCGGCGCAGCTGTTCACGCTGCGCTTCCAGGTCGCGCTGTTGTCCGCGCAGGTCCTGCAGGTGTTGCTCCAGTTGCTCCAGACGCGACTGGAGTTCGAGCTGCTCATGCCCCAGGCGTTCGATTTCCTGGCCACGGGCCAGAACCCCGCCTTGGGACTCCCCGCCCCGGCTGATCCGCAAAAAGTGTCGACCGATCCAATATCCGTCTCGACTGACCAGGCTCTGACCTTCCGCCAGCCCGGCTCGCAAGGCCAAGGCCTGTTCGAGACTCTCCACGGGACGTACCTGACCGAGCCAGGGCGCAAGATCGGTGCGCCCCTCGACTTTGTCCAGCAGGCTGCCCGGCAGTCGAGCCCCCTGCGTGCTCGCCAGCAGCAGCCGCAGTTCGCCCTGCTCCAGGGCAGTGAAATCCAGTGAGGCGAAGTCTTCGACCAACACTGCTTGCAGATCGGCACCCAGCACGGTCTCGACCGCCAGCTCCCAGCCTGGCTCGACCCGCAGCCCTTCAGCCAGCCGCGGCTTGTGCTCCAGCCCTTGGCCGCGCAGCCAGTCACTGGCACCCGCACCGGGCTCCAGGGCCGCCTGCTGCAATGCTTCCAGAGATGCCAGGCGCCCGCCTAAACGTTGCAGTTCGCCTTGGGACTGCTGATGAGTCTCAGTAGCCTGTTGCAACTGCTCGCGTACCGCGTCGAGCTGCTCGAGCACCTGTTGCTCGCTCATCTGAAGCGTTTCGAGCTCCAGTTCGCTACTGGCCACTTGCTCGGTCAACTCGAACAACGCGGCGTCTTCGGGTTCGGCCGCGAGCTGCTCGCGCTCTTCCTCCAGCTTGCGTTGACGCTCGGCCAAACGCTCCAGGCCAGCCTCCAGCTGCTGCAAACGGGACTGTTGCACTTCAGCCTGGCGCCGCGGCTCGGCGGACTGGGTATTGAAACTGTCCCATTGCTCCTGCCAGGCGTGCATGCCCAGCTCAGCCTCCTCGAGGGTGGCGGTCGCCTCTTCGGCGCTGGCCAAGGTCAGTTCCTGCTCGGGTTCGAGCATCGCCAGCTCTTCACCCAGGGTCGCCAGCAACGTGCGGTCATGCCCTAGGTGCGACTCAGTTTCCAGGCGGGTGCGCTCGGCTTCCTTGAGGTCGTCTTGCAATTGGCGTAAGCGTTGCTGGCCATGCTGGATGCTCTGTTCCACACGGGCGATGTCGCCGGCGACAGAATAGAAGCGACCCTGGACCTGATTGAAGCGCTCTGACAGCTCATGATGGCCGTCACGCAGGCGCTCGATACTCGCATCGGCATTGCGCTGCTCGGCCACCAGGGCTTCAAAAGCCACCTCCTGATCGCCGATGACCGCTTCGCGCTGGCGCACGCGCTCATCCAGCTCGCGCCAACGCAGGGCTGACAGGCGCGCCTTGAGTTGGCGCTCCTGGGCCTTGTATTCCCGGTATTTCTCGGCGGCCTGGGCCTGGCGGTGCAGGCGTTCAAGCTGGCGTTCGAGCTCCTCGCGAAGGTCGGTCAGGCGCGCCAGGTTCTCCTGGGTACGACGAATGCGGCTCTCGGTTTCGCGGCGACGCTCCTTGTATTTGGAGATGCCTGCGGCTTCTTCGATGAAATTACGCAGCTCCTCTGGCTTGGCCTCGATGAGCTTGGAGATCATCCCTTGCTCGATGATCGAGTAGCTGCGCGGCCCGAGGCCGGTGCCGAGGAAGATGTCCGTGATATCACGCCGCCGGCATTTGGTGCCGTTCAGGTAATAGGTGTTTTGCCCGTCGCGGGTGACCTTGCGGCGGATGGAAATCTCGGCGTAGGCGGCGTACTCGCCCAGCAACGTAGTCTCGCTGTTGTCGAACACCAGCTCGATGCTGGCCTGGCTCACCGGCTTGCGGCCGGATGAGCCATTGAAGATCACGTCGGTCATCGACTCGCCGCGCAGGTTCTTGGCCGAGCTTTCGCCCATCACCCAGCGCACCGCATCGATGATGTTGGATTTCCCGCAGCCATTGGGACCTACCACGGCGGCCATGTTGCTGGGGAAATTGACCGTGGTCGGATCGACGAACGACTTGAACCCGGCCAATCGAATGCACTTCAGGCGCATCGATCAGACCTGCGCCAGGGCCGCCAACACCAGCTCGCAACTGCGCTGGCTGTAGGCGACCAAGACCTCGCGGATACGTGCCTGGTCGCGGGCGACCACGGCTTCGAGCAGGCGAGCGAACAGTTCGAGGTAGTCGACCATGTTGGCCTGGCGCTGGTCCAAGGCCAGGTAATAGGCGCGGCTCATGGCAGGCTGCAGGTTTTCGACGGTTTCCTGCAGATAGGGATTGTCGGCGAATGGATAGGCTGCGCGCATCACCGCGAAGCTCTCGGCGACGAAGGTTTCGATGTCCTGGTTGGCATGGGCCCGCTGCAAGCGCTGCTGGATCTCGAGGAACGGCTCCAGATCACGCTCATGGCGCCAGCTGCTGGCTACCGCGTTGCCCAGCAGAATGTAGAACTCGCCCATCAGAGTGCACAGGCTGCGCACGCCACGTTCGTCCAGTTCGGTGACGTGGGCGCCGCGGCGCGCCAGGATCGCCACCAAATGTCGGCGTTCGAGGATCAACAGCGCCTCGCGCACAGAGCCGCGGCTGACGTTGAGCGCCTGGGTGACCTTCAGTTCCTGGATCCGTTCGCCCGGCTTGAGTTCGCCGCGAATGATCCGTTCGGCCAGGTAATGGGCAATCTGCTCGGAGAGGCTGTCCGGCGCCTTGAACGTCATGGTTTTCCTTCAGAATCTTGAACGGGGCACAAGGAGGCGATTGTAGCCTACTTGCCCGGCCGTCGCGCAGGGGTTCGCTGCGCTTTAATTCGACCTGTGGACGTGCTGCGAAGCCGGCGCGTTCTATGCTTTGAATATGACGATCTTGTCCCGTCGGGACGTGGCGTACGCAATTTCTTGACCTTTGAGTCAGAAATTTATTGACCAAATGGTCAAGCGTGCTTAGAGTCCGACCGAACAACAATAAAACCATTGCGAGGCCTTCCCCGTGATCCAGTTTCTCGTCAACCAGGAGCTGCGTAGTGAGCACGCCCTGGACCCGAACATGACGGTGCTGCAATACCTGCGTGAGCACCTGGGCAAACCCGGCACCAAGGAAGGCTGCGCCAGTGGCGACTGCGGCGCTTGCACCGTGGTGGTCGGCGAGCTGACCCAGGACGACCAGGGCCGTGACACGCTGCGCTACCGCAGTCTCAACTCATGCCTGACGTTCGTCTCGTCACTGCACGGCAAGCAGCTGATCAGCGTCGAAGGCCTGAAACACCAGGGTGAACTGCACAGCGTGCAGCGAGCCATGGCCGATTGCCATGGTTCCCAGTGCGGCTTCTGCACTCCAGGCTTCGTCATGTCCCTGTTCGCCCTGCAAAAGAACAGCGACGGCCACGATCTGCACCAAGCCCAGGAGGCCCTGGCAGGCAACCTGTGCCGCTGCACCGGCTACCGCCCGATCCTTGCCGCGGCCGAGCAGAGCTGCGCCCAGCCTTGCCGCGACCAGTTCGACGAGCAACAAGCCCAGACCATCGCCCGCCTCAAGGCGATCGCCCCGACCGAAACCGGTGAGCTCAACAGCGGCGACAAGCGCTGCCTGGTGCCACTGACCGTGGCCGACCTTGCCGACCTGTACAGCTCGCACCCTGAGGCGCGTCTGCTGGCCGGCGGCACCGACCTGGCCCTGGAAGTCACCCAGTTCCACAAGTCGCTGCCGGTGATGATCTATGTCGGTCACGTGGCCGAACTCAAGCGCATCGAAAAAACCGAGACCCACCTGGAAATCGGCGCCGCCACCCCGCTGACCGACTGCTACGGCGCACTCAACGAGGAGTACCCCGATTTCGGTGCCCTGCTGCACCGCTTCGCCTCGCTGCAGATCCGCAACCAGGGCACGCTGGGCGGCAACATCGGCAACGCGTCGCCGATCGGTGATTCGCCACCCCTGCTGATCGCCCTCGACGCCCAGGTGGTTCTGCGCCAGGGCGAGACCCAGCGCACCCTGGCGCTGGAAGACTACTTCATCGACTACCGCATCACTGCGCGCCAGGACAGCGAGTTCATCGAGAAGATCATCGTCCCGCGTGCCAGCGCAGACTGGACGTTCCGCGCCTACAAGGTTTCCAAGCGCCTGGACGACGACATCTCGGCGGTGTGCGCGGCGTTCAACCTGCGTATCGAGGACGGTGTGGTGCGCGAGGCGCGGATCGCCTTCGGCGGCATGGCGGCCATTCCCAAGCGCGCCCGCGCCTGCGAGGCCGCACTGGAGGGCAAGGCCTGGGACCAGGCCAGCATCGAGCAGGCCTGCCTGGCCCTAGACGAAGACTTCACCCCGCTCTCGGACTTCCGCGCCAGCAAGCAATACCGCCTACTGACCGCACAGAACCTGCTGCGCAAGTACTTCATCGAACTGCAATCGCCGTACATCGAAACCCGGGTGACCGCTTATGTCTAACCATCACGTAGCCAAAAGCCAGGCCGAGATGGCCGAACTGTTCAGCCAGGACCTGACCACCGGGGTCGGCCGCAGCATCAAGCATGACAGCGCCGACAAGCACGTCAGCGGCGAGGCGGTGTACATCGATGACCGCCTGGAATTCCCCAATCAGCTGCACGTCTATGCGCGTACAGCCGACCGCGCCCATGCGCGCATCCTGCGCATCGACACCACGCCGTGCTACGCCTTCGAAGGCGTACGCATCGCAATCACCCATGAAGACATCCCGGGCCTGAAGGACATCGGCCCAGTGGTCGCCGGCGACCCGCTGCTGGCCATCGACAAGGTCGAGTTCTTCGGTCAGCCAGTGCTTGCTGTCGCCGCCCGAGACCTGGACACCGCACGCCGCGCCGCCATGGCGGCGATCGTCGAGTACGAAGACCTCGAACCGGTGCTGGACGTGGTCGAGGCCCTGCGCAAAAAGCATTTCGTGCTGGACAGTCACACCCACCAGCGCGGCGACTCGGACAGCGCCCTGGCCACCGCCCCCCACCGCCTGCAAGGCACCCTGCACATCGGCGGCCAGGAGCACTTCTACCTGGAAACCCAGATTTCCTCGGTGATGCCCACCGAGGACGGCGGCATGATCGTCTTCTGCTCCACCCAGAACCCCACCGAAGTGCAGAAACTGGTGGCCGAGGTGCTGGACGTGCCGATGAACAAGATCGTCGTCGACATGCGCCGCATGGGCGGCGGCTTTGGCGGCAAGGAGACCCAGGCCGCCAGCCCGGCCTGCCTGTGCGCGGTGATCGCGCGCCTGACCGGTCAGCCGACCAAGATGCGCCTGCCGCGCGTCGAAGACATGATGATGACCGGCAAGCGTCACCCGTTCTACGTGGAGTACGACGTCGGCTTCGACGACACCGGCCGCCTGCACGGCATCAACCTGGATCTTGCCGGCAACTGCGGTTACTCGCCTGACCTGTCCGGCTCGATCGTCGACCGCGCCATGTTCCACTCCGACAACGCCTACTACCTGGGCGATGCCACCGTGCATGGTCACCGCTGCAAGACCAACACCGCATCCAATACCGCCTATCGCGGCTTCGGCGGGCCACAGGGCATGGTCGCCATCGAACAGGTGATGGACCATATCGCCCGCCACCTGGCGCTCGACCCGCTGGCCGTGCGCAAGGCCAACTACTACGGCAAGACCGAACGCAACGTCACCCACTACTACCAGACCGTCGAGCACAACATGCTCGAGGAGATGACCGCCGAACTCGAGGCCAGTGCCGACTACGCCGAGCGCCGCGAGTCGATTCGTCGCTTCAACGAGCACAGCCCGGTGCTCAAAAAAGGCCTGGCACTGACCCCGGTGAAGTTCGGAATTTCCTTCACCGCGACCTTCCTCAACCAAGCCGGCGCGCTGATCCACATCTACACCGACGGCAGCATCCACCTGAACCACGGCGGCACCGAGATGGGCCAGGGCCTGAACACCAAGGTCGCACAGGTGGTGGCGCAGGTGTTCCAGGTCGATTTCGAACGCATCCAGATCACCGCCACCAACACCGATAAGGTACCCAACACGTCGCCGACCGCCGCCTCCAGTGGCGCGGACCTCAACGGCAAGGCCGCGCAGAACGCCGCTGAAATCCTCAAGAAGCGCCTGACCGAGTTCGCCGCGCGGCATTACAAGGTCACCGAAGAGGATGTGGAGTTCCGCAACGGCCACGTGCGGGTGCGCGACCAGATCGTCAGTTTCGAGCAGTTGGTGCAACAGGCCTACTTCGCCCAAGTATCACTGTCGAGCACCGGTTTTTATCGCACGCCGAAGATCTACTACGACCGCGACCAGGCCCGCGGCCGCCCGTTCTACTACTTCGCGTTCGGCGCTGCTTGTGTCGAGGTGGTCGTCGATACCCTGACCGGCGAATACAAGATGCTGCGGGCCGACATCCTGCACGACGTTGGCGCCTCGCTGAACCCAGCCATCGACATCGGTCAGGTCGAAGGTGGCTTCATCCAGGGCATGGGCTGGCTGACCACCGAAGAGCTGGTGTGGAACGCCAAGGGCAAGTTGATGACCAATGGCCCAGCGAGCTACAAGATCCCGGCAGTGGCGGACATGCCGCTGGACCTGCGCGTGAAGCTGGTGGAAAACCGCAAGAACCCGGAGGACACGGTGTTCCATTCCAAGGCCGTGGGCGAGCCGCCGTTCATGCTCGGCATCGCCGCCTGGTGCGCCATCAAGGATGCCGTGGCGAGCATCGCCGACTACCGCGTGCAACCGCAGATCGATGCACCGGCGACGCCTGAGCGGGTGCTGTGGGGCTGCGAGCAGATGCGCAAGGCGGTAGCCGCCGAGCAGCCCGCCGAGCAGGAACTGGAAACCGTGACTCACTGACAACGCGAATCCCTGTGTGAGCCGGTTCATCCGCTTCCACAGGGGGCCGTGGCGCAACTTAGAGAGGCTGCATCATGCACCAATGGATCAACGCCCTCGCCGACCACCAGGCCCGCGGTGAAGCTTGCGTTCTGGTGACCATCATCGAGGAGCGCGGCTCGACGCCACGCAACGCCGGCTCGAAGATGGTGGTCAGTGCCGCGGGTCTGTTCGACACCATCGGCGGCGGACATCTGGAATACAAGGCGCTGCACATCGCCCGGCAGATGCTCGCGGAGCAGCGCACCACCCCGCATCTGGAGCGCTTCAGCCTGGGCGCGAGCCTCGGCCAATGCTGCGGCGGCGTCACGGTGCTGCTGTTCGAACCGATGGCCGCAGTGCAGGCGCAGATCGCAGTGTTCGGCGCGGGCCATGTCGGCCGTGCTCTGGTACCCTTGCTCGCCGCGCTGCCCTGCCGGGTACGCTGGATCGATTCGCGCGAGCATGAGTTTCCCGAGGTCATCCCCAATGGCGTGACCAAGGTCGTCAGCGAGGAACCGGTCGACGAAGTCGCCGAGCTGCCAGCGGGCAGCTATTGCATCGTCATGACCCATAATCACCAGCTCGACCTGGAACTGACCGCCGCCATCCTCAAGCGCAATGATTTCACCTGGTTCGGCCTGATCGGCTCGAAGACCAAACGGGTCAAGTTCGAGCACCGCCTGCGCGAACGCGGCTACGACGACGCCGTCGTGGCGCGGATGCGTTGCCCTATGGGCCTGGCTGAGGTCAAAGGCAAGCTGCCGATCGAGATCGCCGTGTCCATCGCCGCGGAAATCATCGCCACCTACAACGCCTGCTTCGGCCAGCATGACGCTGCCGCCAATTCAGGCCCAATCGCCCAACTGCTGCCGCCCTCCCGGCGCAGCCAAGCCAATTGACGAGACCGTTATGAGCGCAACCCGCAAAGCCTACCGAGCCGCCATTTTGCACAGCATCGCCGACCCGGCCGAGGTGGGCCTCGACGCCTCCCATGAATATTACGAAGACGGCCTGCTGGTGGTCGAAGATGGCCGCATCAGTGCACTGGGTCACGCCAGCGACTTGCTGCCCAGGCTCGGCACCGACGTCGAAGTGATCCATCACCAGCACGCTCTGATCACTCCAGGCTTCATCGATACCCATATTCATTTCCCACAGACCGGCATGATCGGCTCCTACGGCGAGCAGTTGCTGGACTGGCTGAACACCTACACCTTCCCTTGCGAAAAGCAGTTCGCCGACAAGGCCCATGCCGACCAGGTGGCCAAGATCTTCCTCAAGGAATTGCTGCGCAACGGCACCACCAGCGCGCTGGTGTTCGGTAGCGTCCACCCCGAGTCGGTCGATGCCTTGTTCGAAGAAGCCCAGCGTCTGGACCTGCGTCTGATCGCCGGCAAAGTGATGATGGATCGCAACGCCCCGGACTACCTGACCGACACCGCCGAGTCCAGCTATGCCCAAAGCAAGGCGCTGATCGAGCGTTGGCACGGCAAGGGCCGACTGCACTATGCGGTGACCCCGCGTTTCGCACCCACCAGCACCCCCGAACAACTGGCTCTGGCCGGCCAGTTGCTCAAGGAGTACCCGGGTCTGTACATGCACACCCACCTGTCGGAGAACGTCAAGGAAATCGACTGGGTCAAGGCACTGTTCCCTGAGCGCAAGGGCTACCTGGACGTCTACGACCACTACGAACTGCTGGGCGAGCGCTCGGTGTTCGCCCACGGCGTGCACCTGTGCGACGCAGAGTGCCAGCGCCTGGCCGACACCGGTTCGGCTGTGGCCTTCTGCCCCACCTCCAACCTGTTCCTGGGCAGCGGACTGTTCAACCTGCCTCAGGCCGAGCGCTTCAAGGTCAACGTGGGCCTGGGCACCGACGTGGGCGCAGGCACCAGCTTCTCGCTGCTCAACACCTTGAACGAGGCCTACAAGGTCATGCAGCTGCAGGGCGCGCGCCTGCACCCGTACAAGTCCCTATACCTGGCGACGCTCGGCGGTGCCCGCGCCCTGCGCCTGGACGACCGCATCGGCAGCCTGCGCCCAGGCAACGATGCCGACTTCGTGGTGCTCGACTACAAGGCCACCCCACTTCTGGACTACCGCATCCAGCAGTCCAACAGCATCGAAGAAACCCTATTCGTCCTCACTACCCTGGGCGACGACCGCACCGTGCGTGAAACCTACGCCGCCGGTCGCTGCGTGCACCAGCGCTAAGTCTCCCGAGCCAGCCCTCGGTACAGCGCGCCGCCGATCGCCGCCCCGATCAGCGGCGCCACCCAGAACAACCACAACTGCTGCAACGCCCAGCCCCCGACGAACAGGGCTGGGCCGGTGCTGCGTGCGGGATTGACGGATGTGTTGGTCACCGGAATGGAAATCAGGTGAATCAGCGTCAACGCCAGGCCTATGGCGATGGGCGCCAACCCCGCTGGCGCGCGCGTGTCGGTGGCGCCCATGATGATCACCAGGAACATCGCCGTCATCACCACCTCGCTGACAAAGCCCGCCGCCAGCGAGTATCCCCCCGGCGAATGATCGGCGTAGCCATTGGAGGCCAACCCCGATGACAATTCAAAGCCCGCCTTGCCACTGGCAATGAAGTAGATCACCGCTGCCGCCAGGATCGCCCCGATCACTTGGGCAATCACGTAGGGCACGAACTCCTTGGCCGGAAACCGCCCGCCCACCACGAGCCCGAACGATACCGCAGGGTTGAGGTGGCAGCCGGAGATATGGCCGATGGCAAACGCCATGGTCAGTACAGTCAGGCCGAATGCGAAGGCGACACCGAGGATACCGATGCCGGTCGGAAAGCTTGCGGCCAGCACCGCACTGCCGCAACCGCCAAGGACCAACCAGAAAGTGCCGACCAGCTCGGCACCCATGCGCTTGCCCAGGGACATACTCATGAACCAATCCTCAAGTAGTGGAATGCACTGGATGCGCAAGCCCAACTGCTTGATGAAGGTTTGCAAAAAACAATCTAGCAGAGCCTTGGCCAAAGGCCAGCAGCCCTCGTACACCGCATCAGCACTGGCTTTCCGCCCCATTAGCGATCATTGCGGGGCTGAAATGAAAAACGCCACCGCTCCGAGTGGGGAGCGATGGCGTTGGTAGCTACGGTCTGCCCGTAGACCGGGCAAACGATCAACCTTTGACTGGCACCTTCGGCTTTTTCAGCAAATGCGAGAACACAGCATGCAGGTCGTCGGAGGCGCCCTCCTCGTCCAGGTTCAGTTTGGTGTCGATGTGATCCATGTGATGCATCATCAGATTCACTGCCAGCTCCGCGTCACGGGCCTCGATGGCATCGATCAGTTGCATGTGCTCGTCGTAGGAGCAGTGCGAACGGTTGCCGCTTTCGTACTGTGCGATGATCAGCGAAGTTTGCGAAACAAGGCTGCGCTGGAAACTGATCAGGGGGGCATTGCCAGCGGCTTCGGCCAGTTTGAGGTGGAACTCGCCGGAAAGGCGGATACCCGCGCCCCGGTCGCCACGAGAGAAGCTGTCGCGCTCCTCGCGTACCATCTGGCGCAGTTCGTTCAGTTGCTCGATCGTGGCGTGCTGCACGGCAAGCTCGGTGATTGCGCGCTCGACCATGCGCCGGGAGAAGAACACCTGGCGCGCCTCTTCCACCGTAGGGCTCGCCACCACTGCACCGCGATTGGGCCGCAGTAGCACCACGCTTTCGTGGGCCAGACGCGACAAGGCACGACGGATGATGGTGCGGCTGACGCCGAAGATCTCGCCCAGCGCTTCCTCGCTCAACTTGGTGCCCGGTGCCAGACGCTGCTCGAGGATCGCCTCGAAAATATGCGCATAGACGATGTCGTCCTGGGTACCGCTGCGGCCGGCCTTGCCATTGCGCGCAGGTTTCTTCAGAGGTTGCAGCTGTTCGTTCATGGGTTCTCGAGCACGAGGATCCGCCAGTCGGGACCTTGACTGTAATACCTGTCAGAGGGTGGCTGGCAAGTCCTGGATAGAAAATAAAGGGACCAAGGTATCGGTCTATTGTACACAGGCCATTCGATTTCTGCAGGTGGCCTTTTCCCATATAGCCACTACGCGACAGATCGCGCACACAAAAAATAAAACATTATTTGCATTATTTGTACACAACAGCATAATCCAGCGAGCAACTTTCTGACTCGAAAGTCAACAAATCGATCAGACGTCTGCCAATCCCCTCGCGGAACCGCCCAAGTGCATTGGCGCAGGACCAAGGTTCCGAAACAACAAGAAAGACTTGAGGAGTACTCGCTGTGGAAAGCCGCAAATCCGAAGCCCCTACGCTGGATCTCGCTCCACCGCTCGAAACGAGTTGGCTGGAACGGATTTTCAAACTCAAGCGACACGGCAGCACCGTCAGGACCGAGCTGATCGCCGGGGTGACCACCTTCATCACCATGGCCTACATCATTTTCGTCAACCCCAACATCATGGCCGATGCCGGTATCGACCATGGTGCGGCCTTCGTTGCCACCTGTATCGCCGCGGCCTTGGGCTGCCTGTTGATGGGCCTCTATGCCAACTGGCCGGTGGGCCTGGCCCCCGGCATGGGGCTCAACGCCTTCTTCACCTACACCGTGGTCGGCACCATGGGCTACACTTGGGAGGCGGCATTGGGTGCAGTGTTCGTGTCCGGTGTGCTGTTCATGGCCCTGACTCTCTCGCGCGTGCGCGAATGGTTGCTCAATAGCATTCCGGTCAGCCTGCGCCACGCCATGGGCGCGGGGGTCGGCCTGTTCTTGGGGCTGATCGGCCTTAAAACCGCCGGTATCGTCGTCGACAGCCCTGCCACGCTGATCAAGCTGGGTTCTCTGCACGAGCCTGGCCCACTGCTGGCGGCGGTATGTTTCCTGATGATCGCGGTACTGAGCTACCACCGCGTGTTCGGCGCGATCCTCATCAGCATCATCACCGTCACCCTGGCAGGCTGGGGCCTGGGACTGGTCCAGTATGGCGGGGTGTTCTCCCTGCCACCGAGCCTGGCTCCGACCTGGATGGCCATGGATGTAGCGGGCGTATTCAATGTCAGCATGATCAGCGTGGTGCTGGCGTTCCTGTTCGTGCATATGTTCGATACCGCCGGCACCTTGATGGGTGTGGCCCAACGCGCCAACCTGGTCGGTGAAGATGGCCGCATCGAGAACCTGTCCCGTGCACTGAAGGCCGACAGCGCCTCCAGCGTGTTCGGTGCTGCCGTCGGCGTACCACCTGTGACCAGCTATGTGGAAAGCGCCGCAGGCGTCGCCGCCGGGGGGCGTACCGGCCTGACGGCCGTGGTGGTTGGCCTGCTGTTCGTCGCCGCCATGTTCTTCGCACCGCTGGCCGGCATGATCCCCGCCTACGCCACCGCAGGGGCGCTGATCTATGTGGCCATGCTGATGATGGGCAGCATGGCACACATCCACTGGGACGAGGCGACCGACAGCATTCCTGCGATCGTCACCGTGATCATGATGCCGCTCACGTTCTCGGTCGCCGACGGCATCGCCCTGGGCTTCATCAGCTACGTGGCGCTCAAGGCCGGGACCGGCAAGTTCAAGGATATTTCTGCCAGCCTGTGGGTACTCTGCGCGATCTTCATCGCCAAGTTCGTGTTCCTCTGAGAGCCTGGCGCTGCCGAGGGCGCCTCGAACCCTCTCTCGCTCAAACAAAAAAACCCGATGGCAGTTCCCTGCCATCGGGTTTTTTAGTGGGTAACCGATTTACTTGGCGACGGACCCGGCGGCGCCGGAGGCCTGTCCACTACGCTTGCTCTTGAGCATGTAGAAGGCATACATCACCACCAGCCAGACCGGAATCGCATACACCGAGACCTGGATACCAGGGATCTGCAGCATGATGCCCAGGATCAGCACCACGAAGGCCAGGCACAGGTAGTTGCCATACGGGTACCAGAGCGCCTTGAACAGCGCCTTCTGCCCGGTGCGGTCCAGGTGCTGACGGAATTTGAGGTGCGAGTAGCTGATCATCGCCCAGTTGATCACCAGCGCAGCCACCACCAACGACATCAACAGCTCCAGCGCATGTTGCGGCATGAAGTAGTTCAGCAGCACCGCCACCAGCGTCACGCCGGCCGAGGCCAGGATCGAACGGACCGGTACGCCGCGCTTGTCGATCTTGGCCAGGCTTGCCGGGGCGTCGCCTTGCTCGGCCATGCCGTAGAGCATGCGAGCGTTGCAGTAGGTCCCGCTGTTATAGACCGACAGCGCCGCAGTCAGGACCACGAAGTTCAGCAGGTGCGCCGCCACGTCGCTACCGAGCAGCGAGAACACCTGGACGAACGGGCTGCTGCCATAGCTGCCGCCGGAGGCATCGATGCTCGCGACCAGGCTATTCCATGGGGTCAGCGACAGCAGGATCACCAGCGCGCCGATATAGAAGATCAGGATGCGGTAGATGACCTGGTTGATCGCCTTAGGAATCACGGTCTTTGGCTTGTCGGCCTCGGCAGCGGTGAAGCCCAGCATTTCCAGGCCACCAAAGGAGAACATGATGATCGCCAGAGCCATCACCAGGCCACTCACGCCATTGGGGAAGAAACCGCCATGGGCCCAAAGGTTGGTCACCGAAGCTTCAGGACCACCGCTGCCGCTGGTGAGCAGATAGGCACCCAGGCCGATCATGCCGACGATGGCGAGTACCTTGATGATGGCGAACCAGAACTCGGCCTCGCCGAACACTTTCACGTTCATCAGGTTGATCGCGTTGATCAGGATGAAGAAGCCCGCCGCAGTGACCCAGGTAGGGATCTCCGGCCACCAGTAGTGAATGTACTTACCGACCGCGGACAGCTCCGACATGCCGACCAGAATGTACAGCACCCAGCAGTTCCAACCGGACAGGAAGCCCGCGAAACCGCCCCAGTACTTGTGGGCGAAGTGGCTGAAGGAGCCGGCAACCGGCTCTTCGACGATCATTTCGCCCAGTTGGCGCATGATCATGAAGGCGATGAAGCCGCAGATGGCGTAGCCGAGAATCATCGACGGACCGGCGGACTTCATCACGCCGGCAGAGCCCAGGAACAATCCGGTACCAATTGCGCCACCCAGGGCAATCAGCTGGATATGGCGGTTCTTCAGGCCACGCTTGAGCTCGCCTGAAGGCATGTTTTGTCCACTCATGAACGAAGTCACCTGCTTGTTTTTATCTGTGACGGAATCGGACCCACCGCGCTCGTGGCGCAGCGGAATGGGCAAGGTGGTTACCTTGGGTTTCTTGGACGGGGGTGATGACACCGAGGGACAGGCCCCGGGCGACTCAACCAGGCGTCAGCAAGAGTGCGCGGTACGCATTGGGGTCACAGGTAAAACGCGGCGCATTGTATACCCCTGCGTACGCGCAGGCGTCAACGCGTTGCGTCATTTCCTGATGAAAAAACGCAGCGATCCTGGCGGGAAGGCCTGAAAAGGCAAGATGATCGGCGTACATGGCGCCTCCATTTGTTGTTTTCGATGCCCAGCTCTACGGCCAGGCCCTGCACACGGCATGGGCGCTATATCAGCGTGCGGCGACGGGTTGAACAAGGGGGCGAGTGGCAAAGAAACAGCTCTGGAACGCGGCACTTGGCAGAATTTGTTTACATGCACAGGTGTACCGGCAAAAACGGTCGAAATTCGTAAAGATTTTGTTACAAGCTGGTCGATAGGGTTTCCAGACCCCATAAAAAATCGCGTCGGATCAAGATGTTAGATTTCTAGAGGCGCAAAAAAGGGGCCACGAGGGCCCCTTTCCTATGACGCTGAGCAATCAGCCGCGTGGCTTGCCGCGGCCACGGCCTGCTGGCTTTTCGGCCTCCGGCTTGGCCGGACGCTTACGCATCTCGCTGGGGCGTTCGGCAACCGTGCTGCTGCGACCGCCCTTGCGTGGCGCCTCTTCACGGGTCGGACGTTCACGCGCAGGACGCTCGGCTTGGCCATCTTGGGCGGGACGCAGGGTACGCACACGTTCGCCACGACCGAGCGGCCGGGTGGACTTGCGCTGCATGCGCTCGAGCTTGTCCTTGGCCTTGAGGTTCAACGCTGGCAACGCCACCGGCTGCAGGCCGACTTCCGCTGCCAGGATGTCGATCTCGCCCTGGGTCATTTCGCGCCAACGCCCCATCGGCAGGTCGGAATTGAGGAACACCGGACCGAAGCGCACGCGCTTGAGGCGGCTGACCACCACGCCTTGGGATTCCCACAGGCGACGTACCTCACGGTTGCGACCTTCCATCACCACGCAGTGGTACCAGTGGTTGAAGCCTTCGCCGCCCGGAGCTTTCTGGATGTCGGTGAACTTCGCCGGACCATCTTCGAGCATCACACCCGCCTTGAGGCGATCGACCATGTCGTCGTCGACCTCACCGCGCACACGCACCGCATACTCACGGTCCATCTCGTAGGAGGGGTGCATCAGGCGGTTGGCCAGTTCACCGTCGGTGGTGAACAGCAGCAGGCCAGTGGTGTTGATGTCCAGACGGCCGATATTGATCCAACGCCCTTCTTTCGGACGCGGCAGGCGATCGAACACAGTCGGACGACCTTCCGGATCGTCACGGGTGCAGATCTCGCCGTCAGGCTTGTTGTACATGATCACGCGGCGGGTGGCCTCGGCGGCCTCCACACGCTTGATCAGCTTGCCATCGACGGCAATGGCATCGTGCAGATCGACACGCTGGCCAAGGGTAGCCTCGACGCCATTGACCTTGATACGGCCCTGGCTGATCCAGGCCTCGACGTCACGACGCGAACCGACGCCGATACGCGCCAGCACCTTCTGCAGCTTTTCGCCGGACGGAGGGGTGGATTGGGTTTCTTGCAGGTCTTGGTCACTCATCTGGGCACCTCCCGGTGTAGTAGTGAAAGCGTTTTTTTGGCGAAAGATGCGCCAAAGGGGCGCGCATCATACGCGGTTCGGCGGACGAACGCACTGGAGACTAACGGTTTATCGCGATTGGGCTGTGAGTTTCCGCCCGAAGGTGCTGCAGCGTCACCCGTAGCCCCGCTGCACCTATGAGCGCGGGTTCATCCGCGAACGGGCCAGAGCGATCTATGACTCAGGCTCATCCTCGACGTTGGCAGCCTCATTCCGCAGATCATCGAAATCGGTCTTGAGCCCATGTTCCATCGCATCGAGCTCCACCAGCAGCGTCCGGAAGCTGGTCTCCTCCCGAGGCGGCGCCTCGCCCTCCTCGTCCTCACCCAGGCTCGCATCGGCCAGCGCCTGCAGGTGCGCAGGCACGGGTGCGTCATCCGGATCCAACAACGGCTCGGTGTCCATTTCGCGCAGTTCGGCCAGAGCCGGCAGCTCATCGAGGCTCTTGAGGTTGAAATGATCGAGCAATGCCTTGGTGGTGGCGAACATCGCCGGTCGGCCGGGCACCTCACGATAACCGACGATACGGATCCATTCACGCTCCATCAGGGTCTTGATGATGTTGCTGTTGACCGCCACACCGCGCACATCCTCGATTTCGCCGCGGGTGATCGGTTGGCGATAGGCAATCAGCGCCAAAGTCTCCAGCAGCGCCCGGGAGTAGCGCTGCGGACGCTCTTCCCACAGCCGGCCGACCCAGGGCGCAAAGTCCTCGCGGATTTGCAGGCGATAGCCGGTCGCCACTTCCTTGAGCTCGAAGGCGCGGCCATTGCAGGACTTGGCCAGGATTTCCAAAGCCTTCTTGAAGACAGCAGGCGCGGGGCGCTCGGCCTCTTCGAGCAACTCGTACAGGCGCTCGAGCGATTGCGGCTTGCCAGAGGCAAGGAGGAAGGCTTCGATCAGCGAGGCCAGGTCACGGGGTTCGTTCAGGTTCATCGGTAGGAAAGGCTTGCTCGTGGTCACTCGGCCCGGGCACGGACATGGATCGGGGCAAAGGGGTCATTCTGCACCAGTTCGATGAGCGATTCCTTCACCAGTTCGAGAATTGCCATGAAGGTGACGACCACCCCCAACTTGCCTTCCTCGGCGGTAAAGAGCTCGATGAACGGCACGAAGCCGCCACCCTTGAGTCGTTCGAGCACTTCACTCATGCGCTCACGGGTCGACAAGGTCTCGCGGGTGATCTGATGGCTTTCGAACAGGTCGTTGCGCCGCATCACCTGGGCCATGGACAGCAGGATTTCCTCCAGAGAAACATCGGGCAACAGCTTGCGAACCTTGGCCTGAGGCGCCTCCAGGCGCGGCACGACAATCTCCCGGCCTACCCGCGGCAGCTCATCGAGGCCTTCGGCGGCGGCTTTGAAGCGCTCGTATTCCTGCAGCCTGCGGATCAGCTCGGCACGTGGATCGCCCTCCTCCTCCTCGACCTCGCTGGAGCGCGGCAGCAGCATGCGCGATTTGATCTCGGCAAGCATGGCAGCCATCACCAAGTACTCTGCGGCCAACTCCAGGCGCACGCTCTTCATCAGCTCGACGTAGGACATGTACTGGCGGGTGATCTCCGCCACGGGGATGTCGAGGATGTCGATGTTCTGCTTGCGGATCAGATACAGCAACAAGTCCAGCGGGCCCTCGAAGGCTTCAAGGAACACTTCCAGGGCGTCAGGAGGGATGTACAGGTCCAGCGGCAGTTCGGTGAGTGCCTCGCCGTAGACCAGCGCCAGTTGCAGCTGTTGCGGCGCCTCGCTGTCAGCGACCGGGGCCGGGGCCTCTTGCACCGTGCTCACGCGGGCGCCAGGAACGGCGCAGGGTCGCCACAGCCAACACGGATGACTTCCGGCTCGTCACCTTCCAGGCTGATCACGGTGGAAGCTTTGA
Organism: Pseudomonas guariconensis; assembly: GCF_040822035.1. Lineage (NCBI taxonomy): Bacteria > Pseudomonadati > Pseudomonadota > Gammaproteobacteria > Pseudomonadales > Pseudomonadaceae > Pseudomonas > Pseudomonas guariconensis. Next base: position 1,696,240 of record NZ_CP162012.1, on the reverse strand, counting down.
GGTCACCGAAGCCGCCATCGATGATCAGGTCCACATGATGCTCAAGGCGCGCACGGATCTCGTAGGGGTCGGTCATCGGCTCTTCATCACCGGGCAGGATGAGGCTCACGCTCATCAAGGGTTCGCCCAATTCCTCGAGCAGTGCCCGGGCAATGGGGTTGGAAGGAACCCGCAGGCCGATGGTCCGACGCTTTTCATGCAACAACAGCCTGGGCACTTCCCGCGTGGCATTGAGGATAAAGGTATAGGGACCGGGAATGTGCGCTTTGAGCAGACGGAAGGTCGCTGTGTCGATCTTGGCGAACAACCCCATTTGCGAAAGGTCGCAACACAGCAGTGTGAAGTTGTGGTTCTTGTCCAGCTGGCGCAGTCGTCGGACCCGCTCCACGGCAGTCTTGTCGCCGATCTGGCAGCCCATCGCGTAGGCCGAGTCGGTCGGATAGACCACGACACCGCCCTTGCGGATGATCTCGACGGCCTGTTTGATCAGGCGCGCCTGCGGGTTTTCCGCATGAATCTGGAAAAATTGGCTCACGTAGTCGTCCTGTTCATACCGCCAAAGGCTGTTCATGGCTGAATCGGCGCCACAAAGGTGGCAGATCCTCGGGCAATGGCCGGTAGGCACCGATCTCGCCCCAGGTGCCGGGGCCGTGGAAGTCACTGCCAGCACTTGCCAGCAGGCCGAACTCACGGGTGAGGATGGACATCGTGCCCACCTGCTCGGCCGGCATCATCCCGTTGACCACCTCCAACGCCTGCCCGCCTGCCTGAATATAGTCTGCAATCAGCCGTCTGCGCTTACTGCGAGTCAACTCGTAATGCATCGGATGGGCCAGACTCACCCAAGCGTTGGACCGACGCAGCGTGGCGACGGTTTCCTCCAGGGTCGGCCAATGCAGCTTGACGTCGCCCAGCTTGCCGGCACCCAGCCACTTGCGAAACGCCTCGCCGCGGTCTTTGACGTGGCCGGCACGCACCAGGAACTCGGCAAAGTGCGGACGCGCCGGGGCATTGCCGCTGTCGCCCAGCTCCTGCTGCACCGCCCTGGCGCCTTCGAGCGTGCCGGGCATGCCCTTGGCCGCGAGCCGTCGGTCGATTTCCTCGGAGCGCAGCCAACGGCCACGGTGCAAGGCCTCGATAGCCTCGAGTAGCGGCGGTGCATCGAGCGGGAAGTCATAGCCCAGCACATGGATCGTGGCGCCCCCCCAGGTACAGGACAGTTCCACTCCACTGACCCAGCGCATGCCGTTGGCGTGGCAGGCCTGACGCGCCTCGGCCAGGCCTTCTATGGTGTCGTGGTCGGTCAGTGCCAACGTCTGCACCCCGTGCTCGTGGGCCCGGGCGACCAGGGCCGAAGGCGACAAGGCGCCGTCGGAGGCCGTGCTGTGACAGTGCAGATCAACATTCATGGAGGAGCGCTTTCGCTGGAATCGATGTTTGTTATTATGCCGTCACATCCCGCTTCTGGCTGCCACTGTGAAACAATTCATCGATTTCATCCCGCTGTTGTTGTTCTTCATCGTCTACAAACTCGACCCGCGCGCGGTCGAAATCGCTGGTCACAGCGTCGAGTTCGGCGGCATCTACAGCGCCACGGCGGTGCTGATTCTCAGCTCCCTGGTGGTCTACGGCGCGCTGTTCCTGCGCCACGGCAAGCTCGAGAAGGGGCAGCTGCTGACCCTGGTCGCCTGCCTGGTGTTCGGCGGCCTTACCCTGGCCTTCCACAGCGAAACCTTCCTCAAGTGGAAAGCACCGGTGGTGAACTGGCTGTTCGCCCTGGCCTTCGCCGGCAGCCACTTCGTCGGTGACCGGGTCCTGATCAAGCGCATCATGGGCCACGCCCTGAGCCTGCCCGAGGCAATCTGGACGCGCCTGAACCTGGCCTGGATCGGCTTCTTCCTGGTGTGCGGTGCGGCCAACCTGTTCGTCGCATTCACCTTCCAGGACTTCTGGGTCGACTTCAAGGTGTTCGGCAGCCTGGGCATGACCGTGATCTTCCTGGTGGCCCAGGGCGTGTACCTGTCGCGCCACCTGCATGACAGCGACCCCTCCACTTCCAAACCTAAGGATTGACATGCTCTACGCCATCATCGCAAGCGACGTCGAAGGTTCCCTGGAAAAACGCCTGGCTGCCCGCCCGGCGCACATCGAGCGCCTGCAGCTGCTCAAGGCCGAGGGACGTGTGATCCTGGCCGGCCCGCACCCGGCGATCGACAGCAACGACCCAGGCGCCGCAGGCTTCACCGGCAGCCTCATCGTCGCCGAATTCGACTCCCTGACCGCCGCCCAAGCCTGGGCCGATGCCGACCCGTACATCGCCGCCGGCGTGTACGACAAGGTCGTGGTCAAGCCATTCAAGCAAGTCCTGCCTTGATCGGACCGGGCCTCATGACAGGTTCATGAGGCCCGCGCTCATCTATTACGACCTGCGGCCGACAACCTTCTGAACCGATAGGAATCAGGAGTTCCAATGCGCCGAGGTCTGATGTCACTGCTGCTTTGCCTGCTGTCGCTGTCCCCTTTCGCCATTGCCGAAGAACCACTGTCGTTGACTGCCGCCGCGCAGATCACCGCGCTGCAGCAACGCCTGCAGGACAGTGAACAGCAACGCGCCGCGCTCAACCAGCAACTGCAAGACACCCAAAACGAGCAAGACAATGCTCAGCTCGCACGCCTGCGCCAGGAAAACCAGCGCCTGAAGCTTTCGCTCAAGGAACTGCAGGCCAGCACCCCGGTACCGCTGCTCAGCGACCAGCAGCTGTGGTTCGTGATCGGCTCGGCCGTTGCACTGTTTTCGGCTGTCTGCGGTATCTTAGCCAGCGGCGGACACAGAAGACGCCGTCAATGGTTGAATTGAGTGAGTCATGAGCGAGCTGTTACTGATTGATGATGACCAGGAACTCTGCGAGCTGCTCGGCAGCTGGCTGAGCCAGGAAGGGTTCGACGTACGTGCCTGCCACGATGGCCAGAGCGCACGCCAGGCCCTGGCTGCCCATGCGCCGGCGGCCGTGGTGCTGGACGTGATGCTGCCTGATGGCAGTGGCCTGGAGCTGCTCAAGCAACTGCGCACCGAGCATGCGGAGTTGCCAGTGCTGATGCTGTCGGCCCGCGGCGAACCCCTGGACCGTATCCTGGGCCTGGAGCTGGGCGCCGACGACTACCTGGCCAAACCCTGCGACCCACGCGAGCTCACCGCCCGCCTGCGCGCGGTGTTGCGCCGCAGCCACCCGGCAGCCACCAGCACCCAGCTCGAAGTCGGCGACCTGACCTTCAGCCCTGCGCGGGGCGTGGTCAGTGTCGATGCTCGCGAAATGACCCTCACGCTTTCCGAAAGCCGCATTCTCGAGGCATTGCTGCGCCAGCCTGGCGACCCACTGGACAAACAGGAACTGGCGCAGATCGCCCTGGGCCGCAAGCTGACCCTCTATGACCGCAGCCTGGACATGCACGTCAGCAACCTGCGCAAGAAAGTCGGCCCGCACCCTGATGGCCGACCTCGCATCGTTGCCCTGCGTAGCCGCGGTTACTACTACAGCCTGTAGCGGCAAGCGATGAGCTGCAAGAAGGCAGCCCCCCTCACGGATCTGTCTTGTAGTTTGCAGCTTGCAGCCCAAGCCTTTACCAAGTCTTTACGCTCACCTGACCGCCCTTGACCTTGCTTTCCCTAGACTGGGCTCATCCGGTAACCACCGGCCCATGAAAGGAGAAACACCATGCGCAAGACCCTTATCGCTCTGATGTTCGCCGCCACCCTGCCGACCGTGGCCATGGCCATGCCCGAAGGCGGTCCGCACCACGGTGGCTGGCATCATCGCGGTGACGCGCCTTTCGCCCAACTGGACCTGAGCCGCGACCAGCGCCAGCAGATCGGCAAGCTGATGGGCGAGCAAATGAAGCACCGCCGCGACATCACCGAACGTTACATCGCCAAGCTGCCGGCTGCCGACCAGAAGGCCATGAAAGACGAGATCAAGGCCAGCCACGACAAGACCCAGGCCGATATCCGCGCCTTGCTCAAGCCCGACCAGCAGAAGAAGTTCGACGAGCTGCAAAAGGAACGCGCCGCCCGCAAGGCCGAGTGGCAGGAGTTCCAGGCCTGGAAAGCTGAAAAAGGCACCAAGGCCCAGTAAGCTGTCAGCCCTGCGCCCGACCCGCCTCCCGGCGGGCCGGGTTTTTCTTGCTTTCAGGAGGTGCTCTTGCGGTCATTGTTCTGGCGCATCCTGGCCAGCTTCTGGCTGGCCATCGCCCTGGTCGCCGGCCTGTCGATCCTGCTTGGCCACATGCTCAACCAGGATGCCTGGATCCTCAGTCGCCATCCGGGCCTCAATACCCTGGCCAGCCGCTGGACCCAGCACTATGAGCAGGAAGGCCTGGAGTCTGCCCAGCGCTTTCTGGAACGGCGCAAGCACCGCTTTGGCATCGATGTGCAAGTGCTCAACGACAGTGGCGAGGCCGTGGTCCCGGGCACTTTCCCACGTCGCGCCGCCGCCTTCGAGGCCCGTCAGCACAATGACCAGCGCCGTCTGCCCTGGCGTCGCCTGACCCAGGAATACACCAGCCCGGACAGTGGCGAGACCTACCTGCTGATCTACCGCATTCCACATCCGGCGCTCAACGCCTGGCACCGCGAGAGCCTGCTGTGGCCGCTCAGCGCCTTGGGAATCGCCCTGGTGGTGCTGACGCTGTTCAGCCTGTTCGTCACGCTGTCGATCACCCGCCCGCTCAGCCGGCTGCGAGGGGCGGTACACGATCTGGGACAAACCAGCTACCAGCAGAACAGCCTGGCGCGACTGGCGGCCCGGCGTGACGAGTTCGGTGTACTGGCCAATGACTTCAACAAGATGGGCGCGCGGTTGCAAAGCCTGATCGGCAGCCAGCGGCAACTGCTGCGCGATGTCTCCCACGAGCTGCGCTCACCCTTGGCGCGGCTGCGCATCGCCCTGGCCTTGGCCGAACGTGCCGAGCCTGAGCAGCGCCAGGCCCTATGGCCGCGACTGACCCGTGAGTGCGATCGCCTGGAAGACCTGATCAGCGAAATCCTCGCCCTGGCCAGGGTCGACGCCGAGCAGTCCCATGCCGAGCCAGTGGACCTCAACGCCCTGCTGGGCAGCGTGCGCAAGGACGCCCAGCTCAGCGTCCCGGAGCAGGAAATACGCCTGGAGGCCACCCCGGGGCTCACCCTGCAAGGCTGGCCGACACTGATCGAGCGTGCCGTGGACAACCTGGTGCGCAATGCCTTGCGCTTCAACCCGCCAGGTCAGCCGATCGAGATCCATGCCGCTCGTGAGCCTGGGCGCATCGTACTGAGCGTACGTGACCATGGCCCCGGGGTGGCCGATGAGCACCTGGCACAGTTGGGCGAGCCATTCTTCCGCGCTCCTGGGCAGGAAGCACCTGGGCACGGCCTGGGACTGGCCATCGCCCGACGGGCGGCGGAACGCCACGGCGGGAACCTAGTGCTAGGCAATCATCCGCAAGGCGGGTTTGTCGCGACGCTGGAGCTGCCCTGCGAGATGATTACCGACTGAAAGGACCCAGGGCCGTGCAGCGGCCCTGGTGAATCACTCGCCCCAGGCGTTGACGAAGTCGGCGGTAGCCAGCACCGGAGCGGTCCGTGGCTCAGCCATGGGCGTGCCGACATACAGGTAGCCGATCAGCTCCTCGTTGTCGGCAAGCCCCAGGCCTTGGTGCACATGAGCATCGAACGCCATGTCGCCGGTACGCCACACAGCGCCGATCCCCTGGGCATGAGCGGCGATGAGAATGCCATGGGCAGCGCAACCGGCTGCAAGGCGTTGCTCGGACTTGGGCACCTTGAAGTGGTCCTGCAGGCGAGCCACCACCACGATCAGCAAAGGCGCACGCAGCGGCATGGCCCGCGCCTTGTCCAGCGCGGCCTGGCTGGCGTCGCCCTTCTTCTGTACCGCCTCGGCGAACAGCTCACCGAGCTTTTCACGAGCCGCACCCTCGATGGTCAGGAAGCGCCATGGGCGCAGCTGGCCATGGTCCGGGGCGCGCAAGGCCGACTGGAACAGCGCTTCGCGCTGGGCGGCATTGGGCGCCGGGTCGGTCAGGCGTGGCACGGAAACACGGTTGAGCAATGCGTCGAGAGCCTCCATGGGCTACCCTCCTGGCAGATTGAAAAAGTGCGGCCATTCTCAAGCTGCACGCCGCAAGCTGCAAGCCGCAAGAAAAACGTCCTCTCACGCTTACCGCTTGCAGCTTGCAGCCTGCCGCTTAAAATGGCGCCCTTTCCGTTTCGAGTCAGAGCAGATCACATGGCGTTGCCGACCTTAAGGATCATTGGTTTCATCATCGGCATCTTCCTGATCACCCTGGCGGTCAGCATGGTCGTGCCCATGACGACCCTGGTGGTCTTCGAACGCACCAGCGACATGCCTTCGTTCCTCTGGTCGAGCCTGATCACCTTCATCGCCGGCCTGGCGCTGGTCGTTCAGGGGCGGCCAGAGCACGTCCACCTGCGCCCACGCGACATGTACCTGCTGACGGTCAGCAGTTGGTTGGTCGTGTGCGTGTTCGCCGCCCTGCCGTTCCTGTTGACCCAGCACATCAGCTACACCGACGCTTTTTTCGAAAGCATGTCCGGCATCACCGCCACTGGCGCCACGGTGCTCAGCGGGCTCGACAACATGTCCCCAGGCATCCTGATGTGGCGCTCGATGCTGCACTGGCTCGGCGGCATCGGCTTCATCGGCATGGCGGTAGCGATCCTGCCGCTGCTGCGAATCGGTGGCATGCGCCTGTTCCAGACCGAATCCTCCGACCGCTCTGAAAAGGTCATGCCGCGCTCGCACATGGTCGCCAAGTCGATCGTGGCGGTGTATGTCGGCATCACCGTGTTCGGCAGCCTGGCGTTCTGGTGGGCAGGCATGCGGCCGTTCGATGCCATCAACCATGCCATGTCGGCGATTTCCACCGGCGGGTTCTCCACCTCCGATCAGTCCCTGGCCAAGTGGGACATCCCAGCCGTGCACTGGGTGGCGGTGGTGGTGATGATCCTGGGCAGCGTGCCGTTTACCCTGTACGTGGCCACCTTGCGCGGTAACCGCAAGGCCTTGATCCGCGACCAGCAGGTCCAAGGCCTGCTCGGTTTGCTGGTGGCCACCTGGCTGGTACTGGGCACTTGGTACTGGGCCACCACCAATCTGCACTGGCTCGACGCCTTGCGCCATGTGGCGCTGAACGTCACGTCGGTGGTCACCACCACTGGGTTCGCCCTGGGCGACTACAGCTTGTGGGGCAACTTCTCGCTGATGCTGTTCTTCTACCTGGGCTTCATCGGGGGCTGCTCCGGCTCCACCGCCGGTGGCATCAAGATCTTCCGCTTCCAGGTCGCCTACATCCTGCTCAAGGCGAGCCTCAACCAGTTGATCCACCCCCGCGCGGTCATCAAGCAAAAATACAACGGCCACCGTCTCGACGAAGAGATCGTGCGCTCGATCCTGACCTTCTCGTTCTTCTTCGCCGTCACCATCTGTGTCATCGCCCTGCTGCTGTCGTTGCTGGGCGTGGACTGGATGACCGCGCTGACCGGCGCCGCGGGCACCGTCTCCGGCGTCGGGCCGGGCCTGGGCGAGGTGATTGGCCCTGCGGGCAACTATGCGACCCTGCCGGATGCGGCCAAATGGATTCTTTCAGGCGGCATGCTGCTCGGCCGTCTGGAAATCATTACGGTGCTGGTGTTGTGCATGCCGGCGTTCTGGCGTCACTGACCGACTCTGCCTCAAGGCGGGCGCGATACTCGCTTGGGGTGACATCGAACCAGCGGCGGAACGCCCGGTAAAAGTTGCTCGGGTCGGCAAACCCCAGCAGGTAGGCGGTTTCCAGCAAAGTCATGCCGGGCTGGGCCAGGTACTGTTCGGCGAGTTCCCGGCGGGTGTCGTCGAGCAAGGTCTGGAAGCTGGTGCCCTCCTCCTGCAAGCGGCGCTGCAGGGTACGCTGGGACAGGTGCAACGCCTGGGCGAGGGTTTCGCGCTTGGGCTCACCCTGGGGCAGGACGCGACACAACACCTGGCGCACCCGATGAGTCACCCGGCTTTCCGAGAAGCGTGCCAGGTACTCCCCTGCGAATCGGTCGTGCAGCACGGCCATGGCCTCGTTGGCCGTCGGCAGCGGGGCCTCCATGTCCGCCCGCTCGAACACCAGCGCATCATGGGGCGCACCGAACACCAAAGGGGCATGGAACGCCGTCTTGTAGGGCTCGACGTTCTTCGGCTGTGGCCCTTGGATCAACACCCGGCGCGGCTGGATGGCACGCCCACTGAGCCAGGTGCACAAGGACAACGCGCAAGCCAGCGAAGCCTCGGCGCTATGGCGGGTGGGAGGCAGGTGGTCGCCATGCACGGTCAGCACCAGCGCGTAACCCTCCGGCTCCAGGCGAAAGCTCAGATCGGCGCTCTCGGCGATGATTCTCTGATAACGCACCAGGCGTTCGAATCCCTCGGCCAGGGTGCGGCTGGACATCAGCGCATAACCCACCACATGGAACGATGCCGGACGCACCACCCGGGCCATGTTCAGGCCAATCGCCTCATTGCCCGAAAGCTCCACCGCCAGCTGCCACAGGCGGGTCATGGCGTCCTGGGGAAAGCGCGCGTCAGGATCGTCCAGGGCCGCAAAATCCAGCCCGAGCTGCTTGAACATGGCCTGGCAATCGAGCCCTTCCAGCTCGAGCGCTTTGACAATCCCTGATGCCCAGCTGGCTGACGTGGTTCTCTCGCTCATGGCAGGCTTCTTGTGCTGACCGCTTCATGCGGCGAATCGAAAAGATACTCAATTGGCGCCTTTGGTCACTGGCCGGCTCCGACAATCACTCTAGACTCGATTCAGGCTCCGCGCCGTGTATCTGTTCACAACGCGAACCTGACGGGAGTACTGCCATGACCCCTACCGCACATTTTCGAAGTTTTGCCGAGTTCTACCCCTATTACCTGGGCGAACACAGCAACCCCACTTGCCGCCGCCTGCACTTCGTCGGCACCAGCCTGGTCATCGCCCTGCTCGCCTACACCTTCGCCAGCGGGCGCTGGCAACTACTGCTGGTCGTACCCTTTGCCGGGTATGGCTTTGCCTGGATCGGTCATTTCTTTTTCGAGAAGAATCGCCCGGCCACTTTCAGCCATCCGCTGTACAGCCTGCTGGGCGACTTCGCCATGTTCCGCGATATCCTGCGCGGCAAGATCAGCCTCTAAGGCAGCTAGGCCGTCTCACGTAGCGCGGCCAAGCGCTCGGCCTCGCGGGCCTGGGCATCGGCCAGGCGATAGAGTTCGATCTGCCCATCCCAGTGCTCGATCAGCGCCGTGCATGACTCCACCCAGTCGCCGCAATTGAGGTATTGCACCTCTCCTACCTGGCGAATCTCGGCGTGATGGATATGACCGCAGACAACGCCGTGCAAGCCCCGCCGGGTGCATTCGTGGGCGATGGCATCTTCGAAGTCACTGATGAAGTTCACCGCCCCCTTGACCTTGTGCTTGAGGTACGCCGACAGCGACCAGTAGCCGTAGCCATAGCGGGCCCGCCACTGGTTGAGCCAACGGTTGAGCACCAAGGTGAATTCATAGGCCCGATCACCCAGGAACGCCAGCCAGCGATGGTAGCGAGTAATCACATCGAACTGGTCGCCATGGATCACCAGCAGGCGCCGGCCATCGGCGGTCAAGTGTTCGGCCTCGTCCACCAATTGGATGTTACCCAGGATCAACTTGGAGTAGCGCCGCAGGAATTCGTCGTGGTTGCCAGTGACATAGATGACCTCGGTGCCGCGTTTGCTCAGGGTGAGCAACCGACGGATGACATTGGTATGGGCCTGGGGCCAGTAGATGCCACCGCGCAGCTTCCAGCCATCGATAATGTCCCCGACCAGGTAGATGCGGTCGGCCTGGTACCCCTTGAGAAACTGCGACAAGTGTTCGGCCTGGCAATCGCGGGTACCTAAGTGCACATCGGAAATCCACAAGGTGCGCACGCGTTGCTTGCGCGACGGGCGGGCGAGTTCGGCATGGGTCATGGGCAGGCTCCTGCGCTGTTTGCTGGAGACTGGCAGTTGCGGATGACAGGTTGGTGGCAGCGGCGTGACGGATTCCCCGGGCAACAGCCCGGTGTGTACACTAGGGCTCGAATGCAATGTGTTCACGAAACGGAGCGGGCAAGCGCAGCGTATTAGCGTATACGAGCATTCCAAACCCCGTTTCAACGCAGTGTGGGCGAGTGCGGATACATTTCGCACAGAGCCTAGCGCCCTGCCCCGCGAGGAAGCTCCCATGACCGCCGGCCCGATCCTCTCCCTGCGCCACTACCGCCACGACCTGATTGCCCACAGTCACGACCATTCACAACTGGTGTTTGGCCTGGGCGGCCGCCTGGATTTCGAGGTGCAGGGCCATGGCGCTTTAGTCCAGCGCCAGGGCCTGATGGTGGTGCCAGCCGGCGCACATCACACCTGCGGCAGTCCATCCGGCAGCGACTGCCTGGTGCTGGATGTTCCTGATGAACACTGGTTGTACGAGCAATTGGGCCGCCACGCCGATGCCAGCCGCCGCCTGCTGGATCGTCCAGGCCCTCTGAGCCTGGACAGCCGGCAGCAACAGTTGGTCGACTGGCTCGCCAGCAGCCCGGTGGATGACCCCTTGATCGCCCAGCAGGGCGCAGTCCTGCTGCTGGCCAGCCTCAATGCGCACACCCTGCCGGCGAGCGTCCAGCGGCGCCTGCCCTACGCGGCATTCGATGCGCACATCGAGCAGCACGCGGCCCACCCGCTGCAGGTGGCCGACCTGGCACGCCTGGCCGGTTTGTCCAGCGCCCGCCTGCATGCGCGCTTCGCCAGCGAATGCGCGATGACGCCGATGGACTACATCCGCCAGCGGCGATTGCTCAAGGCGCGACGTTTGCTGCAGCAGACCTGCCTGCCGATCGGCGAAATTGCCGCGCAGGTCGGTTACAGTTCCCAGAGTGCGTTTTCTGCCGCCATGCTGCGCGACTTCGGCCGCTCGCCCATGGCCTTGCGCCGCGAGCCTGGCGACAACTGACGCGAGGATCTCGACAGACAGTACGCGACAGCCCTCGTAGACTGGCCCTGGAATATCGAGCCAGCGGGTTGTTCGCCGGCCGCCTGACCCATCGCCGGATACACCCGCTCGACCGCGCCTGGGCCACTGTCATCACAAGGACTACCATGAACCACCGCACCGCCCTTGGCGCCCTGCACATCGGCGCCCTTTTCTTCGGCCTTACCGGCGTCTTCGGCAAGCTGGCGACCAGTGCCAGCCCCACGATCATCGTCTTCGGACGCGCCGCCTTCGCCGTGCTCGCTCTGGCACTGTTCGCCAGCCTCGCCGGCCCCGGTTGGCAACGCCTCAGCGCCCAGGATGCGCGCCGGCTGCTGCTCGGCGGCGTGCTGCTGGCCGGGCATTGGGTCAGTTTCTTCATTGCCGTCAAGGTCGGCGGCGTGGCCATCGCCACCCTCGGCTTCGCCAGTTTCCCCGCCTTCACAGTGATTCTCGAAGGCGTGTTGTTCCGCGAGCGTATACGCCGCAACGAGGCCGTGCTGGTGGTGCTGGTAAGCATCGGCTTGGTCCTGGTCACCCCTGCCTTCGACCTGCAAAGCGAAGCGACAGGCGGGCTGCTGTGGGCGTTGCTCTCGGGATTGCTGTTCTCGCTGCTGTCGCTGACCAATCGCGCCGGTTCCGGACGGCTGCCGGCGGTACAGGCGGCGCTGTGGCAGAACCTGGTGGTCGGCCTGTGCCTGCTGCCCTTCGCCGGCCCAGGCCTGAACCAGGTAGCGACCATGGACTGGCTGTGGATCGCCCTGCTCGGCATCTTCTGCACAGGCGTCGCCCACAGCCTGTTCGTCGCCAGCCTGGCAGTGATCAAGGCGCGCACCGCCGCCGTGGTGTTCGGCATGGAGCCGGTCTATGGCATCGCCGTCGCCTGGGTGGTGTTCGCCGAAACGCCGACCGTGCGCATGTTGGTGGGCGGTGTGCTGATCATCTTCGCCATCGTGCTCTCCAGTCGCATGGCCGCCGAGCAACCGCCCAGGCAGCGCTCACTGGCCGAAAGCGCCTGATCAGCGATCGTTATGGCCCAGGTCGCGCTGCGGGTCGATCTGGTCGCGCAGTCGCTGCTTGAGCACCTTGGCTTCGGGGAAGCCACCATCGGCCTTGCGCTCCCAGAGCTGGATGCCATCGCAGGTTATGCGGAACACGCCACCGGTACCCGGCTCCAGGGCCACGCGGCCCAGGTCGTCGGCAAAGGTGCTGAGCAACTCCTGAGCCAGCCAGGCCGCACGCAGCAGCCATTGGCATTGGGTGCAATAAGTGATGACGATTTCAGGCTTGGGCTGCGTCATGGCAACGCGTCTCCTTCGGGATGAGCCGCTTATACTAGCGGTCTTTGACCACGGTTTTGAGACTCACGATGCGCCGCCTGCTGTTCTGCCTTTTGCTGATAGTCACCAGTTTCACTACCCTGGCCGCTGAAGTCGCCCGGCCCAAGGTCGGCCTGGTGTTGTCAGGTGGCGCGGCCCGGGGCATTGCCCATATCGGCGTGCTCAAGGCTTTGGAGGAGCAAGGTGTACGCATCGACGCTATCGCCGGCACCAGCATGGGGGCGGTGATCGGCGGGCTGTATGCCTCCGGCTACAGCGTCGAGGAGCTCGAGAAACTCGCCACCACCCTCGACTGGCAGCAGGCGCTGTCCGATGCACCGCCACGCAAGGACGTACCGTTCCGGCGCAAGCAGGACGACCGCGATTTCCTGGTCAAGCAGAAGCTCAGCTTTCGCGACGATGGCAGTCTTGGCCTGCCCCTGGGCGTGATCCAGGGCCAGAACCTCTCCCTGCTGCTGGAAAGCAAGCTGGCCCACACCGCCGACACCCGTGATTTCGACAAGCTGCCGATCCCTTTTCGCGCCGTAGCCACCGACATCGCCAGTGGCGAAAAGGTGGTGTTCAGCCGCGGCCACCTGCCCCAGGTGATCCGCGCCAGCATGTCGATCCCGGCGGTGTTCGCCCCGGTCGAACTCGACGGCCGCCTGTTGGTGGATGGTGGCATGGTCGACAACATTCCCGTCGATGTGGCGCGGGACATGGGGGTGGACCTGGCCATCGTGGTCGACATCGGCACCCCCTTGCGTGACCGCAAGCAACTGGCCACGGTGGTCGACGTGCTCAACCAGTCGATCACCTTGATGACCCGACGCAACTCCGAGGAGCAATTGGCCAGCCTGCACCAGGACGATGTCCTCATCCAGCCCTCGCTCGCCGCCTTCGGCGTGACCGATTTCGGCCGCGCCCAAGACATGATCGATGCCGGCTATCGCGCCGCCCGGGCCTTGGACAACCGCCTGGCCAGCCTGCGCCGCGCCGAGGGCGATACCGGGCTGGCCGTGGCTCGCTCGCCACGCCAGCGCCGGCCGATCATCACCGCGATCAAGGTGGAGAACGATTCGAAGGTCAGCGACGATGTGATCCGTTACTACATCCGCCAACCCTTGGGCGAGCCCTTGGAGCTGGATCGTCTGCAGACAGACATGGGCACTCTGTACGGCTTGGACTACTTCGACCGGGTGCAGTACCGCGTGGTGCACAAAGGCGATGACAACACTCTGGTGATCAATGCCCGCGGCAGGCGTGGCGGCACCGATTACCTGCGCCTGGGCCTGAATCTTTCGGACGACATGCGCGGCGACAGCGCCTTCAACCTCGGCGCCAGCTACCGGGTCAACGGTATCAACCGGCTAGGCGCCGAGTGGCTGACCCGTGCCCAGATCGGCGACCAGCAGGAGCTCTACAGCGAGTTCTACCAACCCCTGGATGTGGGCTCGCGCTATTTCATCGCGCCCTATCTGGACTTCGGCTCGCAGAACATCGAGGCGACCCTGGACAACGACCCGATCGCCGAATACCGCCTTGAGCGCTACGGCTTCGGCCTCAACCTCGGTCGACAGATCGGTACCTATGGCGAAGTACGCGTGGGGGTGGGCAAGGCCTGGGGCGAGGCCGAGGTACGCATCGGGGACCAGGACCTGCCTTCGGTCAGCTTCAACGAAGGTTTCTACGAGCTGAAGTACTCCTTCGACACGTTTGACAACGTGTACTTCCCCCACAGCGGCGAAGACATCGGGCTGGCCGTGCGCCAATACGACAAGTCGCTGGATTCGGACGAGCAGTACCGCCAGTGGGAGTTCAAGCTGGACAAGGCCTTCAGCAGCGGGCCGAACAGCCTGGTGCTGGGCGGGCGCTATGGGCGCACCCTGGATGACGCCCAGGTGGTGACCTCAAGCTTCGTGTTCGGTGGGGCCAGGCAGTTGTCGGGCTTTCGCCAGGACTCGGTGTCGGGGCAGAACATCAGCCTGATGCGCATGGTCTACTACCGCCGCCTGACGCCCCGCGCCTACCTACCGCTGGACTTCCCATTGTATTTGGGGGGCTCGCTCGAGCGTGGCCGGGCCTGGAACAACGACAACGAGTTCGACAGCGGGTACATCAACGCAGCGAGCATCTTCCTGGGCCTGGAGACACCGTTGGGGCCGTTGAACATCAGCTATGGAGCCAACGATGAACATCAGAAGGCGGTGTACCTGAACCTGGGTCATACCTTCTAAACCAGTGGAGCCGCCGTGCGGCCCCACGTGGCATGGATTCAGGATTTTTCGAGGTTGGCGAGAATCTTCGCATGCACCCGCATGCAGACTTCCAGATCAGCCTCGTCGACCCCTGTGAACAACTCCTGACGCAGGGCGTTGGCGATGGTCTCGATCTGGTCGATCAGCGGCTTGGCCGGTGGGCACAGCAGGATTTTCTTCGCCCGACGGTCTTCCATCACCGCCTGACGGCGCACCAGGCCTTGGCTCTCCAGGCTGTCGAGCAACCGCGCCAGCGTCGGCCCCTCGACCCCGACGCTCTGGGCCAGCTCGCGCTGGGTCGGGGACTCTTCGAAGCGGGCCAGGTGCAACAGCACCAACCAGCGTGCCTGGGACAGGTTGAGCCCGGCAAGGCGGCGGTCCAGTTCGGCGCGCCAGCCACGGGACATCTGGGCCAGCTGCATGCCGAAGCGGTGTTGGTTATCGGTCAGGGGCATAAGCGACTCTATGAACAGAACTAATTATTAGCCAGCTAATCATGCCCGACGCCAACAGGCAAGGCTGCAGCGCGCGGGAATGTCCGATAATCGTCAAAAAGCGTGACGAGGGTCAGTCACAGCTCGAACTCCGCGGCCAATGCCGCACGCACACAATGCAGCACGCCTTCAGGTACGCGCTGGCCGAACAATGGTGACACTGCCGATACCGGAGGCAGTTCGCCTTCGCCGTCAAGGAAGGCATCCTGCACTTCCATCAGCAGGTCTTCGGGCAGATCCAGAGCCTGCTCAAGGCTCAACTCCTGGCGACCAAGGGCCTCGGCCAGCAGGCTGTAGACATTCTTCTCACTGCAATTGAGCTGGCCGGCGATCTGCGCCGGCGTCATGCCGGCACGGGCCAGGCTGACCAGCTCGTGGCGAAGGTCGAGCACCACCTTCGGCGCCTGATCCCCCGTACCGCCATTGAGTACCTCGAGGAACGCTTCGCCGTAACGCTCCAACTTGCGCGCACCGACGCCACTGACCTGGGCCATGTCGCTGAGGCTGGTAGGTTGACTGCGCAGCATCTCCAGCAGGGTCGAGTCGGGGAAGATGACATAAGGCGGCACGCTGTGCTCCTCGGCCAGCTTGCGCCGCAGGGCTCGCAGCGCCTCCCAGAGCTCGCGCTCCTCGGCACGCACCAGCTGGCTGGCAGGGCTGCCGCCACCGGAGGATTTGGCCACGGCCTGTGGTTTGAGGTCGCGGCGCAACTGCAAGGTGACTTCGCCGCGCAACAAGGGCCGGCAACTGTCCGTCAGACGCAGCCCACCGTAGCCTTCCAGGTCGATGTCCACCAAGGCACGTGCCACCAGCTGGCGGAACAGCGAACGCCATTCGTGTTCGCTCAGGGCCTTGCCGACGCCGAACACCGACAGCTTTTCATGACCGAAACTACGCACCTTCTCGGTATCCTTGCCCACCAGCACATCGACCAGATGGCCCACCCCGTAGCGCTGACCAGTGCGGTATACCGCCGACAGGGCCTGGCGCGCAGGCTCGGTGGCATCCCAGGTCTGGACCTGGTCTACGCAATTGTCGCAATGACCGCAGGGCTGTTCGAGCACTTCGTCGAAGTACGCCAGCAGTGTCTGGCGGCGACAGCGGGTTTCTTCACACAGCGCCAGCATGGCGTCGAGCTTGTGCTGCTCGATGCGCTTGTGGCGCTCGTCGCCTTCGGAGTTCTGCAGCATCTGCTTGAGCATCACCATGTCCTGAAGGCCGTAGGCCATCCAGGCGTCAGACGGCAGGCCATCACGGCCGGCACGGCCGGTTTCCTGATAATAGGCTTCCATCGATTTGGGCAGATCGAGGTGGGCGACGAAGCGTACGTTAGGCTTGTCGATGCCCATGCCGAAGGCAATGGTGGCGACCATGATCAAGCCTTCCTCGTTGAGGAAGCGATGCTGGTTGGCCGCACGGGTCTCGGCGGCCAGGCCGGCGTGATAAGGCAGGGCTGGGAAGCCCTGCTCGCAGAGGAAGGCGGCTGTCTCGTCGACTTTCTTGCGCGACAGGCAATAGACGATGCCGGCATTGCCACGGCGCTCTGCGAGAAATGCCATCAGCTGCTTGCGCGGCGCTTCCTTGGGCACGATGCGGTAGAAGATGTTGGGCCGGTCGAAACTCGACAGGAATCGCTCTGCGCCCTGCAGATGCAGGCGCTGGACAATCTCCTCGCGGGTACGCATGTCGGCCGTTGCAGTCAGGGCGATCCGGGGTACCTGGGGGAACAGCTCGGCCAGTTGGCCCAGTTGCAGGTATTCCGGGCGAAAATCATGGCCCCACTGCGAGACACAGTGAGCTTCATCGATGGCAAACAGCGCGATATCCAGGGTCCGCAGAAACTCCAGCATGCGTGGCTGCACCAGGCGCTCGGGGGCCAGATACAGCATCTTCACCTCGCCACGACGCAGGCGCCCGGCCAGCTCGCGTTGCTGCTCGGCACTCAAGGTCGAATTCAGCGCAGCGGCCGCCACCCCCAGTTCGTCGAGGGTGGCGACCTGGTCGTCCATGAGCGCGATCAGCGGTGAAACCACGACAGCAAGGCCCGGACGCAGCAAGGCCGGCACTTGGAAACACAAGGACTTGCCGCCGCCGGTGGGCATCAGCACCAGGGCATCGCCGCCACTGGCCACGCATTCGATGATCGCTGCCTGGCGCCCCCGGAAACTGTCGTAGCCGAAGATGTCCTTGAGGACGCGCTGAGCCTGTTCGAGCATTGGAAACTCCAAAATCGCCGTACCATCCTGGACACAGGCTGGACGAAAAATCCGCCGGACACACTTGCCAATGCGTAAGCGGCTTTTGCCGGAATGCCGGAGAAACGGCACCCTGGGTGAAAAATCGCGAAGTATACCCCAGTGCCCGCTCGCGCAGGATGCCTTGACTGCTTCCCCACGACAGACGTTCCCTTGGCCCCCAGCCGCCGCAAGGTGCTAGAATTCGTTATCGTTTATTCCCCAAGGTAGCCCTGTAATGTCCTTCGCCGAGCAACTGACCCGCCTGCAAGCCTTCCTCGACGCCGACGAGCTGCACGAAGAAGCGCTGGACTACGTCGCCGCCCATGGCTACCTGACCGCGCTGTCGATCTGCTCCGAGGAAGTTCCCGAGCGCGAATGGATCGACGCCCTGTTCGCTGAAGAGCCCCACTACGCGAGCGATGCCCAGCGCACCGAGATCGAGGCGACCCTGGTGGCCCTCAAGGCCCACATCGGCCGCCAACTGGCCAGCGACGACGAGTTCGAGCTGCCATGCGACCTGGACCTGACCGACGAGCCGGACGACTCCGACCTGCGCGGCTGGTGCATCGGTTTCATGGAAGGCGTCTTCCTGCGCGAGGAAGCCTGGTTCGAGAACGCCGAGGAAGAAGTCAGCGAAATGCTGCTGCCGATCATGGTCGGTTCGGGCCTGTTCGACGAGCAACCGGAGTTCGAGGACATCGCCCGCAATGCCAGCCTGCAGGATGACATGATCGTGCAGATCCCCGAGGCGCTCACCGCGCTGTTCCTGCTGCTGCACGCCCCTGACGAGAAACCTGCCCTGCTCAAGCCGCGCCACCACTAAGGTGGCCATGCGCTACCTGTTGCTGGCCATCGGCTGGCTCAGCGTTGCGCTGGGGGTGGTGGGGATCTTCCTGCCGGTGCTGCCTACCACCCCTTTCCTGCTGCTGGCTGCGGCGTGCTTCGCGCGCAGCTCGCCACGCTTTCACCACTGGTTGATCAACCACCCCAAACTGGGTCCGTGGATCCGCGATTACCTCAGTGGCGAAGGCATCCCGCTCAAAGGCAAGGTCTACGCCATCGGCCTCATGTGGGCGAGCATCGGCCTTTCCTGCTACCTGGTGCCCCTGTTCTGGGCACGGGCCTTCATGCTCACCAGCGCCGTGTTGGTCAGCCTGTACATTCTCAAGCAAAAGACCCTGCGCCGCCCCGGTTGACGCTCAATCGCTGAGCGACGACGGTTCGGACTCCACCACCAGCAACAGACACCCCCTGGGCGAACGCAACCAATGCTCGGAGCCTGCGGCGTAGACCAAGCTGTCGCCCGCGCGAAACACCTGACCATCGACATCCATGACTTCGCCCTCCAGCACCTGCAGCAACTCGGTGGCTGCGTGCCGGTGCGGCACTGAGCGGCTGCCGGGCGCCATTTTCATCCAGTAGGCCTGCCAGGGGCCGGTATCGGCCAGGATTTTCCAGCTGACGCCTTCCAGGCGCTGACCGCCCAAGAGCATGGGCTGCCACTGGACCTGGCTGGGGGTATGGGATTCGCGTAGGGACATGTGGACTAATTCCGAGGTGGGCTCGATCACAGTCTAGGGAGCTGACGCAGGCCCGGTGCTGCAGGTACGACCAGGGCGTATGCCCTGGCGTCGCATTTGTGCCTGGATCGAGAGGCGAGCCCGCGCCTGCAGGCGCGGGTCTCACGCCGCCCGTAACATTCAGACAGTATCCACTTTCAATGAGTGGTCATTGAGCATCCCATTGATGATAGTTGCAGTGTCCTGCCCCGAGGCGATCACCCCACCCGCGCCGGCCGTGACACCATAATGCTGAGCCAAGTCGACCCCGGCCAGCTCGATGGTCTGGGTGGGCGCCGCGCCCGCCACACTGCTGACTTCGATGGTCGAGACCACATTGGTTCCGGTACCGGTGACCTTGAAGTGCAGGTAGTCGTCCAGCGAGGCGGACGTGGCATGCTCTCCCTGAAGCAGCTGCGACAGGTCGAGGCGATCACTGCCGGGGATGAAGTCAGTGACGGTGTCGTGCCCCACATCCCCCTTCTGCCACACAAACGTATCGTTACCGCCCCCCCCGGTGAGCCGGTCATTGCCCACCCCGCCGATGAGGACGTTGTTGCCGCTATTGCCGATCAGGAGGTCGTTGTAGTCGGAGCCGATCAAGTTATCGATGCCATTGAAGGTGTCGATACCAGCGCCCCCGGTATCCTGCGCCCCCGTGAGGTTCAGGTTGACCGTCACCGCGCCGGGGGCCGAGGCGTAGCTGGCGGTATCGGTACCTGCACCGCCATCGAGCAGATCATTGCCCGGGCCGCCGATCAGCAGGTCATTGCCTTCCCCGCCGTAGAGCTTGTCATCACCACCGCCACCGACCAGCACATCGTTGCCAGCAGCACCGTGCAGGGTATCGTTCCCCGCGCCGGCAACCAGGGTGTCGTTGTCGGCAGTGCCGGTGAGCACACTGCCGCCCTGGTAGGTGATGTCGGCATTGCCCGTCGCGCTGCCGCCGTGGCCATCGCTCACCGTGTAAGTGCCGTTGTAGGCATCCTGCTCGGCATTGCTGTAATCGATCGACATCGTCAGTAGGTAGTTCACATTGCCGTGGCTGCCATTGCCGCTGGACAAGTTGATCATGTGGATGGAGTACGTCCCGTCGTGGCTGGCAGTGAAACCTTTGTCATTGTCGATGGCCTGGTAGCTACCGCTTTCGTCCTTCCATGCCATGGCGACCTGACTTGCCGACACGTCATGGTGCAGGTTCAGGGTCTCACCTTTCTTGAGCGTGACCGTCAAAACATCCTGGGCGTTGGCGAAGTTGCCGTTGGGCGAGGCCAGGAAGCCGCTCACGATCAGCGCGGCCGCCATGCTGTCGGCCGGCCCACGGAACTCGCTGCGCGCAAGGTCACGCACCCGGTTGGACAAGTTGCTGCCGGTACCAGTGAAGTCGGCCACAGGCGTGTCGCTTCCCACGCCAAAACCTGCGCCGTTGGGGGAAAACCGAGTGTCGAAGTAGGTCGAGGACACCGAGAGCTTGTCGTAATCAGGGTCGTTGTCATTGGCCAGCAGGGCCTCGGCCGGCACCGTCATCCCAGTGCCGGCGATATTGGTGATGAGATGGTCGGCCCCAGCCACAGGAGGCGCGTTCGTCACCTGCGGTTCACCGATCCAGGGCTGGCTGTCCTGTACCTTGATGCTGACGGTGGTGGTGCTTTCATCGCCGTCGGCGTCGCGGATGGTGTAGACGAAGGTGTCGGTCGCGCCATCGCTGCCCACGCTGTTGGGGTTGGCGTGGTAGCTGGCGCTGCCGTCGGCCTTGAGGATCAGGTAGCCATAGTTGCCCATGATCTGTGTGCCAACCTCACCATGGGCGGCGGTCGAAGTGTCGCTGCCAGCGCGCACGCCAACCACGACGTTGCCATTGGTCACCTTGTCCGCGCCCAGGTCATCGTTGTACAGCACATTGCCGGTGACCACCCCGCCTTCATGCACGATCGACTTCGCATCGGCGATGGCCTGGGGCACGTCGTCGACGATGTTGATGACGATCTGGCTGGTGATGGTATTGCCCTGCTGATCCTTCGCCTGGTAGGTGAAGGTCTCGGTCGTGGTATTCGGGCCATCGTTGACGCCACCTGGGGTCTTCGGCGCCGAGGTCAGGGTGTAGGTGTAGGTGCCGTCTCCGCTCAGATGAATCTGACCGTATTGCCCGACGGCATTGCCCACCAAGGTGTAGGTCAACGCACCGACCCCGCCTTGCACCGCGCCGACCAGGGTGCCTGTCCCGGTCTCACCCGTGGAGGTTGGATCGCTGCCAGTGACAGTCCCGGCCGCCAGGTCCTTGCCATCCTGATTCAGGTCCAGGGCTTTTTCATAAACCGTTACATCGCGGTCTGGGCCGATCACCGAAAGCGGATTGCCCTGCACATTGAGAGTGACGGTCGTGGTGCTCTCGTCGCCATCGGCGTCGCGGATGGTGTAGACGAAGGTGTCGGTGGCACCGGCACCCGGCACGCTGTTGGGGTTGGCGTGGTAAGTCGCCCAGCCGTTGGCGTTGATGACCAGGTAGCCGTAGTTACCCATGACCTGAGTGCCGACATCGCCATGTGCGGAAGTCGAGGTGTCGCTGCCGGCGCGCACACCGACCACGACGTTGCCATCGATGACCTTGTCCGCACCCAGGACATCGTTGTAAAGCACATCACCACTCACCGTGTCGCCCACGCGTACGGTGGCCGAGTCGGCGTTGGCCTTGGGCACGTCGTCGACGATGTTGATGACGATCTGGCTGGTGATGGTGTTGCCCAGTTGATCCTTCGCTTGATAGGTGAAGGTCTCGGTCAGGGTGTTCGAGCCATCGTTGGCGCCACCTGGGGTCTTCGGCGCTGAGGTCAGGGTGTAGGTGTAGGTGCCGTCTCCGTTGAGATGGATCTGACCGTATTGCCCGACGGCATTGCCCACCAAGGTGTAGGTCAACGCACCGAGCCCGCCTTGCACCGCGCCGACCAGGGTGCCTGTCCCGGTTTCACCCGTGGAGGTTGGGTCGCTGCCGGTGACGTTGCCAGCCGCCAGGTCCTTGCCGTCCTGGTTCAGGTCCAGGGCTTTTTCGTAAACCGTCACATCACGGTCCGCCCCACTGACCGACAGTCCACTATCCAGCACCTTGATAGTGACGGTGGTGGTGCTCTCGTCGCCGTCGGCGTCGCGGATGGTGTAGACGAAGGTGTCGGTCGCACCGGCACCCGCCACACTGTTGGGGTTGGCGTGGTAAGTCGCCCAGCCGTTGGCGTTAATGACCAGGTAGCCGTAGTTACCCATGACCTGAGTGCCGACATCGCCATGTGCGGAGGTCGAGGTGTCGCTGCCGGCGCGCACACCGACCACGACGTTGCCATCGGCCACTTTGTCCGCCCCCATGTCATCGTTGTAGAACACGTTGCCGGAGACGACACCGCCCTCATGGACGGGTGCCGAATCCGGATTGGCCTCGGGCACGTCGTCGACGATGTTGATGACGATCTGGCTGGTGATGGTGTTGCCCAGTTGATCCTTCGCTTGGTAGGTGAAGGTCTCGGTCAGGGTGTTCGGGCCATCGTTGGCGCCACCTGGGGTCTTCGGCGCCGAGGTCAGGGTGTAGGTGTAGGTGCCGTCTCCGTTCAGATGAATCTGACCGTATTGCCCGACGGCATTGCCCACCAAGGTGTAGGTCAACGCACCGACCCCGCCTTGCACCGCGCCGACCAGGGTGCCTGTCCCGGTCTCACCCGTGGAGGTTGGGTCGCTGCCGGTGACGTTGCCAGCCGCCAGGTCCTTGCCGTCCTGGTTCAGGTCCAGGGCTTTTTCGTAAACCGTCACATCACGGTCCGCCCCACTGACCGACAGTCCGCTGTCCAGCACCTTGATAGTGACGGTGGTGGTGCTCTCATCGCCGTCGGCGTCGCGGATGGTGTAGACGAAGGTGTCGGTCGCACCGGCACCCGCCACACTGTTGGGGTTGGCGTGGTAGGTGGCGCTGCCGTCAGCGTTGAGGATCAGGTAGCCATAGGTGCCCATGATCTGGGTGCCGACATCGCCATGAACAGGTGTCGAGGTATCGCTGCCAGCCCTTACGCCGACCACGGCCTTGCCCTCAGGAGCACCATCGGCCCCAACCACATCGTTGTGCAATACGTTGCCGGTGACCACCCCGCCTTCGTGCACGATGGATTTGGTATCGGGATTGGCTTGAGGCACATCGTCGACAATGTTCACGTCGATGCTACCGCTAGCACTACTGCCATCGCTGTCGGTCGCAACGACGGTAAAGCTTTCGCTCACACTGTTGGTGCCATCGGCGTTCGGGTGCGCCTCATTGTCGGTCAGGGTGTAGCTGTAGCTGACGACGCCGGTGGCCGGGTTGTAGCCGGTCACGGTCAGGGTATTGCCCAGCGGTGTGGTGATCGATTGCGGGAAGCCCGCCACCACCCCGCCATTGACCAGGGTGATTCCCCCAACGACCAGCGTTTGCAGGCCATCGGCTGCTGTGACGGTAAAGGTCCCGCTTTGCGTCAATGCCGAGGCATCGGGGGCACTGCCGTCGGCCAAGTGCTTCTCGTGAACGGTGAGCTCGCCCCCTTTTACAGCCAGCCCATCGAGGGTAACCGGGTCGTTGAGGTTGGTGACATTGAGCACCAGCGTCGCCGTGCTGCTGTCCCCGTCCGCGTCGGTCAAGGTGTAGGTGAAGTGCTCCACGCCCGAGCCGCCACCGTGCAGGTTGATGAAGTCCGGGTCGTTGGTGTTCAGCGTGTAGGTGTAGGACCCGTCCGCCGCCAGCACCAAGGTGCCATAGGTGCCGACATAGGTACCGGCGGTGATCGGCCCGGATGGCACACGGTCGGCCCCCTGCACATCGTTGCTCAGCACATTGCCGGTCAAGGTGGTCTGCTGCTCGGTCGCCACCGTGGGGTTGCTGTCGTCCAGGGCTTTGGGCGCGTCGTCGACAATGTTCACGTCGATGCTACCGCTAGCACTGCTGCCATCGCTGTCGGTCGCAACGACGGTAAAGCTTTCGCTCACACTGTTGGTGCCATCGGCGTTCGGGTGCGCCTCATTGTCGGTCAGGGTGTAGCTGTAGCTGACGACGCCGGTGGCCGGGTTGTAGCCGGTCACGGTCAGGGTATTGCCCAGCGGTGTGGTGATCGATTGCGGGAAGCCCGCCACCACCCCGCCATTGACCAGGGTGATTCCCCCAACGACCAGCGTTTGCAGGCCATCGGCTGCGGTGACGGTAAAGGTCCCGCTTTGCGTCAATGCCGAGGCATCGGGGGCACTGCCGTCGCCCAGGTGCTTCTCGTGAACGGTGAGCTCGCCCCCTTTTACAGCCAGCCCATCGAGGGTAACCGGGTCGTTGAGGTTGGTGACATTGAGCACCAGCGTCGCCGTGCTACTGTCCCCGTCCGCGTCGGTCAAGGTGTAGGTGAAGTGCTCCACGCCCGAGCCGCCACCGTGCAGGTTGATGAAGTCCGGGTCGTTGGTGTTCAGCGTGTAGGTGTAGGACCCGTCCGCCGCCAGCACCAAGGTGCCATAGGTGCCGACATAGGTACCGGCGGTGATCGGCCCGGATGGCACACGGTCGGCCCCCTGCACATCGTTGCTCAGCACATTGCCGGTCAAGGTGGTCTGCTGCTCGGTCGCCACCGTGGGGTTGCTGTCGTCCAGGGCTTTGGGCGCGTCGTCGACAATGCTCACGTCCAAGGTGCCACTGGCCACACTTCCATTGGTGTCGCTGACATGCACCGAGAGCTGCTCGCTGACTGCCTGTGCGCCTCCGGCGGTCGCCAGGGTGTAGCTGTAGCTGACCGTACCGGTGACCGGGTCATAGCCGGTGATGGTCAGGACATTGCCCAAGGCGGTGGTCAGCGACTGGCCGACACCCGTTACCACGCCTCCGGTGACGACATTGATACCGCCGACATTGAGGTTGAACACGCCATCGGGCGCTGACACAGTGAAGCTGCCGCCCTGGGTCAAGGCACCAGGGTTACTGGCAGAACCGTGCGGCAGATGGGCCTCTTGCAGGGTCAGCTCGCCTCCGGCGACGTCCAGTCCGTGCAGGGTGACCGGATTATCGGGATCGTCTGGGCCATCGGTTACCGGTCGGCGATCATCATCGAAGCGCGTATCCCCGGCATCGGGAATCGTGAACTCAGGGATGCCATTGAACCCTGCGGTGGGGAAACCAATCACCGGGTCGACGCGCCCGGCCACCTCGGTCAGCAATACGAAGCTATGGCCACCGCCCACCGCACCGGGCGCGCCGGTGCTGCTGGGGCCTGCCGCCGTGGCCTCGGCCTCCTGGCTCGGGTCAGCACCTGCGGCAATTGCCTGTTGCAAGCGCTCGACATCACTCAAGTCAGCCTCACTGGGCGCTATCGCTTCAGGGCCCTGCACATGCCCCGCGGGGTGGGCCAACAGCTCCGGCCGCAGCTCAAGGCTGCTGTCGCGCCCCAGGGTGAGCTCGCCACCGTTATCCAGGTGCACGGCTACAGCCCCCGCGGCGCCGGTCTCGAGTTGTTCTCCGGCATACAGCCGGTCACCTTCGACCGAGACCCGACGGGTGCCGTCCTGACCGACCGCGAAGACTTGCCCGACAACCTTGCTGACCACACCAAGTGATTTAGCCATGAACCAATGCCTCCATTGCCGAGTGATTCCCGCAACGCGAGGCTTTTGGAGGAAGGAGGAATTCGCGGCGTTGACCATGCACGCAGCGATGCGTCGATAACTGCGCCAGGCCCCGATTTCACGGGGGATCAAGGCTTATGGATGATAGTCGACGATGAACCTGGCAAAACGCGATGGCAAAATGACAGATGTCAATAAAATGTCGCCAAATAACGTCCTGCCTCCCTCCCCTCGTTAGATCCCTGCCCTCTGCTGCAAGAAAAACGGGAACTTTTCTCAGAGGCCCGAAAAACAAAGCGTGTGCGCTTATTCAACGGACGACCTGAGTAGAACAATGTCCGGTATTTCTTAGAGCGCATAAGTTTTTTTTCGCATAAATCTTATGAGGAAATCTTCTTAGTTCGCCTGGTAAATGTTCTTAGCTCTGTTGTTACAAACCTGAAACGGTTTGACTCTTATTTTTCGTCATTTTTTTGGCGATTGCAGGACTTTTTCGAGACCAGGGAGATGTACTCCATGCGCGTTCTAACCCCCATCACCAGTGCAATTCTGTTGGCCATGGCATGCGCCAACTCTCAGGCGATGTCGATCACCGAGGCTGTCCAGAACGCGGTGGACCAACATCCCGAAATCAGCGCCAGCCGTAACAGCCGTTTGTCGGCTGATGAAGATGTGAAGTTCGCGCGTGGGGGCTACTACCCCAGTGTCGACCTTATTGCAGGCTATGGTCGCCAACGCTCCGACAACACCAATACCCGTGGCTTCAACCCTGATGGTTCGCGCAACCACAACAAGGAAACCCTCAGCTACACCCAGTCGGAACTGCGTCTGCGGCAGATGCTCTTCGATGGATTCAATACCGCCAACGAGGTGGGCCGTACCGAGGCAGTGGCCAACTCCCGTGCCTACTTCACCCAGGCGACGGCCGAAACAGTGGCATTGCGTGCGATCGAGGTGTACCTGGAGGTGCTCAAGCGTCGCGAACTGGTGACCCTGGCCAAGAACAACCTGCAAGCCCACCTGCGGGTCAACGACCAGATCGGGCTTCGCAGCGAACGCGGCGTGGGCAGTAATGCCGACCTGGACCAGTCCCGTGCCCGCCGGGCCTTGGCCGAAAACAACCTGGACACCGCCGAAGTCGACTTGGCCGACGCCGAGGCCAACTTCTACAGCGTGGTCGGACGCATGCCCGATGAGCTCGAAACGCCGGTCACCATCAAGGGCGAGGTGCCCACCACCCTGGAGCAGGCACGCCAGGGCATGTTGGAGAACAACCCCTACCTCAAGTCGGCCCAGGCCGACGTGAATGCCGCCGAGCAACAGTACGAAGTGGCCAAGTCGCCCTTCTACCCACGCCTGGACGCCGTGCTGGCCACCGGCGCCAACAACAACATCGCCGGCCAGCGCGGCCATGACAACAACGATTGGCAGGCCGGTGTCGAGCTCAACTACAACCTGTTCCGCGGCGGCAGCGACAAGGCGCGCCTGCAGTCGGACGCGCACAAGATCAACCAGGCCATGGACATCCGCAACAATGCCCTGCGCGAGCTCAACGAGAACCTGAGCCTCGCCTGGAACGCCATGAACAATGCGCGCAAGCAGACCCCGACCGCCCGCGAATACGCCGAAACCACCCAACGGGTGCGCGCCGCCTACCAAGACCAGTTCGGCCTTGGCCAGCGCACCCTGCTCGACCTGCTCGACAGCGAAAACGAGCTATACAACGCCAATCGTCGTTACACCGAAGTGCGCTATACCGAGGAGTTCTCCATGTATCGCGTGCTGGCGAACATGGGCGAGCTTCTGAGCAAGCAACGTATTTCGCTGCCGCCTGAGGCCATCGCCAAGACCGAAGTGCGTAACGAAGCCCGGTTGCCCGACATGCGGTAGTTCGTGCGTACTGCTGGCTGTTCATCCAGAAAGGATTGGTTTCCACCGCGGCAGGAGTAGACCATCGTGACCAGTATGCAAAGCGCGCAACCGCGCCTGGATGTTGATGATCCTTTGCTCGATGGCCTGCTGATTCTGTGCAAGCTGCACGGCTGCCCCGCCAGCCGTGCCGGTTTGTGCAGTGGCCTACCCTTGGCCGACCAGCGCCTGCCCCTTGAACTGCTGCCCCGCGCCGCTTCCCGCGCAGGGCTTCAGGCACGGGTACTGGAACGCACTCTGGCCAACATCTCGGAACTCAACCTGCCGGTTTTGTTGATGCTCAAGGACGGGCGTAGCGCCGTGCTGCAGCGCTGGGGCAATGATGGCCGGGCATTGATCCTGCCCTGTGAAGCCGAAGGTGGCGAACAATGGGTCGAACGCGAATCGCTGGAACAGGCCTATGCCGGTCAGGCGTTGTTCGCCCGCCCTCGACACACCTTGGAGAACCTGCGCACGCCCCTGATCCCGCGGGTTGACGCCTGGTTTCGCGATACCCTCAAACATTCGCGCTGGCTGTATGGCGATGCCCTCTTGGCCAGTCTGCTGATCAACCTGCTGGGGCTGATGGTGCCCTTGTTCGTCATGCAGACCTACGACCGGGTGGTGCCCAACCAGGCGCTGTCGACCCTCTGGGTACTGGTCGTCGGCCTGTTCATTGGCACGGCTTTCGAACTGGTGCTGCGCATGGTGCGCGCCCATCTGCTGGACCAGGCCGGCAAGAAGACCGACCTGATTCTCTCGGCCACCCTCTTCGAACGCATCACCGGCATGTCCATGAAGGCCCGGCCCGCCACCATCGGCGGCTTCGCCCAGAGCATTCATGACTTCCAGGGGCTGCGCGAATTCCTCACCGCCGTCACGCTCACCAGCATCATCGACCTGCCATTCGTGGTGCTGATGCTGCTGGCGATCGGCCTGCTCGGCGGCTGGCTGGTGTTGATCCCGCTGATCGCTTTTCCCGTGGCCGTGGCGTTTGCCCTGTTCATCCAGGTGCGCCTGCGCGACACCGTACAAAAAAGCCTGAGCCTGGGCTCGGTCCGCCAGGCCCTGCTGATCGAGACCCTCGGCGGGCTGGAGACGCTCAAGGCCTGCGGTGCCGAAAGCGAGCGTCAGTACCAGTGGGAACACACCAACGGCGCCATCGCCCGCCTCGATGCCCATGCCCGCAATCTGTCCTCCCTGGCCAGCAACGGCACGCTGTTCATCCAGCAGTTCTGTGGCATGGCCACCATTGTCGCCGGGGTCTACAGCATCATCGCCGGCAACCTCAGCGTCGGCGCATTGGTGGCCAGCTACATGCTCGGCAGT
Organism: Pseudomonas guariconensis; assembly: GCF_040822035.1. Lineage (NCBI taxonomy): Bacteria > Pseudomonadati > Pseudomonadota > Gammaproteobacteria > Pseudomonadales > Pseudomonadaceae > Pseudomonas > Pseudomonas guariconensis. The sequence goes on along the minus strand of NZ_CP162012.1, from coordinate 1,667,470 downwards.
CGGGTCCTGGCGCCATTGGGGCAGATCGCCGGCCTGATCACCCGCTATCAGCAAGCCCAACTGACCATGCGCAGCACCGACGCCCTCATGGCCCTGCCCCAGGAGCGCCAAGCCGAGCACCAGGCCTTGGAACACACCACGCTCAAAGGTGGTCTTGCCCTCAACCACGTGAGCTTTCGCTACCCAGGACAGAGCGCCCTTGCCCTGCAGGACGTGCACCTGACTCTGCAGCCCGGCGAGCGCATCGGCATCATCGGGCGCAGCGGCTCGGGCAAGAGCACACTCGCCCGCCTGCTGATGGGCTTTCATCATCCGGAAGAAGGCCAGGTGCTACTGGACAACCTCGACCTGCGCCAGCTGGACATCGCCGACCTGCGCGTGCAAATGGGCTATGTCGCCCATGACCTGCCGCTGCTGGCCGGCAGCCTGCGCGACAACCTCACCTTGGGTGCCCGCCATGTCAGCGACGCGCGCATGCTCGAGGTGGCAGAGCTGACCGGCGTCAGCGAACTGGCCCGCCTGCACCCGCAAGGCTTCGACCGCCCGGTGGGTGAGCGTGGCCAGTTGCTGTCCGGCGGCCAACGCCAGTGCGTGTTGCTGGCGCGGGCATTGCTGCTGGAACCGCCGATCCTGATCCTCGATGAACCCACCAGCCACATGGACAACAGCAGCGAGGAGCAACTGCGTCAACGCTTGCTGGCTTGTGTTGCGGGTAAGACCGTGGTGTTGGTCACCCATCGCACGTCCCTGCTGAGCCTGGTGGACCGGCTGGTAGTGCTGGACAACGGCAAGGTCGTCGCCGACGGGCCGAAGGACGCGGTCATCGACGCCCTGCGAAAAGGCCGCATCGGTGCTGCCGTATAGGAAGCAAACAAAGCCCGCGGATTCCGCGAGCCAGACGGGAGCAGGTTTATGCAAGGTGCGTCACCGCCGCGTGGGCGGACGAGCCCGCCCACAGGCCCCGGGCAAATCCATGAGTATCGCGTGGGTCAAAGAGAGGTAGGTCATGTCCCTGAGCCAGAGCATCCGCAGCCCCCACGGCAACGACAAGCGCGCCGAACGCGACTATATGCCGGAGCTGGCCGGCGCCACCTTGCAGGACTCCCCTCGCCTGTCGCGACTGACCGTGTGGCTGACGGCCGCCCTGCTGCTCGCAGCGCTGGCCTGGGCCCACTTCGCGGTGGTCGATGAGGTCACTGTGGGCGAAGGCAAGGCCATCCCGTCGAGCAAGGTCCAAGTGGTGCAGAACCTCGAAGGCGGTATCGTCACCGAGATCTTCGTGCGCGAAGGCCAGATGGTCGACAAAGGCGCCACCCTGCTGCGCCTGGACGACACGCGGTTTCTCTCCAACAAAGGCGAAAGCGAAGCCGACCGCTATGCCCTGACAGCCCAGGTCGAGCGTTTATCGGCCGAATCCGAAGGCCGCCCGTTCAACCTTTCGGACGAAGTGCGCGCCAAGGCGCCCCAGGTGGCCGAAGACGAAACGGCCCTGTATGAGTCGCGCCAGCGCCGCCTGGCAAGCGAGAAGCAGACCCTCAACGAACAACTGCGACAGAAGACTCAGGAGCTGGCCGAATTTCGCTCCAAGGTGGACCAGTACCGCTCGGCCCTGGGCCTGCTGCAACAGGAACTGAACATGTCCACCCCGCTGGTGGGCACCGGGGCGATTTCGCCAGTGGAGATCCTGCGCCTGAAACAACGCGCCGTGGAGGCACGCGGTCAGCTCAATGCCACCAGCCTGGCGATCCCCCGCGCCGAAGCGGCCGTGGCGGAGATCAAGAGCAAGATCCAGGAGTCCGACGCCACCTTCCGCTCCGAGGCCGCCAAGGAGCTCAACGACAAACGTACGGAGCTGTCGAAGATCACCGCCACCAGCATCGCCATCGACGACCGGGTTAACCGGACGACGGTGGTTTCGCCAGTGCGCGGGATCATCAAGCTGCTCAAGGTCAATACCATTGGCGGCGTGGTACAGCCCGGCAGCGATCTGGTCGAGATCGTGCCGATCGAAGACAACCTGCTGATCGAGGCCAAGGTGCGCCCGCAGGATGTCGCCTTCCTGCACCCAGGGCAGACGGCGATGGTCAAGTTCAGCGCCTATGACTACACCATCTATGGCGGGCTCAAGGCCAAGCTCGAGCTGATCGGTGCCGATACCGTGACCGACGACAAGGGCAACGCCTTCTACCTGATCCAGGTGCGAACCGAAAAGAACCACCTGGGCGGGGACAACAAACCCTTGCTGATCATTCCGGGCATGGTGGCAACCGTGGACATCATCACCGGGCGCAAGAGTGTGCTCGATTACCTGTTGAAGCCGGTGCTCAAGGCCCGGACAGAGGCGCTGCGCGAACGCTGAACAGGCAGTTGCCAAACAGCAGGCAAAAAAAAGCCCGCCAGTGTGAGAGCGGGCATAAGGACCTACGAAGATTCTTCTAGCGACCAACTAGCTTCCACGATAGGTCGAGTAACTGTACGGCGAGATCAGCAGCGGCACGTGGTAGTGCTCTTGCTTCTCATCGATACCGAAGCGCAGGACGACCACATCCAGGAATGCGGTCTCCGGCAATTTCACGCCACGGGCGCGGTAGTAGTCACCGGCGCTGAATTGCAGCTGGTAGACACCCGTGCGGTAGTCTTCACCCTGCAGCAGCGGCGCGTCGACGCGGCCATCGCTGTTGGTCAGGGCAGTGTTCACCAGCTCCAGTTGCTGGCCTTCGACACGGTACAGCTCAACCTTGATCGAGCTGCCCGGGCAGCCGTGAGCGGCATCCAGTACGTGTGTGGTCAAACGTCCCATTTGCTTGTCGCCTCTTGTCGTATGCGTGGGCAAAAAATACACGGCAATCACCGCGCCAAGGGCCTGCGGTGTGCGGGAATGGCGCCATTAAGACACTTTCTCGATAAATTGTACACAATTTTTTGAACCCCTCTTGCACACCCCTCCCGCCCTCTCGATAAATACGGCATTCACCGCAAAGACAGGCCCCATGCCGACCTCAATGTCGTTATCTGACCGTTCAGGCAGGTTTCTTGCAACCCATTCCCAGCCGACAAAAGGGAAGAAATGCGGAAAAACAGGCTTACAAATGATTTCAGAACTTGTATACAATCACCCTCATCCGGTGGTGCGACATCCCGACGCGGTCCGCCCACCACCCGCACTAACGTACAAGAAGGAAGACTGCAGTGAGCGCTGACTACCCTCGCGACCTGATCGGTTACGGCAACAACCCACCTCACCCGCACTGGCCGGGGAACGCACGCATCGCTCTGTCCTTCGTGCTCAACTATGAAGAAGGTGGCGAACGCAACGTCCTGCACGGTGACAAGGAATCCGAAGCCTTCCTGTCCGAGATGGTTGCCGCTCAGCCTCTGCAAGGCGTGCGCAACATGAGCATGGAGTCGCTCTACGAATACGGCAGCCGCGCCGGCGTCTGGCGCCTGCTCAAGCTGTTCAAGGAAACCGGCGTTCCGCTGACCATCTTCGCCGTGGCCATGGCTGCCCAACGCCACCCCGACGTGATCCGCGCCATGGTCGAAGCCGGCCATGAGATCTGCAGCCACGGCTACCGCTGGATCGACTACCAGTACATGGATGAGCAGCAAGAGCGCGAGCACATGCTCGAGGCCATCCGCATCCTCACCGAACTGACCGGCGAGCGTCCGCTGGGCTGGTACACCGGCCGCACCGGCCCGAACACCCGCCGCCTGGTGATGGAGGAAGGTGGCTTCCTCTATGACAGCGACACCTACGACGATGACCTGCCCTACTGGGAGCCGAACAACCCGACCGGCAAGCCGCACCTGGTGATCCCCTACACCCTGGACACCAATGACATGCGCTTCACCCAGGTCCAGGGCTTCAACTGCGGCGAACAGTTCTTCCAGTACCTCAAGGACGCCTTCGACGTGCTCTACGCAGAAGGCGCCGAGGCGCCGAAGATGCTTTCGATCGGCCTGCACTGCCGCCTGGTCGGCCGCCCGGCTCGCCTGGCTGCGCTCAAGCGCTTCGTCGAATACGCCAAGAGCCATGACCAGGTCTGGTTCGCCCGCCGCGTGGACATCGCCCGCCACTGGCACGCCACCCACCCGTACAAGAACGAGAACGCCTGATGACCGCTTTCAAGACCCTCAAGCCATCGACCCTGGACCGCGACGCCTTCGTCAAGGCCTTCGCCGACATCTATGAGCACTCGCCGTGGGTTGCAGAAAAAGCCTACGACCTGGGTCAGCTGGGCGAACTGGACGAGATCGAGGCGCTGCACCAGCGCATGAGCGACATCCTGCTCAGCGCCAACCATGAGGATCAACTGGCGCTGATCAACGCTCACCCGGACCTGGCCGGCAAGGCCGCCATCCAGGGCGAGCTGACCGAATCCAGCACCAATGAACAGGCCGGCGCCGGGATCCACCAGTGCACCGCCGAAGAGTTCGCCCGTTTCACCGAACTCAACGACGCCTACAAGGCCAAGTTCAAGTTCCCGTTCATCATGGCGGTCAAAGGCAGCAACCGGCACCAGATCCTGGCCGCTTTCGAAAAGCGCATCCACAACGACGCCGATGCCGAATTCAAGGAAGCCCTGGCGCAGATCAACCTGATCGCCCTGTTCCGCCTGCTGCAACTTTAAAAGATGGTGCGATGGCCGCCCCGAGCGCGCGACACACTCGCCCCGGGGCTCGGCCCACACCCTAAACAGAACACAGAACAAAGAGATAACCGCATGCGCACTTTAGTGATCGAGCCCCTGACCAAAGAAGCCTTCGCCCCTTTCGGTGACGTGATCGAAACCGACGGCAGCGACCACTTCATGATCAACAACGGTTCGACCATGCGCTTCCACAAGCTCGCCACGGTCGAAACCGCCGAGCCCGAGGACAAAGCGATCATCAGCATCTTCCGCGCCGATGCCCTGGAGATGCCACTGACCGTACGCATGCTGGAACGCCATCCGCTGGGCAGCCAGGCTTTCATCCCGCTGCTCGGCAACCCCTTTCTGATCGTGGTCGCGCCAGTTGGCGATGCACCTGTATCAGGCTTGGTCCGTGCCTTCCGCAGTAATGGCAGGCAGGGCGTTAATTACCATCGCGGCGTCTGGCACCACCCGGTGCTGACGATCGAAAAGCGGGATGATTTCCTGGTGGTTGATCGCAGTGGTTCCGGCAACAACTGCGACGAGCATTACTTCACCGAGGATCAGATGCTGATCCTCAATCCCCACCAATAAGAAAAGGTCGGTCATCGTCTCGGTGATCGGCAAGAGGTACATACTGTGGAAGCACACCTTCACGAATGGCTGAACCTGAGCATTCGCTGGGTTCACATGATCACCGGTATCGCCTGGATCGGTGCATCGTTCTACTTCGTCTGGCTGGAAAACAACCTGAACCGGAGCAATCCGCGCGAAGGTCTGTCGGGTGACCTCTGGGCCATCCACGGCGGTGGTATCTACCACCTTGAGAAGTACAAGCTCGCACCGCCGAAGATGCCGGAGAACCTGCACTGGTTCAAATGGGAAGCCTATTTCACCTGGATGTCCGGTATCGCCCTGCTCTGCGTGGTGTTCTACTGGAACCCGAGCCTCTACCTGCTGGCACCGGGCAGCACCCTGAGCGGTGCCGAAGGCGTGGCCATCGGTATCGGCTCGCTGGTCGCCTCCTGGTTCATCTACGACTTCCTGTGCGATTCGCCCCTGGGCAAACGCCCTGCCCTGCTCGGCGCCGTCCTGTTCGTGCTGATCATCGCGGCCTGCTTCGGCTTCAGCCTGGTGTTCAGCGGTCGTGGTGCGTACCTGCACACCGGCGCGATCATCGGCACCATCATGGTCGGCAACGTGTTCCGCATCATCATGCCGGCCCAGCGCCAGCTGGTGGCCGCCATCGAGAAGAACGAAACCCCTGATCCGGTCCTGCCGGCCAAGGGTCTGCTGCGTTCGCGCCACAACAACTACTTCACCTTGCCGGTGCTGTTCATCATGATCAGCAACCACTTCCCGAGCACCTATGGCAGCCAGTACAACTGGCTGATCCTGGCCGGGATCGCAGTGGCTGCGGTACTGATCCGTCACTACTTCAACACCCGTCACGAAAGCAACAAATACGCCTGGACCCTGCCTGTCGGCGCCCTGGCAATGATCTGCCTGGCCTACGTGACAGGTCCGAAGCCGATGCCGACCGCACCTGAGCAAGCCGCGGCGAAGGTCGAGTACCAACCGCTGCCAGCGACTGCCATCGGTGGCAAGACCGCTGCCGAGCAACGTGCCGAAGACGCCGCCAAGGCTGCCCAGGCACCTGCCGCCCCGGCCGAAGCTCCTGCCCAGGCAACCGCCCAGGCCGCCCCGGGTGGGTTCGAGAAGATCCACACGGTCATCCAGGAACGGTGCACCGTGTGCCACTCGGCCAAGCCGACCAGCCCGCTGTTCAGCGCTGCGCCCGCCGGCGTGATGTTCGACACTCCGCAGCAGATCCAGGCTCAGGCCGCGCGCATTCAGGCGCAGGCTGTCGCCAGCCAGATCATGCCGCTGGGCAACATCACCCAGATGACCCAGGAAGAACGCAACATGGTCGGTGCCTGGATCGCCAAAGGCGCTCCGGTCAACTGATCGAAGCTGCAAGCTTCAAACCTCAAGCTGTAAGTAGTAGGTAACAAGCAAGCATCGAGCCCTGAGCCTCAAGCGGGAACCCCAAGCTTTTTTAAAGCTTGCCGCTTGAAGCTCGCGGCTTGGATCCGAGAATAAAAACAAAACTCGAGGTGCTGCATGTCCGAGTCCCGCAAGGCGTACATCCCCGTTGCGCCCCCACGACAGCCTCTGCCCCTGTTCCAACTGATCCTGGTGGGTCTGCAACATGTACTGCTGATGTACGGAGGTGCGATTGCCGTGCCTTTGATCATCGGCCAGGCCGCCGGACTGTCTCGTGAAGAAGTCGCTTTCCTGATCAACGCCGACCTGCTGGTCGCTGGCGTTGCCACCATGGTCCAATCGTTCGGTATCGGTCCCGTCGGCATTCGCATGCCGGTGATGATGGGTGCCAGCTTCGCTGCCGTCGGCAGCATGGTCGCCATGGCCGGCATGCCCGGCGTAGGCCTGCAGGGGATCTTCGGCGCGACCATCGCCGCCGGGTTCTTCGGCATGCTGATCGCCCCGTTCATGTCCAAGGTCGTGCGGTTCTTCCCGCCGCTGGTCACCGGTACCGTCATCACCTCGATCGGCCTCTCGCTGTTCCCGGTTGCGGTCAACTGGGCCGGTGGCGGTCATGAAGCCGATACCTTCGGCTCGCCGATCTACCTGCTGGTCGCAGGCCTGGTGCTGGCTGTGATCCTGCTGATCAACCGCTTCATGCGGGGGTTCTGGGTCAACGTCTCGGTGCTGGTCGGCATGGGCCTGGGCTACGTCCTGGCCGGTTCGATCGGCATGGTGGACCTTTCCGGTCTGTCCGAGGCACCGTGGCTGCAAGTGGTGACCCCACTGCACTTCGGCATGCCCACCTTCAGCCTGGCTCCGATCCTGTCCATGTGCCTGGTGGTGGTGATCATCTTCGTCGAGTCCACCGGCATGTTCCTTGCGCTGGGCAAGGTCACCGACCGTGAAGTCACCCCTGGCATGCTGCGTCGTGGCCTGATGTGCGACGCCGGTGCATCGTTCGTTGCAGGTTTCTTCAACACCTTCACCCACTCCTCCTTCGCCCAGAACATCGGTCTGGTGCAGATGACCGGGGTACGCTGCCGCTACGTCACCATCGTCGCCGGCGCCCTGCTCATCCTGCTCAGCCTGCTGCCGAAGGCGGCCTTCCTGATCGCCTCGATCCCGCCCGCTGTACTGGGTGGCGCGTCCATCGCCATGTTCGGCATGGTCACGGCCACAGGGATCAAGATCCTTCAGGAAGCGGACATCTCCGACCGCCGCAACCAGCTGCTGGTCGCAGTCAGCGTGGGCTTTGGCCTGATCCCTGTGGTCCGTCCGGAGTTCTTCGCGCAGATGCCGCACTGGATGGAACCCATCACCCACAGTGGTATCGCCATGGCAACGGTCAGCGCCTTGGTGCTGAACCTGCTGTTCAACATCCTGGGTGGCGCCGAGCGCGCCGTGCATAACGCAGCCCACCAGCATTGAGCCAAGGGCGGCAATCCTGCCGCCCTGCTCTTTCATGCAGTAACCGCAACACCGGTGACCCACGCACGTGGGTCGCAGGGGGCGCGCTTGCGCGTCACAAACCACAAACAAGAACAAGAACCGGGAATCTCAACATGAAACGCATCACTTCGTCCCTGTTGCTGGGCAGCAGCCTGCTGGCCACCCTCCCCGCTGTCGCGGGCGACTTGTTGGAGTGGCACGGCGAAAGCCTGACCTACCTGTACGGCAAGGACTTCAAGGTCAACCCAGGCATTCAGCAGACGGTGACGTTCGAACACGCCAACCGGTGGAAGTACGGCGACACCTTCCTGTTCATCGACAAGACCTTCTACAACGGCCAGGCCGATGCCAGCAAAGGCCCTACCACCTACTATGGCGAATTCAGCCCTCGCCTGTCGCTGGGCCGGATCTTCGACCGCAACCTCTCGTTCGGCCCGGTCAAGGACGTGCTGATCGCCATGACCTACGAGCGCGGTGAAGGTGACAACGAAGCCTATCTGATCGGTCCTGGCTTTGCCCTGAACGTGCCGGGCTTCAACTACTTCAACCTGAACTTCTATGTACGTAATACCGAAGGCAGCCGCCCGGGTGATAACGTCTGGCAGATCACGCCTAACTGGTCCTACACCATCCCCGTGGGCAAGTCCGACATCCTCATCGATGGCTACATCGACTGGGTGGTGGACAACGACGAGACCCGTCGTGGTACCTACCACGCTAACTTGCAGTTCAACCCACAGGTCAAATACGACCTGGGCAAGGCGCTCAACTGGGGCGCCAAGCAGCTGTATGTGGGTATCGAATACAGCTACTGGAAAGACAAGTACGGCATCGACAACAGTGGCAACATCGACAGCAATCAGAGCGTCACCAGTGCCCTGGTGAAAGTGCACTTCTAAAAGTTGACTCGTAGTTCAGGTTTTATGCCATAGTTACTCCCGGACGGAGTACTTGAGGCCGGGCGCGCAAGTGGGTAATCTGCGCGCCCCCTCGATCAGGGCAGGAAGGATCCTGCCCGCGTTTACTGACCGCTCAGTCAATGAATTAGGGCGGTTGGCCAACGTGTTGCCAGCCTGAAACACCCATTTCATCCGTTCAGAACGTAGTCGAGCAGGATGGTTGTGACCAACCGGAAATGTTGGCGCAGCTCTTGCCCATTAGCTGTGGCCAATCGAAAAAAACTGACTCAAAAGACAAAAAATGCGCCTCAAGAGCGCTGACAACAGATCCACTCAAGGGAGCGACCTGCGCAATGCGTACCATCAACAGCCTGATTCTTGCCGGCGGCCTGCTGGCTTCCGGTGCCAGCTTCGCCGGCGATCTGCTGCAATGGCAGAACAACAGCCTCACCTACCTGTGGGGCAAGAACTTCAAGGTGAACCCTGAAACCCAACAGACCGTCACCTTCGAACATGCCGACGGGTGGAAGTACGGCGATAACTTCATCTTCGTCGATAAGATCTTCTACCAAGGCAAGAAAGACGCGAACAACGGCCCCAACACCTACTACGGCGAGATCAGCCCGCGTCTGTCGTTCGGCAAGATCTTCGACCAGAAGCTCGAGTTCGGCCCGATCAAGGACGTGCTGCTGGCCATGACCTATGAGTTCGGCGAGGGCGACACCGAGTCCTACCTGATCGGTCCCGGCTTCGACCTGGCCATCCCAGGCTTTGACTACTTCCAGCTGAACTTCTACCAGCGCACTACCGACGGCAGCCGTCCGGGTGACAACGTCTGGCAGATCACCCCGGTCTGGTCCTACACCATTCCCGTAGGTTCGTCGGACATCCTCATCGACGGCTTCATGGACTGGGTCGTGGACAACGACGAGAACCGCCGTGGCGACTACCACGCGAACCTGCACTTCAATCCGCAGGTCAAGTACGACCTGGGCAAGGCGCTGAAGGTGGGCGAGAAGCAGTTGTACGTAGGTATCGAGTACGACTACTGGAAGAACAAGTACGGCATCAAAGACAGCGATGGCTTCACCACCGATCAGAACACCATGAGCTTCCTGCTCAAGTATCACTTCTGATCTGAGTGGAGGGGCTGCTGCGCGGCCCAGTCGCAACAAGGCCGTTCCTCACAGGCGTGGGAACGGCCTTGTGCCGTCACGAACTGGGCTGCGGCCCTCGCTAGCGAGCGGGCCGCAGCGCCCGCCAAACCTTGCCCAGCACGCCCACCAGCGCCAGCACCACACCGCCAGCCACCACACCGGCCACGCCATTGAGCAAGCCGCCGGTCAGCGACCCGCCCCGCCCTTCGCTGAATGCCTCGATGGCGTGATGCAGCGGCTCGATGCCATGTACCAGGATGCCCCCACCGACCAGGAACATCGCCGCGGTGCCGATCACCGAGAGGCTTTTCATCATGTACGGCGCAGCCCGCAGGATGCCATTGCCCACGGCGCGGGCCAGGCTGGACGTCTTGGTCGTCATCCACAAGCCCAGGTCGTCGAGCTTGACGATGCCGCCCACCAAGCCGTAAACGCCGATGGTCATCACCACGGCGATGCCCGAGAGCACGACGATCTGCTGCGTCAGCGGCGAATCGGCGACGATGCCCAGGGTGATGGCGATGATTTCCGCCGAGAGGATGAAGTCGGTGCGCACTGCACCCTTGATCTTGTCTTTCTCATAGGCCACCAGGTCGATGTTCGGATCGGCCAGGGCCTCGTTGCGCGCGTTGTGCTGCGCCTGGTCTTCGTCCTTGCTGTGCAGAAACTTGTGCGCCAGCTTCTCGAAGCCCTCGAAACACAGGTAGGCGCCACCGAGCATCAGCAAGGGTGTCACCGCCCAAGGGATGAACGCACTGATCAGCAACGCCGCCGGCACCAGGATCGCTTTATTCACCAGCGAGCCCTTGGCCACCGCCCACACCACCGGGATCTCGCGATCTGCACGCACCCCGGTGACCTGCTGGGCGTTGAGCGCCAGGTCGTCGCCCAGCACCCCTGCGGTCTTCTTCGCCGCGACCTTGGTCATCACCGAAACGTCGTCGAGCACCGTGGCGATATCGTCGATCAGTACCAGTAGACTGCTTCCTGCCATGATTGCCTGCATCCCGTGGATTGAGTGGGTCGATTCTAGCCGAAAGAGGCCGCCTTGAGCGCCCGACAAGGCGGGTGCTACCATGCCGAACCCTCTCTTAGAGGTGGCCAGACAAAGGAAGATTCCCGACATGAGCACCATTCGCGAGCGCAACAAGGAGCTGATCCTGCGCGCGGCCAGCGAAGAATTCGCCGACAAGGGCTTCGCCGCCACCAAGACCAGCGACATCGCCGCCAAGGCCGGCCTGCCCAAGCCGAACGTCTATTACTATTTCAAATCCAAGGAAAACCTCTACCGCGAGGTCCTTGAAAGCATCATCGCGCCGATCATGCAGGCCTCCACGCCGTTCAACCCCGACGGCGACCCCAAGGAAGTGCTCAGCGGCTACATCCGCTCTAAGATCCGCATCTCCCGCGACCTACCCCATGCCTCGAAGGTGTTCGCCAGCGAGATCATGCACGGTGCCCCGCACCTCTCGCCCAACCAGGTGCAGCAGCTCAACGATCAGGCGCGGCATAACATCGAATGCATCCAGCACTGGATCGAGCGCAAGCAGATCGCCCCGGTCGACCCGCATCACCTGATGTTCAGCATCTGGGCGGCGACGCAGACCTATGCCGATTTCGACTGGCAGATCTCCGTGGTCACCGGCAAGCCCAAGCTGGCCGACAGTGACTATGACGCAGCGGCCGAGACCATCATCCGGCTGGTGCTCAAAGGCTGCGAGCCCGAAGCCGCCTGACCCGATTGCGGGCTGCGATGCAGCCCTTTCGCGACAAAAAGCCGCACGCAGCTCGCGTCATGCTCCTGCGACAAAAGGCCGCCCCCCAGGGACAAAGCCCCCCTTACGAGGGCAGCGATGAACCTAGGGAGCGGCCTTTTTTCGCGACAGGGGCGCGAAGCGGCCCCTGGATTAAACACTTATGCAGCTACGCCAGCATCGGCCTTCAGCCCCGCCTCCTCGATCGCACTGATCGCGCATTGCTCGTCGATATCCGACGTATCCCCGCTGATCCCTACCGCACCCAGCACCTTGCCCGCCTGATCACGAATCAGCACACCACCAGGCGCCGGTACCACCGGGCTTTCGCCCAAGCCATTGAGCGCGGCGAAGAATGCCGGGCGTTGCTGCGCATCCAGCGCCAGCAGGCGCGAGCCCTTGCCCAGAGCGACAGCCCCCCAGGCCTTGCCCATGGCCACCTGCGGACGCAGCAGGCTGGCGCCATCTTCGCGCTGCAGCGCCAGCAGGTGCCCGCCAGCGTCCAGTACCGCCACCGTCAAGGGAGCGGCGTTGATCTTGCGACCCGCTGACAGCGCGGCGTTCACCAGGCTGACGGCGACTTTGAGGGTCAATGCGTTCATGGAAAGGTCCTCTTCTTGTTGTGAGAAGCCCTGAGGGCAGTTGAAAACCGGATAGAGACAATAGAACACAACGGCGAGATTTTTTGTATACAATAATTTTAGACGATCGTGCACGATCAGACGAAACGCCGTTTTCACAGGCTTCCCGACGAAAGCCACTTCCGCTGATGAAAATGGATTGACCTAAAGCGTCGAGCGTGAATACACTCTGTCGCAAAGCAAGTTGTATACAATTACAAAATCGATGAGGCACAAACCATGAGCAAAATGAGAGCAATCGATGCAGCCGTTCTGGTCATGCGCCGTGAAGGTGTAGATACCGCGTTCGGCATCCCGGGGGCTGCTATCAACCCGCTGTACTCGGCCCTGAAGAAAGTCGGTGGCATCGATCACGTCCTCGCTCGCCACGTCGAAGGCGCTTCCCACATGGCCGAGGGTTACACCCGCGCCAACCCGGGCAACATCGGTGTGTGCATCGGCACCTCCGGCCCTGCCGGTACCGACATGGTGACCGGTCTGTACAGCGCTTCGGCCGACTCCATCCCAATTCTCTGCATCACCGGCCAAGCGCCTCGTGCTCGTCTGCACAAGGAAGACTTCCAGGCCGTTGACATCACCAACATCGTCAAGCCAGTCACCAAGTGGGCCACCACCGTTCTGGAGCCAGGCCAGGTGCCTTACGCCTTCCAGAAAGCCTTTTACGAAATGCGCACCGGCCGTCCAGGCCCTGTGCTGATCGACCTGCCGTTCGACGTGCAGATGGCCGAAATCGAATTCGACATCGACGCCTACCAGCCACTGCCAGTCCACAAGCCAGCCGCCAGCCGCGTCCAGGCTGAAAAAGCCCTGGCCATGCTCAACGAAGCCGAGCGTCCGCTGATCGTTTCCGGCGGTGGCGTGATCAACGCCGATGCCAGCGAGAAATTGGTCGAGTTCGCCGAACTGACCGGCGTACCGGTCATCCCGACCCTGATGGGCTGGGGCACCATTCCTGACGATCACCCGCAGATGGTCGGCATGGTCGGCCTGCAGACTTCGCACCGCTACGGCAACGCCACCCTGCTCAAATCCGACCTGGTGTTCGGTATCGGTAACCGTTGGGCCAACCGTCATACCGGTTCCGTCGACGTCTACACCGAAGGCCGCAAGTTCGTTCACGTGGACATCGAGCCGACCCAGATCGGTCGCGTTTTCACCCCGGACCTGGGCATCGTCTCTGACGCTGGCGCCGCACTGGATGCCTTCCTGGAAGTGGCCCGCGAGTGGAAAGCCGCCGGCAAGCTCAAGTGCCGTCGCGAGTGGCTGGAAGATTGCCAGCAGCGCAAGTCGAGCCTGCAGCGCAAGACCCACTTCGACAACGTGCCGGTCAAGCCGCAGCGCGTCTACGAAGAAATGAACCAGGTCTTCGGCAAGGACACCTGCTACGTCAGCACCATCGGTCTGTCACAGATCGCCGGTGCCCAGTTCCTGCACGTGTACAAGCCGCGTCACTGGATCAACTGCGGCCAGGCCGGCCCGCTGGGCTGGACCATCCCGGCTGCCCTGGGCGTGGTCAAGGCAGACCCTTCGCGCAAAGTCGTCGCGCTGTCCGGTGACTACGACTTCCAGTTCATGATCGAAGAGCTGGCGGTAGGCGCCCAGTTCAACCTGCCGTACGTCCACGTGCTGGTGAACAACGCCTACCTGGGCCTGATCCGCCAGGCGCAGCGTGGCTTCGACATGGATTACTGTGTACAACTGGCGTTCGAGAACATCAACGCCACCGAAGCGGGCAGCTACGGCGTCGATCACGTGGCCGTGGTCGAAGGCCTGGGCTGCAAGGCACTGCGCGTGTTCGAACCGGCTGAAATCGCCCCTGCCCTGCTCAAGGCGCAGAAGATGGCCGAAGAGTTCCGCGTGCCGGTGGTGGTCGAGGTGATCCTCGAGCGCGTGACCAACATTTCCATGGGTACCGAAATCAACGCGGTCAACGAGTTCGAAGACCTCGCCCTGGTCGGCAACGACGCGCCTACCGCGATCTCGCTGCTGGACTGACCGCCTGACGCCCCCGCGCCGGCTGTGCCGGGGGCCTTCTTCTGCAAGGAGACAACCATGCCTCGCTTCGCTGCCAACCTGTCCATGCTGTTCACCGAGCAGGACTTCCTGGCCCGCTTCAAGGCCGCCGCCGACGCTGGCTTCAGCGGTGTCGAATACCTCTTCCCGTACGATTTCAGCGCCACCGAGATCAAGCAGCAACTCGACGCCCACGGCCTGACCCAGGTGCTGTTCAACCTGCCGGCCGGCGACTGGGGCAAAGGCGAGCGCGGCATCGCGTGCAACCCTGAGCGTGTCGAAGAATTCCGCGCCGGTGTCGACAAGGCCATCGAATACGCCAAGGTACTAGGCAACACCCAGGTCAACTGCCTGGCCGGTATCCGCCCGCAAGGCCCGGACTGCGCCACCGTCCGCAAGACCTTCGTCGACAACCTCAAGTACGCCGCCGACAAGCTCAAGGCTGCAGGTATCCGCCTGGTCATGGAAATGATCAACACCCGTGACATTCCGGGCTTCTACCTGAACACCACCAAGCAGGCCCTGGAGATCCAGGCCGAAGTCGGCAGCGACAACCTGTTCCTGCAGTACGACATCTACCACATGCAGATCATGGAAGGTGACCTGGCTCGCACCATGGAAGCCAACCTGAAGCTGATCAACCACATCCAGCTGGCCGATAACCCCGGCCGCAACGAACCAGGCACTGGCGAGATCAACTATCGCTTCCTGTTCGAGCACCTGGACCGCATCGGTTACCAGGGCTGGGTGGGCGCGGAATACAAGCCGCTGACCACCACCGAAGCAGGCCTGGGCTGGCTGAAAACCCACAACGCAATCTGAAAGCCGAGTACAGCCCCTGTGGGGTAGCAGACACCGTGGACGCGGGTTCACCCGCGTACACCGGCCAAGCCGGTGCCATCCACCGAAGTGTCTGCTTCGCGGGTAAACCCGCTCCCGCAGAGACCGCGGCTCACTTGAGATTTCTACAAATATAAAGAGGCACATTCTCATGGCTAAAATCGGTTTCATCGGCACCGGCATCATGGGCAACCCAATGGCCCAGAACCTGCAGAAGGCAGGTCACAGCCTGTTCGTCTCCACCCACCACGACGCCGCCCCTGCCAATCTTGTCGCCGCAGGCGCCGTCGCCCTGGCCAACCCGAAGGAAGTGGCCCAGGAAGCCGAATTCATCATCGTCATGGTCCCGG
Source organism: Pseudomonas guariconensis (assembly GCF_040822035.1). Taxonomy (NCBI): domain Bacteria; kingdom Pseudomonadati; phylum Pseudomonadota; class Gammaproteobacteria; order Pseudomonadales; family Pseudomonadaceae; genus Pseudomonas; species Pseudomonas guariconensis. The sequence continues at coordinate 1,651,684 of NZ_CP162012.1, read as the reverse complement.
ACACCCCGCAGGTCGAATCCGTCCTGTTCGGTGAGAACGGCGTTGCCGAAGGTGCAGGCCCGAACAAAGTCGTGATCGACATGAGCTCGATCTCCCCCACCGCCACCAAAGTCTTCGCCGAGAAGATCAAGGCCACCGGCGCTGCCTACCTGGATGCCCCGGTCTCCGGCGGTGAAGTCGGCGCCAAGGCCGGCACCCTGAGCATCATGGTCGGCGGCTGCCCGAAGGCCTTCGAACGCGCTCTGCCGCTGTTCGAAGCCATGGGCAAGAACATCACCCGCGTCGGCGGCAACGGCGACGGCCAGACCGCCAAGGTCGCCAACCAGATCATCGTCGCCCTGAACATCCAGGCCGTCGGCGAAGCCCTGCTGTTCGCCGCCAAGAACGGCGCAGACCCGGCCAAGGTTCGTGAGGCACTGATGGGCGGCTTCGCGTCCTCGAAGATCCTGGAAGTGCACGCCGAGCGCATGATCAAAGGCACTTTCGATCCAGGCTTCCGCATCAACCTGCACCAGAAGGACCTGAACCTGGCCCTGCAAGGCGCCAAGGAGCTGGGTATCAACCTGCCCAACACCTCCAACGCCCAGCAAGTGTTCAGCACCTGCGTCGCCCTGGGCGGCGGCAACTGGGACCACTCGGCGCTGATCAAAGGCCTGGAGCACATGGCCAACTTCTCGATCCGCGACGAGAAATAAGCTTCAAGCTGTAAGCCTCAAGCGGCGAGCGAACGCAGATCTGCATTTCGCTCGCGGCTTGTAGCTTGAAGCTTGCAGCTCTGGGGACCGCCCCTGGTTCGGCCTGCACGGAGGCAGTTCCAGGGGCGTTTTCGATTCTGCAGAACAATAAGATTTTGGGAGCCTGCCATGTCGGTCGATCCACAAAGAATTCTCCGCGAGCTGTTCGATACAGCCATCGCCGCCGCTCACCCCCGCCAGGTTCTTGAACCCCACCTGCCCGCAGACCGCAGCGGCCGCGTCATCGTCATCGGTGCCGGCAAGGCGGCCGCGGCCATGGCCGAAGTGGTCGAGAAGAGCTGGAAGGGCGAGGTGTCCGGCCTGGTCGTGACCCGCTACGGGCACGGCGCCAACTGCCAGAAGATCGAGGTGGTCGAAGCCGCCCATCCGGTTCCCGATGCCGCCGGCCTGGCCGTGGCCAAGCGCGTGCTCGAACTGGTCAGCAACCTCACTGAAGACGACCGGGTGATCTTCCTGCTCTCCGGCGGTGGCTCGGCCCTGCTGGCCCTGCCTGCCGAAGGCCTGACCTTGGCCGACAAGCAGCAGATCAACAAAGCCCTGCTCAAGTCCGGCGCCACCATCGGCGAGATGAACTGCGTGCGCAAGCACCTCTCGGCGATCAAGGGCGGCCGCCTGGCCAAGGCGTGCTGGCCCGCCACTGTCTACACCTACGCGATCTCCGACGTACCGGGCGACCTGGCCACGGTCATCGCCTCCGGCCCCACCGTGGCCGACCCAAGCACCTCGGCCGACGCCCTGGCCATCCTCAAGCGTTACAACATCGAAGCGCCCCAGGCAGTCATCGACTGGCTCAACAATCCAGCGTCGGAAACCGTCAAGGCCGATGACCCGGCGCTGGCACGCAGCCACTTCAAGCTCATCGCCAAGCCTCAGCAGTCCCTGGAGGCAGCAGCGGTCAAGGCACGCCAAGCGGGCTTCAGCCCGTTGATCCTGGGCGATCTTGAAGGCGAATCGCGCGAAGTGGCCAAGGTCCATGCCGGCATCGCCCGTCAGATCGTATTGCACGGCCAGCCACTGAAGGCGCCCTGCATCATCCTCTCTGGCGGCGAAACCACCGTCACCGTACGCGGCAACGGCCGTGGGGGGCGCAATGCCGAGTTCCTGCTGAGCCTCACCGAGAATCTCAAGGGCCTGGCGGGCGTGTACGCCTTGGCCGGTGACACCGACGGCATCGACGGCTCCGAAGAAAATGCCGGCGCCATCATGACCCCGGACAGCTACGCCAACGCCGAGGCCTTGGGCCTGTCGGCGTCCGACGAGCTGGACAACAACAATGGCTATGGCTACTTCGCCGCACTGGATGCGCTGATCGTCACCGAGCCGACCCGCACCAACGTCAACGACTTCCGTGCCATCCTGATCCTCGAGACCCAGCCATCATGACGCCTGATAAGAAAGTCAAAATCCTCGCGACCCTCGGCCCTGCGATCAAAGGCATCGATGACATTCGCCAGCTGGTCGAGGCCGGGGTGAACATCTTCCGCCTGAACTTCAGCCACGGCGAGCACGCCGACCATGCGCTGCGCTACCAGTGGATCCGCGAAGTCGAGCAGCAGCTGAACTACCCGCTGGGCATCCTGATGGACCTGCAGGGGCCGAAACTGCGCGTAGGCCGTTTCGCCGACGGCAAGATCCAGCTGCAACGCGGCCAGGCCCTGCGCCTGGATCTGGACAAGACCCCAGGCGACAACCGCCGGGTCAACCTGCCCCACCCGGAAATCATCGCCGCGCTGGAGCCCGGCATGGACCTGCTGCTCGACGACGGCAAGCTGCGCCTGCGGGTGACCGCCAAGCACAGCGATGCCATCGACACCGAAGTGGTCGCCGGCGGTGAGCTGTCCGACCGCAAGGGCGTCAACGTGCCCCAGGCCGTGCTCGACCTCAGCCCGTTGACCGAAAAAGACCGCCGCGACCTGGCCTTCGGCCTGGAACTGGGTGTCGACTGGGTCGCCCTGTCGTTCGTCCAGCGCCCCGAGGACATCGTCGAGGCCCGCCAGTTGATCGGCGACCGCGCCTACCTGATGGCCAAGATCGAGAAGCCATCGGCGGTGGACCAGTTGCAAGCGATCGCCGAGCTGTCCGACGCGATCATGGTCGCCCGTGGCGACTTGGGCGTGGAAGTACCCGCCGAGAGCGTGCCGCAGATCCAGAAGCGCATCATCAACACCTGCCGCCAGCTTGGCCGTCCGGTGGTGGTAGCCACGCAGATGCTCGAGTCCATGCGCTTCTCCCCTGCCCCGACCCGCGCCGAGGTCACCGATGTGGCCAATGCCGTGGCCGAAGGCACCGACGCAGTCATGCTGTCGGCGGAGACGGCATCGGGTGAGTACCCGTTGGAAGCCGTGCAGATGATGAGCAAGATCATCCGCCAGGTAGAAAACGGCCCGGACTATCAGGCCCAGCTCGACGTCGGCAGGCCCAAGGCCGAAGCCACGGTGTCGGATGCCATCAGCTGCGCGATCCGTCGCATCAGCGGCATCCTGCCGGTGGCCGTGCTGGTCAATTACAGCGAGTCGGGTTCCTCGACCCTGCGCGCGGCGCGCGAGCGTCCACGTGCTCCGATCCTCAACCTGACGCCTAACCTGGCCACCGCCCGTCGCCTGAGCGTGACCTGGGGCGTGCATTCGGTGGTCAATGACCGCCTGCGTCAGGTCGACGAGATCTGCTCCACGGCCCTGGAGATCGCCCAGGCCCAAGGCATGGCCAGCCGTGGCGACACGCTGCTGATCACCGCCGGTGTGCCTTTCGGCAAGCCAGGGACGACTAATACCCTGCGGATCGAGACCTTGGCCTGATTCACCCTGGGGCGCCTGCGCCCCTGATCGCGGTCCTCGCCAGCGCCCTGCGGATGTGCATTCCCGTGGGGCTGGCGAAGCCTGCGATCGAGGGCCCAGCCCTGCCCATGAACAACAACCGGCGGAAAATCCGAGGCCCAGAAGAGGCCCACCGCTTCCCTTCCCACCTTCCTGACTGCCCCATGTACACCAAGAATTTCGTCAACCCGTGCCCCGACTGGGCCACGGCTTTGCTCAACGGCTTCAGCCAGGTTCTGCTGCTGCGCAATCCTTTTTGCGGCCTGTGCTGCCTGCTGGCCCTTCTGCTGACCGCCCCGAACCTGGTCGGCGGTGCCCTGCTCGGCGCCCTGGCCGGGTTGCTCACCGCCCAGCGCCGCGGTTATGAGCGCGCCGACCGCCAGGCCGGGCTGTACAGCTACAACGGTGTGCTGATCGGTATCCTGATCGCCGCCCTGCTACCCTGGTCGGCCATCGTGCCGCCACTGATCATCGCCGCCGGTGGTCTTTCCAGCATCCTCACACACCAATGGCGCAAACGCGGCGGCAAACTGCTCGTCGCCTATACCGCACCCTTCGTGCTGCTCGGCTGGGGCACCTTGCTGATGACAGAACCGATGCCCGCCTTGTTCACCGAAGCCAACCCGCTGTACGCCCTGCTGCGTGGCGTGGGCCAGATCTTCCTGCTGGACAATCCGTTGGCCGGCCTGTTGATCGTCATCGGCATGCTCGTGGCCAACCCCTACGCCGCGCTCTGGGCTTTGCTGGGATCGGCCATCGGCGGTGGTGTCGCGTTGCTAGCAGGCGAAGCCCAGGCGGCCTGGATGGGGCTGTACGGCTTCAACGCTGCGCTCGCCGCGCTGGCCTTCAGCCGTCAGGGCGAGCGCTTCTGGGTGACCTTGCTGGCCATTGCCCTGGCTTTGCTGTTGCAACCTTTGTTCAACCAGATGCCGATCGCCGGCCTGACCGCGCCCTTCGTCACCGCCTGCTGGTTGATGCATGTGGGCAGTCATTTGCTGCAACTGAGCCAACGTCGCAACGTCGATCGCTTGCACAGCTAAATCGCAGCCCCTAGGCTCTGCCCATCGCACAAGGGAACGAGCCCATGGAAAACCCTGCGAGCCTGCGCGAGCGGCTCTACGTCATCGTCTTCCAGACCGACACCGTCGCCGGCCGGCGCTTCGACAAGATCCTGCTCTTGATCATTCTCGCCAGCCTGGTGACGGTGATCCTCGACAGCATCGACGAGGTCCATCAGGGCTATGCCGGCATGCTGGCCATGATCGAATGGGGCTTCACGGCGATCTTCCTGGTGGAGTACCTGGCCCGGCTGTACTGCTCGCCCAAGCCTCTGCGCTACGCCTTCAGCTTCTACGGACTGGTCGATCTGCTGGCGATCGTGCCGGGGATCATCGCCCTGTACTACAGCGACGCCCAATACCTGCTGATCGTGCGGGTCATCCGGATGCTGCGGATCTTCCGCGTGCTCAAGCTCAGTCCCTACCTCAAGCAGGCTCATTACCTGCTGGCGGCGCTGCAAGGCAGCAAGCAGAAGATCATCGTCTTTCTGGTGAGCGTCTCCACCCTGGTGACGGTGTTCGGCACACTGATGTATGTCGTCGAAGGCCCTGAGCACGGGTTCACCAGCATTCCCAAAGGCATCTACTGGGCCATCGTCACCCTCACCACGGTGGGCTTTGGCGACATCGTGCCCAAGACTCCGCTGGGCCAGGTACTGTCGTCGCTGGTGATGATCACCGGTTACTCGATCATTGCGGTGCCCACCGGCATTTTCACCGCCGAGCTGGCCAACGCCTTGCGCGGCGAACAGCTGCAACACGACTGCCCCACCTGCCGCAAGCACACCCACGAGCATGGCGCTGCATTCTGCTCACGCTGCGGCAATGCACTGTTCCCGAAAAACGAATAAGCAAAGAGCCATTTGGTCTTTAAGGCCTCAAGAACCAAAGGTTATAGTCGCTGGCAAATTGCCAAACATTTGAACCAGAACAAGGATAGCTTCGTGAAAAAGCTCTTCACCGCCTCGCTGCTCGCCGCAGGACTCGCCTTGGGCAACCTGGCCCAGGCCGCTCCCACCCTGCTGAACGTTTCCTATGACGTGATGCGTGACTTCTACAAGGACTACAACCAAGCGTTCCAAAAGCACTGGGAAGCCGAGCACAACGAGAAGGTCAACGTACAGATGTCCTTCGGCGGCTCGAGCAAGCAGGCGCGGGCAGTGATCGATGGTCTGCCGGCCGATGTCATCACCATGAACATGGCCACAGACATCAACGCCCTGGCCGACAACGGCAAGCTGGTGCCGGACAACTGGGTTTCGCGCTTGCCGAACAACAGCGCGCCCTTCACCTCCGCCACCGTGTTCATCGTGCGCAAAGGCAACCCGAAGGCCCTGAAGGATTGGCCCGACCTGCTCAAGGACGGCGTGCAGGTGATCGTACCCAATCCCAAGACCTCGGGTAATGGCCGCTACACCTACCTCTCCGCCTGGGGCTATGTACTCAAGCAGGGCGGCGACGAAGCCAAGGCACGCGACTTCGTCGGCAAGCTGTTCAAGCAGGCTCCGGTGCTCGATACCGGTGGCCGCGCCGCTACCACCACCTTCATGACCAACCAGATCGGCGATGTGCTGGTGACGTTCGAGAACGAAGCCGAGATGATCGCCCGCGAGTTCGGCCGCGACCAGTTCGAAGTGGTCTACCCGAGCGTGTCGGCCGAAGCCGAACCGCCGGTGAGCGTGGTCGACAAAGTCGTCGAGCGCAAGAAGTCACGCGCCGTAGCCGAGGAGTACCTCAAGTACCTGTGGTCGCCGGCGGCCCAGGAGATCGCTGCGCAGAACTACCTGCGTCCGCGTGATGCCACTGTCCTGGCCAAATACACCGACCGCTTCCCGAAAGTCGACTTCCTGTCGGTGGAGAAGACCTTCGGTGACTGGCGCACCGTGCAGAAGACCCACTTCAACGACGGCGGCGTGTTCGACCAGATCTACACCAGCAATTAAGCGAAAAAGGGGGCCTGGAGCCCCCTTTTTCATGGTGTGGTTTGCGCGACAAAGGATCGGCGCAGCTTGCTTTAGGCCTGACGGAACACCAGCGCCTTCAGCCCACCTTCCGGATCCGCATCTGGAAACTCCGGCGGGTTGTCTAGCCGCTCGACGAATGCCAGCCCTGGCGCATGCTCGGCCATGCCCTCGATCAAGAAACCCGGCCCGATGCCTGGATCATTGACACAGGCCAGCACCGTTCCCCCTTCCGTCAACAACTCTGGCAAGCGTCGCAGGATCTTGGCGTAGTCCTGGGTCAGTACGAAACTGCCTTTCTGGAAGGTGGGCGGATCGATGATGATCAGGTCATAGGGCCCGTACTTGCGCACCTTGCCCCAGGATTTGAACAACTCATGGCCCAGGTACGCGACGCGGGATGAGTCATGATCATTGAGCCGGTGGTTCTCCCGTCCCCGGGACAACGCGGCCTTGGCCATGTCCAGGTTGACCACCTGCTGCGCACCGCCGGCGATCGCCGCCACCGAGAACCCACAGGTGTAGGCGAACAGGTTGAGCACTCGCTTGCCCGCGGCCTGCTGGCGCACCCAGCGACGGCCATAGCGCATGTCCAGGAACAGTCCGTTGTTCTGGCGCACCCCTAGGTCGAGCAGGTATTTGAGCCCGTCTTCCACCACCACCCGTTGCTGGCAAGGCTCGCCCAGCAGCCATTGGCCAGGGCTCTCGGGCAGGTAGCGGTGCTGGATGAGGATGGCCTGGCCAGTCCATTGCGGGCGCTCGGCGAGGCTGCGCAGCATCGCTTGCAATTCTGCCAGCTGGCCCTCGGGCGGCTCACGGAACAACGCCACCAGCAGCACGCCTTCCAACCAATCGACCGTGATCTGCTCAAGCCCCGGCCAGCAGCGGCCACGACCATGGAATAGGCGGCGGGTCTCTTGCGGGGCGGGGTCGAGGGCGGCGAGCAAGTGCTGCTCGAGGGTAGGGATCGGCGAGGTCATGATCGGGTCGCAAGCAAAAAGAAGGCATTCTACCTAATAGCGCTCGCTTGGGCTTTTGAGGCTGCTACGCGGCCCAACGCAGGCGTTGCTAGGAGCAGCCTTGTTTCGCGGGGGGCGCAAAGCGCCCCCGGTGGTTCAGGAGCCTTCGATCATTGGCCCTTCAGCGCGACCCTGCCCGAGCGGAACCACCACCCCTGCTGCATCCCTGCTGCAGCCAGCAAAATCGCCGCCACACCCAGCCACTGCAGCGGCGCCAGACGATGATCGAAGGCCACCCAGTCGACCAGGATCGCCGCGATCGGGTAGATGAACGACAACGCGCCGGTCAGGGCGGTAGGCAGGCGCTGGATAGCGCTGTACAGCAACACGTACATCACGCCGGTGTGCACGACTCCCAGCGTCAGCAGGCTGGCCAGTGCCGACGTCTCAACGGGTAGCCCCTCACCGCCGACCCACGGCGCCAGCAACAGGATGCCCGTGGTCACCTGAATCAGCGCGATCAGGTGCGGCGGCGTACCGCTCAGGCGCTTGATGATCAAAGCGGCCACGGCATAGAGAAAGGCCGCGCCCAAAGCCAGGACGATGCCCAGCAGATAGTCGCCCGCCCCACCCTGGCCGTTGCCATGGGCGCTGACGATGGCCAGCATGCCGAGGAAGGCCAGGCTCAACCAGGTCATTTTGGGTAGGGTGATCTTTTCATCCAGGAACAACGCTGCCAGCCCGACCAGCATGAACGGCTGCACGTTGTAGACCGCCGTACCAATGGCGATCGAAGCCTTGGAGTAGGAGGCGAACAGCAGCACCCAGTTGCCCACGATAGTCACGCCACTGGCCACCGCCAGCAGGAAGGTAGCGCGAGTCAACACACCGGGTTTGAGAAAGCCCATGGCAGCGCAGATCAGCAACAGGGTGACGGCGCCGAACACGCAGCGCCAGAACACCACTTCCAGCACCGGTTGACCGGACACCAGCACGAACCAACCGATGGTCCCGGAAATCAGCATGGCGGCGACCATTTCCAGCGAGCCGCGGCGCAACGAATTGTCCATCTCACACCTCCTGTCGAACATGGCCACAGTATGCCCAGTGCCCTAGCGTGCCATCCAGCGGATAAAAAAGGCGATTTCGTCATCTTGCCTTTACTATCAAGGCAGAAAACAAAAAACGCCTAACGAGGTACCCATGACCGATGACATCGACCAACTGCTGATCAACGCGCTGATGGAAGATTCCCGCCGCTCGCTCAAGGCCCTGGCCCAGGTCAGTGGCCTGTCGGCCCCCAGTGTCAGCGAACGCCTGCGGCGCCTGGAGGAACGTGGTGTACTGCGCGGCTACACCGTCGAGGTGGATCCGCGCAGCTTCGGCTACCAGTTGCAAGCCATCGTACGGATCCGCCCGCTGCCGGGTCAGTTGCAGGAGGTGGAGCGGCAGATCATTGCCATCCCCGAGTTCACCGAGTGCGACAAGGTCACCGGGGAAGACTGCTTCATCGCACGCTTGCACGTGAGGTCAATGGAGCAACTCGACACGCTGCTCGATCGCATCAATGTGCTGGCGGAAACCAATACCGCGATCATCAAGAAAACCCCGGTTAAACGCCGACTGCCGCCAATGGCTTGAAGTGGGATTTACGAAAAGCGTTATTGACATTTATCGATCGATAATTTGTACACAAGAATGTCACCTAAAGTGTCATTTTTGTGTGCACTTTTGTCCGTCATCCACTCACTCCCCTACACACTTCCCACCTAAAAATCTGACCAATCGATCAACTAACAGCGACGACGAGAAATAAAACCTGTTCAATTGGTCAACATATATTGCGCTTAATTCATCGACTTAACTTTCAGCGGGTTAAGTTGCAAAAGGCCATACCCGTAAAGTTGGTTTTTACCTGGCATGGAACTCGCTTTTGTGTGCCTATGTTTTGTATACAAATCAGACAAAACATACATACAAGAACTCGCAGCGCCTGCCTTACACAACAGGCCGTTGCGCCCAGAACCCAGTGATGCCAACGCTGCACCGACGAGATGGCGAGCCCGTGCGCTGCCCGCTCATCGCAGTCCACGCGCATCAGGAGCCTGACGCATGAGTACCAGCCTCAACCTAGCCCCTGAACTATCCGTTGCCAGCACCGCCTCCCCCTCTCTTCCATTGAATGGCCATTCGCCGGCGCTTGAACTCAGCCCGCGCCTGCATAACAGAGACCTCGCCCCTACTCGTATCGAGGGCCGTCGCTGGGGCCGCTACAGCATCTTCGCGCTTTGGACCAATGACGTGCACAACATCGCCAACTATTCCTTTGCCATGGGATTGTTCGCCCTCGGCCTGGGCGGCTGGCAGATTCTTCTGTCCCTGGCGATCGGCGCAGCGCTGGTGTACTTCTTCATGAACTTGTCCGGGTACATGGGACAGAAAACCGGCGTACCCTTTCCGGTGATCAGTCGCATCGCCTTCGGCATCCACGGCGCGCAGATACCGGCGCTGATCCGGGCGGTGATCGCCATCGCCTGGTTCGGTATCCAGACCTACTTGGCGTCCGTCGTGTTGCGCGTACTGCTCACTGCCGTGTGGCCGCAGCTGGCGGCCTACGACGATAACAGCCTTCTTGGCCTGTCGAGCCTGGGCTGGGTGTGCTTCGTGGCGATCTGGCTGGTGCAACTGGTGATCCTTGCCTACGGCATGGAGATGGTGCGCCGCTACGAGGCCTTCGCAGGCCCGGTGATCCTCTTGACCGTGGCGAGCCTTGCCGGGTGGATGTACTTCCAGGCCGATGCCCGCATCGCCTGGTCGGTGGCCGAACCGCTGACCGGTTATGAGATGTGGCGCAACATCTTTGCCGGCGGCGCGCTATGGCTGGCCATCTACGGCACGCTGGTGCTGAACTTCTGCGACTTCGCTCGTTCCTCGCCATGCCGCAAGACCATCCGTGTGGGCAATTTCTGGGGCCTACCGGTCAATATCCTGGTGTTCGCCACCATCACCGCGGTGCTGTGCGGCGCACAGTTCCAGATCAACGGCCAGGTCATCGACAGCCCCACCCAGATCGTCGCCTCCATCCCCAGCACAGCTTTCCTGGTTCTCGGCTGCCTGGCCTTCCTGATCGTCACCGTGGCGGTGAACATCATGGCCAACTTCGTCGCCCCGGCCTTCGTGCTGAGCAACCTGGCGCCACGCCATCTGAACTTCCGCCGCGCCGGCTTGATCAGCGCCACCCTGGCGGTGCTGATCCTGCCTTGGAACCTCTACAACAGCCCGCTGGTGATCGTGTACTTCCTGTCAGGTCTGGGCGCCCTGCTCGGCCCCTTGTATGGCGTGATCATGGCGGACTACTGGCTGCTGCGAAAAGGCCAGGTCAATGTACCCGAGCTCTACAGCGAGAATCCCGCGGGGGCCTACTTCTACACGCGGGGCATCAACCTGCGCGCCGTCGCGGCCTTCCTGCCGGCAGCCCTGTTGGCCATCGTGCTGGCACTGGTGCCCCACTTCCACAGCGTCGCGCCGTTCTCCTGGCTGATCGGTGCCGGCACCGCAGCCACCCTCTACCTGCTGGTCGCCCCGCGCAACCGCCAGTACCTCGACGTCAGCGGTGAAGCCATCGCCGTCGACCACAGCAGCCATTGATAGGGAAATCTCCATGCGCATTCTGATTGCCAACGTCAACACCACCACCGCCATCACTGACGCCATCGCCGAGCAAGCTCGCAGTGTGGCCTCCCCAGGCACCGAAATCGTCGGCCTCACGCCTTGGTTCGGCGCGGAGTCCGTGGAAGGCAACTTCGAGAGCTATCTCGCCGCTATCGCCGTGATGGACCGGGTGCTCAATTTCGATCAACCCTACGATGCCGTAATCCAGGCCGGCTATGGCGAGCATGGCCGCGAAGGCCTGCAGGAACTGCTCGACGTACCGGTCGTGGACATCACCGACGCCGCCGCCAGCACCGCCATGTACCTGGGCCACAAATATTCGGTGGTCACCACCCTGGACCGCACCGTGCCGCTGATCGAGGACCGCCTCAAGCTCTCCGGGCTGTACGACCGCTGCGCCTCGGTACGCGCCAGTGGCCTTGCCGTGCTGGACCTGGAAGCCGACCCGCAGCGTGCCGTGCAAGCGATCGTCGAACAGGCCGAACGCGCCGTGCGTGAAGACAAAGCCGAGGTGATCTGCCTGGGCTGCGGCGGCATGGCCGGGCTCGATGAACAGATCCGTCAATGTACGGGGGTACCGGTAGTAGATGGGGTCAGTACAGCGGTGAGCATCGCCGAATCCCTGGTGAGGCTGGGCTTGAGCACCTCGAAAGTACGCACTTATGCGACACCCCGAGCGAAGAAAGTCGTGGGTTGGCCGATGATGTTCGGACGTTAAGCGGTCACTGGACGGCTGTCGCTTCCACACCTGCGCCATTGCAAGTGTGGAAGCGAGCTTGGGCATTACCGACCAGCAAAGGTGGATTCCAGCCGGCCAGGCACATCACTTCATGTGCTGATCTCGACGCCAGAAAAGACACATCCCCATGATCATTGCAAAAATCTTGCATAGCATGAGGTCAATGCCGCAAAACGTCTCGAGATGTATATAGAAGAGGCTGGACAGCCCTCCCATGAATACGGCGACGCCCAACCATTTGCGCAACCTGGGCGCTTTTAGCCGCTGGTCGATGAAGAACGCCGCCACGAACATCGATACAAGAGAAAATGCATTTTCGTGCATTGGAGGCTCAATGCTTGAGGATCATTGAGGTGGACAACTGCCGAGGCCCGAGACCGCCGTGAACGCTGGCATCGATACCAATCAATCTGTCTCCCACGTGATAGTGCCGCAATCGTTCAGCGACAATAGCGGGGACATTGATTTTGGCTGCCACAGCGGTCCGCTGACGTCGGGCTGTGCCCGGGATCAAGCTGGTTAACGTCCAGCGCTGAGCATTGAGTGCGTCGCATTGATCACGGTTCAGAGGCTTTGAAATCGAAACTTTCAGAAGGCAGGGACGTTCCCTTGCCTGCATACGGTCATAGACCTTTATTACTCTTTCGATGATGCGATCGTTTACCTGTCGTGCCACGTCGAAGTAAAGCGCCCCGAATTGAGAACGTCGCATCACCTCAAACTCCAGAACGTCAAAGACCACACCCCGATAGCCGATCATTTGATGAATGTTCGTGAATTGCATGTGCCCACCTTAGCGTTCAAAGTCATCGCTCGAACGCAGAAGGTGCCTTGCCGGTGGAGCGAGCAATACCCGTCGTTTCGTTGTTTACCGGATGACTTTTCCTCACCTGCAACGCGGGTAAGACGCGGATGACTCAGTCATCGCGCGTCAATACTTCCAGCAACTCGATTTCGAACGTCAAGTCCGAATGGGGCGGGATCGAACCCACGTTGCGCTCGCCATAACCCAGGTGCGCCGGCACTATCAGCTTGCGCTTGCCGCCGACACGCATGCCCATTAGGCCCTGGTCCCAGCCTTTGATGACGCGGCCGGTGCCAATAACGCACTGGAACGGCTTACCCCGCGTCCAGGAGGAGTCGAACTCGCTGCCATCGGCCAGCCAGCCGGTGTACTGGGTGGTGATCAGCGCGCCCTTGACCACAGCCTTGCCGTAGCCTTCCTGGATATCGATGATTTGCAGTTCGCTGCTCATGGCTGTTTCCTTGAAGCGGATTTGTGGCCGCCCTTTTCTCAGGAATGTGCCACTTTGGCAAGGCTTGATGCGCTAGCCAAGTTGCTCGAATGCCTCCTGGCCGGTCAATTCCTTGGTCTGGTTGGCGAAGCAGTACCAGGCGGGTTTCTGCTCGATGAAAATCTGCAAGTCGAAAGCCCAGGCTTCTTCGCCATCCAACAGGCCTACCGGGATGGCATAGAAATCGTTGGCTTTGAGGCGGTAGTACAGATGTGTGCCGCACCGGCCACAAAAACCACGCTGGGCCCAGTCGGAAGAGTCGTAGACGCTTGGCGTGCGGCCTTCGATCGTTGGAGGGTGGCTGCAATGGACGACCAGTAGCGGGCCGCCGGTCCACTTGCGGCACATGCTGCAGTGGCAGGCGCTGATGTGGGTGTTGTCGACGGTCACTTTCAGGTGGGTTTCGCCGCAGAGGCAGGTGCCTTGTTTTTCCAGGGTCATGGTGAGGCTCCTTGCATTTGGGACTGGGAAGTATAGGTGGTGATTCTATTTGGGCTTGGGCTTGGGCTTGGGCTTTCAGGCTGTGTGAATATCCGGGTTTGGTGGGGGCGCCACCGGCGCTTTTCGCCTTTACGGCGACCTACTTTTGCTCTTGGGCAAAAGTAGGCAAAAACCGCTGGCTCCCACATCCGGCCCCTGCGCTGCGCTCCGGGGTCCCCTCGCTGCGGTGTCTTGCGGGGCTCCGCGGCCTCCGGCTGGCTACGCCAGCCTCCATCTCGCGTCTTCGGCTACCGCCGAAGGGCGCTGCGCGCCTGCCCCTACAGACACCTCCACTCGGCCTTCTGAGGTCGCGATGGGTGGTGACTGAACCGACGCGCATCAAAAGCAACGGCAACGGCAACGGCAACGGCAACGGCAACGGCAACGGCAACGGTAAACAAGTTAATTGTTTTGGTGTTTGTTCCGGCCTATTCGGCGTCCCGATTTACCCGCGAATAGGCTTAAAGGCTCACCCCACAACCCACTCAGACAAAGATGACCCCACGCAGGTACAAAGCCCCCCGCCCACTGATGATCACCCGCCCATTCCCTGGCACTTCACATTCCAGTTGCCCCTTACGCGCCCCGCCCTGCTCGCACACCAACCGGCGCTTGCCCAGCCGCTCGGACCAGTAAGGCGCCAGCGATGTATGCGCCGACCCTGTCACCGGGTCTTCATTGACCCCAACCCGAGGGCCGAACCAACGGGTAACGAAATCAAACCCACCTCCGGGTGCTGTCACCGCAATTCCTCGCACGTCAAACGCCGAAAGCGCAACGAAATCCGGCGTCAGCGTGCCGAGCAGCTCGGCATCGTCGATCACCAGCACATAGTCGTTAGTGCGATACAACGCCCGGGCACTGGTCAGCCCTAGCGCCTCGAGCAACGCTTGAGGAATATCAACCGCTACCGGCTGCTTGGCCGGAAAATCCATCGCCAGCAGCCCATCGGCACCTCGACTGACGCGCAGTTCGCCGCTGCGGGTATTGAACCGCAGCACCTCGGCCTGCTCCCCCAACTGCTCGAACAACACCCACGCCGTTGCCAAGGTCGCATGCCCGCATAGGTTCACCTCCACGGTCGGGGTGAACCACCGCAGGTCGAATGCCTCGCCGTTACGCACGAAGTAAGCCGTTTCGGAAAGGTTGTTCTCCGCGGCGATACGCTTGAGTGTTTCGTCGGGCAGCCAGGTTTCCAGCGGGACGACTGCCGCTGGGTTGCCGCCGAACGGCGTGGCGGAGAACGCGTCGACCTGGAAAATTTCGAATTGCATGCAAAGACTCCTAAAGCCCAGCACCTGGCTGGGCGAGTTCTGGAAAACGTTCAGGAACGCAAAAGCGCCAGTGAGTGCCGAGCGGCAAAGAATGTTTGCAAGCGGGGGCAGGAAAATGGCGATAGCCGCGCCACGCGTCCGACAGGACAGTCGGGCTCGAACGCCCCCCAGCTCAACGGTGAGCTGGGATTATGCGTGGCAACCCACCAGTACAGTCAATGGAAAGATAGGATCAAAACTGTACTGTAACGGTCGGATGAACTACTGAGCGAAGGCGCGTCCCAGACCGCCTGGCACACCACTGCTGTCGGTTTCCTGCCAGGGTCCATCAGGGCTGAGCGACCAGCTCCAGCCGTTGTTCCAGCGGTAGTAGGTGCGCTGGCGATAGAAGGTATTGGTCTTGTTCTCCAGGACATAGACACCCATGCGCGGGTCCCAATGGCTGGCCCCGCCTGGTGGCGGGGCGAAGCTGGCAGAGGTACGCGGCATTGCTTTGGGCGTGGCGGCGGGCTTGCTCGGCTGGGTGCCCGGCTGCCCCCCTGGCAACGGTTTGACCGCTGGCCCCTGGCGGGGATGAGGGGCCTCTATCGGCGGCAAGCGCTCCTGGCTCGGCGGCTGCACCGTACACGCGGAAAGACCCAATGCCAGGGTGATCAGGGTCAAGCGCACAGTGCTGTTCATTTGAATCGCTCTCTTAAGGATCTGGGCTGTCGATGGTCAGTTGTTGGGTGCCCTGGGTTCGGTTGGGCAGCGGCGAGCTCTGGCCGATCCACTCGCCTCGGGTCGGTTGTCCGGCGCGCGATACGCGTGCAACGAGTTGGACTTGCGCGAAGTCCGACAGTTTCATCTGCGGCATCATCGCATCCGCGTCGGAAAGCTCCACTTCCACTGGCAGCTGGGCAACCGTCACGCGCTTGGCGGCCAAAGGCATGGGTGGGCCATTGCTGGCCCGGGCGAAGATGAACACCGTGTCGTCTGGCCTGACCTTGTCCTTGAGCGCATCCGCCAGGGCCACCCGCACCTTCAGGCGTGCAGCCTCAGGCGCGGCGGCCAGGGTGCCCCCTGCAGCCTTGAGGCGTTCGGCGGCGCGGTCGATCCCCCCCTGCAAGGCTGCGCGCGACGCGTCGCCTTCGGGCAGTTGGGCCAACAGACGTTGCCAGTAATCGATCGCCTCCTGATAGCACTCGCCCTCGAACGCCGCGATGCCACGCAGTCCAAGGCTGGTCACCTCCTTGGGGTCCGCCTGGAGCGCTTCGTCGGTCAGGGCCTGTACCTGCGGGCTCCATTGTTTGTTGGCGGCAAAGTACAGGGCCTGTGCCCACTGCCCGAGCAGCTCGGGCTGTCGCCCTGCGAGCGTCACGGCTCGCTCGAAGGTACGAGCCGCATCGGCGGGACGCTGCTCGGCCATGTAGGCCCGAGCGAGGAAGTACAGACCTTCGGCCGAGTCCGGCTGGGCTTGCACGGCGCGCTCCAGGCGCGCAGTCATTTCTTCCATCGATTGCGGCGCCTGGGCGAACTCCTGGGTCAGCTCGACCTTGTCCGCAGCGCCGAAATGCAAATAGAGGCCCAGGCCCAGCACCGGCACCAGCACCGCCGCAAGCAGCGGCAAGGTCTTGCCCAAGTGGCCCTGACGTGGCGCCTCGGCGCCCTCGGTGTCGGCCAACAGCTCACGGGCCGCCTCGTCGCGGCCCTTGGCCAACTGGTCGTTGTCGAGTACACCGGCTTGCTGCTGGGCAGCCAGTTCTGCCACACGCTCCTGGTATAAGGCGACGTTGAGGGCAGTACGGTCTTCCTCCTGCTGCCGACGCCGGCCACGCAGGATAGGGATCAGCAGAAAAGCCAGGGCCGCGAGCAACAGCAGGCCCGCGCTAAGCCAGAATTCAGTCATGGGTCTGTTCTTTATCCAGCAGTTTGGCGAGGCGCTCGCGTTCCTCGGCGGACAGCTGCGCGCAAGGGTTTGCCACAGTATTTCGGCGACGACGCACGATCAACGCCAGCACCACGAAGCCACCGACCAGGAGAATCCCCGGGCCGAACCAGAGCAGCCAGGTACGCCCGGTGAGCGCTGGCTTGTAGCGCACGAAATCACCGTAGCGGTCGACCATGAAGTCGACGATCTGCTGGTTGCTCTTGCCTTCGCCGAGCATGCGGAAGATTTCTCGGCGCAGGTCGGCGGCAATCGGTGCATTGGAATCGGCGATGTCCTGGTTCTGGCACTTGGGGCAGCGCAGTTCCTTGGTCAGCTGTTGGTAACGCTCACGTTCGGCGTCATCACGAAACTGATACGTATCGATGGCAGCCTTGGCCACGCCCGTCAGACTCAACCCCAGTACGGCAGCAGCAAGCCAGCGCTTCATGGCTGAGCCTCATCGACCAGCCCCTGGTACAGCGGCGCCAGTTGCTCGCGCCACACGGTGGCATCGACCACGCCCACATGCTTGTAGCGGATGATGCCCTTGGCATCGATCAGGAAGGTTTCCGGTGCGCCATACACGCCCAGGTCCAGACCGAGGCTGCCCTGCTCGTCACGGATGTTCAACTGGTAGGGATTGTGGAAATCCGCCAGCCACTTCAACGCCGCGGCGTTGTCGTCCTTGTAGTTGACGCCGTGGATCACCACGCCCTGCTCGGCCAGCTGGTTCAGGTACGGGTGCTCGACCTTGCACGAGGGGCACCAGGTCGCCCAGACGTTGACCAGCGCTGGGCGCCCCTGCAGGTCCGCGGGGGTCAGCGTACGATCGCCCTGCACCGAAGCCAGGGAGAACGCCGGGAAGGGCTTGCCGATCATCGCCGAAGGCAGTTCGTCGGGCTTGAGGAACAGCCCCTTGTAGAGAAAGACCGCCACCAGCAGGAACACCGCCAGTGGCAACACCATGATCCAACGCTTCATGCAGTCGCTCCAGACATGCCCAGGACATCACGCACCCGGGCCTTGACCTTGACGCGATAGCGTCGGTCGAGAGCCGCCAGGAATCCGCCCAGCGCGGTCAGCAGACCGCCCAGCCAGATCCAGCGGACATAAGGCTTGATATGCACCCGCACCGCCCAGGCCCCGTTGTCCAGGGGCTCGCCGAGGGCGACATACAGATCGCGGGTGAAACCGGCATCGATACCGGCCTCGGTCATCATCGATTGCTGCACCGTATACAGGCGCTTCTCCGGATGCAGCACGGTCACCTCGCGGCCATCACGGCTTACCCGGACAGTGCCCTTGTCGGAAATGAAGTTCGGCCCTTCGAAATGCTTGGCCCCCTCGAACAGGAAGTGATAGCCACCCAGTTCCACGCTTTCGCCGGGGGCCATGCGCAGGTCGCGCTCAGCACTGTTGCTGCTCGCCAGCACCACGCCCAAAGCGCAAACCGCCAGGCCCAGGTGCGCCAGCTGCATGCCCCAGTAGCTGCGCGAGAGGCCGCGCAGCCCTTTGGCCAGGCCCTTGTGGCGGGTCTTGTCGAAGATGTCGCGAACACCGGCAAGCACCACCCAGGCGGCCAGGGCGAAGGCGCTCAAGGCAGGCCATTCGAAATCGTCGACGATCAAGCCCGCGACCGGTGCCAGGATAGCGCTGCCGATCAACACCGGAGTCATCATGCCCACAAGCCACTTGCCGGGGGTGTCTTTCCAGCGCACCACCACGCCGATGCCCAGCACCACCATCAGCAATGCCATCAGCGGCAGGAACAACGCATCGAAGTAAGGCGGACCGACCGACAGCTTGGCGCCGGTCAAGGCATCGAGCACCAGAGGGTAGAGCGTACCGAGCAGAATCATCGAGGCGGCCACGACCAACACCAAGTTGTTGGCCAGCAACAGTGTTTCCCGCGACCACAGGGCAAAGCCCACCTGGCTCTTGACCACAGGCGCTCGAAACGCGAACAGGGCCAGCGAACCACCTACCACGAAGAGCAGGAAGATGAGGATGAATACACCGCGCGAAGGGTCGGCGGCGAAGGCATGCACCGAGGTCAGCACCCCGGAGCGCACCAGGAAGGTACCCAGCAGGCTGAGCGAGAACGCGGCGATGGCCAGCAGTACCGTCCAGCTCTTGAACACCCCACGCTTTTCGGTGACGGCCAGCGAATGGATCAGTGCCGTGCCCACCAGCCATGGCATGAAGGAGGCGTTTTCCACCGGATCCCAGAACCACCAGCCGCCCCAGCCCAACTCGTAGTAGGCCCACCAGGAGCCCAGGGTGATCCCCACGCCCAGGAAGGCCCAGGCGACGATGGTCCAAGGCCGCGACCAGCGCGCCCAGGCCGCGTCCAGGCGGCCACCGAGCAGTGCGGCGATGGCGAAGGCGAAGGCCACCGAGAAGCCCACGTAACCCATGTACAGCATCGGCGGGTGAACGATCAGGCCGAAGTCCTGCAGCAACGGGTTGAGGTCGCGTCCGTCCGTGGGCACCTGCGGCAGCAGGCGCTCGAATGGGTTGGAGGTGACGATCAGGAACGACAGGAAGCCCACGCTGATCATGCCCATCACCGCGAGCACCCGAGCCAGCATGACTTGCGGCAACTGGCGCGAGAACACCGAAACGGCGAAGGTCCAGCCGCCGAGGATCAGGGCCCAGAGCAACAGCGAACCTTCGTGGGCGCCCCACACCGCACTGAACTTGTAGTACCAGGGCAAGGCGCTGTTGGAGTTGCTGGCCACATAGGCGACCGAGAAGTTGTCGGTCATGAAGGCGTGAGTCAGGCAGGCAAAGGCGAAGGCCAGGAAGGCGAACTGCCCCCAGGCCGCAGGCCGCGCCAGGCTCATCCATAGACTGTCGCCGCGCCAGGCGCCAAGCAGCGGTACGCTGGCCTGGACCCCCGCGAAGCAAATCGCCAGGATCATCGACAATTGCCCCAGCTCCGGGATGACCAATGCCGCGTTCATGGCTTGGGCTCCGTGCCGGTCGCGGCCTGGCCGCTTTCTTTCAGGGCCTTGGTGACCTCCGGCGGCATGTATTTCTCGTCATGCTTGGCCAGGACCTCGTCGGCCACCACCACGCCGTCGGCATTCAATTTGCCCAGGGCGACAATGCCTTGGCCTTCACGGAACAGGTCGGGCAGGATGCCACGGTAGGTGATCGGCACCGACTTGTTGAAGTCGGTGACCACGAAGCGCACGTCCAGCGAATCGGGGGAGCGCTGCACCGAGCCTTTCTCGACCATGCCGCCGGCACGGATGCGCGTGTCCAGCGGCGCCTCGCCGTTGGCGATCTGGGTCGGGGTGTAGAACAGGTTGATGTTCTGCTGCAGGGCGCTCAGCGCAAAGCCCACGGCGATGGCGACACCGACCAGCAGGCCCAGGATGAGGAACAGGCGTTTCTTGCGCTGAGGATTCACTGGTTGTTCTCCCGGCGCAGACGACGCGCCTCTTCTTGCAGGTAACGACGCCGAGCCAGCAGCGGTGCGGCGACATTGAGCGCCAGCACCGCGAGGCAGATGCCGTAAGCCGACCAGACGTACAGACCATGGTGCCCCATGGCCAAAAAATCATTGAAGGAAGCGAAGCTCATCACGCGGCCCTCCGACCCAGGCTGTTCAACACTTCCTCCTTGACCCAACTGGCGCGCGCCTCGCGCTTGAGCACTTCAAGGCGCATGCGCAGCAGCAGCACAGCGCCAAAGAAGCAGTAGAAACCCAATGCCGTGAGCAACAGCGGCAGCCACATTTCAGAAGGCATGGCCGGCTTCTCGGTCAGGGTGAAGGTGGCGCCTTGGTGCAGGGTGTTCCACCACTCCACCGAGTACTTGATGATCGGGATGTTCACCACACCGACGATCGCCAGAACCGCGCAAGCCTTGGCCGCGCTGTCACGATTGCTGATCGCCTGGCCCAGGGCGATGATGCCGAAGTACAAAAACAGCAGGATGAGCATGGAGGTCAGTCGGGCATCCCAGACCCACCAACTGCCCCAGGTCGGCTTGCCCCAGATCGCCCCGGTGACCAGCGCCACGGCCGTCATCCAGGCACCGATGGGCGCTGCGCACTGCACGGCCACATCAGCCAGTTTCATCTTCCACACCAGCCCCACCACGCCAGCCACCGCCAACAACACATAGCAGGACTGGGCCAGCATGGCGGCGGGGACGTGGATGTAGATGATCCGGAAGCTGTTGCCCTGCTGGTAATCCTGCGGGGCGAAGGCCAGGCCCCAGATGACGCCGACCAGCAGCAGGAGAATGGCGCACCCGCTCAGCCAAGGCAGCATGCGGCCACTGATGGCATAGAACCATTTGGGGGAGCCCAACTTGTGGAACCACGTCCAGCTTATCTTCATCAAGGTACATCCACGGTATTTGCCGGGCTTGGAAGCCCGGGACTCGTTATTCGCCGACGCTGATCTTCAGGCCAGCCGCGATCGCAAAAGGTGCCAGTGTCACCGCCAGGGCCGTCAGGCTGGCCAGCCAAAGCAGATGGCCGGTCGCCGGCATATTCTGCAATGCTGCCTGCAAGGCGCCACTGCCCAGGATCAATACCGGGATATACAGCGGCAGGATCAACAATGCCAACAGCAGGCCGCCACGCTTGAGGCCCACAGTCAGTGCCGCCCCCACCGCGCCCAGCAGGCTCAGCACCGGGGTTCCCAGTAGCAGCGACCCCAGCAGCACCGGCAGGCAGCCAGCTGGCAGCCCCAACATCAAGGCAAGCAATGGCGCCAACAATACCAGCGCCAGCCCGGAAAAGATCCAGTGTGCCAGCACCTTGGCCAACACCAGCAGTGCCAGCGGATGCGGCGACAGCACCCACTGCTCCAGCGAGCCGTCCTCGAAGTCGCTGCGAAACAGCCCGTCCAGCGACAGCAATACGGCCAGCAATGCCGCGACCCAGACCAAGCCTGGCGACAAGGTTTGCAACAATTGTGTCTCAGGACCGACCGCCAGAGGGAACAAGGCGACGACTATCGCAAAGAACACCAACGGGTTGGCCAGCTCCGCCGGGCGGCGGCACAACAGACGCGCCTCGCGGCGCAACAACAGGATGAATACACTCATGCCGCCCACTGCCCCAGGTTCAGTTCTCGATAACCCGATGGCTTGCGCTCGAGGTTGTGATGGGTGGTCAGCACCACCGTGCCACCTTGCTCGCAATGGGCCGCCAGGTGGGCCTCCAGTTGCGCCACACCTTGCTTGTCCAGAGCGGTGAAGGGTTCGTCGAGGATCCACAACGGGGGGCTGTCCAGATACAGCCGCGCCAAGGCCACGCGGCGCTGCTGGCCGGCGGACAACGTATGGCAAGGCACATCTTCGAATCCTCGAAGCCCCACGGCCTCCAGCGCCTGCCAGATGGCCCGGGCACTGGCCGGCTGATGCAGTGCGCACAGCCAGGCGAGATTCTCTTCGGCGGTGAGCAGGTCTTTGATCCCGGCGGCATGGCCGATCCACAGCAAGATGCTGGCCAGCGCATGGCGCTGCTCGGCCAACGGTTGGCCATTGAGCAGAATCCGACCCGCGGTAGGCTGCATCAGGCCGGCCAGCAACCGCAGCAGGCTGGTCTTGCCGCTGCCGTTGGGGCCACTGATCTGCAGCATGTCACCGGGCCGCAACTGGAAGTCCAGATGCTCGAAGAGCAATCGCCAGTCACGCTCGCAGGCCAGGCCCGCGGCTTGGAGATGAAGGGTCACGGTTTCGCCTTATCAATGTTGGGTTCAGCGCCGCGCGCCGTAGTCCGCGCGAACCCGCGCTGAACCCCAGTGTCTCAAGTCGCCCCGGTCACTGCCGTTATAGTGGCAGTGGCGGACGGCGGGCATTATTACATGGGACGTCTCGCTGCCAAGAGGGCGGGTCCGACAGGTTGTATACAATCATGACTGAAATCAATAGTCTCGGCGCACAATCCACGCTCGGACTCCAGGCGGGCAAGGCTGCGATGACCGGCGAGCTGCTGCGTCTGCTGCAATCACAGCCCGGCCTGCTGGCCCCAGGCGAGACCGCCCGGGCCGATGTGCTCTCTCTGCGCCAGGTGGGCCAGGATTTCCAGTTGCTGCTGCGCCTGACCTTGGCCAACGGCACCCAGACCCAACTGCAGGCCAGCGCCAGCCAACCCCTGCCTCAAGGCAGCCAAGTGACCGTCGCCCAGACTGACAGCAACCGCCTGACGGTGCTCCTGCAGCAAGCCAATGCCAACAACATCGCCACCCTCACTCGCCTGGACACCGACAAAGTACCGGTCGGCACCCTGCTGCAAGGCAAGGTGCTGACTAGCCAGGCGCAGGCCGTGGCACCTGGCGAGGCGGCGAGCTTCCGCTCTCTGGTCAGCCTGCTCAACAGCGCCCAGGCCGGGGCCACCCTGACGGTCGACAGCCCACGCCCCCTGCCGGTGGGCAGCTTGCTCAGCGCGCAGGTCCAAGGCGATCAGTCGTTGCGCTTCGTGCCGCTGAGCGGCCGTCAGGACCAGTTGGCGATCGCCCAACAGCTCGGCACCCAGCAAAGTCGCCAAGCCTCGTTATCGGGTCTGCTCAATGCGCTGCAGCAGATCACCCGCGACCCTGGCGCCAATGACGAGCTCAAGACCAGCGCCGAACGTCTGCTGGCCAGCCTGCCCGAGGCCCGCCAGCTCGGCGACGCCAAGACCCTCGCCCAGGCATTGAGCAACAGTGGCGCGTTCCTCGAGGCCAAGCTACTCGGCGGTGGCGGTGCAGGCCTGGTGCCGGACCTCAAGGCACAGCTGGTCCGGCTGGTGGCCCAAACGTTTCCCGACCTGCCCAGCAGCGCGCTGAGCAGCCCCGCCACCGCCGCCACCCTGGCTCAGGCGTTTCCGGCCATCGCCCGCAGCGCCCTGGGCATGCTCGACAGAAATAGCCCACGGCCCCAGCCTGGCACCTTTCCCCTGCCCTCGCGCCTGCTCCAGAGCCTGGAAGCCGAAGGCGACCTGCAACAATTGCTGCGTCTGGCCGCCGCCGCCATCTCGCGCTTGCAAAGCCATCAGCTGGCCAGCCTGCAGCAGACCGGTGTCACCGAGAACGGCAACCTGCAGACCACCTGGCAGACCGAGATTCCCATCCGCCATGGCCAGGAGTTCATTCCACTGCAGGTCAAGCTGCAGCAGGAGCAGACCCCGGAGCAACAGGCCGATTCGCAGCGCAGTCAGCGCGATCCGCTGGAGTCGCTGTGGCGAATCGAGCTGGCATTCGACCTGCCACCCTTGGGCCCGCTGCAGGTCCAGGCGCAACTGAGCCAGGGCCGGTTGTCAGGGCAGCTGTGGGCAGAGCAGCAGCAGACTGCGCAGTTGATCGAACGCCAATTGGGCGAGTTGCGCGAACGCCTGGTGGCCCGAGGCCTGGATGTGGGCGAACTGCAGTGTCACCCGGGCATTCCGCCCCAGGGGGCACGCACGCGCCTGGAACAACGTTGGGTGGACGAAAACGCATGACCGACAAGCAACCGCGCCAGGCCATTGCCCTGACCTACGACGGCCAGCAGGCTCCCACCCTCAGCGCCAAAGGTGACGACGAGTTGGCCGAGGCCATCCTCGCCATCGCTCGCGAACACGAGGTGCCGATCTATGAGAACGCCGAGTTGGTCCGCCTGTTGGCGCGCCTGGAGCTGGGCGAACAGATCCCCGAAGCACTGTACCTGACCATTGCCGAGATCATCGCCTTCGCCTGGCAATTGCGCGGCAAGGTACCGGTGGGCTTTGACGACGAGCCCGCCGACGAGCGCGACATCACGCCCTTGCGCTTGCGCCTGCCCAATGAGCGCGCCTGAGCCACACACTGCGTGGCGCAGTCACATTCACCGACACGTCCTCAGAAAACGACCAAGTCCTGGGTAACTCATCTGGCAGATCGGCAGAGGCCGTCATCCCCGGCCCGCAACGCAGCCCCCCCAAACCAGCAACGTCGGCACCCTGCTGGTCGCCTATGAGGCCGAACTCGCCCCCCCCCCTCGAATCGAGCCTGAATCGGGAGATTCCGGTGCTGCTGCAATCAGCGCTTGGCGAAGGCCAGTGCATTAGTGCCGTCGGCACGCAAAACGTCGAGATGACGAACTGCAACAGCAACGATGCACGGCAGATGTGAGGGTTCGACGAGGCGCGACGCTACCGCAACCTCGCGCCCCGGCAGTGCATGGCCTTCAACGTGTCGAATCATCTCGCGGGCCTTGAAGGAACGCCTCCGCGCCTGGCCCGTTTGCCAAGCGATGCGCCTTGGCGAACAGGCGCTATTTAACTACCCCCTCCGGCCCCCGCATCCACGCCATCGTGCCCCCTCGACTAACCACGCGAGCCATTACGATGACCCCTTCTTATGTAAACGATGCCGGCGTGCAATTTGTGCGCGATCACCTGGCCAACGTTCCGCGCCCCGACCGCGCCGCAGCCCAAGCCATCCGCCAATGGGCTGGCGATCGCGGGCTGGATGTGAACCCCGATCGCTGCGATGTGGTGGTGCTTCATCATCAATGGCGACCGGGCATCGGTCGGGTCGCTGTCGTCACCCAGAAAATGACCCTCACCCAGGCCGTGCTGTCGAACTGGCAAGGCGAGTCGGCGAACGACCTGATCGGCGCCGCCCTTGGCGCGCCATGGGCCGGCGCCTTCCCCGATGACAAGCGCATCACCCTCGTCGATCACCTGGACCCGCCTTCCGCCCTTGCCAATGGCCCAGGCTACGGCATCTACAACGGCCTGTTTCGCCAGACCACGCCACAGAAATACTCCCGCGACACCCATATCCAGCTGCCAGCCGAGGCGTTCGAACGTTTTATCTGGGCGCTGGACTTCCACGCCAGCTACCGGGCGATGCTGGACAGGTACTGGTCCGCGCACCTGGAAGGCCACCGGACCTCGGCGAAAATCGCCTTCATCGCCGCCTGCAACAAACAGGCGGCCGAAGGCAGCCTGTCGGACGCTGCGCGTCAACTGGCCTGGCAGGCGGCAGGGCTGGCGTGCGCCAAAGACTCGACCCAGGTGCGATTGCTGAACGTCTATGGCTACGTGGCGAGCCACTTGCCATGCATTCGTGATACACGCAGCGGCCTCACCCTGCTCTACATGCCAGGCAACAGCGCGCCCCTGCTCGAGTTCGCCAGCGAAGGCCTGATGCAGGATTGGTTCGCCGATCAGTGCAAGGACGCAGCCAAACGCCAGGTGCTCAGGCAGTTCTTCGCGCTCCAGGACACACCGGATGGGCTCAGTTTCAGTGGCCTGGATACCGCACTCGCCGGCCTCGGCGCCTACCCCTCGATGTATCGCCTCTCGACGCAACGCGCCGGCTTCACCCGCAGCGGCTACTGGGCCCCGCGCGAATACGTCAACTATCGCCCGGACCACTACAGCCCCGTCATCACCGGTGACCTGTTCACCGCGCTCAGCGAACAGCAGCGCCAACGCAGCTACGCCGATGCCGATTTCATCATCACCAGCGATAACGAGGTGAGCAAAGCCCGTTGGCGCGACTACCTGACCTGCGCCATGAACCTGCTGGCCCCGCTGACCTTCGTGATGCCAGGCCTTGCCCCAATGCTGGCCGTGGGGGGTGTCGCCCAGTTCGGTCTGGGCCTTGACCAGATCATCCACGGCCGAACCCAGGAGCAACAGGCCAGTGGCGTGCAGACCCTCACCTATGGCCTGTTCAACGCATTGCCGCTGGCCTCGCAAGCGCTGAGCCGGGGTGCGAAGCTGTTTCGCGTGAAAAGTGAAGGCTTCGTTACCCCCAGCTGGATCAATGAGCGATGGGGTTACGCGCTGAGCCCGATCGAACCACCGCACCTGCCGCAGACGGACGTGGGGCCGTACTTTCACATTCCCGCGCCGATCCCTGCCTTGCCCGACGGCGACCCGGCGATCATCGAAGCGGTCACCAGGACACCCCGTTACAGCAGCAGCCCAGACCAGTTGAGCGCACGCATCGACGGCCATCGCACGCAGATGATCTATGACATGAAGCACGATGCCTTCGTCAAGCTCGACAGCCTCAACGAGGTCGATCCGGTCCGCTATGTCGCCCGCACCGGCAGCACGGACCTGGTGCCTGTCGCCCCCGGGCGGGAAGTCAGCAACGCCACGCGCACCGCCACCCTGCGCGCCCTTGGTGTCGACCTGCCGCTGCCGGTCGAGCTGCCATCGGGGCCTGGAGCCGGCGCCAGCCCTATACCAGCGAAGGTCTCGTGCATCTGGCTAGGCGACAAGGTCATCGAGCCCATGCTGTTGACCAACCTCGCGAGCAACGCCGCCCGTCTTCGCGACAGCCGATACACACTGCGCTTGTACCTGTCGAAGGCGACACCCGCAGCCTATGCCCAGAACCTGCGCCAGCTCGCCGAGCACGCGCCAGGGCTTGAGGTCGTCCCCCTCGAAGAGCAGCCGTTTTTCCACACGTTCAGCCAGGGCAACTACTACGCCCAGTACCAGGCGGCCATTGGCGGCAACGCCGGCGTGGCCCGCCACTATGCCTCGGCCTGCGACGTCCTGCGCTTTTGGTTGCTGTACCAGGAAGGTGGCTTGTACATGGACGTGGACGATTACCTGTTGGCGCCCGGTGAACCGCGCACCCTCAACGGCAAGCCTGGGGAGTCGATCGACCAGGTGGAGTTGCTGGCCACAGGAGAAAGCCTGCTGCTCGCGCCGCCAATGGCCAATGAGAAGATGAGCATGTACTGCCTGTACGCCAACAGCCTGATCGGCAGCCACGCGGGCAATCCGACCTTGCTGGCGATCTCCGAGGAAATGCGTGCCCGTTACCTGGCCGAACCGGACTTCTACGACCGCAAGCCCAGCCTGGCCGAGGACCCGGCCGGCTTCTACCGCTATGCCGAGCGCCTCAGTTACCTCACGGGGCCGGCGCTGCTCACCGAGGTGGTCGACCAGCGCCTACCCGCGCTGCGCACCCTGCGCCAAGTCATGCACCTGCATGGCATGCCCGTGGATTCGGACACTTTCATCGACCTGGACGCCTACCGGCAGGCACTTCGCACGCTGCTGCCGCTCAATCGAATTGCCCGGGTCGGCAGCTACAAATCCTGGGCGCGGGACTGAAGCGCGAGGCGACCCGTCATTCGCCGCGGTGCAGCTTGCTCATCAGCTCCGCCTCGGCTTGGGTCAGGCCACAGGTGCGGGTCAGCTCATCGATGCTGGCCCCCATGCCCACCAGCTTGGCCGCCTGGGTGAACGTCACGCTGTTGGGGTCGCGCTGCTCCAGTTGCTGGAGTTTATCCGGCAACGGCGCGAGCACTGCGCGCAATTCATGGATCGCCTCGCCCATGCGCACCGTGCCGTTCTGGTAGTCATCCAGACGCTTGGCCAGGTCCTTGATGCGCTGGTCTCGCAGCGCATCGCCCTGGGCCTGCTGGGCCGCCAGCTCACGCTGGCGCTTGCTGTAGTTGAGGAAGAACCACAGGCTCAGGGCCCAGAGCAGCGCCAGGAAAACGACAGCAGCCTCGAAAATCAACTCAGATGTTCTCCAGCTCGGACCACTCTTCCTCGGTCATCATTTTGTCCAGCTCGACCAGAATCAGCAGCTCGCCGTTCTTGTTGCACACGCCCTGGATGAACTTGGCCGACTCTTCGTTGCCGACATTCGGCGCGGTCTCGATCTCGGACTGACGCAGGTAGACCACTTCGGCCACGCTGTCGACCAAGATGCCCACCACTTGCTTGTCCGCCTCGATGATGACGATGCGGGTGTTGTCAGTGACTTCGGTCGGCATCAGACCGAAACGCTGACGGGTGTCGATCACCGTGACCACGTTGCCGCGCAGGTTGATGATGCCCAGCACGTAGCTCGGCGCACCAGGCACCGGAGCGATCTCGGTATAGCGCAGGACTTCCTGCACCTGCATGACGTTGATGCCATAGGACTCATTGTCCAGGCGGAAGGTTACCCATTGCAGGATCGGATCTTCGGAACCTTGTGCAGACGACTTTTTCATTCCCCTACCCCTCAAAATCCGCCATTGGCGGTGTGCTCGCTATGGCCACGGCAGTTGTGGCCTTCAGTCATTGGTGTTTGGCATGCATTTGCTTGACGGCGCCGCTGGCGATCAGCTCGGCCAGTTCAGCGACATCGAGCAAGGCGCACATGTGTTCGATCACGGTGCCGGCCAGCCAGGGCCGCTGGCCACGCTGGCTGCGCCACTTGATCTCGGCCGGGTCCAGGCGCAGGGAGCGGCTGACCTGATGCACGGCCAGCCCCCATTCATAGCCCTGGACGGAAATCACGTACTGCAGGCCCTGGCGGAAATCGTCGCGATAGCGGTCGGGCATGACCCAGCGCGCGGTATCCAGGACCTTGAGATTGCCCGCCTGGCACGTAAGGATGCCCAGGAACCAGTCAGGCTGGCCGAACAGCGGCGTCAACTCCTGACCCGCCAGGCTGTAGATCGAGCCCAGGCAGACCAGCGGCACCGCCAGGGTCAGCCCTGCGACATCGAACAGCAAGCACTCGAAGGGCTCTGCCGCCCAGGCCGGGCGACCGTCCACCGTCGCCGGTGGCACAGGAGGATTGGCGGCCGGCAGGTAGACATCCACCAGTGGCGCCACCGGCTCGATTGCCTGGGCCTCGACTGCTGGAGTTTCGGGTTCGACGTTGACGGCCGCAGGCTCCGGCGTCACCTCGACCGGTTTCAGTACCGTTGGCAACACGGCCACTGCACTGGGCTCGGCGAAGGGTCGCGCAACAACTGCTGCTGGGGCGGCCTGACGCTCAGCGTCCCTGGCTTGCTCCTCACGCACCGCGGCGGCGAATTCATCGACGATCGCCTCTTCAGCCGGCGCTTGGGGCGCATCGAGCTCCTCGGTGGCGTCCTGCAACAGGCCATCGAGGTAGGACTGCAAGGCCAATTGCGGCTTGGTGGTGGTCTGCCGTGCTGGGTTCATCAGGCCACCTGCAATGCGGGTTTGTAGGTCAACAGATGCTTGAGCAATGCCCGGTAGGCGATCAGCCCCCGGCTCTTGCCATCGAACTGCGAAGGTGTGACCCCCGCCCGGCTGGCATCGCGCAGGCGCGTGTCGACCGGGATGTAGCCTTGCCAGACCTGCTCACCATAGCTGTCACGCAAGACCTTGAGCGTGCCAAGAGACGCCTGGGTGCGACGGTCGAACAAGGTCGGCACGATCTGGTAGGGCAGCGCCTGGCGCCGCGAGCGGTTGACCATGGCCAATGTCCCGACCATGCGCTCCAGGCCCTTGACCGCGAGAAACTCGGTTTGCACCGGGATCACCAACTGCTGGCTGGCAGCCAGGGCATTGACCATCAGCACCCCCAAAAGCGGAGGGCTGTCGATCAGGGCGAAGTCGAAATCCTGCCACAGCTGCGCCAGACTCTTGGCGATCACCAGGCCCAGGCCACTCTGCCCCGGCGACTGGCGTTCGAGCACGGCCAATGCGGTGCTCGAAGGCAGCAGCGAGATACGCTCGTCGCTGGTGGGCAGCAACAGTTGCCCTGGCAAGCCCTCGGGCACCGTGCCCTTGTGCAGGAACAGGTCGTAGCAGCTGTGCTCCAGGGCATCAGGGTTGTGCCCGAAGTAGCTGGTCATCGAGCCGTGCGGGTCGAGGTCGACGACGACCACGCGCTTGCCCGCTTCGGCCAGCAACCCGGCCAAGGCGATGGTGGTGGTGGTCTTGCCGACGCCACCTTTTTGATTGGCTACTGCCCAGACTCTCATCGTGCGTTGCTTCCCCCCGCAATGGCCGCCTGCCCTGCCGGGAACGGTTTGAATTCAGTGACGGACAATTGACGGGCTCAGCCCCCAACCGCCGGTGCAGGCGTTGTCGGTGCAGTTTGTGTGCCAGCCCGCCGCAAGGCCGCGTCCGGCGTGGCATTGGCGCTACCGGACCCGGTCAGGCTGCGGCGTACTTCCAGGTTGCGGGAAATCACCAGCACCACTCGACGGTTACGCGCCCGCCCTTCGGCCGTCTCGTTGCTGGCCACCGGCTGGTACTCGCCATACCCCACCGAGGCCATGCGCGCCGGGTTCACACCGTTCATCGCCAGCAGGCGGACGATGCTCGCCGCTCGGGCAGAGGACAGCTCCCAATTGGTCGGGTATTGAGCGGTACGGATCGGCAGGTTGTCAGTGAACCCTTCGACGTGCACCGGGTTGGCGTAAGGCTTGAGGATGTTGGCCACCTTCTCGATGATCGAGAACGCTGTGTCGCTGGGCATGGCGTCACCGCTGCCGAACAGCAGCGATGAGTTGAGCTCGATCTCGACCCACAGTTCGTTGCCGCGCACGGTCATTTGGTCGGATTTGATCAGGTCGCCAAAGGCGTCGCGCACGTCATCGCTAATGGTCTTCAACGGGTCGGCATTGCTCTGGGCAAGGCCTGCGTCGGTTTGCTCGCTGTCCTTGATCAGCGGCTCGGCGGGTTTGACGCTGAGCGGGCGTTCATCGCCGATCGGGATGGGCTTCATGCTGCGCTCAGGGTCGTTGAATACGCCGAGCAGAGCCTGGGAGATGACCTTGTACTTGCCCTCGTTGATCGAGGAGATCGAATACATGACCACGAAGAAGGCGAACAGCAAGGTGATGAAGTCGGCGTACGACACCAGCCAGCGTTCGTGGTTTTCGTGTTCCTCGGTGTGACGACGGCGGGCCATGGCTTACTCCATGAAGCCTTGCAGCTTCAGCTCGATCGAGCGTGGGTTCTCCCCTTCTGCGATCGACAGCAGGCCTTCGAGCAGCATTTCGCGGTAGCGCGACTGGCGCAGCGCGATGGCCTTGAGCTTGTTGGCGATCGGCAGCAGGATCAGGTTGGCGCTGGCCACGCCGTAGATGGTGGCGACGAAAGCCACCGCAATGCCATTGCCCAGCTGAGATGGGTCGGCCAGATTGCCCATCACATGGATCAAGCCCATGACCGCGCCGATGATGCCGATGGTCGGCGCATAGCCGCCCATGCTCTCGAACACCTTGGCCGCTTGGATGTCGCGACTCTCCTGGGTCAGGAAGTCGACCTCGAGGATGCTGCGGATCGACTCGGGCTCCGCGCCGTCCACCAGCAGTTGCAGGCCCTTGCGCGCATACGGGTCGGGTTCGGCGTCCGCCACCCCTTCAAGACCCAGCAGGCCTTCCTTGCGCGCGGTCAGGCTCCAGTTGACGACCCGATCGATACCGCCGGGCAGGTCAACGCGCGGCGGGAAGAAAATCCAGCGCAGGATCTGCAATGCCCGCTTGAAGGCCGACAGCGGCGACTGCAGCAGCGCCGCCGCCAGGGTACCGCCCAGCACGATCAACGCCGCCGGGCCGTTGAGCAAGGCACCGACATGGCCGCCTTCCAGGAAGTTGCCGCCGACGATGGCGACGAACGCGAGGATCAGGCCAATCAGGCTCAGGACATCCATCAGACGCACGCCTCGACCAGATGCTTGCCGATCTCGTCCAGGCTGTAAACCGCATCGGCCAGGTTGGCCTTGACGATGGCCATCGGCATGCCATAGATCACGCAGCTGGCCTCATCCTGGGCCCAGACGGTGCTGCCGCCCTGCTTGAGCAGGCGGGCCCCTTCGCGACCGTCGGCACCCATGCCGGTGAGAACCACAGACAGGACCTTGTCTCCATAGGACTTGGCCGCCGAGCCGAACGTGATATCCACGCAGGGCTTGTAGTTCAGGCGCTCATCGCCCGGCAGGATCTTCACCGCGCCACGGCCGTCGATCATCATCTGCTTGCCGCCAGGGGCCAGCAGGGCCAACCCCGGGCGCAGCATGTCGCCATCCTCGGCTTCCTTGACACTGATCTTGCACAGTTTGTCCAGGCGCTCGGCAAAGGCCTTGGTGAAGGCCGCCGGCATGTGCTGGATCAGCACGATCGGCGCCGGGAAGCTGGCCGGCAGTTGCGTCAGCACCCGCTGCAGCGCCACCGGGCCGCCGGTGGACGTGCCAATGGCGACCAACTTGTAGGGCTTGCGCTTGGGTGCTGGCGAATGGCTGCTGGACGCTGGACGGGCCACAGACGCAGCCGGGGTCGAAACGCGAGCCGTCGAAGGGCTTGCGAAGCTGCTGGTCGGTGCATGGCTGGCAGGCGCAGGCGCCGGGCTTGCCGTCGCGAAACCGCCGAACCGGCGGTTGCTGCGCGAAATGGTGTGGACCTTCTCGCACAGCAACTGCCGGACTTTGTCCGGGTTGCGCGAGATGTCCTCGAAGTTCTTCGGCAGGTAGTCCACCGCGCCGGCATCCAGGGCGTCGAGGGTGACCCGGGCGCCTTCGTGGGTCAGCGAGGAGAACATCAATACCGGCGTCGGGCAGCGCTGCATGATGTGCCGCACTGCCGTGATGCCATCCATCATGGGCATTTCATAGTCCATGGTGATGACATCCGGCTTGAGGGCGATTGCCTGGTCGATCGCTTCCTTGCCATTTGTCGCGGTACCCACGACCTGGATAGTCGGGTCGGCCGAGAGAATTTCCGAGACGCGGCGGCGGAAGAAACCGGAATCATCCACCACCAGGACCTTGACTGCCATAAACACTCCATTAGGCGGCGCAACCGCCAAGGTGCGCCACCGAAATCAAATTCGCCGGGCGGCGTAACGCTTGAGCATGCTCGGCACATCGAGGATCAACGCGATGCGACCGTCGCCGGTGATGGTCGCGCCGGACATGCCCGGGGTGCCCTGGAGCATCTTGCCCAGCGGCTTGATCACCACCTCTTCCTGGCCCACCAGCTGATCGACCACGAAGCCGATACGCTGGGTGCCGACCGACAGGATCACCACATGGCCTTCGCGCTGCTCCTCATGCACCTGGTCCTGGACCAGCCACCGCTTGAGATAGAACAGTGGCAGCGCCTTGTCGCGCACGATCACCACTTCCTGGCCGTCGACCACGTTGGTGCGCGACAGGTCCAGGTGGAAGATCTCGTTGACGTTGACCAGCGGGAAGGCGAACGCCTGGTTGCCCAGCATCACCATCAAGGTCGGCATGATCGCCAGCGTCAAGGGCACCTTGATGACGATTTTCGAACCCTGGCCCTTGGCCGAGAAGATGTTGATCGAGCCGTTGAGCTGAGAGATCTTGGTCTTGACCACGTCCATGCCCACACCGCGACCGGACACGTCGGAGATCTCGGTCTTGGTGGAGAAGCCCGGCGCGAAGATCAGGTTGTAGCAATCGGATTCGCTCAGGCGATCGGCGGCGTCCTTGTCCATCAGGCCCTTTTCGACAGCCTTGGCCCGCAGGATGTTAGGGTCCATGCCCTTGCCGTCGTCGGAGATCGACAGCAGGATGTGGTCGCCTTCCTGCTCGGCCGACAGCACCACGTGGCCGGTCCGTGCCTTGCCGGCGCCTTCGCGCTCCTCGGGCATTTCGATGCCATGGTCGACGGCGTTGCGTACCAAGTGCACCAGCGGGTCGGCCAAGGCCTCGACCAGGTTCTTGTCCAGGTCGGTGTCCTCACCGACCAGCTCCAAGTTGATTTCCTTCTTGAGCTGGCGGGCCAAGTCGCGAACCAGCCGTGGGAAGCGGCCGAAGACCTTCTTGATGGGCTGCATGCGGGTCTTCATGACCGCGGTCTGCAGGTCGGCGGTGACCACGTCGAGGTTGGACACAGCCTTGGACATGGCCTCATCGCCGCTGTTCAGGCCCAGGCGTACCAGACGGTTACGCACCAGCACCAGTTCGCCGACCATGTTCATGATCTCGTCCAGGCGCGCGGTGTCGACCCGCACAGTGGTTTCCGCTTCGCTGGCCGTAGGCTTTTCGGCGGCTGGGGCTGCTGCGCGGGCCGGCGCGGCCGGTTTGGCAGCCGCAGGCTTGGCCACCGGCGCCGGTTCAGGCTTGGCGACAGGCTTGCTGTCGGCCTTGGCCACGGCAGAGGCCGCCACGGCCTCAGGCGCAGCCACGGCCGCGTCACTGGAGAACTTGCCTTTGCCGTGTAGCTGATCCAGCAAAGCTTCGAATTCGTGCTCGGTGATGTCACCACTTTGGGCGCCCGCCTCGACCGAAGCCGGTGCCTGAGCCGTGGCGCCGGGCAGTGCATCGGCGGCGAAGGTGCCCTTGCCGTGCAACTGATCGAGCAACGCTTCGAATTCATCGTCGGTGATTTCATCGCTGCTCGGCGCCGCGACGCTGTCAGCCGACACAGGCGCAGGCGTCTGGGCAGAAAACTGGCCTTTGCCGTGCAACTGATCGAGCAGCGACTCGAACTCGGCATCGGTGATCTCGTCGCTGTCGCTTCCCGCGACCTCACCCTGCAGCTGTTCGGTAGCCTCGGCCTGGGCCTTCACCGCATCGAGCGAGTCGAGCAGTTGTTCGAACTCGCTATCGGTGATGTCGGGCTCGACCGCAGGCTCGGCTTCGGCGACGGCTGGAGCCTGGGCCGCAGGCGCTGGGGCCTCGGTACCGGCCGGCTCGGCCAGACGCGACAGTGCGGCCAGCAATTCCGGCGTGGCCGGGGTAATGTCGCTGCGCTCGCGCACCTGGCCAAACATGCTGTTGACCGTATCCAGTGCCTCGAGCACCACATCCATCAATTCCGCATCGACCCGGCGCTCACCTTTGCGCAGGATGTCGAACACGTTCTCGGCGATATGGCAGCACTCCACCAGCTCATTGAGCTGAAGGAAGCCGGCGCCCCCTTTTACAGTGTGAAAACCGCGGAAGATCGCATTGAGCAGGTCCGCATCTTCCGGTCGGCTTTCCAGCTCGACCAATTGCTCGGACAGTTGCTCGAGGATTTCGCCGGCCTCTACCAGGAAATCCTGGAGGATTTCTTCATCGGCGCCGAAGCTCATTGAACGTGCTCCCTAAAAACCCAGGCTGGACAGCAAATCGTCGACGTCGTCCTGACCGGACACGACATCTTCACGCTTATCGGCATGAATCTGCGGACCTTCACCCCGAGTCGGATGTTTTTCTTGATCTTTTTCAGCACGCAGCTGCTGGTGGTCATGTTCGATACCGGCAAAACGGTCGACCTGGCTGGCCATCAGCACGAGCTTGAGCAGATTGCTTTCGACTTCGGTGACCAGCGCGGTCACCCGTTTGATCACCTGGCCGGTGAGGTCTTGGTAGTCCTGGGCCAGGAGAATGTCGTTGAGATGGCCAGCGACCTTGCGGTTCCCCTCGGCGCTTTGCGTCAGGAAACTGTCGACGCGCTTGACCAGATCACGAAACTCCGGCGCTGCGACTTCACGGCGCATGAAGCGCTGCCAGTCGGTGCTCAGATTCTGGGCCTCGGCCTGCAGGTCGTTGAGCAGCGGCGTGCTCGCCTCCACCAGGTCCATGGTGCGGTTGGCCGCGCCTTCGGTGAGCTTGACCACGTAGGACAAGCGCTCGGTGGCGTCGGTGATCTGCGACACTTCCTCGGCCTGCGGCATGCGCGGGTCGATCTGGAAGCTGACGATCGCACTGTGCAGCTCGCGGGTGAGCTTGCCGACTTCCTGGTACAGGCCGCGGTCGCGGGTCTGGTTCAGCTGGTGGATCAGCTGCACCGCCTCGCCGAACCGGCCGTGCTCGAGGCTCTCGACCAGTTCCTGGGCGTGTTTCTTCAGGGTCGACTCGAACTCCCCCAACGATGTGTTCATTTGCTCCATGGCGCCCCCTGACGTGACTCAGCCGTTGACGCGTTCGAAGATCTTTTCGATCTTCTCCTTGAGCACCTGGGCGGTGAAGGGCTTGACCACATAGCCGTTGACCCCGGCCTGGGCCGCTTCGATGATCTGGTCGCGCTTGGCTTCAGCGGTCACCATCAACACCGGCATACCCTTGAGGCGGTCATGGGCACGGACCTTGCGCAGCAGGTCGATGCCGGACATGCCAGGCATGTTCCAGTCGGTCACGAGGAAGTCATAGTGGCCGTTTTCCAGCATCGGCAACGCCGTGGTGCCGTCGTCGGCCTCCTCGGTGTTGGTGAAGCCCAGGTCACGCAACAGGTTCTTGATGATCCGCCGCATCGTCGAAAAGTCGTCAACGATGAGGATTTTCATGTCTTTGTTCAATTAGACCTCCAAGCAGTCTTAAACGCGCCCGGCCCCCGGACGCGCATTCAATCAATTCGGTACAACATCCAACGACGGTGGCGAACCCTGGCTCAACGTGCCCGCCATTCCCCGAGACGGCTGCGCAGGCGCGCGGCGCACTGGCTGTGCAACTGGCTGACACGCGACTCGCTGACCCCAAGCACCTCACCGATTTCCTTGAGGTTCAGCTCTTCGTCGTAGTACAGCGCCAGCACCAGACGCTCACGCTCCGGCAGGTTGGCGATGGCTTCGGTCAGCGCGGCCTGGAAGCGCTCGTCTTCCAGGTCCCGCGAAGGTTCCAGCTGGCCACTGGCGCCATCCTCGTGCAGCCCTTCGTGCTCGCCGTCCTGCAGGAGGTCGTCGAAGCTGAACAGGCGACTGCCCAGGGTGTCGTTCAGAATCCCGTAATAATCATCGAGACTCAATTGGAGTTCGGCAGCAACTTCATGATCTTTAGCGTCGCGACCGGTTCTGGCCTCCACGGCGCGTATCGCGTCGCTGACCATGCGGGTGTTGCGGTGTACCGAACGCGGCGCCCAATCCCCCTTGCGTACCTCATCGAGCATGGCCCCACGAATGCGGATGCCGGCGTAGGTTTCGAAGCTCGCGCCCTTGCTGGCATCGTATTTGTTGGCCACTTCCAGCAAGCCGATCATGCCCGCCTGGATCAGGTCCTCGACCTGTACGTTGGCCGGCAGGCGCGCCAGCAAGTGATAGGCAATGCGCTTGACCAGAGGGGCATAACGTTCGACCAGTTCGTAGTGGGCATCACGCGCCGCCCGGCTGTACATCTTGAAACCGCTCGCATTCATAGTACCGGTCCTGCGCTGGTAGGCTGCACCAGACGCTCGACGAAAAACTCCAGGTGCCCGCGCGGGTTGGCAGGCAGCGGCCAGCTGTCGACCTTCTGCGCGATGGCCTTGAAGGCCAGCGCACACTTGGATCGAGGGAAGGCCTCATAGACCGCCCGCTGCTTCTGCACCGCCTTGCGTACACATTCGTCGTAAGGCACGGCACCGACGTATTGTAAGGCGACGTCCAAGAAGCGATCCGTGACCTTGGTCAACTTGGCAAACAGGTTGCGCCCTTCCTGCGGGCTCTGCGCCATGTTGGCCAGGACCCGGAAGCGGTTCATGCCGTAATCGCGGTTGAGCAGCTTGATCAAGGCGTAGGCATCGGTGATCGAGGTCGGCTCGTCGCAGACCACCAACAGCACCTCCTGCGCGGCGCGCACGAAGCTCACCACCGAGTCCCCGATTCCCGCGGCGGTATCGATCACCAGCACATCGAGGTTGTCGCCGATCTCGCTGAACGCCTGGATCAGCCCGGCATGCTGGGCTGGCGCCAGGTGCACCATGTTCTGGGTGCCGGAGGCGGCCGGCACGATGCGCACACCGCCTGGCCCCTGCAACAGCACATCGCGCAGCTCGCAGCGCCCTTCGATGACATCGGCCAGGGTGCGCTTGGGCGACAGCCCCAGCAGGACGTCGACGTTGGCCAGGCCCAGGTCGGCATCCAGCAACATGACCCGGCGGCCGAGCTCGGCCAGCGCCAGGGACAGGTTCACTGAAACGTTGGTCTTGCCCACGCCACCTTTACCGCCGGTCACGGCGATCACCTGTACGGGATGCATGCTACCCATGTTTGTTCTTTACCTTGTCTCGGGGCCCAGGCCACATCAGGAGCTGAACACGACGCTCAGGATGCAGGTACTTTGCGCTGTCCATTCGTCAACCCGCACGCTTGCCTGGGTTGTGGTAGAGATCAGCGAACATGTCGGCCATCGCCTCTTCGCTGGGCTCGTCCTGCATCTGCACACTGACCGCACGGCTGACTAACTGATGTTTGCGCGGCAGTTGCAGGTCGTCAGGAATGCGCGGTCCATCGGTCAGATAGGCCACGGGCAATTCGTGACTGATGGCAAGGCTCAGCACTTCGCCGAGGCTGGCCGTTTCATCAAGCTTGGTCAGGATGCAGCCGGCCAGGCCACAGCGCTTGTAGCTGTGGTAGGCGGCGGTCAGCACCTGCTTCTGGCTGGTGGTGGCCAGGACCAGGTAGTTCTTGGCGGCGATGCCGCGTCCGGCCAGGCTCTCCAGTTGCAGCCGCAGGGCCGGGTCGCTGGCCTGCAGGCCTGCGGTGTCGATCAGCACCACGCGCTTGCGCAACAGCGGATCGAGCGCCTGGGCCAAGGACTGGCCCGGGTCGACATAGGTCACCGGCACATTGAGGATGCGCCCCAATGTCTTGAGCTGCTCTTGGGCGCCAATGCGGAAGCTGTCCATGCTCACCAGCGCCAGATGCTGGGCGCCGTATTTGAGCACGTAGCGCGCCGCCAGCTTTGCCAACGTGGTGGTCTTGCCCATACCAGCCGGACCGACCATGGCGATCACACCGCCCTCTTCGATCGGCTCGATCTCGGGGACCTGGATCATCCGTGCCAGGTGGGCCAAGATCATGCGCCAGGCGTGGCGCGGGTCTTCGATCTCGCCGGCAAGCTCGAGTGCTTCGCGAGCGATCGGGCCCGACAGGCCGATACGCTGCAAACGACGCCAAAGGTTGGCCTGCTGCGGCTTGTTGCCCTGCAGCTGGCTCCAGGCCAGGGATCCGAGCTGGACTTCGAGCAATTCGCGCAGGCCCGACAGCTCCGAGCGCATGGCATCGAACAGACGCGGATCGACCGGTGCCGGCGCTGGAGCCGCAACCTGCGCCGGCGCGTCAACCTGTGGCTCGACCAGTGGCTCGGAGGCGGTCAACGACAATCCGGCGAACAATTGGCGATTGCCGATCTCGTCGCTTTCGTTGCGTGTGCTCAGTTCGGCCTGG
Source organism: Pseudomonas guariconensis (assembly GCF_040822035.1). Classification (NCBI taxonomy): domain Bacteria; kingdom Pseudomonadati; phylum Pseudomonadota; class Gammaproteobacteria; order Pseudomonadales; family Pseudomonadaceae; genus Pseudomonas; species Pseudomonas guariconensis. The sequence goes on along the minus strand of NZ_CP162012.1, from coordinate 1,611,971 downwards.
GCGGTGGCGATGCGCGTCTGGGTTTTGCGCAGCTCGTCCTCGAGTTCGATGTTCGGCACGCGTGGGGCCAGGGCGGACAGCTTGTAGTCCAGCGCGGCCGTCAACTCGACACCGCCGGCGATGCGCCGGTTGCCGATGATGGCGGCGTCGGAGCCAAGCTCATCCCGGACCAGCTTCATGGCCTGACGCATATCGGCGGCGAAAAAACGCTTAACTTGCATAACCCACTACCTCAGCCGTTGGGGCCCACGGTGGCAACGATGGTGACTTGCTTGTTGTCAGGTATTTCCTGATACGCCAGAACATGCAAATTCGGTACAGCCAGGCGACCGAAGCGCGACAGCATGGCGCGGATCGGGCCGGCGACCAGAAGAATGGCCGGCAGGCCTTGCATCTCCTGACGCTGGGCCGCTTCGATCAGCGATCGCTGCAGCTTCTCGGCCATGCTCGGCTCCAGGAGAACACCGTCTTCCTGGCCTTGCCCGGCCCTTTGCAGACTATTGAGCAAAATCTGTTCCAACCTTGGTTCGAGGGTGATCACAGGCAGCTCGGACTCAACGCCGACAATGCTTTGCACGATGGCGCGACACAATCCGACGCGCACTGCCGCCACCAGCGCGGCGGTATCTTGACTCTTGCCAGCATTGTTGGCGATTGCCTCGGCGATACTGCGGATGTCCCGCACCGGCACCTGCTCGGCCAACAATGCCTGCAGGACCTTGAGCAAGCCTGACAACGAAATGACACCCGGTACCAGCTCCTCGGCAAGTTTAGGCGAACCTTTGGCCAATACTTGCAACAGTTGCTGGACCTCTTCATGGCCGATCAGTTCATGGCAATGTTTCTGCAGGATCTGGTTGAGGTGGGTGGCCACCACCGTGCTGGCATCGACCACGGTGTAGCCCAGCGACTGAGCCTGGGCACGCTGCCCGACGTCGATCCACACCGCCTCAAGACCAAACGCCGGATCGCGCGCAGCGATACCGTTGAGCGTGCCGAAGACCTGGCCCGGGTTGATGGCCAGCTCCCGGTCCGGATAGATCTCCGCTTCAGCCAGGATCACCCCCATCAAGGTGAGGCGATAGGCGCTCGGCTGCAGGTCCAGGTTGTCGCGGATATGCACAGTGGGCATGAGAAAGCCCAGGTCCTGGGACAGCTTCTTGCGCACCCCCTTGATCCGCGCCAACAGCTGGCCACCCTGGTTGCGGTCCACCAGCGGAATCAGGCGATAACCGACCTCAAGGCCGATCATGTCGATTGGCGTCACATCGTCCCAACCCAATTCCTTGGTTTCCAAGGCACGCTGGGGCGATGGCAGCAGGTCCTGCTGGCGCTGCGCTTCTTCCTGGGCCTTGAGCTTGGCCTGTTGCTGACGACGCCAGACCAGGTAGGCACCGCCCCCGGCCGCCGCGCCAAGCCCCAGGAAGGCGATATGCGGCATGCCCGGAACCAAGCCCATGACGATCATCAGCGCCGCCGAAACAGCCAACGCTTTGGGCGAGTCGAACATCTGCCGATTGATCAGCTTGCCCATGTCCTCGGAACTGGAGGCTCGGGTCACCATGATCGCGGCGGCGGTGGACAGCAGCAGCGAGGGCAACTGCGCCACCAAACCGTCACCGATGGTCAGCAAGGCGTAGACCTTGCCCGCCTCGCCGGCCGACATGCCATGCTGCAGGATACCGATGAGCATGCCGCCGATAAGGTTGATGAACAGGATCAGCAGCCCGGCGATGGCGTCGCCGCGAACGAACTTGCTGGCACCGTCCATGGAGCCATAGAACTCGGCTTCCTGGGCGACTTCGGCGCGTCGGGCCTTGGCCTGAGCCTGGTCGATCAGGCCCGCATTGAGGTCGGCGTCGATCGCCATCTGCTTGCCAGGCATCGCGTCAAGGGTGAAACGTGCGCTCACCTCGGAAATACGCCCGGCGCCCTTGGTGACCACGACGAAGTTAATGATCATGAGGATGGCGAACACCACCGCACCGACCACGTAGTTGCCGCCGATCACCACCTCGCCGAAGGCCTGAATCACCTTGCCCGCAGCACCGTGGCCTTCCTGGCCGTGGAGCATGACCACACGCGTGGAGGCCACGTTCAGGGCAAGACGCAGCAAGGTTGCCACGAGCAGGATGGTGGGAAACGCAGCGAAGTCCAGCGGGCGCAGGGCGTATACGCAGACCAGCAGGACGACGATCGACAGGGCGATGTTGAAGGTGAAGAAAACGTCGAGCAGGAACGGTGGAATCGGCAACATCATCATTGCCATCATCACCAGCAGCAACAGCGGCACGCCCAGGTTGCCCCGGCCGAGACCAGCCAGGTTGTTTCGGGCGCTGTTGATTAACTGAGTGCGATCCACCGCAAATCCTCTTCAAGCAAAACTTTGACGCCTGAATGGGCGTTTGGCGCTGCCTTTGCAAGAAGCTTTCCAACTTTTGAGGGTGGCTTTCAGGCCGTGTGAATATCTGGGTTTGGTGAGGGCGCCACTGGCGCTTTTCGCCCTTACGGCGACCTATTTTCGTTCTTGGGCAAAAGTAGGCATGGGCCGCCCCATGACAACGGATAAAACAACGCCAGCCCAGGCGCCGCCCGCAACTTGCGCCCCATTAGCAGGCCGAGCGGAGGTGTCTGTAGGGGCAGGCGCGCAGCGCCCTTCGGCGGTAGCCAAAGTCGCGAGAGGGAGGCTGGCGTAGCCAGCCGGAGGGCGCGAGGTCCCGCAAGACAATGAAGAGGGAACCCCGCCACGGGCGGGGCATATGCTGGGGCGCAGCGGCTTTTACTTGGCAAGACCAAAGTGACCCGCCGTAAGGGTGCAAAGGTGACTCAGCGTCACCCAAGCAAACGGATCAGCCCCAAAAAGCCAAAGCCAACCCATAACCACTCACTGATCACGCCGTAAATCCGGCGGAATCGGCAAATCAGGCTTCAAAGGCTCCGGCGCCTTGCCCTTCCCCGCCCGGTATTGCCGGATCTGGAACACATAAGCCAGCACCTGCGCCACCGCCAGGTACAACCCCGCCGGAATCTCCTGCTCAAGCTCGGTGGAGTAGTAGATCGCCCGCGCCAACGCCGGAGACTCGAGGATCTGCACCTGATGCTGAACGCCGATCTCGCGAATCTTCAACGCGATGAAATCCGTCCCCTTGGCCAACAGCAAAGGCGCCACCCCGCCCGATTCCGGGTCGTACTTGAGCGCCACGGCATAGTGCGTCGGGTTGGTGATGATCACATCCGCCTCGGGCACCGCCGCCATCATGCGCCGCTGCGAGGCTTCGCGCTGCAACTGGCGAATCCGCTGTTTGACCTCAGGCTTGCCTTCCGAATCCTTGTATTCGTCCTTCACTTCCTGCTTGGTCATCTTCAGCTTGTTATGCGCCTGCCAGATTTGGAACGGCACGTCGACCGCCGCGATCAGCAGCAATCCGGCAGCCATCCACAACGCGCTCCACCCGACCACCTGGACGCTATGGATGATGGCTTGCTCCAGCGGCTCGTTGGCAATCGCCATCAATGCCTGGCGATCGCTGGAAAGTACCGCCAGCGCCACCACCAAAATCACGAAAAACTTGGCAAACGCCTTGAGCAACTCAGTCAGCGAGTTCAAGGAGAACATCCGCTTGATGCCCGACAAGGGGTTCATGCGGCTGAATTTCGGCTGCAACAAGCTGCCAGAGAACAAGAAACCACCCAGGACGATAGGTGCGATGAAGGAAATCACGAACAGCATGATCACGATGGGCTGAACCGCCCAGATCGCCATCTTTCCCGAGACCAGGAGCAGGGTTCCCATGGCACTCTCATCCACCACCATGTCGCGGGTGAGAGAAAAGCTCATACGCATCAGGTCCATCAACGTTTCCGCCAGATACCCACCGAATGCCAGCAGGGCCCCGGCACCAGCGAGGGTCACCGCTACTGTGTTGAGCTCCTTGGAGCGAGCCACTTCGCCTTTTTCACGCGCATCGCGCCGGCGCTTGTCGGTGGGTTCTTCTGTCTTGTCCTGACCGCTCTCGCTTTCTGCCATCTTCAGCGCGCCCTTGCCAGCTCACGCAGCCATTGCAGCGCTTCGCTGGCCAACAGCTGGTAATGGGAAAAAATGTCCGCCAGGGTGACCCAGAAGATGGCCAGCCCCAACACGAGGGTCAACGGAAAACCAATGGAGAAGATGTTCAACTGCGGCGCGGCACGCGTCATGACGCCGAATGCAATATTGACCACCAGCAGCGCAGTGATCGCGGGCAATACCAACAACAGGCCAGCGCCGAGCACCCAGCTCATGCGCCCGGCCATCTCCCAGAAATGATTGACCATCAGCGCACTGCCGATCGGCAAGGTGGTGAAGCTCTCGGTCATTACCTCCAGCACCACCAGATGACCATTCATCAGCAGGAATAGAATGCTCACCAGCATGGTCATGAACTGGCTGACGACTGTCACGTTGACACCGTTGGCCGGGTCAACCATGGAGGCAAAGGCCATCCCCATCTGAACGGCAATGATCTGCCCAGCCACCACGAACGCCTGGAACAGCATCTGCAAGGCCAGACCGAACAGCGCACCGACAATCACCTGCTCGGCGCACAGCAACACGCCACGCAGGCTCAGGGGGTCGATCTCAGGCAAGGGCGGCAGCCCTGGAACAATCACCACGGTGATGGCTAAAGCTGCATAGAGACGGATGCGCGCGGGCAACATCTTGGTACCCAGGATCGGCATGGTCATCAGCACCGCCGTCACCCTGAACAACGGCAGGATGAACGTGGCGACCCAGGTGCCAATCTGCGTATCGGTCAGCTCCAGCATGACTGCATCAACCGATCAGCTGCGGAATGCTGGTGTACAGACGGTTGAAATACTCCATGAAGCGCTGCAACAGCCAGGGCCCGATGACGATCAGGGTGACCAGCATCACCAGCAGGCGCGGCAGAAAGCTCAGGGTCTGCTCGTTGATCTGGGTGGCAGCCTGGAACATCGCCACCACCAGGCCGACCAACAGGCTCGGCACCACCAGGATGGCCACCATCATGGTGGTCATCCACAGCGCATCACGAAAAATGTCTACGGCAACTTCTGGTGTCATGCAGGGCTCTCCTTGATGGCGTCAGACGCCACCGAAACTGCCGGCCAGGGTACCCATGATCAACGCCCAGCCATCGACCAGAACGAACAGCATGATCTTGAACGGCAGCGAGATGATCAGCGGCGAGAGCATCATCATGCCCATGGCCATCAGCACGCTGGCCACCACCATGTCGATGATCAAGAACGGAATGAAGATCATGAAGCCGATCTGGAACGCGGTCTTGAGCTCCGAGGTGACGAACGCCGGTACCAGGATGGTCAATGGCGCCTGCTCAGGGCCGGCGATGTCGGTGCGTTTGGACAGGCGCACGAACAGGTCCAGGTCGCTTTGCCGGGTCTGGGCCAGCATGAAGTCCTTCAGCGGCCCCTGGGCCTTGTCGATGGCTTGCTGGGCGGTCATCTGCTCGTTCAGGTAGGGCTGGATGGCGTCCTGGTTCACCCGGTCGAACACCGGGGCCATGATGAACAGCGTCAGGAACAACGCCATGCCGGTCAGCACCTGGTTCGAAGGCGTCTGCTGCAGGCCCAGGGCCTGACGCAGGATGGAAAAGACAATGATGATGCGGGTGAAGCTGGTCATCAGGATGACGAACGCCGGAATGAAACTCAGCGCCGTCATGATCAGCAGGATTTGCAGGCTGACCGAATACTCCTGCTGGCCGTCCGCCCCATTGGACAGGGTGATGGCCGGAATCGACAGCGGGTCGGCAGCCAAGGCCATCGGCGCAGCCAGCAGCAGCGCCAGGGTCAACAATGAGCGCAATGCGCCGGTCATCACTTCTTGTCCTTCTGATCCTTGCCCATCAGCTCGAGCAGCCGCTGGGCGAACTCCGGCGTGGCTGGGCGGGCACTGGCGGGCACCTCCACAGGCTCGGCCAACACGTGCAATGCCTCGATGTTGCCGGGCGAGTGACCGATGAGGATCTGCTCCTTGCCCACCTGCACCAGCAGCAGGCGGTCACGCGGGCCGATCGTCCGGCTGCCGATGATATCGATCACCTGCCCACCGCACGGTGTCGCGCCCTGCATGCGGCGCAGCAACCAGGCAAGGGCGAAGATCAGGCCGATCACCAGCAACAGGCCGAAGACCATCTGTGCCAACTGCCCGCTGAGGCTGCCGGGTGCGGCCGCAGCGGGTGCCGCTGCCTGGGTGGCCGCGATCACCGTCTCGCTGACGAGCAAGGCGCCGAAGGCCATCACGGCCCGCATCGACCCCTTCACTCAGCGCAGCTTCTTGATGCGTTCGCTGGGGCTGATCACGTCGGTCAGGCGGATGCCGAACTTCTCGTTGACCACCACCACCTCGCCGTGGGCGATCAAGGTGCCGTTGACCAGCACGTCCAACGGCTCGCCCGCCAGGCGATCAAGCTCGATCACCGAGCCCTGGTTGAGCTGCAGCAGGTTGCGGATGCTGATTTCGGTGCTGCCCACTTCCATGGAAATGTTCACCGGGATATCCAGGATCACATCCAGGTTCGGCCCCTCGAGGCTGACGTTTTCATTGGGCTTGGGGGAGCTTGCGAACTCTTCCATCGGCAGGCGGCCGGCGCCGGACTTGCCGCTGTCGGCAGCCAGCAGTGCATCGATGTCGGCCTGGCCGGCGTCGCCGGTTTCCTGCAGGGCGGCAGCCCACTCATCGGCCAGAGCCTGTTCCTCCGGGGAGGTGATTTCGTTTTCGTTAGCCATGATGTCCTCGACAGGCATTCAATTCGGAAGGAGCGACCGGCACGCCGTCAGCGACGTTCGATCGGGTCGATGATCTGCAGCGACAAGGTGCCCTTGTGCGAGCCCAGGCGCGCCTTGAACGACGGCACGCCGTTGGCGCGCAGCACCAGGTGCTCGGGCAACTCGACGGGGATCACATCGCCCGGCTGCATGTGCAGGATGTCGCGCAGCTTGAGCTGACGGCGGGCCACGGTGGCCGAGAGCGGCACGCTGACATCGAGCACGTCTTCGCGCAGGGCCTTGACCCAACGCTCGTCCTGGTCGTCCAGGTCGGACTGGAAGCCCGCATCGAGCATCTCGCGCACCGGTTCGATCATCGAGTACGGCATGGTCACGTGCAGGTCGCCGCCACCGCCGTCCAGTTCGATATGGAACGTCGAGACCACCACCGCCTCGCTCGGGCCGACGATGTTGGCCATGGCCGGGTTGACCTCGGAGTTTATGTACTCGAAGTTGACCGGCATGATTGCCTGCCAGGCTTCCTTGAGGTCGACGAAGGCCTGGTCGAGCACCATGCGCACCACGCGCAGCTCGGTGGGCGTGAATTCACGACCTTCGATCTTGGCGTGACGGCCATCGCCACCGAAGAAGTTGTCCACCAGCTTGAACACCAGCTTGGCGTCGAGGATGAACAACGAAGTGCCGCGCAGCGGCTTGATCTTGACCAGGTTCAGACTGGTCGGGACATACAGCGAATGCACGTACTCGCCGAACTTCATCACCTGCACGCCGCCGACCGCCACGTCGGCGGAGCGACGCAGCAGGTTGAACATGCTGATGCGGGTATAGCGGGCGAAGCGTTCGTTGATCATCTCCAGGGTCGGCATGCGTCCGCGGACGATCCGATCCTGGCTGGTCAGGTCATAGCTTTTGACGCCACCGGGCTCGGCGGCGCTTTCGGTTTGTACCAGACCATCATCGACGCCATGCAACAGGGCGTCGATCTCATCCTGGGACAGCAGGTCCTGCACGGCCATTTCGGGCTCCTACTGCAATACGAAATTGGTGAACAGCAGCTGGTCCACGACCGGCTTGCCGACTTCCTTCTGCGCCACTTCCTGGACCACCGCGGTGGCCTTCTGGCGCAACATCTCCTGGCCTACCGGGCTGCTGGCCAGGGTGTCGAAACCTTGTCCCGAGAACATCATGACCAGGTTGTTGCGGATCACAGGCATGTGCACCTTGAGTGCGTCCAGGTCGGCCTGGTTGCGCCCCTGCATGGTGATGCTCACCTGCATGTAGCGCTGGCGACCGTTCTGGTTGAAATTGACCACGAAAGCCGGCGCCAGCGGCTCATAGATCGCCGCCGCCTTGACGTTGGTCTGGGCAGGATCGACAGCGGGTGCCGACTCGCTCTTGTGCATGACGAACCACGTGGCGCCCACCGACAGGCCCACGGCCAGCAGCAATGCCAGCACCAGCAGGAGGATCAGCTTGAGTTTGCCTTTAGTGGCGGGGTCTTTGACTGCTTCGCTCTTCGCCATGCCAATAATCCGTCGTCCATCGGGGTTTCAAAGAAGGATGACGTGGCTTGAGCAAGTGTTATGCCAGATTTGAGCCGAGCGGGAGCAACCGACAAGCGTAGGAGCTGGTGACGGCCTGAGATGGGCTGCGCCGCAGCCCTCAGGCGTAGTAATCGACGGCGCTGTCGCCGATCACCACCTGATGTTCGACCGGCTGTGCACCATCGGCCAGTTCACCGTCGTCCTCGCCACCGGCCGTGGCGCGCCGCGCCGCGACCCCGGACAGGTTCGAACCCTCCTGCTGAGCCTGCTGTTGCTGCTGGCCGCGGGATTGATCGGCAACGTTGACATCAGGCTGGGCCAGACCCTGCTGGGCGAACAGTTCGCGCAGGCGATGCACCTGACTGTCCAGAGCGTCACGCACCCCGGCGTGACCACTGATGAAGGTGACCTGGGTAGACTGATCCGCCGCGACATTGACGCGGATGTCCAGGCGGCCCAACTCGGCGGGTTCGAGTTGAATGTCTGCGGACTTGAGGTTCTGGCTGGACAGGTACATGACGCGATTCACCAATCCTTCGGCCCAGGCGTTCTGGTTCATCGGCAGCGGCTGATGCAGTGGGCTGGGCGGTACGGCATTGGCGGTCTTGGGCGTTGCGGCCTGTGTCAGGCTGGCCAGGCGATTGGCGAAGTCGTCGACCCGCGTGTCGCTGCTGGCGCTCTTGGTATCCTTCAAGCCGTTATCGAGCAGCTCGCTGAAGGCTTTGTCACCTGGCTGCGAGGTGTCGCCTTCAGCTTGCGGTTTGTCGATCAGGCTCGCCAAGGTATTGACGGCTACCTGCCCATCGTCGGGCTGGCCGCTGTCACTTTGACTGGTGGGCGCCGCATGGGCGGAGGTCGTCCCTTTGGCCTGTGCACTTTGTTCCAGGGCCAGGCGCAAGGTCGGCAGGTTGGCCAACGGATCGGCCGCAGGGTCGAAATCCTCCACGGCCGGCGCCTGCTCCGACGGCGTCTCGACAGGCGCGGCCTGAGGCTGCACCGCGGCCTGCAGCACAGGCGCCACTGCCTCTGCCTGCGCCTGAATCAATTGCGCGCCAGGCTGGGCATCGGTGACCTGCCCGGCCACGAGGCTGGCATCGAGCAAGCTCGATTCGCTGCTGTCGCTGGTTTGATCGACCACTGGCAAGGTTTTGCCGCCATCGGCAACCGGCTGCGTATCGGCAGGCTCGGTCTTGCCGTCGATCGCACTGTCGGATTTGTCCTTGGCCTTGGCTTGGGTCGCCTTGTCATCACGCCCCTGGCGGGCCATGACCTGATCGAAGCCCCCCGTCTGGGAGCCCGCCGCCTGCGGCTTGTCCGCCGTCTGAGCAGCCGCGCGCGATGGCTTGCTCACCACACTGGCTTGCAGCAAAGGATTGGATGCGACAGGCATTGAAAGGTCTCCGCGCCGAATAATCGTGAATCGTCTAGGCAAAGACAGGCAAAAGTCGCGCCAGGTTGCTTCAACCTGCGGAAATACGCGCGCGCTCGGCGCGGTAGAAGCGCTGAACCTCGAGATACTCCTGATCGATCCGGTTGATCAGGTCCTCGATGCCATACAGAGAATGCTTTCGCACACGCTCCTCCAACTGCCGACACAGCTCGGCCAGGCCCACCGCGCCCATGTTGCCGCTGCTGCCCTTGAAGCTGTGGGCCGCCAAGCCCAGCTCCTCGGCGCTGCGGGCCCCGTGCAATTGGTCTAGGCGGCGCTCGGAGTCTTCCAGAAAAGTCTCGAGCAATTGCAGATACCCCTCCTCCATGACCTCTTGCAGGTCACTGAGGATCTTCGGGTCGATATGCATGTCAGCCACTTGCTCACTCCTTTGATCAAGTCCATGGGGCCTGCTTGCGCAGGGTCCGGCGCCAGCTGCTCACCAACAGAATACCACCCGCGCACAACGTCCACCCTCAAGCCACTCGGCGCTCTGGCTGAGGCTGCGCACCAGGTTCAGTCCGCGCCCGCTCAACCCCTGGCCCTGCCGCTGGCCAGACAGCACCTGGGCAACGTCGAATCCCAGGCCGCTGTCGCGTACGTCGATCTTCAGACGCCCGCCCCTGGCCCAGGGTTCAACTTCCAGATCGATTCGCACGAAGCCGTCATCCTGCCGCGCCAAGCGAAGGCTACGCTCGCGGTAATAGTCGGCAAATCCTTGGGCGTCGTGCTTGAGACGCGAATCCAGGCCAAGCACCCCATGTTCCAGAGCATTGGCGTACAACTCGCTCAGGACCGTGTGCAACAGGCCACCGTTTGGCCGCAGGCCATGGATCTCCTGCAGCAGTTGAACGAGGTATGGCACGGGATTGAAACGTTTCAAGCTTTCGCCACGCAATTCGAAGTGCAACGACCAATGCAACGGACCAGAACGGCTGGCCTCGCTGTCGGGCACGGCCGCTGGCGCCTGCCACTGGGGCTCGACCATGGACACGTCACACAGGCTGATATCGTCCCGGGGGCGCCCGCCAAAATGCTCCAGTGCTTGCATCAGCTCCGGCAGCAGCTGCGCCGGATCGCGATTGGCGCGCAGCACCTGCTCCAGGCGCTGCACGCCGAATAACCGCTCCTGGTCATCGCAGGTATCGACCACGCCATCGGATAGCAGCAAAAGCCGCTCGCCCACCGCCAGCGGCAACACCTCGGTGCTGTCATCGAAGCGCTCTGGCGAGAGGATGCCCAGTGGCAGGTGCCTCGATTGCAGCGTGGCCAGCACCTCTCCTGTAGCGGACAAACGGTAACCATCCGGCATGCCGCCGTTCCAGACCTCCACCGTGCCACGTTGATAGCTCAGGTCGAGCATCAGGGCGCAGCAGAACATGTCCACTGGCAGGATGTGCTTGAGCTTGGCGTTCATCTCCCGCAGCGTTTCTGCGACACCATGACCCTTGGCGGCCATGCCGTAGAACACCTCGGCCAAAGGCATGGCGCCAATCGCGGCGGGCAAGCCATGGCCGGTAAAGTCGCCCAGCAGCACATGCAGGTTGCCGTTGGGGGTATAGGCCGCCAGCAACAGGTCGCCATTGAACAGCGCGTAGGGAGATTGCAGGTAGCGAATGTTGGGCGCGCGTAGGCATCCGGCATGGGCCACCTTGTCGAACACCGCCTTGGCGACCCGTTGCTCGTTGAGCAGGTGATGATGATGCCGGGCGATCTGGTCTCGCTGCTCGAGCACCGTGGCATGCAACCGACGCAGCCGATCCATGGCGCGGATCTTGGCGCCGAGGATCACCGCGCTGTAGGGCTTGGCCATGAAGTCGTCGCCGCCGGCTTCCAGGCAGCGCACCAAGGCGTCCTGCTCGTTGAGCGAGGTGAGAAAGATGATCGGCACCAGCGCTTCGCCGGCCAGCGCCTTGATCCGACGCGCCGCCTCGAAACCGTCCATCACCGGCATCAGCGCATCGAGCAGCACCAGCTGCGGCCGCCGTTCGGCGAACAGCGCCACGGCCTGCTCGCCGTTTTCCGCGGTGAACACTTCATGACCCTGGCGCCGGACGATCTGCGCCAGCAACAACCGGTCTGCCGCACCGTCTTCGGCGATCAGCACGCTCAGCGCCCGTTCGGCCGGCATGGCGACGCTCAACTGATATCGAACAGTTTTTCGAAATTGGAGATGGCGAGGATCTTGCGCACGTCAGGGCTGGTGTTGATCACGCTGATGCAGGCGTCTTCACCGCCCTCATGGTCGCGCAGCAACAGCAGCATGCCCAATGCCGAGCTGTCCAGGTAAGTGGCGTCCTTGAGGTCCACGACCACTGAGTCAGGGCGGACGGGTTGTCGTTCGTAGGCATTGCGAAATTCTTGATGCCTGCCGAAGTCAAACCGCCCTTTGACGGTGATCGTGAGTTTTTTCTCGTCCTGTGAAAAATCGGATTCGACAGCCATGCCAGCGATTCCTTCGATGATGATGGCGAATGCGATCCTAGTAGGTTTAGCAGGCGCTACCGGCAATCGCAAATTGGCGCAGACGCCAGCAAGACGGTTACAGGTGATGATGACGCGGCAAACGCTGGGATAATTCATCCAACAGCTTTTGCTCACGCTTGTCTTCCGCCCGCCGGGCTTCGTCGAGATATCGCTGCACCAGCTTGCGCAACCCCTCGACCCGCGCATGGGCCTGCTGCCAGATGCCCCGGGCATTGTTGAGGTTGTTCTGGTGCCAGGCCAGGCTCTGGCGCTGCTGAGTCATCGCCGTTTCCAACTGACCGAGAAAGCGTTGGTAGTTGACCAGCCAGTTGCCGTTAACCCCCTGTCCGCCGCGGTTGATCCACTGCAACTGATAGTCTTCGCGAAAACGCTCAAGCTCGGCCAGCTTGGCGTGGGCCTGGGCCAACTGCTGCTGGAAGTGGCCAAGGCGCTGGGCGGCCTTGCGCTCGGCCTCCTCGGCCATCTCCACCACCGGCGCCAGGCGCGCGGCTCGACTGGGCAAGGCCATGACCTATCAGCCGCCTGCAGGCGAAGCGAAGATGGCGCCGAGCTGCTCGCGGCTCTGGGCCATGCCGACGTTTTCCTGAAGGCCCTGACGCAAGAAGCCCACCAGGCTCGACTGCAGAGCAATGGCCTGGTCGGTCTCCGGGTCTCCGCCTGGCACATAGGCACCGACGCTGATCAGGTCGCGGCTTTGAGACAGGCGCGACCACAACTGCTTGAAGTGCTGGGCTTGGCGCAGGTGATCCGGATCGACAACTTGGGGCATGACCCGGCTGATGGACGCTTCGATATCGATGGCCGGGTAATGCCCTTCCTCGGCCAACCGCCGAGACAGCACGAAGTGGCCATCGAGCACGCCGCGCGCCGCATCGGCGATAGGGTCCTGCTGGTCGTCACCTTCGGACAGCACCGTGTAGAAAGCAGTGATCGAGCCACCGCCTGGCTCGCCATTGCCCGCGCGCTCGACCAGCTTGGGCAGTTTGGCGAACACCGAAGGCGGATAGCCGCGGGTCGCCGGCGGCTCGCCGATGGCCAGGGCGATTTCCCGCTGGGCCTGGGCGAAACGGGTCAGCGAATCCATCAGCAGCAGAACGTTCTTACCTTTGTCACGGAAATATTCGGCAATTCGCGTGCAGTACATCGCCGCGCGCAGGCGCATCAGTGGCGCATCGTCGGCAGGCGAGGCCACCACCACCGAGCGCTTGAGCCCTTCCTCACCGAGGATGTGCTCGATGAACTCCTTCACCTCGCGGCCCCGCTCGCCGATCAGGCCGACCACGATGATCTCGGCCTCGGTGAAGCGCGTCATCATGCCCAGCAATACCGATTTACCCACACCGGTACCGGCGAACAGGCCCAGACGCTGCCCACGCCCCACCGTGAGCAGCCCGTTGATGCTGCGGATACCCACGTCCAGCGGCTGGCTGATCGGGTCGCGGTTGAGCGGGTTGATGATCGGGCCGTCCATCGGCACCCAGTCTTCGGCTTTCATCCCACCTTTGCCATCCAGGGCACGCCCGGCACCATCGAGCACTCGCCCGAGCATGCTCATGCCCATGGGCAGCCGACCGCTGTCGTCCAAGGGCACGACGCGCGCCCCGGGCGCGATACCCGCGATACTGCCCACCGGCATGAGGAAGACCTTGGCGCCGGAAAAGCCCATGACCTCGGCCTCGACCTGCACCGGGTGGTAGCTGTCGTCGTTGATCACCAGACAGCGACTGCCGACTGCGGTGCGCAGGCCTTCGGCCTCCAGGGTGAGGCCGACCATGCGCAGCAAGCGCCCCTCCACCACCGGTTGGTCCGGTAATTTAACCGCCGCCGCATAACCGCCCAGGCGCTTGCCGAAGCTGGTGCGCTCAAGACGCATCGCCATGCTCCGGGATGCTTGTTTCCAGCTCAAGGGCAAGATCCGGCGCGGCCGGGTGCAGGGACTGGTCGTGCAATTGGTCGAACAATTGCGCCAGCGCCTTTTCCAGGCGCGTTTCCATGGTCGCATCGATGCGGCTGTGCAGCGTTTCGATCCGGCAACCGCCAGGCAACAGCGACTCGTCCTCGAGCAGCTTCCAACGCTCTTCGTGGCGTTCGCGCAGGGCCTTGGCCAGCTCGAAATCCTGAGGGTTCAGATGGATGCGGATATTCTCGGCGCCCATGGGCAGCAGCTTGAGCGCCTCGCGCAGCACATGGGTTATCTGGCTCGAATCGCTGCGCAGCTCACGACCGATCACCTGACGAGCCATGTGCGCCACCAACTGCACCAGGCCACGCTCGATCTGGGTGTCCTGTTCGGCGATAGGTTCGAGCAGTTGCCCCATCAGTTGTTCGAGGCTGGCCAGCTTGGCCGCCAAAGCCACCTCGGCCTCCTGACGCACTTTCAGCTGGGTACTGTGGAAACCTTCGCGCTCACCGGTGGCGAACCCTTCGTTGTAGGCCTCCTGACGGATCGCTTCGAGCTCTTCGAGGGTCAGTGGCTGGACTTCCTCCAGCGGCACCTCCTCGATTTCTTCCTCGACGATCTCAGGTTCCGGTTCAGGCTCCGGCTCTGGCTCCGGGTCGAAGCTGGGCAACGCCCAGACATCGACGCCCTCAAGATCGCGGGCGCGGATCAGATCGCTGAGGTGTTCATTGGTGGACATGTCAAAACCTCATGGCTACGAGCTGCACGCTTGCAGCGACAAGAAAAGGCCATACGCTTTTCTTGCCGCTCCAAGCGTGCCACTTGCGGCTTAAATCATTTCTTCGGCGCCTTTGCCGCCAAGCACGATCTCGCCGGCCTCGGCCATACGCCGTGCGATGGTGAGGATTTCCTTCTGCGCCGTCTCCACGTCGCTGACCCGCACCGGCCCCTTGGCCTCCAGGTCGTCGCGCAGCAGTTCCGAGGCGCGCTTGGACATGTTGCGGAAGATCTTGTCCTTGACCTTCTCGTCAGCGCCCTTGAGCGAGACGACCAGCACGTCGGAGGACACCTCGCGCAGCAGCGCCTGGATGCCACGATCGTCGACGTCGGCCAGGTTGTTGAAGACGAACATCAAGTCTTCGATCTGCTCGGACAGGTCGCCGTCGATATCGCGGATCGCATCCATCAGCTGGCCTTCGACCGAACTGTCGAGGAAGTTCATGATGTCCGCGGCGCGCTTGATGCCGCCCAGGGTGGTGCGCGCGGCATTGGAGTTGCCGGAGAACTGCTTCTCGAGGATCTGGTTCAGCTCCTTGAGCGCCGCCGGTTGCACGGTATTGAGCGACGAGACGCGCAGGATGATGTCTAGGCGCACCTTGTGGTCGAAGTTACTCAGCACCTCACCGGCTTGGTCCGGGTCCAGGTAGGCCACCACGATGGCCTGGATCTGCGGGTGTTCGTAGCGGATGACATCGGCCACGGCACGCGGCTCCATCCACTTGAGGCTGTCCAGGCCACTGGTGTTGCCACCCAGCAGGATGCGGTCGATCAGGCCGTTGGCCTTGTCCTCGCCCAAAGCCTGGTTGAGCATCTTGCGGATATAGCCGTCGGAGCCCACGCCCAGGCTGGTCTGGTCGCCGACGATTTCGACGAACTCGCTCATCACCTGCTCGACCTGTTCGCGATGGACGTTGCCCATCTGCGCCATGGCCACACCGACCCGCTGCACTTCCTTGGGCCCCATGTGTCGCAGGACCTGGGCGGCGTCGGTCTCGCCCAGGGAGAGCAGCAGGATCGCCGCCTTGTCGACGCGGCTCAGCTTGGCGGTAACGGCTCGGTTGTCACTCATCGGCGTTGATCCACTCTTTCACGACCTGGGCCACGCGACCCGGGTCTTCGGCCACCAGGCCTTTGATTGCGTTCAACTGTGCTTCATAGCCCTCGCTCGGGCTCGGCAACAGAATGCTTTGCGGGCCACCCAGGGTGACGCGGTCGTTGGCCAGTTCGCCATCCAGACCGATCATCCCGCCCAGCTCCATGTCGCTGTCGGTGGCAGCCTGCTTGCCGCCACCTGTGATGTTGTTGAGCACCGGACGCAGCACACCGAATACCAGCACCAGGATGAACACGACACCCAGCACCTGCTTGACGATGTCCCAGAACCAAGGCTGCGAGTAGAACGGAATGTCCTCCAGCTCCGTGCCACGGTCAGCGGAGAACGGCACGTTGACCACGGTCACGCTGTCGCCACGGCTGGCGTCGAAGCCCACTGCGTCCTGCACCAGGCGAGTGAAGCGCGCCAGGTCCTCGGCACCCCATGGGGCACGGGTGGCTTCGCCGGTGGCGGCGTCGACCTTGACCTGGTCGTCCACTACCACGGCCACCGACAGGCGCGTCAGGCGGCCCTGCTGCTGACGGGTGTGGCTGATGGAGCGATCGAGCTCGAAGTTCTTGGTGGTCTGCTGACGCTTGTCAGCCGGGTAAGGCGCCAACATCGGCTGGCCAGTGGCCGGGTCCATGATCTGTTGGCCATTGGCGTCCACCAGTGGCTGGCCTGGCTGGATCGCACCGGCAGGCGGCGCCGAGGCGGTGGCATTTTCAGGCGCCGAGGCACCGGCCGGCGGCTGGTTGCTCAGGGCACCGGGCACGCCTTGCGGGGGCTGGCTGCTGGAGCGCTGCTCATTGACCGACTGCTCGCTGCGAAGCGCTGGCTGATCTGGGTTGAACTGCTCGGAGGTGGACTCGACCGCGCTGAAGTCGACGTCGGCCGATACCTCGGCCTTGTAGCGGTCGTTGCCCAGCACCGGCTGCAGGATGTTGTGCACACGCTGGGTCAACAGGCCTTCCATGCGGCGGCTGTAGTCGAATTGCTTGCCGGCCATGGTCAAGGCGGTGTCCTGCAACTGCTCGGAGAGCAGGTTGCCCTTCTGGTCGACCACGGTCACCTGGGACTTGTCCAGTTCCGGCACGCTGGTGGCCACCAGGTTGACGATGGCCATGACCTGGCCGGCCTCCAGGGCGCGTCCCGGATACAGCTCGACCAGTACCGATGCGCTGGGCTTGCGCTCGTCGCGCACGAACACCGAGCTCTTGGGAATGGCCAGGTGGACACGGGCGGCCTTGACGTTGTTCAGGCTCGATACGGTACGCGCCAGTTCGCCTTCAAGGCCCCGACGGTAGCGGGTGGCCTCCATGAACTGGCTGGTACCCAGGCCCTGCTCTTTATCGAGAATCTCGAAGCCGATGTTGCCATCGCTTGGCGCGACACCGGCAGCAGCCAGCTTAAGGCGCGCGCGGGAGAGATCGTCGGCCTTGACCAGCAAGGCGCCGGAGTTGGGCTCCACGCGGTAGCCGATGTCCGCGGAGGCCAGGGTGTCCATGACCTGCTTGGCATCCAGGCCCGCCAGGCTGCCGTACAGCGGCCGGTAGTCCGGTTGCTGCGACCAAAGCACCACGGCGAAGCCGATCGCCACGCTCGCGGCCAGTCCGACCAGCAGGCCGACCTGACGCAGCATGGGCATCTGCGAAATGTTTTCCAGGAACGACATGCCGAACAGCGGCGGCTTGGGCGCTGGCGGACCACTCTTGGCGGGGGGATTGTCGACGACTGCTTCAGCCATGGCTCACTCTGTCCTCAAACCGGCATCTGCATGATGTCCTGGTACGCCTGGACCAGTTTGTTACGGACCTGGGTCAGGGCCTGGAACGACACGGAAGCCTTTTGCGAAGCAATCATAACGTCAGTCAGGTCAACACCGCTCTTGCCGATCTCGAAGGCGTTGGACAGCTGGGTCGAGGCCTGCTGTACCTCATTGACCTTGCCGATGGCCTGGCCGAGCATGTCGGCAAAGCTGCTCTGGCCAGGGGCCAGTTCAGGCGCGGCAGCGACCTTGGGCTGGGACATGGCTTCGGCCTGCATGGCCCGCATATCCAGCATCAGACGATTGAATTCAACACCTTGGGTCATGGACTTCTTCTCTCCGGCGGCCGCATTTTTTTGACGCTCATGCAGCGAATGGGCTGGAACTAGCAACAAGAGTGCCAGCCCTGCATGCGACCTTTAAAACTGGTTTCAGCCGTACAGGCTGGCTTCGACGTCGAACCCCGCATCACGCATCTGCGCAAGCTTGTAGCGCAGTGTCCGCGGACTGATACCCAAGCGCTCGGCGGCTTCCTTGCGGCGGCCACGCTCGGCGCGCAGGGTGTCGATGATCATCTGGAACTCATGGCGACGCATGTCATCGCCCAGCCCCCCGGATTCGGCAGGTACCTCGCTCACGGCCACCGCAGGTACCGACAAGGCAATGGCACCGGCCAGACAGAAATCCGCCGCCTCGATCACCCCACCCTGCTGCAGGATCAAGGCGCGCTGCAAAGCGTTGTCCAGCTCGCGCACATTACCTGGCCACGGATGCCCTTGCAGGCAGGCTCGCGCCTCGGCGGACAACCGCACCGGGGCATGCTTCATCTTGGCCACATGGCGCGCCAGCAGGCGCTCAGCCAGCGGCAGAATGTCGGCGCTGCGCTCGCGCAGCGGGCGCCAGGCGAGCGGGAACACCGACAGGCGATAGTAGAGGTCCTCACGGAAGCGCCCGGCGGCGACCTCCTCGGCCAAGTCTCGGTTGGTGGTCGCCAGCACGCGGATGTCCAGGGCGATCGGCTTGCGCCCACCCACCCGCTCCACCTCACGCTCCTGCAGCACGCGCAGAAGCTTGGCCTGCAAGCCCAGGGGCATTTCGGAAATCTCGTCGAGCAACAAAGTGCCGCCATCGGCCTGCTCGAACTTGCCGGCCTGGGCGGCAATGGCCCCCGTGAAGGCGCCTTTCTCATGGCCGAACAACGTGGCTTCGAGCATGTTGTCGGGAATGGCTGCGCAATTGATCGCCACGAAGGGCTGCGCCGCGCGCGGCGATTGCTGATGGATATAGCGCGCCAGCACTTCCTTGCCGGTCCCGGACTCGCCGGAAATCAGCACGGTCGAGTCACTGCGCGCCACGCGCGCGGCCAGCTCCAGCAATTGCCGACTGGCCGGCTCACAGGCGACCGGCCCCTCTTCATCGGCACCGCCCACGCGCCCGGCGGCATGACGCTCCACCAGGCTCAGCAGCGCCTTGGGCTCGAACGGCTTGACCAGGTAATCGACAGCGCCCTGGCGCATGGCCTGCACGGCACGCTCCACCGCGGCGTGGGCAGTCATCAGCAACACCGGCAATTGAGGATGCTGGGTACGCAGCTGAGCCAGCAACTGGTGCCCATCCATGCCCGGCATGTTCACATCGCTGACCACCAGGCTGAAGGACTCGCCAGCCACTGCCTCGAGCGCCTCCTCGCCACTGCCCACCGCACGGTAGGCGAAACCGCCGATTTCCAGGGTATCGCCCAAGGCCTGGCGCAGGACACGATCGTCCTCGACCAGCAACACCTTGATCGTCATCACGCCTCCCCCATCGCCGGCCCGCCGATCAACGGCAGCACCACGTCCACACACGTTCCTCGGCCGACCTTCGAGCGCAGCCGCAGACTACCCTGGTGCGCCCGCACGACAGCCTTGACCACCGCCAACCCCAAGCCGGTGCCGGTGGACTTGGTAGTCAGGAAGGGCTCGCCCAAGCGCGCCAGCAGCTCGGCCTCGATGCCACAGCCGGCATCGCTGATGCACAAGTGCAGGGCCTGATCGCGCCGGTACAGGTGCACCTTCAGGCGCGCCGGCCCGGTGCTGGCTTGCAAGGCGTTTTCGATCAGATTGAGCAAGGCGCCCACCAAGGTGTCGCGATTGCACAGCAGCTCACCGAGATGGCTGTCGCATTGCCAGCGCACGCTATGGCCTTGGACATGGGTTTGGGCTGCCTGCTGCAACGCCTGGAACAAAGCCTTGGGGCTCATGCGGTCGCCCAGCGGCAGCTCGCCGCGAGCGAACACCAGCATGTCACGGACCTGATGCTCCAGCTCGTGCAGGCGCTCCTTGAGGCTGCCGGCGAAGCGCTGGCGGGTTTCTTTGGGCAATTCTTTTTCTGCGTCGGCCAAATGGCCGGCATAGAGCATCGCCGCCGACAATGGCGTGCGGATCTGATGGGCGAGTGAAGCGACCATGCGCCCCAGCGACGACAACCGCTCATGGCGGGCCAGTTGATCTTGCAGGCGGCGGGTTTCGGTCAGGTCGTTGAGCAGCACCAGTTGCCCGGGCTCGGCATCGAGCGAGCGCGTGGCGATGGACAGCCGCCGACCGTCACGCAACGAGATTTCATGGCCGTCATCCTTGCGCGGGGCGAAGCTGCGGGCGATCACTTGGCGCCAGAGCTCACCGACCAATGGCTCGCCCAGCAACTCGCATGCCGCCGGGTTGGCCTCGCGCACATACCCCTGATCGTCGATGACGATCACCCCGCCGGGCAGCAGGTCGAGCAGGTTCTGCAAACGATTGGCCAGGCGCTCTTTTTCATCCAGCTCGGCCATGCGCTGAGCACTGACCACGGCCAGTTCACCCTTGAGCTGGCTGACCCGAGCTTCGAGCAGGCTGTAGGACTCACTGAGCTGATCAGAAACCTGATTGAACAGGGCGAACGCCTGCTCCAGGCCCTGACGGCTTTCCTGCTCGACCGAGGTGCGGCCGTGCGCGTCGGGGGTTCGGGAGATGTGGGCGACCTGGGGCATCATGCTCTCTCGCGTGGCTGACCGTCATAAAAACGGTGTGTTGCCAGCGATGTAGCAATAGCCGTGCCGGGTATAAGGAAATGCCGCGACCTTCATCGCAAGGCGGCGTTGCACCACCCGGCTGCAGAGGGCTTGCCGGCGCGAAGGCTGCAAAGCAGCCCCGCTTGTAGAAAAGCAGAAGGCGTCAACCTTCTGCCTGATCGTCACCTTCTCGACGGCTCATGCCGTACTTGCGCATCTTTTCCACCAGCGTGGTGCGGCGGATACGCAAGCGCTCGGCGGCTCGCGCGACGATACCGTTGGCGTCGTCCAATGCCTGCTGGATCAGGCCCTGCTCGAGGTTGCCCAGATAATCCTTCAGGTCCAACCCTTCTGGCGGGAGCATGGCGCTGCCGGAGAAGCTTGGCGCGTGACCGTTGATCGCCGCGCGTTCTTCCAGATCGCTGCGCAGGCTGTCGACCATCTGCTCGTCTTCGTCATCGACGTAACGGAATTTCTTCGGCAACTCGGAAACCCCGATCACCCCGTATGGATGCATGATTGCCATGCGCTCGACCAGATTGGCCAGCTCACGGACGTTCCCCGGCCAACCGTGACGGCACAGGGACATGATCGATGCTGAGTTGAAACGGATCGAGCCGCGCTTCTCGTGCTCCATGCGCGAGATCAGCTCGTTCATCAACAGCGGAATATCCTCGACTCGCTCACGCAGCGGCGCCATTTCAATGGGGAAGACATTCAAGCGGTAGTACAGGTCTTCGCGGAAGGTCCCTTCCTCGATCATGGTCTCGAGGTTCTTGTGGGTCGCGGCAATGATGCGTACGTCAATGCTCTGGGTCTTGTTGCTACCGACCCGCTCGAAGGTGCGCTCTTGCAGCACGCGCAGCAGCTTGACCTGCATCGGCAGCGGCATGTCGCCGATCTCGTCGAGGAACAAGGTCCCGCCGTTGGCCAGCTCGAAACGCCCGGCGCGGCTGGTGATGGCCCCGGTGAAGGCGCCCTTCTCATGCCCGAACAACTCGCTCTCGAGCAACTCGGCCGGAATCGCCCCGCAGTTGACCGGCACGAACGGCGCTTCGCGGCGTTTGGAGTGGTAGTGCAGGTTGCGCGCCACCACCTCCTTGCCAGTGCCGGACTCACCGAGAATCAGCACGCTGGCATCGGTATCGGCCACTTGCTGCATCATCTGGCGCACATGCTGGATGGCACGGCTGGTGCCGACCAGGCTGCGGAACAGATTGGGTTCGCGCTGGCGGCCGCGCTCGCGGGCCTGGTCGTACATTTCGCGGTAGACCTGGGCACGGTGCAGCGAGTCGAGCAACTGGCTGTAGCTCGGCGGCATTTCGAGATTGAACAGAACGCGACGGCGTAGGTCTTCCGGGAAGTCCGCAGAAGAAATTTCACCTAAAAGCAGAACCGGAAGGAACTCATCCCATGCAGCCACTGTCTTAAGCAGCCCAAGGACACCCGCCGGAGCATTCACGGTCCCGATCAGTACGCACAGCACATCGCGACTCGACGACAAAGAAGCAACCGCCTGCTGCCAATCATGGCTGGAGCAGGAGAGGTTTTCTTCGCCTAGAAAATTCAGGACCACCGCCAGATCGCGGCGGCGTTCGCTGTCGTCATCGATCAGGAGGATCTTGGTTTCACGCCACATGCGTTAGCAACTTCCCTAGTCATTTCGACGCCCGCAGGCGTGCTCGACATCATTCCGACTGAATGATCAGTGCTCGGACGTCTGATTTTGCGAAAACAGTCACTAGTTAAGTCAAAAAAACGCACACAGTCAAATTAATGGCGCGCGATTTTTTGCACCCCTCCAGCGTCAACTGAAGAGATGGTATACCTTTGCGGCATTTTTCGCCTGACGAATCTGCGTCATCTCGTCGACTATCGATTGACGTTCGCCACTTGCAATATCAATAAGTTGCCGATAAACGCCAAGCAACTGCTCTAGGCTGCCCTTTACCGCATCTTCGTTGAGCGAGGCCTCAGCCAGCACGTCGTCGACGCAAATTCGGCACTCCAAGTCGAGCTCGCCGATCGCATCCCAATCACGACTATCCAATGCCGCCAGCAGCGCCTCACGGGTCTGCTCGATACGCTCGATCACCTCGCTCATTGCAACCTCTCCCGAATCAGTCTGCCGGCTGCTGATCGCCGATCGCGTCCCAGCCTTCCTTGACCGTGATGAGCAGACGCGCCACCTCATCAATGATCGCCGGATCGTTCTTGACGTTGGCTTCGACCAGGCGACGGCTCATGTAGCTGTACAGGTTGTCCAGATCGGTGAGGCTGTCGGCATGGTTTTCAAGGTCCAAACCTTCGCGCAACCCGCCGATGATGTCGATGGCCTTGCCGATCAGAATGCCGCGCTGAGGGACGTCGTTGCGCGCCATGGCGCCCTTGGCCTGGGCAAGACGATCGAGACCACCCTGCATGAGCATTTGTACCAGACGGTGCGGACTGGCCACGGAGGTCTGCGCCACACCATTGACTTTCTGGTATTGCCGGAGGGCCAACATCGGGTTCATGGATCTACCTCGTTGCAGCGAAAAAGGTTGCGTATACCTGTGTATCGTCGCGGCGTCAAAGAACTTTAGCTATAAAGCCAGAAGCCCGGGGCATCCTGTAGACGCCGCCGGGCTTTTTAGTGTCCGCCTGAAAGGATCAGGACTTCTTGGCCTGGGCGTTGATCGCTTCGAAGATCGAGGTGATCTGGTCGGCCTGGGCTTTCATCTTGCCCAGGGCGGTGTCCAGGGCGACGAATTTCTTGGTCAGGGACTCGGTCAAGGACTCAGTACGACGATCCAATGCAGCCTGCTGGTCGCTGAGATTCTTGGCAGCCTGGTCGAGGTTAGATTTTCGAGTTGCCAAGCTACCGTCCGTAGCGTTGTATGGGTCGATTGCCTTGTTCATCCGCTCGAAAATGCCATTGGTACCAGTGAACAGCTCCTGCACTTCCGGACCGAGCTTCTTTTCATCCATTGCAGCGGTGAATTTGACGCTATTGAACTCGAGCGTACCATCTCTCTGGGTGTTGACCCCCAATTGACCCAAGGTGGTGAGCTTGTCGCCCGCCCCCACTTCGGCTAATACCTTACGCATATCCGCAAGCAAGGAGCGCGTGGTTGGGTCGTTGGTTAGCGGACCAAGCGACTTTACCGTGCCATCGGAATTCTTGGTCGGCGACGTCAGGTCGGAAATCGCCTTTTGCAAGGTGTTATAGGCATCGACAAAGCTCTGGACCGACTTCTTCAAACCATCGTTATCGGCCGCGACCGTCAGCTTGGTTGGCGTGGAATTACCAGCGCCATCCTTAGCACTGACACCCGTAAGCTCCAAGGTCAGACCGCTGACAACCCCTTCAACTTTGTTCGACGCGCTCTTCACGCTCAAACCGTCGATGGTCAGCTCCGCATCCTGCGCCTTGGCTGAGATGAAGCCTGCACCGGCGCCCGACATTTGTGTGCTGCCATCGATAACGAGCTCGGGAATACCGGAAACGGAAATATCGGTGTTCGCGCCGGTGGTGGTAGAGCTCAGTACCAACCTGGAACCACCGGTCTCGTTGATGATGTTGGCGGTAATGCCGCTCGCGCCCAGCTCTTTGTTGATCTGATCACGAACGCTTTGCAACGTGGCCCCGCTGGCGATGTCGAGATTGTAGGTCTTGCTATTACCCTGACTTATGACCATCTGACCGGCTGTGATCGGCGTACTGGCACCGCCCGCCTGCCGCGCACTGGCAACCTTCGAGCCAGTCGCAAGCTGATTCACTACGATATCGTAACTACCGGCCACCGCGTTATTGCTCGACGCAATCTTGACCACCGACTCGTTCGCCGATTTGGCAGAGTAGGCGTTGAAGGAGGGAGCATTGCTGTCATTGAGCTTCTTCATGGCGTCCTGGAACGCCGTGAGCGCACTGCGCAGCGAGCCAATACCCGAGATCATCGCGCTGTTGTTGCTAGTCTGCCGGGCGATCTGCGCTTGCTTGGCGGCAGTATCAGCGCCCACTAGCGCCTTGACCATCGCTCCAATATCGAGACCAGAACCCAAACCTACGCTGGATGTAATTGGGCTTGCCATGCTGTTGTCCCTCTCATCAACGCGTCAATCCTACTCCGCAGGACCAACATGATTCACATCATTTGCTCGCCGCCGGTCAAACCTTGGCGTCGAACAGAACACTTTTGACATCGCTCAGACTATGGGCGATTCGCAGGGCCTCTTCCGAGGGAATCTGACGGATCAGCTCACCACTGTCGCTGGCAATGACCTTGACCACGATTTTGCCCGATTCCTCGTCAGTAGAGAATTCCAGGTTACGTCGGGTTTCTTTCAAGAACTTTTCGATTTCCGCGACGGCACTTTTCACATCGTCAACGCCCTGCACTTTGACCGGGTCGTCCTTTTTAACGCCATCGAATACGTCTGTCGACCGAACCACCTGTTTTTCGGAAACCTGCTCGGCTTGGTGCGTAGCCTGATAGGACAGGTTCAGCTTGACGCTCATGTCCATCTTAACCACCTCACAATGAAAAGGCGGGGAAGCGCCTATGCACCCCCCCGCCGACAACTGTCAGGCAGATTAGCCCAGCAGCTTCAGAACTGCCGACGGCAGCTGGTTGGCCTGAGCCAGAACCGAAGTCGACGCTTGCTGCAGGGTCTGCTGCTTGGTCAGCTGGGCAGTTTCAGCAGCGAAGTCGGTGTCCTGTACGCGGCCACGAGCAGCTTCGGCGTTCTCGTTGATGTTCTGCAGGTTGTTGATGGTGCTGGTCAGACGGTTCTGAGCGGCACCCAGATCGGCACGGGTGGTACCAATGGTCTGCAGAGCGCTATCGATAGCCGACATGGCGGAAGCGAAGTTGGTTTCGGCAGTCGAGCTATCTGCACCAGCGATGGTCTTGCCAGCCAGAGCCGACAGGCCACCAGTGGTGCTCATGGAAGAGCTCAGGGTAATGGTGATCTGGTTGTTGCTGTTAGCTTCGGAGCCAACCTGGAAGACCATCGAGCCACCGGTACCGTCCAGCAGGTTCTTGCCGTTCAGCTGGGTGCTGTTGGCGATACGGTCGATTTCTTCCAGCATCTTCTGGAACTCGCCGTTCAGTGCGTCACGGTTGGTGGAGCTGTTGGAGTCGTTACGCGACTGCAGGGCCAGTTCACGCATACGCTGCAGGATGTTGGTCTGCTCTTGCATCGCGCCTTCAGCGGTCTGGGCGATGGAGATACCGTCGTTGGCGTTCTTGATAGCCATGGTCTGACCGCGGATCTGCGAGGTCATTTTGGTCGCGATCTGCAGGCCAGCAGCGTCGTCTTTGGCGCTGTTGATTTTCAGGCCGGAGGACAGACGGCTCATCGAGGTGGCCAGCGCGTCGGAAGCACGATTCAGGTTCTTCTGAACGCCCAGGGAGGTAGTGTTGGTATTTACAGTCAAAGCCATGACGAATTCCTCGTTGGTTGGGTACTACGGCTTCCGGCCTTGGCATTCGCCCGGGGGTGGCACAGAGAACCTTCGTAATAGTTATCGTCGTCAGGGCTCGTTGCTTTAGCTTTTTTTCGAAAAAATTGCTGGCACCCTGCCAGCCCAATGAAATCAATAACTTGACGTCAATATACGGGCGCGAAGCATCACCTTCGCGCCTCCATCCGTCAGCCAGAAGACGGTTTACCCTCTGCCAAGCTCCGAACAAGACTGACGCCCCCCTTGCATTGAGCAGGACCTTGGCCCTACCCATGCAGCATCAAGGGCTGCCCTTCAGATCGAGTAGCTCAAATACCATTGCACTCAGAGGCGTTGCAGCACGTAGCTATTCTCATAGCCCGGTATCGAGCCGAGTATGTTGAACCCTTTGAAATAGCCGCCTGCCCTGAGCAAATCGACCGCCGGACCGACTTCAGGAGAGCTACGAAAATCACGATAGTCATCGAATACGACAAACCCGCCAGGAACCACGCTCGGTGCGTACAGCAGGAAATCCAACAGCACATTGCGACCAGCGTGCCCACCATCGATATGTAGCAGAGCTACGCGGGGCGACAGTGCATGAAAACGCTCCGCGCATAACTCCGAGTAGCCTCTCAAAATGCAGGCATTCGGTAGCAACAAATCCTTGTAGTGAGAAAACTCCTGGAACTGATTGGGCAGCTCGAACGGGTCGATTCCGATAATACGACGCGAGCGATTGAAGACTTCATTCATCAGCACCAAGGATTTGCCTTTCCAGACACCAATCTCGACCACATCTCCAGGCACGTCCTCGAGCATCAGGGCTAAATAACCCAGAAGGCGAACCTGATCATGGAAGGAAAGCTCGCGGCGCTGCATGGCGCTTTCTGGCGGCAGAGTTGCTTGGGCCTGCTCAAAGTGGTGACCTATCAGCTCCCACACTTGAGCCATGCTCTGGTTCAGTTCGGGCGAACTGATGAATTCCTTAATTTCCTGAAGCGTAGTCATCTCAACCCTGCTCATAATTTGGAGGCCGACTGGCACCTGCCCTGGCGGGCAAGCAGATCAATGCATGAAGCTGCACAACACAATACTGTATAGAGAGGACATACGGCCCCTCAAGCTGTAATAGCCTCGTGCCACATCGCGATCAACGATAGAAATTAAAACGCCGCCCAGAAAATGGCGGCGCTCTTTACTACAATGCGAAAATGCTTAGTCACGACGCTCGATTATCGCTGATCCCCAGGACAGCCCCACACCAAAGCCACTAAGGGCAACCCGCCTGCACCGTGAGCCGAGCACGTGCTTCTCCAGCAGCAACGGAATGCTAGACGACACCGTATTACCTGTTTCGACCATGTCCTTGACGAACTTCGCCCGGTACTCGCCCTCCTCGAAACGCAAGGAGACAGCATCCACGATCGCCGCGCTTCCTTGGTGCAGGCAGTACAGGTCGATATCATCGGCGTGCAACTGACTTGCCTCAAGCAACTGCTTCAAGTGTGCAGGCACTTTGACCAAAGCAAAGTTGTAAACCTGCCGGCCATTCATGAAGAACTTGCCGCCGGTGGTACGCAGGTGTTCGGCGCCCGCTCCATCACTTCCAAACAGCGACCTTCCCAACTGCCATTCGGCGTCCTCCCCCATCCACGTGGCCGTGGCGGCATCGCCAAACAACATCGTGGTGTTGCGATCCTCTGGATCGACGATCTTCGAATAGGGGTCGGCGGTGATCAGTAGGCCGTTTTTCAGGCCTGCGGCCTCCATGAAGCCCTTCATCGCGTACAACCCGTATACATAGCCCGAGCACCCCAACGAAACATCGAAAGCCGCGACATGCGTCGACAAGCCTAACTTGTGTTGGACGATAGCGGCCGTGTGGGGCAGGCCTTCGGCATCACCGTTCTGGGTTACAACGATTACTGCGTCGATGGAAGCCGGGTCCAACGAGGGATTAATCGCGAACAACGCCTTGGCCGCTTCGACGCACAGGTCGGAGGTTTCCTGGCCGGCCTCCTTTCGCGGCAAAAAAGTCGAGCCGATCTTACCGAAGATAAAATCTTGATCCTTACCGAATTTCGCACCTTGGGCGTAGTTGTCAACGCCTTCGACAGGTACGTAACTGGCGATGCTTTTGATGCCAATCATTGTGGCTTCCCGATGGAAATGGCGAAAAATCGCGGGCACAGGGGCCGAAGCCACACGCCTTGCACGTCACACCGATGTGGCTGCCCGCTAACTCAATAGATTAGAGATGCACGTTTCGACTGCCAAGTCACTGTTGCGACAAATACGCGCCCTCACTTGCAACAATGGCCCGTAGCCATTTCCAAGGAAAGGGCACGGACCATGCTGCAAAGCCTCATCGCAGTGACTTCGCGGGCCACATCAGCCCGGCAGCCAAGCCTCGCGCCAGCGCTGCAGGTGTTCACCACCAAGCATCCAGTCGCGCTTCACGCGTGCCCGCAATTCATCACCCATACGAGCAGTAGCATCCAAATCGCTCAGGTGCATGCGAATCGCTCCCAGCCAATCCTCGAAGTTATTTCGTACCCTGGTAACAGGCAGATCGCCCCCATAGCATGCCAAGTCGCTGCAAACCACCGGAAAACCGCAGGCCCCATACTCCAACAACCGCAGATTGCTCTTGCATTCATTGACCAGGGTCTGTTCCCTGGGCGCCAGAGCCAAGTCGAGGTCAAGTCGCGCAAGCGTAGTCGCATAGTCATCGATCGCGACGATCGCGTGACACTCATTAATGTAGGGTCGCAATACATCCGGACACATGCCGAAGTAAACCCATTCCACCTCGCCGCTCAGCGACTTGACGATCTCGATCATCAATTGTGGGTCACTGTCATGGCCGCGACCTCCAACCCAACCAACCCGCGGTCTGGCAGAACGGCGGCGACGACTCGCAAGATCAGCCCACAAGCGAGGATCAAGCCGGTTGTGCACCACTCGGATGTTATGGTGCAACCCCGTTAATGTCTCTGCCAGTGCTTCGGTAGAAACCACGAGGCGATCTGAATAGGCCAATGCCGACCGACCGTCATTACCCTGCGACAAACTCAGGAGACGCTCATCCATGTCGTACACCTTGAACGCTCGAGAGAATGCCTGCATACGGCGCATCCGCTCGAGTTGCACCTCATTGATTTGAGGCTGCAACACGATGCTGTCCGGCGCAAAACGCTCCAGCTCAGTCAGCGACAATTGCGTATGGATCAACGTGCCATCGATCAGCCCTTCGCTGTTGAGCTGCTCCAACGGCTGGATAATCCGATACTGCTCACTTCCCTGCTGATCCGCTGCATAGGCTAGTACCGTTGGGACGGGCTGCCACGACGATAGCGGTCGCCAACTCAGCTCGCTTTGGCCGAAGCTGAACTCATCGCCAGCGCCCAACGAAAGGTTAGGGTTGTATGACGGATCACGCGCCAGCAACGGCAGCCAGCGGGCATACAGGGCATCGGCTTGCTCAGCAGTGACAGCTGGTTCGGAAGCTTCGTTGATCAGCAGCGAGGCCCTCGGGGTCCATACATTGAGGTAACCCGCACTGTGCAGGCGCAGGCACAGGTCGACATCGGTCCATGGTGCCAGCTCCGGGCTTTCATCGAAGCCTCCTGCGTCAAGGAACACCGAGGCCTTTGTCATCAGGCACTTGCCACTTATCGCAGCATGGTTCTGGTCAACCAGCAGACGGTGCAGGTAGCCTGCAGCCCCCATGGGTTGGCCCGTGAAGACCTGTCCGACCGTTCCATTGAGTCCCAAGACCAAACCGCCCTGACGTACGGTGCAATCACCCGCAAGCAGCTTGGCGCCCACCGCACCGACTTCCTGGCGGCAAGCATGGTTAACAAGTTGCAGCAACCAGTCGGGCTCCAGCACCGCAACGCCTGAATCCAACCAGAGCAGCAACTCGCCACGCGCTTGCCGCGCGGCCTGGTTGCGCACTTGCGCTTGCGACCACTGGGCAGGGAACCGCACCACGCGCAGAGACTCCGAGCCCAATTGCTCAAGACCTTCCAACCAGGCTTGAAGGGCCGGGTCATCGTCGCACTGGTCCAGCAACAACACCTCGTAGGCACGATAAGCCGTCTTCTCCAGAATGGTTTCCATGCAGCGATGAGCCCGGGCCAACCCGCCCTGAGTCGACACCAGAATACTCACAAGCGCACCATCAGCTACGCCATAGTCGAGCTCATAGTGGCCCGGCAGACGGCTTTCGACAGTCGCATCCTTGAATCCGCGGGCTTGCAGATGGCGATGAATAGCATGACGCTCATCCTCGCAATCACGCAGGACCGTGGGCGCTCGAATCAACAAGGGCTCACTGATGTGCCCCAAACCCTCAAAGCCTTTGTCTTCGATCATGCGCAGAATGAAATCCAATTCGAACGCTCGCCCTGCCTCACTGCGGAACCCCCCTAACGACAACCAGGCCTCACGATTAAATAACCAGTGGCTGGCCATCGTACTGGGCAAGCTGAGCAACATGTCCAGGTTCAAATCCGGGCGTAGTACCGGTTCCTGAGGCTTACCCTGCGAACCAACGACCTCATCTCCATAAACCGCACGCAAGCCCTGCGCGCCGAGCAAATCAAGTGCGGCGATCAGCAGACCACTGGCAGTGAATACGGTCCCCGCCTCCACCAGCATGAACCAGTCGAAACCACCTTCGCGCACCGCCTGCTCAATTCCCGGCAATGGATTTGTCCCCTCGATACGCACGTAGCGCAGCGCATTTTGAGAGACGCTCGCCCCAGGCAACACATACGGTGTCAACGCAACGACATTGAGGCCGGAATAGAGGTTGCACTCTTGGCTTAAGCTTTGCAGCGTTGACATCAGCCGGTCGGCACGCCCCTCACAGTCCAACACCAAAACCCCGAAGGTAGGCGCCGCCTGGGTCGAAAGGCGCTCGGCAATCAAACGTTGCTGTGCCTCGCTGGGGATTCGTTTCGCGAGCCATTGAGAAACACTCGTTGAAGTCGGCAACAACTGAACATTGCGCAACGCGGCTTTGATCTGCTCCGCGATAGGCCGGACATTCCCTCCAAGCTCCGCAATTTTTTCAGCGCAGACCGTACGGAAAACTTTCTCTCTCAGCACCTCGTATGCCGCGCGAATTTCATCGCTGTCCTTTTCGCACAGGCGGGCTTTCAATTCATTGAGCCGAAGGTAGTCATTGTCGACAGGCCTGTTAAGCGCTGCCAGTTTCAGAGGATCGTAGGCCAGTACCCGCCACTGCGATTCAGTGGCCAGTATCAAGGACACCAATCGCTCCATCACGAAAACCTTGCACTCGTAACCCTTCTCACCACGGTGCAGGGTGGCTTCGTTCAGCGCAGCGCCGTAGGGTGTTGGGCGCACTCCCGAGCGGGCCTGTTCCGCAGCATGGAAGATCGTTTCCGCTTTACTGAACCAGTGCCGCCAAAAGCGCGGTTTGGCAATAAAGAAGTTGCAGAACTGCGAACGACGGGCATCCATGACCAAGGTTTCAAGATTTACGCCTGGGCTCAACTGGCGCGCCATCTCCACAAATGCGGGCCAAATGTTGGGGTGGCACGCAAACCCTTGAATGAACGTGTTTTCATAGAATGCGAGTTCGTCGAAAAACATCGGAAACAGCAACACATCGACATCGTCTGGTGCCGATTTTACAAACTCGAGCACCTGCCCTGAGTCGAGGCCAGTTTTTTGTTTGAAGCGAGGGGAAAGCACCCCATAGAACGCGTTCTCGTCCAGATCCTTATTCAACAATAGATTGCGAATTGGCCAATATTCCGCCCAGTCAGGCCGCTGACCACAGTTATCAAGCGGCGTGAAGCCCGGCTCCAGCATGGCGCGGGTCTCCGGGGAATAGAAGATCTGGTGAATGCGGGCGCCTCCCGCCGCTTTCGTAACCGCCTGAGTCATGAGCGCGTGCTGCTGCTCATACGCAAGCCGTGCGCCCTCCTCCCTGAACCGCTGGCGAAGCGGGAATAATTGCCACTCGTCCGGACTCCCCCCCAAAGGGCGATAACGCACCTGACCGTTCGGTTGCGGATGGTACAACCCCATTTCACGGATTTGCGAGGTGAATACGTGTATGTACTGGCGATACAGATCTTGTATATCGGACTGCTGTTGGCGCTGCTCGTCATGCCGGCGGAAGCAGGACAGAGGCTCGCACAAATACGCCAGGTGGCCATGTCGCAGAATATTGACATACATGGCAAGGTCGTTGATGGCACGGACCGTATGGCCATTGAGACAGGCAATGTGGGGTTTGATGTCGGCCAGATGCTCACGGCGGAACAGGACCGTACTGGGCTCGCCAATGAAGTTGATCGGCTCGTCGACCAGGTAAGCCGCTAGATCCGCCCCTTGAATCACGGCATCTTCGGCAAAAGGGCTGCAGGTGGCGAGGATATCCGCAGTCGGCACCCCAAGGGTATCGATCAATACACGTCGACTGGTGACTAGGCTGATGTCGGGGTTGGTTTGGAATACATCGACCATGCGCTCAATACAGTCAACCATCAAAATGTCGTCGTCATTCAAAATCTTGACGAACTCGCCACGGGCCTCGACCACGCACTGGGTGTAGTTCATCAACCCGCCCAACCCTGGGCGGTTGCGAATCACCCGGATTTCATGACGACCTCGAGACACATGCCGCCGCAGAATCTGCTGGACTGCATCGCTAGGACAATCATCACTGATCAAGATTTCCAGGCGCTCATAGCTCTGCGCCATCGCACTGAGCAAGGCGGCCTCGAAATGCCGTGGCTTGTAAGACGGAATAGCAATCGTAACCAGCGGGGTGAGACTCACGTGCTGCGCTCCCAATCAGAACGCGACTGCCGAGAAACTGTGCAGCCGCGTTCGTGTAAAACGTTGGCGTTAGGCTAGAAAGGCCGCAAACCCATGATCATTCACCGAGTAAGCGATTTCATCGCGAATGAGCAGGTCCAAAGTGGCTTCCCATGAATTCAATACGAATTTGTCTTGGAATAACGTGCAGGGGCATCATCAAGATCATGCCGTTGATGGCAGCCGCCAAAAAAGGTCCGGTGCTGTTCGATAAACCGCCGCCTGCGCGTCACTCTTCCTTTCCAGCAGCAAAAAACCGGCCAGAAAACCTCGACCCCTAGGTTTTCTGGCCGGTTTTTTGCTCGAGCCTCGTAATCATGCTTGAAGTGTCAAAAAACCAGCCATCGGCTAATGACTTCTGACATCTCGGCGAATCAGGCGAGGCTCACTTGATTACAGCGAAACCCGACATCGCGTCACCCGTCGCCATCCAGCTCTCGGTCCGACGCGGCAGCCATATGCTGGCGCAGGCCGAGGGCCTTCTGGCGCCGAGCAATGCGGTAGCGTCAGAAGGCCATGCTGAAGCTACAAGCGAATGCTTTCGTCATGACCAACATACCCGTCTAAGCGTCCAGTGTGATCCGGACCGCGCCGATTTTAGCGATCGGTGGCCATTGCCAGGACATAAACTATAAGGGAACACAATGGATTCTATTTATAAGAAGTTTCCATCCAATATGGCACCTGGCGATTTCTGGCGCCAAATCAAGCGCACAGTTAATGGCGAGCCTGTCTCGGACGAACAAATCTCCATGATTGTCTCGACCATCCGCGACACATTGCAGCTCGCTCCGGATGACCAATTATTGGATTTGGCATGTGGTAACGGTGCGCTATCACAGTACTTCTTCGACGATTGTCACAGTTTCTTGGGCGTGGACATATCCGAGATCCTAATAGACGTGGCCAAGCGTTACTTTGAACAACCAAATCGCCAATTCGTACTTAAGGATGTTGGGGAATATATTGTATCCGAGCCCTGTCCTCAGCGATTTACCAAAGTATTGTGCTATGGCAGTTTCTCCTACTTCCCCGAGCTTACTGCGCGCCAAGTTCTGACTCGTTTGAACCGAGAATTCGTCAACGTAGATCGTGTTTTTATCGGCAACCTCCCGGATTTGGAGCTGCATGAAGCGTTCTATACAGATGGCAAGTCTCATGATCACGAGCTGAAGATGGCTGACTCTTTGATTGGCATATGGCGAAGCCCTTCCGAGTTCGAGGCCTTAGCTGAAGATTGTGGCTGGCGATGCTCAATTCAACGGATGCCCCGTGAATTTTATGCTGGGCACTATCGGTATGATGTACTACTGGCTCGTGACAGGGCATGACAATTGAAAAAAGTTAAGCACACCCCCGCGGACTTGGCCCTGTTCGGAGCAAGCCCTCTGTTTGATACTCCACGTTCGACCTCCAGCTTGGTTGCTCCAGACTTTGATCGTTTTCTAAGGTACTCTCGGATCTTCTATGAGGCGCAGCAATACACTAACAACGGTCCAGTCGTGCAGATGCTTGAGCAGCGATTGGCGGACTTCCACCAAACCCGGTATTGCATCACGTTCTGCAGTGGATTCTGGGCGCTGGTTTTGACCATTCGCGCACTGGCAATGCCTGGACGAAAAGAATTGCTCATGCCCTCGTTGACCTACCGCCGTATGGCCGATGTAGCAGCGTGGGCAGGATTGACACCCCGCTTTTGCGATGTTGAAACCGATACGTTGGCCATCAGTGCGCGGATGGCACGCCCACATGTCAACGACGACACGGCGCTTATACTTGGGGTACACCCGATCGTAAACTGCTGTGATGTGATATCGCTTGAACAACTTTCTCTAGAGACTGGAGTGCCACTGTTCATCGATGCTGTCGAGTCTGTCTATGAAACCTTCAATGGCAGGAAAGTGGGCAGCTTCGGCGTGGCAGAGTGTTTCTCTTTGCATGCCAGTAAACTGCTGAATGGTTTTGAAGGAGGCTACGTCACCACCAACAACGCCGAGTTGGCGCAACGATTACTGGCCATGCGTGGTTTCGGATTCTATACCCCAGACAATGTCGTCGAGCTTGGCATGAACGCCAAACTCAATGAGGTGCATGCCGCCATGGCCCTAGCAGGGCTTGACGAATTGGACCAAGAGGTAGCGGATAATTGCCAGCGCTATAGGATCTATCAACGAGAACTGGAAGGACTTGCCGGGGTTCGTATGGTGGCCTTCGAGGAGACCGAACGCTGCGGATTCAAAAATATCTTAATCGAACTGCTTGATGACTGGCCTCTACCGCGTGAGTTGACCCTACGTTTACTCAATGCCGAACAGATACTGGCCAGAGCCTATTACTCCCCTCCACTGCACATGAAATCTTACGGTTATCCTGTTTTGGCAGGCCCCTTGCCACAGACTGAATACCTCGCGGAGCGCTACCTACTGCTCCCGTGCGGCCATTTCGTAAATGAAGATGACATTGTCAAAGTGTGTCGTTTAATGCGCTTTGTCGCTGAGCAAGCCGAGCCTATTCAAGAGATGCTGACTGTATGAATAACCACAAGCTTGCCATGCTGGGCGGTCAGCCCGCTTTTACGAAGCCTCTGCCTGTGGGCCAACTCTACTTCCCGGACTGGGACGATTATGTAGAAGCCATGCGCGGGATTTTTCAACGCCAGTACTACACAAATCAGGGTCCACTAGTACAGCAGCTGGAAGCTGAGCTACAGCAGCGTCTGGGTGTTCGTCATGTCATCTGCGTGGCTAATGCCACCATCGGCTTGATGATGGCAGCCGACGCACTGGCGCTAAAGGGAAAGGTCATTACGCCTGCCTATACCTTTATTGCAACAGCGCAGTCGCTGACGTGGTCTGGCGTGGAGCCGCTGTTCTGTGATGTCGATCCTCTCACCCACCAGATTGATCCGACTCACGTCGAGCGCTTGATCAATGATGAGGACGTCAGTGCGGTTCTGGCTGTCAATCTGTGGGGGGATGTGTGTGATCAGCAGGCTCTACTTGAGCTTTGTGAACGGCGAAGCATTGGCTTGTACTTTGATTCAGCTCATGCTTTTGGCTGCGAGGTTCAAGGGGTGCCAGTGGGAGGGACGGGCGAACTCGAGGTCTTCTCCTTCCATGCCACAAAAGTATTCAGTGCCGCAGAGGGCGGCTGCCTTTGTACCAACAATGACGAACTCGCGGCACGCTTGCGCAACATTCGTAGCAGCTATGGCGCTGGGCATCCAGTGCCGGTCAGTCGTACAGCCAATGGACGTATGTCAGAAGCCCAGGCCGCCATCGCCTTGTTGAGCCTGAATAAATTTCCGCAGATACTCCAGCGCAACCAGCAACTGTTTGAAGTCTATAGAACTGGTTTGTCTGATGTGCCGGGTATCCATTTGCTGCAACCTGAACGGGTCAGTCGAACCAATTACCAATATGTGGTTTGCGAGGTGGAGGCTACTATCTTTGGCTTGACGCGAGATGAACTGCAGAGAGTGTTGCACGCCGAGAATGTGCTGGCCAGACGGTACTTCTCACCAGGTGTGCACCATTGCCCTCCCTACAAGAATGCGGAGATACAACCGGACTTACCGGTAACCGATGCTCTGTGCCAGCGAACCCTGCAACTGCCTATCGGACAGACCCTCGATGTGTACGGCGCAGAGCGCATCGTTGATGTGATTTGCCAAGCCCATCACCAGGCGCAGAAACTGGCCGAAATTTTGAGGAGGTGAGTATGAGACTGGGAATCATGCAACCTTATTTTTTTCCTTATCTAGGGCATTTTGCGCTGATTGCCCATACCGACCAGTGGATAGTGTTCGATGTCACACAGTACACACCGCGCTCATGGATGAATCGTAACCGGGTACTGCATCCACAAAATGGCTGGAACTACATCAGCGCTCCCTTGATAACCTCGTCGACCACGCTGCTGACTCATGAAGTGCACGTCAACGATCTCACGGCTACCCAGCGTAGTGTATCGGGAAAACTCAGTCACTATCGTCGCAGGGCGCCCTATTACGAAACGGTTATGGATCTTGTTTCGCAGGCATTTGCACGTGCCAAAGATAATTCATTAGTGCAACTCAATATCGCAGGGCTAGCCTCAGTGTGCGAATATCTCGGGCTGCCCTTTAACTATCGAGTATGCTCGGAGCTGGGATTAGACTTACATTCAGTCAGCAAGCCGGGCGGGTGGGCGCCAGAAATCTGTCGACAGCTGGGCGCCGGGGCCTATCTCAATCCCGTCAATGGACGTGCACTATTTGATACTCAGGATTTTGCCCAGCTGGATATCCAGCTAGAATTCATGCAATTTTCTAACGTCCAATATGACACCAGTCCTTATGTCTTCGAGCCAGGTTTGTCGATTCTGGATGTCATGATGTGGAATGCGCCTGAGCGGATCGTGCAGCTACTCAACAGCCACGCCCAGATCACGCAATAAAATGTCTTTTTGCCACGCGCTTGCTCGACGCAGCGACTTGTCATCAACTCGTCAACCAACGTCAGGTTCAAGGTTGTCCAGCCCCAGCATCTGTCTGAAATGTATCCGCACTCGACCCTACTGCTGCGTTGAAACCGACCCGGTATGTCATGCACTTCAGTACGCTGGGCTTCCTAGCTCCGTTTCACTCCTATTTAGCGTTCGCGCGAATACATTTCATAAAGCTCTAGACTTCGCAATATTTAAGCCGATAACGATAAAGATTTTCACGCCAGGCTGGCGAACCGAATGCACCACCACTTTCATGAACCACGCTCAGCGGCCAAGTCCCCATGCTCAGACCGTTGCGTTCGGCCTGCCGACAAAAGTCCATGTCGTAGAAGTGGAACGGGAACTGCTCGTCAAAACGCACGCCGGCTTGCTGCAGACGATCGCTGTCTGCGGCCAGGAATAACCCATCGAGCAACTTGCACGGCTGCGGCGCGGGCCCGAAATTCGAGATCGCACAAGGGAAACCCTTGCCATGCCCTACTCGACCCGTGAGGTTGCTGCGCTCGTCCCAGGTGAAACGATCATCAACGAACAACCAGGCCACTTGCCCCGGAACGCGCCGAACGTTGCCAGCCAGACCAATGACATCAAAGGTGGCCAGCCCTTCGCGCAAGCGATCAGGCCAGAAGAAGTCGCACAGGTAGACATCATCATGCACGAACACGAGAATGGCCGGATTATCCCGGACTTCCTCAATGGCTTGGTTATAAATCGTTGAAAGCCCCTGGGTATTTTCGGCAAACAAACGGATCTCGACAGGGCAACTGTCATAATTGGACACAAGCGAGCGGCCTAGCGCGCTCTGCGTTGCAAAATCCTGCTTGGAAAGACGGGTGCCGCAAACGATTCGAATAGGTTTCATATAGGCACTCTAACTGCCGGGTTAATTGAATGATCTAGGCCTCAGCCGAGTCGAGAATGCGTCAAAAGTCGTTCAACCATGCCAACCCGGTCTGCTCATCCCATTGCTCGTCATAGGCCCGTTCGCCGAAAGCCTGCGGCCAACGCTCGGCCAACGACTGCCCCGCGTCGGCATCGGTCAGCGGCACGCCGCGCACATGCGCCATCGGCGCCCAAACCACTGAAAGCCCTGCTTCACGCGTACGCAAGCACAAGTCGATATCCGCACCCGGTACCGCCTGCAATCCTTCGCATTGCTCGAACAGCGCTTTGCTTATCATCATGCAAGCGCCAGACACAGCGGCGCAGCCATGCGCTACGTGCTGCCATTGCGCGCCAACACCCAGCCAAGGGGAATGAACCTGTGGGCCTTTGATCAATTGGTAACCAGCATGCGCTACCGTTGCATCTGCTGAATACAGGCCAGCCCCCACGACCCCGACTTCTGGGCGTTGAGCCTCGTTGAGCAAGCTTTCTAGCCATGCAGGAGCAATCACCTCACACTGCTCCGAAAGCAGTACCAGATATTCACCCTGTGCCTGACTGGCCGCCAGGTTCAGCAACGCGGTACGCGATGCACCCGGCTCGCCGGTCAACAGACGTACACGATTACTCAAGCGCTGCCCGACGCCGTTGTCGTCTCCTTGCTCTCGCCCGGCACAAGCCATCAGAACTTCGTAACGGGGGTAGCGTGTGCGTTGCAAGACGCTGGTCAGGCAGGCTTGCACGGATGCGGCGTTATCGCTGACCAGCAGGATGCTCACCAAAGGAGTCGTGCTATGCCGGAAGTCCACGTGCAACCCGGTATCGCCGCGGTCACTAACCAGAGCGTGATAACCCAGCTGTCCCAGGTGCCGTTCGAGCGCCTTGAGCGCTTGTGCGACTAATGCCTCAGGGGGGGTTATACCCAACACCAAGAAGTCGTCCAAGTGGCCCATGCAATTCATGCCATGTGTCTCTACCAGACGTAACAACAGGTCGAATTCCAGCGCGTGTGGGCAGGTTTCGCTATACCCTCCGATATCGAGCACAGCCTGACGACGCAACAGCCAGTGTCGCGACATCATCCCAGGTTGGGCACGGAGCAGATCCAGGTCTGCGCCTGGACGCACCACTGATCGCAGACGACCTTGCTCATCGCGTTGAACTTCGTTGGCACAAATGGCCTGACAGCCATGCGCCTGGCGCAACTCTTTCGAAAGGTGCAGCAGCCCCCCGGTCAGTAGTTGCTCACCCGCCTGCACCAACATCAACCATTCACTCGGCAACTGCCGCACGGCTTGGTTGAGATGGGCAACCCAATTGTCCGCCGTCACCTGAATGAAATGCAGAGTGTCTCGCACAGTGGTGATCACCGACGGTTTACCAGCCTTCAGTACCAATAACTTGAAATGTCTTATGCCACTGGCCAGCAGACTGTCGAAGGTAGTCTGCAGGGCCAAGTCGTCATCGTCCAGGTCGAGTACGACAAACGCAATCTGTGGTACGCCCTCGTTCATCAGATGTCTTAATACCTGCTGACGGGCTACCGAAGTTGGGGTTATCGCTTCGAGCATCTTCAGTACCTGGCCGGACGGCGTGACGGCCAATCCCTGCTCCAATCGCATGGACGGCACTTCGGCCAGACGCGACAGCCAGTCGGCAAGTTCCCGCACAGCATCCGCATCGCTGACCGGATCGAGTGAATCCACCAGACGCTGGCATACCTCGCGATTGAATAGGCCAAGACTCAGGGCTTGCCAATATCGTTGCAGAGCGCTCTGCGGCGTATCGTTCGGGTAGGTCTGCAACAGCTCTCGTTGGCGCACCCAGCTCCCCTCCAGCGCCCGGTACTGCCGCTCGCCAGCCGGCCAGGCATGGCAGAGGAACTCCAGGGCCGACAACTCGTGGAAAACTGCCATGTTGTAGTACGGCAGCTCGACGAATTGGTGCTGCTCGAACACTCGCGTGGGTTGATCGAGGACACTTGCCCAAGGCGAAGTGAACAGCAACGGCTCCTCAACCACTTCGTAGGTATTGCGGACAAAATCATTGAGCAAGGCGAAGTCGTCGCTGCATAGCTTCACCTGCGCCGCATCCCACTGACGCAGCACCCGCACCGTATGCGACAACTGTTCTTCACGGCGAACGGCAGACTGCGTGGTGGCAGGGTACTCGCATACCACATCAGTTTGCTCAAGACGTGCAACCCCCCCTTGCGCCAACAGCGCATAGGAGAGCGCCACCCGCCACCCAGCAAAATCCAGAGCCAGCGTATCGGGCAACATCGACAATGCAACCTGCAATGCAGGCACTCGCACCACCGCACGCCAGGCTTGTTGCGCAGCAGTGCCATACTGCCTTACACGCGCCTGGGGACTATCCTCTGTCTTAGGCTTCACTGCCGAACCCAGCTTGTGATACGCCACCCGGGCATCACCGGCAACATAGCCCAGCGCATAACCTTGAGCCCCCAGCGCCTCGAAAGACTCCTGCAGGCAAGCGGCAGCGTTGTCCAAGGCGCAAGGCAACACAAAGTCGGCATCCAGTGTCAGGACGACAAAGGGGGTATCCACCCGTTGCAACACCTGGCCCAGGCGCTCGCAAAACAGCGCAGCGCTGCTGGCGCCCTGTATCGGCGCCAGTGCCAGGCACGGCACACCGGCGCGCTGGTAATAGTGCTGCGCCCGTTCACGATAATCGGCCTGCTCTTGACCGAGCAAGATGACCGTTACGTCACTGCGGGAGCCGTTGGCGGTTACGTTCATATAGCACCTGCTTCAAATTAGGGGTTCAGCGCTAGCTCTGTCATGCGCGGAAGGTCAGTCTGCCAGCCAGGCATTGGCCCAATGCTGCACGTGGTGCGGTGTCAGTACATAGTCACGCAGCACGGCCTCGCGCAGGGCATCGCCTTGGCGATAGCTCGCCTGCGGGTCGGCAAGGTGCATGCGGATCGCCGCCAGCCATTGCTCAGTGGTGTTGTCCTTGACCCGGGTGCACGGCAAATAGCCTGCATATGCCTTGATATCCGTGCAGATCACCGGATAACCACACACTCCATACTCCAGAAGACGCAAGTTGCTCTTGCATTCGTTGAACAGGTTCTGCTCCAACGGCGCCAGCGCCAGATCCAAATTGAGACTGGCCAGCTTCTGCGGGTACTCCGCCATGGGTACGTTGGGGTAAAACTCTTTGATGTACGGCTGCAACATCGGTGGGCACATACCAAAGAACACCCAGTCAACTTGGTCGGCCAAGGCCTGGACGACTCCGAGCATCAGCTCCAGATCGCCCCGATGACTGGTTCCCCCCGCCCAACCGACTCGTGGCCTTGCGCTGGTCTGACGATCACTGCGCAGCCCATCCCACAGTGAGGCAGCCAACATATTGGGGACCACCCGAATATCGTGGTGGAAGCTCGAAAGCGCATCAGCCAGCGGCTCGGTGGATACGACCAGGCGATCGCACAAACCAATAGCCTTACCGAGCATTTCACGCACATTGCTGGGCTGGTTACGCGCATGGTCGTTTTTCTTCGGCGGGTCGATCGCATAATCGTCGAGCTCAAAGATCAAGCGCGTGTCACATACCTGCTTGAGTTCAGTCAAGCGCTTGATATCACTGGGTGAATAGCGGTACTGCATAATCAAGGCATCCGCTTTTTCCCGCGCCAGCTCGATCGGGTTTGGCATCTTGAACGTGAGGCGCCCTTGTATATAACTGGCACGCTCGAGCTCGCTGAACGGCTGAATGACCCGATAATGACCTACGCCCGAAGTATTGCGTGCCACCGCTAATACCGATGGCGCTGCCTTGGCGATGAAAGGGTCCCAACCGCCACGGACACCCGGCTCGAGATTGAAACTGATCAGATTCAGGCTCAGGTTATGGTTATAGGCCGGGTCGTTGGCCACCTTACTCAACCATCGCTCATAGAACGCCTGCTGGCCCTGCGCCTGTGCAGCCTCGTCTATCCCGACCGGCATCCGTGGAAGGACGCTAGCCAGTTTGGCGTAGGGGGTCCAGACCACCAGAAAGCCCTGCTCACGTGCCCGAAGGCACAGATCTGCATCGCTCCAGGCGTGGGGCATTGCTTGCACATCCAGGCCATGTAGTGCCTGAAACAGTTCACGCCGAACCAACAAACAGTCAAGGCTCAACGCGCTCCAGTTCTGCACCTGGTTCAGCCGGTCCAAGTCATTGCTCGAGGCCGCTGCCCTCCATTGGAATGGGTTACCCGCCGGTCCACGAAAACCGAGAACCAAAGCTCCGGAGGCGATCCCGCCATCCTGACCGAACAGCTTTGGCCCGACCACCCCAACCTCGGGACGCTGCGCGTGGAGCATCAATTCCTGCAACCACGGACCGTCGAATGCGATACAGCCCACATCGAGCAGTAGCAAGAATTCGCCACGTGCATACTCGCAAGCCTGGTTCAGGCTCGCCCCGCGACCTTGGGCCTGAACCTCTACCACCCTCAGCGAGGCACCGCCCAATGCCCCCATCGCATCTAACCAATCACGCACCTCGACCGGCTCACTTCCATTGGCGATTAGCAAGACCTCGTAGGCGTCGTAGCGAGTATGTTCAAACAGCGACTCCACGCAACGCTGCAAAGCGAGTACGTCATCACCAGCATGAATCAGGATTGAAACTCCCGCCGTATAAGCGTGTTGGTAGTGGATACGCGACATCATGCTGCCGGGAATGGCCTCCACCCGAGCCGCCACACCTAACCGCTGCAAGTGCGCTTCCACCACCACAGAAGCCTCGGCCTGGCATCGCGGGTCTGCCAACCAATCGCGGTAGGTGTACTGACTCTGCACCAGCAATTCAGCAATATGCTCCACCACGTGCACACCATGGCTTTCGACCATCCGCCAGAGAAGGTCGTGAGTACCCAGACGCGCAAACCGCTCATCGAATCCACCCAATTCCCGTACCGCGTCGCACTTGAACGCCAACTGGCGTCCAACATAGGGCTGGCTGCGCATCAAATCGAGGTTGAAATCTGGCTTGAACACTGGGTCGGAAGATACGCGCCCGTCGTATGCTCCCTCATCGGTATACAGACAGAGGCTGTCTGCACGCAACGCCATGCGCTCAGCCATGAGCAGCAAGGCCTGGGGGTGCAGCCGATCCCCCGCTTGCAGGAGAAAAACCCAGTCAGACTGCTCGTCATCGGCCAGAAGGGCATTGAGCACTGCTCCTTCTTGGGTGTGCGGTCTCAGGTACTCGACGCCTGATCGTGGCGAGCCTGAATCGGCTGCTCCCACAACGCAAATACGGCCAGCGGGAAAAGACTGGGTCGCCAGGCTATCCAGCGTTGAGCCCAACATAAGCTGATCAGAGCCCTCACCGAACACCACCACCAGAATACGTGGCCGATGTGGCCACTGCTCGATCCGCCTGGACAGCAGGCCCAACTGGCCTTCGGATAGGGTACGACACGCCAACCACTGCGAATACACCTCAGCGAAGCTGAGACTGTCGGTACCAACCTGCAGCTTGAAGTCATCCATCTGCTCGGCGAAAGCGCTGCGCAGGTTCATTTCTTCCCAAGCGTGCTCAGGGT
The DNA here is from genome assembly GCF_040822035.1 of Pseudomonas guariconensis. Classification (NCBI taxonomy): domain Bacteria; kingdom Pseudomonadati; phylum Pseudomonadota; class Gammaproteobacteria; order Pseudomonadales; family Pseudomonadaceae; genus Pseudomonas; species Pseudomonas guariconensis. The sequence continues at coordinate 1,567,928 of NZ_CP162012.1, read as the reverse complement.
CATTACCGAAGTCCTGCAACGGCAAATACCTTACCCAGCCTTTGGCCGGTGCAGATTCGCTTGTCCGTGCTTGCAATATTTGCAGCAGCCAGGTGGTTTCCACCTTGGACGCCTCGGTCATGGATACACGATGGCTCAAGCGCCCCGGATGTACCCTTTCCAGACTCAATATCTGGGCGAGGCTGCACAGGTGTCCTCGCCGCAACAAGCAAACGTAAAGCGCCATATCCACCCGTGCGCGGAAACCTCCCTCCTGCACCAGTGTCGCCAGGTACGCTTCGACCTGTGCCCGACGAAACAGAACATGGCTGATACCACCGAACAGATTGATCGCATTATCGGCCACGCAATCGAGCAGATCGGTTCCATGTAATACCGCGCTGTTGGATGAAATCAACCAGTTGAGCATACGCGAGGGCAGCAGCACATCATCTGCATCGCAAAGCAAGCGCTGGTTGCTCACCATGCTGACCGAGGCGTGATCGATCAGAACCTGGGCCTGCTGCGTGATGCATGTGGTCAACAGACTATCGTCGTCGCAAAGGAACTTGATCAGTTCGCCACGCGCCTGCGCCAGACACGCCAACAAATTATGGGCGTACCCCAGATTACTCGGGTTGCGAAGGTAGCGCAGCGGCACGGTGGTGGTCTTGGCGATCGCTTCGCATAACGCCTCGATGTCGCCATTGGCGCTATCGTCGCAGATGACTATTTCCAAATTCGGGTAGTCTTGGGCGATGGCACTGCTGAGAGCACCGTAGAAGAACTCACTGTTGAATGCCGGAATGGCAATAGTGACGAGAGGTTGTGCCTTCACGCGTGCTCACTCAGCGGGGTGACCGCTCGGAAGACTCACCCCTGTCAGAACAGAAATTTGCGGTTCGATCAGATGTAGTTGACCAACGACAGCCCTGCGATCTTGGCATATGACTGTAGCGATGCCTGCAGCATATTCTTTTGCATTTCAAGACGCAGCATCACCTCGGCAGGATCGCTTTCACGTATTGAGCTTTGGGTCTTCTGATTTTCGGTACTCAGCGCTTCGTTGGTCTCGGCCTGAATATCCAGCGCCTGGCCACGACCACCGATAGAGGAAATCGACGAAGAGACCTGGTTCGTTGCGCTGATGATGTTGCCAACAGCTGAATCCAGGGAGGCCAGGAAGTTCTGCCGGGCCACCGGGTCGCTGTCTTGTGGTGTATTCAGTGCAGTACGGAGCTGACTGATGGTATCGAGGACGTTCTGAGTCTGATGCGTATCGACCTTTACCGCGAACGAATCGCCGGCACTTGGCGCTCCCGACAACTCAAAGCTCACACCAGCGGCAGTGGCAGTGGTACCCGATAAGGTGCCTGTGGAGATCGGCCGGCTGCCTGCCGTTACCGGCGCCGAGTACAGCTCGAAGTCTGTCGCGGTGGTGAACTTCAGCACCGCGCCGCCTCCCGGGAAGGCCGCCTTGTAAACAGCTGGATCGCTGATGCTTGCGTCGGTGATCTGGGCTGTCGAACTGTTGCCAGGACTACGGGTACCGGCAATGGAGTCTTCCTTGGAGCTCAGACTGAACGTGTGACCGGCGATAGCGGCGTCCGGGTTTGCTTCGTCACCCGGCTGGAAAGAAATCTTCAGACGCAAATCGACGCCGCGGAAGCTGATGGTAGTGTTTTCGCCATCGGGCTTGAATGCCCCCCCTTGGCTTGCCTCCAAAGTCACATCATTACCGCCAGCATCAAGAATTTTGTACTGGGTGCTACTGATGAATTGAATGCTGTACGGCTCGCCACTGCGGAAGCGGTCGTTGTAGGTCGCGCTGCCAGAGACCTGACCATTGGACAGGCTGACACGGCCATCGTCGATTGCCGGATTTGTCAGGTGGGTCTCGCTACGGCTGGTGTTCAGCGCCTGCTCGAACGCGTCGTAGCCGGTCTCGTTGGCCGCCAGACTGAGCATGTCGCCCACTTGTAGATTCAATTTGCCCTGGTCGCCCTGGTAGGTGTAGGTGCCGTCAGAATTGCGCACATAGGGCGGGGTGTCGCCCTTGGATCCGGAGAACAGGTACTTACCGTTCTCGTCCTTGCTGTTCATCAGCGTAAACAGCTGGTCTTCCAGCGAGGCCAATTCAGACGCGTTGGCCTTACGGTCGGCGTCAGTGAAACCACCGTTACCGGAACTGATCGCCAGTTCATTGACCCGCTGCAAAATGGTCCCAATGGCATTGAGCGTGCTCTCAGCAGTCCCCAACGCATTGCGCACGTTGACGATGTTGTCGCTGTACTGCTCCAGCATGTTCTGCTGCTGCTCGAGCTGCAGCAGGCGTGCAGCGCCCACCGGATCGTCGGCGGCGGTGCGGATGCGCAGGAAGTCGCTGGCCTCCTGGCTCGTCTTGTTGACGTTGGAGAAGGTGCGCTGGTAGTTGGCGCTGCTGGTGTTGTAGAACTGCGAAGTGGAGATGCGCACGGTCTACGGCTCCTTAAAGACTGTTGATCAAGGTGGCGAAGGTTTCCTGGGCCGCCTTGATGATCTGCGACGACGCGGTGTAGTACTGCTGGAACTTGACCAGGTTGCCGACCTCTTCGTCGACCGACACGCCCGACACCGAGTTGCGGCCGTCCAGCGCGGACTGCTGCAGGGCGTTGGTGGCATTGCCATCCATGGTGGCCTGGGCGGTCTTGCCGCCGACGTTGGATACCAGCTTGGCGTAAGCGTCGGTGAAGCTGATGCCCTTGCCGTCGGCGCCAACGCCCACGGTGCCCTTGGTCTGCAGTCCGAGCACCGACTGGGCATTGCGGTTGTCGGCAGAGCCCGCGCCGGTCAGCGACACGGTGAAGTTGTCACCGCTTTTCGGCGCACCGGAGACGCTCATTTCGAAAGTGAAGGTCTTCTGGGTGGCGCCGTCCATGATCGGGTTGCCGCTGCCATCGACCATCGGCACCGAGAGCTGCAGCTTGTTTTCCTGACCCGGGATGATGGTGCCGCTGCCGATGGCGTTGCCCTTGGCGTCGTACATCGTGTAGGCCTGCGGCGAGGTACTGTCGTCACCGAAAACCAGCTTGACCGGGGTCGAATACTTAAGGCCCGTCTGCAGGTCAGCGCGCTGGGCGGCATCGTAGATGTCCAGCTCCGAGGTAAGTGTCGGCGGGGTGACCGCGCCAGTGCCCTTGTTGCCCGCACCGTTGGTGCTGGTCAGTGGCGCGGCCATGGCCAGGCGGTTGGGATCGGTAAGCACCGACTCCATACTCGCGGCGGCATTGCGGGTCGGGGTGATCTTGAAGCTGTCACCGGCGCTCAACGCACCGCCCTTGAGCGACAAGGTGAAGCCGTCGATCACCGGGGCTGGGTCGTCGGTAAGATCGTACGAGCCCATCTCGGTGCCTTCGGGCAGCTTGCGCACGGTATAGGCCGTGGCACTGGTGAAGGTCACCTGGTAGTCGCTGGTGGTGAGCTTGCCGGTGTCCTTGATGTTCACATCCAGGTTGCCGGAGCCTGCGCTGTTGCCCAGCTTGGGCACGCTGCGCTCGCTCATGGCCTTGGCGCTGTTGATGTCGCCGAACAGAATCGCACCGAACTCGCCGTTCTTGTCGATGCCCTGGGCCAGTTGGCTATTGATGGCATCGGCCACCACCAGCGCCACGCGGCCCAGCTCGTTGAGCGCAGGGTCGAGGGTCTCCTTGCGGTAGCGCAGCAGGCCACCGAGCTCGCCGCCGGTGGTGCTGTTGGTGATGTCCATCTTGGTGGTGCCGCGATTGAGCACCAGGTTCATGCGGGTCGGATCGGTCTGGCTCGGCTCGACGCCCAGGGTCTGGGTGGTCTTGCCCAGCACCAGCGCCTGGCCGTTCTTCAGATAGATGTCGTAGTTGCCTTCGCGCTCCACCACCTCGGCACCGATCAACGCGGTCAGCTCGCGCACGGCGCCATCGCGCTGGTCGAGCAGGTCGTTGGGTTGGCCTTGCACGGCCGAGATCCGCGAGATCTGGTCGTTGTACTCGGCGATCGTCGCGGTGAGCTTGTTCACCTGGTCGGCGATCGAGGCCATGTTGGTGTTGATATTGGTGTTCTGCTGGTTCAGCTGCGCCGACAGGGTATTGAAGCGCTTGGCCAGGGTCTGGGCGCTGGTCAGCAGCAGCTGGCGCGAGGCGTCCTCGTTGGGCTTGGCCGAGGCGTCCTGCATGGCGCCGAAGAAGCTTTTGAGCGCAGCGGTGATGCCGGTATCGGCGCTCGACAGGGCGGTGTCCAGCGGGGTGATCTGGTTCAGGTAGGAAGCGGCGTCGCTCGACAGCGACGTGGTGGTGCGCAGCTGGTTTTCCAGGAAGGCGTTATACACCCGGCGCACATCGGCCAAGGTAGTGCCACTGCCGATGAAGACCTGGCCATACTGCTGCGAGCCCTTGGTCTTCTGCACGATTTGCTGGCGAGAATAACTGTCGACATCGGCGTTGGCGATGTTGTTACCCAGGGTGTACATCCCCGACTGCGCGGCGCCCAGGCCCGACATGCCAATATTGATCAAACTCGCCATGGTTCCAAACCCTTAAAGTTTCGTTGTGGTACCGAGCATTGCGTAGCTCTCGTACGACTTCATCTGTCTTGCGATCTGCGAGATCTTGCTGGCGTAGTTGGGGTCAGTGGCATACCCGGCCTTCTGCAGCTCTCGCACGAACTGTTCCGGGTTATCGGCCGACTTCACCGCATCTTGATAGCGCGCATTGTTCTGCAGCAGGCTGACCAGGTCATGGAAGCTGTCCTGATAGGAATCATAGGAACGGAACGCCGCAGTCTCCTTGACGAACTGCCCGCCACGAAACTCGCTGGTGATCGCCCTCGCCTGACCACCCTGCCAGCTGCCGGTGGCCTTGATGCCGAACAGGTTATGGCTGCTGCTGCCGTCGGCATTGCGCATGACCGACTTGCCCCATCCGGTCTCCAGGGCGGCCTGAGCCACCAGGTAACGGGGGTCGATACCGATGCGCTTGGCGGCCTGTTCGGCCATCGGCAGCATGGTGGCGACGAATTGGTCGCTGTCGGTGAAGGCCTTCTTCGGCGCAAGTGGTGGCTGGGCCACAGCGCGGCCAAGAATGCGCGTGCCATCCGGCGCGGCGAAGGCACGGGCAGCACTGGCCACCTGCTGACCTTCACGGGCCGGCACAGCAGCGGTATTGGTAGTGGTCGCCGACGGCACGATGCCGGCCAGCAAACGGTCGGTCAGCTTGCCTGGCAGCGCCAGGCGCCGCGAGTTGAGCGCGGCCACATCATTGCGGGTGCCGGCCGTCTCACTGAAATGCATGGGCTCGGCCACCTTGCTGCCCCACAGCGCCGGGGCATGCCCTTCGATACGTGGGAACGGGCTGGTGTTGACCGGCGCAGGCTTGTTCTTGGACAGCTGACGCACCAGCACATCCTGCAGACCGATACCGCCACCCTCGCGGGACATGCTCACGGCCAACTGCTGGTCGTACATGTCGCGGTACTGCTTGACCGTCTCGCTGTTCATCGGGTTGTCGTCGGCCAGCACGTCACTGGCTTTGCGCGAGGCCTTGAGCATCTCGCTGATGAACAACGACTCGAACTCCTGGGCCACCTTGCGCACGTTGGCATCGCTGTCGCGGTCACCGTGCTTGAGCGAGCTCAGGCGGTTGAGGTCGGTGTAGGCACCGCTGTCGGCGTGTCCGGAAACCAGGCTCTTGGAATTCATGGGCTGGCGTCCTCAGATCACGATCAGGTCGGCTTGCAAGGCGCCGGCCTGCTTCAGGGCTTCGAGGATCGCCATCAGGTCGCTGGGCGCCGCGCCCACCTGGTTCACCGCACGCACGATCTCGTCCAGGGTGGTGCCCGGGCCGAACTTGAACATTGGCTTGGCTTCCTGCTGGGCATTGACCTTCGAGCGCGGCACTACAGCGGTCTGGCCATTGGAGAACGGTCCAGGCTGGCTGACGATCGGGTCTTCGGTGATGGTCACGGTCAGGCTGCCGTGGGTGACCGCCGCCGGCGAGACCTTGACGTTCTGGCCGATGACGATGGTGCCGGTACGCGAGTTGATGATGACCTTGGCCACGGCCTGGCCCGGGTCGATCTCCAGGTTCTCCAGGATCGACAGGTAGTCCACGCGTTGGCTCGGGTCCATGGGTGCGGTGACGCGCACCGAGCCACCATCGATGGCCTGGGCCACGCCTGGGCCGAGCATGTCGTTTATCTTGTCGACAATGTGCTTTGCAGTGGTGAAGTCCGGACGATTGAGGTTCAGCGTCAGGCTGTTGCCTTGGTTGAAACCGCTCGGCACGGCGCGCTCGACGGTGGCACCGCCAGGAATTCGGCCAGCCGACGGAACGTTGACGGTGATCTTGGAGCCGTCGCGGCCTTCGGCATCGAAGCCCCCGACCACCAGGTTGCCCTGGGCAACGGCGTAGACATTGCCGTCGATACCCTTGAGCGGCGTCATCAATAGACTGCCGCCGCGCAGGCTCTTGGAGTTGCCGATCGAGGAGACGGTGATGTCCACCACCTGGCCAGGCTTGGCGAACGCTGGCAGGTCGGCGTGCACCGACACGGCTGCAACGTTCTTGAGCTGCACGTTGCCCGACCCTGGCGGAACCTTGATGCCGAACTGCGACAGCATGTTGTTGAAGGTCTGCAGGGTGAACGGCGTCTGGGTGGTCTGGTCACCCGTACCGTTCAATCCCACCACCAGGCCATAGCCGATCAACTGGTTGGTACGCACGCCAGAAATACTGGCGATGTCCTTCAGGCGCTCGGCGTGAGCACCGAACGCGCAGGACAGGAGCAGGGTCGCGGCAATCAGCTGCCTTAGGTTGAACATGGTCATTGGACTCAGAAGGGCCAAAGCGGGCTCATGAAGAAGCGGTCCAGCCAACCGGGCTGGCTGGCGTCGGCGAACGAACCTGTGCCCGAATAGGTGATGCGCGCATCGGCCACACGCGTGGACGGCACGGTGTTGTCAGTGGCGATGTCATCGGCGCGGATCAGGCCGGCGATGCGCACCAGTTCCTCACCGGTGTTCAGGGTCAGCCACTTCTCGCCGCGCACGGCGACGATGCCATTGGGCAGCACTTCGGCCACGGTCACGGTGATCGAACCGGTCAGGGTGTTGCCCTGGGTGGCCTTGCTGTCACCCTTGGTCGCCCGTTCGCCTTTGTAGCCGGCCTCCAGAGACAGGTCGCCGCCACCGAACGGGTTGTCGGTGTTCGGCGTGGTGCCGAACAGCGAGGTCAGGCCGATGTTGGCGTTGCTGTTTTTCTGGATCTGAGACCCTGCGTTCTTGCTCGCCGAGGTGCGCTCGTTGAGGGTGATGGTGATGATGTCACCCACCCGGAACGCCTTGCGGTCGGTGTACAGGTTCTGCTCGAAACCGGCCTGATAAATCGAGCCGTTGGCCGCCGACGCCGGCAACGGGGTACGCGGCAGAACCGGCGCATAGTACGGGTCGTTCGGCTTGGGCGTCGGTGCGACGCAACCGGCCAACAACACCGCGCCCCCCAGGGCGAAGACGGACAACAGACGATTCATGACGCTTACCTCACGTGTAACGGGCTTGGGTCTTACAGCTGCTGGGTGACGAACGACAGCATCTGGTCGGCGGTGGAGATGACCTTGGAGTTCATCTCGTAGGCGCGCTGGGTGGTGATCATGTTCACCAGCTCTTCCACGGTGCTGACGTTGGAGTTTTCCAAGGTCTGTTGCAGGGTGGTACCGAAGCCGTTCAGGCCTGGGGTGCCGACCTGTGGTGCGCCGCTGGCTGCAGTCTCGAGGAACAGGTTGTTGCCGATGGCCTGCAGACCTGCCGGGTTGATGAAGTCGGCGGTCTGGATGTTGCCGATGATCTGCGCGGCCGGGTTGCCGGCAGTGGTGATCGACACGGTGCCGTCCTGGCCAACGGTGAAGGTCTGGGCATCCGGCGGCACGACGATCGCAGGCTCAAGGGCAAAACCGTTGGCGGTGACGATCTGGCCGTCGGAGTTCAGGTGGAAGGTGCCGTCACGGGTGTACGAAACAGTGCCATCAGGCTGCAGGACCTGGAAGAAACCGCGACCGTTGACGGCCATGTCCAGCGGGTTTTCGGTGGTCTGCAGGCTGCCGGTCTGGAAGTTCTTCTGAGTACCGACAATGCGCACACCGGTACCGACCTGCAGGCCCGAAGGCAGCTCGCTGTCCTGGGTCGACTGAGCACCCGGCTGACGCTTGATCTGGTACAAAAGGTCCTGGAACTCGGCGCGATCACGCTTGAAGCCGGTGGTCGAGACGTTCGCCAGGTTGTTGGAGATGACGGTCAGGTTGGTGTCCTGGGCGGACAGGCCGGTCTTAGCGACCCAAAGAGCCGGAAGCATTTAGTGTTCTCCTCGTGCGCCTGTTTTACGGCACCCGTTCAAAAGTGATTAGCCGATTTGCAAAACACGCGCCATGGCTTCATCGCCTTCCTTGGCCGCGTTCATCATCTTGACGTGCAGTTCGAATTGACGGGACAGCGCCAGCACCGAGGTCATTTCCTCGACGGCATTGACGTTGCTCGACTCCAAAAAGCCCGACGCCACCCGCACGTTGACGTCGGCATCGGCGGGCTGGCCGTTCTTGGTGTGGATCATGCCGTCCAGGCCCTTGGTCAGGTTCTTGGTGTCCGGATTGACCAGCTTGATGCGGTCGACCTCGGCCATGACCCGCGGGTCCTCGCCCATGGCGCGAATGCTGATGGTGCCGTCTTCACCGATCTCCACCTTCTGCTCAGGCGGAATCGCGATCGGGCCACCGTTGCCCATCACCGGCATGCCGTTGCCGGCACGCAGCACGCCCAGGGCATCGATATTGAGACTGCCGGTGCGCACATAGGCTTCGCTGCCGTCCGGCGCCTGCACGGCGATGAAGCCATCGCCGGTGACCGCCACGTCCAGTTCGCGACCGGTCTCGACCATTGCGCCAGCAGTGAAATCCGTGGCCGGGCGTTCGCTCATGGCGAAGGCGCGCGCCGGAAAGCTGTCACCGAACACCGGCATCGAACGCGCCTGCTCCAGGTCGCGCTGAAAACCGTTGGTGGAAACGTTCGCCAGGTTGTTGGCGTGGGCCCGCTGGGCCAGCGCGTTCTGGCTGGCACCGGTCATGGCCACGTAAAGCATTTTGTCCACAGTCATTCTCCACTGCACTGACGAGCGATTGCCGCCGACGTTGCTGTGCAGGCACTAAAGCAAGTTCCGAACCAACTTTTGAAAAGCATGAAAAAGCCCGTGAATACGGGCTTTGAGGGAAGCCTTTGGATTGGGCAACGCCGGATATCCGGCGCCATCTTGCCGCTGACGGCAATTGGCTACGGCTCGCGGCAACCGGCGTTGTTGTACGGGCCGGCGAAGCGCTTCCACCCCTCCCCCGGCGACCATTGCGAACACACCAGGCGCCCGTCGGCCTGACTCTCCCAGCGCCACCACGGCGCCGCAGCCGCCTGGACCTGGAGCAGGCACAGCGCTGCGGCGAGCGTCACGATCCATTTCTTCATGAGCCTTACCTCGAAAACGACGAACCCCTTTATCGGGAAAGGGGTTCGTGCGCACTCGACCGACCAGCGACCATCAGGTCATCTGGATGATGGTCTGCATGATGGTGCTTTCGGTGGAGATGGTCTTGGCGTTGGCCTGGTAGTTGCTCTGCGCCTTGATCAGCTCGACCAACTCCTGGGTCAGGTTGACGTTGGAGGCTTCCAGCGAGTTGGACTCCACGCTACCCAAGGTACCGGTCTTGGGTGCGTCGATGCCTGGAATGCCGGAGGAGAAGGTTTCGGTCCAGCGGGTGCCACCGATCTGCTGCAGGCCCTGCTCGTTGGCGAAGCTGGCAACGGCCACCTGACCGATCGCACGGGACTGCTGGTTGCTGAAGCTGGCGAACATCACACCGGTGGAATCGATGCTCAGGCTCGACAGAATACCGGTGGCGTAACCGTCCTGGGACTGCGACATACGCGCGGTCTCGGTGTTGTACGAGGTGGTGCTGTTCATCGACAGACGCATGCCACCGGCATTGCCCGCCGCGCCATTGGCAGCCCAGTTACCCGAAGCATCCTTGGACGCCGGAATCCAGCCAGTCATGGTGAAGGTGTTGTTGTTCACGGTGAACGACGAACCAGGCGGCAGGCCGGTGTTGTTGGCCGTCATCGCATTGACCGAACCGTCGCTGTTGAAGCTGATGGTGCCGCTCAGCGGCGTGGTGCTGGCCGGGTCGAACGGATTGCGTCCATCGACCAGGGTGTACATGGTCCACTGGTTGGTGCCGGTCTTGCGATAGAACTGCTCCATGGTGTGCTCGTTGCCCTGACTGTCGTACACCTTGGTCGGGAACGACTTGGTGTAGGTGGTTTCGTCAGAGGGATCGAACGGCTTGTTCGGCACCATGGTACCGGTACCGTCGTCGACCATCAGCGGAATGTCGGTGGCCGAGGAATTCAGGTTGATGCCCTGGTCGATCAGGGACGTGGCCTTGGGCGCCAGAGCGGAGGTGTCGATCTTCAGATCGGTCAGCACGCCCTTCTGGATCTTGCCGGTCGAGTCGGCGGCATAGCCTTGCAGGCGCAGGCCGTCCGAGGTGACCACATAGTTGTCTTTGTTGGTCTGGAAGGCACCGGCACGGGTATAGACCATCGAGCCGTTGTCCGACAGCACGAAGAAGCCCTGCCCCTGGATACCCATGTCCAGTACGTTGCCGGTGTTGTTGATGTCACCCTGGCTGAATTGCTGGGAGACGGCCGCCAGACGCACACCGTTGCCCACTTGGTTCTTGCCGACACCCAGGCGGTTGGCACCTGCGTAGACGTCCGCGAACTCGGCGCGCGACGACTTGAAACCAACGGTATTGACGTTGGCGATGTTGTTACCGGTGACATCCAGCTGCTTGTTGGCAGCGTACAGACCACTAAGACCGATGTTGAAAGACATGAATTCGCTCCTTGTGCCGCTCTAGCCGGCCTTAGATACCAATGGTTTGCACGCTGGACAGAGAAACTTTCCCGAGCCCTGCAAGGTTGAGCATCATCTCGCCATTGGGGTTGATGCTGACGCTGGTGACCTTGGCTGGCAGCAGGGTGTACATCTGCGTCGACTTGCCATCGACCATGGTGGTGGCCGAGAAGCTATAGGTGCCCGGGTCGACCTTTTCACCCTTGTCATTGGTGCCATCCCAGATGAAGTCGGCGTAACCGGCTTTCTGCTGGCCCAACTCGATGGTCTTGATGGTGTTGCCGTCTTTATCCTTGATGGTGATCTTCGCCTCGCTGATACCTTGCGGGACGATGAACTGGCCATTGAAACTCTGGGTGGTGTCGACCACCGCTTTATCGTTCTGCACGATCACCGAACGACCCACCAACGACGAAGCCTGCAGGGCCTGGGACGAACCCATGGCACCGGCAATGGAATTGACCGTGCTGTTGAGCGTGGTGATGCCTTCCAGACTGCTGAACTGCGCCAGCTGGGCGACGAACTCGCTGTTATCCTGAGGATCGAGCGGGTTCTGGTGCTGCATCTGGGTGACCAGCAACTGCAGGAACGCATCCTTGCCCAGGGCGTTCTTGTCAGTGTTCTCGGGTGCGGGCTTCTTGGTGGTGCCAGTGCTGACGCCCGACGCCGCGAGGACGTCGTTGAGGTTCACACCGCCGGTGCTGTTGACTGCCATGATCCTGACTCCTTATCACTGACCGAGGGTCAGCACCTTCTGCATCATGGTCTTGGCGGTGTTCATCAGCTCGGCGTTGGTCTGGAACGCACGGCTGGCGGAGATCATGTCAGCCATCTCCTCCACCACATTGACATTGGGGTAGTAGACGTAGCCGTCCTTGTTCGCCGCCGGATGATTGGGCTCGTAGCGCGCCTCAAGGTTGCTCTGATCCTCGACGATGCCCATCACCTGCACACCCTGCCCCGCTTCGCCCTGATCCTGGAACAGCGACTGGCCAGCGCCGTTCTGGGCTTGCTGGAAGGTAGTGGCGAACACCGGATGACGCGCGCGGTAGGTCTGGTCGATGCTCGAGGAAACAGTCTCGGCGTTGGCGATGTTGGAAGCGACGGTATTGAGGCGGGTGTTCTGCGCGCTCATGCCGCTACCGGCAATATTGAAGACACTGGCAAGGGACATGATCACTCTCCGCGCAGGGCCGAAACCAGCCCTTTGAATTTGCTGTTGAGCAGGGTGAAGCTGGCCTGGAAGCCGATGGCGTTCTCTGCGTAGTTGGACTGCTCGATCTGGGCGTCCACGGTGTTCTGGTCGATCGACGGCTGCATCGGCGTGCGGTACTTGAGGGTATCGTCGCCCATGGCCAGGCCTTCGGCCTCGATGTGGCGGTTATTGGTGCGATCCAGGGCAATGCGCCCTTTCTGCTGCTTGTCGGCTTCAGCGGCGAGCACCGCCGAGAAATCCATGTCACGCGCCTTGTAGTTAGGCGTGTCGGCGTTGGCGATGTTGTTGGCCAGAACCTCGGCGCGCTGGGCGCGGAAGCTCAATGCCTGCTCATGGATGCCGAGCGCCTTGTCGAAGCTGATGCTCATGTCTGGGAAACCTTCGAAGGTTGACCGGAAGAATCGTGAGCAAGCTAGAGCAAGGTTTGTGCCAAGCGATAAAGCCCCAGTAAAACCGGGCACTGAGGCCCTGCTTGCCGGCGGCAATGCCAGAAAAGCGGCAATGGATTACCGCTTGGCGTCAGCAAAGCGGCAATGGGCACCGGCAAAAAAAGGGGCCGCGATGCGGCCCCTGTCTGGGTTTATTTTGCCTGGTAGATGATCCCCGGGCTGCACTGGACCATCTGGTAGTGATCCGGCAACCCGTTGAGCGCCTCGGACGCCCCCAGGAACAGATACCCGCCCGGCTTGAGCGTGCTGTGGATGCGCATGAGGATGTCCTTCTTGACCTGGGCCGAGAAGTAGATCAGCACGTTGCGGCAGAACACGATGTCGAACTTGCCCAGCGCCGCATAGCTGTCGAGCAGGTTGAAGGAACGGAACTCGACCCGGCTGCGGATCGGCGCTTTGACCGCCCAACGACCCGGCCCCTTGGTGTCGAAGTAGCGCTGCAGGCGCTCCTGGGACAAGCCGCGACCAATGGCCAGGCTGTCGTATTCACCGGTCTTGCAGTTGGTCAGCATCGACCCGGACAAGTCGGTGGCAACGATCTGCGCACCCATCTTCAGTTGCCCCAGGTTGCTGCGCTCGAACTCGTCGATGGCCATGGAGATCGAATACGGCTCTTGCCCCGAGGAGCATGCCGCCGACCAGATCCGCAGGCGCTGGCCCGGGTTGTTCTTGATGAACTCCGGAATCACCTTGTTCTTGAGCACCTCGAACGGATAGGTGTCACGGAACCACAGGGTTTCATTGGTCGTCATCGCATCGACCACCTGCTCACGCAACCCGCTGCGCGGCTGGCTCTGAATTCGCTGCACCAGCTCACCGAGCGACTTGATGCCCTGCTGCTCCATTAGCTTGTTGAGACGGCTGGAGACCAGGTATTGCTTATTCTCGCCCAGCAAGATGCCACAGGCTTTCTCCAGGAAGACCCGGAACTGTTCAAAATCCAAATTACCCGTAGACAATGCTGCCGCCTCTTTCAAATCCCTGGTGCCAGGGGTTGCCCCCGGCCGTTTCAATGCGTCGCCTTGATCCGATCGACCACCCGCTGGGCGAGGTCGTCCGGCTTGAATTTGGCCAGGAAGTCGTCGGCGCCGACCTTCTTGACCATGGCCTGGTTGAAGACCCCGGACAGCGAAGTATGCAGGAGGATGTGCAGCTTTTGCATGCGCGGATCGCTGCGAATCTCCGCCGTCAGGGTGTAGCCATCCATCTCCGGCATTTCGATGTCGGAGATCATCATCAGGAATTCTTCTTCCGGACGCTTGCCCTCTTCCACCAACTTGTTCAGGTAGTCCAAGGCCTGGCGACCATCGTTGAGGGCTACCACCTCCACCCCTACCGACTGCAGGCAACGGCTGACCTGCTTGCGCGCCACCGACGAATCATCGACGGTCAGCACGCGCAGCATCATCGCCTTGTCTTGCACCTCGGCATCGACCACCCCCACGGACACGTCCTCGGACGATGGCGACACTTCGGCAAGAACTTTCTCTACGTCGATGACCTCCACCATCCGCCCGTCCACACGGGTGACAGCGGTCAGGTAGTGGTCACGTCCGGTCCCCTTGGGTGGCGGATGGATCTCCTCCCAGTTCATGTTGACGATGCGCTCGACCGAATGCACCAGGAAACCTTGGGTCTTGGTGTTGTACTCGGTGATGATCACGAAACTGTTGCGCGTCTCTTCCTGCAGCCCCGGCAAGCCGGTCGCCATCGACAGGTCGAGGATGGGGATGGTCGCGCCGCGAATGTTGGCCACCCCACGCACCACCGGGTGGGACTTGGGCAACAACGTCAGCTCCGGGCACTGCAACACCTCCCGGACCTTGAACACGTTAATGCCATAGAGCTGCTCGCCATTGAGGCGGAACAGCAACAGCTCCAGACGATTCTGCCCCACCAGTTGCGTGCGCTGGTTGACCGAATCCATGACTCCAGCCATGCCAGACTCCTCTAGTTTTGGCCCATTTACCGACTCGGCACGGGCTTTGCTTTTTTGAGCGCCATGTACACGAAAACGACATTTTACCGACGCCTGACGCGCCTGATGACCGGCTTGATAATGGCGCTATGCCTGCTGGCACCCGGCACACGCGCGCTGGCCGATGCGGTTACCTTGCCTGAACAACTTATCGGCGTCACCCAGGGGTTTCTTGAATTCACCGTGGAGGATTATCTGGCCACCACCCAGACCACTGGTCGCTACGAGATCCAGGTCAACCCGCTCGACCCGCGCCTACGCATGCCGCTGTGCAGTCAGCAACTGGACGCTTCGCTTGAAAGTCCAGCACAGCCGCTGGGCAGGGTCACGGTGCGGGTACGCTGCAACGGCAGCGCCCCCTGGACCGTGTTCGTCCCGGCCCAGGTGAAGCTGTTTCGCGAGGTGGTGGTGATGACCCGCCCGCTCAGGCGCGAGATCGTGATTGGCGAAGGCGATGTCAGCCTGCGTGAGCGCGACGTGGGCACGCTCAATCAAGGCTTTCTCACAAGCCTGGAACAGGCCGTGGGCATGAAGCTGCTGCGCCCGACGGTGCTCGACCAGGTCCTGACGCCCCAGCATCTGGAGCAGGCCGAGGTGGTACGCAAGGGCGATCATGTGGTGATCACGGCCCGCAGTGGCAGCCTTAGCGTGCGCATGCCTGGCGAGGCCTTGAGCAAAGGCGGGCTGTCTGAGCAGATTCGCGTGCGCAACCTGAACTCCAAGCGCGTGGTCAAGGCACGGGTGATTGGGCCTGGACAGGTAGAAGTGGCCATGTAAGGCATTTGCGGCGCCCGCGAGGCGGGACAGGATAAAAACTAGCGACGGGGAACGGGTTTTCCTAAACTGTGTCAGAAAACGGGTCATGCGCGCTTGCCGACAGGTGGCGATACATTCGTGCCTAAAGTTTTTTTCGGGTTGGCCGAAAACAGGGCAAGCGTCCAAATTCCCAGAGGTTTCTGATCATGGTCATCGACTTCAGTCGTTTGAATAATTCTCCGGCCGTCACGGGCGGGGTTCGCAGCAATACCGCGACCGGTAGCGCCCCGAAAGCCGGCGAAACCAGCGAAGCGCCACAGACTGCCAGCGGAGAAGCGGTACACCTCAGCCAAGAGGCCCAGCAGTTGCAGAAGATCAGCGACAAGCTGCGCGACCAGCCAGAAGTCAACAGCGCCCGCGTGGCCCAGTTGAAACAGGCGATCGCCGACGGCAGCTATCAGGTCGATGCCGGCCGGGTCGCCAGCAAACTGCTTGATTTCGAAGCCCAGCGCTAACCCTCCGGGGCGCTGACTTCAAGGACGCAAAAGCCAAGAGCCAGCCATGCACGACACCACTTTGCTGCAACTGATCGAAGACGACATCGCGCCAACGCAGGAACTGCTCGAACTGCTTCAGAAAGAAGCCGTCGCCCTGCATGGCCGGGACATGCAGGTGCTGGAGAACATCCTGGCACGCAAGCAGTCCCTGATCGTCCTGCTCGAGCAGCAAGGCATGCGGCGCAACCAACTGCTGGTCGGCCTGGGCTTATCCGCCGACCGGGCCGGTGTGCAGGCCCTGGCCGCGCAATCCTCCCTGGGCGAGGTCATGCTGCAACAACTCGACGTACTCACCCAATTGATGGATGCCTGCCAAAAGGTCAACGAGACCAACGGCCGGATCATCCAGCTGCAGCAACACGCCACGGCCAATCAGATCAGAATCCTCATGGGTGGCGATTCCCCGTCGCTCTATGACAGCCGCGGCGCCACCTCGCCCATGGCTAAGGCCCGCGCCATCAGCCAAGTGTGATTATTTCTATCAAGGCACGGAACATACTGGCAAAATGCCGTTACTTGCGTGTGTCGTTTTTGCCTGGAGATTGATTACCCGTGTTCAATGCATCCGATGCTCCCCAGCCGCCCAAGGTGCTCACCACCCCCTTGGAAATCGCAGCCAACCTGCGTCAATTGCTGGATAGCCACGATCCGCTGATCATCACCTTCCCTGAGCGCAGCCAGCGGTTCCAAAGTTACGTCGTGCATGTGGACCGTGACGCCAATACCCTGGCGCTGGACGAAATGATCCCTCGCGACGGTGAAAAGTACATCGAGAATGGCGAACCCTTCCGCATCGAAGGTTTCCATGATGGCGTGCGCATCGCCTGGGAATGCAACACCGCGACCACCATCACCGAGATCGATGGCCATCGCTGCTACCGTGCCCCCCTGCCGACCGAGATGACCTACCACCAGCGCCGCAACGCCTTCCGCGCCGCGCTCAAGCTGTCGCAACTGGTCGATGTCGTGCTCGACGGTGAACGACTCAAGGGCAAGGGCGCCCTGCGTGGCAAGTTGCTGGACATCTCCGCCACAGGCTGCAAGCTGCGCTTTGAAGGCAACATCGAAGAGCGCCTGCAACTGGGTGAGGTGTATGAGCGCTTCGCCGCCAGCAATCCGCTGGGCATGTCGCAGGCGATGGTAGAACTGCGTCACCTGCACTTCGAAGAGCGCCTGAACACCACCTTCGCTGGCGTGCGCTTTCACAACCTCAATGGCCAGATGCAGCGCAAAGTCGAGAGTTTCGTCTACCAGTTGCAGCGCGAGGCACGACGCTTCGACAAAGACGACTATTGAGTGTCGAATGTCCAATGAAAAACGCCACCCATCGGGTGGCGTTTTTCATTGCTTTGCAGCTTGCCTGAAGACCGGCTCAAACCGACTTGTCGACCTCGGCCTGGGGTGCACCCGCCTCTTCCCGGGGCTTTTGCTCCTCGGCTTCGGTGTCTTCGGCCGCCACCGGCGCTTGCATCACGTCCTGCACGGTCTGCTCATCGACCCGAGGGTCCAGCGCTGCCGACAAGGGTGAGCCCGCCGCTGGCATGGCCACGTGGCCCAGCGGCGCGTCCTGCACCTGATGCAGGCCGGTGACGGCCTTCGGCCGGATCCGCCACACCAGCACCAAGGCGAAGAACAGGAAGAAGGCATAGAGCATTTGCGGCCCCAGGACCTTCATCAGCACACCCGCCGCCAGCGGACCGATACAGGCCCCCACGCCGTAGGTCACCAGCAACATGGCCGTCAGCGAGACACGGCGCTCGCTTTCGACATGGTCGTTGGAAAACGCGACCGCCAGCGGATAGAGGCAAAATTGCAACAGCGAAATCACGAAACCGACGGCGAACAGCAACTCCAGCGGCACGCTGGGCAGCACCGCCAGCGGCAATGCAGCCAGCGCCAGACCGATCGAGACGCTACGGATCAGCACCGCACGATCATAGCGGTCCGACAGCCAACCCAGCGGCCACTGCACCACCAAGCCCGCGAAGATGCAGCTCCCCATGAACAGACCGATCTGCTCGGTGGTAAGCCCCTGCTTGGCCGCATACAGCGGCGCCAGACCATAGAAAGAACCTACGATCAGGCCCGAACCCAGCACCGTCGACAACGACTGCGGTACCCGTTTGAGGAAGAACTTCGGCTCCATCGGCGCCGGGCGCAACGGTGCCGGGTGGATGCGCCGGGTCATCGCCACCGGCACCAGGCACAGGGCAAAGCACATGGCGACCAGCATCAGCAGTTCAGGGCCGAGCTCCGGATGCACCACCAGGATCAATTGGCCGAGTACCAAACCCAGGTAGGAGGCGATCATGTATCCACTGAACACCGCCCCGCGGTGCTTCACATCGGCCTGCTCGTTGAGCCAGCTTTCGATGACCATGTACTGGCACATCATCCCCAGGCCCACGATCATCCGCAGCCCTACCCACACCGGGAGCCAATTGGTCATGCCATGGCCGAGCACCGCCGCGCAGACGATGCCCGCGCACGTGGCGTAGGCGCGGATGTGCCCGACCCGGCCGATCAGCCGGTGGCCGACCTTGCCGCCCACGGCCAGGCCAAAATAGTTGGCGGCCATCAGGGCACCGACCCAAAGGCTGTCCACATGGTCGGCGGCCAGGCGCAAGGCCAGGTAGGTACTGAGCAGGCCCGAGCCGATCAGCATCATCAAGGCAGCGAAATACAGCGACTGAAACGGCTTCCAGATGTTTCGCATACGTCCCGTCGGGCTCCCTGGTCAGGTGGCGTTAGCTTGCAGGCAAGCATAAAAGCAAATTCGCCGCAGCGCAGGCCCCCATCGGCTAAATAGCCAGCCAGGGGGCGTGTCCAGTGTCGGTTGTGTCGCGATCAGGCCTGTGCGGCTAGCACCCGCCGCTCCCAAGGGGTGATTTCGTCGAGGAAATCCGTCAGCTCCAAGGTCTTGGTTGCGACATACCCTTCGATGAATTCGTTCCCGAACATCTGACGCGCCAATGCGCTGCGCTTGAGGCGTTCCAATGCGCCATGCAGGGTGCAAGGCAGGTTCAGGTGCTCCGGCACTTCGAACTCGCCCTGGATCGCGGCCGTAGGTTGCAGGCGCTGCTCGATGCCGTGCAGACCAGCGGCCAAGCTCGCAGCGATGGCCAGGTACGGGTTGGCGTCGGCCCCAGGCAGCCGGTTCTCGACCCGTCGAGCCACAGGCGAACTGGCCGGGATGCGCAAGCCGGCGGCTCGGTTGTCATGGGACCAACAGGCATTGTTGGGCGAGGCGTACGGGTGGCACAGGCGTTGGTAGGAGTTGACGTTGGGCGCGAACAGCGCGGTGAAGTCAGCCATGCAGGCCTGCAGACCGCCGATGAAGTGATGGAAGGTATCGGTCGGCTGCCCGCCCTCATCGCTGAAGACGTTGCGGCCACTGTCGATGCGCACCAGGCTCTGGTGGATATGCATCGAGCTGCCCGGTGTTCTGGCCAAGGGCTTGGCCATGCACACCACGGTCAGGCCATGCTTGAGTGCGACTTCCTTGAGCAGGTGCTTGAACAGGAAAGTCTGGTCGGCCAGCAGCAACGGATCGCCGTGAAGCAAATTGATCTCGAACTGGCTGACGCCCATCTCGTGCATGAAGGTGTCACGGGGCAAGCCTAGGGCGGCCATGCACTGATACACCTCGCTGAAAAATGGCCGCAGGCCATTGTTGGAACTGACGCTGAACGCCGAGTGCCCCAACTCGCGACGGCCATCCTTGCCCACCGGCGGCAAGAACGGCTGGTGCGGATCGGTATTCGGTGCAAAGACGAAGAACTCCAGCTCCGTGGCCACCACCGGCGCAAGGCCAAGCGCGGCATAGCGCGCGATCACGGCCTTGAGCTGGCCCCGGGTGGAAAGTCCGGACGCCACACCGTCGAGCTCGACTGCATCGCAGACGGCCAGCGCCCGCGGCTCGTCGCTCCAGGGCAGGCGATGGATCTGGGCAGGTTCGGCCACCAGGGCCAGGTCGCCATCATCGCTGCCATAGAAACGGGCTGGCGGGTAACCGCCCATGATGCATTGCAGCAATACACCCCGAGCCATCTGCAAGCGGCGCCCTTCCAGAAAGCCCTCGGCAGTCATCACCTTGCCGCGGGGTACA
Source organism: Pseudomonas guariconensis (assembly GCF_040822035.1). Classification (NCBI taxonomy): domain Bacteria; kingdom Pseudomonadati; phylum Pseudomonadota; class Gammaproteobacteria; order Pseudomonadales; family Pseudomonadaceae; genus Pseudomonas; species Pseudomonas guariconensis. The sequence goes on along the minus strand of NZ_CP162012.1, from coordinate 1,547,927 downwards.
CCATTGAGGTCGGGGGTGACGCATTCGATCTCGTCGATGCCGGTCAGACGTTCGCTGAGGGAACGCGGGGCTTCGGTCGTCATGACGCTGTCCTTCTTGTTGTTTTCCAGGCCGGAAATGGCGTTAGGCACAACATAGGCGTCCGCTGTTGAAAATATCAAGCGAGGATGGGCGGCAGTGTGGAAATTTATTAACACCCGCGGTCGCGCCGCTGTATTCGCCATCGGATTGGCGCAACCTCGGGCTCCCATCAGCCCGATACGACGCTATTCGCGCAAGGTCATGCCATTGGCCGGCAACGGCAGCGCGGTCTTGTAGCGCACCTGCTTGAGGGCAAAACTCGAACGGATGTTAGCCACTCCGGGCAAGCGAGTCAGGTAGTCGAGAAAGCGCTCCAGCGCCTGGATGCTGGGCAACAGTACGCGCAGCAGGTAGTCCGGATCGCCGGTCATCAAATAGCACTCCATCACCTCAGGCCGCTCGGCGATTTCCTCCTCGAAGCGGTGCAACGCCTGCTCCACCTGTTTCTCCAGGCTGACGTGGATGAACACGTTGACGTCCAGCCCCAGCACCTCGGGTGCGAGCAAGGTCACCTGCTGACGGATGACGCCCAGCTCTTCCATTGCCTTGACCCGGTTGAAACAGGGCGTAGGCGACAGGTTCACCGAGCGGGCCAGCTCTGCGTTGGTGATGCGGGCATTTTCCTGAAGGCTGTTGAGAATGCCGATATCGGTGCGATCGAGTTTGCGCATGAGACAAATTCACCGGTTTTTTGTGTTTATGCGGAATGTTTATCTGCGCCGTCAGGCAAAGGCAATCAACTTGAGAGAAAAATTCTTCAGCGGTCCCCCTATGATGTAGTTAGCGCTGACCTACCAGTCACAAGCCGGTACTCAGCGGCGACCGCTTCAAAGCTCACAAAAACAACATTCGAGCGAGCGTAAAAAGCATGAACGAGTACGCCCCCCTGCGTCTGCATGTGCCCGAGCCTACCGGCCGGCCAGGCTGCCAGACCGATTTCTCCTACCTGCGTCTGAACGACGCCGGCCTAGTCCGTAAACCCCCGATCGATGTAGAACCCGCCGACACTGCGGATCTGTCCTACAGCCTCATCCGTGTGCTGGACGAACAAGGCAATGCCGTCGGTCCATGGGCCGAGGACATCGACCCGCAGGTCCTGCGCCAGGGCATGCGCGCAATGCTCAAGACGCGGATCTTCGACAACCGCATGGTCGTTGCCCAGCGCCAGAAGAAGATGTCCTTCTACATGCAGAGCCTGGGCGAGGAAGCCATCGGCAGCGCCCAGGCGCTGGCCTTGCAATACACCGACATGTGCTTCCCGACCTACCGCCAGCAGAGCATCCTGATGGCCCGGGACGTGTCTCTGGTCGAGATGATCTGCCAGTTGCTGTCCAACGAGCGCGATCCGCTCAAGGGGCGCCAACTGCCGATCATGTACTCGGTGCGCGAGGCAGGCTTCTTCACTATCAGCGGCAACCTGGCCACTCAGTTCGTCCAGGCCGTCGGCTGGGCCATGGCCTCGGCCATCAAGGGCGATACCAAGATCGCCTCGGCCTGGATCGGCGACGGCGCCACGGCCGAGTCCGACTTCCATACCGCCCTGACCTTCGCCCACGTCTACCGCGCCCCGGTAATCCTCAACGTGGTCAACAACCAGTGGGCGATCTCGACCTTCCAGGCCATCGCCGGCGGTGAGTCCACCACCTTCGCAGGCCGTGGCGTGGGCTGCGGCATCGCCTCCCTGCGGGTCGACGGCAACGACTTCATCGCGGTCTACGCCGCCTCGCGCTGGGCCGCCGAACGTGCCCGCCGCGGCATGGGCCCGACCTTGATCGAATGGGTCACCTACCGCGCAGGCCCACACTCCACCTCGGACGATCCATCCAAGTACCGCCCGGCCGATGACTGGAGCCACTTCCCGCTGGGCGATCCGATCGCTCGCCTCAAGCAGCACCTGATCGCTATCGGCCACTGGTCCGAAGAAGAACACCAGGCCGTCACCGCCGAGCTCGAGGCCGAGATCATCAAGGCGCAGAAAGAAGCCGAGCAGTACGGCACCCTGGGCAATGGCCACATTCCTAGCGCCGCCTCGATGTTCGAGGACGTGTACAAGGAAATGCCCGACCACCTGCGCCGCCAGCGCCAGGAACTGGGGGTCTGAGATGAACGATCACAACAACAGCATCCATCTGGAATCCGCCATGTCCACCACCACAATGACCATGATCCAGGCCCTGCGCTCGGCCATGGACATCATGCTCGAGCGCGACGACAACGTGGTGATCTACGGCCAGGACGTCGGTTACTTCGGCGGCGTGTTCCGTTGCACCGAAGGCCTGCAGAACAAATACGGCAAGTCCCGCGTGTTCGACGCACCGATCTCCGAAAGCGGCATCGTCGGCACTGCCGTGGGCATGGGCGCCTATGGTCTGCGTCCGGTGGTGGAGATCCAGTTCGCCGACTACTTCTACCCCGCCTCCGACCAGATCGTCTCGGAAATGGCCCGCCTGCGCTATCGCTCGGCCGGCCAGTTCATCTCTCCACTGACCCTGCGTATGCCGTGCGGCGGTGGCATCTATGGCGGCCAGACCCACAGCCAGAGCCCCGAGGCGATGTTCACCCAGGTGTGCGGCCTGCGCACCGTGATGCCCTCGAACCCCTATGACGCCAAAGGCCTGCTGATCGCCTCGATCGAGTGCGACGACCCAGTGATCTTCCTCGAGCCCAAGCGCCTGTACAACGGCCCGTTCGACGGCCACCACGACCGCCCGGTAACGCCGTGGTCCAAGCATCCGCAAAGTGCAGTGCCCGATGGTTACTACCAGGTACCGCTGGACAAAGCCGCCATCGTCCGCCCAGGTAACGATGTCACCGTACTGACCTATGGCACCACGGTGTATGTGTCCCAAGTGGCCGCCGAAGAGACCGGCGTCGATGCCGAAGTCATCGACCTGCGCAGCCTGTGGCCATTGGACCTGGAAACCATCGTCGAATCGGTGAAGAAGACCGGCCGCTGCGTGGTGGTCCATGAGGCGACCCGCACCTGCGGCTTCGGCGCCGAACTGGTGTCGCTGGTGCAGGAGCACTGCTTCCATCACCTCGAAGCGCCGATCGAGCGCGTCACCGGTTGGGACACCCCCTATCCCCATGCACAGGAATGGGCCTACTTCCCAGGACCTTCGCGGGTAGGTGCGGCATTGAAACGGGTCATGGAGGTCTGAATGGGCACGCACGTCATCAAGATGCCGGACATCGGCGAAGGCATCGCACAAGTCGAGTTGGTGGAGTGGTTCGTCAAGGTCGGCGATGTGATCGCCGAAGACCAGGTGGTGGCCGATGTCATGACCGACAAAGCCACCGTGGAGATCCCCTCGCCGGTCAGCGGCAAGGTATTGGCCCTGGGCGGCCAGCCCGGTGAGGTGATGGCGGTCGGCAGCGAGCTGATCCGTATCGAAGTCGAAGGCAGCGGCAACCACGTGGACGAACCCCATGCCAAGCCGGTCGAAACCGTCGCGCCAGCCGCACCCGCCCCGGTTGCTGCCGCACCGCGCCTCGAACCGCAGCCGACCGCCAGCCCCGTGTCCAGCGCCAGCGTCGCCGCGCCGATCGTGCCACGCCAGGCGGGCGAAAAACCCCTGGCCTCCCCAGCGGTGCGCAAGCGCGCGCTGGATGCCGGTATCGAGCTGCGTTACGTGCACGGCAGCGGCCCGGCCGGGCGCATCCTGCACGAAGACCTCGACGCCTTCATCAGCAAGCCGCACAGCACGGCCGGCCAGGCGCCAAGTGGCTATGGCAAGCGCACCGACAGCGAGCAGATTCCAGTGATCGGCCTGCGCCGCAAGATCGCCCAGCGCATGCAGGATGCCAAGCGTCGCGTCGCGCACTTCAGCTATGTCGAAGAAATCGACGTCACCGCCCTCGAGGCCCTGCGCCAGCAACTGAACGCCAAGCACGGCCAAGACCGCGGCAAATTGACCTTGCTGCCGTTCATCGTGCGCGCCATGGTCGTGGCCCTGCGCGACTTCCCGCAGATCAACGCCACCTATGACGACGAAGCCCAGGTCATCACCCGCCACGGCGCGGTGCACGTGGGTATCGCCACCCAAGGCGACAACGGCCTGATGGTGCCGGTGTTGCGCCATGCCGAAGCCGGCAGCCTGTGGAGCAACGCCAGCGAGATCGCTCGCCTGGCCAATGCCGCGCGCAGCAACAAGGCCAGCCGCGAGGAACTCTCCGGCTCGACCATCACCCTGACCAGCCTCGGCGCACTGGGCGGCATTGCCAGCACGCCGGTGGTCAACACACCGGAAGTGGCCATCGTGGGCGTCAACCGCATGGTCGAACGGCCGGTCGTGGTCGATGGCCAGATCGTCGTGCGCAAGATGATGAACCTGTCCAGCTCCTTCGACCACCGGGTGGTCGATGGCATGGATGCCGCCTTGTTCATTCAGGCCGTGCGCGGCCTGCTGGAACAACCTGCCTGCCTGTTCATGGAGTAAGCATGCAACCGATCCTCAACACGACCCTGCTGATCATCGGTGGCGGCCCTGGCGGTTACATCGCCGCCATTCGCGCCGGCCAACTGGGCATCCCTACGGTACTGGTCGAAGGCCAGGCCCTTGGCGGCACTTGCCTGAACATCGGCTGCATTCCGTCCAAAGCACTGATCCATGTGGCCGAGCAGTTCCACCAGGCCTGTCACCACGATGAGCAATCGGCGCTGGGCATCAGCGTATCTTCGCCGCGCCTGGACATCACCCGCAGCATCGCCTGGAAGGACGGCATCGTCGATCGCCTGACCTCCGGCGTTGCCGCCTTGCTCAAGAAGAACGGGGTCAAGGTGATCCATGGCTGGGCGAAGATCCTAGACGGCAAGAGCGTCGAGGTCGACGGCCAGAAAATCCAATGCGAGCACTTGCTGCTGGCAACCGGCTCCACCAGCGTGGAATTGCCCATGCTGCCGCTGGGCGGCGCGGTGATTTCCTCCACCGAGGCCCTGGCCCCGAAAGCCCTGCCCCGTCATCTGGTGGTGGTCGGCGGTGGCTACATTGGCCTGGAGCTCGGCATTGCGTACCGCAAACTGGGCGTCCAAGTCAGCGTGGTGGAAGCGCGCGAGCGCATCCTGCCGACCTATGACGGCGAACTGACCCAGCCGGTGGCCGACTCGGTGAAGAAACTGGGCATCGCCCTGTACCTGGGCCACAGCGTCGAAGGCTATGAGAACGGTTGCCTGCTCGCCAACGACGGCCAGGGCGGCCAACTGCGCCTGGAGGCCGATCAGGTGCTGGTCGCTGTGGGCCGTCGACCACGCACCCAGGGCTTCAACCTCGAGTGCCTGGACCTGAAGATGAACGGCGCGGCCGTGGCCATCGACGAGCGCTGCCAGACCAGCATGCGCAACGTCTGGGCCATCGGGGATGTGGCGGGCGAACCGATGCTGGCCCACCGGGCCATGGCCCAGGGCGAGATGGTCGCGGAAATTATCGCGGGCAAGTCACGGCGCTTCGAGCCTAGCGCCATCGCGGCGGTGTGCTTCACCGACCCGGAAGTGGTGGTGGTCGGCAAGACGCCCGAGCAAGCAAGCCAGCAAGGCCTGGATTGCATCGTCGCGCAGTTCCCCTTCGCCGCCAACGGCCGGGCCATGACCCTGGAATCGAAAAGTGGCTTCGTGCGGGTGGTAGCCCGCCGTGACAACCACCTGATCCTCGGCTGGCAGGCCGTAGGGGTGGCGGTCTCGGAACTGTCCACCGCCTTTGCCCAATCCCTGGAAATGGGTGCCCGCCTGGAAGACATCGCCGGCACCATCCACGCCCACCCGACCCTGGGCGAGACGGTCCAGGAAGCGGCATTGCGGGCCCTGGGCCACGCACTGCATATCTGACACTGAAGCGGCGACAGCCGATTTGGCCCGCTGCGCCCCAGGCGCGGCGGGCATTTTTTTGTCCTCATTCCCCGGATTTCGCCGATGTCTGTAGAAGCGGGTTTACCCGCGGCTGCGGCAGCGCACTCAACGACGCATTCGCGGGTAGACCCGCTCCCCTAAGGTGTGCACGACGCTCAAGAACAGGGGGTGGCCCTCACTCGAAGATGGTGTTCTTGCCCGCAGCCTTGGCCCGGTACAGCGCTTGGTCAGCGCGCGCCAACAGACCATGCTGGTCCTCATCGTCCTGCCAGCGCACCACGCCAAAACTCATGGACAGGCGACAATCGCCGATCGGCTCCATGTCGTCCAGCGCCTGGCGGATCTGCGTAGCCAGCTCCACCGCCTGCTCCACCGGGGTCTGGGGCAAGACGGCGACAAATTCGTCGCCTCCCCAGCGCGCCAGCAGGTCCTGCTTGCGCAAACACGCCCGGACGCGCTCCACCGCCTCGACCAGCGCTGCATCGCCTCGGGCATGGCCGTAGCGGTCGTTGATCGGCTTGAAATCGTCCACATCCATGACAATCAGCGACAACGGCTGGCGGAAGCGCCGGGCACGCTCGCACTCCTGGCGTAGGGTCTTTTCCAGCCGATAACGATTGGCGGTGCGGGTCAGGGCGTCGCGCTCGGCGAGCTCGAGATTCTCGTCAAGCTGGCGCTGCAGTTGCTGATTGACCCAGGACAGCTCGCGGGTACGCTCGGCTACCTGGGTTTCCAGCGACTGGTTCCTCTGCTGCAGTTCGATCACCAAGCGCTTGCCCGCGTCGATGTTGCGGTGGGCGCCGAGCATGCGCGCCACCGAGCCATCTTCGTTGCGGGCGATAATGTGGCCGCTGTCTTCGATCCACAGATAGCTGCCATCCTGGCAGCGGCAACGGTATTCGATGCGGTAGCGCTCGTTGCGCTGGTTGATGTAAGCCTCGAAGTGGGCCATCACCCGTGGGTAGTCCTCGGGGTGGATCACGCTCTCCCAGGTCAGCACGGTGTTGGCCATCGAGTGGCTCTCGTAGCCGAGCATGGCGTACCAGCCAGGGTTGCGGTACACGTACCCGGAGTTGGCATCCCAATCCCAGATGCCGTCGCTGATCAGGTCGAACAAGGTATGCAGTTGCTGCTCGCTGAAGCCGGCAGGCATCGGCCTGGACTGCTGACTCATGGACGCTCTCTCCTGGTGTCCAGCAACTGCGCCTTTCTGGGCTGCTGATGGTCATGGTGATTGCCGCCAAGCGGCAAACCTGTGCCTCTGAATGGCAAGCTTAGCGCCAAACTCGATTGGATCCAGATAGCCGATGCGGCCGCTTTCATGCCTTTTCAAGCCGCTGGCACAGGTTTTGCCCCTTCGGTGGCGTCATTGATTCGCAAGGAGCAAACCTGATGATCACCCTTAATGGCCTGGGCTGGCAGACTGCCGTTCAGCAGTACAACCGCACCGGCGCCGAGCAGCCGTTGGCCGCAGTGCTGCCGATGCGCCTGCCCGTCGCCCCTGCCACCGCCACGCCACAGCAGAACGGCCAGAGCAGCACCTCCGGGCAGAACGCCGAGGATGCACGCAAGGAAGCCTTCGCCAAACTCATGGTGATGCTGCAGAACCCGGACGTCGCCGCGCGCCAGCAGGCCAGCGTCAACGAGCAGGACACCAGCGGTGCCCTGGAGGCGTTCCGCGACTACATGGCCAAATCACCGGAAGAGAAGATCAAGGAGAAGTACCTCGCCGAGCTGGGCCTGAGCGAGGAGGAATACAACGCCTTGCCGCCTGAGCAGAAGGAAAAGATCGACCAGCAGATCGCCCAGCGAATGCAAGAAGACGTAGAGCTCAAGACCCAGGCGAAGATGGCCGGGCGCCAGGACGTGGAGCTGTAAGCGCGCAGCCACCTCCCACAAGGCTAGCGCTGCGCTTGTGGGAGCTGGCCACGCCTGGGATGGGCCGCAACGCAGCCCCCTGTCACCTCACGGCTCCTTCACTCCTGTGGTATCGCCGATCAGCGACTGCGCCTTCAGTGCAGGCCGAGGCGCGGTGCGCAAATCAGCCACCTGGCTGGCCGTCACCGACGCTGCCTGGTTACCCCAACTGCTGCGAATGAAGTTGACCACATCGGCTACCTCCTGGTCCGTCATGCGCCAGGCGAAACCCGGCATGGTGAACGTCGATGGCGCAGTTGCCGTGGCCGGCAGGGTATAGCCGTCGAGCACGATGTGGATCAACGAGGTGGCATCAGCGCTCTGCAACACCGGGTTGCCCGCCAACGCCGGGAACACCCTCGCATAGCCCTTGCCATCGGTGCGATGACAGGCAGCGCAGTTGTCCACGTAGAGAGCCGCGCCGGGCTTGGTATCGTCCCCTTTCCACAATGCCTCGGCGACCTGGCGATCTTCCTGGAATGGCTTGTCGTCCGGATTCACCGGCGGCAAGGACTTCAGGTAGCGGGCAATGGCAGTCAGGTCGGCCTCGGTCATGTACTGCATGCTGTGCTCGACCACATCGCTCATGCCACCGAACACCGCGGTACGCTCGTTTCGCCCGGTCTTGAGGAAGGCGACGATTTGCGCCTCGCTCCAACTGCCCAGGCCATCCTTGCGATCCCCTCGCAGGTTCTTGGCGATCCAGCCTTCCAGCGGCGCGCTGCCGGAGAGGTAGGCATCCCCACCGGCAGCATCCAGGGCTTTTTCCTGCATGGTCAAAGCCCGGGGCGTATGGCAGGCGCCGCAGTGGCCAAGGCCTTCGACCAGGTAGGCGCCACGGGCCAGTACCGGGTCACGTCCTGCTGCGTCGAACGGTTTGACCTCAGGTGCGAACAAACCACGCCAGAACGCCAGCGGCCAGCGCATGCTCAGCGGCCAGGGGATATCGCTCTCTTTGTTTGCCTGCTCAACCGGCTGCACGCCGTGCATGAAATAGGCATACAAGGCCTTGATGTCGTCATCGCTGACCCGCGCATAGGACGGATAGGGCATGGCCGGATACAACGTGCTGCCGTTCAGCCCGATGCCCTGGCGCACGGCACGCTCGAAGTCTTCGAGGCTGTAGTCGCCAATGCCGGTCGGATCCGGGGTGATGTTGGTCGAATAGATCGTGCCGATGGGCGTCTGCATGGGCAGCCCACCGGCGAAGGGCTTGCCCCCCTTGGCGGTGTGGCAGGCCACGCAATCCCCAGCCCGGGCGAGGTATTCGCCCTGCTTGATCAAGGCCGGGTCGCTCATCTGGGCTGCGTGCAACAGGGTGCTGGCGCCCAGGCTCAGGGCGGCGATCAGAATACGTTTCATGGTCGGCCTCCTATGCCTGCACCAGCGGGCCGGGATTTTTCAGGTACTGCTCGCGAATGGCCCGCGCCGACCAGTACGTCAGCGCCGCTACCAGACCGGTGGGGTTGTAGCCCAGCCCTTGTGGGAAGGCCGAAGCGCCTGGCACGAACACGTTGTGGACATCCCAGCTTTGCAGGTACCGATTGATCGCGCTGGTCTTCGGATCGGTGCCCATGATCGCCCCGCCATTCAAATGAGTGGTCTGGTACACCGTGGCGTCGAAATGCTGACCGAACGCCTTCATCGACGCGGTGATCGCCTTGGGCCCCATGGCCTCGGCGATCTTGCGCATGCGCTCGACCATGAAGCGATTCATCTTCACGTCGTTGTCCTTCCAGTCGAAGGTCATGCGCAACAGCGGCTGGCCGTAGGCGTCCTTGTACACCGGGTCCAGATCCAGGTAGTTGTCGCGATAGGACTGATGCGCACCATGGGCATCCATCGACAGCATATGGCTGTAGCTATCGGCCACTGCGGCTTTCCAGGCGCTGCCCCATTTGGGCGTGCCCGGCGGCACCTTGGTACCGGAGATGGGTTTGGTCCCGGCCTGGTTGACCCAGAACGGCGAGCCGCCCACGAACCCTTCGGGGCCGTGGTCGAAGTTGTCGGCATTGAAATCGTCCACCGCCACGCCATTGCCCCCGGCGCCGATGAACGGGTTGGTGTGGTGGCTGTTCTTGTCGAAGAACGCCGTCACGGTGGAGAGGTTCTGGAAGGCGAAGTTGCGGCCCACGACGCCTTCATTGCTGATCGGATCGTACGGCTTGCCGATGCCCGAGAGCAGCATCAGGCGCACATTGTTGAACTGGAACGCACCGAGGATCACCAGGTCCGCCGGTTGCTCCACTTCACGGCCCTGGGCATCGACGTAGGTCACGCCGGTGGCGAGGTTCTTCTCGGCATTGAGGTTCACCCGCAGCACATGGGCATTGTTGCGCAGCTCGAAGTTCGGCACCTGGCGCAGGGCCGGAAGAATGTTCACATTGGGCGATGCCTTGGAATACATGTAGCAGGCGTAGCCACTGCAGAATCCGCAGAAATTGCACGGCCCCATCTGCGCGCCGTAAGGGTTGGTGTAAGGCCCGGAGGTATTGGCCGAAGGCAGGTTGTAGGGGTGGTAGCCCACTTCCCGGGCAGCCTTCTCGAACAGCTGCGCCGAAACGGTGTTCTTTTGCGCCGGCAGCGGGAAGTCATCGGAGCGGTCCGCAGCGAACGGGTTGCCACCTTTGTCGCGGCCCACCACCTGCCCCTTGATCGTCCAGGCGGTGCCGGAGGTGCCAAAGACTTTTTCGGCGAAATCGAAGTACGGCTCGAGCTCTTCGTAGCTGACACCAAAGTCCTGGATGGTCATGCCCTCAGGGATGAAAGCCTTGCCATAACGTTCCTCGTAATGGCTGCGCATGCGCAGTTCCATCGGGTCGACCCGAAAGTGCACGCCTGACCAGTGCAGCCCTGCCCCTCCGGTGCCTGTGCCAGGCAGGAAAGCGCCGAACTGGCGGTACGGGACGGCAAGGTCGTTCACGCTGTGGCGCAAGGTCACGGTTTCGCGAGAGATGTCCATGAACAGCTTCTTGCGCGAGTTGTAGGTCAGCTCGTCCATGGTCTGCGGATAGACCCCGTCCGGGTAGGTGTCACGGGCAGGGCCTCGCTCCAGCGCCACCACGTGCAAGCCTGCCTCGGTCAGCTCCTTGGCCATGATCGCGCCGGTCCAGCCGAACCCGACGATGACTGCATCGACTTTCTTCATCACTTGGGCCATCTCAACCTCGCTCGCCACTGATCGATACCGGCGGGAAGGGGTAACGCTCATCGCGCTCCACCCAATCCATGAAATCGGCGCGCGCGCCAGGGAAGCCAATCAGCTTCCAGCCGGCCAGCCCTTGGTTGCCACCGTGCAGTGGGTCACTGAAAAAGCCTTCGCGGGTATTGAGCCAGAGCATGGCGAAGAAGGTCACCGCCGGTACCGAGGCAAGTGCTGCCTGGCCGCTGTCCAACGCTTCCAGGGCTTGCTGCTTTTGGGCCGGGCCCAGCTCGGCGAACGGTTTGCCCCATTGCGCCTGGCACCAGGCATCGGTCTCCTGGATGCCCAGGCGGTAGATCTCCTGTGGGCTGAGCTTGAGCTGGTAGCCCAGTTCGGCCGGGGCATCCGGGCGGAACGGCCCCTGCATGTACCACAGGCCGCCGCTGCCATAGCGCGTATTGAGCTGACGGTCGATGAACTCCGGCACGCCGGCTTCGGCGGCGCCCGGGCCGAGTGCGTCGGATGGAATCAGCACGGCCACGGCGGCGCTGATGAAGGCCCACTCCTCGGCAGTGAAAAAGGTCGGCTGATAGGCACGCGCCCTTCCCTGTTCAGGAGCAGCGGCAGGTGAGGGATCGGCAGGCTTGGCGGTTTCAGCGAGCACCACGCTACCCATGCCGGTGCTGGCGAGGGTCGCCACCGGGATGAGCGTCAGGGATTTTCGCAAGAACTCGCGCCGCGCCGGTTGTGCGAAGGCAGGTTCGTCGTTGGACATGGCTCAGGTCTCTTCTTCAATAGGTCAATCAGGTCGTGCAAGGCATACGCTCCGTTGGTCGGGGCTGTTGTTTTGGGTAAAGCATAGACATCGGGGTTGTAGCGACGCGCTCGCAGGCAAGCCTGCGAGGGGGGAACGCGGGATTACCCTGCCCGGCGCTCCCAGGCCTGGGGGTTGACCAGGTTCGCCGGACGCTCGCCTGCCAATGCCGCGAGCAGGTTATCCACCGCACAGCGCGCCATGGCTTCACGGGTCTCTTCGGTGGCCGAGCCGATGTGCGGGGTCACCACCAGGTTGTCCAGTTGCAACAGCGGCGAGTTCGCCGGCAACGGCTCCTGCACGAAGACATCCAGCCCGGCACCGCGAATGCGCCGCTCACGCAAGGCCTGCAACACGGCAGGCTCGTCCAGCACGCGACCACGGGAGATGTTCACCAAGATCGCCGAAGGCTTCATCAAGGCCAGCTCAGGGGCACCGATGAGGTTCTCGGTTTGCGCGCTCAGGGGCACGCACAGGCAGACGAAATCCGACTCGGCCAACAAGGCCTGAAGACTGCGATGGCGTGCCCCGTAACGCGCCTCCACCTCGGGGCGCGGCTGGCGGGTGTGATACAGCACCTGCATGCCAAAACCAGCGTTGGCCCTGCGCGCCAAGGCCTCACCGATACGACCCATGCCGACGATACCGAGGGTCTTGCCATGCACGTCGCAACCAAACTGCGCAGGGCCTATCCCGGCGCGCCAATGGCCGTCGCGGATCCAGCCGTCCAGCTCCACGACCCGCCTTGCGCAGGCCAGCAGCAGGGCGAACCCGGTGTCGGCTGTGGTCTCGGTGAGCACGTCGGGGGTGTTGGTCAGCAAGACACCGCGCCGGTCCAGCTCAGCGATGTCGTAGTTGTCCACCCCCACCGAAACGCTGGAGACCACCTCCAGTTCCGGCGCCAGGTCGAGCAGTTCGTCGCCCAGGCGCAGGCTCGCACCCAGCAGGCCGTGGGCGCCTGGCAGTGCCGCGCGCAGGCGGGCCAGACCGTCGGCCGCGGGCGCCTCGACCAGCGTCACTTCGGTGTGGGCCTGCAAACGCTGCATGAGCTGATCGGACAGGCGTTTGTAGAGAACGATGCGTTTCTTCATGGTCGGATCCTATTGACTGGGCGCCAGGCGCGGGCGCTGCACCTGTTGCGAAGGGTTGAGAACGGCGGTCAGGGCCACAGCCACCAGCAGCGCGCCGCACATGAACAGGTAGGAGGCACCTGGGCCACCCGTGGCGCCATTGAGGTAGCCCACCAACCACGAGCCGGAAAACGAGCCCAAGGCCCCCATGCTGTTGATCAGGGCCATGGCACCGCCGGCGACATTGCTCGGCAGCAGCTCCGGGACGATGGCGAAGAACGGGCCATAGGGGGCGTACATGCAGGCACCGGCAATCACCAGCAACGTGTAGGACCACCAGAAGTGCTCGGTGCCCAGAACATAGGAGCCATAGAACGCCAAGGCGGCGATCAGCAATGGCGGCCAGACGAAGCGTTTGCGCTTTTGCATCCGGTCCGAGGTCCAGGACACGCCCAGCATGGCCAGCACCGCCCCCAGGTAGGGGACCGCCGACAGCCAGCCAGCGGTAACGATGTCCAGCGCGGCAGCCTGCTTGAGAATCGATGGCAGCCAGAGCACGAAGCCGTAGACCCCAATGCTCCAGCAGAAGTATTGCAACGACAGGATGATCACCTTGGGCGAGCGGAAGGCTTCGCGGTAGTTCTTCACCGGCTTGATGCCCTGCTGCTCTGCGGCCAGAGCCTCGCGCAGCGCTGCCTTGTCTTGCGCGGCCAGCCACTTGGCCTGTTCTGGGCGGTCATCCACCAGGCGCCACCAGATGAAGGCCCAGAGCACGGCAGGCAACCCTTCGATGATGAACATCCAGCGCCAGTCGAAGTGCTTGACCAGGTAGCCGGAAACCACCGACATCCAGAGGATGGTCACCGGGTTGCCGAGGATCAGGAAGGTATTGGCCCGCGAGCGCTCGGCCCGGGTGAACCAGTGGCACAGGTAGATCAGCATGGCCGGCATCACCGCCGCCTCGACCACCCCCAACAAAAAGCGGATGCCGATCAACAGGTAGACGTCCTGGACCATGCCCGTGAGCGTCGCCAGCCCACCCCAAAGGATCAGGCTGACGAAAATGAGTTTCTTCACGCTGCGCTTTTCGGCATAGATGGCGCCGGGAACTTGGAAGAAGAAATAACCGAGAAAGAACAGCGCCCCCAGCAGCGAGGACAGGGCCGGGGTGATGTGCAAGTCATCGGCCATGCCTGAGGCCGCCGCGAAACCGTAGTTGGCACGGTCGAGGTAAGCGAGGCTGTAGGTGATGAAGACGATCGGCATGATGTACCACCAACGCCGTGGAGCAATTCGGTCGATCTGCATGGTGTGTCTCCTGAGCTTTTTGTTCTTGTTGCAACAGGTGCCGGCCAGGCCGGCAGGTTCGGTCGTCATGCGCTCGCGCGCATCTCGAAATGGTCCAGCTCAAAGCGTTGCGGCAGCCCTTCCATGTCTCCGCGCGATTGCACAGCCCGGCTGCCACACCAGTTGCCGCGCGTCACGGCGCGACGCAGGTCGTGGCCTTCGAGCAAGGCGCTGATCACGCCGACGGCAAAGGCATCGCCCGCCCCCACCGTATCCACCACCTGGGCCACCGGCTGCGGCGCTACCATGCCCTCGGCGCCCGCGGTATTGCGGTAGTACGCGCCTTGTGCCCCAAGCTTGATTGCCACCTGCTGCACACCACGCTCCAAGTAGAAGCCGGCGATGGCCTCGGGTGACTGCCTGCCGGTCAGCAGACGCCCCTCCTCCAGGCCCGGTAGCACCCAGTCGGCCTTGATCGCCAGGGCATTGATTTCCTGCACCATGGTCTGCAAGTTCGGCCACAGCGACGGGCGTAGGTTCGGGTCGAAGGACACACTCCGCCCACAGGCACGCATGGCATCCAGCAAACTGTGGGAAAGTTCACGGCAAGATGCCGACAAGGCTGGTGGGATACCCGTGGCATGGAGGTGTCGCGCTTTGAGCAGGCTTGGCCGTAGCACAGCGGATGACAGGTGACTGGCCGCAGAGCCACGACGAAAATACTCGACCTGCGGATCTCGCCCGTCGTCGCAGCGGGCCTTGAGTTGAAAACCTGTCGGATGTTCAGGGTCGATTTCGACGTCGTCACAGCTCAGCCCCTCACGGCGCAGGCTGGCGAGCACGAAGGCGCCGAGAGAGTCGGCGCCCACCCGGCTCAGCCAGTTCACTTTCAGACCCAGGCGGGCCAGGCCGATGGCCACATTGCTGTCGGCTCCGGCGATGCGCTTGGCGAATCCCTCGACCTGGGCCAGATCGCCACACTGCTCGGCCACGAACATGGCCATGGTTTCGCCGAAGCAGAGCACGTCCCAGTCAGCCATGGCACACCTCCGCCTCGAGCGCGGCCAACTGCACAACCTGCTCACGCGTGAACGTCAATAGATCGTCACTCACCAGGGGGTACTCGATTGCCCGCGGCACGCCTGGGGCAAAACAGGCCATCAGCTCACGCCAATCGGCCAAATCGCTCGCTTGCGGCGGGATCGCCGCCCTGCGGCCATCGGTGCGGCGCTCGACGGCCTTGCAGTGCACGTAACGCACCCAGGGTCCCAAGGCCCGCGCGGCCTGCAGGGGACACTCGTCCTGCCAGTACCAGTTACCGATATCGAAGGTCATGCCCGGTGCCAGGCCTAGGTTCGCAGCACGCTGGAAGAAGCTCAGCAACGGCTGCAGACGCCCGCCTTGAACGGTCTGGTCGTTCTCCACGTAGAGGGCTGTCCCCTGCCCCAGCAATGGGCGCAAGGCCTGAAGGTCGCAACTCTCGCGATAGTGGCCGAGGGAGACCTTCAAGGCTACAGCGCCAACCTCGTTGGCCAATTGCAACCGTCCCGCCACGTGCGGCTCCAAACTGCCATCCTCGCGCCACAGCTCCAGCGGTGTGGAGAACAGGCTTTCCAGGCCCAGCGCCGCACTGGCACTGGCAAGTTCGGCGGCGTCAGGCCATGCCTCGAACAACTCCTCGCGCCACTCCACGCGACACGCACCGGCCGCAGCCAGCAGAGGCAGGTAAGCGAGCTGACCATGGTGGCGTACGGTATCGGCGCCGAAGCTCGACAGGCTGATGGAAACAGGGTTCGCGTGCATCGTTGTAGTCCTTGTTCTTGTCGAATGAAACCGGTTTCATTTCCAGGTAAAAAACAGCGCGACACGCAGGCCGCGCTGTTTTTCAGTCAATGGGTCGGCTGGAACCTCGAACGATGAGTTCAGCACGAAGGTCCAGGCGCCGGGCGGGCAATCGACTGCCTTGCATACGCTCCAGCAGGCACTGGAACGCGGCCGCGCCGATGCGCTCAGTGGGTTGTGCCAGGGCAGTGATGCCGCCCCCGACCAACGGGTACCAATCCAGATCATCGAGGGCGACCAGGCCCAGATTATGGAACGGATGCTCGGCACGTCGGTGCAGATGCCGCATGACTTCAAGGGTAGCCACACCGTTGCAGCTGAACAGCGCCTGCGGACCATAACCTGCGCCCGCCAAAAATCCTGCCAACTGCTCCGGCAGGCGACTGCTCACTTCCAGGACTTGACCGCGCATGCCGGGCCTGCGTGCGATGGACGCCTGGAACGCAGACACCCGCTCCTGACGCGAACTGGTGCCATCGAGGGGCTCGGTGACCGCCAGGATGTCGCGATAACCTTGCCGCTGCAGGTGCTCCAATGCTTGTTCGACGGCGTCGGTGTTGTCTAGCCCCACCAGGTCGGTCTGCAGCTCAGCCAGTTGTCGGTCCACCAGCACCATCGGCAGCTCGCGGCCCAAGCTGGCCAACTCACCCGCATGGTGGCCAAGGGTGTTCACGATCAGACCATCGACGTTGTACGACTGCAGCGCCTGCAAGTGCAGGCACTCCTGTTCGTCATCGCAGTCGGTGTTGCACACCACCAAGCTGTAGCCATGCTGGCGGCAAGCCAGCTCGACGCCATGCATCACCGCCACGGAATAAGGGTTTCGGATATCGGCCAGCAGCATGCCGATCAGGCCGGTACGGCCTCGCTTGAGCGCGCTGGCCATGCGATTGGGGCGATAACCGAGCCGTTCGATCACCGCCTCGATACGTTGGGCAGTGGCATCGGCGAGCAATTGCCGGTCGCCGCCGATGTAGCGCGAAACCGTAGCCTTGGAAACGCCGGCAGCCTGGGCTACCTCGCTGATGGTGACCCGCCCGCGGGCAGGCGCATGCATCTTGTTCACCCTATGACCTTCTTGTCTGTACTTATGGGCAGGGTTATGAAAACGGTTTCAATAAATCAGGGATACGGAATTCCGTCAATCGAAAATCCCAAGGGGGACTGATTGCTTGATGATCGGTGATGGGGGACGAAAAGGTAATGCAGCATTACCGAAAGATGGCGTCCCCGGCAGGAATCGAACCTGCATCAAGGCCTTAGGAGGGCCCCGTTCTATCCATTAAACTACGAGGACGGATAGCTGGACTCCCACACGGGGAGCTCCATTCAAGATGCTTCGCAGCAGCCAGACTGGTGTGCGAAGGCGGCGAGCATCTTAACCAGCGTTCAACCGTTTGTCATGCCTGAATCGGCTTTTTAGCCGTAGCCCTTTTCAGCAAAGCAAGACTGCTCAGGCCCGCAGGAACGGCACCTCCAAGCGGGTCATGCCTAGACAGCCGGCTGCGCGATCACGCCCTCCTCGACCAGCAAGCGCAGCAAGGCCTTGACGGTATCGGCCAGGGAAGTCGAGTTGTCCAGCACATGCACGTCAGGGTCATCTCCGGCCTGCAACAGGGCACTGCGCGCCAGGCGCTGCTCGACCTGCTCCACTGACTCCCGCCCCCTGGTCAACAGCCGCTCACGAAGCACCTGGGGCGCCACTTCCAGGCGAATGGTCAGCAGGTTTGGATACCGCCGGCGCGCTTCTGGCAAATAACCACGAGACCCATTGACCAAGACATGGCGACCACTGGACAGCCATTCATTCACCTGCACCGGAATCCCATACTGCAGGCCGTTGGCCTGCCAGTGCATGGCAAATTCCCCGTCCTCGCACATCTGCTCGAACACCTCGGGGCTGACGCTAAGGGCAGCCTCCCCCCTGGACTCGGCCGATCGGGTAATGACGCGTCTGGCGACTTCGACGCCGTTTTCGAGTAAATGCACGCGCGCAGCATCAATAAGGGAATCTTTTCCCGATCCAGACGGTCCTATCAGAAATATCAGGCGACCTCCCAGCCGGGACGTCCCGCTTGCGTCATGTCGCATAGCCACTATGCTCAAATGAGGGAACCTGCATATTTTAAGGATTTTCTATAGCCATTGCTGATTTTTGACAGATTTTGGCGGCAATAAACTGACAGCCTCACGAGTCGAAAAAAGCAAAACTTTTCAAACCAGTACTCATTTCTGATAATTGGTACTGGCAAAAAGCCTTTATTCGGATCACTATTTGTCACAGAATTGACGCCAATGAAACGGCGGCCATAGGGCAAGATGAGCACCCAGATTTGAGAACACGGTTGAACATTTTGTCACCGCCACGGTCGTAGCCACCACCGTGCGGCCAATTTGAGAACCGCTTCCCCTGAACCAGAAAAACCGGTCAATGTATATGCGCCCAATGAAACAGGCTATCTATTCAAGCCGCACCGCTGACAAGTTCGTCGTCCGCCTGCCAGACGGAATGCGTGAGCGCATTGCCGAGGTAGCGCGCAACCACCACCGCAGCATGAACTCCGAGATCATCGCACGCCTGGAACAAAGCCTTATCCAGGAAGGTGCGCTGGGCGACGAGCTCAGCATGCGCCTGGACAGTCCCGAGCTGAGCCTGCATGAGCGCGAGCTGCTGCAGCGCTTCCGCCAACTCTCCCACCGCCAGCAGAACGCGCTGGTCGCCCTCATCGCTCACGATGTGGAAATGGCTGCAGACGCTTCCTGAGTTTTGCACCATCCATAAAAAAGCCAGCTCAATGCTGGCTTTTTTATTGCAGATCTGGTCCGGATGCTCAGAGCAGGAACAAGGTGGCCAACCCTAAAAAGATGAAGAAACCACCACTGTCGGTCACGGCAGTGATCATGACACTCGACCCCATCGCTGGGTCGCGCCCCAGACGGGTCAGGGTCATCGGAATGAGTACCCCCATCAACGCAGCCAGCAACAGGTTCAGCGTCATCGCGCCGGTCATCACCAGCCCCAGCGACCAACTGCCATAAAGCCAGAAGGCCACTGCACCTATCACCCCACCCCAGATCAGGCCATTGAGCAGCGAAACCGCCAGCTCCTTGCGCATCAGACGACCGGTATTACCCGGCGAGACTTGGTCCAGTGCCATGGCACGTACGATCATGGTGATCGTCTGGTTACCAGAGTTGCCACCAATACCCGCAACGATCGGCATCAAGGCGGCCAGGGCGACCAGCTTCTCGATGGAGCCTTCGAACAGGCCAATGACCCGCGAAGCCACGAAGGCGGTGATCAGGTTAATGGCCAGCCATGCCCAGCGGTTACGCAGCGAACGCCAGACCGAAGCGAAGATGTCTTCTTCTTCGCGCAGACCCGCCATGTTGAGCACTTCGCTCTCACTCTCCTCGCGGATGAGGTCGACCATTTCATCGATGGTCAGACGACCGATCAAACGGTCACTTTTGTCCACGACTGGCGCGGAAATCAAATCGTATCGTTCGAAGGCCTGGGCGGCATCATAGGCATCTTCCTCGGGATGGAAGGTCACCGGGTCATTGGCCATGACCTCCGCGACTTTCTTTTCCGGGTCGTTGACCAGCAGACGCTTGATCGGCAGCACGCCTTTGAGGATGCCGTCGTAGTCGACCACGAACAGTTTGTCGGTATGGCCAGGCAGCTCCTTGAGCCGGCGCAAGTAACGCAACACCACTTCCAGGCTGACGTCTTCGCGGATGGTCACCATCTCGAAGTCCATCAGCGCACCGACCTGCTCCTCGTCGTAGCTCAGGGCCGAGCGTACGCGCTCACGCTGCTGCGCATCGAGGCTTTCCATTAGCTCATGGACAACATCTCGCGGCAATTCCGGCGCCAAGTCGGCCAGTTCGTCCGCATCCATCTCCTTGGCGGCCGCGAGCAACTCGTGATCGTCCATGTCGGCGATCAAGGTCTGGCGTACGGCGTCGGAGACTTCGAGCAAGATGTCGCCGTCACGCTCGGAGCGCACCAACTGCCATACCGTCAGACGGTCTTCCAGCGGAAGAGCTTCAAGAATATAGGCGATGTCGGCGGGGTGCAGGTCGTCGAGCTTGCGCTGCAGCTCGACCAGGTTCTGACGGTGGACAAGGTTTTCCACCAGATCGTGGTGGTGACCTTCCTGACGGTGCGTCAGGTCCTCGACCACCCGCTGGCGCTGCAACAGTTCGATCACCTGGGCCAGGCGATCCTGCAGGCTCTCTTGGGCTTTCTTTACTTCTACTTCGGTCATAGGCGAACTCCACTCCCAGCAGCGGAGCACGCCGGGAGAATCAATCGGTCAGATCTAGCTTGGTAAATCGTGTTATCGAGTAACTACTGGGTAAGTCCATGGTGGTATTCCACTAGCCCCGGCGGGGCTGACGGGCGCAATCATACACTGCATCAGCTGTCAGATCGCTTAAAATTTTGGCCAGAACAATCGTTTGCGCGATGAAGCTACGACAACGCTCGAAACCAACAGTGCGACGGCGGCAAAAAAGAAAAAAGCACATACGACAGAATGTGTCAGACCTGTGCAACACCTGTTCTTGAGGGCATCGCACCTGGAATGAGCTTAGTTCGACATTGCTGACAATTCAGCGACACGGAAAAACAAAAAGCCCGCTCTAATCGAGCGGGCTTCTTGGTGTGTGGCGGACTCAGGAGGATTCGAACCTCCGACCGCTCGGTTCGTAGCCGAGTACTCTATCCAGCTGAGCTATGAGTCCGTAGGGTGGTATTTTTAGACCAGATTACCACTGGTTGCTGAAGCTGCCTTGACTGGCAAAACCGCCTCAAAAGTGGCGGACTCAGGAGGATTCGAACCTCCGACCGCTCGGTTCGTAGCCGAGTACTCTATCCAGCTGAGCTATGAGTCCGTAGGTGGTATTTTTTAGACCAGGTTACCACTGGTGAATGAACTGCTTTGACTTAACAAAACCGCCCATTAAATGGCGGACTCAGGAGGATTCGAACCTCCGACCGCTCGGTTCGTAGCCGAGTACTCTATCCAGCTGAGCTATGAGTCCGTGTCTTGCCGTGCATTATAGTTCGCTGAATCGCTTTGCCAAGCACTTTTTCGTTTAATTTCAACGACTTAAGTGATCTGCCAATTACAGCGCCCTACACGAAAAATGGCGGTGAAGGGGGGATTCGAACCCCCGATACCCTTATGAGGTATACTCCCTTAGCAGGGGAGCGCCTTCGGCCACTCGGCCACCTCACCGCAACACGGGGCGTATAATAACCAGACCCTTCCCCGTTTGCAAACCCTTTTTTGAAAAAAAATCGATAAAAATTAAAGGGTTGGTTCTTCGTCCTTCTCTTTCTTGATCCGCAGGTAGATTTCTTCGCGGTGAACGGCCACTTCTTTAGGGGCGCTCACACCAATACGCACCTGGTTGCCTTTCACACCCAGGACCGTCACGGTGATCTCACCGTCTCCAATGATCAGGCTCTCGGCGCACCGACGAGTCAGAATCAACATAACTTTCTCCTCACGCAATTCAATCAGGGACAACAGTCTGTAATGGGCAGGGCCTAGGCCGGGAAAGCAGCAGGCCCAGGTGAGCCATCGCGCGAGGCAGGACAGGTACCTGCGCAACAGCCAGAAACGCGAAGGGCGCGGCAAGCCGCGCCCCTCCAGGCAGCGTCTTACTCGCCCTGTCGGGCAGGAGCGTCAAGTTCGAACGCGGTGTGCAGCGCGCGAACAGCCAGCTCCAGATACTTCTCTTCGATGACGACCGAGACTTTGATCTCGGAGGTGGAGATCATCTGGATGTTGATGCTCTCCTTGGCCAGGGCTTCGAACATGCGGCTGGCGACACCCGCGTGGGAGCGCATGCCGACGCCTACGATGGAAACCTTGGCGATGTTGGTGTCGCCGATCACTTCACGGGCGCCGATTTCACGGGCGGTGTTCTCCAGCACGCTATGCGCCTTCTCGTACTCGTTGCGGTGCACGGTGAAGGTGAAGTCGGTGGTGTTATCGTGCGAGACGTTCTGCACGATCATGTCGACTTCGATGTTCGCCGCGCTGATCGGACCGAGGATCTTGAAGGCAACGCCGGGGGTATCCGGCACGCCGCGAATGGTCAGCTTGGCTTCATCACGGTTGAAGGCGATACCGGAAATGATCGGCTGTTCCATGGATTCCTCTTCATCAATGGTAATGAGGGTACCCGGACCCTCCTTGAAGCTGTGCAGCACGCGCAGCGGAACGTTGTACTTGCCTGCGAACTCGACCGAGCGGATCTGCAGCACCTTGGAGCCGAGGCTGGCCATTTCCAGCATCTCCTCGAAGGTGATCTTCTCCAGGCGCTGTGCCTGTGGCACCACGCGCGGGTCGGTGGTGTAGACACCATCGACATCGGTGTAGATCTGGCACTCATCAGCCTTGAGCGCTGCCGCCAGGGCCACGCCGGTGGTGTCGGAGCCGCCACGACCGAGGGTAGTGATGTTGCCGTGCTCATCGACCCCCTGGAAACCTGCCACCACGACTACGCGACCGGCCTTGAGGTCGGCGCGAATCTTCTGGTCGTCGATCTGCAGGATGCGCGCCTTGTTGTGCGCACTATCGGTGAGGATTCGCACCTGGTTGCCGGTGTAGGACACTGCCGGCACGCCACGCTTGATCAGGGCCATGGTCAACAGGGCAATAGTCACCTGTTCGCCAGTCGATACGATCACATCCAGCTCACGCGGGACGGGATGATCGGTAATCTGCTTGGCCAGGTCGATCAGGCGATTGGTTTCTCCGCTCATGGCCGAAAGCACTACCACCAGGTCGGTGCCTTGGTCGCGGAATTTCTTGACCTTGTCGGCAACCTGCTCGATCCGCTCGATGGAACCGACAGAGGTGCCGCCAAATTTCTGTACGATCAACGCCATTTCAAAGCTGCCTCAGCCCACGATGGGCACCCAATAAACAATCCATCACGCCAAGGCCCACTACTAGACAGTGGGCCTCGGTCATCTCAAAGCCCCTGCTCGGCGAACGGCACGGCCAGGGCCAGGGCATCGTCCAGCGCAGCGACGTCGACGCCACCACCCTGGGCCATGTCCGGACGGCCACCGCCCTTGCCACCGACTTTCGCAGCGGCCTGTTTCATCAGGTCACCAGCCTTGAGTTGGCTGGAGAGGTCCTTGGTCACGCCGGCCACCAGCACGACCTTGCCCTCATGCTCGCTGCCCAGCAGGATCACTGCGTGGCCGAGCTTGTTCTTCAGCTGATCGACCAGGGCCAACAGAGCCTTGCCGTCCTGCCCATCCAGGCGAGCGGCGAGAACCTTGGCGCCCTTGACCTCAACGGCCGCATTGGAGAGATCGTCCCCGGCGGCGCTGGCGGCCTTGGCCTGCAGCTGCTCGAGCTGCTTTTCCAGCTGACGGTTGCGCTCGAGCACAGCCGACAGCTTGTCGATCAGGTTGTCACGATTGCCCTTGACCAGCTGCGCGGCTTCCTTGACCTGCTCTTCGGCAGCGTTCAGGTAGGCCAGCGCGGCGGCGCCGGTGATCGCTTCGATACGGCGTACGCCAGAGGCCACGCCGCCCTCGCTGATGATCTTGAACAGGCTGATATCACCGGTACGCTTGGCATGGATACCGCCGCACAGCTCCACCGAGAAGTCGCCACCCATGGTCAGCACGCGCACGGTATCGCCGTACTTCTCGCCGAACAGGGCCATGGCGCCCTTGCGCTTGGCGGTTTCGATGTCGGTGATCTCGGTTTCCACCGCAGTATTCTTGCGCACTTCGCGGTTGACGATGTCTTCCAGCGCCTTGATCTGTTCAGGCTTCACCGCCTCGAAGTGGCTGAAGTCGAAACGCAGGCGCTGGCTGTCGACCAACGAACCCTTCTGCTGGACATGCTCGCCCAGTACTTGGCGCAGCGCTTCGTGCAGCAGGTGAGTGGCGGAGTGGTTCAGCGAGGTGGCGTGCTGCACGTCGGCATCGACCTGCGCCGCGACCTCGGCACCCACGCTCAGCGCGCCACTGGCGACAACGCCGTGGTGCAGGAAGGCGCCACCGGTCTTGGTGGTGTCACGCACATCGAAACGCATGTCGCCGGCCTGCAGGTAACCGGTGTCACCTACCTGGCCGCCGGACTCGGCGTAGAACGGGGTGCGATCCAGGATCACGACGCCCTGCTCGCCTTCGCCCAGTCGCTCGACGGACTGACCATCCTTGTACAGGGCAACGACCTTGCCCTTGCCTTCGGTGGTGCTGTAGCCGAGGAAGTCAGTGGCTACATCGACCTTCACCAGGCTGTTGTAGTCCATGCCGAAGGCGCTGGCGGAGCGGGCACGCTCGCGCTGGGCCTCCATCTCGCGCTCGAAGCCGGCTTCGTCGATGGTCAGTTCGCGCTCACGGGCGATGTCGGCAGTGAGGTCCATGGGGAAACCGTAGGTGTCGTACAGTTTGAACACCACGTCACCTGGCACTACGTCACCCTTGAGCTGGGCCAAGTCCTGTTCGAGGATGCGCAGGCCTTGTTCCAGGGTCTTGGCGAACTGCTCTTCCTCGGTCTTGAGAACGCGCTCGATGTGCGCCTGCTGGGCTTTGAGCTCAGGGAAGGCGTCGCCCATTTCGGCCACCAAGGCCGCGACGATCTGGTAGAAGAAGCTGCCCTTGGCGCCGAGCTTGTTACCGTGACGGCATGCACGACGGATGATGCGGCGCAACACATAGCCGCGGCCCTCGTTGGAGGGCAGTACACCATCGGCGATCAGGAAGCCGCAGGAACGGATGTGGTCGGCGACAACTTTCAGCGAAGGTTGATCGTCGTTGCTGCAACCGATGGCCTTGGCCGCGGCGGCCAGCAGACTGCGGAACAGGTCGATCTCGTAGTTCGAGTGCACGTGCTGCATGACCGCACTGATGCGCTCCAGGCCCATCCCAGTGTCCACCGACGGGGCCGGCAGCGGGTGCAGGACGCCATCGGCGGTGCGGTTGAACTGCATGAAGACGTTGTTCCAGATCTCGATGTAGCGGTCGCCGTCCTCTTCTGGCGAACCGGGTGGGCCGCCCCAGATGTCCGGGCCGTGATCGTAGAAGATCTCGGTGCATGGACCGCATGGGCCGGTGTCGCCCATGGTCCAGAAGTTGTCGGAAGCGTACGGCGCCCCCTTGTTGTCACCGATGCGCACCATGCGCTCGGCCGGTACGCCGACTTCCTTGGTCCAGATGTCGTAGGCTTCGTCGTCGCTGGCGTAGACGGTGACCCAGAGCTTTTCCTTCGGCAGGTTCAGCCACTTATCGGAGGTCAGGAAGGTCCAGGCGAAGGTAATGGCATCGCGCTTGAAGTAGTCGCCGAAGCTGAAGTTGCCCAGCATTTCGAAGAACGTGTGGTGACGAGCGGTATAACCGACGTTTTCCAGGTCGTTGTGCTTGCCGCCGGCGCGTACGCACTTCTGGCTGCTCACGGCACGGGTGTAGGCGCGCTTCTCCGCACCCAGGAAGCAGTCCTTGAACTGGTTCATGCCTGCGTTGGTGAACAGCAGGGTCGGGTCGTTGTTCGGGATCAGCGAACTGGAGGCGACTCGGGTATGTCCCTGCTCTTCGAAGAAGCGAAGGAAGGCTTCACGGATTTCGGCGCTTTTCATAGGTTCTTCCACGGAAACGGCGGCCCTAAGGGGCAAACACGTCGACGAAACGACGGCAAAGGGCCGCATTATATCGGTCCTGCAAGCAAGGTGCAGTGTGTTTATGCGATAGAAAGCGTCGTTTCGACGGCTTTTAAGGCGCTTGCAAATTAAAAAGACATGGCCGGATGCTAAATGCAGCCTTTCGCCACTGGCAAGCCCATTACCGCCCAAGGGAATGGAAAATGGAACAGACGGTGAATGAAAAGGTTTTTATCAGAGATTGGCGGCCAGAATCGGACTGCCCCCCCATTAGCACAGGGGCCACCTTTTCGGCCCTACATGTATAGCGACGCGTCCGCCCTCTACCGACTTAGCCTGCCCTCCCCATTCAAAGGAGGTCACGCTGATGACAACCCAAGCAGCAAACGCACAGATCATCGATGGCAACGGCAAAGTTCAGGAAGTCGCTATCGGCGAGATGGACGAGGCCATCGCCTACGACAATCCGACCGAGTCACAGCTCACCGCAGCACGGGTCTATTTCAACTACGAGCTGTTTGATCTCTACAAGGCAAGCAATGTCCATGTTCAGCGCAGGCTCATCGAAGCGATCGACGCCGGGACTGTGGCCGGCACACTCGACGAAATCCTGGTCTGGCTCACCACCACCGACGTGACACTGCGCCAGGAAGGCGCCTTCACCCTGCAAGCCGATGGCCAGCCTTTGACCATCCAACAAGCCTCGCCGAAGCAGCGCATTCATCTGCTGTTCATGGGCACGGAAGCCCCGGCGCATCTCACCGAGGGCATCACCCTTCCTCTGCGCGTGGACGGCAACGCAGGCGCGCAGGCGCAATTCGAGGTCACGGCGATCGACCATCTGTATCTCTACGGCACACCGCAGTTCCAGGAAAGGGTATTTGAGCAGTTGGCCTTGCTGCCAGGCTATCCGCAGCTCAGCCGGCTATTGGATACGGCGCGCAAGCAGTACGCCACGGTGCCTGACATCGTATTGATGCAATGCCATGCAGGCCCGCCCCAACAGGGCCCCGGCTTCGACCTGCACAGGGCGATGCCGGACAAGTACGCCCATCTGTTGAGCGGAAACTACACAGTCGTGCTCTATGATCCCTACGATGCAGAAGGCCTCGACGGGCTCACCACGCTCCTGCGGATGCTGCAACACGCATACGACACCCTGGCGTCCGGCATGTTATTCCCAGCCCCAACGCAGGGCGACTGACCACCTCAAGGCCGGCTGAGACCGGCGCCGGACACAATGAAAACCCCTGCCCTGAGGCCGCTTTTGGCCTTGGGGCAAGGTTCAGGATCTGGGTATGAGCTTGGCCAAAGAAAGGCGCGGACGCGCCAGGCCTGGAAGTACGAGAGTCTGCGAACGCGTCAGCCAAGCTCACCGGCCAACGCAGGCACGATCAAGATGCCAGCGCGCAGCCCATTCCTGACCTTGGGGTTGGGGAAAATGATGCGCGCGCCCTCCTCCTCGACGACCCAGCGCATTTCAGCCAGGTCTTCAGCCAGCAGGTAGCCCTTGCTGAGCTCAGAGAAGTTTTCGATGTCAGCGGGCAGGTGCAGGTGGAAGTTATCGCTGTGCTTGATGATCTCGCGGGCGACGCTGAACAGCTGCAATCCATCGAGGCTCTCTTCGCCCTCAGGCTCGTTGCCCTCGATGATCTGCAACAGGCGAGCCTGCAAGCGGTCCAGGTTGACTTGCTGGTTATGACCAAACGGCCGCGCCTTGCCCAGCTCCAGCGTGAAAGCCTCGGCTTCCAGTTGCTCGTAGGTGAAAGCACTGAAGGTGATCGATGACTTGTTCTGCAGCAACACCGCTTCCATCCCCGCGGCGTTCAGGCGAGCCAGCTCACGACGGGAATGGCGACGCCCTTCCTTGTACGGATACAGCGCGAACTGCTCGATCTTCGAACCCCGGATCGCCGTGTGCAGGTCGTAATGCAGGCGGGTACGCCCCGGCAGGCTGAAGAACACCCGGGCGAACTGCTCCAGCTCTGCCGCGCGCAAGGCCTCGGGGCCACTGGAGAGTTCATGCCGACCGTTGAACAGGCGGTTGATGTCTTGCTCGACGTAACGCTCGCCCTTGCGGATCGCCTCGGGATTGCCGAACAGGAACAATACACGCGCCCGTGGCTTGATCTCGCCACGGGCCACACCGTGGAGGAGCTCGTCGAGCAGTTCAATGGGTGCGGTTTCATTGCCGTGGATGCCGGCCGACAGCAGCAGGTCCAGGCCATTGTCCTTGCCTTCGGGCGGACGTACCTCAAGGGCGCCCTCCCCCAGCCAGCGCAAGCGCACGCCCTCGACCGTCACTTGCGTTTTCTCGGCCGGTTCATGATCGGCCAGGGTCAGGTCAAGCAGTTTTCCGAGGGCGAGCATAGGGCGTTTCCTTAGTGATGGTGACCGCAATCCGGGCCATGCACGTGATCGTCGTCACCGACTTCAGCCGGCTCCATTTCCAGTTGCAGGCTGACCAGGTTGGTCGCCATGGGGCGCAGCAGCAGGTTGGCGTATTCGGTATCGCCTTCCTCCACGTCGACGCCGATCAGCAGCTGGCCGCGGCCATCCTGCTGGATCCAGACTTCCTTGCCCTGCCAGACCACAGCAAAGCGAGTGCAGGAGGTTTCCAGCTGGGTACCATCGTTGTCTTCAAGGATCAGCCGCAGGGCATCGGACATTACAAGTTCTCTCTCAAGGTTGGCGTTGGAACGGATAGACCGAACCCAGTTTCAGGATTTGGGTCAGCTCATCCAGTGCCGTACGGCATTCGTCCAGCAGTTGCGGGTCGGCCAGGTCCGCTTCGCTCAGGCGATCGCGGTAGTGCTTGTCGACCCACTGGACCAAGGTATCGTACAGCGGCGCGGTCATGATAACGCCTGGATTGACCGCTGCCAGTTCGTTGTCCTTCAAAGCGACCCGCAGACGCAGGCAAGCCGGGCCACCGCCGTTCTGCATGCTCTGCTTGAGGTCGAACACCTGGACTTCCTTCACCGGGCCACCCTGGCTGGTCAACTGCCCCAGGTAGGACCATACCCGCTCGTTGTTACGGCACTCCTCCGGCACCACCAACAACATGGAGCCATCATTCCGGCTGAGCAGCTGGCTATTGAACAGGTAGGAGCGCACCGCGTCCTCCACCGTCACCTCGGCCCGCGGCACACGGATCGCCTGGAAGTTGCCGCCCTTGCTGGCCAGTTTAGCCTGCAACTGGCCAAGCACCGTATCGGTCTCGAGGAAGGCATCCTCGTGATAGAACAGCACTTCGCCATTGCCTACCGAAATCACGTCGTTGTGGAACACACCCTGATCGATCACCGCCGGGTTCTGTTGAGCGTAGACCACACCGTCATCGGCGAGCCCGTGCAGCCGTGCCACAGCCTGGGACGCTTCCAGGGTCTGGCGCGCCGGGTACTTCTGCGGCGCCGGGTACCGGCTGTCGAAGGCGCTGCGCCCGTAGACGAAGAACTCAACGCCTGGCTCGCCATAGGTACGGCAGAAGCGCGTGTGGTTGGCCGCACCTTCGTCACCGAATTGGGCGACTGCCGGCAGGGCCTGGTGGTGGGCGAAGTGCTTTTCGTCCGCGAACATGGCGCCCAGCACACGGCTGGTGGTGGGATGCTCGATACTGCGGTGGTACTTGCAGTTCAGGTTGGCAGCGGTGAAATGCACGCGGCCATCGGCGGTGTCGGCGCTGGGGCTGACGGTCGCGGCGTTGGCCACCCACATGCTCGAGGCCGAGCAGCTTGCCACCAGCAGAGGCATGGCCTCTTTCGCCGCGCGGCGGATCACCTCGGCGTCGCTGCCGCTGAAGCCCAGGCGACGCAAGGCTGCAACGTCCGGACGCTCCTGCGGGGCCAGCACGCCTTGCTTGAAGCCCATGTCGGCCAGAGCCTTCATCTTCGCCAAGCCTTGGCGCGCCGCTTCACGCGGGTTGGACTGCTGCTGGCTGTTGCTCTGCGAAGCCACGTTGCCGTAGGACAGACCACCATAGTTGTGGGTAGGCCCCACCAGGCCATCAAAATTCACTTCGTAGGATTTCATCGGCTAGGCTCCGAGACCTGTTGTTATAGGGTGACGCCCGGCGTCAGGGTCGCCGGCAGAGTGAGGCTCGCGGTCTCCAGCGAAGCCACTGGGTAGGCGCAATAATCAGCCGCGTAATAGGCGCTGGCGCGGTGGTTGCCGCTGGCCCCGACGCCACCGAACGGCGCGCTGCTGGCGGCGCCGGTCAGTTGTTTGTTCCAGTTGACGATGCCGGCGCGACTGCGCAGCCAGAAGTACTGGTAGCGCGCCCGGGAGTCCGACAGCAGCCCTGCGGCCAGGCCGTACTGGGTGTTGTTGGCCTCGTCGATCGCGGCATCGAAGTCGCTGTAGCGGATCACTTGCAGCAGGGGGCCGAAAAATTCTTCGTCCGGGCGGCCAGCCACAGCAGTGACGTCGATGATGCCGGGGGTCAGCAGGGCAGCGCCGGCTTGTGGCTGGGTCATCTCCAGCAGCGCCACGGCGCCTTTACCCAGCAACTCGGCCTGGGCATCCAGCAGTGCGCGGGCAGCCTGCAGCGAAATCACCGACCCCATGAACGGCGCCGGTTGCTGGTCGAACGCGCCGACACTGATGGCACGGCTGACTTCGACCAGACGCGCCAGCAGCGCGTCACCCCAGGCGCCTTGAGGCACCAGCAGGCGGCGAGCGCAGGTGCAGCGCTGGCCGGCGGAAATGAAGGCAGACTGGATGATGGTATAGACGGCAGCGTCCAGGTCCTGGACCTCGTCCACCACCAACGGGTTGTTGCCGCCCATCTCCAGGGCGAGGATCTTGTCCGGACGACCAGCGAACTGCTGGTGCAACAGGTTGCCGGTACGGCTGGAGCCGGTGAAGAACAGACCATCGATACCGGGATTGGCGGCCAGCGCGACACCGGTCTCACGGGCGCCTTGCACCAGGTTGAGCACGCCTGCCGGCAGCCCCGCCTCGATCCAACACTTGACGGTCAGCTCGGCCACCTTGGGGGTCAGCTCACTGGGTTTGAACACCACGCAATTGCCCGCCAGCAAGGCCGGGACGATGTGGCCGTTGGGCAGGTGCCCAGGGAAGTTGTAAGGGCCGAACACCGCCACCACGCCGTGGGGTTTATGTCGCAGCACGGCAGTGGCGTCGGCCAGGGGCCCACTCTTCTCGCCCGTACGCTCACGGTAGCTCTGCACCGAGATGGCCACTTTGTTGACCATGCTGGTGACTTCGGTGGCCGATTCCCACAGAGGCTTGCCGGTTTCCTCGCCGATGCAGCGGGCCAGGGCGTCACCATTGGCCTTGAGCTTTTCGGCAAAGGTTTCCAGCACACCGATGCGCGCATCCAGGCTCAACTGCGCCCAGGCTGGAAAGGCCTGGCGTGCGGCCTGCACGGCTGCCTGCACCTGCGCCTCGTCGGCCCCCTGCCCCTCCCAGACTACGGCCTGGGTCACCGGGTTGAGCGATTGCAGGGCCTGGCCCTGCCCGGCCTGCCATTGGCCGGCGATGTAATGGGTCGTCATTTAATTGGCCTCCCGGCTAGCGGACAGCGTCACGGCGCGCACACTGTCGCCGGCCCCCAGGCGCAGGCGCTTGGCGGTCTGTGGATCGACTACCAAAGTGCCAGCCGCCAGGCGTGCCGGCGCCGCGGTGATGCGGCAGTCCTCGCGCTTGCGGTTATGAATCAGATAAGGGGTCGCATCGTCGCCTGGCGTCCCGACCGCCAGCACCAGGGTCTGGCTTTCGCGCACGGCACGGATCTTCGAGGTTTCGCATTCGATGGCCGGGCCGGCGTCGAAGATGTCGACATAGCCCTGGTAACTGAAGCCTTCGCGCTTGAGCATGGCCAGCGCAGGCTCGGTGTCGGGGTGCACACGACCGATGATGTTGCGCGCAGCCTCCGACAGGAAGCAGGTATACAGCGGGAACTTGGGCATCAGTTCTGCGATGAAGGACTTGTTGCCTACACCGGTAAGGTAGTCGGCCTGGCTGAACTCCATCTTGAAGAAGTGCCGTCCCAGGCTCTCCCAGAATGGCGAACGACCGTTCTCGTCGGACATGCCACGCATTTCGGCGATGATCTTGTTGCCGAACAGCTCTGGGAATTCGGCGATGAACAGCATGCGCGCCTTGGACAACAGGCGGCCATTGAGGCCGCTGCGGTAGTCGCCCCGCAGGAACAGGGAGCACAGCTCGGAGTTGCCCGTCAGGTCGTTGGCCAGGAACAGGGTCGGGATCTCGCGATAGATCTTCAGTTCCTGGGAGGCGCTGACGGTCAGGCCGACGCGGTAGTTGTACCAAGGCTCGCGCAGTCCCACGGCGCCGGCGATGGCGCAGATGCCGACCACCAGGCCTTCGTCGTTCTCCAGCACGAACAGGTAGTCGGTATCAGCGCGCTCGGCCTCGCCACGGAAGCTCTTCTCGGCCCAGCCGACACGGTGTCCGAGGCGACCTTCGTTGGCCGGCAAGGTGGTCAGGCCGGTGCCGGTGCTGCGTGCCAATTCGATCAGCGCGGGTAAGTCGCTGCTGCGTACGGGACGAACGATCATGCTATCTCCTTGTGCGGCGGCTCGTGCCTACCGCGAATCTCTCTGAACCGGCGCCCCGACACGGGCGGGCCGGGCGCAGGCTTAGACGGCGACCAGGCGGACACTGCCGCCCTCACCGACCCCCAGGGCATCAGCGGCTTCGTGGCTGAGGCTGACCGGTTTACCCGGCACCCAGTCCAGCTCCAGCAGCACGGCGCGGTAATCCTGCAACTGGCCGTTGCAGACCAGATAGGCGCGCCCGCCCTTGATCGGGCTATCGTCGAGTTTTACCGGCACCACCCGGCTCTGGGCGATCGAGCGGATGCCCGAGGTGCGCGCGTGCAACGTCGGGCCACCGTCGAAGATGTCGATGTAGTGCTCGGTCTCGAAGCCTTCGCGCATGAGGATGTCGAAGGTGATCTGCGCTCGCGGATGGACCTGGCCCATGGCCTCCTGAGCCTCATCGGCCAGCAGCGGCACGTAGATCGGGTAGTGCGGCATCAGTTCGGCGAGGAAGGTGCGGCTCTTCAGGCCACACAGGCGCTCGGCGTCGGCGTAGTTGAGGTCGAAGAAGTTGCGACCGATGGCGTCCCAGAACGGCGACTCCCCCTGCTCGTCGCTGTAGCCGACGATCTCGGTGACCACCGAATCGGCAAAGCGCTCCGGATGCGAAGCCATGAACAGCAGACGACCGCGGGAGTTGAGTTCGGCGAAGGCGCTGTTCACCAACTCCGGCAGCACGTAGAAGCTGGTCAGCAGGCTGTTGCCGGTCAGGTCGTGGCACAACGACAGGACGTGGATCTTGTTGTGGATCTTCAGCTCGCGCGAGGCGTGCACGAAGGTCTCGTTACGAAAACTGTAGAACGGCTCGGAGTAGCCCGCCGAGGCGACGATCGCCGAGCAACCGACGAGCTTGCCGGTTTCGTTGTCCTCAAGGACGAAGAAGTAGCTTTCTTCGCCGTTGAAGCTCACTTCGGCGGCAAACGACGTTTCCGAGGCGGCGATCTTGTCGCCCAGGCGACCGGCGTCGTCGGGCAGCGAGGTGACACCAATGGGGCTGTCGGCAGCCATGCGCTGCACTTCGTTCAGATCCGCCATTTGCGCGGGGCGCATCACCAGCATGGTGTCACTCCTTTGGGAAAACAGGCCGACGCATCGGCACGGAAAAACAACGGGCGCGCTACTTCGTTGGAAAGCGGGCGCCCGCGCAGAAATTCGGGTATCGCCAGCCCCGACCGCAGTCAGGGCCGGCGAAGGTGACCGCGGGCTATCAGCCCTGGGTCAGCTTGGCCACAGCACGCTCGAAGCGCGCCAGACCTTCGTCGATGTCAGCATCTTCCACCACCAAGCTCGGGGCGAAGCGCACCACGTCCGGGCCGGCTTGCAGGACCATCACGCCTTCTTTCTCGGCGGCATTGAGGATGTCCTTGGCCTTGCCTTTCCAGGCATCGCTGAGCACGCAACCGATCAGCAGGCCGACGCCACGCACCTGGGTGAACAGGCCGGACTGCTGGCCGATCTTCTCCAGGCGAGACTTGAAGCGCTCGTGCTTGGCCTTGATGCCGGCCAGCGTCTCAGGCGTGTTGACCACGTCGAGCACGGCGCAGGCCACGGCGCAGGCCAGCGGGTTACCGCCATAGGTGGTGCCGTGGGTGCCGACGGCCAGGTGCTTGGCAAGGTCGGTGGTGGTCAGCATGGCGCCAATCGGGAAGCCGCCGCCCAGGCTCTTGGCGCTGGTGAGGATATCCGGGGTCACGCCATAGTGCTGGTAGGCATACAGCGAGCCGGTACGGCCCACGCCGGTCTGCACTTCGTCGAAGATCAGCAGCGCGTTGTATTCGTCGCACAGCTTGCGCGCGCCTTCCAGGTAGGCCTTGTCAGCCGGAACCACACCACTCTCGCCCTGGATCGGCTCGATCACCACAGCGCACGTCTTGTCGGAAATCTGGGCTTTCAGCGCTTCGAGGTCGTTGTATGGCACATGGCTGATACCGGTGATCTTCGGACCGAAGCCATCGGAGTACTTGGGCTGGCCACCGACACTGACGGTGAACAGGGTGCGACCGTGGAAGCTGTTCACGGTGGCGATGATCTCGTGCTTCTCCGGGCCGAAGCGGTCATGGGCCACGCGACGGGCCAGCTTGAAAGCGGCCTCGTTGGACTCGGCGCCAGAGTTGCAGAAGAAGGCACGCTCGGCGAAGGTCGCGTCCACCAGCTTGTGGGCCAGGCGCAGGGCCGGCTCGTTGGTGAAGACGTTGGACACATGCCACAGGGTATTGGCCTGCTCGGTGAGGGCCTTGACCAGCGCCGGATGGCAGTGACCCAAGGCGTTCACGGCGATACCACCGGCGAAGTCGATCAGTTCGCGACCCGACTGGTCCCAGACTCGGGAGCCCTCGCCTCGCACAGGAATGAAGGCCGCCGGAGAATAGTTGGGAACCATGACCTGGTCGAAATCGGCACGTTGCACCGGGGCTTGCTCAACGGACATCTGAGTCTCCTGAAGAGGAACGCTGGCCTGGAAGTGGCGAGCGATGGGGGGATTGTAAGGACTGATCGGCGCCTGTCCTTGCTGCCAGGCGACAACTTGTTACAGCGCAAAACCCTGTTTCAGGCAGGTTTTCGGCAATGCGACAAACACTGTCGCAATCGCGCAGTGTACGGGAGAGAAAGGGATGGGTGAACGGGTGTTCACATAAGAAGAGCGGTGGCCTTTTCGCAGGTGAGCCCGCCCGACAGGCCACGCCGGGCACCAACGCCGACGGGGACCTGCAGGCGCAGGTTCACCTGCGAAAAAGGCCGACTCGAACGATCAGACTCAGCCCTTTTCGGCAGGCGCCGAACTGAGCTCGAACGGGCTGGCGCTGCGCCGCTGATTGCGGTCTTCGCGCGGGGTGGCCCCAAAGAAGTTGCGGTAGGCACTGGAGAAATGCGGCCCGGAGGAAAACCCGCACGACAACCCGATCTGGATGATCGACTTGCTGGTCTGCATCAGCATCTGCCGCGCCTTGTTCAGGCGCAGCTCCAAGTAATACTGGCTGGGTACGCGATTGAGGTACTGCTTGAAGATTCGCTCGAGTTGCCGACGGGACACGCACACGTGCTGGGCGATTTCGTCGGTGGTCAGCGGCTCTTCGATGTTGGCCTCCATCAGCAGCACCGCCTGGGTGAGCTTCGGATGGCTGGAGCCGAGCCGATTCTGCAGCGGAATACGCTGGCGCTCGCCTCCTTCACGGATGCGCTCGACCACCAGCTCCTCAGACACCGCTCCGGCAAGCTCGGCGCCGTGATCACGCGCCAGCACCGCCAGCAGCAGGTCGGTGACAGCCATGCCACCGCATGCGGTCAGGCGATCACGGTCCCAGTCGAATAGGTGACTGGTGGCGATGACCTTGGGAAAGCGCTCGGCAAAGTCATCCTGCCAACGCCAGTGCACTGCGGCGCGATAACCATCGAGCAGACCCAGCGCCGCCAGCGGGTACACACCGGCCGACAGACCACCGATCAGGCAACCGCTGCGCGCCAATTGCTTGAGCGCGGACGACAGGGCCGAGCCCACCGCCACTGGCGGCTCATCCGCCAGAAGAAAGAGCTTCTGACAGCCCTCCAGACGACCGCTCCAAGGCTCGCCCGGCAAGCGCCAGGCCCCGTCGGGCGCTACTTCAGCCTGGAGAAACACCAACTCGTAAGACACATCCGGATGCACCCGCTGGGCGACCTGCAGCACTTCCTCGGCCAGCGCCAGGGTCAGCGGCCGGGTACTGGGCCAGATGAGAAATCCGATTCGCTGGGTGGTCATAGGGCGTGGTCCGAAACCTGGGATCGTTCGTGTCTGTGGCGCCGGGTCAGGCTGCGCTTCGCTGCGCAGCATGCCCTATTCTGGTGCAAGGTGCAGCCTTTACTTCAGGCTGCCGGAAAGAAACTGCTTGAGTCGCTCCGACTGCGGATTGACCAGCACTTCACGCGGGTTGCCGCGCTCTTCCACCAACCCCTTGTGCAGGAACACCAATTGGTTGGACACCTCACGGGCGAAGCCCATTTCGTGAGTCACCACGACCATGGTGCGGCCTTCCTGAGCCAGCGATTGCATGACCTTGAGCACATCGCCCACCAGCTCCGGGTCAAGGGCCGAGGTCGGCTCGTCGAACAGCATCACCTCAGGCTCCATGGCCAAGGCCCGGGCGATCGCGACCCGCTGCTGCTCACCACCGGACATGTGCCCGGGGAAGGCATCCTTGCGATGGGCCACGCCCACCTTGTTCAAGTAGTGCTCGGCTTTTTCCAGCGCTTGCTTGCGGCTCACGCCCAGCACATGCACAGGAGCCTCGATCACGTTCTCCAGCGCCGTCATGTGCGACCAGAGGTTGAAGTGCTGGAACACCATCGACAGGCGCGAACGCATGCGCTGCAACTGTTTGGGGTCGGCGGCCTTGAGGGCGCCATCCTTGCCGGGGACCAGCTTGAGCTCTTCATTGTTGAGCAGGATCTTCCCGGCGTGCGGCTGCTCGAGCAGGTTGATGCAGCGCAGGAAGGTCGACTTGCCCGAACCACTGGAGCCGATGATGCTGATCACGTCGCCCGCCTTGGCTTCGAGCGAAATGCCCTTGAGCACTTCGTGGCTGCCGTAGCGCTTATGCAGGTCTTGGACTTGAAGTTTGTACATGCTGTCGGTTCTCACAGAGCGATCAGTGCTTGCGTGGCGCCAGGTAGCTGAGCCAGCGGCGTTCGGCCATCTTGAACAGGCGCACCAGAATGAAGGTCAGGCACAGGTAGAACACGCCCGCCGTGATGTAGGCCTCGAAAGGCAGGTAGTACTGGGCATTGACGGTACGTGCCGCGCCCGTGATGTCGATCAGGGTGACGATCGAGGCCAGACTGGTGGTCTGCAGCATCATGATCACCTCGTTGCTGTACTGCGGCAGCGCCCGGCGCAAGGCCGACGGCAGCAGGATGCGGCGGTACATCATCATGCGCGACATGCCCATGGCCTTGGCCGCTTCGATCTCACCGTGCGGGGTGGCCCGCAGACTGCCGGCGATGATCTCGGCCGTGTAGGCGCTGGTATTGATCGCAAAGGCCAGGCACGCGCAGAAGGTCGCGCTCGACAGCCAGGGCCAGAGGAAGCTTTCGCGCACGGCTTCGAACTGCGCCAGACCGTAGTAGATCAGGAACAGCTGCACGAGCATCGGCGTGCCACGGATCACATAGGTATAGAGCCAGGCGACCAGGCTCACCAGCGGCTGCTTGGAGACACGCATCAGGCCCAGGGGAATGGCCGTCAGCAAGCCGAAGAACAGCGACAGCGCCAGCAGCTTCAAGGTGGTCAGCAGGCCGCCCAGGTAAAGGGGCATGGCCTCCCAGATGACGTTGTAGTCGAAGATCATAGTTCAGCCACCTTTACGCCCACCGAATAGCGTCGCTCGAGGTACTTCAGGGCCAGCAGCGAGATGCTGGTGAGCACCAGGTACAGTGCCGCTACTGCCAGGAAGAAGGTAAAAGGCTCGCGTGTGGCGTCGGCCGCCTGCTTGGCCTTGAACATCATGTCCTGCAGGCCGACCACCGAGATCAGCGCCGTGGCCTTGGTCAGCACCAACCAGTTGTTGGTGAAGCCCGGGATCGCCAGACGGATCATTTGCGGCACCATGATGCGGAAGAAAACCTGCATGCCGCTCATGCCATAGGCCATGCCCGCCTCGGCCTGCCCTTTGGGTATACCCAGGAAGGCACCGCGGAATGTTTCGGAAAGGTACGCACCGAAAATGAAGCCCAAGGTGCCCACACCGGCCACTAACGGATTGAGGTCAATGTAGTCTTCATAGCCGACCAGCGGCGCAATGCGGTTGATCAGATCCTGACCGCCATAAAAGATCAGCAGGATCAGCACCAGATCTGGAATGCCACGGATCACCGTGGCGTACATATCACCCAGCCAGGCCAACCAGCGTACTGGCGACAAACGCAGCGCCACGCCGATCAGGCCAAGCACGATAGCCAGGGCCATCGACGACAGGGCGAGCTGCAGCGTCAGCCATGCCCCATCGAGGATGACTGCCCCGTAGCCTTTCAACATGATTGGGATTCCTCGGGACTTGGAATGAAAAATGGTGCAAACCTCAGAGCCTCTGCTGTTTGCACCATTGCACAGGTGAAACCCGACGTCTTACTGAGCTTCAGGCCCATAGATGTCGAAGTTGAAGTACTTGGCTTCGATGGCCTTGTACTTACCGTTCTTGCGGATCGCGTCGATCGCGGCATTGATGCGCTCACGATTGGCGTTGTCGCCCTTGCGCACGGCGATGCCGACGCCGTCACCGAAGTACTTCACGTCGGTGAACGATGGACCGACGAAGGCAAAGCCCTTGCCGGCGTCAGTCTTGAGGAAGCCGTCCTCGAGCAGGGTGGCGTCGGCAACGGTGCCGTCCAGGCGACCGGCTGCGACGTCGAGATAGATTTCGTTCTGAGTGCCGTAAGGCACGACGGTGGCCCCTTTGGGCGCCAGGACTTCCTTGGCGAAGCGGTCATGGATCGAACCGCGCTGCACGCCGATCTTCTTGCCGCTGAGTTCATGCAGGTCTTCGCTGACCTGAGTGCCATCCTTCATGACCAGGCGAGCCGGGGTCAGGTAGTAGCGCTTGGTGAAGTCGACCGACTTCTTGCGGTCTTCGGTGATGGACATGGACGAGAGAATGGCGTCGATCTTGCGCACTTTCAGCGCCGGGATCAGGCCGTCGAACTCTTGCTCGACCCAGGTGCACTTGGCTTTCATCTCTTCGCACAGGGCGTTGCCGATGTCGTAGTCGAAACCGGCGATGCTGCCGTCGGGTTGCTTGAAGGCGAAGGGTGGGTAGGCAGCCTCGATACCGATCTTCAACGGTTTCTCATCGGCCTGCGATACCAGGGACAACACGGACAGCGCCAGGGCGCCAAGCAGTGCGAGCTTCTTCATCAGGTAACTCCATCGGTACAGGGCAATACAAGGCAGGTGTAACGACTGCCCGACATGCGAATGGGTACAACGCGAGCCGCGGGGGTATCGACCAAGGTCGCAGACCACGAGCGAGTGAGTGGCATTTTAACGACAGCCCGGTGGCCGATATTTCTTCAAAGCGACAACTACTTACAGAAGCGCCTTGAACCGCGGCGGGCGATATTGACAGCTCCCGCGCAATATGCAAGAGCAAAAGAAAAATAACCTATAAGCCAAGCAATAAGCGGGCCTATTATTGGCAAAGCCTTGTACTCCGGCAAGTCCAGCGTGCCAGCTTGCAAGAAAAGCCCGCGCGCAGCACCACAAAGGTATCTAACTGTTTCGACTCGCCCCGCTTTTGTGCGAATCCGGTGACAGGAAAGGTTACCGATGAATGTCGGGTAACATCCCTCCAGTAAAGCAAAAACCCCGCCGGTTGTCCGAGCGGGGTTTCGTTGTTTCGAAAAACGCGAGCGAAAGGGGCGCGAAGCGCCCCACAACCATCACGCCGACGCCAACGCCATCGACTTGTGGGTGTCGATCAGATGCTGCACCACCCCAGGGTCGGCCAGCGTCGAGATGTCCCCCAACGCATCGTATTCACCCGTGGCGATCTTGCGCAGGATGCGCCGCATGATCTTGCCCGAGCGAGTCTTGGGCAGCCCCGGCGCCCACTGGATCACGTCCGGCGAAGCGATCGGGCCGATCTCCTTGCGCACCCAGTTCTTAAGCTCCAGACGCAGCGCCTCGCTCGGTTGCTCGCCAGCATTGAGCGTCACGTACACATAGATGCCCTGCCCCTTGATGTCGTGCGGCACGCCCACCACCGCAGCTTCGGCGACCTTGGCATGCGCCACCATGGCGCTTTCGATCTCGGCCGTGCCCATGCGGTGACCGGAGACGTTGAGCACGTCATCGACCCGGCCGGTGATCCAGTAGTAGCCATCCTCGTCACGGCGGGCACCGTCACCGGTGAAATACATGCCGCGGAAGGTCTTGAAGTAGGTATCGACGAAGCGGTCGTGGTCGCCGTACAACGAACGCGACTGGCCCGGCCAGGAGTCGAGGATCACCAGGTTACCCTCGGCAGCGCCCTCGATCAGATTGCCCAGGTTGTCCACCAACGCCGGCACTACGCCGAAGAACGGACGGGTCGCCGAGCCAGGCTTCAGGCCCGTGGCGCCTGGCAGCGGGCTGATCAGGATGCCGCCCGTCTCGGTTTGCCACCAAGTGTCGACGATCGGGC
The DNA here is from genome assembly GCF_040822035.1 of Pseudomonas guariconensis. Classification (NCBI taxonomy): domain Bacteria; kingdom Pseudomonadati; phylum Pseudomonadota; class Gammaproteobacteria; order Pseudomonadales; family Pseudomonadaceae; genus Pseudomonas; species Pseudomonas guariconensis. Next base: position 1,507,550 of record NZ_CP162012.1, on the reverse strand, counting down.
AACGCTCCTTGCCCACAGTCTGGTAGTACCAGTTCCAGGCTTCAGGGTTGATCGGCTCGCCCACCGAACCCAGCAGGCGCAGGCTGGAGCCGTCGGCACCGGCCACTGCGGCCTGCCCTTCGGCCATCATGGCGCGAATGGCGGTCGGTGCGGTGTAGAGAATGTTGACCTTGTGCTTGTCGATGATCTTCGACACGCGGGTGATGTCCGGGTAGTTCGGCACGCCTTCGAACAACAGCGTGGTCGCGCCGTTGGCCAGAGGGCCGTAGACGATATAGCTGTGACCGGTGACCCAACCCACGTCGGCGGTGCACCAGTAGACTTCGCCCGGACGGTAGTCGAACACCCGCTCGTGGGTCAGTGCGGCGTACACCAGGTAGCCACCGGTGGTGTGCAGCACACCCTTGGGCTTGCCGGTCGAGCCGGAGGTATAAAGGATGAACAGCGGCTCCTCGGCACCCATTTCCTTCGGCGCGCAGTGGCTGGAGGCGACCTTCATCAAGTCCTCGTACCAGATGTCACGGTGCTGGTGCCAGGCAATGTCACCGCCAGTGCGCTTGCACACGATGATCTTCTGCACGCTGCTGGTTTCAGGGTTAGTCAGGGCCAGGTCGACATTGGCCTTAAGCGGGGTACGACGACCACCGCGCACACCTTCGTCGGCGGTGATGACGACCTTCGAGCGGCAGTCGATGATGCGCCCAGCCAACGCCTCGGGCGAGAAGCCACCGAACACCACCGAGTGGATCGCGCCGATGCGTGCGCAGGCCAGCATGGCCACCACGGCCTCAGGGATCATCGGCATATAGATAGTCACCACGTCACCGCGGTGCACGTCCTGGCCACGCAGGGCGTTGGCGAACTTGCAGACCTGCTCGTGCAACTCGCGATAGGTGATGTTACGGCTGTCAGCCGGGTCGTCGCCTTCCCATATGATGGCGACCTGATCGCCACGCTCGGCCAGATGACGGTCGAGGCAGTTGTAGGAAACGTTCAGAGTGCCATCAGCGAACCACTTGATGTCGACATGGTGATCGTCGAAGGAGGTCTGCTTGACCTTGGTGAAGGGCTTGATCCAGTCCAGGCGCTGGGCCTGCTCGCGCCAGAAGCCGTCCGGGTTGATCACCGACTGCTGGTACATGGCCTTGTAGGTGGCCTCGTCGGTCAGGGTATTGGCCGCAACCTCGGGACGAACGGGATACAGGGGAGCCGCACTCATCTGTTTTACCTCGGTGTAATAGTTGTTTTTGTATGGAATCGTTTGTAACTGTACCAGAGCGCGAAAAGCCATTCGACGTTGGTAGTAGCGAAACGCTGAATTCCCTACAAAAACTTACACAACCGCTCTAACCCAGCACTCACAGGGCGGTGAAGAAAAAAAACGAGGAGCCGATCCTGGGGATTGTTACAGATTCTGTCAAAAGGCAAAAAAACTTTATCAAAAGTCCATCTGTTTCAGTGCACTGCCCCGCCATAAAATTCATCTCGCCAACAACGGCAAGGCGATTAACTCAAGTAACAGCCCCCACGAAGGCAAGTTGATCCCTATCTTGATCCGATAGTTAAGACCTGGCTGTACTCGCGGCGCCAAAAGCGCCGCGTGCCCCCTCACGACCTAAAATAGGTAAATTGAAAATGAAAGCGTTACTGGCATTGGTACTTGGCGGTCTTTGCAGCGCGGCGATGGCCGACGAAGTTGCAAAGGATGTCGAGCAGATTCCGGTTGAGCAGTACAGTTACTCGCAGCATCTGGACATCGCCCGGGTGCTCTCCATGAGCGAAGTCCCGAACGTCTGTGAAGTGGTTCCAGCCCGCATGACGTATGAGGATTCCCAGGGACAGAAGCACATCCTCGAATACCGCGTGATGGGCAACGGCTGCTCCAACGGCTGACATTGGCAGTAACGCCCGCTGCGCCTCGAACATCCCGAGGCGCAGCGCCAAAAGTTGTGTTTACTCAATATCCGAGTAATTCATATCTCTTACTTCATTCCGCCGATTTGTTGAGCGAGTAATCGCGCAACTTATTGGCTATTGTCGTATGTGAAACACCCAGACGTTTGCCCAGCGCTCGACTACTGGAATATTCCGTCATCAAGGATTCCAGCACGGCCTTTTCAAATCGTCCGACAATTTGCGCAAGATCCCCTTCCAGCGAAAACTCACCCAATGGTTGCCGCGCCCCATAGTCCGGCAGGCGAATATGCTCGCCCTTCACTACCCCGCCCTCGCACAACGACACCGCCTGGAACAGCACGTTCTCCAACTGGCGCACATTGCCTGGCCAGTGGTACTGGCTGAGCTTGTCCATTGCCGCTGGCGCCAGACGCGGCATCGGGCAACCAATCTGCCGACTGGCCTGGTCGAGAAAATGCTGCACCAGCCCGTCCAGCCCGTCCATGCACTCGCGCAGCGGCGGGATATGCAGCGACAACACATTGAGGCGGTGATACAGGTCCTGGCGGAACTCGCCCCGGGCGCACAACTCGGAGAGATCGACCTGGGTGGCGCAAATGACCCGCACATCGAGATACACCTCCTCGTCACTGCCCACCCGGCGGAAGCAGCCATCCTGCAGGAACCGCAGCAGCTTGACCTGCAGGCGCGGGCTCATCTCTCCCACACCGTCGAGAAACAACGTGCCACCGGCGGTCAGCTCCAGCAGGCCCAGCTTGCCTTCGGCCCGGGCGCCTTCGAAAGCCCCCGGGCCATAGCCGAACAGCTCAGTCTCAGCCATCGATTCCGGAAGGCCCGCGCAGTTGAGTGCCATCAGCGGCGCCTGGCCGCGTGGGCTGGCCAGGTGACAGGCACGCGCCAACAGCTCCTTGCCGGTACCCGTTTCGCCTTCGATCAGCAGCGGTGCATCCAGAGGCGCCATGCGCCGCGCCTCGCGCACCACCGCAGCCATCACCCGAGAGCTCTGGAAAATACTGTCGAAGCCGCGCAGCTCCTGCTTGCGCACGTTGTAGATACGCTCACCGATACGATCTGCCCGGTGTAGCGTCAGCACCGCACCCGCCAGCGCCTCGCTGTCGTCGTGCTCCGATTGCAGCGGCGCGATATCGGCAAGAAACACATCGCCCTTGACCTTGACGCGCAAGCCGTTGATCCGCGACTTGTTGGCCCGTACCAGTTCCGGCAGGTCAAAGTCCTCGACATAGCGCGCCAGCGGAAGCCCCGGCACTTCGTCGACCCGCACCCCCAGCAACTGGGCGGCGCTGCGGTTGGCCGCGACGATGCTGCCGCCCATGTCGACCGACAATACCGGGAAATCCAGCGCACCGAGCAAGGCGTTGAGTTCCATGTGCCGGCGTTCGCTGGGCATCAAGCCTACGCGTTTGACCCCGAACACACCGGCGATCGACTCGAACTTGGGCCGCAGCGCCTGGAACTGCAGGTTGATCAGGTTCGGGCAGTGCAGGTAGATGGCATTGCCGTGATCGCCGCCAACCTCCCCACGCAACACGTTGATGCCGTATTCCACCAACAGGTTGAGGATGTCCCGCAGGATGCCGATGCGGTTCTGACAATGCACTTTGATACGCATGGAAAAGCCCCGAGGCGCGCAGAAATTTCAGCGACGCGTGGAAAAGTCGTAAAGATAAGCTGACAAAAACCCAGCTAAGGCCAGCTCGATGCCTGTGATTTTCCGGCATCCCGGCCTTTTTGTAAAATTAACGTTACAGAAACTACGTAGCGATTCGGCCCACCCACGCGCCATACCCCGTGCAAAGGCTCAGGCAAGGGGATATTCCTTAAGGCATGTCCTGCACATAACAAGAAAGCCCTCACCAGGAGAGCCACATGAAACAGACGCAATACGTGGCACGCGAGCCCGATGCGCATGGTTTTATCGACTACCCGCAACAGGAACACGCGGTGTGGAACACCCTGATCACCCGACAGATGAAAGTGATCGAAGGCCGCGCCTGCCAGGAATACCTCGACGGCATCGAGCAGCTCAAGCTGCCCTACGACCGCATCCCGCAACTGGGCGAAATCAACAAGGTCCTGGGCGCCACCACCGGCTGGCAAGTCGCCCGCGTCCCTGCGTTGATCCCTTTCCAGACCTTCTTCGAGCTGCTGGCCAGCAAACGCTTCCCGGTGGCCACGTTCATCCGTACCCCCGAAGAGCTGGACTACCTGCAGGAACCGGACATCTTCCATGAGATCTTCGGCCATTGCCCGCTGCTGACCAACCCCTGGTTCGCCGAGTTCACCCACACCTACGGCAAGCTGGGCCTGGCGGCGACCAAGGAAGAACGCGTCTACCTGGCCCGCCTGTACTGGATGACCATCGAGTTCGGCCTGATGGAGACTGCCCAAGGTCGCAAGATCTACGGCGGCGGCATCCTCTCCTCGCCCAAGGAAACCGTCTACAGCCTGTCCGACGAGCCAGAGCACCAGGCGTTCGATCCGATCGAAGCCATGCGTACGCCCTATCGCATCGATATCCTGCAGCCTCTGTACTTTGTCCTGCCTAACCTCAAGCGTTTGTTCGACCTGGCCCACGAAGACATCATGGGCATGGTCCACCAGGCCATGAAACTGGGCCTGCACGCGCCGAAGTTTCCACCCAAGGCGGCTGCCTGAGCTGCCTTGTCGATAACAACTCAAATCGGAAAAACACCCATGAATGCCTTGAACCAAGCCCATTGCGAAGCCTGCCGCGCCGACGCCCCTAAAGTCACCGACGAAGAACTGGCCGAACTGATCCGTGAGATCCCGGACTGGAACATTGAAGTGCGTGACGGCCACATGGAGCTGGAGCGTGTCTTCCTGTTTAAGAACTTCAAGCATGCCCTGGCCTTTACCAACGCCATCGGTGAAATCGCCGAAGCCGAAGGCCACCACCCTGGTCTGCTGACCGAGTGGGGCAAGGTCACCGTTACCTGGTGGAGCCACTCGATCAAAGGCCTGCACCGCAACGACTTCATCATGTGCGCCCGCACCGACGAAGTCGCCAAGACCGCCGAAGGGCGCAAGTGATGCATTTCGCGGCCATTGGCCGGGTCCCAGGCGACCCGATCCTCGGGCTGATGGAAGCCTACGCCCGCGACACCAACCCGGCCAAGTTCGACCTGGGCGTGGGCGTGTTCAAGGACGCCCAGGGCATGACCCCGATTCCCGCGGCGGTCAAGCAGGCCGAGCAGCGCCTGGTGGAGCATCAAGCCACCAAGAGCTACGTGGGCGGCCATGGCGATGCTGAGTTCGGCCGCCTGGTCAGCGAACTGGTCTTGGGCAGCGCCTCGCCGCTGCTCGACAGCCACCGTGCCGGCGCCACCCAGACCCCTGGCGGCACCGGCGCCCTGCGCCTGGCGGCGGAGTTCATCGCCCATTGCCTGCCGGGGCGTGGCATCTGGCTCAGCGACCCCACCTGGCCGATCCACGAGACCATTTTTGCTGGCGCCAAGCTTAAGGTGTCCCATTATCCCTACGTGGGTGCGGACAACCGCCTGGATGTCGCCGGCATGCTGGCCGCTTTGGAACAGGCTCCGGAAGGCGACGTCGTGCTGCTGCACGCCTGCTGCCACAACCCCACCGGTTTCGACCTGAGCCAGGACGATTGGCGCGCCGTGCTCGAAGTCGTGCGCAAGCGCAACCTGCTGCCGCTGATCGACTTTGCCTACCAAGGTTTCGGTGATGGTCTGGAAGAAGACGCCTGGGCGGTTCGCCTGTTCGCTGCGCAACTGCCGGAACTGCTGATCACCAGTAGCTGCTCGAAAACCTTTGGCTTGTACCGCGACCGGACCGGCGCACTGCTGGTCTGCAGCCATGACGCCGAAAAGCTCCTGGATGTACGTAGCCAACTGGCGCTGCTGGCCCGCAACCTGTGGTCCACACCACCGGATCATGGCGCCGCGGTGGTCGCACAGATCCTCGGCGATCCGGCCCTCAAGGCGCTCTGGATCGAAGAGGTCAACGCCATGCGCCAGCGCATCGCCGAACTGCGCGAGGGACTGGTCAAGGCCTTGGCCCCCCATGGTCTGGCCGAGCGCTTCGCCCACATCGCCGCGCAACGCGGGATGTTCTCCTACACAGGGCTGAACCCGGAGCAGGTCCGCCTGCTGCGTGAAAAGCACAGTGTGTACATGGTCGGCACAGGTCGGGCGAATATCGCCGGGGCCGATGCGCAGCGACTGGAGCAACTGGCAGCGGCCATCGCCGACGTCTGCCGGTAAGTGCCTATTCGCGGGTAAACCGCTCTGCCAAGGCTTGCACGAGGCCTTTGCCGGAGCGGGCTTACCCCCGCGAAAAAGCTTCCCCGATTGTCCGATAGCCGCCCGCAAAACCGCGCCGCAGGGCGGAAAAAACTCAAACTGTCATCCGGACTCCTGTATCCTGCCCCAGCTTTTCGAAGCCACACACGCGCCTGGCGCAGTCTTTTCACTCACACTTGCGAGGAACGACGAGATGCATGAAATCCCGAATCTTCCCTTCCCAAGCCTGAACCCCGAAGAGCAAACCGTTGCCGCCCACACCGAACCGACGCCTGCCGTCGAACAGGATGGCGACGATCAATCCAGCGCTGACCAGGAATAAATCGCGCATCCCCCAGACTGTGTGAAAACGGCTGACTCGCGGGAACTTGCCCGTCATCGCGTTTTCACACCGTCCAGAACCCTCTACCCGCCAAAGACCTCCATGCCCGACTCACCGCGTCCCCTTGCGGTCACCCTGCAAGTCGTCTCCATCGTCCTTTTCACCTTTATCGGCTACCTGAACATCGGCATTCCCTTGGCCGTGCTGCCGAGTTATGTGCACAACGACCTGGGTTTCAGCGCAATTGTTGCGGGGTTGGTGATCAGCGTGCAGTACCTGGCCACCCTGCTCAGCCGCCCCCATGCCGGGCGCATCATCGACAATCTCGGCAGCAAGAAGGCCGTGATGTATGGCCTGCTCGGCTGCGGCCTGAGCGGCGTGCTGATGCTGGCCAGCAGCTTCTTCCCCCACCTGCCCTGGCTGAGCCTGGCGTGCCTGCTCATTGGACGTCTGGTGCTGGGCAGTGCAGAAAGCCTGGTCGGCTCAGGCGCCATCGGCTGGGGCATCGGCCGGGTCGGTGCCGAGCACACCGCCAAGGTGATTTCCTGGAACGGCATCGCCAGCTACGGCGCCCTGGCGGTTGGTGCGCCGCTTGGAGTGCTGATGGTGGAAAGCCTGGGGCTGTGGAGCATGGGCGTGAGCATCATCCTGCTGGGGATCATCGGCCTGTTGCTGGCCTGGCCCAAGCGTGCCGCGCCGATCGTCGCCGGCGTGCGGCTACCGTTCCTACGGGTCTTGGGCAAGGTATTCCCGCATGGCTCGGGGCTGGCCCTGGGCTCGATCGGTTTCGGCACCATTGCCACCTTCATCACGCTCTATTACGCCAGCCGCGACTGGAACAACGCAGCGCTGTGCCTGAGCGTGTTCGGGGCCTGCTTCATCGGGGCCCGCTTGTTGTTCGGCCACTTGATCAATCGTATCGGCGGGTTCCGCGTGGCCATCGCCTGCCTGGCCGTCGAAGCCCTTGGCCTGTTGATGCTATGGCAGGCGACCAGCGCGGAGCTGGCCCTGGCGGGCGCCGCCCTCAGTGGTTTCGGTTTTTCGCTGGTGTTTCCGGCGCTGGGCGTAGAGGCGGTCAATCAAGTCTCAGCTGCCAACCGCGGGGCTGCGGTGGGCGCCTATTCGCTATTCATCGATCTGTCGCTGGGCATCACCGGGCCCTTGGTGGGCGCGGTGGCGTCGGGCTTCGGCTTTGCTTCGATCTTTCTGTTCGCCGCCGGCGCGGCGGCTTGCGGGCTAGTGTTGAGTCTCTATCTGTACCGCCAGGCACGACGCCCGCGCCAGCACGCCGACGAAACCTGAGAGCCCTGCACTGCATGATCCGCTTCTTCGCGGGTAAGCCCGCTTCCACAAGGGTTGGCGATGATCCTTGTGGGGGCGGGTTTACCTGCGAAGAGGCCAGAACGACTAACGCTGCGCGTACTGCAACACCACTTCCAGTGGATGGCGCATTTGACGCTCGGTCATGCGCTTGACCTGGCTGCGGCACGAATACCCCGTGGCCAATGGCTCTCCCTCCTTGTCCAGCTTGGTGGCCCAGGACTGCTCGAAGATGGTCCGCGAGGTCTGCTGGTTGCGCGCCTCGTGGCCATAGGTGCCGGACATGCCGCAGCAACCGGTAGCCTCAGTGACCAGCTTCAGGCCCAGACGCGCGAACACCTGTTCCCATTGCCGGGTGCTGGCCGGCACATTGGTCTTCTCGGTGCAGTGGGCCATCAGGCGGAAGCTGCCAGCGTCGACGGCAGCCTGCTCCGGCAGCACGTCCATCAGCCACTCCTGGGGCAACAGTACCTTCGGACAGCCGTCCAAGCCATCGACCTTCTGGTACTCCTGGCGATACACCAGGGTCATGGCCGGGTCCAGGCCTACCAGCGGTACACCGCATTCGGCCAGCGCCTTGAGCTGGGTGGCATTGCGGATCGCCGCCTTGGCGAAGGCCCCCAAGAAGCCCTGCACGTGCAGCGGCTTGCCATTGGCGCTGTAAGGCGCCAGGAACACCCGATGGCCCAGACGATGCGCCAGCTCGATGAAGGCCGCCAGCAATGGCGTCTCGAAGTAACGGGTAAAGGCATCCTGAACCAGCACGATGGCGCGCTCGCGCTGGGCCGGGGTCAGCTCGCGCAGAGCCGGCACACTCGCCACACCGACGCGGCAGCGGGTCAAGGTCGACTGGAAGTTGAAGCGGCTGATCAACGGGCTGTCGACCATGCCGACCTTGTCGGCCAATAGCTTGCTCACCCATTTGGAGCCCATCACGGCGTTGTACAGGCCAGGCGCGTGAGCCAGATACGGGATGGTGAACTCCAGCGAACCGATCAGGTAGTCGCGCAGCGGGCGCTGGTAACGGCCGTGGTACAGCTCGAGGAAGCGCGAGCGGAAGTCCGGCACGTTGACTTTGATTGGGCACTGTCCGGCACAGGATTTACAGGCCAGGCAGCCGGCCATGGCGTCATAGACCTCGTGGGAGAAATCCTCCTGCCCCTGCTGACGGGCGCGGGCATTGCGCAGGCGTGCCGGCAAACCCTTGAGCCAGGACACCTTGCCACGTGCGGCAGCGAGCACATCGATATCCGCCTCGCCCTGCAAGCGCAACCATTCGCGAATCAGCGAAGCGCGGCCCTTGGGCGAATGCTGACGCTCGCGGGTGGCTTTCCAGGAGGGGCACATGGCGTCGTTGGGGTCGTAGTTGTAGCAGGCGCCGTTACCGTTACAGTGCACCGCGCTGCCAAAGCTCTGCCAGACACGCTCGTCGATGGTGCGGTCCAGGTCGCCGCGCAGGGTCACGCCATCGACCGGGGTCAGGCCTTCGCTGCTGTCCGGCGGGGTGCAGATCTTGCCCGGGTTGAGCTGGTTATGCGGGTCGAAAGCGCCCTTGAGGCGTTGTAGCGCCGGGTACAGCTCGCCGAAGTATTCCGGCACGTATTCCGAGCGCAGGCCCTTGCCGTGCTCGCCCCACAACAGGCCGCCATAGCGTTGGGTCAATGCGGCGACGGCATCGGAGATCGGCTTGACCAGCGCAGCCTGGGCCGGATCCTTCATGTCCAGGGCTGGGCGCACGTGCAGCACACCGGCATCGACGTGACCGAACATGCCGTAGGCCAGGCCATGGCTGTCGAGCAATGCACGGAAATCAGCGATGTAATCGGCCAGTCGCTCCGGCGGTACCGCAGTGTCTTCGACGAACGGCTGCGGGCGAACCTCGCCCTCGACATTGCCCAGCAAGCCCACCGAGCGCTTGCGCATGGTATAGACCTTGGTCACCGCCTCGGCGCCTTCGGCCAAGGTGTGGCCCAGGCGCTCGACGCTGGTATCGGCTTTCAAGTGAGCGATGAATGCCTCGACCCGAGCGTTGACCTCGGCCGGCTCGTCACCGCAGAACTCGACCAGGTTGATGCCCAGGGTCGGACGCTCGGGGTCGGCCGGAAAGTATTCAGCGACGCTGTGCCAGACGATGTCCTGCATCGCCAGCATCAGCACCTTGGAATCGACGGTCTCGATCGACAATGGCTTGTGCGCCATCAGCGCGTTGGCATCGCGCAGGGCATCCATGAAGCTGGTATAGCGCACGTTCACCAGCACAGCGTACTTCGGAATCGGCAGCACGTTGAGCTTGGCCTCGACCACATAGCCCAGCGAGCCCTCAGCGCCGCACAGCACGCTGTTGAGGTTGAAACGGCCCTGTTCGTCGCGCAGGTGCGCCAGGTCGTATCCGGTCAGGCAGCGGTTTAGCTTGGGGAAAGTGCTCTCGATCAGCTCGCCCTGGGTTTGCTGGATCTCCCGGGCCATGCGGTACACCTCACCGACCCGGCCGGGCGCAGCGCAGGCCTGCTCCAGCGTGGCATCGTCAATCGGCAGGCTGTGCAGACGCTCACCGCCGAGCAGGATGCTGTGCAGTTCGAGCACGTGGTCGCGGGTCTTGCCGTAGGTGCAGCTGCCTTGGCCGCTGGCGTCGGTGTTGATCATGCCACCGACGGTGGCACGGTTGGAGGTGGACAGCTCCGGGGCGAAGAACAGCCCATGGGGTTTGAGCGCAGCGTTGAGCTGGTCCTTGACGGTGCCGGCCTGGACCCGGACCCAACGCTCCTCGACGTTGATCTCAAGGATCTTGTTCATGTGCCGCGACAGGTCGACAACGATACCGTCGGTGAGCGACTGGCCGTTGGTGCCGGTGCCGCCACCACGCGGGGTCAGCTTGATCTGGCGGAACCGTGGCTCGGCCATCAATGTGGCAACCCGGGCGACATCGTCGGCGTCCATCGGGAACACCGCCGCCTGGGGCAGGCGCTGGTAGATGGAGTTGTCCGTGGCAAGCACGGTACGGGTGCCGTAGTCGGCGCTGATCTGGCCACGGAAGCCGCTGTTGCGCAGCGCTTCGAGGAATTCTGGGTAGTGGGCGGCGGGCGCACGGGTCGACAGCTGGGCGATCATCGAAGGATGGCCTCTATATAGGCAAATTCACGGAAATACTGTCACTCCGGCATGGATGGACTGCGCAGGGATGACGAATGCGCCAATGTTCCTGTAGTTTCCAGCCAAGGGCAAACGGATATTCCTGCCGCTATCGATGAGTTTTGCGAATGAATTACCGCCACCTGACCCCATCGATGTCGTTACTGCTGGCCTTCGAGGCCGCCGCCCGACATGAGAGCTACACCCGCGCTGCTGCCGAACTGTCCCTGACCCAGAGCGCGGTCAGCCGACAGGTGCAGGCGCTGGAGCAGCAGCTGGGTTTGACGCTGTTTCGCCGTGAAGGGCGCCAGGTCCAGCTGACCGACGTAGGCCGCCTGTATCAGCGCGAGCTCAGCGAAGCCCTGGGGCGCATCCGCAGCGCCACCTTGCAGGCCCTGGCTTACCAGTCGGGCGTCGGTACCTTGCGCCTGGCCACCTTGCCGACCTTCGGCTCCAAATGGCTGCTGCCACGCCTGCATGCGTTCTATACCGCGCACCCCGGGATGCTGGTGCACATCCATTCACGGATCGAAGCGATCAACTTCGACACCAGCGAAATCGACGCCGCCATCGGTGTCGCCACCCATGACCTGCCGGGACTGATCTGCCATCGGCTGCATGCCGAAGAGCTGGTGGTCATCCTGCCGCCAACGGCTGCGGACGATGTCCAAGGCTGGGACCCTGCGCGCATCAGCGAACAAGTGCTGCTCAACGTCGCCAACAACCCGCATGCGTGGGGCGAGTGGTTCTCCCACCACGGCCTGCCCCATCGCAGCATGCGCCTGGGGCCAAGCTTCGAGCTAACATCGCATCTGATCCAGGCCGTACGGGCGGGAATCGGCATCGGCCTGGTACCGCGGATCCTGGTGGAAGAAGAATTGGCCAGCGGTGAGCTGGTCAGCGCCGGGGGCGCCTTTGCCAGCCAGCGCAGCTATTACCTGATCTATCCACCGCGCAACGAGGCGCTGCCCTCGCTGCGGGCGTTCCGGGGGTGGTTGCTGGAACAGATCTGATCGCCGCCTAGCCGTGATTGCGCTCGAACGTCTCCCGCCCCATCGCCTTGATCTGCCCTTCGATCAAGGCATCGAAAGGCCGGCACAGCGCATCGAAACGCCCTGCCCCCTCCAGGGCATTCAAGGCTTCGACCACGGCCTCGATGGTCGACAAGGCGCCCGGCTCCGGCGCCTTGCGCAACCGGTAGCGTGAGGGCGGTACCTGACCCAGGGTCACCCGTGGCAACGCGTCGAGCAGCGGATTGAGATACAGCAGCTTGCGTGCCTTGCGCCAAGTGCCATCGGGCACGATCAACAACAGCGGCGTATCGTCTGCGATTTCGTAAGCCGACAACACCTGCGCCTGCTCCCCTGGGAACAACAGCACCGGCCGGTACCCGGGTGTGGCGAGCAGCGCCGGCAGGTCATCGAATACCTCGCCTACCCGCAGTTCGGCGTTCACCAGGCCAAGCGCGGCCAGGCGTGCGGTGTTCAAAGCATGGGACACTTCGCTGGGATGCTGCAGCAGGACCACGCGGGTCCTGCTGTCGAGGCTGGGAATCAATGGGCAAAGGCAGTGATCGAGCGGACGCTGGCAGCGTGCGCAGCGGGGTCTGGACATCGGCTTCTCCTTACCCGGCGCAGTGTGCCACAGCCGCTCGGAAAAGCCCCACATCCCTGTGGGAGAGGTGAATTTTCAGCGATTGAATCGTTCGGCCAGGCTGTGCAGGTACTCGGCCATGCGTTCGAGGTCCTGGCTGATCTGCGCGCCCTGCTTGGCCTGCCCGGCGCTCTCGTCGCACAGGTGGGCGATCCGCACGATCTGCTGATTGATGTCCTCGGCGACATGGCTCTGCTGCTCCGAGGCCGTTGCCATCTGCTGGCTCATGCCAGTGATACGGCTGACCGCCTGGACGATACCGGACAACGCCTCCTGGACCGCTTCGACGCTGTGCACGCTGTCTCGGGAAATCTGCTCGCCGCGGTTGGCGGTAGTGACCGCCCGCTCGGCGCCCGAACGCAGCGAGGCGATGATGTGATGGATTTCGTCGGTGGAAGCACGGGTGCGCTGGGCCAGGGAACGTACTTCATCGGCCACCACCGCGAACCCACGCCCCTGCTCGCCCGCCCGCGCGGCCTCGATCGCTGCGTTGAGCGCCAGCAGGTTGGTCTGCTCGGCAATGGAAGTGATCACATCCACCACGCTGCCGATCGACTGGGTCTGTTCGGCCAGCGCATTGACCGCCTGCCCGATGTCGTTGACCGCATCGCTCATGCTGCCCATGGCCTTCAGGCTCTGTTGCGCCAGCTCACTGCCTTGCTGGGCCAGATGATCGGCATCGCTGGCGGCGTGAGCGGTGCTTTGCACGTTGTGGGTAACTTGCTGGATGGTTGCGGCCATCTGGGCGATCGCGGTGGCCGACTGGTCGGTCTCGCTGCGCTGGCGGTCGAGCATCTGCGCCTGGGCATCGGACAAACCGGCCGACTCCGCCGCCCGCGACTTGACCCCGACGCCGGCATCCACCAGACGGGTCAGGGCTGTTTGCAGGCGAGCCTCTTCACTGATGATGGCCAAGTCCAACTGCCCTTGCAGACCAGGGTTGTCGCTGTAGGTCAGGGCCACCAACGGGCTGGTGAACGCCTTGGGGTGCTCGGCCAAGGTCCGGCGAATGGCTTGGTTCTGCCGGTGTTCGATCCAGTACCAGGCCCCCAGCATGCTGGCCATCAGCACGCCCAGCGCCGCGTACTGCGGTAACCAGAGATAAGCGGCGGCCGACGCGAGACCTGCGCCAATCAGCGGCAAGCCATGTTGCAGCCCGGACCCGAGGCGTGCGGCCCAAGGCACTGCCGAACGTCCGCCACGCAAACGCGCATAAAGCGCCTCGGCACGGCGAATCTGGTCACGGGTCGGGACCGAACGTACCGACTCGTAGCCGCTGATCCGGCCATTTTCATAGATGGCCGTGACGTAGGCGCTGACCCAATAGAAATCACCGTTCTTGGCGCGGTTCTTGACCACCCCCATCCAAGGTTTGCCCTGCTTGATGGTTTCCCACATGTGGCCAAACACCGACGGTGGCATGTCGGGGTGCCGCACCAGGTTGTGCGGCTGCCCCACCAGTTCGTCGTAGGTAAAACCGCTGATGGCCACGAACGCGTCATTGCAATAGGTAATGCGGCTGTTCAGGTCGGTGGTGGAAATGAGCCGCTGGTCGGACGGGAAGGTTCTTTCTTGCTCTGTGACGGGCAAATTCATGCGCATCTGGGCAGTCCTTGCTTTGTTAGATGATGGGAAATTTCATCAAAGCAAATAGATATTTAGCAGAACGCCATCACTCCAGTCGCATGCCTCCCAGGAAATTTACACAGCCTGACGCAATGTTCTAAAAGCGACGTTTTTTAACTGACATTCAGTTGCGACTTGAGCAGGTCACGGAAGGTCTGGATCAAGGGCTCGCGGCTACGCCCACGGCGGATGATCAACGAAAACGGCGCCTGATAGCCAAAGGTGGCAGGCGACAGGACGCGCAGGTCTCCCTTGTCGACCCAGGCCTGGGCATAGTGTTCGGGCAGATAACCGATATAGGCGCCGGAGAGGATGAGAATCAACTGGGCCTCCATGCTCTCAACCGTCGCCGCGCTGTGCTTGAAACCGTGGCGCGCCAGCTCCGCTTGGCTCCAGTAGCCCCGCCCCACCATGCGTTGTTGGGTGATCACTTCTTCCGGCACCCGCCGCTCGCCGAACAACGGGTGCCGGCTGCTGCAGTACAGCCAGTGCTGCTCGCGGTACAACGGCTGATACACCAGACCGCTCATGCGCGAAGAGAAGGCGCCGATGGCCAGGTCCAGGCGGTTGTCCTGTACCCCCAGTTGCAACTCATAGGGGCTGGAGACCGACAGGTGCAGATGCACCGCCGGATGCTCCTGGCTATAGGCCCCGATGGCCTCGGCCAGCGGCAGGGCGCGGTCGCCCACGGTGGAGTCGATCACCCCGAGATTGAGGGTACCGCGCAGCTCGCCCTTGAGCGCCGCGGCGTATTGCTCGAAGCCATCGAGTTCGGCCAGCAGGCGCAAGGTCTCCTGGTGGAATAGCTCGCCTTTGCTGGTCAGGCTGAAACCGCCACGGCCACGGTGACACAGGACGATGCCCAAGGCGCTTTCCAACTGGCTCATGTAAGTGCTGATGGCCGATGTAGAGAGGTTCAGTTCGCGCTGGGCATTGGCGAAGCCCTGGTGGCGTACCACGCTGACGAAGATACGCAGCAGTTTCAGGTCGGGCAGTGAAGAAGCCATGGTGCAACGGTTCCGCAGGGTGGAAATCACCAGAGTCTAACCCGCTGTGAACGGATAGTTTAGAAAATCCTGAAGTAAGTATTTGTCTGTAGCGATTCCTCCTGCCCACTACCTTGCGCAGACTGGCTCCCAATGTCCCTGCCCGCCGGCGTCTCCTTGCCTGCCTGGCACGCTGCGGCACAGGTTCGAACAAACAAAACAATCGACCGACTGATGAGGCCCACCGTGGAAAAGATTCTCCACCAACCACTGGGCGGCAACGAAATGCCGCGTTTCGGCGGCATCGCCACCATGCTCCGTCTCCCCCACCTGCAAAGCGCCGAAGGCCTGGACGCCGCGTTCATTGGCGTACCGCTGGACATCGGCACTTCGCTGCGCTCGGGCACTCGTTTCGGTCCGCGTCAGATCCGCGCCGAGTCGGTGATGATCCGTCCGTACAACATGGCGACCGGAGCCGCTCCGTTCGATTCGCTGTCGGTCGCCGACATCGGTGACGTGGCGATCAACACCTTCAACCTGCTCGACGCCGTGCGCATCATCGAAGAGGCCTACGACGAGATCCTCGAGCACAACATCATCCCCCTGACCCTCGGTGGCGACCACACCATCACGCTGCCGATCCTGCGTGCGCTGCACAAAAAGCACGGCAAGATCGGCCTGGTGCATATCGACGCCCACGCCGACGTCAACGATCATATGTTCGGTGAGAAGATCGCCCACGGCACCACCTTCCGCCGCGCCGTGGAAGAAGGCCTGCTCGACTGCGACCGCGTAGTGCAGATCGGCCTGCGCGCCCAGGGCTATACCGCCGATGACTTCAACTGGAGCCGTCGCCAAGGTTTCCGCGTCGTGCAGGCCGAAGAGTGCTGGCACAAGTCGCTGGAGCCGCTGATGGCCGAAGTACGTGAAAAGGTCGGTGGCGGTCCGGTGTACCTGTCGTTCGACATCGACGGCATCGACCCAGCCTGGGCGCCTGGCACCGGCACCCCGGAAATCGGTGGCCTGACCACCATCCAGGCGATGGAGATCATCCGTGGCTGCCACGGCCTGGACCTGATCGGCTGCGACCTGGTCGAAGTCTCGCCGCCCTACGACACCACCGGTAACACCTCACTGCTCGGCGCGAACCTGCTGTTCGAGATGCTCTGCGTTCTGCCGGGCGTGGTACGCCGCTGAGCGAGTAGTCACACACCTTTGTAGGCGCAGGCTGCCTTGCGATGACGATGGCATGACCGGCCATGCAGTCCTCGCGACCGTGATCGCCGGGCCAGCCCGCACCGACGAAGGACGTGAACGCAATACCTGCGGCAGGAGCCATTAGGAAGGGCCATAGAGGCCCGTCAACACAAGACAAGACCGCTGGGCGCCATGAACCGCCCGGACGGTCGATCTCGCCATAATAAAGATAATCGGGAGACCCCCAATGGCCTTGGACATCTTCGTTGTACTGATCTATGCCGCAGGCATGCTCGGCCTCGGCTGGTATGGCATGCGACGCGCGAAAACCCATGAAGACTACCTGGTGGCAGGGCGCAACCTCGGCCCTACCTTGTACATGGGCACCATGGCCACCACCGTGCTGGGCGGCGCTTCCACTGTCGGCACCGTTCGCCTGGGCTACGTCCACGGCATTTCCGGCTTCTGGCTGTGTGCGGCCCTGGGTCTGGGGATCATCGCCCTGAACCTGTTCCTCGCCAAACCCCTGCTGCGCCTGAAGATCTTCACCGTCACCCAGGTTCTGGAGCGCCGCTACAATCCGATGGCCCGTCAGGCCAGCGCAGCGATCATGCTCGCCTATGCCTTGATGATCGCGGTCACTTCGACCCTAGCCATGGGCACCGTGCTGCAAGTGCTGCTGGATGTACCGTTCTGGATGGCCCTGCTGTTCGGCGGTGGCGTAGTGGTGGTGTACTCGACCATCGGCGGCATGTGGTCGCTGACGTTGACCGACATCGTCCAGTTCATCATCAAGACCGTGGGCCTGATGTTCATTCTGCTGCCGATCTGCCTGTACAAGGCCGGTGGCTGGGACACCCTGGTAGCCAAGCTGCCGGCGGCCAGCTTCAGCTGGACCACCATCGGCTGGGACACCATCATCACTTACTTCCTGATCTACTTCTTCGGCATCCTGATCGGCCAGGACATCTGGCAACGTGTGTTCACCGCCCGTGACGAAAAGGTCTGCCAGCGCGCCGGTACTGTCGCCGGTATCTACTGCGTCCTGTACGGCCTGGCCTGCGCCCTGATCGGCATGGCTGCCCACGTGTTGCTGCCTGACCTGGCCAACCCGAACAATGCCTTCGCCGAAATGATCAAGGGCCAACTGCCAGAAGGCGTCCGTGGCCTGCTGATGGCTGCTGCCCTCGCAGCGATGATGTCCACCGCCAGCGCAGGCCTGTTGGCGGCCTCGACCACCCTGACCGAAGACCTGCTGCCTAAACTGCGTGGCGGCAAGCAATCGAGCCTGGGCGTCAACCGCCTGTTCACCCTCCTCACCGGTCTGGTGGTACTGGGCATCGCCCTGGCGGTGAACGATGTGATCAGCGCCTTGACCCTGGCCTACAACCTGCTGGTCGGCGGCATGTTGATTCCGCTGATCGGGGCGATCTTCTGGAAGCGCGCCACCACCGCAGGCGCCATCACCAGCATGGCGCTGGGCTTCGCCACCGCACTGTTCTTCATGTTCAAGGACGGTCTGGATGCCAACTCGCCGATCTACTACAGCCTGGCGATCGGCCTGGTGAGCTTCGTGGTGGTCAGCCTGCTGTCGCGCCGCCCGGTGGCAACCGTCAACCTGGCGTGATGTAAAGCGAACGCTTGGCGCCCCGACGGGCGCCAGGCAAGAAAAAGCAAAGGCCGCGGCATCGTCAGATGCGGCGGCCTTTTCGTTTCAGCGGCGACGCGGTTGGCGCTTGCGCTGCTCTTCGTCGGTAGGAATCGGCACCGGTTGCAGCGGAGGTGGGAGCAAGCCCAGGGCGACGGCAAGGTCATGGAGCCAGTTGTACATTCGATTGTTCATAAATGCCCCCTTAACGGGTCAACCTCACGGCGATTCAGTCCTTCGATGCTTCATACAGATCATAGCCCGATGTCCTACATCGCGCATGCCTCTGATCCTACAGATAGGGGCGAGTTTGACGCGGATCAAGCGGAAATGGCACGTGCCGACCGTCGGTCAATTGTTTCCCGTTGTTGCACATCGATCCACGCCTGCAGATTGGCCCCCAGCATGCCCTGGCGCCACATCAGCCAGGTGACTGCATGATCGAACGGCGCCTGCAAACGGTGCGCCTGCACCTGGTCGCGACCAGGTAGGGTGTCGAGCATGGACTGGGCCATCAATGCCACCCCTGCCCCGGCAATTACGCACGCCAGCATGCTCTGGTATGACTCGATCTCCATCACCCGCCCCATGGGGGTGTGGTCATGGGCGTACCAGGCTTCCAGGCGCATGCGGTAGGAACAGCCCTGCCGGAACGCGAACACTGCACGCCCCGCGACGTCCCGCGCGCTGTGAACCGGCGGATGTTCCGGGCGGGTGATCAGCACCAGCACCTCCTCGCACAACGGCACGCCATCGAGCCCGGCCAGGCTCAGCGGGCCGTCCACCAGCGCTGCGTCCAACCGGTGGGCCAGCAACCCCTCCAACAATTCACCACTGGGCGCGGCTTGCACCTGCAGGTTCACCGCCGGGTAGGTTTGGTGATAACGCGCCAGCAACGGCGGCAAATGCGTCGCCGCGGTGCTGTACATGGTACCGAGGACGAAGTCGCCTGCCGGTTGACCGCCCTGCACCGCAGCGACCGCCTCATCGCGCAGGGTCGACAGACGATTGGCGTAGTCCAGCAGGACCTTGCCTGCCGGAGACAACTGCAAACGCTGGCGCTCGCGCACGAACAGTTCCACCCCCAGTTGCTCTTCCAACTGACGCAGGCGCGTCGACAGGTTCGAAGGCACCCGATGCAAGCGCTCGGCAGCACGCGTGACCGACCCCTCCTCGGCCACGGCCTGGAAGATGCGCAGTTGGCTGAACTCCATGGCATTCTCCAAAACAGAATAACTTGATCATCATTATTCAATTTTATTGAAAGTCAATCCCCTCTAACCTGCCCTCATCATTTTCGTCTGGCAGGAGACGCCGCCATGTCACCCTTCGTGCAACTGCTGGCCAGCGCCATGGCCTTGATGATGGCCATGGGCATCGGCCGCTTCGCCCTCACCCCGCAACTGCCACGCCTGATCACCGAAGGTCAGCTCGACCTGACCGCAGGCGGCCTGGTCGCAGCGGCCAACTACCTGGGCTATTTTCTCGGCGCGGTCGACAGCATGTTCGCCCATCAGCCGGGCCAAGTGCGCCTGCGTCTGCATGCCGGCCTCTGGCTATGCGTGTTGCTGACCCTCGCCTCCTGGGCTGCCGATGGCTTCTGGGGTCATATGCTCCTGCGCTTCGGCACAGGGGTGGCCAGCGCCTGGGTGTTGGTGATGATCACCAGTCTCAGTCAGCAAGTGGCCACCGCATACGGCCGTCCTCGCCTCGGCGCCCTGGTATTCGCCGGGCCAGGCGTGGGTATCGCCTTGACCGGCCTGCTGGCCCTGGGCGCACACTTGCTGGGGCTGGGGTCGGCCGCCCTTTGGCTGATCTATGCGGTGGCGGCGCTGGTCGTGCTGTTGGCCGTATTGCCCTGGCTGCCGCAGCCGCAGGCCACGAAGGTGCCCTCGGACATGACCGACAGCGCAGCTGTACCCACCACCGGGATCGGACGGCTGGGCGTGATCTACGCCCTGTATGGCATCGGCTACATCCTGCCGGCGACTTTTCTGTCACAAATGGCCAGCCATCAGTTTCAGGGACATTGGGCGGCCGATCTGTTCTGGCCGGCGTTCGGCCTGGCGGCAGCATTGGGCG
Organism: Pseudomonas guariconensis; assembly: GCF_040822035.1. Taxonomy (NCBI): domain Bacteria; kingdom Pseudomonadati; phylum Pseudomonadota; class Gammaproteobacteria; order Pseudomonadales; family Pseudomonadaceae; genus Pseudomonas; species Pseudomonas guariconensis. The sequence goes on along the minus strand of NZ_CP162012.1, from coordinate 1,487,366 downwards.
TGGTGCTGGTGAATCTGCGGCGCCCCACCCGGACATCCACCTGGCTGAGCGCGACTTTGTGGTTGCAGGGCCTGGGTGTGCTGGCGTGCTTGCTGGGCGACGGTCTTGGCCTGGCCTTGGGCGTGCTGCTGTGTGGCGCCCCCTTCCTGGCATGCATGCAGCTGGTAATGCAGCGCTCGCGGGAGTTGGCGCCCTATGCGACCCAACGGAATGCCGGCCTGTTGACCGCCTGTTTCGCGTTGGGGCAGCTCAGCGGCCCCTTGCTGGCAGCAGCGAGCACTCACTATTGGGGCGGGCTGCAGCCTGCCTTGATGCTCGCCGCAGGCGGGCTGGGGTTGGCCGGTGTATTGGCGCTGACCGGCCTCAGCGCCGCGCAGGTCAGCACGCCAAGGGCCTGCACCAGTTCCTGAAGTCCGATCGTGTTCGTTCCATCAGCCCACGAATCTGCGTAACTGCTGACGCACCCAGGGTTCGGCGCTGACCAGGATGACCCCGCCCAGGACCATCAATGCGCCCAACACGAAGTTCAGGCTCAAGGGCTCGCCCAGCAACAGCACGCCGAAGGTCACGCCGAACAACGGCGTGATGAAGGAAAACACCGCCAGGTTGGAGGCCAGGTACTTGCGCAGCAACCAGAACCAGGTCAGGTAACTGATGAAGGACACCACCACCGCTTGGAACAACACGCTGCCAACGGCTACCGGTGTGAACGCAACCCTGCCGATCTGGCCGCTGACCAGCGCAATCAGCAGCAACCCGACAAAGCCCACCAGCAACTGATAGAACAGGGTCAGATCGGCCGGGGCTTCCGACAGTCGCGACCCACGCACCACCACAGTGGTCGCGCCCCAGGCCAGGCCCGCCAGCACGCCCAACGCGTCACCGAGCAACATTCGCCCATCCAGTTGGCTCAGCGACATTCCGCCGGCGAACGCCGTGGCGATCCCGGCGAAAGCCAACAGGATGCCCAGCCACTGCAGCAGCCGCAGGCGCTCGCTTGGCAGCGTGAAATGCAACCCCAGGGCTGTGAACACCGGGGCAGTGTAGAGAAACACCGACATGTGCGCCGCCGATGTCAGCTTCAGCCCCTCGGCGATGAACAAGAACTCCAGGCCAAACAAGGCGCCGGCCAACATGCCCGCCCGCCAGGTGCTGCCCACCATGGACCAGCCGCCGCGCCAGCAGACCAGCAGCCCCACCAGCACCGCGGCGATCCCGGAACGCAACGCCGCCTGCATCACGGGCGCAATGTCGCTGGCGGCCCATTTGATCATCACCTGCTGGCTGCCCCAGATCAGGCACAGGCCCAGCATGACCTGCAACGCAAAAGCATCGGGGTTCTTGCGGGCCGCGCTCATGGGCGACCCCCGTGGTCTAACGATGGCATGGGCGAGGTCCTGTCTCTGGCAACTGAGTGCCGATTATCGGGTTTGCCAGGGTGCCCATGCCAGTCTCAAAACGACCTCAAGCGATTTGCGCCTTGGTGGCCACCTGTTCGAAAGTCGCCTCATCGAGGGCGTCGTCCTGTTCGTCCAGCACCTGACGCGGATGCTCGAACCCAGGGATGCTGCTATCGATCAGGCTGAGCAGGCGCGAGCCACGCTCGGTGAGAACGAAATTCTCGCCATTACCGCCGTCCTCCTCCGGACGGCTTTCGATGTAACCGCGCTCGAAGAGGATCTTCTCGTACTCGCAGGCCCGCGTCTTGAGATGATCCAGATCGCCCACCGGCTGACCGGCGGCGGCCAGGGCAGCCGCATGCTGCTCGGCATAGGGACGTGGCGTGAAGCTGTGGCCTGCGCTGTTCTGCACTTCATGCAACAAGCGTTCGATCAGGTCCCAGTCATAGGTGCTCATGTGGTGGCCTCCTGCTGTGAACGTGTGGGGTACACAGCATGGGACCGGTGAGTGGTGATGGGTGTTCCGGCGAAATCGGATGGCTAAAAAGCCGCTGGGACATACAGCGCTCTGTCAGGGTCAATGCCACCCATGCCATCTCGTTGAACTTCCAGAGTTCCCGTCTTTCAACCGCGTACACCCCACTCGGGAGGAAAATGGATGAAACGCTTACTGCCCTTCATGTGCGCGAGTGCATTGCTCTACGCCTTGCCCGGCTGGGCCTGCACACCGGAAGAAGCGACTCAGAAACGCGAGGAGCTGGCCGGGCTGGTGACCCAGTTGACGGAGCAGAATCCGCAGAAGGCCAAGGAAATCAACGAGGAGTTGCAGGGGATGGATCTGGGCACGGCCAGCAAGGACCTGCCGGACAAGTGCCAGCTGATCGACAAGCGAATCCAGGAACTCAAAGCAGCGGAGAAAAAGGCAGACTAACCCGCTGAAGGCCCTTTCACGGCAAACCCGCTTCCACAAGGATGACGCCCCTCCAGGTGGTGGGAGCGGGTTGATCCGCAAAGGGCCGCGCAGCGGCCCTGATGAGCTTACTCCGCCTTGGGCGCGCGTTTCTTCAGCGGGGCCATGCCATCGGCACTGGCCAAAGGCGCCTTGGACTTGGGCTTGGCGGCCGGCTTGCGCTTGGCGGTGGCGCCTTTCTTCTCGCCTGCCTTCTTCTCGATCTTTTTCTTCTTGGTACCGGCGGCCTTGCCCGAGGCCTTGACCTTCTTCGGCCCGCTGTAGGTGCCTTTTACCTCTTTGATGACCCGGCGCTCGAACTGCTGCTTGAGGTAGCGCTCGATGCTCGACATCAGGTTCCAGTCGTTGTGGCAGATCAGCGAGATCGCCAAGCCCTCGGCACCTGCGCGCCCAGTACGACCGATGCGGTGTACATACTCGTCGCCACTGCGCGGCATGTCGAAGTTGATCACCAGGTCCAGACCATCGATGTCCAGGCCACGCGCGGCCACGTCAGTCGCCACCAGGACCTTGGAACCGCCTTGTTTGAAACGGTCGATCGCCAGCTTGCGGTCCTTCTGGTCCTTCTCGCCGTGCAACACGAAGGCCTTCACATCCTTGGCCACCAGGTGACCGTAGATCCGGTCGGCCAGGGCACGGGTGTTGGTGAAGATGATCGCCTTCTGGTAGGTCTCGTTGGCCAGCAGCCACTGGACGATCTGCTCTTTGTGCTGGTCGTGGTCGGCGGTGATGATCTGCTGACGGGTGCCCTCGGAGAGCTGCGACACGCTGTTGAGCATCAGGTGCTCAGGATCCTTCAACACCTTGCCGATGATGTCGCGCAGGGCTGCACCACCGGTTGTGGCAGAGAACAGCAGGGTCTGCTCACGGTTTTCGCATTCTTTGCACAGGCGCTCCATGTCCTCGGCAAAGCCCATGTCCAGCATGCGGTCGGCCTCGTCCAGTACCAGCACCTGGACATGGGACAGGTCCAGGTTGCCGGCATTGAGATGTTCCAGTAGACGACCCGGGGTACCGATCAGCACGTCCGGGACCTTGCGCAACAGTGCGGCCTGCTCCTTGAAGTCCTCGCCACCGGTGACCAGGCCCGACTTGACGTAGGTGAACTGGGAGAAGCGCTGCACCTCTTTGAGGGTCTGCTGGGCCAGCTCACGGGTCGGCAGCAGGATCAGCGCGCGGATCTCGACGCGGCGCTCGCGCAGATCGACCAAGCGATTGAGCAATGGCAGCACGAAGGCGGCGGTCTTGCCGCTGCCGGTCTGCGCGGTCACCCGCAGGTCACGCCCTTGCAGGGCCAGGGGAATGGCCGCTGCCTGCACCGGAGTCGGCTCGACAAAGTTCAGCTCGGCCACAGCTTTGAGCAGGCGTTCGTGCAGGGCGAATTGGGAAAACACGGATGTACCTCGGGCAGTCGCTGGAAATTCAGTTGCATAGGGTAACGTTTTCCATCGCTGGCGCCGAATTTCTTTTGGCAACTTGTTGCCGATCCGCGCTCTAATGGGCCTCGTTTTCGCAACACAGACCCTGCTATTACCCTCATGGATATACAACGACTCTGGAACGACGCCCTGGACCTCTGGGGCACCCTCGATCAACACCCCATGCTGCATGCGGCGCTAGGCCTGACGGTGCTGCTGTTGATTTCCCTGATCATCGGCCGCCTCGCGCGCTTTCTGATGCTGCACGCCAGCCGGTTGCTCGCTCGGCAGCAACCGCTCAAGTGGCTCGATGACCTGCGTCACAACAAGGTCTTCCACCGCCTGGCCCAAACCACCCCCTCGCTGGTGATCCAGTTCGGCCTCAAGCTGGTGCCGGAGCTGGGCGACACCGCCCAGCATTTCCTCGGCAACGTCGCCCTGGCCTTCACCCTGCTGTTCATGACCATGGCCGTCTCCTGCCTGCTCGATGCCCTGCTGGACATCTACGCCCGAACCGAGCACGCCCGCACCCGCTCCATCAAAGGTTACGTGCAACTGGCCAAGATGATGCTGTGGATCTTCGCCTCCATCGTCATCGTCGCCACGCTCATCGACCGCTCGCCGCTGTTGCTGCTGTCCGGTCTGGGTGCCATGTCGGCGGTGCTGCTATTGGTGTACAAGGACACGCTGCTGTCGTTCGTCGCCAGCGTGCAGCTGACGAGCAACGACATGCTCCACGTCGGAGACTGGATCGAGATGCCTCAGGTGGGCGCCGATGGTGACGTGGTGGACATCACCCTGCACACGGTCAAGGTGCAGAACTTCGACAAGACCATCGTCTCCATCCCCACCTGGCGCCTGATGAGCGAGTCCTTCCGCAACTGGCGCGGCATGCAGCAATCAGGTGGGCGCCGCATCAAGCGCAGCCTGTTCATCGACGCTGTTGGCGTACGCTTCCTTACCCCGGAAGAGGAGCAGCGCCTGGGCCAGGTCCGCCTGCTGGGTGATTACCTGGCGCAAAAGCGCAAAGAGTTGAGCACCTGGAACGAGTCGCTGGGCCCGGTGGCCGCTCTGTCGGCCAACCGTCGCCAATTGACCAATATCGGTACCTTCCGCGCCTTCGCCCTGGCCTATCTGCAGAACCACCCCGACGTGCAGCAAGGCATGACCTGCATGGTCCGCCAGATGCAGGCCACCGCCGAGGGCGTGCCGCTGGAGATCTACTGCTTTACGCGCACCACTGCCTGGGGCGAGTACGAGCGGATCCAGGGCGATATCTTCGACTATTTGCTGGCCGTGTTGCCGGAGTTCGGCCTGAGCCTGTATCAGCAGCCAAGCGGCAACGACATGCGAGTGGGTCTTGCTGGCAGGCCTCATTCCGCACAACGGCTGAGTGAACTCACCGAGGCTTGAAGCCGGCAGAACGGGGCCGCGCTGCGGCCCCAACGAGCCCTGACACTGTCAGCCAGATGCTGTTGCCGGGCGCTGCTGGCCCAGCCGGCTCATCCAGACCGACCCCAGAATCACCGCCCCGCCTATGAACAGCCGCCCCAGCGGCTCGTCCTGATTCCAGATCAGCAAGTTGAGCAACAAGCCCACGGGCACATGCAGGTTGTTCATTACCGCCAGTGTGCCACCACTGACCAGGCACGCCCCCTTGTTCCACCAGTACAGTCCAAGGGCGGTCGGGAACAAACCGAGGAACAACAACACCAGCCATTGCACGTCGGTGCTTGGCAGGTGCTGGGCGTTGCCGAACAACGCAAAGGCCGGCAGCACGACGATCAACGCCCCGAGGTAGAAGTAGCCAAAGCGCCGGTAGTGCGGCAGATCACTGGGATGCCGGGCGACCAGATGACGGTAGAGCACCTGGCCGGCGGCATAAGTGAAGTTGGCCAACTGCAGCAACAAAAAGCCCATGAAGAACTCACCACTGATGCTGTCGAAGCGGATCACCGCGGCACCGGCCACCGCCACCAGCGCAGCCAGCAAGGCCCAAGCGTTGAAGCGGCGGTTGAGCGCATCTTCGATCAAGGTCACATGCAGCGGTGTGAGGATGGTGAACAGCAGCACTTCCGGCACCGTCAGCACGCGGAAGCTCAGGTACAGGCAGACATAGGTGATGCCGTACTGCAGCGCCCCGATCAACAGCATCGCACGCATGAAGCGCGGCTCTACCTGGCGCCAGCGGGTCAGTGGCAGGAACACCAGCAGCGCCAGCACCACCCGTGCCAGCACCGCGAAGTAGCTGTCCACGTTGCCGGCCAGGTAGACCCCGATCAGGTTGAAGGAGAACGCCTGGATCAGCGCGACGATTATCAGATAGCCCATGATTGCCTCTCGTGAATCAAGGCGGCGACCTTAGCCGGTTGGCCTGCCGTCGTTCAACTATCAAGGCTTCGGCTAGCGCCGGGAACACAAGGCAGTGGCCTCGGCTGACGCGGCAAAAAAAAAGCCCGGCCATCATATGGCCGGGCGGATACACCCAAAGGAGCGACAGGTGTCAGGGGTTGGGAATGCGTTGCGTGTCAGGCCACTGCCGCCAGCTTGGCCTTGGCCTGATTCAGACCCTTCTCGTGGAAATCGCTGCTCATGTTCAAACCTTCAGCGTGAATGAACTCAACGTCGTGGATGCCGATGAAGGCCATGACCTGGCGCAGGTAGGGTTCCTGGTGGTCGGTGCTGGCACCGGCATGAATGCCGCCACGGGCAGTGAGCACAATGGCGCGCTTGCCAGTCAGCAGGCCCTGCGGGCCGGTCGGGGTGTACTTGAAGGTGATGCCGGCACGCAGTACATGGTCCAGCCAAGCCTTAAGCGTGCTGGGGATGGTGAAGTTGTACATGGGCGCAGCCATCACCAGCACGTCAGCGGCCAGCAGTTCATCGGTCAATCCATTGGAGCGAGCCAGAGCCTGAAGCTCGGTCGGCGAGCGCTGCTCCTGTGGCTTCATCCAACCACCGAGCAGGTCCGCGTCCAGGTGCGGTACAGGGGTAACCGCCAAGTCGCGCACACTGATTTCATCGCTCGGATGAGCGGCCTGCCATTGCTGGATGAAGTCACGGGTCAATTGACGAGAAACGGAATCCTGCTGGCGGGCGCTGCTTTCAATGATCAGTACGCGGGACATGGGAGCCTCCATCGGCAAACAAGGGGATGCGAGATGGAGGTGAGATTAAGACTTGACCTATCGATAAAAAAGCGTAAAAAGTGGGTGCAATCTATCGATTAATCAGTTCCTTCGGCTTTGCAGCTCAATGCGATGCGCAGCTTGATGATCTCCCGGTTGAAGGTGGCCGTGACATCGCGGCTCTTGCCCGCCGGCACGTTCACCCGTCGCACCCGCGGCGCTTCAGGCCCATTGCGAAAGGTCACCTTGCACGCCGCCGGGACCTGCCCATAGTTGTTCAGGGTGATCGAGCCGATACTGCGCGCGGTGTCGTAGGTGGTGTAGTCGAGCTTGACCCCTTCCAAGTCCTTCTCGACATCGATGGGGTAATAGGCCATCGCCCCGAGGGGCAGGCACATCAGCAATGCCGCACAACATTTCTTCATAGGGCGCTCTCCTTGACAGAGCGCAGCTTAGGACAACAGGAGCCGAAGATGAAAGCGCCACGCGTAACCCTGGATCAGTGGCGAACTCTCCAGGCAGTGGTCGATCATGGCGGATTCGCCCAGGCCGCCGAGGCCCTGCACCGCTCGCAATCGTCGGTGAGCTACACGGTCGCACGGATGCAGGAGCAACTGGGCGTACCACTGCTGCGCATCGATGGTCGCAAGGCGGTACTGACCGAAGCCGGCAACGTGCTGCTGCGCCGCTCACGCCATCTGGTCAAGCAGGCCAGCCAGCTCGAGGACCTCGCCCACCACATGGAGCAAGGCTGGGAGGCCGAGGTGCGCGTAGTGGTCGACGCCGCCTACCCCAGCGCCCGGCTGGTCCGCGCCCTGAGTGCCTTCATGCCGCAGAGCCGCGGTTGCCGCGTACGCCTGCGCGAGGAGGTGCTGTCGGGCGTCGAGGAAGTCCTGCACGAGGGAATCGCGGACCTGGCCATCAGCAGCTATAGCATTGGCGGCTATCTGGGCGCCGAGCTCAGTTCGGTGGAATTCATCGCCGTTGCCCACCCCGATCACAGCCTGCATCGCCTGGGACGGGAAATCACCTTCCAGGATCTGGAAAGCCAACTGCAAGTGGTTATCCGCGACTCCGGTCGCGCCCAGCCCCGCGATGTCGGCTGGCTCGGCGCCGAGCAACGCTGGACCGTCGGCAGCCTGGGCACCGCCGCCACCTTCGTCAGCAGCGGGCTGGGCTTTGCCTGGCTGCCACGGCACATGATCGAGCGCGAGCTGCAAGAGGGCGTGCTCAAGCCTTTGCCGCTGGATCAGGGTGGCAGCCGCCATCCGCTGTTCTACCTTTATTCGAACAAGGACAAGACCTTGGGTCCGGCCACGCAGATCCTCATCGAGCTGCTGCGCAACTTCGACACCGCGCCACTGGACGTGCCCTTCGCAGCCCCCCCGCAAGCCTGAGAGGACCGCGCCCATGGCCTATTTCGAACACGAAGGATGCACGCTGCATTACGAGGAATACGGCCAGGGCGAACCCCTGGTGCTGTTACACGGACTGGGCTCAAGCTGCCAGGATTGGGAGCTGCAGGTCCCGACGCTGAGCCGAAACTACCGGGTGATCCTCATGGACATCCGCGGCCATGGGCGCTCCGACAAACCCCGTGACGGCTACCAGATCGCGACCTTCAGCGCTGACCTGCTGGCGCTGCTGGAGCACCTGCACACCGGCCCCGTGCACTTCGTCGGCCTGTCGATGGGGGGCATGGTGGGTTTCCAGTTCGCCGTCGACCACCCCGCCTGGCTGCGCAGTCTGTGCATCGTGAACAGCGCACCTGAGGTCAGGCGCAACTCCGTCGCCCACTGGATCTGGTGGATCAAGCGCTGGAGCCTGGCCCGCATCCTGAGCGTCGAGACCATCGGCAAGGGCCTGGCCGAACGCCTGTTTCCCAAGCCCGAACAAACCGAGCTGCGTCACAAGATGGCCCAACGCTGGGCACGCAACGACAAGCGCGCCTACCTCAAGAGCTTCGATGCCATTGTCGACTGGGGGGTGCAGGAACGCATCGGGCAGATCCACTGTCCCACCCTGGTGATCGCCGCCGACCATGATTACACCCCGATACAACTGAAGGAGCGCTATGTCGCCCTGATGCCCCAGGCAACACTGGCGGTCATCGAGGATTCGCGGCACGCTACGCCCCTGGACCAACCCGAGGTCTTCAACCAGACCCTGCTGTGTTTTCTCGCAGCCGCCTCCACTCCTCAAGGATCTTTGAGCCCATGCTGAAAAAACTTCTGCTCACCGCCTGTTCGGTCGCCTTCGCCACCAGCGTCATGGCCTCCGACAAGACCCCTCACGTCCTGCTCGACACCAGCTTCGGCCCGGTCGAAATCGAGCTCAATGCCGAGAAGGCGCCGATCAGCACGAAGAACTTCCTCGAGTACGTCGACAGCGGCTTCTACAACAACACCATCTTCCACCGCGTGATCCCGGGCTTCATGGCCCAGGGCGGCGGTTTCACCGACCGGATGGTGCAAAAGCCGACCCGCGACCCGATCCGCAACGAAGCCAGCAATGGCCTGGCCAACACCCGCGGTACCCTCGCCATGGCACGCACCTCGGACCCGAACTCGGCCACCAGCCAGTTCTTCATCAACGTGGCCGACAACGACTTCCTCAACCCAGGCCGCGACCGTGGCTATGCCGTGTTCGGCAAGGTGACCAAAGGCATGGAAGTGGTCGACCAGATCGTCAACTCACCCACCACCATCAAGCAAGGCATGCGTGACGTGCCGGCGGACCCTGTGTACATCAAGTCCGCCAAACGCATCGACTGACCGAAGGTCTCACAAGGACGTGAAACCGCCTCAGGGTCGGATGGAACAGGAGTGTGCCCATCATGCTGTACCGTCGTTTCGAACAATTGATCGACATCTTTCGCGAGGCACCGAGCGAAGCACCGCCTAGCCAGGTATGGCCGTTCTACCTCTATTACCTGCGCCAGGTCTGGCCCAGCTTCCTTGCACTGCTGGTCGTCGGGCTGGTGGCGGCCCTGATCGAAGTGGCCATGTTCAGTTACCTGAGCCGCATCATCGACCTGGCCCAGGCCACCCCAGGCAGCGAGTTCTTCAGCCTGCACAGCGGCGAGCTGATCTGGATGCTGGTGGTGGTCCTGGTGCTGCGCCCCGTGTTCTTCGGCCTGCACGACCTGCTGGTGCATCAGACCATCAGCCCCGGCATGACCAGCTTGATCCGCTGGCAGAACCACACCTATGTGCTCAAGCAGAGCCTGAATTTCTTCCAGAGCGACTTCGCCGGGCGTATCGCCCAGCGCATCATGCAGACCGGCAACTCCCTGCGCGACTCTGCCGTCCAGGCTGTCGATGCCCTGTGGCACGTGCTGATCTATGCAATCAGCTCGCTGGTGCTGTTTGCCGAGGCCGATTGGCGCCTGATGCTGCCGCTGCTGACCTGGATCGTCTGCTACATCGGCGCGCTCTATTACTTCGTTCCGCGGGTCAAGGAGCGCTCGGTGATTTCCTCCGATGCCCGCTCCAAGCTGATGGGGCGGATCGTCGACGGCTACACCAACATCGCCACGCTCAAACTGTTCGCCCATACCGACTACGAGCAACAGTATGCCCGCGAGGCGATCAGCGAACAGACCGAGAAAACCCAGCTGGCCGCACGGGTCGTCACCAGCATGGACGTCGTCATCACCGGCCTGAACGGGCTTCTGGTGGTGGGGACCACAGGCCTTGCCCTGTGGTTGTGGAGCCAGTCGTTGATCACCGTCGGTGCCATTGCCCTGGCCACAGGCCTGGTGATCCGCATCATCAACATGTCCGGCTGGATCATGTGGGTGGTCAACGGCATCTTCGAGAACATCGGCATGGTCCAGGACGGCCTGCAGACCATCGCCCAACCGGTCAGCGTCACCGACAAGCCCAATGCCCCTGCGCTGAAGGTCAGCCGTAGGGCCGTGCATTTCGATGACGTGAGCTTTCACTATGGCAAGGGCAGCAAAGTTATCGACGGGCTGAGCCTGGATATTCGTCCCGGCGAGAAGATCGGCCTGATCGGCCCGTCCGGAGCCGGCAAGTCGACCCTGGTCAACCTGCTGCTGCGCCTGTACGACGTACAGGGCGGGCGGATCACCATCGATGGCCAGGACATCGCCGAGGTCAACCAGGCCAGCCTGCGCGCGCAGATCGGCATGATCACCCAGGACACCTCTCTGCTGCACCGCTCGATCCGCGACAACCTGCTGTATGGCCGTCCGGATGCCAGCGAAGCGCAAGTCTGGGAAGCCGTGCGCCGGGCCCGGGCCGATGAGTTCATCCCACAACTCTCAGATGCCCAGGGGCGCACCGGCTTCGATGCCCATGTCGGCGAGCGTGGGGTCAAGCTTTCAGGCGGGCAGCGGCAACGGATCGCCATTGCCCGGGTACTGCTCAAGAACGCGCCCATTCTGATCATGGACGAAGCCACCTCGGCGCTGGATTCGGAGGTCGAGGCGGCGATCCAGGAAAGCCTGGAAACCCTGATGCAGGGCAAGACGGTGATCGCCATCGCCCACCGCCTGTCCACCATCGCCCGCATGGATCGGTTGGTGGTGCTGGACAAAGGGCACATCGTCGAGAGCGGCACCCATGCCGAGCTGCTGGCCCAGCATGGGCTTTATGCCCGGCTCTGGCATCACCAGACCGGAGGGTTCGTCGGGGTGGATTGATCGCCGCAACTGCGCCCGTTCGCGGGCTTACCCGCGAACAAAGGGCCAGGCGGCGGCTTTCAATCCTTGCGGTAAGGCAACATCCCCAGCGCCTCTTCGGCATAGGCCTTGACCCCTGCCCGCTCCTGCTCGAGAAAATCCTCGACCGCCCGACGCAACCCCGGATGCAACAGGTAATGCCAGGAGCGCGTCAGCACCGGCTCGAATCCGCGTATCAGCTTGTGCTCCCCTTGGGCCCCAGCATCGAACCGCTGTATCCCTTGGCTGATGGCAAAGTCCATACCCTGGTAAAAACAGGTCTCGAAATGCAGGCGGTCGAACTCGGCCAGGCAGCCCCAATACCGGCCGAAGAGGCTGTCGCCACCGACCAGGCTCAAGGCCATGGCCACATCCCGCCCTTGCTGGCGCGCGATGACCACGCGCACTGCCTCGGGCATGCGCTCTGCCAGCAGGCTGAAGAAGTGGCGGGTCAGATAGGGCGTGCGGCGGCGCACCGCGTAGGTGTTGGCATAGCACAGGTAGACGAAGTCCCATTGCACCTGGCTCAACTCATCGCCACGGTACCAGTGGAAGTCGATCCCCTGCCCCGCCACTTGTTCACGCTCCTTGCGCATCTGCTTGCGCTTGCGTGAGCTGAGGGTGTCGAGGAAATCCTGGAAGTCCCGATAGCCACTATTGTGCCAATGAAACTGGCAGCCCAGGCGCTCCATCCAGCCCGGCACATCGGCGATCTGCTCATCCAGGGCATGGTCGGTGAAGTTGATGTGAGCGCCTGAGAGCCCTCCCTTGACCAGGTACTCAGGGATGGCCTGGAGCAACAGCAGGCCATCGGCGCAGTCTGCCGCCAGCAGGCGGGGGCCACTCACAGGGCTGAAGGGCACCGCGCCAAGCAGCTTGGGGTAGTAGGGAATGCGGGCTCGCTCGCAGGCATCGGCCCACCTCTGGTCGAACACGTATTCGCCGAACGAATGCCATTTGCGATACGCCGGCAGCACCGCGCGCACCTTTTCATCACGCTCCAGCACCAGGTGCTCGGTGGCCCAGCCTGTGGCAGGCGCGACGCTGCCGCTGTCTTCCAGAGCGCTTAGAAACGCATGGCGCAAGAACGGCTGGCCCTCGGGGACCAAGGCGTCCCAGGTCGCCGCCGGCAGATCGTGCAAATGAGCAAGGCTGTACAGGCTGGTCACGATTTCGACTCGCTGCAAAGAGATGGCCAGTATCCCGGATATGGGGCCCCGCACTCAAATGAAGGGGCGCTTGGATCCCACGCACTTAACCGCAGTGCCACCAAATAGACATCATTCTGTCATTCCCCCTCGCAATACTTGCGCCTGTTTTTCGGAACCCCAGCAACCTGTCTATTCAGGCCCTTTCCGAAGACATGCCAACTTGGGGGTGGGCGCCAAAGCCTCCCCACTTTTTTCCAACAGGGAGAACCTTATGCGTCTTGTTTCTACACTTACCGGAGTCAGCCTCACCGGCATGATGCTGGCACTGAGTGCTCCGGCCAGTGCTGCAGTCGACGCCAAGCTGCTCGAAATGCTCCGCGCCAACGGCTCGATCAACCAGGCGCAGTACAACGAACTGCAGGCCGATCTGGCCAAGGAAACCAAGGAAAAGGCAGAGCAGAAAGCCCAGTCCGAGCGCCTGAGCTCCTTCGAACAGAAAGTGGCCTGGGCCGCCAAGACCCAGATCAAAGGCGACGTGCGCCTGCGCTACGAAGACGTCAACGTCGACGACCCCAACCGCAAGAGCCCCAACCAGGACCGCGAGCGCGTCCGTGCCCGTGTCGGCTTCTACAGCGAGATCAACCCGCAGGTCGATGCCGGCGTGCGCGTGGCCACCGGCAGCAGCGCCGATGCCCGCTCCACCAACCAGAGCCTGGACAATTACTTCGAGAAGAAATCGTTGTGGGTCGACCTGGCCTACCTCGACTGGCACCCCACTGCCGTGCCGAACCTGCACTTGATCGGCGGTAAGATGATGCAGCCCTGGGTGAGCATGGGCGACATCATCTGGGACAGCGACATCAACCCAGAAGGCGTGGCCGTCACCTACAAGACCGACCTGGGCGCGGCCGAGCTGTTCGGCAGCGCCGGTCACTACAACCTCAAGGACAACGTCGACGGCGAAGGCGTACAGTTCAAGCACGACGCGCAGCTCTATCACGGCCAGTTGGGCGCCCGCTTCAATGCCGCCGACACCGTCAAGGTCACCGTGGGCACCAGCATCTACGGCTATGACAATGACAAGGACGCAGCCCCACTGCAGGCCTTTGGCAACACCACCAACGAGTTCAACCTGGTGGAAGGCTTCGGCCAGGTCGACTTCACCGGTTTCGCCATCCCGCTGTCCGCCTATGGCCAGTACGTGAAGAACACCGAAAGCACCGACGGCGAAGACAAGGCCTGGCTGGCCGGTCTGAAGACCAAGCTTGGCGCCTGGAGCCTGGATTACAACTACCGCGACGTGCAGCGTAACGCGGTGGTCAGTGCCTTCACCGACTCCGACTTCGGTGCCGGCTACACCGGTTCCCGTGGTCACAAGTTCAAGGTCGGTTACGAAATCGACAAGAACTTCTCGCTGGGCGCGGCCTACCTGATGGCCAAGACCGACCTGTCGCAACTGCCGAACAGCGATGCCGATGTCGACACCCTGCAGGTCGACCTGGAAGCCAAGTTCTAAGCGCGAGCTCCCCTGCGTTGCTCAGGCGGGAAGTGCCGACCCCATCCGGCGCTTCCCGCCTTTTTTATAGGCCATTGGCAGATAAACCCGCCCTCACCAATTGGGCGCTGCCCGTCGAGGGCGCCACTCTACCTGTGGAAGCGGGTTTACTCGCGAAAAGACCAGGGCAGGAATCAGCGCTTGCGCAAGATCACACTACCGATCGAATAGCCTGCGCCAAACGAACTCAGCACACCCAGCGCACCTTTGGGCAGATCATCCTGATACAGGTGGAAGGCAATCACCGAACCTGCCGAGCTGGTATTGGCATAGCGATCCAGAATCACCGGCGCGTCTTCCTCGGCCACATCACGGCCGACCAGCTTCTTGACGATCAGGTGGTTCATGCTCAGGTTCGCCTGGTGCAGCCAGAAGCGCTTGACGTCGGTGGGCTGCAACCCGTTCTCGCCCAGGTGCTGGCCGATCAGTTCGGCGACCATCGGGCACACTTCGCGGAACACCTTGCGGCCTTCCTGGACGAACAGTTTGTCCGGCGCCCCGATGCCCTCCTCCGCCGCGCGGTTGAGGAAGCCGAAGTTGTTGCGGATGTTGTTGGAGAACTGGGTCAGCAGCTTGGTGCTGACAATGTCGAACTGATGCTTGGAGGTGGCTTGGTCGGCACGTTCGATCAGCACTGCAGTCGCTGCGTCACCGAAGATGAAGTGGCTGTCGCGGTCGCGGAAATTAAGGTGGCCGGTGCAGATCTCAGGGTTGACCATCAGCACCGCACGCGCCTGGCCCAGTTGCACGCTGTTGGCGGCGGTCTGGATGCCGAAGGTGGCCGAAGAGCAAGCCACGTTCATGTCGAAGGCAAAACCCTGGATGCCCAGTGCCTGCTGCACCTCGATGGAAATGGCCGGGTACGGGCGCTGCAGGTTGGAGCAGGCGACGATCACACCGTCGACATCGGCCGCTGTGCGTCCCGCGCGCTCCAGGGCCTGGCGAGCAGCGGCCACGGCCATCTCGCAGAGGATCGACGGTTCGTCGTTGGAGCGCTCCGGCAGGCGCGGCTTCATGCGCTGGGGATCGAGGATGCCCGCCTTGTCCATGACGAAGCGGCTCTTGATACCGGAAGCCTTCTCGATGAAGGCCGCATCGGACAGCGGCGCAGCTTCGATCTCGCCACGCTCGATGGCGGCCGCGTTGTCTTGATTGAACTGCTGGGCCCACGTGTTGAAGGATGCCACCAGTTCTTCGTTGGAAATGCTCTGGGCCGGGGTGTACAGGCCGGTGCCGCTGATCACGACGTTATGCACGGTCGTTCCTCTGGTCAAAGGCCACCACCACACGGCGCTGGCCGGAAAAGGGCAACATAATGGCACTTTAGTGCCAATTTGTAGGCAAGGGTTTGCCCCTCGGTCACGGAGCAAACCTGCACCCACAGAACCTGCGGGGGCGGGCGTGTCCCGCGATGGGTCGCACAGCGGCCCAAATTCCCACAAGTTTGCCACATTTCCCGGGCTTTAGGCTTCCACCTGCCCCCACTGTTTGCTCAAACGCTTGTCGGAAACCGGTACCTTGGTCCCCAACTGCTGGGCAAACAACGACACCCGGTATTCCTCCAGCCACCAGCGGTAGACCGTCAGTTGTTCGTCACGCTTGCCCTCTTGGGCATGCTTGTCGGCCCGGGCCTTGTACTGCGCCCACAGATTGGCCAGCTCGCCACTCCAGACACGGTCCTTCTGCACCTGGGCGCCAAGCTTCTCCAGACGAAGTTCCACCGCCTTGAGGTAACGCGGCAACTCCTTGAACCACGCAGCCGGTGTCTCGCGGACAAAGCCCGGATAGACCAGGTTGGCCAGCTGCTGCTTGATGTCGTTCAAGGCCACTGCCTGGCTCAGGTCGATCTTGCCCTTGAAGCGCTTCTGCAAACCGTGCCACAGCTTGAGCACCTCCAGGGTCTGGCGGGCCAAGCGTTCGGCGTGCTCGGCCCAGTTGCCACGCTTACGCTCGGCAAGGCCGGCCAGGGCAGCGCCATCTCGGGGCAGCGGCGCCTCGCCTTCAAGGATGCAGCTGTCCAGGCTGGCCAGCAGAATGTCCTCCACCAACGCCTCGACACGCCCCAACTCGCGATACAGCAAGCCCAGTTCGGTCAGCCCCGGGAGCTTGCCCCGCAGGAACTTGGCAGGCTCGGCCAACTGTTGCAGCAACAGCCGTTGCAAGGCTCGGCGATGCTGGAACTCGGCTTCGGCCTGGGTCGAGAATCGCCCTTCACGCACGGTGCCGGCCTCTTCCACCAAGGCCGGGTAGACCGTCAACGACAGGCCAGCGATCTTCTGCTGCGCCGTCTGCGCCACTTCAGAGAACGCCTTGGCCTGCACCGGTTGCTCGGCCTTGTCGTTGCGCGGCATGGCCAATGCCGCCTGGCTCGCGGCGGCAAATCGTGCTGTCAGCTCGGCCAGGTCACGACCTTCGCCGAGGAACTTGCCTTGGCCATCGACCACTTCGATGTTCATGCGCAGGTGGCCTTCGACCAGCCCGGCAGCTTCCGTCCAGGCCTCGTCGGACACCCGAGCGCCCGTCATGCGCAACAGCTCCTGACCCAACGACTGAGGCAAGGCCCCCTGGCCGAATGTCATGCGCGCCAGGGCGGCCTTGACGAAGTCCGGCACCGGCACGAAGTTCTTGCGCAGGGCCTTGGGCAAGTTGCGCACCAAGGCCACGCATTTGGCCTCCAGCAGGCCTGGCACCAGCCACTCCAAGCGCTCGCCCGGCAGGTTCGGCAGCAGCGGTGCCGGCACCCGTATGGTGACGCCGTCTCGCGGATGACCCGGCTCGAAGTGGTAAGTCAGCGGCAGGCGCAGGTCGCCGACCTGAAGGCTGTCGGGATACTGCGCGGCCGTAACCTCGCTGGCCTCACGAGCCAGCACGTCCTCTTCGCGCATGATCAGCAGGTTCGGATCCTTCTGGCTGTTCATCCGGTACCAGCTGTCGAAGGTCGCAGTCTGGTGGATTTCTGCAGGCAAACGCGCCTCATAGAAGGCATAGAGCGTTTCTTCGTCGGCCAGGATGTCGCGCCGACGAGCCTTGGCTTCCAACTCGTCAAGCTGCTCGAGCAGGCGCTTGTTGGCGGTCAGGCACTTGGCCCGCGACTGGATCTCGCCGCCGACCAGGCCTTCGCGGATGAACAGCTCGCGCGAGGCCACCGGATCGATAGGCCCGAAATGCACAGGCCGGCGGCCGACCAGGATCAGCCCGTACAGGGTGATCTGTTCGTAGGCCACCACCTGGCCGCGCTTTTTCTCCCAGTGCGGCTCGAAATGGTTCTTCTTGACCAGATGCGTAGCCAGCGGCTCGATCCAGTCCGGTTCGATCTTGGCCACCATGCGCGCATAGAGCTTGGTGGTTTCCACAAGCTCGGCAGCCATCACCCATTGCGGACGCTTGCGGCCGATGCCCGAGGACGGGTGGATCCAGAAGCGCCGCTGGCGTGCGCCTTGATAGTCGCCCTCTTCAGTCTTGTGGCCGATCTGGCTGAGCAGGCCACTGAGAATGGCCTTGTGCATACGCGGGAAATCCGCAGGCTCTTTGTTGACCGACAATTGCAGGTCGCGGCAGATCAGCGCTAATTGGCGATGGGCGTCGCGCCACTCACGCAGGCGCAGGTAATTGAGAAAATGCTTGCGGCACCAGTTGCGCAGCGGGTTGGCGGTCAGCGCCTGGCGCTGTTCCTCGAACCCGCGCCACAGGTTGACCAAAGCCGCGAAGTCGGAGTCAGGATCTTTCCACAGGGCATGGGCCTGGTCGGCGGCCTGCTGGCGTTCCGGAGGACGCTCGCGCGGGTCCTGCACCGACAGGGCGCTGGCGACGATGAGCACCTCCTGCAGGCTGCCCTGGCGAGCGCCTTCGAGCAGCATGCGCCCCAATCGGGGGTCGATCGGCAGACGCGCCAGTTGGCGGCCCAAGGGTGTCAGCTGGTTCTCGCGGTTGACCGCCGAGAGCTCCTGCAACAGGTTGAAACCGTCGCTGATGGCTTTGCCATCCGGCGGCTCGATGAACGGAAACGCATCGATGGCGCCCAGGCGCAGGTGCAGCATCTGCAGGATCACCGCGGCCAGGTTGGTCCGCAGGATCTCTGGGTCAGTGAACGCGGGCCGTGCGTTGAAGTCCTCTTCGCTGTAAAGACGTACGCAGATGCCCGGTTCGACCCGACCGCAACGGCCCTTGCGCTGGTTGGCGCTGGCCTGGGATACCGCCTCGATCGGCAAACGCTGGACCTTGGCGCGGTAGCTGTAGCGGCTGATGCGCGCGGTGCCGCTGTCGATCACATAGCGGATGCCCGGCACGGTCAGCGAGGTTTCGGCAACGTTGGTGGCCAGCACCACCCGGCGCCCGGTATGGGGTTGGAAGATCTTCTGCTGCTCGGCCGGCGTCAGGCGCGCGTACAACGGCAGGATCTCGGTATGGCGCAATTGGGCCTTGCGCAGGATCTCGGCGGCATCGCGGATCTCACGCTCGCCCGGCAGGAACACCAGCACATCGCCGGGGCCCTTGCCCTCGCTGCGTTCGTGATGGGCCAGCTCATCGAGGGTAGCGAGGATCGCCTGGTCGACGGTCAGGTCGTCCTCGACCCGGTTGCCCTCTTCGTCCTGTTCGCTGGTCAGCGGGCGGTACCAGGTTTCCACCGGGAAGGTACGGCCGGACACCTCGATGATCGGCGCCCCGTCGAAATGCTTGGAGAACCGCTCCAGGTCGATGGTTGCCGAGGTGATGATCAGTTTCAGGTCCGGGCGACGGTGCAGGAGCGTCTTGAGGTAGCCGAGCAGGAAGTCGATGTTCAGGCTGCGCTCGTGGGCTTCGTCGACGATGATCGTGTCGTAGCGCTCGAGGAAGCGGTCATGCTGGGTTTCGGCCAGCAGAATACCGTCGGTCATCAGCTTGACCAGGGTACCCGCATCGCTCTGGTCCTCGAAACGCACCTGGTAGCCCACCAGAGCGCCCAGCGGTGTGCCGATCTCCTCGGCCACCCGTGCCGCGACGCTGCGCGCGGCGATCCGGCGGGGCTGGGTATGAGCGATCAGGCCATGCTGACCGCGGCCCATTTCCAGGCAGATCTTCGGCAACTGGGTGGTCTTGCCCGAACCGGTCTCGCCGGCAATCACCAGAACCTGATGCTCGGCCAGGGCCTTCTTGATCTCGTCGCGCTTGGCGGCGATCGGCAAGCTGTCGTCGTAGCGGATGCTCGGCACGCTGTTCTGGCGCGCGACAACCTGGGCACAGGACGCCTGGACCCGCTCCACCCATTGGGCAAGCTTGGCCTCGTCGGGGCGCTTGCGCAGCTCGTGCAGTTGCCGCCGTAGCCGATGGCGGTCGGCGATCATGGCGTGGTCGAGGTTCTTCAGCAGTTGATCGATGGCGTGGTCTGTCATGGGGCTTTTTGATGATGCAGGTGAGCCTGCTTTTTCATGATCGTCATTCGGAAAGTCGGGCGATTGTCGCAGATTTGCCGGTTCTCTGCTGCCTATGCGGGACTCTTCGCGGGTAAAGCCGCTCCCAGCAATTGCACAGAACTTGGAGGCTGCCCGGTCCTGTAGGAGCGGGCTTACCCGCGAAGACGCCAGCACGAATGTTTAGCCAATCACGGAATGAAGGTTGCCATTCACTGCTTTAATCAACCTTATGCCCCGTGTGAGTATCCACCGATGACCTGCCGACCGAGCAATGCGCGCCCCACCCTTCCCAAGGCCCGGGCCCGCGCCGGCGAAAACCCGCTGGTACATGTCATCCTCGCCTTCTGGGCCCTGTGGCACTGCCGCCACGCTCGCCCACCGGATACTTCGTTCGCGTCTCACTGATCCAGCCTCGGCCATCCCTGGCCGACATCAATCAGCCCGACTCGCCGCCCACTTGCGGCCGGTCCTGTGCGCCTGCGGGCGCGAGCGAACATCATGCATTTTGCCAACCCCGAGCAAGCCCGTCGCTTTCTGGCCGACAACCCCGATATCGAACTGTTCGAGCTGTTCATCCTCGATGCCAACGGCGTGCCCCGCGGCAAGCTGCTTCACCGCGACGAACTGCTGGCCGTTTATGAAAGCGGTCGCCCGCTGCCCAGCACCATCCTGGGCCTGACCTTGAATGGCGACGATGTGGAAAACTCAGGCCTGGTCTGGGATGTCGGCGACATCGACTGCCGCGCCTACCCTCTGGAAGGCAGCCTGGTGCGCCTGCCCTGGCGGCGCGTGCCGACGGCTGCCGTGCAGGTCAGCATGCACCCCAGCCAAGGGCTGCCCGCCAGCGTCGCCGACCCGCGCCACGTGCTGATTCGCACGCTCGATGCGCTCAAGGCCGACGGCTATTACCCGGTGATGGCCTGCGAACTGGAGTTCTACCTGCTCGACCAGCAGCGCGACGCCCAGGGGCGTCCGCAACCGGCGCTGGACAATGACGGTGGTCGCCCCCGCACCACCCAGGTCTATGGCCTGCGCGAGCTGGAGCAGATCGAGCCGTTTCTCGCCGACCTGTACGCTGCCTGCAAAGCCCAGGGCATCCCGGCGCGCACCGCCATCTCCGAATATGCGCCCGGCCAGGTGGAAATCACCCTGGAACACGGCGATGCACTGCAGGCCATGGACCAGGCCGTGCGTTACAAACGCCTGGTCAAGGGCATCGCCCATGCCCACGGCATGCAGGCCTGCTTCATGGCCAAACCTTTCGCCCACCTGGCCGGCACCGGCATGCACATGCACCTGAGCCTGGCCGACGCCGAGGGCCGCAACCTGTTCGCCAGCGATGATCCCGCCGGCACCCCGCTGCTGCGTCAGGCCGTGGGCGGGATGTTGCGCCACCTGCGCGAGTCGCTGTTGCTGTTCTGCCCCAACGCCAACTCCTACCGGCGCTTCCAGGCCAACAGCTATGCGCCGCTGGCGCCCACCTGGGGGGTGGACAACCGCACCGTGAGCCTGCGCGTGCCGGGCGGGCCTGCCAACAGCCGGCATGTAGAGCACCGCATCTGCGGCGCCGACGCCAACCCTTACCTGGCTGCCGCCGCGATCCTCGCCGCGACTCATCAGGGCGTACGCGAACAACTCGACCCGGGTGCCCCGATCGAGGGCAACGGTTACGCCCAGGCCACCGAACACCTGCCCACCGAATGGCTCACCGCCCTCGAGGCGCTGGAGCATTCGAGCTGGGCCCGGGAAGCACTCGGCGAAGCCTTCCTCGGCGTCTATCTGAAGGTCAAGCGCGCCGAGTATCGCCAGTTCATGGCCGAAGTCGGCGAACAGGACTGGCGCTGGTACCTGCACCAGGCCTGAGCCCCATTCACAGTAAGGAACGAACATGAACTCAGCAGTGAACAACGGGCCGGCCCAACGGGCGCCGTCCTACTACACCGCCACGCTCAACGACCCGACCCAATACCCCACCCTGACGGGCACCGAGCAGGTAGACGTGGCCATCATCGGCGGCGGTTTCACGGGCGTCGCCACCGCCGTGGAACTGGCCGAACGCGGCCTGAAGGTGGCCATTGTCGAAACCAACCGCATCGGCTGGGGCGCTAGCGGACGCAACGGCGGTCAGGTCACCGGCAGCCTGTCGGGTGACGAGGCCATGCGCACGCAGATGCGCAAGCGCCTGGGTGAAGACGTGGACGATTTCATCTGGCACCTGCGCTGGCGGGGCCACGAGATCATCGAGCGGCGCGTGGAGCGCTACGGCATCGACTGCGATCTCAAGCGCGGACACCTGCACGCAGCGATGAAGCCTTCGCACATGGATGAACTGCAAGCGAGCTACGACGAAGCCCAGCGCCGTGGCATGGGCGACCTGGTGCACCTGCTCGATCGCAATGCCGTCAGCGAACATCTGCAAAGCCCGCTGTACCTGGGCGCCCTCAAGAACCGTCGCAACCTGCACCTGCACCCGCTCAACCTATGCTTGGGCGAAGCGCGCGCAGCCCATGGCCTGGGCGCACTGGTTTTCGAGAACTCCGAGGTGCTGGAGATCGTCCATGGGCCACGCCCGGCGGTGGTCACCGCCCGAGGCCGGATCGAGGCGCGCCAGGTGCTGCTGGCCGGCGATGTCTATCACAAGCTGGAAAAGCGCCAGCTCAAGGGCAAGATCTTCCCGGCCATGGGCGGCATCGTCACCACTGCGCCGCTCGGTGAGCTGGCCGACCAGATCAACCCCCAGGATCTGGCGGTATACGACTGCCGCTTCGTTCTCGACTACTACCGTCTCACGGCCGACAAGCGCCTGCTGTTCGGCGGTGGCGCCAACTATTCGGGCAAGGATTCGCGGGACATCGAAGCCGAGCTGCGCCCGTGCATCGAGCGCACCTTCCCAGCGCTCAAGGGTGTGCCGATCGAGTTCAAGTGGAGTTGTGCGATGGGTATCGTGGTCAACCGCATTCCGCAATTGGGCAAGCTGTCGGACAACGTCTGGTACTGCCAGGGTTACTCCGGGCACGGTATCGCCACCAGCCACATCATGGGCGAGATCATGGCCGAGGCGCTGACCGGGACGTTGGAGAAGTTCGACACCTTCGCGGCGTGCAAGCACATCAAGGTGCCGATGGGGGACTTGCTGGGCAATCCGCTGTTGGCGGCAGGTATGTGGTACTACCAGATGCTCGAGAAACTGCGCTGATCACTGAGGGCTGCGTGACAGCCCCAGGATCCGAACCTTGGTTGCGCAGGGCTGCAATGCAGCCCTGCATGAGCAACGTCAGGCGATCTTCTTCAGGCCCTGCTTCTTGAGCTCTTCATCACGCAGCTCACGGCGCAGGATCTTGCCGACGTTGGTGGTCGGCAGCGCATCGCGGAACTCGATGTGACGAGGGACCTTGTAGCCGGTGACGTTGGCGCGCATGTGCTCCATCACCTGCTCCTTGGTCAGGGTCATGCCCGGCTTGACCACGATGAACATCTTGATCACTTCGCCTGACTTTTCGTCCGGCACACCGATCGCCGCGCACTGCAGCACGCCCGGCAGACTGGCCAGTACGTCTTCGAGCTCGTTCGGATAGACGTTGAAACCGGAGACCAGGATCATGTCCTTCTTGCGATCGACGATGCGCATGTAGCCATCGGGCTGGATGACTGCGATATCGCCCGTCTTCAGCCAACCGTCCTGGTCGAGAATTTCAGCGGTGGCCTCTTCGCGCTGCCAGTAGCCCTTCATGACCTGCGGGCCCTTGACGCACAGCTCACCGACCTCGCCCAGGCCCAACTCGCGACCGCTGTCGTCGATCACCTTGCACAGGGTTGAAGGCACAGGAATGCCGATGGTCCCGACCTGGTTGGCCTCGGCCGGGTTGACCGCTGCGACCGGGCTGGTCTCGGTCATGCCGTAGCCTTCGCAAATTGCGCAGCCAGTGACGGTCTTCCAGCGCTCGGCCACGCTCAGTTGCAAGGCCATGCCACCGGAGAGAGTGATCTTCAGCGCCGAGAAGTCCAAGGCGCGGAAGGCGTCGTTATTGCACAGGGCAACGAACAGGGTATTGAGGCCGACGAAGCCGCTGAACTTCCATTTGCCCAGCTCCTTGACCATCGCCGACAGGTCACGGGGGTTGCTGATCAGCACATTGTGGTTGCCGATCAGCATCATGGCCATGCAATGGAAGGTAAAAGCATAGATGTGGTACAGCGGCAGCGGGGTGATGAGGATCTCGCAGCCTTCGTGCAGGTTCGCCCCCATCAGGGCGCGACATTGCAGCATGTTGGCCACCAGGTTGCGGTGGGTCAGCATGGCCCCCTTGGCAACCCCGGTGGTGCCGCCGGTATACTGCAGCACCGCGACGTCGTTCGGCTGTGGGTTGGCTTCGGTCACCGCGCCGCCCTTGCCCAGCGCCAAGGCATCGTTGAAGCGTACGGCGCCCGGCAGGTTGTAGGCCGGCACCATCTTCTTCACGTACTTGATTACGCTGTTGATCAGCAGGCGCTTGAGCGGTGGCAGCAAGTCGGCCACTTCAGTGACGATGACGTGCTTGACCTGGGTCTTCGGCACCACCTTCTCGGCCAGATGCGCCATGTTGGCCAGGCACACCAAGGCCTTGGCGCCGGAGTCGTTGAACTGGTGTTCCATCTCCCGCGCAGTGTAGAGCGGGTTGGTATTGACCACGATCAAACCTGCGCGCATGGCACCGAATACGGCCACGGGGTATTGCAGGACATTGGGCAGTTGTACGGCAATCCGATCACCCGGTTTGAGGTCGGTATGCTGTTGCAGCCAGGCGGCAAAGGCGCCCGACAGGGTGTACAGCTCACCGTAGGTGAGGGTTTTGCCCAGGTTGCTAAAGGCCGGTTTGTCGGCAAAGCGTTGGCAGGATTGCTTGAGCACCGCCTGGATATTGGGGAACTCGTCAGGATTGATTTGCGCCGTTATCCCGGCTGGGTACTTATCCTTCCAAAAATTTTCGATCATGGAAGCCCGCTCCTTCAGCAACAGCGAATTCGTCACGCATTACGCGTTTATTATTGATATGGGATGACGGCTCATTGCAAACCGGATCATCTGGAAGCGCGCCGAGAGTAACAGCTTTGCCAGGGGTCGACTAGAGCCCAAATCGGCCCAATCGGTCACAAAAATGACTCAAAGAAATGTATCGGTCATTTTTAGAGTATTTATCCAAAACGTCGCAATTCAAGCCGAAAACGGCAGGATAGAGCGGTTTACAACCACCCTATTCTGCCGCTCGAAGAAACCTGCGTGAAAATCAGGCGATATCCCGCAGCTCGCGACGCAGAATCTTGCCCACCGGGGTCATGGGCAGCGAGTCACGCAATACGATGTATTTGGGCACTTTGTAACCGGTGAAGTTGGCTTTGCAGTACGCCTTGAGCTCGTCGACGCTCAAGCCTGCTTCTCGCGGCACCACGAATAGCTTGACCGCCTCGCCGGAGCGATCGTCGGGCACACCGATGGCCGCGCAGTTGGCAACCTTGGGATGGCCCATGACCACTTCCTCGATCTCGTTGGGGTACACGTTGAAACCCGAGACGATGATCATGTCCTTCTTGCGATCGACGATCCGGGTGAAACCGTCCGGGTCGATCACGGCGATATCGCCAGTCTTGAGCCAGCCGTCGGCATCCAGCGTCTGTGCGGTGGCCTCAGGTTGGCGCCAGTAGCCTTTCATGACCTGCGGGCCTTTGATGCACAACTCGCCCCGTTCGCCCAGAGGCAGCTCGTTGCCCTCGTCATCGATGACCTTGAATGCTGTGCCAGGCACAGGAATACCTACCGTCCCCAGACGCGCCAGCGCGCCGTAAGGATTGGTGCTGGCGACCGGAGAGGTCTCGGTCAGGCCGTAGCCCTCGACGATGCGACAGCCCGTCAGGCTCTCCCAGCGTTCGGCCGTGGCCTTGACCAAAGCCGTGCCTCCGGAGTTGGTGACCTTGAGCGAGGAAAAGTCCAGGGACTTGAAGCCAGGGTGATCCATCAAGGCGACGAACAGGGTGTTCAAGCCAAGCAAGGCAGTGAAACGCCACTTGCCCAGCTCCTTGATGAAGCCGGGAATATCACGGGGATTGGTGATCAACACGTTATGGTTGCCGGTGACCATCATGCACATGCAGTTCGCGGTGAAGGCATAGATGTGGTACAGCGGCAGCGGTGCGATCATCACCTCCTGGCCATCCTTGATCAGCTTCTGCCCATCCGGGCCGTGCTGGGAGAAACAGGCCAGCACTTGCAACATGTTGGCCACCAGGTTCCCATGAGTGAGCATGGCCCCCTTGGCCAGCCCCGTGGTGCCACCGGTGTACTGCAGCACCGCGACATCATCGAGGCTCAGGGGCACCGGCTTGGGCACCCCCGACCGGCCCTGGCGCAGCACCTGCTTGAACGATATGGCCTGGGGCAGCCGGTAGGCCGGCACCATCTTCTTGACCTTGTCGACCACGGTATTGACCAGCCAGCCCTTGGCGAACGGCAGCAGATCGCCCATCTTCGCCTCGATCAGGTACTCGATATCGGTGTCGCCCAATACCTCTTGGACCCGCTTGCCGAACATGTTCAGGTAGACCAGGGCACGGGCACCGGAATCCTTGAACTGATGGCGCATTTCTCGCTCGGTGTAGAGCGGGTTGGTGTTCACCACGATCAGCCCGGCGCGCATCGCGCCGAACACGGCAATGGGGTATTGCAGGACATTGGGCATCTGCACCGCGATGCGATCGCCCGGAACGAGGTCGGTGTGCTGCTGCAACCAGGCGGTGAAGGCAGCGCTATAACGCTCGAGGTCGCTGTAGCTGAGGGTCACGCCCAGGTTACTGAAGGCCGGACGGTCCGCAAAGCGCTTGCAGGAGCGCTCGAACACGTCGACGACCGATCGATAAGCAGTGATCTCGAGGGTGGAGGGCACGCCCGCCGGGCGTTTGTCGTTCCAGAAGTCGGCTTGCATCTTATTGTTGTTCCTCTGCCATGCGCTGTCCCTGACCTGCCTGCCCAAGCTCACGAAGGGGCAAGAAGGCGTTGAATCGACGTTAGCAGGTAAGCAGGAGACGGCATATACGCCAAGTGCCGCCATTAACATTGTGAATCTTATTTGTGCCCTTCCTGCAATCAGGCCCATTGGGCATACACTGTCTGCAACCCATGAGCCAAGGACTCGCCATGCCCCATGACGCCTTCTGGCTGCCCGCCAGCGAGCATTGCAGCTTGTATGTCCATCAGTGGTTGCCGACAACACCGGTCAAGGCCGTGGTGCTGCTGGCCCACGGCATGGCCGAGCACGCCGGCCGCTACCAGCGCCTGGGGCATGCCCTGGCGGATGCAGGTTTCGCCCTGTTCGCCCCCGATCTACGCGGCCATGGCCGCACCGCGGAACTCGGCAATCTCGGCCTATTCGCCCGCCATCATGGCTGGAACACCGTGGTCAACGACCTTGGGTTGGTGGCCCAGCACATCGGCCAGCAGTTTCCCGGCACACCGCTGTTTCTGTTCGGCCACAGCATGGGCAGCTACATCGCCCAGGCCTACCTCATGCACCACAGCGCCAGCCTCCAGGGTGCCGTGCTCAGCGGCTCGAACTTCCAGCCGCCGCTGCTCTACCGCACCGCCGCGCTGATTGCACGCCTGGAGGCCTGGCGCCAGGGCTATCTGGGCAAGAGTGCACTGATCGAATGGCTGTCCTTTGGTTCGTTCAACAAAGCGTTCAAGCCCAACCGCACGGCCTTCGACTGGCTCAGCCGCGATGCCGAGGAGGTCGACAAGTACATCGCCGATCCCCTGTGCGGTTTTCGCTGTTGCAACCAGCTGTGGATCGACCTGCTCCAGGGCCTGGCGCAGATCAGCCAGCCGAAGAACCTCGCGCAGATCGACCCGAACCTGCCGATCCTCGTCCTGGGCGGCGAATGTGATCCGGTCAGCGACGGCAAGCGTCTGAAGCATCTGGCCGACGCCCTGCGCGCGACCGGCAACCGCCATGTGCAGCTGCGCCTGTACCCTGCAGCGCGACACGAAGTGCTCAACGAAACCAATCGCGACGAGGTCACCGCCGACATCCTCGGCTGGCTGGAGCAGGCGCTGGCCCTTGGCCGCCCTGCCCGCAGTGAATGATGTACACTTGCTCGTCCGCCCCTTAAGGAAGCCCAGATGTCCCAGGTCACCAACACGCCCTACGAAGCCCTCGAAGTCGGGCAGAAAGCCAGCTATGAAAAGTCCGTGGAAGAGCGCGACATCCAGCTGTTCGCTGCGATGTCCGGTGACCACAACCCGGTACACCTGGATGCCGAATTCGCCGCCAAGAGCATGTTCCGCGAGCGTATCGCCCATGGCATGTTCAGCGGTGCACTGATCAGTGCCGCGGTTGCCTGCACCCTGCCAGGCCCAGGCACCATCTACCTGGGTCAGCAGATGAGCTTCCAGAAGCCGGTCAAGATCGGCGACACCCTGACCGTGCGCCTGGAGATTCTCGAGAAGCTGCCCAAGTTCAAGGTGCGCATCGCAACGAATGTGTACAACCAGAACGACGAGTTGGTGGTCGAAGGCGTCGCCGAGATCCTGGCTCCGCGCAAACAGCAGACCGTCGAATTGGTCAGCCCACCGAACTTCGTTGCCAGCTGATCGAGCCCGTCGACAGTACGCCTTCACGGGTGAACCCGCTCCTACCAGGCCAGCGCTGCCCTGAAAACCGTGGGCGCGGGTTCACCTGCGAAAGATTCACTCGCGCCGCCTAGCGTTCCAGCTCCCGCAGACACCGCTCGATGTGCCGCCTCTCCGGCCCCTGCCGGGTAAGCGCCAGCGCCTGCTGCCAGGCTGTGCGGGCCTGCTCGTCCTGACCCAACTGACGGTGCAACTCCGCCCGGGCAGCATGGGCCAGATGATAGTCGCGCAACTCGCCACGCTGCAGAATCGCCTCGATCGCCACAAGCCCCGCCCTTGGCCCGTCACGCCTGGCCAATGCCGCCGCCCGGTTAAGCTCGACCACCGGTGACGGCCAGTGCCGTTGCAACACATCGTACAACCCTACGATTTCCTGCCAGTCGGTCTGCTCGGGACTTGAAGCCTCGGCATGCACCGCGGCAATGGCCGCCTGCACGCTATAGGCACCAAACTGCCGGCTGCGCAGTGCTTGTTGCACCAATTGGCAACCTTCGGCGATCTGGGCACGATCCCACAGGCTGCGGTCTTGTCGGTCCAGTACCACCAACTCCCCCGCCGCATCGCTGCGCGCTTGCAATCGCGAGGCCTGCAGCAGCATCAACGCCAACAGCCCAAGCACCTCGGCATCCGGCAACAACTGGGCAAGCAACCGTCCGAGCCGGATCGCTTCGTCACACAGCTCACGCTGTATCAGGTCATCACCCGTGGAGGCCGAATAACCTTCGTTGAAGACCAGGTAGACCACTCGCAGCACACTTTCCAGGCGCTCTGGCAGTTCGGCCAGCGCCGGTACTTGATAGGGAATGCGCGCATCGCGGATCTTGGCCTTGGCGCGCACGATGCGCTGGGCAATGGTCGCCGGGCTCTGCAGGAAGGCTCGGGCGATCTGCTCGGTGGTCAGGTCGCAGACTTCACGCAGGGTGAGCGGCACCTGGGCATCGGCTGAAAGCGCCGGGTGGCAACAGGTGAAGATCAGCCGCAGGCGATCATCCACCAAGTCCTCCTCCTCGCCGGGACCCTGCCGTTGGTCCTCGAGCAACATGACCAGATCCGCCTGGGATCGGTCGAAGCGGGCGCGCCTGCGCAAGGCGTCGATGGCCTTGAAGCGGCCCGCAGACACCAGCCAGGCACGCGGGTTGTCTGGGATGCCATCGCGTTGCCAACGCTCGACCGCAATGAAAAAGGCGTCGTGTAGGGCCTCTTCGGCGAGATCGAAGTCGCCCAGCAGGCGGATCAGCGTCGCCAGGATACGCCGGGAGTCCTGTCGATAGACCGCCTCGACCTCCCGCCGCACCTGTTGAGCCTCGAGCATCAGTCCGGCATCCGCTGGGTCACCACCTCGACCAGCCGATCCAGGCTTTCACCCCAGCCCTGGTAAAAACCCATCTCCTCATGAGCACGGCAGTCGGCGGCGTTCCAGTGCAAGGCGCGTGCGGTGTAGCGGGTCTTGCCCTGTTCCTCGTCGAAGGTGATCACGGCCGTCATGAACGCTTTGTCCGAAGGTGCCCAGCCCGGCCCGAAGGCATCGGTAAACACCAACCGCCGCGGCGCGACAATCTCCAGGAACACCCCCTGGTTGGGATACTCGGCGCCATCGGGCGCTCGCATCAAGGTCCGGAACAGCCCGCCCACCCAGAGTTGCAACTCGCACTCGGGGGTGGTCATGCCATGGGGGCCCCACCACTGTGTCAGCCACTGTGGCTCGGTCCAGGCGCGAAACACCTTGGCCGCAGGAGCATCGATCAAGCGTGTGATGGACAACTCGTGTGGCGACTGTTGCGGGCCGGGCTGTGCAAGGCTCATGCTGGTCGTTCTCCGTCGTCAGGGTTGCAACTCACGTACAGGCCGTACCTCGACGCTACCGACTCGCGCCGCCGGAATGCCTTTGGCGATGTTCAGTGCCTCGTTCAGGTCGCGCGCATCGACCAGGTAGAAACCCGCCAATTGCTCCTTGGTCTCGGCAAACGGACCGTCGGTCAGGCTCATGCGCCCACCCCGCACACGCACTGTGGTGGCGGTCTGCACAGGTTTGAGCGCCTCGGCCGCAAGCATTCGCCCGGCCCCCTGCAACGACTCAGCGTAGGCCATGCATTCGGCATCTTCAGGGCTGTCGGGCAGGCTGTGCAGCAGCCCTTCGTCACAATAGACCAGGCACAGGTATTTCATGGTCGTCTCCAATGCTGCGCAAAGGTGCGTTTGCCGATGAGCGGCAGGGTCGTTAAGGCTTGAGGTTGAACAGGGCTTTCTGGGTTTGCATGTCGAACGGTGCCGACCAGTGCTCGTGAATGACCTGCCATTGCCCGCCACTACGACGATAGCCTACGGTGGCCCGCATGAAGCCGCATTGGCTCTCGTCGTCCGAAGGGCCGCAGCGATTGAGCCAATGGGCAAAGCCCAGGTCACCGTCGGCATGCACGGTCAGTTGCGCCAGTTCGAACACCATGGGCCCGGTGCAGAAGCTCATGCACATTTCCCAGTGCGCCCGGTAGGCGGCCTTACCCTTGAATTGCAATGCGTTGATGGCATCGAAGGCGACGATGTCGTCAGCGTACGGCGCGCAGATGGCGTCCAGGTCGCGGTCGCGCACGGCCTGCATCCAGCGGTTGATCAATTGGCTGAGTTGGGTTTCGGCGGTGTTCATCGGTGTTTCCTCCAATCGGTCATGAGCGGTTGGCGCCTCAAGTTTCGGCGCCTTCATGACTGGTCGAATGGTGATTGGGGAAATCGACAAGGCAGGCGAAAAAAAATCAAAGCAGCAAACACAGCGGCTTTTCAGCTTTGACGTGTAGGAGCGGGTTTACCCGCGAATGCCAAATCGTTGCTCACGGACAAATCACAGCCCCGGAAAATCACATGGCAGGGCTCGCAAGGATGAACTCACGGTACCCTGAAAGCACCACGTATCCGGCAAAGTAACAGAAGATCGCCGCCGACAGCAGGTACGACCACGTCAGCAGACGATCCCCCAGCAAACGCCCGCCGTGACTGGCGATAGCACACAGGCCCAGGCACCACACCACCCCGGCCGCAAAGAAGCCGCCCAGGAACAGTCCGGCCTCCAGCGGCCCACCGGCACCGGAGCGGGAAATCAGCACCCCGCCCACTGCCGCGAACCAGAGGATGGCACTGGGCGAAGACATGGCCAGGAACATCCCCCGCAAGAATTCGCGCCAGGCCGGCTCCACCACTGCCTGTCCACTGGCCTCCAGATGCCCACCGCGCCAGGCCGCCAGCAACATCTTCAGCGCGAACCACACCAGCAGGGCCGAGCCGCCCAGCCACAACGTCCAGCGCACCGCTTCGAACTGCAGCAGCACGGTCATGCCCGCGAGCGCGGCAACGGCATAGATCAGATCACCCACGCACGTCCCCAGCCCCAGCCACACGCCTTGCATGAAACCGCGTTGCATGGCCAGGGTGATCATGGCGATGTTGGCGACACCGATGTCCAGGCACAGGGACAGGCTGAGGAGGAATCCATTCGAAAAGGGCATGGGAGACTCGGTCATGCAGGTTCAAGGGAAGGCGATTGTGCCTGAGCGAGTGATGCCCTGTTCAGATCTTTCGCGCATGAAACATCGCCTGAATACCCTCAAGCACCGAACAGCACCCGCGCATAGCGCTCTCGATCGATGTTCGCCCCGCTCAGCACCACCGCCACACGCTTGCCGGCCTGACGCGCGCGCTCTTGCATCAACGCCGCCAGGGCCGCTGCGCCGGCACCTTCGGCGGTGTTGTGGGTGGCTTCGTGGTAAAGGCGCATGGCCTGGGCGACTTCATCGTCGGTGACGCGCACGATGCGTGCGGCGTGTTCATGAACCAGCGCGAAGGCATCAGGGTGCGGAACCCGGCAGGCCATGCCGTCGGCGAAGGTGTCGGCGGTCTCGGTAGTGACGATGCGTCCCTGCTCGAAGCTCTGGGCATAAGCATCGGCAGCACTGGAGACCACGCCGACGATCTGGGTCTTCAACCCCAGCAGGTTGCGCGCCTGGATCAGACCACAAATACCCGAACCCATGCCGATCGGCACGTAGACGCAATCCAGGTCTGCCACCGCATCGAACAGCTCCAGCGCATAGGTGGCCACGCCGCGCACCAGCTCCGGATGGAATGAAGGCACCATGGCGTAACCCAGCGACTCGGCAAGCCTGGCGGCTTCTTCGCGGGCCACATCGAAATCGACCCCGTGTTCCACCAATTCGGCGCCCAAGGCACGCATGGCGGCGTTCTTTTCTCGCGAGTTGCCTTCCGGCACTACGATCACCAGCGGCACCCCAGCCTGACGCGCCGCCAGCGCCATGCTCTGGCCATGGTTACCACGGGTGGCGGTGACCAGCCCTCGCGGTGGTTTGCCATTGGCCAACAGCGACCGCACATAGACCAGCCCGCCACGAACCTTGAAGGCACCGGTCGGTGCATGGTTTTCGTGCTTGACCCAGACCTTGCAACCCAAACGGTCGGCCAAAAGCGGCCAGGCATGCTGCGGTGTGGCGGGAACGTGCTGGTGGACGAAGTCGGCGGCTTCACGCAGGGCGGGCAGGTCGAACATGGACGATATTCCTTCATCAAAGGGAGACCGATCCTAAGCCCGACCCGACGCCGAGGTAAACCTTATCTGCCCACCGACAGTTTCAGCCCTGGCTGCAACCCTCGCCCATGGCGCGGTACTGGATGGTGTGTACCTGGCCCTGGTGGTCTTCGTAGGTCATGGTCGCAGGCACCACCTCGCAGACGTTGGGGATGGTCGACAGGCTGATCACCCGCTTGATGTCCAGGTTGGTGGAATAGTCGTACTGCTCGACTGCAGGTTGGTTGGTGGCGGTCTTGACCTCATCGGCGAAGGCGAGCGAGGACATACCGACCAGTGCGAGAATCAGTAAAGCTTTCATGAGAGGTTGGCCTTAAAAGCAATCAACTCGATTGACTTCATATGCCGTGAATGGCGCGGAGAAGTTGTCATCACTCCGAAGATGACACGAAGTACCGATCCCGTTTCGTACTGCCGGGGGATGTCTGAAAGTCTACTCCCCGCCTGGAATAGTTGAACCCCGAACTCGGACAATCACTCTTGCGAACCCTGCAACAATCTGCGAAAAAACGCCTCCACGAAAACCCTTGTCCACGCCCATGAATCCGCTCCATTGCAGCCCTCTGGGGCCCCTTGAACGTAAGCTACTCGATCACTTCTACCGCCAGCACGACTCTCGCATGCGCGCCGCGGGCGATGGCCAATGGTGGGTGGCACGGGCGGGAGGTATCGTCGCGGGCATGAGCCTGAGCCCCGTGGCCCAAGGGCACTGGCTCACAGGCCTGTTCGTTGCGCAAGCGTGGCGTGGCCAACAGGTCGCGTCCCAGTTGATCGAAGCGGCACTGCAGGTCACCTGCGGCCCGACCTGGTTGTTCTGCCATCCTGATTTGGAGGCCTTCTACCAGCGCCAGGCCTTCACCCTGACAGATACGCTGCCCGAGGCACTGGCCTCACGGCTGGCGCGCTACCAGCGCAGCAAGCGTCTGGTGGCAATGGTGCGAGATCAGTCGTCACGTGCATCGAGCCCAGGGAACAGCACCTCGGTATAGCCGAACTTGCTGAAGTCCTGAATGCGCGACGGGTACAGCCGGCCGATCAGATGGTCGCATTCATGCTGCACGACACGGGCGTGGAAACCGTCGGCGAAGCGGTTGATCGGATTGCCATCGGGGTCGATGCCCTCGTAACGGATGTGCTTGAAGCGCGGCACCACACCGCGCAGCCCCGGCACCGACAGACAGCCTTCCCAGCCGTCCTCGACCTCCGGGGACAAGGGCGTGATCACCGGGTTGAGCAGGATGGTCTGGGGTACGGGTTCGGCATCCGGATAACGCTCGCTGCGCTCGAAGCCGAAGATCACCAGTTGCAGGTCGACGCCGATCTGCGGTGCGGCCAGGCCCACGCCGCCCACATGGCGCATGGTCTGGAACATATCGTCGATCAGCGCCTGCAACTGCTCGCTGCCGATCAGGTCCGCCGGTACCGGTGGGGCGATGCGCAACAAGCGTTCGTCGCCCATCTTGAGGATGTCACGGATCATCGGGGGTTCGGCTCACTCGGCTGGGGCTCGACAGGATGTTCATGGCCGAGCACTGTCAATGTCTCCTTGGAGGTATGACCTGCGGCTTCCTTCTCACCAGGGTTCTTGCCTTCGGCCGACATGTGCTCGATCACCGCGTTCATCTCGGCACCGAGCAGCAGCACGGCGGCGGAAATGTAAAAGTACAGCAGCAGGACGATGATTGCCCCGATACTGCCGTACATGGCGTTGTAATCGGCGAAGGTCTTCACATAGTAACCGAATGCCAGCGAAGCAATGATCCACACGACCACCGCCAATACCGAGCCTGGGGTGATGAAGCGAAACTCCTGCTTCACATCGGGCATGACGTAGTAGATCAGCGCCACCGCCACCATCATCAGAATGATGATCGCCGGCCAGCGCAGGATGGTCCAGACCGTGACGATGACCTCCTGCATGCCCACCTGGGCGGCGATCCACTCCATCACCTGCGGCCCTAGCACCATCAGCGCCGCCGCCGCCAGGAGCATACCGGCGATGCCGATGGTGTAAACCACCGACAGCGGGATGCGCTTCCAGACCGGCCGCCCTTCGGGTACGTCGTAGGCGGCGTTCATCGCGCTCATCATCAGGCGCACGCCGGCCGAAGCCGTCCACAGGGCGATGACGATACCCACCGAGAGCAGCCCCCCCTTTGACTGCTGCAGCTGGTCGATCACCGGATTGACCTGCTCCAGGGCCTGGGGCGGCAGCACCAGCTCCGACTGCAGGCGCAGCCAGGAGAAGAAGTCCGGCAGGTGCAGGAAACCGATCAGGGCAATGAGGAACAACAGGAAGGGAAACAACGAAAACAGCATTTGGTAGGCGAGCGCGGACGCATAAGTGGACATCTCGTCATCGAGAAACTCGCGGACGGTGCGCACCAGCACGCGGTGCAGGGGCAAACCGCGCAGGTTGGGGAAAAACATAGCGTCTCCTTTCGCTGCAGGATCGTGTCAGGTGAAGGCCAGCCAATCGGGCAGGCACGTTTCAATGATGCAAGTCTAATAGACCACATCAGACACGTTGCAGCTCAACGCCAGGCCAACAAAAGAAAACAGCTACAAATGCCTGTAGACCGACCGGGGCTGAACCGTAAGCGCCTTGCTGCTGGACCGGGCCGCTGCTCCCAGGCTTGTTTGCCCGCAGCCGGCCCCGCACAATACCAGGCCTTATCTCGCGTCAACCCGCAGGAACCTGCATGAAACTCGACAAACCCACCGCCATCGCCCGCCGTAACCAAGCGCTGGAGCGGCCGGTGCTCAACCGCGACAACACCCTGCTCGCGATCCTGGACCGCAAACGCAACCTGTGGTGGTTCGATGTGCCGACGGCGCTACTGCGCAAAGGCCAGCCCGACTGGGTCAACCTGCTGCTGCACACCCCCGAGACCGATGAGCTGCAGCACCTGAAAGTGCCGACCAACTTCCTGCGCGCTCACCAGGAGCAGATGGAAGTCCGTCATCCGGGCAAGCGGCGCTCGACCATCAGCCTGGCCCTGAGCGCCGACCGTGACTCGCTGCTGCGCGACACCCGCCCCGGTGGCGAGCAGCTGGACTTCACGCCCTTCCTGCAGGGTTGATCAGGCCCGTTCGATGCGATCGTCAAGGATGACGATGCGGCCTTGCTTGTAGAGGGCGCCGATCGCTTTCTTGAAGTTGCCCTTGCTGACATTGAACAGTCGGCTGATCACTTCAGGGTCGCTCTTGTCGCACACCTCGAGCATCCCGCCCGCAGCCTCCAGGCGCGCCATGATCTGCTCGGGCAGGCTGTCGACCAGGACCTTGCCCACCGGCTGCAAGCTCAGGGCGATCTTGCCGTCGTGGCGCACTTCCTTGATGTAACCCTTCTCATGCATGCCCGAACGCAGGAACTTGAACACCTCGTTCTTGTGGATCAAGCCCCAGTGGCGGTTGTTGATGATCGCCTTGAAGCCCATGGGCGTCTGCCCGGCCACCAGCAGTTCCACCGGCTGGCCGGCCTGGTAGTCGGCCGGGGTGCGATCGAGGTAGCGGTCCAGGCGTGCGGTGGCGGTGATGCGACGGGTACGTTTGTCCAGGTAGACGTGCACCACGCAGTAGTCGCCGATCTTCAGCGGACGCGACTCTTCCGAATAGGGCATCAACAGGTCCTTGGACAGCCCCCAGTCGAGGAAGATGCCCGCGCCGTTGATGTCCTTGACCTTGAGACTGGCGAACTCACCGACCTGTACCTTGGGCTTTTCGGTGGTGGCGATCAGCTGGTCTTCGCTGTCGAGGTAGATGAACACATTGAGCCAGTCGTCGATCTCGGCGTCGACGTCCTTGGGGATGTAGCGCTTGGGCAGCAGGATCTCGCCATCCGCACCGCCATCCAGGTACAGGCCGAAGTCCGTGTATTTCACGATTTGCAAACTGTTGTAACGCCCAAGCAAAGCCATTTACGAAGATCCTCAAGACAAGGCGGCTATTCTACACCTGAACAGCCTTCGCCGCCTGGCCGTCCGTGCCCAGGAACCGACGGAGCTCCCTTGCGTCTACTGCCTGGCAAGCTCCAGCAAGGATTCGCCCATGCCCGTCACCCTACGCCCTGTGTTCATCATCGTCCTGTGCCTGACCCTGGCAGTGGCCGCCTGCAGCCGCATCGACCTGGCCTACCGCAACCTCGACGTGCTGGTGCCCTGGTCCCTGGATGACTACCTGAACATGAACCGCCAGCAGAAAACCTGGCTCGATGAGCGTCTCAAGCAGCACCTGGCCTGGCATTGCAAGACGCAACTGCCCGGCTACCTGGAGTGGCTCGACCAGATCCGCCAGATGGTCGTCACCGACCAAGTCACCGACCAGGCACTACTGCAGCGCACCACCGAAGCTCGCCAGGCCATCGGCCGGGTCGCCGAGGCGATCACCCCCTCCGCCACCCAGCTGTTGCGTGGCATGAGCGACGAGCAGGTCGCGCAGATGCGCCAAGCCTTTCTTGATGACATCCGCGAGCGCCAGGCCAACTATGTCGAGACGCCCCTGCCCAAGCAGATCAACGACCGCGCCAAACGCATGGAAAAGCGCCTCGAACCCTGGCTGGGCGAACTCAACGCGTCCCAACGCCTGCGCGTGCTGACCTGGTCCCAGGCCCTCGGCGACCAGAATCGTCAGTGGATCGCCAACCGCGCCCACTGGCAGCAGCAACTGGTGCTGGTCATGGCTCAGCGCGACACGCCCGCCTTCGAGCCCCGCATCGCGCAGTTGCTGCAACGCAAGGAGAGCCTATGGAGCCCGGAATACCGCATTGCCTTCCAGCATTCCGAACAACAGGCCCGCAGCCTGCTGGTGGACCTGATGAAGCAGAGCACCCCGGTACAACGGCAGTACCTCCAGGAACGGCTGAGCAAGGTGCGCAACGACTTCACCGAACTCAAGTGCATGAAGGGGTAGCACCTTTGCGCTGTCGCCGCCTCCAGATAGGCTGTAGCGCCTGGCGACAACCTGCGATGGGCTCTAAGCCAGCCTCAAACGCTCACCGCGCCTTGCGCCGATACGGAAACACGTCGATGACCTTCCCGTCACGGATCGTCGCCTGCAGCCCCTTCCAGTAATCGGCGTCATACAGCTCGCCATGCAACCGGCTGAACAGCCGTCGCTGGCCGATGTCGGCGAACAGAAACGGCGGAAACTCCTCCGGAAACACATCGTGCGGCCCGATCGAATACCACGGTTCGCCGGACATCTCGTCCTCCGGATAACGCGGCGGGGGGATATGCCGGAAGTTCACCTCGGTCAGGAAGCTGATCTCGTCGTAGTCATAGAACACCACCCGACCATGACGGGTGACGCCGAAATTCTTGAGCAGCATGTCACCAGGAAAGATGTTCGCCGCCGCCAGTTGCTTGATCGCCAGGCCGTAGTCCTCCAGCGCTTCCAGCACTTGGGCTTCACTGGCCTGTTCCAGGTAAAGATTGAGCGGCGTCATGCGCCGTTCGGTCCAACAGTGACGGATCAGCACTGTGTCGCCTTCAAGCTTGACGGTCGAGGGTGCCACCTCCAGCAGCTCGGCCAGGCACTGCGCATCGAACTTGGCCTTGGGGAAACGGAAATCGGCGAATTCCTGGGTATCGGCCATGCGCCCGACCCGATCGACGCTTTTGACCAGACGGTACTTGTCGATCACCGTGGCCCTGTCCACGGTCTTGGACGGCGAGAAGCGATCCTTGATGATCTTGAACACAGTATTGAAGCCGGTCAGGGTGAACACGCTCATCACCATGCCGCGCACCCCAGGCGCCATGACGAAGCGATCCTCGGTACTGGCCAAGTGATTGATCAACGCACGGTAGAACTCGGACTTGCCGTGTTTGTAGAAGCCGATCGAGGTGTACAGCTCCGCGATGTGCTTGCCCGGCAGGATGCGCTTGAGGAAATTGACGAACTCCGCCGGCACCGGCACATCGACCATGAAATACGAGCGGGTGAAGGAGAAGATGATCGACACCTCGGCTTCGTCGGTGATCACCGCATCCGCCTCGATGCCATGGCCCTCGCGGTGCAGCAGCGGAATCACCAGCGGCCACTGCTCATCCGGCGTGTACAGCCGCCCCACCAGGTAGGCGCCCTTGTTGCGGTAGAGCACCGGTGAGAACAGCTCGACGGCCAGCGCGGGATCCTTGCAGACCCAATCAGGCAAGCATTCGCGCAGTTGCTGCTCCAGACGTGCTACGTCCCCGTCCAGGTCGCCATAGGGCACATTGAACGGGTAGTCGGCAAAGATCGAGCGCAACAGGCTCCGGACGCTGCCGTCAGGCTGATAGATACGGGTCTGTGCAGCCCGCTCATGTCCGCGCATCGACGGCCGGGTGGTATGGATGAACATGCAGCCATCGCTGATCAGGTCGTGGCTGAACAGGCTGCAGAAGATCGAGTTGTACCAAGTCTCGGCCAACTCATCGTCAAGGCGCGGGTCGATCAGGCGGATATAGGCATTCTTCACCAGCGGCCATTGCTCGACATCGAGCAGTACCGCCTCGGCAAAGCCATCGCGCAGCCAACCATTGACCTGGGCGACCTTTTCTTCATAGAGATTGATGCGTGCCGCCGCAGCCTGCTGGATCTGCTGCCACAGCGCCTGTTCGAAGCGCTCGCGCGCGCCCAGGGTGATGCGCCGGAAATGTTCGCGGTAGTCGTCGAAACCATCGAGGATCATCCGGGCGATCTCGGCCGCCGGCCATGACTGGGACATGCAAGGGACTCCATGCGGGGGTTCAACACGCAAGCTTAGTTGCCCCTGCTTTCGTCGTGCCCTTTTCACAGGCAAACCCGCTCTTGCAGGACAATCGCCGCCCTGTGAGCGCGCACCCACGAAAGGCCACGGACAAATTCACACAGCAAGAAAGGACAAGAACCGCGCTCAGTCGATGGCGTACACTCGCGCCCTTGCCGATTGCTGGAGACCGCTGTGAGCCCCATCGCCCTTGCCCGTCTGCTGACCCTTGCCGCTGTCTGGGGGGCGAGCTTCCTGTTCATGCGCATCATCGCGCCGGAACTCGGCACCGTGCCGACAGCGTTCTTTCGCGTCTCGATCGCGTGTTTGGGTCTGATCGCCATTCTCGCCGCGGCGCGGGTGCGCTGGGACTTCAACGGCAAGCTTGGCGCCTGTCTGGTATTGGGGATGATCAACTCCGGGATCCCGGCCACCTTCTATTCAGTGGCCGCGCAGGTGCTGCCAGCCGGCTACTCAGCCATTTTCAACGCCACCACGCCGCTGATGGGTGTGCTGATCGGCGTGCTTTGCTTCCGCGAGCCCATGACCCTGGCCAAGCTGTGCGGCATATTCCTGGGGCTGTTCGGCGTCGGCATCCTGAGCGGTGCGGGCCCGGTGGCGTTGGATCTAGCCTTGTTGCAAGGTGCCCTTGCCTGTCTGGCCGCGACCACCTGCTATGGCTTTGCCGGGTTCCTTGCGCGACGTTGGGTGAGCGATCTGGATAGTCGGTTGTCGGC
Source organism: Pseudomonas guariconensis (assembly GCF_040822035.1). Classification (NCBI taxonomy): domain Bacteria; kingdom Pseudomonadati; phylum Pseudomonadota; class Gammaproteobacteria; order Pseudomonadales; family Pseudomonadaceae; genus Pseudomonas; species Pseudomonas guariconensis. The sequence goes on along the minus strand of NZ_CP162012.1, from coordinate 1,446,956 downwards.
CTTGGGCAGCATGCTCGGCGCGACCTTGCTGCTGACGCCGGTGTTCGCCTGGAGTGCCCTCACCCAGCCACCGGCCAGCTGGGGCGGTTGGCCGGTGTGGCTGTCATTGCTGGGCCTGGGCCTGCTGTGCACGGCGTTCGCCTACATCCTGTACTTCCGCCTGCTGGCCGAGATCGGACCGGTCAAGGCCAGTACCGTGACCTTCCTGATTCCGGTATTCGGCGTCCTGTGGGGCGCCTGGCTGCTGGACGAGCCGCTGTCGATGGCGCATCTCTATGGTGGAGTGCTGATCGGTGTGGCCTTGTGGCTGGTGCTGCGTCCGGCCAAAAAATAGGGCCATGGCCCTATCACGGGACAAGGCCCTGCGTCTTGGCAATGGCGTACACCCATTCGCGAAGAGGGCCGCAAAGCGGCCCTCGGTGCATCAGGCTTCAGCCGTACGCAACACCGGCTTGCGGAACACGAACAGCAGCCCGACGACGATCAACCCCATGCCCATCAGGCTGAGCGGTGCCAGACGATTGCCGAAGATCAGATAATCCATCACGGCAGTCACCGCAGGCACCAGGTAGAACAGGCTTGTGACATTGACCAGGTTGCCACGGGCGATCAGGCGATACAGCAGCAAAGTCGCCAACAGCGAGACCACCAGCCCCATCCATGCCAGCGCACCGATGAAGCTTGCACTCCATTGCACCTGGAGCGGCTGAAATGGCGCGAACACTGCGCACATGGCAAAACCGGCTATGTACTGTAACGGCAAGGTACCCATAGGGTTGTCGGTGATGCGCTTTTGCAGGATCGAGCCCAACGTCATGCTGGCCAGCGCCAGCAGGGCGAACAGCATCCCAGCCAGGGATACCCCGCCCAGGTTGAGGCCTTGGTAGACCACCATCACCAGCCCCCCAAGCCCCAAGCCAAGCCCGAACAGCCGGCTCCAGGAACGCTGGCGCTCCATCAGCACAACGGTAAGGATCGGTTGAACACCCATGACCGTGGCCATGATGCCAGGGGTGACGTGGGTGTTGAGCGCCAGCAGATAGAAGATCTGGTAAGCGCCCAACAACACGCAACCGGTACCCAGGGCGCGCAGCACGGCACCACGACCACGCGGCCAGCGCAGCCCCAGCAGTGGGCTGACCATCAGCAGGCCGGCAAGCGCCAGGGCCGAGCGTAGCAGGAGGAAGGCAAAGGGGCTGGCCTGGGCAAGGCCAAGCTTGGAGACGATCGCCCCGCTGCTCCACAGCAGGACGAACAGGCTGGTCGTGGCCGCCGAGGCCACGGATGCTTTGGAAAAGACAGACATGTATTGCCACCTGTATAGGGCAAATGAGCCGAACGGCAGGCTGTCGCGTTAGCGAGGGAGGTAGCCGACCGTGTTCAGTAGGTTGCGAGTGTGATGGGAGGCGGCCAGAGGCCGATCAGCCCAGCACCACTGCGCAAGGAGGCGGAGCTACGCCGCCTACCACGCCACTGACAGGTGGTGGGTAATGACTGATCATGGCCGGCTGCTGACTGCCACGCACAACCACGCCCGCGACAGGCGCGAGGACGACAGCTGTGATGGAAGGGATGGCAGGCATGATCGGGTCTTCGGAGAAGAGAATGTTTCGGAATATAACGGCGAATGCTGGGCCGGGCAATAGCTGCATTCTGGATTGGCGGATCAGGCCCTTTCGCCGGTAAACCCGCTTCCGCACGTTCCAGGTTGAGCCGGTGGGAGTGAAAAACCCGCTCTCAAGGTTTGCGCTGAGCCTGTGAGAGCGGGTTTACCGGCGAATGCGATGACAGGTGATTCAGAACAGCCAACGGTACAGCAGATACGCCACCACCACCGCCAGCACTGGCCGCAGGATGCGGTAGGCCTTGGGATTTGCGCGCTTGAACTGCTTCACGCGGGTGCTGATCTTGTTGCTGAAGCGCTTGCTCCAGGCATAGGCCTGGTTGATCCCGCCCACGCGCTCGTCATCGGTGTTCTGCGGCGCAGTGGCGCGGCCCAGGAAGGCGCTGACCTTGCGGTTGATGCGGGTCATCAAAGGGCTGCTGAGCGGGCGCTCGATGTCACAGAACAGAATCACGCGGGTTACGTCGGTTTCGTTCTTCACCCAGTGCACATAGGTCTCGTCGAACATCACGTCCTCACCGTCGCGCCAGGCGTAGGGCTGGCCGTCGACGTAGATGCGGCAGTTGTCAGAATTCGGAGTAGACAGGCCCAGGTGATAACGCAGGGAGCCGGCAAACGGATCGCGGTGCGGGTTCAGATGGCTGCCACCGGGCAGCAAGGCGAACATGGCGCCCTTGACATTGGGGATGCGGCTGACCAGTTCGACGGTCTTGGGGCAGAGCATTTCGGCCGAGGGCAGCGGCTTGTCGTACCACTTCAGGTAGAAGCGCTTCCAGCCCTTCTTGAAGAACGAGCCGAAGCCTGCGTCATTGTCCTTTTCCGCGGCACGGATGTAGCCCTCGTCGAACAGGCGCATGGCCTCTTCGCGGATCACTTCCCAGTTCTCCTTGAGCACATCGAGCTCGGGAAACCGCTGACGGTCCAGGTAAGGCTTGGACGGCACGCCGGAAAACAGGTACATCAGGCTGTTATAAGGTGCGAACAGCGCCGAATGATTGACGAACTGGCGCAGCACGGGAAGACGTGCCTTGCCGCGCAGGTGCACGAACAGCACACTGGAGAAGAACACCAGCAGGACACCTGCCTTGGCGGCGAAGGAAAAGGTCATGCAACACTCCTTGGAGAAGAAACCAGGCCGTGGCCTGCTCCATTCAAAATCATCCGGCCATCATAAACCCATCTGCCCCTGGTAAAAACCTCCAGGGACGCAGTGCAGTTTTCAGGATCTTGCAACAAAGAGTGCTGCCCGGCATTGCTCCGGATCAGCGGTGCATCAGAAAAGCGGGGCCGCCACACGGCCCCGGTATCGCCAGGACCGCGTGTTACTGCTGGTTTTCCTGTTCGGTGAACAAGTCACTGAACAGCATGCTCGACAGGTAACGCTCGCCCGAATCCGGCAGAATCACCACGAGCGTCTTGCCCTGCATCTCGGGCTTCTCGGCCAGGCGCACGGCGGCGGCCATCGCCGCGCCACAGGAAATACCGCAGAGAATGCCCTCTTCCTGCATCAGGCGCAGGGCCATGGCCTTGGCCTCGTCGTCGGTGACGGTCTCGACCTGGTCGACGATGGACAGGTCAAGGTTCTTCGGCACGAAACCGGCGCCGATGCCCTGGATCTTGTGCGGGCTTGGCTTGAGCTCTTCACCCGCCAGGGTCTGGCTGATCAACGGCGAGGCCACCGGCTCCACCGCCACTGACAGGATCGACTTGCCCTGGGTGTGCTTGATGTAACGCGAAACCCCGGTAATGGTACCGCCGGTGCCGACGCCCGCCACCAGGACGTCTACCGCGCCATCGGTGTCGTTCCAGATTTCCGGACCGGTGGTCTTTTCGTGAATCGCCGGGTTGGCGGGGTTATCGAACTGGCCCGGCAGGAAGTAGTTGGCCGGGTCGGAGGCGACGATTTCGTTGGCTTTCTCGATCGCGCCCTTCATGCCCTTGGCCGGGTCGGTCAGCACCAGTTCGGCCCCCAGCGCCTTGAGCACCTTGCGCCGCTCCAGGCTCATGGATGCAGGCATCGTCAATACCAGCTTGTAGCCACGGGCAGCGGCGACGAAGGCCAGGCCAATGCCGGTGTTGCCCGAGGTGGGCTCGACGATGGTCATGCCCGGCTTGAGCTTGCCGCTGCTCTCGGCGTCCCAGACCATGCTCGCGCCGATCCGGCACTTGACCGAATAGCCTGGGTTGCGTCCTTCGATCTTGGCCAGGATGGTCACACCACGCGGAGCGATGCGGTTGATCTGCACCAGCGGCGTATTGCCGATGGAGTGGGCGTTGTCTGCGTAGATGCGGCTCATGGCAGGAGTCCTTGAACTTTGTAGGAGCAGGGAAAGCTTCAAGGGTAAGCCTGCCCCGGGGGGCAGTAAAGCCCGTTCGAACTCCCCACAGGCCATAGCGGTCAACCGGACAACCTGCCCCGGAGAGCCCTCGATGAAAGCTCGCTATCGTTGGCCGCTGATAGGCCTGGCCAGCCTGGTCGCGCTGTTGCTGGCCCTGCACCTGGCCCTGCCCTACCTGGTCCGTGACTACCTCAACGACCGGCTCGCGGACATGGGCGACTACCGCGGGCACATCACCGACGTGGACTTGGCCTGGTGGCGCGGGGCCTACCAGATCAACGAGCTGAAGATCGTCAAGACCAGCGGCAAGGTACCGGTGCCGTTTCTCGATGCCCCGCTGATCGACCTCTCGGTGAGCTGGCGTTCGCTGTGGTACGACCATGCCGTGGTCGCCGAGGTCGTCTTCGTGCACCCAGAGCTCAATTTCGTCGACGGTGGCAACAAGCAGAACTCCCAGACCGGCCAGGGTACCGACTGGCGCCGGCAGCTAGAAAAACTGCTGCCCATCACCCTCAACGAGGTGCGCATCGAAAACGGCACCCTGACCTTTCGCAACTTCAATTCCAAACCGCCTGTCGATCTGAAGGCCACCCAGTTGGACGCGAGCATCCGCAACCTGACCAACGTACGCGACGAAAAAGGCCGCCGCGACGCCCATTTCGACGGCACAGCGCGGCTGCTGGGCGATGCCCGGGTTGAAAGCCGTGCCACTTTCGACCCGTTCAGCGATTTCGACGATTTCGAGTTTCGCCTGCGCGCGACCGGTATCCAGCTGCGCCGGCTCAATGATTTCGCCAGTGCTTACGGCAAGTTCGACTTCAATGCAGGCCATGGCGATCTGGTGATCGAAGCCCAGGCCGAGAAAGGCCGTCTGCACGGGTACATCAAGCCTCTGCTGCGGGATGTGGATGTGTTCAATTGGCAGCAGGACGTGGAAGACAAGGACAAAGGCTTCTTCCGTTCGATCTGGGAAGCGCTGGTCGGCGCCAGCGAAACGGTGCTCAAGAACCAGCCCAAGAACCAGTTCGCCACCCGCGTGGAGCTGAGCGGTAGCGTGCACCAGCGCAACATCAGCGCCTTCGAGGCGTTCCTGCAGATCCTGCGCAACGGCTTTATCCAGGCATTCAATGCACGCTACGAACAACCGCCGCCCGATTCCGACTGAAGCGGGGCGCGACGCACCATTCAGAGACTGAATGACCAGTCTGCGTTTTCTCTCGCCTGGGCCCGCGTTATAGTCGCTGGCAATGACAAACACGTATCGCCTCTTTCGCGGGTGAATCCGCTGCCACAGGGCCAGCGTCACCGCTTCCTGTGGGAGTGGTCTGCCCGCGAAAGGGTCTTGAATGACACCCCGCAGAGGATCGGTTCATGAAGTTCGAAGGCACCCGCGACTACGTCGCCACAGACGACCTGAAGCTGGCGGTCAACGCAGCCATCACCCTGGAGCGCCCGCTGCTGGTCAAGGGTGAACCGGGCACCGGCAAGACCATGCTCGCCGAACAGCTCGCCGCCTCCTTCGGCGCCCGCCTGATCACCTGGCACATCAAATCCACCACCAAGGCCCACCAAGGCCTCTACGAATACGACGCGGTCAGCCGCCTGCGCGATTCGCAACTGGGTGTGGACAAGGTCCATGACGTGCGCAACTACCTGAAAAAGGGCAAGCTCTGGGAGGCTTTCGAGGCCGAAGAACGTGTGATCTTGCTGATCGACGAGATCGACAAGGCCGACATCGAGTTCCCCAACGACCTGCTGCAGGAACTCGACAAGATGGAGTTCTACGTCTACGAGATCGACGAGACGATCAAGGCCAAGCAACGTCCGGTCATCATCATCACCTCCAACAACGAGAAGGAACTGCCCGACGCCTTCCTGCGCCGCTGCTTCTTCCACTACATCGCCTTCCCCGACCGCGACACCCTGCAGCGCATCGTCGACGTGCACTTCCCCAACATCAAGCAGTCGCTGGTCAGTGAAGCGCTGGATGTGTTCTTCGACGTGCGCAAGGTGCCGGGCCTCAAGAAAAAGCCATCCACCTCCGAGCTGGTCGACTGGCTCAAACTGTTGATGGCCGACAACATCGGCGAAGCCGTGCTGCGCGAGCGCGACCCGACCAAGGCCATTCCGCCGCTGGCCGGCGCCTTGGTCAAGAACGAGCAGGACGTGCAACTGCTCGAGCGCCTGGCCTTCATGAGCCGGCGCGGCAACCGCTGACAGGAGCCGGCCATGCTGCTCAATCTGTTCAACGAAATGCGCGCGGCCAAGGTGCCGGTGTCGGTGCGCGAACTGCTCGACCTGCTCAATGCCTTGCAGCAGCGGGTGGTGTTCGCCGACATGGACGAGTTCTATTACCTGGCGCGGGCCATCCTGGTGAAGGACGAGCGGCATTTCGACAAGTTCGACCGGGCCTTCTCCGCCTACTTCAAGGGCCTGGAGAATCTCGACCGACACCTGGAGGCGTTGATCCCCGAAGATTGGCTGCGCAAGGAGTTCGAGCGCTCGCTCAGTGACGAGGAACGTGCGCAGATCCAGTCCCTGGGCGGGCTGGACAAGCTGATCGAGGAATTCAAGAAACGCCTTGAAGAACAGAAGGAACGTCACGCCGGCGGCAACAAATGGATCGGCACCGGCGGTACCAGCCCATTCGGCTCCGGCGGCTACAACCCCGAAGGCATCCGCGTGGGCGAGGCCGGCAAACGCCAGGGCAAGGCGGTCAAGGTATGGGACCAGCGCGAATACAAGAACCTCGACGACCAGGTCGAACTGGGCACACGCAACATCAAGCTGGCTTTGCGTCGCCTGCGCAAGTTCGCCCGCGAAGGCGCTGCCGAGGAACTGGACATCGATGGCACCATCGACCACACCGCACGGGATGCAGGGCTGCTGAACATCCAGATGCGCCCGGAGCGGCGCAACACGGTCAAGCTGCTGTTGCTGTTCGACATCGGCGGCTCCATGGACGCCCACGTCAAGGTCTGCGAGGAGCTGTTCTCCGCGTGCAAGACCGAGTTCAAGCACATGGAGTACTACTACTTCCACAACTTCGTCTACGAGTCGGTGTGGAAGAACAACCTGCGCCGTACGTCGGAGCGCTTCTCCACCTTCGACCTGCTGCACAAGTATGGCGACGACTACAAAGTGGTATTCGTCGGCGATGCGGCCATGGCGCCTTACGAGATCACCCAGCCGGGCGGTAGCGTGGAGCATTGGAACGAAGAAGCCGGGTACGTGTGGATGCAGCGTTTCATGGAGAAGTTCAGGAAGATCATCTGGATCAATCCGTATCCCAAGCAGGCCTGGGACTACACCGCCTCCACCCATCTGGTGCGCGAGCTGATCGAAGACAAGATGTACCCGCTGACCTTGCAGGGGCTGGAAGACGGGATGCGTTACCTGTCCAAGTAATGGCGTCGCCCGTTTCGCGGGTAAACCCGCGCCCACAGGTGCAGCACATCCATTGCGGACTGTGCTGCACCTGAGCAACTGCCCTGCATAGGCCCGACCCAGGCCAGCCCGCACCTACCGGCTTAAGCACGTACCTTGTGCAAGCCGGGGTCCGGCGCTCCGATTGCCCCGCCAGAGGGCCGGCAGCCTCACCGCCAACGTTGCAGATAAGCCTGCTGCTGCTGCCAGGCCAGCTCCTGCACCACCGCCCTGAAGCGCACCACCGCCCCGGGCAGGCACTGCGCCAGTTGCGCCAGAGCCAAGGGCGTCAGCGCTCCAAGCCGTGGATACCCACCAATGGTCTGCCGGTCATTGAGCAGCACGATCGGCTGCCCGTCCGGCGGCACCTGCACGGCGCCCAAGGGGATACCCTCCGAAATCATCGGTGCGCCCTGGTAGACCAACTGCGGCCCGAGCAGGCGCATACCCATGCGGTCGGCGCGGCTGTCCAGGGTCCACTCACGATTGAACGCCTCGAACAAGCTGGTGCCACTGAATGCGCCGATCTGTGCGCCCATGACCAGCTCCAGTTCGGGCTTTTGCGGGTAGGTCGGACGCAAATGCTGCGCCACTTCACGCAAGGCAGGCGCCCCCTTGGCGAACGACAACACTTGCCCTTTGGCCAGCGCCTTCCCTCTCCCATCGAGGCCGCCGAGCGCCTCGCGTGCCACGGTCGCGCAACTGCCCAATACCGTCTCGGCCAGAAACCCGCCAGGCGCTGCCACGTAAGCCCGCGCGCCTTGCCGAGGTTGGCGAAGACTCAGGCGCTGGCCCTTGCCCAAACGCAAGCTGCGCCAGGGCTGGACAGGCTGATCGTCGACACGCGCATCCAGGTCTCCACCGGCCAGGGCCAAGGTGCAATCGTCCTCGGCGACCAGCGTGAAGCCCCCCAGCGTCACCTCCACCACCGGCGCATCCAGCGCATTGCCCAGTAGCCAGTTGGCCCAGTACATCGCCACCCAATCCAACGCCCCACCCTGGGTCACGCCTAGGTGGCGTACGCCGAAACGCCCGGCATCCTGCAACTGACACAGCGCGGTGCTGGCCTCGATCGTCAATCGCTTCATACCAGGGCCTCCAACGGGCTGTCGTCGCCGCCCAATGCCATGAACTGCTCGTGAGACACCGCCACGAAACGCACCCGATCACCTGGTTGCAGCAGGCTGTAACCCTCACGTGCGTGGTCGAACAAGCGCACCGGGGTGCGGCCGATCAGGTTCCAGCCGCCTGGCGAGACCGCCGGGTAGGCGGCGGTCTGGCGCTCGGCGATGCCCACGCTGCCCGCTGCCACGCGCTTGCGCGGGGTACTCAGGCGTGGGCTGGCCAGGCGTTCGTCCACCAAGCCCATGAAACCGAACCCCGGCGCGAAACCCAGGGCAAATACCGGGTACTCCCGCTCGCTGTGCAGGCCGATCACCTCCGCCTCGCTCAGGCCGCTGCGGGCAGCCAGCACCGGCAGCTCCGGCCCGACGCTGGCGTGGTACCAGACCGGGATCTCATGGCGACGCCCGGTGTTGCCCGCATCCGGCTGCAAATCCGCCAATGCCTGGTCGATCAGCGCGCGCGCCTGCCCAGGTGCCTGCTCGAACTGCACCATCACGGTGGTATAGGAGGGGACCAAATCCACCAGCCCCGCCCCGAAGGCTGTGCGCAGGCGCTGGCTGGCAGCCAGGATCCACGGCATGTTGGCCTCATCGATGACGTCGAACAGGCGCACCATCAAGCTGTCGATGGCCACCACCTCGATGCATGGGTTCATGGCTGCTCCAAGGCGTCGAGGGCCTGGCGGATCTGCCGCACGGCCGCCACGGAGCTGTCATTGTCGCCATGCACGCAGAGGGTACCGGCATCCAGTTGCACAGCACTGCCGTCATCGGCCACCAGCGCCTCACCACGGGCCAGGCGCAAGGCCTGCTCGATCACCAAGGCCGGGTCGTGATGCACCGCGCCGGGCAGGCGCCGGGAAACCAGATGACCGCTAGCGGTATAGGCCCGGTCGGCAAAGGCCTCGAACCACAACGGCACACCGATCGCCTCGCCCAGGGCGCGTGCGGCGCTGTCGTCGGCGGTGGCCATCAGCATCACCGGCAGTCCCGTATCATAGGCGGCCACGGCCTCGAGTACTGCGCGCAGCTTGAGTGGGTCGGCCATCATGTCGTTGTACAGCGCGCCATGGGGTTTGACGTAGGCCACGCGGCTGCCCAGCACCTTACAGATCCCCTCCAGCGCGCCGATCTGGTAATGCAGCAGGTCTCGGATCTCCTCGTTGCTGCACGCCATGGAGCGGCGGCCGAAACCGACCAGGTCCGGGTAAGCCGGGTGCGCGCCGATGGTCACGCCGTGCTCCAGTGCCAGGGCCACGGTGCGGCGCATGGTGCCAGGGTCGCCTGCGTGGTAGCCGCAAGCGATGTTGGCGCAATCAATGTAAGGCATCACCTCGGCGTCCAGGCCCATGCGCCAACTGCCGAAACTCTCGCCCATGTCGCAATTGAGAAGCAGGCGTTTCACCGGTCGAACTCTCTTGTGGTTGTTCATGTGCCTACCTTACCGTGCCTGGAGTTGTTTGCCGCGTGTTTCAGGCAGGCTCAGGGCCGCGAGGATCACCACACCGTAGGACACCGCGGCAAAACCACCAATGCCCAGGCCCAAAGGCACTTTCTGGCTGAGCATGCCGATCAGCAGCGGGAAGAACGCAGCGATGGCGCGCCCCACGTTGTAGCAAAAGCCCTGCCCCGAACCGCGTATGCGGGTGGGGAACAGCTCGGTCAGGAAGGCCCCCATGCCGCTGAAGATGCCCGAAGCGAAGAACCCCAGCGGAAAACCCAGCCACAGCATGACGCCGTCACTGACCGGGATCTGGGTATAAAGCAGCACGATGACGAACGAGCCGACAGCGAACAGGATGAAGTTCTTCTTGCGACCCAGCAGATCGGTCAGGTACGCGCTGATCACATAACCCACGTAGGAGCCGACGATGACCATGGCCAGGTAGCCGCCGGTGCCCAGCACGCTCAGGCCACGCTCGTTCTTGAGGAAGGTCGGCAGCCAGGAGGTGATCGCGTAGTAACCGCCCAAGGCGCCGGTCGTCAGCAGCGAGGCGCGCAGGGTGGTCCAGAGCATGCCTGGGGCGAAGATTTCATAAAAATGCGACGGCGCCTGGGCCTTTTCCACAGCCTTGGCTTGGCGGTAGACCTCCGGGTCCTTGACCAGGCGGCGGACGAAGATCACGAACACTGCCGGCACGATGCCCAGCAGGAACAGCGCCCGCCAGGCCTGCTCCGGCGGCAGGAAGGAGAACAGCAACGCATAGAGGATCGCCGTCAATCCCCAGCCGATGGCCCAGCCGGACTGCACCATGCCCACGGCCTTGCCACGGTCCTGGGCGCGGATCACTTCACCGATCAGCACCGCGCCGGCCGTCCACTCGCCGCCAAAGCCGAAGCCCATCAGGGTCCGGGCGATCAGCAGTTGCTCATAGCTCTGGGCGAAGCCGCACAGGAAAGTGAAGAAGGCGAACCACAGCACGGTCAGTTGCAGGGTGCGCACCCGGCCGATGCGGTCGGAGAGAATGCCGGCAATCCAGCCGCCCAGGGCCGAGGCGATCAGGGTGCTGGTATGGATCAGCCCAGCCTCGGCGGTGGTGATGCCCCACATCAGGATCAACGTGGGGATGACGAAACTCAGCATCTGGGTGTCCATGCCATCGAGGCCGTAGCCGATCTTGCAGCTCCAGAAGGTGCGTCGTTGCTGACGGTCGATGTCGCGGTACCAGGCGAAGGGGCCGTTGGACGGCCGGGGGGCTGCCTGCTGCACGCCGGTTGGGTTCATGATTGCCTCGGCTTGTTGGTATTGTTCTCTGGGCGACGCGTTGCGTCGCGGCCTGGGCGTCATTGTTCAGAGGCCGTGCGCTGGGCGTCCAACGATAAAAACCGCCGGTCTGGAACAAGAAAAACTGATCATGAACCTTCGCTTCCTCGAAACCTTCGTCTGGGTTGCCCGGCTCAAGAGCTTTCGCCTCACCGCCGAGAAGCTCTTCACCACCCAGGCCTCGGTGTCCAGCCGCATCGCCGCGCTGGAGGCGGACCTGGGCGTGAAGCTGCTGTTGCGCGATTCGCGCGGAGTCAGCCTGACACCGGAGGGCAGCAAGGTGCTCGAATATGCCGAGCGCATGCTCGACACCGCCAAGGCCATGAAACAGTCGCTGGACACTGACCGGGCCAAGGTCGGGCGGATCCGCATCGGCGTGATGGATACGGTCATCCACACCTGGATGAGTGCCCTGGTGGCCGAACTGACCGAGCGCTACCCGCAGGTAGAGATCGAGCTGGTGGCCGACACGGCCCTGAACCTGCGCGAGCAGCTGCAGAAGGGCTTTCTCGACGTGATCCTGCAGACCGACCTGCTGCGCCAGGAGTCGATCCGCAGCCTGGACCTGGCACGCTACCCCATGGGCTGGATCGTTGCCGCGGGCTCGACCCAGCAGCATGACTATGCCTCGCTGGCCGAGCTTGCCCGCGAACGGATCATCACCTTCTCGAAGAACTCGCGCCCGCACCAGGAGGTGCTCAGCCTGCTGCAGGCGGCCGGCGCCGAGACACCTCGTTTGAATTGCGTGAATTCAGTGGCAGCCATCACCCGCCTGCTGCGCGATGGCTTCGGCATCGGCGCCCTGCCCCCGGCGCTGGTCGATGCCGAACTTGCCCGCGGCGAGTTGGTGCTGCTGGGTGGCTTGCAGCCACCGCCGAGCCTTGAGCTGGTGGTGGCCTGGCAGACCGGGGTGGAGCTGGTGGAAGAAGTGGTGAGCCTGTGTCGGCAAGTGCTGGAGCGCTACGCGCAGGATGCGGGGGAGCAGCGGATCGTGCTGGTCTGAATCGACGGCGGTGTCATCTACAAGGGCAAACCCGCTCCCACAGGCACGCCGCTGAACGTGAAGTATGCCCCGGCCCTGTGGGAGCGGGTTTCCCGCGGGCCTTAGCGCCAGCTCTCTTTGACGGCCGTGCGACGCCCGCCAAGCGCCACCCAACCAAGCCCCAGCAACAGGCTTTCGATCACCAACGCCAGCACGAAGCCGGCGCCCAAACCCCAGCCGATCGCCTCGGGCACCAGCAGGATCTGATAGCTGTAGCCATTGAGGGTTTCCTCACGCAACTGAGGATCGGCCTGCACCAGCACATGCCAGGTGCGGCTCAGCCACGGGCCTTGCAGCGCCTGCCACTCGTTTTCCAGCAACTGGTTGCGGATCAGCAGGCTTTCGATGCTGTTGGCATCGCTGTTGAACACCGGGTCATCGCTGCTGCGGTAATGGCGTATGAGGGCTTGCAGGTCGCCTTTGAAGAAGCGTTGCGCCGTCTCTTCGAACCCTGAGAGCGCCTCACGCGACTCGAACAGGTGCGCTTCGACCCGTTGGCTGTAATCCTTGATCAGCCCCGGAACCTGAAGACCGACCAACAAGCCGAAGGTGAACAACAGCAACCGCAGGTAACCTCTGAACATGCAATGGCTTCCCTAGCTCTGCCCCTGGGCTACGCACTCGCCATGCCGCCACAGGGCCCATTGACCCGGCTCGTAGCAGTGCCAGGTCTCGTTTTCGGTCAGGGCCTCGGTGGCGATCACCGTGACCACATCGTTGGGGGTGGTTTCAGCCTGGAAGTCGACGTTCAGGTCGAAGTCCTTCAGGCGCGCCGGCCCGAACGGCGCACGGCGGGTGATGTGCACAAGCTTGGTCGAGCAGAAGCAGAACAACCAATCGCCGTCGCTCAGCAGGCAATTGAACACGCCTTGGCCGCGATAGCCGGCACAGGCTTCGACCAGCACCGGCAGCAGCTGTTCGATTTCAACCGGTTCCGGGAAGGCTTCACGCACGCGGTTGAGCAAGTCGCAAAACGCCGCCTCGCTGTCGGTATCGCCCACCGGGCGGTAGAAGGTGGTCTGGCCACGGAAATCGCCCAGCTGGCCGTTGTGCGCAAAGCACCAGTTGCGGCCCCAGAGCTCACGCACGAACGGGTGGGTATTGGACAGGCACACCTTGCCGACGTTGGCCTGTCGGATATGACCGATGACCACTTCACTCTTGATCGGATAGCGCTGCACCAGATTGGCCACTTCCGACTCGCTGCTCGCGGCCGGGTCCTGGAACACCCGCAGGCCACGCCCTTCGTAGAAACCGATGCCCCAGCCGTCGCGGTGCGGGCCGGTACGCCCACCGCGCTGCATCAGGCCGGTGAAACTGAAGACGATGTCAGTGGGGACGTTGGCACTCATGCCCAGCAGTTCGCACATGTTCGATGCCCCTTGCCTACAGACGTGGCTCGACCCGGCCACGGCCGGTGCCGACAGGCACCGCCGGCAGCGGATCGTCGCGGTAGCGGTCGCGACGGTCGGCGGCGACCGGCGCCTCGACCATCACCTGCTCATCCTCGGCAGCCTGGCGCTTGGCGGCGGCATCGGCCTTGGCCCGGCGTTCGCGGGCGCGTTTTTCCAGCGGCCAGCGCACCACCACGAACACCCCGTACAGGATGAACGCAATCAAACCGTACATAGCCAGGTCCGAAGCGGCGCGCCAGGCGTTGTTGCCGACCTTGAAGGCCACGTCCAGCGCCGTGATGGCGATGGCCGGCGCGAAGCTTTCCTTGACCGGGTCAACGATGGTGGGCGTCAGCAACAGCACCGCCATGACCACCCGCAGCGGTTCGCGCAGCCAGCGCCACATCCAGCCAGTGAGCTTGAAACCCACCCACAGGCAGCCCAGGGCGGCAAGGGCGTACAAGCCCCAGGCGAGCGTATAGTCGTTCTCGGTCATGGTGTTCGTGCAAGCCAGGTAAAGAGACGCCTATGATAAACACTTTTGGACCGCGCCGCCCTCTTCACGGGCAATCCCGATTCCACAGGTCGCAAGCCATGCAGACGACCCGTAGGAGCAGGCTTACCCGCGAACAGGCCCATGCAGCCCACCCCTTGCCATGAGACTGCCAATGCCCAACACGCCCCAGCCGCCGATCGCCCACGCCGACAACGCCCCCGACCCGTACGCTTGGCTGCAACAGCGCGACACGCCCCAGGTGCTGGCTTACCTGAACGCGGAAAATGCCTACCAGCAGGCCTGCCTGGCCGACCAGGCTCCCTTGCGCGAGCAACTGTTCGAGGAAATCAAGGGCCGTATCCTGGAAACCGACCTGTCGCTGCCCTCCCCCTGGGGCCCGTACCTGTACTACACCCGCACCACAGCAGGCGATGAATACCCGCGCCACTACCGCTGCCCGCGTCCGGCGGACGACAGCAACACCGTCGATGAAAGCCGCGAAGAACTGCTACTCGACCCCAACGTGCTGGCTGCTGGCGGCTTCCTGGCGCTGGGCTCCTTCAACGTCAGCCCCGACCATCGCCTGCTGGCCTACAGCCTCGATACCAGCGGCGACGAAATCTATACCCTGTACGTCAAGGACCTGACCAGCGGCGCGGTCACCACCCTGCCCTTCGAGGACTGCGACGGCAGCATGACCTGGGCCAACGACAGCCGCACGCTGTTCTTCGCCGAGCTGGACGACACCCACCGCCCATGGCGCCTGCGCCGTCACACCCTCGGTGAGGACACCGCCCAGAGCGTGTTCGAGGAAGCCGATGGGCGGTTTTTCCTGCATTGCTATCGCACCAGCTCCGAGCGACAGCTGGTGCTGCTGCTCAACAGCAAGACCACCAGTGAAGCCTGGGTACTGGACGCCGCGACTCCACAGGCCGCGTTCACGTGCCTGGCGCCCCGGGTCGAGGATCACGAGTACTACCCCGACCACGGCCAGCTCGACGGCCAGTGGCGCTGGTTCATCCGCAGTAACCAGGACGGTATCAATTTCGCCCTGTTCCACGCCCCGGCCGAGCAGGTGCCGACCCGTGATCAATGGCAAGTGCTGGTCCCCCATCGTGACGACATCATGCTCGAAGGCCTGAGCCTCAATGCCAGCGCGCTGACCCTGAGCCTGCGCGAAGGCGGCCTGCCGATCATCGAAGTGCACCCGCGCGACCTGCCGCCCTACCGCGTCGAGCTGCCGGATGCCGCCTATAGCCTGTACGTGCAAGACAGCCTGGAGTTCGTCAGCCCCCGCGTGCGCCTGCGCTACGAAGCGCTCAATCGGCCGGCCCAAGTGCGCCAGCTGGACTTGGCCAGCGGCGCCCAGGCCGTGCTCAAGCAGACGCCGGTGCTGGGTGAGTTCGACGCCGACGACTACGTCAGCCAGCGCCTGTGGGCGGTGGCCAAGGACGGTACCCGGGTACCGATCAGCCTGGTGCGCCGCTGTGACGATCTGGGTAAAAGCGTGCCGCTCTACCTGTACGGCTATGGTGCCTATGGCGAAAGCCTCGACCCTTGGTTCTCCCATGCCCGTCTGAGCCTGCTGCAACGGGGCGTGGCCTTTGCCATCGCCCATGTGCGTGGCGGCGGCGAGCTGGGCGAGGCCTGGTACCGGGCTGGCAAGCAGGAACACAAGCAGAACAGCTTCGATGACTTCATCGCCTGCGCCGAACACCTGATCGCCGAAGGTGTGACCGACTCCGCGCACCTGGCCATCAGTGGCGGCAGCGCCGGCGGCCTGCTGATAGGTGCGGTGCTCAACCAGCGCCCGGAGCTCTTCCGTTGCGCCATTGCCGAGGTGCCGTTCGTCGACGTGCTCAACACCATGCTCGACCCAGAGCTGCCGCTGACCGTCACTGAATACGACGAATGGGGTAATCCGCAGGAGCCGGACGTGTACCAGCGGATCAAGGCCTACGCCCCCTACGAGAACCTCAAGGCCCAGGCCTACCCAGCCATGCTGGTGGTCGCCGGCTACAACGACAGCCGCGTGCAGTATTGGGAGGCAGCCAAGTGGGTGGCACGTCTGCGTACCTGCAAGACCGACGACAACCTGCTGCTGCTCAAGACCGAAATGGGCGCCGGCCACGGTGGCATGAGCGGCCGTTACCAGGGGCTGCGCGATGTGGCGCTGGAGTATGCCTTCGTGCTCAACGAGCTGGGGGTGATGCAATCCGCATTTCACCCAGCCGCTAATGCTTGATCGGCGCCTTCGGCGGCTCCGGCTGTAGCCCTGGCAGAGGCTGGTCTTTGCGCGGCCCGGGCAGCGGCATCGGCGGCAGCAGCGGCGCACCGGGCCGGTTGTCGCCGGCCTTGGGCGGCGTGCTCGGGGTGATCTGTGGGTAAGGTGTCGGCGTCGGCGTGCCCGGCGCCCCTGGCACTGACGTGTTGATCCGCGGCGTCGGCTGGCCCGCAGCCTCGGCGCACGGCGCAAGAGCAAGAGCAAGAGCAAGAATCGATACGGCGAGGATCGCAGGAAACATCAGCAACCTCCTGTCTGGAACCTACCTACAGGCTATGCCCATTCCTGCGTTTTCGCCTGTCCGAGGACAGCGCAGGCGCGCTAGACTCAACGGTAAAACCGTCATCCGCCTGAACACTAGAAAGGTAACACCCATGAGCTCGGCCTCTACTTCCGCCGCCACTGCCCGCCTCGACCGCATCCTCGCCGACGCCAAGCGCGACAAGGAAATGGGCTACCGCGACAAGGCCCTGAAGATGTACCCGCACGTCTGCGGCCGCTGCGCCCGCGAGTTCTCCGGCAAGCGCCTGAGCGAACTGACCGTGCATCACCGCGACCACAACCACGATAACAACCCCCAGGATGGTTCGAACTGGGAGCTGCTGTGCCTGTACTGCCACGACAACGAGCACTCGCGCTACACCGACCAGCAGTATTTCAGCGAAGGTTCCACCAGTACCCCGAGCATCGCCAAGGCAACCCACAACCCGTTCGCCGGCCTTGCGAGCCTGCTCAAGAAAGACTGATCGTCGAATCGCCTCCGCTGCCGCCGGCGAGTCCGTATAATCGCGCTTTTTTTGCGAAGGACCCCGGCACGTGGCAAACAAACGGTACAGCTGCATCGGCCTGTTCAATCCCAAGTCGGCAGAGAACGTAGGTTCGGTGATGCGCGCAGCAGGTTGCTACGGCGTCAATTCGGTGTTCTACACCGGCAAGCGTTATGAGCGCGCCCGCGACTTCGTCACCGACACCAAACGCGTGCACTACGACATCCCGCTGATCGGTATCGACGATCTGCAGCGCATCATCCCCCTGGGCTGCACCCCGGTGGCCGTGGAACTGGTCGAAGGCGCCCGCCCCCTGCCCGAGTACACCCATCCCGACCGCGCGCTCTACATCTTCGGCCCCGAAGACGGCAGCCTGAGCGCCGATGTCCGGGCCTGGTGCGAAGAAACCATCTACATCCCCACCGAAGGCTGCATGAACCTGGCGGCAACGGTGAATGTGGTGCTGTATGACCGCATGGCCAAGGGGCTCAATACCCGCTCGGGGCCCAAATTCAAATGAACACCACCTTCGCGAGGGGGCCTTCGCGCGGTTGAAACGCTCTCCAACAGGTTCCGCCTGGCAATCGAACTGAACGGCCAGCAGCCGTAGCGGGTCAGTTACTTACACCCCACACGGAGACCAAGCCATGCGTGATACCCCTTTGCTTGTGCATACCCATAATGTCCACGGCTGGGAGCGTGCCAGCTCCCTGGCAGGCGGCGCGCTGATGATCGGCAAGGGGCTGCGCCATGGCGGCGCGCTCGGGCTGCTGCAGATCGTGGTAGGCGGCATGGCCCTGGCCCGCGGGATCAGCGGACACTGCTCGACCAAGGCATGGTGGCAACGTCACAGGGCGGAATACCTGCGCCTGCGCGACGATATCGAACGCAGTGCGGAGCAGTTGAAGGCGCTCAAGGCCAAAGGCTGAGCCGCCTGCGTGGCGCATTCGCGGGTAAAGCGCCTCACAGTGGGAACATCGAAACATCTGTGGAGCGGGCTTACCCGCGGACAAGCCCTTGGAACTTCAGCGCAGAACCTTGCTGTCCAGCACCTCGGAAGATCGTCCCAGCACGCTTTCGCTGAGCTGGATGAACTCTGCCGTGCTGACGCTGGGCAGGCGCATCAACGCACGGGTGACGTCGTCCAGCGAGCGTTTGTTCTGGGTGTGCAGGCGGATCTCGCGGTCCAGGGCCTGGAGCAGCAGCACACCTCGGGCAACCTGGGCGGCATCAGCCCTCTCCCCTTTCAGACGGGTGACCTTGGCCGCCTGTTTGTGCAGGCGCGCCTGCCAGGCCTCGTAACGGTCATCACTGAGCCCCCCAGCCCGGCGCAGCAGCTCGGTGGCGTAGTAGTCAGCCAGGCTTTCCCCGAGCCAGTCGCTGCCCTCACGGTCGTTGATCTGGGCGAATACCTGAACCAACTCACGCATCAAAGGGCTGGCGCCACTTTCACCGATCAATGGCCGGTTGCTGTGCAGATAGATGGAATTACGCCCGGCCAGCGCCCCGCGCCACATTTCATCCCGCGCCCCCACCAACAGCAGTTTGGGCGGATTGCGCGGGAACACGGCCTGCACCTGCGGCCAGACGAAAGTCAACAAAGTCAGTGTGTCCATCCGCCGCAAGCCCTGGCCTTGCGGCGCGGCCACGGTGACCTCCGTCTCGCCCAACCGCGCCCGGCGACTGCCAAGGTTGCCAGCAAGCATCCAGCCGGTCGGACGGTCGAACAGGCGCGAGACATCGTCGATGCGAAACTTCTGCTTGCCGATACGTGGCCAAGCGGTTTCTACGCTCTTCCAGCCTGTCGGCAACTCGAACATCAGGCGCGCCACCAGCTCGGTGCCGTCCTGCTGGTCCAGGCGCGCTGGCGGCACCAGCTGGTCCCCGCGAAACAACGCCCAGTGCGGCGTGATGCGGCTTTCATAGGCGCCGCCCCGTGGTTTTTGGTCGAGCTGCACGCGATAGCTGAGCTGGGTCTTGCCCGAGGCCGGGCGCCAAATCCCCCGCTCGCCCTGCACCTGCCATTGGCCATCGGCGTGAAAATCGCTGTACGCGCTGTGCTTGCCCAGGTCGAAGTCCAGGCTGCGCACCACACTGCCATCGGCCAGGGTCAGATGCACCTCGGCCTGCCCGCTCGCCGGCAGCAGGCGCACCTGGTAATCCAGATCGACTTTCTTGGCCCAGGCCGGCGTACAGGCCAGAAGGCCCAGAACCCACAACAAATGGCAACGCATGCAGAAACTCCTTGTTCCCAGAAGCGAAAGACAAAAATGCGCGACGTGATCAGCCGGCGCGGAAGATGAGGTGGTCTTCCCAGTCGTCCTCGTCGACATCGTGCTCGCTGAGCATGCGCCCAGACTGGGAAATACGCTGTTCATGCACTTGGTTGCGATCCCCGCAGACCAAGTGATGCCAGGCAGGCAAGTCCTTGCCTTCACTGACCAAGCGATAGCCGCAGGTGGTGGGCAACCACTTGAACTGGTCGGCCTTGCCCGGGGTGAGCTGGATGCAGTCGGGCACCTGGGCGAAGCGGTTCGGGTAGTCGCTGCACTGGCAGGTGGTGAGGTCCAGCAGTTTGCAGGCGATGCGCGTGTAGTAGACGCTGTTGTCGTCCTCGTCCTCGAGCTTCTGCAGGCAACACAGGCCGCAGCCGTCGCACAGCGACTCCCATTCTTGCGGGTCGAGTTGCTCGAGGGTCTTGCGCCGCCAGAAGGGCGCGGTATCGGCGATCATCACACGTGTTCCTGCTTGGGCCAGCGGCATGCTTGAAACAACACGCTTCAAGCAAGAGCGGGCGTAACGGCTTTTTCTTGTGGCTAGCAGCTTCAAACGCGCAGCTGCCGCCATGGCGGCGCCAGTCTAGAGCCTGTCCCGAACCAAAGCCAGACCGCTTGTCAGTGCCGACCAGACGCAGTAGCGTGCGCGCTTTCCCGTCCATTTGCAGGAGCACGCATGAGCGCCAACCCACGCATCGCCGACTACGCCATCAATGAGCAGTTCATCAACCGCTGGTCGCCACGGGCGTTCACCGCCGAGCCGATCAGCGAGCAGACCCTGCTGAGTTTCCTGGAGGCCGCGCGCTGGGCGCCTTCGGCCTACAACTCACAGCCTTGGCGCTTCCTGTATGCCCGCCGTGACACGGCGAACTGGGAGCGCTACCTGGGCATCCTCAACGAGTTCAACCGCAGCTGGGCGCAACAGGCCTCGGCGCTGGTACTGGTGATGTCCAAGACCACCTTCGCCGCCCCTGGCTCCAGCGAGGAAAAACCGGCCCTGTGGCACACCTTCGACACCGGTTCCGCCTGGGGCCACCTGGCGCTGCAAGCCAGCATCAGCGGCTGGCACACCCATGGCATGGCCGGTTTCGATCAGGAGCTGGCTCGCAAGGAGCTGAAAATCCCCGAAGGCTATGCGCTGCACGCGATGGTGGCGATCGGCAAGCTCGGCGACAAGGCCACCTTGGCCGAGGCCCTGCAAGCGCGTGAAGAGCCAAGCCCACGCCGTCCGCTGAGCGAACTGGCGGCCGAGGGCGACTTCAGCCTCTGAGGCTCTCCCGGCCCTGATGCGCGGATGAACCCGCTCCTGCAAGAGACCGTGCGGTCTTTGTGAGAGCGGGTTCATCCGCGAACTGCGACCGACTCAGTACCCGCGCTTGAAATCCACTTCCCCGCGCAACCCCTGCCCCGCCTGATACGCCTGCATGTTCTCGACAAACAACCGCACCATCGCCACCGGCGAGGTGGGCGCCGAGCTGTGCCCGGTCAACAGCAGGCCCCAGGCCGTCCAGAACGGATGGCGCTGAGGCAGCGGCTCCTGCCGGCAGACATCGATCACTGCCCCGGCCAGATGGCCCTGCTTCAAGGCTTCCACCAGGTCGGCATCGACCACTGCCACGCCGCGCCCGGCATTGATGAACAGAGCGCTGGGCTTGAAGCACTTGAACAGAGCAGCATCGTAGAGATCATGCGTCGCCGGCGTGTCCGGCAGCAGGTTGAGCACGTAGTCGGCCTGCGCCACCATGCGCGGCAAGTCCTCGAGCCCGGCCACCTCGACGAATGGCGCCTGCTCGCGGGCACTGCTGGCAATGCCATACAAGGTCACGCCGAACGGCACGAGAAACTCGGCGACCCGCTGGCCGATATCGCCCGTGCCCACCACGAGCACCCGACGACCTTCGAGGGAGCGCCCCGGACGATCATCCCAACGGCGCTCGACTTGACTGACCAGACGCGCCAGCACGTCGCGCTCGTGAATCAGCATGTAGGTGAGCATGTATTCGGCCATCACCTGGCCGAAGATACCGACCGCACGGGTCAGGCGGTAATCACGCGGCAGGCCTTTGGCCAGCAGCGGCGTGATGCCGGCCCAGGTGGACTGTATCCACCGGGGCGCATGGCCCTGGCGCAGCAGACTGGCAAGCAGGTCGGGCTGGCCCAGCCATACCGGGCAGTCAGGCGCCAGACGCGATAATTCGGCGGAATCGCCGCTGGTCACGATATCCAGCTCTGGCGCCGCCTCGCCCAGCAGGCGGGCATAGTTGGCATGATCCTGTTCAGCGATCAGAACGCGCATGTAGAAGACAACCTTGGCAAACAACGAAAACGACCCGGCAGGCGGGTCGCTTGACGAACGATGGGGACCGGGCCGAGGTCAGGCCGGGTCGTTGCGGCGCAGCAGCTCTTCGGGCAGGTGCTCGATGTAGTCGTCCTCGGGCGGTGGCATCTGCAGGTGGTAGCCCTGGTTGTCGAGGTTCTCAAGCACCTTGGCGATGTCCTCACGCGCCAGCTTGCGCTCGGGGGTCAACACCAGGTCGAAGGCATGCACCGGGGTGCCAAAGAAGGGCAGCAAGGCCTCGGGCACTCGCGCCAGCCCCTCGGCCTTGAGCACATAGAGGTACATTTCGTTCTTGCGAGGGCTCTTGTAGATCGAGCAAATACGTTTCATCAGGAGTCTCCGGCGCCTGCCAGGCTGTCCAGCAGGGCCTGGCCCATGCGCTCGCGGCGCCAGCCGCGCAGCGAATCGGGCAGTTGATAGGGGCCGTTGGGGAAGCCGCTCTTGAGCAAGGCTTCGAGGGTTTTCTTGCGCAGCATCAGTTCCGGGGCGATACCCAGACGCTCGCCTTCGGCCTGGCCGACCGCGCGCAGACGCTTGAGGATGCCGGAGGCCTCGATCGGCAGCGGCTCGGGCAAGGCTTGCGGCCACTGTTCGGCCGGCAGGCTCGCCGCGCGCTTGATCAAGCCAAGCAGGAACTCGCCGTCTTGGCGGATGGTGCGCGGGTGCATGTCGTCGATCCGGGCCAAGGCCGACAGGTTGTCCGGCTGGCTTTTGGCCATGGGCCAAAGCGAGTGCTCACGCAGCACGCGGTTGCGCGGTACATCACGGCTGCGGGCCTCACGCTCGCGCCAGATGCACAATTCGCGCAGCACCGCCAGTTGCTGGGGGCTGAGCTTCCAGGCGAGCTTCACGTCGCGATAAAGCAGCTCCGGCTCGACTTCGCGGCGCAACTGGGCAACCAGCTCGGCGCCGTCTTCGAGCACCCAAGCATACTTGTCGTCCGACAGGCGCGGGCGCAGGGCACTGAACAGCTCGGCCAGGTGCACGGCATCCTCGGCGGCGTAGCTGACCTGGGTTTCGGACAATGGCCGTTGCAGCCAATCCGAACGGGTTTCGCCCTTGGGCAGCTCGATGCCCAGGACCTCTTGCACCAGGCGCGAGTAGCCCATGGAGAAGCCGATATTCAGATAGCCGGCAGCCAGCTGGGTGTCGAACAGCGGTTGCGGCAGCTTGCCGGTCAGACGCAGGAGCACTTCCAGGTCTTCGCTGCAGGCGTGCAGCACCTTGACCACGCCGTTGTCCTCGAGCAGCTCGGCCAGCGGCTGCCAGTCGCGGATCAGCAATGGGTCGATCAGAAAAGCCCGGTTGCCTTCACCGACCTGGATCAGGCCGGCCTTGGGATAGAACGTGTCGACCCGCATGAACTCGGTGTCGAGCGCCACGAAGGGCAGCTCGCGCCAGGCCCGGCAGTGTTCGGCCAGGGTCTGGTCATCTCGTATCCAGTGTATTTCGATGCCCACGAGGCTCTCCCACAAATAATGGCGGGCAGTATATACGGCGCGGGCATTGGGGGTGAAACCTGCGCCATCCTTGGTTTGATCAACGGTCGGCGGTCATCCACGGCCGGCAGCTGGCGAACATATCCATCGATTGCCGGTAGACCTCGGTACGCACCTGCAACAGGCCGAGCATCGAATGGAACAGATTGTCCTGGCTCAGCGGCGCGTCGCGCAGACGGCCCAGGCAGTCGGTGTCGAGGGCGAAGTCCTGGCGGTAGCTGTCGGAGAACCACACCAAAAGCGGCACATGACGCTGTTGCTCGGGCGCCAACATGTAGGGCGTGCCATGCAGGTACAGGTTGTATTCGCCCAGCGACTCGCCATGGTCGGAGAGATAGATCATCGCGGTGTCGACCTTGTCCTGACGGCTGCGCAGGAGATCGATCAGCGAGCCCAGCACCTGGTCAGTGTAAGCCAAGGTGTTGTCATAGCTGTTGACGATGGCCTGCTGGTCGCACTGGTTCAGGGCGTTGCTCTGGCACACCGGGGTGAAGCGCTCGGCGCTGGCCGGATAGCGCTTGTAATAGTCCGGGCCATGGCTGCCCATCTGGTGCAGTACCAGCACGGTGTCCTGAGTCAGATTGTCCAGCAGCTCGCCAAGGCCCTGCAGAAGGATCTCGTCGTGGCATTCACCATCGGCGCAGAGCTTAGGGTCCTTGAGGTTGCTGACATCGACGAACTGCACCCGGTCGCAGGTGCCCTTGCACCCGGACTGGTTGTCGCGCCACTGCACGCTCAGGCCGGCGCGCTGGAGGATGTCCAGGAGCCCTTCGCGGTTCTTGGCAACGCGAGCGTCGTAGTCCTTGCGTGGCATGCCAGAGAACATGCACGGCACCGACACGGCGGTTTCGGTGCCGCACGAATGCACATCGCTGAACGCCAGCAGGCCTTGCTCCTGGTTCAGGCGAGGCGTGGTGTCGCGTCCATAACCCAGTACCCCGAAGTTCTCGGCCCGGGCGCTCTCCCCCACCACCAGCACGGTCAGCGACTTGCGTTCGTGGCGCTGCCAGGCATGGGTGTCACGCTTGGCGTCCTCACCGTAGTGCTGGAACGGCCGCGCGGCACTGCCCAGGCGTTCGCTGACATAACCGAACGAGGCGCCGACGATGTTGCTCGGGGTGAGCATCAGGCGGATTTCATGGTGGTTGCGAAACAGCGAAGACAGCCCCTGGTAGTTGACCAGCGCCACTGAGCCCAGGGCCGCCACACAAGCACCGCTGACCACCAGCTTGCCCAGCAGCTCGCGATGCCAGGGCCGATAGGCGATCCTGGCCTTCCACAGCAGCACCGACGGCAGGACGCCGAGCAGGCCGATGTAAAGGGCAAACTTGATCGACAGCAGGTCACGGACTTCGGCGACGTTGGTCTCGGCCATGTTGCGGAACATGCCTGTGTCGATCAGCACACCGTACTGGTTCATGAAATAGGCAACCCCCGCGCCGCTCATGAACAACACGATCAACAATGGCTTGAGCACATACCTGAACGCCACCAGTGTCAGCAGCAGGTTGAACGCGAACAGCATCATCACGGCGAAGGCCAGTAACAGCCACATGCCCACCATGCCTGGAGGTACAGCGGTTTCCAGGTGCTCCCAGAGCGCGGTATTGAACCCGATCAACAGGTAAAGACTGGCCAGCAACGTGACCCATTCGGCCCGCAGTGTTTTTACGTTCAAGATGATGTTCGCAGTCGAGAATTAAGATCGGCCCACGCACCTGGCAGGGCACCGGGGAAGTTGACCGAACTCTAGAAAGCGCACCATCAAGAATTTGTGAAAAAGACGCCAACAAAGGGTTGGCTGATATCTTTTTAACATTAAATGAATTTCATCTTTCCCCGGCGGGCAGATGTAGCTTGGCGTAAGGCTCGCGGTCGATATCCTGCACCTCTACGCACAGCTGGATATCCAGCCCCTCGCGAGCGGCGATTACTTCGCTCAGCACCTCCAGCAGGCTGGCGGACAACTGCTTCTTCACCTGCGCCGAACGCCCGCTGAGAATCGCCAGCCGTACATGGGCAAACGCCCGTTCGAGCGGTGCGGTGCCCACCCGGTAATGGGCGAAGGCCTGGGCACGGCTCTTGATATCCAGCTCGTCGGCGAACTGCCCGCTGCCCACCAGGGTGTGGTTCAGGCGCATCAGCAGC
Source organism: Pseudomonas guariconensis (assembly GCF_040822035.1). Classification (NCBI taxonomy): domain Bacteria; kingdom Pseudomonadati; phylum Pseudomonadota; class Gammaproteobacteria; order Pseudomonadales; family Pseudomonadaceae; genus Pseudomonas; species Pseudomonas guariconensis. Next base: position 1,421,435 of record NZ_CP162012.1, on the reverse strand, counting down.
AGATCGACATTCAGATCGGCCAGGTTGTCGCTGTATTCCAGGTTCAGATGAGGCATGGCGCGGGTTCCAGGTCATGGCGGGAGTGCCACAGCCTACTCCAGTCCCGCAACCGGGCAAAGGCGACTATCCTCAAGGTTCAGGACTTTTTGCCAACCCCTGACCCGAGGTGAAGAAATGCCAGTCCCGCATGATCTGCTCGCTGACCTGCACATTTCCGCTGACGATTTCCAGGCGCTGATCGACAAGGACCAGACGCTCCATCAACTGCACAAGGAGTACAACGCCAAGGACAAGGAAGTGGTGGCCGCCGAAGGCAACGGTACCGCTGACGACGCGGTCAATCGCTTGCGCAAGGAGCGCCTGCTGATCAAGGACAAGATCGAACGGATCGTTCATCCCGCCAGATAACATTCCCTCTTCAAAAACATTCGCGGATGAACCCGCTCCCACAGGTTCTGCAAAAGCCAATGGGAGCGGGTTCACCCGCGAAAGCCATACATACGACCCAAGCGGCTGTCGTTACGCCCCGGCCGAAGCCTTGAGCCCGGTCTCCAGATCCTCGATCAGGTCGCGGTAGTCTTCGATACCCACCGACAGGCGCAGCAGGTTCTCGCTGATGCCCATCTGCCCCTTCTGCTCGGGGCTCAGGGAGTTGTGCGACATGCTCCAGGAGTGGTTGATCATGCTCTCCACCCCTCCCAGCGAATCGGCCAGCACAAAGATCGACAGCGCTTGCACCAGGCGGTTGACCGCAGCGCGGTCGCCCTTGATCTTCATCGCCACCACCGCGCCGCCGCCGCGCATCTGTCGCTTGCACAGCTCATGCTGCGGATGGCTTTCGAGCTGCGGGTAATACACCTGCTCGACCTGCGGATGCCCCTCCAGGAACTGGGCCACGCGCAGGGCGTTGGCGCACTGGCGCTCCATACGCACATCGAGGGTCTTGAGCCCGCGCAGGGCCAAGTAGCAGTCGAACGGCCCCTGGATCGCGCCCACGGCCATGCTGATGCGGCGCAGGCGCTTGAGCAGCTCGTCGTTGGCCGCCACCACCACGCCACCGATCAGGTCGGAGTGCCCCCCGATGTACTTGCTCGCCGAATGCATCACCAGATCGACCCCCAGGGTGATCGGGCGCTGGTTCCAGGGCGAGCAGAAGGTATTGTCGATGCAGGTGAGGATGCCGCGCTCACGGGCCAGCGTGCACACTGCCTGGATGTCCACCAGGTGCAGCAACGGGTTGGTTGGCGACTCGATCCAGATCAGTTGGGTCTCGGGGCGGATGGCGGCGGCGACGGCGTCCAAGTCGTTGAGATCGACATAGGTGGTGGTCAGGCCAGAGGTGCGGCTGCGGTAGTCCTCCAGCAGGCGGAAGGTACCGCCATACACGCCGTTCATCACCACGACGTGGGCGTCTTTGGACAGCAGTTCCAGCACGGTGGCCGTGGCGCCGACACCCGAAGCGGTGGCGACCGCGCCCACGCCCTCTTCCAGGGCGGCGACGCAGGTTTCATAGGCATGGCGGGTCGGGTTGCTGACCCGGCTGTAGGCGTATTCGGGGTGGTCATCCAGACCGCGCTTGATGAACGAGCTGGTGGTGACGATGGCCGGGAAGATGGCGTTGTCGGCGACGCTGGTCTGCTCGCCGGCGTGGATGGTACGGGTGGCGAAATTGCGCGGCTTGTTGTCGGACATGGTCGGGTCCATTGACGATGATGAGGAAGGAAGGCGCCACTATGGCATATCCACTGCCCTTCGCCGAGCGAGGGATGAATCTGCTGCCTGGGCTGTTTGGCTATTCTCGTTATTCTTCAAGCACGCTAATCTCGAGAAACTTTTTCTCAATGGGCGCCCAATAACGGTATGGACAGTTTCGATCAACACATCCTCACCCTGCTCCAGCGCGATGCCTCCATCTCCCTCAAGGACCTGGCCGAAGCCGTCAATCTCTCGACCACGCCTTGCTGGAAGCGGGTCAAGCGCCTGGAGGATGAGGGTTTCATCCGCGGCCGCGTCGCCCTGCTCGACCCCGAAAAGCTGGGCCTGGGACTGACCGTGTTCGTCCAGCTCAAGACCCAGCGTCACGACAGCGCCTGGCTCGAGCAATTCGCCAGGGTCGTGACCGGGTTCGAGGAAGTGATGGAGGTGTATCGAATGTCCGGCGACTGGGACTACATGCTGCGGGTAGTGGTGGGCGATATCGCCGCGTATGACCGTTTCTACAAGAAGCTGATTACCAGCACCGACGGCCTTTCGAACATTACCTCGAGCTTTGCCATGGAGCAGATGAAGTACACCACGGCGTACCCGGTTCACCGCTGAACGCTGGGGCCGCAAAGCAGCCCCGGCCTTCAGTCAGTCTGCGTGGCTGACTTCGATTCTGTTGTCCGCACGCGCCTTCTGAAGCTTGATCGCCACGAACTTCGACGTTGGAGTGTAGGTCCCTTCGCCGTAGCTCTCCAGCGGCACCAGCGGGTTGGTCTCCGGGTAGTAGGCAGCCGCCTGGCCCTCGGGCAGGTCGTAGGCCACCAGGCGGAAGCCCGATACGCGCCGCTCACGGCCGTCTTCCCACAGCGACACCATGTCCACCTGCTCGCCGGGCTCGAAGCCCAGGCGGCGGATGTCAGCTTCGTTGACGAACACCACCTCACGCAGGCCGAACACGCCCCGGTAGCGGTCGTCCAGGCCGTACAGGGTGGTGTTGTACTGATCGTGCGAGCGCAGGGTCTGCAGGATCAGGTCCGGCTGGTCGCCACGGGCCAGGACCTTGGCGTTGACCAGTTGCTCAGGCAGTTCGCTGGGCGTGAACTGAGCCTTGCCAGTCGCCGTGTTCCACGTACGATCGGCGGCCGCGTTGCCCAAATGGAAACCACCCGGCTGCGCCAGGCGCGTGTTGAAATCGGCAAAGCCTGGGATCACATCGGCAATCAGTTCGCGGATGCGTCCATAGTCGCCGATCACCCATTCCCAATCGATCGGATGATTGCCCAGGGTCGCCTTGGCCATGCCGGCAATGATCGCCGGCTCCGAGCGCAGGTGCGGCGAGCGGGGTTTGAGCTGGCCGTGGGAGATGTGCACCATGCTGAACGTGTCTTCGACCGTGACGCCTTGCGGGCCTTCGGCCTGCAGGTCGATTTCGGTGCGGCCCAGGCACGGCAGGATCAACGCATCACGGCCGGTCACCAGGTGCGAGCGGTTGAGCTTGGTGGCGATGTGCACCGTCAGTTCGCAGTTGCGCATCGCCGCATGGGTGCGCGGTGTATCGGGCGTGGCCTGGGCGAAGTTGCCCCCCAAGCCGATGAACACCTTGGCCCGCTTCTCTTCCATGGCCTTGATCGCCAGCACGGCGTTATCGCCATGCTCGCGGGGGACCTTGAACTGGAAGCGTTTTTCCAGGGCATCGAGCAAGCGGGCCGGGGGTTTCTCGTCGATGCCCATGGTGCGGTCACCCTGCACGTTGCTGTGGCCGCGTACCGGCGAGAGGCCTGCGCCAGGCTTACCGACGTTACCGCGCAACAGTTGCAGGTTGACGATTTCCTGGACGGTCGGCACCGAGTGGCGATGCTGGGTCACGCCCATGGCCCAACACATGATCACCCGCTCAGCCTTGCGGTACATGCGTGCGGCCAGCTCGATTTCGGCCAGGCTCAGGCCGGACTGCTCGACGATATGCTCCCAGGATGTGGCATCCAGGACTGCCAGGTAGGCGTCCACACCCGAGGTGTGCGCCTCGATGAAGGCGTGGTCGAACACCGCCGGCTCGCCTTTGGCCTGGGCCTCGCGTTCCCACAGCAGCAAGAACTTGGCGATGCCGCGCATGACCGCCATGTCGCCGCCCAACGCCGGGCGGAAGTACGCAGTGTTGGTCGGCTCCGAGCCGTTGCTGAGCATTTCGAAGGGGTGCTGCGGATGCTGGAAACGCTCCAGGCCACGCTCCTTGAGCGGGTTGAAGCACACCACCTGGGCACCGCGCTTGACCGCTTCGCGCAGCGGTTCGAGCATGCGCGGGTGGTTGGTGCCGGGGTTCTGGCCGATGACGAAGATCGCGTCGGCTTCCTCCAGGTCATCGAACACAACGGTGCCCTTGCCCACACCCAGGGTGCTGGACATGCCCACGCCACTGGCTTCGTGGCACATGTTCGAGCAGTCCGGGAAGTTGTTGGTACCGAAGGCCCGCACGAACAGCTGGTACAGGAACGCCGCTTCGTTGCTGGCCCGCCCAGAGGTATAGAACTCGGCCTGGTTGGGCGACTCGAGCGCCTGCAGGTGCTGTGCGATGAGCGCGAAGGCGTCGTCCCAGGAGGTTTCCACGTAATGGTCGGTGGCCGCGTCGTAGCGCATCGGGTGGGTCAGTCGGCCCTGGTATTCGAGCCAATAGTCGCTCTGCTCGGCCAGGGCACTGACGCTGTACTTGGCGAAGAAGGCCGGGTCCACCGAACGGCCGGTGGCCTCCCAGTTGACCGCCTTGGCACCGTTCTCGCAGAACTTGACCATGTCGCTTCCCGGCGATTCGCCCCAGGCACAACCGGGGCAGTCGAAGCCGCCGTTCTGGTTGGTCTTGAGCATCATGCGCAGGTTCTTGAAGGCGTTCTCGCTGCCCAGCCAGGCCTTGGTCACACTCTTGAGCGCACCCCAGCCAGCGGCGGGGCCGTTGTAATCCCTGATGTGGTTGTCTTCGCTCATGGGGGTCCTCGGGCGCTTGAAAATGCACCGGCAGTGAATCTCCGGCTTTTTTCCAGCCTATGAAGAGCGGCCCCAACGCGTCCAATCGATATGCCTGACAGTGTGATAAACGGTTTCGATCAAGACCGGCAAGCCGCGTATTTCTTGGCCTGCGGCCATGATAGAGGAGACTGATCGTTTAGTCGGGGAAAGCAATTTGACGGGGGTGCGCACAGGTTATAGCTTGGAACTAGTCCGCGGCGCCCCGCCGCTTCACCTAACCTGCAGAGCACGATCGTGGAAGAAAACACCCGGGCACTGATCGACGGATTCAATCGGCGCATCGACTATCTGCGGATGTCGGTGACCGACCGCTGCGATTTCCGTTGCGTCTACTGCATGGCCGAAGACATGCAGTTCCTGCCGCGCCAGCAGATCCTCAGCCTCGAGGAGCTGTACCAGGTGGCCGAGCGTTTCGTCGCCCTGGGGACCCGCAAGATCCGTCTGACCGGTGGCGAGCCTCTGGTACGCCAGGGCATCGTCGAGCTGTGCGCACGTATTGCCGCGCTGCCTGGTCTGCGCGAGCTGTGCCTGACCAGCAACGGCTCGCAATTGGGCCGTCTGGCCCAGCCGCTGTTCGATGCCGGCGTATCACGCCTGAACATCAGCCTCGACAGCCTCGATGCCGAGCGTTTCCGCAGCCTGACCCGCACGGGTGACTTGAACCAGGTGATCGCCGGCATCGACGCCGCGCGCAGCGCCGGGTTCCAGCGCACCAAGCTCAATTGCGTGGTGCTAAAAGGCCGCAACGACCATGAAATCATCGACTTGGTGCGCTTTGCCGTCGATCGGGAACTGGACATCTCCTTCATTGAAGAAATGCCCCTGGGCGTGATCAACGAGCATGAGCGCGGCGAGTCCTACTGCTCCAGCGATGAGGTGCGCGCACGCATCGCCGAGCATTTCACCCTGGTCGACTCGGCCGAGTCGTCCCAGGGCCCGGCCCGTTACTGGCGCCTGGCCGAAGCACCACACACCCGGGTCGGTTTCATCTCGCCCCACAGTCACAACTTCTGCGCCACCTGCAACCGCGTACGCCTCACCGTCGAGGGCCGCCTGCTGCTGTGCCTGGGCAACGAACATTCGATGGACCTCAAGCAGATCCTGCGCGCCCATCCAGGCGACGCCGAGCGCCTGGAACGGGCCATTCGCGACGCCATGCAGCTCAAGCCCTACCGCCATCACTTCGAAGTCGGTGGCGAGGTGCAGATCCTGCGTTTCATGAACATGACCGGCGGCTGACCGGCCGCCTCTGGAACACCATGATCGTCCATCCCCGCCCCGATGTGCTGCGCGTGCTGTTCACCCTCAAGGGGTCGATCGTCAAACGCATTGCCCTGCGCTGCCTGATGGTGACCTTGCTGGCCGCCTTGATCGTGCTGATAGAGCACCACTTTCCGGCTTTTTTCTACCCGGTCAGTGCTACGCCATTCACGCTGCTGGGCCTGTCGCTGTCGATCTTCATGAGCTTTCGCAACAACGTCTGTTACGACCGATGGTGGGAGGGTCGCAAGGCCTGGGGGCAACTGATCATCGAAGCGCGCTCGTTCATCCGCGAAAGCCAGGTGATCAACGATGAGCACCTGCGCGCCCGGCTGCTTCGCGGGCTGTGCGGCTTTGCCCACGCCCTGAATGCACGACTGCGCAACGAAGATGAACTGCAGGCTGCCGGCCCCTGGCTGGCCGAGGCTCCCCGCGCAGGCTCTTACAACCCATGCGACGCCATCCTGCGCGAGATCGGCGAGCAGTGCTCGCGCCTGGCCGCAGACAAGCACATCAGCGAATGGCGTTACACCCTGCTCGAACAGCGCCTGGTGGGGATGTCGCAGGTGCAGGCGACCTGCGAGCGGATCAAGAGCACACCAATGCCCTTCCCTTACACGTTGCTGTTGCATCGCACCAGCTACATCTTCTGCCTGCTGTTGCCCTTCGCCCTGGCCGAACCCCTAGGCTGGCTGGCCCCGGCGTTCACTACCATCATCAGCTACACCTTCTTCGGTCTGGATGCCATCGGCAACGAGCTGGAAGACCCGTTCGGGCGCGATGAAAACGATCTGCCGACCGATGCTCTGGTACGCACCGTCGAGCGCGACGTGCTCTCAGCCCTGGGACACGAGCCACTGCCGCCGGCGTTGATGCCGGTCGATCATGTGCTGAGCTGAGCAACCGCCGCGCGGCCTGTCGCAGTGGGCTTATGCGTGAATACATCAGTGGGCCCACCAGCGCATTCGCGGGTGCCTGCCAAGCGCTTGTCTAGCCGCGGCTTTCGCAGGCTCCCACCGCCTTGAGGTGCGGGACGAAGTTGCATGGCCGGTGCCGCGCATCCAGCTGCTCCACCAGAATGCCTTCCCAGGCCGTGCGACAGGCGCCGGTCGAGCCCGGCAGGCAGCAGACCAAGGTGCCGTTGGCCAGCCCGGCCAGGGCCCGGCTCTGCACGGTCGAGGTGCCGATATCGAGAATCGACAGTGCCCTGAACAGCTCGCCGAAGCCATCGATACGCTTGTCGAGCAGGCACTCCACCGCTTCGGGGGTACTGTCGCGACCGGTGAAACCCGTGCCACCGGTGATCATCACCACCTGCACCTGTTCATCGGCGATCCACTGGGCGACCTGGGCGCGGATCTTGTAAAGGTCGTCCTTGAGCAGCGCGCGCGCCACCAGGCGATGACCGACCTCCACCGCTCGGGTGGCGAGCAGCTCGCCCGACGTATCGTTATCGAAGGTGCGGGTATCGCTGACGGTCAGCACGGCGACATTGAGCGGTACGAACACTGCATCCGGTTTCACACTCACCTTGGTTTCCTCTGCATGGGGCATGGTCACATCACGCTAGGGCCAACCCTTGGGCGACGTCCAATCGATATGACGAACCAAACCATCAACCGGCTCTATCATCACGAAACAATGGCCAGCCACGGCAGACTTGGTTAAGGTCGCGCAATCGACTCCTTGCCTGCCAGACCGCGCCATGGACATCAAACAGCTCAAATTCCTCATCGCCCTCGACCAGACCCGACACTTCGGGCAGGCCGCCGCGTTGTGCCACATCACCCAGCCAACCTTGTCCATGCGCCTGCGCAATCTCGAAGACGAACTGGACCTGGTACTGGTCAAGCGCGGCCAGCGCTTCGAGGGCTTCACCGAAGCCGGCGAGCGCATCCTGGCCTGGGCCCGCACCCTGCTCGCCGCTCACGACGGCCTGCAGGCCGAGGCCGCCAGTTGCCGTGGACAGGTGGTCGGCAGCCTGCGCCTGGGCACCGTGCCGCTGGCCAGCTTCAATCCCATGCACCTGCTGCTGCCGTTGCGCGAGAAGTACCCGGAGCTGCACTTTCAGGTCAGTTCGCTGAGCTCCGAGCAAATCATCGATGGCCTGAGCCGCAACCAGCTGGACCTGGGGATCTGCTACCTGGACCAGGTCAATACCAGCTTCTTCGAGGTGATCGAACTAGGCACCACCACCATGGGCCTGCTGCATGACACCCGGCATTTCGCCTTCGACGGACCGCAATTGCGCTGGGAAGCCTTGGCCAACCTGCCGCTGGGCCTGCTGAGCAAGGGCATGCACTACCGCCAGTCGTTGGACCTGAGCCTGCGTAGCCGGGGCCTGGAGCCCGCTGCGGTGCTGGAGAGCGACTCCACGTTCCAGCTGATCCAGGCCATCAACACCGGCCTATGCTGCGCGGTGATGCCGCTCGATTGCGGGCTGGAAGAGTTGTCCGAGCACTTGCGCATCCTGCCCATCGCCGATGCCAGCATCCACAGCCCGGTAGGCTTGCTGCTGCGCCGTAGCGAGCCGCGCTCGGCGATTGCCGAGCAGTGCTTCGACGAGGCCAAAACGCTGTTTACCGTGCAACCCTGAGCGCGTCCCTGTAGATCTCAAGGATGCTCCGGATCGTGTCCCAACGACTGCAAGAACAGCGAGAACAACTCCGGCTGCGAGGAAATATCCAGCTTGGCATACAGGTGCCGGCGGTGAACCTTGACGGTTTCCGGAGAAATCGCCAGACGCTCGGCCATGGCCTTGGATGAGTAGCCACGCAGGATCAACCGGGCGATCTCGAGCTCGCGCTCGGACAACACCCCCGCCCCGAAATGACTCAGCGCATCGCGCACCTGGGCCGCCACCGGCTCGCCCGCCGGCATCAGGCGTTGGCTGCGCAACTGCCAATGCTGTTGCATCAGGGCCAGCACCCAGGGGCAGAACATCGCCAATTGTCCGCACTGCTGCGAACTGAACGGCCGGCGCATGCCCAACGACAACGACAATGCCCCCTGGCCCGGCAACTGCAGGATGAACTGCACCTCGTCCTCCAGCACGTTGGCATGGAAGTAGTTGAGGTAGTACTCACTTTGGTGGAACTGGTCCGGCGCCACCTCATCGAGCCGGTACAACCCGCTGGACACGCCATCCTGGCAGGCCTGGAAGAACGGATCGAGCTGGTACAGGCCACTGAGGTACAGCGGCATCGCCGCCGGTCCGTCCTGGGGCGCGGCGTCGTATTCCTCGAGCACCAAGGGAGCTGCGTTGCTGGGGTAGAAGACCGCCAGGGCATTGTCGAACGGCAGCCAGCGGTGCAGGAGCAGGATCAACTGCTTCCACAAGCGGGGCTGACCGATCTGTTCGATGGTGCGACCAAGGTTGGCGTGAATGCCGACTTCATGAAACAGGCTTTGCATCCGCAGGCTCCCCTGAATAGGTGATGGGATTTGCCGTCTTTCCCGCCTGCGCGTCAAGTGGGCGTACCCCAATAGGGTAATTGGCCGCACGCCCCGTCACGCCTAGATTGCAGCCCATGCCACGCCCCGCGTCGAGGGCACGCTCCCTTTCTTCGTCACTGCCTCAACCACCAATAACAATTCGAGGAGAACGACATGCACGACAGTGCGCTCAAGCCCAGCCTGGGCATGCTCGATGTGGTCGCCATCACGGTCTCGGCGGTCACGCCGGCCAGTTCCGTGTTCGTCATCGCCCCTTTTGCCATCTCCCAGGCCGGCAGTGGTGCCTTCCTGGCCTTTGTCCTGGCCGCGCTGCTGGCCTTGATGTTCGCCTGGTGCTACGCCGAACTCGGTCGGGCGCACACCTCGGCGGGTGGCGAGTATGTCTATGCCAAGCGGGTATTCGGTGGCATGGCCGGCTACGCCACCTTCCTGACCGTGATGGTGATGCTGCTGTTCATCCCGCCCGTGCTGGCCACGGGCGCAGCCACCTACCTCAACAGCGCCCTGGGCACGCAATTCGACACCCAGACTGTCGCCCTGGCCATTGTCGCCGCCAGCTACGGCCTGGGTATTCTCAACATCCGCGTCAATGCCTGGGTCACGGGTATCTTCCTGCTGTGTGAGGTTGCCGCCCTGCTGGTGATCGTGGTGCTCGGTTTCGGCAACATCAGCCAGCCGCTCAGCGTGCTGACCCAACCCCAGCACATCGACCACGGCCTGCTCACCGCCGCGCCCTGGGCCCTGGTGATAGCCGCCATGGGCACCGCGCTGTTCTCCTACAACGGTTTCGGCGGCGCCGTGGTGCTGGCCGAGGACATGAAAGACGGCGGGCGCAGCAACCACCACGCCGTGCTCTGGTCGCTGGCACTGGTGGTGGCGATCGAGCTGATACCGATCGGCGCCCTACTGCTCGGCGCGCCGTCGCTGCAAGACATGCTCGCCAGCCCCGACCCGATCGGCTATCTGCTCACTGCCCACGGCAACGAAACGCTGTCGCGGCTGGTCAGTGCCGGGATCTTCCTCTCGGTGTTCAACGCCATCATTGCCATCGTCATCCAGTCTGGCCGGGTGGTGTTCAGCAGCGGTCGCGACCAGCTGTGGACGCCCGCGTTGAATCGCCTGTTCACCCGCATCCACCCCCGTTGGGAATCGCCTTGGCTGGCCACCTTGTTCCTCGGTGTGCCCTCGGCGGCCCTGACCTTCAGCTCCAACCTGGAGGGGCTGACCTCCTTCACGGTCTTGCTGCTGGTCATGGTCTACCTGGCCGTGGCGTTATGCGCCCTGTTCAGCCGGGTACTGCGCAGCGACCGCGAGCACCCCTACCGCATGCCGCTGTGGCCTCTACCCGCCTTGCTGGCCACCATCGGGGCTGGCTACCTGCTGCTCAATGGCCTGCTCGACGCCTCGGTCCGCGACACCTTGATCATTCTCGGCATACTGGCTGTCTCGGTGATCCTTTACAGCACCTACGGCAAGCTCAGCCCCACTTTCCAGAAACGCTGAACAACAGGAGTCCCTATGCGCGCGCGTCAACTTGGCATCACCCTGGGCCTGGGCACCCCCGGCCAATTCAACGCCATCACCGATGTGCCCGGTGTTCGCGTCGGTCACAGCACCCTCATGGCCGATAGCGACGACAAGCAGGTGCGCACCGGCGTCACCGTGATCCAGCCGCGCCCTGGCGCAGCCCGCCTGGCGCCCTGCTTTGCCGGGGTCCATGTGCTCAATGGCAACGGCGACGCCACTGGGCTTGAGTGGATCCGCGAAGCGGGCCTGTTGACCACACCGCTGGCCATCACCAATACCCACAGCGTTGGCGTGGTGCGTGACGCGCTGGTCGCCGCCGAGCGCGATGCCCTGGCGGACCCGGCCGTGTACTGGTGCATGCCGGTGGTCATGGAAACCTATGACGGCCTGCTCAACGACATCTGGGGCCAGCACATTGGCCCGGACCACGTGAACGAAGCCCTGGCCCGTGCCGAATCCGGCCCGGTCGCCGAGGGTGCGGTGGGCGGTGGCACGGGCATGATCTGCCATGAGTTCAAGGGTGGCATCGGCACCGCCTCGCGCAAGCTGTCGACCGAACAGGGCGGCTGGACGGTCGGTGCGCTGGTCCAGGCTAACCACGGTCAACGCCGCGAGCTGCGCGTCGATGGCTATCCGGTGGGCCGGGTACTGGATGGCATCCCGTCGCCCTTCGACGAGCGCGGCGAGCCCGGCATGGGCTCGATCGTGGTGATCATCGCCACCGACGCTCCGCTATTGCCACATCAGTGCCAACGCCTGGCCCAGCGGGCCTCCATCGGCATCGCCCGCACCGGCGGCGGTACCGAAGATGCCAGTGGCGACCTATTCCTGGCGTTCTCCTGTGCTGAGCAACACTTACCCGCCGCCGAGTACGGCCGCAAGGGCACCCCGTTCAGCCTGCCGGTGCAGATGCTCAACAACGACCACATCACGCCATTGTTCATGGCGGCGGCCGAAGCGGTGGAAGAGGCGATCGTCAATGCCCTGCTGGCAGGCGTCGACATGCACACCGCCGACGGCGTGCTGGTGCCGGGGCTCGGTGGCGAGCGGCTGCTGGGGGCCCTGCGCCAGGTGGGGTGGCAGGGTTAGGAACCGGGGGCTGCTGTGCGGCCCCGAATCCCCTGAAGCAGGTGCGTTTCGGAAAAAACTAGGAAACAGAGCGCAAGCTACCCAGCGCCTCGCCCGTCAGGAACAACAGCGAGAACAGCTCGCTCTGGGAGTTCACGTCCAGCTTGCGGTACACGTTGCGCCGATGGACCTTCACCGTCTCGGCGGAAAGCGCGAGCTTGGCCGCGGCCTCCTTGTTGGAGTGGCCGGAGAGGATCAAGCGCACCACATCCAGTTCCCGTGCGGTGAGCACCGACTCCAGCTGCCGGCGCGCTTCATCGCGACCTTGGGCAAAGTCCAGCGCCGGTTTGCCCGCAGGTGCCCGCTCCGGCAGGCTCTCGAAATGCAGGCGCTGGCGCATCAGGCCGATCAGCCATGGGCGGATCAGCTCCAGCATGGCGAGCTGCTCGGCGCTGAACCGTCGGCATCCCCCCAGCGACAGGCACAGCGTGCGCCCCTGCCCCACCACCACGTTGAACTGGACTTCGTCGGCGACCACGTTATGGGTGAAATACAGCCGGTAGTAATCAGTCTGCTGGAAGTGCTCCGGGGCGATGTCGGCCAAGCGCACCAGACCGGTCTGCGCCTGCTCCCGGCTGTTGAGGTAGAACGGGTCCAGCAGGTACAGACCATTGGCGTATTCGCTCACCAAGGGGTCGATGCCCTCCCGGTCATAGGGGCTTTGGTCGAAGATCAGTGGCTTGTCTTGGCTGAACAACAAGGCAACCCAGGAATCCACTTCGACGAAGTCGCCCAGCAACGTGGCCAGCGTGCGCCAGAAGCTTGGTCGATCGAGGTGCTCGATGCACTGGCCTATGCCCTGGTGCCACGAAAGATCCTGCAGACTCAGGCCCATGCCTACCCCCGGGTTAACCACTCGGCGTGATTGTTTTGACAGTCGTTGTTTTCATACTTGCATCACCCTTTGCAAAAGTCACCCGACCTCAAAGCGGTCGGACACCACGAGACGGACGCCCTATGAAGATCGAAGTCATACAAACCACGACGCGCGATGGCGACACGCCCTACAACCTCAGTTGCATCCTCAAGGACATCGCCCAGTGTGCGCCGGACACCGACGTCGTGTTGTTCCCCGAGTCGCACCTGACCGGGTTTCTCAGCCAGGAAGACGTCGGCATGCTCTCGGAATCTGTCGAGGGCGAAGCCGTGCAGGCGGTGGTCGAAGCGGCGCGCCAGCGCAATGTGGCGGTGGTGCTGGGGCTTTATGAAAATGCCCATGGCACCTTCTACAACACCACGCTGTTCATCGCGCCAGAAGGCATTCTGCTCACTTACCGCAAGACCCACCTGTGGGTGCCGGAGCATGGCATCGTGGTGCCTGGGGATCGCTTCTCCACCGTGGAGTGGCGTGGGGTGCGCATCGGCCTGCTGATCTGTTACGACAGCGAGTTCCCCGAGACGGCCCGGGCACTGACGGCGCTCGACGCACAGGTGATGCTGATCACCGATGGCTTGGCCGAGCCCGAGGATGACGTGCATCGTGTGTCGGTGATGGCCCGGGCGATGGAGAACCAGGTGTTCGCCGTGGTGGCCAATCGGGTGGGCAATGGGCCGGACGACTGCATGTTCGTCGGCAACAGTCTGGGGGTCGACCCCTTTGGCAGGACGCTGTTCGAGGCAGGCCGGGGCGAGTCACGGCATACCGTGACCCTGGATCTGTCGCTGATCGGCAAGGCCCGTGCCTTCCACGACTACCGCGCCAACCAGCGCATCGCCCTGCCGGGTGAGCGCATCGAGCATCCCAACGGCCTGCGCGAACTGCTCATCGGCTAAGTCCCGGGTGGCGCACGCACGACTACGTGGCGCCTGCTTCGCGGGTAAACCCGCTCCCTCAAGTGCTGCAGTGTCATTAGAAACACTGCTGTACCTGTGGGAGCGGGTTTACCCGCGACGTGGCCAGATCTGTCGATACAGGACTATCGCCATCCCCTCTCAATGCCGGGCCAGCACCGCCTCACCCGCCACACCAGCAGGCGCTTCGTCGATCTGCGCCATGCTCAGGCGCGAAGTCTCGCGCAGCATCAGCGAACACACCGCTACCAACGCCAATGCCCCAGCTCCATACAGGGCCACGCCCAGCGGGTTGTGGTCGGTGAGGATGAGGATCGCCGTGGCGATGCTCGACGCTGTCCCACCGCCCAGCGCGGCACCGATCTGATAGCTGGCCGAGATCCCGGAATAGCGCATGCTACGCGGGAACTGCTCACCCAGAAATGCAGGGATCGGCCCCTGGGTCGCGCCCATCAGCAAGCCCGTGAGGCTGTAGGCGAACAAAGCGATGCCGAAACTCTTCATGCCTACCAGTTCGAAGAAGGCGAACAGCCCGAGCGCCATGACCACCGCACCGAACACCATCACCGTGCGCCGGCCCAAACGGTCGGACAGGTAGCCGAACAGCGGCGCGGAGAACACGATAGCGATCGACAAGGTCAGGTCGAACATCAATGCCTGGGTGCTGCCGAAGCCCACCTGGGTGGCGTAGGTCAGGAAGAACGTGCTGCCGATGTAGGCGATGGTGCAATAGCCGAAGGCAATGCCGGTGCACAGCAACAACTGGCGCGGACGCTGGCGCAAGGCTTCGGCCAATGGTGCACGGACCGGCTTGACTGCCGGGGCTGCGACCGGTGCCGGTGCTTTCAAGCGTGCGTACAGGCCGATCAGCACCAAGGTGCCGCCGAGCCAGAACGGGATGCGCCAGGCAAAATCCACCAGGTTGTCATTGAAGGCGGCACTGACGATGGTAAACACCACAGCGCCGAGGATGCCACCGACGCCGATGCCCATGCTGGTAAAGCTACCCCACAGTCCTCGCCTGCCCGGCGGCGCCGACTCGATGCCGAACAGCGCGGCACCGCCCCACTCGCCACCGGCGGCGAAGCCCTGGATCAGACGCAACACCACCAGCAGGATCGGCGCAACGACGCCGATACTGGCATGGCTTGGCAAGCAGCCGATGAGGAAAGTGCTCAAACCCATGAGCAGCAAGGTCGCGACCAGCACCTTCTGCCGGCCGATGCGATCGCCATAGTGGCCGAACACCAAGCCGCCCAGCGGCCGGGCGAAGAAGCCGGCACCAAAGGCGCTGAAGGCCACCAAGGTCGCGGTCAGGTGATCCATCTGCGGGAAGAACACCTGGGGAAACACCAGCGCAGCCGCGGTGCCGTAGATGATGAAGTCATAGAACTCCAGCGCAGTGCCCATGCCGGAGACGCAGAAGGTCCGCAGCGCAGACCGGGACGACGCAGGTTTGGATTGTTCCGCATGCATTGTTGTTGTTCTCGTTGTCAGCGGGTGCCGCCCTGCTCAGGCAGCACCGGGTGGGGCTCAGAAACGTTCGAAGCCAGCCTTGGCCAGTTGCAGCGGCGTGCCCGCCACGTATTCCAGTACGCAGCGCTCGGTATCGATCCCCACGCTCAGCAGGGTTTCCCAACGTTCGGTGTCGGGCATGGCCATGTCCGGGTGGAAGCAGATCGGCGCACTGTCACCTTGTGCGCCACACATGGCTTCGGCGCGGGCGCGCAGATCGGCACTGCCCATCTGGCCGATCACCTGCTCCAGGTGGCCCAGGCGGCACTGGGTATCGGCACGGTCGGCAACCTGCTCGCCCAGGCTCAGTTGCGGGTCGAGGAAGTGGTTGGTGTGCAGCAACCAGCCGTCTTCACGCGGCAGCACCAGCGCCGTGCGCTCAGGGCTGAGCTCGATGCTGACGGCGCGCGGGCTGCTGTCCTCGCGGGAGAACACGGTGAGCACGGTGGAGGCACTGACCCGCGCCGAACGGGCCAGCTCGATGGCCTCCTCGACGCTGCTGGCCTCTTCGAGCAGACGACGGGCAATGGCGTGCACCGGCACACCGCCGCTGTCGTTGTCACTGGTGTGGTGGAGAATGTTGAAGTGCAGCCCCAGACCTGCGCTGTTCACGCCCAGCTTGGCAAGCATGCCGAATTCGCAGAACAGCTTGACGTTCATGCCACGTTCGGTGTGCAACGCCAGCATCAGGCCATGAGGGCAAAGGCTGTCGTGCCAGTCCCAGGTCTGCAGGGTCTGCGGCGCCCGCGGACCGCGCGGGGCATGCACGGTGGTGGAGCATTCGCTGTGGCGGGTGCGTGCAGCCAGCACCTCGGTGCGCGCGTTGAGGCTTGCCAACTGCCACACCGGCAGGTCGGCGCCGCTGGCCATGCCGATCACCTCGGCCGCCAGATTCGGGCTCCAGGCTTCCAAGGCGGCCAGACTGTTTTCGCCGATACGTTGCGCCTCGCGCACGGACACGCCCACCCGAGGGAAGAAGTCCAGGTAGAGCTGGGTGGTATGACGGATCTGCTCGGCGAAGCGCTCGCCGATCTGGCGACCACGCTCGGCAGGCGTGCGGATATCGGTGACTAGGGTATGGATCTTCACTGCGGGGAACTCCTGGTACAGCAGGCTCGGGGCATCGTTGCTGTTCTGGAAAGAGTGGGGCCGCCTCGCACCTCCGCTGCATGCACCTGCCTTGGGGGTGGCAGATGGTACTGGACCGGGCACGAAGTGGCCGCTGTGTTCAGGCAACCACCGCTAGCCTAGCGAGCCGCCCGCGGTGGATCATCGCCACAACCCGCACAACTTTTGTGCCCAGGCGGAACAATTGCGCCCCGCAGCCCGATCACAGCCCCTGGCTGCGCAGTTGCTCGTGCAGCAAGGCGATGAACGCCTGCACCTTGCGCGTGTTGCGCCGATGGGGCAGGTACAGCACGTGCACCCAGGGCCCGAAGGCACTCAAGGCCCGCCAGTAGTCCGGCAACACTTCCACCAGTTGCCCGCTGGCCAGATAAGGCGCGGCGCACCAGGTGGGCACGAACTGCAGGCCATGGCCATCGAGCAGGCAGGCGAGCAAAAAGTCGAAATTGTCGCTCACCAGCCGGGGCGTGGGCTGGCGCACACGCAACGTCTGGCCTTCATGCTCGACCCACCAGAAGCTGCGGTTTAGCAGCGGATGACGCAACAGCAGCCAGTCGTGCTGGGCGTAGTTCTCCAGGGTGATGGCCTCACCACGTCGGGCCAGGTAGTCGGGGCTGGCACACAGCACCACGCGGTTCTCGATCAGCGGCTGGGCAATCAGTTCGGGCTGGTCGGTGGGGCCATCGCGCAGCGACAGATCGTAACCGCCGTCGATCAGGTCTTCATTGGCATCGTTGAGGTTCACCTCCAGGCGCACCTGCGGGTGTTCACGCATGAAGCGAAAGCAGACCTGGTTGAGAAACGCCGGGCCGAACGAAGGCGGCGCGGTGATGCGCAAAGTGCCGCGCAGTTCGTGCTGCAACTGCTCCACCTCCTCGGTCACCAGTTGCAGATGCATCAAGGCCTGGCGCGCACCTTCCAGATACACCGTCCCGGCCTCGGTCAGGGCCATACGCCGGGTGGTGCGCTCGAACAGGCGCACACCGAGCTCGGCTTCCAGGTGAGCGACGGCCTTGGTGATGGCCGAAGGCGTCTTGCCCAACTGCTCGGCCGCACGACTGAAGCTGCCGTGTTCGGCGGCGGCGACGAAGATGGTCAGGGCCGTCATTTTGTCCATGGTTTCTTCCTGTTCGGCACAAGCGAGGCAATGAAGAGCGCGTGCGGGTATCCACGCCTTTCCATCAAACCCGCAAACACCGCGGATTTGAATAGGCGTCGAGCGGCGTGTGGCTTGCGCCATGGCAATCATAGGCCAGGGATTGTTTCCCGATCGCGAAAAAAGTTGTGCCTGTCGTCGCATTTAACCGGCCTTGCGCGTTGGCTAGGCTGCGGCGCAATCACAACAAGAACGAGGCACCGAATGAAGCACCTCCTGAAGATGGCGATCAGCGCGGGCCTGGCCTGCACCTCCCTGCACAGCTTCGCGGCAGTGGACGTGATCTTTCACAACGCCAAGGTCTACACCGCCGAGCCAGGCCAACCGCTGCAGCAAGCGGTGGCGGTCGAGGGAGAGAAGATCGTTGCCGTGGGATCCGACCAGGCCGTGCTGCGCCTGAAGGCCGCCGCCACCCGCGTCATCGACCTGGGTGGCAAGGTGCTGATGCCGGGCATGCTCGATTCTCACTCCCATGCCATCAAGGGCGGCCTGCAACTGGAACTGGCCAACCTGATGGGCGAGCAGATCCCGCTCGATGAACTGGAACAACGCCTGCTCGAGTGGCGCAAGGATGGCAAGGCCGTGCGAGGCGAATTCCTGGTCGTCGGCGGCGTGCCAGGGACCTATTGGGATGACATCCCAGCCCTGGAGCAGCGCTTCAACCATGGGCAATGGGCCGAGCAGCCGATCCTTCTGGCCGCCAATGATATGCACACCGGCTGGGCCAACCTGGCCCTGCTCAAGCGCGCCAAGATCGATGCCAAGACCATCGCGGCATTGCCTGCCGAGGCGCGCAGCACCATAGGCCAGCATGAGGACGGCACACCCAACGGGTTCCTGGCCGATGCCAGTTACTACCCGGTGACCGACCTGCTGCCACCGCTCTCCCACGAAACCCTGATGACCGCCGGCCGCATGGCCCTGGACTACTCCAAGCAGCTCGGCATTACCGGCTGGATGGACCCACTGGCCAACGAACTGCCCGGGGCGGACGTGAAGAACGACTCGCTCGGCGTGCTGCCGGTCTATAAGGACCTCTCCCAGCGCGGCGAGCTGACGGCCCACATTGCCGCGCTGCTGATGGCCGACTCAAAGGCCCGCCCGGCCGACCTGGATGAGCTGGACAAGGTACGCCAGCAGTTCCTCGGCGTGCGCAACCTCACCCTGCCCGGTATCAAGGTCTTCGCCGACGGCGTGGCCGAGATGCCGGCGCAGAGCGCAGCGATGCTCGAACCCTACAAGAACTCCGGCCAACGCGGCGAACTGCTGCTGGACCCGAAACACTTCGGTGAGCTGGTCGATGCCGCCGATGCACGCGGCTGGCTGGTGCACGTCCATGCCATCGGCGACCGCGCCGTGCGCGAGGCGCTCAATGGCGTAGAACAAGCCCGACGAGCCCGTCACAGCGGCGTCCCCCATTCGATCACCCACCTGCAGATGGTCAGCGCCCAGGACTACCCGCGCTTCAAGCAGCTCGATGTGATCGCCTCGATGCAGTTGTACTGGGCCAGTGCCGACGAGACCAACCTCGATCTGGTCAAGCCGTATGTCGATGAACACGCCTTCGCCCATAGCTATCCGGCCCACTCGCTGTACAAGGCCGGGGCGACCATCGCCGGGGCAAGTGACTGGCCGATCACTACCCCGGAGCCGTGGAAGGCGATCTACCAGGCAGTGAGCCGCAAGGGCCCCAAGGGGGTGCTCAACGCTGACGAGGCCATCGACCGGCAAACCATGTTCCAGGCCTACACCCTCAATGCCGCCCGCGCCATGCGTCTTGAGCAGCAGGTGGGCTCGCTGAAAGTCGGCAAGCAGGCGGACATGATCGTCTTGGACCGCGATGTGCTCAGCGTCGACCCCGAGGCGCTGCGAGATACCCAGGTGTTGCAGACCTGGTTCGCCGGCAAGCAGATCTACCAGCGCTGATCGCTTGGCGGGCCAACCCGCTCCACAGGTGCAACACCGACGCCTGTGGAGCGGGTTTTATCCGCAAAAAGCCACACCCCACGTCACCCGTGCACAACAACAATAAACGGAAAGCATCGAATGACCTTACGCAACCTCATCGCAGGCGGCCTGCTCGCCTGTGCCCCGCTGGCCCATGCCATCGACCTCAATGACGATTTCAGCCTCGAGGCCAAGGCTGGCGTGTTCAGCGACTACCGCACCCGTGGCATCTCCCAGACCCAGAGCGATCCAGCCCTGCAGGGGTCGCTGACCCTGGCGCACGCCAGCGGCCTGTACGCAGGCGTATGGAGTTCGAACGTCGACTTCGGTTTCGGCAGCAGCACACGCCAGGAGCTGGACTACTATGCCGGCTACTTCTGGCAGATCAACGACGATGTCACCCTCGATACTTCGTACATCAAGTACGTGTACCCGCGTCAGGGCAACTTCAACTATGGCGAGTACCACACCGAACTGCGTGCCTGGGGTGTGCTGCTCGGTGGTAACTACTCGGAGAACTTCAACGGCGACCAATCGATGCTCTACAGCTATGTGGGCTACACCACCCTGCTACCGTTCGACACCGACCTGCTGGTGCGCTACGGGCGCAACGACTACAAGGACCCAAGCTGGTTCGCCAATGACGGGACCAGCCGGGACGACTATCACGAGTGGGAAGTTAAGCTGACCCGCACGATGCTGTCGCTCGATTGGTCGGTCAGCTACATCGACACCGACCTTTCCGAAAACGAATGCGCCAGTTACCTGGGTTTCAAGGATGTCTGCTCGGCCACGGTGGTGGCTGCGGTCAGCAAGACATTCTGATCCCTGCGGCCCCCAGGGCTGCCGCCGGCTCCCACGGGTACTGCGCCGAGCCTGAGAACGGCGCGATACCTGTGGGAGCGGGTCTACCCGCGAAGGACCCGCCTCAGATCCTGAAGCTGCCCACCAGTTGCTTCAACCGCCCCGCTTGCTGGCTCAGGGCATCGCAATGGCGCAGGGTTTCGTTGAGGTTCTCTACCCCTTGCTGGTTGAGGCTGTTGATCTGGGTGATGTCCAGGTTCAGGCTCTCGACCACTGCGCTCTGCTCCTCGGTGGCGGTGGCCACCGACTGGTTCATGCCGTCGATCTCGCCGATGCGCTGGGTCACGCTGGCCAGGCGTTCACCCGCCTGGTTGGCCACCTGCACGGTCTGTTCGCTGGACACCTGGCTTTCGTTCATGGTGTACACCGCCTCGCGCGAGCCCACCTGCAGGCTGGTGATCATGCGGTGGATTTCTTCGGCCGACTCCTGGGTGCGGTGGGCCAGGTTGCGCACTTCATCGGCCACCACGGCGAAACCGCGCCCGGCCTCGCCAGCACGGGCGGCCTCGATGGCGGCGTTGAGTGCCAGCAGGTTGGTCTGCTGGGAAATGCCCTTGATCACGTCGAGGATCTTGCCGATCTCGTCGGTGCTGGCGTTGAGCGTCTCGATCTGCTCGCACGACTCGCTGATCTTCTGCGAAAGCGCGGTCATGGCGTTGATCGCATCGTCCACCACCTGACGCCCGTCGTTGGCCTGCTCGCTGGCGCCGCTGGCGTGTTGCGAGGCGTCGGCGGCATTGCGGGCGATTTCCTGGGTGGCTGCGCCCAACTGGTTGATTGCCGCGGCGACGCTGTTGGTGCGCATGCTCTGCTCCTCGGAGCCGATGATCGAAGCATTGGAGGCGTGAACCACCTTCTCCGACAGGTCATGCACCAGGCGGGTGGCCGAGGACACCTCGCTGATCGAGGCGTGGATGCGCTCGACGAAGCGGTTGAACGACGTGGCCAGCTCGCCGAACTCGTCCTTGTGCTGCACCGCCAGGCGGCGGGTCAGGTCGCCTTCGCCTTCGGCGATGTCCTGCATGGCGCGGCCCATGGTGGTCAGCGGGCGCATCAGCACCGGGATGAGCAGGCCCAGCAGGCCGGCGATGGCAGCCACGGCGATGAGCATGGCGATGATCGCCGAAGTACGGAACTGGCTCAGTGCGGCGTAGGCTTTGTCTTTGTCGATGGACAGACCGATATACCACTGCGCCGAAGGCAGGCCTTCGACCGGAGCAAAGGAGATGATCCGATCCTGGCCGTTGAGGGTGACGTCCTGCATGCCTGGCTCGACCTTCAAGGCGGCATCGGGGTAGATGTCCTTGAGGTTCTTCATCAACTGGTCCTTGTCGGGGCTGACGATGACCTGGCCGTTGCGATCGGCGAGGAAGGCGTGGCCGATGCCGCCGAAGTCTACCGAGTTGATGATCTTCACCAAGGTATCCAGGGTCAGGTCGCCACCGACCACCCCAAGCAGGGCGCCGTCGGCGCGGCTTTTGACGGGCGAGGCAATGGTGACCATCAGGCCACCGACAGCGCCTTGGTAGGGAGCTGTGATCACCGTATGGCCGGCACTGGTTGCCGCGTTGTACCAAGGCCGTTGGCGCGGGTCGTAGCCATCGGGCATCTGCGTGTCGGGACGCTGGGTGAACACGCCAGTGGCATGGCCCAGGTAGGTGAAGAGGAAGTTACTGGTGTAGGACGGTTGCTCGATCAACCCGGCCAGGTTCTCGCCGGCGCCCTGCTGGGCGATGTCCTGGGCCAGGTTTTCCAGTACCAGGATGCGTCCGGACATCCAGTTCTGCACGCTGCTGGCGGTCAGGGCGCCCGCCTGTTGCACGGACGACTCGATGTTCTGGCGGATGATGTTGCGCTGCAGGTAGTCGTTGTAGAGGGTAAACAAGGCAAACGCCAATACCACGATGCCACAGGCACTGAGCAGAATCTTGTGGCGGAATTTCAGGTTCATGTTCAGAGACCTTGGTGATTTTTCTTTTTTTTGAAGGTTGCACGCTCACCCCGCCGTCGCGGGGTTCTACCCATTCGCTATCGGCTGCCCACGCTCGGTTCTTGAGTACCCCTTAGCGGTTTTCCGACCTGCGGCACGCAACGCCTTCGCGCGCCCTCATGCCTGGCAGATTTCAAAGGCTCACCTGCATCTGTAGGGGTACGCCTCCTACAAACGCCCCAAAAAACCCTTTGACCCATGCAGATCGCAAGGTGCCGCCCGACGTTTTGCCCACCGATAATGGACCCACAACAACAAAGGGGCTCACCCCCGCAGAGGCACGAAGACAATGTACAAAGACCACATAGTCAAAACGCGTGCGACCGATAACGTCGCGTTCATGGGAACGATCGCTGTCGTCATCTTCGTCGTCGCGCTCTTCTCTGGCGTAGGTGAAGGCAGCCTGGCCCGGCTCATGGGGCCGATCGTGCTCGACCTGCAAGCCCCCTTGCTGCGCAATATCGCCGTGGCGGCCACCCTCTCGACCACGCTGGTCCTGAACCTGTTCATCCTCGGACGCTTCCCGTTGCGGGCGCAGATCATCACGGTCTGGTGTGAACTGCTGGTGCTGTTCTTGCTGTTCTTCGACACCTTCAACCTGTCTTAC
This sequence comes from Pseudomonas guariconensis, assembly GCF_040822035.1. Taxonomy (NCBI): domain Bacteria; kingdom Pseudomonadati; phylum Pseudomonadota; class Gammaproteobacteria; order Pseudomonadales; family Pseudomonadaceae; genus Pseudomonas; species Pseudomonas guariconensis. Next base: position 1,398,347 of record NZ_CP162012.1, on the reverse strand, counting down.
AGCTTCATCGCCAGCAAGGTCGGCTACATGATCACCCAAGGGGTGTTCACCACCGTCTATGTTTCCACTCTGTCTATTGCCATCGCGTTCGTCCTGGCCCTGCTGGGCGCCACGGCGCGGTTGTCCACCAACGGCTTCGCCATCGCCATCGCCAGCTTCTACACGTCGTTCTTCCGCGGCGTGCCGCTGTTGATCCAGATCTACCTGATCTACCTGGGCATTCCACAGCTCGGCTACGTGGTCGGCGCAGTGCCTGCCGGGGTACTGGCGCTGTCGCTGTGCTACGGCGCCTACATGACTGAAATCTTCCGCGCCGGTATCAGCAGCATCCCGAGGGGCCAGTGGGAAGCTTCGCGGGCAATCGGTCTGACGCCCTGGCAGACCATGAGCCGGGTGATCCTGCCGCAGTCGATGCGCTTGATCATTCCGCCGACCGGCAACCAGTTCATCTCGATGCTCAAGGACAGCTCGCTGGTCTCGGTGATCGGCGTCTGGGAGCTGATGTTCCTGGCTCGCACCCAGGGACGCGCCGAGTTCCGCCACCTGGAAATGCTCATCACCGCCGCCGTGCTCTATTGGCTGCTGTCGATTGTCCTGGAGACCGTCCAGGCCCGCCTCGAAAAACGCTTCGACCGCGCCCACCGCTGAACAAGGAGCATCACGATGAATCAAGCCTTCGCCTGCGCGGCGCCACACGCTGCAGTCTCGATCCGTGACCTGCAAAAATGGTACGGCGACTTCCATGTGCTCAAGGGCATCGATCTGGAGATCGCCAGCGGAGAAATCGTGGTCGTCTGCGGCCCTTCAGGGTCAGGCAAATCCACATTGATCCGCTGCCTCAACCTGCTCGAGGACTTTCAGAAAGGCCAGGTGCTCATCGCCGGCGCCCCGTTGACCCGCAGCGCCGACAGCGTAGCCGGGATCCGCCGCCAGGTGGGCATGGTGTTCCAGCAGTTCAACCTGTTCCCGCACCTGACCGTGCTGGAAAACCTGATGCTCGGCCCGCGGCTGGTAAGCAAGCTCAGCGAGGCCCAGGCACGCGCACTGGCCTACGAGTACCTCGATCGAGTACGTATCAAGAGCCAGGCCGACAAGTTCCCCGGCCAGTTGTCAGGTGGCCAACAGCAGCGTGTCGCCATCGCCCGCGCCCTGTGCATGCGCCCGCGCATCATGCTGTTCGACGAGCCCACTTCGGCGCTGGACCCGGAAATGGTCAAGGAAGTGCTCGACGTCATGGGCGAGCTGGCCCAGGACGGCATCACGATGCTGTGCGTGACCCATGAGATGGGGTTCGCCCGCAAGGTCGCCGACCGGATCATCTTCATGGACCAAGGCCGCATCATCGAGCAGGCCAAACCCAACGACTTCTTCGACAACCCCCAGCATGCGCGGGCCCGGGAGTTCCTCTCGCAAATCCTCAGCCACTGAAACCACACCTTGCTACCGCACGCATTCGACACCCACTACCGTGTAACCGGAGACGTACCGATGACCTCAGTTGCTCGTATCTTCGCTGCCGCCGCCGTCGCCAGCGCCTTGTCGATCACCACCTGCGCCGCCTGGGCAGGCGCGACCCTGGACCGAATCCAGCAAAGTAAGGTCCTGAAAGTGGCCACCGCCGCGAACTGGCCGCCCCAGTCATTCCTGGGCGAGGACAACACCTTGAAAGGTTTCGACATCGATGTGGCCAACGAGATCGGCCGCCGCATCGGCAGCAAGGTGACGTTCGTCACGCCGGAGTACGGCATCATCACCGCCGGGCACTGGTCCAGCCGCTGGGACCTGTCGGTCGGCTCCATGACGCCGACCACCGAACGTGGCCGGGTGCTCGACTTCCCTGCCATCTACTACTACACCCCATACGTCTTCGCCGTGCACAAAGACGCCGCCGGTACCCAAGTCGCCGACCTCAACGGCAAGACCATCGGTGTCGAAGCGGGCACCACCTCCGAGGATTACATCAATCGTCGGCTGAAGATCGACGCCGCAGACGTGCCGCCGTTCAGCTACAGCCTCGAGCCCGGCGACGTGCAGACCTATGGCGATAGCATGGGCCCGCTCGACGACCTACGCATGGGCAACGGCACGCGCCTGGATGCCACGCTGTCCGCCCTGCCCACGGTGATGGGGGCCATCAAGCACGGGTATCCGATCGTGCCGGTGGAGGGCAAGCCCGCCTACTACGAGCCCCTGGCCATCGCCGTGGACAAAGGTGACGAAGCCTTCAATGCCCAACTGGCCAAGATCATCGCCGACATGAAGTCGGACGGCACACTCAAGCAACTCTCCGAGAAGTGGTACGGCACCGACCTTACCCGCGTCCAGTAACCCCTGACTGCCCGGCCCACGCCCTTCATCACGAAGGGCGCACGGCCCGCCTGCGCCTCGAAAAAAGGATGACCGACTCGATGTCCAGCTACACCAACAACTATTACACCGCCACCATGCGCCCTGCCCCTTCGCGCCCGACACTGGCGGGCAAGGCGCAGGCAGATGTGTGCATCATCGGTGGCGGCCTGGCGGGCCTGAGCACGGCCTGGGAGCTGCTTGCCCGAGGGCGCTCGGTGGTGCTGCTGGAGGCAGCCCGCGTGGCCTGGGGCGCCTCCGGTCGCAACGGCGGCTTCGTACTGCAGGGCTGGTCCGAAGGCCTGTCGGCAATCGAACGACGCTGCGGTACCCACACGGCCGGGGCGTTGTTCCGCCTCTCGCTCGAAGGCGTCGACATCGTGCGAGCGATGATCGCTCAACATGGGCTACCCGGTTGCGCGCCCACCACGGGCAAGCTTAGCGTGGTGCGCTATGACGACGGCGACAACCTCCAACGCCAGCGCGATCGTCTGGCGCGCGAGTTCGGTTTTGAAATGGAGTACCTCGACACTCGGGCGATCCGCGACAAACTCAACACTGACCGGTACTTCCAGGGGCTGCGCGACAGCCACGGCTTTCATTTCCATCCCCTGAACTACTGCCTGGGCCTGGCCGAGCTGATCGAACTCAAAGGTGGCAGGATCCATGAGCAGTCGCCGATGGTTCGGGTCGAAAGCCGCGCCGGGCGCCATCAGGTGATCACCGCACAGGGCAGCGTCGAATGCGCTGAGGTGGTGTACTGCTGCGGCGGCTATGGCGGCCCAGAGTTCGGCCCGCTGCGTCGCGCCTTCCTGCCGATTGCCACCTACGTGGTGCTGACCGAACGCCTGGGCGAGCGCCTCGCGGACGTGGTTCGTACCACCGATGCAGTCGGCGACAACCGCCGCGCCTCGGACTACTACCGCATCGTCGATGGCGACCGCCTGCTCTGGGGCGGACACATCACCACGCGCAACTTGCAGGATGAAAAGCGTCTGGGGCAACTGCTGACCCAGGACATCCTCGCTGTCTACCCACAACTGCGCGGCCTGAAGATCGAAAAGGCCTGGTCGGGCCTGATGGGCTACGCCCGCCACAAGATGCCGCATATCGGCCCGTTGGGCGCGGGGCGGTGGTCTTGTGCATCGTTTGGGGGCCATGGTATGAACACCGCACCTGTCGGGGCGCGCGTGGTGGCCGAGGCCATCTGCGGCGAAACGGACCGCTACCGCCTATTCGATGCCTATGGCCTGGAATGGAACGGCGGCCCCTTTGGCCCTGCGGCGGCACAGACGGTCTATGCCGGCCTCAAGCTGATGGACAAGTTCCAGGAGGCGCGGTCGCAACGGCGGGCCATCAAGTACTGACCACCTGATCAAGGCCCACGTCCATGGATGCGCAAACCCCCGGTTCACTGTTCAGCCTGACCGAAAAAGACCGGCAACTGCTCGCGCTGCTGCAAGCCAACGCGCGCGAGCCCACCGCCTCGCTGGCACGCAAGCTCGGCGTCTCGCGTTCGGCAGTGCAAGAGCGCATCGCTCGCCTGGAAAAAGCCGGTGTGATCACCGGCTACAGCGTGCGCATCGACCAGGACAAGCTGCAGCAAACCATCAACTGCTTCACCATGACCTCCTGCACCAACAAGAGCTACACCGATGTGATGACCTCCTTGCGCAAGATGGAGGCGGTCCAGGCGGTGTATGCCGTATCGGGCGAAACAGACTTCATCATTCACCTGGCCACCCACACTTTGGGCGAGCTCAACGCCGAGCTCACCCGCATCAACATGATCAAGGGCGTTGCGCACACCGCCTCGCATATCGTCATGGAAACCAAGTTCAGCCGGCGGTTGATGCTGTAGTCATCGGTTGCGCTCATCCATGTCCAGAGCACTGTATGGCCGGTTTCCTGCGGATCTGTCACTAACGCCCGGGATGGGCCTGCACTAGCATCGGTCACTCCGTCGGAGTGCAGCGCATGAATGAATTCCCCTGCGATATCGATTTCTCGGGCCTGACACCTCGCAGGCTGGAAGTGAACGACCACGCGATGATCTGTGACCACCGAGAACGGATGTTCCTGGAGGCCGGGGGCGATCCTTCGCAACTGCGTGTGATGACCGAACACTTTCGGCCCTGGCTGCTGCCGCGCCTGACCGATGGGCGCTACTACGGGTTCGCCTTGATGGACGGAGCAGTCAACGCGGCGGCGATCGGTCTGATGAGCATCGACTGGCCGCCCCACCCTTCCCATCCGAACCAGGATCAGCGCGGTTATGTGCTCAATGTGTTCGTCGAACCGGCCTACCGGCGGCGGGGGTTGGCGTCGGCCTTGATGCGACTGGCCGAGGCTGAGTTCCTCGCGCGTGGGGTTGGCTTTGGGGTACTGCACGCAACGGAAGTTGGCCGGCCGGTGTATGAGGCACAGGGATGGAAGGCCACTGCCGAGATGGCCAAGTCACTGTGTTAGATAGTTGTGCTTTTGGTTTGGATGGTTGGACCTCAACAACTAATATCATAACGCCACTACTTGTTGGGCTCGGGCAATAAAAAACCCCCTACTCCATTAAGAGAGGGGGTTCTGATTACACCCAATCGAGGTGTAATCCGTACATCCAAAATTACTGCTGTTGTGGCAGCTTGTCGATCGGGCCGCAACCACCGATAACTTTGGAAATGGAAACCGATGGGTGGAACAGGTAGTCGTACGAGCAGTTCTTTGGCTGGTTGTAGACTTGGCCGGTGCAGCCGGAGAGCAGGGCCACGCCCGAAATGACAGCAACAGCGGCAGTGGCTTTGATCAGCTTTTTCATTACTAAATCCTTTAATTTATAATTCACCATCGCACTGATGGCGGCGCGATATTAACCACTTTGTCAAAAAAAATAAACGCCGTTTTCATGGTGCCATAACAAGAGTCGGCAACTTCCTGAGCGCACATAACGCACAGTTATCCAATTGGATTGTTTTTAACTAGCGAGCCATGCAAACAGCAACGCAAGCAACATCCGATTAAAACAAATGTTCGAACGTTACTTGCACGTTGCAACCAGCGCCTAGTTATATTCAGGTAGCGCTTGAAGTCCACTTCACAGCAGGCGTCGAATGTCCTCGACGACCTGACGATTCACCCAGACGCCTTGGGCCAACGAGCGCTTGCGAGCATTGAAGCGCCGCTGGGAAGGCAAGCGTGCCCCCTGGTCGGTGATGGCGGCGAACAGATGCTCTGCCCGCTGCAACCCGGCTTCGAGGTCGTCGCCGAGAAACGCCTTGGGGTCAAACGCCAGCAACAGTTCGCCATGGCACGGCGTGGCACCGGCGCCGCCATCGAAGGCCATGGACTCAAGGCTGGTCATGTCGCCAATCAGTGCGCCTGCCAGCAGCTCGATCATGGCTGCCAGGGCCGATCCCTTGTGTCCACCGAAGGTCTGCATCGCGCCGGCCAGCGCAGCGCTGGCGTCGTTGGTCGGCTGGCCCTCGCTGTCCAGCGCCCAGCCATCGGGGATCGGCTTGCCCTCCCGCGCATGCAGCTCGATATCCCCCCGGGCGATGGCACTGGTGGCGAAGTCGAAGACGAACGGCTCGCCAGCCGGGCGCGGCCAGGCGAACGCCAACGGGTTGGTGCCGAACACGCCCCGCTTGCCTCCTGCCGGCGCTACCCAGCTGTGGCTCGGGGTCATCGCCATGCCGACCAGGCCATGGGCGGCGATGGCCTCCACCTCCGGCCACAATGCAGAAAAGTGGAAGCAGTTGCGAATCACCAGGGCAGCAATGCCCTGCCGACGGGCCTTTTCCACCAGCACGGGAAGGCCGGTCTGGAAGGCCAGCAACGAGTAGCCCTGGTGGGCATCGACCTTGACGATCGAAGGCCCGACGTCATGCAGCGTCGGCAGCACCGCCGGATCGACCTTGCCAGATCGCAGCGAACGCACGCACACCAGCACCCGGTACAGGCCATGGGAATGGCACTCGTCGCGTTGACCTTGGGTGATCACTTCGGCGATGGCCTGGGCGTGGGCAGTGGACATGCCGTTGGCCAACAGCGCGCTGACGGCCAGTGCATGGACCTCTTCGAGCGTCATGTGGACCCTGTCATTCATTTGCGATTACTCCCTGAATGCGACCGCGGCAGCCCTAGGCTGCCGCGGTGCGTGCGTGAAAATGCCAGGCGTGGCGGAGTCGACCTGCGACTCAGCGTGCGTGGGCGGTGGTGAATCCTTTGGCGCTTGGCTGGACGTTCGGTTGTTCTTCCTCTTCATCGGCATCCAGACGCAACAGGTGTGCCGGCACGCCGGTGCGTGCGCCCCAGTAGTAGATGCCCAGGGAGCACAGGCCAACGACGACATTGTCCAGCGGATGGGCGAGCACGCCGATGCCACCGAAACTGCCGAGTTTGGAGAACACGATGATCATCGCGTAGAAGCCCACCAGCCACAGCGACGAATGCACTTGCTGCTTGAGCGACAGGTGTTCGGTGGGCACGAAACGGCCGGCCAACAGATAGACGACGAACATCAGGATCTGCAGGCTCAGCAGCCAGGACACCGTGCTCCAGCCCGACCAGTAGACGATCAACGAAGCGATGATGAACGACACCGGCCCCAGCACGCTCATGGCCTTGACGCGGAATGGGCGCTCCAGGTCGGGTGCGCTGCGGCGCAAGGCGGCGACCGAGACCGGAGCGACCGCGTAGCTCAGCACCAGGGCTGCCGATACCACGTTGATCAGCGCCTCCCAGGAAGGGAACGGCAGGGTCCAGAAGATCGACAGGCCGAAGGTAAGCCACAACGCCGGGCGCGGGATGCCGGATTTCTCGTCGATGCGGGTGAACACCTTGAAGAAGGTGCCGGTCCGCGCCCAGCCGTAGATGACCCGTGGCGTGGCGTTCATGTAGATGTTGCCGCAGCCGCTCGGCGAGATCACCGCGTCGGCGACCACCAGGTAAGCCAGCCAACCCACGCCCAAGGCGACGGCGATGTCGCGGTAAGGCAGCGAGAACTCCTTGTTGATCAGGCCCCAGCCATTAGCCAGCATCTCGGTCGGCACACTGCCCAGGAACGCCACTTGCAGCAGCACATAGATGGCGGTGGACAACAGCACCGAGAGGATCAGCGCGATAGGAATGGTTCGTTGCGGATTACGCACTTCGCTGGCCACCGAGATGATTGGCGTCAGCCCCAGGTACGCGAAGATGATGCCACCGCCGGAGACCGCCATTTCGATGCCGGACATGCCGAACGGCGCGAAGCCCTGGACCTCGAGGTTTTCCGGCCGGAAGAAGCTGTAGAGCACGACGATGACCAGCAGCGGCACGATGAACTTGAACGTGCTGATCAGGTTGTTGGCCTTGGCGAAGGTCTTGACGCTGCGGTAGTTGACCACGAAGAACAGGCACAAAAGGGCGAATTGCACCAGCCAGCCGGCCAGGGTCGCGTCATTGGTACCCGGATGGGTCAGTTGTGGAAACCAGGCCGCGGCGTACTGACGCGAGGCGACGACTTCGATCGCCACCAGGCTCGAGAACGCGATGATGGTGATGAAACCCATCAGATAGCCCAGCAAGGGCCCGTGGGAAAAGACCGGGTAGCGCACCACGCCACCGGCGCGCGGCAAGGCGGCGCCCAGTTCGCAGTAGACGATGCCCAGCAGCAGCACGGCGAAGCCGCCGATCAACCAGGAGATGATGCCTGCCGGGCCTGCGATGGCCGACACATGGCTGGCGGCGAACAGCCAACCGGAGCCGAAAATGGCCCCCAGACCGATGAACGTCAAGTCCATCAGCGACAGTTGTTTCTTGAATTTACCTTGGCCTGACATAGCTAAGCCCTTTTTTGTGGATTATTGAAATAGGCAGAAACTGTGTTGCAGATCAGTGTGCTTGGGCGGTGAAGTTGCAGCCTCTCGATTCGAGAATGCGCGCTCACCGGGTGTCCGGTGCGTGGCGCTCTGTTTTTAAGCGATGGGTGAACAAACCCCGTCCCAGAGAGGCGGGTGGTCTATGGCCGCCTGTGGATCGAAGGGTCCGACGAGGTGCCTGGCACGCTCTGTCTTTTTTAGGTTGAACTGATCGCGGCCACGATTGCTTGATGGTTTTCATCAGCCCTGATGACGAATTCAGCACAATTTGCAGCCACGACTTGACGCGAGGGCCAGCCGCCGAGGCATCCTGAACGGCAAACACAGCCCCTGTCGAAAGCACCCCAGGCTGCCTTCGCTCTCTCAGGACACGCACCATGCCCGAGCAGCATTTCTCCACCTTCAGCGAAGGCCTCACCGCCCACCGGCCGAAAGACATGAAGGAGCTGATGGCCTGCATCTCGCTGATGCAGCCCATGCTCGACGCCATTCCCAATGCGGTGATCTTCGTCAAGGACGCCCAGGCCCGTTACCTGATGGCAAACCGCACGCTGGTCGAGCGTTGTGGCCTCAAGTCCCTCGCCCCCCTGCTCGGACGCACCAGCGCGCAAGTCTTTCCCGCACAGCTCGGGCCGGGCTATACCGAGCAGGACCGTCGCGTCCTGGAAGGCGGCCTGGTACTGCAGGATCAACTGGAGGTGCACCTGTACGGCAGCCAGGAGCCGGGCTGGTGCCTGACCCACAAGCGCCCGATTCTCAATCGCCGCGGCGAGGTGATGGGGCTGATCGGCATTTCCGTCGACCTGCAGTCAGCCGCCCAGGCTCACCCGGCGTACCAGCGGCTGTCGGCGGTGGACACGTACATCCGCGAGCACTACCACCGCCCGATCACGCTGGACGACCTGACCGAAGTCGCCGGCCTCTCGGTGGCGCAACTGGAGCGGTACTGCAAACGCATCTTCCACCTCACGCCCCGGCAGATGATCCACAAGGCACGCCTCGAGCAGGCGCACCTGCTGCTGCGCACCGACCTGCCGATCACCGAGATCGCCCTGCGCTGCGGCTACACCGACCACAGCGCGTTCTCGCGCCAGTTCAAGACCATGACGGGCTTCACCCCGCGCCAGTACCGACAGGCAACCCGCAGCTGACCATCGGACAAAACACCTGACCGCACGTCACTGTGGGCGCGGGTTCACCCCGCAAATACGGGGCTGAACTCACCACCGCACTCTCGGCTGAACACGCTTGCACAGGTATCGATATCCGCCGAGGGAACGCATGAGGGGGTTGATTGTATAAAATCTACATTGTATAAAATCTGCAATCCGCCCATCCCAGCCCCCCGGCGAATGCGTTCAGAGGATTTACAATTTCAATGAAAAGCATCCATGTCATCGACTCCCACACCGGCGGCGAACCTACCCGCCTGGTCATGAGCGGCTTCCCTGCCGTCGCCGGCCAGACCATGAGCCAGAAGCGCGACGCATTGCGTAACGACCATGACCAATGGCGCCGCGCGACCCTGCTCGAGCCACGCGGCAATGATGTGCTGGTCGGCGCCCTTTACTGCGAGCCCGTCTCGCCGGACGCCACCTGCGGAGTCATCTTCTTCAACAATACCGGCTATCTGGGCATGTGCGGCCACGGCACCATCGGCCTGGTCGCCTCGCTGCATCACCTGGGGATGATCGAACCAGGCGAGCACAAGATCGACACCCCCGTCGGCCCGGTCAACGCCACTCTGCACGCCGATGGCGCCGTCACCGTGCGCAACGTGCCGGCCTACCGCTACCGCCATGATGTGCCGGTCCAGGTGCCTGGCTATGGCGAAGTGCGTGGCGACATCGCCTGGGGCGGCAACTGGTTCTTCCTGGTGTCCGACCATGGCCAGGTGCTGGAACTGGCCAACGTCGAAGCGCTGACCGCCTACACCTGGGCGATCCTCCAGGCCCTGGAGGCCAGCGGCATCTTCGGCGAGGACGGCGGCGTGATCGACCACGTCGAATTGTTTGCCGCCGACCCGCAGGCCGACAGCCGCAACTTCGTGATGTGCCCGGGCAAGGCCTATGACCGTTCCCCCTGCGGCACCGGCACCAGCGCCAAGCTCGCGTGCCTGGCCGCCGACGGCAAGCTCGCCCCAGGCCAGACCTGGGTCCAGGCCAGCATTACCGGCAGCCGATTCGAAGGCCGTTATGAACAGGAAGGCGAGCGCATCCGCCCTTCGATCACCGGCCGCGCCCATGTCACCGCCGACAGCCAGCTGCTGATCGACGAGCAGGACCCCTTCGCCTGGGGCATCTGCCAATAACCCCCACGCGCGTCGCGTGCGATGCGCGCCTCCTTCACGACCGACCTGAATGAATGCTTCAAGGAGCCCACAATGACTGACAACATCTTCACTGGCTGCATTCCTGCCCTGATGACCCCCTGCACCCCGGACCGCAAGCCAGACTTCGACGCGCTGGTGAAAAAGGGCCGCGAGCTGATCGATATCGGCATGAGCGCCGTGGTGTACTGCGGCTCGATGGGTGACTGGCCGCTGCTGACCGAAGCCGAGCGCCAGGAAGGCGTGGCCCGCCTGGTCGCCGCTGGCATCCCGACTATCGTCGGCACTGGCGCGGTCAACTCCCGTGAAGCCGTCTCCCATGCCGCTCACGCCGCCAAGGTCGGCGCCCACGGCCTGATGGTCATCCCACGCGTACTGTCCCGTGGCTCGTCCATCCCGGCCCAAAAGGAACACTTCAAGGCCATCCTGAACGCGGCGCCGAACCTGCCGGCGGTGATCTACAACAGCCCCCACTACGGCTTCGCCACCCGCGCCGACCTGTTCTTCGAACTGCGCCGCGAACACCCGAACCTGATCGGCTTCAAAGAGTTCGGTGGCGCGGCCGCCATGAGCTACGCCGCCGAATTCATCACTTCCAAGGATGAAGAAGTCACGCTGATGGCAGGCGTCGACACCCAGGTCTTCCACGGTTTCGTCAAGTGCAACGCCACCGGCGCAATCACCGGCATCGGCAACGCACTGCCACGTGAAGTGCTGCTCTTGATCAAGCTGTGCAAGGAAGCGGCCGTGGGTGATGCCAGGGCACGTCGCCTGGCCCTGGAGCTCGAAGGCGCGCTGGCGATCCTGTCGTCCTTCGACGAAGGCGTGGACCTGGTGCTGTACTACAAGCACCTGATGGTCCTGAACGGCGACAAGGAATACACCCTGCACTTCAATGCCACCGATGTGCTGAGCGACAGCCAGCGCCGCTACGCGGAGAACCAGTACGCCCAGTTCCGCCGCTGGTACGCCAGCTGGTCGGTTGAAAACAACCTGGTCTGATCCCGCCCCGCGTCACCTCCCTGAGGCGGCGCGCCCCCTTTGGCGCGCCGTCCTCACCGTCCCGCCCGACGCGGGAATCCGTCTTTCCCGACCTCAGGAGAGCCCCATGAGTCTTTCAGGTAACCTGCTGATCGGCCAACGCGCCATCGCCGGTACACAAGCCCCGGTCTTCGCCATCAACCCCGCCACCAACGCGCAGCTCGAACCGGCCTATCCAGGCGGCAGCCGTGAGCATGTCGAGCTCGCCTGCAGCCTGGCCTGGGAAGCCTTCGACCGTTATCGCGATACCTCGCTTGAAGCACGTGCCGCCTTCCTCGAACGCATCGCCCAGAACATCGAAGCCCTCGGCGACACGCTGGTCCAGCGCGCCGTGGCTGAAAGCGGGCTGCCGCAAGCACGCATCCAGGGCGAAATCGGTCGCACCTGCTTCCAACTGCGCACCTTTGCCCGCACCGTCCGTGCCGGCGAATGGCTCGACGTGCGTGTGGACGAAGCGCTGCCTGAGCGCCAGCCACTGCCGCGTCCGGACTTGCGCCAGCGTCATGTCGCCCTAGGCCCTGTGGCGGTGTTCGGCGCCAGCAACTTCCCCCTGGCCTTCTCGGTGGCCGGTGGTGATACCGCCTCGGCCTTCGCCGCCGGCTGCCCGGTGATCGTCAAGGCCCACAGCGCCCACCCGGGCACCAGCGAACTGGTTGGCCGCGCCATCCAGCAGGCCGTTCAGGATTGCGAACTGCCCGAAGGGGTGTTCTCGCTGCTGTATGGCTCCGGTACCGAAATCGGCATTGGCCTGGTCAATGATCCACGCATCAAGGCCGTCGGCTTCACCGGCTCGCGCAGCGGTGGCGTAGCCCTGACCCAGGCCGCCCAGGCACGCCGCGAGCCCATTCCGGTGTATGCCGAAATGAGCTCGATCAACCCGGTATTCCTGTTCGAGTCGGCACTGGCCAACCGCGGCGCCGCGCTCGCCGAAGGCTTCGTCGCCTCCCTCAACCAGGGCGCCGGCCAGTTCTGCACCAATCCGGGCCTGGTGATCGCAGTGAAGAGCCCTGCCCTGGACGACTTCATCGCCACCGCCAGCACTGCCATCGCCAAGAGCCCAACCCAGACCATGCTCACGCCCGGCATCTACAAGGCCTACAGCACAGGCGTCCAAGCCCTGGCAGCCAATGCCAATGCACGCCTGCAAGCCAAAGGTGCCGAGAGCGAAGGCCACAACCAGTGCCAATCGCACCTGTTCGTGACCACTGCCCACGACTTCATGCGTGACCACACCCTGCAGGCCGAGGTGTTCGGCTCCTCTTCGCTGATCGTCGAGTGCGACGACCTGGCCCAGGCCAGGCAAGTGGCTGAGCAACTCGAAGGCCAGCTCACGGCCACCGTGCACATGGACGATGCCGATACCGACGCGGTTGCCAAACTACTGCCAACCCTGGAACGCAAGGCCGGACGCATCCTGATCAATGGCTGGCCGACGGGTGTTGAAGTGTGCGATGCGATGGTCCACGGAGGCCCGTTCCCGGCCACCTCCGATGCCCGCAGCACCTCGGTGGGCACCGCAGCGATCCTGCGTTTCCTGCGTCCGGTGTGCTACCAGAACTTCCCCGACAGCCTTCTGCCAACGGCGATCAAGCAGGGCAACCCGCTGAACCTCAGCCGCTTGGTCAACGGCCAGCGGGTTAGCTGACCGGCAATGGCGCATCCACCTACAGGACGTCGGTGGATGCGGTTTTGCCCTTTGCATACAATATGCAAATTCCAATCGGGTTCTCGAACAGTACTATGGCTAGCTTCAAGACACGTGCCCAGCACGTTGCGGACGATCTTCGCAAACGCATCCTCAGCGGTGAGTTCAAAGGCGCCACCCAATTGCGCCAGGACGCGCTCGCGCGGGACTACGACGTCAGCCGGATCCCCGTGCGCGAGGCGCTGCTGACCCTCGAGGCCGAAGGGCTGGTGCAGTTCCATCCGCATCGGGGCGCATTCACCACCGAACTCTCCACCGCCACCATCCGCGAACTCTTCGACCTGCGCGTATTGCTCGAATGCCGGGCCCTGGCGCAGGCCATCCCGAAACTGACCCCAAGCGAACTCGACCGGGCCGAGCGCCTGCTGGACCAATACGACGCCGCACTGGATTCAGGCAGCGACATCGACAACTGGAGCGAGCTGAACTTCGCCTTCCACACTGCCTTGTACTCGCCGGCCCAGTTGCCGGAAACCCTGGCGATGATCACGCACCTCAATACCAAGTGCGATCGCTACATCCGCATGCAGCTGCTCTACACGCGGGAAATCCAGAAAGCCGAAAAAGAACACCGAGAACTGCTGCAACATGCCCGCAACAAAGACATCGAGGCGGCCTGCCGCCTATTGGACCGCCACATCCGCGAAGCCTGCGAGGGCATCGTCGCGGTCCTGGAAAACAGCCTGAACCACTGACCCCCTGCCCTGAGCCTCGTCGCCAGGGCGCGGTTTGAACACGACAATTGTATAAAATCTACGATCACCGAGGTGTGAGCAGATGCTTTCAGACGAACTTCACCGCAACGGTCACGAGGTCTATGATATCGCCGTGGTCGGCGCCGGCATCGTAGGCGTGGCCTGCGCCCTGGCCTTGTCGCGCCAGGGCCATCGGGTGCTGGTGCTCGACCGGGATGAGCCGGGCCAGGGGGCATCCTTTGGCAATGCCGGTCATCTGGCCACCGAACAGGTCTTCCCCATCGCTGACGTGTCCATCCTCAAGCGCTTGCCGGCGATGCTGCTGGACCCGATGGGCCCGCTGCGCCTGGACTGGCGTTACCTGCCCAAAGCCCTGCCCTGGTTCACACGTTTGCTGCTGAACCTGCGTCAACGCCCCTACCGCAACAGCGTCGCCGCCCTGCGCGCCCTCAACGAGGCGAGCCTGGATGCCTGGCGCCGCCTGCTGGGCTCCACCGGCAACACGCAGTTGCTCAAGGAAGACGGCTCCCTGCTGGTCTTCGAACGCCCTGAATCGCGCACCGCGATCGACGCGCTCAAGCAGAAGATGCAGGCTCAGGGCGTGCCCGTCGATTTCTGGGACGCCAACGCCGTGCGAAATGTGGCGCCGCAGTTGTCCGAATCGATCCAGGGCGCACTGTTTTTCCCCGCGACCGGTCATTTCATCGACCCTCACCAGGTGGTGAGGGCGCTGGTGCAAGCGGCCCAGGACAAGGGTGTTCGCTTCGCCCGCCAGCGCGTCGAAGGTGGCCGGGTGCATGCCGATGGCGTTGTGCTGCGCACCGACAAGGGCGAGGTCAATGCCCGAAAAGCACTGATCGCCTGCGGTGCCCACTCCGCCAAACTTACCCAGCAACTGACCGGCAAGAGCGTGCCGCTGGACACCGAACGCGGCTATCACCTGATGCTGCCCAACGAGCACGGCCGCCTGCCCATGGCTGTCACTTCCCTGGAGCGCCGCTTCATCATGACGCCCATGCAAGGCGGCCTGCGCCTGGCCGGCACCGTGGAGTTCGCAGGGCTGGAGCGAGCGCCGAACATGCGGCGGGCATGGCAACTGCATCGGCTGACCGAGGGGCTGTTCAAGAACGCGCTGAATGTAGAAGCGGCGAGCACCTGGATGGGCTTTCGTCCGTCCCTGCCGGACTCGCTGCCGGTGATCGACCAGGCCTGCGACGGCAAGGTTTTGCTCGCCTTCGGTCACCAGCACCTGGGGCTTACCCAGGCGGCGACCACTGCCGAACTGGTCGCCTCCATGACCGGATCGGTGCCCGCTGGAGCTGGGCAATTGCCTGCGCTTGCACCTTACCGTTTGGATCGGTTCTGAAGTCGGGGGCTGCTTTTCAGCCCCCAGCGTCTCAGCGCTTGGCCAACTCCTCGTCCACCGCCCGCAATGACTTGCCCCGGGTCTCGCGGGTCGCGGCCACCGCGACGATCGAGATCAGCGCAGCCCCCACCAAGTACCAGGCAATCGGCGTCGAGCTGTTGTACTCCTTGAGCAAGGTCACCGCGATCAGCGGCGCCAGCGAACCCGCCAGGATCGGTGCGACCTGGTAGCACAGCGACAGCGCCGTGTAGCGGACGTGGGTCGGGAACAACTCCGCCATCAGCGCTGAGTAAGGCGCGTAGGTCATGGACTCGATGGCCAGGCCCAAGGTGATCGCGGCCATGATCAGCCACTCATTGCCGGTGTCCATCATCGGAAAGCCAACGAAGCCCCAGAACCCGGTCAGCACCGCCCCGACCAGGTACACCGGCTTGCGCCCGATGATGTCCGACAGGTACCCCATGGCCGGAATCATGAAGAAGTGCAGTAGGTGCGCGCCGAACATCAGCAGCAAAATCTGCGAGGTGTCCTTGTGCACCACGAGCTTGAGGTAGGTAATGGAGAAGGTCACCACGGTGTAATAAAGAATGTTCTCGGCAAACCGCGCGCCGATGCCGATCAGCACCGCACGCCAGTGCTTGGTCAACACCTCCACCACGCCCAGTTGCGTCTGCGCCACTTTCTGTTGGCGCGCCTGCGCCTCCTTGAAGATCGGCGCATCATCCACCCGCTTGCGGATCCAATAGCCGATCAGAACCACGACCGCGGAGAACCAGAACGCCACTCGCCAGCCCCAATCGAGGAACTGCGCCTCCGAGAGGCTCGAGGACAGGATCAGCAGGATGACCGTGGCAATCAGGTTACCGGCCGGAACACCCGCCTGGGGCCAACTGGCCCAATACCCCCGACGGTTGTCCGGGCTGTGCTCGGACACCAACAGCACCGCGCCTCCCCACTCGCCCCCGAAGGCAAAGCCCTGGATCAGTCGCAGCAACACCAACAGCACCGGGGCGGCATAGCCGATCTTTTCGAAGGTGGGCAGGCAGCCCATCAGGAAGGTCGTGATGCCCACCACCACCAAGCTGATCTGCAGCAGGTGCTTGCGCCCCAGCTTGTCGCCATAGTGGCCGAACACCAATCCCCCCAAAGGCCGCGCCAGAAAGCCCACGGCATACAGTGCGAAGGCCGCGATGATGCCATCCATCGCGCTGCCGGTCTGACGGAAGAACAACTGGCCAAAGACTAGGGCCGAGGCCGTGCCATAAAGGAAGAATTCGTACCACTCCGCCACAGCGCCGGCCATGGCGGCAGCCACCACGCGTTTGATACCGGCGGGCGCATGGTCCGCCTTACGGTCAAGCGTTTTGGATGCCACAGAGGTCGTAGAGGTCATCGATGTTCCGCTCCGTTGATCGTTCGTCCTCGGCGTCCGGCCCCAATGTCCGGGGATGGATCGCCCACTTTTGTTATATCGTATTTCGTATACGATTTTATCCGAGCAAGAATGGGGCCAGCACTTCGCCCGGCTTCGGGCAAAGCGGCGCAGGGCGCGCTGCTACAGGGCTATCGGGTAAAACGGGACATGCCGCACAGGGCCGGGCGGCCCCGAGGGACTGTTACGGGAGGAAGCAATATGGCAGGCGATGCCACAGAAGGGATCAGCCTCAGCGCCGGTCGCTCAGCGATGGGGCAAGTGCTCGTAAAGGCTCTGGCAGACGCCGTTGATGTGCGCTTCGATCAGCTGTGCGGCCAGGTCGGCATCGCGGTTTCGGCACGCGGCGACGATGTCCCGGTGTTCGTGATCGGCGCGCTCCTTGCCGGCTGACAGGCTCATCTGCATGCGCAGGTAGCGCTCGACCTTGTCGTGAATCGAGCGGATCAAGCCCACCAAAAATGGCCTTTGCGCGGGCTCATAAAGACATGCATGCAGCGCCCAGTTCAGTTCGGCCCAACGGCCAATGTCATCCTCGCCAATGAACTCGGCGCAAATCCCTTCCGCTTTCTGGAACGTCTCTTCGGTCATGTTCGGCACCGCCAGGCGGATGGCCTTGACCTCCAGCAGCACACGCACCTCGAACATCTGCGCCAGCTCAGGCTCGGAAATCTTGGTCACCAAGGCGCCACGGTTGCGGTGAAAATCCACCAGCCCTTCCGCCTCCAGGCGCTTGAGCGCTTCGCGCACCGGGATCTTGCTCACGTTGAACGCCTGGGCGATGTCGTCCTGACGCACCGGCTCGCCTTCGGCCAGATGCCCGGAAATGATCGCTTCACGCAGGTGCTCGGCGATGATTTCAGAGGTCGAGGGTGTGACACCCAGATTGGGGGCTTTGCGGGGCAGGATCGGCACGGCGGCATCCAGAGGCAATACAGTGTGGATATCTTATACGATACGCGGCACGACCGGCGCCAACCCAGTGCCGCCGCCACCTCCATTTGATGCAAAGCCCCTGAGGCACGCGCTTCAGGGGCTTGATCCAACGACGGCGAACGCCGATTCACCCACAGGTCAAAGCTTGAATTTGCCCACCAGCAGCTGCAGTTCACCGCCCAACTGCGCCAGCTTGACGCTGGAAGCGGCGGTTTCCTCGCTGGCCGCGGCGGTCTGCTCGGACACTTCCCGCACATTGAGCACGCTGCGGTTGATTTCCTCGGCCACAGCGCTCTGCTGCTCCGAAGCCGTCGCGATCTGCAGGTTCATCGATTCGATGGTCGCCACCGAACGGCTGATGTTCAGCAGCGAAGTGCCGGCACGGCGGGTCAGTTCGACACTGTTGCTGGTCAGTGCGCGGCTGCGCTCGAGGATATCGCTGACCTGCTGCGTACCACGGTGCAGACCACTGATCAACTCTTCGATCTCTTCGGTGGAGCTCTGGGTCCGCTGTGCCAGGCTGCGCACCTCATCGGCCACCACCGCGAAGCCGCGACCGGCCTCCCCCGCCCGCGCCGCCTCGATGGCAGCGTTCAACGCCAGCAGGTTGGTCTGCTGGGCGACCGACTTGATCACATCCAGCACCGTGCCGATCTTGTCGCTTTCTCGCTTGAGCCCGGCCATCGCCTCTGTCGAATGCCCCACCTCGACGTCCAGATGGGTGATCTGCTCGATGGCCTGATTCACCACCGTGTCGCTTTCCCGCGCTTCATGGCCTGCGTTGACCGCCGCATTGGAAGCCTCCTCGGCACTGCGCGCAACATCCTGCACGGTCGAGGCCATCTGGTTCATGGCGGTGGCGACCTGGTCCGTCTCGACCTTCTGGCTGCTCACCCCCGCGCTGGTCTGCTCAGTGACCGCCGACAGCTCTTCGGCGGCGCTGGCGATCTGCACCACGCCGTCGCGCAGCCCGCCGATCAGATCGCGCAGGTTCACTGTCATGCGCTGCATGCTGGCCTGCAGTTCGCCCAGCTCATCACGCCTGGACACCGGAACGTCCTGGCTCAAATCACCATTGGCCACCCGCTCGGCGCTTTGCAGCGCTTCTTTCAACGGCAGCACGATCAAACGCGTGATCAGCCACGCCGCCAGCACCCCGAACACCAGCGCCAGCACCGCGGCGAAGATCAACCGCTGCTTGAACGACTGCACTTCATGGTCACGCTTTTGCGACTGGCTGTCCGACAACTGCCCGGCCGCTTCGAGCAGGTTCTTCAGATCCGACTCCAGCACCGCCAGGGTCTGTACGGCCTGCGCATCGCTGCGCGCCTCCACGGCGCGGACGTAATCCTGGAAGTGTGAACGGTAGGCTTCGATAGCCTGTTCAGCCTGCCCGATCCAGCGCAGATCGTTCGGATCGGTGAACTGCTTGGCGAGCGCTTCGATGCGAAGGTTGAGCTCATCCATCGCCTTGACCATTTGCGCAGCCTGCTCAGCGCCCGGGGAGACGGTGTAGTTCAGCCGCGCGATGCGCACGTCGCGCGTCTCTTCGTTGATGTGGGCGATGCTGCTGAGCTTGGCACTGCGCTCACCCAGGCTGCTCAGTGCGCCCAAACCGATTCCGGCGATCACCAGGGTCAGCAGCAACACCAGGGCAAAGCCCAGGGTCAGTTTCGACCGCACACTTATATCAGCCAACACCTTCACGATTGGGTCGATCATCCGCAGAGCCCTTCTATTGATCGTTCTTGAAATTGCCATTGCCGGGCGATCCCCTCAGGGGCCCGGTTGCACGAGGCGGGAAATGCCGTCGACGACGGCGAAAGAGGTGAGAGAGGGATCAATGCGAGATGAATGCCCGCAGCGTGTGCAGCCCTTTTCCAAGGCTGACGCTGCGCAACACGCGACATGGCATTGAGCCATCAGACGCGCGGAAATATACCTTTGGGGGAAAGGGTCGACAACAGATTGAGCCTCGATCTGTGAACATTCTCACCGCATTTCTGTGGACAGTTTTTCGAGTAGAGGGATACAGCCGCATAAGCCTGGCAGGGTGGGTTTCGCGAGGTTTGTTGGCGCGCGCGTGGGGTAACAGCTCAGGCCGCATTCATATTAGGCCCCAGCAGGCGTCATAAGTAACGACACGCGTGTCTTTGCCTATGAATCCGGCAAGCCGCGTACCCAGGTAGCGGCGTTGCCAGAGCTGGCCCGGCTGCTTTCGACCACACTCGAAGAGTTGTTTGGTCAGCAGCAGGAAACCACTGTACCTAAGCGTGGCCCGGCTCCGAAGTGGCAGCAGCAACCGGAAGCTATTAATCAACTACCCAAGAGCCAGCAGAAACTTGTTGCGCAGATACTCGGAGCCCTGCTCGCTCAGGCCACGATGCTTGAGGACAGCAGGTGCCTCTTATGCACCTATGAATTACCCATAAACGCTATTATCTGGGGCATAAATTTTCCCAATTACCCCAGCATGCAAACAATAGTTCTCTGTCTTTGGATACCCTCCAAGCGCTACTAGTGACAAAGCTCCAATCGTCACCTGACAGAGTCAATGAATCACCATCCCACTCAACCCTTTTAATAAAGAGCGGGAGGAATGACACAACAAGATTTAAAAAGCGACCATTAGTCTACCTGCCAGAGCAGCTGAATCTATCAAAATCCAAATAAACGCTGCTTCTACTGCACCATCTGTTACTTTTGTACCGACTGATACTAGCTTTCACGACTTATAAATGCCCATACCCACTATCATCAATGGGGATCGGCACATCTCTCCTGAGGCACCGAGCTGAGACTTTGTATCCCTCGTGGTAATCAGCAAGAACCTCCGTTTCCACACATGAGGCAGATTCAAGATCACCCTCACCGCCCCCCTTTTATATCGAGGCATCTTCCTGACACAGGACACACTACTGCCCTAAGCTTATCCGACACTTCGCCCAACACAGCCCTTTGAATACTCAAGCGGGCTGCTACTACCGGATCATCTATAGTAACCATATTCATGACCTCGCAGGCACGATGTGAATTCCAGTAAGTTGCCCACGAAGCTTGGCGGCATTCACTAATGCTTGCTGCATCACCTGCACCTTTTGGACCATCAGCTATCCTGCGTCAATATTTCTATAAACCTCTCAAATGCCTGATGGACAGAATCTTTTTCTTCAGGAGAAAGCAGCACATTCATAACCTGACATTCCAGAGCACAGTCATATATATCAATACCAATCCAGCCTTTAGACCAAAACTCTACTGTCCCTAGCTTACTGAAGCCTTCCAACTCTATCCTTTCAAGATCACCAAAATCTCCATTAGGAAATGATGAGTACTCTAAAGAGTACCCCTTTAAAGATGGCCTTATGCCTTCATCAAACCAAGAGCTATCCATAAGACCTCTCATTTCCTATCTAGAATCTCAATATTCTTGACCACCGGAAGATGCTCACCACCCTGTTTATTAAGCAAAAACTGCTGAGACTTGCTTGCATCTGGGCCAATCATTTTAAACCAGCCCTCTTTTCCGCCTTGCAGCAAGCTATTGGCTGGAACATCGAACTCGACATAGACATAGCCTTTAGGTGCAGGCCCTTTAAAGTCAGAAACGCCATTAGTCGAAATAAAGGTTTGTCCTCCACCACCCTGCACCACCTTACTTGTACTTTGCATCTGTGCCAGTTCGTCAGGAGACATCCATCTTCCAACACGAGTCATATTGACATCGTTGATGACCTTGGTTTCGCCAAGCTTTAACGGGGAACTGGCTGTAGCTTTTGCACCCGCAACCCGCTCAGCCTTAACCGCGGCCCAGTACTCATACGCCTTGTTTACATTAGACGAAGCCCCAGGTACAGCCCCTGCTCCCGGCCGGTTACCACCCGCCTCCGCCATCCCGGCGATGCCGCCAATGACGATAGCACCGAAGCCAGACACTTCATCCAAGGAATCCAAAGCTTTGAAGCTTCGATCGAGCTGCTCGAACTTGATGTTCTCACACGTAGCGTGTTGTACAGCGAGTCTTTTAACGCGCTACCGAAACTTCCTCCCAGCCCCAATGCTTGGCTCAAAGCCGTGCTGGTGATGTTTTGCAGCGCCTGATTGGCGGCAAATCGGCTGATATCACCAACCGTATTCAATGGCGCGACGATCTTGTCGGTCGGCAGTTGTGTTTCGGTGCCCGTCAACTTATCGAAATAACCTGTGCTCAGCCCACCCACGACTGAGGCTCGGCCAGCCAGGCGTAGTAGCCGCTGGAATGCACCTTGAGGGTCTGGCAAAGGCGACGTACCGGGTAATTCGTCTTGACCGCTGGCAGTGGTAGCGGGGAAGTAGCAAAAAGAAAGCAGCTCGATAGCTGAGAGATACCAACAGATAACTGATAAATAGCAGCCAGATAGCACAAAAGTAGCAGTTCGAACGGCGTACTCTGCGATCGTTCTTCAAACAACACGAAAGCAACTGAAAAAGAACAGAAAGACAACAGAAAGAGAACACCTGACAACTGAAAAGCAACACCGGCACGAGGCCGATGTCAGGTGAAGACTGTATCTGTACAGGTGAATAAACTGCGAAGTCAACTTAACTCGATTGACCTTAACTGCCCCTCTTCGTCACACAAGATAGTAACCATGCCGTATGGGCAATCAAGCGTTATTACTTTGTTCTTGTATTCCTCATCAACAACTCCAGACGGTCTTCGGCCGGCATTATCGAATTTAATCTCAAGAAAGTAACCCTCTCCATTGTCTTGATTCGGTAAGGCATCCCTGCTTCCTTGTGCAGATAAGATTTTCTGAATTTCCTCAATATGAATCGAAGCCATACCTCTCTGCACCTCAAGGCAGTGGGACAAATTCGCCCTTGCCCAACAAACTCTTAACTTGATTAGGCCGAATTGGACCGACAGAAATTATCTTCATCTCATCTCTTGGCACAGTAATTCGAATCAGTTCCCCTTAAACTTCTTGAATAACATCGATATGCCCCGTCCTTGTATCTAACACACGAGTAGCGCCTGGACTGTTGGCAAGCTTCTGCAGAGCATTCGCATCGAGTTTCCCTGCAAGCTGCCCCATTCGGGGATCATTAAGTTGACCAAATACTCGGTCAGCCACTGAGAAGTCTTTTACCGACCCAGCAACTTCACCAGTCCCTTTTGCACCAAAGAATCAGGCCATTAAGTTCCGAGGCACGCAGCCTTTTTCAAAGAGCATCCTAAAAATATCAACAACAGTCTCAAAATTAGTGCAAACCGCTGAGGCATCAATAGCATCTCCTAGAATATCAACTACCTTTCCTGAGTCTCCATCCCCGAGATAAGACCGAACAATGTAATCCTCGCCATTGTCCTCCCCTAAAGTCATCGCGAACACCCCATCATCTGCAACAACCTGCAAGCTCAACAGCTCAAATCCATTAAGATTCACAGCTTCTAAAGTAACAGAGCCAGACACCTCACATACTTCTCTCAGATGAAGCTCAACATTACTCCAGGACGGTTCTTTAGCTCTCCCTCCGTGGCACTCACTTCCGAATCCAACAACCCATGATAGAGAAAATTTCATCTTCTAATCCTGCTCTCTCAAAGCGCGCATGCCAGGCTGCCAGTATAGAGTCTTACCGGTTGCAGCTTCTTTAACTGTAAGAGAAGTGAGTCCAGACTTCTCTGCCATCGCAGCTATATCTCCTCGGCAATAGCCACAAACCGCTTTGCCAGAGACAGTAAGCTCCATGCTTGCTCCTGAATCGCCCCTGCTTTCCTAGACACTCTCCAAGCTCAGAAAATAGCGTTTCTCATACTCTACTGGCGACAGCTGCATAGCACTGCTGTGTCGACGTTTTGGGTTATAGAACATCTCGATGTAATCGAAAATATCACTTCGGGCTTCGTCACGCGTTGCGTAGATCTTTCGTCGGATTCGCTCCCGCTTCAAAAGCTGGAAAAAGCTCTCGGCTACGGCGTTATCATGGCAGTTTCCTCGCCGACTCATGCTGCTAATCACGTTGTTTGCCTTCAAGAAGCTTTGCCAATCTGAGCTACTGAATTGACTGCCCTGATCTGAATGAATCATCACTTGCTGCTGTGGCTTGCGGCGCCACACGGCCATCAACATCGCGTCGATCGCCAGGTCGCTGCCCATCCTGGGCTTCATTGACCAGCCAATCACTTGGCGAGAAAACAGATCCAGCACTACTGCCAGGTATAGCCATCCTTCATAGGTGCGGATGTAAGTGATGTCTGTCACCCAGACCTTGTTCGGCTCACTGACCTTGAACTGCCGCGCAAGGTGGTTAGGCGAGGCGACGGTTGGCTTTCCGCCATAAAACCCTGGGCGCCGTCGATAACCCGTTTGTGAACGCAGCCCCTCTGCCTGCATCAAACGTCCGACTCGATTTCGCCCACAGATCTCTCCCAGCTCTCGCAGGTCATCGTGAATCTTGCGATAGCCATACACTCCTCCGCTTTCTAACCAGGCATGCTTGATCAAGCCAAGCAGGCGTTGATCTCCTTTGCTCGGCAGATTGAGGCTCGGCCAACCAAGCGTAGTAGCCGCTGGGGTGCACCTTGAGGGTTTGGCAAAGGCGCCGCACCGGGTAATCCGTCGAGTGCTTCTTGATGAAGGCGTACTTCAGCCGCACTCCTTGGCAAAGTACGCGGCGGCCTTCTTTAAGATGTCTCGCTCTTCCGTCACGCGCTTGAGTTCAGCACGCAGCTTGCGCAGTTCGGCTTGCTGGTCATCGTCTTGCTGACGCTGATCTTGGGGTTTGCTGTAGAGCTTGATCCAAGCGTAGAGACTGTGAACGGACATGCCCAGACGCTGGGCAACATCGGCGACAGGCTTGCCTTTCTCGGTCACTTGTTTGACCGCTTCGATCTTGAATTCTTCAGGGTAACGCTGACGACTCATGGCACCTCCTATTTGGGCCTCATTATGAGGCTTGGAGGTGTCTACGAAACCAGAGGCGATTCATACAACTGCCCGCATATTAGCTGAAACACAACCCAAAAGCGCTCTTTGCAGAGAGAGCCTGGCAAAAACCACAGCATCGATATTCATATCACGGCCTCACCGAAACTGTTAATCCCATCTTTAGAATAGTGAATAATTCCATTGGAAGTTGGCATAGCCTTTCCTGTCACAGGATCAACATAATTGCCAATAGCCCCGCCAAAGCTCACTCTTTATTTTGATCCTGGCGCTCCTACTGGAAGATTCCCGACCTGCTGTCCAGTGCCTGCCTTTTCCGCCAGCATTCTTGGGTCAGAAGTTAATATGCTTCGTCCGGACGTATATAAATTATGCCCAGGGAAATGTTTTTCTTGAGCGCTCCATTTTATTTCTGGGACTGTAGCAGTTGCTTTTGCACCAAAAAACCTAGTAAACCACTACACCCATCAGACTCGGCACAGGAGAAACTCTGCCGTTAAAAAGCAGAGCGGGTAGCTTTGAGTCTTGACGCGTGGCCGGCTAGTGGGTGTCTCATTTTCATCATATTGCCACTACCCCTCAATCGACCTCTTCGCCAAAATTATTGATTCTAAGAAACCAGCCAGCGGGATTTTTAGAACTGAGCCATTCAAGTCAGCAAACACCTCAAGTTCTAATTTATCCACTCCTTGATCCTGATTAATTTGAGCTACCGACTCTCCCTTATACTGAATTTCAATAGTCAACTTCTCATAGCGGCTATCGCTAAACCCAAAAATCTCAAAGTCAGGGTTGCTGTCAAGTTTCATAGCTGCACCTTTGGATCTAAGAAACCCGAGAATGAGCCATCACTATTGAACCGTAGCCCTCTACCATCTGGCGTTCTCACCTCTAGCCCACCCCGACTCAAATTTTTAAAGGTTGCGTCAGGATGTTTGAGAATTTCATTAACAATTCCTTGAGCGGTAGCATTTTGCTTTTCAATCCCACCTGAAAGCTTAGGGAATGTTCCAGTTGAGCGCTGCCCAGATGCATGTTTTGTCAGGGCTCTAGCGGCCTCTGTCAGACCTTCCTTATTAATAGGATTTGCAGCCGCTGAGACGAGGTCATCAACCGTGCGCCCACCAAAGCTTCGCAATGCGCTGGAGGTTGCTTTTGCACCTACTTTAGCATTTTTCGCGAGATTACCAGCTGCCGCCATTTGCAAGACTTGCAAAGCGAAAGCCGTACGATCTCCATACTTCAGCCGGATCAACTCCTGCTGAATGGCAGTGATCGCCTCATCATTCGACTGGGAAGCCAGGAGTACTCCAACAGCAGCCCTGACATCCTCATGCCGTAAGCTATCCACAAAGGCATCATTGGCGCCACTCTCATACGCCAACTGCTTCATCACCGTCAGGCATTGCCCCGGGTCGCTTTGGCAAAGCCCTGGGAGATTCTCATTGCGCGCCTTATCCAAATCTGCATAGCGTTTGAGGGCATCCTCCTCACATTTCGCCTCTCCCCCACAGCCTTTGACTTCTTTGGCGCGCGCCTGTATTTCGTTATGCAGCAGATAGTTGTACTGCGTCGAACTCTTCGCCGTCCAGGCACCTGTCTCCAGCTGATCCGCAGTGGCATTGTTGTTCTGAACAAGTACTCCCAGTATTCCCACGAGCTGTGAGCTCATGGTCAGCAGGGCTTCGCGGCTAGCAGGTGAGTAGCTGCTGATCAGCTTGTCCAAATCACCGACGAGCGCCTCATTAAGGCCCGCCCCCGCTGCTCCAGCGGCGAAACTACCACCACGAGCCTCTGCGGCGAGCCCGCCCATCACGGCATGCATCACCACCATTTGCGCATCGCCGGCCTCTAAACCATGCGTTTTGCCAAAATCGCCTATGGCGTTGAAACCTGCTGCAGCGAAGGTGTTATACAAACTGTCCTTGAGCGCATCACTGAAACTCCCCCCCAGCCCTACGGCCTTGCTCAGGGCGGTGCTGGTCACGCTCTGCATCGCTTGGTTCGCAGCGAAACGACTCACGCCGCTGAGGCTTCGCAGATCTACGGTTACCTTGCCAGTGAACGTGTTGGTCTGGGTTTTCAGAATATCGTCGAAGTAGTTTTCCGCGAGGTAGGCGGTCGCCGCAGTGATTGCATAACGCTTCAGGTTGTCGCCACTAGTGGCTTCCTTCAGCCCACGCCCCAGATCACCTTTGTTATTGATTGTGCCAATAGCGAGGTTGCTGGCCATTGCTCCATAAAGCGGACCGAGATAAGCCGAAGCGACGATGGCAATCACCATCGACGGCGCGGCCCCCAATCCCGAGTTGCTGTACTTCCAACTGTCATGGATCTCCCGCACCTGCCGCCAATCCACATCCCCGCGCTTTTCCGCCTCCTTCAGCCACGCCAAATTCGGGTCGGCCTTGACCATCGCGTCGATGGCCTGGCTCACGCTTTGCTGGTCGATGTGCTTGATGTCGATCTTCAGCCCTTCCACGGCCTTGATCGCGACGTTGCCTTGGGCAATCAGCTGGGTCTGGCGCAGCGTCTCATCGGTTTGGCCCTTGCCTTTGGATGACTGCCAAGCCAGATCGCCTTTGCTCTTCTCATGGCTCTCCTGGTGCAGATCCTTCACTGCTTCGAAGGTGACGCTGCCTCCGCTGACGATGGCGATGTCGTTGCCGCTGTCGAGTTTGGCACCCTGGTACTTCTGGTCGCCGCCGCTGAGCAAGGTGATGTCGGCGCCCGCGCTGATCTCGCTGCCCACCGCCTTGATGTCGGTGACTTCGTCACGCTGGGTTTTGCTCTGGCCCCAGTTGCCCTTTTCCTTCATGTCGTACAGCGAGTAGTCGCTGTCGTTGGCGGCGAGCAGCTCGATCTTGTCGCCGGCCACCAGGTAGGCCTCATCGCCAGCGCCGATCTTGCTGCTGACGAGGGTGATGTTTTCGCCGGCATTGACCAGCACGTCGCCGCCCGCCTTCAGCTCGGCGGACTGCTGGCGGACCATGTCGTCCTGGCGCTGGATTTCCTTGCCGCCGCCTTTGTAGTCGCTGTTGCTGTGCGTTTCGTTCGCGGCGGCGCTGATCAGCACATCGCGACCGGCGCTGACGGCCAGGTCCCGGCCCGCCTCGACCCGGCTGGCCACGACATTGACGTCACGACCGGCGTTCACTTGCAGGTCCCCGCCCACCTGCACGTCGCTGCCGTGCTGGGTGACCTCGCTGATATTGCCGGTGACCCGACGGCTCTTGAAGTCGGCGCTGTCGACTTCCTGCGCGGACACGATGCTCAGGTCACGCCCAGCCTGCAATGCCGCGTCGCCCCCGGCCTGGATCACGCTGCCGGTGCTGACCAGGTCGCGCCCGGCGATGATGCCCAGCTCACCGCGCGATTCGATGCGTGCGGCGTTGTTGGCAATTTCCTTGTGGATGCGGTCGTTGACGCTGCGGGTATCGACCGAGGTGATGGTGCGCTCGTTGATGACGTCGCCGGTCAGGGCCGAAAGATTGACGTCGCCACCGCTGATGATGCCACCAGCGGCATTGCGGATGCTGTCCATCGCCAGCAGGTCGAGCCGCTTGCTGGCTTCGATCAGGCCAGTGTTGTCGAGGTTGGTGGCCGTGGCCGAGAGGTTGCCACTGGCGCGCAAGGTACCTTGGTTGCTGAGGTCGCCGCCGCTGATCAAGGCCACATCATTGCCCATGATCAACGCGCCGTTGGGGGCCAAGCGGCCATCGGCCTGGGCCAGGTAGAGCACCGGCACCAGGACCTTTTCGCCGTTGACCACCGCCTCTTCGAGCCAGACGATGTCGTGGGTCAGTGCGGCGACCTGTTCGGCGGTCAGGCCGACGCCCACCTTCAATTGAACGCTGTCTTTGTAGGCAATGGCGTTGTCCATCAGGTACTTGAACAGGGCTTCGTCGTTGGCTATGCCATCGATGTAACGCTGGCCAGTACGTGCCACCACGGCCTGTTGGATCAGACGCTGTTCATAGAGGCCATCACCCAGGCGCTTCTGCGCCTTGTCCGGGTCGTAGCCGACCCGGTCGAGCAGATAGTCCGAGCCCAGGAAACGCTTGAGCTTCGTCAGCTCAGGGTTGGTTTCGATCAAGTATTTGTGGCTGTTGTCCGGGGCAGCCGTGTTGGGCACGCCCTGTACACGCGGCACGCTCAAGGTAGAACCGGACACCGCATTGGCGCTTTGCCCGGCGACGATGAGCCCGCCTGTGCCTTGTGCGCTGCCACCGGCACCGCTCTGGCCACTGAGGCGGAACAAGCCGTTCTCACCTTGAGGCAGGGTGAAGCTCGGCAGGCTGATGGGGTTGACCTGGCGCTGTACCAGGTCCGGCGGCAATTGCGAGGTGACTGCGAACTGGCCGGCAGTCGCACCGTTGGCCGTGTTGACGTTGCGCTTGCTGATGGTCTGGGAGCCGGCATTGCGACGCACCACACTGTTGTCGAACTGGTCGCTGGCATTGATGTTGACGTTGCCGGCGGCCTGAAGCACGGCGTTGGCGACTGGTGTGCCCGACACTTGTACTTCTGCCGTTGCAAGGCCATGGAAGTTATGCGCGGGGTAACCGCCGGACTCGAAGACCTGCTGACGCGTCAAGGCACCAGGGTTGTAGTCCGGCGAGGCGGGATCGTTGTAGCGGTTGTACAGGTCCTTGTTGGCCCTGAATGTCCAGTAATAGGAATCGGTGCGGGTATAGAAAGACCCGTCCAGGTGCTTCTCGACGCCTCCCGCCGCTCCTTGGTTACGGAAGGTGGCAGCATGGATATCGATGTTGCCGCCCGACGCGATGCTGCTGTAGAGGTTATCGAACGCGCCACCGCGGAACCGGAAGTCACCACCGGCGGTGATGCTCGCCTGGGGTGAATCGTGCGTGACGACGTCCTCGTAGCGCTCCCAGGACTGGAACTTGAACTCACAGCCCTTACCGTCGCAGACGTCGTCAGCGAACATTCGGATGTTGCCGGCGACCAACTGCTGGCCGATCTGGAAATCGTCGTCACGGCGATTGTCGAAGTCCTGCACCAACAGCGTCATGGCTCCGGCGCTTTCGAAACTGCCGGAAACGTTCTGGACGCTGCTCGCCCAGCCTTGCTGGTCATTGGCGGCGATATGCAGACTGCCCAGGCTGTAGACATCGGCATAGCGGTTGTTGAAGTTCCCGACGCGCAACTGCATGTCGCCGCCGCTGAAGATCAATCCGTTTTCGTTGAGCAGGGTCGCGGCGGTCAGGTGCAGATCATCCGCACTGCCCAACGTGCCGTAGTTGTTCAGCGTGGCGGCGCTGACACGCAGGTCTTGGGTCGACGTCAACCGCCCTCTGTTTTCGACCAGGCCGGTGCTGGTAACGCTGGTGGTGCCTCCCCCGATAATGCTGCCTGCCTGGCCAAGCGTGATGGAACCGGTGCGCAACGTGAGGTTGCCCACGCTGCTCAGGCGTGCACTGCTCCCGTAGTTACCCGTCAAGGTGAGGTCGAGGCTGCCATCGCTGGCAATCAGCCCGCTGTTGCTCCAGTTGCCGCCGCTGCCGGTCAAGCGCTGCACTGCGAGCAACTGACCATTGGCGCCCTGATTGAATTGGCCAATCGTCAGGTTGAGATTACGCGCCTGGATGATGGCGTTGTTGGTCCAGGCGGAAGCTTGATAACTGAGGTCGCCATTGGTCGTGAAGCTGCCCCCGGCCAGGCCGGCCTGGGCCAGGTTGATGCCGAAGTTGCCGGTGCCGACATGCAGCACGGTACCCGCAGTGTTCTGCAAAGTGCCTGCGCGAAGGTCGAGGTTTTGGGCCGCCGTCTCGATTCGACCGAGTCGGTTGTTCAACAGACCGGATGCAGCTAAAAGCGTGGTACCTGTCTGGCCCAGCGCGCGAATGGCGCCGGAGGTATTGTCGATACTGGCAGCTGACAACGTCACCGGGCCGCTGCTTTCGATCAAACCGTACTGGTTGCTCAAGGCGCCTTGCAGGCTGAAGTCGATACTCGCGGCACCGACCTTGCCGCCCAGGCCGGCACTGCTGCCCTGGTTCAACAGTTGATCGGCGCGAACGTGCAGCAGCTCGCTGGCATACAGCCCACCACCACGGTTATCAAGTTCGCCGGTAACGATGCGGCTTTCACCGTCGATCGCCGAGAGGTGGCCTTTTCGGTTATCGATGGCCGTCGTCGCTTGCACATCGAGCGATTGCGCCTGGGTCGTGCCTGCGTTGTTGCCGAACCAGTCGGTGACCAGTTTCAGCCAGCCCGCACTGCTGAGAACACCGCCGCTGCCGTTGTCCAACCGGGTGCTTTGCAAATCCAGATTGCCGGCCTGGCTGGTGATGTGCCCGCCCTGGTTGTTGGCCACCTCCTGGATGCGCAAGGTCGTGTCGAGCTGCCCTCGCAGGGTGCCGTCGACGTTGTCCAGGTCAGAAGCCGCGATCTCCAGCGTTCCCGCCTTGCTGTAGATCAGGCCACCCTGACGGTTGACCAGGGCCTCGGTCAGCGTCAGGTCTAGTGCATCCTGACTGGCGATGGTGCCAGTTGCACTGTTGTCGAAGCGCCCGGCGAGGATGTGAAGCAGCCCTTGGCTGACCAGTTGCCCACCACGGTTGTCGACGGACCTGGCAGTCAGATCCAGCGGTCCGGCGCTGGCCAATGTGCTGCCCGCCCCGATGTTGAGTAGCGCACCGAGCAAGCCAAGGCGCAAATCACCATCACTGACCAGGCGGCCACCGCTGTTGTCGAGGCTGGCGGTGTCGAGCTTGACCCCGTTCGCGGTGATCTGCCCGCCGCGGTTATCCCAGGCCTTGCCACTGCCGACCAGGGTGCCGTGGGCGCTGAGCAGCCCGCCACTGCGGTTGTCAAGATTACCGGCCAGCTTCAGGCCAAGATTGCCCTGAGTTGAGAGGATGCCACTGGTGTTATTCAGGCTTGCGGCGTCGAGCGTGATATCGCCCCGGCTGACCAGCGCACCCTTGCCATGGTTGTCCAGCGCACCGCTCAACGTCAGGCCAAGTGCACCCTCGCGGCTGGAAAGCGTGCCGCCTGCGCTGTTGTCCAGGCTGACGCCTTCGACGGTCAGCCCCTGCCAGCCAGACATCAACCCTTGGTTGGCATTGCGCAAGGTGGCCGCCTGCAGGCCGAGCTGGCCTGCGCTGATGATCCGCCCTTGATCGCCGTTCTCGAGCGTGCCGCGGGCGACGAGGTCAAAGCTTTGCTTGCTGGAAACCTCGCCACCCCGGTTGTCGAAGTTACCCAGCCCTTTGATCTGCAGCAGGCCGCCTGCGCTGAGCAAGCTGGCGCGATTGTCGAAATCGCCCGGCTGAGCGCCCGTCCCCAGTTCGATCAGGACGTTGCCTTCACCAATCAGTCGCGCCTGTTGCTGAACCAGGCGGGCAACCGTCAACTGCAGGTTCTGCTTGGCAGAGACCTCACCACCGCCTAGGGATTCGAACTGCCCGGCCCGAAGCGTGAGTGCGCCCTGACTGGTGATCAGACCGCCGGATGTGCCACTGGCGTTGCTGCCATTGAGGACATTGCCGGTGGTCAGGTCGAGCCCCTGGCCGGCGCTGATCACACCGTCGCGGTTGTCGAGATTGCCCGAGGTGCCCGTCAGTCGCCCTTGGGCGATCAGGCGTCCATCGCGGTTGTCGGTCGCGCCGAGGGCAAGGGTTAGGTTGCCGTCGCTGGCAAGGCTGCCACCCTGACTGTTGTTCAACGCGCCAAGGTCGAGCTGCACGTCACCCAGGCTGCTGATCACGCCGAGGGCACTGTTGTTCAGGTGTGTGCCAGAGATGCTGACGCCGGCATCGCCGACCATCAGGCCACCGCGATTGTCCAGGCTGGGGCCCTGCACCTCGAGCGTGCCCTTGGCCGAAAGCAGGCCGTCGGCCTGGTTATCGAGCGTCTGTTTCACGCGCGCCTGAAGGGTGCCGTTACTGACGAGGTTGCCCTTGCCACTGTTGTCCAGCCGCTCAAGTTCGAACGTCAGCGACTGCTCGGCCGAGAACAAACCAAGCTGATTGATCACCTCGCCGCCCGCTACATTCACGCGATTGGCGATGGCCTTGCCCTCGCGGTTATCCAGCCGCGTGGCGCTGATACCGAGCTGAGCGTCTGCGACAAGGCGGCCCTTGCGGTTATCGAGCGTTCTGGCTGTTAGCTGGGCATCGGCCCCTTTGAGCGTGCCGCCCTGGTTGTCCAGGGTGCCTGCCTTCACCTGCAGGTTGCGGCTGGCCACCACACTGGCGCTGTTGCGCAGATCCTGCGCCGTCAGCGTTACATCGCCCTGGGTGTTGCGACTGTTGTCTGCATTGACCCCAGCCTCGACGATACCGCTGTTAATGAGCTGCGCGCCGCTGAGCTGGACATGCCGCCCGGCTGCCACGCTCTGGTTGTTGCTCAATTGGTCGCGAGCGCTCAGCTCAGCGGTACCAGCGGCATACACAGGGCCATCGACGATGACCTGCTGAGCCTTGGCGCGCAGATCGCCTGCGCCGCTGACCTGAGCCATGCGCAATTGCCCATTGGCGTCCAGCTGGATATCGCCACCGCTGGCGATCAGCTTGCCATCAAGCTTTACACCCACTCCAGCTTCTGTACCCACCAGCTTGATCGACCCGGCGTACATGCCGCCCAACGCCGAAGAGTCGATGGCCAGCTCTGGTTTGGCGCTGCCGTTGTCAGTGCGAGCAGTGGCAGCCAGTGTGCGGGCGTCGACATCGTTGCGCCCGGCGACGATGGTCAGCTCGCGGGCCTGGATCTGGGCGTTGATCTTCGCGCTGCGGGTGATGATCTCGAAGCTATCGACGTTGGTGGCGTTGAGCCCCGCCCCTTCGATGATTACTTGGCCTTGGTCGACCTGGTGACGGGCCAACTGGCCATTCTCGATCACCGGTCGCCCCGTGCTCAGCGTGGCCCGGGGCGTGTTGATGAAGCCGCAACCGTCACAGGTGATGCCGTGGGGGTTGGCGACGATGACGTGTGCCCGCTGCCCTGCAACTTCGGTGTAGCCGCGCAACTGGCTGGGGTTGGTACCGTTGACTTCGTTGAGGATGGTAGTAGCGGCGCTGCCCTTCAGATTGGGATTGCCGAGGACGATGCCACCCAACTGGGTCGCCTGGGTCCGCCCGGTGGCATTGTTGAGGATGACGCCCTGCTTACCGACGTTGTAATCACTGAAGCGGTTGTGCGAGAGCCCGCTGCCGTTGGGCG
Source organism: Pseudomonas guariconensis (assembly GCF_040822035.1). Lineage (NCBI taxonomy): Bacteria > Pseudomonadati > Pseudomonadota > Gammaproteobacteria > Pseudomonadales > Pseudomonadaceae > Pseudomonas > Pseudomonas guariconensis. Next base: position 1,364,521 of record NZ_CP162012.1, on the reverse strand, counting down.
CGGCGATGTTGACGATCGGTACGCCGTTGCCCGCCCGATCAAGGCTCGTCCCCGGCGCACTGACCACGATACCTTCACCCGCCTGGGCCCATAACGGCTGCCAGAAGATGGCATTGGCCAATATGAAGGCCAAGCCACGCTTGGGCAATCCGCAAAAGCGCTCACGGGGTTGAATGCTGGCCGAGCGTTGGCGGGCCAGGAAGGCGAATAGGCGAACGTCCATGTGTGCTCTCGTGAATCAGGTGTCAGATGAAAAGGTCCAGGCGCAAATACACCGGGTGTTCCTTGTCGGGCAGCGCATCGGGTCGCTCCAGGCTGCGGGCGAAGGTCACGCTGGCCGCGAGGTGCTCGCCCCGGGCGAACAATTCCAGCGAGTGGCTGCTGGCACGCCCATGGAAGTCGCCGTTGTAGCGGTCATTGCGGATCACACCCAAGTCGTAACCCAGGCCCATGCCGTACTCGGCGACGATCGGCCGCAAGGAGGGCCAGGTGACCGGTCGACTCCAGCGCAGATCGTTGCGCCAGTAACCACCGCTGTCGCCGGACAGCGACTGGTCCTTGAACCCCCGAATCGAAGCCAAGCCCCCTAAACTGATACGTTGCGAGCTGAACAGCACATCCTCGCTGCGCTGGCCGTTGGCCAGGCTACTGAAGCTCAGGCGCTCGCCAAGGAGCTCGAAGCCTTGGATGAAGCTGAGGGTCGCGCTGTATTTGCGATAACGCGCCACTGGTTCGCCGGGCCGCGGATGACCATTGTCCTGGGCATCGAAAGCACCGATGCCCTGCTGAATACCGAGATCGAGGTTGACGAAAGCCCTACCCAGGCGACGGCCATGGTTGATGCCGAACTGCGCCTCGCTGAGGCGATTGCTGCTAGCGTCCAGACGCGTATCTTCGATGTAGTTGTTGGTACGCAGGTGGACGATCCCGACGTTCAAAGCCGTCTTGCTGACTGCGTCACGGTGCACAACGCGCTCGGCGCGCAGTTGGTGGTTCTGGTTGTCACCGGTCTGCTTGAAGGCAAAGCCGTTGGCCCGCGCTGTCGAGCGGTATTCGCTTTCGCTGTAGCTGTAGCTGAAGTTCCACCAGCCCCATGGCAGGTTGTAGTACAGCACGCGGTTGTTCGAACCTTGCGTGTGGTCGCTGACCACATCATGGCCCCCACGTAGCACCAGTTGGTCGGCCAGGCCAAGCGGGCTGTCCCATTCAAACCCCACATTGACTTGCTGCTCGCCCGTGCTGCGCTGGCCTTCATTGTTGCGCGACAGCGAGGCACGCCAAGGCTTTTGCGGTGCATTACGTACCAACACACGACTACCACCGACCGCCTCGCCTGGGGAGAGCTCCATCTGCGCCTGGTTCGACGGCAAACGATTGAGCTGGTCGACCATCTGCTCGATCTCTCGCAGATTGAGCAACTGGCCCGCCGAACCGGGAAAGGCCATGGCCAGTTCACGTTCGGACAGACCACTGCTGTCGTCGGTGCGAAAACTTTCCAGACGCCCTTCCACGACCATCACCTGCAAATGGCCTGACGAAAGATCCTGTTGCGGCAAGTACGCACGACTGGTGACCAAGCCGCGCGCCAAGTACAGGTCGGTGATGGCCTTGAGCAAAGCGTTGAGCTGGGATACGCCCAGGCATTGGCCGATGAAAGGCTTGAGCAGTGCCTGACGGTCACTGGCCGACAGGCTGTCGGCGCCTTTGAGTTCGATGGTGCTGATGTCGAAGCAGCGCACGTCTTCCGGACGCTGGGAGGGTGCGGGCTGGGCAGCCTTACCCGGCAAAGAACGCAGCTCCTCGAGTCGGCGCTGTTGTTCTTCGAGGAGGCGGTTCTGCCGTTCACGGATCAAATCCTGGTCGCCCGGCGAAGCCCACACGGAGCTGACGACACTGCCAAACACGACGCACAAGACAAACCCTTGCGCGGTAAGCTGACCGCACTTCATTGACGCTTCCCTGAGTCATAGAAAATCGGGGAGCGATGTTATTTAGGTGTCACATTTGCGTCAATTTAACACCGCCCTTTTGGCGGTAAGACGGTTCTGAAATTCGGATAAGCGACTACAACGCACCAAGAGCTGGTGGGAATAAATACGGCGCTGCATCCTCCCAGCTACGAAGCAGAGCAATGCCAAGCATTCGACCGAGAATGCAAAAAGCCCCTGAAACTTTCGTTTCAGGGGCTTTTCATGTATGGCGGAGAGATAGGGATTTGAACCCTAGGTACCCGCGAAGGTACAACGGATTTCGAATCCGTCCCGTTCGACCACTCCGGCATCTCTCCAGTGGCGCGCATCATACCAGCGATTTCGCGAAAGGCAAACCCTTCTTTGAAAAAAATCCGCGTGGTATCAGGCGCTTGCGTGAACGTGTCGCTTAGAGCGGCACGCCCAGACGCTTGGCCACTTCCTCATAGGCTTCGATGACATCACCGAGGCCCTGACGGAAGCGGTCCTTGTCCATTTTCTTGCGGGTTTCCTTGTCCCACAGACGGCAGCCGTCCGGGCTGAACTCGTCGCCCAGGACGATCTGGCCGTGGAAGACACCGAACTCCAGCTTGAAGTCCACCAGCAGCAGGCCGGCGTCATCGAACAGCTTGCTCAGCACTTCGTTGACCTTCAGCGACAGCTGCTTCATGGTCGCCAGTTGCTCGGCGGTGCCCCAGCCGAAGGCGACGACGTGGGATTCGTTGATGAAGGGGTCGCCCTTCTCGTCGTTCTTCAGGAACAGTTCGAAAGTCGACGGCTCCAGCTTGATGCCTTCCTCCACGCCCAGGCGCTTGACCAGGCTGCCGGCGGCATAGTTACGCACCACGCATTCGACCGGGATCATGTCCAGCTTCTTGACCAGGCACTCGTTGTCGCCGAGCAGCTTGTCGAACTGCGTCGGAATGCCGGCTTCTTCCAGCTTTTGCATGATGAAGGCGTTGAACTTGTTGTTCACCATGCCTTTGCGATCGAGCTGTTCGATACGCTTGCCGTCGAACGCCGAAGTGTCGTTACGGAACAGCAGGATCAAGCGGTCGGCGTCGTCGGTCTTGTAAACCGATTTGGCCTTGCCGCGGTAAAGTTCTTCGCGTTTTTCCATGATGGGCTCCGCTTGCTTGAGTGGGTGGGCTAGGCGATTTCGCGCCAGTCGAGCCCATGTTCCTGATTCGCCACCTGGAGCCAGTCCGGGTCGCACCCCAAGGTGTCGACGAAGCACTGGCGGGCCAGTTGTGGCCGGTTATTCTTGCTGCTGAGGTGGGCCAGCACCAGGTGCTGCAGATGTTTCCAGCCCAGCTCGGCCACCAGGCTCGCGGCCTGGTGGTTGTTCAAATGTCCCTGGCTGCCGCCGACCCTGAGCTTCAGGAAGTGCGGGTAGTGCCCGCGCGCCAACATGTCACGACAGTGGTTGGCTTCGATCAGCAGGGCGTCCAGGCCTTGGTAGCGCTCCAACAGATGCATGTCGTAGGAACCAAGGTCCGTGAGCATGCCGAAACGTCGACGCCCATCACTGACCACATACTGCAACGGCTCGAGCGCGTCATGTTCGACCCGCGCCGCGCTCACTTCCAAAGCGCCGATACGCAGGCTGTCGCCACACCGGAGCAGACCACTGGCAGGCACCGGCTTGCGCATGCCACGCAGGGTCCCCTCGCTGAGATAGACCGGTACATTGTAGCGCCGAGCCAGCAACCCCACCCCATGCACATGGTCGGCATGTTCGTGGGTCACCAGCACGGCGCTCAGTTGTGCCGCGGACACCCCGAGCAACGCCAGGCGTCGCTCGGTCTCCCGCAGGGAAAAGCCGCAGTCGACCAGGATGAACGTGTCACCACTGGCGATCAGCGTGCCGTTTCCCTGGCTACCGCTTCCAAGTACCGCGAAACGCACTTAGCCCAGGTGGTCCTGAATCATGCTCAGCACGCGGCGGGCCACATCGGCCGGCGCCACGGTGTTGATGTTCTTCTCGACAGTGACCTGCACGCTTTCGCCAACCTTGCTCAGACGGACCTGATAACGCTCGGCGCGAGCCTCACGCTCTTCCTTGCTCGGCTCGCTGCCGAACAAGCGACCGAAGAAGCCAGGCTGGTCCTGTTTGTCGTCGGGTTTCTCGGACAGGTTGATGTAGTAAAGGCCCAGACTGCGGTTGATGTCCTCGACACGCCATTCGCCCTGCTCCAGGGCGCGGCCCACGCTGGACCAGGCGCGATCCAGATCGGCGCCCAGATAAAGTACTGGGTTGCCGCTGCCGTCTTCGGCCAGGCTGACGCGGCTTGGCGCGTCGAAGTCGCGGGCGGCGAGCAGCGAGACCGAACCGCCCTTCTCGGCGCTGCGGTTCATGCTGGCCAGCATTTCGTCGACCAACAGGGCGTCAGCGCCGGTATTGGTGGAGCTGGAGGGGAAATCAGGTTCGGCGGTGCTGCCGGCCGGACGCTCGACGCTAACGACATACACTTCGGAGGTGTTGCGCTGCACGCCTGGCTCCATGCGCACACGGACACGTACTTCGCTGTCCGGGCTGCTGGAGGAGCTGGCAAGACGTTGCCCCAGGGACGCGGAGAGCTCGTCGAAACGCTGCCAGGTGGTGTTGAATTCACCGGTCTGCGGACGCTCCTCGGCGATGCGGAAGCCGTTGTCCTCGAAGAACTGGCGCGCCACCGGCCAGACTTCCGCCGGGGAGCGCTGGGCCAGCACCCAACGGCTGCTGCCGCTGCGCTGCAGGGTGAAATCGCTTGCCTCGGCCGTGGCGGTCAACGGCTGTGGACGGGGCACCTCGAACTCGCCGGTGGCACGATCGTCGGCGACGTTACGCGGGATCGGCAACAGCGGATCCAGGCGCTTGGGGTTGCTGGCGTCCGGCGGCAACTGCATCGGCGCAGTCGGGTGCGCCTGCAGGTAATCGCTGCCGCGGTCGCGGAAATAGCCGTCCTCGCCCCACAGCCAGCCGCAACCGCTGGTGCTGGAAATGATCAGGGCAAGGGTGGAGAGACCAGCCAGTCGCTTCATGCGGGGTACTTCCTCGATTAAACCAGTACGCCGGACTGGCGCAGGGCCGCACGGACTTTTTCGTGGCAGCCTTCGCTCAGCCAGGTGAGCGGCAGGCGGATGCCTTTTTGCATCAGGCCCATTTCCACCAGCGCCCACTTCACCGGAATCGGGTTGGCTTCGCAGAACAGGTCCTTGTGCAGCGGCATGAGTTTTTCGTTGATTGCGCGGGCCTTCTCGGCATTGCCCTCAAGGGCGGCCTCGCACAGATCGGCCATTTCGCGCGGGGCGACGTTGGCAGTGACGGAGATGTTGCCCTTGCCGCCCATCAGGATCAGCTCGACGGCGGTCGGATCGTCGCCGGACAGGACGATGAAGTCCTTGTCGACGCCGTCGAGGATGGCCTTGGCGCGCACCAGGTCGCCGGTGGCTTCCTTGATGCCGATGATGTTCTTGACCTTCGACAGGCGGATGACGGTCTCGGCCTGCATGTCGCAGGAGGTGCGGCCGGGTACGTTGTAGAGGATCTGCGGGATGTCGACGGCTTCGGCGATGTGCTTGAAGTGCTGGTACAGGCCTTCCTGGGTCGGCTTGTTGTAGTACGGCACGACGAGCAGGCAGGCGTCGGCGCCTGCGTTCTTCGCGTTCTGGGTCAGGTGGACGGCTTCGGCAGTGGAGTTGGCGCCGGTACCGGCAATGACTGGGATACGGTGGTTGCTGCGCTTGACGCGTTCGACCACATGCTTGATGACCAGGATGTGCTCCTCGACATCCAGCGTGGCGGACTCACCGGTGGTGCCGACAGCGACGATCGCGTGAGTGCCTTTTTCCAGGTGGAAGTCTACAAGTTTGTCGAGGCTGTCCCAATCAAGACGCCCTTGTGCATCCATGGGAGTGACCAATGCCACCATACTGCCCGCAATCATGTAACTGCTCCTGCCGGAAAAAGAGAGCGGTAATGGTACTGGCGCCATCGGCCTTGCACAAGCGAAGCAGGCGGGTGGAGCATTCCCCTTCGCGCTGCTTTTCGCTACCCTTCTCCCTTTGATCGGCACAGCGTGGCCCGCCGGGCCGTCGACAATGCTCCGCGCCAGCGTCCACGACCTCGAATGCGAGCCCGGGGCCCTGCCGACAGGAGGCTTATGCCTGTCCTGTGCCGACCGCTCATCGCTTTAGGAATGCTGCATGTCCACCCCCACTGTCCGCGAACAATTCCTTGTCATCAGTGCCTTGGGTCCCAACCCCATGGAGCTGGCCAACGTTCTCAGCCGCGCCGCCTTCGACAATCGCTGCGCGGTGATCACTTCGCGCCTGACCCGCCATGGCGAGACCAGTGCCCTGGTCTTGCAGGTCGGTGGCAGTTGGGATGCCCTGGCGCGCCTGGAGGCGGTACTGCCAGGCTTGGGCAAGAAGCACGGCCTGACCCTCGACGTAGTGCGCAGCGCCGATCAGGAAGTACGCCCCCAAGCCCTGCCCTACGTGGCCTATGTCAGCGCCGCCTATCGCCCGGATATCGTCAGCGAGCTGTGCCAGTTCTTCCTCGATCACCGCGTCGAGCTCGAGAGCATGACCTGCGACACCTACCTGGCCCCGCAGACCGGCAGCAGCATGCTCAATGCCCAATTCACCGTGATCCTGCCGGCCGGTACCCAGATCAGCTGGTTGCGCGACCAGTTCCTGGACTTCGCCGACGCCCTGAACCTGGATGCGCTGATCGAACCCTGGCGCCCACAGAATCCCATGTAAGGAAGCCCACCATGGCCGTAGCACTCGACCAACCCGTCGCCGACTTCCAGGCCCAGGCCACCAGCGGCCAGTCCGTTAGCCTGGCCGACCTCAAGGGCCAGCAAGTGGTGCTGTATTTCTACCCCAAGGACAGCACCCCGGGCTGCACCACCGAAGGCCAGGGTTTCCGCGACCAGCACGAAGCCTTCCGCGCCGCCAACACAGTGGTGTTCGGCGTCTCCCGCGATGGCATCAAGTCCCACGAGAACTTCAAGGCCAAGCAGGGCTTTCCGTTCGAGCTGATCAGCGACAAGGACGAGGCCCTGTGCCAGCTGTTCGACGTGATCAAGCTCAAGAAGCTGTACGGCAAGGAATACATGGGCGTGGACCGCAGCACCTTCCTGATCGACAAGAACGGCGTGCTGCGCCAGGAATGGCGCGCAGTGAAGGTGCCCGGACATGTGGATGCGGTGCTGGCAGCCGCCCAGGCGCTGAACAAGCCCTGATATGAGCGCTCACCTCTTCGCGGCTGAACCCGCGAAGAGGTGAGCGGTTACAATATGGGCGCCACTGAAGGCTCGTGCCTTGGCCAGGCATCGAGCACGGCCTTGAACAGTGTTGCCAGCGGAATCGCGAAGAAGATCCCCCAGAACCCCCACAGCCCGCCAAACAACAGTACCGCGCAGATGATCGCCACCGGGTGCAGGCTGACTGCCTCGGAGAACAGCAGCGGCACCAGCACGTTGCCATCGAGCGCCTGGATGATCGCGTACACCGCCATCAGATAGATGAACTGGTCGCCCCAGCCCCATTGGAACAGCGCGATCAAGGTCACCGGCACGGTCACCACCACCGCTCCCACATAGGGCACCACCACCGACAACCCCACCAGCAAGGCCAGCAGCGCCGCATAGTTGAGCCCCAGGCTAATGAAGGCGATATACGTGGCAATGCCGCAGATCAGGATCTCGATACCTTTGCCGCGGATATAATTGGCGATCTGCCGGTTCATTTCATCGCCTACACGATTGAGCAGCGTACGCTGACGTGGCAGGTAGCCACCAACCCAACGGGCGATCAGCTCACGATCCTTGAGGAAGAAGAACACCAGGATCGGCACCAGCACCAGGTAGATCATCGCATTGACCAACAGCGGCAGGCTGGACAGGGAGAACGTCAGCGCCCACTGGCCGAACTTGCCGATCTCACCACGCACCGACTCGATGGCGCGCAGCACTTGTTCATCGGAGACCAGGTGCGGATAACGCTCCGGCAGCAACAGCAGCAGCGACTGCCACTTACCCAGCATGCCCGGCAGCTCGTTGAACAGCGTGATCAACTGGTGCCAGAGCAACGGAACCAGCACCAGCAGGAACACCGCCAGTGCCCCCATGAATAAGGCGAACACCAACCACACCGCCAGCCGGGTGGGAACGTGCAAACGCTCCAAGGCATTGACCAGGCCCTGCATGAGAAACGCCAGGACCATCCCGGCCAGCACCGGTGCGAGCATGCCGCCCAGGGTCAGCACTGCAGTGAAAGCCAGGAACAGCAGCACTGCCAACACCACCGCCTCCTCATCGGAGAAGTAGCGCTGCATCCAGTCTCGAAGCACTTTGAACATTAATGATCCTTGGGATAAGACTCAGGCCTTGCGCAGCCAGTAGGTGTAGACACCGGCCTCGGCGGTTTCACGAAGCAGCGTATGACCGGCGAGCTGGGCAAAAGTGCGGAAGTCGCGCTGGGAGCCGGCGTCGGTGGCGATCACCTTCAGTACCGCGCCGCTGGCCAGCCGATTGAGCTCCATCTTTGCCTTGAGCAGAGGCAAAGGGCAATTAAGCCCACTGGCATCGAGTTCGGCATCGCAGGTGGGTGTGTCGATCATCCGGGCATCTCCTGGCGGGGCATCAGCATTGCAGACAAGTTCGCTAGGATAACGCCACTGGTCGCCAACGTGTGAGCCAGCTACAGTAAGGCTCTTTGATCGATGCGAGCTTCATGCATGAATCTACTGCGCCCCACCCTGTTGACGCTGGCCTGCCTGATGGCCCTTCCCGGTCATGCCGACGACCTGCCGTCACTGGGCGACGCCAGTTCCGCGATCGTCTCGCCGCAGCAGGAGCACCAACTGGGCCGGGCCTGGCTTAGCCTGCTGCGCGGCCAGGTCAACCAGCTGAACGATCCGCAGCTCAAGGACTACGTCGAGACCAGCGTCTACAAGCTGGCCGAAACCAGCCAACTGCAGGACCGCCGCCTGGAGTTCATCCTCATCGACAGCCGTGAGCTCAACGCTTTCGCCGCCCCCGGCGGGATCGTCGGGGTCAACGGCGGCCTGTTCCTCAACGCCCAGACCGAAGGCGAGTACGCCTCGGTCCTGGCCCACGAACTGGCGCACTTGTCCCAGCGCCACTTCGCCCGGGGCGTCGAGGCTCAGCAGCGCATGCAACTGCCCATGATGGCCGCGCTGCTGGCCGGTATCGTGCTGGCGGCCGGTGGTGGTGGCGACGCCGGCATCGGCGTGATCGCCGGCACCCAGGCCGCAGCGATCCAGGAACAGCGCCGCTTCTCCCGACAAAACGAACAGGAAGCCGACCGCATCGGTATCCTCAACCTGGAAAAAGCCGGTTACGACCCCCGCAACATGCCCAGCATGTTCGAGCGCCTGGCCCGCCAGTATCGCTATGACGCCAAGCCCCCGGAATTCCTGCTCACCCACCCGGTCACCGAATCGCGTATCGCCGACACCCGCAACCGCGCTGAACAAGCGCCCAAAGGCGGGGTCGAGGACAGCGCGCGCTACCAGCTGATCCGCGCCCGCGTCGCGCTGATCTACGAAGGCACACCAGGCCTGGCGGCCAAGCGCTTCCGTGCCCAGCTAGACGAAGACCCCACCCTGGATGCCGCGCGCTATGGCCTGGCCATCGCCCAGATCAAGGGCGGCCAGCTCAACGAAGCGCGGGCCAACCTGCAGCCGCTGCTGGCCAAGGCGCCCAACGACATCACCTACAACTTGGCGCAGATCGACCTGGACATCACCAACAACCGCCTGGCCGACGCCCAACAGCGGGCCGAGCGCCTGCGCGCGCTGTACCCGAGCAGCTACCCGCTACAACAGATACGGGCCGACCTTCTGATCAAGCAGAATCGCCCCGCCGAGGCGGAAAAGGTATTGGATGATCTGATCAAACGCCGACCGGACGATCCGGACGTGTGGTACGACGTCGCCGAGGTGCGCGGATTGTCAGGCAACACTATTGGCCTGCACCGGGCACGTGCCGAGTACTTCACCTTGGTCGGCGACTTCGACCAAGCCATCCAGCAACTGGACTACGCCAAGCGCCGCGCAGGCAGCAATTTCCCACTGGCCTCGCAGATCGATCAGCGCCAGCGGGAAATCATGGAACAGCAACGGATGGTCAAGGAGATGATGGGCCGCTAAGGCCAAGGGGGCGCTTTGCGCCCCAGGGCAATGCGGGTCAGGCGTTGCCGGAAAGCTTCAAGCGCGCTGCCTGGGTGAAATCAAGCATGCGATTGAGCGGTTTGATCGCTTTGGGCACAAGCGCAGGATCCACGAAGATCTCGTTGCTGCCCTTGCGCAGGCAGTCGAGGGTGCGCTCCAGGGTGTTCATGGCCATCCACGGGCAATGGGCACAGCTACGGCAGGCCGCACCGTTACCCGCGGTGGGCGCTTCGACGAACTCCTTGTCCGGGCACAGCTGCTGCATCTTGTAGAAGATGCCGCGGTCGGTGGCGACGATGAACGTCTTGTTCGGCAGCGTCTGGGCTGCCTTGATCAGCTGGCTGGTAGAGCCCACCGCGTCGGCCAGTTCGATCACCGCCTCCGGCGATTCCGGATGGACCAGGATCGCCGCGTCCGGATACAGCGCCTTCATGTCGGCCAACTGGCGCGACTTGAATTCCTCATGCACGATGCAAGCGCCATCCCACAGCAGCATGTCGGCACCTGTTTGCTTCTGGATGTAGCGCCCCAGGTGCTGGTCCGGCCCCCAGATGATCGTCTCGCCGTTGTCCATCAGGCTCTCTACGATCTCCAGCGCGCAGCTGGAAGTCACCACCCAGTCTGCCCGCGCCTTCACCGCCGCCGAAGTATTGGCGTAGACCACCACGGTGCGCTCCGGGTGCTGGTCGCAGAAGGCCGAAAACTCCTCCACCGGGCATCCCAGGTCAAGGGAGCAGGTCGCTTCCAGCGTCGGCATCAGCACGCGTTTTTCCGGGGTGAGGATCTTCGCGGTCTCACCCATGAAACGCACGCCTGCCACTACCACGGTACTGGCGGGATGGTTCTTGCCGAAGCGAGCCATTTCCAGGGAGTCGGACACACAGCCGCCCGTTTCCTCGGCCAGCGCCTGAATCACCGGGTCGCAATAGTAATGGGCCACCAGCACGGCGTTCTGGGCCTTGAGCTCGGCAGCGATGGCCGCACGGTAATCGGCCTCCTGCTCGGGCGTCAGCGGATTGGGCTGCTTGGCATCAAGATGGGCTTGAACCAACAGGCGTTCGGAAATCTGGGTCATGATCGCTGAACCTGCAGGCGCATGTGCGCGTCAGTCGAGTGTATCACCCGGCCCTGGCAGATCGGCTAAAGGGTGCCGGATGGCCGAGTGACCATCGCGACCCATCTGCGGGCGCGGACTATTATCGGAGGCCGAAGGCTACAGACAATCGCGCCAATTCAAAAGCCTTTTTTACGCCCCCAGGCCAGGGCCGACGGGGTGTCTGCACTGGCCTGGGCGAACGCATCTCACCCTTGTGACGACAGCGCCGCCAGATGAGCGCCCAACAGCACACCGAACTCCGTCAGGGTCATCTTCCTGCCGTTGAAGTCGACGATACCATCGGCATAATTCAGGCTGGAGATCACGTCATCGCCCTGCACAGTTCCCATGCCACTCTGCAACGCCATCATGCCGACCATCTCCCCCGCCTGACGCGACTGCATCGCGATGGCCTGGGCATCCGTCTGGCCGTCCAGCAAGGCCTGCAGGGTCGCCAGATCCCCGAGCATCGGCTTGGAGACGGACAGCTTGCTTTGCAGGCGGCTGACCATCTGCTCGCCTACCTGGGTCGGTGTCAGATCGAACGAGGGCGGATTGGCCAGGTCCACCGCCAGACTGAAACGACTCTCGCCGTTAGCCGTCTTGAATGACAACTCCTCCAACGCGACCTGCGGCTTGGCTGCGAGCATTCTCTGCAAGTCCGCCTGAACCTTCGCCCGCTCTTGCGGCGTCATCTCGAACGAAGGCTGCGCCTCTCCCCGGGCCGCGCTTTGCTGCAGTTGCGGCATGCGGGACTGGTACCAAGCGATCAACCCCTGCATTGCCGGGATGTCTACGGATTTCATGCTCCAGATCATCCGCCCGCTGCCCACCGCGCGTCCGGCGTAGGTAATGTCGGCGACCTTGTACTCCAGGCGTCCGGACAGCTTGTCTTCGCCCTCGGCGTCATAGCGATTGTTCTGCTCCAGGCCTTTGAGCACCAGGACTTCCTGCTTGTCGCCCAAGGTCACTTGGGTTTCGGCCAATGTCATGTCCAGATTGCCGACATAGATCATGTCATGGCCGGTGCCTTTCAGATCGCCAGCGACCTTGAAGCCGTTGAGCAGCACTTTGACCGGGGGCTGGTCGTCACCGACCAGATTCAGCGCCAGTCGCTCGGCCTTGCCGTCGACCCGCATCGATTGGCCGTCACGATCCCCCCGCAACAGCAGGCGCATGCCAGAGAAATCGAGACTGCTGCCGTCATCTTCGCTGACCTTGACAGGGGCCAGACGGATGTCGCTGGACAAGCTGCCGTCATAGCCCAAGCTGACCTGGCTGGTGATCGGCGCCTGTTCGCCGGCGGCGGTGTACCAAGACGCGGTAGCATCGTCCTTGTCCAACTGACTGTTGCTGGTGGCCAGGACCGGCGCCAGATTCAGGGATTTGACCCGCGACCAGGGGAACGGGCCATGTTCGATTCGGTCGGTCACGCCCAAGTCGAAGCTCAGCGGCTCGCCTTCGCCTAGCCAGAGGTCTTTGGCTTTGATCCGGTAGTGCGCGGTACTGGTGAAGAAGTGCTGATCCAACGAGACCAGTTCCAAGGTCATGCTGCCCCCGGTACCGGCGACCGCTTTCTTCAGTTGCTCGTTGCCCAGGGCAATGGAACGCTCCAGCTCTGCGGGCAATTGCTTGCCCGTGTACCAGGCGCCGCCGGCGGTGACGGTGGCGATGACGACGGCCAGGCCGCAGAGAATGCCTACTGATTTCTTCATGAATAAGACCGATTGCTGTCCATAGGAGGCTGATACGCGGCACCCAGCGCCACGCGGGGAGCCAAGATTATCACTGCCCGCAAAGGGACGCCTGGGCGCGCGATCTTTGCATCGCTGCAATGTAAAATTTTACGAACACAATAATCGACATAGCGACGGTAACATTCCAAAAAACGACCACTCATCTGGATAAACCGTCGATAAACCTTCATCAAAGTTACATCTTGTCACGTTTCACTTGACACCATCCCGCCCTTCGATTTTTATTTTCACCACCCGCCCAGCGCCCCACAAACGAAGAAGAACAGCGCCGCCATCATGACTTCAGTCCGCCCGCCACCTTCGACGTTTTAGGCCCTGCCAGCCCGACACAGGCGTCTCTCGCGCCCATATCCGCTCCGACAAAAAAGGTGAACAACATGGAGCCCACCCGCTCGCTCTTGCCGTGCCTGTCACACACCGTGCCCGCCTCCCAGCCCCAGGAGCGTTGCCAGCATGCAGCCTGACCACAGCACTCACGGCACCGCCCAACTGAGAAAGTCCCTGCGTCTCTGGCACGTGGTCATCATCGGCCTGGCCTACCTCACGCCGATGACCGTGTTCGACACCTTCGGCATCGTCTCCGGCCTCACCGCCGGACATGTCCCAAGCGCCTACATCCTGGCGCTGGCCGGCATTCTGTTCACCGCGCTGAGCTACGGCACGCTGGTGCGCCGCTTCCCGCAATCCGGCTCGGCCTACACCTACACCCAACGCGCCATCAACAAGCACGTGGGCTTCCTGGTGGGCTGGGCCTCGCTGCTGGATTACCTGTTGCTGCCGATGATTAACGCCTTGCTAGCCAAGCTGTACCTCTCGGCGATGTTCCCGGAAGTCCCTGAATGGGTATGGGTCGTGGGGTTCGTCACCCTGATCAGCCTGATCAACATGCGCAGCATCAACTTGGTGGCAAGCTTTAACACCCTGTTCGTCGGCGTGCAGATCGTGATCATGACGGTGTTCGCGTACCTCTGCGTGCGCGGTCTGAGCCAAGGTGAAGGGCTGGGTACCGCCTGGACCCTGCAACCGTTCGCCGACGACCAGACCCACCTCAACGCCTTGGTCGCGGGCGCGACCATCCTGTGCTTCTCGTTCCTGGGGTTCGACGCGGTCTCCACCCTGTCGGAGGAAACCCGCAATCCCGAGAAGGTCATCCCACGCGCGATCTTCCTCGTGGCCCTGATCGGCGGCTTGATGTTCATCCTCATGTCGTTCTTCATCCAGGCGTTCTTCCCGACCATGGAGCGGTTCCACGACCAGGAAGCGGCCCTGCCGGAAATCGCCCTGTACGTCGGCGGCATGCTGTTCCAGTCGATCTTCATCGTCTGCACCGTGATCAACACCATCGCCTCGGGCCTGGCATCGCAAACCAGCGTCTCGCGCCTGCTGTATGTGATGGGCCGCGACAAAGTCATCCCCCAGGGCCTGTTCGCACGCCTGCACCCACGCTACAAGACTCCGGTGCTGAACATCGCCGTGGTCGGTCTGATTTCCCTGTCGGCGATCTTCTTCGACTTGGTGACGGCCACCTCGATCATCAACTTCGGCGCGCTGGTAGCCTTCAGCTTCGTCAACCTCTCGGTGATCATCCACTGCTACCTGCGCGAGGGCCTCAACAAGGGGCTGGCGAACAAGCTGAAATACCTGGTGTTGCCAACCATCGGTTTCTGCATCATTGCCATGCTCTGGCTGAACCTGAACGTGGATTCACTGCTGTTCGGCGGCGTCTGGGCCGCGTGCGGCGTGCTATATCTAGCCTGGTTGACCAAGGCGTTCAGGGTCGCGCCGCCGACCTACCTCGCCGAATGAGACTGCCTGTCGACGACGCCCGCGCTTGATCGCGGGCGTTGTCCTTGATGAGAAGGAAAGCTCCCATGTTCCTGCGCCGCCTCTCCATCCAATGGAAGATCACGCTCCTTGCCGGCTTGTGCCTGTTGACCATCGTCGTGCTGCTGGTAGCCACCTCGCTGTTCCAGGCCAAGCGCAGCGCGGTTCAGGTCTTCCAGGCCAACACCGAACTGCTCGACCAAAGCGCGCGCCTGCGCCTGCAGGCCCACGCCGAAAGCCAAGCCTTGCGCGTGCAACGCTATTTCATGGATGCCTACCAGTACGGCAACGGCTTCGCCCGCCTGGTGCAGGCGCTTCGGCAACGCGGCGGCGAGGACCTGCGTGCCGAGCTCGTCAAGCAAGCCCGTCAGGCGCTGGCCGGCAACCCGGATCTGATCGGCCTGTACCTGGTGTTCCAGCCCAACGCCCTGGATCGACAGGACGCCCGCTTCGTCGGCCAGGATGCCAGCGGTAGCAACGATATCGGCCGCTACTCGTTCTACTGGTCCCAGCCGAGCCCTGGCACCCTCGAATCCGAGGTCATGCCTGAGTCCATGCTGGCCGACACCAGCACCGCAGCCAACGGATCCCCCTACAACCGCTGGCTGACCTGCCCTCTGGAGACCGCTAAAGCCTGCGTGTTGGACCCTTACTTCGACGAGGTCAGCGGTCGCCAGGTCCTGATGACCAGCATTGCCTTGCCCTTGTTGGAAAACGGCAAGGTAATCGGCGTGGTCGGCCTAGACATCGGCCTGGACAACCTGCAGCAATTGAGCCTGGCCGGGCGCCAGGAGCTGTTCGACGGTAAAGGTCAAGTCAGCATCGTCAGCCCCGCCGGCCTGTTGGCCGGGCACAGTCAGGACAGCGCCCAGCTGAGCAAGACACTGGAACAGGCCTTTGGGGATCAAGCCGGCGAACTCGCCGGACCGATACGTGCCGGCCAGGCCGTGGAGCGCCTCGATCACGGCTTGATGCGCATCTCGCGCCCCTTCGCGCCGATCCCGCAGGCCGAAGCCTGGCAGGTACTGCTGGAACTGCCGGAGGCTGTTCTGCAAGCACCCGCGGTCGCTCTCAACCAGCGCCTGGACGCACACAACCAGACCGCCAACCTTACCAGCCTGCTGGTTGGCCTGGCCGCCGCCGTGCTGGGCCTGTTACTGGTGTGGCTGACAGCCCGTGGCGTGACCCGGCCGATCCTTGCCGTGGCCGAGCGCCTACGTGACATCGCCAGCGGCGAAGGCGACCTGACCCGTCGCCTGGATTACACCCGCGAGGATGAACTGGGCCAACTGAGCGGTTGGTTCAACCGTTTCCTGGACAAGCTCCAGCCGGTGATCGCCCAGGTCAAAGGCTCGCTGCAGGACGCCCGCGGCACCGCCGATCAGTCCGCAGCCATCGCCAGCCAGACCAGCGGCGGTATGCAGCAGCAGCAACGGGAAATCGAACAGGTGGCCACCGCCGCCAATGAAATGAGCGCCACCGCACAGGACGTCGCGCGCAATGCCTCCCAGGCGGCCCAGGCCGCGCGCGGCGCCGACCAAGCCACCCATGAAGGCCTGGAACTGGTGGCGGTCACCCGCCAGGCCATCGACCAGTTGGTGAGCGACATGGACAACGCCATGAATCAGGCACGCGCACTGGCCGGGCGTAGCGAGCAGATCGGCTCGGTGCTTGAGGTGATTCGCTCGATTGCCGAACAGACCAACCTGCTGGCGCTCAATGCCGCCATCGAAGCCGCGCGCGCTGGCGAAGCCGGGCGCGGCTTCGCGGTAGTCGCCGACGAAGTGCGCAGCCTGGCCCAACGTACACAGGTGTCGGTGCAGGAGATCCGCCAGGTCATCGAGGGGCTGCAACAAGGCACCCACGATGTGGTCGGCGCGATGCACGAGGGCCAGCGTCAGGCCCAGGACAGCGCCACACGCATGGAGCAGGCGCTGCCCGCCCTGCAAAGGATCGGCGAGGCAGTGGCGGTGATCAGCGACATGAACCTACAGATCGCCTCGGCCGCCGAAGAGCAGAGCGCCGTGGCTGAGGAGGTCAATCGCAACGTAGCCGGCATCCGCGATGTCACCGAGTCGCTGTCCGGACAGGCCGACGAATCGGCCCGCATCAGCCAGGCATTGAATCGCCTGGCCAATCAACAACAGGCCTTGATGGAACAGTTCAAGGTCTGAAGCCCCACGACGGGGACGACACTTAAAAGGATGGCTGCCCTTGGTGCAGCCTTGATGGAGCCCCACGATGGGAAAACCGTTTTTCGACCTGACCAGCGAACAAGGCGTGCTACGCCTGTCCATCGCGGTCACCCTGTTCATCGCCTTGATCGGCATCGCCTTCGGCCTGGCGTCAGGCTCGTTCTCGATTGTCTTCGATGGTGTCTACTCACTGGTCGATGCCAGCATGAGCGGACTGTCGCTGGTGGTGGTCAAGCTGATCACCTCCCACGCCCGGGCCGAGCGCATGTCACGCAAGCTGCGCGAGCGCTTCACCATGGGCTTCTGGCACCTCGAACCCATGGTTCTGGCGCTCAACGGCATCCTGCTGACTGGCGTTGCGCTCTATGCCTTGATCAACGCCGCCAGCAGCCTGCTCGAGGGCGGGCGGGACCTGGAGTTCGGCGTGGCACTGGTGTACGCCGTGGTGACTGTTTGCGCGTGCCTGGCAATCGCCATCGCCGAGGCCCGTGCCAACCGCAAGATCGGCTCGGACTTCGTGCGCATGGACGTCAAAGGTTGGGTAATGTCAGCCAGCATCACGGCGGCGCTGCTGGTGGCCTTTTGTGTCGGCTACCTGGTACAGGGCACCCAATGGGCCTGGATCTCCCCCTACATCGACCCGGCGGTGCTGGCGCTGGTCTGCCTGGTCATCATCCCGCTGCCGATGTCGGTAGTCCGCCAGGCGCTCTCGGAAATGTTCCTGGTGACCCCTGGCGACCTGAAGCAACACGTGGACGATGTCGCCCAAGCCTTCGTCGCCCAACACGGCCTGCAGTCGTATCGGGCCTACGTGGCCAAGGTCGGCCGCTCGCGGGAAATCGAACTCTACTTCATCGTACCGGCCACCATGGCTGCCAGGACCATCGCCGAGTGGGATGCCCTGCGCGACGAGATCGGCAACGCCATCGGCGGCGAAGGTCCGGACCGTTGGCTCACGGTGGTGTTCACAGGCGATCCGGAATGGGCTGAATAGCATCAGCCCTTTGCCACCATGGCAAGCAAGCCCTTCAGAGAGATGGAAACGCCTTGACGAGGCCTTCCTGCAGGCTTTCCAGGCCTGGGCGGGCGTAGCCCTCGGTGCTGCGCTCGATGGACCAGGCCTTGTCCAGGTGAATCTGCTCCGGTGTGACCGGCACCGGGTCGGCGATCCCGAAACTGGAGTAGTAGTCCTGGAATTTGAACTCCCACTGCGGGTAGCGCTTCATGCACAACCACTGGTTCGGGACACCATAGGAGTCCGCGACGATCAGGCCGTGCAGGCTCGTCGACAAGACGAACTCGCACGACGCGATCTCCTCGAGCACCTGCTTGACCGGTGAGAACACATCGATCACTCGCGACCCCGGGATCAACGACAGCAGGCTGGCGATTTCAGGCGAATTGCGATGATTGATATGCGGGATGATGCCTACCCGAATGGTCTTCAACGCCGGCTTCTTGACCAATGAAGAAGCCAACAAGCCCGGGTCACCCAGGACCGGCTGGCCATTCAGGCCCTTTATCTGCTCCAGGCACTTGCGACCACGGACCGCGTGATAGTGGTGGTGGCCGGAAAACACATCGCCCGGCGTGCTGGAGCCGGTACCCCAGACATGCAACTTACGACGAAACCCCCACGTCTTGGCCTTCTTTTCACGGGCCAGGATACTGCCGATGGCGATCATTTCCGCCTCTTTGACCGGGCTGTGCACCACCTTGCGCCCAGAGACGAACTCCACGGTCAAAGCGGACAAATAATCACCAAAGTTCTGTTTGCCAGCATCGTCGCGCCCACTGCCACGACTCCAGAAAAGTTTGATCGGTTTCATGCCCGGGTAAATCCTCTCGCTCGCGGTACTTCGCTCGCGCCAACAGGACAGCGAAAACAGCGTGTTTATTTGGCGGGCAATATATAGGAATTGACTTATTGATTGGAGCGCCTTCGAGCTGTTAATACCCTGCGCGCAATACAATTGCGCAATATCCCTTCTTATCTCATGGATATACGTTGACGTTATTTTCACGCCCACTCCGCTAGCGTCGCAGCCTTTCCGGCAGCCGGCCCCTTGGCTGCCATCGAGTTTCAACGAGGCACACGTGGCAAGCACTACATCCCCAACGATTCGCAAAGGCATGGACTGGGCCGGGCTGGGCTGGCTCCTGCTGTTCTTCTGGTATTTCTCCGGCATCACCCAGGCACTGCTCATGTTCAGCGGCACGACCGGCTTCTCCGGGTTTCGCGATGCGCTGTTTCTGAGCACCCTGTGGCTTGCCCCGGTCCTGCTGCTGCCCCGCCACACTCGCCTCATCAGCGCGCTGATCGGTCTGGTGCTATGGGCGGCTTCGCTGGTGGGCCTGAGCTACTTCGGTATTTACCGCCAGGAATTTTCCCAAAGCGTCATCTTCGTGATGTTCGAGTCCAATACCGCCGAGGCCGGTGAATACTTCAGCCAGTATTTCAGCCTCTGGCTGTGCCTGGGCCTGGTGCTGTACACCCTGGTCGCGGTAGCCCTGTTCAAACGTGTCCGGCCAGTCACTCTCCCGCTGCGCAGCCGGATCCCATTGGTCATCCTGCTGTTGGCGGCCAATCTGGTGTTCCCCTTCTACAAGCAATTGGTGACTCAGCAACGTACGTTCGCCGAAGCAGTGGAAAAGGTTCAGCAGCGCATGGAGCCGGCGGTGCCATGGCAACTGGTGGTCGGCTACCAGCAGTACCGTCAGCAACTGGACAACATGCAGAAGCTGCTGGAGCAGAACGCAGCCCTGCCGCCGCTCAAAGACCTCAAGGACAGCAGCGGCGACGCGCCGCGCACCCTGGTGCTGGTACTGGGCGAGTCCACCACCCGTGAACACATGCATCTGTACGGCTATGGCCGGGATACCACGCCGGAACTCGACGCTCTGGCCGCCAACGACAAGAACCTCAGCGTATTCCGCAACGTGGTGTCGCCACGCCCTTACACCATCGAGGTGATGCAGCAGATCCTGACCTTCGGCGACCAGAAGAACCCGGACCGCTTCCTCACCGACCCGTCGCTGATCAACCTGATGAAACAGGCCGGTTACAAGACCTTCTGGATCACCAACCAGCAGACGATGACCAAGCGCAACACCATGCTGACTACGTTCTCCCAGCAAACGGATGTGCCGGTCTACCTGAACAATCAGCGCAACCAGAACGCCAGCCAGTACGACGAAGTGGTGCTCGCCCCCTTCGAGAAAGCGCTGCAGGACCCAGCCGAGAAGAAGTTCATCATCGTCCACCTGCTCGGCACGCATATGGACTACCGCTATCGCTATCCGGATGCCTACGACCACTTCAAGGATAACCAGGGCGTGCCGGGGGTCCTGACGCCTGACCAGGTGCAGACCTACAACTTCTATGACAACGCGGTGCGCTACAACGACTATGTGGTCTCGAACTTGATCAAACAGTATTCGGCCACCACCCCCAACGGTTTCTTGCTGTACCTTTCCGACCATGGCGAGGACGTCTACAGCTCCGGCAACCACGACCGCCTGGGGCGCAACGAAGGCGCACCGACCCGGCCGATGTACACCATTCCGTTCCTGCTCTGGACTTCGCCAAGCTGGCAGGCTGCACACCCGCGCGACCTGCAGGCCATGACCGACCGGGCTTACAGCAGCTCCCATCTGATCCACACGCTGTCCGACCTGGCAGGTCTGAGCTACGACCGTTACGAGCCCGCCAAGAGCCTGGTAAGCCCACAATTTGTCGTGGCACCCCGCTGGATCGGCGACCCCTACAGCAAGAACGGGCTGCGTGAGTTCGATGCTTTGCCTACGGACAAGACCGACAAGGAACAGCAGACCGTTACCAGCGCCAAGGTGCAACCGGACAAGACCTGAATCACGCCCTCCCCCAAACAAAAAGCCGGTGCCTGGACGATCCAGGCACCGGCTTTTTTTTCTGAGGCCGTCTGTAGGTAAGCGCCATCGAGTTTATGAGTTTTTTTCCGCCAATTTGCAAAGCATGACTACCAAGTCATACAAAATGACGAGAAAAACTGTCTTTTTGACGACCATACAACCCTCTAAATAGAGAGGTACAACGAAATTTGTCGCGTTTGTCGCGCAAACGTTGGCCTACATTATGACAGGTCAAAAAACACACAATCATTCCAAAACAGAATGATGTCTTGCCTAAAGGTCGTTTGTTCCAATGTCATTTGCAGACCGATACTGATCTCGATCAATAAAACCCGCGATTGCACAGGAGACACCGCACGGTTGACGACCGGCTCAACGCGCATTGGGCCTTGCTGCTCGGCCAGCCTCGATCGCAGGCGCCACCAGAAAACAAAAACAAATCCAAAAAATGAACGCAGGTCAAAAGGTTGCCCATGACCCATTCCAATAAAAACGCGAGTTCGGCTACCACCAGCAACACCTCCGGTCACCTGAAGAGAACCCTGAACAGCCGCCACCTGAACATGATTGCCATTGGCGGCTCCATCGGCACCGGGCTCTTCGTTTCCTCTGGCGCCACCATTGCGCAATCCGGCCCCGGCGGCGCACTGCTCTCCTTCGCGATCATCGGCTTGATGGTCTACTTCCTGATGACCAGCCTGGGCGAGCTTGCCGCCTGCATGCCGGTCAGCGGCTCGTTCGCGACCTATGCCTCGCGCTACGTCGACGAAAGCTTCGGTTTTGCCTTGGGCTGGAACTACTGGTACTCCTGGGCCGTGACCATTGCGGTCGACTTGGTGGCCGTGCAGATCATCATGTCCTACTGGTTCCCCGACACGCCCGGGGTGATCTGGAGCGCCCTGTTCCTGGGCCTGCTCTTTGCCTTGAACGTCGCCTCCGTGCGCTTTTTCGGCGAGACGGAATTCTGGTTCGCCCTGATCAAAGTCATCACCATCATCGCGTTCATCTTCATCGGTGTGCTGATGCTGCTGGGCATCCTCGATGGTGGCCAGGACGGCGGCGCGCACCTGTGGCAGATCGGCGATGGCCCGATCGCCGGCGGCCTGCCTGCACTGATCGGCGTGGCCATGATCGTCGGCTTCTCGTTCCAGGGGACCGAGTTCGTCGGCATCGCAGCCGGGGAAACCGAAAACCCTGGGCGCAATATTCCCAAGGCCGTCCGCCAGATCTTCTGGCGCATCCTGCTGTTCTATGTCTGCACCATTATCGTGATCGGCCTGCTGATCCCCTACACGGACCCACGCCTACTTAAGGATGGGCTGTCCGACATCACCATCAGCCCGTTCACCTTGATCTTCGAGAAAGCCGACATGCTGGCTGCTGCCGCCCTCATGAACGCGGTCATCCTCACCTCCGTGCTGTCGGCCGGCAACTCAGGGATGTACGCCTCGTCGCGCATGCTCTACAGCCTGGCTGTCGAGCGCAAGGCTCCGGCACTGTTCGCCAAGCTCACCCGCTCGGGTACGCCGGTCTGGGCGTTGCTCGCCACCACAGTGGTGGCGGGACTGTGCCTGCTGAGCTTCCTGTTCAGCCCCGGCAAGCTCTACCTGTGGCTGTTGAATACCTCCGGGATGCTGGGGTTCATCGCCTGGCTGGGCATCGCCATCAGCCACTATCGCTTCCGCCGCGGCTACAAGCTGCAGGGCAACAGCCTCGACAAGCTCCCGTACGTTTCGAAGTTCTTCCCGTTCGGGCCGTTCTTTGCCTTCGCCCTGTGCATGGTCGTCATGCTGGGTCAGAACTACCAGGCCTTTATCGGAGATCGCATCGACTGGGTAGGTGCGGCTGCGACTTACATCGGCTTGGTGCTGTTCGCGGTGATGTGGTACGGCCACAAGTTGATCACCCGATCGCGCATCGTCCGCTACCGGGAAATGGATTTCAGCGTGATCGAAACCAGACGCAGACAAGACGAACGAAAAGCCCAGAGCAACTTGGATGGCGTTGCGCTAGGCCAACAGGTCTCGGCCTGAACCACCAAGGCGCCGAGCACCTGCCCGGCGCCTTGTTGCCTTGAGCGAATGCCCACTACCGCGTAGGACCACCGATGAGCACCGATTTCAGCAAATCCTTCTACGAAGCCTCCGTCGCACGCGCTTCGTACCCCGTCCACTCGGGCCGCACCGATACCCGGGTGTGCATCCTCGGCGGCGGCCTGGCCGGCCTTTCCACCGCCCTGGGGCTTGCCGAACGCGGCGTCACTGACGTGGTGGTGCTGGAGTCGCAGCAGGTAGGGCATGGCGCCTCAGGGCGCAACGGGGGGTTTGTATTCGGCGGCTACAGTCTGGGCAACGCGGACCTGCTGTCCACCCTGGGCGCCACCGAAGCACGCAGGCTGTACCAGCTGACAGTCAACGCCGTCGACCTGATCCGCACGCGCGCCCGCCAATACGCCATCGATTGCGACCTGGTCGATAAAGGCGTGATCCTCGCCAACTGGTTCAACGATCCGGCCCGCCTGGAAAAACCGCGCCAATTGATGAAGCAGGCCTACGGTGTTGAGTGGGAATGCATTTCTGCCGGCGAACTCAAGGAAATGCTCAACACCGACCGCTACTACGGTGGGCTGCTGGAGCGCAACGCATTCCACTTTCACCCTCTGAAGTATGTGTGCGGGGTGGCACGCACCATCACCGACCTCGGCGCGCGCCTGTTCGAGCACTCCCCCGTGCTCGGCATTGAAAAGCGCTCAGGCAAATATGTGGTGCGGACCCAAGGCGGTGAAGTGCATGCAGAAGAAGTGGTGTTCTCAGGTGGTGGCTACGCACGAGGCGTCTATCGCCCCGTCGAACGCGCGGTACTGCCGATTGCCACCTACGTGGTTGCCACCCAACCCCTGGGAGCGCGACTGAAGGACGCCATTGCCTGCGAATCGGCTGTCTATGACACCCGCTTTGCATTCGATTACTACCGCCCCCTGCAAGACACCCGCATCCTGTGGGGCGGGCGCATCTCCATCCTCGATCGCGGGCCCGAGGCCATCGCCAAGCTGCTCAAGGCGGACCTGGTCACGGTCTACCCTCAGCTCGAGGATGTAGAGATCGACTATTCCTGGGGCGGCCTGATGAGCTACGGGCGCCACCAGATGGCCCAGATCGGCCAGGATGACAATGGCATCTGGCACGCGGTCGGCTTCGGTGGCCACGGCATGGCGCCAACCACGGTTGCCGGCGAAGTACTCGCCGATGCCATTGCGCGCAGGCTTCCTATGCCAGAGGGCTTCGGGCAGTTCGGCCTGACCCGCACCTTCGGCCTCGCTGGCCTCGTGGCCGCCCAGGCGACCTATACCACCTACCAGGCCATCGATGCCTTCGATGCCCGACGCCTGAACAAATGAAACCGAGCGCGTTTCGCCAGCTGACTAACGCGTTTTTCTGAGCAGGGTTGCCTTGAACCTGCGCAGATTGTTCATCACCGGACGCAAGAGCCGACTTCTATCCAGGAAGGACAGCTCATGCAGATCGGTGCGCGAAGGACGTTGATAGCCAAGGTTCCGGGTGAAATAGAACGCCCGTAGATCCTTGTTCGTGTGGATCAACGTGTTGAGGGCTGCGTCGTAATGCATAGGCCCGCCGTCGGGGTGACCCGGCGGCCGTTGCAGGATCTGGAACAAAAAATCCCTCAACCGTTCGATGCATCGGCCGTTCACTGCATAAAAGTGGGACAGGTGGATGGGACGATCGACCACCTGCCAGCCCGGCACATTGGCTTCCTCCTCGAACGGATGCCCGAAGTAGACGATGTCCCACTCCATCCCCTGCAGGGACTCGATCGCTTGTTTGCCGTACTGGGCGATGCGTCTGGAAAACTGGATATCGTCCTCCAGAATGAGGATGTTGTTCACTTTTGATCGGATGGCGTCTTCCAATATCCCGAGATGGCTCAGAAAGCACCCCCTCGCCCCAGCACTTGGGAAGCCCTCCCCCTCGCTGGGTGTAACCGCGTCGAAAAAGCCTATTTTTTCAAAATCGATACTGAAACCGTGACGGGCGAACTCTTGCATGGTTTCCATGCGGCGATCATTTCGAGAAGGGATGTTGATGATTCGGGCGCGATCAAAGTAGTCGATCACATTCATCCAGAGGCCCTCGGCGCAGGGGTCAGAGCGATTGGATCTGAGTATAGGAGACTTCGATCGAACCACCACGGGGCGGCGAGACAACCTGAGGCAGGCTGTCATTAGGTTTAATTTCTGGAAGGCTATATAACAAAATGCTTGGCGCAAAATAGCTAATCATCAACACTCATTTTGATAGTCCTCTGAAAAGCCAGCCAAGTGATCGGTAACTTCAACAACCTCTTCATGCTACGCGTGCGCGAAACCGCCACCGCCGAGCTGTGAATCGCCCCTGCTTTCCTAGACACTCTCCAAGCTCAGAAAATAGCGTTTCTCATACTCTACTGGCGACAGCTGCATAGCACTGCTGTGTCGACGTTTTGGGTTATAGAACATCTCGATGTAATCGAAAATATCACTTCGGGCTTCGTCACGCGTTGCGTAGATCTTTCGTCGGATTCGCTCCCGCTTCAAAAGCTGGAAAAAGCTCTCGGCTACGGCGTTATCATGGCAGTTTCCTCGCCGACTCATGCTGCTAATCACGTTGTTTGCCTTCAAGAAGCTTTGCCAATCTGAGCTACTGAATTGACTGCCCTGATCTGAATGAATCATCACTTGCTGCTGTGGCTTGCGGCGCCACACGGCCATCAACATCGCGTCGATCGCCAGGTCGCTGCCCATCCTGGGCTTCATTGACCAGCCAATCACTTGGCGAGAAAACAGATCCAGCACTACTGCCAGGTATAGCCATCCTTCATAGGTGCGGATGTAAGTGATGTCTGTCACCCAGACCTTGTTCGGCTCACTGACCTTGAACTGCCGCGCAAGGTGGTTAGGCGAGGCGACGGTTGGCTTTCCGCCATAAAACCCTGGGCGCCGTCGATAACCCGTTTGTGAACGCAGCCCCTCTGCCTGCATCAAACGTCCGACTCGATTTCGCCCACAGATCTCTCCCAGCTCTCGCAGGTCATCGTGAATCTTGCGATAGCCATACACTCCTCCGCTTTCTAACCAGGCATGCTTGATCAAGCCAAGCAGGCGTTGATCTTCCTTTGCTCGGGCAGATTGAGGCTCGGCCAACCAAGCGTAGTAGCCGCTGGGGTGCACCTTGAGGGTTTGGCAAAGGCGCCGCACCGGGTAATCCGTCGAGTGCTTCTTGATGAAGGCGTACTTCAGCCGCACTCCTTGGCAAAGTACGCGGCGGCCTTCTTTAAGATGTCTCGCTCTTCCGTCACGCGCTTGAGTTCAGCACGCAGCTTGCGCAGTTCGGCTTGCTGGTCATCGTCTTGCTGACGCTGATCTTGGGGTTTGCTGTAGAGCTTGATCCAAGCGTAGAGACTGTGAACGGACATGCCCAGACGCTGGGCAACATCGGCGACAGGCTTGCCTTTCTCGGTCACTTGTTTGACCGCTTCGATCTTGAATTCTTCAGGGTAACGCTGACGACTCATGGCACCTCCTATTTGGGCCTCATTATGAGGCTTGGAGGTGTCTACGAAACCAGAGGCGATTCAGTTTCGCTTGGAATTTCTCAGATAGATCGTCATGCATCAAAGAGGAGAACAGTCAGGAATCTGACTGACTGACAAGAACGAAAAAGCCCGCAAACCTAGATGGTCGCGGGCTATTCCATACTGAAATCACATCGAAGCGAGCCTAAGGGTCGCTCCAGGGGCAGCAAGACTAGACTGGCTGCGAGTAGCCTTCCCCCTAGTACCTGCATTACCGCTGTGAATATGGTGGGTCGTGTAGGATTCGAACCTACGACCAATTGGTTAAAAGCCAACTGCTCTACCAACTGAGCTAACGACCCGTTGGATGGCGCGTATAATACTGATTTCTAACGGGAAATCAACACCTCATCGGCAATTTTTTCAAAAAAAATAGCGGGTAGGATCCGCCACACCGGCTGCCGCGAAGCCATCGGCCCGCAAACGGCAACTGTCGCACTTGCCGCAGGCGCGCCCCTCGTCGTCCGCTTGGTAGCACGAGACGGTCAAGCTGTAATCCACGCCACGGGCAATACCAGCCTGGACGATCTGGGCCTTGCTCAGATTCTGCAAAGGCGCCTGGATACGGAAGCCCTGCCCTTCCACACCGGCCTTGGTGGCAAAGTTGGCCATGCGTTCGAAGGCCTCCACGAACTCTGGACGGCAGTCGGGATACCCCGAGTAATCCACGGCGTTGACACCAATGAAGATGTCACGGGCGCCCAGCACCTCGGCCCATCCCAGTGCCAGGGACAGGAATACGGTATTACGCGCAGGCACATACGTGACCGGGATACCTTCGCCAGGTGTCTCTGGCACATCGATACTGGTGTCGGTCAAGGCTGAGCCACCAATGCCGTTGAGGTTCAGACCGATTACCTTGTGCTCGACCACGCCCAGGTCTCGGGCAACACGCGCTGCAGCGTTGAGCTCGGCACGGTGACGCTGACCGTAGTCGAAACTCATGGTGTAGCAGCTATAGCCTTCAGCCTTGGCCATGGCGACCACGGTGGCCGAGTCCAGACCACCGGAAAGTAGAATTACCGCGCGTTTATCAGTCATATTGATACTCCTCGTTTCAGCGTCCCGGTTCGTCGTTCCACAGCAGTTTGTGCAACTGCAACTGGAAGCGTACGGGCAGGTTGTCGGCGACGATCCAGTCCGCCAGGTCGGTGGCACTCACCTGGTGGTGGCTGGGTGAAAACAGTACTTCACCCGCACGCTGCGCCAGGTTGTACTGAATCAGCTTGGAGACCGCCCAGTCATAGTCCTCGCGCGAGCAAATGACGAACTTGACCTGATCGTTACGGGTCAGGTGCTCGATATTCTCGTAGAGGTTGCGGTGCGACTCCTCCGAGCCCGGGGTCTTCAAATCGACCACGCGGCTGACCCGTCGATCGACCTGGGCGATGTCCAGGGCACCACTGGTTTCCAAAGAGACTTCGTAGCCGGCGTCGCAGAGGCGCTGGAGCAAGGGCAACGCATTGGGCTGGGCCAAGGGCTCGCCACCGGTCACGCAGACATAGCGCGGCCGGAATCCCGCCACTTGCTCGAGAATGTCGTCGAGGGTACGTACGGTGCCGCCGCTGAACGCGTAGGCACTGTCGCAATACTGACAGCGCAGGGGGCAGCCTGTAAGGCGCACGAATACGGTGGGCAGCCCAGCCGTCCGTGTTTCACCCTGCAAGGAGTAAAAGACTTCGGTGATGCGTAATGTGTCTTGCATGATCGCCACGGGCGTGACAGCTAAACAGGCTGTCCGCCTCCGTCAGGCACTGTCGCGGACTCGACATAGCGTTATCCGCACCAGCGTGTTTACGAAAAAAGGGCCAAGATTCTAACGAAGAACCGGGCAATTAGTCCAGAAGCCTTGAATTTACTGGGCTTGAGCCGTTTGTCGGCTCGTCGCGGCACGTCCGGTGCACAGGGCTTGTGCCCCGCTCTGGCACCGCAACCTTATCGAGCATGCCACTATTTTGATATGGCGGTTTCTAAGCGCCTCGACTAGCGTTGCGCAGACCATTCCTTATGAGCGGCTTGCCATGGACGAACCTTTGTTCTTTGAAGATTTGCGCAAGGCCACCGGCCTGGAGTTTGATCCCCAGTATGTTGCAGCGACGCTCCGCCTCCAAAGCTCAGACCAGCAGGAACAGTATCTGAATGACCTGCGCTTGGTGGTCGGCATCTACAACGACGCCCTTAACCATGACGGAGCAACTACACCCCAAGCGCAGCAGGTGTGGGAGCATGCAAACAAACGGATTGCGTTCTGGGCACAGATGAAGGATTACGCAACCCCTAAGCGTGCGGGGTTGTTTGGCAGGAAGGCTATCGGCCCTGCGGCCCGTATGGCTCTGATGGGCGCCTTATCACCGGAATCGGAGTTTATGCGTGATATCGAGCATGGCCTTTAGCCCGCACTAGGCGGGCCATCCATTATTTAGCCAATAGTTGCCGCGAAGCCGCCGAGGCCACCACCGTGCACGACACGACGGCTACGGTCCAGCGAACTGTTGCCTACTGCCGCCTCCTGGAAACGGTGAGGAGTACGGGCCAGGCGCTCGCCCACTTCCGCCTGCAACTGCTCCAGCGCAGTTTGGCTGACCGCCACCAGCACGCTGTGGGGCAGGACGACACGGCCACCTTGGGTTTCAGCTTCGCGGTAGAGGACGGCGCCACGGGTGCTCACCTTCACCAGCGAAGTACCGGCGCGGAACGACAAGTCAGCAGCGGACAGGCCAGCACCCGGCAAGGTGGCCGGGATGATCTCGTTACCCGCCAGCGCCACCAGCACCTCAAGGTCATGCAGCACCAGTTCAGCGGGATCAACGCCAGCGGCAAGAAGTACCATCAGGCCACGACCGGCAGCCATGACAGGCAGGTCGGCAGCACCAGCGGTGTTCAGTTTCTCGCGGGCTACAAGGTCCAGGGCGGTCGCGGCCATGGTCTTGTTACCAGCGGCAGCGGCATCCTGCACCACGTCAGCGCCAAGCACACCACGGACGCTCAGCACCGCCAGCAGATCAGCTAGCCAGGTCTGGACAGACTCAGCCAGGAGGGCGGCGTGGGCATCACTGGATTTAAGGTAATGGGCCTGCTGACCACGGTACTGCACCATGGCGGCATCATAGTCCAGGGCGGCGGGCAGGTCAGCCAGCGGCATGCCGGAACGGGCAGCCTGGGCGAGCACAGCGCCCAGCTCGCGGGCTACGTCATCTGCGCCAGTGCGCTTGCCTTCGGCTCGGGCCGGGTCAATGAAGCGCTCTGCCATACGGCTCAGCCCGGCCTTCACGTCGGCATAGTTGCTGGGGACAGCAGGCGCGGTCAGCTCCGGCACGTCGAGGCGGTCCAGGGTAATGGCGGTGCGGAGGGCGCCAAGCAGGGCTTGGGTGCGCGGGGATACGGTTGCGTTGATTACTGGCTTGTTGGTCTTGGTCATTTGTGGTCTCCGGTACGTGTTCGTCTACGTGGTTTGAATCGAGGGCGCTAATGCAGCAGGTCAGGTGTTAATGCCGAGCGAGGAGCCTGGGCGCTGGCGGCAACGCTGCAACCACTCGCCGCCAGCCACAACTTCAAGGGTGAACTGTTCGACAGATGCACTGGCTGGGGCCGATTGCGCGGACTGGCTGGCCAGCGCAGCTTCGCGGGCTTGCCTCAACTGGTAGGCCGACATCGACAGGCTCGCCAAGTCGGCTTCGGTCAGGCCACGTTGCCGCCGGGCCTGGGCCGTTGCCCTGGCGGCTTCTGCCTCGGGCGTTTCCTGCACCGATTGGATCATCTGGATCAGTTGGTGGATCATGCGGCCACCGCTGGCGAGCGCTTCCATCTGCCGCGCTGGTTGATGTCGTTGCCCTCGGCTTGAAGCTGGGCGCGTGTGCACAGCAACCAGGCAATCGCCTGGGCCTTCTCCCCGAACGGGAACTCCTTTTGATGCAGCACGCCGTTGCGCTGAACGTGGGCCACCCAGGTCAGGCGTTTAGTCAGCGAGATGCCGCGCACCTTGTCGCGGGTCATCATGCTCAGGACGACGGCCAAAGCCTTGTGGTCGAGGGTCATACTGGCGGTGGGATCTTCCTTCACAATCCGGGTATAGCGGGTGGTCATGGTGTTCTCCTTGAATGCCGCCCACGGCTTCGTCTGAGCGTCTTTGGCTCATCGGCTGGGCGGTGGGGTAGGCTCTTGGTGGGTGCGCTGGAGCGCGCAGCCTGGGCCTGTGGCAGGCCCTAGTGAACTGGCTCGCTGTACACGGCAGGTGTACACGCGTGTACAGCCAAAACTGGTTCGATTTCTATAGCTACTTCGTAGCTTTATGATTGCTCATGCATTACGCAGCAGGTAGTTAGACACTGCGCTACGCCCTTGCCCGGTAGCCTTGGCAATAGAGCCGTACGTAGCGCCCTCAGAACGCATGCGCTTGGCCACGTCGTGCCAGTGCTCACCGGACTCGGCAACATCCTGGCGCGTCTCCAGGGCAACCAGACGGGCCTTCAAAGCGGCAATCTCACGGGCTTGTTCTGCCTGGGTATCGGTGAGCCCAGCAAGGCGCTTGGCAACGTCGGCACGCTGATACAGCGCAGCCACCCCACCGGCCAGGGAGGACTTGCAGATTTCACTTACGTCGCGTGCTGTGCGCATTCCTTCGGCCTCCATGAGTCGGGCGGTGGGGTGGTCGGCCAGCTTCTGCATGGCACTCTTGATGTAGCGGCTCTTGGTTGTGGCTAGCCGTGGGGCGTCATCCTCCCCGACCTGCTGGCGCAGGATGGCGCGGGCGGACGGGCGCACATCATCAAGCGCCCGGTTGTGTGCTTCCGTCATCAGGTCCAGCACTTCCCCTGCCGAGGCGTAGCGGCCACGGTAACCGATAGCCCGCAGCTCCTTCGCCATCTCTCTTCGCTGGGCCTGGGTCTTCCCCATGTAGTGCCGGACAATGCTTTGGGCTGTGGCCGAACCTACTGCAGTGCGGTTGTGGGCGGCCTCCATCTTGGCGACCAGCAGCGTCGCCTCCGCGCCCTTGATGTAGGGGTTCTCTTTGATTACCCGCCGTAGTGCGGCTGCACGGTCGAAGGGTGGCCGCTCATCTGGCTGGCCCACCTCAGCGCCAGCCTGGCCGCGTTGTTTCAACTCTTCCAAGTTCGTTGTCATGGTTCCTCCGGTCGAAGGCGCCAGGCCATCGGTTAAGTAGTGGGATCGGTAATGCCGTACTCTGCGAGCAAGGCGGCTCGGTCGGCGGGTTCATTCTGGATCGCTGATGCAGGACCTGCCGGTCGGCTGGCTGGCGGACGCTTGAACTGCTCGCGGAGGCGCTCCAGTTCTGCGGCGGTATCAATCTCCCGAGCCGCCTTTGTCGCCTCGATCAGCTTCAACAACGACACACTCGCCGAGATCGTGGCAGCGTCCACTGGGTACCCCTCAGCCTTAGCATCTGCGTACCGCTTCTTGGTGCCTTCAATCGTCTCGGCGAGCAGCTCAAGACCCAGCCTGTCGAGGTCAATCTTCTTTCTACGTGCCATCAGGGCTTGCCTCGCTCTGCATCTTGAAGAACGATCAGCAGGGTGGTTTCGGCACGTGCGGACTGGCGTACTTGCTCAGGCGATAGGTTGATCGCCCAGGTGCGATGCTGCGTGCCAAGCAGATATTCGCGCACGTTGGTGCCGTTGATGTTGCGGACCAGAAGACCAGCCTCATCGCGCAGCCACTGCACAGCACGGAGCAGACTTGACGCTGGAAGGTCGGGCAGATGCTTGCGCAGCACAGCGGTGGTAACCGGTGCATTTTGGGTTGCCAAACGCCGCATTACCTCGACGATACGGGCAGCGGCCAAGGGCTTGCGGCCTCGCCGCTTATACAGATCGGACACGGTGAGTCCTCCTTATCAGGATGCAGATCACGCTAAAAGAAAAGGGAAACGCCAAGAGCGGCGTGGTGTGCAGGTGCGTTGCTATCGAACCTATCCAAGAACACGACGAGTGCCGCTCGGTATCTCAGATATCGCCAAAGGTGGGTTCGTATGCCCTGGCCGTTGCACAGCCGGACGGACAACGACGAATTTCGGTGCAGAAGTAAAAAGCGCAGCGACCCGGAAGGGTCCCAGGTCGCCGCGAATCACGTAGGTGTAACGTACAGCACCGGTCGAGATAGATTGACAGGTGTCTAACTATCTCTGGTGTATGGAACATTTACGATATCTATCAAATAATAAAACTTGATAGGGAGTGCCGCCAGGCGCGGAGCCAGCACAAAACAGGCCGGGAGTGCAGCACCGCGACAACTGGCGCTACAGCCGCTCCCAGGGCCTAGAAACGAAAACGCCCAGGCGGATATGCCCAGGCGCTGTGGTAACACCGGCGAGGCTGCCTCAGGCGTTGGCTGTGCGCTCCCGCTTGACCCGCTGGACGGTATTGGTCGAGCAGTCGAGCAGGTCAGCGATACCGCGCACCGACTTGCCGTCCTCCAATAACTGCGCGATTCGGCGGTGCAGATCGGCATCCACCTGGCGCCCCTTATAAGCACCAGCCGACTTTGCTTTCTCGATGCCCTGCGCCTGCCGACGGCGCCGGTCCTCATAATCCTTTCTGGCGACTGCCGCCAGCATATCCAGCAGCATCGTATTGATAGCCGCCAGCATACGACCTGTGAAGTCGTCACCAGCTTTCGCCTGGAGCATTGCTTGATGTGAGGTCGGCAGGTCAAGGGCAACAACAAGTACGCCTTTCGCCTGGAGAGTGGCCCGCAGAGCTGACCAGTCAGCCTCATTCAATCGCGCCAATCGGTCTACCTGCTCGACCAGCAAAATGTCGCCAGGCTCGCTATCTGCTAACAAGCGGAACAGCTCCGGGCGCTGCAACGTGGCGCCGGATTCGTTCTCTACATAGTAACCAGCAACGCGGTGGCCATGCTGCTGGGCGAAATCTCGCAACTGTTCCTTAGCGCGGCTGGCGTCCTGCTCGGCAGTAGAGGCACGGAGGTAAGCACGGATCATCATGATAGTCGCCCTGTAGCGGTTTGGATGTAGCGACTATATGTGTAGCGTTTAGATACGTCAAACAACAATATCGCTACACCAGCACTTGATTGATGAACGGTAGCGCTTGAGGCATACCCGTAACGCCACACTTCAATTCCTTTTGAGCGCAACAAATGTGATGTAGAGTAGCGGCCCTTAGCCACCACTCATGGAACCGAATTATGCCTGGCTCAGTCTGTCCCTCGTGCTCCCAGAAGACCTATTACAACAACGGCGCTGTCAAGCAGTGCACTCAGTGCCATGCAACTGGCTGGGGATGGAATCACGTCGTGGAGCCTGGCCAAGGTAAGGGACAGAAATGCCCGAACTGCACCAAGCAAACACTTCACAGCGTGGCGGAGGTTGGCGCCCTCACCGTTCGCCGATGCTCGACCTGTGACTACAGCCTTGTAGCAAACGAAGGCTAACCGCAATCAATCCGTGGGGACCTGACTGGCACCCCACGGGGGGATTCTGGCCTTGATCGGGTCAGACCCTCCCCTCGCACGACTACAACAAATTTAGGCCGCTGGGCTTTCGAGCAACTGGCGCACCTTGTCCAATAGCTCCCGCTGGGCCTTCAACGCAGACTTGCCACCATAGATGCTGGTCATGCTCTGTTTACCAACGTGCCCAAGGATTGCCCCGGCTTCATGCTCAGAGGCACCGGCATGCCGCATCAGGTCAGCCACTGTATGCCGAACGCCATACAACGTGTAACCGGCAGGCAGGCGACGCCCCAACAGGTCATGCAATCGACGGACACGTTGCTCAGTCCTACGGCCCAGGTCGGCAGCCTCTCCCCTTTCGGCCAGCACCAGCCGGAACAGCCGGGCGTCATCGGCATGCACCGGGAGGTCACGGCGGCTGGCATCAGTCTTCCTACCGGATAACCCTGCCTGGAACACCAGTTCCTTACCGCCCATGATGTCCTCCCGCACCGTCAATGCCTCCGGTCCCTCCCGCAGTAGTTCAGACGGGCGCAAGCCGTACCGGGCCAGGATGAGCAACGCCGCACAGTCCACCTCGGGTGCCGTGTCCTGCATGTTCTGGATACAAGCCTTGAGCATTGCAACGGGGATCGGCTGGCGGGCCTCCTTCCTGGCGCCAGCACCGGAACGAATCGTCTTGGCTGTGGCATCGAGCTTCGGCAGCTTGATCCCCTCCCACCCAGGCATGCAGCGAAGTACGGCCAGAATGGCATTGGTGCTGGTATTGAGTGACGACGCTTTCATGCCCTGCTCAAGGCGCCGTTGGCCATAGTCGAGAATGCTTTGGACCTGCTCCGCTGGGGTGGCTGGCCAACGTAGGGCGTCCCGGCACAGCGTCTGCACCTGCTGTCCACGTCGGGGTGTAGCCTGGGCCAGGTACTTATCCAAGGTCCGCTGAAACTCGGCGGCGGTGGTCTGCCCATGCCGCGCCCGTTGAGCAGGGATTGCAGGTACAGAGTGCTCTGGAACAGGCGCAATAGAAGGCACAGCGTTAGCTGGCTCAGGCGTTGAGGGCTGCCCTAGCGTGGGCACCTCGCCCCTCTCCAGGGCCTCCAGGGCGCGCAGGGCGGCCAATGCCTCCATCGGGCTGTAGTCAGCCGCGCCGGGATGCTTCCCGTCGGCAATCGCCTGTAGTGCGGCCTTGCGCCATTCAAGCTCTGCCGCCCAGGTCGGGGCCTGCCGCTGGCTCGGTTCAAGGGCTTCGACAGCCGACCGGGTAGCATCGTCTACAACGGCCCGCAGACGCTCTAGGATGCGCTCTGCCGTTACCGCTGGGACATCCCCGCCAAGGGCCTGCATCGCCCCTGTACCGCCACCGCAGGCGCTCCCTGCCAGGGCTTCGGCGCAGGTACGGTCGAAGTCAACCGACACCACACGGGCAAGCTGTAGCGCTTCCTTGCGGTCGCTGGTGCCAAGCGCCTTTCGGAACTCGGTACGGCCCACAATGCTGGCAACTTCGACAGGGAAGCGGCGGCGGTAGATGAACCGCCCGTCTCGCTTCATCAGATGATCCGACATGGCGCAACTCCTGGCAGTGGGTCACGTGCACCGGTCATGCGCCCCGGTGAAATGGCCCTCTAAACGGCTGTTGTGCCCCGGTCAACCCAGGGCTGCAAGGCCCGCAGGATGCGGCCTGCGCCGTAATCCGGCAAGGAGTTTGTGCACCATCCCTCTAACGAAAAAACCCGCGACAAGCGCGGGTTTCTTTCGAATGGCGATATTCAGAGCTTTTGCAGGTCACGCTGAGCCAGTTGTGCGGCAGATGTGCCGGGATACTGGGTGATGACCTGCTGAAGGATGCCCTTGACCTTGTCGGTGTGCCCCATACGGCGCTCGACATCTGCCAGCTTGTACAGCGAGTCAGGCACTTTGCTGTGTTTGGGGTACAGCTGGCCGACTTTGGCGAAAGCCTGGCTGGCACCTTGCAGGTCGCCCTTGGCCAGGTTCACCTCACCCAGCCAATATTGGGCATTGCCGGCGTACTGGCTATTTGGGTACTTGCGCAAGAAGGCGCCGAAGGCCTGGCTGGCCTTGTCGAAATCCTTCTGCTTGATCAGGTCGAAAGCTGCATCGTAATAGAGCTTCTCTTTAGCCGGATCACCTGGTTCGCTGCTGGCGGCCGGTTGTTGGGCCGCGGCGCCAGCAGCGGCACCGGTGGCGGCATTGGAGGCGCCACCGGTGGAAGAATTCTCGGGAGTCGCGGCAGGTGCGACACCGCTGTTGATGCGGCGGTCCAGATCCTGGTAACGCTCCAGGTTCTCCTGCTTCATGCGGGCGACATCGTTCTGCAGCTCTTCGATGATGCCTTGCTGGCGGGAAATCTGATCCTGCATCTGTTGCAGCTGCATGAACAGCTGGCCCTGTGCAGAAGCAGGGGCCGAAGCCCCTGCCCCGGCATAGGCGCCGCTCGTGCCATAACCCGCAGGCGGATAGCCACTTGCGTTGTCATCTACTACAGGAACCTCAGCCCAAGCCGCGAGCGGCAGGCTGAGCGCGAGGACGGTTACAGCACGACGGCACATACGCATAAGAACTTACTTACGCAGTTCTACGCGACGGTTCTGAGCCCAGGACTGCTCGTCGTTGCCGGTGGCAACTGGACGCTCTTCGCCGTAGGAAACCAGTTCCAGCTGAGCAGGGGAAACGCCCTGCAGAACCAGGTAGCGTTGAACGGCCTTGGCACGACGCTCGCCCAGAGCCATGTTGTACTCGCGAGTACCGCGCTCGTCGGTGTGGCCTTCCAGAACAACACGGTTGCCATTGGCTTTCAGGTCCTTGGCGTGAACGTCCAGAGCGCGCATGGCTTCTGGCTTCAGGTCCGAGCTGTCGTATTCGAAGTAGAAGGTGGTGATTGCGCGCAGGGCGGCTTCTTCGCTCAGGCTGCCGTCAACAGCGCCAGTGTTGGCACCGTAGCCAGCGTTAGGATCAACAGCGGCGCCTTCGCCAGCGTTGTCACCGCCCTTGGAGGAGCAACCTACAGCCACGGCCATGGCCAGAGCCAGCGCAGCGAATTTACCAAACTTCAGCATTTCCATCGTGAAACTCCTAATGAAACCCCAGTGTGTTAAGCAAAAGTATTACGCCGCATCAGTTCAGGTAAGGGGACCAGGACGGTTCTCTGACTTCGCCTTGAGCGGTAGGAAGCGGGAGCCTCACGCGTCCATTGAGAGAGACGAGCATCAAGACTCCCCGGCCCTGCTGGCGGGTGGCGTAGATTAGCATGGTGCCGTTTGGCGCAACAGTGGGAGACTCATCAAGACTGGTGTCCGACAGAATCTTTACACTTCCGCGCTGCAAGTCCTGGGCAGCCACTTTGAAGTTGGTGAAGCCCTGTTGGCGATGGATCATCACCAGGGTCTTTTCGTCCGCCGACAGTTTCGGGTTGGCATTGTAGTTACCCACGAACGTGACACGCTCGGCGCCACCGCCACTGACCGATGTCTTGTAGACCTGCGGCTTGCCGCCACGGTCGGAGGTGAAGTACAGGGTATTGCCATCCTTGCCCCAGAACGGCTCGGTGTTGATGCCTGGGCCTGCAGTTACACGGCTGATCTGGCGCGAGCCCATGTTCATCACGTAGATGTCCGGGTTGCCGTCCTTGGACAACACGAAGGCAAGGCGCGAACCATCTGGCGACCAGGCCGGAGCGCCGTTGAGGCCTTCGAAGTTGGTGATCTGCTCACGACGCCCGGTATCGATGTGCTGAACGAAGATGCGCGGACGCTTCTGTTCGAACGAGACATAGGCAATACGCTTGCCGTCCGGTGCGAAACGCGGCGACAGGATCGGCTCACGCGATTGCAGCAAAGTAACGGCGCGGGCACCGTCATAGTCCGAACGCTGCAAGGTGTAACGGGTGTTGTTGGCGGAGAAGCGCTCGGCAGTCACGTACAACATGCGGGTGGAGAATGCACCCTTGATGCCGGTGAGCTTCTCGAACGACTGGTCGGCGATGTAGTGCGACATGTCGCGCAGCTGGTCGACGCCACCAGCAACGCTGCCGGTCAGCACCTGCTGTTCGGTGGCGACGTTGAACAGGGCGTACTGCACCTGCAGGCGACCGCCGGACGGCACGATGCTGCCAACCATCACGTATTGGGCCCCCAGGGCTTTCCAGTCACGGAAGATGACTTCGCTGGCCTGGGTCGGCTGGCTGATCATGTTCTGCCGTGGAATGGGCGAGTAGTAGCCGGAGTTGCGCAGGTCATTGCCAATGATCTCGGCCATGTCCTCGGGCAACACGCTGCCACCCTGCAAACCGAACGGCACTACCGCGATCGGAGTCGCCCGATCGCTGCCGCTGGTGACCAGGATGTTCTTTTCCTCTGCCACGGCCATACCTGCCACGCAGCAGAGCATGACCAGCAGTCCTTTCAGACGTTTAATCACAACGCTAGATCCTCAGGTGTAAATGTCATCTTGAATGAACGGTACGGATTGAACTCGTTCGGCTTCAAGCCCTGCATCTCGGTCAGACGACCAATGTTCTTCACCGCTGCCACCGCCGAGCTGTCGAATGGACCGTCGCCACTGGAGCGCGCCACGCTGACGTTGGTGATGGTGCCATCGGGCAGCATGTTGATCTGCAGGACTACCGTCATGCCCCTGCGTGCGGACGGCGGACGCGCCCACCCTTCGGCTGCTCGCAAGCGAATCAGGTCGTCGAAATCGCCGGCCACTTCATCGCCACGCTCATCGGCCAGGGCCTGCTGCCGCTCGGTGGTATCGGACAGCAGCTCGGCCAGGGCCTGAGCTTTCTTGTCCTCTGCCGCCTTGCGGGCCGCTTCCTGCGCCTTTTTCTTCTGGGCATCCGCAGCCGCCTTCTTCTTGGCGTCTTCGGCTGCCTTCTTCTTCGCTTCCTCGGCCGCCGCTTTCTTCTTGGCATCCTCGGCTGCTTTCTTCTTGGCCTCTTCGGCGGCTTTCTTTTTAGCCTCCTCGGCAGCCTGTTTCTTGGCTTCTTCCTCGGCTTTCTTCTTGGCCTCTTCCTCGGCCTTCTTCTTGGCGATATCAGCCTGCTGCTTCTCAGCGGCCTTCTTCGCCTCCTCGGCTTTCTTGGCCTCGGCAGCCTTCTTGGCTTCAGCGGCTTTGGCAGCCTCCTCGGCCTTCTTCGCCTCGGCGGCTTCACGGGCCTCTTCGGCCTTTTGAGCGGCGTCAGCTTTCTTTTGTTCCGCGGCCTTCACAGCTTCCTGCTCGACCTTCTTCTGCTCCAGTTGCTCGACCTCAGTCTGGCGCGAAGCGGTTTTCTTCGCTTCCCCGGCAATCTTCTGATTGGTCTGGGTGGTCGCCTGACTCTTGGATTTGAGCTGATAGAGCGTAGCCTGGACGATCGGCTTGGACGGCGGCAGCTCAGGCGTCATGGCGAAGCTGACGAACAGCATCGCGAACACCAGAACGTGCAGACCAATGGCCCAGACAGTGGGCCAGAAGTAGCTTTCCGAGGCGGATGGCTCTCGCTGTTGCATCAGGGCGCCTCGGTAATCAGGCCAACGTTACCGACACCGGCCTTCTGCAACCCGCCCATGGCACCCATGACCGCGCCGTAGTCGACGGCCTTGTCGCCACGAATGAAGACCTGGGTCTGCTTGCCCTGGTCGCGACCGGCGGCGATGATCTTGGTCACCGCGCTGGTCATTTCGGGCAAGGTCATGGCCTTGTCCATCTGCTTGTCGGTATCGACTTCGCTGCCGAGGTTCCAGTAGTAGGTTTTGTCGGCCTTGATCGAGATGGTCAGGATCTGAACGTTGTTGTCCTGGGGCAAGGCTTCGCTGGAAACCTTGGGCAGGTCGACCTTCACGCCCTGGTTGAGCATGGGGGCAGTCACCATGAAGATGACCAGCAGCACCAGCATCACGTCGATGTAGGGCACCACGTTCATCTCGGCGACCGGCTTGCGTTTGTGGCGAACTCGGGCCATGGGCTTCTACCTGATTACTCTTCGCTGGTGTGCACTTTGCGGTGCAGGATTGCCTGGAACTCGTCGGCGAACGTGTAGTAACGACCGATCAGCACTTCGCTGCGGGCGGAGAAACGGTTGTAGGCAATGACCGCCGGGATCGCGGCGAACAGACCGATCGCAGTGGCGATCAGTGCCTCGGCGATGCCCGGAGCCACTGTGGCCAGGGTCGCCTGCTGAGCCGAAGCCAAACCGCGGAAGGAGTTCATGATGCCCCAGACGGTTCCGAACAGGCCGATGTACGGGCTGGTGGAGCCGACAGTGGCAAGGAACGGCAAGCTCTGCTCGAGCTTTTCTTCCTCACGGGAGATGGCCACGCGC
Source organism: Pseudomonas guariconensis (assembly GCF_040822035.1). Classification (NCBI taxonomy): domain Bacteria; kingdom Pseudomonadati; phylum Pseudomonadota; class Gammaproteobacteria; order Pseudomonadales; family Pseudomonadaceae; genus Pseudomonas; species Pseudomonas guariconensis. The sequence continues at coordinate 1,324,225 of NZ_CP162012.1, read as the reverse complement.
ATGGCACGCCCGACGCCCTCCATGACCGCATCCGGGTCGACACCCGGCTGCTGGCGCAGGCGCGAGAACTCTTTGAAGCCGGCACGGAACACCTGCTCCACGCCCGAGTCCGGGTCCGGATTGCTGCCTGCCTGACGATACAGCTTGGACAGGTCGATACCCGACCAGAAGCGCTCCTCGAAGGCATCGAGCGCACGACGACCGGCGCGCAGCATGGTGCTGCGCTGGAAGATCATGATCCATGAAGTGACCGAAGCGGCCACCAGGGTCAGCATGACCAGCTGTACCACTACACTGGCATTGCTGACCAGACTCCACATGGAGGTATGGTCGACGACGTTAGCTTCCACGCTTATTCTCCTGCATTCGATTGAGTACCCGTGCCGTCCGCCAGGAAGGCGTCGCGCAGTTCTGGGGGAATGGCCCGGGGTTTGAAAGTGTCGGCGCGCACGGCGGCCACCAGGAACTGCCCTTCGCAGAGCAGTGTTTCATCCTTTTCCCGCCAGACCTGCTGCACGAAGCGCAGGCTGGCGCGGTTCAATTCAAGCACTTGCGCGGTCACCCGCAATTCGTCGTCCAACCGCGCCGGCGCGTGGTAACGCGCTTCGCTGGAGTGAACTACGAACAACAGGTTCTGGCCGGCAAGCTCGGACTGGGAAAACCCCAGGTGCCGCAGCCGCTCGGTACGCGCCCGCTCCATGAATTTCAAATAGTTGACGTAATACACCACGCCACCGGCGTCGGTGTCCTCGTAATAGACGCGACAGCGGTGAGCGAACGGTTCCAGGCCATTTTGCGCGCGCATACTCTAGTGCTTACTCCTCAGCTTGCCAATCCGCCCCGGCAACTGTTTTTGCATGGATAATGTCTTATTGCCAGTGCGCCAAGCGCGTGCCAGCGGTAGGACCACGAAAACCATGATTCGATCTGTCATTCATCGGGATCGGAGAACTCTCCGCCTTCGGCGAAGCGCCCTGGAATGTTCAGGCCAAAATGCAAGTAGGCATGCCGAGTGACCACCCGCCCGCGCGGCGTGCGCATGATGTAACCCTGCTGGATCAGGTACGGCTCGAGCACGTCCTCGATGGTGTGACGCTCCTCGCTGATCGCCGCGGCCAGGTTGTCGACCCCCACTGGACCACCGTCGAACTTCTCGATCATGGTCAGCAGCAAACGGCGATCGGAATGGTCGAAGCCACGCTCGTCGACATCCAGCAGGTTCAGTGCCATGTCCGCCACGGCCTTGGTGATCTGTCCTTTGCCACGAACCTCGGCATAATCGCGCACGCGTCGCAGCAAGCGGTTGGCGATACGCGGCGTGCCGCGGGCACGACGGGCGATCTCGTAGGCCCCCTGGTCCTCGATGGACAACCCGAGGATGTTGGCCGAGCGGCTGACGATGGTCGCCAGATCCTTGTTGCTGTAGAACTCAAGGCGCTGGACGATGCCGAAGCGGTCGCGCAGCGGGTTGGTCAGCATGCCAGCACGGGTTGTAGCGCCGACCAGAGTGAACGGTGGCAGATCGAGCTTGATCGAACGCGCCGCCGGGCCCTCGCCGATCATGATGTCCAGCTGAAAGTCCTCCATCGCTGGATAGAGCACCTCCTCGACGACCGGCGACAGCCGATGGATCTCGTCGATGAACAGCACGTCATGGGGCTCCAGGTTGGTCAACATCGCGGCCAGGTCACCTGGACGCTCGAGGATGGGCCCCGATGTACTCTTGACCGACACGCCCATTTCCTGGGCGATGATGTTGGCAAGGGTGGTCTTGCCCAGGCCCGGCGGGCCGAAAATCAAAGTGTGGTCGAGGGATTCGTTGCGACCGCGCGCCGCCTGGATGAACAACGCCATCTGCTCGCGCACCACCGGCTGGCCGATGTACTCATCCAGGCTCAGAGGGCGGATAGCGCGATCCTGGATTTCTTCTCGATCGCGGCCATTGGCGGCGATCAGTCGGTCAGTTTCGATCACTTGGCGATCATTCCTTTAAGGCTACGGCGAATCAGCTCCTCGCTGCTCAGACCGCTCTTGCCCTCGATGGCCGCGACTGCCTTGCTGGCTTCCTGGGGCTTGTAGCCCAGGGAAATCAGGGCGCTGACCGCATCGGCCTCCGCATTGGAGGCAGTGCTGACGGGCATTGGGCCATCAGAGACAAGTGTGAACATTGCAGGAGAGGTTTCCCACGCTTTGAAGCGATCCTTGAGCTCCACCAGCAGGCGTTCGGCGGTCTTCTTGCCCACCCCGGGCACACGCACCAGCGCCGAGGCGTCCTGAGCCTGCACACAGCGCACCAACTCATCGACTTCAAGGCCCGACATCAGGGCCAGGGCGAGCTTCGGCCCGACCCCATTGAGGCGGATGAGCTCGCGAAACAGTTCACGCTCGCGCTTTTCGGCAAAGCCATAGAGCAGATGGGCATCCTCACGCACCACCAGATGGGTGTGCAACGTGACCGGCTCACCGATTTTCGGCAACCGGTACAAGGTAGTCATTGGCACCTCCAGCTCATAGCCCAGGCCATTGACATCGACTATCAGGTGCGGCGGCTGTTTTTCCGCCAGAGTGCCGCGCAAACGTCCAATCACGTTCCGATCCTTTCCTTCGGGTGCCGGCCAGAAACCGGTCCACCCTATCAGCAAATGCAGTGGGAGACTGTTCCCCCCACACAAAATATGTATCAGCGCATGAAGCGGCTACAGACGCAAGCGTCCACCGCGTCGCCGGGCTGTGGCCAATCCATGCGGGATGAGGCTGGACCGAGTGTGAGCATGGCACAGCGCGATGGCCAGGGCGTCGGAGGCATCCACCTGGGGCTTTTGCGTCAACTTCAACAGGTGCATGACCATCAACATCACCTGTTCCTTGTTGGCGCCACCGGTGCCGGCCACGGCCTGCTTGACCTGGCTGGCACTGTATTCGGCAATCTCAAGACCCGCCTCGGCGGCCGCGACGATCGCCGCGCCCCGAGCCTGCCCAAGCTTGAGAGCCGAATCGGCGTTGCGCGCCATGAATACCCGCTCGATGCCCATGGTCACCGGCCCGTGCTGGCGAATGATCTCACTCACCCCACGGAACACGACCTGCAGCCGCTCGTGCAATTCGCCACTGCCTGTGCGAATACAACCAGACGCCACGTACTCGCAGCCGCGAGCCGTCTGACGCACCACACCGAAACCTGTGATGCGCGAACCGGGGTCGATACCAAGAATCAGAGTCATAGGGCCTGTCATTGAAAGGAGGCATGTTTGCGAACTGCATCGGCCCTTTCGCGGGCAAACCCGCCCCACAGACATGGCACCGGTTTCGATTGCGGCGCCATGCCTGTGAGAGCGGGTTTACCTACAAAGCCCGTACAGGCGCTGACAAGCTTACAGAGCTGGTAGGGGGCGCCCGAACACCTTAGCCGAGCTTCTCCATGATCTCGTCGGAAATTTCGGCGTTGGAGTAGACGTTTTGCACATCGTCCAGATCTTCGAGCATGTCGATCAGCTTGAGCACTTTCTCCGCTCCCTCCTGATCCAGCTCGGCGCTGGTGGTCGGCTGCATCACGATCTCGGCGTCGGCGGCCTTGAAGCCGGCCTCTTCCAAGGCGTTACGTACGGCATAGAAGCTGTTGAACGAAGTGAATACATCGAAGGAGCCGTCGTCATTGGCGACCACATCGTCGGCATCCGCTTCCATGGCGGCTTCCATGAGGGTGTCTTCGTCCAGGCCCGGAGCAAAGCTGATCTGCCCCTTGCGCTCGAACAGATAGGCGACGGAGCCGTCGGTACCGAGGTTGCCGCCACACTTGGTGAATGCATGACGCACAGCCGCTGCGGTGCGGTTGCGGTTATCGGTCATGGCCTCGACCATGATCGCCACGCCACCAGGACCGTAGCCTTCGTAGCTCAGCTCTTCGACGTTGTCGCTTTCGTTGGTGCCCGCACCACGCGCCACGGCGCGGTCGATAATGTCGCGGCTCATGTTGGCACCCAGGGCCTTGTCCAGGGCCAGGCGCAAACGCGGGTTGGAAGCCGGGTCAGGCCCACCCTGCTTGGCAGCGACAGTCAGTTCGCGGATCCACTTGGTGAAGATCTTGCCTCTCTTGGCATCCTGGCGCTCTTTGCGGTGCTTGATGTTTGCCCACTTGGAATGACCAGCCATAACGACTCCGAATCCTTGAAACAGAAACAGGTTCCGCCCCGAAGGGCGGAACGCGAGAAAACTGCGCCAAAGCGCGTGGGCGCTTCCGCCAGGGAAGCGCCCTGGGTCGATTACTCGACCTTGGTCTGCTCACGCAGACGGATGTGCAGCTCGCGCAGGGCCTTGGCATCCACCAGACCTGGAGCCTGGGTCATGACGCACGCGGCGCTCTGGGTTTTCGGGAACGCGATCACTTCACGGATCGACTGGGCGCCGGTCATCAGCATGACCAGGCGGTCCAGGCCGAAGGCCAGGCCACCATGAGGTGGCGCACCGAACTTCAGGGCGTCGAGCAGGAAGCCGAACTTCTCCTGCTGCTCTTCGGCACCGATGCCCAGCAGACGGAAGACCGCCTGTTGCATTTCCTTACGGTGGATACGGATCGAGCCGCCACCGAGCTCAGTGCCGTTGAGCACCATGTCATAAGCACGCGACAGCGCAGCGCCCGGGTTGGCCTCGAGCTCTTCAGGCGAGCACTTGGGCGCGGTGAACGGGTGGTGCAACGCGCTGAAGCTACCATCGTCGTTTTCTTCGAACATCGGGAAGTCGACGACCCACATCGGTGCCCACTCGCAGGTCAGCAGCTCGAAGTCGTGGCCCAGGCGGATACGCAGCGCGCCCAAGGCTTCGCTGACGATCTTGGCCTTGTCGGCGCCGAAGAACACGATGTCACCGTCGACGGCGCCCACGCGATCAAGGATCACGTTCAGGTTGGCCTCTGGGATGTTCTTGACGATCGGCGACTGCAGGCCCTCGACGCCCTTGGCGCGCTCGTTGACCTTGATGTAGGCCAGGCCCTTGGCGCCGTAGATGCCGACGAACTTGGTGTATTCGTCGATGCGGCTGCGCGGCATGCTGGCCCCGCCCGGCAGACGCAGAGCGGTGACGCGGCACTTCGGATCGTTGGCCGGGCCTGCAAAGACCTTGAAGTCCACGTCCTTGAGCTGGTCGGCAACATCGACCAGTTCCAGCGGAATACGCAGGTCAGGCTTGTCGGAACCGTAGCGACGCATGGCCTCTTCGTAGGTCATGTGCGGGAATTCGCCGAACTCAAGATCCAGGACTTCCTTGAACAGCTTGCGGATCATGCCTTCGGTCAGGCCCATGATCTCGGCTTCGTCGAGGAAGCTGGTCTCGATGTCGATCTGGGTGAATTCCGGCTGACGGTCGGCACGCAGGTCCTCGTCACGGAAGCACTTGGCGATCTGGTAGTAGCGATCGAAGCCGGCGACCATCAGCAACTGCTTGAACAGCTGCGGCGACTGCGGCAGGGCGAAGAAGCTGCCAGCGTGGGTACGGCTCGGGACCAAGTAGTCGCGCGCGCCTTCCGGTGTGGCGCGGGTCAGGATCGGCGTCTCGACGTCGAGGAAACCGTTCTCGTCCAGGTAGCGACGGATGCTGCTGGTGATGCGCGAGCGCAGACGCAGCTTGTCGGCCATTTCCGGGCGACGCAGGTCGATGAAGCGGTAGCGCAGGCGGGTTTCCTCGCCTACATCGGAATATTCGTTCAGCGGGAAGGGTGGGGTTTCCGCCTCGTTGAGCACCTTGAGCTCATAGCCCAGCACTTCGATACCGCCGGACGCCATGTTCGGGTTGACCGCGCCAGCCGGGCGCAGACGCACCTTGCCGGTGATCTGTACGACATACTCGCTGCGCACGCGGTCGGCAGCGGCGAAAGTCTCGGCGCGATCCGGGTCGAAGACGACCTGGGCCATGCCTTCGCGGTCACGGATATCGAGGAAGATCACCCCGCCGTGGTCGCGGCGACGATGGACCCAGCCGCAAAGGGTGACTTCCTGGCCGTCCAGGCTCTCGTTCAGTTGGCCGCAATAATGGCTGCGCATCATGATGGTGGTTTCGCTTCTCGTGATTCGTGTATTCGGTGGAGGTCTTGGCCGCCCAAGGGGCTAATACTGCAAGACCCAGTCACTGCAATTCAACTCAGTCGGCCTTGTCGCCGCCTGCCAGGTTCTTCTTCGCCCCGGTCTTGAAATCGGTCTCGTACCAGCCGTTGCCGCTCAGGCGGAAGCCGGGTACCGACAGCAGCTTTTTCAGGGCTGGAGCCTGGCACGCCGGGCAGTCGGTCAGTGGTGCGGCGCTGATCTTCTGCAACACCTCCATCCGGTGATCGCAGGACGCACATTGATAGTCATAAAGGGGCATGGGGGTGTCTCTCGTCAACCACAACGCTGCCGGGGCAGTAAAAAGCGGGATTATATATGGTTAAGGAGAGCTGCGCAGCCCGCCCGGCGATCAGCGTGCTCAGGGCGGATCGAGCAGCCAGGCCACGCAGATCACCCGAATCAGCCCACTGAAGTTGCGAACCCCACCGTGACGCAAGTGGACCTCCCGATCCACGTAGGACAGCACGGCGCTTACCGTGCATTGGTTGGCCTGGGCGATGCGTTCGAGAATACGCCAGTAGACCACCTCAAGCCGCAGGCAGGTGGCAAAGCCATTGAGCCGGACCGACCGGGAGACCGGCCGAACCTGCATCATGTCGAAATCTGCCCGAAAAGGGTCAATGCACTGCTTGCCCGGCCATTTTCCCTGGCAAGCGCCTCGCCTGCCTTGTTGCATCACTTCCACCACACCACTCCATTGTCTGGAAAAATCCCCTCGCGCCCATGCACGACCGGGCAGATCAATAAAGCGCTGTCAGGGCCTTCAAAGCAGTGGCAAAACCTTCCGGGCGAAACGAAAGACCCGACCCTGGACAGGGTCGGATCGATGGAGCCTACAAACGAACGATCACTTTTCCTCGAGCAATACCCGCAGCATCCAGGCGGTTTTTTCATGGATCTGCATGCGCTGGGTCAGCAGGTCGGCGGTCGGCTCATCGCTGACCTTGTCGACGACCGGGAAGATGCTACGCGCCGTGCGCACCACTGCCTCCTGCCCCTGAACAAGCTGGCGGATCATCTCTTCGGCAGGCGGTACGCCCTCTTCTTCCTTGATTGACGAGTGACGCGCATAGAAGGCATAGGAACCTGGCGCCGGGAAGCCCAACGCCCGAATGCGCTCGGCGATCGAGTCGACCGCCAGGGCCAGCTCGTTGTACTGCTCTTCGAACATCAGGTGCAGGGTGCGGAACGCAGGGCCGGTGACGTTCCAGTGAAAGTTATGGGTTTTCAGATACAGCACGTAAGTATCCGACAACAGGCGGGAAAGCCCATCGACGATGGACTTGCGATCTTCTTCATTGATACCGATATCGATTGCCATGAAGCTCCCCTTTCCATAAGGCTTGGTCATCAAGCGGGCACCCCAAAACTGTATCAGACCCTCCCGCTCCTGCCCGTGACACAGGACAAGCCGTCGCCTCACGGTTTGAGAACCCCCTGCCTTTGCTGTTAAATAGGCACCGTGCCACCCGTGCGGACAGTCATTGCCGGGTGCATAGGCTGGCCAGTTGCGTGATCGCGCCTTGTATCTGCGCACCGCACGTCCAGCTCTTCCTGTGATCGGCCTTATCAATGTGAGCCCACTCAAATGTTCAAGATCGTCCATCTGGTGACGGGCGTAGCAGCTTTGCTGCTGTCGCTCATACCCAGCCTGAAAACCGATGCAACCCCGTTCCTGGAGCAACCTGAAGCCGTCTACCTGGCATTGCTCGGCCTGCTCAACCTGCTGTTGGCACCTGCACTGCCGCTCTACTACAAAGGCGCCCGCCAGCAACTGCAATCGCTGGCGTGCGCCTTGTTGGTGCTGGCGGTGATCCTGCAGACCATCACCCTGCTGGCACGCCCGGAACTGGGCGACCTGCCAGCCCTGCTCTGCGCCACCCTGGCCGTAGCCTTGCACCTTGGCACAGGCTTCGCCCGCAGCTTCAAGAAGCCACGCGCCAACCAAGGCACCTCACAAGATGCGGGCACACGTGATACCGGCACGGTGAAGTGGTTCAACACCTCCAAGGGCTTCGGCTTTATCTCCCGCGATTCGGGCGACGACATTTTCGTGCATTTCCGCGCGATCCGTGGCGAGGGCCACCGCGTTCTGGTCGAAGGCCAGCGCGTTGAGTTTTCGGTGATGCACCGCGACAAAGGTCTGCAGGCTGAAGACGTGGTCGCGGTTTCCCGCCGCTGACCGACAGACCCTGGCGCAGCGGATCCCTCCGCGCCAGGGTCACCCTCCTTAATAATGAGGCGGCGGCGCCTGCTCCCCCTCGCCACCGTACTGCCCCACCACTTCCTCGTAACGCTTGATCAATTCGGCCATCTGCAGCTGCAGGCGCTCGATCACCCGCCCCTGCTCGACCAGCACATCATTCAGCGCCTGAATGGTGTCGTCCTGAAACGCCTGACGGCTTTCCAGCTCGATGACTCGGGATTCCAACGACATAGCCTTAGACCTCCCGGAAGTCATCGTTCAACACCATCCGCAAACGCTGACGGATCGAGTCGATCTGGTCGGCGGTGTACTCGGTAGCAGGCACCCGCCCCCATACTGGCGCGGGCCAGGCCGCGTCGTCGCGTCGGCGCACGATCACGTGCATGTGCAGTTGGCTCACCACATTGCCCAAAGTCGCGACGTTGAGCTTGTCGGCAGCGAAGCTGTCCTTGAGTATTTCGGCCAGGTAAGTGGTTTCCTTCCAGAGCTGCTGCTGGTCGGCTTCGTTCAACTGAAACAGTTCGCTGATATCGGCGCGCCGCGGCACCAGGATAAACCAGGGGTAGTTGGCATCCTTGCTCAGCAACAAGCGACTCAATGGAAAGTCTCCCAACACCAGGGAATCCTGCTGCAAACGCGAATCCAGAACGAACACGGCAATATCTCCTCAAGACGAAACGGCCCGGCCAGAGCGCGGGCGAGATGAGCGAAGGATACCTTGCTTCAACAGCGCCAGCATGAAATGCCACCGCAAGGGCTGTCTTTTTCGGCGAGCAGCACACTTGTACGCACAACCCGGTAACACTGCGCTACTTTTCGCACCAAAAAGGAGCCGACAGCGCAACACACCCCACTGCTTTGTGCGCGGCTTAACAGTTTTCGGTAACACGTTGACTTTTAAGGTAGCTTTTCGCCCACGAGCGTGGCCGCGATTTGGCACACCATCAGACGCTTTTCGCCCCGTATTTATGGACCTTTGCCATCCCTGCCAGAGGGACTGTGAAAAATTCATGAACAAATCGTGATTTTGAGCACGCTTGTTGCATTCCCATCCGACCAAGTCACGAGGCACCTCGGTGCACGAGACAATAAAAAAAGCGGCAGGGATACCCAGGTTGTTCCACCAGCCAGGTGTGTTTACAGAATTGTTACAGCGCTGGCGTTATACGCCCCGAAACTGGGCGTAATTTGCGACATGGAAATAGCCAAACGCGACATGTTGAAAAAGTTCCCTAAAGGTTGTTTTTTCAGTGTCGCCAAGAATAGTCAGCGTGATATACATTTTCGCCGACATAACAAGAAAGAGCTCGCCCTATAACTAAAAGAGCAGGGTGAAGCGGTACTTCCTAAAAACCAAAGGAGCAAATCACGATGCGCGTGATGAAGTGGAGCATGATCGCCCTGGCCGTTGCGGCAGGGACCTCGCAGTTGGCAGTGGCCTCTTCGCAGGACGAATCCAAGGGTTTCATTGAAGACAGCCAGCTGAACGTCAAGACCCGTATGCTGTATTTCAGCCGTGACTTCCGCAACGTGCCCAACGGCGCAAAGAGCCGAGTTGAAGAAACCGGCCTGGGCTTCGTCGGCACGTACGAATCCGGTTTCACTCAAGGCACCGTCGGTGTTGGCGTCGATGCAATCGGTATGCTGGGCCTGAAACTCGACAGCGGTAAGGGGCGTGCCGGCACCGGTCTGTTCCCGCAAGGCGAAGACGGTCGCTCTCAGGATGACTATTCCAAAGGTGGCGGCGCTGTTAAGTTCCGCGTCTCCGACACAGTACTGAAAGTGGGCGACCAATTCACCGCCCTGCCAGTCTTCGCAACCGACGACAGCCGCCTGCTGCCAGAAATCGCCCAAGGCACCCTGATCACCAGCAACGAGATCAAGGACCTGACCCTGCACGCCGGTCACTTCACCAGCCTGACCGCTCAGGAAGAAACCAACCGCGACAGCCTTCACCTGAAGGAAGCCAACGTTGTCGGTGGTACCTACGCATTCACCGAAAACCTGAGCACCAGCCTCTACTACTCCAAGGTCGAAGACTACTGGCGCAAGTACTACGCCAACGTCAACTGGGCGCTGCCGATCTCCGACAAGCAAGGCCTGGTGTTCGACTTCAACATCTATGACACCAAGAGCGAAGGCCACCTGGCCCGCGCCTTCGATGGCGACAAGCTCGACAACCGCGCATTCAGCCTGTCGGGCGCCTACAACATCGGCGCTCACACCTTCACCCTGGCCTACCAGAAAGTGACCGGTGACGGCGACTACGCTTACGGCGTCGACGGTGGCGGCACCATCTTCCTGGCCAACTCCGTGGCCCGCTCCGACTTCAACGCCGAAGACGAGAAATCCTGGCAGGCTCGCTACGACCTGAACTTCGCCGAGTACGGCATTCCAGGCCTGACCTTCATGACCCGTTACGTGCGTGGTACCGACGCCAACGTTTCGAGCGGCGATAACGGCAAAGAATGGGAGCGCGACATCGATATCAAGTACGTGCTGCAGGAAGGTCCGGCCAAGGATCTGAGCTTCCGTATCCGTCAGGCTACCTACCGCTCTTCCGACGCCGTGTACCTGAACAGCTCGCCATCGATCGACGAACTGCGCCTGATCGTCGAGTACCCGCTGAGCATCCTGTAAGCCCCTGGCTTGCAATTGCCCCGCACCGAAAAAGCCCGGCGATCACGCCGGGCTTTTTCTTGGCTGACAAGCGCCCCGCCCTGGGGCATCCTGTACGCCTTCGCTCCGCCCCCGTACAATGCGGGGTCATTTCAACGTCTTAGGCAATCGACACGGCCCACCATGCGTACCAGTCAATATTTGCTCGCCACCCAGAAAGAAACCCCTGCCGATGCAGTGGTCATCAGCCACCAGCTCATGCTGCGCGCCGGCATGATCCGCAAGCTGGCCTCCGGCCTGTACACCTGGCTGCCGATGGGCCTGCGGGTGATGCGCAAGGTCGAAGCCGTGGTCCGCGAGGAAATGAACGCCGCTGGCGCCCTGGAAGTGCTGATGCCAAGCATCCAGCCCGCGGAGCTGTGGCAGGAATCCGGCCGCTGGGAGCAATACGGCCCTGAGCTGCTGCGCCTGAAGGACCGCCATGACCGCGACTTCTGCGTTGGCCCGACTCACGAAGAAGTCATCACCGACCTGGCACGCAACGAGCTGTCCAGCTATAAACAGCTGCCGCTGAACATGTACCAGATCCAGACCAAGTTCCGTGACGAGATCCGTCCGCGCTTCGGCCTGATGCGCGGTCGCGAGTTCATCATGAAGGACGCCTACTCCTTCCATGCCGACCAGGCTTCCCTGCAGGAAACCTACGACCGCATGCACCAGGCGTACACCAACATCTTTACCCGCCTGGGCCTGGACTTCCGTCCGGTGCAGGCAGACACCGGTTCCATCGGTGGCAGCTACTCCCATGAATTCCACGTTTTGGCCGAATCCGGCGAAGACGACGTGATTTTCAGCGACAGCTCCGACTACGCCGCCAACATCGAGAAGGCCGAGGCCATTCCACGCGAAACCGTGCGTCCAGCCCCCACTGAGGAGCTGCGCCTGGTAGACACCCCGAATGCCAAGACCATCGCTCAACTGGTCGAGAACTACGGCCTGCCGATCGAAAAGACCGTCAAGACCCTGATCGTGCGCGGCGCCGAAGAAGGCAAGCTGATCGCCCTGGTGGTCCGTGGCGACCATGAGCTGAACGAAATCAAGGCCGCCAAGCTCGAGCAGGTCGCCGACCCACTGGTCATGGCAACCGACGCTGAGCTGCGCGCCGCCATCGGTGCTGGCGCAGGCTCCCTGGGCCCGCTGAACCTGCCGCTCGAATGCATCATCGACCGCTCGGTCGCCCTGATGAGCGACTTCGGCATCGGCGCCAACATCGACGACAAACATTACTTCGGCGTCAACTGGGAACGTGACTTGCCGGTTCCTCAGGTCGCCGACCTGCGCAACGTGGTCGAGGGCGACCCAAGCCCGGACGGCCAGGGCACCCTGGTCATCAAGCGCGGCATCGAAGTCGGCCACATCTTCCAGCTCGGCACCAAGTACAGCGAGGCGCTCAAGTGCCAGGTACTGGGCGAGAGCGGCAAACCGGTAACCTTGTCCATGGGCTGCTACGGCATCGGCGTCTCCCGCGTGGTCGCCGCCGCTATCGAGCAGAGCTATGACGACAAGGGCATCATCTGGAACGATGCCCTGGCGCCCTTCCAGATCGCCCTGGTACCGCTGCGTTATGAAACCGACGCCGTTCGCGAAGCGACCGACAAGCTGTACGCTGAACTGACTGCCGCCGGTTTCGAAGTGCTGCTGGACGATCGCGACAAGAAGACCAGCCCCGGCATCAAGTTCGCTGACATGGAACTGATCGGCATCCCTCACCGCATCGTGGTCAGCGACCGCGGCCTGGCCGAGGGCAACCTGGAGTACAAGCACCGTACCGAGCAAGAAGCCCAGCCTCTGCCGCTCAACGAAGTGCTGACCTTCCTGCAAGCCCGCATCCGTCGCTGATAGCCCACCGCACGAGTGATCATGTCCAGAAGCACCTTTACCCTGGGGGGCGCCGCACTGTGCGGCGCCCTGCTCGTCAGCGGCTGCGCCAACCAGATGTCCCAACGCAGCGAGCATGAGGAGCGCGCCGAGCGCAAGCTGCTCGAACATACCCTGCAAATCGACGTGGGCGAGCCCAAGGTGATGGAGCTTCCCCAGCGGCGCGTACGTATTCATGAACAGAAGCGCTTCGAAGTTACCGAGTTCGAAGTCACTCGCCGTTACGACCGCTACACGCCTTACCAACCCTGGCGAGAGATCTATGAAATCCCCCTGGGCGCGGTTGCCGTGGTGGCCGGTGTCGGCGCCAACGTGGTCAACGTGTTCGCCCTGGGCAATCTACCGGAAAGCATCACTCACGATTGGCTCAGTTACGGCCTGGCTGGGCTCAACCCGTTCATGAACGTGCCGTCCAATGGTCGCGCGCAGCAGAACCTGGCTGGGGTCAGCGAAGTGCAGAAGGACAAGCGCGAGGAGTACACCAGCCTGCCTTGGAGCGAACGCCTGGTCGAAGTCAAGGCTGGCAAACTGACCCACGAGCTGACCACCGACCATAACGGCGTACTTCGCCTGAACCTGCTCGACAGCCCGTTCTCCGAGCAGAACCTCAATCACATCGGCACCCTGCACCTGCATGTAGCCGACGAGGACAATGGTGTGCGCGGCGATGCCAGCCTGCTGGTCAGCAGCAATTTGCGTGGCAAGCTGCTCGAAGCCCACGAGCTGATCTTCGATGACCTCGAGGGCGACGATGTCGGCCAATGGGTGCATCGGGTCAAGCGCCTGTCGGAGCTGGGCTTGGAAGAAGAAGCCAGCGAGCTGGAGCAAAGCCTGATCGAGTTGACCCGCAATGATCCGGAGCTGCAACGGGACTTCCTGCAAGCACTGACCAAGGACACCGGGCGACTGGTTGCCGACCCTGGAATACAGTAAACCCGCCGGGGCTGCCTAGCGGCCCCTCCCCTTCACTCACTGCGGCGGGAAGAGCTCCAACTGCTCATGCGCCCCACGCAGATCTCGCAATCGAACTCCCACGCCTAATAACCGTACTGGCTTGCCACCCCGGGCAAACGCCTGGCTGAGCAACTGTCGGTAGCTCTCCAGATCACGACCGGCTCCAGCCTGTTCCAGGGTCGTCTGGCTGAAGTCGTGAAATTTTACCTTCACGAACGGTTTGTCCGGCCGGTAACTGTTATCCATGCGCGCAATGCGCGCGTTCAGGCTCTCGAGCAGCTCGGGCAGTTTCTGCAGGCAACTCGCCAGGTCCGGCAAGTCGGTATCGTAGGTATTTTCGACACTTACAGATTGACGCCGGCTGTCATTTTGTACGATTCGTTCATCTATACCCCGCGCCAGCCCCCATAACCGCTCACCAAAACTGCCGAACTCCCGCACCAAAGCCAAGCGCGACCACTCGCGCAGCTCCAGACACGTTTCGATACCCAGGCGTGCCAGTTTGTCCGCCGTGACCTTGCCCACGCCGTGCAGCCTTGCGACCGGCAAGGCTGCTACGAATGCTTCCACCTGGTCGGGGGTTATCACGAACAAACCATTGGGCTTGCGCCAGTCGCTGGCGATCTTGGCCAAGAACTTATTCGGCGCCACGCCAGCCGAAACCGTGATGTGCAGCGTCCGAGCGACCCGCTTGCGAATGTCTTCAGCAATACGCGTGGCGCTGCCGGCGAACCATTGGCTGTCGCTGACATCCAGATAGGCCTCGTCCAGCGACAGCGGCTCGATCAAGTCGGTGTAGTCACGAAAAATGGCGTGGATTTCCCGAGAGGCCTCGCGATAAGCCTCAAAGCGCGGCTTGACGATCAACAGGTCTGGACAGAGCTTGAGCGCATGACGCGAAGACATGGCCGAGCGCACACCATAGGCACGCGCCTCATAATTGCAGGTCGCGATCACCCCGCGCTGCTCAGGCGCCCCGCCCACGGCCATCGGGCGCCCTGCCAAACGCGGGTCGTCGCGCATTTCGATTGCGGCATAGAAACAATCGCAGTCGATGTGGATGATCTTGCGCAAGGACATGGATGACCGTCAGCACTGTAAATTCATACAGATACTACCGGTGCGTCGCCATGTGTTCCAGAGCCGGCCTGTCGGAAAGCCTTCCAATCCGATGCAAGCCCCGTCATTGCTGAGCTGCAGCCCTTATTCAAACGCTAAGAGATTGAACAAAAAAGGGTTTTTCCGAAATAGCGCTTGACATGGCAGAGGATTTCCGTAGAATTCGATCTCACAGGCGCGGGATGGAGCAGCCTGGTAGCTCGTCGGGCTCATAACCCGAAGGTCGTCGGTTCAAATCCGGCTCCCGCAACCAGATTCAGAAAAAGGCCACTGTCGATACAGTGGCCTTTTTTCTTGTCTTAGAAAAAATCTACGACAAATCAAAGAGTAATGCTTGACAGCTACTCGGAATTCCGTAGAATGCGCATCCACTGACGCGGGATGGAGCAGCCTGGTAGCTCGTCGGGCTCATAACCCGAAGGTCGTCGGTTCAAATCCGGCTCCCGCAACCATATTCGTCAGAACAAACCCCGCCTGCTAACGCAGCGCGGGGTTTTTTGCTTTTGGCCCCGTGAATACTTCCCCACTTCGCCTCAAGTGGGGCTCGCCGGATGAACTATCTTTAACCCTGCCAAACCGCTGAAAGCGGGCCGGGCAGGAGTAATATCTGGATACGTTTTCCGAAGGGACTTTCACTTGGCCGCACCTCTGCCCAACCTCGCGCTCCTGGCCCGAGGTTATCCATGATTTCACACGACTCCGAACCTCAGGAGCCTCTCGCCACCGCGCTTCCCAACGCCGCCCGCCGCCTGCCCTGGCTGGAGCGGCTGAGCCGTTATCGCCAACCCTTGGGGCTGGCCTTGACGTTGCTGCTGTTCAGCATGGCCTTGATCGCCTGCCGGCACTTGCTGAGCGAACTGGACATTTATGCCCTTCACGACGCCATGCTCAGCGTGCCGACACGCTCTTTGGCGGGCGCCTTGCTGGCGACCGTCGTGGGTTTTGTGACTTTGCTGGGCTATGAATGGTCCGCCAGCCGTTACGCTGCAGTGCAGCTACCGGCCCGCACATTGGCGCTGGGCGGGTTCAGCGCCTTTGCCATTGGTAACGCGGTCGGGCTGTCGATCCTGTCCGGTGGCTCGGTACGTTATCGCCTGTATGCGCGGCATGGGCTAGGCGCCGCTGAAATCGCACGGATGACCGTGTTCGCCAGCCTATCCCTAGGCTGCGCCCTGCCCCCTCTGGCAGCGCTGGCGACATTGAGCAACCTGCAAGGTGCCGCCACCGCCCTGCGCCTGCCTGCCCCATTGCTGGCCAGTATCGCCGTGGCAGTGCTGGCGCTGACGGCCGTATTGGTAATCGGCCTCTATCGTCGCCGCCTGGACGAGCAACCTCTGGCCGATAGCCTGGTGGTGCAGTTTGGACGGCGCACCCTGCGACTACCAGGCGCCCGCTTGGCCGCCCTGCAGTTGTTGATCACCGCCCTAGACGTCGTCGCCGCCGCTACCGTGCTTTACCTGCTGCTGCCCGAAGCTCCGCCTTTCGGCGCCTTCGTCCTGGTCTACCTGCTCGCCCTGGCCGCCGGTGTACTCAGCCATGTGCCAGGTGGCGTGGGGGTGTTCGAAGCCATTCTCCTGGCCGCCTTCGCCAATCAGCTGGGCGCCGCGCCACTGGCAGCTGCCTTACTGTTGTATCGCCTGATCTATGTGGTCCTGCCTTTGCTAGTGGCCTGTGTGCTGCTGTTGGCGAGCGAAGCCCGCCGTCTGCTGTTCGCCCGCCAAGCGATCAATGCAGCCGCCGGGCTTGCTGCGCCGGTGCTGGCAATCCTGGTGTTTCTGTCAGGCGTCGTGCTGTTGTTCTCCGGGGCCACGCCCGAGATCGACACGCGCCTTGAGCACATGGGCTTTCTGGTGCCCCATCGCCTGATCGACGCTTCGCATTTTGGCGCGAGCCTCATCGGGGTGCTGTGCCTGCTGCTGGCTCAAGGGTTACGCCGGCGACTGTCGGCCGCCTGGCTGCTGACCACCGTCCTGCTGCTGGTAGGCGCACTGCTGTCGTTGCTCAAGGGCTTCGATTGGGAAGAGGCCAGCGTGCTGATCTTCACAGTGGCGCTGCTGACCTTGTTCCGTCGCTCGTTCTATCGCCCAAGCCGGTTGCTGGAGCTGCCCTTCTCGCCGGTGTACCTGGTGGCAAGCGTTTGTGTGGTCGGCGCCTCGGTCTGGCTGCTGCTGTTCGCCTACCAGGATGTACCCTACAGCCACGAACTGTGGTGGCAGTTCACCCTCGATGCCGACGCACCACGTGGCCTGCGCGCCGCCATGGGCAGTGCAGTGCTGTTAGTGGTCGTCGCGCTGACTTGGCTGCTGCGCACCGCACGGCCCGTGATTCACTTGCCCAACGATGAGGAACTGCAACAGGCCAAGGGCATTCTGATGGCCTCCGACCAACCCGACGGTGGCCTGGCACTCACCGGCGACAAAGCCTTGCTGTTCCACCCCAACCACAAGGCCTTCCTTATGTATGCCCGTCGCGGCCGCAGCCTGGTCGCCCTGTACGACCCGATCGGCCCCGCCCAGGAGCGCGCCGAGATGATCTGGCAATTCCGTGACCTCTGCGATCTGCACCACGCCCGCCCAGTGTTCTATCAAGTCCGCGCGGAGAATCTGCCGTTCTACATGGATATCGGCCTGACGGCACTCAAGCTCGGCGAAGAAGCGCGGGTCGACCTGCGCCGTTTTGACCTCGAAGCCAAGGGCAAGGAGATGAAAGACCTGCGCTATACCTGGAACCGCGGCGGCCGTGACGGGCTGACGCTGGAGATCCATGAGCCAGGCGATGCCCCGCTCGAGGCACTCAAGGCAATTTCCGACGCCTGGCTCGGTGGCAAGAACGTACGTGAAAAAGGCTTTTCCCTCGGTCGCTTCAGCCCCGAGTACCTGCAGCATTTCCGTATCGCGCTGATCCGCTTTCAAGGCCTACCGGTGGCCTTTGCCAACCTGCTCGAAACCCAGAGCAAAGAGCTGGCGAGCCTGGACCTGATGCGTGCCCATCCGCAAGCCCCCAAGCTGACCATGGAATTCATGATGATCGGTTTGATCCTGCACTACAAAAACCACGACTACGCCCGCTTCAGCCTCGGGATGGTCCCGCTCTCCGGCCTTCAACCCCGACGTGGCGCCCCCCTGACCCAACGTCTGGGTTCGATGGTGTTCCAGCGCGGCGAGCAGCTGTACAACTTCCAGGGGCTACGTCGCTTCAAGGACAAGTTCCAACCGGATTGGGAACCCCGCTACATGGCTGTGCCGGCCGGGCTCGACCCGTTGGTGGCATTGGCCGATACCGCCGCCCTGATCGCAGGCGGCTTGACTGGATTGGTGAAACGTTGATGATCCGACGCTATTGGCTTTACCTGACCGGCGCCCTGCTCCTGGCCTTGCTGGCCGGTGCCGCAGCCTTCTGGCTGTGGACCCGCCCAGCGCCCGAAGCCCGCCTGGAACACCTGACCCTGGGCGACGGCAGCAGCCTGGTCCGCGCCATACCGGGCGTACACGCCAAGGCCCACGTGGCCATTGCCGTGCCCCAGGACCAGGCGCTCAGCGACAAACAATTGCTGGACCTTAGCCAGGCCGGCGAGGCCCAGCTGGTCCAGGTGCTTCTGCCGCCTGGCGACTGCGTCAAGCAGCAGCGCGCACTCGACCAGGCCATGGGCGAGCTGGCCGCACCGCCGAACTTGGTGGCTGGAATCGGCCCTGGCGCTGCGCAGGCCTGGCGATGGCTGGCCACCCAGAGCGATGACAAGGCCCGCGCCATCTCCGTGGACTTCACCCTCGAACAACCCGGTTGCCAGCCCCTGCCCAAATCCGCCGCCCACGGCCATTGGAACGTAGCGTGGAATGACAACCCCGACGATGCCAGTGCCGCATTCGTGCGCGACCAGGCGAACGCCGAGACGAGCATCGCCGACTACGACATTCACCTGCCCCAGGTGCTCAAAGCTCAACTGACCCAGGCCCTGATCGGCAAGGACGGCAATGCACTGAGCATTCCGGTAGTTGAGGTCCCCGCCGGGCAGACCACCGACACCGTCACCCTGTTCCTCTCCGGGGATGGCGGCTGGCGTGACCTGGACCGCGACGTCGCCGGCGAAATGGCCAAGCTCGGTTATCCGGTCGTAGGGATCGATACGCTGCGCTACTACTGGCAGCACAAGACGCCGGAACAGAGCGCCGCCGACCTCTCTGAGCTGATGCAGCACTATCGCCAGAAATGGGGCACCAAGCGTTTCGTGCTCACCGGCTACTCCTTCGGCGCCGACGTGCTGCCGGCGATCTACAACCGCCTGCCGGATGAAGACAAACAGCGGATCGATGCCGTGATCTTGCTGGCGTTTGCCCGCAGCGGCAGCTTCGAGATCGAGGTCGAGGGCTGGTTGGGCAAGGAAGGTCAGGAAGCCCCGACCGGCCCGGAAATGGCCAAGCTGCCAGCGCCCAAGGTGGTGTGCGTCTATGGTGTCGAGGAGACCGATGAAAGTGGGTGCACCGACAAGACCGCAGTCGGTGAACGCCTGAAGCTGCCTGGCGGGCATCACTTCGACGAGAACTATCCAGCCCTGGCCAAGCGCCTGATCAGCGAGATCGAGACGCGCCAGGGGAAGTCCAGCGTGGCGGAACAGAACTGAAATAAGCCTGCGGGCCGCCTCGGACGGCTGATCACGGGGTTGCCCTGCGATCAGCTGTCCGAATGCCCCTGGGAATCAGATCTCGACCTGCGTTCCCAATTCGATCACCCGGTTCAGCGGCAGGTTGAAGAACCGAAGATTACCGTTGGCATTCTTGAGCAGGAACGCGAACAGGTTGCCACGCCAGCGCGCCATGCCCTCCAGGCGCGAGGCGATCACTGTCTCGCGGCTGAGGAAGTAGGTGGTACGCATCGGGCTGAAATCGAGTCCGTCCAGGTGGCACAGCTTCAGCGCCGCCGGCACGTCCGGTTCATCCATGAAGCCAAAGTGCAGCAGAACGCGGAAGAACCCATCACCATAGGCCTCCACTTCAAAGCGCTCGTGCTCCGGCACCCGCGGCCGATCCTCACTGACCACCGTCAACAGCACCACCTGGCTGTGCAGCACCTGGTTATGCAGCATGTTGTGCAACAGCGCGTGGGGCACAGCGTCTGCCCGCGCAGTGAGAAACACCGCCGTGCCCTCGACGCGATGTGGCGGCTGTACGCGGATACTGCTGATGAACACGGGCAACGGCAGGGCTCCCTCGTCGATACGGTCCACCAGAATCTGTTTACCGCGCTTCCAGGTACTCATCAGCACGAACAGCACGATCCCCGCCAGCACAGGGAACGCGCCGCCCTGCACGATCTTCGGCACGTTGGCGGCGAAGAACAATCCATCGACAAACAGGAAACCCAACAGAATCGGCACCGCCAGCACCGGTGGCCACTTCCACAGCAGCAGCATCACTGCCGACACCAGGATGGTGGTCATCAACATGGTGCCGGTCACCGCAACGCCATAGGCTGCGGCCAATGCGCCCGACGACTCGAAGCCGATCACCAGCAACACGACGCCGACCATCAAGGTCCAGTTCACCGCACTGATGTAGATCTGCCCTTGCTCGTCGCTCGAAGTGTGCTGGATCTGCATCCGCGGGATGTAGCCAAGCTGGATGGCCTGGCGGGTCAGGGAAAAGGCCCCGGAAATCACCGCCTGGGAAGCGATCACCGTCGCCAGCGTGGCCAGCCCCACCAGCGGCAACAGTGCCCAGCCCGGCGCCAGCAGGTAGAAGGGGTTGCGCGCCGCTTCCGGGTTTTGCAGCAGCATCGCGCCCTGTCCGAAATAGTTGAGTACCAAGGCCGGCAGCACCAGTGCGAACCAGGCCCGAGCAATCGGTTTACGGCCAAAATGCCCCATGTCGGCATACAGCGCCTCGGCACCGGTCAGCGCCAGCACCACCGCCCCGAGGATCGCCACACCCATGCCCGGGTGAACAATGAAGAAGTTCAGCGCCCAGCCCGGATTGAACGCCTTGAGCACTTCCGGGCTCTGCGCGATGCCATGCACCCCGAGCGCCCCCAGCACCACGAACCAAGTGACCATGATCGGCCCGAACAGCTTGCCGATTTTCTCGGTGCCATGCTTCTGCACCAGGAACAATGCCACCAGCACCACCAGCGACACCGGCACCACCCAATGATCGATTCCGTCGAAGGCAAGCCCCATGCCCTCAACCGCCGAAAGCACCGACACCGCCGGGGTGATCATGCTGTCACCGTAGAACAACGAGGCACCGACCAGACCGCAACCGACCATTAGCGCCCTGAGCTTCGGGTAATTGGCCGTCGCCCGGCGCGCCAGTGCGGTCAATGCCATCGTGCCGCCTTCCCCCTGGTTATCGGCACGCAGGATGAACATCACGTACTTGAACGAAACCACCCACAACAGCGACCACAGAATCAGCGACAGGATGCCCAGCACGCCATCATGGTTGACCTGTACCCCATACCCCCCGGTGAAGACCTCTTTGAGGGTGTACAGCGGGCTGGTACCGATATCGCCATACACCACCCCAACAGCTGCTACGAGCAGGCCCAGCGAGCGTGTCGCCCCCTGCCCACCTTCGGCGTGACTGCTTGCCTGAACCATCGACCACTCCCGCAGAAGGCCTTCTAGACCCATTTGAGTTGCACCCGCGCCGAGCCATCCCGAATGCCCCCGCGCAACGGCGCGAAGCATAGCGCAGCGTTCGTCGTATTTCTGCTGGTAAAGCGACCTTGCGCTCGCTAGAATTGCGCACTTTTTGATCAGAGGCGCCAAAAGCGCCCATCAGTATCGCCCCCGTCAGCGGCTGGGCGATCTGTCTTCAATACCGAGGTTAGCCATGTCCACCACTCCCGCCACCCCGAAGGTCGGTTTCGTCAGCCTGGGTTGCCCCAAGGCTCTCGTTGACTCCGAGCGCATCCTGACCCAGCTGCGCATGGAAGGCTATGAAGTCGTGCCTACCTACGAGGACGCCGACGTGGTGGTGGTCAACACCTGCGGCTTCATCGACAGCGCCAAGGCCGAGTCCCTGGAGGTGATCGGCGAGGCGATCAAGGAAAACGGCAAGGTCATCGTCACCGGTTGCATGGGTGTCGAGGAAGGCAATATCCGCGACGTGCACCCGAGCGTGCTGTCGGTCAGCGGCCCGCAACAGTACGAGCAGGTAGTCAATGCCGTACACGAAGTGGTTCCACCGCGTCAGGACCATAACCCGCTGATCGATCTGGTCCCGCCCCAAGGCGTCAAGCTGACCCCACGTCACTACGCCTACCTGAAGATTTCCGAAGGCTGCAACCACAGCTGCAGCTTCTGCATCATCCCGTCGATGCGTGGCAAATTGGTTAGCCGCCCGGTCGGTGAAGTGCTGAGCGAGGCCGAGCGCCTGGTCAAGGCCGGCGTCAAGGAAATCCTGGTGATCTCTCAGGACACCAGCGCCTACGGTGTGGACGTCAAGTACAAGACCGATTTCTGGAACGGTCGCCCGGTCAAGACCCGCATGCTCGAGTTGTGCGAGGCCCTGAGCAGCCTCGGTGCCTGGGTGCGCCTGCATTATGTCTACCCATACCCGAACGTCGACGACGTGATCCCCCTGATGGCCGCCGGCAAGATCCTGCCGTACCTGGACATTCCCTTCCAGCACGCCAGCCCCAAGGTGCTCAAGGCCATGAAGCGTCCGGCCTTCGAAGACCGTACCCTGGCCCGCATCAAGAGCTGGCGCGAGCAGTGCCCTGAGCTGGTGATCCGCTCCACCTTCATCGTCGGCTTCCCCGGTGAAACCGAAGAAGACTTCCAATACCTGCTCGACTGGCTGACCGAAGCCCAGCTCGATCGCGTCGGCTGCTTCCAGTACTCGCCGGTCGAAGGCGCCCCGGCCAACGATCTGGGCCTGGAAGAAGTCCCGGACGAAATCAAGCAGGAGCGCTGGGACCGCTTCATGGCGCACCAGCAGGCCATCAGCGCCGCACGCCTGCAACTGCGCATCGGCAAGGAAATCGACGTGCTGATCGACGAAGTCGAGGAGCAGGGCTCGGTTGGCCGCAGCTTCTTCGATGCCCCGGAAATCGACGGCAGCGTGTTCATCGATGGCGATCATGGCTTCAAGCCAGGCGACAAGGTGCGCTGCCGCATCGTCGATGCCGACGAATACGACATGTGGGCAGAACCGATCTGAGCCTCCTCAGGTCAGCCCCGATCAAGCCCCGCCACTGGCGGGGCTTTTTTTTGCATCTATGTTTTCCTCAGGACCCAGCAGGAGCAATGCGATGCAACCGGCACTGACGCTTCAAACGCCAAATGTGAGCGACTACCCGGAACTGGTGCGGATCTGGGAGGCCTCGGTGCGCGCCACCCACGACTTCATGCCCGATGCCTATATCGTACTGCTGCGCGAACATGTGCTACGCCGTTATCTGGACGCCGTGATGCTGGTCTGCTGCAGAGACAGCACCAGGCGCATTCTTGGTTTTGCCGGCGTCGCCAATGGCCGGGTGGACATGCTCTTCGTCGCCCCTGAATACCGTGGCCAGGGCATCGGCAAACGGCTGTTGCGCTATGCCGTCGACGAACTCAATGCCGAGCGCCTGGATGTCAACGAGCAAAACCCGCAGGCGCTGGGGTTCTACCTGCACGAAGGGTTCGAAGTCACCGGGCGTTCGGATACCGATGGACTAGGTCAGCCCTATCCCTTACTGCACATGACCCTGATTCGCACAGGCTCTTGAGCTTTGGATGCAGGATGCCGTACGCCCCTCCTGAAATGGCGTAAATGACATAGATTCCCAGCCCCAAGATCGTCCAGAGAGGTACAATGGCGGCCTTCCCTGCCTCATTTTGCGAATTGCCTTCATGTCAGAACCCCTGCGCCTCTCCAAACGCCTCATCGAGCAACTTGGTTGCTCCCGCCGCGAGGCCGAGCTGTACATCGAGGGCGGCTGGGTCACGGTGGATGGCGTCGTGGTCGAGCAACCCCACTACAAGGTCGGGACCGAGCAGGTTGCACTGCTCCCGGGAGCACGCGCCGAGCAACTGCCACCGGTCACGCTCCTGCTCAATCAAACGGCTGGTCAGGACGCCGAGAGCGGTCGCAGCAGCATGACCATGGCTACCCTCAGCGAAGCCCATCCGCCTTCGGTGCGCCCGCTGCATGGTCACTTCGCCAGGTTGTCCTGTGTCGCGCCTCTGGAACCCGGCGCAACCGGTATGCAGCTGTACACGCAGGACTGGCGAGTCACCCGCAAGCTCGAGGCCGATCTTCATCGGATGGAGCAGGAGTACATCGTCCAGGTCGAAGGCCAGGCGTCGGCAGAGGCCTTGCAGCGCCTTGCCCGTGGCATCACCCGCAGCGGTCAGGAACTGCCCAAGGCCAAGGCCAGTTGGCAGAACGAAAGCCATCTGCGCCTGGCCCTGAAGAATCCGCGGCCCGGGCAGATCGGCGCCTTGTGCGCCGCCCTTGGACTCAAGGTGCTGGGTATGCGCCGTATCCGCCTGGGCGGGGTGTCCATGGGCAAGCTGCCCGCCGGGCAGTGGCGTTACCTGGCGACCAACGAACGCTTCTAGGCCCTGTACGCAATGTATCCGCACCGGGCCACACTGCCCCTAGCATTATCGCCACGCCACTGCTGGCGTGGCGCCTGAACAGGATTTGTCACCATGAACCACAACGATGTCCTGCGCAGCCTGCGCTACATGCTCAAGGTCAGCGATGCCCAAATGGCCGAGATCATTGGGCTGACCGGCCTCGAAGTTTCTCCCGAAGCGGTCGCCACCTACTTGAAGAAAGAAGATGAAGCCGGCTACGTGCGTTGCCCGGAACGGGTCATGGCGCATTTTCTCGACGGGTTGGTGATTCACCGTCGAGGCCGCGATGACAGCCGCCCGGCGCAACCGATCGAAGTCCCGGTGAGCAATAACACCATCCTCAAGAAGTTGCGCGTGGCCTTCGAACTCAAGGAGGAAGACCTGCACGTGATTCTGAAGTCGGTCAACTTCCCAGTGTCCAAACCCGAACTCAGCGCGCTGTTCCGCAAGGTCGGCCATGACAACTACCGACCTTGTGGCGACCAGCTGCTGCGCAACTTTCTCAAGGGCCTGACCCTGCGTGTGCGTGGCTGAGCACGATGCAACACACGGTCTCACCGGTTGGCATCGTCCGCTCCTGCTTCAAGGAGAAGTTCGCCATACCTCGCCAGCCGCAGCTTGCGCCCGCCGCACGTGGCGTGCTGGAACTGCTGCCCCCGTTCGACCAGGGTGATGCCGTCGCCGGGCTCGAACAGGTCAGCCATGTCTGGCTGTTGTTCCTGTTCCACCAGGCCCTGGAAGACAAGCCCCGCCTGAAGGTGCGCCCGCCGCGCCTAGGGGGCAACAAGAGCATGGGCGTGTTCGCCACCCGCGCCACCCACAGACCCAATGGTATCGGCCAGTCAGTGGTGCGCCTGGAGGGTGTCGAGGCAGGTCGTCTGCTGCTGTCGGGGATCGACCTGCTCGACGGGACGCCGGTACTGGACATCAAGCCTTATGTGCCCTACGCCGACTGCATCGATGATGCAACCAACCAGATGGCCAGCGATGCGCCTGAACCTATTGCCGTGACCTGGAGCGAGGCCGCCCTACCCCAGGCCCATACACATGCCTTGCGTCTTCGAGAGCCATTGGTCGAGCTGATCGAGCAGTGCCTGGCGCAGGACCCACGCCCGGCTTACCAGGTACCGCCAGCTGATCGGGTGTATGGGGTGAAGTTCTGGGATGTCCAGGTGCGCTGGCACTACCCGAAGCCAGACCAGATCCGTGTTCTGGAAGTCGTACCGGACGCTTAAGCCTTTCGGAAAATTCCCGGCGGTGCAGCCGCCGGCAGTACCCTTTTCCGGACATAAAAAAACGCAGGCCATGGCCTGCGTTTTTGCGTTGTGCGATTCGTCTTACTTTTCGACGAAAGCACGCTCGATCAGGTAGTCACCTGGCTCACGCATGCGTGGGGAGATCTTCAGACCGAAGCTGTCGAGAACCTCGGCGGTTTCGTCGAGCATGCTCGGGCTACCACAGATCATGGCGCGGTCGTCCTGTGGGTTGATCGGTGGCAGGCCGATGTCGCTGAACAGCTTGCCGCTGCGCATCAGGTCGGTCAGACGGCCCTGATTTTCGAACGGCTCGCGGGTCACGGTCGGGTAGTAGATCAGCTTGTCGCGAACCGCCTCGCCGAAGAACTCGTTCTGTGGCAGGTGCTCGGTGATGAACTCACGGTAGGCGACTTCGTTGACGTAGCGCACGCCGTGAACCAGGATCACTTTTTCGAAGCGCTCGTAGGTTTCCGGATCCTGGATGACGCTCATGAACGGCGCTAGACCGGTGCCGGTGCTCAGCAGGTAAAGGTGCTTGCCCGGGTTCAGGTCGTCGAGCACCAGGGTACCGGTGGGCTTCTTGCTGATGATGATCTCGTCACCTTCCTTCAAGTGCTGCAGCTGGGAGGTCAGCGGGCCATCCGGCACCTTGATGCTGAAGAACTCCAGGTGCTCTTCCCAGTTAGGCGAAGCGATGGAATAGGCGCGCATGAGCGGACGGCCGTTGTCCTGTTGCAGGCCGATCATCACGAACTGACCGTTCTCGAAGCGCAGGCCCGGATCACGGGTGCACTTGAAGCTGAACAGAGTGTCGTTCCAGTGGTGCACACTGAGGACACGTTCGTGGTTCATGTTGCTCATCGATGGGGCTCCTGAAGAAAGACGCGGCGCGGACCTAGCGCACTATTGCGCGATATTTTAGGGGCAGCGACAATATCTGTTAAATGGATTATCAAGATATGTCTTATCGGTTATATAGATATGCGATTCACGCTTCGTCAGCTACAAGTCTTTGTCGCCGTCGCCCAGCACCAAAGCGTGTCCCGGGCCGCGAGCCTGTTGGCGTTGTCGCAATCGGCCGCCAGCACCTCGATCACTGAACTGGAGCGCCAATCGAGCTGCCAGTTATTCGACCGCGCGGGTAAACGGCTGAGCCTCAATGCCTTGGGCCATCAATTGCTGCCCCAGGCCGTTGCCCTGCTCGACCAGGCCAAGGAGATCGAGGACCTGCTCAATGGCAAGTCCGGCTTCGGATCGCTCTCGGTCGGTGCCACCTTGACCATCGGCAACTACTTGGCAACCCTGCTGATCGGCAGCTTCATGCAGGGTCACCCGGAGAGTCAGGTCAAACTCCATGTGCAGAACACCGTACATATCGTGCAGCAGGTCGCGCACTATGAAATTGACCTGGGTCTAATCGAAGGCGACTGCAACCACCCGGATCTGGAAGTGCAGCCCTGGGTGGAAGATGAACTGGTGGTGTTCTGCGCGCCTCAGCATCCCTTGGCCAAGGTGGGCCGGGCAGATGTGGAGACCTTGTCCCACGAGGCGTGGATTCTTCGCGAGCAAGGCTCGGGGACGCGGCTGACGTTCGACCAAGCCATGCGTCATCACCGCGCCAACCTGAACATCCGCCTGGAGCTGGAACACACCGAGGCGATCAAACGCGCCGTTGAGTCCGGCTTGGGCATCGGCTGCATCTCGCGCCTGGCCCTGCGCGACGCGTTCCGGCGTGGCAGCCTGGTGGCGGTGGAAACGCCGGAACTGGACTTGTCGCGGCAGTTCTATTTCATCTGGCACAAGCAGAAATACCAGACCTCGGCCATGCGCGAATTCCTGGAGCTGTGCCGTAACTTCACCGCCGGCGTCAGCCGCAGTGACGAGATCGTCCTGCCGCCGATTGCCTGATCAGAGCAGGATTACACCCCACACCAGCGCCACCATGGTCATCGCGACCAGTTGCGCGGCGCTGCCCATGTCCTTGGCATTCTTGGACAAGGGGTGGCGCTCCAGGGAGATACGGTCGATGGCCGCCTCAACCGCAGAATTGAGCAACTCGACGATCAACCCCAGCAAGCATACGGCGATAAGGATCGCACGCTCCACACGGGTGACGGGCAGCCAGAAGGCCAACGGAATCAGTACGACGTTGGCCAGCACCAGCTGGCGGAACGCCGCCTCGCCCTTGAAAGCGGTACGCAGGCCGTCCAACGAATAGCCGGCGGCGTTGAAGATACGTTTAAGGCCGGTCTGGCCCTTGAATGGCGACATGGACGGTTACTTCACCGATTAAAGGGCCAGCAGATTAGTCCAACCCGGGTCAAAAAAGCGTGAATATACGGGAACTTAGTTAGCCGAAACCGATTCGAGTTGTTGCAGCAGCAACGCTGCCTGAGTACGGGTACGCACCCCCAGCTTGCGGAAGATTGCCGTCACGTGAGCCTTGATGGTCGCCTCCGACACGCTCAATTCGTAGGCGATCTGCTTGTTCAGCAAACCTTCACAGACCATGGTCAGCACCCGGAACTGCTGCGGCGTCAGACTGGCCAGACCTTCGCTCGCAGCCTTGGCCTCGGCCGAGACATCGACCTTCTCGAACGCCTGTGGCGGCCACCACACGTCACCATCGAGCACCTTCTGCACTGCATCCTGGATGACGTCCAGGTTGCTCGACTTGGGGATGAAACCGCTGGCACCGAACTCGCGAGACTTGACCACCACGGCCGCCTCTTCCTGCGCCGAGACCATGACCACTGGAATCTGCGGGTACTGCCCACGCAGCAGGACCAAGCCGGAGAACCCATAGGCGCCGGGCATGTTCAGGTCCAACAGGACCAGATCCCAGTCGGCCTTCTCGGACAGGCGGGTTTCCAGCTCGGCGATGCTCGCCACCTCGACCAGACGTACATCCGGCCCCAGGCCGAGGGTAACGGCCTGGCGCAGGGCGCTACGAAACAGTGGGTGGTCATCGGCAATCAGGATTTCGTATGTGGCCATCGATCTAAGGATCCTGTTCTGTGCCAGGCGCGAGGGGTGGAGGAATGCCTGGCGAGCAACTCAAGGCGCAAACGGCAGGGCCGCCGGCCGCAATGGCACGGCGAAGTCCGGGATAACAGCATCTTCGTCGTGCCCGAATCGGCGCCAAGAATGCCGAGCACGGTCCGGGTGGTCAAGCCAATTGCCCGGTCGTCCCCGCCTCCTTGACTGCCAGCCTGGTCATTATGAACCAATCCACCGCGCCTGCCCCTTGGACTATAGGAAGGTATGCAACCGCCGATGCGCGTCGTCGTCCAGATCCAGCGGCAAGTGCCGCTTGGCACTCAAATAATGCAGGCTGAACACATCCAGGTAGGCGTCCAGTGCCTCGCTGGCGCGTTGGTCACCGGCCAATTCCAAGCACATTGCCGCAACCTCGGCGGTACAGAAATGGTCATCACGTTTGGAACGGCGCAGCTTGTAACGCGACATCTGCTCGGCCTGCAGGCTCAGAACTGGGAAGCGGTCCAGATAAGGGCTCTTGCGAAACATCTTGCGGGCTTCGGTCCAGGTGGCGTCGAGCAGAATGAACAACGGGCGTTTACCCGGCTCGCGCACCACCTCGCTGACAACCCGCTCTGGCGCGACGAACTCACCGGGGAAGACGATGTAGGGCTGCCATTTGGGGTCGTCGAGCAATGCGAGCAGGCGCGGGTCGACGTCGGTACGGAGCCAGCCAAAGGCCGAGGTGTCCTCTACCAGATCAGCGATCAGCCAGCCAGTATTGGTCGGCTTGAGTGGCTCTGTATCATGCATCACCAGACACATGCCGGCGTCGGCGGTGACCTTGGGCTTAAAGGCACACAGGCAGTGGCTGGCGATCACGCGGCAATCCGGACAACGCACCGCGCGCGAACCACGGGCGATGAAGGGCTTGTTGCTGCGGGCCAGGCGTTCGGCGCGCAAGCGTGCTACGGCGTGGCTCATGGCTGCACGCCTCGCAGAAGGAAGGAAACAGGCACGGTTGCAACTCGGCGGGAAACAAGCCGCCAGTCTACCAGAGGCGTTGTCATTTGCCGTGCAGGTGGACGGACGCCTCCTTTATAATCGCGATTTTGGCGACCTGGGATATCCCACAGGCGGGTGGTTTCATGGAACGCCGCTCGCTGGCGCAGGTCAAAGTGCCAGTCATCGAACCAGGAGAGATTCATGCTGCGTCTTACCATCCCGACCTTGAGCCTGCTGCTCGCACTGCCACTGGCGGCCCAGGCGGCCTCCAAGCAGGAATACGAGCTGAACCAGATGCTGCAGAAGGTCGCCAAGGAAAGCAGCGTCGGCACCCCGCGTGCCATCAACGAAGATATCCTCGACCAAGGCTATACCGTCGAGAAAGGCCGGGCGTTGGTCAACCACCTGAGCGTACGCGAGAGCCACGCCGAGCGGATGCGCGCCAACCCGGAACAGGTTCGCAGCCAGCTGGGCGACAGCGTGTGCCGCAACAATGGCTATCGTCAGCTGATGTCCAAGGGCGCGGTCCTGGTCTATCGGTTTTCGGTCTACAAGACCAACCAGCCGATCATGGACCAAGCCTTCGACGCCTCCAGCTGCGTGGCGGGTAACAAGAAGAAGTAACTCAGGCAACCCTGTCGTTGTTACTGGCGCGCCGCTGTTCTTCATCGGCGCGCAACTCCGCCAGCAGAGCCTGGAGATAACGCGAGTGCCGCTCTGCGACTTCCAACCTGCGCAAGCACTCGGCTTCCAGGCTCACTTGATGGGCCTGGGCAGCCCGCTCCAGCAGCAGATATAGCTGCCTATCCACCTCGATGATCAACCGATGCATACCGCGACCTCCTGCATCGAGACGTTGCGTTTCCAGTTAACCAGAGCTGCGTTACAGCTGGCCCCCTCCCGACGAGCGGGAAAACTGCGCTGTTATCGGACATCGCACTGTCTTCAATCGGCACGATCTAACGCTTGGGTCTAGATTGATAGCAAATACCCGCGCATTTCCGGCACCGAGGAGACTGCCCAGGCGCGGCGCTCTTGCACTGCGATAACAACAATGTGATGGACATTTGTCACTGCATCATGGCCTTGAAGGCCCACTGCAATGCTCGGGTTGCATACTCGAGCAACGGCAGCCAGCGACACACGCAGTGTCGCGGCCGGGATACCCCATCGTCCCGGTCAGAGGTTCTGCTGCAGAAGGAGACGTTGAATGCCTTACCAACCGAACGAACTCTTGTTCAATCATTTCAGGGACAACGGCATCGACCTGAGCAAGATTGATGAACAGCTGCAACTGGTCGCGCCCAACAGCCCCAACCTGCCGCTGTACCGCGACATGATGCTGACCATCCTGCGCATGGCCCACGACGACACCAACCGCTGGAACGCCAAGATCACGCTGCAGGCCCTGCGCGAACTCGACCATTCCTTCCGCACCCTGGAACGCTACAAGGGACGGCGGAAGGTCACCGTTTTCGGCTCGGCGCGTACGCCATTGGAACACCCCATGTATGCGCTTGCCCGTGAATTGGGCGCCACCCTGGCACGCTCCGACCTGATGGTCATTACCGGTGCCGGCGGAGGTATCATGGCCGCAGCCCATGAAGGCGCCGGCACCGGGCACAGCCTGGGATTCAACATCACCCTGCCTTTCGAGCAACATGCCAATGCCACAGTGGATGGCACTGACCAGTTACTGCCCTTCCATTTCTTCTTCATTCGCAAACTGTTCTTCGTCAAGGAAGCCGATGCCCTGGTGCTCTGCCCAGGTGGGTTCGGCACTCTGGATGAAGCTCTCGAGGTACTCACCTTGATCCAGACAGGCAAAAGCCCTCTGGTGCCAGTGGTACTGCTGGACTCACCAGGCGGAACCTTCTGGCGCGACGCGCTGGCGTTCATCAGCAAGCAGCTGGAGGAAAACCGCTACATTCTGCCCAGCGACATGAAGCTGGTGCGCCTGGTCCACAGCGCCGACGAAGCGGTGGAGGAGATCAACCAGTTCTACAGCAACTACCACTCCAGCCGCTGGTTGAAGAACCAGTTCGTGATTCGCATGCATCATCCCTTGAGCGATGCAGCGCTCTACGACATCCAGGAAGGATTCGCCGATCTACGCCTGAGCGGCAAGTACCATCAACAACCAGACAGCGGCCTCGAGCACGAGATAGGCAACTTCAACCACCTGACCCGATTGACCTTTGCCTTCAATGGCCGTGATCAGGGCCGCCTACGCGAACTGGTGGACTTCATCAATCTGCCGGAAAACTGGGCCAAGCCCCAGCCCATGCACACCACACAGCGAGCAAGGGAAGCCTTGAAGGTCGATTGAGAAAGGGGACAGCGGGAAACTGAAGAATCAGTCGTCAAGATTGCGGCCGCTGAGCAGGCGGCCGATCAGTTCCATGGGGAATCCACGGTAGGCAAGAAATCGGGTCTGCTGGGCACGGCTTCGGGGATCATGGGGACGTTGCCCGGCGAACTTGCGTTGCCAGACTTCCTGCAGCCGGGCCGCCCAGTCCACTCCGCTTTCACGCAGAGCCTGGTCGATGTCACCACGGTTCAGGCCGCGTTGCCCCAACTCTTCGCGAATACGCGCTGGGCCGTAGCCGGCATTGGAACGATAGGAAATGAAGCTTTCGAGGTAGCGTGCCTCACTTAGGAGCCCCTCTTCGGCAAGCCGATCGAGCGCAGGCTCGATCAACTCATCCGGTGCGCCGCGCTGACGCAGCTTACGTGTCAGCTCGACACGACCATGCTCGCGGCGTGCGAGCAGGTCCATGGCTGTCCGCCGAACGGCGACGGGGTTGTCGAGTACGACGGACATGGGCCAATCAATAACCGGCGTCGGCGTCAGCCATGTCGTCGGCATCGGCTTCAGCAGCGGCGGCCTTGCCAGCAGCGGCGACGGCACCTGCGTTGAGCAGTTTTTCGCGGATTTGTTTCTCGATCTCCGCCCCTACAGCTGGGTTGTCTTGCAGGAACTTGGCAGCGTTGGCCTTGCCCTGACCGATCTTGTTGCCTTGGTAGCTGTACCAGGCACCGGATTTTTCCACCAGGCCTTGGGATACACCCAGGTCGATGATCTCACCGTTGCGGTAGATACCCTTGCCATAGAGGATCTGGAACTCGGCCTGGCGGAACGGCGGCGAGACCTTGTTCTTGACGATCTTGACGCGGGTCTCGCTACCCACCACCTCGTCGCCTTCCTTGACAGCGCCGGTACGACGGATGTCCAGACGCACGGAGGCGTAGAACTTCAATGCGTTACCACCGGTGGTGGTTTCCGGGCTACCGAACATCACACCGATCTTCATACGGATCTGGTTGATGAAGATGACCAGGCAGTTGGCGTTCTTGATGTTACCGGTGATCTTGCGCAGCGCTTGGGACATCAGGCGAGCCTGCAGGCCCACGTGCATGTCACCCATTTCGCCTTCGATTTCGGCCTTCGGGACCAGCGCGGCCACGGAGTCGACAATGATCACGTCAACGGCGTTGGAACGCACCAGCATGTCGGTGATTTCCAGGGCTTGCTCGCCGGTGTCTGGCTGGGAGACCAACAGGTCATCGACATTGACGCCCAGCTTGCCGGCGTACTCGGGATCAAGGGCGTGCTCGGCATCGACGAAGGCGCAGGTGGCGCCGTTTTTCTGGGCTTCGGCGATAACCGACAGGGTCAGTGTGGTCTTACCCGAGGATTCCGGACCGTAGATTTCAACGATACGGCCTTTAGGCAAGCCGCCGATGCCAAGGGCGATGTCCAGGCCCAGGGAGCCAGTGGAAATGGCCGGGATGGCCTGACGCTCGTGGTCGCCCATGCGCATGACCGCGCCCTTGCCGAATTGGCGTTCGATCTGACCCAGGGCAGCAGCCAAGGCGCGCTTCTTGTTGTCGTCCATTGAAATCCTCACGTGTTCGACGGGCGGCCCTGCGGCCGGGAATAACTGTATAAGTAGCCAGTATTATTCCACAGGGATTCGCTTTGGCAAACCCCCGTCGGGTGATTTACTCCGCACCAAGCTGTAACAAGCCGTCTAACGCGGTGATCACCGTCTGTCGGCGCACCGCTTCGCGGTCGCCGTCGAAGTGCCGGCGCTCGCTGATCACATGGTTGCCATCGGCCCATGCCAGCCACACGGTACCCACCGGTTTGGCAGGTGAACCACCATCGGGCCCGGCCACACCACTGACCGCCACGGCAAAACGCGCCCCGCTGGCAGCTTGAGCGCCACGGACCATGGCCTCGACCACTTCCTGGCTCACCGCGCCCACCTGGCCGAACAACACTTCAGGGACACCCAGCTGGCGGGTCTTCTGGGTATTGGAATAAGTCACGTAACCGGCCTCGAACCACGCCGAGCTGCCGGGAATGCGGGTGATGGCCTCGGCGATGCCGCCACCGGTGCAGGACTCGGCAGTGCTCACCTGCGCATTGAGGCGCCGCAAGTGCTCACCAAGACGGGTAGAAAGAACGGTGATCGGGTCCATGGCTGGGCTCCTTGAAAACTGCGCTCTACCCTACCACCCTCGCTTGGCCAGGCAAGCGCTCAGCGCGCCAATGCCCGAATGTAATCCTGGCAGGCGCGCAGGGCGATCAGTCCCCGGTCTCCGGTGTCGGTGATGGCGATAATGCGTCGAGCATCCGCTGGGTCAAGTCGGGCGCGTACGGGGCCATGATCCACGCCGCTGGCGCTGGAGGGGGCAGGCACTGCGGGGCAGTTGGCGCCCTGTTCGACCAAGACTGACAACCGCAGGTCAGCAGTAGCCAGGCGGTCACGCAGGCGAGCTTGAGTCTGTTGGGCATGGGCGAGCTCCTGAAAATGTCGTGTTTCACTGCCTTGCAGGCGTTGTTCAAGTTGCTGGCGTCCCTCGCGCTCGGCGAGCAGCGCTCGCGCTGCTTCCTCTGCACGCGCCTGGGCCTCATGGGCTTGAGCCTCGGCCTGCTGCGCGAACAGCCGGCCGTAGCGCCAGGCCTGGACCTGCCAGGTCAATGCCGAAGACAACAGCACGAGCACCAGACACAGCCCCAGCCATAGGCGGCTCAACACAGCACCTCCCGCGCCCGTGCCCACAAGGCCAGACGATCTTCCAGCCCATTGAGCCCACCATTGATGTGACGGGTAATGCGATTGAACTCACCCCGGTCCGCCAGCGCATTGAGCCCGCGTGAATGCCAGAACCACGCCGCCGATTCACAGGCCCAGCGGGGTTGTTCAAGCATCTGCGGCTGCGCCAGCAGGCGTTCGTCACCAAACAGCGCCCGACTGCAGGCCTGATAGTTATTGCGACCGGTCACCTGGATCAGGCCACGGCCGCGATAGAGCTGACCATCACCATCAGCCTCGGGGGTATTGCCTAGCCGCTGGGCCAGGCTGCCCGTGTCATAACGCGAGAGGTAACGATCATTGCCCAGCTCCTTGAGGTAGCGCAGTTGGCCAGATTCATGGCCGACCTGGGCGAGAAACGCTGCGACGCGTTTGGGATTGTCGATTTCCCAGCGCGGCAGGGTGGTGTTCAGGGCTGGCAAAAACACGTCCGCGACAGGGCGGGCATTGGGGAAGATCGCGAGTAGTTGGTCTTCCGTAAGCATGAATATCTCCTTGATCACGCAGGATTCGGACACAAAAAAGCCCGGTGCGAACCCGGGCTTTATCGAGCCGATCGACATTATTGAAAAAGTGTCCGACGATGTTTCGAGGCGACTCTAAGTGCCGCGAAAAATGGCGCAAAAGATACAAGCGTCAAAAGCACGACATTTCGCCAGATCGACTCATTGTTCCACTCGATTATTTGTCGATTGAAATCATCATCGAAAACAACCAGCCCTTCTTGAGTCGCCAGTTCACGCAGTACAATATCTGGCTCGCCGACTTCCACGGTCAGAAGTACCTTAGAACCAATCCGTAAGCCTGTCTGCTGGTAGATCGCCTGGTTGACATACACTGCCTTGACGTGTTTTGCCCCGTTCAACCTGAAAGTGATCCCCAGTGTTACGATAGCCGGATCATGCTCCCAAGATGAGGCATGGCCGTTAACACGCCCCTCTAAGTTCACAAGCCTAGTTACATCAACCGGTGCATACACTCGAAGCTGCGAGTAGTAGAGCGCAGCAAAAGACCAAAGTCCTACCGCAATAATAAAAAGATTGAAAACCTGTTGTCTTGGGAGCATAGACGTCCATCAACATTGCCTGTACACACTCCGTGAAGACTGCGGACTTCCATGAGTTGACATCGACTTACCAACAGGGAGACGGAGAGAGCGACAAATCATGGGCGCTAAATAAAGCCACCCAACCTCCCCACTCACCCAATGGAGATTTTATATATCGGCTTGCCCCCATAACTATCACCTCCTGCCGCACGAAACTCCACCAGACCCAAGAACTGGTCAGCTAACTTGCATTATTGAAAAAGCGTCCTGCGACTTCTCCAAGCAATTCGAAGTGCCACGAACAAAGGGAATACTGCCACCAATATCAATAGACCGGCATTCCGCCAGACCGATTCATTGTTGCGTTCGATGATCCGCCGATGCAACTCATCATTGAACACAACACGTCCCTCTTGAGTTGTTAGCTCCCGCACCTCACTGTCTTGCCCCGAGGGCTCTACAGCCAAATGCACCCGGCTACCTACTTGTAACCCCGATTGCTGGTAGACCGATAAGTCAGCATACACAGGCTTAATATATTTTTTACCCTGCACACTGTAAGCAACACCAAACTGGACCACGGTTCGGTCATATGCCCAACTTTGTCCCTCACCATGGATCCGGCCCTCTACAAAAAGCAGACGGGTCAAAACAGGTAATGTATATGTCCGCAGCGTACTGTAATACAGTGCAGCGGACGCCAGCAGCACGACTGCAACCAGCAAGACATTAAAAATCTGTAGTTTAGGCGAGACCGCTTTAAGCAGTTCGCGAAACAAAATAATTGAAGACACTTGATGAGAATACCGACTTCTAAATTACCGAGAGGCCGCGGGACTGACTATTTCAATAGGACCAATATCGATTCGCCAATCAGGAAATTCGGAAAGGGGGTAAATAATTGGAGGTGGATAGCCTCTGTCTTCATCACCTACCCAAAGCCCCCAGTAGCGTTCAGGCTTACCTTCCACCAAGACAATGGATCTCGCCGAACGGCCCTCTCTACTCACTTCAGCACGGGCCGCAAAATGGATACCAAGGTGCGCGAGAGATACCCGTTTAAAATTTGGCGCCACCCAATAACTAGGGAAGCTCTCCTTCAGGCTCGCTCGAAGGTAGTTTTCCCACAACGTCTTAGTGAAGGCCACATGCAACAATTTCGCGGCATCTGACATGACGATGCTTACCACACTCGTCCCCACACCAATCGCAACGAAGGGTAGAGATATTTTTACCGCCCCAGCCAGCAATATCAAGCTACCCACAATCCCAGCCACATTCCCAACAATACTGAGAACATCACCGGGATTAACATTACCATGCCTCCGGTATTGAGCCGTTATCTTGAGGAATACTGTCGTTGCTGCAAACGTATTCATCTTGATATTCAGAAATGGCGTAAATCCAGCCGTCAACCTAACAATCGAAGTCACATTGGCCACCGCAGCCCCCGTCTGCGCGCTCTGGTTCACCAAGGCGAAGCCCGTCTTATCACTATTGTACTGATCAACCAACGACGCTCCTGCCGCCGCCGCGCCGACCGGTTTGTCGACATAACCCAAGATAATTTCAATCGTCCTAGCCATGCGGTACTACACCTCAGTCAACGTTTGAACGTCGAGGAGCAGCCGATTGGGCTATACAGTTTTTCGCAACTTACTGTTCCACTCATTACCAGATCCCCGTCATCCTCTGTATTGGACGACGGACAATAAAGGGGCATTGAAAACTAAGGCGCGGGGAAATACGCCCCTGCACTTATCTACTCGCTACTGACTCATCACGCCGGTTCGCTTGGACATTCCTCCTTTTGCCTTTGCTTTCCCCCCATTACCGCCATTGCATTGCACGGTGGTACGCCAGCCCGACAGGGTGAACACCTGCTCGACCGATTCGACCAGATAGTCCCCGTCCAGGCCATGAAGAAACCCTTGCAGATTGATACGTCGCTCGGCGAAGAGGTCGGTACGCCCTGGCATGTCCAGGCGCACGCTGGCGGTGTCGCGATTGAAGCTGGCCAGGCGGGCCCTGGCCGCTTGTTCAGCGGCAGCGCGGTTGGGGTAGAGATGGCGATCGGTGTACACAGGTTGCAGGCCGTCCGGCGCATCGCCATTGGCGAGCTCGACCGTCTTGAGTTCACCGCTGGCAGGATCTTGGTGGCGGGCGCGTACCGCTTTGTGCGTGGTTTTATCGCCCAGGCGAAACTGCCACTGGCTGACATCGGCGCGGGCAATGCTTACCACACCGAGGGCCTTGCCGCTGGCGCTCTGCCCTCCCTGGCGCGGCAGTACCAACAGCTGGCCATTGGCAAGCTTTGCAGTGCAGTCGTGCAGCCGTGCCAGGCGGGTGATGAAATTGAAATCGGACTCGCTGTACTGATCGACCCGCGGCACGTGCAGCGTCACGGGGCACACCGCCTGCCAGCCATTGCGGGCAGCGATGTCGGCAACGATGCGCTGCAGGGTGACCTGCTCCCAACTGCCGCTGCGTATGGTCTTGCCGCTGCCACGCAGGTCGCTGGCCTTGCCTCGGATCACCAGGGTATCCGGCGGGCCGGTCAGCTCGATCTCATCGACGGTGTAGCGCCCCAGCAGGTTCAATGTCTGTCCGGCATAGCCCAGGTGCACCTCGAGCACGGCGCCCCGGGACGGCAGTGCGACAGCGCCGTCACGGGCATCGATGCGCAACTCGAACTCGTCCGACTCAAGGGCAGGCTTGTCCGTGGTGCGCAGTGAGAGCAGGCGGTCGTTGATCAGCAGGGTAACGTCGTGTCCGTCGGCGGTAATGCGAAATTGCGGTTGCATGTCAGGCTCCTTGGAAGGAACCGTTGCCCGGCCCGGTCGAAACCGGCCACGCATCAGTCCCACAGTTGCAGGGTGTCGCTCGCCACCGCGGGCAGCTCCGGCAGTCGAATCCTCACGCCAGCGCGAAACGGCTGAGGCTCATCCGCCAATCCTTGGTTGGCATCCAGCACCGCCTCGACGGAGCCCACAAGGTGCCCGTAGTAGTGCTGGCAGAGCGTGTCGAGCAGATCGCCCTCAGAGGTTGCGCAGGTCTTGGCCATAGCTCACGAACTCCAGTGAAAACCCTTGTTTGCGCGGAATGCCGCCAGCCAACAGTTGGCTCTGCTCCTCTTCGATGCTGGTCAGGCACCAAGTGCCGAGCACCTCGCCGTAGCCGGTGGTCAAGGACAGGGGCAACAGTTGACGGCCGATGCTGCGCAGCGCCTGCAACTGGGCGATACCGCCCTTGAAGCCGGGGTAGATGGCCCCGCGGATGTAGATGTGCTCCTCGCCCAGGCTGACAGCCTGTTGCGCGTTGTCGCGGCTCAGGCGCTCTTGCCCGACCCAGCGATAGCGCGTCTGGCGACGCAACTGATCGAAGGCAGCGGTATCGAGGTTGAAGTAATAGGGCGCAGCGCCTGGCTTCAACGGTTGCAGAACCAACAGGTGGGGGAACGGCTTGACCGCTTCGGCGGCGGGCGTTACCTCGGGCGCGAAGCCCAGAGTCGACAGCACGCCCTCCACCGTCGAAC
Organism: Pseudomonas guariconensis; assembly: GCF_040822035.1. NCBI lineage: Bacteria > Pseudomonadati > Pseudomonadota > Gammaproteobacteria > Pseudomonadales > Pseudomonadaceae > Pseudomonas > Pseudomonas guariconensis. The sequence goes on along the minus strand of NZ_CP162012.1, from coordinate 1,284,804 downwards.
TCACCGCCCCGACGACACGACGGATTGCCGCGCCGGCTTTGGCCGCATGGCCGGCAAAACTGTCGATGCGCTCCCGTACCTGCCGCACCACTGCCACCGCCTGGTCATATTTGGCCACGACCTTGGCCACCTGATCCTGGGCCCGGTTGATCGCGCCCAGGGTGCGCTGGAGTTTGGCCCCAATGATCGGGCCGACCACCGGCAACGCCTCCAGGTCGGAGACGGCGCCCTGGATATGATCGATCGCCTCGGCCATCGGGTCGAGCATGGCATCGGCACGCCGACGCCCTGCCTCTCCCGCCTTGACCAGGGCGTGCAGCGTGGCTTGCAGCTGCTCCAGATAGGTCATGGATAGTCCTCAAAGTGCGATATGTGGGGTATCTGCCAATTGCGCCGAGCGGGCTTGGCGCATCAGCTCTTCCAGCTGACGCCGGGCGATCATCTCCAGTTGCTGGAGGACCGAAGGATCATCCAGGCTGTTGTTGAAAGTGACCGGCATGTTGGATGTGAAGGTGAATTGCTGGTTGATGGTGGTAGGAGGAGTCGGTTGCGTCGGCGACGCAGCGGGTGATGCGGGCAACGTTGGCGGCGCAGAGGCAGTATCCAGTACTCGCGCCGCCTCGCTCACGGCAGGTTTGCCAGCCGCTTCGTCCTTGTTCGAGGCCAGCGTCCTGCCCAGCCAGCCACCGATACCCTCTCCACCCATGCTGCCCAACACGCCTCCGATCAAGCCGCCGATCGCGGTCCCGATCACCGGTACTACCGAACCGATAGCCGCACCGGCGGCTGCACCGGCAAGGCCACCACCCAGACCACCGACAGCGCTGCCATAGCCTTCGAGCTTCCGCTCCTGGGTGGCGTCGCTGTTGAAGGTTTCGGCAAATTGCAGGCCGGTGTCGAGCAACGCAACGCCTGGCACTCGTCTGAACGCCCGTCGGGCCAAGGAAGCGCCGGCACTGCCAGGACTGGCCTTGCCTGCAAGGCCGGTGAACGCGGTGCTGGCTAGGGCGAAAGCAGGCTTCTGGGCAGCCCTTTGCAGGAGGGCTGTAGAAGCAGGCTCCTGCGCCTCGGAAAACGCAGGCTCGGGCGCTGCTTCATCCACCTCCTCTTCTTCCTCGCTTTCATCCGACGCCCATTCATCAACGACTTGGTGTGCATGGCTCGAGGCTGAACGGCTTATGGCACTACCGGGGACTGTTATGGCGGACGGATCGTTGGCAGCCGGCGTGCCGGAGAACACCCCATGTACCGTCTTGCCGAGGAAGCCGCCGATGCCTTCGCCGATCAATTCGCCGATCTCACCGCCGTACTGCTGGATCCGCTTGTTCTTGGTCAGGCCTCCCAATAGCTGCGTGCCGAGGTTCCCCATCGCACCGCCAAGCGCGGATCCGACTGCTTCAGCTTGGTCTTCGCCGCTGTCCTCAAGCAGGGCCAAGCCCAAGTTACCGATCAGCTTGGCGCCAGCTTTGCCAGCGCTCTCCCGCAGACCGCCAGCGAGTCTATTGTGCCGCTTACGTGGCAGACGCGAGTAAGCTTTATGGGCTTTGCGTCCGGCCATCGCGACCGCTGCGGTACCAACGAGGGCACCGCCTATGACCAATCCCCTGTTGATGCCTTCCCGGCTGCTTGTCTGCGGCCCCTGAGAAAACGCCCCTTGTTCCGCGGGTTGCTGCGATAAGGCCGGTGACGCCTGCACTGCGCTGTCGTCAGGCACCTCGTTGGCGCCCGCCGTGTCAGAAAACCAGCCTTGGAATGTCTTGCCGATAAAGCCGCCGACACCCTCGCCTATCAGCTCACCGATCTCACCGCCATGCATTTGGATCTGCTTGTTCTTGGTCAAGCCACCCAGTAGTTGCGCGCCCATGTTTCCGAGCGCACCGCCGAGGGCTGCACCCACCGCCTCGGCCTGGTCCTGGCCACTGTCCTCCAACGTCGCCAACCCCAGTTTGCTGACCAGCTTGGCGCCCGCCTTGCCAGCGCTCTGCCGAACGCCACGGGTGATCTCACGGCGCCTTTTAAGTGATTGGCGCTTATACATCCTGTGCGCAGCACGCCCAAGCGCAGCAGCGGCAACGCCTGCGCCGACGGTGGCCGTGCCGATCATGCCGGCCTTGACTACTGTCAGACCACTGTTCGCCGACTCCAGAGGGATGAATCCCTGTTCCGAGCTACGCGGCTCAGGCGAATCACTGCTCATAGGCCGCTGTACAGGCTTCATCACGACGCTCTGGCGCGGCGCCTGCGTGGAGCCAATCTCGCTTGCAGACAGGCAAAGCTTGCGCAGGCGCTCGATCTCATCGGCCAGGCGCCGCACTTGGTCGACCTGCGCCTTCAAGGCCCATGTCTGATCGCTGGCCAGCCGTCTTTGGGCCTGTGCCGTCTTGTCGACCTCCAACCCCAGACGGCTGATCTCGCTGATGTACGGCTCGACTTGCATGCCCTCAAGCGGCATGCGCAAGCGTTCGAATTGAGCGCGCAACGTATTGAAGGTACTACCCAGTGCCCGATCGCTGGTGACGCCGACGGTGAGCACCGATGTGTTCTCCATAGGTTCCTCCTGATCACTCCGCCAGCCACCAGACCATGTCGCTGTACGACATGGTCATGATTTCGCTCGCGGAAAAGTTCAGCTCCTTGGCCAGCCGCCGGGCGGCGGCCTTCTGCCGGGCAGGGTCAAAGCTCGTCGTCCTGCACCAGGCGAAAGTAGCCGCTTTGCAGGCGGCTGTAGTCCTTCAGGGCCAGGCCTTCCAGATCCTTGACACCGACTTCGGCGAGGGAGGCGAACAAGTTCAGTTCGCGCTGCTCGTCGTCATGGGCGCCGCCTGCCTGGGCGTTACGGATGTCGCGCACCGTCGGGGCGCGCAACGACAGGCTGTCGACCTGCACGCCATTGGCCTCACTGGGGCGCGAAAGCCGCACGGTCACGCGGTCGGCACTGAGGGTCAGCCATTGCGGAAGCTTTTTCGCTTGAGCCATCGTCAGGCCTCCTTACAAGCCAAGGGCCGCGCGCTGGGCGGCCAGTTGATCGACACCGTTGATCACGCGCTTCATGCCCAGGGCGTCGATCTCGTAGACCGGGCGGCCATCGACTTCGAGCTTGTAGAAGGTCACGGCGACGCTGTGCTTGATCTCGGCTTTTTCAGCGGACTTCCAATCGCCCATCTCGACCTCCTTGAGCGCACCACGCAGAGTGACGACCACTGGGGTGATCTTGCCCTTCAGGCCCTTGAAGGCCCCGCGGAAAGTACCGTTGAAGGCGCTTGCATCGGCCAGGCCGAAGAACTTCAGCGCCTCGCGACGCACGCCGGTGGTGCTGAAGGCCGCTTCGAGTTTTTCCATGCCCAGGTCCATCTCGACCGGCATGTCCATGCCGCCTGGGCGGTGCTCCTCCATTTTCAGGGTGAGCTTGGGCAAGGTCAGGCTGGGGACATCGCCCTGGAAGCTGACGCCATCGACGAACAGGTTCAGGTTGGCCAGGGTTTCGGGAATCATTGCCATGTAATGCGCTCCTTAAGCAGCGGAATCGAGAACTTCGGTCAGCCACTGGTTGGTGACTTCGACGCGGAAGTTGGGGTTTTCGGCGGGCGGGACGTCGGTGAAGCGGATGTTCCAATACACCTTGCCCTGCTCCAGCTGGCTGGCGGTGTTCAGCTCGGGGTCGGCATAGACCTCGAAGTTGATGATCGCGCCTTGGTTCTTCAGGTCGCGCATGAAGGCCTGCAGGCCTTCGGTGACGTCCTTGACGTAGGTGGCGGTGATGGCACGATCGACGGCCCATTTGTGGCCGTACAGAATCGCGTCCATGACGATGTCCAGGGTCCGCACGCGGGTGACGAAGGCCCATTTCGGGTCGCTCGACAGCGTACGGTTGCCCCACAGACGGAAGCCGTCGTCGCGGATGATGGTGGCGACGTTGGCGTTGTTCAGCAGGTTGGCGCGGCAGCTGTCGTCGCCATCGAGGAACTCCACCGGGCGACCGGTGCCGGTGATGCCGACGAACTCCTTGTTCGAAGGCGAGGCCCAGAAGCCGTATTCGTTGTCGGTCCAGGCGAACAGGCCGGCGACCCAGGCCGAGCCCGGCGCGTCGACGGTGGCTTCGCTGTCGTTGTCCCAGTAACGCACGCCTGGGTCGACCATGAAGGCCCGCTTGGCGCCAAAGTTGCCGGCGTAGGCGATGGCCGCCTCGTCAGTGGTATTGGGGCCGTCGATGATGGCGATGCCGCGCAGCTTGTCGGCCAATGCCACCAGGGCCGTGCCGACTGCATCGGTGGCGCTGTGCTTGGGCGCCACCAGCAGGCGTGGCTGGGCATTGAAGCGGCTCTTGCCATCGAGCAATGCCTGAAGGCCGGTACGCTTGCCGTCGTTCTGGACAGTGCCGATGATGGCGGCGGTCTGCTCGGCAGCGTCTTCGACCTTGGCCACGCCGCAGGCGACGATCACCGCCTTGGCGCGGGTATAGACGGCGCGGCAGGCCTTGGTGATCGCCGCGTCCTTGCCGAATGCCGCGACCGCTTCGCGCTCGCTGGTGATCAGTACCAAGTCGTTGGCCTTGGCGGTGACACCCGGGCCTTCAGTGAAGGTGTCGACCAAGCCGATGATCGAAGACGACGGCAGCGCGATGCTACGTGCGCCGGTGTCGACGTTGGTCACGGTGACGCCGTGGAAGAATCCAGTCATAGGTATTTTCTCCATTTAGATAAAGAAAAGGCCTTGCGTGGTGGCAAGGCCTTCAGGGTTGCGGGAGCATGGCGCCGAGGGTTTCATCAGGGCTGCTCGGCGCGAGTTTGGTCAGGGCTCGTCGGCCATTTGAAAGACAAGGGATAACCTGGTTGCTGGCTCACTCGGCTGAGGTCGATCCGATAGCGCTTCCAGGCCAGCAGAGTGGCCTGCTCTTCTTCGGACGCCTCACCGATATCTGCGGCGTCTTCCAGCGGCATGATGCGCACGGCAGCTTCGCTGAGCTTTCTGTCACACAACGCGATCGCTTCAGCCATAGCTTTGTCGTATTGGGCCTCAGCATCCGCGACCCACTGGCTTCCGTTCCAGATATGGAAAGGACCTGGATATGGCAAACGAGTCAATTCAGCCGGCAGAGGTCCTAACGTGAGATGATCGCGAGCCTCGCCGGTAGCAGTCAGATAAACCGTGCCACGGTTGTCTTCGACCAGCTCCCAGGCTTCGAGGAACTGGTTACGTACAATTGCGTAACCAGTACGTTGTTCTGGAAGCGCGTCGGTATAAGCGAAAGCCGGTATGAGCCATTTCCCTTCCTCGAGTGGGCTCGGATCGGCAAATCCGTTACCGATATACTCCAGCGTGTCCGGGTGAACATAGTAGATCGTAGGGGCGTCCATTGTTGCCTCGTCAGTATTTGATGCATGCGAGCAATGCCATGTTGCGCGGGCGCGCTTCGTTGCCGCCGTTCGCGGCAATCGTAACGACGTGCGTGTGATCGCCAGCAGCTGCGGCAGTACCGGAGATCGAATGAGTGTGGGCACCGGCAGCGTGGGTAGGGGCCGTGGTGCCATTGAGCAAATTCGCGGTGGTGAAGTTGGGTGAACCACCACCTACGTCGTTGTTCTGAGCACGAGGTGCGGTGTGGGTGTGCTCACCCGCAGTCAGCGCTGTACCGCTGATGGTGTGCGTATGAGCGCCAGCAGCGGCAGCAGAACCAGTATGGGTGTGGCTGAGGTTCTGCCCGGCTTGTATCGAGCCCAGGACCCGGCTGGGATCCATGCCACGACCATCATCCAGGCCACGGATAAACTCGCCACGCAAATCCGGTACGTTGAAGGTGGTACTACCATCGCCGCCCCCGAATGTCGTACCAATCTGGGCGAACAGGCCGGCATAGGCGACGCGTCCTACTGCTGCACCGTTCGCCTTGATGTAGCCCACCGGGGGTGTCGATCTGGCTACATAGATGATACTGCCAGGAGGTACGCCGTTATCGAGTCTCGCCCAAGCGGTCCACTGGCTTCCATAGAAGCTCCGCGCATAAACCGCATTCCCGCCATTGTACTGAATCGCCAATTGCGCACGATTCGATGTAGCAGCAACTGCGACATAGAACGTCGTCGTGATGTGCCAGAAATAGGTCGGGTCCGGGGTGTTCGCATGGTTCGAGAGAATTACATGGTCGGCTGCAAGATTGGGGTCCTGGCCCGTGGATCCTTGGGCAAGACCATAGGCTGCATTCAAGGCAGCGGCCAGGCCCGAAATTTCAGCGATGGAATGACCATGCGATGCCTGCGCCGCACCTAAGGTGGCACGAGCCGCTGCGGCATCACCATCATCCAACAACGAACGGATGAACGCCGACAATGGCGTCGTCGCGAACTGGTCGGTGGCCGTGCTGTAGATCAACTGGTTCGCCGACGTGTTAACACCTGCCAACGCCGTCAAGGTCGCATCTAGTGGCTGCTTGCCCGCCAGCGCATTGGTCATGGTGGTGGCAAAGTTCGGGTCGTTGGCCAATGCTCCGGCCAGTTCCTTTAATGTATCGAGTGTCCCGGGTGCCGAATCGACAAGACCCGCAATTGCCCCCTGGACAAAGGCGGTCGTCGCCAGTTGCTGGGTATTTGTGCCCTTCACCGCAGTCGGGGCGGTAGGCGTTCCACGAAAGATCGGTGAATCGGTGAGACTCAGCTCGGCCCACGTCGACCAGTTACCTGAATAACACGAACGGCTGTACACGCGCCCATTGTTGTAGGTGATGTAGAGTTGCGTGCAGATAGTTGCGGAAGCGGCCTGCACCAATAAAGTACCCGCCACCGGCTCCGGGTAATTGAGGATTAGAGTGGCTTGGGCATTGGCTGTCTGTCCGTAAGAACCCGGCTTCGTCACACTGTTAAGATTGGTTCCGCTGGGTAGATTGCTACCGCTGATGCCACCCTCACCCCAACCAAACGCACCCAATAGCTGTCGAGCAAACTGAGTTGTGGCAATGCTCGTATCGTTACTGTTGATCGCCGGCGTGGGTGATTTCGGCGTGCCGCTCAGAGTCGGAGAAGCGAGGTCGGCCTTGAGGTCCAGCGCCGTGTCAACTTGAGCCTTGGTGTAAACGTCGGTCAGGCCATAGCCTGCAACCGTGGTGGGGTTGGTAGCCGCTGCCACTCGGCCATATTTGTCCACGGAGACGCTACGATAGGTGCCCGCGAGAATTCCGGTACGGCCAAACGCCATTTCGAAGACCAACGCTGTCACGCCCAGCGAGATCACACCATCGGTGACCAGCTGCCATGCACTGTCACCGTTGACTGTCCCCTGCTCGACATGCACCAGAAGCCCTGGCGTAACCTTGGCGGACGTATTGGCATCTATGCAACGCGTCCAGGCGCCAGTAGCCATTTCATAAAGGCCGTTATCCTTCGCTTGCGCCTGGTTCTTCACCAGTACCCGCGCTCCTGCCACCAGCGTCACACCATCGATGGGTTGAACGCCACTGAGCGAGATATTCGCGGTGGTCGCCGCCTGCACTGAGTGTTTGAAGTCCTGCCTCGCAAGTTCCTCGGTCACCCACTCACGAGTGGCAAGCACCACGCTGGGGTCGATCTTCAACTGCACATTGGCAGCGCTGCTGACTACAAGGTTCATGCGCACCACCTGGGTTCGCCCCGAGCCTTGGCTCAACAATGGCTTGAAGGTGGGCGCACAATTGGCCACGGCAATCATGTCGCCGTCTGCGTCGTAAAGTGCGATCTCACGAATCCAACGGCCGCCAACATCTGCCGGAATGACTTGCTCAGCAACAATGATGGCGCTGTTCTTATCATCCACTTTCAGCTGGTTCAGCGGAGCCCGACGCCACTCGTTGATTAACTTGGTCTGACTGGCGCTGGGAGTCGGGTCCGCCCCGTTGGCGTCACCGACTCCCATCTGAGTGATTTTCCATGGGATACCCAAGGCATCCGCATTTGCCTGTTTCGCTGCGCCCACATTGGTGAGAATCGCGTAGAACTGTGAATTCTGGTCAACCATGTGCAATATCCAAGGTATCGATTGTATGTTCACGGCCGCCGCGGCTGATCAGGCCGACGACCTCAAGATCGCGCTCTGCCAGCGGGTAGATGTCCAGTTCATCGCCGTCCTGGCATGCGCAGCCAAAATGGAACTCGCCACGGCTTTCAAGGCTGATGGTCAAGCCGGTCAGGTGGCGGCTGACAGGCCTGGCGTCGTCGATCAATGACGACAGCTGCTCATAGGTGTCTTCGTCGATGCCGGCATCGGACACTCCGATCATCAGGGCAAACGTACCGGGGACCTCCGGCGGCTCGGACTCCCACCATTCCTTGACCTCGATCAGATAACCGAATGGCTCGACCACCCTGCGCAACGCGCCGAGGGTGCCTTTGTGGGCATGGACGAAAAAAGCCGAGCGGATCACCGCACGCTTGATGGTGTCGCTCCAGCCGTCATCCCAGCGGTCTACCGACCAGGTCCAGGCCAGTTGATAAAGCAGGTGTGATGGACAGTTATCCGGGCTATAGAGCAGGCGAAGATCGACACTCAGGTCTTCCTCGCCGGCCCGCTCGATGGCCCGTTCCAGAGGTGTTTGATTAAGGGGAAGCAGACTTGGCATGTCAGGCTCCCCGCTTCACATCGATTCCCGTGCACCAAGCCGCCTGGGCTTTGGTCGGGCGCAAATCAATCCATCCGCCCAACTCCACCCGGCTGACACCGTCGATATGCAACTGGGCATCGATGCCGGAACGTGCCACCTCCAGGCCCAAGCGACGACGCGGATTGACCCAGGCATTCAGGCGGCGCTTGCACTCGGCCAGAACGGCCTCAGATTCCGGCCCCTTGTCGGTCATGTACACCACCGCATCGATGCGATACGGCAGCACCTGTGCACTGCGCACGTTGACCCTATCGGCCACCGGGCGGATGTCGTCGTCGTTGAGATACACCCTGACCTGCTCCAGCAGTTCAGCGCTGGCCACGCCGTCACCCTCAAGGCTCAGCACGGTGACATCTACCACCGCTGGAGACGGACTTTCAGCGGTCGCGTCAGCGACCAGCCCCGAAGCGTTGCGGGCATGCAAGATGTAGCTGTTGCGCGGGCCGGCGGTGGTCAGGCCTTCGTAGACCAGTTGCACCCGCTCGCGCAGGGCGTCGTCGGCTTCCAACACCTGCGCCAGCGGCGGCACCGCCTGCAAGTCCTCGGCCTGGACCACCAAGCGCTGGAGATTGACGTTGGCCGCCAGTTGGTCGAGGTCGCTCCCTTGGGCGTAGGCCAGCAGCAGCGCCTTGGCCGCGTCGTTGATACGGGCGCGGTTGAGCAGCTTGCGGTAGGCCCCGACCTCCAGCAACTTGGTTACCGGGTCGCTTTCCAATTGGGCGGTCCAGCCGTCGCCCATCTGGGCGCGGAAGGCCTCCAGGTCGGCTTGGTACAGCGCCTCGTAGTCAAGGTCTTCGAGCAACTGAGGCGCAGGGAGTTTCGACAAGTCCACCTGGCTCATATGCTGACCTCCACCAGGGCGTCATCGCCCAGGTAACGGCCGCTGAGGGCGAGGTTGACCTGGCCGTCGAGCACCGACAGCACACGCACCCGCTCAAGCTTCAGGCGCGGCTCCCAACGCCCCAAGGCGCGGGCGACTTCCGCTTGCACGGCGCTCTTCCAGCCGTCGTTGACGGGCAAGTCGACGTAGCGACGCAACTGGCTACCGTACTCGGGGCGCATGCGCCGGCTGCCTAGCGGGGTGGAAAGGATGTCCTCGATGGACTGACGAAGGTGGGCGATGCCGGCCAAAGGTTGGCCGGTGCGGCGGTCCATGCCGATCATGGTGCGCCTCCTGTTGCAAGGTGCGAGGTCCGTTGGTGGAATCGCATTTAAGAGTCTCTCCTGGTTAAGGCCTGCACCTGTTCGCGGCTAAACCCGCGATACAGACGCCACGGAGCAGGAAACCTGCTTGTCAGCGCCGGCATTTCCGATGCAGGGGGCCTCGATCAATGCTTGTGGTTAGCGGTGTTGCCAGCGGTGTCGATGATCCTGCCGCCGCCGTTGATGTCGCCGCTGACAGTCAGCGGCCCGTTGATGGCGACCTGGCCGGTCAGGGTGATAGCCGTGGCGTCGAGCTCGATGGCACCCTCGCTGACGCGTAGGGTGCTGGCGCCTACCTTGATGCTGGCGTTGCCGGCAGGCAGGTGGATGTCGTAGCGCTTGGCCTGCCAGTCATAGGCGAGCGAGCCGCCGTCCTCGAACCGCCACACCTCCACATGGTCGCGGTTGTCCGGCGCGCTGCCGGCATTGCCGTAAAGACCCGGCACGAAAGTGCCCTGGGCCGGCTCACCGCTGGGGCTGATCAACACGCCCTGCTCGCCCAGGCTCGGTGCCCGCCAGTGGCGTGCCTTACCGGCGGCCAGGCAATGCCAGCGCAACCAGGCACTGGTCCAGGCTCCATCGGATACCCGCACCCGAGCTGCGGCCAGGTCTACCGCAACAACGCGGCAAGGGATGACCAGGCTGGCCAGCATCCGATCATGCATCGCGCTGGCGTAGCTCATGGGATGTCCTCTGCAGCGATATAACGGTGCTCGTTGCCCGACCCGGTGTCCGGGTCGATGCCCAACATCAGCATGCCGGGCGGCTGATCAGGCCAGTGCCACTGGGGCTCGCCCAACAGCACCGGCTGCTCCCAACGGACAATCCAGTGGCCACCCTCGAACTGCGCCAGCGCATTGCGGCTGGCCTCGACAAAATCCAGGCCCCAATACTGCTGGCGCAGCAGGTCCATCAGTTGTGCAGCCAGCAGGCTTCCCTGCAGGCGTGCATCGGGGTCGCCGAGGTCGGGGGTGATATCCGCCTCGAAGGTGGTGACCAGCACCGAGCGCCCATCCCGTGGCGCGGCGTCCGCGGTCATGCGCACGATGCCATGGCGCAGCGACGGCAGGACGGTGCTGCTCTCGACATCAGAAGCGATATCGACTGACGCAAGTTCAGGAATCGCCTCACGAATCGTTGCGGTCAGGGCCGCATGCAAAGTGGCCAGTTCGCTCATTGCAATGCCTCCTATCGCTCATCGGCCTGGGACACATCACGCAACCCCAGGCGTTTGGCCGCCCAGCGCTCGTAGAGCCCGATAGCTACGTCGGCGCCTGCCATGGCAGTCATGCAGCCAAAGGCGCTGGCGCTCCAGATCGACATGCCGCTGGCGTACAGCAGCATCACCGTCGAGACCCCGCAGACCATGCAAGCCCCGGATCGCAACGCCAGCCGGCGCACCAGCGCCCATCCTCGCGCGCCAGCCTTGTCGGCACGCCACATCTCACCGCTCAGGCCGCCCAGCAATGCCAGGACGATCACCAGCCAGAGCGGTATCTCCAGCAACGTCTGTTGCTCGTTCGTCACTGTCCTGCCTCCTGTATGAATGCCCGCCGGTGCTACCGGCGGGACGGTTGTGTATGAACTCGGCATTCCAAAAAGCCCGGGCTGCCAGGCTTTTCAGTAATGCGTTGTCGAACCGCCGGCCACATCTGGTGACGCCTGGCGGTTCCGCTTCGAATTGGTGTCTCCGACCGCGGCCACCTGCCCGCCGGATAACTGTTCGTGGTGCTTTACGCTGCACACCCGGGCCAGTTGCCAACCCTCTGAACAGTCGAGGCCTGTTCATCGCTGCCTGTGTAACAACCGGTGTCGACCGGCTTGAGACACAGATTATGCATTGATGCATATCCAGTCAATGCATAAATTCATATTTCTAACGAATAAAATTTGCTGAAATGCATGAAGGCTATGCACGACGTGGCTTGTAGGGATTTTCTGCGGACGAAAAAAAACCCGCCGAAGCGGGTTTTCTTGAAAGGAGATGCCTCAGCGAGCGTACATGCCCCACCAGAACACATGGCCCAACAGGCTGATCTGCTCTTCCTGCATCTGCTGGAAGCTGTAGTCCTCGTCAGGGTGTTCATCGCGATTGAAGCTGCGCAAACGAATACCGGTGGGCAGACGGTAGACCTGTTTCACACGTAACTGGCCATTGTGGTTGATGGCGTAGAGGTCACCATCGATGATGTCGCCGATCGCGCATTTGCCGGTGTTGACCCCGACCGTCGCGCCATCACGCAGTACCGGCAACATACTGTTGCCGCGCACGGTCACACACTTGGCCTGGTCGAACTGGACGCCATTGTGGCGCAGGCTGCGCTTGCCGAAGCGCAGGCGGGCCTTCTCGCTTTCCTCGATGACGAATCTTCCTGATCCTGCTGCCAATTCAACCTCTCGAAGAAAAGGAACGGACACCTCGTCATCCTCGACGGGGGTTTCGTCGTCCCACAGGCTGATGTCGCTCAGGTCCGCATGGCCATGGGCCGGCTGCGCCGCCTCGCGGGACTCGCCCAGCTCGACGCGCCCGCGCAGTTGGTCGGTACTGACGCCGAAGTACTCGGCGATCTTCGACACATGCTTGTCGGACGGGTCGACGATCTTCTCGCTGAGGATGCGCGACAACGTGGATTGGGGAACGCCCGTGCGCCGGTGCAGCTCCGTCGGAGACAGGCCGTGGCGGTCGAGCAGTGCTTTGAGTACGGTGGCTACGTTGCGTTTTTGCATACCGTGCATAATGGATGTGCCGCAGCGCAAATGCAATCCGTGCGCGTGCTTTCTCTTATACCCATCGCCCGACCGTGGGGATTTCCTTGTACTCTCATGAGCCCTACACCGCGGGAAGACTCCCCGCGATAGCGAGGTCAAGACAACAATGATCGGCTTTACCTTTCGCCAGCTCGAGTACTTCGTCGCCACCGCCGAACAGGGCAGCGTCAGCGCCGCGGCGCGAGCCAAGCACATCTCCCAGCCCTCGGTGTCGCTGGCGATCTCGCAGCTCGAGGCCATCCTGGGCGAAAAACTGTTCCTGCGTCAGGCCAGCCGGGGCCTGGAGCTGAGCCCGGCGGGGCGGCAACTACTGGAGCAGGCACGCGAGATCCTGGCCATGGCGGCCGGCATACGCAGTGCGGGGGATGAGCCACAAGTGCTGCGCGGCAATCTCAGCCTGATCTGCTTCCAAGACCTGGGCCCGTGGTACGCGCCGCGCCTGCTCAGTGGCTTTCGCCAGCGCCACCCGGAAGTCGCCATGACTTTGTTCGAAACCGACCTTGCCGGGGTCAACCGGCGCTTGAACGAGGGCAAGGCAGAATTGGCGCTGACTTATGACGTGGGCCTGGACCCACAGATCGAGCGCCGAGTTCTGGCACAGGTGGCGCCGTATGCCCTGTTGCCGGCGGACCATCCTTTGGCCCGCCAAGAGCAGGTATCGTTGGCCGATCTGGCCGAGGAGTGCCTGATCCTCGAAGACATCGCGCGAACCCGCGAGTACTTCCTCTCGCTGTTCTGGGCCCACGACCTGCAGCCACGCGCCCAGCAACTGACCCAGACCTTCGAGATGCAGCGCGGGCTGGTCGCCCATGGCTATGGCGTGGCGCTCTCATGCACACGGCCTGCGGGCGACCAGAGCTACGATGGCCGGCCACTGGCGTGCCGGCCTCTGCGTGAAGCCGTCAGTCCGCAGTCGGTGGTACTGGCGCAATCGAGCGCCATGCGCCCCTCCCCTGCGGCCCAGGCATTCCTGCGCTGGGCCAGCGAGCTGTTTTCCGTCTGACTCAGGCGTTGACCGGCGCCTGGCGTGGCTGGCGCGCCACCCACAGCCAGTAGCCGACCGACAGCAGGGCCAACCAGCCCAGGCCGACATACATCGCGGTGCGCGTATCCGGGAACCAGCCCAGCACGCCGAAGATGAACAACATGAACACGATCGCCAGGGCCGGCCCGACGGGCCACAGCGGCACCGGGAAGTCCAGCGCGGCGATTTCCTCGCGGCTCATGCCACGACGCATCGCCACCTGAGACAGCAGGATCATCAACCACACCCAGACGATCGAGAAGGTCACCACGGCGGCAAGGATCAGGAACAAGTTCTCCGGCGCCAGGTAGTTCAGCACCACGCCCAGCAACAGTGCGACGCCCATCACCAGCACGGTCATCCAGGGCACGCCGAAGCGCGACAAGCGGGAGAAGCCGACCGGTGCCTGGCCGTTCTGGGCCATGCCGTACATCATGCGTCCGGCGCTGAAGATGTCGCTGTTGATCGCAGATACCGCCGCTGAAATCACCACGATGTTGAGCAGGGTTGCCGCTGAATCTATGCCCAGGCCACTGAAGATCTGCACGAACGGGCTGCCCTGGCTGCCGATGTTGGTCCAGGGGTAAATCGCCATCAGCACAACCAGCGTGAGCACATAGAACAGCAGGATACGCAGCGGCACCGAGTTGATCGCCTTGGGTAGCACGCGCTTGGGGTCCTTGGCTTCGCCGGCGGTGATACCGATCATTTCGACGCCGCCGAAGGCGAACATCACGACCGTGAAGGAGGCGATCATGCCGCCGATCCCATTGGGGAAGAACCCGCCATGAGTCCACAGGTTGGACAGCCCCGTGACCGTCTCGGCGCCGTTACCCAGCTGGATGCCGAACAGCAATACCGCGCCACCGGCCGCGATCATCGCGATGATTGCGGTGACCTTGAGCAACGAGAGCCAGAATTCCATCTCGCCGAACACCTTCACGCTGCACAGGTTCAGCGCGCCGATGAAGCAGACGATCCCCAGTACCCAGATCCAGCGCGGTGTGTCGGGGAACCACAAGCCCATGTACACCCCGAATGCCGTGACATCCGCCAGGCACACCACCAGCATGGAGAATGCATAGCTCCAGCCGGTCAGAAAGCCCAGGTAGCGCCCCAGGTATTGGCTGGTGTACTGCCCGAAGGAGCCGGACACCGGGTTGCGCACCGCCATTTCACCGAGGGCACGCATCATCATGTAGATCGCCGCGCCGCCGATCAGGTAGGCCAGCAGTACCGACGGCCCGGCCAGCTTGATCGCCGACGCCGAGCCGTAGAACAGCCCGGTGCCGATCGCCGATCCCAATGCCATGAAGCGGATATGCCGGGTACTCAGGCCTCGTCGCAAGTTGTTGTGATCGTTCATCCCAGGGACTCCTCATTGTTCTTGTTCTTGGCCGGCAGTCGCGCTGCCGTTGAAGGGTTCTCGCAAGGCCCGGAAAACGCAGGGCGCAGGGCTATTAACCGGCCAATCGCAGGGCAAGACAACAAGGTGGGGCATACAGAATAGCTATAGTGGCGCATAGGAATTCTGTGATTTACCCGGCCCTCGGCGGCACCCGATGCTGGTGCCACGACAACAACAACGAGAGGGCTGCCCCATGAATCCCCACATCGAAGATTTCCAGCGAGACGGCGCGGTGATCCTGCGCGGCGTGTTCAAGGACTGGATCGAACGCCTGCGCGAAGGCTTCGAGCAGAACCTGGCCGAACCCAGTGCCTTCGCCATCGAGAACGTTGGCTCCGGCGAGAACGGCCGATTCTTCGAAGACTATTGCAACTGGCAGCGCATCCCGGCATTCACTGACTTCGTGCTGAACTCCCCGGCCGCAGGGCTTGCCGGCGAGTTGATGGGCTCGCAGCAGGTACAGGTGTTCCACGACCACATCCTGGTGAAGGAGCCCGGCACCGCCAAGCCCACCCCTTGGCACCAGGACCTGCCCTACTACTGTGTCCAGGGCCTGCAGACCGCCAGTTACTGGATCCCGCTGGACCCGGTTACCCGTCACAACACCTTGAGCGTGGTGCTCGGCTCGCACCGCTGGCCCAAGCCCGTACGCCCCAAACGCTGGGCCAGCAATCAGGACTTCTATGGTGCCACCGACGCCGATGGCCAGAACCTGTTCATGGACATGCCGGACGTCGAGAACGGCGAGTACCAGATCCTTTCCCCGGAAATGGAACCTGGCGATGCCATCGTTTTCGATTTCCGCACCGTGCATGGCGCCGCCGGCAACACAGGCACGAACCGGCGCCGCGCCTTTTCCACGCGCTTTTTGGGAGATGACGTACGCTACGTGCAGCGTCCGGGGCGCACTTCGCCACCTTTCCCTGGCATCAATTTGAGCGACGGCGAACGCATGCGCGAGGACTGGTTCCCGGTGGTCTGGCAGCGCCGCTGACCCCTACCTGACACGCTCAAGCCCCGCGCCTCGCTACGCGGGGCTTGAGCGCTTTCAACAAGGCCGAAGTGGCCAAAGCGGCCTGTGCCCGGCTGACAAGAACCTGTAGACTTGGGCGTTTCGCATTTTGTCTGAGACAGCTTCAAGGCCTTGAATGTCTGACCTTTCCGCACACACACCGATGATGCAGCAGTACTGGAAGCTGAAAAACCAGCACCCAGACCAGCTGATGTTCTACCGCATGGGCGATTTCTACGAGATCTTCTACGAAGATGCCAAGAAAGCCGCCAAACTGCTGGATATCACCCTGACCGCCCGTGGCCAGTCCGCCGGCCAGTCGATCCCCATGTGCGGGATTCCCTTCCACTCGCTGGAAGGCTATCTGGCCAAGCTGGTCAAGCTGGGCGAGTCGGTGGTGATCTGCGAGCAGATCGGCGACCCGGCCACCAGCAAGGGCCCGGTGGAACGCCAAGTGGTGCGGATCATCACCCCCGGCACGGTCAGCGACGAAGCGCTGCTCGACGAGCGCCGCGACAACTTGATCGCCGCGCTGCTCGGGGACGAGCGTCTGTTCGGCCTGGCCGTGCTGGATATCACCAGCGGCAACTTCACCGTGCAGGAGATCAAAGGCTGGGAAAACCTCCTGGCCGAACTCGAACGCATCAACCCGGTGGAACTGTTGATCCCCGACGACTGGCCGCAAGGCCTGCCGGCCGAGAAACGCCCGGGCTGCCGCCGCCGCGCGCCCTGGGACTTCGACCGCGACTCGGCGCGCAAGAGCCTGTGCCAGCAATTCGCGACCCAGGACCTCAAAGGCTTTGGCTGCGACAAGCTGACCCTGGCCATCGGCGCCGCCGGCTGCCTGCTGACCTACGCGAAGGAAACCCAACGCACCACCCTGCCTCACCTGCGCAGCCTGCGTCATGAGCGCATGGATGACACCGTGATCCTGGATGGCGCCAGCCGTCGCAACCTGGAGCTGGACATCAACCTGGCCGGGGGGCGCGAAAATACCCTGCAATCGGTGATCGACCGTTGCCAGACCGCCATGGCCAGTCGCCTGCTGACCCGTTGGCTGAACCGCCCGCTGCGCGACCTCAAGGTGCTCAAGGCTCGCCAGGATTCGATCCGCTGCCTGCTCGACGGCTACCGCTTCGAGAAGCTGCAACCGCAGCTCAAGGAAATCGGCGATATCGAACGGATCCTCGCCCGCATCGGCCTGCGTAACGCCCGCCCACGAGATCTGGCGCGCCTGCGCGATGCCCTCGGCGCCCTGCCCGAGCTGCAGAACGCCATGGCCGAGCTCGAAGCGCCGCACCTGGCACGCCTGGCCGCCATCGCCGGCACCTACCCGGAGCTCGCCAGCCTGTTGGAACGGGCAATCCTGGACAACCCGCCAGCGGTGATCCGCGACGGCGGCGTGCTCAAGACCGGCTACGACACCGAGCTGGACGAGCTGCTGGCCATGAGCGAGAACGCCGGCCAGTTCCTCATCGATCTGGAAGCCCGTGAGAAGGCCCGCACCGGCCTGGCCAACCTCAAGGTCGGTTACAACCGCGTGCACGGCTACTTCATCGAGCTGCCCACCAAGCAAGCCGAGCAGGCGCCAGCCGACTACATCCGCCGCCAGACCCTCAAAGGCGCAGAGCGCTTCATCACACCCGAGCTCAAGGCCTTCGAGGACAAGGCGCTGTCGGCCAAGAGCCGCGCCCTGGCCCGGGAAAAGATGCTCTATGACGCCTTGCTCGAGACTTTGATCGGCCACCTGGCACCGCTGCAGGACAGCGCCGCCGCCCTGGCCGAGCTGGACGTGCTGAGCAACCTGGCCGAACGCGCCCTGAACCTGGACCTGAACTGCCCAAGCTTTGTCGACGAGCCGTGCCTGCGCATCGAGCAGGGTCGCCATCCGGTCGTCGAACAGGTACTCACCACACCATTCGTGGCCAACGACCTGGCGCTGGACAACAGCACACGCATGCTGATCATCACCGGCCCGAACATGGGTGGTAAATCCACCTACATGCGCCAGACCGCGTTGATCGTGCTGATGGCGCACATCGGCAGCTTCGTGCCGGCGGCGCGCTGCGAGCTGTCGCTGGTCGACCGCATCTTCACCCGCATCGGCTCCAGCGACGACCTGGCCGGCGGCCGCTCGACCTTCATGGTCGAGATGAGCGAAACCGCGAACATCCTGCACAACGCCACCGACCGCAGCCTGGTGCTGATGGACGAAGTGGGCCGTGGCACCAGTACCTTCGACGGGCTTTCCCTGGCCTGGGCTGCGGCCGAGCGCCTGGCCCAATTGCGTGCCTATACCCTGTTCGCCACGCATTACTTCGAGCTGACCGTGCTGCCGGAGAGTGAGCCGCTGGTGGCCAACGTGCACCTGAACGCCACCGAGCACAACGAGCGGATCGTCTTCCTGCACCACGTCCTCCCGGGCCCTGCCAGTCAGAGTTACGGCCTGGCCGTGGCGCAGTTGGCTGGCGTGCCTTCCCCGGTGATCCAGCGTGCCCGTGAACACCTGGGCCGCCTGGAAACCACCAGCCTGCCCCATGAGCAGCTGATCAAGGCTGCCAAGGGCGAGCCGCAAGTGCCGCATCAGAGCGACCTATTCGCCAGCCTGCCACATCCGGCCATCGAGAAGCTGGGCAAGCTGGACCTGGACAACATGACGCCGCGCCAAGCTATCGAAACGCTATATCAACTGAAAAACCTGTTATAACGGCGCCCACTACAAACTGGTAGAATCCGCCGCGGTTTGCTGGTGCTGCAGGTTATTAGCCTGGCCTGCAGCCAATGCCTGTAAACCGCGCGGCCCTGATGAGGAAGGGCCGCCGCCGTCGCCTGAGGAGAGAATTAGAAATGACCTTCGTCGTCACCGACAACTGCATCAAATGCAAGTACACCGACTGCGTGGAAGTCTGTCCGGTGGACTGCTTCTACGAAGGCCCGAACTTCCTGGTCATCCACCCGGACGAGTGCATCGACTGCGCCCTGTGCGAACCGGAATGCCCAGCTCAAGCCATTTTCTCGGAAGACGAAGTGCCTGCCGGCATGGAGAACTTCATCGAGCTCAACGCCGAACTGGCGGAGATCTGGCCGAACATCACTGAGCGTAAGGATCCCCTCCCTGATGCTGAAGAGTGGGATGGCAAGCCTGGCAAGATTGCAGATCTGGAACGCTGATAGCGTCCGGATACGAAAAGGCCCCAAACGGGGCCTTTTTCATTTCTGGAAATGCGCCATACAAACTGCCAAAGCCGGCGATGGACTGCAAAGCAGCCCAAGGGACAGGACCACTTCGTTCGAGGCCAAGCGGATAGCCCCTGCACGCCACATGAAGCGCAGCCTCTGCCATTGAATTCAAGGCAAAAAAAAGGGGCGGTTTGACCCGCCCACATTTTTTCCGTAGTCCCTGCTTGTCCTAAACATCATCCTGATGAATCGCATCTTGCGATGTCCATGACCTTCATCCGTGAAGGCTGTGCCGGTCCGTCGACACAGTTCGAATACTAGCCACTCCAGCACGGCGAGCAAGGGCTAAACCTCTCAAAACGCTACAGCTGACACATCTTTTAATGCCTAAAAAGGCGTTATTTTTCAGATACTTACATAAATAGATAGCTTAGAAACGACAATGATTTACTGATCCTTACGGGGAAGTCTTACACCACGAGTAAGCGATCTCTTACACGCAAAGCAACGTAGGTAGCGAAATAAACAATCCTCTCAGATACAAAAACGCCCCGAGATTATCGGGGCGTTTTGTGTTGCGGTTGCGCTTACTGGAACAGCGACTCACTCGAGAGGCCGTTCTTTTCAAGGATTTCACGTAGACGCTTGAGCCCCTCGACCTGGATCTGCCGCACGCGCTCTCGGGTCAGGCCGATTTCCAGGCCTACATCCTCAAGGGTGCTGCTTTCGTGGCCCCGCAAGCCGAACCGACGCACCACCACCTCACGCTGCTTGTCGGTCAACTCACCCAGCCATTGGTCGATGCTCTGGGAGAGGTCGTCGTCCTGCAGCAGCTCGCACGGGTCGGTCGGGCGATCGTCCGTCAGCGTGTCGAGCAGGGTCTTGTCGGAGTCCGGGCCGAGAGAAACGTCCACCGAAGAGACACGCTCGTTGAGCCCAAGCATGCGCTTGACCTCGGCCACGGGTTTTTCCAAAAGCCCGGCGATTTCTTCCGGGGAAGGCTCGTGGTCGAGCTTCTGGGTCAGCTCCCGCGCGGCACGCAGGTAGACGTTGAGCTCCTTGACCACGTGGATCGGCAGGCGGATGGTGCGGGTCTGGTTCATGATCGCCCGTTCGATGGTCTGGCGAATCCACCAGGTCGCATAGGTCGAGAAACGGAAACCGCGCTCCGGATCGAACTTTTCTACCGCGCGGATCAGACCGAGGTTGCCCTCTTCGATCAGGTCGAGTAGCGACAGGCCACGATTGACGTAGCGGCGCGCAATCTTGACCACCAGGCGCAGGTTGCTCTCGATCATGCGCTTACGGCCAGCCGGATCGCCTTTTTGCGACAGGCGTGCGTAATGCACTTCCTCTTCGGGGGAGAGCAGCGGAGAAAAGCCGATTTCGTTGAGATACAGCTGGGTGGCGTCGAGCGCCCGGCTGTAATCGATGTACTTGTGCTGTTTGAGCGATGAGCCTTGTTTGGCCTTGGTCCGAACCGAAGGTACAGCAGGTTCGTCTGACACCACATCCGTTTCCAAAACGATGCCCGTCTCCATCAACAGGAGGTCATCGTCGATGTCAAACTCCGGCACTTCTTTGCTGAGAGCCATTGTTATAGTCCTTTGCTGAGTTCGAACTCAGACTCGAGCGGCACCTGTTTCCCTGGCAGCGCTGGAGCCTGTCCCCTCTACATCAGCAGGAACAGGCTGGGTGCAAAGATCAACGACGTGGCAAGAACTGGAGCGGATCGACGGGTTTGCCCTGGCGGCGAATCTCGAAATGCAGCTTCACCCGATCAGTGCCCGTGGACCCCATTTCAGCGATCGTCTGCCCTGCCTTGACCTGCTGCCCCTCCCGAACCAAAAGCCTGCGGTTATGACCGTAGGCACTGACGTAGGTATCGTTGTGCTTGATGATGATCAGCTCGCCGTAGCCCCTCAAGCCACTTCCGGCATACACCACTGAACCACCAGACGCAGCAAAAACAGGCTGTCCCAAATCACCGGCGATATCAATGCCTTTATTCAAACTACCGTTTGAAGCGAATTTTCCAATCAGCACACCATTGGCAGGCCAGCTCCAGCCCCCTACCGAACGCTCGGCGGCAGGTACCTGGGTAATCACTGGGGCAGTCGTCGTCGCAGGTGGGGTGACCGGTTTACCGCCATTGCTGGCAGGCGGCGTGGAGGTGCTTGCCACCGGGCGGCGGGTGACCGTGGTCTTGCTCGAGGAGGACGGGCTGGACACTACCGTGGTGCTGCCACCGCTGCCGCTGCTGAAGCGGATCGGCTGGCCGGGGCGAATGGTATAGGGCGCCGCGATGCCGTTGCGCGCGGCCAGCTCTTTGTAGTCCCAACCGTAGCGGAAGGCGATGGAGTACAAGGTATCGCCGGGCTTGACCACATATTGGCCTGAGGTAACGGTCGGGCGCTTGGGCACGGTGTTGTTGCGATCCACCACGCGAGCGCCACTCGAACCGGTGCTGGAGCAGCCCGCCAGCGATGTCGCCATGGCCAGCGCAATCACCAGAAGCTTGAAAACCGACCGATCCTTGCGTTGCCGCATGATTGTGTGACCCACCCGCGCTCCCCTCATGGTGCCGAAAAACGATATGACGATACGAAATGCAATATTGTTGCAATTATAAACGAGACAGACCGGCTTGGGTGGCTGGCTCAGGTGCCGCGGCAAGCGCGACGAAACCCCGCACGATAGACAGGTTCGTGGCTGAAGAATTCGTCGACGACGCAAATATTCAGCGCGCCCTCACGCCACCGGACCGTTGAGCAGCGGTACGAAACGCACGGCGCCCAGCACACGACGGGAGAACCCATGTTCCTCGCGTACGATCAACATCAACTGTTGGGACTCGCCGGCAGCGCCCACTGGAATCACCATGCGTCCACCCGGCGCCAGCTGGTCCAGCAAGGCTTGGGGAACCTCCGGCGCCACGGCTGTCACGATGATGCCGTTGTAAGGCGCCAGCGCCGGCCATCCTTCACAGCCGTCGCCCCAACGAAACACCACGTTGCGCAGGTTGAGCTCGACCAGGCGCTCCTTGGCCCGGTCCTGCAGGACCTTGATCCGCTCCACCGAGAACACCCGCTCCACCAGTTGCGCGAGAATGGCGGTCTGGTAACCCGACCCCGTGCCGATCTCCAGGACCTTGTCCAACGGCCCGGCCTCCAGCAGCAGCTCACTCATGTGCGCCACCATGAACGGCTGGGAAATGGTCTGGTTATGCCCGATCGGCAGCGCGGTGTCCTCGTAGGCCCGGTGCGCCAAGGCCTCGTCGACAAACAGATGACGCGGGGTGCGACGGATGACCTCGAGCACTTGGGTGTTCGAGACGCCTTCCTCGTACAGACGCTGGATCAACCGCTCCCGGGTACGCTGGGAGGTCATGCCGATGCCTCGGCGCAGCAGATCGTCCTGTTCACGCATCAGAGCAGATCCTCCACCCAGCCATCGAGACGCTCGAAGGCTTCGTTGAAGGTGCGGTCCAGTTGCAGCGGGGTGATCGACACGTACCCCTGCATCACCGCGTGAAAGTCG
Source organism: Pseudomonas guariconensis (assembly GCF_040822035.1). Taxonomy (NCBI): domain Bacteria; kingdom Pseudomonadati; phylum Pseudomonadota; class Gammaproteobacteria; order Pseudomonadales; family Pseudomonadaceae; genus Pseudomonas; species Pseudomonas guariconensis. The sequence continues at coordinate 1,262,045 of NZ_CP162012.1, read as the reverse complement.
GTACCCGGCCCGCCGTCCTCGGCGTCACCGGCCACGGCGATCCAGTAGCCTTCCTTGCCACGCGGGTTGACCACCTTGGTCGGCGCCGCTGCCCGCGCCCGATGGCCGAGCCGGGTGAGCTGGATGCCACGAATGTGTTCCAGAGGCAGGTTTGGGATGTTCACGTTGAGCACGGTGCGAGGCGGCAGCTCCAGGCGCGACTGGGCTTCAACCAGGCGGCGGGCGATGTAGGCCGCGGTCGGCAGGTTGTCCGGCAGGCGCGACAACAGCGAGAACGCCAGCGATGTGCCGCCCAGGAAGCGCCCCTCCAGTGCCGCGGCGACCGTGCCGGAATAGAGCACGTCATCCCCGAGGTTGGCTCCCAGGTTGATACCGGACACGACCATATCGGGCGTCTCGGGCAACAACCCGTTGAGCCCTAAATGCACGCAGTCGGTGGGCGTGCCGTTCAGGCTGATGAAGCCGTTGGCCAAGGTCTGCGGATGCAGCGGCCGGTCCAGTGTCAGTGAACTGCTCGCACCGCTTTTGTCTTGATCCGGGGCAATCACCACGCACTCGGCGTAGTCCGCCAGCGCAGCATGCAGCGCGGCAAGGCCGGGTGCGGTAACACCGTCGTCATTCGAAATCAGAATACGCATGGGCTGTCCGTCTGCCCTGCCGGCACCAGATCGACGAGCTCGCGCACCACCACGGTGGCGAAGCATCCGGCCGGAAGGACGAATTCCAGTTGCAGGATATCAGGCTCGGGATAATGCCACGTCAGCCCGCCAATAGGGAGCCGCAGGATGCGTCGTTCGTGATTCATGCCTGCTCGTGCCAACCACTGGCACAGCGCCAGATGCCGATCGCCGATGGCTGTTTCCAGCATAGACGTATCGCCGCGGGTCGGTGAGACGCCTTCGCCCCAGAGCGGCCCGGTGGGATGCAAGTCAAGAATCGCCAGTCGTGGATCGGTACATTCCTGCTCACCCGCCGGGAAGAAACTGCGGCTTTCTGTGAAGGCCAGCAAATCACCGACCTGCGCTGTGTTCCAGCTGCCATCGGCGACACGCGCGGCCAGTACCTGGTTGAACACGTAGCTGCGCGCGGCGGACAACAGCCGCGAGCGGACATTGCGCTGCTCCGGCAACGCGTTTCGCTCGGCCCACTGGCGGGCGTCATGCACGTTGCCGCCCTCGTGGCCGAACCGTTGGCTGCCGAAGTAGTTGGGTACCCCGTGCTGCTTGAGTTGTTCCAGGCGCGCATCGAGGGCTTGGTGATCGGCCGCAAGGGCCGTGAGGCGCAAGGTGAAGCCGTTAGCCGAATGGGCCCCGCGCTGGAGCTTGCGCTGGTGACGCACCTGCTTGAGTACGCGCAGGCTTGCATCTTCGGCACGGGACAGGTCAGGGTCGGCCTTGCCCGGCAGGTGCAGACTGAACCACTGACGGGTCAGGGCCTGTCGGTCCTTGAGGCCGGCATAGCTGATTGAGCGAACCGGCACGCCGGCGGCACGCGCCAGGCGACGGGCCGCTTCCTCGGTGTTCAGGTCACGTTTTTCGACCCACAGCCAGAGGTGCTCGCCCTGGCCAGAGAGTGGAATGTCCAGCACTTCGTCGACCTGAAAGTCCTCAGCCACTGCCTTGAGCACCGCCTGGCCCAAGGAGCCCCCCCAGGCCCGTGGGCCCAGCAGTTCCAGTTCGGTCATGCTGGCAGCAACAGGGCCACCGCATGCACGGCGATGCCCTCCTCACGGCCGGTGAAACCCAGCTTCTCGGTGGTGGTGGCCTTGACGTTGACTTGGTCGAGTTCGACCTGCAGGTCTTCGGCGATCAACTGGCGCATGGTCGGGATATGCGGTGCCATCTTGGGTGCCTGGGCGACGATGGTGGTGTCGACGTTGCCGACCTTCCAGCCCTTGGCCTGAACGATGCCGACCACATGGCGCAGCAGCGCCCGGCTGTCGGCCCCTTTGAACTGAGGGTCGGTATCGGGGAAATGCTTGCCGATGTCGCCCAACGCCGCAGCGCCAAGCAGGGCATCGCTGAGCGCATGCAGCAGCACATCGCCGTCGGAATGGGCCAGCAGGCCGTATTTGTGGGGTATACGCACCCCGCCCAGGGTAATGAAATCACCGTCGCCGAAACGGTGGACATCGTAGCCGTGGCCAATACGCATAAGAAAAAGCCCTGAATGAGTCAGGGCTGGATTCTACCTGCTTTGCTGGATATTGGGGCTGCTTTGCAGCCCCTTTACCGCAGCGACCCTGCTGGTGCGAAGCGGCCGCAAAGAAGCCCCTGGATCAGACCCTGCCCAACGCCACCGCGTGATGGCGCAGGTGTTCATCGATGAAGCTGGCGATGAAGTAGTAGCTGTGGTCATAGCCAGGCTGCAAACGCAGCGTCAGCTCATGCCCTCCCTTGCGCGCCGCCTGCTCCAGCGCCTGGGGCTTGAGCTGCTTCTCGAGAAAGTCATCCCGGTCACCCTGGTCGATCAGCAGCGGCGGGCATTGCCCGGCGGCTGTCTCGGCCAGCAGTACGCTGGCATCCCACTCGCGCCAGCGCGCCCGGTCGTCCCCCAGGTAACGGGAGAAAGCCTTTTCACCCCACGGGCAATCCATCGGATTGCTGATCGGCGAAAAGGCCGACACCGAGCGATAGCGCCCAGGGTTGCGCAGGGCGCAAACCAAGGCACCGTGCCCACCCATGGAGTGGCCGCTGATACTGCGCAGGTCGGAGGCCGGAAAATGCGCCTCGACCAAGGCGGGCAGCTCCTGCACCACGTAGTCGTGCATGCGGTAGTGCTGAGCCCAGGGCTGCTGGGTGGCGTTGAGGTAGAAACCTGCGCCCAGACCAAAGTCCCAGGCGCCATCCGGGTCACCCGGCACCTGCTCGCCGCGCGGGCTGGTGTCGGGGGCAACGATGATCAGGCCAAGCTCTGCGGCCAGGCGCTGGGCGCCGGCCTTTTGCATGAAGTTCTCGTCCGTGCACGTCAGGCCACTGAGCCAGTACAACACCGGCAGTTTCTCGCCCTGCTCGGCCTGCGGCGGCAGGTAGACGGCGAACACCATGTCGCAACCCAGGACCTTGGAGGCGTGCCGGTAGCGCTTGTGCCAGCCGCCGAAGCTTTTCTGGCAGGAGATGTTTTCCAGGCTCATGGGCAAACCTCAGAAATGGATCACGCTGCGGATGCTCTTGCCTTCATGCATCAGGTCGAAGGCTTTGTTGATGTCCTCCAGGCCCATGGTGTGGGTGATGAAGGTATCCAGCGGGATCTCGCCTTTCTGCGACATTTCCACGTAGCTTGGCAGCTCGCTGCGACCACGCACACCGCCGAATGCCGAACCACGCCAGACTCGTCCGGTCACCAGCTGGAACGGACGGGTGGAGATTTCCTGCCCGGCGCCGGCGACACCGATGATCACCGACTCACCCCAACCTTTGTGGCAGCACTCCAGCGCCGCACGCATCAGCTGGACGTTGCCTACGCATTCGAAGGAGTAGTCCACACCACCGTCGGTGAGATCGACGATGACTTCTTGGATCGGACGGTCATAGTCCTTCGGGTTCACGCAGTCGGTGGCGCCAAGCTGGCGAGCGATCTCGAACTTGGCCGGGTTGATGTCCACGGCGATGATGCGCGAAGCCTTGGCCTTCACCGCACCGATGATCGCCGACAGACCGATGCCGCCCAGACCGAAGATGGCGACGGTGTCGCCAGCCTTGACCTTAGCGGTGTTGAGCACGGCACCGATACCGGTGGTGACACCGCATCCGAGCAGGCAGACCTTCTCCAGCGGCGCATCCTTGGCGATCTTGGCCACGGAGATTTCCGGCAACACGGTGTACTCGGAGAACGTCGAGGTGCCCATGTAGTGGAACAGTTGCTGGCCTTTATAGGAAAAACGGGTGGTGCCGTCCGGCATCAGGCCCTTGCCCTGAGTGGCGCGGATGGCCTGGCACAGGTTGGTCTTGCCCGAGCGGCAGAATTTGCACTGGCCGCATTCGGGGGTGTACAGCGGGATCACGTGGTCGCCGACAGCGACCGAGGTGACACCCTCGCCCACGGCTTCGACGATCGCACCGCCCTCGTGGCCCAGGATCGAGGGGAAGATACCTTCCGGGTCGGCGCCCGACAGGGTGTAGGCATCGGTATGGCAGACACCGCTCGCCACCACACGCAGGAGCACTTCACCCGCTTTGGGCATGGCCACGTCGACTTCGACGATTTCCAGGGGTTTCTTGGCCTCGAAGGCAACAGCGGCGCGGGACTTGATCATCAACGGAACTCCAGACAAGGGATGATTGCTTCGGCTCAGTGTAATTCAAGCACTTTTGATGAATAATCCGGCGCAAGTAAAAACATTATTGCCATGCAGGGATAATCAATGAGCAGTCGCTGGGAAGGCATCGACGAATTCGTCGCGGTGGCCGAGTCAGGCCAGTTCACCGCCGCCGCCGAACGTCTGGGTGTTTCGTCCTCGCACATCAGCCGACAAATCGCTCGTCTGGAAGAGCGCTTGCAGACACGGCTTCTGTACCGCAGTACCCGCCGGGTGACCCTGAGCGAGGCAGGGCAGACCTTCCTGCAACATTGCCAGCGCTTGCAGGACGGACGCGAAGAAGCCCTGCGCGCCATGGGCGACCTTGCCAGCGAGCCCAAAGGGCTGTTGCGCATGACCTGCGCGGTGGCTTATGGAGAACGCTTCATCGTCCCCCTAGTGACGCGCTTCATGGCCCTGTATCCGCAACTGCGCGTTGAGGTGGAACTGAGCAACCGCACCTTGGACTTGGTGCATGAGGGAATGGACCTGGCGATACGCCTCGGGCGTCTGCAGGACTCACGCCTGGTGGCTACGCGCTTGGCTCCCCGGCGCATGTACCTGTGCGCCTCCCCCGCCTACCTTGAGCGCTATGGTCGCCCCCACAGCCTGTCGGAACTGACTCGGCACAACTGCCTGATCGGCAGTTCCGACCTCTGGGTATTGCAGCAGGATGGGCGGGAGTTGAGTCAGCGGGTGCAGGGCAACTGGCGCTGCAACAGCGGGCAGGCAGTGCTGGATGCAGCATTGTTGGGCATGGGGTTGTGCCAGTTGCCGGACTATTACGTACTTGAGCACCTCAACAGCGGTGCGCTGGTATCGCTGCTCGAAGCGCACCAGCCACCGAACACGGCTGTGTGGGCGCTGTACCCGCAGCAAAGGCACTTGTCACCGAAAGTGCGGCGGCTGGTGGACTTTCTGAAGGAAGGGCTGGCGGGGCTGCCAGAGTATCGGCAAAACTGAGGATTCCGATGACCTCTTCGCCGGGGGCACTTGCGAAGAGGTGGACGCAGGCGTTCGGTTTCAGCGACGGGCGGCCCAGCGCTGGCGCAACCATTCCAAGTCTTCCGGGCGGGTGACTTTTATGTTGTCGCTGCGCCCTTCAATCAAGCGCGGCGCCTGACCGGACCATTCGATGGCCGAGGCCTCGTCCGTGACCACCACATCGGAGACCAGGCATTCGGCCAGGGCCCGGTGCAAGGCCCCCAGGCGGAACATCTGCGGCGTGTAGGCCTGCCAGATGGTGCTGCGATCCACCGTGGCACTGACCCGTCCATTGGCATCGGCACGCTTGAGCGTGTCGCGAGCAGGCACCGCAAGTAAACCTCCGACAGGATCGTCGGCCAACTCCGACAGCAACCGATCCAGATCACTGCGTGCCAGGTTCGGTCGCGCCGCGTCATGCACCAGCACCCAGTCGCTGTCCGCCGCCCCTTGGGCATGCAAAAGCAATAGTGCATTGAGCACCGAGTCGGCCCGCTCACGCCCCCCGGCCGCACGCTGTATGCGTGGGTCGTTGGCACAGCGTAGGCCAGGCCAGTAGGGATCATCGGCGGCAATGCTGACCACCACGCCCTTGAGCGAGGGGTGGCCGAGAAAACAGTCGAGGCTATGCTCGAGAAGGGTCTGCCCGCCCAATTGCAGATACTGCTTGGGACGATCGGCAGCCATGCGGGCACCGACGCCCGCGGCGGGAATCACGGCCCAGAAAGCCGGTAGCGTCTGCGTCATTTCTGCGGCAACTGGTAGAGGGTTTCACCCTCCTTGACCATCCCCAATTCGTGACGAGCCCGCTCTTCGACGGTCTCCATACCTTTTTTCAACTCCAGAACTTCAGCATCCAGCACGCGATTACGCTCGAGCAGCCGCTCGTTCTCGGCATGCTGTTCGGCGATCTGCTGCTTGAGCTCGGCCACTTGCGCCAGGCTGCCGTTACCCACCCAAAGGCGGTACTGCAGGCCGCCGAGCAGCAGGAGCAGGACGAGAAACAACCAATAGGGACTGCGCATCAAGATATCCAGAGGTAAAAGGCCGCCGCAGCGAGCTTCCAATAGCACGAAGCCTGGCCGAGGCCAGGCTTCGTCGACAGAAACCCGTAAGAGGCGTCTGACAGCTCAGTACGAACGTTCAGACGGCCTCGGCTGCTGCCTTTTTACCATCTCTTGCTCAGCCGCGAAACTCGGCACGACCGCGGTACACGGCCTTGGCGCCCAGTTGCTCTTCGATACGCAGCAGCTGGTTGTACTTCGAGACGCGGTCGGAACGGCACAGCGAACCGGTCTTGATCTGGCCAGCAGCGGTACCGACGGCCAGATCGGCGATGGTGGAGTCCTCGGTTTCACCCGAACGGTGGGAGATGACCGCGGTGTAGCCGGCAGCCTTGGCCATCTGGATGGCTTCCAGGGTTTCGGTCAGCGAGCCGATCTGGTTGAACTTGATCAGGATCGAGTTACCGATGCCCTTCTCGATGCCTTCCTTGAGGATCTTGGTGTTGGTCACGAACAGGTCGTCGCCGACCAGCTGTACCTTGGCACCGATCTTGTCGGTGAGGATCTTCCAGCCAGCCCAGTCGGACTCGTCCAGGCCATCTTCGATCGAGATGATCGGGAAGCGCTCGGTCAAGCCCTTGAGGTAATCGGCAAAGCCTTCGGCATCGAACGACTTGCCTTCGCCAGACAGGTTGTACTTGCCGTCTTCGTAGAACTCGGAAGCCGCGCAGTCCAAGGCCAGGGTCACGTCGGTGCCCAGCTTGTAGCCGGCCTTCTCGACTGCCTCGGCGATGGCGCCCAGGGCGTCTTCGTTGGAGGTCAGGTTTGGCGCGAAACCACCTTCGTCACCCACAGCGGTGTTCAGGCCACGAGCCTTGAGCACGGCTTTGAGGTGGTGGAAGATTTCGGTACCCATGCGCAGGGCATCGGAGAAGGTCTTGGCGCCAACCGGCTGAACCATGAACTCCTGGATGTCGACGTTGTTGTCGGCGTGCTCGCCGCCGTTGATGATGTTCATCATCGGAACCGGCATGGAGTACTGGCCTGGGGTGCCATTGAGGTTGGCGATGTGTGCGTACAGCGGCAGGTCCTGATCCTGGGCAGCAGCCTTGGCGGCAGCCAGGGAGACGGCCAGGATGGCGTTGGCGCCCAGCTTGGCCTTGTTCTCGGTACCGTCCAGTTCGATCATGGCGCGGTCCAGGGCCTTCTGGTCGGCCGGGTCCTTGCCCAGCAGCAGGTCGCGGATCGGGCCGTTGATGTTGGCAACAGCCTTCAGCACGCCCTTGCCCAGGTAACGGCTCTTGTCGCCATCACGCAGCTCCAGCGCTTCACGCGAGCCGGTGGAAGCACCGGACGGCGCGCAGGCGCTGCCGATGATGCCGTTGTCGAGCAGAACATCGGCTTCCACGGTGGGGTTGCCACGCGAATCGAGAACTTCACGACCTTTGATGTCGACGATTTTTGCCATTGTTGTAAGCACTCCAGAATTGACGAAAACAACGCAGCTAAGGAAATCTGGGCGTTCGCCAGGCAGTTCGGAAACGGGCAGGCCTGGCGAAGGCGACCCCTGACCGTTCGGTCAGGGGTGAGGGCGGTACTTTACCGGAGAAATGAGCTTTACGCGGTCTCTACCGTCGGAAAACTTTTCACCAGGTCGTCCAGTTGCTTGAGCTGGGCCAGGAACGGCTCCAGCTTGTCCAGGCGCAGGGCGCAAGGACCATCGCACTTGGCGTTGTCCGGGTCCGGGTGGGCTTCCAGGAACAGCCCGGCCAAGCCTTGGCTCATGCCGGCCTTGGCCAGGTCGGTGACCTGGGCGCGACGACCACCGGCGGAATCGGAGCGACCGCCCGGCATCTGCAGGGCATGGGTCACATCGAAGAACACCGGATACTCGAACTGCTTCATGATGCCGAAGCCGAGCATGTCCACGACGAGGTTGTTGTAGCCGAAGCTCGAACCACGCTCGCAGAGGATCAACTGGTCGTTACCGGCTTCTTCGCACTTGGTCAGGATGTGCTTCATTTCCTGAGGCGCGAGGAACTGAGCCTTCTTGATGTTGATCACGGCGCCGGTCTTGGCCATCGCCACGACCAGGTCGGTCTGGCGCGACAGGAAGGCTGGCAGCTGGATGATGTCGCACACCTTGGCGACGGGCTCGGCTTGGTAGGGCTCGTGCACGTCGGTGATCACCGGCACCTTGAAGGTCTGCTTGATCTCTTCGAAGATCTTCAGCCCTTCTTCCATGCCCGGACCACGATAGGAGTTGATCGACGAACGGTTGGCCTTGTCGAAGCTGGCCTTGAACACGTAAGGGATACCGAGCTTCTCGGTGACCCGCACGTAGGCTTCGCAGACCTTCAGGGCCAGGTCACGGGACTCCAGGACGTTCATGCCGCCGAACAGGACGAACGGCTTGTCGTTGGCGATCTCGATGCTACCGACGCGAATGATCTTCTGGGTCATGGATCAGGCCTTGTTCTTCTGGGCCAGGGCCGCCTTGACGAAACCACTGAACAGCGGGTGGCCGTCACGTGGGGTCGAGGTGAACTCGGGGTGGAACTGGCAAGCGACGAACCATGGGTGGTCCTTGGACTCGACCACTTCAACCAGCGCACCGTCCTCGGAACGACCGGATACCACCAAGCCTGCCTCGACCAGCTGTGGCAGCAGGTTGTTGTTCACTTCGTAGCGGTGGCGGTGACGCTCGGTGATCACATCCTTGCCATAGCAGTCATGGACCTTGGAGCCGGCCGCCAGCTGGCAGTCCTGAGCACCCAGGCGCATGGTGCCGCCCAGGTCGGAAGCTTCGGAACGGGTCTCGACCGCGCCGGTGGCATCGGCCCATTCGGTGATCAGGCCGACGACCGGGTGGCCGCTGTTGCGGTCGAACTCGGTGGAGTTCGCGTCTTTCCAGCCCATCACGTTACGTGCGAACTCGATGACCGCGACCTGCATGCCCAGACAGATGCCCAGGTACGGCACCTTGTTTTCGCGCGCGTACTGGACAGCGGTGATCTTGCCTTCGACGCCGCGCAGACCGAAACCGCCCGGGACGAGTATGGCATCGGCGCCTTCGAGCAGGCTGGTGCCCTGGTTCTCGATGTCTTCGGAGTCGATGTAGCGCAGGTTGACCTTGGTGCGGTTCTTGATGCCCGCGTGGCTCATGGCCTCGATCAGCGACTTGTACGCATCCAGCAGTTCCATGTACTTGCCGACCATGGCGATGGTGACTTCATGCTCAGGGTTCAGCTTGGCATCGACGACCTGGTCCCACTCGGACAAATCGGCGCTGCTGCACTGCAGGCCGAAGCGCTCGACGACGAAGTCGTCCAGGCCCTGGGCATGCAATACACCTGGGATCTTGTAGATGGTATCGACGTCTTGCAGAGAGATCACCGCACGCTCTTCGACGTTGGTGAACAGGGCGATCTTGCGGCGCGACGACGCGTCGACCGGGTGGTCGGAACGGCAGATCAGCACGTCCGGCTGCAGGCCGATGGAGCGCAGTTCCTTGACCGAATGCTGGGTCGGTTTGGTCTTGGTCTCGCCGGCAGTGGCGATGTAAGGAACCAGGGTCAGGTGCATCAGCATGGCGCGCTTGGAACCCACTTCGACGCGCAGCTGGCGGATCGCCTCGAGGAACGGCTGCGACTCGATGTCACCGACGGTGCCACCGATCTCGACCAGGGCAACGTCGGCATCGCCGGCGCCCTTGATGATGCGACGCTTGATCTCGTCGGTGATGTGCGGGATGACCTGGATGGTCGCGCCCAGGTAGTCGCCACGGCGCTCCTTGCGCAGCACATGCTCGTAGATACGGCCGGTGGTGAAGTTGTTGTTCTGGGTCATGGTGGTGCGGATGAACCGCTCGTAGTGGCCCAGGTCGAGGTCGGTCTCGGCGCCATCGTGGGTGACGAACACTTCACCATGCTGGAACGGGCTCATGGTGCCGGGGTCGACGTTGATGTACGGATCCAGCTTGAGCATGGTGACCTTGAGCCCCCGCGCCTCCAGGATGGCCGCCAAGGAAGCCGAGGCAATGCCTTTCCCCAATGAAGAAACAACACCGCCCGTGACGAATATGTAGCGCGTCATGAAAAACCCTAGAAGTCTGCGTTAAAGCGGTCAGCGCCGCCGGAGAAAGCGAAGGAAGGCCGAAGCCCCCGATCACCTGCGTCAATCACAGTGCATCTCGAACAACTGCCGCGTCTGTACAAACCAGGGATATCCCCGGCATGGAGCTCGCTCGTCATTTTAAGAATCAGCCCAGCAAAAAACTGCTTGGTAATCGGCAACTGCTGTGTTTTCGAGGAACCCACAGAAGCTGTATCAAGAAGGGAGGGTAGTCTACCGGAATGTACCCTTCAGCTCAAACCTTGCACGCTCGTCGGCGGCCGCCAATGCAACTGGATACCGCCCTGCCCTGCCAGCGGCAGGTTGGCCACTGCCAGCAGGCGCTCGCCCTGCCACAGCAGTGGTAAACGCGAGCGCACGAAATGCGGGACTTGCAGCTCGTTCAGCAAGCGCTTGAGGTCACGACGGCCCCGTCCTGGCACCTCGAGCATCTCGCCGCCCTGACGGTAGCGCACCTGCACCTCACCTGGCGGACAATCACCCTGCACGGACACGCAACCATTACCGGGTAACGTCAGAGGCACGCTTGGGTCCGCCCAGGCCAGAACGCCCTGGACCGGCACCAGCCATTGACCCTTCAACCACCAGATGCGCCCATGACTGCGCTGCAACTCACCATCGCCCAGCCGCCACACCGGCTGGGCATCGACGACTGCGTCACGCAGGCTGTCCCAGCCGGCCCAATGACGGGCGTCGGGTAACCGAGTCCGACGGCTCAACCAATATTGCAGGGCATTTCGCTGGCGCGCTGGCGATAATGCCTCAAGCGCGGCCAGATCGAGAGAGTCCAGGCCGAGCCAGGCAAACGGTGCCCCTTGTGCGGCTCCCGCCAGATCATCTGCCGCCAGCTCGTCCAGCAAGCCCAGGGCCTCGCCCAAATGCCCAGCACTGCGGGCAAGATTGCTCGCGGCCTGAGGCCAACGATGATTCAGCACAGGGAATACCTCGCCGCGCAGGTAGTTTCGGGCATAGGTGGTATTGGCGTTGGAGGGATCCTCGATCCAGCAAAGCCCCTGTGCATTGGCCTGCGCGAGCAACTGCGCCCGCCCGACCGCCAGCAGGGGCCGGGCCAGCCACCCCTGCCCCAGGGGGCGTGCTGCCGGCATGGCCGCCAGCCCGCGCAGTCCGGCACCGCGCAACAGACGAAAGAGCAAGGTCTCGGCCTGGTCCTCGCGGTGCTGACCTGTGAACAGCACCTCCCCAGCCCCGAGCACTTGCGCGAATGCGGCATAGCGGGCATCCCGGGCCGCCTGTTCCAGGCTGGCACCGGGCGTGACCTGAACATGGATGACCTGGAGCTCGAGACCCAGCCCATCACAGATCGACTGGCAATGTTGCGGCCAATCATCAGCAGCGGCTTGCAGGCCATGATGGATGTGCACGGCGCGCAGTGGCGGGGCGCGATGACGACGGGCGTAATCGGCCAGCAGCTGCAGCAGGACGGTGGAGTCGAGGCCGCCGGAGAAAGCGACGTACCAGGCGGGGGCATTGAGCCAGGGGGAAAGTTGAGCGGTGAGGTTGATCATCAGGACCTCACATGACGGAGGATCATCGCAGATGCTTCGCGCCCCTTTCGCGAGTGAACCCGCTCCCACAATAGCACTGCGATCTAGGGCAATGCCGTCGTGGAAGGAGCGGGTTTATCCGAAGATAGGCGCGACGCCCCCGAATGGGTCAGACGCCGTAGCTCATCAGGCGATCGTAACGACGGGCCAGCAGCGCATCGTGATCGAACTTGCCCAGCATCTCGAGCTGCTCGACCAGGTCGGCACGGATGCTTTCGGACATCTTCGCAGGGTCACGGTGGGCGCCGCCCAGAGGCTCGCTGATGACCTTGTCGACGATGTTCAGGCTCTTCAGGCGCTCGGCGGTGATGCCCATTGCCTCGGCAGCATCGGCGGCCTTGTCGGCGGTCTTCCACAGGATCGAGGCGCAGCCTTCCGGCGAGATCACCGAGTAGGTGGAATACTGCAGCATGTTCAATTGGTCGCACACGCCGATGGCCAGCGCACCACCGGAACCGCCCTCACCGATGACGGTGGCGATGATCGGGGTCTTCAGGCGTGCCATTACCCGCAGGTTCCAGGCGATGGCCTCGCTCTGGTTGCGCTCCTCGGCGTCGATACCAGGGTAGGCACCCGGAGTATCGATGAAGGTCAGGATAGGCATCTTGAAGCGCTCGGCCATTTCCATCAGGCGGCAGGCCTTGCGGTAGCCTTCCGGACGCGGCATGCCAAAGTTGCGGCGCACCTTTTCACGCACTTCACGGCCCTTCTGGTGACCGATGACCATGACCGGCTTGCCGTCCAGGCGCGCGGTACCGCCGACGATCGCAGCATCGTCAGCGAAGTGACGGTCGCCGTGCAGCTCTTCGAACTCGGTGAAGATGTGGTCGATGTAGTCCAGGGTATAGGGACGACGAGGGTGACGGGCCAGACGGGCGATTTGCCAGCTGGTCAGGTTGCCGAAGATGCTTTCGGTCAGGGTATTGCTCTTGTCTTGCAGACGGGCAATTTCATCGCTGATGTTCAGCGAATTGTCGTTGCCCACCAGGCGCAGCCCTTCGATCTTGGCTTGCAGGTCGGCAATCGGCTGTTCGAAATCGAGGAAATTCGGGTTCATAGGCATCCGTCTTGGGTCTACGGCCAGGCGGCCGGCCGGTTGATCCGTTTGGCGCCCTACCTTAAGGGATCAGGCGCATTCAGGTCGAGATTAAAATTCGTCGGTTCAGCGGTATTGCAGGAAGACGTTCTCACGTCCGAACTGGTCACGCAGCGCTTGAATCAGGCCGTCGGCGGGATCGATCGACCACTCGTCGCCAAACTGCAGCATCGCCCGCGCCTCGCTCCCGGTGTACTCCAAGGTGATCGGGCAGCCACCGCGATGACGGGTGATCAGCTCGCCCAGCCAGGCCAGTCGGTCGCCCTTGAGGGCCTCGTGGGCCACCTTCAGGCGCAGACTCTCGGCCAGCTTGGTGCGGGCATCCTCCATGGTCATCACCTGCTTGACCCGCAGGCGCAGGCCGCCGGAAAAGTCGTCGTGACTGACCTCTCCTTCCACCACCACCATCGCATCCGTCTGCAACAGGGCCTGAGCCGCCATGAACGCATCGGCAAACAAAGAAGCCTCGATACGCCCGGAACGGTCGTCGAGGGTGACGAAGCCCATCTTGTCGCCTTTCTTGTTCTTCATCACCCGCAGCGCAATGATCATGCCTGCCACGGTCTGGGTGTCGCGGGACGGCTTGAGATCAATGATGCGCTGGCGCGCGAAGCGGCGAATCTCGGTCTCGTACTCGTCGATCGGGTGGCCGGTCAGGTACAGGCCCAAGGTGTCCTTCTCGCCCCGCAGACGCTCCTTCAGGGTCAGCTCGCGCACCTTGCGGTGGTTGGCGTAGACGTCGGAGTCCTGTTCGACGAACAAGCCGCCGAACAGATCCACGTGACCGCTGTCGGCAGTACGAGCGATCTGCTCGGCAGCCTTGATCGCCTCTTCCAGGGCCGAAAGCAGCACCGCACGGTTGCGGTCGATGTTGGCCTGGTAGGCCTTGATTTCGTCATGGAAGTACGGGCCCAGGCGGTCAAGCGCGCCACTGCGGATCAGCGCATCGAGCGTTCGCTTGTTGATACGCTTGAGATCGACGCGCTCGCAGAAGTCGAACAGGTTCTTGAATGGCCCGCCCTCGGCACGCGCTTCGACGATGGCCTCGACCGGGCCCTCACCGACGCCCTTGATCGCCCCGAGCCCATAAACGATGCGGCCATCGTCGTTGACCGTGAACTTGAAGTCGGAGTTGTTCACATCCGGCGCGTCCAGGCGCAGCTTCATGCTGCGCACTTCTTCGATCAGCACCACCACCTTGTCGGTGTTGTGCATATCCGCCGACAGGACCGCAGCCATGAAAGGCGCCGGGTAGTGGGTCTTGAGCCAGGCTGTCTGATAGGACACCAGGCCATAGGCGGCCGAGTGGGACTTGTTGAAACCGTAACCTGCGAATTTCTCCACCAGGTCGAAGATGTTGCCCGCCAGGTCTGCATCGATACCGTTGTTGGCGCAACCTTCGATGAAGCCGCCGCGCTGCTTGGCCATTTCCTCGGGCTTTTTCTTACCCATGGCGCGACGCAGCATGTCGGCGCCGCCCAAGGTATAGCCGGCCATGACCTGGGCGATCTGCATCACCTGTTCCTGGTACAGGATGATGCCGTAGGTCGGCGCCAGTACCGGCTTGAGGCCTTCGTACTGGTAGTCCGGGTGCGGGTAGGCCAGCTCGGCGCGTCCGTGCTTACGGTTGATGAAGTCATCCACCATGCCCGATTGCAGCGGGCCGGGGCGGAACAGCGCCACGAGTGCGATGAGGTCTTCCAGGCAGTCGGGCTTGAGCTTCTTGATCAGCTCCTTCATACCGCGCGACTCGAGCTGGAACACAGCCGTGGTCTCGGCCTTTTGCAAAAGCTCGTAGGTCTTCTTGTCGTCCAGCGGGATGAAGTCGATGTTGACATCGGGCAGGTTCTTCTTGGCCTGCTCGCGGTTGATCGTCTCCATCGCCCACTTGATGATGGTCAGGGTACGCAGGCCGAGGAAGTCGAACTTCACCAGGCCCGCAGCCTCGACGTCATCCTTGTCGAACTGGGTCACCAGGCCGCCACCCTCTTCATCACAGGCGATCGGTGAGAAGTCAGTGAGCTTGGTCGGCGCGATCACCACGCCCCCGGCGTGCTTGCCGGTGCCTCGGGTAACGCCTTCGAGCTTCAGGGCCATGTCCCAGATTTCGCGGGCATCCTCGTCGCTCTTGAGGAAGTCGCGCAGGATTTCTTCCTGCTCGTAGGCCTTCTCCAGAGTCATGCCCACTTCGAACGGGATCATCTTCGACAGGCGGTCGGCCAGACCATAGGACTTGCCCTGGACCCGGGCCACGTCCCGCACCACCGCCTTGGCCGCCATGGTGCCGAAGGTGATGATCTGGCTGACTGCATTACGCCCGTAGGCCTCGGCCACGTAGTCGATCACCCGGTCGCGGCCATCCATGCAGAAGTCGACGTCGAAGTCGGGCATGGAAATACGTTCTGGGTTGAGGAAGCGCTCGAACAGCAGGTCATAGGCCAGCGGGTCGAGGTCGGTGATCTTCAACACATAAGCCACCAGCGAGCCCGCACCCGACCCCCGGCCAGGCCCCACCGGCACCCCGTTGTTCTTGGCCCACTTGATGAAGTCCATAACGATCAGGAAGTAACCGGGGAAGCCCATCTGGATGATGATATCCAGCTCGAACTTCAGGCGGTCCAGATAGACCTGGCGCTTCTCTTCGTAATTGGGCGTGGTCTCCTTGGGCCAGAGCACCGCCAGGCGCTCTTCCAGGCCTTCGTGGGAGACGTGACGCAGGTAGTCGTCGATGCCCATGCCGTTGGGCGTCGGGAAATCGGGGAGGAAGTACTTGCCCAACTGCACGGTGATGTTGCAGCGCTTGGCGATTTCCACGGTGTTGGCGATGGCGTCCGGCAGGTCGCTGAACAGCTCGGCCATTTCCTCGGCGGACTTGAGGTACTGCTGGTCGCTGTAGGCACGGGGCCGGCGCGGATCGTCGAGGGTCCAGCCCTCGCCGATGCAGACGCGGGTCTCGTGGGCGTCGAAGTCGGACTGCTTGATGAAACGCACATCGTTGGTCGCCACCAAGGGCGCACCGAAGCGGTCGGCCAGCGCCACGGCGGCATGCACGTACTCTTCGTCACCGCTGCGATTGGTCCGCTGCACCTCGACGTAGAAACGGTCGGGGAACATGCCCATCCAATCGCCAAGCAGCGCCTGAGCCTCGTCCTGGCGCCCCGCCATGAGCGCCATGCCGATGTCGCCTTCCTTGCCAGCGGACAGCGCGATCAGCCCTTCGCTGGCGGGGGCGATCCACTCGCGCTGGATGATCACCAAGCCGTTGCGCTGGCCTTCGGTCCAGCCGCGGGAAATCAATTCCGTGAGGTTGCGATAGCCCTTGGGGTTCATGGCCAGGAAGCAGATCCGCGAGAGCGGCGCTTCCGGGTCGCTGCCAGCCAGCCACAGGTCGGCACCACAGATCGGCTTGATGCCGGCGCCCATGGCGGTTTTGTAGAACTTCACCAGGGAGCACATGTTGCTCTGGTCGGTAATCGCCACCGCCGGCATGTTCATTCCGGCCAGTGCCTTGGCCAGCGGCTTGATCCGCACCAGGCCGTCGACCAGCGAAAATTCGGAGTGCACGCGAAGGTGAACGAAGGAAACCGACATGGAAAATCCTATAGCAGTGCCAGACAACAAGAGCGGGATTGTAGCGTAAAAGCCATGAAAGTTTGGGGCCGCAAAGCGGCCCCAATCGATCAGATCAAAGAGTCGGTGATGCCCTCACGGGCCTCCCACGCCGCGCGCACCGGGGCGAAGGAACGCCGATGTATCGGCGTCGGCCCCAGACGCGCCAACGCCTCAAGGTGCACAGGCGTCGGATACCCTTTGTGCCCGCCGATCCCGTAGCCCGGATAGATCAGCTCGAACGCGCTCATCTCACGATCACGGGTGACCTTGGCCAGGATCGAGGCAGCCGCGATGGCCGGCACCTGGGCGTCCCCTTGAATCACAGGCGCCGCCGGCACCGCCAGCTTGGGGCAGCGGTTGCCATCGATCAGGGCGAGCTTGGGCGTGATGCTCAGCCCCTCGACCGCACGCTGCATGGCCAGCATCGTGGCCTGGAGAATGTTCAGTCGGTCGATTTCCTCGACCTCCGCCCGGGCAATGCAAAAGCTCAAAGCTTTTTCGCAGATCTCGTCGAACAGCGCTTCACGCTTGGCCTCGGTGAGCTTCTTCGAATCGTTGAGGCCAAGAATCGGCCGCTGCGGATCGAGAATCACTGCCGCGGTGACCACCGCCCCGCAGAGCGGGCCGCGACCAACTTCATCGACACCGGCGACCAACTCCTCGACCAGGTTGAAATCCAGCCCCATTTGCATCCTATCGGTCTCCCAGCAAGGCCAGCACCGCCTCGGCCGCCTGGTTGGAGGCGTCACGACGCAGGGTGCGGTGGATCTGGTCGAAACTTTCGGTCTGCTGCGCGCCGTTGCTGATCAGCGGTGCCACGGTCTGGGCCAAGGCTTCACTGGTGGCGGCGTCCTGCAGCAGCTCCGGCACCAGCAGGCGCTGGGCCAGCAAGTTGGGCAGCGACACGTAGGGGCTCTTCACCATGCGCTTGAGAATCCAGTAGGTCAGCGGTGCCAGGCGATAGGCGACCACCATAGGCCGCTTGTACAGCAGCGCCTCCAGGGTCGCGGTACCTGAAGCGATGAGCACCGCGTCGCAGGCTGCCAGGGCCTGGTGCGAGCGGCCATCGAGCAGGGTCACCGGCAGGTCGCGGCCCTGCAGCATCTGCTCGAGCTGGGCGCGTCGCGCCGGGTTGGCGCAGGGCGAGACGAAACGCACGCCCGGCACCAGCTCACGCAGACGCTGGGCCGTATCGAGGAACAACTCGCCCAGCCGGCCGACTTCACCACCACGACTGCCCGGCATCAAGGCCACCAATGGCCCCTCGCCCGCGCCTATGGCGTCACGGGCGGCCTGACGGTCGGCTTCGAGCGGGATCGTGTCCGCCAGCGGATGGCCGACGAAGCGCACCGGCACGCCCTTCTCTTCGTAGAATTTCGCCTCGAAGGGGAACAAGGTGAGCATCAGGTCGCAGCCTTCGCGGATCTTGAGCACACGCTTCTGCCGCCAGGCCCAGACCGAAGGGCTGACGTAATGCACGGTCTTGATCCCGGCCTGACGCAGCTTCAGTTCGATATTGAGAGTGAAATCCGGCGCATCGATGCCGATGAACACGTCGGGCTTTTCGGCGATGAGGGTGCTGATCAGTTCCTTGCGGCGCTTGAGCAGCTCGCGCAAGCGCCCGAGCACCTCGACCAACCCCATGACCGCCAGGCGCTCCATGGGGAAGTAGGACACCATACCCTCGGCCTCCATCAAGGGACCGCCGACGCCAATGAAACGCACATCGGGATGGCGCGCCTTTAGCGCGCGCATCAGACCGGAGCCGAGAATATCGCCGCTGGCCTCACCCGCGACCAGCGCCACGCAAAGCTGGGCCATGTCAGCGGGTGATGCCGCGGGCGGAACTGAGAATCGACTGACGGAACAGTTCGACCTCGCGGTATTGGGAAGCAAGCTCGCCCAGCTCGTTGAGCGCATCTTCCACGGTCAGGCCGTGGCGATAGACGATCTTGTAGGCGCGGCGCAGGGCGTGGATGACTTCGTCACTGAAGCCCCGACGGCGCATGCCCTCGAAGTTCATGCTGCGTGCCTCGGCAGGGCTGCCGAACACCGTGACGAAAGCTGGCACGTCCTTGCCGATGGCCGTCCCCATGCCAGAGAAGGCATGGGCACCGATATGGCAGTACTGATGGACCAGGGTATAGCCGGACAGGATCGCCCAGTCACCCACGTGCACATGGCCGGCCAACGCAGTGTTGTTGACCAGGATGCAGTGGTTGCCGATGACGCTGTCATGCCCGATATGGGCATAGGCCATGATCAGGTTGTGGTCGCCCAGCGTGGTTTCCGAGCGGTCCTGAATGGTGCCTCGGTGAATGGTCACGCCTTCGCGGATCACGTTGTGGTCCCCGATCACCAGACGCGTGGGTTCGCCCTTGTACTTGAGGTCAGGGGTATCTTCGCCGATGGAAGAGAACTGGAAGATACGGTTGTGCTTGCCGATGCGGGTCGGACCTTTGAGCACCACATGAGGTCCGATGACGGTGCCCTCGCCAATCTCCACGCCTGGGCCTACGATCGACCAGGGGCCCACCTCGACACCGTCGGCAATCTTGGCCGACGGATCGATGATCGCCCGAGGATCAATCGAACTCATAGGGAGCGTTCCGCGCAAGTGATCTCTGCCGAGCAGACCGGCTTGCCGTCGACCAGGGCGCGGCACTCGAACTTCCAGATCATGCTCTTACGGCTGAGGAACTTGGCTTCCAGCACCAGCTGGTCGCCTGGCAGCACCGGCTGGCGGAAGCGCAGCTTGTCGGAGCCGACGAAATAGTAAAGAGTGCCGTCCGCCGGCTTGGCATCGAGCATCTTGAATCCGAGAATCCCGGCCGCCTGGGCCATCGCCTCGATGATCAGCACGCCCGGCATGATTGGATGCGCCGGGAAGTGGCCATTGAAGAACGGCTCGTTGATGCTGACATTCTTGTAGGCACGAATGCTCTGGGCCTCGAAATCCAGATCCGTGACCCGGTCCACCAGCAGGAACGGGTAACGGTGAGGCAGGTATTCGCGAATCTCGTTGATGTCCATCATTTCGGGGGGAAGCCTGTAATAAGAATAGGGAGCGCAGGTGCTGACCACACGCTCCTTTTGCAATCCAAAGAGGAGCCAGCTAGCGTCTGTTCACTCTTGCTCAGGGAATGGTATCAGCCTTCTGATGTCGGCTGGCCACCTGAGGTCACGGTATCGACACGTTTTTCCAACTGCTGGAGACGCTTGGACATTTCATCCAACTGGCGGATACGCGCGGCGCTCTTGCGCCATTCGGCCAGAGGCTGCATGGCCGTGCCGGAAGAATAGCCGCCCGGCTCGGTGATCGAACGGGTGACCATGGTCATACCGGAAACGAATACGTTGTCGCAGACATCGATGTGACCCACCATGCCGACGCCACCGGCGATCATGCAATGCTTGCCGATGCGCGTGCTGCCGGAGATCCCGACACAGGCCGCCATTGCCGTGTGGTCACCGACCTGCACGTTGTGGGCGATCTGGATCTGGTTGTCGAGCTTGACGCCATTGCCGATACGAGTGTCCGACAGTGCACCGCGGTCAACGGCGGTGTTCACACCGATCTCAACGTCGTCACCCAGCGTCACACCGCCGATCTGGGCGATCTTCTGCCAGACGCCCTTCTCGTTGGCAAAGCCAAAGCCTTCCCCACCGATCACGGCACCGGACTGGATCACCACCCGCTTGCCGATGGTCACGTCGTGGTACAGCGTGACCCGCGGAGCGAGCCAACCACCCTCACCGATCACGCAACGTGCGCCAATAAAACAATGGGCGCCGACCGTCACGTTCGCGCCGATCCGGGCGCCGCTTTCGATCACGGCGAACGGGCCAATGCTGGCGCTGGCATCGACCTGTGCATTCTCATGTACCACGGCGCTGGGATGAATTCCCGCCACAGCCTTGGGCTTTGGATCGAACAGGTGCGAAATGCGGGCATACGCAAGGTATGGGTCCGCCACGATCAGTGCGTTGCCGGCGAAGCCTTCGGCGTCCTCGGCCTTGAGCAACACCGCGCCTGCCTGGGAATCGTCCAGGTACTTGCGGTACTGCTTGTTGGCAAGGAAGCTCAGCTGCCCGGCGGTGGCCTCCTGCAAGGTGGCCAATCCGGTGATTTGCAGCGCCTCTGGGCCTTTGAGCTGCGCCCCGAGGGCCTCGGCCAATTGGCCGAGCGTCATGGTCACGGTCATATCAACGGGCTTGGTTCATGCGCTCGATGACCTGGCGGGTGATGTCGTACTGCGGCTTGACATCGATTACCGCGCCGCGCTCGAGCACCAGGTCATAGCCACCTTTCTTGATCACTTCCTCGACAGCACCATCCAGCTTGGGCTTGAGCTGCTTGAGCATGTCACGGTCAGCAACGGCCTTGGCTTCGTTCAGCTCCTTGGACTGGAACTGGAAGTCGCGGGCCTTTTGCTTGAACTCGAGCTCCAGGCGCTCACGCTCCTGCTGCTGCATCTTGTCGCCACCCTTGATCAGGCGGTCCTGGATGCCTTTGGCACTGCTTTCCAGGTTCTTGAGCTTGGTCAGTTGTGGACCGAACTTCTTCTCGGCATCGACGGCGTACTTCTTGGCCGCGTCGGATTCGAGCAGCGCCATCTGATAGTTCAGCACGGCGACCTTCATTTCGGCGAAAGCCGGGGTGGCGACCAGCGCCGCGGCCATCACGGCCAGTTGGGTCAACTTACGCACGATGCACTCCTGGATAAACCGTTGTCGTTAAGCAAGGGCCGACCTTAGAAGGTCTGGCCCAGAGAGAATTGGAACACCTGGGTATCGGCGTCGTCCGGCTTCTTCACCGGCATCGCCAGGCTGAAGCTCAGCGGACCCAGCGCAGTGATCCAGGTGACGCCCAGACCGACAGAGCTTGCCATGCCCGAGAAACCGACCTTTTCGCAATCAGGCTTGTTGCCGCAATTGGTGTCGAACACGTTACCCACGTCCCAGAACACGGAAGTACGCAGGGAGCGCTGGTCTTTGACGAACGGCAGCGGGAACAGCAACTCGGCACCGCCCTGGACAAGGACGTTACCACCGAATGGCAGCGGATCCTGGTCCGGGTCCTTGATGGTGCCCGGCTTGGTGCCCTGGCTCGGCGTACTGCGGGGACCCAGACTGCTGTCCTTGAAGCCACGCACCGAGTTGAAGCCACCCGCGAAGTAGTTCTCGTAGAACGGCAGGCCGTCGGTGGAGCCGAAACCATCACCATAGCCCAATTCGGTGTGCAAGCGCAGGGTGTAGTCGTTGGTGATTGGCTTGAACAGCTGGCCGCGGTAGTCGATCTTGAAGAACGACAGGTCGCTGCCTGGAGTGGTTACCTCGGCGCTCAGGCTCTGGGAGTGACCACGGGTCGCCAGCACGCCCTTGTTGAGGGTCGATTCCGACCAGCCCGCCGAAGCCTTGAAGTTCAGGAAGCTGTCATCGCCTTCCTTATCCAGGAAGTCGAAGATCTCGTCGACGGTGTACTTGCCGGTCTTGATCTTGTCCTGCTGTACGTTCAGGCCGAAGGTCAGGCGCGAGGTTTCGCTGATCGGGTAACCGACGCTGACGCCAGCGCCCAGGCTGTCCACCGCATAGCTGGCCACGTCGACATCGAGGTCGTCATAGTCGGTGCTGCGGTAGAAGGCGTTGTAACCCAGGCTGACGCCGTCGGCGGTCCAGTAGGGGTCTACGAAGCCGAAGTTGTAGCGGGTCTGGTATTCCGAACGGGTCAGACCAACGGAAACCTTGTTACCGGTACCCAGGAAGTTGCTCTGGCTGATCGAACCACCCAGGATCAGGCCTGCGCTCTGGGCGAAACCGACGCTGGCGGTGATCGAGCCGGAGGCCTGCTCTTCAACGCTGTAGTTGACGTCGACCTGGTCGTCGGTGCCCGGCACCGGCGGGGTCTCGACGTTAACTTCCTTGAAGAAGCCCAGGCGCTCCAGACGGGTCTTGGACTGGTCGATCAGGTAGGTCGAGGCCCAGCCGCCTTCCATCTGGCGCATTTCGCGACGCAGCACTTCGTCTTCGGTCTTGGTGTTGCCGCGGTAGTTGATACGGTTGACGTAGGCACGCTTGCCCGGATCGACCACGAACATGATGTCGACGGTATGGTCTTCGTCGTGCGGCTGCGGCACGCCGTTGACGTTGGCGAAGGTGTAGCCTTCGTTACCCAGACGACGGGTGATCAGGTCGGAGGTGGTGGTCATCACCTTGCGCGAGAACACCTGGCCTGGCTGCACCAGCAACAGCGACTTGACCTGGTCTTCCGGCACCTTGAGGTCACCGGAGAGCTTCACGTCGCGTACGGTGTACTTCTCGCCTTCGTTGATGTTGACGGTGATGTAGACGTGCTTCTTGTCCGGGGTGATGGACACCTGGGTGGAAGCGATGTCCATGTTGATGTAGCCGCGGTCCAGGTAGTAGGAGCGCAGACGCTCCAGGTCACCGGAGAGCTTCTCGCGGGCATACTTGTCGTCGTTCTTGAAGAAGGACAGCCAGTTGGTGGTCTTGAGCTCGAACAGCTGGCTCAGTTCCTCGTCATCGAAGACATTGTTGCCAACGATGTTGATGTGCTGGATGGCAGCGACGGTGCCTTCGTTGATCTTGATCTTCAGGCCGACACGGTTGCGTGGTTGCGGTACCACTTCAGCGTCGACTTCGGCCGAGTAGCGGCCCTGGGCCACGTACTGGCGCTGCAGTTCGTTACGCACACCTTCGAGGGTGGCGCGCTGGAAGATTTCGCCTTCGGCCAGGCCGGACTGTTTCAGGCCCTTCATCAGGTCTTCGGTGCTGATCGCCTTGTTGCCTTCGATCTCGATGCTCGAAACCGATGGACGCTCGACCACGTTGATGATCAGGACATTGCCGTCGCGGCTCAGCTGGATGTCCTGGAAGAAGCCGGTCTTGAACAGGGAGCGCGTGGACTCGACCAGGCGGCGATCGTCGGCCTGGTCACCCACGTTCAAGGGCAAGGCACCGAACACGCTGCCCGCGGAGACCCGCTGCAGACCATTGACGCGAATATCGGAGATGGTGAAGGACTCGGCGTGAACTTCAGCGATCATCAGTGCGGAGAGGACCGCAGTTAGCAGCAGACGTTTCATGAAGTCCTTTTATTCCAACTGGCAATAAACAACCCGCCGCGATAAGGCGGCAGGTTCGTTCGCAATTGAGCGAAGCTTTTTATAGTCGACCCAGATCGTTGATCAGGGCGAGCAACATCACCCCGATGACCAAACTGATACCGATCTGGACCCCCCAACCTTGCACCCGATCCGAGAGCGGACGACCGCGCGCCAGCTCGATCAGGTAAAACAGCAAATGCCCCCCATCCAGTACTGGAATGGGCAGCAGGTTAAGAACCCCCAGGCTTATGCTCAGGTAGGCCAGGAAATTCAGGAAATCCCCCACGCCCGACTGGGCTGAAGCGCCCGCCACTTTAGCAATGGTTATCGGTCCGCTCAAGTTTTTTACCGAGAGCTCCCCGAACAGCATTTTCTTCAGCGATTCAAGGGTCAGGACGCTCATGCTCCAGGTGCGAGAGAGGCTCTCGCCCACCGCCTCCAACGGCCCGAAGCTCACTTCGCGGAGCATTTCGGCAGGCCATTCGACTCCCTTGACGCCAGCCCCGAGGTAACCCCCAGAGGCCTGCCCTTCCCCGCGCCGCGCAAGGGTTACCGGGACCTCCAGCTGTGCACCATCACGCTCGACGCGCAACTGCACCTTGACCTCGGGACGTGCGCGAACGCTGTCCACGACCTGCTGCCAGTCCGCCAGGGCAACTCCGTCCAGCGCAAGCAACGTGTCGCCGGTCTTGAGCCCGGCCGCAGCCGCAGGCCCCTTGGGGTCGATCTCGGCGAGAACGGGAGGGATGGCTGGACGCCAGGGGCGCAGGCCAAGGGACTGGATCGGGTCCGGCTCGTCGACGCCCTTGAGCCAGTGATCGAGATTGATTTCATGCTGACGCTCGAGGGTAGCGCCCTCATCGCGCACCCCGACCCGCAAGGTGCCGGTCTCACCAAGGCGGCGCACCAACTGCAAATTGACGGCTGACCAGCCGTTGGTCGGCTTGCCGTCGATCGACACCACTTCCTGGCCCGCGACCAGCCCAGCGGAAGCCGCCAGGCTGCCCGACTCCACCGCACCGATGACCGGACGGACTTGCTGGGTTCCGAGCAGCGCCACGACCCAGAAGAACAGGATCGCCAGGAGGAAGTTGGCGATGGGGCCCGCCGCGACGATAGCGATGCGCTGGCCAACCGGCTTGCGGTTGAAGGATTGACCAAGCAGCGCAGGGGGTACCTCTCCCTCACGCTCATCGAGCATCTTGACGTAACCACCCAAGGGAATCGCCGCCACCACGAACTCGGTGCCATGGCGGTCGTGCCATCGCACCAGCGGCGTGCCGAAACCTACGGAGAACCGCAACACCTTGACGCCGCAGCGCCGGGCGACCCAGAAATGGCCGAACTCATGGAAAGTGACCAATACACCCAGGGCTACCAGGGTGCCGATTATCATGTAGAGCGCTGTCATAACCATCTCCGAATGACGTTCAGCCCATCCCTGGAACTCGCGGCCTGCAAGGCGTGAGCATGCAGGCCACCAGCATCAGTAACCGTGGCGCCTCAACCATTCCCGGGAAAGCTCCCGGGCCCGCTGGTCGGCGGCGAATACCGCATCCAGCGTTGGCAGCGCCACCACCGGTTCCTGGTCAAGCACCTGTTCGATCATACCCGCGATCTCGGGGAAGCGGATACGCCGCTGGAGAAATGCCTCCACAGCCACTTCGTTGGCGGCATTGAGCACGGCAGGGGCACTGTTGCCGGCCTCGGCAGCCTGACGCGCCAGACGCAGGCAGGGGAAGCGCTGTTCGTCGGGGGCCTGGAAGTCCAGACGGGCGATCGCGAACAGATCCAACGGCGCGACACCGGAATCGATACGTTCAGGCCAAGCCAGGGCATTGGCGATCGGCGTACGCATGTCCGGATTGCCCAACTGGGCAAGCACCGAACCATCGACGTAATCCACCAGGGAGTGGATGACGCTCTGTGGATGGACCACCACTTCCACTTTGGCCGGAGCTGCATCGAACAACCAGCAGGCTTCGATGAGTTCCAGCCCTTTGTTCATCATGCTCGCCGAGTCGACAGAGATCTTGCGCCCCATGGACCAGTTGGGATGGGCGCAGGCCTGCTCGGGAGTGACGTCCGCCAGCGCGGCGACGGGCGTTTCGCGGAACGGCCCGCCCGAGGCGGTCAGCAGGATACGACGCACGCCCACCTGGGCCAGGCCCCGTCCATGGTCGGTCGGCAGGCACTGAAAGATCGCATTGTGCTCGCTGTCAATCGGCAATAGCACGGCGCCGCTGCGCCGCACCGCATCCATGAACAGCGCACCGGACATCACCAGCGCTTCCTTGTTGGCCAGCAATACCTTCTTGCCCGCCTCCACGGCAGCCAGGGTCGGGCGCAGGCCCGCAGCGCCGACGATGGCCGCCATCACGGCATCCACTTCAGATGCACAGGCGACCTGACAAAGACCCGCCTCCCCTTCCAACACTTCGGTGGGGCAACCGGCAGCGCTCAGACCATCACGCAGGCGCGCAGCGGCATCAGCGCTGGGCACCACCGCATAGGCCGGGCGATGCCGCACACAAAGAGCTAGCAGCTCATCGAGACGGGAGTAGCCGCTCAGGGCGAATACCTGGTAACGCTGAGGATGACGCGCGATGACATCCAGTGTGCTGAGACCGATCGACCCGGTGGCTCCCAGCACTGTGATACGTTGCGGACGACTCACATGACACCCCATTCGGCCGCCCAGAGCAGCACGGCGAACATGGGGATCGCCGCGGTCAGGCTATCGATGCGATCAAGCACGCCACCGTGCCCCGGCAGCAGGTTGCTGCTGTCCTTGATGCCTTCGCGGCGCTTGAACATGCTCTCGGTCAGATCACCGATCACCGAAGACATCACCACGACGACGGCGCCCAGCAGCCCAAGCAGTACTTGCCCGAAGCTCCAGTCGCGAACCAGGCCCACTGCAAGGGCGATCAGCAGGCTGACGGTCATACCGCCATAGACACCTTCCCAGCTCTTGCCCGGACTGACCTGCGGCGCCAGCTTGCGCTTGCCGAAAGCACGCCCGGCGAAGTAGGCCCCGATATCAGCCGCCCAGACCAGAACCATCACCGCCAGGATCAGCCAGTTGCCCAGCTGCCAATGTTTGAGCAGCACCAACCCCTGCCAGGCCGGCAACAACACCAGCAGCCCGATCAGCAGGCGACAGGCGGCACTGGCCCACAGGTCGCTGGTACGAGGATAGGTAAGGACCAGCCAGGTGGCCAGCGCCCACCAGATCACCGACGCCCCCAAGACCCAGGGTGCGAGATCCGGCATCAGATAGAGCAGCATCAACGCCCCGGCCACCACAGCGGCATAAGCCAGGCGCAGCGGTTGGGCCACCAGCCCTGCCAGCCGCGCCCACTCCCAGGCGCCAATGGTCACCACCAGGCCGATGAACAAGGCGAACTCCCCACCGTTGAGCAGGAAGAAACCACCCAGCGCGATCGGCAGCAGGATCAGCGCGGTAATGATGCGTTGTTTAAGCATTAAGCACGAGCTCCAGCCTCGACCTGCTCGCTGGTCTTACCGAAGCGGCGCTGGCGCGAAGCGAAATCGGCCAGGGCGTTGCGCATGGCCTCGTGTTTGAAGTCCGGCCAGTACAGGTCGGAGAAGTACAGCTCGGCATAAGCCAGCTGCCACAGCAGGAAGTTGCTGATGCGATGCTCGCCCCCGGTGCGGATGCACAAGTCGGGTAGCGGCAGATCACCGGTGGCCAGGCACGTCTGCAGCAGATCGGGCGTGATGTCCTCGGGGCGCAGATGGCCCGCCTGGACTTCACGCGCCAGGCGCTGCGCAGCCTGGGCGATATCCCACTGGCCGCCGTAGTTGGCGGCGACCTGCAGGATGAAGCGGTCATTGCCGGCGGTCAGGGCCTCGGCTTCGCGCATTGCAGCCTGCAACTCAGGATGGAAGCGCGAACGATCGCCAATGATCCGCAAACTGATCTTGTTCTCGTTGAGGCGCTTGGCTTCACGGCGCAGGGCCGTGAAGAACAGCTCCATCAGCGCACCGACTTCATCGGCCGGACGCTGCCAGTTCTCACTGGAGAAAGCGAACAAGGTCAGCACCTCGACCCCGGCCTCGGCACAGACTTCGATCACCGCACGCACGGCATCCACGCCAGCCTTGTGCCCGGCGACGCCGGGCAGCAGGCGTCGCTTCGCCCAGCGATTGTTGCCATCCATGATGATCGCGACGTGACGCGGCACCGAAGGCGATGCCGCTGACTTGGTCTTTTCCATGAGAGAAACCCCTGGCCTCAAACGGCCATCAGGTCCTTCTCCTTGATTTCCAGAGCCTTGTCGACTTCAGCGATGAACTTGTCGGTCAGCTTCTGCAGCTCGTCGGCGGCGCGACGCTCTTCGTCTTCGCTGATTTCCTTGTCCTTGGCCAGCTTCTTGAGATCGGCCAGGGCATCGCGACGCACGTTACGCACCGAAACCTTGGCATCTTCGGCAACGCCACGGGCCTGTTTGGTGTAACCCTTACGGGTTTCCTCGGTCAGGGCTGGCATCGGCACACGAATGGTGGTGCCAGCGCTCGACGGGTTCAGGCCCAGGTCGGAAGTCAGGATGGCCTTCTCGATGGCGGCGCTGAGGTTCTTGTCGTGGGCCACGATCTTCAGGGTACGGGCGTCCTCGACGGTGATAGCAGCCACCTGGTTCAGCGGCATCTCGCTACCCCAGGCCGGCACCTTGACGCTATCCAGGATGCTCGGGTGGGCGCGACCGGTGCGGATCGCCGCCAGGTTGCGGCCCAGGGCCTCGATGGACTTGCCCATGCGCTCCTGAGCGTCTTTCTTGATGTCGTTGATCATGCTTCGCCTTCCTCGATCAGAGTACCTTCAGCGCCACCCACCACGATGTTCAGCAGGGCGCCAGGCTTGTTCATGTTGAATACCCGCAATGGCATCTTGTGGTCGCGGCACAGGCAGATTGCGGTCAGGTCCATGACACCGAGCTTGCGATCCAGGACCTCATCGTAGGTCAGGTGATCGAACTTCTCGGCGTGCGGGTCCTTGAATGGATCGGCAGTGTAGACACCATCGACCTTGGTCGCCTTCAGCACCACATCAGCATCGATTTCGATGGCACGCAGGCAGGCTGCGGAGTCGGTGGTGAAGAACGGGTTGCCGGTACCGGCGGAGAAAATTACCACATCCCCGGAGTTGAGGTGACGAATAGCTTTGCGACGGTCGTAATGATCGGTGACACCGACCATGGAAATGGCGGACATGACCAAGGCCGGGATGTTCGAGCGCTCCAGCGCGTCGCGCATGGCCAGGGCGTTCATCACGGTCGCCAGCATCCCCATGTGGTCACCGGTGACGCGGTCCATGCCGGCTGCGCTGAGCGCTGCGCCGCGGAACAGGTTGCCCCCACCGATCACCAGGCCGACCTGGACACCGATACCGACCAGCTGACCGACTTCCAGGGCCATGCGATCAAGTACTTTCGGGTCGATCCCGAATTCTTCCGAGCCCATCAGGGCCTCGCCGCTAAGTTTGAGCAAAATGCGTTTATAGCGAGGTTGGCGACCACTCACCTGCTGGGCCATTGCGAGTCTCTCCTGCGGCGTCTTAAGTAAATTCTGCGCGGGCTGGGTAACAGCCTGCTAACTGTAGCGTGGCACTGCTTCAGCGCCAGCGGAGCCTGGCCGGATAAACCCGGCTCCGGTTTGACAAAGAGGCTGCGCGCGTGAGCGGGCAGCCTCTTTGGGGCGACAGACGAGTCCGTCTTACTGCTTGGCGGCAGCTACCTGGGCGGCAACTTCTTCAGCGAAGTTGTCGACAGGCTTCTCGATACCTTCGCCGACCTTGAAGTAGGTGAAGGAAACGATTTCAGCACCGGCCTTCTTGGCCAGCTCGCCGACTTTGACTTCCGGGTTCATGACGAACGCCTGCTCGACCAGCGAGGCTTCGGCCAGGAACTTCGAGATACGACCTTTGATCATGTTCTCGACGATGTTTTCTGGCTTGCCAGCGATCTTGTCAGCGTTCAGCTGCAGGAAGACGCCCTTCTCGCGCTCGATGGCTTCGGCCGAGACTTCCGACGGCAGCAGGAACTCTGGGTTCGAAGCTGCAACGTGCATGGCGATGTTCTTGGCCAGCTCGACGTCGCCGCCTTTCAGGACGACAGCGGCACCGATCTTGTTGCCGTGCAGGTAAGCACCGACAACGTCACCTTCAACGCGCGCCAGGCGACGGATGTTGACGTTCTCGCCGCACTTGGCGACCAGGGCTTCACGAGCGGCTTCGCGCGAGGCGATCAGCGGGGCTGCGTCGGTCAGCTTCTGGGCGAAGGCTTCTTCGATGCTTTCAGCAACGAAGTTCTTGAAGTCGTCTTGCAAAGCCAGGAAGTCGGTCTGCGAGTTCACTTCCAGCAGGACGGCGGATTTGCCGTCGGTCTTGACGGCGATAGCGCCTTCAGCGGCAACGTTACCAGCCTTCTTGGCAGCCTTGATGGCGCCCGAAGCGCGCATGTCATCAATGGCTTTCTCGATGTCGCCGCCGGCCTTTTCCAGGGCCTTCTTGCAATCCATCATGCCTTCGCCAGTACGCTCACGCAGTTCTTTTACCAGCGCTGCAGTAATTGCTGCCATTTCAAAATCCTCTTGGAAAGTTTTTCAACCATTCCACCCGCTCATCACGGGCGTTCAATTCTGGAAATCCACTGTCTTGATGTCAGCGCACTACAGGATGCGACGGGATGCTGACAGGAGGATTTCAGGTGGCAAAAAGGGGGCCAAGCCCCCTTTTTGCGTGCCAAGTAGACGCAGGCGTCAATTACTCGGCAGCTGGTGCCGCCGCTTCTTCAGCGTAGACTTCGGTGCCGCCAGCAACGTTGTTGCGGCCACGGATGACGGCGTCAGCCATCGAAGTCATGTACAGCTCGATGGCGCGGATGGCGTCATCGTTACCTGGGATGATGTAATCAACACCTTCAGGGCTGCTGTTGGTATCGACAACGCCGATGACCGGGATGCCCAGCTTGTTGGCTTCGGTGATCGCGATGCGCTCGTGATCAACGTCGATGACGAACAGTGCGTCAGGCAGACCGCCCATGTCCTTGATGCCGCCCAGGCTGCGATCCAGCTTTTCCAGGTCGCGGGAACGCATCAGGGCTTCTTTCTTGGTCAGCTTGGCGAAAGTGCCGTCTTCGGCCTGGGTTTCCAGGTCGCGCAGACGCTTGATCGAAGCGCGGATGGTCTTGTAGTTGGTCAGCATGCCGCCCAACCAGCGGTGGTCAACGTATGGCGAACCGCAACGAGCAGCTTGCTCGGCGACGATCTTGCCAGCGGAACGCTTGGTGCCGACGAACAGGATCTTGTTCTTGCCCTGGGCCAGGCGCTCTACGAACGACAGAGCGTCGTTGAACATCGGCAGGGTTTTTTCCAGGTTGATGATGTGAATCTTGTTACGCGCGCCGAAAATGAACTTGCCCATTTTCGGGTTCCAGTAACGGGTCTGGTGGCCGAAGTGCACACCGGCCTTCAGCATATCGCGCATGTTGACTTGGGACATGATAGTTCCTTGATAAGTCGGGTTGGGCCTCCACGTATCCCAATGGCCAACCCACGAGCCCATCGGACTCGGAGCACCCAGGCCATCGTGTCGACACGTGTGTGGGTTTGAGCTTCCGGAGGACCTCCCCCGAAAGCGGCGCATTTTATACCACAGACCGCGAGCGAACGGAACCCAGTCAGAACAGTTCGAATCGACAAGCGACAAGCAAAAGCAAATCGCATGCAGACGGCTGCAGCTTGCAGCTCAATGCTAGGTTTGAAGCCACCCTCTGATAGAATATGGCCTTTCCCGTTTGTTCGCGCCCTCGCGGCGCCGTAGAGAGCCCGTAATGACCGTCACCATCAAGACCGCAGAAGACATCGAGAAGATGCGCATCGCCGGCCGCCTGGCCGCCGAAGTCCTCGAGATGATCGAGGAACACGTCAAGCCCGGTGTCACCACCGAAGAACTGGACCGCATCTGCCACGACTACATCGTCAATGTCCAGCAGGCCATTCCGGCACCGCTCAACTACAAAGGCTTCCCCAAGTCGATCTGCACCTCGATCAATCACGTCGTCTGCCACGGAATCCCCAACGAGAAGCCGCTCAAGGACGGTGACACCATCAACATCGACGTCACCGTGATCAAGGATGGCTACCACGGCGATACCAGCCGTATGTTCCATGTCGGCACCGTCGCCCCGTGGGCCGAGCGTCTGTCCAAGGTGACCCAGGAGTGCATGTACAAGGCCATCGAGCTGGTCAAGCCGGGTTGCCGCCTGGGCGACATCGGCGAGGTCATCCAGAAGCACGCCGAGAAGAATGGCTTCTCCGTGGTCCGCGAGTTCTGCGGTCATGGCATCGGCAAGGTGTTCCATGAAGAGCCGCAAGTGCTGCACTACGGCCGCGCCGGCACCGGCATGGAACTCAAGGAAGGCATGACCTTCACCATCGAACCGATGATCAACCAGGGCAAGGCCGACACCAAGGTGCTGGGCGACGGCTGGACCGCCATCACCAAGGACCGCAAGCTCTCGGCACAGTGGGAACACACCATTCTGGTGACCGCTACCGGCTACGAGATCTTCACCCTGCGCAAGGACGACACCCTCCCGCGCACCTCGGCCTGACGGGGCCAATCACACAGGAACGCGACTCGATGACCCAGGTGGATCCCGAGCTGTTCGACCGCGGCCAGTTCCAGGCGGAACTGGCCCTCAAGGCTAGCCCCATCGCTGCCTTCAAGAAGGCCATCCGCCAGGCGGGCACGGTGCTCGACCGGCGCTTTCGGGAAGGCTGCGAGATCCGCCCTCTCATCGAGGCGCGCGCCTGGTTCGTCGACAACATCCTGCAACAGGCCTGGAACCAGTTCGACTGGCGCGACCAGGCCGGCATCGCCCTGGTGGCCGTCGGCGGCTACGGCCGTGGCGAGCTGCACCCCTGGTCGGACATCGACCTGCTGATCCTGCTCGACAGCGCCGAGCATGAGCAGTACCGCGACGCCATCGAGCGCTTCCTGACGCTGCTCTGGGACATCGGGTTGGAGGTCGGCCAGAGCGTACGGACGGTCGATGAATGCGCCGAACAGGCCCGCGCCGACCTGACGGTCATCACCAACCTGATGGAAAGCCGCACCATCGCCGGCCCTGAAGCCCTGCGCCAGCGCATGCTGGATGTAACCAGCACCGAGCACATGTGGCCGAGCAAGGAGTTCTTCCTGGCCAAGCGCGCCGAACTCAAGGCCCGTCACCACAAGTACAACGACACCGAATACAACCTCGAGCCCAACGTCAAAGGCTCTCCGGGCGGTCTGCGCGACATCCAGACCGTCCTCTGGGTGGCCCGCCGCCAGTACGGCACCCTGAACCTTCATGCCCTGGCCGGCGAAGATTTCCTGCTGGAAAGCGAGAACGAGCTGCTGGCTTCGTCCCAGGCGTTCCTGTGGCGCGTGCGCTATGCCCTGCACATGCTTGCAGGGCGCGCCGAGGACCGCCTGCTGTTCGACCATCAGCGCAGCGTCGCCGCTCTGCTCGGTTACAGCGACGAGAACCCCAAGCGGGCCATCGAACAGTTCATGCAGCAGTACTACCGGGTGGTGATGAGCATCAGCCAGCTGTGCGACCTCATCATCCAGCACTTCGAGGAAGTCATCCTCGCTGACGAAGACAGCGGCACCACCCAGCCGCTCAATGCTCGCTTCCGCCTGCACGATGGCTACATCGAAGCGGTCAACCCGAACGTGTTCAAACGCACGCCGTTCGCCATGCTGGAGATCTTCGTGCTGATGGCACAGCACCCGGAGATCAAGGGCGTGCGCGCCGACACCGTGCGCCAGTTGCGCGAACACCGTCACCTGATCAATGACAAGTTCCGCAACGATATCCGCAACACCAGCCTGTTCATCGAGCTGTTCAAGTGCGAAATCGGCATCCATCGCAACCTGCGGCGCATGAACCGCTACGGCATTCTGGGCCGCTACCTGCCGGAATTCGGCCTGATCGTCGGGCAGATGCAGCACGACCTGTTCCACATCTATACAGTCGATGCCCATACCCTCAACCTGATCAAGCACTTGCGCAAACTCCAGTACACCCCGGTGTCGGAGAAATTCCCGCTGGCCAGCAAGCTCATGGGCCGCCTGCCCAAACCCGAGCTGATCTACCTCGCCGGCCTGTATCACGACATCGGCAAGGGACGCCAGGGCGACCATTCAGAGCTGGGCGCGGTGGATGCCCAGGCGTTCTGCAAGCGCCACCAATTGCCGGCGTGGGACAGCAAACTGATCGTCTGGCTGGTGCAGCAGCACCTGGTGATGTCCACCACCGCCCAGCGCAAGGACCTCTCGGACCCGCAGGTGATCAACGACTTCGCCCTGCTGGTGGGCGACGAGACGCGCCTGGATTACCTCTACGTACTGACCGTGGCCGATATCAACGCCACCAACCCCAGCCTGTGGAACTCCTGGCGCGCCAGCCTGCTGCGCCAGCTCTACACCGAGACCAAGCGCGCCCTGCGCCGGGGCCTGGAAAACCCGCTGGACCGCGAGGAGCAGATCCGCCAGACGCAGACCGCGGCGTTGGATATCCTGGTCCGCGAAGGCACCGACCCGGACGACGTGGAGCAGCTCTGGGCTCAGTTGGGCGACGACTACTTCCTGCGCCACACCGCCGCCGACGTCGCCTGGCACAGCGACGCGATCCTCCAGCAGCCAGCCGATGGCGGCCCCCTGGTACTGATCAAGGAAACCACCCAGCGCGAGTTCGAAGGCGGCACGCAAATCTTCATCTATGCGCCGGACCAGCACGACTTTTTCGCCGTGACCGTAGCCGCGATGTCCCAGCTCAACTTGAACATTCACGATGCGCGGATCATCACCTCCAGCAGCCAGTTCACCCTCGATACCTATATCGTCCTGGACAACGACGGCGGCTCGATCGGCGACAACCCGCAGCGGGTCAAGCAGATCCGCGATGGCCTGACCGAAGCCCTGCGCAACCCTGAGGACTACCCGACCATCATCCAGCGTCGGGTGCCACGACAACTCAAGCACTTCACCTTCGCTCCCCAGGTGACCATCCACAATGACGCCCAGCGGCCGGTGACCATCCTCGAGATCACCGCGCCCGATCG
Organism: Pseudomonas guariconensis; assembly: GCF_040822035.1. Lineage (NCBI taxonomy): Bacteria > Pseudomonadati > Pseudomonadota > Gammaproteobacteria > Pseudomonadales > Pseudomonadaceae > Pseudomonas > Pseudomonas guariconensis. The sequence goes on along the minus strand of NZ_CP162012.1, from coordinate 1,227,087 downwards.
ACCTGGCCTGCTGGCCAGGGTCGGCAGGATCTTCCTGGAGTTCGACCTGTCGCTGCAGAACGCCAAGATCGCCACACTGGGCGAACGCGTGGAAGACGTGTTCTTCATTACCGATGCCGACAACCAGCCGCTGTCCGACCCGCAACTGTGCCTTCGTCTGCAGGAGGCCATCATCAAGCAGTTGCAGGCTGGCCAAGCCAGCGACGCCAGCCCGACCCGCGTGACCTTTTAACGATTAGATTGACGAGACCTTGCGCCGATGAACCATGCCCTGACCCAGCTTCAGCCCTACCCGTTCGAAAAACTCCGCGCCCTGCTGGGCAGCGTGAAGCCTGCGGCGGACAAGCGTGCCATCGCCCTGTCGATCGGCGAGCCGAAGCACGAATCGCCGGCGTTCGTCGCCCAGGCCATGGCCGACAACCTCGACAAGCTGGCGGTGTATCCAAGTACGATCGGCCTGCCAGCCCTGCGCCAGGCCATCGGCCAGTGGTGCGAGCGACGCTTCGGTGTACCGGCCGGCTGGCTCGATGCCGACCGTCATATCCTGCCGGTCAATGGTACTCGCGAGGCGTTGTTCGCCTTCACCCAAGCCGTGGTCAACCGCGCCGATGACGGCCTGGTGGTCAGCCCCAACCCGTTCTACCAGATCTACGAAGGCGCGGCCCTGCTGGCGGGCGCTACGCCGCATTACCTGCCATGCCTGGAAAGCAACGGTTTCAACCCTGACTTCGACGCTGTGCCGGTCGAGGTCTGGAAGCGTTGCCAAATCCTCTTCCTGTGCTCGCCCGGCAATCCCACCGGCGCCCTGGTGCCAATGGAGACCCTGAAAAAGCTTATTGCCTTGGCCGACGAGCATGACTTCGTGATTGCCGCGGACGAGTGCTACAGCGAGCTGTACTTCGACGAAGAGGCGCCGCCACCCGGTCTGCTCAGCGCCTGTGCCGAGCTGGGCCGCAGCGACTTCGCCCGCTGCGTGGTGTTCCACAGCCTGTCCAAACGCTCCAACCTGCCGGGCCTGCGCTCCGGTTTCGTGGCGGGCGATGCCAAGATCATCAAGCCATTCCTGCTCTATCGCACCTACCACGGCTGTGCCATGCCGGTGCAGACCCAACTGGCGAGCGTGGCGGCCTGGCAGGACGAAGCCCACGTGCGCGAGAACCGCGACCAGTACCGGGCCAAGTACGACGCGGTGCTGGACATTCTCCAGCCGGTGATGGACGTTCAGCGTCCCGACGGCAGCTTCTACCTGTGGGCCAAGGTGCCCGGCTGCGATGCCGACTTCACCCGCGACCTGTTCGAAGCCGAGCATGTGACTGTGGTGCCAGGCTCCTATCTGTCTCGTGAGGTGGACGGGGTCAACCCTGGCGCTGGCCGCGTGCGCATGGCGCTTGTCGCACCGTTGGCCGAGTGCATCGAGGCGGCAGAACGGATTCGCGCCTTCCTGACTCGCTGAGAGGCGGCGGGTCGGGCAGCGAACTGTCGGTGAGCAATAAGTACCGCACATAGCCACCGGCAACAGGAAAAGCTCCGCATCTTTGACCTAGCGGAGCTTTTCCCTTGACCTCATTGATCTTTCCTCGTCGGCGCGCACCTCTGGACATGCGCCAAGCACATGCCCTGGCGATCGCCGAAAACCCTCGCAACGCTGGCAATGCACCGTTGGCCAACCGCCGTAAACGCGCCCTTGGCGTGCATGGCAAGCTCTGGCGTCCGGGCCGTACCCTTTGGGTCTCGTTCCTAGGCTCGACTGACCGGCGCCTGAAAACCGATATCTTCGACCTGGCCAGCCAATGGCTGGACGAATCCGACGCCAACCTCTCGCTCGACCTTGCGCTGGATGACGACCCACGTGCACAGATCCGTGTACGTGCCCACCCATCGCTGATACACAACGAATCGCTCGTGGGCACAGACGCGCTGACAACCAGGGGCGAAACCATGAACCTGAACGTTGTACCGGCGCAGGCAAGTTTCGAACACGTCGTGCTGCATGAATTCGGCCACGCCCTGGGCGCGGAGCACGAACATCAGCACCCTGGCGCAAACATTCCCTGGAACCTGCCCGAAGTGCTGAAAAGCGTCACCGCGATGCCCGGCTGGACGCACCAGCACGTCATGGAGGAAATGATCGGCACACGTGACGACGTCGGCCTGGTAAAGACCGACTACGACCCCGGCTCAGTCATGCACTACCCAGTTCCCCAGGCCTACACCTTGGGGGACTGGGAAGTTGGGCTGAACAGTCAGCTGAGCGGAAAAGACCTGGCATTCATGCGCCTGGCCTATCCCCATGACTGATGTCCTCAGCGCACTTGGCCCAGGTTCGCCTCGCTGAGGTCTAGCTCGCCCAACACCTGGCGCACCACTTCATCGCCCACCAAGTGCTGGCGATGCAGGTTGTACAGTTCAAGCCGCTGGGCGCGCAGCGCACGTAGACGCAGGCGACGTTCCAACAGGTCCATCTGCTCGGCCAGGGCCCGGGCCTCTGCCGAGTCGTTGTAGCTGTCCAGCTCATCACGGTATTCGGCCATCAGACGCGCCTTCAACTCGGTGGCCATGGTGGCTTGGGTTGCATCCTGAGCGGCGTTGGCATCAATCACTTCTTCCGCCTCCAGCGCGTGGATCGCCGCTTCTGCCGTGCGTCGCCAAGCCTCTTGGACTTCCTGGCGCAAGCGATCATCCGGGCTGCGGGTAACGCCGCGCAGCAGGATCGGCAAGGTGATCACCGCGCAAATCAGTGACAGCAGGATCACCCCAGCGGCAATGAAGATGAGCAGGTCGCGCTCGGGGAAGGCCTTGCCGGCCCCCATCAGCAAAGGTATCGACATCACACCGGCCAGGGTCACGGCGCCGCGCACCCCGCCCAAGGTCAGCAACCAGCAGGAGCGAGCCGTCGGCAGCAGCACCAGTTCAGGCTTGCCGCGCCAGCGCCGCACGACCCCAATGGCGCGCCAGATGCTCTGCACCCAGACAAAACGCAACAGGATCAATGCCGCGAAAATCGCGACCACGTCCAGGCAGCGCCAAGCCAGGGTCGGCCACACCGTGGCTTCATCGGTGACCACGGCCTTGACGATGTCCGGCAACTGCAACCCGAGCAACAGGAAGATCAGGCCATTGAAGGCAAACTCCAGCAGGGACCAGACGCTGCGGTTAAGCAGACGTGTGCTGGTCTGGCGCGGTAACAGGTCGAGCCAGCTCTGCATCATGCCCGCCGCCACCGCCGACAGGATGCCCGACACTCCCAGGCGCTCGGCCAGCACATAAGCGGCGAACGGCAGCAGCAGCATGAACACCACATGGGTCGCTGGGTCATCCCAGCCCCGGGCGATCATCCACATGCGCAGGCGCCCGACCAGCCAGCTCAATACCACTCCCACGCCCAGTCCACCCAGAGCGACCAGCACGAACGTGAGGCTGGCATCGGCCAAGGAAAACACGCCAGTGATAGCTGCGACGAGGGCAAACTTGAAGGTCACCAGGCCCGAGGCGTCGTTCATCAGCGCCTCCCCCTGGAGCATGTGCATCAACGGCGTGGGCAGGCGGTCCTGGGTGATGGCCGACACCGCCACCGCATCGGTAGGCGACAGCACCGCCGCCAAGGCGAACGCCACCGGCAGGGGAATGCTGGGCAGCAGCCAGTGGATGAAGTAACCCGCACCGACCACGGTGAACAGCACCAGGCCCACTGCCAGCGCCACCACCGGACCACGGATGCGCCAAAGCTCACGCTTGGGCATGCGCCAGCCATCGGCGAACAGCAAGGGCGGCAGGAACAGGAACAGGAACAACTCCGGATCCAGCGCAACGTGCAGCCCGAGGGTCGGCCAGGCCAGCAAAGCGCCGGCGCCGATCTGCACCAGCGGAAGCGGCAGCGGAATCACCCGCCCCACCAGTTTCGACAAGCTCACCAGCATCAGCAGGATTAGGACGGTATAGGCTGACTGCATCGGCAAAGCTTCCTCTTTGAACGGACAAACGACAGCGCAGGCGAGATAGCCTTTGAAACAATATGTTAGCGGTGCTCCGCTACCTAGAGCCGCTGCACGATAGTCGCAGCTGCCCTGCCAATATGTAACACAATGCTACTCCTCTCGATGCGACAACCCTGCGCGACCACAGCCGTGGCGCTCAATGGAACGATGCCGCATAATCCGGCGACTGACTTTCGGGAGAACATGGGGAGGATTGGGGAAGCCAACGATCCCCGATGAATTCAATGGCTTACACTCTCTACGGCATCAAAGCCTGCGACACCATGAAGAAGGCCCGTACCTGGCTTGACGAAAACGCCGTCAGCTACGCCTTCCATGACTACAAGACTCAGGGCATCGACCGCGACAGCCTGAACCGCTGGTGCGAGGAGCACGGCTGGGAAGTGATCCTAAATCGCGCCGGCACCACCTTCCGCAAGCTGGACGACGCCAGCAAGGCCGATCTCGACCAGGCCAAGGCCGTCGACCTGATGCTGGCCCAGCCTTCGATGATCAAGCGCCCGGTGCTCGATCTTGGTAACCGCACCCTGGTGGGTTTCAAGCCCGACCTGTACGCCGCGGCACTGGCCTGAACCGCCTTCGCTTCAACCCCTTATTCGCATGAGGTAATTGCATGTCCACTACCCTGTTCAGCCTGGCCTTCGGTGTCGGCACCCAGAACCGCCAGGGCACCTGGCTGGAAGTCTTCTACGCTCAGCCTGTCCTCGCCCCGAGCGCTGAGCTGGTCGCAGCCATCGCGCCGATCCTCGGCTACGAAGGCGGCAACCAGGCCATTGCCTTCAGCAACGCCCAGGCCGCCCAGTTGGCTGAAGCCGTCAAGGGCGTGGACGCCGCCCAGGCCGCACTGCTGACCCGCCTGGCCGAAAGCCATAAGCCGCTGGTCGCCACCGTGCTGGCTGAAGACGGCGCCCTGACCTCCACGCCAGAGGCGTACCTGAAGCTGCACCTGCTTTCGCACCGCCTGGTCAAGCCACACGGCGTGAGCCTGGCCGGTATCTTCCCTCTGCTGCCGAACGTCGCCTGGACCAACCAGGGCGCGGTCGACCTGAGCGAGCTGGCCGAATTGCAACTGGAAGCGCGCCTCAAAGGCGAGCTGCTGGAAGTGTTCTCGGTGGACAAGTTCCCGAAGATGACCGACTACGTGGTTCCAGCTGGCGTGCGTATCGCCGACACCGCCCGTGTACGCCTGGGCGCCTACATCGGCGAAGGCACCACCATCATGCACGAAGGCTTCGTCAACTTTAACGCTGGCACCGAAGGCCCAGGCATGATCGAAGGCCGCGTCTCCGCAGGCGTGTTCGTCGGCAAGGGCTCGGACCTGGGCGGCGGCTGCTCGACCATGGGTACCCTGTCCGGCGGCGGCAACATTGTCATCAAAGTCGGCGAAGGTTGCCTGATCGGCGCCAATGCCGGTATCGGTATCCCGCTGGGCGACCGCAACACCGTGGAAGCTGGTCTGTACATCACTGCCGGTACCAAAGTGAACCTGCTGGACGAGAACAACCAACTGGTCAAGGTAGTCAAGGCGCGCGACCTGGCCGGCCAGACCGACCTGCTGTTCCGTCGCAACTCGCTCAACGGCGCGGTGGAGTGCAAGACCCACAAGTCGGCCATCGAGCTGAACGAGGCGCTGCACGCCCACAACTGAGAACCTGCCCGGGTTTGAAGTGATAAGATCGGGGCTGACGTCATGTCAGTCCCGATTTTTCATTCCAGGCCCCGCGATCATGTTCCAGCCCTCCCCCTGGCGTGCCGACTTCCCCGCCATCGCCGCCCTGCAACGCCAGCACCAGACCTACCTGGACAGCGCCGCCACCACGCAGAAACCTCAAGTTTTGCTCGATGCCCTGAGCCATTACTACGGCCATGGCGCAGCCAACGTGCATCGTGCCCAGCACCTGCCTGGCGCGTTGGCGACCCAGGCCTTCGAGGCTAGCCGCGACAAGGTAGCCGCTTGGCTCAACGCCGCAGATTCCCGGCAGATCGTGTTCACCCATGGCGCCACCTCGGCCCTCAACCTGCTGGCTTATGGCCTGGAATACCGCTTCGAAGCAGGCGATGAGATTGCAATCAGCGCCCTGGAACACCACGCCAACCTGTTGCCCTGGCAGCAACTGGCGCGACGGCGCGGTGTGCGCCTGGTAGTGCTGCCACTGGACGAACATGGCCGCATCGATCTGGACCAAGCCCTGCAACTGATCGGCCCGCGCACCCGGTTGCTGGCGGTCAGCCAGCTATCCAACGTGCTGGGCACCTGGCAGCCACTGCCGGCCCTGCTCTCCCACGCGCGCGCCCAAGGCGCGCTGACGGTGGTCGACGGTGCCCAAGGCGTTGTGCATGGCCGCCATGACGTGCAGCAACTGGGCTGCGACTTCTACGTATTTTCCAGCCACAAACTCTATGGCCCCGAAGGCGTCGGTGTGCTCTATGGCCGTCCGCAGGCACTGGAGCAGCTGCGTCACTGGCAATTTGGCGGTGAGATGGTGCAACTGGCCGACTACCAAAGCGCCAGTTTCCGTCCGGCACCGCTGGGTTTCGAGGCCGGCACGCCGCCGATCGCCGGAGTCATTGGCCTTGGGGCGACCCTCGACTACCTGGCCAGCCTCGACGCCACCGCCGTGGCCCACCATGAGACCAGCCTCCATCACTCCCTGCTGCGCGGCCTGGGCGATCGCGAAGGCATCCGCATCCTGGGCACGCCACAAGCGGCCCTGGTGAGCTTTGTGGTAGAGGGTGTGCACAATGCCGATATCGCTCATCTGCTCACCGAGCAAGGTATTGCCGTACGCGCCGGCCACCACTGCGCCATGCCACTGCTCAAAGGGCTGGGCCTGGAGGGGGCGATTCGCGTGTCCCTGGCCTTGTACAACGACAGCGACGACCTGCAGCGGTTCTTCGATGCCCTGGATCAAGGCCTGGAGCTGCTGCGATGAGCTTGCCTACCGCCGCCAGACAGGCGCTGGAGCACTTCGAACAGGCCCGGGGTTGGGAGCAGCGGGCGCGGTTACTGATGCAATGGGGCGATCGCCTGGAGCCGCTGACAGAAACACAGCAAACCGATGAGCATCGTGTGCACGGCTGCGAAAGCCTGGTGTGGCTGGTGGCCGAGCACGTCGACGGCCAGTGGCACTTCAAGGCCAGTAGCGACGCGCGTCTGCTGCGCGGGCTGTTGGCGCTGTTGCTGGTGCGGGTGCAGGGCTTGCCCAGCGCGGAGCTGGCGCAGGTCGATCTGCGCGGCTGGTTTACCCAGTTGGGGCTGGAACGTCAGCTCTCACCGTCACGCTCCAATGGCCTTCATGCGGTATTGCAGCGAATGGCTGAATTGGCGGGCCGTCAGTGACTGGGGACTCTTCGCCGGTAAGCCTGCGAAAGGGCTCCTCAGGCCACTGTCATCCCTGGCCCCTCGGCCCGATGGGGCAGGCGGCGAGCAATCACTGGCTTACTCGGCCTTGACCCGCTCCGAAGGCCGTCGGGCACCGCCCACCAGTTTTTCCACCGCCTTGCTCGCCGCGACCATGCCGAAGGTTGCGGTGACCATCATCACTGCCCCGAAGCCGCCAGAGCAGTCCAGGCGCACGCCCTCGCCCACGAAGCTCTTTTGCAGGCACACGCTGCCATCACCCTTGGGGTAGCGCAGCTGCTCGCTGGAGAACACACAGGGCACACCGTAGTTGCGCGATACATTGCGCGAGAAGTTGTAGTCGCGCCGCAGGGTCGAGCGTACCCGCGAGGCCAGCGGGTCATTGAAGGTCTTGTTCAGATCGCCGATCTGGACCTGGGTCGGGTCGATTTGCCCGCCCGCGCCGCCGGTGGTGACGATAGCGATCTTGCGACGACGACACCAGGCGATCAGTGCGGCCTTGGCCATCACGCTGTCGATGCAGTCGATGACGCAATCGAGATTTTCAGTGATGTACTCGATCATGGTGTCGCGGGTAACGAAGTCAGCCACCGCATGCACGGTACAGGCCGGGTTGATCGCCCGCAGGCGCTCGGCCATGACCTCGACCTTGGGACGTCCGACTTGCCCTTCCAAGGCATGAGCCTGGCGGTTGGTGTTGCTCACGCAGACATCATCCAGGTCGAACAGGGTGATCTCGCCAACACCACTGCGGGCCATGGCTTCGGCGGCCCAGGACCCGACCCCACCAATACCGACGATCGCCACATGGGCCCGGCGCAGGCGCTCCAGGCCTTGCTCGCCATACAGCCGGGCAACGCCGGCGAAGCGTGGATCTTCTGTGCTCATGATCACCCCCTGAAAAAACGGCGCGCATTATAAGCCAACAGGCGGGCCCTGGGGCTTTCGTGCTGCCCGCTCACCGCACCTGGCAGCCCTTGCGAGGCGCTGGTTAGTAAAGCCCCTACAAATCCTGCTTTAATATCCCACTTATCGCAGTGGTCCTGAGCAATAGCCGAGCGGCTTCAGAACTTCATCTCCGGCGGGAAATCCAAGCCATTGCCCGCCCCCGCTCTCCTTTCGGAATCTGAAACATCTATGTCATCACGCAAATTCGGTCTCAACCTGGTAGTGGTCCTGGCCATTGCCGCGCTGTTCACCGGTTTCTGGGCGCTGATCAACCGTCCAGTGTCTGCCCCCGCCTGGCCGGAGCAGATCTCTGGTTTCTCCTATTCGCCGTTCCGCCTCGGGCAAAGCCCGCAAAAGGGGCAGTACCCCAGCGACGAAGAGATCCGCCAAGACCTAGAACAGATGAGCAAGCTGACCGACAGTATCCGCATCTATACCGTCGAGGGCACCCAGGCCGACATACCGCGCCTTGCCGAAGAACTTGGTCTACGCATCACCCTGGGGATCTGGATCAGCCCGGACCTGGAACGCAACGAACGCGAAATCGCCAAGGCGATCGAACTGGCCAATACCTCCCGCAGCGTGGTTCGGGTCGTGGTGGGCAACGAGGCGCTGTTCCGCAAGGAGGTCACGCCCGAGGCGCTGATCGGGTACCTGGACCGGGTGCGTGCTGCGGTCAAGGTGCCGGTCACGACCAGTGAACAGTGGCACATCTGGAAGGAAACCCCCGAACTGGCCAAGCATGTCGACCTGATCGCCGCACACATCTTGCCCTATTGGGAATTCGTGCCGATGAAGGACTCGCTACAGTTCGTTCTCGACCGCGCCCGCGAACTCAAGCATCAGTTCCCCCGCAAACCCCTGCTGCTTTCCGAAGTCGGCTGGCCAAGCAACGGCCGCATGCGCGGCGGGGCCGACGCGACCCAGGCCGACCAGGCCATCTACCTGCGCACACTGGTCAACACGCTAAACCGACGGGGCTACAACTACTTCGTCATCGAGGCTTACGACCAACCCTGGAAAGCCAGCGACGAAGGCTCGGTGGGTGCCTACTGGGGCGTGTACAACGCCGCGCGCCAGCAGAAGTTCAACTTCGAGGGGCCGGTCGTGGCCATCCCGCAGTGGCGCGCCCTGGCGGTGGCGTCTGTAGTACTGGCGATGATTGCCCTGACCGTACTGCTGATCGACGGCTCGGCACTGCGCCAGCGCGGTCGCACCTTCCTCACGTTCATTACCTTCCTGTGCGGATCGGTGCTGGTGTGGATCGCCTATGACTACAGCCAGCAATACAGCACCTGGTTCAGCCTGACCGTCGGCGTGCTCCTGGCCTTGGGCGCATTGGGCGTGTTCATCGTGCTGCTGACCGAAGCCCATGAACTGGCCGAAGCGGTCTGGATCCACAAGCGCCGGCGCGAGTTCCTGCCGGTGCAAGGCGATTCGGCCTATAGGCCAAAGGTGTCGATCCATGTCCCGTGCTACAACGAACCGCCGGAAATGGTGAAACAGACTCTGGATGCCCTCGCCGCCCTGGACTATCCGGACTACGAAGTGCTGGTGATCGACAACAACACCAAGGATCCGGCCGTCTGGGAGCCGCTCAAGGCCCACTGCGAACGCCTGGGCGAACGCTTCCGCTTCTTCCACGTCGCACCGCTGGCCGGTTTCAAGGGTGGCGCGCTGAACTACCTGATCCCTCATACGGCCAAGGACGCCGAAGTGATCGCGGTGATCGACTCGGACTACTGTGTCGACCGCAACTGGCTCAAGCACATGGTGCCGCACTTCGCCGACCCGAAGATCGCCGTGGTGCAGTCGCCCCAGGACTACCGCGACCAGCACGAAAGCGCTTTCAAGAAGCTGTGCTACAGCGAATACAAGGGCTTCTTCCACATCGGCATGGTCACTCGCAACGACCGAGACGCGATCATCCAGCACGGCACCATGACCATGACCCGACGCTCAGTCCTGGAAGAGCTGGGCTGGGCCGAATGGTGCATCTGCGAGGATGCCGAGTTGGGTCTGCGGGTGTTCGAGAAGGGGCTTTCGGCCGCCTACGCCCACAACAGTTATGGCAAGGGCCTGATGCCCGACACCTTCATCGACTTCAAGAAACAGCGTTTTCGCTGGGCCTATGGCGCCATCCAGATCATCAAGCACCATGCCGCCGCGCTGTTGCGGGGCAAGGGCAGCGAACTGACCCGTGGCCAGCGCTACCACTTCCTCGCTGGCTGGCTGCCGTGGATCGCCGACGGCATGAACATCTTCTTCACTGTCGGTGCCCTGCTCTGGTCGGCGGCGATGATCATAGTTCCACAGCGGGTCGACCCACCGCTGATGATCTTCGCCATCCCGCCACTGGCGCTGTTCTTCTTCAAGGTCGGCAAGATCATCTTCCTCTATCGCCGCGCAGTCGGCGTGAACCTCAAGGATGCCTTCGCCGCCGCGTTGGCCGGGCTTGCTCTGTCGCACACCATCGCCAAGGCGGTGCTGTACGGCTTCTTCACCAGCAGCATGCCGTTCTTCCGCACCCCGAAGAATGCCGACAGCCATGGCTTGCTGGTGGCGATTTCCGAGGCGCGCGAGGAGTTGTTCATCATGCTGCTGCTCTGGGGCGCTGCGCTGGGCATCTATCTGGTCCAAGGCCTGCCGGGGGCGGACATGCGCTTCTGGGTGGCGATGTTGTTGGTGCAGTCGCTGCCTTACCTGGCGGCGCTGGTGATGGCAATGCTGTCATCCTTGCCGAAGCCTGGGGATGAGGCCGTCGAGGCCAAGGCTACCTGACACAGGGGCTGGCCGGGTCACGCCCTGTGGGAGCGCCTCCAGGGTTAGCGATGACTTCTGTCGGAGCGGCCTTGTGTCGCGAAGGGGCCGCAGCGCGGCCCCATTCCCAGTGCCCGTCTTATTCATTTGATATAAGATAACGCCCCTGTTTTCCCGCCCGCCTTGCCCCGGAGTCCTTCATGACGGCCCCAGCCGAGCTTTCGCCTACCCTTCAACTGGCCTGCGACCTGATCCGTCGCCCCTCGGTCACTCCCGTCGATGCCGACTGTCAGGCCCAGATGATGCAGCGCCTGGGCGCCGTCGGTTTCGAACTCGAGCCGATGCGTATCGAGGACGTCGACAACTTCTGGGCCACCCACGGCAACCAGGAAGGCCCCGTGCTGTGTTTTGCCGGCCACACCGACGTGGTCCCCACCGGCCCGGTGCAAGCCTGGCAACATGAGCCTTTCGAAGCCCTGATCGATGCCGATGGCATGCTCTGCGGCCGTGGCGCCGCGGACATGAAAGGCAGCCTCGCCTCGATGGTGGTGGCCAGCGAACGCTTCGTGCGGGACTACCCGAACCACCGCGGCAAGGTCGCCTTCCTCATCACCAGCGACGAGGAAGGCCCGGCGCACCATGGCACCAAGGCCGTGGTCGAACGCCTCAAGGCACGCAACGAGCGTCTGGACTGGTGCATCGTCGGTGAACCTTCCAGCACCAGCCTGCTGGGCGATGTCGTGAAGAACGGCCGTCGCGGCTCGCTCGGCGCCAAGCTGACCGTACGCGGCAAGCAAGGCCACGTGGCCTATCCGCACCTGGCGCGCAACCCGATCCACCTGGCCGCGCCGGCCCTGGCGGAACTGGCCGCCGAACACTGGGACGAAGGCAATGCGTTCTTCCCGCCGACCAGTTTCCAGATCTCCAACCTCAATTCCGGTACCGGCGCCACCAACGTGGTGCCGGGCGAGCTGACCGCGCTGTTCAACTTCCGCTTCTCCACCGAATCCACGGTCGAGGGCCTGCAGGCTCGCGTGGCAGCAATCCTCGACAAGCATCAGCTGGAGTGGAGCATCGACTGGGCGCTGTCTGGCCTGCCATTCCTCACCGAGCCGGGCGAGCTGCTCGATGCGGTTTCGGCCAGCATCAAGGGCGTGACCGGTCGTGATACCCAGCCCTCCACCAGCGGCGGTACCTCCGACGGGCGCTTCATCGCGACCCTCGGCACCCAGGTGGTCGAGCTCGGCCCGGTCAACGCGACCATTCACCAGGTCGACGAACGCATCCTGGCCAGCGACCTCGACCTGCTGACCGAGATTTACTACCAGACCCTGGTACGGTTGCTCGCCTGATGCTCGCCTGCCCGCTCTGCCAGGCCGCCCTGACGCGGCTCGACAACGGCGTGGTGTGCCCCGCCGGGCATCGCTTCGACCGTGCCCGCCAGGGCTACCTGAACCTGCTGCCGGTGCAGCACAAGAACAGCCGCGATCCAGGCGACAACCAAGCGATGGTCGAAGCCCGCCGCGACTTCCTTGATGCTGGCCACTACGCGCCTGTCGCCCGGCGCTTGGCTGAACTGGCCGCCGAACGCCAGCCCGGCGCCTGGCTCGACATCGGTTGCGGCGAAGGCTATTACACCGCGCAGATCGCCCAAGCGTTGCCGCAAGCCCAAGGCTATGCGCTGGATATCTCCCGCGAGGCGGTCAAGCGCGCGTGCCGCCGGGCCCCGCAGGTGACCTGGATGGTCGCGAGCATGGCTCGCGTGCCGCTGCTCGATGCCAGCTGCCAATTCATCGCCAGCGTGTTCAGCCCGCTGGACTGGCAGGAGGCCAAGCGCCTGCTCAGCCCCGGCGGCGGGCTGATGCGGGTGGGGCCGACCAGCGGCCATCTGATGGAACTGCGCCAGGTGCTCTACGATGAAGTACGGCCTTACGCCGATGACAAGCACCTGGCCCTGATTCCCGAGGGCATGCACCACGCCCATGGCGAAGTGCTCGAGTTCCGCCTGAGTCTGGCCGAGCCCAAGGCTCGCGCCGACCTGCTGGCCATGACACCGCACGGCTGGCGCGCCAGCGCCGAAAGACGCGCACGAGTGATCGACCAGCCCGAGCCGTTCGACGTGACGGTTTCCATGCGTTATGACTATTTCGTGCGCCAAGACTGAGCACACCCGGAGCCTTTTTATGCGCCAACCCGATATCGAGATCTACCTCAAGGACACCGACGTCGACCACAAGCAAGTGGCCGAATGGCTCAGCCAGGCATTGGGCACTTGCAGCGAATGGCAGCAGCGTGGCCAAACCTGGAAATGCATGGCCGGTAACATTCCGGTCACCTGGGTACCCAAGGCTGTAGGGAAATGGAACAGCCTGTTCCTCGAAAGCGACCAGACGCCATGGGACGACGACATCGCCTGTGCTCGCGCTGCCTATGCCGCGCTGGGCGTCGAGGTGCGCTGCGCACCCGGCAGCTGGGCCGAAGAAGATGGTGAAGAAGATGCCGATCGCTGGATCCGCATCAGCGCCGACGGTGAACAGGAAATCACCTGGCGCACCCACTGAGGCTACTGCCGACACGCCGCAGCTTCACGTTGGATCGCATCAGGCTGCAAGCTCCACGGACAGCTTGCAGCTTGAAGCTTACTGCTCCAGACGGCGGTCAGAGACCGACGACGTCCTCAGCCTGCAGGCCTTTCTGGCCTTGCACAAGGGCGTACTCCACCTGTTGTCCCTCGACCAGGGTACGATGCCCCTCACCGCGGATAGCACGATAGTGGACGAAGACATCCGCCCCACCTTCACGCTGAATGAAGCCATAACCCTTGGCATCGTTGAACCACTTCACATTCCCAGTCTCACGAGACGACATCTGAACTACTCCGGATTTTTATTTTGAAGATCGCCTTGCAAGCACGAGGTCACCACCCCGTGCCGACGCAGCTCGCAGAAATATCTTGCAAGCTGCGGACCGAGTATATGACAGCGAACAAAAAAATTTCATGACTGGGCGTCGATTTGGCGAATTTTGCCGAACTTGCGCAGATACGGCAGACTAACTGCCTGGAATATCACTTAAAAATCTCTCCCAGGGCACACACCCATGACCCGTTCCCCCCTGCGCCGACTGATTTTCGGCGCCTTGCGTCGCCTGTTGTACCTGTGGGTGCGCTCCGAAACCATCAACCAGTCATCTCTGTCTCTGAAGCTCGATCGCAGCCGTCCCGTGTTCTACGCCCTGCCTTCGCCTTCGCTGACGGACCTGGCCGTCGTCGATCGCGAATGCACCAAGGCGGGGCTACCGCGTCCTGTGCTGCCGGTCAGTGTCGGTTCGCTGCAGGAGCCTGCGGCTTTCTTCTACCTGACGCCCGATCCGGACTGGCTCGGCCGTCATGACAAACGCGGCGCGCCCCCTACCCTGGAGCGTCTGGTCGGCGCAGTGAGCCAGCATCCGGAAGAGGACGCGCAGATCATTCCGGTCAGCGTGTTCTGGGGCCAGTCGCCCGCCAGTGAGTCCAGCCCCTGGAAACTGCTGTTCGCCGACAGCTGGGCGGTTACCGGCCGCCTGCGCCGTCTGCTGACCATACTGATCCTGGGCCGCAAAACCCGTGTGCAGTTCTCAGCGCCTATTCACCTACGCGAGCTGATCCAGCACAACAAAGGCCACGAGCGCACCGTGCGCATGGCCCAGCGCATCATGCGCGTGCACTTTCGCAACCTCAAAACCGCCGTCATCGGCCCGGACATCTCCCACCGACGCAACCTGGTCAAGGGCCTGGTCCATGACCCACTGGTGCGCCAGGCAATCAGCGACGAGGCCGAACGCGAGAAGATCCCTTACGCCAAGGCAGAAGCCCAGGCCCTGCGTTACGGCAACGAGATCGCCTCGGACTACACCTATACGGCGATCCGCTTCCTCGAAGTGGTGCTCAGCTGGTTCTGGAACAAGATCTACGACGGCATCAAGGTCAACCACATCGAGCAGGTGCAAGGCATCGCGCCAGGGCACGAGGTGATCTACGTGCCATGCCACCGCAGCCATATCGACTACCTGCTGCTCTCGTACCTGTTGTTCCGCAACGGCCTCACGCCCCCGCACATCGCCGCCGGCATCAACCTCAACATGCCGGTGATCGGCGGCCTGCTGCGCCGTGGCGGCGCCTTCTTCATGCGCCGGACCTTCAAGGGCAACCCGCTGTACACGGCGGTATTCAACGAATACCTGCACACCTTGTTCACCAAGGGCTTCCCGGTGGAGTACTTCGTCGAAGGTGGGCGCTCGCGCACCGGGCGCATGCTGCAACCGCGCACCGGGATGCTGGCCATCACCTTGCGTAGCTTCCTGCGCTCCTCGCGCACACCGATCGTCTTCGTGCCGGTGTACATCGGCTATGAGCGCGTGCTCGAAGGCCGTACCTACCTGGGCGAGCTGCGCGGGGCGAGCAAGAAGAAAGAGTCGATCTTCGACATCTTCAAGGTCATCGGCGCACTCAAGCAGCGTTTTGGCCAGGTCTATGTCAATTTCGGCGAACCGATCCGCCTCAATGCCTTCCTCGACCAGCAGCAACCCGGTTGGCGCGAGCAAGCCCTGGGCCCGCAATTCCGCCCGGCCTGGCTGAACGAAACCACCACCCGCCTGGGCGAGACCGTGGCACGTCACCTGAACGAAGCGGCTGCGATCAATCCGGTCAACCTGGTGGCCCTGGCACTGCTGTCCACCAGCCGCCTGGCACTGGACGAACGCGCCCTGACCCGCGTGCTGAACCTGTACCTGGCCTTGCTGCGGCAGGTCCCCTACTCCCCTCACACCACCCTGCCGGAGGGTGACGGTCCGGCCTTGATCGAACATGTCAGGGGCATGGACCTGCTCTCGGAGCAAAAGGACGCCCTAGGCCGCATCCTCTACCTGGATGAAGCCAACGCAGTGTTGATGACCTACTACCGCAACAACATCCTGCACATCTTCGCCCTGCCGGCGTTGCTGGCGAGCTTCTTCCTGAGCAGCTCACGCATGAGCCGCGAACTGGTCGGCCAGTACGTCAAGGCGTTGTATCCGTACCTGCAGGCTGAACTGTTCCTGCGCTGGACACCCGAGCAATTGGACGAGGTCATCGACCAATGGCTCGACGCATTGGTAGCACAGGGTCTGCTGCGCTTCGAGAACGGCGTCTATCTGCGCCCGGCCCCAAGTTCGCGGCAGTTCGTCCTGTTGACCTTGCTGGCCCGGAGCATCACCCAGACGTTGCAACGCTTCTACATGGCCACGTCCCTGCTGCTCAACAGCGGCCAGAACACCCTGAGCGCCGAGGAGCTGGAAGACCTGTGCGTGATGATGGCCCAGCGCCTGTCGATCCTGCATGGCCTGAATGCCCCGGAGTTCTTCGACAAGACGCTGTTCCGCCATTTCATCCAGACCTTGATCGACCAGGATGTACTGCGCCCCGACGGTCAAGGCAAGCTGGGCTATCACGACAAGCTCGGCGAACTCGCCGAGGGCGTGGCCAAGCGCGTGTTGTCGGCGGAGCTGCGCTTGTCGATCCGCCAGGTAGCGCTGCACCGCGATGAGCCGGTGGAGGTAGCACCCGCCTGAGATAAGCCCGGACGCAGTAGCCCCAACGCTGAAGACTCCGGAAAAATCCGCTAAAGTCCCTGAGGTTGGCCAAAAGCCAACCCCAAGGACACCGGAGATTCCATGAAAAAACTCTTCATGCTGTGCGGCGTATCCCTGCTCGCAGCCTGCACCAGCAACACACCCTCCCACCAGGCCAGCCTGGATGGCGAAGTCTACTATCTGCAACGCATGGCTCTGCCACCGGCTGCCACCCTGAGCGTGAGTTTGCAAGACGTCTCGCTGATGGACGCCCCGGCGGTGACCTTGGCCAACCAGGCCGGCCCGGTGAAGGGCAATGTGCCGCTGCCGTTTCACCTCACCTACGACCCGACCCAGATCAAAGCCGGCCACCGCTACGCAGTCAGCGCACGCATCGAGCTGGACGGCAAGTTGCTGTTCATCAACACCGAACACCACGGCGTGAACCTCGACGGCAGCGATCCGCAGCCTGTGCGCATCAAGGTCGACCCGGTGCGCTGAGCCCGCCCTCTCCCAGCTATAAGGAAATACCCAGCATGATTCGCACCTCCCTGCGCTTCACCACCCTGTGCGCCGGCCTGCTGCTGTCGGCAAGCGCCCTGGCCCTGTCGCTCGGCGACCTGAGCCAGAAAGATGCCACCGGCGGCTTGAAGGACGCCCTGACCCAGGGCGCTCAGATCGCCGTCAAGCAACTGAGCACGCCTGGCGGCTTCAGCAACAACCCGGATGTGCGCATCGAATTGCCAGGCAACCTGGGCAAGGCCGCCAAGGCCATGAAGATGTTCGGCAAGGGTGAGCAGGTCGAAGCCCTGGAAAACAGCATGAACAAGGCGGCCGAAGCAGCGGTTCCGCAGGCCCAGGCGATTCTGGTCGATGCGGTCAAGAAGATGACCGTGACCGACGCCAAGGACATCCTCAACGGCGGCCAGGATTCGGCAACCCAGTACCTGAACAAGAGCAGCCGTGAAGAAATCCGCGCCAAGTTCCTGCCGATCGTCAAGCAAGCCACCGACAAGGTTGGCCTGGCGCAGCAGTACAACAACTTCGCCGGCCAAGCCGTGGCCCTAGGCGTGGTAGACGCCAAGAGCGCGAGCATCGAGAACTACGTGACCGAGAAAGCGCTCGATGGCCTGTTCGAGATGATCGGCAAGCAGGAGCAGAACATTCGCCAGAACCCAGCCCAGGCCGCGACCAGCCTGGCCAAGAAGGTGTTCGGCGCGCTTTGAAGCGCGCGGCTGCAAGCTGTAAGTTTCAAGCGGTAAGCCACAAGCAAGACGCGAGGCCTGCGTGGCTCGTCCCCCTTGTGGCTTGCCGCTTGCCGCTCCCAGCTAGCCGCTTTTCCTCACTCTGAACCACGCCGCATACAGCGCTGGCAGGAACAACAGCGTCAGCACGGTCGCTACGATCAACCCGCCCATGATGGCCACCGCCATCGGCCCGTAGAACACGCTGCGCGACAGCGGGATCATTGCCAATACCGCCGCCAGGGCGGTGAGCACGATCGGTCGGAAGCGCCGCACCGTAGCTTCGATGATCGCCTGCCAGCGATCCAGCCCCGCCGCGATGTCCTGTTCGATCTGGTCGACCAGGATCACCGAGTTACGCATGATCATCCCCGCCAGTGCGATGGTGCCGAGCATGGCGACAAACCCAAAAGGCTGCCGGAACACCAACAGGAACAGCGTCACACCGATCAGCCCCAAGGGCGCGGTGAGAAACACCATCACCGTGCGCGAAAAACTGCGCAACTGCACCATCAGCAACGTCAGCACCACCACGATGAACAGTGGCATGCCGGCGTTCACCGAACGCTGGCCGCGCTCGGCATCTTCCACGGCGCCACCGACTTCCAGCAGGTAACCCTCGGGCAAGGTATCGCGCACCGTTTGCAAGGTTGGCAGGATCTGCTTGACGAGCGTAGCCGGCTGCTCCTTGTCATAGATGTCGGCCCGCACGGTCACCGTGGGCAGGCGGTTGCGGTGCCAGATCACGCCTTCTTCGAAGCCGTACTCCAAGGTCGCCACCTGGGACAACGCCACGCTCTGGCCGTTGTCGGTGGGCAGCGCGAGGCTGCCGAGGTTGCCCAGCTCACGGCGTTCCTGGCCGGTGCCGCGTAGCAGGATCTCGATCAGTTCGTTGTCTTCGCGGTACTGGCTGACCGTGGTGCCGGTCAGCGAGCTTTGCAGGAAGCTCGACAGATGCGCGGTGCTTACGCCCAAGGCCCGGGCGCGGTCCTGGTCGATCTCCAGGAACACCGCCTTGCTCGGCTCCTCCCAATCGAGGTGCACGTTCACCACATGGGGGTTCTCGCGCACCTTGACCGCTACCTCCCGCGCCAGGGCACGAACCTTCTCGATATGCTCGCCCGTCACCCGGAACTGCACCGGATAGCCCACCGGCGGACCGTTCTCCAAACGGGTGACCCGTCCACGCAGCTCGGGGAATTGCGCATCCAGCGTGGCGATCAACCAGCTGCGCAGGGCTTCACGATCCTCCAGGCTCTTGGCCAGTACCACGAACTGGGCAAAGCTCGCCGCCGGCAATTGCTGGTCCAACGGCAGGTAGAAACGCGGCGACCCCGTGCCGACATAGGCCACATAGTTGGCGATGCCATCCTGCTGCTTGAGCAGTGCCTCCAGGCGCTTGACCTGCTCGGTCGTATTGGCCAGGGATGCGCCTTCGGTGAGTTTGAGGTCGACCATCAGTTCGGGCCGGCCCGAGGCCGGGAAGAACTGCTGGGGCACGAAGCGGAACAGCAGGATGCTGCCAACGAAAGCCGCGACCGTCAGCACGATCACTGTCTTGCGCCGGCGTACGCACCACTCCACGACGCGGCGCACACGCTGGTAGAACGGCGTGCCATAAGGATCCGGACCGTGCGCGCCCTCGGCGTGACGCTTGGCCAGGTCTGGCAACAGGCGGTCGCCCAGGTAAGGCACGAAGACCACCGCGGCCACCCAGGACGTCAGCAAGGCAATGGTCACCACCTGGAAGATAGAACGTGTGTATTCGCCAGTACTGGAGGCCGCCGTGGCGATCGGCAGGAAGCCCGCCGCCGTGATCAAGGTGCCAGTGAGCATCGGGAATGCCGTGCTGGACCAGGCATAGCTCGCCGCCTTGAGCCGGTCGAACCCCTGCTCCATCTTGATCGCCATCATCTCCACGGCAATGATGGCGTCGTCCACCAGCAGCCCAAGCGCCAGCACCAGTGCGCCAAGGGAGATCTTGTGCAGGCCGATGCCGAAGTAATGCATCGTGGCGAAGGTCATGGCCAACACCAGTGGAATGGCCAGGGCCACCACCAGGCCGGTGCGAAGGCCCAGGGAGAAAAAACTCACCAGCAGCACGATGGCCAGGGCTTCGACCAGGACCTGGACGAACTCCCCTACCCCTGCCTTCACCGCAGCGGGCTGGTCCGAAACCTTGCGCAACTCCATGCCCGCCGGCAGGTTGCGCGCCAGGCGGGCGAACTCGCCTTCCAGGGCCTTGCCCAGCACCAGGATGTCGCCACCGTCCTTCATCGAGACCGCCAGGCCGATTGCGTCCTCGCCCATGAAGCGCATGCGTGGCGCAGGTGGGTCGTTGAAGCCGCGATGGACCTCGGCCACATCCCCGATACGGAAGGTGCGATCACCTACGCGGATCGGGAACTGGCGAATCTGCTCGACGCTGTCGAAACGTCCGCTGACACGCAACTGCAAACGCTCGCTGGGGGTCTCGAAGAAACCTGCGGTGCTCACCGCGTTCTGCTCGCTCAGCGCCTGCTGCACCGCCTGCAACGGCACGCCGAGGGTGGCCAGCTTGAGGTTCGAGAGCTCGATCCAGATTTTTTCGTCCTGCAGGCCGATCAGCTCGACCTTGCCCACGTCCTTGACCCGCTGCAGTTGGATCTGGATACGGTCGGCGTAGTCCTTGAGCACGGCGTAATCGAACCCGGGACCTGTCAGTGCATAGATGTTGCCAAAAGTCGTGCCGAACTCATCGTTGAAGAACGGCCCCTGAATCTCGGGCGGCAAGGTATGGCGAATGTCCGCGACCTTCTTGCGGATCTGGTACCACAGCTCGGGGATGGCATCGGAGTGCATGGAGTCCCGGGCCATGAACGTCACCTGGGACTCGCCTGGACGCGAGAACGACACGATCCGCTCGTACTCGCCGGTTTCCATCAGTTTCTTTTCGATGCGCTCGGTGACCTGCCGGGAGACCTCCTCGGCGGTAGCACCCGGCCATATCGTGCGGATGACCATGGCCTTGAAGGTGAACGGTGGATCCTCGCTTTGCCCCAGCTTTGTGTAGGACATCGCGCCAATCGCGCCCAGGAGGATCATCAAGAACAGCACGATCTGCCGGTTGCGCAAGGCCCAGGCGGAAAGGTTGAAACCCATCGGGAATTACTCCTTGGTCGCCAGGTTCACATCACGGTTGGAACGGTCCACGGGCCGGACCTGCTGGCCCTCGCGCAACACATGGCCACCTGCGGCCACTACCCAGTCATCCGCCTTCAGCCCTTCGAGCACCGGCACGCTGTCATCGCCATAAGGGCCCAGGCGCACCACCGCGCGTTCGAGGCGGTTGTCCTTGCCGATGCGCCAGACGTAGGCCTGCCCCTGTTCGGCCGTAACCGCCGAAAGCGGCACCGACAGCGGCGCGCGTTCAGCGTGGGCAATGAACACTCGCGCGCTTTGCCCCAGCTCGGCCGGCGTGCTGGAGGTGGTGAAGGCAATCCGCGCAGCGAAGGTACGCGAGCGAGGATCGGCCGCCGGAGACAGCTCACGGATGCGCCCCGGATAACGCGCGTTCGGGTGCGACCACAGCTCCACACTCACCGTTTGCCCCACGCCAAAGCGGGCGAATTGCTGCTCCGGCAGGCCGATGAGCACTTCTCGCTCACCATCGGCGGCCAGGGTGAACACGGTCTGCCCTGGCGCCACAACCTGACCCACCTCGACCTGACGCTTGGCGATCACGCCTGCTTGAGGTGCCCGGAGCACGGCGTACTCCGCCTGGTTGCCGGCCACGTCGAATTCCGCCTTGGCCTGCTTGAGACGCGCCTGGCCTGCGCGATAGAGGTTCTCGGCGTTGTCGTACTGGGAACGGCTGACCATCTGCCGCTCCAGCAGCTTCTGGTAGCGATCGCGCTCAGCCCGCACCAGGGCCAGGTTGGCTTCGGCGGCAGCGAGCTGGGCGCGGTTGGCCTCCAGTTGCAGACGGACATCCTGTGGGTCGAGCTCGGCCAGCGGCTGGTCGGCCTTGACCCGCTGCCCCTCCTCCACCAGGCGCTTGCTCACCTTGCCGCCAATGCGAAAGGCCAGCTCAGGCTCGAAGCGAGCCCGCACCTCGCCGGGATAACTGTCGGCCGAAGCACCCGTTGGCTGGGGCTGGACCACCAACGCCGGGCGCGGCACAGCAGGGGCCGCGGCCTCCTGACCGCAAGCGACCAGCAGCAACGCCAAGGTGGCGGGTAAAACGATGGGCACGGCATGACGCAACATGATGGATGTCCTTTCGCGAGGAGCGCCTCGAATATTTATACTGGCGAGTATATTAAGTCAGGACACCAGGGTCGGGAAGCGGGTAACACAGAGAAAAACGTATTAACCATCCACGCCTTTAGCAGCCGGATGCGCTGCGACCCGTTAAGATGGGGGACTTTTCATCATGATGCGGATTCCCATGTCCAACGACGCACCCACTGGCCCTGGCCGGCCCAAGGACCTGGCCAAGCGCGAGGCCATCCTCGAAGCCGCCAAGACCTTGTTCCTGAGTCTTGGCTATGCGAACACCAGCATGGATGCGGTCGCTGCGGCGGCAGGTGTTTCAAAACTCACGGTCTACAGCCATTTCAACGACAAGCAGACGCTGTTTGGTTCGGCCGTCATGGCGACGTGTCAGACCCAACTGCCTGACCTGATCTTCGAGCTGCCCGAAGGCGTTCCGCTGGAACAGGTGCTGCTGAATATTGCCCGGGGGTTTCAGGCGTTGATCAGCAGTGACGAGTCGGTCAAGTTGAGCCGGTTGATCATTGCCTTGGGGAACCAGGACCCTGGCTTTGGCGAGTACTTCTGGGAGGCGGGGCCCAAGCGGGTGCTGGCCGGGATGGAAGCGCTGCTGGCCAGTGTCGCGCAGCGGGGGTTGCTGGCGATCGACAATCCCTTGCGGGCGGCTGAGCATTTCTTCTGCTTGGTGAAGGGGGCGCCGGATTATCGGCTGCTGCTGGGGTGTGCGCCGGCGTTGACGGTGGAGGAGGCGGAGGTGCATGTGCGGGAGGTGGTTGGGTTGTTCATGCGGGGGTACCGGGTTTAAGGGCTTGGGCTTTGAGGCTGTGTGAATATCCGGTGTTTGCGGTGGCACCACCGGCGCTTTTCGCCTTTACGGCGACCTACTTTTGCTCTTGGGCAAAAGTAGGCAAAAACCGCTGCCTCCCACATCCGGCCCCTGCGCTGCGCTCCGGGGTTCCCTGCGCTCCGCTGCCTTTCGGGGCTTCGCGGCCTCCGGTTTGCTGCGCAAGCCTCCATCTCGCAACTTCGGCTGCGCCGAAGGGCGCTGCGCGCCTGCCCCTACAGACACCTCCACTCGGCCTCCTGAGGTCGCGATGGGTGGCGCCTGGACTATCGCGCATCAAAAGCAACAGCAACGGCAAACAAGCTGATTAATTTGTTGTTTGTGCCGGTGTTTCGCGGGTTTACCCGCGATGGGCGGAACATACCCCACAAAAACCCCTGAATGAAACAACGCCAACCCAGACGCCGCCCGTAACTTGCGCCCCATCAGCAGGCCGAGCGGAGGTGTCTGTAGGGGCAGGCGCGTAGCGCCCTTCGGCGGTAGCCGAAGTCGCGAGATGGAGGCTGGCGCAGCCAGCCGGAGGCCGCGAGGCCCCGTAAGACACCGCAGCGAGGGGACCCGGTGCGAAGCGCCGGGCCGGATGCAGGGGCGCGCGGCTTTTGATTACTTTTGGCCAAGACCAAAAGTGACCCGCCGTAAGGGCGGAAAGGTGAATCAGCGTCGACAAATCAAACGGATAAGCCCACAAACCTCAAAACCACAACCCAGCCCCAGCCCCAGCCGCAGCCCCAAACCTAATCAAGCCTTGAGCGCCTTCTTGGGATAAATGTCATACCGACTCGATTTCCCCTCCAGACTGTGGCTCGGCTTGGGCCCATCGATAATGGGCGCCTTGCGTGGCCGCTTGACCACAACCCGGTGGGAAGCCAACGCCAACGCCGCCTCCAACAACGCCGGCGCATCCAGGTCATCACCGACCAAGGGCCGGAACACCCGCATTTCCTTCTTCACCAGCGCGCTCTTGTCCCGATGCGGGAACATCGGATCGAGATAGATCACCTGGGGTGGCTCGCCCTCCCAGGCGCGCATGCGCTCGATGGCGTTGCCGGTCAGCAGGTGCATGCGCTCGACGATCGCCCCCACCTCGTCATCCCCACGCGCCCGCGCCAGCCCATCCTCGAGCAAAGCGGCAATCAGCGGCTGGCGCTCGATCAGGGTCATCTGGCAGCCCAGGCTGGCCAGCACGAACGCATCCTTGCCCAAGCCTGCAGTGGCATCGAGCACCTGGGGGCGGACGCCTTGGGCGATGCCGACGGCCTTGGCGATCATCTGTCCGTTACCCCCGCCATAGAGCCGTCGATGCGCCGCCTGTCCTTCGACGAAGTCCACCCGCACCGGTCCCGGCGCCTGCGGCCCTAGCTGCTGGATCTGCAACCCATCAGGCCCGACCTGCACGGCAAACCCCGCCTCGTCATCCACCAGCGGCACACCCAGGCGCTCGGCCCACACTTGTGCCTGGGCCTGGAACTCAGCCGACAACGCCTCGACCCTGATACCCATGCCCTGCTCTAGCTCCACCATCGGTTCGCGCACTCGAAAAAATTAATGAAATCCCGGCCACCGCCGATACACGCAGTATCCGCTATTCTGCCAGAGCACAACGCGCGCGACTGCCATGTCAGAAACCCTTCCCATCGGCTTGACCTACCTGTCGCCTGTCGGCAACTACGGTCGACAGAACACCCAGGCACTCGGGGGCGTAAGCCACCTGTGGCAGGATTTCTTCGCCCGCGCGTTGGCCGAGCAGCAAGGGACGGAAGCGGACCCGGTCAGCCAAGCCATCGCCAAGCAGGTCGACAAGGAAAGCGGTGAACCACTGGGCGGTGTGCGCACCCTGGCGCAGATCCATGTCCAGCGTAGCTGCGATGTCCACGACACCGAGGTCAAGCCGCCCGAGCCGCTGTTCCTGCCAAAGGCCGAATTCGAGACCGAATTGCTGGAAAACGCACCCGAGCCGTTCAGCACCGCCGAACTGATCGAACAACAGCGCCAGCTCGACTTGAGCAACAGTTGGTTGCGCCCAGTGGTCATGAGTCAGGGCCATCCGCTTCCCGAGCCTGGCCCGGCGCCGTCGCCGCGGGCGTTGTTCCTGCCCATCGCCGAGTTCGAAACGGATCTGTTGGAAAACGCCCCCGAGCCCTACGACGAACCCACCTTGGCCAAACAGCAGAACGATCTGGAGTTCGACCTTCACTGGGCGCGCCCGGTAGTGCTGAACAACGTGCGCACGCACGCCTGAGCTCAGCGGCAGACCTGCCAGAGCCCCATGTCCAGGTGAAAGTGGTTGTGGTGCGCCGCGTTGTAGTCCGGCCCCAGCACCGTATTGAAACTGTTGCAGGCCGCGTCATGGACCTCCCGTAAAAACGCCGCCTTCTCCCCGCCCTTCTGCCAATCCCTCGCCAGCACGATGCGTTGTCCATCCTTGAGGCGAAAACCCGTGATATCCAATGCATTGGCGCTGGCATGCTGGCTGAGCCGACCTTGTTTACGGTGGTACACATTTCGGCAGGCAAAGCTGCCCAAGTGCTCGACCTGGGCCACGGGCTGGCCAAAAATTCGTTGCGCCGCGGGCTGCAGTCCATGCTTTTCGAACAACGCGTAGGCCACCGCCAATGGGCAAGACGCCAGGAAGCTGCTGCTAAGGCGCGCTTCGCCAGCTTCGATTCGCCACACGTTGCGCAGCGGGCAATTGGCCGTGGGCGCGCTGTCGGCCTGTGGCCGGTAGCGCAAGGCCGATGTCTGCAAGGCCTGCAGGCACAAACGTGGGTTCTCGCGCAGGCGCGCGAGCTTGTAGGGCGTCAGGAAGTTGGGCGGCTGGCGCACGTCCAGCACCGCCCAGGGGTTCCAGGCGGCAGGTGGTCGCCAGCCCAGATACCACGCCAGGACCGCCATTGTCATCAGGCCGACAACCAGCAGCGTGGCAACACGCACGGGCGCCTCAGCGACGGAACAGGTCGTTGAGCTCGGCAAACGGCAGGGCCTGCGCGCTGTAGCCGAACGAGCCCTGATCACGGATCTCCAGCGCCCCCCGCTGCAACGCTCCCAGCGCGGCGCGTGCGAGCGAGGAGCCTACGCTGATGCGCTTCACCCCCAGGTCCTGCAACTGGTTCACGCTAAGCGGCACACCAGCCAGCCCCATCAGCACGTTGACAGGCTTGGGCGCGACCGCCTGCACCACGGCGCGGATTTCTTCGACGTCGCGCAGGCCTGGGGCATAAAGCACATCGGCACCCGCCTCGGCATAGGCTTGCAGGCGCCGGATGGTGTCATCCAGGTCCAGGCGCCCGTGCAGCAGGTTCTCCGCGCGGGCGCAGAGGGTGAAGGGAAACGGCAGCGCACGAGCAGCCTGCACGGCGGCGCGCACCCGCTCCACCGACAAACCGAAGTCGTAGATAGGGTCGTCGCAGCGACCGCTGGCGTCTTCGATCGAGCCGCCCACCAGCCCTACCTCGGCCGCGCGCCGGATCGTCTCGGCACAATCCTGTGGCAGGTCACCGAAGCCGTTTTCCAGATCGGCGGCCACAGGTAACGGAGTCGCATCGACGATCGACCGGGCGTTACTCAGGGTTTCCTCCAGACTCAAGGCGCCTTCGGCATCCGGCCGCCCCAGGCTGAACGCCAAACCTGCACTGGTGGTGGCCAGGGCCTCGAAGCCGAGGCTTGCCAGCAGGCGGGCAGAACCTGCGTCCCAGGGGTTGGGAATGACGAAAGCGCCCTCACGCTCATGCATGGCCTTGAAGGCTTCGGCTCGCAGGGTTTGCACATCCATGGTCTCAACCTCGGCAGATAGTCAGGAGTCGTCAGAGTAGTCCCAGTTGTTCGACCTCGGGCGCACGCGGCAATTCCGGCAAAGGGTCAAGACCCGGCAAACGCGCCATCAGACGCTCATGAAAACGCAGGGCCAGGGCTGCGGCCTGCAGGTTGTCGGCGGTATGCAAAAAGACATAGGGACTGCGTCCTTCTTCGATCCAGGCGCCAACCTTTTCCACCCAGGGCGTGAGAAAGCTCTCGTTGGCCTCCAGCACCGGATGCCCGATGAATCGCACCTGAGGGTGCTGGCTGAATGCAGCCGGACGTGGCGGGACCCGTGGTTTCTTGGACTGTGCATGCAATACACCCGGCTCGCGCGAGGTGCAACTGAACAGCGCCCGTGGGTCCAGGCAGATGCGCTCGACACCCCGCTCGTGCAACAGCCGGTTGAGCTGGCGCTCCTCTTCGCCCCGGGCGAAAAACGCCTCGTTGCGCACCTCGACCGCCACCGGCACGCCGATTTGGTCGAGAAAATGACACAGCTCGCCAAGCCGCGAAGGGCCGAACTGGGCCGATAGCTGCAACCAGTACGGCGAAACCCGCTCGCCCAACGGCGCCATCAGCCGGGTGAATGCAAGCGCGGACTCCAGATGCTCACGCAGGTCACCCTCATGGGTCACATCACCCGGAAACTTGGCGGTGAAGCGAAAATGCGTGGGCATGACCTGCGCCCAACGCTCCACCGTGGCAGGCGCGGGACGAGCATAGAAGGTGGTGTTGCCTTCGACGGCATTGAACACCCGGCTGTACAGGCCGAGAAATTCAGCAGGACGGGCGTCGGCGGGATAGAGGTAGTCGCGCCAGGCGTTTTCGCTCCAGGACGGACAACCGAGAAAGTAAGGCAGGGGCGATGGATTCATCCATCAAATGTACAGGTCCAACCCCAGCACTTCCATCTCCCAGTCGGTGAAGCCGGCGGTGGCCAGGTAGCTGGCCAGAGCGGTAGCAGTGCGTCGATCACGGGCACGAGGAAAGATCATGTCTTGCTGGCGGGCTGGCAGACCACCGGAACGGCGGTTGGTGCGGGGCTCCTGAGGGGCTTCGACGTCCTCGACCAGTTCGGCATCGTCGATGGTCTCGTCGCGCACCGGTGCCTTGCGCGGGGTGCGCTTGATCGGATAGGACTGGGAGGAGAAACCATCGATACGCATGGACAAGGCACTCAGGATCAATGATGGCAATTTAGCAGCATCAGAGATCCCTCGCTAATGCCCAATTGATAACTGGACCACAGTTCGCACAAAAGGTTGCGACGTCGCTGCGCCGACTGACGAGAGGCTCAGCGCACCTTGGGGGTCGCTACGTTGTCGCGCAGGTACACAGGTTGCGCCTGCTCGGCCGGGATGGCCTCGCCGCGTGCCCAAGCGAAGCGGGCCAGCTCGAGGATGTCCAGGGCGTTGGGCAGCGAGCTGGCATCGCTTGCGCTCACCGGCACGGCCAGCCGTTCGCCATAACCCCATCCGGTGCCGGCGCCGAACCACTCGCCGGTGCAGGCCTCCGGTAGCTGCACACGTTCTGGCGGCAACACCGCCTCGCGCCCTACCAGGCGCATCTCGCCGTCATGGGCTTGATAGCAGCCCCAGTACACCTCGTCCATACGGGCATCAATGGCGGCGGCGACCTGCTGCACCCCGCGCTCACGCAGCGCACCCTGGGCCAGCGCCGCCAGGTTGGAGACCGGCAGCACCGGGCGCTCGAGAGCGAAGGCCAGGCCCTGGACCACACCGATGGCGATCCGCACCCCGGTGAACGCCCCGGGGCCACGCCCGAAAGCAATGGCATCCACGTCGCTGAGCGCCACGCCTGACTCGGCCAGCAACTGCTTGATCATCGGCAGCAGCTTTTGCGCGTGCATGCGCGGGATCACCTCGTAATGGCTGGTCACCTTGCCGTCATGCAGCAGAGCGACGGAACAGGCTTCGGTAGCGGTATCCAGGGCCAGCAGGGTGGTCATCGAACGAGGTATCCAGGCAACGGGGAAAAGAGCGGCAGTATAAACGACAACGGCCCGCAAGCGGGCCGTCGTGACGCACGGAGATGGATCAGCTCAGGGCTGCCAGCACCTTGGCAGTGATCGCCTCGACCGAGCCGACACCTTCGATGTGGCTGTACTTCGGCTTGCCGTTGTTGGCGGCCGAGAGTTTCTGGTAGAAGTCAACCAGCGGCTTGGTCTGGCTGTGGTATACCGACAGGCGGTGACGCACGGTCTCTTCCTTGTCGTCGTCGCGCTGGATCAAGTCTTCACCGGTGACATCGTCCTTGCCTTCCACTTTCGGCGGGTTGTGCTGAATGTGGTAGGTACGGCCCGAAGCCAGGTGCACACGGCGGCCGGCCATGCGGCCGACAATCTCTTCGTCGTCAACGGCGATTTCGATCACGGCGTCGATGTCGACACCTGCCGCGACCATGGCCTCGGCCTGGGGAATGGTGCGCGGGAAGCCGTCGAACAGGCAGCCCTTGGCGCAATCCGGCTGGGCGATGCGCTCCTTGACCAGGCTGATGATCAGCTCGTCGGAAACCAGCTGGCCGGCATCCATGACTTTCTTGAGTTCAAGGCCCAGCGGGGTGCCGGCCTTGACGGCGGCACGCAGCATGTCACCGGTGGAGATCTGTGGAATACCGAACTTCTCGGTGATGAACTTTGCCTGAGTACCTTTACCGGCCCCGGGAGCTCCCAGCAGAATTACGCGCATCTTGTGCTCCTCATATTTTTCTATGTAAATCAACGGATTCGGCGCAGAAGGCCAAGTCCGAAAAATCGGGTGAGACCGAAAATCGGTCAAAAGGCTGCTCAAGATACACAGCGCCCAGCAACCAGACAAGCGTCCCAAAGTTGCAGGAAATCGCCACTTGGGCCCGTTTCACGGCGCGGTTGCGCCCGGCGCAACCTGCCAGCACAACCTCGGCCGAGGGGCCTGCGGCCCCCAGCCAAGGTCAGCCGCCGAACGCCTCAACCGGTATTGCGAAGACCTGCGGCGATACCCGCCACCGTGACCAGCAGGGCCTGCTCCAATGGGCTGTCCAGAGCGGCTTCCCGGCTCCGAGAGCGCGCCAGCAATTCGGCCTGCAGGCGATGCAGCGGGTCCAGATAGGTATTGCGCAGGCTGATGAACTCCAGGGTCTCGGGGCTGTGAGCCAGTAGCACCGATTGCCCGGTCAACCCCAGCACCACCTGGCACGACTGCGACAATAGGTCGCGCAGATGTGCCCCCAGGGAAAGCAAGTGCGGTTGCACCAGACGTTCGTCGTAGGCCTTGGCAATCTCGGCATCGGCTTTCGCCAGCACCATCTCCAGCATGTCGATTCGGGTGCGGAAGAACGGCCACTGTTCACGCATCTGTCCCAACAGCTCGCCCTGCCCACGCGCCAGGGCATTGCTCAGGGCCGTCTCCCAGCCCAGCCAGGCCGGCAGCATCAGGCGCGTCTGGGTCCAGCCGAAGATCCACGGAATAGCACGCAGGCTCTCGATGCCGCCGGCACGGCGCTTGGCCGGACGGCTGCCCAGCGGCAGGCGTCCGAGCTCCTGCTCCGGCGTGGACTGGCGGAAGTACTCGACGAAGTCGGGGTTTTCCCGCACCACGGCGCGATACGCCTTGACGCCGTCGGCAGCAAGCTGGTCCATCAGCTCGCGCCAGGCGGGCTGCGGGGGTGGCGGCGGCAACAGGGTCGCCTCGAGCACGGCGGCCAGATACAGGTTGAGGTTCTGCTCGGCGATGCCGGGCAGGCCGAACTTGAAGCGGATCATTTCGCCCTGCTCGGTGGTGCGGAACCGCCCGCCCACCGAGCCGGGTGGCTGCGACAGGATCGCCGCGTGGGCTGGCCCGCCGCCTCGGCCGACAGTGCCACCACGGCCATGGAACAACAGCAGCTCGACCTGATGCTCTCGACAGATGCGCACGAGGTTTTCCTGAGCCCGGTACTGGGCCCAGGCCGCCGCTGTGGTACCTGCGTCCTTGGCCGAGTCGGAATACCCGATCATCACCTCCTGCGGTCCATGCAAGCTGGCACGATAGCCCGGCAGGCCCAGCAGGCGCGCCATCACCGGCCCGGCGTTGTCCAGGTCGGCGAGGGTCTCGAACAGCGGCACCACGCGCATGGGCCGGGTCAGGCCGGCCTCCTTGAGCAGCAATTGCACAGCCAGCACATCGGATGCGGCACCGGCCATGGAGATGACATAGGATCCCAGCGAAGCCGCCGGCGCGGCGGCAATCTCGCGGCAGGTGGCAAGCACTTCGGCAGTCTCGGCGTCGGGCTTGAAGTGCGCAGGCAACAACGGCCGGCGGTTTTTCAGTTCCGCCTGAAGGAACGCGATGCGCTGTTCCTCGTCCCAGTCGGCATAGCGCCCCAGGCCCAGGTAGTCGGTGATTTCGGTCAGCGCGTCGCGGTGCCGGGCGGCATCCTGACGCACGTCCAGGCGCACCAGGAACAAGCCGAAGGTCACGGCCCGGCGCAAGGTGTCGAGCAGCGGGCCGTCAGCGATGACACCCATGCCGCATTCATGCAGGGACTGATAGCACAGCTCAAGCGGCTCGATCAGCTCGCGGTTGCTGGTCAGCACATCGGCCCCAGGTGCCTGGGCGCTGCTCAGCGCCGCGTGGGCCCAGGCACGGGTGGCGCGCAGGCGTTCGCGCACTTGCTTGAGCAACGCACGATAAGGCTCGGCACTGTCACCCACGCGCTCGCGCAGGGCATTGTTGGCCTGCTGCATCGACAGCTCGGCAGCCAGGTAGTCGATGTCACGCAGGAATAGGTCAGCCGCCATCCAGCGGGCCAGCAGCAGCACTTCGCGGGTCACCACCGCGGTGACATTGGGGTTGCCATCGCGATCGCCGCCCATCCAGGAGGCGAAACGGATCGGCGCGGATTCCAGCGGCAAGCGCAGACCAGTCGCTTCGAATAACGCGTGATCTACCTTGCGCAGGTGGTTAGGGATCGCCTGCCACAAGGAATGCTCGATCACCGCGAAGCCCCACTTGGCCTCGTCCACCGGCGTCGGCCGGGTGCGCCGGATTTCCTCGGTGTGCCAGGCCTCGGCGATCAGACGCCGTAAGCGCTCACGCACCTGTTGGCGCTCAGCAGGTGTCAGGTCACGGTGATCCTGCGCAGCCAACTGGCCGGCGATGGCATCGTATTTCTGGATCAGTGTACGGCGGGCCACTTCGGTGGGGTGGGCGGTGAGCACCAGCTGGATGTCCAGCTTGGCCAACTGCCTGGCGAGGGCATCGTCCGAATGACCGGCCTGCTTCAGCCGGGTCAGTAATTCCGGCAGCACGCGCGCTTCGAAAGGCTCGGGTTGGCCAACATCGCGACGGCGGATCAACTGGTACTGTTCGGCGATGTTCGCCAGGTTGAGAAACTGGTTGAAAGCCCGAGCCACCGGTAGCAGGTCGTCGTCGGCCAGATCGCCCAAGGTCGAACTCAGTTGCTCTGCAGCGCCACGGCGGTCGGCCTTGGCACTGTGGCGGATGTCTTCGATCTTCTGCAGGAACGCCTCGCCATGCTGCTGGCGAATGGTCTCGCCCAGCAGTTCACCCAACAGATGGACATCCTCACGCAAGCGTACATCGATATCGGTCATCGGCCTTCTCTCCGGCGCGGCTCACCGCGCATCCGCTCAGGAACATTGCCCAAGAGTGCCCATGGCAAGGCCGTACTGGCAAGCCGGTTCGGCACCGAGCAACTAAAGTGAATGCAAGGCATCCGAAGTCATGCCCACTTCAGGTTTCGAGCGAGGAGTTTTCCATGGACACCTTCAGGCACATGCTGGACAGCTGGGAATCCAAGGCCCGCGAGAGCTGCGAACGCGTCGAATACACCCTTACCCTGCACAAGCAGGACTTGGTCAAGATCAAGGCATTCGCGCAGGCCTACGGGCTGGACGAGGCCTTCGTCACGGAGAGCCTGTTGCAATCCGCCATCAAGGAGGCGGAAAAGGCCATCCCCTACGTCAAAGGCTCGCAGGTGATCCGTGTCGAGGAGGGCGAGGAGATCTACGCCGACATCGGCAAGACACCCGCCTACGTGCAGGCCGAACAGGCACTGTCGAAAAGTCTTTCGAGTTGACACTTGCCCCCGCGTTGGCGGGGCACGGGACTGCTGCCCCGCCTCGCCCCGTTCGCCTTGTCGCACAGTCTTGATTTGCCACCGATCCCCTTCCACGGTCCCTGCACGTCTGCACAGGCTCGGCATTTTTTTCTGAACTATCGGAAAAAAGCCCAAGTCACAGCCTGTAGCCATCACGCTAAAACCCTGCACACACGCCGTTGTGCACAGTTCGGCCGAAATGCGCGCAGATGACAGGGAAAAAGCGATGGACTGCTAAGGATACCGTCGTAAACAGGAGTGATCCCATGGAGCTGACCATCATGAAGACCCGCACACCTCACCCCTCCTCCACGCCGCTGCGCGGGCTCAAGCTCGCCGCGCTGGCGCTGGGCGGCAGCCTGCTGCTGGCCGGTTGTGCCGGAAAACCGCCCTCCGAGCAATACGCCGTCACCCAGTCCGCGGTCAATTCCGCGGTCAGCGCCGGTGGCACCGAGTTTGCCGCCGTGGAAATGAAGGCTGCCCAGGACAAGTTCAAGCAGGCCGAGATCGCCATGCATGACAAGCAGTACGACGAAGCCAAGCGCTTGGCTGAACAAGCCGAGTGGGATGCACGCGTGGCCGAGCGCAAGGCTCAGGCCGCCAAGGCGCAGAAGGCCCTGCAGGACAGCCGTGAAGGTGTCCAGGACCTTCGCGAGGAAGGCCTGCGCAGCGCCGAATGAGCGCTGCCCTGCCCCGTTTGAGCCTTCGTCATTGATCAAAGGATGAACACTATGCGCAATTACCTCATGATCCCCACCCTGCTGGCCCTGTGCGTAGGCCTTGCTGCCTGCGCCCATGATCCGAACCCCAATCTCGAGTCCGCCCGCACCAACTTCTCCAGCCTGCAAAGCGATCCGCAGGCCAGCAAGCTGGCGGCCCTCGAGACCAAGGACGCCCAGGACTGGCTGAACAAAGCCGACAAGGCATTCATGGAGCGCGAGGACGACAAGACAGTCGACCAGTTGGCCTACCTGACCAACCAGCGCGTGGAAGTGGCCAAACAGACCATCGCCCTGCGCTCGGCTGAAAACGAGTTGAAGAACGCCTCCGCACAACGCGCTCAGGCCCGCCTGGACGCCCGTGACGCACAGATCCGCAAGCTGCAGGAAAGCCTCAACGCCAAGCAGACTGATCGAGGCACCCTGGTGACCTTCGGGGATGTACTGTTCGACTTCAACAAGGCCGAGCTCAAGAGCAGCGCCTACCCCAACATCACCAAGCTGGCCCAGTTCCTCCAGGAAAACCCTGAGCGCAAGGTCATCGTCGAGGGATACACCGACAGCCTCGGCTCGGCGAGCTACAACCAAGGCCTGTCGGAACGACGCGCCAACAGCGTGCGCATGGCCCTGGTACGCGCAGGTGTCGACCCGGCACGCATCGTCGCCCAGGGTTACGGCAAGGAGTACCCAGTCGCCGACAATGGCAGCAACACTGGCCGCGCCCAGAACCGTCGGGTGGAGGTGACCATCTCCAATGACAACCAGCCGGTGCAGCCGCGTTCGGTAAGCCAGATCCAACAGTAAGGCTGGCACAATGAAACAAGAAAGCCCCGCGATCGTCGCGGGGCTTTTCTTTGTCTGTCCTGGCTCTTCGCGGCTTTCGCCGCGAAGGCATCCAGAACGCAGGTCATTGCAGCTGTTGCGGGGTCTCCTGCCCCATACAGCGAATGGCACGCTTGCGGTTGTCCACCAGCACGCCAGTCAGGCCCTTCTGCTGGGTGTCGAACAGCACCAGCACGCCATCGACGCACTGCGCCACCTGGGGCGCCGGGTCGAGGGAGACTTTGTAGTCCTCGCCGGGGAGGGTCTTGAGCATGGTGTAGTCCTGCAGCAACAGGGCGTCCTCGGGCTTGGCGAAATGCAAGTAACCGTAATACCACAGGGTCCCTACCGTCACGATGATGGTACCCACGGCGGTCAGGATCATCGGGATGGCGTTGCGTTCTTCACTCATTGCGCGTTCTTCTCATCAGGGTAATTGGGCACTTCGGCTAGTCGCCGAAGGCCATCGAAATGGCTGGGGTCGTCGAGGAAGCGCAGCATCACCTGGCGCCACGTCGGGTCGGCGAAGGTCTGCACATGCCCGCCTCGGGTCAGTTGCAGCACCCGAGGTGGCGGGGCGTGCTGGTACAGACGGATGCCGCTGTCCATGGGCACCAGGTCGTCGTCGATGCTGTGGAAAAACAGCTTGGGCGGGGTGTCCAGGCGCTCGATCGAGCGGATCGCGCTGTCGCCGTCCGGCACCAGCCAGGACAATGGCACCTGCAACGGCCAGGTCAGCCATGACGTACTCAGGGCAAAGCGCCCCACTTCCCGATAGCTGGCGGGTACACCGTCGAATACCAGCGCACTGAAGCGCTGACGTTGCTCAGGATGGGCCGCCAGGTAGTGAATGGCCATGGCGCCGCCGAGGCTCTGGCCCAGCAGCACCAAGGGCTTGCCTTGGACCTGCGGGGCGTTGTCCAGCCAATCCATGGCCGCCTCGATGTCTTGGTAAACCGCCGGCAGGCTCGGCTTGCCCTGGGAGAGGCCATAGCCGCGATAGTCGATCATCAGCACCTGGTAGCCCTGCTCCGGCAGCCAATAGCTGCCGCCCAGATGCCAGGCCAGGTTGCCGCCATTGCCATGCAGGTGCAATACCGTGCCCTTGACCTGGACCCCTGGCTTGACCGGCATCCACCAGCCGTGAAGACGCGTACCGTCGGCGGCGATGAGGGTCACGTCACGAAATTCGAGCTTCGCCTTCTGCGGGGTGAACGGCAGGCCCGGCTCCGGGAAGAACAACAAGCTGCTACACCCCGACAATCCCAGCACGAGCAAGCCCAGGATGAGGCGGCGACAGGCTTCAGAGAATGTTCGCGTAGTCGGCTTCAATACGATCCAGGCTCAGGTGGTTGAGGAAGTTGGAGAAGCACATCCACGCAGACAGGGCGTTGAGGTCGCGGAACTGTTCCGGCAGGTACTTGGGCGGCTCCACCAGGCCCTCCTCGACCAACTGACGCAAGGTGCGCATGTCTTCCAGGGTGGTCTTGCCGCAGAACAACAGCGGGATCTGCTCGAGCTTGCCTTTCTTCACGGCCAACTGAATGTAGTTGTAAACCATGATGAAACCCTTGAGATAGGACAAGTCCTTGGTAAATGGCAGTCCGTTGGGCACCGACCCGCGAAATACCCGGCTGGCATTGCTGTAGCTCTGGGCCATCTCGAAGCCCTGGCCGCGGAAGAACTCGTAGACCTGCAAGAAGTCCGCCCCCTCCTCCACCATGTGGATGGCCCGGGTGCGGTTGGTGAGCTTGCGCAGGCGGCTGGGGTAGGAGGCGAAAGCGATCACCTCCATGAGAATGGCCAACCCTTCCTGGGTCACGGTCGACGAGGGAGGCCCCTTCGCCAGGAACGTGCAGATCGGCTGGTTGAGGCCATTGAGTGTGGTGCCCACGTGCACCAGGCCTTCGTGGACCTCCAGTGCGCGCACGTCTCGGCTGTTGAACATCGCGTCGGCACGCACCTTGATGTAATCGGCACCGGCCGCAGCGTCGGCCACGATACCGTCGGACTCGAACACGCGGATGGTCTCCTCGGCCTCGCCGAAGACCTTGTTCAAGCGCCGCTGAAGGATCGCTACGGCTTCCTTGGCGGTAAGGTTCTTCGGCTCGTCCTTCAGGTCGCCCCGGCCGTCGATGTTGTTCAGATAATCGGACAGCATCAGGCCCAGGTCGGCCAGGGTCGGGTCGCCGGCATGGAAGGCGTCGGAGGCCGCGCCATACAGCTCCTGGGAAATCAGGCCGAAATCCTCGGTGCCACGGGCTTCGAGCATGCGCACCACCATGCGGTACTCCTTGCACATGCGCCGCATGATCTGCCCGACCGGGTTGAACTGACCGAGCTGGCGAGTGATGTCGCGCTCGATGCTCTGGAACTCGGCCTTCACCGAGTTGGAATCGAACGACAGCGGTCGCCCCTGGTAATAGGCACGGTCCACGGCCGGGGGCTCCTTGCCCTTGGCCTTGAGAAAGCCGTTGCGGATATTGTCGTCCCACTTCACCGCATCGAGCACGCGGATGGGCGTCTGCGCCGCGACGATGCGGTCGGAGAGCGCGCGTATGGTCTGCTGGTACTCGTCCACCCCGGACTCCTTGTTGAATCAAGCTCGTGCTCGGCCCCTTCGCGGACAGACCCGCTCCCACAGGTACAGCGTGAACGCCCGCGAAGAGGCCAGCCAAGCCAGCGATAGTGCGCTATTTGCCACTTCGCTGGAAGCGTGCCACCTCGACGAACAGGTCGGAGTTGGCCGGATCGTCCAGATAGGCCAGCACCCGCGCCGACGGGCTGTCGATCAGCACACCTTCGCCGTTGTCCTCCGGCACCTCGGTGCTGCGTCCGGTCAACTCCTTCTTCTTGACCGCCTGCTGCACCTGGTCGACATCGAGGTTGTAGAGCACAAGTTCCTTGCCATCGACGACCTCGAAGCCGCCGATCAGGAAGTTGCCGCCCAGGCGCTTGGGCACACCGGCCGACAGATACCAGCGATTGCCATGCTGGGACACGGTAAAGACATATTCTTCCGGCGCCTTGCCCTTGGCCGTGGCCACCGCTTTATAGGCATCCCCGCCCACACGGCTGATGCTGAGCTTGAGCGGCTCGCCCCAGGCGTCCTTGCTGCTCCACTTGCCAAGCAGAGCCTTGGGCGCTGCCTGGTTGCTGGGCAGAGGCTCATGGAAGGTCACCAGACATCCACCGAGCAGCAGGAATGACAAAGTCAACAACACCAGACGCCAGGCTTTCATCAGGTTCTCCTTGAAAAGATCGGTCGCCCCTCGGGCCGGTCGTGGCCTAGGCCGATGCCAGCACCAGGTGCAGATATCGGGTAAGGATAGCGAGCATCTGCCCATCGGCTTGCGCATTCGCATCCTTGAGCAGGCCCTGATATTCCATCTGCTCGATTATGGCCGTCAACATCTGAGCATCCTGCTCGGGCTGACGCGACCCCACCACCTGCAGCATTTGCCGTGCGCCGTGCAGGAGGATCTGCTCGTGGGCGCTGACCAGTTCAGCCAGACGCGGGCACAGCAAGGCCTCCTGGCGGAAGGCTTGCTCGGCCATGATGAAGTCACGCCGAGTGTGCAACTGACGGCTGACATAATCGGCCATCATGCGCGCCACCTCGTCCGCCAGGCGTGCCCGGGCCGCGGGGCTGCCGTCGCCCTGGGCGAGCAACTGGCCCAGCACCACTTCGGAACTGGCCCAGAGCTTGGCCATGTAGGCGGCGCTGCGCTCGACGTACTGAGCGAAGGTGTCGGTCAGCAGGTCTTCGATGTCCTTGAAGTAATAAGTGGTCGCCGACAGCGGAACGCCGGCCTCGGCGGCCACCGCTCGGTGACGTACACCGCGCACGCCGTCACGCACGATGATGCGCATTGCCGCGTCGAGAATTTGCTGCCGGCGCTGCTCGCTGCCTTGGCGGGCTGTCTTGCGCCCCTGGTATTGCACGCTTTCGGCGACGGCGCTT
This sequence comes from Pseudomonas guariconensis, assembly GCF_040822035.1. Taxonomy (NCBI): domain Bacteria; kingdom Pseudomonadati; phylum Pseudomonadota; class Gammaproteobacteria; order Pseudomonadales; family Pseudomonadaceae; genus Pseudomonas; species Pseudomonas guariconensis. The sequence continues at coordinate 1,188,696 of NZ_CP162012.1, read as the reverse complement.
GCCACGCCTGCCGCGCCTTGTTGGGCCATTGCGGGAGTCACGATGAATACCTCGTTGAATCTCGGTGAGGGTCGATCCCCTCTGCTTTGAGTAAAGACGGTTGTAGCTTGTTGCGGCCCAATTACGATCAAGGCCACGCCTGATAGGTTCGGTGGTGCTTCAAAAACGACTCGGCACCTGCGCCGTGACCAATCAGTCACTTTCGAACCGCAGGCATGAAAAAGCCGCCCCGAAAGGCGGCTTGTTCAGGATGCTCAGGCCTGTGGACGCATGTGCGGGAACAGGATCACATCACGGATCGACGGCGAATTGGTCAGCAGCATGACCAGGCGGTCGATGCCGATGCCTTCACCTGCGGTAGGTGGCATGCCGTATTCCAGAGCGCGAACGAAGTCGGCATCGTAGTGCATGGCCTCGTCGTCACCGGCGTCCTTCTCGGCCACCTGGGCCAGGAAACGCTCAGCCTGGTCTTCGGCGTCATTGAGCTCGGAGTAGGCGTTGGCAATCTCGCGGCCACCGATGAACAGCTCGAAGCGATCGGTGACGGCAGGGTTCTCGTCGTTGCGACGGGCCAGCGGCGACACTTCGAACGGGTACTCGGTGATGAAATGCGGCTGCTCCAGCTTGTGCTCGACCAGCTCTTCGAAAATCATCACCTGCAGCTTGCCCAGGCCTTCATGGCCGAGCACCTTGGCGCCGGCCTTCTTGGCGATCTCACGGGCGCGGTCGACGTCCTGCAGGTCGGCGGCGGTGAGCTCAGGGTTGTACTTGAGGATCGACTCGAACACCGACAGGCGGGCGAACGGCTCGCCGAAGTGGAACACCTTGTCGCCGTACGGCACATCGGTGGTGCCCAGAACCAGTTGCGCCAGCTCGCGGAACAGCTCTTCGGTGAGGTCCATGTTGTCGCGATAGTCGGCGTAGGCCTGGTAGAACTCGAGCATGGTGAACTCGGGGTTGTGCCGGGTCGAGACGCCTTCATTACGGAAGTTGCGGTTGATCTCGAACACTTTCTCGAAGCCACCCACAACCAGCCGCTTGAGGTAAAGCTCCGGCGCGATACGCAGGAACATGGCCATGTCCAGGGCGTTGTGGTGGGTTTCGAACGGCTTTGCCGCCGCGCCACCTGGAATGGTCTGCAGCATCGGCGTCTCGACTTCGAGGAAGTCGCGTTCGATCAGGAACTTGCGGATGTGCGAGATGACCTGGGAACGGACACGGAAGGTGTGGCGGGTTTCCTCGTTGACCATCAGGTCGACATAGCGCTGGCGGTAGCGCTGCTCGGTGTCGGTCAGGCCGTGGTGCTTGTCCGGCAGCGGGCGCAGCGACTTGGTCAGCAGGCGCACGTTGGTCATCTCGACGTACAGGTCGCCCTTGCCCGAACGGGCCAGGGTGCCTTCGGCACTGATGATGTCGCCCAGGTCCCAAGTCTTGACAGCGGCCAGGGTCTCTTCGGGCAGGGTCTTGCGGTTGACGTAGACCTGGATGCGACCAGTCATGTCCTGGATGACCATGAACGAGCCACGGTTGAGCATGATGCGACCGGCTACCTTGACCGGAATCGCGGCTGCTTCCAGCTCTTCCTTGGTCTTGTCCGCGTACTGCTTCTGCAGGTCGTTGCAGTAGCTGTCGCGACGGAAGTCGTTGGGGAAGGCGTTGCCCTTGGCACGCTCGGCGGCAAGTTTTTCCTTGCGCAGTGCGATCAGGGCGTTTTCTTCCTGTTGCAGGTCTTGCGATTCGGTCTTGAGGTCGCTCATGTCGTCATTGTTTCCATCAGGTGTTCGTTGCCCCTGTCGGGCAGGGCACGCGATACGGGCCGGGCCTCGTATCGCGGCGGTCGTGTGCGGTTTACAGCCCCTGCTTGAGGCTCGCTTCCAGGTACTGGTCGAGGTCGCCGTCCAGGACCTTCTGGCAGTCGCTGCGCTCGACGCCGGTACGCAGGTCCTTGATGCGCGAGTCATCGAGCACGTAGGAGCGGATCTGGTGACCCCAGCCGATGTCCGACTTGCTGTCTTCCAGAGCTTGCGAGGCGGCATTGCGCTTTTGCATCTCCAGCTCGTACAACTTGGCCCGCAGCATCTTCATGGCGGTGTCCTTGTTGGCGTGCTGGGAACGTTCGTTCTGGCAGGCCACCACGGTGTTGGTCGGCACGTGGGTGATACGGACCGCCGAATCGGTGGTGTTCACATGCTGACCACCTGCACCGGAGGAGCGGTAGGTGTCGATGCGAAGGTCGGCCGGGTTGATCTCGATCTCGACCTTGTCGTCGATCTCGGGCGAGACGAACACCGCCGAGAACGAGGTGTGGCGACGGGCTCCGGAGTCGAACGGGCTCTTGCGCACCAGGCGGTGCACACCGATCTCGGTACGCAGCCAGCCGAACGCGTATTCGCCCTTGATGTGTACGGTCGCGCCTTTGATGCCGGCGACTTCACCCTCGGAGAGCTCGATGATGGTGGCATCGAAACCACGCTTGTCGGCCCAGCGCAGGTACATGCGCAGCAGGATATTGGCCCAGTCCTGCGCCTCGGTGCCACCGGAACCGGCCTGGATGTCCAGGTAGGCGTTGTTCATGTCCATCTCGCCGCTGAACATACGACGGAACTCAAGCTGGGCCAGGTTTTCTTCCAGGCCTTGCAGCTCGGTCACAACGTCGTTGACGGCGCCTTCGTCGTTTTCCTCGACGGCCATGTCGAGCAGGTCCTTGCAGTCGGACAGGCCATTGGACAGTTTGTCCAGGGTCTCGACGACCTGCGCCAGCATGGCGCGCTCACGGCCCAAGCCCTGAGCGTACTCGGGCTTGTTCCAGACGGCAGGGTCTTCCAGTTCGCGATTGACTTCGATCAGGCGATCAGCTTTTTGATCGTAGTCAAAGATACCCCCGAATGGACTGGGAGCGTTCGGTGAGGTCCTTGATGGTGTTCAGGATCGGTTGGATTTCCATGGGCGGGCTACTCGTGCGAATTCGGTGAAAAGCCCGCGAGTATAACGCAGTCCTCGCCCCGACGGCAGACCCGCCGGGCGGTAACCGCGAGGGCCGCCGCTAATGGTGTGGACGCTGGCGGCAGACCCTAAGAGCGTCAGGCAACGCCCACCTGATTGCGACCATTGTTCTTGGCCAGATACAGCCCCTTGTCCGCAGCCGAGATCAGCTGCCGGCTGTGGCTGCCAACGCTGGGCGTGAGGGTCGCAAGACCTATGCTCACTGTCAGGCGCGCGTCTGCCTCGGGCGCGGTATGGGGGATGTTCAGACCCAGGACGGTCTGGCGCAGTTTCTCGGCGATCAGCCGCGCACCGCCGGGCGAGGTATTGGGCAGCACCAAGGAGAACTCCTCGCCCCCATAGCGCGCCGGCAAGTCGGTGGGACGCGAGCAGGAACCGCGGATGGCCTCGGCGACCTGGCGCAGGGCCTCGTCGCCGGCCAAATGGCCGAAGCTGTCGTTGTAGGCCTTGAAGTAGTCGACGTCGATCATCAGCAGCGACAACTGTTGTTGCTCGCGTATCGCCCGTCGCCATTCAAGCTCCAGGTACTCGTCGAAATGGCGCCGATTGGACAGCCCGGTGAGGCCATCGGAGTTCATCAACCGCTGCAGCATCAGGTTGGTGTCGAGCAACTGCTGCTGGCTGACCCGCAGCGCGCGATAGGCTTCATCACGTTGCAGCAGGGTCAGGTAGGAGCGGGAGTGGTAGCGGATCCGCGCCACCAGCTCGATGGTGTCCGGCAGCTTGACCAGGTAGTCGTTGGCCCCGGCGGCGAAGGCCGCGCTCTTGACCAGCGGGTCCTCCTTGGTCGACAGGACGATGATCGGAATATCCTGGGTGGCCGGGTTGTTGCGGTATTCGCGCACCAACGTCAGGCCGTCCAGCCCCGGCATGATCAGGTCCTGGAGAATCACCGTAGGTTTGATCCGCATGGCCTGGGCCACCGCCTGGTGGGGATCGGCGCAGAAATGGAAGTCGATGTTCTCCTCGTGGGCCAGCCCACGGCGCACCGCCTCGCCGATCATCGCCTGATCGTCGACCAGCAGGACCATCGCCGCACTTTCGTTGATGGTCGTGAAACCTTCGATCGGTAGATCATTCATGCCTATTCACCAGGTCACTGCCGGCCAGGCGGCGTGACTCAATACATATCGTCATTTCGAAAAGATTTCCATCAGTCGGCCCGCGATGCGTTCCAGCGACCGTATCTCCACGGCAGCCTCGATCGCCGCAGCCGCCTTGGGCATGCCGTAGACCGCCGAACTCTGCTGGTCCTGGGCGATGGTGAGGAAACCACGCTGGCGCATCTGTTTCAGGCCCTGGGCGCCGTCGCGGCCCATACCGGTGAGCAAGACGCCCACGGCATCGCCCGTCCAGAAACGCGCCACACTCTCGAAGAACACGTTGATCGAGGGGCGGTAGATTTCACCGACAGGCTCGGCCGTATAGCTAAGCTGGCCGCCCTGCAGCAGGCGGATGTGATGATTGGTGCCGGCCAGCAGCACTTGCCCTGGCTGGGGTGGCTCGCCCTCTCGCGCCAGGCGCACCGGCAAGCCCGAGACCCCGCTGAGCCATTCGGCCATGCCACTGGCGAATACCTGATCAACGTGCTGCACCAGCACGATCGACGCGGGAAACTCGCGCGGCAAGCCTTTGAGCAGGACTTCCAGCGCCGCTGGACCGCCCGCCGAAGAGCCGATGGCCACCAGGCCACGACGCTGGGACGCCCCCACCAGTGGAGCGGACACAGCGCGGGGCGCCGCGGAGCGTTGCTGGCCGATCAGCCAGCCTATATTGAGGATCTTGCGCAACAGCGGGGCTGCCGCTTCCCGTGCATCCCCCGCACCCAGCGAAGGCGTATCCACCACGTCCAGGGCGCCATGGCCCATGGCTTCGAATACCCGATGCACATTCTGCTTGCGGTCGACCGTGACAATGACGATGGCACAGGGTGTTTCGGCCATGATCCGCCGGGTCGCCTCGACGCCATCCATCACCGGCATGATCAGGTCCATGAGAATCAGGTCAGGGGTGAACTCGGCGCACCGGGCCACGGCTTCGGCGCCATCGCTGGCCACCCAGACCACCTGGTGCTCGGGCTCGAAGGCCAAGGCCCGGCGCAGCGCCTCCACTGCCATGGGCATGTCGTTGACGATGGCGATCTTCATCCCTGGGCACCCCCGATCAACTCCACCACGGCGTCCAGCAACGCATCGTCATGGAAACTGGCTTTAGCCAAATAGTAGTCGGCACCGGCGTCCAGTCCACGTCGCCGGTCTTCTTCACGATCCTTGTAGGACACCACCATGACGGGCAGCGATTGCAGGCGCTGGTCTCGACGCACCAAGGTGACCAGTTCGATGCCGTCCATGCGCGGCATGTCGATATCGGTGATCAGCAGATCGAAATCATCGGCGCGCAGGGCATTCCAGCCATCCATGCCGTCCACCGCCACGGCCACGTCGTAGCCCTGGTTGCCCAATAGTTTGCGCTGCAGCTCACGGACGGTGAGCGAGTCGTCGACCACCAGGATGCGCTTGCGCACCATGGCGCGACCGCCCCGGGCACCGCGCTCGATGCGCTCCAGCCGGCCGGTGCTGAGCAGTTTCTCGACCGAGCGCAGCAAATCCTCGACGTCGATGATCAGCACCACCGAACCATCATCGAGCAAGGCCCCGGCGGAAATGTCCTGGACCTTGCCCAGGCGCGCATCCAGCGGCATCACTACCAGCACCCGCTCGCCGATCAACCGCTCCACAGCCACGCCGTACAGTTGGTCACGCTCACGAATCACCACCACGGGCAGGCTGCGCTCGTCATCCTGCCCGGTCGGACGGTTGAGCAACTGGCTGGCCGAGACCAGCCCGACATGCCGTCCTTCGTGCCAGAAGTGCTGGCGCCCTTCGATCTGCACGATGTCCTCGGCAGCCACCGCCAGGGTGCGCTCGATGTGCGCCAGCGGGAAGGCATAGGCTTCGCCCCCCACCTCTACCACCAGGCTGCGCACCACCGACAGCGTCAGCGGCACCTCCAGATGGAAGCAGCACCCCTGGCCGGACACCTGGGTCAGCTCGATCGAGCCACGCAGCTCGCGCACCATGTGCTGAACCGCATCAAGGCCGACGCCTCGGCCCGACACCTCGGTGACCTTGTCACGCATGCTGAAGCCAGGAAGGAACAGGAACGTGAGCAGCTCCGACTCGCTCATTTGCGCTACGGTCTCGGCCGGTGACAAAGCCCGTTCGACGATGCTACGCCGCAACCGATCAAGGTCGATGCCGGCGCCATCGTCGGTCAGTTCGAGGATCAGCAGGCCTGCCTGGTGCGAGGCGCGCAGGCGAATCGTGCCGTCGACGGGCTTGCCTGCCAGCAGGCGCCGCTCGGGCAGCTCGATACCGTGATCGACGGCGTTGCGCAGCAGATGGGTCAAGGGCGCTTCGAGCTTTTCCAGTACGTCACGGTCGACTTGGGTTTTCTCACCTTCGATCTGCAACTGCACCTGCTTGCCCAGCGATCGTCCAAGGTCGCGGACCATGCGGCTCTGACCGGTCAGGACATCGGCGAACGGCCGCATACGGCAGGCCAGCGCGGTGTCGTAGAGATGCTGGGCGCGCTGGCTGGCCTGCCAGCCGAACTCGTCGATATCGGCAGCCTGTTGCTGCAGGATCTGCTGGGTTTCGCCCAGCAGGCGTTGAGTCTGGGCCAAGGCCTCGAGCACTTCGTGGCTCTGGCCGCTGCCTTCGAGCTGTTGCTTCAGGCCATCGAGGGCCCGCATGCCCTGGCCATGCATGCGCTTGAGCCGCTGCAGGCTGGCCAGGTAGGGCTTGAGTCGCTGGGTTTCCACCAGCGACTTGCTGGAAAGGTCGAGCAGGCTGTTCAAACGATCGGCGGTGACCCTGAGCACCCGTTCGCCACCCTCGCCACCGCGCTTGCCGACCTTGCGAGGCAGGCTGGGCTCAGGCTCGGCCTCGGGCTCTGGCTCTGCCACCACCGGTTCGACCTGCGTGGTCTGCAGTGGTGCAGGTTCGACAGGTGCGGCAGGCTCAGGCACGGGCGCTGCCGTGGGGTCGAGCAGATTAGCCATCTGCACCAGGAACGCCGGCACCGCGGCTTCGCCATCACGGTCATTGGGTGTTGCGATGCGCATCAACAGGTCAGTGCCGTGCAGCAAGGCATCGATATGCTCGGGGCGCAGTCGCAGGCGCCCTTCCTGGGCCGCCACCAGACAGTCTTCCATGACGTGGGCGACGCTGACACCGGCATCGATGCCAACGATCCGTGCAGCCCCTTTCAGGGAATGGGCCGCGCGCATGCAGGCTTCGAGCTGGTCGGCCTGGGTCGGGTTGCGCTCGAGCGCCATGAGCCCGGCACTGAGCACCTGGGTCTGGGCCTCGGCCTCCAGGCTGAACAGTTCGAGCAGCGAGGCGTCGCGCATTTGCTCAGGGGTCATGACAGGCTCCGCTTCACGGCCGACAGTACATGTTGTTCATCCAGCACCCGCACGCTGCGTCCACGCCATTGCAGTACCGCTGCGGTGAAGTGCGCAGCGTCCTGGCCATCGGCCAGGCGTGCCGGATCCAGGCGATGGATACCGTCGATCTCGTCCACCGCCATCACCACCGGGCCGCCCTCCGCGGCGAGGATCAGCATGCGCGGCATCACGCGCCCGGTACGCTCCTGGGCCGGCAACACCTCGACGCCCAGCAAGCCCGCCAGCGACAGGCAGGGCACCAGCGCGCCACGCACATTGGCCACGCCCTGCAATACCCCGGAGCGCTGGTGCGGCAGCGAATGCACCGACTGTAGCGGCGCGATTTCGGCCAGACAGGCACAGGCCAGCGCCAGCCACTCCTCGCCCAGGCGGAACAACAGCATCGAGCGCCCGACGCTGTCTTCGTCCGGCGGCGGCGCCTCGACCTGCTCGTCCTGCAACAGCGCATAGCGATCGAGCAGCCGCGTGGCCGCACTGGCGTAGACCTGGCAGTTGCGGCAATGAATGTGACGTTCGAGCAATGGGCACTGCTTGTCGCCGTGCACACCGATACGGTTCCAGCAATCGTCGATGAGCTCATCGTCCCGTGCGATCAGGTGCATGGTTTCACTCATCGTTCAGACTCCCGTCCCACACGTGCCGCCCGCTCCTGCATACGCCGCGCGCCCGCCTCGTCGCCCTGGGAGGCCAGCAATGCTGCCAAGTGCATCAAGGCCTCGGCATGTTGCGGCTCCAGGTACAGTGCCTTGCGATACTGGCTGATGGCCTCCTGGCTGTCGCCTTCGGTGTCGCTGAGCAGACCGAGCCAGTAGAACACCTGCGCTTTCGGCGCGAACTGCTGCAGGTAGCGCTGGCAGCTGGCGCGGGCCTGCGCGCTTTCACCGGCGTTGGCCTGACGGGCGATGGTGGCCAGCAGCTCGCTCTCACCTTGGGCGTGCGACGGCGAGCGCGGTGGCGACGAAAGAGGGCGCGACAGGCGCACCGGACGGCTGGCAGGCCGTGGGGCCTGGGGAGGCACGGAGGGGGGACGACTGATTGGTGCAACTTGCCCGACGGGTGCAGGCGCCGGGGCTGGCGCCTCCTGGCGCACATAGGCGAACGACTGGGGGATGCCCAATGGACGCATGCCCAGGCGGGCCAGCAGGCTGCCCTCGGCAGGGCCGATGAACAGCACGCCCTGGGCATGGGTCAGGTGCTTGAGCACTTCGAACACCCGGCGCTGGGTCGGGACGTCGAAGTAGATCAGCAAATTGCGGCAGAAGACGAAGTCGTACAGCCCTTGCTGACTCTTGAGTGCAGGATCGAGCACGTTGCCGACTTGCAGATCGACCTGGCGTCTTACCCGCTCGTCCAATTGGTGGCCTTCGTCGGTTTCGCTGAAATGCCGGTCGCGGAACGCCAGCTCGCTGCCCCGGAAAGAGTTGCGCCCATAGATGGCCTGTTTCGCGCGGGCGATGGAACTGGGGCTGATGTCCATGGCGTCGACACGAAATGCAGCCGGGTCCAGACCACCCTCGAGCAGCGCCATGGCGATCGAGTAGGGCTCCTCGCCCGTGGAGCATGGCAGGCTGAGGATTCGCAGCGGTCGCAGACCGGCAAGTTCGGCCAGACGCTTGTGGGCCAACCCCACCAGCGCGGTGAAAGATTCGGGATAGCGGAAGAACCAGGTTTCCGGGACGATCACCGCCTCGATCAGTGCCTGCTGCTCACTGGCCGATTGCTGCAGGCGCGACCAGTAATCGTCCAGGCCATCGGCCTGCACGGCAGCGCAGCGCTGGCGCAAGGCACGTTCGACCATGGGCGCGCCGACCGACTCGACGTCCAGGCCGATGCGCTCCTGCAGGAAACGGAAGAAGTGCTGTTCGATCATGCCGGCACCTGCCCTGGCGGCTCGGGGAACAGCAGATCGCGGACATCGTCCGGCAGCAAGTCGTCCACCTCGATCCGCTGCAGCAGCCCCCAGGCATCCTGGCGCACCGGTCCCAGGTATGGCGCATCGGCGTTGTCCAGGCCATAGGGCTGGAACTCATCGGGCCGGCATCGCAAGGTGTCGGTGGCCTGCTCCAGAATCAACCCCAGTTGCCGGTCGCCGCCATAGTGCACCAGCACAAGCCGGGTGCTGGTACGCAAGGGGGCCGGGGTGGCGAAGCTCAGCGCCGAGAGATCGATCACCGGTACCAAGGTGCCGCGATGGGCAAGGATACCGGCGACCCACGCAGGCGCCTGGGCGATGGGCTTGAGCGTGCGCCGTGGCAATACCTCGATCACCTCGCGCACGTCCAGGGCAAAGCGCTGCTCGCCGATGCAGAACTGCAGATACAGCGCTGCCTTGGCACCGTCGGCCTGCTCCTGATGGGGTTGCACGTCGTTCATCGCCGTCAGACTTTGAAGCGCGACACACCGCCGCGCAGCCCGGCAGCCACCTGGCTCAACTCGTCGATGGCGAAGCTCGCCTGGCGCAAGGACTCCACGGTCTGGGTGCTCGCATCGCTGAGCTGGGCCAGGGCCTGGTTGATTTGCTCGGCACCGGTGGCCTGGGCCTGCATGCCTTCGTTGACCATCAGCACCCGCGGCGCCAGTGCCTGGACCTGGTGGATGATCTGGGTGAGCTGTTCGCCCACCTGCTGGACCTCGAACATGCCCCGCCGCACTTCCTCGGAGAACTTGTCCATGCCCATGACCCCGGCCGAGACGGCGGACTGGATTTCCCGCACCATTTGCTCGATGTCGTAGGTTGCCACGGCGGTCTGGTCGGCCAGGCGACGCACCTCGGTGGCCACCACGGCGAAACCACGGCCGTACTCACCGGCCTTCTCCGCCTCGATGGCGGCATTGAGCGACAGCAGGTTGGTCTGGTCGGCCACCTTGACGATGGTCACGACCACTTGGTTGATGTTGCTGGCCTTCTCGTTGAGGATCGCCAGCTTGGCGTTGACCAGATCGGCGGCGCCCATCACCTGATGCATGGTCTCTTCCATGCGTGCCAGGCCCTGCTGGCCAGAGCCGGCAAGGACCGAGGCCTGGTCGGCGGCGGAGGTCACCTCGGTCATGGTACGGACCAGGTCACGGGAGGTAGCGGCGATCTCTCGCGAAGTGGCACCGATCTCGGTGGTGGTGGCGGCGGTTTCGGTGGCAGTCGCTTGTTGCTGCTTGGACGTGGCGGCGATTTCAGTGACCGAAGTGGTCACCTGCACCGACGAACGCTGGGCCTGGGCGACCAGGTCGGCCAGCGCCACGGCCATTTCGTTGAAGCCGGTCTCGATGCTACCGAACTCATCCTTGCGGGCCAGGCTCAGGCGCATGCTCAGGTCACCCGAACGCAGCTTGTCCAAGGCATGGACGATGCGCTGCACGGGCGCAGTGATGGCACGCAGCAATAGCAGACCGCAGATACCGGCAGCCAGGATTGCCAGCAGCAACGAGACGATCATGCTGCCCTTGGCCGTGGCTACGGCAGAGACGATGTCGTTGGTGGCCGCTTCGGCGGATTCGCGATTGCTTTCAATGACCCGGTTCAGGTGCTGGCGGCCGTTGATCCAGGCCGGGGTGAGGGATTCGTTGATCAGACGCTCGGCTTCGGCATAGCGCTTCTGCTGGTAGGCTTCGAGCACCTGGTCGACGAGCTTCATGTAGTCGGCTTCAAGCACCCTGAACGCATCGAGCGCGGCCTGATCGTCCGGATTATGGATCGTCGCCTGGTAGCTGGCCATCTCCTGTTTGAGGCGCTCATCGAAGCTCTTGAACTCGGCCAGGTCCGCCGGGGTGATTTCCCGGCGACCGGACAACCCCACCAACTGCTGGCTGGTGACGTAGCTGTCGACCCAGGCGCTGCGAAGCATCGAGCTGTAGTAGAAGCCAGGGATGCTGTCCGAGCCTACTGCCTCTTCACTGGCCTCGATCGCCACCAACCGCGAGTATGCGGCGACGATCATCAGCAGCATGATGGCGATGATCACGGCGAAACTTGCCAGGATCCGTTGGCGCAAGGTCCAGTTCTTCACGTTCAGCCCTCAGGAATTCATTACGAGCGGGGAAAAATCGCCAGAGTATAGCCTAGGCGCCCCGCCCGTTCGCGGCTGATTTTGCAGGCTGTGGAGGCGTCCCTTACCTGAGTGGAAGGACGCCCCGTGGCTTACCCGGCAGCGAGGCGGACCTGATCCTCGAGCGCCTGGCGCAGGCCAGGATCCAGACGCAACTGGCGGGCCAGTTCATCCAAATAAGCGCGTTCCATGAAGTTTTCCTGATCGACCATCATCACGCTGGCCAGGTACATTTCAGCCGCCATCTCGGGCGTCTGCGCGGCAGCGGCCACTTCGGCGGGGTCCAGCGGTTTGTTCAGTTCGGCGTGCAGCCAATGCTGGAGCTCGCGGTCGCTGTCCAGGCGGACGAACTCACCTTCGATCAAGGCGCGCTCGCGCTCATCGATATGCCCGTCCGATTTGGCCGCCGCCACCAGAGCGCGCAGCACCGCCTGGCTGTGCTGCTCGGCCTGGGCCGCAGGCAGGCGATCGAGGGTACGAGGCTCGTGGGCCGCGGTCTGGCCCTGGCGCGCCTGCCAGTTGCCGTAGGCCTTGTACGCCAGTACACCAAGCGCAGCCAGGCCACCGTAGGTGAGCACTTTGCCGCCATACTTGCGGGCTTTCTTGCTGCCCAGAAGCAGGCCCATGGCACCTGCCGCCAAGGCACCGCCACCGGCACCGGAGAGCAAGCTGCCCAGCCCGCCCTTGCCTGACTGGCCGCCCAGCAGATCAGCCACGCCCGCTCCCTTGGCGCCGCCGCCCTTGCCTTGCTGGTTTTGCAGCAGCTCCTGGCCGGATTTGAGCAGTTGATCGAGCAAGCCACGGGTGTTCATCTGGCATTACCTCTTGCTGAAAAGGAAAGCCCCAGATTAGGCCTGTGGACTGAACTCACGCTTAATGCATTTGCATCCGGATGTTGCGTAACCACCGGCAAAAAACGAACTAGACTCGACATCGCATGCGCCTGCCCGAACCGGCCGCAGGTGCGCGACAAGCGCACTACGCTTATCCCATCGCTTCGCTGCTTTCTTGATGACTGCCCCGATCAAAAATTCCAAAAGAGGGAACACCATGTCAGTGCACAAGACCGCATTGTCCAGCGCCGTGATCGGCGCCCTGCTGGCCAGCGCCAATCTGCAGGCCGCAGGCCTGCCCCAGAGCATCGGCGATGGCGAGGGGCGCCTGGATATCGTCGCCTGGCCCGGCTACATCGAACGCGGCGAAAGCGACAAGGCCTACGACTGGGTCACCGGATTCGAGAAAGAGACCGGCTGCAAGGTCAGCGTGAAGACCGCCGCGACCTCCGACGAAATGGTCAGCCTGATGACCAAGGGCGGCTACGACCTGGTGACCGCCTCGGGCGACGCCTCGCTGCGGCTGATCGCTGGCAAGCGGGTACAGCCGATCAACACGGCGCTGATCCCCAACTGGAAGAACATCGACCCACGCCTGCAGAATGGCGGCTGGTACGTGGTCGATAAGCAGGTTTACGGCACGCCTTACCAATGGGGCCCGAACGTGCTGCTCTACAGCACCGCAGTGTTCAAGCAACCGCCCACCAGCTGGAGTGTGGTCTTCGAGCCCCAGAACCTGCCGGACGGCAAACCGAACAAAGGTCGGGTACAGGCCTACGATGGCCCGATCTATATCGCCGACGCTGCGCTCTACCTGAAATCCACCAAGCCTGAGCTGGGCATCCAGGACCCCTACGAGCTCAGCGAAACCCAGTACAAGGCCGTACTCGACCTGCTGCGTCAGCAACAGCCGCTGATCCAACGCTACTGGCACGATGCGACCGTGCAGATGAGCGATGTGAAGAACGAAGGCGTGGCCGCCTCCAGTTCCTGGGGTTACATGGTCAATGGCCTGAAGGCCGACAAACAGCCGGTCGCCTCGACCATCCCAAAGGAAGGCGCCACCGGCTGGGCCGACACCACCATGCTGCACAGCGAAGCCAAGCACCCCAACTGCGCCTACAAATGGATGGACTGGTCATTGCAACCGAAGGTCCAGGGCGACGTCGCGGCCTGGTTCGGCTCGGTGCCGGCTGTTCCCGCCGCCTGCACCGGCAGCGAGCTGCTGGGCGCCGAGGGCTGCAAGGTCAACGGGATCGACAACTTCGACAAGATCGCGTTCTGGAAGACGCCGCAGTCCAGCGGCGGCAAATTCGTCCCTTATAGCCGCTGGACCCAGGACTATATTGCGATCATGGGCGGACGCTGAAAGATCGACTGATTGTTGTTCCGGCTTCTTCGCGGGTGAACCCGCTCGGTACGGCGTGATCGCCGTGGGAGCGGGTTCATCCGCGAAAGGGTTCACGCAGTAGATAAAATGCACGGAGCCAGCGCAATGCCCCTAGCAGTCCAGCTCACCGAGGTATCCCGCACGTTCGGCGACGTCAGGGCCGTCGACCGTGTCAGCATCGACATCCAGGAAGGCGAGTTCTTCTCCATGCTCGGCCCCTCGGGCTCGGGCAAGACCACCTGCCTACGCCTGATCGCAGGCTTCGAACAACCGAGCAGCGGCTCGATCCGTCTGCATGATGTAGAGGCTGCCGGACTGCCGCCTTACCAGCGTGACGTGAACACGGTATTCCAGGACTACGCCCTGTTTCCGCACATGAACGTGCGCGACAACATCGCCTATGGCCTGAAGGTCAAGGGGGTGGCCAAGGCCGAACGCTACAGCCGTGCCGACGAGGCCCTGGCGATGGTCGCCCTGGCAGGCTATGCCGAGCGCAAGCCGGCGCAGCTCTCCGGCGGCCAGCGCCAGCGCGTTGCCCTGGCCCGCGCCCTGGTCAATCGGCCACGGGTGCTGTTGCTCGACGAACCACTCGGTGCCCTGGACCTGAAGCTGCGCGAACAGATGCAAGGCGAGCTGAAGAAACTGCAGCGGCAATTGGGCATCACCTTCATCTTCGTCACCCACGACCAGACCGAAGCCTTGTCGATGTCCGATCGCGTCGCGGTGTTCAACCGGGGCCGCATCGAACAGGTCGATAGCCCACGCAACCTGTACATGAAACCGGCGACCACCTTCGTCGCCGAATTCGTCGGGACCTCCAACGTGATCCGCGGCGAGCTGGCCCAGCAGCTCACCGCAGACGTCTCGCCTTTTTCCATACGCCCCGAACACATCCGCCTGGCAGAGCACGCGGCAATCGCCGAGGACATCCAGGTCAGCGGCTTGCTGCACGACATCCAGTACCAGGGCAGTGCCACGCGCTACGAAGTGCGGCTGGACAACGGCCTGCTGCTGACCGTCAGCCAGGCCAATGACCGTTGGCAGGAGCGCCCCCAGCCCTGGCAACTGGGACAGCGTGTGCAGGCCCATTGGCCCCGCGCGGCAATGAGGCGCTTGCGCGAAACCATCCTGGACGAGGGCCAGACCAGATGACCCTGGCGATGCAAAGCCCGTCACTGGTCAGACGGCTCGGCACTCTGCTCTACCGGCGTCCGAACCTGTACTTGTTGCTGTTGTTGATCCCGCCGTTGACCTGGTTTGGCGCGATCTATCTGGGCTCGCTGCTGAACCTGCTCTGGCAGGGGTTCTACACCTTCGACGACTTCACCATGGCGGTGACGCCGGACCTGACGCTGGCCAACTTCGCGGCCCTGTTCGCCCCGGCGAACTTCGACATCATCCTGCGCACCTTGGCCATGGCGCTCGCCGTGTCAGTGGCCAGCGCAGTGCTGGCGTTTCCGATCGCCTATTACATGGCCCGCTACACCTCGGGGCGGACCAAGGCATTTTTCTACATCGCCGTCATGATGCCGATGTGGGCCAGCTACATCGTCAAGACCTATGCCTGGACACTGCTGCTGGCCAAAGGTGGCGTGGCCCAGTGGTTCATCCAGCAGATGCACCTGCAGGCTGTGTTGCAGGCGATCCTCGCCGTGCCCGGGGTGGGTGGCAGCACCCTGTCCACCTCGCACCTTGGACGGTTCCTGGTGTTCGTCTATATCTGGCTGCCGTTCATGATTCTGCCGATCCAGGCCTCGCTGGAGCGCTTGCCGCCCTCGCTGCTACAGGCCTCGGCCGACCTGGGCGCCCGGCCGAGCCAGACCTTTTTGCTGGTGGTGCTGCCACTTGCGGTACCGGGTATCGCCGCGGGGTCGATCTTCACGTTTTCCCTGACCCTCGGCGACTTCATCGTGCCGCAACTGATCGGCCCGCCGGGCTATTTCATCGGCAGCATGGTGTATGCCCAGCAAGGGGCGATCGGCAACATGCCCATGGCCGCGGCATTTACCCTGGTGCCCATCGTGCTGATCGCCATCTACCTGTCGATCGTCAAACGGTTGGGGGCCTTCGATGCACTCTGAAAAAGCCTCGCTGGGCCTGCGCCTGGCGGCCTGGGGCGGGTTGGTGTTCCTGCACTTTCCGATCCTGATCATCTTGCTCTATGCGTTCAACACCGAAGATGCGGCATTCAGCTTTCCTCCGCGCGGATTCACCCTCAAGTGGTTCGCCGTGACCTTCGCCCGCCAGGATGTACTGGAGGCGATCAAGCTGTCGCTGCAGGTAGCCTGTCTGGCCACGGTGATCGCCTTGGTGCTTGGCACCCTGGCCGCGGCGGCGCTGTACCGGCGCAGCTTCTTTGGCAAGGAGAGCATCTCGCTGATGTTGATCCTGCCCATCGCCCTGCCCGGCATCATCACTGGCATCGCCCTGCTCTCGGCCTTCAAGACCCTGGGCATCGAACCTGGGCTGCTCACCATTGTGGTGGGCCACGCCACGTTCTGCGTAGTGATCGTCTACAACAACGTCATCGCCCGCCTGCGCCGTACATCCCAGAGTCTGATCGAAGCCTCGATGGACCTGGGCGCCGATGGCTGGCAGACCTTCCGCTACATCATCCTGCCCAATCTCGGCTCGGCGCTGCTCGCGGGTGGCATGCTGGCATTCGCCCTGTCGTTCGATGAGATCATCGTCACTACCTTTACCGCCGGCCATGAGCGCACACTGCCGATCTGGTTGCTCAATCAGCTCAGCCGCCCGCGCGACGTGCCAGTCACCAACGTGGTCGCCATGCTGGTGATGCTGGTGACCATGCTGCCGATACTCGGCGCCTATTACCTGACCCGTGGCGGCGAGAGCGTCGCGGGCAGCGGCAAATGACCTAGGAGGAGTCCCGATGCAAACCCGAATGCTGATCAACGGTCGCCTGGTCGCAGGCGAAGGCCCCGCCTGGACCGTGCTCAACCCTGCCCTTGGCAGTGCCTTGGCGCAGATCAACGAAGCGACCGAAGCCCAGGTCGATGCCGCCGTGCGCGCCGCAGACCTGGCCTTCGACGCCTGGTCGCAAACCACTCCGAAGGAGCGCTCAGCGGCGTTGCTGGCCCTGGCCGACACCATCGAACAGCATGGCGAGGAATTGGCCAGGCTGGAATCGCAGAACTGCGGCAAGCCCTTTGCCGCCGCGCTGGGTGACGAGATTCCGGCCATCGCCGATGTGTTCCGCTACTTCGCCGGCGCCGCGCGCTGCCTGGGTGGTTCGGCGGCGGGTGAGTACCTGCCGGGACACACCTCGATGATCCGCCGCGACCCACTGGGTGTGGTTGCCTCCATCGCCCCATGGAACTACCCGCTGATGATGCTGGCCTGGAAGATTGCCCCGGCCCTGGCGGCAGGCAACACCGTGGTGCTCAAACCTTCGGAGATGACCCCGCTCACAGCCCTGCGCCTGGCGGAGCTGGCCCAGAACCTGCTGCCGGCCGGGGTACTCAACATCGTCTTTGGCCGTGGCCAGACGGTCGGCGCGCCGCTGGTCACCCATCCAAAAGTGCGCATGGTCTCGCTGACCGGTTCCATCCCCACCGGCGCGCGTATCGTAAGCTCCACCGCTGACAGCGTGAAACGCATGCACATGGAGCTGGGCGGCAAAGCGCCGGTGCTGGTCTTCGACGACGCCGACCTCGACGCGGCCATCGAGGGGATACGCACCTTCGGCTTCTACAACGCCGGCCAGGACTGCACCGCCGCCTGTCGCCTCTATGTACAGGACGGCATCTATGATCGCTTCGTCGAACGTCTGGGCGAGGCAGTGGCAAGCCTCAAACCTGGTCTTCAGGATGCGCCTGACACCGAGCTCGGCCCGCTGATCAGCGCCCAGCACCGCGACAAAGTCGCAGGCATGGTAGAGCGCGCCATCGCCCAGCCGCACATTCGTCTGGTCACCGGCGGCAAGGTCATTCCGGGAGAAGGGTTCTTCTTCGAACCAACCGTGCTCGCCGATGCCCTGCAGGACGATGAAATCGTGCGCCATGAAGTCTTCGGGCCGGTGGTCTCGGTGACGCGTTTCAGCGACGAAGCCCAGGCCCTGGCATGGGCCAACGATTCGGACTACGGGCTGGCCTCGTCGGTCTGGACCCGCGACACCGGCCGAGCGCACCGCCTGGCCGCACGCCTGCAATATGGCTGCACTTGGGTCAACACCCACTTCATGCTGGTCAGCGAAATGCCTCATGGCGGCCAGAAGCATTCGGGCTATGGCAAGGACATGTCGATGTATGGGCTAGAGGACTACACCTGCGTACGGCATGTGATGATCAAGCACTGAGCCAGAGGCGAACGGATCGAGGCTGCTTGCAGCCTCGGTTTGTTTCCGAACTACCGTGTGAGAGCAACTGGGGCGTTTATCCGCGAATGCGTCAGTGAACTCGCCGCCCATTCGCGGATGAACCTGCTTGTGGGATGAAACGCGAAGCGGTGGGCTTCAATCCCTCAAGTCCGACTCATGGATCGGGTTGGCCCGGCTGGTCGCGCGCTGATACTGGGCCGGCCAGGTGGCCTTGTTGCCGCCCAGGTCATCGTCGGCGTGCAAGGGCCAGTAGGGGTCGCGTAGCAGTTCGCGGGCGAGGAAGATGATGTCTGCCTGACCGGTTCGCAGGATGTGTTCGGCCTGGGCCGGTTCGGTAATCATGCCTACCGTGCCGGTGGCGATTTCCGACTCCTTGCGTACACGCTCGGCGAAACGAGTCTGGTAGCCAGGACCCGTGGGAATCTCGGCGTTGACCGAGGTACCGCCTGAAGACACGTCGATCAAGTCCACGCCGAGGGTGCGCAGGCGCCGGGCCAGTTCGACGGTTTCATCCGGGTTCCAGCCGTCTTCCACCCAATCGGTGGCCGACACACGCACGAACAGCGGCAACTCCTGAGGCCACACATTGCGTACCGCCTCGGTCACCTCCAAGGTCAGGCGGATACGGTTCTCGAAGCAACTGCCGTAGCGGTCCCGGCGCTGGTTGCTCAGCGGCGAAAGGAACTGGTGCAGCAGATAACCGTGGGCGGCATGCACTTCGACTACCTTGAAACCCGCGACCAATGCCCGACGGGCGGCATCGGCAAAGGATTGGACGATCCCGGCGATCTCGTCCTCAGAGAGCTCGCGGGGCACGGTGTGCTCTGGATCGAAGGCGATCCGGGACGGGCCGACCGGCTGCCAACCGCCCTCTTCGACCGTGACGCTGCCATGCTTGCCCAGCCAGGGGCGATGGGTGCTGGCCTTGCGTCCGGCGTGGGCAAGCTGGATGCCCGGCACAGCGCCTTGGGCAGTGATGAAGCGGGTGATGCGTTGCAGGGGTGGGATCTGTGCGTCATTCCACAGGCCCAGGTCCTCGGCACTGATACGGCCGTCGGGGGTCACCGCCGTCGCTTCGGTGATCACCAGGCCAGCACCACCAACGGCGCGGCTGCCCAGGTGCACCAGGTGCCAGTCATTGGCCAGACCATCTACAGCGGAGTACTGGCACATGGGGGAAACGGCGATGCGGTTGGGCAGGGTCAGCTGACGCAGGGTGTAAGGCTCGAGCAGCAGGCTCATGAGGGCACCTCCCAGGGACTCCAATGGTTTGGCCGGTCCGGGCACTTGTGTGGGGCCTTGGTCCGGTATCGGTCTTTTTCAGACTAGACCAGATAGGGGGTGGTGGTTTTTTTGTGTTGGGTTTGGGTTATCAGGTTGTGTGAATATCCGGTGTTGGTGGTGGCGCCACCGGCGCTTTTCGCCTTTACGGCGACCTACTTTTGCTCTTGGGCAAAAGTAGGCAAAAACCGCTGGCTCCCACATGCGGCCCCTGCGCTGCGCTCCGGGCCGGATGCAGGGGCGCGCGGCTTTTGGTTACTTTTGGCCAAGACCAAAAGTGACCCGCCGTAAGGGCGGAAAGGTGAATCAGCGTCGACAAATCAAACGGATAAGCCCACAAACCTCAAAACCAACAACCAACAACCAACAACCAGCTCACCGCGGCTCCATGTGCGCAATCATCAACTGCACACTCTCATTCCCCCGAAACTCATTCACATCCAGCTTGTAGGCCAACTCCACCCAGCGCACCGTCGGATTCGGCCAGACATCCCGATCGATGCCAAAGGCGATGCCATCGAGCTTGACCGAGCCGCACTCGCTCTTGAGCACCACCTTCAGATGCCGCTCGCCCACCACCCGTTGTTCGATCAGTTGGAACACACCATGGAATAGTGGCTCCGGAAAGTGCTGCCCCCAAGGCCCCGCATGACGTAGAGCGCGGGCCAGGTCCAGGTGGAACTCCTCGACCGCGAGGGTACCGTCAGACAGTAATCGCCCGGTCAGGTCCTCTTCCACCAGATGCCGACGAACCTCCTCATCGAAGGCCGCGGCAAACGCCTGGAAGTTTTCCACCGGCAATGACAGGCCAGCCGCCATGGCGTGCCCGCCGAACTTGCTGATCAGGTGCGGCTGACGCGCCGCCACCGCATCCAGCGCATCGCGAATATGGAACCCCGGCACCGAGCGCGCAGACCCCTTGAGCATGCCATCGCCGACATCGGCGAAGGCGATGGTCGGGCGGTGATAGCGCTCTTTCATGCGCGAGGCGAGGATGCCGATCACGCCTTGGTGCCAGTCGGCCTCGAACAGGCACAGGCCATAAGGCATGGATTCGACCGGCAGGTCCTTGAGCTGGGCCAGCGCTTCACGCTGCATGCCTTGCTCGATGGACTTGCGGTCCTGGTTCAGGCCATCCAGCGCTTGGGCCATCTCCAGCGCCGCGACCGGATCGTCGCAGAGCAGGCATTCGATCCCCAGGCTCATATCGTCCAGGCGGCCGGCGGCGTTCAGGCGCGGCCCTAGGATGAAGCCCAGGTCAGTGGAGGTGATGCGCCGATGATCGCGCCGGGCGACTTCGAGGATGGCCTTCAGGCCGGGGCGGGCGCGGCCGGCACGGATGCGCTCCAGACCCTGGTGCACCAGAATGCGATTGTTGGCGTCCAGCGGGACAACGTCAGCGACACTGCCCAGCGCCACCAGGTCAAGCAGTTCACCGATGTTCGGCTGCGGCTGATGATCGTAGCGCCCCAGGGCGCGAAGACGAGCACGCAGCGCCATGAGCACGTAGAAGATCACTCCTACACCGGCCAGCGCCTTGCTGGGGAAATCGCACCCTGGCTGGTTCGGGTTGACGATGGCATCGGCATCGGGCAATTGCGCACCCGGCAGGTGATGGTCGGTCACCAATACCTTGAGCCCGGCGGCCTTGGCTGCTGCCACGCCCTCGACACTGGAGATACCGTTGTCCACCGTGATCAGCAGTTGTGGCTCCCCCTGCAAAGCCACTTCGACGATCTCAGGCGTCAGGCCATAGCCGTACTTGAAACGGTTGGGCACCAGGTAATCGACATGGGCCGCGCCCAGCAGGCGAAGCCCCAGCACACCGACCGTACTGGCCGTGGCCCCGTCGGCATCGAAGTCGCCGACGATGACAATACGCTGGCGCTGGTCCAGCGCCTCCAGCAACAGGTCCACCGCCGCGTCGATGCCCTTGAGCTGTTGATACGGCAGCAGGCGCGCCAGGCTCTTGTCCAGTTCGGCCTCGGACTGCACGCCACGGGCGGCGTACAGGCGGGTCAGCAAGGGGGGCAGGTTACCGAGGAACGGCAGGCTCGGTGGCAGGGGACGGGGTTCGATACGCATGAGGTCTTCGGCAGTCAGGTTGGGGACAGGTCAGCCACGCTCACCGAGCAGCCATTCCAGCTGCACTTCGTGCTGGCCACGGTCGTCGGTCACGAACACGGTGCCTTCACTGATCATGACGTCCCACTTGATCGAGCGGGGCATGTCGGTGGCCAGAATCTCCAGCACGTCCTGGGGAACCGCGGCGATGCTGAGGTTCTTCAGGCCCTTGACCGCATCGACCACTTTGTTCTGCCACACCCGCAGGCTGCCGTAGGCCAGCAGACTGGTACGCTCGGTGCGACGCGAGCACCAGGTCAGGCGCTCGGCGTCCGGTTGGCCGACTTCGATCCAGTGCAGGACGCGGTCGTCCAGGCTCTTTTCCCACAGGGCTGCTTCGTCCACGTCGGACAGACCACGGCCAAATGACAGGTTCTCGTTGTACCAGAGCGCGTAGGCCAACAGGCGTACAGCCATGCGCTCCTCGGTTTCCGATGGGTGACGGGCGATGGTCTGACGAACGTTCTCGTACACACCGCGGTCGAGGTCGGTCAGATTCAGTTCGAACTTATAAGTGGTCGACGGCTGGGCCATGGGCGGGGGCTTCTTGCGAAATAAAAGTCACACAGTCTAACCGATCCCACTCTTCGTTGCGCCGCGGCAGTACCTGACGTCGACGACCTATGATAAAACCACGGGCTAAGCCCAGCTGCCACGGATGCCCCATGCCCACGCCAAGCAAACCCCTCGCCGGCCTGAAAGTGATCGAGCTCGGCACCCTGATCGCCGGCCCCTTCGCCTCGCGTATCTGTGCCGAGTTCGGTGCCGAGGTGATCAAGGTCGAGTCGCCCGACGGCGGCGACCCGCTGCGCAAGTGGCGCAAGCTGTATGAGGGCACTTCGCTGTGGTGGTTCGTCCAGGCGCGCAACAAGCAATCGCTGACGCTCAACCTCAAGCACCCCGAAGGCCGCGAAGTGCTCAAGCGCCTGCTGGCCGAAGCGGACATCCTGATCGAGAACTTCCGTCCGGGCGTGCTGGAAAAACTGGGCTTGGGCTGGGATGTGTTGCACGCGCTCAACCCGCGCCTGGTCATGGTGCGTCTGTCAGGCTTCGGCCAGACGGGGCCGATGAAGGACCAGCCCGGCTTCGGCGCGGTCGGTGAGTCCATGGGCGGCCTGCGTTACATCACAGGCTTCGAGGACCGGCCACCGGTACGCACGGGCATCTCCATCGGCGACTCGATCGCCGCCTTGTGGGGTGTGATCGGTGCGTTGATGGCCTTGCGCCACCGCGAGGTCAACGGGGGTCAGGGGCAAGTGGTGGACGTAGCGCTGTACGAGGCCATCTTCGCGATGATGGAAAGCATGGTGCCGGAGTTCGACGTGTTCGGCTTCATCCGCGAACGCACCGGCAACATCATGCCCGGGATCACGCCTTCCTCCATCCACACCAGCGCCGACGGCAAGCATGTGCAGATCGGCGCCAATGGCGATGCCATCTTCAAGCGTTTTATGCAGGCCATTGGCCGCGACGATCTGGCCAATGATCCAGGCCTGGCCACCAACGACGGGCGTGACCTGCGCCGCGACGAGCTGTACGGCGTGATCGACCGCTGGGTCAACAGCCTGCCGCTCGAAGAGGTCATGCGGGTCCTCACCCAGGCCGAGGTACCAGCCAGCCGCATCTATTCGGCCGAAGACATGTTCAGCGACCCACAGTACCTGGCTCGCGAAATGTTCCTCCAGGCCAAATTGCCCGATGGCAAGCCGTTCAAGATGCCAGGCATCGTTCCCAAGCTTTCGGACACGCCAGGCTCCAGCGAGTGGGTCGGTCCGACCCTCGGCGAACACACCGAGTCGGTATTGACGCGCCTGGGCTACGACGCCGCCGCCATCGGTCGACTGCGCGAAACCGGTGCGGTCTGAACGCCCACCGATGCGCGCAATCGCCAGGCACTTGCTTGGGCTGCTGATCATCCTGTGTGGGATGTTGCCGACCATGGGGCAGTCCAAGGAGCGCTTGATCTGGCTGGTGCGCGATCTGCCGCCTTTCACCATCTTCGAAGGCACGGCCAAAGGCCAGGGTGTCGTTGACAACCTGCTGCCGCGGCTGATCGCGCAGATGCCTGAGTACGATCACAGTATCGTCAGGGTGAACCGTGCACGGGGCCTGCAGATGCTCCAGGAGCCCAGCTTTACCTGCGATCCGACGCTGCTATGGACGCCTGAGCGCGCCAAGTTCGTGCGCTTTTCCATCCCTTCGCTGGGGGTATTGAGCAGCGGATTGGTGATACGCAAGCAAGACCAGGCGGCCCTGGCCCCGTTTCTCGACAACCAACAGGTCGACCTCAAAAGCCTGCTCAGCCAGACTCCACTCAAGCTGGGCATCGTCGCCGAACGCAGTTACAGCGTTCAAATCGACGAAATCCTCCGAGAACTACCCGACACGGCCTTGAGCCGCCATTACGGCAATGAAGCTACCGCCAATTTGCTACAGATGCAGCGCTTGGGCCGTCTGCAGCTGGTGTTGGGCTACTGGCCGGAAATCCGCTACTTGATCCAGGCTCAGGGCAACAACCCGGATGAATACGCCTTCCACCCGATCCAGGGCGTAAACCGCTACCAGTTTCTGCATGTGGGCTGCTCCGATACGGTTCTGGGACGCGAGGCCGTCCGTCATATCGACCAACTGCTGCTCACCCTGCGTCGCGAGACACTGCCAGCGTTTTATGCTCGCTGGCTGGCCCCGGAAGAGCACGAACAATACTTGATCGATAGCCAGCACTTTTTCGGCACCCAGACCGAAAGCGCCGAGAAGTACTGAAACTGCCTCGACTGGCTTTAAAAAAAAGAAACCCCGGGCGCAGGAAGGAACACCCAGGGTCGAACGAAAGTCAGGGGGACTTTCCGGAACAGCCTTGAGCACCGGAGCCAAGTGCTGTCGAACTGCTCTTAAGGATTCTGACGAAACCTTCAGGCAAAGGTTCCGGAAAATGCTCGCTGATGCTGCAAGGCTGCGATTACACAGGGTTGCAGACGCCCCTCGGCGATTTGCAGGTCTCGGTGCAGGCCGTCAACCAAGTCAACCAGCAGGCGCTGGTCCTGGAGCTGATGCGGGCTGACCGAACGCCTGAGTGTCACGTCACCCTGTTGATCGATCACGGTCAGTTGACGGTTGCCGCTGGCGTCTGTTTCGCCGAGCAGGGCCTGGTAAGGGGTCAAGGCGTCGTTGAGCAGTTTGCAGATTCTTTCCATCCGGCGTACTCGCTGTTCGTGGAACCTATCGGAACTGACCACCAGACGCCCTGCAAAGTTCGTTCATGCCGCGCCGGTATCAGTGAGCATGCGCGGGGTACATGACAGTTTGAATATGCCCCTCGACTTCATGATGGATACGCTCCAACGCCCGCTGCAACCTCGGCATCACCAACGGCCAGGACAGCTCACCGATAACCCGAACCCCCTGGCGCCTAGCCTCCCGGGCCAGGCCTTCGTCATGGTCGATCGATTGTCCGACGAACAACAATGCACAGGGTTGCTGCGCTTGCGCCACCTGCCGGAGCAGTGTTCGCCCGTAATGTACCGGCAAGCCGTGATCGAGGATCAAAAGGTCGATGATGCCCCGCTGAGCCAGACAATCTTTTGCCTCGGCCAGGTTCTGGGCCACGCGCACATTGAAGACGCCTTGGGCATTGCAGGCCTGATGCAGCGAGATATCGTGGGAAGGTCGTGCGTGAATCAGTACGTTGAGCCAATGCATGAACCGCTCCTGGAGTAGCACTATGCCCATATGGACGGGCGAGCCACTCTAAAAGCCCCATGCGGCGGCTGGAATAGGAAATTACTTAAGCTTCTAAAGAAAGATCTGACTCATCTTTTGCAGACGAGTAGGAAACCGTCTGGGGCCGCTGCGCGACCCCGAGCGGGTTGAATCTTAGAGCGGTTTACCGCGGTTGCCATGCTGGGCGACGAATGCCTGGACAGCCTTCAGATCGTTGGCCAGGACCGTGCAGCGTTCGTCACGGCTGAACAGGTCGCTCAGGTGCGCTGGCAGCTCAAGGGCTTTGCCGACGCCTGCCTTTTCCACCGCTTCCGGGAACTTGACCGGATGCGCGGTACCCAGGACAACCATCGGCGTATCCAGGCTGCGACGGCACTCACGGGCGGCCTTGACGCCGATCGCAGTGTGCGGATCGAGCACCTCACCGGTGGTGGCGAACACCTCGGCGATGGTCTGGCAGGTTTGCTCGTCGGTCACGGCCAGCGAATCGAACAGCTTGCGCGCCTCGGTCCAACGATCCTGTTCGACACTGAAGCCGCCGCCCTGCTTGAAGCGCTCCATCAGCTCGGCGATGGCGGCGCCGCTGCGCCCGTGCAGGTCGAACAGCAGGCGTTCGAAGTTGGAGGAGACCATGATGTCCATCGACGGCGACAGCGTCGGGTGCAAGGTGTCCTTGACGTACTGGTTACCGCTCATGAAGCGATGCAGGATGTCGTTGCGGTTGGTCGCCACGATCAGTTGGCTGATCGGCAGGCCCATGTTGCGTGCCAGGTAGCCAGCGAAGATATCGCCGAAGTTGCCGGTCGGCACAGAGAAGGCCACCGAACGGGCCGGGCCGCCCAGCTGCAGCGCCGCATGGAAGTAGTAGACGATCTGGGCCATGATCCGCGCCCAGTTGATCGAGTTCACCGCCACCAGACGGGTGCCCTTGAGGAACGACTGGTCGGCGAAGCTGGCCTTGACCATCTCCTGGCAGTCGTCGAAGTTGCCTTCGATGGCGATGTTGTGGATGTTGTCGCCGAAGATGGTCGTCATCTGGCGACGCTGCACTTCCGAGACACGCTGGTGCGGATGCAGGATGAAGATGTCGACGTTGTCGCAGCGGCGGCAACCTTCGATGGCGGCCGAACCGGTGTCACCGCTGGTGGCTCCGATGATCACCACGCGTTCACCGCGCTTGGCCAGGACGTGGTCGAGCAGGCGGCCGAGCAACTGCAGGGCGAAGTCCTTGAACGCCAGGGTCGGGCCGTGGAACAGCTCCATCACCCACTCGTTGCCCGCCAGTTGGCGCAGCGGCGCCACCGCGGCATGGGCGAACTCACCATAGGTTTCTTCGAGAATCTTCTTGAAGTCGGCGTCAGCGATGCTGCCATCGACGAACGGGCGCATCACCCGGAAAGCCAGCTCGTGGTACGGCAGGCCAGCCCAGGAAGCGATCTCTTCCTGGGTGAAGCGTGGCAGGTTCTCCGGCACGTACAGACCGCCATCGCTGGCGAGGCCCGCCAGCAGGACGTCTTCGAAATTCAGGGCCGGTGCCTGGCCACGGGTACTGATATAGCGCATGGGTGCAAACCTTTGGTTTGAGCGGCCCGTTTGAGATGCAAGCTAAAAGAGATGCCGACCGGCGTTGCTCTCGTGCTTTGCGTCTCGCCCTTGCCGCGAATTTACTCTGTTCGAAGCCTCAACACCGCACTGCCTTCATTTGCAGCTTGCAGCCTGAAGCTTGCCGCTTAATTGAGCTGTTCGACGCGGATACGCACGACTTTGCCGACCACGTCCTGCAAAGCTTCCAGGGCGACGATGGCGTCGTTGATGCGCTTTTCCACCACTCGGTGGGTCAGGAGGATCATCGGCACCAGGCCGTCCTGCTCCTCGGCTTCCTTCTGCATGATCGACTCGATGTTGATACCACGCTCGGAGAGGATGCTCGCCACTTGAGCCAATACGCCCGGGTGGTCCTTGGCCTGGATGCGCAGGTAGTAGGCACTTTCACAGGCTTCGATCGGCAGGATCGGGTGAGCCGACAGCGAGTCGGGCTGGAAGGCCAGGTGTGGCACGCGGTTTTCGGGGTCGGAGGTCATGGCACGGACCACATCGACCAGGTCGGCGACCACCGAAGAGGCGGTCGGCTCCATGCCGGCGCCGGCGCCGTAATACAGGGTGGAGCCGGCAGCATCACCGTTGACCATGACAGCGTTCATCACGCCATTGACGTTGGCGATCAGACGATCATTGGGAATCAGGGTCGGGTGGACACGCAGCTCGATGCCAGCGTCGGTGCTGCGGGCCACGCCCAGGTGCTTGATGCGATAACCCAGCGCCTCGGCGTAATTGACGTCGGCGGTGGTCAGCTGGGTGATGCCTTCGGTGTAGGCCTTGTCGAACTGCAGCGGAATGCCGAAGGCAATGGAGGCCAGGATGGTCAGCTTGTGGGCAGCATCGATGCCTTCGACATCGAAGGTCGGGTCGGCTTCGGCGTAACCCAGGGCCTGGGCTTCGGCCAATACGTCGGGGAAGGCACGGCCCTTGTCACGCATCTCGGTGAGGATGAAGTTGCCGGTGCCGTTGATGATGCCCGCCAGCCAGTTGATGCGGTTGGCAGACAGGCCTTCGCGGATCGCCTTGATCACCGGGATGCCGCCGGCCACGGCTGCTTCGAAGGCAACAATGACGCCCTTCTCGCGGGCCTTGGCGAAGATCTCGTTGCCATGCACGGCAATCAGCGCCTTGTTGGCAGTGACCACGTGCTTGCCGTTCTCGATGGCCTTCAGGACCAGGTCGCGGGCGATGGTGTAGCCACCGATCAGTTCGATGACGATATCGATCTCGGGGTTGCTCGCGACTTCGAACACATCAGCGGTAATGGGGGTACCGGTAATCTGGCAGTTCGGGTTCTGCGAGCGCATGGCGATCTGTGCCACTTCAATACCGCGCCCGGCACGGCGGGCAATCTCCTCGGCGTTGCGCTGAAGTACATTGAAGGTTCCGCCACCGACGGTCCCCAACCCACAGATGCCTACTTTGACCGGTTTCACTGTGAACTCCCCATTGAACGGCCGGCACCTGCGCCGACCGTGAAACATGCCGTCTCCCCATGGTGACGGCGTACTGATTGAATTACTTGGCAGCCTTGCCGTCGCTGGCCAAGGCCAGCTTGGCGACCTGCGGTGCCGGCTGGTAGCCCGGGATCACCTGACCGCTCTGCAGGACGATCGCCGGCGTGCCGTTGACGCCGATCGACTGCCCGAGCTCGAACTGCTTGCTGACCGGGTTGGCGCACTTGGCGGCCTTGATTTCCTTGCCATCGATCATCTTGTCCAGCGCCGCGCGGCGGTCACTGGAGCACCAGACTGCCTGCAACTGCTCGTCACCTGGCGAGCCGAGGCCCTGGCGCGGGAAGGCGACATAGCGCACCTCGATACCGCGGCGATTGAGCTCCGGCACTTCAGCATGCAATTTGTGGCAATACGGGCAGGTGGTGTCGGTGAAGACGGTGATATGCGACTTGGTCTCGCCCTTGGCAGGATAAACCACCATTTCGGCAGCTGGAATGCCGTTGATGAGCTTGGCGATGCCCTGGCGTTCGGTCTTCTCGGTGAGGTTGACCGGCTTGCCATCCTGGATCTGGTACAGGTACCCCTGCATCACGAACTGGCCATCGCCACTGGCATACAGGACACGACCACCTTGCAGCTTGACTTCATACAGGCCGTTGACCGGGCTGCTGGCGACGCTTTCGACTGGCACTTCCAGCGCAAGGGTCTTGAGGGTATTACGAATGGCCTGCTCGGCACCGGCGCTGGCATCGGTGGCCGCGGCGACGGCAAAAGTACTGGCCAACGCCAGGGCGGCGGCGGCGAAAATCTGGGTCACGCGCATGGGGTACTCCTGAAGGCGGACGGGGCCGGAGGATGTCGATCCGCGGCAAAAACGCGGCGAGTGGACGGCCCTTGATGCAAACCGTCCAAGCCTACCACAACAGGCTGATGCTAAATGCCCTCTCAACCTCCATAGGTCGGAACATGAAAATCATTCATCCACGAGGATGGTGCTGGGCATGCAGCTGCTGCAACCGTGCCTTTGCGACATGGGTATAGATCTGGGTGGTGGACAAGTCACTGTGACCGAGCAACATCTGCACCACACGCAAGTCGGCCCCATGATTGAGCAGATGCGTGGCAAAAGCGTGGCGCAAGGTATGCGGCGACAGCGGTTTGTCGATGCCGGCAACCCGCGCCTGATGCTTGATGCGGTGCCAGAAGGTTTGGCGGGTCATCTGCTCCCCGCGCTGGCTGGGGAACAGCACATCGCTCGGGCGCCCGTTCAACAGGTCGTTGCGGCCGTCGCGCAAGTAGCGTTCGAGCCAGGTCACCGCCTCTTCGCCCATCGGCACCAAGCGCTCCTTGCTGCCCTTGCCCATCACCCTCAGAACCCCCTGGCGCAGGTTGACCTGATCGAGGGTCAGGCTGACCAGTTCGGTCACTCGCAGGCCACAGGCATAGAGCACTTCAAGCATGGCCCGGTCGCGCTGACCGATGGCTTCGGCCAGGTCCGGCGCCTGCAACAGGGCCTCGACATCGTCCTCCGACAAGGATTTGGGCAATGGTCGCCCCAATAGCGGCATTTCCACTTGCAAGGTCGGGTCGACGCCTACCAGCTTTTCTCGCAGCAGATACCGGAAGAAGCCACGCAGACCGGAGAGAAAGCGTGCCGTGGAGCGCGGCTTGTAGCCTTCCTCCAGGCGCCAGGCCAGATGGTCCAGAATCAGGTCACGGCCGGCATCAGGCAAAGCCACGCCGCGCTCTTGCAGCCAGCCGTTGAATAGCGCCAAGTCGCTGCGATAGGAGACGCGGGTGTTGTCGGACAGGCCTTTTTCCAGCCAGAGGGCATCAAGAAACTGGTCGATCAGGGGATGGTCGAGAGCGGGCATGAAAACTCGGTGGCAAACGGTGCAATGGCGCTTAGTCTTTCATAACAACGATGGCATAGGGAGCCCATATGAGCGAACAGCAGATTCTCCTGAGTTTCGGTGGTATCGGCGCGGCCGCCCTCGCCTGCCAATGGCTGGCCTGGCGCCTGAAACTGCCAGCGATACTCTTTCTGCTGCTGTGTGGAATTCTGGCCGGGCCCGTGCTGGGCTGGTTATCGCCGCAGCAACTGTTCGGTCCGCTGCTGATGCCACTGGTGTCCCTGGCCGTAGCCCTGATCCTGTTCGAGGGCAGCCTGACCCTGCACTTGTCCCAATGGCGCGAGATCGGCAGCGTAGTGCATCGACTGGTGACGGTGGGTGCCTTGAGCACCTGGCTGGTGATCGCCCTCGCCACCCACTGGTTACTGGGCTTCGAGTGGCCCCTGGCGATCCTCTTCGGCACCCTTACCCTGGTCACAGGCCCGACCGTGATCGTACCAATGCTGCGAGTGGTGCGACCCAAGGCTGCAATCGCCAATATCCTGCGCTGGGAAGGGATCGTCATCGATCCGATCGGTGCGCTGCTGGCAGTGGTGGTCTATAGCTTCATCATCGCCCGTACCGACGGTGACGGGCTGAGTCAGAGCCTGGTGACCTTTGCCGGCGTGATTTTCTGCGGCAGTACCCTGGGCGCCGCGGGTGGCTGGCTGCTGGGCCAGATCATGCGCGCGCAATGGCTGCCAGAGTACCTGCACAATCTGGCGTCGCTGGCAGCGGTGCTGGGCATCTTCATCGCCGCCAACCAGATCGTCCATGAGTCGGGACTGCTGGCCGTGACGGTCATGGGTATGTGGCTGGCCAACATGCCCGGCGTGGATGTGCGGCAGATCCTGCACTTCAAGGAAAACCTCAGCGTGCTGTTGATCTCCGGGCTGTTCATTCTGCTGGCCGCCCGCCTCGACCTGCATGCACTGCTGGCACTGGGCCCAGCGGTGCTGGCATTGCTGCTGGTCATCCAGTTGCTGGCCCGGCCGCTCAATGTCTTGTTGTCTACCTGGGGCTCGAACCTGAACTGGCGCGAGCGCCTGCTGCTGGCCTGGATCGCGCCACGGGGCATTGTCGCAGCAGCCGTTTCGGCGATCTTCGCCATTCGCCTGGATGAAGCCGGCCACGAGGGTGCACTGCTGCTCGTCCCTTTGACCTTCGCGGTCATCATCGGCACTGTGGTTTTGCAAAGCGCCACCGCAAGGCCACTGGCCCGTCTGCTCAGGGTGGCCGAGCCTGCCCCAAGCGGCTTTCTCATCGTCGGCGCCAACCCGCCAGCCCGCGCCATTGCAAAGGCCTTGCAGCAATTGGGCAGCCGGGTGTTACTGACCGATTCGAGCTGGGAGAATATCCGCGCCGCGCGCATGGATGGGCTGCCGACTTACTTCGGCAACCCAGCGTCTCAGCACGCCGACGCCCACCTGGACCTGGTCGGCCTGGGCCATCTGCTGGGCCTTTCGCCCGCCGGTGAACTCAACGCCCTAGCCTGCGCACGCTTTCGCCATGACTTTGGCCACAATCGATTGTTCGTATTGGCCAGTGGCCTGGAAAAGCAGCGCAGCGACAAGCACCGTGCCAGCGAGGAGCATCGCGGCCAGCTGCTCGGTTCGAGCACGATGACCTATGGGCAACTGGCCAATCGCCTGCATCAAGGCGCCGAGCTGTACAGCACCCACCTGACCGACAGTTTCAACTGGCAGGACTACCAAGCGCTGCATGGCGAACGCGCAACCTTGCTTTTCGCCCGTGACAGCAACGGCTGGGTCCATGTCGCCAGCCCGGACTCCCCTCTCAAGCCCCAGCCTGGCTGGACCTTGGTGGCACTGGTGGAGGCAGACCTGGAGGCGACTACCAAGGTCGAGGCGCAGACCGTGGATCAGTGAGCGGGAAGCACGGGCACCGGCCGCTTGTCCTCATCGATGGCGACGAAGCTGAACACACCATGGATGGCCCGATCGCGGCCATCCAGGTACATGTTCTCGACAAAGACATCCACCTGTACCTGCAGGCTGGTATTGCCGACCTTGATCACCGTCCCCACCAGCTCGACGATCGAGCCCGCAGGAATCGGGTGTTTGAAGTCGATGCGGTCGGTCGACACGGTCACCAGCGGCAAACGACAGAACCGCGTGGCGGCGATGAACGACACTTCGTCCATCCAGGCCAGCGCAGTACCGCCGAACAGGGTGTTGTGGTGGTTGGTGGTGCTGGGGAAGACAGCCTTGGTTACGCGGGTCACCGACAGTTCGGTGCGGCGCTGGATTTCCTGATCTCGAGGGGTGGTCATGAAGGGCTCTTGTCGCAGGGGCTTGAAAGCGGTGTCGCCTGATTCGCGGGGAGCCCTGAT
Source organism: Pseudomonas guariconensis (assembly GCF_040822035.1). NCBI lineage: Bacteria > Pseudomonadati > Pseudomonadota > Gammaproteobacteria > Pseudomonadales > Pseudomonadaceae > Pseudomonas > Pseudomonas guariconensis. Next base: position 1,156,194 of record NZ_CP162012.1, on the reverse strand, counting down.
TCCACAGGGTTGGCGCAATCGTGGTGGGGGCAGGTTTACCCGTGAAGAAGCTCACACCGCCAATACAGAAATTCAAAAAGCAAAAAAGCAGCCCGAAGGCTGCTTTTTTTCTCGCAAGGTGGCCACTGGGGCCACCGGTCAAACGGCACTCAGGCCAGTTTTTCCTTGATGCGAGCGGCTTTGCCGGACAGGTCGCGCAGGTAGTACAGCTTGGCCTTACGCACGTCACCACGACGTTTCACGGACAGGCTGTCGATCTGCGGGCTGTAGGTCTGGAAGGTACGCTCTACGCCAACGCCGCTGGAGATCTTGCGCACGGTGAAGGCGCTGTTCAGACCGCGGTTGCGCTTGGCGATAACGACACCTTCGAACGCCTGCAGACGGGAACGATCACCTTCCTTCACTTTAACCTGGACGACAATGGTGTCGCCTGGTGCGAAGGTTGGGATTTCCTTGTTCATCTGCTCGGCTTCGAGCTGCTGGATGATCTTGTTGGTCATGCTGTGCTCCTAAGGCGGATAACTCGATCCACCATCGATACGTTAACTATCGTCCCGCTCGCGGAGATATTCCTCGAGCAGCTTCTTCTCTTCTCCAGAAAGCGAGCGACTTTCCAGAAGATCGGCGCGTCGTTCGAAGGTCCTACCAAGGGACTGCTTCAATCGCCAACGCCGGATGTGTGCATGGTTGCCACTAAGCAACACGTCGGGAACGCGCTGATCCGCATACACCTCCGGTCGGGTGTAGTGCGGGCAGTCGAGCAGACCGTCGGTGAAGGAGTCTTCCTCCGCCGAGTCCACATGCCCTAAAGCTCCGGGCAGCAGTCGCGTAACCGCATCGATCAGTACCATGGCCGGCAGCTCGCCACCGGAAAGCACATAGTCACCAATCGACCACTCTTCATCGACATGAGCCTCGATAAAACGCTCGTCAATGCCTTCGTAACGACCGGCGATCAGGATCAACGATTCCTGTTGCGCCAAGTCTTTGACCGCCTGCTGGGTCAGCTTGCGGCCTTGTGGCGAGAGGTAAATCACCTTCGCCGATGCTCCGGTCGCTTGCCTGGCGCTGGCCAGGGCGTCTTCCAGAGGCTTGATCTTCATCACCATGCCCGGACCACCGCCAAACGGCCGATCATCCACCGTGTGGTGACGATCAGTGGTGTAGTCCCGCGGGTTCCAGCAGGTCACGTGCAGCAACCCCTGTTTCACCGCGCGGCTGGTAATGCCGTACTCCGTGATGGCCGAGAACATCTCGGGGAACAACGTGACGACTTCTACGCGAAGGTTACCCATCGTTTAGAAATCCGCGTCCCACTCGACCCGCATCACACCTGCTTCCAGGTCGACTGCCAGCACGCATTGCTCCGTATAGGGCAACAGTCGCTCGCGATCATCCAGGCTGCCTGCGCAAGGCTTGACCACCATTACATCGTTCGCACCGGTCTCCAACAGGTGATCGATCTTGCCGAACAGTTGTTCGTCCTGATTGATGACCTTCAGACCTACCAACTGGTACCAGTAGTACTCGTCAGCGGCCAGGTTGGGCAAAAGGCTCCGCGGAATGCAGATTTCATAACCGCTCAGAAGACGGGCTTCATCACGATCATCAAGGCCCTTCAGTTTCACGACCAGGCCCTTTTGGGAGCCACGACCGTTGACCAGCTCGACCTGTTTTACCTTGCCTTCGTGCCGAAGCGTCCAGCGCGGATAATCCAACAGGTTTTCAATCGGATCGGTAAAGGAATACACCTTCACCTCGCCGCGAACGCCGTGAACCGAAAAAATCTTGCCGACGACAATGAGAGCGTCAGCGTTTTCTGGCGTCGCGTTCATACTGCTCAGGCAGCGGCCTTGGCAGCGTCCTTCAGCAGCTGAGCAACGCGCTCAGACGGCTGTGCGCCCTGGCTCAGCCAGTAGTTGACGCGTTCCTGATTGACCGACAGCTTGACTTCAGCGCCGGAAGCAACCGGGTTGAAGAAGCCAACGCGCTCAACGAAACGGCCGTCACGGGCGTTACGGCTGTTGGTCACGGTCAGGTGATAGAAAGGGCGCTTCTTGGAGCCGCCACGGGCAAGACGGATGGTTACCATGTGAACATCGTTCCTATAGTCGGTGCTGCAAATCTGAATGCCCAAATGGGCACAGGGTGCCCAAAAGGCCGCATATTCTCGGGGAATACACGGACATTTGCAAATGCCTTTTTCGGCGCGGGGCTACCACACCGTTCAGATCTGCCGGTTAAGCCGCGAATTTCGCGACATCGTTCCCGCCGAAGCGGGATTTCGGGAGAGCTGCCTATAGATAGAAGGCAACCTCCCAGAATCGAATTAGAGCTTCGGCATGCCGCCACCTGGCAGCATCCCGCCAAGGCCACGCATCATCTTGGCCATGCCGCCCTTGGCGGAAAATTTCTTCATCATCTTCTGCATCTGCTTGTGCTGCTTGATCAACCGACCGACGTCCTGCACCTGGGTGCCGGAGCCGAGGGCGATGCGGCGCTTGCGCGAACCGCTGATGATTTCCGGGTCGCGACGCTCGGCAGGGGTCATGGAGTCGATGATCGCTTCCATCTGCTTGAACTGCTTCTCGGCCGCACCCTGGGCATTGCCCATTTGCGACAGGTTGACCCCACCGATGCTCGGCAGCTTGTCCATCAGGCCGCCCAGGCCGCCCATGTTCTTCATCTGCTGCAGTTGGTCGCGGAAGTCTTCGAGGTCGAAGCCCTTGCCCTTCTTGAGCTTCTTGGCGAGTTTGTCGGCCTTGGCCTTGTCGATGTTCTGCTCGGCCTGTTCGATCAGGCTGAGCACGTCACCCATGCCCAGGATGCGCGAAGCGATACGGTCAGGGTGGAAGGGCTCGAGCGCTTCGGTCTTCTCGCCCATACCGATGAATTTGATCGGCTTGCCGGTGATCGCGCGAACCGACAGGGCTGCACCCCCACGGGCGTCACCGTCGACCTTGGTCAGCACCACACCGGTCAGCGGCAAGGCATCGCCGAAAGCCTTGGCGGTGTTGGCGGCGTCCTGGCCGGTCATGGCGTCGACCACGAACAGCGTCTCGACCGGCTTGACCGCGGCGTGCAGCGCCTTGATCTCGTCCATCATGTCGGCGTCGATGTGCAGACGACCTGCAGTGTCGACGATGACCACATCGATGTACTTGAGCTTGGCTTCGCGGATCGCCGCCTCGGCAATGGCCACAGGCTTCTGGCTGATGTCCGACGGGAAGAAGGTCACGCCGATGTCATTGGCGAGGGTTTCGAGCTGTTTGATCGCTGCCGGACGATAGACGTCGGCAGAGACCACCATCACGCTCTTTTTCTTGCGTTCTTTAAGGAAGCGCGCCAGCTTGCCGGCAGTGGTGGTCTTACCCGCACCTTGCAGACCGGCCATGAGCACCACGGCTGGTGGTGCGGCATTGAGCGCCAGGTCTTCGTTGGCCGCGCCCATCAGGCCTTCGAGTTCGGCCTGGACGATCTTCACGAACGCCTGGCCCGGGGTCAGGCTGCGCGACACTTCGGTGCCGACCGCGCGCTCTTTGACGCTGTTGACGAAATCCTTGACCACCGGCAGGGCGACGTCGGCCTCGAGCAGGGCCATGCGCACTTCGCGCAGCGTGTCCTTGATGTTGTCTTCGGTCAGCTTGGCCTTGCCGGTGACATGGCGCAGCGTCTGTGACAGGCGGTCGGTCAGGTTTTCGAACATGGTGATCCTTTCAGGCCCTAATGAAGCCGAGGTTTTTCAGGCGCCCAGGTGAATATGCACACGCGCTGGGCACAGCAAGGCGGCGATTATAGCGAAGAGCGAGGGCGGCGCACACCTGGGTGCTGACCACTGGGGTCCAGGTGACTTGTTCGCGGGCGAACCCGCGCCTACAAGGCCAGCGCCGGCCCTGTGGAATCTTGCAGATGGGGTAGGCCCTACCGTCTCCAGTCTTCCTAGAGCGGCGGGATCTATGCCAAACTCCGTCCCTTTAGGGCTTGCCTACCAGGACTTATGCTCTCTTCCCCCAGCCTCATCCCCAACCTGCTCGCCGCCGGCCTCTACATCGCCGCCGCTCTCTACCAAGGCAGTCGCCTGGCCCAGGGCAGCCGCGCCGACAAACGGCTGCTCGATCTGCTCGGTGCCCTTGCGGTCATTGCCCAGGGTAGCGCCCTGTTCTTCCAGCTGATCACCCCGCTGGGCCTTAGCCTCGACTTCTTCAGCGCCGCCAGTCTGATCGCCGTCGCGGTGATCGCGCTGACCTTGCTGGCCTGCCTGCGCATCCCGGTCGAAAACCTGCTCATGCTGCTGTTCCCGCTCGGCGCGGTGACCGCCCTGCTGGCCCAGTTCGCCCCGCCCGGCACCGTACCGCTGGTCAATGAGGAGCCTGGGATCCTGGCGCATATCCTGCTCTCGATCCTGGCCTATGGCTTGTTCACCATTGCCGTGTTCCAGGCCCTGCTGCTGCTGTTGCAGGACTACCAGCTCAAGCACAAGCATCCTTCCGGGCTGATCCGTAACTTCCCGCCCCTGCAAACCATGGAAAGCCTGCTGTTCGGCTTCCTCTGGGCCGGTTGGGGTCTGCTGTCGCTGTCGCTGGTGTCCGGCTGGCTGTTCCTGGACAACCTGTTCGCCCAGCATCTGGTGCACAAGACGCTGCTATCCTGTGTGGCCTGGGTGGTGTTCGGCCTGCTGCTGTGGGGACGCACCCGCCTGGGCTGGCGCGGCCACAAGGCGATTCGCTGGACCCTCGCCGGTTTCTGCCTGCTGATGCTGGCCTATTTCGGCAGCAAGCTGGTACGTGAATTCATCCTGCATATCTGACGACCGCCCATGGACACCCTGCCGTACGCTCCGCTATTCGGCACTCTGGCACTGGCGCTGCTCTGGTCGGCGCTATTCACCGCCGTCGACGCGGCCCGCCAGCAATTGAACGGCCATCAGCGCCCTGCTGACAGCGCCGAGCCCGCACTGCCCGCCCAAGCCGTGGTGCTCTGCGCAGGCCTCGGCAAGCTGCTGGTGCTTGGCCTGGCCTGCCTGATCGGCCAGCGCTACAACGGCGAACACGGCTTCTGGCTGGCGGGCCTTGCCGCAAGCGGCGCCCTGTTGGTCTTGGCCGAGTACCTGCCAAGGCGCGCCGCCCGACGCAACCCGCACGCCTTCCTCAACCTCGGCCCCCTGCTCAGATGGCCTCTGCTCGCATTGCAACCGATGGCCTGCGTGCTCGACGGCTGCGCCAAGTTGATCCTTCGCCCATTGCGCGCGCAACCCGCCGCCGTGGCATTGCACCCACAGGAGCACGATGATTTCGACGAACCAGAGCCCTACGAAGCACCACGCCAAGGGCTGCTCGAAGGGCTGCAATCCCTAGACAAGATCACCGTCAACGACATCCTGGTGCCCCGCAACGAGGTGGACGGCATCAACCTGGACGACTCGCTCGAGCAGATCGCTGAACAACTGATCGTCAGCCGCCATACCCGCCTGCCGGTCTACCACAGTGATATCAACCAGGTCGAAGCCATCCTCAATACCAAGCTGATCAGCCATCTGCTGCCCCATGGCGAGCTGACCCTCCAGGCGCTGCGCGCGGCCTGCTACGAACCCTACTTCGTTCCCGAGAGCACTCCGCTGCAACGGCAGTTGCTGAACTTCCACAAGCAGCAGAGACGCCTGGGCGTGGTGGTGGACGAGTACGGAGAGGTCCAAGGCATCGTCACCTTGGAGGACATCCTCGAGGAGATCGTCGGCGAGTTCGAGGATGAGCACTCGCTGGAAAACCCGCACGTCCACCCCCTGGCCGACGGCCGCTACGTGATCGAAGGCACCGCCTCGCTGCGCGAAATAAACCGCAGTCTGGGGTGGCACCTGCCCTGCGACGGTGGCCCGAAGACCCTCAACGGGCTGGTCACCGAGGCGCTGGAAAGCATTCCGGAAAGCGCTGTATGCCTGAAGATTGGCCGCTATCGCCTGGAAATCCTCGAAACAGAGGACAATTGCGCCAGCAAGGTACTGGTGTGGACCGTGACCCGATAGCTATACTCCGGTCACGCTTACCCAGCCCTGCCGTCCCGCCTGCTACCCGCTTCCGGCACCACACGGCCGGTGCGCTCCACTGACACGCCCCGCGGTCCTGCTTCGACACCCAGAACAGCCCGCTCCCGTCCCTACCCTTGGGCTATCGTCGGTCGAGCGACTCACACTATGACGCTCCGGCGCCCGCACGCCCATGCCTGCCTGGCAGGGAGCGACCCGCCCATAGGGAGCAATGACTGTCAGGGACCTACAACATGACTATCAGCAGTACCTGCGCCGACACCTCGGCAGCCCCCGTCAATTCCCCCGCCCGTGTGGCCACCGCCAGCTTCATCGGCACCGCCATCGAATTCTACGACTTCTACGTCTACGCCACCGCCGCCGCGCTGGTGATCGGCCCGGTGTTCTTCCCGTCGGGTTCGGGCACCGCGCAGATGCTCGCGGCCTTTCTGACCTTCGGTATCGCCTTCCTCGCCCGCCCGCTGGGTTCGGCACTGTTCGGCCATTTCGGCGACCGTATCGGCCGCAAATCCACCTTGGTCGCCTCGTTGCTGCTGATGGGCGTTTCGACCACCCTGATCGGGGTTCTTCCGGGCTATGACAGCATCGGCGTCTGGGCGCCGATCATCCTTTGCCTGCTGCGCTTCGGCCAAGGCCTGGGCCTGGGCGGCGAATGGGGCGGGGCGGCACTGTTGGCCACCGAAAACGCCCCTGAAGGCAAGCGTGCCTGGTTCGGCATGTTCCCGCAGCTTGGCCCCTCCATCGGTTTTCTGGCGGCCAATGGGCTGTTCCTGACCCTGGCGCTGGTGCTCAGCGACGAGCAATTCCGTGACTGGGGCTGGCGCATTCCGTTCCTGCTCAGCGCCGCGCTGGTGATCGTCGGCCTGTACGTGCGACTGAAGCTCGAGGAGAGCCCGGTATTCGCCAAAGCCGTGGCACGCCACGAGCGGGTGAAGCTGCCGGTGGTCGATCTGTTCGCCAAGTACTGGCTGCCCACCTTGCTGGGCGCGGCGGCGATGGTTGTGTGCTACGCGCTGTTCTATATCTCCACGGTGTTCTCCCTGAGCTACGGGGTCTCGACCCTGGGCTACAGCCGCGAGAGCTTCCTGGGCATGCTGTGCTTTGCCGTGGTGTTCATGGCCTTGGCCACGCCGCTGTCGGCCTGGCTGAGCGATCGCTATGGACGCAAGCCGGTGCTGATCGTCGGCGGCCTGCTGGCGGTTGCATCGGGATTCACCATGGAGCCGCTGCTGACCTCAGGCTCGACCACCGGCGTTGCGCTGTTTTTGGCCATCGAGCTGTTCCTGATGGGCGTGACCTTCGCACCGATGGGGGCATTGCTGCCTGAGCTGTTCCCGACCCATGTGCGCTACACCGGCGCCTCGGCAGCCTACAACCTCGGCGGCATCGTCGGCGCCTCAGCGGCACCGTTCTTTGCCCAACAGTTGGTCAGCATGGGGGGATTGAGCTGGGTGGGCGGCTATGTGTCGGTAGCCGCGGTGATCAGCCTGATCGCCGTCTTGTGCCTGAAAGAGACACGCAATACAGAGCTGTAAGTGGGGAGCGGCAAGCTTCAAGCGGCAAGAAAAAGCCAAAGCCTGCGCGGATTTGCTTTTTCTTGCAGCTTGAGGCTTGAGGCTTATGGCTTAAAATTCGACCGTGACCGCCTGGGCAGCCCGGGTCGCTTTGGCCCGCGCCGCTTCGATCGACTCGTCACGCGCCAGGCATACGCCCATGCGACGTTGGCCATTGATTTCCGGCTTGCCGAACAGGCGGATGGCGGTATCGGGCTCGCTCAGGGCCGCACCCAGGTTGGCGAAGGTGGTCTGCTGTGACCGGCCTTCAGGCAAGATTACCGCCGAAGCCGACGGACCGAACTGACGCACTACCGGGATCGGCAGACCCAGAATCGCGCGAGCATGCAAGGCGAATTGCGAGAGGTCCTGGGAAATCAGGGTCACCAGCCCGGTATCGTGGGGACGCGGCGAGACTTCGCTGAACCACACTTGGTCACCCTTGACGAACAGCTCCACGCCGAACAGACCACGACCGCCCAGGGCGTCAGTGACCGCCTGAGCCACGCGCTGGGACTCGGCCAGGGCCTTCGGGCTCATGGCCTGTGGCTGCCAGGATTCCTGATAGTCGCCCTTCTCCTGACGGTGACCGACCGGTGCGAGGAAGGTGGTGCCGCCTACATGACGCACGGTCAACAGGGTGATTTCGTATTCGAAATCGATGAAACCTTCGATGATCACCCGGCCTTTGCCGGCGCGGCCGCCTTCCTGGGCATAGTCCCAGGCCTTCTGCAGATCGGCATCGCTGCGCAGCAGGCTTTGCCCCTTGCCCGAGGAACTCATCACCGGCTTGACCACGCAGGGGTAGCCCAGGTCGGCGACGGCCTTGGCGTAGTCTTCGAAGGTATCGGCGAAATGGTAGGGCGAGGTCGGCAGGTCCAGCTCTTCGGCGGCCAGCCGGCGAATGCCCTCACGGTTCATGGTCAGCTGGGTGGCGCGGGCGGTGGGAACGACATTGAAGCCTTCGTTCTCCAGCTCGACCAGGGTCGCGGTGGCGATGGCTTCGATCTCAGGGACGATGTAGTGCGGCTTTTCGGCTTCGATCACCGCACGCAGGGCAACGCCATCGAGCATGTTGATGACGTGGCTGCGGTGCGCGACCTGCATGGCGGGAGCATTGGCGTAGCGGTCCACGGCGATGACTTCGACACCCAGACGCTGCAGCTCGATCACCACTTCCTTGCCCAGCTCGCCGCAGCCACACAGCAGTACACGGGTCGCGGTGGGCGACAATGGGGTTCCGATACGGGTCATTTCAGGTCCTCGAAGGCGTCCGGGGCTGCGCCGGATTGGCTGCTGCCCGCTGAAAAAGGACCGATATTCTACACCCGCCGAGGCATTCCGGGGCCGCTGCGCAACCCCGATCACATCACCCTGCGACGACCTCGCGTCGGGCGCGCCAGGCCATGGCCAGCCACACGGCAGTGACGCCGGCAAACTTGGACGCCAGAGCCGTACCGATCACTGCCGGGGTCAGGGCGCCGATCATGCCGAAGAAGATGAAGGTGTCCACCGGAATGCTCAGGGCCGAGCTGAGCCATAGACGGTCACGCAACGGCCGACGGGTGATGCTGAACACCAGCCAGTCGATCAGCTCGGAGACGAAGAACGCGGTCGCACTGGCCAGGGCAATGGCAGGCTCCGAGGTGACATAGGACAGCACCAACGCCGCCAGCATGGCCAACAACGCGCCATGACCATAGCGGGTCTGCACCATGTCGCGCAGGATGAACACCAGCCCACCCCAGGCGGACCAGATCACATCCAGGTGCGGAGCACTGGAAAAGGCGTAGTTGATCAGCACTACGCTACTGATATAGGCAATGAGATAGAACATGGGATCACGCGTTGGGCAAGCGGCACAGAATACTTGATTTTGGAGTCAACTACAGCCCCGACCCGATGATCAAGCCTGACGCCACCGCCCGCTCGTGGCACAGCACCAGCACCTGACGGCGCTCGTCGTTGCTCATGCGCGACCAGCGGGTGATCTCGCTCACCGTGCGCTGGCAACCGACGCAGATGTCCTGCTCGTCCAGCGCACAGACATTGACGCACGGCGAGGCGACCGGGCGTTCGGCGTTCTGCATGTCAGTCATCCTGGGGGGCCAGCTCGCGCGCGTAGCGCTCGGCATTATGGACATAATGTGCGGCGCTGGCTTCGAGCATGCGCTTCTGCGCCTCGGTCAACTCGCGCACCACCTTGCCTGGCGAACCCATGACCAGCGAGCCGTCCGGAATTTCCTTGCCCTCAGGAATCAGTGCGTTGGCGCCGATGATGCAATGCTTGCCGATGCGCGCGCCATTGAGAATCACGGCATTGATACCGATCAGGCTGTGATCGCCCACCGTGCAGCCATGGAGCATCGCGTTATGGCCGACGGTCACGCCCTTGCCGAGGGTCAGCGGCGAGCCCATGTCGGTGTGCATCACCGTGCCATCCTGGACGTTGCTGCCTTCGCCGATGTCGATCAGTTCGTTGTCGCCGCGCAGCACCGCGCCGAACCAGACACTGGCCCCGGCCTGCAGGCGCACCTTGCCTATCAGGGTGGCATTGGGGGCGGCCCAACTGGTGGGATGGGTCTCGACCCGCAGGTCGCCCAGGCGGTATTTCATGTCTTGCTCCTCACGGTTGAAGGCAGATGGCGGGTTGGGCCCCGCTCAGATCTGGGTATAGCGCTCAGGGGGCTGGTGCAGGCTGATGCCAGCGTCGAACAGCACATTGACCAGTTCGACGATCATGATCGCCGACAACCCCCAGATCTTGTACTCGCCGTAGCGGTAGGCCGGCACGTACCAACTGCGCCCTTGGTAGTCGATACGGTGGGTATGGTCGCGCGGGTCCTGGCGGAAAAACGCCAGCGGAACCGTGAACACGGCGGCGATCTCCGCGTCGTTGGCACGGTATTCGACATAATCGGGGATGATCCCGACGAATGGCGTCACTTTAAGGCCATGCAGGGAGATCACCGGGCTCAGCGGACCGATGACTTCCACCAGTCCCGGCGGCAGACCGATTTCCTCCTCGGCCTCGCGCAGGGCGGTGAACACCAGGTCCGGATCCTCCGGGTCGCGTCTACCACCGGGGAAGGCCACCTCGCCTCCATGGGTGGAAAGCCCTTTGGCCCGCAGGGTCAGCACCAGCTCGGGCTCTTCGCTACGCGTGATGGGCAAGAGCACCGCCGCCTCGGGGAAACGCCGGTCGGTTTCCAGTGACGTGGGGGTGTGATTGCTCATTCGGCGAAGAAGCTCGTCCAGCATTGCACTCTCTCGATTCCAAGGCCTGCCCTGCATGATGCACCAAAGCCGTGAAGCACCCAAGCCCCGCCAGCAGGCCGCTTGCGCAGCGCAGGGCCGGCACGCCAAGATAGCTGCAGATAAAGGGAAGAACAGCATGAAATTCTGCAGCGCGTGCGGCCAGGCGGTCATTCAGCGGATCCCCGAGGGCGACAGCCGCCTGCGGTATGTCTGCGAGCATTGCCATACCATTCATTACCAGAACCCCAACATAGTTGCTGGCGTGCTCCCCACCTGGGGCAGCCAAGTGCTCCTCTGTCGACGGGCGATCGAACCGCGCCGGGGGTTCTGGACGCTGCCCGCCGGGTTCATGGAGAACGGTGAAACCCTCGATGCGGCCGCCCGACGCGAAACCGTCGAGGAGGCCTGCGCCCGGGTCGGGCAGATGAGCCTGTACCAGTTGTTCGACCTGCCTCACATCGACCAGGTACATGTATTCTTCCGCGCCGAGCTGGCTGACCTGGATTTTGCCGTTGGCGTCGAGAGCCTGGAGGTGCGCTTGTTCGAGGAACATGAAATTCCCTGGAACGAGTTGGCTTTCCGCACCGTCGTACGGACACTAGAATGCTATTATCGCGACCGCATCGGGCAGCACTACCCCGTAGGCCATGAGTACCTGCCGCCGATGAACGTCTCGTCGTCCACCACTTAGCTCTCAGGGATACGGTTTCATGCGTTGGTTGCTTGCCCTTTTCTGCCTTTCCGTTGCATCGGTGTCCCAGGCCGCCTTCACCGAGACCATCATTCGCAAGCCTGTCGAACCGTCTGCGGTCGCCAACCAACCGCTGATCGACAAGGTCCTGGTGATCAAGTCCGAGCGCCGCCTGCAACTGATCAGCCGTGGCGAGCCACTCAAGACCTACCGCATCTCCCTGGGCAAGCAACCCAAAGGCACCAAAGAGCGCGAAGGCGACAGCAAGACGCCCGAAGGCCTGTACTGGCTTGACTGGCGCAAGGTCAGTGACCGCTTCAACCTGGCCATGCACATTTCCTACCCGAACATCAGCGATGCCGCCCGCGCCCGCCGCGAGGGCGTGAGCCCAGGCGGCATGATCATGATCCATGGCACGCCGATCAACGAGGACTACCCGGAGTGGTACTTCCATACCCTGGACTGGACCGAAGGCTGCATCGCCATGCGCAACAATGACATGCGCGAGGTCTGGGACATGGTCAAGGACGGGACCTTGATCGAGATCCGTCCCTGATTCCTACAATTCGATTAACTTTGTAGGAAATTACACACATTAAACCCACCCCCACCTGACGCCCAGATGGGTACGGGACCGCATCCAAACGGTAAGTCGGATTCTTAGAATCCCCGCAAAAAAGCACATACGTGCAGCCATTGCGGGGCTTCTCCATGTCGACTTCCTTGCGTCGCTTCGCCAGGCCAATACTGGCCAGCCTGGCCCTTGCCTTGATGGTCCACCCAACTGCGTGGGCCAACGATCCCGCCACCTCGCAACTACGCGAGCAACAACGCACCCTGCAGCTTCAAGAACGCCGGCAGCGCCTCGAGCGATGGCAACGCCGTCGTCAGCCAGGCCCGGTACGGGTCGACCCTGCCCCACCTACTCGCGCAGATTCACACTGCTGGCCCACCGCCGGGTTACGCCTGAGCGGGAACCGAGTGCTATCGAATCAGCAGCTGGAAGCGGTCCTGCGTCCCCTGTGGCGCCCTTGCCTGAGCGTCGACGACGTCAACACGCTGCTCAGGGCCATCACCGACAGCTACGTCCAGGCAGGTTATCCGGCCAGCCGCCCTTACCTGGCGCATCGGCCCCAGGCCGGCAAGCCACTGGCTATCGTCATCGTCGAAGGCTTCGTCGAATCCATCGAACTGGCCGGTACCGACCTGCCGCTTTCCTTGCGAGGCGCCTTTCCCGACCTGCTCGGTCAGCCCTTGTACCTGCCCGCACTCGAGCAAGGCCTGGACCAGCTCAATCGCCTGCGGGCCTACGACTTGAACGCCGACCTGCTACCGGGCGAGATCCAAAGTGGTACACGCGTGGTCATCCAGCCGCGCCGCACCGGTTCGCGCTGGCACCTGGACAGCCGCCTGGACAACCGTGGCAGTGACCTGACCGGTCGTCATCGCCTCAACCTTGGGTTGGGACTGGACAGCCCACTGGGCTTGAACGACGACCTACGCCTGGGCGTGGCCTCGACCGTGTTCGACGCCCCCGGCCAAAGCCAAGGTGTGAACCTCTATTACAGCGTGCCCTACGGCCCGTGGAGCCTGGCCGTGAACGCCAGCTGGATGCGTTATCGCGCTCCCCTGCCACAACGGCGTCAGGTCAGCACCGGCGAAAGCCATCTCCAGGGCCTGAGCGTGGAACGCCTGCTATGGCGCAACAGCCAAGGGATGTTGAGTGCGCTCGCCCGACTGGACCGCAAGCAACTGGTCAACCGCATTCAACACACGGCGATCGCGCAGCAAAGCCCGACGCTGACCACCTTCGAGGCCGGCCTCAACCTGCTGTGGCTCGAAGGGGGACTGTGGAACGCCTATGTGGGCGTGTCCCAGAACCTGGACTGGTTTGGCGCCGAGCATTCACTGCTGCCCTCGGAAAGGGCTGCGCAAACGCATTGGCGCAAGTACCGGGCCAGCTTCGTGCATTTGCGCCAGGGGCCTGCGCAATGGCCCTGGCGTTGGCAGAGCGAGTTGAACCTTCAGTACAGCGAGCAACCGCTTCCGGCGATCGAGCAATTGCTGCTTAGCGACGACGCCGCCGTTCGCGGCTGGCGTCAGGACACGGTCGCCGGTGCCAGCGGCGCGGTCTGGCGCAACACCTTCAGCCAGCCCCTGCCCTTCTCCCGGACATTGGAGATACGCCCTCACCTGGGCCTGGACCTGGGCTGGACCCGCTTCACCCCCGCCAGCGCTCCCCAACGGATCGCAGGGGGCGCCCTGGGTGTAGTGCTAGGGCCTCCCGCCAATCACCTGCGCCTGGACTATCAACGAGCCCTGTACGCCAGCGAACGCAACCGCCGCTCGCTGGAACCTGGCCTCTGGGTCCTGGAGTGGACCCTTAGTCTCTGATCACACAACAAAAGAGAAAAAACAGTGACCCTTACTACCCACCCCCACTCGGTGAGCCCGGATGTCTTGCGCTGGGCCATTTTCATCGCCCTGGTGACATGCTCCTGCGCCGTGGCCGCAGATGGCCTGCAACCAACCACCGGGCCCGGCGGTACGCCGGTCGTCAACAATAACCACGGCGTACCGGTGATCGACATCGTCGCCCCTAACGCCCGCGGCCTGTCCCACAATCAGTTCCTCGACTACAACGTCGCCAAGCCCGGCGTGGTGCTCAACAACGCCTTGCGGCCTGGCCAATCACAACTGGTCGGAGCCCTGAACGCCAATCCACAATTCCAGGGCCAGGCCGCGTCGACCATCCTCAACGAAGTCGTCAGCCGCAACGCCTCGCTGATCGAGGGACCGCAGGAGATTTTCGGTCGCGCCGCCGACTACATCCTGGCCAACCCCAACGGCATCACCCTCAATGGCGGCAGCTTCATCAACACCACACGTGCCGGACTGCTGGTCGGCACGCCGGACATCCAGGATCAACAGATCCGCTTTCTCGATACCCTGAACGCCAGCGGTACCCTGCAGGTGCTCGAAGGCGGACAATCCAACCGCGAGGCGGCGCTGGAGCTGATCGCCCCACGCATCGATCAGCACGGGGCGCTCGATGCCCGCACAGATCTGAACCTGACTGTCGGGCGAAATCGCATCGATGCCCAGGACGGGCAAATCATTCAGCACCTGCCCAGCGCCCCGGCCAGCATCGATGCCAGCCTGTTCGGCGCCATGCGTGCCGGGCGCATCCGGGTGGTAAGCACTGCCGAAGGTGCAGGTGTACGCGTGGGCCCTTCCCCATTGAGCGCGGATAATGGCATCAGCGTCCGTTCTTCAGGCACCCTGCACGTCAGCGGCACCGCCGATGAACGTGCGCGTCTGCGCACCGAGCAGGGTGAACTGGCGTTGACCGCAGCTGGCGACCTGACGCTCGACGCCGTCGAGGCCAAAGCCGGGCGTATCGAATTCACCGCCGGCAACAAATTGACCCTGGACGCCAAGACTCGGGAAAGCCTCCAGCGCGATCACGAACAATGGAACAACAAGTTCCTCTTCGTCACCACCGAGACCTACAACCGCGAGCGCACCACCACCGACCGTCAGCAACAAGGGACACTGCTGCACGCCGACGAAGGGATCGCACTGCAATCAGGCGATGACATGCGCCTGGTGGCGGCGGACCTTCGAACCCGAGGCGAGCTGAGGCTCGACAGCGCGGCCAAGCTCGATGTCGAAGCCGGCATCGACAGTCAACGGATCGAAGAACAGGTGCGCCACCGCAAGCACCTGTGGCGCGGCGACAGCGATACCGACCGCTACAAGGAAACCGCCAACGCCAGCCAGCTGGAAGGCGGACGCATCGTGATGACCGCCGGCGATACGCTCAAGGTGCAGGGCAGCCGCCTGCAAAGCCAGGGCGACACCCTATTCAAGGCCGGTCAGGTGAGCGTGACCACGACCACCCTGCAGGACACAGGCACACAACGCGACTATCGGGGCGATCTGGTCTCCGGCGCCTTCTTCGGTTCACGCGATGGCAACGAACGCCAGGGTCAGACGGTGGCCGGCAGCGAGCTCAAGGTAGGAGGCGATCTCGACATCATCGCCGATCAGGTCACGGTCAAGGGCAGTACCTTGAGCAGCCAGGGCGATTCGGTCCTGTTCAGCGAAAAGGGCCTGCTGGCCATCGAGGCCGATCGCAACCGCATCACCACGACCGAGCACGAGCGCGACAGCAAGCTGTTTGGCCTGTTCGGTAGCGACCAGACACGCACCACGCGCCAGGAGCAAGCAATCGTCAGCGACCTGAACGCCACCAGCGACCTGCGCCTGGCCAGTGCTGAAGAGATGCGCCTGATCGGCGCCAAGGCCACGGCAGGCAAAACGCTGCAGGTGCAGGCCAAGGGCGACCTGCTGATCGCCAGCGCGCAAGCCCAGACCCACAGCGAAACCCAGCAGGTACAGCGCGGGCTGAAAGCCAGCGCCCGCCAGACCCAGGATGCCCAGGACGGTAAGGCGGATTCGCGCCAGTTCGAAGCGAGCCTGGGGTACCAGGTCACCAACACCCAACAGCAGGCCGATCAGACGATGCAGACACCCAGTGAACTCAAAGGGGCAACGGTAAGCCTCGACAGCGGCGCTCACCTAAAGGTCGATGGCTCCAGGGCCCAGGCCACCGCCGGCACGCTCACCGCCCAGGGCGCGAGAATCTCCCTCGGCGCAACGCACGATTCCGTCCGATCGACCACCGAAAAGACCCGCAGCGAAGGAGGCCTCACAGTCTCGGGTGGCATCGACCGGCTGGGCAGCGCCACGACAGGCCAGCGTCGCCAGAACACCACCGTCGAAAACGACAGCACGGCCGTGCGCAGCGAACTGCTGGCCAAGGGCGATCTGACGCTCTCTACCGCATACCTTGCCAGCGACGCGGCCCGGGTGGAGGCAGGCGGGACCTTGCAGGTCAACGCAGGGCAGATCGACAACCGGGCCGTTGAAGACCTCAAAGAGCGCAAGCAGGATGCCACCGACTGGCGCGCCGGCCTTGGCGCCAGCTTGGAATACCGCGACCTGACCCGGCCCATCGAGCGCCTGGTCCAAGGCGAGGAGGCTGCGCGCTTCCAACAAGCCTCGGTCGAGGATGCCCTGGCCGCCCCCAGCATCGGCGGCGACCTGACTGTCGAGCACATCAAGCGCCTGGAAAACCAGCGACGAGGCTATGCACAGGTCAGCGAATTCACCGGTGCCTCTCTCCAGGTCAAGGCCGACCGGATCGAGGACCAAGGCACTCAATGGCGAGCCACTGCCGGCACGCTGAAGATCGACGCCGGGCGCCATCAACTGAAAGCGGCCAGCGATTCCCAGTCCGACACCCTCCAGCGCCTGGATGCCGGGGGCGACCTACGCGTGGACACCAGTACCGGGCAGGACATCAATGGCCGCGGCGCAGGTAAGGGAGGCTCTGTGGATAAAACGCAAACCCAGCTCACCGCACGCCCTGGCGGGCTGTTCGGCCAACAAGGCGTCCAGATCCAGCTCGCAGGCCCGGGCCTCTATGAAGGCACGCGGGTCGATGCAGGCAACGGCGCCTTCAGCGCCCAGAGTACCGGCAGCTTGACCTTTGCCGCCGCCACCGACAGCACATCCAAGCAATCGCTCCAGCTCACCGGCAACGCCTGGCTCAAGGGCGGCAATCGCCCCGGCAGCACAGGCCTTGAGGGGCGTGGCTATCTTGACCGCGAGCGCGAGCAACGCCAATCGGGTAACGCCCACGTCGCGCAGATCGACGCCAAAGGCGACGTCATCCTCAAAAGCGGCGGCGACCTGCTGCTCGAAGGCACCCGTATCGGCAGCCGGGAGGCGCCCACAGGCGAGGTCCGCCTGGACAGCGATGGCTTGCTGCAGATCAAGGCCGCCCGCAATACCCAAACGGCCAGTGGCGGCAAGATCGGTGGAGGCCTGGAACTGGCCGCCAAGACGGGTAACAGCAAGGGGGGCGCCCTGGGCGGCCACTTCACCCATGCAAAACTGGATGAAGACGCCAACCAAGCGGTCGACGCGCGCATCGACACTCGCGCAGAAGTGCACATGAGCAGCCGCGCCCGCGAGGACGTCGCCCTGCACGCGCAAGGTCTGCAGGTCTCGGCCACGCGGCTCGATCTGCAGACGCCCAATGGCGGCCTGCTGCTAGAGGCTTCAGGCAACCAGGACAAGCGCAGTAACCTGGACATCACCGGCGGCGCCGGCCTGCCCCTCAGCCGAGGCGAACTCGACAGCCGCGGCCTGTATGGCCGGATCAAGCTCGACCTCGATAAACGCGACAACCAGACCTGGAATGCCAACACCCTACGCGCAGACCACATCAACCTGTACACCCAGGGCGATGCCCGCTTCGAAGGTACCAGCCTGGGAGCCGGACGTATCCAGGGTTCGGTTGGCGGCGACCTGTTGCTGGCCAGTCGCAAGGACCGCATCGATACCCTGACCGTCGGGGTAGATGCGCGCTTGAGCCAAGAGAAGAACCCACAAAGCTATACCAACGCGGCCAAAGCCCTGGCGGGCCCGGCATCAGGCAAAGTCGGCAATAAGACCAGCTCCGCCCTGAGCCAGGCCGAGCCCGGCTTGTCCCCTACCTTCAAGCTGGACCTGTCCCATCAACAGCGCGACACCGTGGCCCATCAAGCCACCTTCAAGGGCACCGACGGCATCGCCCTCAAGATCGGTGGCGATGCGAAGCTGGTGGGTGCGCGCTTGCTGTCGGCAAACGGCTCTGTCGAGCTGGATGCAGCCTCCGTCACCCGCCAAACCCTCTCGGGCACCGACTACCGTCGAGATGTCTCGATCGACGCGTCCAACTCGCCGGTCGACCTGGGGACAGCCATCGCCGAGCTGGCCAAGGACAAAGGCGCGGCCGAGGGCGACAACCCACTGGATCTGGGCCTGGTACGCACCAGTGGACACAACCGCACGGAGCAATGGGCCTCGCACATCGAGCAGAAGCGCCGCTAGGCCAACCGTGGCACGAGCAGGCATGCCTGCTCGTTTTCGAGGGCAAGGCCATCCATCACACATCTTGAAAACCAATCCTGGCCGTGACGAACGGGTTTCGGCGACCCTTTCATGGTTTTGCCAAAAAATCGTCATACTTTGCGTTCAAAGTCGCGGTCTTCCTTCCACTCAGCAACGCAAGGACACCCTGATGAGTCGAGAAAGCGGCGATAACCTTGATCGCAACTCCAGCGGCAACCTGCCCATGGCCAGTGTCATGGATGCCTACCTGAGCCGGCGCAGCGTCATGCGCGGCAGCTTGGGGGCGGCCATCGCGCTGATCGCAGGGGCAGGCCTGACCGGCTGCCTGGGCAGTGGCGCCAACCAAGGCACGCCCGCTCCGGCCCGTCCCGCCACTCCCAGGCCCAGACTGGGGTTCCAGTCGATCCCCGGCTCGCGTACCGATGGCTGCGCCGTGGCCGCCGGCTACAGCGCCTATGTACTGGCGCCCTGGGGCACACCGTTGAACAGCAAGGCCAGCCCCTGGAAAGCCGACGGCAGTAACACATCCACAGATCAGGCCAACGCCATGGGCATGCACCACGACGGCATGCACTTCTTTCCCATCGGTGGCAGTTCCGACGATGGCCTGCTGGCAATCAACTTCGAATACATCGACCCTGCCGCGCTGCACCCGAACGGCCCGACCACCTCTGCCAATGGCAAGCGCCCGGCCGAAGAAGTGCGCAAGGAAATCAACGCCCACGGCGCCGGCGTGGTTCGCCTGCGCAAACTCAACGGGCGCTGGCAGGTGGTCGACAATGACCCGCTCAACCGCCGCTTCACCACCGCCTCGCTGATGGAGATCGCCGGCCCTCTGCGCGGCAGCGAGCACGTCAAGACCCGATTCTCGCCCACCGGCACCCAGTGCCGTGGCACCAACAACAACTGCGGTAACGGCTATACACCCTGGGGCACTTACCTCACGTGCGAGGAGAACTGGCCCGGCATCTTCGTCAACAAGGGCACCCGCCCTGCCGACCAAGTGCGCATCGGCGTGGCCACCTCGAGCGGCCAGTACGGCTGGGAGAGCGCCGCAGGTGACCGCAGCGAAGCCAACGACGAGTTCGCCCGCTTCGACATCACCCCTCGCGGCGCCAGTGCCACCGAGGACTACCGCAACGAAGCCAGCACTTACGGCTACATCGTCGAGATCGACCCGTACGACGCCCGCACGCGCGCCGTAAAACGCACCGCGCTGGGCCGGTTCCGCCACGAGGGCTGCTGTCCTGGCCTGGCGGTAGCCGGCAAGCCGCTGGTCTGGTACATGGGCGACGACTCCAACAATGAATACCTGTACAAGTTCGTCTCTGACGCTGTCTGGGACCCTGCCGACGCCAACCCGAGCGATCGACTGGCCACCGGCGCCAAGTACCTGGACCACGGCAAGCTCTACGTGGCGCGCTTCGATGCCGACGGCACCGGCCACTGGCTGTTGCTCGCCCCCGGCACAGCCACCACCGGCGGCAGCACCTTGGGTGCGCTGTACGGCGACCTGGCCGGGATCATTCTCAATACCCGGGGTGCTGGCGATGCCGTGGGCGCAACGCCCATGGACCGCCCGGAGTGGACGGCGGTCAATCCCCTCAATGGTGACGTCTATGTCACCCTGACCAACAACAGCGAACGCACACCGGCCACGGTCGATGCGGCCAACCCACGCGGCCCGAACCGCCACGGCCACATCATCCGTTGGCACGACAGCGACGATCAGCGCAGCTTCACCTGGGACATCTTCGTCTTTGGCGCCAATGCCGATGGCGGTGCCGACATCAATCGTTCGGGCCTGACCGAACTGAACCAGTTCGCCAGCCCCGATGGAATGAGTTTCGATAGCCGCGGTGTGCTGTGGTTCGAGACCGACAACAGCGAATCGAGCGTGACCCGCTATACCAACGACCAGTTGCTCGCGGTGATCCCCACCGATCTGGTGGACGCAAACGGCAGGCAAGTGCCGATCGATGCCCGCAACCAGGCAGACTTGCGCCGCTTCTTCGTCGGGCCGAACGGCTGCGAAGTGACTGGCATCACCTTCACTCCCGACAACAAGACGTTGTTCGTCAACATCCAGCATCCGGCCAACTGGCCCCGCAGCGACATCGCTACCGACGCCACCCCCACGGGCAGCCGCGTGCGGCCTCGGTCGTCGACCGTGGTGATTCAACGCAAGGATGGAGGAGAGATCGGCATCGGCTGATGCCTGTAGAAAGGGCCGCTACGCGTCCCATCGCAAGCGTCGAGCGCGCTGCGATGGGCTGCATAGCGGCCCCTGGGATATCACACGAACGGGATCAGAACTCGGCGAGCCGCCAGACCTCGTAGGCTGGCGTCTCGTACGGGTGGCTCGCCTTGAGCGCGGCGACGACTTGGGCGATCAACTCATCCGCCACCACCAGCTCGACCTTCCACTCCTCCACCTGCTCGACCTGACCGGTCTGCCCGAGGTACGGCTGGCTGCCGTCCAACGGGCGGAACTGGCCCAGGCCCTGCGTCTGCCAGGCACAGTGGTCATAGTCGCCGATGCGTCCGCCGCCTGCGGCGAACACAGCGGCCTTGACCACTTCCACATGGCTCGGCGGCACGAAGAAGGCGAGCTTGTACACGTTTAGTTCACCCAGACGCGCGCATTGCGGAACATGCGCATCCAGGCGCCGTCTTCCTGCCACTCGTCCGGACGCCAGGAGTTCTGCACGGCACGGAATACACGCTCAGGGTGCGGCATCATGATGGTCACGCGACCGTCGCGGCTGGTGAGGCCGGTGATGCCGCGCGGCGAGCCGTTCGGGTTGGCCGGGTAGGCCTCGGTGACCTTGCCGTGGTTGTCGACAAAGCGCAGGGCCACGCAACCGGACAGGTCCGCTTCCAACAGGGCTTCCTCGCTGGCGAACTCGGCATGGCCTTCACCGTGGGCGATGGCGATCGGCATGTGCGAACCGGCCATGCCCTGCAGGAAGATCGAGTTGGACTTCTGCACCTCGACCATCGCCACCCGCGCCTCGAACTGCTCCGAACGGTTGCGCACGAAGTGCGGCCAGTACTCGGTGCCCGGGATGAGTTCGTGCAGGTTGGACATCATCTGGCAACCATTGCACACGCCCAGGGCGAAGCTGTCGTTACGCTCGAAGAACGCCTGGAAGGCTTCACGGGCACGGCTGTTGAACAGCGCCGACTTGGCCCAGCCTTCACCGGCGCCCAACACGTCACCGTAGGAGAAGCCACCGCAGGCCACCAGGCCCTTGAACTCGGCGAAGTCGACACGACCGGCGAGAATGTCGCTCATGTGCACATCGATGGCGGCAAAGCCTGCGCGGTCGAAGGCAGCAGCCATCTCGACCTGGCCGTTGACGCCCTGCTCGCGCAGGATGGCCACTTGCGGGCGCACGCCCTTCTTGATGTACGGCGCTGCGATGTCGTCGTTGACGTCGAAGCCCAGCTTGACCGACAGGCCTGGGTTTTCTTCTTCCAGCAGGACGTCGTATTCCTGGTCGGCGCAATCGGCGTTGTCACGCAGGCGCTGGATCTGGTAGCTGGTCTCGGCCCACTGGCGCTGCAGCAGACGACGCTGGTCGTCGAACAGCACTTCGCCATTGAGGCTGATGGACACTTCGCCGTTGTTGACCGGCTTACCGATCACCGCGACGCAGTCGCCCAGGCCAGCGGCGCTGAACTGTGCCAGCACGTCCGGGGTGGCGTCCTGGCGAACCTGGATGACCGCGCCCAGCTCTTCGTTGAAGAGAATGGCCGGTACGTCGCCTTTGCTGTCGGTCAGCGGATCGAGTTGCAGGTCCAGACCGCAGTGGCCAGCGAAGGCCATCTCCAGCACGGTGGTCAGCAGGCCGCCGTCGGAACGGTCGTGGTAGGCCAGCAGGTGGCCGTCGGCGTTCAGGCCCTGAACCACTGCGAAGAAGGCCTTAAGATCCTCTGGGTCGTCGACGTCCGGTGCCTGGGCGCCGAGCTTGCCGAAGGTCTGGGCCAGGATCGAGGCGCCCATGCGGTTCTTGCCGCGGCCCAGGTCGATCAGGATCAGGTCGGTCTCGCCCTTGTCCATGCGCAGTTGCGGCGTCAGGGTGTCACGGATGTCGACCACCGGTGCGAAGCCGCTGACGATCAGCGACATCGGTGCGGTGACGCTCTTCTCGACGCCGTCCTCGCTCCATTTGGTCTTCATCGACATGGAGTCCTTGCCCACCGGAATGGTAAGGCCCAGTTCAGGGCACAGCTCCATGCCGACGGCCTTGACGGTGTCGTACAGGCGGGCGTCTTCACCCGGGTGCCCAGCCGCGGACATCCAGTTGGCCGACAGTTTGATGTCGGAGAGTTTCTCGATACGGGCACCGGCCAGGTTGGTCAGTACTTCGCCGATGGCCATACGGCCAGAGGCTGGGGCATCGAGCAGGGCCAGCGGGGTGCGCTCGCCCATGGCCATGGCTTCGCCGGTGTAGACGTCGAAGCTGGTGGCGGTGACGGCGCAGTCGGCCACCGGGACCTGCCACGGGCCGACCATCTGATCGCGGGCGACCAGGCCGGTGATGGTGCGGTCGCCGATGGTGATCAGGAAGCTCTTGCTGGCAACGGCCGGGTGGTGCAGGACGCGCTCGACGGCGTTGTCCAGGTCCAGCGTGCTCGGGTCGAAGTCATCGCCCAGCTCGGCTTCACGGGTGACCGAGCGGTGCATGCGCGGCGGCTTGCCGAGCAGCACATCCAGCGGCATGTCCACCGGGGTGTTGTCGAAATGGCTGTCGGTGACGGTGAGGTGTTTCTCCTCGGTGGCTTCGCCGACCACGGCGAACGGGCAGCGCTCGCGCTCGCAGATGGCCTTGAAGCGCTCGAAGTCCTCGGCGCTGACCGCAAGCACGTAACGTTCCTGGGACTCGTTGCTCCAGATCTCGTGCGGGGCCATGCCCGGCTCGTCGTTGGGCACGTTGCGCAGTTCGAAACGCCCACCGCGACCACCGTCGTTGACCAGTTCAGGGAAGGCGTTGGAAATACCACCGGCGCCGACGTCATGGATGAAGGCGATCGGGTTCTTGTCGCCCAGTTGCCAGCAGCGGTCGATGACCTCCTGGCAACGGCGTTCCATTTCCGGGTTTTCGCGCTGTACCGAGGCGAAGTCCAGGTCGGCGGAGCTGGCGCCGGTGGCAACCGACGAAGCCGCGCCGCCACCCAGGCCGATCAGCATGGCCGGGCCGCCGAGCACGATCAGCTTGGCGCCGACAGTGATTTCGCCCTTCTGCACGTGGTCTTCACGGATGTTGCCCATACCGCCGGCGAGCATGATCGGCTTGTGGTAGCCGCGCACTTCTTCACCGCGCGGGGTGTCGATGGCCTGCTCGAAGGTACGGAAGTAGCCGGTCAGGGCCGGACGGCCGAACTCGTTGTTGAATGCGGCGCCGCCCAGGGGGCCTTCGACCATGATGTCGAGAGCGTCGACGATACGGCCCGGCTTGCCATAGGCCTGCTCCCACGGCTGTTCGAAGCCAGGGATGCGCAGGTTGGAAACGGTGAAGCCGGTCAGGCCGGCCTTGGGCTTGGCCCCACGACCGGTGGCGCCTTCGTCGCGGATCTCGCCGCCGGAGCCGGTGGAGGCGCCGGAGAACGGGGCGATGGCGGTCGGGTGGTTGTGGGTCTCGACCTTCATCAGGATATGCACCGGCTCCTGGACCGCGCCGTACTGGCGGGTTTCAGGATTCGGGAAGAAGCGGCCCGCCACGTGGCCGACGATGACCGAGGCGTTGTCCTTGTACGCGGACAGCACGCCTTCGCTGTGCATCTGGTAGGTGTTCTTGATCATGCCGAACAGGCTCTTTTCCTGAGCCTGGCCGTCGATGTCCCAACTGGCGTTGAAGATCTTGTGGCGGCAGTGTTCGGAGTTGGCCTGGGCGAACATCATCAGCTCGATGTCGTTCGGGTTGCGCTTGAGGCCCTGGAAGGCATTGACCAGGTAGTCGATCTCGTCTTCGGCCAGGGCCAGGCCCAGGTCGACGTTGGCCTGGGCCAGTGCGGCACGGCCACCGCCGAGAATGTCCACGGAGGTCATCGGCTTGGGCTGGGCGTGGCTGAACAGGTCCGCTGCGTCCTCCAGACGGGCCAGCACGCGCTGGGTCATGCGGTCGTGCAGCTCGGCGGCGATCAGCGCGACGTCGGCATCGGACAGCTCCCCGGCGACGTAGTAGGCGATACCGCGCTCCAGGCGCTGGATGCTCTGCAGGCCGCAGTTATGGGCGATGTCACTGGCCTTGCTGGCCCAGGGCGAGATGGTGCCCAAGCGCGGGACCACCAGGAACAGGCGACCGGCCGGCTCCTGGACCGGAACGCTCGGACCGTACTTGAGCAGACGCCCCAGCACCTGCTGCTGGTCGGCGGTCAGCTCGCCATCGACATCGGCGAAGTGGGCGAATTCGGCATACAAACCAGTAACAGCGGGGACTTTCTGGCTCAGTTGCTCGAGTAACTTACCGTGGCGGAAGGCAGAAAGGGCAGGAGCGCCGCGCAGGATCAACATCGTCGGGACAGCCTCAGGAAGGGGTGTGCTTAGAGGCCGTGCATTCTAGCCTAATTCGCAGACTTTCGGCACCCGCTCTAAGCCAATGCTGCCGGGCGGCGGAACCGGACTTCGGGGTCAGAAATATCGCTTCAAGCGGCAAGCCTCAAGCGCAAAGAAAATGCAGGCCGCCACGGTCCGCTTTTCGCTTATCGCTTGCCGCCTGAATCAGCTAGCAGACCTGCCAACCATTGTCGAGATATGGCGGGACCGGTCCTTTGCGTATACTGCAACCTATGTTCGCCCTCACTGCTTTGCGCCAGCGCTGCGCCAGATGGCTCTTCGCAACCGGACTCTTCCTGCTGCTCGGTGCCTGTGTTGAAAAACCCAGCACCCTCGAGCGCGTCAAGGAGGACGGCGTGCTGCGCGTGATAACTCGCAACAGCCCCGCCACCTATTTCCAGGACCGCAACGGTGAAACCGGTTTCGAGTACGAACTGGTCAAGCGTTTTGCCGACGAACTGGGCGTGAAACTCGAGATCGAGACCGCCGACAGCCTCGATGAACTGTTCGACCAGCTGGGCAAGCCCTCCGGCCCGGTGCTGGCCGCCGCCGGACTGGTCAGCAGCGAAAAACGCACGGCCCAGGCAAGGTTCTCCCACCCTTACCTTGAGGTGACCCCGCAGGTCATCTACCGCAACGGCCGCTCACGCCCCACCAACGTCAAGGGGCTCATCGGCAAGAAGATCATGGTGCTCAAGGGCAGCAGCCACGCCGATCAACTGGCCGAACTGAAAAAGCAGAATCCTGCCCTGGTATACGAAGAGTCCGACGCGGTCGAGGTCGTTGATCTACTGCGCATGGTCGATGAAGGCCAGATCGACCTGACCTTGGTGGATTCCAACGAACTGGCCATGAACCAAGTCTACTTCCCCAACGTCCGAGTGGCCTTCGACCTGGGGGATTCCCGCGATCAACGCTGGGCGGTTGCCGCCGGCGAAGACAACAGCCTGCTCAACGAGGTCAACGAGTTTCTCGACAAGTCGCAGAAGAACGGCACCCTTCAGCGCCTGAAGGATCGCTACTACGGCCATGTCGACGTGCTCGGCTATGTCGGGGCCTACACCTTCGCTCAACACTTGCAGCAGCGCTTGCCCAAGTACGAGAAGCATTTTCGCACCACCGCCAAGGCCGAGCAGGTGGACTGGCGCCTGCTGGCTGCGATCGGTTACCAGGAATCGATGTGGCAGCCGGAGGTTACCTCCAAGACCGGCGTGCGCGGCTTGATGATGCTGACCCAACGCACCGCCCAGGCCATGGGCGTGTCCAATCGCCTGGACCCGAAACAGAGCATCCAGGGCGGCGCCAAATATTTCATGCTCGTCAAGGACCAGCTCGACGAGAGCATCAAGGAACCGGATCGCACCTGGTTCGCCCTGGCCGCCTACAACGTCGGCAGCGGCCACCTGGAAGACGCACGCATGCTAGCCAAACGAGAAGGCCTGAATCCGAACAAGTGGCTGGACGTGAAGAAAATGCTGCCGCGCCTGTCGCAGAAGCAGTGGTACCGCAAGACCCGCTACGGCTATGCCCGCGGTGGCGAACCGGTGCACTTCGTGGCCAACATCCGCCGTTACTACGACATCCTTACCTGGGTGACCCAGCCGCAGCTCGAGGGGCAGGTGGCCGAAGGCAACCTGCACGTGCCGGGGGTCAACAAGGACAAGCCGGCCGAACAGCCCTCGCCGATGTGACGCACAGGCGTTGCTAGCACTTGGCCCGCCGTGCCTTGAAGAAATCGCTCAGAATCTGCCCGCACGCCTCGGCCAATACCCCTCCCTCGAACATCACCCGATGATTCAAAAAGCCCTGGGTGAAGAACTGCCCCTGGCTCTGCACGATCCCGGCCTTGGGCTCCAACGCGCCATAAACCACCCGCGCAATGCGCGAATGCACGATCAGCCCGGCGCACATGCTGCACGGCTCCAGTGTCACGTACAGCGTACTGCCGGGCAGTCGGTAGTTGCTGGCGGCCTGCGCGGCCGCACGGATAGCTACCATCTCGGCGTGCGCACTGGGATCGCTGTCGGTGATAGGACGGTTGAAGCCCTGTCCGATGACCTGGCCATGCTGCACCAGCACCGCGCCAACCGGCACCTCGCCCATGGCCGCCCCCTGTGCGGCGAGTTCCAGGGCTAATTGCATGAATTCCTGATCGCGGCTGCGATCGATGATCTGCGGACGCATCAGACCACCGCTATCGCGGCCATAAGGCCGGTTTCCATGTGGTCGATCACATGGCAATGGAACATCCAGGTACCAGGGTTATCAGCCACCAGCGCTACCTGGGCGCGCTCGTTCTTGCCCAGCAAATAGGTATCGGTGAACCAAGGTTCGACGATCTTGCGGCGATTGGACGCAATTACCTTGAAACTCATGCCATGCAAATGAATGGGATGCTGGTACTGGGTCATGTTTTTCAATTCGAAGATGTAACTCTTGCCCTTCTTTAGCGTGGCGATCGGGCGATCGGCGCAGGTCTTGTCGGTGATGTCCCAGGCCTGACCGTTGATCTGCCACAAGCTCGGTGGACGACCGTTGTCGGTATCCACCGACACCTTGCCGGCCCATTCGAAATTGAAGTTGAGCTTTTGCGCATTCTCCAAGTCCGGCTCGGCGATCGGGTTGGCCGGTAGCGCCTTGGGCCAATCCCCCGGCGCCTGGTCGCTGGCCACCGAACGCAGGGTCCCCAAGCGCACGAAGCCGTCACGCAGAGAAATCTCCTCGCCTGCCTCGGGGATGCGGATCGCCAGGCAAATGCGCATGCCTGGGCCGAGCCAGTAATCCTCTTCCAATACGCGCGGAGTGACGGGATTGCCATCGAGCGCGTACACCCGCGCCTCGCAGTTGCCCTTGAGGTTGATGCGGTAGGTCCAGGTGTTGTCCAGGTTCAACAGACGCACCCGCACCACCTGGCCTGCCGGCAGCTCGGTGACCGCGTCCGCCTGGCCGTTGATGGTGATCAGGCGCCCAGCCGTACCGTTGCGCGCGGCTTCGCGAGGGATACTGAACGGCAGCCAGCCCCCCTGTTCGTCCACGTGCCAGTTCTTCAGGCTCAAGGTCCGCTCATGCAGGAAACCGGTAGGCTCGCGCTCCTCGACGATCAACGGACCGACCAGGCCACGCCCCAGCTCTTCGGAACTGCTGACGTGGGGGTGGTACCAGTAGCTGCCAGCATCGGGCACACGGAACTTGTAGTCGAAGAACTCGCCCGGCTTGACTGGCAATTGCGAAACGTAGGGCACCCCGTCCATTTCCAGCGGCAGACGGATGCCATGCCAATGGATGGTCGTTTCCACGGGCAGGTGATTGATGAAGCGCACCCGCAACCAGGTGCCCTGACGGACACGCAGTTCAGTACCTGGCGCCGAGGGGCCAAAGGCCCAGGCCTGGGTTTTGAACCCCGGCACCAGCTCCACGTCCAGCGGAGCAGCGATCAGTTCATAATCGTGCCCGGCGTTCTCGTCCTCGACTTTGCCCAACCAGTAACGCGCCGCGCCTCCGGCGCCCAAGCCAACCACGGCAAGGCCGGTCAGGCCCTTGAGCATTTGTCGACGGGTAAAGGACATCGGTGCGGGTACCTCGTTTCTGCGCAATCAGTCTGCCAGCAGTGCTGGCAATGAAGGGCGAATACGATACACCTGCATTTGCGAAAGATTAAGTGAAGTATTGAGCGGGCGACTGGATCACCTTGTCGCAGCGGGAGCGCGCAGAAGGCCTGACTCCCCATAACCCTCTACGCGCCTCGCTATCAATTGCCCGCCTGTCCCACCGTCGCACTCCAGGAATTCTCCGCTCCTGCCCGGATTTTCAACCGCCGCCCAAAGGGGGCATAGAAATCAACGGCAGCATCTCGAAATTCGAGATACGCCAGAGAACGCATCCCCGCCTTGGGCTTCAACACATCGTCAAGCAGGTCCGCGTAATCTGGACGTACGCGCTTAAGTGTGTCGAGGAACATCTGAGGACCACTGATTGCAAAGATCTTGCGCATATAGGGATTGGTCCCGTCAGCGTTTAGCCCGCGGGAACTTTCCAGCTCCCGCAGTGCGTCGATCTCATTGATCCAACGACGATAGGCCGCCTGCTGGATCTCCTGCAGGACCGGATTACCGGCGTGACTCGCAAAATGGCTGTTACCTGGGCCGTAAAAGCCCATTCTTGGTGACGAGACTGCCCCACCGGTCAATACATCATCCGGCCCCGCATTGAGTTCAGCGTCTTCGAACGCCCCGACCATGACGTCATCACAATCCATGTAGAGACCGCCGTATTCGTGAATCAGGCGATACCTCAAGATATCCGAAGCGGCCGCCAGATTTTGTCCGGTGCCACTGCGAAAGTAACGATAAGGCACCACGGTTTCATTATCGGTAAGAAACTTGAAGAAAAACGGCTCGTCCCTCAGCTCTGAAACCACCATGTTGGGAAACTCGGCGAACGCCTGTTTCAACCGATCCAGTTCACCCGTGAACGCGGCATTATCGACGTCCAGATGCAGCGTGAACTTCAAGCCAGGATTGGCACGAATGTTCGTCTTCATCGTTTCAATCAATTCTCCCCTGGGCCCTCGCTCACCAAGCCAAATCTGGTGAACTTCCCGGTTGATCGCACGGGCCTCCTGCGAGACGCCCGGAATACGAGGAAACGTGTAGATCTCATAACGCACGCCGAACCGAAGCGATGCCCGAGCCGCAAGAAACGACTTCACACTGCCTTGCTTCCAGACACCCTTATTGTTCAGCCAGTGGACCTTTCCATCATAAGATTTCCATCCCCCGATATCGGCATCGAAAGTGACGCGCGTGCCCTCGGCGGAGTTCATCGCGTAATACGTGTCTATCTGTTGTTCTTCTTCGAACGCCGGGCGCACCTCGATACCATCCAAGGGCACTTCGATCTGTACGGGAGGATGTGCACGAACCAGGGTAATGCCCGGTTTGACACGCTCCGGCAACGGCTCAGCCTGCGCTGTCACCTCGATGAAACTCTCACCACCGCGCAGGCCAGGTTTGACATCGATATCGGAATAAAACCCCTTCAACCGTTTGATATAGGGGCCTTGGATATCGGCCTCGTATGGAGAAACGATTCTGTACTGCCCTGCGCGCTCGATGCGCTCGACACGGTATACCTTGGCATGTACCCGAGCGTAGCGAGTGAGGACTCCGGAAGCTGCGTCGGTTTCCTGATAGACAGCACCGAAATCATCCACCACCCATTTGCCGCCCTCGCCCAGCGGCCCGTTGTATTCGAACTTGGCCAGTTCATCGCGCAGTTGGGGTGACAATGAACGAAGGCCGTCGGGCTCGATACCGAACGCTTTCACACTGTCAAAGGTTTGAGCATGGAGGTTGGCGCGCGCCTGCCTTTGCGTCTCTTCATGCGCGCGACGGGCCATTCGCTCATCGGCCGATTCATTGGCCCGCTCTTCTCGCTGACGGGCAATCTCTTGCTCCTGCTGCTCTGCCGTAGTGGCATTTTCCAGTTTTTCCTGGGGGGTGAGCGTATTTGCCTTCTGCCCTATCTCGTCCGCAGCCCCTGGGGTGACCGTATCGCCTACCCGCGCCGCAGCGCCTGCAGCCTTGGCCAGCTCCAAGGTGGCTGGCACAGCGTTGAGAATGCCAAAGAAGATGCGGCGCTTGCCTTGCGCCTGATCCTCGACCGTGCCGTTGACGACCTCATCGGCTCCCAAGCCGATCAGCGCAGCGGACATCGTTGCCACGGGCAGCCAAAGTGCCGGGATCGCCATTGCAACGATACTGGTGATAGTCAATGCGGTGGACAGTACCTCGCCTGCGACCCCTTGATTGTAAGCGGCACGGCTTCGAATCAGCCGCACGGCATCGGACTGCAGACGGCTTTTCAGAGAGTTTTTGAAATGTGTGAACGGCCAAGGATGTAGAGCGGGGCCGAGGCTAATTTCATCGTGCGGATTCCAGCGGGAGTAATTGCCCACATGCCAAGAGGGAAAAGCCCCCAGCCCCAACAGCGCTGTCTTTAGGCCTGACACGAATATCCCGTCCGGGTCGTCTTCGGCCTTGAAATGACCTTCCAGAACCGTGCGTCGCTGAGTGAATCTGCACTGCAGGGCGAACCAGTCGCAAAACGCTGCCATATCCTCAAAACCCTGCAGCGGCGAAGAATTGCCGGGGATGTAAACCAGCAGGCGTCCGGACTGTTCATCCTTGAAGACAATAATGTCGCTCGCCGTATAGCGATAAACCAAGAGCTCGCGAATGCTAACGACATGCTGATCGAGCGCCGCTTGTTCGAACGCCTGGTAAGTCAGTGTTTCCCAAGTGGTGGACACCTCAAGCCCCAAGGCCCTGAGCACCATGTACTTGTCATTGAGCGTCAGCGAACCTTCTTCATGCTGAACAAAGGCAGCCCTGAGCACCGATGCCTTGATCAGCAAGTTGTAATCGCGCTCATGAAGACGCCAGAAGTTCTCCAAGTGCCTCAGATAGTTCGCTTGAAGATCGGCCTCCCAGGCGAAATGTTTGAACTGCTTCGGGTCCAGGCGGACTTGCGTATCACTGGAAAAGCGCTGAGGCGTGGTCTTGCGATAGATCGCCTCATAGGCAAAGCAGTTATCCAACGGCAGAGGCGCCTCGCTGATGACCGTGGGATAGCCCTCGACCCTGAACGCCTCCAATGTCCCAAGATGACTAAAGAGGCTGCCATCACCCTGTTGCTGCCAATTACGCATCAGGGCATCGGTCAAGGTCATGGACGATGCGATGTTTGCGCGTTGATCACCCTCATCCCAGGCATCGATATACAAGGTCGTGATGAACAGATCATCAGGGTCGATATCCAGCGCCAACGCTTGCAATACATAGGCCTTGGCCACGTCATGGGCGAATTTGCGCGGCGATGGATAGTCCAATGCCTGCTGGTTCACGAAGTCCTTCAATAAAAAAGGCCCACTTGCTTCCTGCCTGGAGGCAGTTACTTCGTCGTATAAATCCTGGAAAACGCTTCGCTCGGTCATTTCGACAGCCCTTCGCAATGAAGGCCATAGCATGCGAAGTCTGTCGATTCTTAAAAATCCAACTATTTACCACCTGCTGAGAACCCGCCATCCGCTGCGGCGCGCCCAACAAAAAGCCCGCAGATATGCGGGCTTTTTGTTGGCGCTTCAGTTGCCGGGTTACTCCGGCAAGCCGGTCATTCCCACTCGATGGTCGCTGGCGGCTTGCTCGACACGTCGTAGGTGACGCGGGAGATGCCGTCGATCTCGTTGATGATACGGCCGCTGACGGTTTCCAGCAGCTCGTATGGCAGGTGCGCCCAGCGAGCGGTCATGAAGTCCACGGTCTCGACGGCGCGCAGGGCCACGACCCAGGCGTAGCGACGGCCATCGCCAACGACGCCGACCGACTTGACCGGCTGGAAGACCACGAATGCCTGGCTGGTCTTGTGGTACCAGTCGGCCTTGCGCAGTTCTTCGATGAAGATATGGTCAGCGCGACGCAGCAGGTCGGCGTATTCCTTCTTCACTTCACCCAGGATACGCACGCCCAGGCCTGGGCCCGGGAACGGGTGACGGTAGACCATGTCGTACGGCAGGCCCAGTTCCAGGCCGATCTTGCGTACTTCGTCCTTGAACAGCTCGCGCAGTGGCTCGACCAGCTTGAGGTTCATTTCTTCCGGCAGGCCGCCAACGTTGTGGTGCGACTTGATCACATGGGCCTTGCCGCTCTTGGCGCCCGCCGACTCGATCACGTCCGGGTAGATGGTGCCCTGGGCAAGGAACTGGATGTTCTCCAGCTTGCTGGCTTCGGCATCGAACACGTCGATGAAGGTGCGACCGATGATCTTGCGCTTCTTCTCCGGGTCGGTTTCGCCGGCCAGGTTGTCGAGGAACTGCTGCTCGGCATCGGCGCGGATCACCTTGACGCCCATGTTCTCCTTGAACATGGCCATCACTTGGTCGCCTTCGTGCAAGCGCAGCAGGCCGTTGTCGACGAAGACGCAGGTCAGTTGGTCGCCGATGGCGCGGTGCAGCAGCGCGGCGACCACCGAGGAGTCGACACCGCCGGACAGGCCCAGCAGCACGTTGGCCGAGCCGACTTGCTCACGGACCTGGGCGATGGCGTCTTCAACGATGTTGGACGGGGTCCACAGGGCCTCGCAGCCGCAGATGTCCTGGACGAAGCGGGACAGGATGCGACCGCCCTGCTTGGTGTGGGTCACTTCCGGGTGGAACTGCACGCCGTAGTAGCCACGCGCGTCGTCGAACATGCCGGCGATCGGGCAGCTCGGGGTGCTGGCCAGCACGTGGAAGTTGCCCGGCATCTGGGTGACCTTGTCGCCGTGGCTCATCCAAACGTCCAGACCCAGTACACCGTCGTCATCAACGTGGTCTTCGATACCGTCGAGCAGGCGGCTCTTGCCGACCACATCAACACGGGCGTAACCGAACTCGCGCAGGTCGGAACCTTCGACCTTGCCGCCCATCTGTTCGGCCATGGTCTGCATGCCGTAGCAGATGCCCAGTACCGGCACGTTCAGGTCGAAGACCGCTTGCGGTGCGCGCGGGCTGTTGGCTTCGTGGACCGACTCGGGGCCGCCAGCGAGGATGATGCCGCGTGGGTTGAATTCGCGGATCGCTTCATCGTCCATGTCGAACGGGTGCAGTTCGCAGTAGACACCGATCTCGCGCACGCGGCGGGCGATCAACTGGGTGTACTGGGAACCGAAATCGAGGATCAGGATGCGGTGAGCGTGAATGTCGAGGGCCATGACTCAATCTCGTCAGTGGAAATCGGAAACGACGCGGGGCTGTCGTGACAGCCCCGCTAACAGGTATTGCTGGAAGCCTTAGCCTACGCGGTAGTTAGGGGCTTCTTTGGTGATCTGCACGTCATGCACATGGGACTCGGCCATGCCGGCACCGGTGATGCGCACGAATTCAGGCTTGGTGCGCATCTCTTCGATGGTCGCGCTGCCGGTGTAGCCCATGGAAGAACGCAGGCCACCCATCAGTTGGTGGATGATCGCAGCCAGGGCGCCCTTGTACGGCACACGGCCTTCGATGCCTTCCGGAACCAGCTTCTCGGCGCCAGCCGAGGAGTCCTGGAAGTAACGGTCCGAGGAGCCTTGGGCCTGTGCCATGGCGCCCAGCGAGCCCATGCCGCGGTAAGCCTTGTAGGAACGGCCCTGGAACAGCTCGACCTCACCCGGCGCCTCTTCGGTGCCGGCGAACATCGAACCCATCATGACGCAGGAGGCGCCAGCGACGATGGCCTTGGACAGGTCACCGGAGAAGCGGATGCCACCGTCGGCGATCAGCGGTACGCCAGTGCCTTCCAGTGCGGCGGCGACGTTGGCGATGGCGCTGATCTGCGGCACACCGACACCGGCGACGATACGGGTGGTGCAGATCGAGCCCGGGCCAATACCGACCTTGACCGCGTCAGCGCCGGCTTCGGCCAGGGCTTTGGCAGCGGCGCCGGTGGCGATGTTACCGCCGATCACCTGCACTTGCGGGTAGGTCTCTTTGACCCAGCGAACGCGATCGATCACGCCCTTGCTGTGGCCGTGGGCGGTGTCGACCACCACCACGTCAACGCCGGCGGCAACCAGGGCGGCAACGCGCTCGCCGGTATCCTTGCCGGTGCCGACCGCAGCGCCGACGCGCAGACGACCTTGGTCGTCCTTGCTGGCCAGCGGGTAGGCCTTGGCTTTTTCGATGTCCTTGACGGT
The DNA here is from genome assembly GCF_040822035.1 of Pseudomonas guariconensis. NCBI lineage: Bacteria > Pseudomonadati > Pseudomonadota > Gammaproteobacteria > Pseudomonadales > Pseudomonadaceae > Pseudomonas > Pseudomonas guariconensis. Next base: position 1,121,413 of record NZ_CP162012.1, on the reverse strand, counting down.
CATCATGCCCTTGAGGCTGAACTTGTCGTCGACGATCAGGACTTTTTCCAGGCGGTGCTTGTGCAGCAGCTCGCGGACTTCGTTCTTGTCGGCGCCTTCGCGCACGGTGACCAGACGCTCTTTGGGCGTCATCACTTCACGAACCTTGGCGTCCAGGCGGCTTTCGAAGCGCACGTCACGGGAGGTGACGATGCCGACCAGGTCGCCGTTCTCCAGCACTGGAACACCGGAGATGTTGTTCAGGCGGGTCAGGTCGAACAGGTCGCGCACGGTGGCGTCGGCGTCGATGGTGATCGGGTCCTTGACCACGCCAGCCTCGAACTTCTTGACCTTGCGCACTTCGGCAGCTTGCTGCTCGATGGTCATGTTCTTGTGGATGATGCCGATGCCGCCTTCCTGGGCCATGGCGATGGCCAGGCGCGCTTCGGTCACGGTATCCATGGCGGCGGAAACCAGGGGAATGTTCAGCTCGATGCCGCGGGTCAAACGGGTCTTGAGACTGACTTCATTGGGCAGTACCTCAGAATAGCCAGGTACAAGGAGAATATCGTCGAAGGTCAGGGCTTCTTGGCTGATACGCAGCATCGCGGGGGCTCCCGGGCGGGAAAAATGGAAGCGCGCCATTATACTCATCCACGGCGCGCCGCTCAATGCAATTCAAGCTCCAAGTTACAAGCGGCAAGCGACGAGATTCACTCCACCCACGTCTGCGCTTTTGCTGTCGCTTGCCACTTATGGCTGGCAGTTGACCTGCACCACCGCCACCGGCTGGTCCAACCAGTCGGCGAAGCTGTCGAGAAAGGCCTGGGTGAACCCGGCCTCGCCCCAGTTGTTGAAGATGAACCCCAGGTTGGAAAAGGCGCACGGCTGCAGGAACAAAAAGCCGTTGATATCGTCCTCGAAGCCGCACAGCGGGCAGGTGAAGTTGTCGCTCACCCCAGGCATCCACTCCTCCAGGCTCTCGAACAGCGGCTCGCCGATTTCGCGCCGACACTCAGGGCAACCCGCTTCTTCGAGAAAGCCCTCGGTCGGTGTATAGATGCAGCGCTTGAGCATCACCTCCAGGCCGTTGATCTGCTCGCCGAAGGGGAGTCGTTCCGGATGCAACGCGACCTTGCGTGCGCCCTGGGCCAAGGCGTACCCCATGCGATTGCCGGTGCGCCCACAGGTGCTGAGCTGCTCCTCGACGATCTTCTCGCGCACCAACCAGCGCAGGATCGCCCGGGCACGGGCTTCGTGGACCGGGACGGTGGAGAGTTTGGGAACGATGATGCTCTGGGTGTTCATGAACGAAACGGGCCTGCGGACTGCGGTAATAGCGAGATTCTACCGCTCAGCCGCCCAGGTAGCGACCGATCAACGCCACGCCACTGCCCAGCACCAGCCAGGTGACCACACGCACGAAGGCTTCGCGGGACAGCCTCAAGGACAGGTGCCGCCCCAGCCACAGCCCGGCAGCCATCACCGGCAGCAGGCAGGCCGCGACAAACAACAGGCTGGCATCGGCGTATACCCCGGCAGCAACAAACAACGACAGGCGCACAACAGTACTGCAACTGATGAGCGCACTCTGGGTCGCCCTTGCCTGTTCCGTTGAATCCAGCCGGGCATTGAGGTAGATCGCATACAGAAGGCCACCGCTGCCGAACAAGGCGCCGAACAGCCCACCCGCCGTGCCCATCGGCACCGCCCAGGCGCCTGCGAGTCGCGCCGGCCGCACCTTTACGGCCAGGCTATACAACGCATACCCGGTCACGAACAGGCCCATCAGCAACAGCAGAAGGTCCGATTTCAGGCGTAGCAGAAAGACCACGCCCAAGGTACAGCCCAGCGCCATGCACGGCAGCAAGCGCAGCAGTTCGCCACGCACCACCGACTGGCGCGATGGCAACCAGTTGCCAAAGGCCGCGACGAAGTCCAGCAGCACCAGCAACGGAATGATCCGCGACAATGGCATGAAGTGGATCAGCACCGGCCCCGCCACCAACGCCGTACCGAAACCGGCGATACCGAACACGATGTAGGCCACGCCTACCCCCAGCAGGATGGGCAGCCAGTCGAGACCTGAAAACGGCAATTGAGCAAGCATGGGCATGACTCCTGAAAACACCGAGACAGGTTAGCCAGCCACGAGCCATGCCGACTAATATGCCTTTTAACCCTCAGATATCTCGAAAAGGCATGTCATGACTTCCATCCGCCAGTTGCGCTACTTCGTTGAAATAGCCCAGAGCGGCAGCTTCAGCGCGGCCGCCGAGCGGCTATACATCGCCCAGTCTGCGCTAAGCCGTCAGATCAAGGAGCTGGAACATCAGCTCGGTACGCCTTTGTTCGAGCGAACTGCCCGCCAGCCTCGGCTGACCTCGGCTGGCCTGGCCTTTCTCGATCGCGCGCAGCGCCTGCTGGCCGATCTGGACCAAGCCGAGCGCCTGGCCCAGGAGATCGGCCAGGGCCTGCGCGGCAGTCTGCGCCTCAATCACTCCAGCACCGTCCCCTTGACCGGCCGGCTCTTGGCGAGCCTGGGCAGCTACCTGAACAACAATCCTGGCGTGTCCCTGGAGATTGCACAGCAGTCCTCCGAGGCCCAACTGGAGGATATCGCCGAAGGCCGGCTCGAACTCGGTCTGTTGCGTCTGCCGGTGCTGCGCCAGCACCAGGAGGTGGAGATCCATGCCCTGTTCAGCGAGCCATTGCTCTTGGCCGTGGCGGCAGACCATCCACTGGCCGACGCCCCCCAGGTGGCACTGGCGCGATTACGAGATGAGCGTTTCATTTCCATCCCTCATCGACAGCGAGGGGGCTTGAGCTACCTGTCCGCTTCGTTGTGCATGGAGGCAGGATTCTTTCCACGCGCCGCCCAGGTCGTGTCTCGCAAGACCACGCAACTGCAGCTGATACAGGCAGGATTCGGGGTGGCGCTGTTACCAGCCTGTATGCGCGACATCGCGCCGGCCTCGGTGCGTTTCATACCGTTGCAAGAGGCTTGCCCGAGCACCGTGGCCCTGGCGTGTCGACGAGACGCGGGGGAACTGGTGCGCCAGTTCGTCTCGACAATGTCCGGCTCAAGCGCCAGCACAGACAACCAGGCGTGATGTCCTTTATGATGCCGGCCATGATCAGAGACCCCTTCGAACGACTCGGCCTGGACCGCGAGGTCCTCACCGTCAGCCAGCTCAACGGCCGCGCGCGCGTGCTGCTCGAGGATGTGTTCCGCAGTGTCTGGGTGGAAGGCGAGATATCCAACCTCGCCCGCCCGGCCTCCGGGCACATGTACTTCACCCTCAAGGACAGCGGCGCCCAGGTGCGCTGCGCACTGTTTCGGCAGAATGCAGTACGCGTACGCCAGGCCCTGCGCGATGGCCTGGCAGTCAGGGTGCGCGGCAAGGTATCGCTGTTCGAGGGGCGTGGTGACTACCAACTGATTCTCGACACGGTCGAGCCCGCAGGGGATGGCGCCCTGCGCCTGGCCTTCGAGGCCTTGAAGGAAAAGCTCGGCGCCGAGGGCCTGTTCAGTGCCGAACGCAAGCAACCTCTGCCGGCCCACCCGCGCCGCATCGGCATCATCACCTCCCCCACTGGCGCGGTGATCCGCGACATCATCAGCGTGTTCGGCCGACGCGCCCCCCAAGTGGAACTGAACCTGATTCCCACCGCAGTACAGGGCCGCGAGGCCATTGCCCAGATCGTCCGAGCCCTGCGCCTGGCCGACAGCATGGGCTTCGATGCATTGATCCTGGCCCGGGGCGGAGGTTCGCTGGAGGACCTGTGGTGCTTTAACGAAGAGGACGTCGCCCGCGCCGTGGCCGCGTGCGTGACGCCCATCGTCAGCGCCGTGGGTCATGAAACCGACGTCTCGATCAGCGACTTCGTCGCCGATGTGCGCGCGCCGACCCCATCGGCCGCCGCCGAATTGCTGGCGCCGGACAGCAGCGGTCTGCAACAGCGCCTGGACAGCCTGCAGCGGCGCCTGTTGCTACGCATGAAAAACCGCCTGGCTCATGATCACCTGCGCCTGGATGGCCTGGCCCGCCGCCTGCGCCACCCCGGCGAGCGCTTGCGCCAACAGGCACAGCGCCTGGATGACCTGGATATGCGCCTGCGCCGCGCCTTCATGCTCAACATGAACCAGCGCCACGAGCGCCTGGGCCGTCTGGACACCCGCCTGGCCGCGCAACATCCGGGGCGCGCGCTTAAACTGCTTGGCCAGCGCCTGGACAGCCTCGCCGAACGCCTCCCGCGGGCTATGCGCGAAGTGCTCAAGGATCGTCGGCAACGCTTCCAGGCCCAGTTGCAGACCTTGCACGTGGTCAGCCCCCTGGCGACCCTGGCCCGCGGCTACAGCATTCTGCTCGACGAGCGCGGCCAGGCCATCCGCAGCGCCGCCCAGACCCACAACGGCCAGCGCCTGACCGCCCGCCTGAACGAAGGCGAGCTCAAGGTGCGGGTCGAGGACAACCACCAGACTCCGGTCACCCTCTCGCTACTGGACTGACACATGCCCCGCCTGCTCGCCCCTCTGCTCGCCTTCTTCTTGCTGTTGCTCGGTACCCACGCCCAGGCCAGCTACATCACGCGCCAGCTGAACAAGCCGGTGCCCGGAGGCGTGGCGGTGGTCGACCTGGGCCCTGCCCCCTCGGCACCCAGCGCACGCTTCGATGGCAAGCCGGTGCTGGTGGTCCAGGAGCAGGGCAACTGGCTGGCCATCGTCGGCATTCCTCTGACCCAGAAGCCCGGCACCGCGGTGCTCACCCAAGGTTCGCGTACCCTGCCCTTCACGGTCGGCAGCAAGAAGTACCCCGAGCAACACATCACGTTGAAGAACAAGCGCCAGGTCAATCCTGACCCCGCCGACCTCAAACGCATCGAGCGCGAGCTGGCCGAACAGCTCAAGGCCTACCGCAGCTTCAGCCCTGCCCTGCCGAGCAACCTGATCCTCGACAAACCGGTCAGCGGGCCACTGTCGAGCAAGTTCGGCGTGCGTCGCTTCTTCAACGGAGAGGAGCGCAACCCCCATGCCGGCCTGGACTTCGCCGTGCCCGCCGGTACGCCTATCAAGACCCCGGCCAATGGCAAGGTAATCTTGGTGGGGGATTACTTCTTCAATGGCCGTACCGTGTTCGTCGATCACGGACAGGGCTTCATCAGCATGTTTTGCCACATGTCCAAGATCGATGTGAAACCTGGCCAGACGCTGCGTCGCGGCGAGGTGGTCGGCCGCGTGGGCGCCACAGGCCGGGCGACCGGGCCGCATATGCACTGGAACGTCAGTCTCAACGACGCGCGGGTGGATCCGGCAATTTTCATCGGGGCGTTTCAGCCCTGATCCAGGCGTACCGACTTCGCGAGTGAACCCGCACCCACAAGGCCGACGCTGTATTGGAGGCGTTCACAGAACCCTGTGGCGGCGGGTTTACCCGCGAAAAGGCTCACACCGCCAACAACCTTTCCCTTGAGTTGCGCCATCAAAAAATAGCGCGCAAAAATACCGAAGTCGCCGTTCGATATCAGCCATAAAATCTCGCACAAGCGCTTTTTTTAAGCATTCCTCTCAATTTTTTCCGAATGCTTGCCATCCCACCGGTCACTGGTTAGGGTTGAGGCATGAAAACCTTCAGCACCCTCATCCTGCTCCGACAACATCGCAGCCTCTGCCTGGTCAGCGCCCGACTACCAGGCTGATCGCGTCGCCTCGCCTCTTCATCTCGTTATCGCTCGGCAGGCCCGATCTCGGCCGCACATAAAAGGATTGCTTCCATGACCATGCTCAAAGACCCTTCGAAGAAATACCGCGCCTTCCCGACCATCGATCTGCCGGACCGTACCTGGCCGTCGAAGACCATCACCCAGGCGCCGATCTGGTGCAGCTCCGACTTGCGTGACGGCAACCAGTCGCTGATCGAGCCGATGGATTCGGAGAAGAAACTGCGTTTCTGGAAGACCTTGGTGCAGGTCGGCGTGAAGGAAATCGAAGCCTCGTTCCCGTCCGCCTCGCAAACCGACTTCGACTTCGTGCGCACCCTGATCGAAGACGGCCACATCCCGGACGACACCACCATCCAGGTGCTCACCCAGGCCCGTGAAGACTTGATCGCGCGTACTTTCGAATCCCTGCGTGGCGCCAAGAAAGCCATCGTCCACCTGTACAACGCCACTTCGCCGTCGTTCCGCCGCATTGTCTTCAACCAGGACAAGCAGGGCGTGAAGGACATCGCGGTGAACGCCGCCAAGCTGTTCGTCAAGTATGCCGCTCAGCAGCCGGAAACCCAGTGGACGTTCCAGTACTCGCCGGAAACCTTCAGCGCCACCGAGATGGAGTTCGCCAAGGAGGTCTGCGACGCGGTGATCGAGGTGTGGAACCCGACCCCTGAACACAAGATCATCCTCAACCTGCCGGCCACCGTCGAAGTGTCGACGCCCAACGTCTATGCCGACCAGATCGAATGGTTCTGCCGCAACGTCAACCGCCGCGACAGCGTGATCATCAGCCTGCACACCCACAACGACCGCGGCACTGGCATCGCAGCCACCGAACTGGGCCTGATGGCCGGCGCCGACCGCGCCGAAGGCTGCCTGTTCGGCAACGGCGAGCGTACCGGCAACGTCGACCTGGTGACCCTGGCCCTGAACCTCTACACCCAGGGCATCGACCCCAAACTGGACTTCTCCGACATCGACGGCGTACGCAAGGTCGTCGAGGAGTGCAACCAGCTGCCTGTGCACCCACGTCACCCGTACGTGGGCGATCTGGTCCACACCGCATTCTCCGGCTCGCACCAGGACGCCATCCGCAAAGGCTTCGCCAAGCAGAAGGAAGACGCACTCTGGGAAGTGCCTTACCTGCCGATCGACCCGGCCGACATCGGCCGCAGCTACGAGGCGGTGATCCGCGTCAACAGCCAGTCCGGCAAAGGCGGCATCACCTACCTGCTCGAGCAGGAGTACGGCATCAGCCTGCCACGTCGCATGCAGATCGAGTTCAGCCAGGTGGTACAGGGCGAGACCGACCGCCTGGGCCTGGAGATGACTGCTCAGCAGATTTACAGCCTGCTGCACAAGGAATACCTCCAGGCCAACACGCCCTATGCGCTGGTCAGCCATCGTCTGCAGGAAGAGAACGGCCACAGCGCCGTGGAAGTGGAAGTCGCCGGCGAAGGCGAAACCACCCTGCACTGGCGCGGTAAAGGCAACGGCGCGCTGGAAGCGCTGGTCGCCGGCCTGCCCATCAGCGTGGAAATCATGGACTACAACGAACACGCCATCGGTGCCGGCACCAACGCCAAGGCCGCGGCCTATATCGAATTGCGCGTGGCCGGTGGTCGTCCGGTGCATGGTGTGGGGATCGACGAGAACATCACCACCGCCAGCTTCAAGGCGCTGTTCAGCGCACTGAACCGTTCGCTGAGCCAGCAGGCAGCCAAGGCGGCGTAAGCCTCAGCCGTCCCTGAAAAGGGCCCGTATCCGCCGATACGGGCCCTTTTTTTTGCGCAAGATCGCTCGGCCATACACAGAAGGCAGGTAGCCATCACTTTGCCCATAATGCTGGGTATACTCGCTTCATCTTCCACCGCTTCGATCAAGGATGACGACCCGTGAACCCGTCCGCCATCACTCGATCACCGGCAAACGGACCAGGGACGCTGCTTCTGATGACTCCCGTCACCCTCATGGCACTGGCTGACCAAAACAGCCAAGACTACTTGAGCCGCCTAATCGACTGCCTGCACAGTTGCGCCCACCTACACACAGAGCACCTGCAATTACAGGTACACATTCTCAGTGATCTGTACGACATCGCCGATGACAGCTTCGAAGCCCGCCAGATCCAGCACGTGCTCAAGCAACGTCAGCAGCAGCAAGCCCAGTACTACGCGCAACTGAAGCAGGCGAGCCAAGACGCAGCCGTATCGACCCAGACGCTGCGCGAACATCAAGCCAAGCTGGACCAGGATCTGCAACAGGCGCTGGGCGAATCCAGCCAGAGCCCCGCGATGCGTGAGTGCCAGCACGAACTGCAACAGGCTCAAGACGCACGCGAACCCTTGAAGCGCGACCACCTACTGCTCAGCCAGGAGTGCACGCAGAAGCTTGCGAGCTATGTCCGCCATCCGATGTATCGGTACCTGCGCCAGCAAGGCTTTGCCAGCACGACCTATCGACGCAACGCACTGAACCGGTTCCTGGACGAATGGCTCGCCAAGCACTGCAATTTCAGCCAGAACCTGCGCAATGAACAGCTGCTCAACGCCATGCAGCAACACAGCGCCGCACAACTGGCCGAGCATGACAAACACATAGGCGCGCTGGAGCAGCGCCTTGAGGATCTACGCAAGGCACTGACTCAACAGCCCGTCCAGGCCAAGCAAGTGCGACGCATCGAAACGCTGGTCAACCAGGTCATCGATCACTGGGCCCAAGTCGAGCCCCTTTATCTCGAAGCCCTCCGGTATGCGCGCTGCGAGGACGAGGACGGCCAGGATGCCCTGCGCTGGCTGAAGTACGAACTCAAGGCCGAGTCACTGGAGGCAGCACTTGCGCAATGGGCAGCCATCGGCTCGCCCCAGCCCGAGCGCTATCGCCGGGAATTGCTCGCGCTGCGCCAGCGACTGGACATCGCCACCGAGCAGATCAACGAGGCACTAGACGCCCTTCGACATGCCGAGGCACTGGAGTTCGCCTTGCGCGCCAGCATGAGCCCATTCGCTTGCACGTGCGGCGCCCAGTCCACGGCGCCCGTACGGTGTACCTGTCACCTGCTGTTGCCCACAGGCGAGCGCTATACGCCGCGCCCGGACTATGCGTCACTGATCGACAGCTACATGAATCGCGCGCTGCTGCTGGGTTCCCTGATCAATACGATCAAGGCCGCACGCCTGGCACCGGCCACGGCGCCGGAACACACCGTCAGCGACACCTTCTCCCCAGCCCCACAACTCATGCAAGGACACCCATGAGCCAATATCTGGAACGAGCCCTCAATGGCCTGCAACAACTCGGTATCAGCTTCGGCCAGCCCGCCGCTCAGCCCGCCCCGGTGTTAGTGCTGCTGGATAAAGTCGCGCATTACGACAACGACCGCGTCACGGCCATCGCCGCTGTATTGCAGCAAGCCACCCTGTTCAACCAGATCGTGCGCGAGCAGATCGAGGGGATGGACATCGCCAACCGCTACCTGGACATCACCGAAAGCTTCACCTCGATCCGCGAAGATGCCGCGAACATGGCCTCGTGGATGGACGATGGTCGCCTGGACACCCTCGAACGCCTGAAACTGGGTTGGATGAACATGGCCCGCGGCTCGATTCCCAGCCGTTTTGGCGACATTCGTAAGCACTACCTGGAGGTGAGCAAGGCCGCCAGCGACCAGATCGCACGGGAAAACCTCATCCTGGAAACCTACATGGATTTCCGCCTGGCGATGAAGACCGCCGAGGTCGAGGCCCAGCAGGTGCTGGCCATCGCCGCCCAGGCGCTCAAGGCGCGCACCCAGGCCCTGGATGCGGCCAGCGCCCAGGTGACCGCAGCCGAGCAGCAGGACCCCGCCCGGCGCGCGGCGCTGGAACTGGCTCGCGACGAAGCCGTGCGTGCGCTGCAAAACGAAGACAAGAGCTACCAGATCATCAAGGACATTGCCGATGACCTGAGGGTTGGCTACAACACCGCCGAAATGGTCTTCGCCCGCATCAGCCAGGTCCACGTGGTCAAGGAACGCCAGTACCAACGTATGGTTTCGTTCTTCTCCACCAACGAAGTGGTGCTGACCAGCCTGGCCGTTTCGTTCACCGCCAACCAGGGCATGAACGAGGCCACCCACACGCTCAATGCCACCACCGATGGCATCAGCAAGGGGCTCGAAGCCCTTGGCCAACTGGGTAACCAACAGCTGGACGCCGCACTCAAGGCCAGCTATGGCTCGACCGTCCGCGTCGATTCGGTACGCGCCCTGGCCCAGGCCACCCTGGACTTCCAGAATGACATGAAAGGCCTGACCGACACCTACCGTGCAGAGTCCACCAAAGCTGCACAGGAAATCGCCACCGCCGTGGAAGACGCCAAGCGCGCCTTCTCCGCCCTGCTGACCAAAGCCGCGCAATGAGCAACGGCACATTCAGCGAACAGATGGGGGCCATGGCCCTGGTCGACGAGCTACGCCTTCAGCAACGCCAGATGCAGGAACATCTGGACCTGCCGCGGCGCCGCGAGGAAGTCGCCGAACGCATCCGTGGCTACTATCAACGCCAGGGCATCGCCTGCGATGACGCGCTGATCGAACAAGGCGTGCGCGAGTTCTTCGCCCGCCGCCTGGTGTTCGAGGCGCCCGCGCTGAGCTGGCCGCGCCGATTGCTGGCCGGACTTCTCCTGCGCCGCGCGCTGACAGCGTGGTTGCTGGTAGGCGTCGCCCTGCTCGGCGGCACGCTGCTGGCGACCAAGCAGCACCAATCTCCGGCACCCTCCCAACCGAGCAAATCCAGCGTTGCCAGCGCCGGCAACGGCCTGGCCGTGCCCGCACCACAGTGGTCGTCAAAAGCAGAACAGGCCGCCTACCAGGCACGCCTGGAGCAATACACGCAGCTGGTGGCCCGTATCGACGCCATGCCGCTGTCGAGCGACATGCGCGCCAGGCTGATGCCGTACGCCCTGTCAACCGGCCCGCTGGTAGCCAACCATCAACCGGCCGCATCCAGCCAAGCGCTTCGCGAATTGCAGTTGTTCACAGACTTCGTCGAGTCGAAACTGCAACTGGTGATTCCCGACGGCACGGGCGAGGTGTCCGGTTACGAACGCTGCCTGATGGGCGACACGTGCCAGCGAGGCAGTAAAGACGGCAAGGCATGGTTCCTGGTCTTCCAAGGGCACGACCCTCAGGGGCGGGTGGTGACAATGCCGGTGTTAGGCAGCAACGGCTTAACCACCTTCACCGACACCGTGGGCGTCCAGGTCAGCCGTGCGCAATACCTCAGGTCGCGCAAAAGCAAGAGAGCCACTGGCCACATCGACAAGCCGATCTTCGGCAAGAAGGACGCCTACAGCCTTGACCGAGGTTTCGACGCTCGCATTATTCCCGGTGGCAGATACGACAACCCATCCGAAGACCCACAGTACATCACCGCCCGCTTCTGACCGGACCGACCGCAGGCACGCCTGCGGCGCCTCTATTGAGGACCGCTCCCCGGGCAGCGCTCACACATCGTCTTCATGGCAGGCAAAAAAAGGGGCGCCAATTCGGCGCCCCGCAAGCGTTGTAGCACACAACAGAATCAGGTTCAGTCCAGCAGTGCCATCGCCTCGGCGCTGCAGGCCTCGATCCGTGCCCAGTCGCCGTTCTTGATCCAGCTGCTGTCGAGCATCCAGGTCCCGCCCACGCACATCACGTTGGGCTGGGCCATGTAGTTGCGCACGTTGGCCGGGTTGACGCCACCGGTGGGGCAGAAGCGGATGTCGCCGAACGGGCCGGCGAAGGCCTTGATCGCCGCCACGCCGCCGCTGATTTCAGCGGGGAACAGCTTGAAGCGACGGTAGCCCAGGGCATAGCCCATCATGATTTCCGACGGTGTGCTAATACCGGGCAACAGCGGGATATCGCTTTCGACGCCGGCCTGGAGGATGTCCTGGGTCACCCCTGGGGTGACCACGAACTGCGCGCCGGCGGCCTCGACCGCGGCGAACATGGTGCGGTCCAGCACGGTCCCGGCACCGACGCACAGCTCCGGGCGCTGCTCGCGCAGCACACGAATGGCCTTGAGGCCATGCTCGGAACGCAGGGTCACCTCCAGGGTACGGATGCCGCCGGCGGCCAGGGCGTCGGCCAGGGGCAGGATGTCTTGCTCACGGGCGATGGTGATCACCGGCAGAATGCGCGCCTTGCCGCAGATCGCGTCGATCCGGGCGGCTTTCTCGGCCATCGAGAGCAGAGGCTGTTGGCGTTCGAGCGTGGTCATGAGAGTGGATCCTTGGCTCATGGGCACCAGTAGATGTCCAGGGGGTCGTGAAGAAAGGCGCGAATCGGCATTTCGGTTGGTTCAGCGGCCGCTAATGCGGCGCGCAGGGTAGCGAGTTTGCCCAGGCCTTGCACGGACAGCGCGGTGAAACCGGCGCTGGCCAACAGGGCTCGGGTCATGCTCAGGCGCTGGCGCGGCACACTCGGTGCCAGCATCGGCAGGCAGCGGTGCGTGCTTCGCAGGTCCAGGCTTTCAGGCAGGTTGGGGCTGGCCGGGAACAACGAGGCCGTGTGACCGTCATCGCCCATGCCCAGCACCAGCACATCGATTGGGGGCAACGCAGCCAGGGCCTGGTCGGCCAGAACAGCGGCGGCATCGAGACTCTCGGCACAGTGATACAAGCCCACGAAGCGAGCCTTGGCGGCCGGGCCCTTGAACAGGTGACGTACCAGCAATCCGGCATTGCTGTCGGCATGCTCGACCGGTACCCAGCGCTCGTCGGCCAGGCTGACCGTGACCTTCGACCAGTCCAGCGCTTCGCCTGCGAGCTTCTCCAGGAAGGGTACCGGGCTGCGGCCACCCGACAGGACCAGGCACGCCTGCCCCTTATCGACAATGGCCTGGCGCAGGCGCTCGGCCACATCATGGGCCAATGTCGCCGCCAAGGCCTTGCCATCAGCCAGCGAATGCATCGTTACGCTCGCCGGCAGTTGCAGTTCAGATATCGCCATACCACGCCCTCCCATCACGTGTGATCAGTGCGATGGAGCTCATCGGCCCCCAGGACCCCGCCGCATAAGGCTTGGGTGCGTCGCCAGCGTTCTTCCAGCCGGCAATCAGCTGATCGCACCACGTCCAGGCATATTCGATTTCATCTTTGCGCACGAACAGGTTCTGGTTGCCGCGCATCACTTCCAACAACAGACGCTCATAGGCATCCGGGATGCGCGCGCTGCGCCAGGTGTCGGAGAAATTCAGTTGCAAGGGCCCGCTACGCAGTTGCATGCCTTTGTCCAGGCCTTGCTCCTTGGTCATGACCCGCAAAGAAATGCCTTCGTCCGGCTGCAGGCGGATGATCAGCTTGTTACCGATCTGCAAACGCTGCTCGGGGGCGAAGATGTAGTGCGGCGTTTCCTTGAAGTGGATGACGATCTGCGACAGCTTTTGCGGCATACGCTTGCCGGTACGCAGGTAGAACGGCACGCCGGACCAGCGCCAGTTGCGGATGTCGGCACGCAGGGCGACGAAGGTCTCGGTGTCGCTCTGAGCATTGGCGTTGTCTTCTTCCAGGTAGCCCGGCACCGGTGCACCATCGCTGTAGCCGGCAATGTACTGGCCGCGCACCACCCGGGTGCTCAGGGCTTCGCCGGTGATTGGCGCCAGGGCTTTGAGCACCTTCACCTTTTCGTTGCGGATGCTGTCGGCGGACAAATCGCTGGGCGGGTCCATGGCAATCAGGCACAGCAGCTGCAACAGGTGGTTCTGGATCATGTCGCGCAGCTGGCCGGCCTTGTCGAAATAGCCCCAGCGCCCTTCGATCCCCACCTTTTCAGCCACGGTGATTTCCACGTGGGAGATAGAGTTCTGGTTCCACTGGGTTTCGAACAGGCTGTTGGCAAAACGCAGTGCGATGAGGTTCTGCACCGTCTCCTTGCCCAGGTAGTGATCGATACGATAGACCCGACTTTCCGGGAAGAACCGCGCCACGGCATCGTTGACCCGACGGGACGACTCCAAGTCGTGACCGATGGGCTTTTCCAGCACGACCCGAGTACGGGCGGCCAGGCCGGCTTTGTCCAGGTTCTCGCAGATCGCGCCGTACACCGAGGCGGGCGTGGCGAAATAGGCGATCAAAGGCAGGTCTGCGGCCACCTGTTCGGCCAGCGCCTGGTAGCCATCGGCCTGGAGGAAGTCCAGGCGCACGTAGCTCAGGCGGGCGAGGAAACGCCCCAGCGCACCGGGCTCGATGTCCGCCTCCGGCACGAAGCGGCGCAGGTGCGCCTCGATGGTCGCTAGGTGCTGCTCGCCATCGCCGGCTTCACGGGCCAGGGCCAGCAGGCGCGAATCGGCGTGCAGCAAGCCGGCGCGGTCGAGCTGATAAAGCGCGGGAAACAGCTTGCGCAGTGCCAGGTCGCCAAGGGCGCCAAACAGGGCAAAGGTGCAAGGTTCTACACTGATCGCAGCCATGATGTTGGTTCTTTCCTAAAGTTGGCCTAGGAATATCGTTTTCAACCGCGGTTTTCAAGGGGTAATGTAGTAAAAACCACAACATCACCCTACAACTGTGACAGACAAGTGGTGCGGCAACCTCGCCGACAGTACGATAGACACCGTGCAAAAAGCCCGCTGTTCCATCAGCCGGCTGTCTTCCCGACCCAAGGACACACCATGGACCGCGTGAGAAACCTCCTGGAGCAGATCCAGGGACGCCTCGACGAGCTGAACAAGGCCGAACGCAAAGTCGCCGAAGTCATCCTGCTCAACCCGCAACAAGCCACCCGCTTCAGCATCGCCGCGCTTGCCCAGGCCGCCAAGGTCAGCGAACCGACGGTCAACCGTTTCTGCCGCTCCTTCGGTGTCAGTGGCTACCCCGAACTCAAGCTCCAGCTGGCCCAGAGCCTGGCCAGCGGCGCCGCTTATGTCAGCCGCGCGGTGGAGGCCGACGATGACCCGGCCGCCTACACCCAGAAGATCTTCGGCAGCGCCATCGCATCGCTCGACAGCGCCTGCCAGGCGCTCGACCCGCAACAGGTCAGCCGCGCCGTGGACATGATGATCCAGGCTCGGCAAATCCACTTCTTCGGCCTGGGCGCCTCGGCCCCCGTGGCCCTCGACGCCCAGCACAAGTTCTTCCGCTTCAACCTGGCGGTGTCGGCCCATGCCGACGTGCTCATGCAACGCATGCTGGCCTCGGTCGCGCATACCGGCGATTTGTTCGTGATCATCTCCTACACCGGTCGCACCCGCGAACTGGTGGAGGTGGCCCGCGTGGCGCGTGAAAACGGCGCCTCCGTCCTTGGCCTGACCGCCGCCGGCTCGCCCCTGGCCAAGGCCTGCAGCCTGAGCCTGCACATCCCATTGCCGGAGGACACCGACATCTACATGCCAATGACCTCGCGGATCATCCAACTCACCGTGCTCGATGTGCTGGCCACCGGCATGACCCTGCGCCGCGGCGTGGACTTCCAACCGCACCTGCGCAAGATCAAGGAAAGCCTCAACGCCAGCCGTTACCCGATCGAGGACGACGAGCTCAACTGAGCCGGTGTGCCTGCAGGCTCAGGTGAGCCTGCTGCCCCGGCGCCAGGCTCAAGCCCTCGCCGCTGCCGCTGGCGATCTCGACGCAGACAAACCGCTGACACTCGCGGCCGCTGACACCCACCAGCGGGCGCTTGCCCGGGTGCCAGACCACTGTGTCGTCGGAATCCCCACTGTCGATGCACAGTTCACGCTCCCACGCAGGGTCCTGCAGCTGCACCCGGGGCGTACCCGGATAAACCTTCTGGCAACCGCCCTTGACCTTGAGCGCACCGTCCTCGCGGCACGCCTGGCGGTTGAGGCGGTCATAGCCTTCGATGTCCTCAAGCCCAGACAGCGCTATCTCAGACACGTCACTGATACGCCAATAAGCCAGCAGCGCATGACTCAACTGGCAAGGTTCGCTGTCCTGGTGCTCGGTGGTCAGGCTCAGTTCCATGCCGCTGCCCAAGCGCGCGTGCAAGTCCACTTGCCAGTCGCACAGCTGCAGGCGCCAGGTAAGGGTCACGCCCTCCTCGTCCTCCTGGCTCTCGACCAGCTTCCAGTCGAGCAGGCGCGCCCAACCATGGGACGGCCACAAATCTTCGCTGGGATGACGTCCATACCATGGCCAGCAAACCGGCACGCCACCTCGGATCGCCCCGGCCAGCGGCCACTGCTCGGCACACCATAGCCACGGACGTTCGCCGGCAGGCTGAAAATGCACCAGCTGCGCGCCCTGGCGACTGAATACGGCCTGGCAACGGGGGTGATCGATAATCAACACATCGCGCTGCTGGTAACGCTCCCACTCGAACGTCGGCCTGGGCCTCTGCGCGCCAAAGAAGCGATGTAGCGGATGTTCGGGCATGGTTCCAAGCTCTTGTTGTTTGAGATAGCGCTGTCTCGGCGCAGGCTTCATTTCCACCGAGATCCAGTGGAAATGAAGTGGCCGGGAAATGGATGGCGTAAATTTACAACAATTTTTCTCAGAATGACGACTGAATCTTCAATCCTGCGACCAGCGCATTGTCGACCTCATCCACTCCCCCAGGGCTCTTGATGTACTGCAGGTTCGGCCGCACGGTCAGCCAGTTGGTGACGTGAAAGCCATAGTAGAGCTCGGCGTTGTATTCGGTGCGCTGCAGCGGCACGAAGCCCGGATTGTCGTAATCGTCGATACCACTGCTGGCATTGAGCTGCTCGGCGCGCTTCTTGACGTCATCATTGACATGGATCCGCGCGATGCCAAAGCCAATGTCGTCCTTGGGCCGGGCATCGAAGGGGCCTTTGTAGACCATGCCTATCTGCTGGTAGTTGTCGACGACGTTGGTAGCCTTGTCGTGCACGGTGAAATTGGCGAACAGGCTCAGGCCCCGGTTGACATCACCCTGGTGCGCCGTCACCTGCTGCTGGGCCACGACCCACCAGCCGTGCTTGCTGGAGTGGGATTTGAAGTCATTGCCGGTGATGCCCTGGGGCTGGCCGTTGACGTCCTCATAGACATCGTCAGCCTTGGCGGTGCTGTAGTAGTAGCCCAGGCGGTATTCACCCGGCAGGCCGTTGACCTTGGGCGACCAGACCATCTCCACCGGCAGGATCGCGCCCTTGGTGCCGCTGCCGCTGAGTTTGAAGCCGTTGCCGGTCTCAAGGTTCGACGGATTTTGCTCGAAGGCCCCCACCTGCACGAAGAACTCCGGGTTGATGTTGTACTTGACCCGCAGCGCCCACTGGCTGACCGGCCAGTTGTACCAGATACCGCCCACCCAGTTGCCCACCTGGGAGCCGCAGAAGGCCAAGTTCTGGAAGTCGCAGGGGAAGCTGTTGAAGTCCTCGCCCTCACCGAAGCGCCCGAATTTCACATCCAGGGCCCCATCGAAGTACTTCTGCTTGATCCACATCTGCGTCAGCCGCCAGGTCTGGCCACGGCCCCAGACTTCCTGGACCGAGCTGAACTGCCCAGCGCGCGGGTCACTGATGCGGTCGTTGGACAGGTTGCGACCACTTCGTTCGGTGATTGCCAGCTTGAATTCGGCGTCGTGCCAGCCAAGGATCTTCTGAAGATCCAGGTGCGCGCCCAGGGCGAACTGGTCGCTGTAACGGACAGTCTTGTCGTCGTTGTAGCCGCCGTGCAGGTTGCCGGCCACCTCGCCGACATAATCGAGGGTGAAGTCGTAGCCTTTTTCCAATAGCTCGGTTCGGGTGCCGCCCCAGTCCCCGGTCATCCATTTCGAATCCGCCGAGAAGGCCTCGGCCGCGTGTGCCCCACCACTGCCGACAAAGGTCAGCACCGCCAGCGAGCCCAGCGTCCTGATGCGTTTGCGATGGTCCATCCCTTGTTCCTCACTTTTCTTGTTATTGATGGTTTAGACGACTCAGCGCCCTTTGAAACGCGCCACATTGCCCCCAGCGACCGGCGCAGGGGCAACCTGCCCCAGGCGCTCCCCGCTGGCAGCATCGAACAGCAGCACCCGCGAAGGATCGAACTGCAGCTGCAAGCTGTCTCCCACACGGCAGGCGACATCCGGCGCCAGCCGGCAGCAAACCTTGACCTGGTTGAGGGAGACGAACACCAGCAGGTCCGGCCCGGTGGGCTCAGTCACCTGCACCTCGGCGCGGATGCCATGCATGCCCTCGCCCGCGCCCACGCCGATCTGCTCGGGGCGAATGCCTAGCACCACTTCGCACCCTTCGAGTTCGTCCGACAGATGCCCGACGGGCAACTCGCAACGGGCCTGCCCGCTGTCGAGCAACGCCACCAGACGCCCTTGTTGTTTCGTCAGGCGCGCCGGGATGAAGTTCATTGGCGGTGAGCCGATGAAGCTGGCGACGAACTGGTTGGCCGGGTCGTTGTAGATCTGCTGCGGGGTGCCGAACTGCTGGATGACGCCGTCCTTCATTACCGCCACCTTGTCACCCAGGGTCATGGCCTCGATCTGGTCATGGGTGACGTACACGGTGGTGGTTTTCAGACGCTGGTGCATCAGCTTGATTTCGGTGCGCATCTCAACCCGCAGCTTGGCGTCGAGGTTCGACAACGGCTCGTCGAACAGGTAGATCTTCGGCCGCCGCGCCAGGGCCCGGCCCATGGCCACCCGCTGCTGCTGGCCGCCGGAAAGCTGGCCTGGCTTGCGCGTGAGCAGGTGTTCGATCTGCAGCAGCTTGGCCACCCGCGCCACCTCGTCGTCGATCGCCGCCTGAGGCATTTTGCGGATCTTCAGCCCGAAGGCGATGTTGTCGCGCACGTTCATGGTCGGGTACAGCGCATAGGACTGGAACACCATGGCGATGTCCCGATCCTTGGGGCTCATGCCGCTGATGTCGGTGCCGTCGACGAGGATTTCGCCGCCACTGATGTCCTCCAGCCCGGCGATGCAGTTCATCAAGGTCGACTTTCCACACCCTGATGGGCCGACCAGAATCAGGAACTCACCGGACTCGATACCCAGGTCAATGGCCTTGAGGGTATCGGGCAGGCCGCTGCCGTAGCGCTTGTTGACGTTGCGAAGTTCGAGCCGTGCCATGTGTCACCCCTTGACCGCGCCGGCGGTCAGGCCGCGCAGGAAATATTTGCCGGCCAGCACATAGACCAGCAGGGTCGGAAGCCCCGCGATCATTGCCGCCGCCATGTCGACGTTGTATTCCTTGACCCCGGTGCTGGTGTTGACCAGGTTGTTCAGGGCCACGGTGATGGGCTGGGCGTCGCCGCTGGCGAACACCACACCAAAGAGAAAGTCGTTCCAGATCTGAGTGAACTGCCAGATCAGGCAGACCATGATGATCGGCACCGACATCGGCAGCAGGATCCGCCCGAAGATCGTGAAGAACCCCGCGCCATCCAGCCGCGCCGCACGTACCAGGGCCTCGGGCACGCTGCAGTAGTAATTACGAAAGAACAGCGTGGTGAAGGCCAGCCCGTACACGATATGCACCAGCACCAGTCCTGTGGTGGTGCTGGCAAGGCCAAGCTTGCCGAGGGTGAACGAGGCCGGCAGCAAGACGGTCTGAAACGGCAGGAAGCAACCGAACAACAGCAGGCCGAAGAACAGCTGCGAACCCCGGAAGCGCCACATCGATAGTACATAGCCGTTCAAGGCGCCCATCAAGGTGGATATCAGCACGGCTGGCACGGTGATCTTCACCGAGTTCCAGAAGTAGCCTCCGACCGTGTCCCAGGCCTTGATCCAGCCGATCCCAGTGATCACTTCCGGCCAGCTCAGCAGGTTGCCTGCGCGGATGTCTTCCGGCGATTTGAAGCTGGTCAGCAGCATCACCACCAGCGGTATCAGGTACAGCGCACAGGCAGCCAGCAAAGTGGCATGGATGGCCAGGCGGCTGGGGGAGAACCAACGTGGACTAGTCATGGCGCTTGGTCCTCAGTTCCGAATACAGGTAGGGCACCAGGATCGCCAGAATGGCGCCGAGCATGAGGATCGCACTGGCCGAGCCCATGCCCATCTGCCCACGGCTGAAGGTGAAGTTGTACATGAACATCGCCGGCAGGTCGGAGGCGTAGCCCGGGCCGCCAGCAGTCATTGCGGCCACCAGGTCGAAGCTCTTGATGGCGATGTGCGCCAGGATCATCAAGGCACTGAAGAACACCGGCCGCAGGCTCGGCAGCACGATGCGCAAATAGATCCTCGGCAGGCTCGCGCCATCGACCTGGGCAGCCCGAATGATCGACGGGTCGACCCCACGCAGGCCGGCCAGGAACAGCGCCATGACAAAGCCTGAGGCCTGCCACACCGCAGCGATCACCAGGCAATAGACCACCCGGTCCGGGTCCACCAGCCAGTCGAAGCGAAAGCCCTCCCAGCCCCAGTCCCGCAGCAGTTTGTCCAGGCCAAGACCTGGGTTGAGCAGCCACTTCCAGGCGGTACCGGTGACGATCATCGACAGCGCCATCGGGTACAGGTAGACCGTGCGGATGACGCCTTCGCGGCGGATGCGCTGATCGAGCAACACCGCCAACAGCACCCCCACGACCAGGCTGATGGCGATGAACAAGCCACCGAATACCAGCAGGTTCTTGCTAGCGACCCACCAGCGGTCGTTGGCCAGCAGTTTGGCGTACTGGCTCAGCCCGGCCCATTTGTAGCTGGGCATGAAGCTGGAGTTGGTGAAGGAGAGCACGAAGGTCCAGAGGATGTAGCCGTAAAAGCCCACCAGGACAATCAGCATGCTAGGCGCCAGCACCAGTTTCGGGAGCCAGCGTTGCAGGGCGTCCAGGGGGGAGGCCCGCAGGGTTGCGGTTGCTGTGTTCATGTGAAGTACCGAAGAACATGCATCTAGCGCGAGTCCTGTGGAAGCGGGTTTATCCGCCTCCACAGGGGCCAGTAAGGTCAGAGAGACCGCCAGCGGTGCTACTGCGCGGCCTTGATCGCCGCGCCCAGCTGCTTGGCCGCCTTGGCAGGGTCTGCCTTGGGGTCGTTGAGGAAGTTGGTGACCACATCGAAGATGGCCCCCTGCACCGCCAGCGATGAGGCCATGTTGTGCGCCATGCTAGGTTGCAGCCCCTGGCCTTTCTCGGCCTCCTGGAAGTCCTTTTGCGACTGCTGGGTGCAGGCATCGAACGGCGTCATGTCCATGCCTTGGCGCACTGGCAGCGAGCCCTTGGCTTGGTTGAAGGCGGTCTGGAAGGCCGGCTCCAGCGCGACCTTGGCCAGGTCGTTCTGGGCCTCGATATCGTGCTCGTTCTTGAGTTTGAACATCGCCAGGGAGTCGATGTTGTAGGTGAAGCTACCCTGAGTGCCGGGGAATGGCACGCACTGGTAGTCCTTGCCGGCCACCTTGTGGGCGGCGGTCCATTCGCTCTTGGCCCAGTCACCCATGATCTGCATGCCGGCCTTGCCGTTGATGACGTCGGCGGCAGCGATGTTCCAGTCTCGGCCGGCGCGGTTGGCGTCCATATAGGTGCCAAGGCGCTGCAAGGTCTTGAAGGTCTGCACCATCTTGTCGCCGGTGAGCGTCTGTTCGTCCAGCTCGACGAACGCCTTGTGGTAGCCCTCAGGCCCCAGGATGCTCAGCACCAGGCTTTCGAACACCGTGCTGTCCTGCCAAGGCTGGCCGCCATGGGCCAGTGGCTGGAAGCCTGCGGCCTTGAGCTTGTCGGCGGCGACGAACAGTTCATCGAGCGTATGCGGCACCTTGGCGCCTGCCTTCTCGAACACCACCGGATTCACCCACAGCCAGTTGACCCGGTGGATGTTCACCGGCACGGCTACATAGTGATCATCGTACTTCCAGATAGGGGTCAGCTTGGCCGGTAGCAGTGCGTCCCATTGGTTGGCCTTGGCCACCTCGTCGAGCTCGGCGAGCAGGCCCAAGGCACCCCACTCCTGGATATCCGGGCCCTTGATCTGGGCGGCGGCGGGTGGGTTGCCGGCCACGGCGCGGCTCTTGAGCACGGTCATGGCCGCAGCACCGCCGCCACCGGCCACGGCGTTGTCCTTCCAGGTGAAACCGTCTTTTTCGACCTGCTGCTTGAGGGTGTTGACGGCGGCGGCCTCACCGCCGGAGGTCCACCAATGCAGGACTTCGACAGAGCCCTTTGCATCAGCAGCAAGGGCGGTCAGCGGCATGAATGAGGCGAGGGAAACGACAGCGGCTAGGCGAGTGATCGCATTCATCGTGGAGAACCTTTCTTGTTGTTATGCGAGGCAAGTCGTGGTGCTTGCGCTTGCCTTGGAGTCTAAACAGCCGTCGAAGGCCGCCAGGTAACGAAGGGATGCGCGAATGTCACAAAGCGGTGACATTCGCCGCTCAATCGGTGCTACGCGGCAGGCTTAGAGTGACCCGCAGGCCACCCTGACGCAGGTTCAGCAGGCTGACCTCTCCGCCATGGCTATGGGCGATGTTGCGCGCGATGCCCAGCCCCAGGCCGTAGCCCTGCTGCTGACCGGCCAGGCGAAAATGCGGTTCGAAGACCTGCTCAAGGCGCTGTTCGGGAACTCCAGGCCCCTGATCATCCACCTGCAGGACAAACCCCGTGGCGCTGTCGAGAATGCGCAGATGGGCCCGTTCGCCATACTTGATGGCGTTGTCGATCAGGTTACCAATGCACCGACGCAGGGCCAGGGGCTTGCCCGCGTAGGGCGCCAGGGCACAGCCTTCGAGGGTGATGCGGCCGTCGCCCAAGTAGGGCTCGGCGAGTATCTCCAGCACCTGGTTGAGGTCCACCGGCTCGATGTTCTCGTGGATGTCGGTGTCCTTCACACACTGCAATGCCCCTTTGACCAGCAGTTCGAGCTCGTCCAGATCACGACTGAACTTGGCCTGTAGCTGTTCGTCCTCGAGCAGTTCGACCCGCAGGCGCAAACGCGTGATAGGCGTGCGCAGGTCATGGGAAACGGCGCTGAACAGCTGCGCGCGCTCAGTCAGGTAGCGACTGATGCGCTCGCGCATGCTGTTGAAGGCCCGCCCCACTTCTGCCACTTCGCTGCCCCCACCTTCAGTGACTGGCGCGACATCGGCGCCCAGGGACATCTCCCGCGCCGCCCGTGCCAGACGCTTGAGCGGGCGGCTCTGCCAATGCACGAGCAGACCGATGAACAGCAACAGCAAAGCGGTGGTCAACGCGATGAAGCCGATCTGCTGACGCGGCAAGCGCTCGGTTTCCAGGCTCGTGTAGGGCTCAGGCAACAGCGAGGCGATGTACAGCCACTCGTCTTTGTCCAGGCGGATCTGGGTGACCAGCACCGGCGGGTTGAGCGGCTCCAGGGTCAGTGAGTAATGCGCCCAGGAGCGCGGCAGCTCGTCGAGCTTCAGGCCACTATTGAAAATACGCAGCTCCTGGGGGCTGACGAATTCCACGGAGATTTCCATCTGCGGCCCCAGCCGCTCGTGCAGTACCGACTGGAACACGTCGATCACCGCCTGCTTGCGTGGCGTGATCGGCAGCACCGGCATATCCAGCGGCTTGTCGTTGAGCGAGACGAAGAACCGCGTGCCCCCCATGCTGCGCAACTGGTCCAGCACCATCGGCCGATAGGCGACTGGCAATGAGCGGAAGTAGCTGACACTGGCGCTCATCGAATGGGCCAGGCTACGGGCACTGGCCTGCAGGCCCTGGAGCTGGCTGGCACGCAGTTGGGAGACCCAGATCACGCTCGACAACCCTTGGGCCAGCAGCACCACCAACAACGTCAACGACAACATGCGCCCGAGCAGCGAGCGCGGCAGCAAGCGCCAACGCCGCTCAGCAGGCAGGGCAGACATGGGCCGCCAGGAGGTAGCCACTGCCGCGCACGGTGCGGATCAGCCGTGGCGGTTTATCCGTGTCACGTAGCCGCTGGCGCAGGCGGCTGACCGCCATGTCGACGATGCGGTCCAGCGGCATCGGCTCACGGCCTCGGGTGGCATTGCCGATGGTGTCGCGGTCGAGGATCTGCTGCGGATGGTCGAGAAACAGCTTGAGCAAGGCGAAGTCGGCGCCGGAGAGAATCACTTCTTCGCCATCGCGATGGAACAGGCGATGACTGATGGTATCCAGGCGCCAATCGTCGAAGGCCAGCACCGCCTGACTGGGTGCCGCCTGACCGAACTCGGCGCGGCGCAGCAACGCCTTGATCCGCGCCTGCAACTCGCGCGGGCTGAAGGGTTTGCCCAGGTAATCGTCGGCACCCAGCTCCAGGCCGATCACCCGATCGGTTTCATCGGAGCTGGCAGTCAGCATGATGATCGGCACCCGCGCCAGACGCGGGTGCTGACGCACCCAACGACACAGGCTGAAGCCATCCTCGTCGGGCAGCATCACATCGAGAATCACCAGATCGCAGGGCTCGGCCTCCAGCGCCTGGCGAAAGCCTTTGCCATCGGCCTCGGCATGCACCTGAAAACCTGACCGGCTCAGGTACGCCTGCAACAATTCGCGAATGTCCTGGTCGTCGTCGACCATCAGGATCGATTTGCCAGCAGTGGTCACTGAACCTTCCTCTGGTAGTGATAACGGATGGGCATCAAGGGCCTGGCGATCAATGACCCAATGCCTGCTGCAACGCCACACCGGCCCCCAGCAACCCGGAAAACTCCGCAGTCACCAGCCACACCGGCACCCCTTCGAAATAGCCGCTCATGCAGCCCTTGTCGGCAAAGCTCGCGGCAAAGCCACTGTGTAGAAACAGTTCGGCAAAACGCGGAATCACGCCGCCGACAATGTAAACCCCGCCCCGTGCTCCCAAGGTCAGTACATTGTTACCGGCCACGCGCCCGAGGAAACGGCAGAACTGCTCGATCACCGCCAATGCCCGCGGCTCGCCGCCCAGCGCGGCATCGGTGATATGCGCAGGCGTCTTGTGCCTGGGGATGTCGCCATCGAGCGCGCACATGGCTTGGTACAGACGCACCAGCCCGCCGCCACTCAATACCGTCTCGGCGCTGACATGGCCAATCTGCCGATGGATCTGCTGATGGATCGCCGCTTCGCGTTCGTTGCCCACCGGCAGATCGACATGACCTCCCTCACCCGGCAAGGCCAGCCAATGCTGGTTGTCCAGGCGCAACAGGCTGCCCACGCCCAGGCCGGTACCTGGGCCGATGACCAGAGCCGGGCGTGCAGGGTCGGCTGCGCCCGGACACACCTGGCGATACTCGCCCGGCTGAAGGCGCGTCATGCCCAGTGCCATGGCACTGAAGTCGTTGATCAACAGCAGGTGCTCGACCTGCAAAGCCTGGCAGAAGGCACGGCGGCTCAGACGCCAGTGGTTGTTGGTAAAGCGAAATGCGTCGCCGCTCACAGGCCCGGCGACTGCCAGGCATACGGCCGCCAGCCCGCCGCGGGCAATGCCTTGCCCGGCCAGATAAGCCTCGATGGCCTGCTCGGGGCTGGTGTAGTCGGCAGTGGCCAGAACCTGCACCGCCTGCAACTGGTTGTCGTGCCACAAGGCAAAGCGGGCATTGGTGCCGCCGATATCGCCAACCAGCAGCGCAGTCATTTGAGCTGCTCCAGGGCCGAGGTGAAGGCGCTGGCGCCTTGCTCGGCCGGGCTGAACGCCACCCGCATGAAGCCGAACAGCTCGCGCCCCATTCCCAAGTCGTTGCCCTGGGGTGGTGCCGGCAGGTCACGGGTGGCCAGCTCCTCGGCCGACACCATCAGCTGCAGCGTGCCTTCGACGCCATCGACCCGCACGATATCGCCATCGCGCACCCGCGCCAGCGGGCCACCGTCGTAAGCCTCGGGGCACACATGGATGGCCGCCGGGATCTTGCCCGAAGCGCCGGACATCCGCCCGTCGGTGACCAGCGCCACTTTGTAGCCACGGTCCTGCAACACCCCTAGGAAAGGGGTCAGCTTGTGCAACTCAGGCATGCCGTTGCAGCGCGGCCCCTGGAAGCGCACCACCGCGACGAAGTCGCGCTCCAGCTCGCCGGCCTTGAACGCATCGGCCAGGGACTGCTGGTCATGGAATACCCGGGCCGGCGCCTCTACGACCTGGTGCTCAGGTGCCACGGCCGAGACTTTCATCACACCTCGCCCGAGGTTGCCGTTCATCACCCGCAGGCCACCTTCGGCGGAGAACGGTCGCGCCACTGGGCGCAGGATGCTCTCGTCCAGGCTCTGGCGCGGCCCTTCACGCCAGACCAGCTTGCCCCCCTCGAGGAAGGGCTCCTGGGTGTAGCGGCGCAGGCCGTGGCCGGCCACGGTGTTGACGTCCTCATGCAACAGCCCGGCGTCGAGCAGTTCGCGGATGAGAAACGCCATGCCGCCCGCCGCCTGGAAGTGGTTGATGTCGGCCTTGCCGTTGGGATAGACGTGGGACAAGGTCGGTACCACCTCGGAGAGGTCCGCCATGTCCTGCCAGGTCAACTGGATGCCGGCAGCCTGGGCGATGGCCGGGATGTGCAGGGTGTGGTTGGTGGAACCGCCGGTGGCGTGCAGGGCGACGATCGAGTTGACCAGTGCCTTCTCATCGACGATCTCGCCCAAGGGCATGAAGCTGCCGCTGGCCTTGGTCATGCGTGTGACCTGTTGCGCCGCCTCGGCGGTCAGGGCGTCACGCAGCGGTGTATAGGGATTGACGAACGATGCGCCGGGCAAGTGCAGGCCCATGACCTCCATCACCAGCTGGTTGGTGTTGGCCGTGCCATAGAAAGTGCAGGTGCCGGGGCTGTGATAGGACTTCATCTCCGATTCCAGCAGCTCTTCGCGGCTGGCCTTGCCTTCGGCGTAGCGCTGGCGTACGTCGGCCTTTTCCTTGTTGGAGATCCCCGAAGGCATTGGCCCGCCTGGGACGAAGATGGTCGGCAGATGACCAAAGCGCAGGGCGCCCATCATCAGGCCGGGCACGATCTTGTCGCAGATGCCGAGCATCAATGCGGCATCGAACATGTTGTGGGACAAGGCGATGGCGGTGGACATGGCGATCACTTCACGGCTGGCAATGGCCAACTCCATGCCCGGTTCGCCTTGGGTGACGCCATCGCACATGGCGGGCACGCCACCGGCGAACTGGCCGACCGAGCCGATCTCGCGCAGAGCCTGTTTGATCTGTTCCGGGAAGTGCTGGTACGGCTGGTGCGCCGACAGCATGTCGTTGTAGGCCGAGACGATGGCCACGTTGGCGGCGTTCATCATCCGCAGGCTGTGTTTGTCCTCGGCACCGCAGCCGGCCACGCCGTGGGCGAAGTTGGCACATTGCAGGCGGGCGCGCATGGGACCGTCGCTGGCCGCGCCGCGAATCAGCTCCAGGTAGCGTTCACGGGTGGCACGGCTGCGTTCGACCAACCGTGCGGTGACCTCAAGGATGCGCGGATGCATGTACTGGACTCCAGGCTGACTGACTGTAAGGGTGGCGTCGATGGGCATTTCCCCTTCAAACGATTGCGGCCTAGGCTCAAGGTAAGGGGGCCTGACGCGATTTGGGGGTGGTCTGCCCGACCACTCGTTGTAGGTTTAACAAAATACTGCCATCAAAAAGGCTTGTTTTCTATCAAGCAGTGAATAATCTTGTAATTCCAATAACAAAACCGTTTCAGTGAAGTGACCTTTTTGCCACAAGCTTCACTCGGACTGCCAGAGGTAATGCCATGACCCTTCGGATCGCCATCAATGGATTTGGCCGCATCGGACGCAACGTCCTGCGCGCACTCTATACCCAAGGCTACCGCCAGGACCTGCAAGTCGTCGCCATCAACGACCTGGGCGACAGTGCGATGAATGCCCACCTGCTCAAGTACGACAGCGTGCACGGCACGTTCGACGCTCAAGTCGAATCCGACCAGGAGAGCCTGACGGTCAATGGCGACCGTATCTCGGTCAGTGCCATTCGCAACCCGGCGGAGCTGCCCTGGAAGGCCGAAGCGGTGGATGTGGTGTTCGAATGCACGGGCTTGTTCACCGACCGCGCCAAGGCAGCAGCCCACCTGAGCGCCGGCGCAAGCAAGGTGATCATCTCGGCGCCCGCCAAGGGAGCCGACGCCACGGTGGTGTACGGGGTCAACCACGACACCTTGCGCGCCTCGCACCAGATCATCTCCAATGCTTCTTGCACCACCAACTGCCTGGCGCCGATCGCCCAGGTGCTACACCGTGAGTTCGGCATCGAGCACGGGCTGATGACCACCATCCACGCTTACACCAATGACCAGGTGCTCACCGACGTCTACCACACAGACCCCTATCGCGCGCGCTCGGCCACCCAGTCGATGATCCCGAGCAAGACCGGCGCCGCCGAGGCCGTGGGCCTGGTGCTGCCGGAGCTGGCCGGAAAGCTCACGGGCATGGCGGTGCGGGTGCCGGTGATCAATGTGTCGCTGGTAGACCTGACCGTCAACCTCAAGCGCGAAGCCAGCGCCGAGGAGGTCAACCAACTGTTCCTCGAAGCCAGCCGGCACTCGCGCATCCTGGGCTACAACGCCCTGCCGCTGGTGTCCTGCGATTTCAACCATAACCCGCTGTCGTCGATCTTCGACGCCAACCACACCCGCGCCAATGGCCGGATGCTCAAGGTGATGGCCTGGTACGACAACGAATGGGGCTTCTCCAACCGCATGCTCGACAACTGCCTGGCGCTGTGCAACGCGGGTTGACCTGGCAGACCATCGCACGCTGCGCCAGCGCCTGGTGGGTTCTTTTGTAGGACCTGGCGAAGCCTGCGACGGGTCGCAACACCGCGCCACTTACCCACTCTTTACATCGATGAGGCTTGACCAAACCACAAGATGATAAGCATTATCATTTGCCTTTCGTCGGTCAGGTTTCCTCGTGAGTCAGTCCCGGTTCAACACAGTGTTCCTCACCCAGCGCCTCCCTTTGCTGCGCACGTTGCAGCGCATGGTGGGCAACCCCAGCACGGCCGAGGATCTGCTCCAGGAGACCTACCTGCGGGTCACCCGCGCCTTGGGCGAACGCCCCATCGAGCACTTGGAGCCGTTCGTGTTCCAGACTGCGCGCAACCTTGCCCTCGATCACCTGCGCGCGCGCCGCGTGCAGGCCCGCACGCTGGTTGACGATGTCCCTGACGAGGTGCTGCACAACGTCGCCGCGCCGACGAGCAGCAGCGAAGAGGCCGCTCACGCCGAGCAACTGCTCAAGCACCTGAGCGTCAGTCTCGATCAGCTCACCCCACGCCAGCAGCGCATTTTCATCCTCAGCCGACTGCATGGCGCCAGTTACCTGGAAATCGCCGAGCAGTTGAAGGTGTCCGCCAGCACCGTACAGAAAGAGCTGAAACTGATCATGGCCATCTGCGTGGGCGTCGCCGAGCGCCT
Organism: Pseudomonas guariconensis; assembly: GCF_040822035.1. Classification (NCBI taxonomy): domain Bacteria; kingdom Pseudomonadati; phylum Pseudomonadota; class Gammaproteobacteria; order Pseudomonadales; family Pseudomonadaceae; genus Pseudomonas; species Pseudomonas guariconensis. The sequence continues at coordinate 1,092,533 of NZ_CP162012.1, read as the reverse complement.
GCGCTGAGCCGACCATTCGCCGGTCGGCAGCGCCCCCCACTTGCCACGCCTGCTCGCAGCCATGATCATTCGCGAAAAACCCATAGCAAGGATTTTCTGTGACAGACAGCCCTGCCCCTCGCCCGTCTCCCGACGCGCCTGATGCCCGAGCGCGTGCCATGGACGAAGCGCTGAACTGGCTGGTACGTCTGCAATGCGCCAGTGAGCAAGACACTCGGGATTTCGAAGCCTGGCTGGGCGCCGCCGCAGAGAACGCCGAAGCCTATGTCGAAGCCGAAGCCCTGTGGAACGGCGCACCGCTGCATCAGGCCGCCGTGCAATTGAACCACCGTCACCGCACCGCCTTGCGCGGTCGCCTGCGTACCCACTGGAAACCTTTGGCCACCGCCGCCGTGCTGCTGGTCGGGCTGCTTACCTTCGGCAACCTGCCCGTGCGCCTGCAGGCCGACCACTTGACCGTGGTCGGCGAACGTCAGCGCCTGCAACTGGACGACGGCGCCCAGGTATTGCTCAACACCAATTCAGCCTTCGCCAACGACCTGCGTGACGGCCGCCAGGTCGCACGTCTGTTGCAAGGCGAGGCTTACTTCCAGGTACCGGGCAACAGCCCTGCCCCGCTGGAGTTGGAAGCAGGCCCACTGCGCGCGCAGGCAAAAGACACCGACTTCGCCGTGCGTTACCTCGATGGCGAAGCGCAAGTGCGGGTGCAGCGTGGCGATATCGACTTGCAGGGCGCCCGTGACCAGCGCATCCGCCTGTCGGCCGGCGACAGCATCAGCGTCGGCCCTCAGGGGTTCGGCCAGCGCCAACGCCCGGACATGCACAAAGACCTAGCCTGGGTCGAAGGCCGTCTGGTGTTCGAGAACTGCCCGCTCAGCCAAGTGCTTGCCGAAGTGCGCCGCTACTACCCCGGTTGGATCATCAACCGCAACCCGAAGCTCGAACAGGTTGCGGTGACCGGCAACTACCGCCTGGACCAACCTCTGGAAACCCTGCGCGCCCTGGCCCACATCACCTCTGCACAAGTGCATGAGTATCCGGCGCTGGTGATCCTCAATTGACGCCCTGAAGTTTTTTTACGCGATCGCGCCTTCCCGTCCGTCTCGTTATAGCCAATGCAACTGATTCTTGTTTGAAACAAGAACGGTCACCACCTATAACAGTTCGCGCGTCAGGGAGCGCCTTCGATGTCCACAGGTCCAACTCGCCCGTCCACCCCTTCCCGCCGCATGGGGCAATTGTCCTTGCTGACCCTGGCCCTGCTCGCCAGCGGCGCCTGCAGCCTGCCTACCCTGGCCGCAGAACCGGCCAATACCAGCAACCCACGCCTGGGCGACTACCGCTTTGCCATCGAGCAGCAGCCACTGGTCTCGGCGATCAACGCGTTCAGCCAGATCACCGGCTGGCAGGTCGGGTTCAGTGCCGAATTGGCCGAGGGCGTGTCGTCACCGGGGGTACGGGGCTCGCTGCCTGCTGAAGCCGCATTGCGCCGTCTGCTGCAAGGCACCGGGCTGAGCCTGCGCAAGATCGGCAACGCCAACGTGGTATTGGAGCGCCAGCAGGCCGGCAACACCATCGCCCTGCAGCAACTGACCGTGAGCGCCACCCGCAGCGCCCAGGACGTCAGCCAGGTGCCAAGCACCGTCAGCGTGCAGACCCGCGAGCAACTGGATCGCAGGAACGTCAACGACATCAAGGAACTGGTCCGTTACGAGCCCGGCGTCTCCGTCGGCGGCGTCGGCCAGCGCAGCGGCCTGAACGGCTACAACATCCGCGGCATCGATGGCGAACGGATCCTCACCCAGGTCGACGGCGTCTCGGTTCCGGATGGTTTCTTCTACGGCCCCTATGCCCAGACCCAACGCAACTATGTCGATCCCGAGATCGTCAAGCGCGTGGAGATCCTTCGCGGCCCAGCCTCGGTGCTCTATGGCAGCAATGCCATTGGCGGCGCGGTCAGCTACTTCACCCTCGATCCGGACGACATCATCAAGCCTGGCAAGGACATGGGCGCCCGCCTCAAGACCGGCTACAGCTCGGCCGATGAAAGCTGGCTGACCTCCGCCACCGCCGCCGGCCGCCAGGGCGACTTCGACGGCCTGTTGCATCTGAGCCAGCGCAACGGTCACGAAACCGAATCCTACGGCGAGCACGGTGGCACCGGCCTTGACCGCACCAAGGCCAACCCCGAGGATGCGCGCACCACCAACGTACTGGCCAAACTTGGCTGGAACTACGCCGAGGACGCGCGAGTGGGCGTTACCTACGAGCGTTACAAGGACGATCGCGACCAGAATGTGCTCAGTGCCGTGGGTGGACCGTTCATTCCCGGCATGGGCGCTTCGAACATGTATCGTGCCCGAAGCGCCGATGACACCATCACGCGGGAACGCTTCGGCATCACTCATGAGTTCGGCCTCGACAGCCTGCTGGCCGATCACATGAAATGGAGCCTGAACTACCAGATCGCCAAGACCGATCAACGCACCGAGGAGCTGTACTTCGCCCGTGGCCGCGAAGTGCTTCGTGATCGGCAGACGACCTACAAGGACCGCCAATGGGTGCTCGATGCACAGCTCGACAAAGCGTTCACCGTTGGCGCCACCGACCATCTGCTGACCTACGGCACAACGCTCAAGCAAGAAAAAGTCACCGGTTCTCGCAGCGGTACGGGCGTCTGCCTGAATGTTGGTGGCTCCTGCACAGCCATCGGCCAGATCAGTCCCCCAGACAGCCTGGCCCGGGTCAGCGACTTCCCCGACCCGACCATCAACACCTACAGCCTGTTCGCCCAGGACGAGATCCGCTGGAACAACTGGACCTTCCTGCCGGGCGCACGCTACGACTACACCCGGCTCAAGCCGCACCTGACCGATGAGTTCCTGGCCACCCTGCCGACCTCGGGCAACACCACCGTCAGCGACAAACAGAAGAACTGGCACCGCGTTTCGCCCAAGCTGGGCGTCACCTACGCCTTCAACGACCACTACACCTGGTACGGGCAGTACGCCGAAGGCTTCCGCACGCCGACGGCCAAGGCATTGTATGGCCGCTTCGAGAACCCGGCCGGCGGCTATGTGGTCCAGCCGAATCCGAACCTTGAGCCGGAAAAGAGCAAAAGCTACGAGACCGGTCTGCGCGGCAACTTCGATGCGGGCAACTTCGATGTCGCCGTCTTCTATAACAAGTACCGCGATTTCATCAATGAAGACGCCCTGCTCAACGGCAACGACGCGCTCGACTTCCAGGCGCAGAACATCAAGCACGCCACCATCAAGGGCGCCGAGGTCAGAGGTCGTCTGAACCTGGATCGCTTTGGCGCACCGCAAGGCCTGTACACCCAAGGCTCGGTGGCCTACGCCTATGGCCGCAACGATGACACCGGCCAGCCGCTGAACAGCGTCAACCCACTCACTGGCGTGTTTGGCCTGGGGTATGAGCAGGACAGCTATGGCGGCCTGCTGAGCTGGACATTGGTCAAGCGCAAGAACCGCGTCGACGACACCACGTTCTTCTCCCCCGACGGCAGCACTTCGCGCTGGCGTACTCCCGGCTATGGCGTGCTCGACCTGAGCGGCTTCTACAAGATCACGGACGATGTGACCGTCAATGCCGGTCTGTACAACCTGACCGACAAGAAGTACTGGCAGTGGGATGACGTACGCAGCTATGCCACTGTCGGCCAGAACGGCCAGAGCGAAGCCGCCGTCACCCAGCCCGCCAACCTCGATCGCCTGACCGCGCCGGGACGCAACTTCGCCATCAATTTGATCTGGGATATCTGAGCGCCGTCGTGCGACGGCACCGCATCGCCTGCTTCGCGGCTGAAGCCGCTCCCACAGGGGCTGCGCCGGTCTCAGGATCGGCGCGGTACCAGTGGGGCCTTCACCCCTCTGCAAACACCTTTTTTACGGTCGGACCCGACCCGATTCGTCTCGTCTAGAGCCCTCATCTGCCAAGGACCTTTCCATGACCGCCACCCCCGCCCTGCGCTCGCAGCGCCTGAACCAGGTCACCCACGCACCGCACACCGAGCTGGACGCCCTGGTCAAATCCCACAAGCCATTCGACAGCCGCGAAAGCTTCGCCCGCTTCGTGGTCGCCCAGTACCTGTTCCAGTCCGAACTGCAGGCCCTGTACAACGACCCGCGACTGATCGCCATCGTGCCGGACCTGGCCCAGCGCTGCCGTGCCGAGCAGGCACGTCTGGACCTGGCCGACCTGGACACCGACGTTCCCGCCCCTTTGCCCGGCGCGTTGCAAGGGCCGAGCCTGGGCCAGGCCTTGGGCTGGATCTTCGTCTCCGAAGGCTCCAAACTGGGCGCCGCGTTCCTGATCAAGCGTGCCGTGGCTCTTGGGCTGTCCGACAGCTTCGGCGCCCGTCATCTGGGCGAGCCGGCCGGTGGTCGCGCCGAAGGCTGGAAGCAGTTCACCCGAATCCTCGATAACCTCGAGCTTTCGGCCGAGGAGGATGCCGCCGCCGAACGTGGCGCAGTGGCGGCCTTCGAGCGCTTCACCGAGCTGCTCAAGCATGCCTATGCCGCGGATGCCGCACTGGCCTGAGAGGCTTCACCCGGTCACCGCTCCGTTGGCCGGACCGTTTTTTCGCAGTGAGACCATGACCCGACCAGCCCGCTCGAAACTCGCCCGCCTGCTCTACGCAATCCTGGCCTATGTCAGCTTGGGTATTGGGCTGGTCGCGATCGTCGTACCCGGCCTGCCCACCACCGAATTCATTCTCCTGGCCGCCTGGGCAGCGACTCGCAGCTCCCCGCGTCTGAGCGCCTGGCTGGAAAACCATCGGTTGTTCGGGCCGATCCTCCATAACTGGCGCAATGGCAAGGTGATCCAGCGCCGTGCCAAGGTCAGCGCCACGCTCAGCATGCTGCTGTGCGCGGGGCTGATGCTGGCGTTCTTCGAGCATCGCTGGCCAGTATTTCTGGCCATTGGCGGCATGACCCTGGGCAATCTGTGGATCTGGTCGCGCCCGGAGCGACCTGTCCCGCCCTGCCCCTCACAAACTCAGCACCCCTGAATACAAGCCGTAGGCCGCTAGCCCCGCTCCGGCCAGCACCGCTGCGAAGATCAGCTTTTCCCAGCCAGTGAACAACGCCTTGCCTTGTTCGTGCTTGGCTCGGGCGAACAGGATCACGCCCGGCGCATAGAGCAGGGCCGAGAGCAGCAGGTACTTGAGCCCCCCGGCATACAGCAACCAGACGGCATAGAGCAGCGCCACCAGGGCGACTACCAGGTCCTTGCGACGCAACTGCGGCTGCTCGGCATAGCCTTCACCACGCAGGGTCAGCAGCACCGCGTAGGCCGCCGACCAGAAGTACGGCACCAGAATCATCGACGACGCCAGGTAGATCAGGCTGGTGTAGGTGCCCGCCGAGACCAATGTGATCAGCAGGAAGCCCTGAATCATCACATTGGTCAGCCACAGGGCGTTGGCCGGTACATGGTTGGCGTTCTCCTTGGCCAGGAAACGCGGCATGGTCTGGTCCCGCGCCGTGGCAAAGAGGATCTCGGCGCACAGCAGCGCCCAGGAAAGCAGCGCACCCAGCAGCGATATCGCCAAGCCAATGCTGATCAGCAAGGCGCCCCAGGGCCCGACGATGTGTTCCAGCACCGAAGCCAACGAGGGGTTCTGCAGATTGGCCAGCTCTGGCTGGGTCATCACCCCCAACGACAGCACATTGACCAGCACCAACAATGCCAGCACCCCGAGAAAGCCGATGACCGTGGCCTTGCCCACGTCCGAGCGATGCAGCGCCCGCCCCGAATACACACTGGCGCCCTCGATGCCGATGAACACGAACACGGTCACCAGCATCATGTTGCGCACCTGCTCCAGCACGTTGCCGAACTTGGGGTTGCTCAGCCCCCAGATGTCACGGGTGAAGATATCGGCCCGGAAGGCGAAGGCGGCAATGACGATGAAGATCAGCAGCGGCACCACCTTGGCCACGGTGGTCACCTGGTTGATGAACGCCGCTTCCTTGATGCCGCGCAGTACCAGAAAGTGCACTGCCCACAACAGCAAAGACGCACAGGCGATGGCTACCGGCGTATTGCCCTCGCCGAAGACCGGGTAGTAGAAACCCAGGGTGCTGAACAGCAACACGAAATAGCCCACATTGCCCAGCCATGCGCTGATCCAGTACCCCCAGGCCGAGGAAAAGCCCATGTACTCGCCAAAGCCGGCCTTGGCGTAGGCGTACACCCCTGAGTCCAGCTCCGGCTTGCGGTTGGCCAGGGTCTGGAACACGAACGCCAGTGCCAGCATGCCCACGGCAGTGATGCCCCAACCGATCAGCACCGCGCCCACATCGGCGCGCGCCGCCATGTTCTGCGGCAACGAAAAGATCCCACCGCCGATCATCGAGCCGACCACCAGCGCGATCAACGCACCCAGGCGTAGCTTCTGTCCCGGTTCACTCATAGGGCTCCCCTTTGGGCTGTTGTCATACGCATGAAACACCTTGTTGATTCTTATAACGGAGCGGTCAACTCATATTAGACCAAGCGATCAAGGCTAAAACCCTCATAACGAGTCGGTCTATATAGTTGGCATTAATACTGCGCGTTCCATGAGGCAGGTCAGTGACAAACATAGTTAAGACGGGGTTTTCTCGAAAATTTGCTTATTGCCCAAAAGCGGCTAGCTTGAAACCTCGCAGGCCACACGAGCTTTTGCTCTAGAAGGACACGGAGGTGCCAGCGCATAAGGCCTGCAGCATAAGCAGTCGGCACTCTCCAGGAGTCATGTGAAGGAGTTTTCCTACTTCGCATCACCATGAAACTGACCCATGTCAGCACATGGCACAGGCGTCGGATTTACTCTGAGGTCAACTTTCTCCTGGTATGGAGTTGTTAAATGTCTGATTCTCCCGGAAAACTAAAACTGGGTGCACTTGTTGCACTTGTCGTCGGTTCCATGATTGGCGGCGGGATATTTTCGTTGCCGCAAAACATGGCCGCCAGCGCCGGTGTCGGTGCTGTATTGATCGGCTGGGCCATCACGGCGGTCGGCATGTTGACCCTCGCCTTCGTGTTCCAGACGCTGGCCAATCGCAAACCGGATCTGGACGGCGGGGTGTATGCCTACGCCAAGGCAGGGTTCGGCGACTACATGGGCTTTTCCTCAGCCTGGGGCTACTGGATCAGCGCCTGGCTGGGCAACGTCGGCTACTTCGTCCTGTTGTTCAGCACCTTGGGCTATTTCTTCCCGATCTTCGGTGAGGGCAACACGCCGGCGGCCGTGATCGGCGCCTCGATCCTGCTGTGGGCGGTGCACTTTCTGGTACTGCGCGGCATCAAGGAAGCGGCGTTCATCAACCTGGTCACCACCGTGGCCAAGGTCGTGCCACTGGCGCTGTTCGCGCTGATCTGCCTGTTCGCCTTCAAGCTGGACATTTTCACCGCCGACATCTGGGGTAAAGGCTCCCCTGACTTAGGCAGCGTGATGGACCAGGTGCGCAACATGATGCTGGTCACCGTATGGGTGTTCATCGGCATCGAGGGCGCGAGCATCTTCTCCTCCCGGGCGGAAAAACGCTCCGACGTAGGTAAGGCTACCGTCATCGGTTTCATCACCGTGCTGCTGTTCCTGGTGCTGGTCAACGTACTGTCGCTGGGCGTGATGACCCAACCGGAACTGGCCAAGCTGCAGAACCCCTCGATGGCTGCCGTGCTCGAGCACGTGGTCGGGCACTGGGGCGCGGTGCTGATCAGCGTCGGGCTGATCATCTCGCTGCTCGGTGCGCTGCTGTCATGGGTGCTGCTGTGCGCCGAGATCATGTTCGCCGCGGCCAAGGACCACACCATGCCGGAGTTCCTGCGCCGCGAGAACGCCAACCATGTACCGGCCAATGCGCTGTGGCTGACCAACGCCATGGTGCAGATCTTCCTGGTCATCACCCTGTTCTCCAACAGCACCTACCTGTCGCTGATCTACCTCGCCACCTCGATGATCCTGGTGCCTTACCTGTGGTCGGCGGCCTATGCGGTGCTGCTTGCGGTACGGAGCGAAACCTACGAACAGGCCCTGGCCGAACGCCAGAAAGACCTGATCATTGGTGGCATCGCCCTGCTGTACGCCATCTGGCTGCTGTATGCCGGCGGCGTGAAATACCTGCTGCTCTCGGCCCTGCTCTATGCCCCTGGCGCGATCCTGTTCGCCAAGGCCAAGCGCGAGGTCGGCCAACCGATCTTCACCTCGGTTGAAAAACTGATCTTTGCCGCCGTCGTGGTGGGCGCCCTGGTGGCCGCCTACGGACTCTACGACGGCTTCCTGACGCTTTGATCCACGTCTTCGCATTCTTGGAGGAATGAACATGTCCACGGAAAAACAGAAGTACGGTGTCCACTCCGAAGCCGGCAAACTGCGCAAAGTGATGGTGTGCGCTCCAGGTCTTGCTCACAAGCGCCTGACCCCGAGCAACTGTGACGAGCTGCTGTTCGATGACGTGATCTGGGTCGACCAGGCCAAGCGCGACCACTTCGACTTCGTCACCAAGATGCGCGAGCGCGGCGTCGAGGTGCTGGAGATGCACAACCTGCTCACCGACATCGTGCAGAACCCCGAAGCACTGAAATGGATCCTCGACCGCAAGATCACCCCTGACACCGTCGGTGTCGGCCTGACCAACGAAGTGCGCAGCTGGCTGGAAGGCCTGGAACCGCGTCACCTGGCCGAATTCCTGATCGGCGGTGTGGCCGGCCAGGATCTGCCGGAAAGCGAAGGTGCCAGCGTGGTCAAGATGTACAACGACTACCTGGGCCATTCCAGCTTCATCCTGCCACCTCTGCCCAACACCCAATTCACCCGCGACACCACCTGCTGGATCTACGGCGGCGTGACCCTCAACCCGATGTACTGGCCAGCACGACGCCAGGAAACCCTGTTGACCACCGCCATCTACAAGTTCCACCCCGAGTTCACCAAAGCCGACTTCCAGGTCTGGTACGGCGACCCGGACAAAGACCACGGTCAGGCCACCCTCGAAGGCGGCGATGTGATGCCGATCGGCAAGGGCATCGTGTTGATCGGCATGGGCGAGCGCACCTCGCGCCAAGCCATCGGCCAACTGGCACAGAACCTGTTCGCCAAAGGTGCGGTGGAGAAAGTCATCGTCGCCGGGCTGCCTAAATCTCGCGCGGCCATGCACCTGGACACCGTGTTCAGCTTCTGCGACCGCGACCTGGTCACGGTTTTCCCGGAAGTGGTCCGCGAAATCGTGCCGTTCATCATTCGCCCGGACGAAAGCAAGCCTTACGGCATGGATGTGCGCCGCGAGAACAAGTCGTTCATCGAGGTGGTCGGCGAGCAACTGGGCGTCAAGCTGCGCGTGGTCGAGACCGGCGGCAACAGTTTCGCTGCCGAGCGCGAACAGTGGGATGACGGCAACAACGTGGTGGCGGTCGAGCCCGGCGTGGTCATCGGCTACGACCGCAACACCTACACCAATACCCTGCTGCGCAAGGCCGGAATCGAAGTCATCACCATCAGTGCCGGCGAACTGGGCCGGGGCCGTGGCGGCGGCCACTGCATGACCTGCCCGATCGTTCGCGACCCAATCGACTACTAACGACCATTTCCCCGGCCGTCCTCACAAGGCGACGGCCGGGCCGACCCGAACTCAAGGAGAACCGTCATGGCGTTCAACATTCACAACCGCAACCTGCTCAGCCTCGAACACCACACCACCCGCGAGCTGAAATACCTGCTGGACCTGTCCCGCGACCTCAAGCGCGCCAAGTACACCGGCACCGAACAACAGCACCTGAAGGGCAACAACATCGCCCTGATCTTCGAGAAGACCTCGACCCGCACCCGCTGCGCCTTCGAAGTCGCCGCCTATGACCAAGGCGCCAACGTCACCTACATCGACCCGAACTCCTCGCAGATCGGCCACAAAGAGAGCATGAAGGACACCGCTCGCGTGCTGGGCCGCATGTACGACGCCATCGAGTACCGTGGCTTCAAGCAGGAAATCGTCGAGGAGCTGGCCAAGTTCGCCGGTGTACCGGTGTTCAACGGTCTCACCGACGAGTACCACCCGACCCAGATGATCGCCGACGTGCTGACCATGCGTGAGCACAGCGACAAGCCGCTGCACGATATCAGCTATGCCTACCTGGGCGATGCCCGCAACAACATGGGCAACTCGCTGCTGCTGATCGGCGCCAAGCTTGGCATGGACGTGCGCATCGCCGCGCCCAAGGAACTGTGGCCTCATGACGATCTGGTCCAGCGCTGCAAGCAGTACGCCGAAGAAAGCGGCGCACGCATCACCCTGACCGAGGATGCCAAGGCTGCGGTCAAGGGCGTCGACTTCATCCACACCGATGTCTGGGTGTCGATGGGCGAGCCGGTCGAAGCCTGGGGCGAGCGCATCAAGCTGCTGCTGCCCTACCAGGTGAACAAGGAACTGATGAAGTCCACCGGCAACCCTCGCACCAAGTTCATGCACTGTCTGCCGGCATTCCACAACTCCGAGACCAAGGTCGGCAAGCAGATCGCCGAACAGTACCCGCACCTGGCCAACGGCATCGAAGTCACCGAGGACGTATTCGAGTCGCCAGCGTGCATCGCCTTCGAGCAGGCGGAAAACCGCATGCACACCATCAAGGCGATCCTGGTGTCGACCCTGGCTGATCTCTAACGCTATTGGCTGCAAGCTTCAAGTTCCAAGCCACAAGAAACGCGGCGCCTCACACCGACCCGCCTCTGCTTGCAGCTTGCGACTTGAAGCTTGAAGCTGACCTGAGAAGGACATTCACCATGCGTATCGTTGTTGCATTGGGCGGCAACGCCCTGCTGCGTCGCGGCGAGCCCATGACCGCTGAAAACCAGCGCGCCAATATCCGCACCGCCACCGAGCAGATCGCCAAGATCCATCCTGGCAACGAACTGGTCATCGCCCACGGCAATGGTCCGCAAGTCGGCCTGCTGTCGCTCCAGGGCCTGTCCTACAAACCCGACGAGGCTTACCCGCTGGACGTGCTGGGTGCCGAGACCGAAGGCATGATCGGCTATATGATCGAACAGGAGCTGGGCAACCTGCTGGCCTTCGAAGTGCCGTTCGCCACGCTGCTGACCCAAGTGGAAGTGGATGCCAACGACCCAGCCTTCAAGGACCCGACCAAGTTCATCGGCCCGGTCTACAGCAAGGAAGAGGCCGAGCGCCTGGCCAAGGAGAAAGGCTGGGTGGTCAAGGCCGACGGCGACAAATACCGCCGCGTAGTGGCCAGCCCCAAACCCAAGCGCATCTTCGAAATCCGCCCGATCAAGTGGCTGCTGGAAAAGAGCAGCATCGTGATCTGCGCAGGCGGCGGCGGCATCCCTACCATGTACGATGAAAACCGCAAGCTCAAAGGCATCGAAGCCGTCATCGACAAGGACCTGTGCTCGGCCTTGCTGGCCGAACAACTCGATGCCGACCTGCTGGTGATCGCCACCGACGTCAACGCCGCATACATCGACTTCAACAAGCCGACTCAGAAAGCCATTGCCCAGGCCCACCCCGACGAACTGGAACGCCTGGGCTTTGCCGCCGGCTCCATGGGGCCCAAGGTGCAAGCGGCCTGCGATTTCGCCCGCCACACCGGCAAGGTGGCGGTGATCGGCTCGCTGTCGGACATCGAGGAGATTGTCAAAGGCACCGCCGGTACCCGCGTGTCCACCGCCAAGCCGGGGATCAGCTACCGTTGAATGCAGTAGGCGGGCGTCTGACGCCCGCCGTTTTCGACCTTCCAGAGGAGCGTGTCAATGGCCCAATACCACCCCGGTCATGTCCATATCGAGCGCACCGCGCTGAACAAGAATGACCACAGCTATGACTTGAACATCGAATACGAGGCCGCGTCGGACCCCAAGGAAGGCAGAGGCATCCAGTTCCACATGCACGGCATCATCGAGGGCAAGACGGTCGAGGAAAAATTCTTCCTGGCCAAGGACCAGGTGCTGCCCAGCTTCCTCATGCAACTCTCCCGCCGGGCCCAGTCCTACCTGGCGCCGCCCAAGAAGTTCGAGAACCTGGGTTCGCCGCACAAGATCTACGACTGGATGTTCAAGGACATCCGCGAGAAGCTGGACGTGAAATCGGGCGACCCGATCAAGCCTGAACACCTGGAATGACTTCACGATCAGGGGCCGCACAGCGGCCCCGGCAATATTGGGCTTGATCGACCGACCGAGGCATACTACCGCCCTCCCCTGGCCACAGCCCCCTCAACCCCATGCGCATCCACGTCAGTTTCATCGACCGCGTCGGCATCACCCAGGAAGTCCTGGCCCTGCTCGGTGCCCGCAATCTCAACCTGGACGCCGTGGAGATGGTGCCGCCGAACGTCTACATCGATGCGCCCACCCTTAGCCCTGCCGTGCTCGAAGAGCTCCACGATGCGTTGTTCGAAGTCCAGGGCGTGCAGTCGGTGGAAGTGGTCGACATCCTTCCCGGCCAACGCCGACACCTGCAGCTCGATGCTCTACTGGCCGCCATGAGCGACCCGGTGCTGGCGGTGGACAGCGCAGGCAAGGTGCTGCTGGCCAACCCGGCGTTGATCGCCCTGTGCGGGCGCGAATCGGCCGGCCGCTCCGTGGGCGAGCTGTTCAATGACCCAGGTCTGCTGCAGGCTCTGCTGGACAACAATTTCCACCTGCCGATGCGCGAGATGCAGCTCAATGGCCAGAGCTTGCTGCTCGACGCTACACCGATCACCCATGCTGGCGGTCTGCTCACGCTTTACCCGCCGAACCGCATGGGCGAACGCCTGTCGGCCCTGCATCACGACCATGCCGAAGGGTTCGATGCCTTGCTCGGCGACTCCCCGGCGATCCGCACCCTCAAGGCCCGCGCCCTGCGCGTCGCGGCCCTGGACGCGCCACTGCTGGTGCACGGCGAGACCGGCACCGGCAAGGAGTTGGTGGCCCGTGCCTGCCATGCCATCAGCAGTCGCCATGCCGCGCCATTCCTTGCGTTGAACTGCGCGGCCCTGCCCGAGAGCTTGGCCGAAAGCGAGCTGTTCGGCTATGCCCCAGGGGCATTCACCGGGGCACAACGCGGCGGCAAGCCGGGGCTGATGGAGCTGGCCAACCAGGGCACCGTGTTCCTGGATGAGATCGGCGAAATGTCGCCTTACCTTCAGGCCAAGCTGCTGCGTTTTCTGAGTGACGGGAGCTTTCGCAGGGTCGGCGGCGACCGGGAAATCAAAGTGGACGTGCGCATCATCAGCGCCACCCACCGCGACCTGGAGCGCATGGTGGCCGAGGGAAGCTTTCGCGAGGACCTGTTCTATCGCCTCAACGTGCTGAATCTGCAGGTTCCCCCCCTGCGCGAACGTGGCCAGGACATCCTGCTGTTGGCGCATTTCTTCATGCAACAGGCCTGCACACAGATCCAGCGCCCACCCTGCCGCCTGGCCCCGGCCACACACTCGGCGCTCTTGGCCAACCCCTGGCCGGGTAACGTGCGCCAATTGCAGAACGTGATCTTCCGCGCCGCAGCCATCAGCGAACATAGCCTGGTGGACATCGACGATCTGGACATTGCCGGCACCGCCGTGGCCCGTGGCCAGGACGGCGAAGTGGCCAGCCTCGAGCAGGCCGTGCAGGCCTTCGAGCGCGATCTGCTGCAGCGGCTATACCTGAGCTATCCGTCCACCCGCCAATTGGCCAGCCGCCTGCAAACCTCCCACACCGCGATTGCCCAGCGGCTACGCAAGTACGGGATTCCAAACAAAGCATGAAGCGGGGCTCGCGCCTCGGTTCGACAGCGCCCCGCCAGCGTCGGGGTGACGCATAAAACCACAAAAATAACCGTCATAAGCCGATAACTTTCAGAATAAACCTACGTACTCGCGTAATGGCCGTCCCTAGAATGGCGCGCCCAAGTAAATATTCTTCTGAATTTACAAAGAGTACGCATCACATGCTTGAGCTCGATTTCTATGGGACACTCGTCGCCGCCTCCCTGGTGCTGCTATTAGGACGAGGCCTCGTTGCACGCATCGCTTTTCTGCGCACTTACAATATTCCCGAACCGGTCGCCGGTGGCTTGCTGGTCGCCGTGGTGTTATTGGGACTGCGCAGTTTCGATATCCAGGTCCAATTCGATACTTCACTGCAAACACCTTTGATGTTGGCATTCTTCGCCACCATCGGCTTGAGTGCGGATTTCGCCAGCCTGAAGAAAGGCGGCCGTGTCGTCGGCATCTTCCTGCTGGTGGTCACCGGATTGCTGGTGGTCCAGAACGCCATGGGCATCGGACTTGCCACGGCGCTTGGATTGGACCCGCTGATGGGCTTGCTGGCAGGTTCGATCACCTTGTCGGGCGGGCACGGCACAGGCGCTGCGTGGGGAGCCACCTTCAGCGAGAAGTTCGGTCTGGCCTCAGCGTCCGAACTGGCACTGGCCTCCGCCACGTTCGGCCTGGTGTTGGGCGGTTTGATTGGTGGTCCGGTCGCACGCTTGCTCATCGCCCGCGTCCAGACGCCGGGTGTCGAGCAAGAGACGCCCCGCTTGCCACAGGGGTTTGAACAACCCAACAAAGAGCGCCTGATCACACCCTTTTCTCTGATCGAAACCATCGCGCTGATTTCGGTCAGCTTACTGGCAGGTTCCCTATTGAATAAGTTTCTGCACGGGACCGCATTCGAACTACCGACCTTCGTGTGCGTCTTGTTCGTAGGCGTACTGCTACGAAACGGGCTTTCGATGTTTGGTTTGTATCAAGTATTCGAGCGCGAAGTTTCGGTCATGGGCAATGTCAGTTTGTCGTTGTTTCTGGCCATTGCATTGATGTCGCTGAAGTTATGGGATCTTGCGGCGCTGGCATTGCCGTTCTTCATTCTTCTGGCAGTCCAGGCATTGGTGATGGCGCTCTTTGCGATCTTCGTGACCTTCAGGGTCATGGGCCGCAACTATGATGCTGCCGTACTTGCAGCCGGCCATTGCGGTTTTGGCCTGGGCGCCACGCCAACGGCGATTGCCAATATGCAGGCTGTGACGCAACGCTATGGCCCATCGCAGATCGCGTTTCTGGTGGTGCCGATGGTGGGGGCATTCTTCATCGACATCATCAACGCCATTGTCATCAAGCTGTACTTGGCGTTGCCATTTTTTGCCGCCGTGTAACGACCAACTGAATCATCGGGACACGCGGCAGCAGCAGGACGGCCCTGGTCGCAGCGGCAATTTTTACGCTCTTTTTACACTCACCAAAAGCAGTTGAAACGATACTGGCTGCGCTTGCTGCTTGAACGGTCTATGCCGGCGTTGCGCCTCTGCGTAGCGCCAGCATGGACCGTTCAGGCGCCAGGGAAGCGCGCAGCATAGGGAAGGCACGCGCTCTCGACCCGCCCGTCCAGAGAAGTCATCCGTGAGCCAGACTGCGACCACTGCACATCAAACCCTTCCCAGCAAAACCTCAGGCGTCGGCATGCTCGTTGCCGCAGTCGGCGTGGTGTATGGCGACATCGGTACCAGCCCGTTGTACACCCTCAAAGAAGTCTTCTCAGGCCACTATGGCGTCCAGGTCAACGCAGCCGGCGTATTGGGCGTGCTGTCGTTAGTGTTCTGGTCGTTGATCTGGGTCGTCTCGATCAAATACGTGTTGTTCATCCTGCGGGCCGACAACCAGGGCGAAGGCGGCATCATGGCCCTGACGGCGCTGGCGCACCGGGCCGCGGCGCCTTATGCGCGACTGAGCCGGGTGCTGGTGTTGCTCGGCCTGTTCGGCGCTGCCTTGTTCTATGGCGACAGCATGATCACTCCAGCGATTTCCGTGCTGTCGGCGGTCGAAGGGCTGCAACTGGCCTTCGATGGCATCGAGCATTGGGTCGTGCCCGTCTCGGTGGTGGTACTGGTCGCGCTGTTCATGATCCAGCGACACGGCACAGCGCGCATCGGCATCCTCTTCGGGCCGATCATGGTGCTGTGGTTCGTGGTGCTCGGGGCGCTTGGCGTTCATGGCATCGCGCAGCGCCCCGAGGTATTGCAAGCGCTCAATCCCACTTGGGCGGTGCAGTTCTTCGTTGTCCACCCGGGCATGGGTGTCGCCATTCTGGGGGCGGTGGTACTGGCATTGACCGGCGCGGAGGCGCTCTATGCCGACATGGGGCATTTTGGCCGCAAGCCCATCGCGCGGGCCTGGTTTGTGTTGGTGTTGCCCGGGTTGGTGCTGAACTACTTCGGGCAGGGCGCGTTGATCCTGGGCAACCCAGACGCCGTGCGCAACCCGTTCTATCTGCTGGCGCCCGGCTGGGCCTTGTTGCCGATGGTCGGGCTGGCCACCCTTGCCACCATCATTGCCTCACAAGCGGTGATTTCCGGCGCCTTTTCCCTCACCCGCCAGGCGATTCAGTTGGGCTATGTACCGCGCATGTTCATCCAACACACGTCCAGCGAGGAACAGGGCCAGATCTACATTGGTATGGTGAACTGGGCACTGATGGTCGGCGTCGTACTACTGGTGATCGGCTTCGAATCCTCCAGCGCCCTGGCTGCCGCCTATGGCGTGGCCGTCACCGGCACCATGCTGATCACCACGCTGCTGTCATCGGCGGTGGTGCTGTTGCTGTGGAAGGCGCCGCGTTGGTTGGCCGTTCCCTTGTTGCTGGGCTTCTTGCTGGTCGACAGCCTGTACTTTTCCGCCAACGCGCCGAAAATCCTGCAAGGCGGAGCCTTCCCGGTCATCGCCGGGGTTGCCCTGTTCGTGCTGATGACCACCTGGAAGCGCGGCCGCCGGATCATCGTCGAGCGACTCGACGAAAGCGCACTGCCGCTCGACCTGTTCATCGCCAGCCTGCAGTTCCAGCCTCCGCATCGGGTACAAGGTACGGCGGTGTTCCTCACTGCCAGGGCCGAGGCGGTGCCCCATGCGCTGCTGCACAACCTGCTGCTGCATGAACAGGTTGTCCTGTTGACCGTCATGTCCGAAGACGAGCCGCGTGTCAGCGCCAACAAACGCTTCGAGGTCGAGGCTTTCGGCGAAGGCTTCTTCCGCGTGACCCTGCACTTTGGCTTCATGGAGGAGCCGGACGTACCGAAGGCGCTAGGCGGATGCCAACGCGACGGCCTCGATTTCGGCCCCATGCGTACCACCTACTTCCTCAGCCGCGAAACCGTCATCGCGACCAAGCGAATCGGCATGGCCCGGTGGCGTGAGTACCTGTTCGCCTTCTTGCTCAAGAATGCCAACAGCAACCTGAGATACTTCAAGTTGCCGTTGAACCGGGTGATCGAACTCGGTACGCAGGTCGAGATGTGAGGCAAGGGGCCAAAGCCTGCCAAGCCGGCCGACGACACATCGGCCGGCAACCGCTATCACGTGCGCAGCAAGTGCACCGCCAACCCTACCAATGCGCACGCCAGCAGCACTTGAATGACACCACGCTTGAAGCGAAACAGCGCGATGGCCGCAGCGATGGCGATCAGCGCAGACGGCCAATCGAATGCACCACTGAAGCCCTGCGGCCAAAGCACGTGGTAACCGAAGAACAGCGCCAGGTTGAGAATGACGCCCACCACAGCAGCCGTGATGCCGGTCAGCGGCGCTGTGAACTTGATCTCGTTGTGCGTCGATTCCACCACCGGGCCGCCGGCGAGAATGAACAAAAATGACGGCAAAAAGGTGAACCAGGTGACCAGGCTCGCCGCCACTGCTCCGGCGAGAAACGGGTGCTCAGCGCCAAACATCGGATACACATACCCGCCGATGAAGCCAACGAAAGCAACCACCATGATCAGTGGGCCTGGCGTGGTTTCCCCCAGGGCAAGCCCATCGATCATCTGGGTGGGCGTGAGCCAACCATAATGCCCGACAGCGCCCTGGTAGACGTACGGCAGCACCGCGTAGGCGCCGCCAAACGTCATCAGCGCGGCCTTGGTGAAGAACCAGCCCATCTGCGTGAGGGTTCCACTCCAGCCAAACGAGAGCGTCAGAAGCGCCATGGGCAGGGTCCAGAGCACCGCTCCGATCACAACCAGGCGCAACAGATGCTTCCACTGAAAACGTGCATGTGCGGGCGTGGGGGTATCGTCATCGATCACCGCCGGCCCATGGTTGCTCTTGGCCGCGCCATGTCCACCACCGATCACGAACGTGCTCGGCGCGAATCGCCCGCCCAGGTAGCCGATGATCCCCGCCACCAGCACGATCAGCGGGAACGGCACGTTGAGCGCGAAGATGGCCACGAATGACGCCGCAGCCATGGCCCATAGCCAGCCGTTCTTGAGCGCACGCGAGCCGATCCGGTGAGCCGCGTGCACGACGATCGCCGTCACCGCGGGCTTGATGCCGTAGAAAATCCCCGCCACCACAGGCACTTCACCGAAAGCAATGTAGACCCAAGACAAGCCGATCAGGATGAACAACGAAGGCAGCACGAACAGGGCGCCAGCGATCAACCCACCCCAAGAGCGATGCATCAGCCAACCGATGTAAGTGGCCAGTTGCTGCGCCTCGGGGCCTGGCAACAACATGCAGTAGTTCAACGCATGCAAAAAGCGCTTTTCGCTGATCCAGCGTCGCCGCTCCACCAGCTCCTGATGCATGATCGAGATCTGTCCAGCCGGCCCGCCAAAGCTGATGAACCCTAGCTTGAGCCAGAACAGGAAGGCTTCGAACCAACCGACCGGCTGCCGGGCAGCATGCGACGCCGACTGTTCGCTTACCGCGCTGGGTCTCTTGACCATAGGGTTTCCTCGTATGAGAGCGCCGTCAGACCCTCCGGCGACGTGCGGCGGGATCCGCGCGCAGCCGCGCTCGAGGCGATCATCGAGGCTTCTGAATTGTCGCGTTACATTAATCCGGACCGGACAAAAATCAACAGGATAGCCGCGATCGGAAACAGGACACCGCCGCAACCGTATCGATTTCGATACGACGTATTGAAATCGATACACGGCGCGTTGACACCGTCTACGCAACGGTTTGATCCGACAAGGCTTTTCAATCGTCGCTGCTGCGTAGCGATTTCATTACAGGCAGATGACCTAAGCGCACGCACATTCGGACTCACCCCCTGATTTACAAGGCCTGGAGTGACTTGGCCGCATTATTGCTACGGGAATTACAACCAAGAGCGCGGAACCACCGTGCCCACTTCCCTGCTTCGCGAGGATCCCCCATGAGCGAGTTGCGTTTCACCGAAGATCACGAATGGCTGCGCGTCGAAGCTGACGGCAGCGTCACCGTGGGCATCACCGCCTACGCCCAGAATGCCCTCGGCGATGTGGTTTTCGTGCAACTGCCGGAACTGCAGCACTACGACAAAGGCGCAGAAGCCTCCACCGTGGAATCGGTGAAAGCCGCCAGCGGCGTCTACATGCCATTGTCCGGCGAAGTGGTCGCAGTCAACGACCAGCTCGACGCAAGCCCTGAACTGGTCAACGAAGACCCGATGGGCGAAGGCTGGTTCTTCCGTTTCATCCCCGCCGATGCCAGCGCCATCAGTGGCCTGCTCGACCAAGGCGCCTATGACCGCCTGCTCAACGCCAACGACGACGCCTGAGGACCTGCCATGACCATCAACCTCGGCACCGCCAATGAATTCATCGCTCGCCACATCGGCCCACGCAGCGCCGATGAGCAGGCCATGCTCGCCGCCCTGGGCTTCGAGTCGCTGCAAGCCATGACCGCTGCGGTCATCCCTGACAGCATCAAAGGCACCAGCGTGCTCGGCGGCCACGACGGCCAGAGCGAGGCCGATGCCCTCGCCGACCTCAAAGCCATCGCCGGCAAGAACCAACTGTTCAAGAACTACATCGGCCAGGGCTACTACAACACCCATACCCCGGCACCGATCCTGCGCAACCTGCTGGAAAACCCGGCCTGGTACACCGCCTACACCCCCTACCAGCCAGAGATCTCCCAAGGCCGCCTGGAAGCGCTGCTCAATTTCCAGACCTTGATCAGTGACCTGACCGGTCTGCCGATCGCCAACGCCTCGCTGCTCGATGAAGCCACCGCCGCCGCCGAAGCCATGACCTTCTGCAAGCGCCTGTCGAAGAACAAGACCGGCCATGCCTTCTTCGCTTCCAGCCATTGCCATCCACAGACCCTCGACGTGCTGCGCACCCGTGCTGAACCGCTGGGTATCGAAGTGGTGGTTGGCGACGAACGTGAACTGACCGATGTCAGCAGCTTCTTCGGCGCTCTGCTGCAATACCCAGCCAGCAATGGCGACGTATTCGACTACCGCGAGCTGGTACAGCGCTTCCATGGCGCCAACGCCCTGGTGGCCGTGGCCGCCGACCTGCTGGCCCTGACCCTGCTCACGCCGCCCGGTGAATTCGACGCCGACGTCGCCATCGGCAGCGCCCAGCGCTTCGGTGTGCCGCTGGGCTTCGGTGGCCCGCACGCGGCGTACTTCGCTACCCGCGACGCCTTCAAGCGCGACATGCCAGGCCGTCTGGTGGGCGTTTCGATCGACCGTTTCGGCAAGACAGCCCTGCGTCTGGCCATGCAGACCCGCGAACAGCACATCCGCCGCGAAAAGGCCACCAGCAACATCTGCACCGCCCAGGTGCTGCTGGCCAACATCGCCAGCATGTTCGCTGTGTACCACGGCCCGGCTGGCCTCAAGCGCATTGCCGAACGCACCCACGCCCTGACCGCGATCCTGGCCGCCGGGTTCGAGCAGTTGGGCGTCAAGGTCGTCACCCGCGCCTACTTCGACACCCTGACCCTGGCCACCGGTGATGCCACCGCCCGCCTGCATGAACTGGCCCGCGCCCAGCGCATCAACCTGCGCCAGATCGATGCCGCCCATCTGGGCCTGTCTCTGGACGAAACCAGCACCCAGGCCGACGTCGAGACCCTGTGGCGCCTGTTCGCCGAAGGCAAGGCAGTACCGGCGTTCGACAGCTTGGCCGCCACCACTGCCTCGCGCCTGCCGGCCGCACTGCTGCGCCAGTCGGCGATCCTCGAGCATCCGGTGTTCAACCGCTACCACAGCGAGACCGAACTGATGCGCTACCTGCGCCGCCTGGCCGACAAGGACCTGGCGCTGGACCGCAGCATGATCCCGCTGGGCTCGTGCACCATGAAGCTCAACGCCGCCAGCGAAATGATCCCGGTGACCTGGGCGGAATTCGGCAACCTGCACCCGTTCGCGCCTGCCGAGCAGAGCCAGGGCTATCTGCAGATGACCACCGAGCTGGAAGCCATGCTCTGCGCCGCCACCGGCTATGACGCCGTGTCGCTGCAGCCGAACGCCGGTTCCCAAGGCGAGTACGCAGGCCTGCTGGCGATCCGCGCCTATCACCGCAGCCGCGGCGAAGGCCATCGCGACATCTGCCTGATCCCCTCCTCGGCCCACGGCACCAACCCTGCCACCGCCCACATGGCTGGCATGCGCGTGGTGGTCACCGCCTGTGACGCCCGCGGCAACGTCGATGTCGAGGACCTGCGCGCCAAGGCCATCGAACACCGTGACCGCCTCGCCGCGATCATGATCACCTACCCGTCGACCCACGGCGTGTTCGAGGAAGCGATCGGCGAGATCTGCGCGATCATCCACGACAACGGCGGCCAGGTGTACATCGACGGCGCCAACATGAACGCCATGGTCGGCCTGTGCGCCCCCGGCAAGTTCGGCGGCGACGTCTCGCACCTGAACCTGCACAAGACCTTCTGCATCCCTCACGGTGGTGGCGGCCCGGGCGTCGGCCCGATCGGTGTCAAGTCGCACCTGGCGCCGTTCCTGCCGGGCCATGCGACGCTGGAGAACACCGAAGGCGCGGTCTGCGCCGCACCGTTCGGCAGCGCCAGCATCCTGCCGATCACCTGGATGTATATCCGCATGATGGGCGGCGCGGGCCTCAAACGCGCCTCGCAGATGGCGATCCTCAATGCCAACTACATCGCCCGCCGCCTGGAAGAGCACTATCCTGTCCTCTATACCGGCGGCAATGGCCTGGTCGCCCATGAATGCATCCTGGACCTTCGCCCGCTCAAGGACACCAGCGGCATCAGTGTCGACGACGTGGCCAAGCGCCTGATCGACTTCGGCTTCCACGCCCCGACCATGTCCTTCCCGGTGGCCGGCACCCTGATGATCGAACCGACCGAAAGTGAGTCCAAGGAAGAACTGGACCGTTTCTGTGACGCAATGATCCAGATCCGTGAGGAAATCCGCGCGGTCGAGAACGGCACTCTGGACAAGGACGACAACCCGCTGAAGAACGCCCCGCACACCGCGGCGGAGCTGGTCGGCGAGTGGGCCCACGGTTACAGCCGTGAGCAGGCGGTGTACCCGCTGCCGAGCCTGGTGGAGGCCAAGTACTGGCCGCCGGTGGGTCGGGTCGACAACGTGTTCGGCGACCGTAATCTGGTCTGCGCGTGCCCGTCGATCGAGAGCTACCAGGACGCCTGATAGCCCTTGCGCCACCTGACTTGGGTGGCGGCCTGTGGGCGCGGGGTTATCCGCACATGCGAGGGTGGCTTAACCGCCGCGTTCGCGGGTAAACCTGCTCCCACAGAGCTCACCGTCCGCCCAATCAATCTGGCAGGAGGTCACCATGTCTTTGAGCGTTTTCGACCTGTTCAAGATCGGCATCGGCCCCTCCAGCTCCCACACGGTCGGCCCCATGCGGGCGGCCGCACGCTTTGCCGAAGGGCTACGCCGTGATGGCCTGTTGGCACAGACCGACAGCATCAAGGCCGAGCTGTATGGCTCGCTGGGAGCTACCGGCAAGGGCCATGGCAGCGACAAGGCTGTCCTGTTGGGCCTTGAAGGCGAGCATCCAGACACCATCGACACCGAATCGATTCCCGCGCGACTGCAGGCGATCCGCGACAGCGGCCGGCTGCGCCTGCTGGGTGAGCACGAGATCGGCTTCGTCGAAAAACAGCACCTGGCGATGATCCGCAAACCCCTGCCCTACCACCCCAACGGCATGATCTTCCGCGCCTTCGATGAAGCCGGATTGCAAATCCGTAGCCGGGAGTACTACTCGGTGGGTGGTGGTTTCGTGGTCGACGAGGACGCTGCCGGTCACGACCGGATCGTCGAGGACAGCACCGTGCTGCCCTACCCGTTCCGCACGGCCAAGGAACTGCTCGCCCACTGCAGCGAGCAGCACCTGTCGATCAGCCAGGTGATGCTGGCCAACGAAGCGGCCTGGCGCCCGGAGGGCCAGACGCGCGCACGCCTGTTGCATATCTGGCAGGTCATGCAGGACTGCGTCGAGGCGGGTTGCCGTCATGAGGGCATCCTACCCGGTGGGCTGAAGGTCAAGCGACGGGCTCCGGCGTTGTACCGCCAGCTCAGCCGGCATCCCGAGGCGAACCTGCGCGACGCCTTGTCGGTGCTCGACTGGGTCAACCTCTATGCGCTGGCGGTCAATGAAGAAAACGCCTACGGCGGACGGGTGGTCACGGCGCCCACCAACGGTGCGGCTGGCATCGTCCCTGCGGTCCTTCACTACTACATGCGCTTCGTGCCCGGCGCCAGCGAGGACGGGGTGGTGCGGTTTCTGCTCACCGCCGCCGCCATCGGCATCCTTTACAAGGAAAACGCCTCGATCTCCGGCGCCGAAGTCGGCTGCCAAGGGGAAGTCGGCGTGGCTTGCTCCATGGCCGCCGGTGCACTGTGCGAGGTCATGGGGGGCACCCCGCAGCAAGTCGAGAACGCTGCCGAAATCGGCATGGAACACAACCTGGGCCTGACCTGCGATCCGATCGGCGGACTGGTCCAGGTGCCCTGCATCGAGCGCAACGCCATGGGCTCGGTCAAGGCGATCAATGCGGTACGCATGGCCTTGCGTGGCGATGGGCAACATTACGTGTCGCTCGACAAGGTCATCCGCACCATGCGCCAGACCGGCGCAGACATGAAAAGCAAATACAAGGAGACCGCCCGCGGTGGTCTGGCCGTCAACATCATCGAATGTTGACCCGAACAAAAAACGAGGAGTCACCGATGTCCGAAACACTGCAAAAGACCCCCTTGCACGCCCTGCACCTGGAACTGGGCGCACGCATGGTGCCGTTCGCCGGCTACGACATGCCGGTGCAGTACCCGCTGGGCGTGCTCAAGGAACACTTGCACACCCGCGAGCAGGCAGGTCTGTTCGACGTCTCGCACATGGGGCAGATCCGTCTGCGCGGCAGCGATGCGGCCAAGGCCTTGGAATCGCTGGTGCCAGTGGACATCATCGACCTGCCGGTAGGCATGCAGCGCTACGCGATGTTCACCAACGAGCAAGGTGGCATCCTCGACGACCTGATGGTCGCCAACCTGGGTGACGACGAGCTGTTCCTGGTGGTCAACGCTGCCTGCAAGGACCAGGACCTGGCCCACCTGCAAAAGCACATCGGCTCCCGCTGCGAGATCGAGCCGCTGTTCGAGGAGCGCGCCCTGCTCGCCCTGCAAGGCCCGGCGGCGGTCAAGGTGCTCGAGCGCCTGGCGCCGGAAGTCGCCAGCATGACGTTCATGCAGTTCCGCCCTGTCACCTTGCTCGGCGCCGACTGCTATGTCAGCCGCTCGGGCTACACCGGTGAAGACGGTTACGAGATCTCGGTCCCGGCAGCCAATGTCGAAGCCTTGGCCCGCCGACTGCTGGCCGAGCCCGAGGTACAGCCGATCGGCTTGGGCGCCCGTGACTCGCTGCGCCTGGAAGCTGGTCTGTGCCTGTATGGCCACGACATGAACACCAGCACCACGCCGGTGGAGGCCAGCTTGCTGTGGGCCATCTCCAAAGTACGCCGCGCCGATGGCGAACGTGCCGGTGGTTTCCCTGGCGCCCACGCCATCTTCGAGCAGCAACGGCAAAGTGTTGCTCGCAAGCGTGTTGGCCTGCTGCCGCAGGAGCGCACCCCGGTTCGCGAAGGCGCACAGATCGTCGACGCAGACGGACGCACCGTCGGTGAAGTGTGCAGTGGTGGTTTCGGCCCGACCCTCGGTGCACCGGTCGCCATGGGATATGTCGAGAGCGAACATGCCGCGCTCGATACCGCATTGTTTGCTGTAGTGCGCGGCAAGCAGGTTGCCTTGAAGGTCAGCAAAATGCCTTTCGTTGCGCAACGTTACTATCGCGGTTGATTGACTGTGGGCAGGTTCGTCATATTCGTTTTCGAACCTGCCCAATAACTTTTGAACATAGCGCCAGCCCAGGCGCCATGCCGTTTCCGACAATTTTGTCGGTTATCGGAAAAACCCTGAATTCCGGCGGTCTGGAGGGCTTGTTTTTGTCGGCGGAGTTAGCGTAGAGTCACTGCACTGTGTTTGCATGGGTCGCAACAGTTCGTGACCTGGGCCAGTAGCTGAATCTGCTACAACCCGTTCGACGTCTCTTACTTTCCTGCAACCCAGCCCGGTAATCTTTTATATCGGATAGATATGAAAGTAACTGTCATCAAAAATTAAGCTTCATAGGAAACAAGACAATGGCTGAGCGTCAGAACGGTACCGTCAAGTGGTTCAATGACGAGAAAGGTTACGGCTTCATCACCCCAGAAAGCGGTCCGGATCTGTTCGTGCACTTCCGTGCCATCGAAGGCAACGGCTTCAAGAGCCTGAAAGAAGGCCAGAAAGTCTCCTTCGAAGCCGTGCAAGGCCAAAAAGGCATGCAAGCTGACAAGGTTCAGGTCATCGCATAAGCGAGATCCAGACTCCCAAAAGCCCCTGCCAAGTGCAGGGGCTTTTTTTTGCCCGTAGAATAGCGGCTTCGTCATACGGAGCGTCATGCATGTCAAAGCCTCTGCTCACCCCTCAGGGTGACTTCCCCCCGGCTGGCCTGGGCCGTCGACTGGCCGCCATGTTCTATGACTTCCTGCTGTGTACCGCCCTGCTGATCGTGACAGCAGGCGTCTACAAGATGGTGCAGATGTCGATCATCGGCGAAGCCCGCATGCGCGAGCTGACCGAAGCCGGCGCCTTGGACGGCGACCCCCTGTTGTCGACCTTGCTGCTGTTCGCCCTCTTCGGTTTCTTCGCCAAGTTCTGGACCCACGGCGGTCAGACCCTGGGCATGCAGGTGTGGGGCGTGCGCGTGCAGAACGCCGATGGAAGCGCGATCAGCCTATGGCAGGCGCTGCTGCGCTTTGTCGTTTCCATCGCTTCCTGGCTATGCCTGGGGCTCGGGTTCTTCTGGGCGTTGATCGACAAGCGCAAGCGTGGCTGGCACGACATCTATTCGGACACGCAGCTGGTGCGTGTGCCCAAGCGTAAGCCGTAATGTCGTAGCTACTACGCCCCCCGCAGGCTTCGCCAGCTCCCGCAGGATCACCTCCGGCCGGCAGACTGCAAAAGCTGTGGGAGCGGATTTACCCGCCAAAGCAGAACGCCACCCACAAAAAAGCCGACCCTAGGGTCGGCTTTTTCATGTCGCTCGGGCCATTACCCTGCCCGACGCAACAACCACACACCCGCCAGCGCACAGATACCGGCCGGGATCACTACCGCCAGCAGCGGCGGGAAGCCGAACACCTGACTGGAAGGGCCGAGCAGGTCCTGGCCAATGCGGAACACGAAGCCCACCAGTACACCGGTGAACACACGCTGGCCCAGGGTCACGGAACGCAGCGGGCCGAAGATGAAGGAGATCGCCATCAGCACAAGGGCCGCGGTCACCATCGGTTGCAGCACTTTGGTCCAGAAGGCCAACCAGTAACGGGCGTTGTTCAGGCCCTGGTCGGACAGGTAGTGAATGTAGTCCCACAAACCGGTGATCGACAGGGATTCCGGCGCCAGGATCACTGTGTTGAGCAGTTGCGGGGTTACCGACACGTCCCAGCGCTCCTGCGGCGCCTTAACCACTTCGGTATGGTCGCCACGGAAGTAGGTGGTGGCCACGTCGCTCAGCACCCAGTGGTCCTCGTTGTACTGCGCACGGCGCGCAAAGCTGGACGTCACGATGTGTCGCTCGGCGTCGAAGCGGTAGCGGGTCACCCCCAGCAGCAAGCCGTTGGGCTGCACCGAGTTGATATGCACGAACTCTTCGCCCTGGCGGTGCCACATGCCGCGCTTGGAGCTCTGCGCATCACCGCCACCCTGGGCCAGGGAGCGCTCGGCCTGGGCCTTGTTCTCGGTGACTGGCGCCACGTACTCGCCGATCAGCAGGCCGACCAACATCAGCACCAGCATGGGCTTCATCACCGCCCAGACGATACGGCCGATGGACACGCCAGCGGCGCGCATGATGGTCAACTCACTACTGCTGGCCAGGCTGCCCAGGCCGATCAGGCACCCAATCAGCGCAGCCATCGGCAACATCTCGTACAACCGGCGCGGCGCGGTGAGCAGGACGAAACTGCCGGCATCCATCACGGTGTAGGTATCGCTCAGGTCGCTCATCTCGTCGATGAAGGCGAACAGCGAAGCCAGGCCAAGGATGATGCCCAGCACCGCCAGGATGGCCAGGAGCACGCTCTGGCCGATATAGCGATCCAGTTTAGCCATGGGCCACCTCCGTACGACGGGCGGCACGCTTGAGCTGCAGCGGCTCCCAGT
The DNA here is from genome assembly GCF_040822035.1 of Pseudomonas guariconensis. Lineage (NCBI taxonomy): Bacteria > Pseudomonadati > Pseudomonadota > Gammaproteobacteria > Pseudomonadales > Pseudomonadaceae > Pseudomonas > Pseudomonas guariconensis. Next base: position 1,065,070 of record NZ_CP162012.1, on the reverse strand, counting down.
ACATCAGGCCCAGGCCGATCAGCAGGAACAGCCCGTGGACCCACCACATGCCCAGGGCGATCGGGATCTTGCCCTTCTCCAAGGCGCCGCGTACGGAAATGAGCATCGTCAGATAAGCCATGTACAGAAGAATGGCCGGCAGCAGCTTGAGGAAGCGGCCTTGGCGTGGATTGACCCGGGACAGCGGCACCGCCAGCAGCGTCACGATGAACACCAGCAGCGGCAGGGAAAGGCGCCATTGCAGCTCGGCCTGTTCACGCAGACCGTCCTTGCCGAACAGCTCGGACGTCGGGATGGCTTCACGCTCGGTCACTTCTTCGCTGACTTCGGGCTTGGGCAGCAACACGCCATAGGTGTCGTACTTGATCGCGCGGTAATCGGCCTGGCCGGGGTTACCGTCGTAGCGATAGCCGTTCTCGAGGATCAGGTAGCGATTGCCGTCGGCCTGCACTTCCTGGTGCCCCTTCTCGGCGACCAGCACCGAAGGCGCACGATCCTTGGTCTTGTCCTGGTTGAAGCGCTTCTCGGAAATGAACACACCACTCAGATTGACGCGATCGTCCGACAGCTGCTCGGTGTAGGTCACCCGCGAGCCATCGCGCAGAGTCTGGAAGCGCCCGGGCACCAGGGTATCGAACTCGGTGAGGGCGTCCTGCTGGTTGATGATCTGCTGCACCTGGGCAACGCCCTGGGGCGCCAGGCTCAGGCTCAGCCAGGCCACCAGCAGGGCGACCAGCGCGGCCGGCGCCATGGTCAGCGCCAGCAGGCGCTGCTGGCTCATGCCAGTGGCAGAAAGCACGGTCATCTCGCTTTCGAGGTAGAGCCGGCCATAAGCCAGCAGGATGCCGAGGAACAGGCCCAAGGGCAGGATCAGTTGCAGGAAGCCCGGCAAACGGAAGCCCATGATCAGGAACAGCACGCTCGGATCGAGCACGCCCTGGGCGGCCTGAGCCAGGTACTTGATGAAGCGCCCGCTCATGATGATCACCAGCAGCACGGCGCTGACGGCGCTCAAGGTCACCAGGACCTCGCGGGACAGATAACGAAAGACGATCAAACCAGACACTCCTGGGTTGTCAGGGGCGCAGAGCCAAACAATGACTTGCCGGTTCGCCGACGGCGAACCTCCATATAAAGTGCGCGCATTATCCTGTGATTGACCGCGCCTGTCACTTGGCCGCGCATGACGGCGCATGTCGGGGTTGTCATCCAGGTTCCCCCAGGCTCAAACTGGCAGCTTTTCAAGTGGCACGCGACCTTGCGGCCACACCTGTTTCGGGCGCTTGCACGAGATTGCGCCAACTGACAGATCATTCGGGGACCCTGACATGGAACTGGTTGTAAAAAGTGTAGCCGCCGCCTCCTTGAAAACCGCCACCTTGGTGCTGGCCGTCGGTGAAGGGCGCAAGCTCGGCGACATCGCCAAAGCCGTCGACCAGGCCAGCAATGGCGCAATTAGCGCGGTGCTCAAGCGCGGCGACCTGGCAGGCAAGCCGGGCCAGACCCTGCTGCTGCACAGCCTGCCGGGCCTGAAGGCCGAGCGCGTGCTGCTGGTCGGCAGCGGCAAGGAAGCGCTGGGGGATCGCAGCTGGCGCAAGCTGGTCGCCAGTGTCGCCGGTGTGCTCAAGGGCCTGAACGGCAGCGACGCGGTGCTGGCTCTGGATGACGTCAGCGTCACCGCCCGCGACGCCCATTACGCCAAATACCGCCTTCTGGCCGAGACCCTGCTCGATGGCGAGTACGTCTTCGACCGTTTCAAGAGCCAGAAGGCCGAGCCCCGCGCCCTCAAGAAAGTCACCCTGCTGACCGACAAGCCGGGCCAGGCTGAAGTCGAGCGCGCCGTGAAGCACGCCAGCGCCATCGCCTCGGGCATGTCCTTCACCCGCGACCTGGGCAACCTGCCGCCGAACCTGTGCCACCCGACGTTCCTCGCCGAACAGGCCAAGGAGCTGGGCAAGGCGCACAAAAACCTCAAGGTCGAGGTGCTGGACGAGAAAAAGATCAAGGACCTGGGCATGGGCGCGTTCTACGCCGTTGGCCAGGGCAGCGACCAGCCGCCACGGCTGATCGTGCTCAACTACCAGGGCGGCAAGAAGAGCGAAAAACCGTTCGTGCTGGTCGGCAAGGGCATCACCTTCGACACCGGCGGCATCAGCCTCAAGCCTGGCGCCGGCATGGATGAAATGAAGTACGACATGTGTGGTGCGGCCAGTGTCTTCGGCACCCTGCGCGCCGTGCTGCAGCTGCAGTTGCCGATCAACCTGGTGTGCCTGCTGGCTTGCGCCGAGAACATGCCCAGCGGCGGCGCCACGCGCCCGGGCGACATCGTCACCACCATGAGCGGCCAGACCGTCGAGATCCTCAACACCGACGCCGAAGGCCGTCTGGTGCTGTGCGACACCCTGACCTACGCCGAACGCTTCAAACCTCAGGCAGTGATCGACATCGCTACCCTGACCGGCGCCTGCATCGTCGCCCTGGGCAGCCATACCTCGGGGCTGATGGGCAACAACGACGAACTGGTCGGCCAACTGCTCGACGCCGGCAAGCGCGCCGACGACCGTGCCTGGCAACTGCCGCTGTTCGATGAGTACCAAGAGCAGTTGGACAGCCCGTTCGCCGACATCGCCAACATCGGTGGCCCCAAGGCTGGCACCATCACCGCAGGCTGCTTCCTGTCGCGCTTCGCCAAAGCTTATAACTGGGCGCATCTGGACGTTGCCGGCACCGCTTGGATCAGCGGCGGCAAGGACAAAGGCGCCTCGGGCCGCCCGGTCCCGCTGCTGACCCAATATCTGCTCGATCGCGCCAACGCCTGATGCCACAAGGCCGGTGGCGCCCGCGCGCTGCCGGCCGGTTGACCGAACATGAGCAAAGTCGATTTCTATATCCTGCCCACCGATGCGTTGTCGGCGCGCCTGGATTTCGCCTGCAAGCTGTGCGAAAAGGCCTGGCGCCTGGGCCATCGGGTCTATCTGCACTGTCAGGACGCCGAGCAGCGCAACGCGCTGGACGAGCGCCTGTGGCACTTCAAGGGCGAGGCCTTCGTCCCGCACGACCCTGCCGAAGCCAACGCCGAAGCAGCAGTAGCCCTGGGGCTGGGTGATGACGCCGGCACCCACCGCGACCTGTTGATCAACCTCGGCGCCGAGGTACCGGGGTTCGTCGGCCAGTTCGAACGGGTAGCCGAGATCGTCGTCGAGGAGCCGGGCATTCGCCAGGCTGCGCGAGAACGATTCCGTTTCTACCGCGAACAGGGCTATGCTCTGCAAGACCACCGCTTACAGCGACTTTGACGACGATGGACAAGCACTCTCCCCTGCCCAATTCCGCTCATCTGCTCGACGACCTAGAGTCGATCCGCCAGTTGCTGGGCGATGCCGATCTGCAACCGCCCCTGCTGACCGAAACGGTGGAGCAGATTCCCCTGCTGCTCGACGAGCCAGCAGGCAACACCTCGTCAGTGGCCGAGCCTCTCTCGGTCGCAACCACCGAAGACGATCCGCAGACCCGCCGCCAGGACACCCTGCTGCACCTTGAAGCCGACCTGCGCGCCGCTGCCCAACAGATCATGCAAGACGTGATCAACGACTTCACCCCGCACATCGAGAACGAGATCAAACGACGCCTCGATGCACGCATGGAACGTCTGCTCAAGCGCTCCGAATAAACGCCGCTTTTCTTTGCGGGCAAACCCGTCACTACCGGTACACCGCCGCGCTCAAGGCGCGCACGAGGTCCGTGGGGGCAGGTTTGTCCACAAAGAAGACACCGTTGCGCCTACAGATATCAGCAGCTTGTCGCCTGCGGCCCCTGGCTTGGTTATACTTCCCGGCTTTCCCGAATTAATGCCATAGGGTCCCGCCGCGCATGGATAAGACCTACCAGCCGCACGCCATCGAAACTTCCTGGTACAACACTTGGGAGTCCGAGAACTATTTCGCCCCGCAAGGTGCAGGCGAGTCCTACACCATCATGATCCCGCCGCCGAACGTGACCGGCAGCCTGCACATGGGCCACGGCTTCAACAACGCGATCATGGACGCCCTGATCCGCTTCCGCCGCATGCAGGGCCGCAACACCCTGTGGCAGCCAGGCACCGACCACGCCGGTATCGCCACCCAGATGCTGGTGGAGCGCCAGCTCGAGGCCAAGGGCCAGAACCGTCATGACCTGGGCCGCGAGAAGTTCCTGAAGAAGGTCTGGGAGTGGAAGGATCAGTCCGGCGGCAACATCAGCCGCCAGATTCGCCGCCTGGGCTCGTCGGTCGACTGGACCCGCGAACGGTTCACCATGGACGACGGTCTGTCCGAAGCGGTCAAGGAAGCCTTCGTGCGCCTGCATGAAGACGGCCTGATCTACCGTGGCAAGCGCCTGGTCAACTGGGACACCAAGCTGCATACCGCCATTTCCGACCTCGAAGTGGAAAACCACGACGAGAAAGGCCACCTGTGGAACCTGCGCTACCCACTGGCCGATGGCGCCAAGACCGCCGAAGGCAAGGACCACTTGGTCGTTGCCACCACCCGTCCGGAAACCTTACTGGGTGACGCGGCCGTTGCTGTGAACCCGAACGACGAGCGCTACCAGGCCCTGATCGGCAAGTTCGTCGAGCTGCCGCTGGTCGGCCGCCGCATCCCGATCATCGCCGACGATTACTGCGATCCGGAGTTCGGCACCGGCTGCGTGAAAATCACCCCGGCCCACGACTTCAACGACTATGAAGTCGGCAAGCGCCACAACCTGCCACTGCTGAACATCTTCGACAAGAACGCCCTGGTGCTGGCAAGCGCCCAGGCCTTCAACCTCGACGGCAGCGTCAACGAGCAGATCGACACCAGCCTGCCGGCCCAGTACGCAGGCCTGGACCGCTTCGTCGCGCGCAAGCAGATCGTCGCCGACTTGGACGCCCAGGGCCTGCTGGTCAGCATCGACGACCACGCCCTGAAGGTACCCAAGGGCGACCGTTCCGGCACGGTCATCGAGCCGTGGCTGACCGACCAGTGGTACGTCTCTACCAAGCCGCTGGCAGAACCTGCCATCGCCGCCGTGGAAGACGGCCGCATTCAGTTCGTGCCCAAGCAGTACGAAAACATGTACTTCTCCTGGATGCGTGATATCCAGGACTGGTGTATCAGCCGCCAGCTGTGGTGGGGGCACCGCATCCCGGCCTGGTACGACGAAGCCGGCCAGGTCTATGTCGGTCGCAGCGAAGAAGAAGTCCGTGCCAAGCACAACCTGGGCGCCGACGTGGCGCTGCGCCAGGACGAGGACGTCCTCGACACCTGGTTCAGTTCGGGCCTGTGGACCTTCTCCACCTTGGGCTGGCCGGAGCAGACCGAGTTCCTCAAGAAGTTCCACTCCACCGATGTGCTGGTCACCGGTTTCGACATCATCTTCTTCTGGGTTGCGCGCATGATCATGCTGACCATGCACCTGATCAAGAACGAAGATGGCACCCCGCAGGTACCGTTCAAGACCGTGTACGTCCACGGCCTTGTACGTGACGGCCAGGGCCAGAAGATGTCCAAGTCCAAGGGCAACGTCCTCGATCCACTGGACATCGTCGACGGCATCACCCTTGAAGCCCTGCTGGAAAAACGCACCAGCGGCATGATGCAGCCCAAGCTCGCCGAAAAGATCGCCAAGCAGACCAAGGCCGAGTTCCCCGAAGGCATCGCCAGCTACGGCACCGACGCCCTGCGCTTCACCTTCTGCTCGCTGGCTTCCACCGGCCGCGACATCAAGTTCGACATGGGCCGCGTCGAGGGTTATCGCAACTTCTGCAACAAGATCTGGAACGCCGCCCGCTACGTGCTGGACAAAGGCGAGGATTGCGGCCAGAACGGCGAGGCCTACGAACTGTCGCTGGCCGATCGCTGGATCATCTCGCAGCTGCAGCGCACCGAAGCCGAGGTGACCCGCCAGCTCGAGCAGTTCCGCTTCGACCTGGCCAGCCAGGCCTTGTACGAGTTCATCTGGAACCAGTACTGCGACTGGTATCTGGAGCTGTCCAAGCCGGTACTGTGGGACGAGAATGCCCCCGTCGAGCGCGCCCGCGGCACTCGCCGGACCTTGGTTCGCGTGCTGGAAGTCGCCTTGCGCCTGGCACACCCGTTCATGCCGTTCATCACCGAAGAAATCTGGCAGCGCATCGCGCCGCTGGCCGGTATCGAAGGCAAGACCATCATGCTGCAACCTTGGCCTGTGGCCAATGAAAGCCGCATCGACACCGCCGCCGAAGGCGATATCGAGTGGCTGCAGCAACTGATGGTAGGTCTGCGCAACATTCGCGCCGAGATGAACATCGGCCCTGGCAAGCCGCTGCCGCTGTTCCTCAAGAACGCCAATGCGCACGACCAGCGTCGCCTGCAGGAGAACGAGGCGCTGCTCAAGAAGCTGGCCAAGGTCGAGTCGTTCACCGTGCTCGGCGAGCAGGACGAAGCACCGCTGTCGGCCACCGCACTGGTGGGTGACTTGCAGGTACTGGTGCCGATGGCCGGCCTGATCGACAAGGACGCGGAACTGGCACGCCTGAGCAAGGAAATCCAGCGTCTGCAAGGCGAAGTCCAGCGCGTAGGCGGCAAGCTGTCCAATGCCGCGTTCGTCGACAAGGCCCCGCCTGCCGTGATCGAAAAAGAACGCGCCAAGCTGGCCGAGTCCGAACAGGCCCTGGCCAACTTGACAGAGCAACATGCGCGGATCGCGGCACTGTAACAGCCGCAGACCTCAGTGATGCCCTCGCGGGACAAGCCCGCTCCCACAGATCAACGACGATCATATGGGAGTGGGCTTGTCCCGCGATGCTTTTGAGATTTCACCCCATGAATCAAAAACCCACCCTGCACCCGCGCAATCGCCATCAGGGCCGCTACGATTTCCCCAGCCTGATCAAAGCCCATCCTGAGCTGGGCAAATTCACCATTACCAACCCCTATGGCAAGCCGAGCATCGACTTCGCCAATCCCGAAGCGGTACGGGTCTTCAACCGCGCCTTGCTCAAGGCCCAATACGGCATCCAACACTGGGACATCCCGGCCGACTACCTGTGCCCGCCCATCCCTGGGCGGGCCGACTACATCCATGTGCTGGCCGACTTGCTGGCCGAGGATTGCGGCGGCGAGATCCCCCGAGGCGTACAGGTGCGCGCGCTGGACATCGGCGTCGGTGCCAACTGCATCTACCCGCTGCTTGGCCACAGCGACTACCGCTGGCGTTTCGTGGGTTCGGACATCGACGCGGTGGCCCTGGCATCGGCCCGGACCATCGTCCAGGCCAACGGCCTGGGCAAGGTCATCTCCTTGCGCCAGCAAGCCAACCGCAAGCACATCCTCACCGGCCTGCTGCAGGATGACGAGCGTTTCGACGTCACCCTGTGCAACCCGCCGTTCCATGCCTCCCGCGACGAAGCCACCCGCGGTAGCCAGCGCAAATGGAAGAACCTTGGCAAACAGGATCCCAAGCGCAAGCTGCCAGTGCTCAATTTCGGCGGGCAGAACAACGAGCTGTGGTGCGAGGGCGGAGAGATCCGCTTCGTCACCCAGTTGGTGGAAGAGAGCGTGCAGTACGCCGGCCAGGTGCTGTGGTTCACCAGCCTGGTATCCAAGGCCAGCAACTTGCCCGGTATCGAGGCGGCGCTGAGGAAGGCAGGCGTGAAGGCACAACAGGTAGTGGCCATGGGGCAAGGCCAGAAACAGAGCCGCATGGTAGCCTGGAGCTTCCAAGACGCCGCCGCGCGCCAAGCCTGGCATCGCTCACGCTGATACCCCTTTCGCGGGCATGAAAAAACCGCGCCCGGACAAGCCGGGCGCGGTTTTTTCAAAGCTTCAACAATTACTTGTTGACGGCGTCGTTCAGGACCTTGGCAGGTACGAACTTGACGACTTTCTTGGCAGCGATTTCGATGGCAGCGCCAGTCGAAGGGTTGCGGCCGGTACGGGCAGGACGCTCGGAGACTTTCAGCTTGCCGATGCCTGGCAGGGTGATTTCAGCGCCGTTCTCCAGTTGGTCGGCGACGATCTGGCCCAGTTGCTCCAGGGCGTTACGCGCGGTGGTTTTCGGCGCGTCGATGGCTTCGGCGATATCGGCAATCAGTTGGTCTTTGGTCAATGCCATGGTGGTGTTCCTTCCCTATCAAATTCAGTGGTTATGCAGCGTGCCAGGTCGGTAATCGGGCCAGCCCCTGAAAAATCCGGCGGGCCGCGCCAATCGCGTATGTAGATACGAAAATCGGCGTTTGGTTCGACACGAGCCCAGCGATCTGCCAGCAATGCGCCACCCAAGGGGCGCAAGACCGCGCAAAGCTACCACAGGAATAGATAAATATCCGCTGCCGACTTCGATTTTATGCAGGTTTTTCGGGGCTTTTATCGTAAAACGCAAAAAATTGAACAAAAAACGAACAACAGACATTTACGCCACTATCTGACCACTGCATCGCCCTCTGCCTGGGTTAAACTGCACGACTTTGCAGCGCGGCCTAGCACCGCCCAACCCCGCTCGAGATTTCCATGCCAATCCGTCATTGCATCGTTCACCTGATCGACAAGAAACCCGATGGCAGCCCAGCAGTCCTGCATGCCCGAGACTCCGAACTCGGCGCTTCCGACGCCATCGAAAACCTGCTGGCCGACCTCAACGACAGCTACAACGCCAAGCAAGGCAAGGCCTGGGGGTTCTTCCACAGCGAATCGGGGGCCTACCCCTTCAGCGGCTGGCTCAAGCAGTACCTGGATGAAGAAAAAGACTTCACCGCCTTCAGCCGCATCGCTGTAGAGCACCTGCAAAAGCTGATGGAAGAATCCAACCTGTCCACCGGCGGCCATATCCTGTTCGCCCATTACCAGCAAGGCATGACCGAGTACCTGGCCATCGCCCTGCTGCACCACAGCGAAGGCGTGGCTGTGAACGCCGAGCTCGATGTCACCCCGTCGCGTCACCTCGACCTCGGCCAGTTGCACCTGGCGGCGCGGGTCAACTTGTCGGAGTGGAAGAACAACCAGAACTCCAAGCAGTACATCTCGTTCATCAAGGGCAAGAATGGCAAGAAGGTGTCGGACTACTTCCGCGACTTCATCGGTTGCCAGGAAGGTGTCGACGGCCCAGGTGAGACCCGTACCCTGCTCAAGGCCTTCAGCGACTTCGTCGAAAGCGAGGACCTGCCCGAGGAGGCCGCCCGCGAAAAGACCCAGACCTTGGTCGACTACGCCACCACTCAGACCAAACTCGGTGAGCCGGTGACACTGGAAGAACTGTCCAGCCTGATCGATGAAGATCGACCCAAGGCCTTCTACGACCACATTCGCAACAAGGATTACGGCCTGTCGCCGGAGATTCCTGCGGATAAACGCACCCTCAACCAGTTCCGCCGTTTCACCGGCCGCGCCGAAGGCCTGTCGATCAGCTTCGAGGCCCACTTGCTGGGATCGAAGGTGGAATATGACGAAGAAGCCGGCACCTTGATCATCAAGGGCCTGCCGACCCAACTGGTCGATCAGCTCAAACGGCGCAAGGATTGAGCATAGCCGGGGCTGCAGCGCAGCCCCTGATCTAGCCTTCGGTACCTGCATAGGCTGCCACCAGCGCTTCCTTGGCCGATTTGCGCAGCTTTTTCACCAACCGCTCCTGACGCAGTGCCTCGCCTTTGTCCGGCCACTGCTCCATATATACCAGCGCCTGGGCCGGGCTGGTCTTGAAGTAACGCGCCCCCTGCCCCCTCTGATGCTTCAGGAACCGCCGCTGTGGGTCATCACTGATACCGCAATACAGCGAACCGTTGGCAGCCCGCACCAGATAGACATACCAGGGTTTCACATCCCCGCCCGGAGGTTTTTCACTCGGAGCATCCACTCTTTGCGTCATTAATTTGAAACCCAAAGCCCCACTACACCTAACACGAAAATGAACAGCCCGTGGCTATACCGCGCTTTGCTGGTATGTCCGCAACCCCTTGAACGCTTGCTGGCGAACTTTGTTCTGCAGCAACGGCGACCAGCCCAGCAGCAACCCCGGCAGGCCCAGGGCCTGACGCGACCAGCGCCACAGGTCGAAACTGTCGTCATGCTGGCAAATCAGCCCATCGCGGATCACGAAGCGGGCCTGTATGTCATTGACAACAGTGCGCCCGGTCTGGGTGAACAGATAGCGCGCCACCCAGTGCGCATTCCCCCCGTCCTGATTGGCGCTGACGCTGTCGAAGGTCAGGGAGAAATTTTTGGCACGGCTGGTCAGCATCCGCCACATGTCCCCCACATCACGGCCTCGCAAGGTACCGAAGACAGGGTCACTGAAGGTGATGTCATCGCTGTAGCAAGCCACCATCGCCTCGGCGTCCAGGCGCTGGAAGGCTTGGTAGAAACGTGTGATCAGCTCACGATTGGCGTCGCTCATGGGGCGGGTCCCTCCGGGGGCAAACCTCAACGATAATGTGCCCCGCATGGGAGCGCCATGCTCATTCGCGCCATGAATAGGCTTTGTCACACCTTCTCGCTGACCACCTGCACATGCAATGCCCGCCCAGCCCCAAGGCCGAATAGAATCGCCCCAATGCCCAGCGCCGCGAATATCCAGCCCACAGCCGTCCAGCCCCCCGTCAGGTCATGCACCAGGCCTACGGCAAACGGCCCTGCGGACGCCAACGTATAGCCGACCCCTTGCGCCATGCTCGAAAGATTCGCAGCTACATGGGAATCCTTCGAGCGCAGCACGATCAACGTCAACGCCAGGGCGAACGTACCACCCTGCCCCAGTCCGAGCACGACGGCCCAGCCCCACAGCCCTGAAACCGGTGCATACAAGCAACCGAACAACCCTGCCAGGGTGACCAGCATGACGATGACGATAGCCAGGCGCTGGTCCTTGCCTCGGGTGGCCAGCCAAGGCGCGCTGAGCGAGCTCACCAGTTGCACGATCACCGACCCGGACAACACCAACCCAGCCTCCGTAGGGCTCAACCCCCGGCCGATGAGAATCGAGGGGAGCCAGCCAAACACGATGTAGGCCAGCGAAGACTGCAAGCCCATGTACAGCGTGACCTGCCAGGCCAGCGGATCGCGCCATAGACCGCGCACGCGATAGGCCACCTTGTGCAGGCCGTGCCCCTGGCGCGCCTGGGGCAGCCATACCACCATCGCGATCAACGCAGGCACCAGCCAGAAGCCCAAGCCCAAGGCCCAACTGTCATCGAAGTGGCGCGCCAATGGCACCGTGGCACCGGCGGCCAGAGCCGCCCCCAGGCACAAGGCCATGGTATAGACACCGGTCAGGGTACCGGCATGCTGTGGGAAGTCCCGTTTGACGATGCCCGGAAGCAACACGCCGATGATGCCGATGCTCGCGCCGGCCATGACACTGCCCAGAAACACGCCGGTCACCCCCAGGACACTGCGTACCAAAATACCCAGCGCCAAGGTCAGCAGAATGCCCAGCACCACCCGCTCACTGCCAAAGCGTCGAGCCAGGACCGGTGCCAATGGAGCGAACAGGCCAAGACACAGCACCGGCAAAGTCGTCAGCAGGCCCGCCTGGGACGCGTTCAGCCCTAGTCCCTCCGATACTTGGCCCAGTACCGGCGCCATGCTCGACAGCGCAGGACGCAGGTTCAGTGCCACCAGTACCAAGCCAAGCAACAGCAACCATGGCCGCTGCAGCACTACAGGCTGCTGCTGGACCTGCTCGTCGTCGGCTTCGGCGTCGATCAGCAGTTCTTCGAATTCCTGCTGGCGATGAGCAGTTTCGTGAATGGTGGGTTCGGCCATGGGCGTCTCATTGTCAGGATTCAATTAGGGTACGGCTCAAGTACTTGGCACGTTCCGGATCACATTGTTCGATGGCATCGACGATCTGACCGTGCAGATCGAATACCGTCTGGCACCGGGGGGTGGTCGCCATGTTGTGCTCCAACGCCGCGGCCACAACGCCGGAAAAGTAACGGTAGAGCTCGCTCAACGCAGGGTTGTGGGCGGCGTCCACTAACTGCTGGTGAAAGACCAAGTCGCACTCAACGTAAGTCTTTATATCGCCATGAAAATGCGCAGCAGTGTTCTGCAAAGCCTGGCGCAGGCGGTGTATATCCGCTTCGGTGCGGCGCTGGGCGGCCAGGCCGATCGCTTCGGTTTCCAGAATACGGCGAGTTTCCCGGGCCTGTTCCGACGTGCAGCGGGCCATGGCCTGGACCGCCTGGAGCGGGTCTTGGGCGGTGCGCAGGTAACTACCATCGCCTTGGCGGATCTCGACCAGGCCGCTGAAGGCGAGCACGCGCATGGCTTCACGAACGGTGTTGCGGCTGATGCCTAGTTCGTGGGCGAGTTCGGGTTCAGTGGGCAGGCGTTGGCCGATGGACCAAATACCGCTGGTGATGCGGGTGCGGAGTTGGTCGACGGCTTGTTCAACTAGGGAGCGTTTGATGAGTAGGGTCATGGGTAGATCCGGTCATCGGATGAATTTTGGGTAAGATAGCTGGGTGGTGGGGGTGGGGCAAGGTTTCGGGCTTGGGCTTGGGCTTGGGCTTTCAGGCTGTGTGAATATCCTGTGTTGGTGGGGGCGCCACCGGCGCTTTTCGCCTTTACGGCGACCTACTTTTGCTCTTGGGCAAAAGTAGGCAAAAACCGCTGGCTCCCACATGCGGCCCCTGCGCTGCGCTCCGGGGTTCCCTCCGCTCCGGTGCCTTTCGGGGCTCCGCGGCCTCCGGCTGGCTACGCCAGCCTCCATCTCGCGACTTCGGCTCACGCCGAAGGGCGCTGCGCGCCTGCCCCTACAGACACCTCCACTCGGCCTCCTGAGGTCGCGATGGGTGGTGTCTGGACTATCGCGCATCAAAAGCAACGGCAACGGCAACGGCAAACAAGTTAATTGTTTGGGTGTTTGTTCCGGCCTATTTGCGGGTAGGAGCGGCGGTTCGGCGCCCCGGTTTACCCGCGAATGGCCCAAAAGCTCACCACAAAAACCACTCAATGAAACAACGCCAGTCCAGGCGCCGCCCGTAACTTGCGCCCCATCAGCAGGCCGAGCGGAGGTGTCTGTAGGGGCAGGCGCGTAGCGCCCTTCGGCGTAGCCGAAGTCGCGAGATGGAGGCTGGCGCAGCCAGCCGGAGGCCGCGAGGCCCCGTAAGACACCGCAGCGAGGGAACCCGGTGCGAAGCGCCGGGCCGGATGCAGGGGCGCGCGGCTTTTGGTTACTTTTGGCCAAGACCAAAAGTGACCCGCCGTAAAGGCGGAAAGGTGATTAACCGTCGACAAATAAAACGGATAAGCCCACAAACCTCAAAACCCACAACCAACAACCAACAACCAACAACCAACAACCAACAACCAACAACCAACATAAGGGCGAACAGGTGATCAGTGTCAGCACATCAACGGATAACTCCACGCCCGTCGAACCACCAACCACCCATCCACCTACTCACTCACAGCGCATCAAGCAACGCCTGGTTCTGCTCCGGTGTCCCGATGGTAATCCGAAGGAACTGCGCAATCCGCTCTTGCTTGAAGTGCCGCACGATCACCCCTTGCTCGCGCAAGCGCGCCGCCACCTGGGCAGCGTCCCGCTCAGGGTGCCGTGCAAAGATGAAGTTGGCCGCCGAAGGCAGCACTTCAAAACCGCGCGCCGTCAATTGCACGACCAACGCCTCACGGCTCTCGATCACCTTGTGGCAGGTCTGGTCAAAGTAGGCTCGGTCTTCGAACGCTGCCGCCGCGCCCACGATCGCCATGCGGTCGAGCGGGTAGGAGTTGAAGCTGTTCTTGATCCGCTCCAGCGCCTCGATCAGCGCAGGATGCCCCACCGCCAGGCCGACCCGCAGGCCGGCCAGGGAGCGCGACTTGGACAGGGTCTGGGTCACCAGCAGGTTATCGTAGCGGTCCACCAGGCTGATGGCGGTCTCGCCGCCGAAATCGATATAGGCTTCATCCACCACCACCACCGAGTCACGGTTGGCCTGCAGCAGTTGCTCGATCGCCTGCAACGGCAACAGGCAACCGGTCGGTGCGTTGGGGTTGGGGAAGATGATGCCGGCGTTGGGCTTCTTATAGTCCTCGATGCGGATCTGGAATTGCTCATCCAGCGCCACCTGCTCGAATGCGATTCCGTAAAGGCCGCAGTAGACCGGGTAGAAGCTGTAGCTGATGTCCGGGAACAACAGCGGCGCATCATGCTGGAACAAGCCGTGGAAGATGTGCGCCAACACTTCATCCGAGCCGTTGCCGACGAACACTTGCTGGGCAGTGACGCCATAGTAGTCGGCGACCGCCTGCTTGAGCCGATCACCGTTCGGATCCGGGTACAGGCGCAGGTTGTCGTTCAGCTCGCCTTGCATGGCCTCCAAGGCCTTGGGCGACGGGCCGTAGGGGTTCTCGTTGGTATTGAGCTTCACCAGGCGGGTCAGCTTGGGTTGCTCCCCCGGTACGTAAGGCACCAGGTCCTTGACGAAGGGGCTCCAGAAACGGCTCATGTTCAGTTCCCCTTGCTCTCGGTGAGGATGCGGTATTCGGCACTGCGGGCGTGGGCGGTCAGCGATTCGCCGCGCGCCAGGACCGATGCCGTGTGGCCCAGCTCGGAAGCGGCCTGCTCCGAGCAGAAGATGATCGACGAACGCTTCTGGAAGTCATACACGCCCAACGGCGAGGAGAAGCGCGCGGTGCCGGAGGTCGGCAGCACGTGGTTGGGGCCGGCGCAGTAGTCGCCCAAGGCTTCGCTGGTGTGACGCCCCATGAAGATCGCGCCCGCATGACGGATCTGCGGCAACCATGCCTGCGGCTCGGCGACCGAAAGCTCCAAGTGCTCGGGAGCAATGCGGTTCGCAACGTCCATGGCCTGTTGCATGTCGCGAACCTGGATCAGCGCGCCACGACCATTGATCGATTTCTCGATGATCTCGGCCCGCTCCATGGTCGGCAACAGCTTGGCGATACTGGCCGCCACGCGATCGAGGAAGGCGGCGTCAGGGCTGACGAGAATCGCCTGGGCATCCTCGTCGTGCTCAGCCTGGGAGAACAGGTCCATGGCAATCCAGTCCGGGTCGGTCTGGCCGTCGCAGACAACGAGAATCTCCGACGGACCGGCGATCATGTCGATGCCAACCTGGCCGAACACGTGGCGCTTGGCAGTGGCTACGTAGATGTTGCCCGGACCGACGATCTTGTCCACCTGGGGCACGCTCTCGGTCCCGTAGGCCAGGGCCGCAACGGCTTGGGCGCCACCGATGGTGAAGACGCGATCGACGCCTGCGATGCACGCGGCGGCCAGCACCAGTTCGTTGACCTCCCCGCGTGGGGTCGGCACCACCATCACCACTTCGGACACACCGGCGACTTTGGCCGGGATGGCGTTCATCAGCACCGACGATGGGTACGAGGCCTTGCCGCCCGGCACGTACAGGCCGGCGCGGTCCAGCGGCGTGACTTTCTGGCCGAGCACGGTGCCATCGGCCTCGGTGTATTGCCAGGAATCCTGCTTCTGCCGCTCGTGGTAGCTACGCACTCGGCTGGCGGCGATCTCCAAAGCTTCGCGCTGGGTGGGCGTGATGCGGGTCAATGCCAGCTCCAGGCGTTCACGGCCTAGGATCAGGTCGTCGATACCCTTGGCCTCGACGCCATCGAAACGCTGGGTGAACTCGACCAACGCGGCATCGCCCCGCTCGCGGACAGCCTTGATGATGTCGAGCACGCGCTGATTGACCGCGTCATCGGACACGCTTTCCCAGCTCAGCAGATGATCCAGATGTCGGGCGAAACCCGGATCAGCGGCATTGAGACGGGCAATTGCAGTGGACACGGTCATGACGAGGGCCTCGTTTTATTAGCGAATGCTCAGGCGCCCTAGGCTACCAGTCCATCCGCGCGGGCACCCGAGAAAAATGGCTATGACGCGGATAGACGGACGCGACAGAAAGTCGCGTGCGAAGGTCAGCCGCGGTGTCGCGATTCGACGGCTTGGCGCAGGGTGTCGATCAAGCTCTGGATGCGGGCATGCTGCATTTTCATGGAGGCTTTGTTGACCACCAGGCGCGAGCTGATGGTTGCGATCAGCTCCTGGGGTTCCAGACCGTTGGCACGCAGCGTGTTGCCGGTGTCGACCACGTCGATGATCTTGTCGGCCAGGCCGATCAGAGGTGCCAGCTCCATGGAACCGTACAGCTTGATGATGTCGACCTGACGGCCCTGCTCGGCGTAATAGCGCTTGGCTACATTGACGAACTTGGTAGCCACGCGCAGACGCCCCTTGGGTTCCGGCGCGCCAACCGCCCCGGCGGTCATCAGCTTGCAGCGGGCAATCTGCAGGTCCAGCGGCTCGTACAGACCCTGACCGCCGTATTCCATCAACACGTCCTTGCCGGCCACACCGAGGTCAGCGGCCCCATGCTCGACATAAGTCGGCACGTCGGTGGCGCGCACGATCAGCAGGCGCACATCGTCCTGGGTCGTCGGGATGATCAGCTTGCGGCTCTTGTCCGGATTCTCGGTCGGCACGATACCGGCCTCGGCCAGCAATGGCAGGGTATCGTCGAGGATTCGGCCCTTGGATAGCGCGATGGTCAACATGGGAAACGTCGGTCCTTAAGCGGCTACAGCCGACCGGGCAAGCGCCCGGCCGCGTGGAATTCGGTGGCGCATCCCTGCGCCGAACAGACTAGCCCGGTACGCGGCGGATCTTCGCCCCGAGCATCTGCAGTTTTTCCTCGATGCACTCGTAACCACGGTCGATGTGGTAGATGCGGTCGATCAGGGTATCGCCCTCGGCGACCAAGGCCGACAGCACCAGGCTGGCCGAAGCCCGCAGGTCCGTAGCCATGACCGGTGCACCCTTGAGCGCCTTGACCCCAGTCACGATGGCGGTGTTGCCTTCGACCTGGATCTGCGCACCCATGCGGTGCATTTCATAGACGTGCATGAAGCGGTTTTCGAAGATGGTCTCGATCACCGCGCCAGTGCCTTCGGCGATGGCGTTGAGCGAGATGAACTGCGCCTGCATGTCGGTCGGGAAGGCCGGGTACGGAGCAGTACGCAGGTTGACGGCCTTCGGTCGCTTGCCGTGCATGTCCAGCTCGATCCAGTCTTCGCCGGCTGTGACTTCGGCACCCGCTTCCTTGAGTTTTTCCAGTACGGCTTCAAGGATGGTCGGATCGGTGTCCTTGACCTTCACGCGACCGCCGGTGACGGCAGCGGCGACCAGGTAGGTGCCGGTCTCGATACGGTCGGGCATCACGCGGTAGGTGGCCGAGTGCAGGCGTTCGACGCCATCGATGGTGATGGTGTCGGTGCCGGCGCCTTGGATCTTGGCGCCCATCGCGATCAGGAAGTTGGCCAGGTCGACCACTTCAGGCTCGCGGGCGGCGTTCTGCAGCACACTGCGGCCCTTGGCCAGGGCAGCAGCCATCATGATGTTCTCGGTACCGGTCACGCTGACGGTGTCGAAGAAGAAGTGCGCACCACGCAGGCCGCCTTCAGGCGCCTTGGCCTTGATGTAGCCACCTTCGACTTCGATCTTCGCACCCATGGCCTCGAGACCGCGGATGTGCAGGTCTACAGGGCGCGAACCGATGGCGCAACCGCCAGGCAGCGCGACTTCAGCTTCACCGAAACGGGCGACCATCGGGCCGAGCACGAGGATCGAGGCACGCATGGTCTTGACCAGCTCGTAGGGCGCAACCAGGGTCTTGATGGTGCGCGGGTCGATCTCAACCGAGAGCTTCTCGTCGATCACAGGCTCGATGCCCATGCGGCCGAACAGCTCGATCATGGTGGTGATGTCGTGCAGGTGTGGCAGGTTACCTACGGTGACCGGGCCGTCAGCCAGCAGGGTCGCCGAAAGAATTGGCAGGGCGGCGTTCTTCGCCCCGGAAATGCGGATCTCGCCGTCGAGGCGCGCGCCGCCAGTGATAATCAGTTTGTCCATTGCAATCTCGCCGCCAACGTTGGCTCAGGTGCGCTCAGCCCAGGCTGCGCTGCTGAAAAATTTCATGGTTACCGCATGGATGCTGCCATCGGCGATCCACGGATTCAGGTGAGCATAGATCGCCTGCTGGCGCTTGACCGGGCTCTGGCCGGCCAGCTCGTCGCTGATCACGTTCAACTGGAAGTTGCAGCCTTCGCCCTCAACTTCGACCCGGGTTCCCGGCAATTTCTCTTCAAGGAAGCTTTTAACTTCTACGGCCTGCATGCTCAACCTCAATCGGCGCCCAGTGCGCGCGGGTCGGCCATCATACAAAAAAGCCCCTCGCCTGCGAAGCCCATGGTGGGGTGCGCTGACCGAGGGGCTATCCCTTAGGGGCGAACCATCAGCCCGCCAACACTTCATCGAGGTCATAAACCCCGGCGATTTCCCGCATGTCATCAGGCATGCCACGCAGTTCCCAGCCCTTGCCTGCGGCCTGGGCATCACGGATGAAGCCCAGCAGCAGGGAGAGGCCGACACTGCTGGACTTGGCCACCGACGAGCAATCGAACACCAGCCTAGACTCACGACAAGCCGCGATCAGCGCCTTGCCCTCCTTGCGCAGGGCCGGACCGCTGCGGTAGTCCAGAACCCCGGCCAGGCGCAGGACGCCCGGCTCGGTCATGCTCACGCCAGCTTCGCTCATTTCACTTCCTTGTCTGGCGAATTGTCGGCCGCTTCCTTGGCCTTGGCCACCTCGCCGGCCCAGCCGTCGATGGTCTTGTCCAGATTGTTGCCATTGCGCTGCATGGCATCTGCGAACTGATCGCGGAACAGCTTGCCGATGTTGATGCCATTGACGATCACGTTACGTACCTTCCACTCGTCACCGAGCTTTTGCAGGGTGTACTGGACCGGATAAACCGCACCGTTGTTGCCGGTGACCTTCATGCCCACGCTGGCGCGATCGCCATTTTCAGTCTTGGCCGGATCGACGGTGATGCCTTGGTTGTTGTACTCCAGCAGTGCGTTGCCATAGAACTGCATCAGGCTACGCTTGAAGTTTTCCTGGAAACGCTGCATCTGCTCGGGCGTGGCCTTGCGCGAATACTTCACGGTCATGATGCTCTTGGAGATGCCATCGGCATCGACCACTGGGCCGAGAATACGATTGAGCGCATCGTAGAAGGCCTGAGGGTTGGTCTTGTACTGTTCCTTATTGGCCTTGAGGTCGCTCAACAGGGCATCGGTGGTGCCTTGCACCACGTCACGTGGGGTTTGCCCAGGTGCCGCCAGGGCCAGCAGAGGGAAGGCCGCCAATAGGACCAGCAGGCCGCGTCGCAGGATCGAGATCATGGAAACTCCTTAATTAGCGGGTTGGGCTTCTTTGGGTTCCTTGCCAACGGAATTGAGCAGGAACTTGCCAATCAGATCTTCCAGCACCAGTGCCGACTGGGTGTCATGGATGGTAGAGCCATCCTTGAGCACGTCTTCTTCACCACCCACGCTGATGCCGATGTACTTCTCGCCGAGCAATCCGGCGGTCAGGATAGAAGCAGTGGAGTCGGTCGGCAGATTGTCGACGCTTTTGTCCAGCTGCAGGGTCACCCGACCGGTGTAGGAGTCGCGATCCAGATCGATGGCCGTGACCTTGCCGATGGTCACACCGGCCATGGTCACTTTAGCTCTGACCGTCAAACCAGCGATATTGTCGAAGTACGCATAAACTTTATAGGTGTCGCTGCTGGGGCTTGCGGACAAACCACTGACGCGCAAGGCCAGCAGCAGCAACGCCAGGATCCCGGCCAGCAGGAACAGGCCGACACCGATTTCCAGGGTGCGGTTTTGCATCAGAAATCTCCAAACATCAAGGCGGTCAGAATAAAGTCCAGACCCAGGACTGCCAACGAGGCATAGACCACGGTCTTGGTGGTGGCACGGCTGATCCCTTCCGAAGTGGGTTCGCAGTCATACCCCTGGAACACGGCGATCCAGGTCACGACGAAGGCGAACACAACGCTTTTGATCAACCCGTTGAGCACGTCGTCGGTGAAGGAAACACTGTTTTGCATGTTGGCCCAGAACGAGCCCTCGTAGACGCCCAGCCAATCCACGGCCACCCAGGATCCGCCCCAGATACCGACCACACTGAAGATCAGCGCCAGCATCGGCAGCGAGATGAAACCGGCCCACAGACGCGGGGCGACGATGTACTTGAGTGGGTCGACACCGATCATCTCCAGACTGGACAGTTGTTCGGTCGACTTCATGTTGCCGATTTCGGCGGTCAGGGCCGAGCCCGCGCGCCCTGCGAACAGCAAGGCAGTCACAACCGGCCCGAGCTCACGCAGCAAGGTCAGGGCGATCATCTGGCCAACGGCCTGCTCCGATCCGTACTTGGTGAGAATGCTGTAGCCCTGCAGCGACAGCACCATGCCGATGAACACGCCGGAAACCACGATGATCGCCAGCGACAGTACACCTACCGAATAAAGCTGCTTGACCAGCAACTGGAAGCCGCCACCGATGCCTCCGCGCCCACCCATGGCGTGCCCGAGGAACAGGCAGGAGCGGCCGAGCACAGCCAGGACGTCGATGGCCGAGCGGCCGAACAAACGAATGCGTTCGAGTATGGATTTTCTGCGCATCACCGCGCCCCCAGCAGATCGGCGCGATAGTCAGGCGCAGGAAAGTGAAATGGCACCGGGCCATCCGGATCGCCCTTCATGAACTGGCGGATACGCGGATTATCCGACCCCATCAGCTCGTCGGGCGTGCCCTGCCCCAGCACCTGGCCATCACCGACCACATAGATGTAGTCAGCGATGCTCGCGGTCTCGGCCAGGTCATGGGAGACCACGATACTGGTGATCCCAAGGGCGTCGTTGAGCAGCCGGATCAGGCGCACGAGCACCCCCATGGCGATGGGATCCTGACCGACGAAAGGTTCGTCGTACATGAGGATCTGTGGATCCAGCGCGATCGCCCGAGCCAGCGCCACCCGGCGCTTCATGCCACCGGACAGCTCGTCCGGCATCAGGTCGATAGCCCCGCGCAGGCCCACGGCCTGCAGCTTCATCAGAACGATGTCGCGGATCATCTCGTCCGACAATTGGGTGTGCACCCGCAACGGGAATGCAACGTTCTCGAAAACGTCGAGATCGGTGAACAAGGCACCGCTCTGGAACAGAACGCCCATCTGCTTGCGCGCATCGAACAGGTCGCTGCGCGACAGGCTCGGCAGGTTCTGCCCGGCGACCCAAACCTCGCCGCTGGAGGGACGCAACTGCGCGCCCATCAGGCGCAACAGGGTTGTCTTGCCGCACCCGGAAGGCCCCATGATGCCGGTGACCTTACCCCGTGGGATGCGTATGTCGACATTGCTGAAAATGCTGCGCGAACCGCGCTTGAAGGTAACCCCCTTCAACTCGACCGCGTAGGCGCTATCCACACTCATCTAGACTCCTTGCGATGCAGCCTCGTCTGCAATGGACGCCTACCCTCTTCATGAAGGCACACGCGTCCCTGCCGGGCGCAATAGCGGCGAACTATAGCACCGCTGCAATGCCGCCCCCAAGGCCATTGCAGGGGCTGTTCAGGCCCGCGACAGCAACCCAGGCAAACGAAAGATGAGGGTTTCGCACATTGCCGTTATAATCGGCACCTTTTTTACCAGACATTGCTTTCCGACATGAGCCAATCCAGCGAGCTGATCCAATCCGCCCAGCGCACCCTGCGCCTGGAACTCGAAGCCGTAGAGGGCCTGCTGCCCCGCATCGACGGCAATTTCGTCAAAGCTTGTGAGCTGATTCTGAACAGCAAAGGCAGAGTCGTCGTGCTCGGCATGGGCAAGTCGGGCCATATCGGCAACAAGATCGCCGCGACCCTCGCCAGCACCGGCACCCCAGCGTTTTTCGTGCACCCGGCCGAGGCCAGCCACGGCGACATGGGCATGATCACCCGCGACGATGTCATCCTGGCACTGTCCAACTCAGGCAGCACCGCCGAGATCGTTACCCTGCTGCCATTGATCAAGCGCCTGGGCATCCAGATGATCAGCCTCACTGGCAACCCGGACTCTCCCCTGGCCCAGGCCGCCGAGGTCAACCTTGATGCCAGCGTCGCCCAGGAGGCCTGCCCGCTCAATCTTGCGCCCACCTCCTCCACCACTGCCGCGCTGGTGCTGGGTGACGCCCTGGCCATCGCCCTGCTCGAGGCACGCGGGTTCACGGCCGAAGACTTCGCTTTCTCCCATCCGGGAGGCGCGCTGGGTCGCCGCCTGCTGCTGAAGGTGGAAAACGTCATGCACACCGGCGAAGCACTGCCGATCGTGCCGCGTGGCACCCTGCTCAAGGACGCCCTGGTAGAGATGTCGCGCAAGAGTTTGGTAGGCATGACCGTGGTCCTGGAGGCCGACGGCCGTCTGGCCGGGGTGTTCACCGACGGCGACCTGCGCCGCGCCCTGGAGCGCAACATCGATGTGCACAAGACCATCATCGACCAGGTGATGACCGTCCACGGCAAAACCGCACGCGCCGAGATGCTCGCCGCCGAGGCCTTGCGCATCATGGAAGACAACAAGATCAACGCGCTGGTGGTGGTCGACCAGAACGACCGCCCCACCGGCGCCTTGAACATGCATGACCTGCTGCGCGCAGGCGTGATGTGATGGAGTGCAATGCAATGAACCCGGATCTTCTGCAACGCGGCAAGGCCATCAAGCTGGCCGTGTTCGATGTCGATGGCGTGCTGACCGACGGACGTCTGTATTTCCTTGAAGACGGCAGCGAGTTCAAGACCTTCAACACCCTGGATGGCCACGGCATCAAGATGCTCATGGCTTCGGGCGTGACCACAGCGATCATCAGCGGGCGCAAGACCCCGGTGGTCGAGCGCCGAGCAAAAAACCTCGGCATCCCGCACCTGTTCCAGGGCCGCGAGGACAAACTGGTAGTGCTCGACAGCCTGCTCGCCGAACTGGGCCTAAGCTATGAACAGGTCGCCTACTTGGGCGATGACCTGCCAGACCTGCCGGTGATCCGCCGCGTAGGCCTTGGCATGGCGGTGGCAAGCGCCGCCCCGTTCGTTCGCCAGCACGCCCATGGCGTGACCCAGGCCCGCGGCGGCGAAGGTGCCGCACGCGAGTTCTGTGAACTGATCATGCAGGCCCAGGGCACCCTGGACGCTGCCAACGCCAACTACCTCTAAGGCCAGACATGTTCAGCAAGAAAGCCAGGAATATCGTGCTGCTCGGTGCGATCGCCGCACTGCTGGTGGCCGTCGGCTACTGGAACATCAGCCCCGAGAGTTTCCTCGAAAAGCCGGTGGCCCAGGTCGATGAGAATGCCATCGACTACTATGCGATCAATGCCCACAGCGTGCAGTACCTGCCTGATGGCAAGGTGCAATACGAAATGACCGCCGACAAGGTGGAGCACCTCAAGTCCAGCGAGATCACCCTGGTGACCACGCCGGACCTGCACATGTACCGGGGCACCCAGTATCCCTGGCACGTGCAGAGCGTGCGCGCCGAGGTCAACCCGGATGGCAGCGAGGTCGAGCTGATCGACAAGGTCCGGGTTGCCCGCACCGATGAAAAGCAGCGCGAAACGATCATCACCACCACCCGCATGACCGTCTTCCCGCAGAAGCAATATGCGCAGACCGAGCAAGCCGTTAGAATCGACGGCGCCGGTGGGACGACTACGGGCAAAGGAATGAAAGCGTATTTGAAAGACGGCAGGATGGACCTGCTGTCCAACGTAAGAGGACAGTATGAGGCTCGTTAACACCCTCCCCTTTTTGCTCAGCCTGAGCGCGGCACTGGGAAGCGCGAGCGCCTTGGCCCTGCCGAACGATCGTGACCAGCCTATCCGCATCCAGGCTGACAACGCTCACCTGGACGACAAGCAAGGCGTCGCCACCTACACCGGCGACGTGATCATCACCCAGGGTTCGATGATGATCAAAGGCAACACCGTGACCATCACCCGTGCCGCCTCCGGCGATATCGACGTGGTCACCTCGGTGGGCAACCTAGCCTACTTCGAGCAACAGCAGAGCGCCGCCAAACCCGACAAGATGAAAGGCTGGGGCGTGACCATCCAGTACCAGGCGCAAAAGGACATGGTGATCCTCACCGACCGCGCCAAGGTCGAGAACGAAGGCAACACCACTGAAGGCGAGAAGATCGTCTACAACACCAAGACCCAGGTGGCTACCGCCGGTCGTGGTGGCAATGTGACTTCACCACGTCAGCGTATCGACATGGTGATCCAGCCGAAGAAGAAGGCCGAGTAAATGGCAACCCTCAAAGCCCAGCACTTGGCCAAGAGCTACAAGAGCCGCCAGGTTGTCCGCGACGTCAGCCTGTCGATCGACAGCGGTCAGATCGTCGGCCTGCTCGGCCCCAACGGCGCCGGCAAGACCACCTGCTTCTACATGATCGTTGGCCTGGTCCGCGCCGACCAGGGACGCGTACTGATCGACAACCTGGACGTCAGCCACCAGCCCATGCACGGTCGCGCCCGCGCCGGCATCGGCTATCTGCCCCAGGAAGCCTCGATCTTCCGCAAGCTGTCGGTGGCCGACAACATCATGGCCATCCTCGAGACCCGCAAGGAGCTCGACCGTGACGGCCGCAGAAAGGAGCTGGAAAGCCTTCTGCAGGAATTCCACATCAGCCACATCCGCGACAACCTTGGCATGAGCCTCTCCGGTGGCGAACGCCGCCGGGTCGAGATCGCCCGCGCCCTGGCCACCGCACCGAAGTTCATCCTGCTGGACGAACCTTTCGCGGGTGTAGACCCGATCTCCGTTGGCGATATCAAACAGATCATCCACCACCTCAAGGCCAAGGGCATCGGGGTGCTGATCACCGACCACAACGTCCGTGAAACCCTTGATATCTGTGAAACCGCCTACATCGTCAATGATGGTCAGCTGATCGCCGAGGGCGACGCCGAGACCATCCTGGCCAACGATTTGGTCAAGGAGGTTTACCTGGGCCACGAGTTCCGACTTTAAAGGCCCGGAGTCTGCTTGGAGCACTGAAGGAAGTGACACAGTGCTCTAGGCAAACGCTACAATTTCAGGCATATAACTTGCTTAAAATTGGCGCCTCGGCGCCCTACGTGTAGTGGATGGCGCATGCGCGCCGGCGAACAAGGTATTAAGCCCCAGCC
Source organism: Pseudomonas guariconensis (assembly GCF_040822035.1). NCBI lineage: Bacteria > Pseudomonadati > Pseudomonadota > Gammaproteobacteria > Pseudomonadales > Pseudomonadaceae > Pseudomonas > Pseudomonas guariconensis. The sequence goes on along the minus strand of NZ_CP162012.1, from coordinate 1,040,015 downwards.
ATGAAACCATCGCTCGTCCTAAAAATGGGCCAGCAACTGACGATGACCCCGCAGTTGCAACAGGCCATCCGTCTGCTCCAGCTATCCACCCTGGACCTGCAACAAGAAATCCAGGAAGCGCTGGAGTCCAATCCGATGCTCGAACGTCAGGAAGACGGCGACGACTTCGACAACAGCGACCCGATGGCCGACAACGCCGAAAGCAAGCCGGCTGCCGAAGCCCAAGAGAGCAGCTTCCAGGAAAGCACCAGCAGTGCCGAGAACCTGGAGGAAGGCGAATGGAACGAGCGCATCCCCAACGAATTACCCGTGGACACTGCCTGGGAAGACATCTACCAGACCAGTGCCAGCAACCTGCCCGCCAGCGATGACGACGAGTGGGACTTCACCACCCGCACTTCCGTCGGCGAAAGCCTGCAGAGCCATCTTCTGTGGCAACTCAACCTGGCGCCGATGTCCGACACCGACCGGCTGATCGCCGTGACCCTGATCGACAGCATCAACGAACAGGGTTACCTGGAGGACAGCCTCGAAGAAATCTGCGCAGGCTTCGACCCCGAACTGGATATCGAGCTCGACGAAGTCGAAGCGGTACTGCACCGCATCCAGCAATTCGAACCCGCAGGCATTGGCGCCCGCAGCCTTGGCGAGTGCCTGCTGCTGCAGCTACGTCAGCTTCCGGCGAACACCCCCTGGATGGCTGAGGCGCAGCGCCTGGTCACTGATTTCATCGACTTGCTCGGCAGCCGCGACTACAGCCAGCTGATGCGTCGCATGAAGATCAAGGAGGACGAGCTGCGCCAGGTCATCGAACTGGTGCAGAGCCTGAACCCGCGCCCTGGTTCGCAGATCGAGTCCAGCGAGCCCGAGTACGTGGTTCCCGACGTCATCGTGCGCAAGGACAGCGACCGCTGGCTGGTCGAACTGAACCAGGAAGCGATACCACGCCTGCGGGTCAACCCGCAGTATGCCGGCTTCGTCCGCCGCGCCGATACCAGCGCCGACAACACCTTCATGCGCAACCAGTTGCAAGAAGCGCGCTGGTTCATCAAGAGCCTGCAAAGTCGCAACGAGACGCTGATGAAGGTCGCCACCCAGATCGTCGAGCACCAGCGAGGCTTCCTGGACCATGGTGACGAGGCGATGAAGCCGCTGGTACTGCACGATATCGCCGAAGCGGTAGGCATGCACGAATCGACCATTTCCCGGGTCACCACGCAGAAATACATGCATACCCCGCGCGGTATCTACGAACTGAAATACTTTTTCTCGAGCCATGTAAGCACCTCCGAAGGCGGTGAATGCTCGTCTACGGCGATCCGCGCGATCATCAAGAAACTGGTTGCGGCGGAAAATCAGAAAAAGCCATTGAGTGACAGCAAGATCGCTGGTTTACTGGAGGCACAAGGCATCCAGGTAGCCCGTCGCACCGTCGCCAAGTACCGCGAGTCCCTCGGCATCGCACCGTCGAGTGAGCGCAAGCGACTGATGTAGCCCCTGGAAGAGCCATAGCGTTTCAGTGGCAGGTGCAATACCTGCCCTTTATGCACGGGCAACAAAGGAGAAGCTGTATGCAAGTCAACATCAGTGGACAGCATGTAGAAGTCACTCAACCACTGCGCGAGTATGTCCTTGAAAAGCTCGCCCGCGTGGAGGGGCATTTCGACAAGATCACCAACGTGACGGTGATCATGAAGGTCGAAAAACTGCAGCAGAAGGTGGAGGCCACACTCCAGATTCCCGGCGGTGAAGTGGTCGCCAATGCCGAACACCAAGACATGTATGCAGCGATCGACGCCCTGGCTGACAAGCTCGACCGCCAACTGAAAAAACATAAGGAAAAACAGCAAAGCCTGCTGCAAGGTGCAGCCGCCCGCTGATCCCTCTCATCCATGATCCGACTTGAAACCATCCTGACCCCCGGCCGTTCCCTCGTGAACGTGCCGGGCGGCAGTAAAAAGCGCGTGCTCCAGGAAATCGCCACCCTGATCGCCAGGGAAGTGCCCGAACTGGAGATGGAAGACGTATTCGAAAAACTGGTTGGCCGTGAAAAGCTCGGATCCACCGGTTTCGGCAACGGCATCGCCATCCCCCATTGTCGCCTCGAAGGCTGCACCGCTCCGGTCAGCGCCCTGCTGCACCTGGATGCCCCCATCGACTATGACGCCATCGATGGCGCGCCGGTGGATCTGCTGTTCGTCCTGCTTGTGCCAGAAGCCGCCACCGACGCCCACCTTGAACTGCTGCGCCAGATTGCCAGCATGCTCGATCGCAAGGAGGTCCGCGATCGCCTGCGTGCCGCCAACAGCAGCGAGGCCCTGTACCAGGTAGTCCTGGACGCACAGAACGAGCACTGAACATGCGCCTGATCATCGTCAGCGGCCGGTCTGGCTCCGGCAAAAGCACCGCCCTCGACGTGCTGGAAGACAACGGTTATTACTGCATCGACAACCTACCCGCCGGGCTATTGCCGCAGTTGGCAGAAAACGCGTTGATCAATACCGAACTGCTGCAACCCAAGGTGGCTGTCTCCATCGACGCGCGCAACCTGCCCAGTCACCTGACGCGCTTCCCCGAACTGCTTGAGGGCGCGCGAGCCCAGCATATCCAGTGCGACGTGCTGTATCTGGATGCCGACGAGGAGACCCTGCTCAAGCGCTTCTCCGAAACGCGTCGTCGACACCCGCTGACCAACGCCAATCGCTCCCTCGCCGAAGCGATCCGTGTCGAAAGCGAACTGCTGGGCCCGATCGCCGATCTGGCCGATCTCAAGATCGACACCACCAACCTCAACCTTTACCAGTTGCGCGACTCGATCAAGCTGCGTCTGCTCAATCAGCCCGAGCCAGGCACAGCGTTTCTGGTGGAGTCCTTTGGCTTCAAGCGCGGCATGCCCGTGGATGCCGATCTGGTGTTCGATGTCCGTTGCCTGCCTAATCCGTATTGGAAGCCCGAGCTACGCGAACACTCCGGGCTGGACCAGCCGGTAATCGACTACCTGGCCGCCCAACCGGATGTCGAAGAGATGTTCCAGGACATCTCCAGTTATCTGCTCAAATGGCTGCCTCGATTCGCCGCCAGCAATCGCGCCTATGTCACCATCGCGATTGGCTGCACAGGCGGTCACCACCGTTCTGTCTACCTGACCGAGCGCCTGGGCCAACTTTTGCAACCCACCCTGAAAAACGTCCAGGTCCGCCATCGCGACCTCTAGCCCACAGGATCCGCACCCCAATGCCCGCCCGCGAAATCACCATCATCAACAAGCTGGGGCTCCACGCCCGGGCGGCAGCCAAGTTCGTTGGCGTAGCCGGGCGCTTCCCCTGCCAGGTCAGGGTGGGGCGTGCGCCGGACAAAATGGTGGATGGCAAGAGCATCATGGCAGTGATGATGCTCGCCGCGGGCAAGGGCACCCAGGTGCACCTGATGACCGAGGGAGAACAGGACAATGAGGCCATGGACGCCTTGGTCGAGTTGATCAACAACTATTTCGACGAAGGCGAGTAATCCGCCGCGAAGGGCTCGAATCGAGCCGACCTGGCTGACCTTGCCGCGTAGCCGTACCGGCTCAGATCCAATTCTGGGATGGCAACATCCCCCACACAGAACAAAAGCAAAGGGCCGCTATGCGGCCCTGAGTTTCAATCGTCCCGCCTGCTGGCAGGTATCAGCTCCCCGCCACCGTCATCCGCTCGATCAGCACCGAGCCGCTATGAATATTGCTCCGGGTTTCGATATCACTGCCGATCGCTACGATCTGCTGGAACATGTCCTTCATGTTGCCGGCGATCGTCACCTCCTGGACGGGGAACTGGATCTCGCCATTCTCTACCCAGAAGCCCGCCGCGCCGCGGGAGTAATCCCCCGTCACCATGTTGAGGCCGTGCCCCATCAGTTCGGTCACCAGCAAGCCACGCCCCATGCGGCGGATCAGTGCGGCCTGGTCCTCCACCCCATGGGTGACGAACAGGTTATGCACACCACCAGCGTTGGCAGTACTTGGCAGTCCCAGCTTGCGTCCGGAATAGGTGCCCAGCAGGTAGGAGACCAGCTCGCCTTTTTCCACGAATGGCTTTGCATAGGTCGCCAGGCCATCGCCGTCGAAAGCTGCGCTTCCCAGGGCTCGCGGCAAGTGGGGACGTTCATCGAGCGTCAGCCAGGTAGGGAACAGACGCTGGCCGATAGCGCCATCAAGGAAGGAGGATTTACGGTACAGATTGCCGCCGGAGATGGCCGACAGGAAGCTGCCGAACAACCCGCCGGCCAGTTCCGCGGAAAACAGCACGGGCACCTCGCAGGTCGGCACCGGACGAGCACCCAGGCGGCTGGCGGCACGCTGTGCGGCGCGCTGCCCGATGCTACGCGGGTCGGCCAGCAATTGGCCCTGGCGATTGACGTCGTACCAGTAGTCACGCTGCATCTGTCCTTCGCCTTCGGCGATCATCACGCAGCTCAGGCTATGGCGCGTGGAGGCATAACCGCCGATGAAACCGTGGCTGTTGCCATAGACTCGGCAGCCTTGGTGGGTGTTCAGGGTCGTGCCATCGGCATTGAGGATGCGCGGGTCGGCATCGAAGGCTGCGGCCTCACAGGCCAATGCCATCTCGACGGCCTTTTCCGGCTCCAGGGCCCAATCATGGTAAAGGTCGAGATCAGGGATCTCGCGGGCCATCAGCGCCGCATCGGCCAGGCCTGCGCATTCATCCTCGGAGGTGTGCTGGGCAATGGCCAGCGCAGCCGCCACAGTCTCGCGAATCGCGTCCGGGCCGCTGGCCGATGTACTGGCCGAGCCTTTGCGCTGGCCAACATAAAGGGTGATACCAAAACCTTGATCGCGGTTGAACTCGACCGTCTCGACCTCACGTTGACGCACCGTAGTGGACAAGCCCTGCTCCAGCGACACCGCAACTTCGCAGGCGCTGGCGCCCTGGCGACGTGCTTCGGCGATGATCCCCTCGACCTGTTCCTGCAACGCCGGCAGGTCCTTGGGGCCTACGCTCTGGACTGCACTCATGGTTCTCTCCACTCGAAATTCTGCGTACGGCTAGGGTCATTCTACGACCGGGCCGGACAAGCGGCCCCCGACTGGTTATCATGGCGGCGATTTCTAGCGGACTGCCACCATGGTTGATTCTTACGACGACGCCTTCGACGGCGAAAAAAGCAAAACCCAGATCAAGCGCGAGCTGCATGCGCTGGTCGAGCTCGGAGAGCGCCTCACCACGCTCAAGGCCGATACCCTGGCTCGCCTGCCCCTGACCGACGAGCTGCGCCGGGCACTGGCCGAAGCCCACAAGCACACTGCTCATGGTGCTCGCAAACGCCATATGTCGTTCGTCGGCAAGCTGATGCGCGATCAGGACATCGATGCCATCCATGCCCTGCTCGAACAAATCGACAGCTCGAGCCGCCAGTACAACGAACGTTTCCATAACCTGGAGCGTTGGCGCGATCGCCTGGTCGATGGCAATGACGAAGACCTCGAGCGCTTCGTCAACGAGTATCCCGACACCGACCGCCAGCACCTGCGCTCGCTGATCCGTCATGCCCAGCACGAGAAGGCCCGGAACAAACCGCCGGCCGCCGCGCGCAAGGTCTTCAAATACATACGCGACCTCGACGAGACCCAACGGGGCCTGCGCTGAGGTCCTCGTCCCGGGGCTGACATGCAACCCCGGTGAAATCCCAAAGGACCGCAATGCGGTCCTTTACCCTTGTCACGCGCCTGTACCACCCACGGTGATCGCGTCCAGTTTCAGGGTCGGTTGGCCAACGCCTACCGGCACCGATTGCCCATCCTTGCCGCACGTCCCGACGCCGCTGTCCAAAGCCAGGTCGTTGCCGACCATCGAAACCCGGCTCATCGCCTCCGGACCATTGCCGATCAGGGTCGCACCCTTGACCGGCGCTGTGATCTTGCCATCCTCGATGAGGTAGGCCTCGCTGGTCGAGAACACGAACTTGCCGCTGGTGATATCAACCTGGCCACCACCGAGGTTGGCGCAGTAGATACCCTTTTTCACCGAGGCGATGATTTCCTGTGGGTCGCTGTCACCGGCGCGCATGTAGGTGTTGGTCATGCGCGGCATCGGCAGGTGGGCATAGGATTCGCGCCGTCCGTTGCCGGTGACCGCCATGCCCATCAGGCGTGCATTGAGCTTGTCTTGCATGTAGCCCTTGAGAATGCCGTTCTCGATCAACGTGGTGCACTCGGTCGGGGTCCCCTCGTCGTCCACGCTCAGCGAACCACGGCGCCCCTCGAGCGTGCCGTCGTCGACGATGGTGCACAGCGTCGAGGCCACCTGCTCGCCAATGCGCCCGCTGTAGGCCGAACTGCCCTTGCGGTTGAAGTCCCCTTCCAGGCCATGGCCCACCGCTTCATGCAGCAGTACGCCGGACCAGCCCGGGCCGAGGACCACCGGCAAGGTACCTGCCGGGGCCGGCTTGGCTTCGAGGTTGACCAGCGCCTGGCGAAGCGCCTCCCGGGCATACCCCATGACCCGCTCCTCGGTGAAATAGCGGTAGTCGGTACGCCCGCCTCCGCCTTGGCCACCGCGCTCGCGGCGACCGTTCTGCTCGACGATCACACTGACGTTGAAGCGCACCAGCGGGCGAACATCAGCTGCCAGGCTGCCATCGACCGCGGCCACCAGGATCCGTTCCCAGACCCCGGCCATGCTCACGGTGACCTGCTGGATACGTGGATCCAGAGCGCGAGTGGCCGCATCCACGCGCTTGAGCAGCTCGACTTTTTCGGCGCGACTGAGCACGTCCAGCGGATTGTCTGGAGCGTACAGGGCCACCACATCCTGGCTGCGGAAGGCCTGTACGCGGCCTTCCTGCCCAGCGCGTGAAATCGATCTCGCGGCACGGGCCGCCGAGGTAAGGGCCTCGAGGTTAATGGCATTACTGTAGGCGAAGCCGGTCTTCTCACCGGACTGAGCACGCACGCCCACGCCTTGGTCAAGGTTGAAACTGCCTTCCTTGACGATGCCGTCCTCCAGCGCCCAGGTCTCTGAAATCTGCCCCTGGAAGTACAGGTCGGCTGCATCGATACCGGGCCCCGCCAACTCGCCAAGCACAGCCTGCAGGCTGTCCAGGGTCAGTCCGCCCGGGGCCAGCAGCTGTTCGCTGACGGTGGATAACATCTGGCTCATAGTCACTCCGAGGTGTGCGCAGGCCGCAAGGCGTCCTGCGAGAAAAAGCGCCGGTGCAAGGCAACCGGCATTCGCGTCCGGATGGACGCCTGTTCTGCGCTGTCGCGCTCGGCCAGCAATACGCCTTCGCCGCGCGCCTGTTCGGCGATGATCCGTCCCCAAGGGTCGATGATCGCCGCATGACCATGGGTTTCCCGTGGTCCCGGATGAGTGCCGCCCTGGGCTGCCGCCAATAGGTAGCACTGGGTTTCGATCGCCCTCGCACGAATCAGCACTTCCCAATGGGCCGCGCCGGTCACAGCGGTGAAGGCCGCCGGAGCGCTGATCAGTTCCGCACCGGCCTCGCGCAAGGCGCTGTACAGCTCGGGAAAGCGCAAGTCGTAGCACACCGTGAGACCCAGACGACCGACCGGCGTATCGGCGACCACCACCTGGCTGCCGTGGGCATAGTCATCGGACTCACGATAGCGCCCGCGGCTGTCAGCCACATCCACATCGAACAAGTGCAGCTTGTCGTAACGCGCCGCGACCTCACCGTCCTCGTCGATCAGCAAAGAGCAGGCATGGGCCTTTGCATCTGGCTGGTCGGCAGGCGGCAATGGCAGGGTGCCGGCCACAATCCATAACCTGAGGTCGCGGGCCGTGCGTTTCAACCAGGGCAGGATCGGGCCCTGACCAAGGGCTTCGGCGTGGCCGATCGCCGCCGCATCGCGCCGCCCCATGGCGGCGAAGTTCTCCGGCAGCACCGCCAGCCGGGCGCCGCCGTCGGCAGCCTGCTCCAACAGAGCCCTGGCGCGCTGCAGGTTGGCCAGCACATCGTCCTGGCTGACCATCTGGATGACCGCTGACTTCATTAGCGTTTCTCGAAAGGTTTCACAAAGGTCATTCTAGGCTCTTTCCAGGGCCCCTCGATGCGGTAGTTCACGCTGGCAAAGCGCGACACACGATCACCGATCAGCCGGTCCACCAGGAACAGGGCGCCACCGACAGCCGGTGCGCCGACGATCAAGGCGGCTAGCGGCAGGTTGTTGGTGACCGGCAAGGTCACCTGCAGGTTTGCATCGACGCGATCGCTCACCAGGTCCAACGTGCCATCGAGTTCGAAGTTGCTCGAGGGGCCTTTGATAGTGATCGGCTCGCGGGTCACATAGACCCCCTGGCTTGCTACCAGCAAGCCCTTGACCCGGTCGTAGGCCAGGCCTTTGTCGAACAGATCGGAGAAGTCCAGGCGTAGACGCCGACCAATGGAGTTGAAGTTGAGCAGGCCGAATACCCGCAGTGCCTGGGCACTGCCTTCGACTTCGACGAACTGACCGGAGCGCAAGGCGGCATCCAGGCTTCCGGAGAAACGCTTGAGCGCCACCCACGCCGGCGAGCCAGGCCAGCGACCATCCACGTCGAGGCGGAAATCACGGCTGGTGGCGGTGGGCGCGAAGCCCCACGCCTTGAGTACGTCGGCCAGGTTCTTGCCCTCCAGGCGGCCTTTGTACCAGCTGCCGGTACTCCCTGGCTCGCCTTCCCAGCCACCGCTTCCATCGATACGCAGGCCTTTAAGGTCCAGGTCGACGTCATCGAAAATCATGCCGCGCGGTGTAGGGCGCAGTTTGACCGCCAGGCTACCGAACAGGTCATCTCCGCGGTACAGCTTGTCGATCGTCACATCCAGGGCCGGCACCTTGCGCGGGTCGAAATCGGCGAGCGGGTCCGGCGCATCCTCAGGCTGCTTGCCCGCAGGATCCCCAGGCGGCAGGCGCAAGGTTTGCAATCTGACGACAATCGGCGCCGACTTGGCATCGGGAAGGCGCGCGTTGCCAATGACCTCCCGGCTGTCCAGACGCGCGTCCCAGGCACCACTGCCACGGGCCAGACGCACGACCGCCTGGTTCAGATCGAGGCCAAACGCCTTGAGCTGGCCAATGCTCAAGTCCACGCCCTGCAGGTTCTGCCGGGCATTGCCGCCTGGATCTTGACCTGCGAAGCGCTCCATTTGCGCTTGCCAGGGTGCAATATCCAGCGATTCGATCCGCCCCCGCACCCGCAGGCCCTGGCCAGACGGCAGCTGTGCGGTGCCACCGCCCAGCAGCAGCTCCCCGCGCCCCTGGGCCAGCGTGGCGGCTGGTGCAGCATAGGCGAAGCGGGCAAGCTCACCGTAGCTGGCATCGATACGCCGTTCAGGCCCTTTGAGCGTCATGCTGAAACGGCTGTCGCGGGTGTCCTGAGTGGCCTTGCCGAATGGGGCAGGCAGATCGATTGCCAGGCCTTTGAGCGAGGAGTTGACGCTCAGCCGGTTATCGCGACTGCCCAGGTTGATTTGTAACTGGAAGGGGAGATCGCCTGATGCGGGCAGCGGCTGGGTGAATTTCAGCCAGTCGGTCAGTGCCTTGAGGGGCATCTGGCCACTGGCATCGATGCGGGTCTGGATCTGACCGGGCTTGCCCTCAGCGAAAATCTGCGCGGTGACCGGTTTGCCGAAAGCCTGCAAGGTGATGCTCTTGCCACTTAGGCCTTTGTCCAGATCAAAGCTGAAGTCGCCTTTCAAACGGTTCAACTCCAGGCTCGGCGGGGCGACCTTCAGGCGCGCATCGGCGGTGGCGAAATCGACCTGCACCTTGGGGTGCTCGCCATGGGCCAGGGGAATATCGAGCTTGACCTTACCCTTGAGCGGCCCTTCGCCCTCCCAACCGGCAAACATCTCGCCAGTGCCGATCGGAGCCTCTTGGAGAATCTTCAAGCCATCGCTCAGACGACCATCGAAATCCCCATCAAGGTACAGATGGCTGTGCTCGCCAGCCGCCACATGAGGGATATCGACGCTGACATCACTGACCTGGGTGTCGAGCAGTTGTCCATGCCGGGCCTTGATGCGCACGCCGCTGTCCTCGATCAGCACATCGCCATCGACCTGCTGCACCTGCGGCCAGCCGGGCTGGAAGTCCAGCGCCGCATCGTGCACCTTGAAGAACAGGCTGATGCTCCGCGCTTCGGGCGATGCGCCATGGTTCAGCGAGCCTTGATACTGGAAATAGCCTTCATCGACGTTGCCTTTGACGATAGCGCTGCGCAGCCACTCGTCCAGGGCAGGACTGAGCACCTCGGGCAGGTACTTGGCAGTGTAGCGCCCGTCACCTTCGGTCAGGCCGACGCGCAAATCCATGTAATCCTCGCGGCCTTCCTCGAACAACAAGCGGATGAGGAAGTCAGCGGCAATCTTGCCTTCTTCACCCAGCACCTTGATGTAAGGGGCGATCAGGGTGAAGCCTTCCTGGTCCAGGCGCCAGGTGAGCCGTGCGTTGGCCTTCTGGTAGTGCCAGGGTTTGGCGAAGATGGGATACAGATGCAACATGAAGGCGTCGGTATCCAGGCGCAGTTCGCCTTTGCCCAGGTCGCCGCTGATGCTACCGCTCACGTTACCGGCTGCCGGGGCGCCGTGATAGGCATCGAAGCCGACCTTCTCGAGGTTGGCGGCGAACTGCAGGCGCTGGTCTCCCTCAGCCTTGGGGCGCACGTCCAGGCGCACATTGCGCAGCGCTCCGGTGACCTTTAGGGCGTCTACCACGGCCATGAGTTTTTCCGGCAACGGCGCCAGCCCTTGGACCAGCGGCGTCAGCGGCGTCAGGTCAAGCCGGTCGGCCTGGATCTGCCAGCTTTCCTGGTTCGCCTCCTCGCCGACCTGCTGCTTGAGCTGTACATGGGTTTCCCAACGCTGCTTGCCGATGCTGACGGCCAACGAATCGACCACACCTTCGAAACCGTCCTTGCCGCGCTGGAGCCAGGCGGTCAAAGCCAGGTTATCGAGGGTCACCGCTTTGCGCTCGCTGTAGGCACCGCGCAGCTGCGGCGCATTGAGCCGCACTACCGCCCGTTGCAACTGGCCCCGCCCCCAATCGACCCAGAATTCTCCCCCCGCCCGCAAGGTACGAGCCTTCCACTGCCCCAACAGACGTGGCGGCAGCCAGCGGGCCCAATCGCTTTGCGGCAGGCTCAGGTAGGCTTCGAATTCACCGTCGCGCCAGGCCTGGGCATTGGCGCGGCTATGCACATTGATGGCCATGGGCTGACCATCCGGCAATGTCGCGCGAAGATCCAGAGCCTGGCGGGACGCACCGGCCTGCAAACCCAGGCTCACATAGGTGAGGGTCAGAGGATCGCGTTGCCAGGGATGGAGGGTCACCTGACTGTCGAAGACATCGACCCTGCCCAGTTGTCGCAAGCGTTGCAGGACCTGGGCGGGGTCCAAAGGCGTATCGTCCTTGCGGGGCAACCCTTCGAGCGCCCATGCGCCCTGTTCGTCCTCACGCAGGATCAGTTGCAGACCGCCCAGCTGGATACGCGCCAGACGCAGTTCGCGCGCTTTGAGGCTGGCCCACAGGTCAGGAACGGCCTTGACTTCATCCAGGCGCAATGCCGAGGCGCCCTCGCCCACTTGCAGGTCGCGCACCCGCAGCACCGGTGCCAGGCCACTCCAGCGTCCCTCGAGGGCACCGACATGCACCGGCAGCCCCAAGGCTTGCTCGGCCTTGCTTTCTACTTCGGCACGGTATTCGGCCACCAAGGGGACCAGTTCCCGACCGAGGCTGACGTACAGCGCCACCAGCACCGCCAGCAGGGCGCAGAATCCCAGCCCCCAGCGGGTCAAGGCGCCTAGAACGTGGGTCAGACGTCCCATGGCCATGGCCCTCCAAGTCGTGCCTTAACTATGGCTCGGTACCGTGGCTTTGCCAGCACGCCCGACCGCATAAAGGTTTCAGAACGAGTCAGAGCAGCACCACATCGTATTGTTCCTGCGAGTACATGGATTCGACCTGGAAGCGAATGGTCCGACCGATGAAAGCCTCCAGTTCGGCAACGTTGCCGGACTCCTCGTCCAGCAGGCGATCGACGACTTTCTGATTGGCCAGAACCCGGTAACCCTCGGCCTGGTATGCCCGGGCCTCACGGAGGATCTCCCGGAAAATTTCGTAACACACGGTCTCGGGCGTCTTCAGCTTGCCGCGCCCCTGGCACGCGATGCAGGGCTCGCACAGCACTTGCTCGAGGCTTTCACGGGTGCGCTTGCGGGTCATCTGAACCAAGCCCAGCTCAGTGATGCCGATGATGTTGGTCTTGGCGTGATCCCGCTCGAGCTGCTTCTCCAGGGTGCGCAGCACCTGGCGCTGATGCTCCTCGTCCTCCATGTCGATGAAGTCGATGATGATGATCCCGCCGATGTTGCGCAGGCGCAGTTGTCTGGCAATGGCAGTAGCCGCTTCGAGATTGGTCTTGAAGATGGTCTCTTCGAGGTTGCGATGGCCGACGAAGGCACCGGTGTTGACATCGATCGTGGTCATCGCCTCGGCAGGATCGACCACCAGATAGCCACCGGACTTGAGCGGCACCTTGCGCTCCAGGGCGCGCTGGATCTCGTCCTCGACGCCATACAAGTCGAAGATCGGCCGCTCGCCCGGATAGTGTTCGAGGCGGTCGGCGATCTCAGGCATCAGTTCGGCGACGAACTGCGTGGTTTTCTGGAAGGTTTCTCGAGAATCGATGCGGATCTTCTCAATCTTCGGATTGACCAGGTCGCGCAGGGTGCGCAAGGCCAGTCCCAGATCCTCGTAGATGACCAACGGGGCACCGCAAGTCTGGATCTGGCTGCCGATCTGCTCCCACAAGCGACGCAGGTAACGGATGTCCTGGAGGATTTCGTCGGTGCGGGCGCCCTCGGCGGCGGTACGCAGGATGAAGCCACCAGCGTCCTTGATGTCTTCTTTTTCCACGCAATCGCTGACCACTTGCTTGAGGCGCTCGCGCTCGGCCTCATCCTCGATTTTCAGGGAAATACCCACGTGGCTGCTGCGTGGCATGTATACCAGGTAGCGCGACGGGATCGACAACTGGGTGGTCAGGCGGGCGCCCTTGGTGCCGATCGGATCCTTCGTCACCTGGACCACCAGCGCCTGGCCTTCATGGACCAAGGCGGTGATGTTCTCCACCGCCGAACCTTCACGTTGGGAGATTTCCGAGGCGTGGATGAAGGCAGCGCGTTCCAAGCCTATGTCGACGAAAGCCGCCTGCATGCCGGGCAGGACGCGTACCACTTTGCCTTTGTAGATGTTGCCGACAATGCCCCGACGCTGTGTGCGCTCGACGTGGACCTCTTGCAGGACACCGTTTTCCACCACTGCCACACGTGATTCCATCGGGGTGATGTTGATCAGGATCTCTTCACTCATGGCAGGCTCTCGTCAAAGGTGTTCGGTAATGATGGATCGCGGTCGAGTAGCTGGCTAGCGCGGCGCTGGAACCTCGTGCTGTTGCCAGCAGGCAATCGCGAACTGCCCGAGCAGATCGGCGGTTTCGCTCAAAGGCAGGCCGACCACGGCCGAGTAGCTGCCGGTAAGACCGGTGACGAAGACCGCACCAAGGCCCTGGATGGCATAGCCACCGGCCTTGTCCTGCGGTTCGCCACTGGCCCAATAGCGCTCGGCCTCGCTTGCGCCGATCGCACGGAAACGCACGGTGCTCGCCACGCAGGCGCTCAGGCACCGCTGGCCATCGGTCAAGGCGACGGCGGTGAGCACCTGGTGCTCGCGATCGGAAAGTTCGGCCAGCATGGCCAGGGAATGTTCACGGTTTTCGGGCTTGCCGAGGATGCGGCCATCGAGCACCACGGCGGTGTCGGCCCCCAACACCACCCCAGCGCCTTGAACCTGGGCGAGGCCTGCAGCCGCCTTGGCCCGGGCCAGACGCTCGACATAATCGGCAGCGCCTTCGCCTGGTAGCGGAGTTTCATCGATGGGGGCAGCGACCAGGGTGAACGGGACGCCTATCTGAGCCAGCAGTTCACGACGGCGTGGCGAGCCTGAGGCCAGGTACAGCGGGGTCATGTCGACATCTCCCTGTCAGATTCGGCGTTGCCGTCAGTTGATGTGCAAGCGTCGGCGCAAATCGCGCAGGGCAAAGCTGATCCATGGCCAGAGCAAGGCACTGATGACCGCCGACCAGACCAACGCAAGCGTGGGCAGGCGGTTACCGGTCAGGGCGCTGAGCCACAGCTGGATCAGCTGGGCGATGCCGAAGATCACCAGGATCACCAGGCTCTGCTGCCACATGGGATACATACGCAGGCGCTGTTGCAAGGACAGTACCAGGAACGTGATCAGCGTCAGGATCAGGGCGTTCTGCCCTAACAGGGTGCCGTACAGCACATCCTCTGCCAGACCGAGAATGAATGCAGTGGTCATGCCGACCTTGTTGGGCACCGCCAAGGTCCAGAAGGACACCAGCATGGCCAGCCACATGGGCCGGAACACTTCCATGAACTGGGGCATTGGCGAAACGCTGAGCAACAGGCCGATGATGAATGTCAGCCAGATCACCCAGCCGTTCTTGCTGCGGGAGCGAGCCATCATTGTCTCCGGGAGGGGGGCGGTGCTGCGGGAGCCGATGCCGGCGCGGCAGGGGCAGCAGCAGGTGCAGGGACCACAGGCGCGGCGGGGGCGGCCGCTGGGGCAGGTGTCGTGGCAGGCGTACCCTGCCCGCCTTCGCCGGTACCCTGGCCGTTGGTGCCCGTCGCGCCTTTGCGATCGGCCTCTTCCTGGGCGATCCCGGCATCGGTAGCACGCTGCTCGGCCGTGCGCCGGTCGCTGAACACCAGCAACATGTAGCGGCTGCGGTTGAGCGCGGCGGTGGGAATCGCGCGCACGATCGCAAATGGCTGACCGGAATCGTGGATCACTTCGTTGACGGTGGCCACCGGGTAACCTGCAGGGAAGCGCTGGCCCATCCCGGAGCTGACCAGCAGGTCGCCCTCTTTGATGTCAGCCGTGTCAGCCACATGACGCAGCTCCAGACGCTCCGGGTTGCCGGTGCCGCTGGCGATGGCCCGTAGGCCGTTGCGGTTGACCTGGACCGGAATGCTGTGAGTGGTGTCGGTCAGCAACAGAACGCGCGAGGTGTAAGGCATCAACTCGACCACCTGCCCCATCAGGCCACGGGCATCGAGCACCGGCTGACCAAGGAACACGCCGTCACGCTCGCCCTTGTTGATGAGGATGCGGTGAGTGAAGGGGTTGGGGTCCACGCCGATAAGTTCGGCCACTTCGACCTTCTCATTGACCAGCGCCGAGGAGTTCAGCAATTCGCGCAACCGCACGTTCTGCTCGGTCAGGGCCGCCAGCTTCTGCAGCCGCCCTTGCAGCAACAGGGCTTCGGTCTTGAGTTTTTCGTTTTCCGCGATCAATTCGGTACGGCTGCCGAACTGGCTGGCCACACCCTGCCACAGGCGTTGCGGCAAGTCGGTGACCCAATAGGATTCCATCAGTACCAGCCCCATCTGGCTGCGCACTGGCTTGAGCACCGCGAAGCGCGAATCGACCACCATCAGCGCGACCGACAGCACCACCAGTACCAGGAGACGAACGCCCAGCGAGGGGCCCTTGGAGAAAAGCGGTTTAATGGGCCGTTCCTCGTGGACGACGATTCAGGAGGTCATTGGACATGAAGCAATGCACCGGCCTGCTTGCGGGTTAACGGAAACGACGCCCGGACGGACGCCAGCCCAGCGCATACAGGTAGCACTGTGCGTGCTACCTGTAAACCGGGCGAACACAATCCATGCGTGCATGGACCGTATGGGATCACTCGCTGGAGAGCAGATCCATGGCGTGCTTGTCCATCATCTCCAGTGCACGACCACCACCGCGGGCAACGCAGGTCAGAGGATCTTCGGCGACGATCACCGGCAGGCCGGTTTCCTGGGCCAGCAGCTTGTCGAGGTCGCGCAGCAGCGCACCGCCACCGGTCAACACCAGGCCACGTTCGGCGATGTCCGAAGCCAGCTCTGGCGGCGACTGCTCCAGGGCGCTCTTGACCGCCTGGACGATGGTTGCCAGGGATTCCTGCAGGGCTTCGAGCACCTCATTGGAGTTGAGGGTGAAGGCCCGCGGCACGCCTTCAGCCAGGTTACGGCCACGAACGTCGACTTCGCGAATTTCGCCGCCCGGGTAGGCGGTGCCGATTTCCTGTTTGATGCGCTCGGCGGTGGATTCGCCGATCAGGCTGCCATAGTTGCGGCGTACGTAAGTCACGATGGCTTCGTCGAAGCGATCACCACCTACCCGCACGGATTCGGCGTAGACCACGCCGTTCAGGGAAATCAGCGCGATCTCCGTGGTGCCACCGCCGATGTCCACGACCATCGAGCCGCGGGCTTCCTCTACCGGCAGGCCGGCACCAATGGCTGCGGCCATCGGTTCTTCGATCAGGAACACCTCACGGGCACCGGCTCCCAGGGCGGACTCGCGAATGGCGCGGCGCTCTACCTGGGTCGATTTGCACGGCACGCAGATCAGCACACGCGGGCTGGGCTGCAGGAAGCTGTTCTCGTGAACCTTGTTGATGAAGTACTGCAGCATTTTTTCACAAACGCTGAAATCGGCGATCACGCCGTCCTTCATCGGACGAATGGCAGCGATGTTGCCAGGCGTACGGCCCAGCATGCGCTTGGCCTCGGTACCGACCGCGACGACGCTTTTCTGGTTGCCGTGGGTACGAATGGCAACGACCGAGGGTTCATTCAGGACGATACCGCGCTCACGCACGTAGATAAGGGTGTTGGCAGTACCCAGGTCGATGGACAGATCGCTGGAAAACATGCCACGCAGTTTCTTGAACATGGGAAAGTGACCCTAGGCAAAGCGTGGGTAAAAAAGTGCGGCAAACTCTAACAATGGCGGGGATTTTGGGCAAGGAGCCAATATGTTAAATTGGCAGTTTTTCCGAGCACGCCAGCAGATGATCGCGGCCGTATGACCATCGATCGGCTGGCATGTTCCTCACCACGGACCCTATCCGTTCCGTTTTTCCTGGAGATCCCCATGGCGCTTCAACGCTGCGACGTGGAAAAGATCGCCCATCTGGCCCGCCTGGGCCTGAATGAAGGCGAACTGCCACGCATTACCGATGCCTTGAACAGTATTCTCGGGCTGGTCGACCAGATGCAAGCCGTCGACACCAACGGCATCGAACCCCTGGCCCACCCTCTGGAGGCCAGCCAGCGTCTGCGCCCCGACCAGGTTACCGAAAGCAATCAGCGTGACCGCTACCAGGCCATCGCCCCGGCGACCGAAAACGGCCTGTACCTGGTTCCGAAAGTCATCGAGTAAGGGAAACAGCCTGCCATGCATCAATTGACCCTGGCCGAGATCACCCGTGGACTCGCCGACAAGTCGTTTTCCTCCGAAGAGCTGACCGGCGCCCTGCTGGCGCGCATCAAGCAGCTCGACCCTCAGATCAACAGTTTCATCAGCATTACCGAAGAGCAGGCCCTGCAACAGGCCCGCGCCGCCGACGCCCGTCGCGCTGCCGGCGAGAACAGCCCCCTGCTCGGCGCACCGATCGCCCACAAGGACCTGTTCTGCACCAACGGCATCCGCACCAGCTGCGGCTCGAAGATGCTCGACAACTTCAAGGCGCCCTATGATGCCACCGTGGTCGCCAAGCTGGCCGAAGCCGGCATGGTCACCCTGGGCAAGACCAACATGGACGAGTTCGCCATGGGCTCGGCCAACGAATCCAGCCACTATGGCCCAGTGAAGAACCCCTGGAACCTCGAGCACGTCCCCGGCGGTTCTTCGGGTGGTTCCGCCGCTGCAGTGGCCGCGCGCCTGCTGCCGGCCGCCACCGGCACCGACACCGGCGGTTCGATCCGCCAGCCGGCTGCACTGACCAACCTCACCGGTCTGAAGCCGACCTACGGTCGCGTCTCGCGCTGGGGCATGATCGCCTACGCCTCGAGCCTCGACCAAGGCGGCCCGATGGCTCGCACCGCCGAGGACTGCGCCTTGCTGCTGCAGGGCATGGCCGGCTTCGACGCCAAGGACTCCACCAGCATCGACGAGCCGGTGCCGGACTACAGCGCCAGCCTGAATGCACCGCTCGAAGGCCTGCGCATCGGCTTGCCGAAGGAATACTTCGGTGCCGGCCTCGACCCACGCATCGCCGACCTGATCCAGGCCAGCGTCAAGGAGCTCGAAAAGCTCGGCGCGGTGATCAAGGAAATCAGCCTGCCGAACATGCAGCACGCGATCCCGGCGTACTACGTGATCGCGCCCGCCGAGGCCTCCTCCAACCTGTCGCGTTTCGACGGCGTGCGCTTCGGCTACCGCTGCGAGGAGCCCAAGGACCTCACCGACCTGTACAAGCGCTCCCGCGGCGAAGGCTTCGGCATCGAAGTGCAACGGCGCATCATGGTCGGCACCTACGCCCTGTCGGCTGGCTATTACGACGCCTACTACGTCAAGGCGCAGCAGATCCGCCGACTGATCAAGAACGACTTCATGGCCGCCTTCGAGCAGGTCGACGTAATCCTCGGCCCAACCACGCCGAACCCGGCCTGGAAGCTCGGCGCCAAGAGCAGCGACCCGGTCGCCGCCTACCTGGAAGACGTCTACACCATTACCGCCAACCTGGCCGGCCTGCCGGGCCTGTCGATGCCAGCCGGCTTCGTCGAAGGCCTGCCGGTCGGCGTGCAGCTGCTGGCGCCGTACTTCCAGGAAGGCCGCCTGCTCAACGTCGCGCACCGTTACCAGCAAGTCACCGACTGGCACACCCGCGCCCCTAACGGCTTCTGAGGAATTCACACATGCAATGGGAAGTTGTGATCGGGCTGGAGATTCATACCCAGCTCGCCACCCAGTCGAAGATCTTCTCCGGCAGCGCCACCACCTTCGGCTCCGAGCCGAACACCCAGGCCAGCCTGGTCGACCTCGGCATGCCCGGCGTTCTGCCGGTGCTGAACCAGGAAGCCGTGCGCATGGCCTGCATGTTCGGCCTGGCGATCGACGCCGAAATCGGCAAGCGCAACGTGTTCGCGCGCAAGAACTACTTCTACCCGGACCTGCCCAAGGGCTACCAGATCAGCCAGATGGACCTACCGATCGTCGGCAAGGGCCACCTGGACATCGCCCTGGAAGACGGCACCATCAAGCGCATCGGCATCACCCGCGCGCACTTGGAGGAAGACGCCGGCAAGAGCCTGCACGAAGACTTCAGCGGCTCCACCGGCATCGACCTGAACCGCGCCGGTACGCCACTGCTGGAAATCGTCTCCGAACCGGACATGCGCAGCGCCAAGGAAGCCGTGGCCTACGTCAAGGCAATCCACGCCCTGGTCCGCTACCTGGGTATCTGCGACGGCAACATGGCCGAAGGCTCGCTGCGCTGCGACTGCAACGTTTCGGTCCGCCCGAAAGGCCAGACCGAGTTCGGCACCCGCTGCGAGATCAAGAACGTCAACTCGTTCCGCTTCATCGAGCGTGCGATCAACAGCGAGATCCAACGCCAGATCGATCTCATCGAGGACGGCGGCAAGGTTGTCCAGGAAACCCGTCTGTACGACCCGAACAAAGACGAAACGCGCTCGATGCGCAGCAAGGAGGAGGCCAACGACTACCGTTACTTCCCCGACCCGGACCTGCTGCCAGTGGTGATCGAGGACGCCTTCCTCGAAGCTACCCGCGCCAGCCTGCCGGAACTGCCGCAGCAGAAAGTCGAGCGTTTCCAGAGCCAGTACGGCCTGTCGGCCTATGACGCCAACGTATTGGCAGCTAGCCGCGAACAGGCCGACTACTTCGAGGAAGTCGCCCGCATCGGTGGCGACGCCAAGCTCGCCGCCAACTGGGTGATGGTCGAGCTGGGCAGCCTGCTCAACAAGCTGGGGGTGGAGATCGACCAAGCCCCCGTCACTGCCGAGCAGCTCGGCGGCATGCTGCTGCGCATCCGTGACAACACCATCAGCGGCAAGATCGCCAAGACGGTGTTCGAGGCCATGGCCGCCGGTGAAGGCGACGCTGACAGCATCATCGAAAGCAAAGGCCTCAAGCAGGTGACCGACACCGGTGCGATCGACAAGATGCTCGACGAGATGCTCGCTGCCAACGCCGAACAGGTCGAACAGTACCGCGCCGCCGACGAGGCCAAGCGTGGCAAGATGTTCGGCTTCTTCGTCGGCCAGGCAATGAAGGCATCCAAGGGCAAAGCCAACCCGGGGCAAGTGAACCAATTGCTCAAAGCCAAGCTCGAAGGGTGATTCTGTTCTGGGGCTGCTAGGCAGCCCAACGCAGGCATCGCCAGCTTCCACAGGAGATATAGCCGCTATCCTGTGGACGTTGGCGAAGCAGGCGATGGGGTGCGTAGCGCCCTGAAACCGCAGTCCTGGAGCTTTCGACTTGATCAAGCGTTCCCTCGGCACCCTCGCCCTCTTTTCCCTGCTGGCCGGCTGCGCCAGTCACGATATCGATTCCCGCGGTTACGACCAGACCGGCACTGCCTCTTATTACGGCTCCCGTCACCACGGCAAACGCACCGCCAGCGGCGAACCCTTCAACCAGCATGGCCTGACCGCCGCCCACCGCAGCCTGCCTTTTGGCAGCCGCGTACTGGTGACCAACCTGAGCAACAAGCGCAGCGTCGTCGTGCGTATCAACGACCGCGGCCCGCACACGCGAGGCCGACTGATCGACCTGTCACGGGCTGCCGCAGAAAAAATCGGGATGATCCGTAGCGGAACGGCGCGCGTCCGGGTACAAGGGCTGAGCGACTGATCTGACAGGAGTCCCAACCATTTTCGACCTGGCCACCCTTCCCACCTTCAGCCTTCTGCAACTGGGCATGGGCCTCGTGCTGCTCGTCATCGGCGCGGAGCTTTTGGTACGCGCTGCCTTGCGCCTGGCCACGCGCCTGCACGTACGCCCGCTGATCATCGGTCTGAGTCTGGTGGCTTTCGGCAGTACCGCGCCGCAACTGACCGTGAGCCTGCAAGCGGCCTACCAGGGGGCACCGGACGTCGCAGTGGGCAGCGTGGTCGGCAGCAATATCTTCAATGTGCTGGTGATTCTCGGCCTGGCTGCGTTGATCATTCCCTTGCGAGTTTCCCGGCAACTGGTGCGTCTGGACATCCCGCTGATGATCGCCGCCAGCGCGCTGGTCTATCTGCTGGCAATCAACGGACAGCTGGGGCGACTCGAAGGCCTGCTGCTCTTGCTTGGTCTGCTGGGTTATCTGGCCATGCTCTGGCACCAGTCACGCCACTACGCCCGGACCTACCCGGCCCCCGAGGCCATTCATAGCAGCGCTCCACGCTTCTGGACCGGCGCCGCGCTGCAAGTACTGTTCGGCCTGGGCTTGCTGAGCCTGGGAGGCCACCTGCTGCTGGAGGCGGCGGTCGAGGTCGCCACCGATCTGGGTCTTTCCGAGCGAATCATCGGCCTTACGGTCGTCGCGGTCTGCACATCGCTGCCCGAGCTCGCAGCAGCATTGATCGCCGCCTTGCGAGGTGAACGGGAGATCGCAGTAGGCACGGTGATCGGCAGCAACCTGTTCAACCTGCTGGCCGTGCTGGGTCTGACCGCCCTGGTCACCCCGACACCCTTGTCGATCTCACCCAATGCCTTGGACTTCGACTTACCGGTGATGTTGGGCGTCGCGGCACTGAGCCTGCCGGTGTTCTATTCCGGCTACCGGGTCACCCGCGCTGAAGGCCTGGTGTTCCTTTGCCTGTATCTGGCCTATGGCCTGCATGTGGTGGCGTTCACCACCGGCATGCCGCTGGCTGGTCGCCTGGAGCGGCTCATGCTGTTCTACGTAATGCCCGTGCTCGGCCTGGTGCTGCTGTACACCACGGTACGCGCCTGGCGCCGTCAACACTAAGGAATTGGATATGACCGACTCGAGAAAATCCGGCGAGCAGATACGCCGCCAGGTCATGGGCGATGCGTTCGTCGACAGGGCACTGAACAACGCCACCGACTTCACCCAGCCACTGCAGGACTTCGTCAACGAACACGCCTGGGGCAGCGTCTGGGCCCGTGAAGGGTTGCCACTCAAGACCCGCAGCCTGATCACCTTGGCCGCCTTGACCGCCCTCAAATGCCCTCAGGAGCTCAAAGGCCATGTCCGCGGTGCATTGAACAACGGCTGCACCGTGGAAGAGATTCGCGAAGCGCTGCTGCACTGCGCTGTGTATGCGGGGGTGCCAGCGGCAATCGATGCGTTCCGCGCGGCACAGGAAGTGATCGACAGCTACGAAGGCTGAAGCCGTCTTCAATGCCCCGCCGCTTCGCGGCCTTACCACACCCACAGGTATTGCGCTGCCTTCATTCAATGCGCAACACCTGTGGAAGTGGATTCATCCACGACGAAGCCGCCGCCGTTCTTATCTGGCTTGGCGAGCCTTCTTCAACTTGAACGCCACCCACAAGACCGCGATCCACAGCGGGATCAGCATCACGGAAATGCGGATCGGTGGCGTCAGGTACATCACCACCAAGATCAACACGATGAATGCCAGGCACAGGTAGTTAGTCAGCGGATGTCCCAGACTGCGGTAGAACGGCATGATGCCCGCCGCCAGCTTGGCCTTGCGGAACTTCAGGTGGGTGATGCTGATGCTCGCCCAGTTGATAACCAGTGCCGATACTGCCAGCGCCATCAGCAAGCCGAAGGCCTCCCCCGGCATCAGATAGTTGATCAGCACGCAAAGCCCTGTCGCCAGCGCAGAGACGCCCAACGCGGTCAACGGCACACCCCGGCGGCTGACTTTCAGCAATTGACGCGGGGCATCGCCCTGGCTGGCCAGGCCGAACAGCATGCGGCTGTTGGCGTATACGCAGCTGTTGTACACCGACAGCGCAGCGGTGAGCACCACGATGTTGAGGATGGTCGCCACCAGGTCGCTATCCAGTTCGTGGAAGATCATCACGAACGGGCTGCCGCCTTGCACGACTTTCTGCCAAGGGTAGAGCGACAACAGCACCGCAAGGGCGCCGATGTAGAAAATCAGGATGCGATAGACCACCTGGTTGGTGGCCTTCGGAATGCTTTCACGGGGGTTGTCCGCTTCAGCAGCGGTGATTCCCACCAGCTCCAACCCGCCGAAGGAGAACATGATCACCGCCAGGGCCATGATCAGCCCGGTGATGCCGTTGGGGAAGAACCCACCGTACTGCCACAGGTTGGCAACACTGGCGTCCGGCCCGCCATGGCCACTGCCCAGCAGCCAGGCACCAAAGCCGATCATGCTGACGATGGCCACCACCTTGACCAGGGCGAACCAGAACTCCAGTTCACCGTAGACCTTCACCTGGGTCAGGTTGATGGCGTTGATCACCACGAAGAAGATCGCTGCGGTGGCCCAGGTGGGGAAATCCGGCCACCAGTACTGTACGTAGATACCGACGGCCGTGAGTTCGGCCATGCCGACCAGCACATACACCACCCAGTAGTTCCAGCCTGAGACAAAGCCTGCGAACTCGCTCCAGTACTGATGGGCGAAGTGGCTGAAGCTGCCAGCGACCGGCTCTTCGACCACCATCTCGCCGAGTTGGCGCATGATCAGAAAAGCCATCAAGCCAGCGATGGCATAGCCCAGCAGAACGGACGGGCCGGCCAACTGGATGGTCTGGGCGATTCCCAGGAAAAGCCCGGTGCCGATGGCCCCGCCCAGCGCGATAAGCTGGATGTGGCGATTCTTCAGCCCGCGCTGCAACCGCTCGGGCGTGCTCTGGTCTTGCATGAAGTGTCCTCAATTCGGGAGGCAGTGTTGTTGGTGTTGTTTGCAGTCAAGGATCTAGATCCATCCGCCCCACTGCAAGATGAAAATGCCAATATTGGTGGTGATCGCAGCAAGTAGCGTAGTAATCACGATGATCGAGGCTGCCAGCTCATGATTGCCATTGGCGGCCCGCGCCATCACATAGCTGGCAGCGGCGGTCGGGCTGCCGATATAGAGGAATAGGATGCCCAGTTCCGCTCCTCGAAAACCCCATAACCAGGCGCCCAGCGTGCCGAGCAATGGCAGCCAGACAACCTTGACCAGGCTGGCATCGATCGCCAGCCTGCCGCTGTCACGCAGCGCCGCGAGGGACAAGGTGCCACCGATGCAGATCAGTGCCAGCGGCAGGGTCATTTGCGCCAAGTAGTCGCTGGAGGTGAGCAACCAGTTGGGCAATGGAATCTGGGCGTAAGCCATGGGGGCGGCAAGCAGCACGCTGATAATCAGCGGGTTGCTCAGGATGCTCTTGCAGATGCTCCAGGG
This sequence comes from Pseudomonas guariconensis, assembly GCF_040822035.1. Taxonomy (NCBI): domain Bacteria; kingdom Pseudomonadati; phylum Pseudomonadota; class Gammaproteobacteria; order Pseudomonadales; family Pseudomonadaceae; genus Pseudomonas; species Pseudomonas guariconensis. Next base: position 1,015,784 of record NZ_CP162012.1, on the reverse strand, counting down.
GTCGGACTTCAGGTCCGGGCTGTAGACCGCCAGGACCACTGCCGACAGGGAGTTGTACAAAAGGATTACCAACCCCGCGAGCACTGCCCCCAGGGAAATGCCGTAGTCACCGTACAGACTGGCCGCCAGGGCCAGGCCGATCACACCGTTGTTGCCGCGAAAGGCGCCCTGGGTGTAGATGCCCCGGTCGACAGGCGGACAGCGCCAGATGGCCAGGCCCCAGGCCATGGCGAAGCCTGCCAGGGTGGCGATGATGAAATAGACCAGTACTCCGGGCTTGACTGCGGTGGCGAGGTCGGCGTGATAGATACCCAGGAACAGTAAGGCTGGCATGCAGACATTGAAGACCAGGGTCGAGGCGACCTTGATGAAGCTGTCGTCGATCAGGCGGATGCGTTTGAGGAGCACGCCCATGAACAGCATGGCGAACACCGGGGCCGTGATGTTCAGCGTCTGGATGAGGAGGGCGAGCATTGCGGGTCCTGGGGGGTTGCCGTTAGGGGGCTAATGATACGCGAGCGGTGGGAGTTGCGGGGAATTGGCGGTGATTTAGGAAGCTTCCTGCAAGTTTGGCTTTCAGGCTGGGTGAATATCCGGGTTTGGTGGGGGCGCCACCGGCGCTTTTCGCCTTTACGGCGACCTACTTTTGCTCTTGGGCAAAAGTAGGCAAAAACCGCTGGCTCCCACATGCGGCCCCTGCGCTGCGCTCCGGGGTTCCCTCCGCTCCGGTGCCTTTCGGGGCTTCGCGGCCTCCGGTTTGCTGCGCAAACCTCCATCTCGCGACTTCGGCTCACGCCGAAGGGCGCTGCGCGCCTGCCCCTACAGACACCTCCACTCGGCCTTCTGAGGTCGCGATGGGTGGTGTCTGGACTATCGCGCATCAAAAGCAACGGCAACGGCAACGGCAACGGCAACGGCAACGGCAACGGCAAACAAGTTAATTGTTTGGGTGTTTATTCCTGCCTATTCACGAGTAGGAACGTCGAACCGCCGCTCCTACAGGCACAGCGCCGTTCTCAAGAGCGACGGTGAGCCTGTGTGAACGGCAGTTCGGCGTCCCGATTTAATCGCAAATAGGCCCAAAAGCTCACCACAAAAACCATTGAATAAAACAACGCCAGTCCAGGCGCCGCCCGTAACTTGCGCCCCATCAGCAGGCCGAGCGGAGGTGTCTGTAGGGGCAGGCGCGTAGCGCCCTTCGGCGTAGCCGAAGTCGCGAGATGGAGGCTGGCGTAGCCAGCCGGAGGCCGCGAGGCCCCGTAAGACACCGCAGCGAGGGGACCCGGTGCGAAGCGCCGGGCCGGATGCAGGGGCGCGCGGCTTTTGGTTACTTTTGGCCAAGACCAAAAGTGACCCGCCGTAAAGGCGGAAAGGTGATTAACCGTCGACAAATAAAACGGATAAGCCCACAAACCTCAAAACCCACAACCACAAACCACAAAGCCTCACCGCCGCACAGGCCGCTTCTGCAACTTACGCTGCAACGTGCGCCGATGCATCCCAAGGGCCCGCGCCGTCGCGGATATGTTCCCGTCATGCTCGGCCAACACCCGCTGGATATGCTCCCACTGCAGGCGATCCACCGACATCGGGTTCTCCGGCACCAGCGAATCCAGATCCGCATGCTCGGACAACAGCGCCGCCAACACATCATCGGCGTCCGCCGGCTTGCACAGATAGTTGCAGGCACCGCGCTTGATAGCCTCAACCGCGGTGGCGATGCTCGAATAACCCGTCAGGATCAACACCCGCATTTCAGGGTCCAGCTCCAGCAGCTTGGGCAGCAGCGCCAGCCCGGAATCGCCGTCCATCTTGAGGTCTAGGGTCGCGTAATCAGGCACGTCCTGCTTGGCCAGCACCAACCCCTCCTCGGCCGAGGAGGCGGTGCTCACGCGGAAACCGCGACGGCTCATGGCGCGCGCCATGACGCGGGTGAAGGTGGCGTCGTCGTCCACCAGCAACAAGTGCGGCAGCTCTTCGCCTTCGACCAGGTTTTCTTCGCTCATCGTTCATCTCCTCGCTTGCCATGGGGCAGGCGCAGCTCGGTGAGGGTGCCGCCCTGTTCATGACTATAGAGTTTCACCGAGCCGCCAGCACGGGTCACGCTGGCCTTGCTCAGGAACAGGCCCAGGCCGAAGCCTTTGCCCTTGGTGGTAAAGAAGGGTTTACCGATCGCCTCGGCGATGGCGACGGGAACGCCAGGGCCGTGATCGCGGATCGTGATGATGATGTCCTGGGCGTTCCAGTCCAGGCGCACTTCCAGATCCTCGGGGCAGGCATCGGCGGCGTTGTTAAGCAGATTGAGCAAGGCCTGGGTCAAGTCCGGGGGGGGCGTCAGACGCGGAACCTGGCCATCGCGCAGGCGCTGGAAGCGGTAGGTGGCCTCCGGGCGCATCAGGTGCCAGCGGTTGAGCGCTTCATCCAGCCAGGCGGTCACCTCCTGCTCGACCACGCTCAGACGACGGTTGGCTTCGGCGGCGCGGACCAGTTGCTGCAAGGTCTCCTTGCACAGCTTGACCTGGTCCTGAAGGATCTCCAGGTCTTCCTGCAATTGCGGGTCTGTGTGGTCCTGACGCATTTCATTGAGCAGCACGCTCATGGTCGCCAGAGGCGTGCCCAGTTCATGGGCGGCCCCGGCGGCCTGGGTGGCCACGGCGAGCAGTTGCTCGTCTCGAAGGCTCTCCTCGCGGCGATCGGCGCGCAGTTTCTCCTGGCGACGAAGCTCTTCAGCCATGCGTGCGGCGAAGAACGTGATCACGCCGGCCGCCAAGGCGATGCTCAACCACATGCCATAGACCTGCATCTTTTCCCGCGCCATGGGCAGGGTCTCGAGCGGGTAGAACTGCACCAGCAGCAGGCTATAGGCCACCAGAGCAATGCCAGACAGCACCAGCGAATAGATCCATGGCAAGGTCACCGCGGCGATCGCCAGCGGTACCAGGTAGTAGGAAACGAACGGGTTGGTCGAGCCGCCGGAGTAGTACAGCAAGGCACTGTGGATCAGCAGGTCACAGGCCAGCTGCAGGGCATACTCGAGTTCGGTGACCGGCAACGACAAGCGCAGGCGCAAGGCGGTGAAGGCACACAGCAACGACGACAAGGCCAGTGTGATAGCCAGCGACAGCCAGGGCAGCGGGACCAGTTCGGTCCAGTAGGCCACGCCAACGGAGCCAGCCTGGGCGGCCAGGACCAGGATACGAATGAAGGTCAGACGCCAGAGGTTCTGGCGCGTAGCGGACAGCGGATGTGCGGCAGCGAGCATGAGCTCTCCTGATGAGTGCTCCAGGAAAATCGACCGGAGTATACCGAAGCCAGGCGCCCCGCTGCAGCGATGCGGCAAAGCGCCACACTTTGTCACAGGTTAATGATGGCATTTAGGAACCCACTACACTGTTCCCGGTCTGATGGGCCATGCGCGGGATGGACAATGCCCGCGCCTTTATTTGCCAAGGAGTCCTACATGCACATCCCCCGTCGTGGCACCGCGCTGATCCTGTCCTGTGGCCTGCTGGCCAGCCTGCAGGCGTTGGCGGACGATGCGCCGCGCTACAACCAGGTATCGCTGCGCGCCGAAGTCACCAAGGAAGTGGCGCGCGACTTGATGGTCGTAACCCTGTACAGCGAAGCCCAGAACAACGACCCAGGCAAGCTGGCCAAGGAAATCACCGAGACCATGAACAAAGCCGTGCAGCAGGCACGCCAGGTCAAGGACGTGAAGATCAGCCAGGGTAGCCGCAACAGCTACCCGGTCTATGACAGCAAAGGCCAGAAGATCACTGGCTGGCGCGAACGCGCCGAACTGCGCCTGGAAAGCGCCGACTTCCCAGCCCTGTCCAAACTCACCGGGGAGCTGCTCCAAGACCTGAAAATGGGCGGCATGGACTTCTCCATCGCCCAAGCCACCCGCAAGAGCAACGAGGATGCCCTGCTCAAGGAGGCCGTCGACGCCTTCAAGGCACGCGCCCAGTTGGCCACCGAAGCCCTCGGCGGCAAAGGCTACAAAGTGGTCAGCCTGAACCTCAACAGCAGCGGCTACCCACGCCCCTACCTGCGCAGCGCGCCGATGGCCATGAAGGCCATGGCAGCCGATGAAGCCGCTCCCGCGCCGGACATCGAAGCCGGTACCAGCGAAGTCAGCATGAACGCCGATGGCCTGATCGAAGTCCAGATGCCCTGATCGACCTCAGTGAACCGAAGCGACGGGTGCAATGCCCGTCGCTTTGATGTCATTTCCAGAACTGACAGTTTCAAAGCCTCATTCCTACAGCGCTATAGCTGCTTTCCTATTGACTTCAAAGTTGAAAAACATCTGGCAAATTGCCTGCAAAAAACCAGCGCAAACGTTCAACTTTCATGAAAATTACATGGATGCGACATCCATGTACGTTAGTCCCACAATTTTGACGTCAACTATCCCTCTGCCTGTTGCATTGGCGATCTACCCTGCATAAGTATCCGCAGGTCGGCTCACGAGGCCGCCTCAATCGAAAAATGACAACAATGAGGCCACCATGCTTAAACACGCAGTCATTCCGTTCCTGGTCAGCGCAGGCTTGCTCGCCGGCGCACCCTCCGCGCTAGCCGCGACCAACCTGGTGTTCTGCTCCGAAGGCAGCCCCGCAGGCTTCGACCCGGGCCAATACACCACAGGAACCGACTTCGACGCCTCGGCCGAAACCGTCTTCAATCGCCTGACCCAGTTCGAGCGCGGCGGCACCGCGGTCATTCCGGGGCTGGCAACCAAGTGGGACGTCTCCGACGACGGCAAGACCTACACCTTCCACCTGCGCGAAGGCGTCAAGTTCCACACCACCGACTTCTTCAAGCCGACCCGCGAGTTCAACGCCGACGACGTGCTGTTCACCTTCAACCGCATGCTCGACAAGAACCATCCGTTCCGCAAAGCCTACCCCACCGAATTCCCCTACTTCACCGACATGGGCATGGACAAGAACATCGCCCGTCTCGAAAAGGTCGACGATCACACCGTACGCTTCACCCTCAACGAGGTGGACGCCGCCTTCATCCAGAACCTGGCCATGAGCTTCGCCTCGATCCAGTCCGCCGAGTACGCCGACCAGTTGCTCAAGCAGGGCAAGGCCGCCGACATCAACCAGAAACCGATCGGCACCGGCCCGTTCGTGTTCAGCAAGTACCAGAAGGACGCCCAGATCCGTTTCAAGGGCAACAAGGACTACTGGAATCCCGATGACGTGAAGATCGACAACCTGATCTTCGCCATCAGTACCGACGCCTCGGTACGCATGCAGAAGCTCAAGAAGAACGAGTGCCAGGTCACTCTGTTCCCACGCCCTGCCGACATCGAGCCGCTGAAGAAAGATCCGAAACTTCAAATGCCTGAACAGGCCGGCTTCAACCTTGGCTACATCGCCTACAACGTGATGGACAAGATCAAGGGCAGCAACGAAGCCAACCCCCTGTCCCAGCTGAAGGTTCGCCAGGCGCTGGACATGGCGGTGAACAAGCAGCAGATCATCGAATCGGTGTACCAGGGCGCAGGCCAACTGGCGGTCAACGCCATGCCGCCGACGCAGTGGTCCTACGACACCTCCATCAAGGATGCCAAGTACGACCCGGAGAAAGCCAAGCAACTGCTCAAGGAAGCCGGCATCAAGGAAGGCACCGAGATCACCCTGTGGGCCATGCCCGTGCAGCGCCCCTACAACCCCAACGCCAAGTTGATGGCCGAAATGCTCCAGTCCGACTGGGCCAAGATCGGCATCAAGGCCAAGATCGTCAGCTACGAGTGGGGCGAGTACATCAAGCGTTCCAAAGGCGGCGAGCAAGGCGCCATGCTGATCGGCTGGAGCGGCGACAACGGTGACCCCGACAACTGGCTGGGTACCCTCTACGGCTGCGATGCCATGGATGGGAACAACTTCTCCAAGTGGTGCTACAAGCCCTACGACGACCTGATCAAGCAGGCCAAGGCCACTTCCGACCAGGCCAAGCGCACCGAGCTGTATCAAAAAGCGCAACACATCCTCAAGGAGCAAGTGCCGATCACGCCGATCGCTCACTCCACTGTCTATCAGCCGATGAGCGACAAGGTGAAGGACTTCAAGATCAGCCCGTTCGGCCTGAACTCCTTCTACGGCGTCAGCGTGGAGAAATAGGGCCAGCCCCTGCGCCGTGGGCCTGAGCGCCCACGGTGACATTCCGCGCCACGAGCGCCCCCCAGAAACAAGCGCCCTCCCGATGCCACCCGCAGCGGGATCGGATTCCTGTTGCCGCGATTCCTACAAGGTTGCGGCACGACAGATGCAAAAGGACTAGCCATGCGCCCCATCACTCTCCTCGGCACCCTGCTCGGCCTCGGCCTGATGACCCAGGCCCCCGACCTGCTCGCCAAGAACCTGGTGTTCTGTTCCGAAGGCAGCCCGGCCGGCTTCGACACCGCCCAGTACACCAGCGCTACCGACAACGATGCCGCCGAGCCGATCTACAACCGCCTGGTCGAATTCGAGCGAGGCGGCACTGCCGTGCATCCGGCGCTGGCGACCTTCTGGGAGATCTCCGAGGATGGCATGCGCTACACCTTCCACCTGCGCGAAGGCGTCAAGTTCCATGGCAACAAGGACTTCACGCCAAGCCGTGATTTCAGCGCCGACGACGTGCTGTTCACCTTCAATCGCATGCTCGACAAACGACACCCCTTCCGCAGGGCCTACCCCACCGAGTTCCCCTACTTCGTCAGCATGGGGCTGGACAAGAACATCGCCAAGGTCGAAAAGACCGGCCCGCTGACGGTGGTGTTCACCCTCAACAGTGTCGATGCCGCGTTCATCCAGAACCTCGCCATGAGCTTCGCCTCGATCCTCTCCGCAGAATACGCCGACCACCTGCTGGCCGAAGGTCGCGCCAGCGACATCAACCAAAAGCCGATCGGCACCGGCCCGTTCGTGTTCCAGCGTTACCAGAAGGATTCGCAGATTCGCTACAAGGGCAACCCGGCCTATTGGGCGCCGGAGCAGGTCAAGCTCGACAACTTGGTGTTCTCCATCAACATCGACCCTTCGGTACGCATCCAGAAACTCCGCCGCAACGAATGCCAGGTCACCTTGCACCCCCGCCCCGCCGACCTGCCGGCGATCAAGGCCGACAGCAAGCTGAGCGTGCTGCACAAGCCGGGCTTCAACCTTGGCTATATCGCCTACAACACCCAGCATCCGCCCTTCGATCGCCTCGAGGTACGCCAGGCCATGGACATGGCCGTGAACAAGCAGGCGATCATCCAGGCCGTGTACCAAGACTCCGGCCAGGCGGCGGTCAACGCCATGCCGCCGACTCAGTGGTCCTATGACAAAACCATCAAGGACGCAGGTTTCAACCCGGCCAAAGCCCGCGAACTGCTCCAGGCCGCCGGCGTCAAGGAGGGCACCGAAGTGACCCTGTGGGCCATGCCGGTACAGCGGCCCTACAACCCCAATGCCAAGCTGATGGCCGAGATGCTCCAAGCCGACTGGGCCAAGGTCGGCATCAAGGCCAGGATCGTCAGTTACGAATGGGGGGAATACCTCAAGCGCATGAAAAACGGCGAGCACGACATCGCCCTGATCGGTTGGACCGGCGACAACGGCGACCCGGACAACTGGCTGGGGACTCTGTACAGCTGCGATGCCATCGGCAGCAACAACTACTCCCTGTGGTGCGACCGTGAGTACGACACGCTGGTCAAGCAGGCCAAGCAGGTCACCGACCGCGAGCAGCGCACCCGGCTCTATCAGCAAGCCCAGCAACGTCTCAAGCAACAGGTGCCGATCACCCCGGTGGCCCACTCCACGGTCAACCAGCCGATCAGCGCCAAGGTCAAGGACTTTCGCGTCAGCCCCTTTGGACGCAACGACTTTTCCGGTGTGAGTGTTGACTGATTAGCCCCTCTCTTCGCGAGTAAACCCGCTCACGCACTGATCACCGCCCCTGCGGCAGCGGGTTTATCCATGAACAGACCGGCACCGCCAGCACAACGCCCCCGACTCTGCCCGGCGATCCCGCGGCACCCCTGGCAACACCGCAGCAAAACCCCCAGCCCACAAGGCGCGGGAATAACTAGAAATAGAAAGGGAGCTTCACCTTGAGACGTACAACCTTTACCGCACTGGCCCTGTCGTTAGGCGCATTGTCCGCCACAGCCCAGGCCGAACCCGTCAGCCAGGACTTCGTCCCGGTCACCCTCAAATCCAGCAGCGAGCAGGCCGAGGCCACAGGCTTTCTCGAAGGCCAAAGCCTGACCGGCAGCACGCGCAACTGGTACGCCCGCGAACGCGCAACTCGCGCACCGCTGTTCAGGTACTACAAGAGCGACGGCACTCTGCACCGGACTCACAGCCGTGACAACTGGGTGCAGGGCACCATCCTGAATTACAGCTCAGGCTTCACCCAAGGCACCGTGGGCTTCGCTGTCGAAGCCGCCGGCTACAACGCCATCGCCCTCGAGCGTGGCCGCGCCGCGGTGGCCGGGCCGAACAACCGCACGCTGACCCACAGCGATGGCGACGTGATCGGCCAGTGGAGCAAGATGGGCTTGGGCAACGTCAAGGCACGGGTATCCAACAGTACCCTTACCGTGGGCCGTCAGTCGGTGGACACGCCGATGATTTCCTACATCGGCAACCGCGCGTTGCCGTCGAGCTTCCAGGGTGCATTCCTGCACAGCGCCGAATTCGACAACCTGTCGTTCGACCTGGGCACCTTCGACCGCGTCTCGCCCCGTACCGAGCAGAGCTTGAGCAAGTTCCGCAGCGAGTATGGCAATGGCGTGGAAACCGACCGTGCCAGTACCGCCGGGGTCAACTACCAGCCGTTCAAGAGCCTCTCCACCAGCCTCTACGCCACCAAGGTCGACGACTTCTGGAACCAGTACTATTTCGGCGCCAACCACGTGCTGGGCGACAGCGCGGTGCTGAGCCTGACCACGGGCCTGAACTACTACAAGACCGTGGATACCGGCAGCAAGAAGATGGGCGAGATCGACAACGACACCTACAGCCTGTCGTTCGGCCTCACCCATCAGGCCCACACGCTCAGCGCCTCCTGGCAACAGGTCAACGGCAACGAGTACTTCGACTACCTGCACGAAACCAACGGCATCTACCTGGCCAACTCGCTGCTGTCGGACTTCAACGGCCCCAACGAGAAGTCCCTGCAGATCTCCTACGTGCTGAACATGGCCCCCTATGGCGTGCCGGGCTTGAAGTTCAACGTCTACAACGCCCGTGGCTGGGGTATCGACGGCACCCACTACCGGGGCGATGCCTACGACGTCAAAGGCATGGATGGCGAGACCCACTACGAGTGGGGCATCGGTACCAGCTACGCCGTGCAGAGCGGTCCGCTGAAAGACACCAGCATCCGCGCCACCTACACCGCGCACCGCGCCAGCAAAGCCCAGGCCGACGGTAGCCTGGACGAGCTGCGTATCGTCACCACCATTCCATTCAACATCCTCTGACCCCCGCGCCGGCCCGCCTTGTGCGGGCCGAAGCGCTACGCTGGAACAATCTGCAGGGAGGTTTCATGACATCGCTACCATTACGTGCCGCCCTGGCGGCCGTCCTTCTCGGCGCCGCGACCCAGCTCGCGGCCAAGCCGTTGGTGGTGTGCACCGAGGCGAGCCCGGAAGGCTTCGACATCGTCCAGTACACCACCGCGGTCACCGCCGACGCCTCGGCCGAGACGCTCTTCAATCGCCTGGTCGACTTCAAGCCCGGTACCACCGATATCCAGCCAGCGCTGGCCAAAAGCTGGGACATCAGCCCGGACGGGCTGACCTACACCTTCCACCTGCGCGAAGGCGTAAAGTTCCACACCACCCCGTACTTCAAACCCACACGCGACTTCAATGCCGATGACGTGCTTTGGAGCCTCAACCGCCAGCTTGACCCGAAGCATCCCTGGCACGACAAGACCAGCGTCGGCTATCCCTACTTCGAGAGCATGGCCTTCAAGGACTTGCTCAAGTCGGTAAGCAAGACCGACGACCACACCGTGGTGATCACCCTGACCCGTCCGGAAGCCCCCTTCCTGCGCGACATGGCCATGGCCTTCACCTCGATCTACTCCGCCGAGTACGGCGACCAGTTGCTCAAGGCCGGCAAGACTGGCGAGCTCAACAGCAAGCCGATCGGCACCGGGCCGTTCATCTTCCAGCGCTACAACAAGGACGCCCAGGTTCGCTACAAGCCCAACCCGGATTACTTCCGGGGCAAACCACCGGCAGACGCGTTGATCTTCGCCATCGCCACCGACAGCAACGTGCGTCTGCAAAAGCTGCGTGCCAACGAGTGTCAGATCGCCCTGTATCCAAAGCCGGACGACGTGCCGGCGATCAAGGCCGATCCGAAACTCAAGGTTGCCGAGATCGAGGCGCTGGTCACCGGTTACATCGCCATGAACACAGAGCACAAGTACCTGAATGACGTACGGGTGCGCAAAGCCCTCAATATGGCCTTCGACCGTCAGCATCACATTGACCAGCTGTTCGGCAAAGGCAACGCGACCGAGGCGGTCAATCCGTACCCGCATACCATGTTGGGCAACAACGTGACGATCCAGAATCCGCCACGCGACCTGGACAAGGCCCGAGCGCTGTTGAAGGAAGCTGGCGTGCCGGAGGGGACCGTGATGAGCCTCTTCACCCGCAACGGTGGCGGGCCAACCAACCCCAACCCGCGGCTGTCCGCCGAGATGCTCCAGGCGGACCTGGCCCAGATCGGCATCAAGCTGGACATCCGGGTGATGGAATGGGCCGAAATGCTGCGCCGTGCCAAAGCCGGTGAAGCCGACCTGGTGTCTGCCGGCTGGGCCAGCGACAACGGTGACCCGGACAACTTCCTCGGCCCGTTGCTCAGCTGCGAGGCTGCAAAGAACGGTGAGAACTACGCCCGCTGGTGCAACAAGACGTTCCAGGATCTGATCACCCGCGCACGCACGATCACCAAGGATGAAGAGCGCGGATGGGTCTATGCCGAGGCCATGAGGGTGTACGATGACGACCAACCCTGGATCAACATGGCCCATCCCAAGATGTTCACCGCCATGCGTGACAACGTGGAGGGTTACGTGATCAACCCTCTGACCAACAACAACTTCGCCACCACCAAGGTGAAGTAACACAACAACAACGACCGCCGGCGACCCACACGGGAACCGGCGGCACCGCCTGACCGGCTTAATGAGGTACACCCGACGATGTTGAGTTTTATTGCCCGGCGCCTCGGCTTGCTGATTCCGACCTTCTTCGGCATCACCCTGCTGACCTTCGCGCTCATACGCCTGATCCCCGGCGACCCGGTGGAAGTGATGATGGGCGAACGCAGGGTCGACCCTGAAATGCACGCCCAGGCCATGGAGCGCCTGGGCCTGAACAAACCGCTGCCGGTGCAGTACGTGGATTACATCGGCAAGCTGGCCCAGGGCGACCTGGGCGAGTCCCTGCGCACGCGTGAGAGCGTGTGGAACGAATTTCTCACCCTGTTCCCCGCCACCCTCGAACTGGCCTTCGCCGCCTTGCTGTTCGCTGGCATCGTTGGCTTGTTGGCCGGGGTGATCGCCGCGCTCAAGCGCGGCTCGCTGTTCGACCACGGGGTCATGGGCGTCTCGCTGGCCGGCTACTCCATGCCGATTTTCTGGTGGGGCCTGATCCTGATCATGTTCTTCTCGGTGAGCCTTGGCTGGACGCCGGTCTCAGGGCGGATCGACCTGCTCTACGACATCGAGCCGAAAACCGGCTTCATGTTGATCGACACATTGCTCAGCGACGAGGAAGGCGCGTTCAAGGACGCCGTCATGCACCTGATCCTGCCGGCCATCGTGCTGGGCACCATCCCCCTGGCAGTGATCGCCCGCATGACCCGCTCTTCAATGCTCGAAGTCCTGCGCGAAGACTACATCCGCACCGCCCGCGCCAAGGGCCTGTCGCCCAGCCGCGTGGTGTTCATCCACGGCCTGCGCAACGCACTGATCCCGGTGCTGACGGTGTTCGGCCTGCAGGTCGGCACCTTGCTCGCCGGTGCCGTGCTTACCGAAACCATCTTCTCCTGGCCGGGCATCGGCAAGTGGCTGATCGAAGCCATCGGCGCCCGTGACTACCCCGTGGTCCAGAACGGCATCCTGCTCATCGCCTGCCTGGTGATCCTGGTCAACTTCGTCGTGGACATCCTCTACGGCCTGGCCAACCCACGCATCCGTCATCAGCGCTGAGGCCCAAGCCATGACTAGCCCTATTCCAAAATCCGTCACACCGGCCAGCCCAGTGGACCAGAGCCTGCTCTATCCTTCCCCGTACAAGGAATTCTGGCAGGCGTTCTCGCGCAACAAAGGCGCCGTGGCCGGCCTTGCCTTCATGTGCCTGATCGTGTTCTGCGCACTGTTCGCCCCCTGGATCGCGCCGCACAACCCGAGCGAACAATACCGCGACTTCCTGCTCACCCCGCCGGTGTGGCTCGAAGGCGGTACCTGGCAGTTCATCCTCGGCACCGACGAGCTCGGCCGGGACCTGCTTTCACGCCTGATCCAGGGCGCGCGGCTGTCGCTGCTGATCGGCCTGTCGTCAGTGGTGATGTCGCTGATCCCTGGCATCCTGCTGGGCCTGCTGGCCGGATTCTTCCCGCAGATCCTCGGCCCTTCGATCATGCGCCTGATGGACGTGATGCTGGCGTTGCCATCGCTGCTGCTGGCCGTGGCCATCGTCGCCATCCTCGGCCCTGGCCTGATCAACACCGTGATCGCCATCGCCATCGTCTCGCTGCCCTCCTACGTACGCCTGACCCGCGCGGCGGTGATGGGCGAGCTGAACCGTGACTACGTCACCGCCGCACGTCTGGCCGGAGCCGGCCTGCCGCGCCTGATGTTCGTCACCGTGCTGCCCAACTGCATGGCGCCGCTGATCGTACAGGCCACCTTGAGCTTCTCCTCGGCGATCCTCGACGCCGCCGCCCTGGGTTTCCTGGGTCTGGGCGTGCAGCCGCCGACGCCCGAATGGGGCACCATGCTGGCCTCGGCCCGCGACTACATCGAGCGCGCCTGGTGGGTGGTGAGCCTGCCGGGCCTGACGATCCTGCTCAGTGTGTTGGCAATCAACCTGATGGGCGACGGCCTGCGCGATGCGCTGGACCCGAAACTCAAGAACGCCGCCTGAGGAGAACGCCATGTCACTGTTGCAGATCAACAACCTGAACGTGCGCTTCGGCGACGCCAACGCCGTACCCGTGGTGGACGGCCTGGACCTTGCGGTGGACGCCGGCGAAATCCTCGCCATCGTCGGCGAGTCCGGCTCCGGCAAGTCGGTGACCATGATGGCCCTGATGGGCCTGATCGACGCCCCCGGGCGCATCACCGCCGACGTGCTCAATTTCGACGGCACCGACATGCTCAAGCTGAGCGGCCGGCAACGGCGCAAGGTCGTGGGCAAGGACATCGCCATGGTCTTCCAGGACCCGATGACCGCCCTGAATCCCAGCTACACCGTGGGCTACCAGATCGAGGAAGTCCTGCGCCAGCACTTGGGCCTGAAGGGCAAGGCCGCTCGACAGCGGGCCCTGGAGCTGCTCAAGAAAGTCGAGATCCCGGCTGCCGAAAGCCGTCTGGACGCCTATCCCCACCAGCTCTCCGGCGGCATGAGCCAACGTGTGGCGATCGCCATGGCAATTGCCGGCGAACCTAAGCTGCTGATTGCCGACGAACCGACCACGGCGCTGGATGTGACCATCCAGGCGCAGATCATGGAACTGCTGGTGAACCTGCAGAAAGAGCGCAACATGGCGCTCATTCTCATCACTCACGACCTGGCCGTGGTGGCCGAGACCGCAAAGCGCGTATGCGTGATGTATGCCGGCCAAGCCGTGGAAGTGGGCCAGGTGCCGGAGCTGTTCGACGTCCCCGCTCACCCCTACAGCGAGGCCTTGCTGGCTGCCATCCCCGAGCACAGCATCGGGGCCGAGCGCCTGGCCACGCTGCCAGGCATCGTGCCAGGGCGTTACGACCGGCCCAAGGGCTGTCTGTTGTCGCCGCGCTGCCCCTATGTGCAGGAAAACTGCCGCCAGCAGCGTCCGCCCCTCGATCCCCAGGCCCATAGCCTGGTGCGTTGCTTCTATCCGCTGAACCAGGAGGTGGCGTGATGACCGTCGTCCTATCCGCCCGTGAGCTGACCCGCCATTACGAAGTCTCCCGCGGCCTGTTCAAGGGCCATGCGCTGGTGCGCGCCCTCAATGGCGTGTCATTCGAACTGGAGGCCGGCAAGACCCTTGCCGTGGTCGGCGAGTCCGGCTGCGGCAAGTCCACCCTGGCCCGAGCCCTGACGCTGATCGAGGAGCCGTCCTCCGGCTCCCTGCAGATCGCCGGAACGGAGGTCAAAGGCGCCAGCAAGGCTGAGCGCAAGCAACTGCGCCGCGACGTGCAGATGGTCTTCCAGAGCCCTTACGCCTCGCTCAACCCGCGGCAGAAGATCGGTGACCAACTCGCAGAACCCCTGCTGATCAACACCTCGCTGAGCAAGACCGAACGCCGCGAGAAAGTGCAGAAGATGATGGAGCAGGTCGGCCTGCGTCCGGAGCACTACCAGCGCTATCCGCACATGTTCTCCGGTGGCCAGCGCCAGCGCATCGCCCTGGCCCGGGCGATGATGCTGCAGCCGAAAGTACTGGTGGCCGACGAGCCGACGTCGGCCCTCGACGTGTCGATCCAGGCACAGGTGCTGAACCTGTTCATGGACCTGCAGAAGGAGTTCAACACTGCCTACGTGTTCATCTCCCACAACTTGGCGGTAGTGCGACATGTGGCCGACCAGGTGCTGGTGATGTACCTGGGACGACCGGCGGAGATGGGACCGAAGGAGGATATCTACGAGAAGCCCCTGCACCCTTATACCCAGGCGCTGCTGTCGGCGACTCCGGCGATTCACCCCGATCCACTCAAGCCGAAGATCCGTATCGCCGGTGAGCTGCCCAACCCACTCAATCCACCGGACGGCTGTGCGTTCCACAAGCGCTGCCCGTATGCCACCGAGCGCTGCGCCAAAGAAATACCAGCGTTGAGACAAGTGGGTACGCGGCAGGTGGCCTGCCACTACGCCGAGCAGTTTCTCTAGATCGGTCTAGACCTGTTCGCGGGTAAACCCGCTTCCACCAGGATCATCGCTCCCCCTGTGGAAGCGGGTTAGCCGTGAACAGGCCGCACAGTGGCCCTGTGCCTCAATGCATGAAGAACCAGATCAAAATGATCACCGGAATCGGCACCCCAATCATCCAAAGCAGT
The DNA here is from genome assembly GCF_040822035.1 of Pseudomonas guariconensis. Lineage (NCBI taxonomy): Bacteria > Pseudomonadati > Pseudomonadota > Gammaproteobacteria > Pseudomonadales > Pseudomonadaceae > Pseudomonas > Pseudomonas guariconensis. Next base: position 1,000,511 of record NZ_CP162012.1, on the reverse strand, counting down.
ATCGAGCGCATGGCCTTTCTCCCGTTCGTTGGTGAAAAGACAGCTGCAGTGCCCATGCCAGCCTCACTGAAAAATCACCCTCAGCGTAATCAACGGCTTAGCCGACAAGCCGCTTGGCAACACCGTGCAATATGCCGGATCCGCAGCCTTGCGCCAGGGTGTTCTGCAATGCACTATCAGTGTCCATGACCGCCACTACCCTCCCCGACGGCCCCGAGCAAACCCCGCTCACCGCCGACACCGTGTTGCGCTACCACCTGTGCTGGAAGCACCGCGACCTCGACGGTGTCATGGCGCTGTACCACCCCGACATCCAATACCACGACTTCTTCCAGAACCGCGTGCTCGGCATCGATGAGCTGCGCGATTACGTTCGCGCCTCGCTGCCCCACCAGGTCGGCGAAGACATCGTACACAGCGACCGCATCCGCGTGGACGGCTGCACGGCATTCATCCAGTACGAAGTCACGGTCCAGGGTGGTGACGGATTGGTGGCGTTCCAGGCCAGCGAGGCGATCACCGTCAAGGATGGGCTGATCTGGCGTATCAACGAATACGCCACCTTGGTGCGTCGTGATGCCCAAGGCGCCCGCCGCGCCAACCCGCGTTCGGCCACCAGCCGCCTGGGCCTTTCACCGCGCCAGCTCTCCACCATGGCCCAGGACCTGGAGCACTACTTTCAGCGACAGCGCCCCTACCTTGACCCGGAGCTGGACCTGCAACAGGTCGCCGACCACAGCGGCTACAGCCGCAATCAGATTTCCTACCTGCTCAACCAGGTGCTCGGCCAAAGCTTCTACCGCTACGTCAACCAGGCCCGCCTGCAACATCTGTTGGCCAGCCTCGACGCCCAGCACGCGACAACCCCGGTCGACGATCTGGCCTTTGCCGCGGGTTTCAATTCGCTGTCGGCGTTCTACAAGTGCTTCCGCGAGCACACCGGTTTGTCGCCCAAGGCCTATGTGAAGCAGATTTCCCTGCGTGCACGCACGTAAGACAACCCTCCCCACACGCCACTAGGATCGCCCGCAGACCTTTACGGATGTGGAGCCGAACCCGATGCAAGCCTGGCGTACGATCAGCCTTTGGATGGACCAGCTCGAGGAGCCACTCCGCGCCCGCCCGGCCCTGGACCAGGACCTGGAGGTGGATGTATGCATCATCGGCGCCGGCTACACAGGCCTATGGACCGCCTATTACCTCAAGCGCCAGGCGCCACAACTGAACGTCGCGGTGATCGACGCCAATATCGCAGGTTACGGCGCCTCGGGCCGCAATGGCGGCTGGCTGATGGGCAACCTGCTGGGCGAGGACCGGATGCTCGCCACCCTCTCGCCCCAGCAACGCCGCGCCAGCACCGATTTGCTGCATGACATCCCCAACGAGGTCCACAGCGTCCTGCAACGCGAAGGCATCGACTGCGACTACCGCAAAGGCGGCGTGCTCTATTGCGCCGCCCGTTACCCGGAGCAGGAACGCAGTCTGCGTGCCTACCTGGATGACCTCTATCGCCAAGGCATGAATGAAGACGACTACCGCTGGCTGGGGCCTGAGGCGTTGAATGGCCAACTGCGGGTGAGCAATGCCTATGGCGCGATCTTCAGCCCGCATGTCGCTACCCTCCAGCCGGCCAAACTCGTGCGCGGCCTGGCCCGTGCGGTCGAACGCCTGGGCGTACCGATCTACGAGAACACCCCGGCCATCGACTGGCGAACCGGCGAGGTACGTACGCCCCAGGCGACGATCCGCAGCCAGTGGATCGTGCCAGCCGTGGAGGGCTACGCCGCCAGTCTGCCGCCGCTGGGACGTCATCAGTTGCCCGTGCAGAGCCTGCTGGTGGCCACCGAACCCCTGCCTGAATCGACCTGGGCACAGATCGGCCTGGATCAGGGCCAGGCCTTCAGCGAGGGCAGCCGCCAAGTCACCTATGGCCAACGCACCGCCGACAACCGCCTGGTGTTCGGTGCCCGTGGCGGCTACCGCTTCGGCGGCCGGCTGCGGGAAGACTTCAGCCTTACCGACAGCGAGATCGCCCTGCGCCGCTACCTGTTCGGCGACCTGTTCCCACAGCTCAAGGACGTGCGCATCACCCATTCCTGGGGCGGCAACCTGGGCATGGCCCGGCGCTTCCACCCGCACATGCTGTGCGATCGCCAGCGCAGCATTGCGTTGTCGGGCGGCTATGGCGGCGAAGGCGTCGGCGCCACCAACCTGGGCGGACGCACCCTGGCCGCGCTGATACTCGGCCAGCACAACGCCCTGACCGCGCAGCCTTGGGTGTACGACAACCGCCCGCTGTCGAGCCTGGCCAGCTGGCCGCCCGAGCCCTGCCGCTGGCTGGGCTACAACGCGATCATCCGAAGCTTCGTGCACGAGGACCAGACCCTCGCCCAGCCCGGCAGCGCTCCTTGGCGAAGGCGCCTGGCCAGCACGCTTGCCGACTTCATGGAAGGCTTCATGCGCTGATTCAACCCAAACCAACACACAGGATCCAAGGTCATGAGCATCACCCAGTTCAAGCACACGGGCAGCGTCACCCTGGAAAGCACCAGTCCTGTCGCCGTCCCTCTCGGCGAGCCGGTTGCGGTCACCTCCGTGACCTGCGTCGAGCGTAACGACGGCGTCGAAACCGGCATCTGGGAGTGCACCCCGGGGCGCTGGCGGCGGCAGATCGTGCAGCAGGAGTTCTGCCATTTCATCAAGGGCCGCTGCACCTTCACCCCCGACGGTGGCGAGCCCTTGCTCATCGAAGCCGGCGACGCCCTGATGCTGCCGGCCAACAGCACCGGCACCTGGGATATCCAGGAAACAGTGCGCAAGACCTACGTTCTGATTTTCTGATCCGACGATCGCCTGCCGCCCTTCGATAACAACAAGCACAGCAAGGTATACCGGACATGCGCACCCTCCTGCTCGCCCCTCTGATGCTCGCCACCTGCGTGGCCAACGCCGCCGACTCGGTGAAGATCTACAACTGGTCCAGCTACATCGCCCCCGACACCCTCAAGCAGTTCCAGCAGGCCACCGGCATCCAGCCGACCTATGACGTGTTCGACAGCAACGAGACCCTCGACGGCAAGCTGATGACGGGCAACTCCGGCTACGACGTGGTGTTCCCCTCCAACCACTTCATGGCCCGGCAGATCCAGGGCAAAGCCCTCAAGCCGCTGGACAAGAGCCAGTTGCCCAACTGGCATAACCTCAACCCGGTGCTGCTCAAGGCGCTGGAGGTGAACGACCCGGGCAATCGCTATGGCTTCCCCTACCTCTGGGGCAGCACGGGCATTGGCTACAACATCGACAAGGTCAAGGCGGTACTGGGCGACAATGCGCCGGTGGATTCCTGGGACCTGATCTTCAAGCCCGAGAACATTTCCAAACTCAAAAGCTGCGGCGTTGCCGTGCTGGACAACGGCCCGGAGCTGCTACCGATCGCCCTGCACTACCTGGGCCTGCCGCACCACAGCCAGAACCCGGCCGATTATGACAAAGCCAAGGCGCTGTTGATGCAGGTGCGGCCGTACATCAGCTACTTCCACTCATCCAAGTACACCGGCGACCTGGCCAACGGCGATGTCTGCGTGGTGGTAGGTTTCTCGGGGGATGTGCTGCAGGCGAAGAACCGCGCCGAAGAGGCGAACAATGGGGTGAAGGTGGGCTACTCGATACCCAAGCAAGGGGCGCCGCTGTGGTTCGACATGGTCGCCATGCCCGCCGACGCACCGGACGAAAAAGCCGGCTACGCCTACATGAACTACCTGTTGCAGCCAGAGGTGATGGCCAATATCAGCGACTCTGTGCAGTACGCCAACGGCAACTTGAAGGCAGACAGCCTGGTGGACCCGAAACTCAAGGCCAACAGCATGATCTACCCGAGTGACGAGGTGCTGGGCAAGCTGTATGCCCTGGAGGCGATGCCGGCGAAGATCGACCGCATCCGTACACGGATCTGGACCAGTATCAAAGCAGGCAACTGACAGTCGTCAGCGGCAAGCGGCAAGCGGCAAGAAGAACGGAGCCCGTTCAGGCTCGCGCCGCTTGAAGCTTGCTGCTGGTAGCTTGCCGCTGCTCTTTAGTGATGCTCGCGAGTGGCGCGGAACTTGATGTCCGGCCAGCGCTCTTCCATCAACGATAGGTTCACCCGGGTCGGCGCCAGGTAGGTCAGGTGACCGCCACCGTCGATGGCCAGGTTCTCCATGGCCTTGTTCTGGAATTCCTCGAGCTTCTTCTTGTCGTCGCAGCTGATCCAGCGCGCCGACCAGACGGTGATGGGCTCGTAGGCACATTCGACCTTGTACTCTTCCTTCAGGCGGCTGGCGACCACATCGAACTGCAGCACACCCACGGCGCCGAGGATGATGTCGTTGCTGCGCTCGGGGAAGAACACCTGGGTCGCGCCTTCTTCGGCCAGCTGTTGCAGGCCCTGGCGCAGTTGCTTGGACTTGAGCGGGTCCTTCAGGCGCACGCGGCGGAACAGTTCCGGGGCGAAGTGCGGAATACCCGTGAAGCCCAGCGCCTCGCCTTCGGTGAAGGTGTCGCCGATCTGGATGGTGCCATGGTTGTGCAGGCCGATGATGTCGCCGGCATAGGCTTCCTCGAGCTGTTCACGCTCGGAGGAGAAGAACGTCAGCGCATCGCCGATGCGCAGGTCCTTGCCCAGGCGCACGTGGCGCATCTTCATGCCTTTTTCGTACTTGCCCGAACAGATCCGCATGAAGGCGATGCGGTCGCGGTGCTTCGGGTCCATGTTCGCCTGGATCTTGAACACGAAGCCGGTGAACTTCTCTTCCACAGGCTCGACGGTACGCTCGTGCGCCACGCGGCCCAGCGGACGCGGTGCCCAATCGACAACTGCATCGAGCACATGGTCGACACCGAAGTTGCCAAGGGCGGTACCGAAGAACACCGGGGTCAGCTGACCGTTGATGAACTCGTCCTGGTTGAACTCATGGCAGGCGCCCTGCACCAGTTCCAGCTGCTCGACGAACGAATCGTACTGGTCGCCCAGGTGCGCACGGGCCTCGTCGGAGTCCAGCTTCTGGATGATCTTGGCTTCGGTGCGCTCATGACCATGACCCGGGGTATAGACCACGATGTAGTCGCCGGTGAGGTGGTACACACCCTTGAAGTCGCGGTAGCAACCGATCGGCCAGGTGATCGGCGCAGCCTTGATCTTCAGGACCGCCTCGATCTCGTCGAGCAGTTCGATCGGGTCGCGGATGTCACGGTCGAGTTTGTTGATGAAGCTGACGATCGGCGTGTCGCGCAGGCGGCAGACATCCATCAGGGCGATGGTCCGCGGCTCTACACCTTTACCGCCGTCGAGCACCATCAGCGCCGAGTCGACCGCGGTCAGGGTGCGGTAGGTGTCTTCGGAGAAGTCCTCGTGGCCGGGGGTGTCGAGCAGGTTGATCATGTGCTCGCGGTAGGGGAACTGCATCACCGAGGTGGTGATGGAGATGCCGCGCTGCTTCTCCATTTCCATCCAGTCGGAGGTGGCGTGGCGGTCGGACTTGCGCGACTTCACGGTACCGGCGACGGCAATGGCCTTGCCCATCAGCAGGAGCTTCTCGGTGATGGTGGTCTTACCGGCGTCGGGGTGGGAAATGATGGCGAAAGTGCGGCGCTTCGCGACTTCGGCGGCCTGGTTGGTCATGGGAAATCGCCTGACTTGGGATCAAAAAGGGGCAATATCATACCTGAAGTCGGAGCAGGGCCAAAACCCGCCTGAGGCCATTGGGCATCAGCTTTGAATCTTGCGAGTCGCCGGTGTCGCAGAGAGCCTTCAAGCGTGACCAGTGCATGCCCAGCCATATGCGGTTCAAGCTCAAGTGTTCCGCCGAGAGCCTCGATTCAAGCGAATAACAAGAAAATTGCCCAGCCAAGTCGCCGTACGGCAAACCGCCGAATAGCAGGTACTTCAACGCCTCCACGTGCTATCCACGCTTTTTTATCGCGTGATTTTTCTGAAGAGCCAGTGATTAACACTGGCCAAACGCCTCTTCAGATGGGAACCTTTAACGCCTCGGAGACGTCCACTCCCCTGCAACCCGCCTCGGTTCAGGGCGTGTTTCATCTGCATTTCGGGCCCGACGGGGTTCGGCTCATGGCGTGACCGCCTGTCTTCAGTGCGTCACGCTGCTACTCGCGACCACACTGCCTGGCGCCAGGTATGGCGCCCGCCACGGGAGTGTGTTCGCCGACTGAAAAGGAGTCCGCCTGTGGCTGAACGCTATGGCAAAGGGCTGTTGGGATGGGCCGCCGTGCTCGTCATCCTGGCCCTGCTGGTCCACTGGATCGGCATCGATACCTTCGCGCGTTATCGCGAAGACCTTTGGTTCTATCTGCAAGCGCACCTGGTGCTGGTGCTGGCTTCGATGGCGGCGGCGTTAGCCGTGGGTATCCCAGCCGGCATTGCCTTGAGTCGACCGCACAGGGTCGACAAGGCCGAGCGCTTCATGCAGCTGTTCAACGTTGGCAACACCATCCCTCCCCTGGCCGTCCTGGCCATTGCCCTGAGTGTCCTGGGCATCGGCGCAGGCCCTGCGATCTTCGCCCTGTTCCTCGCCTCCCTCCTGCCCATCGTGCGCAACACCTACGAAGGCCTGAAGAACGTCCCCGCCTCACTCAAGGAAGCGGCCACCGGCATCGGCATGACCGCGCGCCAGCAACTTTGGCAGGTAGAGCTGCCCAACGCTGTGCCGATCATCGTCGGCGGTGTGCGCGTGGCCCTGGCGCTGAACGTGGGCACGGCCCCCCTGGCCTTCCTGATCGGCGCCAACAGCCTGGGCAGCCTGATCTTCCCCGGCATCGCCCTGAACAACCAGCCGCAACTGTTGCTGGGCGCAGCCTGCACGGCCTTGCTGGCACTGGCGCTCGATGCCTTGGTGAGCCTTTCCAGCAAGCGCTGGCTGGAACGCGGCCTGTCCCAATAAAAAGAGGGAACCAATGAACAAGAAAATCGCCTTGCTCCTGGGCGCGGCCATGCTATTCGCAGGGCTCTCCCAGGCCGCGGAAAAACCGCTGATTCGCATCGGCGCGCGGGTCTTCACCGAACAGACCGTGCTCGCTGAAATCACCGCCCAATACCTGCGCGCCAACGGCTACACCGTGCGCGTCACCGAAGGCCTGGGCAGCAACATTGCACGCCAGGCCCAGGAAACCGGCCAACTCGACCTGATGTGGGAATACACCGGGGTTTCGCTGGTCTCCTACAACCACATCGACGAACGCATGCCCAGCGCCGAGGCCACCTACGCCAGGGTCAAGGCACTGGACGCCGAGAAGGGCCTGGTCTGGCTAACCCCGTCGAAATTCAGCAACACCTATGCCCTGGGCCTGCCCCAAGCCGTGGCCAAGGCTTACCCGCAGCTCAACACCATCAGTCAGTTGCAGCGGGTGCTGCGCGACGAGCATGAGCGCAACCACCTGGTGGCACTGGACACTGAGTTCGCCAACCGGCCGGACGGCCTGGTGGGGCTGCGCGAGTTGTATGACCTGCCGCTCGACCGGCGCAACATTCGGCAGATGGACGGCGGCTTGGTCTATACCGCAATGCGCAATAACCAAGTCTTCGCCGGCCTGGTGTACACCACCGACGGGCGCCTGAACGCGTTCAACCTCAAGCTGCTCGAAGACGATAAACACTACTTCCCCGACTACACCGCCGCCCCGGTGGTGCGCCAACAGACGCTCGACGCCAACCCGCGCCTGGCCGACCTGCTCAAGCCTCTGGCCGAGCTGCTCGACGACCAGACCATGCGTGCACTCAACGCCAAGGTCGATGTCGAGCACCAGAGCCCGGCGACCGTGGCCGCGGCATTTCTGCGCGAGCACCCGATCAGCGAGGTACAGCCATGAACCTGCTCGATACGTTCACGCATCTGGACTGGTTCCAAGTGCTGCACCTGACCGGCCAGCACATCACCCTGGTGGGCGTGGCCGTGGGCCTGGCGATCTTGGTCGGGGTGCCCTTGGGGGTCTTGATGACCCGCTTCCCATCCTTGGCTGGCCCCCTGCAGGCCAGCGCCACGGTGCTGCTGACCGTCCCTTCGATCGCCCTGTTCGGCCTGCTGCTGCCGTTCTACTCCAAGTTCGGCCAGGGCCTGGGGCCATTGCCCGCGATCACGGCGGTATTCCTTTATTCGCTGCTGCCGATCATGCGTAACACCTATCTGGCCCTGACCAATGTCGAACCTGGCATCCGTGAAGCGGCGCGCGGCATCGGCATGACCTTCGGCCAGCGCCTGCGCATGGTCGAGTTGCCCATCGCGGTGCCGGTGATTCTCGCCGGCGTGCGCACCGCCGTGGTGATGAACATCGGCGTGATGACCATCGCCGCCACCATCGGCGCCGGCGGCCTGGGTGTACTCATCCTCACCTCCATCAGCCGCAGCGACATGTCCATGCTGCTGGTCGGCGCCGTGCTGGTCAGCCTGCTGGCGATCATCGCCGACCTGCTTCTGCAAACCCTGCAACGTGCCCTGACTCCGGAAGGACTGCGTCCATGATCGAACTGAAGAACCTCAGCAAGACCTTCAACGTCAACGGCAAGGACGTCAAAGCCGTCGACGCGGTCAGCCTCACCGTCAACGAAGGCGAAATCTGCGTGTTTCTCGGCCCCTCGGGCTGCGGCAAGAGCACAACCCTGAAAATGATCAACCGCCTGATCACACCGACCAGCGGCCAGGTATTGATCAACGGCGAGGACACCAGCGCCCTAGACGAGGTGACCCTGCGCCGCCACATTGGCTATGTGATCCAGCAGATCGGCCTGTTCCCGAACATGACCATCGAGGAAAACATCACAGTCGTCCCGCGCTTGCTGGGCTGGGACAAGCAAAGATGTCACGAGCGCGCCCGCGAGCTGATGCACATGATCAAGCTCGAGCCCAAGCAGTACCTGCAGCGCTACCCGCGTGAACTTTCGGGCGGCCAGCAACAGCGGATCGGCGTGATCCGTGCCTTGGCCGCCGAGGCACCGGTGTTGCTGATGGATGAGCCTTTCGGCGCGGTCGACCCGATCAATCGCGAGATGATCCAGAACGAGTTCTTCGAGATGCAACGGGCGCTGAACAAGACCGTGATCATGGTCAGCCATGACATCGACGAGGCGATCAAGCTGGGCGACAAGATCGCCATCTTCCGCGCCGGCAAACTGCTGCAGCTCGACCACCCGGACACCTTGCTGGCCCATCCGGTGGATGACTTCGTGAGCAATTTCGTCGGCCAGGACAGCACCTTGAAGCGCCTGTTGCTGGTTCGTGCCGAGGATGCCGCAGACAACGCCCCGTCCCTGAGCCCCGAGACGCCCGTGAGCGATGCCCTGGAGCTGATGGACGAGCATGACCGCCGCTACGTGGTGGTCACCGATGCGCAGAACCGGGCGTTGGGATACGTGCGCAGGCGCGACCTGCATCGCCAGCAAGGGAGCTGTGGCGATTTCCTGCGCCCGTTCAACGCCACCGCAGCCCACGACGAACACCTGCGCATCCTCCTGTCGCGGATGTATGAGTTCAATCGTGCCTGGTTGCCGGTGCTCGATGCCGAGCAGGTGTTCCTGGGCGAGGTGACCCAGGAGTCCATTGCGGCCTACCTGAGTTCGGGGCGTTCGCGTGGGGGCAAGACCAGTATCGTTTCGCCGGCAGAGGCGGTTGTCGCCCTCTAATAGGCGTGTCGGTTGTGCCGACCGCTTCGCGGGTAAACCCGCTCCTACAGCCAATAGCGTTGTATTTGCGGGAGCGGATTTACCTGCGAATCAGGCACCACTGGTGTCAGAACCCTACACTGGCCTGCACATAGAAGGTGCGCGGCTCCCCCACATAGAGCCCGGCATTGTTGTCGCTGGAGCGGGTGTAGTACTGCTTGTCGAAGAGGTTCTTCACGCCCGCCGCCAGCTTCAGGTTCGACAGCTGCGGTCCGAAGTCATACCCACCACGGGCATGCCAGGTGACATAACCCGGAATATCGCCGAACCGTCCATCGGCACTCGGCTCGGTGATGTAGTTGCCGTTGAACTGGCCATTGGTGATTCCCGTGCCTGGCGAGCGCTGCTTGGACTGGGCATAAGCATCCAGATTCCAGGTCCAGCGGTTCATCTCGTAGCGCAGCCCCGCCGTGGCCACCTGGCGGGAGTAGAACGGCAGGTCACGACCTTTGAAGCCAGGGATCTCGCCTTCATAGGTGGCGCGGGTATAGGTGTAGCCTGCATTGGCCGTCAGCCCTTGCAGGCGTGCATCCAACCCGGACAGGTCATAACGCACGGCAGCTTCGATGCCCTGGTGCTTGGTCGCCCCCAGGTTGGTCCAGCCGACCTCGTTGCTGATGTATTGCAGCTCGTCGTCGAAGTCGATGTAGAACGCGGTCAGCTCGCCCGCGAAATGGCCATCGTCATAACGCGTGCCGATCTCGTAGGTCTTGGCCTTTTCCGGCTCCAGGCCATTGGCGGTGCTGTCGCCTTTACCACCTTGCCCAAGCTGGAAGTACTGCAGGCTGCCGAAAGAGGTCTCGTAGTTGGCGAACAGCTTCCAGGCATCGGACAGGTGATACATCACGCTCAATGCTGGCAGGGGTTCGTTGCTGGTGACACTGCGGTTTTTCTCAGGGACGCGCTGGTAGTCTCCATCCAGCACCGGGCGGTCGCGCCAGTCGGTATTGATGTGCTCGAAGCGGATGCCGGGGGTGATGGTCCAGTTGCCGACGTCGATCTTGTCGTCGATGTAGTAGGCACTGGCTTCGGTGCCCCCGCTGCGGTCCTGGATGACATGGCCGTCGGAACCCGGGACCGGCGTCGGCACGTTGTCGATCAGCGCCAGCTGCGAAGACTGCTCGCGCATGGCTTCCTTCAGGTAGCGATAGCCGACGCTGACTTCCTGGGTGGTAGGGCCGGCGAAGAAGATCCGCGACAGGCGCGGCTCGATGGCGAAGGTATGGTAATTGCGCGGGTACGACGACAGGGTCTTCATGGTGCGGTCGGCGATGGAGCTGCCGCGGAAGCTGTCGGTGTAATAGGTCAGCACTTCGAACTGGGTGGCCTCGTCGAGCTGACGCTGCCACTTGAACGACACGTCCTTGCGACGGCCGGCGAAGTAGTCGTAGTCGCGCACCGACTGGAAGGGGTCTTGGTCGAACTGCGCCTGGGTCAGGCCACCGGGCATGTCGGCCCGACCATCGTAGTAATGGAAGTTGAGCCAGAACTCGTCGCTGTCGGTGGGCGCCCAGTGGGTCTTGAGGATGACGTCGTCGATGTCATTGCCATTGTTGCTGCTGCGGTAACCGTTGCCGTTCACGCCGGTATAGAGCAATGCCACACCCATGCCGTTATCGGCAGTGCCGCCGACAAATGCCGACTCGGTGTGTTTCCAGCCGCCATGGCGAGAGGTTTCCAGCGTTGTGGACAACTCACCCGAAGCTTTCTCCGGGATGGCACGGGTCACGAAGTTGATCACCCCGCCGACGTTCTGCGGGCCATAGCGCACGGAGCCTGCGCCGCGAACCACATCGATGCTGTCGAGGTTGCCCGAGGAAATTGGCGCCATGGACAGCTGTGGCTGGCCATAGGGCGCGAACGCGGCGGGGATACCGTCGATCAACACCGTCGAGCGCGGCGACAGGCGTGATGTCAGTCCGCGCACACCCACGTTGAGCGACAGGTCGCTGCCACCGGTGCCATTGGAATCCTGGACCTGCACACCGGGGATGCCGCGCAGCACGTCGCGTACGTTCATCGCGCCCTTTTCCACCATGGCCTCACGACGCACCACGGTGCGCGCGCCGGGATGGTTCTGTACCACGCTCTGCTGGGCATCCCCCAGCCAGTCGCCGACCACTTTGACGTCGGTGGGCGCCAGCTCAAGGCTGCCGGTGGTCAACACGCCTGCGCTCTCGGCCGGCTTGACCACCACGGTGCCCTGGGACAGCTCATAGGTCAGCCCACTGCCTTGCAATAATTGTTGCAGCGCCTGCTCCGGCGCAAGATTTCCCGAGACCGCCGGGGCCTGCTTGCCCGCCACCAGTTCAGGGCTGAAGAACAATTGCAGGTTGGTCTGTTGCCCCAACTGGCTCAAGGCCGAAGCCAGGGGCTGAGCCTGGATTTGGATCGTCGCCGGCGTTTGTTCGGCGTAGGCATTGGCCGTGGCGGCACTGATCGCCAGGGCCAGCGCGAGGGAAGGCAAACGCAGGAAAGGCTTGTTGTTATTCACGTCGTCGAAGAATCCTGAAAGTCCGGATGAACGCCAACCACACGCAAATGGAAATGCTTGGCAGTTGCAGCTGGCGAGGAAGACGAACGAGAAAAAAAAAACCTGAATTTATTTCGCGATAATTTCGCTGGAGCCGTCGCCGTGGGTCTTGATGGCCACCGGCAAGATGCTCGGCAGGGCCCGAAGCAGCGCGTCGGTGTCATCGACACTGAAGGTGCTGGACAGGCGCAGGCCCGCCGCCTTGCCAGGGGCGACGCGCAGTGGCTGGCTGCGGTAACGGGAGACTTCCGTCACCACCTCGGCCAAGGTGGCGTTATCGAACACCAGCTTGCCGTGACGCCAGGCCGTCACGACAGCCGCATCCACAGGGTACGGCGCCACGACCTGGCCTTGCGGATCGATATGCGCGCCCAGGCCCGCGGTGAGCTGCGCCGATGGACCCGAAGCCCCTTCCACCTTGACGGAGCCCTGTTCCACGGCCACCCGGGTGTGCCCGCGGTCCAGGCGCACATCGAAACGGGTCCCGGTTACGGTGACGCGTCCCTGAGCGGTGTCGACCACGAAAGGCCGTGCGCTGTCGTGGGCGACGCTGAACATCACTTCACCCGCTTCGAGCACGACCTGTCGCTGCCCGGCGCTGTACCTCACGCCCAGGCGAGTCGCGCCATTGAGTTGCAGCTGCGAGCCGTCCGGCAGCTCGATATCACGGCGCTCGCCCAAGGCGGTCTGCAGGTCTTCGCTATGGTTTTCGCGGGTGTATTGCCAGCCACGCCAGCCCAATCCAAGGGCGGCGGCGCCCACTCCCGCCGCCAGGGCCTGCTGCAGGAAACGCCGACGGGGCAGATGCCGCACAGGCTCAGGAACGCACAGCGCCTCCAGGCGCTGGGGCGGGATGTTGTCGGCGGCCTGCCACAACCGCTCGAGCAGGCCGTACTCCTGGCGGTGGCGAGGATCGGCCTTAAGCCACTGATGCAAGCGCGCCCGCAGCTGGGTATCTCCCGGCGCATCCTGGATACGCGCGAACCATTCGGCGGCCTGCTCACGCACGTCTTCGGCGCCGGGCTGTTTCATGCAAAGGGTCTCCTGACTCATCGGGTGGACACATCCAGGTGCTCACGCAGATGCCGGAGCGTGCGGATCATATACTTTTCGACCATGTTCTTGCTCAGGCCCATGCGCTCGGCAATCTCCGCCTGGGTCAGCCCCTCGAGCTTCTGCCAGACGAACACCTGCCGGCAATTGACCGGCAGCTCGGCCAGGGCGCGCTCGACGCTGTCGGCCAGTTCCAGGGCATGTACATAGGCTTCCGGATCACCATTGCCTGCGGCACCTTCATCGAACATCTCCTCTTCCAAGGCCTGGCGCCGGTCCTCACGGCGGTAACCGTCGACGGCAATGTTGCGGGCCGTCTGGTGCAGGTAGGCGCGCGGCTGCTCGATGACCTCTCGCGGGTTTTCCAGCACCCGCACGAAAGCGTCATGGGCGAGGTCCTCGGCCTGTGGACGGTTGCGCAGCTTGCGCGTCCAGGTGCCGATCAGCTCGTGATAGTGATCGAGGAAGCCTTTGTGTCCAGACATGGTCGAGGCCATCTAGGGGCAGGTACAAGGTCGCGAATAGTAATGCTTCTCATAAACGACGGCAAATCAACGATGACCCAGCCCGACCTAGAGATCGGTAACAAAAAATTTATAGGAATTTCGGTCGATCTGACGCGCCCCTCAAGTGGCCATAAATATGAACACTTTGGCGCCATCGATCTGTTGCCTTTGCTCGGTCTCGCGTCGCCAAGAGAACACCATGGCGTCTTTTTCGGGGGCTCGCCTCTGAAGGGGGCGGCGCGCTCCATTCCACAATTCTTTACGCTTGGGAACATCAGCCGTTCACACAGGTCGGTTATTCCAGTGGCAGGTGGCCAAAACGCGACGAACGTGCCGGGATTGCCTGTTGATTCTGCATTCCTCACGCCCTAAAGTGCGCGCCGAACGTCCATGCTGGAAACGATCCATCCGGCTCAAGTACTGACGACGAGACAGCAAGGTCACCCGCCGCTCCGCTTCACGGGCACGGTTGACCTTTTTGCTTTCGGCGACATGCCTTGGGAAGTAGGCGAACCAAAGTGGGGATACGGAGGACGTTCAGTTTGCACCACTTAATTTTTCAGTTTGCCCATGGAGTCCCTCAGCATGTCGATCCAGGTCGAAGACTATTTCGCGCGTGACACCTTCCAGAAGATGAAGGCGTTCGCCGACAAGCAGGAAACCCCGTTCGTACTCATCGACACCCAGATGATCAGCCAGGCCTATGACGACCTGCGCGCAGGCTTCGAATTCGCCAAGGTCTACTACGCGGTCAAGGCCAACCCGGCAGTCGAGATCATCGACCTGCTCAAGGAAAAAGGCTCGAGCTTCGATATCGCCTCGATCTACGAGCTGGACAAAGTGCTGGGCCGTGGTGTCACCGCCGACCGCATCAGCTACGGCAACACCATCAAGAAGTCCAAGGACATCCGCTACTTCTACGAGAAGGGCGTGCGCCTGTACGCCACCGACTCCGAGGCGGACCTGCGCAACATCGCCAAGGCCGCACCGGGTTCGAAAGTCTACGTGCGCATCCTCACCGAAGGCTCCACCACTGCCGACTGGCCGCTGTCGCGCAAGTTCGGCTGCCAGACCGACATGGCCATGGACCTGCTGATCCTGGCCCGTGACCTGGGCCTGGTGCCTTACGGCATCTCCTTCCATGTCGGCTCCCAGCAGCGCGACATCAGCGTCTGGGACGCGGCCATCGCCAAGGTCAAGGTGATCTTCGAGCGCCTGAAGGAAGAAGACGGCATCGAGCTCAAGCTGATCAACATGGGCGGTGGTTTCCCGGCCAACTACATCACCCGCACCAACAGCCTCGAAACCTACGCCGAGGAAATCATCCGCTTCCTCAAAGAAGACTTCGGTGACGACCTGCCGGAAATCATCCTCGAGCCAGGTCGCTCGCTGATCGCCAACGCCGGCATCCTGGTCAGCGAAGTGGTGCTGGTGGCACGCAAGTCGCGCACCGCTGTCGAACGCTGGATCTACACCGACGTGGGCAAATTCTCCGGCCTGATCGAAACCATGGACGAGTCGATCAAGTTCCCGATCTGGACCGAGAAGAAAGGCGAGACCGAAGAAGTGGTCATCGCCGGCCCCACCTGCGACAGCGCCGACATCATGTACGAGCACTACAAGTACGGCCTGCCACTGAACCTGGCCATCGGTGACCGCCTCTACTGGCTGTCCACCGGCGCCTACACCACCAGCTACAGCGCGGTGGAGTTCAACGGCTTCCCGCCGCTGAAGGCCTACTACCTGTAATGCAAGACGGGGCCGCGAGGCCCCGTTTTCATGTGCGCCTTCTTCGTGGGTAAACCCGCCCCATCAAGTCCATTACGGGGCCTGGTGGAGCGGATTTACACGAAGGACTGTAAAGACAGACGCCTTCAAGGCTTACGCCTTTGCAGCTCTTGGGCATACCGCGCGGCAAACGCCATCAGCATCGGCCCCGCGTGCTGCAAGGTCACCAAGGCACTGCGCAGAAAATTCAGGTTCCCCTCGACCCGCGCCCGCTCCAACCAAGGCTGGGCCTCGGCCAACTGCCCACGTTCGACCAGTACCATCGCCAGGCTGAACATGCCGCGAAAATCACCCGCCTCAGCCGAACGGCGATACCAGCGCACCGCGCGCACCGGACTGGCAGCGGTGGCGATCCCCTGCTCCAGGTAACGGCCATACAGGTTCATCGACTTGGCATGGCCCAAGTGCGCCGCCTTTTCATAACAGCTCAACGCCAGAGCCTGGTCCACAGCGACGCCTCTCCCGGTAGCCAGCAGGTTGGCATAGTTGTACAGCCCCCAGTCCAGACCGGCGTCAGCCGCCTGGCGATAGTGAGCAGCGGCCATCCGCAGGTCGCTTTCCCCGCCCCAGCCATGCTCCAGGCATCGTCCCAGCATGTTGTGCCCCATGGCGCTTGCGCCTTGGGCCGCTATAGCAAACCACTGCCGCGCCAGCGCCCGGTCCTGCTCGATGCCGCGGCCATCCAGCAGAATCTGCCCGAGCATCAACTGCGCCTCGACAACCCCCCGTTGCGCCGCGGCCAGGATGGCTTGGGCCGCCTTGCCAGGGCTTTGTTCGAGCATGGCTTGCAGACCTGCGATATCGACGACTTCCTCACGACGCAACTGATATGACACGGCTCAGACCTCGGCCCAGCGGCGCAGCAGGTTGTGATAGGTGCCGGTCAGTTGCAGCAACGACGGGTGATCGGGGACATCGGCGGTCAATTGGCGGATGGCATTGTCCATCTCGAACAGCAAGGTACGCTGGCTGTCCTCGCGCACCAGGCTTTGGGTCCAGAAAAACGCCGCATAGCGCGCCCCACGGGTAACCGGATTGACCTTGTGCAGGCTGGTGCCCGGATACAGCACCATGTCGCCGGCCGCCAGCTTGACCTGCTGCACACCATAGGTGTCCTGGATGACGAGTTCGCCACCGTCATAGCTGTCCGGATCGCTCAAGAACAACGTAGAAGAGACATCCGTGCGTATCCGCTCGACGCTGCCCTTGGGCTGACGCAGCGCGTTGTCGATGTGGAAGCCGAAATTGCCGCCTTCGCGGTAGCAGTTGATCAGCGGTGGAAACACCTTGTGCGGCAATGCCGCAGACATGAACAGCGGATTGCGCCACAGACGATCGATCAAGGCGCTGCCGATCTCCTTGGCCAGCGCGTGCCCTTCTGGCAACTGCAGGTTGTGCTTGGCCTTAGCCGACTGATAACCCGCGGTGACCTTGCCGTCGGCCCAGTCCGCCTGCTCCAGCGCCTCACGGATGCGGGAGAGTTCGTCGGCGTCGAACAGACCGGGAATGTGAAGCAGCATGACGGTGGCACCTGAGAGGTAGTAAGGCTGCCAATGATATTGATTCCCTTTTGCACCACACAAGCCCCGCCAGCCGCTTAAGACGTTTCAGCACAGCAAAACCGTAAAGAGAAATTGTAAAGATTGTAAGTTTCTCGCGACTGTTAACGATTCTCAATTGAGACTCGCAATTGCTTGCATTAAGATCCGCCGACTTCAAACCTTGGGGAAGGTTCATCGAAATGCGTCACGTGCCATCTGCTGTGAGTTCACCACGTCTGCTCGCCTCCGCCATCGGCGTTGCCATCACTGCTTCCTCCGCCGCCCAGCTTGCCCTAGCGGCGGAACAGCCAACCGATGGCGTCGTCTCGCTGGATGCCACCAGTGTCAACGCGGCACAGGACACCACCAGCTACAAGACCGACACGGCAACCTCGAAGAAGTACACGGCGCCGCTGCGCGAAACACCCAAGAGTGTCACCGTCATCCCACAGCAGGTCATTCGTGATACGGGCGCAACCAGTCTCGTAGACGCATTGCGTACGACCCCTGGCATCACTTTCGGTGCTGGCGAAGGCGGCAACCCGGCAGGCGACCGTCCGATCATTCGCGGTTTCAACGCAGAAAGCGATGTATTCGTCGATGGCATGCGCGACGTGGCTTCGCAGAGCCGTGAAATCTTCAACGTCGAATCGATCGAAGTCAGCAAAGGCCCTGGCTCGGCCTTCACAGGCGCAGGCTCCACGGGTGGCAGCCTGAATCTGGTCACCAAAACCGCCAAGCTCGGTGATGCCTACAATGGTGGCTTTACTTGGGGCTCTGACCAGACCAAGCGGACCACGTTGGACCTGAACAAGCAGCTGACCGACACTTCGGCGTTTCGCCTGAACCTGATGAAGCACGAAGCCAACGTAGCCGGCCGAGATGATGTGGATGTCAGCCGTTGGGGTGTCGCCCCCTCGTTCGCGTTCGGCCTCGGTACCGATACTCGCGTGACCGTCGGCTACTACCACCTCAAGACCGACGACATGCCGGACTACGGCATTCCGCTCACGCGTAGCGCCAATCGCAGCAAATACAACGTCGACAAACCCGCGCATGTGGACCGCGACAACTTCTACGGCCTGAACGATCGCGACTATCGCAAGACCACCAACGACAGCGGCACGATCAAGATCGAGCACGACTTCAACGAAAACCTGACGCTGTCCAACAGTTTCCGCATGTCGCGTTCAACCTTGGACTACATCGTCACCAACCCTGACGACAGCAAGGGCAACGTGGCCGACGGCACAGTCTACCGTGCGACCAAGAACCGGAATTCGACCTCCAAAGGTTGGGTCAACCAGACCGACTTGAGCGCGAAGTTCAATACCGGTTCCATCGAGCACAGCCTCGTCACTGGTTTGGAGTTCACCTACAGCGATACGCACAACCGGGGTTACGACATCAAATCCGCGGCGGGCAATGGCACCAAGTGCACCCCTGCTTTGCTGGCATCTGGCGACTGCACCAGTCTGCACGATCCGTCTCCAGATGACGCATGGTCCGGCACCATCACCGACAGCAAGGCGTTTACCGACACCGACACCAAGACCAGCGCTGTCTACGTCTTCGACACGTTGAAATTCAATGAGCAATGGTCGTTGAACATGGGGCTGCGCTACGACGACTACCAGACCAAGTCCAGTGGTTACGCCAACGCAGGTCGTAATGGCCCGGCCGGCAGCTTCTCGCGCGAGAACAATACCCACCTGTGGAACTACCAATTGGGCGTGGTCTACAACCCTCTGCCCAATGGCAGCATCTATGCCGCATGGTCAACTTCGAGCAACCCTTCGGGTGAAACCAGCGGCAACGGTGGCTTGGATTTGACGAGAAACAACAGCGACCTCGACCCAGAACGTAACCGCAACTACGAGATCGGCACGAAGTGGGACTTCTTCGATGACAACCTCTCGCTGACCGCTGCACTGTTCCGCACCGACAAGACCAATGCGCGGGTAACGGACCCTGACAATGCCAGCTACCAAGTACTGGACGGTGAACAGCGTGTCCAAGGCCTCGAGTTCACCTACGCGGGCAACCTCACCCAGAAATGGAAGGTCTATGGCGGCTACACCTATATGGAAAGCGAGATCGTGAAGACCACGACCCCGGCGAACAAGGGCAATCACATGCCTAACACGCCTCGTAACAGCTTCACCTTCTGGTCTACCTACGACATCGTTCCACAACTGACCGTTGGTGCAGGCGCTACCTTCATGGATTCCCGCTTTGGCGATGAAGCCAACTCGGTCGAAGTACCGTCGTACTGGCGTTACGATGCGATGGCGACCTATCGCTTGACCAAGAACGTCGATCTCCAACTCAACGTGCAGAACCTGACCGACAAGCGCTATTTCGATCAGGTGTTCGCTCCGCACTATGCGCACGTCGCACCAGGACGTACTGCACTGATGAGCGCGAACTTCCACTTCTAATCAAGTCGCGCCCCAAAGCCCCGCTCACCTTTCCGGTGACCGGGGCTTTCGCGTACCAAGGCATAATGCTCGCCGCGCCTCGCCCGGCGTCCAGACAAGGTGAATGATGTGGTGAAGAAGTCGCTGTTCCAATTGCACTGGTTCTTTGGCATCACCGCCGGTCTGGTGCTGGCGTTGATGGGCGTCACCGGGGCGGTTTATTCGTTCCAGGAAGAACTGCTGCGCCTGTTCAATCCGCACGTGCTCAAGGTGCAGGTACGCCAGGAAGGCGTGCTACCGCCGGCCGAGCTGGTGCGCCGGGTCGAGGCGGCCCAGGGCGACACCGTCTCGATGCTGTGGGTCGATACCCGTGAGGGCAACGCTGCACGCATTTTCTTCCAGCCGCCACCCGGTGAGCGCCGCGGCCAGATGCGCTATGTCGACCCCTACACCGGCCAGTTCCAGGGTGACGTCACGGGGCAAGGCTTCTTCAATCTGATGCTGCAGCTGCATCGCTTCTTGGCCATGGGCGACACCGGTCGCCAAATTACCGGTGCCTGCACCCTGATGCTGGTGTTCTTCTGCCTCTCAGGCCTGTATCTGCGCTGGCCACGTCAGGCGTTGAACTGGCGGGCATGGCTGACGCTGGAGTGGGCCAAGAAAGGCCGTGCCTTCAATTGGGACCTGCATGCCGTCGCCGGGACCTGGTGTCTGCTGTTCTATCTGCTGTTCGCCCTGACGGGCTTGTTCTGGTCCTACGAATGGTACCGCGAAGGCCTGAACAAACTATTGGCCGACGCCCCCGCCGCCGGGCAGCAGCAAAATCGTGGAGAGGGTCGTGGCCGCCACGGCCCGCAGAAGCTCGACAAGGACGCACCGCCTCTGGTGGTGGACTACGACGCCATCTGGACCAGCCTCAAGGAGGCCGCAGGCCCCGGCCTTTTGACTTACAACCTGCGCCTGCCGCCTGCCGGAGGGCGACCGGCGACGCTCTTCTACCTCCTCGAAGGTGCCGACCACGAGCGCGCTTTCAACACCCTCACGCTGGACCCGGCCACCGGCCAGGTGAAACACCACGAGCGCTACGCCGACAAACCGTTCAAAGCGCAGTTGCTGCAAAGCGTCTATGCCTTGCACGTGGGCAGCTACTTCGGCCTGCCAGGTCGGATCATCGTCACCGTGGCCAGCCTGACCATGCCGCTGTTCTTCATCACCGGCTGGCTGCTGTACCTCGATCGCCGACGCAAGAAACGCCAAGTGCAGGCGGCCCGCAGCTCGGTAACCCCCGCCAAGGCCGGTGGCGACAACTGGCTGATCGGTTTCGCCAGCCAGAGCGGTTTCGCCGAACAGCTGGCCTGGCAGAGCGCCGGCCAACTGCAAGCAGCCGGTCTGCCGGTGCAAGTCCGTGCGCTCGCCGAATTGGGTCAAGCCGACCTGCAACAGGCCCGTCGCGCGCTGTTCGTGGTCAGTACCTTCGGCGACGGCGAAGCCCCTGACAGCGCCCGCGCCTTCGAGCGCAAGGTGCTCGGCCAACCGTGGGCGCTGGACCACCTGAACTACGCCGTGCTCGCGCTGGGCGATCGCCAGTACCCGCACTTCTGTGGCTTCGCCCGCAGACTCCAGGCCTGGCTGGGCGAGCGCGGCGCCACCCGTGCCTTCAGCCCAGTGGAAGTGGACAACGCTGATCCGGCAGCCCTGCTGCAATGGCATCAGGCACTCGCCCGACTGACCGGAGCCGAACCGGTGACTGCCTGGCCAGCACCGTCGTTCGCCAACTGGACCCTGCGCCAGCGCCAATGCCTGAACCCAGGCAGCCAGGGCGCACCGGTCTATCTGCTGGCGCTGCAGTCAGACCAGCCCCACACCTGGGAAGCGGGTGATCTGGTAGAGGTCCTGCCGCGCAACGGTCAACCGCGCATTGACGCCTTGCTCGCCGGCCTGGGGCTGGACGTGACGACCCCGGTGCAACTGGACGGCCTGTGCGAGCCTCTCGGTAAGGCCCTGGCCACCCGCCAGTTGCCGCTGGGCCGGGAACATCTGGTGGGTCTGCATGCCCAGGCAGTGGTCGATGCCTTGATTCCCATCACCCCACGGGAGTACTCCATCGCGTCGATCGCCAGCGACGGCATGCTGGAGCTGATCGTTCGTCAAGAACTGCACCCCGACGGCAGCCTGGGCCTGGGCTCAGGCTGGCTGACTGAATACTTACCGCTGCAGGGCAATGTCACCCTGCGCCTGCGTCGCAACAGCGGCTTCCGCCTGCCGGATGCACCCGCGCCGATGATTCTGATCGGCAACGGCACAGGCCTTGCGGGCCTGCGCAGCCTGCTCAAGGCGCGTATCGCCGCTGGCGAAACACGCAATTGGTTGCTGTTCGGCGAGCGCAACCGCGCTCATGACTTGCTGTGCGGGAACGAGCTTCAGGCCTGGTTGACCGCTGGCGACCTGCAACGACTGGACCTGGCGTTTTCACGGGACCAGGCAGAGAAAGTGTATGTGCAGGATGTCCTGTTGCAGCAGGCCGAGATGCTCAAGCGCTGGGTGGCCGAGGGGGCTTGTATCTATGTCTGCGGCAGCTTGCAGGGGATGGCCGCTGGCGTGGATGCAGCGCTCAATGGAATCCTCGGGGCCGAGATGGTGCAGCAGTTGATCGAGGATGGGCGGTATCGGCGGGATGTGTATTGATTGAGCAAACCCGCACCTACAGGTATTGCGCTGTCCTGTGGCTCAGCGCAGTACTGGTGGGAGCGGGTTGACCTGCGAAAGATTCAATAATGCAGTTCGAAGGTATCGGCATCCAGGTTGGCCGGGAAACGTGCGCGATACGCCGCCAGCTCCGCCGCCCGGAGCACCACGGTGAACACCCCATCGGCTTCGCCGGCACTGAGCAGGCTCTCCCCTTGGAAATCCAGCACCTGGCTGTCGCCTGAATAGGCAAAGCCCTTGCCGTCGGTGCCGACACGGTTCACTGCCGCCACATAGCACAGGTTCTCGATCCCCCGCGCCGGCAACAGACGGTTCCAGTGCTGACGGCGCGCGGCCGGCCAGTTGGCGGTATAAAGCAAAAGGTCGGTGTCCTGGGCATCACGGCTCCACACCGGGAAGCGCAGGTCGTAGCAGATCAGCGGACGCACGCGCCAACCTTTGAGCTCGAACTGCACCTGGCGCTCGCCCGGTGTGTAGTGCCGGTGTTCGCCGGCCATGCGGAACAGGTGGCGCTTGTCGTAATGCAGGATCTCGCCATCGGGCCGCGCCCACAGCAAGCGGTTGCGGTGGCTGCCATCGGCGGCCTGGATGATCACGCTGCCGGTGATCACCGTATCGAACTTCTTGGCCTGAGCCTTCAGCCATTTGTAGGTGGGGCCATTCTCAGGCTCGGCGAGGCTTTCGGACTCCATGGAGAAGCCAGTGGTGAACATCTCGGGAAGGATCACCAGATCCGCCTCGCCGACCTGGGCCAACAGCTCTTCGAAATGCGCATAGTTGGCCTCGCGGTCGTGCCAGGCCAGGGTTGTCTGCACCAGGGCGACTTTCAGGTTAGGCAGTTGGCTCAGATCGCGCATAGTTTTTCCGCCGCCTGACGCAGCGTCTCCTCACGTTTGGCAAAGCACAGGCGCACCAGGCGTTGCTCGGGGATAGGTTGCTGGTAGAACACCGAAACCGGAATGGTCGCCACGCCGTGCTCACGGGTCAGCCACAGCGACATTTCGACATCACCCAGATCCGGGCGTATCTGCGAATAATCCACCAGCTGGAAGTAAGTACCTGGGGTACGAGTGAAGGTGAAACGCGAGTCCTGCAGCAAGTCGCAGAACAGGTCGCGCTTGGCCTGATAGAAGCCCGGCAACTCATCCAGATGTTCAGGGTGCTCGGCCATGTAGTCGGCCAAGGCACACTGCAAGGGCGTTACACCACAGAAGTTGACGTATTGGTGGACCTTGCGCAACTCCACGCTCAACGCCGGTGGCGCCACCACATAGCCGGTCTTCCAGCCAGTGACGTGATAGGTCTTGCCGAACGAGCTGATCACGAATGCACGTGAGTAGAGCTGCTCATGGGCCAATACACTGGCATGGCGCACGCCGTCATAGATCAAGTGCTCGTACACTTCGTCGCTGACCAGGTAGATATCACGACCTTCGATCAAGTGTGCCAGCTGGTCCAGGTCCTCACGGCTAATCAATGCGCCGCTGGGGTTGTGTGGCGAATTCAGGATGACCATGCGCGTGCGCGGCGTCAGTGCATCGCTGAACTTCTGCCAGTCGATACGGAACTCGCCATCGCACAGTTGCACGTGCACGCAGCGTCCGCCGGCCAGTTCAACGGACGGCTCGTAGCTGTCATAGGACGGATCGAAGACAATCACCTCGTCGCCCGCCTGGATCACCGCCTGGATGGCACAGAAGATCGCCTCGGTGGCACCTGGCGTGATGGTCACTTCCTGATCGGCATCGACCGTCACGCCATACAGGCGTGCGATCTTGGCCGCCACTTGCTGGCGCAAGGCTGGCAGGCCGGTCATCGGCGAGTATTGGTTATGGCCGGCCATGACATGGCGGCACACGGCATCGAGCAGCGCCTGGGGCGCGTCGAAGTCTGGGAAGCCTTGGGACAGGTTGAGCGCACCTGTCTGTACGGCCAACTGCGACATGGTGGTGAAAATGGTCGTGCCGACGTTCGGCAATTTGCTGCGGATCATGAAGCCCTCTTTCCTGAACACTGCATACGGCACGGGGTAGAGCCCGAGCATAGCGGATCGAGCGGTCAGGAAAAAGGACGAAGCCACACGCGAAAAGCTTCAAGCGGCAAGAAAGAGCGGACTCGGTGCACTGCTCTCTCTTGAGGCTTGAAGCTTGAAGCTCGCCGCTTACTTGCGCTTGTCCTTGCGCTTCTTCTCGGCTTTCTTGTGGTGCGACATCAGGCGGCGCTTCTTGTTGACCTGACGATCGGTGAGGGTGTTCTTCTTGCCCTCGAACGGGTTGTCGCTGCCCTTGTACTCGATACGGATCGGCGTGCCGACCAGCTTGAGCACCCGGCGGTAGGTGTTTTCCAGGTAACGCGAGTACGACCGCGGGATCTTGTCGGTCTGGTTGCCGTGGATCACGATCAGCGGCGGGTTCGCGCCGCCGAGGTGGGCATAACGCAGCTTGATGCGACGACCGTTGACCATTGGCGGCTGGTGCTCGCTGATGGCGTCCTCGAGGATCTGGGTCAGGCGGCTGGTCGGCCAGCGGGTGACTGCCGACTTGAACGCAGCCTGCACGGATTTGTACAGATGGCCCACACCGGTGCCGTGCAGCGCAGAGATGAAGTGGATGTCGGCGAAGTCGACGAAGAATAGCCGGCGCTCGAGCTCCGTCTTCACGTATTCGCGCTCGCTCGGCTCCATGCCGTCCCACTTGTTCAGGGCGATGACGATGGCACGACCCGCTTCCAGAGCGAAGCCCAGCAGGTTCAGGTCATGATCGACCACGCCTTCACGGGCATCCATGACAAAGATCACCACGTTGGCGTCCTTGATCGCCTGCAGCGTCTTGACCACCGAGAACTTCTCGACTTCCTCGTGGATCTTGCCGCGCTTGCGCACCCCGGCGGTGTCGATGAAGGTGTACTTCTCGTCGTCACGCTCGAACGGGATGTAAATACTGTCCCGGGTAGTGCCCGGCTGGTCGTAGACCACCACGCGCTCTTCGCCCAACATACGGTTGACCAAGGTCGATTTGCCGACGTTGGGACGACCGATAATGGCGATCTTGATGCCATCCTTCTCGCTCGGCCCCGGGATGCGTGCGGCTTCTTCACCTTCGGCAACGTCTTCGTCGAGGGCTTCCTCGACCTTGTCGCGCGGAATGTGGCCCAGCACGGCTTCCATCAAGGCGTTGATGCCACGCCCTTGGGAGCCGGCGACCGGGATGGCATTACCCATGCCCAGTGGCGAGAACTCGGCGCGGGCAACGTCCGCATCGATGTTGTCGATCTTGTTGGCGACCAGGATTGCCTCTTTGTTTCGCTTGCGCAGGTGCTCGGCGATCATCTGGTCAGCGGCGGTCATACCGGCGCGGGCATCCACCAGGAACAACACATAGTCGGCTTCTTCGATGGCCATCAGCGACTGCTCGGCCATCTTCTCGTCCATGCCCACTTCGTCACCGGTGATACCACCGGTGTCGATCAGGATGTAGGAACGACCCTGCCAGGTGGCATCACCATATTGGCGGTCACGGGTCAGGCCCGACAGGTCACCGACGATGGCATCGCGGGTCTTGGTCAGGCGGTTGAACATGGTGGATTTGCCGACGTTCGGCCGTCCCACCAGGGCGATTACGGGAACCATGCGGCTCTCCACTCTTGAATTCTTGAAAATGCAAAGGCCGCTGCAAGGCAGCGGCCGGAGTTCGTGCGGCGCATCAAGCGCCGCGGCTCGAGGCCGTATCCGGCCTCAAGCTTAGCTTCAGCGGATGGTCAGTGCCTCGAGTTTGCCGCTGTTGCCGAAGACATAGATGGTGTCGCCGACCACCAGGGGACGGGCGCGCAGGCCATCGCTGTCGATCCGCTCGCGACCCACGAAGCGACCATCGACCTGGCTGAGCAGGTGCAGGTAGCCCTCGAAATCACCTACGGCCACGTAGCTGGAGAACACCTCCGGCGCTGACAGCTGACGGCGTGCCATGGAGTCGTTGGTCCACAGGGCGCTGGACGAGCGCTCATCGACGCTTTCCACGGTGCCCGACGCTTCGCTGACATAGACGTTGCCGAAGCCCTGGGCGACACCGACGTAGCTGGAGGCATCGCGCTGCCACAGCACACGTCCGGTTTCCAGGTCCAGGCCCGCAACGCGGCCCTGGTAGGTGCTCACGTACAGGGTGCCGCCGGACAGCAGCAGGCCGCCGTCGATGTCCACCACGCGGTCGAGCTCGGAACGGCCCTGCGGAATGGCCACGCGGCTCTCCCACACCGGCACGCCGTTGCGCACATCCACCGCGACCACCTTGCCGGTGGACAGGCCGGCCACGGCCAGGCGGTTGGTCACCACCGGTGCGCCGGTGCCGCGCAGGGTCAGTACCGCCGGAGTGTTCTCATAGATCCACAGGCGGTCACCGGTGGCAGCGTCGAGGCCGATCAAACGGTCGTCCTGGGTCTGCACCACTACCACGTCACCGTTGTTGGCAGGCGGCGCCAGCACTTCGCTGGTCACCCGAGAACGCCAGCGCTCTTCGCCGGTGCTGGCATCCAGGGCAATGACTTCGCCCTTGAGGGTGCCGAGCATGACCAGACCGTAACCCACGCCGACTGCGCCGGAGACCGACAGGTCCAAGTCCTTCTTCCACACCACGTCGCCGTCGATGCGGTTCAGGGCCATGACCCGACCGTTGACGTCGGAGGCATAGATGCGGTCGTTCTCGATGGCCGGAACCAAGGTGTTGTACGTCTCACCCTGGCCGTCGCCGATCGAGCGGCTCCACTGCTTCTTGAGCACCACTTCCTCGGTGAACTTGGTCAGCTCGGCCGGAGGCAGTTCCTTCTTGCTGTTGCTGCTGCAACCTGCGGCCAGCACGGCCAGGGTGAGCACTGCTGCTTGTTTCCAACCGATCACGTCAGGCGTCCCCTTTGGCCAGGTCATCCAGCTTCAGTTGCAAGCCACCGACCGCAGCGTCATCGGACAACGCAGCCTTGGCTTTTTCATAGGCGCTATGGGCATCGTCGGCTCGCCCCAGCTGAACCAGCAAATCGCCCTTGAGTTCTTCGCGGCTGGCCAGGAAGGCCTTGTCGGCATCACCGTCGAGCAGCTTGAGGGCTTCTTCGGCTTTGTCCTGGGCGGCGAGCACACGGGCCAGACGCTGACGTGCGATCTCACCCAAGGTGGCATCGGCCGGCTTTTCCATCACGCTTTTAAGCTCGGCGGCAGCGTCGTCAAGCTTGCCGCTGTCGACCGCGACCTTGGCCACGAACAGGCTGCCGTACTGGGCATAGGCCGAGCCACCGAACTCGCTCTTGAGCTTGCCGGACAGTTCCGCAACCTTGGTTGCGTCTGGCTGACCGCTTGGCGTCAGGCTGGTTTCCAGCAGGGCCTGGTACAGGGCCGAGGCGCCTTGCGACTGGTTGTTCTGGTACTTGTGCCAGGTCTGCCAGCCCATAACCACCACGCCGGCCAGCAGGGCACCGGTCAGCAGCGGCTTGCCGTTGCGGTTCCACCAGTCCTTGGCTGCGGCCAGGCCTTCATCATCGGTACTCGACACCCCAATACTCCTTTTCAGCAATTCGGCTGTTTGACCCTGTCACGCCTGCGCGACAGCGGCTTGCAGATGCTCGGCCAGAGCATCCCAGGCAATGTTCTGTTGTTCGCCCTGGCCACGCAGGGGCTTGAATCCAATCATTTGCTGCGCCAGTTCGTCATCACCGAGGATCAGGGCGAACAGCGCCCCGCTCTTGTCGGCCTTCTTGAACTGGCTCTTGAAGCTGCCGCCACCGGCGTTGACCGCCAGGCGCAGACCCGGCAGGCGATCGCGCAGGGCCTCGGAAAGACGCAGGCCGGCCAGCTCCGCCTGCTCGCCAAAGGCGCACAGGTAGACGTCGATCTGACGGCTAATGGATTCGGGCACCTTGCCCAGGGTCTCCAGCAGCAGGATCAGACGCTCGATGCCCATGGCGAAACCAACGCCCGGGGTCGGCTTGCCGCCCATCTGCTCGACCAGCCCATCATAGCGGCCACCGGCACAGACAGTGCCCTGGGCGCCGAGCTTGTCGGTGACCCACTCGAACACGGTCTTGCTGTAGTAGTCCAGCCCGCGGACCAGCTTGGTGTTGATCACGAACGGAATGCCGGCGGCGTCCAGGCGAGCCTTGAGGCCCTCGAAGTGCACGCGGGACGCTTCGTCCAGGTAGTCTTCGAGCTTTGGCGCACCGACCAGCACCGCCTGGGTACCCTGGTCCTTGCTATCGAGGATACGCAGCGGGTTGCTCTTGAGGCGACGCTGGCTGTCTTCATCCAGTTGCTCGAGACGTGCCGACAGGAATTCGACCAGCGCTTCGCGGTAGCGGGCACGGGCCTCGCTGGTGCCCAGGCTGTTGAGTTCGAGCTTGACCGCGTCCTGGATGCCCAGCAGGCCCCACAGGCGCCAGGTCAGCATGATCAGCTCGGCATCGACGTCCGGCCCTTCGAGGTTGAACACCTCGACACCGATCTGGTGAAACTGGCGGTAGCGGCCCTTTTGCGGGCGCTCATGGCGGAACATCTGGCCCACGTACCACAGCTTCTGCACCTGGCCGTTGCCGGTGATGCCGTGCTCGAGGACGGCGCGCACGCAGGCGGCAGTGCCTTCAGGACGCAAGGTGAGCGAATCGCCGTTGCGGTCCTCGAAGGTGTACATCTCTTTTTCGACGATATCGGTGACTTCACCGATCGAGCGCTTGAACAGCTCGGTGAATTCGACGATCGGCGTGCGGATCTGGCTGTAGCCATAGGTGTCCAGCAGGCCGGCCACGGTACCTTCGAAGTAGCGCCACAGGGGCGACTGGTCGGGCAGGATGTCGTTCATGCCACGGATGGCTTGCAGCGATTTGCTCACGAAAAGTCCTTACGAATCTGGGAATCAGCCGCGGGCGATCAGCGCCGCGTCGGCCTCGGCCTTTTCGGCCGCTTTCTGGCGGATGAGTTTTTCCAGCTCATCGACCAGGTTGTCATTGGTCAGCTTCTGCGACGGTTTGCCGTCGATGTAGACCAGGTTCGGCGTGCCGCCGGTCAGGCCTACATGGGACTCCTTGGCTTCACCCGGGCCGTTGACCACGCAGCCGATTACGGCCACGTCAAGCGGTACCAGCAGGTCTTCCAGGCGCCCTTCCAACTCGTTCATGGTCTTGACCACATCGAAGTTCTGGCGCGAGCAGCTCGGGCAGGCGATGAAGTTGATACCACGCGAACGCAGGTGCAGCGACTTGAGGATGTCGTAGCCGACCTTCACTTCCTCGACCGGATCGGCGGCCAGGGAAATGCGGATGGTATCGCCAATGCCTTCGGCCAGCAGCATACCGAGGCCGACAGCGGATTTCACCGTCCCCGAACGCAGGCCACCGGCTTCGGTGATGCCCAGGTGCAGCGGCTGGACGATCTGCTTGGCCAGCAAGCGGTAGGCCTCCACGGCCATGAACACATCGGACGCTTTGACGCTGACCTTGAAGTCCTGGAAGTCCAGGCGATCAAGGTGCTCGACATGGCGCAGTGCCGACTCGACCAGCGCTGCCGGGGTCGGTTCGCCGTATTTCTTCTGCAGGTCCTTCTCCAGGGAACCGGCGTTGACGCCGATACGGATGGGGATACCACGGTCACGGGCGGCGTCGACCACCGCACGCACGCGGTCCTCGCGACCGATGTTGCCCGGGTTGATGCGCAGACAGTCGACGCCCAGTTCGGCCACACGCAACGCAATGCGATAGTCGAAGTGGATGTCGGCGACGAGCGGCACGCTGACCTGCTGCTTGATGCGGCCGAACGCCTCGGCGGCGTCCATGTCCGGTACCGAAACGCGAACGATGTCGACGCCGGCATCGACCAGGCGCTGGATCTGCGCGACCGTGGCAGCGACGTCATTGGTGTCGGTGTTGGTCATGCTCTGCACCGCGATGGGGGCATCGCCGCCCACGGGTACATTGCCGACCCAGATCTTCCGGGATTCGCGACGTTTGATCGGAGATTCGCCGTGCATGGTTACTGTCCCAACTTCAGGCGAGCGGTCTCGCCACTGGTGAACGGAGCTACGTCGACCGGCTGGCCGTTGTAACTGACCTGGGCGCCACGGGCAAAGCCCAGGCGTACCGAGAACGGCGGTTTGCCGCTCAGGTCGAGGCTGTCGCCCTTGCGTTTGATGGCGCTGAACAGCACCTTGCCGTTGCCGTCGGTGACCTGGGTCCAGCAATCGGCGGTGAACTGGATTTGAACCTTGGCGCTGCCCACCGGCGCTTCGGACGGGGTCGTAGCGGCCGTGAGCGGTGCATTGGTAGGAGCGGCCGGTGCCGACGGAGCTGCGGCGGGCACCACAGGCGCAGCAGCAGGTGCCACAGGCGCGTTGGCGGCTGGGGCTGCGGCTGGGGCCTGAGGCGCTGGCGTGACTGCAGGGGTTTCGGTCGTGCTTGCCGGCGCTTCGCTGCTGATGACCGCCTCAGGCGTAGAGCCCTCGGTGGCCTGCTCAAGCGGCAGCGGTGAGGCTTCCGGTTGCTGGCCTTCGGTGACAGCCTGGTCTTCCGGCTCGTCCAGCGGGTGGATCTGGGTGGTGCCGTCGGCGCTTTCGACCTCGACATGCTCCAGGGCGATCTTGGCCAGGTCCTTGCCGCGCAGGCTGCTCTGGTCCTGCCACCAGAAGAAGCCACCACCGACTACGACCACCAGCAACAGCAGGCTGACGCCGCGCAGGATGTTGTGCGACAGACGCACCGGCTCTTCGATCCGGCCCAGGGAATGGACCTCGCTGCCCTTGGCATGAGTGCCGGTGTAGTGATCGAATGCCTCGACCAGAGGCGCCTGGTCCATGCCCATCAGCTTGGCATAGGCACGGATGTATCCGCGGGCGAAGGTGTGCCCCGGCAGCTTGTCGAAGGCGCCGTTTTCAAGGTTGTTCAACGAACTTACCGTGAGGTTGAGCTTGCGGGCCACCTCGGCTTGCGACCATTCCCGATTCTCGCGGGCCTGGCGCAAGACCTCACCGGGATTCTGGCGAGTCGCTGCTGCTACTTCGGGGTGCGCGGCTTTCATCGTTGCTCCGACAGGTATTGCTGATATTCCGGCGTACCGGGATAAAGTCGTTGTAATTGCTGGCCCAGTTCGGCCACCGTGCCAGGCTCGTCGAATGCCTGGGCAAGGCGGCTACCCAGCAACAGGCTACGGGCGCTCGGGTCGTTCAGCTGGCTGAAACGATCGTAGTAGTCCCGGGCCGGCACATAATGCCTGTTTTCATAGGACAACTCAGCCATTTCGAGCAACGCCTTCGGTTGCTGCGGATTGAGTTGCAGGGCTTTGACCAGATACTCATGCGCCCGGTCCCGACGCTCGAGCTTCAGGGCGACCAGGCCAAGATTCTCGTAGATTCGCGAGCGCTCAGGATACAGGGTATCGGCGGCGGCTTGGCGAAACATCTGCTCGGCCTTGGCAAATTGCCCCTGAGCATAAAGGAAACTGCCGTAGTTGTTGCGAATACGCGTGTCCCCCGGGCGCGCTGCCAGGGCCTTACGGAAATGCGCTTCGGCCAGCTCTGGCTCGCCTTCGGCCTGGAACACCAGCGCCAGCGCGGCGTGGGCATCGGCATCGCCGCCGTTGAGTGCCAAGGCTCGCACCAATGGAGCCTTGGCCTGCCCGGTCAAACCTTGTTGCAAATAACCCAGGCCCAATTGCACGTAGGCCCGCCCGGCCTCTTCGCGCCCTTGGCGACTGGCCAGAGGGTCACCTGCGCCACCAGACACGCAGCCGGCCAGCAGCGAAAGCGACAGGATCGACAGCGCGGCGCGCAAGGTCATGGGCGGGTACCGTCAGTGGCGCGGGGCGTTGTCTTGGCGCTCTGCATCGGCGCTCAACTGGCGCACGGCGATGTAGCGCTCGCTGCGACGGGTGCGATCCATGACCTGGCCGACCAGTTGACCACAGGCGGCATCGATGTCTTCGCCGCGGGTAGTGCGGGTGGTGACATTGAAGCCACCGTGGTGCAGCAGATCCTGGAAGCGGCGGATGGCATTGTTGCTCGGCCGCTCGTAGCCCGAATGCGGGAACGGGTTGAACGGGATCAGGTTGATCTTGCACGGCACATCGCGCAGCAGCTCGATCATCTGGGCGGCATGCTCGGGCTGGTCGTTGACGTCCTTGAGCAGGGTGTACTCGATGGTGAGCACACGCTTGCCGCCCAGGGTCGACATGTAGCCCATGCACGATTCGAGCAGCATCTTCAGCGGGTACTTCTTGTTGATCGGTACCAGTTGGTTGCGCAGTTCGTCATTGGGCGCGTGCAGCGACAGGGCCAGGGACACATCGATGTGCTTGGCCAGCTCGTCGATCATCGGCACCACGCCCGAGGTGGAAAGCGTGACGCGGCGCTTGGAAATGCCATAGCCCAGATCATCCATCATGATCTTCATGGCGGCGATGACATTGTCGAAATTCAAAAGCGGTTCGCCCATGCCCATCATGACCACGTTGGTAATGGCGCGGTCGATCTTGGCCGGGACGGTCCCGAAGGATTTGTTGGCAAGCCACACCTGGCCGATCACTTCGGCGGCAGTGAGGTTGCTGTTGAAGCCTTGCTTGCCGGTGGAGCAGAAACTGCAATCCAGCGCGCAGCCGGCTTGGGACGAAACGCAGAGGGTGCCGCGATCGTCGGTGGGAATGTAGACGGTCTCGACGCAGCTGCCGGAGGCAACGCGGACCACCCACTTGCGGGTACCGTCGGCGGAAATGTCTTCGCTGACCACTTCCGGAGCCCGAATCTCGGCAACGGCCTCGAGCTTTTCGCGCAAGGCCTTGCCGACATTGGTCATGGCAGCGAAATCATCGACGCCAAAGTGGTGAATCCATTTCATGACCTGACCGGCACGAAAACGCTTCTCTCCGATGGACTCGAAGAATTTTTCCATTTCCTGCAGGGTCAGGCCCAACAGGTTGATCTTGCCAGTCATGTCACTCATGGAATCACCCAAGACCTGCTTCGCTTAGCGAATGCGGTCGCACAGCTCGGTAGCGGAGAAGAAGTAAGCGATTTCGCGGGCAGCCGAAGCTTCCGAGTCGGAACCGTGGACAGCGTTCTCGTCGATGGAAACGGCGAAGTCGGCGCGGATGGTGCCGGCAGCAGCTTCTTTCGGGTTGGTAGCGCCCATCAGCTCACGGTTGGCCAGAACGGCGTTTTCGCCTTCCAGAACCTGAACGATGACTGGACCAGAGGTCATGAAGGCAACCAGATCAGCGAAGAAACCGCGCTCTTTGTGCTCAGCGTAGAAGCCTTCGGCTTCGGCTTTGGACAGTTGCTTCATTTTCGAAGCGACGACACGCAGGCCGGCTTTCTCGAAACGAGTGGTGATTTCGCCGATGACGTTCTTGGCGACGGCGTCAGGCTTGATGATGGAGAAAGTACGTTGAACAGCCATGGATAACTCCAGAAAATTGAGTGTTGCGAAAAATTAAACCCGCGAATTATACGCGGGTTCCAGGGGATTGCCTAACCTGCAGGTAACGCTCAGTCGGCTTCTTCGATCCAGGCCGCCTGGATGGCCTCGAGCACCTTCTCACCGCCGCGTGACGGATCGTCGCTGAACTCTGGCAAAGCCAGCACCCAGCGGTGCAGATCGACGAAATTCACATAACGAGGATCGACGTCCGGCTTGCTTTCCGCAAGCTGGATGGCGATCTCAAGTACATCAATCCATTTCAGGCTCATGCTGAAACCTCAGTGCGGCGCTTCGGCGGCGTGGTTGAGCGAATACTTGGGAATCTCGATGGTCAGGTCTTCTTCCCCGACGATCACCTGGCAGGCCAGACGCGATTGCGCCTCCAGACCCCAGGCCTTGTCCAGCATATCCTCTTCCAGCTCATCGGCTTCCTCCAGCGAGTCGAAACCCTCGCGGACGATGCAATGACAGGTGGTGCAGGCACAAACGCCACCGCAGGCGCTCTCCATTTCGATGTGGTGCTCGTGAGCCAACTCCAGGATATTGGTGCCTGGCTCCACCTCCACCACCAGCCCATCCGGGCAGAACTTCTCGTGCGGCAGGAAAATCACCTGGGGCATCGGTTACTCCTCGATCTCATTCAGGTTGCGCCCGGCCAGTGCGGCTTTGACCGTCGAATCAAGGCGACGGGCGGCAAATGCATCGGTCACCTGCGACAGACGCTTGGTCTGCTGCTCGATGGCCGCGCCATCGGTGCCGCTGAGCAAATCACGCAATTCTTGCATCTGGTACTCGATCGCTTCGCGCTCGTCGCTGCTGAGCAGTCGATCGCCATCGGCATCCAAGGCGCCCTGCACCGCTTCGAGCAGGCGTTCAGCGTCGACCTGATGCTCGCGCAACTGGCGCGCCTGCTTGTCGGAACCGGCATGCTCGAAGGAATCCTTGAGCATGCGGGCGATTTCGCCGTCGGTCAGCCCATAAGACGGCTTGACCTGGATACTGGACTCAACGCCCGAACCCAGCTCACGGGCCGAGACGCTGAGCAGGCCATCGGCATCCACCTGGAAGGTGACGCGGATCTTCGCCGCGCCCGCCACCATGGCCGGGATGCCGCGCAGCTCGAAGCGCGCCAGCGAACGGCAATCGCTGATCAGCTCGCGCTCGCCCTGCAGGACGTGGATCATCATGGCCGACTGGCCATCCTTGTAGGTGGTGAACTCCTGCGCGCGAGCCACCGGAATGGTCGTGTTGCGCGGGATCACCTTCTCCATCAGCCCGCCCATGGTTTCCAGGCCCAGGGACAGCGGGATGACGTCCAGCAAGAGCAGTTCGCCGCCTTCACGACGGTTGCCGGCCAGCGTATCGGCCTGGATGGCAGCACCGATGGCAACCACTTGGTCCGGATCGATCGAAGTCAGCGGAGTACGGCCGAACAGGCCACCCACCGCCTCGCGAACGCGAGGTACGCGGGTCGATCCACCGACCATCACCACCGCACCGACCTCCTCGAGCTCAACGCCACTGTCGCGCACGGCGCGGCGGCAGGCCTTGAGGCTACGGGCAATGAGCGGTTCGATCAGCGCTTCGAAACCGGCACGGCTCAACTCTCCGTGCCAGTCGCCATGACGCACGCTGACGACATCGGCGTCGGTCAGGGCTTCTTTGGCAGCACAGGCAGCCTGCAACAGCTGGCGCTGGGCAGATGGGTCAAGGTCGGACGAAAGACCGGCCTGTTCGATGATCCAGCCGGCGATGGCATGGTCGAAATCGTCGCCACCCAAGGCCGTGTCGCCGCCAGTGGCGAGGACTTCGAAGACACCACCGGTCAGGCGCAGGATGGAAATATCGAAGGTGCCACCACCCAGGTCATAGATGGCCACCAGCCCTTCGGCGTTCTGGTCCAGGCCATAGGCCACGGCAGCTGCGGTAGGCTCGTTGAGCAGGCGCAAGACGTTAAGACCGGCCAGGCGCGCAGCGTCCTTGGTGGCTTGGCGCTGGGCATCGTCGAAATAGGCCGGAACGGTGATCACAGCCCCCACCAGCTCACCACCGAGGGTCTGCTCGGCGCGCTGGCGCAATACCTTGAGAATGTCTGCAGACACTTCCACCGGGCTCTTGGGCCCCTGGACAGTGTCGATGAACGGCATATGCGACTCGCCGCCGACGAAGCGGTACGGCAGTTGCTCACCCAATTGCTTGACGTCGGCCAAGCCACGCCCCATCAGGCGCTTGACCGAAAGAATGGTGTTGAGCGGGTCGCTTGAAGCGGCTTCGCGCGCAGCCAGGCCGACTTCGCTGCGGCCGTCGAGGTAGCGCACCGCGGACGGCAAAATGACGTTGCCCTGCTCATCGGGCAGGGGTTCGCTGCGACCACTGCGCACGGCAGCGACCAAGGAGTTGGTGGTGCCCAGGTCAATCCCCACCGCCAGGCGACGCTGGTGAGGCTGAGGGCTTTGACCGGGTTCGGCGATCTGCAGTAGGGCCATGCTTATCTGAGTACCTTAGGCGTCGTCACGGGCAACGCCGGAGTTAATCGTCGAGGCGCTCTTCGAGTTGGCGCACTTCCTGGGCGAGCTTGTCGAGGAACTGCATGCGGCGCATCAGGCGCTCGGCCCTGTCACGCTCGCCAGCCACGTCCCAGCAGGCGGCGAAGTCCTCGTTCAACGTCTCCTGCGCAGCCTTCAGGCGCTTCTTGAACACCGCCACACCTTCCAGATCGGCTTCGTCCTGCAGCTCTTCGAGTTCTTCGCGCCACTGCATCTGCTGCAGGAGGAAGTCCGGATCGTGCACGGTGACTTCCTGGGGCACTTCATGGCCACTGATGGCCAGCAGGTAACGGGCACGGCGCGGTGCGCTGCGCAGAGTCTGGTAGGCGTCGTTCAGTGCCGCCGATTTTTCCAGCGCCACGCGCTGCTCACGCTCGGAGGCATCGGCGAAACGGTCCGGATGGACCTCACGGGCCAGCTCGCGATAGCGATTGGCCAGTTTATCGAGGTCCAGACGGAAACCAGGCTGGAGGTCAAACAGAGCGAAATGGCAAGGAGTACCCACGTCAAGCCTCAGACATTGAAGCTTTCGCCGCAGCCACACTCACCGCGCACGTTGGGGTTGTTGAACTTGAAGCCTTCGTTCAACCCTTCCTTGACGAAGTCCAGCTCGGTGCCATCGAGGTACACCAGGCTCTTCGGGTCGATGATGACCTTCACGCCATGGTTCTCGAACACTTGGTCTTCGGCGGCCAGCTCATCAACGAACTCCAGGACGTAAGCCAGGCCCGAGCAGCCGGTGGTGCGCACGCCCAGGCGGATGCCTTCGCCCTTGCCGCGCCCTTCGAGGGAACGCCGCACGTGGTTGGCGGCGGCTTCTGTCATGCTGATAGCCATCGGAACTCTTTCCTCAACGTCAGTGGCCTTGCGACAGGCGACTTAGAGCAAGCCTTTCTTCTGCTTGTAATCGCGCACGGCCGCCTTGATGGCGTCCTCGGCAAGTACCGAACAGTGGATCTTCACCGGCGGCAACGCCAGTTCTTCGGCCAGCTGGGTGTTCTTGATGGTCTCGGCTTCGTCCAGAGTCTTGCCCTTCATCCACTCAGTGGCCAGGGAGCTGGAGGCGATGGCCGAGCCACAACCGTAGGTCTTGAACTTGGCGTCTTCGATGACGCCTTGCTCGTTGACCTTGATCTGCAGGCGCATGACGTCGCCGCAAGCCGGCGCGCCGACCATGCCGGTACCGACATCCGGATCATCGGCGTTCATCTTGCCGACGTTGCGTGGGTTTTCGTAGTGGTCGATGACCTTTTCACTGTATGCCATGGTGCAATTCCTTCCTCATCAGGGAGCCGCTCTTGCTGGCGACTGCTTAGTGGGCGGCCCACTCGATCTTGGAGATGTCAACGCCGTCTTTGTACATGTCCCACAGCGGCGACAGCTCACGCAGTTTGTTCACGGCCTCGCAGACTTTCTGCGCGGCGTAGTCGACTTCTTCCTCGGTGGTGAAGCGGCCGAAGGAGAAGCGGATCGAGCTGTGCGCCAGTTCGTCGTTGCGCCCCAGGGCGCGCAGCACATAGGACGGCTCGAGCGAAGCGGAGGTACAGGCCGAACCGGACGATACGGCGATGTCCTTGAGCGACATCAGCAGCGATTCGCCTTCAACGTAGTTGAAGCTCAGGTTCAGGTTGTGCGGCACGCGGGCAGTGCGGCTGCCGTTGACGTACAGCTCTTCGAGGTTGGATACCTGCTCGAAGAAGCGGTCGCTCAGGGCCTTGATGCGCGCGTTCTCGGCGGCCATTTCCTGCTTGGCGATGGC
Organism: Pseudomonas guariconensis; assembly: GCF_040822035.1. Classification (NCBI taxonomy): domain Bacteria; kingdom Pseudomonadati; phylum Pseudomonadota; class Gammaproteobacteria; order Pseudomonadales; family Pseudomonadaceae; genus Pseudomonas; species Pseudomonas guariconensis. The sequence continues at coordinate 962,523 of NZ_CP162012.1, read as the reverse complement.
GAAGGCCTCGCCCATGCCGACGATCTGGTGGGTCGGCAGGGTGCCTGAACGCATGCCGCGCTCATGACCACCACCATGGATGATGGCTTCCAGGCGTACACGTGGTTTGCGGCTGACGTACAGCGCGCCGATGCCCTTCGGACCATAGACCTTGTGCGCCGAGAACGACATCAGGTCGACCTTGAGCTTCTGCAGGTCGATCTCGACCTTGCCGGCCGACTGCGCGGCGTCGACATGGAACAGCACACCACGCGAGCGGGTCAGCTCACCGATGGCGGCGATGTCGTTGATCGAGCCGACTTCGTTGTTCACGTGCATCAGCGAGACCAGGATGGTGTCTTCGCGCAGTGCAGCCTCGACCATGGCCGGGGTGACGATGCCGTCTTCACCCGGCTCCAGGTACGTGACTTCGAAACCTTCACGCTCGAGCTGGCGAGCGGTATCCAGGACCGCTTTGTGCTCGATCTTGGAGGTGATGATGTGCTTGCCCTTGGTCTGATAGAAGTGCGCCACGCCTTTGAGGGCGAGGTTGTCGGACTCGGTGGCACCGCTGGTCCAGACGATCTCGCGCGGGTCGGCGTTGATCAGCTCGGCGACTTGGCGACGGCCGTTCTCGACCGCTTCCTCGGCCTTCCAGCCGAAGACGTGGGAGCGCGAGGCCGGATTACCGAAGTTCCCGTCGACCAGCAGGCAGTCGGCCATCTTCTGGGCGACACGGGGATCGACCGGAGTGGTCGCGGAGTAATCGAGGTAGATCGGCAACTTCATTGAGTATCTCCTATCAGGCGGTGGCGTCGCTCGTCGCTGCTATCAGTCGACGGCGGACGTCTCAATCTTGTCCAGCTGGGCGGTACGGCCCGCGACGCGTCGCAGGTCCTGGCGGTGGGCGACTTCCTGCACCTCGCGGCGCATGACGAGGTCGGCCAGGCTGATACCGCTAAGGAATTCATGGATCTGCTGGCTGAGGTCGCACCACAGGTGATGGGTCAGACAGGTGTCACCGGCGTGACAGTCCCCCAGGCCCTGGCAACGGGTGGCATCGACCGATTCGTTGACCGCATCGATGACCTGGGCCACCTGGATGGTTTCCATGCCCCGCGACAGCTGGTAGCCGCCACCCGGGCCGCGCACGCTGGAAACCAGGCTGCTGCGGCGCAACTTGGCGAACAGCTGCTCCAGATAAGAGAGGGAAATGCCCTGGCGCTCGGAAATGTCGGCCAAAGACACCGGCCCATGCTGCGCGTGCAACGCCAGATCGAGCATGGCGGTCACGGCATATCGGCCTTTGGTAGTCAGTCGCATGGCTAATGGGTACCACGGGAGTTACAGGATGTGAGCGAGTATGCGATTCCCGAGCATTTAAGTCAACTATTAGACCTACTGCTTTAGTCGGGTTTGCATCAGGGAGGCGGGCGCGAGTTTAACAGACCAGGGGCGCGAGCACACGCCCCGTGTGTCATGGCGCCGTAATCAATGCGGCTGAGTGTCGCTCTGTGCGGCTTGCTTGACTTCGACGAAGTCTTCCTCGGGCAGCGCAGGCAGCTCCTTGCCGCAATAATCGCTACCGAGTTTGGTCAGCGCCCCGCACATACCTTCCAGCCGCTCGTCGACCGCTTGCAGATGATCGAGCATCTGACCGATCGCACGGGCAACTGGGTCAGGCATATCGCCACTGACGCCATAGGCATCGAAACCGATTTTTTCAGCCATGGCCTTGCGCTTGGCTTCGACCTCGGTGTCCTCGGTCTTGACGATGATACGCCCCGGAATGCCGACCGCTGTGGCACCCGCAGGCACTGCCTTGGTGACCACGGCGTTGGAGCCTATCTTGGCCCCGGCCCCGACGGTGAACGGACCAAGCACCTTGGCGCCCGCCCCCACCACCACGCCATTCTCGAGGGTCGGATGGCGCTTACCCTTGTTCCAGCTGGTGCCGCCGAGGGTCACGCCCTGGTAGAGGGTGACGTCGTCGCCAATTTCGGCGGTTTCGCCGATGACGATGCCCATGCCATGGTCGATGAAGAAGCGCCGTCCGATGGTCGCTCCCGGATGGATCTCGATGCCGGTGAGCCAGCGACCGAAGTTCGACACCAGGCGCGCCAGCCACTTGAAGTCACGAATCCACAAGGCGTGGCCCAGGCGGTGCAGCCAGATTGCATGCATGCCCGGGTAGCAGGTCAGCACCTCGAAGGCGTTGCGCGCCGCCGGGTCCCGATGGAATACGCTCTGGATATCTTCACGCAGACGCTCGAACATCTCTTTCTAGTCCTTCCGTTTATGCGGCTCGCCCCGGGCGACTTTCTGGGTCTCGGTGAGAATGCCGCGCAAAATGCTCATTTCCGAACGATTGACCGAGCTGCGCCCATAGAGCCTGCGCAGTCGCGGCATCAGATGCTTGGGCTTTTCAGGGTCGAGGAAGCCGATTTCCACCAGGGTCTTCTCCAGGTGTTCGTAGAACAGCTCCATTTCGTCCATGGTCGCCAGCTCACCGCTACGCAGCGAGTTGGCTTCGAACTTCTCGACCTTGGTTGGCGAACCTTGTGCCGCCAGCCAAGCCATGCGCACCTCGTAGGCGAGCACCTGGACCGCGGCGGCAAGGTTCAGCGAACTGAAGTCGGGGTTCGAGGGAATGTGCACGTGGAAGTGACATCGCTGCAGCTCTTCGTTGGTCAGACCGGCGTGCTCACGACCGAACACCAGGGCGATTTCCTCACCAGCCCGCGCCTGCTCGACGGTCTTTGCACCGCATTCGCGGGGGTCGAGCAAGGGCCAAGGAATGCTGCGGTCGCGGGCACTGGTGCCGATCGCCAGACTACAGCCGACCAGTGCCTCTTCGAGGCTATCGACCACTTGGGCATTTTCCAGCACGTCATCGGCGCCCGATGCGCGGGCGGTGGCGTCCACCGCGGGGAAATCCAGTGGCTGGACCAGCACCAGGCGCGACAAGCCCATGTTTTTCATGGCTCGCGCAGCGCCGCCGATATTGCCGGGGTGGCTGGTATTGACCAGAACAACACGAATATTTTGCAGCAAGGTGTAGAGCTCACAGAGACAGGAAAAGGGGGAGTCGATCTTACAGAACCGACAGACGTAACGCCATGAAAGCAAATGTCACCCTTCTGCCGGAACAGTTTTCTGATAGAATGTGCGGCTTTCTTCTTTAACATCCCAGGTGAAACGCCCATGCAGCCTATGCTGAATATCGCGCTGCGCGCCGCTCGCAGCGCCAGTGAACTGATTTTCCGCTCCATCGAACGCCTGGATAGCCTCAAGGTCGACGAGAAAGACGCCAAGGATTACGTCTCCGAAGTCGATCGCGCCGCCGAGCAGACCATCGTCAACGCCCTGCGCAAGGCCTACCCGAACCACTCCATCCAGGGTGAAGAGACCGGCCTGCACGCCGGCTCCGGCGAGGAAGGCAAGGACTACCTGTGGATCATCGACCCACTGGACGGTACCACCAACTTCCTGCGTGGCGTTCCTCACTTCGCCGTCAGCATCGCCTGCAAGTACCGTGGCCGCCTTGAGCACGCCGTCATCGTCGATCCGGTTCGCCAGGAAGAATTCACCGCCAGCCGGGGTCGCGGCGCGCAACTCAACGGCCGTCGTCTGCGCGTCAGCTCGCGCACCAGCCTGGAAGGCGCCCTGCTGGGTACCGGCTTCCCGTTCCGCGACAACCAGATGGCCGATCTGGACAACTACCTGGGTATGTTCCGCGCCCTGACTGGCCAGACCGCCGGCATCCGTCGGGCCGGCTCCGCGAGCCTGGACCTGGCCTATGTTGCTGCCGGCCGTTTCGACGCCTTCTGGGAGTCGGGCCTGTCCGAGTGGGACATGGCCGCTGGTGTACTGCTGATCCAGGAAGCTGGTGGACTGGTGAGCGACTTCAATGGCGGCCACGACTTCCTCGACAAAGGCCACATCGTCGCCGGCAACATCAAGTGCTTCAAGGCCGTGCTGACTGCCATCCAGCCACACCTGCCCGAGCACATGAAACGCTAAGCGCCGATTGCCGCATAAAAAAAGCACCCCTCGGGGTGCTTTTTTTATGGTTCAGAGAAAGACTACAAGCGCTGTGCAAGCCTAGAACCTGTGAGAGCGCGGACTCACCCGCGAAGCGGCCAGCACCAGAGTGCCGGCGTGAGCGTCATTGTCCTGCCTGGTTTTCGCTAAGGACCAGGTTGCCGTTCTTGTCCAGCGGGATGGTCGAACCCGGCTCGTGATTCATTTTCACCCGCCCGACCTTGTCTCCAATGGAATAGGTCACGTTGTAGCCGACCACTTTCTCGCTCAGGTCATTGACGGTGTTGCAGCGGGTTTGCGTGGTGGTATAGGTGTCACGCTCCTGCATGCCCTCCTGCACCTTGTTTCCCGCATAGCCGCCACCGACCGCACCGGCCACGGTCGCGATCTTCTTGCCGGTGCCGCCACCGATCTGGTTACCCAGCAGGCCACCTGCGATTGCTCCGACCACGGTACCGGCGATCTGGTGCTGGTCCTTGACCGGCGCCTGACGCGTGACCGCGACGTCCCGGCAGACCTGACGCGGCGTCTTGATGGTTTCCTTGATGGGCTGCACGTCCGTGACCTGGGCGTACTCCGGCCCCTTGTTCACCAAGCTGTAGGTCGCCACAGCACCTCCGGCGGTAACACCGACAGCACCCAGAACCGCACCCACCAGCATTGATTTATTCACGTGAACCTCCTGATCGCACCTGCGGGCTCGCGCCCGCCTTCTCCCAGCCTTGGAGCAAAAAAAAAGGCGCGAGTTCAATACTCGCGCCTCTCTTTACGCCAAATGGCGTAGGAAACAACCTTACGGACGGTCGTCCACACCGTCAGTCTTGGCGGGCGGAATCAGGTCTTCACTGCTCAGATTCAGCCAGATCAGCACCACGTTGGCGATGTAGATCGACGAGTAGGTACCCGCCATGACACCGATGAACAGCGCCAGGGAGAAGCCGAACAGGTTGTCACCACCGAAGAACAGCAGCGCAGCGATAGCCAGCAAGGTCGACACCGAGGTGGCGATGGTACGCAGCAGGGTCTGGGTGGTCGAAACGTTGATGTTCTCGATCAGCGAGGCCTTGCGCATGACGCGGAAGTTTTCACGTACCCGGTCGAAGACGACGATGGTGTCGTTGAGCGAGTAACCAATGATCGCCAGGACCGCCGCCAGCACCGTCAGGTCGAAGGTGATCTGGAAGAACGACAGGATACCCAGCGTCACCACCACGTCGTGGATCAGCGAGACGATTGCACCAACGGCGAACTTCCACTGGAAACGGAATGCCAGGTAGACCAGGATGCCCCCCAGCGCCAGGAGCATGCCCAGGCCACCCTGGTCACGCAGCTCCTCGCCCACCTGAGGGCCGACGAACTCGACACGCTTGACGGTTGCCGGATTGTCGCCACCTGCCTTCTGCAGGGCTTCGGCCACCTTATTACCCAATTGCGGGTCGTCACCAGGCATACGCACCAGCAGGTCGGTGGTGGCGCCGAAGCTCTGCACGACAGCCTCGTGGAAGCCGGAGTCGACCAGCTCGGCACGGACCGCCTTGAGGTCCGCAGGACGCTCATAGGTCAGCTCGATCAGCGTACCGCCGGTGAAGTCCAGGCCGAAGTTCAGGCCCTTTTGCCACCAGCTGAACAACGCCAGGACAGTCAGGAGCGCAGTGATGGCGAACGCGACGTTGCGTACGCCCATGAAGTTGATGGTTTTCATGTCAGCTCCCTCAAACCCACAGCTTCTTGATGTCACGCCCGCCACAAGTCAGGTTGACCAGTGCACGGGTCATCATGACGGCGGTGAACATCGAGGTGAAAATCCCGAGGGACATGGTGACGGCGAAGCCTTTGACCGGACCGGTACCCATGGCGAACAGGATGCCGCCGACCAGCAGCGTGGTCAGGTTGGCATCGACGATCGCCGAGTAGGCACGGTTGAAGCCTTCGTGAATGGCGCGCTGAACCGACATGCCCGCCGCGATCTCTTCACGGATACGCGAGAAGATCAGCACGTTGGCGTCCACCGCCATACCCATGGTCAGTACGATACCGGCGATACCCGGCAGGGTCAGGGTAGCGCCCAGCAGCGACATCAGCGCCAACAGCAATACCATGTTGCCCGCCAGGGCGATGGTCGCCAGCACGCCGAAGGCACGGTAGATGGCGATGATGAACAGCGAGACGAACAGCATGCCCCACAGGGACGCATCGATACCCTTGGTGATGTTGTCGGCACCCAGGCTCGGGCCGATGGTGCGCTCTTCGGCAAAGTACATCGGCGCCGCCAGGCCACCAGCACGCAGCAGCAGGGCCAGCTCGGACGATTCGCCCTGGCCGTTCAGGCCGGTGATACGGAACTGGCTGCCCAGCGGCGACTGGATGGTCGCCAGGCTGATGATCTTCTTCTCTTCCTTGAAGGTCTGGACCGCGACGTCTTTCTCGACACCGTTGACCATCTGCTTCTCGTAGCGGGTCATCGGCTTCTGCTCGATGAAGATCACCGCCATGCTGCGCCCGACGTTGGTACGGGTAGCGCGGCTCATCAGCTCGCCGCCGTGACCATCGAGACGGATGTTCACCTGCGGACGGCCATGCTCATCGAAGCTGGCCTGGGCGTCGGTCACCTGGTCGCCTGTGATGATCAGGCCACGCTCGACTGCAGCGGAACGGCCACCTTCGCGGAACTCGAAGACCTCGGTGGTAGCCTTGGACGCGCCCGGCTCGGCGCCGAAGCGAAACTCCAGGTTGGCGGTCTTGCCCAGGATACGCTTGGCCTCGGCGGTGTCCTGCACGCCTGGCAGCTCGACCACGATACGGTTGGCACCCTGACGCTGAACCAGCGGCTCGGCGACGCCCAGCTCGTTGACCCGGTTACGGACGGTGGTCAGGTTCTGCTTGATCGAGTATTCGCGGATCTCGGCGACTTTGGCCGGGGTCAGCGCCAGACGCAGCACGGCGAGCTCGTTGCGCTCGGTGGTGGTCAGGTCGAAGTCATTGAAATTCTTGCGGACCAGGCTGCGAGCCTGTTCGCGGGTGGCATCGTCGGCAAAGCCCAGCATGATCGCGCCGTCCTGCTGGGGCAGGCTGCGATAGCGGATGCGCTCTTTGCGCAGCAAGGTCTTGACCTCGCCTTCGTAGACTTTCATACGGGCGCTCATGGCCTTGTCCATGTCCACTTCCAGCAGGAAGTGCACACCACCGGACAGGTCCAGGCCCAGTTTCATCGGGCTGGCGCCGAGGTTGCGCAGCCATTGCGGGGTGGTCTGGGCCAGGTTCAGGGCCACGACGTAATCATCGCCCAGTGCCTTGCGTACCACATCCTTGGCTGGGAGCTGGTCTTCCTGGTTGGTCAGGCGCACCAGCGCACTGCCCTTCTCACCCAGGCTGCCGCCCTTGACGGCGATACCGGCATCGGTCAGCGCCTTGGTGGCGCGATCCAAATCGGCCTGGCTCACATGCAGCGCGGAGCTCGCACCGCTGATCTGCACCGCCGGGTCATCCGGGTAGAGGTTGGGAGCGGAATAAATAAAGCCGATCGCCAGTACCACCAGGATCAGCAGGTATTTCCACAGAGGGTATTTGTTCAGCATCACGCCGCCCGTTCAAGACGCGGGGCGCGTTGCGCGCCCCGACTGGAAAAGATAACCGGTAACTCAGATAGCCTTGAGCGTACCTTTTGGCAGGGTCGCGGCAACGGCGCCCTTCTGGAACTTCAGCTCGACGTTGTCGGACACTTCCAGTACCACGAAGTCATCGGAGACTTTGACGATCTTGCCGGCGATACCGCCGTTGGTGACAACTTCGTCACCTTTTTGCAAGTTGCTCAGCAGGTTCTTCTGCTCCTTGGCACGCTTGGCCTGTGGGCGCCAGATCATCAGATAGAAGATGACCAGGAAACCGACCAGGAAGATCCATTCAAAACCGGTACCGGCAGGGCCGGCGGCAGGGGCTGCTGCGTCCGCGTAGGCGGCGGGAATCAAGAAGCTCATTGGGCACTCCTAATGGATATTTTCTAATAATGGATGCGAATAGTCAGTCCAAAGGCGGCACAGGCAGCCCGCGCTTGGCATAGAAGGCGTCGACAAAGGCGGCCAATTTACCTTGTTGAATAGCCTCGCGTAAACCGGCCATCAAGCGCTGGTAATGGCGCAAGTTGTGGATGGTATTCAGCATGCTGCTCAACATTTCGCCGCATTTATCCAGATGATGAAGATACGCGCGCGAGAAGTTGGTGCAGGTGTAGCAATCACAGGTCGGATCGAGCGGCGAATCATCATGACGATGGAACGCGTTACGGATCTTGATCACCCCGGTATCGACGAACAGATGACCGTTGCGCGCATTGCGCGTCGGCATCACGCAGTCGAACATGTCGACGCCGCGGCGCACACCCTCTACAAGATCCTCCGGCTTGCCTACCCCCATAAGGTAACGAGGTTTGTCAGCCGGCATCTGGCCTGGCAGGTAGTCCAGCACCTTGATCATCTCGTGCTTGGGCTCGCCCACCGACAGACCGCCAATGGCCAGGCCGTCAAAACCGATGTTTTCGAGCGCTTCGAGCGAGCGCATGCGCAGGTCTTGATACATACCGCCCTGAACGATACCGAACAGCGCCGCTGTGTTGTCGGCGTGAGCATTCTTCGAGCGCTGGGCCCAGCGCAGCGACAGCTCCATGGAGGTGCGCGCCACGTCGTGCTCGGCCGGGTATGGCGTGCATTCGTCGAAGATCATCACGATGTCCGAGCCCAGGTCACGCTGGACCTGCATGGACTCCTCGGGGCCCATGAACACCTTGGAGCCATCAACCGGCGAGGCGAAGGTTACGCCCTCTTCTTTGATTTTGCGCATGGCGCCGAGGCTGAACACCTGGAAACCACCGGAGTCGGTGAGAATCGGGCCTTTCCACTGCATGAAATTGTGCAGGCTGCCGTGCTTCTTGATCACCTCGGTGCCTGGACGTAGCCACAGGTGGAAGGTGTTGCCCAGGATGATTTCGGCGCCGATCGCTTCGATGTCGCGTGGCAGCATGCCCTTGACCGTGCCATAGGTACCCACCGGCATGAACGCCGGAGTCTCTACCGTGCCACGGGGGAAAGTCAGACGGCCGCGACGGGCCTTGCCGTCGGTGGCCAGCAGTTCGAACGACATTCGACAGGTGCGACTCATGCTTGATCCTCGGGGCCGCGTGGCGCCGGATTGCGGGTGATGAACATGGCATCACCGTAACTGAAGAAGCGGTACCCCTGTTCGACCGCCGCCGCGTAGGCAGCCATGGTCTCGGGGTAGCCGGCGAAGGCCGAGACCAGCATCAGCAGCGTGGACTCCGGCAGGTGGAAGTTGGTGACCAAGGCATCGACCACATGGAACGGCCGACCCGGGTAGATGAAGATATCGGTGTCGCCGCTGAAAGCTTTCAACTGGCCATCACGGGCGGCGCTCTCCAGCGAGCGCACGCTGGTGGTACCCACGGCAATTACCCGGCCACCTCGGGCGCGACAGGCCTGGACAGCGTCCACCACCTCCTGACTGACCTCCAGCCACTCCTTGTGCATGTGGTGGTCTTCGATCTTGTCCACGCGCACCGGCTGGAAGGTACCGGCGCCCACATGCAAGGTGACGAAGGCACGTTCCACGCCCTTGGCGGCGATCCTTTCCAGCAGGGCCTCATCGAAATGCAGGCCTGCGGTCGGCGCCGCCACGGCGCCCGCACGCTCGGCATAGACCGTCTGGTAGCGCTCGCGGTCGGCACCTTCGTCCGGACGATCGATGTATGGCGGCAGCGGCATGTGCCCGACACGGTCCAGCAGCGGCAGCACCTCCTCGGTGAATCGCAGCTCGAACAGCGTCTCGTGGCGCGCCACCATCTCGGCCTGGCCACCGCCATCGATGAGGATTTGCGTGCCCGGCTTGGGCGCCTTGCTGGCACGCACATGGGCCAGCACCCGGTAGCTGTCCAGCACGCGCTCGACCAGCACTTCCAGCTTGCCACCGGAGGCCTTCTGGCCGAACAACCGCGCCGGGATGACCCGGGTATTGTTGAAGATCATCAGGTCGCCGGGGCGCAGGTATTCCAGCAAGTCGGTGAATTGCCGGTGCGCCAGCTCCCCGCTCGGCCCATCTAGGACCAGCAGACGGCTGCCATGGCGCTCGGCCAGGGGATGACGGGCGATCAGGGAATCGGGGAGTTCGAAGGAAAAATCGGCGACGCGCATGATGGTGTTCGGTTCGACAGGGTCGGAAAGTTTAGCCCAACGAACGAAAATTGACCATGAAACCCGATTGACCGACCCACGGCGGCTCTCTATACTGCGCCCCCACAAGCCCTGATGGCGGAATTGGTAGACGCGGCGGATTCAAAATCCGTTTTCGAAAGGAGTGGGAGTTCGAGTCTCCCTCGGGGCACCAAGATCCGGAAAAAACCGACCTTATGGTCGGTTTTTTTGTGCCTGGGATTTGGCCTGCATGGCGTTGACTTTTTCGCGGTAAACCCGTTCCCACAGCGTACGCGCCATTCTGGCTGACCACGCTACACGCAGGCATGCCTCGATCCTGCCGCTGGATCAGGCCTCGGCGATGCTGGCGTGTGTAGGGCGGATGACCTTGTTTCCAGCGACCGGCGGGGAGCGACCTGGAGCGGGCTGCGCACCTGCTGTCAAGGGCGGCAGCGTCCGTAGCCATGTCATCGGGGCCGCGTCGCGACTCTTTGGGGGACAAGCACTGACTAGAGAATGAGAGTCGAACGGCAGCCCGACTTGCCCGTCGATCGGCAACGCCATCAGTATGTAAATCGAAGCCCCCCTCGAAGGCATACCCCATGAAGCTGTCACACCGCCCCGTACGCCACGACGACATCGCCGCTATCTGCTGCTTCCCTCAAGGCCCGGACGAGCTTTTCTACATGTTCCCGAAGGCCACCTACCCGCTCACGCCCGACCAACTGAGCGATGCCATCGCCCAGCGCAGCGGATCGACGGTGATCGAAGGCGATGGCGTGGTGCTGGGCTTTGCCAATTTCTACAAGGCCGAGCATGGTGGCGTGTGCGCCTTGGGCAACGTGGTGGTGGCCCCTGCCGCGCGAGGCCACGGCGTGGCCCGCTATCTGGTGCAATGCATGATCGACCAGGCGCGGGAGCGATTCGCGGCACGGGAGGTGTGGGTATCGTGCTTCAACCACAACACGGCGGGTTTGCTGCTTTATCCACAGCTGGGCTTCGTGCCGTTTGGCATCGAAGAGCGCCAGGCGCCGGATGGCAGCCGAGTGGCATTGGTGCAGATGAGGCAGGTGCTCGCTTGACCCTCGCTTCCCCGGCCCTTTCCTAGTGAGCGCAGCCCACCAAGGGCTCAGGCGCGCACGTACCGCTGGCGCAGCACGTCGCTGAAGGCATCCACCAGCAACACCAGCACCAGCATGCCGATGATCACGGTGCTGGCCTGGGCCTCTTGGAACAGGCTCAGGGTGGTGTAGAGCATCTGTCCCAGCCCGCCGGCGCCGACGAAACCGAGCACGCTGGCCATGCGGATATTGTTTTCCCAACGATAGAGGCTGTAGGCAAGCAGTTGCGGCCAGAGGTTGGGCAAGGTGCCGAAGCAGAACGCCGCAGCCTGGCTGCCACCTTGCAGGCGGATGGCGGCAGCAGGCTCGGCGGGGGCGTTTTCCAGGGCCTCGGCGAACAGGCGGCCCAATACGCCTGCAGTATGCAGGGCCAAAGCCAGGGTGCCGGCGTTGGGGCCTAGGCCCGCAGCGAGCACGGTCAAAGCGGCCCAGACGAGCTCAGGGATTGCACGCAAGGCATTGAGCAGCAACCGCGCAGCGCCCTGCAGCGGCCAGCCGAAGCGGCCGGCGGCCGGCAGCGCCAGCAACAGGCCGAGTACCATTGCCAGCAGGGTTCCAAGCCCAGACATGGCCAGGGTCTCCAGTGCGCCCTTGCCTACGGCTCGCAGGTGCTCGGTGGACAGGTCCGGGCTCAGGAATCGGCGTGCATATTCGCCCATCTGCGCCAGCCCGCCGTTGCCGACCACCGACGCCATGTCCAGCTCGAGGTAGCTGAACGACGCCACCACAGCGGCGAGAATCGCGACGACGATCAGCAGGTTGATCACCCGGTTCATGCCAGCCTCCCCCGCAGCACCCGGCTGAGCAGATCGGCCAGCACCACCAGCACCAGGAACGCCAGCAGCATGCTCGCGACCTCGGCCCCGGCGAACATGCGCATGGACAAGTCGATCTGCTGCCCCAGGCCGCCCGCACCGACAAAGCCCATCACCACCGAGGCCCGCACTGCACACTCCCAGCGATACACGGTGTAGGACACCACCTCCGCGGCAGCGCCGGGCAAGATGCCGTAGAAGAACGCCATCAACCGCCCGCTTCCGGCCTGCAACAGCGCATGGGCCGGGCGCTGGTCGACCGATTCGAAGATTTCCGCGTAGACCTTACCGAGCATGCCGGCGTAGGTGATGGCAATCGCCAGCACGCCAGCCGTAGGCCCAAGGCCAACGGCGCGCACGAACAACAAAGCCCAGACGATCTCCGGCACGCTGCGCAAAAATACCAGCAAGCCGCGCACCGGCATGCGCAGCAGCCGCGACCACAGCCCCGGGCGACCACCGCGTGAAGCGGCCCTCAGCGACAGGGCGCGACTGGCCAAAAGGCTGGTCGGCACCGCGAGCAGCAATGCCAAGGCCATGCCAGCAGTGGCCACGGCCAGTGTCTGCAAGGTGGCTTCGAAGAGCAGCGAGAGAAAGTCGCTATCGTGCGCCGGTGGCCAGAAAGCGCTGACGAAGCTGCCCATCTGCTGACGGTTTTCCGCCTGCAGCAGCACACCAGGGTTCAGCTCGCTCAAGCGCAGCCCAGGCCACAGCAACGCCAGAGCGAGCAAGGTCAGCAACAGCCGGGGCAATGCCGCAGGGTCGCGTGTGTCGGCCTTCAGCATCGCGGGATCTGTACCGTCAGGGTCGGCCCAGGGGTGGGCGGCGAGGCCAGCTGTTCGTTGGCATAAAGCGCATCGAGCAGGCTCTCGGTCACCGCCTGGGCAGGGCAGTCGAATGCGACCTGACCTTCGCGGATCCCGATCACTCGGGGAAAGTGCGCCAGTGCCAGATCGACTGCGTGCAGGCTGGCCACCAAGGTCACGCCGTTGTCCTGGGCATGACGATTGAGCAGAGCCAGGCTGTGGTCGGCGAGCACCGGGTCCATGGCCGAAACCGGCTCATCGGCCAGCAACACTTCAGGCCGCTGATACAACGCTCGGGCAATGCCGACTCGCTGCAACTGACCGCCGGACAACTGCCCACACTGAACGAACAGTTTGTCCGCCAGTCCCAGCTCGGCCAACGCCTGACGAGCCCCAGGCACATCGCTCGGGTAGATCAGGTTGAGCAGGCCACGCAGGATGCCCCACTGCCCCAGGCGCCCGGCCAGCACCGCCGTGACCACGCGCTGGCGCGGTGGCAACGGCGGCGCCTGGTGCACCAGGCCCACCCGCGCGCGCAGGCGCTGGCGGGCTCTGGCAGACAGCGCCCAAGGTTGCTGGCCGAGCAGCTCCAGGCGCCCGGCACTGGGCTGGACCGCCGTCGCCATCAGGTGCAGCAGGCTCGACTTGCCGGCCCCGGAAGGGCCGATGATCGCCACCCGCTCACCTTTGTCGATGCGCAGGCTCACCGCATCGAGGGCGCGAACCTGGCCATGGCGCAGGCTGGCGCCGTGCAGATGAATAGTCACTTGAGCAGACCGGCCTCACGGGCAGCTTGCTCGGTGCCTACGTAGTTTTCAGGCTTGGTTTCGATGAAGCGGCTGGCGGCCTGCAGGTCGAGGATCGCCTTGTGCTCCGGGTTGGCTGGGTCCAGCGCCAGGAAAGCGGCCTTGATCTTCTGCTTCAGGGCCGGGTCCAGGTTGCCGCGCACGGTCCAGTTGTAGTCGTAGTAGGTCGGAGTGGTGGCAAAGACCTTGACCTTGTTGGTGTCGACCTTGCCGGCATCGACCAGCTTCTGCCAGACACTGGCGTTGAGCACGCCGCCATCGACCTTGCCAGCCTGGACCCAGGCCACGGTGGCATCGTGGGCGCCGGAGTAGGCAACGCGGCTGAAGTAGCTCTCAGGCTTGATGTTGTCTTCTTTGAGCATGAAGTAACGCGGCATCAGGCTGCCGGAAGTCGAGGAAATCGAACCGAAGGCGAACGATTTGCCCTTGAGGTCGGCCAGGCTCTTCACATCCGGGTTGGCGGTGATGAACTTGGAGGTGAACTGGGCATCCTGCTCGCGCTGCACCAGCGGCGTGGCGGTCGGGTCCTTCAAGTGCACTTGGACGAAGGTGAAGCCGCCCAGCCAGGCCATGTCCAGACGATTGGAAGCCAGCGACTCGACCACCGCCGGGTAATCGGCCACCGGTACGAACTTCACATCCATGCCCAACTGCTTGGAAAGGTATTCGCCCAGCGGCTTGAACTTGCGCTGCAGTTCGGTCGGCGCTTCGTCCGGGATGGCGCTTACCCTCAGGGTGTCAGCAGCCTGGGCAATGACGGCACAGCAAGACAGCACGAGACCGGCGGCGACCGCCAGGGGACGTTTGAGCATGGGATTCTCCGGTTCAATAGCGGGGAAAGGGTAACTGCAACTGCAAGCTACAAGAGAAAGCGAACCGCGTACTTCGCTGACTATCCCAAGTACTTGCCTCTTGGCGCTGGGAACTTGGAGCTTGCAGTCGGCCCGGGGGATTATAAGAGCCGGTGGCGCAAAGGCCAGCTTTGCTACAATCGCGCATCACGAAAATCCGAGGTGCGTATGAGCGAACCGATTCGTCTGACCCAGTACAGCCATGGCGCCGGCTGTGGTTGCAAGATCTCCCCCAAGGTGCTGGATGTGATTCTCGCCGAAAGCGGCGCCCAGGCCCTGGACCCGAAACTCTGGGTCGGTAACGCCTCGCGCGACGATGCCGCCGTGTACGCCCTGGACGATGAACGCGGCGTGGTCTCGACCACCGACTTCTTCATGCCGATCGTCGACGACCCGTACGATTTCGGCCGCATCGCTGCCACCAACGCCATCAGTGATATCTACGCCATGGGCGGCGACCCGCTGATGGCCATCGCCATCCTCGGCTGGCCGGTCAACGTCTTGCCGCCGGAAGTCGCCCGCGAAGTCATCCGCGGCGGGCGCGCCGTGTGCGCCGAAGCGGGTATCCCGCTGGCCGGTGGTCACTCCATCGATGCGCCCGAGCCGATCTTCGGCCTGGCGGTCACCGGCGTGGTCAGCAAGCGCCACCTCAAGCGCAACGACACCGCCCACGTCGGCTGCCGCCTGTACCTGACCAAGCCCCTGGGCATCGGCATCCTCACCACCGCCGAGAAGAAGGCCAAGCTGCGCACCCAGGACCAGGGCCTGGCCCGCGATTGGATGTGCACCCTTAATACCCCCGGCAGCCGCTTCGGCAAGCTCGACGGCGTCAAGGCCATGACCGACGTCACCGGATTCGGCCTGCTCGGCCACCTGGTGGAGCTGGCCGAAGGCAGCGGCCTGACGGCGCACCTGCGCTACGATGCCGTGCCACGCCTGCCCAGCGTCGATCACTACCTGGCCGAGGGCTGCATCCCTGGCGGCACCCTGCGCAACTTCGACAGCTACGGCCACAAGATCGGAGCCTTGACCGAAGACCAGAAACACCTGCTGTGCGACCCGCAGACCAGCGGTGGATTGCTGGTGGCGGTCAGCCCCGAGGGCGAGGCCGAATTCCTCGCCGTAGCCGCAGAACTGAACCTGGCCCTCTCGCCGATCGGCGAGCTGGTCGAGCGACAGACCCACGCGGTCGAGGTGCTTTGATGCGCAACGACTGCACCGACTACCGCCAACTGTTCCTCGACGACGTGCCGATGATGGACATGCGCGCGCCGATCGAATTCGCCAAGGGGGCCTTCCCCGGCGCCGTCAACCTGCCGCTGATGAACGATCAGGAGCGGCAAAAGGTCGGCACCTGCTACAAGCAGCAAGGCCAGGCCGCCGCCATCGCCTTGGGTCACCAGCTGGTCGGCGGCGCCATCAAGCAGGCACGCCTGGAAGCCTGGGCGGCGTTCGCCAAGGCCCACCCCGACGGCTATCTGTACTGCTTCCGCGGAGGCCTGCGCTCACAGATCGTCCAAGGCTGGCTGAAGGACGAAGCCGGCATCCAGTACCCGAAGGTCAAGGGTGGCTACAAGGCCATGCGGACCTTCCTGCTGGAGACCACCTTGCAAGCTGTCGAGCAGTGCGACTTCGTGCTGGTAGGCGGCCTTACCGGCACGGGCAAGACCGACGTGCTGCTTCAGTTGGACAACGTGCTCGACCTCGAAGGCCACGCCAACCACCGCGGCTCGAGCTTCGGCAAGCGGGCCACGGCGCAGCCGGCGCAGATCGATTTCGAAAACCAGCTGGCCATCGACATCTTGAAAAAGCGCGCCCGAGGAATGCAGCAGTTCGTTCTGGAGGATGAAGGGCGCATCGTCGGGAGTTGCTCGGTGCCCCTGGAGCTGTACCAGGGCATGCAGCAGTACCCGCTGGTGTGGCTGGAAGACAGCTTCGAAAACCGCGTGGAGCGCATCCTGCGGGACTACGTGATCAACCTGTGCGCCGAGTTCGTCGCCTTGCATGGCGAAGAAGACGGCCGTCGGCTGTTCGCCGAACGCATGCTGCAAAGCATGGGCAATATCCACAAGCGCTTGGGCGGTGAGCGCTTCCAGCGGTTGTCGGCGCTACTGGGCCAGGCCCTGGACGAGCAGCTGCGCAGTGGCGCGGTGGATCTGCACCGGGGCTGGATCGAAGGGTTGCTCAACGAATACTACGACCCGATGTATGCCTACCAACGCCAAGCCAAGGCAGAGCGTATCGAGTTTGCCGGCGACGGGGTCGAGGTGCGCGAATACCTCAAGGCCCGGGCCAAACGCGAGCCACGCCTCGCGCCCTGAGCCCTGCCCCGCATAAGCCAGGGGCGCCGGAGCGGCGCTCCCATGGCGACGGCGCCACCCTCAGAACCCTGCGCTCAACTGGCTAAGCTCGGCACATCGTGTTCATCGCAAAGCGTACGGATGAGTTCACGCAGCCAGCGGTGACCGGCATCGCCCTCGCGCCGGGTGTGCCAGGCCTGGGTAAAGGCAAACGGCGCGATCGGTAGTGGTGGCGCAAAGCAGCGCAACCCAGGGTCGAGCCGGGTACCCGCCAGGCTGCGGCGGGCCACGGTCAGAATGAGGTCCGTACCGCTGATAACGCCTTGGGCCACGCCCCAGTGCGGCAGGGTGAGCGCGATCCGCCGCCCCTGACCCGACGCCTGGAGCGCCAAGTCGATCTCGTTATCGATGCCCGGCCGCACGGCCACCAGCACGTGAGGTCGCGCCAGCCACTGAGCCAGCGAAAGCCCGGTGCGCGCCGGTAGACTGTGGCGGTCCGCCAGGCAAATGAACGACTCCTCGAACAACACCTGTACCTGCACCTCTGAGGGCAAATCGGGGAACACCCCGAGGGCCAAGTCCACTTCACCGTCGATCAACTGTCCGATCATCGCTTCACGGCTGCCTTGGGATACCACCAGGTCGATGCCTGGCGCCTGCTCTCTGAGCTTGCGCATCAGCCCCGGCAACACCACCCGCGCGCCATAGTCCGACATTGCCAGGCGAAAGGTGCGTCGCGCCCGGTTCGGTTCGAAACGCGGACGGCCCAAGAGGCCGTCGAGCTGTGCGAGGGCCTGCTCCAGCGGCTCACGCAGGGCCTGGGCACGGCTGCTCAAGTGCAGACGGCCGCCCCGGCGCACCAACAGTGGGTCAGCGAAGATGTCTCGCAGCTGGGCCAGCGCATGGCTCACGGCAGGCTGACTGCGGTGCAGGCGTACGGCAGCCCGTGAAACATGCTGCTCGCTGAGCAAGGCATGCAGGGTCAACAGCAGGTTGAGGTCGATACGACGCAAATCATCCATATAACGAATACAGCCTGTGTGAATTTCGAATTTCCATCATTGAAATGGATAAACAACACTGCGCCTAGTGTTTTCCACAGGAGCCATTCAATGCCGCACGCCCTCTCCTTCTCAGCCGTCCTCCCTTTGCTCGTTGCACTGCTGGCAGGCGCCGCCGTGCCTTTCCAGGCCGGCAGCAATGCCGCGCTCGGTCGCTTGCTGGGCCACCCTTTGTGGGCGGTGGGGGTATCGCTGACCGTCAGCCTGCTGATGCTGGTCCCTGCCTTGCTGCTGATGCGAGCACCTGTGCCGCAGTTGCAGAACCTGGCCCAGGCGCCTTGGTGGGCCTGGTTTGGCGGTGTGGCGGGTGTGCTCTACATCACTGCCGCACTGGTGCTGACACCCCGGCTGGGGGCTGCGGGATTCATCGTCTGCGTGATCGCCGGGCAGGTGCTGTCGTCACTGCTGATCGACCAATGGGGGCTGATGGGGTTGCCGGAACGGCCCGTCAACGCTCTGCGCCTGGCGGGCGTCGGGATGATCGTGGCGGGTATGCTGGTGGTGCAGTGGGGTACGTCTCGCTGATGTGGTGTTCGCACTGTCTTGCTCGCTGGCAACACAGCTGCAGTCACAGCGACTGTGACGACTCCGGCGGCATCAGGACCTTGTCCACATCGAAATGCAGTGCAGGCATCTGAGTGCCGGCATACATCGTGACGGCGATCGCAGCAATCAGCGCCACATCGAGCCAGTGCCAGCCGGGCATGTCGTCGGCGCGCCGTGCCTTCCAGCACCACCAGGCCTGCCCCAGGCAAAACACCAGGATCGCCAGGCTCCACAAGTAGAAGCCAACACCGAAGCCGGTGACGTCCTGGAAGGCATAGCTGTGGTTGTCCGGCAGCCGCTCGATACCCAGGCTACTGAGCGCCAGGTACAGGGCGCACACCCCCAACAGCAACGCCAACCGGCGAAAGCGCCGATGGGCCAGCACCGCTAGCACCAGCAACGGGTTGGCAAACCATTGATACAAGCCGAACGGTACGCCCCAGGGCCCGTAAAGCAGCATCTGCAAGGCAGGCATGTGCCGACCTGCTCCCATCAACGCACCGTCAAAAAACAGGCCGATCAGGTACACAAGCAGGCTCAACGGCAGGTAATAGGCAGACAACCTCAGGCTCCAGGGTATTTGGACGAACCTGGAACCATACAGCACCTGTGTTTCACGCAACAGGTGGTTTCCCGCCACAAGCCCCTGTCAGGCCACTTCGGCCCCATCATCCTCCGGCCAGTGCGGCTCGTTGGCCTCCAGCGGCGGCAGCCCATAATGCGCGCGGGCTGCGTCACAGCTGGGGTTATGCACACCGTTGACCCACGAGGCTTCGAATTCTCGGCATGGACTCGAGCGGTTTTCGTAGATGGTGCAAGCGACCTGCTTGCCGATCTCGCCACCCAACGCCGTGCAGCGGCAAGGTTTGGCATCGGTGCCGATCATCGCGACCCGGGTTGGGTTGATCTGAACCACCAAATCGTCGGGCACCACGCCCCCGGCTGATTGGCATTCGCCCCAGAAAAAAGACACACGGAAGTACCCGCAGCAGGCGCCGCAGTCAAGGCAAGGGTTGTATTCGGACATGATGGCACGGAGGGAGGGTTGTTGTTATGAGGGCTAGGCCCGCGCGCCATTCTCAGTCCAACCAGGGGTGGCTGAGAAGAGGGGGAAAGCAAAAAAAACCACCGCTTGTCAGCGGCAAGTAGCAAGCGGCAAGGCGACTTGCTGCATCAAGATTGAAAAGCCGCAAAAGGCCGCTGCTCACGCGGCCCTCTTGCGGCTTGCAGCTTATTTTCGCGTCAAGCCATCGGCCCTGAACATCTGCCGAATGCCGCGAATGGCCTGGCGAATACGGTCCTGGTTCTCGATCAGGGCGAAGCGCACATGGTCATCGCCATAGTCGCCAAAGCCGATCCCGGGCGACACACAGACCTTGGCCTCGGCGAGCAGTTTCTTGGAGAACTCCAGCGAGCCCAGGTGAGCATAGGCTTCGGGAATCTTCGCCCACACGTACATCGAGGCTTTGGGGTTTTCGACCATCCAGCCGATCTCATGCAGCCCTTTGACCAGCAGGTTGCGGCGCTGGCGGTATTGCTCGGCGATATCGCGTACACACTGCTGGTCGCCTTCGAGCGCGGCGATGGCCGCCACCTGCAACGGGGTGAAGGTGCCATAGTCGTGGTAGCTCTTGATCCGGGCCAGGGCGCTGACCAGCTCCGGGTTGCCGACCATGAAGCCGATGCGCCAGCCGGCCATGTTGTAGCTCTTGGACAGGGTGAAGAATTCCACCGCGATGTCCTTGGCGCCTGGCACCTGCATGATCGAGGGGGCTTTCCAGCCGTCATAGACGATGTCGGCGTAGGCCAGGTCGTGAACCACCAACACGTCATACTGCTTGGCCAGCGCGACCACACGCTCGAAGAAGTCCAGCTCGACGCACTGGGCGGTCGGGTTGGACGGGAAGCCCAGGATCATCATCTTGGGCTTGGGGATCGATTCGCGAATCGCCCGCTCCAGCTCGTTGAAGAAGTCCACGCCTGGCACCAGCGGCACCGAACGCACCTGGGCACCGGCGATCACCGCGCCGTAGATGTGGATCGGGTAACTGGGATTGGGCACCAGTACCGTGTCGCCATGGTCGAGGGTGCCAAGCATCAAGTGCGCCAGGCCTTCCTTGGAGCCGATGGTGACGATGGCTTCGGTTTCCGGGTCGATGTCGACCTCGTAGCGCTCCTGGTACCAGCGTGAGATGGCGCGGCGCAGACGCGGGATACCGCGGGAGGTGGAATAACCGTGAGTGTCTTCCCGTTGGGCGACTTGGACGAGCTTCTCGACAATATGCGGTGGCGTGGCACCGTCGGGGTTACCCATGCTCAGGTCAATGATGTCCTCGCCACGGCGGCGGGCGGCCATCTTGAGCTCGGCTGTGATGTTGAAGACGTAAGGGGGGAGACGATCGATGCGCGCAAAGCGGCGCGGCGAACCTGGGTTGGCCATGGCTTCCTCGAATGACGTAAGCGCCCGGAACCGTCCGAGCGACGTGGGCCGCTGCGGCGGCCGAATCAGAAGATAGTGCCGAAACATACAACCTGTAAAGGACGATTTCCTGTTTTATTAGATCTTTTTAGGCTTATTTATCGAATTCATTAGATTTACGTTGCCTGGGCTGGCCCTATCACCGGTAAACTGCGAAGAAGCCGCAACACACACCACAGGCATAAAAAAACCCCGGCACAAGGCCGGGGTTTTCGTGTAACAGGCGTCTGTATCAGCGTGCGTATGTCATCAGCACGTCCGCGGCAGTCTGGCTGTCCACCGACATCATCACGCTCAGGGCAGTGACGGTGAGGATGGAGAAACCGAAGACCTTGCGGGCCCACTTGCTATCGTCCTCAGCCTTGTAGCCGCCCCAGGCCATGTACAGCCAGTAAAGGCCCATAGCAGCCGCCACGGCGAGGTAACCCAGGCCGGCGTAACCGCCCAAGGTCAGCATCAGGGTGGCAAGCACGAAGGCCAGTACGTACAGCACGATCTGCTTCTTCGCCGCGAGAATACCGCGTGCCACCGGCAAAACCGGAATGTTGGCAGCGCTGTAATCCTTGAAGCGGAAGATGGCGATGGCAAAGCTGTGTGGCATCTGCCACAGGCTGAACATCACCAGCAGCGTCACGGCAGCCAGGTCGAAGCTGTTGCTGACGGCGCAGTAACCGATCACCGGAGGCATGGCACCGGACAGGCTGCCGACCAAGGTACCGTGTACCGACTTGCGCTTGAGCCACAGGCTGTAGAAGCCGACGTAGACGACGAAGCCCACAGCTGCGCAGAACGCCGACAGCGGATTGGCCTGGACATACAACAGGCTGAAGCCCGCCACCCCGAGCAGGGTGGCGTAGATCAGCGCGAGGGTCAGCGACATGCCGCCCTGAACCATGACGCGGTTCTTGGTGCGCTCCATCTTCTGGTCGATGTCGCGGTCGATGCAGTTGTTGAACACGCAACCGGACGCGACGACCAGAGAGGTCCCCACCACTACCGCCAGGAACAGGGCGAAGTCCACATGGCCCTTCGAGGCAAGGAAGAAACCGCCTGCCACGGAAAGCACGTTACCGAAAATGATCCCCGGTTTGGTGATTTGGATAAAGTGCTTCACGGACATGCAGTCTTACCTCACTTGGCCATCATTTCGATGTGGATGCTGAACATGATCCACAGCGACAGGCCGACCAACAGAGCGATTACGAGAGTGGTGAACAGGAACGTCGACACATTCGAACGCTGCTCTTTCGAGCGGTCCATGTGCAGGAAGTACACCAGGTGCACCACCACCTGAATGACGGCCATGGCCACCACGATCAGGACGGTCAGGTTCTTCGGCAGGCTCGGGTACATCACCAGACCGAACGGGATCGCGGTCAGGATGATCGACAGGATGAAGCCGATCGCGTACGACTTGACGCTGCCGTGGTTGCCTTCGTGATGAGTGTCGTGTGCGCTAGCCATTACAGAACTCCCAGCAGGTAGACGACGGTGAATACGCAGATCCAGACCACGTCCAGGAAGTGCCAGAACAGGCTCAGGCAGCTCATACGGGTCTTGGCGGTCGGGGTGATGCCCTTGGTGCTGATCTGATACATCAGGACAGCCATCCAGATCAGACCGGCAGTCACGTGCAGACCGTGGGTGCCGACCAGGGCGAAGAAGCCCGACAGGAAGCCGCTGCGGTTCGGGCCGAAGCCTTCGCCGATCAGGTGATGGAACTCATAGACTTCCATCGCGATGAAGCCAGCACCGAACAGGAAGGTGATGGCCAGCCAGCCCAGCACGCCACCTTTGTTGCCCTTGAACATCTGCAGCATGGCAAAGCCGAAGGTGATCGAGGACAGCAGCAGCAGTGCGGTTTCAACAGCTACGAAATCGAGCTGGAAGATGTCATGACCCGACGGGCCGCCGGCAAAACTGCCGGACAGCACCGCGTAGGTGGCGAAGAGCGACGCAAACAGGATGCAGTCGGTCATCAGGTACAGCCAGAAACCGAGTACGGTCATCTGGCCCGAGTCGTGGTGGTGATCGTCGTGCCCATGGTCGTGACCATGAGCGCCGGCGTGGATTACTTGACTGGACATTGATTACACCCGCTCAAACGATTCGACACGTGCGCCGGCAGGCAGAGCACCTGCTTTGGCCAGCGCTTTCATGCGCTCGCCTTCGATGCGCGCCACTTCTTCGGCCGGAACCATGTAGCCCTGGTCGTCACGCGCGGCGTGGCGAACGAAGACAGCGATGGTTGCAACCAGGCTCGCGCCAACCAGCCACCAGATGTGCCAGATGAATGCGAAGCCGAAGACGGTCAGGAACAGGCCCATGAACAAACCGGTGGAGGTATTGCTCGGCATGTGGATCGCTTCGTACTTGGCCGCAGGCTTGTAGGCGACACCGGCTTCCTTGGCTTCGTGCCAGGCGTCCAGGCCAACCTTCTCAGGCATGTGGGCGAAGTTGTAGAACGGAGGTGGCGACGAAGTCGACCATTCCAGGGTACGGCCACCCCATGGATCGCCAGTGACGTCCAGGTTCTGGTTGCGGTCGCGGACCGATACGTACAGCTGGATCAGCTGGCAAGCGATACCGAACAGGATCAGCACGGCGCCGACGACGGCAACGTACAGGTAGGGTTCCCAAGCCGGGTTGTCCGAGTGGTTCAGACGACGGGTCATACCCATGAAGCCCAGGGCGTACAGCGGCATGAACGCTACGTAGAAGCCGGAGATCCAGAACCAGAAGGCAGCCTTGCCCCACTTCTCGTTCAGGGTGAAACCGAAGGCTTTCGGGAACCAATAGGCGAAGCCGGCGATGTAGCCGAATACCGCACCACCGATGATCACGTTGTGGAAGTGGGCGATAACGAACAGGCTGTTGTGCAGAACGAAGTCAGCACCTGGAACAGCCAGCAGAACGCCAGTCATACCACCGATCGAGAAGGTGACCATGAAGCCCAGGGTCCACATGATCGGAGCGGTGAAACGCAGACGGCCCTGGTAGATGGTGAACAGCCAGTTGAACAGCTTCACACCGGTCGGAATGGAGATCAGCATCGTCGCCAGACCGAAGAAGGTGTTGACGCTCGCGCCTGCACCCATGGTGAAGAAGTGGTGCAGCCAGACGGCAAAGCCCAGAACAGCGATCGCGCCCGATGCGTAGATCATCGAGTGGTGGCCGAACAGACGCTTGCCAGCGAAGGTCGAGGTGACTTCCGAGAACACACCGAAGGCCGGCAGGATCAGGATGTAAACCTCAGGGTGACCCCAGGCCCAGAACAGGTTGACGTACATCATCGGGTTCCCACCAAGCTCGTTGGTGAAGATGTGGAAGTCCAGATAACGGTCAACAGTCAGCAGAGCCAGTGCAGCGGTCAGGATCGGGAAGGAAGCGACGATCAGCACGTTGGCCCAGGTGCAGGTCCAGGTGAAGATCGGCATGTCCATCAGCTTCATGCCAGGCGCGCGCATCTTCATCACGGTGACGAGGAAGTTCACACCGGTAAGCGTCGTACCCAATCCGGATAGCTGTAGCGCCCAGATGTAGTAGTCCACACCCACGCCAGGGCTGTACTGGATACCCGCGAGCGGCGGATAGGCAACCCAACCGGTCTTGGCGAATTCACCAACGCCCAGGGAGATGTTGACCAGCAGCACGCCTGCCAGCAGCAGGTAGAAGCTCAGGGAGTTCAGGAACGGGAAGGCAACGTCACGTGCACCGATCTGCAGAGGAACCGCCAGGTTCATCAGGCCGGTGAAGAACGGCATCGCCATGAAGATGATCATGATCACACCGTGGGCGGTGAAGATCTGGTCATAGTGTTCAGGCGGCAGGTAGCCTTCGGCGCCGCCGGTAGCGGCAGCCAGCTGGGTACGCATCATGATGGCGTCGGCGAAGCCGCGCAGCAGCATGACCATCGCGACGATGATGTACATCACCCCGATTTTCTTGTGGTCGACCGTGGTCAGCCACTCAGTCCACAAGTAGGTCCACTTGCGGAAATAGGTGATAGCACCGACCAAAGCGATACCACCGAGCGCAATCATGGCAAGCGTCACCATGACTATCGGCTCGTGATAGGGTATCGCCTCCAGGCTTAATTTACCGAACATCTCTTACTCCTCTGCACCGGCAGCTGGTTGCATACTCGATTCCACACCCTTGGTAGTGGCCAGATCTTTGCTGCCTGCTTCTTCGTGGCTCGGACGACCGCGGTTCATGCCTTCGTACTTGTCGACGATCAGCTGGAACTGGTCAGGCGAAGCCTCGCTATACAGCGCGACTGGGTTGTTTTCGCTTGGTTTGGCCAAGGCGTCGTATTCAGCCTTGTCCAGCTTCTTCGGCGACTGCTTGACCTCGGCGACCCACTTGTCGAAGTCTTCCTGGGAGGTGGCAGTAGCCTTGAATTTCATGCCGGTGAAGCCAGCACCGCTGTAGTTGGCGCTGATACCGTCGAATTCGCCGTTCTCGTTGGCGATCAGGTGCAGTTTGGTGGTCATGCCGGCCATGGCGTAGATCTGGCCGCCCAGGCCCGGGATGAAGAAGGAGTTCATCACGGCGTCGGAGGTCACGCGGAAGTTGACCGGGGTGTTAGCCGGGAAGACGATCTTGTTGACGGTGGCGATGCCCTGCTCCGGGTAGATGAACAGCCACTTCCAGTCCAGCGCGACCACGTCGATCTGCACCGGCTTCACTTCGGAATCCAGTGGACGGTACGGGTCCAGCTTGTGGGTGGAGTGGTAGGTGACGTAGCCCAGGGCAATGATGATCAGGATCGGGATGATCCAGACAGCCGCTTCGATCTTGGTCGAGTGCGACCAGTCGGGCGTGTAGGTGGCAGCCTTGTTGGAAGCACGGTACTTCCAGGCGAACGCGATGGTCATGATGATGACCGGTACGACGACCAGCAGCATCAGGCCAGTGGCGATCAGGATCAGGTTCTTTTGCTCAATGCCGACCTGGCCCTTCGGGTCGAGCAGGGTCCAGTTGCACCCACTGAGTAAAAGCATGCCTAAAAAGGGCAATATGCCAAACAGTCTGGGGTAACGCTTTTTACTCATCTCACGACCTCTAGATCAGCTTGCTTCAATGCAATTTGTGTTTTGGTAGCCAACACTTCGTCCTGCCAAGTGAGGCATTTCGCGCCCGTACTCGCTCCTGCCGGAGGTCCGACTGCAGGACCTTGGCGTCAAGCGGGTTAGCGGTGCTTATGGTTTCGTAGGCAACAGGCCTGTACTTCAGACCAAGTCCATTTGGTGCGGGAAAACGCGGAGGGGGGTCCGCCCGGTATCGCCGTTGGGCGAAACTTGACGAAGTCAGCAAAAAGGAGCCTCGGCTTCCTTCAATCCTGCGACTTGCAAGCAGTGCCGAACGGAAATTGGGGGCGATTGTAGATAGGTCGCCCACCCTTGACTATGACTTATTGCGCAACAGTCTTTTACCATTTCGGTAACAATACAGAAGGGAAAATCAACTTCGCGACAGTTTGTCGCACCCCGCTTGATAGCCCTGAAGCCCGCATTGCACAAGGCTTCGTGGTTGATCTGGGTCAAGCGGGAGGCAAGTTTCTTTTGGTTTCTCGCCGTGCAACAGAAGAGGTCGGAAGCGGGACTTTTGTCTAAGCCTTGCGTCGGTTCCGATAGATACCCAGCGGCACCAGGACGGCAGTGAGGACGAACGCCAGAAGCGCCCACTGAGCCAGGGACAATCCAAGGATCGGCGGGTATGGCGTGCTGCAGAATCCATCGACCTGGAACGCCAGTGGCCAGACCTGCGCCAGCGGCAGGTCATCGACGATCGGCTGCAGCGTGTCGATACCGCAGCTGACCATCGGGTGCGCGAGTATATACACATGGTTGCCGGCCGCAACGATTCCGCCGATCGCGCTGAGCACCACCAACGCCTCGAAGAACGTCAGGCTGCGTTTTCCCGGCATGGCGGCGGCAAGGAAAGCGAACACCGCGATCAACAGCAGCGCATAACGTTGCAGGATACACAGCGGGCATGGGGCCTCGCCGAGCACTACCTGCATGTAGAGCGCCCCGCCGATCAACGACAGGCAGATCACACCCAGCAGAACCAGGAAGCGCCGTTCGCGATTCAGGCGCGATGTTTGTTCGTTCATTACCGATTCCTTCGATGGATAGAGGCAGCGCCAGGCCTGTCGGGGCAATGGCCTGCCTGGGCGACAGTCTACACGTGCGTCGAGGAAGCGGCGTGATAGCACTGCGCGGGGCTATCCGATGACGTCTTCAGACCAGCCGGGGTGACGTCGGTTCAACGTCAGCCGCCAAAAAGCGGCAACCCGGATGCCGGACAGGCGAACGCCCCTCGACACCCGGGAGTGAAGGATACAGTGATTAAAGGAAGATTAAAGATGAAATTGGCCTCGCTTATTTCATCTCCTTATATAAGAAGCGACCTACAGGTCCAATCGCTGGCAAGCCAGCCCCCGCACGAACGATGTCGCGTTCGCTTCGTCTCGATTACCCACGTCCGGGAGCACCGCATACGAGAGCTGGCTTGCCAGCGATTGGAATGGAAATCCTGCGTCGTCCGCTTCGTGGATTGCCCCCCGAAGCGGACTGACCAGATTATCGAGGCATCACTCCAGCGCCGCCGCCGGCCCGAAGAATTCGTAACGGCTTTGCTGCTCGGGCACACCCAGGTCCTTGAGGTGGCGCTTGACCGCCGCCATGAAGCCTTTCGGGCCCAGGAAGTAGGCATCCACATCACGCTCGGCCGGCAGCCACTGGCCCAGTTGCTCCTGACTCAGCACCCCGACCGCGTCGGCCTCGCCCTTGCCGTCCTGCTCGGCATAGCAATAGAAGCGTTTGAGCTGTGGATGACGCGCCGCCAGGCCATCGATCCAGTCACGGAAGGCGTGCACCGCCCCGTTGCGCGCACAATGGATGAAATGCACCGGGCGTTGCGTCTGCAAGGCGGCCTGGAGCATCGCCAGGGTCGGCGTAATGCCTACGCCTCCGCTGATGAGCACCAGCGGCTTGTCGCTGTGCGTCAAGGTGAAATCTCCGGACGGCGGGAACAATTGCAGGGTCTGGCCGACCTGCAGTTGCTGATGCAGGTAATTGGACACCTTGCCACCGACTTCACGCTTGACGCTGATGCGGTACTGCTCGCCATCGCACAGGGCCGACAGTGAATAGTTGCGGCGCTGCTCGACACCGTCGATGAACAGCTGCAGGCCGATGTACTGGCCAGGCTCGGCTTTCAGGACCGGCTTGCCATCCACCGGTGCGAAATAGAAAGAGACGATCTCGCTGCTCTCCTGCTCCCGACGCACCAGACGAAACTCACGGGTACCGCGCCAGCCACCGGCCGCTTCTTCTTTCTGTTTATAGAGGCTTTCCTCGGCGCCGATCAGGATATCGGCCAATTGCCCGTAGGCCGCGCCCCAGGCAGCGATCACCTCAGCGGTGGCGATGTCCTTGCCAAGGACTTCCTCGATAGCGCGCAGCAGGCAGCTGCCGACGATCGGATAATGCTCGGGCAGGATCTGCAAGGCGACATGCTTGTTGATGATCTGCCCGACCAGACCACCGAGTTGCTCCAACTGGTCGATGTGGCGGGCATACATCAGCACACCGTTGGCCAGTGCGCGCGGCTGATCGCCGCTGGCCTGGTGGGCCTGGTTGAACAGCGGGCGCACTTCGGGGTACTCGCTGAGCATCATCTTGTAGAAATGCGTCGTCAGGGCCTCGCCACCGCTTTCGAGCAGCGGGACAGTGGCTTTGATGATTGCGCGTTGTTCGGCATTGAGCATTTGGTACGACTCCTGAGCCTAGGGCTTGAACTGGTCTGCCCTCGGTATTTCATCAACCGTGCCAACTTCTGAGCCCAGTGTTTACGGGGTTTTCAAGCAATGCGAGTCAAAACGACACCAATGCGCGTATAGTCATAACGACCAACAGGAGTCCATATGACTACACGCCCTCTGCTCACCACCCTGCTCCCTCTGGTCAGCGATCTATCCCGTGATCTTCCGGACCAGGAGCGCTATCGCCGCCTGCTGCAAGCCATGCGCAACCTGCTGCCATGCGATGCAGCCGCCCTGTTGCGCCTGGATGGCGAATGGCTAGTGCCGCTGGCGGTCGATGGCCTGTCGCCCGATACGCTGGGTCGACGCTTCAGGGTCAGTGAACACCCGCGCTTCCAGATCCTGCTCAGCCGTCCCGGCCCGACCCGCTTCGCCAGCGACAGCGAACTGCCCGACCCGTACGACGGCCTGGTCAACGCGCCGCATGCCGACCTGCACGTGCACGACTGCATGGGCTGCCCCTTGATGGTCGATGAACAACCCTGGGGCCTGGTCACCCTCGATGCCCTCACGCCCGGGCGTTTCCAAAGCCTGGAACTCGAGTCCCTGCAAGCCTTCGCCAGCCTCGCCGCGGCCACTGTCACCGTGGCCGAGCGCATCGAGGACCTGGCCCTACGCGCCGAGGATGAACACCAACGCGCCGAGGTCTATCGCCAGGCCAGCGGGCAAGCCAAAGAGCTGATCGGTCAGAGCAAGGCACACAAACGCTTGCTGGAAGAAATCCGCCTGGTCGGCGGCAGCGACCTGACTGTGCTGATCACCGGCGAGACCGGTGTCGGCAAGGAGCTCGTGGCCCAGGCCCTGCACCAGGCCAGCAACCGCGCCCACAAACCGCTGATCAGCCTCAACTGCGCCGCCCTGCCCGACACGTTGGTGGAGAGCGAACTGTTCGGCCACGTGCGCGGGGCTTTCACCGGCGCCCATGGCGAGCGGCGCGGCAAATTCGAGCTGGCCAATGGCGGCACGCTGTTTCTCGACGAGGTGGGCGAACTGCCCCTGACAGTACAGGCCAAGCTGCTGCGGGTCCTGCAAAGCGGGCAGTTGCAGCGCCTGGGCTCAGATCGCGAGCACCAGGTCGATGTGCGCCTGATCGCTGCCACCAACCGCGACCTGGCCATGGAAGTGCGCAACGGCCACTACCGCGCCGACTTCTACCACCGCCTGAGCGTCTATCCGCTGCAGGTCCCGCCGCTGCGGGAGCGCGGCCGGGATGTGTTGCTGATTGCCGGATACTTCCTCGAGCAGAACCGCTCCCGCCTGGGCCTGAACAGCCTGCGACTGAGTGCCGACGCCCAGGCCGCCTTGCTGGCCTACGACTGGCCTGGCAACGTGCGCGAACTTGAGCATCTGATTGGCCGCTCGGCACTCAAAGCCCTCGGCCAGCATCCCGAGCGTCCTCGCATTCTGACCCTGGAAGCCAGCGACCTGGACCTGCACACCGCCCTTGCGCCCCAACACGCCCCCACTCCTGCCCCGGTTCAGCCACTGCTCAACCTGCCCGACGGTGGCTTGCGCGAAGCGGTGGACGCATATCAACGGCAGGTGATCGGCGCTTGCCTTGAGCGCCACCAGGACAACTGGGCGGCAGCAGCGCGCGAGCTGGGGCTCGATCGCGCCAATCTCAGCCGCCTGGCCAAGCGCCTGGGGTTGCGCTGACCCTTGCGCCCAGTCCCGCCACCGCGAAACGACCTTCGGCGCCCAGATTTACCCGCGAAAGGGTCAACGCAGGCGATACCTGCCCAGGCAACGCCTGCGATTGACCGCACCGTGACCTAAAGCCTGGCCCCAACAGGCCGATAACCCGGCATCCTCCTTTTATTACCGACAGACTCGAAGGTTGCCCATGGCCACGCAAAACGCCCGTGCGGACTCGTTGTCCCTGCTGCTGTTCACCTTGCGCAGCGGCAAGCTGATGGCGATCAACCTGCTCAAAGTCAGCGAGATCATCCCTTGCCCGCCGCTGACCCGCCTGCCGGAATCGCATCCGCACGTCAAAGGCGTGGCGACGCTGCGCGGCAACCCGCTGTCGGTGATCGATCTCTCCCGCGCCATCGGCGAGCAGCCGTTGGCCGACCCGTCCGGTGGCTGCCTGATCGTCACCGAGATCAGCCGTTCGCGCCAGGGCCTGCATGTGCAGGCGGTGAGCCGCATCGTTCACTGCCTGAGCACCGACATCAAGCCGCCCCCCTACGGCTCGGGCAACCGCTCGTTCATCACCGGCGTGACTCGGGTCGACAACACCTTGGTGCAGGTGCTGGACATCGAAAAGGTCATCCACGCCATCGCACCGCCCGAGCCAGAACCGCACCCAGGCGAACTCAGCGAGGAAGACGCCAGCCTGCTGGCGGCCGCCAACATTCTGGTGGTGGATGACAGCCAAGTGGCTTTGCAGCAGTCGATCCATACCCTGCGCAACCTGGGCATCGAATGCCACACCGCACGCAGCGCCAAGGATGCGATCAACGTGTTGCTGGAACTGCAAGGCACCGAGCGGGAAATCAACATCATCGTCTCGGACATCGAGATGTCAGAGATGGACGGCTACGCCTTCACCCGCACCCTGCGGGAAAGCCCGGACTTCCAGCATCTCTACGTACTGCTGCACACCTCGCTGGACAGCACCATGAGCGGCGAAAAAGCCAAGCTGGCCGGCGCCAACGCGATTCTCACCAAGTTCTCTTCGCCCGAGCTGACCGATTGTCTGGTGGTGGCCGCGCGGGCCGTGGTCTTTGCCGAGCACTGATATAGTCAGCGACAATTTCCCTGGCTTGCTGCCCGGGACGACTCGGGCATAATTCGCGCCCTTCGGTTGTTTTGTTGCCGGTACCTTGTATGAAGTTTCTCAGCACCCTTCTGATCGCCTGTGTCCTCGCCAGCGGCATGGCCCAGGCTTCCAGCAGTCAAGCCTGGAATGAACAACGCCAACAGATGCTCAAGGGCTGCCTGGCCGCCAGCCAGCTCAAGGATGCCCATGCCCGCGGCAAACCCGCGGAGTTCGACGACCAGGTGGGCTACAGCGTCCTGCTGATCGAGGGCATCTACCCGCAAAAGCACATGCAGCAGCGCACCGGCACCGAGCTGTGCCTGTATGACCGCCAGCGTCACCAGGCCTTCGTCAGCGAATGGAGCCCAGGCGCGCCGTGAGCGACAGCATTCGTTTCGCCTGCACCGGTTGCGGCAAGTGCTGCACCGGCCATCATGTGCCGCTGACCCTGGACGAAACCCGCCAATGGGCGGCCAACGGCGGCCAGGTGGTGGTGCTGATCGAAGGGTTCGTCTGCGACGGCCCCGGCATGCCGGCAGAACAACGCGACCATGTCCTGCGCCGGGCCTACCCGGTTGTCTGCGGCACGGCCCGGCTGCACGTGTCGGTGACGTTCGCCGCCTTCAACCCGGGCCGTTGCCGCAACCTGGACGACAACGACCTGTGCACTATCTATGAGACCCGCCCGTTGGTTTGCCGCATCTACCCGGCCGAAATCAACCCGCACCTGCCCCTGCGTCCGGAAAACAAGGACTGTCCGCCCGACGCCTGGAGCCAAGGCCCTGAACTGATCCACGGCCAGTCACTGGTGGACCCGCACCTGCGCGCCCTGATCGAAGCCTCGCGCCAGGCCGACCGTGACGACATCGCCGCCAAGGTGGCCCTCTGCCAAGCCTTGGGCATGACCACCAGCGCTCTCAAGGGCAACGGCTTCACGGCCTACCTGCCCGCCATGGACGCTTTCGCCGCGGCCTTGGAACAGCTGCCGGCCGACAACCAGGCGCCCTGGACCTTGCACATCGAAGCCCCGCCTCTGATGCACGAGTTGGCCGCACTCGGTCTATCGACCACCGCCGAACCGCCGCTCTACTACGCCTTCATCGGTTTCTGATTCACTGGCAACGGCGCCAGAACTCATCAGCCAGACGCCGCAGGTCCATGGCGAGGTCCGCCACGTCGGTCGCATTGGCATGGCTGCGCTGGCCGACATCGACCGTCGCTTCGCTGGCCTGGCGGATGCTGATGATGTTGCGGTTGATGTTTTCGCTCACCTGGCTCTGCTGCTCCACCGCAGCGGCAATCTGCAGACTCATCTCATTGATCTGGTTGACCCGTGCGCTGATGCCATCGAGCGCACCGCTGGCCAGTTGCGCTTGCTCGACGCTGTGCCCGGCGTGGCTGCTGCTCTGGCGCATCACCTGCACCGCGGCACGAGCCCCGTCCTGCAGCGTGCCGATCATGCGCTGGATCTCGTGGGTCGATTGCGTGGTGCGCTGGGCCAGGCCGCGCACCTCGTCGGCCACCACGGCGAAACCTCGGCCCTGATCGCCCGCCCGGGCAGCCTCGATGGCTGCGTTGAGCGCCAGCAGGTTGGTCTGCTCGGCGATCCCCCGGATCACGTCAAGCACTCCGGAAATATCACTGCTGTGCTGCTCCAATTGATGGACTGCATCACTGGCTTCGACCAGCGACCCGGCCAGGTCCTGGATCGCGCAGCGATTGCGGTCCACCACTTGATGGCCGGCCTGGGTTTCATCTTCGGCTTGGTTGGCGGCCACGGCCGCCAACTGCGCACTGCTGGCCACCTGGGCGACACTGGCGCTCATCTGGTGAATGGCGGTGGCCACCTGGTCCGCCTCTTCCTGCTGCTCCAGGCTGTTGGCATGGCTGACCTCAAGCGCCTGCACCAACGACCCGGAATGCCCGGCCAGGCGTGCCGAGGTATCGCCAATGCGCCCCACCACCGCACCCAGCTGGGCCTTGAGCATGCGCATGGCGAATTCGATCTGGCCAATGGCATCGCGCCGCCCGGTGTACAACTGCTGGCTCAGCGGGTTGTCGGCAATCGCCAAGGCCTGCTGGCGCAAGCGCTCGAAGGGACGCAGCTGCCAGATCAACAGCGCACTGCTGGCCCCGGCTGCAAGCATTATTTCCGCCAGCGAACGCCACACCGGCACACCCTGCCAGCCATGTCCGACGCCGACCACCAGCGCTAGCGCCGCTGCGACGCCCAACGACAGCCGCAGTCCCAGGCCGAGCACCGGCAGGCGCGCGCGCCAGTTACGCCGCCCTTCGCGCAGTTGTCGATAGCAGCGCTCGGCCGCCGCCACCTGCTCGGCGCTGGGCCGGGTGCGCACCGACTGGTACTCGATGGTTCTGCCACCGCTGCTGATCGGCGAAACGAACGCACTGACCCAGTAATGGTCGCCGTTCTTGCAGCGATTCTTCACCAACCCCATCCAGGAGCGCCCAGCCTTGAGCGCCCCCCACATCTGTTCGAACGCCTCGGGCGGCATGTCCGGGTGGCGCACGATATGGTGCGCATGGCCCAACAATTCATCGCGAGTGAACCCACTGATTCGCACGAAATCGTCGTTGGCATAGGTGATCCGGCTGTCCAGATCGGTGGTGGACAGGATGTTGGCATCGCCGGGGTAATCCACTTGGCGACCGGTAACAGGCAAATTGCACTTCATCGGAGGCACTCGTTGTTGTTGTGGGGAAAATCGGCAGGGCGTTCGACTCTAGGGCCAATGACTGACAAAACATTGATCCAGAGCAGCATATTGGCAATTGGCCACCAACCAACTGAAACCGATGGGGCTGTCAGCCTTGATGGACAGCAGGGGGCGCTTTTTCGTTTGCAGCGCGCAGGGCGGCAACACCTTCGGCATTTTGCCTGCCGGACGCTCAAGGACGCTGGTTTGCGCGTTGGATCCTAGCGTTTTCGCCGCCAATCATTACTTTTTGCGTAACAGTGCTTATCCAACTTCAGCCTGTTTCTACATGGTTGAAGGGACTAACTTATGCCTGTCCTCGTTAACACTTGCATCGCAAGAAGGTTGTTTTAAATGTCCAACAGTATGGGTGTTGCCAGCGTTTTCATTCTGTCTTCCCTGTTGTTGTCGCCTCTGGCCATGGCTGAAGAATCGCCGGCCTTCGCTGCCCGTAACGCAGAACTTGCAGTTGTCCATCAACAGGCTCGCGAAGCCTATGCCGCGCAGAAGGCAGATGCTGCTAAAGACGTACAGCAGACCGCTTCCAAGGCCGTCGCCGACGACAGTGCCGATAGCTGATCGACTGTTTTCCGCTCCTGTTTTTTCCCTTGGCTCTCACACGGGCGCCCCGTGCGCCAATATGTTAGCCTTTCAAAGCCGCTGCCGATCAGCGGCTTTTTTTATGTGCCAAAACTATCAGCCAGGCTGTTGCGTACATAACAAGAAACTTGCATTCCCCAAAACAACAACGACCCCACCGCCAGATCAAAGGAGCTCGTACCGGTGCCTTCCGCGTTTCGTTTTACCCCGCTGTTCGTTGCATTGACTGCAACGATGCCGTTCGCTGTCCAGGCCGATGAAGACAAGGCTGATGGATTCATCGAAGGTTCTTCCCTGAACCTGCATTTTCGCAATGCCTACTTCAATCGCAACAACCTCAACCCCGCAGAGCGCGACCTGCGTGAATGGGGCCAAGGCTTCGTTGCGCGTTTCGAGTCCGGCTATACCCCCGGCGTGATCGGCGTCGGTGTCGATGCCCATGCCATGCTGGGCCTGAAGCTCGACGGCGGTGGCGGCCACTCCGGCACCAGTATCCTGCCCAAACACGTACAAGACGATGGCGAACCGGGGGCAGCCCCGCATTCGTTCTCCACTGCAGGCGCGGCGGTCAAGTTCAAGGCCTTCGACACCGAGCTCAAGGCCGGTGACCTGTTCCTCACCAACCCGGTGATCGCCGGTGGCGAGTCGCGCATGCTGCCGCAGACCTTCCGCGGCGTGAGCCTGACCAACACCAGCATCGACGGCCTGCTGCTCGAAGGTGGCCAGGCCAGCTTCACCAAGCCGTACAACCAGAGCGGGCATCGCCGCATCGATACCTACTACGGCAGCCTGGATGATGGAAGCAAAAGTGACCACCTGACCTGGGCCGGGCTGTCCTGGAGCGGTACCGAGAACGTCACCACCAATCTCTATGCCGCCGAACTGAAGGACATCTGGAACCAGTACTACGTCGACTTCGACTACACCTATGTGGTCAACGACTTGGTCAGCCTCAACCCGGGCCTGCATTTCTATCACACCCAGGACACCGGCCAGGCACTGCTGGGCAACATCGACAACAACACCTACAGCCTGCATTTCACAGTCAATGCCGGCTACCACAGCATCACGGCCGCCTACCAGCGCGTGAACGGCAACACGCCGTTCGACTACATCAACCTGGGCGACAGCGTGTACCTGGACAACTCGCGCATGTATTCGGACTTCAACGCGCCCAACGAGCGGTCCTGGAAACTGCAGTACGACTATGACTTCACCGGCCTCGGCATGCCCGGCCTGAGCACCTCGCTGTCGTACTCGCGCGGTGAAGCGGACCTGACCAAGGCCGACCAGGACACCACCCACTACGCCTACTACAATCCCGAAGGCAAGAACGCCATGCACTGGGAACGCGACCTGGACGTGAAGTACGTCTTTCAGGAAGGCAGCCTCAAGGACCTGTCGGTGCTGTTGCGCTACGCCAGCCATCGCGGCAGCCAGGGCTATGCCGCCATCGATGGCAACAGCGACAACGATGAAGTCCGGGTGATCGTCGACTATCCGTTGAACATCTTCTGACCTAAAGACCTGCGAGGGCTTGGCCCTCGTTCGCCGCGCAAGCCCGCACCTGCAGAGGACACCGTAGCCTCTGTGGGAGCGGGCCAGGCCTGCGATAGGCCGTACAGCGGCCGGCCTCGTTTTTCCGTCGAACGAATCTTGTCCGACAATCCTGGCTTCCCTAGAATACCGCCGCCGCATAATGGCCCCGCCTGTGCAGTAGCGAACATGCCCACCCGATCATCGCGCTTTACCCTGTACAGGTCGCACCCCGAACTGATCCTCAACCTGGGCAGTTGCCTTGCCGTGCTCGCCATCGTGGCGATCGTCAGCTACCTGCTGAGCCGCGAACGCGACAGTGTCGAACAATCGGCCAAACGTTCCTCCAGTAACATCGTCCAGCTCATCGAAAGCGATATCCTGCGCAACGTCGAACTCTACGACCAGACCCTGCACGGCCTGATCTGGGCGGTGAAGCACCCTGAACTGCTGGATACCTCGCCTGAGCTGCGCCAACAAATCCTCTTCAACCAGACCTTCGCCGCCCCCGTACGGGGCGATATCCTCTGGGTCGATGCCCAGGGCAAGGTGCTCGGTGACTCGCTCAGCATGCCGCCAAGGCAAGGAGATCTGAGCGACAGCGTTGCCTTCAAGGCCCATCGCGACCGCCCGGGCCTTGGGTTGTTCATCAGCCCGCCGTTCAAAGCGCGTCTGGGGGATCTGGATTGGTGCATCAGTTTCAGCCGGCGCATTTCCGGCCCTGATGGCGAATTCGCCGGCATCGCCTCCGGTGCCCTGCGCCTGTCCTATTTCAGCGAGCTGTTCGAACGCCTGGACATCGGCAACGACAGCAGCATCAACCTGCTTAACACCGAAGGGCAGTTACTGGCCCGCCAGCCCTCCCGGGCGCAAGACCCGATGATCGGCAGCAATTACCGCGAACGGCCCAATTTCCAGCGCATCCTCAGCGAACGCAGCGGCAGTTTCACCGCGCGCTCCGGGTCGGCCGGCACGCCGCATATCTATACGTTCGCCCGGGTCGCTGACCTGCCGTTGATCGTTCTGGTGGTGGACTCGGCCGAAGAGGTGTTTCAGTCCTGGCGACGCACTGCGATCCTGGTCAGCGTAGCGACCGGCATGCTGTGCATCGGCATTCTTTGGCTGACCTTACTGCTAGGCCGCGAATTGCGCCGTCGTCACGAAGCCGAACAATGCCTGGCGACTCTGGCGGCCACCGACAGCCTCACAGGCTTGGCCAATCGCCGGCATCTCGATCAGGTGCTGCGACAGGAATGGGCGCGGGCCCAGCGCAATCGTCAGCCGCTGGCCATTCTCATGGTGGATGTGGATCACTTCAAAGCGTTCAACCAGCGCCACGGCCATGCCGGGGGCGATCATGCGCTGCGTGAAGTCGCCCATACGCTCGAACACTGTATTCGCCGCCCGGCGGATCTGGCGGCGCGGTATGGTGGGGAGGAATTTCAGGTGGTGCTGCCGGAGACGGATTTGGCCGGTGCGCGCCTGCTCGCCGAGCGCATCCGCGCCCAGGTCGAGGCGCTACCGACTTTCGCAGGCGACGAACGACCGGTGACCGTCAGCATTGGTATCGGCGTGCACGTCCCTGGCACCCAGCAGGACCTGACGGGCCTGCTGGGCAGCGCGGACGAGGCGCTCTACAGGGCCAAGGCCAACGGCCGCAACCGTGTCGAGGGCCCGGAGCTTTAGGACCGAGCGCGCGCGGCGTCGCGCAGCGCTTTGACCTGGTCATGGTTACGCTGCACACCTTGCAGCTGCTTCTCTACCAACGCGTAGGTCTGGTCGCTGGCGCTGCGGCCGAGCTTGACCAGTTTCTCGCGGGCGTCCTTGTAGGCCTTGAGCGCGAAGTCCTCGCCGCGCTCGACCTCGTTGAGCACCGCTTCCTCGCTCTTGCCGGTCAGCATGGACTTCAAGTTGACCCAGCCCCGATGCAGGTCGCCACTGAGGCTTGTAGAGGTTTCCGGGTCGCCGCCCAGACGACGCACCTCGCTCTGCAGCTCGGCGGCAGCGCTGGCGCATTCACCGGCGCGTTGCACGAAGAATGCCTTCAACTCGGTATTCTTGACGTCTTCGGCCGACTCTTTGAACCCCTTTTCGCCGTCCTTGCTGTACTCGATCAGGTCGTTGAGCACATCGATCACGTCGTTGTTTGGATGACTCATGGCGCGAACTCCTTGGCAGGTGATAGTCACTTGGAATGGAGCAGGCATCGTGCCAAATCGACCAAAAGGATAATTCTTCGTTAATTCAATGAGTTACGAAACCGTGGAGCAACACCTTGGGCGGCGTTCTGCATGATCGCCGCTTGGGTGTTCGTGCAGTTTGCAGTATGGTCGGCGCTTTGTTCGGTAAGGGCTGGCGATGAAACCTGAAACCCTGCAGCTGCTGGTCACCCGCACCATGCCCTTTGGCAAGTACCAAGGTCGCCTGATCGCCGACCTGCCCGGCGACTATCTGGCATGGTTCGCCCGCAAGGGCTTCCCGCCTGGCGAGTTGGGTGGACTGCTGGCTTTGATGCATGAGATCGACCACAACGGGCTGGGTGAACTGCTGACGCCGTTGCGCCAGAAACACCGCCGCTGAATCGCCTGGGGCTGCGCTACGACCTCAGGCTCGCTTTCTTCAGCCCTTTGCCGGCGCCACCGCCAATTCCACACGCTCGCCCTTCTTGATCAGTGCATACACCACCGCCGTCAGCAGGCTGCCCGCCAGGATCGCCAGCAGGTAAAGCAACGCATGGTTGATCGCGTTGGGGATCAGCAGCACGAACAGCCCGCCATGGGGCGCCATCAGCTTGCAGCCAAAGTACATCGACAGCGCCCCG
Organism: Pseudomonas guariconensis; assembly: GCF_040822035.1. Lineage (NCBI taxonomy): Bacteria > Pseudomonadati > Pseudomonadota > Gammaproteobacteria > Pseudomonadales > Pseudomonadaceae > Pseudomonas > Pseudomonas guariconensis. The sequence continues at coordinate 923,246 of NZ_CP162012.1, read as the reverse complement.
GTCAGCGCGCCGCCCGCGACACTGGCCGGGATCACCCGCAGCGGGTCCTTGGCGGCAAACGGAATCGCGCCCTCGGAGATGAAGCACAGCCCCAGGGCCAATGCCGCCTTGCCCGCCTCGCGCTCGCTCTGGGCGAACTTGCGCCGGGCCAGGAAGCTGGCGATGCCCAGGCCGATCGGCGGCACCATCCCGGCGGCCATGGTCGCCGCCATCGGTGCATAGCTGGACGAGGCCAGCAGCCCCACCGAGAAGGCGTAGGCCGCCTTGTTGATCGGACCGCCCAGATCCACGCACATCATGCCGCCCAGCAACAGCCCAAGCAGAATGGCGTTGGAGGTGCCCATGCTGTCGAGAAAGCGCGTCAGGCCTTCGAGCATCGCCGCTACTGGCTGGCCGACCACGTAGATCATCACCAAACCGGTGAACAGACTGGCCAATAGCGGAATGATCAGGATCGGCTTGAGCGCCTCGAGGCTGCTCGGCAGACGCGCCCAGCGGCTGATGGCCTTGGCGCTGTAGCCGGCCAGGAAGCCTGCGATGATGCCGCCGATGAAGCCCGCCCCCAATGTGCTGGCAAGCAGACCACCGATCATGCCCGGCGCCAGCCCGGGGCGGTCGGCGATGGACCAGGCGATATAGCCGGCCAGCAGCGGCACCATCAGCTTGAATGCCGCCTCGCCGCCGATCTGCATCAAGGCCGCTGGCAAGGTGCCAGGCTCCTTGTAGGCCTCGATGCCGAAGACGAACGACAAGGCGATCAACAGGCCACCGGCCACCACCATCGGCAGCATGAACGACACGCCGGTAAGCAGGTGTTTGTAGACGCCGCTCTTCTCGCTTTTCTTCACGGTCTCTGCGGCAGCCTCCACCCCTACCTCGACCTTGCCTTCGGCCAGGGCCTTGTCGAGGATGGTGCGCGCCTGCTTCAACGCGATGCCAGTACCGCAGCGGTAGATGCGTTTGCCGGCAAAGCGCGCCGTGGGCACTTCGATGTCGGCGGCCAGCAATACCACATCGGCGTCGGCGATGGCCTCGGCTGAGAGCGGATTGCGCGCCCCTACCGAGCCTTGGGTTTCCACCGTCAATTGATAGCCCAAGTCCTTGGCTGCCTGTTGCAACGCTTCGGCGGCCATGAAGGTGTGGGCCACACCGGTGGGGCAGGCAGTGACAGCAACGACCCTCGGCAGCGTACCGTTCGCCGTGGGCACCGCAGGCGTCTGCGCCTCCAGCACTTGGGCCTGGGCCGCCGCCTCATCCAGGAAACGCTCCCGATCGGCCAGGGCCTGGGCCGGTGTGCTGCGATAGACCCGCTTGCCGACGAAGCGCTCCAGATCCACAGGGCCAATGCTGACCACCAGTACCCAGTCGGCCTCGGCGATCTGCGCCGGACTCAAGCGCCCCTCGGCACGTTCGACATCCTGCACCTCGACCAAGGGGTTCCAGCCGCGTTGCCGGGCGGCAGCCGCCAGCAAGCGCGCGCTCAGAACGCTGGACACCTGGCCGTTGGGGCAGGCGGTGATGATGGCGATGTTCATCGGCAACCCTCTTGTTGTTCTGTCAGTTGCACAGCGTTTTCCAGGCGCGCCAGCTGTTCGCGATCGCGAATCCCAAAGCCGACCTGAGTGACCGCCTGAGCGGCGATGGCCGTGGCCCGGCGTAGCGTGTGCTCGCGCGGCTCATCCAGCAGCAGGCCATGGACCATGCCCGCGACCAACGAATCACCGGCGCCGACAGTGCTTGCCACCTGCACCTTCGGCGGTCGCCCATGCAGGGGTGGCCGATCTTGGGCAAACCAGCTCAGGCCCTGCTCGCCTTGGGACACCACCACGTGCTCGACGCCGCTGGCCAGCAGCCGCTCGGCAGCCAGGCGCTGGGCTTGCGCAGTGTCCACCTTGGCGCCGAGCGCCTCGCCCAGTTCCTCGGTGTTGGGCTTGACCAGCCAGGGCCCGACCTGCAGGCCGACACGCAAGGCTTCGCCGCTGGTGTCCAGGGCAATCTTCAAACCCTGCTGCTTCAGTTGCAGCAGTAGCTGATGGAACCACTGCGCATCGACACCTCGGGGCAGACTGCCGGCCACCACCACAGCATCGTGCCCCGCCGCCACCTGTTCCAAGCGACGAAGCAGGGCAACACGGGCCGCCTCGTCAACTTCCGGCCCTTGACCGTTGATATCGGTGACCCGGCCATCGGCCTCGACCAGCTTGATGTTGCTACGGGTCTCGCCCGGCACCCGGACAAAGCAGTCGGCAAAGCCGCGCCAGGCGATCAGCGCCTCGAACGGCTCGATATTGTCGCGCCCCAGAAAGCCGCCCACAGTCACGCTGTGGCCCAGGTCGGCCAGGACCTGGGCAACGTTCAGCCCCTTGCCCGCGGCATGGCTGTGCTGGCTGTGGCTGCGATTGACATGGCCGGGGCGCAGGGTGTCCAGGCTGACGGTGATGTCGAGCGCCGGGTTCAGGGTAAGGGTGAGGATCTTGGCCATTTCAATAACGCTCCACCAGCGCCCGGACCGCCGCGGCGCTGTCTTGTTGCAAGGCCTCGCGCGCCAGGGCGCGTGCCGTCTGGTGATCGGCCTGGCGGACCAGCGCCTTGACTTCGGCAATGCTGCGGGCCGCGACGCTCAGCTCGTCCACATCCAGGCCCAGCAGCACCGCGACCGCCTGCGGGTCCGCCGCCAGCTCGCCGCACACACCCACCCATTTGCCTTGGGCGTGGGCGGCGCGTACGGTCACGTCGATCAGTTGCAGCACCGCCGGGTGCAGGCCGTCGGCCTGGGCCGAAAGGCTCGGGTGGCCACGGTCGATGGCCAGGGTGTACTGGGTCAGGTCGTTGGTGCCGATACTGAAGAAATCCACTTCGCGCGCCAGTTGCGGTGCCAGCAGCGCCGCTGACGGCACCTCGACCATGATGCCCACTTGCAGGTCAGCCACCGGGATTTGCGCACGCAGGCGATCGACCATGGCCTTGGCCTCACGCCATTCATGCACCTGTCCGACCATCGGGAACATGATGCGCAGGGGGCGGTCATCGGCTGCCTGCAGCAAGGCGCGCAGCTGGGCTTCCATTATCTGGGGACGCTGCAGGGTCAGGCGCACGCCGCGAACCCCCAGGAAGGGATTCTCCTCGGCGTCGATCGGCCAGTACGGCAGCGGTTTGTCGCCCCCCACATCCAGCGTGCGCACCACCAGGGGCCGCCCGCCCAGGCCATCGAGCACGCGGCGGTATTCAACCTCCTGGGTGGCGATATCAGGTGCCTGGGGGTGGGCCATGAAGATCAGTTCGGTGCGCAGCAGGCCGACGCCTTCGGCGCCCTGCTCCACCACCTTGTCGATCCCCGTGCTCTCGCCGATGTTGGCGAACACTTCGACCGCATGGCCATCGCGGGTCACCGCCGGCTCGTGACGCTTGGCCCAGGCGGCCTGCAGGCGTTGCTCGCGCAGGTCGCGCTCGGCCAGGGCCCGCTGCAGGTCATCGGCCGCCGGCGCCACGCTGACCCGGCCACGCTGGCCATCGAGCAACAATGGCGTGCCGGGCTCCAGCAACAGAATGGCGGCACCAGCCCCCACCACCGCCGGAATGCCCAGCGCGCGGGCAACGATTGCGCTGTGGGCCGTGGCACCGCCTTGGGCAGTGACAATACCGGCGACCCGGGCCGGGTCCAGGCGGGCCACATCCGACGGGCCCACCTCGGCCATCACCAGCACGTAGGGCTGCTCAGGTTCGACGATGTCCTGGACACCGCACAGTTGCGCCAGCACTCGCCGGCCGATATCACGCAGATCCGCAGCACGCTCGGCCAGCAGGGTGTCGTGCAACGCCTCCTGCTGACGCGCCGCGCCGTCGATCACCGCCATCCAGGCAGCCGCCGCGCTCTCGCCTTGGGCCAGGCGCTGCTCGACTTCATCGCTCAGGCCCGGGTCGGCGAGCATTTCCTGGTGGGTGACGAATATCTCGCCGATCGTGGGGTCACTACGCTCCACCAGGGCCTGCAGCTCGGCATTCACCACCGCCAGCGCATCGCGCAGCTTATGCCGCTCTTGGGCAGGCGACTCGCCGCGTAGCGGGTAGTCGATCTGGCGCTCTACCTGCACAAAAGCCGGGCCACTGGCGATGCCCGGCGCAGCGCCGACACCCTGCACGACGCTTCCGGCCGCCGGCGCCTGGAGCGTCTGCACAGGCTCTTGGACACTTGGCGAGGCCGTTTCAGGCAGCGCTTCCACCACCTCGCCCAGGCCTTGCTCGATGGCCGCCAGCAAGACCGGCAGGGCATCGTTGGCAATACTGGGTTCGGCGATGAGCTCCAGCGTCTGGCCGCGCCGGGCCCCAAGGCTGAGCAGCTTGCTCAGGCTCTTGAGCGACACTGCCGGCTCGACGCTGTCCTGCAGGCGGACACGCAACTCGCCCTCGAAACCTTTGGCCAGCTGGGCCAGCACCTTGGCTGGGCGCGCATGCAAACCGTGGGGATTGGCCAGCACCACGCAAACGCTCGGCCAATCGGCCGGGGCCTCTCCACCGAGCACCTGCAGCACGGCGCGGCTGTTGGGCGCTTGGTAGAGCATTTGCCCACGGCCTTCGATCAGCACTTCACACAGGCGCTCGAGCAAAGCTTGATGAGCGACACCCAGGCTCGCCAGACAGAACAGGCCGTTGAGCGGCTGGCCACGGTAGCGCAGCGGTTGCTGCGGCGTGACGAAGGCCAGGCCTGGCTGACGCACAAGGCGCTCGCTGTGCAGCCACCACAATCCCTCACCCAGGGGCAGCGGCTCGGCCTGTTGCAGCACGTTGGCAAACCCGGCATCGACGCAGCCGGCACGTTGCAGCAGCCGCGCGCCACGCCAGGCCAGCTCGTCGAAGTCTTCGGCGGCCAGGCCCAGCCCCACCAGTTGCGCGTCCAGCGCCAGGGCCTGGGGTGCGCCTTGCAACAGCTTGAGCAACGCCTCAGCGCTGGAGGCACGGCGCAGGGCCTCGGCCAGGTCGGTCTCGCCCAGGGCACGGGTCAGCAATTGCAGCAGGCGCAGGTGCTCGTCGGACCGGGCGGCAATGCCGATGGCCAGGTAGACGATCTGACCGTCCCCCCAGTCCACCCCCTCGGGAAACTGCAACAGGCGCACGCCGGTGGCGAAGACTTGGTCGCGGGTCTGCGGCGTGCCGTGGGGGATGGCGATACCCTGGCCAAGGAATGTCGAGCCTTGCGCCTCGCGGTCCAGGAGCCCTTGCAGGTAACCTTCGGCGACCAGGCCATCGGCGACCAGCCGATCGGCCAGAAGGCGCAGCGCCTCGGCCTTGTCGGCAGCCACCTGGTCCATAGCGATCTGCTCCTGAGCGAGCTCCAGCATGACCTTCTCCTTTTGCAGCCCCCGGGGCGGGGACCTGAGGTATTGTTGTGAATTCCACGAATCGGGTCTGTTCAACGGTCTTGCGCAGACGGTACACGGGGCAGAAAATTTGCCTGCTGAATCGTTTAACCTGACCAGGTGGCCACGTTACTCGATAATCTTCCGACGAAAAAGCCCCATCCTGTCGGACAATTGCGACAATGGTCGCCTGCCCAAGGCCCCGGCGCCAGGTGAAACTACCCGGTCCGGCCTCGCAGGCAGCCCCGGTAATAACAAGGAAAATTCGGTGAAACTCAGCGATATCGCCCGTCTGGCCGGTGTGTCCGTGACCACCGCCAGCTACGTCATCAATGGCAAGGCCGAACAACAGCGCATCAGCAACAGCACCGTCGAGCGCGTGCGTGCGGTGGTCGAGGCCCACGGCTTCACGCCCAACCCCCAGGCCGCCGGCCTGCGCAGCCGGCACACCCGCACCCTGGGCTTCATTCTCCCGGATCTGGAGAACCCCAGCTACGCCCGCATTGCCAAGCAACTCGAACAGGGTGCCCGCGCCCGCGGCTACCAGTTGCTGATCGCCAGCAGCGATGACCAGCCCGACAGCGAACGCCAGTTGCAGCAGCTGTTCCGCGCCCGTCGTTGCGATGCGCTGTTCGTCGCCAGTTGCCTGCCGCCTGATGACGAAAGCTATCGTGAGCTGCAGGACAAAGGCCTACCGGTCATCGCCATCGACCGGCGGATGGCACCGGAATACTTCTGCTCAGTGATCAGCGACGACCGCGACGCCAGCCGCCAGCTGTCCCAAAGCCTTCTGGATACCCGCCCAGACACCATCGCCCTGATCGGCGCACGCCCGGAGCTGTCGGTCAGCCAGGCCCGTGCTGGCGGTTTCGACGAAGCCCTGCAACCGTTCACCGGCCAGGTGCGCCGCTACCAGGGCGAAGCCTTCAGCCGCGAGTGTGGCCAGCGCCTGATGCAGCAACTGATCGAGGACTTCGGCGGCCTGCCCGACGCCTTGGTGACCACCTCCTACGTGTTGCTCCAGGGCGTGTTCGATACCCTGCAGACGCGCCCGGCCGACTCGCGCCAGCTGCAACTGGGTACTTTCGGCGACAACCAGTTGCTGGACTTCCTGCCCTTGCCGGTCAATGCCATGGCCCAGCAGCACGGCCTGATCGCGGCCACCGCCTTGGAACTGGCCCTGGCCGCGATCGAGGACAAGCGCTACGAACCCGGCGTGCATGCGATAGCCCGGACCTTCAAGCAACGCATCAACGCAGGCTGACCATGCGCCTGATCGACACCCATACCCATCTGGACTTCCCCGACTTCGACGCCGACCGCGACCGCCTGCTGACCAACGCGGCGGCTCGAGGCGTGGAGCGCATGGTGGTGCTGGGGGTGTATCAGGCCAATTGGCAACGGGTGTGGGATCTGGTCTGTGGCGAACAGCGGCTGTTCGCGGCCTTGGGCCTGCATCCGGTGTACCTCGACCAGCACCGCCCCGAGCACCTGGCACAACTGCGCGCCTGGCTCGAACGTCTGCGCGGCGACCCGCGTCTGTGTGCGGTGGGTGAGTTCGGCCTGGACTATTACCTGCCGGAACTGGACAAGGAACGCCAGCAAGCGTTGTTCGAGGCGCAGTTGCAACTGGCCTGCGACTTCGACCTGCCCGCCCTGCTGCACGTACGCCGCAGCCATGCCCAGGTGATCGCCACCCTCAAGCGCTATAAGCCTGCGCGCGCCGGTATCATCCACGCCTTCGCCGGCAGCTATGAAGAAGCGCGCGAATACATCAAGCTCGGCTTCAGGCTGGGCCTGGGCGGCGCGGCCACCTGGCCTCAAGCCCTGCGCCTGCGCAAGACCTTGCCCCGGTTGCCGCTGGAAAGCGTGGTGCTTGAGACCGACGCCCCGGACATGGCACCGGTGATGTTCCCCGGAGAACGCAACAGCCCGGAACATCTCCCGGAAATCGCCCACGCACTGGCCGAGGTGATGGGCATAGACGCCGAGCGCCTGGCTCAGATCAGCAGCCGCAATGCCTGTGAGCTGTTCGGCTGGTAAGCCATCGCAGGCCCATCCGCGGGTAAACCCGCGAAGAAGTCGCCACGAATCAGCCTAGACGCGGAACGCGCCGATCAGTCGCTTGAGCTCGTCCACCTGGTTCGACAACGCCCGGCTGGCCTGTTCGGTCTGGCAGGCGCCTTGGGTGGTGTCCTGGGCAGCGCGGTTGATTGCCACGATATTCAGGTCGATGTCATGGGCCACCGCGGTCTGCTGCTCGACGGCCGCGGCGATCTGCTGGTTCTGCGCGACGATGCCGCCCACCGCACCAAGGATGTTGCCCAGCGCCTGTTGCACCTGACGTGCTTCGTCCACCGTCCCCGCCGCCATCTGGTGGCTGCTGCCCATGGCCGTGACCGCCGCGTCGACGCCCGCCTGCAGGCGCTGGATCATCTGGGCGATCTCCTCGGTGGAGTCCTGGGTGCGGCGCGCCAGGGTGCGTACCTCATCGGCCACCACGGCAAAGCCCCTGCCCTGCTCGCCGGCCCGAGCCGCCTCGATGGCGGCGTTGAGCGCCAGCAGGTTGGTCTGCTCGGCGATGCTGCGGATCACCTCCAGCACCCGGCCGATGGCCCGGCTGTCACCGGCCAGCTGGTTGACCGCAACCACGCTCTGGTCAATCTCCCCGGCCAGGCGGGTGATGCTGTCCTGCTGGTTTTCCACCAGGCCACGGCCGGTGGCGCTCTCGCGATTGACCTGTTGCGCGCCTTCGGCGGCCAGGGCTGCACTGCGGGCGACCTCCTGGGAGGTGGCGCTCATCTGGTTCATGGCGGTGGCCACTTGTTCGATCTGCTCACGCTGGCCACTGACCGCCTGGTTGCTGCGCACCGACACCTCCAGCACCTGCCCGGCTTGCTCCTCGACCGTCGAGACAGTCCGCCCCACCTGATCGATCAGCTCGCGAATGCGCAACACCGTTTGGTTGAAGCCTTGGCCCAGCTCGCCGAGCTCGTCGCGGCTGTGGGCCTTGAAACTCACGGTCATGTCGCCGGCTGCGACCTTGTCCATGGCCGCGCCCAGATTGCCCAAGGTTTGGCGGATGGACACATAGAAGCCGCTGTCCAGATAGATGATCAGGGCAAATACCGCCAGCAGCGCGGCGACCAGCGCGATCATGCGCAGGCGGTGCTCGTCCAGGCGATCCTGCAGTTGCACCTGAAGGTGGGAGAGGATGGCGTCGTTGAGGCGGTAGGTCTGCACCATCAGGTCGCTGACCTGCTGATAGAACCCAAGCCATGGCGCGTCCAGGGTTTCGGCCATCACCACACGGTCTTCGAACAAGGTCGCGGCCTGTTTCACCGTTGCCTGGCTGGCTTCGGCCAGCGCGGCCAAGTCGGTCCTTGCGCGCGGGTCAGCGGCCAGTGCGTCGTCCAGGCGAATGCCGTAGTCGGCAGACAGCCGCTCCAAGCGTTGCAACAAGTCTTCGAAACGGGCACTGCCGGCCGAATCGATGAAGCCACGGCCCAACGCCATGGCCCCCAATGCCCGCCCTTCGCCCAGGGTCTGGGTTACCTGACCGGTGGCACTGCCCAGCAGCTCGCTCAGATGCCGCACCGAGGCCTGGTGGTCCTGGTCCAGCCCGGATTGACTGGCCACCTGTTTGGTCAGGACCTGGGCCTGAACCAACAGCTTGTCGAACAGAGCCGCCTTGCTTTGCAGGGAGGACTCGTTGCGCGCGCGGGTGAAGATTTCGCTCAGCTCTTCTCGTCGGGCCTGTAGCTGCGGGTCGCTCGTGGGTATCGCCTCAAGCCCCGCGGCGACCTTGTCCTCAAGGGCGCCGATACGCTGCTCCACGTCGCCGGCCTGTCCCGACTGGCCCAACAGGGCGTTGATCTGCAACAGGTTGCCCAGGGTTTCCAGATCGCTACGCAGGGTCAGGGCGCCAGCCAGGGGCCCCAAGCCCTGCAGCTCGACGCCGGTGGCGTGGAATTCGTCGTAGACGTCGCGCACCAGGTAGAAGCTGGTGACCAGCATGGGGACGAAGAACAAAGTGCTGATCAAGCTGAACTTCAAGCCGAAGCTCAGCCGGTCCATCAGGGCGATGGCCGGATAGAGCAAACGCTTCATGCGCATCTCCTTGGATTCTTTTTATTCTGCGAGGTAGCACAAGGCCATTAACGGCCAGGGGACTTGTATAACGCAGATCGAACCCAAGGTTTGTAATTTAAGGTTAAGCGCTGCTTGCGTAGGCCTGGCTCGCTCGATACCAGGCCGACAAGCCGAAGCACGCACTCAGACCAATACCGTCCACAGCGCAAAGCAGGCATACCACAGCACCGCGCAACGCAGCAGCAGCTCCCAGAGGCTGTCCAGACGACCGAGCCCCCGCTGGGTGTCTTCTTCCTCAGGCGCGCTGTCCGCCACGCGTCCGACCCGCGCCACCAGATGCCCCGCACTGATGTGCCAGTTGAGCAGTTCATGCAGCATCACCCGCACCACGGCGACAAAGTTGCCTACCAGGGCAAAGCTCAGGGCCAGCACCCGCACCGGCAACCAGTCCAGGGCATGGCGCAGCTGCTCGGCGCGCTCCTTGAGTGCCGGTTGGCGGCTGTTCTCTACACTCAGCGCCAGCAGCCGATAGGCCAAGGCCGCGCCCGGGCCGAGCAGGAAGTACCAGAAGATCACCGCGAAAAAGCTCTGGTAGGCCTGCCACAGCAAATGCCCCTGCACCCGCACCAACAAGCTAGGGGCATCGTGGGCGGCCAGGCCCAGATCCCGCTCGGCCACATGCAGCGCGGCTTGGTCATCGGCCCGGCGCCAGGCATCTCGAAACGGCCCCAGGGATGCCTTGATGTCGCCACGCCCGAGGCTGTAGATCAGCACCAGCAGGTGCACTGGCAAGGCCAGCAGGCCGTAAGCCACAGGCTCCAGCACGTGCAGCAACAGCACCAGCAACGCTACGGGCGCCAGCACCAGGATGGCCAGCGTCCACCAGGGATGCACCTTGCCGCTGCGCTCCAGACGTACCAGCTCGCCGATGAAGAACCCGTCACGCTGCAACCGCTGGCGCAGGGCCGAGAACTTCTCGAACCAGAGCACCAACACCAACACTAGAAAGCTCATGCGTCGTCCTCACTGCACTGCAGGGCCGCCCGGTAGCGGCACCAATCGAAAGCCGGGCCCGGGTCGGTCTTGCGCTCCGGGGCGATGTCGCTGTGACCGCAGATACGTCCGAGGTCGATCACAGGCCACGCGCCGCGAATCTGCTCGGTCAGTTGTTTCAAGGTCTGGTACTGGGCGTCGGTGTAGGACAAATCATCGGTGCCCTCCAGCTCGATACCAATGGAAAAATCGTTGCAACCCTCGCGCTCGCCGAAGCGCGAAACACCGGCATGCCAGGCACGGTCCAGCAAAGAGACGAACTGGGTCACCGCCCCGTCCCGCTCGATGAACAAGTGCGCTGAGACGGTCAAATGGCAGATGCTTTCGAAGTAGGGGTGCTCGGCGGGATCGAGCCGGTTCTGGAAGAACTGCTGGACCTTGCCGGTGCCGAAACAGGCCGGAGGCAGGCTGATGTTGTGGATAACCAACAGGGAGATGGCTTCGCCTTCAGGGCGCGCGTTGAAATTCGGCGAGGGGCAGTGGGTGACGCCGGAGAACCAGCCAGTCGCACGGTCCAATTGCATGGAGCAGTTCCTGAAATCGCCAGGGAGGAGCCGCCAGTATGCCCCGCGTCCGGCAGGCTTGCATGTAAATGATTGTTCAGCGCGTCTGCTGGCTGCGCAATCGTTCCAGCACAGCGTCCAGCGCGCGCTCGAACAAAAGACCGTCGTCGAGCAGACGAACCTCACCACGCCGCAGGGCCTGGACCAGTCCGGCGCAGCTCCACTCCCGCACCTTCATGCCGGTACGATTGGCGAAGACATAGCGGTCGCTGCTGTCGATCACCGCCACCAACTTGCAGCGCAGGGGCTCATCGTCATCCATCACTTCTACCCAGGCACCGATGCGCAGCCGCCGCACCTGTCCCAGTTCAGGGCTTTGTCCATCCAGACGCAGCAACGGACCACAGGCCGATTCATCGGCCACCGCCAGAATGATCTGCTCGGCCACCAAGACCTCATCCAGGTCAGGCGCGCCGTCGGTGGATGAAACGTCACCGCCAGCAAAGGCGCGCAGGTGCAACTGCTCCAGTCGCAGGAAGAACTCCCGGGTCGCGGCGGCTTCGGTGACCACCCCGGCCAATCCGTCGCGCAGGTTCTTGAGCAGCACCGGCACCTGTTGCAACAAGCGCTCCCGCGCCTGTGGATCTCGGTGTGGGGCGATGCTGGCCAGCAGGGCATCGACTGTGTCCAGGCCATCGCGCCAGGCGCTGGAGTCTTCGCCCTCCTTGAGCCAGGCCAGCAGCAAGACCTGGCTCCAACCATGCACCAGCATGTGTACCACCGCGTGCGGCAGCACCCGACCTTGTAGGCGCAAGTTCAGTGCCTGCTGTACCCGTTGCCGGGCTTGCAGCGCCCGGGCGCGCCCCTCTTCGGCGTCACGGGTGCGCTGTTCGAGCAGTTCGTTGCGCCGCCGCTCTTCCTGGTTGAACGCGAGAAAATCCTCGAGCAGATCGGCGAACACGCGGGAATCGTCAGTGAAGTCGTTGAGCAGGCGTTGGATCACCCGCTCCACGCGCAGATGCAAGCTGTCGCGCACGCCCTCGCTGCCGCTTTCCCAGCCGATCGCGGCGGCGGCAATCTCGTTGAGCAGACGCCGGGCAGGATGACTGGCACGGCTGAACAGGCCTTTATCGAGCAAGGCGACCTTGAGCAGTGGAATGTGCAAGCGAGCGATCAACCCGCGCAGGGATACAGGCAAGTTGTTGTCGGCCTGGATGAAGTCGAACAGCAGGCCGACCAGATTGAGGGTGTCTTCGTCAGCCGTGTCGATCCGGCGGCGCGTGCCGCTGCGCACGCTCACCCGCAGCAGCAACTGCTCCAACTGCTGGCCAAGCGAGAAGTCATCCGCCTCGCAGGTGGCCGGTACATAGTGCTGAAGATGCGACAGCAGGCGCAGCAGGTCGGCGGTGCTGATCGGCTGGGCGCTGGCGACCTGCTGCACACGCGGCGCGATTCGGCCTCGGATCGGGGCCAGCAGTGCCTGTACGGAATCGAAGAACGCCTGGCCTGCGCCATCGAGATCCGGCGCTTCGTCGCGCGCCAGCTCGGCTGACAGGCGTTGGACGGATTGGCGACGATCGTCGGCACGACGGCGCGGTGTCGGCTTGAGTTCAGGCAGCACACCGGCGTCGGCCAGCAACTGGTTGGCTTGATCGTACAACTGATCGAGGTCGCGCAACACGTAGCGTTCGAACAGCTTGAGCAGGATCAGCTTGACCCTGCGGGTAACGCCTTGGCTGCGCGCGGCCTCCAGGAAATAACCGCACAAACGGTCCGGCCCCAGGGGGTTGTCCGGCGCCGCCGCGGCGTTGCCGAGCAGGGCTTGCAGGCGCAACGCCAGGTGTTCCAAAGCAAGACCATCGCGCGAAAGCACCCGGGCGACCATGGTTTCGAGGACGGCGGTGCGTGCCAACTGCGCCGAACCGAGCGGGTCCTCGCTAAGGGTGAATGCCGAGGCTTCGACCTGCCCTACCTGGGCAAAGCGGTCATAGAAAGTGTCGAGAAAGCCGCGCTCGATGCTCTTTCGCTTCAGACGCAGGTCGCGCATGGCTTCGAAGTACAGGTTCTGCTCGAAACGATCAGGAGCCTTGTCGGCCATTTCGAAGAGCGTGTCGTCAGCATTGTCGAACAATGCCTGCAGCCCTTGGCGCAGCTGCAATGCAGCCTGGTCGCGCACTTGCAGAAGCGGCACCGGGAGGCACGAGGGCGCATGAGCCCCGCGATCGATGGCGACCGCCAAAGGCACCACCTTGCCTTCTTTCTGCATCCCGGACTCCTTGTGGGTGTTTTCGTTGGCGCGATGCCAGTCAAAACCATGACGCCAAATACTGGGCGCATTATCGGTAAAAATTCCGATAGCTACTAGAGCGTTCTTCACACGCCAGCAACTGACACTCCATTCGCCGCAATGCTCAGCCGTCCCGACCAAAGGTCAGTCCCGTTGCCGCTGTACACGCCGCCCCCCTGCCCTATAATCGCCGCACCTAGCTTGTGGAGCCGACCATGCCGAACCTACGCCTCGCCGACCTGACCGCCGAAATCGAAGCCAACGTGCGCCGCGCGCTGCTCGAAGACATCGGCAGTGGCGACATCACCGCCCAGCTGATTCCGGCCGAGCGCCTGGCCAAGGCAACCATCATCACCCGTGAGGACTGCACCATCGCCGGTACCGCCTGGGTCGATGCGGTGTTCCGCCAGCTCGACCCGCGGGTCGCGGTGCATTGGCAGGTGTCCGATGGCGATCGGGCCACGCCCAACCAGGCGCTGTTCCACCTCGAAGGCCCGGCACGCTCGCTGCTCAGCGGCGAACGCACGGCGCTGAACTTCCTGCAGATGCTGTCGGGTGTGGCGACCCGGGCGCGCTTTCTCGCGGACTTGGTACAGGGCACCCAGGTGCGCCTGCTCGACACCCGCAAGACCCTCCCCGGCCTGCGTCTGGCGCAGAAGTACGCAGTCACCTGCGGCGGCTGTCACAACCACCGCATCGGCCTGTACGACGCGTTCCTGATCAAGGAAAACCATATCGCCGCCAGCGGCGGGGTGGCCGAGGCCGTCAACGCAGCGCACCGCATCGCGCCGGGCAAGCCTGTGGAAATCGAGGTCGAAAGCCTGGACGAGCTGCGCCAGGCCTTGGCGGCCGGCGCCGACATCATCATGCTCGATGAACTCACCCTCGATGAAATGCGCGAAGCCGTGCGCATCACCGCTGGCAAGGCCAAGCTCGAGGCCAGCGGCGGCGTGAACGAAAGCACGCTGCGGGTGATCGCCGAGACCGGCGTGGACTACATTTCCATCGGCGCCATGACCAAGGACGTGAAGGCGGTGGACCTGTCGATGCGCCTTAGCCTGTAAGGCTCTTTCAAGACACAAAAAAACCGGCCATCAGGCCGGTTTTTTTGTAGGGGGCCAAAGCCCCGGTGGACGCTGGCGAATCCTTAGAACGAAGCGTTCGCCAGGCCGTCCAGGTAACGCTCCACGTCCAGTGCAGCCATGCAGCCGGCACCGGCGGAGGTGATCGCCTGGCGGTAGACGTGGTCGGCCACGTCGCCAGCCGCGAACACGCCTTCGACGTTGGTGGCGGTAGCGTTGCCTTCACGGCCGCCGTTGACAACCAGGTAGCCGTCCTTGAGGGTCAGCTGGCCTTCGAACAGCGAGGTGTTCGGGGTGTGGCCAATGGCGATGAACACGCCGTCGACCTTGATTTCGTCGCTGCTACCGTCGTTGTTCTTCAGGCGCGCACCGGTCACCCCCATGTCGTCACCGAGCACTTCATCCAGGGTGGCGTTGAGCTTGAGCTCGATCTTGCCTTCGGCCACACGGGCGTGCAGCTTGTCGACCAGAATCTTCTCGGCGCGGAAGGTGTCGCGGCGGTGGACCAGCGTTACCTTGCTGGCGATGTTGGCCAGGTACAGGGCTTCTTCCACGGCGGTGTTGCCACCACCCACCACGGCAACCGGCTTGTTGCGGTAGAAGAAACCGTCGCAGGTTGCGCAGGCCGAAACGCCTTTGCCCATGAAAGTCTCTTCCGACGGCAGCCCCAGGTAGCGAGCGCTGGCACCGGTGGCGATGATCAGGGCGTCGCAGGTGTAGGTGCCGCTGTCGCCGCGCAGGGTGAACGGCTTGTTGGCCAGGTCCACGGCATTGATGTGGTCGAAGACGATCTCGGTCTCGAAGCGCTCGGCATGCTCCTGCATGCGCTGCATCAGGGCCGGGCCGGTCAGGCCGTGGGGGTCGCCCGGCCAGTTGTCGACTTCGGTGGTGGTGGTCAGCTGACCGCCGGCCTGCATGCCGGTGATCAGCAGCGGCTTCAAGTTGGCACGGGCGGCATAGACCGCTGCGCTGTAACCGGCCGGGCCGGAACCGAGGATGATGACGCGCGAATAACGTACTTCAGACATGTCGAACTCCTGTCGAGACGGCCGCTGGGCCGGCGTCGGGGCACCGGCAGTGCCGGCTGGAATGAAAAGGGACCTACGCAGCGCTTGGGGAAGCCTATGACGCGCAGATCCGAAACCAAAAAGTTGAGCGCACTGTAGCGAGGTCGCAGAGATTAAGGAAATATCCTTCGACAATCCACCTTATAGGCTGCCTCTATCTCCCGACCGAACCGATAGAAAATCTTCCCTCGCTTTTGTTACAGCCCGTTGCTCCCGCACCAGGCGGCTTTCGTCGAGGCCTCAAACTCGGTAAGGTCAGCGCGTTTTCCCCTGATCCGGAGCGTCTCGATGCAAGCCCCTGTCCTCTCTGGCCCACAGTACCTGCGCGAAGGGCTGAAACTGGTCATGAGCCCCAGCCTGCGCCTGTTCGTGCTGCTGCCGCTGACAGTCAACCTGTTGCTGTTCGGCGGGCTGATCTACTTCGCAGGGCATCAGTTCAGCCTGTGGGTCGATACCCTGATGCCCACCCTGCCGAGCTGGCTGAGCTTTCTGACCTACATTCTGTGGCCACTGTTCGTCGCCTTGGTGATCCTCATGGTGTTCTTCACCTTCACCCTGGTGGCCAACGTCATCGCCGCGCCCTTCAATGGGTTTCTGGCCGAAAAGGTCGAGGTGGTGGTCCGCGGGCAGGATAACTTCCCCGCATTCAGCTGGGGCGAGTTGATCGCCATGGTGCCACGCACCTTCGGCCGTGAAATGCGCAAGCTAGGCTACTTTCTGCCACGGGCCATCGGCCTGTTCATCCTGTCTTTGATCCCGGTGGTCAACGTGGTGGCCGCCCCGTTGTGGCTGATCTTCGGGGTCTGGATGATGGCCATCCAGTACATCGACTACCCGGCGGACAACAACAAGATGAGCTGGCAGGACATGCTCGCTTGGCTGCGCGAAAAGCGCTGGCAGTCACTGGGCTTTGGCGGCATCACCTACCTGGCGCTGATGATCCCGCTGGTGAACGTGGTGATGATGCCAGCCGCCGTGGCGGGCGCGACCTTGTTCTGGGTACGCGAGCGCAGCTGACCTTGCGAGGGGGCGTACTGCGCCCCCTTCGCGGCTAACCCCGCCCCACGGTGCGGGGCATCAATGATTCAGCTGGTTGGAAAACTGCCCTACCGCATCCACCACCTTCTTCGCCCCGTCCTGGATTTCGACGATCACGCTGCCGGTTTCGGCAGCCAGGGTCAGGCCTTGCTCGGCCTGGCGCTTGCTGGTGTCGATGATGTCCACCGCCGCCTGAGCCAATTGTTCGTTCTGCTGCACTACCTTGGCGATCTCGTCGGTGGCGGTGCTGGTGCGCGAGGCGAGCTGGCGCACTTCGTCGGCGACCACGGCGAACCCGCGTCCCTGCTCTCCCGCGCGCGCCGCTTCGATGGCGGCGTTGAGCGCGAGCAGGTTGGTCTGCCCGGCAATGTCACTGATGGTCTTGATGATCGAGCCGATCACCCGGGACTGGGTGTCCAGCGCCTGGATGCCCTGGGCGGCATCCTGCATGGAGCTTTCCAGACCGCGCATGACATCGACGGTCTGGGTGACCACCTCAGTGGCCTTGCGGGCACTGGCGTCGGTACCCAGCGAGGTGTTGTAGGCGATGTCTGCAGCCTGGGCGACGGCGATTTCCTGGTTGACTTGGTCGGTGATCACGGTGGCGAATTTGACCACTTTGTAGAGCACGTCATGGGCATCGATGATCGGGTTATAGGAAGCTTCCAGCCACACGGTCCGGCCATGGGCATCGACACGCTTGAAACGGTCGGCAACGAATTCGCCCCGGCGCAGCTTGTCCCAGAACGCCTGGTAAGCCGGCGAATTGGCCTCTTCCGGTTCGCAGAACATGCGGTGTGGTTTGCCACGCACTTGCTCCAGGGTGTAACCCATCGCGTTGAGGAAGCGGTCGTTGGCGGTGAGCACTTCGCCTTGCAGGTTGAACTCGATCAGGGCGGTGGAACGCATCAGGGCCTTGATCAGGCTCTCGTGCTCGCGGGAGGCCTCGATGGTGCGGGTCAAGTCGCTCGAATGCATGCTGAAATGCTTGATCCGCCCATCGCTGCTCTTGACCGGCTGCAGGATCGAGCGCAGCCAGGCTTCCTCGCCGTTGCCGCGTAGCAGGCGGAACGCGCCGTTGAGGTGTTCGCCACGGGTGATGGCGCCTTTCATGCGGTGATAGAAGTCCAGCTCCTTCACATGAGGCGGCACGATTTCTTCGATGTTGCGCCCAATCAACTGCCCGGCGCTGTACAGCATCTCCTTTTCGAAGTTGCTGTTGACCGACTCGATGCGCCCGTGGGGGTCGAGCTGAAGCACCAACATCTCGCTGTCCAGGCTGCTTTTGACTTGCTCGACGGACATCAGGTCCTCGCGCAGCTGTTGGATTTCTTTCTTGAGTTTGCTGTTGAACATGACCGCTCTCCCGGAGCGCACCTCGAGTGTCGAATACATCTGCATCGGCTGGTCCTGGGGGATTCTTGAGCACCCCAAAGGGGAAATTTCCAAGCATTTTTCTCTTCAAAAAATGGCGTCACCCGGCCGTCACAATGACGTCACAGAACCGCAACGCGGCGGGTGGAAACTTTTTGTCATGAATAGACCACCCCTACGTATCACCCTTGTCAGCGAGACGTTTCCACCCGAGATCAACGGCGTGGCCAATACCCTCGGACGCCTCATCGAAGGGCTGCGCCAACGTGGTCATCAGGTCGAGCTGGTGCGCCCAAGACAGGCCAGCGACACCTCGCAGCGTGAAGGGGATGATCTGCTGCTCTGCCGGGGCTGGCCACTGCCGGGTTACCCAGGCCTGCAATGGGGCGAGATCACCAAGCGCACACTGCTGCGCCGCTGGCGCAAGCACCGCCCGGACGTGCTCTACATCGCCACCGAAGGGCCGCTGGGCCTCAGCGCACTGCGTGCGGCGCGGCAGTTGGGGGTTGCCGTGGTCAGCGGCTTTCATACCAATTTCCAACAATATTCGCGGCAGTACGGCCTGGGCCTGCTGACGCGCCTGCTCACTCATTACCTGCGCTGGTTTCACCGGCGCACCGCCATCACCCTGGTGCCGAGCGCGAGCCAGCGCCTGGAGCTGGAGCGCCGTGGTTTCGAGCGCCTGGCGCTCATGGCCCGCGGCGTCGACGCCTGCCTGTTCAATCCGGCCCGGCGCAGCCAGGCGTTGCGCGAGCGCTGGGGCCTGGGCGCGGACGACATTGCCGTGCTGCACGTGGGGCGGCTGGCCGCAGAGAAGAACCTAGGGCTGCTTGCACCGTGCATGGAGGCCTTGCGCAAGGCTTATCCACAGCGCCGCATGCGCCTAGTCATCGTCGGCGACGGCCCCCAGCGCGATACGCTCGAACAGCAGTTGCCCGATGCCGTGTTCTGTGGCGCCCAACGGGGCGAGGTATTGGCCGAGCACTATGCCAGCGGTGACTTGTTCCTGTTTCCGAGTCTGACCGAAACCTTCGGCAACGTTGTTCTCGAGGCCCTCGCCTCGGGCCTGGCGGTGGTTGCCTATGACGAAGCAGCGGCCGCCCAGCACATCCGCCACGGGCACAGCGGCGCGTTGGCAATGCCGGGCGACCAGGCGGCGTTCATCGACGCGGCCTGCTGGCTGATGGAAGAGCAGGAAACCTTGCGCACGGTACGTCTGAATGCCCGCCAGCACGCCAGTCGCCAGGGCTGGCCGGCGATCGTCGAGCAGTTCGAAGGGTACCTGGCTAGTGCTTGTCGCCAGGCAGGAATGATGAACACTCAGGCTGTAAAGACAGATCTGGCGATCAAGCGAGGCTCGACCACACCGCGCAGCTGATCGCTCGTCGGACTCAAAACGGTGGTCCATTCGCGAGTAAACCCGCTCTCACAGGCCTGCGCCGGCCTTCAGGCTGGCAGAGCCCCTGGGGGAGCGGGTTTACCCGCGAATGGACTGCGCAGTAGGGCCGCCGTTGTTTGGCGACTCGCAGGACTGAAGCCCCGAATCAAATAGGACTCAGGCCAGCGCCTTCTCGATCGCCTGGACCACCGTCGGGTCATCCGGTGTGGTACGCGGTGCGAAACGAGCCAGGACCCGGCCATCCTTGCCGACCAGGAATTTTTCGAAGTTCCAGGTGATATCCCCGGGGAATTCAGCCCCCTCACCCGCCAGCAGGCGGTACAGCGAATGACGCTGCGGCCCGTTGACTTCGAGCTTGGCCCCCAACGGGAAGCTCACGCCGTAGTTGAGGCTGCAGAACGCCTGGATTTCCTCCTCGCTGCCCGGCTCTTGCCCGGCGAACTGGTTGCAAGGCAAACCGAGGACGTTGAAGCCTTTGTCCTTGTAATCCTGGTACAGGTTCTCCAGGGCTTTGTATTGCGGTGTCAAACCACACTTGGAGGCGACATTGACCACCAACACCACCTGGCCCTTGAACGGTGCAAGGGGCAGATCCTCGCCGTTCAGCGCCTTCAACGTCAGGTCGTGAAATGCACTCATGATGACTCCCCTCTCAGGTTCCCGGTTGTCGCAGGGGCGAAAGGCGCCCACTAAAAAGGCGCGCGGCCAAACCGTCCACACCTTCCCCAAGGAAGGCAAGTCGGCTTGCCCGAGCGCCTGGCGACTCTCTGAGCTTAGCGCAGAAAATCAGTGGTGATGGCCACCTTCACCGTGGATGTGGCGGTGAGCGATTTCTTCGTCGCTGGCGTCACGCACATTGACCACCTTGACCTTGAAGTTCAGGCGCTGGCCGGCCAGCGGGTGGTTGCCGTCGACAGTGATGTCGTCGCCGTCGATGTCGCGGATGGTGACGATCTGCATCTGGCCGTCCGGTGCCGAAGCGTGGAACTGCATGCCCACTTCCAGTTGATCGACGCCTTCGAACAGGCTGCGGTTGAGGGTGCTGACCAGTTCGGCCAGGTACTCGCCGTAGGCCTCTTCAGGCTCGACGCTGACGTTCAGTTCGTCGCCGGCCTGCTTGCCTTCCAGGGCTTTTTCCAGGCCTGGAATGATGTTGGAGGCACCGTGCAGGTACACCAGCGGAGCACCGCCGGCGGAACTGTCGATGACCTCCCCGGCGTCGTTGGTCAGGGTATAGTCGATGGAGACAGCCTTGTTGGCGGCAATCAGCATGGGGCAAGACCTTTTGCAAAAGAATGTAGAGCGAATAAGTGTAACCAAGGCATCGCCCGATTGCGAACGCCCCTCGGACATTGAGCGCCCCGTCAGTCGGGTGACTGGGTTTCACCAGGACGAAGACGGCCACTGGGTGGTTGAGCTTTCCTGCGGCCATACCCAGCACCTGCGCCACCAACCGCCCTGGCAGGCCAGGCCCTGGGTGCTCGATGCCCAAGAGCGCGAACGGCGCATCGGCCAGGTATTTGCCTGCGGCTGGTGCGCCCAGGGTACCGATAGCGATACCCTTGGCCGTTGATCCCTTGCACCGCTTATTTCGAGAAGCACGCATGCAGACATTTTTCATCGCGCCGACAGATTTTGGTGTCGGCCTGACATCCATCAGCCTCGGCCTGGTCCGCACCCTCGAGCGCGGCGGCCTGAAGGTCGGCTTCTTCAAGCCGATCGCCCAGCACCACCCTGGCGACACAGGCCCGGAGCGCTCCAGCGAACTGGTCGCCCGCACCCACGGCATCCGCCCGCCCACACCCCTGAGCCTGGCCCAGGTCGAGCGCATGCTCGGCGATGGCCAGTTGGACGAGTTGCTCGAGGAAATCATCCGCCTGTACCAGCAGGCGTGCATCGGCAACGACGTGGTGGTGGTCGAGGGCATGGTGCCCACCCGCCATGCCAGCTACGCGGCCCGGGTCAACCTGCACCTGGCCAAGAGCCTGGACGCCGAGGTGATCCTGGTGTCGGCACCGGAAAACGAAGTACTCAGCGAGCTGTCCGGCCGTGTCGAACTGCAGGCCCAGCTGTTCGGTGGTCCGCGCGATCCGAAGGTGCTCGGCGTGGTCCTGAACAAGGTTCGCACCGAAGAGAGCATGGCCGACTTCGCCACCCGCCTGCGCGAACACTCGCCCCTGCTGCGCGGCGATGACTTCCGCCTGCTCGGCTGCATCCCCTACCAGGCCGAGCTCAATGCCCCACGGACCCGCGATGTGGCCGAGCTGCTAGGCGCCCAAGTGCTCAATGCCGGCGACTACGAGCAGCGGCGCATGAACACCATCATCATCTGCGCCCGCACCGTGGCCAACACCGTGCCGCTGCTCAAGCCGGGCACGTTGGTGGTGACGCCGGGTGACCGCGACGACATCATCCTCGCGGTGAGCCTGGCGGCGATCAATGGGGTCCCGCTGGCGGGCCTGCTGCTGACCAGCGACAGCAAGCCGGACCCTCGCATCCTGGAACTGTGCCGCGGCGCCCTGCAGGCCGGCCTGCCGATCCTGTCGGTGAGCACCGGTTCCTACGACACCGCCAATCGCCTCAACTCACTCAACCGCGAAATCCCAGTCGATGATCGCGAACGCGCCGAGTTCATCACCGACTTCGTCGCCAGCCACCTGGATGCCGCCTGGCTGCATCAGCGTTGTGGCACACCACGCGAGTTGCGCCTGTCACCGGCGGTGTTCCGCTACCAGTTGATCCAGCGCGCCCAGCAGGCCAACAAGCGCATCGTCCTGCCCGAAGGCGCCGAGCCGCTGCTGGTGCAGGCCGCCGCCATCTGCCAGGCGCGGGGCATCGCCCGTTGCGTGCTGCTGGCCAAGCCCGAGGACGTCCAGGCGGTCGCCCGCGCCCAGGGCATCACCCTGCCACCGGATCTCGAGGTGCTCGATCCGGAGTTGATCCGCGGCCGCTACGTCCAGCCCATGGTCGAGCTGCGCAAGAGCCGGAATCTCAACGCTCCCATGGCCGAACAGCAACTGGAAGATCCAGTGGTGATCGGCACCATGATGCTGGCGCTCGACGAGGTCGACGGGTTGGTGTCAGGGCTGGTCCATTCGACTGCCAATACCATCCGCCCTGCCCTGCAATTGATCAAGACCGCACCCGGCAGCAGCCTGGTGTCGTCGGTGTTCTTCATGCTCTTCCCCGAGCAGGTGCTGGTCTACGGCGACTGCGTGATGAACCCGCACCCCAGCGCTGCGGAACTGGCCGAGATTGCCAGGCAGAGTGCCGAATCGGCCCAGGCCTTCGGCATTGCCCCACGCGTGGCGATGCTCAGCTACTCCAGCGATTCGGCCGCCAGCGACGAGGAAGTGGAGAAGGTACGTGAGGCCACCCGCCTGGCGCAGCAGGCCGAGCACGATCTGGTGATCGACGGCCCGTTGCAGTACGACGCCGCCGCCAACCCCGAAATCGCTCGTCAGCTGGCTCCGGCAAGCCCTGTGGCCGGGCGGGCGACAGTATTCGTCTTCCCGGACCTGAACACCGGCAACACCACGCACAAGGCCGTGCAACGCAGCGCCGACTGCGTCAGCCTCGGCCCGATGCTGCAAGGGTTGCGCAAGCCGGTGAACGACCTGCCACGCGGGGCTCAGGTAGACGATATCGTCCACACCATCGCCTTGACCGCAATTCAGGCCAGTACCGTGCGCTGAAATGAACAGGGGCCGCTATGCGGCCCCTGTCATGTGGGTCTGACGCTTACGGGTACTGCTGGACTGTGCCCTGCTGATCGTACTGCTGACCCGGAATCGGCTTGAGGTTGACCTCTACACGACGGTTCTGCGCACGGCCATTGGCGTCGGCGTTGCTGGCGATCGGCTGGTCCGGGCCCATGCCGCGCACGCTGACGCGGGACGGGTCGACGCCCTGGGAAGTCAGATAGCTGCTGACGGCCTGGGCGCGACGCTGGGACAGGTCCATGTTGTGCTGGCGGCTGCCGGTGCTGTCGGTGAAGCCGACCACCTCGATGGTGTTCTGGTTGAACTGCTTGAACGAGTTGGCCAGGTTGTTCAGCGGCGAGTAGAAGCTTGGGGAGATGTTCGCCGAATCGGTGGCGAAGGTGATGTTGCCCGGCATGATCAGCTTGATCTGGTCGCCTTGGCGCTGCACTTCGACACCGGTATTGGCCATCTTGGCGCGCAGCTCGGCTTCCTGTTTGTCGGCATAGTAACCATAGCCAGCAGCGGCGGCGCCCACTGCGGCGGCGCCGATCAGCGCGCCCTTGCCACGGTTGTTGTGATCGATGGCAGCGCCGGCGATGGCACCGGCCAGCGCGCCCAGGCCACCATACTTGGCGGTCTTGCTCATCCCGGTGGAGCCCTGCGCCTGGCCCTGGCTGTCATAGGGGTTCTGGCCGGCACAGCCGGTCATCAGGGCAGCAGCGGTAGCGACGATAATCAGACGACGCATGGTGAACATGGACAAGCTCCTACAGAAATTCGAAAGTGCAAAAGGTCGTGGATGGCCCTATGCCAGCCTTGGACCGAAGCGAGGCGGAATAATTCCGTGAAACCTCACGCCCGCACGAAAGGATTTTCGCGCATTTCGTCGCCAAGACGAGTATCCGGGCCATGGCCGGTCACCACCACCGCTTCCTCGTCCAGGCGATAGAGCCGCTCCTTGATGGAACGGACGATCGCCCGCTGATCCCCACCCCACAAATCGGTGCGACCGATTCCCCGGCGGAACAACGTATCACCTGCGATCAGCAGCTTGGCATCGGCGAACCAGAAGCTCATCGAGCCCGGTGTGTGTCCCGGCGTATGCAAAGCCACACCGCAGCCACAGGCCAGTTCCTCGTCGTCTCCCAACCAGCGGTCCGGTGGCGGCACCGGCGTGTAGGGCACGCCGAACATCTGGCATTGCATCTGAAGGTTGTCCCACAAAGGCTGGTCGTCCTTGTGCAGATGCAAGGTCGCGCCAGTCAGTTCCTTGAGTTTGCCCGAGGCGAGGAAGTGATCGAAGTGGGCATGGGTGTGGATGATGCTCACCAAAGTCAGGCCATGGGCCTGCAGGCGGGCGAGAATCTTTTCCGGATCGCCCCCCGGGTCGACCACGATTGCCTTCTTGCTGATCGGATCGCCGATCAGAGTGCAGTTGCACTGCAGCGGGCCGACGGGGAAGGTTTCCCGAATGAGGCTGGGAGATTGGGGATTCATGTGCGTTTGGTCCTGCTTGCGTTCAGGCAGAAACCATACAAGAAAAACCCCAGGCTCCCCATACCAATAACAGAGAACTGAAGAGCAACTGTCTCGCTTCGTGGCGCCTTCTTCGCGGGTAAACCCGCTATCTGGCCCGCGTTGCCCCTTGCGGGGGTGGGTTTACCCGCGAACGAGGCTTATACAAAACGTGTTCGACACAGCATCAAGGCAAATACAACCGGAACAAACCGCCCCCCAGCACCCCGCCGTTGCTGATCTCGATCCGCCCGCGCACGCCATTGCGCTCGTGCAGGGCGGCGATGCGGGCGGCGAAATACAGACCAAGGCCTGTGCTGCCGGTGCTCGAGTCGATGCCTTGGACGTAGTCCTGCTGGCGTTCGAGCATGCGCTGTGGATAACCGGGGCCATCGTCGTTGACGCTGATCACCAGTTGCTCTCCCACGTCTTCGATGCTGATCTGCAAGGCGTGACCGGCATGGCGAATGGCGTTGGTGAGGACGTTGCCCACCACCGAAGCGACCAGCTCGCGGTCAAAGAAACCCAGCGGGCTTTCGGTCTCCAGGCGCCAGGTGGCGAGAATGTCGCGATGCTCCAGCACCTCCTGCTGGGCGGCGAGCTGGGCTTCGATGAAGTCGTCCAGTTCGTGGTAGTCCGGGCAGATCGGCAACTGGTTGATATCCAGCTTGTACAGGCCCAGCAACTGCACCAGCATGCCGTTGAGGTGGCGAAACTCGTGCTCCATCACGCCTTGCTCGCTGCCGCCGTGCAGCACTTCGGGCAGCCGCGCCAGCCATTGGTCGTGGGCCTGGATCAGCGCCGACAGCGAGTTTTTCATGTCATGCACGGTAGACGCGATCACCGTGGAGAAATCCAGCCCCTGCTCGTCTCGATTCATGCGCCGAATACCCGGATATGCAGTTTGCGGTAGCGATCGTAGCGGTTGTCACTGGCCGGAATGCCGGCGACGCTCTGCAGGCAGTTGCGGCACTCCTGCATCAGTGCAGGCGCCGGGTTTTCGCCACCGATACGCAGCAGCGCCTGGGCGGTATTCAGTGCAATGCTGATGTTCTTGGGCTGCAACGCCAGCGCCCGGCGGAACATCTCCAGCGCCTCGTTGAGCTGGCCGCCCTGGTAGCTGCGCACGCCTTGGCGGTTGAGGTCCACCGCCTCGGTGACAGCACCGAGCACGCTAGGGTCGTCGGTGAGCTTGGCCACGCTCTGCATGACCTTGGGGTCGTCGCCGTAGGTTTCCACACAGCCCTTGAGGATGCTGGTGCCGGCCGAAGCCTGGCCGAGTTGCTGCAACTGCTTGGCCACGGTCAGGGCCGCTTCGACCGAGAAGAACTGGTCCATCTTCTCCAGGCGCTGCATGGCCTGCTCGGTGAGTTTGCCCGCCGTTTCCTCGTCACCGGCCTGTTGCAGACTGGCGGCTTTCATCAGTCGGGCACGCACCTGCAGGCCCTGGTCCTCGACGTTTTCCTTGGCCACTTCGCTGAGCACCGTGTTGATCTCGACGCGAGTGCGGGCATCCAGGCCATTGCCGGCGTTCTTGCTCATCAGCGCCTGGACCAGGCCCAAGTTACTCTCCGGGCTTTTATAACGAGAACTCTGGCCTTGGTTGACGGCGTGACGATAGGCCTTGGAAGCGCTCTCGAAGTCTTCGTTGTCCAGCGCCAGCTTACCCAGCGCCGCCTGCCGGCGTACCGCCAGGGGCGACAGGCGCACGGCTTCTTCGAGCATGTGCTGGGCCCGCTTGGTCTCGCCCTGGGCGACCAGCACTTCAGCCATGCCATCGTACAACCCCGGCATGATCGGGAACGCCTTGAGCGCCTGCTCATAGACACCCTGGGCCTGGGCATGCTGACCACGCTTGTGCAGCAGGCTGCCAAGGGACGCATAGACCCACGGCTGGGGGCGACTGGCAAGGATGCTGGTGAGGAATTTTTCCAGCTCTTCGAAGCGGTTCAGGTCGCGCAGCGCATCAGCGCGATAGCGCAGGCACAGCGGGGCGAAGCGTGGGTCCTTCTTGCACAGCTCGGCGCAGGCCGCCAGCACTTCGGCAGGGCGTGCACGGTCTAGGGCCTGGAGAATCGGCTTGAGCAGGGTCTTGCGCTGAACGAGTTTTTCCAAGCGCTGGGCCAGACCCACCCGGTTGAACGGTTTGGTCAGATAGGCATCGGGCTCATGTTCGAGTGCGCTCAGGACGATGGACTGGCTGCTCTCGGCGGTGACCATGATGAACACGCATTCATGGCTGATCAGCTTGTCCAGCAGCAGGTCTTCGAGCACCTGCTGACCGTTTTTCTTGCCGTCGCCCAGGTGGAAATCCTGGAGGACGAAGTCGTAGCGCTTCTGCGCGCACATGCGCAAGGCTTGCTCGCCGCTGTCGGCGGTATCCACATCGCGCACCCCCAGCTCACGGAGCATGGAGCGGGTCGAGGTGCGAAAGTCGGTGAAGTCGTCGACGATCAGGAAGCTTTTTTGCCCGTACTGCAGCATCAACACGACCCTGTATTGGCAAGAGTTGGAGAATGGTCCGTGGCGATGCGTACCGCCGAACAGGCTAT
Organism: Pseudomonas guariconensis; assembly: GCF_040822035.1. Taxonomy (NCBI): domain Bacteria; kingdom Pseudomonadati; phylum Pseudomonadota; class Gammaproteobacteria; order Pseudomonadales; family Pseudomonadaceae; genus Pseudomonas; species Pseudomonas guariconensis. The sequence continues at coordinate 896,226 of NZ_CP162012.1, read as the reverse complement.
CGGCAGCGAGTCAGGAAAGATGAGCCCGCGATGGCCGCCCAGAAATAATGGCCATGAGCCATTATCCGACCCGATCCACGATCAGGCAAGCAGCCCCAGGCTCTTGGCCTTGGCCACGGCCTGTGTGCGACGCTCAACGCCAAGCTTGGCGTTGATGTGACTGGCGTGGGTCTTGACGGTATGCAGGGAGATGAACAGCCGCTCGCTGATCTGTTGGTTCGAGCAGCCTTGGGCGATCAACTCGAGCACCGCCAACTCGCGTCCGCTGAGCGCCTCGATGTTTTCCGCGACCGCTGCGGGGCGCGGCAGGCGGGCGAGCAATTCGGCCTGGACTTGACAGGCCGGGCGTGTGGCCAGTTGCTCACGCAGCCAGTGGGGCTGCTGCTCGAGCAGTCGCTGGAACGGTTGCAACACGCCGCCCCGGGCGGCCTCGAGGGCTTGAGGCAACAAGGCCGCCGCCTCCTGCTCCTGCCCCTCGGCCAGTAACAGCGACATCCATTGGCACATGGCGTTGACGACCAGCATCATGCCGCCACTGGCCTGACCACGCTCCACCAGTGCACGCAGACGCTCCGCCGCCTCCTGAGGCCGCGCCAGCACGGGCTCGAGCAGCGACTGCTGCAACTCGATGTGCAGCGCCAGCAACGGATGGAATTCCGGCGCCGCCGCCGGTCGTTCGCCGCCGTAGGTCTGGCCCAGGCGCAACAGCCAGGAGCCGGCCAGGTCGGTACGCCCCTGGGCCAGCCACAGCTCGCATTTCACCAAAGTGATCATGGCCAGGTAGAAGATCGGCGGCACATCCCAGATGTGCATCAACCGCTCGGCCTCGGCCAGTTCGGCGAAGGCCTCGGCGAACCGGCCCTCCCGACCGTCGAGCGAGGCGATCACACAATGGCCGATCAGCACGCTGATATCGCGGCAAGCCCGCGCCTCGCTGAGCCCGGCACGAAGCCGCGCGCGGCCTTGGGCGGGCTGCAGGCGCGAGACCAGCAGATACCCCTCATACAAGGTCAGCCGGGCGCGTACGGCATACAGGCGTTGCGCCGACAACCCTTGCAGACGCTGCAGGCCTTGATGCACTTCATCCAGGGCACGCAGCACCTCACCGCGGGCGTGCAGCACGCGAGCCCGATCGTAATGGGCCAGGGCCTCGAACAACGGATTGCCGACGCGCTGCGCCAACTCCAAGGCTTCTCGGTTCCAGCCTCGGGCCCGCCAGAAATCGCCATCGGCGATCGCCAGGTTGGATAGCGTCGATAGGCACACCAGACGCTGGCCATAGCGTTTGTAAGGCAGGCTGCGCAGTGCCTCGCCACAGTAGGCCAGGGTGCGCTGACGGTCCCCACGCCCCCGGGCGATCACCCCGCTCAATGCCAGCCACTGGGCGAGCATGGATTTCTGCGCAGTGGCCGAAGGGGCCGGCAGGAAACGGCTCAAGTGCGCCGCCAGCTCTTCGGCCGCATCAAGCTGGCACGCCAGGCCCAAGGCCCAGCTATACAGCACGATCAGACGCGGGGTGCTGATCAGCAGGCTATCGGGCAGGTCCATCTTCCAGCGCAGCAGCATGCCGACGTTCTGCTCGGCCAGCAGTTGCTCTTCAGACAGGCTCTGCACCAGGTCGGCGGCTACGTCCAGATGCCCCGCGCGCAAGGCCTGTTCCACGGCCTCGTCGAGCAAGCCTTGGGCCTGGAACCAGCGGCACGCCCGCAGGTGCAAGGCGCCTAACGGCTGGCTGGAGTGACGGCTGCGCAACAGATCGGAGAACAGATGGTGATAACGGAACCAGCGGCCATGTTCGTCCAACGGCACCAGAAACACCTGGTGGGCCTGCAGGTATTTCAGGATGCCGGCGCTGTCCTCGCGTTCGCGCAATGCATCGCACAGCTCAGCGCAGAAGCGCTCCTGGCAGGCGGTGTCATAGAGAAACGCCTGCACATGGGCCGGCAGGATCTCGATGACCTCTTCGAGCAAGTAGTCGCGAATCAGCCCTTCGCCGCCGTGCAAGGCCTGGGGCAAGGCGTTGTCCTCGCCGGACTCGCTGGCCGCCAGTTGCCAGAAACGCAGCCCGGCAACCCAACCGTCGCTGCGCTGGATCAAGTTGTCCAGCGCCTGCCCGCGCAGCCCTGTGGGTTGGCGGCCGATCACTGCCAAGGCTTCGTCGGGCGTCAGGCGCAGGTCCTGCTCATTGAGCTCGACCAATTGGCGCGACAGCCGCAACCGCGCCAGGTGCCAGTCAGGTCGCTGGCGGCTGGTGACCAGCAAGACCAGGCCGGTGGGCAAATGGTTGAGGAAGAACTGCAGACAACGGTCCAGCACGGGCCCCTGGGCCAGGTGATAGTCGTCCAGCACCAACAGCAACGGAGAGTCCGCCTGCAGGTAGAGCGCGAGCTCGTCGAGCAGGCCATCGAGCCACTGTTCGAAGGCGAACGGTTGGTGGCGCTGACGCATTTTCAGCAGCCCCATGGCCTGGCCCCCCAGGGCCGGACAGAACTGCTGGAGGCCTTCGAGCAGGCGTTCAAGGAAGCGGCCGGGGTCAGCATCGCGCTGGCTGAGGCCAAGCCACAGGCTGCGCCACTGAACAGGTAAGGCCTGACAGAACTCGATAGCCAGGGAGCTTTTGCCGAAGCCCGCCGGTGCGTTGACCAGCAACAGACGCCCGTCGAGGCCCAACTGCAGGCGCTGGCACAGCCGCGACCTGGGCACATGGCCATCAGGCAGGGGCGGCCGGAAGAAACGCCCGTCCAACAGGCCGAAGGCCTGACTGGCAAATCCATGCATACGGGACAGGTCTGTCATGGCCGGCTCGTTCTGGGTGGAGGACTACGGCGGGTATGGATTGTTGCGAGACTAGCCGGTAACGCCGCTCATTTGAAGATGATGGCTGCGGTTGGCAAGAAAAAGACTACAACAAAAAGAAACAAGGCCGATGGCGGGAATGAGCAGGCATTGGACGTGCGAATGGCAGGCAGGGTGTGTAAACCTCTGGGGCTGCTTTGGCAGCCCCAGTGGCTTCAGGCGAAATCAGACCTCAACGCACGCCGTCCTGGCGCAGCGCCGCCGGTTGGAAGTCGCTCTTGCTGGCACTGAAACCGAAGTCGTAGGCGCGTTTTTCCTCGTTCTTCATGCCCAGCGCCAGGTAACGGCCCGATTGCAGGTCGTAGATGGTCTCCAGGGTGTACCACGGCACTTGCACGTTGTAGTAGTCCTGGGCATGAGCCTCCGATACACGCCACAGCTGGCCACGGCCGTCGTACTGGTCGATCACCGCGGCCTGCCAGGTGTCCTCGTCGATGTAGAAGTCACGCTTGGCGTAGATGTGCCGCTGGCCAGGCTTCAAGGTCGCGACCACATGCCACACACGGCGCAGCTCGTAGCGGGCCAGGTCCTGGTTGATGTGCCCCGGCTTGAGGATGTCGGCGTACTTGAGGGTGGGCGAGTCGAGCTTGTAGCTGTTGGAGGCGATGTACAGCTCCTTCTTGCCTTCGAGCTTCCAGTCGTAGCGGTCCGGTGCACCGTTGTACATGTCCAGGTTGTCGGAGGTGCGCAGCCCGTCCGCGGCGGTGCCCGGCCCATCGTAGGACACCTGTGGAGCCTGGCGCACACGACGCTGGCCAGCGTTGTAGATCCAGGCCTTGCGCGGCTCCTTGACCTGGTCGAGGGTCTCGTGAACCAGCAGCACGGTGCCCGCCAGACGCGCCGGGGCGGTGACCTTCTGCTTGAAGTAGAACAGGATGTTGCCTGGGTTGTTCGGGTCGTAGTCCTTCATGCGGTCACGGAAGACGAACTGGTCCTGGAAGTACACCAGGCTGTAGGAGCCGTTCTGCTGGGGCGTAGCCTGGGTGACCAGGCGGGTCACGCTACCGCCACGGTAGCGAGTGATGTGGTTCCAGATCACCTCCAGACCGCTTTTGGGGATCGGGAACGGAATGGCGGTGCGGAAGTTGTTCAGGCCGTTGCCGCCTTCGACCAGCGTGGTTTTGGTGGCGTTTTCCTTGATGGCGGCGAACACTTCATCGGGCACGGTCGCGCCGCGGTGGGTCTTGTACACCGGGATCTTGTACGTGTCCGGGTAGCGCTTGAACATCGCCACCTGGCCTGGTGACAGCTTGTCCTTGTACTGGTCGACGTTTTGCGCGGTGATGGTGTAGAGCGGCTTGTCGCTGGCATAGGGGTCGGACAAAAAGCCCTTGGCGTCAGCGCTGCCTGCAGTCTTGGACAGCGGTTCCCACGGGCCGATGGAGCCATCGGCATTGCCGGCCTTCTCTGCCCCCATTGGGGTCAGGCTGGCGCCCAGCTTGGCAGCCTCGTCGGCGGACACCGCGGCCATTACGCTGGTGGCCAGCAGGGACAGCCCCAGTACACCGGCTTTGAGCAGACTTCTGGTCTTGTTCATTGTTGTCGTCCTGGATCAGTGTGCTTAGAAGTTCACGCCAAAGCTCAGCGCCACGAAGTCGCGATCGTCCACGGTGCTGTACTTGCCATCGAAGAAGTTGGTGTACGAAAGGCTCGCCGTGTAGGTGTTCTGGTATTCGGCGTCCAGGCCCAGACTGATGGCCTTGCGGCCTTCCTCGAAGTTGGCGCCAGGGCCTGGCGAATAACCCGAGACGTCATGGGACCAGGCCACGTTCGGCCGCAGGTTCACCCCGGCGAAGACATCGTTGTAGTCCCAGATGGCGCGGGCGCGGTAACCCCAGGAGGTCGTGGTGGTAAAGCCATCGTTCTCGCAGTTGCGGCTGATGTTGGCGGTGGAGCTGTTCAGGCCAGAGCCCCCGATGGTGCTGCCGTTGAGCGCTTCGCAGGTACCGTTGGGCAGATTGCCTGGGCCAAAGACCGGGTCGCGACCGTACCGCGCTTTGCTCGAGCTCTCGAGCCCGCCTACGTGGGTGACGCCCACTTCACCCACCACGGTGAGGCGGCTGGCACCCATGACCTGATCGAAGAAGTGGGTCAAGGTGGTCTGGAACTGGGTGATTTCCTTTCGAGTGTACCCGTGCAGGTCCTCGCCCGGCACGCCGGTGAGCACCGAGGCATCGGCGTAAGGGCCGCCCAGCGGACGCACGGCCGAGAAGAGGATGTCGGTGGTGTTCAACTGCACCGGAGCGTTGGGGCGGTAGCTCAGCTCGCCACTCCAAGCAGTGCCGGTGGGCAGCGTGGTGGAGAAGCTCAGGCCATACAGTCGGATATCCTCAGGGTATTCGACGAAGTATTTCGAGTTACCCGCGACGATGATCGGCGCCAGTCGACCGAAGTTGCCCGCTGCGGCATAGACCGACGCAGGTGCGCCAGTTGCGCTGAAGATCGGCGCACGGCTGTGGTAGTTCATGAAATACGCGCCGAACTCGGTATCCAGCGGCTCGAACATGTAGCGCATGGCCACGCCGAACTGGCCACTGTCGCGTGCATCGCGGTCCGGCCCACGGGCGACCTTCACGCCCTCCTGGTTGATATCCACCCCTTGGCTGGCCAGAAGGCCCAGCACCGGAGCCGGCAGGGAGCGGCTGCTGTTGAGCACGCGCAGGTTGTCGCTACAGCCATCGGCGATGATGTCGGCCTGGGAGAAGAAGGTGCCGCAGTTGTCGACGACCGTCTGGTCCCATTCGATCTGATAGAAGGCCTCGGCCGACAGGTTGTCGGTCAGGCTTTGGGAGATATAGAACATGTTGACCGGGATCAGGCCTTCCTTGATCTCGGCGCCAGGGCGGCGGAAGGCAGATACGTCGATCGGGTTGATCGCGTTGATGCCGCCACCGATGAAGGTGCTCTCACCCCAGCTGACCACCTGCTTGCCCAGGCGTACGGAGCCTGGCAGATCGCCGATGGAGTAGTTGTGGTAGACGAAGGCGTCGAGCAGCTCGGCGCCCGAGGACTTGGCGCCTTCCTTGCGATTGGAGTCGCTGATGTCCTTGAACTGGCGGTGCTCGTCCTTGAGTTCGAAGTCATACCAATACTTGCCCCGGACGAACACGCCGGTGTCGCCGTACTTCAATTCCAGGTCATGGATGCCCTTGAAAATCTTCGAAAAGGTCTCGCCCTTCTTGAAGTTCAGGTGGCCATCATCGGAGGTCTGGGACAAGCCCTTTCCACCGTTGTTGACCCCGATCAGGTTCTGGTTCGGATTGGCCGTTGACCAGCTGGCCCCGATGGAGAGCGACGAATCGAACTGGCCTTCGATTTCCCCGATGTTGAAGCTGACACCGAATGCGGGACTTGCGAGCGTGGAAGCGAGGCTGACGGCCAAGGGCAGCTTCGCCCGGCGCCAGAACAGGTTTGCAGATGTCATCGACGCTACTCCATGTACTTTATTGTTATGGCAGTGAGTCCTTTCAGAAACGGCCCGTGCGACCGGTGTGCAGGCTTGCGCCCGCGGCGCTGCGACTTGCGCGCAGTGCCTTGCCCCATTCCTGAAAATCACCTGGCCCCGACTATAGCCAGCAGGTCCGGGTGCTTGATCCCTCTAAAGTGTGATTTGTGTTTCCTGGGCCGACGATGGCTTTCAGGACGCGCGCAAGCATGGCGCAATTTCAGCGTTTTACAAGCGCCAGCCGCTCTGGCCTGCGGGTCGCGCGCAGACGAGCGCGACCCGCAGGGAGGTTACAAGGTCGACAGAAACGCGCTGTTACTGGCCTGCCACTGGACGATGTCCTGGCGGATACGCTTCTTGTCGAGCTTGCCGACACTGGTCTTGGGAACTTCAGTAACAATCGCGATCTGGCTAGGGATCGCCCACTTGTTGATGTGCCCCTGCTCGACGAACGGCTTGAGGTGATCCTTGAGCGCCCGGGCATCGATGGCCTGCCCTTCGCGGACCACCAGCAAGGCGAATGGCCGCTCGCCCCATTGCGGGTCGGCCACACCGACCACCGCCACTTCGCGCACCGCCGGGTGGCGACTGATCAGGTCCTCGAGGTCGAGGGAGGAGATCCACTCGCCACCGGTCTTGATCACGTCCTTGATGCGGTCACGGATGTCGATGTAGCCCATGCCGTCGAGGGTGGCGACATCGCCGGTATGCAGCCAGCCGCCCGCCCACAGCTCCTCGCTCTTTTCGGATTCCTTGAAGTACCCCTGGGTCAGCCAGGGTGCGCGCAAGACCAGTTCGCCCTGGGTCTCGCCATCGGCTGGGAGGAAGTTGCCGTTACCATCGACGATCGCCGCCTCCACCAACGGTACCGGCACACCCGCCTTGATGCGGTAGGAAATACGCTCGTCCTCGCTGCCGGCCTGCAATTCGTCGTTGAGGTGGGCGCAGGAAATCAGCGGGCAGGTTTCCGACATTCCGTAGGCTGCGGTCAGCTGGATGCCCCGCGCCAGGGCCGCCTCATAGAGCGCCCTGTTGAGCGCGCTGCCGCCGATGATGATCTTCCAGCCGCCAAAATCCTCGCCTTGGGCAGACGGGCAATTGAGCAGCATTTGCAGGATGGTCGGCACGCAATGGGAGAAGGTGACCTTTTCCTCGCGCCACAGCTTCACCAGCATTTCCGGCTCGTAGCGCCCCGGATAGACCTGCTTCATGCCGAGCATGGTGGCCGCATAGGGAATGCCCCAGGCATGCACGTGGAACATCGGGGTGATAGGCATGTACACATCGTTGCTGCCCAGCAGGCGCACGCTGTCGATACTACCGGTGACCGACGCCTCGGCCAGGGTGTGCAGCACCAACTGGCGATGCGTGAAATACACCCCCTTGGGGTTGCCGGTGGTGCCAGTGGTGTAGAAGGTGGTGGCCACCGAGTTTTCGTCGAAATCGGGAAAGTCATAGTGTGGACTGGCCGCGGCGAGCAGTTGCTCGTACTCGCCGACCAGACTGGGCAGATCGGCCTGTTTGTCTGGCCCATCGGTCAGCAGGATGGTTTTGTCCACCGTGGTCAACTGGCCGGCGATGGCTTGGTAAAGACCGGCGAAGTCGCTGTTGACCAGCACCACGCGATCCTCGGCGTGGTTCATGGTGTAGAGAATCTGCTCCGGCGACAGGCGCACGTTGATCGTGTGCACCACCGCGCCAATCATCGGGATGGCGAACATGCACTCCAGGTATCGATGGCTGTCCCAATCCATCACCGCCACGGTATCACCGGCCTTGACCCCAGCCTCGGTCAACACGTTGGCCAGACGCGCGATGCGCTCGACCAGTTGCGGATAGGTCAGGCGCAACTGGTCGCGGTAGACGATCTCTCGGGTCTTTTCGTAGCGGCTGCCCGACATCAGCAGACGCTTGATCAACAGCGGGAAGGTATAGGCGCCCTCGGCGGGCTTGATGATACGCGTCTGCAACATAGGGATCCCTTATCTGCAATGCTGGCCGGAGAAGTCTGATGTCTACTCTAGAACGGTGACACTTTGGTCAAATCAGCCGAAGGAATGATTCGAAGGGATAAAGGTATGAGTGGCCTCGCCCCACACGCTTGACACTTTGCCAACCCGCCTTCAGCTTGATCGGCTGCGCTGTCGCGCAACGGCTGACCTGATCTGTCACCGCCCGAACCCCAGCCCGGAGCCCCTCATGCCTAGCCCGCGTCGCGCCGTCTTCCTCGATCACCAGTCCCTTGACCTGGGCGACCTCGATCTCGCGCCCTTGCAACGCCCCTTCGACAGCCTGCAGCTGTTCGCCTCTACCCAGCCGGAACAGGTCGCCGAGCGCCTGCAAGGTGCCACAGCGGTGATCAGCAACAAAGTAATGATCGACGCCGCGGCCATGGCGGCCAATCCACAGCTCAAGCTGATTCTGGTTGCCGCCACCGGCACCAACAATGTCGACTTGGCCGCCGCCCGTGCCCAGGGCATCACCGTGTGCAACTGCCAGGGTTATGGCACCCCATCGGTCGCCCAGCACACTCTGGCCTTGTTGCTGGCCTTGGCCACGCGCCTGTGCGACTACCACCAGGCGGTCAGCGAGGGCCGCTGGGCCACGGCCAGCCAGTTTTGCCTGCTGGACTTCCCGATCGTCGAACTGGAAGGCAAGACCCTCGGCCTGCTAGGTCACGGCGAGCTCGGCGGCGCGGTGGCGCGGCTGGCCGAGGCGTTCGGCATGCGCGTGCTCAGCGGGCAGATCCCCGGTCGCCCAGCCCGCGCTGAACGTTTGCCACTGGACGAACTGCTGCCTCAGGTCGATGCGCTGACCCTGCACTGCCCGCTCAACGAGCACACCCGCCACATGATCGGCGCGCGCGAACTGGCGCAGCTCAAACCCGGCGCCCTGGTGGTCAATACCGCTCGAGGCGGCCTCATCGATGAACAGGCGCTGGCCGACGCCCTGCGCAGCGGCCACCTCGGCGGCGCAGCCACTGACGTGCTGAGCGTCGAACCCCCGGTCGATGGCAACCCCTTGCTGGCCCCGGACATCCCGCGTCTGATCGTCACCCCGCACAGCGCCTGGGGCGCGGTGGAGTCGCGCCAGCGCATCGTCGGCCAGTTGAGCGAGAACGCCCAGGCCTTCTTCGCCGGCCAGCCACGGCGAGTGGTCAGCTGAATCGGCAAGGGGCTCTGGTACACTGCGCGCTTTTTCAGGAGACGTCGTCCATGGACCCGCGCAGTGAAGTGTTGCTTCGCCAGGCCGAACTGTTCCAAGGCCCGCTGTTGCTCGCCGGGCTGCCCGCCGACGACCTGCTCGGCCAACTGCCGCAGGCTAGCGGCTGGTCCTGGCACGCCGGGGACCAGGCCCTGCTCGACAGCCGTTTCAGCGACCGCAGCCACTATGGCGTGCACGTGCCCGAAGTGGCCTTCGAGGCCGCCGTACTGTTTCTGCCCAAGTCGCGGGAGCTTGCTGCCTATCTGCTCAATGCCCTGGCGTCCCGCCTGGCAGGCCGTGAGTTGTATCTGGTAGGCGAGAAGCGCGGGGGCATCGAGGGCGCTGCCAAGCAGCTGCAAGCTTTCGGCAAGCCGCGCAAGCTCGACAGCGCGCGTCACTGCCAGCTGTGGCAAGTGACGGTGGACCATGCTCCGCAGGCCAAACCCCTGGAGAGCCTGGCCGAACGTTTCGAGCTGCCCCTGGAAGACGGCCCGCTGCAGGTCGTGAGCCTGCCCGGCGTGTTCAGCCATGGCCGTCTGGATCGCGGCACTGCCCTGCTGCTCCAACACCTGGACAACCTGCCGGCCGGTCACGTGCTGGACTTCGGCTGCGGTGCCGGCGTACTGGGCGCGACCATCAAACGCCGTTATCCACAGAGCCGCGTCACCCTGCTCGATGTGGATGCCTTCGCCGTGGCGAGCAGTCGGCTGACCTTGGCGGCCAATGGTCTGGAAGGCGACGTGATCAGTGGCGACGGCATCGATGCCGCGCCTACCGGGCTGAACGTGATCCTGAGCAACCCGCCCTTTCATACCGGTGTGCATACCAACTACCAGGCATCGGAGAACCTGCTGAAAAAGTCAGGTCTTCATCTGCAAAAAGGTGGGGAAATGCGTCTGGTCGCCAATAGCTTCCTGCGCTATCAACCGCTGATCGAAGGCGCCCTGGGCAATTGCCGGGTCTGCGCCGAGGCGGACGGCTTTCGTATCTACCAGGCCACACGCGGCTGAAAACAGGGCTTGCCGAAACGCATTCACCTAGGCAGAATCCGCACCGTCCTAGGGGAGTAGTCTCCCGCGAGCGCCCTGCTCGCCCGGCACGCGTCAACACACTTGGCCCACAGGCCATGGCGCGTGCGACCCGCGGTCTGCGCAGACAGATCCAGGGTTTGACAAGACCTATGACACGCACACCTTACCCGGGGCGGGGAGGTCGTACGTGTCATAGCCGTGTCGACCCGCCCCCGTAGGAAACCTGATGCTGGAATCCCTGCTCGTCCCCACCGCAATCGTCGCCCTCGCTGAAATCGGCGACAAGACGCAATTGCTCGCCCTCATTCTCGCCGCGCGTTTTCGCAAGCCTTGGCCGATCATCGCCGGCATCATCGCAGCCACCCTCGCCAACCATGCCGCCGCCGGTGCCGTGGGCGCCTGGGTCAGCAGTTTCTTCAGCGAGACGGTATTGCACTGGATCCTCGCCGCGAGCTTCGCTGCAACAGCCCTGTGGACATTGGTTCCAGACAAGATGGACGATGACGAAAACAGCGCCGCACGCCGCTTCGGCCCCTTCGTCACCACGCTGATCGCATTTTTCCTGGCTGAAATCGGCGACAAGACCCAGGTCGCCACGGTCATGCTGGCGGCCCAGTATCCTCACCTGATCATGGTCATCCTCGGGACCACCCTGGGCATGCTGATTGCCAACGTGCCGGTTGTGCTGGCGGGCAACTTCGCCGCCGAGAAGCTGCCACTGACACTGATTCGACGCCTGGCAGCGGCTGCATTCTTCGTACTGGCCATCGTCGCCGTGTACTCGGCCATGAAAGCCAGCGGCTGGGTGGGCTAAAGACTGAAGCTGCAAGCTGCAAGCTGCAAGAGAAGCGAGTCACGCCGTCCTAACAGCTTGAAGCCTGAAGCTTGCAGCTTACTTCTTGGCAGCCTGGTAGAGCGGCATCACCTTCGGAATCGCCGCCTGCAGCGAGGCAATACGGCTGCTTGAGGCCGGGTGGGTGCTCATGAACTCAGGCGGCGCGCCTTCGGAGGCCTTGCTCATCTTGTTCCACAAGGTGATCGCGGCATTCGGGTCGTAACCGGCACGCGCCGCCAACTCCAGGCCGATCAGGTCGGCCTCGTTCTCGTTGGCGCGGCTGTTGGGCAGGGTCATGGCGTAGTTCACCACGGTGTCCGCCAGGGCCATGCCGCCCTGACCCAGGCCGAACAGAGCACCGGCGCCTTGGCGCGCCATTTCCACCCCATAGGCCTTGGACATGGCTTCGCGGCCATGCTCGCGCAGGGCATGGGCGATTTCATGACCCAGTACAGCAGCAATCTCAGCGTCGGTGAGCTGCAGCTTGTCCATCAGGCCGGTATAAAAAATGATCTTTCCGCCCGGGCCACAGTTGGCGTTGAGCTCGTCGCTGTCGATCAGGTTGACCTCCCAGTTCCACTGCGCGGCGTCCGGCCGGAACTTGGGCGCCTGGGCGATCAGGCGGCTGGCGATGGCCTGGATACGCTTGGCCTTGGCGCTGCTCTTGTCCAGCTCACCCTTGCTCGAGGCCTCGCTGAGCGTCTGTTGATACGACTGGGCATACATCTGGTTGACCTGGTCGGTCGAGAGCATGCTGAACATGTACTGCTGGCGATCGACGCCCACGGCACCACCGCTGGTGGTATTCACTGCCTGGCAACCAGACAGCAGGATACTGGCGCCGATCAGGCTGGCAACGAATGAACTACGCATGAAAGCACTCCGTTTTTACATGCCGCGTATCCTAGGCCGAGTCGCCTGGCCTCGCCAGAGCCGCAGGTAAGATTTCTCATCACCCCTCATGCTTTCGCCAGGCCCCGCCGATAACCCGGGAAACAATCATTCTCGAACGCGGTGCCCCATGAAGTTCAAGTCGATTCAGTTTTCCGTGGCTGCCCTGGCGGGCGCCATCGTTTTGAGCATTGTCGCGGCCCTGGTGCTGTACGCCGTGTACTCCGGCGAACGCACTCAGTCGCTGGTGCAGGAACGCACCCGTCAACAGTTTGAAAACGTGATCGAGCAACGCCTGGGGGCCCTGGCCCGTACGCAAGTCAGCGAGATCCAGCGCGGGCTGGAAGCGCCGCTGCTGATTGCCCGCAGCCTGGCCACCAGCAATGCCATGATCGGCATGCAAGGCACCGACGGCCAACCGCTGATGCGCGTCGACCGCCAATCCCTGGTCAACCAACTCAAGCGCACCGTCGAGGTCAACCCGACCGTGCTCGGCGCCTACCTGGGTTGGGAGCCCAATGCCCTGGACCATGACGATGCCCGCTATGTCGGCAGCAACATGGTTGGCGTCGATAGCGCCACGGGACGTTTCCTGCCGTGGTGGTTCCGTAATGGTGACGGCAGCCTCGGCCAGGACAAGCTGATCGATGTGAACGACCATACCGTGCTGGCCACAGGCGTACGCGCCAGTGAGTACTACCTGTGCCCGAAAGAGTCGAAGAAGCCCTGTGTGATCGATCCGGCGCCTTACAAGGTGGGCGACAAGACCGTCATGCTCGCCTCGTTCGTCGCACCGATCATGATCGATGGCCAGTTCCAGGGCATGGCCGGTGCCGACCTGTCGGTAGACTTCATCCAGGACTTGCTCAACAACGCCGACCGTCAGCTATACGACGGCGCCGGCGAACTGGCCCTGGTCTCGAGCAACGGCCGCCTGGTGGCCTATACCCGTGACCCGTCGAAGTTCGGCGAAAAAGCCAGTGATGTGCTGGATGCCGAGGAGTCGGGCACGCTTACGTCCCTGACTGGCGAAAACCTCCACTATGAGCTCGACGAAACCAAGGACCGCATCGAACTCTACTTGCCCTTCCGCGTCGCCAGCACCGACGCCCGCTGGACGCTGCTGCTCGAACTGCCGCTGAGCACAGTGATGGCCGACGTCAACCAACTGCAGAAAGACCTCGCCGCACAACGGCGCACCGACATCACCGGCATGACCCTGATGGGTCTGGGTATCGCCGCCATCGGCTTGTTGGTGATCTGGCTGCTGGCCCACGGTATCGCCCGCCCCCTGCGTCAGATGGTGGCCATGCTCGACGACATCGCCCAGGGCGAAGGCGACCTTACCCGCCGCCTGCACAGCGACCGTGCCGACGAACTGGGCGCGATCGCCAAGGGCTTCAACACCTTCCTGGCCAAGTTGCAGGCGATGATCACCCAGGTGGTTGGCTCGGTGCAGAAAGTCAGCGACTCCTCGGAGCACACTGCCGATATCGCCATTCGCACCAACCAAGGCGTGCACAAGCAGATGGCCGAGATCGATCAGGTGGCCACTGCCGTGCAGGAAATGACTGCCACTGCCCAGGACGTGGCGCGCAATGCGACCCACGCCGCCCAGGCCACGAACAACGCCGACCAGGCGGCCAACCAGGGCTTGCAGATCGTGCGCGACACCTCCCATTCGATCAGCGTGCTGGCCACTGAGATAGGCCGTGCGGTGGAGGTGGTCCAGACCCTGGCCCGCGACAGCGAGAACATCAACGCGATCCTCGTGGCGATCCGCGCCATCGCCGAGCAGACCAACCTGCTGGCACTCAACGCCGCCATCGAAGCGGCCCGCGCGGGCGAGCAAGGCCGGGGCTTTGCCGTGGTCGCCGACGAGGTCCGCAACCTGGCGCAGAAGACCCAGCAGGCCACCGAAGAAATCCAGCAGATGATCCAACAGCTGCAGCAAGGCACCCGCGAAGTGGTCAAGGTCATGGAAGACAGCCAGGGCAAGACCGACGACAGCGTGCAACAGGCCACCCGTGCCGCCGAAGCGCTGGAGAGCATCACTCAGGCCGTGTCGGTGATCAACGACATGAACACCCAGATCGCCAGCGCGGCCGAGCAGCAGAGCGCCGTGGCCGAAGACATCAACCGCAACGTCATCAACATTGGCCAGGTGGCCGGTGAAGTGGCCGGCGGTGCCGACGAGTCGAGCCAGGCCAGCGCCGAACTGACCAAGCTGGCCGAACAGCAGCGGCGCTTGATCAATCAGTTCCGCGTTTGAGGAACAAGGGGCTGCCTTGCAGCCCCGTGAGGTTCACGCCGGGGTCAGGCACTCCGGCGCATCGAGCTTCGGATCATTGACGAAATGCGCCAGCGCCCGCTCGCGCAACGCTGCTGGTGGGCTGGCCAACAGCTCGTGCAGCCGCGCCAGCGGCGTTTCCGGGTCCAACCAGGCCGCCTGCCCCGCTTCATCGAGAATCAGCGGTCGACGTTGGTTCATCGCCGCCTGGGTCACTACCGCGCAACTCAGCCAGACCTCGTCCTGCACCGGATACGCCTCCCACACCGCCGCGAAGAACAGCGAGGCCCCCTCCCCCGGTGTCAGCCAGTACGGCCGCTTGCGCACCGTGCCACGCCACTCGTAGAAACCATTGGCCGGCATCAGACAGCGCCTCTGGCGGAAGGCCTCGCGGAACATCGGCTGCTCCGTCAAGGTTTCGGCACGCGCCTGGGCAGGTGTGCGGGATAAGTCGGTCAGCCAGGCCGGGGTCAGTCCCCAGCGGGCCCTGGCCAACTGGATCTGGCCGTCGAGCTGACGTTGGATCAGCACCGAAGCGCCTGGGGCAATGTTCCATTGCGCCTGCTGGTCGGCGGGGTACCCGGGCAAGGCGGCAAAGGCCGGGGACCAGCGAAACAGGGCGTAGCGTCCACACATGGCGATAAAAACTCAGCAGATCAGGGTTCCGGGGAAACTCTCCGGTTCGTCGCCGGCAAGTGGCAGGGCCGCATTGTACGCATCGATCAACTGCCGTGCGTACCCAGCCTGCTCGTCCGGTACTACCAGACCGAGCAACCCTTGCATCGGCAACTCGCCGGCAGCGCCGACCAGATCACGCCCGGCCAGATGTACCTGGACACCCTCGCTGGCCAGCATGCCCACCAGCAACTGCGCCTCCATCAGGCTCTCCGGCTCGTAGATCCGCATCATCAGGCATCATCCTCGCGTCTGACATCGAGCATCCATTCGTCACCATGCACCTGCAAGATGAACACCACTGGCTGGCAACACACCTGGCAGTCCTCGGTGTACACCTGGTCGCCGCCGGAGATATCCACCGTGGTTTCCACGGTTTCACCACAATAGGGACAACGATAGAAGTCGGTTTCCAGCATCGCGGCCTCCGCGGTGACTTATGCGTATAATTGCCGGTCTGTTTACAGGGCCTGCGTGTGTCCGAGCCGTTTTTTCGGACCCCACCCCTACCTTATTACCCTAGCCGTTTCCAACAAGAGAGCATGATGGGCGAATTCGATGCCATCCGACCGTACGACGACGCTGAGGTCCCTGCCGTCCTGGCACGCCTGCTCAGCGACCCGGCATTTCTGGATATCCTCACCCACTTCCGCTTCCCGCGGGCGGCCGGCGCCTTCGGCTGGCTGCTCAAGCCACTGATCGCCCGCCGCCTGCGCAACGAGTTCGCCGGCGTTACCTGCGTCTCGACCCTGCAGGACAAGGTCGAGCACTACGTCGACCAGACCATCGAGCGCGCCACCGATGGGGTCACCTACTCCGGGGTCGAGCAGCTCAAGTCAGGGACGGCCTACCTGTTCCTGGCCAACCACCGCGACATCGTCATGGACCCGGCCTTCGTCAATTACGCGGTGTATCACGCCGGCCTGCCGACGCCGCGCATCGCCATTGGCGACAACCTGCTGCAAAAGCCCTTCGTCAGCGACATGATGCGCCTGAACAAGAGCTTCATCGTCCATCGCTCGCTGAGCGGTCGCCGGGAAAAACTCGCCGCCTACCAGCTGTTGTCGGCCTATATCAATCACTCGATCCGCAACGACTGCGTGTCGATCTGGATCGCCCAGGCCGAAGGACGGGCCAAGGACGGCGATGACCGTACCGATTCGGCGATCCTCAAGATGTTCCACATGAGCCGCAAGGACGAAGCCTTCGGCGCCGTGATCCAGAGCCTGAACCTGACACCGGTGTCGATCAGCTACGAGTACGATCCGTGCGACCTGGCCAAGGCCCGCGAGCTGTACATCCGCGCCACCACCGGCACCTACAAGAAGGCACCGGGCGAGGACGACAACAGCATCGCCCAGGGCATCACCGGCTACAAAGGTCGGGTGCATATCAGCTTCGCGGCCCCGGTGACCGAGTACTTCGAAGACACCAAGCAACTGGCGCAGGAAATCGACCGGCAGATTCTCGGCGGCTACCGCCTGTTCCCGGTGCATTACCTGGCCTATGGCATGTGGAGTGAAGCAGACCCGGCCCTGCAGGTGCCGAGTGCGGAGAAACTGTTCCCCGCGCAGGAATTGGCCAAGGCCAAGGAAGAATGGCAGCGCCGCCTGGACGCTTGCCCGGTGGAACACCAGCCCTACCTGGTGCAGCAGTACGCCACCCCGGTGCGCAACCAGTACCAGGTCAAGGCTCAAAGCCCCGTCGCCTGAAATATCCCCTGTTGGGGCGGGTTACCCGTCCCAACAGGGGCATCCGGTGTTCAGATCCAGGTGCTGAACCAGGACAGCAGCAGCGCCATGGCCAGGCAAGAGAATCCGAGGATGTAGTAGTAGCGCGGCACCCGCTGGTCGAAGGCATCGACCACTGCCTCGTCGCTCGCACCACTTGCCCGCGCCACCACTTCGCGCCGCCGTGCGCTTTGCAGCAGCAGCCCGCCGGGACAGGTAATCAGCAGGGCCAGCAGATTGATCAACTTGGCCGGATGGGCAGCCAGGAATCCCCAGAGCACTTGCAAGGACATCGCATAACCTCGGAAAAGAACGACGGCAAAGCCCGGCATTCTACCCAAGCCCAATCCTGCTGCTCGGATTTTGCGACCAACTGTCATTGAATTTCACTGTCACACGCTCGTCATCAGGACAGGCCACCCTGTCGGCCTTTTCCTACGATGGAGCTTGTCATGTTGCACGCCGAAAACCAGGACCGCCTCTACCTTGTCGCCCAGAGCGATGAACAACAGGCGCTGATCGACGGCTTGGCCATTAACGTCCAGGATCGCCAGTGGCTGGTCTATTGCGCCTTGGGTGGTCATGCTCACCAAGACCTGCCCGAAGTCGATATTTATACCGGCCGTAGCCTGCTCGACTTTCGTATAGAGGCCGCATGACAAGCTGGCCTGCTCCTTAGCCTCTTCACAGGCAACAAAAAGCCCGCTACCGGAAGCACCCGGCAGCGGGCTTTTTATCGAGGGCGCTGCGCTTATTCGCCTAGGACCTGGCCGATGGTCGGGTCCTTGAACAGGCGGGTCAGGGCATCGCTGAGCACGTCACCGACCAGCTTGGTGTTGGTCTCCTGATTCGGCGCCATGCCGAAGCGCTGATCCAGGGAAGCACCGTAACGGCCGCTGTAGCGACGGTTGGCGTTGGACACATCGGCACGGAAGGTGGCGCCGATGGTGGCTTCGGTCACATACATCTTGTCCTTGGGCGACTGGTACTTGAGCTCGGCCAGGGTCACGGTCAACTGGGGGGCATTGTAGGCGTTGGGCGTCGGGGTGAAGCCCAACAGGCGTACCGCGGCCTCGGCCTGGGCCTGCAGCTTGGGCACGATATCGTTGCCACTGACGCTGATGGTGCTGGTTTCAGGGTACATGCCACCCCGGGTCCCCAGCGATTGCGAGGCACGGCCATCGACCACCTTGACCACGACCGGCTGGCCACGGCCGACCGGATTGAGCTGGGCGGTGAGCTTGGGTTGCGGGCTGAGTTGTTGCGGGCTGTGGGCACAACCGACCAGGCTCAGGCTGGCCACCGCGATCAAACCGAACAACAGACGTTGCAACATGCGCGTTTCTCCAGAAAATACGGCAAAGGCCCACAGTATACCTAGCGACAAGCTTCACGCTGCAAGCTGTTAGAAAAAGCAGCCGAGCAACCGATCCGCCTCCTTAATTGCGATTGTCACATGGGTTTCATGCCGGGCGTTCATCCTGTTGCCAGACAGACCGAACAGGATCGCCGCCATGACCTCGCTGTGGAATCTGCTTTTCTCCCGCCCCCGCCAGAACACCTATGTCCGCCTCGATGCCGAGGGCAATTGCCTTGGATTCCTGCACTGCACACGACGGCCCAGCAGCAGCGGCTGGGTGCAGGTCAGCGAAGCCCAGCTGGGCTGGCTTGGTCAGCCGCTACCGGACAGTGCTCGGGTTTGCGCCCACGCAAGCCGCCGCTGGCAGCAACGCACCCTGCCAGCCTGACAAACGCAGCAATAAAAAGCCCATTAAGCGCACCTTTCTGCCCGCGACATCGTTATAATCTCCCCCCGATTATAAGGACGTCTCCTGATCGGGCCCCGCATCGCCGTTGACCACGGCACTTTCGACGCTTTGCCCACAGAGAGCCTTCCACTCAGGTCTTGCATCCGCCGCGCCTGCTGTCCCGGCCTTCGCATTGCAGGAACCTGTGGATTGCCATCGCGCAGTCCCTTTTGAGGTTCACGTTCCAAAAGAGCGTGAAAAAACGGGTTTTTCAAACTTCACAAGAGTGTGGCGAGCAAATGAACAGTCTGGCATGTGCAAAAGCGACAGATGCGTCCCGAACAGCCTCGAACAGACGGCAAAAGTGCTCATCCTCGATGAAGTACTGAAGCCGGTCCATACCGCACGGCGGATACCTTGACCATAAGTCGAATTGCCGCACCCGTGGCAAGGGCGTTCAATAGCCGAACACCAAGACTGAATTGGCAGGGTCCGCGGAAGTGGCAAGAACTGCGAAGAGTCGGACATGGCGATCCTGGCCAACCCAGGGATCCTATGCTGTCAATTAGGTGCTGTAGATTGTGGAGACGCGTTAATGGCGCAGAACGAATCGGTTGATGTGGTACTGGTAGGCGCGGGCATCATGAGTGCCACCCTGGCCGTACTGCTCAAGGAACTCGACCCGTCGATCAAGCTGGAGGTCGTCGAGGCGATGGACTCCGGTGCCGCGGAAAGTTCCAACCCCTGGAACAACGCAGGGACGGGCCACGCAGGCCTGTGCGAGCTGAACTACACGCCTCAGGCCGCCGATGGCAGCATCGACATCAAGAAGGCCGTGCACATCAATACCCAGTTCGAGGTGTCCCGCCAGTTCTGGGCCTATCTCGTGCGCAAGGGCAGCTTCGGCTCGCCACGTGCCTTCATCAATCCGGTCCCGCACCTGAGCTATGTCGAAGGTGACAAGGGCGTTTCCTTCCTCAAGAAGCGCTTCGAGCTGCTCAAACAGCACCATGCCTTCAGCGAGATGGAGTACACCGAAGACAAGGCCGTGATGGAGCAGTGGATGCCGCTGATGATGCCGGGCCGCCCGGCCGACCAGCGCATCGCCGCCACACGCGTGATCAAGGGTACCGACGTGAACTTCGGCGCCCTGACCAACAAGCTGCTCAAGCAACTGGGCAACTGCGCCGATGCGCAGGTCAAGTACAGCAAGAAGGTCGTCGGCCTGCGCCGCAACGGCAGCGGCTGGACCGTCAGCATCAAGGACGTCAACAGCGGCGGCAGCCGTGAAGTCGATGCCCGCTTCGTCTTCCTCGGCGCTGGCGGCGCGGCCCTGCCGTTGCTGCAGATGTCCGGCATCCCCGAAAGCAAGGGCTTCGGCGGTTTCCCGGTCAGCGGCCAGTGGCTGCGCTGCGACAACCCCGAGATCGTCAAGCAGCACCAGGCCAAGGTCTACAGCCAGGCCGCGGTCGGCGCTCCGCCCATGTCGGTTCCACACCTGGACACCCGTGTGGTCGATGGCAAGAAGTCGCTGCTGTTCGGCCCGTATGCAGGCTTCACCACCAAGTTCCTCAAGCACGGCTCTCTGCTCGACCTGCCGCTGTCGGTACGCATGGGCAACATCGGCCCGATGCTGGCCGTCGCCCGTGACAACATGGACCTGACCAAATACCTGGTCAGCGAAGTGATGCAGTCGATGGAACAACGCCTGGAGGCCCTGCGCCGCTTCTACCCTGAAGCCAAAGCCGAGGACTGGCGTCTGGAAGTTGCAGGCCAGCGCGTGCAGATCATCAAGAAGGATCCGAAGAAAGGCGGCATTCTGCAATTCGGTACCGAGCTGGTCTCGGCACAGGACGGCAGCCTGGCAGCCCTGCTCGGCGCCTCGCCAGGCGCTTCGGTGACCGTCTCGATCATGCTTGAACTGATCGAGCGCTGCTTCCCCGAGCAGGCCAAGGGTGCCTGGGCTGCCAAGCTCAAGGAGATCTTCCCGGCTCGCGAGAAGGTCCTGGCCACCGATGCCGCGCTCTACCACAAGATCAGCGCACAGAACGACGAAGCGCTGGAAATGGTGGAAGACACCAGCAGCCCGGCCCAGCACTACGCTTGATACCGACCCACAAAAAAACGCCCCTCGGGGCGTTTTTTTGTGCCTGGATTTGCGGTGCTCTTCGCGGGAAACCGCGCCCACAAGCATTGCGATGAACCCTGTGGGAGCGGGCCTACCCGCGAAAGGTCGGCACAGGCTTACCGATCAGCCACGGGCGTTATTGATGATCTCGATGTATTCAGGCGCATTGCGCTGGTCGGCGATCAGCTCGACAAAGGTCTTGCCGTGCTCATCTTTGCCGTCCAGGTCCAGACCCGCCTCGACGAAGAAGCCGACGAAACGCTCGAAATCGTCTACGCGCAGGCCACGATAGGCCTTGACCAGTTTGTGCAGCGATGGCGAGGTCACGCCATCGGCCGGCTCGAACTGGAGGAACGTCTTGACGTAGTCGTCGCTGATCTCGTCACCAATCACCTGCTTCTTGTCTTTACGCATTGCCGACTCCAACTGGGCCATATGGGCATTCAAAGGCCCGCAGTTTACCCCTCACGGCCCGCGGGTCTCAACGCGTACGTACGGTGCCAGTGTGCAGATCCGCCCAGAGATGACCGTTGGGGTAAGTGAGGAACTGCACGTACAACGTCTCGTTGCGCAGCAGGTCCATGATCACTCGATAGTTGGCCAGCGGATAGCTCAAGGTGAGGGTTCGGGTCTTTTCGTCGTAGACCGGCTTCTTCAGGCTCTTGCCGCCTTCGCCATCGAAATTGATCAAGACCTGGCTGAGGGTGGCGCCCTTGCTCAAGGGCTTGCCCTTCAGGCGCAACAGCAACGATGAGGTGATCGGGATGGGTTGCTGGTCGGACTGGCGCTGGATGCCGGTCACCACCGAATAGTCGGTCACCTGCAGCAGTTGCTGGGCTGTCGGAGCCTCTTGGCGCAGGGACAGCTCATCGGGGGGCAGGAACTGGCCATGCAGCGGCGCCGCGGACAGCGGCAGGCTCACCGCCAGCAGGAAAGGAAGAATCGCACGCATGTGAGGCTCCTTGGCAGGGAGAAGCACTCTAGCATGGAGGTGGGTTCAGGATCCTGAGTGGGCGTGGCGCTTTTTGATTGCGTCTGCGTCCCTTCGCAGAAAACCGCTGCCACTCAGGTTCATGGTGAAACTGCCTTGCTCTGCGGTGTCGTCTCAGTGGGTACACTCGCCCCCAAAGGCACTGCGGACCAGGCTTACCCGCGAACGCTACTCGAACTGCGCACGCATCCACGCATGGTATTCGGCCACGCCTGGCTCGCCCTCACGCGGCGCCCAATGAGCATGCTCGCCCTCGCCCACCGGCCGGTAGGGCCCGGCCTTGCATTCGAACAGCATGCTGTCGGCTTCTAGCACCACCAGCCCATGGTAGATACCCGGCGCCAGGTCGACACCCAGGCAATCGCCTCCGGCCTGCATCACCCGCTTGTCGATCACCACGCCCTGCTCGTCGAAGATCAACAGGCCCAGGCGCCCCTTGAGCACGATCAGCGCCTCGGCCTTGTCGTCGCTCAGGTGGCGGTGGGGCGGGATGTAGGTGGTGGGCTGCAGGCCGACGGCCATGCGGTGGCAGGGTTCTTCCATCTCATGGAAATTATGGTGTTGCCGCCCACGGGGGCTGTCGGCAGCTTTTTGCGCCAACTCGGCAAACAACGCGTGGTCGATGAATGCAGGTTGGCGCATGGTCACAGGCCCTTGACTGCGAAGATGCCGTTGGCGTTGCGCCAATAGCCTTTGTAGTCCATGCCGTAGCCGAAGATGTAGCGGTCGACGCACGGCAAGCCGGCATAGTTGGCCTTGAGGTCCGGGCTGGCTTTACGGTCGTGATCCTTGTCGATCAGCACCGCGGTGTGCACGGAGCGGGCACCGGCATGCTTGCAGAAATCGATGATGGCGCTGAGGGTGTGACCCTCATCGAGGATGTCGTCGACGATCAGCACGTCGCGGTCAATGAAGGAAATCTCAGGCTTGGCCTTCCAGAACAGTTCGCCGCCGCTGGTTTGGTTGCGGTAACGCGTGGCGTGCAGGTAGGAGGCCTCAAGCGGGAACTGCAGGTGAGTCAGCAGCTTGCCGGCGAAGATCAGGCCACCGTTCATGACACAGAAGACCACCGGGTTCTTGTCATGCAGGTCTTGGCAGATCTGCTTGCCGACCTTGGCGATGGCCGCTTCGACCTCGGCTTCGGTGTACAGGCAGTCAGCCTCGCGCATGACTTGACGGATATGCTCGAGATCGGCGGACATGGCGCTCTCCAGGGGGCTCGGAATTGGAAAAGCGGGCAAAGGTACGCATCCGCCCGCCCCAGATCAAGCATTTATGGACTAACGTCCAGAATGAGCAGACGACATGCCGGACTGAATAGATTAATCTACCGCCGTTTTTTTGCCCGCCTCCCGGAGCCCTCCCCTATGCCTACTCGTGAGATCCGCCACCCGCTGATCCGCCACAAGCTCGGCCTGATGCGCCGCGCCGATATCAGCACCAAGAATTTTCGCGAACTCGCCCAGGAAGTCGGCGCGCTCCTGACCTATGAAGCCACCCAGGACCTGCCGCTGGAGACCTACGAGATCGACGGCTGGTGCGGCAAGGTGCAGGTCGAGAAAATCGCCGGCAAGAAGATCACCGTGGTTCCGATCCTGCGCGCAGGCATCGGCATGCTCGATGGTGTGCTCAGCCTGGTGCCGGGCGCCAAGGTGAGCGCCGTGGGCGTTGCCCGCAACGAAGAAACCCTCGAAGCACATACCTACCTGGAAAAGCTCGCGCCGGACATCAACCAGCGCCTGGCCCTGATCATCGACCCGATGCTGGCCACCGGCGGCTCGATGGTCGCCACCATCGACCTGCTCAAGAAGGCAGGCTGCAAAGAGATCCGCGCCATGGTCCTGGTCGCCGCACCCGAAGGCATCGCCGTGGTGGAGAAAGCCCACCCAGACGTGCAGATCTACACCGCATCGATCGACCAGCGCCTGAACGAACACGGCTACATCGTCCCAGGCCTGGGTGATGCCGGCGACAAGATCTTCGGCACCAAGCAGAAGGACGCCTGACCATGCAGGACGGCTTCAACGACCCGCTCTGGCGCCAGGTCGTCTCGGGCGCGCAGATGCTCTTCGTGGCATTCGGCGCGCTGGTACTGATGCCGCTGATCACCGGCCTCGACCCCAACGTGGCGCTGTTCACCGCGGGCATCGGCACCTTGCTGTTCCAGCTGGTTACAGGCCGCCAGGTCCCAGTATTCCTGGCCTCCAGCTTTGCCTTCATCACCCCCATCATTCTCGCAAAGGGCCAGTTCGGCCTGGCCGAGACCATGGGCGGCGTGATGGCAGCGGGCTTCGTGTACACCTTCATGGGCCTGATGGTGAAGATCAAGGGCACCGGTTTCATCGACCGTATGCTACCGCCTGTGGTGATCGGCCCGGTGATCATCTCCATCGGCCTGGCCATGGCGCCGATCGCGGCCAACATGGCCATGGGCAAGGCCGGTGATGGCAGTGTGCTGATGCCGTACAAGACCGCCATGTTGATCTCCATGCCGGCATTGCTGACCACGCTGATCGTGGCCGTGTTCGGCAAGGGGATCTTCCGTCTGGTACCGATCATCGCCGGCGTGCTGGTGGGCTTTGGCCTGTCGTTCGCCTTTGGGGTGGTCGATACCGCCAAGATCGCCTCGGCGCCCTGGCTGGAGCTGCCGAAATTCACCGCGCCGGCATTCAACTGGCAGGCGATCCTGTTCATCGTTCCGGTGGCTCTGGCTCCGGCGATCGAGCACATCGGCGGCGTCATTGCCGTGGGCAGCGTGACCGGGCGCGATTACCTGAAAAAGCCGGGCCTGCACCGTACCCTGCTCGGCGATGGCCTGGCCACCACCGCAGCCGGCCTGTTCGGCGGCCCGCCCAACACCACCTATGCCGAAGTGACCGGCGCAGTGATGCTGACCAAGAACTACAACCCGAAGATCATGACCTGGGCGGCGATTTTCGCCATCACCTTGGCGTTCATCGGCAAGTTCGGCGCGCTGTTGCAAAGCATTCCGGTACCGGTGATGGGCGGGATTCTGTGCCTGCTGTTCGGTTCGATCGCCGCAGTGGGCATGAACACCATGATCCGTCACAAGATCGACCTGGCCGAAGCCCGCAACCTGGTGATCGTCTCGGTGACCCTGGTGTTCGGCATCGGCGGCGTATTGATCGGCAGCGGCGACGGCCCCGATGACTGGGGTCTGAAGGGCATCGCCCTGTGCGCCATCGTGGCCATCGCCCTGAACCTGATCCTGCCGGGTAACGACAGCTGGAAGCACAAGAAACTGGACGATCAGTTGCCCTGACACCCGACTTCAGCCTGACCAGGCCTCTTCGCGGGTTTACTCGTGAAGAGGCCGAACAGGTGGTCAGAAAGTCAGGCCTTTTCGCACATCCCTGCCAGCACCTTCACCCACTGCGGGTGGTCGTTCAGACATGGCACCAGCACCAACTCTTGACCTCCCGCCTCGATGAATTGCTCACTGCCGCGCTGACCAATCTCCTCCAGCGTCTCGATGCAATCGGCGACGAACGCCGGGCACATCACCAGCAGCTTCTTCACCCCAGCCTTGCCCAGCTCATCCAGACGCGTCTCGGTATAGGGCTCGATCCACTTGGCACGCCCCAGGCGTGACTGGAACGACACTGACCACTTGCCATCGGCGATCCCCATCTTTTGCGCGAACGCCTTGGCCGTGGCCAGGCATTGACCGCGGTAGCAGATCGCACGGGTCTGGGCATCGGCATCCTTGCAGCAATCGGCGGCCTGGAAGTCATGCTTGCCGGTCGGGTCGAGCTTCTTCAGATGTCGCTCGGGCAAGCCGTGGAAGCTCAGCAGCAGGTGATCGTAGCCCTGCTCAAGATACGGCTTGGCGCTGGCCACCAAGGCATCGATGTAGTCGGGGTGATCATAGAACGGCTGCAGCACGCGCATCTGCAATGGCAGCTGACGATTTGCGATGGTCTGCTTGGCCAGCTCCACCACCGTGGTCACGGTACTGTCGGCGAACTGTGGATAAAGCGGCGCCAGGGTAACCTTGCGCACACCCTGGGCTGCCAGACGCTCCAGCACCTCGGGCAAGGCCGGCTGGCCATAGCGCATGGCAATCTCCACCGGGCCATGGGGCCATTGCTCGACCATGGCCGCTTGCAGGCGCCGGGTCAGGACCACGAGGGGCGAGCCCTCGTCCCACCAGATCGAGGCGTAGGCGTGGGCCGACTGCTCCGGTCGCTTGATCAGGATCAGCGACACCAGCAGACGACGCACAGGCCACGGCAGGTCGATCACGTAGGGGTCCATGAGGAACTGGTTGAGGTAACGGCGCACGTCGGCAACCGAGGTGGAGGCCGGCGAACCCAGGTTGACCAGTAGCAAGGCGTGATCGGTCATGCAGCATCCTATGTCAGAGGCGGCTGGACAGGTCGTCCAGGGCCGATTGCAGATCGTTGAAACGGAATGTGAATCCTGCCGCCAGCAAGCGGACCGGGCGCGCCCGTTGTCCGCCAAGCAGCAGCGTCGAAAGCTCGCCCAGGCCCGCCCTGAGCAGTAGCGCCGGTGTCGGCATGAAGGCAGGCCGATGCAGGGCACGCCCCAGACGCTTGGCGAATTCGCGGTTGCGCACCGGCTCTGGCGCGCAGGCATTATAGGGACCGGTGGTGTCCTTGTGCTGCAAGAGAAAATCAATCAAGCCGACCTGGTCTTCTATATGGACCCAGGGCATCCATTGCCGACCATCTCCCAAACGCCCGCCCAGCCCCAGCTTGAACGGCAGGCGCAGGCGCGACAAAAAGCCGCCGTCGCTGGCCAGCACCAGCCCGGTTCGCACCAGCACCACGCGAATGCCCAGCCGTTGCGCACGCTGGGCGGTTTCCTCCCAGGCGATGCACAGCTGGCTGGCGAAATCTTCCTTCACCGGAGGCGAGGCCTCGGTCAGTTCCCGCTCGCCACCGTCGCCGTACCAGCCCACCGCGGACCCCGATATCAGCACCTCGGGGCGCTGCTCACGGCTCTCCAGCCACGCCAGCAGCTGCTCGGTGAGGGTGATGCGGCTGGCCCACAGCAGGGTCCGTCGCGAGGCAGTCCAAGGACGGTCGGCGATCGGTGCGCCGGCCAGGTTGATCACCGCGTCGACCTCTTCATCCGCTGCCAGGTCTTCCAGTCGGGCGATGCCGCGCACGCCGGTGCCGCAGATTTTAGCGACCTGCTCGGGGCGACGGCTCCATACGGTCAGGCGATGGCCCTGGCCGAGCCAGTACTGGCACAGGTGCCGGCCGATCAAGCCAGTACCGCCGGTCAGCAATATATGCATGGCTGTGTCCTCGCAAGTTGCGGCCGTGGTCTATTTTTAAGAACAAGGCACTTTTTAGACCGGATGCTCTCGGATTAAACATAGGCCAACCTGCCCTATCGAGCGGTATAACCTTATACAAATTTTGTGCATTGTACAGGTTTGCCTAACAGCGTAGTCTGCTTACAGCAAGGTTCGAAGAGGCCATCATGACAGTACCTATTGCCATCATCGGTGCCGGTATCGCCGGCCTTTCCGCCGCCCAGGCTCTGCAGAAAGCCGGGCAGACGGTCCACTTGTTCGACAAGGGCCACGGCAGCGGCGGCCGCATGGCCAGCAAACGCAGCGAAGCGGGCGCACTGGACTTGGGTGCGCAGTACTTCACCGCCCGTGACCGGCGTTTCGTCGAGCAGGTCCATCAATGGGTCGAGGCCGGCTGGGTGCAGCAGTGGAAGCCTCAGCTGTACAACTACCGAGACGGCGAACTGACCCCCTCACCCGACGAACAGACGCGCTGGGTCGGTGTGCCGCGCATGAGCGCCATCACCCGCGGCCTGCTCAAGGACGTGACGGTGAACTTCGGCTGCCGCATCGCCGAAGTCTTCCGTGGCAAACAATACTGGCACCTGCAGGACACCGAAGGGTGCAGCCACGGCCCCTTCAGCCGTGTGGTGATCGCGGTGCCCGCGCCCCAGGCGACACCGCTGCTGGCCGCGACGCCCAAGCTCGCCGCCGTGGCCGCTGGCGTGCAGATGGAGCCTACCTGGGCCGTCGCCCTGGCTTTCCAGACCGCCCTCGATACGCCCATGCAGGGCTGCTTCGTACAGGACAACCCGCTCGACTGGCTGGCCCGCAACCGCAGCAAGCCTGGGCGCGACGAACAACTCGACACCTGGGTACTGCACGCCACTTCGAACTGGAGCAAGCAGCATATCGACCTGCCCAAAGAGGACGTGATCGAGCAGCTGTGGGGCGAATTCGCTGAGTTGATTGGCTGCATCGTGCCGCCACCGACCTTCGCCCTGGCGCACCGCTGGTTGTATGCCCGTCCGGCCGGCAACCATGAGTGGGGGGCCCTGGCCGATGCCGACCTTGGGTTGTATGCCTGCGGGGACTGGTGCCTGTCCGGCCGCGTGGAAGGCGCCTGGCTCAGCGGTCAGGAGGCTGCCCGGCGGCTGCTGGAGCACCTCGATTAACGCGATCCGCAGAGCTGTACAAAAAATTTCTCTTGCATAAGTTTTTCGGTGTGCTGGAATGAACCTGTACAAGACGCACATCAACGTACAGGTTTTCCGGAGACCCGCCATGGACATCGCTTCGCCCACCGACAAGCCGCGGATTGGTATCAGTGCCTGTCTGCTCGGCCAATCCGTGCGCTTCAACGCCGGTCACAAGGCCTCTCCCCTGTGCCTTGAGTTGCTCGCAGATCACTTCGAATGGGCTCCGGTATGCCCTGAGGTGGCCATTGGTCTAGGCGTTCCCCGCGCCGCTATCCGCCTGGTCGGCGATCCTGAACGCCCTGAAGTGATAGCCCCCCAAAGCCCTGGCACTGACCTGTCGGGCCCGCTGCGCGCCTATGGCGAGCAGATGGCCGAGTCGCTCGATGACCTGTGCGGTTACATCTTCATGCAGAAGTCGCCGTCCTGTGGCCTGGAGCGGGTGAAGGTCTATCAGCACGACGGTCAGCTCTCTCGCCTGCCGGGGCAAGGTGCATACGCCAGTGCATTTTGCGCGCGCCGCCCGGATCTTCCGGTGGAAGAAGAAGGCCGCCTGCACGACCCGGTACTACGGGAAAACTTCATCAGCCGCGTCTATGCCTATGCCGACTGGCAGCATCTGCTGACGCAGGGCCTGAACCGCGGAGCCCTGGTGCGCTTTCACTCGCGCTACAAATACCTGCTCATGGCCAACAATCCTCAGGCCTATCGCGAACTGGGCCGAATGCTCGGCAGCATGCGCCGTGACGACGACCCGCTCGACATCGGCCCCCGTTATTTCAGCGCGCTGATGCAGGCGCTACGCCGTCGCGCCAGCCGTGGCACCCATGGCAACGTCTTGCAGCACCTGAGTGGTTACTTGAGAGATGTTCTGGGACAAGGCGACCGCAACGAACTGCAGCAGCTCATCGGCCAGTACCAGCAAGGCATCGTGCCGTTGGTGGTGCCCCTGACCTTGCTCAAGCATCACCTGCGCAACCACCCCGACCCTTATCTGCTGCAACAGGCTTACCTGCAACCACACCCCGCGCCCCTGGGCCTGCGCAATGCTCTCTGAAATCCTGCTGCCGATAGGCGAACTGGCCCGGCGCACAGGCGTCAACCCGATCACGCTGCGGGCCTGGGAGCGGCGTTATGGCTTGCTCAAACCCCAGCGCACCGCCAAAGGCCATCGCCTTTATCCGCCAGAACAGGTCGAGCGGGTGCACGCCATCCTGAGCTGGCTGGAACGCGGCGCGTCGGTGGGCCAGGTGCGCGAGCTGCTCGAACGCCCGCCGAGCGTTGCCCCGGTGGGCGACTGGCAATTACGCGAACAGGCGATGATCGAGGCCATCGCCTCGCTTTCACATCATGCTCTCGACCAGCAATTCAATCAGGCGATGGCACTGTATCCGGCCTTCACTTTGTGCGAGCAATTGCTGCTGCCCCTGCTGGACAGCCTGGAACAACGCTGGCGCAGCTACTTCAACGCCCGGCTCGAGCAAGCATTCTTCTACACCTGGCTGCGTAGCAAGCTGGGCGCGCGCGTTCAGCACGACAGCCTGTCGCTGCCAGGCCCCGCCGTGCTCATCACAACCTGCGGCGATGGCGCGTTCGATCCGCACCTTTGGCTGTGCGCCTGGTTGCTCGGCAACAGTGCGATCGCCGTGGAGGTGCTCGAACAACCGCTCACCGGCCCCTGCCTGCACCGCGCGGTGCAAGCCCTGCGGCCACGGGCGGTGATCTTCTACCTCGGCACCCGTGTCGACATCCGCTCGTTCAAGGCAGCGTTGACCGGCATCGACATCCCACTGCTGGCCGGTGGTGGCACTGTCTTCGCGCACGGCCCGCGCCTGGTCGAATCCGACGTCGAGGGCTTGCAGTTGTTCGACACGCCCCTGGCAGCCCTGCGCCTGCTGCAATCACTTTGAGGAAACGCTTTTGCAACTGATCTGGCTGCGCAGCGACCTGCGCGTCGAAGACAACACCGCCCTGAGCGCGGCCTGTGCCCTTGGGCCGACCCTCGCCCTGTGGCTGGCCAGCCCCGGCCAGTGGCTCGCCCATGACGATGCTCCCTGCAAGGTCGATTTCTGGCTGCGCAACCTGCAGACCCTGCGCCAGTCCTTGGAGCGCCTGAATATCCCCTTGCTGATCCGCCACGTCGACACCTGGCGACAGGCGCCCCAGGCGGTGCTGGAGGTCTGCCGAGAACATCGGATCGAGGCGGTGCATTGGAATGAAGAGTACGGCGTGAACGAGCAGCAGCGTGACGCCGCTACCCAGGATCTGCTCGAGCAGGCGGGCATCCTCACCCATGGCCACCTGGATCAGCTGCTGCTTCGCCCAGGCTCGGTGCTGACCCGAAGCGGGCACTACTTCCAGGTGTTCGGCCAGTTCCGTCGGGCATGCCTTGAGCATCTGCATCTGAGCCTGCCAAGCCTGGCGCCTCCCGTGAAACGTCAGGCACCGCTGCGCATTGCCAGCGATCCCCTCCCCCAGGGCTTCACCGGTTTTCCGTCCCCACCGCGAAGTGTGCGCGAGCACTGGCCAGCCGGAGAAAACGAAGCCCATCGGCGCCTGACCCGCTTCATCGACGAGACGGTCGAGGACTATCTTCAACTACGGGACCTACCCGCCCGGACCGGCACCAGCCAACTCTCGCCATACTTGGCTGCCGGCGTGATTTCGCCGCGCCAGTGCCTGCACGCTGCCTTGAGCGGGAACCAGGGCGAGTTGGACAGCGGCAGCGTAGGTGTACAAACCTGGATCAACGAGCTGCTGTGGCGGGAGTTTTACAAACACATCCTGGTGGGTTATCCACAGGTCTCTCGACACCGGGCCTTCCGCGCCCCCACCGAAGCGCTGCCCTGGCGGGATGCCCCCGAAGACTTGGAAGCCTGGAAAACCGGTCGTACCGGTTTTCCGATCGTCGATGCCGCCATGCGCCAATTGCTGCACACCGGCTGGATGCACAATCGTCTGCGCATGGTCGTGGCGATGTTCCTGAGCAAAAACCTGCTGATCGACTGGCGCCTGGGCGAACGGCATTTCATGCGACACCTGATCGACGGCGATCTGGCCGCCAACAATGGTGGATGGCAATGGAGTGCCTCCACCGGGACCGATGCAGTGCCCTATTTCCGTCTGTTCAACCCGGTCAGCCAGTCACGCCGCTTCGACCCGCAAGGGCAGTTCATCCGTCATTGGCTGCCGGAATTGCAGGGGCTCGATGACAAAACCATCCATGAACCGGGTGCCGGCGGGGATTTATTTTCTGCGTCATACGTGCAGCCGATCGTGGACCTGGGCAGCAGTCGTGAGCGGGTCTTGGCGGCGTTTCAAGGTCTTAAGGATTGAGCCTGTGGCGCGCGGGGCGCCCCATCGCAGGCTAAGCCAGCGTCTGCAGGCGCCCCCTTGGGCAGCACACTTCGGTTACAGCGGAAAAGGCAGAACCCGATCGGCACGCCCCCAGAGCAGCGGCAGCACGTCGTTCAGCGACTGTGGTTCGGCGCTGGTCCAGAACGCGGTGTCACGCGCTGGCCCCTCGGCCAGCAGGTCCCGCGCCGCCAGCAAGCGCTGCAGTTGCCGCGCCACAGCGGCACCGGTATCGATGATGGCCACATCCGCCGGCACCATGCTGGCCAACAGCGGACGCAGGAAGGGGTAGTGGGTGCAGCCAAGGATGAGCGTGTCGCAACCTGCGTCCAGCAAAGGCCGCACATAGCCGTGCAACAACTGGCGCAGCTGTGGACTGTCGAGATCCCCCGCCTCGATGCGCTCCACCAGGCCAGGACACGGCTGGGTGATGACCTGGACATCGTTGGCGAAACGATCGAGCAAGGCAGCGAACTTGGCGCTCTGCAAAGTGCCGGTGGTGGCCAGCACCCCGACCACGCCAGAGCGCGTCGCTGCAGCGGCCGGCTTGACCGCAGGCTCCATGCCCACCAGAGGCCAATTCGGGTACAGCTCGCGCAGGTCGGCCACTGCCGCCACGGTCGCAGTGTTGCAGGCCAGGACCATCGCCTTGGCACCTTGCGCGTGGAAGAACCCGGCAATGTGGCGCAAGCGCTGGCGGATATAGTCCGGCGACTTTTCGCCGTACGGCACATGGCCGCTGTCGGCGACATACAGGAGCGATTCGTTGGGCAACAGGCGCTGGATCTCGGCGAGCACCGACAGACCGCCGACCCCAGAATCCATCACGCCGACCGGCGCCGCACGCTCAGCCATGCCGGCTGCCACAGACAGCACACGCCGGATCGCGCTTGACCCGCAGCTCGCGCATGCGTGTGCCCAACGCATCGATCAACAGCAAGCGCCCCACCAGAGGATCGCCGAAGCCGGCCAGCAGTTTCATCGCCTCGAGTGCTTGCAGGCTGCCCACCAAGCCCACCAACGGACCGAGCACACCCGCCTCGCTGCACGTCAGCTCAGCCTCGCTGCCATGGCCATAAAGGCAGTGGTAGCAGGGGCTGTAGTCACGACGGGGGTCGAACACCGACAGCTGCCCTTCCAGGCGGATCGCCGCACCACTGACCAGCGGCTTGCCTGCTGCGACACAGGCGGCGTTGACCGCTTCGCGGGTGGAGAAGTTGTCCGAGCAGTCCAGCACCACGTCGACCGCGCCGACGGCCGCGGCAAGGGAGTCTTCGTCCAGCGCCTCGCGGTGCGCAACCAGCTTGACCTCGGGGTTGATCGCCTCAAGACGCTTGCACGCCGAGTCGACCTTGCTCATGCCCACGCTGTCGCTGTCATGGATGACCTGGCGTTGCAGGTTGGTCAGGTCGACGGTGTCGAAGTCGGCCAAGTGCAGCTCGCCGACACCGGCCGCGGCCAGGTACAGAGCAACCGGCGACCCTAGCCCCCCAAGCCCGACGACCAACGCCTTGCTGCGCTTGAGCCGCAACTGACCGTCGATATCCACCTGGGCCAGCAGGATCTGCCGGCTGTAGCGCAACAGTTCCTGATCACTCAGCATGGCAGTCGTCCCATGGAAATGCGTTCGTGACCGGCCAGGTCCAGGCGGCTGGCCACGTCGATAAAGCCGTGGCGGGTGAGCAGCTCACGCACGGCCGAGGCCTGGTCGTAACCGTGTTCGAGCAGCAGCCAGCCACCGGCCGATAGGTGATCCGGCGCCTGGGCGATGATCACTCGCAGGTCATCCAGGCCATCCTGCCCCGCCACCAGGGCACTGCTGGGCTCGAAGCGCACATCGCCTGCGACCAGATGCGGGTCGTCGGCAGCGATATAGGGAGGGTTGCTCAGGATCAGGTCGAAGCGCTCGCCAGCCACGGCGTCATACCAGTGGCTCAGGCGTACCTGGGCATTGGCCAGGCCAAGGCGATCGCGGTTGCGCTCGGCCAGGGCCACGGCTTCGGGCACGCGGTCCAGTGCCGTTACCTGCCAGGCCGGGCACTCGCTGGCCAGGGCCAGGGCAATGGCGCCGGTGCCAGTGCCCAGGTCAAGCACCCGCGCAGGTCGCACGGGCAGCAGCTCCAACGCCGCTTCTACCAGCAGCTCGGTTTCCGGACGTGGGATCAGGGTGTGCGGCGCGACTTCAAGATCGAGCTTCCAAAAACCCTGCTGGCCCAGGATGTAGGCCACCGGCTCACCGGCTCGGCGACGCGCCAGGTAGCCGGCGAACGTCTCGGCGGCCTCGCTGCTGACGATTCGCTCTGGCCAGGTGTGCAGATAACTGCGCGACTTACCCAGGGCTGCGGCGAGCAATAGCTCGACGTCCAGGCGCTCGGTCGGGGAATCCGGCAACTGCGCGTCGCGCAGCAGGCTGGCGATGATGGTCATTCAATCCCCCAGGGCGGCCAACTGATCGGCCTGGTATTCAGCGAGCAAGGGTTCGATGACCGCATCGACGCCCCCGGCCAGAATGTCATCCAGGGAGTACAGGGTCAGGTTGATGCGATGATCGGTCACCCGGCCCTGTGGATAATTGTAGGTGCGGATACGCTCGGAGCGATCGCCCGAGCCCACCAGCAGCTTGCGCTCGGTGGCAATGGCGTTTTGCGCGGCGCTGGTCTGCATGTCATTGAGCTTGGCCGACAGCCAGGACATGGCCCGGGCACGGTTCTTGTGCTGCGACCGCTCCTCCTGGCATTCGACCACGATGCCGGTAGGCAGGTGGGTGATGCGAATCGCCGAGTCGGTCTTGTTGACGTGCTGACCACCGGCGCCCGAGGCGCGGTAGGTATCGATACGAAGGTCGGCCGGGTTGATCTCGATGGCGACCTGTTCATCCGGCTCCGGCAAGACCGCCACGGTGCAGGCGGAGGTGTGGATACGCCCTTGCGATTCGGTCTCCGGCACTCGTTGCACGCGATGTGCGCCAGATTCGAATTTGAGCTTGCCGTAGACACTGTCGCCTTCGACCCGGGCGATGATCTCCTTGTAGCCGCCGTGCTCGCCTTCGTTCTCGGAGAGAATCTCCAGACGCCAGCCACGCTTTTCGGCGTAACGCGAATACATGCGGAACAAGTCGCCCGAGAAGATCGCGGCCTCGTCGCCACCAGTACCGGCGCGGATCTCGAGGAACACGTTGCGCCCGTCGTTGGGGTCCTTGGGCAGCAACATGCGCTGCAACCGGGCCTCCAGGCCGACCAGTTGCTCCTTGGCCTCACGCACTTCCTCGACAGCCATTTCGCGCAAGTCCGGGTCGCTGTCCTTGAGCAGCGCCTGAGCGCCGGCCAGATCGTCCTGGACCTTTCGCCACTCTTTATAGGCGTCGATGACCGGCTCGACTTCGGCGTATTCACGCGAATAAGCGCGGAAACGGGTCTGGTCGGAAATGACCTCGGCATCGCCCAACAGAGCGGTGAGTTCTTCGAAGCGGTCCTGGAGCGTGTCCAGTTTATTGAGCAGCGACGCTTTCATTGCGGGGTTTTGTCCGTCGAGCCCTCGTTGAGGGCAAAGAGTTCCTGGGCCATGGCCAGCGCATCGAGGCGGCCTTCGGCGGAGAGCTTTTTCAATTGCACGCTGGGCGCATGCAGCAATTTGTTGGTCAGCCCCCGGGCCAGCTGGGCCAGTACCTCTTCGGGATTGCCGCCATTGGCCAGCAGGCGCTGGGCCTTTTGCAGTTCTTCGTCGCGCAGGCGCTCGCTTTGCTGGCGATAGGCCTTGAGCACATCCACCGCGGCCAGCTCGCGCAGGCGCGCCATGAAATCCTCGGCACCGACCGATACCAGCTCCTCGGCAGCCTGGGCCGCGCCTTGGCGGCTCTTGAGGTTTTCCGCGACGACGTCATGCAGGTCATCGACCGTATATAGGTAGACGTCATCGAGCTCGCCAACCTGCGGTTCGATGTCCCTTGGCACGGCGATATCGACCATGAAGATGGGCTTGTGCCGACGCTGCTTCAAGGCGCTTTCCACCGCGCCCTTGCCGAGGATCGGCAACTGGCTGGCGGTGGAACTGATGACGATGTCGCTGTTGGCCAGCTCCTGAGGGATGTCCGAAAGCAGCACCGCATGGGCACCGAACTGTTCGGCCAGGATGCTGGCGCGCTCCAGGGTACGGTTGGCCACGACGATACGCCGTACACCCTGCTCATGGAGGTGGCGGGCGACCAGGGTGATGGTCTCGCCAGCGCCGATCAGCAGCGCCTGGCTGCGACCCAGGTCGCTGAAGATCTGCTTGGCCAGGCTGACGGCGGCGAAGGCTACGGAAACCGGGTTCTCGCCGATGGCGGTGTCGGTGCGCACCTGCTTGGCAGCACTGAACGTGGCCTGGAACAGGCGCCCGAGCAGCGGGCCGATGGTCCCGGCCTCGCGGGCCACGGCGTAGGCCGACTTCATCTGGCCGAGAATCTGTGGCTCGCCCAGCACCAGCGAATCCAGGCCCGAGGCCACACGCATCATGTGCCTGACCGCATCATGCTCTTCGTGGATATAGGCGCTGGCACGCAGCTCTTCGAGGTTGAGCTGATGATACTCGGCCAGCCACTGCAGCACGGCGTCGGCGGCCAGGTGGTCCTGTTCGATATAGAGTTCACTGCGGTTGCAAGTCGACAGGATCGCCGCCTCACGGCTGGCGGTCAGTCGGCAAAGCTGCTGCAGGGCATCGACCAGCTGCTCTGGCGTAAACGCCACGCGCTCGCGTACGTCTACCGAGGCAGTCTTATGGTTGATACCAAGTGCAAGAAAGGCCATGCAAGGTCGCTGGTTGTGACGAGAAGCCGATAATTGTCCTACTTCGCAGGTTTCAGAACAACCACCGTTCGCTATTGTCGCGATACCCGAGGGCTATCGACGGTGGCGGGCCGTTGCGCCGGCCAGACGCTGCGAGCACATACAGTGACTGACAGCCCTCGCTCTCACCCTATCGGCTTTGGCTTTGGCTTTGGCTTTGGCTTTGGCTTTGGCTTTGGCTTTGGCTTTGGCTTTGGCTTTGGCTTTGGCTTTGGCTTTTTGGTGCACGATGGCCCAAACACCGCCGGTGGGCATTTTCAGCGTGGGAATATCCGTTCCCTGCGCCGGCGCAGACTCACCTTTCGCCCTTACGGCGACCTCCTTTTTGTCTTGGCAAAAAGGAGGAAAAAACCGCTTGCTCCTGCATCCGGCCCCTACGCTGCGCTCCGGGGTCCCCTCCGCTCCGGCGCCTTCCGGGGCTTCGCGGCCTCCGACTTGCTTCGCAAGTCTCCATCTCGCAACTTCGGCTGACGCCGAAGGGCGCTGCGCGCCTGCCCCTACAGGCACCTGCACTCGGCCTCCTGAAGTCGCGATTGGCGGCGCCTGAACTAATTTGTGCAATTAAAAGCAAAAGCGGGATTGGGATTGGGATTGGGATTGGGATTGGGATTGGGATTGGGATTGGGATTGGGATTGGGATTGGGATTGGGATTTTGGTCCGGTGATTTCGAAAGTCCAGAACAACCCGCTAATAGAATGGTCCGAACAATCCGAAACCTCGCAACCTCGACCTTCGCAGGTGGGTTTGCCATCGCGCTTGTGTCATCATGCTCCGACCGCCGGTATCCAAAGCCTTCTTTATGAACAAGTCCTACGCATTGTTGCTTGCTCTCGCCCTGCTCCAGGGCTGCCAAAGCCTGGCCCCGCAGAAGAACGAGGCCGCGTCGCCCGTTGCCGCGGCAGGCAAAAGCGCACCGGAAAAGCCTGTGGTGTACGGCTCGTTCAAAGAGGAAACGCTCTACAGCCTGCTGGTGGCGGAACTGGCCGGGCAACGTAACCGCTTTGACATTGCCCTGGCCAACTATGTCGACCAGGCTGAGAAGACCCAGGACCCAGCCGTCTCCGAACGCGCCTACCGCATCGCCGAATACCTCGGTGCCGACGAGCCCGCGCTGGACACCGCGATGATCTGGGCACGCAACGATGCGCAGAACCTCGACGCTCAACGGGCCGCGGCCATTCAACTGGCCCGCGCCGGACGCTACGACGAATCCATGGCCTACATGGAAAAGGTCCTCCAGGGCCAGGGCGACACCCACTTCGACTTCCTCGCGCTGTCCGCAGCCGAAACCGACCAGAACACCCGCGACGGCTTGTTGCAAAGCTTCGACCGCCTGTTGGTCAAGTATCCGGACAACGGCCAGTTGGTGTTTGGCAAAGCACTGTTGCTGAACCAGGATGGCAAGACCGAGCAAGCCCTCGAACTACTCGAATCGCACCCGCCGCAAAACGGCGAAGTCGCCCCGGTGTTGCTGCGCGCCCGTCTGCTGCAGACCCTGGACCGTGGTTCGGAGGCTTTGCCACTGCTGCGCGGGGCTATTCGCGACAATCCCGACGACAAGCGCCTGCGCCTGACCTACGCCCGCACTCTGGTCGAGCAGGACCGCATGGCAGATGCCAAGGCCGAATTCGAGAGCCTGCTCCAGCAGTACCCCGAAGATGACGAGCTGCGCTATTCGCTCGCTCTGGTCTGCCTGGAAACCAAGAACTGGGACGAGGCCGAGGGGTATCTGCAGGAGCTGGTGGAGCGCGACAGCAATGTCGACGCCGCACACCTGAACCTGGGCCGCCTGCACGAAGAGCGCGGCGATCCCGAGGCCGCCCTGCGTGAATACGCCCTGGTAGGCCCTGGCCCCGATTACCTGCCGGCGCAATTGCGCCAGGCCGACATCCTCATCGCTAACGGCCGCTCTAGCGAGGCGTCGCGCCTGCTCGGCGAAGCCCGAGAGGCCCAGCCGGACTACGCCATCCAGCTGTACCTGATCGAGGCGGAAAGCTACGGCAACAACGCCAAGGAAGCCCAGGCTGAACAAGTCCTGGCCCAGGCGATCAAGCGCTACCCGGATGACCTCAACCTGCTTTATACCCGCGCCATGCTGGCGGAGAAGCGCGATGACCTGGGGCAAATGGAAAAAGACCTGCGCGCCATCATCCAGCGCGAACCGGAAAACGCCATGGCCCTGAACGCGCTCGGCTACACCCTTGCCGACCGCACCACGCGCTACGCCGAAGCCAAGGCGCTGATCGAAAAAGCCCACCAGCTCACCCCGGACGACCCCGCTGTGCTCGACAGCCTGGGCTGGGTCAACTACCGCATGGGCAACCTCGACGAAGCTGAACGCCTGCTGCGCCAGGCCCTGGCGCGCTTCCCCGACCACGAAGTAGCAGCCCACCTGGGTGAAGTGCTCTGGGCCAACGGCAAACGCCGCGAAGCCCGCCAGGTCTGGGCCAAGGCCTTCGAGGGCCAACCCGACAGCCAAATCCTGCGCAAGACTCTCCTGCGCCTGACCGGATCAGAGACCCTGTAAACCATGTTCCTGCGTCATTGCATCACCTTTACCCTGATCGCCCTGCTGGCCGGCTGCGCCGGATTCGGTAGCCGTGAATCCCTGCAAGGCCACGGCGATCCACAGTTGTGGCGCGCCCATAAAGAGCAACTGAGCAACCTCGACGGCTGGCAGATCAACGGCAAGGTCGGCATTCGCGCCCCCCGTGATTCGGGCAGTGGTACCTTGTTCTGGCTGCAACGCCAGGACTACTACGACATCCGCCTGGCCGGCCCCCTGGGTCGCGGGGCGGCACGCCTGACCGGACGCCCCGGCGGCGTGGTCCTGGAGGTGGCCAACCAGGGCCGCTACGAAGCCCCAAGCCCCGAGGCACTGCTCGAAGAACAGCTGGGCTGGCAATTGCCGGTCTCGCATTTGGTCTGGTGGGTCCGTGGCCTGCCTGCCCCCGACAGCAAGAGCCAACTGACCCTGGATGGCGACAGCCGCCTGGCCAGCCTGACCCAGGACGGCTGGCAGGTGCAGTACCTGAGCTACACCCAACAGAACGGCTACTGGCTACCTGAACGCCTGAAGCTGCACGGCCAGGACCTGGACGTCACCCTGGTGGTCAAGGACTGGCAGCCACGTCAGCTGGGGCATTGATCGATGGCCACGCTCACCCTTCCCGCCCCGGCCAAGCTCAACCTGTGGCTGCATATCATCGGTCGCCGCCCAGACGGTTACCACGAGCTGGAAACCGTGTTCCAGTTTCTCGACCATGCCGATCAGCTGCACTACAGCCTGCGTGACGATGGCCAGATCCACTTGCGCACCGAAATCGCCGGCGTGCCCCACGACAGCAATCTGATCGTGAAAGCTGCACGCAAGCTGCAACAACAATCAGGCTGCGCGCTCGGCGTCGACATCTGGCTGGACAAGATCCTGCCCATGGGCGGCGGCATCGGTGGCGGCAGCTCCAACGCCGCGACCACGCTGCTGGCCCTCAATCATCTGTGGCAACTGGGCTGGGACGAAGACCGCCTGGCCGGCCTGGGCCTGGGGCTTGGCGCCGATGTACCGGTGTTCGTCCGCGGCCACGCCGCCTTCGCCCAAGGTGTGGGTGAGCAACTGACCCCGGTGGACCCCGAAGAGCCCTGGTACGTCGTACTGGTGCCGCAAGTGTCTGTCAGCACAGCGGAAATTTTTTCGCATCCAGAGTTGACACGTGATTCCCTCCCCCTTAAGATGCGCCCCGTTCCCGAGGGAAACAGTCGAAATGACTGCCAACCGGTGGTAGAGCAAGGTTATCCAGAAGTTCGCAATGCGTTGAATCTGCTGGGTAAATACACTGAAGCTCGTCTAACCGGCACTGGAAGTTGTGTGTTTGGGGCCTTCCCAAGCAAAGCCGAAGCTGATAAAGTTCTGGCCCTTCTTTCAGAGACCCAAACAGGGTTTGTGGCAAAGGGAAGCAACATTTCGATGTTGCATCGCAAGCTGCAGAGCCTGCTCTAGAAGTCGAGTATTCTGTACTCGCAGCAACAGATACAGGGGCGTCGCCAAGCGGTAAGGCAGCAGGTTTTGATCCTGCCATGCGTTGGTTCGAATCCAGCCGCCCCTGCCATTTTC
The DNA here is from genome assembly GCF_040822035.1 of Pseudomonas guariconensis. NCBI lineage: Bacteria > Pseudomonadati > Pseudomonadota > Gammaproteobacteria > Pseudomonadales > Pseudomonadaceae > Pseudomonas > Pseudomonas guariconensis. Next base: position 855,630 of record NZ_CP162012.1, on the reverse strand, counting down.
CTTATACTCATCCAGGTTACCCTCAGCCTTCAGGTACTGCGCGTGTCCAAGATGATGGTCTTCACGGGGAATGCCAACCCCGATCTGGCTCGGCGTGTCGTACGTCAGCTGCATATTCCACTGGGTGATGTTTCTGTCGGTAAATTCTCCGACGGCGAAATCAGTGCTGAGATCAATGAAAATGTTCGTGGTAAGGACGTTTTCATCATTCAGCCAACCTGTGCCCCTACCAACGACAATCTGATGGAACTGGTAGTGATGGCCGACGCCTTCCGCCGCTCCTCAGCGTCACGAATCACTGCCGTGATTCCTTACTTCGGATACGCCCGCCAGGACCGCCGTCCGCGTTCGGCACGTGTAGCCATCAGCGCCAAAGTCGTCGCTGACATGCTCACTGTCGTGGGTATCGACCGTGTACTCACTGTCGACCTGCACGCTGACCAGATCCAGGGCTTCTTCGATATTCCCGTCGACAACATCTACGGCTCGCCCGTACTGGTCGACGACATCGAAGACCAGCGTTTCGAGAACCTGATGATCGTCTCCCCGGACATCGGTGGTGTCGTGCGCGCACGTGCCGTCGCCAAGTCCCTGGGTGTCGACCTGGGTATCATCGACAAGCGCCGTGAAAAGGCCAATCACTCCGAAGTGATGCACATCATCGGCGACGTCGAAGGACGCACCTGCATCCTGGTAGACGACATGGTCGATACCGCCGGTACCCTGTGCAACGCGGCCAAGGCCCTGAAAGACCACGGCGCGGCCAAGGTCTACGCCTACTGCACGCACCCGGTACTGTCGGGCCGTGCGATCGAGAACATCGAGAAGTCGGTGCTGGACGAGCTGGTGGTGACCAACACCATCCCGCTGTCCGCCGCTGCTCAAGCCTGTGACCGTATCCGCCAGCTGGATATCGCACCGGTTGTCGCTGAAGCGGTTCGCCGCATCAGCAACGAAGAATCGATCAGCGCGATGTTCCGCTAAGCGGAACGCTCGCTGACGAAAAGCGCCCCGCCCCGGCATCTTGTCGGGGCGGGGCTTTTTTGCCAATCCCGATGGCGCTGGTCGCAAACGCCATACGGGAGGCTATTTTGGAGATACAAAATGACCGATTTCATCCTGAACGCCCAAGCGCGTACTGACCTGGGGAAAGGTGCGAGCCGCCGCCTGCGTCATTCCGCCAACATCCCAGCCGTTGTCTACGGTGGTGGCAAAGAAGCCCAATCCCTGACCATCCTGGCCAAGGAAATCACCAAGCTGTTCGATAACGAAGCTGCCTTCAGCCACGTTCTGGAACTGAACGTCGACGGCACCAAGCAGAACGTCGTCGTCAAGGCCCTGCAGCGTCACCCAGCCAAAGGCTTCATCATGCACGCCGACTTCGTTCGCGTCGTTGCTGGCCAGAAGCTGACCGCCAAGGTACCGGTTCACTTCATCAACGAAGAAGCCCCGGTCAAGAAAGGCGGCGAGATCTCCCACGTAGAAGCCGAGATCGAAGTTTCCTGCGAAGCCAAAGACCTGCCTGAGTTCATCGAAGTCGACCTGGCCAAGGCTGAAATCGGCACCATCATCCACCTGTCGGACCTGAAAGCTCCGAAAGGCGTAGAGTTCGTCGCTCTGGCCCACGGTGATGACAAAGCTGTTGCCAACGTCCACGCCCCGCGCGTAGCCGCTGACGCTGCTGAAGGCGCTGCCGAGTAATCCACTCGCACGCCGGCGTTGATCGGGTTACAGTGCCGCGCGCACCGTAACCCACCAACTCCAAGGAAGAGCCCCTGACGTGACCGCCATCCAGTTGATCGTCGGCCTGGGTAACCCCGGCCCCGAATACGAACAGACCCGGCATAACGCAGGGGCTCTTTTCGTTGAACGCCTCGCCAGCGCCCAGCGTGTATCGCTGACCGCTGACCGCAAGTATTTCGGCCTGACGGCTAAGTTCAGCCATCAGGGCCAAGACGTTCGTCTGCTCATTCCCACCACCTACATGAACCGCAGCGGCCAGTCCGTCGCGGCACTGGCCAATTTCTTCCGGATTCCACCGGCGGCCATCCTGGTGGCGCATGACGAACTCGACCTGCCCCCGGGCGTCGCCAAGCTCAAGAAAGGCGGCGGCCATGGTGGGCACAACGGCCTGCGCGACATCATCGCGCAGCTCGGCAACCAGAACGACTTCCATCGCCTGCGGCTCGGCATCGGCCACCCAGGTGACGCCAAACTGGTCTCCAACTTCGTCCTGGGCCGCGCACCGCGCGCCGAGCAGGAGAAGCTCGACGCCAGCATCGATTTTGCCCTCGGCGTGATGCCGGACGTGCTCGCAGGCGATTTCGCCAAGGCGATGCGCGAACTGCACAGCCAGAAGGCCTGATTTCCTAGAGAGGGGAATTCCCATGGGTTTCAATTGCGGCATCGTCGGCCTGCCCAACGTCGGCAAGTCCACCCTGTTCAACGCCCTGACCAAGTCCGGTATCGCGGCGGAGAACTTCCCCTTCTGCACCATCGAGCCGAACAGCGGCATCGTGCCGATGCCCGATGCACGCCTCGACGCCCTGGCCGAGATCGTCAAGCCTGAGCGTGTGATTCCGACCACCATGGAATTCGTCGACATCGCAGGTCTGGTCGCCGGTGCCTCGAAGGGCGAAGGCCTGGGCAACAAGTTCCTCGCCAACATCCGCGAGACCGACGCCATCGCCCATGTGGTGCGCTGCTTCGAAGACGAGAACGTGATCCACGTCTCCAACAGCGTCGACCCCAAGCGTGACATCGAGATCATCGACCTGGAACTGATCTTCGCCGACCTGGACAGCTGCGAGAAGCAACTGCAGAAGGTCGCGCGCAACGCCAAGGGCGGTGACAAGGAAGCCCTGGCCCAGAAAGCCCTGCTGGAAAAGCTCATTGCCCACTTCACCGATGGCAAGCCTGCGCGCAGCCTGATGAAGAACATGAGCGTCGAGGAGAAGGCCGTGATCCGCGGCTTCCACCTGCTGACCAGCAAGCCGGTGATGTACATCGCCAACGTGGCCGAGGACGGCTTCGAGAACAACCCGCACCTGGACGTGGTCAAGGCCATCGCCGAGGAAGAAGGCGCGGTCGTGGTGCCAGTGTGCAACAAGATCGAAGCGGAGATCGCCGAGCTGGAAGAAGGCGAGGAGAAGGACATGTTCCTCGAGGCCCTGGGCCTGGAAGAGCCTGGCCTGAACCGCGTGATCCGCGCCGGCTACGCCCTGCTCAATCTGCAGACCTACTTCACCGCGGGTGTGAAAGAAGTCCGCGCCTGGACCGTGCGTGTCGGTGCCACCGCGCCGCAAGCCGCCGCCGTGATCCACACCGACTTCGAGAAAGGCTTCATCCGCGCCGAAGTCGTGGCCTATGACGACTTCATCCAGTACAAGGGTGAAGGCGGCGCCAAGGAAGCCGGCAAATGGCGTCTGGAAGGCAAGGACTACATCGTCAAGGACGGTGACGTGATGCACTTCCGCTTCAACGTCTAATCGGGAGTCGAGATCGCACGAGCTCCTGATGGACATCAAAACCCCTTGAATACAGCCGATTCAAGGGGTTTTTTATTGCCCACGAGTGTCCGGTTCAGCCCCCCCCTTCGCTTGCCAACGCGTTCATAGGGCGCTCACCCGCAACTGCGTCAGGCTGTTGGCTAGGTGCTATTCGAAATTGGTTTTCCCACTTGGAGATCACCAAGGGCGCCAAGGCGTTGCCCAGCACATTCAACGCGGTGATCGGCATGTCCATGAGCCTGTAGACACCGGCGATGAAAGCGATGCCCTCCACGGGAAGCCCGGCACTGGTCAGCGTGGCGGTGAGGATGACGAACATCGCCCCTGGCACACCCGCCGCGCCTTTGGACGTCAAAACCATGATGAGCACCAGCACCGCCTGGTCAGCGAGGCTCAATGGGATTTCATACAGTTGGGCGATGAAAAGCGTACCAATGCCCACGAAGAGCGATGCGCCATCCAGATTGAACGAGTACCCAGTAGGAATCACCAAGGAAGCAATGGACCTCGGCGCGCCGTAAGCCTCCACCTTCTCGATGAGCTGTGGCATCACGGTAGCCGAAGTGGCGGTACTGAATGCCAAAATCAGTTCATCCTTGATGAACGTGATCAGGTCGAAGATGTTAATGCCAACCGCTTTGGCTATTCCGCCAAGTACGACCAGTCCGAACAGCAGGACAGCGGCGTAAGTGACAAGAATCAATTTACCCAACGGCAACAGCGCAGAAAGTCCGAAGTTAGACACCGTCACGCCAATGAGACCGAAAATGCCGATCGGAGAATAGTGCATGACGATGTGCGTGACTTTGAACATCGCTCCGGAAAAGGCGTTGAACACAGCGATCAGCGGTCGCTTCTTATCCGCATCAAGCGCATTCACACCAAAACCGAACAGGATCGAAAAGAACAAGATGGGTAGCAAGTTACCCTGCGCCATTGCATTCACGATGTTATCCGGAATGACACCAAGAATCACACTTCCGACATCGCCACCCTCCGAAGAAGAGGGCAACGTCAGTGACTGGGCAGCCGAAAGGGTACTCAAGTTCGCGCCGGTACCTGGCTGGGCCACATTACCTATGATCAAACCACAAACAATGGCGATACCCGTGACGACGAAGAAGTAGAACATGGTTTTGGCCCCCACCCGCCCGATTGCCTTGCTGTCGCCATTACCGGCAACGGCACTGACCATGCAGGCAAAGACCAGTGGCGCCACGATCATTTTCATCATCTTGATGAAAATATCACCGGCTGGCTGCAGGACCTGACTACTCACCCATACTTTGTAATCTGGATAAATATTTAACAGGGCACCCACTATAATGCCCAACACTAGACCCACGATGATTCTTGTGACCAGACTCGCCTTCGCCATACGTCCTCCCATTATTATAATTTGGACTGTCAACTGGCTGGTAAACGCCGCGCACACTCAAGCATCCGGTATTCGCACTCATGCGTTGGTGCTCATGATAAACAGCGTGATCGACAAAGCGTGCTGCTTGGATAAAAGCACGCCTTCAAACAGCAAAGACTTCTTTGAAGTCCTTGAAACCTTTTATCTCGATTGGGTTGCCACTTGGATCGAGGAAGAACATTGTCCGCTGCTCACCCGGCTGACCCGGGAAGCGCACAACGGGGGGAATATCGAACTTCACCCCATGGGCTTGCAGGCGCTCTGCCATCGCCATCCAATCATCCAACTGAAGCACCAGGCCGATGTGCGGCATCAGCACCATGTGCTCGCCGACCTTGCCGGTGCGCGTGGTCGGAAATGGCGTGCCTTCGTGAAGGGAAATTTGATGACCGAATAAGTCGTAATCGATGTACGTCTCGCTGGAGCGGCCTTCTTTACAGCCCAGCACCTCGCCGTAAAACTTGCGAGACTCTTCAAGGTTTGTTACATGATAGGAGGCATGGAAAAATGCGGTCACGGAAACGCCCTCTTGTTTGGGTGGGAATTTCGTGCAGCCTACCCTATCCTTTCGCTTGTTCTGGAGCGTGATTTTCCATCTCTGACCGAAAGGAATTGTTTTGGATATTCGATTTCTCGAAAGCTTGGTCGCGGTTATTGAAACAGGTTCCATCGCGGCAGCCGCCCGCCGAGAAAACCTTACTGCACCTGCCATCAGCCAGCGTATTCAAGCGCTTGAGAAATCGCTCTGCTGTGAACTATTGAACCGTGGATCCCACTCAGTTGATCCCTCTGAACAATGCTTGGCACTGTTGCCGAAAATGCGCAACTTAATTCAGTGCGCCACGGAACTCAGGGATGGATTCGACACCAATGGGCTTACAGGTGATTTCAAGTTAGGCGCTATTTCAACTGCGTTGACAGGCCTGCTTCCAGAATTAATGCACCAATTAACGATAACGGCACCGCACCTGAGGCTTAGAATCACACCTGGCGACTCGCGCGCGCTGTATGAGCAGGTGGTAACAGGTGAACTCGATGCCGGGCTTATGGTCTGCCCCCCGTTTTCCGTACCGAAATCCATCAAGATGCAAACGCTGCGGCATGAACCTTTAATGCTGTTGACAAAGGAACCCATTGAGCAGAGCAATATAAATACGACCATTCTCACCCACCCGTTGATTCGATACGATTCAAATGCTTGGGGCGGGCAGATAGCCCTGCAATACTTGCATGACAACGATCTAAGCCCTGATCTGCTGTGCAACCTCGATGCGCTTGACGCCATTTACATCATGGTAGAGAAAGGGATGGGTGTATCGCTCGTTCCCGCATGGGCAGGTTTGAAAAGTGGGGAGGTATTCGCCACGCCCGTCTCAGACTCCGATGACTACATACGCCAACTCGTTTTACTGTATAAATCCATCCCGCGAAGGCCCAAAGCGCTGGATGCCATAAAAGAAATACTCAAGCGCACGGCTTTATGATCCGCTCTCTACGAAGCGGACACCGAGCCTTGCAGCTCCCTGGCCTCCCACCTCGTGACCTCCCCGTTTCAAAGGGTTTGTCGCATCTGGCCTTCAGCCTCTCGCTCGAACGCCGCCACCAAAAAGTCGATCAGCTTGCGCACCGCAGGCATCACCCCGCGTCGTGACGGGAACAGCGCAACGATCTCGCCCTTGCGTGGGGTCCAGTCTTCCAAGGCAGGCACCAGGCGCCCGGCTGCCAGGTCGGCGCGCACCAGTTCCTCGGGGAGCAACACCACACCGACACCTGCCAACGCACCCTGGCGCAGCACCGCGACATCGTCCGACACCAGGCGGGGCCGGTAGCGAATCGACGCCACGGCGCCGTCCGGCCCGTCCAGGTCCCAGGTGTACTCCTGTACATTGGCGCCCCAGCCCAGGCTCGGCAGTTCGAACAGGTCCGAGGGGCGCAGCGGTTGCTCATGTCCGATCAGCAGCCTGGGGGCGACTACCAGGCATTGACGACTATCGGCCAACTTGCGCATCACCAGCTCGCTGCTCTCCAGTGGCCGATGGCGCACGCTCAGGACCAGGTCGAAGCCCTCGCCAATGACATCGACACGCCGGTTGTAGCTTTTGACCAGCAACTCCACCACTGGGCATTCGGCCATGAAGCGCGCCAGCATCGGCGCCAGGCGCGAGTCCAGCAGCGAGGTGCTGCAGGCCAGGCGGATAATACCGCTGGGCACCGCACGGCTGCGCTCGATCGCGTCTTCGGCGGCATACGCCCGGTCCATCATCGATACACAGTGATGGTAGTACTCCAGGCCCACCTCGGTGACGGCGAACTGGCGGGTGGAGCGCTGGATAAGACGCACGCCCAGGCGCTCTTCCAGCAGGGCCACACGACGGCTAAGGCGCGACTTGGGCAAGCCGAGGACACGGCCGGCGGGGGCGAAGCCACCGTGCTCCACCACCTTGGTGTACAGGTACAAATCATTCAGATCGAACATGCGACAGACTCACCCAACTCAATCCACGATGGTGACCGTCGCCGTGGTCCCAGCGCGCAGCGGCGGTGCGTCGGCGCTGCGCTCCAGACGCAGGCGCACCGGGATCCGCTGGGCAAGCTTGACCCAGGTATAGCTCGGATTGACGTTGGCCAGCAGGCGGTTGCCCGGCTGGTTCTCACGATCGGTGATGGCGTAGGCGATGCTTTCCACCGTGCCCTCCAGCACCTCGCCGCTCATCAAGGCGATGCGCGCATGGCTGCCCACCTTGATCTTCGGCAGCTTGGTTTCTTCGAAATAGCCACTGACGTGGAACGAGCTGCTGTCGACCAGCGCCAACAGCGGCGTGCCGGATTGGGCGAAATCCCCCTGGCGGGTCAACAGGTTGGTTACATAGCCGCTGACCGGCGCGGTGACCCGTGTGCGCTCCAGGTCCAGGCGGGCCTGCTTCAATGTGGCCTCGGCGAGCTGCACGTTGGCCTGGGCCAACCCCAGGTTGGACTGCTCGCGTAGAAGATCGGCCTGGGCCACGGCCACGTCCGTGCCGGACTTCTCCCACTCTTCCGCGGAAATCGCCGACAAGGACTGAAGCCTACGCCGGCGTTGCTCTTCGCTGCGCCGTTGCTTGAGCAGGGCTTCGTTGGCGACGATCGATGCCTTGGACTGCCCCAGTGCGGCGCGAGCGACCTCGACCGCGCGCTCGGCATGCAGTACCGCAAGCTCATAACGGGCGGGGTCGATCTGCAGCAGCAGCTCGCCTTGCTTGACGAACTGGTTGTCATGGATCGGCAGTTCGATGATGCGACCGGCCACCTCGGCCGACAGGGTCACCACGTCCGCCCTCACCCGGGCGTCGCGGGTCCAGGGCGCACGGGTGTAGTAGTCCCAGGCAAACCAGCCCAGCACCAGGGCAAGGGCCAGCACGGCCAAGGTCAGTGCCTTGGAAAATACAGGTTTCAAGGCAGGCATTGTTAGACACTCACTCCCATCGATAACACCAGGGCCGCGCAGATCGCGGCATACAGAGCCCCCTGGAACAAGGCGGGATGCCACACCAACGCCAGCACCCCAACTCGACGCAGCAAGGCGTCGGCAAGCAGAAACAACGGCAAGCCCAGCAACAACGCCTGGGCGATCGGCGGCAGGTAGACACCGCCGAACTCGAAATCAATGGGCATAGGCGCCCTCCTCTTCAGACTGCGTGGTCGGCGCCAGTACCTGGCGGTAGCGCTGGAGCAACTGGCCGGCGATCGCCAAGGCGACCCGCAGGATGAACAACTGACGCAGCGCCTCCCGGCCCGCCTCGAAATGCGCCTGATGCAAGGCGTCCAGGGTTTCGCCAAGCGCTTCGAGCTCGTGCAGCAGTGCGTCCAGGTCCACCTGACGACGCGCACCGATGAAGTCCGCCATCTCTTGCAACCCTAGGCGCAATCGCGCCTTTACGCCTTCCGGCAAGGTCTCGCTGGTGACGCACTGGGCCTGTGCCTTGGCCAGGACGATAGCCAATGCCGGGCACACCAGATTGCACTCGAACAGCTCACGCGAACGCGCATCGCTGGTGGCCGGCAGCAGGCCGATCATGGCCGAGAGCCGGTCGAGCATGCGGCTCTCGAAATCGAACTGGCGCACCAGGCTGGAGGGGGCAGTCACGTGTTGGTACACATCTTCCCGGCTCAGGCGAAACAGGCGGGCCATGCGCCTTTGCGGGTTGAACGGGAAGACCAGGGCAAACACCACCATCGCCAGCAGCCCCCCGGCCAGGTAGGCCCCGGCGAACTCGAACCATTGGATGGCGCTGTTGTGGTAAGCCCCGACGTTCTGCGGGCCGATCATCAGCAGGCCCACCAGGCCGATGCCCATGCCGATCCCGGCGGTCATGGGGTTGGCCAGACCGACGGCGGCCAGATAGAGCAAGGGTGTCAGGCACAGGGCGAGCATTTCGAAATCGGTGAAGATCGGCAGCAGGCCGAACTGATAGACCGCTGAGAGTACCAGCGCCACCAGCAATCCGCGGTTGTAGTTCTGGCTGGCCAGCAGCGGTCGAGGCAAAGTGGCCATCAGCGAGCACATGACGCCGATCAGGATCACTCCAGAGCGGGCGCCGTCCCAAGCGGTCTCGATCCACAGCCACCCTGCCAGGAACAACGCCAGGAAGGCCCGCGCGGCGTTCATGCCGGCCAGGCGAAAATCCAGGTGCAGGGCACTGACCCGCCCTTGGGCATGGGGGCAGCTGGCAGCCCTGCCCTGCTGGATCGCCTCGTTCAGCTCGATCAGCTCGTTCAGTTGTTGCAACAGACGCGCCTGCTCCCAACGCAGGGCCCAGGCCAGTGAACGCAGACGCGGTGGCAATGGTTCGCTGAGAAATTCCGCACGGTCGGCGGCCTGCTCGAAGCGCTGGTTCAGGTGGTGTATGGCCTGGCGACGCTGCGCCGATAAGGCCACACCCTCATTGGCCAGGGCATCTAGGCTGTCCAGCTCATCGTTGCGCAACAGTTGGATGTCGGCCGGCAGCGGCCCTTGCCAGTGCTGCTTGATCAGCTCACGTTGCTGTCGCAACACCAGTAGGCGCGACACCAGCAGCACCAGCTGGTTGGCCAGCAGTTGCACCAGGCCATCGGCGTTGCGCAGGTGCGGGGCATCGAAATAAAGATGTCGGCGCAGGCCTTCCAGCGCGCTGACCTGGGCGATCAGCTGGGCTTGGCGCTGGTTGAAAGCGGCTTCGTCTTCCTCGGTCCTGATGACCTCGGCGGCATGCCGAGCGATCAGCTTGACCAGGCTGTCGACCTGGGCGAAGTAACCTTGGGCGACCGCCTGCGGACGCGCTGTCAGCAGGCTGACCACGGCTACACAGGCCACTGCCAGCAGGGTTTCGGTCAGGCGCGTGATGGCCAGCAGCAGGATGCCGTCCGGTTCGGGCACCGCCAGCATCGCCACCACCACGGCAGTGAAACCACTGAGGACGAAGGCATGGGAGTCGGTATAGCGCAGCAGCGTGCCCCCTGCCGTGCAGAACGCCAGCCACAAGGCCAGGCAAACGATGAAGGGCATCGGTGCCTGGGGGAACAGCGCCATGAGCACCACCGCCACCGCCGCGCCCGCCGCCGTGCCGATCACCTGCGCGAAGCTGCGCTTGAGGGTCATGCCGGCCAAGGGCAGGCTGATGATGATCACGGTCATCAGCGCCCACTTGGGCTGTTCCAGATCGAAGATGAACGCCAGATACAGACACAGCAGGCCTGCGACGATGGTGCGTAAGGTGAAGAGCAACACCCCACGCCCGGGATTGAGGGCCAGTTTGAAATAGCCGATCAGTGGACCCATCCGGTACCTCTGGATACGGACGGGGAACCCTGCCCCAGGCGCATGAGCCCCTAAGGCAAAGCTCCCACGCCGGATTACTTCGTCAGCGTGCTGAAGCTGGTCATCAAGTTACGGTAGTCCGGGATGTGGTTGGAGAACAGTGTGCCCAGGCCTTCGATGTCGTTGCGCCAGTCGCGGTGCAGCTCACAGGCCACGCCGAACCAGGTCATCAACTGCGCACCGGCCGCCTCCATGCGGCGCCAGGCAGAATCACGGGTCAGTTCGTTGAAGGTCCCGGAGGCATCGGTGACCACGAACACATCGAAGCCCTCTTCCAGGGCCGACAGCGCCGGGAAGGCCACGCACACCTCGGTCACCACACCGGCGATGATCAGTTGCTTCTTACCGGTGGCCTTCACCGCCTTGACGAAGTCTTCGTTGTCCCAGGCGTTGATGTTGCCGGGGCGGGCGATATAGGGCGCATCTGGGAACTGCGCCTTGAGCTCAGGCACCAGCGGGCCATTGGGGCCGTTTTCGAAGCTTGTGGTGAGGATGGTCGGCAGCTTGAAGTACTTGGCCAAGTCCGAGAGGGCCAGCACGTTGTTCTTGAAGCGGTCCGGTTCGATATCACGCACCAGGGAGAGCAGACCCGTCTGGTGATCGACCAGCAAGACAGCGGCGTCGTTCTTGTCCAGACGCTTGTATTGGAAAGCCATGGTAATGCTCCTTTCTTCGGTGGGATTTTTAGACGTACGCAATCCAGTTGCCGCCTGCCCGCAATTCATGTGCGGGACTATCAGCGTAGGCAACACCGGCCATGCCAAGCGACCGTCAGTCGGCTCGATTCGGCGGTCGGCGCCCCTTCTGAAAAAACAATAGACACAACGTTAGTCCGACGAGTGGACAGTCGCTAGATACTCAAATCAGACCTCAGCGTTCCATTGGGTGAACACTGTGGCCCTGCCTTGCGAGCTGGCCGTTTCACATCTTTACTCGTTCTAGGTATGCACATGCCCCTTGAAGGAGCGCCAGCACCGCGATGAAAGAACAGCTCGCCCTACTGGCCAGGCAGTGCATTTCGCCGTCGGTCCGCTTCGAAATCAGGGCCACGTCCGCCAGGCTCAAGGACCTGGCCAGCCGCGCCTGCCTGTGGCGCTGGGAGCGCAGCCGCTTCAAGCCCGACCAACAGAGCAGCCACGAGGTGGTTTACTTGGGCCGCAAAGCCCACCGCGACCTGGCCAAGTTACTGATGGGGGCGACCACGCCGGCCAGCGCGACCAGCGATGCCGTGGTACTGGCCAGCGAAGTGCCGGTGCCCGGAGCCCTGCAGGTGCCGCATTTTTTGAGCGCCGTGGTGCCATTGGGGCGCTCTCTGGACAGCATCGTCGCCACCTACAACAGTGAGTTGCGGCGCAGCCTGCGCAAGCACCGGCCGCGCTATCACATGCGCCCGGCAGTCACCGACGAAGAGATCGCCCATGCCGACACGACGATGCTGCAACCCTACGCCAAGGCTCGCCATGGGGCGTCCGCCTCGCAGATTGCCACTGCCGAGGTCTTCAGGCTCGCCAAGTCCGCAGGCCGGCTGGACCTGATCCTGCGCGACGATGAAGTGGTGGCCTGCCACCTGGGCTGCGTCATCACCCGTGCCGGTAAGCGCTACTGGAGCACCATTCGCTTCGGCTACCCCGAGTCGGTTTTCGCCGATGCCAAGCAGCTGCGCGAGGTCAACTCGATTACCACCTTCATGGCGTTGGAGTGGGCGCTGGAAAACGGCTTCGACTACTACGACATTGGCTGCTGCCTGGCCCGCCCCGACGATGGGCTGCTGGAATGGAAAAGACGCCGCGGCGGCGACGTCGATACCTTAGGCAACCATGCCCACTTCTTTGTCAGGCTCCCCCGCACCGGCTCGGAATGGTTCCTCTGGAGTACGCCGCTGTTCGCGGTGGAGGATGGCCGGCTGACCTTGCACCTGGGTGTGCCCGAGGGGCCGAGCGATGAAGAGATCGCCAGCCGCTACCGGGAAATGGGCTTTGGCGGGTTGTCCAAGGTGTACTTGCATTGCTCCCGGGTACCAAGCCCGTCCTTGATCGAGACCTTGCGCAGCCGCTACGCGCACCTGAACCCGATGCCGATAATCCAGACACGTCTGACGCGCTAGTACGCCTGCTTGCCGGTGAACGCCGAAAGCGTGCGCACGAGAATGATGAAATCCAGCCACACCGACCAGTTGTTGATGTATTCGATGTCCGAGTCGACCCGCTGGATCATCTGTCCCAGATCCTTGGTCTCTCCCCGGTAACCGCGCACCTGCGCCAACCCTGTCATGCCGGGCTTGATGTTGTTGCGCGCGAAATAGTCGGCGATGTCCCTGGAATACTGAGTGTCGTGCTGGATGGCGTGCGGACGTGGCCCCACCAGGGACATCTCGCCCATCAATACATTGAACAGCTGCGGTAACTCGTCGAGGCTGGTGCGGCGAATGAACGCCCCGACCCGGGTCATGCGCGGGTCGTTCTTCTGCGCCTGTTGGAGCACCCCGGTTTCGGGCTGGTGCACGAACATGCTTCTGAATTTCCAGATGCGGAAGGTCTCGCCGCTCCAGCCCATGCGCTCCTGGCGGAAGAACACTGGCCCCGGGCTGTCGAGCTTGATGGCCACAGCGATGATGAGCAGGACCGGTGCGGCACACAGCACAATCAATGCGGCCAGCAGTTTGTCTTCGAGGTTCTTGAGGAACAGGCTGGTGCCGGTGAGTGGCGTTTCGGAAAGCGTGAGCACAGGGATACCGGCAATTTCGCGCACGCTATGGTTGATCAGCCGCAGCGAGAAGATGTCGGGAATCCAGTTGACCGAAACGCACTTGTCCAGCAGCCGCAGGTACACATCGCGGATCAGTTGCGAGCCTTCCAGCGGCGTGACCAGGTAGACGGTCTTGATGCCATGACGTACCACGATGTCATCCAGCTGGGAAATATCGCCCAGGATCACCGGGCCACCCTCTCCCTCCTGCGCCCCTACTTGCAGCTCCGTCTCACCGATGTGCACGCAGCCGACGATCTTCTCGCCCAGCCAGGGGTTGTTGCTGATCTTCTTGTGCAGGAAGGTCGCCAGTTCACCGGAGCCGATGATCAAGGCGTTCTCCTGGCTGTAGGGCAGCGTCAGGAATTTCACCTGGATTTCACGTACCAGAAAATGCAGCAGCAACTGGATGAAATAGCCGATGACGAACAGCTCGCCCACCAGCAGGCGCGAATACTGCTCGCTCTGTTTGGTGAGAAAAGCCATGGCCACGAGAAAGCAGAACGTCACCGTCCAGGCCTTGAACAGCTTGAACGCCTTGATCGACAGGCCCACGTTGCTGCGGTAGATGGCGTAGTGGTCATAGACCACCGCCAGGGCGCCGATCAGCAACAGCAGCATGATGACGTAGTCGGGGGTGATGTAACCGACGTGCAGGTAGATCAGGTACCAGGCGACTCCGGTCACCGCGATGCCGTCAAGCCCGGCCTGGATGGCGTTGCTGATGCTGCGTCTGCGCTGGAGTAGGGAACGGTTACTTCTGGGTTCGAAAACCATTGCTCGTCCTCACTGATGCCGAGAAACCACACGCTTTCCTACCAAGCCAAGAACAACCGCATTCATCCTGAAAAGACAAAGACCCGACGCGCACTCAGCGAGTGCCGCCTGGTCAATGACGTAGGAGATCGTCCCCGTGACTATCGATCACCTGAATCACACGCTAATGCGCGGACTGCTCCCCAGGGCGATAGTGCGACCCGTTTGCCGAGGGTCCTCGGCACATGGGTGCGTTTGATATCACTGTAGCAGTACTTTGGAACCGCGCCGGGGATTTACCCTTTTGGGCCGTTGCAGAGGCGCGTCGCCCCCTTCGCAGGTTTACCCGCGAAGCAGACACCACTCCCTGTCAGTGACCACGCGCTCGCGCATAGCTCAACGTGCGCCAGAGGAACAATGGATTGCCGAGCACATACCGGCTGAACAGCCGCCTAGGCTCACGCAGCAGTCGGAACAACCACTCGCAGCCCAGGCGCCGCATCCACCGAGGCGCACGCGTCACCTTGTCGCCGAGAAAATCCAGGATCGCCCCGCCGCACACCACCACGCAGGGCACGCCGCTTTGCGCCAGCCGGGCAGCGACCGCCTCCTGCTTGGGCATGCCCATGCCCAGCACGATCAGCTCCGGCCGCTGCCGGTGCGCCAGGGCCAGGTAGGTATCGATCTGATCGAAACCATGGTGAACAGACGTCACCTGAACCCCGAAGCGGGCTTCGCTGCTGCGCGCTGCGTTTTCCAGATAAGGCGCTTCGGTGCCCCAGAACGCCACACGCCGCCCGCTGAAGGCCATCAGCAACTTGGGAATGAAGTCGGTGCCGTTCATGTTCAGGCCAGGCGCCAACCCCAGCCGGCGCAACAGGATCGCCATGCCCGAACCGTCGCGCAACAGCACGTCCGCCGAAGCCAGCGCCTGGAGGTAAGCGCGGTCGCGGGTCACCAAGTTCATGGCATGGGCGTTGACGAAACCCAGCACCCGCCGCGCCCCAGGTGTGGATAACTGGGCCAGCAAGCGCTGCTCATCCTCTGCGTCTTCCACCACCCGCAGCTTGTCGACGATGGTGCTCCAGTGGCCTTGCCAGATCGACATAGGCATCAGTTGCCATCCCGTTTGGAGCGCACCCAGTCCACCTGGCGTTTGACCAGGAACCCCAGGTAGATAGGGATTTTCTTCGCCGCGTAGAGCGGCGCGTAGAGCAGCACTGAAAATGCGATCAGCCCTCGGCAGAACCGGTACCAGGCCAGCAGGACGGCGATGCCCAGCAATACCACTGCGCAGCTCGCCAGCCACGGCGCGGTGCTGACATCCAGCAGCAACCAGGCCAACCACGAAAGGCAGAAAACCCCGGCCAAGGCCAACACCAGCAAGGCCAGCGGTGGCACCATCAGGTCCAGCGCCAGGGCCAACAACGCACCATTGCGACGGGCGAGGCTTTCGATCAACAACCGTGGCGCATCCTTGAGCAAGACGCCCAGGTGCCCGTGCTCCCAACGTCGGCGTTGCGCCCCCAGCCCTTCGTTGCTGACGGGAAACCAGCTGGTGACCCTGGCATCGGGACAGAACAACGGCGCCTTGCCGATGCGGCACAGGTCCAGGCCCATCTTCAGGTCCTCGACCAAATGGCCACTGGCAAGCTCCAGCGAGGCCAGGTCACGCCAGGTGAACGCCATGCCAGCGCCCATCAACTGACAAGGCAGGCCCAGCCGCGCCCAGCCGCGTGGACGCACCAGGTTCTTCACGCGCCAGGCGAACTCGGCCACGCGGGTCTTGAGTCCTGCGCCCTCAGGCGCCTGCATCAGGTACAACGCCTGAACCGGACGCCCGCTGTCGATGCAGCAGGTAGCAAGGCGCGTGAGCGCGCCCTCGCCCAGCTGGCAATCGGCATCGACCACGACGATCACCGGCGGTGGGTCGAAACCCAGGTAGCGCACTCCAAAGTCCAGCGCATAACCCTTGCCCCGCGCCTGTGCATCGAAGCGCTCGACCACCTCGGCACCTGCTGCCCGCGCAAGCGCTGCGGTGTCATCGGTGCAGTTGTCCGCCACCACCAGCAGTCGATCACCCTCGCACAGCTGCGCACGGATGCTGTCCAGCGTGGCGATGATGATCGAGGCCTCATCATGGGCCGGCACCAGCACCGCCAAACGCGGACGCGGCACGCGGGCCGCAGGCGGCAGCCGTGCCGGCAGGCAGGCCATCAGCACCTCGATGAACAACACCAGCGTCGGCAACAGCACGAGCAACGCCAGCGCGCCCAGTATCGCCGCCGCGAGCCCTGTCATGCCGGAGCCCTGAACAGTGCGGCCAGCTTACCGGCCTCGGTGTCGATGTCATGGCGCTCAAGCACCCGCGCATACGCCGCCTCCCCCATACGCTGAAGCACCTCCACCGGTTGCGCCAGGCAGTCGGCCATGGCCTGCGCCAGTTCCTCCACGGCCCCGGCGCTGAACAACCAGCCGTTCTCACCCTGGCGGACCAGCTCGGGGATGCCCGCCACATAGGTCGTTAAGACAGGTCGGCGCAGGGCCATGGCCTCCATGATCACCACCGGCAGACCCTCAGCGAAACTCGGCAGCACCAGGGCGCGCGCCGCCAGGATCTCGGCACGCACCTGCGCGCTGCTGATCCAGCCGGTGATGCGCACCTGGGCCTGCAGGCCGTGCCGGGCGATCAGCGCCTCGATATCCGCCCGCATCTCGCCATCGCCCGCCAGCACCAATTCGCAGGCCACACCGCGCTCGGCCAGGCGCCGCGCCGCCTCGAGCAACAGCAGTTGCCCTTTCTGTTCGCACAGCCGCCCCACGCACACCAGCCGTGGTACCGCCGGAGCCGGTACTGCCGGCACGTCGTGGAACATCCGCTCCAGGCCGCAATGCACCACCTTCACCTTGGCCCAATGCCCATGGGCGACCCAACGGAACAACTGGCTGCGCCCGTAGGAGCTGATCGCCGCGACGAACGCGGCGCGCCGGACCTTCTCGCCCAAGTGGAGAAACTGGGGTTTGTCGAACTCTTCCGGCCCGTGCACGGTAAAGCTGTACGCCGGCCCGCCAAGGGCATTGGCCAGCATCACCACTTCGGTGGAGTTGGTGCCAAAGTGCGCATGCACATGCTCGCTGCCAAATGCCCGCAATCGCTGCAGCACCCAGCAGGCTTCAGCCAGGTAGACCACGTGGTAAGGCAATGGCCGGTCGGCGCGCCAGCCCAAGCGCAAGGCCAGCCAGAATGCGGTAAAAAACCGTCGCGGGTCGGCCCGCAGCACCTGTAGCAAGGGCTTGATCAGCCCTCTGAGGCCGCCTTGCAGGACGTACTGGGTCTGATCCCGCTCGGCCATGTCGTCGGCATCCAGCAATTGCGCATCCCAACCCCGCAAGGCCATGCGCTGGATGATGAAGCCCTGACGCTCCAGCGCCAGGATTTCACGGCGTATGAAGCTATGGCTGACCTTCGGGTACTGATTGACGAAATACGTAATGCGCATAGGGACCCGACTGAATGCGTGTTCGATTGATTATGGGTGCACTCCTGACTCAGGGTAGCCTGCCTCCTTCACGCTCACCGATTGTTTACCTTGCAAACGCAACGTGGCGTCCACCTGGGCGAATACATCGTCCAGCAGGTCATGACGGCGGCGGTACATCGCGCGCTTCTTGGGCGCGACGTCGTCCAGGCTGCGCCGGGCCTCGTCGATCGGCATGACGTAGAAGTCCTGGCGCTGCGAAGGCAGCGCACCGTGCTCTTGCCAGATGACATCGTAGTTGGTCGGCAACTCCTGGGCCTTTTGCGCACCGAAGTAGGCATGGCGATGATGCCGGTAGCTATCTCCCACGGCGTAGAGCCGCGTGACGCCCAGGCGCGTGGCCAGGTGGCGGAGCACCTCGATCAACAGGCTGCGCGGGCGCAGCCCTTCGAAATCCTTGGTCAGCGTCCGATAGATCGACAGTGACGTTTCGCTGTCGATGCCTTTGTGAATGCCCTGCACTGCGCCGATGAACACGCACAGCTCGCCGTCCTCCAGGCCCAGGCTGAAGGCCAGCGACGCGACCCGCAGATCATGTTGGAACAGGTTCAGCACCAACTCCCCTTCGCGCATGAACCAGAACGCCCGATCAAGCACCAAAGAGCATGCCGGTGAATAGCGCGACAGGTCATCGAGCAGCAGCCGCTCTTCGCGCCCCAGCAGCAGCAGGCTCGGGCACCGGCTGCTGACCACTTCGTAGTGCGAGGCCAGCGCATCGAAGCGCATCGACGCCGGCCAGTCCTTGCTGATGTACGGCCACTGGACCAGGCCAATGCAATCGATGCCCAGCCGCTCCCGGCCACTGTCGCCCAAGGCAAGCGACAGACGCCGCTGGAACGCATTGAGGCCGGACCATTCCCGCGCCATGTGCCGTACCAGACGGAGCTTGTTGTGCAGCGCCCGCAGCGAGTAACCGGGGTGCAAGGTGAACACGCTTTTGACCAGTGACCGATATGTCATGGACATCTCACTTGTATTCGATCAACACGGATTTGCCGACACCGAACCTTTTCAGCAAGAACTTCACCTGCCCACACATTTCGGGAAACTTGCCCAACACCAGAAACCCCGCCTGCAACCCGTTCTGCTGCAACGACCCGCGCCCCCGGCGCATCAGCCGAAGCACCTGCAGCGGGTAGACGAGCAACAGCAACAGCCCGCCCCAACCGAACAACGTGCAGGCCAGCAGGGTCGCCAAGGGAATCCCCAGCCCCCACACCCAGGCTCGGCGCGACTCACGCAGCCAATGGCGCTCGGGTGCCGCGCCATGCAGGAACGCGCCTTCGGCAAAGGCATAGCCGCCGCGCAGGCTGCGCCGCCACCATTGGCTGAAGCGGGTCATGGCCGCGTCGTGCAGGGTCATTTCGGCGTCCAGACGCCAGACCTTCCAGCCCTGGGCGCGCAGGCGCACGCACAACTCCGGCTCCTCGCCGGCGATCAAGTCAGCGCGGTAGCCATTCACTTGGACGAAGGCATCGGCGCGCATGAGCGCATCGCCGCCACAGGCCTTGGCCTGGCCGACCGGGGTGTCCCACTCCAGGTCGCACAATTGGTTGTAGATCGAACGTGTGGGGTATCGCTCGCGGCGCCGACCACAGACCACGGCGACCTCAGGGTGCTGGTCGAGAAAGGCCTGCGCCGCGGGCAGCCAGCCGGCGACCACTTCGCAATCGCCATCGACGAACTGCACGTAACGCACCGAAGGCATCAAGCGATGCAAACAGGCAAAGCCTTCGTTGCGCGCACGCGCGGCAGTGAAGGGCTGCGTCATGTCCAGGGCCAGCACCTCGATACCTTGCGCCTGCGCCATCTGCACAGACCCGTCGGTGGAGCCTGAGTCGACATACACCACCTGATCCGCCGCACCGGCCAGCGACGCCAGGCAGCGCTCCAGCCGCGAGCCCTCGTTGCGCCCGATCACCACCACACCGATGCCGGTCATCATGGATTCATCCGCCACTGCGTCGGGGCTTGATGACCGCGGGCACACCGACAGCCAGCGAATCGTCGGGCACATCGGTCAACACCACCGCGTTGGCCCCGATGATCACGTTGTTGCCGATGCGGATATTGCCCAGCACCTTGGCCCCGGTGCCGATATCGACGTTGTTGCCGAATACCGGCGCGATGGGCTCCTGCACGTTCTTCAAGCCCACCACCACGCCATTGCGAATGCGGCAGTCATCGCCGAAGCGGGCATAGCCGCTGACCACGATGCCGCCAAAATGATCGATGACGAAGTTGCGCCCCAGCTCCACCTCGCAGGGCAGTTCGATGCCGGTGAGGATCTGCACCAGCTTGAACAGCACCTTGTAGATGAACGACAGCAGCTTGCGCAGCAACGCCGGACGCACCCCGTAGCGCCAGCGCCCGAAACGGTAGACCAGCATCACCCAGAAGCCCTGTGCCGCCCAGTCGCCTCCATGGGCCCGCAGGTCCGCGCGAACGTTATCGAACATACGGCCCCCTAGCGTGTCGGCTGGCTTGCAAAGCGCGTGTCGAAGAGCAACGCCCAGGTCGCCCGGGCATGCTTCCAGCTGGCTTTCACGGCCCCCCAGCCACGTCGTTTGAGCAATGCCTTGAGCGCCAGCAAGGTGTCCCCGAGGCTCACCAGCAGCATGTGCAGCACAAGCCCTGGCACGCCATGGTGCTTGCGAAAATACAGCAGCTCGCTTTCGATCTGCATCACCGAGATCTGCCGGCTGGCCGCTTCGAGCTCGGTGACTGACTTGGAGCTTTCGCCGCCAATGTGCACCACCGTGGTGTAGGGGTAATACACGACTTTCCAGCCAGCCTGCTTGACCCGTTTGCAATGGTCCACTTCCTCGTAATAGAGGAAGTAGCGCGGGTCGAACAAGCCTACCTGCTCGATGACCTCGCGTCGGACCAGGTAGAAACAGCCTGGCAACCAGTCGCATTCACGCACCGAGTCGTGGTCCCAGTTCATCTCGTCGATGGTCTGCAGCCCAGGGAAGAAGCGCTCCAGCCCCGTGCGCGCGGCAAACATGTTCAGCGGCGTCGGAAAGTACCGGCAGCTGGGCTGAAGGTCTCCCTCGCGCCCCACCAGACGCACCCCGAGCACGCCGCACTGCGGATGCGCTTCCATGTATTCGACCGTTCGCACCAGGGTGTCGTGCGCGACGAAGGCGTCGGTATTGAGCAGCAAAGCGTATTTGCCCTGCAGGTGCTCGACCAGCTGGTTGTTGGCGCGGCCGAAACCGACGTTCTTCGGATTGGCCACCAGCAGCGCCTCGGGGCAGACCGCCGCCAGGCGCTCCAGGGAGTCATCGACCGAGGCGTTGTCGACCACCAAGTAGCTCGCCAGATCCGCGCCCTCGCCACGGCGCAGGGCATCGAACATCGGTTGCAGCAGCCCTGCGGTGTTGTAATTGACGATCAGCACATCGACGAGCTTTTCAGTCATGTCTCCTGCCTCCCGGTGCCGTAAAAGTACTCGGCGCGCATGGCAGCCAGTTTCGGCTCCAGCTGTGGATCGAAGACATCTGCCCGATTCTTGATCAGGTCGATCCACGGGTAGGCCTCGCAGCGCGCCTCGACCCGCTTGACCAGGTCTTCGAGCGTGCACAGGACCTTGGCGGGGTTGCCACCAACGACCGTGCCCGGCGGCACGTCCTTGGTCACCACCGCCCCTGCGGCCACGATGGAGTTCGGCCCGATGGTCACCCGCGGCATGACGATCGCCCCATGGGCGACCCAGCTGTTGTCACGGACATCGATGAAACCCACCGAGTCGAGCTTCTTGCCGTAGATGACCTCGATCAGCTCCACCACACCGTCGTGCCCGATCAGCGTGCAATCCGACAGCCCGCAATTGTTGCCCAGGCGCACCAGGGAAGGGTCGGTGATATTGCACCCCGGGTTTATCTGGACGTTGGTCCCGGTGGAGTGAAACCGCCCCCAGCGCGACAGGTACGCGCCCCACTGGATAGCGTTGGGGCGGCACAGGCGCCTGTACAGTCCGGCCCCACGTCCGGTGGACATGGCGTAATGCGCCACGATTTTTCTCAGCCATCCCATCATGCTGTTGCCCTCGCAAACCTATCGATGTCGAACCGAACCCAGGCCGCACGTTCCTCGCACGGTACCTGCCCCATCAGCGCAGCTGCCAGACATCCACAGGTTGCAGGCGCGCTGCCACACCCTTCAGGCGAACTCTCCCGCCTGAGACTTCATCTTTGCGTCCAGATGGTCCGCCAGCCGCAAGGCGAACTGCAGAAGCGGCATCGTCGGATTGCTCGCCCCGCCCTTGGCGAAAATGCTGCTGCCAGCGATATACAGATTGTCTGTGCCGAACACCTTGCAGTCCGGGTCGACCACCCCGGCATCGGGCGAGGCCGCCATGCGCGTGGTGCCCATGTGGTGCGCGTGGGGCGACATTTTCAGGGGCAGGGACGTGTCGTGGACGAAGTCGTTCAACTTGACGAAGGCCAGCCCGCTTTCGGCGAAACGCTTTGCCAGCTCGACGCCGATGCACTTGATGGTCTGGCGGTCATCGCCGCTCAGTACCCAGTTCATGTTCACTTTGGCCACGCCCAGCGCGTCCTTTTCTTGCAATGTCGAAAGGCGGCTCTGCAGGTTGGGGAACTGTTCGATCATGGTGCTCAGCACGCCATCGCCGGGGCAGTTGAACTTGGCGATGAAATCGATCTTGTGGGCGATTCCCATATCGCAGCTGAGGGTCTCGAGGAAGTCCTTGACCTGGGCGGTCCGGCCATAGTTCGTCACCTCGTCCAGCACCGTCGCGGAGACGTTGCCTTTGCCCGCGTGATACTCGGCCACGAACGCATCGGTGGTGAAGTACTGGCGAGGCTTGTCCACTTTTCCGCTATTGAGGATGAACGTGCCCAGGTCGACATTTAGGTGCTCCATGAAACAGCGCCCGACAAAACCATCGGGCTTGACCACGCCCGCGGCAGCCAGTGACTCGCTATTGAGCAGTTGCCGGGCATTTTCCACAGCGCCCATGGCCAGTACGAACTGCCGGGCGATCACCCGCTCCCGGTGCAGATCGTAATCGGACACCACTACAGCCTTGACCCTATCGGCAGCGTGATCGAATTCCAGGTCGACGCAATTGCAGTGGATGAACACATCCAGCCCTGGCGTCTGCTCCAGCGCCTTGGCGTACTTCTGGGCAAACCGAGTGGGCGGGCTGAGCAAGAACTCGTCAGGTACGAAGTCATCACCGAGCCGACTGACATTGATCGCCTGGAAGTGCGCGCCTTCCGGCAGGTCGACGATGGCCATGGCGGCCGGCAGGTACCGCTCGATCTCGGCATAGGCGATGGGCCAGCCAGGAATGCCGCCCGGCGGCGGGACAGAAAAGTCCGAGGCTTCGAATGGCCGGCAGCGCCCGGCCCAATGGTTGGAGGTGCCGCCCAGAAAGCGCAGGCGCGTATTGTGGATATACGCCTCCAGACCGGAGGAGGTGCATTGATAAAGATCCTGGGATTGCTGGGAATACTCGTGCCCGCCGCCTTCGAGCAACACCACGCGCCAGCCTGCTTCGGCCAGGCGCAAGGCCAGGGTGATGCCCGCAGGTCCCCCGCCGATGATGCAGAAGTCGTAGTCATCACGCAGTGCTTTGTGCGTCTGATAATCCTTGATCATGCTCAGGCCTTGCGAAAGTATTCGGCGGGCAACACCCATCCGTTGATCACCACGAAGCCCCCGGTCTGAGTGACTTTGCGCGTGGCGGTCCCGGAAAGCCCGAAGACCAGCCCGCCTGCACCCAATACCGCGCATCCCTTGAGAAAGCCCCTGCGTCCTAGCAGCGGGGAAACAGAGTCATGCTTTCCCATGATTCCAAGACCCATGCCGTGAAATTGACTTTGGAATTCTAGGTTTCCGACGGCGACAGACAGCGTATTCGCGATGGAATCAGAACCCGTTGAAAAGCCGCGTCACCAGCTCACCACACAACGCGCCGACCGCGATGATCGGCAAGACCATCAGCTCACGCTTGAGGCTGAACATCTCCAGTTTGCGATTGACGTAGAACACCAGGATCAACGTGGGGAAGGTATGCAGCGCCACCCACCAGATCGCGTAGTCCACGCCGCCGATGGCCAGCATCACTGGCATCCCCACCCAAAGCGAAACGGCCCGGATGATGTTGTCCATGGCCTGGTACTTGGTCAGCCCCACGGCCAGCCACACCTGATGGGCCAAGCTGTAACGCAAGGTGAAGAACGACCATGAAAGAATAGCCAAGATCCGGCCCGCATCCTGGTAACGGTCGTCGTACAACCAGCTGATGATCAGCGGGCTGACCGTGAGGAACAGGCCGCAGGCGAACAGGCAGGCGGTGTCGAAGTACAGCCTGAAGTGGTTGTACAGCTTGAGCAGCCGGGGTTTGTCGCCAGCGCGAGTGGCCTCGCTGAAGGCCGGCAGCACCACCGCCCCGCCCAGTTTCAGCAAGCCGACCTGCACGGCCGAGAGAATCAGCACCGCGATGGAGTAGACGCCCATGTCGAAAGTGGACATCACCCCGCCGAACCAGATGCGGTCGCCGTTCATCGCCAGCACGCCCACCATCGAGGACAACAGAATCCAGCGGCCATAGTTGATCAGCTCGGTCAGCGCAGACTTGTCCCAGCACAAGCGGCTGCGTGGCCCTTCGAATAGCAAGTGGCTCATCACGGTGGAGACGAGGGTGGAGACGATCCCGGCGGCCACCAGCGACCAGATCGACCGGGTGAGGTAGCCGAACACCAGCATGACCAGCAATCCGACGAACTGCGCCGTGAGCTCGAGAATCACCACGCGCTTTTGCTGGAACGCCCGCACGGCCAGGTCGATGGTGTTGGACTGCAAGCCGTAGATCACTGCGGAAATGCCGGTGACCGCCAGCACCAACGGCAGCTCCGGAGCGGCATAGGAGGATCCGGCTGGCCACAGGTTGATCTGCTGGGTCGCCCAGGAGCCAAAGGCGATGAGCAGCGTCACGGCGAACAGCAGGATGCCGCGCAGCAGTTGCACGGTCCAGGCGGTATTGAGAAACAGCGGATCGTCGCCGCGCGGGCTCTGGATGATGTTCTGGCGCAGGCCGACATCCGACAGCAGGTGCAGGACCACCGACAAGGTAGTGGAGATGGCCATGATGCCGAACATGTCCGGCACCAGCAGCCGTGCCATGATCAGGTTGCCGCCAAGGCGCAGGGCCTGCGTACCGACCAGGGAGACCATGTTCCACGCACCCGCTCCCAATGCGCGTTTGCGCAGGCTGGTCGGCGGCGATAAGTCGACTGACGGCATGACTACATTCCCTGACCTATTGGCTAAAGTCACTATAGTCTCAATCTGCCATGTCGCTAGCCGTCGTCCATCACAAAGGGACAGGTCATCACCGCCTATGCCAGAACACCTTCGCGCATTGATCGTCATCCTGTTCCTGGCCACCGTGGTGTTCACCATGGCACGACGGCCGGCGCTGGACCTGATCCGTTCAGCCGACTTCAAGCGTCGGCGCAACCTCTGGTTCGCGCTCACCTTGCTGGTGTTCGTGTCCGGCAACTTCTGGGTGTATGCCGTCATTGCCGTCCTGGTGCTGCTGGTTGCCGGACGGCGCGAGCACAACCCGATGGCGCTGTTCCTCATGCTGCTGTTCCTGATGCCGGCGGCGGCGATACCGGTGCCTGGCTTTGGCGTGATCAACTACCTGGTCGACCTGGACCATATCCGCCTGCTCAGCCTGAGCGTACTGTTGCCCGCGGCCCTGGCCCTGCGCCAAGAGTCGGACACCTTGCCGTTCGGGCGCACATGGCCTGACCGCTTCCTGCTCGCCAGCCTGGTACTGATGAACCTGCTCTACCTGCGCGAGACCAGCCTGACCGACACGTTGCGCCAGACGTTGTACCTGTTCCTGGATATCTTCCTGCCGTACTACGTGGCCAGCCGGGCACTCAAGGAACTCAGCCATTTCAAGGACGCCTTGCTCAGCTTCGTGATCGCCACGATGTTGCTAGCACTGATCGGAACCTTCGAGTCGGCGCGCCATTGGCTGTTGTACAACGCCTTGACCTACGTGCTGGGCATCCACATGGACATGACCAGCTACCTGAGCCGGGGCGGTGCACTGCGCGCCAGCGCCACCACAGGCCAGGCGATCGTTCTGGGCTACCTGATGATGGTCGGCATCGGCTTGTACCTGTTCGTCCAAGGCTATGTACGCAGCACACTGCAACGCACCCTGGGCGCCCTGCTACTGGCAGCCGGACTGTTCGTGCCGTTGTCGCGCGGGCCCTGGGTCGGCACGGGCGTGATCATCGTGGTGTTCATCGCCACCGGGCGTGGCGCGGTCAAGCGCCTGGGAATGCTGGCGGTCGCCGGCCTGCTCTGCTTGCCGTTGCTGGCCGTGGTGCCGGGGGGCGAGAAGGTGATCGACATGCTGCCGTACATCGGCACGCTGGAAAAAGACAACATCACCTATCGGGAGCGGCTGCTGGACAACTCACTGATCGTCATCGAGCGCAACCTGTGGTTCGGCTCGTTCGATTTTCGCAAGACGCCGGAAATGCAGTCGATGGTCCAGGGCCAAGGCATCATCGACATCGTCAATACCTACCTGAACTTGGCCCTGCGCTTTGGCGTGGTCGGCCTGGCCCTGTTCGTCGCCTTCTTCGCCTCCGCGCTGCTGAGCCTGCGCAAGACACTGCGTACGTTTGCCGACAAGGACGAGCACCTGTGCCGACTCGGGCGCAGTTTGCTGGCCACCCTGCTTGGCATCCTGATCACGATCTTCACCGTCAGCAGCATCACGTTCATCCCCGTGGTGTACTGGTCCCTCGCCGGTGTAGCCGTTGCCTATGTGCAGATGGTGCGCCGGTTCAAACTCGCCCACGCTGCCGGCATCGTTGGTGTCGGCCTGCCCGCCCGGTGACCCGCATGACACGACGCTGCCTGGTTTCATCCCTGCTGCTCACCCTGCTGCTGGCATTGCCCCCCGTCACTCACGCCGAGGACTGGGTCGCCAGTATCGACGAAAGCCAGGGCCTGCCACAGTTGACCCGTGGCGGTAACCTGGCGATGCAGGCCAAGTTCAAGTTCTTCGCTGCCGACTGGAAATGGGCGAACTTCGACAGCGGCGCCTTCAAGGTAGAGGCCCCCTTCACCTACAGCCTGCAGGCCAGGAACTCCACACTGGGGTTCGACCTCAAGGCCCAGATCGCCAAGACCACGCAGCAGAGCCTGACCTGGGCTTTCGACTTGCAGGCCCACAGCCGCAAAACCAATGTGATGGGCGGCGGCATCTCGTTCCAGTTCGACCGCGCCCTGTTCACTGAAATGGGCAAGCCAAGCCTGCTGCCGGGCAATCGAGGCTGGACCTGGGGCGACCGCGCCAAGGGACCGTACATCGAGATGCGCTTCGATCCGCCCCTGACGAGCGTGTACATCGAGCCCATCGACGACGCCGAAGTACGGGCGTTCTTCTACAAAGACCAGATCGTTCCCGGCACCCAGCAGATCAAAGGCGTGCTCACGGTCTCGCAGGGCATCGAGCTGGCCCAGACCTCCGATGAGCGCTTCGGCCTGGGCGACACCAGCCGCTGGCCGCTGGACCAGACCGACTGGCGCACCTCGCCGGTGGACCTATCGTTCCTCAACGCTGGAGAAAAACCGGCCGGCAAGCGTGGCTTCGTCAAGGCAGTGGGCGATCGGTTGCAATTCGCCGATGGCACCCCGGCGCGCTTCTGGGGCACCAACGTCTCGGCCTATGCCCTGTTCAACACCACGGACGACGAAATCCGTGCCCAGGCCAAGCGCCTGTCGGCCCTGGGATTCAACCTCGTGCGCCTGCATCACCACGATTCGTATTGGGTGACACCGAGCATCTTCGGCCGGCACGACCAAGTGCGGGACACCCAGAACCTGAGCCCTGAGTCTTTGCAAAAGATCGACTGGTGGATCAAATGCCTCAAGGACGAAGGGATCTACGTGTGGCTGGACCTGCACGTCCAGCGCGCCCTGATGGCCAGGGACAAGATCCGCGGCTTCGATGAATTACCCAAGCGCGAAGGCCTGACCGACCGCGACAAACAGCCCATCGCCGACCTCAAGGGCTACAACTATGTCAACGACACCATCGCCCAGACGATGAAGCGCTTCGCCGAGCAGTACCTGGGGCACGTCAACGCCTACACCGGCCTTGCCTACAAGGATGACCCGGCCATCGCCGCCGTACTGATCACCAATGAAAACGACCTCACCGGGCATTACGGCAATGCCCTGCTTCCAGACAAGACACCCACCCAGCACATCAAGCGCTACATGGAATTGGCCGAAGCCTTCGCCAAGCAACATGGGCTCGCGAAGGAGCAGACCTGGCGCGCCTGGGAACATGGCCCATCCAAGCTGTTCCTCAACGACCTGGAGCAACGCTTCGACCAGCAGATGATCGATCACCTGCGTACTTTGGGCGTGAAGGTGCCGATCGTCACCACCAGCACCTGGGGACGCAATGGCCTGAGCGCCTTGCCGGCCTTGACCAGTGGCGACCTGATCGACGTCCACAGCTATGGCGGCGCAGGCCAGCTGGAAAAGAACCCGCTGACCAGCGACAACCTGGTCAACTGGCTCGCCGCGGCCCAGGTCGTGGGCCGGCCGTTGAGCGTGACCGAGTGGAACAACGAATGGCAAAGCGACACCCAGCCTGTGGCCGATCGCTACACACTGGCGCTGTATGTCGCCGCCACGGCCCGCTATCAGGGCTGGGACGCCTTGATGCACTACGCCTACAGCCAGGAGCCGTTCCGCGAGCAGGATCGTTCGGCGAGCAACTGGCACGCCTACAACGACCCCAGCCAGCTGGCCACACTCCCGGCCGCTGCCCTGGTCTATCGCCGCGGCGATGTACGTGAAGCCGACCAAAGCTACGTCTTCGCCCCCACCTCGGACACCTTGTTCAACCAGTCCATCTCGCCAGCCGATTCGGTGCTGCTGCGCACAGCCATGGAAAAAGGCAAATTGCAGATTGCCATGCCAAAGACACCGGCGCTGCCGTGGCTGCAGGCGAGCGCACTGCCCGCCGGCGCCAAGGTTATCCAGGATCCCAACCAGTCCCTGCTGCCGGCCAACGCCAGCGAGGCCCGCAGCGACACCGGCGAGCTCAGACGCAACTGGCAACAAGGGCTCTACACCATCGACACACCGCTGACCCAGGCGGCCATCGGCTGGCTCGGCGGCAAGACGCTCGCGCTCGGTGACATCCAGCTCAAGCTCAAGACCGCCAGCGCGAGCGTGGCGGTGCAGAGCCTGGACGGCAAACCGCTGAAACAGTCGCGAAACCTGTTGATCTCCCTGGGCACCCGGGCCGAGCCCCAGCCGAACAAGCGGACCCCGTTTCGTGTCGAGCCGCTGGACGGCACCTTGTCGATCCAGGCCGTCGACGGCTTGAAACTGTTCAGTCGAAACGCCCAGGGACAGCTTCAGGAATACCCCGTCAGCTATCAGGACGGGCGCTATCTGATCCATTTCGACGGCAGGCAGATGACGAATTGGCTGTTCTTGAAATAGGCATCTAGGCTCCAAGAAACCAGGGGCGTGCCCATGCAGATGGCCAACCCGCTGACCACCTGATCCGCTTGCTAAGGATGACCGCCCGGCCCCTCCGGAGCGCGCTTGCACATCAAACAGATTCCAGGAGGCTTGGATGAAGTTCTTGGTTGTCGGCGGCGCGGGCTACATAGGCTCGCACATGGTCAAACACCTGCGTTGCGCAGGGCACGACGTCATCGTGGCGGACAATTGCGCCTGCGGGCCGCGTCCGAACTGGGTCAGGCTGGACATCGCCGACGCCCATGCTTTGGATGCCTTGTTCGCCCAGCATCGATTCAGCGCGGTGTTTCATTTCGCCTCGTTCATCCAGGTGGGCGAGTCGGTGGTCGAACCCTCCAAGTACTACCAGAACAATGTCGTCGCGACCCTGACCCTGTTGCAGGCGATGGTGCGCGCCAATGTCCGTCACCTGATCTTCTCCTCGACCGCCGCCGTCTACGGCGACCCGCAGCATGTGCCCATCGACGAAGCGCATCCCAAGCAGCCGATCAATCCTTATGGACGCAGCAAGTGGATGGTCGAGCAGATCCTCGAGGATTTCGACCGCGCCTATGGCCTGCGCTCAGTGTGCCTGCGCTACTTCAACGCCGCGGGCGCGGACCCGGAGGGCGAACTGGGTGAATGCCATGAGCCTGAGACCCACCTGCTGCCGTTGATTCTGCAGGCGGCCTCCGGACGGCGTGAGACGATCACGGTGTACGGCCGGGACTACGACACGCCGGATGGCACCTGTATCCGCGACTACATTCATGTGGCAGACCTGGCTGCGGCGCATTCACTGGCGGTGGACTACCTGCTCGCCGGTGGTGCGAGCACGGCATTCAACCTGGGCAACGGGCTGGGCTTCTCGGTGCAGGAAGTGATCGACACCGCCTGCGGCGTGACCGGGCGCAAGATCGCCACCAGCGACGCCCCCCGCCGCGCCGGCGACCCGCCCCGCCTGGTGGCAGATGCCAGCCGGGCCAGGACCGTGCTGGGCTGGCGACCGGCCTTCGCGGCGCTGGAGCAGATCGTCTCGCATGCCTGGCATTGGGAGCAAAAGTACCCTTGGTACTCCCCGAACTGATCGGCAGCCCTTGCCCAGTGGCCAGCAGTTCAGTAGTAGGTGCGCGGCTGTTCCTCGGCCTTGTTCAGCACCGTCCCGATCAGGTTACTGGTACCCAGGTGATACAGGCTGTCCTCGATGTCCTTCTTGCTGTTCATGCCATTGGCCACCACCAGCAACACGCAATCGAATTTCGGCAGCAGCGTGATGGCGTCATCGGAGCTCAGCAGCGGCGGCAGGTCGAAGATGGTGATGCGCGACTCGTAACGCTCGCGCAACTCGTGGATCAGGTTGCTCACCAGCGGCGAGGACAGCAATTCGGTCGACAGCGGAATGGGCTCGCGGGTCGGCAACACCACAAAGCGTGGCAAGGTCGGGTTGACCATGGCATCGCACAACTCAGCTTCGTTGGCCAGGTAGTCGTTGAGTGACTTCTCCATCGGCAACCCCAGGCAGGCGCCGACCCGTGGCCTGCGCAGGTCGAAGTCCACCAGCAACGCAGTCTTGGTGGTGTGGTGGGCGATACTCATCGCCAGGTTGATCGCCAGCACCGTCTTGCCCGCCTCAGGCGTCGGCGAGGTGATGGCCAGCGTGCGCCAGCCGTTCTCCTCCATGGCTTGCAGCACCTGGGTGCGCAGCAGGTCGAAGGCCGAGCTGATCGCCGAGTTCTTCTTGTAGGCCACGATGCGGTGACGCTCCAGATGGTCCGGGCGCAAGGGCACGACCTTGGTGCGCACATAGTCGAACAGGCCTGGCACTTCCGGATGCTTGACCGGCACGATGGAGGAAGGCGCTGATGCGCCGGTCTTTTTCGTTTCGTCTATCGGCGTGATCTTGTTCATCGCAGCTGTCCCTATCCGAACCGACTCATGGCCTTCATCAGCAAGAGGTCAAACGGCATATAGAAGAAGTGCAGCAACACCACCCCTAGCACCGCCAGTGCCAGGATCGAGACCACCAGCCACACGCGCCAACGCCGCCGCTGCGCAAGCTCGGCCTGGGTCGGGATATGCGGAATGCTGACCAGGACCCGCTTGCCCACGATGCTTTCCAGGGCCCCCACACCGCGCACGCGCTGGTTGAGCATTTCCAGCACCATTACCAGTGCGCCACCGCCGGCCGGGGCCAGGACGAAGCCCAGCGCGACGATCTTCTTGCGATTAGGCTTCACCGGTTTTTCCGGCAACATCGGCGGCTCCAGGAGCACGAAGCGCTCGGCCTTGTTCTCCTGCTCCAGGCTTTCGGAAATCTTCGCCGCCATTTGCTTGGCACGAATCTCTTCGTACTTCTTGCGGGCGTTGTCGTGGTCGCGCATCAGGTTGACCAGGCCACGCTCGACCTGGGGTGCCTCGAGGATCTCGGCCTCGTAGGCGTTGATCTTCTGCGACATGTCGCGCTTTTGCTGGGCCAGCGAGGCAACGCGCTCCTGCGCCGCGGCCATGCGGGTGCGTACCTTGGCCACGTCCAGGTTACCCTCGACGCCAATGCCACCGGCGCCGCCGCCGGCTTTCAAGGCGTCGATCTTGCGCTTGACCGCACGTACGTCGGGGTGCGCTTCCTTGTAGCGGGAGAGCAACTGGGTGTACTCGGCCTGCAGGCTGGCCAGATCCTGCGGCGGCTCCGCCGTACGAGGCCTGCCGCCATCGAGTGTGCTAGGCACGCCGGCCTTGGCCCCGGCCAGTTCCAAGTCCAGGTAGCGCAACTCCTCTTGGGCGGCCTTGTAGTCACGATCGATTTCCCTGAACTCCATCTCCGAGCGCGACAGCATGTTCATGCGCAGGGTCTGGTGTTCCGGCAGTGCGTTGGCATGCGCTTGTTTGAAGTCGGCCAACTGGTTCTCGAGGCTCTGCAGTTCGGCGCCCAGCTTGTCCGCTTCCTGGCTGAGGAACTCGGTGGTCTCACTGGCGCGCTCGGTACGCTGCTTGATGTTCTCGTTGAGGAACAAGGTCACCAGCTCGTTGGCGACCTCCCTGGCCACCTCCGGCTGCTTGTGTTCGAAGGACACATTGAAGGCGACCGTGGCCTCGCCACGCCCTTTTATGAAGGTACTCAAGGTCTCGACCAAGATCGCGGTGCGCATCAGCTCGACCTTGTCGGCGTCACTGAGCTGGCGGGCCTTGCTGGAAAACAGCCCGTACTTGTCGATGATCCGCAGCAGGTTTTCGCGGGTCATCACCCGCTGGCGGATCACCTCGATGCGTTCGTCGGCAAAGCTGTTGTTGTTGTTGGCGACCAGATCCGGAGATATCTGCTGGGACTCCACCAGGATAGTCCCGGTCGACTGGTAGACCGGCGGCACCGCCACGGCGACCGCCACGGTCGCCGCGAGGATCACCACGATGACAATCGCCAGCACCAGTGCACGATCCTTGATGATGGAGATGTAGTCCCTGATCGACAGCTCGTATTCAGATTTCATAGTCACCACACCGCTGAAAAATCAGTAGTCGGGAAATCTATAGGTCAAGCTCAGTCCGATAATGGTGCCGGTGGCATCTGGCAGGTTGTCTTGCTGGCGCTCTCTGTACACCAAGGATAGGCGCGCTACCCAAAATGGCGAGAGCTCTCGACTGGCCCAGGCGCCAACCGACCATAATTTGTTGGGCGTTTGCCCTTTGCTGTCCTGCCAGCTGGCATCGAACCCGACCCGATCGGTGTCGGCGACCAGGTAGCTCCAGGAGCCGCGCAACGTGTCGATCTCGGAAAACCCACCCTGACCGCTGGCCACCGAACTGCGGTCGGCGGCGACGTTGGCGTCCATGCGCTCGCCCCGATAGCGCAACGACACGCCGCCCTGCCCCTTGCGTCCACCGCCGTCACCGGAGACTTCGTTGACGCCGACGTTCACGCTCCCCTCCAGGCGTTCGGTGAACTGGTGCGTCATGCCGATCACAGGCGTGTAGCTGTTCGAGGCGATCGCCGCATCGCGATCATCCGGTTCGTAACGCCGGTAGATGAACCGGGTGAACAGGTCGGTGCGCTCGGTCCAGGCATAGGTGTAGCTCAACCGGTTGGCGTATTCCTTGTAGCCGATCAGCGTGGACACGTCGTAGCTGGCGTCGTCGTACGAGGTCTCGTTTTCCAGAAGGCCTCGCTCGCTGAGCTGCCGGCTCCAGTTGCCGGTCAGGGTGTAGAGCTTCTGCGTACCGTCGGTGGTAACCACGCCGGTTTCGAGTACCGCACTGGACAGCGTCGAACTCTCGACGTAGGTCCCCACCAGGCCATAACGGCCTTTGTCGTAATCGCGTTGCCACCCCAGCCGCACGCGAGGGTCCTCGCGGTTGTCGAGGATGTTGCGATCGGATGAGCGCAACACATGAGCCCCTAGACCGAAGTCGAACTGATCGCGATCGAAAGTGCCCAGCAGGCCGACTTCCGGATCGAGGTAGGTGCTGGTCACTGCTTTCTCCTGAGAGGTCAGCAGCAACGGGTTGCTGTCATGTTCGACGGTCATGGGTACGGCGACCGACGTGTGCCAGAGCGCTGCCTGGACCACGGCCGGGCAAGGAAGAATCAGGATCGCCGCGGCGACCCGGGAAGTTTTCAATACAGACACGATAGGCTCAGAGCAGGATCAAGGAACGACCAGCGTATCGCCGGCCTGCAGTTGGAAATTGGTGGTCATGTCACGTCCGGAAACCAGGTCCCGGTAGCGCACGGGCAGCACTTGCTGGCTCTCACCCTTGCGCCGGATCACTTTGATGGAGCCTTCATCGGCGAACTTGTCCAGGCCACCGGACATGCTCAGGGCCTGCAACACCGCCATGGGGCCTTCCATCAGCACCGGGCCGGGCTTGAGCACCTTGCCCTGCACATAAACGAGGTTGCCGGCGATGCTGGTGACGACCACGCTGACATTCGGCTCGGGCAGGTACTGCTCGAGTTTCTTGGCAATCTTCTGGGCGACCGTGCTGGCATCGAGGCCGGCGACGTCGACGCGCCCGGCAAGCGGGAAGGTGATGCTGCCATCGGGAAGCACCTTCACCTCCTGGCGAAGGTTTTCTTCCTGCCAGACCGAGACCAGGATTACATCGCCAGGGCTCAGCAGGTAGGCCGCATTCGGCTCGGTGGCATTGGCCGCCGAAGGCAGGAGCATCAGTGCGCAGAGTGTGGAGATCAGGAAACGGAACATCGGGATCCCTCCGGTCAAGTAGCCATGCCCAGCGCTACACAATAGAACGGGGCGAAAACGCTCGCCTTTGCCGTAAAACAAGTACCGACCGCAATCGCCTCGACCGTCCTGGAGGATGTTTCCGCGATGAAACACATCGACGAAGCTTCCTGCTCCCGCGGCGTCCGCTGGGGGGCGCCGACAAGTGGAATATAGCAACGGCATGGGATTCCACAAGCCGTTGCTCCGTCCTGATAAAACGCGGTTCTTCCAGGAACTTTCACATCGTTTTCACTTATCGGCGCAGGGCAATACACCGCACGCCAATGTTTAAAACGTACGCATTAAAACCAAGGTGTTAATGCACAGAAAAGCGAATAACTTTCACTATATTTTCGATCGGTTGGCGAGGGCGATAAACCCTATCACCGCAAAGGAAAATAGCCATCCCGCCGTCGCGGCAGGCACTACACTCGCCTTGCTGATGTAGGAATCCGCAGCGCCAGCTGCGCCACTCATCAGCACCAACAAGAAAATCGACTTGATGATCAGTGTCGAGCGCATGATCCCCTCCCTGAAAGAGGATTGAAACTGTTTAATTGAGAAACAGCTTTCTTTTTATATGGCTTGAGTATGGGGCACCATGACACTACGTCAATAGACCGCCACCATGATAAATCTCAATGGCCCCTCCCCTGCCTCGTCAAAATCTCGACAACCATTCTGTGGCTAAAAAACGCGCACTGTTTCAGCAGCGTTGCAACGGCCGTCGCTGACTGTGTGGAAACTCCAAGGTTCTGGAAAACGTCACAGCGGCCGCCCCCCCTTGGATGACTTGGTTCACAAATTCCTGAACTGATTATTTATCCCCAGCGATTTTTCCCCCCGCCAAGGCTCACCAGAATCGCTGCACCACAATCACAATAACCGTGAGGCCACTGCTGTGGACCAGACCCTCCAGGTACGCCAGGCCGCCGCCGACCTCGTCGCCGCTTTCGCCAGCAACGATACCGCTCGCTATTTCGCCTGTTTCAGCGAAGACGCCACCTTCCTCTTCCATACCCTGGCGCAGCCGCTGCTGTCGCGCCGGGCCTATGAGCACCTGTGGGCCCAATGGCAAGCCGAAGGCTTCGCCGTGCTGGCGTGTCAGTCCAGCAATCAGCACGTGAGCCTGCAGGGCGACGTAGCGATCTTCATGCACGATGTGGCCACCCGCATCCGCATCGCAGGCCAGGAGCACTCGCTCGCCGAACGCGAAACCATCGTCTTCCGCCGCCAGGACGAAGGCTGGCTGGCCTGCCACGAGCACCTGTCGGTCGTCTCCGACGCCTGACCTTTTCCGCGGCCTTGCCGCACTGCCAACGCAACCACAATAGGGTCGCGCCCCGCGACGACCTACAACATGCGCGCTGGAGCCTTGCCATGAGTCAATCGACCGGTATCGAGACCAACGGCGTCGAACAGATCCCCGACGATCAACGCGACGCCTCCCCGCTGGACCTGTTCCGCCTGATATTCGGCGGTGCCAATACCTTCGCCACCGCGGTGCTGGGCAGCTTCCCGGTGCTGTTCGGCCTGTCGTTCCAGGCCGGTGTCTGGGCGATCCTGCTCGGCGTCGGGGTCGGCGCCCTGATCCTCGCGCCCATGGGCCTGTTCGGCGCGCTCAACGGCACCAACAACGCGGTGTCGTCAGGTGCGCACTTCGGCGTGCATGGGCGCATCGTCGGCTCGTTCCTGTCGCTGCTCACCGCTGTAGCGTTCTTTTCCCTGTCGGTGTGGAGCTCGGGCGACGCCTTGGTCGGCGGCGCCAAGCGCCTGGTCGGGGTGCCGGAAACCGACCTGACCCTGGGCCTGGCCTATGGCCTGTTCGCGGTGCTGGTATTGGTGGTGTGCATCTTTGGCTTCCGCTTCATGCTGTGGGTCAACAAGATCGCGGTATGGGCGTCGAGCCTGCTGTTCCTGCTAGGCATCCTCGCCTTCGCCGGCCCCTTCGACCTCAACTTCGCTGGCAGCGTCAATCTCGGTCAGCCAGGCTTCTGGGCGGCATTCGTGGGCGCGGCGATACTGGCGATGAGCAATCCGGTCTCGTTCGGCGCTTTCCTTGGCGACTGGTCGCGCTACATCCCACGCCAGACGCCCAAGGCGCGCATCATGCTGGCGGTGATCGCTGCCCAGCTGGCGACGCTGATCCCGTTCCTGTTCGGCCTGTGCACCGCGACCCTGGTCGCCACCCAGGCACCGGACTACATCGCGGCCAACAACTATGTCGGCGGCCTGCTGGCGATCTCGCCGAGCTGGTTCTTCCTGCCGGTATGCCTGATCGCGGTGATCGGCGGCATGTCCACCGGCACCACAGCGCTGTATGGCACAGGCCTGGACATGTCCAGCGTCTTCCCGCGCCTGCTCAGCCGCGCCGGCGCCACCCTGCTGATCGGGGTCGCTGCCATCGCCTTCATCTTCATTGGCCGCTTCACCTTCAACCTGGTGCAGAGCGTGTCGACCTTCGCCGTGCTGATCATTACCTGCACCAGCCCCTGGATGGTGATCATGATCCTCGGCCTGATCACACGCCGCGGCTTCTACCACGCCGATGACCTGCAAGTGTTTACCCGGGGCCAACGCGGCGGCCATTACTGGTTCCTGCATGGCTGGAACTGGCGCGGCATGGGCGCCTGGATCCCCAGCGCGGCGGTGGGCCTATGCTTCGTCAACCTGCCCGGACAGTTCGTCGGCCCCCTGGGTGAACTGGCCGGCGGTATCGACCTGAGCTTGCCAGTCACCCTGGGCTTGGCGGGCGTGCTGTACCTGATCCTGCTCAATCTGTTCCCTGAACCTGCCGGCGTCTATGGCCCGAACGGCCCGCGCTGGGTGCGCTGCAAAAGCGCGCCGCGCACGCCGGTAACCTCCGCCGAAATCGCCTGACTGGAATCCGATCATGACCGCACCTCACTACATCGATGGCCACTGGGTCGAAGGCCAAGGCAACGACTGCATCGTCGTGCATGACCCTTCGCTGGGCCAGCCGTTCGCCGAACTGATGTCGGCCAGCGCTGCTCAGGTCGACCAAGCCGTGGCCGCCGCCCGCCGCGCCCTGCCTGCCTGGAAAACCACCAGCCCGGCCACCCGCGCCGCACTGTTGCGTGGCTTCGCCGATCAACTCGGCCAACGCCGCGAGGCGTTGATCACTCTGCAGATGCGCAACAACGGCAAGCCGCGCCACGAAGCCGAGATCGACCTGGACGATGCCATCGCCACTTTCGGCTACTACGCAGACCTTGCCGAGCAACTGCCCGAGAAGAACCGCGTCGTGCCCCTGGCCGCCCCAGGCTTCACCGCCCGCACCCGCCTGGAGCCGGTAGGCGTGGTCGGCCTGATCGTGCCGTGGAACTTCCCTCTGGTGACCAGCGCCTGGAAACTCGCCCCAGCGCTGGCCGCAGGCTGCACCGTGGTGCTCAAACCCTCGGAAGTCACCCCGCTGATCGAACAGGCCTACGGCCAGATTGCCGAGGCCTTGAACCTGCCTGCCGGTGTGCTGAACATCGTCAACGGCAAGGCCGAGACCGGCGCCGCCCTGAGTGGCCACAACGGCCTGGACAAGCTGTCGTTCACCGGCAGCAATGGCGTCGGCAGCCAAGTGATGCGCGCCGCCGCAGCCCAATGCCGGCCGGTGACCCTGGAGCTTGGGGGCAAGTCGGCGATCGTGGTGTTCGATGACTGTGACGTGGACCAAGCAGTGGAGTGGATCGTCGCAGGCATCACCTGGAACGCCGGCCAGATGTGCTCGGCCACCTCCCGCCTGCTCGTGCAGGACGGCATCGCCGATGCTCTGCTGCCACGTCTGCAGGCAGCCCTGGAGCAGATGCAGGTGGGCAATCCGCTGACCGAGGAGGTGGCCATGGGCCCACTGACCAGCCAGGCGCAATGGCTGAAGGTCGCCGGCTACTTCGCTACCGCGCGCGAAGAAGGCCTGCACTGCCTGACCGGCGGCCAGGTACTGGACCGTGACGGCTGGTTCGTCAGCCCCACCCTGTACGTGGACGTGCCCGAATCCAGCCGCCTGTGGAGCGAGGAAATCTTCGGCCCGGTGCTTTGCGCCCGCCGCTTCGCCACTGAAGACCAAGCCATCGCCCAGGCCAACGACAGCCGCTTCGGCCTGGTCGCCACGGTCTGCAGCGCCGACCTCGAACGCGCCGAACGTGTGGCCGATGCGCTGGAGGTCGGGCACGTGTGGATCAACTCGGTCCAGGCGGTATTCGTCGAGACGTCCTGGGGCGGAACCAAGGGCAGCGGCATCGGCCGTGAACTGGGGCCGTGGGGCTTGTCGGCGTATCAGTCGGTCAAGCATGTGACGCGTTGCCTGGGCTGATAGCCGGAGACGAAAAGCCCCTTGCTGACGGCTGTCACAAGGGGCTTTCACAAATAAGGCACTGGCTACCGAAGCGCCAGCATCATCGTCTTGAGTGATAGATCAGGGCAGTGCCTGAACCCCGCATATTGTGCGTAGAACTGCTCAAGCCGCTCGGTACGCGGATGAACGACAGACGCAACGCAACCCACTCTTTCAGACGCGACCAGAGCTCGTTCGATTGCATCCTGCAAGCGATCGGTCGCCACAATGACGTTACGCAGCGAGCGGGTCCCACAACCCGCCGGCACATTTCTGTGCCTCTGGTGACTTTTATCTAAAATGAAAGAGTCCCACCCCTGGTAGCCCAACAATCACAACACCAGGCCAGACCTCCCATGCACCCGCAACGCACCGCCCTGCACAACGAACTGCACGCCCGACCTTCGCTGTATTTCAACGAGCCTGCCCATGTCCATCACCTGGCACTGCTGGGCGATGAGGCCGACTGCCGGGCCTTGCTGCAGCGCTGTTGCCCGGATGCACTCGACACCGAGGCCGCCCAAGGCATCACCCGGCTGGAGGGCCATCCGTTCAAATGGGAGCGCCACGCCGAGTTCTTCACCCTGACGCTGGTGGTGCCCTGCGCCGCCCACGATGCCGGCTGGCAGGGGCTGCCCTAGGTCCTGGCCGAGGCCGTCGCGCCGCAGGCGGCGCAAGTGATCAATGCCGTACAGGTGCTGGTGCGTGGCGAGCAGGACCTGGACCTGACACGGTACGGTTTCAAGGACCCCTGCGGCTCGTGCGTCGGGGGCGGCGATGCGGTGGTGTGGAGCGACTTTCGCCTGACCGAAGACGGCACCAACCGCCTGCTATTCGTCAACCGGCGGCTCAATGCCTACCGCCAAGGTCGCATGATCCGGCGCCTGCTGGAGATCGAGACCTACCGTATGATGGCTTCGCTGACACTCACCACGGCCAAGACGTTGAGCCAGGAGCTCGATGCCTTTGACCGGACCCTGGTGAGCCTCTCCGAACGCAGTGCCAGCGTCGACGGCCAGGACTCCAAAGCCCTGCTCGAAGCCATTGCCCACCTCTCGCGCCAGGTGGTCAGCCGCACGGTCAAGACCCGTCATCGATTCGGCGCGACCCAGGCCTATGCACAGCTGGTGTTCGAGCGCCTGGGGGAGCTGCGCGAAAGCCATGTGGGCGACTGCCAGCGTCTAGGGGTGTTCATCGAGCGGCGTTTCAAGCCGACCGTGCGTTACTGCGCGGCCACCGAGCAACGCCTGGAACAATTGGCCAAGAACGTGGCCAACCTGGGCGACCTACTGCAGGCTCGGGTGCAAGTGGAGATGGAAGAACAGAACGCCGAGATCCTGCGCAGCCTCAATGCCCGCGCTGACGCCCAGGTGAAGATCCAGCGGGCCGTGGAAGGGCTGTCGATCATCGCCATCACCTACTACCTGTTGAACCTGTTCAAGCTGCTGTATGGCGGGCTGAACGTGCTGGGGGCTGGGCTGACGGCGCGCGAGGCGTTGCTGGGAATGGCGGTGCCGGTGATTCTGCTGCTGGGGATGATCCTGTTGCGGATCCGGCGGGCGAAGCAGCATTGAGCCTGATGGTGCTTACGCCTCTATTCCACGAACACCGACAACGCCGGTCTGAACGACCGAGCCGTCGGCTTCGCGGGCAACTCCAGGATTTACGCTTCGCTCAAAAGCACCGGGGTGCCCGCGATGGGCCTCACACAGCTCCGTCCGCTGGCCGTGCATTGTCCTGCAACAGCACCATGCTCTGCGGCGACGACAGTGCGATGCCCTCGTCGCGCAGACGCCCCAGCACCGTGAACAACAGGTCGCTGCGCGCGCCCGACACCTGGCGGGGGCTGGCCACATAGCCGCTGACGCTGAGCACCATACCGCTGGTGGTGAGGTCCTTGAAGGTCACCGACGAGGCCGGCGCATCGAGGATCGACTCATGTTCGCGGAAGGCCGTCAGCAGCAGTTCGCGCACTTTGTTCGCATCGGTTTCCAGCGGCAAGGTCAGGGTGATGCCGACCACACCCAGGGCATTGCCCATGGTGACGTTGCGCACGTTCTGCGAAATGAACTGGGAGTTGGGCACGATCACCGTGGAGCGGTCTGACATCTGGATTTCCGTGGCTCGCACGTTGATCCGGCGGATATCCCCTTCCACACCGGCCAGGCTCACCCAGTCACCTACTTTGACCGGACGCTCAGTGAGCAGGATCAAGCCGGAGATGAAGTTCTGCACGATCTGCTGCAAGCCAAAACCGATACCCACCGACAGGGCACTGACTACCCAGGTGAGGCTGGTGAGGTTGATGCGCAGGGTCGTCATCACCAGCATGGCCAGGAACAAGAAGCCCAGGTAGCCGACCAAGGTCACCAGGGAGGCACGCATGCCGGCATCCATGTCCGTCTCCGGCAGCAGGCGCTCGCTCAGCCAGCGCTTGACCACACGAATGGCGAACAGACCGCCCAGGAACATGGCCACGGCCAGCAGGATGTCCTGGGGCACGATGTTCAGGTTGCCCAGCAGCTTGCCGCCGGTGTCATCCCAGTCCGCCAGGCTCTGCAGCAGCTCGCCCGGGCTGGTGCCCGACGGCATGAGCACCAGCAGGCCGGCGACAAACAACAAGAAGGTGCGGCCGATCCCTGCCAGGATCGTGCTGGCCTGGGCCTGGTGGCGCTGCTGCAGCCCCAGCGCAGCGGCCAGGGCCAGGCCACCAGGCTGGCGTGGCGAGAGCAAGGTTTCGCACAGATCGCCAAACACCGTGACCAGCAGGTAGGCGCAGGTGCCCACCACGCTGACCCAAAGCAGCTTGGCGGTGAGGAAATAAGCCAGGGTCAGGTAACCGGTGAGCAGCGCCAGCAGGACCAACGCGACCCACACCACGATCACGAACGGGATCAGCCCCGCAAGCCCAGGTGCCCGTTCCAGCTGATGCTGCTTGCGGGCACGACGATAGCGCACCAGCGCTGCGACGAAGATCAGCGACACCACCAGCGCGGTCAGGCCATTGGTGGCCACGGTGAGCGCGAGGCTGGTACCGATCACGCTGTTGATGCGCTCCTGGGTCAGCAGCACCATCAACGCCAGCGCCAGGAGCTTGGGGAACCAGCCGAGGGCGCTGGCCACTTCATCCGGAATCGGCGGCAGTCGCCAGGACGGACGCTGGAGCATCAGCATGGCGCGGCCAAGGCCAGCAATGAAGGCACTGAACACCACCAGCGCCAGAATGTGGTTGGTCAAGCTGGCAATGTCATTGCCCAGCTCGGCGCTGTTCTCCAGGCCCCAACGCACCAACGACACCGAGCCGCCGATGGTGCTCAAGGTCGCCAGACTGACACTCAAGGCCAAGGCGC
The DNA here is from genome assembly GCF_040822035.1 of Pseudomonas guariconensis. Taxonomy (NCBI): domain Bacteria; kingdom Pseudomonadati; phylum Pseudomonadota; class Gammaproteobacteria; order Pseudomonadales; family Pseudomonadaceae; genus Pseudomonas; species Pseudomonas guariconensis. The sequence goes on along the minus strand of NZ_CP162012.1, from coordinate 813,358 downwards.
TGCGACGTAGGCGGCCCTCGGGCAACCAGCGGACCATGGCGTTGGCCAGCAAGCGCTCGAGCAAGCGGCGTACCCAGGTCCAGACCAACAGCGCGGCCGCCAGGCTGCCAATGAACAACCAGCGGTGATCGGCACTGAAGGCGCTGGCCACAGCGTCAGTCGCCTCGCCACGCAGATCGCGCAGGCGGGCGACATCTTCGTCGGTCGGCCGGATCAGGCTCGACCAGAACGCCGGACTCAAGGGGCTGGCAGCACGGGTGGTGACCTGGGAGTTGAACTGGCTGCGGCGCAGGTTGACGATCTGCGTAGCCAGGTCGCGCGCCGACTGGGTCAGCTTGATGGCCTGCTGTTGCTCGGCCAGCACCTGCTTTTTCTCGTCACTGAGCTGCTTGCGCTGACGCGTGATGCTCTCGGCTTCATCCGGCAATACTGGGCCAAGGACCTTGAGCTGGTCGTCCAGACGCTCGACATCGGTCGTACGCTGGGCGCTCAAGGCGTCCGCTTGGCGCTGCACCTGCAAGGCGGCCTGACGCAACTGTGACAGCAAGTCATCGTTGGCTTCGCTGGTCAGTTCCTGGCGAACCTGATCAAGCCGATCGGTCAGTTGCTTCAAGCTGGCGTTTTCGTCCAGCACCGGCAGTTCGTCCAGGCTCAGCGGCCCGACGGATGCCGACCAGGCCGGTGTCGCCACCCACAGCAACAAGGCGAGGATTCCCACGTAAAAACGGCAATGGCTGAGTCGCCCCATCGAATTCCCCTATTTACAAGCTCGATTGGGCGAGAATTCTACGCTGCTCCTGATGATCACGTGAGTGCCGTTTCTCGCTCCAGCAATTGCCGCTTGCGCTCGACACCCCACCGGTAGCCACTGAGGTCGCCATCGCGGCGCACCACCCGATGGCAGGGGATCGCCACGGCCAGGTGGTTGGCCGCGCAGGCCTGGGCCACCGCACGCACGGCCTTGGGCGCGCCGATGCGCTGGGCGATGTCGGTATAGCTGACCCGGCTGCCCAGCGGCACCTCACGCAGCGCCTGCCAGACCCGCTCCTGAAAGGCCGTGCCCTGCACATCCAGCGGCAAGGCCAGCCCTATTGCCGGCTGCTCGACAAAGCCCACCACCACCGCAACCAATTGCTCGAAGCCGGCATCACCGCCGATCAACTGCGCATTGCGAAATTGATCCTGCAACTCGCGCAACAGCTGCTCCGGGTCGTCTCCCAACAGAATGGCGCAGATGCCGCGCTCGCTCTGGGCCACCAGGATCGCCCCCAGAGAACATTGGCCAATGGCGAATCGGATCCTCGCCCCCGCCCCGCCGGCGCGGTACTCGCGCGGGCGCATGCCCAGGCGTTGGCCTGCGCTTTCATAGAATCGGCTGTTGGAGTTGTAACCGGCGTCATAGATCGCGTCGGTCACGGAACTGCCTTGATCATCGAGCCGCTCGCGCAGGCGACGGGCGCGGAAGGCCGAGGCGTAGGCCTTGGGCGTAAGGCCGGTTTCAGCCTTGAACAGGCGATGCAGGTGGAACGGGCTCAGTGCCAGTTGCTCACCCAGTTGCTCGAGGTTGGGTGCGGTGTCGCTGGCCTCGATCAAGCGACAGGCACGAGCAACCAGCTCAGTGCGTCGCGCAACCTGCTCGGCCTTGGCCTCGGTGCAGCGTCGGCAAGCACGATAACCGGCCGCCTCGGCAGCCCCGCTATCGGCGAAGAACTCGACGTTCTCGCGCTTGGCCAGCCGCGACTTGCAACCGGGTTGGCAATAGACCCCCGTGGTGCGCACGGCATAGACGAAATGACCGCAGGCCGCAGCGTCGCGCGCCTGCACAGCGTGCCAGCGGTCGGTATCGGTGAGGTAAGTCGAGGCAGGCTTCATGGGCATCTCCTGGCTGCGGATGGTTCAAGCCTGACAGGGTGCTTGGAGCGTGGCACTCCGATTCTTGCCGAGCAATCTGTGCGTCATCGGTTCAAGCCCGCCACAGATACCAGGACGCCACCGTCCGATACGGGCTCCATACCCCACCCAACGAACGCAACTGCGCGGGGGTCGGGGCCTTGTCCATGCCCTTGAGCCGCCGGTAACCCTCCCGTACGCCGAAGTCGTCCACCGGCAGGATGTCAGAGCGCTCCAGGCAATAGATCAGGAGCATCTCCACCGTCCAACGGCCAACACCGCGCAGGCTCACCAACCGTTCGATCAGTGCGTCATCGGTCAAGGTCATGGCCTGCTCGCGGCTGGGCACGATACCGTCCAGGCGCGCCTGGGCGATACCCTGCACGGTCGCCAGCTTGCTCGCAGAAAAGCCACAGCCGCGCAGCACCTCAGGCGGTGTCGCCAACAGCTGCTCAGGTTCGGGGAATGCGGCATCAGGAAACAAGGCCAGCATCCGCGCCAGGATCGCCTCGGCTGCCCTGGCATGCAGTTGCTGATAGGCCACCGACCGCACCAGCGCTTCGAAGGGTTCACGCTCGGGCGCAGCGCTGTGCAGGCAAGGGCCGATGGTGTCGATATGCCGGGCCCAGTCCGGGTCCAGAGCGGCCAGATAATCCGTGGCTTCACGGTAGGCCGCGGGCGAGAGGTCGGCGTGGATCATGCGCAGTGCCCTCCAGGGAGCGGAAAACACCCAGCTTAGACCAATCGCTCACCGGCTAAACGACGGATCTTGCGCGGGTAATTCCGCTTTCAATGGTCTTGCTCCGTGGCGCCTTCTTCGCGAAATGCCTGCGAACAGACCGATATTGGCAGCGCCTTGGCGTCAGTCTGTCACAGCCCGCAGCCTGGCCGCCCGACGATACGACTGCCGGGCAAAGCACACGAACAGACCCGCCATCAGCGCCAGCGCCATCGGCAACCCATGGGGCGCCACATCCATCGCCGCGCCGCTGACCAGCGGCCCGACCAGGCTGCCGACACCCCATAGCAAGCCGACACTGGCGTTTGCGGTGACCAGGTCCTGGCCCTTGAAGCGCTGGCCGATCAGCACCAGCGCCAAGGTGTAGATGCCACCGGCCACTGCCCCCAGCAGCACCAGCATCGGCCAGAGCAACCAGGTTGCCTGCAACAGCCACGGCAGACCTATGCCGATCGACATCGCCACTACCCCGCACACCAAATGCAACCCGGTGCGCTCGACCCGGTCGGCCAGCCAGCCCAGGGGCAACTGGAAGATCATGTCGCCGGCGAACACCACCGTCACCATCAGCGCCGCCACGCCCACCGCAAAGCCATGACTGCTGGCGTACACCGGCAGCAACGACAGCACCACGGCATCGAAGAAGGAAAAGAACAACACCGCCACGCACAGCGCTGGTGCCACGCGGAAGAAGCCGGCGAGGGTGAAACTCTTTTCGCCCTCCTCGCCGTGTTCCACATGATCCTTGGGCACCGTCAGCAGGATGCACAACAGGGCCAGGCCGTAACAGGCCGTCACCACGCCGGTGACCCAGGGGCTATTGGCACCGACCAGCGCCAGCATCGCCGGGCCCAGCACCTGGAAGCCGGTGAAGCTGGTGGCGTACAGCGCCATGATCTTGCCGCGGTTGTGATCCGGGCACAGCTCGTTGACCCAAGATTCACCCAGGATGATCGCGATTCCCATGCCAACCCCCAACGCCAGGCGCAGCAGCGCCAGGTACCAGATCGAGGCGAACGACCACTCCAGCAAGGCGATGCTCAGGGTGCAGAGGCTAAAGCAGAACAGGTAGATGGTGCGCCGGGTCAGGTGCCGGCAGCAGGCATCGACCATGAACGCCGAGAGCATCATTCCTGCCGCCGGAATGGCCGAGATGATGCCAATTTCAAGGGTGCTGGCCCCCGCCTCGTGAAGGCGTAACGACACCAGCGGCAGGCTCGCTCCGAGGCTGAAGCCCACCACTGACACGGCGAACAACAGGCCCGCCAGTAAACGCATGTTCATGTACCACTCCTTGCGCGCCGCCAGGCAGCCCCCATGGGGGCCCGGTCGGCTGGAAAAATCACTGAAAACAGATGCAAGCGCAGACGCGCACCGCAAAGGCGCGGCGCAGGTAAGCGCGGATCAGATCAGGGCAAGGTGTGGCGAGAAAGTGAAGGCGAACAGCACGCTGCGTCGACGCTTGAGCACCGTGTCGCTCGGCCACGTGCGACGTGCAGCCTGGAAAGCAGGCCGGCGAACAAGGCGAGAACTCAGGGAACAGCGCATTGCATCGACTACGTGGAAAGAAAAGAGCCGGCACTCTAGGCCAACGGCCGCCGACTCGTCAATCTCGGGACCGCCAGGCGGTCCCAACGACATCAGCGCTTGCTGGTGGACGGCAAGAACACCGCCAGCAGGCCGAACAACGGCAGGTACGAACACAACCCGTACACGTACTCGATTCCCCGCAAGTCAGCCAGATACCCGAGCAACGCCGCCCCAATGCCCCCGAACCCGAACATCAGGCCAAAGAAGATCCCGGCAATCATGCCGACACTCCCAGGCACCAGTTCCTGGGCGTACACCACGATCGCGGAGAAGGCCGACGCGAGGATGAAGCCGATCACGACACTGAGCACGGTGGTCCAGAACAGATCGGCATAGGGCAGCACCAGGGTGAATGGCGCCACGCCCAGGATGGAGAACCAAATCACCGCTTTGCGCCCGATGCGATCACCGATCGGCCCGCCAAAGAAGGTCCCGGCGGCCACTGCGCCGAGGAACAGGAACAGGTGCAACTGGGAGCTGGCCACCGACAGGTCGAACTTCTCGATCAGGTAGAAAGTGAAGTAACTGGTGAAGCTGGCCATGTAGAAGTACTTGGAGAACACCAACAGGCCCAGTACCACCAGCGCCAGGATCACTCGCTGGCGGGAGATGCCATGGCTGGCCTGTACGGCCTTGCGCGCCTTGAACTGGTTGAGGTGCCCGGTGTACCAGCGGCGCAGCAGCAAGGTCACGGCGAAGAAGAACAATCCGGCCAGTCCGAACCAGGCCACGTGGGTCTGGCCGAAGGGAATGACGATCGCCGCCGCTAGCAACGGGCCGAAGGCAGAGCCGGCATTGCCGCCAACCTGGAACGTCGACTGGGCCAGGCCAAACCGTCCGCCCGAGGCCAGACGGGCGATCCGCGAGGTTTCCGGATGGAAGGTCGACGAGCCGATGCCTACCAACGCCGAGGCCAGGAGAATCATCGGAAAGCTGCCGACGAACGCCAGCATCACGATCCCCACCAACGTGCACACCGTGCCCAGAGGCAACAGGTTCGGCGTCGGTCGCCGGTCGGTGAAAAAGCCCACCCAAGGTTGCAGTAGCGAGGCAGTGACCTGGAAGGTCAGGGTGATCAGGCCGATCTGGGCAAAGCTCAGGTCATAGTTCGCCTTGAGCATGGGGTAGATGGCTGGCAACACCGACTGGATCAAGTCGTTGATCAGATGCGCCAAAGCGCAGAAGGCGATGATGCGCATCACCAGCGGGTTGGCTTGGGCCGTCGCGCTGGCGGCAGTGGAAGTCTGGGCGCTGCTGATGGCCATGGCAGGTATTCCGTCCGCGAATTTGGGATCCGATTATCCGGAAATAAGTAGATAGATAGCTACCTTTTTATATTGTCGCCACAATCTCTCCAGCGGCGCGTCAGTGATGACTTCACCATCGACCCCCCACACAGCGCGCAGCACGCTTGGCTGGCGAACAGCATTCGCGCCTGGTCAAGGTGCTCGGCCATTGTCTGGTGATGCGCGGATTCAGGGCTTTCTGGCTAAGCGATTGAAAGCGCGTAAATTTTTTTTGAAATGAGTGTTGACACAATCGCGTTTCAGGCGAATAATGCGCGCCACTTGGCTACATAGCTCAGTCGGTTAGAGCACGGCATTCATAATGCCGGTGTCCGGGGTTCAAGTCCCTGTGTAGCCACCATATTGAAAAGGGCTTATCGAAAGATAAGCCCTTTTTCTTTGCCCGCGAAAAGTCGCGCCAGCTCTATCACTCATCGCACCCCCGCCGCCACCACCGCGACGCCCAGCCCGATCAAGGCTACGCCGATCACCCGATCGACCATCACCTGCCGCTCGATCATTGCCTTGCGCAACACCGCACTGGAAAAGAACACCGCCACCAGGCTGAACCACAGCCAATGGGCAAAGGACATGAACGCACCATAGGCAAAGTCCAGGGCTAACGGGCTACCCGGTTGCACGACCTGGGTATAGGCGCTGACGACGAACAGCATGGTCTTGGGATTCAGCGCATTGGTCAGAAAGCCCGTGCGCAACGCCTGCAACGTGCTCGCCTGGCCGTCCTGCGCAAGGCCATCGAGGCAGATGCGTGAGGTGTTGGTCAGCGACTTGTAGCCCAGGTAGATCAGGTAGCCCGCCCCCACCACCTTCATCGCCATGAACAACACCGGGCTCTGGCTGATGATCACGGCAATACCCAGGACGGTGTACAGCACATGCACCTGCACCCCCAATGCGATGCCGATGGCAGCGGCAAGTCCTGCCTTGCGCCCTTGCGCATAACTGCTGCGGGTGACCATGGCGAAGTCAGCGCCCGGGCTGATGACAGCCAGCACGGTGAACAGGGCGACAGCGATCAGTTCATTCACAAAAAACTCCTCGATAGGCGATGAAAATACACAGAAGCGCCAATTATCGAGGGCTTATCCACAGGCAAAAATCGATTTATAGTGCGACAAATCCGCTAGTTTCTTTCACGGATTTGAGAGCGAACTCGCTCTTGAAAACACAGGATTCCCTTCGCGGGCGAACCCACTCCCACAGGGCTGTCGCGCCGACACGATCATGAAAATGCCGCCACTTACCGCTTTTCGTTACTTCGACATCGCCGCCGAAACCGAAAGCTTCGTGCGCGCCGCCGAGCGCCTGCATGTGACCCATGGTGCGGTCAGTCGCCAGGTGCGACTGCTGGAGGAGAGCCTTGGCATCGAACTGTTCGAACGGCGCAACCGGGCGATCTTCCTCACCGCTGCCGGCCGGACACTGCACAGCACCACCCAATCGATCTTCGAACAACTGGAAGGCACGGTGCAGCGCCTGCAAACCCAGGAGCGCGATAACGTCCTGGTGTTGTCGTGCGAGCCGACCATCGCCATGCGCTGGTTGATTCCGCGCCTGCCCCGCTTCCACGCCACCCACCCTGACCTGCAACTGCACCTGGTGGCCGCTGGCGGCCCGCTGGATTTCGCACGAGCGGGTGTCGACCTGGCCCTGCGGCGTGACGACTTCCATTGGGACCGACAGCTGCACAGCTTGAAGATCTGCGACGAATGGATCGGCCCGGTCTGCCAACCCAACCTGGGAGGCAGCCTCGAAGGCCAACGGCTGCTGCACAGCGCCACCCGCCCCAACGCCTGGAGCACTTGGCTGCGCCTGGACGGTAGACAGGCCCGAGAGACCGAGCGTAGCGACTTCGAGCATTTCTATCTGTCGATACAGGCCGCCAGCGCGGGCCTGGGCCTGGCGATCGCTTCAGCCTTGATGGTTCGCGACGAGCTCGACAGCGGACAGCTTCAGGCGCCGTTTGGCTTCCTGCGTGATGGCTCTGCCTATCACCTGCTCAGCCCCCGCCCCTTGGAGGCCGGTGACAAGCGCCAGCGCTTCGCGACGTGGGTGGTTCAGGAGTGCCACAGCTGCTTGGCTCACTTGGGCTTGATACAGAACGACGAGCCCGAGTGACCGTCGCCACCCCAAGTCCGAAACCCTGCGGTATCCAGATGAATGCGCCCAGTCGGGTAGCGCCCCAGCCCCATGTTCCAGGCCTGGCCGTGCTGCTGCCAGAAGCGGCAAAGCGGATTGGGATCTGACCACGCCGGCAGCAGCACGTCGACCGCGAAAGCCCGCGTGTGAGCGCTACCCGGCGCGCCGCCCGCACAGGCGTTCAGGCGCGGATCGCGATAGGCCGAGACCACTTCGAACTGACGCAGGATGCCTTGTTCATCAAGGGTCTTGAGCAGCGCCAAGGTGGATCGCACCTGGGGCCATTGGGCGGCCGGCGGCACGGCGAAGGGCGAGGCCTGGCACAGGCGCCAGTCCGAGGCCGAGCGCAGCAGTTGATGGATCGGCACTACACCATAAAGGCGTGCATCCACCAGCATCTGGCGGAAGGCACGCGTCTCGTGGTCACCCGCCCATTGGGCGAACATCCACAGGTCTCGATCATCGGCGCGAGCGTGGGCGCCCATCACCAGACTTGCCGCCAATGCCAGCAGCGTCATGCCTTTCATCTACCACTCCTGTGCTCGTCCCTACACCGAGTAAAGCACGGGCCCCGCGCTATTGAGGTAAGGGCTACTCAAGAGGCCGCAGGCGATATTGAGGCGGCAACTGGGCAAAGCCGCTGATGGTGGTGTCCAGGCTCTTCCAGCGACCATCCTTGATGCCATAGATACAGCCATGAATCGACAGCTCCTGTCCGCGATGCCAGGCGTTCTGCACGATGCTGGTATGAGCCACGTTGGCGACCTGCTGGATGACATTGAGCTCGCACAGCCGATCGACCCTGGCCTCTTCGCTCTCCAGCTTGGCCAGCTCGCCGCGCTTTTCGTAATACAGGTCGCGGATCGAGCGCAGCCAGCCATCGATCAGGCCCAGCTGGCGGTCCTGCATGGCCGCCCGCACCCCGCCGCAGCCGTAGTGGCCGGTGACCAGGATGTGCTTGACCTCGAGCACCTCGACCGCGTACTGGATCACCGACAGGCAGTTCAGGTCGGTGTGCAGCACCACGTTGGCGACATTGCGATGCACGAACAGATCGCCCGGCAGCATGCCAACAATCTCGTTGGCCGGCACGCGGGCATCGGAGCAGCCGATCCAGAGGAATTCGGGGGTTTGCTGGCGGGCCAGCTTGGCGAAGAAATCCGGGTCGCGCTGCTTGATCGCATCGGCCCAGCGCTCATTGTTGTCGATCAGTTCCTGCAGGTCATGCATGGTCGTTGCCTCATCAGGGTATGGCTGTGTGACACGACCTGCTCCTGCAAGGTCACTCTTCGAGCAGGGTGCAGGCCATCACCAGGGCGTCTTCGCGGCCGCCGGCGACCGGATAGTAGTCCCGGCGCCGGCCGATTTCGTTGAATCCGTAGCGCTCGTACAAACGATAGGCCGACTGGTTGCTGGCGCGCACCTCCAGGAAACATTCGCGACCATTGAGCTGATAGGCCCGCGCCATCAGGTGCTCGAGCAAGCGCAGGCCCAGGCCGCGTCCCTGGTTCTCGGGCTTGACGGTGATGTTGAGCAAGTGGGCTTCGTCGATGATCACGTTGATCACGCCATGCCCCACCTGCTGCTGCCCGTCGAACATCAGCCACACTTCGTAGGATTTGAGCGCATCCTGAAAGATCCCGCGGGTCCAGGGATGACTGAACGCGGCATATTCGATCTTAAGCACGGCATCCAGATCCGCCTCGGTCATTCGGCGGAAACTGATCGAGTCACTCATTCAACGCTCTTCCAGCGCGCCATCAGCCGGCGCATCGCTTGCCAGACGTCCGCCTTGCGTTGCGGCTCGTCCATCAACAGTTCAAGGCCCGGCAAGGCCCAGGCATCGCCCAGGCCCTCGACCTTCAGTTCTTGGTAGTAGGCCTCGCTGTCGGCTTGGCCGGCAAAGCGCACGGCTGGCAGGCCGACCAGCCACAGGCAGGTGCAGGGCGCCTCTTCCAGGCGAGCCTGAATGAACCCTTGGACGAAGTCGCGCGCAGCCTCTGGGCCTTGGTCCATGTTGCCGCGTACCAGCAGCGGCCAGCGCACCGGCTCGCCGATGATCTGCGGCGCATCGGGCAGGCCGGCGGCGCGCAGCATGTCCTTGAGCAGCAAGTAAGACGGGTCACGGCTCTGGAACGGCTGGCCGGTGGCCAGCTCCACCAACAGCAGGCAACTGCCGGCACGCAGCAATTGCAGGGCGAAACGCGGCGGCGGCACAGGCACTGGCCGGGGTGCCGGCGCCTGCTCCTCGACTTCGACCGGTTTGCTGGCGGGCTTGGGAGCGCTGCCAGGTCGGGGGATCTCGATCTTCGGTCGTTCCGCCGAGCGGGCCAGCGGCGCGGCTGGCGCCTGCTCGGACGATGGCACCGAGGCCCGCACGTCGATTTCGACGTCCTCGACCGGCGCCAAAGGCGCCAACAGCTCCGGACGCGACGGTGCGGCGAACGGCAGTTCGGCGCGCGGCAGCCAATGCACCACTTGCATGGCGGATAGGTAAGCGCGGCGGCGGGGCTCGGTCAGCAAGGCACAGGCATCCGGGGAACGAAAACAGTCGGCCATTCTAACGCCGTTGCCCAGCAAGTGCCGCAACTGGTCGGCGGAAATTTGTTGTTTGCTTCCCCATCCGCAGGCAAACCCGCGTCCACGGATACAGCGGTGTTGCTGAGCGCACCACTGGACCAGGCGAGAGCGGGCTTGCCCGCGAAGAGGCCAGGCAATTCCCTGCAAGGCTTGGGGCCATCCCGATTACAGACCAAGGGGTGAAATCCTCCCCCCCGGATGCAGTACAATCGCCCCTTTTATTTGGCAACGAGTCGACCCGCCAATGATCGAACCCAAGCGCGTCCTGCGCGCCCTAGCCGAACACTGGGCCCTGATCGAGCCGCTGTGCGAGCGTTTCGACCAGGGCACCCTGAGCCTGGTCGAACTGCGCCAGCAGCTTGCCCGGCAGCAGGTGGAAAGTACGCCGCAGGACATCACCCAGCTGCTGGACGTATGGATACGCCTGGATATCCTGGTGCCGGTGGCCAAGAGCCCGAACCGCTTCGAGCTCAACGCCCAGATCCACGACTTCCTCGCCTACCTGCGCCGCGAGCACCGCCTGGGCCTGTGCCTTGAGATCGAGGCCTACCTGCGCCACCTGGAGCGCCTGGCCGGGCACATCCAGGACGCCTTCGACAACCGCGACAGCGACGACCTGGCGCGCCAACTACGCCTGCTCGACATGCGCGTGCGCGATGTCCTCAAGAAACTCGACAACGACGAGCAGGCGCTGGTCGCCGTGGCCGAACGGGCCAAGACCAGCAACCGCCAGATCCCTCTGCGCCAACGTTACGCCGAAGTCCTGGCGACTTGGGACGAATACGTCGAGCCGATGATCCAACTGGTCAATGCCGACGGCGCTTTCGAACAAGGCGTGCGCAAGGTCGAAACCGTGCTGCTGCGCCTGCTGGGCGAGCAGGCGCGCCTGGGCCATCTGGTCGACGACGACATGTTGCTGCGCACCCATGCGCGCATCCTCGAGATGCAGACCAGCGCCCAGCTCACCCTGCGCCATGCCCGTGAGCTGCTGCTGCCGCTGCGCGAAGAAGCGCGCCGGCACAACGCGGTCACCCGTGGCGCGGCCCTGGCCCTCTCGGTGATCCGACGCAAAGGCATCGATGCGGTGCCGCATGCGGCCATGCCGATGTTCACCCGCCCGCAGAGCACGTTCCTCGGCAGCGCCAGCCAGGTCGAGGCCTATGTGTATGCCTTGGCCCGCTTCGAGCCCAAGCCGGCGCGCTTCCCCAAGGCGCACAAGAGCCAGAAGGGCCCGCTGCCCCGCGCTCCGCGCACGGTCAAGGAAATGCTCGAGCGCTGCGAGGACGCCTTGCCCCTGCCGGATCTGATGGTCTGGCTGCTCGAGCAGGAGCCCGAAGGCGCCACCGACGAATTGCTGTACTGGTTCTCGCGCCTGTCGCGGGAGAAGCGCTTTAGCCGCGAACGCCTGGACCGCCGCGAGTACACCACCCGCGAGCACCTGGTCTGCCTGCGCTCCTTCGCCCTGACCTCCAGCCGCGAAACCACGCCTGAATCCAACGCGAGCCCAGCCAATGCATCTTGATCTTTCCGAACTGTCCCAGCTCGCCCCCATCTTCCGCGAGCTGTTCAAAGGTTTTCACATCAGCCGCCGCGACCCTGAGCTGTATGCCCAGTTGTCGAACTTCCAGGACCAGTACCGCACCCTGTTCAAGGCCCTGGGCTTCGAACTGGTGTGCGATACCCGCGGGTTCTACTACTTCGTGCCCGAGCAGGCCGCCGCGCAGGTCAACAAGACCGCCCAGCGATTGTCGCTGTTCACCTTCATCCTGGTCGAGCACCTGGCCGACCAGGGCCGCGATCCAATGGCCGTGCTTGACGGCGGCAGCATTGGCCGCGATGAGCTGCCTTCGCTGCTGGAAAAGTACCGCGACCTGTTCATCCAGGCCGAAGTGCAGACCGTCGACGAGCTGGAAGAAAAGATCCTGCGCCGCATGACCCAGCTGGGTTTTGCCCACGAGGAAGGCGGCATCTACCGCTTCCTGCCGCCGATGCACCGCTTCCTGGATGTGTGCCTGTCGGTCCAGCAGGACCGGGATCTGGCTGCCAGTCTGCACAGCGACCTGCCGTTGCCAACGCCGGTACTGGTCGAAGAAGAAAGCCCGGAAGAACTCAACCGCACCGACGATCCGCTCGACCTGTCGCCGTTCGACAGCGAGGAGAGCGAGGAAGAAGCCCTCGCCCGAGCCATCCGCGAAGAGCAACAGGAGATTGACGCATGAGCCAGGAACGCTACGGTATTCGCCGCTTCGCACTGCTCAACACCGCCGGCTACAGCCTGGGACTGTTCCCTCTGGAGCAGCCGCTGTCGGTCTATGGTGCCAACAACCTCGGTAAATCCGCCTCGATCAACGCCCTGCAGTTCCCGATCCTGGCGCGCATGTCCGACATGAGCTTCGGCAAGTACAGCCTGGAGCAGTCGCGCCGGTTCTACTTCGCCAGCGACACCAGCTATATCCTCTGCGAGCTGAACCTGCCCCACGGCCCCCACGTGATCGGTGTGGTCGGCCGCGGCCCAGGGGGTGGTTTCGGCCACCAGTTCTTTGCCTACCAGGGACAGCTGGACCTGGCGCACTACCAGAAGAACGACACCTGCCTGCGACAGAAGGAGCTGTTCACCAACCTCGAGCAGCACGGCCTGAAGGCCTACGAACTCAAGCCCGACGAACTGCGCCGACTGCTGGTCGGCGGTCATACGTCGGTGCCGCTGGACCTGACCCTGATCCCGCTGCGCTCGACCAGCGAACAGAGCCTGAAGACCTTCCGCTCGCTGTTCATCAACCTGCTGCACATGCGCGAGATCACCGCAGCCAAGCTCAAGCAGCTGTTCCTCGATGCCTTCGAGCACAGCCTGCGCTCGGGCAGCGTCGATTACATCGCCGCCTGCGAGGAAGCCTTCCGCGACGTGCGCCGCATGGAGCAGGACTACAATGCCCTGGTCGCCGCAGGCCCGCTGGTCGAGGCCCTGGCCGGCGGCGTGGCCCAGCGCGACATCCTGCGCGGCAAGCTGCACCGCCTCTCGCCCCTGCTCGACAACCTGCTGGGCACCTGGCAGGAATACGCCATGGCGCGCAAGGAAGAACTGGTCATCCAGGCCGAGCACTACCGCAGCGAACAGGACCGCCTGCAGAACGACCAACGCGGTGGTACCCAGGAGCTGATGCGACTGGAGCGCGAGATCACCGGCATCCAGCGCTGGCTTGGCGAGCTGTCGGTACTCAAGCATCGCTTCGCCTTGGTCGAAGATGCCAAGGTCCTGGAGCAGCAACTGCTGGCCGCCAAGGATGCCCACGACGAATTGGCCGGCGCCCTGGCCCAGTCGCGTCAGTTCTCCGCCGAGGACCTCGACGAGCGCGTGCGCGATCTGGAAAAACGCCTAAAGCAGGTCAAGCAGCAGCTCGATCACGCCGACAACAACAGCTACGCCCGCCTGCGCGAGGAGTTTTCCCAGCAGGATGTCGACCGCCTGATGCGCCTGTTCAACGGTGCGCTGTTCAGCCTGCCGCTGGGCGATCGGGGCATCGAGCTGGACGACAGCGATGTCTGGGTCAAGACCCTCGAAGCAGTGCTCGACAGCTTCAAGGGCGAGCGCTTCGAGGCGCCTGGCCTGTCCATCGACCTTTCGCACATCGACCCGCCGGCCCTGCAGGCCCTGGCCGACCGCGCCGCCTTGCGCGACCAGAAGGAGCGCCTGGAAAAAGAACTCAAGCAGCTCAAGACCCAGCAGGCAGTCGCCGCCGACCGCAACGCGAGCAAGGCCCAGACCGAGGCCCTGTACCAACAGGTGCTCGATGCCCAGAAGGCCCTGGAAGACTTCCGCCGCAGCGAAACCCTGAGCGCCGAAGAACCCGAGAAGATGGAGCAACTGGCGCAACTGGAAGCCGCCCAGGACGAGCTCAAGCGCTCCAGCGACGCCTTCACCGAACGCGTCCAGCAATTGTCGGCCAAGCTGCAACTGGTCGGCCGGCAGATCGCCGACCTCGAAGCCAAGCAACGCACCCTCGACGACGCCCTGCGCCGCCGCCAGCTGCTGCCGGCCGACCTGCCGTTCGGCACGCCGTTCATGGAAGCGGTCGACGACTCCATGGACAACCTGCTGCCACTGCTCAACGACTACCAGGACAGCTGGCAGGCGCTGCAGCGGGTGGACAACCAGATCGAGGCGCTGTACGCCCAGGTGCGCCTCAAGGGCGTGGCCAAGTTCGACAGCGAAGACGACATGGAACGCCGCCTGCAGCTGCTGATCAATGCCTACTCGCACCGCACCGAAGAGGCCCTGACCCTGGCCAAGGCCCGTCGCGCGGCGGTCACCGACATCGCCCGGACTCTGCGCAACATTCGCAGTGACTACGACAGCCTCGAGCACCAACTGGCGCTGTTCAACCGCGAGATCAACCGGCGCCAGGTGTCCAACCTGGAGAGCTTCCGCGTGGTCCTGGCACCGAACAAGGAAGCGCTCAAGCACATCGACCAGATCATCCACAGCGCCGGCCAGTACGAAGAAGGCGAGACCCTGTCGGTGTTCGACCTAACCCAGAGCGCCGAGCAGGATCACAAGAACGAAGAGGCCAAGGAGTACCTGGCGCGGCTGGTGGCGGCCAACCACAACCAGCTGGGCCTGAAGGACCTGTTCGAGCTGGCCTTCGAGATCACCAAGATCAACAGCCAGCCGGTGATCCACGCCGACATCGATGGCGCCGCGTCCAACGGCACCACCATGACCATCAAGGCGCTGACCAACATGTACCTGCTGCTGCACTTGATGGATCGCGATCTGGCCGGGCGCATCCGCCTGCCTTACTACCTCGACGAGGCGGCGGACATCGACGAACGCAACCAGGCAGCGCTGCTGGAAACCAGCCAGCAGCTAGGCTTCGTGCCGATTCTGGCGAGCGTGAAGCCGCAGGTGTCGGCGCGGGTCGCGATTGACCTGGAAGGGGGTAGCGGACCGAACGGCATCTACATCGACGAAGCGGACTGGAAGTTCATCAGCCGTATCGATGAAGTGAAGGCGATCGTGCGTGAGGATGTGGCAGAGGAACTGGCCTGAGTCGGTGAGCTGGGGCCGCTTTTGCGGCCCTTCGCAGGCTAGCGCCAGCGCCTGCATGCTTTGAGTCTGGCGTGACTCCCTTGCAGCGTAGGATGGGGCCAAAGCCCCCTCCCGACGGTCAACCAGGTATCACTGCGCCCACGGCAGGATGGGAATTGCCGTTACCGCATTTTGCGGGCTGCCTTCGATCATCCGGTCGCTGTACACCAGGTACACCAGCGTGTTGCGCTTCTTGTCCAGAAAGCGCACCACCTGCATGGTCTTGAACACCAGCGAGGTGCGCTCCTTGAATACTTCCTCGCCGTCCTTGAGCTCACCCTTGAAGTTGATCGGACCGACCTGACGGCAGGCGATCGACGCCTCTGCGCGGTCTTCGGCCAGACCCAGCCCACCTTTCACACCGCCCGTCTTGGCCCGCGACAGGTAGCAAGTCACACCCTCGACCTTCGGATCGTCGAACGCCTCGACCACAATGCGGTCGTTCGGCCCGAGGAACTTGAACACAGTGGATACCTGGCCGATTTCATCGGCTGGGGCCAGCACCGGCAGCGCCAAGGCCGCCAGGGCAATCATCTTTTTCAGCATGCCCCGCCTCCTCAGACCAGCACCAGGTTGTCGCGGTGCACCAGCTCCGGTTCGGCGCTGTAGCCCAGCAGGCTCTCGATGGCATCGGAAGGCTGGCCGATGATCTTCTGCGCCTCCAGGGCGCTGTAATTGGCCAGGCCACGGGCCACTTCACGACCATCAGGCCCTACGCAGACCACCATTTCGCCACGACGGAAGCTGCCCTGCACGGTCTTCACGCCAACCGGCAACAGGCTCTTGTTCGACTCGCGCAAGGCC
Organism: Pseudomonas guariconensis; assembly: GCF_040822035.1. Taxonomy (NCBI): domain Bacteria; kingdom Pseudomonadati; phylum Pseudomonadota; class Gammaproteobacteria; order Pseudomonadales; family Pseudomonadaceae; genus Pseudomonas; species Pseudomonas guariconensis. The sequence continues at coordinate 797,223 of NZ_CP162012.1, read as the reverse complement.
TTCACGGCGCCGTCGTCCAGCACCAGGGTCCCGCGGGTTTGCAGATGGCCGGCCAGCCACTGCTTGCGTGCAGCGAGCATGCCGCGCTCGGGCGACAGCAGAGTTCCCAAGCGCTCGCCAGCCTTCAAGCGATCCAGGACACGCTCGATGCGGCCACCGATGATGATGGTATGGGCGCCGGAACGGGCAGCCAGGCGCGCGGCGCGCAGTTTGGTCTGCATACCGCCGCGACCGAGCGCCCCCCCGGTACCGCCAGCAACGGCATCGAGCGACGGATCATCGGCGCGAGCCTCATAGATCAACTGCGCCTGCGGGTTGTTGCGTGGGTCTGCGTCGAACATGCCGTCGCGGTCGGTGAGGATCACCAGCAGATCGGCTTCCACCAGGTTGGCCACCAAGGCGGCCAGGGTGTCGTTGTCACCGAAACGGATCTCGTCGGTGACCACGGTGTCGTTCTCGTTGATCACCGGGACCACACCCAGATCGACGAGAGTACGCAGGGTGCTGCGCGCATTGAGGTAACGCTTGCGGTCGGAAAGGTCATCATGGGTCAGAAGAATCTGCGCGGTGTGTTTGCCGTGCTCGCCGAAGCTCGACTCCCATGCCTGCACCAGGCGCATCTGGCCAATGGAAGCGGCGGCTTGCAGCTCGTTCATCGCGCTCGGTCGCGAGGTCCAGCCCAGCTGGCTCATGCCCGCTGCCACGGCCCCGGAGGAGACCAGCACCAATTCCACACCTGCTTCCCGCAGTGCGACCATCTGCTCGACCCAGACAGCCATGGCGCCGCGGTCGAGGCCTTTGCCATCCGCCGTCAGCAGGGCGCTGCCGATCTTCACGACCCAGCGCTTGGCGCCTGTCACCTTGCTTCGCATCTTCTCTTCCAACCTATGTCGAATCTGTAGATACCGTAGATACAAAAACGCCGCTCGTTTGAGCGGCGTTTAGTGTACTGCAACCGATCAGTCGCGCACGTAAATGATTTCCGGACCGTCTTCGTCGTCCTCGAAATCATCCCAGTCATCGTCGTCGCCGATGTCGTGCACGCTCTTGACGCCGGTGCGGCGCAGAGTACGCGCGTCATCCAGCGCCTGCAGCTGGGCACGGGCTTCATCTTCGATACGCTGATCGAGCTCGGCCAGCTCTTCGGCGTAGGCCGGGTCGTTGGCCAGGCGGTCGGCGCGGTCTTCCAGGTAACGCATCAGGTCGTGGCTGAGCTGTTCGGTGCCCTGCTTGGCAATGGCCGAAATCACATAGACCGGACCATCCCAGTTCAAGCGCTCGACGACTTCCTTGACGCGCTCTTCGCGCTCATCGTCCATGATCATGTCGGCCTTGTTCAGCACCAGCCAACGCTCACGATCGACCAAAGCCGGGCTGAACTGCGCCAGCTCGTTGAGGATGATTTCAGCGGCATCGGCCGGGCTGCTGCCGTCCAGCGGCGCCAGGTCGACCAGGTGCAACAGCACACGGGTGCGCGCCAGGTGCTTGAGGAAGCGGATACCCAGGCCGGCGCCATCGGAAGCACCTTCGATCAGGCCCGGGATGTCGGCGATGACGAAACTCTTCCAGCGGTCGACGCTGACCACACCCAGGTTCGGCACCAGGGTGGTGAACGGGTAGTCGGCAACCTTCGGCTTGGCTGCGGAAACCGCACGGATGAAGGTGCTCTTGCCCGCATTCGGCAAGCCCAGCAGACCGACGTCGGCCAGGACCTTGAGCTCCATCTTCAGGTCGCGCTGCTCACCCGGTTTGCCTGGCGTGGTCTGACGCGGCGCGCGGTTAGTGCTGGACTTGAAACGGGTGTTGCCAAGGCCGTGCCAGCCGCCCTGGGCGACCATCAGCTTCTGCCCCGGCGTGACCAGATCACCGATCACCTCCTGGGTCGAGGCGTCGATCACGGTGGTGCCGACCGGCACGCGCAGGAACAGGTCTTCACCTTTCTTGCCGGTGCAGTCGGTGCTGCCACCGTTCTGACCACGCTGGGCTTCGTGATGACGGGTGTAGCGGTAGTCGACCAAGGTGTTGAGGTTCTCATCGGCAACCATGTACACCGAGCCGCCGTCGCCACCATCACCACCGTTGGGGCCACCGTTCTCGATGAACTTCTCGCGGCGGAAGCTCATGCAACCATTGCCGCCGTCACCGGCCTTGACCCGGATCGATACTTCGTCAACAAACTTCATAAAAACCGCCTCTCGTCTTCCGACGAGCTGAATGACTCAATTACATGAGGCTCTTGCAAAAATGAGCGCGGCGGCCCCGTACGACCGTAGAAACCCACGCCGGCAGCCCATACAAACAGCTTTGCAAGAGGCTCACCACAAACGAAAAAGCCCCGTCGCATGACGGGGCTTCTCCAGCGACAGCGCGATTAGGCCGCGACGACGCTTACGTAACGACGACCGAACTCGCCTTTCTTCTCGAACTTGATCACGCCTTCGATCTTGGCGAACAGGGTGTGATCCTTGCCCATACCAACGCCGTAGCCGGCGTGGAATTCGGTGCCGCGCTGGCGGACGATGATGTTGCCTGGCTTGATAACCTGGCCACCATACATCTTCACGCCAAGGCGTTTCGATTCTGAGTCGCGACCGTTACGAGTACTACCACCAGCCTTTTTGTGTGCCATGGTTCAATTCTCCAATAAATTCAGGGGATCGGGGCGATTAAGCCTGGATACCGGTGATTTTGATTTCGGTGAACCACTGGCGGTGGCCCATGCGCTTCATGTGGTGCTTACGACGACGGAACTTGATGATGCGAACCTTGTCGTGACGGCCTTGCGAAACGACTTCGGCCACAACCTTGGCACCTGCGACGACTGGAGCGCCGATGGTGACTTCTTCGCCGTTGGCGACCAGCAGAACGCGATCGAAGGTCACGGATTCGCCAGTAGCGACTTCCAGCTTCTCGATCTTGAGGAATTCACCTTCAGCGACTTTGTACTGCTTGCCGCCGGTAACGATTACTGCGTAAGACATTGGGTATTTCTCCGATAATCCTGCTCACCCAGCGCTTTATATGATGAGTATTGGCTGGCATGGCTGCACTGGGCTGGAACGGCCCGGTGCAATTGCGTAAGGCAGGTGCTGCCCAGGAAGTTAGGGTGCGCGATTGTACGCAACCCAATAAATGCTTGCAAGTGGCGGCCAGGGGCCACGGGCACCGCGCCTTGACACACCGGGACCCGCGACCTAGCATGCCGCGCAACCTCAATGGAGCAGCCGATGCAACCCCAAACCTTCTACCGCGCGGTAGCTGACGATTTCAGCGCCGTCGACGAGATCATCAAGAAGCAGCTGACCTCGCGCGTGCCGCTGGTATCGAAGATCGGCGACTATATCACGTCCGCTGGCGGCAAGCGCCTGCGCCCATTGCTGGTGCTGCTGTGCGGCAAGGCCCTGGGTCGTGAAGGCGACGACCTGCGCTTGCTCGCGGCGACCATCGAGTTCCTGCACACCGCCACCTTGCTGCACGATGACGTGGTCGACATGTCCGGTATGCGCCGTGGCCGCTCCACCGCCAACGCCCTGTGGGGCAACGCCCCGAGCGTGCTGGTCGGCGACTTCCTTTATTCGCGCTCGTTCGAGATGATGGTCGAGCTGGGCTCGATGCCGGTCATGCAGATCCTCTCCAAGGCCACCCGGGTGATCGCCGAGGGCGAGGTGCTGCAACTGTCGCGAGTTCGCGATGCCAGCACCACCGAAGAGGTCTACATGGATGTCATCCGCGGCAAGACCGCGATGCTGTTCGAGGCCTCCACCCACAGCGCCGCTGCACTGGCCGGCGCCAGCGACGAGCAGCGCGAAGCCCTGCGCACCTTCGGTGACCATCTGGGCGTGGCCTTCCAGCTGGTCGACGACCTGCTGGATTACAAAGGCGACTCGCAGACCCTGGGCAAGAACGTCGGCGACGACCTGGCCGAGGGCAAGCCAACCCTGCCGCTGATCTACACCATGCGCGAAGGCACCGCCGAACAGGCCGCCCTGGTACGCCAGGCGATCCAGAAGGGCGGTATCGAGGACTTGGAGCAGATCCGCATCGCCGTGGAAGCCTCCGGCGCCTTGGACTATACCGCCCAGCTCGCCCGGGACTACGTCAAGCGCGCCATCGAATGCCTGGAAGTGCTGCCAGCCAGCGAATACCGTGACGCACTGATCGAACTGAGCGAGTTTGCGGTAGCCCGAACCCACTAAGATCGCATCGCCCTCATTCGCGGGTAACTCCGCCCCACAGATTGCGCCGCGTCTGTGGGAGCGGGGTTACCCGCGAATGCGTTTGCACAGGCAAAACACACTATCCGATCAAAACCTTATACAATGTGGGCCTTAATCCCGCTTGTCTTGAGGAACCCCTGTGAGCACTTTGCCACCTTGCCCCAAATGCAACTCCGAATACACCTATGAGGATGGCACTCAGCTGATCTGCCCCGAATGCGCCCACGAATGGTCGGCCAATGGCGAAGCCGAAGCCGCCAGCGACGACGTGGTGAAAAAGGATTCGGTCGGCAATGTCCTGCAGGACGGCGACACCGTCACGGTCATCAAGGACCTCAAGGTCAAAGGATCTTCCCTGGTGGTGAAGGTCGGCACCAAGGTCAAGAATATCCGCCTGTGCGATGGCGACCACGATATCGACTGCAAGATCGACGGCATCGGCGCCATGAAGCTGAAGTCCGAGTTCGTACGCAAGGTCTGACCCCGCACCGGGGCCGCCACCCGGGCGGCCCCTCAGGTCTGCGAGAAGTCCCTACCCCGCCCGGAAGAAAACTTCCAATAGGGTCTTGCTATTTTGATAATAAGAATTATTCTCACTGGAACCCATTCCAAGGAGAACAGCCATGACCTATCTGATCGATGCCTGGCTCGACCGGCCTCACCCCTACCTGCGCATTCTGCATCGCGAAACAGGCGAAGTCTGTGCCGTGCTCGAGCAAGACGCGCTCGATGAGCTGCGCGACCAGGGCGACCTGGACCTCAATGGCCTGAATTCAAGCGAGCCGGGAGTGCTCAAGGAGTTGGTGCGAAATCTGTTTCTGTATTGCTATGCACGGGCATTGCGCCCCGGGGGAACAGAGTGGAACTGATGCCACAGGCTTGGCCAACTCCCGCACGCGCTGAATGCACGGCACCTGCGGGAGCGGGCTTGCCCGCGACTGGGCCGCAATGCGGCCCCGACGGCATTACAGAACGTCGAGCAGCTCGACGTCGAACACCAGTACGCTGTGCGGCGGGATGCTGCCGACGCCCTGGGCGCCATAGGCCAGCTCGCTCGGCACGTACAGACGCCATTTGCTACCGGCATTCATCAGTTGCAGCGCCTCGGTCCAGCCCGCGATGACACCACCGACCGGGAATTCGGCCGGCTGGCCACGATCGTAGGAGCTGTCGAACACAGTGCCGTCGATCAGGGTGCCGTGATAGTGGGTACGCACGTTGTCTTCGCGAGTCGGCTTGGCGCCTTCGCCTGCGGTCAGGACTTCGTACTGCAGGCCCGACGCCAGGGTGACGATGCCGTCACGCTTGGCATTCTCGACCAGGAACTGCTTGCCAGCGGCAGCAGCAGCTTCGGCCTTGGCAGCCGCTTCGGCTTGCATCACTTCACGGATGACCTTGAAGCTGGCCGACAGGTCGGCTTCGCTGACTCGGCTCTCGGCACCGCTGAACGCATCGGTCAGGCCAGCCAGGATGGCTTCCAGGCTCACGCCTGGCGGCGGGTTGTCACGCAGTTGGCCGCCCAGCTGACGGCCAATGCCATAGCTGACGCGCGTTTCGTCGGTGCTCAGGTTCAGTTCGGACATTTCACTCTCCGCTTGAGGGCGAAGGAAATCCGCCCTGCATGAAAAAGGGCGAGAAGCCTAGCACACAGCGGCGCAGTGATTCAGCTATCAGGGCTACCAGGCCGAACGCTGGGAGATCGGCACTTTCAAGTCCTCCTCCGGGTGCGAACCCATTCCGCACATTTCGTCCTGGACCGACCAGTGCACCAGGTTCATCGACAACATCGGCAGAGCGTTGAGCAGTTGCCGCGCATCCTCCACCGAATGCACCCGCAACCGTTCGCCACGACCATCTGCCAGTGGGTGGGCATGGCCCTGGATCCGGGCCTCGAGCAGATAATCACCGCCTTCGATGGCGATCAGATTGAGTTCCTCGACATGGCCAGCCCTGGCTTCGACATTGAGCTGATGCAGGTTCATGAGAGCACCTCACAAGTGGGAACCACGCATGACTGCTCATTTTTTGTACACCCGTTGAAAAATCACAAGCCATGAGCGCAACCGCCCGTCCGTTTGGCAACGGACGGGCGGCGGCTAGATGCTCGGCAACAGCGTCGATCAGTGCTTGGTGAGCTTGTCCAGGTAACCCATGACGAACGCCGAGACCACGAAGGTCATGTGGATGATCACATACCACATCAGATAGTCGGTGGAGATGTTCTGGGCATCCATGAATACCCGCAGCAGATGGATCGAGGAGATCGCCACGATGGAGGCCGCGACTTTCATCTTCAGCGAAGAAGAATCCATCTTGCCCAGCCAGTTGAGCTTCTCCTTGTTGTCGTCGATGTCCAACTGCGAGACGAAGTTTTCGTAGCCAGAGATCATCACCATCACCAGCAGGCCTCCGACCAGCGACATGTCGATCAGCGACAGGATCACCAGAATCAGGTCGGCTTCGCTCAGCGCGAAGACATTCGGCAGGACGTGGATGACTTCCTGGAAGAACTTCAGCGCCAGGGCCAGCAGGCCCAGGGACAGGCCGAAATAGATCGGAGCGAGCAGCCAGCGCGAGGCATACATCGCATTTTCAAGGATACGTTCCATGGGGAGATAGAGACTCGTCAGATGGCGAAAAAGCGAGCGCGAGTATAGCTACCCCTCCGGGACAGCAAAAGCCTGGAGCCCAGAGCGTCGCGGGTTAACCGCCTCCACCGGTGGAGGCGGCGCCCCCATGCTCCAGGCAGCCGAACGCAACGACTGCCGAGCAATCAGGTCTCGGGATGGAACTGATAATCCCCTAGGTTGCGACAGCGCTCGCCATTGATCCGCCGCAACTGCGCTTGCAGGTGCAGGCACCAGATCTGCGGGTCGTCAGCGACCTGATAACCATGCAAGGTCAGGCTGTCGACAATGGCATTGAGCACCGACTCGGCGACCAGTGGACCATGGAATGGTCCTTGAGCCTTGATGGCCGAAGGTTGCTCTCCCTCCATCCCGGCAGCGAAGAGCAAGGTCCACATCCCGGTGTCGCCGGCCAGCGGACGGATACTGCATTCGATACGCGTCACCAGGCCCAGGCACTGGCGGGTGAGGCTGAGGTTGCGCATGGCGGCGTCCCCTCTGTGAAGCCTTGTTCAGCCCGAAAACTTCAGGCTGTTTCCATCCTGAACGCTGATGCCGTCCTAAGTTCCAGCATAGAAGACCCACAAAAAAAGATGGAAAACCGGCGCTGAACGGTAGCCATTTGCCTCCAGCGCCGGTTTATTGACTCAAGCGGGATTCGCTTGGGCCACGACCTCCTCCATGCGCTCTTTCTCGGCTTCCTTGATGTCTTCCTCGCTGATCATCTCGGCAATCACACGCAAGCGCTCGACCACCCGCGCATTGACGCTGCCTTCAGGGAATTGGCCCTTCTCGTCAGGTGCCCCGGCCTCCTCGCCCACCAGTAGGCTCAGGGCCTCGTCGGCCTGGCTGACGGCATAGACGTGGAACCGTCCGGCCTCGACCGCCTGAACCACCCGCTCATCGAGCATCAGCGTAGCGACGTTGGCGCGCGGAATGATCACGCCTTGCTCACCGGTCAGCCCGCGTGCCTCACAGAGACGGAAGAAGCCTTCGATCTTCTCGTTGACCCCTCCCACCGCCTGCACTTCACCGAACTGGTTGATCGAACCGGTGATGGCGAAGCACTGCTTGAGCGGGGTGCGGGACAAGGCCGAGATCAAGGTACAGACTTCGCCGAGCGATGCGCTGTCCCCGTCCACATATCCATAGGACTGCTCCAGCGCGATGCTCGCCGAGATCGCCAGCGGGAACTCCTGGGCATAGCGGCTCCCCAGATAACCGGTGAGGATCATCACGCCTTTGGAGTGAATCGGCTGGCCTAGGTTGACCTCACGTTCGATATCGACGATGCCGCTGCCGCCCGGGTAGACAGTCGCGGAGATCCGCGCCGGCATGCCGAACGCCGAATCCCCGACCTCGAGCACGGTCAGGCCGTTGCACTTGCCGATGGCGGCACCCTCGGTGTCGATCAGGATGATGCCGGCGAGCATGTCGTCGAGCACTCGCTGCGACACTCGCCCGGTGCGTGTGGCCTTGGCCTTGAGGGCGCGTTCGATGTGCCCGGCATCGGTCATGTCCTCGCTGGCCAACTGACGGATGAAGTCCGCCTCACTGACCAACTGGAACAGGTCACCGATACGCGCCGACAGGCGCGACTGGTTCTCTGCAAGACGGGCGCTGTAGGTGGCCAGCCGGGCCACGGCATCGCTGGTCAGCGGGGCCATGCCTTCCTCGTTGGTGCGGGTGCGCAGCAACTGGGCGAACTGCTCGAGGTTCTCGTCGACCATCGGCATGTCTTCGTCAAAGTCCACCAGCACCCGGAACATCTCCTGGAAGTCCGAGTCGTGGTCCTGCAGCGCGTAGTACAGCTGGCGAGAACCGATGATGACCAATTTGATGGTGAGCGGGATCATCTGCGGCGTGAGGGTCACGCTGGCGACCCGCCCCAGTTCGCCCAGCGGCGATTCCATCTTCAGCTTGCGCGATTGCAGGGCGCGCTTGAGGGCGTCCCAGACGAACGGCTCGCCGAGCATCTTCTCCGCTTCGAGGATCAGGAAGCCACCATTGGCCCGGTGCAGCGCACCCGGGCGCAGCTGGCGATAGGAGGTGTAGAGCGCGCCCTGGTCGGTGCTGTACTCGATTCGGCCGAACAGGTTGTCGTAGGTCGGGTGCGGCTCGAACACCATCGGCGCTCCGCCGCTGACGTGATGACCGACCACCAGGCTCGGGGCGTATTGCTCCTCGAGCATCTTGCGCGCCACGGCATCGGTCTTGCTGTCGTCGACCAGTTGCTCCACCACGGTACGCAGCAGGTTCAGTTGCATGGACTGCAGGTAGGCGCAGACGGCCGCATTCTCTGCGTATTTTTCAGACAGCGGCGCCAGCAGTGGCTGAAGGGCCAGGGTGATGGTTTCTTCATTGAGTTGACGCAACTGGTTGTTCGATTCGCGCTTCCACTGAGGCAGGCTGGCCAGCTCCTCGTTGAGACGCTCCTCGAGTGCGGCGATGTCCTCGTGGAACTGCTCGCGCACCTCCTCGGGCAGTTGAGCGAACTCGGCCTCGTCCAGGGCCTTGCCATCGGCCATGGGCGTGAAGGCGACGTTGCTGGCGTCGCGATACAGGGCCACGTCCTTTTCCAAAGACGCCCGCTCGATCACATCCAGGGCACGGTCGTAGCGCTGGTTGAAGGCCCGGTCGATCGCGCCTTTCTTCTGTTGGTAGGACGGATGCTCGAACACTGCCGGGAACGTGGCCAGCAGGTTGTCGATCAGGCCGTTCATGTCGGTGATGAATTCGTTGGCGCTGCCAGCCGGCAGCTCCAGTGCCCGTGGCTCGCGGGTGTCGTCGAAGTTGTTGACGTAGACCCAGTCAGACGGCGTCTGCTGGCGTTTGCCCTCAGCCTTGAGGTAACGCTTGACGAACGAGAAGCGGCCGGTGCCCGGCTCGCCCATGACATACACGTTGTAGCCTGGGCGCGGCATGGCCACGCCGAACTGCAGGGCCTCTACGGCACGCTCCTGGCCCAGGACCCCTCGAAACGGCTCCAGATCGTCGGTGGTGGAAAAGGCAAACTGCTCAGCGGAGAAACGCCGGGTCAGGGCTTCGGGCGCGAGACGCAGGCGCGAGGCGACAGAATCGGGCATGGGGTTTCCTTACTTCGGCGGGGCGGATGAAAGGCATTCTGGCGCTGCCCGCGCGCTGCTTGCAAGGCTTGGCGGGACTTTATGTCGCAGCCCAGCCAATGCGAATGCGCAAGCAATTTTTCGCAATAAATAACGCAACCTTTGGATCGTGCCTAAACTCCAACCTGCGCGGGTGGGCGTATTTGCTTTCCCGACCTGGCAACCGCGTTGCCAGAACCCTGACCATTGGTACGTCTACTGAAACCGAAAAAGAGAACAAAGCTATGAAACGGATTCTTCTGGGTACTCTGTTCGCCGCTGTTTCGATCAATGCCATGGCGGAAGCGCCGGGCGGCCCGAACTGCGGCTGGGGCAACTTGCTGTTCGAGGGCCAGCGCGGTACACCGGCCCACTTCCTGGCTTCCACCACCAACGGCACTTCCGGCAACGCGACCTTCGGCATGACCTCTGGTACCAACGGCTGCTCGACCAAGGCAGCGCTCACTTATGGCGGCAAGTCCTGGTTCGCCATGAACGGCATGATGAACGAGCTCTCCGAGGACATGGCCCAGGGCCAGGGCGAAGCCCTGACCACCTATGCCGTGGTTCTTGGTGTGGCACCTGAAGACCGCGCGCACTTCGCCGCTGTCACCCACCAGCACTTCAGTGAAATCTTCAGCAGCGCCGACGTCACTGCCGAGACCGTGCACAGCAACACGCTCGCTGTTCTCAAGAGCGATCCACGCCTGGCCAAATACGCCACCGAGGCTTGAGGCCTGCCCTTTCCCGCCCCGGTTTCGGGGCGGGTTCGGTCACTTTTACCTTCGGCATCATCCAGACGTAGTTGCCCGATATGCTCAAACGCCTCGCTTCCCTGGCGCTGGTCGCCAGTGCTCCACTTCATGCCGCGCCACAGCTCGATCAGGCGCGAGTCCAACAACTGGCCTCGACCCCTTACTGGATTGCCCTGGGCCACTACGAGACGGCCAAGCTCGGTGGCTGGCGCAGCTATGTGGACGATGACGCGTTCTTCCTGGCCCCCGATGGCGCCCATCATCCCGATCAGGAGCTCGAGGCCACGGTCCAAGCGCTGTATGCCCCGGCCAGCCTGGGTGACAAACATGCCCAATGCGTCTTCCCTGCGCGCACCCGCTGGCTGCGTGAGCAACTGCAGCTCACGGACTTGCCTCAACCGAACTGCCAGGAATTCGCCACCTGGTACAAATCCATCGACCCGCACAGCGCCGTGCTGGTGTTTCCGGCGGCCTACCTGAACAGCCCTTCGTCGATGTTCGGCCATACCTTGCTGCGCATCGACCAGTCCAATACCCGCAGCGACGACACCACGCTGCTGAGCTACGCGATCAACTTCGGTGCTTATATCGAAGGCAGCGACAACAGCATTCTCTATGCCTGGAAGGGGCTGATGGGCGGTTATCCCGGCCTGTTCGCCCTGATGCCCTACCAGGAAAAACTCTCCGAGTACCGCAGCCTGGAAAATCGCGACCTGTGGGAATACCAGCTGGACCTGACACCCGAAGAGACCGGACGCATGGTCGAACATGTGTGGGAACTCAAGCAGATCCAGTTCGATTACTTCTTCTTCGATGAGAACTGCTCCTACCGCCTGCTGGAGTTGTTGCAGGTGGCCCGCCCCAGCCTGGACCTCACCTCGCAGTTCCCGCTGACCGCCATCCCCACCGACACGGTCAAGGCGGTCAAGCAGTCCGGGTTGGTCGCCAGCGTCCATTACCGCCCCTCCCGCGAGCGTGAACTGCTGGCCCGCGCCGAATCACTGGATCACGACGAAAAGCAGCAGGTGCTGGCCGTCAGTGCCGATACCGCAGAACTAAAGGCTCCCGCCTTCACCGCCCTGCCCCGCGAACGCCAGGCCCTCGTGCAGGACGCCGCCTACCGATTGGAGCGTTACCGCGCCAATGGCCAGGTCCGCGACCCGGCCCAGGCCCGGCGCAGCTTCGAACTGTTGCAGGCGATCAACCGCAACCCGCCACCGCCACTGGCAATCGAGCGGCCGGGCTTGCCCGAGGACGGCCATCAGTCACGCACCTGGCAACTGGGCGTCGGCACCCGCGACGACCGCGCCTACGCCGAATACGGCCTGCGCATGGCCTACCATGACCTCAACGACAATGCCTACGGTTTCCCGCTGGGCGCGCAGATCGAGATCCTGCAGCTCAAGCTGCGCCAGTACGAAAACAACGACTGGCAGGTGCAACGCCTGGACCTTGCGACCATCCGTTCACTGACACCACGCAACGAACTGCTCCAGCCCTGGTCCTGGCAGGTAGCGGGAGGGCTCGAGCGGGTGCCGGGCAAGCATGATGACGAGGTCCTGGTCAGTCATGTCAACGGTGGCGCCGGTGCCACCTGGCAGCTGGCCGACGGCCTCTTGGGCTTCGCCCTGGGCACCGCGCGGATCGAGCACCACAACGACTTTGCCCAGTTCATCGCCCCGGCGGCAGGTTTCAACGGCGGGCTGTTGTGGCGCAACGGCCTGGGCAATCTGACCCTGGAAGCCAAGGGCGACTACTTCACCAATGGCGAGGTACGCCGTACGCTGAGCCTCAACCAGCAGTGGGAAATCAGCCAGAACCTCGGGTTGCGGTTAAGTGCCAGCCGCCAGTTCAGCCAGCTGGCGACGGCGCAGAATGAGGTGATGCTGGAGTTGAAGTGGTACCACTACTGAGTCGCCCCTGTCCGTGTTAGCGGGTTTACCCGCTGACACCTCAGCAAACAGGAACGCTGTGCGAGTCATTGACACGGTTTTGACGCCCCACCGACAAATCGCCGCCTAGACTTTCCCGTATCGGTCAGAGGGTATGTGGTCATGCGTTGGTGTGGGGTCGGGTTGTGGATAACGTTGTCGCTCACCGGCTGCCAGTCAGCCCACCAGCACATGATCGACCAGGGCTATCCGCCCGCCTATGCCGATGGTTTCGAGGACGGCTGTAGCAGCGGTCGCCAGGCAGCCGGGCTAATGGTCGGGGGCTTTCGCAAGAACGTGGCGCGGTACCTGCACGAGCGCCAGTACGAAACCGGTTGGGACGACGGTTTTCGCCAGTGCAATGCAATGCAGTCCAACGAAGATCTACGCCAGTATCGCGAACGCTATTGGGATGAGCGCGACCGGCAATGGCAGCAGGAAAAAGACCGCGACGCCGCGCGCGCCTATCGCCGCCAATGAGTCGCAAACGGACAACCGTTGAAACCCGCACGCTGCCACCATGGTCTCCTGCACAAGGAGGCTTTCATGAGTCGAGCATTTGTCAACGAGGATCAGGCCGCTGCCCAGGCCAGCCAACCGGTGGAGCGACGGGTCAGCGACCAGCCCAACTACGTCACCGCCAGCGGGCTCGCCCAGCTGCAGCAGCGTGTGGCCGAGCTCAACGCACTGCGCAACGAGCTCATGGCCCAGGGCGAGCGCGCCGACAAGCAGCGCCTGGCCGACAGCGAACGGGATTTACGGTATTTCTCTGCGCGGGTACAAAGCGCCCAAGTCGTGCCTGCTGCCCATTCCACCGAAAAAGTGCAGATTGGCAGCCGGGTGACCTTCGTCGACGAAAATGACCAGCAACACACCGTGCAACTGGTGGGGGAAGACCAGGCCGACGCTACGCGTGGCCTGGTCAACTGGGGCTCACCGTTGGGCCGGGCGCTGCTGGGTGCGGGGCCCGGGGATGAAGTGCTGTGGCGACGACCGGTGGGAGATCAGTCGATCGAGGTCGTCAGCATCGAAGGCGAGCCCTGAAACAGCGTACGCCCTTTTCTCGGGCGACCCGCTCTTACAAGCTGGATCCTTGTCGGAGCAGGTTTACCCGCGAAAGGGTCAGTGATGGCTTTTAAACCACACCCTGGGCCAGCATGGCATCGGCGACCTTGACGAAGCCGGCGATGTTGGCGCCCTTGACGTAGTTGATGGTGCCATCGGCTTCTTCGCCGTAGTGCACGCAAGCGTGATGGATCGACTGCATGATGTTGTGCAGCTTGCTGTCCACCTCACCGGCAGTCCATAGCAGGCGCATGGCGTTCTGCGACATTTCCAGGCCCGAAACCGCCACGCCACCTGCGTTGGAGGCTTTGCCCGGCGCATAGAGGATGCCCGCTTCCAGGAAGATATCCACCGCCTCGAGGGTGGTCGGCATGTTGGCGCCCTCGGCCACGCAGATGCAGCCGTTTTGCAGCAGGGTGCGGGCATCTTCGGCGTTGAGTTCGTTCTGGGTGGCGCATGGCAGCGCGATGTCGCATGGCAGACTCCAAGGCGTCTGGCCTTTGCGGAACTCCAGACCGTACAGGCTGGCCATCTCGCTGATGCGGCCGCGCTTGACGTTCTTGAGCTCCATCAGCGCATCCCACTGCTCGTCGGTCAGGCCGGCTTCGCAGAACAGGGTGCCCTCGGAATCCGACAGCGAAATGACCTTGCCGCCCAGGTCCATGACCTTGCGCGCGGCGTACTGCGCCACGTTGCCCGAACCGGAGATCGCCACACGACGGCCATCGATACGCAGATCGCGGCGTTTGAGCATTTCTTCGGCGAAGTACACACAACCGTAGCCAGTGGCTTCCGGGCGGATCAGGCTGCCACCGTAGGTCATGCCCTTGCCGGTCAGTACCGAGGTGAACTGGTTGGCCAGGCGCTTGTACTGGCCGAACAGGTAGCCGATCTCACGGGCGCCGACCCCGATGTCACCGGCCGGCACGTCCAGGTCGGCGCCGATGTGACGATACAGCTCGCTCATGAAGGCCTGGCAGAAGCGCATGACTTCGGCATCGCTCTTGCCTTTCGGATCGAAGTCCGAGCCCCCCTTGCCGCCGCCCATGGGCAGCGAGGTCAGTGAATTCTTGAACACCTGCTCGAAGGCCAGGAACTTGAGCACCCCCAAGTTGACCGATGGGTGGAAACGCAGGCCGCCTTTGTAAGGGCCGATAGCGCTACTCATCTGGATGCGGTAACCGCGGTTGACTTGCACCTTGCCTTGGTCGTCGACCCACGAAACGCGGAACAGTACTGCACGCTCGGGCTCGACCATCCGTTCGAGAATACCGGCCTTGAGGTAGCGGGGGTTGGCTTCGAGAAAAGGCCACAGGCTGCGCAAAACTTCTTCCACGGCCTGGTGGAATTCAGGCTGGGCCGGGTCGCGCTGCTTCAGGCGGGCCAGGAAATCGTCGACGGATTCGATCATGGTAGACATCTCACCAAGAGGATTGGACTTATTGGTTTTTTCCGAGACTTTACCAAGAACCAATCGCACCGGAACAGGGCGGCATGTCGTTTTTTTGAAATTTTCTGGTGCAATTTCTATAACTGTATACAAACAATACGTTGCCAATCGGTGAGTTCAAGAGCGGTTTGCCATCGCGCCCAACCTCAATAAAAGGCCCTCTTCGACTGCCGCGCTCATGCGCAGCGCCGTTACGCGCCAGGCACAAAAATGGGGCCCCTGAGGGCCCCATTCTTGTGCAGCGCTTGCCGGCTTACTGGGCCAGCTTCTTGTGCCGTACCCGGTGCGGTTGGGCAGCGGCATCGCCCAGGCGCTTCTTGCGGTCGGCTTCGTACTCGGTGTAGTTGCCCTCGAAGAACACCACGTTCGAGTCGTCCTCATAGGCCAGGATATGAGTGGCCACACGGTCCAGGAACCAACGGTCGTGGGAGATCACGATCGCGGCGCCCGGGAAGTCCAGCAAGGCTTCCTCCAACGAACGCAGGGTTTCGACGTCGAGGTCGTTGGACGGTTCGTCGAGCAGCAGGACGTTGCCACCCTCCTTCAAGGTCAGGGCCAGGTGCAGACGGCCACGCTCACCGCCGGACAGGTCCTTCACGAATTTCTGCTGGTCGCCGCCTTTGAAGTTGAAACGGCCAACGTAGGTACGCGACGGGATTTCGTAGTTGCCGATACGGATCACGTCCGAGCCGTCGGAAATCTGCTGGAACACGGTCTTGCTGCCGTCCAGGTCCTCGCGGCTCTGGTCGACGCAGGCCAGTTGCACGGTCTCACCGATCTCGATGCTGCCCGAGTCCGGCTGCTCCTTGCCCATCAGCATGCGGAACAGGGTCGACTTACCGGCACCGTTACCCCCGATCACACCGACGATGGCGCCCTTGGGCATGGAGAACGACAGGTTGTCGATCAGCACGCGGTCGCCGTAGCCCTTGGTGACGTTCTTGAACTCGATGACTTTGTCGCCCAGGCGCGGACCGGCCGGGATGTAAATCTCGTTGGTCTCGCTGCGCTTCTGGAACTCTTGGGACTGCATCTCTTCGAAGCGTGCCAGACGAGCCTTGGACTTGGACTGGCGGGCCTTGGCGCCTTTGCGCACCCACTCCAGTTCTTCCTTCATGGCGCGTTCGTGGGCGCTCTGCTGCTTGGATTCCTGCTCCAGGCGCGCCGACTTGGCTTCCAGCCAGCCCGAGTAGTTGCCTTCGTACGGAATACCGGCGCCACGGTCCAGTTCGAGGATCCAGCCTGCAACGTTGTCCAGGAAGTAACGGTCGTGGGTGATCGCCACCACGGTCCCGGGGAAGTCGTGCAGGAAGTGCTCCAGCCAAGCCACCGAGTCGGCATCCAGGTGGTTGGTCGGTTCGTCCAGCAGCAGCATGTCGGGGGCCGACAGCAGCAGGCGGCACAGGGCCACACGGCGCTTCTCACCACCGGACAGGTGCTCGATCTTGGCGTCCCATGGCGGCAGACGCAGGGCGTCGGCGGCGACTTCCAGCTGGCGCTCCAGGTTGTGGCCGTCGGAGGCCTGCAGGATCGCTTCGAGCTTGGCCTGCTCGGCAGCCAGCTTGTCGAAGTCGGCATCCGGCTCGGCGTAAGCGGCGTAGACCTCGTCCAGGCGTGCCTGGGCATCCTTGATCACGCTCACCGCTTCCTCGACGACCTCGCGGACGGTCTTGCTCGCGTCCAGCTGCGGCTCCTGGGGCAGGTAGCCGACATTGATGTCCGGCATCGGACGGGCTTCGCCGTCGAACTCCTTGTCGACGCCGGCCATGATGCGCAGCAGGGTCGACTTGCCCGCGCCGTTGAGGCCGAGCACACCGATCTTCGCGCCGGGGAAGAACGACAGGGAAATGTTCTTCAGGATTTCCCGCTTCGGCGGCACGACCTTGCTCAGCCGATGCATGGTGTAGACGTATTGAGCCAAAACCAAGCCCTCTATCAGAAAGGTAAAGACAACGACCCCGGCATGGGCCAGGGGGATGTGTTTACGGGGTGTCGTTGAACAAAGTGGGCCATTCTACGCCAAGTCGTGGCGTTTCACAGATGGCGGGGCGTCGAATGGGTGCATTGAAGGGCCAGTGCTCTGGCGAGGCCGTTCCCATCCGTACACGGGCTGTGCCGGAGGGAGCGGCCTTGAAGCCGCGACCGAGGGGCGCAGCCTGCGGCCAGGCAAGCTTAGACGTGAGCTTGTTTGGCCTTGCCGCGTGGCAGACGGCAACGGTCGTTCTGCTCGGCCAGGCGCGCAGCCCAGGCGGCCTTGACGCTGAAACCACCGGTGCGTGCCGGCTTGCTCGCACCTTGCTTGGCGGCTGGCTGGGCACCCGGTTTGGCGGCAGGTCTTGCCGAAGGCACAGCCACGGCAACCGACTCGACAACCGGCTCGACGGTCGCCTTGGCCGACTTGCGCAGCTCAGCCAGCGAAGGGCTCTTGCGCACCGCCGCGTTGGCAGCATCTGGCTTTGCCAGCGAACGCTGGCAGGACTTGCAGGATACGTCGTCGGTCACGGCAGTGCTGACCAGGGTCTGACTGCTGCGCCCACAGGCGGAATCGAGGCCATTGGTGGAATAGTGAGTAACCAAAACCGTACATCTCCAGAAGCGTTGACTATGAAGCGGCGCGCATTCTCGCACAGCTTGAAGGGTCTTGCCGAACAGGATGTCGACCATCGGCAGGGGACAGAAGAGTGGCACTTTGCCATAATTCAAGGCATGCTAGTCGGCTTGATGCGCCACTCTATAATAGTGCGCCCGGCGATATGCCCAGGCACGCCCCATGCATGTTCAGCCCCTGCCATCGCCAGCCCAAATCGCAGGATCAACGCTTGACCAATCTCACTCAACCGCCCTCCCTGCGCCCTGCTGAAGCTGCCTCGGCTGGCAATCCGCGTGGCTCGCTCAAAGGCGCCCTGGCCTTGTTGGCCCTGGTCCTGCTGGCGTTGCTCCTGTGGCAACTGTTCTCGCAATACCGCCATACCCAAAACGACCTGCACCGCCAGAGCTTGGCAGCGAGCGCCCAGCTGGCCGATCACTTGAGCCTGAGCATGGCCCTGAAGGCCGAACAGGCCGGGAACATTCTGCAACCTTACGTCAACGCCCCGACACCTTCGGCACTGCCTTCGGTGCTGCACGCGGTTCGTGACCGGCTTCCCAACCTGCAACAGCTGGCCTGGCTGGACGACAGCGGCAGGGTGGTGGCCGACAGTCTGGTCGGCAGCCCGGACCGTCAATCGATTGACGAGCTGCTGCAATTGAGTCAAGGCCGCTCGTACTTCTTCAGCAACACTGCAGACAATAACCAGATCTACCTGCTGCTGCGCCAGCCAGACGACCGCGGCTACTGGTTGTTGCGGCTCGCCCCTCGCTACTACCAGCAACTGTCCGAACACCTAAACGGCACGAGCCACCTCCTGTGGCTGCTGGAAAACAGCCGCAGCGGCACGGTTCTGGAGCGGCACGGAGCAGTACCGCCGCCTAGCGAGCCGCTACAAAGCGTGATGCTGGCCTTCATCGACAACAGTGCCTGGCAACTGCGCGGTCTGTTCGACGCCGAGCAGGCACGTGCCGATCTGCTCCCTCCCCTGATCGGAAAGTGCTTGCTGGTGCTGTTCTGCGCCCTGCTGCCGGTGCTGGCCCTGATCAACATGCGTCGCCGCCATCGGGCGCTGCAAGAGGACCGCCGTCGCTACCAGGAAATCTTCGAAGGCACTGGCGTGGCATTGTGCGTGCTCGATCTGTCCAGCCTGCCTGGTCAGCTCGACCGTTACCACCTGCGCAACCATGCCGCCCTCAAGCAGAGCCTGGCCCTGGATGCCAATTTGCGCCGCTCGCTGCTGCAAGAGCTGAAGATCACCGAAATCAACGAAGTCGCACGCCAGCTGCTCAACGTGCATTGCCACGAGGGGGCCTGGCAGCGCCTGATCGACGGTAGCGGCGATGGCCGTGAAAGCGTCGGCATGCAACTGATCGATGCGCTGATCGAACAACGCAGCCTGCTGGAACTGGAAGTGCGCCTGCCCACGTCCACCAGTGGCGAGTTGCACCTTTGGCTGATGGCCCGCCTGCCCCAGCAGCGCCGGGACTACCAGGCAGTAATCCTGAGCATCAGCGACATCACCCGCCGCAAACAGGTCGAGCTGTCCCTGCTCGAACGTGAGAGCTTTTGGTCGGACGTGGTGCGCACCGTTCCCGACCAGTTGTACGTGCAGGATGTGCATAGCCAACGGATCATCTTCAGCAATCGCCACCTCGGCCAGACCCTGGGCTACGACCGCGCCGAGCTTGCACAGATGGGGGACCGCTTCTGGGAACTGCTGCTGCATCCGGAGGATGCCGAACACTACGAAACGCTACGCCAGCAGCAGCGTGAGACCGGTCACGGCCAGACCCTGCATTGCCAACTGCGCTTCCGCCACCGTGACGGCGGCTGGCGCTGCTACGAAATCCGCGAGCAGGTCCTGACCCGCGAGGCCAATGGCCAAGTGACACGCATCATCGGGGTGGGCAAGGACGTCACGGTGCAGATCGAAGCCAGTGAATCGCTGCGCGACAGCGAGCAGCGCTACCGCATGCTGGCAGAAAGCATCAGCGATGTGATCTTCTCCACCGACAGCCAGTTGCAACTGAACTATGTCAGCCCGTCGGTGCAGGCGGTGCTGGGCTATCAGGCCGACTGGATCTTCGAGCACGGCTGGCAATCGATCGTCGCCAACCCGGCCCAACTCACGGGCGTCTACACCCTGCTCGAGCGGGTCAGCAAGGCATTGCACGACAGCGAGCAGCTCGCCCAACTGCGCAGCCAGCTGCCCACTCAGTTGTTCCTGTTCGACTGTCTGCGCGCCGATGGCCGCAAGATTCCCATCGAGCTGCGCCTGGTGCTGGTCTGGGACGAGCACGAACACTTCGAAGGTGTGCTCGGTGTCGGGCGTGACATCAGCCAGCAGCGCCGCGCCGAAAAAGACCTGCGCATGGCCGCGACGGTATTCGAGCATTCCACCTCGGCCATCCTCATCACCGACCCTGCCGGCTACATCGTGCAAGCCAACGAAGCATTCAGCCGGGTCAGCGGCTATGCGGTCAGCGAGGTGCTCGATCAACTGCCCGGCATGCTCACGGTCGACGCCCAGCAAGAGGCGCACCTGCGCTATGTGGTCAAGCAACTGCATCAGCGCGGTAGCTGGGAAGGCGAAGTCTGGCTCAAGCGTCGCAACGGCGAGCACTACCCGGCCTGGGTCGGCATTACCGCCGTGCTCGACGACGAGGGCGACCTGGCCAGCTATGTGTGCTTCTTCACCGACATCAGCGAGCGCAAGGCCAGTGAACAGCGCATCCACCGCCTGGCCTACTACGATGCCCTGACCCACCTGCCCAACCGGACCCTGTTCCAGGATCGCCTGTTCACCGCGTTGCAACAGGCCGAGCGCCACAAGTCCTGGGTGGTGTTGATGTTCCTGGACCTGGACCGTTTCAAGCCGATCAACGACTCCCTCGGCCACGCCGCGGGCGATCGCATGCTCAAGGACATGGCCCAGCGCCTGCTGGCTTGCGTCGACGATGACGATACCGTTGCGCGCATGGGCGGCGATGAGTTCACGCTGCTGCTGCAACCCAAGGCCAGCCGCGAGATGGCCCTGAACCGCGCTATTCACGTGGCCGAGAACATCCTCGGCAGCCTGGTGCGCCCGTTCGTCCTGGAAAACCGCGAGTTCTTCGTCACTGCCAGTATCGGCATCGCCCTCAGTCCGCAGGATGGCGGTGAACTGAGCCAGTTGATGAAGAACGCCGACACCGCGATGTACCACGCCAAGGAGCGCGGCAAGAACAACTTCCAGTTCTACCAGGCCGACATGAACGCCAGCGCCCTGGAGCGCCTGGAGCTGGAAAGCGATCTGCGCCATGCCCTGGAGCAGAACGAGTTCATCCTCTACTACCAGCCGCAATTCAGCGGAGACGGCAAACGCCTGACCGGAGCCGAGGCCTTGCTGCGCTGGCGTCACCCGCGCCGAGGCCTGGTTCCACCGGGCGACTTCATTCCGGTCATCGAGGAGCTGGGCCTGGTGGTGGACGTCGGCGACTGGGTGCTGCGAGAAGCCAGCCGCCAGCTCAAGGCTTGGCACAAAGCCAAGCTGCGGGTGCCGAAGGTGTCGGTGAACATCTCGGCGCGGCAGTTCTCCGATGGCCAGTTGGGTACGCGTATCGCCACCATCCTCGAGGAGACCGGACTGCCCCCGGCATGCCTGGAGCTGGAACTGACCGAAAGTATCCTGATGCGCGAGGTCAGCGAGGCCATGCAGATTCTCGACAGCCTGAAGAACCTCGGCCTGAGCATCGCGGTCGACGACTTCGGCACCGGCTATTCGTCGCTCAACTACCTGAAGCAGTTCCCCATCGACGTGCTGAAGATCGACCGCACCTTCGTCGATGGCCTGCCGGAAGGCGAGCAGGACGCCCAGATCGCCCGGGCGATCATCGCCATGGCCCACAGCTTGAACCTGGCGGTCATCGCCGAGGGGGTCGAGACTCACGAGCAGTTGGAGTTCCTGCGTGAGCACGACTGCGACGAAGTGCAGGGCTACCTGTTCGGTCGCCCCATGCCAGCTCACCAGTTCGAGGCGCAGTTCAGCCACGAGACGTTGTTCGTGTTCCAGTGAGCGAGGCGGTTCGCAGGTTTACCCACAAAAGCGTCGCTTGACCGCCCCAGGCCAGCCGAAGGCAAAACCGGACTTTCGAGTCAACCTGCACAGGTGCGCAGCCCAGTCAGGGCGCGGGTTGCAACATGAACCCCATTGGTCTGCTACGTGACACCACTTCATATGCCAGTGGCGAATCAATCGGTTAGAATGCCCACCCAATTCAGCCCGATCCTTGAGGACCGCCATGTTCAGCCGTGATTTGACCATTGCCAAGTACGACGCCGAGCTCTTCGAAGCCATGCAGCAAGAAGCTCTGCGCCAGGAAGAGCACATCGAGCTGATCGCTTCGGAAAACTACACAAGCCCCGCCGTCATGGAAGCCCAGGGCTCGGTACTGACCAACAAGTACGCCGAAGGCTATCCAGGCAAGCGCTACTACGGTGGCTGCGAGTACGTCGACGTCGTCGAGCAACTGGCCATCGACCGTGCCAAGCAGCTGTTCGGCGCCGACTACGCCAACGTCCAGCCGCACGCCGGCTCCCAGGCCAACGCAGCCGTCTACCTGGCCCTGCTGTCGGCCGGTGACACCATCCTGGGCATGAGCCTGGCCCACGGTGGCCACCTGACCCACGGCGCCGCCGTGAGCTCCTCCGGCAAGTTGTACAACGCCATCCAGTACGGCATCGACAGCAACGGCCTGATCGACTACGACGAAGTCGAGCGCCTGGCGGTCGAGCACAAGCCGAAGATGATCGTCGCGGGCTTCTCGGCCTACTCGCAGGTCCTGGACTTCGCCCGCTTCCGCGCCATCGCCGACAAGGTCGGTGCCTACCTGTTCGTCGACATGGCCCACGTTGCCGGCCTGGTCGCCGCTGGCGTCTACCCGAACCCTGTTCCGTTCGCTGACGTGGTCACCACCACCACCCACAAGACCCTGCGCGGTCCACGCGGCGGCCTGATCCTCGCTCGCAAGAACGAAGAAATCGAGAAGAAGCTCAACTCGGCTGTCTTCCCAGGCGCCCAGGGCGGCCCGCTGGAGCACGTCATCGCTGCCAAGGCGATCTGCTTCAAGGAGGCACTGCAGCCTGAGTTCAAGGCTTACCAACAGCAGGTCGTGAAGAACGCCCAGGCCATGGCCAGCGTGTTCATCGAACGTGGCTTCGACGTCGTTTCCGGCGGCACCCAGAACCACCTGTTCCTGCTGTCGCTGATCAAGCAGGACATCTCCGGTAAGGACGCCGACGCCGCCCTGGGCAAGGCCTTCATCACCGTCAACAAGAACTCGGTCCCGAACGACCCACGCTCCCCGTTCGTCACCTCGGGCCTGCGTTTCGGCACCCCAGCCGTCACCACCCGTGGCTTCAAGGAAGCTGAGTGCCGCGAGCTGGCCGGCTGGATCTGCGACATCCTCGCCGACCTGAACAACGAAGCGGTGATCGACGCCGTTCGCGAGAAGGTCAAGGCCATCTGCAAGAAGCTGCCGGTGTACGGCAACTGATCGGCAATCGCCTGATGTAAAAAAGCCCGGCCTTGTGCCGGGCTTTTTCATTGTGCGTAAGACGGGCGATGCTTTCGGCTTGCCCAGCGATCAGTTGCGGGCTCAGTTGCTAGCCTTGGCTCAACGCCTCGAACCCCGCCCGGATCTTCTCTTCCGGCAGCTCATCGGCAATGAACACCATCACGCTTTCCCGCTTCTCGCCCTCGGCCCACTCGGCGTCCCAGTCGAAGCCATACAGCTTGAGCACGCCCTGGAACACCAGACGGCGGTCCTCACCGGCGATGTTCAGCACGCCTTTGTAACGCAGCAATTGCTTGCCATGGCTTTCCAGCAGCTCGTTCATGAAGTCGCTGAGGCGGTCGATGTCCAGCGGGGTGTCGGTACGCAGCACGAGGGTCGAAATACGATCCGGGGTCGCGGGCTTGAGCACCGGGCGCAATGCGGGCTTGAGGTTGGCGCCCAGGTCGGTATTGAGGTTGAAGCCGCGCACATCCAGCAACTCGGCCAAATCGATGCGGCCATGCTCGACCACGCGGATCGCGGCACGGCCGTTGATGCGGGACAGGCGCTGCTCCAAAGCTTTCACGCCCTCAGGCTCGACCAGGTCGGTCTTGCTCAGCAGCAGGCGGTCGGCGAAACCGACCTGGGCCTGCGCGATGGCCTGGGTGAGGTGCACCTCGGCGTGCGCGGCATCGACCAGGGTAATGATGCCGTCCAGCAGGTAGCGCTCGCGCAGGTCTTCGTCGATGAAGAAGGTCTGCGCCACCGGAGCCGGGTCAGCCAGCCCCGTGCATTCGATCACCAGGCGGTCGAAAGCGATCTCGCCGGCATCCAGGCGCTCAAGCAGCAAGTACAGAGCCTTGGTCAGGTCGGTGTGGATGGTGCAGCACACGCAGCCGTTGGCCAGGGTCATGACCTGTACCGGCTCGTCACCAAGCAGCTGGCTGTCGATGCCTGCTTCACTGAACTCGTTTTCGATCACAGCGATCTTCATGCCATGTTCGGCCTTGAGCATGTGCTTGAGCAGGGTGGTCTTGCCGGCGCCGAGAAAGCCGGTCAGCACCGTCACGGGAATAGGCGTTTGCACGCGGTCGTCTCCTGAAGCTGATAAGAATTGCGCGAGGCCTCAAGCAATAAACCTGTGGGAGCGGGCTTGCCTGCGAATGCGCCAGTGAACTCACCGACGTTTTCGCGGGTAAACCCGCTCCCACAGGTTCTGCTACTCAATGAGGGGCGTGATGTTCAATGGGAGGCCGGAGCCGACCTCCCAAGGGTTGCGTCAACAGCACTTGGGGCCGGACTTGCCACCGTAACGGGCCTCCTGACGCTCACGGAAGAACGCCTCGTAGCTCATCACCGGTTTGTCCGGGTGCTTGGTCTGCATGTGCTCGACATAGTTGTCGTAGTCAGGCATGCCGACCATCAGGCGGGCTGCCTGCCCTAGGTACTTACCCAGTCGCCCCAGGTCGTTGAACATCACTGCATTCCTCTTCGGTTACGCGTCAGGCAAGGCCTGGAACGGAGTTTCCTTGTCGCTGCGCTCCTTGCGGCCCAGGGCGGCGATGCCGACCTTGATCGCGAAGATCAGCACGCTGAACACCACCACCAGGAACAACACGGTCAGGCCCGCGTTGGTGTAGGCGTTGTAGATCACGTGCTGCATCTGGCCAATGTCCTTGGCCGGCGCCAGCACCTGGCCTGCGTCCAGCGCAACGCTGTACTTGTTGGCCAGGGCCAGGAAGCCCACTGCCGGGTTCGGATCGAACAGCTTGATCAGGCCCGCGGCGGTGGTGCAGATCAGCAGCCAGGCCGCCGGCAGCAGGGTGACCCAGACGTACTGCTGGCGCTTCATCTTGATCAGCACCACGGTGCCGAGCATCAGGGCGATACCGGCCAGCATCTGGTTGGAAATGCCGAACAGCGGCCACAAGGTGTTGATACCACCGAGCGGATCGATCACCCCTTGGTACAGCAGATAGCCCCACAAGGCCACGCAGCCTGCGGTACCCACCAGGTTGGCACCCCACGAGTCGGTACGCTTGAGGGCTGGAACGAAGCTGCCCAGCAGGTCCTGCAGCATGAAGCGACCGGCACGGGTACCGGCGTCCACCGCGGTGAGGATGAACAGCGCCTCGAACAGGATCGCGAAGTGGTACCAGAACGCCATGGTGTTATCGCCCGGCAACACCTGGTGCAGGATCTGGGCGATCCCCACCGCCAGGGTCGGCGCACCACCGGCACGGGCCAGGACAGTGTGCTCGCCGATGTCACGGGCGGTGGCCTCGAGCTGCTCGGGAGTGATCAGGAAGCCCCAACTGCTGACGGTCTGGGCGACCGACGCAACGTCGGCACCGACTACCGCAGCCGGACTGTTCATGGCGAAGTACACACCCGGCTCGATCACCGAGGCGGCGACCATGGCCATGATGGCGACGAACGACTCCATCAGCATGCCGCCGTAGCCGATGTAGCGAGCGTTGACTTCGTTGTCCAGCAGCTTGGGTGTAGTCCCCGAAGAGATCAGCGCATGGAAGCCGGACACCGCGCCACAGGCAATGGTGATGAACAGGAACGGGAACAGGGTGCCCTTCCAGACAGGGCCGGTACCGTCGGTGAACTGGGTCAGGGCCGGCATCTTCAGTTCCGGCGCGATGATCAGGATACCGATGGCCAGGCCCACGATGGTGCCGATCTTGAGGAAAGTCGACAGGTAGTCACGCGGCGCCAGCACCAGCCATACCGGCAGCACGGCAGCCACGAAGCCATAACCGACCAGCATCCAGGTGATCTGCACGCCGGTGAAGGTGAACGCCGGGCCCCAGACCGGATCGGCCGCCACCTGGCCCCCCAGCCAGATCGACAGCAAGAGCAGTACCACGCCGATGATCGAGATCTCGCCGATGCGTCCCGGACGGATGTAGCGCATGTACACGCCCATGAACATCGCGATCGGGATGGTCGCCATCACCGTGAACATGCCCCATGGGCTCTCGGCCAGGGCCTTGACCACGATCAGCGCCAGCACCGCAAGGATGATGATCATGATCAGGAAGCAGCCGAACAGGGCGATGGTGCCGGGGATGCGGCCCATTTCCTCACGGACCATGTCCCCAAGGGACCGGCCGTTACGGCGAGTGGACAGGAACAGGATCATGAAGTCCTGGACCGCACCTGCCAGCACGACGCCTGCAATCAGCCAGAGCGTGCCGGGCAGGTAGCCCATCTGCGCGGCAAGCACCGGACCGACCAAGGGGCCTGCGCCGGCAATGGCCGCGAAGTGGTGACCGAAGAGAATGTGTTTGTTGGTCGGGACGTAGTCCAGGCCATCGTTGTTGAGCACCGCCGGTGTGGCCCGACGGGGATCGAGTTGCATCACCTTGGTGGCGATGAACAGGCTGTAGTAGCGATAGGCGACCAGGTAGATGGCCACTGCCGCGACCACGATCCACAAGGCGTTGATCGCCTCGCCGCGACGCAGGGCGACCACACCCAGCGCGCAGGCTCCTATGACTGCCAGCGCCAGCCACGGAATGTGGCGTAGCAGGCTATTATTGTTGTTCATGGTTTACTTCCAGCTGGTGGATTGGAAAAAGACCGCCCATCGAGTCTAGGGCGTGTCATCGCGCATTGCCACACTTGCTTTGGTCTAGAGCCTTTGCGGCCCGATTCAGGTACCGGTAGGACATACACAATCAACTATAGTCAGGAAGTACCCCCGGAGGGCCTGCCCCATGAGCGAACACGACGAACGCCGCCGTTTCCTGCGCATAGATTTCGACGCCCCCACCGAACTGCGCCAGGGCCTCAAACGCTGGCCGGTAAAGCTGCTCGATCTCTCGCTGAAGGGCCTGTTGATCGAAAGGCCAGAACCCTGGGATGCGGATCTGACCCAGGATTTCGACGCCATCATCCACCTCGACCCGAAAAATCACGTGAGCATGCAGGTCGAATTGCGCCACGAAGAACCCACCCGCCTGGGCTTCGTCTGCCTGTATATCGATATCGACTCGATGACGCATTTGCACCGTCTTGTGGAGCTGAACGTGGCCGACGGCACCGAAATGATGCGCGAGCTGCGCGAACTCATCGAATATTGATATCTCTTAGCCTGCTAACGTTCTAGCCTCAATGTGTTTCCTGTCTACCCAGACAGCTTTCTGTCGGCTGGTGGACAGGATGTACACACCCCTCTAGCACCGCCTCTGACACTTTGGAACACAACCTGCATTCACTTGTAGCGCACGTGGCGGTTACCTGCGTCCGTGCTCCGATCAAAATCTTGTATACAATTCATATGGTATTTGGTTGTAAGAATTGTCTACAGTAGCGGCACAACAATAAACAAGTGAGCCTGCTCCATGACTACGTCCCCTAGCACGTCTCCCACCAAACGTCCCGAAGACGAAAATCTCGGGCTTGGTGCCAACTTGGCTTATGGTCTGCAACACGTATTGACCATGTATGGGGGCATCGTTGCCGTACCCCTGATTCTCGGACAGGCCGCAGGCCTGGCACCTGCGGAAATCGGTATCCTGATCGCCGCATCGTTATTCGCAGGCGGTCTGGCGACCTTGCTGCAGACCCTGGGCCTGCCGTTCTTCGGCTGTCAGCTACCGCTGGTGCAAGGGGTTTCGTTCGCCGGCGTGGCAACCATGGGCGCCATTCTCAGCAGCCAGGACGGCGGCGGTCTTCCAGGTGTACTCGGTGCGGTCATGGCGGCGTCGTTCATCGGCTTCCTGATCACGCCGGTGTTCTCGCGCATCACCAAGTTCTTCCCTCCGCTGGTGACCGGCATCGTCATCACCACCATCGGCCTGACCCTGATGCCCGTCGCCGCACGCTGGGTCATGGGCGGCAACAGTGCCTCGCCGGAGTTCGGCAGCGTGGCCAACATCGGCTTGGCAGCACTGACCTTCGCCATCGTCCTGGTGCTGAGCAAGCTGGGCAGCGCGACCATCTCGCGCCTGTCGATCCTGCTGGCCATGGTCATCGGCACCCTGATTGCCTGGTCGCTGGGCATGACCGACTTCAGCAAAGTCACCGAAGGTCCGATCTTCGCCTTCCCCACCCCGTTCCACTTCGGCATGCCGACCTTCCACATCGCCGCGATCCTGTCGATGTGCATCGTGATCATGGTGACCCTGGTGGAAACCTCGGCAGACATCCTCGCCGTGGGTGAGATCATCGACACCAAGGTCGACTCCAAGCGTCTGGGCAATGGCCTGCGCGCCGACATGGCCTCGAGCATCCTGGCGCCTATCTTCGGCTCCTTCACCCAGAGCGCCTTCGCCCAGAACGTCGGCCTGGTAGCCGTGACCGGGGTCAAGAGCCGCTATGTGGTGGCTACCGGTGGCGTCATCCTGGTGATATTGGGCCTGCTGCCAATCATGGGCCGCATCATCGCTGCGGTACCGACCCCAGTCCTGGGCGGCGCCGGCATCGTATTGTTCGGCACCGTGGCAGCCAGCGGCATCCGCACCCTGTCGACAGTCAGCTACAAGAACAACGTCAACCTGATCATCGTCGCTGCCTCCCTGGGCTTCGGCATGATCCCGATCGCTGCGCCGACCTTCTACCACAACTTCCCGAGCTGGTTCGAAACCATCTTCCACTCCGGCATCAGCTCCGCGGCGATCATGGCGATCTTGCTGAACCTGCTGTTCAACCACCTCAAGACCGGCAACTCGGACCAGCAGTCGGTATTCGCCGCCGCTTACGAACGCACCATCCAGTACTCTGACATCTCCTGCCTGCGTGATGGCGACTACTTTAAAGACGGTAAGCTGTTCGACGCCGACGGCAACGAAGTGCCTGTGATGGAGCTCGATGAACATGGCAACGAGGCGCCCCGGCGCAAAGCGTTAGCCGAGCACTGATCGCCCGCCGAGGTGGTCGAGGGGAGCCGATGCGCATCGTCGGCTCCCCTTTTTCTTTGCGAACAGGCCCGATGTCGCGGTGTGCTCTTCGCGGGTAAACCCGCGATAGGGCCGCCGCGATGTCACTCGAACAATGCATCCAGCGCCTGCTCCAGGCGCGTCACGGCAATGACCTGCAAGCCCGCCGGCGCCTCCTTCGGCGCATTGCCCTTGGGCACGATGGCGCGCTTGAAGCCATGCTTGGCCGCCTCCTTGAGGCGCTCTTGGCCGCTGGGTACCGGACGCACTTCGCCAGACAGGCCGATCTCGCCGAACACCAGCAGCCCATGGGCCAGCGGGCGGTTGCGCAGGCTGGACATCACTGCCGCGAGCAACGCCAGGTCAGAAGCCGTCTCCAGCACCTTCACCCCACCCACTACGTTGAGGAACACGTCCTGGTCATGGGTGGGAATCCCGCCGTGTCGATGCAGGACCGCCAGCAACATGGCCAGGCGGTTCTGGTCCAGGCCCAGGGTGACCCGCCGTGGGTTGGCCAGGTGGCTGTCGTCCACCAGCGCCTGGACTTCCACCAGCATCGGCCGGGTGCCCTCCCAGGTCGCCATCACCACGCTGCCCGGAACTTCCTCCTGGGTGCGGTTGAGGAAGATCGCCGACGGGTTGGAGACCTCCTTGAGCCCACGGTCGGTCATGCCGAACACGCCCAGTTCGTTGACCGCGCCGAAGCGGTTCTTCACCGCCCGCAGCAGACGCAGTCGGCCATCGGATTCGCCCTCGAAATACAGCACGGTATCGACCATGTGCTCCAGCACCCTCGGGCCGGCGAGCGAGCCTTCCTTGGTGACATGGCCCACCAGGAAGATTGCCGTACCGCTTTGCTTGGCATAGCGCACCAGCAAGGCCGTGCTTTCGCGCACCTGGGCAACGCCGCCGGGGGCTGACTGCAACTGTTCGGTGAAGATGGTCTGGATCGAGTCGATGACCATGACCCGGGGTTTTTCCACCCGTGCGGTGGCGATGATCGTCTCGATACAAGTCTCGGTCATCACCTTGAGCTGCTCCTGGGGCAACCCCAGGCGACGCGAACGCATGGCTACCTGCTGCTGGGATTCCTCCCCGGTGACGTACAGGGCCGGCATGCGGGTGGCGATGTTGCACAGGGTCTGCAGAAGGATGGTCGACTTGCCGATGCCCGGATCGCCGCCGATGAGCACTACCGAGCCATCCACCAGGCCCCCGCCCAGCACTCGGTCAAGCTCGGTGCTGCTGGTGGTGAAGCGTGGGATCTCCTCGACGCTGACTTCGGCCAGGGTCTTGATCTGCGCCTGCTGCCCGGCCCAGCCGGTACGCCCGGCCGGGGCTGCGGCGCCACCGCTTTCGATCATGGTCTCGACCAGTGTGTTCCAGGCCCCGCATTCGCCGCATTGGCCAGCCCATTTGGGAAAGGTTGCGCCGCACTCAGTGCAGCCATACAAGCGCTTGGCCTTGGCCATGGGCTCAGTCTCCTGGAAAAAATCGCCATGATAGCCGAGCCGGACGTGTCTCGAATGCGCCGGGAGGCGACAAAACTATTCGCTCTAAGCGAAGTCTGTAATCGCGATGCAACGCATGAAGCGCATTGCTGGCTTACACTGCGATTACCTCTCCATTTGTTACAAGGAATAAACCATGGGCATGCTCAGTGAATTCAAGGCCTTCGCGGTCAAGGGAAATGTCGTCGACATGGCAGTCGGTATCATCATCGGAGCGGCCTTTGGCAAGATCGTATCGTCCTTCGTCGGCGACGTGGTCATGCCACCGCTGGGTCTGTTGATTGGCGGCGTGGACTTCAGCGACCTGGCCGTCACCCTCAAGGCGGCCGAAGGTGACGTGCCGGCGGTAGTGCTGGCGTATGGCAAGTTCATCCAGACGGTGATCGACTTCCTGATCGTTGCCTTCGCCATCTTCATGGGCGTCAAGGCGATCAACCGCCTCAAGCGCGAAGAAGCCGCGGCGCCGAGCGCACCGCCCGTGCCGAGCGCCGAGGAAACTCTGCTGACCGAGATCCGCGACCTGCTCAAGGCGCAGAACCGGCAGTAAGCTGCAAGCTGCAAGCTGCAAGCGAACAGGGTGGATTCCACACTCACTTGCAGCTTGAACCTTGCAGCTTGACGCTTCCAACTACCAGTAATTCTCCACGGCCACCTGCCCCGGCCGCTTGCTCAGGCTCAACTGCAGGTCCCGTGCTTTCAGAGCCTTGCGCGTGTCATCGATCATCTGCGGGTTGCCGCACAGCATGATCCGCGAATGCTCCGGCGACAGCGCCAAGCCCGCCGCCCTTTCCAGCTCACCGTTTTCGATCAGCGTGGTGATCCGCGCATTCAGCGCCCCGGGGTACGCCTCACGAGTGACCACAGGGATGAACTGCAACTTGCCCGCGAACTCGGCAAGATACTCCCGTTGCTCGAGGCCTGCGATCAGATCCAGGTAGGCCAGCTCCTTCGCTTCACGCACCGAGTACACCAGCTTGATGTGCTCGAAACGCTCCCAGGCCTCGAAGTCTTGCAGGATCGACATGAACGGCGCGATACCAGTGCCGGTCGCCAGCAACCACAGGTCGCGACCGCCAACGAAGCGGTCGAGGGTCAGGTAACCGAAGGCCTGGCGGTCGATCAACAAGGTGTCGCCCTCCCCCAGACGGCTCAACTCGCTGGTGAACTCTCCTCCTGGCACGACGATGGAGAAAAAGTCCAGATGCTCGTCATGAGGTGCGCTGACCATCGAGTACGCCCGCCACACCACACTGCCGTCGGCCTTGGTCACGCCCAGTCGGGCGAACTGCCCGGAGCGGAAGCGAAATCCAGGATCGCGAGTGACCCTCAGCGTGAACAGGCTGGGGGTAAGCGGCTGAACGTCAAGCAGTGTCTGGCGGGTGAACTTGTCGGCGCTGGCGGTCATGACGGACTCCATCGAGCAGGTGCGCCCAGTGTCGCGCAAAGCGCCAGGGATGAACACCGATGGTTTGTAGGGCCTCCATCGTACAAGCGGACGACAAAGCCCTGTAGAATCGCGCCTTTGAAGCTCGACGTGGCCTGCGTCGAGCAGATTGGTACCCGAGCCCTACGCCATGCCCCTGCTGACCAGCCCTTTCGCCGAACTCGACCTCATCCGCCAGCCTGAGCAGGCCAACGACCCCTTGCAGGCCTTCGACGCCGCCGACCAGTACCTGCTGGAGCACCTGGCCAGCCAGGCGCCTGCCGCCGATTGCCGGGTACTGGTGCTCAACGACAGCTTCGGCGCGCTGGCCGCCACCCTGGCAGGCCGTTTGCCGGTAGTCAGCAGCGGCGATTCCCACCTGGGCCGCCTGGCGCTGGAGAAGAACCTGGTGCGCAACGGCAAGCCCTTCGACAGCGTGCCCTTCATTCCCGCCAGCGAGGCCTGGCAAGGCATGTTCGACCGGGTCCTGGTGCGGGTACCCAAGACCCTGGCCCTGCTCGAGGAGCAACTGATCCGCCTGCAAGGCCACCTGGCCCCCGGCGCGGAGGTGATCGCGGGCGCCATGATCAAGCACCTGCCGCGAGCGGCAGGTGACCTGATGGAAAAGTACATCGGCCCGGTCCAGGCATCGCTGGCCCAGAAAAAAGCCCGGCTGCTGACCGCCACCGTTGCCGAGCGCCCGCTCGCCCGCTCACCCTATCCCACCCGTTATCGCCTGGATGCGCCGGCCCTGGAGCTGATCAACCACGCCAATGTTTTCTGCCGCGAAGGGCTGGACATCGGCACGCGCGCCTTCCTTCCACACCTGCCGCGCAACCTGGGGCAGGCGCGGGTCGCGGACCTTGGCTGCGGCAATGGCGTGCTTGCGATCGCCAGTGCCCTGGCCAATCCCGAGGCCCATTACACGCTGGTGGACGAGTCGTACATGGCTGTGCAGTCTGCCCGTGAGAATTGGCAGGCGGCGCTGGGTGGGCGGGACGCGGAAATCCGCGCCGCCGACGGTCTGGCGGGGCAGGAAAAACAGTCGCTGGACGTGGTGCTGTGCAACCCGCCGTTCCATCAGCAACAGGTGGTCGGGGACTTTCTAGCCTGGCGCATGTTCCAGCAGGCCCGTGAAGCGTTGGTGGTAGGAGGGGCGCTGTACATCGTCGGCAACCGCCACCTGGGCTATCACAGCAAGCTGGGGCGGTTGTTCAGAGGGGTGGAGCAAGTGGCGGCGACCCCCAAGTTCGTGATCCTCAAGGCACGCAAGTAACCTGATTGGGGCCGCCTTGCGGCCCCAGGGTTCAGTGGGTACTCAATCCAGCCGCACTCATGAACATCCGCATCAGCCAGGCCACCACACCGAGGGCGGCCACGCTGCCCGCCCAGATCAGCAACAGCCAGCCCAGGCGTTGCCACAAGGGCTTCTTCTGTTCAGCCATCATTGCCCGACCTCCTAGTGATAGCCCTGGTCATGGGTCACCTTGCCGCGGAACACGTAGTAGCTCCAGAAGGTGTAGCCCAGGATGAATGGCAGGATGAACAGCGTCCCCACCAGCATGAAGCCCTGGCTTTGCGGTGGTGCCGCGGCATCCCAGATGGAAATCGACGGCGGGATGATGTTCGGCCACAAGCTGATGCCAAGGCCGCTGTAACCCAGGAAGATCAGCACCAAGGTCAGCAGGAACGGGGTGTAATGCGCATTGCGCGCCACCGCCCGCAACAGGCCGTAGAAGGTCACCAAGACCAGGATCGGCACCGGCATGAACCAAATCAGGTTGGGCATGCTGAACCAGCGGTCGGCGATCTGCGGGTAAGCCAGCGGTGTCCACAGGCTGACGATGCCGATCACCGCCAGCAACACCAGCGCCAGGGGCTTGCCCAGCGTGTGCATCTGCTCTTGCAACGGTCCTTCGGTCTTCATGATCAGCCAGGTGCAGCCGAGCAAGCTATAGGCGACGATCAGCCCCAGCCCAGAGAACAGACTGAATGGGGTCAACCAGTCGAAGGCCCCGCCCGCATAGTGACGATCGACCACCTTGAAGCCTTCGATGAAAGCGCCCAGGGCCACGCCCTGGAAGAAGGTCGCCACCAGCGAGCCCCAGATGAACGCCTTGTCCCAAAGATGACGCTTGTGCGCCGTGGCCTTGAAGCGGAACTCGAACGCCACGCCCCGGAAGATCAACCCAACCAGCATCAGGATCAACGGCAGGTACAGCGCTTCGAGCACCACCGAGTAGGCCATCGGGAAGGCACCGAACAGCCCCGCCCCACCCAGCACCAGCCAGGTCTCGTTGCCGTCCCACACGGGGGCAACGGTGTTCATCATCACATCCCGGTCACGCTCTGCCTTGACGAAGGGGAAGAGCATGCCGATCCCCAGGTCGAAGCCGTCCATCACTACATACATCATCACGCCGAAGATGATGATCACGGCCCAGATCAACGGAAGGTCGATACCCATGGCTCAGTTCCCCTTGCTCAGACTGGCGGAATCGGCCGGATGGCCTTCATCGGCGGCGGACAGCGGCCGCGCCGGCGTACGTTTCTGGCCAGGCCCGCCAGGATTGTGCTCGTCACCCTCGCCAGTCTTCGGCCCTTTGCGCACCAGACGCATCATGTAGCCCAGGCCGGTGCCGAACAACGCGAAGTAGACAACCACGAAGATCACCAGCGTCAGGCCCAACTGGCCGTAGCTGTGGTTGGAAACCCCATCGGCGGTGCGCATCAGGCCGTAGACCACCCAGGGTTGGCGGCCGATTTCAGTGGTGAACCAGCCCGCCAGCAAGGCGATCAGACCCGAAGGCCCCATCCACAACACCATGTGCAGGAAGGGACGCGAGCTGTACAGCGTGCCGCGCTTGCGCAGCCACAGGCTCCAGAAACCGACGGCGATCATCAGAAGGCCCAGTCCGACCATGATCCGGAACGACCAGAACACGATGGTCGAATTGGGGCGGTCTTCGGGCGGGAACTCCTTCATCGCCGGGACTTGCTTGTCCAGACTATGGGTGAGGATCAGGCTGCCCAGTGCCGGGATCTCGATCTTGAAGTGGGTGGTCTCGGCCTTCATGTCCGGGATGCCGAACAGGATCAACGGTGTCGGCTCGCCAGGCTTGTTCTCCCAGTGACCCTCGATGGCGGCGATCTTCACCGGCTGATGCTTGAGGGTATTCAAGCCATGGAAGTCACCGATCACCGCCTGGATCGGCGCAACGATCAGCGCCATCCACATGGCCATCGACAGCATCTTGCGTACAGCCGGATTGTCACGCCCGCGCAGCAGGTGCCAGGCAGCCGAGGCACCGACGAAGAAGGCCGTGGAGACGAACGCGGCAGTGGCCATGTGCATCAGGCGGAAGGGGAAGGACGGGTTGAAGATCACCGCCAGCCAGTCCACCGGGACCACCCGGCCATCGATGATCTCGTGGCCCTGTGGCGTCTGCATCCAGCTGTTGGACGCCAGGATCCAGAAGGTCGAGACCAGGGTCCCGAGCGCCACCATGACCGTGGAGAAAAAGTGCAGGCCACGGCCGACACGGTTCCAGCCAAACAGCATGACACCCAAGAAGCCCGCCTCGAGGAAGAAGGCAGTGAGCACTTCGTAGGTCAGCAGAGGGCCGGTGATGGAGCCGGCGAAGTCGGAGAAGCGGCTCCAGTTGGTGCCGAACTGATACGCCATGACCAGGCCTGAGACCACGCCCATGCCGAAGTTGACGGCAAAGATCTTGGACCAGAAGTGGTAAAGGTCGCGGTAGGTGTTGTTGCCGGTCCTGAGCCAAAGGCCCTCCAGAACCGCCAGGTAGCTCGCCAGGCCAATGGTGATGGCCGGGAACAGGATGTGAAAGGACACGGTAAACGCAAACTGGATTCGGGCGAGCTCCAAGGCCTCTAAACCGAACATAGTGCTTCCTCTTCAGGTAATCCGGCGTCCGGGCTCGTGGCCCTGACGCCCACTGCCCCCACGGTTATCGAGTGCGCTGTCTTGGAATTGTTCTGTTCGATCGCAGGGATTGCGGCCGATGGCCGGATCGTTGCATTTGGAACGATTGACCCAAATCAACGATTGTTGGGAAGCATAGACCCGAATACACAGGCGAGCCGTGCGGTTGATTGCCGCGTGACCGGTTGTCCCACCGTCTTGAAGGGGTGTGAAAAAGCTGTCTGCCCCGGCAAACAGCAACCATTTGTTACAAACAGGTGATACCCTGCAGCGCCTCCACGTACCGAGGCCAAGGCTCACCGATGTCCGACCCCACCCCGCTTCTGCTCCGCCAGCATCGCCCCTTTTTGGCGTTCTGGCTGGCCCGTGTGTTCACCGCCAGCGGCTTTCAGATGCTCACCGTGGCCATTGGCTGGCACCTCTACCAGTTGACCGGCAATGTGCTGGACTTGGGCTTGGTCGGCCTGGTGGAATTCGCCCCGCGGGTGCTGTTCATGCTGCATACCGGCCACGTCGCCGACCGCTATGACCGGCGCCGTGTCGCCGCCCTGTGCCAAAGCCTGCAGGCGCTGATCGCATTGGCCCTGGCCGTGGGCAGCGCCACCGACAACGTCAGCCGTGAGCTGATCTTCGGGCTGGCCTTCCTGCTCGGTGCCACCCGCTCCTTCGAAATGCCGGCCACCCAGGCCCTGCTGCCCAATGTCGTACCGCCAGGGCTGTTCCCGCGGGCCGTGGCAGCATCGGCATCGGCAACCCAGGCGGCGACCATCGTCGCTCCGGCCGTGGGTGGCTTTCTCTATGCCTTCGGCAGCATCTGGGTGTACGGACCGACCGTGGCGCTCTACGTCATCGCCTGCCTGCTGACCTTGAGCCTCGATGCCCGCCAGCAAGTGGCCCAACGTGGGCGCGCCAGCCTGGAGTCCCTGTTGGCTGGGATCCGCTTCATCCGTAGCCGCCCGGACATCTTCGGAGCGATCTCCCTGGACCTGTTCGCTGTGCTGCTCGGTGGTGCCACGGCCCTGCTGCCGGTGTTCGCCAAGGACATCCTGCTCACCGGCGCCTGGGGCCTGGGCCTGCTGCGCTCGGCGCCGGCGGTGGGGGCGCTGCTGATGTCACTGTGGCTGGCGCGCTTCCCGGTGGAGCGCAAGGTGGGTCTGACGATGTTCACCGCCGTGGGCGTGTTCGGCGTGGCCACCATCGCCTTCGGCCTGTCGACCTCGTTCTGGTTCTCCCTCGCGGTGCTGGTGGTACTGGGTGCGGCGGACATGATCAGCATGGTCATCCGTGGCGCCTTCGTGCAGTTGGAGACGCCGGACGAGATGCGCGGCCGGGTCAGCGCGGTGAACGGCCTGTTCATTGGCGCCTCGAACCAGCTCGGCGAGTTCGAGTCCGGCGTGACGGCCCACTGGTTCGGTACCGTGCCGGCGGTGGTGCTCGGTGGCGTGGGCACGCTGGTGGTGACCGGCACCTGGATGAAGCTGTTCCCGACCTTGGCCAAGCGCGACAGGCTGCACGGTGAGTGATACGGTCCATTCGTGGGTAAACCCGCTCCCTCACGGGTTACGTCGGCTTCTGTCTCAAGGCCCTGCAGGCCCTCTTTAGGAGCGGACTCCCCCGCGAACGGGCCAACGCGGCCAGCGGCCTTCCCACCGGCCATAGGCCCTCGCCCCCCATACTGGTATCATGCGCGGCTTTTTTGTGCCCCACACAAATGCAGGCATCGTCGACGGTCTGTGCTTTGCTGATTGGGGACGATTCAATCGCGGCGCCGGGGGCGCCTTGGGGAGCGGGCATGCTGGACAGGCTGTTTCAACTAAAAGCACACAACACCAACGTGCGCACCGAGATTCTCGCGGGCGTCACCACCTTCCTGGCCATGGCCTACATCCTGTTCGTCAACCCGAGCATCCTCGGCGAGACCGGCATGGACAAGGGCGCGATCTTCGTCGCCACCTGCCTTGCCGCAGCCATCGGCTCGGTGACCATGGGCCTGATCGCCAACTACCCTATCGCCCTGGCACCGGGCATGGGCCTGAACGCGTTCTTCACCTACACCGTGGTCCTGCACATGGGGCACACCTGGCAAGTGGCGCTGGGCGCGGTCTTCCTCTCGGCAGTGCTGTTCTTCCTGTTGTCGATCTTCCGCATCCGCGAATGGATCGTGAACAGCATCCCGCTGCCGCTGCGCTCGGCCATCGCTGCCGGTATCGGCCTGTTCCTGGCGCTGATCGCCCTGCACAACGCCGGCATCGTCGTGGACAACCCGGCCACCCTGGTGGGCCTGGGGGACCTCAAGCAACCTGCACCGATCCTGGCGACCCTGGGCTTCTTCCTGATCGTGGCCCTTGAGGCCA
Organism: Pseudomonas guariconensis; assembly: GCF_040822035.1. Taxonomy (NCBI): domain Bacteria; kingdom Pseudomonadati; phylum Pseudomonadota; class Gammaproteobacteria; order Pseudomonadales; family Pseudomonadaceae; genus Pseudomonas; species Pseudomonas guariconensis. Next base: position 758,822 of record NZ_CP162012.1, on the reverse strand, counting down.
TGAAGGTCCGTGGCGCGGTGCTGATCGGCATCCTGGCGGTGACCCTGGCCTCGATCCTGATGGGCGTGACGCCCTTCGGCGGCGTGGTGTCCATGCCGCCATCGCTGGCCCCGACCTTCCTGCAACTGGACATCAAGGGCGCCTTGGACGTCGGCCTGATCAGCGTGATCTTCGCCTTCCTGTTCGTCGACCTGTTCGACAACTCCGGCACATTGATCGGCGTGGCCAAACGCGCCGGCCTGATGGGCAAGGACGGCCACATGCCGAAAATGGGTCGCGCCCTGATCGCCGACAGCACCGCCGCCATGGCCGGCTCGCTGCTGGGCACCTCGACCACCACCAGCTACATCGAATCCGCGGCCGGCGTGAGCGCCGGTGGCCGCACGGGCCTGACCGCAATCGTGGTCGCCATCCTGTTCCTGCTGGCGTTGTTCTTCGCGCCGCTGGCCGGTAGCGTACCGGCCTTCGCCACCGCCCCCGCGCTGCTGTTCGTCGCGGTGCTGATGGCCTCGGGCCTGGCGGAAATAAACTGGGACGACGTCACCGAAGCAGCGCCCGTGGTGGTCACCGCCCTGGCCATGCCGCTGACCTACTCCATCGCCAACGGCATCGCCTTCGGCTTCATCGCCTGGACCGCCATCAAGCTGATCTCCGGTCGCTACCGCGACCTGAACTCGGCATTGGTGATCCTTTCCATCCTGTTCGTCATCAAGCTGGGCTGGTTCAACGCATGAGTGCTGTCTTCGACCCTTCCGCCTATTCCACGCAGCTCGAGGGCAAAGTCGCCCGGCTGCGTGAGCTATTGGCGCCGTTCGGCGCGCCGGAGCCCGCCGTCTTCGATTCGCCGCGCGAGCACTACCGCCTGCGCGCCGAGTTTCGCCTGTGGCGCGAAGAGGGCCAGCGCCACTATGCGATGTTCGCCCCAGGCGAAAAACACAAGGCGATCCTGATCGATGACTTCCCCATCGCGAGCGAACGGATCAACGCATTGATGCCACGCCTGAAGGCCGCCTGGCAGGCCAGCGAGGAACTGGGCAACCGACTGTTCCAAGTGGAGTTCCTCACCACGTTGGCCGGCGACGCCATGATCACGATGTGCTATCACCGCCCGCTCGATGACGCCTGGGAAGTCGCTGCTCGGCAATTGTCCGAGGATCTGGGCGTCAGCATCATCGGCCGCTCCAAGGGCAAGCGCTTGGTCATCGGTCGCGACTATGCCGTGGAAAAACTCAACGTGGCCGGCCGCGTGTTCAGCTATCGCCAGCCAGAAGGCGCTTTCACCCAACCCAACGGCGCGGTGAACCAGAAGATGCTGAGCTGGGCTTACGAGGCTATCGGCAAGCGTGACGATGACCTGCTGGAGCTGTATTGCGGCAACGGCAACTTCACCCTGCCGCTGGCCACCCGCGTGCGCCAGGTGCTGGCCACCGAAATCAGCAAGACCTCGGTCAATGCCGCGCTGAGCAACCTGGATGAGAACGCCGTGGAAAATGTGCGCCTGGTGCGCTTGTCGGCCGAAGAGCTGACCCAGGCACTGAACGAGGTGCGCCCGTTCCGTCGTCTTGAAGGCATCGACCTGAAAAGCTACGACTTCGGCACCGTGTTCGTCGACCCGCCGCGCGCCGGCATGGACCCGGACACCTGCGAGCTGACTCGCCGCTTCGAGCGGATCCTGTACATCTCGTGCAACCCCGAGACGCTGGCAGCCAACATCGCCCAGTTGCAGGACACTCACCGCATCGAGCGCTGCGCGCTGTTCGACCAGTTCCCTTACACCCACCACATGGAAAGCGGCGTACTGCTGGTTCGGCGTTGAGTTTCAGGGCCTGGGGCTGCACTGCAGCCCCAGAGTTCACTCAGAAGTCGAAGAACACCGTCTCCCCTTCCCCCTGAATACGGATATCGAAACGATACGCCGTCTTCCCGTCCACCTCGCAACGCCGAGCGATCAGCGTCTCGCGCCGTTGCGGCTGCTCGATCAGGTTGAGCACCGGGCACTGGGCATTGGCCTGGGCCTCATCGTCGAAATACAACCGGGTGTGCAGGTGGATGTTGATCCCCCGCGCGAACAGGCTGAGGTTGATGTGCGGCGCCATGGGCACCCCGGCGGCATTGTTCACCACGCCTGGCTTGACCGTGTGCAGGGTCCACTCACCGGCATCGAAGGTGGTGGCGGTACGGCCAAAGCTGTTGAAGGCGTTCTCGTGGTGGTACTGGTCCTGGTATTCACCGTTGGCATCGGCCTGCCAGAACTCCAGAAACGAGTCGCGCACCAGGTGCCCATTGCCGTCGTACACATGACCGAACAACAGGATGTGCTCACCTGGCGCGTCAGGCTTGGCCAGGCGATTCCAGATTTCCTGGTCGCGGGTAGGGTTGCCGGCCGCTTCCAGGGCCAGGCCAATGTGCACATAGGGGCCGGCGGTCTGAGAAGGGGTTTCCGGCAGCAGTTCGATAGGCATGACGGGGTCCTCAGCAGTTTTCGAAGTGGGTCTTGCGCTGGCCGCGCAGCACGATGTCGAAGCGATACGCCAGGCAGTCCATGGGGTTGGCGTTGCTCATGTCGAGCTTGGCGATCAGGCGCTGCACCGCGTCGGGGTTGGCGATCGACTTGACGATCGGGCACAGCGGGATCAGCGGGTCGCCTTCGAAGTACAGCTGGGTGATCAAGCGGGTGGCGATCGACGGGCCACTGACCGACACGTGGATGTGCGCCGGGCGCCAGTCGTTGGGGCCATTGCGCCACGGATAAGGCCCTGGCTTGATGGTGCGAAAACTGTAGTAGCCGTCACGGTCGGTCAGGCTGCGGCCGACACCACCGAAGTTCGGGTCCAGCGGCGCCAGGTAGCGGTCATTCTTGTGCTGGTAACGGCCACCGGCGTTGGCTTGCCACATCTCAACCAAGGTGTTGGGCACCGGCTGGCCATACTGGTCGACCACCCGGCCTGCGACGATGATGCGCTCACCGATCGGCAGACCGCCGTGGTTGAAGTTGAGCAACAGATCGTTGTCGTGAGGGCCGAAGCCCAGGTGGGAAAAGTCCGGCCCGGTGCTTTCGCTGATCGACTGCGGGATGCTGACCAGCGCCTGGCGTGGCGAGCGGGCCACGGATGTTTTGTAGTCAGGCGTGAGGGCTTTGGGGTGCCAGTTGCGATCACGGATCACGAAGCGGCTGGTGTCCTGGGCGGGCATGCCGTGTTCCTCTCTTGGAATTGTCGTGCACCTGTGCGTGGCAGGTGGACATGCAGTTTCAGATAGGTCACCGGGCATGAACATTGAAAACAAAGTGACCTTACATAACCAAATGGTTATGCATCTACAGATTGGCTGACACCCGAAACAGCCCTGAACTAATCTTTGTGCTCATGTTTCAGGCTCCGGAGAACATTACATGGAATGGCGAAAAGGCCGACGCAGCGACAATGTGGTCGATGCCCGAGGTGAAGGCGGTGGCGGCGGCATGCGTTTTGGCGGTGGCAAAGGGCTGGGGCTGGGCGCCATCCTGCTGATCGTCGGCATCGGCTGGATCACAGGGCAAGACCCGCTGCAGATCCTCGGCCAACTCGCCGGCCAGATGGAGCAGCAGCAACAGGCGCCGTCGGGCGCGGGTGGCAAGGCGCCACCGGCCAACGACGAGCAGGCCGAGTTCGTCGCCTCGATCCTGGGCGACACCGAGGATACCTGGAAGGCCTTGTTCGCCCAGGCCGGCAAGCAGTACCGCGATCCCAAACTGGTGCTGTTCAGTGGCCAGGTGAATTCCGCCTGTGGTTTCGCCTCCTCGGCGGTCGGGCCGTTCTACTGTCCGGCAGACCAGCGGGTGTATCTGGACATGACCTTCTTCCGCGAGATGGAAACCCGTTTTGCCGCCGCCGGTGACTTCGCCCAGGCTTATGTGATCGCCCACGAGATCGGCCATCACGTGCAGACCTTGCTGGGCGTCTCGGCCAAGGTCGACGCGGCGCGGCGCAACGGCCAACGCATGGAAGGCGACAACGGCCTGCTGGTGCGCCAGGAATTGCAGGCCGACTGCCTGGCAGGCGTCTGGGCCTACCAGGCGCAAAAGCGCCTGAACTGGCTCGAACCTGGCGATGTGGAAGAAGCCCTGAATGCCGCCAACGCCATCGGCGACGACCGCCTCCAGCAGCAGGGCCAGGGCCGTGTGGTGCCAGACTCCTTCACCCATGGCACCTCGCAGCAGCGGGTGCGCTGGTTCAAGACCGGCTTCTCCAGCGGGGACGTGAACCGCTGCGATACCTTCGGCTCACGCAGCCTCTGACAGACAGGGCCGCGCTGCGGCCCCCCTCTCAGGCTTCGCCCTTTCCCACGAACTTCCAGCCATCTTCACCGCTGTAGAAGCTGCCAAAGCCTTCGATAGGCTGCGACGTCGCCGCCTGCCATCTCCAAAACGCAAACGTTTTCAGTAGGTTACAAATCTGCTGAAAAAGCGTTTCAGCTTCGCTCGATCTTGCCGATAACCCCTGGCATGAATCAGCGGGCGCCGATAACAACAATGCCCAGCGATTGGAGATCAAGCGAGCGAAATCAATTTTCTGGAGAGCGTGCCATGAACGGCTGGTTTGCCAATATCAGCGTCAACCTCAAACTCGGATTGGGCTTCGGCCTGGTCCTGCTTCTGACCGGCCTTCTGGCCCTGACCGGCTGGACCAGCCTGGGCAGCCTGATCGACCGCAGCAACTGGATGAGCGACATCACCAAGCTCAACAGTGACCTGACCAACCTGCGCGTGGCGCGCCTGCAGTACATGCTGACCAACGGCGACGACACCTCGGCCGCCAACGTGCTGGACAAGCTCGATGCTTTCGGTGCCCAGCAACAGCATCTGGTCAATACCTTCAAAAGCCCAGAAAACCTCAAGCTGCTGCGCGAGCAGGGCGAGACCATCGCCAAGTACCGGGTCTCGCTGGAGAAGATGCGCAAGGCCTACAAAACCGGCCTCGCCGCGCGAGAAGCCCTGAACCAGAACGCCCGCCAGGCCAGCGAGGCGCTCGCCGCCATCGAGGCCGTCAGCCGCGACGCGTTGGCGCGCACTTCCGGCGACACAGCCACCCTGCAGCAGTTCCTGGCCATCAGCCAGGCCAAGGAACAGCTCGTCCAGCTGCGCCTGGACGTGCGCAGCTATATCGCGGACCTCACCAGCGATGCCGAACAGACCGTCACCCGTCAGGTTGAAAAAACCTTGGTGGAGATCGACAACCTCAAGCGCCACCTGCCTGGGGAGACCGCCCGAATCCAGGCGTTCGAGTCGGCCATGAGCGGCTACCGCGATGCACTGCGTCAGTTCCGCGATGCCAACGCCGAAGTCGGCGTGGCCCGTGCGGAAATGACCGTAGAAGGCGCCGATATCGTCAAACGCAGCGACCAGCTGTACCAGATCCAACTGGACCGTCGCGACAGCGAAAGCGCCCAGGCCCGCAGCCTGCAGACCATCGCCACCTTGCTGGCCCTGCTGGTCGGCGTGCTGGCAGCATTCCTCATCACCCGCCAGATCACCCGCCCCCTGCGCGAGACCTTGGACGTGGTGGAAAAAATCGCCAATGGCGATCTGACCCAGAACCTGCGTGTCACTCGCCGCGATGAACTCGGCGCGCTGCAGCAAGGCATCGCGCGCATGGGCACGACCCTGCGCGAGTTGATCACCGGTATCCGCGATGGCGTCACCCAAATCGCCAGCGCTGCCGAGGAACTGTCGGCGGTGACCGAGCAGACCAGCGCCGGCGCCAACAGCCAGAAAGTCGAGACCGACCAGGTGGCCACCGCCATGCACGAAATGGCGGCCACCGTACAGGAAGTGGCACGCAACGCCGAGCAAGCCTCCCATGCCGCGACTGGCGCCGATCAAGAAGCCCGCGCAGGTGATCGCGTGGTAGGCGAGGCGATCAACCAGATCGAACGCCTGGCCTCGGAAGTGCACCGTTCCACCGAAGCCATGAGCCTGCTGCAGCAGGAAAGCCAGAAGATCGGCAGCGTCATGGACGTGATCAAATCGGTGGCCGAGCAGACCAACCTGCTGGCGCTGAACGCCGCCATCGAAGCCGCACGCGCCGGGGAAGCCGGCCGCGGTTTTGCGGTGGTCGCCGATGAAGTCCGCGGCCTGGCCCAGCGTACCCAGCAGTCCACCGAGGAAATCGAAGGGCTGGTGGCAAGCCTGCAAAATGGCACCCAGCAGGTGGCTGATGTGATGAACGACAGCCGCAGCCTGACCGACAGCAGCGTTGAGCTGGCGCGCAAGGCTGGCGCTTCGCTTGAGAACATCACCCGTACGGTGTCGAACATTCAGTCGATGAACCAACAGATCGCCGCCGCCGCCGAGCAGCAGAGTGCCGTGGCCGAAGAAATCAGCCGCAGCATCCTGAATGTGCGTGATGTGTCGGAGCAGACCGCTACCGCGAGTGACGAGACCGCCGCCTCGAGTGTCGAGCTGGCGCGCCTGGGCGGACATCTGCAGACACTGGTCAGCCAGTTCCGCGTCTGACCTGAGATTCATAGAGCCCTCTTCGCGGGTGAGCCCACTTCCACAGAGGCAGCGGTGTCGTTAGAACAGCGCACCCTGTGGGAGCGGGTTTACCCGCGAATGCGTCAGGCCAGGCAATCTTGCATGACCTGACGCACCATCGGCTTACTTGACGATCATCCCTACCCCTCGCCCACGCGGGTCAGAGGCAGTCTCGAGCTTCTCGCCGGTCACCCGGATCGCCTGGATGTCGCCCATCTCCCAGCCTTGGTCCTCCAGCACATAACCCATTTTCTTCAGCTCATCGGCCACCTGGCCAGTCAGTGGCGCATAGCTGTCGAAATAGATGGTGTCCTTGGGCAGCAGTTGGTGATGCACGCGCTGCGCCGCCACGGCTTTTTCAAGCGGCATGTCGTAGTCGTACAGGTTGTTCATCACCTGGAAGATCGAGGTGAAGATCCGCGAACCACCGGGTGTGCCGAGCACAAGCGCCACCTTGTCGTCACGGGTCACCAGGCTGGGACTCATCGACGACAGCATGCGTTTGCCCGGCTCGATGGCATTGGCATCGCCGCCTACCACGCCGAAGGCGTTGGCTGCGCCCGGCTTGGCGCTGAAGTCGTCCATTTCGTCGTTGAGCAAGAAGCCCGCGCCCTTGACCACCACGCCGCTGCCGTAATCGAGGTTCAGGGTGTAGGTGTTGCTCACCGCATTGCCCTGCTTGTCCACGATGGAGAAGTGCGTGGTCTGGTGCGGCTCCAGGCCCGGCTTGACCTTGTCGGTGTCGGAGATGGCGTTTGGGTTGACCTGGGCGGCGCGCTTGGCGAGGTAGTCCTTGGCGATCAACTGGTCGACCGGCACCTTTGTGAAAGCCGGGTCACCCAGATAGTCGGCACGGTCGGCGAACACACGCTTCTCGATCTCCGAAAGCAGGTGGATGTACTTGGCCGAGTTGTGCGCCACACCCTTGAAGTCCGCCGCGCGGTCTTCTTTGATGCCCAGCAACTGGGCCAGGGCCACGCCTCCAGAGCTAGGTGGCGGTGCGGTGTAGACAACATTGCCACGCCAGCTGATCGCCATTGGCTGACGCCACACGGCTTTGTAGTCCTTGAGGTCGGCCTTGGTGATCAGGCCTTTATCGGCCTGCATCTGCGCCACCAGCAAGTCGGCGGTCTTGCCCTGGTAGAACTCGCTGACGCCCTTGTCGGCGATTCGCTCCAAGGTCTGGGCGAGCTCAGGCTGCTTGAACAGCTCACCTACCTTCATGTTGCCGAAGTAGTCGTTGAAGTTGGTGGCGGTCTTGAACATGCCTTGGGCATCGTTGCGGTACTGGTACTGCTTCTGGGCGACCTTGAAACCGTTCTTGGCATAGCCGATGGCGGGGGTCAGCAGTTCGCTCCAGGGCAGCTTGCCGAACTTCTTGTGGGCCTCCCAAAGCCCCATCACCGTACCTGGCACACCAGCGGCTCGGGCTCCGACCAGGCTGAGGTTCTCGATGACCTCGCCTTTTTCGTCGAGGTACATGTTGCGACTGGCCGCCTTGGGCGCCACTTCGCGGTAATCGAGGAAATACGGCTTGCCATCGACGAACAGGGTCATGAAGCCGCCGCCACCGATGTTGCCGGCTTCAGGGTAGGTCACCGCCAGGGTGAAGGCCGTGGCCACGGCGGCATCCACTGCATTACCGCCCTTCTTCAGAATGTCGGCGGCCACCTGTGCGCCATATTGATCGGGCGCGGCCACCGCGCCACCCTCCAGGGTGACCGCAAAGGCGGACGAACAGCTCAGGATCGCGGCCCCGAGGGCCATGGACTGGAACATGACGATACGCATGCGCACTTCCTTGGTGTTGTTTTTGTTGATCAGTCATTAAGGCCGAAGCCGTTCGACTAAGCAAACACCCGGGGAAGATTGCGCCGCCCCTGCACAGGTCCTGTCGTGTTCAGGCAACTCAGCAGGCGTACATCGCCAGCTTCTTCTGAATGAAATCCAGGAAGCATTGGATACGCAGGGCCAACTGGGTATTGCGGTAGTACACCGCATGGATTGGCTGGCGATAACCGTTATTGAACTCGCCCAGCACCACCTGCAAGCGGCCGGTGCGGATGTCCTCATGGGTCATGAAGTGCGAGAGGCTGACAATGCCCTCTCCCGCCAAGGCCAGCTGACGCAAGGTTTCGCCGCTGGAGGCAATCAGACTAGGACGGATCTGCCAGTAATCACCTTGGGCATGGCGCAGCGGCCAGCGATTGAGCGACTCCGGCTGGCTGAAACCGAGCAGGGAATGCGCGTTCAGGTCCTCGACCTTTTCTGGCGTGCCATGGCGCGCCAGGTACTCGGGGCTCGCCAGCACTTGGATCGGGCTGCACCCCAGGGCGCGAGCATGCAGGCTGGAGTCAGCAAGGTCGCCGATGCGGATGGCAACGTCGGTGCTTTGCTCGAGCAGGTCGATGATCAGATCGTCCGTGTTGAGTTCCAGCTCGATGCCAGGGTACTGGCGACGAAACTCACCAATCCACGGCAGGATGGCATGCAGCATGAACGGCGCCGCGGCATTGATGCGCAGACGCCCGGAAGGCGTCTGGTTATGCATCGACAGGTGCTCTTCCATGTCGTCCATTTGCTCGAGGATCTGCCGCGAACGCTCCAGAAAAAAGCGCCCTTCCTCGGTCAGGTCCATGCGCCGGGTGGTGCGGTTGACCAACGTGGTGCCGAGCTTACCCTCGAGCCGTGACAACGTGCGGCTGACTGCCGACGGCGTCTGGCCGATCTGCTCGGCAGCGGCGGAAATCGAGCCGCAGTCGATCACAGCGACGAATACCTGGAGCTCTTCGGATCGGGTTTTCACGTATCAGGCCTGTATCGGAGAATGCCGTGATTGATAGCGGGTGACAGAGATTCATGCAAGGCGCCCATCGCAGTCCAGGGCTGCTTCCGACGCACGTGGAGAGCGCTGACCGAGCCTGCGAGGGGCTGCACCACAGCCTTAGCCCTTCACTGGGCCTTGCCGAACACCTTGTCCAGATGGGCTTCATAGGCTGCCACCGCCGCCGGCACATCCGGACGCTTCATCACGTCCACTGCCAGGAAAGTCGGCAGGCCGGTCATGCCCAGGAACTGGTTGGCCTTGTGGAACGGGAAATACACCGCATCCACACCTTTGCCCTCGAAGAAGTCGCTCGGGTCGTCGAAGGCTTGCTGCGGGGCATTCCAGGTGAGCGAAAGCATGTACTGCTTGCCCTGGATCAGACCGCCGCTGCCGTACTTCTGCGAGGCGTCGGAGCGGGTGCGGCCATCATTGGCGTACAGGCTGCCGTGGCCTGCGGTGAAGACTTCATCGATGTACTGCTTGACGGTCCACGGCGCGCCCATCCACCAGCCGGGCATCTGCCAGATCACGACATCAGCCCAGAGAAACTTGTCGACTTCTTCCTGAACGTCGTAGCCACCATCGATGAAGGTCTGCTTCACGTCGAAACCTGCGCGGTCCAGATGGGCCAGGGCAACCTCGTGCAGGGTCGTGTTGAGACGACCGTCGGAATGGGCGAAGCGTTTGCCGCCGTTGAGCAGAAGAATCTTTTTCATGGGAGCCTCCGATAAGGGGACCCGAGGCTGTCGGCCACCGGTCACGTCAAGTTCGATGGCGGCAGATTAGGCATCCGGGAAGCTGAGAAAAAGCGCTCGATCGGCAAAATACATTTGCGCTCGAATCACGAATTGAACACACATTATTGCTTTAAAATTCTTCCCATCTTTTAACCCACGAGGCCAGTCCATGACCGAGCAATACGCGTTCATTCTCAAAGCTAAGACCCGCCCAGAAAAAGCCGAGGCTTTCGAGCGGTTGTTCCGCGCCTATGTCGAACCGAGCCGCCAGGAGCCGGGCTGCATCGAGTACCACATGTTGCGCGACAAGCAGGATCCCAGCCTGTTCGTGTTCTATGAGGTCTGGGCCAGCAAGGCCGACCTGGATGTGCATTCGGCCCTGCCGCACATGCGCGAATTCTTCGAACAGCGCATGGAGTACCTGGAGCGCGATTTCGACATCCAGCTGATCGAGATGCTCAGCCCTTCCTCGACTAGCCGTTGAGCAGCAGGTGCCCGCCCAGCAGCGCCAGGCCGATGAAGAAACAGCGCTTGAACACCTGCGCGCTGATGCGCTGACGCAACCACTGGCCGCCAAGCATCCCCAACAGGGCGGGCACCAACATCAACAGTGATGCGCCAAGCGTCTGTCCGCCGAGGGCATCCTGACCGGCCAGGCCCAAGGCCAGCGCCAGCGTGGACACCGTGAACGACAGGCCCAGGGCCTGGACCATCTCGTCACGCGACAAGCCCAGGCTTTGCAGGTAAGGCACCGCCGGCATCACGAACACGCCCGTCGCCGCCGTCACCAGGCCGGTCACCAGGCCGCACAACGGTCCCAGCCACACTTCCCATGCGGGCCGCACCTTCATCGTTGGCCCCGACAGCCCATATACGGCATACAGCAGCAACGCCCCACCCAGCGCATGAGCGGCCCAAGGTCCACTGTCGATACCCAGCCAGGCACTGCCGATCAGGGTGCCGGCCAGAATCATCAGCAACAACGGGCCCAGGCGACGCAGCAATCCACGCAAATGCCCCCCAGAGGCCAACTGCCAGAGGTTGGTGACGGTGGAAGGAAGGATCAGCAGTGCGGCAGCCTGCGACGGTGCCATAGCCAGACCGAGCAGGCCCATAGCGATGGTCGGAAGGCCCAGGCCAATCACTCCCTTGACCGCACCGGCCAGCAAAAAGGTCATCGCCACCAGCAACCACAATGCCGGGCCCATATCCTGATAAAACGCCAAGAAAGTCTTCATGGCGCCAGAATGACGTCTCGGCGCCTGGCTGAAAATCTGCCATATACTCAGCCAGACTATTGCCAGGACAGAGGCTGATGCATTTCGACCTGACCGACCTCCAGCTGTTTCGCCACACCGCCGAGTGCGGCAACATCACCGCAGGCGCGCGTCGCAGCCACCTGTCGCTGCCCGCCGCCAGCGCCCGCATCCGCGCCATGGAAGCCTCGCTCGGCATCGCACTGCTGGAGCGCAATCGCCGTGGCGTACTGCCCACACCCGCCGGCCAGGCCCTGTTGCAGCATGCCCGGCTGATCAGCCAGCAGGTCGAACGCCTGCAATACGATCTGGCCCAGTACGCCCAAGGCCAATATGGCCAGGTGCGCCTGTTGTGCAACACCGCCGCGCTGACCGAATACCTACCCGAGCTGCTGGCCGCCTATCTGTGTAGCCATCCCGGTGTCAGCGTCGATGTTCAGGAAATGCCGAGTCTGCGCATCGTGCAATCGATCACCCAGGGCATGGCCGACCTGGGCATCATCTCTACCGCCGCACCCAACGAGCACCTGCAGACTCGTCCCTTTCGCGACGACCCGCTGGTACTGGCGATGCCCATCACTCATCCCCTGGCCGAGCAGGCCGCGCCGACTTTCATCGACAGCCTTGCCCACGGCCATGTCGGGCTGGGTGCCAACAGCGCCCTGGCCCTGCATCTGGAGGAACAAGCCCTGCGGGAAGGACGGCGCATGCAGGTACGGGTGCGGGCAGAAGGATTCGACGGGGTGATTCGCATGGTTGCCGGCGGCGCCGGGGTAGCGGTGGTGCCGTTGGCATCGGTGCGACGCTGGGAAGGGGTATTGCCACTGCGCTGGATCGCATTGCCCGAGCCTTGGGCCAACCGTCGACTGTTACTGTGCGCCCGGGATTTCGGAGCGTTGCCAGGGTATGCCGCCGCTTTGGTGAAACAACTGGAGGACAGCTGAAACCCGCGCAGGCTGCAACCCCATCACCCCCACCGCGAAATCGAGACTCAACCTACAACCAACCCGGCACGGTCCTGGCGCGCCTGGCCCGGCATCTACGTTAAAACCCTGAGCGAACGCGATCTTTCGTTTCCACGGGATGCCTTCATGAATCGACACGACAATCGCCTGTGTTCCAGTGACGATCTGGAGCGCCTGCTGCAGACGTTCGCACAGCGATATATCCGCAAGACATTCATCTCGCGCTTCATGCATGAAGCGAAGAAAAAACCCGAACAGCTGCACGCCCGGGTTTGCCATAGCCCTGAGCAGCTATTCCATGGCGGCCTCAGAGGCTCCCCGCAATGCTTGCCTGCCACAGGTGAATTCCTGACATTGGAGAATACGGGCTTCAAGGTCGGTACCTGGGAGCACTGCGAGGCGGACCTGCTGATTTGCTTCGGCGGCCTGGTCATTGCGCAGGGAGGTGCCTGGTTCTGGGCACGCAGCGAACCGACAAGGCAACGACCGGGCAACGAATACCACGGCATGCCGCACCGTTGAAGGTCATCAACGTCCCCCCTTGCCGCCCACCTGGCTCATTCCTCACAATCGGGTCTTGTCGCGCCATGAAAGGGAGTTCAACGTGCCGTCGATCTATCAACTCAAACCCCGTTTCCAGGCCCTGTTGCGCCCTGGCGTAAAGCGCCTGTACGCGCGCGGCGTCACCGCCAATCAAGTCACCGTGGCAGCCGCATTGGTGTCGGTACTGCTGGGCCTGTTGCTGGCCTGGCAGCACGATGTGACCGGGCTGTTCATCCTGGTGCCGGTGTGGATGCTGCTGCGCATGGCCCTCAATGCCGTCGACGGCATGCTGGCGCGGGAGTTCGGCCAGCAATCGAAGCTTGGGGCTTACCTCAACGAGCTGTGCGACGTGGTCGCCGATGCGGCGCTGTACCTACCATTCGCCCTGTTGCCGGGGGTATCACCGGCGCTGGTGGTGCTGGTGGTCGTGAGCGCGGTCATCAGCGAGTACGCCGGCGTGATGGGGCCGCTGGCGGGGGCTTCGCGGCGATACGACGGGCCCATGGGCAAGAGCGACCGGGCCTTCGCCTTTGGTGTGCTGGGCACCGGGATCGCTTTCGGGGTGCTGAGCGCAGCATGGATCGACGGCCTGCTGCTGGTCATCCTCGCACTCTCGCTCTATACCCTCTACAACCGGGTTCGCCAAGGCCTGGCCGAAACTCGCTGACCTCTTCGCCGCCGGACAAGGACCTTCGCCATGCGCCAAGCGCAATCGCTGCACTTCTGCACCCATGATGGCGTCGAGCTGCATTACCGCTATTGGCCCGCCACCCGTAACGAATACCAGCCACGCCGGGCGGTGGTGATGTTCCACCGCGGCCACGAACACGGCGGGCGCATGGCCCATTTGGCCGATGAGCTGGACATGCCCGGCTACGACTTTTTCGCCTGGGACGCCCGGGGCCATGGCCAGTCACCCGGAGCACGTGGCGACAGCCCAGGCTTTGCCACCAGCGTGCGGGACGTGCAGACCTTCATCGAGCATGTCCGCGACAGCCATGGCATCGCCGAGGCGGACATGGTGGTACTGGCCCAGAGCGTGGGGGCGGTGCTGGTGGCGACCTGGGCCCATGACTACGCGCCGAAAGTGCGCTGCCTTGTGCTGGCCTCGCCGGCCTTCAAGGTCAAGCTTTACGTGCCGTTCGCTCGCCCAGGCCTGAAGCTGCTCAAGGCATTGCGCGGCAATTTCTTCGTCAACAGCTACGTCAAGCCACGCTTGCTGACCCACGACCCGGAGCGGGTCATGTCCTACTTGGCCGACCCGCTGATCAGCCGGCCGATCTCGGTGACCATGCTGCTGGGCCTGTATGAAGCGGCCGACCGAGTGGTCGCCGATGCCCAGGCGATCCAGGTGCCGACCCAGATGCTGGTGTCCGGCGCCGACCTTGTGGTCGAACGCAAGCCCCAGGAGCGCTTCTTCGAGCGTCTGGGCAGTGCGCGCAAAGAGATGCATGTTTTGCCGGGCTTTTTCCACGACACCCTCGGCGAGCGCGACCGGGCCCACGCCCTGGTGCGGATCCAGCGCTTCGTTGCGCACTGCTTCGACAGGCCCTTACCGGTGCCCTCGCTGCTCGATGCCGACAAGAGCGGCGCCAGCTGCGCTGAAGCCGAAAGCCTGGCCGCGCCGCTACCTCGCAACTCGCCCCGCGACCTTTACTGGCGGGCCACCCGTGCCGGACTGCGCTTGGGCAAGGGCTTCTCGGAAGGGGTGAAGCTGGGCTTCGACACCGGCTTCGATTCGGGCAGTACCCTGGACTACGTGTATCGCAACCAGCCCAGCGGCAAAGGCAAGCTGGGCGAACTGATCGACCGGAACTACCTCAACGCCATCGGCTGGCGCGGCATCCGCCAGCGCAAGCTGCATGTGGAGGAACTGCTGCGCGAAGCCATCCGCCGCCTGCGCGAGCAGCAGCGCCCGGTACACATCGTCGACATCGCGGCAGGCCACGGTCGTTACATCCTCGAAGCGCTGCAGGAGCAGATGCCCGACTCGATCCTGCTGCGCGACTACAGCGAGCTGAACGTCCAGCAAGGCAGCGCCTTGATCGCCGAGAAGGGCCTGACCGAGGTGGCCCGCTTCGTCCAAGGCGATGCCTTCGACCGCCAGAGCCTGGCCAGTCTCGATCCGCACCCGACCCTGGCAGTGGTGTCTGGCCTGTATGAGCTGTTCGCCAGCAATGACCTGGTGGGCAGTTCCCTGGCGGGCCTGGCCGATGCTGTTCAGCCGGGCGGCTATCTTGTGTACACCGGCCAGCCCTGGCACCCGCAACTGGAGATGATCGCCCGTGCCCTCACCAGCCACCGCGATGGCCAGGCCTGGGTAATGCGTCGGCGCAGCCAGGCGGAGATGGACCAGTTGGTGGAGGCGGCAGGCTTTCGCAAGGTCGCTCAGCGCATCGATGAGTGGGGCATTTTCAGTGTCAGCCTGGCGCAACGGGTGGATTGATGACGCGCGAACCCGGCTTGATCCGCCGAGGCGTGCTCTGGCTGTTGCTGCTGGGGCCGTTCTTCTTTCTCAGCTATGGGCTGGTCAACAACCACACCGCTACCCGCGACGACGTCGGCAGCCTGGTGTTCGGCTGGGAAGGGCAAACGCCACTATGGCCGTGGACGATCGTGCCCTACTGGTCGATCGACCTGCTGTACGGGTTGTCCTTCCTGTTGCCGACCACCCGCCGGGAGATGGACCGCCACGCCCTGGCCCTGCTGACCGCGCAAGTGATCAGCGTCGGCTGCTTCTTGCTGTGGCCACTGCGCTTTACCTTCGAACGCCCAGCGCTGGACGGCCTGTTCGGTTGGCTGTTCGATGTGCTGATGGGGTTCGACAAGCCCTTCAACCAGGCACCGTCACTGCACATCGCGCTGTTGGTGATCATCTGGACAATGTTTGCCCGTCATGTTCATCGCCAGCCTTGGCGCGGGCTGATGCATGGCTGGATGGCTTTGATCGGGGTATCGGTGCTGACCACCTGGCAGCATCATTTCATCGATCTGCCCACCGGGGCACTGGCGGGGCTGGTATGCGTCTGGCTGTGGCCGAGGGAGGGCGAGCTGCCGCTGCGGGCAGCACGCCTGGCCCGTGATCCTCGACGCTGGCGGCTTGCCCTGTATTACGGGGGCGGCGCGCTGTTGTGCGCGGTGCTGGCGCTGCAGTTGGCGGGCGCCTGGCTATGGCTGCTGTGGCCGGCGGTTTCGCTGCTGATGGTGGCGCTGAACTATGCCGTGTTCGGTGCCGGTGGATTCCAGAAAGGCGCGGATGGACGGCTATCCAATGCCGCCACTGGGTTGCTGGCGCCCTATTTGTTAGGGGCCTGGATCAACTCGCGGCTCTGGACCCGCAAACGGCCACAGGCCGATGAGGTGTGCGATGGGGTATTTCTGGGGCGCATTCCCGGAGCCGGCGAGGCCTCCTCATTCAATGCCGCGCTGGACCTGACGGCTGAACTGCCGTGCTATGCCTGTGCCGGCGCTTTCGCGGGTAAACCCGCAAATGGGCCAGGCCAGACAATGCAGATGCCCGCACATTACACCTGCCTGCCCACCCTGGACCTGATCGTCCCGGATGCCAGCTTGCTCAGACAGGCCGCCGAGGCCATCGAATGCCTGCGTCAGCAGGGCCCGGTCCTGGTCTGCTGCGCCCTGGGCTACTCCCGCAGCGCCAGCGCGGTGGCCGCCTGGCTGGTGCACAGTGGCCGTTGCGCCAACGTTACCCAGGCCGAAGCGCTGATCCGCAAAGCCCGACCCTCTGTCGTGTTACATCCAGGCCATCGCATGGCACTCGAACAGCTGGAGGCCCAGCCATGAACCTGCATCTGGTGGCCAGCCTGCTGGGCCGTGGTCGACAGCTCGAATGCTTGTCCGATGGCATCACCCTGTTGGCCCTGGCCTACGGCCTGGCCCCCCTGGTGACACACCTGCCCCCGCTGGCCAGTGCGGTGTGCGCGGTGTTGCTGGGGCTGGGGCTGCTGCACAAGTACTGGGCAATCCGCGTAGCCTTGGACGCCGCGCTGTTCGCCCGGCTCGCCAGCAGCGCAGACCTCACCGCCGACACCCAAGCCTTGGATCGCGCCCTGTTTGACTTGAACCTCAAGCCCCACGCCCACGACGCACGCGACTGGCCCTCGCGCAGCCAGGGCGCGCTGGGCCTGCTGCGACGCCAGGCGCTGTGCTTCGCCGCGCAAGTCGTGCTAGCCCTGACTACCCTGCTGTTACTCTCTTTCACCGGATAACCACCGCGCCATGTTCGCCGCCTTGACCGCCTTTGCCATCACCTCTGCCGCACGCCTGATCACCGGTGCCCGGGCTCTCTGGCTCGGCTGCACGCCGCACCCCAGGCAACGCCTGTATTTTGCCAACCACAGCAGCCATGGCGACTTCGTGCTGCTCTGGGCCTCGCTGCCCGAACCACTGCGCCGCCGTACACGCCCGGTCGCCGGGGCCGACTATTGGGCCAAGCCGGGCATCCGGGAGTTTCTGATCCGTAACGTGTTCGACGCCGTACTGATCGACCGCCAGCGTGGCGAGTCCAACGACAACCCACTGCAACCGGTGCTCGATGCCTTGGGCCAAGGCGATTCGCTGATCTTCTTCCCTGAAGGCACCCGCAATCTCAGCGATGAGCCACTGCTGCCGTTCAAGAGCGGCCTGTTCCACCTGGCCTCGGCCAACCCTGATATCGAGCTGGTGCCAGTGTGGATCGCCAACCTCAACCGCGTCATGCCCAAGGGCCGCGCCCTGCCCTTGCCGCTGCTGTGCACCTTGAGCTTCGGCGAACCCCTGCACCTGCTGCCTGACGAGAGCAAGCAGGCCTTTCTCGAGCGGGCCCGCCAGGCCCTGCTGAACCTGGCCCCGAAGGATGCCTGAGATGGACGACAACACCCTTTCCCTGTTCGCCGGCATCGGCGCCCTGCTCCTGCTCGCCAGCGTGATCGGCCGTCTACTCAAATGGCGCGCCGGCCCCGCGCCGCACGCAGTGATCGACAACCTCAACGCCCGCATCAACGCCTGGTGGGTGATGGTGCTGGTGATCGGCATCGCTTTCGTGTTCGGCAAGTACGGCGTGATCGCCCTGTTCTACTTCGTCTCGTTCTATGCCCTGCGCGAGTTCATGACCCTCACGCCCACCCGGCGCAGCGATTACCCGGCGTTGGTGGCGGCGTTCTACGTGGCGCTGCCGGTGCAGTACCTGTTGATCGCCATGGACTGGTACGGTTTGTTCAGCATCTTCATCCCGGTGTACCTGTTTCTGTTCCTGCCGATCCTGGCGAGCTTCGGTGGCGACACCACGCGCTTTCTCGAGCGCGCTTCCAAGGTGCAGTGGGGGCTGATGATCGCGGTGTACTGCCTGTCCTCGGTGCCGGCATTGATGACCTTGGACATTCCCGGTTATGAAGGCCGCAACCTGTTGCTGATCGCTTGGCTGATCCTTGTGGTGCAGATCAGCGATGTGTTGCAGTACGTCTGCGGCAAGCTGTTCGGCAAACGCAAGGTGGCGCCTAACCTGTCGCCCTCCAAGACCGTCGAAGGGCTGGCCGGCGGCGTAGCTTTGGCCACCTTGGTGGGCGCCTTGCTGTGCTGGATCACCCCGTTCAACTTCTGGCAGGCAGCGCTGATGGCGCTGACCGTCAATGCCATGGGCTTCTTTGGCGGGCTGGTGATGTCGGCGATCAAGCGCGACCGCGGGGTGAAGGACTGGGGACACATGATCGAAGGCCACGGCGGCATGCTGGACCGCATGGACTCGGTGTGCTTCGCGGCGCCGGTGTTCTTCCACTTCGTACGGTACTGGTGGGCCTAGAGAAATACCCCCAGGGGGTATTCAGAACTGCGGCCTGGGCTTGCCGAATCGCCAAGCCTGCGATGGGCCGCAACGCAGCCCACACTGGTTACTTGAGGTAAGAGCGCAGCAGCGAGGCCACCTTGTCGGCCTCCTCCTGGCGCTGCTCGGCACTCAGGTCATCGGCCACCAGATGCTCACGAATGTGCCCTTCCATCACCTCGGCCATCAACCCATTCACCGCACCTCGTACGGCGGCGATTTGCTGCAGGATCGCCAAGCAGTCCTTGTCCTGCTCCAACGCGCTTTCCAGGGCTGCGGCTTGGCCCTTGATCTTGCGCACACGGGTCAGCAGTTGCTTCTTGCTCTTGATGGTATGTGCCATAGGGTTCTGCATCACTCTAGGTATACTGGGGTATAGTATATTTCGCCTATCTACCGGAGCATGATAAACCATGGTTGCGCAAACCTCAGACAAGTGGCTGCACAGCCATCAGTTCCATACCGGCAACCTCGGCGCCGAGCGCAAGACACGCCTGGCCGTGTGGCTCACGGCGGTGATGATGGTGGCGGAGATCGCCGGCGGCTGGTACTTCAACTCCATGGCGCTGCTGGCCGACGGCTGGCACATGAGCTCCCATGCCCTGGCCCTGGGGCTCTCACTGCTGGCGTACGCTGCCGCACGGCGCTACGCCCGCGACCGTCGCTTCGCCTTCGGCACGTGGAAGATCGAGATCCTCGGCGGCTACTCCAGCGCTTTGCTTCTGCTGGGCGTAGCCGGGCTCATGGCCTTCCAGTCGGTCGAGCGGCTGCTGACACCTGGGCCGATTCACTATGACCAAGCCATCACCCTTGCGGCACTCGGGCTTGCCGTGAACCTCGCCTGTGCCTGGCTGCTGCGCGACGATCACCATCACGATCACCATCACGATCACCATCATGGCCATCATCATGATCACCACCACCACCACCACCACCACCACCACCATGACCTGAACCTGCGATCGGCCTACCTGCACGTGATGGCCGACGCCGCGACCTCGGTGCTGGCGATCATTGCCCTGCTGTCCGGCAAGTTCTGGGGCGCCGGCTGGCTCGACCCGGTGATGGGCCTGGTGGGAGC
Source organism: Pseudomonas guariconensis (assembly GCF_040822035.1). Classification (NCBI taxonomy): domain Bacteria; kingdom Pseudomonadati; phylum Pseudomonadota; class Gammaproteobacteria; order Pseudomonadales; family Pseudomonadaceae; genus Pseudomonas; species Pseudomonas guariconensis. Next base: position 739,081 of record NZ_CP162012.1, on the reverse strand, counting down.
GGTGCTGGTGGCGGTGTGGGCCAAAGGCCTGCTGCGTGACACCGGGCGGGTATTGCTGGACGCCGAGATGGACGCGCCCGTGGTCCAGGAGATCCGCGACGCCGTGGCGCAACTGTCGGTACCGGCCACCCTCACCGACTTGCACGTGTGGCGTGTCGGCAAGGACCAGTACGCCTGCATTCTCAGCCTGGCGGCGACGGGCTGTCTTAGCGCCGACACCGTACGCCAGGCACTGGCGGTCCATGAAGAACTGGCGCACATCACGGTCGAAGTCAACGCAATGGCCAACGCCTGAGGGTGATTGCTATGGTGTGCCCTCAGGAGGCGCACCATGACCGACCCACAACTGCTCGCTGCCCAGCAACTGCTTGCCCAGCACCTTGGCGACGCCTTGCAGGCCATCCACCTGTACGGCTCGGCCGTGGCCGGTGGATTGAGGCCGCACAGCGATCTCGACCTGCTGGTGACTGTGTCCCGACCGCTGTCCGACGCCACACGCCAGGGGTTGATGCGCGCGCTGCTGGATGTTTCCGCACCACCGGGAGCAGACCCCAACCTGCGCGCCCTGGAGGTGACGCTGTTGGTACGCGACGACATCCATCCCTGGCGCTATCCGGCCCGCCGCGAGCTGCAATTCGGTGAGTGGCTGCGAGCATCGCTGCTGGCAGGCGAGGTCGAACCTGCCCAGCTCGACCCGGACCTGGCCATTCTGCTGACCAAGGCCCGCCAGCACAGCCTTTGCCTGGTGGGCGAAGCGGCTGCGAGCTGGTTCGACCCGGTGCCGCCCGCCGACCTGAAACAAGCCTTTGCCGACACCCTGGCCCAATGGAACACGCCCGAGGACTGGACCGGCGACGAGCACACCGTGGTGCTCGCCCTGGCGCGCATCTGGTACAGCCTGGCGACGGGGTCGATCGCAGCCAAGGATGTAGCCGCCCAGTGGTTGCTGGAGCGTTTGCCAGACGCGCACCAACCGGTGCTGGCCAACGCGCGCGCCGCCTACCTGGGTACCGCGCCGGACCTGCTCGCCCAATGGCCGGAACAGGTCAACGCCTTCGTTCTTCATTGCAAGTCGCATATGCCCACATAGCGCATCCAGACACCTGGACGTCGAGCCCAGGCAACTCCAGCGCCAGCGCAGGCCCTATGGTGACGTGTCATTCAGCCACTTACCTGGGAACCTGCCATGTCCGACTTCATTACCGTCCTGCGCGAAACCTGCCCGACCCCGGCCCTGAACGCCACCCCGTGGAAGCGCATCGGCGGCAACCCGCAGACCGTCAACCTGAACGCCTATCTCTCTGCCGATGGCAGCAAGATCATGGGCACCTGGATCTGCACTCCCGGCAAGTTCGAGATCAACTACGAGAAGTGGGAGTTCTGCCACTTCCTCGAAGGCTACGTGATCATCACGCCGGAAGGTGAAGAGCCCAAGCACCTGAAGGCAGGCGACGTGTTCATCATCGAGCCAGGTCTCAAAGGCACCTGGGAAGTGGTCGAGACCGTGCGCAAGTACTTCGTCTTCGCCTGATGCCAAAGCCCTTTCGCAGGGCTTTGAATGGCGCAGCCAGGACAACACGGCGCGTCCCTGTGGGAACGGGTTTACCCGCGCCCACAGACTGCACCACACCTGAAAAATCGAGCACGAAAAAAATCGCGAGGCAGGTGCCCTTCCCTCTGGTGCGCAGTTACAGAGGGAAGGCCACCTGGCCCGCGATAAAATTCACCTCGCTCGTCAATCCTTCTTGCGATAACTCTCGACGATCGCCGAAAAGTCCTTGCCGCCCTCGCCACGCAGGCTCATGGCCTGATAAAGCTGCTGCGCCACGGCGCCGAGGATCACCGGCTGGTGCGCCAGACGCGCAGCCTCGGTGGCCAGCCCCAGGTCCTTGAGCATCAGCTCGGCGCCAAAGCCGCCGGTGTAACCGCGCGAAGCCGGGGCGGTCTCGATGATGCCTGGCCAGGGGTTGTAGGTATCCGAACTCCAGCAACGCCCGGTGGAGCTGTTGATGATGCCGGCCAGCACCTTGGTGTCGATGCCCAGCGCATTGCCCAGGGCCATGGCTTCGGACACACCAATCATCGAGATACCCAGCAGGAGGTTGTTGCAGATCTTGGCGATCTGTCCGGTACCCACCTCGCCGCAGTGCACGATGTTGCGCCCCATCTGTTCCAGCACCGGCTTGAGCGTGGCGAACAGCTCGGCGCTGGCACCGACCATGAAGGTCAAGGTACCCGCTGCCGCGCCACCGGTACCACCGGACACCGGCGCATCGCCCATGTCCACGCCCTTGGCCGCTGCGGCTTTGGACACTTCGCGGGCGGTCTGCGGATCGATGGTGCTGCAGTCCACGGTCGGTGTGCCCGGCCGTACACCCGCCAGCACGCCATCGTCACCCAGATAGACACTGCGCACGTGGGCCGCCGCCGGCAGCATGGTGATCACCAGATCACTGCTGGCCGCCGCCTCCTTCGGCGATGCGCTGACCTGCCCGCCCAGTTCGGCGAGCTCGGCCAGCACGGTCTTGTTCAGGTCGAACAGGTTCAGTTGATGCCCGGCCTTGATCAGGTTTCGGGCCATGGGCGCGCCCATGTTGCCCAGGCCTATGAATGCGATACGCATGACGAACTCCTTAGCGCAGGCTGATGGTGGTGTTCACACCGTCATTGACGCTGTCATCGTCGAACCAGCGGGCGGTGACGGTCTTGGTCTGAGTGTAGAACTGCACCACCTGCTTGCCGTACGGGCCCAGGTCGCCCAGCTTGGAGCCGCGCGAACCTGTGAAACTGAAGAACGGCACCGGCACGGGAATCGGAATGTTGATGCCAACCTGGCCGATGTCGATCTCGCTCTGGAACTTGCGCGCTGCCGCACCGCTCTGGGTGAACAGGCCCGTGCCGTTGCCGAACGGGTTGGCATTGACCAGGGCGATGGCCTCGTCGAGGGTGTCGACTTCCAGGGTCACCAGCACCGGGCCGAAGATTTCCTGGGTGTAGATCTGCATGTCGGTGCGTACCCCAGAGAACAGGGTTGGGCCGACAAAGTTGCCCTGCTCATAGCCCGGCACCTTGACGTCACGCCCGTCCAGTTCGAGCTTGGCGCCTTCTTTGATTCCGCTTTCGATCAGCCCCAGCACGCGCTCCTTGGCACGCTTGGAAACCACCGGGCCGACGTCGGTGCCCGGCTCGCAACCAGCATTGACCTTGAGCTTGCTGGCGGCTTCCTTGATGTCCGGCAGCCATTCGCGGGCCTTGCCTACCAACACCGCCACCGAGGTGGCCATGCAGCGCTGACCGGCCGCGCCGAAAGCAGCACCGACCAGGGCATTGATCGTCTGGGTACGGTTGGCGTCCGGCAGCACCACGGCGTGGTTCTTGGCGCCCATCATCGACTGCACGCGCTTGCCGTGCTGGCTAGCCAGGTTGTACACGTGGGTGCCGACCTCGGTGGAACCGACAAAGGAAATCGCCTTGATGTCCTTGTGGGTGCAGATCGCATCCACCACCTGCTTGCCGCCATGCACCACGTTCAGCACACCGGCCGGTATGCCGGCTTCCAGGGCCAGTTCCACCAGCATCATGGTCGACAGTGGGTCCTGTTCGGACGGCTTGAGCACGAAGGTGTTGCCGCAAACGATGGCCATCGGGAACATCCACAGCGGAATCATCGCCGGGAAGTTGAACGGGGTGATGCCAGCGCATACGCCGATCGGTTGGCGCAGGGTATAGGTGTCCACGCCACCTGCGACGTTTTCGGCGAACTCGCCCATCTGCAGGGTGCCGATCGAGGCCGCGTGCTCGACCACCTCCAGGCCGCGGAAGATATCGCCTTCGGCATCGGCGAGGGTCTTGCCCTGCTCGGCACTGAGGGTCTGGGCGATACGCTTGGTGTGTTCGCGGATCAGCGCCTGCAGCTTGAGCATGATGCGCATACGCGCGCCGATGGGGGTGTCGCGCCAGCTGGCGAAGGCTCGCTGGGCCGCAGCCACGGCGGCGTCGACTTCCTCTACGGTGGCGAACGGCACCCGCGCCAGCACCTGCTGGGTGGCCGGGTTGACGATGTCGCGCCACTCGGTGGTCTTGGACTCGACCCACTGGCCGTCGATCAGCAGCTTGACCTGCTCGACCTTGGCCTGATCGGGGGTATGGGGTGCGTTCATCTGCGCTCTCCTTGGAATTATTGTCGGAACGAGATCGCCAGCGCGCCGAGGCGGGGTGGCGCCGTGGGGCTTTTTTCGAGTATAGATGTGCAAACATCCAACAAGAACGCACAAAAAAACCGGATCATCATGCAAAAAGACCTCACCTCCCTGAGTTCATTGAACTGGGACGATTTGAAGTTCTTTCTTGAAGTGGCGCGCACCCGCAAGGCCAGCAGCGCGGCCAAGCGCCTGGCCGTTGACTACACCACGGTGTCGCGACGCATCAGCTCGCTGGAAGGCGCGCTGGGCACGCTTCTGTTCGAAAAATCCCGGACCAACGGCTTTGTCCTGACCTCTGAGGGTCAACGCCTGCTGGGCTACGCCGAATCGATCGAAAGCACGCTGCACATGGCCTGCGAGCAGGTCTCAGGCTCAGGCGTGGCACTTTCGGGCCATGTTCGCATGGGCTGCACCGAGGGCTTCGGCAGCTTCTTCGTCACTCCGCAACTGAGTCACTTCGTCGATGCCTACCCGGCAATCTCGGTGGACATCCTGCCCCTGCCACACTTCATCAGCCTGTCCAAGCGCGAGGCCGACATCGTCATCGCCTTGGAGCGGCCCGAGCATGGGCCCTATGTGTGCTGCAAGCTGTGCGACTATCGCCTGCGGCTGTACGCGACCCAGGAATACCTGGACAACCACCCGCCAATCCGCCAGGCCGCAGACCTGACCCAGCACCGGTTCATCAGTTATGTGGACGACTTGGCGTTCAGCTCCGAGCTTTTGTACCTGGCCAACCTGATCCCCAACGCCAACGCCCACCTGCGCAGCACCAGCGTGATCGCCCAATACACCGCGGCCTTGCAAGGCCGGGGCCTGGCAATCCTGCCGTGTTTCCTGGCTGCGCAGGATGCACGATTGATCAATCTATTGCCTGAAGAGGTGGAGATCACTCGGCAGTTCTGGATGTACTGCCGGGAGGACCTGCGCAAGTTGAAGCGCATCACCTTGCTGTGGGACTACATTCGCGATGTGACCGAGGCCAACGCGCCGTTGCTGATGGGCAACAGCCGGGAGATGAAGTTCGCGTGATGCCGGATGGGCGCATCTGCGCCCAATTGCAGGCGCCAGCGCGTGCCTCAGTAGGACGCTACCACGATCGATACGCGGCGGTTCTCGGTTCGCCCGCTGGCGGTGCGGTTGTCCGCCACCGGCTGGCTGCTGCCCAGGCCAACGGTGCGGATGTTCTGAGGCTGCATGCCGATCCCGATCAGCGCCTGGGCGACGCTCTGCGCACGGCGTTCGGACAACTGCTGGTTATACGCCTCCTTGCCCGAGGCATCGGCATGGCCGTCAACCCTCACCCGCTGGATATCCACCGACAGCAAGGCTTTGCCGATGCGCTCGACGATCGCGCGGCTCTGGCTGTTCAGGCTGTCCAGATCGCTGCCAAACAACACCTTGCCAGAAAGATCGAACGCCCAACCTTCGTCAGTCGGCGCGAAGCCTTCACGCTTGAGCACGGCGATCTGCTCTTCACTCAAACCCTTGGGAACGCTCTGGCAACCGCCGAGCGCCAGCAACGTCAGCAATGCCAATACCAGCGTGGGAAAACGCAGTGCAACGACACGGTGAATCACGGTTCAGCTCCTGTTATCAACGTCAGTGGCCGAATGCTCCGTCTGCGCCACTTGCCAATGGCCACGGCGCATGCGCTTGGCCTGATACATCGCCCCATCGGCGGCATTGAGCAGCCCTGCCGGGTCCAGGCCGTCGTCGGGGAAGTAAGCGATGCCTACGCTCAACGAGGTGGTGATGCTGTTGCCGGTTTCCAGATGAATCGGCAGCTGCATGCTGGCGATGATCTTTTCAGCGATGCGCTCGGCGTCGCCTCGCGACTGCAAGGGCGTCAGCAGCACCGCGAACTCGTCCCCGCCGAGGCGCGCCACCAGGTCGTGTTCGCGCAATTGCGCGCGGATCCGACTGGCCACGCTGATCAGCACCTCATCCCCCGCCGAGTGGCCCAGGCTGTCGTTGATCTGTTTGAAATGGTCGCTGTCGAGGAACATCAGCGCCAGCCGCTCCTGCTGGCGGACGGCATTGCGTAGGCTACGGCTCAGGCGCCCCTCGAAGAATGCTCGATTGGGCAGGCCGGTAAGGCTGTCATGGGTCGCCTGGTGAGCCAGGTTCTCGTTCTCACTGCGCAGGTGACTGTCCCAGGCCTCCAGTTCGTCGAGCAGTGCATTGAAGTCGTTGCCCAGCTCGTTGAGCTCGGCGATCTGCGTTTCGGGTACGCGCCGGTCGAAGGTACGATCGCGGCGGGCGGCGTGAGCCACGCTGGCAAGGCTGCGCAACGGGCGAATGATGTCGCCGAACAGCCGACGCGACAGATAGAGAGCCACCACTGCACTGAGCAACGTGCAGAACACGATCCCCGCCAGGCCACTGAACAGGAAGCGCAGCAAGTTGCCGCCCTGCCCGGACACTTCGATGTGCCCGACCTTCTGTTGCTGATGCATCACCGGCAGCGTGATCGGTTCCTCCAGTAGCGCGCTGGCCACTTCCGCCTCCAGCTGGGCAAACATGCCATCATCGTCACGGTGCCAATGGGCCAGTTGCACGCCTTCGTCATTGAACACCTTGGCATCGGCCACCTCTTCGGTGGCTGCGATCAACGCCAGGGCTTCCTTCGCAGCAGGAGCATCGTCGAACACCACAGCCGCTTCGACGGTGTAGTTGATCGAGCGGGCAATCAGGTGCAGGTTGTGATTGGCATAGACGCGCAAGGCGAGCACACCGAGCAGGGTCAGGGAGACGCCTGCCAACCCTACCGCCAGCAAGGCCAATCCCAGATGGCCGCGGCCAAGTACCGAACGCAGGGTTGGGCGAACGCCAGGCTTGATGCACCTTCTCATGGCTGCACCGCCCGTCGACGAGACAACTGCAACACACTGGGATGGATTCGCACACCGCTGCGAGCGACTGAATCCAGGTTTACGTCAAAGGCCACCTGCTCGTCACTGACCCGCAGGCAAAACAGGCTGCCCACGGTGCAGGGATCGTCCGCCTCGCTGATGCTGAGCACCGGATGGCCGCTGACCGACTGGAACAGCCGCTCCCGCTCACCTTGGTCGAGCTTGCCGATATAAAGTGCGTCGCAGGCGCTGGCGACACGCTGGTCGTTCACCAACAAGCGCCGCACCTGCAAGGGCTGGCCGGAGTTCTGCACATTGCCCTTGATCAGGTCATCGGCGTATTCGGTCGGCCCTACCAGGCACAAACGCAGCGGCACTGGCTCTGCCGGCCAGCGCGCATAGCTGAGAATGCCCAGCACGACTTGGGTCACGGCCTTGGCCCGCTGTTGGACCTGAGCAGCGCTCGCAGGGGTGTCCGCCCGTGCAGGGCCTGCGAGCAGCAAGGCGGCCATCAACAGCGCAAGCGCACGGCCCATCACGCGTCCCCGAGGCGAGACAGCCACCATTTAGGAAATCCCACAAAGTCCCTTCAGATTTGGCGAAACGATAGCACAAGGCCTGCCGCTCAGAAATGTGCGCTACGTCACACTTGCTCGAGCATCAAACCGGAGATCCGTCGCACCCTGCGCGCCACCGCCTCTTCGAAAACGCCGGTGCGCGGCTCGATCAGGCTGAAACAGTGCTTGGCGCGGGTGATACCGGTATAGACCAACTCCTTGGTGAGCACCGGGTTCAATGCATCCGGCAACACCAAGGCCGTATGGCTGAACTCCGAGCCCTGGGACTTGTGCACGGTCATGGCAAACACCGTTTCCACCTCGTTGAGCCGGCTCGGCAACACAAAACGCACCCCGCCTTTGCCATCGTTGCGCGCAAAGGCCACGCGCAGTACCGGCTCGCCCAGATCATCCGGCAGACGCAAGGCAATGCCGATGTCGCCGTTCATCAGGCCCAAGCCATAATCGTTGCGCGTGACCAGCACTGGCCGGCCTTCATACCAGGGTTGCTGGTTGTCGATCAGCCCGGCGTTGCCAAGCACACGCGCCACACGTTCATTCAGACCCGCAACCCCCCAAGGGCCCTTGCGCACTGCGCAGAGCAACTGGAAGTGCTCGAAACTCTGCAGCACCTTGCTGGCCCACTGCTCCCAGCGCGGGTCATCGACGGGCGTGCCAGGGGGCGGACGATGACGACCAATGGCACGCAGATAGCTGCGGTAACCCTGGGGCCCATCGTCGCCACGGCCCAGGCCGTCCAATAGCAAGCGATCAAAAGCCCGGTCCTGTTCACCGCGCAGGGTCAGACCGAACACATCGCTCGGCGGCAGGGTCAGCAGATCACGCGCCTGCTGTGCCTGCTGGCGGTTGACCAGGCGGGCCAGCTGGCCGATGCCGCTGCCTTCGCCGAAACGGCGCGAGTAACGCAACATCACCACCTGCTGGGCCAGCGGATTGCGCTGCGCATCCCCGGGCGTGAGACCACAGCCCTCCAGCGATTGGCCGCCGACTTGCTCCAGCCAGGCCCGGGTAGCCGGGGAATAACAGCCCTCCTCGGCATCGCGACACAAATCACCCAACACCGCGCCGGCCTCGACCGAGGCCAACTGGTCCTTGTCGCCCAACAGCACCAGACGTGCCTTGGGCGGCAAGGCGTCGAGCAGGTTGGCCATCATCTCCAGGTCGATCATCGAGGCTTCGTCGACCACCAACACGTCCAGCGGTAACGGGTTGCCCGTATGGTGGCGGAAGTGCCGGGACCCCGGTCGGCTGCCCAGCAGACGGTGAACGGTGCTGACCTCGGTCGGGATCTGTGCGCGCACCTCACCGCTGACCTTCAGCCGCTCGACCTGCTGGCCGATCGACTCGGTCAAGCGGGCAGCGGCCTTGCCGGTGGGCGCCGCGAGGCGAATGCGCAAAGGGCGCCCCCTCTCCACGGCAGGCGCCTGCAACAACGCCAGCAAACGCACCACGGTGGTGGTCTTGCCGGTGCCAGGGCCGCCGGTGATGATGCTGAACGCCGCCCGCGTGGCCAGCGCACACGCAAGTTTCTGCCAGTCCACCTGCCCTGCCGGGGCGCCGCCTTCGAACAAGTGATCAAGCCGTGCGGGCAGATCCGCCGGCATGGCTTCGCTCTGGGTCAGGCGCTGGCGCAAGGCGTCGTCGATGCGCCGCTCATAGCTCCAGTAGCGGCGCAGATAGAGACGCTGGCCGCTGAGCACCAGCGGCCGGGCACCTTGCCCCGGGCTATTGCCCGCGGCCACCAGAGGGCTGGCGGCAATGCGCTGCAGCCAGGTGTCCAGGGGCAGGCTGGCGAGCAGTTGCGAGGGCAGCAGCAAAGGCCCGGCCAGTGCGTCGCCCTCCGGCGGCAGCGACAAGGCGAAATCAGGCTCGGCGAGGGTCTGCTCCAAATCGAGGCAGACATGACCATGGCCCAACTGATGACTGGCCAAGGCCGCTGCCAGCAATAACAAGGTGTCGCTGCCAGGGGCGCGCTCTTCGAGAAAATTCACGAAGGCACGGTCCAGTGCCCGCAGCCAGCCTCGCTCGACCCAGCGATCGAGCAGCACCAGCAGGTCACGGCTCTCGCGCAGGGGCGCCAGAGCCGTCAGTTGTTCGGCATCTACAGGGGTAGGCAAGAGGTCATCGAGGCATCGGCTCATGGCGCGACTCCGGCAAACAGGTCCTGCTGTTCCGGCTCATGGGCACCGCGGAACAGCGCATCGAGCGCCTCGATCAGCGCCCGCGGCGGCTTGGCGAAATACAAGCCATGGCCGGCGCTGTCGGCACCACGCAGGAAGATGAACACAGCACCGCCCACATGACGGTCGTAATCGTAGTCCGGCAACCGAGCCCGCAATTGGCGATGCAGGGCCAGCAGATAGAGCACGTACTGCAGATCGTAGCGATGCTCCAGAATCGCCTGCTCCATGGCCAGGCCGTTGTAGGCCTGGGTGTCCGGACCGAGCCAGTTGGATTTGTAGTCGGCCACGTAGTAACGGCCGTCCAACTCGAATGCCAGGTCGATGAAGCCTTTGAACATGCCGTTGAGCACCGTGGGCAACGCCGCAGGACGCGCCGCTGCGCCATGGGTATGGCGGGCGACCAGATGGTCAAGGCGCACGGCATCCACTTGATGGCTGGCGAACCAGAACTCCATCTCGATCTGATAGTGACGCAGCTCGGCGAGGATCAGGCTCGGGCCGTCGGCGTGCAAGGGAAGCGGCTGGCTCAGCAACTGCCCCAGCCACTGCTCCAAGGCGGGAATCCAGCCGGTCCAGCCCCGGCGGTTACAACGTTCCCCCACGGTGCGCTTGATCAAATCCGGCTTGCCGCTGACCTCGGCGAACCCTTCCCGGCCGGCCCACTCCAGCAGGCCGTGGAGGAAGGTGCCGGGGTTCGGCCCGCGAGGGAAGCGGTGAATATCGCCGCCCTCGGCGGGCACCTCACGCAATGCCTGGGTATCGACTATTTCGTCGTCCAGCAATTGCTGGGCTTGGGAACTGTCGGCGCTCAAGGTCTGATCACCGACTCGCAGGGCACTGTAGGAGGCGATCCACCAATGCTCGGCGGCGGCCCGCCGTGGCTTGCGCGCCGGCAACAGCTCGCGCTCGTCACGAGGGGGGTGGTAGCGCTGGGCGTCGGCTTCGGGCAGTACGCTGCATGTGATGTCCGCACTCGAGCCCTGCAACTGCGCAAGCCATTCGCCCAGTTCGCTGGAAGCTGCCAGAGGCAAGCCTGCGCCGAGCAGATAGCCCAGAGCACAGCGGTGCAATTGCGAGGTCTTCTGACTGCCGCGCTTGAGGTCGGCGACACCCAGCCAGCAGGCATACTGTGCACGGGTCAGGGCCACGTAGAGCAGGCGCAGATCTTCGGCCAGGCGTTCATCATCGGCGCGGGCGATCTGTGTTTCGTCGGGTGTCAGGGTGAGGTGGATCCGGCCTTGGCTATCGTGCCAGGTCAGAGGCAGGCGCTGACCATCCACCGGTTTGCTGGTGCAGATGAACGGCAAATAGACCAAGGGGTATTCCAGCCCCTTGGATTTGTGGATGGTCACTACCTTGACCAGTTGCTCGTCACTTTCAAGGCGCAGGATTTGCTCTTCGCCGGCGTGACCAGCATTGGCCAGGTGTTCGGCCAGGTGGCGGATCAAGGCCTGCTCACCGTCCAACTCACTCGCCGCCTGCTGCAGCAACTCCGCCAGGTGCAGCAAGTTGGTCAGCACCCGCTCGCCGTCGCTGCGGGCCATGAGCATGCGCGGCAGCTGGAAGTCATGCAGCAGGCGGCGCAGCATCGGCAACACGCCCTGACGCTGCCAGGTCTCGCGGTACTGACGAAAACGCATGACCCAACCTTCCCACACGCGCTCGTCCTGGTTCAGGCGGTCCAGATCGGCGAGTGGCAGGTCGAGGGTCAGGCTGGCCAGGGCGCCCTTGAGCAGACGCTCGGAATCCGGCTCGGCACAGGCCTTGAGCCAGACCAACAAGTCATGGGCTTCTTGGGCGGCGAAGACCGAGTCCTTGTCCGACAGATACACGCTGCGTACATCGCGCGCCGCAAGCTCGGCGCGTATCAACTGGGCCTCTCGGCCATCGCGTACGAGGATGGCGATGTCCGACGGCAAGCAGGGGCGAAGCGTGCCCTGGCTGTCGAGCAGTCCGCTCACGCCTTGCTGGCCGCCATTGAGCAGGCCGACGATATGACTGGCGCAACTGGCCGCCAGTTGCTGGCGGTAGAGCGTGCTGGAGACCGGCTCCTCGCTTTGCAGTTGCCAGCATTGCAACGCCGCAGCGGGCTGGCCGTCGATCATCAATCGCTCATCGCGCCCCTTGGCACGGACCTCGACGAAGGGCAAGGGGTTGTCCTGGCCCTCGCGGAACAGGAAGGCGCCGCGCCCCTGGCGGCGCTCTTCGGCCTGGAGAAACACGCGATTGACCGCCGTTACCATCGCCTGGCTGGAACGGTAGTTGGTATCCAGACTGTGCAAGCGCCCTGCCGTGGCGCGGCGGGCGGCCAGGTAGGTGAAAATGTCGGCCCCACGGAAGGCGTAGATCGCCTGCTTGGGATCGCCAATCATGAACAGACCGGTCTCTCTATGGTTCTCGCTGATCCGGTAGATGCGCTCGAAGATGCCGTATTGCACCGGGTCAGTGTCTTGGAACTCGTCGATCAGCGCTACCGGGAACTGCTCGCGAATCAAACCGGCCAGACGCTCGCCAGACTCGCTGGTCAACGCTTGCTCCAGACGCAAGAGCATGTCGTCAAAACCCATCTCGGCGCGCTTGCGCTTCTCCACCTCGAAACGGGCCGACACCCAGGTCGCGGCGTGCTCCAGCAGCCGCGCATCGGGGCTGGCCAGCCCCTGCAATTGCTCACGCAGGCTCTGCATGGCATGCAGGGCGGGATGATCAGGCGGCTCGCCGGACTTCCAGGCTTCTGCCATGCCCGCAGGCGTCAGTCGGGTGAAACCGGTGCCCAAATCCAGCTCAAGTACTTGATCGTCACCGGCCCAGGCCCGGAGCTTGTCGAACCAAGGCTCGAAGAAGCGTGCCTGCAGCTTGCGGCCGTCCGCCAGTTTTCCGGCCACAGCCGCCTGGCAAATCTGGTGCAGTTCATCGGCCCATTGCCCCCAGGGCGCCTTGAGCTGGCACAGCTGCGCGGCCCGCTCGCGCAAGGCCTGCTCGATCAACGCTTGCGGCTGAGCATCATCCACCTCACCGCGCACCCGCCCAAACAATGGGCGGATACGTGGCAGCAACGCGTCGGGGCTGCCCCACTGGTTGCGTACCCAGGCCAGGGCTTCGCCTTGCATGCTGTAACAGAAACGCCGCCAGTAATCGCGCATGACCTGACCCAGCAACTCGCTGTGATCGGTCTCCAGGCTCTGGGTGAACAAGCTTCCGCTGTCGAAGGCGTGCTCGCGCAACATACGCTGGCACCAACCGTGGATGGTCGATACCGCGGCTTCGTCCATCCACTGGACCGCAACGTCGAGGCGACTGGCGCAACGCGCCCACTGCTCGGCGGGATAATCATCGCGCAACATCTGCAGCAGCGGATCAGCTTCGGCCAGCTCACCGCGGAAGAACCGTGCCGCTTCGGCCAGGCGAGCACGGATCCGCTCACGCAACTCTTTGGTGGCAGCGTCGGTGAAGGTCACCACCAGGATCTGTGGCGGCAGCAGCTCACGGCCAAAGCCTTGCTCGCCGCCATGGCCTAGGATCAGGCGCAGGTACAACGCCGATATGGTGAACGTCTTGCCGGTGCCAGCACTGGCCTCGATCAGTTGGCTGCCGTGCAATGGAAAGCTCAGGGCCAAGGGGCGGGCCTGGGTCATGCGGCATTCTCCGGATTGCCCAGGGTCTGCCAGGGCGCTGCGAACAAGGGGCGGTACAGGGTCTCGCACCAACCTTCGAAGGTTTCATCGGCGCACAGCGCGGCGAAGTCAGGGAACTGACGTGCCAAGGCAAGGCTCTCGCCGCGCTCGCCGGTGGTGTTCTGCCCATCGCCCTCGTAGGCGCGGACTGCTGAGGCCAGGGCTTTGTCCGGATCGCTCTGGGCCAACCAGGCGAACGCGGTCTTGGCGGCCACGGGCAGCGGCGCATTCATGGCCGCCTGGCGAGCCACGATCAGGTCGCCCAAAAGCTCCGCCGCCTGGGGCTGCGGCAGCGGGTCGAGCAACAATGTCAGGTCGCTGGCGACCATGGCGGTATGCAATGGATAGCCTGCGGCACAGGCCGCCAGATGTACGACCCAGGCAGGGATCAGGCGATGCCATTTACGGCTATTGCGTCCGGCACTTAGGGTGTTGGGTACGGTGGTGATGCTCAGAAGGCTCAGGTCCTGGGCTTGGTACACCCTCCCCAACCAGCCTTCCAGACGCTGCGTTGCGTGGTCGAAATGAATCGGCAGCGCCCCATCGACCACGGTTGGCCAACGTTGCAGCAACTGGCGATGACGCTGCAGCAGGTCAGGTAGGGGTTGGATCAGCTCGGCCTGGAGGATTTCGCCGAACCCCGCCAGCGGCAGCAGGCCGCAAGCCTGAAGGCGACGAGCCTGGCTCAGCAGCGCGTGATCGGCGTTGTCGGGATCGGCCAGCGCGGCGCCGAGCAGGCTTTCGCTCAGCCCGTAGCGCTGCAAAGCATCGAGCACGAAGGGTTCTTCATCCGGCGTTGGCGTTTCCAAGGCCTCGAAGAACACTTTCAGACGCTGACTGAAGAAGTGCCGCACAGGGTGACGCAGAAAATCCTGCAACTGGGTGAGGCTCAACGCCTCCTCGGCTACATAGGGCGGCAGCGTGTCACGACAGGCCACAGGATCCGTGTCGAGCTGGTGCAATACCTGCCACTCATGGGCGTAGCTGAACAACGCGCTGCCTTTCTGGAAATAACGTTGGCTGAAGGGTTGGAGGGGATGCTCCTGGGTCAGGGCATGCAGCAACTGCTCACCAGGGTTTTCCCGCAGTCCCTCCTTGGCGCCCGCCAGACGCCAACCTGCGGCGAGGTGGTCGCGCAACTGGCCGATCAACACCGATGCGGGACGCTCGCTGTTGTCACGAATGCTGCGCCCGACCCAACTGATGTAGAGCTGGTCACGCGCCGAGAGCAGGGCTTCAAGCAACAGGTAACGGTCATCTTCACGACGGGAGCGATCACCAGGGCGGTAGTCGCTGGCCATCAGATCGAAGTCCAGCGGCGGCTGGGCACGTGGGTAGTCGCCGTCATTCATGCCCAGCAGGCACACCACCCGGAAGGGGATCGCGCGCATGGGCATGAGCGTGCAAAAGTTCACCGAACCTGCCAGGAAACGTTGGGACAACTTGCCTTGGTCCAGCCCCGACAACCAGGCCTCACGAACCACCGTTAGCGGCAACACGTCTTGCAAGCCAACCGCTTCGCACGTGGCCAACCAGGTGTCGCGCAAATCCTGCAGCTGCATCAACAGGAACTCGTCCTGCTCATCCTCGGCGAGGAAGAACACTTGTAGCAGCGCTTGCAGACGCTCGCCCCACTCGCGCGCCGTAGCCGGCTGCGACAAGGCTTCGCATGCCACATCGAGCGCGTCGAGCAGGGCCACGAGCGGGCCGATCAAGGCAGCATCGAGGCCACCGATTTCATCATAGGGCTCGATCTCGTCGAAGCCCTCCCCGACACCGACGGCATACCCCAGCAACATGCGTCGCAGGCCAAATCGCCAGCTGTTCTGCTCCAGGCCTTCAGGCAGTCCCAGGGTCGCACGTTGTTTGGCGCTCAGTCCCCAGCGGATGCCGGCGCCCTCGATCCAGCGATGCAAGGTCGGCAAATCGCTCTGTGCGATGGCAAAGCGCGCACGAAGCGCAGGGACGTCCAGCAGGTCGAGCACTTCGCTGACGGCAAAGCGACTCTCGGGCAACTTGAGCAGATGCTCCAGAGCGATCAGCAGCGGTTCTCGACCACGCTGGCCTTGGTCGGTGAGAGTGAAAGGAATGTAGCGAGGGTCGTTGCGCTCAAGTTGGCCGAAGACCGCGCGGATATGCGGTGCATAGTCGTCGATGGCCGGCAGCATGACGATGACATCACGCGGGCGCAGCGTGGGATCTGCACTGAAGCGGGCCAGCAACTGGTCATGAAGAATCTCCACTTCTCGCTGCGGACTGTGGGCCACATGGAAGCGCACCGAGCGATCCTTGGCGGGATCGACAGGAGCCCACTGCTCGCGGGTTTCGGCCAGTGGGCGCAACTCGAGAATGTCATCCTGCAACTGGCGAAGCAGGCAGTTTGGCTCAGACTCTTGGAAAAGGTCGATGCGACCCTCGCTGAATACACCGCGGTAGCTGCCGGGGTCATCATAACTGTCGAGAAGGTTGATGTAGTCACGGCCCTGCTTGCCCCAGGCAGCCAGTAATGGATGAGCATGCTGATGCAGGCTTTCGTCATCCAATTGCAAGGGGGTGCCGTGCTTGCGCTGCTGACGCTTGTACTGATGACGTAGCAGGTCCTTGTCTGCAACGATATCTGCCCAATGATGGCGGCATGGGTTATGCACGCACAGCAGCACCTGACTGAAGCGAGCAAGCCCCGCCAGCGCCTCGAGTGCTTGGGCAGGTAAGGACGAAATGCCGAAAACGATCACCCGTTTGGGCAAGCCGGAGGGGGCTTGGTCCAGGCTGTTGATACGTTCGATGAAACGCTGGTGCACCCCGGCGCGACTCTGCGCCATGCCCGCCTCGCCGACATCCTCGAGCAAAGCTCGCCATAGCTGCGCCTGCCAGCGATTACCGACCGGTAAGGGCTTGCGTTCGCCACGAGCGCTATTGAGCACATGCTCGCCTACTGCCCAATCCTTGAGCCAGTCGGCGCGATAGACTTGGTATTGGTCGAACAGGTCCGCCAAGCGCTCGGCCAATTGGTAACGCTTGCGCAGATCACCATCGTCCGTGAGGAAACGGCGCAGCGGTTCGAAATGGGGGCGCTCGATCAACTCAGGAAGCAGGCGCATCACGCGCCAAGTGAGGGGAGCTTTGTCCAGCAACGAAACCTCAGGAATTTCATCGCGCCCCAGAACACGGCGATACAACTGCCACATGAAACTGCCCGGCAACTGGACATCGATAGCAGCCGCAATCCCACATCCGCCTTGATCGCCCTCCTGCGGGTCTTCGGCCAGGGCCAACTTGAGCCATTGGGCGATGCCATTGCTTTGAACCAGCGCGATCTCGTTCTCCAGCGGTGCCAAGGGATAACGACGCATCACACCCACTACCAGATGGCGCAAGTCATCCAGACGGTTGCCTTGAACGATCATGAAACCTGGATGCAGGGAGGATGTGTCGGTCATTGAGCGTCTCAGCCGGGGAGGTTCTGGTAGGGAACCATATCACAGGGGCTGCGCATCGCCCGAGGTGTTGCAGGCCCCATATCGCTGTAGGAAGCGCCTTTCTGGAAAGTACTGATTGGGCTGCCAATATAGGCTGCAGAAAAGACAAAACCCCTACCTGCTCGCGCAGATAGGGGTTTTGCGAAATGAATCTTGACGATGACCTACTCTCACATGGGGAAGCCCCACACTACCATCGGCGATGCATCGTTTCACTACTGAGTTCGGGATGGGATCAGGTGGTTCCAATGCTCTATGGTCGTCAAGAAATTCTGTTGCCAGACTGTCTCATGACACTCCAGCCAATTCGGATATGTGATCGTTGTGGTTGCGAACTTTCGGTTCTCTCCACCACCGCAATCTGCAGAAGCAAATTGCTTGGGTGTTATATGGTCAAGCCTCACGGGCAATTAGTATCGGTTAGCTCAACGCCTCACAGCGCTTACACACCCGACCTATCAACGTCGTAGTCTTCGACGGCCCTTTAGGGGATTCAAGATCCCAGTGAGATCTCATCTTGAGGCAAGTTTCCCGCTAGATGCTTTCAGCGGTTATCTCTTCCGAACATAGCTACCCGGCAATGCCACTGGCGTGACAACCGGAACACCAGAGGTTCGTCCACTCCGGTCCTCTCGTACTAGGAGCAGCCCCTCTCAAATCTCAAACGTCCACGGCAGATAGGGACCGAACTGTCTCACGACGTTCTAAACCCAGCTCGCGTACCACTTTAAATGGCGAACAGCCATACCCTTGGGACCGGCTTCAGCCCCAGGATGTGATGAGCCGACATCGAGGTGCCAAACACCGCCGTCGATATGAACTCTTGGGCGGTATCAGCCTGTTATCCCCGGAGTACCTTTTATCCGTTGAGCGATGGCCCTTCCATACAGAACCACCGGATCACTAAGACCTACTTTCGTACCTGCTCGACGTGTGGGTCTCGCAGTCAAGCGCGCTTTTGCCTTTATACTCTGCGACCGATTTCCGACCGGTCTGAGCGCACCTTCGTACTCCTCCGTTACTCTTTGGGAGGAGACCGCCCCAGTCAAACTACCCACCATACACTGTCCTCGATCCGGATCACGGACCTGAGTTAGAACCTCAAGGTTGCCAGGGTGGTATTTCAAGGATGGCTCCATGAGAACTGGCGTCCCCACTTCAAAGCCTCCCACCTATCCTACACAAGCAAGCTCAAAGTCCAGTGCAAAGCTATAGTAAAGGTTCACGGGGTCTTTCCGTCTAGCCGCGGATACACTGCATCTTCACAGCGATTTCAATTTCACTGAGTCTCGGGTGGAGACAGCGCCGCCATCGTTACGCCATTCGTGCAGGTCGGAACTTACCCGACAAGGAATTTCGCTACCTTAGGACCGTTATAGTTACGGCCGCCGTTTACCGGGGCTTCGATCAAGAGCTTCGCTTGCGCTAACCCCATCAATTAACCTTCCGGCACCGGGCAGGCGTCACACCCTATACGTCCACTTTCGTGTTTGCAGAGTGCTGTGTTTTTAATAAACAGTCGCAGCGGCCTGGTATCTTCGACCGGCATGGGCTTACGGAGCAAGTCCTTCACCCTCGCCGGCGCACCTTCTCCCGAAGTTACGGTGCCATTTTGCCTAGTTCCTTCACCCGAGTTCTCTCAAGCGCCTTGGTATTCTCTACCCGACCACCTGTGTCGGTTTGGGGTACGGTTCCCAGTTATCTGAAGCTTAGGAGCTTTTCTTGGAAGCATGGCATCAACCACTTCGTCGCCTAAAGGCAACTCGTCATCAGCTCTCGGCCTTGAAATCCCGGATTTGCCTAAGATTTCAGCCTACCACCTTAAACTTGGACAACCAACGCCAAGCTGGCCTAGCCTTCTCCCGTCCCTCCATCGCAATAACTGGAAGTACAGGAATATTAACCTGTTTTCCATCGACTACGCTTTTCAGCCTCGCCTTAGGGACCGACTAACCCTGCGTCGATTAACGTTGCGCAGGAAACCTTGGTCTTTCGGCGTGCGAGTTTTTCACTCGCATTGTCGTTACTCATGTCAGCATTCGCACTTCTGATACCTCCAGCAAGCTTCTCAACTCACCTTCACAGGCTTACAGAACGCTCCTCTACCGCATCACCTAAGTGATACCCGTAGCTTCGGTGCATGGTTTGAGCCCCGTTACATCTTCCGCGCAGGCCGACTCGACTAGTGAGCTATTACGCTTTCTTTAAAGGATGGCTGCTTCTAAGCCAACCTCCTAGCTGTCTAAGCCTTCCCACATCGTTTCCCACTTAACCATGACTTTGGGACCTTAGCTGACGGTCTGGGTTGTTTCCCTTTTCACGACGGACGTTAGCACCCGCCGTGTGTCTCCCATGCTCGGCACTTCCAGGTATTCGGAGTTTGCATCGGTTTGGTAAGTCGGGATGACCCCCTAGCCGAAACAGTGCTCTACCCCCTGGAGTGATACATGAGGCGCTACCTAAATAGCTTTCGAGGAGAACCAGCTATCTCCGAGCTTGATTAGCCTTTCACTCCGATCCACAGGTCATCCGCTAACTTTTCAACGGTAGTCGGTTCGGTCCTCCAGTCAGTGTTACCTAACCTTCAACCTGCCCATGGATAGATCGCCCGGTTTCGGGTCTATACCCAGCGACTAAACGCCCTATTAAGACTCGCTTTCGCTACGCCTCCCCTATTCGGTTAAGCTCGCCACTGAATATAAGTCGCTGACCCATTATACAAAAGGTACGCAGTCACCTAACAAAGTAGGCTCCCACTGCTTGTACGCATACGGTTTCAGGTTCTATTTCACTCCCCTCTCCGGGGTTCTTTTCGCCTTTCCCTCACGGTACTGGTTCACTATCGGTCAGTCAGTAGTATTTAGCCTTGGAGGATGGTCCCCCCATGTTCAGACAAAGTTTCTCGTGCTCCGTCCTACTCGATTTCATTGATAAGAGACTTTCGTGTACGGGGCTATCACCCACTATGGCCGCACTTTCCAGAGCGTTCCACTAATCTCAAATCAACTTAAGGGCTGGTCCCCGTTCGCTCGCCACTACTAAGGGAATCTCGGTTGATTTCTTTTCCTCAGGGTACTTAGATGTTTCAGTTCCCCTGGTTCGCCTCTTGCACCTATGGATTCAGTACAAGATACCTAGGTTATCCTAGGTGGGTTCCCCCATTCAGAGATCTCTGGATCACAGTCTGTTTGCCGACTCCCCAAAGCTTATCGCAGGCTACCACGTCTTTCATCGCCTCTGACTGCCAAGGCATCCACCGTATGCGCTTCTTCACTTGACCATATAACCCCAAGCAATCTGGTTATACTGTGAAGACGACATTCGCCGAAAATTCGCATGTTGCTCAATAAAGAGCAGAACTCACAAATTTTACCTTAGCCTGATGGCCCACCAGTGAAAGTGGTCATCAGTCTATCTATCACATATCCGAATTTTTAAAGAACGATCTGACAAAAGTCAGAAATCAACATTCACATTGGAATGTTCATTTCTAAGTTCTGCAGGTAACGGCAAGTGGTGGAGCCAAGCGGGATCGAACCGCTGACCTCCTGCGTGCAAGGCAGGCGCTCTCCCAGCTGAGCTATGGCCCCGTAGTCATCTGCACCAAGCTAATGGTAGGTCTGGGCAGATTTGAACTGCCGACCTCACCCTTATCAGGGGTGCGCTCTAACCAACTGAGCTACAGACCTATAACAGGGTCGCGTTACAGCATCGTCTTCTTCAAGGAATCAAGCAATTCGTGTGGGAGCTCATCAGCAGGCTGATGTCTTCGATTAAGGAGGTGATCCAGCCGCAGGTTCCCCTACGGCTACCTTGTTACGACTTCACCCCAGTCATGAATCACACCGTGGTAACCGTCCCCCCGAAGGTTAGACTAGCTACTTCTGGTGCAACCCACTCCCATGGTGTGACGGGCGGTGTGTACAAGGCCCGGGAACGTATTCACCGCGACATTCTGATTCGCGATTACTAGCGATTCCGACTTCACGCAGTCGAGTTGCAGACTGCGATCCGGACTACGATCGGTTTTGTGAGATTAGCTCCACCTCGCGGCTTGGCAACCCTCTGTACCGACCATTGTAGCACGTGTGTAGCCCAGGCCGTAAGGGCCATGATGACTTGACGTCATCCCCACCTTCCTCCGGTTTGTCACCGGCAGTCTCCTTAGAGTGCCCACCATGACGTGCTGGTAACTAAGGACAAGGGTTGCGCTCGTTACGGGACTTAACCCAACATCTCACGACACGAGCTGACGACAGCCATGCAGCACCTGTGTCAGAGTTCCCGAAGGCACCAATCCATCTCTGGAAAGTTCTCTGCATGTCAAGGCCTGGTAAGGTTCTTCGCGTTGCTTCGAATTAAACCACATGCTCCACCGCTTGTGCGGGCCCCCGTCAATTCATTTGAGTTTTAACCTTGCGGCCGTACTCCCCAGGCGGTCAACTTAATGCGTTAGCTGCGCCACTAAAATCTCAAGGATTCCAACGGCTAGTTGACATCGTTTACGGCGTGGACTACCAGGGTATCTAATCCTGTTTGCTCCCCACGCTTTCGCACCTCAGTGTCAGTATCAGTCCAGGTGGTCGCCTTCGCCACTGGTGTTCCTTCCTATATCTACGCATTTCACCGCTACACAGGAAATTCCACCACCCTCTACCATACTCTAGCTCGCCAGTTTTGGATGCAGTTCCCAGGTTGAGCCCGGGGCTTTCACATCCAACTTAACGAACCACCTACGCGCGCTTTACGCCCAGTAATTCCGATTAACGCTTGCACCCTCTGTATTACCGCGGCTGCTGGCACAGAGTTAGCCGGTGCTTATTCTGTCGGTAACGTCAAAACAGCAAGGTATTAACTTACTGCCCTTCCTCCCAACTTAAAGTGCTTTACAATCCGAAGACCTTCTTCACACACGCGGCATGGCTGGATCAGGCTTTCGCCCATTGTCCAATATTCCCCACTGCTGCCTCCCGTAGGAGTCTGGACCGTGTCTCAGTTCCAGTGTGACTGATCATCCTCTCAGACCAGTTACGGATCGTCGCCTTGGTGAGCCTTTACCTCACCAACTAGCTAATCCGACCTAGGCTCATCTGATAGCGTGAGGTCCGAAGATCCCCCACTTTCTCCCGTAGGACGTATGCGGTATTAGCGCTCCTTTCGGAACGTTGTCCCCCACTACCAGGCAGATTCCTAGGCATTACTCACCCGTCCGCCGCTGAATCAAGGAGCAAGCTCCCGTCATCCGCTCGACTTGCATGTGTTAGGCCTGCCGCCAGCGTTCAATCTGAGCCATGATCAAACTCTTCAGTTCAATACTGCTTGGGTTTTTAAGAAACCCTAAACTTGGCTCAGCAATCTCAAATGACTATGTGATTTCTCGCATGGCCACTTGTGATGCTGATAATCTTGGCGACGATCAGTCCGTACTCACAAGCACCCACACGAATTGCTTGATTCGATTGTTAAAGAGCGAGTTGGTTAAGCGCTTTGCTCAACCGAGGCCGCGCATTCTACGCTTTCCTCTAAGCCTGTCAAGCGTTTATTTTGAAGTTTTTCCGAGAAACCCGTTCAACTTCAACCGCTTAACTCGCTGCGATCTCTCGTAGCGGGGAGGCGAATCATACAGCGTTAAAACCTGCTGTCAACTGCCTTTTTAACCGCTGCCGATCTGAAGACCGAAGCCCTTCCGATACTACCTGAAGCGTTCAACCCGTTGATTATCAAGGAGTTTTGCGTTTCGAATGCGTCGGAAGTGGGGCGCATTATAAGGGGATTCGAAACCCCGTCAACACTTATTTTCAAAAAACCTTAATCCGGCTGAAAAGCAAAACGGGGTGGCCTGGCGGCCTCCCCGTTTTGCTTTTGGGCTTGCTCTATCTCTTACAGGCTTGGGAACGCGAACTGCGAAGCCTCATGGCTGGCACGTTGTGGCCAACGCTGGGTGATAGCCTTGCGACGGGTATAGAAGCGCACACCATCCGGGCCATAAGCATGCAGATCGCCGAACAGCGAACGCTTCCAGCCACCGAAGCTATGGTAGGCAACCGGTACCGGCAACGGCACGTTCACCCCTACCATGCCGACTTCGATCTCGTCGCAGAACAGGCGCGCCGCTTCACCGTCACGGGTGAAGATGCAGGTGCCGTTGCCATATTCATGCTCGTTGATCAGTTGCATGGCCTCTTCGAGGCTCTTCACACGTACCACGCACAGCACAGGGCCGAAGATCTCTTCTTTATAGATGCGCATTTCTGGCGTGACGTGGTCGAACAGGGTGCCGCCCACGAAATAGCCATCCTCATGGCCGGTCACGCGCAGACCACGCCCATCGACGACCAACTTGGCACCAGCCGCCACACCGTCATCGATGTAGCCAACCACTTTGTCACGGGCAGCCGCGGTCACCAGCGGGCCCATGTCCAGGCCACAGGAGGTACCGGCGCCGATCTTCAGCGCCTTGATCTGCGGCTCCAGCTTGGCGATCAGCGCATCGGCGACCTGGTCGCCCACGCACACGGCAACCGAGATGGCCATGCAGCGCTCGCCGCAAGAACCATAAGCCGCCCCCATCAGCGCACTGACGGCGTTGTCCAGGTCGGCGTCGGGCATCAGTACCGCGTGGTTCTTGGCGCCGCCCAGAGCCTGGACACGCTTGCCGCGCTTGGTGCCTTCGGCATAGATGTATTCGGCGATCGGCGTCGAACCGACGAAGCTCAAGGCCTTGACCTCTGGCGCTTCAATCAATGCGTCGACCGCTTCCTTGTCGCCATGGACGACATTCAGGATGCCTTTGGGCAGGCCGGCCTCATGCAGCAATTGGGCGATGAACAGGGTCGAGCTCGGGTCACGCTCGGACGGTTTGAGGATGAAGGCGTTGCCACAGACGATGGCCAGCGGGTACATCCACAGCGGCACCATGGCCGGGAAGTTGAACGGGGTGATACCGGCAACGATGCCCAGCGGCTGGAAGTCGGACCATGCGTCGATGTTCGGACCTACGTTGCGGCTGTATTCGCCCTTGAGCAGCTCGGGTGCGGCGCAGGCGAACTCGACGTTCTCGATACCGCGCTTGAGCTCACCCGCAGCGTCTTCCAGGGTCTTGCCGTGCTCTTCGCTGATCAATTGCGAGATACGTGCTTCGTTCTGCTCCAGCAGTTGCTTGAAGCGAAACATCACTTGGGCACGCTTGGCCGGCGGCATATTGCGCCAGGCCGGGAAGGCTGCCTTGGCTGCGTCGATGGCTTCTTGAATGGTTGCGCGGCTGGCCAGTTCGACCTTGCGGGAACTCTCGCCGGTGGACGGGTTGAAGACATCGGCGGTGCGCTCACCCTTGGAAACCAGCTCGCCGTTGATCAGGTGCTGAACGATGCTCATGCAAAACTCCAGATAAAGAAGGTTGATGCAGGCGCATGAACATGCGCCTGCCGTCAGAGTCGGAAGAAATCAGTCGATCTGGTTCAGGGCTTCGCCCACCGCGTCGAACAGGCGATCCAGTTCCTGCGGCTGGGTGTTGAAGGTTGGGCCGAACTGCAGCGTGTCGCCGCCGAAGCGGACATAGAAGCCTGCTTTCCACAGTTTCATTGCAGCCTCGTACGGACGCACGATGGCATCGCCGTCACGGGCGGCGATCTGGATGGCGCCGGCCAGTCCATAGTTGCGGATGTCGACGACGTTCTTGGTGCCCTTGATACCGTGCAGCACTTTCTCGAAGTGCGGCGCCAGCTCGGCTGCGGATTGCACCAGGTTTTCCTTCTGCAGCAAGTCCAGCGCAGCGATACCGGCAGCGCAGGCCACAGGATGGGCCGAGTAGGTGTAGCCGTGAGGGAATTCCACGGCGTATTCCGGCGTCGGCTGGTTCATGAAGGTCTGGTAGATCTCGCTGCTGGCGATCACCGCGCCCATCGGGATGGCGCCGTTGGTGACCTGCTTGGCGATGCACATCAGGTCCGGGGTCACGCCGAACGCTTCGGAGCCGGTCATGGCGCCCATGCGACCGAAGCCGGTGATCACTTCATCGAAAATCAAAAGAATGTTGTGCTGAGTGCAGATCTCGCGCAGACGCTTGAGATAGCCCTTCGGTGGCGGCAGAACGCCAGCCGAGCCAGCCAACGGTTCGACGATCACGGCGGCAATGTTCGAGGCATCGTGCAGCTCGATCAGCTTGAGCATCTCGTCCGCCAGGGCGATACCGCCCTCATCCGGCATGCCTTTAGTGAAGGCGTTGCCCGGCAGCACGGTATGAGGCAGGTGGTCGACATCCAGCAATTGGCCGAACAGCTTGCGGTTGCCGTTCACGCCACCGAGGCTGGTACCGGCAATGTTCACGCCGTGATAGCCACGGGCACGGCCGATGATCTTGGTCTTGGTCGCCTGGCCTTTCAGGCGCCAGTAGGCACGCACCATCTTCAGCGCGGTGTCGCAGCACTCGGAACCGGAGTTGGTGAAGAAGACGTGGTTCAGATCGCCCGGGGTCAGCTCAGTGATTTTCTCTGCCAGCTGGAATGCCAGCGGGTGGCCGAACTGGAAGGCTGGCGAATAGTCCAGCACGCCCATCTGGCGCGAAACGGCCTCGGTGATTTCCTTGCGGGTGTGCCCAGCGCCACAGGTCCACAGGCCAGACAGTGCATCGAACACCTTGCGGCCCTTGTCATCGACCAAGTGGTTGCCTTCGGCCGCCACGATCAGGCGTGGATCGCGCTGGAAGTTGCGGTTGGCGGTGTAGGGCATCCAGTGGGCGTCCAGCTTGAGCTGGCTTGCGATACCGGTGGTGGCGGTTGCGGGCATGTTCATCGGCGGTTCCTCGGAAGACGATTAGGCAACGATGGATGTTGTTGCAGCTAAGTTGTCATGGGACTAACGTAAGAAAAATGCCGCTTTTCTAATCTTTAGATTCATGCAGGCTAAACTTAAGCTCGACAAGATCAACACATACCAATAACCCGCTACTGATCAATTACTTGGTCGATACGCCGGTATCCGTCCGTCAGGGGCCTGGGCAGGCAGATATGCAATGAACGGTTGCAGCTCGCCGACTGATTTATGCACAGGGTTTGGTTAAGGTTGCGCCCCTGACTCACTCCATTGAAGGCTTCCCGTGAAACGCCCACAGCCCCTTGCCCAAGTCAGCGACTTCGATATCCGCCTGCTGAAGATCTACCGCAGCGTCGTGGAATGCGGAGGTTTTTCCGCCGCCGAGAACGTCCTTGGCATCGGCCGCTCGGCGATCAGCCAGCAGATGAACGACCTGGAGCAGCGCCTGGGCCTGCGTCTGTGCCAACGGGGCCGCGCCGGTTTCTCACTGACCGAGGAAGGCCGGGAGGTTTATCACTCGGCCCTGCAACTGCTCAGCGCCCTGGAAACCTTTCGCACCGAGGTCAACGGCCTGCACCAGCATCTGCGCGGCGAGCTGAACATCGGCCTGACCGACAACCTGGTGACTCTGCCGCACATGCGCATTACCCATGCCCTGGCAGAACTCAAGGACCGTGGCCCCGATGTACGCATCCAGATCCGCATGATCGCCCCCAGCCAGGTCGAGCAAGGCGTACTGGACGGCAGCCTGCATGTCGGCGTGGTGCCACAGACCAGCCCGCTTTCGGGTCTGGAGTACCAACCCTTGTACAGCGAACGCTCGCTGCTCTACTGTGCCGTCGGGCACCCGCTGTTCTACGCAGATGATCAGCAGATCGACGACGAACGCCTCAACAGCCAGGACGCCATCGCGCCGACCTTTCGCCTGCCAGCCGATATCCAGGCGCATTACCAGGCGCTGCACTGCACGGCGAGTGCATCGGACCGCGAAGGCATGGCGTTTCTTATCCTCACCGGGCGTTACATCGGCTATCTGCCTGACCACTACGCGATGTTCTGGGTTCAGCAGGGGCGCCTGCGTGCACTCAAGCCCCTCGAGCGCTTCTATGACCTGAGCCTTAGCTGGGTCACACGCAAGGGGCGGCGTCCAAACCTTGTGCTCGAAAGCTTCCTGGAAAGCCTGGCTGCGACACGTTGATGCCTGACTCTGCCGCTAATGCTTGTCAGGTGCTCAGAGGAAGGTAATCTGTCCGGCAGCCGTTGCCACAGACTCGTACGGAATCGTCCATGACCCTTGAAGTTCCCGCGCATCGTCCGCCCCTCTCGGGCAAACCCGCAGGCCGCATTCGCCAGAAGAACGAGCAGGCCATCATCCAGGCCGCCGAAGACGAGTTCGCCCGCCATGGTTTCAAGGGCACCAGCATGAACACCATCGCCCAGAAGGCCGGCCTGCCCAAAGCGAACCTGCATTATTACTTCACCAACAAGCTTGGCCTGTACATCGCCGTGCTCAGCAATATCATCGAGCTGTGGGACAGCACCTTCAACGCCTTGAGCGTCGAGGACGACCCTGCCCAAGCGCTGAGCCACTACATCCGCACGAAGATGGAGTTTTCCCGACGCAACCCGCAGGCCTCGCGGATCTTCGCCATGGAAGTCATCAGTGGCGGAAACTGCCTGAGCGAGTATTTCAGCGCCGATTACCGCGAATGGTTCCGCGGCCGTGCCGCGGTGTTCCAGGCCTGGATGGATGCTGGCAAGATGGACCGCGTCGACCCGGTCCACCTGATCTTTCTGCTCTGGGGCAGCACCCAGCACTACGCCGACTTCGCGACCCAGATCTGCCAGGTCACCGGGCGCAGTCGCCTGACCAAACAGGACATGGAAGACGCCAGCAACAACCTTATCCACATCATTCTCAAAGGCTGCGGCATCACCCCCACAGCCTGACCCGGACTTATGCCTTCTACCCTGCTTGACCTCTGCGAGTTCCGCGAGGAAATCCGCAAGAGCCGCTTCATCACCCTTGCCGGCCCGATCACCAGTGCCGCCGAGGCGATGAGCTTCATCGAACGCCATAGCGACCTGGCAGCGACCCATAACTGCTGGGCCTGGAAGCTCGGAGCCCAGTACCGCAGCAGCGACGACGGTGAACCCGGTGGCACTGCAGGTCGGCCGATCCTGGCCGCCATCGAGGCGCAGGACTGCGACCAGGTCGTGGTGCTGGTGATCCGCTGGTATGGCGGCATCCAGCTGGGCACCGGCGGCTTGGCCCGGGCCTACGGGGGTGGGGCCAATAAATGCCTGCAACAGGCGCCCAAGCGGTTGCTTGTCCAACGCAGCGAGTACCACTGCAGTTGTACCTTCAGTGAACTGGCGCTACTCAAGCTGCGTCTGGCGGAAGTCGACGGTCTGGTATTGGACGAACAGTTCACTGCCAACGGCGTGGACCTACAGGTTGCGGTTGGCGAGGCGCATCTACAGACACTGCAACAACAGTTGGCGGATCTGAGCCGCGGACGCATTCGCCTGGCGCCCTGTGAGTAACCCAAGCACTGCGGTTGCTCACAACTACTGTGGGTCCGCCTGTGGATAAGCTTGGGGCATTTGATTACAGCCCTTTCACCACAAGGCCTGCAGGGCATTGATCATATTTTGATCACATTTTCATGACAGCGTCGCAAGCACCTGAATAACAGCAAGTTATCCCCAATTCAGCGATCCCTTTCCCTGATTGAAGCACCTGCAATCACGTGCTGCCTTGCTCACAGATAATGTGGAGGGGATTGTGGATAACCCGTGCATCCCTGGGGCAAACGCCCGGATTCACGGGCCTTCTATCGAATGGTCATTTTTTGTTCAAGTCACGACCGGGCAGCATTCGGTTCGCTGAATTATCCTCAATACCCCGACTTTCAAAGATCAAGGAGCCCCTCATGTCCACTACCAGAACCGCCCTGATCATCGGCGCCTCCCGCGGGCTGGGCCTGGGCCTGGTGCAACGCCTGCACGAGGACGGCTGGAACATCATCGCCACCGTACGCGACCCGCAAAAGGCCGAGGCCCTGCGCGCCGTGCCTGGCGTGCGCATCGAGACCCTGGAAATGAACGACACCGCCCAGCTCGATGCTCTGCGTCAACGCCTGCAGGGTGAAGTACTGGATCTGCTGTTCATCAACGCCGGGGTCATGGGCCCACTGCCGCAAGACCTGGAAACAGTAGGCACCGCCGCGCTGGGCGAGCTGTTCATGACCAATGCCGTGGCACCGATTCGCGTCGCCCGTCGCCTGGCCGGCCAGGTACGGGAGGGCACTGGCGTGCTGGCCTTCATGAGCTCAATCCTGGGCAGCGTGACCATTCCCGATGGTGGCGAGATCTGCCTGTACAAGGCCAGCAAGGCTGCACTCAATTCGATGATCAACAGCTTCGTGGTCGAGTTGCAGCGTCCGGACCTGTGCGTTCTGGCCATGCACCCGGGCTGGGTGAAGACCGAAATGGGCGGCGAAAATGCCGAAATCGATGTGCTCACCAGTACCCGTGGCATGCTCGATCAGGTCAAGGCGCAAAGCGGCAATGCAGGGCTGCGCTTTATCAATTACAAAGGTGAAGCGCTCGTCTGGTGAATTGAAAGCCGTGTGGCGAGGCAGTAGACTGCGAGCCTCGCCCACGGCGAACCTGGATCAGCAGACAGGGCAACACTGAGCTGGCTAACCTGAACCCACTTTCAGAGGAGCCGGCACCATGCCTGCGACCCGTACCTGGTTGAAATCCCCCCTTGCCATCTTCACTGCCAACGGCACCGACGCCCGTGGCGGCCTGGTCATCGAAGATGGCCGCATCACCGAACTGCTCGCCCTTGGCGAAACACCCAGCAAGCCCTGCGACCAGACCTTCGACGCCCGTGAGCACGTAGTGCTGCCAGGCCTGATCAACACCCATCATCACTTCTACCAGACCCTCACCCGCGCCTGGGGGCCGGTGGTCAACCAGCCGCTGTTTCCCTGGCTGAAAACCCTCTACCCGGTCTGGGCACGCCTCACCCCAGCCAAGCTGGAGCTGGCCAGCCAGGTCGCCCTGGCGGAGCTGCTGCTGTCCGGCTGCACCACCGCCGCCGACCATCACTACCTGTTCCCACAGGGCCTGGACAACGCCATCGACGTCCAAGTCGAAGCCGTGCGCAAGCTGGGCATGCGCGCCATGCTGACCCGCGGCTCCATGAGCCTGGGAGAGGCCGACGGTGGCCTGCCGCCACAGCAGACCGTGCAACAGGGCGAAGTGATCCTGGCCGACAGCCAACGACTTATCCACAGCTACCACGAGCGCGGCGATGGCGCACGCATCCAGATCGCGCTGGCACCCTGTTCGCCCTTCTCGGTGACCCCCGAGATCATGCGCGCCAGCGCTGCCCTGGCCGACGAGCTGGACGTGCGCCTGCACACCCACCTGGCCGAAACCCTCGATGAAGAGGACTTCTGCCTGCAGCGCTTCGGCCTACGTACCGTCGATTACCTGGACAGCGTTGGCTGGCTCGGCCCGCGTACTTGGCTCGCCCATGGCATTCACTTCAACAACGAGGAAATTGCCCGCCTGGGCGAGGCCGGCACCGGCATCTGCCATTGCCCGAGCTCGAACATGCGCCTGGCTTCCGGCATCTGCCCGACCGTGGAACTGGAAGCCGCCGGCGCACCGGTTGGCCTCGGCGTCGACGGTTCGGCCTCCAACGATGCTTCGAACGTGATCCTCGAAGCCCGTCAGGCCCTGTACCTGCAGCGCCTGCGCTATGGCGCCGAGCAGATCACCCCCGAGCGAGCCCTGGGCTGGGCGACCCGAGGCTCGGCACGTCTGCTGGGACGTAGCGACATTGGCGAGCTGGCCGTCGGCAAGCAGGCAGATCTGGCGCTGTTCAAGCTCGACGAGCTGCGCTTCTCCGGTAGCCACGATCCACTCTCGGCGCTGCTGCTGTGTGGTGCCGACCGCGCCGACCGGGTCATGGTCGCAGGCCAATGGCGCGTCATCGACGGGCAGATCGAGGGCCTAGATGTACAAGGCCTGATTGCTGACCACCGCCAAGCTGCCGCCCAGCTGATCGCCGGCTGATCCTGCACGGAGGCAGAAGCCCTCAGCCTCGTCATGACACAAGGCAGCCCCACGGGCCCACACGGGATCCTTGGGGCGGCCTTGTGTCATGAGCGGGCTGCGCAGTTGCCGCGCACGCCCTGTAGAATGGCGCGAACCGTACCTGATCGAGACTACACCTATGTATGACTGGCTCAACGCCTTGCCCAAGGCCGAACTGCACATGCACCTGGAGGGCTCGCTGGAGCCGGAACTGCTGTTCGCCCTGGCCGAACGCAACAGGATCGCCCTGCCCTGGGCCGATGTGGAAACCCTGCGCAGCGCCTATGCCTTCAACAACCTGCAGGAATTTCTCGACCTTTATTACCAAGGTGCCGATGTACTGCGAACCGAGCAGGACTTCTACGACCTGACCTGGGCCTACCTGCAACGTTGCAAAGCCCAGAACGTGGTGCATACCGAACCCTTTTTCGACCCGCAGACCCACACCGATCGGGGCATCCCCTTCGAAGTGGTGCTCAATGGCATCAGCCAGGCCCTCAAGGATGGCCGCGAACAGCTGGGCATCGGCAGCGGCCTGATCCTGAGCTTCCTGCGCCACCTCAGCGAAGAGCAAGCACAACAGACCCTCGACCAGGCGCTGCCCTGGCGTGATGCTTTCATCGCCGTGGGCCTGGACAGTTCGGAAAAAGGCCATCCGCCGAGCAAGTTCCAGCGCGTCTTCGACCGCGCCCGCAGCGAAGGCTTCCTGACCGTCGCCCATGCCGGTGAGGAAGGCCCGCCCGAGTACATCTGGGAAGCCCTCGACCTGCTGAAGGTCCAACGCATCGATCATGGTGTACGCGCCATCGAAGACGAACGGCTGATGCAGCGCATCATCGACGAGCAGATCCCGCTGACAGTGTGCCCGCTGTCGAATACCAAGTTATGTGTGTTCGAGCACATGGGTCAGCACAACATTCTCGACATGCTCGAGCGTGGCGTGAAGGTGACGGTGAACTCCGATGATCCGGCCTACTTTGGTGGCTATATCACCGAGAACTTCCATGCCTTGCACACCCACTTGGGCATGACCCAGGATCAAGCCCGACGCCTGGCGCAAAACAGCCTGGACGCCCGCCTGGTTCGATAGCTTGCCCCTCTGGCTGGCCCGCCCGGGCTAGCCCCTAGCCAACCTGCAAGGCTGGCATGCGGGCGATACGGTTGATCTGCTGGACGCCCAGTGGAGAGATCTGCAACGCCCGCGAGCCTTCCTGTTCGCACAGCCAACCCGATTGCAGGAACAGCCTGAACAAAGCGTGGCCCAGGCTGCCTCCCAGGTGCGGCCCCTGATCGCTCCATTCATTGCAGTGACAAATCATGCAGCCGTTCTTCTGACCGGATGCCAACGCCTCGGTGTAAACCCCGACAGCGGCCAATTGGGCCCGGCCTTCGAGGCTGACCCTCGGCTGCTGCTGGGTGCCTTCCAGCCACCCGGCTACGATCAGCCGATGCAGCAGATCGGCCGCCAGCTCTCCCCCGAGATGGTCGCCACAGCGGCGCGCCCGACGCATGGACATGGGCACCTGCAAAGGTGTGGCTTGTGTGTTTCCTTGCCCGCGGCTTTCGAGATGCACACTGGCCAAGGCTTCCACCGCCGCTCCCACCTGCGGCGTGGCGAGACGGAAATACCGCTTGCGGCCACGTGACTCCAGCCTGAGCAGGCCCGCCGACGACAACAGCGACAGGTGCGCACAGGCGGACGACGAGGTCAGGCCGGTCATCAGGGCCAACTCATCGGCAGGGCGAGGGACCCCGTCGATCAATGCCCATAACATGGCGCTGCGCTTGGGGTCGGCCATCAGGCCGGCGATCTGGGCGATACTGCTGACTGCTTTCATTTCCAACTCCCTGCATGATCACGTCGGTTCCTATCGGCCAACCGCCAGCGTGGCACCTCTGCCGGAACTGGCAGGAACGGATACGCCGGAGCCCGCAAACGACGCAAGGCGCTCCGGTCGCGCTCGAATCGACGCAGTCTCTTGCCGTTCCCTAGCAGGGAAATCTCTCTCGCTGGTACTGGCCGGGCTAGCCAGTATAAGTCGCTACAGGCCTTGCGCCTGCGCCGGCAGCCGGCGTCCACAGAGCAGAACAGCATTGGGGGGTATCACCCTCGGCCAGGCTTGCGGCGTTGCGCCAGGCTTCGGCCAGAGCGCCATGTAACCGGTGGCCCCATGACAGCGAGCACGCGGTCCCACAGAGGCCGACAGTCTCAGCTCAATGCAGGAAACAATACCGACGCAAACCTTCCTCATGTACGGCAGGCCAAAGCGAAGCTTCCACATGCTACTGAACATTGCCCGAACCGACCGGGCATCCCTCCGACCAGAGGCACGACCGTCAGTCCGAAGGCCTGTACCAAGCCATGGCACCCGCAAGTGGCAGCGCTAAACTGCATCGGCTCCCGCCCATTGGAGGTATGCCGCGATGAAGATTGTCGTCAGTGCTTCGAACCGCAACCCCAACTGCCCGTGGCAAGTCCGGCTCGATCAGCATGTGGTGAGTTTCCGCAGCGAAGCCGAAGCTCGCTCGTTCGTTGCCACGCTGGAAAGTCGCCTGCAGGCGCCTCACCCCCTCATGCGGGACGCCTGGCCTGCAAGCGCCGAGTCAACATCGCGACACTGACGACCAGCACGCCACACAAGCTGATCACCAAGGCCATGGGCACCGCACTGCCATCGTGCAGCACGCCCACCAGCGCTGCCGCGCCGGCAGCGACGCTGAACTGCGCGCAGCCCATCAAGGCCGAGGCACTACCGGCCCTGGCGCCTTGACCGCTCATGGCGCACGCCGATGCGTTGGGGATGATGCAGCCCAGGCTTGCGATGCACAGGAACAACGGCACCAGCAGTGGCCACAACGACTCCGGCCGCAACGCCGCGACGCACAGCAGCGCCAAGCCCGCCAGTAGGTACAACCACACCGCCCGCGCCAACAGGAATGCCGGGCCGCGCGTGGCCAGCAGACGCGCATTGACCTGGGCCATGAGGATGAAGCCTGCGGCATTGGTGCCGAACAGCCAGCCATAGTGCTCGGCGGGAACGCCATACAGCTTGATGAACACGAAGGGAGAGCCGGCGATGTAGGCGAACATACCGGCAATGGCGATTCCACCGGTCAGAGCGTGCCCCAGGAACACCCGATCACCGAGCAAACGCAAGTACTGGCGCAAGGCACCGGACAGCGGTTGGCGAGGCATGTCCGGCGGCAGGCTTTCCGGCAGCCCCAGGCTCACCGCGAGCAGACAAGCCGCACTGAACAGGCTCAAGGCCAGGAAAATCGACTGCCAGCCCGACACATTGACCAGCACCCCACCTAGCATCGGTGCCAGGATCGGCGCCAGCCCCATCACCAGCATCAACTGCGAGAACACCTTGGCCGAGGCCACCGGGTCGCACTTGTCGCTGACAATGGCCCGCGACAGTACCATCCCCGCGCAACCGCCCAGGGCCTGGACGAAACGCGCCAGCACCAGCGTCTGGAGGTTCGGTGCATAGGCACAAGCCAGGGAAGCCAGGGTGAACAGAGTGATGCCGAACAGCAGCGGCGTACGTCGGCCGAAGCGATCGGCCACCGGGCCATAGGCCAACTGGCCGAGCGACAGGCCGAGGAAGTAGGCCGCCAGTGTGGTCTGGACGTGCTTTTCGTCGGTGCCGAAGGCTTGCGCCATGGCGGGGAAAGCGGGCAGGTAGAAGTCGATCGCCAGGGGCCCGAACGCACTGAGGGCGCCCAGGATCAACACTATTCGCAGGTTCATCGGGAATCCATAGCTGGCTAAGCAAGTGCGTCAGTCTACCTGCACTGGGCCCGATCAGCTTGAAAACCTTTGTAATAAATGGGGGCGCCATGCACCCCCGGACGATCAGGCTTGCTCAGCCTGGTAACCTTCCTCACGAATCGCCGCCAGGATCTGCTCGGCAGCCAACTGGCTCTGTACGCGCACTTGCTGGCTCGGCAGATCGACCTGCACCTGGGCAGCCGCATCCTGTGCCTGCACCGCTCGGGTTACCGCCTTCACGCAATGGCCGCAGGTCATGCCTTGAACATTGAACACTTGCATCGGGTGTCTCCTTCAGGGGTTTTTCGCAGTCTCGTCCTTACCATCATGGCAAGGTCAAGTATTGCGTTGACCGGCCGGGCTGGAAATCCGCGCGCGGCTCGGCCAAGCTGCGCCTTTGACGATTTGGCAAGCAGGAGATTCTTCATGTTCAGGGCAGCATTGGGCCTGGTTGGATTGCTCGGCACACTGGCCGCGGTGCCGCCAGCCAGCGCCGAAGGCAACTCGGACTACAGCGTGCTGATCATTTCCCGGGAACGCCTGGAAGTGGCCACCAGTTGCGAGATCGGCATCTACCTCAACGACCAGCTCTCCGGGCGTCTGTTCCAGGAGCAGTCCACCTCCTTCAATTTGCCACCCGGCCCGGTGGACGTCCGCCTGCGCCTGTTGCCAGGACAGGTGCCCGGCTGCGCGCCCGGTATCGAAGACCAACGCAGCACACGCCTGAGCCTACAGGCCGGACAGATCAGCAAATACCGCATCGCCATGGGTGCCAATGGGCTGCAGTTGAAGAGGGCCGGCTTGGGGTATTGACCTTCCCCGTGTGGCAAGGTTGATGCTGAAGGCCTGTCCAAGGAGGAGAGCCATGTCCGCATCCACCACGTTCGACCTGCCGATCTCCGGCATGACCTGCGCCAGCTGTGCTGGCCGGGTAGAGCGCGCACTGCGCAAGGTCACCGGCGCTGAACAGGTCAGCGTCAATCTCGCCACCGAACAGGCCAGGGTCCAGGCCCCGGCCGACAGCCTTCCCGCCCTCGTCGACGCAGTTCGAGAGGCCGGTTATGGCGTTCCCACCCGCACTCTCGAACTGCAGATCGTCGGCATGACCTGCGCCAGTTGCGTGGGCCGGGTCGAACGCGCCCTCGCCAAAGTGCCGGGGGTCGAGCAGGTCAACGTCAACCTAGCCAGCGAACGCGCCCACCTCGAAGTCCTCCAGGGGCTCGACGACACCCTACTGATCGATGCCGTGCAAAAGGCAGGCTATAGCGCCAGCCTGCCCCAGGCCGCACGTGACGACCAGGCCGACGCCCAGCGTCGCCTACGCAACGAGCGCCTGGCCGTCGGTGCCGCACTGTTGCTGGCGCTGCCCTTGGTACTGCCCATGATTGTGCAACCCTTCGGTCTGCACTGGATGCTCCCGGCCTGGGTGCAGTTCCTGCTGGCCACGCCTGTCCAGTTCATCCTCGGCGCGCGCTTCTATGTGGCTGCCTGGAAAGCCGTGCGCGCTGGTGCCGGCAACATGGACCTGCTGGTGGCCCTGGGTACCAGCGCGGGCTATGGCCTGAGCCTGTACCAGTGGGCCCAGGCCCCGTCAGGCATGCAGCCACACCTGTATTTCGAGGCCTCGGCGGTGGTGATCGCTCTGGTGTTGCTGGGTAAGTACCTGGAAAGCCGCGCCAAACGCCAGACTGCCAGCGCCATCCGAGCCCTGGAAGCCCTGCGCCCGGACCGGGCCGTGCGGGTGGTCGACGGCCGAGAGGAAGACGTGCCCATCAACCAGTTGCGCCTGGGGGATCTGGTGCTGGTCAAACCTGGCGAGCGATTCCCGGTCGACGGCGAGGTGCTCGAAGGTAGCAGCCATGCCGATGAAGCCCTGATCAGCGGCGAGAGCCTGCCGGTGCCCAAGCAGCCGGGCGACGCCGTCACCGGCGGCGCGATCAACGGCGAAGGCCGCCTGTTGATCCGTACCCAGGCGCTGGGCACCGAAACCGTGCTGGCCCGGATCATCCGTCTGGTCGAAGATGCCCAGGCGGCCAAAGCGCCGATCCAGAAGCTGGTGGATCGGGTCAGCCAGGTATTCGTTCCGGCGGTGCTGGTGATCGCCTTGATCACCTTGATTGGCTGGTGGCTGGCCGGTGCGCCGCTGGAAACCGCGCTGATCAATGCCGTCGCCGTGCTGGTCATCGCTTGCCCCTGTGCCCTAGGCCTGGCCACGCCTGCGGCGATCATGGCAGGCACCGGTGTCGCCGCCCGCCATGGCATCCTCATCAAGGATGCCGAGGCGCTGGAGCGCGCCCACGCGGTCAATCGCGTGGTGTTCGACAAGACCGGCACTCTGACCTCAGGAAGCCCTCGCGTGGTCCATAGCCAAGCCCTCCACGGCGACACCGGCGAACTGTTCCAGCTGGCCGGTGCCTTGCAACGCGGCAGCGAACATCCCTTGGCCAAGGCCGTGCTCGATGCCTGTGCCGAACAGGGCCTGGACGTGCCGCAAGTGGCCGACAGCCAATCGCTCACCGGCCGTGGCATCGCCGGGCGTGTCGGCGAGCGCGAACTGGCCCTGGGCAACCGCCGCCTGCTCGATGAAAGCACCCTGTCGCCTGGCGAACTCGCCACCCAGGCCCAAGCCTGGGAGGCCGAGGGCCGCACGCTGTCGTGGCTGATCGAACGCCAACCGCAACAGCGGGTGCTGGGCCTGTTCGCCTTCGGTGACAGCCTCAAGCCCGGTGCCGGACACGCTATCGAAGCCTTGCATGCGCAACACATCAGCAGCCACCTGCTGACCGGCGACAATCGGGGCAGCGCCAAGGTCGTGGCCGATGCTCTTGGGATCGATGATGTCCATGCCGAAGTGCTGCCCGCAGACAAAGCCGCCACCGTGGCCGCGCTCAAGCGCGACGGGGTGGTGGCGATGGTCGGCGATGGCATCAACGACGCTCCGGCCCTGGCGGCTGCCGACATCGGTATCGCCATGGGTGGCGGCACCGACGTGGCCATGCAAGCCGCCGGCATCACCCTCATGCGCGGCGATCCGCGCCTGGTGCCTGCGGCGCTGGAGATCAGCCGCAAGACCTACGCCAAGATCCGCCAGAACCTGTTCTGGGCCTTCATCTACAACCTGATCGGCATTCCACTGGCCGCGTTCGGCCTGCTCAACCCCGTGCTGGCCGGCGCCGCCATGGCCTTGTCGAGTGTCAGCGTGGTGAGCAACGCTCTGTGGCTCAAGACCTGGAAGCCCACCGACAACGCGCAGGAGCATCCATGAACATCGGCCAGGCCGCCCGCAGCAGCGGGCTCAGCACCAAGATGATCCGTTACTACGAGTCCATCGGCCTGCTCAAGCCGGCCGTGCGCAGCGACAGTGGCTATCGCCTGTACCAACAGGACGATCTGCACACCCTGGCGTTCATCAAGCGCTCGCGTGACCTGGGGTTTTCCCTGGAGGAGGTGGCCAAGCTGCTGACCCTCTGGCAGGACCGCCAGCGCGCCAGCGCAGACGTCAAAGCCCTGGCGATGCAACACATCGAGGCGCTGAACAAGCGGATCGAGGAACTGGTCAGTCTGCGTGACACGCTCAGCGACCTGGCTGCCCACTGTCAGGGCAATGACCGTCCGGACTGCCCGATCCTCAAGGACCTGGCCAACGGCAAGAGCTGCTGCGCCTGATCCTGCTCTGCAGGAGCGGCCCTAGGTCGCTGCTGCAGGCTGGGCGCAAATCATGACCGATCGGTCACAAAACACGATTTTGGCTAATAAATCTGGGCACTCCCCTACAAAAAAGCCGAATGCTGCCGATGTCTAAGACACCTGCCTCAGGTATCGATAAAAACAATCGGGGATCGTGGATGAACATCAAGCAAAAACTGACCTGGGCCTTCGCCATTATCGCGGGCCTGCCCATCGTCCTCGTGGCCACCTTGGTGGTGCTCAACCTGCGCAGTGAAGCCCGTGAAGACTTCCTCGGCAACAGCAGCCGGGAAATCCGCCAAGTCGGCAATGCGATGAACCTGTTCTTCCAGGGCATCGAGCAGAACGTGAACTACATTGCGGCGCAACCGGTGGTCGCAGCGACCGGCAACAACCTGAACAAGTACCTGACCGCCAACCCGACCCGGGAGCTGGGCGAGCAGGACAAACAAGTCTTCGAGTTCATGACCCGCCTGGCCGAGGCCCATCCCAGCTATGCCTACATCTCCTACGGCGTGAGCGACGGCGGCTACGTCGGCTGGCCGAACGACGACACCTTCGCCAACTACGACCCCCGCCAGCGCCCCTGGTACCAGCTGGCCCTGGCCAACCCCGGCAAGACCTTGCGCACTGCACCTTACTACTGGGCATCCGGCGACGTGGTGCAGATCAGTGTGGTACGCGCGGTGGGCAACGCACTGGGCAGCCTGGGCGGCGTCGTGAGTATCGATGTGTCGCTCAATGGGCTGACTGATCTGCTCAAGCAGATCAAGCTGGGCGAAACCGGCTACCTGATGTTGGTCGAGAAAAACGGCAACGTGATCGTCGACCCGCGCGACCCCAACCACAACTTCAAGCAACTGGACAGCTTCGGCGACGGCTATGCCACCCTGGCCAAGGCCGACAAGGGCCTGGTCGAAGTAGAGCTGGGCGGCGAACGCTACATGGCCAACATCTATCCCGACGCCCAGACGGGCTGGACCTTCATCGGCCTGATCCGCCACGACGAAGTCATGCAGACCACCACCCGCCTGACCTGGGTGATCGGCACCATCGCCCTGGTCCTGGCCTTGCTGTTCGCAGGGGTCGGCGCGGCCTTCGCCAAACTCATCGTGCGGCCGATCAATAGCGTCAGCAGCGGCCTGGAAGACATCGCCCAGGGCGAAGGCGACCTGACCCGCAGCCTGGAGATCCACGGCCGCGACGAAACCGCGCAACTGGCCAACTGGTTCAACCAGTTCCTCGGCGCCATCCGCAGTTTGATCCAGCACATCGGCGCCGCCGCCGGGCAGATCCTGCATACCTCCAGCAGCTCGACCCGCGTCTCCAGCGACATGAGCGAAGCGGCCAGCCGCCAACGCGAGTCGGTGGACATGGTTTCCACCGCCTTCCACGAAATGGTCGCCACCGCCAACGAAGTGGCCCGCTCCTGCAGCCAGGCCGCGCAGTCGGCCGACAGCGGCCAGCAGCAGGCCCGCGAAGGCCAGCAGCAGATCGACGCGGCGGTGCAAAGCGTGGACCGCCTGAGCCAGGAGATCGAGCAGTCGGCCCAGTCGATCCAGCAACTGGAACGCGACAGCAATGCCATCCAGTCGATTCTCGGCACCATCCGTTCGATCGCTGAACAGACCAACCTGCTGGCCCTGAACGCCGCCATCGAAGCCGCCCGCGCCGGCGAGCAAGGCCGTGGCTTTGCCGTGGTCGCCGACGAAGTCCGCGCCTTGGCTAAGCGCACC
Source organism: Pseudomonas guariconensis (assembly GCF_040822035.1). Lineage (NCBI taxonomy): Bacteria > Pseudomonadati > Pseudomonadota > Gammaproteobacteria > Pseudomonadales > Pseudomonadaceae > Pseudomonas > Pseudomonas guariconensis. The sequence goes on along the minus strand of NZ_CP162012.1, from coordinate 698,986 downwards.
GCCGATTCCACTGCCGAGATCGACGGCCTGCTGGGCAACCTCGCCTCGCGCACCGCCGAGGTCGCAGAGCAGATGCACGCAAGCCTCGAGGTCTCGCAGCAGTCGGTCAGCCGCATTGGCCTGGCGCGTGACAGTTTCGGGCAGATCCGCGAGTCGGTGGACATCATTCGCGACATGAACACTCAGATCGCCACTGCCGCCGAAGAGCAACATCAGGTGGCCGAGGACATCAACCGCCACATCAGCCAGATCCACGGCGATGCACAGTTGGTGGCCGAGCTGGCCCAGGCCGCACGTCAGGACTCCGAGAGCCTGGCGGGGCTGTCCAATGAGCTGGATGCACTGGTGCGCAGGTTCCGTACCTGAGTCATGCCCTTAGCGGGTCAATCGGAGCAGCGGTTTCACCTCCGATTGCCCGCGAACGGGCCACGACCTGCGGGCGCTAGAACTGCAACGCCCAGGCGTGGAGCCCAACGGAGCCTAACAGCCAGGGTTCATCGGCTACTGCGCCAGTGGGAGCTGGCGACAGCCTGCGATGGGCTGCACGGCAGCCCCAGCCGCCCCTCACCGCTCGACGATCATCGTCACCCCCTGCCCTCCCGCCGCGCAAATGGAGATCAGTCCTCGGCCCTTACCGGCCGTGGCCAGCAACTTGGCCATGTTCGCCAGGATGCGCCCGCCGGTAGCCGCGAACGGATGCCCTGTCGCCAGGGAGCTGCCTTTGACATTGAGCTTGCTGCGATCGATGGCGCCCAACGGCTGCGCAAGGCCCAGGCGCGTGCGGCAGTACTCCTCATCCTCCCAGGCCTTGAGCGTGCACAGCACCTGGGCGGCGAAGGCCTCGTGAATCTCGTAGTAGTCGAAATCCTGCAGGGTCAGCCCATTACGCGCCAACAACCGAGGTACCGCGTAGACAGGCGCCATCAACAGCCCTTCGTGACCGGTGACGAAATCCACTGCAGCGGTCTCGCCATCCACCACATACGCCAGCACAGGCAAGTCGTGCTCCCTGGCCCATTCTTCGGTGCCCAGCAATACCAGTGATGCGCCATCGGTCAGCGGTGTGGAGTTGCCGGCCGTCAGGGTGCCCTGCCCGCTGCGGTCGAACGCGGGCTTGAGCTTGGCCAACTGCTCCAAGGTCAGGTCCGCACGCAGGTTGTTGTCCCTAGCCAGGCCCAGGTAAGGCGTGAGCAGGTCCTCATGCCAGCCCTCATCGAACGAGGCCAGCAGACGTTGATGACTGAGCAGGGCCAGCTCGTCCTGCTCGGCACGACCAATCTGCCAGGTCTGCGCCATGCGCTCGCAATGCTCGCCCATCGACAGCCCCGTGCGCGCCTCTTCGATACGCGGCAGTTCAGGTAGAAAGTGCCTGGGACGCAGCTTGAGGAACGGCTTGAGCCGCTCGGGCCAGGTTCTGGCGCTGTTGGCCTGCAACAGGATGCGCCGCAGGCCCGGGCTGACGGCGATCGGGGCGTCCGAGGCGGTGTCCACGCCGCCGGCGATGGCACAGTCGATCTGCCCGAGGGCAATCTTGTTGGCCGACAGCAGCGCCACCTCCAGGCCCGTGCCACAGGCCAGCTGAAGGTCATAGGCCGGTGTCTGTGCCGAAAGTCGTGAGCCCAGCACGCTCTCGCGGGTCAGGCTCATGTCGCGGGCATGTTTGACCACCGCGCCCGCGGCCACCTCGCCCAGGCGCAAGCCATGCAGATGGCAGCGCTCAATGAGGCCCTCGAGCGCGGCGGTGAGCATCGCCTGGTTGCTAGCCTTGGCATAGACGCCGTTGGAGCGGGCAAACGGTATTCGGTTGGCGCCCAGGATCGCGACGCGGCGGGGTGAAACCATGGCGCATGTTCCTTCTGAAACAATTTGATCCGTACAGACTAGGTGTTTTTACCGCAGTCGAACGACCTCGACACAAACTTGGTCCACACTTGCAAGCTTGTCCCCTGGGAGACCCGCACATGAGCGACCGCTATCTCGGCTTTGCCAACTCCAACCTTGGCCGACGCCTCGTCGATGCCTTGGGCCTGCCCCGTCCGGCGCCGCTGGAGCGATGGCAGGCAGGGCGCCTGCGTCCCGTGGAGGGTGCCCTGGTGCTCGGAGGTGGGCCCCTGGCAGTCCAGGTGGAGGCCATCGCTCCACGCCTGACCGACACCCTCTACAGCTTCAACGGCGAAGGGCTGCAGGCGCAGACCTGGGTCGCCGGCCTGGGGCCGAAGCTCAAGGCCGTGGTATTCGATGCCAGCCATCTGGCCGACAGCGACGATTTGCGCCAATTGCGTGAGTTCTTCCAGCCGCTGCTGCGCAGCTTGGCCCGCTGCGCCCATGTGGTGATCCTCGGGCGCGCGCCCGAAAGCCTCGACGACCCGCAGGCCAGCGTGGCCCAGCGCGCCCTGGAAGGCTTCAGCCGTTCACTGGGCAAGGAACTGCGCGACGGTGCCACCGTGCAGTTGCTGTATGTCGACAAGGCCGCCGAAGACCAGCTCGAAGGCGCCTTGCGCTTCTTCCTGTCGCCCCGCAGTGCCTTCATCAGCGGCCAAGTTCTGCGCCTGGGCCCTTGCGCCAACCACGTCGAGGACTGGACCCGCCCGCTGGCCGGCCGCCGCGCCCTGGTGACCGGTGCCGCCCGAGGGATTGGCGCAGCCATCGCCGAGACCCTGGCCCGCGATGGCGCGGACGTCATCCTGCTGGATGTTCCACAGGCACAAAAAGACCTCGACGCCCTTGCCGCCCGCCTGGGTGGCGAGGCCCTGGCCCTGGACATCTGCGCCAGCGATGCCCCAGCCAAGCTGGTCGAAGCCCTGCCCGACGGCCTCGACATCCTGGTGCACAACGCCGGCATCACCCGCGACAAGACCCTGGCCAACATGACGCCCGAATATTGGGACGCGGTGCTGGCCGTGAACCTCAAGGCCCCGCAAGTCCTGACCCAAGCGTTGTTCGACGCCGGCAAGCTTCACGACGGGGCGCGCATCACCCTGCTCGCCTCGGTCAGCGGCATCGGCGGCAATCGCGGGCAGTCCAATTACGCAGCGAGCAAGGCCGGCCTGATCGGCTTCGCCCAAGCCTGGGCACCCAAGCTGGCCAAGCAGGGCGCCAGCATCAATGCCGTGGCCCCAGGCTTTATCGAAACCCACATGACCGCCGCCATGCCCATGGGCCTGCGCGAAGCCGGACGACGCCTGAGTTCGCTGGGCCAGGGCGGCGTGCCACAGGACGTCGCCGAGGCCATCGCCTGGCTCAGCCAGCCCGGCACGGGCGCGGTCAATGGCCAAGTCCTGCGGGTCTGCGGCCAGGCACTGATGGGGGCATGACAATGACGCGTTCATGGCACGACCTGCACAACCCCGACGCACGCGCCAGCCTTTACCTGCGGGCGTTGCGCAAACGCGGTATCAGCGGCGACCGATTGCCCGAGGCCGGCCTGCGCTGTTTCCTGCGGGTTCAGCCCGACAACCTGGCGGCCTATCGCCGACTGTGCCATTTCGCCGACCACGGCCGCCTGCCGCCGACCTATCCCCACATCATGGCCTTCACCCTGCAGCTCCAGTTGCTCACGGCCCATCGCTTCCCTTTCCCGCTGCTCGGTTTGGTCCACCTGCACAACGAAATCCAGGTCCATCGTCCGCTGGGCGGTATCGATGGCCTGCGCTTTGCGGTCTACGCCGACAACCTGCAGCCCCACGCCAAAGGCGGCACCTTCGATCTGGTCACCGAGGCCGAGGATGGGCTGGGTCTGCTCTGGCGGGAAACCAGCCGGATGCTGGTGCGCGGCCTGCGTTTGGAAGGCCAGGGGGACGAGGTGCAGACCGTCGAACCCGGCAACCTGCCGGAGGTCACCCGGTGGTACGCCGACAGTGATATTGGCCGGCGCTACGCCAAGGTGTGCGGCGACTACAATCCGATCCACCTGAGCGCCTCCAGCGCCCGCCTGTTCGGCTTCCCCACCGCCATCGCCCATGGCATGTGGACCAAGGCCATGGCGATGGCCGCCTTGCGCGGCCATCTGCCGGCCAGCGGCTATGCCTTCGCGGTGGATTTCCACAAACCCGTGCGCTTGCCTTCGGAGGTGGTGCTCAGTGCCAGCGAAGCCGGGCCGGAAGGCGTGTTGCGCCTGGAGGGGCATGGGGCGCTGGTGCACATGCTCGGGCGCTGGTCCCCGCTCTAGCCCTGGGGCTGCCATGCAGCCCGAGGCGCTTGCTTTGCAGCCAGGCTCATCCGAAGCTATGCGCCATTAGGAGAGCCCAATGAACCTGCAAGAACTGACTGAACGCCTGCACCGGATCCGCGACACCAACGACTGGCGCGGCTTCCACAGCCCCAAGAACCTGGCCATGGCGGCCAGTGTCGAAATGGCTGAACTGGTGGAGATCTTCCAATGGCTGACCGAGGATCAGTCGCGCCAGCTTCCCCCTGAAAAACTCGCCCACGCCGGCCAGGAAGTGGGCGATATCGTCCTCTACCTGTTGCTGCTGTGCAGCGAACTGGGGCTGGACATGAACGAAGTGGTGTGTGCCAAGCTGGCTGACAGCGAGAGGCGCTTCGCCAAATGAACGACCGTCATTTCGATGAATTGGCCACCCGTTTCGCCGAGAAGATCTATGGCGGCGCCAAAGGCGCGATCCGCCTCGCGGTCCTTCAGGCCGACCTCGCCGAAGCCCTACCCGACCGTCCCTTGCGCGTGCTGGACATCGGCGCAGGCTTGGGCCACATGGCCCTGTGGCTGGCCGAACGCGGCCACCACCTGACCCTCGCCGAACCCGCCGCGCCCATGCTCGACGGTGCCCGCGCCCGCTTTGCCGAGGCCGGCCAGGCAGCCACCTTCATCCAGGCGCCCTGGCAGGACCTGCTCGGCCAGCTGACCGAGCCGTTCGACCTTGTGCTGTGCCACGCCGTGCTGGAATGGCTGGCCGAACCCGAGAGCATCCTGCCGGTGCTGCACCAGTTGACCGCTCCTGGCGGCTGGTTGTCCTTGGCGTTCTATAACCGCGACGCGCTGGTCTACCGCAACCTGCTCAAAGGCCATTTCCGCAAGTTGCGCAGCAACCGCCTAGCGGGTGAAAGCCAGAGCCTGACTCCGCAGAAACCGCTTGATCCAAGGGAGCTCAAGGCGCAACTTGAACCCATGTGGCAAGTCGAAAGTGAAAGTGGCGTGCGGGTGTTCCATGACTACATGCCCAAGGACTTCCAGGCCAAGGCCGAGCTGCTCGACCTACTGGAGATGGAGCTCGCACACCGCCGCCACCCCAGCTTCGCTGGGCTTGGCCGCTATCTGCACTGGATCTGCCGACCGCATTGACCCGCTTGCCGGGAGGACCCCATGCCGTACCCGCAACTCTGCCTGGCATTGCTCACCCTGACCCTGGCTGCCTGCCAGGGCAGCAACCCTTATGTCGCCAGTAGCCGGCCATTGCCGCCGGCACCGGCCCAGGCAGCCAACACCTTCGATGCCAGCGCTTATCCTGCACCGCCGCGCGACTACGGCCGCTATCGCAGCTGGCGCTGGCGCGACGGCCAGCCGCCAAGTGCCAATGCCAACGCCGACCCTGCGCAACTGGCCGAGGCGGTCAGCAGCGCCCTCGACCAGCATGGTTTGCGTCCTGCACGCGGCAATGCCGCGGACCTTCTGGTAAGCGCCGACATCCGTCTGGAGCGTCGCCTGCGCCAGGTGCGTGACTACGACTATTACGACCCCTACTACGGCCCGTACCCCTACGGCAGCATCGGCTATGGCGGTTATCGCAATGGCTATGGCGCCTATGGCAGCGTGCCGATCGTGCGCACCTATGAAGTCGAAGTCATGGTGGTGCGCATCGACCTGTTCGACGCGCGCGACGGCCAACCGGTATGGAGCGCCAGCGCCGAGAGTGGCAGCGGCAAGGACTCGCCTCGGGACCGCGAAAACGCTTTGCGCGAGTCTGTGGGCAAGGCACTGAGCGGCTATCCTCCCAGTTAGTGTCCAACGGAGAACCATCATGTTGCGCCGCCTCGTTCTGTTGTCATTCGCGTTGTTGCTCACCGCCTGCGCCAACAACAACGTCACCCAGGATTTCGACGCCAGCCGTGACTTCGCTGCCTACCGCAGCTGGGCCTGGCAGGAACCGGCGTTGCAGTACCGCCCGGACGACCCACGGATCAAGAGCGACCTGACCGAGCAGCGCATCCGTCAGGCCGTGGCCGACCAGCTCGACCAACGCGGCCTGAGACCGGTGCAGGGCAATGCCCAGGCCGATGTGAAGGTACGCGCCTACCTCATCGTCGAGGAACGCCAGCAGCAGATCACCACCAACTACGGCGGCGCCTGGGGTGGGTACTGGGGAGGTTATTGGGGCGGGCCGATGTACAACGAGACCCGTAGCGTCGACTACAAGGTCGCGACCATCCAGGTGGACATGTTCGACGGTCGTGACGGCAAGCTGGTCTGGCGTGCCAGCGCCGAACAGATCATGAACAACTACCCGCCCGGCCCGGAAGAACGCAACACTGCGATCCAGAAGACCGTCACCCAGGTGATGTCGCACTATCCACCGCGCCGGCAGTAAACAGACGATGCAGTGATGGCACGGGCTTCGCCCGTGTTCGCGGGATAAGCCGCGAACACGGGCCGGCAACGTCGTCACGATCGACCAAGCAAACACGGCAATTAGCCATCACCTTTACTACACTCCTTTCACCGCCGCCGCGCTGCTTGGCCAGAGGCCTGCAAAGGAGTGCCCGTGGTTCTTCGTTATCCCGCACGCCAACGCGGCGCGATCGGCCTGATGGCCGCGCTCACGCTGGGCCTTGCCCTGCTGTTCATGCTGCTGGTGGTAGACAGCGGCCGGCTTTATCTGGAGCAGCGTAAACTTCAGCGCATCGCCGACATGGCAGCATTGGAGGCGGCTGGCCAGCACGCCGTGTGCACCGGCACCGGTCCCCAGGCCCCCACCCTTGCGCGCACCGCCGCCACCCGCAATGGCCATGATCCGAGCAACCCGCTGGTGGCCAGTTGTGGCCATGTGCAAACCGGGGCCGACCACCTGCGCACCTTCACCGTCGATGCCTCGCGCAATGAGGCAATCAGGGTGCAGGTCAGCAACACCGTCCCCACCAGCGTTGCCGCCGGTGTCTTTGCCTTGGTCAAAGGCGATGGTTTGCCCTTGACCAGCACTTTGACTGCCAGCGCCGTGGCCTCAGTGCCCACGCAACCGCAGGCGATGCTGCGAATCCGCAGCACACTGGTGAAGATCGATACCCGCCAGGCGGCGCTGCTCAATGCTCTGCTCGCCCCCCTGGGTGGCAACCTGCAGCTCGACGTTGCCGGCTGGCAGGGCCTGGCCGACACCCAACTCAATCTACTCAAGTACCTGGATCAGTTGGCAGTGGACCTGAACATCAAAGCCGGCGACTACCAGACCCTGCTCGACACGAACGCCAGCGCAACCCAACTGCTGCAAGCCGCCGTGAAAGTCCTGCAGCAAAGTGGCACCGCGGTTGACGTGGTATCGAACCTGGGCAAGGTGGCACTGGCCGGCAGCGGCAGTTCATTGCATCTGGGGGAGCTGGTCGATATCCAGAACGGCACCGCCAAGGCCGGGCTCGATGCTAGCCTTCAGTTGCTTCAGTTGGTCCATGGCATGCTCATGGTCGCAGCCAGCGACAGCGCCGCAGGCATCGACCTCTCGCCCAGCGTGCTTGGCCTGGCCAATGGTCGAATACGGGTGAAAGTCATAGAGCCACAACAGATTTCCTCGGTGGGTGACCCATCAAAAGATGAGCTCAGGGTGCATACCGCCCAGGTCAAAGTCCTGGTGTCGGTCGATCTGCCGTTGCTGGACAGCGTCGTCGGCCTGGTAAACGCCGTGCTCGACCTGGCGGCCCCCTTGACCAACGTGCTGAACAATCTGCTCAGCCTGAACCTGTTCGGCACCGTGCAATCGCTGACCTGTAGCCTGGGCATTCCGTGCAAGGTCAGCGACATCAAGCTGATGCCGGACAAGCTTCACCTGGATATCGGCCTGGAGATAGGCGAAGCCACCAGCCGCCTCAAGCCGCCGTTGACGAGCAGTTACAGTTGCTCCCCCAAGCGCCTCACTACCCTCACCGACCGCTCCGCCGTGAAGATCTCGGTGGGCAGGTTCGACTCGCCCGACACGTTTTTCGCCCAGGGCACCGCTGCGAACAAGGCCCTGCCTTTGATCGACATCGGCACCAATGTCTGCAGCCGCGTGTTGATCCTGCCGCCAGTCTGCGGCACCCGCGTGCCCTTCGCCGGTGGCGGCATCGGCGTGCGTGTCGACAGCAAGGTACTGGGGTACGGCCAGGGCGAACATGACTTGGTATTCCAAGGCGCGAGCGAGCCGCCCGATATTGGTCTCGATCCGCGCTATCAGGCGATGGCGACCGCCAACAGCAATGTGGTGGGCAGCCTCAGCGACACCTTGCTGGGGATTCACCTGGAGGCCTACGAACCCACTGCGAACAGTGGCCTGGGCAAGATCTTGGTGTTGACCGCAGGCCTGCTCGACGGTGTGAAGAGCATCCTCGAACCGCTGATCAAGAACCTGCTCAGCCCGATCATCGATCCGTTGGTGGAAATGCTCCTCAAGATGCTCGGCATCGACCTGGTCAACGCCGAAGTCGGGGCCAACCTCAGTTGTTCCAGCGGCCGCGCTCAGTTGGTGCTGTAAACCGGCAGACACACCCTGAAGCACGCGCCCTCGGCTCCGTTGGCCACGCTCAGGCTGCCTTCCATGGCTTCGATGATGCCATGGCTCACCGACAGTCCTAGCCCGGTGCCGACACCCGCCGGTTTGGTGGTAAAGAACGGCTCGAAAATACGCGCCTGGACCTGCGGGTCGATGCCGCCGCCGTTGTCCTCCACCCACAGGCACAGCTGCCCAGGCTGCAAGGTCTGGCGGATGCTGATCCAGGGCTCGGCGCAACGTTGTTCGAGCAGGGCATCGCGGGCATTGATCATGAGGTTGATCATCACCTGCTCCAGTTGATCCTTGTGCCCCAGCACCTGCGGTTGGTCCTCGGGCGTCTCGATCCGCAGGGAGACGCCCTTGCCGCGCAGGCTTTCCTCGAGCATCGCCGTCGCCTCCTGCACCGCGCTCCAGGCTGCGAAGCGCTGACGCTCGACCTCGGAGCGGCGCCCGAACACGCGCATGTGGTCCACCAGCCGTGCGGTACGCTCGATCTGCGCTTCGATGCGGTGCAACTTATCCTCCAGATAGGCAGGCTCGGCCGTGCCGTTCTCCAGGCGTTTCAGGGCATTGGCCGCCGCCATGCGCATGACGTTCAATGGCTGATTGATTTCATGCAGCAGGCCGGTGGTCAACTCGCCGAGTGTCGCCATCTTGGCGCCTTGCAGCAGCTGCCGCTGGCTGCGTCGCACTTCGGTGTTGTCACGGCCCACTGCCTGGATCTCCAGCAGCCGCCCCTGCTCATCGAACAGCCCGCGGTCGGCCCAGACCCACCAGGCGTGCTCGCGACCAGGCAACTGCAGGCAGATCTCCGCGCTGCTCATCGGTTGCTCGGGGGTCAGCAGTTGCAGCCGCGCCAGGAACGCTTCGCGCTGCTCCTGCGAGAGCCACTGGCCGAGGTTCATACCCTCCAGTTGCTCCGGCGCGCAGTGCAGGTAGTCGGCCAAGGGTCGGTTGCCGAACACCAGGGTCAGGTCTGGGCGATAACGGCAGATCATCGCCGGAGAGTCCTCTACCAGCACCCGGTAGCGCTCCTCGCTCTGGCGTACCCGGTCGGCGGCCTCGGTGGCCTCGCTGACATCCAGCCACAAGCCGACCACCTCCAGCGGCTGGCCAATATCGTTGCGCAGCAGTCGCGCCTCATCGAGTATCCAGTGGTAGCCACCCCGGCTATCGCGCAGGCGGTAGCGGCTACGGGCCTGGCCCTCGCGCAGCAAGGTGCGGGTACGCTCCAGCCACAATGCGCGGTCGTCCGGATGCACGGCCAGGCCCGGCTGGCGGGCCTGTTCGCTGTCCGGCGTCCAGCCCAGCAGCGGCATCAAGCTGGCGCTGAAAAATTCACTGTGCAACGCACCTTCGGCGTAGCGCTGTATGTAGATCACCGCCGGTGAACTGGCGATCAGGCTTTCCAGGCGTGTGCGCGCCGCGCTCGTCTGCAGCTCCTGCGCCTTGAGCGCGCTGATGTCGAGCAGAAAACCGCACAGCTCGCTGCCCTGCAACCGGCCCACCCAATGCAGCCAGGCCGGATCGCCATGCCCTTGGAGCGCCGGCACACGCACGCTCAGGCTCAAGTCATCGCCCATGCAGGCCTGCTCCAGGGCCAGGCGCGCCGGCTCCCGGTCGGCAGGGTGAAGCCGCGCAAGCCACTGCTCCAGGCTGGGGTGGTGGGGCAGATCAAGACGCGCGGCCAGGGTCGGGTCCAGGTGCAGGCCGTCCTCGCGTGACCAGGCCCACCAACCTGCGCCCAGTTGTTGCTGCAACTGCGCCAGGTAACCGCTCTGCTGTTGCAGCCGGGCATGCCGATAACGGCTGAGCACAGGTTCGATCAAGGCCTGCCACAACAGGTGCGCATCGGCGGGCATCTGCTGCCCGCCGGCACACAGCAGCCAGGCCTGGACCTGCGAGCCTTCAAGGTACGGCAGCACGAACAGCGAAACGCCGCCACACAGGGTCAGCAGTTCTGCAGGCAGCATGGCGGCTGTCTGAGGTTGCGCCGACAGACCGTCCAGCCAGGATTGCAGGCGGGCGTCGCCCGGCCACGGCCAAGGTGTCTCGTTACCGGCGAAGGTGCGCCAACCCGAAGCCTGCGGCAGCATCAGGCGCACGGCGGGCACATGCCAGTGCTCGGCCAGATGCTGCAATTGCACCGCCACACATTGGGTCAAACGCTCCGCGCTGCACTCGCGCAAGGCGCGGTCGATGTCCTTTGCCAACTGCCACTCGCCTTGATGCTGCCAGGCGTGGGTCCGCTCGAGCAGCAGGTCGCCGATATCGAACAGCTGCAACAACCAGCCATCGCCCTGGCGCATCACCCAGCCACGGGTACACAGGGGATTGCCCGTGGCAGTGCGAAAATCCAGATCCAAGGGTTGCCCCTGCCAATCGGCAGGCTGCCCTTCCAGCACCAGCCAGCTGTGCCGCTCTAGGTAGTCCTGGACCCGGCCACCACCTTTGAAGGGCAACGCCAACAAGGTGCGCAACGGCCCAGACAAGCGCTGCACGCTGCCTTGCCCATCGAGCCACAGTTGCAGGCCAACGGCGGCAGGCGCCTCAGGCTCGGAAACAGCTGGCTGCGTGCCGCCGCGCCAACGGTCGAACAGCCCGGTCACAGTTGCAGACTCGCTTTGGCCTGCAACTGCTCGGGCAAGCGTGGTACTTCACCGATCACAGGCAGCACCAGCAATGGCAACACGCGGGTCAGGCGCTCACGCGGGTATTGAATGGTTACGGTCAACAGCTTCCCGCTCAACTCGACCTTGGCATCCTTGACCGCGCTGAAGCCCAAGGCCGCGGGCATCCAGGACAGCTGCTGGTCGATCGCCTGCTGTGCCACGGCGCTGTAGCTGGCCAAGGCGCTGCCGGGCTCGAGCGCCACGCAGCGGCGCACCGCCTCGCTGGCCGCCTGGTTGAACGACTGCACCATCAGCATCGGCAACGCATAGCTGACCAACCCGTAGAACACCGCGAAAAAAACCATGAAGACTGCGACGAACTCGATGGCAGCCGCACCTTTTTGCCGTCTTGCCAGGCTTGCTTTCATGTTCGCGTCTACCCTGACTATGACACCTGAAACACAGCATAGAACCGTTCAACGAATAGGGATGGCATTTTGCCAATGCAAAGCATTGTTCTCCTGATGTGGCTTGCCTTGTGCACCGAACAAGATATCCGCGAACGGCAGCTCTCCAACGCTCTGACCCTGGGCGTTGCGGCTTGTGCCTTGGTCTGGTTGTTCGCCACCGGGCGCAGCTGGATCGGCGCCGAACCCAGCGATGCCGGTTGGGCACTGGCCATCGTCATGCTGCTCACCCTCCCCGGCTACATGCTTGGCCGCTTCGGCGCTGGCGACGTCAAGCTGATGGGCGCCCTGGCCCTGGCCACCAGCCCCCCGTACGTGCTTGGAACTTTCATCGGCGCCGGCATCACCGTGCTGGCCTGGCTGCTTGGCCGCCGCAGGCTGTGGATCCTGCTCAATCCCAAGGTGAAAAAGCGCCTGCAGAAACTGGCCGAGGAAGTCGGCGACAAACAACCCTTCGCGCCCTATGTGCTGGTGGGTTTTCTGCTGACAGCCGTATGGATTCAGTAACGACACCAAAAACTATACAAACCTTGTACAAAACCACCAACACCAGCTACCGTCTTTAGCGTTCATGCGCAGGAACAAGGGCCCAGAACGAACAGGGAGTTGATCGTGAACAAACAGCCCAGCACGGTGAAGATTCTGGTCGTCGATGACCAGCCAGAGGTGGTCGAACAGCTGTGTGAATATCTCGAACTTCACGGCTACGCCTGCACCCCGGCCAACAGCGCCATGCAAGGCATTGAGCGCTACCAGGCCGACGATCAGATCGGCTTGGTCCTGTGCGATCTACACCTCCCCCAGATCGATGGCATCGAGATGGTCCATGCGCTCAAGAAACTCACCGGTCGCCAGCGCGTGTTCGAAGCGATCATGCTGACCGGACAAGCCGAGAAGCAGGACATCATCCGCGCCCTGCGGGAAGGGTTCGCCGATTACTACCAGAAGCCCGTCGACCTGCAGGAGCTGCTCGAAGGCGTGCGACGCCAGGAGCAAGCGCTGCTCGAACGCCAACGCAACATCCATGAACTGGGGCACCTGAACCAACGCTTGCAGGAGCTGGCCGAGTCCATCGATATCCTTTACCAAGACCTGGAGAAAGCCCGCGGCCAAGGCATGCATCGCCGCGCCACGGACCTCGAAGAGCCCGAGGCCGAGCTGCCCCCGGTCTTCGACAAGCTCTCGCCGCGTCAGCTGGAAGTGGCCAGGCTCGTGGGCAAGGGGAAGACCAACTACCAGATCGCCTGTGAGCTCGGGATTACCGAGAACACCGTCAAGCTCTACGTGTCGCAGGTGCTGCGTCTGACCCACATGCACAACCGCACCCAACTGGCCTTGGCGCTGATGCCAGGCGCTTCGCCGCTGAGCCAGCGCTTCTCCACCCACTGAACGGCACAGGCTTGTAGTCTGTTGCCGGCTCGCTCGCCGATGCCCGTTCCCACAGGTAGCGTGCCGCGCTCATGGTCTGCGCAGGACCGGCAGGCGTTGGCTGCGTCAGTTACCGGTGGTGCTCATCGACTGATAGCGGAAGGCATCGGGGATCGGATACTTGTAGCTGTCCAGCCAGCGCTGTAGGGACAACTCCCGCTCCTTCGCGCTCTGCCTCTGGGGTTTCGGCGAGGCCTGCTGGTTGCTCGCCTGCACCCGCAACCAGGCTTCGGCGCCAGTGTCCGGCGGCGCCCGGCGAGGCGGGTCCTCGGCCTGGGCGAGCAGTGGGCAGGAAAGGCAGAGCACAACCATCATTGGCTTGAACATGGCAACGCCTCCTTTGTCTTCAACCCACCGAGCCACGCCCGGTCTCCTTCAACTGCTTGGCCCGCGCCTGGGCCTCGGCGAACTGCTCCGGCTTGAGCCCTAGCCGGGTCACCAGGTCGGCGGCCTGCTGCCAATTGTCCTCGACCAGCGACAGGGTCACCAGGTTGACTGCCGGCAGCGGGTTGTCGTCCTTGAGCTCGATGGCGGTCAGGAACTCGAAGCGCGCCTGTTCATGATCGCCCAGGTTCATCAGCACCACTCCCAGGTCATTGCGCACCTTCTCGTCGGTTGGCGCCAGACGCACCGCCCGCTGCAAGTTGCGCAGCGCCTGTACATCGTCCCCCCGCGCCGAGGCAAGCTGGCCCAGGCCATGCTCGGCTTCGGCCGCCAGGCAGCCGCCGAGCAGGCTGCGGTAAAGCGGTTCGGCTTCGCTGCGCCCAAGCAGGCGCAGCACCTTGGCTTTGCGCAAGCGCACCTGATCGAGGTCGTCCGGCAGTTGCTGCAGGTGCGCATAGCTGGCGTGCGGGCGCCCGTCGTTGAGCATCTCGTCCGCCAGGTTCAGTGCCAGTTGCTGGTCGGCGGTGGGCTTGCCGCAGGACGAGGTGCCCAGCAACCTGGCAAACCCCTCGGGTGGCTGGCCCGCACAGCCTGCCAGCAAAAACAGACCGGTGAACAACAGGATCGCTTTCATCCGACTCTTCCTTCCTCAGAACGCCAGGGCCCGCGTCAGTGCGGTGAAACCCGGTCCGGCCAGGACGATGATCAAGGCCGGGAACAAGAACATCATCATCACCGCCGACATCTTTGCCGACATCTTCGAGACCCGCTCCTGCAGACGCGTCAGGCGCCGATCATCGAGCAAGGTCTTAAGGCCCAGCAGCGACTTCATCGCACCGCTGCCCTGCACCAGCAACTGGCGCAGGATCACGCAGGTGTCGATGAATTCGTCCACCGCCAGCAGGCGTGCGGTCTTTTCCAACTCCGGCCCCAACGCAAGCCCGGAGTCCACGCGTTGCAGGACCAGCCGCAGCTCTTCACTCACATGCGGCACCAACGTGCGGCTCTCGTGGCTCAGCACCCGCAGGGCCTGTTCGACCGCCAAGCCGCTCTCGAACAAAATGCGCAGCAGCGGGATCACCAGGCTCACCTCCTGGGCGATGCGCTGCTGGCGGCGCAATGCGGCCATCGCCAGCAGGCGCTTGGGCAGCAGGTAGCCCACCCCCAGGGCACACAGGGGCAACACCACCCCATGGCCAAAGCCGCCCGACACCAGGCCCTGCTGTAGCAACAGCGTCAGGCCCGCCGCCAACACCGGCAGCCCCAGTTGCACGGCCGCGAACAACGCCCGGTGACGGCTACGACGCCAACCCACTCGCTCCAGCAGGGTCTGGGTTTCGCTGTCCAGGGTCTGCAGACATCGGCCCAAGGCCGAGTTGCCCAGCCAATGCAGCCAGTCTCCCAGCCGCTCCTCACGGGCCAGCTGGCCTTGCAAACGCCGTGCGATCATCTGCCGGGCGCGGACCTGGCGCAGCGCCTGCAAGCTCAACAGGACAAAGCCTGCGAACAGGCAAAGGGCACAGATCAGCCAGGCCATGATCACAAGCTCCTCATCATGCGCCACAGCATCAGACACCCCACCGCCTGCAGGGCGAAGGCGAACAGCAACATCATCTGCCCCTGGCTGTCGCGCCACATGGCCATCAGGTAGCCGGGGTTACCCAGCAAGAAGTAGCCAACCATGGTCAGCGGCAAAGCGCCGAGAATCCAGGCGGTGATCCGTGTCTCACCGGTCATGGCCCTGAGCTGGCGAGCCCCTTGCTCACGTTCGCGGATCAGCTTGATCAGGTTCTCCATCAGCTCGCTGGCGTTGCCGCCATAGTGCTGGTTGATGCGCAGCCCCAAGGCGAACAGCCGCAGCTCGTCCTGCTCGTACAGTTCAGCCAGCTCATGCACGGCCTCCTCCAGAGGCACACCCATGCGCACGTTGCGCTGCACACGGCCCATGGCCGAACGCAACGGCTCGCGCGTGCCTTCGATCCCACCGAGCACCGCATCGCTGAGCGTGCGGCCGGCCTTGAGGCTGCGCACGCTGTAGTCCAGCAGCCCAGGCAGTTGTTCGACGATCAGCGCCAGACGGCGGCGACAGCGCCAGCTCAGGTACAGGTAGGCCAGCAGTGGCAGCGCGGTCAGCACCAGCACGGCCGCGACCCAGCCGGCCAACAACAAGGCCAACGCGACCAGGCCCAGCCAGCCTGTCAACCAAGGGCGCAGGCTGAACTCGCCCTGGGCCAGCCCCGCACGCTGCAACAACGGGTCGAGCCAGTCACGCCGCACCGTGGCGGTTCGCACGCTCTGGTAGGCACGTCCCAAGCGCTGCAGGATGCGCTCCTCGCGGCGTTTGTACTGACCTCGGCGAAACAGCAGCAAGGCCACGCTCAGCAACAAAGGCGCCAGTGCCAGCAGCAGCGGGCCCATCACATCACCCCGTCCTGGCGCAGCTTGGCGCCCGCCGGGTTGGGGGCATCGCGCAAGAAGCCCTCGCCGCCGCGCCGGTCGAGGCGGAACAAGGTATTGGTGACATACACGTCGTCACGCACCCCGACCACCTCAAGCACCTCGCTGACGCAACGCCGGCCATCGGCCAGGCGGGTCAGCTGAATCACCACATCGAGCGCCGCGCACACCATCTGGCGCAGCGTCTTCTCGGCCACCTGGCGCCCCGTCAGCCCCACCAGGGTCTCCAGGCGCAGCAAGGCATCCTGCGCGGTGTTGGCGTGCACCGTGCTCATCGAGCCATCGTGCCCGGTGTTCATCGCGGTGAGCACGTCGAGCACTTCGGCTCCGCGGATCTCGCCGAGCAGGATGCGGTCCGGGCGCATCCGCAAGGCGTTGCGGATCAGCTCGCTGGCCTTGATCTCGCCATGCCCTTCGGCGTTCGGTGGCCGGGTTTCCAGGCGCACCACGTGCGGGTGGTGCAGCTGCAACTCCGCCACGTCTTCGATGGTCACCAGGCGCTCATGGGGAGAGATCATCTGGCTGAGGATGTTGAGCAAGGTGGTCTTGCCCGTGCCCGTGCCGCCGCTGACCAGGATATTGCAGCGCCGAGCCACGGCCCGCTCGAAGAAGTCGAAGATGGCCTGGTCGATGGCACGGGTGGCCAGCAGGTCGGCGCTCTTGAGCATGTCCTGGCGGAACTTGCGGATCGACAGGCAAGGCCCGTCCAGCGCCACCGGCGGGATGATCGCATTGACACGGCTGCCATCGGGCAGGCGGGCGTCGACCATCGGCGAGGATTCATCCAGGCGACGCCCGAGCGGCGCGAGAATGCGCTGCATCACTCGCTCCACGTGATGGGCGTCGATGAAGCGCAGGTCGGTGCGCTGGAGCATCCCGGCCCGCTCGACGAAAACCCGGTGCGGGCCGTTGACCAGGATCTCCGTGACACTGGCATCGCGCAGCAGCACCTCCAGCGGGCCATAACCGGTCAGCTCATCGACCAGCTCCTCGGCCAGGCGCTCGGTCTCGTAGCGCGACAGCGCCAGGTGCAGGCGTGCCACGTAGTCGCCGACCTGCTCCACGACGAACTGGGTGAGGGCAGGCCGCGCGCCTTCGAGCAGGTTGCGGCCGCTGTCTTCGATGGCATCGATGACGAAGCGGTGCAGGGCACGCTTGAGTGCCTGCGGGTCGGCCCCCGCGTGGCGCGGGCCGCCAAAGGGTTCGTCGGCACTCATTTATGGCTCCACAGGCGGCGCAGCCAGGTAGTGGGGGTGGGCTTGGCCAGGTGCTCCGAGCGCCGCGCCAATCGCTCGCCGAGGTAATGCAAGGCCTGGGTCAGGCTCTCCCGGGGGGCCAGCTCGAACAGACTCAGCCCCTGGTTCTTGGCATTCAGGCGCACCTCAGGGCTGTAGGGCAACGCCTTGAGCAAGGTCAGGCCATAGCGCTTGGCCAAAGCATCGGCATCCGGCGCCACGTTGCGCAGGTAGCGGTCCACCAGCAGCACGGCATGGTCGAGCTTGATGCCCCGGTCGCGCCACTGCTCGAGCACCTCCAGGTTGCGCCGGCAGTCGAGGATGTTCTGGTCGGTATAGACGATCAGCTTGTCGCAATGGCTGACGATGGTGCGCAAGGCATCGTTGTCGGCCTGGCCGGTGAGGTTGACCACGATGTGCTGGAAGTGCTGGCGCAGGGCACTGAGCAACATGTACAGCTCGGCCGCGCTGGTCTGTTGCAGCGGATCGTCGCTGTCGGCGTAGGCCAGGATGCGCAGACCGCCCTTGTCACGCGGGAAGGCGCTGTCGATGAGGGTGCCATCGAGCCGACGCAAATGGCGCAGGGCGTCGCCGAAATAGAACGATGCCTCCAACCCGAGCAAAGTCAGGCTGTCCCCCCGCGGCAGGCCAAGGTCGAGCAGCAAGGCTTGCTGGCCGCTCTCCTGCACCACCCGCGCCAGGTGGGTGGTCAGCAATGCGCCATCGGCTGCGGCCTGGGCCCCGTAGAGCACCGTCAGCCCGCCCAGGCTTGGGTTGCTGGTGACCGCCGGCAGCCGCTTGCTCAGGCGCCGCACCAAACCTGCCACTTCGCTGGCGCGCGAGCCGTAGGCGACGAAGTCACGGGCACCGGCGCGCATGGCGTGCAGGACCAGTTGGTTGTCCATGCCATCGCCCAAGGCCACGATGGCCAACATCGGCTTGGCTTCCAGCACACCCTCGATCAGCGCGCACTGATTGATCAACTGCTCGCGGTCCAGGCCAATGAACAGCAGGTTGCTGAAGGTCACGTCGACCAAAGCCAGCAACTCGTCGAGGCTACCGCCACTGGCACCGATCACTTGGCCGAGCGGGGCGAGCGCGCCCTGCAGCCAGCGCAGGTCCTCCTCGTTGCGGGTGATGGCCAGGTAGGTCTGGTTCAGGCTCTCGCTCATCGTGATAACCCGCTACGGCCTTCGAAATTGCCGTTTTCCAGGAAAAACAGCTGCCCCCAGCTGGGGTCGTAGGTGCGCAGACGCTCGCCCGGCAGCTCCGGCAAACGGGCATTGGCGGCCAGCGGCTGGACCAGGTGAGGCGTGACGATCATCAGTAGCTCGGTGTCTTCGCGATTGACCGTCGACTGACGGAAGAACGCACCGAGAATGGGCAGGTTGCCAAGACCCGGGAACTTGTCCACACCCGAGCGGGTGCTGCTGCTGACCAGGCCACTGATGATGAAGCTTTCCCCATCGGCCAGCGAAATGCTGGTGTCGGTACGCCGGACTTTAAGCCCCGGCACCTGGGTGCCGGCGATATTCACCGCGTTGGTGTAATCCAGCTCGCTGACTTCCGGCGCGACCTTCAGATTAATGCGGTCGCGGCTGACCACGGTCGGCGTCAGGGCCAGGCGCACGCCAAACTCTTTGTATTCGATCGACACGCTGTCGCTGCCGGTGCTCGGCACCGGGATAGGGATTTCGCCGCCCGCGAGAAAACTGGCGGTCATGCCACTGAGCACGGTCAGGCTCGGACGGGCCAGGGTGTAGGCGAAGCCGCTGGTTTCCAGCGCATTGATCGCCGCCAGAAAGCGGCTGCTGCCACCGCCCCAGACAATGTTGAACACGTTGTCGTCGAGCGGAATCAACGGCCGGGCGATCGGCACAGCGCCAGGTGTGACGCGGGTCCCAGGCACAGTACCCGGTGAGCCGATCAGGCTGTTGTTCGATCCTTTGAAGAACAGCCGCGCCCCGGCTTCCTTGTATTTGTTGCGCTGCACTTCGACGAAGCGGATATCGGCCTGCACTTGGCTGGGCAATTGAGGGTCCTGGGAAGGCAGCATCGTGTCTTCGGCCATGTCCGCGCTGGCCCGGCCTTTGACGAACAGCATGGCCCGGTGGGGGGCCGGTGCACAGGCGGTCCATAGCATCAGGCTGGTATTGCCTGCCCCGACCGCCGTCAGCAACACGGCGCGCTCGCCGCTGGCCTGGACATCGGCGACCTTGGGCTCGCCCACCGCCACCCGGCTGATGGCCACCGGCAGGCGCAGCTCCTGTTGCAGGCCTTGGTCCATCTCGATCACCGACGGCAGTTGGCTGAATGCAGCGCAGCCTTTGTCGGCCGCCTGGGCCATCGGCAGCAACGTCACCATCGTCAGGGCAGGGCACAACTGTCTGAGTATCCGCTCGATACTACGCATGGCGGCGTCCTTGCTAGGTCACGGAGTCTTTGAGGTATCGGCAGCCTGGGCGCCACGGATGATCTGCATGCCCGAGATGCCGCTGCCAGGCGCCACCGTCTTGGCAATCGGCACCTGGGACAGCTGACTGAAACGATAGAGGTCACGGTTGGCGTTTTCCACCTGGGCACTGGCTTCGGTGCCGGCCCAGTAGCGGGCCAGGCGTTGTTCGTCGGCGCTGCGCACCGCCAGACGCAAGGTCCCTGTCTGGGCCGCCAGCATCAGTCGGCTGGCCAGCGCTTCAGGCACGGCCAGTGCCACGGTGCGGGTCGTGCTACCCGGTTGATCGCGACGGGCCTTCTGCTCCTCCTGGGTCTGTGCCGGCCGGCCATCATTGGCCAAGCCCATCTGCTCGCCGACGCTGAGCACGCGCAGTGCAGGCAACACCACCTGCGCGGAAGACTGGGGATTGTTGTTTTCCTCTCGCAGAAACAACAGCACATCCACGTAGTCGCCCGGACGAAGCTGCCCGGCGGCACCGATTACATCGTCTACCGCCACGGCCACGGCCCGCTCGTGTGGGCGGATCATCCGCGCCAGCGGACCACCTGCCTGGAAACTGTCTTCGGCAAGCCAGCTGCCTGCCGCCAAAGGGCGCATGCTGCTACGCCCGACAACCTGCTCGATTCGCTGGAATGCCCCTGCCGGCACTACCTGCAGGCGCTCGAGCAACAGATCGTCTGGGGTCAAGGGGGTATTGGCAGCAACGTCGCGGCGCAGCACGACAATCTGTGAGCGCACAGGCTCCTCTGCCTTGGCCGGGGTCGGCGCGGCAGGCGCAGCCACGGGAGCCATCACCGGGGCCGGTTGCTCGACGGGCACCGAGGGGCGACTAAGAACCAGCCCCCAGTACCCAGCCACCAACGCGGCGACCAGGAAATAACCGGCGAGCATCATGGTCAAGCGACTACTCATATCCGCTATCCCCTTACGCCGTTTGCGCATTTAGCTGATGGCAAAAAGAAACTATTTCGCTATTGCAACGTAGTCCAAATGCCACAAATTGCCATGAGAAACAGGTGCTTTTTGATGCCACTAAATTGACACCTCGGCAAAACAGAAACTTAGCGCGGCTATTCGAAACTCATACTTTTGGATTAATCCGTTGTTACATTTGCAGCCTCCAATCGCTTGGCGAATTCTGTGATGGCAAAGGGGTATCACCGAGGGGATTCCCCGCCATCAGCGCTCGAACGCGCGAGGAGTTGCACCATGTCGCTCAAACGCATCCTTCTTCACTGCAAACAGTTCATCCAACGCAAGGACGGCGCCTCCGGTATCGAATACGCGGTGATCGCCGCCATGGTGGCAGTCGTGCTGGCGGGGTTCGTCCCGGGCGTGTCCAACAATGTCAAATCGGTCATGGATAAGATCCAGGCTGCCATCACTACAGGAACCAGTGGCACGACTGGCGGCAGCAGTGGAGGAAGCTCTACGACTGGTGGTACTTAACGATCAAGATGGCAGCAACGATTTTGGAACCCATTCGAAAGGAGCCGGCCATGTCACTCTCTTCCTTGCGTCAACAGATCCTCCTGGTAGACGACGAGGAAGAGGCCCTGCTCGAACTCGCCGAACTGCTGGAGAACGAAGGTTTCATCTGCCTGACCGCCACCTCGGTCAAAGGCGCCTTGCTCCAGCTCACCCGCCACCCGGACGTGGCCCTGGTCATCACCGACCTGCGTATGCCCGAAGAAAGCGGCATCGGCCTGATCAAACGCCTGCGCGACCACACGGCCCGCCAGCATCTGCCGGTGATCGTCATGTCCGGTCACGCCGACATGGAAGACATCAGCGACCTGCTGCGCCTTCAGGTACTGGACCTGTTCCGCAAGCCCATCTATCACGCACGCCTGCTGGAGACGCTGGAGAACTTGTTCCCCAAGCCGCGGATGCAGGTCGTGTGCTGACCCCTGGGGACGCTACGCGCCCCATCGCAGGCCTCGCCAGCGCCCAAGAAACAACAGTGGTAGGGCTCGCTCTGCTAAGCGCCACTCACCCTCACAGGGAAACACTTAGATTCACCATGATCCTCGGACTGCGATCCAGGCTGTCCTGCGCCACATCCGCCAGGGGCTTGGCCAGTTCCACGGCCAGGTTGTAAAAGCGCCTATCCCCTATGCGCACTCCCAACGCCGCCGAGGCCAGTCGTGCCCGCTCCAGGTCGCGCCCGTTCGACCACGCCCGGGCGGCATCGAGCGCCAGATAGGGCTGCAGCAACCGTACCCAAGCGCCGTCGCGGTAGACGCTGTAGTCCAGCTCGTAGGCCAATCCCCACCCCTTGTCACCCGAGGCCTGGTCGGCCGGGTAGCCGCGGCCGAAGTGCTGGCCACCGAACAGCAGGCGTTCGCTGTCGGGCAGGTCGTTGCCGCTCCAGTACACCGCGCCGGACACCACACCCTGCCAGTCACGCGCCAACGCATCGCGCTGCAAACCAGACAGGCGCAGGCGCAAGAAATCCACATCGCGGGCGCTGTCACTGCGAGCGCCGAACAGATCCAGGCCTTGGTGCACGCCGGCACTGACTCTACGCAACCGACCGTCCTCGACCTTGCGCCAGTCCCCTTCGAAGGACACCGCCCGAGCATAGGTGTCACTGTCGTCCTGGCGCGCTGGGTCGGCCGTGCGCCAGTCGACGTGATCGGCCGTGGTGTAGAACTGCCCGACCACATCCAGCCACTCGTCGGGTTTGACGATCAGGGCTTGGCTGACGCCGATGGCAAGGCGCTCGCTATCCCAACGCTGGCGCAGGTTCTCACCGTCATCCAAGGGCACAAAGGTGCGCGGCTCGCTGCGAAAGCGGGACGCCGAAAGCAGCAGCCGGCTGCCCTCGGCGTCCAGGTATTGGCTGTAGTCGAGTCGGTAGTAATGGGCCTCGTCGTCACCAGGCGGCAGCAGGACGCGGGCGCTCAACTGCTCGGCGAAACGGGTCTGGGCCTGGCTGTCGAACGCCATCAGCGCTTGCGCGGACGTGCGACTACCCTCGGCCAGGGTCAACCTGGCGCCAAAGGGTTTGCGCCCGACATGGACGATCAGGCGCATGGCGCCATCGCGCCACCCGGCGGGCTGCAGTTCGGCCTCGACGCTCACACCAGGCATGCGACCGATCAGGCCGGTATAGCGCTCGAAGGATTCTCGCGTCAGTGGCCGCTCGGCCTTGAGCTTGTCGAGGATTTGCTCCAGGTAGCCGACCGCGGGCCCGATCTCCCCGTGCACCTGGGTTTCGCCGATATAGCCCTCCTCCAACACCACGTGGACACGGCCATCAGCAAAGTCCTGAGGCGGCAGGTAAGCCCGCGATAGCAGGTAGCCATCGCGCCGATAACGCTCGGTCAGGCGGTCGGTCACTGCGATGAGTTCAGCCAGGGTCACCTGATGGCCGACCACGTGCTGGTAGTGCTCGCGCAATTCGCTCAGCAGGTACACCGTACCGCCTTCGAAGCGCACCTTGCGGACTGCCACAGACGTGTTCAGCGGCCATGCAGGCGCTATTTTCTCCGCGGCCGGCATGCGCACCCCCGCCGGAAGAGGACGATAGGTATCGATCGGCAGGTTGGCGGTGGGCAGGCGTCGTTCGACCTCATTGCCGTCGAGCACGCTCGGCAGCGACCCGGCATGGCAAACACAGGCCCCGGACACCATCAGCAGCGTAACGACCAGAGGACGCATAGGACGCTCCATGACCCCGCGAAGACCGGGCGCAACAGGACCGCCCTGTGGTTCAAGCGTAGGTGCTGGCCTCACGATCGTCGAACGGCCGAAGCGAGCGGCGCGGTGGTCGCTATTGGCTGACCTGAAACTCTACCCGCGCGGTCTCGCCACTTTCGTCCAGCGCGCTGAGTTCGATGCGCCCGGTCTTTTCGAAGCGCACCAGCAGACTGTCCTGGTCGCGGGTCTCGCCCAAGGGCTGTCCATTGAGGAACCACCAGCGCTGACCGCTGCCGCCCAAGGCCGAAACCGGCACCTGCAGCGGTTCGCGACTGGTTGCCGGGCGTCGCAGGGTGTCACCGGGGCGCACACCGACGATCGACAGCGGCGGCGCGCTCACCGGCACTTGGGGCGGACAGCTAGGGTCCACCGCCGGCAGGCGCGCGGCGCGGCGCTCGATGCGGGGCAGCCACGGCTCCAGCGGCGCCGGCCACAACGCCACCTCCTGCGCCTTGGCGCCGCTGCAACTGGCATCGACGCGCAAACCACGCCCATTGACCCAAACCGTCTCGCGCAACCCAAGCCCCAGCGGCTGATCGGCCGCTTGCAGGGTCGGCGGCGTAGTGCCGTCCAATGTCCAGGCGAAGCGCTGGCGACGGCAGTTGGGGTCCAGGCGGTTCATGGGCTGGCCCAATGGCCAACAGATGGCGGCCACACCGACGCTCGCCGGCACCCGCTCGGCCGGCACATTGATCCCCCGCTGGCTGTCACGGTTGCTGAGCAGGTCGTGGACTTGCAGCATCAGCGGCGCCGCCGAAGCCAAGCCGAACTGTCCCGGCACCGGCGTGCCGTCGGGTCGGCCGATCCACACACCGATCAGGTAGCGCGGCCCCACGCCCACCGACCAGGCGTCACGAAAACCGTAGCTGGTGCCGGTCTTCCAGGCCAACTGCGGGCGCTGTACCAGCTCAGCGTGAAGATCACGGTCCGGCCGGGCCTGGCCGCTCAAGATACGCCGGACGATCCAGGCCGAACCAGGCGACAGCAGCTGCCGCTCGACCAGCGGATCCTGAGGTTGCAGGCGTACCCGCGCGCTCTTCCCTTCACGGGCCAGGGCCGCGTAGCCACCCACCAGGTCCTCCAGACGGCTGCCCGCTCCGCCGAGGATCAGCGACAGGTTCGGTTCGGCGAGCGGCGGCAGTACCAGCGGCATGCCACCCATGCGCATCTGCGCGGCGAAACGCTTTGGTCCGTAAGCCTCGAGCAACTGCACTGCCGGCAGATTCAGCGACAGGGCCAGGGCGGAACTGGCCGAAACCGGGCCCGTGAAGCCCATGGAGAAATTACCAGGCCGGTAGTCGCCATAACGACGTGGCACGTCCTGCAACAAGGATTCTGAGTGGATAAGCCCATCGTCCATGGCCATGGCGTAGAGGAACGGTTTGAGCGTCGAGCCGGGTGATCGCAAGGCCTGGACCATGTCGACATGACCGAAGCGGCGCTCATCGGCCAGGTCGATGGAGCCGAGGTAGGCGCGCACGGCCATGGTTTGCGCCTCCACCACCAGCAGCGCCGCTGAGGTGCGCTCGGGCAGCCGTGCACGCCAGCCCAACAGCAGGTCCTCCAGGCGACGTTGCAAGGCCGCATCGAGGGTAGTGCGAATCAGCGGTGGGCTGTTGGCGCTGTTCAGACGCCGGGCCAGCAAGGGGGCCAGGGCCGGCTCCTGGCGAGGCGCCAGCAGCAAGGGTTCTTCCTGCGCCTCGCTCACCCGCTGCGCCGGCCATACCTGGTACTCGGCCAAGCGCTCCAGCACCTTGTCGCGGGCCCGCTGGGCACGCTCGGGGTGGCGATCCGGGCGCAGCCGGCTGGGCGCCTGGGGCAGCACCGCCAGCAGCGCTGCCTCGGCAGGCGTGAGGTGCATCGGCGACTTGCCAAGGTAAGCCCAGCTGGCGGCGGCCACCCCTTGCAGGGTGCCGCCGAACGGGGCGCGGTTGAGGTAGAGCTGAAGGATCTCACGCTTGGACAGGTGCCACTCCAACTGCGCCGTACGCCACAGCTGACGCAGCTTGCCCGACAGGGTGCGTTCGTGAGGGTCGAGCAGGCGTGCGACCTGCATCGACAGCGTGCTGCCGCCCGACACCACCCGGCCACCACGCAGGTTCAGCCAGGCTGCACGCGCCAGCGCCAGCGGGTTGACCCCGGGATGGCTATAGAACCAACGGTCCTCGTAGGTCAGCAGCGCTTCCAGGTACAACGGCGAGACCTCCTCGGGGCTCACCGGATACCGCCACACTCCGTCGGCATCGGCAAAACGCCACAGGGGCGTGCCATCCTCGGCAAGCACCACCCGCGCCAGGTCATCGCCCGGCATGGGCAACGGCCACAAGCGATCGGCCAGCCACAACAGCGCCACGACCAGCACACTGGCGATGCCGATACCACGCACGACCCTTGCGGTGCGGGTGCGCAGGCACGCTACCATTGGCATCGGGAACCGACCTGTCCGAGTGATGGCCAAAGGCTAGGGAACGGCACCCGCGCCGATTCGTTCATCAGGAAGCAACTATGCATGTAGAAGGTTTTTTCGAGTGGCTGGGCCAAGCACTGGGTTCGTTGATCCGTTTCATCGTCGACGGCCTTAGCGGGTTGTTCAACCTGCTGGCCAACGCCGGCAGCAGTTTCATCGACGGCTTGGCGCGCAACCTGGGCATGGACACCTCGCTGGTCAGCATCCTGGCGCTCATCGTCGGCCTGATGCTGCTGTACTCGGCCGTCCGCGCCTTCATGCGCGCCTCGATCATCCTCGGGATCATCTGGGCGTTGCTGGGCCTGTGGGTGTTGAGCTGGATCGTTCATTAGAGCTGCAAGCTGCAAGCTGCAAGCAAGCGTGGCTCACACCACCTGCTTTTACTTGCCGCTTGCCGCTCGAAGCTCCAAGAGCCCTCAGCGCCCTCTCACGATCATCTCTCCCTGCCCTTCCCCAACCGCCTGCAGGTTAGGCCGGTACATCGACTCCACCTGCGGTGGGGGAATGCGATAGGTCCCCGGCGTCACTGCCCGGGCCAGGTACAGCAGATGGCTGGTGCCGTAGCCATCGAGCTTGAGCGCGGCCACATAGCGGTCGTCGCGATACTCCTGGTGCACCAGGCTGGCATTCTGCATCGACTCGCGCCACTGCTTCACCGCGCTGCTGGCGTTGTCCAGGCTGGCGGCGCTCTGGGCCAGGTTCTGGTTCTCCAGCTCCAGGCCCGCCGGCAACAGGTCCACCACCAAGGCGTCCGGCACCGCGGTGGAGGCCTTGAGCGCCAGGTGCACCAGCACCAACTCGCCGCTGCGTAGGCTGCGCACATCCAGCGGCTGGCCGTTCATGCCCAGGTACTCACGGCGGATCTCCATACCGTTGCCCCCTGCAGGCGGGGCCTGGCGCGGGTAGCCGGAGAGGGTCAGCTGCTGGTAGAGGGTCTCGCTGCCCTGGTTCTGCACGGTCAGCGGCGACATCAGCAAGGGGCCTTCGAGCTTCATGCCCGATTCAGCGTTGTTGAACTCGCGGATCTCTCCGGCGCTGTCCAGGCGTGCCTGCCACTGGCCTTCCGGCTTGCCCAGCAGGCCACGACCGGCCAGGTACAAGGCGTTGCGCTCCTGGGTCGACAGCCAGCGGTTGGCCGCCAGCTCATCGGACAGCGCGAACAGGCGCTGGTCGACCTGGTTGGCGGCCAGGTTGTTCTCCTGCAGCAAGGCCAGGATCAGTGCCTGGTCTCGAAGGGTGCTGCCGTAATCGGCCATCCAGCCATCGCTGCGCTTCACGCCAAGGCCCGCCTGCAAGGCTTGCTGGGCACGCGGCTTGTCACCCATCTTGTCCAGCGCCACTGCCAGCTGCACCAGTGGCAAGCCGGAGCGCGCATCGCTGCGGCGCTCGAACAGGCCACGCAGGGCACCGAGCGGCGCCTGCTGGTTGCGCGCGAGCACCAGCGCGGCATAGGCCTGCACGGCAAAGCGGGTGTGGTCGGCGTTCTGGCTGTAGTCCACCTCGATCAGGTTGCGCTCCTGCACATAGCGCAGCAGGCGTTCATTGGCTTTCTTCAGGGCCTCGGCCGGTACACCGAAGCCTTGCTCGCGGGCGCGCAGCAGGAAGTCGGTGACGTAGGCGGTGAGCCAATATTCCTCTTCGCTGTCCGAGCTCCACAGGCCGAAGCTGCCGTTGTAGCGCTGCATGCCCAGCAGGTGCTCGATGCCCATCTCGATCTTGCGCTTGCGCACGTCGGCCGGCTCGCCCTTGATTCCCAGGCGCTTGAGGCTTTCGGCATCGGCGTAGAGCGAAGGGTACAGGCCGCTGGTGGTCTGCTCCAGGCAGCCGTAGGGGTAGGCCTCCAGGGCGCGAATCTGTTCGGCCAGGTTCAGCGGTGGGCGGCTGGACAGCGCCAGGCTGGCTTCCAGGCCCGCGGTCTCGAAGGCCGCGAGGTCGCCTTCAGGCAAGGTCCAGGGCTGGTCCTTGAGCGCCACGCGGTAGTGCTTGAGCATCGCCGGATAGGCGGGGCGCACGCCAAGCGTCCACTGGCGCTCGAAGGCTGGGGTCGGCTCGCCAGGCAACTGCAGGCCGTTGACCCGCACCTGCACTTTGCCTTGGCCCAGGCCACCCTGGGCCTGCACCGGGATCATCAAGGTCTTGCGCTGGCCCTCGGCCAGGCTGACGCTCTGCTGGCCTTCGCCGGCCAGAGCCAACTGGCCCTCGGCGCTCACCTGCACGTTCAGTTGCTGGGCGCGGCCGGACAGGTTGGCCAGGTCCAGCGCCAGGCTGGTGCGATCGCCACCGGCCAAAAAGCGCGGCGCCGAGAGTTCGGCGATCAGCGGTGCGGCGACGACCGTCTTGCCTTCGGCCATGCCGAAGTGCTCGTCGGTCCAGGCCTGGGCCATCAGGCGCAGCTCACCGTTGAAGTCCGGAATCTCGACAGTCGCCTCGCCCTCGCCTTGTTCATTGAGCGTTACCGGAAGGCTTTGCTGGGCAACGATGGTGACCGTGGTGTTGGGGCGTTTGCCGCCCTTGGCCATGGCCGCGTCGCCGCCGAATGCCAGGCTCGCCAGACGGCCCTGCCCGGCCTCGATCAGCTGGCCGTAGATATCCAATTGGTCGGCACCGTAGGCCTTGCGGCCGAACAGGCTGGCGAACGGGTCCGGGGTCTTGAAATCGGTGATGTTGAGGATGCCCACGTCCACCGCCGACAACAGCACATGCACCTGTTTCGGCACGCTGCCATCGGCGTTGGCGGCCTTGAATTTCACGGTCAGCGGTTGCTTGGGGCGCATCTTCTGCGGGGCCTGCAAGGTCAAAGCGAGCTTGCGTTCGGCACGGTCCAGCGGCAGATGCAGTACACCCACGGCGCGCTTTGGCGTGGCGTTGGCCTTGCGTTCGCCGGGGCGGATCACCAGGGCGCTGATGTACAGGTCGTGACGCGCCCACTTTTCATCCAGCTGCACGTCGAAGGTCTTGCCCTCGGCGGGCACGTCGATCTCCTGCCACCACAGCGGGCCATCGCTGGATTCGATCATCAGATAACCGCTGCCGGCAGCAGGTGGGGTGACCGTGACCTTGGCGGTGGCCCCGTCGGCATAGGACGGTTTGTCCAAGGCCAGCTTGACCTGGTCCGGACGCACCGCGCCACCTTCGGCGTTGTCCTGGGCCCGGTAGCCCGCCCAGAAGCGCACGCTGGAGACCAGCCCTGTCTGCGGGTCTTCTACCTCGACCCGGTACGGGCCCCACTCCACCTGGAAGTTCAGCTTGGCGGTGCCGCCAGCCTTCACGCTGACGGTCTCCTCGCTCTGGGTGAGGAATTTCTCGTTGTAGTTGTAGCTCCAGCCGTCGCTCTGGGAGTAGTTCCAGTAATAGTCGCGACGCTCGCGCACCAGACGCACCTTGAGGTCTTCGGCGGCAAGCTTGTGACCTTCGCGATCGGCCACCAGCACTTCGAATTCCACGGGACCGTCGCTGTCGGTTTCCTCGCCCTCGAACAGGCCACGCAGGCCCGGCAGGCGTTCGGCCGGCCAGATCGGCTGCTCCAGGCGGCGGGTGATCGGCCGTCCGCCAGACTCCTGGAGGCTGGCCTGGACAGTCAGTTGCAACGGCGAACGGGCCTCGGCCCAGCGGCTTTCGATATCCAGGGTGGCCTTGCCGGCGTTGTCGAGGGTCACCTCGTCCAGCTCCAGGTCTTGGTTGAGTTCGGTCTCGGTGACCGAACCGAACTGATAGCCCGGCAGCGCCGGCACGGCTTCGCGCAGAGGGCGTACATAGGCCTGGCCGCTCAGACGGTTGCCGGCGGCAGGCGCGCCGTAGAGGTAACGGCCATTGACCTGGATGCGCGCGGTTTCGTCAGGCGACAGCGGCGCGCTGCTGCCCTTGAGCTCCAGGGCCAGGCGCTCTGGGAGGAAATCCTCGACCAGGAATTCATAGACCTGCTTACGCCCGCCCCCCAGGTCGAGCAGCAGTTGCCAGCGTCCGGTCGGGGCTTCGGTGGCCAGTTGCAGTTGGTATTGGAACAAACCGTTGCTGTCGGCCTCCCAGACGAACTTGCGGCTGACCTGCTCATCCGGCCGACGCACCTCGACCGTCACCGGTTGCGCCTTGACCGGCTTGCCGTCCTGATCGCGCAGCAAGCCGTTGAGCAACACCGTCTCGCCCGGGCGATACAGGTCGCGCGGACCGAAAATGAAGAACTGCAGCGGATTGGCCTGAGGGCCTGTGATGTCGAACTCGGCCAGGTCCAGGGCGGCGGTGTTCAGGCGTAGCAGCGTGGTGTTTACACCCTGGGTGGCGATCAGCGTGTCGGCCTTGGCAGTGATCGGCAGTTGTGCGTGGCCCTCGCCGTCGGTTTCGGCCTGGGCCAGCAGCTTGCCCTTGTCATCGTGCAACTCGAGAGTGACGCCCTTGAGCGCCTTGCCGCCTTCCAGGGCCTGGGCGAATACGTCCAGGCGATCCCGGTAGCGATGGGCGGAGACGCCGATGTCGCTCAAAGTGAACAGGGTCGCCGGCTGGGAATAATCATAGGTGCCCGAGGCGCGCATCACCGCCAGGTACACGCCCGGCTCCTGCAGCGGCTTGATCCCGGCGATCGGCAGCAGCACAGTCTCGCGGGTGTTGCGCGCAGGGTTGAGGTCGAAGCGGCCGCTGTAGACCAGGTCGGCCATGTCCAGGGTTTCCTTGGACTGGTAGTAGTACAGGCTGCTGTTGCGACCCCAGTTGACCAGGAAGCTGGAGAGCATGTCCGGCTTGATGCGGAAAAATTCCACATCGACCTTGTCGACGTTCAGGGCGATCACCGGCAGGCCTTCGGCCAGGCGGGTGGGCAACAGCGAGCCGCGACTGGCGAAGCCCACGGTCGGCTGCATGTCGCGGGTTTCCAGACGGGTCACTGACTCCTGCTCCAGACGCTTGTCGTTGACCGCCAGCAGGCCCTTGTCGACCGTCAAGACCAGCTTTCGCTGCGGCTCCAGATGACGCAGGCGCAGTTCCATCTGGTTGTCCGAAAGCTCCCAGGCGCCGTCGATCTTGCCTTTGACGGTATCGACCAGATGGACCTTGGAGGCGAAGTCCTGATTGGCGTCCAAGGGAGCGGAGAAGCTGACCGAGAGGGTACTGGCACCATCGAGTTGGACTTCCGAGACGTCCAGCACGGTCAGCTCGCGGTCGGCGTAGCGCTTGGCCAGGACGGCCGGGTCTTCGCGCTTGGGCGCCGGGGTGGCGGCAGGCGCCGACGCAGCCGGCTTGTCGGCAGGAGCCGGAGCATCCTTCGACGAGGAATCACAAGCACTGAGCAGCGCCAGCGCGCAGGCCAGCAACAATCCTTTGTTGAGCATGGAAAGAGAACTCTTGGGCAGCGTGTCGATAAGGGCGCAACTATAGCGCAATGGTTGGCCACGTACCTGCCATGAGCGTGCAACTGAGACCCTGTTCGCGCACAGCCTTGGCCTGCCCGCTACAATGGCGCCACTCTCCAAGCGGCCCTTCAGCCCAAGGTTTCACATGTCCGCACTGTCCACCGACTGGCACGACCGCCGTACCCACCGCAAGGTCTGGGCGCTGGCCGCGCCGATGATCCTGTCCAACATCTCGGTACCACTGGTGGCCCTGGTCGACAGCACCGTGATCGGCCACCTGCCCCATGCCCATCAATTGGGCGCAGTGGCGGTGGGGTCGACCTTGTTCACCTTCATGGTCGGGCTGATGGGTTTCCTGCGCATGGGCTCTACCGGGTTCGCCGCCCAGGCTGCAGGACGCTCCGATGGAGCCGCTTTACGCCAGGTACTGGTGCAAGGATTACTGCTGGCCCTGGCCTTCGCACTGCTGATCGGCCTGCTGGCGATTCCTTTCAGCCAATTGGCGTTGCAGGCGATGCAACCGAGCGCGGCGCTGCACCAGTCCACCGAGGATTTCTTCCATACCCGTCTGCTAGGCCTGCCGGCGGCGCTGGCCAGCTACGCCCTGGTCGGCTGGTTCCTGGGCACGCAGAACGCCCGGGCGCCAATGGCGATCCTGCTGACCACCAACGTGCTGAACATCGTCCTTAACCTGTGGTTCGTTCTTGGCCTCGACTGGGGCGTGCTGGGCTCGGCGCGGGCCTCGGTCATGGCCGAATGGAGCGCCGCGCTGCTCGGGCTTGCCCTGACGCGTCCAGCCCTGCGCGCCTACCCTGGGCACATTGCCTGGGCCGCACTCAAGCGCTGGCAGTCCTGGCGGCCGCTGCTGTCGGTCAACCGCGACATCTTCCTGCGCAGCCTGGCGCTGCAGTTGGTGTTCCTGCTGGTAACCGTTCAGGGGGCGCGACTGGGCGAAGCCACTGTGGCGGCCAACGCCCTGCTGCTCAATGGCCTGATGCTCACCGCCTATGCCTTGGACGGCCTGGCCCATGCAGTCGAAGCCCTGTGCGGCCACGCCATCGGTGCCCGAGACCACCAGACCCTACGCCGCTCGCTGGTGGTGGCCTGCGGCTGGTCGCTGATCGTCAGCCTGGGTTTTGCCGCGCTGTTCTTGGTCGCAGGGCATCTGTTCATCGACCTGCAGACCGATATCGACAGCGTGCGCGTAGCGGCCTACCCGTTCCTACCCTACCTGGCGGTATTGCCGTTGATCGCCGTATGGAGCTACCTGCTCGACGGCCTGTTCATCGGCGCCACACGCGCACGGGAGATGCGCAATGCGATGCTGCTCAGCGTGGCGCTGAGCTTGCCCTTGGCGCTGGCGATGAGCGGGCTGGGCAACCATGGTCTGTGGTTGGCCTTTCTCGTATTCATGGGGCTACGGGCGATAACGCTGGGATGGGTGGGTTGGCAGCTGCGGCAACAAGGCCTATGGGTTCCATGAGGGACGGCGATGCGTCTGCATCACGACCTGGCATTGAGGCAATCAAAGGAATGCCCCAGAAACACCCTACCCAATAACCAGAACAAGTCTTCGTAGCTTGAGGCCATATCCTGCATCTGAAACAACCAAAGCCTCTTAACGTCGCCCGCTCCCTCTTTTATCGACAGGACTTACTCATGCTTTCCCGTCAGGTCAGACGCTTGGTCGGCTCATGGCTGTTCGCTACTGCTGTCACTTTCCCAGCCCAGGCGGCCATGGCCGGCGGCGACCCAATCCAAGAAGCAGCCCTGCAGATAGAGCGCACGCTCAAGGCGACAGTCGGATACTCGATTCATGACACCGGCACGGGTCGCTCCTGGCAGTATCGGGCCGACGAACGCTTTCCGATGGCAAGCACCGTGAAGCTTCTTTTGTGTTCGACGCTGCTCAATGAAGGGCAAGCGCTGATGACCCGATCGGTGCCTATTCACTCGCAAGACATCCTGGCCTACGCGCCGGTGACCAAAGACCTGGTCGGCACGCATGTACCTGCGGCAAAACTGTGCGCCATCACCCTCAAAACCAGCGACAACACCGCCGCCAATGCCGTATTCGAGGTCCTGGGAGGGCCCAAGGTAGTGACCGCTTTTGTCCGAGGACTGGGCGACCAGACCACCCGATCGGATCGAAACGAACCGAGTTTGAATGAGGTCATGCCTGGGGATGAGCGTGACACCACGACACCACGGGCCATGGCAAACACGGTAAAGGCATTGTTACTGGGAACGACCCTGGACACACCGTCCAGGGCACAACTGACCGAATGGCTGAGCAACAACGAGGTGGGTGGCCCGCTTTTGCGGGCGGCAATCCCCAACGACTGGCGAATCGCCGACAGGACCGGCAGCGGAAGTTTCGGGGCGCGAGGCATTGCGGCGGTCCTATGGCCGCCGCGGGGCGAGGCGATCGTCGCGACCATCTACCTCAAGGACACCGAAGCTTCCCTGGATGAACGCAACGCGGCGATCGCCGCCATCGGCAGGGCCATGGTCAAGGCCGTTTCACCCTAGCCCGCGCCTCGATCGCTCCAGACGCTAGCGCATCGTGCCATCAGGAAGACAGGTACGACGACCGGGTCAGCCCCAGACGCAGCGCATCCAGGAACTGGGTACGCTCACGCGCCGTGATGCGGGCGCTGGCGACCTTGTCGCGGTAGTGCGTCATCAACTCCTCCGGCGAGAGGTGCACATAACGCAGCATGTCCTCGATGGTGTCGTGGGTCTCGATGCCGGCGTGGTACACGCTGCCATCGGCGTTCTGGTAGATGTTCACCGAGTCGGTGTCGCCGAACAGGTTGTGCATATCACCCAGGATTTCCTGATAGGCACCGACCAGGAACACACCCAGCAGGTAGTCCTCGCCTTCCTTGACCGCGTGCACTGGCATGCTGGTCTCGATGCTCTGTTCGTCGACGTACTGGTTGATCTTGCCGTCGGAGTCGCAGGTCAGGTCCTGCAACACGGCGCGGCGCATCGGTTCCTCGTCCAAGCGGTGCAGCGGGATGATCGGCAGCACCTGGCCGATGGCCCAGGTGTCCGGCAGGCTCTGGAACACCGAGAAGTTGCAGATGTACTTGTCGGCCAGCTTGTCGTTGAGCTCGTCCAGCACCTGGCGGTGCGAGCGTTGACGGGCCTTGAGCGAGTTGTGCAGGCGGCGGCACACGGCAAAGTAGCACTGCTCGGCCAGGGCTTTCTCGGCGAGGCTGATCTTGCCGTCAGCATATTGCGCGGCCACATCGCCCATGTAGTGGGTGGCGCGCCAGTAGGTCTCGGTGACCATCTCGATGTCGGTCGGGCCCAGCAGGTCGACCAGCCACTGCACGGTTTCAGGCAGCGATTCCTTGTTCTCGATGGTCGGCACTTCGTCGTTGTGCTTCTCGACGTCGGTCACCTGGATCACCAGCATGGCGTGGTGCGCGGTCAGCGAGCGGCCGCTCTCGGAGAAGATGTGCGGATGCGGCAGGCCTTGAGCGTCGCAGAACTCCTTGAGCATGCCCACCACCACGCCGGCATAGTCGTCCATGTCGTAGTTGATGGAGCTGGCGTTGCGCGAGTGTGTGCCGTCGTAGTCCACGCCCAGGCCGCCACCGACGTCGATGTGATCGACCGGCAGGCCCAGGGCGCGCAATTCGCCGTAGTAACGAATGGCCTCCTTGAAACCGTGCTGGTAGTCGGCCAGGTTGGCGATCTGCGAGCCCATGTGGAAGTGCAGCAGGCGAATGCCCTGGTCGAGGCCTGCATCGCGGAAGCGCTGCACCACCGAGATCAGCTGTGCGGCGGACAAGCCGAACTTGGACTTCTCGCCCCCGGTGTCGGCCCACTTGCTCGAAGCCAGCGACGACAGGCGCACACGAAGGCCGACCTGCGGCTTGACCTTGAGATCGGCGGCTTCCTCGATCACCAGGGCGACCTCGGACTCCTTCTCGATAACGATGAACACGTTGTGGCCAAGCTTCTGGCCCATCAGCGCCAGGCGGATGAACTCACGGTCCTTGTAGCCATTGCAGACGATGGTCCCACCCTTGGGCGCCAACGCCAGGACCGCCAGCAGCTCGGGCTTGGACCCGGCTTCAAGGCCTATGGAAACGTTCTGGGTGGCGATGATGTTCTCCACCACCGCTTCCTGCTGGTTGACCTTGATCGGATACAGGGCCGTGTACTTGCTCTGGTATTCCAGGCGCGCGATGTTGGCATCGAAGGCGCCGGTCAGCTGGCGCACGCGGTCCTGCAGGATGTCGGGGAAACGCACCAGAAGCGGCAGCGACAGGCCGCTCTGGCGCAACTCGTCGACCTGCTCGTACAGGTCGATCGGGGCACTGTCCGGACCGTTGGGGCGCACTTCGACGCGCCCGGCCTCATTGATGGCGAAATAACCAGCGCCCCAATGGCGGATCCCATAAACACTGCGGCTGTCGGCCACGGTCCACTGGCTGCCATCATCTTTGCGTGTGCGTCGTACGGACATTCAAGTCCCCTGTAGATAAGTCGAAGACACTGCACCACGAGGGCGCGGATGCAGTGTAAAAACCGAAAATGACGATTCGTCCGTGCCAGGGGATAGACCCTTGCCACGGGAACGAGTTTAGAAAGCAATGGGCGAAAAATCGCGCGAGCCGGGATCAGCCGCCGGATTTCTTCGCCTTGAAGCCCTGCTTGGTCAACTCACCGAGCAGCAGCTCGACATGGTCGCCCTGGATCTCGATGACCCCGTCCTTCAGCGCGCCTCCGGTGCCACAACGGCGCTTGAGGTTGCTGGCCAGCTCCTTGAGCTGGTCGAGGGGCAGCGGGACGCCACTGATGGTGGTCACGGTCTTGCCGCCACGGCCTTTGCTTTCGCGGCGCACGCGGGCGATACCATCACCTTCGGGGATGACCTGTTGCTTGCAGATGCAGGCGTCCACCGGCTTGCCACAGTCCGGGCAATGCCGACCGGCATCGGTGGAGTAAACGAGACCGCCAAGGGCGGCGAAGGAAGAAGCTTTCTTGGCCACTTTTGTTCCTCTTTGCTGAGGACAAAAACTGGTCGGTGCCTGGGGCCAGGACCGACCGCGAAGCCCCACTCTGGCAGGGGCAGCGCTACTGCCGCAAAATCCTGCGACAGCCCGAAAAGGGCGCGCAGTGTAACGATAAATCTGCCGGTTGCTAAGTACCGGAATGCGCCATTTTTCGAATGTTTTGCGACCCTTCGCGAACAAACCCATTCCCACAGCGCTCAAGCGCTATATGAGCCCTGTGAGTGCGGGTTCACCTGCGTAAGAGCCGGCCCCTGCCAACACAGCTATTTCAGACTGGCGGCGTAACGATCCAGCGCCGCCAGCGAGTCCGGACAGAACGACAAACGTCCACGATCGGCTTCTATCTGGGCAAGACTCATGAACCGCGCTTCACTGACTTCTTCGGGCTGCAGCTTCAACGGTGCATCGGAAACCGCCGAGAACACCGCGCACCATAGGCGGTTGTCCGGTTGATCGAAGTAGAACCGCTCGTGAAAGCGCAACTCGACGCCCGAGATACCCAGCTCTTCCTCCAGTTCACGCGCCGCCGACATCTCGTAACTTTCGCCGGCTGCCACCATGCCACCAGCTGCCACGTCCCAATAGCCGGGATACAAGGCCTTGCTCAACGTGCGCCGGTGCACGCACAGCTCACCGGCGCTGTTGAACAACAAGATGAAGGTGCAGCGCCCGATCAGGCCGCGCTCACGCAGCTCGGCCCGGGGTAGCGCGCCGAGCAGTCGGTCGGCCTCGTCGACCCAGGCGACCGATTCACGATCGGAGGCCGCGCGATGCGCAGCCTCCTGTGGGCTGATGGTCATCCTCAGCCCTGCGACAGCAGTTGACGCAGATCGATGACAGCGGCGTTGGCCCGGGAAATATAGTTGGCCATTACCAGCGAATGGTTGGCCCACATGCCAAAGCCACTGCCGTTGAGCACCATCGGGCTCCACAGCGCCTCCTGGGAGGCCTCCAGCTCACGGATGATCTGGCGCACGCTGACCGTGGCGTTCTTCTTGGCCAGTACATCGGCGAAGTCGACCTCGATGGCGCGCAGCAGGTGCGACAGCGCCCAAGCCTGACCCCGGGCTTCGTAGAACACGTTGTCGATCTGCAGCCATGGGGTTTCCACCAGTTCCTCGTCGACCTGCGGCGCCTGGCCTGGAACGACCGACTCGGTCTTCAGGGTGCTGTTGAGCTTGACCCGACCGACACTGGCCGACAGGCGCTGGGACAACGAGCCCAGGCGGGTGGCCACATCACCTAGCCAGTTGTTCAGGTTGTCCGCGCGGGTATAGAAGATGGCGCCCTGGTCGCCGGCAGCCAGACGGCGCTGGTAGCGGCTGAGCGACTTGATGCCCTCCTCGAACTCCGATTCGCTCGACGGCAGGATCCAGCTCTTGTTGTCGAAGTTAAAGCGCGGCTCGGCCTTGGCCAGGTCCGCATCTTCGGTCGATTGCGACTGGGAGCGGGCGAAGTCCTTGCGCAGGGCGCGGGACAGGTCACGCACCTGGACCAACACGCCGTATTCCCAGCTCGGCATGTTGTCCATCCACAGCCCTGGCGGGAAACGGTCGTTGGAGATGTAGCCGCCCGGCTTGTTCAGCAGGGTGCCGGCGACGGTCTTGAGGGTCTCGATGGTGGTATAGCCCACCACCATTTGCTGGCCGGTGCGCTCGGCGGCAGCCTGGGCGTTCTGCTGAACGGGGAACAGCTCCGGCTCCTGGCTCCAGTACCAACCGAGGCCGATGCACACCAACAGATACAGGCCGATCAGGGTGCCCAAGGCTCGGCTCCACAGCCCCCCCAGATAGCTACGTGCAGCGGCGCCACGGGCGTCGACGCGCTCACGGGGCTCGGCTTTGGCCTCGCGGTTTTTCCAATCCAGCATGGCGTTGTCCTTATCAGTCCGACAGTTCAGGGGCTTGGACCACCAGCCCCAGCCAGGGTGCCACGGCAAGCCCGCGTGGCAGCACTATAAAGCAGACACTGCCTTACGCATAAGCGACCAATCGGTCGGTAACTGAATATTCGTACCTGGGCAGACTTTGTTGACATGGCGCACTGGCCAGTCCAGAAATGAGTGCTAGCATGGAGCCATCATTGCACCTGCATAACCACACACCAACAAGCAGTCAGGACATGACCCAGCCAGCCGACCCGAGCCACGAGCGCCTCAAGCAGCACTTCGCCCAGCGGGTCATCCACCAGGCCCGACAGATCCTGGAGATCTGGCAGCGCCTGCAACGGGGCGAGTGGTCGGCTGCGGAGCTGGGCGAGCTGTGCGAGGCCAACCTGCGCCTGCAACGCTATGCCGAGCGCTTCGAACAACCCGAGCATAGCGTGCTCTCGACGGCGATCGGCCAGACGTTGCGGGCCATCGAGGCCAACAGCGCGCGGCTGAACTCGGAGCTGATCAGCGAGCTCAACCGCCTGATGCAGCGCCTCTCACGTACCGGCCTGCGCAAAGGCGACCAGCTCGACAATGTGCCCCTGCCACCCGTACGCAAGCCCGTCTACATCCTGCTTCAGGACCACGACCGAGCCGAGCGCCTGGCCCAGCAGCTCGAATTCTTCGGCCTGGGCGTGCAGGCGCTGTACAGTGCCGAGGCCTTCTGCGCCTCGATGCGTGAACGTTTGCCTTCGGCCATCGTGATGGATGTGGACTTCACTGGCCCAGGCCAAGGCCTGAAACTCGCGGCCCTGGCCCAGCAAGGGCTGGATCAGCACATCCCGCTGCTGTTCTTCAGCCACCACGAGACCGACACCCCCACCCGTCTGGCCGCCGTACGCGCCGGAGGCCAGGAGTTCCTGACCGGCACGCTGGAGGCCTCGAGCCTGCTGGAGAAAGTCGAGCTCTACACCAGCGCCACCCAGTACGACCCCTTCCGTGTGCTGATCATCGACGACTCCCGCGCCCAGGCCATGTATACCGAACGCCTGCTCAACGGCGCGGGCATGATCACCCGCACCCTCACCGAGCCGATCCGCACCATGGCCGAGCTGGCGGATTTCCAGCCCGACTTGATCATCCTCGACCTCTATATGCCCGACTGCACCGGCCCCGAGCTTGCCAAGGTCATCCGCCATAACGATCGCTACGTCAGTGTGCCGATCATCTACCTGTCGGCCGAGGATGATCTGGACAAGCAACTGGACGCCATGAGCGAGGGCGGTGACGACTTCCTGACCAAGCCGATCCGCTCACGCCACCTGATCACCACCGTGCGCAATCGCGCGGCCCGCGCCCGTCACCTCAAGGCCCGCATGGTGCGCGACAGCCTCACGGGGCTGTACAACCACACCCATATCCTGCAGTTGCTGGAAGATTGCAGCTTCCGCGCACGCCGCGAAGCGCAGCCGCTGAGCTTCGCCATGCTCGACATCGACCATTTCAAGAAAATCAACGATCGCCATGGCCACCCGATGGGCGACCGGGTGATCAAGAGCCTGGCGCTGTTTCTCAAGCAGCGGCTGCGCAAGACCGACTTCATCGGGCGCTACGGCGGCGAGGAGTTCGCCATCGTCATGCCTAACACCGCGCTGGACGCAGCCCACAAGGTACTGGACGAGATTCGCCGACGTTTCGCCGAAATCCTCTACCCGGCCCAGCCCCACGATCTCACGTGCACGTTCAGCGCCGGCGTGGTGCAACTGGACGACAACCTCGATGCCCTGACCATGGCCAGCGCCGCGGACGAGGCGCTGTACCGCGCCAAGCATGCCGGGCGCAACTGCGTGGTGCGTGCCACCTGCTTCTCCGACCGGCTTGGCCAATAAAGGCAAATAGCCACTTTTTTGTAAGGTCACGCCTTTCTCGTCATCACCTCGTCACAAAATCGCAATAACTTCAGGCACCTACCTCTCCACTCCCCGCCGGAAGTTCGCAGCTATGCGCCTGAAGTGGCTGACCAATTTCAATACTTTGCTGCTAGTGACCGTCTGTATCGCCCTGGGCGCGACCCTGTGGTGGTCGCAACGCGCCCTGGAGCGCCCCTATCAATTGATGGAGCGCTACCTGGATTTGTCCCAACAGTTCCAGCGTGATGCAGCGCGCAATATCCAGGCCTATTTGGGCAGTGGCGACGCCCTGCGCCATGCCGCCGCCATGGAGGCGACCAAGCAGTTGCAGGCCTCCCTGGCCGACTGGCCACAGGCGCTTTCGGACAAGCTGCGCCCCAGCCTGGACCACCTGCAGACCTTTACCGCCAACGAGTTGCTCGCCGCCGGCAAGCTCGCCGGCGACCCGCAGGCCTTGCTGCTTCAGGCCGAACGTGAGCTGGGGGCCAATTTTGAGCAATTGGCAGCTTACGCCCGTGACAGCGCCAGCCCAGACGCGGGCCGGTACCTGACGCCCGTGCTGGACGCCTCGGTGCACCTGGGGCGCCTGTCCCTGGCTCGGGACAAGCTGGTCAGCAGTGGCCGTGCGGAGCTGGCCGACGAAGTCGAACGTGAACTGCAACTGATCCGCGCCCAAGCCCAGGCCATCGACAGCCTGCCACTGCTGGGCGTGACCCGCGCTGCCGAGTCCAACGCCGACGATTTCGCCGCCCTGATGGGGCTGCAGACACAGGCCAGCGAGCAACGCGAAGATGTGGCGGTGGGCCTCAAGCGCGAGCTGCAAAGCCTGCTGGCCCGCTACCCGGCCGAACTGCAACGCACCCGCGAACAGATCGAGCGCCGTACCGCCCTGGCCGCCAGCACAGGCGAGCGACTGGAAGCAGTGCAACAGGCCATCGCAGCCCTGGAGCCTGAGGTACGGGGCCTGCACGCCAAGATCGCCGGCGAAGTGCGTATCATCCAGGGGCTGATGATTGGCCTGATCCTGCTCATCGCCCTGCTCATCGACACCCTTCAGCGCCGCTTGGCGCGGACCTTGACCGGCCTTGCCCCTGCCCTGTCGCGCTGGGCCGAGGGCGACTTCGCCCAGGCCATCACCTTGGGGCGCACCAACCGTGAGCTGCACGATATCCAGGCGTCGCTCAATCGCCTGCGCCAATACCTGGTGGACCTGGTCGGCACCCTGCGTCACAACGCCGAACAGGTTGCCGGCAGCAGTCATGCCTTGGCGGGAATGAGCACTGCCCTGCACGACGGCGCCGAGCGCCAGGCCGGTGACACCGCACAGATCCGCGATGCCTTGGGCGAACTGGAGGCGACCATCCAGCAGGTCGCGGGCGATGCCAGCGCCGCCGCCGAAGCCAGCCGTGATGCCGGGCGCGCCGTGGAACAGGGCCAGGCGGTGATCGGCCAGAGCCTGTCCGGCCTGCGTGCATTGGTCGATGAAGTGCAAGGCAACGCGCAGACGATCGAGCAATTGGCCGAGGAGTCGGCCACCATCGGCGGTGTGTTGACAGTGATTCGTGCGATCGCCGAACAGACCAACCTTCTGGCACTCAATGCCGCCATCGAGGCTGCACGGGCGGGCGAGATGGGCCGTGGCTTCGCTGTGGTCGCCGACGAGGTGCGCTCGCTGGCCCAGCGCACCACGGGGGCTACGGGTGAAATCCAGGGTTTGATCGACCGCCTGCAACAAGCCGCCCGGGAATCGGTGAACGGCATGCGCACCCAGCTCGAACACGCCGAGGCCACCGCCAGCCAGGCCCAGGCTGCCGATGGCGCACTCGATGAAATCGTCGGTGCCATCCGCACGATCGCCGACACGGCGGTACGCATCGCCGAGGTAACCGCCCAGCAGACAGGGGCGGTGAGCGAGATTCGCGACCACAGCGAGCGGATTCACGCACTGGGCGAGGACAACCTGCAACGCATAGGCGAAGGGCGTGAGCAAGGTGAGCAGTTGCTCCAGCTTGGCAGCGAGCTGAACACGGCGGTGCGGGCGTTTCGGCTCTGAGCGTCTCGGCACCTGAGCGGTTGCGTCGGCACTGACAACATGAAATCCAGCGGCCATGTGTCGCGCTGCCGGCCAACCAGGCCCCAATCGTGGGCAAGTCCGCTATGATGCGCCCACGTTTCACCTAGCGAGACCGCCATGCGCCGCCTGTTTTTCCTGCTGTTCCTGCTGCTGGCCAGCCCTGCCTTCGCCGCGGGCCTGCTCGACAACCGCCCCAGCGCCACCCTCGGCGCCGCCTCTCTGAGCAACAGCGCCGACTTCTTGCCTGTCCACGAAGCCTTCAAGCTCAGCCTGGTCCAGGCCGACGCCCAGACCGTCAAGCTACGCTTCGTCGCCACCGACGGCTATTACCTTTACCGCCACCGCTTCCAGTTCCGTACGGAGCCCGCCGACATCGCCCTGGGCCAGGCCGATATTCCCAAGGGCGAAGCCAAGCACGACGAGTTCTTTGGCGATGTCGAGGTCTACCACGGCGTGGTCGACATCCAGTT
This sequence comes from Pseudomonas guariconensis, assembly GCF_040822035.1. Taxonomy (NCBI): domain Bacteria; kingdom Pseudomonadati; phylum Pseudomonadota; class Gammaproteobacteria; order Pseudomonadales; family Pseudomonadaceae; genus Pseudomonas; species Pseudomonas guariconensis. The sequence continues at coordinate 656,390 of NZ_CP162012.1, read as the reverse complement.
GCCACGCACCGATCCACGTGCCTTCACCTTGCTGGTGGGCTACCAAGGCTGCGCCGACAAAGGCCTGTGCTATCCGCCGGAAACCGAACGGCTGAGCATCGATGGCACCGGCGGGAAACCCGAGGCCGGCGCAGGTGGCGCCGAGCAAGGCTGGGGCTGGCAGTCACTGCTGCTGTTCTTCCTCGCCGGCATAGGCCTGACCTTCACCCCCTGTGTGCTACCGATGCTGCCGATCCTGTCCGGTGTGGTGCTGCGCGGGCAAGTGGGTGGCTGGCGTGGGCTGAGCCTGTCGCTGGCCTATGTGCTGCCGATGGCCGTGTCCTTTGCCGTGCTTGGGGCGCTGATGGGCATGTTCGGCGCCAGCCTGAACCTGCAGGCACGCCTGCAGTCGGCGTGGGTGCTGGTGCCATTCGCGCTGTTCTTCGTGCTGTTTGCCCTGGCCATGTTCGGCTTGTTCGAAATCAAGCTCCCGCAGGCGCTGAGCAACCGCCTGGACAGCATGGCCAACCGCACCAAAGGCGGCTCGTTGCTGGGTGCGGCAGTGCTTGGCGTGCTGTCCAGCCTACTGGTCTCCCCCTGCGTGTCGGCGCCGCTGGCCGGAGCCCTGCTGTACATCAGCGCGAGCGGCGATGCATTGGGCGGGGCGCTGAAACTCTTCGCCCTGGGCCTGGGAATGGGCGCGCCGCTATTGCTGGTGGCCACCGGAGGAGCAGCGTGGCTGCCCAAGAGCGGCCCGTGGCTGAACACCGTCAAGAATGCCATCGGGGTTCTCCTGCTGGGCCTGGCCATCGGCCTGCTCAGCCGCGTGCTGCCGGGGCCTGCGACGTTGCTGTTGGTCGGTCTGCTCGCCGCGGGCGTGGCGCTGTTCCTCGGCGCCCTGGAGTTGGTGGTCAAGACCCCGCGTCAACGCCTGGCCCAATTGCTCGGCCTGGCCCTGCTGGTCTACGCCTTGGCCTGCTGGTATGGCGCCCTGAGCGGTCAAGGCGACCCCTTGCGCCCCTTGCCGCCCCCGGCAGCAGCCAGCCTCGACGCCAGCCGGGCCAGCAAGACCGACGCCTGGCAGACCATCACCACGCCCGCCGCACTGGATGCAGCGCTCGCCGACGCCAAGGCCGCCGGCAAACCGGTACTGCTGGACTGGTACGCCGACTGGTGCATCAGTTGCAAAGTGATCGAACACGAAGTACTGAGCGCACCACAGGTCCAATCACAATTGGGCGCGTTCAAGTTGTTGCGTTTCGACATCACCGAAAGCAACGCAGAGCAACGCACCCTGCTCGACCGCTACCAGCTGTTCGGCCCACCTGCGCTACTGTTTTTTGCAGCGAACGGCAGCGAACTTTCCGTTGATCGGGTCATTGGCGAGATAAACGCCGGCGAATTTGCGGCGATTCTGACGCGCGTGCGCGGCAAACTGGGTCTATAACTTCTCCGGACCGGGCAACTTCACTAAAGGAGTGACCAGACTTAATGATCTGGTCACATACTTTGCGCGAACCTCGGACAACGTGTTGGCTATTGCAGGGAACTGGACACCCGACGCCCTCTTGCGGCATAGTCGCCGCGCTCATGTCGTATTGCCCTACAAAACCCAAGGAATCGCAGATGGCAACCCTACTGGTGCTGCACGGCCCCAACCTGAACCTGCTCGGTACCCGCGAACCAGGCCACTACGGTGCCGTGACCCTGGCCCAGATCAACCAGGACCTGGAGCAGCGCGCCCGCGCCGCTGGCCACCACCTGCAGTACCTGCAGAGCAATGCCGAGTACGAATTGATCGACCGTATTCATGCCGCCCGCAACGAAGGCGTGGACTTCATCCTGATCAATCCGGCTGCTTTCACCCACACCAGCGTCGCATTACGTGACGCATTGCTGGCTGTGAGCATCCCATTCATCGAAGTGCACCTCTCCAACGTGCACAAGCGTGAACCGTTCCGTCATCACTCCTACTTTTCAGATGTCGCCGTAGGGGTGATCTGCGGTCTGGGCGCCACCGGTTATCGGTTGGCCCTGGAATCCGCGCTGGAATACCTGGCTGCCAACGCACAGCCCTGATGACACAAGGCTTTGGCCCTTCGGGGCCAGGGCTGTAGAGAAACGTTTTAGACACGTTTTTAAAATTAAGTCCCCGACCGAACCTTGGGAGTTGATGATTAATGGATATCCGTAAAGTCAAGAAGCTGATCGAACTGCTGGAAGAGTCTGGCATCGACGAACTGGAGATCAAGGAAGGCGAAGAGTCCGTTCGCATCAGCCGTCACAGCAAGACCCCGGCCGGCGCCCAGTACTTCGCCGCCCCGGCTCCGGCCGCTGCCCCTGTCGCCGCTGCCGCGCCAGTCGCTGCCGCTGCCCCGGCCGCCGAAGCCGCCGCTGCCGCTCCAGCCCTCAAAGGCACCGTGATTCGCTCGCCAATGGTCGGTACCTTCTACCGCAAGCCTTCGCCGACCTCGGCCAACTTCGCTGAAGTCGGTCAGACCGTGAAGAAAGGCGACACCCTGTGCATCGTCGAAGCCATGAAGATGATGAACCACATCGAAGCCGAGATCGGCGGTGTCATCGACGCCATCCTGGTGGAAGACGGTCAGCCGGTTGAGTTCGACCAGCCGCTGTTCACCATCGTTTGAACCGCGGAGAGCCAACGATGTCTGGGAAGCTCGAAAAAGTCCTGATCGCCAACCGCGGGGAAATCGCCCTGCGGATCCTGCGTGCCTGCAAAGAGCTGGGTATCAAGACCGTCGCTGTTCACTCCACGGCCGACCGCGAACTGATGCACCTGGGCCTGGCAGACGAGTCGGTCTGCATCGGTCCTGCATCGTCCAAGGATTCCTACCTGCACATCCCGGCGATCATCGCCGCTGCCGAAGTGACAGGCGCCACCGCCATCCACCCGGGTTACGGCTTCCTGGCGGAAAACGCCGACTTCGCCGAGCAGGTGGAGAAGTCCGGTTTCGCCTTCATCGGCCCTAAAGCCGACACCATTCGCCTGATGGGCGACAAGGTTTCGGCCAAGGACGCGATGATCAAGTCCGGCGTACCGACCGTGCCAGGCTCTGACGGCCCGCTGCCGGAAGACGAAGAGGTCGCCCTGGCGATCGCCCGCGACGTCGGCTACCCGGTGATCATCAAGGCCGCCGGTGGCGGTGGTGGTCGCGGCATGCGCGTGGTGCACAAGGAAGAGGACCTGATCGCCTCGGCCAAGCTGACCCGTACCGAAGCCGGTGCCGCCTTCGGCAACCCGATGGTCTATCTGGAGAAGTTCCTGACCAACCCACGCCACGTGGAAGTCCAGGTCCTGTCCGACGGCCAGGGCAACGCCATCCACCTGGGCGATCGCGACTGCTCGCTGCAGCGCCGTCACCAGAAGGTCCTGGAAGAAGCGCCAGCGCCAGGCATCGACGAGAAGGCCCGTCAGGAAGTCTTCAAGCGTTGCGTCGACGCGTGCATCGAGATCGGCTACCGCGGTGCTGGTACCTTCGAGTTCCTGTACGAGAACGGCCGTTTCTACTTCATCGAGATGAACACCCGCGTCCAGGTCGAGCACCCGGTCTCGGAAATGGTCACCGGCATCGACATCGTCAAGGAGATGCTCAGCATCGCCGCTGGCAACAAACTGTCGATCCGCCAGGAAGACGTGGTCATCCGTGGTCACGCGCTGGAGTGCCGTATCAACGCCGAGGATCCGAAGAAGTTCATTCCGAGCCCAGGCAAGGTCAAGCACTTCCACGCCCCGGGCGGCAACGGCGTTCGCGTCGATTCGCACCTGTACAGCGGTTACTCGGTTCCGCCGAACTACGACTCGCTGATCGGCAAACTGATCACCTACGGCAAGGACCGCGACGAGGCCATGGCTCGCATGCGCAATGCCCTGGACGAGATCGTCGTCGACGGCATCAAGACCAACATTCCACTGCACCGCGACCTGGTGCGTGATGAAGGTTTCTGCAAAGGCGGCGTCAACATCCACTACCTCGAGCACAAACTGGCCAACCAGGAGTGATCGCGTTAGCGTGATGCAAGAAACCCCGGCCCAGTGCCGGGGTTTTTATTGGGTGGTCAGGACACCAGATGAATCGCGATGGCGTTGTTCTCGTACTCGCTGGTCCTGTAGAGACGACCCGCGCCATCGCTGACCTGGCCGCTGCGCAACTGGTACAACGGTTCGGCCCTGACTCGCGCTAGCACTCGGCCAGCCCTGCCGCTGATACCCGCGGCACCCGCGCGTGCTCCACGCAGAATCGGATCGTACAAGCCTGCTACCAAGTCGCCGGAGGTGGTATAGACCTGGGTCACACCGGTGCCCAAGTCCAATGTCATGCCATAGGTCTTGCCAAAGCATGAAGAGTACGACCAATGGTCCCACTGCGCGGATATCCCCTGGCGCCTGAGCACTGACCGGATCGGTTCGCCGATGCTCGTCCCTCCCAACCAATCCCCACCCGCCATCACGGCACGCACCTCCCCTGCTCCGGCACTCTGGATGCGAGACAGAACGTCCCGGATCGCGCGTTCGATGAGCCCGCGGATGTTATGGTCGAAGTGGATGACAGCGCCCCATTTGGTTGCCGGGTTGTACAGCGAAACGGCCACGCAGCTCTGCACATTGAGCGTGAACAGGTAGTTGTCCGCGCTGCTGGCCGACAGCCGCCCGACCACCGCTTCGCCCTGCAGCGCTCCGCGAAGCGGATCAGGGCTCGTACCCTGGGCGACTTGCCGCACGTCGGTGATCCGCCCTAAGTCATGCACGGTGTTGCCGCCGCGCAGGCCTGTGCTATTGGCCACCCAGCGACCATCTGCACTGCGGACGATGGCCTCCCGGTGAAGACTGTCGGGCCGGTTGGCCTTGATCACGCGCAGCGTGCCATGTTCCACGTCCCTCTCGACCTGGAAGTACCGCCCCTGGTGGCGGACGAAGTGCCGGACCCCAGGCGCCTCGCTTGATGCGCCGATGCGGTAGGTGCCTTGCCAGATGCCCACCTCGGTGACTTCCTGAAGGTTCGCCGGCTCACCCTTGACCGCCCACCGCTTGTCCAAACGCATCGAAGGAGCGCGCCTGCAGCTGGCAGAGGACACTTGCTTGATCGCCAGCATGTGCCGTGTTTCGTCCAGCAACGACCTGACCGCTCTGAGCGAAAACCCTGGCAGCACGATCATCAGCCCCAACAAACCCCAAGAGGCGAGCAACCACTGTTGCAGGGCATGCGCGGTGTCCTTGCGCGTGTGGGCGATAATCGCCGAGCGCAGCGGCGCCGCGACAAAATAGGCGCCCAGCAACGCTGCGAACGGCGGCGAGACGAGAGAAAGCGGCACCAGCGCGTACAACAGCCCCTTGGCGACTTGCGTGCGAATCACCTCGAAGTGGCTGCTCGTCACCTCATCGACATCCGCCAGCGCATGTTCGATATAGGCCTCGTATTCAGCAGCGATGGTGATGACGTGCTGAAGGCCGCGCAGTGAATCTCGGGAGGCACTGCCCGAAGCCAGGGCAATCAGGCGTTGTTCGACCTTGCGCCTGCCCGCCAGAGGCGCCCGCGCAAGCAGGTAATCGTTTGCCACCCCTGACATCTCATGCCCCAGTGTGCTGTATCGGCTGAACAAACGACCGTTCGGCTCCGCCGGCGCATACAGCCAGTCCTGGGCTTTCCCCTCCTGGATGTGGCGGAACACATAGCACCCCAGGATGACGTACCCCTCGATGGTCAGCCGAAAGATCCCATCGTGATTGGCCACTTGTTCGGAAGACCCGCTTGCCTTCTCTTTTTTTAGCGTGCGTCCCAGTTCAGTGACCAGACGCGTCAGCGCCTCGTAGGTCTCAAGATCGATCTCTGCGCGACCATGCGCAACTCGCAAGTCACGATCCATGCCGCTCAGCAGGGCACTGCCGAACAGCTGCTGGTAGTTCGCATACTCCACCGAACCGGCCAGCAGGAAGCGCTCACGCACATGAGCAATGTACTTTTCTCCCACATAGGCACCACGCGCGTATCGGGCAAGGTCGGCGCTTCGCAGCGCAGATAGGTCCTGACCGACAAGCGAGCGCACGCCTCGCTTCGGGTGGTCGATACCCGAATTGTCGTCATAGCCATAGCAGACCACGTCGAGCAGATTGACAGAACGTGTCGTCCCATCGGCCAATGTCGTGCTCAAGTCGAAGACGATCGATTCCGGTGCCACCGGATCGGTGATGCCCTGCTTTACCAGATACGGCTTGATGGCTTCGCCCACCGTACGTCGGGCAAAGTCCTGAAAACTCTCATAGTCTTTCAGCACCTCGATGAATGCCTGCTCAGCGCCACGGGCCTCGTTGCAAAGCAGGTTGATCACCCGACGCTCTTCAATGCCCAGCACGCTGTACCAACGAGGCGACTCGCTGGCCTGCACTTCGTGCTCGCGTATCGTCATGCGCGCCCGAACGCCTTCTTCGATACAAGCCTGATAACCCCGGCTCGCGCTGCGAAGATCGCGGGTCAGATCCCATGCAGCGGGCAGTGACTGGATGTTTTTGATTTCCAAGACAGCCCTGTCGCGCTGCTCCCCGGGCAATTGCGACAGCAGGTAGTCTTGGCCAGCCGCCTCTTTCATCCAGCCGCCAATCTCGGCGCTGAGCATGCGAAGGGAGCTGAGCTCGATCCACTCCTGTCCGTCCGGCTTTGCTGGCGCATACAAGAACAGGCTGTCCAAGACGCCTTCTTGGCTACGAAAGAACACCAACAGGTCACTGCAAACCATGCCGTCGAACAGCTCGATGGCACTGACCTCCCACTGAGCCTGATTGCCCTGCCGCAGGGATGACAACCGGGCATGATGAGCGTCCTGCAGATGCCCTGCATACACGGCGCGTTGCGCGCTGTACTTCAGGCCGAAATCATAGGCATCGAACAGCGCCTGCTTGACCTCGGCTGCTTCGTGGCGCTTGGTCAGCGCTGGCAGGTAGGTTGCCTTGGCATCGACGCTGGCCGCCAACTCGCGAATCTGCGCTGCGCTCGGTGGCGGGCACAAAAGCGAGGTGTTGGTGATATCACTGAGCTCATATAGCTGGTCGATATTCAGCGCCCCTTCCGCCACCAGCTCCGTCAAGCTCAGCGATTTCCCGTCCTGCAGTGAGGCGCCTCGCCTTCGCCGCTTGAATGTAATCCGGTCAGCGAGCAGCGGTGCGTCAAAATGCTCGTCCAGATAGTCTTGCGCACAGCGACTGGCGTGGCGCTGCAGCGAACGCACATCGCCCAGTGCGCGACCCGCTTGGTCCTGCGCATCCTGCCAGTCTTCCCAAGCCTTCTCCAGACAAGCGCGCTGGCTTTCATCCAGCAATTTGTACCAATGTGGAGAGTGGGATTTGGTCACGCCATCGACCGCTTCACGCTCGGCTTCGGTGGCCAAGCTTGATAACGCCAACTGCTCATGCCACTGGTGTTCGTGCTCACCGAGCTGCGCACGCAGCCTCTCCACCGACATGTCGAGAAGCGCTGCCGACTCCAGCGTGGCCTTGATGCTCTGGCAATGCGCTTCCACTCGCTCGGCAACACGGACGAGATACGCTTGCCGCTGCACAAGCCCCTGGGGCGCCACCTGCCAGTAACGGGTCAGGTAATCCTGGTAATTATCCAGAAGCCGGGTGCTTGCGCTTTCCACGAGCTGGACCATGACATCCCGGCGCGTCTCGGGTATTTCCTGAACGACACGCCCATCCGGACGATAAGGCGCGTGCAACTGCGCATCGAATACCAGCGGCCTCTGATCGATCCGATGTTGCAGCGCCGCATCGAGCAGGTCGTGCGGCAAACGCGGATCGATAGCGTCGCTGTAATGGGTTTTCAACTCCACCAGAAGATTGTTCTCGGCGACCTCGAAGAAGGTTGACTGATCGTTCAGCCGTCGCTGGAAATGCTCGGCCCAGACAATGAGGCGCTCAAGGATAGGCGAGCTGGTCGTGGAGACAGGTGGCGAAACGGATGCACTCATGACGATCAATCCTGATTGAGAAGCCACCAAGGATTGGTCTGGACACCGACCGACATGCGGTAGCAAGCAACTACCCGCGCCGGAAACCGCCAATGCACGGAATGCACAAACCCCACGCACTCAAGTAAACTGCCAGGCTACGCGCAGCCCTGGGCTGCCCCTGTCGATTTACCAAAGGTGCCCGCCATGCCCTGGCTGCAAGTTCGCCTGGCCATCAGCCCAGACCAAGCCGAAACCTACGAAGACGCCCTGCTCGAAGTCGGCGCCGTCTCGGTGACTTTCATGGACGCCGAAGACCAGCCGATCTTCGAACCGGACCTCAACACCACTCCGCTCTGGTCGCACACTCACCTGCTGGCCCTGTTCGAGGCTGACGCCGAGCCCGAAGCGGTGTTCGCCCACCTGCGCCTGCTGACCGGCGCCGAGTTGCCCGAGCACCACGCCGAAGTGATCGAAGACCAGGACTGGGAGCGCAGCTGGATGGACAACTTCCAGCCCATGCGCTTCGGCCGGCGCCTGTGGATCGTGCCAAGCTGGCACGAGGCCCCGGAAAAAGACGCGGTCAACCTGCTGCTGGACCCAGGCCTGGCCTTCGGCACCGGCACCCACCCGACCACCGCCCTGTGCCTGGAGTGGCTGGACGGCCAGCAGCTCGAAGGCACCCAAGTCCTGGACTTTGGCTGCGGTTCGGGGATTCTCGCCATCGCTGCCCTGCTGCTGGGCGCCCGCGAGGCGATCGGCACCGACATCGACGTGCAGGCCATCGAAGCCTCGCGTGACAACGCCCAGCGCAACGGCATCGCCGACGAGCGACTGGCCCTGTACCTGCCCGAGCAGATGCCCGCCATGCAAGCCGACGTCCTGGTCGCCAACATCCTGGCCGGCCCGCTGGTCTCGCTGGCCCCGCAATTGTCCGGCCTGGTTCGCCCCGGAGGCCTGCTGGCCTTGTCCGGCATCCTTGCCGAGCAGGGCGACGAAGTAGCCGCTGCCTATGCTGCCGACTTCGATCTGGACCCAATCGTCGTGCGCGACGGCTGGGTACGCATCAGTGGTCGCCGCCGCTAGGCCCACCTAGACTTAACCACCTGCATAGCCCGGATTGCCGCATGACCGACAGTTTCGTCACCCAGTGCCCTCATTGCCAGACCAGCTTTCGCGTCACCTACCAGCAATTGAGCATGGCGCGCGGTGTGGTGCGCTGCGGCCACTGCCTGCAGGTGTTCAACGCTGCCAAGCAGTTGCTGGAGCAGAACCGGAGCGCCGACACGCCTGAGGCGGCTAGCCCGCCACCAGCACCAGCGCCAGCCCCGGTCGCGCAACCGGAGCCGGCCCTGCCGCCTCAGGACGTGCCTGCGCAGCCGGCACCGAGCCCGCAACAGGACGATTGGGCGGTCACCGCACAAGCGCTGGATGATTTGGACCTGGACCAGGAACTCGCCCGTCTCGAGCGTCGCGAACCCCACCGGGAGCGCCAGGCGCCATCACGTGAAGAGGCCTTGCAGGCCCGCCGCGATGACCATCGCCACGATGAGCACGCGCACGAGCCCTTCGGCACCGCCACCGATCATGTGCCGGAGCCGCCTTCCGCCGAAGCGCCTGCCCCCGTGCTGGTCGAACAGGAAACCCTCGATCTGGACCTCGAGCCGGCACCCGGCGAACGCACCGAGCCGACCTTGGGCGGCCTGGACCTAGACGACGACGAGCCTCGCCCACTCACCCAGGACGCGCCGCGCGACGTCCTTGCCGACGCGCCGCTGGCACCACTCTCGATCCACGACGACATCCCTGAGAAAGGCCTCTCTGCCCGCGACGACGACGAACCCGGCAGCCTGCGCCTGTCTGCACGTGATGACGACGAGCCAGACGATCTGCATGATGAGCGGCCGGAGCCGATGCTGGCCGCCAAGGCCGAACGTCCTTCCCGCAAGGAGCCGCTGGTGCATGTGGTGGACGACCCATTGCAGCTCGACTGGCAAAAGGCCAAGCCAAACGGGTTCAAGCGCCTGCTGTGGGGCCTGTTGACCCTGCTGGCCGCAGGGCTGCTGGTCTTCCAGTACATCGCCTACCACTTCGATGAAATGGCCCGCCAGGACCAGTACCGTCCCTGGTTCCAGCAGCTGTGCCCGATGCTCGGCTGCACAGTGCCGACCCGCGTCGACATCTCCCGCATCAAGAGCAGCAACCTGGTGGTGCGCAGCCACCCGGACTTCAAGGGAGCCCTGATCGTCGATGCGATCATCTACAACCGCGCGCCGTTCGCCCAACCTTTCCCACTACTGGAGCTGCGCTTTGCCGACCTCAACGGCCAGTTGATCGCCAGCCGTCGCTTCAAGCCCAGCGAGTACCTGTCGGGTGAGCTGGCCGGGCGCGGCGAGATGCCCAGCCAGACCCCCATCCATATCGCCTTGGACATCCTCGATCCCGGCCCGAAGGCCGTTAATTACAGCCTGAGCTTCCGCTCGCCGGAATGAAAAGCAGCGCTCGTTAGCAAGCTTCAAGCCACAAGAAAAACGCAGGCCAATCAACGATTGGCGTGAAGCTTGCGGCTTGAACCTTGCAGCTAGAAGCGTCTCGTTATAAGCCCGCAGCTGTTCAGATTTTATCCAGATTCATCTTTATCCAGTCATCGAGAGCGGGTATCATGCCAACCCTTTTTCGGACTCCCATGATTCGGCCCCACAACAGGGAACACCTATGTCGGCGGTACGCATCGGCCCTTACACACTGCGAAACAACCTGATCCTCGCCCCCATGGCCGGGGTGACGGACCAGCCTTTCCGTACACTTTGCCAACGCTTGGGCGCCGGCATGGTGGTTTCGGAGATGGTGACCAGCGACATGAGCCTGTGGAACAGCCGCAAATCGCGCCTGCGCCGCATCCATGAAGGCGATCCCGAGCCTCGCTCGGTGCAGATCGCCGGTGGCGATGCGCAGATGCTGGCCGCGGCGGCCCAGGCCAATGTCGAGGCCGGCGCGCAGATCATCGATATCAACATGGGGTGTCCGGCAAAAAAAGTCTGCAACAAGGCGGCAGGCTCTGCTTTATTGAGAGATGAAGCCTTGGTCAGCGAAATCCTCCACGCCGTGGTCGGCGCGGTGGACGTACCGGTGACCCTGAAGATCCGCACCGGCTGGGACCGGGCGAACAAGAACGGCCTGACCGTGGCGAAGATCGCCGAACAGGCCGGCATCCAGGCGCTTGCGGTCCATGGCCGTACACGCGCCGATCTGTATACCGGCGAAGCCGAGTACGACACCATCGCGGCGATCAAGCAGGCGGTGTCGATCCCGGTTTTTGCCAACGGCGACATCACGTCGCCGGAAAAGGCCCGGGCGGTGCTGGACGCCACCGGCGTCGACGGCCTGCTGATCGGCCGTGCCGCCCAGGGGCGGCCGTGGATTTTCCGCGAGATCGAGCATTACCTGCGCACGGGCGAGCACCTGCCTGCCCCGGCGCTGGATGAAGTGGAACACATTCTGCTGGAGCACCTGGCTGCACTGCATGCCTTCTATGGCGATGTGATGGGCGTGCGTATCGCCCGCAAGCATGTGGGCTGGTACCTGGCAACACGACCTGGCGCCAAGGAGTTTCGCGCCCGGTTCAACGCGCTGGAAGACACACAAGCGCAGTGCGCCAACGTTCGCGCGTTCTTTTGCGAACGTCGAGAGAGCCTTGAGACAGAGGACGGACAAGGGGTGGCCGCATGACGATGATGACCGAGACATTAGTGAGTGGAACAACGCCCGTGAGCGACAACGCCAACCTGAAACAGCACCTCAATACGCCGAGCGAAGAGGGCCAGACCCTTCGCGACAGCGTGGAGAAGGCGCTGCACAACTACTTCGCCCACCTGGAAGGCGCGACCGTCACGGACGTCTACAACCTGGTGCTGTCGGAAGTCGAGGCACCGCTGCTCGAAAGCGTGATGAACTACGTCAAGGGCAACCAGACCAAGGCCAGCGAGATGCTCGGGCTCAACCGTGGCACCTTGCGCAAGAAACTCAAGCAGTACGATCTGTTGTAATCCGAATCCCAATCAGAAAAGGCGGCTCTCCCAAGAGGCGCCTTTTTTGCTGAAACCACCGCGTTATGGAATCCGAAATGACCGACCAGACTACCCGCCTGCCGATCCGCCGCGCCCTGATCAGCGTCTCCGACAAGACCGGGATCCTCGAATTCGCCCGTGAACTGCAACAGCTGGGCGTCGAGATCCTGTCCACCGGCGGCACCTACAAGCTGCTCAAGGACAACGGCGTGAACGCGGTGGAAGTGGCCGACTACACCGGCTTCGCTGAAATGATGGATGGCCGGGTCAAGACCCTGCATCCGAAGATCCACGGCGGCATCCTTGGCCGCCGCGGCATCGACGACGCCATCATGAACGAGCACGGCATCAAGCCGATCGACCTGGTCGCCGTCAACCTGTACCCGTTCGAGGCGACCATCGCCAAGCCAGGCTGCGACCTGCCGACCGCCATCGAGAACATCGACATCGGCGGCCCGACCATGGTCCGTTCCGCGGCGAAGAACCACAAGGACGTCGCCATCGTGGTCAACGCAAGCGACTACGCCAGCGTCCTGGAAAACCTCAAGGCCGGTGGCCTGACCTACGCCCAGCGCTTCGACCTGATGCTCAAGGCCTTCGAGCACACTGCCGCCTACGACGGCATGATCGCCAACTACATGGGCACCATCGACCAGGCCAAGGACACCCTGTCCACCGAAGGCCGCAGCGAGTTCCCGCGCACCTTCAACAGCCAGTTCGTCAAGGCCCAGGAAATGCGCTACGGCGAGAACCCGCACCAGAGCGCGGCGTTCTACGTCGAGGCCAAGAAGGGCGAAGCCAGCGTCTCCACCGCTATCCAGCTGCAGGGCAAAGAGCTGTCGTTCAACAACGTGGCCGACACCGATGCGGCGCTCGAGTGCGTGAAGAGCTTCGTCAAGCCGGCCTGCGTCATCGTCAAGCACGCCAACCCGTGCGGCGTGGCCGTGGTACCGGAGGACGAAGGCGGCATCCGCAAGGCCTATGACCTGGCCTACGCCACCGACACCGAGTCGGCGTTCGGCGGCATCATCGCCTTCAACCGCGAACTGGACGGCGAAACCGCCAAGGCCATCGTCGATCGCCAGTTCGTCGAAGTGATCATCGCGCCGAAAATCTCCCAGGCTGCCCGCGAAGTCGTGGCTGCCAAGCAGAACGTGCGTCTGCTGGAGTGCGGCGAGTGGCCAGCCGAGCGCGCCGCTGGTTGGGACTTCAAACGCGTCAACGGTGGCCTGCTGGTACAGAGCCGCGACATCGGCATGATCGGTGCCGACGACCTGAAGGTCGTGACCAAGCGCGCCCCGACCGAGCAGGAAATCCACGACCTGGTCTTCGCCTGGAAAGTGGCCAAGTTCGTCAAGTCCAACGCCATCGTCTACGCCAAGCAGCGTCAGACCATCGGCGTGGGCGCCGGCCAGATGAGCCGCGTCAACTCCGCCCGCATCGCGGCCATCAAGGCCGAGCACGCCGGCCTGCAGGTTCAGGGCGCGGTCATGGCCTCGGACGCCTTCTTCCCGTTCCGTGACGGCATCGACAATGCGGCTAAAGTGGGTATCACCGCCGTGATCCAGCCAGGTGGTTCGATGCGTGATGCCGAGGTTATCGCTGCCGCCGATGAAGCTGGCATTGCGATGGTATTCACCGGCATGCGCCACTTCCGCCACTGATTTACGGCAATCGGCCGCACTGAGGCAGGCATCTGCTGCATTGGGGCCGGTTCCGCTGATGCTCATTGCCAGAAGGCAACTCCGCTCATCGGAACCGACCCCGCCTTGCATCTACCTGCTTCATTGCGACCTCGTACAGCGTGAGGCTTTGCCTCCCGTCCGAAAGAATTCGAGGTTTTGACATGAAAGTTTTGATCATCGGCAGCGGCGGCCGTGAGCACGCCCTGGCCTGGAAAGTCGCCCAGGACCCACGCGTCGAGAAAGTCTATGTTGCCCCGGGCAACGCCGGCACCGCTATCGAGGCCAAGTGCGAGAACGTCGCCATCGACGTCACTGCCCTGGAGCAACTGGCCGACTTCGCCGAGCAGAACGTGCAGATGACCATCGTCGGCCCCGAGGCCCCGCTGGTGGCCGGCGTGGTCGATCTGTTCCGCAGTCGTGGCCTGGACTGCTTCGGCCCGACCAAGGGCGCAGCCCAGCTGGAAGGCTCCAAGGCCTTCACCAAGGACTTCCTGGCCCGTCACAAGATTCCGACCGCCGACTACCAGAACTTCACCGAGATCGAGCCGGCCTTGGCCTACCTCAAGGAAAAGGGCGCGCCGATCGTCATCAAGGCCGACGGCCTGGCTGCGGGCAAGGGCGTGATCGTCGCCATGACCCTCGAGGAAGCCGAAGCCGCCGTGCGTGACATGCTCGCCGGCAATGCCTTTGGCGATGCCGGTTCGCGTGTGGTCATCGAGGAGTTCCTCGACGGCGAGGAAGCCAGCTTCATCGTCATGGTCGATGGCCACAACGTGCTGCCGATGGCCACCAGCCAGGACCACAAGCGCGTCGGCGACAAGGACACTGGCCCGAACACTGGCGGCATGGGCGCCTACTCCCCGGCTCCGGTCGTCACCGCCGATGTGCACCAGCGCGTGATGGACCAAGTGATCTGGCCGACCGTGCGCGGCATGGCCGAGGAAGGCAACGTCTACACCGGCTTCCTCTATGCGGGCCTGATGATCGACAAGGCGGGCAACCCCAAGGTCATCGAGTTCAACTGCCGCTTCGGCGACCCGGAAACCCAGCCGGTCATGCTGCGCCTGGAGTCGAGCCTGGTGCTGCTGGTCGAGGCGGCTTTCGCCAAGGCCCTGGACAAGGTCGAGGCCCAGTGGAACCCGCAGCCGAGCCTGGGCGTGGTACTGGCCGCCGGCGGCTATCCGGGCGACTACGCCAAAGGCGCCGTGATCAACGGCCTGGACGCTGCCGCCAAGCTCGAGGGCAAGGTTTTCCACGCCGGCACCGCGCTCAAGGACGGCAAGGTCGTGACCGCCGGTGGCCGTGTGCTCTGCGCCACTGCCATGGGTGCCACCGTCGAGGCCGCCCAGCAACAGGCTTATCGCCTGGCCGAGCAAATCGACTGGGACGGTAGCTTCTACCGCACCGACATCGGCTACCGTGCGATCGCCCGCGAGCGTGGCGAGCACCAGTAAGCTGCAACGGATCGCCGTGACGCCCCTGGCTCACGGCCTCCGGCTCGTCGACAAGGCCCCGACGGGGCCTTGCCTTCGTCTTGGCGCCCCGCGCATAGTTATCCTGCACAACGGCTAGGAAGGGATCTCGTCTTGCGTCGGCTTCGGATTGCCATTGCCCTGATCGTCAGCCTGCTGACGCTGCTCTGCCTTCCCCCGGCCTCGGCCGAACAAGGTGGAGGCTGGAGCGTTCTGCTCGACGAACAGGCCAACCTGCAACTGAGCGATATCCGCTCGGACCGCTACCGCAACCAGTTCAGTCCTCTGCAACTGTTCGAACTCGATGCCGCCCCCGCCGACCAGGCGCTGTGGCTGCACTACCGGCTCGAGCCAGGTGAGCAGGAGCAATTGCTGCGGGTCTTCGCACCCGACCTTTCACGCCTGGACCTCTACGCGCTGGATGGCGACAAGCTCGTTCGCCAGCTGCACCATGGTCGTCAAGGCGGTAATGCCAGCCCGACGCTGCGCAGCAGCGACCACCTGCTGCCGCTGCCCAACAGCCCGCGCGCGCTGGACATCTACCTGCGACTGGTATCCGAACACCAGTTGCGTCCGGCCATCAGCCTTGAGCCTGCGGCTTGGGCCGCGGCCGACCAGACGCGCCCATTGCTGTTCGGCCTGCTGTTCGGCGGTCTGGTGATGCTGATCCTGCACAACCTGATCCGCTTCCTCTACACCCGCTCGAGCACCACGCTGATCCTGGCCCTTTACCACGGCCTGATGCTGCTCAGCGCCTTGATCCTGCTGAACCTCAGCGGCCCCTGGTGGCAGCTGTGGCACAGCGCCCAGACCCCCGCCGCCTATCTGACCTTGGTCTTGGCCGGGCTGGCCGGGCTGTATTTCACCCAGCATTTCTTCACCCCCTGCAGCTCGATCCGCTGCAACCGGCTGCTGCATGCAGAAATGCTGATCGTCGCGGTCAGCGGCCTGGTGCTGCTGTTCGTGGACACCCTGCCACTGAACCTGATGACCTACGCCCTGCTCGCGCTCGGCAGCGTGACCATGCTGCTGGTCAGTGCCTACCACTGGTACAAGGGCTACGGCCCTGCGCGACTGTTCGCCGTGGCCATGCTGATATTCAACCTGGGCGGTCTGGTGCTGCTGCCGGCCTTGCTGGGCCTGACGCGCACCTCGACCCCATGGCTGCTGTTCATCCTGATGGGGCTGACCGTGGCCAGCGGCTTGCTGCTGAACCTGTCGGTCAGCGAACGGCTGCGCCGCATCAGCGAGGAGCGCTTCCGCGCCAGCCGCGCATTGGCTGCCAGCGATGCCGAGATCAACGCCAAGGCCGAGTTCCTGGCCAAGATCAGCCACGAGATCCGCACCCCCATGAATGGGGTGCTGGGCATGACCGAATTGCTGCTGGGCACGCCGTTGTCGGTCAAGCAGCGCGACTATGTGCAGACCATCCACAGCGCCGGCAACGAACTGCTCACGCTGATCAATGAAATCCTCGACATCTCCAAGCTCGAATCCCGACAGATCGAGCTGGATGATGTGCAGTTCGACCTCAATGCCCTGATCGAGGATTGCCTGAACATTTTCCGGGCCAAGGCCGAACAGCAGAACATCGAGCTGATCAGCTTCACCCAGCCCCAGGTGCCACGAGTCATCAGCGGAGACCCGACCCGACTGCGCCAGGCGCTGTCGAGCCTGCTGGAAAATGCCCTGAAGAACACCGAGCAAGGCGAGATCCTGCTGGTGGTGGCCCTGGACCAGCGCGGCGACCTGCCACGCCTGCGCATCGCCGTGCAGGATAGCGGCGAGTCGATGCCCGCCGCCGAGCGTGAAGCCTTGCTGCAAGCCCAGTTGCACAGCCATCAGTTCCTTTCCAGCAACAAGCTCGGCGGCCATCTGGGGCTGGTCATCGCCAAACAGCTGATCGGCCTGATGCAGGGCGAATTCGGCATCAAGAGCAGCACCAGCATGGGCAACACCCTCTGGCTGACCTTGCCGCTGGACCCCTCGCGCCTGGAGCAGCCGCCGGCCGACCTCGATGGCCCGCTGCGCGACGCTCGCGTGCTGGTGGTGGACGACAACGACACCTGCCGCAAAGTCCTGGTGCAGCAGTGCAGTGCCTGGGGCATGAACGTCAGCGCCGTGCCTTCGGGCAAGGAAGCGCTCGCCCTGCTGCGCACCAAGGCACACCTGCGCGACTACTTCGACGCCGTGCTGCTTGACCAGAACATGCCCGGCATGACCGGCATGCAGCTGGCGGCCAAGATCAAGGAAGATCCGAGCCTGAACCACGACATCCTGGTGGTGATGCTCACCGGCATCAGCAATGCGCCGAGCAAGATCATCGCCCGCAATGCCGGGGTCAAGCGCATCCTGGCCAAGCCTGTGGCCGGCTATACCCTCAAGACCACGCTGGCCGAAGAGCTCGCCCTGCGCGGTCGCGAGCAGCCGCCTGCCCCTACACTGCCCGGCCCACCTCCGCCATTGGACCTGCCCAGCGACTTCCGTGTGCTGGTCGCCGAGGACAACAGCATTTCCACCAAGGTCATCCGCGGCATGCTCGGCAAGCTCAACCTCGAACCAGATACCGCCAGCAATGGCGAGGAAGCCCTGCGCGCCATGAAAGCGCAGCGTTATGATCTGGTGCTGATGGACTGCGAGATGCCAGTGCTCGATGGCTTCTCCGCCACCGAGCAGCTACGCGCCTGGGAAGCCGCCAACCAACGCGAGCGCACCCCTGTGGTTGCATTGACCGCGCATATCCTCACCGAACACAAGGATCGCGCGCGCCAGGCCGGCATGGATGGGCACATGGCCAAGCCGGTGGAGCTGTCGCAATTGCGCGAGCTGATCCAGTTCTGGGCCAGCAAGCGGGCCGCGGCCTCGGACCGTTTGCAGACTCCGTGAGATCCCTGAAGGAACAACGCTGCTGTGTCGCCTGCGCCGCAGCCATTCACCGCGCCGCCTGCTTCGTGCACGAGAGCCTCGCAAGCCGCGCCGCCATTGTGCCTGATACACTTGCCCACACCCTCACCGCCATGGATTTGCGCCATGCTCCATGAGTTGTTCAGCGTCTACCTGAAAATGCTCGTGCTCTACAGCCCATTCTTCGTGCTGTCCTGCTTCATCAGCCTGACCCGCGGCTACTCCAGCAAGGAGCGCAAGCAGCTTGCCTGGCGTGTGGCCATCGCGGCACTGGTGGCCAGCGTCGTGCTCTACCTGTTCGGACGTGCCATCTTCGGCGTATTCGGCATAACCCCCGACGCCTTCCGTATCGGCGCCGGCAGCGTGCTCTTCATCTCGGCGCTGGGCATGGCCCAGGGCAAGGCAGCGGTCCAGGCTGACAACGTGCAACAGGACGTGACCATCGTTCCGCTGACCATCCCGCTCACCGTCGGCCCCGGCACCATCGGTGCGTTGCTGGTGATGGGCGTTGGCCAACCGCACTGGGACGACAAGCTGCTGGCCATCGTCAGTATCGCGCTGGCGAGCTTCACGGTTGGCTTGGTGCTGTATCTGTCGAACCGCATCGAGCGGATCCTGGGCGACCAAGGCCTGCAGATCGTCAGCCGCCTGATGGGGCTGTTCGTCTGCGCCCTGGCCGCACAGATCATCTTCACTGGGATCAAAGGTTATCTGGTGCCCTGACCGGAATGAGCCCATGGTCTCAAATTTCGAAGGAAAGGATCTGCTGCCGGGCGATCTTCTCCAGGCGCCTTTCCACCAACTCACGAAACTGCTGATCGAACAGGCGCGTGTTGAAACGGACGAGCTCGGCCTGAACCCGGGTTTCCTGCCGGTTGCGAAACAGAAATCCAGTACCCAGCGTATCGGTCTCACAACGCTCGTGGTAAAGCACCAGATCAACATATCCGGGTTTCCCGGGAGCACAGGGTAGTAGTTGGAATACTCCGCGCTCACGAGTGCGCTGCTCAAAATTCAACAGCGGCCAGTCGTTCAAGGCCAAACCGTTCATCGCCAGCTTCACGGCGGTCGAATAACGTTCACCGGCCGTGGCTTCTATACGGCGCAGCGCGGCATTGACTATGCCGGGGCGCTCGAGCTCAGGCCAATGAACCTGCTGCGCCGATACCGCGTCCCAACCATAAAACTGCAGTTGCCTGCGGTAATGGCTGAACCAGTCGGTCACCAGCCCCTCGTCATGGTCGGTACGCGTCACCCGCTCCGCCATCAGCGCTGCCGACAAAACCGCTTGGCGCTGCGCCAAGGTGATGCCTGGCAGGAAAGCGACCAGGCTGCTACCTGCCACTGCAGCTCGATGCTTGTTCACGATGCATATCCTCGTTGGGCCGACAAGGCATGCTTCCCACGTAGTACCTACAGACGCTACGCGCAAAGCAGGTACCGGGCGTCAGAAATCGTATTGCAGTACATTGTCGAATCGGCGATCACCCAGCCGCTTTTCCACATGCTCGCGCACGCGGGCGTAGTGTTGGGTGTTGAACGTCAGAAACGCGGTACCCGAGTAGTGGTAGGCAGCGTTGTTTTTCCACTCGAACGCGATCGTGTCCAGATCCCGTACCATGCCTTTGGTACTGACTGCGGTTTGCACCATCATCAGCCGCCCGTCATCCGTCTCGAGACAAGCCGTCAAGCCAACAGTGCCCGCCATTTTATCCTTGAAGTTGCGCTTGAAGAGTTCTTGGGCTTCGGTGAACTTCCCCAGCCCATCAAGCGCCGACTCGGCGATCTTGCTAATCGCCTCAGTGACGGGGCCGCCGAAGACAGCCTGGCCCACAACCTTCATCGCCTTGAAGGCGATGGCGCCCAGAACGAGCGATTGCTCGCCGGAGTGTTCACGCTCGTAGGTTCGGCGCACTGTCAGCCAGCCCAGGTCTTCCATGACCTTGAGGTTCTGCTTGTACCACTGCTCGCTCTGGTCTTCGCTGTCATAAAGTTTGGAGGCGACCAGCGATGCGAACTGGTAGGAGCTCATGACATCGATGCGATTCTGCAGGCTCATCCCAGCAGCGAATGTCATCAGCGATTGCTCCACCACAGCGGCGGAGTTTGTATCGGTAATCAGTTTGTCGTTCATCATGCAAATCCTTGAGTCGGAACCCGGCGGATACCGGGTAGGACTCGAAGACTATGCATGTAGGGATGAGTAGTTCAGCAGGTCATGCTTCCAGGAGGTTGGGCTTAAGCGGGTACCAACGCGGGGTATAGACCCATTCGCCGCCGTTTGCGCGTGGGAAGGTACAGGTGGTCGAGGAGCCGATCAGTACCATCGTGCGCATGTCCACCATCGCCGGCACCAGCTCGCCCAGGGTGACCACCCGCAGCGACTGCCCCGGGCGCCCGATGTCACGGCCCAGCACGACGGGCGTACTCGCCTCGCGGTGCTTGCGAACGACGCTCAGCGCCAGCCCCAACTGGTGGGGGCGAGCTTTGGAGATAGGGTTGTAGAAAGCCAGGACCAGATCGGCCTGGGCGGCCAGGTCCAGGCGCTTTTCGATGATCGACCAGGGCTTGAGGTTGTCCGACAGGGACATGACGCAGAAGTCATGCCCCAGCGGCGCACCGGCCTGGGCAGCGGTGGCCAGCGATGCCGAGACGCCGGGCAGGATCTGCAGGTCCACCCGGTGCCAGGCGGGGTCACTGGATTCGTGCAAGGCTTCGAGCACGGCAGCCGCCATGGCGAACACGCCCGGATCACCCGAGGACACCACGACCACCGAACGCCCTTCGGCTGCCAGCTCGAAGGCGTGTCGGGCACGCTGCATCTCTTCGCGGTTGTCGGTGCAATGCAACACCTGGTCGGTGCGGAACGGGCCGGCCATGCGCACGTATGTTTCATAGCCGAGCACATCCTGTGCCCGCGCCAGCTCTGCCTTGACCGCAGGCACCATCAGGTCGGCCGCGCCGGGGCCGAGGCCGATCACTGCCAGGCGGCCACGGCCGCGACCGACCTGGGCCGGCTCGATCGGCGCTGGCGCCACGGCGATCACCACATCGCCCTGCTCGATCAGGCGCGCCCCTGGCACGGCCTGCTCGACCTGCTCGGACAGGCGCCCAGCCGCTGGCGCGAAACGCAGGGCGACACCCAACACCTGGGCCGCCTCGTGCAAGGCTGGCTCGGCCATGTAGTGCTCATCGGCCAACAGGCAGGCCAACGCGGCCTGGGCGATACCTGCCTCGGCCAACGCCTGAAGCACGCGCTCTGCCAGATCAGGCGCCGCGCCGTCGACCGCCACCAACACCGAGCGGGCATGGATAAGCAGCTCGTCACGGCAGGCCGGACGCGCTTCGCATCCCACACGGATGATGCGCCGGGCCTGGTCGTGCTGCGGCAATTGCGCCTGGTCGAGCCAGGGCGCATCGCCTTCGACCCGCACCGACTCGCCCGCCAACAGGTCGGAGACGAAACGCTTGCCCTGCTCCAGGTCCGCCAGGGCGTAGCCCTCGGGGGGATTGAGCAGGCAAGTGCCGAAGCGCAGCTCGCCGCTGGTAGTGATGGCCGCAGCCACGTCCAGCGCCTGGGCGATCGCCCGGGCCATGACATTGACCCCCGACAGGCCGCCGAGCAGCGGCACCACAGCGCTGCCGTCCTCGGCCACGGCCAATACCGGCGGCTCGGCGCCTTTTTCGGTGAGCAGGCTGGCCAGGGTGCGGATCACGATGCCGGCAGCGCACAGGGCGATGATCGGGGTGTCCTGCTGGTAGAGCTGGCGCAGGGTGTCACCGAAATGTTCATAGTGAGCGTCCACGCCCTCCACCCGACCCGCCAGGCCCAGGATCTTCGCCTGTGGATAACACAGCTGGATGCGCTGCGCCGTCGCCAGGCTGCCGGGGCCAAGGATGACGATTGCGGGTGCCTTGCCGATGTTCATCCCTGCCATTTCTCACCCGGTACGACGATCAAGGAAAAGTACGGCGAGGACTGCGGGTCCACGTCATCGAGCGGCACGATCTTCTGGTTGGCCATGGTCGCGCGCTCGACATACAGCGCACGTTGAGCCAGGCCCAGTTCGCCGAGCACTTGGCGCACCTTGGGGAAGTTGCGCCCCAGTTTCATGATCACCGCCGCATCGGCATCGGCCAAGCGACGCTTGAGCTCCTCATGGGGCAGCACGCCGGAAAGCACCGAAAGGCTCTGGTTGCGATACACCAGTGGCGCGCCCAACACCGAGGCGCCACCGAGCATCGAGCATACGCCTGGGATCACCTGGGTCTCGTAGCGCTGGGCCAGGCGGTCGTGCAGGTACATGTAGGAACCGTAGAAGAACGGGTCGCCCTCGCAGATCACCGCCACGTCGCGACCGGCATCCAGGTGTTCGGCCACCTGCACGCCGGCTTCGTCATAGAAGTCGCTGATCACCTGCTCATAGGACAGTGGCTCGGGCAGCACCTCGGTGGTCACCGGGTACACCAGTGGCATCAAGGTCTGCTCAGGCTGCAGGTGCGCTTCGATGATGCCAAAGGCATTGCCGCGCTTGCCCTTGGCCACGAAGTAGGCCACCACAGGCGACTCGCGCAGCAGGCGCAGGGCCTTGACCGTGATCAGCTCGGGGTCACCGGGGCCCACGCCCAGGCCGAACAGACGTCCGCGTGGCTGCATCATTCCACCTCCGTGGCCAGGGCGTTGACCGCGGCGGCGGCCATCGCGCTGCCGCCCAGACGGCCCTGCATGATCACGAACGGCACACCACGGCTGTCGGCGGCCAGCATCGCCTTGGACTCCGCCGCGCCCACGAAACCGACCGGGAAACCAAGGATCAGCGCAGGCTTGGGCGCACCGGCATCGAGCATTTCCAGCAGGTAGAACAACGCGGTCGGCGCATTGCCGATCACCACCACGCTGCCTTCCAGATGCGGACGCCACAGTTCCAGCGCCACCGCCGAGCGGGTGTTGCCCAACTTCTTGGCCAAGTCGGGCACGCTGGGGTCGCGCAGGGTGCAGATCACCTGGTTGTTGGCCGGCAGGCGCGCACGGGTCACGCCTTCGGCGACCATGTGCGCGTCGCACAGGATCGGCGCACCGTTGGCCAGCGCCTGTCGACCTGCAGTGCCGGCGCCTTCGGAAAATTGCAACCCATCGATGGCATCGACCATGCCGCAGGCATGGATCACCCGCACGGCGAGTTTCTCCAGGTCGGCGGGGATCCGCTCGAGCCGGGCTTCCTCGCGGATGATCCGGAAGGAATTGCGATAGATCTCCTGACCATCGCGGATGTAGTCAATCATCAAGGTGCTCCGTCGGCAGGTCGAGCATGGCGCCTGCTTCTTCTGGGGAAAGGTCGCGCGCACGCAGCCTGCCGAAGCCTGGCTGGTTCGCGTCGCGCAAATACAGGTCATAACGGCCCGCAGAGCGGGCCAGCAAGGTGGCCGGGGCGACATGAGCCACGGCACAGGAACGCAGGCAGCCGGAAACATGCACACTGCCGGGGCCACCTTTTTGCAGCAAGGAAGCGATGATCAGGGCATCGGCCTTGGTATCGGCCAGGGCCTTGGCACAGCCGGCGGCGCCGGTGCAGGCGGTCAGGCGGGCCAAGGGCTGGCCGGCATCCCAGATCAGCCCAAGACAGTTCAGCTCGGCCCGGTCGATCATCGCCAGGTCGACATTGGGCAAAACGAGACTCTGCCAGGGGCTCACGCGCAGACTGCCGTCACCGGCATCACGGGCCAGCCTGGCGAGGCTGCGCAACATGACCGGAGTCAGCCGGCCCAATGGCGGGGCGACACCCCAGGCCATGCCTTGGCGTTGAGGCAGCGGCCCCAGCCAGTCGCGAGTGGCCGGCGCACGCCGCCAACCCAGCACTGCGCCATCGCGCCGAATCTCCAGGCCCAGGCTGTCGACGAAACGTTCAGCGGGGCAGTCCTCGAGCAACTGGCGCATTCGCGACTGCGCTGGCTCGGCCAGGTCCAGGAAGCGCTCCAGCACGGCATGAACCAGCGTTAGCCCGTGCTCGGCCGGCACGGCGCCCAGGACCTGGCCACTGGCCGGACAGCCGGCCAAGCCGAAGGCATACCAGGCGCGGCCGTCGAGCATCATTGCCGAAAGCCACAGGTCGTGAGGGTGTTCGAGCATTGCCAGATGCTCGCCGCCATCGAGCTGCACAGCGAACTTGGCCGACAGTCCATGCAAGCGCGGGGTGGTCTCCAGCAGGTGCAGCAATTGCTCGGACAAGGGGCGCGTGTCGATGAGCATGTCAGGGTCGAGCCCGGCCAGCGGGCTTTGCATCACATTGCGCACATCGTCGCCTGCTGCTTCGCGCGGGCCGAGGCCGGCGGCCAACAGATGCTCGATCAGGCCAGCGTGGTCTGCGCCGATGCCGCGGATTTGCAGATTGCCGCGATTGGTCGCTTCGATCACGCCGCCCGCGAAACGCTCCGCCGCCGTCGCCACAGCCTCGGCCTGGTCGGCCAGCAGCACGCCTCCGGGGAGTTTGATCCGGCAGATGCCACCGTCACGGGCCGCGACGATGCGCCACAACCCCGGGCAAGCCGAGGGGCGGGGTGACACGGCAGGGACGAGAGGCTGATTCAAGGGGGCGTCCGGCAATCTTGAAAATGCGCTTGAGTGTAGAAGGCGCGGTATTATGCCTGCTTTGTCCGGCGGCATGAAAAGCCGACGGTCGAGCATCGACTGCGATTGAGCAGAAATTCCGGACCGCGTCGCCCTCTTCGCGGGTGAGCCCGCTCCCACAGGATCATCCGCCCCCCTTGGGATGTGCGGCTTCTGTGAGTGCGGGCTCACTCGCGAAGGGCGCCAAGCGGCCCCAAAGATGGCGGAACGAGACACATGACTCCCTGGCTGACAGTAGTGGGCATCGGCGAAGACGGTTTCAGCGGCCTGGGCAAGCAAGCCCGGCGTGCGCTGCTGAGCGCTTCGCGGATCTTCGGCAGTCCGCGCCAATTGGCCCTGTTGCCACGCTGCGTGGTCGGCGAACGCTCGCACTGGCCAAGCCCCTTCTCACTGGCGCCGGTCCTGGCTCTGCGCGGCGAGCCCGTGTGTGTATTGGCCAGCGGCGATCCGATGTTCTATGGCGTGGGCGCAAGCCTTGCCCGCCAGGTGCCGGCCGAAGAGCTGCATGTGCTATCGATGCCGTCCTCCTGCGCACTGGCTGCTGCGCGCCTGGGTTGGCCGCTGCAGGAGGTGCAGGTGGTGTCGGTCGTCGCCCGCCCCCTGGCCGCGCTCAACGCGCATCTCTACAGCGGCATGCGCCTTTTGGTATTGAGCAATGATGGCCAAAGCCCGGCAGCCGTCGCCCGACAACTGTGCGAACGCGGCTTCGGCCCGAGCCGCCTGCATGTACTGGAGCATCTGGGCGGCGCCGAGGAGCGCCATCTGCGCGGCACCGCCGAGGATTGGCCGCATGCGCGTACAGCCGACCTCAACGTGATCGCCATCGACTGCCAGGCCGCCATCGACACCCCACGACTATCGCCTGTCACCGGTTTGCCCGACAGCGCCTTTCGTCACGACGGCCAACTGACCAAGCGCGATGTGCGCGCCATCACCCTCGCACGCCTCGCGCCACAACCGGGCGAGCTGCTGTGGGATGTCGGTGCCGGCTGTGGCTCGATCGGCATCGAGTGGATGCGCGCCCATCCCAGCTGCCGCACGCTGGCCATCGAGGCCGATGAAGGCCGCCAAGGCCATATCGAATACAACCGCGACGCCCTGGGCGTACCGGGCCTGCAACTGGTCCGTGGCAAAGCGCCCCAGGCCCTGGCCGATCTCGAGCGGCCCGATGCGATCTTCATCGGCGGCGGCGTGACCCGCGAGGGCGTGCTGCCCTTTTGCTGGGAGCGCCTGCGCCCCGGCGGGCGCCTGGTCGCCAACGCCGTGACCCTGCAAAGCGAGCTGGCGCTGGCCAACTTCCGCGAAGCCCATGGCGGCGAACTGACCCGCATCCACGTGGCCCATGCCCAGCCGTTGGGCAATTTCGATACCTGGCGCCAGGCTCTGCCGATCACCCTGCTCGACGTGGTGAAGCCCCTCGATGCGTGAAGAAACCCGCGAAAAAGCCGCGCCCCTGCGCAGCGGCCTCACCACTGGCAGCTGCGCCACCGCCACCAGCCTGGCGGCGGCTCGCCTGCTGCTCACCGGCGAATGCGACGATGCCGTTCGTATCACGCTGCCCAAGGGCAAGCAGGTGACCCTGCGCCTGGCGTTCTGCCGCCGCACCGACAACGGTGCCGAGGCCGGCACGATCAAGGATGCCGGCGACGATCCGGACGTGACCCACGGCGCATTGCTCTACACCCAGGTGCGGCTGCTCGAGCAGCCTGGCGTGCGCTTCGTCGCCGGTCAGGGCGTCGGCACCGTCACCCGTCCCGGCCTGGTGCTGGCGGTGGGCGAGCCTGCCATCAACCCGGTGCCACGGCGGATGATCAGCGAGCACCTGCAACAGCTCGCCGAAGCCTGCGGCCATGGTGGTGGCTTCGAAGTGACGGTCAACGTGCGCGACGGCGAACAGCTCGCCCTCAAGACCATGAACCCACGCCTGGGCATCCTCGGGGGGTTGTCGATTCTCGGCACCAGCGGCATCGTCCGGCCTTTCTCCTGCTCGGCCTACATCGCCTCGATCCAACAAGGCATCGACGTCGCCCACAGCAATGGCTATACCCACATCGCCGCCTGTACCGGCAATGCCAGCGAAGACACCATGCGCCAGGTCTACGGCCTGCCGGAAATCGCCCTGATCGAAATGGGCGACTTTGTCGGCGCGGTGCTCAAGCATTTGCGCAAGGTCCCTGTCGCCCGCCTGACCCTGTGCGGCGGCTTCGGCAAGATCAGCAAGCTGGCCGCCGGGCACATGGACCTGCACAGCCGCAGTTCGAGCATCGACCTGCCGCAATTGGCGGCCTGGGCGGCAGACATCGGCGCCGACGCCACCCTGCAAGCGGCAATCATCGCGGCCAACACCAGTCAGCAGGCCTTGGCCTTGGCCCACGCGGCTGGCGTCCCGCTCGGCGATGCGGTGTGCGCCCACGCCCTGGCCTTCGCGCGCAGCGTGGTGCCCGCGCAGGTGCAAGTCGAGGTGTTCGCCATCGACCGCCAAGGCGGCATCGTCGGCAAGGCGGGTGTGCAATGAGCCCGCGCATCCTGCTGCTCGGCGGCATCACCGAAGCCTTGGCCATCGCCCGCCAGCTGGGGCCCGAGCATATCTATAGCCTGGCCGGCATCGGCCGCGTCCCGCAGGATCTGACGTGCCAGGTGCGCGTCGGCGGTTATGGCGGCGCCGACGGCCTGGCGGTCTATCTGCGCGAGGCGCAGATCAGCCTGTTGATCGACGCGACCCACCCCTACGCCGCGCAAATCAGCCACAACGCAGCCCAGGCCGCACGCTACGCGGGCATCCCCTGCTGGGCTCTGCGCCGCCCGGCCTGGCAGGCGCAGCCTGGCGATGACTGGCGCGAAGTCGCTGACTGGGCCGGACTGATCGAAGCCCTGACCCCCTTCGAACGCCCTCTGTTCACCCTGGGGCGCGAGCCCCTGCAACACCTCGATGAGATCCCCGCGCACCAGTTCTGGACCCTACGCGCCCTCGAAACCTACCCAGGCAACGAGCGCTGCGAAGTGATCGGCGCCCGTGGACCGTTCAACCTGATGGACGAACGCGCCTTGTTCCAACGGCGCCGGATCGATGTGCTGGTGAGCAAGAACAGCGGCAGCACAGCCACCGAGCCCAAGCTGGAAGTGGCCAGGGAACAGGGCATACCGGTACTGGTGCTCAAGCGCCCGGTGTTGCCGGCGGTGGATCGCGTCTTCGATCAGGTGGCTGATCTGATGGCTGCGATCAGGCCTTAGTCCAATGAAAATCGGGTCCCAGCATGGCACGTGAAAGCGCGGCCTGACGTCCTTGCTGGTATCCCCTCTCACACAAATTTAGCGGTGCCCCTTGTCGGGCGGGCTCTGCCGCGCGACACGCAGTACCGTCTCCAGGGGGCTGCCCCTGCGGCACTTCACCGCACCCCGGCACTTTTACCTATACTCGCCCTTACAATAGCCACCTGATTCCTGACCGGATCTCTCCCATGCCCCCACGTCGGCACATTGCCTGGATAGCCTGCCTTGCAGTGCTGTTCAACCTGCTGGCCATGCCGCTGTCTTCCGCCGCGCCCAAAGGTCCGGCCGAGCAGCTGCTGTGGGGGGCTTTCTGTTCGAGCATGGCGAACAAAGGCAAGGTCGATGTCCAGGCACTGGCCAAGATCGACCTGGGGCCGCAAAGCAACGACTCCGCCAGCCTGATGAACTGCTGGTGCTGCTCAGGCGCCGCGCCGCTGCTGGCACTGCCCGGCTACCCGCCGCAGCTGCACAACCCACCGTTGCTGCTCGGCAGCCACCTGGCGTCACCTGCCGCCTACACTCCCACGCCGCGCCAGCTATGGCCGGCGCTCAATCCCCGAGCCTCTCCGATCGTCTGAGTTGACCACGCTGTCTGCCCGCACCTGAACAGATCGGAGACTCACCATGCTCAAGCAAGCCCTCGTCCTGGCCGCCCTGTTGCTGCCCGGCGCTTTCGCCAACGCCCACGAATACACCGTCGGCGACCTGCACATCGCCCATCCCTGGTCGTTGGAGCTGCCGCCCAATGCCCCCAACGTCGCGGCCTACTTCGTTGTTCACAACAACGGCCAGCAGGACGACCGCCTGCTCTCGGTCGACAGCCCCATCACCGACGACGCCCAGTTGCACGAGCACGCCAAGACCGCTGACGGCCTGATGAAAATGCAGCAGGTCTCCAGCGTGGCCGTCCCGGCCGGCCAAAACCTGACCTTCGCCCCCAGCGCCTATCACGTGATGCTGATGCAGCCCAAGGACCGCAGCCTGCTCATCGACGGCAAGCGCTTCCCGCTGACCCTGCACTTCGAGAAGGCCGGCGACATCACCGTCGAGGTGGCCGTGCAAAAGCAGCCGCCCGCCGACCAGCAAGGCCAGGCCCATACGCACTGACCGCTGACAGACACTCGCCATGAGCCTGCCGCGCGACCGGTTCACCCGCTTAACCCGCCCTGATCGCAGGCGCCTGGGTGGTGGCTGGCTGAGCCTGTTCGCCATGTGGATGATCTTCATCGGCCCACTGGTTTCCCAGTCGATGCCGATGGATCACCACGCCGGCATGAACATGTCCACGCCGATGGACATGCCCATGGCAGCCGGGCATGACCACGGCGCCGACCACCATGGCCACGACGACGGCCAGTTGCATGTGGTCTGGGAAAAATGCGGCTACTGCACGCTGCTGTTCAATTGCCCGGCCCTGCCCCAGGCCCTCAGCCCGCTCAGTGCCGGCGTCGTACTTCCCCCCGCCCTACTCCCCGTACCGCCCCACCAGGGCCACGCCCGGCAGGCCGTCTTCCCTGGTGCGCGCAGCCGCGCGCCACCCGCCTCGATCAGCGCCTGAACACAACGCTATCGCACGAAGCCTGGAGGCTTCGCGCTCTTTCCTGACTGATCGACTGGAATCACTATGTCTGGCTGTACCCCTGTTTTTGCTCTTTCCCTGCGGGGAACGATCGCCGTGCTCTGCGGCTCTGTGCTCGCGCCCCTGGCCCTGGCCGCCGAAACCGGCCATGACGGCCATGCGCACGAGATGGCCGAGCTGAGCCCGACGGTCATCACCGCCATTGCCCCCAGCTCGCCGCTGACCGTGGTCACCAATCCCAAAGACCCACGCCAGCCGGTGCCGGCCAGCGATGGCGCCGACTATCTGAAAACCATTCCCGGCTTTTCGGCGATCCGCTCCGGCGGTACCAACGGCGATCCGGTGCTGCGTGGGATGTTCGGCTCGCGCCTGAATATCCTCACCAACGGCGGCGTGATGCTGGGCGCCTGCCCCAACCGCATGGATGCGCCCACCTCGTACATCTCGCCGGAAACCTACGACCGCCTCACCGTGATCAAGGGCCCGCAAAGCGTCATCTGGGGCCCTGGCGGTTCCGCCGGCACCATCCTCTTCGACCGTGAACCCGAGTCCTTCGGGACACTCGGCAGCCGGGTCAATGCCAGTCTGCTGGGAGGCTCCAACGGCCGCTTCGACAAGGTGCTCGATGCCGCCGCCGGCAACAGCCAGGGCTATGCCCGCTTTGTCGGCAACCAGTCGCGCTCGGATGACTACGACGACGGTCACGGCGATACCGTGCCGTCGCGCTGGGACAAATGGAACGGCGATGTAGCCCTGGGCTGGACGCCGGACGCCGATACCCTGCTGGAGCTCACCGCAGGCAAGGGTGACGGCGAAGCCCGCTATGCCGGACGCGGCATGGACGGCTCGCAGTTCAAGCGCGAGAGCCTGGGCCTGCGCTTCGAAAAATCCAACCTCGGCGAGGTGCTCGACAAGGTCGAAGCCCAGGTCTATTACAACTATGCCGACCATGTGATGGACAACTACAGCCTACGCACGCCTTCCGGCAGCGGCATGATGGGCATGCCCATGGTCAGCAACGTCGATCGCCGCACCCTTGGCGCTCGCGTCAAAGCCACCTGGCGCTGGGCCGATGTACAACTGGTCAGCGGCCTCGACGCGCAAACCAACGAACACCGCAAACGCGGTGGCATGGGCATCGACGCACACAAAGGCCAGCCCTGGACCAAGGACGCCGACTTCCACAACTATGGCGTGTTCAGCGAGCTGACCTGGTACGCCACCGGAAACGACCGCCTGGTCACCGGCGCCCGCCTCGATCGCGCCTCGGCCCGCGATTTTCGCCAAGGCAGCCCCACCGAGGGCGATACCCGCGCCGATACCCTGCCCAGCGGCTTCGTGCGCTACGAGCACGACCTGGCGGTGATTCCGGCAACCACGTATGTCGGCCTGGGTCATGCCCAGCGCTTCCCCGACTATTGGGAGCTGTTCTCGCCCAAGCGGGCGCCAGCCGGCGCGGCCAATGCCTTCGATGGCATCAAGCCGGAAAAAACCACCCAGGTGGATTTCGGCATCCAATACCAGGACGAGCGCCTGGAAGCCTGGGCCTCTGGCTATGTCGGGCAGATCCGCGACTACATTCTGTTCGACTACCAAGGCATGAGCTCCCAAGCCCAGAACATCGACGCCCGCATCATGGGCGGCGAGCTCGGCGCCGCCTACAGGCTGACCGAGAACTGGAAGGCCGACGCGACTTTGGCCTATGCGTGGGGCAAGAACAGCAGCGACGACAAGGCGCTACCGCAGATGCCGCCGCTGGAAAGCCGTCTGGGGCTGACCTACAGCCGCGATCTGTGGAGCGTCGGGGCCTTGTGGCGCCTGGTCGCGGAGCAAAATCGCATCGCCGAGAACCAGGGCAATGTGGTCGGCAAGGACTACGAGAAGAGCGCAGGTTTCGGTGTGTTCTCGCTCAACGGTGCCTACAAGGTCAACCGCAACCTCAAGCTCAGTGCAGGCGTCGACAACCTGTTCGACAAAACCTACGCCGAGCACCTGAACCTGGCCGGCAATGCCGGGTTCGGCTATCCGGCCACGGACCCACAGCCGGTGAACGAGCCAGGTAGGACCTTCTGGACCAAGGTCGACATCAGCTTCTGACAACAACAAACAGGGCGCGGCGATCACCGCGCCCAAACCGGGTCATCTGGAGGTTCCATGAGCGGACAACGCATTTCCTTCTACAACCTGGCGTGGCGCTGGCATTTTTATGCCGGGCTGTTCGTCGCGCCTTTCATGATCCTGCTGGCGATCACCGGGATCATTTACCTGTTCAAGCCGCAGCTCGACCCAGTGCTGTACCGCGACCTGATGGTGGTCGAGGCCGGTCACCAACGCCAGGATGCCGACACCCTCCTGGCCCAGGTGCGCCAGGCTTATCCACAGGGCCACGTGGGCCAGTACCTGCCGCCGGCCAATGCCGAGCGCAGCGCCCAGTTCGTGGTGCACGACGGCGGGCGCGAGCTGAACGTGTTCATCGACCCCTA
Organism: Pseudomonas guariconensis; assembly: GCF_040822035.1. Classification (NCBI taxonomy): domain Bacteria; kingdom Pseudomonadati; phylum Pseudomonadota; class Gammaproteobacteria; order Pseudomonadales; family Pseudomonadaceae; genus Pseudomonas; species Pseudomonas guariconensis. The sequence goes on along the minus strand of NZ_CP162012.1, from coordinate 624,367 downwards.
CAGCGCCAAGGTGCTGGGCGAGCAGGACGCCAAGGACAACCTGCAAGCCGTGGCCCGCGCCCTGCACGGTGAGTTGATGGTCGGCACCGTGGGCGATCGTCTGGTGGAACTGGCCGCCGGCTGGGGCATCGTGCTGGTGGTGTCCGGCCTGTACTTGTGGTGGCCACGTGGGCGCAGCAGCGCAGGCGTGCTGTGGCCGCGCCTGTCCGCCCGTGGCCGGGTGTTCTGGCGCGACCTGCACGCAGTCAGCGGCTTCTGGGGCTCGCTGCTGTTGTTGCTGATGCTGCTCAGCGGCATGACCTGGACCGGCCTGTGGGGCAAGCAGTATGCCGATCTGTGGAACCGCTTCCCGGCGGCCATGTGGAACGATGTGCCCACATCCGATCAACGGGCCGGCGCGCTGAACAACGCCCACCGCCAGACCGTGCCCTGGGCGCTGGAGAACACACCGATGCCGGTTTCCGGCGCCCATGCCGAACATGGCGCCCACCACGGCATGTCCAACGCACCGGCGGCGCCGCAGGTGAGCCTGCAGCAGGTCGAGGACCTGGCCACCACGCGCCAGGTCGAGCCCGGCTACAGCATCACCCTGCCGAGCTCGGCAAGCGGTGTGTTCACCGTCGCAGTGTTCGCTGATGACCCGCGCAACGACGCCACCCTGCATGTGGACCAGTACACCGGCCAGGTACTGGCCGACGTGCGCTGGCAGGACTACAGCCCGGTCGCCCGTGCTACCGAGCTGGGCGTGATGCTGCATGAAGGCAAGATGTTCGGGCCGCTGAACCAGGCGATCATCCTGGTGGTGTGCCTGATGATCCTGCTGGGTTCGGTGAGCGGGCTGGTGATGTGGTGGAAGCGCCGGCCAGCAGGCGGGCTGGGTGTTCCGCCACTGCGCCATGACTTGCCCCGCTGGAAAACCGCCACGGTGGTCATGCTGGTGCTGGGCGTGGCCTTCCCGCTGGTGGGCGCCTCGATGGTGGTGATGTGGGTGGTCGACAGCCTGGTGGTGCGCCGACGGATCCTGGCCGGGGCTTGAAGACTGCTTGTCTGTGCCGCCTCTTTCGCGGGAAAAACCGCTCCGACAGATTTCAGTGATCCTCTGTGCGCGCGGGTTTACCCGCGAAAAGGGGCGGCACAGGCACCACGCTGCTACACAAAAATCGAGGCGATCTGCCGCGCCCCTGGACTGGAACGCGCGTGTTAGCCTACTTGGCTCTGCACAAGAAGACTGACCCACAACGGAATGCAGCCCATGACCCGGACCTCATCAACCTCCGCAGACGATTCACATCTGCAACGCAACCTGACCAACCGCCACATTCAGTTGATCGCCATCGGTGGCGCCATCGGCACGGGCCTGTTCATGGGCTCGGGCAAGACCATCAGCCTGGCGGGGCCGTCGATCATCTTCGTGTACATGATCATCGGCTTCATGCTGTTCTTCGTCATGCGTGCCATGGGCGAATTGCTGCTGTCGAACCTCAACTACAAGTCGTTCATCGACTTCTCCGCCGACCTGCTCGGCCCGTGGGCGGGCTACTTCACCGGCTGGACCTACTGGTTCTGCTGGGTGATCACCGGCATCGCCGATGTGATCGCCATCGCCGCCTACTCGCAGTTCTGGTTCCCCGACCTACCCCAGTGGATACCCGCGCTGATCTGCGTCGCCGTGCTGCTGTCACTGAACCTGATCACAGTGAAGATGTTCGGCGAGGTCGAATTCTGGTTCGCCATGATCAAGATCGTCGCCATTGTCGGCCTGGTCGCCACCGGCCTGTACATGGTCGTCACTGGCTTCGAATCGCCGGCCGGGCGTACCGCGCAACTGGCCAACCTGTGGAACGATGGCGGGATGTTCCCCCATGGCCTGATGGGCTTCTTCGCCGGATTCCAGATCGCCGTGTTCGCCTTCGTCGGCATCGAATTGGTGGGCACCACCGCCGCAGAGGCGAAGAACCCCGAGCGCACTCTGCCACGGGCGATCAACTCGATTCCGGTGCGGATCATCGTGTTCTACGTGCTGGCGCTGATCGCGATCATGGCCGTCACCCCGTGGCGCGACGTGGTGCCAGGCAAGAGCCCGTTCGTCGAGCTGTTCGTCCTGGCTGGCCTGCCTGCTGCGGCAAGCATCATCAACTTCGTGGTGCTCACCTCGGCAGCCTCCTCGGCCAACAGCGGCGTGTTCTCCACCAGCCGCATGCTCTATGGTTTGTCCCAGGAAGGCGATGCGCCCAAGGCATTCGAAAAGCTGTCGCGGCGCGCCGTGCCGGCCAACGGCCTGTACTTCTCCTGCACCTGCCTGTTGCTGGGCGCTGCGCTGATCTACGTGATTCCCGACCTGGTCGAGGCGTTCACGCTGGTCACCACGGTCTCGGCGTTGCTGTTCATGTTCGTCTGGACGCTGATCCTGCTGTCGTACCTGAACTACCGCAAGCACCGCCCCGCATTGCACCAGGCCTCGAAGTACAAGATGCCCGGCGGACGCCTGATGTGCTATGTATGCCTGACGTTCTTTGCCTTCATCCTGGTGCTGTTGAGCCTGGAGGACGATACCCGCAAGGCCCTGATCTTCACGCCGCTGTGGTTCGTCATCCTCACCGCCACCTACCAGTTGGTGCGCAGCAAACGACACCCGCGCACCGCCGTGCGGGACACCCAGGACAGCTGAGCTGTCCTGGCCCAAGTACCGATCCTTGCGAGCCGCTGTCATGACCGCTGAAATCCGCGATGCCCTGCCCAATGACGTACCCGGCATCCTCGAGATCTACAACGACGCCGTGCGCAACACCACGGCGATCTGGAACGAGACGCCAGTCGACCTGGCCAACCGCCAGGCGTGGTTCGAGGCGCGTGCACAGCAGGGCTATCCGATCCTGGTGGCGGTGGATGACAGTGGCGTGTTGGGGTATGCCTCGTTCGGCGACTGGCGCCCCTTCGAAGGCTTTCGCCACACGGTCGAGCACTCGGTTTATATCCGGGGCGACCAGCGTGGCAAGGGCCTGGGGCCATTATTGATGAGCGCGTTGATCGATCGGGCGCGGGCGTGCGGAAAACATGTGATGGTCGCCGCCATCGAGAGCGGCAATGCGGCGTCGGTCCGCCTGCACGAGCGGCTGGGGTTCGTGGTGACCGGGCAGATGCCGCAGGTAGGGGTGAAGTTCGGCCGCTGGCTGGACCTGACGTTCATGCAGTTGATGCTCAACCCAGGCGCCAAGCCAAGCGCCTGACGGTCCAGTCGATGCGGTCTGTTCGCGGCTAAACCAGCATCCGCAGGGTTCGCGCGAAGCGGGTTTACCCGCGACCTATCCTGCGTTCAGAGGTGTATGAACCTGCCCAAACGCTGGCGCAGCATGCTGTTCTCACTGCGCAACTGTTGCACCTCATCGAGCAACTCCAGCGCCAGGGCCACCCCTTCCCATTCCAGCTCCAGGTCCCGGTGCAGCTTCACTGCCCGCCTGGCCAGCAGCGGTGCCTGATCATCGAACAACCAATCCTCCGGCGTTCGCCCCGAAGGTTCAACGATGCCGTGCTCGACGATTTCGATCACGCAGTCGGCCGTGATGTCGGCTTCCTGGCAGAGGGTTCGCATGTCCAGTTGAACGATCAGGGTGCTGCTCATGATCAACTACTCCATTGTGTCCTCGGGTTGAACGCAGCTTTCTCGGAAAGCTTGGTCCAGAGTTCGCGCGTGGCCGCATCCGACTGGCTAGGCATGACGATCTTGAGCTGGGCGTAAAGATCACCGCGCTCGCCTTGCTTGTTGGCAAGGCCCATGCCCTTGACCCGCAGACGCTGGCCACTCTGGCTGTCGGGGCGGATGGTCAGGTTGATCTTGCCGGTCAGGGTCGGCACCGCCACCTTCGCGCCCAATGCCGCCTCCCAGGGGGCCAGGGGCACGGTGATGATCAGGTCATGGCCTTCGACATCGAACAGCGGGTGCGGTGCCATGCGGATGGTCAGGAACAGGTCGCCATTGGCACCGCCCCCGACACCGGGCGCGCCTTGACCCTTGAGGCGGATACGCTCGCCGTCCGTCACCCCGGCCGGGATCTTGACGTTGAGGGTCTTGGTGGTGAACCCGGTGCGCTGGCCCATGGCGTTGGTCTGCGGCACCTGGAAGCTGATCTGCTTGGATTCCTTGCTCAAGGTTTCTTCGAGGAAGATCGCCAGTTCCAGCTCCACGTCCTGTCCTCGCCTGCCCGCGCTGCGCTGCTGCTGACCCCGGCCAAAGGGATTGCCGCCCCGGCCGCCGAAGATCGAGCTGAAGAAATCGGAGAAGTCTCCGCCCTCGAAACCACCACCACTGCCACGGCTTTCCCAGCCTGGAGGCGCCTGGAACGGCCGGCCATGCTGGCCGCCGTACTTGCGGATCTCGTCGTACTCGGCGCGTTTCTGGGCGTCGCCCAGCACCTCGTAGGCCTCGTTGGCCTCCTTGAATTTGTCCTCGGCGTCACGCTCTTTGCTGACATCGGGGTGATACTTGCGGGCGAGCTTGCGGTAGGCGGCCTTGATCGCCTTTTCATCCGCGGTGGGCTCGACGCCGAGTATCTTGTAATAGTCTTTGAAGTCCATCTAAGGGATCACCGTTGGGAATTTTTACGATGTTTCTGAAGATTGGGGTCAAGCATAGCCTTTCAAGGTTCGCCTGGGGTTGTTCCAGAGCAGACGACCGGTCTTGATTTAGTCGGCCACTGGCATAAACTGCGCGGCCGTTTTGCCTCCGGAAGCTCCTCCCCATGTCTGACGTATCCCCGGCCCGTGCCTGTGGCATCGACTTCGGCACCTCCAATTCCACGGTCGGCTGGCACCGCCCCGGCCTGGAAACGCTGATCGCCCTGGAAGACGGCAAGATCACCCTGCCTTCGGTGGTGTTCTTCAATATCGAGGAGCGTCGTCCGGTCTACGGTCGTCTGGCGCTGCACGAGTACCTGGAAGGCTACGAAGGCCGTCTGATGCGCTCACTCAAGAGCCTGCTCGGTTCCAAGCTGATCAAGCACGACACCAGCGTGCTAGGCAGCGCCTTGCCGTTCAAAGACCTGCTGGGCATGTTCATCGGCGAGCTGAAAAAGCGCGCCGAAGCCAATGCCGGACGCAGCTTCGACGAAGTCGTGTTGGGCCGTCCGGTGTTCTTCGTGGATGAGGATCCGGCCGCCGACCAAGAAGCAGAAGACACCTTGGCCGAGGTGGCACGCAAGATCGGCTTCAAGGAGGTGTCGTTCCAGTACGAGCCGATCGCCGCGGCGTTCGACTACGAGTCGGGCATCAGCCGCGAGGAACTTGTGCTGATCGTCGATATCGGCGGCGGTACCTCGGACTTCACCTTGATCCGCCTGTCGCCGGAGCGCCACCTGGTAGCCGAGCGCCAGAGCGACATCCTCGCCACCGGCGGCGTGCATATCGGCGGGACCGATTTCGACAAGCAGTTGAGCCTGCAGGGCGTGATGCCGCTGTTCGGCTATGGCAGCCGGATGAAAAGCCAGGCGCTGATGCCCACCAGTTATCACCTGAACCTGGCCACCTGGCACACCATCAACGCGCTGTACTCGCAGAAATCCCAACTGGCCTTGGGCAGCATGCGCTACGACATCGAAGACACCCTGGGCATCGACCGCTTGTTCAAGCTGATCGAAGAGCGCGCCGGGCACTGGCTGGCGATGGAAGTGGAAGCCAGCAAGATCGAGCTGACCCACCAGGACAGTCGCCGCCTCGACCTGGGCCGCATCGAGCCGGAGCTGGCCGTGGAGTTGACCCGACCACTGTTCGAAGATGCCATCGAAGGTCTGCTCGCCCGCGTGCGCGGAAGCGTCACCGAACTGCTGAACAAGGCCGGCGTGAGCGAAAGCCAAGTGGACACCGTGTTCTTCACCGGCGGCTCCAGCGGCATTCCGGCGCTGCGCAACAGCGTAGCGGCCATGTTGCCCAACGCGCGGCATGTGGAAGGCAACATCTTCGGCAGTATCGGCAGCGGGTTGGCGATCGAAGCACGCAAGCGCTACGGCGCCGTCTAAAAGCTGCAAGCTATAAGCTGCAAGCTGCAAGAAGTGGGTGTCTCCACCGACTCGCTTTTACTTGCAGCTTGCAGCTTGAAGCTTCAAACCAGCTCAGCCCGCTTGAGCTCGCTTTTCAGGTACGCGTAGTAGATCGGCCCCGCCACGACGCCGGGCAGCCCGAACGCCGCCTCGAACACGAGCATCGCTAACAGCAGCTCCCACGACTTGGCACTGATCTGACCGCCCACGATTCGCGCGTTGAGGAAGTACTCGACCTTGTGGATGACGATCAGATAGCCCAACGCTGCCACCGCCACCCAGATCGACAACGAAAGCCCCACGATGGTGATCAGGGTGTTGGACATCAGGTTGCCGATCACCGGCAGCAGCCCCAGCAGGAAGGTCAGCACGATCAAGGTCTTGGTCAACGGCAGGTGCACCCCGAACAGCGGCATCACCACGGCCAGGAAGACGCCGGTGAATGCGGTGTTGAGCAGGGAAATCTTGATCTGCGCGAAGACGATATTGCGAAACGCCTGCACCAGCAGGCTCAGGCGCTCGAACAGCGCCGCAGCCAGGGGTTTGCGTCGGGAAATGTCGGGGATGCGCTGCAGGGCCACGATCGCGCCGAGGATCATGCCGATCAGCAAGGTGACGAACATGTGCGCCATGCCCTTGCCCACCAGTTGCAGCTCACCCAGGTGGCTCTTGAGCCAGTCGCCGATCGCCACTTTGAACTCGGCGGCGCTGGCCGGCAGGTACCCTTCGATGAACGGTGGTAACTGGCTGCGGGCGCGCTCCACCAGGGCCATGAATTTATCCAGCGAGGCGCCAGGGTTCTCCGCCTCGTGAAGCAGGAAACTGAAGGCCCCGGCGATCAGCAGCGTCAGCGTACTGACCACCAGGGTGCCAAGCAGCGCCACGGCCAACCAGCGCGCGCGTTGCCCAGCGATCACCGGCTGCAGGCGCGGCGTGAGCATGTTGACCAACTCGAACACCAGCAAGCCTGCCAGCAGGCTGGGCAACAACTTCAGGGGCAGCACCAGCAGCAGGCCGGCAAACACGATGATCCAGCTGGCCAGGGTAATCTGGCGGGGGGTGAAGGTCATACAGCCTCAACGGCGGACAACGGGAAAGAGCCGCAGTCTGCCAGCCTTCGCCAGACAAACATAGGCGCAGGTCATTTCTTCTTCAGGCAATCGCTCATGAAGGCTTTGCGCTCGTCTCCCTTGAGCGCCTTGGCGCTGGCATCGGCGTTGCAGGTTTTCATCTTTTCCTGCTGGGTGGCGGGCTTGGCTTTGAGACAGGTACTCATGAAGGCCTTGCGCTCGTCGCCCTTGAGGGCCTTCTCCGAGGCCTGGGCATTGCAGGTGGTCATTTTCTCCTGTTGGGCGGTGGCTGCGAAGCTCTGGGCACTGATCAACACACCCAACACCAGCAAAGGCACGTGCAGCATTTTCATGAAGCGATCTCCTTGTCTCCACGCTGCATGCGTGGTCGTCGAGCAGAGTGTAGCCAAGATTTTTCGCCGTCCGCTCAGGCCGTGCGCGCCCGGCGACGATACTGCTCGGGCGTGCAGCGGGCCTGGCGCTGGAACATGGCGATGAACGCCGAGGCGGTGCTATAGCCGAGGTCGAAGGCGATGGACTGGATCGACAGACCCGCCTCCAGCGCCTCGATGGCGCGCAGAAAGCGCAGGCGCAGGCGCCATTCACCGAAACTGATCCCCAGCTCACGCAGGAACTGGCGCGCCAAGGTGCGTTCGCTCACATGCACAAGGCCGGCCCACTCGGACAACGGGCGATTGTCGCCAGGCTCGGCATGCAAGGCTTCGAGCACCTGGCGCAGGCCTTCACTGCGGGCGAATGGCAGGTAGCAGGCCTGCGTCGGCGCAAGGTGCAACTGGTCCAGCAGCACCTGGACCAGGCGCTGGTCGCGTTCGTCCTGGGCCACCTTGAGATCGCGTTGGGCGAAGTCGCCGAGGATGGCCTTGAGAATATCGCTGATCACCAGGGTGCAGGCCTGCTGGGGCAGGTCCTGGCACAGCTCGCTGGCCAAGTACACCGAACGGTAGACGATCGCCTGGGGGTTATAGCAGCCATGCTCGGTCCCTGGAGGCACCCACACGGCGTAATGGGGCGGCGAGACGAAGCGCTGGCCATCGACGTCCAGGTGCATGACGCCATGGGCTGCGTAGTTGAGTTGCCCCCAAGGATGACGATGCGGGGCGCTGTGGGTATCAGCGCCGAATTCGTCGTAGCGAAAGTACACCGGCGCCGGGAGTCGCTCGAAGGCAGGGATGTCGAGATATTTGCGGGCCATGTTGGCTGCTTCGAAGGGTGGGTTGTCTGGATGCGAGTATAGGCTTGTGAACAGACAAAGGATAATGACTGCCAGCTTGGGCCTGCCTGCACTTCGCGGCTCATCCGCGCCTACAGGAATACGCCGGACCTGTGGGAGCGGCTTTACCCGCGAAGGGCTTCAAGGCAGTCCCGAATTTTTGCAACACCCTCAGAGACTCACAGTTCCATGAATTACGCATTTCCCCTGCTGGCCATCCTCATCTGGGCCGGCAATACCGTGGTCACCAAGCTTTCGGCCGGGGCGATCTTCCCTGCCGAGATCGGCTTCTACCGCTGGTTGCTGGCAGGCCTGTTGTTCACGCCGTTCCTGCTGCCCCAGGTCTTGCGCAACCGCGCCGCGATCGCCCCACACCTTGGCAAGATCTTCGTCCTTGGTGTGCTGGGCATGGCCATGTACCAGAGCCTGGCCTACTTCGCCGCAGGCATCACCAGCGCCACCAACATGGGCATCATCCTCTCGCTGATGCCGCTGATGTCCCTGGCCCTGGCCATCGCCTGGCTCGGCCAACACCTGACCTTCGGTGCACTGTGCGGCGCGTTGTTATCGTTCATCGGCGTGCTGGAAGTGGTCTCGGCCGGCAAACCCAGTGCCTTGCTGCAGCAAGGCCTCAACAGCGGCGACCTGTTGATGCTGGTGGCCACCTTTGCCTACGCGCTGTACAGCTTCCTTCTGAAGAAATGGCAACTGCGCCTGCCGGCGATGCAATTGCTGTACTTGCAAGTGGTGGTGGCGATCTTCGTGCTGCTGCCGTTGTTTTTGCTGTCACCGAAAACCGGGCTGAATGCCCAGAACATCGGCCTGGTGCTGTACGCCTGCGTGCTCGCCTCCATGGTGGCGCCACGGGTATGGATGCAGGCCGTGCATCGCCTGGGGCCCAGCCGCACCACGCTGTTCTTCAACCTGCTGCCGGTGGTGACGGCAGTGATCGCCGCCGTGGTGCTGGACGAGCAGTTGGCCAGCTATCACCTGTATGGCGGCCTGCTGACATTGGCGGGCGTGCTGTTGGCCGAACGCTGGACCACACCTGTACGCCGGCCTGTTACAGCCCCGCAGCCTTGAGCCGGGCAGCGTGTTCGGTGAACAGGCGCACCGGGTCGGCGCCCCTGCCCACCGCGCCGAGGGATTGATTGACAATGTCCAGGTGATCGAGCGGGTAGTCATCGCCGATCACCTGGCCAAGATGCGAGCTGAAACGCCCGACCATGCCGTCGCACTGGCCTTTCTCATGCTCGAACGTTCGGGCGAACAGACGACAGAAGCGGTTGCTGGCGTCGAAGCGATTGCGCCCCTGATCGGTACGCCCCGGCTGCAAGGTGCCGGACCAGGAGTAATAGCGCACGCCATTGACCTCGGCATCGCCCTGCCCGCCCCAAGTGACAGGCAGGCCCTGTGGATAAGCCTGGTTGAAGCGGGCCACACCGGCAGTGGTGAAGGACTGGTGCGAGGCATGCACATCGATCGGCAGCGGGTCACGGCGCCAGCCGGTTTCCAGCCAGACCAACAGCACCGCCGTGCCATGCAGCACGGCTTTGAGCATCCGCCCTTGGGCTGAGTCTCCCGGGGCCTTGCGTTCTAGGTAGTCGGCCAGTTCCGAGCCTTGGTTGGGCCCTGCCACCGAGGTCACCGAGGCGACCCGGTCGGGCCGTTTCGCCGCGGCGTAGCGGGCGCTGAGGGCTCCCTGGCTGTGGCCGATCAGGTTGACGCGCGCAGCGCCGGTGCGCCCGCAGATGTCCTCGATGATCGCCAGCAATTGCTCGCCGCGCAGCTCACTGGAATGCAGCGGCGAGACCTGCACCGCAAAGACCTGCGCCCCGCCCCGGCGCAATGCCGGGACGATGCCGAACCAGTAGGGATAGAGCAGCAACCGCACGAAGCCGAGCATGCCCGGCACCAGCACCAACGGGTAACGCGTGGCAAGTTCCTGGCTCATTCCCTGCCCTCTGCCTGGATCGTAGGCCAACACTACAAGGCCGTGCCGGCGCGATGCAATCGAACTCCTGAGGCGCCCTGCGGTTCCAACCAGAACACCCCTGAGCAAGGAGCCGGACCATGTACAGAAAGACCCTGGCCATCCTGTTGGCAAGCGCGGCGCTGGCCGCCTGCGGCAGCCATCCGGAAAACCCGGTGGATTACGTGACCTACCGTGACGAGCCGCTGGTCAAGCAAGTGGAAAACGGCATGACCATGCAGAAAGTCATCGCCATCGGCGGCAGCCCGTCGAACGCTACCGACCTGCCCAATGGCGGTACCTGCAATGACTACATCCTCAACCGCGACGGCCACCAGCAGCCCTACTACGTGCGCTTCGACGCCACCGGTCATGTCGACGCCAAGGGCTTCAAGACCTGCAAGCAACGAGAAGAGGACCGCGAGGCCGTACCCGGCGCGTGAGCCCTCCCTGACGCACCGTGAATACCCTGATCCTTTCGGAGACGAACATGAACGCTATTGAACTGACCGATGTCCGGACCCTGCGCGAGCGTGCCCGACAACATGTCGAACAAGGCGCCGTGACCGAGGGTTACAACGCCGACCGGGACAAGATCCTTACCCTCCTCAACGAGGCGCTGGCCACAGAGCTGGTCTGCAACTTGCGCTACAAGCGCCATTACTTCATGGCCAGCGGGATCAAGGCCAGCGTCGCTGCCGACGAGTTCCTCGAGCATGCCACCCAGGAGGCCGAGCATGCCGACAGGCTGGCCGAGCGAATCGTCCAGTTGGGCGGCGAGCCGGATTTCAACCCCGACAACCTGAGCAAGCGCTCCCACGCCCAGTACGTGGCCGGCAGCACGCTCAAGGAGATGGTGCTGGAAGACTTGGTGGCCGAGCGCATCGCCATCGACAGCTACCGTGAAATCATCCAGTACATCGGTGAGAAGGACCCGACCACTCGGCGTATCTTCGAGGATATTCTGGCCCAGGAAGAAGAACATGCCGATGACATGGCGGACCTCTTGAAAGGGTTGTAAGCCAGTTTGGGGGCTGCTCTGCAGCCCTCGCGAAGAAACCCGCTCCCGCAAGCTCTGCAGTGCCGTCAGTCACACCGCTATCTGTGGAGCGGGCTTACCCGTGAAGCCTGTCTCGGCGCCCGCACTCGTCACCGATCACTTTTTCTTGCCCTTCACCGCACTCGGCGCCTTGCCTGCCTTCATTTGCTCCAGCAGCGGTGTGCACTGGTTGGGCACATCATCTCCCGGTGCGATCAGCGCCAGCAGCCCGGCCGCAGGTCCCATGGCCACGCCCAGGGCGACCATCCCTGCCCCGCGAAGCGCCAGCGGAACCGCCTGCACCCCAGCGCTGGGCTTGGCGAACGGCCCCCGCACGTAGAGCGGGGATCGCAGGGAGAACAGGCGCAGCCCTTTGGATTCAGGCGTGATCTTCAGGTCCAATTGCTCGGTGGCAAAATTCGCCGTGCCATTGATGTAGATGATCGCGTTTTCGGTGTCGAAGACGAACAGGCGCGTGGTCGCCAACCCGTCCTTGATACCCACGTTGGCCGCCGCACAGTTGATCTTCACCTCCTCGTCGCCGAACAACTTGCCAATCACATAGTTGCCCACGTTGAGCCCGGCGATTTCCATCAGGCTGCGGCTGATGGCGCCGTCGTTGATCAACAGGCTCAGATCACCATTGGAAGTGCCCAGCAAGGCCGCCACCGAATTGCCACGTCCGCTGAGGTCGGCATCGCCATTGAGTTCGCCGAAACTGGTCTGCATGGGCGCAAAGCTTGGGAACAACTGCTTGAGTTTGAAGCCCCGGGCGCTCAGGCGCGCCCGCCCCTGCATCGGCACGCTGCGCCCGTCCAGGCGTATGTTCGCGTTCAAGTTGCCGCCCGCCACGCCAAAACGCAGAGGCTCCAGACGCAACAGGCCGTCCTCCAGCAATACGTGGGCGGAGAGGTCCTTGAACGGCAATTGCTCGCTGTGCACGATGCGTTTGCCGCTGAAGGTGACGTCCGCATCCATCGCGCGCCAGCGCTCGGTACGGAACTCCTCTACCGGCAGTACCTTTCCGGTCGGCTGCTTGCTGGCGCCGCCCCGGGCCTTCTGCTCGGCGTTGGAGTCGGCGCCGATCAGCGGCGCCAGGTCCTTGAACAGCAACTGCTCGGACACCAGGTTGCCAGAGAGCTTCGGTCGTGGCTGGCTGGCGACGAACGTCAGGTCGCCGTGGATATCGCTGTCGCCAATCTTGCCGTTGAAGCCTTCATAGCGAAACCGCGCCCCCTGGGCATCGTGCAGGTTGGCGGTGAGGTGACCGTCGGTTGCGTAGGCCGGGGTGTCTGGCAGGGTCACACCCGTGAGGGGGTACAGATTGCCCAGGCTGCTGCCGGACAAGCGCAGGCGCAGATCGAGCGCCCCTAGGTTGCGCGGGTCGGTCAGGGTGCCGGCGAGCGCCACCCGGGTATCGCCGATCCGCGCGTCGGCCTGCAGCGGAAAGGGCTGGCTGGCGTCCTGCAAGGCCAGCAGACCGCCGATCTTGCCCGTGCCGGAGACCGGCTGGCCTTTGTAGGTGCCTTGGGCCTTGAGGCCAAAGGCGTAATCCTGGGCAACGCCGGTCTTCTCGGCACGGGCCTTGCCGACGATCTCGCTGAAGGGGATCGGCTTGCCCAGCGGATCGATCTGGACCTTCATTCGGGTTTTCAGCGTCTGGTCATCGAAACTGACGTTGCCTTGATCGAAGCCGATGGCGCCGATGTCCAGCACCCAGGGAGAGGGTTGGGCGTTCTCATCCTTGGGGCCGAGGTCGAAAGTCCAGTTGGCCCGGCCATCGGCCAAGCGCGTCAGGCTGGCGGTAGGCTTGGTGAGGTCGATGCGTGGAATGACGATCTGCTGGAATACCAGCGGCACCGGCGACAGACGAAACGTTACACGCTCAAGGCCGACCATGCGCGGCGCTTCGAGCCAGTCGGGGTTGCCGAGGGTCAAGTCCTCGGCCACGAAGTGCGGCCAGGGGATCCAGGCGCGCCAACCGCCCTCTGAAGGTTCACGGTGCCATTGCACGGCCAGATTGCCGTTGATCGCAAAAGGGCGGTGCAGGGCTTCGGAGACCTTCTCGTTGAGCAGCGGCTTCACGCGGTTCCAGTCGAACGTGGCGATTACCACCACCAGTATCGCCAGCAGGGTCAACAGGCTGGTGAGGATCCAGGTAAGGATGCGCAAGGGACGCGTCATTGCGTAATTCTCCTGACTGCATGGCACAAAACGGGCACCGCGATGGCACTCATTATGTCGGACTGACGAAAGCGCGCCGGGTTTAATCGATGGCGATCATAAACCGGCCCGAGCGGTCGGTGCGCGGGCCTCAACCACCGGTGACACTCCAGTTGGACTTCTCTGAAAACACTGAGCCAGAGCCGCTCAAGCGGTGTATCAATGGCATCGATTGTTACCATTACCCGGATGAACTTTTCTCTGGCGTTACCGAGCGTAGCATTGGCCTCGTACCCACTTTTCCCAGCCCCCTAGAGGAGCACCGAGATCATGAAACGCCATCTGCTGCTGAGCCTGACCCTGACAGCCCTTGCCGCCAACGCCTTCGCTTTGCCGGCTGCCGAACAACATCTTACGGCTGAATCCCGGTCCAGCGCTGCCACCGTCAGCCAGCCACTCAATACCCTGGCAGAAGGCGGTTCCGATCGCCTGATCGAGCGCAACAACCGCGTCGCCGAGGGTGGCTCCGATCGCCTGATCGAGCGTAACAACCGCGTCGCCGAGGGTGGCTCCGATCGCCTGATCGAGCGTAACAACCGCGTCGCCGAAGGCGGCTCCGATCGCCTGATCGAACGCAACAACCGCGTCGCCGAGGGTGGTTCCGATCGCCTGATCGAGCGCAACAACCGCGTCGCCGAGGGTGGTTCCGATCGCCTGATCGAGCGTAACAACCGCGTCGCCGAGGGTGGCTCCGATCGCCTGATCGAGCGTAACAACCGCGTCGCCGAGGGTGGTTCCGATCGCCTGATCGAGCGTAACAACCGCGTCGCCGAGGGTGGTTCCGATCGCCTGATCGAGCGTAACAACCGCGTCGCCGAAGGCGGTTCCGATCGCCTGGTAGAACTTGGCCGCATGGGCTGATCATCATGGCCAAGAACAACAACCCGCCAAGCAATACCTGCTCCCCTCCAAGCCCGGTCCATTGACCGGGCTTCGTTTTTTTATCTAGAGTGCCCAGCCGTACAGTCACAGAATACGTCCCATGCTGCCGCGCGCCGAACAGAAGCTACAGACACGCCAGGCCCTGCTCGATGCCGCCTGCCAGCTCATGGAGAGTGGCCGGGGTTTCGGCAGCATCAGCCTGCGCGAAGTAGCCAAGGCCGCGGGTATCGTCCCCACCGGTTTCTATCGGCATTTCACCGACATGGACGCCCTGGGCCTGGCCCTGGTGGCCGAGGTCGATGCGACGTTCCGCCAGACCATCCGGATCGTGCGGCACAACGAGTTCGAACTCGGAGGCATCACCGACGCTTCGGTGCGGATATTCCTGGATGTGGTGGCAGCCCACCGCGCGCAATTCCTGTTCCTGGCCCGCGAACAGTACGGTGGCTCCCAGGCCGTGCGCCAAGCCATTGCTCAACTGCGCCAGGGCATCAGCGCAGACCTCGCCACCGACCTGGCGCGCATGCCGCGTTGGCAGCATCTGGACGGCGCCGCACTGGCAGTGATGGCAGACCTTGTGGTCAAGACCGTGTTCGCCACGTTGCCCGAACTGATCGACAGCCCTGACGCCGCGAATCCACAGGCCCTCACCCCGCAGGAAAAGATCACCCAGCAACTGCGCTTCATTTTCGTGGGTGCGCGCCACTGGCAAGGGTTGGGAAATCCAGGCTGATCATTGCCAACAACGGCAAAGTACCGGCGCGAGCGCCCTGCAACCCCATTCTGCTACCATGGCGCACTGCCCGATTGCGACGAGCGCCTTCATGTCCGACCCCCGCCCCACCCTGCCCGAACTGGCTCGCTTCAACCAGCACTTCGCCGACTGCATCGTGCCACTGTGGCAAGGTCCGGGCTGGAATGCCGAACTGGCCCTGCCCTTTGAAGCCCTCGATGGCGAACACCGGCCCATGCCCGTGCAGCGCTACCGCGCCATGGCCTGTGCCCGACAGCTGTACCTGTTCAGCAGCCGGATCGAGCAACCGGGCGCGGCCGAGCGGGCGGCGGCGCTGTTCCGCTCGCTGCAACGGCATTTCCACGATGCCGAACATGGCGGCTGGTTCTACAGCATCGATGCCGAAGGTCGGCCACTGGACCGGCGCAAGGACCTCTATACCCATGCCTTCATCGTCTTCGCATGCGCCCATTACTGGGGCAAGGTGCGCGAGGGTCTGGTGGAGTCCGCGCTCAACGCCGCCCTGGATATCGTCGCCGAGCGCTTCGCCCGGGATGACGGGCTGTATGAGGCCAGCCTGGGCGAAGACTGGTCGGACCTGGGTAGCGGCCCCCTGCAAAATCCTCAGATGCACCTGACCGAAGCCTTCCTGCAGACCCTGGCGGTGCGCGAGGACGACGCTGTCGAGCACGCCTTGTTGTCGCTGTGTGAAGCGCTGCAGGCGCGCTTCGTCGATCCCGTCCACGGCTTGATGCTGGAGAAACCGAACGGGGCTGTGGATAACTGGTTCGAGCCGGGGCATCAGTTCGAATGGTTCTATCTGCTCGACACCTCGCCGCTGCTGCGTGGCACCCCGCTGCATGCCTCCATCGATCGTGCATTCATCTATGCCGAACAGTCCGGCGTTAAGGATTCGGCAGTGTTGGCCATGCTGGATGTCGCGGGTAAGGTGATCGACCCCACCCAACGCATTTGGGCGCAGGCGGAATACCTGCGAGCGCTGGCGTTGCGGCCGGGGAGCGGGGCGAAGTTACTGGCGCAGTTGCAGGCGCTCGAGGGTCGGTTCCTGCATGCCGGAGGCTGGTATGAATGCCGCGATGGCCAAGGCGAGGTCAGCCGGCACGACATGCCGTCCACCACGCCCTACCATTTGGCGACGTGTCTGGAAGGCCTGCAGGCTGCCTGTGCGGACAACACTTCCCTCTGCTGATCGACCGCCATGCCCCCTCACCATTGTTCTTCCATCTCGGAGGAACAATGGACATGAAAAACAACGATTTTGCAGCATTCGTGGAAACGCAGATCGACAGGGCGGCCCAGAAGATCATCGACAGCAGCAATCAACGCTACGATGAACACGCCCATGGGAAACTGAGCTACCTGCTGAGCTTGCGCCGCGTGATGAGCCAAAAAGCCACCGCCGAGGATCTCGGCCGACAGGACGCCATCAACGATGTGCTTCAAGCCCTGAACATCATCGAGCCCAACAAAACCTACTTGTCACTGATCAAATAAAGTATCGACGGCACTGCAAGAACCGGCCAAAGCCGGTTCGCGTCCGTTCAGTCCTTGCTCGAGCGGTGGACCGAAAAACCAGCCCAGTCCTGGCTCACCGGCATCAATTCGAGACTGTTGATATTGATGTGCGCCGGTTGGGTAAGCATCCAGAAGATGGTTTCTGCAATGTCCTGGGGCTGGATCGCTTCGGCGCCCGCGTAAGTGGCATCGTACCGCGCCTGGTCCCCGCCGAAGCGCACCAGCGAAAACTCGCTCTCGCACAGTCCTGGCTCGATGTTGCTGACACGCACGCCGGTGCCGCGAAGATCGCAGCGCAGGCTCAATGAAAACTGCCCGACGAACGCCTTGGTGCCGCCATAGACATGGCTGCCCGGATAGGGATAGTTGCCCGCCACCGAACCTACGTTGAGGATACTGGCCCCACGGCCATGGGCAATCAGGCGCGGCAACAGCAGCCGGGTGGTGTACATCAAGCCCTTGATGTTGGTGTCGACCATGGTTTCCCAGTCGTCCAGGTCGCAGTCCTGGGCAGGTGACGCGCCCAGTGCCAGGCCTGCGTTGTTGACCAGGCCCTGCAGCTTGTCGAAAGTCGGCGGCAGGCTGGCGATCGCCTGTTCCATGGCCTGGCGATCACGTACATCGACCGCAAGACCATGCACTAGGGTCTTGGCCGACAGCTCGGCACACAGGGCGTCCAAGCGCTCCTTGCGCCGACCGGTGAGCACCAGCTTCCAACCTGCCTCAGCGAAACGGCGGGCGGTGGCTTCACCAAAGCCGGACGTCGCGCCGGTGATGAATACGGTGGATGTCATGCGCATCTCCTTCACGGTGGGTTGTCGTCGACAGATGCTCAGCATGGTCTGCTACATCGTCTCCAGCAAGCTCACCCCATGCTGGTCAATAAATAGCCAACACCTTGAAACCCTTGTAATAGACAGGCTCAACGCACCTATACGCACCTTATCCACAAGGCTTTCCCCACGGATTGGGGGCAACTCGTCATCCTGAATGAACGCAACGTTGTCCAGCGGGTCTGTGGAGCGCTTTTCGGTGATGGCCCAACGCTTTCAATGGTGCCGCTTGCAGCGGTCTGTCCAAGGCTTTTTCACAGAGTTATCCACAGCCTTCGCCAAACATCGACACGCTGTTTGCGGACTGCGCGGCTGCAGTAAAAACGTCCTCAAGCCTGACCTGGTCAAAAAACATACAGATGCCTGTAAGGCGCGCCGGTAAAGGCGTAGAGACACCTGCCACCATGTTTTCCACAGGCGGTTCCACACGATCCGTGGACAAAACGAAGCCTGTGGAAACAATGACTTGCGAAGGGATTCTGCGGGCCCTCGTGCAGGGTATGCGACAAGTTGTCCACATTGGCGTGAACAACCGGGCCGCGCTGCGGCCCGGTTACTGGGTCAGTGTCCGCCGAGGTAGGCGTTGCGCACTTCCTCGTTGACCAGCAGCTCCTGTCCCGTACCGCTCATGCGGATCTGGCCGTTGACCATCACATAAGCCCTATCGGAGAGCTTCAGCGCATGGTTGGCGTTCTGCTCCACCAGGAAGATGGTCATCCCTGTCTTGGCCAGCTCGCGCAAGGTCGAAAAGATCTGCTTGACCACGATCGGCGCCAGCCCCAGTGACGGCTCGTCAAGCAGCAGCAACTTGGGACGGCTCATCAATGCCCGGGCGATGGCGAGCATCTGCTGCTCGCCGCCGGACATGGTCATGGCCCGCTGGTTACGACGCTCCTTGAGCCGCGGGAACAGTTCGTACATGCGCTGCATGTCCTCATCGGCATGCTTGTCGCCAATCGGGATGGTCCCCATCATCAGGTTTTCCTCGACAGTCATGTCGGGGAACACCCGGCGTCCTTCCGGCGACTGGGCAATGCCGTTGGAGGCGATGTAGTGCGAGGACTTGCGGGTGATGTCGGTGCCCCGGTAGACGATCTGCCCGGACGCGGCCCGGGGCTGGCCGAAAATCGACATCAGCAAGGTCGACTTGCCGGCGCCGTTGGCCCCGATCAGGCTGACCGTCTCGCCTTCGTTGATGTGCATGCTGACTTTCTTCAGCGCCTGGATGGGCCCGTAGAACACATCCAGATCCTTGAGCTCGAGAATGGGTGCACTCATACCAGTTCCTCTTCGTCGGCACCCAGGTAGGCGGCGATTACCGTCGGGTTGTTGCGGATGTCCTGCGGCGCACCTTCGGCAATCACGTTGCCGTGGTCGAGCACCACGATATGGTCCGAGATGCTCATGACCATGCCCATGTCGTGCTCGATGAGCACCACGGTGATGTCGTGTTCATCGCGAAGCACGCGGATCATGCGGCTCAGGGCTTCGGTTTCCTGGGGGTTGAGACCGGCAGCCGGTTCGTCCAGGCAGATGATCTTCGGCCGCGTGCACATGGCCCGGGCGATCTCCAGGCGACGCTGCTGTCCGTAGGACAGCTCGCCGGCCAGGCGATTGGCGCAATCGACCAGATCGACCACCTCCAGCCAGTAGAACGCATGGTCCAGGGCATCGCTTTCGGCCTTGCGGTAGGCCTTGGTGTTGAGCACGCCAGCCAGCAGGTTGCGGTTGACCCACATGTGCTGAGCCACCAGCAGGTTCTCCACCACCGACATTTCCTTGAACAGGCGAATGTTCTGGAATGTCCGGGCCAGGCCTGCGCGGTTGACCAGGTGGGTACCGCCGAACATCTTGTAGTACAAGCGATTGGCAAAACGCGCCGGGGACACGAAATCCGCCGCCTGGAAACGCTCGCCGAGCAACTGGATCACATTGGTGCGGCCACCGCGCACGTTCAGTTCGATGCGCCCGCCACTGGCCTTGTAGAAGCCGGTCAGGCAGTTGAACACGGTGGTCTTGCCGGCGCCGTTGGGGCCGATCAGGGCGAAGATCTGGTTGCGCCGGACCTTCAGGCTGACATCGCTGAGCGCTTTGATGCCGCCGAACTGCATCATCAGGTTGTCGACCGAGAGAATGATATCGTCGCTCATGGCGCCACTCCTTTACGCGGGGTCACACCGGCACGGCTGATGCGGATCAGCCCTCGCGGTCGCCAGATCATCATCAGCACCATCAGCACACCAAACAGCAGTACCCGGTATTCAGAGAAGCTGCGCAGCAACTCAGGTGCCACAGTCAGCACGAACGCGGCAATCACCACGCCTACCGTCGAGCCCATGCCGCCGAGCACCACGATCGCGAGAATCAACGCCGATTCGAAGAAGGTGAACGAAGACGGGTTGACGAAGCCTTGATAGGTGGCGAAGAACACCCCAGCCAGGCCTGCGGTGGAAGCGCCCAGGGTAAACGCCGATAGCTTGACCAGTACATGGTTCAGGCCCATCGAGCGGCAGGCGATCTCGTCCTCGCGCAGCGCCTCCCAGGCCCGGCCGACCGGCATGCGGGTCAGACGGTGCTTGATGTACAGGACGGCCAGCACCACGATGAACAGCACTGCATAGATGAACACGAACTTAAGGTTGGCGTTGTATTCGAAACCGAAGAACTCGTGGATGGGCACTCCGCCATCCTTGGCCCTACGGCCGAACTCAAGGCCCATGAAGGTCGGCGCCGGTGCCGGCATGCCGTTGGGGCCACCGGTGAACGACAGCCAGTTGTTCAGCACCAGGCGGATGATCTCACCAAAGCCCAAGGTCACGATCGCCAGGTAGTCGCCATGCATGCGCAACACGGGGAATCCAAGTATGCACCCGGCCAGTGCCGCGGCGATGGCCGCCAGTGGCAGCACACTCCAGAAGCCCAGGCCAAGGTACTGGTAGCCCAAGGCCAGACCGTAGGCACCAATGGCGTAGAACGCCACGTAGCCCAAGTCGAGCAGGCCCGCCAGACCTACCACGATGTTCAGGCCCAAGCCCAGCAGCACGTAGATCAGGCCGAGGATGACCACGGTGAGCAGGTACTTGTTGGCAAAGACCGGAAACACGATGGCGATGACGATCAGCGCCGGAATGATGTAACGCAGCCGTGATTTGTAGTCAGGCGCCAGCACGTGCACGCCCGAGCCGCCACTTTCGAAGCCCTGGAGCATGCGCTGCCCCGAGGCGGTCTGCAAAAACAGGCTGAGCAGGAAGCGCCCCAGCATCACCCCTCCGACCAGCCAGGCCACGCGACGGGGTTCGGCATTGAAGCTGTAGCCGTCGAGCACCACGCCGACGACAGGGCCAAACACGATCAGGGCGAGCAGGCCAGCGACGATGGTCTCCAGCAGGCTGCGCTTGATATCGAAACCAGAAGAAACAGTATTGGCAGCAGACATGTTCACACCTTAGCCACGAGCGGGCGACCCAACAGGCCTTGGGGACGGAAGATCAGAATCATCACCAGCAGTGAGAAACTGAACACGTCCTTGTAGTCGGAGTTGATCAGGCCGGAGAACAACGACTCGGAGATCCCCAGGATGATCCCGCCAAGCATGGCGCCTGGGAGCGAGCCAATGCCGCCGAGCACCGCGGCAGTGAACGCCTTGATGCCGATGATGAAGCCGGCATAGAAGTCGAAGGTGCCGTAGTTCATGGTGATCAGCACGCCTGCGAGGGCAGCCATCACCGCACCGATGACGAACACGTAGGAGATCACCCGGTCGGTGTTGATCCCCAGGATCGAGGCCATCTTGCGGTCTTGCTGGGTCGCGCGGCACATGCGGCCGAGCTTGGTGTACTTGATCACATAGGTGAGCAGGGCCATGCCGACGAAGGCCGCCACCAGGATGAAGATCTTGGTGTAGGTCAGTTGCACGAAGCCGGTCCCCACTTCGACGCGCCAGGCGCCTTCGAGCAGGGTGGGCACGCCTTGCTGGCGGGCACCCTGGCTGATCTGCGCGTAGTTCTGCAGGATCAGCGAGATGCCGATGGCACTGATCAGCGGTGCCAGGCGGGTGGAGTTACGCAGGGGCTTGTAGGCGATGCGCTCGATGGTGAAGCCATAGATGCCCGTGACGACGATGGTGAACAACAAGGTTCCCAACATCAGCAGCGGAAACGACTCGATACCGAAGTAGGCCAGCAATGCCAGGCTGATCGCCGCGAGGTACGCGGAGATCATATACACCTCGCCGTGCGCGAAGTTGATCATGCCGATGATGCCATAGACCATTGTGTAGCCGATGGCGATCAGACCATAGACAGACCCGAGGGTCAGTCCATTGATCAGTTGCTGCAGGAAAATACCATCCATAACGCAATCTCACCTGATTGAGATTGCACGAGCGCCGACCACGGCGGACCACCGCTGAAGCGGCCCTCGCAGCGCAGAACTGTGCAGATCTACGGATAAAGACAGGTACCGCGGGGCTGCGGCCCGGAGCACTGCGCATCCGGGCCGGTCGCCATTGTTATTTTTGTTTTTCCAGCTGGTGGTACTTGCCGTTGGCATCCCACTGGTAGACCACGTAGTCGGAGACGGTCAGGTCGCCCTTGTTGTCCCACTTCTTCTCGCCCATGACGGTCTGGACCGGGTTGGCCTTGAGCCACTTGGCAGCGTCTTCGCCCTTGTTCGACTTAGCGCCGTTGAACGCGGCAGCCAGGGCCTGGAGGGAAGCGTAGGCGTACAGGGTGTAGCCCTCAGGTTCGGTACCGGCCTTGCGGAACTCCTCCACCACCGCCTTGCTGTCAGGCAGCAGGCGCGGGTCGGCACCGAAGGTCATGTACACGCCATTGACGTACTGGGCACCGCCAGCGGTGGCTACCAGTTCGTCGGTCACGATGCCGTCGTCGGACATGAACTTCACATCTTTCAGACCTTGTTCGCGCAGTTGGCGTACCAGTGGGCCGGCTTCTGGGTGCAGACCACCGAAGTAGACCACGTCGGCACCGGTGGAACGAATCTTGGTGACCACCGCGCTGAAGTCTTTCTCGCCTCGGGTCAGGCCTTCGTACAGCACAGGTTTCACGCCACGTTTTTCAAGCTGCGCCTTGGTCGCATCGGCCAGGCCCTGACCATAGGTGTCCTTGTCGTGCAGGACAGCGACTTTCTTGCCCTTGAGTACATCGACGATGTAGTCGCCGGCCACGATGCCCTGCTGGTCGTCGCGACCGCACATGCGGAACATGGCCGAGAGCCCTCGCTCGGTCACCTGAGGGTTGGTCGAGCCTGGGGTGATGGCGATCACGCCAGCTTCGTCGTAGACCTCAGAGGCCGGGATGGTGTTGGAGGAGCAGAAGTGACCGACCACGCCGATGACTTTGTCCTGATCGACCAGACGGTTGGCCACGGCCACGGCTTGCTTGGGTTCGCAGGCGTCATCGCCCTTGACCAGGATGATCTTCTCGCCGTTGACCCCACCTGCGGCGTTGATCTTGTCGGCTGCCGCCTGGGCACCTTTCATGTACTGCTCGCCAAACGCTGCGTTGGCACCGGTCATCGGGCCTGCGACGCCGATCTTCACATCGGCCTGAACAAACGAGGAAACACCCAGTGCCGAAGCTACGGCGAGAGCCAGGAAACCTTTCTTGTAAAACGTCTGCGACATGAGGTGGTGCTCCTTAGAGTTTTTTTGGTTGGCACTACAACTTTCAGCACTGAGCTCAGAGCAAGCGCCGTGCCAGCAGATTTGTCTTCGTCGCAAAACGCAGTGAGAGAGCGGACTAAAGGCGACCGACGGCCTTTTCTTTATTGAGCGTGCAACCGTCTAACCTAGACAAGTCGCAACCCTGCTGGCCATTCTGTGCAACCGCTCGGCGCCATCATTGCAACCCTGGCAAGTGTTTACGTGCAACCGCCCTGTAACAGGGCGACGTCACCGAACTGCACACTGCAAGTGCACAACTGCTACAGGGGGCACCGTTACGAGGCGGCGCAGTGTGTAGGAAAGTGCCCGTATCACGGGCGACAAAAGCGCCAAATCGCGGAACAAGCCCGCTCCGACAGGGGCTGCCCGGGCCGAACCGCACGGGCCATTACCGAAGCCAATGTGCTCACGACGGCGCAAACGCTGGCACAATGGCGCGGATTCCGCGCGCCTGCTTTGTGACGCGAGCGCCGCCACTTGGAGCCCCTCAATGAGCGAGAGCGCATTTGCCGAGCGCATCGTGCACAACCTGCTCGACACCGACTTCTACAAACTGACCATGATGCAGGCTGTCCTGCACAACTACCCGGATGCAGACGTGGAATGGGAGTTCCGCTGTCGCAACGGCGAGGACCTGCGCCCGTACCTCGACGAAATCCGCAAAGAAATCGAACACCTCAGCGACCTTAGCTTGGACGAAGGTCAGCTGGCCTTCCTCGAGCGCATCAGCTTCCTCAAGCCCGACTTCCTGCGTTTTCTTGGGCTGTTTCGTTTCAACCTGCGTTACTTGCGTATTGGCATCGAGAACGATCAGCTGTTCTTGCGCCTGCGTGGCCCATGGCTGCACGTGATCCTGTTCGAAGTGCCGTTGCTGGCCATCATCAGCGAAGTGCGCAATCGTCATCTGCACCCACGCATGCGCCTTAGCGAGGCGCGTGATCAGTTGTACCGTAAGTTCGACTGGCTGCGTGCCCATGCCAGCGACGAGGAGCTGGCCGAACTGCAAGTGGCCGACTTCGGTACCCGGCGGCGCTTTTCCGGTCGAGTGCAGGAAGAAGTGGTACGGGTGTTGCGTGATGACTTCCCAGCGCGCTTCGTCGGCACCAGCAACGTGGACCTGGCCTGGAAGCTGGATGTCAGGCCCCTGGGCACCATGGCCCATGAGTGGATCATGGCCCACCAGCAACTGGGCCCTCGGCTGATCGACAGCCAGATCGCCGCGCTGGACTGCTGGGTCCGCGAATACCGCGGGCTTTTGGGCATCGCCTTGACCGACTGCATCACCATGGATGCCTTCCTGACCGATTTCGACCTGTACTTCGCCAAGCTCTTCGACGGGCTGCGCCATGATTCCGGAGATCCGGTAGCCTGGGCGGAGAAGGCCATCGCCCATTACCGTAAACTGGGCATCGATCCGATGACCAAGACGCTGGTGTTCTCCGACGGCCTGAATCTGACCCGTTCGCTGGAAATCTTCCGCGCCTTGCGCGGTCGCATCAATGTCAGCTTCGGTATCGGCACCAACCTTACCTGTGACATTCCTGGTGTAGCGCCGATGAGCATCGTGCTTAAAATGACCGACTGCAACGGCTCGCCGGTGGCCAAGATCTCCGACGAGGCCGCCAAGACACAGTGCCGTGACGAGAATTTCGTCAATTACCTGCGCCACGTATTCAAAGTCCCCAGCAAGGAGTAACCCATGCAAGCCGTTCAGCGAGAGATTGCGCAGCAGCTCAAGGTGCAGCCCCCGTTTGCCGACGCCGCCGCGCTCCAGGCCGAAGTCACCCGGCGCGTGACCTTCATCAAGGGATGCCTGGCCAATGCTCGGCTCAAGACCCTGGTCCTGGGCATCAGCGGCGGGGTCGACTCGCTGACCGCCGCCCTGCTCGCCCAGCGCGCGATCAATGAGTTGCGTGCCGAGACCGGAGACGACAGCTACCGCTTCATCGCCGTGCGCCTGCCCTATCAGGTACAGCACGACGAACACGACGCCCAGGCGTGTCTGGATGTGATCAAAGCCGATGAAGTGCACACCGTGGATATCGCCCCGGCCGTCCGCGCCCTGGCAGCCGAGACCAAAGCCTTGGAAGGCGGCTCGCCGACCCTGGTGGATTTCGTCGTGGGTAACGTCAAGGCGCGCATGCGCATGGTGGCCCAGTACGCCATTGCCGGCGCCCGGGGCGGCCTGGTGATCGGAACAGATCATGCTGCCGAGGCGGTGATGGGCTTTTTCACCAAATTCGGTGATGGTGCCTGCGACCTGGCACCACTGAGCGGCCTGGTGAAGAACCAAGTGCGAGACATCGCTCGCAGTTTCGGCGCGCCGGAAGCGCTGGTGGAAAAAGTCCCGACCGCGGACCTGGAAGACTTGGCGCCGGGCAAGCCGGACGAAGCCTCCCACGGCGTGACCTACAAGCAGATCGACGCGTTCCTGCACGGTGAGCCGGTCAGCCAGGAGGCGTTCGACATCATCGTCGCCACCTACCGCAAGAGCCAGCACAAACGCGAGCTGCCGTTCGCGCCTTGATCAGCCCCTAGAAACGCCTGTGGGAGCGGGCTCACCCGCGAATGCAGTGGCAGACCACCGAGGCATTCGCGGGCAAACCCGCTCCCACAGGTTATACGCTCAGGTTTCGCTTACTTGACGATGACCTTGCCCTTCATCATCGAGATATGGCCTGGGAAGGTGCAGAAGAAGCTGTAGTCGCCACCGGCTTCGAGCTTGGAGGTGTCGAACTTAACTTCGGTTTCCTTCTCTGGCGCACCGATCATCTTGGTATGGGCGATGATCCCGGCATTGGCGGCATTGAGGTAGTCGTTTTCCAGACCCTTGCTCATGCCTTCGGTGGCGATGCCCTGCATGTCGGCAGTCTTGCTGATCACCAGGTTGTGGCCCATGACGTTCTTCGGCAGGCTGCCGGAATGGGTCAGCTTGACGGTGAACTCTTTGCAGCTCTTGTCGACGGTGAATTCCTTGGTGGTGTAGGACATCTGGTCGGTGGACTCGACAGTCACCGAGCACTCGGCTGCAAAGACAGAAGCGCTGGCGAGGGTCAGCAGGGATACCGCTACAGCTTTCGCAAACATCATGAATCTCCTTGGCAGGGTTTAATCATTGCGAGACTGCCTGAAGCCGCTCGCCTCCCCGCTGATATGGGTCAAGGAGGAAAGGCCTCAGCCAGTAGATTTGTTCAATGGATTGTATACAACCAATCTAAGTGCACATCATGCCCTCTTAATGGACGATGGGACAACCTCTCATTCAGGAGCAAGTACCATGACATTGAGCAGCATGATGCGCAGCCTGCTGGCTGCCTACGCCTGTGGCGCCAGTGGCGCGGCAGTTTGCGAATTCTCCCGCCCCGAGTGAATCGGCGCTTGGAAGCGGCAGGCATGCGCCTTACCCTGTGCGCGCATGTGATGGGAGATTAGCAATGCCTGTACGTTCCGTTTGTGTCTTTTGCGGTGCCAGCATCGGCACCCACCCCGCTTATCGTGAAGCCGCGGTAGCTCTGGGCCAGGCCATCGCCCGGCGCGGCCTGACCCTGGTGTACGGCGGGAGCTCCGTGGGCCTGATGGGCGCTGTGGCCGATGCCGCCATGGCGGCTGGCGGGGAAGTGATCGGCGTCATGCCACAAAGCCTCATCGATGCGGAAATCGGCCATAAAGGCCTGCCACGGCTGGAAGTGGTCGACGGCATGCACGCCCGCAAGGCGCGCATGGCCGAGCTGAGCGATGCCTTCATCGCCCTTCCGGGGGGCCTGGGAACGCTAGAGGAACTGTTCGAGGTCTGGACCTGGGGCCAGCTGGGCTACCACGCCAAGCCATTGGGCTTACTGGATGTGAACGGGTTCTATGAAAAACTGGGCGGGTTCCTCGACCATATCGTCGAAGAAGGCTTCGTAAGACCGCAGCACCGGGCGATGCTGTTGCTTGGCAAGCAGCCGGATGAGCTGCTGAATGCGATGGAGGAATTCGTGCCGCCCGTGCTACCCAAGTGGGTCGACAAGAAACCTGATTGATCTCGATCGATGGGCCCCGCATCTGACCTGTGGAACGGGTTTTACCGCCAATGCGTCGGTAGACACCTCAGCATTCGCGGATAAGCCCGCTTCCACAGGGTCCAGTGCCCAGGCTATCGATCAGCGCGGAATGACTGGCTGACGAGGCTTCTTCTTGCCTTTGCCGCCCTTGGCCGCTTCCCTGCGCTCTTTGGCCGCTTGTTGGTTGCGAGCGAACGCTTCGGCCTTGGCCTTCTCCCGTTTGTCCCACGGCTTGCTGCCATCGCTGGCGCGCGGCGGCAGGCCGGTGTGCTGGGTCAGGATCTTCTGGTCTTTGCCCACCTTGTGGCTGCCGGCAGGAGTCGAGTTCTTACGGCGAGCGCTCTGGTAGCTGTCGGTCTGCGGCTGATGCAGCGGGATCAACTGGTGCTTGCCCGGACCGATCAGGTCAGCGCGCCCCATGCGTTGCAGCGCTTCACGCAGCATTGGCCAGCCCTTCGGATCGTGATAGCGCAGGAAGGCCTTGTGCAGGCGACGCTGTTCTTCGCTCTTGACGATCTCCACCCCTTCGCTCTTGTAGGTCACCTTACGCAGCGGATTCTTGCCCGAGTGGTACATGGCCGTGGCCGAGGCCATCGGCGAAGGGTAGAACGCCTGCACCTGGTCGGCGCGGAAACCATTGCTCTTGAGCCACAGGGCGAGGTTCATCATGTCCTCGTCGGTGGTGCCTGGGTGCGCGGCGATGAAGTACGGGATCAGGTATTGCTCTTTGCCCGCTTCCTTCGAGAACTTCTCGAACATGCGCTTGAAGCGGTCGTAGGTGCCGATCCCCGGCTTCATCATCTTGTCCAGCGGCCCCCGCTCGGTGTGTTCCGGAGCGATCTTCAGGTAACCGCCGACGTGGTGGGTCACCAGCTCTTTGACGTACTCCGGGGACTCCACGGCCAGGTCGTAGCGCAGGCCGGAAGCGATAAGGATCTTCTTCACCCCCGGGAGGGCACGCGCCTTGCGGTACAGCTCAATCAGCGAACTATGGTCGGTGTTGAGGTTCTCGCAGATGCCGGGGAACACGCAGGACGGCTTGCGGCAGTGCTTCTCGATCTCGTGGCTCTTGCAGGCGATGCGGTACATGTTGGCGGTCGGGCCGCCGAGGTCGGAGACCACGCCGGTGAAGCCTGGCACCTTGTCACGCATTTCCTCGATTTCGCGGATGATCGAGTCGTGGGAGCGGTTCTGGATGATTCGGCCTTCATGCTCGGTGATCGAGCAGAAGGTGCAGCCGCCGAAGCAGCCACGCATGATGTTCACCGAGAAGCGAATCATCTCGTAGGCCGGGATGCGCTCCTTGCCATAGGCCGGATGCGGGACGCGCGCGTAAGGCATGCCGAACACGTAGTCCATTTCCTCGGTGCTCATCGGGATGGGTGGTGGGTTGAACCACACGTCCACCTCACCATGCTTCTGCACCAAAGCGCGGGCGTTCCCGGGATTGGTCTCCAGGTGCAGCACACGGTTGGCGTGAGCGTAGAGGACCGGGTCGTTGCGCACCTTCTCGAACGATGGCAGGCGGATCACCGACTTCTCACGGGTCATGCGCGGGCTGTCGAGAATCTGCACAACCTTGGCTTCGTTCGGGTCCTCGACTTCACCCTTGGCCTGCTCGATGGCGCAGGCCTGGGTGTCCTGGGTGTTGACGTAGGGGTTGATGATCTTGTCGACACGTCCTGGCCGGTCGATGCGGGTCGAGTCGATCTCGTACCAGCCCTCTGGTGTGTCACGGCGCACGAAGGCGGTGCCGCGTACATCGGTAATGCTTTCGATGCTCTCGCCCTGGGACAGGCGCTGGGCGACTTCGACGATGGCGCGCTCGGCGTTGCCGTACAGCAGGATGTCGGCACTGGCATCGATCAGGATCGAATGACGGACCTTGTCCTGCCAGTAGTCGTAGTGGGCGATGCGACGCAGGGAGGCTTCGATGCCACCGAGGACGATCGGCACATGCTTGTAGGCCTCCTTGCAGCGCTGGCTGTACACCAGGCTTGCGCGGTCAGGGCGCTTGCCCGCCAGGCCACCCGGGGTATAGGCATCGTCGGAACGGATCTTCTTGTCCGCGGTATAGCGGTTGATCATCGAGTCCATGTTGCCTGCCGCGACGCCGAAGAACAGATTCGGCTCGCCAAGCTTCATGAAGTCGTCCTTCGACTGCCAGTTCGGCTGTGCAATGATGCCGACGCGAAAGCCCTGGGCTTCCAGCAGCCGGCCAATGATGGCCATGCCGAAGGACGGATGGTCGACGTAGGCGTCTCCGGTCACGATGATGATGTCGCAGGAATCCCAGCCGAGCTGATCCATCTCCTCCCTGCTCATGGGCAGGAACGGTGCCGGCCCGAAGCATTCGGCCCAGTACTTGGGATAGTCGTAGAGTGGTTTGGCTGCTTGCATGTCAGTGACCGGTTCTGGTGTGCAGGGAAATCGCGGGCGCGGAATATAGCACAAAATTTGATCAAATCCGACGATAGTGGTCGGATTCGTGTGCTCAAAAAAAGAGACTTCCGCCCTGTGGGAGCGGGTTCACCCGCGAATGCGATGGCGCAGAGTCCACTGTATTCGCAGGCAAACCCGTCGTCACATGGGACAGACGTACCGCTGGAAGGGCTATTCGTCGTCGTCGAAGTTGTACATGCCCGGAGCGAGGTTCTCGAAACGGGTGTACTTGCCGATGAACGCCAGGCGGATGAAGCCGATGGGGCCGTTACGCTGCTTGCCGATGATGATTTCGGCGATGCCCTTGTGCTCGGTCTCGGGGTGATACACCTCGTCACGGTAGACGAACATGATCACGTCGGCGTCCTGCTCGATCGCTCCGGATTCACGCAAGTCGGAGTTCACCGGACGCTTGTTGGGGCGCTGCTCGAGGGAGCGGTTGAGCTGCGACAGGGCGATGACCGGGCAGTTGAATTCCTTGGCCAGCGCCTTGAGGGAACGCGAGATCTCGGAGATCTCGTTGGTCCGGTTATCACCGCTGGAGCCAGGGATCTGCATCAACTGCAGGTAGTCGACCATGATCATGGCGATATCGCCATGCTCGCGGACCAGACGGCGGGTACGGGCACGCATTTCCGAGGGACTGATGCCGGCAGTATCGTCAATGAACAGCTTGCGGTCGTTGAGCAGGTTGACTGCCGAGGTCAGGCGCGGCCAGTCGTCGTCGTCCAGCTGACCGGAACGCACCTTGGTCTGGTCGATGCGCCCCAGGGACGACAGCATACGCATGATCAGCGCATCGCCGGGCATCTCCAGGGAGAACACCAGCACCGCCTTGTCGCTGCGCAGCACTGCGTTCTCCACCAGGTTCATGGCGAAGGTGGTCTTACCCATCGAAGGGCGACCCGCGACGATGATCAGATCCGCTGGCTGCAGGCCGCTGGTCTTTTCATCCAGGTCGGTATAGCCGGTCGACAGACCGGTGATGTCGCTGTCGGAGTTGAACAGCGTGTCGATGCGGTCAATGGCCTTGGTCAGCAGCTCGTTGACGCCCACCGGGCCACCGGTCTTGGGCCGTGCTTCGGCGATCTGGAAGATCTGCCGTTCGGCGTCATCGAGAATTTCCGCAGCATTGCGGCCCTGGGGGTTGAAGGCGTTGTCGGCGATATCGGTGCTGATGCTGATCAACTGGCGCAGCGTGGCCCGCTCGCGAATGATCGCCGCATAGGCCTTGATGTTGGCCACCGAGGGTGTGTTCTTGGCCAGCTCGGCCAGGTACGCCAGCCCGCCGACCTGGGTCGAGAGGCCTTCCTTGTCCAACTGCTCGTGCAGCGTGACCACGTCGAACGGCTGGTTCTGATCCACCAGTTTGTGGATGGCGCGGAAGATCAGGCGGTGGTCATGCCGATAGAAATCACCGTCCGAGACCTGGTCCAGCACCCGCTCCCACGCGTTGTTGTCCAGCATCAGGCCACCGAGCACGGCCTGTTCGGCCTCGATGGAGTGCGGCGGCACCTTGAGGGCGGCAGTCTGCAGGTCTAGTTGTTCGGGATTGCTGATCTCGTTCATGTCCACACGAAAAATCTGGGTGATGAAAAAGACAAAGGGCACGACCTGCATGATGCAGGACCGTGCCCGATGTTAACCGGCTGGCCCCGAGGAGCCAACCGATTCGCGGCAGCTTAGGCTGCGACGACAACCACGCGAACGGTGGCTTCAACGTCGCTGTGCAGGTGCACGGCAACGTCGTATTCGCCGACGTTACGGATGGTGCCGTTCGGCAGACGAACTTCAGCCTTGGCCACTTCAACGCCGGAGGCGGTCAGGGCGTCAGCGATGTCGTGGGTGCCGATCGAACCGAACAGCTTGCCTTCGTCACCAGCGGTGGCAGTGATGGTCACTTCCAGCTCGGCCAGTTGGGCAGCGCGGCTTTCAGCCGAAGCTTTACGCTCGGCAGCAGCTTTTTCCAGCTCGGCGCGACGCTCTTCGAACGCAGCCAGGTTGACGGCGTTGGCAACGACGGCCTTGCCGAAAGGCAGCAGGAAGTTACGGCCGTAACCACCTTTTACTTTTACTTTGTCGCCCAGGTTGCCCAGGTTGGCGACTTTTTCCAGCAGGATCAGTTCCATTTGGTAAAACCTCTTAACTTTTAACCTTCACCGTTCGCGGAATCGTCACCCTGGTGAGGGGACTTGCGACCGCGAAAATCAATCAGGCTATCGACAATGGCCAAGACCACGAGCAACGGATAAGTCAGCTGCATGAACAGCACCAGCGTCACGTACAACCCCACCAGCCAGAACTTGGCCAGGCGCTTCTGGGCCACCAACCCATGCAGCAGGGCGATCCCCGCGAACATGAGCGGCACACTGCACAGTGGTGTCAGCAATGCCAGGCCAGGACCGAAGTTCGGGCCGAACAGCATGCAGGCCAACAGCACCAGCATCGGCACCAGGGGAATCCGTACCGCGTGAAACTCGCGGCCGAAACCTCCCGGGTTGTACAACACGGCTTGCCAGTAGCGACCCAACATCAGGGCCAGCACGCTGACAACTTGCAACAGGGCCGCAATCAGGCCGCCGAGCACCGGTACGATGAGGCTTCCAAGGTGTGCCTGTTCCTCTACCGACAACTGCTGGTAGAGGCCGTCGAGCATCTGCGGCAGGGCTTTTTCAAGCGCTCGCGCCAGAGCTTCAATCGGTTCGCGGAACACCGAACCAAGCACAACACCGTACAACAGGCCCAGGGCGATGCTGGACAACAGCACCCGGTTCCAGGAATGTCCGGCGCGCAGCAGCGCAGCCAGCCCCAGCGTCCCCAGCAGCACCATCAAGGTGCGTGGCTCGCCGAAGATCCACCAGGCCAACGCCGGCAAGATACCCCAGACGATGACCGAGGAAGCGTCCTTGAAACCGCGCCGCAGGAACACCAGGCTCCCGGCGGCGGCACTCAACCAGAACAACAGCGGCAACGCCGCACAACCGGCCACCACAATGGAGGCCTGCACACGACCGCGCATGATGAAATCAGCCAACGCTCGCATGCTTATCCCTTGCTACTTGTCGACGACCCGGTCTCAGCGGCCGTGGCTGTCGGTGTAGGGCAGCAGGGCCAGGAAGCGGGCGCGCTTGATAGCGGTAGCCAGCTGACGCTGATAACGAGCTTTGGTACCGGTGATACGGCTTGGAACGATCTTGCCGGTTTCGGATACGTAAGCTTTCAGGGTGTTGAGATCTTTGTAGTCGATCTCTTTCACGTCTTCAGCAGTGAAGCGGCAGAATTTACGACGACGGAAGAAACGTGCCATGTAATAGGCTCCTCAAAAAGGTCCGTGGATTACTCGTCAGCGTTATCGCTGTTGTCGCTGTCGTTGCTGTCGTCGCCATCGACGCCATCAGCAGCTTCAGGACGCTCGCGACGCTCACGGCGCTCGCTGCGGTTCTCTTCGGCCTTCAGCATCTCGGACGGGCCGGTGACGGCTTCGTCGCGACGGATGATCAGGTTACGGATCACGGCATCGTTGTAGCGGAAGTTGTCTTCCAGCTCGGCCAGGGCCTTGCCGGTGCACTCAACGTTCAGCATCACGTAGTGAGCCTTGTGAACGTTGTTGATGGCGTAGGCCAGCTGACGACGGCCCCAGTCTTCCAGGCGGTGGATCTTGCCGCCGTCTTCCTCGATCAGCTTGGTGTAACGCTCAACCATGCCGCCGACTTGCTCGCTCTGGTCCGGGTGAACCAGGAAGATGATTTCGTAATGACGCATGAATGCTCCTTACGGGTTAGTAGTCTGCCAGCACTGTGGTCAGACAAGGAGTGAATGACACTGTATGTCTTGCCTTGGAAAGAGGCACATGCGCGCCTGCCTGCTTGGCAAGGGGCGCAATTGTAGAGAAGGCGGGGAGTACAAGCAAGGTGGCTGGCGATTATTTGAACAGCCGGAAACAAATTGCCGGAGCCCCGCGAAAGAGGCGCCGCCCCTTTTGCGGGTAATCCCGCTCCCACTGCCCTGTAGCAGCGGGATCAGCCGCAAATGGGCATCAGCCCTTGACCTGACGCTGTCGCACAGCCTCGAACAGACACACCCCGGTAGCCACCGACACGTTCAGGCTGCTGACGCTACCGGCCATCGGCAACTTGACCAGGAAGTCGCAGTGCTCGCGGGTCAGGCGACGCATGCCCTTGCCTTCGGCGCCCATGATCATCACCAGCGGGCCAGTCAGATCCTGCTGGTAGATCTCCTGCTCGGCCTCGCCTGCAGTCCCGACCACCCATAGCCCACGCTGCTGGAGTTTCTCCAGCGTACGGGCAAGGTTGGTCACGGCCACCAGTGGAATCACCTCGGCAGCGCCGCAGGCGACCTTGCGCACCACGGCCGTGAGCGTCGCCGACTTGTCCTTGGGAATCACCACTGCCGTGACACCGGCAGCATCGGCAGTACGCAGGCAGGCACCGAGATTATGCGGATCGGTGACACCATCGAGCACTAGGATCAGCGGTGGCCGTTCGGCACGTTCGAGCAACTCGTCGAGCATGGCCTCGCCCCAGACCTGGCTCGGGCTGACCTCGGCAACGACACCTTGGTGCACACCTTCGACCCAGGCATCGAGCTCGCGGCGCTCGGCCTGGCCGACCGGAACGCGGTTTTCCGCCGCCAAGGCCAACAGGCTCTGGATACGCGGCTCGCTGCGTCCCTCGGACAACCAGATCTGCTTGACCCGCTTGGGATGATGCTGCAACAGCCCCTGCACGGCATGCACGCCGTAGATTTTTTCCAGCTGACTCATGACTTGTTCTTGCCTTTGCGCGGCGCGCCGGACTTCGACGGCCCCTTGCGATGCTTGGTCGGCTTGCCGGACGCCTTGGCGCCTTTGTCCGACTTGCCGCTGGCGTGGCTGTGACGGGCCTCGCTCATCAGCGCCTTTTTCATTTCCCGGCTTTTGCGCACTTCGGCATTACGCTGCACGGCGTCCTTGGGGAAGTACGCCTCGGCAGTCTCGCTTTTGCGGCTGCGCGGCTTGGGCGAAATCTTCGCCTCGGATGCAGGTGCCGGCTGGGCTGCAGGTACCGCTTTGTCGCCCGCGGCAGCGGGTTTGCGACCGACCGGGGCGTTGACGCTCGCCTCGGACATCTCGAAGTCGATCTTGCGTTGCTCCAGGTCGACACGCATGACCTTGACCTCGACAGTATCGCCCAGGCGGAAGCTGCGACCACTGCGCTCGCCAGACAGACGGTGGTGCACCGGATCGAAGTGGTAATAGTCACCCGGCAAGGCGCTGACATGTACCAGGCCTTCCACATAGATGTCGGTCAGTTCGATGAACAGGCCGAAGCCGGTCACCGCGGTGATCACGCCCGGGAAGGTCTCGCCGACACGGTCGCGCATGTATTCGCACTTGAGCCAGTTGACGACGTCGCGCGTGGCCTCGTCGGCACGTCGCTCGGTCATCGAGCACTGCTCGCCCATCTGGTCGAGGGTGTTCTCGTCGTATGGGTAAATGCGCGCCTTCGGAATGCTCATGGCACCCGCCCGCTTGACATGCGGAGTATCGATCTTCGAGCGGATCACGCTGCGGATGGCGCGATGCACCAGCAAGTCCGGGTAACGGCGAATCGGCGAGGTGAAGTGGGTGTAGGCCTCGTAGTTCAGGCCGAAGTGGCCGTTATTCTCGACGCTGTACACCGCCTGGCTCAACGAGCGCAGCATGACGGTCTGGATCAGATGGAAGTCCGGGCGCCCGGCAATGCTCGCCAACAGGGCCTGGTAGTCCTTCGGCGAAGGATCCTTGCCCTTGTGCAGCGAAAGGCCCAGCTCGCCCAAGAATGCGCGCAGTTTTTCCAGGCGCTCCGGTGGCGGGCCATCGTGAACACGGTAGAGTGCCGGAACGCCGTGCTTCTGCAGGAACTCGGCGGTGGCCACGTTGGCCGCCAGCATGCACTCCTCGAT
This sequence comes from Pseudomonas guariconensis, assembly GCF_040822035.1. Lineage (NCBI taxonomy): Bacteria > Pseudomonadati > Pseudomonadota > Gammaproteobacteria > Pseudomonadales > Pseudomonadaceae > Pseudomonas > Pseudomonas guariconensis. Next base: position 588,705 of record NZ_CP162012.1, on the reverse strand, counting down.
CAGCTTGTGGGCATCGTTGCGTACGGTCGGGCGAATCTCATCGATCTTGCGGTCTTCACCGAAGATGATGCGGGTTTCCTGGGTCTCGAAGTCGATCGCGCCACGGGTGTGGCGAGCCGCCACCAGCACCTTGTACAGGGCATAGAGGTGCTTGAGGTCCGGCAGAACCGCGCTGTACTCCTCGCGCAGGGCCTTGCCTTCGCGGGTACGGGCATGTTCGAGCATGCTGCTGACCTTGTTGTAGGTCAGGCGGGCATGGGAATGAATCACCGCTTCGTAGAACTGATAGTCGACCATCTGGCCGGCCTTGTTGATGGTCATTTCGCAGACCATGGCCAGGCGATCGACGTGCGGGTTCAGCGAACACAGGCCGTTGGACAGCTCCTCGGGCAGCATCGGAATCACGCGCTCGGGGAAGTACACCGAGTTGCCGCGCTGCTGCGCCTCGACATCCAGGGCCGAACCTAGGCGCACATAGCTGGAAACGTCAGCGATCGCCACGTACAGGCGCCAGCCGCCCGAGAACAGCCGCAGCTTGCCCAAGGGCTCGCAATAAACGGCATCGTCGAAGTCGCGGGCATCTTCGCCATCGATGGTGACAAACGGAAGATGACGCAGATCGATGCGCTTTTCCTTGTCCTTCTCTTCGACCTCGGAGCGGAACTTGCGCGCTTCCTTGATCACATCTTTAGGCCAGACGTGAGGAATATCGTAGCTACGCAGCGCGACATCGATCTCCATGCCGGGCGCCATGTAGTTGCCGATCACCTCCACCACATCACCCTGGGGCTGGAAGCGTGGGGTCGGCCAATGGGTGATCTTGATCTCGACGAACTGGCCAATCTTCGCACCACCGTTACGCCCGGCAGTCACCAGCACTTCCTGCTGGATCTTCGGGTTATCGGGAGTGACATAACCAATGCCACCTTCCTCGAAGTAGCGGCCGACCACGCTCTCGTGGGCACGGGAGATGATTTCGACCAGCACGCCTTCACGACGGCCACGGCGATCGACACCGGAAACCCGGGCCAGACCGCGGTCACCGTCGAACACCAGGCGCATCTGCGCAGGGCTCAGGAAGAGATCTTCACTGCCATCATCCGGGATCAGGAAGCCGAAACCATCGCGGTGGCCGGAAACGCGACCGCAGATCAGGTCAAGCTTGTCTACCGGGGCATAGGTGCCGCGCCGGGTATAGATAAGCTGGCCATCGCGCTCCATGGCGCGCAGGCGGCGGCGCAGGGCTTCGATCTGGTCTTCTTCGTGCAGGCCGAACTCGGCGGCCAGCTCTTCGCGAGCGGCCGGTTCGCCACGGTCGGCGAGACGCTGCAGGATCAGCTCACGGCTAGGAATGGGATTTTCGTATTTTTCCGCTTCGCGAGCGGCCTCGGGATCGAGGGATTGCCAATCGGCCATCAGAAGGGGTTCACCTTGGGGTATATAGATAAGAATTCTGGCATAGGCGTATTGAAACCGGAAATGTCTGCCTTGGACAGCCCCAGCGGAGCGTCGAAGTGGAGGCAATAGGCCTGCGGAATCAACAAGTTGAATTTTTTGAATTTTTTTTTGATCCGGGGCTTTACAGCCCTCAGGAGCGTCCGTATAGTGCGCACCACAACGACGGACAGCCGACGTTGTAGTTGAGATGCAACGCGATGTAAAGCATCATGTGACCTCGACGAAATGTGTGCCCAGGTGGCGGAATTGGTAGACGCGCTGGTTTCAGGTATCAGTGGCTTAACGGCCGTGGAAGTTCGAGTCTTCTCCTGGGCACCAACTATTTTCAAGTAACAGATGACCAAGGATCTGTTACTACCGTGTTAAACGAACGATAGTCGTCTTGCACAGAAGATGTAAAGCTTTGCCCAGGTGGCGGAATTGGTAGACGCGCTGGTTTCAGGTATCAGTGACTTAACGGTCGTGGAAGTTCGAGTCTTCTCCTGGGCACCATACAAAAACCCACTAGCTTGCTAGTGGGTTTTTTCTTGCCTGCGATTTAGCCCCCCGCCCTCTGCAGCAACGGCTTCATGCGCAAACACCGGCAAAGCCGGTGCCAAGCACTGCGTATCGCTCTCCACAGGCAAACCAGCCCCACCAGGAAGAGACGCCTCCTTAGCCCTTTGTCTGCTGATGAATTTCTCGCCATACGGCCACTTGAGAAACGATTTCGTTTACCATTGTTTCCAAATATGTAGCCGTAAGCGAGGAAGTACCCGCATGACGATCCGCCCGCAACTGCTGATGCGCAGCCTGGCCGCCGCTCTCTTCGGCCTGGTGATCGGCGCACCGGCCGCCTTGGCTGACGAACCGGTCACGCTGACCCTGTACAACGGCCAGCACAAAGAAATCGGCGAAGCCATCGCCAAGGCCTACGAGGCCAAGACCGGCATTCACATCAATATTCGCAAGGGCAGCAGCAACCAGCTGGCCAGTCAGATCATCGAGGAAGGCGATCGCTCGCCCGCCGATGTCATCTATACCGAAGAATCCCCGCCTCTGAACAACCTGGGCGAACTGGGCCTGCTGGCGAAAATCGATGACGCGACCTTGGACATGCTGCCCAAGCAATACGTCGGCGCCAACGGTACCTGGATGGGTGTGACCGCGCGAACCCGGATCGTCGTGTTCAACCCCAAGAAAATCGACGAGAAGGACCTGCCGAAAAGCGTCATGGACTTCGCCAACCCCGAGTGGGATGGCCGTGTCGGCTACGTGCCTACCAGCGGGGCCTTCCAAGAACAAGCCGTGGCCATCCTCAAGCTGCATGGCCGCGAAGCGACCGAGGAATGGCTAACCGGCCTCAAAGCCTTCGGCAAGGCCTACACCAACAACATGGTGGCCCTCAAAGCCGTCGAGCGCGGTGAAGTCGATACCGTGCTAGTGAACAATTACTACTGGTATGCCCTCAAGCGCGAGCGTGGCCAGCTGGACTCCAAGCTCTACTACCTGGCCGACGGCGACGCCGGCAATCTGGTAACCATCTCCGGTGCCGGCGCCGTCAAGGCCAGCAAGCACCCGAAGGAAGCCCAAGCCCTGCTCAACTGGATGGCCAGCGAAGAAGGCCAGCGCGTCATCACCCAGACCACCGCCGAATACCCGCTGCATAAAGGCATGGTCTCGGATCAGGGCCTGAAGCCGTTCGAAGAGCTACGCCCACCGAAGATCTCGCCGGCGGACCTTGGCAACGCCGAGGAAGCCTTGGAGCTTGAACGAGAGGTCGGCCTGCTCTGATGACTGCCGCCCTGCCCCAGCCGGCCCTGGCGCGCTTCGTGCCACGCCGCAAGCGCCCCTCGATCTGGGTGGTGCTGCCCGTCCTGTTCCTGGTGGCGATGAGCTTGCTGCCATTGCTCTACGTCGCCCTCAAGGCATGGCAAGCCGGCTGGCATGAAGCCTTTCGCCTGCTCTGGCGCCCCTTCGTCTGGGGGCTGCTGCGCAACACCTTGATGTTGATGATAGGGGTCACAGTGGCCTGCCTGATCGTCGGACTGGCGTTGGCCTGGCTGCTGGAGCGCAGCGACCTGCCAGGCCGTCGCCTCTGGGGGGTGGTGCTGTGCCTACCCTTTGCTGTGCCGTCGTTCGTCAGCAGCTTCACCTGGGTGTCGCTGAGTTCGGACTTCGAGGGCCTGGGCGGGGCAATCTTGGTCATGGCGCTGTCGAAGTACCCGCTGGTGTTCCTGCCTGTGGCCGCGACCCTGCGCAACCTCGACACCTCTCTTGAGGAGTCGGCGCGCACCCTGGGCTGCAGCCGCTGGGGGGTATTCTTCAAGATCACCCTGCCGTTGCTGTGGCCCTCGATGATCGGCGGCGCACTGCTGATTGCCCTGCACATGCTGGTGGAGTTCGGCGCCCTGTCCATCCTCGGCCTGCAGACCTTCACCACGGCCATCTACCAGCAGTTCGAACTGGAGTTCAGCAACGCCAACGCGGCCATGCTTTCGGCTGTGCTGCTGGCGCTGTGCCTGGCAATGCTCTGGCTGGAACTGCGCGTACGTGGCAAGGCGCGCCATGTGCGGATCGGCCAGGGCGTGGCCCGTCGCGGTCAACCGGTTCGCCTACGGGTTTGGATGCCCTTGGGGCAGTTGTTCTGCCTGTCACTGGCGGTACTGGGCAGCGGAATCCCCTTGGCCATGCTCGGCTACTGGTTGAGTGTGGGTTCATCGGCAGCATTTCCGGTTACGGAAATCGGCAAGGCACTGCTGACGTCGCTGTCAGTCTCCTTGGGTGGAGCCGGTTTTTGCGTGCTGCTGGCGCTGCCCATCAGCTTTCTGGTGGTGCGCTACAAGGGCCGCCTGGCGATCTGGGCCGAGCGCCTGCCCTACCTGCTGCATGCCTTGCCAGGGCTGGTGATCGCGCTGACGCTGGTGTTCTTCGCCCTGCACTATGTGCCGGCCCTTTACCAGACGTCCGCCCTGCTGCTGCTGGCCTATGCCTTGCTGTTCCTGCCACTGGCACAGGCCCCCGTGCGCACGGCCCTGAACAAAGCCTCCCCCACGCTGGAAGAAGCGGCCCGAACCTTGGGCGCCAGCAGTTTTGGCGCCTTCTGCCGGGTGACTCTGCCAATCATCTTCCCAGCCCTGGCAGCGGCCTTCGCCCTGGTATTCCTCGATGCCATGAAGGAGCTGACCGCTACCCTGCTACTCAGCCCCACCGGCATGACGACGCTGGCAACAGAAGTCTGGGCGCATACCGCCAACGTCGAATTCGCCGCGGCGGCACCTTATGCGGCGCTACTGATCGTGGTGTCGGGGTTGCCGGTGTATTTGCTGACCACGCGGATGTATCTGAACAAGGCGTAAACCGCTTCGTAGATCCCACCGCCGCTCCAGGGGCTGCTTTACAGCCCCTGGATCCGGCAGGGCAACAGTCGCCCCGTCACACCCCCTACGTTTTTTCAGGCGCGGAACTGCCCCAGGCTCGCCCGCAACTGTGCCGCCAGATCATCCAGCACCTTGCTGCTGGCCGTGGTCTGCATCACCACCTCTGCCGAACGCTCAGCCTGGGCATGGATATTCTCCACTCGTCCGCGCACAGCCTGCGCGCCGTGAGCCTGTTGTTCAGCCGCCCGGGTCGCGAGACCGATGGCCGAGTGCACCTGCTCCACCGCTGCCTGTACCGACTGCTGACGACGCTCATTGTCACGCAGCACCAACAACCCTTCGCTTGCCTGGCGACCGGCCTGGCTAATGGTGGCCACCGCCTCCTTGGCTCCTGCCTGCAAGGCGGCGATGTGCGCCTGGATATCGCCCGTAGAGCTCTGGGTCTTGCTTGCCAGGGCGCGCACTTCATCGGCGACCACGGCAAAGCCGCGTCCCGTCTCTCCGGCCCGGGCAGCCTCGATAGCGGCGTTGAGCGCCAGCAGGTTGGTTTGCTCAGCGATGCCGTGGATCACGGTCAACACCACTTCGATCTGCTCGCTCTGCTTGGCCAGCCGTTCGATTACCTGAGAACCCGTCTCCACCTCCCCGGCCAGGTTCTCGATCAAACGCGCCAGCTGGGTGGAAGCGCGACTGTTCTCGTCAGTGGCTTGGCGGATATCCACCACTTGCTGCAAGGCCGCTTGCATGGCCTGGCTTTCGGCCTGGGCCTCGTCCGCCATGCTCGAAAGATCACGCAGACTGGCGGCGACCTCGTCACGCTGCAGCGCAGCGGCTGCGTCGGCACCTGCGTTGCGCTGAGCCATGGTGTCGATTTCCACTCCCGTACGCTGAGCCACTTCGCCAGCCTCGCGGACGATGGGCTGCAGCTTGTCGACGAAGCGATTGACCGCCGAGGCCATATCACCGATCTCGTCACGGCTGTCGAGCGCCACCCGCTTGGTCAGATCGCCCTCGCCCGCCGCCAGATCGTTCAGCGCCCCAATCAACAAGCGCAGCTTGTTGACCACACGCCGCCCCAGCACCACGGCCACCACCAACAACACGCCCAAGCCTACCAGCACCAGGCCCAGGCCGATCCGCCAGCGCAGCTCGGCCGCGGCATCGCGCACGGTTTGCGCGGTGTTGGCCTGCATGGCGGTGGCGCTGTTCTGTGCGGTCTCGAGACGCGACCGCAGGGCCTTGCCACTGTCGGCGGCGGCCGCCACCAGGCTATCGCCCACCAGTTGCTCGCCGCTGGCGATCAAGGCAGCAAAGCGCTGGTCCAGCGCCTTGAGCTCCTGCTCCACCCCGGCGGTCGACACGCCCATCAGCACCTTGCCGATCTCAGCGCCATTGGGGTTGATGGACGCCTCGACGTAGTACACCGAAGGGTCCTTGCGCGCGGCATCGAGCACCTTGTCCAACGCGCGCTCGCCCTGCCCGCGCTCGATCAGCGTCTGGTTGATGGGATTTTGGCGATTCAGGTAGCGGGTCAGGTGTTGGCCTTGGGCGTCGTCATAAATGACGAACAACACATTGGGATTGCGCTGCGCGCGACGCGCAAAGTCCGAAAGCGTCGGTACATCGTTGTCCCAGATGGCGCGCGGCGCGACAGAGGCCAATAGCTCGGCCATGTCGTTGGCCGAGTCCTTGAGGTTCTTCTCCAGCGTGGCGCGCAGTTGCTGCTGCTCACCCTGCAGGCGCTCGGAAAGGCCGGCGCTCAGGCGCTGACGAGTGCTGGCCGAGAGGCTGTCGAGCCCGGCGCGGACATCCTGCCCGGCCTGCTCCAGTTCAGCGGCCAGTTTCTGGCTGTCGCTGCCCAAGCGTGCACCCAAATCGGCTTCTAGGGCGGTGACCGTGCTCCGCGTTAGTGCAACGGCAACCAGCACCTGCACCAGAAGAGCGATACCAAGTGCAACAAACACTGGCCGCAAGAGGCGGCTTCGTAACAGTGAAAGAATGGCAGACACGTTGTAACTCCCGTGTTTTCTGGCGCCATTACTTTGATGGCACCGACAGGAGTTTCATACAGCAAGGGTTATGCCCAGCACAGCAGGGATAAACGCCAATGTCTGGCGCCTGACAAGGCATTTCTGCATGGTGCCCAAATGAAAACGCCGCGACTCCTTGCGGAGCGCGGCGTTCGATCACTGCCGAAGCGACTGATCAGGCGAACGGATGACGCAGCACGATGGTCTCGTTGCGGTCCGGGCCAGTCGAGATGATGTCGATCGGCGCACCGATCAGCTCCTCGATGCGCTTGATGTAGGCGCGAGCGTTGGCCGGCAGTTCTTCCAAGGTTTTCACGCCCAGGGTCGACTCGCTCCAGCCTGGCATCTCTTCGTACACCGGCTCCAGGCCGATGTAGCTGTCAGCGTCGGAAGGCGCGTCGATGACCGCACCGTTCTCGTTCTTGTAGCCAACACAGATGTTGATGGTTTCCAGGCCGTCCAGCACGTCCAGCTTGGTCAGGCAGATACCCGAGATGCTGTTGACGTCGATAGCGCGACGCAGGATCACGGCATCGAACCAACCGCAGCGGCGAGCACGACCGGTGGTGGAGCCGAACTCATGGCCGCGCTTGGCCAAGGTGGCGCCAGTCTCGTCGAACAGCTCGGTCGGGAACGGGCCAGAACCCACGCGGGTGGTGTAGGCCTTGGTGATGCCGAGGATATAGTCCAGGTACATCGGGCCAACGCCGGAACCCGTGGAGATACCGCCAGCGGTGGTGTTGGAGCTGGTGACGTACGGGTAGGTGCCGTGGTCGATATCCAGCAGCGAGCCCTGGGCGCCTTCGAACATGATGTCCTTGCCAGCGCGGCGCAGGTTATGCAGTTCGGCGGTGACGTCGAGCATCATCGGCTTGAGCTGCTCGGCGTAGGCCATGCACTCGTCCAGTGTCTGCTGGAAGTCGATGGCCGGCTCTTTGTAGTAATTCACCAGCTGGAAGTTGTGGTAATCCAGCAGCTCACCGAGCTTGGCGGCAAAACGCTCGCGGTGGAACAGATCGCCAACACGCAGGCCGCGACGAGCGACCTTGTCTTCGTAGGCTGGGCCGATACCACGGCCAGTGGTACCGATCTTGGCTTCGCCACGCGCCTTTTCACGGGCCTGGTCGAGGGCCACGTGGTAGGACAGGATCAGCGGAGCAGCCGGGCTGATGCGCAGGCGCTCGCGCACCGGTACACCCTTCTCTTCCAGCTTGGTGATTTCACGCATCAAGGCATCCGGAGCCACGACCACGCCGTTGCCGATCAGGCACTGCACGCCTTCACGCAGGATGCCGGAAGGAATCAGGTGCAGAACGGTCTTCTCACCGTTGATCACCAGGGTGTGACCCGCGTTGTGGCCACCCTGGTAGCGCACTACGGCGGCAGCATGTTCGGTCAGCAGATCGACGATCTTGCCTTTGCCCTCATCACCCCATTGGGTGCCCAGGACGACGACATTCTTACCCATAACACTTGTCCTCATTCACGCAAACTTGGTTGCCGGCCCACGGCCGACGAAGAATCTCAATGGGTCAGCGGCAGTACCTGCCAGCGCCCGTCTTGCTGAATCAATTGCCGATCACAATCCGCCTCGAGAGCAGCACTCAACGGCTGACCAGGCAGTGCCTGGACCACACGCTGGCCCTCGTTGCGCAACTGGCAGACCATCTGCCAGAGGGCCGTGTCGCCGCTGTCGGGCATCCAGATCCCGCCAGAAGGCAATACGACCTCCGCTCGCCCCAGTGTGACCAGGGTCTTCAAATCCGTGGAAAATCCAGTGGCTGGGCGTGCCCGGCCAAAATCGGCGCCGATGTCGTCGTAGCGTCCGCCCTGGGCGATCGACTGACCGACGCCTGGAACGAACACGGCGAACACCACGCCGGTGTGATAGTGATAGCCGCGCAACTCGCCCAGGTCGAAGTACAGCGGCAAGTCCGGATAACGCGCCGCCAGGCGATCGGCGATCGCCAGCAAATCGTCAAGCGCCGCCAGCACGCTGGCTGGCGCACGCCCCAGGCGGACGCGGGCCTCGGCCAGGACCTCACGACCACCGCACAGCTCGGTCAGGGCACGCAGCATGTTGCCCAGATCCTTCGGCAGGTCGGCGGTCAGGGCCTGCACTTCATCGACGGCCTTGCGCTGCAGGGCGTCGAACAACTGCTGCTCGACCGACCCGGACAAGCCGGCGGCACGGGCCAGGCCACGGTAGATGCCCACATGGCCGAGGTCCATGTGCACATCGGCGACATCGGTCAGTTGCAACGTGGCGAGCATCAGGCTGATGACCTCGACGTCACTGGTGGGACTGGCATCGCCGTACAACTCAGCACCGAGCTGAATCGGGCTGCGCGAAGTGGACAGGGCACGGGGTTGAGCGTGCAGAACGCTACCGGCATAGCACAGGCGGCTCGGCCCTTCGCGACGCAAGGTGTGGGCGTCGATACGCGCCACCTGCGGAGTGAAGTCGGCGCGGAAGCCCATCAGGCGACCGGACTGCGGGTCGACCACCTTGAAGGTGCGCTGGTCCAGGTCCTGGCCGGCACCGGTGAGCAGCGATTCCAGGTACTCGATATGCGGGGTGACGACCAGCTCGTAACCCCAACTCTGGAACAGGTCCAACACCTGGCGACGCGCGATCTCGATGCGCGCAGCCTCAGGCGGCAGTACTTCCTCGATGCCATCTGGCAGCAGCCAGCGGTCTACCGTTGCCATTACGCCATTTCCCCTCTGGTCCGGGCGGCTTGCCAGCTGGCGAGCCGTCAGTAAAGCAGGCATTGGCGCACAGCAGCGGGCAGCACCGATCCCAGCGCTACCACCGTACCCAATACCCTCGAATAGCCTTGCGACCTGACCAAACCGTCAACCGACACGTTGCCGATCAACCTTGCAGACGCAAAAAAGCCGGGAATTTCCCGGCTGACTCATCATACACCCCTTTTCCTTCAGGATGCACCCCGCTTGGCATTTTAGCTGCCAGGCGGGGTGCGTCTTCAGGAAGGGCTCAAGGCTTGCTCTTGTCCAGGAAGCGGAAGAACTCGTTCTTCGGATCGAGGACCAGCACGTCGCTCTTGCTGGAGAAGCTCTCGCGATAGGCCTGCAGGCTACGGTAGAACGCATAGAAGTCCGCGTCCTGGTTGTAAGCCTTGGCATAAATGGCAGCCGCCTGGGCGTCGCCGTCACCGCGGGTCTCTTCCGCTTCACGATAGGCCTCGGCCAGCAGTACACGACGCTGACGGTCGGCATCGGCACGGATACCTTCGGCCAGTTCGTTACCCTTGGCGCGGTGCTCACGGGCTTCACGCTCACGCTCGGTGCTCATGCGGTCGAACACACTGCGGTTGACTTCCTTCGGCAGGTCGATGGCCTTGACGCGCACGTCGACGACCTCGATACCCAGTTCCTTGCTGGCCATGCGATTCAGCGAAGCGGTGATGTCGGCCATCAACGCATCACGCTCACCGGAGACCACCTCGTGCAGGGTGCGCTTACCGAACTGGTCACGCAGGCCGCTTTCCAGACGACGGGACAGACGCTCATCGGCGATCTGCTTGAGGCCCGAGGTCGCGGTGTAGAAGCGTTCGGCGTCCTTGACTCGCCATTTGGCGTAAGCATCGACCATCACCGCCTTCTTCTCGAGTGTCAGGAAGCGCTGGGTCGGTGCATCCAGGGTCATCAGACGGGCGTCGAACTTGCGCACCTGGTTGACGTAGGGGACCTTCACATGCAGGCCTGGCTGGACATCCGCCTGGACCACGCGGCCGAATTGCAGCAATACCGCACGCTCGGTCTGGGACACGATGTAGAAGCTGTTCCAGGCCACGATGGCCAGCACCACGGCGGCGATCAGGGCGATCAGCGATTTATTGCTCATCAGCGGCTCTCCCTAGAACGCAGCGATTGTTGCTGCTGTTGCATTTCCTGCGCCGCGCGCGCGGCCGCATCGTTGGCCGACGCCGGTACTGTGCTGACCGGTGCGGCCGAATGGCGGCTGCCTTCGACCATCTTGTCCAGTGGCAGGTAGAGCAGGTTGTTCTGCCCATCCTTGCTGGTCACCAGGACCTTGCTCGAATTGCTGTAGACCTCCTGCATGGTCTCCAGGTACAGGCGCTGACGGGTCACGTCCGGTGCCTTTCGGTACTCGGCAACCAACTTGCTGAAGCGATCGGCCTCACCCTTGGCGCGGGCGATGACTTCATCGCGGTAGCCGTTGGCATCCTCGATGATGCGCTGAGCCTGACCACGGGCCTCCGGCACCACACCGTTGGCGTAGGACTCGGCCTGGTTGCGTGCACGCTGCTCGTCCTCGCGGGCACGGATCACGTCATCGAACGCTTCCTGCACTTCACGCGGGGCTGCCGCGCTCTGCACGTTGACCTGAGTGACGGTGATACCGGTGCGGTAGTTGTCGAGGAAGCGCTGCAGGCGCTCACGGATATCGACGGCCATCTGCTCACGGCCTTCGGTCAACACCTGGTCCATCGAGGTGGAACCCACCACATGGCGCAGGGCGCTGTCGGTCGCGTGCTGCAGGCTGACCTCCGGCTGGTCGACGTTGAGTACGAAGTCCTGCAGGTTGGTGATCTTGTACTGCACGGTCAGCGGCACCTCGACGATGTTCTCGTCCTCGGTGAGCATCTGGCCCTGCTTGGTGTAGGCCCGCTCGCGGGTCACGTTCTCAAGATATTTACGGTCAATGGGCGGGAAATAGATATTCAAGCCCGGACCGACAGTCTCGTAGTACTTGCCGAAGCGCAGCACCACAGCCTGTTCCTGTTCGTCCACGACGTACACGGCGCTGTACAGCCAGATGGCCGCAAGCACGGCCAGGCCGATGCCCAGCAGGCCCAGGCCGCCACCTTTGCCAACATTGCGGTCACCACCGCCACCGCGTTTCTTGCCGCTGCCAAACATGCCGTTGAGACTGTCCTGCAGCTTGCGGAAGGCCTCGTCCAGATCCGGTGGACCTTTCTTGTCGCCACCACCGCCGCCACGACGGCCGCCCCAGGGATCCTGATTGTTCGAGTTGCCACCCGGCTCATTCCAAGCCATAGCGCTCTCCATCTGATAAAGCAAAGACGCGCCCACGGCGCGCCGTCCAATGCTACAGAATGCCTGTCACGGTCGCCCGGCGACCTCGACGGGCATTTATTGCAAAGTGTGTTGCTCGATGAAAAGTTCAGGCTCCATGCCCTCGCGACTGACCAGGCGATTGAGCTCCACCCGGGGCAATCGCACGCTCAGCAGGCTGCGACCTTCTTCATCGTGCTCTTCGCCTTGCACCGCGCCCAGAGCGAAGAATTGCGCGCGCAAGCGGGCAAGTCGCTGTTCCAGACGCAGGGTTCCGACATACAGATCATCCCCCAGCAACTCGGCAATCGCCTGGCCAACCAGTTCCAGGCCACGTCCATCACGTGCCGATACCCAGACCCGCTGCGGTTTGCCGTCGGCATCTCGCTGGATCTGCGGCTCGACATCTTCGAGCAGGTCGAGTTTGTTATAGACCTCGAGGATCGGCAAGCCTTCGGCTCCGATCTCGCCCAGCACCGCCAGTACCTGCTCGATCTGCTCCATACGCTCGGGCTCATGAGCATCGATGACGTGCAGCAACAGGTCGGAGTTGCTCGATTCTTCGAGCGTAGCCCGAAATGCCTCGACAAGCTTGTGCGGCAGGTGGCGGATGAATCCCACGGTGTCGGCCAGCACGATCGGGCCTAGGTCGGCGAGTTCGAGTCGGCGCAAGGTCGGATCGAGGGTCGCGAACAACTGATCGGCGGCGTAGACGTCGGAGGTGGTCAAGGCGTTGAACAGCGTGGACTTGCCGGCGTTGGTGTAGCCCACCAGCGAAACGGATGGGATATCCGCACGTTTGCGGCCGCGCCTTGCCTGTTCGCGCTGACTGCGCACCTTTTCCAGACGCGCCTTGATCTGCCGCAGGCGGACCCGCAACAGGCGGCGGTCGGTTTCCAGCTGGGTCTCACCCGGGCCGCGCAGGCCGATACCGCCCTTCTGCCGCTCCAAGTGGGTCCAACCGCGTACCAAGCGCGTGCTCATATGCTCGAGCTGAGCCAGTTCGACCTGCAGCTTGCCCTCATGGGTGCGCGCCCGCTGGGCGAAAATGTCAAGGATCAGCCCGGTACGGTCGAGCACACGACACTCGAAGACGCGCTCGAGGTTGCGCTCTTGGCTGGGCGTGAGGGTGTGATTGAATATCACCAGATCGACCTGTTCGGCGTGGACCAGATCGCGCAGTTCCTCGACCTTGCCACTGCCAATCAGGTACTTGGCTGTAGGCTGGTGCCGGGCCACCGTGGCCAGCGAAACGATCTCCGCTCCGGCCGACAGCGCCAGCTCCTGAAACTCCTGCGGGTCTTCGCGCGCCTCAGGGTTCTGACCTTCCAAGTGAACGAGCAACGCTCGCTCACCACCACCGTGGCGCTCAAAGAACAATGCAGGCTCCTATCAGGCGTTGCCTGGCTCGCTGTCGCCGTGTTCGGAATCGGACGGGCTTGGCAGGCGAACCGGACGGGCAGGAACCACGGTCGAAATGGCGTGCTTGTAGACCATCTGGCTGACGGTGTTCTTCAGCAGTACCACGAACTGGTCGAAGGATTCGATCGAGCCCTGCAGCTTGATCCCGTTTACCAGGTAAATGGAAACCGGGACCTTTTCTTTTCTCAAGGTGTTCAAGTAAGGGTCTTGTAGCGAATGCCCTTTTGACATATGCCGCACTCCTGTAAGGATCAATAGTAAAAAAACAATAAAATCGGTCATTCAAGCCATTCTAATCGCAAGAATAGACGGCAATTGCAGGGACTCAGCTCAATATGGAGATGGCCCCCAGGTATTTCAAGGTGCGGGACAGATTGTCGCAGGCCAGGCTGTCGAGCCACTCCACGCCGGACCAACCACGTAACCAGGTGAATTGCCGCTTGGCCAATTGGCGAGTGGCAATGATACCGCGTTCACGCATTTCTTCGGCTGTCAGCTTGCCGTCCAGGTAGTCCCAGACCTGCCGATACCCCACTGCCCGTATAGACGGCAGCCCTGCGTGCAAGTCACTTCTGGCACGCAGTGCTCGGACCTCGTCGACGAACCCCTGTTCCAGCATTTGCGAAAATCGTAGCGCAATTCGCTGATGCAAAATGTGACGATCTGTAGGAGCGATCGCCAAACTGGCGACAGTATAGGGCAAATGACCGCCCGCGCCTGCGTCTGAGCCGCGACTTTCCGCGTATTGACGTTGCCGGTGCGCGGTCATGCTTTCGCCGCTCACGCGATAGACTTCCAAGGCGCGAATCAGTCGCTGCGGGTCGTTGGGATGGATGCGCGCCGCCGATTCCGGATCCACTTCGGCCAATTGCCGGTGCAGCTCGGCCAAGCCCAGGTCCCGCGCCTGGGCCTCAAGCTCGGCACGCACGGCAGCGTCTGCGGCGGGCATATCCGCCAAACCATCGACCAGCGCCTTGTAATAAAGCATGGTGCCGCCCACCAGCAAAGGGATCTTGCCCCGCGCGGTGATCTCGGCCATCGCTTCCAGCGCGTCGGTACAAAATTGCGCCGCCGAGTAGCTCTCGGCCGGGTCGAGAATGTCGATCAGCCGATGGGGGTGTGCAGCCAGCACGTCCTTGGGAGGCTTGGCGGTGCCAATATCCATGCCGCGATAGACCAGCGCCGAATCGACACTGATCAGCTCACAGGGCAGCACCTTGGTCAGCTCGATGGCAAGGTCGGTCTTGCCGGCCGCCGTCGGGCCCATGAGGAATATCGCTGGGGGCTTGCCGCTCATGTCATCGACCGCGCAGGAAAAGTTTGTCCAGGTCATCCAGCCCTAGCTGGGTCCAGGTCGGCCGACCGTGGTTGCACTGGCCACTGCGCTCGGTGTTCTCCATGTCACGCAGCAGCGCGTTCATCTCGGGGATGGCCAGGCGGCGGTTGGCACGCACCGCGCCGTGGCAGGCCATGGTACCGAGCAGCTCGTTGAGGTGCGCCTGGATACGATCACTGGTGCCGTACTCCATGAGATCCGCGAGCACGTCCTGGACCAGCCGGTTGGCCTCGGCCTGCTTGAGCAAGGCAGGAATCTGCCGGATCGCCAGGGTTTCTGGGCCCAGGCGCTGCAGTTCGAAGCCCAGGCGCTGGAACCATTGGGCATGCTCCTCGGCGCAGTCGGCCTCGCGCTGGCTGAGGGCCAGCGACTCGGGCACCAGCAGCGGCTGGCCACTCAACCCCTCGCTGGCCATGGCCACCTTGAGGCGCTCGTACATGATGCGTTCATGGGCGGCATGCATGTCTACCAGCACCAGGCCAACGGCGTTCTCGGCCAGGATGTAGATGCCTTTGAGCTGGGCCAGGGCAAAGCCCAATGGCGGCACATCGCCCTGGCTTTGCGGCAACGCCGCCGGGACAGAGGCGCCGCCCTCCAGCGGGGCGAAGAATTCACGATAGACAGCCTGCGCTTCAGCAACCGGCACAGGCTGCGAGGGGCGTGGGGTGTACTGGTACTGATAACCCGAGCCACCACCGGCGAACGACTGGCGCGGCTCGGCTTGAGGCTGCTCCAGCACCGGCGAGGCCAGGCGCATCTCGCCCTGGGGCCCGAACTCACCGGCCTGCAGACCACTGGGACGGACGATCTCGGTAGCCGCTGCCGGTGCGGCGAGCTGGTCTTCCGGACGCACGTCCGCCAGGGCACGGTGCAGAGTGCCATACAGAAAATCGTGGACCATGCGCCCTTCGCGAAAACGCACTTCATGCTTGGTGGGGTGCACGTTGACGTCAACCCCGTTCGGCTCGAGTTCGAGGAACAGCACGAAGGTCGGGTGCCGGCCATTGAACAGCACGTCGCGGTAGGCCTGCCGCACCGCATGGGCCACCAACTTGTCACGCACGGCGCGACCGTTGACGAAGAAGTACTGTAGATCAGCCTGACTGCGCGAAAACGTCGGCAGGCCAACCCAGCCCCACAAACGCAGGCCATTGCGCTCGACATCGATAGGCAGCGCCTGCTCGAGGAAGCCCGGGCCGCAGATCGTGCCGACCCGCCGCGCCCGGGTCAGCTCATCGGGCGCCTCGTGCAGACTGAGGATGCTCTTGCCGTTATGTCGCAAGTGGAAGCCGACATCGAAGCGAGCCAAGGCCAGACGCCGGACGACTTCCTGCAAGTGATCGAACTCGGTCTTCTCCGACTTGAGGAACTTGCGCCGGGCCGGGGTATTGAAGAACAGGTCACGCACCTCGACCGAGGTACCGACAGGGTGCGCGGCGGGCTGTACACGCGGCGTCATGTCGCGCCCCTCGGTCTCCACCTGCCAGGCTTCACCAGCGCCGGCGGTGCGCGAGGTGAGCGTCAGGCGCGCCACTGAACTGATCGACGCCAGGGCCTCGCCGCGAAAGCCCAGGCTGAGCACGCCTTCGAGGTCTTCGAGTTCGCGAATCTTGCTGGTGGCATGGCGCGCCAAGGCCAGCGGCAGATCGTCAGGCGCGATGCCGCCACCGTCATCCCGCACGCGCAGCAGCTTCACGCCGCCCTGCTCGACTTCCACATCGATACGCCGGGCACCGGAGTCCAGGCTGTTCTCAAGCAGCTCCTTGGCGACCGAAGCCGGGCGCTCGACCACCTCGCCTGCGGCGATCTGGTTGGCCAGCCGAGGGCTGAGCAACTGGATGCGCGAACCACCACTCATTGCTGGGCAGCCAGGGTAGTGCCAGGGATGTCGAGGTGCTGGCCGACCTTCAGCTCATCGCTCTTGAGGCTGTTGGTGGTCCGCAGGCTGGCCACGCTGACCTGATAACGCACGGCGATCATGGCCAGGGTTTCGCCGGGCCGCACAGTGTGCTCGCGCGGTCCCTGGGCAATCTTGCCGCTATCGCGCAGCCATGCGATGTAAGTCCCGGGAGGGGGGCTTTGCTGGAAATACTGACGCACACCAGTGTGGATCGAGCGGGCCAAAGCCTGCTGGTGGCTCTTGGTCGCCAGCTTGGCGGCTTCGTTGGCATTGGAGATGAACCCGGTTTCCACCAGGATCGACGGAATATCCGGGGATTTCAGCACCATGAACCCAGCCTGCTCCACGCGGCGTTTGTGCAACGGGGTGATGCGCCCCATGTTGCCCAACACCTTCTGCCCCACATCGAGGCTGGAGCTGAGCGTGGCGGTCATGGACAGATCCAGCAGTACACCTGCAAGCATGCGGTCCTTGTCATCGAGGCTGACATTGCCGGCGCCCCCGATCAGGTCGGAGCGGTTTTCCGTGTCGGCCAGCCAGCGCGCGGTCTCTGAGGTTGCGCCCCGGTCGGACAACGCGAACACCGATGCACCGAAAGCGGCCTTGGACGGCGCGGCGTCGGCATGGATGGAAATGAACAGGTCGGCGCCCTTCTTGCGCGCGATCTCGGTGCGCTTGCGCAACGGGATGAAGTAATCGCCCGTTCGGGTCAGTTCGGCGCGATAGCCACGCTCGGTGTTGATTTGGCGCTGCAGCTCGCGGGCAATCTGCAGGACGATGTCTTTTTCATGCTGCCCACGCGAGCCCGATGCGCCTGGGTCCTCGCCACCATGGCCGGCGTCGATGGCGACGACGATGTCGCGCTTGCCACTGGGCACCGGCGGCAATTTGATAGCCGGCTGGGCAGGCGACACCGGCACGGCCGGGGCAGTAGCGGGTGTTTGCGCAGGCGGCGGGGTCGGAGTACTGGCGGCAACGGCATCGGCTTCCTGATCGTACAGATCGACCACCAGACGGTTGCCATACTGCGCGTTGGGCGCCAGGGTGAAGCTCTTGGGCGTCACGGCCTTTTTCAGATCGACCACCACGCGCAGGTCAGTGGGCGTGCGCTGGGCGGAGCGCACACTGTTGATCGGCGTATTGGAGGTGGCGACATTCAGCGTACCGCCCAGGGTGGCGCCGTTGATGTCGATGACCAGGCGGTCCGGCGCGGTCAGGGTGAAGACGCTGTGCTGCACAGGGCCGGACAGGTCGAAGACCAGCCGCGTATTGTCCGGTGCGCGCCACAGACGCATGCTCTTGACTTGTGTGACGGCCAGAGCGTCAACGGTCACCGCTGTCAGCAGCAGCCCAACGACGGCGACCAGTGCGCGTATGCGCATACCTAACCCCATTTACTGTTTGAATTCTGTGGCCAGGGCGGCGCACCAGGCCTCACCGCGAGCCCCCTGCGGTGAAAGGAGAAGCGAGCGTCCACTCGCTTGCGGGCTTATGGTAATGGTCAGGTCGGGCTTTGGCAAAACGCCCGCACCCTTTTGTGGCCATTCGAACAGGCACAGCGGGTCCCCTTCGAAATAGTCACGGATCCCCATGAACTCCAGCTCCTCCGGATCGACCAGACGGTACAGGTCGAAATGGAAGGCGCGCACATCGCCAATTTCGTAAGGCTCGACCACGGTGAAGGTCGGACTTTTGACTGCCCCGGTATGGCCCAGGCCGCGGATCAGCCCGCGCGAAAGCGTGGTCTTGCCCGCGCCCAGATCGCCTTCGAGAAAGATCACGCCATGACCGCCGGTCACTTCGGCCAAGCGTGCACCAAATGCGACGGTGGCCGGTTCGTCGGCCAGAAACAGGGTTATGCCAGACACGCTGAATGCTCCTCCAACAACTCACGAATGACCGGAACCAGATCACTGGCCGCCAAGCCTCTTCCCTTCACACCCAAGCGCTCCCCTGCACAGGCGTGCAACCACACGCCCAGGCAAGCGGCCGACCACGCGTCCATGCCTTGGGCCAGCAAGGCGGCCAGCACACCGGTCAGCACATCGCCCAGGCCCGCGCCCGCCATGGCCGGATGGCCACGCTCGCACAGCGCCAACTGCCCATCCGGGCCTGCCACCAAGGTACCGGCGCCCTTGAGCACGCAGACACTGGCATGCTTGCGCGCAAGCTTGCGGGCGGCTCCCGGGCGGTCGGCCTGAACCGCCTCAGTGGAAATACCCAGCATGCGCGCTGCCTCCCCAGGATGCGGGGTGAGGATGCTGCCGCTGTGCAGGGCCAAGGGCCTGTGCGCCAGCTGATTCAGCGCATCGGCATCCCACACCTGCGGCACAGGCGCGTTGGCCGCCGCCGACAACAGGCTGCGCCCCCAGGCGGCCTGGCCCAGGCCAGGGCCGACTACCAACACCGAGGCGCGCTCGAGCACGCCCATCAACTGGTTGGCCGAACTCACGCCGAGCCACATGGTTTCGGGCAGACGTGCAAGCCCTGCACTGACGTGCTCGGGGCGTGTGGCCACGCTCACGAGGCCAGCACCGCAGCGCAGGGCCGCCTCGGCACTGAGCATCACCGCTCCGCCGGTGCCCAGATCGCCCCCGACCACCAGGACGTTACCGAAGTCGCCTTTGTGGGCGTCGGCGCGGCGCGCTGGCAGGTGCGCAGTGGTCAGGCTGCTCAGCAGCTGGGGGGCATTACCGGGGTGTTTGGTCTGAGGCATGGGGTCAAAGGCTCCGATGTCTGGCAGAATTATACGCACCTCTGCCTGTATTGCCTTGTCCATCCATGTCCGCTTGCCTTCCTGACCTCAATACGCTGGCCCAATCGATCAAGGATTGGGGCCGCGAACTCGGTTTCGCACACGTCGGTATCGCCGACGTGGCGCTTGGCGAGCACGAACATCACCTGCAGCGCTGGCTGGAAGCCGGTTACCAGGGCGAGATGGACTACATGGCCGCCCATGGCAGCAAACGCTCGCACCCCGACGAACTGGTACCCGGCACTGTGCGTGTGGTGTCACTGCGCATGGACTACCTACCCGGCGATACACGCATGGCCCAGATGCTCGCTCAGCCTGAGAAAGCCTACATTTCCCGCTATGCCCTGGGTCGCGACTACCACAAGCTGGTGCGCAAACGCGTGCAGCACCTGGCCGAGCGTATCCAGCAGGCCATCGGCCCCTTTGGTTTTCGCGCCTTCGTCGACAGCGCCCCAGTATTGGAAAAAGCCATCGCCGAACAGGCCGGCCTGGGCTGGATCGGCAAGAATACCTTGCTGCTCAATCGCAAGGCCGGCAGCTACTTCTTCCTTGCTGAGCTGTTCGTCGACCTGCCACTGCCGGTGGATCAGGCCCAGACCAGCGAACATTGCGGACGCTGCCAGGCCTGTCTGGACATCTGCCCGACCGCCGCCTTCGTCGGGCCGTATGTGCTCGACGCCCGTCGCTGCATTTCCTACCTGACCATCGAACTCAAGCACGCAATTCCGGTCGAGTTACGCCCGCTGATTGGCAATCGGGTGTTCGGTTGCGACGATTGCCAGATCGTCTGCCCTTGGAACCGCTTCGCCCGCCCGACCCAGGAAAACGACTTCAAGCCACGTCACGGCCTGGACAACGCCGAGCTGGCCGCACTGTTCCTCTGGGATGAAGCGACCTTCCTGAACAACACCGAGGGCTCTCCCCTGCGCCGTGCAGGCTACGAACGTTGGTTGCGCAACCTGGCGGTGGGGCTGGGGAATGCCCCGACTACCATCCCTGTACTCGAAGCTTTGCGTGCCCGGCGCGAGCACCCCTCGGCACTGGTGCGCGAGCATGTGGAGTGGGCGCTGGCACAGCACGAAGATCAGTAGCGACCCAGCCCCTCAGGCCTGCAGAGAGGCAATCATTGCTGGTCGTTGTAGTGAAACTTGGGCATTTCCCAATGGAAGCGGATTGCCAGCAAGCGCACCAGGAACCCACCGAACAAGGTCAGCAGCATGGCCTGCTCGGCTGGCACTTTGAAGTGCACGCAACCCAGGTAGAACCAGGCGGCGGCAAAGGAGACGCTGGCATACAGCTCCCGGCGGAATACCAGCGGGATATCGTTGCAGAAGATGTCCCGCAGGATGCCACCGAACACACCGGTGATCACGCCACTGATC
This sequence comes from Pseudomonas guariconensis, assembly GCF_040822035.1. NCBI lineage: Bacteria > Pseudomonadati > Pseudomonadota > Gammaproteobacteria > Pseudomonadales > Pseudomonadaceae > Pseudomonas > Pseudomonas guariconensis. The sequence goes on along the minus strand of NZ_CP162012.1, from coordinate 567,996 downwards.
GAAGCCACCAGCATGCCCTGCCCCATCTCCAGGGCGGTCATGCAACCGATCAAGGTGAAGGCCACCAACCCCAGCGCATCGAGCACCAGAAACAGCGAGCGCAGATGGCGCATCAGCGGCGCTATGAAGATGGTCAGCAAAGCTGCAAAGCTGGTCAGCACGAGGTACTCGGGATGCTTCACCCAAGTCAGCGGGTAGTGCCCAAGCAGTACATCCCGCACCGAACCGCCGCCCAGCGCGGTGACGCAGGCGATCAGCACCACGCCAAACCAATCCATGCCGCGGCGCCCCGCGGAAAGCGCGCCGGTCATGGCTTCGGCGGTAATGGCGACAAGGTAGAGCATCAACAACATGGTGCATGTCCAAAAAAAGCGGCAAACGCCAAACCCACAAACAAAACGCCACGGCTGGCTGATCACTCAGCCGCTGTGGCGCTGATGCTTGGCTCGAGGCTCGAAACTTAGACTTTGATGAAGTGTTCGCGGTAGTGCCGCAACTCAGCGATCGACTCACGAATGTCGTCCAACGCCAGGTGGGTCCCCCCCTTCTTGAAGCTGTCGCGCACCTGCGGGGCCCAGCGGGCTGCCAACTCCTTGAGCGTGGAGACGTCCAGGTTGCGGTAGTGGAAGAACCCTTCGAGCTTAGGCATGTGGCGATAAAGGAAGCGGCGATCCTGGCAGATGCTGTTGCCGCAGATCGGCGACTTGCCCTTGGGCACCCATTGTTCGAGGAAGGCCAAGGTCTGCGCTTCGGCCTCAGCCATGTCGATGCGGCTCTCGCGCACACGTTGGGTCAGGCCGGAAGCACCGTGGGTCCGGGTGTTCCAGTCGTCCATACGTGCCAGCACCTCATCGCTGTGGTGGATCGCGATGACCGGCCCTTCGGCCAGGGTGTTGAGCTCACTGTCGGTGACGATGGTCGCCATCTCGATGATGACGTCGTTGTCCGGATCCAGACCGGTCATTTCCAGATCGATCCAGATCAGGTTCTGTGCGTTTTGCATGAAGGGGCTCCTCGAATAGGCCGTCATTTTAGCCCACGCGAGCCCCGGGGCGGTTAATTCTGCTCAGCAGCGGTTGAATTAGTCGGCACCTTCAGGCTTAACCCCAGCAGTACCACAACCCATGGCATCAACCACATCGCACGGGTACGCTCCCACAAACTGAAGACATCGAACTGCATGGCCACGCTGGCGAAAACCCAAAGTAGCAGCACCGAAAGGCCCAGCTGGGTATGACGGGCCCGCCAGGCCTGAAGGCCCAGCGCCACCCATAGCCAGCACCACACCAGCAATGCCGGAACGCCATATTGCATCGCCGTATGCATCAGGAAGTTGTGAACGTCCATGTCGGTCGGACGGCCCCAAAGATGGAGTTCATAGCCTGCCCCATAGCCCAGGCCGATCCAGAAATGCTCCTTCAGGATCGGCCAGGCACTTTGCAGCAATTCAAAGCGCCCCGAATCCCCACGCGCCAGCAAGGTCGGCTCGAGCCAGGCCAGCATCGCGCCAGCAGCCAAGACCAAGAGCGCGATCCACCGCCCTCGGCGCCCGGCCAAAAATACCAGGTAGAACAGCGCCACCACCATCAACCCCAACAACGTCCCTCGGCTCGCACACAGCCCGATATAGATCAGTGGAGGGATCTGAAGCAGCAGCCACCCTATACGCCAGGACCGCATAGCCGGAAGCAATGGCAACGCCAACAGCATTACAAAGCCAGTGGCATAGGCCGCCGCATTGGGATTGTCGAGAAAACCGCCAAACCCGCTCATACGCCCGAACACCGGCTTCAACCACAGCAAGGCCGCGACGCTGTACAGGCTATTGAGCGCGCCCAACACCATCATGGTGCCACGCAAGCGCTGCTCGCTCATCCGTGCCCACAGCACCCACCCGCAGACCAGCAGGCAGAACAGTAACAAGCGCTTGAGGCGGGACAGGTGTTCACCCGGCTCACCATTCCAGAACAATGAAAGCCCGGCCCAGACCAGCAAGACCAGGAACAAGCGCGCCTCGATTCGTTCGTGCAACAGTTGCTTGAGGCTCGCCGGACGACTGATGACCAACCACAAGGCGGGCAGGTAGACGAACAACACCAGAAGCGTGTGATAGAGCTTCATAGTCGGCGTCAGGAACACGCCCCCAATGCTCCAAAACACACCAATCCCAAGCATCGTTTCCGCGACCCGGGCCGCTCGTCCCTCACCCACACGTACGGGCGCCCGCCAGCTATTCCAGGCGTGCAGCAAATTTTGCTTTGTAGACAACATCTGATTACTCACGGAACTTGAACACCAGCTGGCGAATGCGTCGCCAGGTCACGCGATTCCAGCGCCACGGCGGAATTTTCATCAACAACCCGAGCGCATAGCCCTTTTGCGAAACCACCGAATACTTGAGGGCTTTGTTCATCACGCAGGTCAATCCCGGCAGGTAGCCGGGATGATCTTGATAAGGGGCGATTGCCATCAGGTCATAGTCAAGCTGGCGCTTGTAGGCCGTCGTCGACATGTTACCCGGATGCTTGCGATACAGCGTCACCAGGTCAGGCAGAATATCCACGCGGTAACCCAGATAGGCGATCTTCAGGGTCATCTGGAAGTCTTGGATACGAATCTGCGGGTCGTAACCACCGACACGATCCATAGCCTCGCGTCGGTACATGGCCACCGGAGCCCCAACCGCACGGGCAGTGGCCAGCAACTCGGAAAAACTGAAAGCGCGTATCGGCTTGCACTTCTCGGCTTTCAAGCGCCGGCCATTGGCATCCACATACACAACCCCGGCGCCGACGCATCCGACTTCGGGATGTTGCTCAAGGTAGGCGACCTGCAGCGCCAGACGGCCTGGCAACATGACATCGTCGGAGTCCGGGGTCGCAATGTACTGACCGCGTGCATACTTGAGCGCTGTGTTGAGTGCCGCGCTCACACCCTGATTCTGCTGGCGATAAAACTGGAAACCATAACGCTCGCGCAAGGCTTCGATCCGCTGGGCACTGCCATCTTGCGAGCCGTCGTCGACGACGATCAGCTCGAAATTCGGGTAATCCTGTTCAAGGATGCTCAGCAGTGCTTCCTCGATGTACAGCTCGCGGTTGTAGCAAGGCACGAGCACGGAGACCAAGGGCGCGTCCGCGCCACCTTCTGCATCAGGTCCCGATGATGGACGAATGCTCAAACGCCCGACCTCCAATGCAATACCTCCGATCCCAGGCCAGCCGCCGTACTCAGGAAACGCTGCGAAGGAATGCGATCACCCATGCTCCTGGGCACGTAGAGAAACGCTGGGTAATCACCGTAGAAAACTCTAATCAGCATGTCCATCAGGCACAATATCGCGGCCTTCCCCCGCTCCTTGGTCATTGCGTGGCAGGCCATCATTTGGAAATCCTGCGTATCGAATCTGCACAGCGGCAAGGTGCCAGCTCCTAGTGCAGGGCGGCATCGTCGCACAATGGCAAATAGATGCCTAGGGAAACTCCATACCCACCGGAAGCTTAACGTCGGATGGGTGTTTCCCCGATTTTTTCACCCTCTCTATATATGTAGTCATTTCTATAGAAATAGCAGCTTTCGCCGTGCATTTGGCCGCGAAACCGTAACCGAATAAGGCGAGGGCTTCCGGCGTGCTAAACTGCCAGCCGTTTTTCCTTCTGCCCCGCCGACACGGAACCTCCATGGCCAAACGCCAGCTCAACCGTCGCCAAAACTGGCGCATCGAAAAAATCCAAGGCGAGCGCGCCGCTCGCGCCGCCAAACGTGAGCAACACGCCCTGCAGGAGCTGGAAGGGGGTGATCTAGGCCCTGAGCAGTTGGGGCTGGTGATCGCTCACTTCGGCGTGCAGGTGGAGGTCGAGGCGCAGGATGGCGAGTCCAAGGGCCAGGTGTTTCGCTGTCATTTGCGAGCCAATTTACCGGCACTGGTCACTGGCGATCGGGTGGTATGGCGAGCGGGCAACCAGGGCAATGGTGTGATCGTCGCGCAGATGCCCCGCACCGCCGAGCTGTGCCGGCCGAACAATCACGGCCAGCTCAAGCCGGTCGCGGCGAATGTCGACCTGATCGTGATCGTCTTCGCTCCCGCACCCGAACCCCAGGCCAACCTGATCGACCGCTACCTGGTCGCCGCCGAACACGCAGGCATCCGCCCTCTTCTGCTGCTGAACAAGGCCGACCTGATCGATGAGCAGAACGGCCCGACCATCGAGGCCCTCCTGGCGGTTTACCGCGACCTAGGTTATCCCCTTTTGGAGGTTTCGGCTCATCAGGGCGAGGGCATGCAGCGTTTGCAGCAGACGCTGGACAAGCACATCAGCGTGTTCGTTGGCCAGTCCGGGGTCGGCAAGTCATCGCTGGTCAACAGCCTGTTGCCGGAGGTCAGGACTCGTGTGGGCGATCTGTCCGAATGGTCCGGCCAAGGCACGCACACTACCACCACAGCCCGCCTGTACCATTTCCCCAATGGTGGTGATCTGATCGACTCACCCGGCATCCGCGAATTCGGCCTGGGCCATGTCAGCCGCGACGATGTCGAGGCCGGCTTCATCGAGTTCCGCGAACTGCTCGGCCACTGCCGCTTCCGCGACTGCAAACACGACCGTGAACCCGGCTGCGCCTTGCTCCAGGCTCTGGATGACGGGCGCATCAAGCCACAGCGGATGAACAGCTACCGCTCGATCATCGCCAGCCTGCCGCAGGACACCTACTGAGTCATCCAGCGCGGGTCTGCCGAACAGTTCCCAGACAAAACAAGGCCGCGCCTGCAGCGATTGCAGACGCGGCCTTATGTGGACTGGCCCAGCCCAGGTCTCACTCCTGGGTATTGTCCATTTTCAACACGCCATCTTCGAAGATGTTCAGCTTCTGGCGAAGCTCACGCGGCTGCATCGGTGCCTGAGCCGTATCGCCCGGGCCCGGCGCGGCCGGGGTAGCCGCCCCCGGCGCACCATTGGCCGGAGCCTGTTCTGTCGCCGGCGGGGCCTGTGGCGTGCCCTGCTCGCCTTCGATGGTGCGCTGGGCCTTCTTGGTCAGGACAATGATGTCGATACGTCGGTTGACCGGGTTGAACGGGTCCTTGCGATCGAACAGCGACGACGAGGCATAACCCACCACCCGTGCCACCTGCTCATCCGGATACCCTCCGGCGACCAGCGCACGGCGCGCGGCGTTGGCGCGGTTGGCCGACAGTTCCCAGTTGCCGAACTCGCCAGTGCCGGCGTATGGCTTGGCATCGGTATGACCACTGATGCTGATCTTGTTCGGCACTGCCTTGATGGTGTCGGCCATGGCCAACAGGATGTCCTCGAAGTATGGCTGCAGGCGTGCACTGCCCAGGTCGAACATCGGCCGGTTCTCGGCATCCATGATCTGAATGCGCAGGCCGTCCTGGGTGATCTCGAACAGGATCTGGTCCTTGAACTTCTGCAGTTGCGGGCTTTCCTCGACCTTGTTCTGCAGTTCCTGCAACAGCAATTGCAAGCGCTCCTGCTCGACCTGCTCGGCCAAGGTCTCGACCTTGTCTTTGTCCAACTGGATGCTGGTGTCAGGTGTCGGCTCGGATTTTTCTTCCGGATTGATGGTTTTCTCCGGCGCCAATTGTGGCGAACCACCCAGGTCGATGACGTAGGGGGTGCCGCTCTCGGAGAAGCCTATCGGGTCCTTGAAATAGCCAGCGATGGCGAGCTTCTGTTCAGGCGTGGCCGTGGACAGCAGCCAGAGCACCAGAAAAAACGCCATCATCGCGGTGGCGAAGTCGGCAAAGGCGATCTTCCAGGCACCGCCGTGGTGACCGTCGCCAAAGCGCTTGACGCGCTTGACGATGATGGGCTGATTGTTCTCCATGATTTAGCGACCGCGAACCGCTTGTTCCAGCTCGGCGAAGCTTGGACGGTGCGCCGGATAAAGCACCTTGCGCCCGAACTCCACGGCCAGCGACGGCGGCATGCCAGAGGCAGAGGCCACCAGCGATGCCTTGATTGCCTCGTAGACGTTCAGCTCTTCCTTCGCGTCATGACGCAGGGCGTTGGCCAACGGACCAAAGAAGCCGTAGGCCGCGAGAATACCGAAGAACGTACCCACGAGCGCGGCGCCCACGTGCAGACCGATGGACTTCTGGTCGCCATCGCCCAGCGATGCCATGGTCACGACAATCCCGAGAACCGCGGCCACGATACCGAAGCCGGGCATGCCATCGGCGATGCCTGTCACCGCATGGGAAGGGTGCTCGAGCTCTTCTTTCATGTTCAACAGCTCCATGTCGAACAGGCCTTCGAGCTCGTGGGGCGCCATGTTGCCGGTAGACATGATGCGCAGGTAGTCGCAGATGAACGCGGTCATGCGCTCGTCGCCCAGAACGGCCGGGTATTTGGCGAAGATGGGGCTGGCGGCTGGGTCTTCGATATCACCCTCGATGGCCATCATGCCCTCGCGGCGGCTCTTGTTGAGGATCTCATAGACCAGGCCCAGCACCTCCAGGTAGAAGGTGTGAGTGAAACGGGTGCCGAACATCTTCAGCGACTTCTTGATCACATGCATGGTCATGTGACCAGGGTTGGCCTGAAGGAACGCACCGAAGGCCGCACCGCCGATGATCAGCACTTCGAACGGCTGGATCAGCGCCGCGATCTTGCCGTGGGATAGCACGTAGCCGCCGAGCACGCTCGCGAATACGACGATGATGCCGATAATTTTAGCCATAGGTTCAAAGCACTTGCTGTGGTGGTCAGGGTCAGGGGCGGGAGCTTTAAAACTCTTCTTCTACTTATCGACAGAACTGCGCCAGACTATAGGCACAAAATGCGAAAAGCCAGTTCGGACTGATGTCAAAATGCCAATGGACGCTAAGGTACCAAGCCAGATTCCACCCACGCTCGATGCCTGGGTAAAACTGCTCGATGGCATCCGCCTGCCAGTACCCAAGGAGAGTCATGACCGGGTACTGGCCGCCATCAACGATAGCCGGCGCTCTTTGCGCGACATCGCCGAACTCATGCAGGACAGCCCAGCGCTGGTGCTTTCGGTGATGCGCGAGGCGAACCATCCGGCCAACGCCAGCCAGGCCGAACCCGCCGAGAGCCTGGAAGTCGCCCTCAATCGCCTAGGTCTGGCCCGCACCGCGAGCCTGCTGGCACGTCTGCCCGCCGTCCCTGGCGAAGATATTCCGCCGGTACTGCGTCAGTTCCTGCTGATCAGCCAGCACGCTGCCCAGCAGGCCAGTGGCCTGTTCGCCAGCCGCCTGGCCCGGTTGTGGCAAGAGATCCATTGGGGCAGCCTGTTGTTCTTGTCACCACTGTGGCCCCTGGCTTTGGCCTACCCTAAATTGCTCGATGCCTGGGAACTGCGAGTCATCCACAAGGGCGAGGAGGCTGCCGAAGTCGAGCAGGCACTGTTCGGCGTGCGCATCGTGACCCTGTGCCAAGCCATGGCCGAGCAATGGCGCTTGCCCGGCTGGGTGACCCAGGGTTATCGCCTGCTGCTCGATGAGCGCGAACAATTGGCCCAGATCCTGACCATCGCGCGCGAGCAGGATGCCTTCTCCCAGCAACAGCGTCTGGATGAAGAGCCCGGGCTGCGCCGCTGGTTCAACCAACCGGCCAACACCGTGCTGCTGGCCAACGGACTGGCTCTGGCGGCGCAGGTGGGCTGGGACAACCCTCACCTACTGCGCTGGCAGTTGCTGACGGCCTTGTACCTACAAACCTCGCTCGACGATGTCCAGCAACAGGTTCACCAGCAAGCGGCAGCCAGTGCCCGGCACCACGCCCGGCACGCCCTGTTCCATCCCGCCGAAGCGCTGCTCTGGCCCTGGCACCAGCGGCGACCGCATCCGGACATGCTCGCACCTGAGCCACCCACCAGTAAGGATCTGGAACACTGGCGCAAAATCTGTGGCGAGTTGCTGGTCCAACCCAGCCCGTTCACCACCATCCTGCACCTGAGCACCCAGGCGCGCGAAGCCCTCCTGGCCTGCGGCATGCAGCGGGTCATGCTGCTGGCGCTCGACAGACCCAATGAATGCCTGCGTGTTCAGCAGACCGCAGGTCTGCCCCCGGAGGCAGCCTCGCTGGTGCTGCCACTGAACCAGAGCAAATTGTTGCAACGGCTGATGGGCCAGGCAGCGCAACTGCGCCTGACGCCGGAGAACCACGCCCAGTTCTCGGCCTTGCTGCCAACTCCTTTGCGAGCACTGCTGTCCAGCGAGCATTTGTTGCTGCGCTCGCTGGCAGTCAACGGCCAGGTGACGATGCTGATGATCGCCGACCAAGGCGGCAGGCCCATGGCCGATGTCAGCGTGCAGGCTTTCGGCAAGACAGCCCAATGCACCGAGCGTGCCCTGTCGGCCTTTACCAACCGCAACGCTTGAGCCTTAGGCTACAATCGCCTCCTCTATTCCACCCTGGAGATCGTGGATGACTGACTTTTCCGGCTTGCCCCTGGTGATCGAACCGGCCGACCTGCTCGCGCGCCTGGATTCGCCACAGCTGATCCTCGTCGACCTGACCAGCGTCAATCGCTATGGCAGCGGGCACATCCCTGGCGCCCGGTTCGTCGATCCCAAGCGCACCCAGCTGGGACAACCACCGGCACCTGGGTTGCTGCCGGCGCGGGCTGACCTGGAGAAGCTGTTCGGTGAACTCGAGCACCGGGACGATGCGGTCTATGTGGTGTACGACGATGAAGGGGGCGGCTGGGCCGGGCGCTTCATCTGGCTGCTCGATGTCATCGGGCACACGCGTTACCACTACCTAAATGGCGGCATCCAGGCCTGGCCCGCTGACAAGCTCAGCGTTGAAATCCCGCCAAGCGGCGGCAGCCCGGTCAGCCTGCAACTGCATGCAGAGCCCACCGCCACCCGCGAATACCTGCAAAGCCGACTGGGCGCGGCGGACCTGGCCATCTGGGACGCCCGCAGCCCCGGCGAGTACAAAGGCGAGAAAGTCCTGGCCGCCAAAGGCGGGCACATTCCCGGCGCGGTCAACTTCGAGTGGACCGCAGGCATGGACCTGAACGACCACCTGCGCATCCGCTCGGACATGGCCGACATCCTGCAACAACTCGGCATCACCCCGGACAAGGAAGTGATCACTCACTGCCAGACCCACCATCGTTCCGGCTTCACCTATCTGGTGGCCAAAGCCCTCGGCTATCCACGAGTGAAGGCCTACGCCGGCTCTTGGGGCGAATGGGGCAACCATCCGGACACGCCTGTAGAAGTTTGAAATTCCAAGGAAACCCAATGAAATCCCGTTTGTTCATCATCAGCCAGTACCTGCTGCCGCATCACCTGCTCTCGCGGCTGGCCGGCTGCGTCGCCGAATGCCGCGCCCGCTGGTTCAAGAACGCCTTCACCGCCTGGTTCGCCAAGCGCTACCAGGTGAACATGTCCGAGGCATTGGTCGAAGACCTGACCGCCTACGAACATTTCAACGCCTTCTTCACCCGCGCCCTGAAGCCAGGCGCTCGCCCGCTGGACGAAACCCCAGGCGCCATCCTGTGCCCGGCCGATGGTGCCGTCAGCCAGCTCGGCCCGATCGAGCATGGCCGTATCTTCCAGGCCAAAGGGCACAGTTTCAGTGCCCTTGAACTGCTCGGCGGCGATCCCGCCCTGGCCGCGCCCTTCATGGGGGGGGAGTTCGCCACTATCTACCTGTCGCCTAAGGACTACCATCGCGTGCACATGCCACTGGCCGGCACCCTGCGAGAAATGGTCTACGTGCCAGGCCGGCTGTTCTCGGTCAACCAGACCACTGCCGAGAACGTACCCGAGCTGTTCGCCCGCAACGAGCGTGTAGTCTGCCTGTTCGATACGGAGCGTGGCCCGATGGCTGTAGTGCTGGTCGGCGCAATGATCGTGGCCTCGATCGAGACGGTCTGGGCAGGCCTGGTCACGCCACCCAAGCGTGAACTCAAGACCTTCCGCTACGACGAAGGCAGCCGTGCCCCTATCCACTTGGAGAAAGGCGCCGAACTGGGCCGTTTCAAGCTGGGTTCGACCGCAATCGTGCTTTTTGGCCCAGAGCAGGTGAAGTGGGCGCAAAGCCTGGGTGCAGGCTCTGCGGTACGTATGGGCGAGTTGCTCGCACAGCCTGCCCAAGCCTGAGTCATCGCCACGAAAAAAGGCCCCGCACAGGCGGGGCCTTTTTCATGGAGCTACGTCATTAGGCGCCAACCTCAGCTACGCGCGTCGCGATCCCGTAGGCCCAGCAGGTACAGCACGCCATCGAGCCCCAGGGTGGAGATTGCCTGCTTGGCCGACTGGCGCACCAGCGGCTTGGCACGGAAAGCCACACCCAGGCCGGCCAGCGACAGCATTGGCAGGTCGTTGGCGCCATCACCCACGGCAATGGTCTGTTCCAACTGCAGGCCTTCTTCGCTCGCCAGTTGCTGCAGCAGATCGGCCTTGCGCTGCGCATCGACGATCGGCTCAACAGCGACGCCGGTGACCTTGCCGTCGACCACTTCCAGTTCGTTGGCAAAGACATAGTCGATGCCCAGGCGCGCTTGCACCTGCTTGGCGAAGTAGGAGAAGCCACCAGACAAGATCGCTGTCTTGTAGCCCAGCCGCTTGAGCTCGGCGAACAGGTGCTCGGCCCCCTCCGTCAGGCGCAGGGAAGCGCCGATCTGGTCCAGCACGCCAACATCCAAGCCCTTGAGCAAGGCCATGCGCTCCTTGAAGCTGGCACGGAAATCCAACTCACCGCGCATGGCGCGCTCGGTGATCGCCGCCACTTGCTCGCCCACACCGGCGGCCTTGGCCAGCTCGTCGATCACTTCAGCCTCGATCAGCGTCGAGTCCATGTCGAACACGGCCAGGCGCCGGTTGCGGCGGAACAGGTCATCTTTCTGGAAGGCGATGTCGACGCTCAGCTCCTCGGCCAGGGCGAAGAAGTCCGCGCGCAGGGCCTGGGAATCACTCGGCTCGCCGCGTACGGAAATCTCGAGACTGGCCTTGCTCTTCTCGCACGAGGCATCCAGCGACACCCGAGCGGACAGGCGCTCGATGCGCTCGATGGTCAGGCCGTACTGGCTGATCACAGCACTGACCCGCTGCAACTGCTCCGGTGTCACTTTGCGGCTGAGCAACGTCACGATATGGCGTGCCTCGCCCTGGCTGTCGGCCCAATGCTGGTAGTCGGCCTCGGAAATGGGCGTGTAGCGGGCCTGCAGGTTCAGCGCATGAGCTTTGGCCTGAACGCTCTGCAGCAAGTTGGTGGCCACTTCGTTGTCCGGGATATCGACCAGAATGCCGAAGGACAGGGTGCCATGCATCACCGCCAGGCCGATGTCGAGAATGTTCACACCGCCCTGGACCAGGACGCCAGTGATGGCCGCAGTGAGACCGGGACGGTCTTCACCAGTGATGTTGATCAGGACGATTTCGCGCAAGACCGGGCTCCGACTTCGATGAAAAATGCGCATTCTACCGATTTTCCGTGACCATCGGGCGCTACCGATACTTTGCCGACAAAACACGGCTCGCTATACTGCGCAACACCTTTTTCGCCATAAAGAGCCGCGCTCTGTGAACCGGCCCACGCCAGTCAAACCTGATAACTTCTTCCTGATGATCTTCCGAGCCCTGCGCCAGCGTCGCGTTCCGCTGGCTCTGCGCATCGCCAGCCACAATATTTTCCTGGTGGCCCTGGCGCTGGTGGTCTATGCCTGCGTCATGGGTCTGCAGTTCCGGCAGGCCATGCATGAGCAGGCCGACGCCCTCGGCCAGAGCCTGACCATCCAGACCGCCAACTCGGCGACCGAGCTGCTGGTGTCGAATGACATCCTCAGCCTCAACGTATTGCTGGGCAATCTGGTGAAGAATCCGCTGGTGGCCCATGCGGCCATCTACAGCGTGGACAACCGCATGCTGGCCGAAGCCGGCCAACGGCCGAAGAACGGACTGCTGGGCGAGGCTGAAGGGCTTTACCAGACCAAGATCACCTTCCAGGACGTGACCGCCGGGCAACTGCGCATCAGCCTGGACATGAGTCAGTTCCAGCAGCCGATGACCATCAGCCTGCAGAGCATGGGTATCCTCGGCGGCATCCTGCTGGCCTTGGCACTGGCCCTGAGCCTGCGCCTGGGCCGTCACATCACCACGCCGCTCTTGCAGTTACGCGTGTGGCTGCGCGACCCGCACCCATATACGCCTGCAACCGACCGTCAGGACGAGATCGGCGACCTGGCGCGTCAGTTGCACACCCGCCTGGCACCACCCCCGCCGCCAGAACCGGAGGAAATCGAAGAAGATTTCGAGGACCTGGACGAAGTCGTCGTTACCCCCAAGGCCACGACAAAAACCAAGATCGCAACTGAAGACGACGAGGACGATGATGCCTTCGCCGGTCTGATCGACGCCGAGGACAGCCACGCCAAGCCTGTCGCTGCTGTGTCCGACGAGCCGCAGTACAGCGCCGTGCTCGCCGTGCAACTGGGCTCCCAGGAGCAACTGCGCCGCCTGCCCCGCACACGCCTGACCGAGTTGCTGGAGCGCTATCGCGACTGCCTGGAGCAGGCCGCATCGCTGTATGACGGCGAGACCTACACCCTCAACGATGGCAGCACCCTGTTGCTGTTCCACAGTCGCGACTGTGGCGAGGATTACCTGACCAATGCCATCTGCTGCGGCGAACTGCTACGGGCGCTGGGCCATGCCTTGCAGATCGAGGTGGCCGACAGTGGCATCACCCTGCAACTGCAGCTGGGCTTGGTCCTGGCAGACGACCTGCAGGGTCTGGAGCAGGTCGACCTGCTGATGACCGAAAAAGCCCAGGATGCCCTGGCGCTCTCGCAGCACAGCCGTAACTTGCTGCTGGTGGAGCGCAAGATCAGCGATGATGGACTGATTCGTCAACGAGCCCGCATCCGCCCGATAGCCAGCCCAGAAGGCGCCTGCTGCGTCGAGCGACTGATGGAGCCCTATCCGTCCATGCTCGAGCGCCAGTTGGCGCGCATGCACGAGCGCCGGGCCTGAGCTTCAGGAACGATTGGGGCCGAGCCAGCGCACCGTAGGAGCTGGCTCAACCTGCGAGGGTCCGTACACCGGCCTTCTAATTCGCAACCGTTCCAACAGCTCGAATCACCAGCACTTCACGAAGCAAAAAAAAGCCCGCATCGCTGCGGGCTTTTTTGTGTCTATCGGTTTAGAACCGGTAGACCTCCATGTCGGTCCGAATCGGCGAGGCCATCGGAATCTTTGGCTTCTCAGGCCCCTTCTTGACTTGAACCGGGGCGGACTTGCGTTGAGGCGGGGTCTCTTCAGCAATTGCCGGCTGGTTAGCCAGCGGTTTGACCGCAACACTGAGCTGCTCGGCCAGCTTCTGCAGCAATTGCCCCTGGGCCTGCACCTGGGACGCCTCGGAGCCCTCGTGTGGCTGCTCCAGGTGAACGATACGGTTATCCCGTACCTTGCCGCGACGATCGAGCAGGCGCCACTGGGCGTCGAGAATCGCCGGCTGGTTCTTGCCCGAATCCAGGCGGGTAATCGACAGCAACACTTGCACGTCAGGATTGAAACCGGCGGTCGCCGGGGCCAGGACCACGCGCTGGCTGTCCAGACGCCAGGCCAATTGGCGAACCAGCAACTGATCGATGTCCGAGGACAAACTGCCGGCCCAACGACCGTCGGTCGCCGAGGTCAGGCTGCCATCAGGCTGACGCTGCAGGAAGGTTTCACGTTGCAGGTAATCGGCGACCGATACCGGGCCGAGCACAACCGCCATGCCGGCGCTCTGCGAGGGCTGGCCTGGATCACCGCTGTCCAGCTGATACAAGGCTACCGGCTGATGCATGCTGCATCCGCTCAGTCCCAGCAGACCTGTCATCAACAGCGCAAATGGAAGGCGCAGAAATTTCATTCATCCCATCCAAGCGGTCGCCCAGGGGCAAACCGCAGTGATACTCATGTAGATTCTTACGGGCACACGGCCACGCCGGTACCGCAAGGGCACTATCATCCGCGAAATAACCGCCCGACTCCAGCATTTCTGCCTGAAATGACGCTGTAATTGCCGCTTCAGACAGACAGCCGGTTCACTCAGGGCGTTCAACCGCCATGCCATCCACGCGCTGGAAGCCACGCGGCAGCTTGCTGCCACGCCGTCCCCGCTCGCCTTTGTAATGCTCAAGATCGTCAGGCTTGAGAGATAGCGTACGCTTGCCCGCTTGCAATACAAGGGTCGCCCCCTCACTCACTACCGCAAGGTCAGTGACAAACTCTTCACGGCTGGCGACCCGGTCACCGGGCACGCCGATGATCTTGTTGCCCTTGCCTTTGCCCAATTGCGGCAGATCGCTGACCTTGAAGATCAGCAGGCGACCTTCGGTGGTCACCGCAGCCAGCCAGTCCTGCTCCCGGTCCGTCACCGGCCTTGGAGTCATGACCTTGGCGCCGTTGGGCAGACTGAGCAGCCCTTTGCCGGCCTTGTTCTTCGCCTGCAGGTCTTCGCCTTTGACCACGAAGCCGTAGCCGGCGTCGGAGGCTACCACATAGAGCGCATCGTCATCAGGCAGCAGCACGCATTCGAAGCTCGCGCCCGGTGGCGGCGTCAGACGACCGGTCAGCGGTTCACCCTGGCCACGTGCCGAAGGCAAGCTGTGGGCAGCCAGCGAATAGCTGCGCCCGGTGGAATCGATGAACACGGCGTACTGATTGGAGCGGCCCGCGGCAGCTCCCTTGAAGCCATCACCGGCCTTGTAGGACAGGCCTGTGGCATCGATGTCATGCCCCTTGGCGCAGCGTACCCAGCCCTTCTCGGAAAGCACGACGGTAACAGGCTCGGTCGGCATCAGCTCGTTTTCCGAGAGTGCCTTGGCCTCAGCTCGCTCGACGATCGGCGAGCGGCGGTCGTCGCCGTAGGTCTCGGCATCCTTGATCAGCTCACTGCGCACCAGCTTGCGCAGCTTGGCATCGCTGCCCAGCAGCGCCAGCAGCTTGGCCTGTTCCTTCAGCAGTTCGTCCTGCTCGCCGCGGATCTTCATCTCTTCCAGGCGCGCCAGCTGACGCAGGCGGGTCTCGAGGATGTAATCGGCCTGAACCTCGGTGAGGTCGAAGCGAGCGATCAGAGCCTGCTTGGGCTGGTCTTCGGTGCGAATGATGTGGATGACTTCATCCAGGTTGAGAAACGCTGTGAGCAAGCCTTCCAACAGATGCAGGCGTTTCTCGACCTTCTCCAGACGGTGCTGCAAGCGGCGGCGGACGGTACCGATGCGGTACTCCAACCATTCGAGCAGCAAGGCACGCAGGTTCTTCAGCTGCGGCCGGCCGTCCAGACCGATGATGTTGACGTTGACCCGATAGCTGCTCTCGAGGTCCGTGGTGGCGAACAGATGCTGCATCAGTTCGTCGGCATCCACCCGGTTCGAACGCGGGATGATGACGATACGGCAGGGGTTCTCGTGATCCGACTCATCGCGCAGGTCGGCGACCATCGGCAGCTTCTTGGCCTGCATTTGCGCGGCGATCTGCTCCAACACCTTGGCACCGGAGACCTGGTGCGGCAGGGCCGTCACCACGATGTCGCCGTCTTCTACCCGGTATACGGCGCGCATGCGGATCGAGCCACGGCCGCTCTCGTAGAGCTTGAGGATCTCGGCGCGCGGCGTGACGATCTCGGCTTCGGTCGGATAGTCCGGCCCCTGGATGTGCTCGCACAGTTGCTCGATGGTGGCCTTGGGCTCGTCGAGCAGGCGCACGCAAGCGCTGGCGACTTCACGCAGGTTGTGCGGTGGCACGTCGGTGGCCATGCCCACGGCGATGCCGGTGGTGCCGTTGAGCAGGATGTTCGGCAGGCGCGCCGGCAACACGGCAGGCTCCTGGAGCGTGCCGTCGAAGTTCGGCACCCAGTCGACAGTGCCCTGGCCCAGCTCGCTGAGTAACACCTCCGAATAACGCGACAGGCGCGCCTCGGTGTAACGCATGGCGGCGAATGACTTCGGATCGTCCGGCGCACCCCAGTTGCCCTGGCCATCGACCAGGGTATAGCGGTAGCTGAATGGCTGGGCCATCAGCACCATGGCCTCGTAGCAGGCCGAGTCGCCATGGGGGTGGAACTTGCCGAGCACGTCACCGACGGTGCGCGCCGATTTCTTGTGCTTGGCATCGGCATCGAGCCCCAACTCGCTCATGGCGTAGACGATGCGTCGTTGCACCGGCTTCAGACCGTCGCCGATATGCGGCAAGGCACGGTCCATGATCACGTACATGGAGTAGTTGAGGTAGGCCTGTTCGGTGAAGTCAGCCAAGGAGCGGCGTTCGACGCCTTCGAGACTGAGTTCCAGTGAGTCGCTCATGCGGGCCTCGTCATTTCAGGTTCTGGCGCGACGGCAACTACCGCCGCGCCGGGTAAATTCAAATCGGCCGGCAAGCCTACGGCTTGGCGTTCCAGCCACCTTCAGGGGCCGCGAAACGCCAGACGATTGGACGAGCCTCACCATCGGCACGATCGCCGTTGTTGTTGTCCACACCCACCCAGGCACCTTTGGCGTCGATCACCAACGCCTCGGCCAGCCCATACGGTTGGTCGTAGCGGCGCGATTCAACCAAGGCATCGGCGGCGAACGACCAGCAACGCTCGACCTGCCCGCTCTCGCTGTCACGGCGGCAGATGCGATAGGCGTTGCGTTCGAGGGTGTACAGTTTGCCCTCGTACCATGCCAGGTCGGAGAAGTCCCGCGCCATGGCCTGCGGATTGGGCATTTGCTTGGGCTGCATTTCGACGCCCGCCTCGCTGAGCAACACACAGCTGCGTGCGCAGTTCCAGACCGACTGCTGGCGTTCTACCAGCAGCAGACCGCGTCGCTCCCGCTCGGCCGCCAGCCACAGACGATCCCCGGACGGGTGGACTGCCAGCCCTTCGAACAGTGCATTGAAGTGCAGCAGCATGCCGCTGGCACGCGCCTGGCGCACCATGGCCGGGTCGATCTTCAGCCAGCGCGGTTCGCCATCGGCAGGCAGTTGCAACACCGCGGCATGGGCTTCGCTGATCAGGTAGAAGTTGCCGGCCTGATCACAGCTGATGCCCTCGAAGTCCAGCTCGCCGCCGCGGATATAAGAGGCCGCCCAATTACGCGACTTCAATCCCCAAGGCAGACCGCTCTCCGGCACCGGTGGCGGGGTGAACGTCAGTGGCTGGGCACGCCAGGTCCGGTCCTGCTGATCGAGGCGGTAGATGCGGTCGTCGTCCCGGTCGGACACCGTCCACAAGGCCCCACGGCACCAGGCCAGGCCCGACAGGTTGCCACCGCGCATGCCATCGACCGGGTGTTCCTCGCTCATCTTGAGCTCAGGCCAGTTGGCCGCCAGGCTCGGCAAGGCGACCAACAGCAGGCAGACCGCCGCGAGCAGGCGGGTCAAACCAGTACCTCGGCGAGATTACCTTTGGTCTCCAGCCAGCTCTTGCGATCGCCGGCGCGCTTCTTGGCCAGCAGCATGTCCATGATCTCGGTGGTGCCCTGCACATCGTCCAGGGTCAGCTGGACCAGGCGCCGGGTGTTCGGATCCATGGTGGTCTCGCGCAACTGCGGTGGGTTCATCTCGCCCAGCCCCTTGAATCGGGTGACCTGCGGTTTGCCACGTTTCTTCTCGGCCACCAGGCGGTCCAGGATGCCGTCGCGTTCCGCCTCGTCGAGGGCGTAGTAGATCTCCTTGCCCAGGTCGATGCGATACAGCGGTGGCATGGCCACGTACACGTGACCGGCTTCCACCAGCGGGCGGAAGTGCTGAACGAACAAGGCACATAGCAGCGTGGCGATATGCAGACCGTCGGAGTCGGCGTCGGCGAGGATGCAGATCTTGCCGTAGCGCAACTGCGACAGGTCCGCAGCGCCCGGATCGACCCCGATGGCCACGGCGATGTTGTGCACCTCCTGGCTGGCGAGGACTTCGCCACCATCGACTTCCCAGGTGTTGAGGATCTTGCCGCGCAGGGGCAGGATCGCCTGGAACTCCTTGTCACGCGCCTGTTTGGCCGAACCGCCGGCCGAGTCACCTTCGACCAGGAACAGCTCGGCACGCATCGGGTCCTGGCCTGCGCAGTCGGCCAGCTTGCCAGGCAGTGCCGGGCCTTGGGTGATGCGCTTGCGTTCGACCTTCTTGCTCGCCTTCAGACGACGCCCAGCGTTGCTGATGGCCAGCTCCGCCAATTGCATGCCCAGCTCGGGGTGGGCATTGAGCCACAGGCTGAACGCATCCTTGACCACGCCGGAAACGAACGCCGCCGCCTCGCGGGATGACAGGCGCTCCTTGGTCTGGCCAGAGAACTGTGGCTCCTGCATCTTCATGGACAAGACGAAGGTGATGCGCTCCCAGACATCCTCGGGCGCCAGCTTGACGCCACGCGGCAGCAGGTTGCGAAACTCGCAGAACTCGCGCATCGCATCCAGCAGCCCCTGGCGCAGACCATTGACGTGCGTGCCGCCCTGGGCGGTGGGGATCAGGTTGACATAGCTTTCCTGGACGCTGTCGCCGCCCTCGGGCAACCATAGCAAGGCCCAGTCGACCGCCTCCTTGTTGCCCGCGAGGCTGCCGCAGAACGGCTCGTCGGGCAGACGCATGAACTCGCTGACCGAATCGACCAGGTACGAGCGCAGGCCGTCCTCGTAATGCCATTCGACCTTTTCGCCGCTGGCTTTGTCTTCGAAGCTGACTAGAAGGCCTGGGCAAAGCACGGCCTTGGCCTTGAGCACATGCTTGAGGCGGCTGATGGAAAACTTAGGTGAATCGAAGTATTTCGGGTCGGGGCTGAAATAGACGCTGGTGCCAGTGTTGCGCTTGCCAACAGTGCCGACCACCTCCAGTTCGCTGGCCTTGTAGCCATCGGCGAAGGTCATCTGGTACTCGGTGCCATCGCGCTTGACGCGTACGCGGACTTGGCTGGACAAGGCGTTGACCACCGAGATGCCCACCCCATGCAGGCCGCCGGAGAATTGGTAGTTCTTGTTGGAGAACTTGCCGCCAGCATGCAGCTTGGTGAGGATCAGCTCGACCCCGGACACCCCCTCCTCGGGGTGAATGTCCACCGGCATGCCGCGACCATCGTCGCAGACTTCCAGCGAATGATCGGCGTGGAGAATCACCTGTACCGAACGGGCGTGGCCGGCCAGGGCTTCGTCGACACTGTTGTCGATGACTTCCTGGGCCAGGTGGTTGGGCCGGCTGGTATCGGTATACATGCCCGGCCGCTTGCGGACCGGGTCAAGGCCCGAGAGGACTTCGATGGCGTCTGCGTTATAGGCGCTAGCGCTGGGATTGGCCATGGGTTCTCGTCGTCAGTCTGGTGAATGCAAAAAGTCAAAATACAGAAAAATCGAGCGCCGCATACTGCCCGCGCGCAATGCCGGCGAAGGCCAGCAATGCCGGAAGACGCTCGGCGAAACCCTGGAAACCGTGGTCGCCGCCAGCCTGGATGCGCAGGGCACAAGCTCGGTAATAGCGCTCGGCATGGCGATAATCCAGGGTTTCATCGGCGGTCTGCAACCATACCTGATAGCGGTTGGCATCCAGGGGGGGCGGCACCTCCAGCTCGGCCAGGGCGTGTACATGGTCCAGGGTCAGCTCCCAGGTCTCGTCGGTGTACAGGTTGCGCTGGGTGCCGAGGTATCCGTCGAACAGCCGGTGCGGTCCGACCGCCGGGTTGATGAGCAGTGCCTTCAGGCCATGGCGCTCGGCCAGGTAGGTGGCATAGTAGCCGCCGAGCGAACTGCCCACCAGTAAAGGGTGGCCCAGCTCGGCGATGGCCCCTTCGAGCTGGGCAATGGCCTGACGCGGGTGGTGATGCAAGGCAGGCACACGCAGTTGGTCGGCCAGGCCCAGTTGCTGCATCACCGCCTCGAGTTGGAGGGCTTTCCTCGACAGCGGCGAGCTGTTGAAGCCGTGGATATAAAGGATGGAACCCGACATGCTGCCCCCGGAGTGTACTGCGGCGCGCCCGTCCGTGCGGGCGCAGGGACGCGCAGTGTAGCCTGTTCGCTGGGTTTTGGCGCAGCTTCGGGCTTTTCGCAACAAATTCTTCACGCCGCAGGCGGCCAAGGGCTTGCATCTTGTCGCGGGGCCTTACCTGGAGCACACCGAGCTCAATACCCCGGACTGTTGAAATCCAGCTGTACGTTGAAATCCCGGGCCCGCTCGAACCCACTCTCGACTCGCCCATCGCCATGCAAGCGCAACCACCGGTAACCGGGCTGCTCCTCGCTGACCTGGAAGTCCTCACTGTTGGGGGCGAACTGGATGCAGGTCGAGGGCGTGGCCAATAGACGAACACCTTCACGCCGCTCATCCCAAGGCTGGTGGATATGCCCCCAGAGCACTGCCCTTACCTGTGTATAACCGCGCAGTCGCTTCCATAGTTCATCGGCATTGCGCAGGCCGATCGGCGCGATCCAGGCACAACCGATGTCCACAGGCTGATGGTGCAGGCAGACCAGGCAGTGACGCTCCCCCGCTCCAGCCAGGGCTTGCTCCAGCAGGGCCAGTTGATCGTCGGCGAGCCAACCATGGGTGGCATCGGGCACGTTCGAGTTGAGCATGACAATGCGCCAGGCGCCCAGATCGGTCACCGCCTGCACCAGGTCGCTGCCCTGCGCGAACTCGGCCATCACCTTGGCCTCATCGTGATTGCCCGGCAGCCAGCGGCTCGGCGCACCCAACACCGCAGTCAGCTGGCGGAAGGCTTCATAGGACGCGACGCTGCCATCCTGGGACAGATCACCGGTGCACAGCAGTAAGTCCGGTTGCGGCTGCTCGCGCCGCACTTGCTCGACCACATGCTGCAAGCTGTCGCGGGTATTCATGCCCAGCAGGGTGCCGCCCGCGTCCGCGAACAGGTGGGCGTCGGTCAGTTGCACCACCTGCAGGGGTGCCGAGGCTTGAGGGAGATTGAATTGCGGCAACGGCCGGCTCCTCGAACGGATTCAGCGCGATTATGGGATGCCGAAGGGGCCGGAGCAAAGGGCTGAAACCGACCGCCGTCACATTTCAGCGAACGGCTTCCAACTCATGGCCGCAGGCCAGGCAGTGGCTGAGCCATTCACCCAGGAACAGGTTGAGCTGAGCTTTTTCATCCGGCTGGTGCATGGCCGCGTTGGGATAGGGATAGATGCTGCGCAGGCGCCGGGTATGCTCGGCACTGACCACTTCGGCCATGCGTGCATCGTGGTACACCTGCACCTCCAGATGCGGCACCGGCAACCAGGGCAGGCTGTGTTCCTGACGCACGCGCAGGGTGGTGGTGTAGGGGCACGCCAGCACCACGTCGAGCACCAGCACGCCCAGCATCTGGTCACCTTGGGTCATGCCGATGCGCCGCGAGCTCTGGGTGGTGCGCATGTCTGGCAACAGACGCATCAGGCGGGCGTAGTTGGCCTCGCAGGCTGCCTGCAGCCCGGCCAGGTCGACCCGATAGCGCTCGCGTAACAGGTTCACGACCACATCCCTCGCACTTCCGCACGGTTCAGCGCCAACCATTGCAGGCCGATGATGGTCGCGGCGTTGCAGATACGCCCGTCACGCACAGCCTGCAGGGCGTCCTCGAACGACCAGACGCGCACGCGGATGTCCTCGCCTTCTTCCTCAAGACCATGCAGCCCGCCGGCGCCTTCGCTGGAGCAGCGCCCCAGGAACAGGTGCACGTACTCGTCACTGCCTCCGGGCGACGGGAAGTAGCGGGTCATGGGCCACAGTGCGCTGAAGGTCAGGCCGGCTTCCTCCTGGGCTTCGCGGTGGGCGACCTCCTCGGGCTCCTCGTCCTTGTCGATGAGCCCGGCGACCATCTCGATCAGCCAAGGGTTCTCGACCTTGCCCAAGGCACCGACGCGGAACTGCTCGATCAGCACCACCTCGTCACGCTGAGGATCGTATGGCAGCACACAGACCGCATCATGGCGCACGAACAGTTCCCGGCTGATCTCCCGCCCCATGCCGCCAGCGAACAACTCATGGCGCAAGCGCACCTTGTCGAGCCGGTAGAAGCCCTGGAAGCAGTTGGCCTGCTCGACGATCTCGACCGCCTTGGGCACTGAATTCAACGTATCTGACATGGGAATCCTCGTTACCTCATTTACCGCATCGCGCCATCCTACTCTGCGAGCCGTCGTGTTTCACCCCTTTCCAACGACCGTTCAGGCGGCCAGGACAGAGCGTCTCTACTCTGTTAGCTTAGTGGCGAACTGAAGGCCGCGCCGACGGTCGAAGCTCGACTCCATCTGTTCTGCAAGGATCATCATGACGCTTGTCAAACTGACTTCCGTGGCTGTGCTGGCATTGGCCCTTGGCGCCTGCCAAAGCCTGTTCGAGCCCAACTACCGAGCCCCGCTCGAGGTCAAGCGCGACGCCTGGGAACACGTCAAACCCGGTTGCAGCGAGAGCGACTGCCCACTGGTGAACATCGACACCATTCATTTCCCGGCCCTGCCCAAGCTCGACGCCATCGTCGAACAGCGCCTGCTGCAGCTGACCGAAGACAACCAGCGCAGCACCGTGCCTACCTCGCTGCAAGCCTATGAGCAGCAATACCTGGCCACTGCCGAAAAACGCAACAGCAGCTACCTGCAGGCCAAGGTACGCGAGCAGCATGACGGGCTGGTGATCATCGAACTGTCCAGCTATCTGGACAGCGGTGGCGCCCACGGCATGCCGGGGCGCGGGTTCATCAACTATTCGCGCAAGCTGGACAAGGTCCTGACCCTGCAGGACATGCTGCTGCCGGGCCAGGAGGAGACCTTCTGGAAGACGGTCGAGGAGTCCCACCGCGCCTGGATGATCAGCACCGGCATGGACAAGGACCCCGAATTCATCAAGACCTGGCCGTTCCGCAAGTCCCCGCACGTGGCGCTGACCTATGGCGCGGTGGTGGTCAAGTACGAAGTCTATGCCATTGCGCCCTATTCCATGGGCCACATCGAACTGAAGATCCCCTATCCACGCCTCAATGGCGTGCTCAAGCCCGAGCTGTTTCCTGGCCGCGGCTAAGGCTCAGCAGGCCATGCAGTACCCCTGCCAGCAGCAGTGCCGGCAGGGTCGCCCCCAGCTCCGGTGCGACATTGGCCATGAAGTGATATGCCGCCACCCCCACCGCCCAGGCGACCAGCGCCTGCCAGTGTAAGCCACTGATCGCCGCCGGCATCTGCCGACGACGAATGACGAAGTGGTCCATCAGCACGACACCGAACAACGGCGCGAACACCGATCCGATCAACAGTAAGAAGTTCTGGTACTGCGCCAGCGGCGCCAGCAGGGCGATCAATGTGCACAGCACGCCGATGGCCAGGGCCAGGTGCTCGACCTTCATGCGCACCAGCAAACCCGTAGACACGGCAGCAGAATGGATGTCGGCAAAGGCGTTCTCCGACTCATCCAGCAAGATCAGCAGCAGTGGAATACCCAGACCTGCCCCCGCCAAGGCCAGTAGCAGTGCATTGACCTCACCGCTCGGCGCGAAGGCCAGGGTGTAGGCCACGCCCAAGCTCATCAGCCAGGCATTGCCAATGAAAAAGCCCAGCGCCGTACCGCCGAACACGCGGCTGGCTCGCTGGCCGAAACGTGAGTAGTCGGCGATCAACGGCAACCACGACAACGGCATGGCGATGACGATGTCAAAGCCCACCGCCAGCGACATCGAGCCATCGCCCGCCTGGCGCCACAGGCCCGCCAGGTCCGCCTTGGCGAACAGGTTCCAGGTCAGCCACAGGCACGCCCCGAGCAGCAGCCAGATACCCCATTTGCGCAGCACCTTGCGCACGAAGGTCAGTGGGCCGCTCACCGCCAGCAAGGTGGCCAGAGCGCCAAAGCACAAGGTCCAGAGCAGAGGGCTGCTCCAGCCGCTGCCCTCGCCGAACGCCCGGGTGCCGAGCAGGCTGGCGGCATCGCGCATGACGATGATCTCAAACGACCCCCACCCCACCAGTTGCAACAAGTTGAGCAGCGCCGGCAGACGCGCGCCATGACGCCCCAGGCTCAGGCGCAGGGTGGCCATGGCCGATAGCCCAGTGTCGCTGCCGATGACCCCGGCCGCCGCCAACAGCAGCACGCCTACCGCGGAGCCCAGCGCGATCGCCAGCACCGAGCCTGCCAAGCCAAGGCCTGGCGCCAGTAGCGCGCCGACCTGCAGGACCATCAGGCCGATGCCGAGGGAGAACCAGAGGGAAAACAGGTCGCGGGCGCCGAATTGGCGCTGCCCGTGAGGGACCGGGTGGTCGGGGGAGAAGTGGCTGGGAGTGGTCATCGGCGGGCTTACCAGAGTTGTTGTTGGGGATACCGAGTCAAACTGACGAAGGGCACAGCCCTGTGGGAGTGGGTTTACCCACGAATGCGTCAGTGAACTCAGCATTCGCAGGTAAACCCGCCCCCACAGGGCCGTGCCCCACACAGAAAAATGTGCCCCTCCCACAGGAAGGGGCCGGGATGCGTTACACCTTTTTGTACAGCTGGCTGCCTTCCTGACGGAACCGCTCGGCCTGCTCGCGCATGCCTTCTTCCACGGACACATCCGTCGCCTCGATACGCTGGTTGGCTGCGTACTCACGGACTTCCTGGGTGATCTTCATGGAGCAGAACTTCGGCCCGCACATCGAGCAGAAGTGCGCGACCTTGGCCGACTCCTTGGGCAACGTCTCGTCGTGGAACGCACGGGCGGTGTCCGGGTCCAGGCCGAGGTTGAACTGGTCTTCCCAACGGAACTCGAAGCGTGCCTTGGACAAGGCATTGTCGCGGATCTGTGCCCCCGGATGGCCCTTGGCCAGGTCAGCGGCGTGCGCGGCGATCTTGTAGGTGATGATGCCGGTCTTTACGTCGTCCTTGTTCGGCAGGCCCAGGTGCTCCTTGGGCGTCACGTAGCAGAGCATGGCGCAGCCGAACCAGCCGATCATCGCGGCACCGATACCGGAGGTGATGTGATCGTAGCCAGGGGCGATGTCGGTGGTCAGCGGACCCAGCGTATAGAACGGCGCCTCATCGCAGCACTCGAGCTGCTTGTCCATGTTTTCCTTGATCAACTGCATCGGCACGTGGCCCGGGCCTTCGATCATGCACTGCACGTCATGCTTCCAGGCAATCTTGGTCAGCTCGCCCAGGGTTTCCAGCTCACCGAACTGGGCCGCGTCGTTGGCATCGGCGATCGAGCCCGGACGCAGGCCGTCGCCCAGCGAGAAGCTGACGTCGTAGGCCTTCATGATTTCGCAGATCTCGTCGAAGTGCGTGTACAGGAAGTTTTCCTTGTGATGCGCCAGGCACCACTTGGCCATGATCGAGCCACCACGGCTGACGATACCGGTGACCCGCTTGGCGGTCAGCGGTACGTAGCGCAGCAGCACGCCGGCATGGATGGTGAAGTAGTCCACGCCCTGCTCGGCCTGTTCGATCAGGGTGTCGCGGAACAGCTCCCAGGTCAGGTCCTCGGCCACACCGCCGACCTTTTCCAGGGCCTGGTAGATCGGCACGGTGCCGATCGGCACCGGCGAGTTGCGGATGATCCACTCGCGGGTTTCGTGAATGTGCTTGCCGGTGGACAGGTCCATGACCGTGTCCGAACCCCAGCGGATGCCCCAGGTCAGCTTGGCCACTTCTTCCTCGATCGAGGACCCCAGGGCACTGTTGCCGATGTTGCCGTTGATCTTCACCAGGAAGTTTCGGCCGATGATCATCGGCTCGAGTTCCGGGTGGTTGATGTTGGCGGGGATGATCGCGCGGCCGCGGGCGATTTCCTCGCGCACGAACTCAGGGGTGATTTCCTTGGGGATGCTGGCACCGAAGCTGTGCCCGGCGTGCTGCTGGTCCAGCAGGCCAGCGGCGCGGGCCTCCTGCAGCTTCATGTTCTCGCGGATGGCGACGTATTCCATCTCGGCGGTGATGATGCCCTGACGTGCATAGTGCATCTGGGTGACGTTGGCGCCTGGCTTGGCACGGCGCGGGTTGCGCACGTGGGCGAAACGCAGCTTGGCCAGTTCGGGGTCGTTCAGGCGCTGCTGACCGAAGTTCGAGCTCAGGCCATCCAGGCGCACGGTATCGCCACGGGCCTCGATCCACGCCGAGCGCACATCGCCCAAGCCTTTGCGCACATCGATGACGACGTTGGGATCGGTATAGGGACCAGAAGTGTCGTACACCAGCACCGGCGCATTCTGCTCGCCACCGAAGTCCGTGGGCGTGTCATGCAGGCTGATCTCGCGCATGGGTACGCGGATATCGGGGCGCGAGCCTTCGACATAGACCTTGCGCGAACGGGGGAAAGGTTGCACGGACTGCTGGTCGACTTGCGCCGACTCGCTGAGGTGGATCGATTTTTCTTGTTGGCTCATCACAGGCTCTCCAGACAGCGTGGAATGTCGGGGAGAACCTGAAGGGGCGCGGATACACCTAGGACGGTGCGGTGCCGGATGCGAGAAGTGCCTTGAGCTTGAGCTTCGACAATCCCGGACCTGGCACAAGATCTCGCCGGGAAAGCGAGCAATCTTGTTCCCTACGCAGGCGCTAACCTGATCAGGTTCAACGGGATCCGGAACTATCCGATCTCAGCCTTCGATTCAAGGCACCCCGACAAGAACATGCGCAGTCTAGACTCAAGTGGTCGGCAAAGCCAAGCGTGTAGCTTGGCGAATGATGAAAGGCACGTCAGGCGATTGTTGCCAGGTGCGCCCGGCACTACACTGGCCATCGCTCGATACTCAACAGTTCAGAAATTCATTTCAAGGATTGCCTATGCTGCGCAAACTCTCACTGGCGATAGCCGTGTCTTGTGCGTCCAACGCAGTGGTCTGGGCAGCGGATATGCCCACGACGGTGAAAACCGACCTGGTCAGCGTTTACCAGGAGGCGGTCGACAACAACGCCGACCTGGCCGCCGCCCGCGCCGACTACGGCGCTCGTCGCGAAGTGGTCCCCCAGGCCAGGGCCGGACTGCTGCCGAACCTGTCGGCCGGTGCCGAGATGCTCAACACTCGCACCAAGATCGACGAGCCCTCCATCACGTCCAACCGCAGCGGCAATTCCTGGAGCGCCACACTGGCGCAGCCGATCTTCCGTGCCGACCGCTGGTTCCAGTTGCAGGCAGCCGAAGCCGTCAATGAACAGGCGGCCCTCGAGCTGTCGGCCACCGAACAGAACCTGATTCTGCAAACCGCCGAAAACTACTTCGCGGTACTGCGCGCCCAGGACAACCTGGCCTCGACCAAAGCCGAGGAAGCGGCCTTCAAGCGCCAGCTGGACCAGTCCAACGAGCGCTTCGACGTCGGCCTTTCGGACAAGACCGACGTGCTGCAGTCCCAGGCCAGTTACGACACCGCCCGGGCCAACCGGATCATCGCCGAGCGCCAGGTACAGGATGCCTTCGAGGCCCTGGTGACCCTGACCAACCGCGAATACAGCTCGATCCAGGGCGTGGTCCATACCCTACCGGTGCAGGTGCCAATCCCCAACGATGCCAAGGCCTGGGTCGATACCGCGGCGCGGCAGAACCTCAACCTGCTTGCCACCAACCATGCCGTGACCGCCGCCGAGGAAACCCTGCGCCAGCGCAAGGCCGGCCACGCCCCGACGCTCGATGCGGTGGCCAAATACCAAAAAGGCGACAATGACAGTCTCGGCGTCACCAACCCCTCGCCCTTCGGGCGCTACAGCGGCGACGTGGAGCAGACCAGCATCGGCCTTCAGTTGAACATCCCGATCTACAGTGGCGGGCTGACCAGTTCCCAAGTGCGCGAAGCGTACCAGCGCCTGAGCCAGAGCGAACAGCAGCGCGAAAGCCTGCGTCGTCAGGTGGTGGAGAACACCCGCAACCTGCACCGCGCAGTGAACACAGACGTGGAACAGGTACAGGCGCGCAAGCAATCGATCATTTCCAACCAGAGTGCCCTGGAGGCTACCGAGATCGGCTATCAGGTCGGTACCCGCAACATCGTCGACGTACTCGATGCCCAGCGCCAGCTTTACACCTCGGTGCGCGACTACAACAACAGCCGCTACGACTACATCATCGACAACCTGCGCCTCAAGCAAGCCGCCGGGACGCTCAGTCCGCAGGACCTGCAGGACTTGGGCCGCTATCTGAAAGCCGACTACAACCCGGACAAGGACTTCCTCCCACCCGACCTGGCAGCCGCGGCGGCAAAGAACTTCGAGCGGCGACCTTGAGGACGCGCTACCGCTACTTCACGGGCACGCCTGCCGAGCGGCTCGTGAAGTAGCAGGCACAGCCTGTCGATGCACATCACTTCATGAAGAAACGAATTGCGTTGTGATCGCCATCGACATGCAGCGAAGACCTGCAGTCGGCGTAGGCCTCGCCGATGGACGCGGCATGAAGCCTGACACGCCGCAGGTCGTACATGATGCTGAAATTGCACGCCAGAGCGCCCGAGGTCACAAGGACCTCCTCAACGAAGCTATGCTTGCCCAGCACCTTCGGCACCATCTCCAACCTGCCCTGATCGTCGTCATCCACCGACCAACTGGCGTTGTCATCGATAGTGAAGTGCGGCCCTTTCAGGGCATCGATGAAATAGGCCCCGGTGTGCTGGATGCTGGCGTTTGGATCCGGGTAGTTCACGCTCACGCTGGCCCACGGTTCGATGAACTTTGGGTACTTCGGCACACCGATCGAGGCCTGTGCCGACAAGGCGGTCATCAGGCCGAACGCGGTGAGTGTCCTGCTGTACATGCGGCGTCTCCTCCAATCTTCGACACGCCTGTTGGCGTCCTGGACAGGAGCGTAGGCAGCACGCACAGCGCAAATGAACTATCTGTTTGCCACCTTTTGCGTCATCACAGCCATTTCGCCAATGCTTGCACAAGCCGGTCCAGGGCCCCTTGATTGGCTTGCATCACGGCCTTGCCCGCCAGCCCCATGCGCCGGGCATCCTGTGGCAGCTCGATCAAGCGGCGTATAGCGCCAGCCAGTCCCTCGGCATCATCCACCTGCTGCAAGGCACCGGCCTCACGCAACATGGCGGTGATCTCGAGGAAATTGAACACATGCGGTCCCATGACCACTGGCAAGGCCAGCGCAGCAGGCTCCAGTGGGTTGTGCCCGCCGGTGGCCACCAGGCTTCCGCCGACGAAGGCGATATCAGCCAATGCGTAGAGGAACAGCAATTCGCCCATGGTGTCGCCCAACAGCACCGCAGTCTGGCCGTTCACCGGCGTCCCCAGGGAGCGTCGCACCGTGGCGAACTGATCGCGGCACAAGGCATACACCGCATCGAAGCGCTCCGGATGACGCGGCACCAGAATCAGCAGCGCATCACCATGAACCTGCAACAACTGCCGATGGGCCTCTAGGATCAGCGCATCCTCACCCTCGTGGGTACTGGCGGCGATCCACACGGGGCGCTGCTCGGCGCCCCACTGTTCGCGCAACGCCTTGGCACGTGGTTGCAGTTGCTCGTCGATCTTCAGGTCGAACTTGATCGAGCCGGTCACCTGCACGCACTCGGGGCGCGCGCCCAAGCTGCGGAAACGCTCGGCCTCGACCTCGGTCTGCACGGCGATCAGGCTCATCTCAGCGAGCATCGGACCGGTCAGCCCGGCAAAGCGCGCGTAACCGCGGGCCGAACGCTCGGACAGCCGAGCATTGGCCAAGGCCACCGGGATACCGCGCTTGGTGCATTGGTGAATGTGGTTTGGCCACAGCTCGGTTTCCATGATGATGCCTAGCCGTGGCCGCACATGATCGAGGAAACGCCCGGCGGCCCACGGCAGATCGTATGGCAGGTAGCAATGCTGAATGCGCGGCTCCTCGGCGAACATCGCACGGATCCGCTCCGACCCGGTCGGGGTCATGCAGGTCAGGGTAATGGGCAAGTCCGGGTAGGCCTTGAGCAGGGCGCGAATCATCGGCGCAGCAGCGATGCTCTCGCCTACCGACACCGCATGCACCCAGATGCCTCCCTGGCGCATGGGCGCAAGCTTGCAGGCAAAGCGCTCGGCGATGCGCTGGCCGTAGGCCGGGGCCTTGCGGGCGCGCAGGTACAGGCGCAGCGCGACCAGCGGCAGGCCCAGGTGAAACAGCAAGGTATAGAGGGTTCTGTTCATGGCGACGCAGTGTACAAGGAACCGCAAGAAAAGGCCTGCAAGCGGCGAGCCTCAGCCAATCGCCCGCAGGTGCACGGCGAAGCGCTCGGCCAACCATTGCGCCGCCGGCCCCAACGGCTGGTCGCGGCGCCAAGCCAGCTCGACCACCAGCGCCGGCGGGCGCCACTCGCTGTCCAGTTCGACCATGTGCGTTTGGTAGGTCGGATACTGCACCACATGCCGCGGCAGCCAGGCCCAGCCCAGGCCACGCATCAGCAGTTCAGCCATTGAATAGAAGCTGTCGGCGCGCCACACCTGCGGACTGATCGCCTCGCCACCCGGATAACCGCTTTGCTGGGGCGTGATCAGCAATTGCCGATGACGCGCCAGTTGCTGACGACTGACCCGCTGCTCACGGGCCAGCGGATGCCCCACGGCGCAGACCGTGACCATCTCGACGCTGCCCAGCGCCCGACGCTCCAGCGAGGCGGGAATCTGCTCGTGATGGAAGAACAACCCCAGGTCCGCGCGCCGCTCGACCAGCTTGCGCGCCACATCCCCCTGAGCACCGCTGGCCAGTTGCACCTCGAGGAACGGAAAGCGGGTGGACAACTCGTCCAGGCTGTCGATGACCGGCTGGTAGGGCATGGCTTCGTCATTGGCTACTCGCAGCAGTGCTTCCTGCCCCCGCATCAATGCCAAGGCCCGGCCGTCCAGACGCTCGCACTGGCGTAGCAGCTCGCGGGCATCCTCGAGCAGGGCCGCACCGCTCTCGGTCAAACGTGGCTGGCGCCCGCTGCTGCGCTCGAACAACGTTACGCCCAAGTCCGTCTCCAACAGCGCGATTGCATTGCTGATGGCTGACTGCGCCTTGCGCTGCTCCCGTGCGACAGCAGAAAACGACCGCAACTCGGCCACCCGCAGGAACAGACGCAGCTGATCCAGACTCCACTGCTCAGCCATTGAACCTATCTCCAAGTTAGATAGGTAATGACTTTACCGCATTTCACCTAGGCCTAGAATGCGAGGCCTGGCAACGGAGACTCGCACCATGAACGCATATACCTACCTGACCATCGCCATCTGCGCAGAAGTCATCGCCACCGCTTCCATGAAAGCTGTGAAGGGCTTGAGCACACCGCTGCCACTGCTGTTGATGGTTTGCGGTTACGCCGTGGCGTTCTGGATGCTGACGCTGGTGGTGCGCAGCATTCCAGTGGGTATCGCCTACGCCATCTGGTCGGGCCTGGGCATCGTGCTGATCAGCGCGGTGGCGCTGGTGATCTATGGGCAGAAGCTGGACTTCCCGGCGATGCTGGGCATGGCCATGATCGTCGGCGGCGTGGTGGTGATCCAGCTGTTCTCCAAGACCGCGGGGCACTGAGCGACAGCGCATTTCATGCACGCCCATGGGCGGCAAGCATCTTGCCCTGTGGTAGTGCCCTCTTCACCGGGCAAACCCGCCCTCACCGGTTCTTCGGCGCTCATAGGTACGCCGCTGTAACGGTGTGAGCGGGTTTACCCGCGAACGCGACAAAACGGTCTGCATCTCTCCCCGGACAAGCATCACGCCACAGCCTGTATACTGGGCAACTGTCCCAGTTCTAGAGGTGCCCGCATGCCATCTGCCATTTCCACTGACGTGCTGATCGTCGGCGCCGGGGTCGCAGGCCTCTGGCTCAATGCCCGGCTGCAGCGCCTGGGGTACTCGACCGTGCTGGTCGAGCGCGCCAGCCTCGGCGGCGAGCAGACCATCAAGTCCCAGGGCATCATCCACGGCGGTACCAAGTACGCCCTGCATGGCGCCCTGACCGGCGCATCGGAGGCCATCGCCGACATGCCTCGCCGCTGGCGCGAAGCACTGGCCGGCAACGGCGAGCTCGACCTCGGCAAGACCCGCATTCTCTCCGAAGCCCACTACCTGTGGTCTCCTGGCACCCTGGCCGGCAACCTCACCAGCTTCTTCGCCAGCAAAGCCGTGCGCGGTCGGGTCGATCAGGTCAAGGGCGATCAATTGCCCCCCGCTCTGCAGGATCGTACCTTCAAGGGCAAGGTCTATCGCTTGGCCGAACTGGTCATCGACGTGCCCAGCCTGCTCGCCAACCTGGCCGAACTGGCCGGCGACAGCCTACTGGCCGGCGAGCGCATCGAACCCTTGAAAGAAGGCGACGAGCTCGTCGGCTTGCGTGTCGATGACCGTGAAATTCGTGCCCAACGCATCGTCCTCAGCGCCGGCGCGGGCACCGAGGCGCTGCTCCAGGCCCTGGGCCTGAGCCAACCCGCCATGCAACGCCGTCCGCTGCATATGGTCATGGCCAAGGGGCCGAATCTCAAACCGCTCTACGCCCACTGCCTGGGCGGCGGCCCCAAGCCTCGGGTGACCGTCACCACCCACCCGGCTGCGGACGGGCAGTGGGTTTGGTACCTGGGGGGGGATTTGGCCGAAGCCGAGGGGGTCGCCCGCGAGCCTGCGGCGCAGATCGCCGCGGCGCAAAAGGAAATCGCCAGCCTGTTGCCATGGGTCGACCAGAGCCCAGTTCGCTGGGCCACCCTGCGTGTCGACCGCGCAGAACCTGCGCAATCAGGCCTGGTACGCCCGGACAACGCCTTCCTGGCTGACCAGCAGCGCCTGCTGGTGGGCTGGCCGACGAAGCTGGCCCTGGCACCGGACTTTGCTGATCGCGTCTTGGC
Organism: Pseudomonas guariconensis; assembly: GCF_040822035.1. Classification (NCBI taxonomy): domain Bacteria; kingdom Pseudomonadati; phylum Pseudomonadota; class Gammaproteobacteria; order Pseudomonadales; family Pseudomonadaceae; genus Pseudomonas; species Pseudomonas guariconensis. The sequence continues at coordinate 535,310 of NZ_CP162012.1, read as the reverse complement.
GAGCCTGGATCGGGACGGCATCCGCCCCACCGCCCAACCGGACCTGGCCGACTTGCCCCGCCCCCCGGTTGGCGTGCCTGCCTGGGAGCAACTGCTGCCATGAGCCTGCCGACCCTGCACGACCTCCATCGCCCGCTGGGCAGCACCGGCCTGAAGGTCTCGCCGCTGGGCCTGGGCACCGTCAAGCTTGGCCGGGACCAGGGCGTCAAGTACCCCACCGGTTTCACCATTCCAGGTGATGACGAGGCCCGGCTGTTGCTGGCCCAGGCGCGAGAGCTGGGTATCAATCTCATCGACACCGCCCCTGCCTATGGCCGCAGCGAGGAACGCCTGGGGCCGCTGTTGCGCGGGCAGCGCGACGAGTGGGTGATCGTCAGCAAAGTGGGTGAGGAGTTCGAGGACGGCCAGTCCCGATTCGACTTCAGCGCCGCCCATACTCGCCTGTCGGTGGAGCGCAGCCTGCGTCGTCTGGAGACCGACCGCATCGAGCTGGTGCTGGTGCATTCGGATGGCAACGACCTGGCAATCCTCGAACAGCAAGGCGTCTACCAGACCCTCGCCGAACTCAAGCAGGAGGGCAAGATCCTCGGCTACGGCCTGTCCGGCAAGACCGTAGCCGGCGGACTCAAGGCGCTGGAGCAAGGCGACTGCGCCATGGTCACCTACAACCTCAACGAGCAGGCAGAACGCCCGGTGCTGGACTACGCTGCCGAACACGGCAAGGCCATCCTGGTGAAAAAGGCCTTGGCCAGCGGGCACATCTGCCTCGCGCCCGGGGTCGATCCGGTGCAGGCCAGCTTCGAGCTGCTGTTCTCCCACCCGGGGGTGAGCAGTGCTATCGTCGGTACCATCAACCCGTTGCACCTGGCCCATAACGTGGCCACCGTCGCCCGAATCCTGGGACGGCCTTGAATCGCCCAGACGGGCGCCCAACGCAAGGAGGAGCCTCGTGCCGCGAACGCTGATCCGCAAGAACCCGAGCAACTTCAAAACTTTACCGCTGCATGTCGAAGCCACGCCCGACGGCCTGACCTACAAGCCCATCGGCATGCCGTTGAACTTCTCCCAGGTGCAGCAGCGACGCAAAGCCATTCAGCTGGGCAACCCGGAGCGTTTCGTGGTCGAACTGGCCAACCTCGGGGTATCGGTGCGTCTGACCTTGCATTGGCAGCATCGCGATTACTGGGTGCTGGTGCGCCAGCGCCGCCAGGATCGCGGCGATGTCGTGCTCAAGCTTATTTCCGGTTATGTCCCGGCCCAGGAACTGAACCTGCCGCTGCACACCGCCATCCAGGAGGTGGCCGAGGAGTGCCTGATGGAGACGCCCGAAGGCTGGCTCGGTGGGCGTTTCAACGATACCTGGCTGCCAGCCCCCTACGCCGACGCCCTGCACTACCGCGAGGCATTACCGTTTGTTCTGTCCCCCGAGTCCGGTGCAGCCCGTCCGGTTCACTGCGACAACCTCATGCTGCTGGAACGCCCACGCGCCTATGTGCACCTGCCAACGGCATCCCTGCAGTTGATCTATGACCTTCGCCTGCAGGTCCCCCGGGAGGCCAAGTCGCTCAGTTTGTTCCATGTCGACGAACGGCTGGAAGGCGACCAACTGGTCGCACGCCTGAACCGCAAGCGCCCTGACTTGTATCTGATGCCACTGATCGATGGCCAGCCCACGGCCGAGCTCTATACCTTGAAGAAAGACCAACTGGTGCCTGCAAGCACCCGCGGTCTGTACCTGGCCGAAAGCTTTGCCCGACAGGAAGGCTGGGTGGTGAAGGATGAGCGGATTCGTTGGAAAGAGTGGATCAAGCAACAAGGCCTTGAGCAGGTGCCGACCTCGCACCTGCAGCGATTCAGCGATAAGGCGCGGGCGCTGTTGCAGCGCGCACTGCACAAGTAACGACAGCAGGCCTTACAGGCCAATCGCGTGACAAGCTCCCCACAAGCATTGCGCTATGGGGGAATTGTCACGCGATACCTACGTTGCAGATCAGTGCTTGCGGATCTTCTCGACGATGGCGGTGGTCGAGCTGTTCTCCACCAGTCCCAGTACCTTCACGGTGCCACCGTAGGCCTTGACTATATCGGCGCCGACCACCTGGTCGATGCCATAGTCGCCGCCCTTGACCAGCACGTCCGGTTTGACCTGGCTGAGCAGGTTTTCCGGCGTGCCTTCAGGGAAACTGATGACCCAATCCACAGCCCCCAGGCCAGCCAGTACGGCCATGCGACGGTCGACACTGTTGATTGGACGACCCGGCCCTTTGAGACGGCTGACCGAAGCATCGTCATTGACCGCCACGATCAGGCGGTCACCTTGAGCGCGAGCCTGTTCCAGATAGGTCACATGCCCAGCGTGGAGAATGTCGAAACACCCGTTGGTGAAGACGATCTTTTCGTTGTGTGCCCGGGCATCATCAATGGCCAGCAGCAACTGGTCGAGGGTGAGCACGCCGCGCTCGGAGCCCTCTTCACGCTGGATCGCCCGGCGCAGCTCCGGCGCGCTGATGGCAGCGGTACCCAGTTTGCCGACCACGATACCTGCAGCCAGGTTGGCCAGCGCGACAGCGTGGGGAAGATCCTCGCCGGCGGCAATGGCTGCGGCCAGGGTCGAGATCACGGTATCGCCGGCACCGGTGACATCGAACACTTCACGGGCCCGGGCGGGCAGGTGCAGCGCCGGGTGCCCGGTGCGCAGCAGGGTCATGCCATGCTCGCCACGGGTCACGAGCAGCGCGCCCAGTTCCAGATCCTGGAGCAATTGCAGACCCTTGGCGACCAGTTCGGCCTCGTCGGCGCAACGACCTACGATCGTCTCGAACTCGCTGAGGTTCGGGGTGATCAGACTGGCGCCACGGTAGATGGAGAAGTCCTTGCCCTTGGGGTCGGCCAACACTGGAATGCCCTTGGCCCGCGCCGCCTGGATCAAGCTCTGATGGTTCTTCAGCGCCCCCTTGCCGTAGTCGGACAGGACCAGCACCTTGATGCCTTCGAGCAGCTCATCGACCTCCTCGCCCAACGACAACGGGTCGGTGGCGAACGGTTCTTCGAAATCGATGCGCAACAGCTGTTGGTGACGGCTCATGACCCGCAGCTTGACGATGGTCGGCTGATGAGCGATGCGCTGGAAGACCGAGCGCACACCTGCAGCCTGCAGGCTGTTGGCGAGGCTGTCGGCAGCCTCGTCCTGACCGGTCACGCCGACCAGCGAGGCAGGCGCGCCAAGGGCAGCGATGTTCAGTGCGACGTTGGCCGCGCCGCCGGGGCGATCCTCGATCTGCTCGACCTTGACCACCGGCACCGGTGCTTCGGGAGAGATCCGCGAGGTACCGCCATGCCAGTAGCGGTCGAGCATGACATCACCGACCACCAGGACCGGGGCTTGATCGAAACGCGGCATGGACAACTTCATGGGCAACCCATATGAAAAATAATGAACAGGGGCAGGATATTAGCACAGGGTCGGCGACGGCTTTATGGCCAGCTGCGATCTGTGCGTTACCAATGATGATCGGGGCCGAGAGGGCCCCGATTCAGAGGGGGGTCAGGTGATATCGGCCTTTTCCGGCTCATCCAGCCCCATGGCGTGCAAGCGGGCATAATGGCCATTGGCCTGGAGCAGCTCGGCGTGGGTGCCACGCTCCACCAGGCGGCCTTGGTCCATGACCAGAATCAGGTCGGCCTTCTCGATGGTCGACAGGCGGTGGGCGATCACCAGGGTAGTGCGGCCTTCCATCACGTGGTCCAACGCCGCCTGGATGTGCCGCTCGGATTCGGTATCCAGTGCCGAGGTCGCCTCGTCGAGGATCAGCAGCGGTGCGTTCTTGAGCAGTGCGCGGGCAATCGCCAAGCGCTGGCGCTGGCCACCGGAAAGCAGCACGCCGTTCTCGCCGACTTCGGTGTCGAAACCCTTGGGTAGCTGGTCGACGAAATCCTTGGCGTAGGCATCGGCAGCCGCCGCCTCGATCGCCTCACGCGGCGCACCGGCCAGGTCGCCATAGGCGATGTTGTTGGCCACGGTATCGTTGAACAGAGTGACGTGCTGCGTCACCTGGGACACATGTCGACGCAGATTGCGCAGTCGGTATTGTTCGATCTCCACGCCATCGAGCAGGATCTGCCCCTGATCATGGTGATAGAAGCGTGGAATCAGCGCCGCCAGCGTGGACTTGCCGCTGCCGGAACGCCCAACCAGTGCGATCATCTGCCCAGGCTCGGCGGTAAAGCTGATGTCGCTCAGTACCTGGCGCTCGGTCCCTGGGTAGGTGAAGCTGAGGTTGCGCACCTCCAGGCGGCCTTCCACCTTGTCCTTTTCCACGGTACCGGTGTCCACCTCGGGCTTCTCGTCCAACTGCTCGAAGATGCTCTCGGCGCCGGCCAGGCCCTTCTGGATGGTCGAGCTGACTTCCGAAAGCTGGCGGATCGGCTTGGGCAGCAGGCCCGCGGCGGTGATGTAAGCCACCAGGTCGCCCGCCGAAGCATCGCCACGCAGGAACAGCACCAGGAACATCAGCGCGGCCATGGCGCTGTAGATCACCAGCTGCAGCATCGGCGTGTACAGCGCGCCGGTCTTGGTCATGCGCAGTTGTTTGTCCGTATTGCTCTGGCTGGCGTTGCTGAAGCGACGCTGCTCGTAGGCCTCGCCGCCGAAGCTGCGGACCACGCGATAGCCCTGGATGGTCTCGGAGGCTACATGGGTGACGTCCCCCATGGCCACCTGGATCTTCTTGCTCTGCTTGCGAAACTTCTTGCTCGCGGTGCTGACCATCAGGGCGATGACCGGCAGGATGGCAACCATCACCAAGGTCAGCTTCCAGTTCATCCACAGCAGGTAGGCGAACAGGAACACCACGGTCAGGCCTTCGCGAATCACCACTTTGATCGCATCGGTGGCGGCGCCGGTGACCATGGTCACGTTGAAGGTGATGCGGGAAATCAGGTGACCGGAGTTGTGGCTGTCGAAATAGCGGTTCGGCAGCACCAACAGCTTGTTGAACAACTCCACCCGCAGGTCATGCACCAACCCCAGGGAGACCTTGGCCAAGTAGTAGTTGCCCAGGAACGAGCCCAGGCCCTGCCAGGCTGCGATCAGGATGATCAGCAACGGCACGGCCTGCAGCAACTGCATGTCTTTGAGGTAGGGCACGTCCGGGAACAGGACCGCCTGTGGATCGCTCAATCCATCGACGAAATACTTGAGAATCCCCGCCAGCATCGGCTGGGTGGAGGCGAAGATCACGAAGCCCACGATACTCAGCAGGAAAATGCCGATATAGGGTTTGACGTAGCTCAGCAGCCGGAAGTAGATCTTCAGGCTGGAGGTTTGCTCCGCCGGTAGCGGTGTTTCGGCCATCATCGAGCTCGCTGTTCAGGTTGAACCGGAAATTTTAACACAGGGTTTGTCCAGGGCACCCGTCGGGGCAGCACCAGACCCACATGACCAGCCTCTTCGCAGGCCGGCGCAATGCTTCTTGGCTTCGATCCCTGAAACAATCCAACGCCACCATCATGGTACTGGCGCGTTATTTTCGGCATTATTGCCGGTCATTTTGCTTGCCAGACGACAAGGCCCTACCCATGCAATGCTCCCGGCTCTCCCAGGTCGACTTCGATCAGCTGACACTCGGTGCCAAGGTTCTAGAGGCAGATAGCTACGGCGCCAAAGTCTACCTGCTAGGGAATGGCAATATCCTTAAAATCTTTCGTCGCAAGCGTTTGATTTCATCTGCATTGTTGCGCCCCTACTCGCAACGCTTCGTCGAGAATGCGGCACGCCTGACGCAACTGGGGATCCCGACCCTGCAGGTGATCAGCCACCACAAGCTCGAACTGCCAGGACGCACCGCCGTGCTGTACCGCCCACTGCCGGGCGAAACACTGCTGCAGCTGTCGCGCAAACCTGGGTTCAGTTGGGACGCCCTTATGCCTCAACTGATCGAGTTGATCCGTCACTTGCACCGTTCGGGCATTTATTTCCGCTCGTTGCACCTGGGTAACGTGGTAATGACACCCGACCAGCGCCTTGGGCTGATCGATGTGGCGGACATGCGCTTCCTGCGTGCACCGCTTTCGGCGCGAATGGTTCGGCGCAACGTCCAGCACATGGCGCGCTACATCGAGCGAGAAAAACTCGCCAATCAGTTCCCCGTCGCCGATTTCGAGGCTGCCCTGCTGGCCCATTGAGGCCTGCTAATCGATAGCGGCTGTCAGGTCCTGGGGCCGCTTCGCCAGCACCTACCAAGACTGCGCTGGGCCGCACACCGGCCCCGGCAGCTGGAAGCCGCTGGAAGCCGCCGCCGAGCCCCAGGTAATAGAAGCCGGTCAGAATCCCAGTGCCAGGCGCAGACGCTGCCAACGGGTCAGCGGCGGATGCGGACGCAGCGCAGGTACCAGATGCTCGACGATGCTGCGTCCTACCTGGGCGAAGCTAAAGCGTGACACCGCAAGCTCACGACCATTACGCGCGATGCGCTCGGCAAGTTCGGGGTCGTTGCGCAGTACCGCCAATTTCTCCCGCAAGGTCGGAATGCTGTCGTACAGCACCACGTTGTGCATGTCCTCAAGACCCAGTGCACGGTTCTCCGCCTCGCCCTGGTCATAGGCCAGCAGCACGCAGCCACAGGCCATGGCCTCGAAGTTCTTGATCATATATTCGCCCATGCCCACATCGGCGCTGACGAAGAAGCGAATGCGGTTGAGCGTATTGCAGTAGTCCTCGCCGGACTTGGTGCGGGTGACCACCAGGTTCTCCACCTGACCCAGCTCATCGAGCAACGCCTTGCGACCACTGTAGGCGACGCTTCCAGTGCTGCCGACGAAGGCCAGCTCGATATCGCGCTCGCGCCCCTGGTCTGTGAGCAATTGCTCGTCGTAACCCTTGGGCACGAACACTGCGTCGAAACCTTCCTGGCGCAGGCGCTCGCTGACCATATAGCCGGAGCTGATCACCCGAGCCCACGGCAACTGGCGATAATGCGCACTGAACTTGCCGGTGTACTTGCACGGTATGTAGTTCTGGTAGGCGTCGTGCTCGAGAATCACCAGGTTGGGCACGCTGCGGATGAACGGGACCTGGCGGATCTCCTGCTTGAAGCGTAGGAAGAACACGATCCGGTCATAGCGCGTGACATCCACCTCGCGCTTGAAGTAGCGGCGCAGGTTGCGCTGGTCCTCGCTGCTCAGCCAGCGCAGGTCGCAATCGCAATTGGCGGCCACCCCATCGTACAGGCGGTCGAGGATCGCCCGTTGCTCCTTCTGCACCAGAAATAGGACTTTCATTGCTTTGCTTGGGCCTCTGCGCCTTCAATCATTCGTCGCGCTCAAACGTGCGACGCCAGAACAGCTCGTGGCGGCGTACCGCCTTGCGGAAGAATTCGTTCTCGCCATAAGGCGATGGCTTGCGTCCGGCCAGCCAGCGTTGCAGGGCACGCCGCAAGCGACGCTTGAACGGCGCGCTGGGCTGCAGGTCATGCATCATGCCCAAGGCCATGGCCTTGTCGCGTTGGATGGCAAGACTCAATACCTGGCTGCAGGGTGCCCAGACCTGGTCGGCACTCAACTGCGGGGGCAAGGCAACGCCGTCGCCGCTGTCACCCATCGGCCAGCGGTCATTGTCGTGCAGGTGGTTGGCGTAGCACAGCAGCGTCTCGGGCTGCCAGTCCAGGCCCTGCAACGCTTCGAGCACCGCCGCTTGGGCACAGATGTGATCCGGATGTGGATCGAGCTGTGGATGTGGCATCACCAGCACCTGGGGCCGCGCCCGCTCCAGGACGGCGCGCAGATCGGCCAGTAGGTTGTTCCAGGTCGGTGCACCATCGGCATCACCTGGCAAGTCGAAGGGGTTGAATCGGCGGAAGGGGCGGATGTCGGCCATGTCCGCCTCACGCGAGCCCACCGGCATGTCCGGCGCCGCTTGCATCGCCGGCAATTGCAGACAGAAATAGCCCAACTGCACACAGCGCGCCTCAGGCACGCCCGCCCAGCGCGGCACCGCGATGCTGTCCCAGGCGCGCAGACGGCCCTTCAGGCGCGCCGCCTCAGCCTTGGGCAGGCCCATCTGCTGATAGTGCTCGGCCTCGATCTCACCTGCGGTCAGGGTGACCACCCAGGCTTCTTCGGCCTGGCTATACAGGCCATAGGCAGCAAGCTCAGCGTCATCTGCATGGGGTGCGATGACCATCACACGGCGCTTGTGCAATTCAACCGAGGGGGTTATCCACAGGCGAGGCTCGCCGACCAGCCGACAGTGGCGACCGCGCAAACGCAAGACACCCGCCATCAGGGGCGCGGCGAAACCGGTCAGGTTCAGGAAGCGGACACCATCGACGCCGCGTTCGAAAGTCTGGCAGTCCTGCTCGGACTCACCATCAAGCAGCACCTGCGGGTCGAGAAAACGCCCCAACCAGTTGGCTTTGACCCGTACTTCGAGGATCAGCGTCTCATCGCCTGCCAGTGGCACATCGACCTGGAGCCGGTCACCCTGAAGCCGCGCAGCGGCCTGGCGGGTCAATTCGCCGAAGCGGTAGGCATAGTCTTCGGAGGGCGAATAGAACAGGTGATCAGCGAACCAGGCCTCGTGGGCAATCCACACCAGCGGCAATAGCACCAGTGGCAGCCACCACCAAGTCAATACCCCCAGGGCGGCCAGCACCATGAGCCCGGCCAGCAGCCCCAGGCGCTTGTTGCGCCGATGGCGTTTGAGCAACTGCTGCTTGCGGCTCACGACTGGAACACCGGCACCGGGTTGCACCAGCGGTCCTTGTACTCGCGGTCGGCGCGACCGAAGGAGAATCGCAGCGGTTTGTTGCGCGCCCTGGCGTCCTCCCAGGCAGCCTGGGTATTGAGGAAGCTCAGGACGCTGCCCGGGCTGAAGGCCTTGGTCTCTGGGTCGACACCGCCGTTGATGTATTCGACGCTGATCCATTCCGGCGCCTCGACCCGGTACACCAGCTGGATCGCGATCGGCGCCCCATCGAGCAGCAACACCGAGCCGATCAACAGGTCACGCAGGCGCTCCAGCACCTCAGCCATACGCGCCGCGCCCGTGGCCGGGAACCCCCAGCGGCGCATGAACAGGTCGCAGTAGATGGCGGCAATTTCGGTCGCGCTGAAGTCGCTGATCGGCCGCACCACACCGCCCGCCTCTTCCAGCAGGCGCAGCTCGCGGCGCTGGTTGTAACGGAACTTCTTCGACAAGTCTTCATGGGCACGGGCCATGGCCAACTGCTCGGCTTGCGCCTTGAGCCCAGTGAATCGACCTTGGTTCAACTCGGAAAGATAACGCGCCGCATGGCGCAGTGGCGCACTGGCATCGGGAGCTGCGGGCAGGATGATTTCCGCATTGCCCAGGTCGAACAGCCCCTTCTTACCGTGGCGCTTGAGCACGTCCTTGGACAGCGCCAGGTGACGCCCCCAAGTCGGAATAGCAGCCTTGAGCTCGCCAGCGTGGTGCCAACCCAGGTAACGCACAGGGATCTGCGCCAGGTCCGCCAATTGCTCGACCACCTGCGGATGGGTGGCGACACTGCCGCCGAAACGATGCCAGGCATCGGCGTAGGCCTGACCGTCGATGACGGACCAGCCGCGCTCGCGCAGGGCCCGGATATGATTGAGCATCACGCCTCCGCCACCAATGCCCGCACCTGCGGCAAGGCCCAGAAGGCCTCGCGTACGGCCTGGTCGGAAAATCGCTCATGCAGGCGTTGTAGCATGTGTTCGGCGCACGCCTGGCGCTGCGCCGCATCCAGCCCGGCCATATGCTTCAGGCCTTGGGCCAGCTGAGCGGCATCCCCAAGCGGGAACAGCACGCCCACACCTTCAACCACCTCGAGGGCTCCACCACACGCCGTGGCGAGCAGCGGTACGCCGGCAACCATCGCCTCCAGCAGAACCATGCCGAACGGCTCATGGTCGGAGCTCAGGGCGAACACGTCGAACGCCTGGAAATAGCGCCGCGCATTGGGCACCTGGCCCAGAAAATCCACCTGACCGGCAATACCCAGCTGCGCCGCCTGCGCTTTGAGCGCAGCTTCCAGGCGGCCCTCTCCCAGGATCGCCAGACGGGCGCCAGCTGGCAGATCGGGTAGCGCCTCGGCAAAGCCGCGAAGCAAAGTGGCCTGGTCCTTGTCGGGATGCAGGCGACCGACGTTGCCGACGACCCAGGCCTGCGGATCGAGCCCCAGCGCCCGGCGCGCCTCCTCACGAGGCACCAGGCCGGCCTGCAGCCCCTGGACATCGATGCGGTTGTACAGTGTCTGGATTCGCTCGATCGGCCACTGCGCCAGGCAACGGCGCATGTCGTCACGCACCGCATCGGAAACGCCGAGCAGGCTCAGACGCTTTTTGAACAAGTTGGCGAACAGGCGCCGACCGCCGCGCTGGTAGTCACCGAACGCATGGTGCACGCCGATCACCGGCAGGCGGGTACCCAGCAGCGCCACATAGATCGGCTTGAAGCGGTGGGCGATGCAGAAGCTGAAGTCGCGGGCCGCGGCGATCTTGCGCAACGCGGCGATCGCGCCCAGCTTCAGGCCACGTACGGCCTTGGAGCTGAACTCCAGAAACAGCACTTCGTCCGACGCGCAGCCTGCGGCTACCTGGGGGTCGGCCTTTCCGGTGAGAAAGACCGTGGTGACCTTGTAGCCGCTGCCCTGGAACAGACTGGCATATTGACGGGCGCAATCGAGGAATGGCCCGTCATAGCCGTGGCAGAACTGCAGGACGCGCCGTTCAGAGCGGTTGGTCATAAGGCGCCGCGCCGTCCTTGACTACCAGGATGTCCTCCATGATCAGGTACTGCAGGTCCGAGCCGAAGAACATGTTCAGGGCATCGGTCGGCGAGCAGATCATGGGTTCGCCACGGCGGTTGAGCGACGTGTTCAGCGACACGCCGTTGCCGGTCAGGTCCTCGAGGGCCTTCATCATGTCGTAGTAACGCGGGTTGTATTCACGCTTGAGCACCTGGGCGCGAGAGGTGCCGTCCTCATGGACCACCTCTGGCACACGGGTTTTCCATTCCTCGGCGACCTCGAAGGTGAAGGTCATGAACGGCGCGGGGTGATCGACCTTGATCATCTGCGGCCCTACAGTGTCGAGCATCGACGGGCAGAAGGGTCTCCAGCGCTCGCGGAACTTGATCTGCTCGTTGATCCGGTCGGCCACGCCCGGCACGCTCGGGCAACCGATGATCGAACGACCACCCAGCGCACGCGGGCCGAACTCCATGCGGCCCTGGAACCAGGCCACTGGGTTGCCATCGACCATGATCTTGGCGATGCGCTGCGGCATGTCGTCGATCTTGCGCCATTTCGGTGCATTTGGATGACGGGCACAGGCGGCGATCACGTCTTCGTTGGAGTACGAAGGGCCGAGGTAGACGTGCTCCATCTTCTCGACCGGCACGCCGCGGGCGTGGGAAACATACGCTGCGGCACCGACGGCGGTACCGGCATCGCCCGAGGCAGGCTGCACGAACAGTTCCTTGACGTCTGGGCGGGCGATGATTTTCTGGTTGAGCTTGACGTTCAGCGCGCAACCGCCGGCGAAGGCGAGTTTGCCACCCTGCTTGAGGATGTCGCCCAGGTAGTAGTCGATCATTTGCAGCGCGAGCTTCTCGAACAGCGCCTGCATGCTCGCGGCGTAGTGGATGTATGGCTCGTCGGCGATGTCACCTTCGCGCTTGGGCCCCAGCCACTCGATCAGCTTGGGCGAGAAGTAGAAACCTTTGCCCTTCTCTTTATAGCGGCGCAGGCCAATGACGTTGGCGTACTCGGTGTTGATCACCAGCTCGCCGTTCTCGAAGCTGGCCAGACGGGAGAAGTCATACTTGCTGGCGTCGCCATAGGGCGCCATGCCCATGACCTTGAATTCGCCATCGAGCATCTCGAAACCGAGGAACTCGGTGATCGCGCCATACAGGCCACCCAGGGAGTCCGGATCGTAGAACTCCTTGATCTTGTGGATCTTGCCGTTCTCGCCGTAGCCGAAGAAGGTGGTGGCGTACTCGCCCTTGCCGTCGATACCCAGGATCGCGGTCTTTTCCTTGAAGCCCGAGCAGTGGTAGGCGCTGGAGGCGTGGGCCAGGTGGTGTTCGACCGGTTCGATCTTGATCTTCTTCGGGTCGAAGCCCAGTTGCTCCAGGCACCAGACGATCTTCTTGCGGTAACGCTTGTAGCGACGGTTGCCCATCAGGATCGCGTCGAGGGCGCGGTCCGGGGCGTACCAGTAGCGCTTGGCATAGTGCCAGCGCGCCTTGCCGAACAGGCTGATGGGGGCGAACGGAATGGCCACTACGTCGACGTCGGACGGCTTGATGCCGGCCTGCTCCAGGCAGAACTTCGCCGACTCGTAGGGCATGCGGTTCTTCGCATGCTTGTCACGCACGAAGCGCTCTTCTTCGGCGGCGGCAACCAGTTTGCCGTCGATGTACAGGGCCGCGGAAGGGTCATGGCTAAGGGCGCCGGACAGGCCAAGAATCGTCAATGCCAAGGGTCTAGCCTCTTCTTTCGGTAGGGATGCGCCATCGGCCTTGCAGGCGGATGGCGGCTAAAGGGCGGAATTATAACGCAAACAGCAGGGGGTGCGATTGCTGGAAGGGGCTACAGGAAGCAGCGCTGTACCACGAGCGAGTTCGCAGCCTGGCATGGCTGCGCAACAGGCCCTTGTCACTCGGCGATCAGCCAGTCCATGCGGAAGCTGCCGGCCGTTTGCGCCAGCTCCTTGGCCAACCACGGCAACAGCTCGCGCAGCTCCTCTTCCAGACCCCACGGCGGGTTGGCGATAGCCAGGCCCGAGCCATTGAGACCCTGGGGGCTGTCCTGATGATGGACATACAACTCGACCCGCAGCAGCTTGGGCGCCCCGGTGCTGGTGAGGTCTTGATAGAACCGCGTGAGCGATCGCTGATCCTTGATCGGGTACCAGATCGCAGCGACGGTCTGGCGCATGCGGCCGATCGCCTCTTTCATCGCCACGGTGCAGCGCTTGAGCTCATCGGCCTGCTCGAAAGGCGGGTCGATCAACATCACCGCGCGCTTCTCCTGCACCGGCAGCAATGCCCGAGGCACGTGCCAGCCCTCGCCCAGGTGCACGACCACCCGCGGGTCTTTCTTCATGTTTTCCTTGAGCAGCGGGCCGTCTTCGGGGTGCTTCTCGTTGAGTAGCGCCCGATCCTGCTGACGCATCAGGCGCCGCGCCAGCTCCGGGGATCCGGGGTAATAGCGCAGCTCGCCGTCCGGATTCAGGCGTTTGATGATTCGCAGGTAGTCAGCGGTGACGGCCGGCAGGTCTTCGCGATTCCACAGTCGGGCGACACCTTCGAGGTACTCACCGGTGCGGGTCGCCTGGTCACCCTGCAAATCATACAGACCGAGGCCGGCATGGGTATCGATGTAGGCGAACGACTGCTCCTTGCGCGACATCAGGGCGATGAGGCGAGTCAGCACGATGTGCTTGAGGACGTCGGCGTGATTGCCGGCGTGGAAGGCGTGACGATAGTTCATGGCAACTCCTGCGGGGGCGACAAGTTTACCTTGTCAGGCAGGCGGAGTCAGGCCTGGCTGTCGATCGGCGCATGCTGCACTCGCGGTCAAGCCCGCCCCCCAGGCAACTGGAGCCTGTGGGAACGGGCTTGCCGCGAACCAAGCAGCTGTCCTAACGCAGGATCACTTCTCGGCGTGATACGCCGCGTCGGCTTTCTCGAAGCGCGACACCATGCTGCCGGTCGGGGCACCCAGCTTGCTCACCACTACGATGGCGATGCTGGCGAACAGGAAGCCCGGAATGATTTCGTACAGACCCAGCCCAACGTAGTTCTTCCACAGAATCACCGTCAGGGCGCCGACCACGATACCGGCCAGTGCGCCGTTGCGGGTCATGCCCTTCCACAGCACGGAGATCAGCACGACCGGACCGAAAGCGGCACCGAAACCTGCCCATGCGTAGGCCACCAGGCCCAGTACGCGGTTTTCCGGATTGGCGGCCATGGCGATGGCGATCAGAGCCACAGCCAGCACCATCAGGCGGCCGACCCAGACCAGTTCACGCTGGGAAGCATTCTTGCGCAGGAAGGATTTGTAGAAATCTTCGGTCAGCGCGCTGGAGCACACCAGCAGCTGGCAGCTCAGGGTACTCATCACCGCAGCCAGGATGGCCGACAGCAAGACACCCGCGATCCAGGGGTTGAACAGGATCTTGGCCAGCTCGATGAACACACGCTCATGGTTCTCGGTGACAGGACCTGCGACCTCAGGGTGAGCCGAGAAGTAGGCGATACCGAAGAAACCGACGGCGCAGGTACCGGCCAGGCACAGGATCATCCAGGTCATGGAGATGCGACGGGCCTTGGCGATCGACTTGACCGAGTCGGCGGCCATGAAACGCGCCAGGATGTGAGGCTGACCGAAGTAGCCAAGGCCCCAGCCCATCAGCGAGATGATGCCGATGAAGGTCGCGCCGCGGAACATGTCGAAGTTGGCAGGGTTCTGCGCTTCGATGGCCAGGAAGGTGGTGTCAAAGCCACCCGTGGAGATCAGCACGATGATCGGAGTGAGGATCAGCGCGAAGATCATCAGCGAAGCCTGTACGGTGTCGGTCCAGCTCACCGCCAGGAAGCCACCGACGAAGGTGTAGGCGATAGTAGCGGCCGCGCCGGCCCACAGGGCGGTCTCGTAAGGCATGCCGAAGGTGCTTTCGAACAGGCGGGCACCGGCAACGATGCCGGAGGCGCAGTAGATGGTGAAGAACACCAGGATGACGATCGCCGAGATGACCCGCAGCAGACCGCTGTTGTCTTCGAAACGGCTGGAGAAGTAGTCCGGCAGGGTCAGGGCATCGCCATTGAACTCGGTCTGCACACGCAGGCGACCGGCGACGAACAGCCAGTTGAGGTAGGCGCCGACGGTCAGGCCGATGGCGATCCAGGCTTCGGAAAGACCCGCGAAATAGATAGCGCCCGGCAGGCCCATCAGCAGCCAGCCGCTCATGTCGGAGGCGCCGGCGGAAAGCGCGGTGACCACGCTACCAAGGCTGCGACCGCCCAGGATGTAGTCGGAGAGGTTCTTGGTGGAGCGATAGGCGGCGAAGCCGATCAGCACCATTGCCGCAATGTAGATCACGAAGGTGATCGTGAGTGGATTGCCCATGGTTGTGCCCTGGCGTTGTTTTTATGTTTTGCGACCGCCGGCAAGGCGGTTGCACCTAGGCGGCGCATCCTATGCAACAACACGAACGAGGTGCAACCATTTTTCATTTGCAAGTTGCACCTACACCTGCATTTTCAGACAAAACCGCTTCTTTGCACCTTTTTGTTTCAAAAACCGGGTTTTCCATAATAAAAAGCACCAAGAAAGTACATTTTTCTGCCACCCATGGAGCCGTCGGACGAGTTGCACCTACGCCGATCAAAAAACGGGTTGCACCCGGTTGCACCCGGATTGTCCTACAGCTAATCTTGCCGCCAGCTTAGGCCACATCCGTGGCAATAACGAGGATAAGAAATGGCGACGACCACCCTTGGGGTCAAACTCGACGACCCGACCCGTGAGCGACTCAAAGCAGCTGCGCAGTCCATCGACCGCACGCCGCACTGGTTGATCAAGCAAGCGATCTTCAACTATCTGGAGAAGCTCGAGGGTGGCGCCACCCTGAACGAACTCAACGGCCATGCCGCCAGCCTCGGCGACGATGCCGGCGACGTCCAGCCCGACCACAGCCACCAGTGCTTCCTCGAATTCGCTGAAAGCATCCTGCCGCAATCGGTCCTGCGCTCGGCCATCACTGCCGCCTACCGTCGCCCGGAACCTGAAGTTGTGCCGATGCTGCTGGAGCAGGCGCGTCTCTCCACCGAGCAGGCCGAGGCCACCAACAAGCTGGCGGCCGGCATCGCCGAGAAACTGCGCAACCAGAAGAGCGCCAGCGGCCGCGCCGGCATCGTCCAGGGCCTGCTGCAAGAATTCTCCCTGTCGTCCCAGGAAGGCGTGGCGCTGATGTGCCTGGCCGAGGCGCTATTGCGCATCCCGGACAAAGGCACCCGTGACGCCCTGATCCGTGACAAGATCAGCACCGGCAACTGGCAGCCGCACCTGGGCAACAGTCCGTCGCTGTTCGTCAATGCCGCCACCTGGGGCCTGCTGCTGACCGGCAAGCTGGTCTCCACCCACAACGAATCCGGCCTGACCTCCTCGCTCACCCGCATCATCGGCAAGAGCGGCGAACCGATGATCCGCAAGGGCGTCGACATGGCCATGCGCCTGATGGGCGAACAGTTCGTCACCGGCGAGACCATCGCCGAGGCCCTGGCCAACGCCAGCAAGTTCGAAGCCAAGGGCTTCCGTTACTCCTACGACATGCTCGGCGAGGCCGCCCTGACCGAGCACGACGCCCAGAAGTACCTGGCCTCCTATGAGCAGGCGATTCACTCGATCGGCAAAGCCTCCCACGGCCGTGGCATCTATGAAGGCCCAGGCATCTCCATCAAGCTCTCCGCCCTGCACCCGCGCTACAGCCGCGCCCAGTACGAGCGCGTGATGGAGGAGCTGTACCCGCGCCTGCTGTCGTTGACTCAACTGGCCAAGCAGTACGACATCGGCCTGAACATCGACGCCGAGGAAGCCGACCGCCTGGAGCTGTCCCTGGACCTGCTCGAGCGCCTGTGCTTCGAGCCATCGCTGGCTGGCTGGAACGGCATCGGCTTCGTCATCCAGGCCTACCAGAAGCGCTGCCCGTACGTGATCGACTACGTCATCGACCTGGCCAAGCGCAGCCGCCACCGCCTGATGATCCGTCTGGTCAAGGGCGCCTACTGGGATAGCGAGATCAAGCGCGCCCAGGTCGAGGGCCTGGAAGGCTACCCGGTCTACACCCGCAAGGTGTACACCGACGTCTCCTACATCGCCTGCGCTCGCAAGCTGCTGTCGGTACCGGAAGCCATCTATCCACAATTCGCCACCCACAACGCCCACACCCTGTCGGCCATCTACCACATTGCCGGCCAGAACTACTACCCAGGCCAGTACGAGTTCCAGTGCCTGCACGGCATGGGCGAACCGCTGTACGAGCAGGTGGTGGGCAAGGTCTCCGAAGGCAAGCTGAATCGTCCATGCCGCGTGTACGCCCCGGTCGGCACCCACGAAACCCTGCTGGCCTACCTGGTCCGTCGTCTGCTGGAAAACGGTGCGAACACCTCGTTCGTCAACCGCATCGCCGACCACTCGATCTCGATCCAGGAACTGGTCGCCGATCCGGTCGCCAGCATCGAGCGCATGGGCACCCAGGAGGGCAGCATCGGCCTGCCGCATCCGCGCATTCCTATGCCGCGTGAACTGTATGGCAGCGAGCGGGCCAACTCGGCCGGCATCGACATGGCCAACGAACACCGCCTGGCGTCGCTGTCCTGCGCACTGCTGGCCACTGCCCACAATGACTGGAAAGCGGCCCCGCTGCTGGCCTGCGCCGCCAGCGAGCAACCTGCCGTGCAAGTGCTCAACCCGGCCGACCACCGCGATGTCGTCGGTCACGTGCAGGAAGCCACTGTCGAGGACGTCGACAATGCCATCCAGTGCGCACTCAACGCCGCTCCGATCTGGCAGGCCACGCCGCCAGCCGAACGCGCCGCGATCCTCGAACGCGCCGCCGACCTGATGGAAGCCGATATCCAGCCGCTGATGGGCCTGCTGGTGCGCGAAGCCGGCAAGACCTACGCCAACGCCATCGCCGAAGTGCGCGAAGCGGTGGACTTCCTGCGCTACTACGCGGTGCAGGCACGCAACGATTTCAGCAATGACAGCTGCCGCCCGCTTGGGCCGGTGGTGTGCATCAGTCCGTGGAACTTCCCGCTGGCGATCTTCTCCGGCCAGGTCGCCGCGGCCCTGGCCGCCGGCAACCCGGTCCTGGCCAAGCCTGCCGAACAGACCCCGCTGGTCGCCGCCCAGGCTGTGCGCCTGCTGCTGGAAGCCGGTATCCCTGAAGGCGTGCTGCAACTGCTGCCAGGCCGCGGCGAAACCGTCGGTGCCGGCCTGGTCGGTGACGAGCGCGTCAAAGGCGTGATGTTCACCGGTTCCACCGAAGTCGCTCGCCTGCTGCAACGCAACATTGCTGGCCGCCTGGATAACCAAGGCCGTCCGATTCCGCTGATCGCCGAGACCGGCGGCCAGAACGCCATGATCGTCGACTCCTCGGCCCTGACCGAGCAGGTGGTCATTGACGTGGTGTCCTCCGCGTTCGACAGCGCCGGCCAGCGCTGCTCGGCACTGCGTGTGCTGTGCCTGCAGGAAGACTCCGCCGACCGCGTGATCGAGATGCTCAAGGGCGCCATGGCCGAAAGCCGCCTGGGCAACCCGGAACGTCTGTCCGTGGACATCGGCCCGGTCATCGACGCCGAAGCCAAGGCAGGCATCGAGAAGCACATCCAGGGCATGCGCGACAAAGGTCGTACGGTCTACCAGGTCGCCATCGCCGAAGGTGAAGAGATCAAGCGCGGCACCTTCGTGATGCCGACCTTGATCGAGCTCGAAAGCTTCGACGAACTCAAGCGTGAGATCTTCGGACCGGTCCTGCACGTGGTGCGCTACAACCGCAAGGACCTCGACCAGTTGATCGAGCAGATCAACGCCTCCGGCTACGGCCTGACCCTGGGCGTGCACACCCGCATCGACGAGACCATCGCCAAGGTGGTGGACAACGTCAATGCCGGCAACATGTACGTCAACCGCAACATCGTCGGCGCCGTGGTCGGCGTCCAGCCGTTCGGTGGCGAAGGCCTGTCCGGCACTGGCCCGAAAGCCGGCGGTCCGCTCTACCTGTACCGCCTGCTGTCGACCCGCCCGGCCGACGCCATCGCCCGCCACTTCCAGCGTGTCGACGGCGAAGGCAAGGTCGATACTGTCCTGCGCGACCAACTGATCAAGCCGCTGCACACCCTCAAGACCTGGGCTGCCAGCAGCCAGATGGGTGAGCTGGCCAGCCTGTGCGACCAGTTCGCCGCCCAGTCCCAGAGCGGTATCAGCCGCGTGCTGCCCGGCCCGACCGGCGAGCGCAACACCTATACCGTGTTGCCACGTGAGCACGTGCTCTGCCTGGCCGACAACGATGCCGACCTGCTGGCCCAACTGGCTGCCGTACTGGCCGTGGGCAGCTCGGCGGTATGGGCCGACGCAGAACCCGGCAAGAGCCTGCGTGCCCGCCTGCCGAAGGAGCTGCAGGCCAAGGTCAAGCTGGTGGCCGACTGGCAGAAGGACGACGTCGCCTTCGATGCCGTCATCCACCACGGCGACTCCGACCAGCTGCGCGGCGTGTGCGAGCAAGTGGCCAAGCGCGCCGGCGCCATCGTCGGCGTCCATGGTCTCTCCAGCGGCGACCACCAGATCGCTCTGGAGCGTCTGGTAATCGAGCGCGCCGTGAGCGTCAACACCGCAGCAGCAGGTGGCAACGCCAGCCTCATGACCATCGGCTGATCCAACGCGGTAAACGAAAAAGGAGAGCTTCGGCTCTCCTTTTTTATGTTTACAACGCCAGATTCCCGCTCACCCATCAGGTGGACATCTGGTTTCTACCGAAGAACCAGAGGGTCCAGATTTTGAACAGCTCACACGCCAGCACGATCAAAAAGAACATCAGCGGATGTGCTGACGCTTGATAGCCCTCGTACAGATAGAAGACCGAAACAGAGGGAATGAAAAAGAGCAGCCTGGGCGGTAGTTGCAACCCCACCAGCCATTTCACGGCATTGCGCTGGGTGAAAAACAGCGCACAACTGATGCCCACTGACACCAGCAGGCCCAAGCGCAAGGCAAAAAGCACCGCGGTCGCCGTACCTTCGTCGCTGGCGACCACAGCAATCCGCAGCGCGTCGGAAACGAATGGAATCCTGTCGCTGGCGATCGCTTTGAATATGTAGTCGATTAACAACAGGGCATCGAACATGCCCCAGCACCACCAGCTGATCCGTCTGCTGTTCACAACAAAATTCACCTTTTGACGATTCAGGCCGCACGTTATTTCTTCCACCGACCAAGGGCGAGGCTGCCATAATGACCTCGCACCGCTCAAGTCAGGCAACATAGCCTGCCTGGGCCTGCAAGAGGGGGTGGTTCTAGGGGGAGCCACCGCGCACCGGAGGTTCCCGCATGTTCGATTCCAGTGCCTTGCTACGCCAGCGCTTTGCCGCGCTGCGCAGTTCGGCCGAGGTGTTTTCCCTGCGCCATGTGAAGCAGTCGCACCAGAGTCTGTCGGTGCGTCGCAATGTGGCCGAGCCACCATTCTTCAGCCAGGACGAAGGCGCCATGCTCACCGTGCGCGTCAAGGGTGTGGAAGCCTACGCTGCCACCGCCGACGTGTCCCAAGCAGGTCTGCAACGCGCCCTCGAACAGGCCGAGGCGCTGGCTCGCACGATCGCCGCCTACAGTCTGCTGGACCTGAGCGGGCAACCGGTGGCCAGCGAGCGCCATGACCATGTTTCGCCCCACTTCGAACATCCCCTGCCTAGCCTTGCCGAGTGCCTCGAGCTGCTCACCGCCGAGTCGGCCAGCGTGCCCAAGGACAGCCGCCTGGTTGATTGGCAGGCGAGCCTGGGCATCAGCCTTGTCGAGCAGACCTACCTCAATTCTGCAGGCGCCGAGCTGCGCCATGCCCAACGTTTCCTGTTCCCGGGCCTGGGCGTGACCGCAAGCGATGGCCAGGACAGCCAGAGCCGCAGCCTAGGCAGGGAGAACTTCGGCCAGCAAGGCGGCTTCGAGGTGATCGAACGCTGTGGCCTGGTCGGTGCGGCCAGGCGCATCGCCGACGAGGCCCTGCAATTGCTGCTCGCGCCCAATACCCCCAGCGGCCCGCGTGACCTACTGCTGATGCCAGACCAGATGATGCTGCAGATCCACGAGTCCATCGGCCACCCGCTGGAGATGGACCGTATCCTGGGCGACGAACGAAACTACGCCGGCACCAGCTTCGTCAAGGCAAGCGACTTTGGTCACCTGCAATACGGCTCGAAGCTGCTCAACGTGACCTTCGACCCGACTATCGCCGAAGAGCTGGCCAGCTACAGCTTCGACGACGACGGCACTGCGGCGAGCAAGCAGTTCCTGATCCGCGACGGTGTGCTGCTGCGCCCGCTGGGCGGCGCCTTGTCGCAGTACCGCTCGGGACTGGATGGCGTGGCCAACAGCCGGGCCTGTGGCTGGAATCGCGCGCCGATCGATCGCATGGCCAACCTCAACATCGAGCCGGGCGACCAGTCGTTGGCGCAGCTGATCGGTGGTATCGAGCATGGCATCCTCATGCGCACCAATCGCTCCTGGTCCATCGACGACGCACGCAACAAGTTCCAGTTCGGCTGCGAATGGGGCCAACTGATCGAAAACGGCGAACTCAAAGGCGTAGTGAAGAACCCCAACTACCGCGGCATCTCCGCGCAGTTCTGGGGCAATCTCGCCGCCGTCGGCGATCGCAGCACGTTCCAGATACTGGGCACGCCAAACTGCGGCAAGGGCGAACCCAACCAGGTGGTACGGGTTGGCCATGCCTCGCCGGCATGCGTGTTCCGCCAGATCGACGTATTCGGAGGAGACGCTTGATGAGCGCCACGCCCCAGCAACGCTTCGAGGACCTGACAGGCGCCCTGCGCGACGCACTCCAGGCTGGCGAGCAGTTCACCCTCGGCTACAGTGCCGAGCATTCACAGTTCATCCGCTTCAACCATGCCCGCGTGCGCCAGGCCGGCGAAGTCGCCCAGGCCAGCGCGCACTTGCGCCTGATCCGCGACGGGCGCCAGGCCGAGCAGCACTTCACGCTGGGCGACGATCCACAGCTGGACCGCCAGCGCCTGCGCGACGCGCTGGCCCAGCTGCGTCAGATCCTGCCGCTGCTGCCTGTCGACCCTTACCTGCGTCTTGATGAAAGCGCCTGGCACAGCCACAACCTGCAGGCAGCGGCGCTGCCGGACTGCGCCGATGTTCTTGGACTGATCGAGCGTGAAGCCGGCGATCTGGACCTGGTCGGTATCTATGCCGCAGGCCCCATCTGCCGGGGGTTCGCCAGCTCCTTCGGGGCCTTTGGCTGGCATCAGGCCAACAGTTTCAACTTCGACTGGAGCCTGTTCCACGCCAATGGCCAGGCGGTCAAGGCCAATTATGCAGGTCAGGTCTGGGACAGTGCGGCCCTGGTGGCGCGCCTGCGCCAGGCCCGCGAGCAACTGGATTTCCTTGGCCGCCCGGCAATCATCCTCAAGCCTGGCAGCTACCGCGCCTACCTGGCCCCGGCGGCGATGGACGAGATTGCCGGCATGCTCTGCTGGGGTGGTTTTTCCGCGCAGGCTCTGGCCACAGGCAACAGCGCGCTGCAGCGCCTGTATACCGGCGATGCCAGCCTCAGTCCGCAGGTCGGTTTCGATGAACAGGTCAGCGGCTCGCTCAGCCCGCCCTTCTCCGACGAAGGCTCGCCGCGCCAGGACGTGCGCCTGATCCACGAAGGCCGCGCACACGCGCGCTTGGTCAGCGCGCGCAGCGCTGCGGAGTTCGACCTGCAGGCCAACGGCGCCGACAGCTTCGAGTCGCCCTGTGCACTGAGCCTGGCTCCGGGGCATCTGCCTTCGGCGCAGGTCCTCGAGCGACTCGGCACGGGCCTGTATATCAGCAATCTCTGGTACCTGAACTACTCGGACCTGCCCGCCGCCCGCATGACCGGCCTGACCCGTTTCGCCACCTTCTGGGTGCAGGACGGTTGCATCCAGGGGCCGGTCGGCACCATGCGCTTCGATGACAGCCTGTACAACCTGCTGGGCAGTCAGTTGGAAGACCTGACGCGTGAGCGAGAGCTGATCCTGTCGACCAGTACCTACGGCCAGCGCAGCACCGGGTCGAGTCATTTGCCGGGGGCGCTGGTCAAAGCCCTGACCCTCACCCTGTAATGGGTCTGTGCTGGCTGCTTCACAGGGCTCCTACAGGACGATAACCCTGTGGAGGCGGGCCAGCACGATCAAGCAGCAAAGCCGAGGTATTCATGCCCGAACGCGCCCCGCTGGACCCCGTCACCGCCCGCTGGATCCCCTGGGTGGTGGCCATCGCCTTCTTCATGCAGTCCCTGGACGGCACCATCCTCAACACCGCCCTACCGGCCATGGCCCGCTCCCTGGCCGAAGACCCGCTGCGCATGCAGGGTGTGATCATCGCCTACATGCTCACGGTGGCCCTGTTGATTCCCGCTTCAGGCTGGATCGCCGACCGCTTCGGCACCAAGCGCATTTTCTTCAGCGCCATCCTGCTCTTCAGCCTGGGCTCGCTGCTCTGCGCCATGGCCAACAGCCTCACGTTCCTGATCCTGGCCCGGGTCATCCAGGGCCTGGGCGGTGCGTTGATGCTGCCGGTCGGGCGACTGGTAGTGCTGCGCGCCTACCCGCGTTCGGAGCTGGTGCGGATCATGAGCTTCATCACCATCCCCGGCCTGCTTGGCCCGCTGCTGGGACCGACCCTGGGCGGCTGGCTGGTGGAGATCCTCACCTGGCACTGGATCTTTTTGCTCAATCTGCCCGTCGGTGCACTGGGCTGCTATGCGGTATGGAAGTTCATCCCTGATCTGCGCGGCGCCGAGCGCACTACCTTCGACGGCCCGGGGTTCATCCTGTTCGGCGCCGCGATGGTACTGATCACCATCGCCATGGAAGGCTTGGGTGAGCTGCACCTGCCGCACTTGCGGGTGATGTTGCTGCTGTTCGCCGGCATGGCCTGCCTGGCCGCCTATTGGCTGCGCGCCGGGCGCGATCCGCAGCCGCTGTTCTCGCCGGGCCTGTTCCGGGTGCGCACCTTCGCCATCGGCATCCTTGGCAACCTCTTCGCCCGCCTGGGCAGCGGCGCTCTGCCGTTTCTGGTGCCGTTGCTACTGCAGGTGGCGCTGGGCTATTCGCCCGCCGAGGCCGGCATGAGCATGATCCCTCTGGCCGCCGCGGCGATGCTCGCCAAGTCCATCGCACGGCCGCTGATCGAACGCTTCGGCTATCGCATCATCCTCACCGGCAATACCCTGTTGCTTGGCCTGCTGCTGGCCAGCCTGGGGCTGGTGGACGCAGACACGCCGTATGCCCTGCTGCTGGCGCAACTGGCCCTGCTCGGCGCCGTGAACTCCATGCAGTTCACCGCCATGAACACCGTGACCCTGATCGACCTGGACGACGCCAGCGCCAGCAGCGGCAACAGCCTGTTGTCGGTGGTCGCGCAGCTGTCCTTGAGCCTGGGGGTGGCCTGTGCCGGCGCCTTGCTTGGCGGCTTTACCGCCGCTGGCAGCGCAGAGGGGGTGGAAAGCACCCTGGGCGCCTTCCAGCTGACCTTCTTGACCATCGGCTTGATGGCCATGCTGGCCGCAGCGATCTTCCTGCAGTTGTCGCCGACAGACGGAAGGCGTGCCCGTCGTCAGGAAGCGCACATGGAGTCGTAGGGCGAATGGCCACGAGGCTGGTAGACTGTGCGGCATTTTTCGCTTCGCAACGCAGGCCCGCCTCGTGACCACCGACTCCACCGCCTTTGCCACTCTGCCGCTGTCCGCCGCCATGCTGGCCAACCTGGACGCCCTCGGCTACGCCTCGATGACGCCGATCCAGGCCCAGAGCCTGCCGGTCATCCTCAAGGGCCAGGACCTGATCGCCCAGGCCAAGACCGGCAGCGGCAAGACCGCCGCCTTCGGCATCGGCCTGCTCAACCCGATCAATCCGCGCTACTTCGGCTGCCAGGCCCTGGTACTGTGCCCGGCCCGCGAGCTGGCCGACCAGGTGGCCAAGGAGCTGCGTCGCCTGGCCCGTGCCGAAGACAACATCAAGATCCTCACCCTGTGCGGCGGCGTTTCGCTGGGCCCGCAGATCGCCTCCCTGGAGCATGGCGCACACATCATCGTCGGCACCCCAGGGCGCATCCAGCAGCACCTGGACAAGGGCACTTTGGTGCTCGATGGGCTCAATACCCTGGTGCTGGATGAAGCCGACCGCATGCTCGACATGGGTTTCTTCGACGCCATCGCCAGCATCATCGGCAAGACCCCTTCGCGCCGCCAGACGCTGCTGTTCTCGGCCACCTACCCGGCCGGCATCGAGCAGTTGGCCGCCGAGTTCATGCGCAAGCCACAGCAGGTCAAGGTCGAAAGCCTGCACGCCGACAACCAGATCGAACAGCACTTCATCGAGATCGACCCGCAGCAACGCCTGGAAGCCGTCACCCGAGTGCTCGGCCACTTCCGCCCGCAGTCGTGCGTGGCGTTCTGCTTCACCAAGCAGCAGTGCGAGGACGTGGTAGCCCACCTCACCGCCAAGGGCATCGTCGCCCAGGCCCTGCATGGCGACCTGGAGCAACGCGACCGCGACCAGGTGCTGACAATGTTCGCCAACCGCAGCAGCTCGGTGCTGGTGGCCACTGACGTGGCGGCCCGTGGCCTGGACATCGACGGTCTGGACATGGTGATCAACGTCGAGCTGGCGCGTGATCCGGAGATTCACGTACACCGCGTCGGCCGCACCGGTCGCGCTGGCGAAAAAGGCATCGCCATCAGCCTGGTCGCGCCTGCCGAGGGCCACCGCGCACAGGCCATCGAGGACCTGCAGAAGCGCCCGCTGCGCTGGGAGCAGCTCGACAACCTCAAACACAAAGGGGGTGAGCCTTTGCTGCCAGCGATGACCACCTTGTGCATCGCCGCAGGCCGCAAGGACAAACTGCGCCCAGGCGATATTCTCGGCGCGCTGACCGGCGACGCAGGGATCCCCGGTAAACAGGTGGGCAAAATCGCCATCTTCGACTTCCAGGCCTTCGTGGCGGTGGAGCGCGCTGTGGCCAAACAAGCCATGCAGCGCCTGAACAGCGGCAAGATCAAGGGTCGGTCCCTGAAAGTCCGCATCATCTAAAGATCTGCACGACTCTGTGGAAGCGGGTTTACCCGCGAAGGCGGCAGTGAGTCCACCATCGCATTGCGGGTAAACCCGCTTCCACGGGGGCCAGTGTGTCATTTCAGAAAAGGTTTACACCGTGCATTCCACCGACGTGATCATCATCGGCGCCGGCGCCGCCGGCCTGATGTGCGCCCAGCTCACCGCCCGCCGAGGACGCCGGGTGCTGGTGCTCGACCACGCCAACAAGCCGGGCAAGAAGATCCTCATGTCCGGGGGCGGTCGCTGCAACTTCACCAACATGTACACCGAGCCCGCCAACTTCCTCTCGCAGAACACGCACTTCTGCAAGTCGGCCCTGGCCCGCTATACCCAGTGGGATTTCATCGAACTGGTGTGCAAGCACGGCGTGCCTTACCACGAGAAGAAACTTGGCCAGCTGTTCTGCGACAACAAGTCCAGCGACATCCTCGACATGTTGCTCGCCGAATGCGACGAGGCCGGGGCCCAGATACGCCTGCAGACCAGCATCGAGCAGATCGAGAAGACCGCCGAAGGCTATTGTCTGCAAACCTCCGCCGGCCCGTTCGCCTGCCAGTCCCTGGTGATCGCCACCGGCGGCCTGTCGATCCCGACCCTGGGCGCTACCGGCTTTGGCTACCAGGTCGCCCGTCAGTTCGGCCATACCCTGCTGCCGACCCGCGCGGGTCTGGTGCCCTTCACCATCACCGAGCCTCAACTCAAGGCCCTGTGCACCGAGCTCTCCGGCACCGCACTGGACTGCGTCGCCAGTTGCAACGGCACCAGTTTCCGGGAAAACCTGTTGTTCACCCACCGCGGCCTGAGTGGCCCGGCGATCCTGCAGATTTCCTCGTTCTGGGAGGCGGGCGATACCGTGGAGATCAACCTGTTGCCCGATCGAGACGCCCTCAGTTGGCTGCAACAGCAGCAGGCCGAACGCCCCAACAGCGAGCTGAAGACGCTGCTGGGCGAGGTTTTCACCCGCAAGCTGGCCAATCTGCTGGCCGAGCAATGGTTCGTGTCCAAGCCGATGAAGCAGTACACCCCGGCCGAACTGGCCCAGGTGGCGGATAAGCTGTCGGCCTGGCAACTGGTGCCGGCCGGTACCGAAGGCTATCGCACCGCGGAGGTGACCCTCGGCGGCGTCGATACCCGCGAGGTGTCTTCAAAGACCATGGAATCCCTCAAGAGTCCTGGGCTGTACTTCATCGGCGAAGTGCTCGATGTCACGGGCCACCTGGGCGGGTTCAATTTCCAGTGGGCATGGGCCTCGGCCAACGCTGCAGCGCAGTTCGTGTAGAGTAGAATCCTTTCAGCAGCACGGAACGCTTCTTGCTGGTCTGTGCTGAGGTGCCGATTTTCTGGGGCTGCTGCGCGGCCCACTATGAATGGCGCCAAGGTATTCATTCGATCACTGCCCAGGGCCATCATGTCATCGAGCTCGTTCCGCCATTCATTGCGTCGTTTGTGGGGCCAAGACAAGTTCAGCTACAGCATCAGGGTAACGATCGCACTCACCGGCAGCCTGGCGCTTTGCTGGTACCAGGACGAAATGGCGCTGTTGATCCCGCTGTTCCTCGGCATCATCGCCAGCGCCCTGGCCGAGACCGACGACGGCTGGCAAGGCCGCCTGAGCGCCCTGGCCGTTACCTTGGTGTGTTTCGCCATCGCCGCCTTGTCGGTGGAGCTGCTGTTCCCTTACCCCTGGATCTTCGCTGGCGCACTGGCCCTGGCAGCCTTCGCCCTGACCATGCTCGGTGCCTTGGGCGAACGCTACGGCGCCATCGCCTCGGCGACGTTGATCCTCTCGGTGTACACCATGATCGGCGTGGACCAGCGCGGCGGGCAGGTCAGCGATTTCTGGCACGAACCGTTGCTGCTGGTGGCCGGTGCGGCGTGGTATGGGCTGCTCTCGGTCCTGTGGCAGGCGCTGTTCTCCAACCAGCCGGTGCAGCAGAGCCTGGCAAAGTTGTTCATGGAGCTTGGCCGCTACCTCAAGCTCAAGGCCAACCTGTTCGAGCCGATCCGCAACCTGGACCTGGAAGCCCGCCGCCTGGAACTGGCCCAGCAAAATGGCAAAGTAGTGGCGGCGCTGAACGCAGCCAAGGAAATCATCCTGCACCGGGTTGGCAACAGCCAGCCGAACGCCAAGGTCAGCCGTTATTTGAAGCTGTACTTTCTGGCTCAGGACATCCATGAGCGGGTCAGTGCCTCGCACTATCCCTACAACGCACTGGCCGAAGCGTTCTTCCACAGCGATGTGATGTTCCGCTGCCAGCGCCTGCTGCGCCAGCAAGGCTCGGCCTGCCAGCAACTGTCCCACTCGATCCGCCTGCGCCAGCCGTTCGTCTACGGCGGCGGGTTCGCCGAAGCGCTGGAAGACCTCAACGCCTCCCTGGAACACTTGCGCCAGCAAAGCAATCCAGCCTGGCGCGGCCTGTTGCGCTCTTTGCGGGCGCTGGCCGGCAACCTGGCGACCCTGGACCGCCTGCTGGGCGCCGCCAGCAACCCCGACAGTCTGGCCGATGCCAGCGACAGCAGCCTGCTCGACCGCTCGCCACGCAACCTCAAGGATGTCTGGAGCCGCCTGCGCACGCAGCTGACGCCCACTTCGCTGTTGTTCCGCCATGCCCTGCGCCTGTCCCTGGCGCTGTCGGTGGGCTACGGCATGGTGCACCTGATCCACCCGACCCAAGGCTACTGGATCATCCTGACTACCCTGTTCGTCTGCCAGCCCAACTATGGTGCGACCCGCCGCAAGCTGGTGCAGCGCGTAGTGGGCACGGCTGTCGGCCTCACGGTGGGCTGGGCGCTGTTCGACCTGTTCCCCAGCCCGGTCATCCAGTCGATGTTCGCGGTGGTCGCCGGGGTGGTGTTCTTCGTCAACCGAACCACCCGCTATACCTTGGCCACGGCGGCGATCACCCTGATGGTACTGTTCTGCTTCAACCAGATCGGCGATGGCTACGGCCTGTTCCTGCCACGCCTGTTCGATACCCTCGTGGGCAGCCTGATTGCCATCCTGGCGGTGTTCCTGTTCCTGCCGGATTGGCAGGGGCGGCGCCTGAACAAAGTGCTGGCCAATACGCTGACCTGCGCCAGTGCCTACCTGCGCCAGATCATGCAGCAATATGCCCATGGCAAGCGCGACGACCTGGCCTATCGCCTGGCCCGGCGCAACGCCCACAACGCCGATGCGGCACTGTCGACCACACTGGCCAACATGCTCATGGAGCCTGGGCACTTCCGTAAGGAAGCCGATGTGGGCTTCCGCTTCCTGGTGCTCTCGCACACCCTGCTCAGCTACCTCTCCGGGCTCGGTGCACACCGCGACACGGCGCTGCCGCCGGAGGTTCACGAGCAGTTGATCGATGGCGCCGGCCAGAGCCTGGCCAACAGCCTCGATGAGATCGCCAATGGACTGGCCGCCCGCCTGCCCGTGGCCATCCACAGCGATGCCGAGGAAGCCCTGGCCGGCGCCTTGGAACAGATGCCCGAAGAGTTGGACGAACATCAGCGTCTGGTGCAAACCCAACTGGCGCTGATCTGCCGCCAACTCGGGCCGCTGCGTACCCTGGCGGCGCACCTGATCAAGGAAAGCCCAACGGGCTGACGCTCCCAGGCCAACCCGCTCTTGAAGCCAGAGGGCGCTGAGGCGGATCAGAACCCGTGTTGGCGCAACAGACGGGCATAGCTGCCATCGGCCTTCATCGCGGCGATGGCGCGGTCGAAGCGCTCGATGATCTGCTGATGATGGGGATGCTTGAGGCTGACGAGGATGTGCAGGTTGTTTTCGCCCAACGCGGGCTCTACGAAGGTCACGGCCTCACGCACCTCCTTCGGCTCGCGTTGCAGGCTGTAGCGCGCGACGAATTCGTCCTCCACCGTCAGGTCGACCCTGCCCGCCGCCAGCATGCGCACCGCCGAGGAGAAGTTGCGCACCGCCACCTTGTGCAAACGGGCGTCGTCGTCGAATTCCGGGGAATAGGCGTAATCGCGTACCACGGCAATGGAATAGTCGTAGAGGTCGGCCAGCTGACGGTAGCTCAAAGGCGTATCTTGCGGCCTGAGCAGGCGGATGCGGTTGACCAGGTAGGGTTTGGAAAATGCGCCCAGACGCGTGCGCGAGTCGTTGTACCAGGTGTTGACCAAGATGTCGTAGCGGCCTTCGCCGATACCCATCAAGGCCCTGGCCCAGGGCACCTGCTCGACATTGCTGGTGTAGCCAGCACGGGTCAGTGCCGCGGTGACGATGTTGGTGGCCAGGCCGCCGCCGGGCAAGTCGCTGTCTGTGAACGGCGGCCAACTGTCGGCCACAAGACGCAACTTCTCGGCCGCCACGGCGGGAGTGACCAGCACGATCAACAGTAAACCAAGCGCGCAAAGCAATGGCCGCATGCTCGAGTCCTTTCGCAGGTGGGTGATCCACTCTGATGGTGGCGATCCGCACTACTACAGGATGGGCAGATTACACAAAGCCCTCTCGGACGGCAGCCGACAAATGATATCAAATAGCCTCTATTTTGGCCGAATGCGGTTGAAGCCGTTTTTGGGCAATGTCTGACTCGTCGCCAGCGCCGGGATTTGCGATGATCGACCGCCCCTTCAAAGAGTTCATACCCATGTCCATCGAGTGGATCTGCAAGCACCATACCGACCTTGGCAAGGAGCAACTCTATGCCATCCTGCAGTTGCGCACTGAAGTCTTCGTGGTGGAGCAGCAATGCGCCTACCAGGAGGTCGACGGCCAGGACCTTTGCGCAGATACGCTGCACTTGATGGGTTGGGAACAAGACCGCTTGGTGGCCTACCTGCGCCTGCTCGACCCCCAATCCCAAGGCGGCGACGTGGTCATTGGCCGGGTGGTAACCGCCCCCGCCGCGCGCGGTGGCGGCCTGGGCCATCAGCTGTTACTCAAGGGGCTGGAGTGCGCCGAGCACTGCTGGCCTGGGACACCGATCTACCTGTCGGCCCAGGCACATCTGCAGGCCTACTATGCGCGGCATGGATTCGAGGTGGCGGGAGAGCAGTACCTGGAGGATGGCATTGCGCATATCGGTATGCGCAAGGCTTGAGGCGAGAGGGCATCGAGCGGCTGGGGCGCTCAGGTCATGGATACCCCAGCACGTCCCTGATCTTGCGCAGGTGCTGGATGATCCACTGCTTGTCGATGGCACCCCAATCGTGGATGCGGTAGTGCCCGGCGTGATTACGCGCCCCGGCCTGCTGCTCGAATTCACAAACGATATCCAGGTCGGCCAGTGCGGCGATGGTGTCCTGTGCGGTGCGACGAGGCATGCCGGTAGCCTCCATCAGCGCCGGAACACTGGTTGCGGTCTGGCTGTCGATCAACCAGGCCACATAGAGACGCCGGTAGAAACTGCTCTTGGTCTTGCTCACATCCATGCTGCTCGATCCTCAGGTGGTGCCCGGCAGCTCCTGGTAGGTCAGGTAGACGCGCAGGTCGAATTCCAATTGATGATAGTCCGGCTCCATGTGCTGACAGAGCTGGTAGAACGCTTTGTTGTGGTCCCGCTCGCGCAGGTGCGCCAACTCGTGCACCACGATCATGCGTAGAAACTGGGGCGCCGCGTCCTTGAACAGCGAGGCGATGCGGATTTCCTTCTTGGCCTTGAGTTTGCCGCCCTGCACACGGGAGACAGCAGTGTTCAGGCCCAGGGCGCGATGGGTCAGATCCAGGCGGTTGTCGAACAGCACCTTGTCCAGATTCGGCGCACTGCGCAGATATTGCTGTTTCAAGTCCTGGGCATAGCTGTACAGCGCTTTGTCGCTCTGTACGTCGTGTCGATCCGGGTAGCGCTGGCGCAGGTAATCGCCCAGGCGATCGGAGGCGATCATCTGGCGGACCTGCTCTTGCAGGTGAGGCGGGTAGGCTTGCAGGTAGCGTAATGCGGTCATTGCACGGCGTTCAGCGAGAAGAGCCGCGAGTGTATCCGATCCGCATCCAATATGAACGAGGGGCCGTTTCGCCAGCGCGAAACGGCCCCTCGTTCATGGCAGGATCAGTTGACCTTGGCGGCCAGCTCACCTTTGGCGTAACGCTGGAACATGCCCTCCAGGGAGATCGGCTTGATCTTGGAGGCGTTGCCGGCGGTACCGAAGGCTTCGTAACGGGCGATGCAGACATCACGCATGGCCTTCACGGTCTCGGCGAAGAACTTGCGTGGGTCGAACTCGCTCGGGTGCTGGGCCATGTAGCGACGGATGGCACCCGTGGAGGCCAGGCGCAGGTCGGTATCGATGTTGACCTTGCGCACGCCGTACTTGATGCCTTCGACGATTTCTTCGACCGGCACGCCGTAGGTTTCCTTGATATCACCGCCGTATTCGTTGATGACCTTCAGCCATTCCTGCGGCACCGAGGAAGAACCGTGCATGACCAGGTGGGTGTTGGGAATGCGCTTGTGGATTTCCTTGATCCGGTCGATGGCCAGGATGTCACCGGTTGGCGGCTTGGTGAACTTGTAGGCGCCGTGGCTGGTGCCGATGGCGATGGCCAGGGCGTCGACCTGGGTCTTCTTGACGAAGTCGGCGGCTTCTTCCGGGTCGGTCAGCATCTGGCTGTGATCCAGAGTGCCTTCGGCGCCGATACCATCTTCTTCACCGGCTTGGCCGGTTTCCAGGCTGCCCAGGCAACCCAGTTCGCCTTCGACGGACACGCCGCAGGCGTGGGCGAATGCCACGGTCTGCTGAGTGACGCGAACGTTGTACTCGTAGTCGGACGGGGTCTTGCCGTCTTCCTTGAGCGAGCCGTCCATCATCACCGAGCTGAAGCCCAGCTGGATGGAACGCTGGCAGACGTCAGGGCTGGTGCCGTGATCCTGGTGCATGCACACCGGGATGTGCGGGAACTCTTCGATCGCCGCCAGGATCAGGTGACGCAGGAACGGGGCACCAGCGTACTTGCGGGCGCCGGCCGAGGCCTGGACGATGACCGGGGAGTCGGTGGCATCCGCAGCTTCCATGATGGCGCGCATCTGCTCGAGGTTGTTGACGTTGAAAGCCGGAACGCCGTAGCCGAACTCGGCGGCGTGGTCCAGCATCTGGCGCATGCTAATGAGTGCCATTGTGTATCTCTCTCCCGACAAGCGTCGTTGTTTCGTGCAAGCCTGCCGCAGGGGCGGTTGCTGTTCAAGTAGTGTGGGCCACCGTCGCGGCCCGGCCAGTCACGGTGCCTTGCAGCCCCGCCCAATCAGATCGTTGGTCGCCACCCAATACACCAGGCCTTCGTCGCCCTTGGTGTGGAAGGCAAGTACCCCGTCGCTGTACAGCGCGCCCGAGGCGCCCGGCTCGGACTTGAGCCGGTAGACCTGGTCGCCGCCGCCTAGGCGTACGTCGACCGCATCCTGGCTCGCATCGGCGAATCGCCAGAGCACTTCGGCCTGGCTGTCGCAGACCCAGCGGGTCCAGTTGTCCGCCGGAGCGGATGGGGCCGGTTGCAGCAGCGAGCATCCTGCCAGGGTCGCCAGGGCCAATGCGGCCAGAAGCGCTTTCATCCAAAAACCTCGTCGTGGATCCGCTACGCGGCCCCTAATCCAAGACCACAAAACCCAACCTTGGTTGCCTGGCGCCCGATCAAGGGCAGCCCGGCGCCTGGCGCTGGTGTTCGTCGTCGTACTTTTCCAGGCCCTCCGGGCCCATGCGCTTGTTGATGACCGGCGCAGTTTCCGCTTGCCACTGAGACTGGTAGCAGCCGCCCTTGGGCGGCTGCGACGGCTCGGTATCGGCAGACTTGCTGGAGCAGGCGCCCAGCAACAGGGCCAGGATCATCACAGGCAATTGCTTGACCATCAGGTCGCTCCCTTTGCCAGGCGCCGCCATACTCAGGCCTTGGCCCGCTCTTCCAAGATAGCCACGGCGGGCAGGACCTTGCCTTCGACGAATTCGAGGAACGCGCCGCCACCGGTAGAAATGTAGGAGATATCAGCGCCTACGCCATATTTGTCGATGGCCGCCAGGGTGTCACCGCCACCGGCGATGGAGAAGGCGGCGCTGTCGGCGATGGCCTTGGCCAGCACTTTGGTACCGTTGCCGAACTGGTCGAACTCGAACACGCCGACCGGGCCGTTCCACAGAATGGTCTTGGACGACTTGAGCAGCTCGGCGAACTGTTCGGCAGTCTTCGGGCCGATATCCAGGATCATGTCGTCATCGGCCACATCGGCGATGGATTTGACGGTGGCTTCGGCGCTCTCGGCGAACTCCTTGGCAACCACTACGTCCACCGGCAGCGGCACGCTGACCTTGGCGGCGATCGCCTTGGCGGTGTCGACCAGGTCAGGTTCGTACAGCGACTTGCCGACCTTGTGGCCCGCCGCGGCGAGGAAGGTGTTGGCGATGCCGCCACCGACGATCAGTTGATCGCAGACCGTGCTCAGGCTGTTGAGCACATCCAGCTTGGTGGAGACCTTGGAGCCGGCGACGATGGCGGCCATCGGTTTGGCCGGGGCTTTCAGGGCCTTGCCCAGGGCATCGAGTTCGGCCGCCAGCAGCGGGCCTGCAGCCGCAACCTTGGCGAACTTGGCAACCCCGTGGGTCGAACCCTCGGCGCGGTGGGCGGTACCGAAGGCATCCATGACGAATACGTCGCACAGGGCGGCGTACTTTTGCGCCAGCTCGTCGGCGTTCTTCTTCTCGCCCTTGTTGAAGCGCACGTTCTCGAACAGCACCAGATCGCCGGCCTTGACCTCGACACCGTCCAGGTAGTCAGCGACCAGCGGCACGTCGCGGCCCAGGGCCTTGCTCAGGTAATCAGCCACCGGCTTGAGGCTGTTCTCGGCGGAGAACTCGCCTTCGGTGGGGCGACCCAGGTGCGAGCAGACCATGACGGCAGCGCCCTTCTCAAGGGCCAGCTTGATGGTCGGCAGCGCGGCCAGGATACGCGCATCGCTGGCTACCACACCGTCTTTCACAGGGACGTTGAGGTCTTCGCGGATCAGTACGCGCTTACCTTGCAGGTCGAGGTCGGTCATCTTCAACACGGTCATGAATGCAGTCCTTCAGGGCTGTTTGGTGCGGGTTTGGTGGACGACGTGCAGGAAATGACCGGCAACGTCGAGCATACGGTTGGCGAACCCCCATTCGTTGTCGAACCAGGCCAGCAGGTTCACCAGGCGGGGGCCGGAAACACGGGTCTGGCTGGCATCGACGATGGCCGAATGCGGGTCATGGTTGAAATCACAACTGGCGTGGGGCAGCTCGGTATAGGCCAGCAGCCCTTTCAGCGGGCCGTTCAGCGCAGCCTCGCGCAACACCCGGTTGACCTCTGCCGCGCTGGTATCACGGGCGGTCTGCAGGGTGATGTCCAGGCACGAGACGTTGACGGTCGGCACGCGTACGGCTTTGGCCTGGATTCGACCGGCAAGTTCCGGAAGCAGGCGCTCGATGCCGCGCGCCAGACCAGTGGACACCGGGATCACCGACTGGAATGCCGAACGGGTGCGGCGCAGGTCCTCATGGTGATAGGCATCGATCACCGGCTGGTCGTTCATCGCCGAGTGAATGGTGGTGATCGACACATACTCGATGCCAAACGCCTGGTCCAGCACGCGCAACAGCGGCACGCCGCAGTTGGTGGTACAGGAGGCGTTGGACACCAGGCGCTCCTCGCCGCTCAGGCAGTCCTGGTTAATGCCATAGACCACCGTGGCGTCGACATCCGCTTCACTGGACATCGGCTGGGAGAACAGCACCCGCGGCGCGCCGGCATCGAGAAAGCGCTGGGCATCGGCACGAGTGTTGTAGGCCCCGGAGCACTCCAGCACCAGATCGACGCCCAGCGCCGCCCAGTCGATGCCCTCCGGGGTGGCGCTGCGCAGGACCTTCACACAGTCGCCATTGATGTGCAGGCAGTCGCCGTCAACCCTCACCTCGCCAGGGAATCGCCCGTGGGTGGAGTCGAAACGGGTCAAGTATTCGAGGCTGGCCTGATCGGCCAGGTCGTTCAGCGCGACGATCTCGAAGCCGGCGTCCGCTCCTCGCTCGAACAGTGCGCGCAAGACACAACGACCGATACGGCCGTAACCGTTGAGTGCAACTTTGTAGGGACGCGGATGGGGCATTCGATACTCACGGAACAGATCTATTGTCAGCAGCCTGCGGGATTGCGGTGTGGCATTCGCAGGCAAGCCCGCTCCCACAGGGATACACGACCACCGTGGGAGCGGGCTTGCCCGCGAATCGGGGCGACACCGCCCGCAGATCCTTACATCAGTCTTCCAGCAGCTCTTCAGCGGTACCCAGAATGTTCTCCAGGGTGAAGCCGAATTCCTCGAACAGTGCGGAGGCCGGCGCCGACTCACCGTAGGTGGTCATACCGATGACGCGGCCTTCCAGGCCCACGTACTTGTACCAGAAGTCCGCGTGGGCAGCCTCGATGGCGATACGCGCACCGACTTCCAGCGGCAGAACGGACTGCTTGTAGGCGGCGTCCTGGGCGTCGAACACGCTGGTGCACGGCATGGAAACCACACGCACCTTGCGGCCCTGCTCGGTCAGCTTGGCATGCGCCTGGACCGCCAGCCCCACTTCGGAACCGGTGGCGATCAGCAGCAGCTCAGGCTCGCCGGCGCAATCCTTGAGGATGTAGCCGCCGCGGCTGATGTTGGCGATCTGCTGGGCATCGCGCTCCTGGTGCTGCAGGTTCTGACGGGAGAAGATCAACGCCGATGGGCCGTCCTTGCGCTCCAGGGCCTGCTTCCAGGACACGGCGGATTCCACCGCGTCGGCTGGACGCCAAGTGTCCAGGTTCGGCGTGCTGCGCAGGCTGGTCAGCTGCTCGATCGGCTGGTGGGTCGGGCCGTCTTCGCCCAAGCCGATGGAGTCGTGGGTATAGACATGGATGACGCGCTGCTTCATCAGGGCGGACATGCGTACCGCGTTGCGGGCGTATTCCATGAACATCAGGAAGGTCGCGCCATAAGGCACCAGGCCGCCGTGCAGGGCGACGCCGTTCATGATGGCGGTCATGCCGAACTCGCGCACACCGTAGAACACGTAGTTGCCGCTGGCGTCATCGGCGCTGACGCCTTTGCAGCCTTTCCACAG
Organism: Pseudomonas guariconensis; assembly: GCF_040822035.1. Taxonomy (NCBI): domain Bacteria; kingdom Pseudomonadati; phylum Pseudomonadota; class Gammaproteobacteria; order Pseudomonadales; family Pseudomonadaceae; genus Pseudomonas; species Pseudomonas guariconensis. The sequence continues at coordinate 498,376 of NZ_CP162012.1, read as the reverse complement.
GGTCAGGTTGGAGCCGGCCAGGTCAGCCGAGCCGCCGAGGAACTCAGGCAGCAGCGGGCCGAAGGCATTCAGGGCGTTCTGGCTGGCCTTGCGGCTGGCGATGGTTTCACCCTTGGCGGCGACTTCGTTGATGTAGGCCTGGGCCTTCTCGGCGAAGTCGGCCGGCAGCTCGCCGCGTTCACGGCGCTTGAACTCGGCGGCCAGCTCAGGGTAGGCCTTGGCATAGGCGTCGAAGCGCTGGTTCCAGTCGGCTTCGAGCTTGGCGCCGGCGGCTTTGGCGTCCCATTCTGCGTAGATGTCGGCCGGAATCTCGAACGGACCGTGGTTCCAGTTCAGTTCCTTGCGGGCCAGGGCGATTTCATCGTTGCCCAACGGCGCGCCGTGGCAGTCTTCCTTGCCCTGCTTGTTGGGCGAACCGAAGCCGATGATGGTCTTGCAGCAGATCAGGGTCGGGCGATCGCTCTTGCGGGCGGTCTCGATGGCAGTCTTGATCTCGTCGGCGTCATGACCATCGACGTTGCGGATCACCTGCCAGTTGTACGCCTCGAAGCGCGCCGGGGTGTTGTCGGTGAACCAGCCGTGCACTTCGCCGTCGATGGAGATGCCGTTGTCGTCGTAGAAGGCGATCAGCTTGTTCAGGCCCAAGGTGCCGGCCAGGGACGCGACTTCGTGGGAGATACCTTCCATCATGCAGCCGTCGCCCAGGAACACGTAGGTGTGGTGGTCGACGATGGTGTGGCCTTCACGGTTGAATTGGGCCGCCAGGACTTTTTCCGCCAGGGCGAAGCCCACGGCGTTGGCGATACCCTGGCCCAGCGGGCCGGTGGTGGTCTCGACGCCTGCGGTGTAGCCGTACTCCGGGTGACCCGGCGTGCGACTGTGCAGTTGACGGAAGGCCTTGAGGTCGTCGATCGACAGGTCGTAGCCGGTCAGGTGCAGCAGCGAGTAGATGAGCATCGAGCCGTGGCCATTGGACAGCACGAAGCGGTCGCGGTCGGCGAATTTCGGATTGCTCGGGTTGTGCTTCAGGTAATCGCGCCAAAGCACTTCGGCGATATCCGCCATGCCCATGGGGGCACCTGGGTGGCCGCTGTTGGCCTTTTGCACGGCATCCATGCTGAGGGCACGAATGGCGTTGGCACGTTCACGACGGCTGGGCATCGCTGAGTCTCCTGGGGATTGAAAAGGTAGTGAAACGAAAAAGGCCGCCATTTTCGCCCACAGGCGGGGCCGGGGGCAAACTTTTCCAGCCACAGGCGACAAGCTCGACACTGCAAGCAGAGGCAGATCGGCGCCCGATCTGCTCCAACCTTGCAGCTTGCCCCCTGCAGACCGCAGCTCATCGCCAATATCAAAACTTTTTGATATTGCTATTGCTACGACAGCATCCCCTGTCTAGACTGCCGCCTCATGAACCAAAGCGCGCCCATCACCCCTCAACGCAGCGACGAGCTGGCCGCCCTGTGCAAGGCCGGCGGCGACCCGCTGCGCCTGAACGTGCTGCGCGCGCTGGCCAGCGACTCGTTTGGCGTGCTGGAGCTCGCACAGATTTTCGACATCGGCCAATCGGGCATGAGCCATCACCTCAAGGTACTGGCCCAGGCTGAACTGGTGGCCACGCGCCGCGAGGGCAATGCGATCTTCTACCGCCGCGCCTTGCCCGACAGCCTGCGCTTGGGCGGTCGCCTGCACGCAGCCCTGCTCGAAGAGGTGGACGGCCTGGCCCTGACGCAGGACGTGCAGGCCCGTATCGCCCAGGTGCAACAACGCCGCGCCGCCACCAGCCAGGACTTTTTCCTGCGCGTGGAAGAAAAGTTTCGCGCCCAGCAAGACCTGATCGCCGGCCTGCCGCAGTACCGCGACAGCCTGCTGGCTCTGCTCGACAACCTGAGTTTCGGCCCCGAGGCCAGCGCGCTGGAAGTCGGTCCAGGCGATGGCGGCTTCCTGCCGGACCTGGCACGGCGCTTCAATCAGGTCACGGCCCTGGACAACAGCTCGACCATGCTCGAATTGGCCCGCCAGGTCTGCGAGCGCGAAGGGCTGGATAATGTAAACCTGCAGTTGGCCGATGCACTGGGTGCAACGGATGTGGAAGCCGACTGCGTAGTGCTGAACATGGTATTGCACCATTTCAGCGACCCGGCCCTGGCCCTGCGCCTGCTGGCCAAACGGGTGAAAGCGGGCGGCAGCCTGCTGGTCACCGAGCTGTGTAGCCATGATCAGAGCTGGGCGCGGGAAGCCTGCGGCGATCTCTGGTTGGGCTTCGAGCAGGAAGACCTGGCCCGTTGGGCCCGGGTAGCGGGGCTAGTACCCGGGGACAGCCTCTATGTGGGCTTGCGTAACGGTTTCCAGATTCAGGTCCGCCATTTCCAGCGGACGACTGGCGACACTCACCATCGGTAAATTTTTAGGAACCCGTCGAGATGAGCGAATACTCCCTTTTCACTTCCGAGTCCGTGTCCGAAGGGCATCCGGACAAGATCGCCGACCAGATTTCGGACGCGGTCCTTGATGCAATCATCGCCCAGGACAAATACGCCCGCGTTGCTTGCGAAACCCTGGTCAAGACCGGTGTCGCCATCATTGCCGGTGAAGTGACCACCTCCGCCTGGGTCGACCTGGAGGAGTTGGTGCGCAAAGTCATCATCGACATCGGCTACAACAGCTCCGACGTCGGCTTCGACGGCGCGACCTGCGCCGTGATGAACATCATCGGCAAACAGTCGGTGGACATCGCCCAGGGCGTCGACCGCTCCAAGCCGGAAGACCAGGGTGCGGGCGACCAGGGCCTGATGTTCGGCTACGCCAGCAACGAAACCGACGTCCTGATGCCTGCCCCGATCTGCTTCTCCCATCGCCTGGTCGAGCGCCAGGCCGAAGCGCGCAAGTCCGGCCTGTTGCCGTGGCTGCGTCCGGACGCCAAGTCTCAGGTCACCTGCCGTTACGAAAACGGCAAGGTCGTGGGTATCGATGCCGTGGTCCTGTCGACCCAGCACAACCCGGAAGTCTCCTACAAAGATCTGCGTGAAGCCGTCATGGAGCTGATCGTCAAGCACACCCTGCCTGCCGAACTGCTGCACAAGGACACCCAGTTCCACATCAACCCGACCGGCAACTTCATCATTGGTGGCCCAGTGGGCGACTGCGGCCTGACCGGTCGCAAGATCATCGTCGACTCCTACGGCGGCATGGCGCGTCATGGTGGCGGCGCGTTCTCCGGCAAGGACCCGTCCAAAGTCGACCGCTCGGCAGCCTACGCCGGCCGCTACGTGGCCAAGAACATCGTTGCCGCAGGCCTGGCCGACCGTTGCGAGATCCAGGTGTCCTACGCCATCGGCGTGGCCCAGCCGACCTCCATTTCGATCAACACCTTCGGCACCGGCAAGATCGCCGACGACAAGATCGTACAATTGGTCCGCGAGTGCTTCGACCTGCGCCCGTACGCCATCACCACCATGCTCGACCTGCTGCACCCGATGTACCAGGAAACCGCTGCCTATGGTCACTTCGGCCGTATCCCACAGCAGAAGACCGTCGGCAACGACACCTTCACCACCTTCACCTGGGAACGCACCGACCGCGTCGACGCCCTGCGCGCCGCAGCCGGCCTGTAAGGGTAAGCGGCTGATTGCAGGCCGCACGCTACAGGTTGCAAGGAAAAGCCCCTGCCGAGTGATCGGCAGGGGCTTTTTCGTGACATATCGACTGACAACTCCGCCCGCCGCCCTGGCCTGCGATTGCCTAGGCTGAGCATTCCCTCCTGCCAAGCAAGGATGCTGGCCATGCCCCCAATGCTCATCGCTGCATTGCTCATACTTCTGCCGATCGTCAGTCAAGCCGACGTCTGTCCATCCTGGCCCCCGGCCCGTGCCCACGAGGAAATCACCCGACTGCGCGAAACCCTGGCCACCTGGGACGACCAGTACCACCGCCAAGGCCATTCACCCGTGGCGGACGAACTCTACGACCAGAGCCGGCAGCGCCTGCACGCGTTGCAAATCTGCTTCGACCTGCCAGGCAGCGATGAGCCGCTGGCCAGCGCCCGCGGCGCCCTACCTCACCCGATACCTCACACCGGCGTGATCAAACTGGCCGATGAACAGGCAGTGGTAGCTTGGCTGCAAGGCAAGCGCGATGTCTGGATACAACCGAAGGTGGATGGCGTCGCAGCGTCGTTGGTGTACCGCGAAGGGCGCTTGGTGCAGTTGCTCAGCCGCGGCGATGGCCTTCTGGGACATGACTGGAGTCGCCATATTCCCCACCTGAGCGGCATCACTCGGCAACTGCCGGAGCCGATCGACCTCGTGCTGCAGGGCGAACTCTATTGGCGTCGGGACAATCACACGCAAGCTCTGGCCGGCAGCGCCAACGCCCGCGGTACGGTGGCAGGCCTCCTGGCGCGCAAGAGCCTGGATGATGCCCAAGGTGGCGGCATCGGTCTGTTCGTTTGGGATTGGCCCGATGGGCCGCCCCGTCAGGCCGACCGCCTGTCACGGCTGGCGCAGCTCGGCTTTGCCGATAGCCAGCGCTACAGCGTCGCCATCGAGACCTTCGACCAAGCCTCGCACTGGCGCCAGCATTGGTACCGCTCCCCCCTGCCCTTCGCGACCGATGGCGTGATTCTGCGCCAGGACAGTCGGCCGCCGGCCAAACGCTGGCGGGCCAAGCCGCCCTCTTGGATAGCGGCCTGGAAGTACCCATTCCAACAAGCCCTGGCCGAGGTGCGCGAGGTGCGCTTTCGGGTAGGACGGACCGGTCGCATCACGCCCATGCTGCACCTGCACCCGGTCGTATTGGATGACCGCCGCATCAGCCTGGTCAGCCTCGGTTCGCTGGCCCGCTGGCAGCGGCTGGACATACGCCCTGGTGACCAAGTGGCGATCACCCTGGCCGGGCTGACCGTGCCGCGACTGGAAAGCGTGGTGCACCGCTCGACGCACCGGGAGCCCGTGACGCCGCCGGACGCCACACAGCACCATCCACTCAGTTGCTGGCGGCCCGACGACACCTGCAAGGAGCAGTTCCTCGCCCGCCTGGCCTGGTTGAGCGGCCGCCAGGGTTTGCAGATGCCCAACCTTGGCTCCGCCATCTGGGCGCGCCTGGTGGAAAGCGGGGCCGTGAGCAGCCTGCATGACTGGCTGGCCTTGGAGCGCGACGACCTGCAGCGCATATCGGGCATCGGCACGGCGCGTGCAGAGCAGTTGCTGCAAGCCTTTGCCAATGCTCGGCAGCAACCGTTCGAGCGCTGGTTGCGGGCCCTCGGTGTCCCGGCTCCGCGCAACCTCCCACTGGGACCGGATTGGCAGACCCTCGCGGCCAAGCGCCGTGAACAATGGCTGGCCGAGCCCGGTATCGGCCCTGGACGCGCCGCGCAACTGGAGGCGTTCTTCACGGATGAAACGCTGGCCCTGCTGGCCATGCAATTGCGCGCACACGCAATCCAGGGTTTCTAATTTCGTCAGATCAGGGCAGCATTTCGTTTTCCGCTGTCCTGCCTTCGAATGGAGTCCCCGATGAAATTGCTTTCGTCTCTTGCACTGTCCGCTTTGCTCAGCATCGCCGCCAGCCCTCTGCTGGCCGCCGAAGAGCAGCCTGGGCTGACAGGCTGCGCGGCCAAGCGCCAGGCTATCAGCGAACAGCTCGAACAAGCGCGCAGCCATGGCAACAGCGAGCAGCAGGCCGGCCTGGAAAAGGCCCTGGCCGAAGTCACCGAACACTGCACCGATTCCAGCCTGCGCAAGGAGCGTGAGCAGAAGGTCCTCGAGGCCCGCCACGAAGTGAACCAGCGCACCAAGGACCTGGACAAGGCCATGAAGAAAGGCGACCCGGAGAAGATCAACAAGCGCAAGGAAAAGCTCGCCGAGGCCAAGAAGGAGCTGCAAGAAGCCGTCGATGGACTGGAGCGCTGAGTCAGTCACGCCGGAGTAGGGTTTTTCTGAAAGCGATGTAGCACCCGTTTCCAGGGTTCACTCGGCAAACGGTTGTAGGCACTATCCCCTACAAATTTTGTTGCTATTGAAGGAAGTGTTCATGAAAGCCCGTTCCGCCCTGACAATTCTGGCCATCCTCGGCCTGGCCGCTGGCACTGCGCAGGCAGCGCAGCCCGCCCCAGGCCTGACCGGTTGCGCGGCCAAACGCAGCGCCATCGAGAACCAGCTCGAATACGCCCGCAAGCACAACAATTGGGGTCAGATCCGTGGCCTGGAAAAAGCCTTGAAGGAAAACGCCGCCCACTGCACCGATGCCGGCCTGAAACACGAGCGTGAAGCCAAGGTCGCCGAGGCCAAGGCGGAAGTGGCCGAACGCAAGGGAGACCTCGCCGAGGCTCATGCCAAGGGCGACAAGGACAAGATCGCCAAGCGCGAGCGCAAGCTTGCAGAGTCCCAGGCTGAACTCAAGCAGGCCGAGCTGGAGCTGGACAAGTGACATCGGCTCCCTGGGCTACCGCTGAGAGGGGCAGTGCACGGTAGTTGTGCCCCTGCATATCGGGGCCGTTGCGCGGCCCTTCGCAGTTTCCCGCAGGCATTGCGGGAAGCAGCCTCAAGCCCGGCCATGCGGGCAATCAATGATTGCGAAATTCCGTGTGGCAGGCCTTGCATGCGGCCTCGACCTTGTCCATTGGCACCTTCAGGCTTGCCGCCTCCAGCGGCTGGTCACGGGTCACGCTGACCAGCTCGCCCGTCACCCCTTCCAATTGCCGAGCCAAATCCTGGAAACGCGCCTGACGCTCCCACACCTCAGGCCGCGCGCTGCTGTCACCCTCATCCTTGACCTGCGGAAAATGCTGCCACGGCTCGCGGGACAGACCATCGAGCTTCACCGCACCCTCGGCGAACCGGGCGCCGTCAAACGGTAATCGTCCCCGCAGCATGCCGCCCATATCCTCGCTGGTCTTGAGCATTTGCTTGAAGATCGCCTTGCGCTGACCCAGTGGTGAGTTAGGATCGACACGGTCACAGGCCGCCAGGGACAGGCCGACCAACAGCAGAACGGTGAAACATTTCAACATCACGGTCACATTGGCAGAGGGAAAGGGCCGACAGTATCCTCGCCTGCTCGACAAAGACCAATACCCCCACGAAAAACATGGGCAGCCGTACAGGCCGCCCATTCAAGGATTCAACCATGAGATCTGCTCTGCGCCACCTTGCCTGGGCGCTTCCCACCCTGGCCCTGCTGGCCGGTTGCAACGGCGGCGAGAATGCCAAACCCGAACCCCACGCCGTGGCGACCTACGCCCCGGCCACCTGGCAAGACCTGCCAAGCGTCAGCGACGACGACCTGTTGGCCGGTTTCCAGGCCTGGCGCAACGGATGCGAAAAGCTCAAGCGTGACCCGGTCTGGGCCGCTACCTGCGAGGCCGCGGCCCGCATGCCTGAAGACGCCGCCCAGATCCGTGCCTTCCTACAGCAGAACCTATCGGTCTACGGCCTGCGTTCAGCGCAGAACAACGCCCACGGCCTGATCACCGGTTACTACGAACCGGTCTACCCCGGAAGCCTCAGCCGTACCGAGACCGCCCACGTGCCGGTGTACGGTATTCCCGAAGACATGATCGTGGTCGACTTGGCCAGCATCTACCCGGAACTAAAAGGCAAACGCCTGCGCGGGCGCCTCGATGGCCGCGTGCTCAAGCCCTACGACACCGCTGAAGTGATCAACCGCGACGGCGTGAAAGCGCCGGTACTGGCCTGGCTGACCGATCCGATGGACCTGCAATTCCTGCAGATCCAGGGCTCCGGGCGCATTCAGCTAGAAGACGGACGCCAACTGCGCCTGGGCTACGCCGACCAGAACGGCCATCCCTACCGTCCCATCGGTCGCTGGCTGGTGGAGCAAGGCCAGTTGAAGAAAGAAGACGTGACCATGGGCAGCATTCACGCCTGGGCCCAGGCCAACCCGCAGCGGGTTCCCGAGCTGCTGGCCAGCAACCCCAGCTACGTATTCTTTGGCACCCGTCCAGACAGCAATGAAGGCCCGCGCGGCTCGTTGAACGTGCCGTTGACCGCCGGTTACAGCGTCGCCATCGATCGCAAGGTGATCCCCCTGGGCAGCCTGCTGTGGCTGTCCACTACCCGTCCGGATGGTAGCCCGGTGGTGCGTCCGGTGGGCGCCCAGGACACCGGCGGCGCCATCACCGGCGAGGTCCGCGCAGACCTGTTCTGGGGAACTGGCCCGCAGGCCGGCGAACTGGCAGGGAACATGAAGCAGCCAGGGCAGATCTGGATGCTGTGGCCCAAGGGCGCGGCGCTGCCTGAGGTGCCGAAAGTCCCTTGATCAGGGTTGGATGCTTCGCGGCGGAACCCGCTCCCACAAGCCTGCACAGACCTCAAGACCCACAGTGCCATGGGGGAGCGGGTTTAACCGCGAAGAGCGCGACACGCTTTCAGATGGAAACCACGAAAAACGCAATGATCAGCGCCAGCCCGGCAAACCACACCAGTGAACGCAGGATGGCCAGGTCGGCCAGGTAGCAGATGATGAAGAGTAGGCGACTGGTGATGTACAGCACCGCCAGTACATCCTGCGTCACCTGCTCCGCGTTACCGACGATATCGGCAACGAGCACCGCGGCAGCAAAAGCGGGAAAGGCCTCGAAGCCGTTCTGCTGGGCGGCATGGGCACGGCGTGGCAGGCCCGACAAGGTATCGAGGAAGGCGCGCGGATCGTGGTTTTCACGCAAGCCGAAACGGCCACTGCTCAGTTTCGCCGTCAACCCACACAGCGGCGGCAGGATCATGGCAATCAGGATGCACCACAGGGCAACGGTCATGGAAAGGACTCCTTGTTCAAATGATCGGTTTCAGAGCTTCATCACCAGCATGCCAGCCAGGACCAACCCGCAAGCTAGGAGTCTTGGCCCGCCAAAAGGTTCTTTGAGGTAGCGCATGCCCAGCAGCACCACGAGGATCACGCTCAGCTCCCGCAATGCCGCCGCTTCGGCAACCGACCCCAGGTGCATGGCCCATAGCACCAGGGCATAGCTCAACAACACGCACAACCCCACCGCCAACCCCAGGCGCCACTGGGTGCGCCAGAACAACACGAACGGCGCCCGCCGCGCCACGCTTGCCAGCAACGGAAACGGCCAAGCACTGAGCAAGGTCAACCACACCAGGTAATCCAACGGCTTGCCCCAGATTTGCACGGCCCTGCCGTCGAACCAGGTGTAGCAACCGATGCACAGACCGATCAGCGCGACCACTGGCAGCATCGACCACGGCAGCCGATCCCCGCCGCCGCCCTGCCAGAGCAGGCAGGCCATGCCGCACGGAATCAGCAGGATGCCAATGATCTGCTTGTCGCTGAGCGATTCTCCGGCAAAGGCCAGCGTCAGCCCCAGCACCACCAAGGGCGACAGGCCGCGCATCAGAGGATAGACCAGCCCCAGATCGCCAACCCGATACGCCTGGATCAACAAAAAGCGGTACAGCTGCTCGGCCAGCGCCGATGCGAGCAACCAAGGCCAGATGTGCGCCGGAGGAATGTCTACGAACGCCACCGCCGCCACGGCGAAGGCGAGGGCTACCAGGTCCATGCTGGCAATCACCAGCAAACGCTCGCCACTGAATTTGATCAGGGTATTCCAAGTCGCGTGGAGCAGGGCCGCGACCAAAACCAGCGAAGTTGCCAACACGGGAGGGTCCTTGCACAGAGTCCAGGCCCTCGTTGGCCTGATTGTCCGACACTATATCGATTTCCAGTCCTAATGTAGGAATCAGCGCCCTGTCCGGCGGAACGAATCTTTCGGATCGGGTCATAAGGTGTGTCCCGAAACGCTCACCAGGCCATCAAAGAACTGCCCGAGCATTTCGGGTAACGACTTGGAAGCCACTGTCACAGGATTTCGGATGCTTGAACTTGTTGCCGCTTTTATCTGCCTGACCACCCTCCTCACCTACGTCAATTACCGCTTCATCGGCCTGCCGCCGGCCATCGGCGTGATGGTCACCGCCCTGCTGTTCTCCTTGATCCTGCAAGGCCTGAGCCTGATCGGCTTCCCCGGCCTGGAAGCGCGCGTCGAGGGGCTGATGAACCAGATCGATTTCAACGACCTGTTGATGCACTGGATGCTGTCGTTCCTGCTGTTCGCCGGCGCGCTGCACGTCAACCTTGCCGATTTGCGCAGCTACCGCTGGCCGATCGGCCTGCTGGCCACCTTCGGAGTACTGATCGCCACGCTGGTCATCGGCTATCTGGCCCATTGGGTTTTCTCGATGTTCGGTTGGAACGTGCCGCTGATCTACTGCCTGCTGTTCGGCGCGCTGATCTCCCCCACCGACCCGATCGCCGTACTCGGCGCACTGCGTACCGCCAATGCCTCCAAGCCACTCAAGACTACGATCGTGGGCGAGTCGCTGTTCAATGACGGCACGGCGGTGGTGGTATTCACCGTCCTGCTGGGCATCGTCCAGCTCGGCGAGGCGCCAAGCTTTGCCGACACCGCCTTGCTGTTCGCCCGAGAAGCCATTGGCGGGATCGCCTTTGGCGGTGTGATTGGTTACGCCACCTATCGCATGATCAAGAGCGTCGAGCAGTACCAGGTCGAGGTGATGCTGACCCTGGCATTGGTGATCGGCGGCTCGGCCATGTGCTACGAGCTGCATGTGTCGGCGCCGATCGCAATGGTGGTGGCCGGCCTGATCATCGGCAACCTGGGGCGTAACCTAGCGATGAACGACATGACCCGTCGCTACATGGACGGTTTCTGGGAATTGATCGACGACATGCTCAATGCCCTGCTGTTCGCCCTGATCGGCCTGGAATTGTTACTACTGCCGTTCAACTGGCTGCACCTGGCCGCCGGGAGCGTGCTGGCCGTGGCAGTGCTGCTGTCGCGCCTGCTGACCGTGGCGCCTGCGATCGTATTGCTGCGCCGCTGGCGCAGCGTGCCCAAGGGGACTGTCCGCGTACTGACCTGGGGAGGTTTGCGCGGCGGAGTGTCGGTGGCCCTGGCGCTGTCGCTGCCCGCTGGCGCCGAGCGTGACCTGCTGCTGTCGATCACCTACATCGTGGTGCTGTCTTCGATCCTGGTGCAGGGGTTGAGCATCGGGCGGGTGGTGCGCGGGGTTACTGCACAGCCTTGAGGCTTTTGGGGCTGCTTTCGCGGCCCCCGATGTCATTCCACCGCGGTATCGGGGAACTGGTCCTGGATGTACTTGATCTCGGTTCGCCCATGGGGGGCCGGCAGGCCGTCCTCGCCCAGGTTGACGAAGACCATCTTGTCGACGGTCAGGATGCTTTTACGGGTGATCTTGTTGCGCACTTCACACTTGAGAGTGATGGACGTACGGCCGAACTCGGTGGCGGTAATGCCCAGCTCGATGATGTCGCCCTGACGCGAGGCACTGACAAAGTTGATTTCCGACATGTACTTGGTGACCACGCGCTGGTTGCCCAACTGGACGATGGCGTAGATCGCCGCCTCTTCGTCGATCCAGCGCAGCAAGCTGCCACCGAACAGGGTGCCGTTGGGATTGAGGTCTTCGGGTTTTACCCATTTGCGGGTGTGGAAATTCATCGGTACTCCTGACCTGCTTGGCTAACGTAGGGTAATGATGGCAGAGCCTTTGGCACCTCTCCATTGAACATCGACTATCGTCTCGATTAAGCGACAGAAAACCTTGGGCGTGGCACGACGCCACGGCTATAATCCCTGCCGATTCACATGGCCACCCGCCGCGGGGGCCATCCCGCCACCCATCCGAGGGGCGCTGCAGCAGGCTCGGCCTGTCAGGCTCGGTTGGGGCGTTGTCCGCACTGCGGACGCCTAACGCACAACGGCGCCCATTCGCACACTACGAATGGAGGCTCTCGATGAGCGCTGTAAACACGCCTGCAGGTTTTTCCGACTTCAAGGTCGCCGACATTTCCCTGGCCGACTGGGGCCGCAAGGAAGTCATCATCGCCGAATCGGAAATGCCCGCGCTGATGGGCCTGCGTCGCAAGTACCAGGCTGAGCAACCGCTCAAAGGCGCCAAGATCCTGGGCTGCATCCACATGACCATCCAGACCGCCGTGCTGATCGAGACCCTGGTCGCCCTGGGTGCCGAGGTGCGCTGGTCGTCGTGCAACATCTTCTCGACCCAGGACCAGGCCGCTGCCGCCATCGCCGCCGCCGGCATTCCGGTTTTCGCCTGGAAGGGCGAGACCGAGCAGGAGTACGAATGGTGCATCGAGCAGACCATCCTCAAGGACGGTCAGCCATGGGACGCCAACATGGTTCTGGACGACGGCGGTGACCTGACCGAAATCCTGCACAAGAAGTACCCGGCGATGCTGGAGAAGATCCACGGCATCACCGAAGAAACTACCACTGGCGTGCACCGTCTGCTGGACATGCTGGCCAAGGGCGAGCTGAAAGTTCCGGCGATCAACGTCAACGACTCGGTCACCAAGAGCAAGAACGACAACAAATACGGTTGCCGTCACAGCCTCAACGATGCCATCAAGCGTGGTACCGACCACCTGCTGTCGGGCAAGCAAGCCCTGGTGATCGGCTACGGAGACGTGGGCAAGGGCTCGGCCCAGTCCCTGCGTCAGGAAGGCATGATCGTCAAGGTCACCGAAGTCGACCCGATCTGTGCCATGCAGGCCTGCATGGACGGCTTCGAAGTCGTCTCGCCGTTCAAGGACGGTATCAACACCGGCACCGAGGCCGGCATCAACAAGGACCTGCTGGGCCGCATCGACCTGATCGTCACCACCACCGGTAACGTCAACGTCTGCGACGCCAACATGCTCAAGGCCCTGAAGAAGCGCGCCGTTGTCTGCAACATCGGTCACTTCGACAACGAGATCGACACCGCCTTCATGCGCAAGAACTGGGCATGGGAAGAGGTCAAGCCGCAGGTTCACAAGATCCACCGTACCGGCGCTGGCACCTTCGATCCGCAGAACGACGACTACCTGATCCTGCTGGCCGAGGGCCGCCTGGTGAACCTGGGCAACGCCACTGGCCACCCAAGCCGCATCATGGACGGCTCGTTTGCCAACCAGGTGCTGGCCCAGATCTTCCTGTTCGAGCAGAAGTTCGCCCAACTGCCTGCCGCACAAAAGGCCGAGCGCTTGACCGTGGAAGTACTGCCCAAGAAACTCGACGAAGAAGTGGCCCTGGAAATGGTCCGCGGCTTCGGCGGCGTGGTCACCCAGCTGACCCCGCAGCAGGCCGAATATATCGGCGTGACCGTCGAAGGCCCGTTCAAGCCGGACACCTACCGCTACTAAGCGGCCAGCTTCAAGCGGCAAGCAGCGGCAGAGCGCGCCGATGCCGCTTGAAGCCCAGGCTAAGGAATCTTGAACGATGCCAAGCCAGATCGGCCATCACCGATCTGGCTTTTACTTGCAGCTTGCCGCGTGAGGCGGGCTGCACGAGGAACGAGTGATGTCACAAGAACGCCGCTACAGTTTCGAGTTTTTCCCCACCAAGACCGATGCCGGCCATGAAAAGCTGATGGCGGTCGCTCGCCAGCTGGCGGGCTACAACCCCGATTTCTTCTCCTGCACCTACGGTGCCGGTGGTTCCACCCGCGATCGCACCCTGAACACGGTGCTGCAGCTGGAAAGCGAAGTGAAGATTCCTGCCGCGCCACACTTGTCTTGCGTCGGTGACAGTAAGGAAGAGCTGCGCGCCCTGATCGCCCAGTACAAGGCAGCAGGCATCAAGCGCATCGTTGCCCTGCGCGGCGACCTCCCGTCGGGCATGGGCATGGCCTATGGCGAGCTGCGCTATGCCAGCGACCTGGTCGAGTTCATCCGCCAGGAAAGCGGCGATCACTTCCATCTGGAAGTCGCGGCCTACCCGGAGATGCACCCTCAGGCGCGCAATTTCGAGTCCGATCTCACCAACTTCGTGCACAAGGTCAAGGCCGGTGCAAACAGCGCCATCACCCAGTACTTCTTCAATGCCGAGAGCTACTTCTATTTCGTAGAGCGCGTGCAGAAGATGGGTGTGGACATCCCGGTCGTGCCCGGCATCATGCCGATCACCAACTACAGCAAGCTGGCGCGCTTCTCCGACGCCTGCGGTGCTGAGATCCCCCGCTGGATTCGTAAGCAGCTGGAAGCCTATGGCGACGACACCGCCAGCATCCAGGCGTTCGGCGAAGAGGTGATCACCCGCATGTGCGAGCAGTTGCTCCAAGGCGGCGCACCGGGCCTGCACTTCTACACGTTGAACCAGGCCGAGCCGAGCCTGGCGATCTGGAACAACCTGAAGCTGCCGCGCTGACATATTTCGCTAACAGGTCCTTAAGGCAGCTTTAAGGCTTAGGTATTAGGCTAAAACCTTTCATCCAGTCTTAGACCTGTTAGCGAGCCGCCCATGCAGCCTTTGCCTTCCTCGGCACCTCAGCTCATCTATCTAGCGTTCGGTGCAAAGACCTACCATCAGGAAGCTTGCTTCAGCATCATCAGCGCCCTCGCCCAGCTGAAAGAGTCCGGCAGCCAAGCCCTGGACATCCAGGTCCATACCGACGACCCCGCGCCCTACGCGAAACTCCCGGTCACCGTTCACCTTATCTGCGATGCCACGCGCGCGGCCTGGGCCCAACCCCATGGCTACCATTTTCGCAGCAAGCATGTTCTGTTACGCCAGGCCCTCGAGCAGCATTCCCAGGCGGTGCTGATCGACACCGACACGTTCTTCCGCCAATCGCCGATGGAACTGCTGCGTCGCGTCAAGCCCGGCCATCTGCTGTGCAACGCCATCTGCGCACGCTATGGCGAAAACCCGAACACCGACCTGTACCAAGGCCTGCGCAACATCCTGCACGCGCGCGGCCTGGCGGATGACCACATGAACCTGGTCAACTCCGGCGTCATCGGCCTTGCGGCAGAGGATTCAGGAGCACTCGACCAATCGATCGCGCTGATGGACGAGTTCCACCCCATCGTCCCCAACGCCTATACCCTCGAAGAGTTCTGTCTGGCCGTGGCGGCCTATCGCACGCTGACGCTGACCGACTGCACCGACGTCATCCACCACTACTGGAGCCGCAAGGACCTGTTCCGCGCCAAGATCCAGGCCTGGTTGCACAAGCACGGGGATGACCCTCTGGGCGAGGCCGCCCTGGCCGACGTAGCCCTGGTCAACGACCGCCTGCCAAAACCGCCCACCTTGCATCGCCTGGGATACAAGGCCCTGAGCCTGACACTGCCCCGCCACCAACGCCAATTTGCTCGGGAGTTGCTGTACGGCTGCTACCCCTATGCCAACGAATTCGATCGGGCCTGTACCTTCGCCTGGTGGGACAAGGCACTGGAAAATCTTCAGCAACGCCAAGGGCGCCTGAACAGCGAACAACTGCACCAATTGCTGCACCACCCTGGCTTACGTCTGTCTTTGGGGTGCAAGTATCAGGACGTGCGGGATCATCTGCTCAAGCCTGACAAAGGCTGACGACAGGCTTCACTGGCCTCGGACACACATTGGACGTACGCTGCCGCCATGCCTGACTTAACCCCCCTTCTTTGCGCCCTGCTGCTCGTCTGCCTGAGCCCGTTTGCCAAGGCGGAGCGCCTGCGCTTGGTTAGCGATGACTGGGCGCCCTATATCTACTGGCACGAAGGCCAGCCCAAAGGCATCGACTACGAAGTCGCCAACGAAGTGCTCAAGCGACTCGGCATCGATGTCGACTGGCAACTGCTGCCCTGGAAACGCTGTCTCGCCATGGTGGAGCAAGGTGCGGCCGACGGTGTGCTGGACATCTTCCAGGTCGATTCGCGCAAACCGTTCATGGTCTACCCGGACGAGGCACTCTCGGAGGTTGAGTTCGTGCTGTTCCAGGCCGACGCCAGGCCTCACGCCATCGAACGCCTGAAAGACCTTGCGGGCCTTACCGTAGGGACCTCGCCGGGCTACACCTACAGCCGGGCGTTCAGCGAGTCCTTCCTGTTTCGTCGAGAGCCGGCGCCCACCCATGAGGCGAATTTCGGCAAGTTGATGCTCGGGCGCATCGATCTACTGGTGACAGACCGCCGTGCGGGGCGCCTGTTGCGGCGGCAATTGGGGCTCGAGGGACAGGTTCAGGAGCTACCCTTGGTAATCAGCCGACACCCTCAATACCTGGGACTTGCGAACAAGCCCGGAAGGGAACGCTTGGCACAGGCGTTCGCCGACGAGCTGCGACGCTTCAAGCAAGACCCTGCATATGCGGCCATCAATGCCCGTTACGACAGCGACCTCGGCAATATTCCTGACGCCGTTGAGCAGCACGAACACAGCAGAGCGCGATAGCTCTGTTATACTCGGGCCTTCCCGCCCGGCTCACGCCCGGACGCTCGGCCTCGCAACAGGCATCTCGACCCGTCGGCAACGCACCCAGTGCCGCCCGCCGCCTCCCGGATGCGCAGTGAATGCCCAGCTGGACCGGACGCGATCGCATCTCGCCGATGCCCGTCGCGCCAGGCAGATCATCCCATCGGGCCCAGCCCCCACGAGAACAGGATTGCCCATGTCCTTTGCTTCCCTCGGTCTCTCCGAGGCTCTTGTCCGCGCTATCGAGGCTGCGGGCTATACCCAGCCCACTCCGGTGCAACAGCGGGCCATTCCCGCCGTGTTGCAAGGTCGCGACCTGATGGTCGCTGCCCAGACAGGTACTGGTAAAACCGGCGGTTTTGCACTGCCGATCCTCGAGCGTCTGTTTCCCGGTGGCCACCCTGACAAGTCCCAGCGCCACGGCCCGCGTCAGCCTCGCGTACTGGTGCTGACCCCGACCCGCGAGCTGGCAGCTCAGGTACACGACAGCTTCAAGGTTTATGCCCGTGATCTGAACCTGATCAGCGCCTGCATCTTTGGCGGCGTCGGCATGAATCCGCAGATCCAGGCCATGGCCAAGGGCGTCGATGTCCTGGTCGCCTGCCCGGGCCGCCTGCTCGATCTGGCCGGCCAAGGCAGCGTGGACCTGTCCCATGTGGAAATCCTGGTGCTCGACGAAGCCGACCGCATGCTCGACATGGGCTTCATCCATGACGTCAAGAAAGTCCTTTCCCGCCTGCCGGCCAAACGTCAGAACCTGCTGTTCTCGGCGACCTTCTCCAAGGACATCACTGACCTTGCCGACAAGCTGCTGCACAACCCCGAGCGCATCGAAGTCACGCCGCCGAACACCACGGTCGAGCGTATCGAGCAACGTGTCTATCGCCTGCCGGCTAGCCACAAGCGTGCCCTGCTGGCCCACCTGATCACCCTCGGCGCCTGGGAGCAGGTGCTGGTATTCACCCGTACCAAGCATGGCGCCAACCGCCTGGCCGAGTACCTGGAAAAGCACGGCCTGAGCGCTGCCGCGATTCACGGCAACAAGAGCCAGAACGCCCGCACCAAGGCCCTGGCCGACTTCAAGGCCAACACCGTGCGCGTGCTGGTCGCCACCGATATCGCCGCCCGCGGCCTGGATATCGACCAACTGCCTCACGTGGTCAACTTCGAGCTGCCTAATGTCGAGGAAGACTACGTCCACCGCATCGGCCGTACCGGTCGAGCGGGCCGTTCGGGCGAAGCCATCTCCATGGTCGCGCCGGATGAAGAAAAACTGCTCAAGAGCATCGAGCGGGTCACCAAGCAGAAGATCCCGGACGGCGACCTGATGGGCTTCGACCCAAGCCAGGTGGAAGCCGAGAAGCCGGAAGTGCGCGAACGTCCGCAGAACAACGGTCGTGGTGGCCGCAATCAGCAGCGCGCCGAAGGCAGCAAGGACGGCAGCGGCGGTCGCAAGGACAAAGGCAAGGATAAAGGCAAGGCCAAGCAGCACGCCGCCGAGAAGCCAGCCGAACAGGAAAAGTCCGGCGAGAAATCCCAGCAACAGCGCAAGTCGCGCAACAAGAAACCCCGCCAGCAGCAAGCGGCCCAAGGCCAGAGCGGCATGCCGTCGGTTCCGGTGGACCGTGATCCAGAAGAATTCCTGGACGACGACATCGACAACTTCGGCAACCGCGCCGACTACGTCAGCCCCTACCAAAACGCCAAGAACCAAGGCCGTAACCGTCGTCCAGGCGGCGGCCAGGGTCAAGGCCAAGGGCAGGGCCAACGCAACGGCAGCGGCCAGCCACGCAACAATGGCGGCGGCCAGCGCAAAGGCCAAGGTCAGAGCCAGGGGCAAGGTTCCGGCGAGAAACGCACCCGCAACAACAACGGCGGTGCACGCCGCGACAATAATGGCGGCGGCCGCAACCGCTCCTCGAGCCGTGACGACTTCTCCCGCCAAGAGCCAGCCGTTCGCAGCCCGCGTGAAACCCATCAGCCGGTGATCATCCGCAAGGAGTCCAAGCTCGATCGCTATCCGACACCGGAGCAACTCGATGACTTGCCGAGCCGCCCACGCGGTGAGCGTCCTGCTTTGCTGACCCGCAAGGGCTGAGCCAGCACTCGCGCAAACGAAAACGCCGCCCAATGGGCGGCGTTTTTCGTCAGGGCAAAGCGAATTACTTCTGCTTCACGCCTTCGACGCTGATGTCCAGGTCCAGGGTCTGGGAGGACGGGCCTGGGCCTTTGATGCCGAAGTCGTTCAGGTTCAGCGTGGTGGTGGCGTTGAAGCCGGCACGCTCGCCGCCCCATGGATCCTTGCCTTCGCCATTGAAGGTTGCCTTGAAGGTGACAGGTTTGGTCACGCCGTGCATGGTCAGATCGCCGGTCACGTCAGCGGTCTTTTCACCGGTCGACTTGACGCTGGTGGAGACGAACTTGGCTTCCGGGTACTTCTTAACGTCCAGGAAGTCAGCGCTGGCGATGTGCTTGTCACGCTCGGCGTGGTTCGACCACAGGCTCGCGGTCTTCAGATTGACGGCGATCTTGCTGGCCTCAGGCTTGGCGCTGTCCCAAGTGAAGTTGCCGTCGAAGTCCTTGAAGGTACCGTGGATGAAGCTGTAACCCAGGTGGCTGATCTTCCAGTCGACGAACGCGTGCTGGCCTTCCTTGTCGATCTTGTACTCGGCAGCCATGGCCTGGCCGGCGGAGAGCAGTGCGGTACCGAGCGCCAGTGCGGCAAAAGTCTTTTTGAACATCCTTACTTCCTTCCTATGCAATTGAGGTAGAGAGTCAAGCTTTGCGGCCCAGCATACGGCTCAGGGTCGCGTCACGGTCGATGAAATGGTGTTTCAGAGCTGCCAAGGCATGCAGGATGGCAAAAATCACCAGCCCCCAGGCCAGGTAGAGGTGAATGGCTCCGGCGGTATCCGCCTGATCGGGCAGGTCACTGACCAGCGCCGGAACCTCGAACCAGTCGAATACCGGGATGCCCACCCCATCAGCGGTGGAAATCAGGTACCCGGCAATCATCACGGCGAACAGCCCAAGGTACAGCACCGCATGGCCAAGCTTCGCGGCCAGGCGGGTGAATGCGCCATGGTTGGCAGGTGCCGGCGGTGGCGGGCTGACGAAACGCCAAAGTACACGCAGCACCATCACCGCCAACAGCACCAGGCCGATGCTCTTGTGCAAATCGGGCGCGGACTTGCGCCAGGGGCTGTAGTAGTCCAGGCCGACCATCCACAGGCCGAGGCCGAACAACCCGAAGACCGCCAGGGCCACGCCCCAATGCATGACGATACTGACCAGGCCGTAGCGAGAAGCAGAGTTGCGCAGTTGCATGTTGGCGTGATTCTCCGTGAAAGCTGTGCACAGACTAACGCGTAACGTATCGAAAGAAAGCGGAAAAATTCGCTTGGGATTATCGACAAATACGATAGGTATTTTGGAAGTTTCCTATTAAGAAAACATTAACGATAGATGTTCAGCGGCGGGTTGTCGTAGTGCGGTGTAAACCCGCTCGCAATCGGTTGCAATGTCCTAAAACAACGCAATCCGAATGGGAGCGGGTTTACCCGAAAAGAAGCGGCTCACCGCGAGGGGCCCGAGTCCTCAGCCAGCCTTGGCCTGGGTATTGGCCAGTGGTTTTTTCACAGGCTCGGATTTGGCCGTGGCCTTTTTCACCGGCGCGGGCTTGTGGGCCTGTTTGGCGGACGGCTTGTGGGCCTGGGCGGGCTTGGCAGGTGCAACCTTGCTCGCCGCTGGCTTGACGGGCTCCTCCTTGGCCACTGGCGCTGGGGCAGGCTCAGGTTCCGGCGCTACCACCGGTGCGACCTCGTCAGCCTTGGCGATCGGCGCAGCTTTGGCCTGGGGCTTGTCGCCGCCACCGAACAGGCGCGAGAAGAAGCCTGGCTTGTCCTGCTTGGCTTCCTCTGCCTTCACCGCGTCCGCCTTGGCAGGTGCCTTGCCGGACGATCCGCCGAACAGGTTGGAGAAGAATCCACCCTTGTCCTTGGCGGCAACCGCGCCCGCTGCGGCGGCGGCGGCAACCGGTGCAGCCTTGGCCGGATCGAACGACTTGCCGGCCGCCAGGTCCTGCACCTGGCTGGCAGCACGCTGGCCGCTGCGCAGCGCGCCTTCCAGGGTGCCAGGGTAGAGTGCATCGGTGTGCTCGCCGGCGAAGGCTATGCGTTGCACCGGACGCTCCCACAGACGCCAGTACTTGCTGATCTGGCCTGGGCCATAGGCCAGATAGGCGCCGCCAGTACCGGCGTCGGTGCTGTAGCGGCGCACTTCGTAGCCGGTGAACGCGCCCCGGGCCTGCGGATAGAACGCGTGCAGTCGAATCAGCACCTGATCGACCATCTGCTTGTCGCCAAAGGCCTGCAGCAGTCGGGCATTGTCCCCCGAGAGGTTGATCACCACATTCGCGCCGCCTTTGAGCGCCGGCTCGATCCACAACATGCCAAGGCCGGCATTGCTGAAGATTTCGCCGGACATGCGCGCACGGCTTTCCCAGACGGGTTTCTTGAACTTGAGCATCATCTGGTCGCGCCAACCGTAGTTGGTGCCTTTCAAGGCCGCCAGGTGCTGGCTGTCCAGCCCCGGAGTCATCTGGATCTTCGCCAGGGCGCGCAGCGGCACGGCCATGACCAAATAATCGGCCTGGTAGCCGACGCTGCCGACCTTGACCGTCACGCCTTTGCTGTCCTGGACGATCGAGGTGACCGGCGAGCTGGTCTTGATGGTCTTGAGTTGCTTGACGAAGGCCTGCGCCAGCACCGGGCTGCCGCCTGGCAGGCGGGCAGCGCGCAGGTCACGATCACTGATACCGCGGTAGACCCGGTTCTGCTGGGCGAAATAGAGCAGCGACAGACGCGACGGCTCGTCGTAACGGGTGCGGATCTGCTGGTTGATCAATTGCCGTGCCGTGGCAGGCAGTTGCAGTTTGTCCAGCCAGGTGGAGACGTTCATCTGGTCGAGGGCAAACAAGGTGCTGGTGGCGGCCGGGTTCAGCGGGTCCTCGATCGAACGGGCCAGATCATCGAGGGTCTTCTCGTAACGCTTGAGCGCATCGGCGGTGGCCGGTTGCTTGGTGGCCAGATCGCTGGCGCTGAAATACTCGCCGTCGATCAGGTAGCCGGGGGTGCGTACGAATTCAGGCGCGGGCAGTGTTTCAAGCTTGAAACGGTCCAGGTACTGGTTGAGCACCGGCTGGCTCTTGCCGTTGCCGATCCACTCGCTGGTGGCCAGGCCCGAACGGCCGCCCATGCCGGACTTGGCCTCCAGCAGCGTGACCTGCCAGCCTTTGTTCTGCAGTTCATAGGCCGCGGTCAGGCCTGCCAGGCCCCCACCCACGACGATCGCCGTGGGGCTCGTGTCCTTGGCCAGCGCGGCACCGCTGGAGACACCAATCAATACCAACGCGCACAGGCGCACCCAAGCAGCAGCCATGTTGGCGAACTCCGGATCAGAAGTGACAGAAAAGAGGGGGAGAGTGCCCCTGGGACGAGATGCGTTAAGAATACGTCAGGTCTCCAGACCCTGCCAGCGTAGTGACATCAAGTGCTTGCCAGCACAGGAAATTTAATTTTCGACGCAATCACGCGCTGCGCGTCGGTTGTCCTGCGCGGCCCCATTGCTTAGGCTTGTCGGCCTCAGCACGCCCCGCCAGGAGATCTGCCCATGGGCCTCAACCAACAGTGGATGCAACGTGACCTAAAGGTCCTCTGGCACCCCTGCACCCAGATGAAAGACCACGAGCAGCTGCCGCTGATTCCGATCCGCCGTGGTGAAGGCGTGTGGCTGGAGGACTTCGAAGGCAAGCGCTACCTGGACGCCGTCAGTTCTTGGTGGGTCAATGTGTTCGGCCACGCCAATCCGCGCATCAACCAGCGCATCAAGGACCAGGTCGATCAGCTCGAGCACGTGATCCTGGCCGGCTTCAGCCACCAGCCGGTAATCGAGCTGTCCGAACGCCTGGTGGCCATGACACCGGCGGGGCTGGACCGGGTGTTTTATGCCGACAACGGCTCGTCGTGCATCGAAGTGGCGCTGAAGATGAGCTTCCACTACTGGCAGAACAAAGGCCAGGTGAACAAGAAGCGCTTCGTCACCCTGACCAACAGCTATCACGGAGAAACCATCGCCGCCATGTCGGTGGGCGACGTGCCGCTGTTCACCGAGACCTACAAGGCGTTGCTGCTCGACACCATCAAGGTGCCGAGCCCGGACTGCTACCTGCGCCCCGAAGGCATGGGCTGGGAAGAGCACTCACGCAACATGTTCGCGCTCATGGAACAGACCCTGGCCGAGCACCACGCCAGCATCGCCGCTGTGATCGTCGAACCGCTGATCCAGGGCGCTGGCGGAATGCGCATGTACCACCCGGTATACCTCAAGCTGCTGCGCGAGGCCTGCGACCGCTATGGTGTGCACCTGATCCACGACGAAATCGCCGTAGGCTTCGGCCGCACAGGGACGATGTTCGCCTGCGAACAGGCCGGGATCCGCCCGGACTTCCTGTGCCTATCCAAGGCCCTGACCGGCGGATACCTGCCGCTGGCCGCTTGCCTGACCACCGATGATGTCTACCAAGCGTTCTACGACGATTACCCGACCCTGCGGGCGTTCCTCCATTCGCACAGCTACACGGGCAACCCGCTGGCCTGCGCCGCGGCCCTGGCGACGCTGGACATCTTCGAGCAAGACAACGTGATCGAGGCCAACAAGGCCCTGTCGGCACGCATGGCCAGCGCCACTGCGCACCTGGCCGACCACGCCCATGTCGCCGAGATCCGCCAGACCGGTATGGCCCTGGCCATCGAGATGGTCCAGGACAAAACCAGCAAGACTGCCTACCCCTGGCAGGAGCGGCGCGGCCTGAAGGTCTTCGAACACGCCCTGACCCGCGGCGCGCTGCTGCGACCGCTGGGCAGCGTGGTGTATTTCCTGCCGCCCTACGTGATCACCCCGGAGCAGATCGACTTCCTCGCCGAAGTGGCCAGCGAAGGCATCGACATCGCCACCCGCGACAGCGTCAGCGTGGCGGTGCCGGCCAACTTCCACCCCGACTTCCGCGATCCGGGCTAACCCTGAGGCTCGCCTCGCCCCCTGTGGAAGCGGGTTCATCTGCGAATGCGGATCGAGGATTTCCCCTCGCATTCGCCAGTAAATCGCAGCGGCCCAACGCCACTTCCACGGGGACGATGTCCATTTCATTTCCTGAGCAAAGCCATGAGACTGTCCCGCTTCTTCATCGACGCCCCCCTGAGCCTCGGCGAGCACGAGTTGCCCGAAGCCCAGGCCCACTACATTGGCCGCGTGCTGCGCATGGCGCCCGGAGACGCTGTGCAACTGTTCGACGGCAGTGGCCAGGAGTTTCGTGGCCAGTTGCTCGACGTCGGCAAGAAATCCGTGCGCGTCACCCTGGACCAGGCCTTGCCCGGCCAGGCCGAGTCCCCATTGCATGTCCACCTGGGCCAGGGCCTGTCCCGCGGCGAGCGGATGGACTGGGCGATCCAGAAGGCCACCGAGCTTGGCGCCAACGCGATCACGCCAATCGTCAGCGAACGCTGCGAAGTGCGCCTGAAGGACGAACGCGCCGACAAGCGCCTGGCCCATTGGCGGCAAGTGGCGATCAGCGCGTGCGAACAGTGCGGCCGCTCGACGCTGCCGGTGATCCACCCGCCGGTGACCCTGGCCGAATGGCTCAAGGATACCGAGGCCGACCTCAAGCTGGTGCTGCACCCGGTCGCTGAACCGCTGACCAGCCATGCACACCCCGGCCGCCTGGCATTCCTGATCGGCCCCGAAGGCGGCTTGAGCGACGCCGAAGTCGACCAGGCCAAGGCCGCCGGCTTCCACGCCGCACGCCTTGGCCCACGGGTACTGCGCACCGAGACCGCGCCGGTCGTGGCGCTGTCGGTGGCCCAGCAGCTGTGGGGCGACTTCTAACGCACGTAGAAGAACACCGCGACGAAGTGCATGAGACTGCCGGCGATGACGAACAGGTGCCAGATGCCATGCCAATGGCGAAAGCGGCTGTCGAAGGCGAAGAACAGGATGCCGATGGTGTAGAACGCACCGCCGGCCGCCAGCCAGGCGAAGCCGGCGCCGCCCAGGCTCTGCAGCAACGGCTTGACCGCCACCAGGACGATCCAGCCCATCACCGCATAGATGATGATCGACAGCACCCGCGCCTCGGAGCGCGGCTTGATCTCCTGGAGCATGCCGATCAAGGCCAGGCCCCAGACCACGCCGAACAGGCTCCAGCCCCAGGGGCCGCGCAGGCTGACCAGACAGAACGGCGTGTAGCTGCCGGCGATGAGCAGGTAGATCGACAGGTGATCGAGCTTGCGCATGATCACCTTCGCCCGCCCACGGGTGCTGTGGTAGAGCGTTGAGATGCTGTAGAGCAGCAGGAGAGTGCTGCCGTAGATGGAAAAGCTGACGATCTTCCACGGATCGCCCTGCAATCCGGCCACGACGATCAGCCAGATGGCACCGATACAGGCCAGCACGGCACCGACCAGGTGCGTCCAGGCGTTGAAGCGTTCACCGTAATACATGCAAACACTGACCTCCCTGACAGCTTCAAGTTTCAAGCTGTAAGCCTCAAGCAAAGCACGGGGACGACCCCGACACAGCTAGCTTGCCGCTTGAAGCTTACAACTTGAAGCTAGTGAAGATCCGCGTCACGCACCATGCGCTCCAGCGCCGCCAAGTCAGGTACCCGCGCCACCTGCTCGCCAACCTGCACCGCCGCCAGCTCCAGGCTCGCCAAGGGGACATCCACATAGTTGAGCTGGCTGTCCAGCTTGCAGGAGCGTGGGATGTCCTGCAGTAGCAACGCCAGGTAGCGCAGGCCGGTATCGCCCAGCGCGTTGAGCACCACCACCCGTGCCCGCTCGCCACAAACGGTCTCGCCGCCACAGGCGGCCTCCAGGCCGATCAGCGGCAAGCGCTGCTGACGCCAGTCGATCCAGCCCAGGTGCCAGGCCGGGTCGCCCGCCTGGCAGGCGAAGGTGCGCTGGCCGATCAGCTCGGCCACCGCCACATTGGGCAGCACCAGGGTGCGGTCGCTCAAAGGCAGTAGCAGACCGGTCAGGCTGCTGCGCTGGCCGGCGATGTATTCAAGCATGGGGTTGGCTCCAATGGGCGATGCTCTGCAACAGGACCGACTCCTGATAAGGCTTGCCCAAGTAGTCGTTGACGCCGATGGCCATGGCCCTGTCGCGGTGTTTCTGGCCGGTACGCGAGGTGATCATGATGATGGGCAGATCCTTCAGACGGACATCGCGGCGGATGCGCGTGGCCACCTCGAAGCCGTCCATGCGCGGCATCTCGATGTCCAGCAGCAGCACATCGGGGCGGTGCTCCTCCAGCAAGGCCATGGCATCCACACCGTCCTTGGCCGTCAGCACACTCATACCGTGGCGCTCCAGTAGACGACTGGTGACTTTGCGCACGGTGACCGAGTCGTCCACCACCATCACCAGCAGACGCTGACGCGGTGCCGGGCCAAACACCGGACGCGCCCCCCCGTAGCCACCCGGCAGGCGCGCCAGACGCCGCTGCTGCCCGCGCAACTGGCCGAGCAAATCGAGAATCAGCACTACCCGGCCATCCCCCAGCAAGGTCGCGCCGGACAGCCCAGGCACCGCCGCGAACTGCGGCCCCAGGCTCTTGACCACGATCTCTCGGCTTGGCGACAGGCTGTCCACCTGGATGGCGAACGACTGCTCCTGGGAATGCACCAGCAACACAGGCAATGGCACGCTTTGCCCCAGCAGACTTGGCCGAGGCACACCGCCCTGGAGCACCTCCCCGAGATAGCGCAGGTCGTACTCGTGACCGGCATAGGCATAGCGCGGTGCGCTCAGCTGGTAACAAGCCTCAAGCTCAGCGGGCGGCACGCGCACGATGCCTTCGATGGTATTGAGCGGGATTGCGTACTGCTCCTCGCCCAGGTGCACCATCAGCGCTCGGTTCACCGACACGGTGAACGGCAAGCGGATCAAGAATCGCGCGCCTTTGCCCGGGCTCGACTCGATGCTCATCGAGCCGCCCAACTGCTTGACCTCCTCATGCACCACGTCCATCCCCAGACCCCGGCCAGAGATCTGGGTGATCTTCTCAGCGGTAGAGAAGCCCGGACGCAGGATGAATTGCAGGATCTCGTGATCGCTCAAGTATGCTTGCGGGTCCAGCAGGCCACGCTTGATGGCCTTGTTGCGCACCGCCTCCAGGGGCACTCCGGCCCCGTCGTCGCTCATCTCGATGACGATATCGGCGCCTTCGTGCAGCAAGTTCAGATGGATGGTGCCCTGCTCCGGCTTGCCCGCCGCCAGACGCGCTTCGCGCGACTCCAGGCCGTGGTCCACGGCGTTGCGCAGCATGTGCTCCAGAGGCGCCACCATGCGCTCGAGCACGCTGCGGTCCAGCTCGCCCTCGGCGTTGCCCACCACCAGTTCGACCTGCTTGCCCAGCTCGCTGGCCACCTGGCGGACCACCCGCTGCAGGCGCGGTACCAAGCGTTCGAAGGGCACCATCAAGGTGGCCGTGAGACCTTCTTGCAATTGACTGTTCACCCGCGCCTGCTGCTGGAGCAGGCTGTAGGCTTCCTGGGCACGCTGTGCGAGGGTTTCCTTGAGGTCGAGCAGGTCCGAAGCCGACTCGAACAACGCCTGGGACAACTGCTGCAACTGGGAATGGCGGTCCATCTCCAGTGGGTCGAAATCCTCGTACGCATCGCCCTCGGCCTGGTAGCGGCTGGACATCCGTCCCTGGGTCTCGATATCCAGGCGCAGCAGCTGGTCGCGCATGCGCTCGAGCGTTGTTTCCATCTCGTTGAGGGCGAATTGGGCATCGTTGACTTGCTGCTCGATGCGCCCGCGAATAACAGAGTGCTCACTGGCCAGGTTGCCCAAATCGTCCAGCAGCTCGGCGTCCACCTTGACCATGTCGCCCGGCGCGCGCTCCGGCGCGGCGGCCGGCGCCTCCGGCGACGGCGCTTCGACCGGGACCTGGCCGGCCGCGCTGTCGGTCAACGCGGCACTGCTGAAATTGCGGATATAGTCGATCAGCGCCGTGGCTGCGTGCAGGGGCTGACCGAGGCGCACGGCGTCGAGCATGTGTGCCAGACGGTCATGGCAGTTTTGCAGCAAGGAGAACAGCGCCGGGCTCGGCGGCAAGCGGCCGGCGGCGAGCAGTTCGTACAAGAATTCCAGTTCATGGGCCAGATCGCCGATAGCGGCGATCTCGACCATCCGCGCGCCCCCCTTGAGGGTATGCAGATCACGCAGCAGGTTCTCCACCTCGACGCTGTTACGCGGATCGGCCTGCCAGCGCGCCAGGGCCGCAGCGGCGCTTTCGACGATATCCGAACTTTCTTCGAGAAAGACCTCGAGCAGTTCGTTATCGCTCGAGCGTTGGGCTTCGTCCGCCGCTGCCTCGACGGCAGCAGGCGCAGGTGGGGCATGGCGGTACTCGCGCAGCTCGCCCAGGAGCGCCGTTGCCGAAGCCGGCGCCTGCCCTTCGCGTAGCGCGTGCAGCATCTGCCCGAGGGTCTGGTGGCCGCGCCGCAACAGATCGAGCAGCTCGGCAGTAGCCCCCAGGCGGCGATCCACCAGGCCCTCGTAAAGCGCGACCAGCGCGTGGGCCAACACCTCCACCGCACCCACGCCAGCCATCTGCGCACCGCCTTTGAGGGTCTGGAGGTCGTGCTGCAGGGTCGACAGTGCCGAGTGGTTGTCCGGGTCCTGAGCCCATTGCGCCAATGCCTGGTCGGCGCCATCGAGGATATCGCCCGCCTCGTCGAGGAACAGTTGCACCAATGCAGGATCGTTCGCTGTCGTGTAGACCGCCAGCGGTGCCACCGCATCCTGGCCCACCACGCCCATGATCCCGGGGTCCAGGGCGTCGTCCAACAGGCCGCGCATGGCCGCGATGCAATCGACGCGGGCGCTGAGCGCCTGGCCGGCAGCTATCTCGTCGAACATGTCGAGCAGCGCCTCATGGGCCTGCTGGGCCAGGGCAAAGAATCGCGGGCTGGCGGCCAGACTGCCCTCTTCCACCGCGCCATACAGGTCAAGCAACGCCTCGCAGACTTCATCCACCTGCCACAACTCGGCCAGATACGCCGACTGGCCGAGGGTGGTCAACTCGTCCAGCAGCGTTTCCAAGACCGAGCGGTCGCCGGGTTGCGCCTGCCAACGCGACAGCAGCGCCTCGGCCTCGAGCAGGATATCCATGCCCTGGGTCAGGAACGCGGCGATTCGCTGCGGATCGCGTTTGGGTCGATGGCTGTGCTGTGGGTCCTGCTGCAGGAAGGCCAGGCGCACATCCACCGACTGCCCGACCTCCTCGATCAACTGCGCCGCCCCCGGGATAGGGGCCAACGGCGTGCTACCCAGTTGCGCAAGGCCGAGGTGGAACAAGGCGCGGGCCGCCTCCAGCCACTCCAGCTCCGCCGCCTGCAAGGGCAGTTCGTGGCCTTTGTACTCACGCACCAGCCGATCGAAGGCGGTGGCCAGCTCGGCGATCGGCATGACGCCCGCCATCGCCGCGCTGCCCTTCAAGGTATGCAGTGCGCGCTGCAGGCTGTCGTTGACGGGCGTGCCATGGCCATCGGCATCGCGCAGGAACGTCTCCAGACTGGCGAGATGGCCTTGGGCCTCGTTGCCGAAGATCGCCAACAATTGTGGGTCGAGCCCGTCGACCTGCGCCGGCGCCGACACATCATTGATCGCCAGATGATGCAAGTGGCCGGCTAACGGCTCGACCTCGACCCGCGACGGCAGATGGCCCACCGCGAAGTCGGCGAGCAAGTCCGGGAGCCGGACGAACACCTGTTGCAGGGCCAGCACCCCTTCGGCGCCAAGGGTGATCCGCCCTTCCAGTACACGGTTGAGCAAGTGCTCGGCGCCCCAGGCAAGCTCGGCCAGCGCCTCGGCATGGACCATGCGACCACTGCCTTTGAGTGTATGCAGGGCTCGGCGCACCTCGACCAGAGCCTCGCGCAAGGCATTGTCGGCGCGCCAACGCAGCCAGTGGCGTTCGATTTCCGGAAGCAGCTCGCCGGCCTCTTCGAGGAAGACATCCCGCAATTCTTCATCGACCGCTTCGAACTCGACGCGAGCCTCGGCCTGCCCGCACGACACACCCAGCGCCGCCAGGCTGGCCCGCGCCCTGTCGATGAATGGTTGGGCATCGACCAGCGGATCGGCCACCCGCCATTGCACATAGCACTCGCCAGCGCTCAAGGCTTCGGCCAGATGCGCCAGCTCGTCTGCAGGTGGCGGCTGCTCCAGATGCGACAGCCAACCCTGCACATAACCTGCGCAGCCACCGAACACCTCGGCGGCCTCCGGCCACATGAGCATCGTCAGCGCGCCACGGATCTGGTGCAAAAGCCCCGGCAGCGGCTGCAAGCGTTCTGCCGGCCAGCCCGACTCCAGGCAATCGCCGATCAAGTCCTTGGCCTGTTGCAGCACCGCCAGGGACTCATTGAGTACCAGCTGGCGGATCTCCGTCAGGTCCGCGCCCGGCAGGCCGCCTTGGCCGGTCTCCTCCAGCGGGCCGACCATCCCATTAAGGGTGGCCTCCACGTACAGCAGGGCGCCGGCCACATCCATCAGCACGGCGTCGTCCACCGCCTGCTCGCCTTGGGCCAGGGCCTGCAGCACCAGTACTTGGTCGATGATCACCCGACGCGGCTGCTGGAAGGCGAGCACCGCCAAGGTATCGGCGACCTGGCGCAACGGCGCCAGCAGGGCCTCAAGTTGCTCACGCTGCTCACGATCGCCGCGCATGTACTGATCGAGTCGGTCCTTGATGCGCATCAGGTCATCGCACAGTGCCGTCACCACCGAGCGCAGGGCGTCGCGTCCATGGCCGGCCTGCAAATGTTCGCGCCAGTTGCCCAAGGACAGGTCCAAATCCGCCAGGTCCGCCGCCCCAGCCAGACGCTGCGCCACGCCGCCGACCAGGCTGCCCTGGGGCAACGGCTCGACGCCACGGCAGCCGCGCAGTTGGTTGAGCAATGGCACCACCACCAACGGCAGGTCGTGTCGCGAGCCGCGCAGCCGTTCCAGATACGGCGGCAATTGCTCGAGCCCGCGGAACAGCGCACCCAGACAATCGCCTCGGGGGCTGACCTGACCATCGGCCATGGCCCGGCCCAGCAGCTCCAGCTCCTCGGCCAGGTGCGCTGCACCGCGCAGTTCGAGCATGCGCAGGCAACCCTGGACCTGATGCAGGTTGTCGACGAAGAAAGCCAGCATCGCCGGATCGCCCGGTTCGCTGGCGAATCGCTCCAGGGCCTGGCGGGCCTGGCCCAGGCAATCGAGGATCGGCGCCTTGACCCACGCCAGGGCGACGGTGTCGTGGCGCTCGGGGCTCACTGCTGAAGCAGCCATCTGTCGCTCCTCAACGCCGCTCGGCGGGTGCCGGCAGGGTAAAACCGGAGACCGAACGACGCATCTCGCTGGCCATGCGCGCCAAGTGGCGGATGCTGTCGGCGGTGGCGCTGGAACCGGCCGAGGTCTGGGCGGTGATCTGCTGGATCACCGCCATGGTGTGGGAGATCTGCCCGGCCGAGGAGGTTTGCAACTGGGCTGCGTCGGAGATGCTGTGGATCAGCTCGGCGAGGGTCTGCGATACGCCTTCGATCTCGGCCAGCGCCACCCCGGCGTCCTGGGCCAGGCGCGCACCGCGCACCACCTCGGCGGTGGTTTGCTCCATGGAGATCACCGCCTCGTTGGTGTCGACCTGGATGGTCCGCACCAGCGCCTCGATTTGCCGAGTAGCCGACGAGGAGCGCTCGGCCAGGCGCTGCACTTCGTCGGCGACCACCGCAAAACCACGCCCGGCCTCGCCAGCGAGGGAGGCCTGGATCGCGGCATTGAGCGCAAGGATGTTGGTCTGGTCGGCAATGTCGTCGATCAGGCTGACGATATCGCCGATTTCTTGGGAAGACTCGCCCAGGCGTTTGATCCGCTTGGCGGTGTCCTGGATCTGCTCGCGGATGTTGTCCATGCCGTGGATGGTGTTGTGCACCACCTCGTTGCCCTTGTTGGCAATGGCCACCGAACGCTCGGCCACCTTGGCCGATTCGTAGGCGTGGGAGGACACACGGTCGATCGACTCGACCATGTCGCCCACCGCCAGGGACGCCTCGCTGATCTGCTCGGCCTGGTGTTCGGAGGCCTTGGCCAGCTGGCGCGCTGTGTTCTGGGTGTCCTGCACGGCGGCGGCGACCTGCTCGGCACTGTGGTTGATGGTGGCCACCAGGTCGCGCAACTGGTCGACCGAATAGTTGATCGAATCGGCAATGGCGCCGGTGAAGTCCTCAGTGACCGACACCGTGACGGTGAGGTCGCCATCGGCCAGCTCCTCGATCTCGTCCAGCAAACGCATGATCGCTTGCTGGTTGCGCTCGTTCTTCTCGGCGGTCTCGCGCAACTGGCGGTGGGTGGCGCGCACCATCACCAGGCCGATGAGGATGATCGAAGCCAGCGCCACCAACCCCAGCAGATAGCCACCGACAGTAGCCAGGGTGCGCCCGCTGGCCAGGTTCTCGAAGCTGTTGGCTAGGTGCGAGGCTTCATCGAGCAAGGTTTGCGACAGACTGAAGATATTGCCGGCCGCCTCGCGCACGCGCAGCAGTTCAGGCGACGTTTCGAGGATCTCGTCCACGGACCCGGAGACGAACTGGAACAGTTCGGCGATCTCCGCGAGGCGGGCGCGAGCATCGGCGTCCTCGACCTTGGTCACGTGAATCGCCGGGTTGCCGCCAAGCATGCCTTCGAGCACCTGGCCGAAACGGCTGGCGTCGCGGCCAAAGGCATCGGCGGCCTGTACCGAGGTGTCATCACCGGCCAGCACGGTGTTGACCGAACCCAGAATGCGCTCGGCCAACAGCAACTGACGCTGGGCCACCGCCACCTGGCTCGCCGGCGCTCCGCTCTGCAGGAGGATCTCCACTACTTTTTCGTATTCGACCTGCAACTGAGGCACGGTCTCGGCCAGCGTTGCCGCCACTTGGTGCAGCGACAGCACGGTCTGCTCGCTGGCCAGGATGGTGTCGGTATTCTTGCGCAGGTTGTCCCAGTCCTGACGGACCGCGTCCATCTCGTCCCGCACGGTCAGCGGCGCCGGCGGCAGCCCGGTGGCCTTGTCGCCCTCGCGCAGATAACGCCAGCGCCGCTCGAAGTCATTGCGCGCATCGGACAGCAGCTTGAACGCCAGGGCCTTGCCGGCCGCCGCTTCGGTGGCGTTCTTGGCGATGCGCTGGGACAGCACGCGCAACTCGCCGGCGTGGCCGATGTACTGTTTGTCGTAGTTGGACTGGGTATTGAGGTACGCGAAGTTGGCGAACAGCAGGATGATCGCCAGGATGAGCACCAAAAACAGTGCGGTGATCTGCGCAATACTGCGGCTGCGCTGGCTTTCGGCAACCGGAGCGACGGGGGTGGCGGGTTTGTTCACGGTCGAAGCATCCTCTACAACGCCACGTCGAGAAAGCCTGGCGCCTGGGCCAGGGCGAACGGGCTGAAGATCGCCCAGTTGCGCTCACGGGGAAAATGCCCCTGGACGAAGGGCGCCGCGGCACGCAGCAAGGGCTGCGGTGGCGACAGCTCCAGACTGCTCAGGGCAAAGTGTTGAAGGCCCAGGACTTCGTCCACCAATAGGCCGGCGAACAGTTCTTCGTGGTCCAGCACCAACACACGCCGCTGCTTGCCCGCCGCCGCAGGGCCTAGGCCGAAGAAGGCGCTCAAGTCCATAACCGGCAGCAGCCGGCCACGCAGATTGGCCACACCGCAGACCCAGGGCTGCACGCCGGGGACCCGGCTAGTGCGCGGCTCATGCAGGACCTCGGCGACTTCGCCCATGGGGGCCACGAACCACTGCCCGGCAATGCGAAACCCAATGCCGCTCCATTGCTGCAAGCGGGTGTCTTGCAAGGGCTGGTCCGCTACCAACAGGCGACAACGCCGGTCGATGTCCAGCAACAGCTCGAAGGCGGTCAGCGACGCGCCATGGGGGCGGGTGGTCAAGCCCCGAGCACTTCTTTGAGTTTGCTGATCAGGGCCGCCTCTTCCACAGGCTTGGTCAGGAAGTCGCGCGCGCCCTGGCGTGTGGCCCAGACCCGGTCGGTTTCCTGGTCCTTGGTGGTGACCACGATCACCGGAATGGCGCGGGTCTCAGGGTCCTTGCTCAGCTGACGGGTAGCCTGAAAACCATTCATGCCCGGCATGACGATGTCCATCAGCACCGCGTCGGGTTTCTCCTGACGGGCCAGGGCCACGCCATCGGCGCCGTTGTCGGCCTTGAGCACCTGGTGGCCATGCTTCTCCAGCCAGGCGGTCAGTCTGTACATCTCTGTCGGCGAATCGTCGACGATCAAAACTCGGGCCATGCTGTTTCCCCATTTAAAGGAAAAGAAGACGCCGCCAGGCGCGGCGGTGTCAGGGTGCGTGTTGTTCTTGCACGACGAAACCGGGCACATGAGCCCTGATCGCATCGAGCAGTTCTTCCTTGCTGAATGGCTTGGTCAGGAACTGGTCTGAGCCGACCACCCGACCGCGGGCCTTGTCGAACAGGCCGTCGCGCGAGGACAGCAGGATGACCGGGGTATCCTTGAAGGTGCTGTTCTGCTTGATCACCGCGCAGGTCTGGTAGCCATCCAGGCGAGGCATCAGTACATCGACGAAGATGACCTGGGGCTTGTGGTCGACGATCTTGGCCAGGGCATCGAAACCATCACTGGCGGTGATCACCTCGCAGCCGGCCTCGCCGAGCAACATCTGTGCGGTGCGGCGGATCGTGCGCGAATCGTCGATCACCATCACCTTCAGGGGTTGTTCCATAGTTGCCTACCAGTGGGAATTAGCTGCAGTTGCAAGCATCAAGCTGCGAGAAAAAGCGCGCCGACGCATGGCTGGTTTTTCTCAAGGCTTGTAGTTCAAGGCTTGCAGCTGCACTTTTAGCACACTCCGGATAGCCATTCCATCCGCCGAACCCCTTGACCATCGGCGCTCCCGGCGCCACCCTGAGCCACTTTTCTTTCGAATCACCGCGGCCCCGCGCCGCCAAGAGGAACCACCCCATGAGCGTTCGCCTCGGGATTGTCATGGACCCTATCGCGTCCATCTCCTACAAAAAGGACAGCTCGCTGGCCATGCTGCTGGCGGCCCAGGAACGTGGCTGGAGCCTGTTCTACATGGAGCAGCGCGACCTCTACCTGGGCGCGGGCCAGGCCCGGGCCCAGATGCGCCCCCTGAAGGTGTTCGCCGATCCGGCCCGCTGGTTCGAACTGGGCGAGGAGCAGGACAGCGCCCTGAGCGAGCTGGATGTGGTCCTGATGCGCAAGGATCCGCCCTTCGACATGGAGTTCGTCTACAGCACCTACCTGCTGGAGCAGGCCGAGCGCGAAGGCGTGCTGGTGGTCAACCGCCCGCAGAGCCTGCGCGATTGCAACGAGAAGCTGTTCGCCACCCAGTTCCCGCAGTGCATGGCGCCCACGCTGGTCAGCCGCCGCGTGGACATCCTGCGTGAGTTCGCCGACAGCCGTGGCGACGTGATCCTCAAGCCGCTGGACGGCATGGGCGGTGCCTCGGTGTTCCGCCACCGCAAGGACGACCCCAACCTGTCGGTGATCCTCGAGACCCTCACCCAGCATGGCACCCAGCAGATCATGGCCCAGGAATACCTGCCGCAGATCAAGGACGGCGACAAGCGCATCCTGATGATCGACGGCGAACCGGTGCCCTACTGCCTGGCGCGCATCCCGGCCAGCGGCGAGACCCGTGGCAACCTGGCCGCTGGCGGTCGAGGCGAAGCCCGCCCGCTGACCGAGCGCGATCGCTGGATCGCCGCCCAAGTTGGCCCGACCCTGCGCGAGAAGGGCCTGCTGTTCGTCGGCCTGGACGTGATCGGCGACTACCTGACCGAGATCAACGTCACCAGCCCGACCTGCATTCGCGAAATCGACGCCGCCTACGACACCCACATCGGCGCCCAGCTGATGGACGCCATTGATCGCAAGCTCAAGGCGCGCTGACCGAGGACACGTGGCAATGCCACGCAGTGGGGTATGATGCGCAGCTTCAAGCTGCAAGCTGCACGTACGGGCAGGCCTGCACCGGGCCGCTTTTACTTGAAGCTTGCAGCTTGTGATTCGAAGCTGCCCTTGGATACCTGATGACGCTGCCTGCCGACATCCCTGCCGACCTGCTCCCACCCCGCGTCCGCCCGGTGGACCGGCTTGGCTTCACCCTGTTCCTGGCTGCCTTGGTGCACCTGGCGCTGATCCTCGGCGTGGGTTTCACCATCAGCAAGCCCAGCGAAATCCGCCACACGATGGACATCACCCTGGCCACCTTCAAGAGCGAGAAGCCGCCCGAGAAGGCCGACTTCCAGGCCCAGGACAACCAGCAAGGCAGCGGCACCCTGGAAAAGAAAGCCGTACCCAAGACCACCGAGGTCGCGCCCTTCCAGGACAGCAAGATCAACAAGATCACCCCACCGCCAGCCGCTCGCCAGGAAACCCCGCCCCCGCCGCAGAAGTCCGCGGTGGCCACCAAGGCACCCAAGGTGCAGAAGGTCGAGCCCAAGCCCAAGGAAAGCAAGGCGCAGCCCAAGCCCCAGGCAGCGGTGCCGGACTTCGACAGTTCGCAGCTCTCCAGCCAGATCGCCAGCCTCGAGGCGGAGCTGTCCAACGAACAGCAGATGTATGCCAAGCGCCCGCGCATCCATCGCCTCAACGCAGCCTCGACCATGCGCGACAAAGGCGCCTGGTACAAGGAAGAATGGCGCAAGAAGGTGGAGCGCGTGGGCAACCTCAATTATCCCGAAGAAGCGCGACGCCAACAGATCTACGGCAACTTGCGGATGATGGTCTCGATCAACCGCGACGGCTCGCTGTACGAAGTGCTGGTGCTCGAATCCTCTGGTCAGCCGGTGCTCGACCAGGCGGCCCAACGCATCGTCCGTCTGGCCGCGCCGTTTGCACCGTTCACAGGCGACCTGGCGGAGTTCGACCGCCTGGAGATCATCCGTACCTGGCGCTTCGCCCGCGGGGACCGGTTGTCCAGTAACTAGCCGCACGTCACACGCCTCAAACGGCAAGAAAAAAGCGCGGGCATTCACAGCCGTGCTTTTTCTTGCCGCTTGAAGCTTGCAGCTTGAAGCCGAGCCCAGCTGACGCCACACTATCACTCATGAAAACCCTCAGCCCGAGCTACCTCAAGCATCAGTTCCTGATCGCCATGCCGCACATGGTCGATCCGAACTTTGCCCAGACCCTCACCTATATTGTCGAGCACAACGCCAACGGCGCCATGGGCCTGGTGATCAACCGCCCGCAGGAGCTGAACCTGGCCGACATCTTGGAGCAGCTACGCCCGGATGAGGAGCCACCGGCCAGCACCCTGCAGGTGCCGATCTACCAGGGTGGCCCGGTGCAGACCGATCGCGGCTTCGTGTTGCACAGCAGCGACTGCAGTTATCAGGCCACGGTGGAGCTGCAGGGGCTGTCGCTCTCGACCTCCCAGGACGTGCTGTTCGCCATCGCCGAAGGCGTAGGGCCCAAGCAGAGCCTGATCACCTTGGGTTATGCCGGTTGGGAAGCCGGCCAACTGGAAGCCGAGCTTGCCGACAACGCCTGGCTCAACTGCCCCTTCGACGCCGAGATCATCTTCGGACTGGCCAGCGAGCAGCGCCTCGAGGCAGCCGCCGCCAGCCTGGGGATCAACCTCAGCCTGCTGACCAGCCA
The DNA here is from genome assembly GCF_040822035.1 of Pseudomonas guariconensis. Lineage (NCBI taxonomy): Bacteria > Pseudomonadati > Pseudomonadota > Gammaproteobacteria > Pseudomonadales > Pseudomonadaceae > Pseudomonas > Pseudomonas guariconensis. Next base: position 461,354 of record NZ_CP162012.1, on the reverse strand, counting down.
AGCGGGTCACGCCTGATGGCCGAGCTGCGCCTGCTGCTGGGCTTCGACTATGGCAGCAAACAGATCGGCGTGGCCGTCGGCCAGGTGGTCACCGGCCAGGCCCGCGAATTGTGCACGCTTAAAGCCCAGAACGGCGTCCCGGACTGGGCCCAGGTGGAAAAGCTCATCACCGAATGGAAGCCCGACGCCATCATCGTTGGCCTGCCGCTGAACATGGACGGCACGCCCAGCGAAATGAGCGCCCGGGCCGAGAAGTTCGCCCGCCGCCTGCATGGCCGCTACAACCTGCCTGTGCACACTCATGACGAGCGTCTGACCACCTTCGAAGCCAAGGGCGAGCAGATGGCCCGAGGCATGCGCCATGGCAGCTACCGCGACAACCCGGTCGATGCCATTGCCGCCGCCCTGCTCCTGCAGGGCTGGCTGGAGGCCAATACTTAAATCCGCTTCGCCGCCGGCCCAGCCCGGCGCCCCCCTTCCGAGGAGCACGCAATGAGCCTACCCAATCCCGCCGACCTGATCCGGCAGATGGCCGTCGACCTTCGCGCCCACCTGGCCCGTCGCACTATCACCGAGCCGCGCTTCATCGGCATCCGCACCGGCGGCGTATGGGTAGCCCAGGCCCTGCAGCAGGAGCTGGGCGACAGCAGCCCGCTGGGCACCCTGGACGTGTCCTTCTACCGCGACGACTTCAGCCAGAACGGCCTGCACCCGCAAGTGCGTCCGTCCGAGCTGCCCTTCGAAATCGAAGGCCAGCACCTGGTGCTGGTGGACGACGTGCTGATGAGCGGTCGCACCATCCGCGCCGCGCTCAATGAACTGTTCGATTATGGCCGCCCGGCCAGCGTCACCCTGGTCTGCCTGCTGGACCTGGACGCCGGCGAATTGCCGATCCGCCCGAACGTGCTGGGCGCCACCTTGCAACTGGCGCCCACTGAACGGGTAAAATTGACCGGACCGGCACCGCTCGTCCTCGAGCGCCAGGACCTCGCCACCGCTTCCGCCCTTTAAGAGTCCCTCGCGATGACGCCATTCGACGCCAAGCGCCCGCTGCAGCTCAATGACCAGGGCCAGCTGCGCCACTTTCTCTCGCTCGACGGTTTGCCCCGCGAACTGCTGACCGAGATCCTCGACACCGCCGACTCCTTCCTGGAAGTCGGCGCCCGGGCCGTGAAAAAAGTCCCGTTGCTGCGCGGCAAGACCGTCTGCAACGTGTTCTTCGAAAACTCCACCCGTACCCGCACCACCTTCGAGCTGGCCGCCCAGCGCCTGTCGGCGGACGTGATCAGCCTGAACGTGTCGACCTCCTCGACCAGCAAGGGCGAGACCTTGTTCGACACACTGCGTAACCTCGAAGCCATGGCCGCCGACATGTTCGTCGTGCGCCACTCCGACTCGGGCGCCGCCCACTTCATCGCCGAGCATGTCTGCCCGGAAGTCGCCGTGATCAACGGCGGTGACGGCCGCCATGCGCACCCGACCCAGGGCATGCTCGACATGCTGACCATCCGTCGCCACAAAGGCAGCTTCGAGAACCTCTCGGTGGCCATCGTCGGCGACATCCTGCACTCGCGCGTGGCCCGCTCCGACATGCTGGCGCTCAAGGCCCTCGGTTGCCCCGACATCCGCGTGGTCGGCCCCAAGACTCTGATCCCGGTGGGTATCGAGCAGTACGGGGTGAAGGTCTACACCGACCTGGCCCAGGGCCTGAAAGATGTCGACGTGGTGATCATGCTGCGCCTGCAGCGCGAACGCATGGCCGGCGGCCTGCTGCCCAGCGAGGGCGAGTTCTACCGCCTGTTCGGCCTGACCACCGCACGCCTGGCCGGCGCCAAGCCCGATGCCATCGTCATGCACCCCGGTCCGATCAACCGTGGGGTGGAGATCGAGTCGGCGGTAGCCGACGGTCAGCACTCGGTGATCCTCAACCAGGTGACCTACGGCATCGCCGTGCGCATGGCCGTGCTGTCCATGGCCATGAGCGGCCAGACCGCGCAACGTCAATTCGACCAGGAGAACGCCCAGTGACCATCAGCATTATCGGCGCCCGGGTCATCGATCCTGCCAGCGGCCTGGACACCATCACTGACTTGCACCTCGACGGCGGTCGCATCGCGGCCATCGGTGCAGCGCCCGCCGGCTTCACTGCCAACCGCACGATCCAGGCCGACGGCCTGGTGGCAGCCCCGGGCCTGGTCGACCTCGGCGTCTCCCTGCGCGAGCCGGGATACAGCCGCAAGGGCAACATCGCCAGCGAGACCCGCGCTGCGGTCGCCGGTGGTGTCACCAGTTTGTGCTGCCCGCCGCAGACCAAACCGGTGCTGGACACCTCGGCCGTGGCCGAACTGATCCTCGACCGCGCCCGTGAAGCGGCCAACAGCAAGGTCTACCCGATTGGCGCCTTGACCAAGGGCCTGGAAGGCGAGCAACTGGCCGAGCTGGTCGCCTTGCGCGACACCGGCTGCGTGGCCTTCGGCAACGGCCTGAAGGAAATCCCGAACAACCGCACCCTGGCCCGCGCGCTGGAATATGCCGCCACCTTCGACCTGACCGTGGTTTTCCACTCCCAGGACCGCGACCTGGCCCAGGGCGGCCTGGCCCACGAAGGCCCGATGGCGAGCTTCCTCGGCCTGCCGGGCATCCCCGAGACTGCCGAGACCGTGGCCCTGGCGCGAAACCTACTGCTGGTCGAACAAACTGGCGTACGCGCGCACTTCAGCCAGATCACCAGCGCCCGCGGTGCACGACTGATCGCCCAGGCCCAGCAGCTTGGCCTGCCGGTCACCGCCGATGTGGCGCTGTACCAGCTGATTCTCACCGACGAGGCGCTGCGCGACTTCTCCAGCCTCTATCACGTGCAACCGCCGCTGCGCACCGCCGCCGACCGCGATGGGCTGCGCGAGGCGGTCAAATCGGGTGTGATCCAGGCGATCTCCAGCCACCACCAACCCCACGAGCGTGACGCCAAGCTGGCACCATTCGGTGCCACGGAGCCTGGGATCAGCAGCGTCGAGCTGCTGCTGCCATTGGCCATGACGCTGGTCGAAGACGGCCTGCTCGACCTGCCGACCTTGCTGGCCCGCCTGAGCAGCGGCCCGGCGGCGGCCATGCGTCTGCCGGCCGGCGAGCTCAAGGTCGGCGCAGCGGCGGACCTGGTGCTGTTCGACCCGAACGCTTCCACGGTCGCGGGCGAGCAATGGTTCTCGCGCGGCGAGAACTGCCCGTTCATCGGCCACTGCCTGCCGGGCGCGGTGCGTTATACCTTGGTCGACGGGCACGTCTGCCACGAGGCCTGAGCGAATCCATTTCGCGGGTAAGCCCGCCTCCACAGGGATCCTAGCGCCTGTGGGAGCGGGCTTACCCGCGAATGGGCAACACCGATGGCCCTGCCCGGCACGACCATTCATCCCCCCCGGTTGAAATCCTTCCCCCCACCCCCATATGAGTCTGCAACAGGCATTTTCGCCCCGCTGCGTGGAGACTCTCCCTTGACTACCATCGTTTCAGTCCGCCGCCACGGCAAAGTCGTCATGGGCGGCGACGGCCAGGTTTCCCTCGGCAATACCGTGATGAAAGGCAACGCGAAGAAAGTCCGTCGCCTGTACCACGGCCAGGTCATCGCCGGCTTCGCCGGTGCCACCGCCGATGCCTTCACCTTGTTCGAGCGTTTTGAAGGCCAGCTGGAAAAACACCAAGGCCACCTGATCCGTGCCGCCGTCGAACTGGCCAAGGAGTGGCGCACCGACCGTTCCCTGAGCCGCCTGGAAGCCATGCTCGCCGTGGCCAACAAGGATGCCTCCCTGATCATCACCGGCAACGGTGACGTGGTCGAGCCCGAAGACGGCTTGATCGCCATGGGTTCCGGCGGTGCCTACGCCCAGGCCGCTGCGCGCGCCCTGCTGAACAAGACCGACCTCTCGGCTCGCGAGATCGCCGAGACCGCCTTGAACATCGCCGGTGACATCTGCGTGTTCACCAACCACAACCTGACCATCGAGGAGCAGGACCTGGCCGAGTGATCAGCTGTTTTGGCGCCCGGTCCCGGTGACAGGGCTTTTCCACGCTGACCCACTCTGATCAAGGACCATTTTCATCATGTCCATGACCCCCCGCGAGATCGTTCACGAACTCAACCGCCACATCATCGGCCAGGACGACGCCAAGCGCGCCGTGGCCATTGCCCTGCGCAACCGCTGGCGCCGCATGCAGCTGCCGGCCGAGCTGCGCGCAGAAGTCACCCCCAAGAACATCCTGATGATCGGCCCAACCGGCGTGGGCAAGACCGAGATCGCCCGTCGCCTGGCCAAACTGGCCAACGCGCCATTCCTCAAGGTCGAAGCCACCAAGTTCACCGAAGTGGGCTATGTCGGCCGTGACGTCGAATCGATCATCCGCGACCTGGCCGATGCCGCGCTGAAGATGCTCCGCGAGCAGGAGATCATCCGCGTGCGCCACCGCGCCGAGGACGCTGCCGAGGACCGCATCCTCGACGCCCTGCTGCCCCAGGCCCGGGTCAGCAGCTTCGCCGAGGAAGCCTCCCAGTCGAGCAGCGACTCCAACACCCGCCAGCTGTTCCGCAAGCGCCTGCGCGAAGGCCAGCTGGACGACAAGGAAATCGAGATCGAAGTGGCCGAGTCCATGGGTGTCGAGATTGCCGCGCCACCCGGCATGGAAGAAATGACCAACCAGCTGCAAAGCCTGTTCGCCAACATGGGCAAGGGCAAGCGCAAGGCGCGCAAGCTCAAGGTCAAGGAAGCGCTCAAGATGGTGCGTGACGAGGAAGCCAGCCGCCTGGTCAACGAGGAAGAGCTCAAGGCCAAGGCCTTGAAAGCGGTCGAGCAGCACGGCATCGTGTTCATCGACGAAATCGACAAAGTGGCCAAGCGCGGCAACGTCGGCGGCGCCGATGTCTCCCGCGAAGGCGTGCAGCGCGACCTGCTGCCGCTGATCGAAGGTTGCACCGTCAACACCAAGCTGGGCATGGTCAAGACCGACCATATCCTGTTCATCGCCTCCGGCGCGTTCCACCTGAGCAAGCCAAGCGACCTGGTACCTGAGCTGCAAGGCCGGCTGCCGATCCGTGTCGAGCTCAAGGCGCTGACCCCGGAAGACTTCGAGCGCATCCTGCAAGAGCCGCACGCCTCGCTCACTGAGCAATACCGCGAGCTGCTCAAGACCGAAGGCCTGAACATCGAGTTCGCCGCCGACGGCATCAAGCGCTTGGCCGAGATCGCCTATCAGGTCAACGAAAAGACCGAGAACATCGGCGCCCGCCGCCTGCACACCCTGCTCGAGCGCCTGCTCGAAGAGGTGTCGTTCAGCGCGGGCGACCTGGCCAGCGCCCATGACGAAGCGCCGATCCGCATCGACGCGTCCTACGTGAACAGCCACCTCGGTGAGCTGGCGCAGAACGAAGACCTGTCGCGCTACATCCTGTAAGCCCAGCCTCGCCTTCTTCACGGGTAACCCGCTCCACAAGGATTGCAGTGACCTTGTGGGAGCGGGTTCACCCGCGAATGGGCCCTTGAATCCCTCCACAAGAAGCTGGAAGCTTGCCTTATCAGCTCCCGAGAGATTCCCCCATGGCCCGCCTGCCCACCGCCATCAACCTGCACAAAGCCTCCAAGACCCTCAGCCTCACTTACGCCCCCGGCGAGGTCTATCACCTGCCCGCCGAATTCCTGCGGGTGCACTCCCCCTCCGCCGAGGTCCAGGGCCACGGCAATCCCATCCTGCAGTTCGGCAAGATCAACGTCGGCCTTACGGGCCTGGAACCTGCCGGGCAATACGCCCTGAAACTGATCTTCGATGACGGCCACGACAGCGGCCTGTTCACCTGGGAGTACCTCGAGCAGTTGTGCCTACGCCAGGAGCAGCTGTGGGCCGAGTACCTCGATGAGTTGCACAAAGCCGGCAAATCCCGCGACCCGGCCGAATCCGTCGTCAAACTCATGCTCTAGTGCAAGACTTCCACGCTTTAGAGCGCGTTTTCTAATCTCATCTGTTTGAATGCCCTACAGACAGCTCATGCACGAGCTGTCTTGCGCATTACATGAAAGTCGGGTAACCAATGGAGCTGGCAAGTTCCCTGCATCGTCGAACGCGCGGGCAGGGTCGGGCCGGTATGTAGAGGTCGCGAGCGAAAGCAGGCTGTCTTCACACGCAGAAAATCCCGCAGCTCATCGCCTGACGCATCCGGTCGCAGCACCGCTGTTTCTTATCACTGGTCACCCGAGCAGCAGTACCGGGCAATCGTCTGTGTACCCGCCACAGCCAACCGGTACTCGTCTCAGGACAACGGAGCGTCGTAGATGAGTAACAAGAACAACGATGAGTTGCAGCGGCAGGCCTCGGAGAACACCCTGGGCCTGAACCCGGTCATCGGCATTCGTCGCAAGGATCTGCTGACATCGGCGCGCACCGTCTTGCGCCAGGCCGTTCGCCAGCCGCTGCACAGCGCCAAGCACGTGGCGCACTTTGGCCTGGAACTCAAGAACGTGCTGCTGGGCAAGTCCAGCCTGCAGCCCAGTGGCGATGACCGCCGCTTCAATGACCCGGCCTGGAGCCAGAACCCACTGTATCGCCGCTATCTGCAGACCTACCTGGCCTGGCGCAAGGAGCTGCAGGACTGGATCGGCAACAGCGACCTCTCCCCTCAGGATGTCAGCCGCGGGCAGTTCGTCATCAACCTGATGACCGAGGCCATGGCCCCGACCAATACCCTGGCCAACCCGGCAGCGGTCAAGCGCTTCTTCGAGACCGGCGGCAAGAGCCTGCTCGATGGCCTGTCCAACCTGGCGAAGGACCTGGTCAACAACGGTGGCATGCCCAGCCAGGTGAACATGGACGCCTTCGAAGTGGGCAAGAACCTGGGCACCAGCGAAGGGGCCGTTGTGTATCGCAACGACGTGTTGGAGCTGATCCAGTACAGCCCCATCACCGAACAGGTGCACGCCCGTCCGCTGCTGATCGTGCCGCCACAAATCAACAAGTTCTATGTCTTCGACCTGAGCCCGGAAAAAAGCCTGGCGCGCTTTTGCCTGCGCTCGAACCAGCAAACCTTCATCATCAGTTGGCGCAACCCCACCAAGGCTCAGCGCGAATGGGGCCTGTCGACCTACATCGATGCACTCAAGGAAGCCGTGGACGCGGTGCTGTCGATCACCGGCAGCAAGGATCTGAATATGCTCGGTGCCTGCTCCGGCGGCATCACCTGCACCGCGCTGGTCGGCCACTACGCGGCGCTGGGCGAGAACAAAGTCAACGCCCTGACCCTGCTGGTCAGTGTGTTGGACACCACCATGGACACCCAGGTCGCGCTGTTCGTCGACGAGCAGACCCTCGAAGCCGCCAAGCGCCACTCCTACCAGGCCGGCGTGCTCGAAGGCAGCGACATGGCCAAGGTGTTCGCCTGGATGCGCCCGAACGACCTGATCTGGAACTACTGGGTCAACAACTACCTGCTCGGCAACGAGCCGCCGATTTTCGACATCCTGTTCTGGAACAACGACACCACGCGCCTGCCCGCCGCCTTCCACGGCGACCTGATCGAGATGTTCAAGAACAACCCGCTGACCCGCGCCGACGCCCTGGAAGTGTGCGGTACCGCCATCGACCTGAAGAAGGTCCACTGCGACATCTACAGCGTCGCCGGCACTGCCGACCACATCACCCCGTGGCAGTCCTGCTACCGCTCGGCGCACCTGTTCGGCGGCAAGATCGAGTTCGTGCTGTCCAACAGCGGGCATATCCAGAGCATCCTCAACCCGCCCGGCAATCCCAAGGCGCGCTTCATGACCGGTGAAGACCGCCCGGACGATCCCGTGGCCTGGCAGGAAAACGCGATCAAGCACGCCGACTCCTGGTGGCTACACTGGCAAGCCTGGCTGGGTGAACGCGCAGGTGAGCTGAAAAAGGCGCCGACCCGCCTGGGCAATCGCGCCTACACCGCAGGCGAAGCCGCACCGGGGACGTACGTCCACGAACGATGAGACCTGTCGCCATGGCCGCTTGGTCGCGTCATGGCGTCTTTTTGACCTAGAGTTCCGTGCATGCCGCAACCCTACATATTCAGGACAGTCGAGCTGGACAACCAGTCCATCCGCACCGCGGTCCGCCCCGGCAAGCCGCATCTGACGCCTTTGTTGATCTTCAATGGCATCGGCGCCAACCTGGAGCTGGTGTTCCCGTTCATCGAGGCGCTGGACCCGGACATCGAGGTCATCGCCTTCGATGTGCCGGGTGTCGGCGGCTCGTCCACGCCCAGCCGCCCTTACCGCTTCCCAGGCCTGGCCAAGCTGACTGCGCGCATGCTCGACTACCTCGACTATGGCCAGGTCAATGTCATCGGCGTGTCCTGGGGCGGCGCACTGGCCCAGCAGTTCGCCCACGATTACCCCGAGCGCTGCAAGAAGCTGATCCTCGCCGCGACCGCTGCTGGGGCCTTCATGGTGCCGGGCAAGCCCAAGGTGCTGATGATGATGGCCAGCCCCCGGCGCTATGTGCAGCCCTCCCATGTGATCCGCATCGCGCCGTTGATTTATGGCGGTGGTTTTCGCCGCGACCCCGACCTGGCCCTGCACCACGCGGCCAAGGTGCGCTCGGGCGGCAAGACCGGTTATTACTGGCAACTGTTCGCTGGCCTTGGCTGGACCAGTATTCACTGGCTGCACAAGCTCCAGCAGCCGACACTGGTACTGGCCGGCGACGATGACCCGTTGATTCCGCTGATCAACATGCGTCTGCTGGCCTGGCGTATTCCCAACGCACAGCTGCACATCATCGACGACGGGCATTTGTTCCTGATTACCCGGGCCGAAGCCGTGGCGCCGATCATCATGAAATTCCTTCAGCAGGAGCGCCAGCGCGCGGTCATGCATCCTCGCCCGGCCCCTGGCCCTGGCGGCTGAACCCTGCCCCACCGGTGGTGATGGTTACGCGAGACGAACGTGGATGAGGCCTTACGACGGAGTGTGGGATGACAGATAAACCGGTAAAAGGGACGACACCGGTCCCCGCCACGAGCATCAATGTACAGAACGCGATCACCGGCCTGCGCGGGCGCGATCTGTTCTCGACACTGCGCAATGTCGGCCGTCTTGGCCTGCGCAACCCCTTGCACACCGCCCATCATCTGCTTGCCCTGGGCGGTCAACTGACCCGGGTGATGCTCGGCGACAGCCCGCACCAGCCCCACCCGCGCGACAACCGCTTCAGCGACCCGACCTGGAGCCAGAACCCTTTCTACCGTCGCGGGCTGCAGGCCTACCTGGCCTGGCAGAAACAAACTCGCCAATGGATCGAGGAAAGTACGCTGGACGACGATGACCGCGCTCGTGTCCACTTTCTGTTCAACCTGCTCAACGATGCCCTGGCTCCGAGCAACTCGCTGCTCAACCCTCTGGCGGTCAAGGAAATCTTCAACACCGGCGGCCTGAGCCTGGTCCGCGGCGTGGCCCACCTGCTCGACGACCTGCGTCATAACGACGGCCTGCCGCGCCAGGTGGACGAGCGCGCTTTCGAGGTGGGCGTGAATCTCGCCGCCACTCCTGGCGCCGTGGTGTTTCGCAATGAGCTGCTGGAGCTGATCCAGTACAAGCCGATGAGCGAAAAACAGTACGCCCGACCGCTGATGGTCATTCCGCCGCAGATCAACAAGTACTACATCTTCGACCTTGGGCCGACCAACAGCTTCGTGCAGTACATGCTCAAGAACGGCCTGCAGGTGTTCATGGTCAGTTGGCGCAACCCCGATCCACGCCATCGCGAATGGGGGTTGTCCAGCTACGTGGAAGCGCTGGAAGAGGCCCTCGTCGCCTGCCGCAGCATCAGCGGCAGCCGCGACCCCAACCTGATGGGCGCCTGCGCCGGTAGCCTGACCATGGCCGCCCTGCAGGGCCACTTGCAGGCCAAGGGCCAATTGCGCCGGGTACGCAGCGCCACCTACCTGGTCAGCCTGCTGGACAGCCAATTCGACAGCCCGGCGAGCCTGTTCGCCGACGAGCAGACCATCGAGGCGTCCAAGCGCCGCTCGTACCAGCGCGGTGTGCTCGATGGCGGCGAGGTGGCGCGGATCTTCGCGTGGATGCGGCCCAACGACCTGATCTGGAACTACTGGATCAACAATTACCTGCTGGGCAGGACACCACCGGCTTTCGACATCCTTTACTGGAACGCCGACAACACGCGTTTGCCCGCGGCGTTTCATGGCGAGCTGCTGGACTTCTTCAAGCTCAACCCCTTGACCTACCCGAACGGCATGCAGGTGTGCGGGACACCGATCGACCTGAGCCAGGTCACCCTGGACAGCTTCACCGTTGCCGGCAACAACGATCACATCACCCCGTGGGACGCGGTGTACCGCTCGGCCTTGCTGCTCGGTGGCAAACGCCGTTTCGTGCTGGCCAACAGCGGCCATATCCAGAGCATCATCAACCCGCCTGGCAACCCCAAGGCGCATTTCCTGGAGAACCCCACACTGTCGAGCGACCCACGTGCCTGGGTGCACGACGCCACACGCCACGAAGGCAGCTGGTGGCCCCAATGGCTGGAGTGGATCGGCCAGCGCTCCGGGCGCCTGAAAGCCCCCGCGACCGAGCTGGGCAACGCCAGCTATCCACCGCTGGGCCCGGCTCCGGGCAGCTATGTCAGGGCACGCTGAAACGATGAAGACCCGTGATCGTATCCTCGAATGCGCCTTGCACTTGTTCAATCGCCAGGGCGAACCCAACGTCTCGACCTTGGAGATCGCCAACGAATTGGGCATCAGCCCGGGCAACCTCTATTACCACTTTCATGGCAAGGAGCCGTTGGTGCTGGGGCTCTTCGAGCGCTTCGAGGAAGCGCTCATGCCGCTGCTGGACCCACCCCTGGGCGTGCGCCTGGACGCCGAGGATTATTGGTTGTTCCTGCACCTGATCGTCGAGCACATGGCCCAGTACCGTTTTCTGTTCCAAGACCTGTCGAACCTGACCGGACGCCTGCCGAAGCTGGCCCGCGGCATGCGCAGCCTGATCAATGCGCTCAAGCGCACACTGGCGGCCCTGCTCGCCAGCCTCAAGAGCCAAGGCCTTGTGAGCAGCGACACGCAAGCGCTGGGGCAACTGGTGGAGCAGATCACCCTGACCCTGATGTTTTCGCTCGATTACCAGCGGGTGCTTGGGCGTGAAGGGGACGTGGGCATCGTGGTGTATCAAGTGATGATGCTGGTGGCGCCACATCTGGTAGGCCCTGCACGCGGGGCTGCCGAACAGCTGGCGGGCAGATACCTGGAGGGGTAAGGCGCACGCGATGCGTTGCCTGGCCTGACGCTTTCGCGGGTAAACCCACTCCCACAAGGTTCAACGCTGAACCTGTGGGAGCGGGTTTACCCGCGAAAGGGGCGACGCGGTATTAGGCCTGGGTAGCGGCGTTCACCGGTGCCGATGGCGTGCTGCTGGCCGGCGCAGCGGCGGGTGCCGGAGCGGCGGTTGCAGCGGGGGCGGCGCTGGCGGCCGGCACGGCTGGCTTGGCTGCCGCGGGCTTGACGGGTGCTTTTTTCGCCGCGGGCTTCTTCGCCGCAGCGGGTTTGGCGGCAGTCGCCTTGGCAGCCGGTTTTGCCGCAGCGCTCTTCGTCGCAGGCTTGGCAGCCGCCTTGGCTACAGGCTTCGCAGCCGGCTTGGCGGCCGGTTTCGCCGCAGCCGTCTTCGCCGCAGGCTTGGCAGCCGCTTTCGCCAGAGGCTTGGCGGCGGTCTTGCTGGCAGCAGCCTTGGACACTGGCGTCACCGAAGCACCGGTGAGTTTCTCGATCTGCTTGGTGAGGCTATCGACCTGCTGGTGCAGGGCCTTGATCTCGTTGCGGCTTGGTACGCCCAGGCGCGAGATGGCGCTATTGAGGCGCTTGTCGAAGGCTTCTTCCAGCTCGCTCCACTTGCCCAACGCGCGCTCTTTCACATCGGAGACACGAGAGGATGTGGACGACTTGGCGCTTTGCTTCACGTCATCGACATTCTTCTTGGCTTGTTTTTCGGCCTTTTCACCATCCTTGACCAGCGACTCGAACAGCTTCGGGCCGTCCTGGTCGATCTTGGAATAGATACCCAGGCCAGCCAGCCAGATCTTGCGGGAGTACTTCTCGATCCCGCCGACCCAGGAGCTGCCTTCTTTCTCGGTGTTCTTCTTGCCAGCCATCCTGCTCTCCTTATGGTTTGCGCGCGACACGCTCGAGCAACTCGGTCAGCTGTTCGAGTTTGATGGACAACGCTTCAACGTCATGTTTAGACGGTATGCCGAGGCGATTCAAGGCGCGGGCGACCCGTGCATCGAAAGCTTTCTCGATCTTGTCGAGTTGAATCTCGACCTTGCCCCGAACACGGCTTACCTGCACGGTCGCTTCGTCGATCTGGTTGTTGGCGGCGTCGAGCTGTTGGTCGACGCGTTTCTTGCCACGCTTCTCGACGCCTTCGCCGGCCTTGACCAACTCCTTGAAGTAGTCCGAGCCTTCCTGGCCGACACGGGCATAGGCACCTAGGCCCGCCAGCCAGATCTTGCGCGCGTAGCCGCGCACCTCGCCCAAGGTGCTGCCTGGGGCGTCGTCTTTTTTCTTCAGGTTCACTTTGGCCATGCTCTGCACCTCACTCGCTTGAGGGAATGGAGGAACTGCCCATGGAACGCGGGCTTGAGCATAAGGTAGGGCGGAAAATTAGAATCCTCACCCTAAGAGCGCAGCTGCAAGAGAAAGCAAAATCCCGCCGTACGCGATTCTGCTTTTTCTTGCAGCTTGGTACTCGGAGGGCCGTCAGGCCAGGGCCTTGTCCAGCGCTCGCTCGATCTCGCCCTTGATGGTGCCGCTCATCATCGACAGCATCATCCCAAGCTTGAGCTCCACGCGGATGGTGTCCTCGCCGATATGCACGCTGCCATTGGCACCGCTGCGCGACACGTCGACGCGGTCGCCCTGCCAGCTTGCCTTGAGGTCGTACTCGCGGGTCAGCCGGTCCACCAGCACCTCGGCCTTGGCGCGGGCGGCCTCGCGGCCGAGGGAGTGTTTGCGTTCAACGCTGATCTGGGTCATGCGGGCAATCCTGGATATCAACACAATGACGCCATTATGCCCGCGCCCATCCCACGGAGCACCCCGCCAAGACAAATCCGCCCGTTGCCCCTAGAATGGCCGTAATTTTTTTCGGTGAAGCGATATGAACGACCAGCGCAAAGGCGACCACGCCGAACCCACCACCCACTTCGGCTACCAAAACGTACCCGAGAGCCAGAAAGCGAAGAAAGTCGCCGAGGTTTTCCACTCGGTAGCCGCCAAGTACGACCTGATGAACGATGTGCTTTCCGGGGGCATGCACCGCCTGTGGAAGCGCTTCACCATCGAGCTGTCGGGCGTGCGCAGCGGCAACCGAGTGCTGGACATCGCCGGTGGCACGGGCGATCTGGCCGCCAAGTTTTCGCGCCTGGTAGGCCCCACCGGCCAAGTGGTGCTCGCCGACATCAACGAGTCGATGCTCAAGGTCGGCCGTGACCGCCTGCTCGACCGTGGCGTGGCCGGCAACATTGAGTTCGTCCAGGCCGACGCCGAGAAGCTGCCTTTCCCGGACAACCACTTCGACTGTGTGACCATCGCCTTCGGCCTGCGCAACGTCACCCACAAGGACGAAGCCATCCGCTCGATGCTGCGCGTCCTCAAGCCCGGCGGTCGCCTGCTGGTGCTGGAGTTCTCCAAACCCACCAACAAGCTCATGTCCAAGGCCTACGACGCCTACTCGTTCGCCTTCATGCCACTGGCCGGCAAGCTGATCACCAACGACTCGGAAAGCTACCGCTACCTGGCCGAATCGATCCGCATGCACCCCGACCAGGAAACCCTCAAGGCCATGATGGTCGAGGCCGGCTTCGACCGCGTCACCTACCACAACATGACCAGCGGCATCGTCGCCGTGCACCGGGGAATCAAACCCTGATGCTCCTGGCCGGCCTGCTCGCCAGCGTCGAGCATGGGCTCAACCGGGTCCTGCGCATGGACAGCACGGCCTTGCCGCGCCTGGCTGCGCTCGAAGGCAAGGTGATCGAGATCGACTGCCGCCAGCCGGCCTTGCAGCTGTACATCCTGCCCGATGAACAAGGCCTGATGCTCGCTGCCCACTGGGAAGGCGAGGTCGATTGCAGCCTGCGCGCGCCGGCCGGCAGCCTCGCCCAACTGGCCTTCGCCAAGGACAAGACCGCCGTGCTGCACAGCCCTCAGGTCGAACTGCATGGCGACAGCGCCGTGCTGCTGGACCTGGTCGGTGTGCTCCAAGACCTGGAACTGGACTGGGAATACGAGCTGTCGCGCTGGCTGGGGCCGGTCGCCACTGCACTGGTCGCCGGGCATATCCGCCTGCGCGCCCGCTGGACCCGCCAGGGCCTTTCACGCTTCAGCCAGAACCTCTCCGAGTACCTGGCCGAAGAGTCCCGCACCCTGGTCGGCCGGCGCGAAGCCGAAGCGGCCTTCAGTGAGCTCGATGCCCTGAAGGTCGACGTTGAACGCCTCGAGGCGCGCCTGCGCCGCCTCGCCCGATCCCTTGATACCAGCGATAACGCATGAAGCTGCTCGCCGTCCGCCGTCTGTTGCGCATCCAGCGCGTCGTGATCCGCTACCGCCTCGATGACCTGCTGTTCGACCTTCCCCTGCCCTGGTGGCTGATGAGCCTGCGCGCCTTGCTGCCCTGGCGCTGGCTCCCGCGCAAACCGTCCGAGCTCAGCCGCGGTGCACGCCTGCGCATGGCCCTGCAGGACCTGGGGCCGATCTTCATCAAGTTCGGCCAACTGCTGTCCACCCGCCGCGACCTGCTGCCCACCGACATCGCCGATGAACTGATGCTGCTGCAGGACCGCGTGCCGCCATTCGACCCCAAGCAGGCCGTGGCGCTGATCGAGGAGCAGCTGGGCGCCAAGGTCGGCGAAGTGTTCAGCCGCTTCGACGTCGAGCCCCTGGCCTCGGCGTCGGTGGCCCAGGTGCATGCCGCACGCCTCAAGAGCGGTGAAGAGGTCGTGGTCAAGGTGGTGCGCCCTGGCCTCAAGCCGGTGATCGCCCAGGACCTGGCCTGGCTGTTCCTGATCGCCAAGGGCGCCGAGCGGGTCTCGGCTGACGCCCGACGCCTGCACCCGGTGGAAGTGGTCAGCGACTACGAAAAGACCATCTTCGATGAGCTCGACCTGCTGCGCGAGGCAGCCAACGCCAGCCAGCTGCGCCGCAACTTCGAAGGCTCGGAATTGATGTACGTACCTCAGGTGTATTGGGACTGGTGCCGCCCCAAGGTGCTGGTGATGGAGCGCATCTACGGCGTGCCAGTCACCGACCTGGCGACCCTGGCCGACCAGCGCACTGACATGAAACTGCTCGCCGAGCGTGGTGTGGAGATCTTCTTCACCCAGGTGTTCCGCGACAGTTTCTTCCACGCCGACATGCACCCGGGCAACATCTTCGTCAGCACGGTCAAGCCCTGGAGCCCGCAGTACATCGCCATCGACTGCGGCATCGTCGGCAGCCTCACCTCCGAAGACCAGGACTACCTGGCGCGCAACCTGATCGCCTTCTTCAAGCGCGACTACCGCCGCGTCGCCCAACTGCACATCGATTCGGGGTGGGTACCGGCGCAGACCAAGGTCAATGAGTTCGAGGCGGCTATCCGTACCGTGTGCGAGCCAATCTTCGAGAAACCGCTCAAGGACATCTCCTTCGGTCAGGTACTGATGCGCCTGTTCCAGACGGCCCGACGCTTCAACATGGAAGTCCAGCCGCAGCTGGTCCTGCTGCAGAAGACCTTGCTCAACATCGAAGGCCTGGGCCGCCAGCTTTACCCCGACCTCGACCTGTGGAGCACCGCCAAGCCGTACCTGGAGCGCTGGATGCGTGATCGCATGAGCCCCAAGGCAGTGTTCGGCAACCTGCAAAGCCAGGTAGAGCAATTGCCGCACCTGGCCGACATGACCCGCGACCTGCTCGAGCGTCTGTCGCAGCCGCACCTGAACGATCCGCAACTGCCGGAGCGCCGCCGCCAGGGCGACCGCTGGGCTCTGCGTTTGCTCGGTGCCGGCCTGCTCGGCGGCGGTGCCACCCTGGCGGCCGGGGCGGCCAGCCTCAGCGCCCCGGCGGCCTGGCCAGCCTGGCTGATGCTGGCGGCCGGGCTCTACCTGATCGTGCGCCAATAGCCAGCCGCGCGGCTGGCTGGCACACTAGCGCAAGGGGCCCGACACAGGCGTGGGTCCGGATTTGGAGTCGACGATGAAAGACTGGCTGGACGAGATCAAGTGGAACAGCGATGGCCTGGTGCCGGCGATCGCCCAGGACCATAAGACCGGACGCGTATTGATGATGGCCTGGATGAACCGCGAATCCCTGGCCCTGACCGCTGCCGAGCAACGCGCCATCTACTGGTCGCGCTCACGTGGCAAACTGTGGCGCAAGGGCGAGGAGTCCGGCCATGTGCAGAAGCTGCACGAAATGCGCCTGGACTGCGACGCCGACGTGATCATCCTGATGGTCGAGCAATTGGGCCATATCGCCTGCCACACCGGCCGCGAAAGCTGCTTCTATCGCGTCTTCGAAGACGGCCAGTGGAAAACCGTCGACCCGGTCCTCAAGGATCCGGATGCCATCTACAGCGCAGGACACTGACATGAGCGACACCCTCAACCGCCTTGCCGAAGTACTCGAGCAACGCAAGCAAGCGGCGCCCGACAGCTCCTACGTGGCCAGCCTGTACCACAAGGGTCTGAACAAGATCCTCGAGAAACTGGGCGAAGAGTCCGTCGAAACCATCATCGCCGCCAAGGATGCCGCCATCAGCAAGGATTACGGCGATGTCATCTACGAAACCGCCGACCTGTGGTTTCATAGCTTGGTGATGCTCAGCGCGCTGGGCCAACACCCACAGGCCGTGCTCGATGAACTGGAGCGCCGCTTCGGGCTCTCCGGGCATGACGAGAAGGCCGCACGCCAGCCTTCCAACTGATGTATTCCCGGGGCGCAGCGCGTCCCTGTGGAGCGGGTTTCCCCGCGAAGAATGCAACGCGGTAGAGAGCACTGGCTTGGCCGGTGTTCGCGGGTGAACCCGCTCCTACAGGGGCCGCGCTGTCAGAAAAATTCGCTGTACCTGTAAATTTCAGGAGTACGAAATGGGTATTTTTGACTGGAAACACTGGATCGTCCTGCTGGTCGTCGTAATCCTGGTCTTCGGCACCAAGAAGCTGAAGAACCTGGGCAGCGACCTGGGCGAATCGATCAAGGGCTTTCGCAAGGCGATGAACGAGGAAGAAAACAAACCGGCCGAGCAGACCCCGCCGCCGGCCCAGCCCGCAGCCCCCGTGCAGAACACCGCCCAGCAGCCCCAGGGCCAGACTATCGAAGGCCAGGCCCAGCCGGTCCAAGAGCCGCAGCGGAAAGACTGACCCATGTTCGGCATCAGCTTCAGCGAGCTGCTGCTCGTCGGTCTGGTCGCCCTGCTGGTGCTCGGTCCCGAGCGCCTGCCTGGTGCCGCGCGTACCGCAGGCCTGTGGATCGGCCGACTCAAGCGCAGCTTTAACGCCATCAAGACGGAAGTCGAGCGCGAGATCGGTGCCGACGAGATCCGCCGCCAACTGCACAATGAGCACATCCTGCAGATGGAGGAACAAGCCAAGCGCATCCTCGATCCGAGCAGGCCAGCCACGCCATCCATCGGCAACAGCGAAACACCGGCGCCATCGACCACCCCTGCCGCTCCCGGCAGCAGCGCCCCGGTATCCCCTGCCGCCCCCACTGAGCCGCCGCAGCCGCCACGAGCCCCATGAGCGATAGACCGGAACACGACCAGCCGATGCCGCTGGTTTCGCACCTGACCGAACTGCGTACCCGCCTGCTGCGCTGCGTAGCCGCCATCTTCCTGATCTTCGCTGGGCTGTTCTCCTTCGCCCAGCAGATCTACACCCTGGTCTCGGCGCCCCTGCGCTCACACTTGCCGGCCAACGCGACGATGATCGCCACAGACGTGGCCTCGCCGTTCCTGACGCCGTTCAAGCTTACGATGATCGTCTCGCTGTTCCTGGCCATCCCGTTCATCCTCCAGCAGATCTGGGGCTTCATTGCACCGGGGCTGTACCGCCATGAAAAGCGCATCGCCATTCCGCTGCTGGTCTCGAGCATCATCCTGTTCTATGCCGGCATGGCGTTCGCCTATTTCCTGGTGTTCCCGCTGATCTTCGGCTTCTTCGCCAGCGCCACGCCCGAGGGCGTGTCGATGATGACGGACATCTCCAGTTACCTGGACTTCGTCATGACCCTGTTCTTCGCCTTCGGCGTCGCCTTCGAGATCCCGGTGGCAGTGGTGCTGCTGGTGTGGATCGGCGTAGTCGATGTGCAGTACCTGAAGAAGATCCGCCCCTACGTCATCATCGGCTGCTTCGTGGTCGGCATGATCCTGACCCCACCGGACATCTTCTCCCAGACGCTGCTCGCCGTGCCCATGTGGATGCTGTTCGAGGTCGGCGTGCTGTGCGGCAGCCTGATCCGCAAGCGCAGCCAGCCCGAAGAAGCAGCCTCGGATGACCACAACGACCAGCCGCCAGCGACCCAACCGTGAACCTGCTGTTACTTGAAGAGGCCGACTTCATCGCGGCCGATCGCGTGGTGCTGGCTGACCGGCGCTTCACTCACATGCAGGAGATCCACGGCGTCGAAGTGGGCGATACCCTGCGCGTCGGTCAGGTCAATGGCTTGATGGGCAAGGCCACGGTGCTGCGCCTGGCAGGGCATGAAGCCGAGCTGCAGGTGGCCTTCGACCAGCCGCCCCCGGCCAAGCTACCGCTGACCCTGGTGCTGGCCGTGCCACGCCCGAAAATGCTTCGTCGCCTGTTCCAAACCGTCGCCACCCTGGGGGTGCCACGGCTGATCCTGGTCAACAGCTACAAGGTCGAGAAGAGCTTCTGGCAAACGCCCTTCCTGAACCCCGAGACGATCCGCGAGAACCTCATCCTGGGCCTGGAGCAGGCCCGTGACACCGTGCTGCCCGAGGTGATCGTCGAGAAGCGCTTCAAGCCGTTCGTCGAAGACCGTCTGCCTGCCATCGCGGCCGGTACGCTTGGCTTGGTCGCTCATCCAGGCCCCTACCCGGCCTGTCCACGCGCCGTGGAGTCGCCTGTGACCCTGGCCATCGGCCCGGAAGGCGGGTGGATCCCCTATGAGGTCGATCTGCTGGGCAAAGCAGGCTTGGCGCCGGTGCAGCTGGGCGATCGTATCCTGCGTGTGGAGACCGCCGTGACGGCATTGCTGTCGCGCATTTTCTGACGAGCGGGTCAAACACCTCCCATCAAGTTTCCCCCCGGCAAGCCGATGGCCTTGGAAGCATGACAAAAATGCGACCAAGCCGACGGGGGAGTGAAGCATGTATCAAGGGTTTGCCCATTTTCTGGGGAACATGAGCGTCAATCGCAAGTTGGGCTTTGGCTTCGGCCTGGTGTTGCTGCTGACCCTGGCGATCACTGCCACAGGTTGGACAGGTATCGACAACGTCACCAACCGCGGCGACAAGCTGGGCAACATTTCGCTGATCTACCAGACCACCCAGGAGCTGCGTATCGCCCGCCTGAACTATACGACCCGTCACGACCAAGCCTCGCTCACCGAGCTGGACAAGACCCTGGACAAGCTCGAGCAGCAAGTGCAGGCGATGCTCGGGCAAATCGAACAACCTGTCGATCACCAGCGCCTAGAGCAGCAGCTGGAAGCTGTGCGCCAGTACCGCCAAGGCTACGAGCAGCTCCAGCAGGCCGACCAGCGCCGCGCGACACAACCTGACAGCGCGCAAACCGCAATCGAACAGGCGCTGCAGCACATGGCCACGCAAGGCAACGTGCTGCTCGAGTCCAGCGCGGCCATGACAGTCTCGCAAACCAAGGTACGCGACGAAGGTACCCGCCAAGCCAAGCGTATGCTGGCCGCTGCCACCGCCCTCGCCCTGTTGCTGGGTCTGCTGGCCGCCTGGACCATCACCCGGCAGATCATCGTGCCGCTGCGCCAGATCCTCGCGGCCGCCGAGCGCGTGGCCAATGGCGACCTCAGCCAGGACGACCAATCGATCGAGCGCCGCGACGAGCTGGGCCAGCTGCAAGCGAGCATGAAACGCATGAACCAAGGCCTGCGGACGCTGATCAGCGGCATCGGTGACGGCGTCACCCAGATCGCCAGCGCGGCCGAGGAGCTGTCGGCGGTGACCGAACAGACTAGCGCCGGGGTCAACAATCAAAAGGTCGAGACCGATCAGGTCGCCACTGCCATGAACCAAATGACCGCCACCGTGCATGAGGTCGCCCGCAGCGCCGAGCAGGCCTCCGAGGCGGCGCTGATGGCCGATCAGCAGGCCCGTGAAGGCGATCGCGTGGTCGGTGAAGCCATCGCCCAGATCGAGCGCCTGGCCAGCGAAGTGGTCAATTCCAGCGAGGCCATGAACCAGCTCAAGGCCGAGAGCGACAAGATCGGCAGCGTGCTGGACGTCATCAAGTCGGTGGCCCAGCAGACCAACCTGTTGGCGCTCAACGCGGCCATCGAGGCCGCTCGTGCAGGTGAAGCCGGTCGTGGTTTCGCCGTGGTCGCAGACGAGGTGCGCAGCCTCGCCCAGCGCACCCAGCAATCGACCGAGGAAATCGAAGAACTGATCGCCAGCCTGCAAAGCGGCACCCAGCGCGTGGCGGGGGTGATGGATGGCAGCCGCGCCCTGACCGACAGCAGCGTCGAATTGACCCGTCGCGCCGGAGGTTCTCTGGAAACCATCACCCGCACCGTCTCGTCGATCCAGGCGATGAACCAGCAGATCGCCACGGCAGCCGAGCAACAGAGCGCCACGGCTGAGGAGATCAACCGCAGCGTGATGAACGTACGTGACATTTCCGACCAGACATCGGCAGCCAGTGAGGAAACCGCGAGCTCCAGCGTCGAACTGGCGCGCCTGGGGACACACCTTCAGGGGCTGGTAGCACGCTTCCGGCTTTAAAGCAGCTGCAAGCTGCAAGCACAAGAAAAAGCCGAACGGAGATGAGTTCACCATCTCGGTTCGGCTTTTTTCATGCCGCTTGAAGCTTGCTCCCCGCTCTACAGCACCTGACGCAGGAAGGCCTGGGCGCGCAGGTCTTTGGGAGCCGCGAAGAACTGCTGGGGCGGGGAGTCTTCGAGGAGCTTGCCGTGGTCGAAGAACAGCACGCGGTCGGCCACTTCACGGGCAAAGCCCATTTCGTGGGTCACGCAGACCATGGTCATGCCTTCCTGGGCCAGGGTCTTCATGACATCCAGTACCTCGCCGACCATTTCCGGGTCCAGCGCCGAGGTGGGTTCATCGAACAGCATCACCTTCGGCTCCATCGCCAGGGCTCGGGCGATGGCCACGCGCTGCTGCTGGCCACCGGAAAGGCGCGAAGGGTATTCGTTGGCTTTCTGGGCAATGCCGACCTTCTCCAGCAGCGCGCGCGCCTTGGCTTCGCGCTCGGCTTTGCCACGTTTGCGCACCACCTTCTGGGCCAGGCACAGGTTCTCGAGCACCGTCATGTGCGGGAACAGGTTGAAATGCTGGAACACCATGCCGACTTCGCGGCGGTAGGCGTTGATGTCGGTCTTCGGATCATCCAGCTGCAGGCCGTCGATGGACACATGGCCATCGTCGAAATGCTCCAGGCCGTTCAGGCAACGCAGGAAGGTCGACTTGCCCGAGCCTGACGGCCCAAGCACCACCACCACTTCGCCCTTGGCCACGCGAGTGGAGACGTTGTCCACCGCGCGCACCACCTGGCCACGGGTGTCGAAGACTTTTACCAGATCACGGACTTCAATCACTTTGCGCAAGCCTCCGCTCGAGCCGGCTGGCCATGTGCGACAGCGGCAGGTTGATCAGCAGGTACAGGCCTGCCACGCAGAACCAGATCTCGAAGGTCGAGAACGAGGTGGTGATAGCCTCGCGGCCGCTCTTGGTCAGTTCGGTGATGGCGATCACCGAGACCAGCGAGGTGTCCTTGACCAGGCTGATGAACTGGCCGGCCAGCGGTGGCAGCACGCGCTTGAACGCCTGGGGCAGGATCACGTGACGCATCGACTGGCTGGCGTTCAGGCCCAGCGAGCGTGCCGCTTCGTTCTGCCCCTTGGCGATCGACTGCACACCGGCGCGCACGATCTCGGCTACGTAGGCGCCAGTGAACAACGCCAACGCCGCCACCCCCGCGAATTCCCGGGACAGGTTGAGCACGGTGCCGATAAAGAAGTAGAAAATGAAGATCTGCACCAGCAGCGGTGTGCCGCGTACCAGCTCGACATAGACGGTGGAAAGATCGCGCAGGGTCGGGTTGTTCGACAGCCGGCACAAACCGGCGAACAGGCCGATCACCAAGCCCAAGGCGCCGGACACTACCGAGATCCATAGGGTGGTCCACAGGCCCCAGGTCAAGGGGCCAATGGCCCACTGGCGGGTCACGCCGATCTGGTCGCCCTCGGCGACGTCATCGCCACGGCTCAGCAGCAGGCTGTCCTTGGCGACGGTGACGACCTGCTGACCGCCGCCTTCATCCTTGAGCGTCACGCGGGCGGTGTCGCCCGAGAGGGTGATGTCTTCGACAGAGCCGTTTTCAGCGGCGCGCTGCGCTTCTTCGGCCTGGTAGGCGAAATATTGGGGAACGCGGTTCCAGCGCCACTCGTAGGAAATCATCGAGGTGGCCAGGTAGAGGCTGAACGCCAGCCCCACCAGGACCAGCGCGGTCAACCCGTGCCAGGGCCACTGGGCTTTCTTGTGCTTGATCAATTGGGGTACTCCAGAAAGCGGCAAGCCGCAAGCAACACGCGGCAAGAACAGGCCAAGCGTAGGCTCTGTTTCATCTTGCAGCGTGCAGCTTGCGGCTTGTAGCTACTGCTTATTCCATGTCCTTCAGCCAGTCTTTGTTCTTGAACCATTTGTCGTGAATACGATCGTAGGTCCCGTCGTTCTTGATCTGGTGCAGGAAGTTGTTGATGAAGTTGATGCTGTCGTAGTCGCCCTTCTTCAGACCGAAGGCAAGCGGCTCGTAGGTGAACGGCTCTTCGAGGAACAGCAGCTTGCCGGCACCGGCCTTCTCGACCGCTACCACGTTGTACGGGGCGTCGTAGACGAAAGCATCGGCCTTGCCGTTGACCACGTCCATCACGCCCTCTTGCTCGTTGTCGTAACCGTGATACTTGGCCTTGCTGATGAGTTTCTTGGAAACCATCTCGCCGGTGGTGCCGAGCTTGGAGGTGATGCGGTACTTCTCGTTGTTCAGGTCTTTGTAGGACTTGATCTCGCCCGCGAGTTCCTTGCGGATCAGCAGGGTCTGGCCGACGACGATGAAGGGTTCGCTGAAGTTCAGGCGCAGGTTGCGCTCCTGGGTCAGAGTCATGCCGCTGCCGATCATGTCGAACTTATCGGTCAGCAAGGCTGGGATGATGCCGTCATAGGCGGTGGAGACGGTTTCCAGCTTGACGCCCATGGACTTGGCCATGGCTTTGAGGATGTCCACCTCGAAACCGATGATCTCGCCACGCTTGTTGGTCATTTCGAAGGGCATGTAGGTCGGGTCCATACCGACCCGCAAGGTACCGCGTTTGACGGCGTCTTCGATGGCGCCCGCCTGGGCGGCGGTGACGGCGACCAGTGCGGTGACACCGACCAGCAGTCGCGACAGGTATTTCTTCATCATTACCAAGTCCCCTAGCAAAGTGTTGCGAATTTTATTGTTGGAAAGGTCGATAGACCGATACGCAATATCGAGAGGGATGCTAACGCATGCGCGGCCTAGGACCTAGAGCCGGGGGGGACATTGTTGGCCAAAATAGAGACACAGGCCCTGGCCGCAGGCTTCAGCAGCCTCCACAGGTTCGGTGAAGACACCGGAGGACTCTGGCGAAGCCTGGGAAAAGGGCCGCAAAGCGGCCCTTGGGGAATCAGGCGCCGACCAGTGAAGGCTGGGCCTGGTTTTCCGGGTGCAACGGCAGCAGCGGCGAGTGTGGATCGTTGGTGATGGAGCTGCGCCATACCCCGATCCAGGCCTCGTTGTTCGATGCCCATACCTGCTCATGCAGGCGCGAGAGCGCCACCGGGTCGCTCAGTAGCGCCAGGCGGGTGTTGCCATCCAGGCCCTTGGGCCCGACTTCCAGGGCCTTGGCCAC
This sequence comes from Pseudomonas guariconensis, assembly GCF_040822035.1. Classification (NCBI taxonomy): domain Bacteria; kingdom Pseudomonadati; phylum Pseudomonadota; class Gammaproteobacteria; order Pseudomonadales; family Pseudomonadaceae; genus Pseudomonas; species Pseudomonas guariconensis. The sequence goes on along the minus strand of NZ_CP162012.1, from coordinate 437,197 downwards.
ACGCTCGATGCGCAACGCCTCGATCGGCGCGGCCTGACCATGGCGTGCGGTAGCCATGGCGCACGCCAGGGCGTTCTGCCGTGGGTCGACCACCGCACGAACGAAGCCGTCGTGCAGGGCATGCCAGCGGTTCTCATGGGTGTACTGATCGGTCGCCAGCAGCTCCTGCGGCGTCGCGTATTCCTCGGGGATGAGGAACAGCTTCTCGTCCTTGGCCGCCAGGCCCAGGCGCGTACGGCTGGAAATCACCGAGACCGGAATCGACAGCACCAGCGAGCCCACGATCGGCGCCAGCCACCACAGGAAGCTTGGGTTCAGCCAAGCCACCAAGGCCGCCCAGGCGATGCCCAGCAGCGTCTGCGGACCGTGGCGACGGACTGCCTCGCTCCACGGCGTGGAGTCGTCGTCACGCTGCGGCGAATTCCAGGTCGCCGCCCAGCCGAGGAACGCGGCCAGGACGAAGCGGGTGTGGAAAATCATCCGCACCGGCGCCAGCAGCATGGAGAACAGCATCTCGATCAGCATCGACACGGTGACCTTGATGCGCCCCCCGAACTCCGTGGCGCCCTTGGCCCAGATCAGGATGACGCTGAGCAGTTTGGGCAGGAACAGCAGCACGACGGTGGTGGAGAACAGCGCGATGGCCTTCTCCGGATGCCATTGCGGCCACAGCGGGTAGAGCTGGAACGGCTCGATGAAGTACTGCGGCTCCATCAGCGTGTTGGTCGCCAGCAGCGCGGTCGAGAGCACCAGGAAGAAGAACCACAATGGCGCCGACAGGTACGACATGACACCGGTCAGGAACACCGCGCGGTGTACCGGGTGCATGCCCTTGACCAAGAACAGTCGGAAGTTCATCAAGTTGCCGTGGCACCAGCGCCGGTCGCGCTTGAGTTCATCGAGCAGGTTCGGCGGCAGTTCTTCGTAGCTGCCCGGCAGGTCATAGGCGATCCACACACCCCAGCCGGCACGGCGCATCAGCGCGGCCTCGACGAAGTCGTGGGAGAGGATCGCACCGGCGAACGCACCCTTGCCCGGCAATGGCGCCAGGGCGCAATGCTCGATGAAGGGCTTCATGCGAATGATCGCGTTATGGCCCCAGTAGTGCGATTCGCCCAGTTGCCAGAAGTGCAGGCCGGCGGTGAACAGTGGGCCATAGACGCGGGTGGCGAACTGCTGCAGGCGCGCATAGAGGGTATCCATGCCCGAGGCCTTGGGCGCGGTCTGGATGATGCCGGCGTCCGGGTTGGCCTCCATCAGGCGTACCAGGCTGGTCAGGCACTCACCGCTCATGACGCTGTCGGCGTCGAGCACGACCATGTACTTGTACTCGCCCCCCCAACGACGGCAGAAGTCGTCCAGGTTGCCGCTCTTGCGCTTCACGCGACGACGGCGGCGGCGATAGAAGATACGGCCGAAGCCCTTGGTCTCACGGCACACGTCCAGCCAGGCCTGTTGCTCGGCCACGGCGATGTCAGTGTCGTTGGTGTCGCTGAGCACGAAGAAGTCGAACCGGTCCAGGTCGCCCGTGGCGGCCACCGACTCGAAGGTCGCACGCAGGCCGGCGAACACCCGTGGCACGTCTTCGTTGCAGATCGGCATGACCAGCGCGGTACGCGCCTGGGGCGCGATCGGCTCGTTGCCGGCGCTGCTGCCGGAGATGCGGTACTTGTCACGACCGGTGAGCAATTCGAGAAAGCCCATCAGCGCGGTCCAGAAGCCCGCCGACACCCAGCAGAACAGGATGCCGAACAGGATCAGGATGCTCGTCTGCAAAGCATAGGGCCAGACCTGCACCACCGACTCCCAGAGCGACTGGGCCATGATTTCGTCGAGCGAAACGAACGACCAGCCCTGGTACGGCAGGATGCCCTTCATGTACCAGCCGGCAACGAGGGTCTGCCCGATCATCAAGGCCAGGAGAATATAGCGGCGCAGGGAGCCGACCCGGCGCCAGCGGGCCGGTGGCAACTCGCGCTTGGGCGGTTGCGGTGCATTGGTGCGCCCGGTGAGCCGGCGCCACATGCGCACCAGGATGTTGGTGCGCCATGGCTCGGGGATTACGCGGGTACGCTTGATCGGCGGTGCGATCTTCAGGCACAGCCGGCCGCTGCCGTCGACGCCGAGCATTTCGGCGTCCTCGAGCTCGGCGGCGCTACCCACGGTCAGGCGTGGGCCCACCGAGGCCTGCACGGCCTCGGCGGGGTTGGCGGCCGGTCGGGCCGCCAGGCGTTGGTGCAGCTCACTGAACGATTGGCAGCTGGCGAGTTCCGCGCGCTGCTCATCGCTCAGGGGAAGGTGGGCCAGGTATTCGCCAAGCGATTCTGGCCGTGCGCTTGAGTTACTCATCGGCAGGCAACTGATAGCTCCAGGTCTCGGTCATCACTTTTTCGGTGGTGGCCGGTGCCCCGTTGGTGGGTGCCGCATCGGCGGCAGGTTGTTCAGCCTTGGCGGCTTTCTCGGCCTTGGCGTGCTTGGCTGCGGCCTTGTCCTGCTTGCCTTCCTTGGCCGGTTTGGCCGGTTCCACCGGAACGTCACGCACCAGTGCGGCGCGCATCTCGGTGGACTTGCTCGGATCCTTGACCTTCAGTCGCAGGGTCAGGCGCCAGCCCTTGGTTTCAGGGTTATAGCGCAGGTTGTTCTCGACCACCTCGGCGTTGTCGCCGACGCTGACCTGGCTGCGCAGGGCGGTGTCTTCCGGCAGGGCGGCCAGGGTCGGCCCCTCGAAGTCGACCAGGAAAGCCACGCTGCCATCGGCTTCGCGGATCAAATTGGACTGTTTCACATCACCAGTGGAGCGCATGGTCTTCTTGACCCAGCCCAGCTCTGGCGAGTGCAGTTGGGACTCGTTGATGGTCCAGCGCAGGCGGTACTCGAACTCTATCGGCTTGCCAGGCTCAGGCAGCTTTTCTGGGCTCCAGAAGGCCACGATGTTGTCGTTGGTCTCGTCGGCGGTCGGAATCTCGACCAGGTCGACGGTGCCCTTGCCCCAGTCGCCACGCGGCTCGACCCAGGCGCTTGGACGCTTCTGGTAGTTGTCGTCGAGGTCTTCGTAGGCGCTGAACTCACGCTGGCGCTGCAGCAGGCCGAAACCACGGGGGTTCTCCACGCTGAAGCTGCTCACGGCCAAATGCTTGGGATTGTTAAGCGGGCGCCACAGCCATTCGCCGTTGCCCGCGTGGATCGACAGGCCCTCGGAGTCGTGCAGGGCCGGGCGGTAATTGAGGACCTTGGACGGCTGGTTGGCGCCGAACAGGAACATGCTGGTCAGCGGGGCAACGCCCAGGCGGCTGACATGGTCACGCAGGAAGACCTTGGACTTGACGTCCAGTAGGGTATCGCTGCCTGGACGCAGGGTCAGCTTGTAGGCGCCGGTGGAGCGTGGCGAATCCAGCAGGGCGTAGATCACCAGGTGCTTGTCGGTCGGCTTTGGCTTTTCGACCCAGAACTCGGTGAAGCGCGGGAATTCCTCGCCCGACGGCAGCGCGGTGTCGATGGCCAGGCCACGGGCGGACAGGCCATACACGTGGCCCTTGCCGACGACGCGGAAATAGCTGGCGCCAAGCAGGGTCATGATCTCGTCCTGCTTGTCGGCCTTGTTGATCGGATAGAGCACGCGGAAACCGGCATAGCCGAGGTTTTCGACGGTCTTGGGGTCGTGCGGGACGTCACCGAACTCGAAGCGGCTCGGGTCGTACTTGATTTCTTCGACCTTGGTGGCGGTGACCTGGTTGATCTTTACCGGCGTGTCGAAGTGCATGCCCTGATGGTAGAAGGACAGTTTGAACGGCGTCTTGTCCTTGGCCCACTCGGCCTTTTCCTGGATGAAACGGATTTTCTGGTAGTCCCCGAACTTCATGTCACGGAAGACCGCTGGCAGGTTGCTCTTCGGTGCTTCGTACTTCTGACCGGCGAGATCCTTTGCCTTGGCTGCAACATCGTCAAGATTGAATGCCCAAAGCTGGCCAGCGCTCATCAGGCCAACCAGCGCGACGCCTGCCGCCAGGGCCTTGCGAAGCCGATTTCCGGGGATTCTTTGTGCAATACAGGGACTAACAATCACGAGCAACCCTCGCCGAAAACAGATCATGAAACCAACGGCCAGCGACCAATGCCGGGTTGGCGAGCACTGTTCGGACCCCGTAAGGGCCTAATGATTCCCCAAACGGTTCCAGACAGTGCTCGAGTCAGAGTGAAACGAGCCTACGAACGTAGGCTCACGCAGCGCGCGATTATCCAGCAGGGCGCGTTACAACGCATCAGGCTGAAACAACTATTTATCGTACAAACCCACTTGTTTTCCTTCAAACAAGGGGTTTTTTAACCTCATATTTGTAACATAAATGTTACGGGGCCATCATTGACCAAATGCACCTGCATGTCCGCCCCGAATCGGCCGCTGGCGACATCGCCATGGGCGGCGCGGGCCCGCTCAAGAAGATAGTCGAATATCTCGACGCCGAGCGCAGGCGGCGCAGCGGTGGAGAAGCTGGGACGCATGCCATTGCGAGTGTCGGCGGCCAGGGTGAACTGGGACACCAGCAGCAGGCCGCCGCCGATGTCCTTAAGGGACAGGTTCATCTTGCCCTGGGGGTCGCTGAATACCCGGTAGTTGAGCAGCTTGTGCAGAAGCTTGTCGGCGTGCTCACGGGTATCCCCCGGCTCGACGGCCACCAGCACCAGCAGGCCCTGATCGATCGAGCCGACGATCTGGCCCTCTACTTCGACGCGCGCACCGCGTACGCGCTGCAGCAGCCCTTTCATGCTTCTTCCAGAGGCAGGTCGAGCAGGCGCCGGGCCATCTGGTCGGCAGCGCGCACCAAGGCGTCGGTGATCCCCGGCTCGGAGGCGGCGTGGCCTGCGTCGCGGATCACCTTCAGCTCGCTGTTGGGCCAGGCTTGGTGCAACGCCCAGGCGTTATCCAGCGGGCAGATCACATCATAGCGACCATGGACGATCACTGCCGGCAAATGGGCGATCTTCGGCAAGTCGCGGATCAACTGGTCCGGCTCGAGGAAGGCATTGTTCATGAAGTAGTGGCACTCGATACGCGCGATGGACAGCGCGCGCTGCGGCTCGGAGAAGCGATCGACCACCAGAGGGTTGGGACGCAGGGTCGCGGTCCGGCCTTCCCAGGTCGACCAGGCCTTGGCCGCGTGCATCTGGGCAATCTGGTCGTTGCCGGTCAGGCGCTTGTGGAAGGCCTTGACCAAGTCGCCCCGCTCCTCCGGCGGAATCGGCGCGATGTAGTCCTGCCAATAGTCGGGGAACAGGCGGCTGGCGCCTTCCTGGTAGAACCATTGGATCTCCTGCGGGCGGCACAGGAAGATGCCGCGCAGGATCAGGCCATGAACCCGCTCGGGGTGGGTCTGGGCATAGGCCAGGGCCAGGGTGGAGCCCCAGGAGCCGCCGAACAGCACCCACTTGTCGATGCCCAGGTGCTCACGGATGCGCTCCAGGTCCTCGACCAGGTGCCAGGTGGTGTTGCTTTCCAGGCTCGCATGCGGAGTCGATCGGCCACAGCCGCGCTGGTCGAAGGTGATGATGCGGTAGAGGGTAGGGTCGAAGTAGCAACGGCTCTGGGCATCGCAGCCCGCGCCGGGGCCACCGTGGATGAATACCACCGGCAGACCTTCTGGCGATCCGCTTTCGTCTACATACAGCACATGCGGTGCTTCCACGGCCAGATCGTGCCGGGCGTAGGGTTTGATCTGCGGGTACAGGGTCTGCATTGCGCACTCCGTGTGAGGATTTAATCTGCCGCCTGGCATCATAAACCTGAATTGCGCTTTGAGCATGTGTCACGGTGAAACAGGTGGATGTGTGCGGGGCCGTTCGCGGGAATCCCCGCTTCCACGGCTCTGGCGATGAACCTGTGGAAGCGGGTAGACCGGCGAACAGGACAGCGGACCTACCGCCCGTAGCGCTCCCTGCCCCAGGCCAGGACGGCCTCGAGCAACTGCTTGAGCACCACTTGGGTCGGCTGGGCCAGGTCCTCGCGGTACTTGAACGGCTCGAGCTCTTCCATATAGGTGCTCTGCGCCAGCTCCAGTTGCACCGCATGGATGTGGTTCGCCGGATCGCCGTAATGACGGGTGATGTGCCCACCCTTGAAGCGCCCGTTGAGCACGCAGGTATAGCCCTGGGCCTGCGCGCAGACACCCAGCAGACGCTCGGCCAGGACCGGGTCACAGCTGGCGCCGCTGAAGGTCCCCAGGTTGAAGTCCGGCAGCTTACCGTCGAACAGGTGTGGGATGACCGAGCGGATCGAGTGGGCATCCCACAACAGGGCATAGCCGTGAATCTCGCGCAGGCGCGCGAGCTCCTGGCGGATCGTATCGTGGTAAGGACGCCAGATGTGCTCCAGGTAGCCTTTGCGCTCATCAGCTGAGGGTTCCTGGCCCGCCTTGAACAACGGCTCACCCTCGAACAGCGTCGCCGGGTACAGGCCTGTGGTGGCGCCGGCGTACAACGGTTTGTCGTCATCCGGGCGGTTCAGGTCGATGACGAACCGCGAATACTGGGCGGCCACCACGCTGGCACCCAGGTCCCTGGCGAAATCGTACAGACGTGGGATGTGCCAGTCGGTGTCTGGCAGGCTGCGCGCCTGCTCGACCAAGCCGTCACGCACGGCGTCGGTCAGGCCAAGGCCTGCGTGAGGCATGCTGATCAGCAGCGGCAGCTGGCCCTGGTGAAAACTCAATACCTTGTCCATGTGCCCTCACTCAGTTGGATATCTCATGACCCAGGCGCACCACCCGCTTGGGCAGGTCGCCGCCGAGCCAATAGCTCAGATCCGCCGGGCGCTCGATCTGCCAGGCGATGAAATCCGCGACCTTGCCCACCTCAAGCGAGCCATGGCTTTCGCCTAACCCCAAGGCCGTGGCCGCATGCACGGTCACGCCCGCCAGGGCTTCTTCAGGCGTCATACGGAAGCAGGTGCAACCCATGTTCAGCATCAAGCGCAACGACAGCCCGGGCGAGGTGCCCGGATTGAGGTCGCTGGCAAGGGCGATCTTCACGCCATGGCGGCGCAAGGCATCCATCGGCGGCAACTGGGTTTCGCGCAGGAAGTAGAACGCGCCCGGCAACAGCACGGCGACAGTGCCGGCCTCGGCCATGGCGATGGCGTCTTCCTCGGTCATGAACTCCAGGTGGTCGGCCGACAGCGCCTGGTAGCGTGCCGCCAGGCTCGAGCCGTGCAGCGACGACAACTGCTCGGCATGCAGCTTGACCGGCAGGCCCAGTTCACGTGCCTTGATGAAGACTTTTTCGACCTGGGCCGGCGAGAACGCCAGGTGTTCGCAGAAGGCATCGACGGCGTCCACCAGGCCCTCTTCGGCCAGGGCCGGGAGCATTTCGTCGCAGATATGCGCAACGTAGTCATCCGCCCTGCCAGCATATTCTGGCGGCAGGGCGTGGGCGGCAAGGCAGGTGCTGCGCACGGTCAATGGCAGCTCCTCACCCAGACGCCGAGCGACCCTGAGCATCTTGCGCTCGTTGGCCAGGTCCAGGCCGTAGCCGGATTTTATCTCCAAGGTGGTCACGCCATCGCGCATCAACGCCTTGACCCGCTGACGAGCACTGGCCAGCAGCTCGTCTTCGCTGGCCGCGCGGGTCGCCCGTACGGTGCTGGCGATACCGCCGCCGTTGGCCGCGATCTCGGCATAGCTGACGCCCTGCAGGCGCTGCTCGAACTCACCGCTGCGATTGCCGCCGAACACCGCATGGGTATGGCAATCGATCAGGCCCGGGGTGACCCAGGCGCCGCCCAAGTCCACCGTGCGCTCGGCATCGACCACGGGCACCTCGCCACGCGGGCCGATCCACTCGATCAACCCGGCGTTGGTGACGATCGCGGCGTCCTCGATGATCGAGTAAAGGCCCTGGGCCATTGTCGCCACGTGGCAGTGCTGCCAGAGGGTTCTCATAAGCGTTCTCCGTGACTAGCGGTGCAGCTCGGCCGGCTCGCGAACCCGTTGGCCCTGCCCTGCCCGTGGCTTGCACCACAGCAGGTAGGAGGCCACCAGGAACACCACCCAGATCACGCCGACGATCAACGCGGCCTGAGTGTCCGGGAAGTAACCGAGCACACCAAAGATGAACAACATGAAGGCAATGGCCATTGCCGGCCCATAAGGCCAGAACGGTACCGGGAATTTCAGCTCGGCGATCTGCTCGCGTGTCATGCTGCGGCGCATGGCCACCTGACTCATCAGGATCATCAGCCATACCCACACGGTGGCGAAGGTGGCGATCGAGGCGATCAGCAGGAACACGTTCTCTGGGATCACGTAGTTGAGCACCACGCCGATCAGCAACGCAGCGCCCATCACCAGCACGGTCATCCACGGCACGCCGTGCTTGGACAGCTTGCCGAAGCTACGAGGCGCATGGCCTTGCTGGGCCAGGCCATACATCATGCGGCCAGCGCCGAAGATGTCACTATTGATGGCCGAGACGGCCGCCGAAATCACCACGATGTTCAGCACCGCGGCCGCCGAGCCGATGCCCAGGTTGCTGAAGATCTGCACGAACGGGCTGCCTTGGCTGCCGATCTGCGGCCACGGGTAAAGGCACATCAGTACGAACAGGGTCAGCACGTAGAAGAGCAGGATACGCAGCGGTACAGCGTTGATCGCCTTGGGAATGACGCGTTGAGGATCTTTCGCCTCACCGGCGGTGACGCCAATGATCTCGATGCCGCCAAAGGCGAACATCACCACCGCGAAACAGGCGATCAGACCGCTGATGCCGTTGGGCATGAAGCCGCCGTGGCTGAACAGGTTGCTCACACCGACAGTGGCACCAGTGCTGGCCTGGCCCATGCCGAAGATCATGATGCCGAAACCTGCCAGGATCATCGCCACGATGGCGCCGACCTTGAGCAGCGATAGCCAGAACTCCATCTCACCGAAAACCTTGACGTTGCACAGGTTAAGGCCGCCGATGATGAAGACGATGCCCAGCACCCAGATCCAGCGGGCTACTTCCGGGAACCAGAAGCCCATGTAGATCCCGAACGCGGTGACATCGGCGATGGCGACGATGACCATCTCGAAGGCGTAGGTCCAGCCGAGGATGAAGCCCGCCATGGGGCCGAGGTAGGTACTGGCGTAGTGACCGAAGGAGCCGGCCACCGGATTGTGCACGGCCATCTCGCCGAGGGCCCGCATGACCATGAAGACCGCCGCGCCACCGATCAAGTAGGCCAGCAGCACTGCCGGGCCGGCCATCTGGATGGCCGATGCCGAACCGTAGAACAGCCCGGTACCGATCGCGGAACCGAGCGCCATGAAACGAATGTGCCGAGCCGTTAGCCCGCGCTTGAGACCTTCTTGCATTTCGCACCCTTATTATTGTTCTGCCGGTGATGGCTACAAGGGCCGCTTCGCCTCCCATCGCAGGCTTCGCCAGCGCCTCCAGGCAGTTGCGATCCTGCGGGCGCTGGCGAAGCCTGCGATGGGCCGCGAGCGGCCCCGAGGGTATTACAGGCTGGGCAGTACGCCAGCTGGCAGCAGGCCGGTCAGGCAACCCTTGGCCAGCAGCTCGGCAGCGGCTTCGATGTCCGGCGCGAAGAAGCGGTCACGGTCGTAGTGCGGGACTTCACGGCGCAGGGCCAGACGGGCCTGCTCCAGCTTGGCGGAGGTCTTCAGGCCTTCACGCAGGTCCAGGCCCTGGCAGGCGCCCAGCCACTCGATGGCGAGGACGCCACGGGTGTTTTCGGCCATTTCCCACAGACGCTTGCCGGCGGCCGGCGCCATGGACACATGGTCTTCCTGGTTGGCGGAGGTCGGCAGGCTGTCGACGCTGTGCGGGTGCGACAGGGCCTTGTTCTCGCTGGCCAGGGCGGCCGCGGTGACCTGAGCGATCATGAAGCCGGAGTTGACGCCGCCGTTTTCCACCAGGAACGGCGGCAGCTGGGACATGTGCTTGTCCATCATCAGCGAGATGCGGCGTTCACTCAGCGCGCCGATCTCCGCAATGGCCAGGGCGATGTTGTCGGCGGCCATGGCCACAGGTTCTGCGTGGAAGTTGCCACCGGAAATGACGTCACCCTGGGCAGCGAAGACCAGCGGGTTGTCCGACACAGCGTTGGACTCGATCGCCAGCACTTCGGCGGCCTGGCGCAGTTGGGTCAGGCAGGCGCCCATGACTTGCGGCTGGCAACGCAGGGAGTACGGATCCTGGACCTTGCCGCAGTTTTCGTGGGAGCGGGACACTTCGCTGGAGTCGCCCAGCAGGTCACGGAAGCAGGCCGCGGTGTCGATCTGGCCGCGCTGGCCACGGACTTCGTGAATACGTGCGTCGAACGGCGAACGCGAGCCTAGGGCCGCTTCGACGGTCAGGCTGCCACAGGCGATGGCTGCGGCGTACAGGTCTTCGGCATGGAACAGGCCGCGCAGGGCGTAGGCGGTGGACGCCTGAGTGCCGTTGAGCAGGGCCAGGCCCTCTTTGGCAGCCAGGGTCAGCGGCTCCAGGCCGGCGACGGCCAGAGCCTCGGTGGCAGGCAACCACTGACCTTTGTAACGTGCCTTGCCCTCACCCAGCAGGACCAGCGACATGTGCGCCAGCGGTGCCAGGTCGCCAGAGGCGCCGACCGAGCCCTTGAGCGGGATGTGTGGATAGACTTCGGCGTTGACCAAGGCGATCAGCGCGTTGATGACCTTGCGACGGATGCCGGAGAAGCCGCGGCTGAGGCTGTTGATCTTCAGGACCATGATCAGACGCACCAGGTCGTCGTCCAACGGCGCGCCGATACCGGCGGCGTGGGACAGCACCAGCGAGCGCTGCAGGTTTTCCAGGTCATGGCTGGCGATGCGGGTCGAAGCCAGCAGGCCGAAACCGGTGTTGATGCCGTAGGCGGTGCGGTCTTCGGCAATGATCTGCTCGACGCAGGCAACGCTTGCGTCGATGGCCTGGTCGGCGCTGGCATCCAGTTGCAGGCGCACGGGCGCTGCATGGATGGCCCGTAGTTGGGCCAGGGTCAGGGTGCCGGGCTTGAGAGTCAGTTCGGTCACTTCGCTACTCCAATTCGCATGGGGCCCGCAGGCCCCTTCTTGTTTTCAGTATCAACGTTGTTCGGCAATTACCAAAGGAACGTCGATCAGCCCGTGATCATGGGCAGGTCCAGGCCCTGCTCCTTGGCGCAGTCGATGGCGATCTGGTAGCCGGCATCGGCGTGACGCATCACGCCAGTCCCTGGGTCGTTGGTCAGCACGCGAGCGATACGCGCGGCCGCTTCGTCGGTACCGTCACAGACGATGACCATGCCCGAGTGCTGGGAGAAGCCCATGCCCACGCCACCGCCGTGGTGCAGCGAAACCCAGGTGGCGCCGCCTGCGGTGTTGAGCAAGGCGTTGAGCAGTGGCCAGTCGGAGACGGCGTCGGAGCCGTCACGCATGGCTTCGGTTTCGCGGTTCGGGCTGGAGACCGAGCCGGAGTCCAGATGGTCGCGGCCGATGACGATCGGTGCCGACAGCTCGCCGCTGCGGACCATTTCGTTGAACGCCAGGCCCAGCTTCGCGCGCAGGCCCAGGCCCACCCAGCAGATACGTGCCGGCAGACCCTGGAAGCTGATGCGCTCGCGGGCCATGTCCAGCCAGCGGTGCAGGTGGGCGTCGTCCGGGATCAGTTCCTTGACCTTGGCGTCGGTCTTGTAGATGTCCTCGGCGTCGCCGGACAGCGCCGCCCAGCGGAACGGGCCGACACCGCGGCAGAACAGCGGACGGATGTAAGCCGGCACGAAGCCTGGGAAGTCGAAGGCATTGGCCACGCCTTCTTCCTTGGCCATCTGGCGGATGTTGTTGCCGTAGTCGAAGGTCGGCACGCCCATTTTCTGGAAGTCCAGCATGGCTTGTACGTGCACGGCCATGGACTGCTTGGCGGCCTTGACCACCGCAGCGGCGTCGGTCTGGGCGCGGTCGCGGTACTGCTCCCAGGTCCAGCCGGCCGGCAGGTAGCCGTTGAGCGGGTCGTGGGCGCTGGTCTGGTCGGTGACCATGTCCGGGCGCACGCCCCGCTTGACCAGCTCAGGCAGGATTTCAGCAGCGTTGCCGTGCAGGGCGATGGAGATGGCCTTGCCTTCGGCGGTGTACTTGGCGATGCGCGCCAGGGCGTCGTCCAGGTCCTTGGCCTGCTCGTCCACGTAGCGGGTCTGCAGGCGGAAGTCGATGCGGCTCTGCTGGCATTCGATGTTCAGCGAGCAGGCGCCGGCCAGGGTCGCGGCCAGTGGCTGGGCGCCGCCCATGCCGCCCAGGCCTGCGGTCAGGACCCATTTGCCGGTCAGGTTGCCGTCGTAGTGCTGACGTCCGGCCTCGACGAAGGTTTCGTAGGTGCCTTGGACGATGCCCTGGCTGCCGATGTAGATCCAGCTGCCGGCGGTCATCTGGCCGTACATGGCCAAGCCTTTGGCGTCCAGTTCGTTGAAGTGTTCCCAGTTGGCCCAGTGTGGCACCAGGTTGGAGTTGGCGATCAGCACGCGCGGGGCATTGGCGTGGGTCTTGAAGACACCGACCGGCTTGCCGGACTGGACCAGCAGGGTCTCGTCGTCTTCCAGGCGGGTCAGGGTCTCGACGATCTTGTCGTAGCACTCCCAGTTACGTGCGGCACGGCCGATACCGCCGTAGACCACCAGCTCCTTCGGATTCTCGGCGACCTGAGGGTCGAGGTTGTTCATCAACATGCGCAGCGGCGCTTCGGTCAGCCAGCTCTTGGCGGTCAGCTTGTTGCCACGCGGGGCGCGGATTTCTACGTCACGGTATTTGTTGTTGTCGGTCACGGGAATGTCCTCTGCGGTCAGGTCGACGGCGGTGTGTCGATGTGAATATACAAACACACCTTTACTTGTATGTACAAGCATGGACAACCAAATTTTTCGTACCGTTCCTCGGGAAGCCGAAAAACAAAAAGGGCCGCTGCGCGACCCAACCGCAGGAAAACCCGCGATCAGGCCGCGCAGCAGCCCCTTTCACAATGCCGGGTTTACCGCGGCATCAATTCGATCAGGCAGAACCGCCCTTGCACATCCAACCCGAACAATCCGTCATTGCCTTCCAGGTGCAGACAGTCATACAAACCGAGCTGCTGCTTGGCCTGTCCCGATGCCGACACCTCTACCTGCCCGCTGGCGGCGAACAGCAATACCGTCGAGGCCGAGCTGAATATCCGGCTGGTGCCGTCGAACCACTGCAACCGCGCGCGGTAGCGTTGCGGCGCGTAGATCAGGTTGAAATCGCGGATCGCGCCACCGAGCAGCTTGCAACTGACCTGGCTTTCGCCATTGAAAGCAAAGGCGTCGAACGGCAGCAGCGGCCGGCTGGCCTGGCCATCGACCAGCAAACGCATGCCATCGCCTTGCAGCACGGTGATGATCCGCTGATAGCCAGCGAAGGTGGAAAATCCGCCAGACTCCTCGATGTCGGCGATCGACAGGCGCCAGCCGAAGCCATCCAGGCCTTCGCCGGCGTCGCGGGTGATCTCTTCGGTGAAACCGCCACCGTTCTTCCAAGGCATGCGCGGGTAATCTTTGGCACGCAGCAACTGCAAATGAGTCATTTACTGAATCGTCCTTCGAGGCGATGACGGGAACCGGGGTGGATCAGCCGCGCCGCAGTCACCGGCTGGCGACCGGACCAAGTGCGGCGGCGAATCAGCAAGCAAGGCTCACCTTGCTCAATTTGCAGCAATCGGCATTCCTCGGGTTCGGCGAGGATCGCCTCCACCACGTGCTCGCCCTCGGTCAGTGGCGCGACCTGCGAAAGGTACGCATAGGGCGTTTGCTGGGTGAAGTCCTGCTTGAGGTAGTCCGGGGCGATCTGGGCATTGACGTAGCGATCTTCGATCTGCACCGGCACGCCGTTCTCGTAGTGCACGATCAGCGAATGGAACACCCGCTGGCCTTCGCGCATGTCCAAGGCCAGGGCGCGCTCGGAACCGGCGGTCTCCTCGGCGAGACGGATGACCTGGCAGCTATGCTGATGGCCACGGCCGGCGATCTCGTCAGCGATGTTGTTGACCTCGAACAGCGCCGAACGGGTCTTGGGCTCGGCGACGAACGTGCCAACGCCCTGCATGCGCACCAGCAGCCCTTCTGCGGTGAGCTCTCGCAGGGCACGGTTGATGGTCATGCGACTGAAGCCCAGTTGGCTGACCAGCTCGCTCTCGGACGGTACCCGGTGATGCGGCGGCCAGCTGCCATTTTCGATCTGCTGGACGATCATCTGCTTGACCCGGGCGTAGAGCGGCGCCGGCCCTTCGCCCATCTGGGCAACCAGCGCGGAGACAGGAGGTGTCGGCACGGCGTTGAATCCTTGTGCAATTTGATTGAGCGGTAGCTTGCCGCAGTTTACCCGGCAGGCAAACGCCTGTATATGTATATACAAGTTAAACAATAACAGGATTTTCCCCGATGCCTGCCTTTTTCGCCGAACGCGCCCTGCTGCCTACTGGCTGGGCCAGCAATGTCCGCCTGGAAGTTGCCGAGGATGGCCGCTTGACCCATGTCGAGGCCGACGCCTCGGCCGAAGGCGCCGAGCGCCTGGGTGGTCCGGTGCTGCCGGGCATGCCGAACCTGCACTCCCACGCCTTCCAACGTGCGATGGCAGGCCTGGCGGAAGTGGCTGGCAACCCTAACGACAGTTTCTGGACATGGCGCGACCTGATGTACCGTCTGGTCGGGCGCATTACCCCCGAGCAAGTGCAGGTCATCGCCCGCCAGCTGTACATCGAGATGCTCAAGGCCGGTTACACCTCGGTCGCCGAGTTTCACTACGTCCACCACGACCATAACGGCCACGCCTACGCCGACCCGGGCGAGCTGTCGCTGCGTATTAGCGCCGCCGCCGCCGACACGGGTATCGGCCTGACCCTGCTGCCCGTGCTCTACAGCCACGCAGGCTTCGGCGGTCAGGCGCCGAGCGAGGGCCAGCGCCGCTTCATCAACTCCAGCGAGCAGTACCTGCGTCTGCAGGAGCGCCTCGCCCCGCACCTGGCGGCCCAGCCAGCCCAGCGCCTGGGTTTGTGCTTCCACTCCCTGCGCGCAGTCACGCCGCAGCAGATCGCCGAAGTGCTGGCTGCCGGCGACCAGGCGTGCCCCGTGCACATCCATATCGCCGAGCAACAGAAGGAAGTCGACGATTGCCTGGCCTGGAGTGGTCGCCGTCCCTTGCAGTGGCTCTATGAGAATGTCGAGGTAGACGCGCGCTGGTGCCTGGTCCATGCCACTCACGCCGAGGCCGACGAGGTCAGCGCAATGGCCCGCAGCCATGCCGTGGCCGGCCTGTGCCTGACCACCGAAGCCAACCTGGGCGACGGCATCTTCCCCGCCGTCGACTTCATGGCCCAAGGTGGGCGCATGGGCATCGGCTCGGACAGCCATGTGTCACTCAGCGTCGTGGAGGAATTGCGCTGGCTGGAATACGGCCAGCGCCTGCGTGACCAGCGCCGCAACCGGCTGTATCGCGGTGACCAGCCAATGGTCGGTCGTACCTTGTACGACGCAGCCTTGGTCGGCGGCGCCCAAGCGATGGGCCAGGCTGTCGGCGAGCTGGCTGTCGGCAAACGCGCCGATTGGCTGGTGCTGGATGGACAGGACCCCTACCTCCTCGCCACAGCCAGCGGTGATGGGATCCTCAATCGCTGGCTGTTCGCCGGGGGCGATCGCCAGGTGCTTGACGTGATGGTCAATGGGCAGTGGGTTGTGCGCCAGGGCCGCCACGCGCAGGAGCAAGCGAGCACTCGAGCGTTCATGGAGGTACTGCGTCAGTTGCTGGACTGATCCGTCACCTGCCCAAACGCAATCGCGGCGGCCCGTTATGCCGGACCGCCGCGATTGCGTTCTACCTGCCTGAATTAGTGCGAAGCGACGATCTGCTTGTCCGAGGCACGCCAGATCAGGCGGGTAGTGTCATAGCCTTGCTGACGCGCCTTGGCCAGCAGGCTTTCGCGCTCCACCGCCGGCAGGGTCTGGGTTCGCGAGAGCAGCCACAGGTACTTGCGGTCCGGGCTGCCGACAATCGCCGTGCGGTAGCGCTCGTCCACATACAGCACCCAGTACTCGCCCTTGGCCACGCCCGGCACCAGCTTCGTGAACCAATTGTTGAACTCTACCCACAGCCGGTCATTGTGCCCCGGCTCCTGCGGCCAGGCCGAACCTTCGGCGCGCAGCCATTCGCCATCGAACATGCGGCAGCGATTGAGCACACCCATCGTGCCATCGGGCCGCAGGTTGTAGTGGGCTTCGGACTGGGCGCAGTCACGCTGGAACAGCATCGGCAAGCGTGCCAGCTCGAACCACTTGCCTTCATAGCGCTTGAGGTCGATGTTTCCGGCAGTCTTGGGTACCAGAGGATCGGTCGCCGAAGTGGCGCAGCCACCCAGGACGACTACCGCGCAGAACGCCAACAGCAGGTGCAAACGCTTCATTTGAGACCCTGCCCGGAATAGATAAGGACTTTGTCCGCCGCATACTGCACGCTGATGAAGCTCTTTTCGTCCCCCCAGGTGCAGCTGCTCATGCCCAACGCGCCCGAACACTCGGCCGGGGTGCCGAGCAGTTGCTCCACTTCAGCCTTGCTCATGCCCGTCTTGAGCTTGGAATAGTTTTCCTGGTTGATCTTGCTGCAAGCGGTCAGGACGACGCACAAGGACAACAGGGCGAGGGAACGCAACGACATGAAGGGACACTCCTGGAGATGAAGGCACAGGCATGGTGGCCTGCAGACAGCTTAGAAGACAAAAAGCCGCCTCGGTTCCCTAGTCCCTTGGTTTTCACCCTACGCCATTGGTCGGCTGGCGCGCGCCGTGAGACGCTGATCACAGCGGAAACGATTGCGGGGCAGTTCACGTCCACGACAAGCGTGGGAGCGAACTGCCCCGCAATCGATTCAAATGCTCAGAAACGCGAACCCGGCTCCAGCAGAAAGTCCATTTCTTCGCTGGTGCTCGGTCGGCCCAGCACCAGGTTGCGGTGTGGGAAGCGGCCGAAGCGAGCGATCACCCGTTGATGCTGCTCGGCATAATCGAGGAAACCCTCGAACAACCGGGCATTGGCCTCGGGCTGCTCGTCGAGCAGCATCTGGTAGCGCTCGACACACAGGTTTTGCCAGTCCAGCACCTCGGCATGCTCCAGCACCAGCAGCACGAACACACGCTGGATCGGCAGCAGCTGGTAGTCCCAGCCCTTCTGCAGGCCCTGCATGGCGATCACCTGGGCACGACGGTCGCCATCGAAGGCGCGCGGCGTGTCACGGTAGATCATGCGCGGCAGCTGATCGAGCAGCAGGAGCAGGCCAAGCCAACCCTGGGGGCTTTGCTGCCACTCGTCCAAGCCGCCGGCCAGGGCATGCTCGACCAGCTCGCCGAAATACTCACGGGCTTCATCGTCATGGTGCTTGCCGAACCACAGCGAGCTCTTCTCGTCAGCCACGGCCTGGGGGCTACTACCCCATCCGAACCACCATTCCAGTAACGGCTGCCAAGGTGCGAGCATGACTTACTCCTTGTGGTAGGCGGTGACGCGCTCGACCTCTTCCTTCGAGCCGAGGATCACCGACACACGCTGGTGCAGGCTCTCTGGCTGGATGTCGAGGATGCGATCGTAACCGTTGGTGGACGCGCCGCCAGCCTGCTCGATGATGAACGACATCGGGTTGGCCTCGTACATCAGGCGCAGCTTGCCCGGCTTGCTCGGCTCGCGGGCATCGCGTGGGTACATGAACAGGCCGCCACGGGTCAGGATCCGGTGCACATCGGCCACCATCGAAGCGATCCAGCGCATGTTGTAGTTCTTTTTCAGCGGACCGGTCTCACCGGCCAGCAGCTCGCCCACGTAGCGCTGGACCGGAGCTTCCCAGTGACGCTGGTTGGACATGTTGATGGCGAACTCGGCGGTGGTTTCCGGTACGCGGATGTTTTCGTGGGTCAGGACGAAGCTGCCCAGTTCACGATCCAGGGTGAAGCCCTTGACGCCATTGCCCAGGGTCAGGATCAGCATGGTTTGCGGGCCGTAGATGGCGTAACCGGCGGCGACCTGCTGGGTGCCGGGCTGCAGGAAGGCTTTTTCGTTGAGGGTTTCGTTCTGGCTCAGGTATTCGTTGGGGCAACGCAGTACCGAGAAGATGGTGCCGACCGAAACGTTGACATCGATGTTCGACGAGCCGTCGAGCGGGTCGAAGACCAGCAGGTAGGCGCCTTTGGGATATTTGCCCGGAATCTGGTAGGCGTTGTCCATTTCCTCGGAGGCCATGCCGGCCAGGTGGCCACCCCATTCGTTGGCTTCGAGCAGGATGTCGTTGGAGATGACGTCCAGCTTCTTCTGCACTTCGCCCTGCACGTTTTCGGTGCCCATGCTGCCCAGGACACCGCCCAGGGCGCCCTTGGAAACGTGGTGGCTGATTTCCTTGCACGCACGCGCCACCACTTCGATCAGGAAGCGCAGATCGGCAGGGGTATTGTTGCTGCGGGTCTGCTCAATCAGATAGCGACTCAGGGTAACGCGGGACATGTATGGCTCCGAAATGGAAAGGGGGAGAAAAACCCCCGCAGTTTACAGGGAGAGTTGCGGGCTAGCGAGCGATGAGACTCGCCACGGCTCTCAGACGGCACAATAGGTGGGTAGTTCAGCCCTTGCCAGGCCGGTGGTCGGCGTTAGGGTCCATTCGCGGGCGGGCCGGTTCCCAAAGGACCGCATTCCCCCCAGGCCTGCGATGCACCCGTGGAGGCGGTCTACCCGCGAATGGCGACACCTCAGTCCAATGCCTTCCAGATCTCGCTGGCATATTCGCGAATGGTCCGGTCCGAGGAGAACCAGCCCATGCGCGCCGTGTTGAGCACCGCCATGCGCCACCAGTCCTGCGGCGCATGCCACAACGCCTCGACCCGCCGCTGGGCGTCCCAGTACGCATCGAAATCGGCGCACACCAGGAAACGGTCGTAGGCCACCAGCGCGTCCACAAGCCCGGTGTATCGCGCCGGATCATCCGGCGAGAACACCCCGCTGCGGATCGCCTGCAGCACATCGGCCAGGCGACTGGACGCCGAGACCGCAGCGCCGGCGCCAAAGTCACCGGAGCGCCGCCGTTCCTCCACCTGCTGGGCGGTCAGGCCGAAGATGAACATGTTCTCGCCTCCCACTTGCTCGCACATCTCCACGTTGGCGCCGTCGAGGGTGCCGATGGTCAGCGCGCCATTGAGGGCGAACTTCATGTTGCTGGTGCCGGAAGCCTCATAGCCGGCTGTGGAGATCTGCTCGGAAAGATCGGCTGCCGGAATGATGCTCTCGGCCAGGCTCACGTTGTAGTTGGGCAGGAACACCACCTTGAGCAGGCCGCGCACGGTCGGGTCGTTGTTGACCACCCGGGCGATGTCGTTGGCCAGCTTGATGATCAGCTTGGCTTGGTGATAGCTGGCCGCAGCCTTGCCCGCAAAGATCTTCACCCGCGGCACCCAGTCGGTCCCGGGCTCGGCGCGCATGGCCTGGTACAGGGCCACGGTGTGCAGCAGGTTGAGCAATTGGCGCTTGTACTCGTGGATGCGCTTGACCTGCACGTCGAACAGCGCCTGCGGGTCGACCGTGACCCCGACCCGATCCTGGATGATGCTGGCCAGCGCCCGCTTGCTGTGCAGGCGCTGGGCGGCGAACTGTTTGCGGAAGGTCGCCTTCTCGGCAAACGGCACCAACGCCTTGAGCCTGCTTTCCGGGTCGTCCAGCACCTCCGGGCCCAGCGCGTCGACCAGCATCGCGGTGAGCTGCGGGTTGGCCTGGTACAGCCAGCGTCGGAAGGTGATGCCGTTGGTCTTGTTGTTGATCCGTTGCGGGTAGAGCTTGTGCAGCTCGGCGAACACCGTACTGCGCATCAGCCGGCTGTGCAGGGCCGACACGCCGTTGACGCTGTGTGAGCCGAGGAAGGCCAGGTTGCCCATGCGCACCCGACGGCCGTTGTCCTCTTCGATCAGCGACACCGCCCGCAGCACGTCGAAGTCATGCAGGCCTTTGGCCCGCAGCGCATCGATGTGGTAGGCGTTGATCAGATAGATGATCTGCATGTGCCGTGGCAGCATGCGCTCCATCAACGCCACCGGCCAGGTTTCCAGGGCTTCGGGCAGCAGGGTGTGGTTGGTGTAGGCCAGGGTGTTGACGGTCAGCTCCCAGGCGGTATCCCAGGGGATCTCGTGCTGATCCACCAACAGGCGCATCAACTCGGCCACAGCTATGGATGGGTGCGTGTCGTTGAGCTGAATGGCCGCCGCGTCCGGCAGGTTGAGCAGGTTGTCATGCATGTTCAAGTGGCGGCGCAACAGGTCCTGCAGGGAGGCCGACACGAAGAAGTACTCCTGGCGCAGGCGAAGTTCCTGGCCCGCCTCGGTGCTGTCGGCCGGGTACAGCACCCGCGAGATACTCTCGGCCCGTGCCACCTCGGCCACAGCGCCCAAATGGTCCCCGGCATTGAAGCGCTCCAAGTGCAGCTCTTCGAGTGCCCGGGCGCGCCACAAGCGCAGCGTGTTGACGCTCGCCCCGCGCCAGCCGACCACCGGCGTGTCGTAGGCCACCGCCCGCACCGTCTCGCCCGGCCACCAGACCTGACGCGGTTGGCCGTGGGTGTCCTGCACCGTCTCGACGCTGCCGCCGAAGCTGATCGGGTAGATCACCTCGGCCCGCTCGAACTCCCAAGGGTTGCCGAAATCCAGCCAGTTCTCGGTCTGCTCCTGCTGCCAGCCATCGACCATGGCCTGGCGGAACAGACCATGCTCGTAGCGGATACCGTAGCCATGGGCGGCAATCCCCAAGGTCGACATGCTCTCCATGAAGCAGGCCGCCAGCCGCCCCAGGCCGCCATTGCCCAGCGCGGCATCCGGCTCGAGCAGGCGGATGCGTTCGAGGTCCACATCCAGGCCTTCGAGGGCCTCGCGGGCGATGTCCAGCAGTCCGAGGTTGCTCAGGCTGTCGTAGAGCAGCCGGCCGATGAGAAATTCCAGCGAGAGGTAATAGACCCGCTTCTGGCTGCGTCGATACGCCTGGCGGGTGTGGTCCATCCAATGATCGACCATGTGGTCGCGGGCAGCCAGGGCAATGGCTTCGAACCAATCGTGATCGAAGGCATGCTCCGGATCCTTGCCGACCGCGTAGGTCAGCTTGGCCAGTACAGCGGCGCGGAACTCAGCCACTGCTGCATCACGCGCTTTGGGTTCCTGGGACATGCGGCATCCTCGGGCAAGTTTGACGAAAGCACAGGTTGTTCAGCCTAGACGCTTCGACACAGAGCGACAGCGTGGGTTCGCGGTTTTCACATCCACTCGGCGATTCGGGCGAAAGGTTGTTCACAATTTGAACAACTCCGGTATTATCGCGCGCCCCAACTGTGATACGCCCACACAACGATGAAACCGACCCTGATCGCCGCCGCCGAAGTCGACCGCCTGGAAACCTGGCAACGCTATGCCAGCCATATGTGCGGGGGCTGCCACTCGACCTGCTGCACCCTGCCGGTGGAGGTCAAGATCAAGGACCTGATCCGCATCGGCGTGGTGGACGAGTTCGAAAAGGACGAACCCCCGAAGAACATCGCCAAGCGCCTGCAAAAGGACGGCATCATCGAGCGCTTCAACCAGAAGTCGGGGATCTTCACCCTGACCCGGATGAGCAACGACGACTGCCTGTACCTAGATCGCAAGAGCCGGCTGTGCACCATCTACGACAAGCGCCCGGACACCTGCCGCAATCACCCGAAAATCGGGCCACGCCCCGGGTATTGCGCCTACAAGCCCAAGGCGACCACCCGCTGATCGCTTGCCTGTAACGACCTGTTCGCGCCCCCCACAGCGGTCACTGGGAACCCTGTGGGCGCGGTTTCCGACAGCCAGGGCGACACCAGAACATAAGACAAACAAAAACGCCCCCGGCCTTTCGACCGGGGGCGTTTTCGTTCAGCTCAGGCTAGTACATCAAGCCTTGGCTTTCTTGGCAGCGCGGGTACGCTCGCCTTCGTCGAGGATCTTCTTGCGCAGACGGATCGACTTCGGCGTGACTTCGCACAGCTCGTCGTCCTGGATGAATTCCAGGGCCTGTTCGAGGGTGTGGCGAACCGGCGGAACCAGAGCGATGACTTCGTCCTTGCCCGAAGCACGCATGTTGTCGAGCTTCTTGCCTTTGGTCGGGTTCACGCCCAGGTCGTTGTCACGGCTGTTCAGGCCGATGATCTGACCGTTGTAGATGTCCTGGCCGTGCTCGATGAACAGCTTGCCGCGAGCCTGCAGGGTTTCCAGCGAGTAAGTCAGGGCCTTGCCGGTCTCGATCGAAACCAGAACACCGTTCAGACGGCCCGACATGGTGCCTGGCTTCATGGTGTCGTAACGATCGAAGATCGAGGTCAGGATGCCTGCACCGTTGGTCAGGGTCAGGAACTGGTTACGGAAACCGATCAGGCCACGGGCCGGAACGTTGTACTCCAGACGCACACGGCCTTTGCCATCTGGCGCCATGTTGGTCAGGTCGCCCTTACGCAGACCCATTTCTTCCATGACCTTGCCCTGGGATTCTTCAGGGATGTCGATGGTGACGTTCTCGAACGGCTCCTGCTTGACGCCGTTGACTTCGCGGATGATCACTTCAGGACGGCCTACGGCCATTTCGAAGCCTTCGCGACGCATGGTTTCGATCAGAACCGACAGGTGCAGCTCACCACGACCGGAAACCTTGAACTTGTCGGCCGAGTCGCCTTCTTCAACGCGCAGGGCAACGTTGTACAGCAGCTCTTTGTCCAGACGCTCTTTGATGTTACGGCTGGTGACGAACTTGCCTTCCTTGCCGCAGAACGGCGAGTCGTTGACCTGGAAGGTCATCGAAACGGTCGGCTCGTCGACGGTCAGCGGCTTCATCGCTTCGACGTGGTTCATGTCGCACAGGGTGTCGGAGATGAACAGCTCGTCGAAACCGCTGATGCAGACGATGTCGCCGGCGGTGGCTTCTTCGACGTCAACGCGGTGCAGACCGTGGTGACCCATCAGCTTGAGGATACGACCGTTGCGCTTCTTGCCTTCGGTGTCGATGGCGACGACCGGGGTGTTCGGCTTGATGCGGCCACGGGCGATACGACCAACGCCGATAACGCCCAGGAAGCTGTTGTAGTCCAGTGCGGAGATCTGCATCTGGAACGGGCCGTCGACGTCGACGGTCGGTGCCGGCACGTGGTCGACGATGGCCTGGTACAGCGGGGTCATGTCTTCGGCCATGTTGGTGTGGTCCAGGCCGGCAATGCCGTTCAGGGCCGAGGCGTAGACCACCTGGAAGTCCAGCTGGTCGTCGGTGGCACCAAGGTTGTCGAACAGATCGAAGATCTGGTCCAGAACCCAGTCAGGACGCGCGCCCGGACGGTCGACTTTGTTGATCACGACGATCGGCTTCAGGCCGGCTTCGAACGCTTTCTTGGTCACGAAGCGGGTTTGCGGCATCGGGCCGTCCTGGGCGTCGACCAGCAGCAGCACGGAGTCGACCATCGACATCACGCGCTCGACCTCGCCACCGAAGTCGGCGTGGCCGGGGGTGTCGACGATGTTGATGCGGTAGTCGTTCCAGCGGATGGCGGTGTTCTTCGCCAGGATGGTAATGCCGCGCTCTTTTTCCTGGTCGTTGGAGTCCATCACGCGCTCGTCGTTGAGCTCGTTACGCTCCAGGGTGCCCGACTGGCGCAGGAGTTTGTCGACCAGGGTGGTTTTACCATGGTCAACGTGGGCGATGATGGCGATGTTACGCAGATTTTCGATCACAACTGTATCTCGATCAGAGGATTCGGTTGCCGCCAGTTTAGGCGGCGATTATGTACGGTTTGAGGCTCAGCGGGCCCGATGGTCGGGAGGGCGATGGCGGATGCTGCCGCCATACAGCCCTGGCGTCTTATGCCGGACGATAAACACGCACATTGGCATGTCCCTCACTGAGCAGGTGGTGTGCGTGCAGACGGCTCATCACACCCTTGTCGCAATACAGCAGGTACTGGCGGTTGGCATCCAGATGCTTGAACTTGCTGTTGATCGCGTAGAACGGCATGGCCTGGACTTCGACGCCGTCGATCACCAGGGGTTCGTCTTCCTGGGCATCGGGATGACGAATGTCGAGAACGATCTGGCCTGGCAAGGCCTCGGCCACTTCCTCGATCTCGATGTCCTTGCCCAGCTCGTCGATGACGTGGTCGATCGAGATGAACTTGGCGCGCTCCAGGGCTCGCTCGAGCACCGCCATGTCGAATTGCTTCTCTTCGTGCTCCATGCGGTGGCGCTTGGCATGGGTGGTCGGGTTCACCGAAATCACGCCGCAGTATTCAGGCATGTGCTTGGCGAACTCGGCAGTGCCGATCTGATAAGCGGTGTCGATGATGTCCTGCTTGTGGCTCGCGAGCAGCGGGCGCAGCACCAGCTTGTCGGTAGCCGAGTCGATGATCGACAGGTTCGGCAAGGTCTGGCTGGAAACCTGGGAGATCGCCTCGCCGGTGACCAGCGCCTCGATTTCCAGGCGGTCGGCCATGCGTGCGGCGGCGCGCAGCATCATGCGCTTGAGGGTCACGCCCATGTAGCTGTTGTCGACCTTGTTCAGGATCTCGCCGACCACTTCTTCGAACGGCACGCTGATGAACAGTACGCGCTGGCTGCTGCCAAACTTCTTCCACAGGTAATGGGCGACTTCCATCACGCCGAGCTCGTGGGCGCGGCCGCCAAGGTTGAAGAAGCAGAAGTGGGTCATCAGGCCACGGCGCATCATCTGGTAGGCCGCGACGGTGGAGTCGAAGCCACCGGACATCAGCACCAGGGTCTGCTCCAAGGCGCCCAGCGGATAGCCGCCGATGCCCTGATGCTGGTTATGGATCACGTACAGGCGCTGATCGCGGATCTCGATGCGCACCAGGACTTCCGGGGTCTTGAGGTCGATGCCGGTGGCGCCGCACTGCTGGCGCAGTTGGCTGCCGACATAACGGTCGACATCCATGGAGGTGAAGTCGTGGTGACCACCGCGCTTGCAGCGTACGGCGAAGCGCTTGCCGGCCAGCAGGTGGCCGAAGTGGTGCTTGCACTTGGCGACGATGTCGTCGAAGTCGCCCAGCGGATACTCCTCCACCTGCAGGAAGTGGGTGATGCCCGGCGTGCAGGTCAGGCGTTCGATCATCTCGCGCTGGATCTTCTCGTCCTCGACGCGGGTGACCACCTCGAGATTGTCCCAGACGCCATCGACCGCGAGCTCAGGATCCAGATCCTTGAGCACGACGCGGATGTTCTTGCCGAGCTGGCGGATGAAACGCTTGCGCACCGGCCGGCTTTTGATGGTGATCTCTGGGAAGACTTTGACGATAAGTTTCATTGGTTTAACAGCGCGCACCGGGCCTGCCGAAAATGAGGGGCGCGAATTATAGCGGAAATTGCTCAAGCTTTGAGCAACTTTTGATCAGAAGCTTCCAGATATTGCCGAAGGCGCATTTTGCGCTGCCTGTGCTGCCCCTTTTGGGGTAATGCCCCTGCCGCCAGGGTCAGCATGAATTGCAGCCGGTGTGCGCCCCTTGCAGGAGCGCTTTTAGTCGCGAACGGACCTCAAGGGAAACACGCCACCCAAAAGAATGCACACATTTGGTGCGCGCACTTAAAAACACGCCTCGCAAGAGTGCATTTCTCGCCGCACCGGGGGCCCCAATTGCCTGTAACCGCCCCCTTTTGTCCCGCCTTCGCCATTTTCGGGCACTGGCATGCAATTTGCTCCCTTGTGAGGCAGGCAAGCTTGGCCGACTATCCGCGCCCGGCGACACCCTTTTTCCAGGGCAGCGGCCCACCGCGCCCTAGACCATCCGGAGGACACTATGTCGAAGTCGGTTCAACTCATCAAAGATCATGACGTCAAGTGGATTGATCTGCGTTTCACGGACACCAAAGGCACTCAGCACCACGTGACCATGCCGGCGCGCGATGCGCTGGAAGACGACTTCTTCGAAGTCGGCAAGATGTTCGACGGTTCCTCCATCGCTGGCTGGAAAGGCATCGAAGCCTCCGACATGATCCTGATGCCGGTCGATGAAACCGCCGTACTGGACCCGTTCACCGAAGAGCCGACCCTGATCCTGACCTGCGACATCGTCGATCCTTCGAGCATGCAGGGCTACGACCGCGACCCACGTGCGATCGCCAAGCGCGCCGAAGAGTACCTCAAGAGCACCGGCATCGGTGACACCGTCTTCGCCGGTCCGGAGCCTGAGTTCTTCATCTTCGACGAAGTGAAGTTCAAATCGGACATCTCCGGCTCGATGTTCAAGATCTTCTCCGAGCAAGGCTCGTGGATGACCGACGCCGACGTGGAAGGCGGCAACAAAGGCCACCGTCCAGGCGTCAAAGGCGGCTACTTCCCGGTCCCACCGTTCGACCACGACCACGAAATCCGTACTGCCATGTGCAACGCACTGGAAGAAATGGGTCAGACCGTCGAAGTTCACCACCACGAAGTGGCGACTGCCGGCCAGAACGAAATCGGCGTCAAGTTCAACACCCTGGTTAAGAAGGCTGACGAAGTACAGGCCCTGAAGTACGTCGTGCACAACGTTGCCGATGCCTACGGCCGCACCGCCACCTTCATGCCGAAACCACTGTACGGCGACAACGGCTCGGGCATGCACGTGCACATGTCGATCTGGAAAGACGGCAAGAACACCTTCGCCGGCGAAGGCTATGCCGGCCTGTCCGACACCGCCCTGTACTTCATCGGCGGCATCATCAAGCACGGTAAGGCCCTGAACGGCTTCACCAACCCATCGACCAACTCCTACAAGCGTCTGGTCCCAGGTTTCGAAGCCCCGGTCATGCTGGCCTACTCGGCTCGCAACCGTTCCGCCTCGATCCGTATTCCTTACGTCGGCAGCCCTAAAGCCCGCCGTATCGAAGCGCGCTTCCCGGACCCATCGGCCAACCCGTACCTGGCCTTCGCAGCCCTGCTGATGGCCGGCCTGGACGGCATCCAGAACAAGATCCACCCAGGCGATGCTGCCGACAAGAACCTGTACGACCTGCCGCCTGAAGAGGCCAAGGACATCCCGCAGGTTTGCGGCAGCCTGAAAGAAGCCCTGGAAGAGCTGGACAAAGGTCGTGCGTTCCTGACCAAGGGCGGCGTGTTCTCCGACGACTTCATCGATGCCTTCATCGAGCTGAAGAGCGAGGAAGAGATCAAGGTCCGTACCTTCGTTCACCCGCTGGAATACGAGCTGTACTACAGCTGCTGATCTGATCGGCGCCTCGCGCCGATGACATGATCAAAAACGGCCTCCCTCGGGAGGCCGTTTTCGTTTCTGCCCACGCAGAAACCTTCCCCACCACGCTATGCTCTATCTTGGTGCACGCCAGTGCGCCTAACCGCAGACTGTTCCCCAATCTGGTTCAAATGAAACGCTTCACCCAGAGTTTCTGGTCCGGATTTGCGCAAATCCAGGCCTTTATCGGTAAATGCCGCATCTTTTCAGAGCTTTGGTTTGTTTCTTGCATTTTTTAAAAGACGGAATCGCACCCGCGGATCCATCCCGCGCCCGGCCCTTCCAAAACAGTGCCTGGCAAGCGCCAAAAGAGGTCGACGACGCCTTATGACCATCAGCGATGCACAGCACCGACTGCTCCTGGACAACCTGACCACGGCCACGCTCTTGCTCAATGCCGAGTTGCGCCTGGAGTACATGAACCCTGCCGCTGAAATGCTGCTGGCGGTCAGTGGTCAGCGCAGTCACGGCCAGTTCATCAGCGAGCTGTTCACCGAGTCGGTCGAAGCGCTCAACTCTCTGCGCCTGGCCGTGGAGCAGGCGCACCCGTTCACCAAGCGCGAAGCGCAACTGACCTCGCTGACCGGCCAGAGCATCACCGTCGACTACGCCGTGACGCCGATCCTGCACCAGGGCCAGACCCTGCTGCTGCTGGAGGTCCACCCCCGTGACCGCCTGCTACGTATCACCAAGGAAGAAGCCCAGCTGAGCAAGCAGGAAACCACCAAGCTGCTCGTACGCGGCCTGGCTCACGAGATCAAGAACCCCCTCGGCGGCATCCGCGGGGCGGCGCAACTGCTGGCCCGGGAGCTGCCGCATGACGACCTTCGCGACTACACCAATGTGATCATCGAGGAGGCCGACCGCCTGCGAAACCTCGTCGACCGCATGCTCGGCTCCAACAAACTGCCATCTTTGGCCATGACCAACATCCACGAAGTGCTGGAGCGGGTCTGCAGCCTGGTGGAAGCCGAAAGCCAGGGCGGCATCACGCTGGTGCGCGACTACGACCCGAGCCTGCCGGATGTGCTGGTCGACCGCGAACAGATGATCCAGGCAGTGCTCAACATCGTGCGCAACGCCATGCAGGCGATCGCCAGCCAGAACGACCTGCGCCTGGGCCGCATCACCCTGCGCAGCCGCGCGGTGCGCCAGTTCACCATTGGCCATGTGCGCCATCGGTTGGTCGCGCGGGTCGAGATCACCGACAACGGCCCGGGCATCCCCGCGCAACTGCAGGACACCCTCTTCTACCCCATGGTCAGCGGCCGCCCGGACGGCACCGGGCTTGGCCTGGCCATCACTCAGAACATCATCAGCCAGCACCAGGGCTTGATCGAATGTGACAGCCACCCCGGCCACACCACCTTCTCGATCTACCTGCCCCTGGAACAAGGAGCCACCGCCTCATGAGCCGAAGTGAAACCGTCTGGATCGTCGATGATGATCGCTCCATCCGCTGGGTACTGGAAAAAGCCCTGCAGCAAGAAGGCATGACCACCCAGAGCTTCGACAGCGCCGACGGCGTCATGGGCCGCCTGGCCCGCCAGCAACCGGACGTGATCATCTCCGACATCCGCATGCCCGGCACCAGCGGCCTGGACCTGCTTGCACAGATCCGCGAGCAACACCCGCGCCTGCCGGTCATTATCATGACCGCCCATTCGGACCTAGACAGCGCCGTCGCCTCCTATCAAGGTGGCGCCTTTGAATACCTGCCCAAGCCGTTCGACGTGGACGATGCAGTCTCGCTGGTCAAGCGCGCCAATCAACATGCCCAGGAACAACAGGCACTCGATGTGCCGACAAGCCTGGCCCGCACGCCGGAAATCATCGGCGAGGCGCCGGCGATGCAGGAGGTGTTCCGCGCGATCGGTCGCCTCAGCCATTCCAACATCACGGTACTGATCAACGGCGAGTCCGGTACCGGCAAGGAGTTGGTCGCCCACGCCCTGCACCGCCACAGTCCGCGGGCGGCATCACCCTTCATTGCCCTGAACATGGCGGCAATCCCGAAGGACTTGATGGAATCCGAACTGTTCGGCCACGAGAAAGGCGCCTTCACCGGGGCCGCCAACCTGCGCCGCGGCCGCTTCGAGCAGGCCGATGGCGGTACGTTGTTTCTCGACGAGATCGGCGACATGCCCGCCGACACCCAGACCCGCCTGCTGCGGGTCCTGGCCGACGGCGAGTTCTACCGGGTGGGTGGTCATGTGCCGGTCAAGGTGGACGTGCGCATCATCGCCGCGACCCACCAGAACCTGGAGTCGCTGGTGCAGGCCGGCAAGTTTCGCGAAGACTTGTTCCACCGCCTGAACGTGATCCGTATCCATATTCCGCGCCTGGCCGATCGGCGCGAGGACATCCCTGCCCTGGCGCGGCACTTCCTTGGTCGCGCCGCCAAGGAACTGACCGTCGAGCCCAAGCTGCTCAAGCCGGAAACCGAAGAGTTCATGCGCAATCTGCCCTGGCCGGGCAACGTCCGCCAATTGGAGAACACTTGCCGCTGGATCACCGTCATGGCCTCCAGCCGCGAAGTGCTGATCGGCGACCTGCCGCCGGAGTTGCTCAACCTGCCGCAGGACTCGGCACCGGTCACCAACTGGGAGCAGGCCCTGCGCCAGTGGGCCGACCAGGCCCTGGCCCGCGGCCAGTCGAACCTGCTCGACAGCGCCGTGCCCAGCTTCGAGCGCATCATGATCGAGACCGCCCTCAAGCACACCGCAGGCCGCCGCCGGGATGCCGCCGTACTGCTGGGCTGGGGACGCAATACCCTGACACGCAAGATCAAGGAACTGGGAATGCGCGTCGACGGCGGGGATGAGGAAGATGGCGACGATCATTGATCCTCGCTGAATCCGCCATTTTTTATTGTGGGGCCGCACCGCGGCCCCCAGCAGCCCCAAAGGCTCCATCTGCACCGATCCTGTGCCCTCTGCACCGCACCGAGGCACAAAATCTCGAAAAACCCCGCCAAAACCGCTCAATACCCAGCGTTTCTGTAGATTCAGAAACTGGCACGGCATCTGCAATAAGACAGATATCTCCAGTTTCGGGGACCTCGGTACAGGCAGGCCGGGACATCCCCTCTTTTATTCGTGCAGCCTCACCTGCACCCGCCAGCGCCCAGCGTCCTGTGCACCGCTCCACTCGCCGTGCAGAGGGCGCGCGGCGACCACCGTCAGCAACAAACCTTCCTCGCTGTTCTGTAACCGCCAGCCAGCCGGCTTTCCTTGCACTTGCAACTGGCCTCGCTGGGGCTGGCCCTCGGCCTGGAACACAACAGCCACCGTGCCCTGCACCGTTTCACCGTGCAGCTTGGGCTCGTCGTTGAACCACAAATCCAGGCCGTCCTGCACCACTTCCACCTGTTCGAGCACCCGCTCTTGGGGCGCAGTCAGGCGTCCGATCATCAACCCCACCATCATGCCGACGATTGCCAGGGACAACAGCACACGTGGCCAAGCCTTCGAACGCAGGTCGGGTTCAAGAGTAGAATGCTCGTCATCTTCACGCCTGGAGCCGTGCATGTTTCACGTCATCCTCTTTCAACCAGAGATTCCGCCGAATACCGGCAACATTATCCGCCTCTGCGCCAATAGCGGCTGCGCCCTACACCTGATCGAGCCGCTGGGCTTCGAGCTGGACGACAAGCGCTTGCGCCGGGCAGGGTTGGATTACCACGAGTATGCCACGCTCAAGCGCTACCAGAGCCTGGCTGACTGCCTGGAGAGCCTCGGCCAGCCGCGACTGTTCGCCTTTACCACCAAAGGCTCGCATGCCTTCCACGAGGTCGATTACCAGCCGGGCGATGCCTTCCTGTTCGGCCCCGAGAGCCGGGGCTTGCCCACCGAGGTGCTGGACAGCCTGCCTGCGCAGCAGCGCCTGCGCCTGCCCATGCGGCCCGGCTGCCGCAGCCTGAACCTGTCCAACACCGTGGCGGTAACCGTCTACGAGGCGTGGCGCCAGCAGGGCTTTGCCGGCAGTTGATGCCCAGCCTGTTCGGGGGCAAACCCGCGAACCGGGAACTCACCGACAAAAAAGGGCGACCGAAGTCGCCCTTTGCTTTTTTTTACAGCGATTACTGCATGGTCGGCGCTTCGCCGGCTTCCTGCATGCGCTGCATTTCCTGCGCGTACAAGGCGTCGAAGTTGACCGGGGAGAGCATCAGCGCCGGGAACGAACCACGGGTCACCAGGCTGTCCAGGGTCTCGCGGGCATACGGGAACAGAATGTTCGGGCAGAACGCACCAAGGGTATGGCTCATGGAGGCCGCATCCAGGTTCTTGATCAGGAAGATACCGGCCTGCTGCACTTCGGCGATGAAGGCCACTTCTTCACCGTTCTTGACGGTCACGGACAGGGTCAGCACCACTTCGTGGAAATCGCTTTCCAGGGCTTTCTGGCGGGTGTTGAGGTCCAGCGAGACGCTCGGTTCCCACTGCTGACGGAAGATCTGCGGGCTCTTCGGCGCCTCGAAGGAAAGGTCGCGCACGTAGATGCGCTGCAGGGAGAATTGCGGGGAATTGTCGTCGGCGGCGCCGTTGTTCTGCTGGTCAGTCATGGCAGATCTTTTCCTAATGGTTATGTAAGAGCTGTGATTCAAGCCTCGAGCAGGGCATCGAGTTTGCCCGCCCGCTCCAATGCATAGAGGTCATCGCATCCGCCAACGTGGGTGGTGCCGATCCAGATCTGCGGTACCGAGGTGCGGCCCGCCTTCTGGCTCATCTCGGCGCGCACTTGCGGCTTGCCGTCGACCTTGATTTCCTCGAAGGCCACGCCCTTGCTCTCAAGCAGGTACTTGGCACGCATGCAATAGGGGCAATAGTCGCTGGAGTAGACGATGACAGGCTTCATGATCACTTCACCAGGGGCAGGTTATCGGCTTTCCAGCTGGAAACGCCACCGCTGAGCTTGGCGGCAGTGTAACCAGCCTTGAGCAGCTCGCGGCAGATGGTGCCGGACTGCTGGCCCATGCTGTCAACGACGATCAGGGTCTTGCCCTTGTGCTTGTCCAGCTCGGCCATACGGTTGACCAGTTTGTCCTGCGGGATGTTCAGGGCGCCGACGATATGGCCCGACGAGTATTCCTTGCTCGGACGGATGTCGATCACCACGCCTTTGTCGGCGTTGACCAGCGCGGTCAGCTGGCCGTTGCTCAGACTCTGGCCACCACGGCGGATTTCGTTGATGAGCAGCAGGACCAGTAGAACAACGAAGATCGCCACCAGGATGTAGTGGTTTGTCGCAAATTGAATCAGGTTAGCAACCATCTGAGGGTGTTCCACGCGATTGAAAATGCCGGCCAGTATACACAGCCCCCCAGGCCCGCCAAAGCCCGGCGGCCCCACTGGAAAATCCCTCGTATCGACAGCCTGTCGGGCACTGCCCGTTCATTTGGAGGAAATTGGCCGCCGCTGGCCGATTTGCCCTAAAATGCGTGTCTTTATCATCTTGCAACCGTGAGTAGGATTGATGACGAACACGCCAAAACCCTTGGTCCTGATTATCCTCGATGGTTTCGGGCATAGCGAAAGCCCCGAATACAACGCCATCTTCGCCGCCAATACACCGGTCTACGATCGCCTGCGCGCCAGCCAGCCCAACGGGTTGATCTCCGGTTCCGGCATGGATGTCGGCCTGCCCGACGGCCAGATGGGCAACTCCGAGGTCGGTCACATGAACCTCGGTGCCGGGCGAGTGGTGTACCAGGACTTCACCCGGGTCACCAAGGCCATCCGCGATGGCGAGTTCTTCAGCAACCCGGTGCTCACCGGCGCGGTGGACAAGGCCGTGGGCGCCGGCAAGGCCGTGCATATTCTCGGCCTGCTGTCCGACGGTGGCGTACACAGCCACCAGGATCACCTCATCGCGATGGCCGAACTGGCCGCGCAGCGTGGCGCCGACAAGATTTACCTGCATGCCTTCCTCGATGGCCGCGATACTCCACCGCGCAGCGCGCAGTCGTCCATCGAACTGCTCGATGCCACCTTCGCCAAACTGGGCAAGGGCCGCATCGCCAGCCTCATCGGCCGCTACTACGCCATGGACCGCGACAACCGCTGGGACCGTGTCAGCGCCGCCTACAACCTGATTGTCGACAGCGTCGCCGACTACACCGCGCCATCGGCCCTGGCCGGCCTGGAAGCGGCCTATGCCCGTGATGAAAGCGATGAGTTCGTCAAGGCCACCCGCATCGGAGAAGCCGTCAAGGTCGAGGACGGCGACGCCGTCATCTTCATGAACTTCCGTGCCGACCGTGCCCGCGAGCTGTCCCGCGCATTCGTCGAGGCAGACTTCAACGAGTTCCCTCGCGCCCGTCTGCCCAAGCTGGCCGCCTATATTGGCCTGACCCAATACTCGGCCAAGATCCCGGCCCCGGCCGCGTTCGCCCCAGCCAGCCTGGACAATGTACTCGGCGAATACCTGGCCAAGAAGGGCAAGACCCAGCTGCGCATCGCCGAGACCGAGAAGTACGCCCACGTCACCTTCTTCTTCTCGGGTGGTCGTGAGGAGCCGTTCGAAGGCGAGGAGCGCATCCTGATCCCATCGCCGAAGGTCGCCACCTACGACCTGCAGCCGGAAATGAGCGCACCGGAAGTCACCGATCGTATCGTCGAGGCCATCGAGCAGCAGCGCTACGACGTGATCGTGGTCAACTACGCCAACGGCGACATGGTCGGCCACACCGGTGTGTTCGAAGCCGCGGTCAAGGCGGTCGAGGCGCTGGACGGCTGCGTCGGACGCATCGTCCAGGCACTGGACAAGGTGGGCGGCGAAGCGCTGATCACCGCCGACCATGGCAACGTCGAGCAGATGGAAGACGCCTGCACGGGCCAAGCGCACACCGCCCATACCACCGAGCCTGTGCCGTTCATCTATGTCGGCAAGCGCAACCTCAAGGTTCGCGAAGGCGGCGTGCTGGCGGACGTGGCGCCAACCATGCTCAAGCTGCTGGGCCTGGAAAAGCCTGCCGAAATGACCGGTACGTCGATCCTCGTCGACGACTGATCCACACGTCGCGAAGCACACGCTGCAAGTGGCAATAAAAAGCGGGCCAGCGCTCGCTGTTTCTTGACACTTGCAGCTTGAAGCTGACCGCTGACACTGCGAGACGTTTTTTTTGCAGGCCCAGGCGGGCATACTAGGCCAGTCTCCATCCCTGGTACGCCCAACTCCATGCTTCGCGCCCTGATCCTACTCGCCCTGTCCTGCCTGCTCAGCCCGGCCTTTGCCGACGAGCGCGCGCAGACCCAGCAACAACTGGAAGCCACCCGCCAGGACATCGCCGAGCTGAAGAAGATGCTGGGCAAGCTCCAGGAGGAAAAGTCCGGCGTGCAAAAAGACCTCAAGTCCACCGAGACCGAAATCGGCGACCTGGAAAAGCAGGTGGAGGCTCTGCAACAAGAACTAAAAAAGACCGAGGGCGAGCTGGAGCGCCTTGATACCGAGAAAAAAAAACTCCAGAGCGCCCGCGTTGAACAACAGCGACTGATCGCCATCCAGGCCCGCTCCGCCTACCAGAGCGGCCGCGAGGAATACCTCAAGCTGCTGCTCAACCAGCAGAATCCCGAGAAATTCGCCCGCACCCTCACCTATTACGACTACCTGAGCAAGGCGCGCCTCGAACAACTGCGCACCTTCAACGAGACCCTGCGCCAGCTGGCCAACGTCGAGCAGGACATCAGCCGCCAACAGGCGCAATTGCTGGCCCAGCGTGGCAACCTCGACAGCCGCCGCCAGGAACTTGAGGCCGTGCGCAACGAACGCCGGCAAGTCCTGGCCAAGCTCAACACCGACATGCAGGCTCGCGACCAGAAACTGCAGTCCCGCCAGCAGGATCAGGCCGAGCTGACCAAGGTCCTCAAGACCATCGAGGAAACCCTCGCCCGCCAGGCCCGCGAAGCCGAAGAAGCCCGCAAGAAAGCCTTGCTGGCCCAGCAGCAGGCCGAAGAGCAGCGCCGCCAGCAGCAGGCCCTTGCCGCCAACGAAGAAGAAGCCCCGAAAAAAACCCGCACCACCCTCGGCCCCCTCGTTTCCAGCGAAGGCGCAAGCTACGGCGGCGCTTTTTCTGCTGCCCGCGGAAAACTTCCCTGGCCGGTCAATGGTCGATTGCTGGCACGCTTCGGCGATGCACGCGGTGGCGATGACCGGGCCAAGTGGGACGGTGTGATGATCGGCGCCAACCCGGGCACCCAGGTGCGCGCCGTACACGGCGGGCGCGTGGTGTTCGCCGACTGGTTGCGTGGCGCTGGACTTCTGGTCATTCTCGACCATGGTAATGGTTACCTGAGTCTGTACGGCCACAACCAGAGCCTGCTCAAGCGCGCCGGCGACATCGTCAAGGCCGGAGAGGCCATCTCCACCGTTGGCGACAGCGGTGGACAGGACAGCTCGGGCCTGTATTTCGCCATTCGCCAGCAGGGTCGCCCCACCGACCCTTCGCAGTGGTGCCGCGGTTAGTCACCTTTTTTACGGCATAGCCACAGCTGCGCCGATGCTCCTTCGAGGGAGCACCAACAGGATCAGGAGTTCGTTCGACATGCTGCACTCGTCTCGCCTCACCCAGCTGGCCCTGACCATCGCCCTGGTGGTCGGCGCGCCCCTGGTTTCCGCCGCCGAGCCGGCCGCACCGGCCAGCCGCGCGGCGGTACCGGCCACCGAGGTGACCGCCAAGGCGCCACTGCCGCTGGATGAGCTGCGCACCTTCGCCGAGGTCCTTGATCGCATCAAGGCCGCCTATGTCGAGCCGGTGGACGACAAGACCCTCCTGGAAAACGCCATCAAGGGCATGCTGAGCAATCTCGACCCTCACTCGGCCTATCTGGGCCCAGAGGACTTCCAAGAGCTGCAGGAAAGCACCAGCGGCGAGTTCGGCGGCCTGGGGATCGAAGTGGGCATGGAGGACGGCTTCGTCAAGGTGGTGTCGCCGATCGACGACACCCCGGCCTCGCGCGCCGGCATCGAGGCAGGCGATCTGATCGTCAAGATCAACGGCGCCCCGACCCGCGGCCAGACCATGACCGAAGCCGTGGACAAGATGCGCGGCAAGGTGGGCGAGAAGATCACCCTGACCCTAGTCCGCGACGGCGGCACGCCCTTCGACGTGACCCTCGCCCGCGCGGTGATCCAGGTCAAGAGCGTCAAGAGTCAGCTGCTGGAGAACGACTACGGCTACATCCGTATCACCCAGTTCCAGGTCAAGACCGGCGAGGAAGTCGGCAAGGCATTGGCCAAGCTGCGCAAGGACAACGGCAAGAAACTGCGCGGCGTGGTCCTGGACCTGCGCAACAACCCCGGCGGCGTCCTGCAATCGGCGGTGGAAGTGGCCGACCACTTCCTCACCAAAGGCCTGATCGTCTACACCAAGGGCCGCATCGCCAACTCCGAGCTGCGCTTCTCCGCCGACCGGGCCGACGCCAGCGAAGGCGTGCCGCTGGTGGTGCTGATCAACGGCGGCAGCGCCTCGGCTTCGGAAATCGTCGCAGGCGCCCTGCAGGACCAGAAGCGTGCGGTGCTGATGGGCACCGACAGCTTCGGCAAGGGCTCGGTACAGACCGTGTTGCCGCTGAACAACGACCGCGCGCTCAAGCTCACCACCGCGCTGTACTTCACGCCCAACGGCCGTTCGATCCAGGCCCAGGGCATTGTCCCGGACATCGAGGTACGCCCAG
Source organism: Pseudomonas guariconensis (assembly GCF_040822035.1). Lineage (NCBI taxonomy): Bacteria > Pseudomonadati > Pseudomonadota > Gammaproteobacteria > Pseudomonadales > Pseudomonadaceae > Pseudomonas > Pseudomonas guariconensis. Next base: position 400,254 of record NZ_CP162012.1, on the reverse strand, counting down.
CCAAGCTCACCGCCGAAGCGGACACCGAGAACTTCAAGGAAGCCGACCTGCAGGGCCACCTGGGCAACGGCAACGGCGGTGCCGACCGTCCGACCGGCAGCAGCAAGCGCAAGGAGCGGCCGCAGGATGGTGACTTCCAGCTCAGCCAGGCCCTGAGCCTGCTCAAAGGCCTGAACATCACCAAGGGCGACTGACCCGTCTCATGCGTTACCTGCTGTTGACGCTGTTCTGCCTGTTGGCCGGCACCGCCCATGCGGCGCCGGCCAAGGCCTACATGAGCATCATCATCGACGACCTGGGCCAGAGCAGCGAGCGCGACAGCCGCACCCTCGCCCTGCCGGGCCCGATCACGATGGCTATCATGCCCGATACGCCCCATGCCACCGACTTCGCCCGCCAAGCCCACAAAGCCGGGCGCACGGTGATCCTGCACATGCCCATGGACCCTGCCACCGGCCCGTACGCCTGGCACCCAGGCACCCCGATCGAAGAGCTCGCCCGCCGCCTGGATGCCGCCTTGGCCAAAGTGCCCTTCGCCGCCGGCATCAACAATCATATGGGCAGCCGCATGACCTCCCAGGCCGAGCCCATGACCTGGCTGATGGCAGAGTTGCAGCGGCGCCACCTGTTCTTCGTCGACAGCCGCACCAGTGCCGCCACCGTGGCCGCGGCCAAGGCCCAGGCACTTGGACTGGCGCATGTTTCGCGAGATGTCTTCCTGGACGATACCCGCACCACCGAGGCCATCTCCGCGCAGCTGCAGCAGGGCGTGGCCTTGGCCCGCAGACAAGGCTCGGCGGTGCTCATCGGCCACCCCTACCCTCAGACCCTGGACGTGCTGGAACGAGAACTTCCCCGACTCAAGCAGCAGGGCATAGAGCTGATCGGCCTTCACCAGATGATCGCCGAACGGAGCAACCAGGCCATGCCCGCCCATGGCAAGCATGGCCGTTACAGCAACCGCTGAAGCCATCACGCTTCACTAAAGATGTACCGCGCTGCGCTCACTTTCAGCACTCACAGTGGCCCTTCTACACAAATAAGGAGGGTCACCATGCTCGCGCGACATTCGATCTGCCTAGGGCTGGCATTCGCCTGGATTGCCTCGCCTGCGTTGGCCGGCCCAGTGCCCGGTATGCAGGCCTGGCCTTCTGCGCGGATGCTCTGGCCAGCGCCCGTTCCCGATCCGGACATGACCCTAGAGCGCCTCGACAACGGCGACATGAAGGTCACCTGGAAGATCGCCCCGCCGGACCTTCAGTGCTATCGCATCAAGCACGGCCCACCCGGGACCCTCGACTGCAACGAGCCGGCTGGCTACCAAATGCTTCGCCATGCCAGCCAGGAATTCAAATGGCAGGACCTGCCCCTGAAGCTCTGCACCAAAGCCGAGGACATCGCCAAACACCACTCGGCGCCACGCGAAGACCTGTTGCTCCTGCAAGCCCCCTGAAACGACAAAGGCCCGACTCTCGCGAGTCGGGCCTTTGTCATGACAAGCTCAGGCGCTATCAGCTATAGACACGGCCCAGCAACTGGCGGTGGCTTTCGAACTGATCCAGCACGTCGCGCACGATCTGCTCCGGCGTGAAGCCCATCAGGTCGTATTCCTGGCTGCCATCATGCAGGTAGACCTCAGCGCGGTAGAAACGCTGGCGCACTTCTGCCTCACCTTCTGCCGCGGCCTCGCTCGGCGCGGCCTGGTAGCCATCCAGGCTCACTTCGTAGACGAAGGGATTACCCTCTTCCATCATCACGCGCAGACCCATCAGCGAACGGGAGTGACCGGCACGTGCCTCGACATCGAAGCCCTGGTTACGCATCTGCGCGGCAGCTTCCTTGAGCGCCGGGCTGACGTACTTGTCCATGAAGCGCTGGACCACGGCCTGGCTCGGCTGCAAATCCATCTGGCTCAGGCGCTCGCTGAAGCCACGACGGCCACGGGCAGCCAGTTCGGCACGCTCCTGCTCGACCGCAACGTCCTGCTTCATGGCCTTGTACAGACCGAACATGAACAGCACCAGCACCACGGAGAACGGCAAGCCAGCCAGAACCACCATGGTCTGCATGGCTTCGAAGTTACCGGCGAACAGCAGGCCGATGGTTACCAGCGTAATGACGACCGACCAGAACACCACCATCCAGTGCGGGGCGTCTTCATCCACCTTGCCGCCTTTGCACGACAGGTTGGCCATCATCACTGCACCGGAGTCGGCCGGGGTGAGGAACAGCACGAAGCCGACGAACACCGCCACACCGATGACGAACTTGGCTGCCGGGAAGAATTCCAGCAACTGATAGATCGACATCGACGGCTGTTCCAACGCGGTCTTGCCCAACTCCACAGCGCCCTGGTTAACCACCAGGTCCAGCGCGGTGTTGCCGAAGATCGACAGCCACGCCAGGGTAAAGCCCAGCGGGATCAACAGCACGCCACTGACCAGCTGGCGCACGGTACGGCCCTTGGAGATACGGGCAATGAACATACCGACGAATGGGCCCCAGGAGATCCACCAGGCCCAGTAGAACACGGTCCACAGGCCCAGCCAGCGCTCGGACTTGGCGCCGTCGCCTTCATAGACGTACAGGTCGAACGTCTTGAGCACGATGCCATTGAGGTAGTCACCGATGTTCTGCACGAAGCCGTTGAGCAGGTGCAGGGTGTTGCCACCCAACAGAACGAAGATCAACAGACCACTGAACAGCATGATGTTCAGGTTGGACAGACGGCGGATACCGTTTTCCACGCCCGACACCGCAGCCACGGTCGCCACGCCGGCCATGACCAGAATCACCGCCAGCAGGTTGGTCTTGCTGTGGTCGATGCCGAACAGGTACTCAAGGCCCGACGCCACCTGCATCGAACCGATACCCAGGTTGGTCACCAGGCCCAGCAAGGTGACGAACATGCCGAAGATGTCCACTGCGTTGCCGGCAGCGCCCTTGACCCAGCGCTCACCGACCAGCGGGTACAGAGCCGAACGCAGGGCCAACGGCTGGTTGTGGCGATAGGCGAAGTAGCCCACGGCCAAGCCAACCAGGGCGTAGATCGCCCAGCCATGCAGGCCCCAGTGCAGGAAGGTCAGTTGCAGCGCCTGGCGCGCGGCTTCATGGCTCGCGGCGGCACCTTCAGGCGGGTTGAAATAATGGTCCAGCGGCTCGGAGGCGCCGAAATACAGCAGCGAGATACCGATACCTGAGGAGAACAGCATGCCGGCCCAGGCGCCGTAGCTGAAATCGGGTTGGTCATCTTTGCCGCCAAGCTTGAGCTTGCCGAAGTCGGAGAAGGCCAGATAGACGACGAACAGCAGGTATCCGCAGATCACCAGCATGTAGTACCAACCGAAGGTACGGGTCAGCCAGGCCTGCGCCACGCTCAGCACACGGCCGGCGGTTTCAGGGACAGCGATAAGCAGGGCGGTCAAAACGAGGACCAGCAACGCGGAGGTATAGAACACAACGCGGTTGACCCGTACCCGTTCGGCGGGAGGGTTGGTTAGGGAGGCAGAACTCATTGCACGAATGCTCCGGGCAGTGCGGGAGTGGAGGCTAATCAGTCTTCCCGAGCAAATGGTGCAATAGCCCCACAGCATCAGGTGTTATAAAAGCACCTAGGAAATCGCGATCCCGAATCGAATCGTTGCAAATAAAACAGATCCAAGCCCGCTCCAGTGGCTGCCCGCGCGGCCCATGACCGCTCGGCGGAATCTGCATTTCGCATCGCTCTTGCCCGTCAACGCCTTGTATTCCGGGGGTTACGCGATTTCCTGGGGTGTCAATCCGTGCCTTCTCGATCAGCTGAAAAACTGTCAATGGCACAAATTGTCGCAGAGCTTATTCTTTATTGATTGAACGTTCAATCAAAACAAAATAGACTGGCCTTCGCCGAGGCAGCCGCTCGTCGTCTGCTCGCAGGCCTGAGGAGATATGCAACATGCCCAAGGTCGGTATGCAACCCATCCGCCGCCAGCAGTTGATCGAAGCCACGTTGCAGGCGGTCGATCAGGTGGGACTGGGAGATGCCAGCATTGCGCTGATTGCCCGTTTGGCCGGTGTGTCGAACGGCATCATCAGTCACTACTTTCGGGACAAGAACGGCCTGATCGCAGCGACGATGGGTTACATCATGAGCATGCTCAACGAAGGCGTTGCGGCGCGTCGCCAGGCACTGACGGACGACAGCCCGCGCGCCCACCTGAAAGTGATCATCGAGGGCAACTTCGATGCGAGCCAGGTGAACGGCCCGGCAATGAAAACCTGGTTGGCCTTCTGGGCCTCCAGCATGCACCAGCCAGACCTGCACAGGTTGCAGCGGATCAACGACCACCGCTTGTATTCCAACCTGTGCTGCCAGTTCCGTCGCGTCCTGCCGCTCTACCATGCGCGCAAGGCTGCCCGCGGACTGGCGGCCCTGATCGATGGCCTGTGGCTGCGTGGCGCGCTGTCCGGTGATGCATTCGACACCGACCAGGCAATACGGATTGCTTACGAATACATGGATCTACAACTGGCTAAACAGCAGAGTCTGGACACTACCGACCAGGCCTCTGAACAACCGCGCGCGGCGATTGCCAACCAGGCAGGAGCGTGACGCGGTAGCCAACCACACACTGCACTTGCGAGGACACTATGGCCCGTTTCGGAACGCAAAAACTCTACATTGATGGTGGTTACGTCGACGCTAGCACCGACGCCACTTTCGAAGCCATCAACCCGGCCACCGGCGAAGTCCTCGCCCACGTGCAACGTGCCACCCAGGCTGACGTCGAGCGCGCCGTCGAAAGCGCCGAGCGTGGCCAGAAAGTCTGGGCCGCAATGACCGCCATGCAGCGTTCGCGCATCCTGCGCCGCGCCGTCGAGATCCTGCGCGAGCGCAACGACGAGCTGGCCATGCTGGAAACCCTGGACACCGGCAAGTCCTATTCCGAAACCCGTTACGTCGACATCGTCACCGGCGCCGACGTGCTGGAATACTACGCAGGCCTGGTTCCTGCCATCGAAGGCGAGCAGATCCCGCTGCGCGAGAGTTCCTTCGTCTACACCCGCCGCGAGCCACTGGGCGTGACCGCCGGCATCGGTGCCTGGAACTACCCGATCCAGATCGCCCTGTGGAAATCCGCCCCGGCCCTGGCCGCCGGCAACGCCATGATCTTCAAGCCTTCGGAAGTCACCTCGCTGACCACCCTGAAGCTGGCCGAGATCTACACCGAAGCCGGCCTGCCGGACGGCGTGTTCAACGTCCTGACCGGCAGCGGTCGCGAAGTGGGCACCTGGCTGACCGAGCACCCGCGCATCGAGAAAGTCTCCTTCACCGGCGGCACCACCACCGGCAAGAAAGTCATGGCCAGCGCCTCGAGCTCCACGCTCAAGGAAGTCACCATGGAACTGGGCGGCAAGTCGCCGCTGATCATCTGCGACGACGCCGACCTGGACAAGGCCGCCGACATCGCCATGATGGCCAACTTCTACAGCTCCGGTCAGGTCTGCACCAACGGCACCCGCGTATTCATCCCGTCGTCGATGAAAGCGGCCTTCGAAGCCAAGATCGCCGAACGCGTCGCCCGCATCCGTGCCGGCAACCCGGAAGACGAGAACACCAACTTCGGTCCGCTGGTCAGCTTCGCGCACATGGAAAGCGTCCTGGGCTACATCGCCAAGGGCAAGGAAGAAGGTGCCCGCGTCCTGTGCGGCGGCGAGCGTCTGATGGCCGGTGACTTCGCCAAGGGCGCGTTCGTTGCCCCGACCGTCTTCACCGACTGCACCGACGACATGACCATCGTCAAGGAAGAGATCTTCGGCCCGGTCATGAGCATCCTGACCTACGAAACCGAAGAAGAAGTCATCCGTCGCGCCAACGACACCGAGTACGGCCTGGCCGCCGGCGTCTGCACCAACGACATCAGCCGCGCCCACCGCATCATCCACAAGCTCGAAGCGGGCATCTGCTGGATCAACGCCTGGGGCGAATCGCCGGCCGAAATGCCGGTCGGCGGTTACAAGCAGTCGGGTGTCGGCCGTGAGAACGGTGTCAGCTCGCTGGCTCAATACACTCGCATCAAGTCGGTCCAGGTCGAGCTGGGCGGCTACAACTCGGTTTTCTGAACCCTGTCTAGCCACGCCCGTGCCGCTGCGCACGGGCGTTTCCGCTCCCTGATCACCGCCAACATGAGGGTACTTTCATGTCCAAAGAATACGATTACATCATCGTCGGTGCCGGCTCCGCCGGTAACACCCTGGCGACCCGCCTGACCGAAGATGCCGGCGTCACTGTACTGCTGCTGGAAGCCGGTGGCCCCGACTACCGCTTCGACTTCCGTACCCAGATGCCAGCCGCCCTGGCCTTCCCGCTGCAGGGCCGTCGCTACAACTGGGCATACGAAACCGATCCTGAGCCGCACATGAACAACCGCCGCATGGAGTGTGGCCGTGGCAAGGGCCTGGGTGGCTCTTCGCTGATCAACGGTATGTGCTATATCCGCGGCAACGCCATGGATTTCGACGGCTGGGCGAAATTGCCAGGCCTCGAAGACTGGACCTACCTGGACTGCCTGCCGTACTTCCGCAAGGCCGAAACCCGCGATATCGGCCCGAACGACTACCACGGCGGCGAAGGCCCGGTCAGCGTGACCACGCCTAAAGCTGGCAACAACCCACTGTTCCACGCCATGGTCGAAGCCGGCGTGCAGGCGGGTTACCCACGTACCGAAGACCTCAACGGCTACCAGCAGGAAGGCTTCGGTCCGATGGACCGTACCGTGACCAAGAACGGTCGTCGCTCCAGCACCGCCCGCGGCTATCTGGACCAGGCCAAGAAGCGTCCGAATCTGACCATCGTCACCCACGCCCTGACCGACCGCGTGCTGTTCGACGGCAAGCGCGCCATCGGCGTGACCTACCTGGTCGGCGACAGCGAAGAGCGCGTCGAAGCCCGCGCCCGCAAGGAAGTCATCGTCAGCTCCGGCGCCATCGCCTCGCCGCAGCTGCTGCAGCGCTCCGGCGTCGGTCCGCGCGAACTGCTCGAAAGCCTCGACATCCCGGTCGTCCACGACCTGCCAGGCGTCGGCGAGAACCTGCAGGACCACCTGGAGCTGTACCTGCAATACGCGTGCACCCAGCCGGTTTCGCTGTACCCGTCGCTGCTGTGGTGGAACCAGCCAGCCATTGGCGCTGAATGGATGTTCAACGGCACTGGCATCGGCGCCAGCAACCAGTTCGAGGCAGGCGGTTTCATCCGCACCCGTCCTGAGTTCGAATGGCCGAACATCCAGTACCACTTCCTGCCGGTTGCGATCAATTACAACGGCTCCAACGGCGTGAAGGAACACGGTTTCCAGGCCCACATGGGTTCGATGCGCTCGCCTAGCCGTGGCCGCATCAGACTCAAGTCCAAGGATCCGCGCCAGCACCCAAGCATCCTGTTCAACTACATGGCCACCGAGCAGGACTGGCAGGAATTCCGCGACGGCATCCGCCTGACCCGCGAGATCATGGCCCAGCCGGCGCTGGATCCATACCGTGGTCGCGAGATCAGCCCGGGCGCCCACGTGCAGACCGACGAGGAACTGGACAAGTTCATCCGCGAGCACGCCGAAACCGCCTTCCACCCGTCCTGCTCGTGCAAGATGGGCACCGACGACATGGCGGTGGTCGATGGCGAAGGCCGCGTGCACGGCATGCAGGGCCTGCGTGTGGTCGACGCATCGATCATGCCGATCATCATCACCGGCAACCTCAATGCCACCACGATCATGATCGCCGAGAAAATCTCGGACAAGATCCGTGGCCGCAAGCCGCTGCCGCGCAGCACCGCCAAGTACTACGTGGCCAATGGCGCACCGGTGAAGGGCAAGCCTATGCGCGAGGTCAAGCAGGGCTGAACCTGTCCCGGCTTGTCCGTGACCAACGCCGCTCCCACAGGGATATCGCTGCCCATAAGCGCAGCGCAGTACCTGTAGGAGCGGGCTTGTCCCGCGATAGCGCCGTACTGGTAACACCGAAAAAGGCACCCTCCGGGGTGCCTTTTTCATTTTCAGAAACGCTTTACAGGCTGCCAATTCATCAGGTTAGAATCGATTGGCACGCGACCTGCTAGTCAACGCTATCAAGTCCTTTTTCCCCGCGATGTACCGGAGTACTGCCTTTGGATGCGAGCACCATCAACAGCCTGTTTCTGATCGGCGCACTGCTGGTCGGGGCAAGTATCTTGGTCAGCTCGCTGTCATCGCGCCTTGGCATTCCTATCCTGGTCATCATCCTCGCCGTCGGCATGGTCGCCGGCGTCGATGGTGGCGGCATCATCTTCAACAACTATCCGACCGCCTATCTGGTGGGCAACCTGGCCCTGGCCGTGATCCTGCTGGACGGCGGCCTGCGCACGCGGGTGGCGAGCTTTCGCGTGGCGCTGTGGCCCGCGTTGTCGCTGGCCACGGTCGGCGTGCTGATCACCACCGGGCTGACCGGCATGGTCGCCGCCTGGCTGTTCGACCTGAGCCTCATCCAAGGCCTTCTGATCGGCGCCATCGTCGGCTCCACCGACGCCGCGGCGGTGTTCTCCCTGCTCGGTGGCAAGGGCCTGAACGAGCGTGTCACCGCGACGCTCGAGATCGAGTCGGGTAGCAACGACCCGATGGCGGTCTTTCTCACCGTCACCCTGATCGACATGATCGCCAGCGGCCAGACCGGCCTGCACTGGAGCCTGCTGACCCACTTGGTGCGCGAGTTCGGCATCGGCAGCCTGCTGGGCCTAGGCGGTGGCTGGCTGATGCTGCAACTGGTCAATCGCATCAACCTGGCCGGCGGGCTGTATCCGATCCTGGTGATCGCCGGCGGCCTGGTGGTGTTCTCGCTGACCAACGCCTTGCACGGCAGCGGTTTTCTGGCGGTCTACCTGTGCGGCCTGGTGTTGGGCAACCGCCCCATCCGCAGCCGTCACGGCATTCTGCACATGCTCGATGGCATGGCGTGGTTGGCGCAGATCGGCATGTTCCTGGTGCTGGGCCTGCTGGTCACGCCTCACGATCTGCTACCGATCGCCTTGCCAGCGCTGGGCCTTGCGCTATGGATGATCCTGTTCGCGCGCCCCCTGTCGGTGGTGGCCAGCTTGCTGCCGTTCAAGGCCTTCCACGGCCGCGAGAAAGCCTTCATCAGCTGGGTCGGCCTGCGCGGCGCCGTGCCGATCATTCTTGCCGTGTTCCCGCTGATGGCCGGCCTGCCCGATGCCCAGCTGTTCTTCAACCTGGCCTTCTTCATCGTCCTGGTCTCGCTGTTGGTGCAAGGCACCAGCCTGCCGTGGATGGCCAAGCTGTTGAAAGTCACCGTGCCGCCGGACCCGGCCCCGATTTCCCGCTCCGCTCTGGAGGTGCACATCACCAGCGAGTGGGAGCTGTTCGTCTATCGCCTGGGTGCTGAAAAATGGTGCATCGGCGCCGCCCTGCGCGAGTTGAAGATGCCAGAGGGCACCCGTATCGCCGCACTGTTCCGCGGCGAGCAACTGCTGCACCCCTCAGGCAGCACCGTGCTGGAGGTCGGCGACATGCTGTGCGTGATCGGCCACGAGCACAACCTGCCGGCCCTGGGCAAACTGTTCAGCCAGGCGCCGCAGCGGGGGCTGGACCTGCGCTTCTTCGGCGACTTCGTGCTCGAAGGCGATGCCGAGCTCGGCGCGGTGGCGGCGCTTTATGGTCTTAAGCTGGACGGATTGGACGCGAAAATGCCGCTTGCCCAGTTCATCCGACAGAAGGTCGGAGGCGCTCCAGTAGTGGGCGACCAGGTCGAATGGAACAGTACGATCTGGACCGTGGCGACCATGGACGGGAACAAGATCCAGAAAGTGGGCGTCAGATTCCCGGAAGGTACTCGACCCGGCCCCGGGTTGTTCCTCTAAACTTCGATTTGCCTCGTTTCGCAAGAATTCTGCCTATGTCCCTGCGTGTGTCCCTCCGCGCAGCCCTGCTCGGGCTGTGCCTGTCCCTCTCGTTCGCCGTCATGGCGGCCGAGGTCCCGACCACCGCCAGCGTCCAGCACAGCCTCGACAAGATCGCCGAGCGCAAACTTCCGGAAGCCGAGCAGAAGGCCCTGCAGCAAGTGCTCGAGCAGACCCTGGTCCTGCTCGCCAGCAAGGAAGACAGCGAAAAGAAACTCGCCGAGCTCAAACAGCAGCTGGCCAGCGCGCCCAACGAGATCCGTGACGGTCAACGCGAGCTGACCAAGCTCAAGCAAACCAAGAGCGTGCCGGTGGCTGAGCGCTATGCCAACCTGGCCGTACCTCAGCTGGAGCAGATGCTCAGCGAGCGCAGCACTGAGCAAGGCGAACTGCAAAAAGCGCTCTCCGAAGCCAACAGCCTGATCATCAACTCCCAGACCCGCCCTGAACGGGCTCAGGCCGAAATCAGCAGCAGCCAGACCCGCATCCAGCAGATCAACAGCAGCCTAAAATCGGGCAAGGACGGCGGCAAACCGATTTCCGCAGACCAACGCAACCAGCTCAACGCCGAGCTGGCCGCGCTCAATGCACGCATGGCTCTGCGCCGCCAGGAAATGACCAGCAACAGCCAACTGCAGGATCTGGGCAATGCCCGCCACGACCTGTTGATCGAGCGCGCCGCGCGCCTAGAGCAAGAAATCCAGGAGCTGCAGACGCTGATCAACGACAAGCGTCTGGCCCAGTCCCAGCAGACCGTCACCCAACAGTCGCTCGAAGCCCAGAAGGCCGGCAGCAGCACCTTGCTGGCCACCGAGAGCACCGCCAACGTCAAGCTTTCGGACTACCTGCTCAAGAGCACCGACCGGCTCAACGAGGTCACCCAGCAGAACCTGCGCACCAAACAGCAACTCGACAGCCTGACCCAGGCCGACCAGGCTCTGGACGAACAGATCGACGTGCTCAAGGGCAGCCTGCTGCTATCGAAGATCCTCTACAAGCAAAAGCAATCCCTGCCGCACCTGAAAGTCGATCGCAACCTGGCCGACCAGATCGCCGACATTCGCCTCTATCAGTTCGAGATCAATCAGCAGCGCGAGCAGATGAGCAGCCCCTCGATCTACGTCGACAAGCTGCTGGCCGCCCAGCCCGAGGAAGAGGCCACACCACAGCTGCGCAAGGCCTTGCTGGAGGTGGTGATCACCCGCAGCGACCTGCTCGAGCGCCTGAACCGCGAGCTGTCGGCGCTGCTCAATGAGTCCATCACCCTGCAGCTGAACCAGAAGCAATTGCTCAGCACCGCCCAGAGTCTGCGCACCACCCTGGAAGAGCAGATGTTCTGGATTCCCAGCAACAAGCCGCTGGACTGGGAGTGGCTGAGCCATGTGCCCGAGCGGTTTGCCGACCAGGTCGCCAACCTGCCATGGGGCTCGGGCCTCAAGGAGCTGACCGACGGCCTGGCGCAGCGCCCGCTGTTGTTCCTGCCGCTGCTGCTGGTGATCGGCGCACTGCTATGGCGGCGCAAGTACCTCTATCAGCGCCTGGGCAAGGTTCACCAGGACATCGGCCACTTCCGTCGCGATAGCCAGTGGCATACGCCCCAGGCGATCCTGATCAATATCCTCCTGGCCATGCCGGTCGCCCTGGCCCTGGCCCTGGGCAGCTACGCCCTGCAGATCGACGCTCGCGGCCAGAACGCTAACCTGGGCGCCGCCCTGTGGCAGATCGCCCAGGCCTGGCTGGTGTTCTACACCGCCTACCGCATCCTCGCGCCGGGCGGCGTTGCCGAGATCCACTTCCGCTGGCACAAGCCGCAGGTCGAGTTCCTGCGCGGCTGGGTGCGCCGACTGGGCACCGTGGTGCTGGCCCTGGTAGGTGTGGTGGCGGTGGCCGAGCATCAGCCGTCGGCCCTGGCCGATGATGTGCTGGGCATCGGTGTGGTGCTCACCTGCTATGCCCTGATGGCCTGGTTGCTCAGCCGCCTGCTGCTGAGCAGCCCCGCGCACCGAGACACCTCGCTGTTCCGCAAAGCGGTTGGGGTGGCCTTCACCGCGCTACCCATCGCCCTATTCGTGGCCGTGTGCTTCGGCTACTACTACACCGCGCTCAAGCTCACCGACCGACTCATCTATACCCTTTACCTGCTGTTGTTCTGGCTGGTGATCGAGGCCGCGTTCGTACGCGGGCTCTCGGTTGCGGCCCGGCGCCTGGCCTACCAGCGCGCCCTGAGCAAACGCCAGGCTGCCAAGGAAGGGCTGGACGGCGAGGTGATCGTCGAAGAACCAACCTTGGATATCGAACAGGTCAACCAGCAGTCGCTGCGCCTGATCCGCCTGGCCCTGCTTGGCGGCTTCATCGCCGGCCTGTACTGGGTCTGGTCGGACCTGATCTCGGTCTTCGCCTATCTCAACAACTTCACCTTGTACGAATACACCAGCGGCACTGGCGCGGCGGCCAGCATGGTGCCGATCAGCCTGGGCGACCTGCTCGGTGCGTTGGTGATCGTCGGTATCACCTTCGCCCTGGCCGGCAACTTGCCGGGCCTGCTGGAGGTGCTGGTGCTGTCGCGCCTGAACCTGGCCCAAGGCAGCGCCTACGCCACCACCACGCTGCTCTCTTACACCATCGTGGGTGTGGGCATCGTGAGCACCCTGTCGACCCTCGGGGTGAGCTGGGACAAGCTGCAATGGCTGGTGGCGGCCCTGTCGGTGGGCCTGGGCTTCGGCATGCAGGAGATCTTCGCCAACTTCATCTCCGGCATCATGATTCTGTTCGAGCGCCCCGTGCGCATCGGCGACACCATCACCATCGGCAATCTATCCGGCACGGTGAGCAAGATCCGCATCCGTGCGACCACCATCACCGACTTCGACCGCAAGGACATCATCGTCCCCAACAAGACCTTCATCACAGGCCAGCTGATCAACTGGTCCCTGACCGACACCGTCACCCGCGTCACGCTCAAGCTGGGCATCGACTACGGCTCGGATTTGGATCTGGTGCGCGAACTGCTGCTCAAGGGCGCCCACGAAAACCCACGGGTGCTCAAGGATCCTGAGCCGATCGTGTACTTCCTCAACTTCGGCGAAAGCTCGCTGGACCACGAACTGCGCATGCACGTCCGCGACCTGGGCGACCGCAACCCGACGCTGGACGAGATCAACCGTTACATCAACCGTGAGTTCAAGGCGCACAACATCAAGATCTCGGTGCGCCAGGTCGAGGTGTTCCTGATGGACATGCAAGGCGGCAAACAGCAATTGATTCCGGTGGAGAACCCGAAACCGGATGGCACTGCACCGGCCTGAGTGCACTCGAATACTTTATTCTGTGCACAACCCTTGCGAGGGCTACGCCCTCGTTCGCGGGTAAACCGCTCCTACAGGCACAGCGCTGGACCTGTGGGAGCGGGATTACCCGCGAAGGGCCGCAAAGCGGCCCCTGACCCCCGATCCCAGGAGCCGGCCTGTGAAAGCCCTCGACCAACTGACCTTCGACAACCGCTTCGCCCGCCTGGGCGATGCCTTTTCCACCGAGGTCCTGCCCGACCCGATTGCCGAGCCACGCCTGGTGGTGGCCAGCGAATCGGCCATGGCCCTGCTCGACCTCGACCCGGCCCAGGCCGAACTGCCGGTGTTCGCCGAGCTGTTCAGCGGCCACAAGCTTTGGGAAGAGGCAGAGCCGCGGGCGATGGTCTATTCCGGGCACCAGTTCGGTTCCTACAACCCACGCCTGGGCGACGGCCGTGGCCTGCTGCTGGGCGAAGTGCTCAATGACGCCGGCGAGCACTGGGACCTGCACCTCAAGGGCGCCGGCCAGACCCCCTATTCGCGCATGGGCGATGGCCGTGCCGTACTGCGCTCCTCGATCCGCGAGTTCCTGGCCTCCGAGGCCCTCCACGCCTTGGGCATTCCCAGCAGCCGCGCATTGTGCGTGATCGGCTCGAGCACCCCGGTGTGGCGAGAGACCCGCGAAAGCGCCGCGATGCTCCTGCGCCTGGCGCAAAGCCATGTGCGCTTCGGTCACTTCGAGTACTTCTACTACACCCGCCAGCCAGAGCAGCAGCGCCAACTCATCGACCATGTCCTGGAGCAGCATTACCCCGAGTGCCGGGAGGCAGAACAGCCCTACCTGGCCATGTTCCGCACCATCGTCGAACGCAACGCCGAGCTGATCGCCCGGTGGCAGGCCTACGGCTTCTGCCATGGCGTGATGAACACCGACAACATGTCGATCCTGGGCATCACCTTCGACTTCGGCCCCTACGCCTTCCTCGACGACTTCGACGCCAATTTCATCTGCAACCATTCCGACGACCGCGGTCGCTACAGCTACGCCAACCAGGTGCCCATCGCCCACTGGAACCTGAGCGCCCTGGCCCAGGCCCTGACCACGGTGATCGAGGTGGAGCCGCTCAAGGACGCGCTGGGCCTGTTCCTGCCGCTGTACCAGGCTCACTACCTGGATCTGATGCGTCGGCGCCTGGGCTTCACCACAGCCGAGGACGGTGACATGGCCTTGGTGGAGCGCCTGCTGCAACGCATGCAGAGCGGCGGCGTGGACTACACCCTGTTCTTCCGCAGGCTTGGCGACCAGCCCGTGGCCGATGCCCTCAAGGTGGTGCGCGATGACTTCATCGACCTGGCCGGGTTCGACGCCTGGGGCGAGGATTACCTGGCCCGCTGCCAGCGTGAACCCGCCAACGCCGAAGGCCGGCGCGAGCGCATGCATGCGGTCAACCCGCTGTACATCCTGCGCAATTACCTGGCACAAAAAGCCATTGAAGCGGCCGAAGCGGGGGATTACAGCGAAGTACGCCGGTTGCATCAGGTGCTGAGCAATCCATTCGAAGAACAACCTGCAATGCAGGCCTATGCCGAACGTCCGCCCGAGTGGGGCAAGCACCTGGAAATCAGCTGTTCCTCGTGAATGCCCTGCCAGGGCTGTCGCCAGTGTCCACAAGATGTGGCTGCTTCAGATCAGGCCCCGTGGGCGCTGCGACAGCCTGCGATAAACCGAACAGGAGATGAAATGTCCGAACCTCTGCTGATTCCCTGCCCCCATTGCAACGGCCTCAACCGCCTGCCCGCCGAACGCCTGGGGGACCACCCCAAGTGTGGACGCTGCAAGCAAGAGGTACTGCTGGCCACGCCGTTCGACCTCGATGAACGCAGCTACGCCAGCCAGATCAAAGGCGATTTGCCCCTGCTGCTGGACGTCTGGGCAGACTGGTGCGGGCCGTGCAAATCGTTCGCCCCGGTCTTCGAACAAGCCGCCCGCCAGCTTGCCGGGCGCTGTCGCCTGGCCAAGCTGGACAGCGAGGCCAACCGCAACCTCGCCGGTCAGTTGGGCATCCGCTCGATCCCCAGCCTGATCCTGTTCAAGAATGGTCGTGAGGTCGCCCGCCAGGCAGGCGCGTTTCCACTCCAGTCTTTGCTGGAGTGGTTGCGCAGCCAGGGGGTCTAGGCGTTCTCTTCGAGCAGCGCGTGCAGCTCGACGAACTGCTGGGTCAGCTTGTGTCGAGGCTCCAGGTGTATCAACGGCAAGCTCGCATGGTGGGATTCACGCATCTTCACCGAACTGGCCAGATACACCGGCAGGACCGGCAAGCCCTCGGCCAGCAACTCGTCGAGCATCTGCTGCGGCAGGCTGGCGCGTGACTGGAATTGATTGACGACGATGCCTTCGACCAGCAGGTCTTCGTTGTGGTCGTCCTTGAGTTCGTCGATTTCCGCGAGCAGGCCATACAGCGCCTGGCGTGAGAAGCTGTCGCAGTCGAATGGGATTAGCACCCGATCGGCGGCGATCAACGCAGAAACCGCGTAGAAATTGAGCGCAGGTGGCGTATCGATGTAGATTCGCTCGTAGTCATCGTCCAGCTCATCGAGCAGTTTGCGCAGCTTGTTGATCTTGTGCTTGGCCTCGAGCTTGGGCTGCAGGTCGGCCAGTTCCGGGGTCGCAGTGACCACGTGGAGGTTGTCGAACGGCGTTTCGTAGATATCGACCTTGTTCTTCTTGGCAAAGGGCCCGCTGGAGAGGGTTTGCTTGAAGAAGTCGGCGATGCCCATGGGAATGTCCTCGCCGGTCAGCCCGGTGAGGTACTGGGTGGAGTTGGCCTGGGCATCCAGGTCGATCAACAGGGTCCGATAGCCTTCACTGGCACTGACCGCCGCCAGGTTGCAGGCGATGCTCGACTTGCCCACGCCACCTTTCTGATTGAACACCACGCGCCGCATGGAAGACCTCCGTGTATCAACGAATGCCCGAGTATGTGTCCGGCGAGCGACAATGACCAGTACCGCCCGCTCAACCTTTCCTACCCCGGTGCCGATAACCTTCGTAACCGTTCATCGGAAACCGCGGGTAATCGATCGGAGCGGGTCGACTAGCCAGAGCGTTGTTCATTGGTCATTGTCCAAGGCGTATTTGCTAGCGGTCCCCTGCACCGGGATAATGCGCGCCACTCGGCGAGTGTGAATCCCTCAGGCCGCTCCGAGCCACTCCGACGCCAAAGGTCGCCCGCAGGGCGGGAAACAAGCACATCGTGATCACTTTCAACATCAGCCAATGGCGCGCCTGGGCCCCCGGTCTGCACACGCCCGCCGACTGGCGTGCCTGGGCCGACGGTGAGTCCGTGTCGCCAGGCGACAGCCAGGTGCCGGACGTGTCCTTCCTTCCGGCCCTGCAGCGCCGGCGCCTGAGCCCGTTGGCACGCATGGCGTTCGCTGTCGGCTGGCCGCTAGCCGAGGGGTACGAATCGCTGCCGCTGGTGTACGTCTCGCGCCATGGTGAAACCCCGCGCACCTTCTCCATCCTCAACGACCTCGCCCAGGGCGAGCCGCTCTCGCCCACCCAGTTCAGCCTCTCGGTGCACAATGCGGTGATCGGCCTGTGGTCGATCCTGCGTGGGCAGAGCTGCGAAATGACCGCCCTGGCCGCGGCCGACGACGGATTCGAACATGGCCTCGTCGAGGCGGCCGGCCTGCTCCATGAAGGCGCGCCGGCCGTATTGCTGATCGTTGCCGAAGAACTGCCGCCAGCGGCTTATGCGCCCTGGATCAGCGACGTACCGCTCTCCTATGCCCTAGGGCTGCTATTGACCCCTGGCAAGCAATGGCAGTTGGACCTGACCCCAGGCAGCGAAGCCGTCCCTGGCAACTTGCCCCACGCCTTGAGCTGGCTGCGCGCCCTGCTGACCGACCAGTCCAGGCTCACCCACCCAGGAAAGCAACGCTCATGGAACTGGCAACGGCTCGCGTGAACAAGCCACGGGATGCCTACCCCTGGCGCCTGGTGGCGACCGCACTGAGCTTTGCCCTGTTCGGTGTCGGCAGCCTGTGCCTGCGCGTGTTGGTGTTTCCGCTGCTCGCCTGCCTGCCCGGTGGCGTCGAACGCCACCAGCAACGCGCCCGCCGAACCATCGGCTGGCTGTTCTGGCGGTTCATACGTTTCATGCGGGTCAGCGGCGTGCTCACCTACGAGGTCGTCGGAGCCGAGGGTCTGGGCCGTCCGGGGCAGCTCATCATCGCCAATCATCCATCGCTGATCGACGTGGTGTTTCTAATCGGCCTGGCCCGCAACGCCAATTGCGTGGTCAAGCAGAGCCTGTTCGACAACCCCTTCACCCGCGGCCCGGTGCGCGAGGCACGCTACATCGGCAACGATGGCAGCGTGCAGATGCTCGAAACCGCCGCCGACACCCTGCGCCAGGGACAGCCGCTGATCATCTTCCCCGAGGGCACCCGCACACCGCCCGGCCAGGCCCCGGCCTTTCATCGCGGTGCCGCCGCGATCGCCTTGCGCGGTGCGAAAATCATTACACCCGTGACCATCAGCGTCAGCCCCAGCACCCTGACCAAACATGAGCCCTGGTACCGCATTCCGCGCCGACGCGTGCATTTTCGTCTACATGTCGGTGCCGATATCGACCCCGCCTCGTTCGCTGCGCTGGGCCCGGCACCGGTGGCCTCTCGACGCCTCAACGATTACCTGCATCAGTATTTCATCAAGGAGCTCGCCGAAGATGAGCGATCCACAGCAAGACCTGCACCGTGATATCAAGCAATTGATCATCGACGCCCTGGGGCTGGAAGACATCGACGTCCAGGACATCGATGACCAACAACCCCTGTTCGGCGAGGGCCTGGGCCTGGACTCGGTGGACGCCCTGGAGCTCGGCCTGGCCTTGCAGAAACGTTTCGGGATCAAGATCGACGCCGACGCCAAGGACACCCGCTCCCATTTCACCAATATCGCCACCCTGGCAGCATTCGTCACTGCCCGTCAGGCCGCCTGAGACCGCACCATGCAAAACCGCGAAGACATCTTCAACCTCCTGCGCAACGCCCTTGTCGAGCTGTTCGAGCTCGACCCGGCCAGCATCAGCCTGGAGTCCCACCTGTACCAGGATCTGGAAATCGATAGCATCGATGCCATCGACCTGATCGATCACATCAAGCGCCAGACCGGCAAGAAGATCACCGCCGAGGACTTCAAGTCGGTGCGCACCGTCAATGACGTGGTCGAAGCGGTCTTCCGCCTGGTCAACACCGCAGCATGAAACGCCTGTTCGGCCTCGCTCTGGTCATCGCCGGGGTGCTTTATCCCTTCGCCGTGTACTTCGGCCTGGCCCGGTTCGCACCCTGGCAGTTCGCCTTGCTGCTAGCTGCCCTTTGGCTGGCCCGCGCCGTGGGCACGGCGCGCAGGCCAGGCGACCTGGGGATGACCGCCGTGGCCCTGGCGTTCTGCGCTGTGCTGGCCTTGAGTGACAGCGCGCAGTTGCTGCGCTGGTACCCGGTACTGGTCAATGCGTTCATGTTGGCCCTGTTCGCCTCGAGCCTGAAGTACGGCCCGCCCGTCGTCGAGCGCATGGCACGCCTGCGCGAGCCTGACCTGCCGCCTGCGGCCGTCGCCTATACGCGGCGCGTGACGCAGGTTTGGAGTCTGTTTTTCGTGATCAATGGCGTGATCGCCGCCGGGCTCACACTATGGGCGCCACTGACCTGGTGGACGCTGTACAACGGCCTGATCGCGTACCTGGCGATGGGCGTGCTGTTCGCTGCCGAATGGCTGACACGACACCATGTGCGAGGACGTTCATGAACTGGATCGATCCCGAGCACCTGTTGCGCCCACTGACGACCGCGCGCCCAGTGACCCTGGAGCCGCCCCTGGACCACGAAGGGCTGCGAAATGCCGCCCTGGGCCTGGCCGCGGCCCTGCAGCAGCGGGGCGTGCGCCGTCTGGCGGTGCATCTGGAAGACGCCGCCGACCTGGCCATCGCGCTATTGGGTGCCTGGCGCGCAGGCGTCCAGGTCCTGCTGCCCGCCGACCTGCAGCCCCAGACCCGGCTGCGCTGGAACGACCAGGTCGACCTGTGGCTCACTGATCAGCCTGGCGACCTCGACCTGGCGTCGCTGCATACTTCCCCGCTGGCGCCGGTCGACCTCGATCCGGACCAATGCCGCATCGGCCTGTGCACTTCGGGCTCGAGCGGCGAACCCAAGCTCATCGGCAAGACCCTGCGCCAGCTGGCCAACGAGGTACGCGCCCTAGAGCAGCAATGGGGCACCGCGTTGGGCGACGCCTGGATCATCGGCAGTGTCGCCTCGCAGCACATCTATGGGCTGCTGTTCCGCGTGCTCTGGCCGCTGTGCGCCGGGCGCGGCTTCCTGCGGCGTCAGGTGCCGTTCCCTGAAGACCTGCAACGCGCCAGCCTGGCCCAGCCAGCCTTTGCCTGGGTCGCCAGCCCCGCCCTGCTCAAGCGCATGGGCGACAATCTGGACTGGACGGCCCTGGCCAAGGTGCGCTGCGTGTTCTCATCGGGCGGCGAACTGCCCGGCGATGCCGCGCAGCGCTTGCAGCAGCGCCTGGGGCAATGGCCGGTGGAAATCCTCGGCAGCTCCGAGACAGGCGGCATCGCCTGGCGCCAAGGGGAGCAGCGCTGGTCGCCCTTCGCAGGCGTGGTCTTGAGCCTGTCGGCCGAGGGTGCCCTGTGCGTGAGCTCGCCCTACCTGCCCGAGGGGCACGTGGAACACACCGCCGATGCAGCGCACATCGAGGCCGACGGACGCGTACGCCTGCTCGGGCGGCTGGACCGGATCGTCAAGCTCGAAGAGAAACGCATCGCCCTGCCCAGGCTGGAGCAAGCCCTGTGCACCCATGCCTGGGTCAGCGAGGCGCGTTTGGGCATGGTCGAGCAAGGCCGTGCCTTCCTCGGCGTCTTGCTGGTACTCACCCCTCTGGGGCTGCACCAATTGCGCAACCATGGGCGGCGTGCCCTGATCGAGGCGCTACGCGAGCACCTGGCCCAGCACTGCGAAGCCGTGGCCCTGCCCCGGCGCTGGCGCCTGGTGCGCCAACTGCCGCTCAATGCCCAGGGCAAGCTGCCCCAGGCGCAGATCCAGGCCCTGCTGGCAGCGCCCAGGAGTAATGCGCCGGAGGTCCTCGATACCCTGCAGGACGCCCATCAGTTGCGCGTGAAACTGGCAGTACCAGCGGATCTGGCCTGCTTCACCGGCCACTTTCCAAGCACCCCTATTCTGCCGGGTGTGGTGCAGATCGACTGGGCCATGGACCTCGCCGCGCCGCTGATTCCCAGCGGGCATCGGTTTGCCGGCATGGAAGTGCTGAAGTTCCAGCAATTGGTCCGCCCCGGAGACGAGATCGAGCTGACGCTTCGTTTCGACGCCGAGCGCGGCAAGCTCTATTTCACCTACACCAACGGCGAGCAGGCCTGTTCCAGTGGCCGCATCCTCCTGGAGCACGCCGGTGCATAATCCCTGTGCGGTCATTCCGGTGTACAACCATGAGCGCGCCGTGCCCACGGTGGTCGCCGAGTTGTTGCGTGCAGGGCTGCCCTGCATTCTTGTGGACGATGCCAGTCACCCTGGTTGTGCCCAGGTGCTGCGCGAGTTGGCGCAGCAGCCGCAAACATTCCTCGTTCGCCTGGACCTGAACCAGGGCAAGGGCGGCGCGGTGATGACCGGCTTGCGCGAGGCCGCGCGGCTGGGGTTCAGCCATGCCCTGCAAGTGGACGCCGATGGCCAGCACGACCTGACAGCGGTCGGGGACTTCCTGGCGCTGTCGCGTGCCCAGCCCCAGGCGCTGGTGTGCGGTTATCCACAGTACGACGCCAGTGTCCCGAAGGGCCGGCTCTACGCCCGCTACCTGACCCACGTGTGGGTCTGGATCAACACCTTGTCCCTGGCCATTCCGGACTCCATGTGCGGCTTTCGTGTCTATCCCCTGCCGCCGACCCTGGCGCTGATCGACTCGGTGCGCCTGGGCCGGCGCATGGATTTCGACACCGAAATCCTGGTGCGCCTGTCGTGGCGTGGGCAACCGATGCGCTGGCTGCCGACCCGGGTGCACTACCCCGCCGACGGCGTCTCGCATTTTCGTCTGCTCCATGACAACGTTCTGATTTCGCGCATGCACGCCAGATTGTGTGTTGGCATGCTCCTGCGTGCGCCGATGATCCTCTGGCGCAGGTGGCGTCGATGAGCGACCGATCGCAGCATTGGGCGGCGCAACGTGAACGCGGCAGTTTCTGGTTGATGAAACTCACCGCCGTGCTGGCGCGCCTGCTCGGTCGTCGTCTGCTCAGCCCCTTGATCCATGCCATCGTGCTGTACTTCTTCCTGTTCGGTCGCAAGGCCCGGCGCAGTGCCTGGCAATATCAGCAGCGTTTGTGGCAATGCAGTGGTGGCCGAACTCCGCCGCCCAATCACTGGCGAGTGTTTCGCCAGTTCATGGCCTTTGCAGAAGCCCTATTGGACAAACTCGATGCCTGGAACGGCAGGCTGCGCCTGGAAGACATCGAGATCCGCGACACCAGCGAACTGCGCCAGCAACTGCGCGGCGCACGTGGACAATTGCTGGTGGGCGCGCACCTGGGCAACCTGGAGGTGTGCCGAGCCCTTGCCGAACTGGGAGAGCAGGTGCGCATGAACGTGCTGGTGCACACCCGCCACGCCGAACGCTTCAACCGTCTGCTCGGCGAGGCCGGCGCCAGCCACCTGCGGCTGATCCAGGTCAGCGAGCTGGACCCGGCGATCATGCTGCAGCTCTCCGAGCGCCTGGAGCGCGGCGAATGGCTCGCAATTGCCGGCGACCGCATCCCCTTGCATGGCGCCCGTACGGTCGAGGTGGACTTCCTCGGCTATCCGGCGGCCTTTCCCCAGGGCCCTTGGCTGCTGGCCGGCCTTTTGAAGTGTCCCGTCAACCTGCTGTTTTGTCTCAAGCAGGACGGGCGCTACCGGATCACCCTGGAGCCCTTTGCCGAGCAACTGCACTGGCGCCGCGAGCAGCGCCAGCAGGTGATCGCCCAATGGGCCGGTCGCTATGCCGCCCGCCTGGGCCATTATTGCCAGCAGGCGCCGGACCAATGGTTCAACTTCTACCCTTTCTGGAGCGACGATGACGACGCATCCGCATGAGTCCGTGACCTTCGGCGAAGCGCCGTTGGCCATCGAGGACATCCTTGCCCTCAGCCAACGCCACGCCCGCCCCTTGCTGCAGGCCGACGCCGAGTACCGGGAGCGCATCGCCCGCGGCGCACGTTTTCTCGATACTCTGCTGCACAAGGAAGGGGTGATCTACGGCGTCACCACCGGTTACGGCGACTCCTGCGTGGTGGCCGTGCCCCTGGAGCACGTCGAGGCCCTGCCGCGCCACCTGTACACCTTCCATGGCTGCGGCCTGGGACAGTTGCTCGATGCGCCCGCCACCCGTGCGGTGCTGGCGGCGCGTCTGCGCTCGCTGAGCCATGGCATGTCTGGCGTGCGCCTGGAGCTGCTGGAGCGCCTGCGCGATTTTCTCGCCCACGACATCCTGCCGCTGATTCCCGAAGAAGGCTCGGTGGGCGCCAGCGGCGATCTGACGCCGCTCTCCTACGTCGCCGCCGCGCTCTCGGGCGAGCGTGACGTGATGTACCAGGGCGTGCGCCGCAGCAGCGCGGACGTGCACCGCGAACTGGGCTGGCAGCCACTGGTGCTACGCCCCAAGGAAGCCCTGGCGCTGATGAACGGTACCGCCGTGATGACTGGTCTGGCTTGCCTGGCCTATGCCCGTGCCGACTATCTGCTGCATCTGGCAACGCGCATCACTGCGCTGAACGTCATCGCCCTGCAAGGCAACCCCGAGCACTTCGACGAACGCCTGTTCGCCGCCAAGCCGCACCCAGGCCAGAACCAAGTCGCGGCCTGGCTGCGCCAGGACCTGGCCCTCGACGCCCCAGCCGCCCCCCTGCACCGCCTGCAGGACCGCTATTCGCTGCGTTGCGCGCCGCATGTGCTGGGCGTTCTGGCCGACAGCCTGGGCTGGCTGCGCAGCTTCATCGAGACCGAACTCAACAGTGCCAACGACAACCCCATCATCGATGGCGATGCCGAGCGGGTGCTGCACGGCGGGCATTTCTATGGCGGGCACATCGCCTTTGCCATGGACAGCCTCAAGACCCTGGTGGCCAACGTCGCCGACCTACTCGACCGCCAGCTCGCCCTGCTGGTGGACACCCGCTACAACCATGGCCTGCCCAGCAACCTCTCCGGGGCCCAGGCCGACCGGGCCATGCTCAACCATGGTTTCAAAGCCGTGCAGATCGGCGCCAGCGCCTGGACCGCCGAGGCGCTCAAGCAAACGATGCCGGCCAGCGTGTTCTCGCGCTCCACCGAATGCCACAATCAGGACAAAGTCAGCATGGGCACCATCGCCGCCCGGGACGCGCTGCGCGTTCTGCAACTGACCGAACAGGTCGCCGCCGCTACCTTGCTGGCCGCTAACCAGGGCGTCTGGCTGCGCGGCCGCCAAGCCGTTACCGCCCCGCTGCCGCCTGCCCTTGCGCAGATGCACCAGGCGTTGCTGGCGGACTTCGCCCCGGTCATCGAAGACCGCGCCCTGGAACACGAACTGCGGCTGTGCCTGACGCGCATCGGCGAACGCCATTGGAGGCTGCATGCGTAACCCCGGCGTGTTCCATGTCGACAGTGAGATCGTCGTGCCCTTCTTCGACGTGGACAGCATGCACGTGGTCTGGCACGGCCATTACGTGAAATACCTCGAAGTCGCCCGCTGCGCGCTGCTCGAACGCCTCGGGCAAGACTATCGGCGCATGCAGGCCAGCGGCTACATGTGGCCGGTGATCGACTTGCAGTTGCGCTATATCCGTGGCGCCACCTTCGGCCAACGCCTGAAGGTCCGCGCCAGTCTGGTGGAATGGGAAAGCCGCCTGAAAATCCACTACCTGATCAGCGACGCAGACACCGGTGAACGCATGACCCGCGCCAGCACCGTACAGGTCGCGGTGCACATCGAGAGCGGCGAAATGCAGTTGGCCTCGCCCCAGGTGATGCTCGATGCCGTAGCCAAGGTGCTGCCATGAACCGCTTGCACCGCTTGCTGGCGGTATTGCTGATGCTGCTTTCAAGCCCGATGGCGATGGCCTTCGACCTGGCCGACTTGCAAAAGCAGTTGAGCGCGCCAGCGGTGGTCAGCGGCAACTTCGTGCAGGAGAAACACCTGCGTGCCCTGGCGCAACCGCTGACGAGCCAGGGCCGCTTCGTCCTGGCACGCGACCATGGCTTGCTCTGGCTATTGCGCACCCCGCTGCGTCAGGACTACCGCATCGACGCAAGCGGCATCGCCCGTCGTGATCCGGGTGGCTGGCAACCGCTGCCCAGCCAGAGCGCCGGAGCACAGCAGAACCGTTTGTTCTTCGCGGTCCTGCAAGGCGACAGCAGCGGCCTGCAACGGGACTTCGAGCTGAGCCTGAGCGGTGACGCCGAGCATTGGCAACTGCGCCTGACGCCGCGCTCGATGTTGCTCAAGCAGATCTTCACCCGCATCGATATCACCGGCGGGCGATTCGTCGAACGCATCGTGCTGGCCGAAACCCAGGGCGACAGCACGGTCCTGCGCATGCAGGACAGCCGCGGTGCCAGCGCCTTGAGCGACTCGGAGCGTCGTGACTTTGCCGATTGAACGCCTGTTGCCGCGCCTGTTTCTCGCCCTGTTGCTGGCCATGCTCGCGCTCGCGGCCTGGCAGTGGCACCGCGGTGCGCCCCTGTCCTCCGACCTGATGACCCTGGTGCCTGGCGCGCCCCAGGACCCGCTGGTGCAACGCGCCGAACAACGCATGCAGGCGCCGCTGAACCGCGAAATGCTGGTGCTGGTTGGCCACCCTGATCGCCAGCAAGCCCTTGCCCTGGCCGAGGGCCTGGCCACCCGGTGGCAGGCCAGCGGCCTGTTCGAGAAGGTGCAGTGGAACCTGCACACCGACCTGCAGGCGGTGCGTGCGCAGCTCCTGCGAGGCCGCCTGGCGATGCTCTCGGCCGCTGACCGGCAGCAACTGGCCGAACAGCCCGACGCCTTCATCGAGCAACGCGTCCAGAGCCTGGTCGACCCCTTTGCGGGCTTGAGCCTGGTCTCGAGCCAGGACGACTGGCTGGGCCTGAGCGGACGCATCCAGGCCAGCCAGCCCAGGCCCGCCAATGTCCAGCTCGACACCGCCAGCGGCGCGCTGGTGGCCGAAGCGGACGGCAAGCATTGGGTGCTGCTGCGCGCGGGCACCGTGGGCAACGCCTTCGACCTGAACTTGCCCTTGCAAGTAGAGGCGTTGCTCGCCCAGGCCCGTCGGCAGGCCGACCAGGCAGGCGCCCAGCTGCTGGCGGCCAGCGGCCTGCTGCACGCCGCCGCCGGTCAACGCCAGGCCAGCCGGGAGATCACCTGGGTGGGCGGCGGGGCAACCGTGGGCATTTTCCTGCTGCTGTTGCTGGCCCTGCGGCGCTGGCGCGCGCTGCTGGCGTTCGTACCGGTGGCGGTCGGCATGCTGTTCGGCTCGGTGGCCTGCGTCGCGCTGTTCGGCCAGATGCACGTGATGACCCTGGTGCTCGGGGCCAG
Organism: Pseudomonas guariconensis; assembly: GCF_040822035.1. Lineage (NCBI taxonomy): Bacteria > Pseudomonadati > Pseudomonadota > Gammaproteobacteria > Pseudomonadales > Pseudomonadaceae > Pseudomonas > Pseudomonas guariconensis. The sequence continues at coordinate 374,435 of NZ_CP162012.1, read as the reverse complement.
CCTGATCGGCGTGGCGGTGGACTACCCGCTGCACTACCTGTCCAAGGGCTGGAGCTTGCGCCCCTGGCACAGCTGGACGGCGCTGCGCCTGACCTTGCCCGGCATGACCTTGAGCCTTGCGACCAGTTGCATCGGCTACCTGGCCCTGGCCTTCACGCCGTTCCCGGCATTGACCCAGATCGCGGCGTTTTCCGCCGCAGGCTTGCTGGGTGCCTACCTGTGCGCCGTCTGCCTATTGCCTGCGCTGTTGCAGCACATGGACCTGCGTCCTTCCCCCTGGCCGCTGCGCGTGGCCCAGGCCCTGACCGACCTGCGCGAGCGCCTGCTGCGCAAAGTGCCCAGCGTCATGCTGCTCGGTCTGTTGCTGGTGTTCTGTGTGGCCGGGTTGTGGCAGTTGCAAAGCCGCAACGACATCCGCCAGTGGATCAGCGCCCCACCGCAACTGCTCGAACAGGCCCAGGCCGTGGCGCGCATCACTGGCTACCAGCCGACCAGCCAGTTCTTCCTGGTGCGTGCCGATAACCAGAGCCAATTGCTCGACCGCTTGCAGACGCTGAGCGGCAAGCTCGATGAGTTGGTCGACCTGGGCAAGCTCAAGGGCTACCTGTCCCTTAGCCAGTTGGTGACCAGCCCAGCGACGCAGCAGCAAGTGCGCAACGCCCTGCTGCAGTTGCCTGGGCATTGGCAGCCATTGCTGGCCCTTGGTGTGCCCGAGCAGGCCTTGCAGACGGAGATCGCTCAACTGCAGACATTGGCACCGCTGTCGATCGACGAGGCCCTGCAGGGACCGCTGGGCGAAGCCTGGCGCCCCTTGTGGCTGGGCCAGGACGGCCAGGGCGTGGCGGCGATCGTCAGCCTGCAAGGCCACGCAGATGTCTCGCTGTTGCGCCTTCAGGCCCAGGACCTGCCCGGCGTACACTTGGTCGATCGCCTAGGCGAGCTCAACCAGCTGTTCACCGCCACTCAGGTCAGTGCCGCCGAACTCAAGTTGCTGTCGTGCGCGTTGATAGGGATGGTGCTGATGCTGCCGTTCGGCCTGCGCAGCGCCCTGCGCATCGTCGCCCTGCCGCTGCTCGCGGCGTTGTGCAGCCTGGCGAGTCTTGGTTGGCTGGGACAACCGCTGACCCTGTTCAGCCTGTTTGGCCTGCTGCTGGTGACCGCCATCGGCGTGGACTATGCAATCCTGATGCATGAGCGCGTCGGCGGCAGTGCCGTCAGCCTGCTGGGTACCTTGCTGGCAGCACTCACCACGTGGCTGTCGTTCGGTTTGCTGGCGCTTTCCAGCACCCCGGCAGTGAGTAATTTCGGCATGGCCGTGAGCCTGGGCCTGGTGTTCAGTTTTCTCCTGGCGCCCTGGGCCGGCGCCAACGATGGAGGGCCTCGGCAACCATGAAACATCTGTGGATTCTGCTGGCCTGCCTGCTGCTCGGCGCCTGCACCGGTCGAGCCCCCCTGCCTGAGCGGCTGCCGGAGTTGCAGTTGCCTCGTCAGTTGCATGTACAACGCGAACAGGATGGCCAGCGCCAGGACTGGCTGCTGGTGATCCAGCGAGAGGAGGGCCGCTTGCGCTGGTCGTTGCTCGATCTGATGGGCATTCCCCAGGCGCGCCAACTGTTCGACGGCCGTCAATGGCACGCAGACGGTCTGCTGCCCCCCAACCCGGCTGCCCGCGAACTGTTCGCCGCCGTGCTCTTCGCGCTTACCCCAGAGGCCCAACTGAGGCAGCTCTATCCCGGTGCCCTCCAGCGCGGACAGCAGCGTTCGCTACAGACGCGTTGGCAGGTGGACTACCAAGACCCGGATGATTTCACCTTGAACCTCGGCCAGGGCCTGCGTTATCTAGTCACCCCCTTGCCCAGCGAGAACACGCCATGACCGCCTTCCTCGACGCCCTGGGCCTGGTCTGCGCCCTCGGCCACGGCCAAGCCCAGGTTGCCCGCGCACTGTTTGCCGGCGACTGCGGCGGCATGCAGCCGCAAGAGGGTTGGGTAGCCGGACGCCGTCTGCCCGTCGGGGCCGTGCCAGGCCCTCTGCCCGAGCTGCCATTGCCCGGTCACCAAAGCCGTAACAACCAATTGCTCTATAGCGCGGCACTGCAAATCGAGCCTGCCATTCGCCACGCCATCGAACGCCACGGCCCACAGCGCGTGGGCGTGGTGCTGGGCACCAGCACTTCGGGGATCGCCGAAGGCAGCGACGGCGTCGCGCAGTACGTGCGCACCGGCCGCTTCCCGGATAGCTACGACTACGCTCAACAAGCCCTCGGCGCACCGGCCACATTCCTGGCCGCATGGCTGCAACTGTCAGGCCCGGCCTATGTGTTGTCGACCGCATGCACCTCCAGTGCCCGAGCGTTGCTCAGTGCCCGCCGCCTGCTCGACCTGGGTCTGTGCGATGCCGTGCTGTGCGGAGGCGTGGATACCTTGTGTGGCCTGACGCTCAACGGCTTCAGCGCGCTGGAGGCCGTCAGCGCCGAGCGCTGCAATCCCTTCTCGGCCAACCGCGACGGTATCAACATCGGCGAGGGCGCAGCCCTGTTTCTCATGACCCGCCAACGCGCAGGCGACGGGCCAGGCATCGCCCTGCTCGGCGCAGGCGCAAGCTGCGATGCGTTTCATATCTCAGCACCAGAGCCCACCGGCAAGGGCGCCTTGCAGGCCATGGGCAAAGCACTGGACAATGCCGGCCTAACGCCTGCACAGATCGACTACCTGAACCTGCACGGCACCGCCACCGTCCACAACGACGCCATGGAGAGCCTCGCCGTGCACGGTCTGTTCGGCGATCGCGTGCCCTGCTCCTCCAGCAAGCCCATGACCGGCCATACCCTGGGGGCCGCCGGCGCCTTGGAAGCGGCGTTCTGTTGGCTTGCCCTGAGCCGGCACAACCCAGAGGGCCTGTTGCCGCCTCATGTCTGGGATGGCCAGCGCGACCCCCGGTTGCCGGCCCTGAACCTGGTCGATGGCAGCCAACGCCTGCCTCCGCAGGGGCCGCGCCGCCTGATGAGCAACTCGTTCGCCTTCGGTGGCAACAATGTCAGCCTGATTCTCGGAGACGCCCCATGAACACCTGGCCACTGGCCGAACTGCTGCCGCATGCCGCAGATATGATCCTCATCGACCGCATCGACAGCTGCGACGACGAACAGATCCATACCCGTGCAACGGTCCGCCCGGGCGGTCAGTTCAACCGCGCCGACGGCAGCCTGCCCGCCTGGCTGGGCCTGGAGCTGATGGCCCAGAGCGTGGCCGCCTATGCTGGGTACCAGGCTCGCCGCGCCGGGCGTGCGGTGGAAATGGGCTTTCTGTTGGGTACCCGTCGCTTCGAATGCGATGTGGCGCAGTTCCCGGCCGGCGCCGAGCTGCGCATCCATGCCCTGCGATCGCTTGAAGACGAGAGCGGCATGGGCGTGTTCGAATGTCACCTGCGCGGTGAGGGTATCCATGCCAGCGCGCGCCTGAACGTCTACCGTCCGCCCCAGGCCACTGGCTACCTGGCCGAAGCGGCACCCGAGGAAAAACCCCATGACTGACACCATCCTGGTCACCGGCTCCAGCCGCGGTATCGGCCGCGCCATTGCCCTGCGCCTGGCACGCGCAGGCTTCGACCTGGTGCTGCATTGCCGCAGCGGCCGCGACGCGGCCGAGGCGGTCGCCGAACAGGTGCGTGGGCTGGGGCGTCAGGCGCGGATCCTGCAGTTCGACGTCGCCGACCGGGCGGCCTGCGCCCGCATCCTGGGCGAGGACGTCGAAGCTCACGGGGCCTACTATGGAGTGGTGTGCAATGCCGGACTGACCCGCGATGGCGCATTCCCTGCGTTGAGTGAAGACGACTGGGACCAGGTCATGCGGACCAACCTGGACGGCTTCTACAACGTCCTGCACCCGCTCATGATGCCCATGATCCGCCGTCGCGCACCTGGTCGCATCGTCTGCATCACTTCAGTATCCGGCCTGATCGGCAACCGCGGCCAGGTCAACTACAGCGCCTCCAAGGCGGGCGTGATCGGTGCCGCCAAGGCTCTGGCCATCGAGCTGGGCAAGCGCCGCATCACGGTCAACTGCGTGGCCCCGGGGCTGATCGACACCGACATGCTCGATGAACAGGTACCGGTCGATGAACTGCTCAAGATGATTCCTGCCCAACGTATGGGGACCCCGGAGGAAGTGGCCGGCGCGGTCAATTTCCTGATGTCGGACGAAGCGGCCTACATCACCCGCCAGGTACTGGCCGTCAACGGAGGGCTATGCTGATGCGTCGCGTTGTGGTCACCGGCATGGCCGGCATCACTGCCCTGGGCAGCGACTGGGACAGCATTGCCCGGCAATTCGCCGCCAATCGCAGTGGTATCCGGCGCATGGACGAGTGGGACCGCTTCGAAGAACTCAACACTCGCCTGGCCGGCCCTGTGGATGACTTCCAAGTGCCAGGGCACTGGACACGCAAGCAACTGCGCAGCATGGGACGCGTGTCAAGGCTGGCGGTCGCCGCAGCCGAACGCGCCCTGGCCGATGCCGGGCTGCTGGACGACCCGAGCATCCGCGATGGACGCATGGGCGTGGCTTGCGGGTCATCGATCGGCAGCACCGAAGAGATCAAGGCCTTCGGCAACATGTTGCTCAATTCAAAGGCCGACGGGCTCAATGCCAACTCCTACGTGCGCATGATGCCGCACACCACAGCCGCCAACATCAGCATTTTCTTCGGGCTGACCGGGCGCCTGATCCCGACATCCAGCGCCTGCACCAGCGGCAGCCAGGGTATCGGTTATGCCTATGAAGCAATCAAGTTCGGGCGCCTGCCGCTGATGCTGGCCGGCGGTGCCGAGGAGCTGTGCCCCAGCGAGGCGATGGTGTTCGATGCCCTGTACGCGACCAGCCTTAAGAATGACACCCCCACCCTGACGCCGCGCCCCTATGACCGCGCACGCGATGGGCTGGTGGTGGGTGAAGGCGCCGGCATGCTGGTACTGGAAGAGCTGGAGCATGCATTGGCCCGGGGCGCGCATATCCACGCCGAGATCGTAGGGTTTGGCAGCAACGCCGACGGCCAGCACATCACCCGCCCGGAGCAGGTGACCATGCGTCGGGCGATGGAACTGGCGCTCGAAGATGCCGGCCTGCCCGTCGAGGCCATTGGCTACGTCAACGGCCATGGCACTGCCACCGAACAAGGCGACATCGCCGAGACCCTGGCCACCCACGCGCTGTTCGGCCCGCGCATGCCGATCAGTTCCCAGAAAAGCTTCCTTGGCCACACCTTGGGCGCCTGCGGCGCGCTTGAGTCCTGGTTCAGCATCGAGATGATGAATCGCGACCAGTACGTGCACACCCTGAACCTCGATGACATCGACCCTCGCTGCGCCGAGCTGGATTACCTGCGCGGGGGCATGCGCGCCATGAGCCATGAGCATGTGATGAACAACAACTTTGCCTTCGGCGGCGTGAACACCTCGTTGATCTTCCGGCGCTGGCGCTGAGGCTTGCACGGATTCCTCGGGGAGCGGGTTTACCCGCGCAGACCGCATTCATCCTCAATCCAGTACCTGCTGCGTCAACAACTCGGCAAAGGCACGGGCCATGGCCGATCCGCCGAGCTGGCGCTGGACAAGCCATACCGCCGTGATCGCGCCCTCGTCCAGCAATGTGCGATAGACCACCCCGTCGATGCGCATGCGCTGGAACGACGCCGGCAATACCGACACCCCCAACCCCGCCGACACCAACCCGATGATGGTCATCGCCTCCCCTGCCTCCTGGGCAAAATGCGGGCTGAACCCAGCCTGGCGCGCCAGGCTCAGTAACTGCGCATGCAGGCCACTGCCGTAGCTACGCGGAAAGAACACGAAGGGCTCATGGGCCAAGGCTTCCATATACAGCCCCTGCTCATTGCCCTGGGCCAGCGGATGAGAGGCATTGATCACCGCCACCAGCGGCTCGCTGAACAACTCGGTGGCGACCAACCCCTCCGGCAAGGGCATCGGCCGCATCAGGCCGACTTCGATGGACTCGTCGAACACCGCCTCGGCCACATCCCGACTGCTCATCTCCCGAAGGCTCAGGTGTACCGCCGGAAACCGCTGGCGGAACGCATGCAATGCTTTGGGGATTTTTGACGTGAAGGGGGCCGATGAGGTGAAGCCGATCTTCATTTCGCCCAACTCGCCCAACTGCGCCCGCCGGGCGACATCGGCAGCCTTCTCCACCTGCGCCAGGACCTGACGCGCCTCTTCGAGAAACAAGCGCCCGGCCTCGCTCAGTTCCACCCGCCGATTGGTGCGCTCGAACAGGCGCGCGCCAAGCTCCTGCTCCAGGGCCTGGATCTGCTGACTCAAAGGTGGCTGGGAAATCCCCAGTTGCTGGGCCGCGCGTCCAAAATGCAGTTCTTCAGCCACGGCGATGAAATACCGCAAATGGCGCAGTTCCATGAAGCCTCCGAATCAGTCGCAGAACCTATTAAAGAGGTCGAACAATATATTGGATCTAATCATTAGCCAGCTATATGCTTTTTTCCATCGCAACGCCGGCCCCGCGCCCCGAGGTACCCTGCCGTGAAATCCGCCGTCGCCCCGCTATCCCTTGAGCCTGACCCCGTCCTGAACGACGCCTGGATAGAGAAAGGCACCCCCGCCTTCATGAAGACCGTACTGGCCTTGTTCAGCGGCGGCTTTGCCACCTTTGCCTTGCTCTACTGCGTGCAGCCGATGATGCCGTTGTTGTCGCGGGAGTTTTCCATCAATGCGGCGCAAAGCAGTCTGGTGCTCTCGGTCTCCACCGCCACACTGGCCTTCGGCTTGCTGGTCACAGGGCCAATCTCGGACCGCATCGGGCGCAAGCCGGTCATGGTCTTCGCCCTGCTGTGCGCGGCGCTTGCGACGCTGGCCAGCGCAGTGATGCCTAGCTGGGAGCTGGTGCTCGCTACCCGCGCCTTGGTCGGCCTGTCACTGAGCGGCCTGGCGGCCGTGGCGATGACCTACCTGAGCGAAGAGATCCACCCGCAACACATCGGTCTGGCCATGGGCCTGTACATCGGCGGCAATGCCATTGGCGGCATGAGCGGTCGGTTGATCACGGGCGTGCTGATCGACTTCGTCAGCTGGCACACGGCAATGCTGGCCATCGGCGGCTTGGCGTTGATGGCGGCGCTGGTGTTCTGGAAGGTATTGCCCGAGTCGCGTAACTTCCGCTCCCAGCCGCTGAATCCGCGCAGCCTGTTGGATGGCTTCGTCATGCACTTCAAGGACGCCGGGCTGCCTTGGCTGTTCCTCGAAGCCTTCCTGCTGATGGGTGCATTCGTCACGCTGTTCAACTACATCGGCTATCGCCTGCTGGCCGAGCCCTACCACATGAACCAAGCCTTGGTCGGCCTGCTCTCGGTGGTGTACCTCTCAGGTATCTACAGCTCCGCGCAGGTCGGCGCCCTGGCCGACAGGTTGGGTCGGCGCAAGGTGTTCTGGGCGAGTATCGTGGTGATGGCCGCGGGGCTGCTGATGACCCTGACCAGCCCGCTGGTGATCGTGATCCTGGGCATGCTGGTGTTCACCTTCGGCTTTTTCGGCGCCCACTCGGTGGCCAGCAGCTGGATAGGACGCCGGGCGCTCAAGGCCAAGGGCCAGGCTTCGTCGCTGTACCTGTTCAGCTACTACGCAGGTTCGAGCATCGCCGGCACCGCCGGTGGCGTGTTCTGGCACCAGGCCGGCTGGAACGGCATCGGCCTGTTCATCGGCAGCCTGTTGGTCGTGGCGTTGCTGGTGGCCCTGCATTTGAGCCGGTTGCCTTCCAAGACCCCTGCCTGAAACCGCGCAAACCGGCTCCAGCGCCAATTCGACCCTGGCCTGGAGCTGTTCGGCCTTGCGACGACTGCAAGGCAGCCGCTGGCACACCTGCATCAGCAGATGCAGGCGGCCATACTCGAACTCAAGCGTGGTATTGCGCCGACAGCTCGTGCACGGCGTTGATGAACGCACCGGCGTGTTCCGGGTCGACTTCAGGCGTAATGCCATGGCCCAGGTTGAACACATGACCGCTGCCATGGCCATAGCTTGCCAGGATCCGCGCCACTTCCTTGCGGATGGCTTCGGGCTTGGCATACAGCACAGTCGGGTCCATGTTGCCCTGCAGAGCGACCTTGTCACCGACCCGGCGACGGGCATCGCCGATCTCGCAGGTCCAGTCCAGGCCCAAGGCGTCGGCGCCGGCCTCGGCGATGCTTTCCAGCCACAGGCCGCCGTTTTTGGTGAACAGGATAACGGGCACCTTGCGCCCTTCGTGCTCGCGGATCAGGCCGCTGACGATCTTGCGCATGTAGGCCAGGGAGAATTCCTGGTAGGCCGCCGCCGACAGGTTGCCGCCCCAGGTGTCGAAGATCTGCACGGCCTGGGCGCCGGCCTGGATCTGGCCGTTGAGATAGCTGGTGACCGACTGGGCGAGCTTGTCCAGCAGCAGATGCAGGGCCTGGGGATTGTCGTAGAGCATGGCTTTGGTCTTGCGGAAGTCCTTGGACGAACCGCCTTCGACCATGTAGGTGGCCAAGGTCCAAGGGCTGCCGGAGAAGCCGATCAGCGGTACGCGGCCGTTGAGCTCACGGCGGATGGTGCTGACGGCATCCATCACGTAGCCAAGGTCTTTGTGCGGATCTGGGATCGGCAGCGCTTCGATGTCGGCCGGGGTGCTGATGACCTTCTTGAAGCGAGGGCCTTCGCCGGTCTCGAAGTACAGGCCTTGGCCCATGGCATCGGGGATGGTGAGGATGTCCGAGAAGAGGATCGCCGCGTCCAGCGGGTAGCGGTCCAGCGGCTGCAAGGTGACCTCGCAGGCGAACTGCGGGTTCATGCACAGGCTCATGAAGTCCCCCGCTTTGGCGCGGCTGGCGCGGTACTCCGGGAGGTAGCGACCGGCCTGGCGCATCATCCAGACCGGGGTGACGTCTACGGGTTGCTTGAGCAGTGCACGCAGGAAACGATCGTTCTTCAGGGCAGTCATGTCGGCATCCAGCAAAAAAGTGCGGGCATTTTCTCAGACGCCGACACAAAAGGCACGGCCAAGGCCATGCGTTTTGTCTATTGAGTGCCGTAGATCAAGCATTTTTGTATACAAAAATGCTTCCGGGGCGGCCTTTCGTCGCCCAGGTCCACACATCTCACACCCTTATCGAGACCTTGCTGTACCTGTGGGAGCGGCTTTGGCCGAGATAGGGCTGCAAAGCAGCCCCACTGACGGATCAGACGCCGAGATAGTCAAGAATGCCTTCAGCTGCAGTGCGGCCTTCGAAGATCGCCGTCACCACCAGATCCGAACCGCGCACCATGTCGCCACCGGCGAACACTTTCGGGTTGCTGGTCTGGTGTTTGAACTTGGCCTTCTCCGGTGCCACCACGCGGCCCTGGCTGTCGGTCTGGATGTCGAACTGCTCGAACCACGGCGCCGGGCTCGGACGGAAGCCGAACGCGATCACGACGGCATCGGCCGGCAAGATTTCCTCGGAGCCTGGAATCGGCTCAGGGCTACGACGGCCACGGGCATCCGGCTCGCCAAGACGGGTCTCGACCACCTTCACGCCTTCGACTTTGTCCTCGCCGACGATGGCGATGGGCTGACGGTTATAGAGGAACTTCACGCCCTCTTCCTTGGCGTTCTTCACCTCGCGGCGCGAACCCGGCATGTTGGCCTCGTCGCGGCGATAGGCGCAGGTCACCGATTTGGCACCTTGGCGGATCGAGGTGCGGTTGCAGTCCATCGCGGTGTCGCCACCGCCAAGCACCACCACCTTCTTGCCCTGCATGTCGACAAAGTCTTCCGGCGACTTCTCGAAGCCCAGGTTGCGATTGACGTTGGCGATCAGGAAGTCCAGCGCGTCATGCACGCCCGGCAGGTCCTCGCCTGGGAAACCGCCCTTCATGTAGGTGTAGGTACCCATGCCCATGAACACTGCATCGTATTCGGCGAGCAGTTGTTCCATGGTGATGTCCTTGCCCACCTCGGTGTTCAGGCGGAACTCGATGCCCATGCCGGTGAAGACTTCGCGGCGATTGCTCAGCACGGTCTTTTCCAGCTTGAACTCGGGGATACCGAAGGTCAGCAGGCCACCGATTTCAGGGTTGCGGTCGAACACCACCGGAGTCACGCCCGCACGCACCAGCACGTCGGCGCAGCCCAGGCCCGCCGGGCCTGCACCGATGACTGCGACACGCTTGCCAGTCGGTTTGACCTTGGACATGTCCGGGCGCCAGCCCATGGCGAAGGCAGTGTCGGTGATGTACTTCTCCACTGAGCCGATGGTCACCGCGCCGAAGCCGTCGTTGAGGGTGCAGGCACCCTCGCACAGGCGGTCCTGCGGGCACACACGACCGCACACTTCAGGCAGGGTGTTGGTCTGGTGCGACAGCTCCGCCGCCGCCAGGATATTGCCTTCGGAGACCAGCTTCAGCCAGTTGGGGATGAAGTTGTGCACCGGGCACTTCCACTCGCAATACGGGTTGCCGCAACCCAGGCAACGGTGTGCCTGTTCGACCGACTGCTGGGGCTTGAAGGGTTCGTAGATCTCCACGAACTCCTTCTTGCGCTGGCGCAGCAGTTTTTTCTTAGGGTCCTTACGGCCCACTTCGATGAACTGGAAGTCGTTGTTCAGACGTTCAGCCATTTTTCAAAACCTCTTAACAGCAGCTGCAAGCTAAGCGCTGCAAGCCGCAAGACGATCACTTAAGCCGGGCGAACCTCGAACCGCTTCAACTTGCAGTTCGAGGCTCGCCACTTGCAGCTGCTTTTACTGCGGGTTGGCACGGGTGCTGGACAACAGTTGCTTGAGGTTGGCGGCCTTGGGCTTGACCAACCAGAAGCGACGCACGTAGTCGTCCAGGTTCTCCGAGAGCTCGCGCCCCCACTCGCTGCCGGTCTCTTCCACGTATTCGCCAAGGACCCGCGCCAGATGGCTGCGGTAGGCCTCCATCGCCTCACCACTGATGCGCTGGATTTCCACCAGCTCGTGGTTGAGTTTGTCGACGAAGGTGTTGTCCATGTCGAGCACGTAGGCGAAGCCGCCAGTCATGCCAGAACCGAAGTTGTAACCGGTCTTGCCCAGGACGCAGACAAAGCCGCCGGTCATGTATTCACAGCAGTGATCGCCGGTACCCTCGACCACAGCGTGGGCGCCGGAGTTACGCACAGCGAAGCGCTCGCCCGCGGTGCCAGCGGCGAACAGCTTGCCGCCAGTGGCGCCATACAGGCAGGTGTTGCCGACGATGGCGCTGTGCTGGGTTTCGAACGGGCTGCCGGCAGGCGGCACGATGGTCAGCTTGCCGCCGGTCATGCCCTTGCCCACGTAGTCGTTGGCATCCCCTTCCAGGTGCAGGTTCAGGCCACCGGCGTTCCACACGCCAAAGCTCTGGCCGGCAGTGCCCTTGAAGCGGAAGGTGATTGGCGCACCGGCCATGCCCTGATTGCCGTGCAGGCGGGCGATCTCGCCGGAGATACGCGCGCCGATGGAACGGTCGCAGTTGCAGATGTCCAGGCTGAATTCGCCACCGGAAAGATCGCGAATCGCCGGCAGGGCCATCTCGACCATTTTCTCGGCCAGCTCGCCTTTGTCGAACGGCGGGTTCTTGTCGACTTCGCAGAACTGCGGCTTGTCGGCCGGAATGTGCGAGCTGCCCAGCAGCGGCGACAGGTCCAGGTACTGCTGGCGCTCGGTATCGCCTGGCAGGATGTCGAGCAGATCGGTACGCCCGATCAGCTCGCCCAGGCTACGCACGCCCAGCTTGGCCAGCCACTCACGGGTTTCCTCGGCGACGAAGGTGAAGAAGTTCACCACCATGTCGACGGTACCGATGTAGTGGTCCTTGCGCAGCTTGTCGTTCTGGGTGGCAACGCCGGTAGCGCAGTTGTTCAAGTGGCAGATACGCAGGTATTTGCAGCCTAGGGCGATCATCGGCGCGGTGCCAAAACCGAAACTCTCGGCGCCAAGGATGGCCGCCTTGATCACGTCCAGGCCAGTCTTCAGGCCACCGTCGGTCTGTACCCGCACCTTGCCACGCAGGTCGTTGCCGCGCAGGGTCTGGTGGGTCTCGGCCAGGCCCAGCTCCCACGGCGCACCTGCGTACTTGATGGAGGTCAGCGGCGAGGCGCCGGTGCCACCGTCGTAGCCGGAGATGGTGATCAGGTCCGCGTAGGCCTTGGCCACGCCAGCGGCGATGGTGCCCACGCCGGCCTCGGCCACCAGCTTGACCGACACCAGCGCCTGCGGATTGACCTGCTTGAGGTCGTAGATCAGCTGGGCCAGGTCTTCGATCGAGTAGATGTCATGGTGCGGAGGAGGCGAAATCAGGGTGACGCCCGGCACGGCATAGCGCAGCCGTGCGATCAGGCCGTTGACCTTGCCGCCAGGCAGCTGGCCGCCCTCGCCGGGCTTGGCGCCCTGGGCCACCTTGATCTGCAGCACTTCGGCGTTGACCAGGTATTCCGGGGTGACGCCGAAGCGGCCGGTGGCCACCTGCTTGATCTTCGAGCTCTTGATGGTGCCGTAGCGGGCCGGGTCTTCGCCGCCCTCGCCAGAGTTGGAGCGCGCGCCCAGGCGGTTCATCGCCTCGGCCAGGGCCTCGTGGGCTTCCGGCGACAGGGCGCCGAGGGAGATGCCCGCGGAGTCGAAGCGCTTGAGGATGTCCTCCAGCGGCTCGACCTGATCCAGCGCCAACGGCTGCTCGGCCAGCTTGACCTTGAGCAGGTCGCGAATCATCGACACCGGACGCTGGTCGACCAGTGTGGTGTATTCCTTGAACTTGGCGTAGTCGCCCTTCTGCACTGCTGCTTGCAGGGTGTTGACCACATCCGGGTTGTAGGCGTGGTACTCGCCGCCGTGGACGAACTTGAGCAGGCCGCCCTGCTGGATCGGCTTGCGCGCGCTCCAGGCTTCGGCCGCCAGCAGCTTCTGGTCGTTCTCAAGGTCCACGAAGCGTGCGCCCTTGATGCGGCTGGCCACGCCCTTGAAGCTCAGGCCGACCACTTCCTCGGCCAGGCCCACGGCTTCGAACAGCTGGGCGCCGCGGTAGGAGGCGATGGTGGAGATGCCCATCTTCGACAGGATCTTCAGCAGGCCTTTGGAGATGCCTTTGCGGTAGTACTTGAACACTTCATCCAGGTCGCCCAGCACCTCGCCGGTGCGGATCAGGTCGGCCAGCACTTCATAGGACAGGTAAGGGTAGACGGCCGAGGCACCGAAGCCCAGCAGCACGGCGAAGTGGTGCGGGTCACGGGCGGTGGCGGTTTCGACCAGGATGTTGCTGTCGCAGCGCAGGCCTTGCTCGGTCAGACGATGGTGTACCGCACCGACCGCCAGGGAGGCATGCACCGGCAGCTTGCCTGGGGCAATGTAGCGGTCGCTCAGCACCAACTGAGTCTTGCCGCTGCGTACGGCTTCCTCGGCCTGGTCGGCGATGTTGCGGATGGCCGCTTCCAGGCCGACGCTCTCTTCATAGTTGAGGTCGATCAGCTGGCGATCGAAGCCTTCGCGCTCCAGGTTCATCAGCGAACGCCACTTGGCAGGCGAGATGACCGGGGAGCTGAGGATTACCCGCGAGGCATGCTCGGGGGATTCCTGGAAGATGTTGCGCTCGGCGCCCAGGCAGATCTCCAAGGACATGACGATCGCCTCGCGCAGCGGGTCGATCGGCGGGTTGGTTACCTGGGCGAACTGCTGGCGGAAGAAGTCGTACGGCGAGCGCACGCGCTGGGACAGCACGGCCATCGGCGTGTCGTCGCCCATCGAGCCGACCGCTTCCTGGCCCTGCTCACCGAGCGGACGCAGCACCTGGTCACGCTCCTCGAAGGTGACCTGGAACATTTTCATGTATTGCTTGAGCTGGTCAGCGTCATAGCTGGCCACGCCTTGGTCGTCGGTCAGGGTCGCCTGGATGCGCAGGGCGTGCTGACGCAGCCAGCGCTTGTAGGGATGGCGCGACTTCAGACGATTGTCGATAGCGTCCGTGTCGAGAATCTGGCCGGTTTCGGTGTCCACGGCGAAGATCTGGCCCGGGCCAACGCGCCCCTTGGCCAGCACATCCTCGGGCTTGTAGTCCCAGACGCCGATTTCCGAGGCCAGGGTGATGTAGCCGTTCTTGGTGGTCACCCAGCGTGCCGGACGCAGGCCGTTGCGGTCCAGCAGGCAGACCGCGTGGCGGCCCTCGGTCATGACGATACCGGCCGGGCCGTCCCACGGCTCCATGTGCATGGAGTTGTACTCATAGAACGCGCGCAGGTCGGCGTCCATGGTCTCGACGTTCTGCCAGGCTGGCGGTACCAGCATGCGCACGCCGCGGAACAGGTCGATGCCGCCGGTGACCATCAGCTCGAGCATGTTGTCCATGCTCGAGGAGTCCGAACCCACGCGGTTGACCAGCGGGCCGAGCTCTTCGAGGTCGGGGATCAGATCGTTGGCGAACTTGGTGCGACGGGCGATAGCCCAGTTGCGGTTGCCGGTGATGGTGTTGATCTCGCCATTGTGGGCGAGGAAGCGGAAGGGCTGCGCCAGCGGCCACTTCGGCAGGGTGTTGGTGGAGAAGCGCTGGTGGAACACGCAGATCGCGGTTTTCAGGCGCTCATCGCCCAGGTCCGGATAGAAGGCGGAAAGATCCGCCGGCATCATCAGGCCTTTGTAGATGATGGTCTTGTGCGAAAAGCTGCAGATGTAGTGGTCGGCGTCGTGGGCATTGGCCACGGACGAGCGACGACGGGCACTGAACAGCTTGATGGCGAACTCCTGGTCGCTCAGGCCTTCGCCGCCGATGAAGACCTGCTCGATCTGCGGCAGGCGCTCCAGGGCCAGGCGGCCAAGCACGCTGGTGTCGATCGGGACTTTGCGCCAGCCGACCAGCTTCAGGCCAGCATTGATGATCTCGCGATCCATGTTGGCGCGGGCCGCTTCGGCCTTCACCGGGTCCTGATTGAAGAACACCATGCCGACGGCGTACTGCTTGGGCAGCTCGACGGCGAAGTGTTCCTGGGCCACGGCACGCAGGAATTGATCGGGCTTCTGCATGAGCAGACCGCAACCGTCGCCGGTCTTGCCGTCGGCGTTGATTCCGCCGCGGTGGGTCATGCAGGTCAGCGCCTGCATGGCGGTTTGCAGAAGATGGTGGCTCGCCTCGCCCGTCATATGGGCGATCAGGCCGAAACCACAGTTGTCCTTGAATTCTTCGGGATGGTACAGACCTGTTTTCATAGACACTTTCTCACCAGGTTCGCCTCTCAACCAAGGCAAATCTCTTTTTAGTACAACCACTTACCATCCACGCCGATCGAATGCCAGCTTTTTGCGGTGGGCAATGGGAAACCATTGTTGCACAGGGACAGCAACGCCCACAAATTTTCATGACGCATCACTGAAAACTTATGTCGCATTTTTGAATGTTTTTGCGCCATGTGCCGTGGTAACGGCTTGGCTCGAGTCTGAAGCGTTTCAGCCATGACTGCAAGAAAGGGCTTGTGGCCGGCAGTCCGGGACAGAAAAGCCTGCCGCGCTCAGGCGCAGCAGGCTTATCGAAACTCAGGCAACTGGGCAGCAGGGTGGAGCCGCCCGGAAGGTGTCAGCGGGCCGTGGCCAGCTCTTGTTGGACGCTGCCTACGGTTCGTGGCCAAGGTTTACCAGCCTGGACCTTGGCTGGCAAGTTCTTGATTGCCGCAACCGCTGCATCGCGGCTGGCGAAGTTGCCGTAGGTCACCACGTAGAGGGGTTTGCCCTGCAGGGTCTTCTTGAAGTAGCGATAGTCGCCACCCTGGGCTTTGACGAAGGACTGGGCGGAGGCCTCGGAGCTGGTGCCGAAGATCTGCACCACGTAATTGCCCGGTTTCTGACCACTGTACCAGCCGCTATTGCCCGCGCCACCAGCGGTTGGCTTGGCAGCCGGCTTGGCGGTGGCGACCTGGGTCGGCGCCGGGGCAGGCTTGGCAGGTGCAACCGGCTTGGCCGGCTGGGTTGCGACTGGCTTGGGCGCAGGTGCAACAGGTTGGGCTGGTGCGGTGGCGACACTCTGAGCCGGCGCGCTAGTGACAGGCTGAGCCGGTACCGGGGCTGGGCCTGCGGTGGCACCTTGCGGCGGCGCGATGGTCGTGACAGTCGGCGGGTTGGCCGGCTGCAGTGCGGTGTTGCCGGCCGGGCCGCCCTCCTCGCCATCACCCATGCCGGCCGCCTGGGCCAGCGGCTCGCGCATCACCGGTTGCGACTGCCCAACCAGCGGCAGTGGCATTGGCTGGGAAGAGCCGGAGAACTCGATGGCTGGACCACCATTATTGGACTGGGCATTGGCCGGCTGGCCTTCACCCAGCGGCAACTGGGCCTGGGCGGCAGGCGCTTCGGCAGGCTTGTCACCGCCCTTCTTGGGCATCAGGACCGCCGCGGCAACCGCGACCACGACGACAGCGGACAGCGCGAGCACGTGTTTCTTAGGCATATTGAACCCCATGGATGGTCGCTTCACCGTACTGCGGCTAGCGATCATGGCTTCGATCAAGGTATCGCGGGCGACCTGGTTAATGTTGCCAGGCCAGCCGTCGGAGTTTTCATGGATGTCGACGATCTGTTCACGGGTGAACACCTCGATGCCCCGGCCTGCGCCATCCAGACGCTGCTCCAGGTACTCGCGGGTTTCCTCCTCGCTGTAGGGCGCAAGCTCGATGACATGGAATCGCTCTCCGTCGGCATCGAGCCCTTCCAGTGCGGCGATCAGTGACGGCTCACCGAACAGGAACACGTGCGGACGGCCCTCCGGAACACCCGCCGCCAGCTCCAGCAACGCTTGGAGTGCCGACTCGTCGAGTTGTTCCGCATCGTCCACCAGCAAATAGACTTCCTGCCCGGTCAGCGCCAGTTGCACGACTTGGGCGAGGATGGTCTGCACTTCGGCATTGGCGACATTGAGTGCCTGTGCCACCTGGGCCAGAACGCTGGCCGCGTCGCCCGCGCCACGGGCCGAGACCACCACGCTCTGCACCGACTGCTTGTTGGTGCTGGCCACCAGGGCCTGGCGCAGCAGGGTCTTGCCGCTGCCCACAGGGCCTGTGACCACCAGCATCAGCTGGCTATAACGCGCCAGATGATGCAGTTGGCCCAGCACCGGCTTGCGCTGGGCGGGGAAGAACTTGAAACCGGGCACACGGGGCGCGAACGGATCGTGGCTCAACTGATAGTGGTCGAGAAACGCCTCATCGGCATGCAAACTGGTCATTGCGCTGTCACAACCTCAAAGCTGGGCCACGATTGCGCGGTAATCCGCTGCCAACGTGGCCTGAAGAATCTCTTTCGGATAGTCGTCGGTCACCACGGCCTCGCCCATCTGGCGCAGCAGCACCAGGCGCAAGCGACCGTCGAGGACCTTCTTGTCGACCGCCATGTGTTCCATGAAGTGCTCAGGGGTCATCTCCTGGGGAGGCACCACCGGCAAGCCGGCCGCCTGCAGCAGACGAATGCCGCGATCTCGCGCAGCCTGGTCGATCCAGCCCAGGCGCATGGACATTTCCAGCGCCATCACGGTGCCGGCCGCCACGGCTTCGCCATGCAGCCAAACGCCATAACCCATGTGGGTCTCGATGGCATGGCCGAAGGTATGACCGAGGTTCAGCGTGGCCCGCACGCCGGATTCGCGTTCGTCAGCCCCAACCACCGCAGCCTTGGCCGCGCAGGAGCGGCGGATGGCTTCGGTGAGCGCGACGGGCTCCAGCTCGCGCAGGTCATGGATGTGGGCTTCAAGCCAAGTCAGGAACGGCTCGTCGCAGATCAGGCCGTACTTGATGACCTCGGCCAGGCCCGCCGACAGTTCGCGTGCCGGCAGGGTCTTTAGGCTGGCGGTGTCGATCAGCACGGCGTTGGGCTGATAGAACGCGCCGACCATGTTCTTGCCCAAGGGATGATTGATACCGGTCTTGCCGCCCACCGAGGAATCGACCTGGGACAACAAGGTAGTCGGTATCTGAATGAAGTCGACGCCGCGTTGGTAACAGGCAGCGGCGAAGCCGGCCATGTCACCGATGACACCACCGCCCAGGGCCACCACGGTGGTCCGGCGATCATGCCGGGCGGTGAGCAGGGCATCGAAGATCAGTTGCAGGGTTTCCCAGTTCTTGTGGGCCTCGCCATCGGGCAACACCACGGGCAATACCGCATAGGCACCGAGGGTGCGGCGCAGACGTTCGAGATACAGGGGGGCAACGGTTTCGTTCGAGACAATGGCGACCTGCCGTCCGGCAATGTGCGGCGCCAGCAGTTCGGGCTGGTCCAGCAGGCCTTCGCCAATGTAGATCGGGTAGCTGCGTTCGCCCAGGTCGACCTTTAATGTCTGCATGTATCCCCACAATGTACTAGGGCGCGGCATCGTCCAGGCGACCCCGCGCGGTAACGTTCAACCCGCCTCGGCGTTGGTCGCCGAGAATAGTCCCGGCTTACCGGGGCGGCAACTTCTGCAAGCGCTCAAGGATGTCGAGCACCACCATGCGCGGCGGCCGTTCGTCGGTTTCCACCACCAGGTCAGCGATTTCACGGTAAAGCGGGTCGCGGGTTTCCAGCAGGGCGCGCAGGGTCGCCTCCGGGTTGGCAGTGCGCAACAGTGGCCGGTTGCGATCACGCGCTGTGCGCCCGACCTGCTGCTCGACCGAGGCGTGCAGGTAGATCACCCGTCCGCCCTCACGCAGCGCCCTGCGATTGGCTTCACGCATCACCGCGCCGCCGCCGGTCGCCAGGACCACGCCATCGAGGCCACTGAGTTCGGCGATCATGGCCTGCTCACGGTCACGAAAGCCCGGCTCGCCTTCTTTGTCGAAGATCCACGGGATGTTGGCGCCGGTTCGCAGCTCGATTTCCTTGTCGGAATCCTTGAACAACAGGCGCAGCTCTTTGGCCAATAGGCGTCCGATGGTGCTTTTTCCAGCGCCCATGGGTCCCACAAGTATCAAATTTCGCACAGAATCAACGACTCACAGCAATCGCCTGGTCACTCATGATACGCGGAGTCAGGAAGACCAGCAGCTCGGATTTTTTCTCTTGTAATACATCGCGTCGAAACAGCCTGCCAACATACGGCAGATCGCCTAAAAATGGCACCTTGTCGACCACATTGTTTTGCGTGGTCGAGTAAACGCCACCGATGACGATCGTCTCGCCGTCCGCCACCCGCACCTTGGCGTTGACCTCATTCTTGCGGATGGGCGGGACGTTGTTCAGTGCATTGACGTAGTCAGGCTCGTCCTTGGTCACCCTGACAGCCATCACGACTTTGCCATCGGGCGTGATCTGCGGCGTCACCTCAAGCGATAACGATGCCTCGCGAAACGAGATGGAGGTCGCGCCGCTCTTGCTGGTTTCCTGGTAAGGCACCTCGGTACCCTTGATGATCCGCGCGGTCTCCTTGTCAGCGGTGACCACCTTCGGCTGGGAGATGATCTCGCCGTTTCCGCTCTTTTCCATGGCACTGAGCTCCAAGTCCAGCAGCGTCCCGCCTCGTAGCACCCCCAACCCAATGCCGGACGTCCCCCGCTCCACACCCAGGTCCACGAACAGTTCTTTTCCCAGACGAGCGGTATCGCCTTGCAGGGGCGCGCCCCAGCGCACACCCAGGCTTTTTTCGTAATCGACGTTGGCCTCGACGATCCGCGCCTCGATCAGCACTTGTCGCACCGGCACATCCAGCTGCCCCACCAGTCGCCGCAACTCGGCGAGTCGGTCGGCCGGCTGGTAGGCCACCAAGGTGTTGGTCCGTGGGTCGACACTCAGGCTGCCGCGCCCGGTGAGAATGCCCTCGTCGGCGAGCGCGGCCAACAGCAACTCTGCCATGTCCGCCGCCTTGGCGTGATGGATCGGCAGCAGCTCACGCCGCATGGGTTGCAATTGCGCATCCAGCGCCTGCCCAGACCGGGCTTCACGAAACTGCTCTGCCAGCTCCGCGATGGGCGCGACCACCAGAACGTTACCCTCCTCGCGCCGGGCCAGTCCTTTGCTGCGCAATACAAGGTCCAGCGCCTGATCCCAGGGCACGTCTTCCAGGCGCAAGGTAAGACTGCCTTGTACCGTGTCGCTGGCAACCAGGTTGATGCCGGCATGATCGGCCAGCACCTGCAGCGCCGCGCGCACTTCGATGTCCTGGAAATTCAGGGACAGCGGCTCACCTCGATAGAGCGATGCTGTCGCCGCCGGGCTCGACAGCATTGCCATCACCATGCCGATCTTCAGTTTGTTCAGCGTCATCCATGACCTCGTTGTTGACCCGCTTTCCCATGGCCAGGTAGACCGACCGCTCGTGCCACACTCCCGCGACGAACACACGCTCGCGCACCTCGATCTGGTGTCGATCGATCCGTACCACGACACCCTCATTACGCCCCACACGGTCCCCAGAACACACCCGATACAACCGTCCAGCCGACCACAGCAGAGCCTGGTGATGCCCAGCCTGCGACAGGCTGCCGACCATCTCCAACTGATCCAGGGGCACGCCAGCCAGCCCCGTCACGGCGGCCTGAGTCGACCAGGGCACGAACAGGTCCACGCGCGGAGGGCGGGCCGCCGGCCTCGCCGGCTCATGGGCCAGCGAGGCCGGTGCCGGCAGTTCTTCGCCCGGGTGATACGAAGCGACCTGCACCTGCAGGCGCAGCAGGCCTGGACGCTCGGGCAAGTCGACCAGCCGCAGGCTCGTTGCCCGCAAGAGACGAACCTGGCCGAACCATTCGTCCAGCCACATCCGCAGCGCGGCATAACGCCCCACGACCTCTACCCGCAGCGGCACCATCTGGTAGCCAGTCTCCACGCGCGCCTGCTCCACATCGAGCTGTTCGAACACCAACCCATGGGCATGTCCCGAACTGGTCAGCTCGTCGAGCAGATCACTCATGTTCACACCCGCAGCCAGGCGCCAACGCGCATCGCGCAACTGCAGCGTGGCATCGTCCAGCGCCAGCCGGGCAGACTCGTGCAGGTGCAGCGCCTGCGAATTGCCCGACAGCGCCAAGTTCAATGATTGCTCTTGGCCCTTGCCCAACTGATAGGTCCGATACCGCCCTTGGAGAAGCCCGAACCACCCGGCAAGCAACACCAGGGCGATCAACGTCGCCAGAATCGCAGCAATGAAACCCCGCGAACGGATCCCCCACTCCCGCCAGTCGGTCATCTCGGCCCACGTCATGACCACGAAACCGGCACCTGGGCCAACAACAAGAACTCTTCCCCCGCTGGCACATTGCGAAGGCGTTTTAGCTCCAGCCCCTGAAGGACGGCAGACTGCTCGAGCGCGCGCATGAGCTGCGCCAGGACAGCGGGGGACGCCGCCAACCCAAGCACTTGCACGCGATTTTCCTGCAAGGTCAGTTCGCTCAAGCTCAATCCCTCTGGCATGGCCCGCTCAAGCTCGGCGAACACCACCAAAGGCAGACCTTGATCGGCACGCAGGCGAGCGAGGGCTGAAGTTTGCGCCTGCACGGCCTCGCGCCGCTCACGCAGCCCATCGATGCGCGCGAGCTCCGCTTGCTGCTCTTGCAACAAAGCCTGGCTTTGCGCAATGGCCAATTCCTGGCTCTGCAAACGCTGACGGGCCATATGGTCGAGCAGCATCACGCCGCAGAAGGCGACCAGGACACTGGCGAGCACGGCCAGCTTGAAGCGCCGAACTGCCGCAAGGCGCTGCCGTTCGCGCCAGGGAAGCAGGTTCAACCGCAGCATCACTGCCCTCCTCCCAATGCCAGTCCGTAGGCTAGCGCCATGCCACCAGCCTCCCTGCACGACAGCGTGGAATCCATGGCCAGGCCCGCCAGCGCCAGGCCAGCGAAAGGCCAGAGCGACTCACACGGCATCGCCAGTTGCTGCGCGAGCCCTTCCAGCCAGCCGTCTTCCGGCACATCGCACGGTGCGACGTGAAGGCATTCGACGGATGTTCCGGGCAGCGCACTGCGCAGCCAGTGCCCGATACGTTCGAGGCGTTGTGCCTGGTCCTGCTCGGGCACCATGCGCAACTCCAGACGCTGAGGCATGAAAGGCTCCGACCAGGTATGCACGGTGGCACGAACAGCCTCGATCCTGAGGACCGCCGCTGCGGTAAGTCGGCCAGGGGCGAGCGTGCGGGCCAAGGCCAGGCTGTCGACTTCGACCATCACCAACTGCAAGCCAGCGCTGTGGAACACCTGCTCCAACGGCTCCAACAGACAGTGGCGGCAAGCCCCCACCAGCACGCTCACCTCATCGACCGGCCCCGGCACCGCCTCGAGCGTCTGGAAATCCAGCGCGAGGTCCTGCAATGGAAACGGAAACAGGCGCTCGGCCTCGGCCAGCAACTGCGCCTCCATCTCGCTGTCGGACAATCGCGCCGGCAGCCGATGTACCTTGCAGATCACCTCAGAGCCCGGTAACGCCACTGCGGCCTGACGCTGACGAGACCCACTACGCTGCCAGGCTCGTTGCAAGGCCTTGGCCACCACATCAGGATGTGCCGTCCAGTGCCCCGGTGGCGCCTCGAAAGGCTCCACGGCCCAGGCGCAGACTGCATGGCCGCCCTGGCGCCGTTGCAATTGAAGGATTCGAACGGAACCGGAGGCGATTTCCACCCCCAGCAGTGAACCGGCATCCCTGCCGAAACGTCCAAGCATGGTTCTTCCTTGAAAGATCGTCGCAGTGCCGCACTACAGGAGCCGACCGTCCAGGCCGGCCGGTCGCCCCGGCAAAGCGAAAAATGCTTATAATGCCCAGCGTTTTTTCCTGTCCGCCGGACCGCGTGCAATCCACTCCCAACCTGGACACCCAAAAGCCTTGATACGTCTGCTGAAGTTCTTCTGGTGGTCTTTCGTCGCAGTCATCTGCGCGCTCGTACTCGGTGTGAGCGGTGCGTTTCTGTATCTTAGCCCCAGCCTCCCCTCGGTCGAGTCCCTCAGAAGCATCCAGTTGCAGATCCCCTTGAGGGTGTACAGCAGCGACGGCAAGCTGATTGCGGAATTCGGCGAAATGCGCCGCTCGCCTATCCGTTTCGCGGATATTCCCCCGCAGTTCATCCAGGCGCTTCTGTCAGCAGAGGACGACAATTTCCTCAATCACTATGGAGTCGATCCGAGCAGCCTGATGCGCGCCGCGACCCAGCTGGTGAAATCTGGCCACATCCAGACCGGCGGCAGCACGATCACCATGCAGGTGGCGAAGAACTTCTTCCTCACCAGCGAGCGCAGTTTCTCGCGCAAAACCAATGAAATCCTCCTGGCCTTGCAGATCGAACGCGAGCTGACCAAGGACGAAATCCTCGAGCTGTACGTCAACAAGATCTACCTGGGCAACCGCGCCTACGGCATCGAAGCCGCTGCACAGGTGTACTACGGCAAGTCCATCCGCGACATCAGCCTGGCCCAGATGGCCATGATCGCTGGCCTGCCCAAGGCGCCGTCTCGCTTCAACCCGCTGGCCAACCCGGTGCGCGCCAAGGAGCGCCGCGACTGGATCCTGGGCCGCATGTACAAGCTCGGCAAGATCGACCAGGCCAGCTACGAGGCCGCCCTGGCCGAGCCGCTCAATGCCAGCTATCACGTCCCGACACCCGAGGTTAACGCGCCCTACATCGCCGAAATGGCCCGCGCCGAAATGGTCGGCCGCTATGGCAGCGATGCCTACACCGAAGGCTTCCGCGTGACCACCACGGTGCCGAGCGACATGCAGGAGATGGCCAACAAGGCCGTGCTCACTGGTTTGACCGACTATGACGAGCGCCATGGCTATCGCGGCCCAGAATCGCGTTTCCCAGGCAAGACCCACGCCGCCTGGCTGCAGGAGCTGAGCAAGCAGCGCACCCTTGGGGGCCTTGAGCCTGCCATCGTCACTCAGGTCGACAAGAGCGGCCTGAAGGTGCTGACCCGCAGTGGCGAAGAGGAGCACGTAGCCTGGGACACCATGAAATGGGCCCGGCCATTCCTCAACAGCAATGCTCAGGGTCGCTCCCCTCAATCGCCCGCCGACGTAGCCCAGGTCGGTGATCTGATCCGTGTGCAGCGCCTGGAAGACGGCAAGCTCAAGTTCAGCCAGGTGCCTGGTGCCCAGAGCGCACTGGTCACTCTGGATCCTTACAACGGCGCCATCCGCGCACTGGTCGGCGGTTTCTCGTTCGAACAGAGCAATTACAACCGCGCCATGCAGGCCAAGCGCCAGCCCGGTTCGAGCTTCAAGCCCTTCGTCTACAGCGCCGCACTGGACAGCGGCTACACCGCCGCCAGCCTGGTCAACGACGCACCGATCGTGTTCGTCGACGAGTACCTGGACAAGGTCTGGCGCCCGAAGAACGACACCAACACCTTCCTCGGCCCGATCCGCATGCGCGAAGCCCTGTACAAGTCGCGCAACCTGGTCTCGATCCGACTGCTGCAATCGATGGGCGTGGGCAAGACCATCGACTACATCGCCAAGTTTGGCTTCAACAAGCAGGACCTGCCGCCGAACCTGTCTCTGGCGCTGGGGACCGCAACCCTCACGCCGATGGAAATCGCCACGGGCTGGAGCACTTTCGCCAACGGCGGCTACAAGATCAGCCCCTATCTGATCGAACGCATCGAGAGCCGCAACGGCGAAACCCTGTTCACCGCCAATCCGGCGAGGGTTCCTCAAGAGGGTCAGGACCAGGCCGGCATCGCCGCGCCGGAACAGCCGATCAGCATCCAGCCGCTGCCAGGCGAAGCACCCTCGACACTGGGCCAGGTGGCACCCGCGCCACAGGCACCGGTCGTGGCCGAGCGCATCGTCGACGGTCGTACTACCTATATTCTCACCAGCATGCTGCAGGACGTGATCAAGCGCGGCACCGGCCGCCGCGCCCTGGCCCTTGGTCGAAACGATCTGGCGGGCAAGACCGGCACCACCAACGAGTCCAAAGACGCCTGGTTCACTGGCTACAACGCCGACTACGTGACGACCGTGTGGGTTGGCTTCGACCAGCCGGAGACCCTGGGCCGGCGCGAGTATGGCGGCACCGCCGCGCTGCCGATCTGGATGAACTTCATGGGCGCGGCGCTCAAAGGCAAGCCCGAGCACGCCCCAGCCGAACCGGAAGGCATCCTCAGCCTGCGGGTCGATCCGGTCAGCGGCCGCGCCGCCACGCCAAGCACTCCGAATGCCTATTTCGAGCTCTTCAAGGCCGAGGATTCCCCGCCTTCGGTAGACGAGCTGGGCAACGGTGCGGCACCAGGCAGCCCGCTGCCGGCCGATGAAGCGGCGCCGATGGATCTGTTCTAAGCAGCACAAGCGACAAGCAAGAAGAAGGGCGCGCCGGCTCTCCCGGCCCCCCTACAGACAACCTCGAACAACGTGTCGCTCGCAGCTCCAAACTCGAAGCAAAAAAAACCGGCTCATTTGAGCCGGTTCTTTTTTGCGTTCTGCATTAACCGTTGAACACGTCGTTCACGTTCTGCAGTGGGTAGTGCTTCGGATACGGCAGGGTTGCAACGCCGGACTCGATGGCAGCCTTGGCCACGGCATCGGAGACGACGGTGATCAGGCGTGGGTCCATCGGCTTCGGAATGATGTACTCACGGCCGAATTCCAGCGCCTGCACGCCGTAGGCGTCGCAGACTTCCTGCGGCACTGGCAGCTTGGCCAGGTCCTTCAGGGCGATGGCGGCGGCGATTTTCATTTCTTCGTTGATGCGCTTGGCACGTACGTCCAGAGCGCCACGGAAGATGAACGGGAAGCCCAGCACGTTGTTGACCTGGTTCGGGTAGTCGGAACGACCGGTAGCCATGATCACGTCGCTGCGGGTCTGGTGGGCCAGCTCTGGCTTGATCTCCGGATCCGGGTTCGAGCATGCGAACACGATCGGGTTCGCAGCCATGCTCTTCAGGCCTTCCGGGCTCAGCAGGTTCGGGCCGGACAGACCCACGAAGACATCGGCACCTTCCAGTGCGTCAGCCAGGGTGCGTTTGTCGGTGGCGTGCGCGAATTGGGCCTTGTACTGGTTCAGATCGTCACGGCCTGCGTGGATCACGCCGGTGCGGTCGATCATGAAGATGTTCTCGACCTTGGCACCCATGCTGACCAGCAGCTTCATGCAAGAGATGGCGGCAGCGCCAGCGCCCAGGCAAACGATCTTGGCTTCGTCGAGCTTCTTGCCGGCGATTTCCAAGGCGTTGATCATGCCGGCCGCAGTGACGATCGCGGTGCCGTGCTGGTCATCGTGGAAGACCGGAATGTCGCACTGCTCGATCAGCGTGCGCTCGATCTCGAAGCACTCAGGCGCCTTGATGTCTTCCAGGTTGATGCCACCGAAGGTGATGGAAATACGCTTGACGGTGTCGATGAAGGCTTGCGGGCTTTCGGAGTCGACTTCGATGTCGAATACGTCGATGCCAGCGAAACGCTTGAACAGAACACCCTTGCCTTCCATGACCGGCTTGGACGCCAGCGGACCCAGGTCACCCAGGCCGAGGATGGCGGTACCATCGGAAATCACCGCAACCAGGTTGCCTTTGCCGGTGTACTTGTAGGCCAGCTCTGGATCACGGCCGATCTCACGCACAGGCTCGGCGACGCCCGGGCTGTAGGCCAGGGCCAGGTCACGGGCGGTTGCGGTCGGCTTGGTGAGTTCGACGCTCAGTTTCCCCGGACGAGGCTGAGCGTGGTATTCGAGAGCGGCGGTTTTCAGGTCTGACATGGTGGGCATTCCGCTTGTTTACTGTTCTGACGGACCGCCGAGGATACGCAAAGAGCCGGGGGGCCACAAGACTGCCCGGTCACTTGTGTCAAGGCCTTTAGCCTACGACTTTACGCTATAACCCACGGGGGCATACACCATCAAGTGTGTACAATTTAATAGCGAAATGTCTACAACTATTTACCCTGAAATCCGTTCGAGCATGCTCGGATCGGTCAACGGCAATTCCCAGCGTCGCTGCCCAGGCTTCAGCCCACCCTTGCGGGAACGATCCAGCACCCAGCCGCGCGCCTCGACCTGGCGTCCCTTGAGGTTATCGAAGAAGCTCGAGGGGAAGTTGCGCTGCAGACGAGCGGGAATGCGAAGCACCACCGCATTGCCAAGTTCCAGCCAAACACCACCACGATTGCGCTCGATAGCCTTTACTTTGCCGCTTATGACAGCAAAGCCCGACTGCCGGACATCACCCTCTCGCAGCACTGGCGACTGCCGCCATAACCCGATCCGCGCCGCCCTGGCCGCCTGCTCGGCCTCTTGCTGGCAGCGGGAAAGCTTGACGTTGGGCGCCACCGCGACGCGATAGCCCAAGCCCTCGCTGAGCAGTGTGGCTTCAAGATTGTTGCCATCCCGGCCATAGATGTGCGCCAAGGTGCGACCGTACTTGTCCTTTCCCTCTACCCCCGCCACCAGCCCGACCCGTCCGTCGCTGGCTTTGACCAACGCCTGCAAACGCTGCCTGGCGGCCTCGGCATAGGGCTCGCTGGTGCGACCTTTACGGCCGATTTCCGGTGCATTGATGCCGATCATCCGAACGCTGCGTCCATCACTCAGACGCAAGGTGTCGCCATCGACCACCTGTCGCACCGCCACCTGCTGCGGCTTGTCGGGCAATGGGCAGAAAGCCAGCGCGGGAAAATGCCAGATCGCGCCCACAAAAAAAGCGCCCACAAGGGGCGCCTTTTTTTGCAGCAGCGCGAAACCCGAGGGATTCGCCATGCGCATGATTACTTCTTGGTACCGAACATACCGAAGCGATCGGCGAACTTCTGTACGCGACCACCGGTGTCCAGGACTTTCTGCTTACCAGTGTAGAACGGGTGGCACTGGGAGCACACGTCGATCGCCAGCGGCTTGGCCAGGGTCGAACGGGTTTCGAATTTGTTGCCGCAGCTGCAGGTGACTGCAACTACTTCGTAGTTCGGATGAATATCTGCTTTCATGGTCACTTCCTCGAGCTGCGTGCCGCCACCCAACACCAATTGTTGAATACCGCACGTAATTAGGCGGCGAATAATACCAGAGCAAGGCGCCAGCGCAAGTTGTCGCGATCACCGACTGTCGTCTGCTAGGCTCGCGGAACTTGTAAACCTGCCATCCAGAGACCTCCCGCGTGTCCGACGTCATTCTGCGCCTAGCCCTGCCCTCGCCTTTGCGTCGCCTGTTCGACTATAGGGCACCAGCAAGCATGGCCCGCCAGGCCTTGACGCCTGGCATGCGCATCCGCGTGCCGTTTGGCCGCCGGGAGATGATCGGCGTACTGGTGGAGGTCTGCGACAAGAGCGAAGTGCCCGCCGACAAGCTCAAGCCCGCCAGTGCCCTGCTCGATCCGGTCTCACCGCTGCCGTCGGCACTGTTCAAGCTGTGCCTGTGGACCGCGCAGTACTACCAGCACAGCCTCGGCGACACCTTGAACTGGGCCTTGCCCACCTTGTTGCGCCAGGGCGAGCCGGCCGAGATGCGCCAAGAGCGTTTTTGGCATGTCGCTCCCGGCGCCCGCCTCGAAGACCCGCGTATCGCACGCGCTCCCCGCCAGCGTGACGCCCTCAAGGCCCTGGCCCAGCATCCGCACGGCGTCGCCCACAGCGTGCTGTCCAAGCTGGGCCTGAGCAAGGACAGCCTCGATTTGCTGCTGGCCAAGGAACTGGTTCAGGTAGAGGTCCGCCGCCATTTGCCCCAGCCCCGTCACGAACACTGGCTGGCACAGCCGGAGCTGCCCCTGAACGAAGAGCAACTGGCCGCATTCGACGCCGTGCGCTCGGGCTTCGGCGCCTTCCATGCCTTCTTGCTGGCGGGGGTGACCGGTAGCGGCAAGACCGAGGTTTACCTGCAACTGATCCGTGAAACCCTCGAGGCCGGCAAACAAGCACTGATCCTGATTCCGGAAATCAACCTTGGGCCGCAGACCTTGGCGCGCTTCGAGCAACGCTTCAACGCTCGCATCGCCCTGCTGCATTCGGCGGTCGGTGATCGCGAACGCCTGGATGCCTGGCTCGCCGCCCGCGACGGCGAGGCCGATATCATCATCGGCACCCGCTCGGCACTGTTCACACCGATGAAAAATCCCGGGCTGATCATCATCGACGAGGAGCACGACGGCTCCTATAAACAGCAGGAAGGCCTGCGCTACCACGCCCGGGACCTGGCCGTGGTCCGCGCCCACCAAGAGAACATCCCGATCCTGCTGGGCTCGGCCACCCCCTCGCTGGAAAGCCTGCACAATGCCCACAGCGGCCGCTACGGCCTGCTGCGCATGAATCAACGCGCCGGCGGCGCTCGCGCACCGCGCTTCCTGCGCCTGGACGTACGCAGCCTGCCGCTGGACAGCGGCATCAGCGGCCCGCTGCAACAGGCCATCCGCCAGACCCTGGAAGCAGGCCAACAAGTGCTGGTGTTCCTCAATCGCCGCGGCTTCGCGCCGACCCTGCTGTGCCACGATTGCGGCTGGCTGTCCGAATGCCCCCGCTGCGACGCCCGGATGACGGTGCACCAGCGCTCCGGCGTGTTGCGCTGCCACCACTGCGGCCACGACGAACGCCTGCCCCACCAGTGCCCGCAATGCGCCCATGTCGACCTGCGCCCGGTGGGCGCGGGTACCGAGCGCGCCGAGGAGCGTCTGAAGGTGCTGTTCCCGGACTATCCCATCCTGCGGGTCGACCGCGACAGCACATCGCGCAAGGATGCGATGCACAACCTGTTCACCACTATTCAGCGCGGACAGCCGAGCATCCTGGTCGGCACCCAGATGCTGGCCAAGGGTCACCACTTCCCCCGGGTAACCCTGGTGGCCATCCTCGACGCCGATGGCGGCCTGTTCTCCGGGGACTTCCGCGCCAGCGAACGCATGGCGCAGTTGATCGTCCAGGTCGCCGGCCGCGCTGGTCGGGCAGAGGAGCCCGGCAAGGTGATCATCCAGACCCACCTGGCCGAACATCCGCTGCTGGTGCAACTGACCGAGCAAGGGTATTTCGCCTTTGCCGAGCAGGCCCTGAGCGAACGCCGCGCGGCCGGCCTGCCGCCCTTCTCCCACCTCGCCCTGCTCCGGGCCGAGGCGCACAAGCCAGGCCAGGCCGAGGGTTTTCTGGACGAGGCCTGCAGCGCCGCTGAACGGCTGTTGGCCGAGCAGAACCTGCAGGGTATCGAGCTGCTCGGCCCGGTACCTGCGCCCATGGAGCGCCGTGCGGGGCGTTTCCGCGCGCAATTGTTGCTCCAGGCCAATGCCCGGGCGCCCTTGCATCGACTGATCAGCGCTTGGTTGCTAGTGTTGGAACACATGCCATCCGGGCGCCAGGTGCGCTGGTCGCTGGACGTAGATCCGGTCGACCTTTATTGAGCTGCAAGCAACAAGCAAGGGCAGGCCGTGCACGCTGCGCTTTTTTTGCAGCTTGAAGCTTGAAGCTTGCCGCTCCATACCCAGCTTGCCGCTCAAAGGTTGGCAACACGCCCCCGGGAACGGATAATGCCCAGTTTTTCCACCTGCGCATCGAAGCGCCCCACCGCGCTTGCGGTCGAAAAGAGAACGCCATGAAAGACACCATTCGCCAGCTCATCCAGCAAGCCCTCACCCAACTCGTCACCGACGGCGTGCTGCCTGAGGGACTGACGCCGGCGATCCAGGTGGAAAACGCCCGGGACAAGACCCACGGCGACTTCGCCAGCAACATCGCCATGATGCTGGCCAAGCCGGCCGGCATGAAGCCGCGCGACCTGGCTGAAAAGCTCATCGACGCCCTGCCGGCCAGCGCCGACATCACCAAGGTCGAGATTGCAGGCCCGGGCTTTTTGAACTTCTTCCAGAACACCCAGGCCTTGGCCAACCGCCTGGACGCAGCCCTGGCAGACGATCATCTGGGCGTGCGCAAAGCCGGCCCTAGCGAGAAAGTGGTGATCGACATGTCGGCACCGAACCTGGCCAAAGAGATGCACGTCGGCCACCTGCGCTCGACCATCATCGGCGACAGCGTCGCACGCGTGCTGGAGTTTCTCGGCGACCAAGTGATCCGCCAGAACCACGTGGGCGACTGGGGCACCCAGTTCGGCATGCTGCTGGCCTACCTGGAAGAAAACCCGATCACCAGCGACGAGCTGTCGGACCTGGAGAACTTCTACCGCGCGGCGAAAAAGCGCTTCGACGAGTCCGAGGAATTCGCCACCCGCGCCCGTGGCCTGGTGGTCAAGCTGCAAGCCGGCGACCCTGAGTGCATGGCCCTGTGGACCCGCTTCAAGGACATCTCCCTGTCCCACTGCCAGAAGACCTACGAGCTGCTCAACGTCAAGCTGACCATGGCCGACGTGATGGGCGAAAGCGCCTACAACGGCGACCTGGCCAACGTGGTCGCCGACCTCAAGGCCAAGGGCCTGCTGGTCGAGGATCAGGGCGCCCAGTGCGTGTTCCTCGATGAATTCAAGAATGCCGAAGGCGAGCCGCTGCCGGTGATCGTGCAGAAGGCCGATGGCGGCTACCTCTATGCCACCACCGACCTGGCGGCCGTCCGCTATCGCAGCAACGTCCTCAAGGCCGACCGTGCCCTGTACTTCGTCGACCAGCGCCAGGCCCTGCACTTCAACCAGGTGTTCGAAGTCGCGCGCCGCGCAGGCTTCGTCGGCCACCCAATGCAGATGGAACACATGGGCTTCGGCACCATGAACGGCGCTGACGGCCGCCCGTTCAAGACACGTGACGGCGGCACCGTAAAACTGATCGACCTGCTGACCGAGGCCAAGGAGCGTGCCTACGCACTGGTCAAGGACAAGAATCCGAGCCTGTCCGAAGACGAACTGCGCCACATTGGTGAAGTGGTCGGGATCGGCGCGGTGAAGTACGCCGACCTGTCCAAGCACCGCACCAGCGACTACAGCTTCAACTTCGAGCTGATGCTCAACTTCGACGGCAACACCGCACCCTACCTGCTGTATGCCTACACCCGAGTGGCCAGCGTATTCCGCAAGCTGGGCAAGGGCTTCGAGGAAGTCGAGGGCAACATCGTCCTGCAGGCGACCCATGAGCAGGATCTGGCCGCTCGCCTGGCGCAGTTCGGTGAAGTACTCAACAATGTCGCCGAGAAGGGCACCCCACATGTGCTGTGCAGCTACCTGTACGACATCGCAGGCCTGTTCTCCAGCTTCTACGAGAACTGCCCGATCCTCGCCGCCGAAACCGCCGAACAGCAGCAAAGCCGTCTGCGTCTGGCCGCTCTGACCGGCCGTACGCTCAAGCAAGGTCTGGAACTGCTCGGCCTGGAAACCCTGGAGCGCATGTAAGTTGGCTGCCAAGAAAAAACCTGCACCCAAGCGTGGCGCCAGCCGCAACCAGGCACCGGCCAAACAGCCGATTCCTGGTTGGATCTGGCTGGCGGTCGGCCTCACCGTAGGCGCTTTCGTTGTCTTTTTGATGAAGCTCGAGCCAGGCAGCGAAGACATCAAGCGCGCCAAGCCTGAGCAGCAAAAACCCGCCAAGGTCGCCGAAGCCGGAAAGACCAGCGCACCGACGACACAGCAGCCGGTCAAGCCGAAGTACGACTTCTACACCCTGCTGCCGGAGTCAGAGGTCATCGTGCCGCCGGAGGCCGTACCGGAGAAAACCCCACCGGTACCGGCCCAGCCAGTGCAGCCGGTCAAGCCGGTAACGCCAGCGGAAGCTGCGAAGATCGATACCGCGCGCGCCCAGGCCGCCCTGATGGGGCAGACGCCTCCGCCCGCCCCTCCGGTGATCAAGCCTGCGGCGACTACCACCTTCTTCCTGCAGGCCGGCTCGTTCCGCAAACAGGCCGATGCCGACAAGGTTCGTGCGCAAATCATCCTGCTTGGCCAAGCGGTCAAGGTGGAGTCAGGGACAGTGAAAGATGAAACCTGGTACCGCGTCCTGGTCGGCCCGTTCAGCAACCGTGAGCAGTTGACGGTCGCCCAGAAGCAGCTTGCCGGGGCAGGGTTCAGCAACCTGCTGCTGCAACAGCGCCAGACCCGCCAGTAACGAAAAAGGCCTTGCCGCTCGATGCGACAAGGCCTTTTTTCTGTCAGCGGCGCTGGGCGTTGACCTGGGAGATCTGGCTGTTCAAGGTCCAGAAATCGTACAGCACACCAATCAGGAACAAGCCCCCGGTGAGCAGATAGATCAACGCGCTGATCCACTTGCCCAGGTACAGCCGGTGCACGCCGAAGATCCCGAGGAACGTCAGGAAGATCCAGGCCAGGTTGTAGTCCACGCGACCGGACTGAAAGCGCATGTCCGCCTCACGGTCCATCGACGGAATCAGGAACAGGTCGATCAGCCAGCCGATACCGAGTAACCCCAGGGTGAAGAACCAGATCGTCCCGGTGATCGGCTTGCCGTAGTAGAAGCGGTGCGAGCCGGTGAAACCGAAGATCCACAAGAGGTAGCCAAGGACCTTGCTGTGGGTGTCGTGCAGCCCACCCTGTTGATAACCGTTCATGCTTGTCCTCCGTGGGTTAGCAAAAAATTTTCTAACGGAAAATGTGACTTTTCCGTGGGAAGCCGACGTATGGTACCCGCGCAATCGACCAACGGAGCAAAAAATCACCCGAAGCTGTTATAGAGTTGCGCGCCACAGCCAACACATACCTAAAAAGAGCTTCAACTATGCCGCCTCTGTTCAAGACATGGCTGACCCTCTGCCTATTGTTGCCCCTGGCCGCCCACGCCACCAATCGTGAGCAACGTCTTCCCAATGGTTTCACCGGCTATACCACCAACGCCTCGGTGAAACACGCGCCGGTCAAATACAGCACCTTGCGCGCCCGCCCAAGCAATGCCGCCAAGGCTTCGAGCAATCTGCCCGTCGTGGCCATGTCGGCCAAGCAGAGCAGCAACGTGCTCAGCCGCGCAGTGAATGTACTGGGCACGCCCTATCGTTGGGGCGGCAGCAGCCCGAGCAAGGGCTTCGACTGCAGCGGCCTGGTCAAGTACGCCTTCACCGATGTCGCCGACGTCGACCTGCCGCGCACCTCCAATGCCATGGCCAAAGGGCACGGCGTCAAAGTCGCAAAAAGCGACCTCAAGCCTGGCGACCTGATCTTCTTCAACATCAAGAGCCGCCGGGTCAACCACGTCGCCATCTACCTGGGCAATGACCGCTTCATCCATGCGCCACGCACCGGCAAGCGGGTTAGCATCGACACCCTGAGCAAGCCGTACTGGCAGAAGCACTACGTGGTGGCCAAGCGCGTGCTGCCTAAAGAACAGCAGACCCTGGCCCTGGCCAAACGCTGACCTGCCCCTCGGTGGAGCCCAGGTTCTTCGAACTGCCTGACATCACCGGGACTGCTGCTCGGCCCATTCGCCGGTGAACCCGCTCCCACAAGAACCGCGCCAATCCCAGCTCCGCGCGGTGGGTGGAGGCGGTTTTATCCGCGAATGGGCCGAAGATCCAACCTCAGCCTGACGCGATCAGCCCCGCCCCCT
Source organism: Pseudomonas guariconensis (assembly GCF_040822035.1). NCBI lineage: Bacteria > Pseudomonadati > Pseudomonadota > Gammaproteobacteria > Pseudomonadales > Pseudomonadaceae > Pseudomonas > Pseudomonas guariconensis. The sequence continues at coordinate 340,107 of NZ_CP162012.1, read as the reverse complement.
GCAATTGCTGCATCGCCATCTCCATCGTCCTCATCCCCGCCGCCGCTCCGGTCTGCATCACTGAATGCAACTGCGCCATGCGACCTTCACGGATCAGGTTGCGTACGGCGGGCGTAGCCACCAGCACTTCCCTGGCCGCCACACGCCCGCCATCCAATCGTCTGATCAATGTCTGCGCCACCACCATGCGCAGCGACTCCGCCAGCATGCCCCGCACCAGAGCCTTTTCCTCTGGCGCAAACACCTCCACCAGGCGGTCGATGCTGTTCACCGCCGAGCGGGTATGCACCGTCGCCAACACCAGGTGCCCCGTTTCCGCAGCGCGCAAGGCCAGGCGGATGGTTTCCAGATCACGCAGCTCGCCGATCACGACTACATCCGGATCCTGGCGCAATGCACTGCGCAGGCCTTGGGCAAAATTTCGGCAGTCGCGGCCGATCTCGCGCTGGTTGACCAGACTGCGCTGGCCGCTGTGGATAACTTCGATGGGGTCTTCGAGGGTGACGATGTGCAGCGCCTGCGTTCGATTGAGCTGATCGATCAGAGCCGCCAGGGTCGATGACTTGCCGCTGCCTGTCGGCCCGCCGACCAGCACGAGGCCATCGCGCCACTGGGCAATCGCTTGAAACACTTCCTCCAGGCCCAGCTCATCGAGGCTGGGAATGCGAGCCGGCAGCAGTCGCAGGCTCACGCCTGGCCCACGATGCTGGCGATAGAGGTTCGCACGCACGCGCACGGCGCCTGGCAGTGTCAAGGCAATATCCAACTCATCGCCCTGCGCCCACTGGCGGCGCTGGACTTCATCGAGCAGCGGAGCAAAGCCATCGTTCAGGGTCGCAGCCGCCAGAGGCGGCAGATCCAGGCGCTGCAGCTCGCCGTCCAGGCGCAGCACCGGTACTTCGCCCGTCGCCAGGTGCAGGTCGCAAGCGCCCGCAGCCACGGCCCGGGCCAACAGGTCGGTCACATCCATGAGACTCCCCAAAGGCCATCAAGCAGGTAGAATGCCGCAGACCACTGAGCCGTCGGCATCGATTCCATGTCCACCATAGCAGACAACCTGTCCGCCCTCGCCGCTCGCATCGACAGCGCGGCCAAGGCTGCCGGACGCGACCCGGCCAGCATTCAACTGCTGGCGGTGAGCAAGACCAAACCCGCCAATGCCGTGCGCGAAGCCCACGCCGCTGGCGTGCTCCACGTCGGCGAAAACTACCTCCAGGAAGCCTTGGCCAAGCAGGAAGAATTACGCGACCTGCCCTTGACCTGGCACTTCATCGGCCCCATCCAGTCGAACAAGACCCGTTCAATCGCCGAACATTTCGACTGGGTACATTCCGTGGACCGTCTGAAGATCGCCCAACGCCTGTCCGAACAACGCCCTGCCGACCTGGCACCGCTGAATGTCTGCCTGCAGGTGAACGTCAGTGGCGAGGACAGCAAGTCCGGCTGCCAGCCAGCCGATGTGCCGGCCCTGGCCAGTGCCATTGCCAGTCTGCCCGGCCTGCGTCTGCGGGGCTTGATGGCGATCCCCGAACCCACCGAGGACCGTGTCGCCCAGGAAGCGGCCTTCGCCACCCTGCGCCAGTTGCAGGAGGGCCTTGGACTGGGCCTGGACACCTTGTCCATGGGCATGAGCCATGACCTGGAAGCGGCCATTGCACAGGGAGCGACCTGGGTGCGCATCGGTACCGCCCTGTTCGGTGCCCGCGACTACGGACGCCCCTGATTCCATGCTTTACTCACTCTTTCCTTCAAGGACCTGACATGAGCAAGACACGTATTGCCTTTATCGGCGCCGGCAACATGGCCGCCAGCCTGATCGGCGGCCTGCGTGCCCAGGGTCTGGACGCCGCGCAGATCCGCGCCAGCGACCCGGGCGCCGAGACCCGGGCCAAGATCCAGGCCGAGCACGGCATCGAAGCCTTCGAAGACAACGCCCAGGCCATCGCCGACGCGGATGTGATCGTCCTGTCGGTCAAGCCGCAGGTCATGAAGGCCGTGTGCCAGGCTCTGCAGCCCAATCTGGCGCCAGGTCAACTGATCGTTTCCATCGCCGCCGGCATCACTTGCGCCAGCCTGCAAGCCTGGCTGGGCCCACGCCCGGTGGTTCGCTGCATGCCCAACACTCCGGCCCTGTTGCGCGAAGGCGCCAGTGGCCTGTACGCCACCGCCGAGGTGTCTGCCGAGCAGCGGCAGCAGGCCGAGCAACTGTTGCGCGCCGTGGGCACCGCCCTATGGCTGGACCAGGAGCAGCAACTCGATGCCGTCACCGCCGTCTCCGGCAGTGGTCCGGCTTATTTCTTCCTGCTGATCGAAGCCATGACCGCAGCCGGCGAAAAACTTGGCCTGCCGCGTGAAACCGCCTCGCAGTTGACCTTGCAGACCGCACTGGGCGCCGCACGCATGGCCGTCTCCAGCGACGTGGACGCCGCCGAGCTGCGTCGGCGCGTCACCTCGCCAGCCGGTACCACGGAAGCGGCGATCAAATCGTTCCAGGGCAACGGCTTCGAGGCGCTCGTCGAGCAGGCACTGGAGGCCGCGGCAAAACGTTCCGCCGAGCTGGCCGAGCAATTGGGCAAATAAGGAGCTGTCGATGAATGCATTGTCCGGCGCCATGATCTTCGTGGTGCAAACCCTGGTCAGCCTGTACCTGGTGATCGTCCTGCTGCGCTTCGTGCTGCAACTGGTCAAGGCCGACTTCTACAACCCCCTGAGCCAGTTCGCGGTGCGCGCCACCCAGCCGCTGCTCAAGCCGCTGCGCCGCATCATCCCCAGCATCGGCGGCCTGGACACCTCGTCCTTGCTGCTGTCGGTGGCCATCCAGGCGCTGTTGATGGCCTTCGTGATGATGTTCGTGCTCTACAGCTACAGCCCGCTGCAACTGGTGATCTGGGCGATCATCGGCGTGACCTCGCTGTTTTTGAAGATCTTCTGGGTGGCGATGATCGTCATGGTGATCGTCTCGTGGGTCGCGCCCAACAGCCACAACCCTGCCGCCGAACTGGCCTACCAGATCAGCGAGCCGGTGCTGGCGCCGTTCCGCAAGCTCATTCCTAACCTGGGCGGGCTGGATATTTCGCCGATCTTCGCCTTCCTGGCGATCCAGGTCATCCAGTCCTACGCCATGCCGGTACTTGCCGAATATGTCGGCATGCCGGAGATCCTCTGGCGCATGATCTGACCCTGGTGTTTCCAGCGGCAAGCCTTTGCTTGCCGCTGGGGATAGCGCTCTTTAGACTTACGCCTCCGTCAAGCGTGAGCAGGGTCGATGTCCACTGTCTTTCCCGAAGATTCCGTTGGTCTGGTAACACCGCAAATTGCCCGGTTCGATGAGCCGCTGGCGTTGGCCTGTGGCCGTTCGCTGGCCAGCTACGAGCTGATCTACGAGACCTATGGCACCCTCAACAGCACCGCCAGCAATGCCGTGCTGATCTGCCATGCGCTCTCCGGCCATCATCATGCCGCAGGCTATCACGCCCCCACCGACCGAAAGCCCGGCTGGTGGGACAGCTGCATCGGCCCCGGCAAGCCGATCGATACCAATCGCTTCTTCGTGGTCAGCCTGAACAACCTCGGCGGCTGCAACGGCAGTACGGGGCCGAGCAGCGTCAACCCTGCCACCGGCAAGCCCTATGGCGCCGACTTCCCGGTCCTGACCGTCGAAGACTGGGTACACAGCCAGGCGCGGTTCGCCGATCGCCTCGGCATCCAGCAGTGGGCGGCGGTGGTCGGCGGCAGCCTGGGCGGCATGCAGGCCCTGCAATGGACCATCAGCTACCCGGACCGAGTACGCCACTGCGTGGACATTGCCTCGGCGCCCAAGCTCTCGGCACAGAACATCGCCTTCAACGAAGTCGCCCGCCAGGCCATCCTCACCGACCCTGAGTTCCACGGCGGCTCGTTCCAGGACAAGGGCGTGGTGCCCAAGCGCGGCCTGATGCTGGCGCGCATGGTGGGCCACATCACCTACCTGTCCGATGATTCGATGGGCGAGAAATTCGGTCGCGAACTCAAAAGCGACAAGCTCAACTATGACTTCCACAGCGTCGAGTTCCAGGTCGAGAGCTACCTGCGCTATCAGGGCGAGGAGTTCTCCGGGCGCTTCGATGCCAATACCTACCTGCTGATGACCAAGGCGCTGGACTACTTCGACCCGGCCGCCACCCACGGAGGGGACCTGGCGGCAACGCTGGAGCATGTCACGGCGGACTACTGCATCATGTCGTTCACCACCGACTGGCGCTTCTCGCCGGCGCGTTCTCGAGAAATCGTCGATGCACTGATGGCCGCGCGCAAGAACGTCTGCTACCTGGAGATCGACTCACCTTACGGGCACGATGCCTTCCTGATCCCCACGCCTCGCTACATGCAAGGTTTCGCGAACTACATGAACCGCATCGCCATCTGAGGACAGCATGAGAGCCGACCTGGAAATCATCCACGACTGGATCCCCGCCGGCAGCCGGGTACTCGACCTGGGCTGCGGCAACGGCGAGCTGCTGGCCTCGTTGCGCGATCGCAAGAACGTCACCGGCTACGGGCTGGAGATCGACGCCGACAACATCGCCGCCTGTGTGGCCAAAGGTGTCAACGTCATCGAGCAGGACCTGGACAAAGGCCTGGGCAACTTCGCCAGCAACAGCTTCGACGTGGTGGTCATGACCCAGGCCCTGCAGGCCGTGGAATACCCTGACCGCATCCTGGACGAAATGCTGCGGGTGGGCCGCGAGTGCATCATCACCTTCCCCAACTTCGGCCACTGGCGTTGCCGCTGGTACCTGGCGACCAAGGGCCACATGCCCGTCTCGGACTTCATGCCGTACACCTGGTACAACACGCCAAACATCCACTTCTGTACCTTCGCCGACTTCGAGGACCTGTGCCACGAACGTCGCGCCAAGGTGATCGACCGCCTGGCGGTCGACCGTCTGCACCGTAATGGGTGGGCAGGCCGGCTTTGGCCTAATCTTCTAGGAGAAATCGGTATCTATCGCGTCAGCAGCCGAGGCCTGCAGGAACATCAGGTCGCGGTCTGACATCGAGCCCATCCCACTGGAGGATCGCACCATGCGTCGCCTTGCACTTTTCTTGATCAGCCTGTGCCTGGCCTTGCCAGTTCTGGCTGCAGACCCCGCCAGGCCGGAACGCAAGGAAGTCTTCGGCGACGTGACGGTCCACTACAGCGCCTTCACCTCAAGCATGCTGCAACCGGATGTGGCCGCGGCCACGGGCCTGACCCGCAGCAAGAATCAAGGCGTGCTCAATATCGCCGTGCTCAAGGCCGGCAAGCCAGGCATGGCGGTGGTCAGTGGCACCGTAAAGGACCTCACCGGGCGTAGCAGCCCGTTGTCGTTCAAGCAGATCACCGACCAGGGCGCGGTCTACTACATCGCCCAGTTCAAGATTGACCAGGCAGAAACCCTGACCTTCGACCTGAACGTCGAGACCGGCGGCGTCAGCCACAAACTCAGCTTCAACCAGGAAGTGTTCCCAGGCGAATGATGAATTTCCAACAGCTCGTATTGGCCAGCCACAACGCCGGCAAACTCAAGGAACTCCAGGCCATGCTCGGCGAGTCCGTGCAACTGCGTTCGATCGGCGAATTCAGCCAGGTCGAACCGGAGGAGACCGGCCTGTCGTTCGTCGAGAACGCCATCCTCAAGGCACGCAACGCTTCTCGTATCTCCGGCCTGCCGGCCCTGGCCGACGATTCGGGCCTGGCAGTGGACGCTCTGGGCGGCGCACCGGGCATCTACTCGGCGCGCTATGCCGACGGCAAGGGCGATGCGGCGAACAACGCCAAGCTGCTCCAAGCACTCCAGGATGTACCCGCCGAAGAGCGCGGCGCGCAGTTCGTCTGCGTGCTGGCCCTGGTGCGTCACGCCGATGACCCGCTGCCGATTCTGTGCGAAGGGTTGTGGCATGGCAGCATCTTGTTCGAGGCCAGCGGCGAGCACGGGTTTGGCTACGACCCGTTGTTCTGGGTCCCGGAGCGCAAGTGCTCCAGCGCCGACCTCAGCCCTGTCGAAAAGAACCAGCTCAGCCACCGCGCCCGCGCCATGGCCCTGCTGCGTCAACGTCTGGGCCTGGCATGACCGAAACGTTGTCCACCCAGCTGCGCCATTGCGGCGCGGCAGGTTTCGCCGCACTCCCACCTCTGGCCTTGTATATCCATATTCCCTGGTGCGTGCGCAAATGCCCTTATTGCGACTTCAATTCTCACGCTGCCGGGCCTGATCTGCCGGAAGAGGCGTACGTCGATGCGCTGCTGACCGACCTGGATCAGGAGATGGCTGCGGTCCAGGGACGCCCCATCAGCTCGATCTTCTTCGGCGGCGGCACTCCAAGCCTGTTCAGCGCCAAGGCTTTGGGGCGTTTGCTGCGCGGCGTGGAGCAGCGCATCCCGTTCGCCGTCGACATCGAAATCACTCTGGAAGCCAACCCAGGGACCTTCGAGCAAGAGAAATTCAAGGCGTACCGGCAAACCGGCATCAATCGCTTGTCCATCGGCGTACAGAGCTTCCAGCCCGCCAAGCTCCAGGCCCTGGGGCGTATACACAACGGCGACGAGGCGATCCGCGCCGCGGACATGGCACGCGCAGCCGGCTTCGACAACTTCAACATGGACCTCATGCACGGCCTGCCCGACCAGTCCCTGGACGACGCCTTGGCCGACCTGCGCCAGGCCATCGAGTTGGCGCCGACGCACCTGTCCTGGTACCAGCTGACGGTGGAGCCGAACACGGTGTTCTGGAACCAGCCGCCGGAGCTGCCCGAAGACGACATTCTCTGGGACATCCAGGAAGCCGGCCAGGCCCTGATGGCGGCGAACGGCTTCCAGCAGTACGAGGTCTCGGCGTATGCGCAGCCGGGCCGGGCCGCGCGCCACAACCTCAACTATTGGCGTTTCGGCGACTTCATCGGCATCGGTGCCGGGGCCCACGGCAAACTGACCTTTGCCGACGGCCGCATCCTGCGCACCTGGAAGACCCGCCTGCCCAAGGACTACCTGAACCTGGCCAAGCCGTTCAAGGCCGGCGAAAAGCTCCTGCCCGCGCAGGAGTTGCCGTTCGAGTTCCTGATGAACGCCCTGCGCCTGACCCAGGGTGTGGAAGCCGACCTATTCACCCAGCGTACCGGCTTGCCCCTGTCGCAGCTGGCAGAGGCCCGGCGCGAGGCAGAACGAAAGGGCCTTTTGCAGGTCGAACCGGATCGATTGGTGGCCACACCACGCGGCCAGTTGTTCCTCAACGACCTGTTGCAGTATTTCTTGACCTAAGGATGACCCATGGATTTGGTACTTGACCTGCTCGCGACCGTCTCCCGCTGGAGCCGCAGCAACCTGTCGGAGATTTCCCTGGCCTTGGTAGGCTGCATGCTGGTGCTGTTTGGCACCGACATCAAGGGTTGGGTGGAGCAACGCCTGGGCGGCCTGGCCGGCGCCCTTCGCGTCCCCTTCATGGCATTGCTGGTGATGATCGGCAGCGGCGCGGCGCTGATCTACGCAACGCCGTGGGTGGTGAAGGGCTTGGCCCAGTTCAACAACTATGCCCTGGCGCCGGTATTGCTGGTGGTACTGGTATTGATCGGCGTGGTGGCTGATCGACGGGGGTAAATGAACGGGTGCGCGGCGGCAGGCCTGCTTGCGCCCCCATTCAAATCAGGGTTGCAACCGTACCTCTATGGGTACAGAGCGCTGCCCGGCATGATCAATGCCCACTGCACACAGCCGTGTATCCTGCCCGACCACGATCTTTCCCGTTGCCGTAGCGGGTAAATCACCGTAGTTCTGAAGGTTCGCGCAATCAGTGCCCTGCCAAGGGCCCAGCTTGAATTCCACCCTTCGGAACAAGAGGTGCCTGGAGGGAAAACGCACTCGGTAGGCCTTGCGCCCGTGATGATCATAGTAAGGTGCGCTGATTTTCAGCTCCGGCTGCGCGGCCGGCCCCGGCTGGAGCACTACCACCGGCAGAGCCACAGCGTTACGGCTAGCAGGCTCGGGAGCACTAGCCTCACGCCCCCAAATGCACAACGCCAGCACCGTGGGATTGGTTGGTGAAAGAGTGAATCCCTCCAAGTGTAGATTCAGCGCAACGCCCGATGCCTGTGGCGCGCCATACCCACTCGATTCCTCGCACTGCTCCGGCCACTGCGCAAGCTTGGCCTGGTACAGAGAAGTCGTCGAATACACCGAAGAATCAATGAGCATTGGCGCCTGATCGGACGGCTTGTAGATCAGACGATCGTCATCGTCTTTTTCCACCACGACATTGAAGACATTGTCCAATCCACAACCTTTGGCCTCAGCGCTGAAGCGTCCCTGACGTAAGCACGCCGGCAGGAAGCTCATATCTGACGCATGGGCGCCGCCTGGCACAACGCTGTGCACGACCGCCAAGACACTATGATTGCTGGCATCCACGATCGGACTACCGGAGTCCCCGTCGTGCAGGCTGACGTCGTTCAACATCAAAAGGTGTCGGAACAAGCTTCCCTCGCCAGTCTGCATGTCGATCCAGGGCAATGCTTGTTCCGGCCAGCTGGCGACACCACTGACACTACCCTGGCACGTCGCGGCAATGATCGTTTCGCCATCAACTGCCTTGCGTCCAGCCAGAACTAAAGGCGTAATGCCCAATGCCTTGAGCGCGCCCTGCGTCTGATGCAACTCGAAAATGGCGAAGTCCAGACCTCGACGCGAGGCAAATCGCACGTGGGCGACCTCGAAGGTTGCGTCTGGAAGGTCCCGGAATCTGACCAGACCGATCCCCGTCAGTTGCGTAGCGACCTGATCGAACACGTCGAGCACCGCATGCCCGCTGCCCACCAGCAAGGCCGGCGCGGCGTCGTTGCCGCTGTCGATCAGAAACGCCGTGCTCTTCTCGACTTTGCGCAAACCGAAATGCAGGCCACTGTCGCTGAGCGAGCGCTGGTACATCGCAATGGCAGAGGTATCCAGCCCGCCCCCAACGGCAGCGGATTCAGCGATGACCAGCGTCGGAACGCCCAGCAGGGCACCGACCAACAGCGAACGCAGCAATGATGAGAGATAGCGCTGTGTGTACATATTGAGCCTCCTGGCGTCTCCGGGCGTCGTTACCCGAGGTCAGGAGGCTCACATAGCGCATGAGCTGCGGTGACATATCATGCGCTACGCACCTACCAAAGCAGGATGGTCAAGCAACAGACAGGTAAGAGAAGGCGTGCGGCGCTCCTCTGAAGGATCAGGCCAGCTTTTCGAACTTCAAATCCCACACCCCATGCCCCAGTCGCTCGCCACGGCGCTCGAACTTGGTGATCGGGCGTTCCTCTGGGCGCGGCACGTAAGTCCCGTCGGCGGCCTGGTTGCGGTAGCCCGGGGCGACGCTCATCACCTCCAGCATATGCTCGGCATAGGGCTCCCAGTCGGTAGCCATATGGAACACACCACCCACCTTGAGCTTGCGACGCACGAGCTCAGCGAACTCCGGTTGGACAATACGGCGCTTGTGGTGGCGCGCCTTGTGCCATGGGTCCGGGAAGAACAGCATCAAGCGGTCGAGGCTGTTGTCGGCCACGCAGCGGTTGAGCACTTCGATGGCGTCACAATCATACACACGCAGGTTCTTCAGGCCCTGAGTGAGCACACCGTTGAGCAGTGCACCGACACCAGGACGGTGTACTTCGACACCGATGAAGTCCTGCTCAGGCGAGGCAGCGGCCATTTCCAGCAGGGAATGGCCCATGCCAAAGCCGATCTCCAGGGTACGCGGCGCCGAGCGCGCAAACACCTGGTCGTAGTCCACCGGGCTATCGGCCAGGGGCAGGATGAACAGCGGACCGCCCTGTTCCAGACCACGCTGCTGGCCTTCAGTCATGCGCCCGGCGCGCATCACGAAGCTCTTGATGCGGCGGTGTGGGCGCGCTTCGCCGTCGGTGGTAATCGGCGTTTCTTGCGATTCAGTCATCAGAGGCTCTTACTTGATCAGACCTTCCAGCGGCGACGAGGCGCTGGCATAGAGTTTTTTCGGCATGCGCCCGGCCAGGTAGGCCATGCGACCGGCGACGATTGCGTGCTTCATGGCTTCGGCCATCAGCACCGGTTGCTGGGCATGAGCGATGGCCGAGTTCATCAGCACTGCCTCACATCCCATTTCCATGGCGATGGTCGCGTCAGAGGCCGTACCCACGCCCGCATCGACCAGCACCGGTACCTTGGACTCTTCCAGGATGATTTGCAGGTTGTAGGGGTTGCAGATACCCAGGCCAGTGCCGATCAGACCTGCCAGCGGCATCACCGCGATGCAGCCGGCTTCAGCCAACTGGCGGGCGATGATCGGATCGTCGCTGGTGTAGACCATCACGTCGAAACCGTCCTTGACCAGCACTTCGGCGGCCTTGAGGGTCTCGATCACGTTGGGGAACAAGGTTTTCTGGTCGGCCAGGACTTCCAGCTTCACCAGATTGTGGCCATCGAGCAGTTCTCGGGCCAGGCGGCAGGTGCGCACTGCCTCGACCGCGTCGTAGCAACCGGCGGTGTTCGGCAGGATGGTGTAGCGATCGGGAGGCAGCACGTCGAGCAGGTTCGGCTCGCCCGGGTTCTGGCCGATGTTGGTACGGCGCACGGCAACGGTGACGATTTCGGCACCCGAGGCCTCGATGGCCAGGCGGGTTTCTTCCATGTCACGGTACTTGCCGGTGCCAACCAGCAGGCGCGACTGGAAAGTGCGCCCGGCCAGGGTGAAGGGCTTGTCGCTACGAACGTTGCTCATCGTGGATCCTCGGGAAAAGGTTACGGGACTTGCAGGTGAATCACCGGGCGGATCAGCCGCCACCGATGGCATGGACCACTTCGACCTGGTCGCCTTCACTGAGCCGCGTGCTTTCATGCTGGCTACGCGGGACGATATCCAGGTTCAGTTCCACCGCCACTCGGCGACCAGCGAGCTCCAGCCGGCCCAGCAGGGCAGCGACGCTCTCGCCATCGGGCAATTCGTAAGGTTCACCGTTCAGTTGAATGCGCATGCGCACGGCCACCATTGTGCTTTGGGGGTCGGCATTCTAGCCCTGATCCGCACTTCAACCCAAGGCCAGCCAACGCCATTAGTCGCGATTGTGGACCACTTGGTCAGCTCAGGCGCCAGGCCGCCAGACCCAGGCACAACCAACCGGCCAGAAAGCACAGCCCGCCGATGGGCGTGATGATGCCAAGCTTGCCCAGGCCACTGAGGGTCAGCACGTACAAACTACCGGAGAACAGCAAGATTCCGACGGCGAACAGGCCACCGGCCCAGCCGATTAACCGACCCGGTAGGTGCACAGACAGCAGCGCGACGCCGAACAGCGCCAAGGCATGCACCAACTGGTAGGTCACGCCGGTGTGAAAGATCGCCAGGTAGTCGGCCGTCAGGCGGTTCTTCAGGCCGTGGGCGGCGAAGGCGCCCAAACCGACCCCGGTGAAGCCGAAGAAAGCGGCGAGCATCAGGAAGCTGCGAAGCATGGGACGACTCCTCGAAAGGGGTCTGTATAATGGCCCGTTCCAACGGTCCGGCCAAGCCATCACCATGCTGTCATCCCTAATCCGTCGCCTCGCCCGCGCCCTGCTCTGGTTCGCCGCCGGCAGCATCGTCGTGGTGCTGGCCCTGCGCTGGATACCGCCACCGGGCACGGCGCTGATGGTCGAGCGCAAGGTGCAATCCTGGATCAACGGCGAGCCGATCGACTTGCAACGTGAATGGACGCCTTGGGAGCGGATCTCCGACGACCTCAAAGTCGCGGTCATTGCTGGCGAGGACCAGAAGTTCGCCAGCCATTGGGGCTTCGACCTGCCGGCGATCCAGGCTGCACTGGCCTACAACGAACGCGGCGGCAAGATCCGGGGGGCCAGCACCCTGACCCAGCAGGTCGCCAAGAACCTGTTCCTCTGGTCCGGTCGCAGCTGGCTGCGCAAAGGCCTGGAGGCCTGGTTCACCGGGTTGATCGAGCTGTTCTGGTCGAAGGAGCGGATTCTCGAGGTCTATTTGAACAGCGCTGAATGGGGCAAGGGTGTGTTCGGGGCACAGGCCGCCGCCCGCTACCACTTTGGCGTCGATGCCAGCCGTCTTTCCCGCCAGCAGGCCGCTCAACTGGCCGCCGTACTGCCCAGTCCGCTGAAATGGAGCGCTAGCCGGCCCAGCGCCTATGTCGCCAGCCGCGCTGGGTGGATTCGCCGGCAGATGAGCCAGCTGGGTGGGCCGAGCTACTTGATGCAACTGCGTCCTTGAGTGCCCACAGCGAGGACAGCTTGCCCCCTTCATGAAGCCAAAAGAAAAGCCGCTTGCCCAAAGGCAAGCGGCTTTTCGTGTATGGCCAGGTCTTGATCAGATCGTGATCAGCGCCTTGACCTTGTTCATTGCGTTCTTTTCCAGCTGGCGAATCCGCTCGGCCGAAACACTGTATTTGTCCGCCAACTCATGCAGCGTTGCCTTTTCCTCGGCCAGCCAACGCTGATAGAGGATGTCACGGCTGCGCTCATCAAGACCCTGCAACGCAACGTGCAGGTTGCTGGTGGAGTTGTCGCTCCAGTCTGCGTCTTCCAGCTGTACGGCCGGGTCGTAGCGGTGATCTTCCAGATAATGCGCGGGCGACTGGAAGGCGCTGTCGTCGTCAGCTTCGGCCGCCGGGTCGAAAGCCATGTCCTGGCCACTCAAGCGGCTCTCCATCTCGCGCACTTCACGGGGTTCGACACCCAGGCTCTCGGCCACTCGATGGACTTCTTCATTGTTCAGCCAGGCCAGACGCTTCTTCTGGCTGCGCAGGTTGAAGAACAGCTTGCGCTGGGCCTTGGTGGTGGCCACCTTGACGATGCGCCAGTTGCGCAGAATGAACTCATGGATCTCGGCCTTGATCCAGTGCACCGCAAAGGACACCAGACGCACGCCCATTTCCGGGTTGAAACGCTTTACCGCCTTCATCAGGCCAACATTGCCTTCCTGGATCAGGTCGGCCTGGGCCAGCCCGTAGCCAGCATAGCTGCGAGCGATATGTACGACGAAACGCAGGTGGGCCATCACCATTTGCCGAGCGGCCTCAAGATCCTGCTCGTAGTAGAGACGCTCGGCCAGTTCACGCTCCTGCTCGGCCGTCAGCAGGGGAATGCTGTTGACCGTGTGCACATAGGCTTCCAGGTTTGCACCGGGAACCAGGGCATATGCAGGTTGCAACGAATTGGTCATTCAAGAACCTCCGACTTACTAAACTCGCGCCTTGTGGGCACTGCCAACATTGACCGGAAACCACGAAACAAGTTCCCAGAACGGTAGAAAAGTCAATGCTGGCGTAAAAACATTATCGTGGTGCCAGCTCGTTCAGGTGACGAGCGACCGCGATCCACGCACCGATATACCCCAACAGTACAGCACCGATCAAGAGCGAAAGTCCATCAGACCCTGGCACACCTGCCAGGGCGAAGTCGCTCCCGTACAGCCCGGAAAGGTCCACGACCGCATCGTTGAGCCAGTCCAGCGAGAACGCCAGGATCCCCCACGCCAACACGCCGGCACCCAGGCCGTAGAGCGCGCCCATGTAGAGGAAGGGCCGGCGCACATAGCTGTCGGTACCGCCCACCAGCTTGATCACTTCGATCTCGATGCGGCGGTTCTCGATATGTAGACGAATTGTGTTACCGATTACTAACAGCAGGGCCGAAATCAGCAAAACAGCCAAGCCGAAGACGAATCGATCGCCCAACTTGAGGATCGCCGCCAGGCGCTCGACCCAGACCAGATCCAGCTGCGCCACTTCGACTCGCGGCAGCTCCGACAGCCGTTGGCGCAGGGCCTCCAAGGCCGGCTTGTCGACCTCTGTCGGCGTCACCACCACAACGCCAGGCAGCGGGTTGTCCGGCAGCTCGCGCAGGGCCTCGCCCAAACCGGACTGCTGCTGGAATTCCTCCAGCGCCTGCTCGCGGCTGACGTACTGGGCATCGGCCACACCGGGCATGCCTTTGATCTCGTCGCGCAGCGCTTCACCTTCACGGCTGCCGGCATCGAGCTTGAGGTACAGGGAGATCTGCGCGGCGCGCTGCCAGGAACCGCCGAGCTTCTCGACGTTCTTGAGCAGCAACGACAACCCCATGGGCATGCTCAGGGCCACGGCCATCACCAGGCAGGTGAAGAAACTGCCGATCGGCTGCTTGCCCAGGCGGCGCAAGCTGTCGATCAGGCTGGCGCGGTGGCTCTCCAGCCAGGCGTGCAGCAGGCTGCGAAAATCCGGGCCATCGTCATCGTGGCCGCCGCGCTGCTTGGATGGCTGCGGATCGGCAGCCTTCGGCGCGACACGCTCGGATACCTTAGGCGTACGTGTAGTGGTCATTGCCCGGCCTCCCCATCGCCGATCAGACGACCGCGCTGCAGAGTCAGCATGCGGTGCCGCATGCGCGCGATCAGCGCCAGGTCGTGACTGGCGATCAATACGGTGGTCCCCAGGCGGTTGATGTCCTCGAACACGCCCATGATTTCCGCGGCCAGGCGCGGGTCCAGGTTACCGGTAGGTTCGTCTGCCAGCAGCAAGGCCGGCTGGTGAACGATGGCACGGGCGATACCCACCCGCTGCTGCTGGCCCGTGGACAGGTCGGCTGGGAACAGCTCGCCCTTGTCGCTCAGGGACACACGCTCCAGGGCCGAGTCCACGCGCTTGGCGATCTCGGGTTTGGACAGCCCGAGAATCTGCAACGGCAGGGCGATGTTGTTGAAGACGGTGCGATCGAACAGCAGTTGGTGGTTCTGGAACACCACGCCGATCTGCCGGCGCAGGAACGGGATCTGCGCATTGCTGATCTGCCCCAGGTCCTGCCCAGCCAACAGCAGCTTGCCGCTGGTCGGACGCTCCATGGCCAACAGCAAGCGCAGCAAGGTGCTCTTGCCCGCGCCCGAGTGCCCGGTGACGAACAGGAACTCGCCCCGACGCGCCCGGAAGCTCAGCTCATGCAAGCCGACATGGCCATTGGGATAGCGCTTGGCAACCTGTTCGAATCGGATCATGGGTGCTCCCGCTCGGCAAACAGGGCTTTGACGAACGGCTCGGCCTCGAAGGTGCGCAGGTCATCGATGCCCTCGCCGACACCGATGAAGCGGATCGGCAGGTTGAATTGCTTGGCCAGGGCGAAGATCACCCCGCCCTTGGCGGTGCCGTCCAGCTTGGTCAGGGCGAGGCCTGTCAGCTCGACGCTCTGGTTGAAGTACTTGGCTTGGCTGATGGCGTTCTGGCCGGTGCCGGCATCGAGCACCAGCAGCACCTCGTGGGGCGCCTCGGCGTCGAGCTTGCCGATGACCCGACGGACCTTCTTGAGCTCTTCCATCAGGTTGTCCTTGGTGTGCAGGCGACCGGCGGTATCGGCGATCAGTACATCGACGCCCCGTGCCTTGGCGGCCTGCACGGCGTCGAAGATCACCGAGGCGGAATCCGCACCGGTGTGCTGGGCGATGACCGGAATCTGGTTGCGCTCGCCCCACACCTGCAACTGCTCCACCGCTGCTGCGCGGAAGGTATCGCCAGCGGCCAGCATGACCTTCTTGCCTTCGAGTTGCAGTTTCTTGGCCAGCTTGCCGATGGTGGTGGTCTTGCCGGCGCCGTTGACGCCCACGACCAGGATCACGTACGGCTTGTTCTGGACCTGGACTTTCAGCGGTTGCTCGACCGGGCGCAGCAGGGCAGCCAGTTCTTCCTGCAGCGACTTGTACAGGGCATCGGCGTCGGCCAACTGCTTGCGAGCGACCTTCTGCGTCAGGTTCTGGACGATGACCGACGTGGCTTCGACGCCAACGTCGGCGGTCAGCAGACGGGTCTCGATCTCGTCGAGCAGGTCGTCGTCGATGGCCTTCTTGCCCAGGAACAGGCTGGCCATGCCTTCGCCGATGCTGGCGCTGGTCTTGGACAGGCCCTGCTTGAGGCGGGCGAAGAAGCCGGGCTTGGCGGGTTCGGCGACAGCCGGCGCGGGAGCCTCGGCCGGCTCGGGTGCGGGGTCACGCGGTGTCGGTGCTGGCTCGACGGGTGCCTTGGGCGCCTCGGGAGTGGCCACCGGGGCCATCTCGACCACTGGACGCTCAGGTATGACCGGCGGGGCCTTGGGCTCCAGATCCGGGACCAAGGCCACGGGTTCCTCAGCCACCGGCAGCACCAGATTGCTCACCGGCGCTGCAGGCGCGACCACTGGCGGCACAGCCTGTACAGGCGTGGAGGCGACCGGCTCCGGAGCAGGCGCCTGCAGCGGCATGGACGCGATCGGCTCAGGCTGCGGGGCCTGCAATGGCTCGGACGCGACCGGCTCTGGGGTCGGCGCTGCAATGACCGGGGCCACCGGCTCGGCCGGAACAACCTCGGGCTGCTCTACGGGGGCCTGCGGCGCGACCGGTTCTACGGTTTGCGGTTCAGGGGTTTGCGGCTGTTCGGCGACAGGTTGCTGCGGCTTCTTGCGAAACCAGCTGAACAGGCCTTTCTTTTCGCCAGCCTCGGCCGGCGCTTTTTTGTCGTCGTTGGAACCAAACATGGAAGACGGCTATCTCAGGGTAGCGATGGGCCATCAGCGGCGCATCGGGAATTCTCTAAACGCAGAACAGACTATTTTGAATCCGGCTGGTTCATGCGCAATATTTTGTCGTCAGGCCCGCAGGCCAGAACGGCGACAGGCATGGTCGCCAGGCAACCGGATCAGTATCCTAGCACCTCCTGGCCCGCCGACGCTAAACCCTGCGGGCCGCCGTACAGGTTATCCAACGTATGAATGCTCTAGCCCGCCGCGCCGCTGGCCTGTTGCTCAGCACGCTCTGCCTGCCGTTCGCGGCCCTTGCCGCCGATCCGCAACCCACCCACGAGTTCATTCTCGACAATGGCCTGAAAGTGGTCGTGCGCGAAGACCATCGCGCACCGGTGGTGGTCTCGCAGATCTGGTACAAGGTCGGCTCCAGCTATGAGACGCCAGGCCAGACCGGCCTGTCCCATGCCCTCGAACACATGATGTTCAAGGGCAGTGCCAAGATCGGTCCGGGCGAAGCTTCGCGCATCCTGCGCGACCTGGGCGCAGAGGAAAACGCCTTCACCAGCGACGACTATACCGCCTACTACCAAGTGCTGGCCCGCGACCGCCTGCCGGTGGCCCTGGAGCTCGAAGCCGACCGCCTGGCGAGCCTGCGTTTGCCGGCCGATGAGTTCAGCCGCGAAATCGAAGTCATCAAGGAAGAGCGCCGCCTGCGCACGGACGACCAGCCCAATGCCAAGGCCTACGAGCTGTTTCGCGCGATGGCCTATCCGGCCAGTGGCTATCACACACCGACTATCGGCTGGATGGCCGACCTCGAGCGTATGAAGGTCGAGGAGCTGCGCCACTGGTATGAATCCTGGTACGCCCCGAACAATGCCACGCTGGTAGTCGTCGGCGATGTCACCCTCGACGAGGTCAAGGGCTTGGCGCAGAAGTACTTCGGCGCAATCCCCAAACGAGCCGTTCCTCCCGCCAAGCTGCCTCTGGAACTGGCCGAGCCCGGCCTGCGCCAGCTGACCTTGCATGTACGCACCCAGTTGCCAAGCCTGATCTACGGCTTCAACGTGCCCAGCCTGGCCACCGCCAAGGATGCGCGCGCGGTCAATGCCCTGCGACTGATCTCGGCCCTGCTCGATGGCGGCTACAGCGCGCGCATGCCGTCACGCCTTGAGCGTGGCCAGGAACTGGTGGCCGGCGCCTCGTCGGGCTACAACGCCTTCACCCGCGGTGACAGCTTGTTCATGATCTCGGCCACGCCGAACGTGCAGAAGCAGAAAACCCTGGCCGACGTCGAGAAAGGCATCTGGCAACTGCTCGACGAACTCAAGACCACCCCGCCCACCGCCGAGGAGCTCGAACGCGTGCGCGCCCAGGTGATCGCCGGGCTGGTCTACGACCGCGACTCCATCAGCAGCCAGGCCACCACCATCGGCCAGCTGGAGACCGTGGGCCTGTCTTGGAAGCTGATCGACAGCGAGCTGGACGAGCTCAAGCGCGTGACCCCGCAGGACATCCAGGACGCCGCACGCACCTATTTCACCCGCGAACGCCTGAGCGTTGCCCACGTACTGCCCGAGGAGTCCGCTCATGAGTGATCGCAGCGCCCCACGCTACACCCTGTTCGGCCTCGGGATCATCACCTTGGTCGTGGCCCTGGCCCTCGTGCTGGCCCGCCCGGCTCAGTCGGACAACGCCGCAAAGGCCCAGGACACGGCGGCGCGCCCGGCCAATACGTTGCAGTCGCTGGCCGAGCTGGACGGCAAGGCGCCCAGTCGGCGCCAACTGAACATCCAGAGCTGGAGCACCGCCGAAGGCGCGCGGGTGCTGTTCGTCGAAGCGCGTGAGCTGCCGATGTTCGACCTGCGCCTGACCTTCGCGGCCGGCAGCAGCCAGGACGGCGATGTGCCGGGGCTTGCGACCTTGACCAATGCCATGCTCAACGAAGGTGTGGCCGGTAAGGACGTGACCGCCATCGCCCAAGGCTTCGAAGGTCTGGGGGCGGACTTTGGCAACGGCTCCTACCGCGACATGGCCGTGGCCACCCTGCGCAGCCTGAGCACCCCGGACAAGCGCGAGCCAGCCCTGAAGCTGTTCGCCGAAGTGGTGGGCAAGCCAACATTCCCGGATGACGCCCTTAAGCGCATCAAGAACCAGCTGCTGGCCGGCTTCGAGTACGAAAAGCAGAACCCGGGCAAGATCGCCGGCAAGGCCCTGTTCAACCAGCTCTACGGCAACCACCCTTACGCCCATCCCAGCGATGGCAGTGCCGAAAGCATCCCTGGCATTAGCCTGGCGCAGCTGCGGGCGTTCCACGCCAAGGCCTATGCTGCCGGCAATGCCGTGATCGCCCTGGTCGGCGACCTGAGCCGGGCCGAGGCCGAAGCCATCGCCGCCCAGGTCTCCAGCGCGCTGCCCAAGGGGCCGGCGCTGGCCAAGCCTGCTCAGCCGGCCGAACCCAAGCCTGGCCTGACCCACATCGACTTCCCGTCCAAGCAGACCCACCTGATGCTGGCGCAGTTGGGCATCGACCGCCAGGATCCGGACTGGCCGGCGCTGTCCCTGGGCAACCAGATCCTCGGCGGCGGCGCTTTCGGCACACGACTGATGAGCGAAGTACGCGAGAAGCGCGGCCTGACCTACGGCGTGTACTCGGCCTTCAGCCCCATGCAGGTGCGCGGACCGTTCATGATCAATCTGCAGACTCGTGCCGAACTGAGCGAAGGCACGCTCAAGTTGGTCCAGGACATCCTCGCCGATTACCTCAAGACCGGCCCCACCCAGCAAGAGCTGGACGATGCCAAGCGCGAACTGGCCGGCAGCTTCCCGCTGTCGAACGCCAGCAACTCGAGCATCGTCGGCCAACTGGGCGCCATCGGTTTCTACAACCTGCCGCTGACCTGGCTCGAGGACTTCATGCAGCAGTCCCAGGCCTTGACCGTCGAGCAGGTCAAGGCCGCCATGAACAAGCACCTGGCGGCGGACAAGCTGGTGATCGTCACCGTCGGCCCGACCGTGGCGCAGAAACCACTGCCGCCGCCCACTGACAAACCCGCCGAGCAGCCGCTCGGCATACCGGAGCATTAATGGCCAAGCCATCGACCCCTGCCCGTCCGGGCCAGGCCCAGAGCAAGGGCCCAGGACACTTGCGCGTCATCGCCGGCGAGTGGCGCAGCCGCCGCCTGACGGTCCCGGAAGGTGAAGGCCTGCGGCCGACACCGGACCGCGTCCGCGAGACCCTGTTCAACTGGTTGGCGCCCTATATCGAGGGTGCTCTGGTGCTGGATGCCTTCACTGGTAGCGGCGCCCTGGTACTCGAGGCCCTGTCGCGGGGAGCCAAGGATGCCGTCGCCCTGGACAGCAACCCAGCGGCCATCGCCAACCTCAAGGACAACCTGGAAGTGCTGCGCTGCCCGCGTGGCCAGATCCTGCAGACCGATGCCCTGCGCTACCTGCAAGGCCCGGCCAAACAACAGTTCGACGTAGTGTTCCTCGATCCGCCCTTCCACCAGGACCTGCTGGCCGACACCTGCAACCTACTTGAAGACCGCCAGTGGCTGAGCGAAAGCGCCTGGGTTTACACCGAGAGCGAAGCGGCGCCTTCCACCTTGCAGATGCCCGGCAACTGGCGCTTGCACCGGGAGAAAAAGACCGGGCAGGTGCATTACGCGCTCTGGCAACGGGGCTGAATCGACGGTCTGCCTACTTATGTAACGCAGATGGACCTTTTCTATCGCTGAAGCTGCTCCGGCTTATCGCCCATGAGGAGCACTTCAGCGATGATTTCTTCCCCAACTCCACCCAATCAGGCCCACACAGGTTGCGCCAGTCTCGACGTACTGGCATCAGCCAAGCCTGCCCCTTTGCACCATTTCAGGCTCGACAACGGCCTATCGGTCTACCTGCATGAAAACCACAGCGCCCCACTGGCAGCCGTCCAGTTGTGGTACCACATCGGCGCAAGCCACGAGCCACCGGGGCATTCGAACCTGTCGCACCTGCTCGAGCACCTGGTTTTCCAAGGTAGCAGTAAACTCCCGGCTGGACAGTACTCCCGATTGATCGCCCGCCTGGGCGGTGTGGCCAATGCCACCACACATGACGACGCCACTTCGTTCGAGATGATCTTGCCTGCCTCCCGGCTGCCTGTTGCTCTGGAACTCATGGCCGATGCCATGAAGAACGCCACACTGGACCCGGCTGCATTCGAACAGGAAGTCAAAGCCGTTGCCGACGAACGCCGCTTCAGAGTGGACAATTCGCCGATCCAGCTGGCATTCGAACAGCACCGAATGCTCGCCCACGGGGACAACGCTTATGCCATGCCCAGCTTCGGATATTCGATCGACCTCGAAGAGATGAGCCTGGCATCGGTACGGACGTGGTATCAGACGTGGTATCAACCGAACAACGCGACCTTGGTGGTCGCGGGCGCGGTCGATCCCAAAGTCCTGCGTCACCAGGTAGAGACTTACTTCGCGGCCCTGCCACCCGCCCCCCTTGATGCCAAACCCGCTCCTCGGCACAGAGGCGTGCTTGCCGAACGCAGCCAGACGCTCGTTCAGCCCACGCTGGTGGATGGCCTGTTCATGTCGTTCAACGTCCCGAGCCAGGCCACAGCCCCTTCTCAGGAAACCGTCCTGGCGCTGCGCTTGCTCTGCCAAGTTCTGGGCACTGGCTACAGTGCCCGGCTGTACAGCCAACTGGTGCGTGACAAACGCCTCCTCAAATACGCTCAACTCTCCTATGACCACCACGTGCGGGGCGACACCCTGATGACGCTCTCGAGCGCCACGGTCCCGGACAGGGCCACTGCCCAACAGGCGGCTACCGAGGTATGGCAACTGATCGACACGCTTCGAACTGCTGCACTACCAGAAACAGAGCTCGAAGGTGCAAAGCTGCGCCTGCTGGCCAAGCAGTTCTACGAGCGGGACGACCTCGCGCACCAGGCGACGCTCATTGGCCATGCGGCCGCGGCCGGCCTGGATCCGGCGCTACACGATGAAGCGCCACGAATCATCCGCGACCTCACCAGCGCCACCCTGCAACGTGTCGCCAGCGAATACCTGAGGCGGGAGCGGCTGACGACAACCTACCTGCAGCACGGAGTGCCAGCATGAACGATCTCTCTTCCCCCTCGGCGAACGCCGAAACCTGCAACCCTCTTGC
The DNA here is from genome assembly GCF_040822035.1 of Pseudomonas guariconensis. Classification (NCBI taxonomy): domain Bacteria; kingdom Pseudomonadati; phylum Pseudomonadota; class Gammaproteobacteria; order Pseudomonadales; family Pseudomonadaceae; genus Pseudomonas; species Pseudomonas guariconensis. Next base: position 318,446 of record NZ_CP162012.1, on the reverse strand, counting down.
GCCGGACACCTTCACCGAGACGCTGGCCAACCTCGCATCGGCGCAGGCCCTGGACCTCGACCCGTTCCCGCTCGTGAAGCACGACGTACAGCATTGGCGTACGAAAGAAGGCACTCGCGTGCGTTTTCTGGCTACCCACGAACGGCCGATGTTCGACCTGGTGTTGCGTTTCAAGGCTGGCAGCGCCCTGGACGGCGATACGCCCGGTCTGGCAGCCCTGGCCCTGTATGCGCTGGACCAAGGCACTGCCGAGCTCAACGCCACCCAATTCACCGAGCGACTGGAGGGTCTGGGCGCGGTCATGAACCGGCAGGTGACCCAAGACTGCGCGATCGTCACGCTGCGCAGCCTTAACACGCCGGACCTGCGCGCTTGCGCCTTGCGCTTGATCACCGAGATGGTCGCCCGGCCTGCCTTGCGCCCAGAAGATGTCGCCAAGATCAGCGCGCGCCTTGTCGGTGCACAGCAAAGCAGCCTCCAGCCTCTGCATGCACGGTTGTTCGACGCCACGATGGAGCAATTGCTCGCAGGTCATCCCTATGCCACCCCACTGGCCGGAACACTCGATGGCCTGGGCTCCCTGACGCCAGACGATGTACGCGCCTTCCATCGACAAGCCTACTCCGCCAACAATCTCGACATCGGCCTGGTTGGCGATCTGTCCCGTGAAGAGGCCCAAGCGCTGGTAAACGATCTTACCCAGGCACTGCCGCAGCAGTGGGCCGCCGTGCCTCCGCCAGCGCTGCCAGTATCTGCCGCTGGTCCCCTGCATCTTGAGCGTCCAGGCGCCAGCACTCAGGTGCTGCTGACACTCCCGCTGCATGTCTGGCCAAAGGACGAGGATTACCCAGCCCTGCTCATGGCCACTGAAATCCTGGGAGCGGGGTTCGAGTCCCGATTGACCGCCGAGCTGCGCACACGTCGCGCGCTGACCTACAGCATCTATGCTGTATTAGAACCGATGGATGCGGGATGCCTGTGGCAGGTGAGCTGGGATATCGCACCTGAATACCGGGATGCCTCCAGGGTCCTGGTATCGAACGTGCTTGAATGCTTCATCGCCCATGGGCCCACCCAGGCCGAGTGCGACCTGGCCCTGAACCAGCTGGCGGGCAAGCTGATGCGTGGCATGGCCGACAATGCGGTGCTGGCAAACGGGTTGGCAGCATTCAGCCATCAGGGGCTGCCAGCCAATCATCTGGCGAGCTACCAGGAGAAACTCGCAGCCTTGACACCCGAGGGCATTCGACAAGCCGCTCGGGGCTGGCTCGATATAAAAAAGGCTTTCTTCGCCACCCTTGGCCCTGCCGTCGATCAGCAGCCGTTGCCCGAGCCACCGACCATAGGCGTATAGGGCAACCCCTGAAGAGGCGCTTCATGGCAAGCTAGGCGAGCACATGACGAGTTGTCCAGCATGCCAAGTCCTATCGCCCAGTTCACGCCCGCCATCGGCCTCTCCAATCCGCATCTGCAAACCTTGTGGGGCCCGCTCTGGCGTAAAACGCCCGAGTTGCATCGCACCCGCGAGCGAATGTGGCTTTCCGATGGAGATTTTCTCGACCTCGACTGGCTTGGCCCCAATCAGGTCAACGCACCCGTGGTCCTAGTGCTCCATGGCCTGACCGGCTCGTCCCACTCGCCCTATGTCAAAGGCCTGCAGCAGGCCCTGCAGGCCCATAGCTGGGCCAGTGTCGCAGTGAACTGGCGAGGCTGCTCGGGCGAGCCCAACCTATTGACGCGCAGCTACCACTCCGGCGCCAGCGAGGACCTGGCCGAGACCATCCGTCACTTGCGTGTCCAGCGACCCTTGGCACCGCTCTATGCGGTGGGGTATTCGCTGGGCGGCAATGTGTTGCTCAAGTATCTGGGGGAAAGCGGCTCGGCCAGCCAACTGCAAGCGGCAGTCGCAGTATCGGTACCGTTTCGCCTGGACCAAAGCGCAGACCGTATCGGGATGGGTTTCTCGAAGGTCTACCAAGCGCATTTCATGCGCGAATTGCTGGCCTATGTGCAACGAAAACAGCGGCACTTTCGCGACAACGGCCATGTGGAGCGGCTGGCCGAACTGGAACGGCTCGGGTCATTGCGCAACCTACGCAACTTCTGGGACTTCGACGGCAAGGTCACCGCGCCCCTGAACGGCTTCAGCGATGCCTACGACTACTACCGGCGCTCGTCGAGTCGCTACTACTTGGGCGAAAACCGCACCCCGACGCTGATCATCCAATCCAGCGACGACCCTTTCGTCTTCGACCATAGCCTGCCGACTGCGAGTGAACTGGCGCGCGACACGCATCTGGAACTGCACAGCAGAGGTGGCCACGTGGGCTTCGTGGAAGGCAGCCTGCGCAATCCAGGGTATTACCTGGAGCGCAGGATTCCGCAGTGGTTGGTGCAGGGGGCTTGATCGTCGAAGGGATTGGCCTGTATCACGCCCCCGCTTTCCTCAGGTGGCGTCAATCACCGGTTGCCACACCGTGGCCAGGGTCGTTGATCCACTCGCTCCACGACCCGGCGTAGAGTCTGCCTAGCGGGTACCCCGCCAATGCCAGGGCGAACAAGTTGTGGCAGGCGGTCACGCCCGATCCGCAGTAGGCCACCAACTGTTCTGGCGCCCGCCCTGCCAGTTTCTGGGCAAAACGCTGCTTGAGCTGTTCGGCCGGCAAAAAGTGCCCATCCGGCCCCAAGTTGTCGGTGAAGGCCGCGCACTGAGCCCCGGGAATATGCCCGGCCACTGGGTCGATCGGCTCGACCTCACCGCGAAAACGCGGCAGGCCACGGGCATCGATCAGAGTCATTTCTGGATTGCCCAACCCCTTGGCCAGATGCTCGGCGTCGATCACCAGTTTCATGTCCGGCGCACCGGTGAAGGTGCCCTCACGCTTGGCCGGAGGGTCCAGGCTCAGCGGCTGATGCGCGGCGTGCCAGGCCTTCAGGCCTCCGTCGAGAATCGACACCCCCTCGCGTTTGCCCAGCCAGGCCAGCAGCCACCAAGCGCGGGCAGCGAAGGCGCCCGGGCCGTCGTCGTAAAGCACCACCTGACTGTCGTTGTCCATCCCCCACTCACGCAGGCGCTCGACCAGCCGTTGCGGATCCGGCAACGGGTGACGGCCCGTCACGCCCTTGACCACCGGCCCGCTCAGGTCTCGCTCCAGATCCGCGAAGTGCGCGCCGGCGATATGCCCGAGGGCGTAGCTGCGTTGGCCGTAGTCCACATCTTCCAGGGCAAAGCGACAGTCGAGGATCACCAACCCAGGCGCGCCCAGGCGCTCGGCCAGCTGCGTTGGGGTGATCAATTGCGCAAGAGGCATGACAATCTCCTGATCGATAGCACGAAAGCCCGGGGTCACTGCTCCAGGGCCTGGTTGAACGGAACGTGGAACTCCTCGCAGAGGGCATCCACGGCGGCACGCGCGCTGGCAGTGACGAAGCCCAGTTCGAGCACCAGCACCTGGTAGACACCACGCTTGAAGGCTTCTTCTCCCAGATGCGCGGAATGTTCGCGTGTAGTACTGAGAAAACGTACCCAGGATGTCAGCACGATCCAGGCATTGATGGTCAACGATTCGACCTGCGCGGCATCCATCGCAAGAATGCCAGCATCGACGAAGCCCCGGTAGATCGCCTGGCCCTGCTGCAGGCAACGCTGGGAAAAACGGCGGTAACGGGCAGCCAGTTCCGGGTCGCTGTCGAGCAGGTGCTCGAGGTCCCGGTGCAGGAATCGGTAGTTCCACATGGCCGCCAGCAAGGCCTTGAGGTAGAAACGTTTGTCCTCGACCGTGGCGACACGCCCCTGTGGCGGACGCAGGAAGCTGTCTACCAGCTCTTCGTATTGGTTGAAGAGCACGGCGATGATCGCCTGCTTGTTGGGGAAGTGGTAGTAGAGGTTGCCGGGCGAAATTTCCATATGCGCGGCGATGTGGTTGGTGCTGACGCTACGTTCGCCCTGTTGATTGAACAGCTCCAGGCTGTTCTGCACGATGCGCTCGCGAGTCTTCATGCGCGGGGCCATGCTCAGCTCCAGGTTCGTTGATGGTTCATCTTACGGCGTATCGACCAGGCAATGCACGGTGCTGCGGGCGCGGGGGTCCGTGGGAACGGGTTTACCTGCGAAAAGTCCGGCAGGGTGGACGGCAGGCAGACGAGTCCGCACTGTCGGTAAATTTTCAAGACGGCACACCTTAATTGAATGTCCAGGCAACGGATTAGAGTATATGCTCTAGCCACCGAGCACCCCAGCGGAGCAGCCATGACCTCGCCGATCACTCAGCTTCCAGTGCATTCCGACCTCGACCTGCCCGCGTTGTTCGATGCCCAGCGCCAAGCCTTCGCAAACAATCCCATGCCGCCGGCGGCCCAACGTCGGCAATGGCTCCGGAGCCTGCGCGAAGCGCTGCTGCAAAACCAGCAATCGCTGATCGAGGCGATCGACCGAGACTTCGATGGCCGCAGCGCCGACGAAACCCTGCTCGCCGAGCTGATGCCGTCGATCCAAGGCCTGCGTCATGCCGAGCGTCACCTGCAACGCTGGATGAAACCTTCGCGACGCACGGTCGGCCTGGCCTTCCAACCGGCCAGCGCCCAGGTGCTCTATCAACCGCTGGGCGTGGTCGGGGTCATCGTGCCGTGGAACTACCCCTTGTTACTGGCGATCGGGCCGTTGACCTGCGCCTTGGCCGCCGGCAACCGGGTGATGCTCAAGCTCAGCGAGGCCTCACCGGCCAGCGGGAAGGCTCTCAAGACCCTGCTCGAGCGCGTGTTCCCGGCGGACTTGGTCAGCGTCGTGCTCGGCGAGGTCGAAGTCGGCCAGGCCTTCGCGCGCCTGCCTTTCGACCACCTGCTGTTCACCGGGTCCACCAGCGTGGGTCGACAAGTCATGCTGGCTGCCGCCACCAACCTCACCCCGGTGACCCTGGAACTGGGCGGCAAGTCGCCGGCCATCGTCTGCGCCAGTGTGCCGCTGGAAACCGCCGCCGAGCGCATCGCTTTCGGCAAAGGTCTCAATGCCGGCCAGACCTGCGTCGCCCCTGACTATGTGCTGGTTCCTCGCGAGCGCCTCGACGCCTTCGCCGAAGCCTACCAACGCGCCATGCGCCGTCTGTACCCGCGCATCGCCGACAACCCCGACTACAGCGCCATCATCAACACCCGGCAACTGCAACGCCTGGAGCGGCTGCTCACCGATGCCCGCGACAAGGGCGCCCGGGTGCTCGACCTGTATGCCGACGAGCCCCGCCAGGGTCGTCGCCTGCCCCCTCACGTGCTGATGGCGGTGAATGACGACATGCAGGTGATGCAGGACGAGATCTTCGGCCCCTTGCTGCCCCTGGTGCCATACGACAACCTCGATCAGGCCCTGGCCTACATCAACCAGCGCCCGAGGCCCCTGGCGCTGTACTACTTCGGCTACGACCGCGCCGAGCAGGCCCACGTGCTGCGCAACACCCATTCCGGCGGCGTGTGCCTGAACGACACGCTGTTGCATGTGGCCCAAGATGATCTTCCCTTTGGCGGCGTCGGCCCCTCGGGCATGGGCCACTACCATGGTCATGAAGGCTTCCTGACCTTCAGCAAGGCCAAGGCGGTGTTGGCCAAGCAACGCCTCAACACCGCCCGGCTGATCTACCCTCCCTATGGCAAAGCCTTGCAGCGCCTGATTTTCAAGCTGTTCATCCGTTGAGCGAGGGGATGCCATGCACCGCCGAGACCTGCTTCGGTTCAGCCTGGGTGCCAGCGTTTTCTTGAGCACCGCCAGCCTGGTCGGCTGTGCGCCGCAGACATCCGCTGCAGGTTTCTCGGTGCTACGCGAAGACGACTTGCCGATGCTGGCTGCGGTGATTCCGGTGGTGCTCGCCGGCACTCAGGCCAGCGACGCACTGGTACTGCACAGCCTGGATCACAAGCTGGCAGCGCTCTCGCCTGAAATGCTCAAACTCACCCGCCAGTTGTTCGACGTGCTCAGCCTGCCGCTGACCCGTGGACCATTGACGGGCATCTGGGGCAGTTGGGAAAACGCCAGCAGCGCCCAGGTGAACACCTTCCTGCGACGCTGGCGCGACAGTTCGCTGGACATGCTGCGCATGGGCCACGCCTCGCTGCTGCAACTGCTGCTCATGGCCTGGTACGAACGCCCCGAGGCCTGGGCGGCCTGCGGCTATCCCGGCCCACCGAAGATCTGACCAAGAGGCTTGCCCATGCCTGTCGCCGACCCGTTTCGCCAAGGCCTCGCCCGAGGCTGGATCACCTACGATGGTTCACGTCTGGACCAGGACCTGACGCTGGAGGCCGACATCGCCGTGATTGGCAGTGGTGCTGGCGGCGCCACCAGCGCAGAGCTGCTCAGCGCCGCAGGCTTCAAGGTGCTGTTGATCGAGGAAGGCCCGCTCAAGACCAGCAGCGATTTCCACCTGCAGGAAAACGAGGCCTACGCCCAGTTGTACCAGGAAGGGCTCGGGCGCATGAGCAAGGATGGCGCCATCACCATCCTCCAAGGGCGCGCCGTGGGCGGTACCACCTTGGTCAACTGGACCTCCAGTTTCCGCACCCCTGAGCAAACCCTCGAGCACTGGGCCCGGGAGCACGGCGTCAAAGGGCTCGCCAGCGAAGACCTGCACCCTTGGTTCGAGCGCATCGAGCAACGCCTGGGTATCAGCCCCTGGGCCCTGCCGCCTAACCCCAACAACGACGTGCTGCGCCGGGGCTGCGAAGTGCTCGGCTACCGCTGGGCAGTGATTCCGCGCAATGTGCGCGGCTGCTGGAATTTGGGCTACTGCGGCATGGGTTGCCCGGTCAACGCCAAGCAATCGATGCTGGTGACCAGCATTCCCACCACCCTCGACAACCACGGCGAGCTGCTCTATCTGGCCCGTGCGCAGCGATTCGAACATGACGGCAGGCGCATCACCCAACTGCTGTGCCAGGCCCTGGACCGCCGGGGCGTGGAGCCGACCGGGTACCAGGTACGGATCCGCGCACGGCACTATGTACTGGCTGGCGGCGGCATCAACAGCCCAGCCCTGCTGCTGCGCTCCGAGGCGCCCGACCCGCACCGACGGCTGGGCAAGCGCACCTTCCTGCACCTGGTCAATTTCAGCGCGGCCTTGTTCGATGAGCGCATCGATCCGTTCTATGGCGCGCCTCAGTCCATCTACAGCGACCAATTCCAGTGGCGCGACGGCGTCGATGGGCCGATCGGCTTCAAACTCGAAGTGCCCCCGCTGCATCCGGCGCTGGCAAGCACGCTGCTGGGCGCCCATGGCCAGGAAAGCGCCCGGCGCATGGCCGCGTTGCCACATACCCATGTCATGCTGGCGTTGCTGCGCGATGGTTTCCACCCCGAGAGTCAGGGCGGCCAGGTGGAGCTGCGCGGCGACGGCTCGCCGGTGCTCGATTATCCCATCACCGACTACTTGCGCGATGGCCTGCGCCGGGCCTACTTGAGCATGGCGCGCATCCAGTTCGCCGCCGGCGCTACCCAAGTGATACCGGTGCACAGCGATGCCCGCTACACCACAGACCTGCCCCAGGCGCAGGCGTTGATCGACGAATTGCGCCTGGAGCCGTTTCGCACGCGCCTAGGCAGTGCCCACGTAATGGGCGGCTGCGCCCTTGGCGAGGATCCACGCCAGGCCGTGTGCGACAGCCTGGGGCGGCACCACCAGTTGGAGAACCTGTCGATCCACGACGGCTCGCTGTTCCCCACCAGCATTGGCGCCAACCCGCAACTGTCGGTCTACGCCCTCGCCGCCCGGCTCAGCGACGCCCTGGCCACCCGCCTGGCACGGGGCGCATGACAACGAACGGCCTGGCTGTCTATAGTGCCCTCATTCGGCCGCGCGACTTGGCCGGGCAGCAGTCGCTGCGCTACCATCCGACTCCCCAACGCACTCCAGCCAGGATGACGCGATGAACCGAGTGTTGTACCCGGGTACTTTCGACCCCATTACCAAAGGCCACGGCGATCTGGTCGAGCGCGCCTCGCGTCTGTTCGATCACGTGATCATCGCAGTCGCCGCCAGCCCGAAGAAAAACCCGCTGTTCCCGCTGGAGCAACGCGTGGAGCTGGCCCGTGAGGTCACCAAGCACCTGCCCAATGTCGAGGTCATCGGTTTCTCGAGCCTGCTGGCGCATTTCGCCAAGGAGCAAGGTGCCAATGTCTTCCTGCGCGGCCTGCGTGCAGTCTCGGACTTCGAGTACGAGTTCCAGCTGGCCAACATGAACCGGCAACTGGCGCCGGACGTCGAAAGCCTGTTCCTGACGCCGTCGGAGCGCTACTCGTTCATTTCCTCGACCCTGGTCCGGGAAATCGCCGCCCTGGGTGGCGACATCAGCAAATTCGTCCACCCGGTGGTGGCCGAGGCGCTGACCCTACGCTTCAAGAAGTGACACCCACCGCCTGATCATCGCGCCAGCGTGCACTGCGGGCGCGAATGCGGCACAATTGTGCCCACTGGTTTGATACATGCCCGGGCCAAGAGCCCCGGCCGGAGCCCCCATGTCCCTGATCATCACCGACGATTGCATCAACTGCGACGTCTGCGAACCCGAGTGCCCGAACGCCGCTATCTCCCAAGGCGAAGAGATCTATGTGATCGACCCGAACCTGTGCACCCAGTGCGTAGGTCATTACGACGAGCCGCAGTGCCAGCAGGTCTGCCCGGTCGACTGCATCCCTCTGGATGAAGCTCACCCGGAGACCCACGACGAGCTGATGGAAAAGTACAAGCGGATCACCGGCAAGGCTTGAAGCGCTCGGCAAGGGTTTCGCACTTCTTCGCGGGTGAACCCGCACCCACAGATTCTGCGGTGCTCTTAAGACCACCAGTAACCTGTGGCGACGGGTTCACCCGCGAAGGCCCATGAGGCGATCCCAATCATGATCAGCGCTGGCAGCGCGGGCAGTAAACGCTGGCCCGCTGCCCCAGCTTCACTTCCCTGAGCGTCGTGCCGCAGACCTTGCACGGCTGTTCCCCGCGGCCATACACGAACAACTCCTGCTGGAAGTATCCCGGCTGCCCGTCGCCTCCGATGAAGTCGCGCAGTGTCGTGCCGCCCTGCTCGATCGCCGCTGCCAGCACCCGCTTGATCTCGATCGCCAGCCTCACATAACGCGCCCGAGAGACGCCGCCGGCCTCGCGCCGCGGGTCGATGCCGGCCGCGAACAGCGCCTCGGTAGCGTAGATGTTACCCACCCCCACCACCACGGCGTTATCCATGATGAACGGCTTGATCGCCATGCTCCGCCCGCGGGATAACTGGAACAACCGCTCGCCATCGAACAGGTCGGTCAGCGGCTCCGGCCCCAGACGCATGAGCAACTCATGATTGAACGGGTCCAGGCTCCAGAGCATCGCGCCGAAACGACGCGGGTCGGTGTAGCGCAGGGCTAGCCCCGATTCCAGTTCGATGTCTACGTGCTCGTGCTTGCCCACCGGCAAGCCCTGCTCCACCAGGCGCAGGTTGCCCGACATGCCCAGGTGGCTGATCAAGGTGCCGACCTCGGCATTGATCAACAGGTATTTGGCGCGCCGCTGAACGGTGACGATGCGCTGCCCGGAAAGACGCACATCCAGGTCCTCAGGGATCGGCCAGCGCAGGCGCCGGTCACGCACCACCACGCGGCTGACCCGCTGACCTTCCAGGTAAGGCGCGATACCGCGCCGGGTAGTCTCGACTTCAGGTAGTTCCGGCATGGTCTTTCAGTGTCCGCCCAATTCGCGAATGGTTTGCTTGAGGTGCTCGAAGTCGTACTCCGACAGGCCGATGTAGTCGAGCACCAAGGGCCCGACCACCTGCCACTCATGGTCTTCGGCCTGGTTGCCCAGTACCCGGTAAGAGGCGCAGATGTGCTCGGCCATCTTCAACACCGCGAGCAGGTTCTTCAGTCGAGTATCGCCCGAAGCGTCGTCGCGAAACACTGCCAGGGCATTGTGATGATTGGCGATGGCCGCCGTGATGTGCTCCGGCAGGCGCCAGGACTTGGCGGTGTAGTAACCCACCACCGAATGGTTGGTGTTGAACATGCGGTTTTCGGTGTCCACCACCCGCGTCTGCTCGCTGGCCTGGGCATAGGCGGTTTCCAGCACGCTCATGTAGTCGGGGAAGCGCTTGAGCATCAGCGGCACGCCGCAATCATGGAACAAGCCCAGGGTATAGGCCTCGTCCACGGCCGGGATGTCGGTGTGCCTGGCCAGGGTCAGGCAGGTCATGGCCACGTCCTGGGCGGTGTCCCAGAAGCGATTGAGCGTGACGATGGTTTCATCGCTCATCTCGCCCTTGATCGACAAGGCGTTGATCAGGTTGATGATCGAACCGCTGCCCAACAGCGCCACGGCGCGCTGGATCGAACCGACCTTGTCGGCCAGCCCGAAGTGCGGGGAATTCACCAGTTTGAGCAAGGCCCCCGAGAGCCCCGGATCCTGGGCGATCAGCCGGCAGATGGTGTCCAGGTCCGGGTCTGGCATGTACTGCTCGAACTGCAGATCGACCATGATCTGCGGTTGCGGCGCGATGCTGATTCCTTGCAGGACCTGCTGGATCTGTTCGGGACTGAGTTCCTGGGACATGGTGCACACATACATTGAGGACGGCGAATTCTACCGTCCTCCGCCCGGCAGGGCACCCACCACTGGCGAACTGCGCCGGAACTTTCCCCCACGCCACTGGCCTGCACTCTCAAGACCCACCCTCAAAGGAGAACCTCCCATGAGTGCAATACTGAACGGCAAGCGCGTGGCTTTCTTGGTCACCGATGGCTTCGAGCAGGTGGAATTGACCGGCCCACGCGAGGCCCTGGAACGCAACGGCGCGGTGGTCGATATCCTGAGCGACAAGGAAGGCACGGTGCGCGGCTGGAACCATGACAAGCCCGCTGATGAGTTCGCCGTGGACGCCACCTTCGAAGGCGCCAGCCTGGACCTGTACGACGCCCTGGTGCTGCCAGGCGGTGTGCAGAACTCCGATACCATCCGGATCATCCCGGCTGCCCAGAAGCTGGTGAAAAGCCATGATTCGGCCCGCAGGCCGCTCGCCGTGATCTGCCATGGCGCCTGGCTGCTGGTCTCTTGTGGCCTGGCCAAGGGGCGCCGGTTGACCAGTTACAAGACCCTGCAGGACGACATCCGCAACGCTGGCGGCGAGTGGGTCGACGAAGAAGTGGTGGTCGATGGCAACCTGATCACCAGCCGCAAGCCCGACGACATTCCGGCATTCAGCGAACAGCTGGTCAAGGCGCTGGCCTGAGACGCGGGCAACCCCGTACCCACAGGCTAAGCGGTGTCGCTGGGCACCACTGAACCCTGTGGGAGGGGTTGACCCGAAAAAGCGCCTGTCCGGGCAGCGGAAAACCGACGGGGCAACGCTCAGCGTATGGCCAACACGCTATAATCCCGCTCTTTTTTCCCGGAGCGACGTCATGTCCCTGCCCAGCCTTCGCCTCAAAGCCAATGCCGACCGCCGCCTGCGCGCCGGCCACCTGTGGGTCTACAGCAATGAAGTCGATGTTGCCGCAACCCCGCTGCAAGGCCTGAAGGCCGGTCAGCAGGCCATCCTCGAAGCCGCCAACGGCAAGCCCTTGGGCGTGGTGGCCATGAGCCCGAACAACCTCATCTGTGCACGCCTGCTGTCCCGTGACGCCAAGCTGCCCCTGGACAAGTCGCTGCTGGTTCACCGCCTCAATGTGGCCCTTTCCCTGCGCGAGCGTCTGTTCGACCAGCCCTGCTACCGCCTGGTCTACGGCGATTCCGACCTGCTGCCGGGCCTGGTGGTGGACCGCTTCTACGACATGCTGGTGGTCCAACTGGCCTCGGCCACCATGGAGGCACACAAGGACGATGTGATCGCCGCCTTGGTGCAGGTGCTCAAGCCCAGCGGCATCCTGTTCAAGAACGACTCCGCCGCCCGTGATGCCGAAGGTCTGGAACGTTATGTCGAGACGGTCTACGGGGAAGTCCCGGACTGGGTCCCGCTACAGGAGAACGGCGTGAAGTTCGAAGCGCCTGTGCGTGATGGCCAGAAGACCGGCTGGTTCTACGACCACCGCATGAACCGCGCGCGCCTGGCCCCGTACGTCAAGGGCAAGCGTGTACTGGACCTGTTCAGCTACATCGGTGGCTGGGGCGTGCAGGCCGGTGTGTTCGGCGCCAGCGAAGTGTTCTGCGTCGATGCCTCGGGCTTCGCCCTCGACGGCGTCGAGCGCAACGCAGCGCTCAACGGTATCAGCGAGAAGCTGACCTGCATCGAAGGCGACGTGTTCGAGGCCCTGCGCGAGCTCAAGGCCGCCGAGGAACGCTTCGACGTGATCATCGCCGACCCACCCGCCTTCATCAAACGCAAGAAGGACCTGAAAAACGGCGAGGCTGCCTATCGTCGCCTGAACGAGCAAGCCATGCGCATGCTCACCAAGGATGGCATCTTGGTCAGCGCCTCCTGCTCGATGCACCTGCCCGAGGACGACCTGCACAACATCCTGCTGACCAGCGCCCGCCACCTGGACCGCAACCTGCAGTTGCTCGAGCGCGGCGGCCAAGGCCCAGACCACCCCGTGCACCCAGCGATCCCCGAGACCCGCTACATCAAGAGCATCACCTGCCGCCTGCTGCCCAACAGCTGACCGTTGCAAGCTGCAAGAGGGTAGCCTCACCGCACCCGTCTTGCAGCTTGTAGTTCCAAGCTCGTAGCTCCAAGCTCAAAACGTACCACCTGTACCTGAACCATTCCCTCGCCGCGCCAGCGGTGTAGAATCGGCCTATTCATCGCCAGACATCCCCGGCGGGTTTATGAGCTCTGGTCGAGCACACGGCGATCCCGTGACGCTTTCGGCCTCATCCGTGCCAGCGGCAACCGGCCTTCGGCGCAAAGGAAAGACAAGCTCACTCCCCATTTTGTGACCTGATTAAGCCGCCAGGAGTGCTTCATGCCTGATTATCGTTCCAAGACTTCCACCCAGGGCCGCAACATGGCCGGCGCTCGTGCCCTGTGGCGCGCCACCGGGATGAAGGACGAAGACTTCAAGAAACCGATCATCGCCATCGCCAACTCGTTCACCCAGTTCGTCCCAGGCCACGTGCACCTGAAGGACCTGGGCCAGCTGGTCGCCCGCGAAATCGAACGCGCCGGAGGCGTGGCCAAGGAATTCAACACCATCGCGGTCGACGACGGCATCGCCATGGGCCATGACGGCATGCTGTACTCCCTGCCGAGCCGCGAGATCATCGCCGACGCCGTGGAATACATGGTCAATGCCCACTGCGCCGACGCCATCGTGTGCATCTCCAACTGCGACAAGATCACCCCCGGCATGCTGATGGCCGCCCTGCGCCTGAACATCCCGGTGATCTTCGTCTCCGGTGGCCCGATGGAAGCCGGCAAGACCAAGCTGGCCAGCCACGGCCTGGACCTGGTCGACGCCATGGTCATCGCCGCCGACTCCAGCGCCAGCGACGAGAAAGTCGCCGAGTACGAGCGTAGCGCCTGCCCGACCTGCGGTTCGTGCTCCGGCATGTTCACCGCCAACTCGATGAACTGCCTGACCGAAGCCCTGGGCCTCGCCCTGCCGGGCAACGGCTCCACCCTGGCCACCCACGCCGACCGCGAACAGCTGTTCCTGACCGCTGGCCGCACCATCGTCGAGCTGTGCAAACGCTACTACGGCGAGAACGACACGTCCGTCCTGCCGCGCAGCATCGCCAGCTTCAAGGCGTTCGAGAACGCCATGACCCTGGACATCGCCATGGGCGGCTCGACCAACACCATCCTGCACCTGCTGGCCGCCGCCCAGGAAGCGGAGGTGGACTTCGACCTGCGCGACATCGATCGCCTGTCGCGTAAAGTCCCGCAGTTGTGCAAGGTGGCGCCGAACATCCAGAAGTACCACATGGAAGACGTGCACCGCGCCGGCGGCATCATCAGCATCCTCGGCGAACTGGCCCGCGGCGGCCTGCTGCACACCGACCTGCCGACCGTGCACAGCCGCAGCATGGAAGAAGCCATCGCCAAGTGGGACATCACCCAAACCGATGACGAAGCGGTACACACCTTCTTCAAGGCAGGCCCTGCCGGCATCCCGACCCAGACCGCCTTCAGCCAATCGACCCGTTGGGACACCCTGGACGCCGACCGCGCCGAAGGCTGCATCCGCAGCGTCGAGCACGCCTACTCCCAGGAAGGTGGCCTGGCGGTGCTGTACGGCAACATCGCCCTGGACGGCTGCGTGGTGAAGACCGCCGGTGTCGATGACTCGATCCTGGTGTTCGAAGGCAACGCGAAGATTTTCGAAAGCCAGGACAGCGCCGTGCGCGGCATCCTGGCCGACGAAGTGAAGGCCGGCGATGTGGTGATCATTCGCTATGAAGGCCCCAAAGGCGGTCCGGGCATGCAGGAGATGCTGTACCCGACTTCGTACCTCAAGTCCAAGGGCCTGGGCAAAGCGTGCGCCCTGCTCACCGACGGCCGCTTCTCTGGCGGCACCTCGGGCCTGTCGATCGGCCACGCCTCGCCGGAAGCCGCTGCAGGCGGCGCCATCGGCCTGGTGCGCGACGGCGACAAGATCCTCATCGACATCCCTAACCGCACCATCAACCTGTTGGTCAGCGACGAGGAACTGGCGCACCGTCGCATCGAGCAGGACAAGAAAGGCTGGAAGCCTGCCGAAGCCCGCCCACGCAAGGTGACCACCGCCTTGAAGGCCTACGCCCTGCTGGCCACCAGCGCCGATAAAGGCGCTGTGCGCAACAAGGCGATGCTCGAAGGGCTTTAAGGCCTGAAGGCATAAAAAAACCGGCGCCCCGTGCGCCGGTTTTTTTGTGGGAGCGGGTTTAACCGCGAATCCAATCAAGCAACACAGGAGCTACTGAATCTGCTCCGGCGTCACGATCACCCAGTTCTTGTCCGCCGTCACCGGCAGCCCTTCCTTGGCCTGGGCCGCTGCGTTCTTGGCGATCATCCCGTTCATCTGGTCCATGTACTTGGCCTTGCGGTTGACCCATAGATGGATGCCGCCCTTGTTCACATCGACGCTGTGAAACTGCATGTAGCCATCGCTGGTGGGGGTGTCGCCGCCGACCAGCACGGGCTTTTTCCATTCGTCGATGTAGGTGAGGATGGCGGCCTGTTTACCTGCCATCCAGGTGGCCGGAGTCCACAGGTAGGGTGTCAGCTCCAGCTCCTGATTGGCCTTGGCGTCGTAGTTGCCTTCGCTGATCTGCTTGCGAGGCGTGGTCAACTGCCCGGTGGTGCGGTTCTTGAGCAACAGACTGACGCCAATCACGTTTTGCGGTTTGACGTTGTAGCCGTACTTGGGGTCCGAGGCGACCATGCGCACCAAGTCCTCGGACGCTGCGGAGATCACGTACACGTCGATCCCGTTTTCCATCAGCTTGTTGTACAGCTCTGTCTGCCCGGTGAAGACCTTCGGCGGCTGCACCTCCATCTGCTTGACCTGGTCGCCGTCGTAATAGGTGGTCGGGATCGGCTTGCCGGAGGCCATCAGCTCATCGACTTGCACCTTCAGTTCCTTGAGGGTGAAGCCTGAAAACACCTGGGCCACCCAGGGATAGCAGACCATGTCGTCGATTTCGCAGAGGCGGTAGTAGTAACTGAACAGGCTCTCCTTGTGATCAGCGGTGTCCTTGAACGGGATCAGCTTCAGGGAGGGGTCGAGCTTGTCGCGGGTGATCAGCCCTTTGTTTTCCATGAACGGCAGCAGGGACTCTTCCAGGTCGAAGCGGTAACTGGTGTTGTCCATGTCGAACACCGCGTAGTTACCTTTGTTGGCATTGGCGGCGATCATGCTGTCCAACTGCTTGGCGGCCTCTGCGGGCCAGTGCTTGAGCTCGGTGGCCCAGGTCTCGACGCTCAGCAGCAGGGCCAGGCCCGCCGCGAGTACTTTCGGAGCAGACTTCATTGCAAGTTCTCCTGAACAGTGGACCTGCAACGCTAGACAAACCCCCGCCACTACAAGGGCCCGACAGCGACGTCGAACCTTCTCCACGCGCCACGTGATGTTCCAGGTGCGACGCCTTTATATTCCAGAAACGACTAAGCACATTCGATTTGGGTATAAATTCGTTTGTTTTCAGGCTGTTAGCATTTGCGTTCGCAATCGCTCAATCAGAGGCGATGCCTCTTGTGCTTTACCCTGGAGCTTCAATGAACCTGCCGTTGTCACTCAACCTGCTGGCCTTCGTGGTCTTGTTACTGGGCCTTTCGCAAACCCGCCGTACCGACTGGAGCCTGGCCCGGAAAGTCCTGCTCGGCCTGGTGCTGGGCGTATCGTTCGGTCTGGTGCTGCACACGCTCTATGGCGCGGGCCATCCGGTACTCAAGGCGACGATCGCCTGGCTCGACCTGGTCGGCAACGGTTACGTGGGCCTGTTGCAGATGATCGTGATGCCGCTGATCTTCGCCTCGATCCTCAGCGCCGTGGCTCGCCTGCACAACGCATCGTCCCTGGGCCGGATCAGCGTGCTGAGCATCGGCATCCTGTTGCTGACCACCGCGATCGCGGCGCTGATCGGCATCACCCTGACCAACCTCTTCGGCCTGAGCGCCGACGGCCTGGTGGCCGGCGCCCAGGAAACCACGCGGCTGCAAACCATCCACAGCGACTACGCGGGCAAGGTCGCCGACCTCAACATCCCGCAGTTGCTGCTGTCGTTCATCCCCACCAACCCGGTGGGTGACCTGGCGCGGGCCAAGCCGACCTCGATCATCAGCGTGGTCATCTTCGCTGTGTTCCTGGGCCTGGCTGCCTTGCAACTGATCAAGGACGACGCCGACAAGGGCAACCGCGCCTTGGCGGCCATCGATACCCTGCAGGCCTGGGTGATGCGCCTGGTGCGCCTGGTGATGAAGCTCACTCCCTACGGCGTGCTGGCGCTGATGGCCAAGGTGGTCGCCAGCTCCAACCTCGAGGACATCCTCAAGCTGGGCAGCTTCGTGGTGGTGTCGTACCTGGGCCTGGGCCTGATGTTCGTGGTGCATGGCGTGATCCTGGCCGCGACCGGCGTCAGCCCGCTGCGCTTTCTGCGCAAGGTCTGGCCCGTGCTCACCTTCGCCTTCACCAGCCGCTCGAGCGCAGCGAGCATCCCGCTGAACATCGAAGCGCAGACCCGGCGCCTGGGCGTTCCGCCGTCCATCGCCAGCTTCAGCGCCTCGTTCGGCGCCACCATCGGCCAGAACGGCTGTGCCGGCCTGTACCCGGCCATGCTGGCAGTGATGGTCGCGCCTGCGGTGGGCATCGATACCTTCGACCCACTGTGGATCGCCACCTTGGTGGCCATCGTCACCCTCAGCTCGGCAGGTGTAGCCGGTGTGGGCGGCGGCGCGACCTTCGCTGCGCTGATCGTGCTGCCCGCCATGGGCCTGCCGGTGGAGCTGGTCGCGTTGCTGATTTCCGTGGAGCCGCTGATCGACATGGGTCGCACTGCATTGAACGTGAACGGCTCCATGACGGCAGGCGTAGTCACCAGCCAGTTGCTCAAGCAGACCGACCAGCAGGTGCTGGCCGATGATGCCCATGCCGAACTGAGCCATTCCTAGCTCCGTGGCGACTGCTTCGCGGGTAAATCCGCGCCCACAGGGTTGGTGGTGATCCTTGCGGGAGCGGGTTCACCCGCGAAGGGCTGCAAAGCAGCCCCGGTAGTTTCAAACCTTGTCCCACACCTCGAAGTGATACGCAGGCTTGCCTTCCTCGGCCTGCGGCTCACTCGACACCAAGCGCCAGTGAGCCTTGTCGAACTCAGGGAACCACGCATCCCCCTCCGGCGATAGCTCCACCCGGGTCAGGTACATGCGGCTGACCAAGCCCTTCTCCAGCGCTTGCCCGTACAACTGCGCCCCGCCGATCAACATAAGCTCGCCGACGCCCTGTTCCCGCGCCCACTGCTCGGCCCGTACCCGAGCTGCCTCCAGCGAGGGAAACACCTCGGCGCCCTGCAATTGCAGGCCCGGCTGGCGGCTGACCACGATGTTCAGGCGCCCCGGCAAGGGGCGGCCCAGCGAATCCCAGGTCTTGCGCCCCATGATGATGGGCTTGCCCAGGGTGGTGGCCTTGAAGTACTTGAAGTCCCCCGGCAGGTGCCAGGGCATGGTGTTGTCGATGCCGATCACACGGTTCTCGGCGAGTGCCGCGATCAGGCTGAGGGGGAGTGATGTATTCATGGTGGCGAGGATAGCACCCGACGCCTGGGTTATGCTTTGCCCTGACTTGTGCAATGGAAGAGCTCGTGACTGCACCCACCCTATTCGACAAACGCTGGCTCACCGAAGCGGTGCGCCTGCGCGAGGAACAGGCCGGCCCCCTGGAGGATCAGGAAGCCAACCGCCGCGCCCGCCAACAAGGTGGCGACCTGGCGGCGCGCATCGAAACGCGCGCGCTGTGGCTGGCCGAACGCGATGGTATGACCCACGCCCTGCGCCATTGGAAACAGGGCGCGCGCCTGGCCCTGCTGGCCCTGATGGTACTGGCCGTTCTCAGCGGCGCCGGCCTGGGGCTGGCGGCCCTGGGCGACGGGCAGCGCCCGGTGAATGTGTTCTGGGCCCTGGGCAGCCTGCTGGGGCTGAACCTGCTGATGCTGCTGGGATGGGCCGCCGGGCTGTTGCTGGCCGGCGAGCACGACACAGGCCTTGGCCGTCTGTGGCTATGGCTCAGCGAACGCCTGGCCCGCGATGCGCAGGCCGCGCACCTGGCCCCCGCCTTGCTGGTGATGCTACAACGCCAACGGCTCAACCGCTGGCTGCTCGGCGCGCTGGTGCATGGCCTGTGGCTGCTGGCAATGGTCGCCGCAGTGGGCATGCTTCTGGCGTTGCTGGCCACCCGGCGCTACGGCTTCGTCTGGGAAACCACCCTGCTCGCCGCAGAATCGTTCATCCATCTGACCCAGACCCTCGGCGCTCTGCCTTCGTTATTGGGCTTCGCGGTGCCCGATGAAGCCCTGATCCGCGCCAGCGGCGACACCCTGCCCGCGCTCGACCTGGCACGCCAGGCCTGGGCCAGCTGGTTGCTTGGCGTGGTGCTGGTGTACGGCTTGCTGCCGCGCCTGTTGCTCGCCCTGCTCTGCCTGTGGCACTGGCATCAGGGTCGCGCGCGTTTGAAGCTGGACCTGAACCTGCCCGGCTACAGCCACCTGCGCGATGTGTTGATGCCCAGCAGCGAACGGCTCGGCGTGCAGGACGCCGCGCCTCACGCCCTGCCCGAGTTCCGGGCCGGCCAATTGGGCGTTCAGGATGGCGGCGCCCTGCTGGTCGGCCTGGAGCTGGATGACCAGCGTCCTTGGCCACCCATTCTGCCCAAGACCGTGGCCAACGCGGGCGTGCTGGACAGCCGCGAATCGCGCAACAAGCTGCTGGAGCAACTGAGCCGCTTCCCGCCAGCCCGCCTGGCCATCGCCTGCGACCCCCGTCGCTCGCCTGACCGTGGCAGCCTCGCACTGCTGGCCGAACTGGCACGTAACGCAGGGGCCACACGCATCTGGCTGCTCCAGGCCCTCCCAGGCGAGCCGCTGGACGCCGATCGCCTGGGTGATTGGCATGACGCCCTGGATCGCCTCGGTCTGCCCCACGCCGACACCTCGCCCATGACCTGGTTGGAGCACGGCCATGACTGAGCCCCTGAAGCTGGCCGTGGTCGGCCACACCAACGTCGGCAAGACCTCCCTGCTGCGCACCCTGACCCGTGACGTCAGCTTCGGCGAGGTCTCCCACCGGCCCAGTACCACCCGTCACGTGGAGGGCGCGCGGCTGTCGGTGGAAGGCGTGCCGCTGCTGGAGCTGTACGACACGCCCGGCCTGGAAGATGCCATCGCCCTGCTCGATTACCTGGAACGCCTGGAACGCCCCGGCGAACGCCTGGACGGCCCGGCACGGCTGGAGCGGTTTCTCCAGGGCAGCGAGGCGCGCCAGCGTTTCGAACAGGAAGCCAAGGTCCTGCGCCAACTGCTGGCGAGCGATGCCGGGCTCTATGTCATCGATGCCCGCGAGCCGGTGCTGGCCAAGTACCGCGATGAGCTGGAGGTCCTGGCCAGTTGCGGCAAGCCTTTGTTGCCCGTGCTCAACTTCGTCGCCAGCCAGCAACATCGCGAGCCGCAGTGGCGCGAAGCCCTCGCCCGTCTTGGCCTGCACGCCTTGGTGCGCTTCGACAGCGTGGCGCCGCCCGAGGATGGCGAACGGCGCCTGTACGAGAGCCTGGCCCTGCTGCTCGAGGACGCCCGCCCCGCCCTGCAACGCTTGATCGACGACCAGCAAGCCCAGCGCAAGGCACGCCAGCAAAGTGCCAAGCGCTTGATCGCCGAGTTGCTGCTCGACTGCGCCGCCTGCCGACGCAGCGTCGAGGCCGAACCTGTCGCCGAAGCCCAAGCCATCGAAACCCTGCGTCATGAGGTGCGTCAACGCGAGCAACGCTGCGTCGAAGCACTGCTCAAGCTCTATGCCTTCCGTCGCGACGACGCCCATGCCGGTGACCTGCCCTTGCTCGATGGGCGCTGGGGGGATGACCTGTTCAACCCGGAGACTTTGAAGCTGCTCGGCGTGCGCCTGGGCAGCGGCGTGGCGGCCGGGGCTGCCGCCGGGGCTGGCGTGGACCTGCTGGTGGGTGGCCTGACCCTGGGTGCCGCCGCCCTGGCCGGGGCCATTGCCGGTGGCGCACTGCAAACGGCGCGCAACTATGGGTCGCGCCTGATGGGCAAGCTCAAAGGCCAGCGCGAACTGACCGTGGACGACACAGTGCTGCGCCTGCTGGCGCTGCGCCAACAACAGCTGATGGTAGCGCTCGACAGCCGCGGACATGCCGCGCAAGACAGCATCCGCCTAAGCGAGCCGGATGAAAAAGCCTGGCGTGAGGGCAAGCTGCCCGAGGCCCTCAAGCGCGCCCGGGCGCACCCCCAGTGGTCGACGCTCAACCCTGGCGCGCGAGTCAATCAGGCCGAGCGGCAGGAGCAACTCGAAGCCCTGGTGAACGACTTGTAGATCCCTTCGCGGGTTTACCCGCGTAGAGGTCTGTCAGAGCAACGCCAGGGCCTTTTCCTTGAGCAGCGCCAGGTCGATCACCGGTACCCCGACCTCCTTGGCCATTTCGTCCCACTCGCGCATGCGCAGACTGACCTTGAACAACGGGTCCTGCTCGAATGCGTCGGCCTCGGCATCGCTCATCACCCCGCCTTGATATTCGAGCGTACGCCGACTCGCCTCGCTCAGGCGGTCGTAGTAACCCGGCTGGCGCAAGGTCAGGTAGCGCTTGGCCTCGACGTGGTACTGCACCAACCGGGCCATGCGCTCGCCGAAACCGCAGCGGCGCAGGTACTCGGCCCCGATCCGCTCGTGGCTGACCACCCCATAGCCGCCCATGTCCCCTGCGCCCTCCCCGCACAGATGGCCGATGTCATGGAAGAACGCGGCCAACACCACTTCATCGTCGAAGCCCTCGGCCATGGCCAATTCGGCGGCCTGGGACATGTGCTCGATCTGGGTGATCGCCTCGCCGATGTAGTCGTCGGCGCCGTGGCGTTCGTAGAGGGTGAAAGTGGTATGGATGATCTGTTCGGGGGTGGGCATTGCTCATCTCCAGAATTAGGTACCAATACATTCGCGGGTAAACCCGCTGCCACAAGGTTCAGCATCATCCCTGTGGCAGCGGGTTTACCCGCGAATGAGGGCAAGCGGCCCTCGCAAGAGACTAGCCGCGATTACTGCTGAGCGACTTTCTCCGACTTGCCGTCATAGCGCTTGCGCCACTCGCTCAGGATCTCGTCGCGGTTCTTCGAGGCCCAGGCGAAATCGTTTTTGATCAGGCGCTGCTCGTAATCTGCCGGCAGCTCGGTCTGCGGCTTGGCGATGCCAGGGGCGGCAAGCACGGCGAAGTTTTCCTTGTACAGCTCCATGGCCGCGGGGCTTGCCGAGAAATCGGCCAGGCGCTTGGCGGCCTCGGCCTTCGGCGAGCCCTTGATGACCGCGGTGGCTTCGATTTCCCAGCCCAGGCCTTCCTTGGGCAGGATGATATCCAGCGGCGCGCCCTGGCGCTTGAGCTGCACGGCCGGGTACTCGAAGGAGATACCGATCGGGAACTCACCGGCCGCAGCCAGCTTGCACGGCTTGGACCCGGAGTGGACGTACTGGCCGATGTTCTGGTGCAAGGCGTCCATGTAGGCCCAGCCCTGAGGCTCGCCGAAGGTCTGCAGCCAGGCACTGACATCCAGGAAGCCGGTGCCCGACGAGGCCGGGTTCGGCATGACGATCTTGCCCTTGTACTCAGGCTTGGTGAGGTCCTGCCAGCTCACCGGCTTGCTCAGGCCCTGCTTCTCGGCCTCGACGGTGTTGAAGCAGAGGGTGGCAGCCCAGACGTCCATGCCGACCCAGGCAGGCGGGTTGGCGGCGTCGCGGTAGTTGGGGGAGATCTTGCCCAGGTCTTTGGGCGCGTAGGCTTCGAGCATGCCGTTCTGGTCGAGGATGGCCAGGCTGGAGGCAGCCAGGCCCCACACCGCGTCTGCCTGCGGGCGGTCTTTTTCGGCCAGCAGCTTGGCGGTGATGATACCGGTGGAGTCACGCACCCATTTGATCTCGATGTCCGGGTTGGCCTTCTCGAAGGCCTGCTTGTAGCTCTTGAGCTGCTCGGCTTCCAAGGCGGTGTAGACCGTCAGTTGGGTCCCGGCGGCCGAAGCCTGCAGGCTGAACACGGCGGATACGGCAGCGACAAGTGCGAGGGGCTTGAACATGATGCGGTTCCTTACAGGGTTGGCAGTCGGTCAATGGCCGGGCGCACGCTGGCGCCAGGCCTGGGAGCGGCGCAGCAGGCCGCGGGATGCACCGGCCAGCAGCAGCGAAGCGGTCGCGCTGGTCAGCAGGATCAAAGTGGACATGGCGGCGGCGCCGCCCACATTGCCGGCGTCGTCCATGTTCAACACGGCGACGGCGGCGAGAATGGTGTCGGGGCTGTACAGGAAGATCGCTGCCGACACGGTGGTCATCGCCGAGACGAACAGGTAGCGGATGATGTCCAGCAGCGCCGGCAGGCAGATCGGCACGGTCACCCGCATGAAGTGCTTGTACAACGGTGCCTTGAGCGATAGCGCGGCGGCTTCGAACTCACTGTCGAGCTGGCGCAGGGCAGTGGTCGCGGTCATCTGCGCCGTGGTCAGGTAGTGGGCGATGGTGCACACCACCAGCAGCGCCATGCCGCCATAGAACACGTGCAATGGGTTGCCGTTGAGGTTGAAGAAGAACACATAGCCCAGGCCAAGGACGAGGCCCGGCACCGCCATGGGAATGAAGCTCAGCAGGCGCAGGGACTGGTTGAGCAGGCGCTGGCCCTGGGTCTTCTCCATCAGGTAGGCGCCGGTGAAGATCACGAGGCTGCCGATCAGCGCCGTGGCCAGCGCCATGGTCACGCTGTTGCGGTACGCCAGCCAGCCGCCACCGGCGGTGTCGTCGAACATATAGTGCTTGAACGACAGCGACAGGTTGTACGGCCAGAACTTTACCAACGACGAGTACACCGCCATACCGATGACCAGCAACAGCACCGCGCAGACCAGCAGCACGATGGCCAGGAAGCACGCATCACGGCGGCGCGACGGCTGGGGCTGGAACACCTGCGCACGACCACTCATGGCATCGCCCTGGCGTCGGCGCAGCCAGGCATCGACGGTAAAGCTCAGCAACGCGGGCACCAGCAACACCATGCCGATTAACGCCCCCCGACCGAACTGCTGCTGGCCGACCACCGCCTTGTAAGCTTCCAGCGCCAGCACTTGATAGTCGCCTCCCACCACGACCGGCACGCCGAAATCGGTGATGGTCAGGGTGAACACCAGGCAGAACGCGGCGAACACCGCTTGGCGGGTGCCGGGCCAGGTGATGCTGCGAAACGCGCGCCAGGGCCCGGCGCCCATGCTCGACGCGGCATCGAACAGACGTGCATCCGCCAACGTCAAAGCCGACAGCAGGATCATCAAAGCATGGGGGAAGGTGTAGATCGCCTCGCCCAGCACGATGCCCCAGAAGCCATAGACGTTATCGGTCAGCAGCCCGCGCAACAGGCCCTGGTTGCCGAACAGGTAGACCAGCGCGATCGCCGGCAGCATCGACGGCGCCAGCAGCGGCAGCAGCGAGATGCCTCGCCACAGCCCCTTGGCGGGGATCAGCGTGCGTTGCAAGGCATAGGCGAACAGATAGGCCAGCGGCACGACAATGGCCGCGACACTGAAGGCGACCTTCAGGCTGTTGCCCAACAGCCAGTGGAAGTTCTCGCTGGCGAACAGTTCACGGGCGGCGACCAGGCCGCCACCTTGACCGGCCTCACCATTGAAGCCACGCCAGAAGATCGCCAGCAGTGGCATCAGCACGGCGAGGATGAGCAGGAGCAGCAGCAAGCACTTGCCGCCGACGACGAAGAGTCGATCGCCCAGAGCGACACCACTGCGTGGTGCCGACTTGGCCTGGGGGATCGCGACGGACAGGGGCGCGGCCATCTCAGGCAAAGACCTGCAGGCTGCGCGGCGGCAAGGCCACCCAGATGTCCTGGGACCCCAGGCGCGGCATGGCCTCTGGCGCCAGCTCCGCCAGCAGCGAATGGCCAGGCAGGGCCTTGAGCTCGAAGCTCATGCGGCAGCGGTTACCCAGGAAGGTGATCTCCTGGACCATGGCCGGGAACAGGTTCTCCTCATGCACCACCGGGTTGACGGTGATCGCCTCAGGGCGACAGAACAGTCGACCGCTGCTGCTGTGCACCGCCCCAGGGGCCAGGCGCATGTTCATGCCCCCCACCTGGGCATGGCTGTCGCCGCTGCGCTGGAAGGGCAGCCAGTTGCCCTGACCGACGAACTCGGCCACGAACGGCGTGGCGGGCTGGTCGTAGATTTCCTGCGGGGTGGCGTACTGCTCGACCTGGCCGTTGTTCATCACGGCGATGCGGTCGGCCATCAACATGGCTTCGTCCTGGTTGTGGGTCACCATCAGGGTGGTGATGCCCAACTGGCGCTGAAGCTGGCGCAACTCGGTGCACAGGTGCTCGCGAACACGTGCATCGAGTGCCGACATGGGCTCGTCGAGCAACAACAGCGAAGGCGACGGCGCCAGGGCGCGGGCCAGGGCCACGCGTTGCTGCTGGCCGCCGGACAGCTGGCCGGGGTATTTCTTCTCGCTGCCCGAGAGACCGACCAGTTCGAGCATCTGCGCCACACGATGGCGTGCCTGCTCGCGGCTACTGCCGGTCAGACCATAGGCGATATTGGCCTCGACGGTCAGATTGGGGAACAGCGCATAGGACTGGAACAGGATGCCGTAGTCACGGGCCTGGGGCGGCAAGTGGGAGATATCGCGTTCGCCGATGTACAGCTCGCCACGGTCCTGGCGCTCTAGACCGGCGATGCAGCGCAGCAGCGTGGTCTTGCCACAGCCGGAAGGGCCCAGCAGACAGACCAACTCGCCGGCGGCGATGTCCAGGGAGACATCGTTGAGGGCCGTGAAGGCGCCGAAACGCTTGTGGATGTTGCGCACTTTCATTTGTGCGCCCGGGGCGGGGATAGCGTTGTTCATGGCAGGGCCTCATCGAACAGATGGGGCCATGCTAGGAACTCAATGCGAAGGTTATGTGGCTGGTAAGCAAAAGCTGCCGATAGTGCCATTCACGGATTTTTGTAGTGAACTCAACGGCGCTTTCACGGGAAACCCGCTCCTACAGGGTTCAGCACACACCCCCAAGGAGCCAACACCGATCTAGAACTGCGATCCCACCACCTCTTGTGCCACGCCCAGGAACGCCGCCGGCAACCTGGCCTGGCGCCGCTCCTTGAGGCAGTACAAGTACTCGTGCATCACTGGAGCATTCTCCAGCGTCAACACCCGCAGCTCCGGGTTATGCGGCACTTCATGGCGGGCAATGATGCTGATGCCGATGTTGCGCAGCACCGCCTCGCGGATCGATTCACGGCTGCCAATTTCCAACAGCGTCCCACCGTTGACCCCGGCCTCCTCGAGCATGCGCTCGGTCAGCTTGCGAGTGGTCGAACCAGGTTCACGCATCAACAGACAGTGCCCGGCCAGCGCGTCGATGGAAACTGCGTGGCGATGGGCCAGCGGGTGGTTGCGGTGCACCGCCACGACCAGCGGGTCGCTACCCAGCACGCGACGCACCAGACGATTGTCTTCCACCAGTTGGGAAGAGGCAGCGATGTCCACCCGGTAGTCCTCGAGCATCTCCAGCACCTGCTGGGAATTGCCGATTTCTACGGTCAGTTCCACCTGTGGCAAGCGTTCACGGAAGATCTTCACCAGATCGAGGATGTAATAGGGTGCGGTGGCGGCAATGCGCAAACCGCCCTGGGCCTGACCACTGTTGCGCAGCTCGAACTCGATGTCGGCTTCCTGTTGCAGCAAGGCCTTGACCATCGGCAACAGTCGCGCGCCCTCCTCGCTCAGCACCAAGCGCCGCCCACCCCGGTAGAACAGCTCAACTGCGTACTGGCTCTCCAGGTTGCGGATCTGCGTGGTCACCGTGGGCTGGCTGAGCCCGAGCTTCTTCGCAGCCAAAGTGATGCTGCCCAGGCGGGCCACCATGTAGAAGGCTTTGAGCTCCGCGCTCAGCATCGAATTACCTCTATTTACGCAGCAGGCGCAAGCCGTTGAACACCACCAGCAGACTCACGCCCATGTCGGCGAACACCGCCATCCACATGGTCGCCATGCCGGCGAAGGTGATCGCCAGGAAAATCGCCTTGATGCCCAATGCCAGAACGATGTTCTGCGTCAGGATCGCCGCACTTTGGCGCGACAGCCTGACGAAGGCGGGGATTTTGCGCAAGTCATCGTCCATCAGCGCCACGTCGGCGGTCTCGATGGCGGTGTCGGTGCCAGCCGCCGCCATGGCAAAGCCGATCTCGGCGCGGGCCAGGGCCGGCGCGTCGTTGATGCCATCACCGACCATGCCGACACGATGCCCTTGGCCGTACAGTGCCTCGATGCTGCCGAGCTTGTCCGCCGGCAAAAGGTTGCCTTCGGCGCGGTCGATGCCCACCTGGGCGGCGATGGCCTGGGCGGTATGGGGATTATCGCCGGTCAGCATGACAGTCTTGATACCCAGCGCATGCAGCTCGGCGATGGCCTGGCGGCTACTGTCCTTGACCGTGTCCGCCACGGCGAACAGCGCCAGCGGTCCGGAGCCGTCGAGCAGCAGCACGACGGTCTTGCCCTGGCGCTCGAGCTGGTCCAGTTCGGCCTCCAGAGCCGGCGAGCACAGGCCCAGCTCTTCGACCAGGCGATGGTTGCCCAGGTGATACAGGGTGCCGTCGATTTCGCCCCGCACGCCGCGACCAGCCAGGGCGGTGAACTCACGCACGTCGCTCAGCTCCAGGGCCTGCGCCTGGGCATGCTGGGCGATGGCGCCCGACACCGGGTGGTCGGAGCGCGCCGCCAGGCTTGCCGCCAACGCCTGGGCGCGGCCTTCGAACAACGGGTCGAGCACCTTGCTGTCGGTTTGTACCGGCTTGCCATGGGTGATGGTGCCGGTCTTGTCCAGAGCCAGGAAGTCCAACTTGCGCCCGCCTTCGAGGTACACGCCGCCCTTGATCAGGATGCCCTTGCGCGCCGCCGCCGCCAGGCCACTGACGATGGTCACCGGGGTGGAGATCACCAGGGCGCAAGGGCAGGCCACCACCAGCAGGACCAGCGCGCGGTAGATCCAGTCGAACCAGGCGCCGGCCATGAACAGCGGCGGAATGATCGCCACCGTCAGGGCCACCGCGAACACCGCCGGGGTGTAGATGCGCGAGAACTGGTCGACGAAGCGCTGGGTCGGCGCCCGGGCGCCTTGGGCCTCTTCGACGGCCTTGATGATGCGCGCCAAGGTCGACTGCCCTGCCGCCGCAGTGACCCGGTACTCCAAGGCACCGGCCTGGTTGATGGTGCCGGCGAACAGCTTGTCGCCGACAGCCTTTTCGATCGGCAGGCTTTCGCCGGTGATCGGCGCCTGATCGACGCTAGATTGCCCACTGACCACTTCGCCGTCCAGGCCGATGCGTTCACCAGGGCGCACGCGCACCAAGGCGCCGATAGTCACATCTCGCACCTCGACCTCACGCCATTGGCCGTCAGCCTGCTGCACCGTGGCCAGGTCCGGGCTCAGTTGCATCAGCCCACCGATGGCATTACGGGCGCGGTCCAGCGAGCGCGCCTCGATCAATTCGGCAACCGTGAACAGCACCATGACCATGGCCGCCTCCGGCCATTGGCCGATCAACACGGCACCGGTCACGGCGATGCTCATCAATGCATTGATGTTGAGGTTGCGGTTCTTCAGGGCGATCCAGCCCTTCTTGTAGGTGCCCAGGCCACAGCCGAGGATGGCTGCCAGCGCCAACAGCGCCACGACCCACTCCGGTGCCTTGCCGGAGAAATGCACGAGCTCGGCGGCGATCGCCGCCACACCCGACAACGCGAGCGGCCACCAACGGGGCTTGTGGGCCAGGGGCGCGGCTGGGGCATCGTCACCCTCAGCACTCATAGGCTCGGCTTTCATCCCCAGGCTGTCGATGGCCTGCTCGATCTGGGCCGTACCCTCCAGCGTGTGGCGCACGCCGAGCACGCGGTTGATCAGGTTGAATTCCAGTTGTTCGATGCCCGCCAGCTTGCCGAGCTTGTCCTGGATCAGGCTCTGCTCGGTGGGGCAGTCCATGGCCTCGATGCGGAAACGGCTGAGCCGTGCCTGGCCACTGGCCCTCTCGGTCAATTGCACCCTGGCTGGCGCGGCACTGGAGCTGCAGCAACCGTGACCATGGGAGGCATGGCTGTGCGCCTTGTCGCCATGATCGTGATCATGGCCGTGGTCATGCTGATGTTCGGGGCTGACAGGCTGGTTCATGGAATCATCCTTAACGTGAGCGCTGACCTCTGCAGGTATCCACAGAGTGGGTTGTTGCCAAGTGAACACCCTGTAGCCACTATAGGGTCAAGCCCCTCTCCTGGAGATTGCCATGAAGATCGGAGAACTGGCCAAGGCCACCGAGTGCGCCGTGGAGACCATCCGCTACTACGAGCGCGAGCAATTGCTACCGGCCCCCGCCCGCACCGAAGGCAACTACCGGCAATACACCCAGGCCCATGTGGAGCGCCTGACCTTCATCCGCAACTGCCGCACCCTGGACATGACCCTGGACGAAATCCGCAGCCTGTTGCGCCTGCGCGACAGCCCCGACGATTCGTGCGGCAGCGTCAATGCGCTGATCGACGAGCATATCGAGCATGTGCAGGCGAGAATCGATGGGTTGATGGCGCTGCAGGCGCAGTTGGTGGAGCTGCGCCAGCAGTGCAACGCCAAAGGATCGGAGTGCGCGATCCTTCAGCAACTGGAGACGAACGGGGCGGTATCGGTACCCGAAACCGAGCACTCCCACGTGGGACGCAGTCACGGGCATTGAGGGGGGGCTGCGAGCAGCCCAGCCCTCTCAGGGTCAGACCGCCATCGGCGCGGTCATCGGTGCATGGTGCTCGTACCCTTCCAGCCAGAAGTCGCTCGGCTCGATCTTCTCCAGCCACTCGGGCTCGTACTTGCCCGTCTCTGCGAACGCCGGCACGCGGTCGCTGATCACCAGTTTCGGCGCCGCCAATGGCTCGCGCTTCATCTGCTCGTTCAGCATGTCCAGGTGGTTTTCATACACATGGGCATCGCCGATGAAATAGGTGAACCAGCGCGGGGTGTAGCCGGTCAGCCGGCCGAATAGCGACAGCAGCGCCGCGCCTTCGGTGAGGTTGAACGGTGTGCCCAGGCCCAGGTCGTTGGAACGGATGTAGAGCGTCAGGGAAATTTCCTTGGTCTCGACATTGGGGTGGAACTGATACAGCAGGTGGCACGGCGGCAGGGCCATTTCATCGAGCTGGGCGCAGTTCCAGCCGTGGAACAGAATGCGGCGGCTGCCCGGGTCGTGGGCGATGGTGTCCAGGCACTGGCGCACCTGGTCGATGGCCTTGTACAGGATGACGAACGCCTGGCCGTCTTCTTCATCCTGGGCGATGCGGCGAAAGCCTGCCTTCTCGGCCATCTCGATGGCCGCCGGATTGCTCAGCGGGATGCGCTTGTAGCCCGGCCACTGGCGCCATTGCACGCCGTAGATTTCACCCAGGTCGTCGTGGCCCTGGCGGAAGGGATTGGCCAGCCACTGAGCGTTCTCGTTGGCGTTCTGGTCCCAGACCTTGCAGCCCAACTCACGGAACTGCCCGGCATTCTTCACGCCGCGCAAAAAACCCACCATCTCGCCGATCGCCGACTTGAACGCCAACTTGCGCGTGGTGATGGCCGGGAAGCCCTTCTGCAGGTCGAAACGCAGCATGGCGCCCGGCAGACTGATGGTGCGGATGCCGGTGCGGTTTTCCTGCAACGTACCGTTTTCGATGACGTCACGGACCAGGTCTAGATACTGTTTCATGGCTTACCTGTAGCAAGAACGGCAGGGGGATCGCCCCTGCCGTGAGAGTCAAACGGTGGCCTTGGCCGTAGGTTTGCGGTTGTAGGCCCACCAGATCAGGAAGATGCCGCCGGCGATCATCGGCACGCAGAGCAACTGACCCATGGTCAACCAGCCGAAGGCGATGTACCCCAGCTGGGCGTCGGGTACCCGCACGAATTCAACGATGAAGCGGAAAATCCCGTAGAACAGCGCGAACATGCCGGAAACGGCCATGGTCGGGCGCGGTTTGCGCGAGTACAGCCAAAGGATGACGAATAATGCCACACCTTCGAGGGCGAACTGGTACAGCTGCGACGGGTGACGCGGCAGTTGCGCCGGGTCGCTGAACGGCGGGAAGACCATCGCCCAAGGCAGGTCGGTGGCCTTGCCCCACAGCTCGGCGTTGATGAAATTGCCGATGCGCCCGGCGCCCAGGCCGATCGGCACCAGCGGGGCGACGAAGTCCATCAGCTCGAAGAACGACTTGTTGTTGCGCTTGCCGAACCACAATGCCGCCAGCATCACGCCGATGAAGCCACCGTGGAACGACATGCCGCCCTTCCAGACCTCGAAGATCAACGTCGGATTGGCCAAGTACTGGTGCAGGTCATAGAACAGCACATAGCCCAGGCGCCCACCGACGATCACCCCCATGGACAGCCAGAACACCAGATCGGAGAGTTTCTCGCGGGTCCAGGTGGGATCGAAGCGGTTCAACCGGCGCGAGGCCAGCAGCCAGGCGCCGCCGATGCCGATCAGGTACATCAGGCCGTACCAGTGGATTTTCAGCGGCCCGATGGCCACGGCCACGGGGTCGATCTGCGGGTAAGGCAGCATTGTCATTCCTCTCGGGTTAAATCAAAAAGCTCAGTCCGACGCAAAACAGCAGCGCGGCGAACAGGCGCTTGAGCAAACGCGGCGACAACCTGTGCGCCAGGCGGGCACCGAATCGGGCGAAGAACATGCTGGTGACCGCGATACCCACCAGCGCAGGAAGATAGACGTAACCGATGCTGTGAGCCGGCAAGTGCTGCTCGTTCCAACCCAGCCACATGAAGCTCAGGGCACTGGCCACGGCAATCGGCAAACCACAGGCCGACGAGGTCGCCACTGCCTGCTGCATCGGCAGGCTGCGCCAGGTCAGGAACGGCACGGTCAGCGAGCCGCCGCCGATGCCGAAGATCGCCGAGGCCCAGCCGATCACGCTGCCAGCAGCGGTCAGGCCAGGCTTGCCGGGGATACCACGGCTGGCCTTGGGCTTGAGGTCCAAGGCCATCTGCGCGGCGATCACCAGGGCGAACACGCCGATGATCTTCTGCAGCATCGGGCCTTGGATCAGCGAGGCAGTCTTGGCCCCGACCAGCGCGCCGAGCAGGATGCCCAGGGTCATCCAGGCGAAGATCGGCCACTGCACCGCGCCCTTGCGCTGATGCTCGAGCACGGCATTGATCGACGTGAAGACGATGGTCGCCAGCGACGTGCCGACGGCCAAGTGAGTCAGTACCGAAGGGTCGAAGCCCTGCAGGGTGAAGCTGAACACCAGCACCGGCACGATGATGATGCCACCGCCCACACCGAACAGCCCGGCCAACACACCGGCGCAGGCCCCCAACAGCAGATAGAGTACGAATTCCATTCGTCGCCCCTTATAGAAACAATCCGCCATGGTAGCGGAAGCCAGCCCCGTGGCTCTAGTGAACTCTCTGTCAGGTGATGGATAGACGCAGCCCTAGTGGGTAGAGTGGCCAAAACAACCGAGGCCCTGACATGTGCCTGATCGTTTTCGCCTGGCGGCCGGGGCACGCCCTGCCGCTGATCGTCGCGGCCAACCGTGACGAGTTCTACGCCCGCCCGACCCAGGCCCTGGCCGCCTGGGAGGACGCCCCGGGCGTGCATGCCGGTCGCGACCTGGAAGCCGGTGGCACCTGGCTGGGCATCGGCCCCCTGGGACGCTTCGCGGCGCTGACCAACATCCGTGACCCACAACAGCCACTCGGGCCACGCTCACGCGGCGAGCTGGTGGCGGCCTATCTGCGCGGGGACCTGGGCGTGGAGGCTTACCTCGACCAGGTGGCCAGCCGCAGCAGCCAGTACTCAGGATTCAATCTACTGGTGGGCGATGCAGGGCAGCTGGGTTACCTGAACGCACGCCAGACCTCGCCGCGCCTGCTGGAGCCTGGGGTGTACGGGCTGTCCAATGCCGGGCTGGATACGCCCTGGCCCAAGCTGATCAAGGCGCGTAATGGGCTGGAGGCGTTACTTGAGGATCCTCAGCCGGAGCATCTGCTGGCGTTGCTCGCCGATGCAGCGCCGGCCCATGACAGCGATCTGCCGGAAACTGGCGTGGGGTTGGCGACCGAGAAGCTGCTGTCGAGCGTGTTCATTGCCAGCCAGAACTATGGAACACGGGCGAGTACGGTATTGCTGGTCGATGACCAAGGACGGCGGCGAATCATCGAGCGCAGTTTCGGGCCCTTTGGCGGGCACTTGGGAGAGGTCGAGCTGCTGGTCTGAAAGGCATTGGTGTATCGGCCTCTTCGCGGGTTTACCCACGAAGAGGCCAGGAGTGATGTCAGAGGGTCTTGTTGGCCCCAGGCCCGATCATCCGCGCCAGCCCCAGGTTCTTCAGGGCCAACTGCAGCGAACTGTGGATAACCTGCGGGTTGTCATGGCTCATGGCATCGACCAGCAGTTCCTTGGCCTTGCTCATGTTGATCTGACGCAGCATCCACTTCACCTTTGGCAGGTTGGTGGCGTTCATCGACAGGCTATCGAAGCCCATCGCCATCAGCAGCACGGCGGCAGCTGGATCGCCGGCCATCTCACCGCAAATGCTCACCGGTTTGCCTTCTTCATGGGCGACGCTGACCACGGTCTGCAAGGCCTGAAGCACCGCTGGATGCAAGTAGTCGTAGAGGTCGGCGACGCGCGGGTTGTTGCGATCGACCGCCAACAGGTACTGGGTAAGGTCGTTGGAACCGACCGACAGGAAGTCCACCTGACGCGCAAGCTCGCGGGTCTGGTACACCGCGGCAGGAATTTCGACCATCACCCCGACCGGCGGCATCGGCACATCGGTGCCTTCGTCCCGCACCTCGCCCCAGGCGCGGTGGATCAGGTGCAGCGCCTCTTCCAGCTCATGGATGCCGGAGATCATCGGCAGCAGAATGCGTAGATTGTTCAGGCCCTCGCTGGCCTTGAGCATGGCGCGGGTCTGCACCAGGAAGATTTCTGGGTGGTCGAGGGTCACACGGATGCCACGCCAGCCCAGGAAGGGGTTTTCTTCCTTGATCGGGAAGTACGAAAGCGCTTTGTCGCCGCCGATATCGAGGCTGCGCATGGTCACAGGCAGCGGATGGAACGCCTGCAGTTGCTCACGGTAGATCGTCAGCTGTTCCTTCTCGCTGGGGAAGCGCTGGTTGATCATGAAAGGCACTTCGGTGCGGTACAGGCCCACGCCTTCGGCACCACGCTGCTGGGCACGGGCGACATCGGCCAGCAGCCCCGTGTTGACCCACAACGGCATGCGGTGGCCATCCGGGGTCACGCACGGCAGCTCACGCAGGGCATCCAGCCCCTGGGCCAGCTGGCGCTCCTCCTCGACCACGTCGCTGTACTGCTTGCGCAGCACCTCGCCCGGGTTGGTGAACACCTCACCCTTGTAGCCGTCGACGATCATTTCGATGCCGTCGACCTTCGAGTACGGCAGGTCGACCAGGCCCATGACCGTCGGGATACCCATGGCCCGAGCCAGGATCGCCACGTGGGAGTTGCCCGAGCCGAGTACCGAGACCAGGCCGACCAGCTTGCCCTCCGGTACCTCGCCGAGCATCGCCGGGGTCAGTTCCTCGCTCACCAGGATGGTGTTGTCCGGGTAGACCAGCGTCTGCGAGCGCGCCTCCTGGAGATAGGCCAGCAGGCGCCGGCCCAGGTCCTTGACGTCCGATGCCCGCTCACGCAGGTAATCGTCGTCCATCAACTCGAAGCGGCTGACGTGCTCGCCCACCACCTGGCGCAGGGCGCCCTGGGCCCATTGGCCGGTCTTGATGACCTGCGCCACCTCGCCGCCCAAAGCCGCGTCCTCGAGCATCATCAGGTAGACGTCGAACAGCGCGCGCTCTTCCGGGCGCAACTGGGTGGCGAGCTTGGCCGACAGCTTGCGCATGTCGGCGCGCACACCTTCCAGAGCGGTGTTGAACAGCTTGAGTTCGGTGTCGATGTCCTCGACGGTCTTGTCCGGGACCACTTCCAGATCGGCCGGCGGCAGCATCACCACGGCCTTGCCGACGGCGGCGCCCGGCGAGCCAGGCACACCGACGAAGCGCGCCTCCTGGATGCCCTTGCCCTGGCGGCCCAGGCCCCGGATGGAGCCGGTGGCCTCGGCATGGGCGATAACGCCTGCGAGCTGGGCGCTCATGGTGACCAGGAAGGCTTCTTCGCCTTCGTCGAACTGGCGGCGCTCCTTTTGCTGGATGACCAACACCCCGACCACACGACGGTGGTGGATGATCGGTGCACCGAGGAAGGAGGCGAAGCGCTCCTCGCCGGTTTCGGCGAAGTAGCGATAACGGGGGTGGGCGGCGGCGTCTTCGAGGTTCAGCGGCTCTTCCCGGGTACCGACCAGGCCGACCAGGCCTTCGTTGGGGGCCATGCTGACCTTGCCGATGGAACGTTTGTTCAAGCCCTCGGTGGCCATAAGCACGAAACGGTTGGTATCCGGATCGAGCAGGTAGACCGAGCAGACCTGGCTGCCCATGGCTTCCTTGACGCGCAAGACAATGATCCCCAACGCCGTCTTGAGATCTTTGGCGGAGTTCACTTCCTGGACGATCTTGCGCAGCGTATTGAGCATGGCTCGGGGTCGGACTCCGTCGTCAGTCGCGCGTCAACAGGCGCGGGGCTAGCTCTTTCAAGGCGCGGCGATAGACCTCACGCTTGAATGTCACCACCTGGCCCAAGGGATACCAGTAGCTGACCCAACGCCAGCCGTCGAATTCCGGCTTGCCGGTCAGGTCCATGCGTACCCGCTGCTCATTGCTCACAAGGCGCAGCAGGAACCACTTCTGTTTCTGGCCAATGCACAGGGGCTGGCTGTGGGTGCGCACCAGGCGCTGGGGTAAACGATAACGCAACCAGCCACGGGTGCAGGCAAGAATTTCCACATCCTCGCGTTCCAGGCCTACTTCTTCGTTCAGCTCGCGGTACAGGGCGTCTTCCGGCGTCTCGTCAGGGTTGATGCCACCCTGGGGGAATTGCCAGGCATCCTGGTTGATCCGTCGAGCCCATAGCACCTGCCCGGCATCATTCGTAAGAATGATCCCGACATTGGGGCGAAAACCATCCGGGTCGATCACGGCAGCAACCTCGCAAACGCATGTCAACGCATTGTTCCACAAAGCTCACGAGCGCAGCAACGCGCCCGCCAAGCTTATGTGAGGCGAGGTGAAAACTCTGTGTTCCATGGGGTCTTGCCGGGGCCCGGCTCATGAACGTCGCCGAGGGTCTGTAACGATATACCGCGGTTTCATGAAGGGTTGGTGACGGAGCATCGCAGCTGCGCCAGCGCCTACCTTTCAAAGCGGATCCAGGTGGAAGCTGGCCACCTACGATGGGGCGTGGAACGACCCCTTGGGGCTCAGATCGGCTTGGCGCCCATCAGTCCGGCGATGGAGAGCAAGCACACGCCACTGATCAACGCCAACGCCAGGGTGAAGCGCAACCCCGTGGGTTCAGCCTTGCGCAGCCGGTTGAGACGGACCAGCAACCACCAGGCAGTGAACGCGCCAACGCTGTAGATGACGCTGGAGGCCAGTAACCACGTCTGCCCCAGGGGCCAGCCGATCAGGTGCACCAGCCACCAACCGGTGAACGGCATGCTCACCAAGCAAACGCCCATCAACAACCAGACAAACACCAGAGGCCGGCGCAGCAGCTTGCCGTAGGCCTCGGCATCGCCACGACGGCGGGCAGCGACGGTCCAGGTCGCCAGGCCCAGCGCGCCCAGTAGCAACAACACGGTGGCACCGATGTGCAGGGCCTTGAGGGTGGTCAGGTATTCCATATCTTCACGTCCTTGAGCGATAGGGCAAGCTTAGTCGTTTAGCCCAGGAACAGCTTGTAAGCCGGGTTATCGGTCTCGTCCCAGTAGGGGTAGCCGATCTTGGCCAGTGCCGCCGGTACCAGGTGGCGTTCGTCGTCCGGTACCTGCAGGCCTGCGACCACTCGGCCATCGGCTGCGCCGTGATTGCGGTAGTGGAACATGGAGATGTTCCAGCGACCGCCGAGTTTATTGAGGAAATTGAACAGCGCCCCTGGGCGCTCGGGGAACTCGAAGCGCAGCACCATCTCGTCGCTGGCCCCTGCCGAGTGCCCGCCGACCATGTGGCGGATATGCAGCTTGGCCAGTTCGTTGTCGGTCAGGTCGGTGACAGGGAAGCCTTGCTCGGTCAGTTGCTGGACCAGCATCGCCCGCGGATCGGTTTCAGGGTGAGTCTGCACGCCAACGAAGATGTGCGCTTCCTTGTCGGCGTGGTAACGGTAGTTGAACTCGGTGATCTGGCGCTTGCCGATCGCCTCGCAGAATGCCTTGAAGCTGCCCGGTCGCTCCGGAATGGTCACAGCGATGATCGCCTCGCGCTTTTCGCCCAGTTCGGCGCGCTCGGCCACATGGCGCAGGCGGTCGAAATTGACGTTGGCACCCGAGTCGATCGCCACCAGGGTCTGGCCGGATACGCCATACAGCTCGACGTATTTCTTGATGCCCGCCACGCCCAAGGCGCCTGCAGGTTCGGTGATCGAGCGGGTATCGTCGTAGATATCCTTGATGGCAGCGCAAATCTCGTCGGTGCTGACCGTCACCACCTCGTCCACATACTGTCGGCAGATGTCGAAGGTATGCTGGCCGATCTGCGCCACCGCCACGCCGTCGGCGAACAGGCCGACCTGCGGCAGCACCACGCGCTCGCCTGCAGCCATCGCGGCCTGCAGGCAGTTGGAATCGTCCGGCTCGACGCCGATCACCTTGATCTCGGGACGCAGGTACTTCACATAGGCGGCGATGCCGGCGATCAGGCCACCGCCGCCGACGGGCACGAAGATCGCGTCCAGGCGCCCCGGGTGCTGGCGCAGGATTTCCATGGCCACGGTGCCTTGACCGGCAATGGTGTGGGGGTCGTCATAGGGGTGGATGTAGACGAAGCCCTTCTCGTCGACCAGCTTGAGCGAATAGGCCAGCGCCTCGGGGAAGGAGTCGCCGTGCAGCACCACCTTGCCGCCGCGCGAGCGCACGCCTTCGACCTTGATCTCCGGGGTGGTCTTAGGCATCACGATGGTTGCCTTGATACCCAATTCGCGCGCCGCCAGTGCCACACCTTGGGCATGGTTGCCGGCCGAGGCGGTGACCACGCCGCGGGCCAGTTCTTCTGGGCTCAGCTGCGCCAGTTTGTTGTACGCCCCACGGATCTTGAAGGAGAACACCGGCTGCAGATCCTCGCGCTTGAGCAGGACCTGGTTGCCCAGCCGCTTGCTCAACTGGCCAGCGCTCTGCAGCGGGGTTTCGACAGCGACGTCGTAGACGCGCGAGGTGAGGATCTTCTTGACGTACTGTTCGAGCATCGGGAAAGCATCACTGGCCGCGGGACAAGGCCTGGGAGTCTACCGCAGCGCTACGTCGGGCGACCACAGCGAAACCGAGGTTTTGCCGGCACTTGCGTCTATAATACCGGGCTTTGAAATCCCGCCCCTCTCGGAGCCCGCATGACCCAGGACCAACTCAAACAGGCCGTCGCCCAGGCTGCCGTCGACTTCATTCTGCCCAAGCTGGATGAGAAAAGCGTCGTCGGCGTCGGCACCGGTTCGACCGCCAACTTCTTCATCGATGCCCTGGCCAAGCACAAGACCGCCTTCGACGGCGCTGTCGCCAGCTCCGAAGCCACCGCCGAGCGCCTGAAGTCCCATGGCATCCCGGTGTACGAACTCAACAGTGTCAGCGAACTGGAGTTCTATGTGGACGGTGCCGACGAGAGCGATGCGCACCTGAACCTGATCAAGGGCGGCGGTGCGGCCCTGACCCGGGAGAAGATCGTCGCGGCGGTGGCCAAGACCTTCATCTGCATTGCCGACGCCAGCAAGCTGGTGCCCGTGCTGGGCGCCTTCCCGCTGCCGGTCGAGGTGATCCCCATGGCCCGCAGCCACGTGGCTCGCCAGTTGGTCAAGCTCGGCGGCGACCCGGTGTATCGCGAAGGCGTAGTGACCGACAACGGCAACGTCATTCTTGACGTGCACAACCTGCAAATCACCGACCCGGTCGGCCTGGAGTCGCAGATCAACGCCATCGTCGGCGTAGTCACCAACGGCCTGTTCGCGGCGCGTCCGGCGGACCTGCTGCTGCTCGGCACCGCCGAAGGCGTCAAGACGCTCAAGGCCGAGTAACCCTTCTGGGGCTGCATTGCAGCCCGTTGAAGACTTCGCCAGTTTCCACCGGTATCCGGTGGGAGTTGGCGACTTTGAGCTCAGACCTGCTAGCGACCCGCGTTCAATCTGTCGA
Source organism: Pseudomonas guariconensis (assembly GCF_040822035.1). Taxonomy (NCBI): domain Bacteria; kingdom Pseudomonadati; phylum Pseudomonadota; class Gammaproteobacteria; order Pseudomonadales; family Pseudomonadaceae; genus Pseudomonas; species Pseudomonas guariconensis. Next base: position 279,476 of record NZ_CP162012.1, on the reverse strand, counting down.
TTGCCTGAAGACGTAGAACAGGTTCGGCTCACTGACCAGATAGATGGTCCCCTCCTCGTCCATGGCCAGGCCCTCGGCCTGCGGCACACTGCGCTTGAGCCCCTGAAAGCCTTTGTTCAACGAAAGCGTGCTCAGCGGCCGGCCCTCCACATCCAGTTCCACCACCAACCGAGACTCATCCGACAGCGCCAGCAAATGCCCCGTGCGCTCGTCGAACTGCAGGCTCGACAGGTCACGCACGAACAACCGCGAATCGCGCTTGCGGTCCTGCACCACATGCACCGCATAGGGTTTTCCGGGTTTTCCGTGGGGGAAGCCGTGAATCTCGTAGATCATCATCGGGTCGCGCTCCTTGGCCACGAACAGGCGCTTGCCTGCCGAGTCGTAGGCTAGGCCTTCGAAGCCCTTGTTGCCATTACGGCCAATGGCCAAGGTGAGCTGCTCGGCATCGTTGGCGTCGAGAAACAGTGTGTCGTCGTCCAGATGCACGCGGATCAGCCGCTGCTCACGCTCGTCGGTGATCACATAACTGTTGGTTCCCACGTATTCCACCGCCTCGGGATCGCCGAAGCCGGTCAGGGGGACGCGGCGCAGGATGCGACCTTCCAGCGACAGTTCGATGAGTTCGGAGCGTTTGTTGGTGACGGTAAAGAGGGTCTTGCGGTCGGGGTCGAAGGTCAGCGCCGAGATATCGTCATCCAGCCCTGCGATAGGCTGGGCTTCGAGCGTCACACGGTAACGATCAAGGCCTATGCCCTGCTCGGCAGGCTGCCACCAAGCCTGAAGATTGAACCAGCCACGCTCGAACAGACGAAACTCATGGGCGGCCAATCCACCCGCCAGCAGCGCAAGGCACGGCACCAGAACAAGGAACAGGCGTGAACGACGACACATGAAGATAGATCCGATAAGAAAGGCCGGAATCTAATCATGGTCGACTGAAATAAAACTTAATGCCGTCAGTTCTTTCTGAAACGATAGAAAAGGTCTGGCTCACTCACCATGTACAGGTTGCCCTGGTCATCCGTCGCCACGCCCTCGGCGCGCGGAATGGTGTGCTTCAAGCCGTTGAAACCGCCGAGCAACGTCATGAAGCTGACCTGTTTGCCCTTTTCGTCCAGTTCCAGCAGCAAGTTGGAATCAGCCGACAAGACCAGCAAATGGCCCGTGCGGGGATCGATCCACAAGGCGGAGAGATTGCGCACATCGAGCTGGTCGCTGGGCACAACCTGCTTTTCGCCTTTGAGCGGGCTTTTGCCATCGGTGCTCCAGGCATACAGTTTGGGCGGACGCTCTTCACCCAACAGCAGACGCTGGCGGACAGGGTCCCAGGCGATGGCCTCGAAACCCTTGTTGCTGTTGGCTGACTTGCCCAGGTCGTGGTGCGGATGGTCCGCGTAGGTCAAGCTGGCGGTGCTGGCATCCACGCTCACCAGGGTCATGTCATGCTTGCGCTCGTCGACGATCGCGATCTGGCCATCGGCCAACACCGCGACCCCTTCGGGGTTGTCCCAGCCCACCAGCGGGATCTTGCGCAGCACATCACCCTCGAGGCTCAGCTCGACCAGGAAAGGGTTGTTCCCCATTACCGCGAACAGGGTCCGGGTAAACGGGTTGAACGCCAGGTCCGATGGCTCATCGTCCGACATGCCCGGCAATACCTTGGCATCGATGTCCGCCACGTAGTCCGGCAGCCAGACGCTTTCACCGCGCTCGACCTTGTTCTCGAAGCGCTCCTTGACCCACAGCACGGCGCGATCGTCCCAATGCATGATCACCGCCAGGACATAGCCCAACACTGCGACTACCCCTACCCATACCTGCCAACGACGGAAAATACCGCGCTTGCGAACTGGGCGTGGAGCACTGGAGGTAAATGCCATAGAAGAGCGCTTCCTGGTATCGCCGAGTTCTCCCTAACTTCGGCTAATGAAATATCCGGGGCATTATCCGGATGATTTGTGAAAAAAACGGCAAATATCGCGTTGAATACGATGACAGCCCGATAAGACTGTCATCGTCAGCGGGTCACAACACGCGGCTTTCGAAGCGGCTCGCGCCGGGAAGCTCCAACACCAACTCATCGCCCACCCTCAAGGGGCCGACGCCAACGGGTGTACCGGTGAGGATGACATCACCCGGGAGCAGGGAGAAGTGAGCGGCAATATGCTGGATGACCGGCACGATGGGGTTGAGCATCATCGCGCTGTTACCGTCCTGGCGGACTTCGCCGTTGATCGACAGGCGAATGCCGATATCGGTCAGGTCCTCGAAGGTGTCGGCGACCACGAACGGCGGCAGGACGCAGGCACCGTCGAAGCTCTTGGCCAGTTCCCAAGGCAGGCCCTTCTCCTTGAGCTTGGCCTGCACGTCGCGCAGGGTCAGGTCCAAGGCCGGGGCAAAGCCGGAAATGGCATCGCGCACTTCTTCTTCGCTGGGGTGGGTCGACAGCGGCTTGCCGACCAGCACGGCAATCTCCGCTTCATAATGCACGGCCCCCCGCTCGGTCGGGATCTTGAAACCACCCTCCAAGGGCACCACACAACTGCCGGGCTTTATGAACAGCAGAGGCTCGCTGGGGATTGGGTTGTCCAGCTCCTTGGCATGTTCGGCGTAGTTACGGCCTATGCAGACCACCTTGCCCAGGGGAAAGTGGATGCGCGTGCCGTCTAGGTACTGGTGCTGGTAACTCATGGCCGACTCCTCTGGATACTGCGTACTTATTCAGGAGCGAAGATCTTACCCGGATTCATGATGCCGTTCGGGTCGAACACCCCCTTTATTGCCTTCATGCAGGCAATTTCCTCAGGTGAGCGGCTGTAGCCCAGGTAGTCGCGCTTGGTCATGCCCACGCCATGCTCGGCGGAGATCGAGCCGTTGTAACGCTGGACGATCTCGAACACCCATTTGTTGACCTTGGCGCAGGTGGCGAAAAACGCGTCCTTGGCCATGTCATCGGGCTTGAGGATGTTCAGGTGCAGGTTGCCGTCGCCGATATGGCCGTACCAGACCACTTCGAAGTCCGGATAGTGCTGACCGACGATGGCATCGATGTCCCGCAGGAACGCCGGCACCTTCGAAACCGTGACGGAAATGTCGTTCTTGTAGGGTGTCCAGTGGGAAATGGTTTCGGAGATGTACTCGCGCAGTTTCCATAGGTTCTTGAGTTGGGTCTCGCTCTGGCTCATCACGCCATCGAGTACCCAGCCCTGCTCGACGCAATGCTCGAAGGTGGCCAGGGCTTCGTTGGCCACATCTTCGGTGCTGGCTTCGAACTCCAGCAGGGCATAGAACGGGCAATCGGTCTCGAACGGCGGCGGCACGTCGCCACGCCCCATGACCTTGGCCAAGGCCTTGTCGGAGAAGAATTCGAACGCGGTGAGGTCGAGCCGGCCCTGGAAGGCATGCAGCACTGGCATGATCGAGTCGAAGTCCGGCGTACCCAACACCATGGCGGTCAAGTTGCGCGGCGCACGGTCCAGACGCAGCGTGGCCTCGACCACGAAGCCCAGGGTGCCTTCGGCGCCAATGAACAGCTGACGCAGGTCGTAGCCGGTGGCGTTCTTGATCAAGCCCTTGTTCAACTCGAGCAGCTCACCCTTGCCGGTCACCACTTTCAGCCCTGCTACCCAGTTACGGGTCATGCCATAGCGAATGACCTTGATGCCGCCGGCATTGGTGCCGATGTTGCCACCGATCTGACTGGAGCCCGACGAGGCGAAATCCACCGGGTAATAAAGGCCGTTGTCCTCGGCGAACTGCTGCAACTGGCGAGTGATCACGCCCGGTTGGCACACCACGGTGCGGTCGAAGGCGTTGAAGTCGAGGATCCGGTTCATGTAGTCGAAGGCCACCACCACCTCGCCGTTGGCGGCCACCGCGGCGGCAGAGAGGCCGGTGCGCCCGCCCGAGGGCACCAACGCGACTTGATGTCGATTGGCCCAGGCGACAATGGCCTGCACCTGCTCGATGGACCGAGGGAAGACGATCGCCGAGGGCGCCGGTGGATAGTGCTTGGTCCAGTCCTTGCCGTAGGCCTCCAGCGAAGCCGGGTCGGTAAGAACCTTGCTCGGGTCGACCAGGGTCATCAGTTCATCAAGTACCGCGGTGTTGGTCATCGGCTGAACTCTCGAACTATTCATAGTCACCCTGAGCACTCTTCACCTGTCGGGATAAGCTCAGATTCTGTCGCGTATGCTAGCATAGCGCTCCCGCCGTTCGTGCTAAGGCCGACGCCGCGCCGCTTTACCCCCCCTGCCATTTTTCTCCGGGATACAGGTTTACGCAGATGAGCAAGACTTCTCTCGACAAGAGCAAGATCAAGTTCCTTCTTCTTGAAGGTGTGCACCAGAATGCGGTCGATACCCTCAAGGCTGCCGGGTACACCAATATCGAGTACCTCACTGGTTCCTTGCCGGAAGCAGAGTTGAAGGAAAAGATCGCTGATGCCCACTTCATCGGCATTCGCTCTCGCACCCAGCTGACCGAAGAGATCTTCGACTGCGCGAAGAAACTGGTCGCTGTCGGCTGCTTCTGCATCGGTACCAACCAGGTCGACCTGAACGCAGCCCGCGAGCGCGGTATCGCCGTGTTCAACGCGCCGTTCTCCAACACCCGCTCCGTTGCCGAGCTGGTGCTGGCCGAAGCCATCCTGCTGCTGCGTGGCATCCCCGAGAAGAACGCTTCCTGCCACCGTGGCGGCTGGATCAAGAGCGCGGCCAATTCCTTCGAGATTCGTGGCAAGAAACTGGGCATCGTCGGCTACGGCTCGATCGGCACCCAATTGTCGGTCCTGGCCGAAAGCCTGGGCATGCAGGTCTACTTCTACGATCCGCTGACCAAGCTGCCGCTGGGCAACGCCACCCAGGTGACCAGCCTGCATGAGCTGCTGGGCCTGGCCGACATCGTCTCGCTGCACGTGCCTGAGCTGCCATCCACCCAGTGGATGATCGGCGAGAAGGAAATCCGTGCGATGAAGAAGGGCTCGATCCTGATCAACGCCGCCCGTGGCACCGTGGTCGAACTCGACCACCTGGCCGCCGCGATCAAGGATCAGCACCTGATCGGCGCCGCCATCGACGTCTTCCCGGTCGAGCCTCGCTCCAACGACGAGCAGTTCGAAAGCCCGCTGCGCGGCCTGGACAACGTGATCCTGACCCCACACATCGGTGGCTCCACCGCCGAAGCCCAGGCCAACATCGGCCTGGAAGTGGCCGAGAAGCTGGTCAAGTACAGCGACAACGGTACGTCCGTATCGTCGGTCAACTTCCCCGAAGTTGCCCTCCCGGCGCACCCAGGCAAGCACCGCCTGCTGCACATCCACCAGAACATCCCCGGCGTACTCAGCGAGATCAACAAGGTCTTCGCCGAAAACGGGATCAACATCTCCGGCCAGTTCCTGCAGACCGACGAGAAAGTGGGTTACGTGGTCATCGACGTGGATGCCGAATACTCGGACCTGGCGCAGGAAAAACTCCAGCAGGTCAAGGGTACTATCCGCTCTCGCGTGCTGTTCTAAGTTACTGCGCTGCATAAAAAAAGGAGGCCCGGGTGGCCTCCTTTTTTTTGCCTGTTGTCCCGTCCTGAATAAGGTTTACACCTTTCCCCCGAGAATCTGGAGACCTCGATGGTGCATGGTGTGAAGCGAACACAGCGTGATTACTCGCTGACTTTTAAATTGGCTGTAGTGGATCAGGTCGAAAAAGGTGAATTGACCTGTACTCAGGCCCAGGAGCGGTACGGTATCCAGGGCAAATCTACAGTTCTGGTATGGTTGCGTAAGCATGGTCGGCAGGATTGGAGCCAAGGGGCGTCGATCCGGGCCGAGAGGAGCTTCGCGATGTCCGACCCCAAAACGCTCACTCCAGAGCAGCGGATCAAAGAGCTTGAGCAGCAGCTTGAGCTGATGAGCCAGAAGGCTCAGTTCTTTGAGACCGTCGTTGATGTCCTGAAGAATGACTACGGTGTATCGGTCGTAAAAAAGCGATCCGGCAAGTCCTCTCGCAAGGTCAAGTCGCAGGACTGAGCATTGCCAGGGCTTGTCAGTTTCTAGGCATTAGCCGGCAGGCTTATTACAAGCGCAATCGAGCTGCCGACAGTAAAGCGCATCAGGCAGATCGGGTTGTCGAGTTTGTTCAGAAAATCCGGATGCGTCAGCCGCGACTGGGAACACGGAAACTGCACTATCTGCTGCATTGCCAGCCTGATAAACGAGTCCAAGTTGGCCGAGACCGGCTGTTTGAGGTTTTGGGCGAGCGCCGCTTGCTGGTGCTGCCCAAGCGGGCGTATCACAAGACAACCCAAAGCTATCATCGCTTCTACCGTCATCCCAATCTTCTCAAAGCAGGCCCAAATCAGGTAGTTCCGTCAGGGCCAGAGCACGTCTGGGTGGCGGATATTACCTACCTGCCCTCCAGAAGCGGCCCGCTGTACCTGAGCCTGGTAACGGATGCATATTCCAGAAAGATTGTTGGCCATCATGTCCATGAAAGCCTACATGCCGAGTCGGTTGCACAAGCCTTTAGACAGGCCCTGCGCAAGCGGCGGCGCCACCAGCCGTTAGTCCATCACTCCGACCGCGGTATTCAATACTGCTCAGCGCTATACCAGTCGCTGCATACAAGGCACGGAGTTCATTGCTCGATGACTGACGGGTACGACTGCTACCAGAACGCTCTAGCCGAGCGCATCAACGGAATCCTCAAAACAGAGCTGTTGCTGAGTAACCCAGAAGATCTGGAGCAGGCACGGAAGATGGTTGATGAGGCCGTGCAGATCTATAACACGGAGCGGCCTCACATGGCCCTGAAACACAAAACGCCCGATGCGGTGCATCGGGCGTTTTGAGGCCTACCGGCCTACCTGAACAGGTGTAAACCTATTTCAGGACTAGACATGTGTATCGACGGTGTCTGTTTCGCGGGTAAATCGGAGCGCCGAACCGCCGCTCCCACAGGTCATGTATCGCTCTCAAGCATCTCGCTGTGCCAGAGGGCCGCGAAAGAGTCGGGATTTACTTCACCTGCACGGTGATCTTCTGCGACTCGACGCTTGGCTTGAACGGCACATGGAACCGGTCCCCCAGGACCAGTTGCAGGGTGTGCTTGCCTGGCGTCAGGGTGATGGTGGCTTCGGTCTGCGCCTTGCCGAAGTGCAACACTTGCGGGCCGGCCGGCAGTGGTGCGTTGTTCTCCGGCATCAAGGTGGTCGGCAGCGGCTGGTCAGCCGCAGGCTCTTTGTCGACATCAACCAGCAGATGATGGTGACCCGTGTGCGGGGTCGCATCGCCCGCAGGCTTGAGCCCCATGCCCTCGATGCCGAACTTGACCGTGAAGGTCTTGTCGACGGTCGCTCCGTCAGCGGGGGAAACGATGAAGACCTTGGCGCCCTCGGGCGGCTCCTGACTCTTCAGCGCGTCCGCGGCGCCCGCGAACACCGACACCCCCATCAACAAGCCGGCAACGGCAGCACGCGAAAATAGGCTGTTCATTCACATCTCCTGTGTTTCACTTTCATTGACTACTGTCCATTAACGAACCGCAGCGATAAATCACCATAGTTCAATTGGGCGCCAAGGTCTTGCCGGACAGGATCAGAAAAAATGATCGCCGCTCAAAACATTGCAGCGCAGCTAAGGTCATAGCCTGCATTCGACCGTAACAAGTCAGAAAGTCGCGGCGAAACATATTCAACTGCCAAAAGAAAATGGGGGCATTCATGCGTTTGAGCACTGGCGTACTTCTGGCACTTTTGATCAGCCCATTGGCCCAGGCCGAGCTGATAGACGACGTCAACGACCGGGGCGAGCTGCGCATTGCCGTGCAATCCGATACCCCACCCTACGCCTACAAGGAAAACGAACACCTGACTGGCTTTGAAATCGAGCTGGGCCAGGCCATCGCCAAGGAACTGGATGTGCGTGCGCAATTCGTCGAGGCCCCTGCGGATCAGTTGCTGCCTGGCGTTCAGAGCGGCAAGTTCGACATCGCCCTCGATCAGCTCGATGCCAAACAGACACTCGATGGGCAATTGGATATCAGCCAGCCCTATGGCGCCGACGCACGGGTGATTCCATTCCAGAAGGACAACCCGGCGTTCGAAAGCGCAGTGAACAATGCCCTGCAGCGCATCAAGGACGACGGCCGTCTGACGGCATTGGAACAGAAGTGGCTCAAGAACCAGGCAGCGAGCCAGTGATGGCCTGCCAAACGCTGCAGGGGGCATCGACCTTTATCGTCTGGCGAATCCTTGCTAGTGGCCCATACCTTCCAGCGCTCGCTGTGCGTCTTCGAGCTCCAGCTCGCTGAACACCAGCACGCCTTCGCGGCGCAACAGCGCTGTGGTCACCCCTTCCCCCGGGACCTTCACGCCGCTGAAGGTCCCATCGTAGGTCAACCGGTTGCCACATGAAGGGCTGCCTGCCTTGAGCACCGCCACACGGATGCCATGTTCACGCACCAGCGCCAGGGCCTGCCGGGCGCCAGCAAGAAAGGCTTCGCTGACATCCAACCCGGTCACCGTCACTACCTGGGCCTGCCCGTCCAGCACCGCCGCCCCCTGCCCCCCCGGAATTTCCGCTGGGGGGCGGGGTGTCGGCAGGCCGCCCGCCACTTCTGGACATAGCGGCACCACGCGGCCCTCGGCCTGCCAGCGCTGAAGAAGATCCGGGTGCCCGCTGTCGCGCCCGTCGTAGCGCACCGGCTGCCCCAGCAGACAGGCGCTGACCAGAACCCTGGGCAAATCAGAACGGTTCATTGCCACGACGGCGGAACCAGCCGGTCAGAGACAGGCGATCACGCCTGGCCGGCAAGACTTCATGGGGGATATCGCCAGACAGGAACACCACCAGGCTGCCCGCCTCCGGCTGCACATCCAGCTGCGCGTCCTCGGCGAGGAACATGCGCAACTGGCCACCGTCCTGGGGTTGCCAATTCTCGTTGAGGTAGAGGATGGCCGAGACCGCGCGTCGGTCGTCGTCGCGGAAACGGTCCACATGACGGCGATAGAAGGCGCCTGGTGGATACAAGGCGAAATGACACTCGAAGTCCTCAAGGCCCAGGTACAAGCCCTGGTTCAGCGCCTGGCGCAGGCTGTCCATGGCCGTCAGGTAACGGTCACAGGCCTCGGACTCACCCGGCTCCAGCCATTGGATGCGGTCGCCACGGATCGCTTCGCGCACCTCTTGTCCGGTGCCGCGCCCCACGCCGGCCGGGCTCAATTCGCCCTCGGCGGCACGGTGTCGGCACTCGGCCGCCAAGGCGCTGATCAATGCTTCGGGCAGGAAAAAAGGCTGGCGGGACCAACCACGGTTGGCCAGGTCGTCGACGATGGTAGAAAGCATCGGATATTCAAGAGAGATGGGCATGGCGCATAGTATCGACTCGCCGTGAAAACCGACAGCGCCACTTGGCCGCCAACCGTCATCGGCGTCTCGACAAAGCCACGCCGCCCCAAGGACAATAGCGGCCTGCCGACAGGAGTCCTGAATGCGCCGTTTGTTTTCCCTGCTGCTGATGATGATCTGCACCATGCCTGTCTGGGCAGACAGTCTCGATCAGCTGTACAAGGTCGCCGGCTGGCCCGACCAGCGCGCCCACTTCACCGATGCCGTGAGCGCTGCCCAGCAGCGCTACAAGAACAGCCTGCCGCCTGCGGTCTACCAGGCGCTGGTCAACAACAGCAACCAGCGTTTCCAGGCCCAGGCCATGGACCGCCGGGCCCAGGCGCAATTGCGCGCCAACCTGCCCAACCCTGCGCCTGCGCTGGCCTTCTTCCAGTCGCCGCTTGGGCGCAAGGTCGTGGCCGCCGAACTGCTGGCTACGCGCAAGGACCAACTGGCCAAGAATGCCAAGGGCCTGCCGAAGATCCAGGCCAGCGACAACCGTATGCTGATCATCGGCCACCTGGCCCAGGCCCTGCCTGCCCGGGAAGCCGGTGCCGAGGTGAGCCTGGCAATCGCCGGCGTCGCGGCCGACAGCCTCAGCTCCATGATCCCCGGCCTGTTCGGGGCAGGTCAGGCCAGCAGCCTGCTCGATGGCCAGCGCCAGCGCCTGATGCAGCAGATCGGCGAGGATTTGAACAACACCCTGTTGTACGTCTACCGCGACCTGTCCGACGCCGAGCTCGAGGAATTCGCCACCTTCGCCGAATCCGCCGAGGGCAAGGCCTACTACAAGGCAGCCCTGGAAGCGGTGCGCGCCGGTCTGGCGGTGGGGCGGAGCGCCGCAGACCTGCAGTGATCAGCCAAGGCGCTGATCGATGAAGGCGAAGTAGCGCTGGCGAATGGCCGGCAACTCGTTGGCCAGATGATGACGCGCCTCGGGCAGCATGAGGATCTGCGGCTCGGCGAACTTGGCCTTGAGCACCTTGAGGTTGTAGGGCCAATCCACCGTGGCGTCGGCTTCCCCCTGCACGATCACCGGTCGCCGCACGCTGCGCGGCGCGGCCTCGATACGCTTGACCCAGGCCACCAGGGCCCCGACCCAGGCCGTCGGCAACCGCCGCGGTTGCAGTGGGTCGGCCTCCAGGAACGGCAGGAACGCCGGATCGTTGCTGTTCTCGCTGAAGCGCCGCTCGATGCCGTTGACGAAGTGGCGCAGCACGCAATAGCTGAGTTTCGACCAATACCACGAGCGTGGCCGCACCAAAGGCGCCAGCAGGATCACTTGGCCATCGGCCGGGCTCTGCTCGCCGTGGTGCAGCACGTGATCCACCACGATCGCCCCGCCAGTGCTCTGCCCGCACAGATGCCATGGGCGTGGCAAGTCGAGCAGACGGGCCTGTTCGAACAAAGCATCGAGCATCTGCTGGTAGACGGCGAAATCAGTGATGCTGGCCCGTTCGCCACTCGACAACCCATGGCCTGGGAGGTCGCAACTGATGACCGCGAACCCCTGACCCAACGCCCATTCGATCACATGGCAGTACAGCCCCATGTGGTCGTAGTAGCCGTGCAGCAGAAACAGCGTCGCCACAGGCCGCTGCGGCAACCACACCTGCCCCACCAACTCGAAGCCCGCCGCCTTGAAGCCGCCCAGCCAGCTTTGGCGCACCGGCAGGTCCAGGCCATAGAAACGCTGGTAGTCCAGGCCTTGGGACGACAGAGGGTGGCGGGCCGCCAAGGGCGCAAGGCTGGCGCGCAGGAGGTCGGGGTGAAAGGTGGCGGGCATCGGGCGGATCCACAGCGAAGCGAGTATTGACCTGTGATATTCAGCTCTGGGCGTCATCGTGGCAAGCTAGACCCTTTGCCAGAACAGACCGCTCCCACAGGGTTCTCGCTGCCCCAAATCCTGCGGACACACCATGCCCACCCGTAAATCCCTGCTCACCGCCTTCGCATTGCTGCTCTGCGCTGCCGTCCTCTGGTGGGCGTACGCCAGTTTCCAGGCGCGTTACCTGCGCACGTTCGACGACCAGACAACGCTGTTCGAGGGCAGCCAGTTGCAGTTGCCTGCCGAGCTGGCCGGCCCAGGCCCGATCCGGGTGGTGCATTTCTGGGACCCGGCCTGCCCCTGCAACGTCGGCAACCAGCAGCACCTGGGCGAGCTGATCGAACATTTCGCACCTCAAGGCGTGCGCTTTCATGTGGTGCAAAAGCCCGGTAGCCAAGGCCAGTTGCCTGACAACCTGGCGGCGCTCCAACCCTTGGCCGCGCTGCCCGGCAGCGAGCACCTGCCAGCGTCTCCCGCCGTGGCCATCTGGGACCGCGAAGGCCGCCTGGCCTACTTCGGCCCTTATAGCGAGGGCGCCGTGTGCAATGCCAGCAACAGCTTCATCGAGCCGGTCCTCAAGGCGCTGGTCGAAGGCCGCAAGATCAACGCGTCCAACACCCTGGCCCAGGGCTGCTACTGCCCTTGGGCCGGCTGACGCACCCGCGCGGGGTTGCCCACCACGATCGCCCCGGCCGGCACGTCGCGGGTGACCACGCTGCCGGCGCCCACCACGGCGTTGTCGCCGATACTCACGCCCGGCAGGATGATCGCCCCGCCACCGATCCACACGTTGTTGCCAATGCGCACCGGCCGGCCGCTCTCCAACCCGCTGCGGCGCACCTCGGGGTCCAGCGGATGGTCAGCGGTGTAGATCTGCACCGCAGGGCCGATCTGGCAGTCCTCGCCGATATGGACCGGCAACACATCGAGAATCACGCAATTGAAATTCATGAAGGTGTTGGCACCCACGCTGATGTTGTAGCCGTAGTCGCAATAAAATGGCGGACGAATCACTGCGCCTGGGCCGGCATGGCCGAAGTGCTCGACCAACAGCGCGTGGCGGGCGTCGTTGAGCAGCTCGACACTGCTGTTGTAGCGGTGCATCCAGTGCTTGTTGGCGATCTGCTCGGCTTGCAGTTCAGGGCAGCCGGCATGGTAAAGCTGGCCAGTCAGCATTTTCTGTTTTTCGCTGAGGGACATGGAGACTCCTTCCAGGGGACTATGCTCAGTTCGCGAATCCGTCGATGATCGGACCACACTTTTCGCTCGAATGCACAAGGAGTCTTGATGAAGCGCAGCCTGACCCTGCTGGCAGTGGCGATTGCCGCTGCCGTAGGCGCCGGTTACTGGTACGTGCAAGGCAAGCAGCCACAGCGCGAGGGCCAGGCAAGTGTTGCCGGCCTCGAGGCGCCGGTCAGCGTACGCTACGACGCTCGCGGCGTCCCTCATCTGCAGGCGCAGAACGAGTCTGACCTGTACCGTGCCCTGGGCTATGTGCATGCCCAGGACCGGTTGTTTCAGATGGAAATCCTGCGGCGCCTGGCCCGTGGAGAGCTGGCCGAAGTGCTGGGCGCCGACCTGATCCCCACCGACACCCTGTTTCGCAGCCTGCGTATCCGCGAACAGGCCACACGCATGGCCCAGCGCCAGGACCAGCAATCGCCGGCCTGGCAGGCGCTACAGGCCTACCTGGACGGGGTCAACCAATGGCAGGCCAGCCACCCCAAGCCCATGGAGTTCGACCTGCTGGGCATCCACCCACGCCCCTTCACCGCCGAGGACACGCTCAGCATCGCCGGCTACTTGGCGTACAGTTTTGCCGCTGCCTTTCGCACCGAGCCTGCGCTGACCTATATCCGCGATCAGCTCGGCCCTCAGTACCTGGAAATCTTCGATCTCGACTGGCAACCGGACGGCGCCCTGGCCGCGCCCCTGGCTGCTGCGGACTGGCGCAGCCTGGAGCAGTTGGCACGCTTGAGTCACGAGGCCTTGGGCGAGGCCGGCATCCCCCAGTTCGAAGGCAGCAATGCCTGGGCCGTGTCTGGCACCCGCACGCGCAGCGGCCGCCCATTGCTGGCCGGCGATCCGCACATTGGCTTTGCCGTCCCGGCAGTGTGGTACGAGGCTGAACTGTCGGCACCGGGGTTCAACCTGTATGGCTACTTCCAGGCGCTCAACCCCTTCGCCCTGCTCGGTCACAACCTGGACTTCGGCTGGAGCCTGACCATGTTCCAGAACGACGACGTGGACCTGATCGCCGAGCAGGTCAACCCGAACGACCCCGATCAGGTCAGGGTCGCTGGCAGGTGGCAGCCGCTGGAAAAAGTCGAGCAGCAGATCGCTGTCAAAGGCCAGGCCCCCGCGTCTATCACCCTACGTCGCTCGCCCCACGGCCCGATCGTCAACGATGTGATCGGCGCCACCGCCGGGCCTAGGCCGATTGCCATGTGGTGGGCATTCCTGGAAACCGACAACCCCTTGCTCGATGGCTTCTATCAGGTCAACCGCGCCGATACCCTGGGCAAGATGCGCGACGCGGCAGCGAAGATCCATGCCCCCGGCCTGAATCTTGTCTGGGCCAATGCCCGTGGCGACATCGGGTGGTGGGCAGCAGCGCAATTGCCGGTGCGCCCAGAGGGGGTCAATCCGTCGTTCATTCTCGATGGCAGCACGTCCCAGGCCGACAAACCCGGCTTCTACCCGTTCAGCGTGAACCCACAGCAAGAGAACCCTGCCAGCGGCTACATCGTCTCGGCCAACTTCCAGCCTCCGGCCGTCGTGCCGGTCCCTGGCTATTACAACCTGCCCGATCGTGGTCGCCAGCTCGACCGACACCTGGCCGTGCCAGGTATCCAGTGGGACACCCAAAACACCCAAGCTTTGCAGCTCGATACCGCCACCGACTACGGCCCACGCACCTTGGCACCGCTGCTGGGCACTTTGCGCGCCATCGCTCAGGGCGAGCAGGAGAAGGAACTGGTGGAACAATTGGCCGCCTGGCGGGGCGACTACCCGCTGGATTCGACCAGTGCCACCCTGTTCAACCAGTTCCTGTATGAACTGGCCTTCGCAGCCCTGCACGACGAACTGGGAGATACCTGGTTCCCGGTCCTGATCAACACCCGCGTCATCGATGCAGCCCTGCCGCGCCTGGCGGCCGATCCCGAGTCGCCTTGGTGGGCGCTACGCGGCGCCAGCGAACATACCGACCGCACCGCTATCGTCAAGCTGGCCTGGCAACGCAGCCTCGCTCACCTGCGCGAGACGTTCGGCAAGGACCCGGCCCGCTGGCAGTGGGGCAAAGCCCACACCCTGACCCACAACCACCCGCTGGGAGTGAAGAAGCCGCTGAACCTGCTGTTCAACGTTGGCCCCTTCGCCGCACCCGGTACCCATGAGGTGCCCAACAACCTCTCGGCGAAGATCGGTCCGGCACCCTGGGCAGTCAACTACGGCCCCTCAACCCGGCGCCTGATCGATTTCGCAGACCCCGGCGCGGCCCTGACCATCAACCCGGTAGGCCAGAGCGGTGTGCTGTTCGACCCGCACTATGGCGACCAAGCCGAGGATTACATCAATGGGCGATATCAACGGGCGCAGATGGGTGTGATTCCAGCGCAAAGCACCTTGCGACTGCTGCCCGTACAGTGACGGCCCGAGCCATGACCTTCAACCCGCTCCCGAGGATCCCGATGCACAAGCACTTCATTGAAATCGACGGCGCCCGCATGAGCTATGTCGACCAGGGCCAAGGTTTCCCCGTGCTGCTGGGCCACAGCTATTTGTGGTCGGCGGCCATGTGGCAGCCGCAGATCGAGGCACTGTCGAAACACTACCGGGTGATCGTGCCCGAGCTTTGGGGCCACGGCGACTCCGCAGCGCCACCGCCCACCACCACCGACATGAGCGTGTTGGCGCGCCAGCACCTGGCATTGCTCGATGCCCTGGATATCCCGAAATGCCATCTGGTCGGCCTGTCGGTCGGCGGCATGTGGGGCGCACAACTGGCCATCGAGCACCCCCAGCGCATCGACCGCCTGGTGTTGATGGACACCTACCTGGGCGCCGAGCCGGACGCCACCCGCCTGAAATACTTTGGCCTGCTCGATGCCGCGAGCGCAGCGGGCGGGTTCAGCGATGCCTTGCTCGACATCGTCGTACCGATCTTCTTCCATGCCGGGGGCCAGACGGTGCCTGAGATCCGTGAGCAGTTTCGCGCCCAGCTCAAGGCCAGCAGCGCCCAGGCAATCCGGGAAAGCCTCGAGCCGATGGGCCGAGTGATTTTCGGCCGGCCAGACCTGCTGACGCGGCTGGGCGAATTGCCAGGCGAACGTACTATCGTGCTGTGTGGCGACCAGGACATTCCCCGGCCACCGGCAGAGTCCAACGAAATGGCCCGCTTGATCGGCTGCCTGGCGGCGCAGATTCCGTTCGCGGGGCACATCTCGAGTCTCGAGAGCCCGCAGGTGGTGAATGAGTTTCTGTTGAACTGGTTGCCGCGCAATAGCTGAAATCCCCGGGGCTGCCATGCAGCCCCACCCGCTCCCACAGGTACGGCGACATTCTTCGGCTTGGCGCTGTGCCCTTGGGAGCAAAGCCTGCGATCGGCCGCAACGCGTACCCTTCGTCGGCGGGCGCGGAAATTTCGTCCTGACCTGGGATCTTTCCTGTCGATGGCCTCTCAAAGGGCACTCAGACAGCCTTCAGGAATCCCCCAATGAACAGCGCCTGCCCACCCATTTCGAACGAGCAACTTCAATGGCTCCTGGCCTTGCGTCGGGCGCTGGCCAAATCGGGGGCATGAACGAAAACGCCGACGCAAATGCGTCGGCGTTTTTCTTTCAGGCGTGAAGATCAGAACGCCGGCAGCACCGCACCGCTGTACTTCTTGGCGATGAATTCCTTCACCTGCGGGCTGGTCAGGGCTTTGGCCAGTTTCTGGATGGCCTCGCTGTCCTTGTTGTCCGGGCGGGCAACCAGGAAGTTCACGTACGGCGAGTCGCTGCCTTCGATTACCAGGGCGTCCTTGGCCGGGTTCAGACCGGCTTCCAGGGCGTAGTTGGTGTTGATCATGTCCAGGTCGACCTGATCGAGCACGCGCGGCAGCATGGCCGATTCCAGCTCGCGGAACTTCAGGTTTTTCGGGTTCTCGGCGATGTCCTTGGGCGTAGCCAGGGCATTCTTCGGATCTTTCAGGGTGATCAGACCCGCCTTTTGCAGCAGGATCAGCGCACGGCCGCTGTTGCTGCCTTCGTTGGGGATGGCGACAGTGGCACCGTCCTTGAGCTCAGCCAGGCTCTTGACCTTCTTGGAGTAGCCACCGAACGGCTCGACGTGTACGCCGATCACGGTTTCCAGGTGAGTACCCTTGCCTTCGTTGAAGTTCTTCAGGTACGGCAGGGTCTGGAAGTAGTTGGCATCCAGACGCTTCTGGTCGACCTGCACGTTAGGCTGGACGTAGTCGGTGAAGACCTTGATCTGCAGGTCCACGCCTTCCTTGGCCAGAGTTGGCTTGATCAGTTCGAGGATTTCGGCATGGGGTACGGGGGTAGCAGCCACGACCAGCTTCTCGGCGGCGTTGGCGAAACCGGCCAGCGACAGGGCAGCGGCCAGGGCAGTGGTCAGCAGAGTTTTTTTCATGGTGATCCTTGTTATCAAGCTGGAGCCATTGATGATGGCGAAGTCGGTGCCCACCCTTTGAATGGGGGCGTGAAGCGGACGATACCGGGAATTTTTATTCCGGAACAATATCTTTTGCTTAGCCGCTTATAACTAAAACAAATTGCCATTACCGCATTCGCTTCTGACCAACGGTTACCCGCTCTAGCACAGGGTTTATCCCAGGCTCGCCAACGTCGAAGCCAGCAATTGGCGCACCGCCGATTTCGTTTGCGGCTCCTGGCTCTGGCCCAGTTGCGCAAGTTGGCGCGCCAGGCTGGCCAGCGGCGTGGTGTCGGGCAGGTCCAGGTGCTGCGGGAGGATTTCCCCGGCATCGCTCACCAACAGGGCAAAGTGGATGACGTTTTCCAGCTCGCGGGTATTGCCGGGCCAGGCATGGGCCTCAAGGGCCTGCTGGGCGGCTTCGCTGATCAGCGGCACCGGAACGCCCAGGCGTAGGCTGTAGATTCCGATGAAGTATTCGGCCAGCGGCAGGATATCCCCCACCCGCTCGCGTAGCGCCGGCAATTCCAGCTGGCCTTCGCGCAGGTAGAGGTAGAGTCGCTCGTTGAAGCGCCCGGCACGCACGGCCTGGGCCAGGTCGATACTGGACGCCGCCACCAAGCGGACATCCACCGGCTGCGGCCGCTGGGCGCCGACGCGGGTGACTTCGCGGTTCTCCAGCGCCGCCAGAAGCTTGCCCTGGATCGCCAGCGGCAGGTCGGCGATCTCGTCCAAGTACAGGGTGCCGCCATTGGCCGAGCCGAACCAGCCCGCCCGGCCGCTGGCGGTTCCCCCTAGGGTGCCGGCGCTGTAGCCGAACAACTCGGCATCGGCGTAGGTCGGGCTGATCGCCGCGCAGCTCACCGAGACGAACAACCCACTGCGGTCACTGGCACGATGGACCTGTCGGGCCAGCAGTTCCTTGCCGGTACCGGTCTCGCCGCGGATTAGCACCGGCACCGGTTGCGGTGCCAGGTGCTCCAAGGCATCGCGCAGCTGTTGCGAACGAGGGTCGATGAACACCAGCGCCTTGGCGCGGATGCTCAATGGGCTTTTGTCTTGCTCGGGGAAGGTCAGCAAAGGCTGACCGAAAGTGTTGTGGATGGTCATGACGCGCTCCCGCCCGAGGCCGCCGCCGGCCGGGCGTCTTGGTGTACGTGAACGGTTCGCGGATCAGGCGCGGCGCAAGGCCCGCTGTTCGATACGGCCTTGCAGGCGATAGAGGTAGGCAAAACCTTGCTCCCAGCGCTCATGGCCGGACTTGACGTTGATATGCCCGGCATTGGCCAGCAGCCCCGCCTCGGCGCCCCAGGCCCGTGCCAGGTGCAATGCACGCGGCACACTGACGGCCGGGTCGTTGTCCGAACTGACCACCTGACTCGGGAATGGCAGCGGCTGCAGCGGGATCGGTGCGAAATTGCGCAGCGCGGGCGAGCAGGTGGGACGCTCGACATCCGCCGGAGCCACCAGCAATGCGCCGCGCACTTGGCGCAGCAAGGCCGGGCGGGCCTGGGCGGCCCAATGAGCGACGGTGATGCAGCCCAGACTATGGGCGATCAGGATCACCGGCGAGCGTTCGGCGGCGATTGCCTGCTCCAGCGCCTGGACCCAGTCGCGCCGCTGAGGCGTGAGCCAGTCGCGCTGCTCGACCCGGACGCTGTTGGGCAGACTACGCTGCCAGTGACTTTGCCAATGGTTGTCTGGCGATCCTTGCCAGCCCGGCACAATCAGGTAACGGATCGACTCATTGCGCATGGGGACGCCTCCTGGAAGTTTGCGTGCTTGGGACCAGTATTGAGGAGACGGTTATATCAGTAAAGGAATAAGGCGCTATTTATTAATAGCTTTAAGTTTTAAGCGACACGCTTCAGTCGCTAACTCGTGCCCTCTTGCCGCACGAAGCTCAAAACGTACAGCCCAAAAAAAAGGGCCATCCCCTGCCAAGGAAAATGGCCCTGAAGCACTTGCCTGAAGAGGGTTTGCCGGTCAGCGTGCGGTGATCACCGCCAACTTGCTGATCCCGGCGCGTTCGATGGCAGCCATGGCCCGCGCCACTTCGCCGTAATTGACGCCATCGTCGGCCTGCAACTGGACGCGCAGCTCGGCGTCCTTGGCCTTGGCGTCCTTGAGGTTGGTTTCCAGCAGATCGGGCTGGATCTCGTCCTTGTTGATGAACAGCTTGCCGCTGCCATCGATGCTCACCACCAGCGGGTCCTTCTGCTCGACCGGGGCCACGGCCTCGGTCTTGGGCAGGTTGATGGGGATGGCGTTGGTCAGCAGCGGTGCGGTGACGATGAACACCACCAACAGCACCAGCATGACGTCCACCAAGGGCGTGACGTTGATTTCACTGAGGACTTCATCGCTGTCCTGGGTCGAGAAGGCCATATCAGGAAGCCTCCTTCACCGGTTGGGTGAATCCGGTCTGGGCCTTGTGCACTGCAGGGTGCACGAGTACGCGGAAGGCACTCTTCTGCGCCAGGCTGTAGAAGTCATGGGCGAAATCGTCGAGGTCGGCGGCGGTCAGCTTGAGGCGACGCAGGAAGTAGTTGTAGACCAGCACCGCAGGCACTGCGACGGCGATACCGACCCCGGTGGCCACCAGCGCCGCGCCGATCGGCCCGGCCACGGTTTCAAGGCTCGCCGAGCCTGCCGCGCTGATGCCTTTGAGCGCTTCCATGATGCCCCACACAGTGCCGAACAGGCCGATGAAAGGCGAGGTGCTGCCGATGCTGGCGACCACTGCCAGGCCCGTTTCCAGGGAGCGGCGTTCACGCACGATCTGCTGACGCAGCGCGCGCTCCAGACGGTCCTGATGATTGATGGCATGGCTCAGGTCATTGGCCTGGCCCGGCTCCCCGACGGCAATCGCCGCGTAGCCTGCCTGGGCCACCCGGGCGGCGGGGCCGGGCAGATCGTGGCTGGGCTGGGCTGCCGCATCGAGGCTCGAGGCCGCCCAGAACTGCTCATGGAAGCGCCGATCCTGGTGCTTCAGGCGCACGAACTGCACGACCTTGACCAAGGCCAACGCCCAAGTGGCCACGGAAAAACCAACCAGCAGCCAGATGACGGCGCTTTCAACGGATTCGAGTGGGGATGCCAACAGGCTCATGATGAAGTCTTCCTTTGTACGTCAATGGGCGCGAATTAACGAAGCTTGAAATCGATCGGCACGCTGACCCAGCCAACCTGGGCCACCTCGCCCTGCTTGGCCGGCACGAAGCTCCAGCGCTTCACTGCGGCGAGGGCCGCGTCATCCAGCACCTGGCGACCGCTGCTCTTCTGGATCTGGATCTGCCCAGGCTTGCCGCTGGCGAGCACCTCGACACGTAGCAGCACCGACCCCTCCCAGCCCCGGCGATGGGCCATTTGTGGGTACTGCGGCGCGGGGTTCTTCAAATAGGCAGCGCTGGCCGAAGGTGGCGTAACCGGCGCCGGTGCCGGCGGAGCCATCGGCGCGGGGGCCGCCACCGGTGGAGCGGGCGGCGCCTCGACGGGCTTGGGCTGCGGCTTGGCCACTGGTTTGGGCGCAGGTTTCGGCTTGGGCTTGGGTATCGGTTTTGGCGCAGGCTTGGCCGCCAGCTCGTCCACCACAGGGGGTGGCGGCTCGACCACGGGCGGCGCTGGAGCCGGTGGAGGGGGCTCGACCACAGGTGGTGCGGGCGCGGCGAACTCGATGGTCATCGGCGGAATCTGTGGTGGAACCACGGGCAATACTGGAGTCGGCGCCTGGCTGATCCAGTAGGCCGCAGCGCCATGCAGGGCCAACACCAGCAGCCCTAGTGCCAGCGTGTCGCGACGCTTGAGGCCACTGACAGGCGTGCGTTGCAGGCGCAGTTGGCCCAATGGCAGGCGAAGCGTGCGTCCAAGCTCGACCAGGTCGCCCGATGCCGGACGCCATGGCTGGTCGTAGGCCCTGACGGCCGACTGGACATTACCCATCGATAGAACTCCCTGGGGGCGTGATTCATGGCTGAATCATCGGGCGCGAAGGCTTATCCCAGAAAGTAATATTTAAAATTAAAAATAGATCTTTTTTGAATATAGAGAAGCTACGGTTGCGCCCAGGCCGCGTCGTTCAAGGGCTGCAGCAGTGCACCGAAAAAACGATGCCTGCCCGGCATATGAAATATAGCGACAAGGCATGGCCCTGGCGCACAGGTGGGGTTGCACACCCTCCGTAGGAGCGGGTTCGCCCGCGACTACGCCCGCCTCTTCACCACGCATCCGCGGGCAAAACCCGCTCCCACAGATTCCTGCAGTCCAAAAAAAACCCGGGGCGATGCCCGGGTTATCGGTGTGCACGATGGATCAGATGTCCGTTACCTTCTGCCAGACCTTCGGCCGGAAGAACAACGTCTCCCCCCGCGCCAGCCCCGACAGGCTGTCGTGGTCCTTGACCACTTCCGCCTCGATCAACTCGCTCTGTCCTGGCACCTTCAAGGTGACACGCGTGGTCGCCCCCAATGGGCGGATGTCGCGCACTTCGGCGGCCTGGTGGCCTTCGGTCTCATGGCGCGACAGCGACACTTCGTGCGGACGGAACAGCACATGCTGGCCCTCGCTCAGACTCAGGCGGTTGGAGTCGCCCAGGAAGTGATAGACGAAGTCGTTGGCAGGGTGTTCATACACCTCGCCCGGCGAACCGATCTGCTCGATCACACCCTTGTTCATCACCACGATGCGGTCTGCCACTTCCATGGCTTCTTCCTGGTCGTGGGTGACGAATACCGAGGTCAGGTTGATGTCCTCGTGCAGGCGCGCCAACCAACGGCGCAGCTCCTTGCGTACCTTGGCGTCCAGCGCACCGAAGGGCTCATCGAGCAGCAGCACCTTGGGCTCCACCGCCAGGGCACGGGCCAGGGCGATACGCTGGCGCTGACCGCCGGACAGCTGCTCAGGGTAGCGGTCGGACAACCAGTCCAGTTGCACCATGTTCAGCAGCTCGTGCACTTTCTCGGCGATCTTGCTCTCGCTCGGGCGTTCACCCTTGGGCTTCATGCGCAGGCCAAAAGCGACGTTGTCGAACACGCTCATGTGGCGGAACAACGCGTAGTGCTGGAACACGAAACCGACGTTGCGATCACGCACGTCATGGCCGGACACGTCCTCGCCATGGAACACGATATTGCCCTGGTCGGGCGTTTCCAGGCCGGCGATGATGCGCAGCAGGGTGGTCTTGCCGCAGCCGGACGGGCCCAGCAGGGCCACCAGCTCGCCGCTGTTGATATCCAGGTTGATGTTGTCCAGGGCCTGGAAGGCGTTGAAGCGCTTGCTGACGTTACGAACTTCGATCGACATGAATCATTCCTCCGCGGCGCTGTGGCGCAGGCGGTTAATACGGTTCTCGCTCCACTGCTTGAGCAGCAGGATGAAGAGCGCCAGGATCAGCAGCAGGCTGGCCACGCTGAAGGCCGCGACATGGTTGTACTCGTTGTAGAGGATCTCCACGTGCAGCGGCAAGGTGTTGGTGACGCCACGGATATGCCCGGACACCACCGACACGGCGCCGAACTCACCCATGGCCCGCGCGGTGCACAGCACCACGCCGTAGATCAGGCCCCATTTGATGTTCGGCAGCGTCACGTGCCAGAACATCTGCCAGCCGTTGGCGCCGAGCAGGCGCGCGGCCTCCTCCTCCTGCGTGCCCTGTTCCTGCATCAGCGGGATCAGCTCTCGGGCCACGAAAGGCACAGTCACGAAGATGGTCGCCAGCACGATGCCCGGCAGGGCGAACACGATCTGGATGTCGTGGTCCTGCAGCCAGGGGCCGAACAGCCCCTGGGCACCGAACATCAGCACATAGACCAGACCGGCGATCACCGGCGAAACCGAGAACGGCAGGTCGATCAGGGTCACCAGCAGGCTCTTGCCGCGGAAGGTGTACTTGCTCACGCACCAGGCGGCGCTGACGCCGAACACCAGGTTCAACGGCACCGAGATGATCACCGCGAACAGGGTGAGCTTCAGCGCCGACAGGGCGTCGGGCTCGAAGATGGCTTCGAAGAACGTGCCAAAGCCATTCTTCAGGGCCTGGGACACGACGATGAACAGCGGCAGCAGCAAGAACAGCGCGAACACCAGCCAGGCCAGGGCAATCAGCACACGCCTTGAGGTGGCACTGCCACGGCGGGCGGCGTTGGCGGCGGCCGCTGCGCCAAGGGATGACGAAGACATTACCGGGCCTCCTTCAAGGGGTTTCGATGCGCCGCTGCAACAGGTTGATCAGCAGCAGCAGGATGAAGGAAACCACCAGCATCAGCACGCCAATGGCGGTGGCACCGGTGTAATCGTACTGGTCGAGCTTGACCATGATCAGCAACGGCAAGATCTCGGTCTTCATCGGCATGTTGCCGGCGATGAAGATCACCGAACCATACTCGCCTACGCCCCGGGCGAACGCCAGGGCGAAGCCGGTCAGCCAGGCCGGCAGCAACGCCGGGGCCAACACGTGGCGGAACACCTGCAGCGGCTTGGCACCCAGGCAGGCAGCGGCCTCTTCGACTTCACGCGGAATATCGGCCAGCACCGGCTGCACCGTGCGCACCACGAACGGCAGGGTGACGAAGGTCAGCGCCAGGGTAATGCCCAGTGGGGTGTAGGCGATCTTGAAGCCCAGGTCGGTCGCGAACTGCCCAACCCAGCCGGCCGGCGCATACAAGGCGGTCAAGGCGATACCCGCCACAGCGGTGGGCAAAGCGAACGGCAGGTCGATCATCGCATCGATGATCTTGCGACCGGGAAAGCTGTAGCGCACCAGCACCCAGGCCAGCAGGGTGCCGATCACACCATTGATGAGGGCGGCGAACAGGGCGGTGCCGAAGCTCAGCTTGAGCGCGGCCAGAACCCGCGGAGCGCTGACGATACTCCAGAACTGTTCCCAGGTGAGCTGCGCGGCATGCACGAACATGGCGGCCAGCGGTATGAGCACAATCAGGCTGAGATACACCAAGGTGTAGCCCAGTGTCAGCCCGAAGCCGGGTATGACGGGGGAAATACGACGTGACATAAAGTTCCCTGGTTGAACGCACGAAGCCCGGGCGTGATCCCGGGCTGGTGCAGGCTACTGAAGGGTGTTGCTTTTCGGGGCCTCACCGCGGCCCCGCAAGTTTTCATGGCCGATCACTGTGCCTGATAAATCTGATCGAACACACCACCATCGTTAAAGAACTTGGGCTGTGCAGTTTTCCAGCCACCGAAGTCCTTGTCGATGGTCACCAGCTCCAGTTTCGGGAACTGCTTGCCGAACTCGGCAGCGACCTTTTCGTCACGCGGGCGGTAGAAGTTCTCGGCGGCAATCTTCTGGCCGGCCGGGCTGTACAGGTGCTTGAGGTACTCGGTGGCGATCTCGGTGTTGCCTTTCTTCTCGGCGTTCTTGTCGACCACGGCTACCGGTGGCTCGGCGAGGATCGACAGGGACGGCACGACGATCTCGAACTTGTCGCTGCCGCCGTCTTCCTTCAGGGCCAGGAACGCTTCGTTCTCCCACGCCAGCAGCACATCGCCCTGGCCGTTGTTGACGAAGGTGATGGTCGAGCCACGGGCGCCGGTATCGAGCACCGGCACGTGCTTGAACAGCTCTTGCACGTACGCCTTGGCTTTGTCTTCGCTGCCGCCGGTCTTCAGGCCATAGGCCCAGGCGGCGAGGAAGTTCCAGCGGGCGCCGCCGGAGGTCTTGGGATTGGGGGTGATGACCGAGACGTCCTTCTTGATCAGGTCGCCCCAGTCCTTGATGCCCTTGGGGTTACCCTTGCGCACCAGGAACACGATGGTGGACGTGTAGGGCGTGCTGGCCTCAGGCAGGCGTTTCTGCCAGTCCTGCGGCAGGCTCTTGCCGAGCTTGGCCACTTCATCGATGTCGCCGGCCAGGGCCAGGGTCACCACGTCCGCGCGCAGGCCATCGATCACCGCACGGGCCTGCTTGCCCGAGCCGCCATGGGATTGCTGGATCTTCACCTTGTCGCCGGGATGAGCGGCCTGCCAGTGCTTGATGAACTCGGCGTTGTACTGCTGGTACAGCTCGCGGGTCGGGTCGTAGGACACGTTCAGCAGTTCGTAGTCCTTGGCGATCGCGGAACCGGCAAAAACGGCACTGGCCAGAGCGGCAAGCGCATAACGGCGGATGGACATGGTGAAGCTCCCGATTGGCATTTTTCTAGTTTGTTAGAGGGGGCGGTATCAGCCGGACTTGTTGCCTGGCTGCTGGAGGCGGAATTTTTCCTTGCGCTCGATCTGCACGACCTGGGCGTTGTGCACGGTGATCTCCACCGCACCGAAGCGCAGATCGCGCAGCGCGCTCTGGATTTCACGCAGAATGGTGGTTTCGTCCTGACCGTCGATGCTACGCACAGATGCACTCATGCTCGTTCTCCTTGGGTATGAAGTGCCGGGCAGAGGAAGGTGATTGCGCCTGGCTTGAGGGCAATCTTAGAGACGTGTATTTATTCTGAAAAATACTGTTTAAGAATTTTTATATAACTAAAATTCCGCGCCGATTTCGAAGGTGGCAACGGGTCTGTGGGAGCGGATCTACCCGCTCCCACAGACCCGTTGCGTGCCCTAACGTTGTGTCTGCGGCTCGCGGATCTTGTACCAGGCCACATAGAGCGCCGGCAGGAACAACAGCGTCAGCAGCGTTGCACTGATGATGCCGCCGATCATCGCGTAGGCCATCGGCCCCCAGAACACTTCCCGAGCGATCGGGATCATGCCAAGGCTCGCCGCCGCCGCGGTCAGCAGGATCGGTCGGCGGCGGTGGTTGGTCGCCTCCACGACGGCATCCCAGGGCGAGAACCCTTGCGCCTCGAATTCGTCGATCTGAGTCACCAGGATTACCGAGTTGCGGATGATGATGCCGGCCAGGGCCAGGATACCGAGAATGGCCACGAAGCCCATGGGCGTGCCGGTGGGCACCAGCGCCAGCACCACGCCGATCAGCCCCAGTGGCGCCACGCTGACCACCAGGAACAGCTTCTGCACGCTGTGCAGCTGGATCATCAGGAAGGTCGCCATGAGGAACAGCATCAGCGGAATGACCTTGCGGATCGGCCCTTGGGCTTTGGCGCTTTCTTCCACCGTACCGCCGGTGGCCACTTCATAGCCGACCGGCAGCTTGTCGATGAACTGGTCGATTTCAGGCTTGAGCTGGGCCACCAGGTCGGTAGGCTGGATGTCGCCGTTGACCGAGGCCTTGATGGTAATGGTTGGCTTGCGGTCGCGGCGCCATACCAGGGGCTGTTCCAGCTCGTAGCGCACGGTGGCGAAGGCCAGCAGCGGGATCGAGGTGCCGTTGGGGGTGAGGATCTGCAGGTTCTGCAGAGTATCGGGCGAGCCACGCTCGCTGTCTTCGGCACGGGCGACCACGTTGATCAGGTAGATGTTGTCGTTGACCTGGGTGATCGGCGTGCCGCTGACGATGCTGTTCATCACGTTGGCTACGTCCTCGGACGACAGCCCCAACTGGCGCGCCTTGTCCTGGGCGATCTCCACGCGCAGCACCTTACCGGGCTCGTTCCAGTCGTAGATCATCTCGCCGATGTGCTCGTTGGCGTCGAGCAGGGTGGCAAGCTCGATTGCATGCTTGCGCACCTGGTCGATGTCCTTGCCACTGACCCGGTACTGGATCGGACGTCCCACCGGCGGGCCCATTTCCAGCGACTGGACGTTGGTACCGATGCCCACGAACTCTTCGCGCAGGATCTTCTCCAGGCGCTTCATCATGCCCTGGCGCTCTTCGAAGCCCTTGCTGACGATTACCAGCTGCGCGTAGTAGGGGTTCTGCAATTGAGCATCCAGCGGTAGGTAGAAGCGAATCGCCCCCTGGCCGATGTAGGTGCTCCAGCGCACCAGGTCCGGGTCGTCCTTGATCCTGGCCTCGAACCGGTCGACGACCTTGCGGGTTTCCTCGATCGACGCGTTCTGGGGCAGGTTCAGGTCAACCAGGATCTCGGGGCGGTCGGACGAAGGGAAGAACTGGTTCTGCACGAAGCGCTCGCAGATCAGCGCCAGGACAAACAGCAACACCGTGCCGATGATGGTCAGCCAGCGATGACGCATGCACCACAGCAGGCTGTGCTCGAACGCCCGTCCCACGCGGCCAGGCTCGGCCTCATGGGCCTTGAGCTTGCTGCTGCTCAGGATATGCACGCCCAGCACAGGCGCGAAGAACACCGCCACCACCCACGACACCAGCAACGCCACCGCGATGACGGCGAACAAGGTGTAGGTGTATTCACCCGCAGAGCTGGCGTTGAGCCCGATCGGCACGAAACCGGCCACGGTCACCAGCGTGCCGGTAAGCATGGGGAAGGCTGTGGAGGTGTAGGCGAATGTCGCCGCCTGCTCCTTGCTTTCGCCCATCTCCAGCCGCGTGACCATGACCTCCACCGTGATCATCGCATCATCCACCAGCAGGCCCAGGGCGATGATCAGCGCTCCGAGGGAGATCCGCTGCATGGTGATGCCGCTGTACTCCATGAACACGAACACCATGGCCAGCACCAACGGGATCGAGCACGCCACCACCAGACCTGCGCGCACGCCCAGGCTGACGAAGCTCACCCCCAGCACGATCACCACCGCCTCGAACAGCGCACTGGTGAAGCCGCCCACCGCCTGCTTGACCACCACGGCCTGGTCGGACACGGTGTGCACGCCCACGCCCACCGGCAGGTCGGCGACGACGCTGTCCATCTTCTTCTTCAGCGCGGCGCCAAACACTTGGATGTTGCCACCGGCCTTCATGCCGATCGCAAGGCCGATGGCCGTCTGGCCGTTGTAACGGAACATTGGCGAAGGTGGATCGACATAGCCACGTTCGATATCGGCGATATCCGCGAGGCGGAAGAAGCGGTCGTTGATCCGCAGGTTGACGGTCTGCAGGTCCTTTTCCGAGGCGAATTGCCCGGTCGTACGCACTGAGATGCGCTCGGGGCCCGCTTCGATCACGCCCGCCGGGGTGACCGCGTTCTGCGATTGCAAAGCCTGCATCACCTGGCGCTGGTCGATGCCCAGGGCCGCCAGCTTGCGGGTGGAGAAGTTCAGGTAGAGCACTTCGTCCTGGGTGCCGATCAGCTCGATCTTGCCGATGTTGGGCACATCGCGCACTTCGGCCCGCGCCACTTCCACGTAGTCGCGCAGCTGGCGCAAGGTCAGGCCATCGGCTGTAAAGGCATAGATCGAACCGAACACATCGCCGAATTCGTCGTTGAAGGCAGGGCCCTGGATGCCCGAGGGGAACTGGCCGCGGATATCCTGGATCTTCTTGCGCACCTGGTACCAGATTTCCGGGATGTCCTTGGCCTTGGTGGTGTCGCGCAGGTAGACATAGACAGTGGATTCACCAGGGCGGGTATAGCTCTTGGTGTAATCGAGCGAGTCGAGCTCCTCGAGCTTCTTTTCGATGCGGTCGGTGACCTGATACAGCGTCTCGTCCTGGGTCGCCCCTGGCCAGCGGGTCTGGATCACCATGGTCTTGATGGTGAAGGACGGGTCTTCCTCACGTCCTAGGTTGAAATACGAAAAAATCCCCATCAGCAGCCCGACGAACATCAGGTACCAGACGAACGATTGGTGCCTGAGCGCCCACTCGGACAGGTTGAAGCTTCCTTTCATTGCGCGTCCTCATCGAATGCGACCTTCTGGCCCGGCTTGAGGCTGTTCACGCCGGCTGTGACCACCCGCTCGCCTGGCTGAACGCCGGACGTCAGGACGATGCTGTCCTGCGTGCGCTCGATCAGGGCTACGTCACGGATGGCCACGGTCTTCTGTTTCGGGTCGATCACCCACACCTGGGTCTTGCCGTCGCGTTCGAGCAAGGCGCTCAGCGGCAGCTGGCTGCGCGGCGAAACCGCGGAGCTCAACGTCACGCTGATGGCAGTGCCCAGGTGGAAGGCGGCCGGCGTGCTGGCCAGGGTCAGCCGCGCACGACGGGTTCGCGTCGTGGCATCGGCCTGGGGCTCCAGCTCGCGCAAGGTAGCGGTGGTGTTGATGGTGGGGTCCAGTTGCGAGGCGACGGTGAACGTCAGGCCTTTGTTCAGTTGCTCGGCCAGACCGATAGGCAGATCGATCACCGCTTCCTTGACGTCCGGACGGGCCAGCGTGACCACGGCCTGCCCGGCCGTCACCGTCTGCCCGGCCTCGGCCTGCCAGGCGGTGATGACGGCGGCGTGGTCGCTGCGCAGGGTGCTGTAGTCGAGCTGGTCACGGGCCTGACTCACTGCCGAACGGGCTTGTTCCAGTGCAGCGCCTGTGGTCTTGAGGTTGGTCTGGGCGATGTCCAATTGCGCCTGGGCGCCAACGCCTCGATCAAATAGTTGCTGTTGCCGTCGTGCATCGGCCTGGGCGTTGATCCACTGCGCTTGCACCTTGGCCAGGTCGCCTTCGGCAGCGCGCAGTTGGTTCTGCTGATCGGTCGGATCGAGGGTGGCCAGGGTATCGCCGGGCTTTACCTGGGCGCCGACGTCCAGCCAGCGCCGGGCGATACGCCCGGACACACGAAACCCCAGCGTGCTTTCGAAGCGGGCCTGGATACTGCCCGCAAAGCGCCCCAGCTGCGACTGTACCTGGGGTTCGACGGTCATCGACAACACCGGCCGGATCGGCTCGGGTGCTTGCTCCTCGCTGGAACAGGCGGCCAGCAGTAGGCTGGCCGGCAACACAAGCAGCACGCGCTTCATGGCGCCTCTCCCCCGTCCTTGGCGTCGACCTTGTGCACCTGCATGTTCGGGTGCAGCAATTGCCCACCACTGACCACGACGGTTTCACCACTTTTCAGGCCGCTGGCGACCACGATCTTGCCGGTCAGGTAACGTGTGACCTCGACCTTGCGCAATTCGACCTTGTCCCCCTCGCCCACCACCCAGACCGCCGGCTCGTGCAACGCTTTGGTCAAGGCCGACCAGGGCAGCTCGACACTCGGCCGCCCCTGGGCATTGGTGGTGGCGGTGACCGGCGCGCCCAGCTGCATACCGGGAGGTACGTTGCGCAGCCCTACCTTGACCTGCACCGTGCCACTCTGCGCGGAGACGGTCGGCGTGATTTCCCGGACAAACCCTTGCGCCTGGATCTTGGGATCGTCCAGCAGACTGACAATGACGCCTGCATCGCTCGGCGGCGCCACCAGCAGGGACTCATACACGTTGAACACCGCATCGCGGTCGCCGTCGCGGGCGAGGCTGAAGATCGGCATGGTCGCCTGCACCACCTGGCCGACTTCGGCCTGACGCTCGGTGATGACCCCGTCGGCCTCTGATACCAGCGCGGTATAACTCAACTGCTCCTGGGCATCGGCCAACTGCGCCTGGGCAGCCTTGAGCGCACTCTGGTCGCTGCGCAGCGACGCCTGGGCGGAGTCGTACTCGCTCTGGCTGGTGTAGCCCTTGGGCAGTAGCTTTTGCTGACGCACGAAGGCCGCGCTGGTCTGGGTGACACGCGCCTGGGCGGCGAATACTTCGGCCTTGGCCGAATCGACGTTGTTCTGCAGATCCTTGGGGTCCAGGCGCGCCAACACCTGGTTGGCTTTGACGTGATCGCCTACATCCACGCTACGGGAAATGATCTTGCCGCCGACCCTGAACGACAGGTCGGTCTGAACCCGCGCCTGGACATCGCCGGTCAGGGTCACCCTGGCGGCAAAATCGGTAGGTTTGACCTGGATTACACCCACCCTGGGGAGTTCAGCTTTCGACTCTTCCTTGCTACAGCCCGACAGCATGGACAGCAGCCCCAGGCAAACGACCATCAGCGGACGCGCTAACGTCATGCAGGCTCCTTGCTTGTGCCAATTGGATTGAGGGACGCGAGTGAAAGCGTAGATCAGGCACGGACAACTGGCACTGACTCAGATCCATCAAAACTTCTGCACGCAGAATCGGGGATACTGCCGCTTCACAGGACAAGGAAAAGGCCCATGCTCAACACCCTGGCCATTGCCAACTACCGCTCGATCAACCAGCTGGTCATCCCCCTGGGCCGGTTGAACGTGATCACCGGCGCCAATGGCAGCGGCAAGTCCAACCTCTACAAAGCCCTGCGCCTGCTGGCCGAGACGGCCCGTGGCGGGGTAGTCAACGCCCTGGCCGCCGAGGGCGGCCTGGAGTCGACGTTCTGGGCCGGCCCCGAGACGATCAGCCGGCGCATGCGCCAGGGCGACGTGCCCGTGCAGGGTGGGCCGCGTCAACATGTCAAACGTCTGCGCCTGGGGTTTGCCGACGACGATTTCGGTTACGCCATCAGCCTCGGATTGCCCGAGCCGAGCCGGTCGAAGTTCGCCCTCGACCCGCAGATCAAGCACGAGGCGATCTGGGCTGGCCCGGTGTGCCGCCCTGCCAGTCTGCTGGTTGAGCGTAGCGCGGCCATGGTCAAGGCACGCCAGACGCGCCAGTGGCAGGTGCGCAACCAGCACATGACCGAATTCGACAGCCTGTTCGACCACGTCGGCAGCCTGCAGGATTCGCCGGAAGTCCTGCGCCTGCGCGAACGCATCCGCAGTTGGCGCTTCTACGATCACTTTCGCACCGACGCCGAGGCACCGGCACGCCAGCCACGCCTGGGCACCCGCACCCCCGTGCTGCACCACGATGGCCGCGACCTGGCCGCTGCCTTGCAGACCATCGATGAAATCGGTGACTTCGGCGCCTTGCAGCAGGCCATCGGCGACGCTTTCCCTGGGGCTCATCTGAAAGTCGATGCGCAGCCCGGGGGCTTGTTCAGCCTGCGTTTTCACCAAGCCGGGCTGCTGCGCCCGTTGAGCGCCGCGGAACTGTCCGACGGCACCCTGCGCTATCTGCTGCTGGTGGCCGCCCTGCTGACGCCCAGGCCGCCGAGCATGATGGTGCTCAACGAGCCGGAAACCAGCTTGCACCCGGACCTGCTACCGGCCTTGGCGCGTTTGATCCGCCACGCTGCGCAGCATTGCCAAGTGTGGGTGGTCTCCCATGCTCCGCGCTTGGTGGCGGCGCTGGAAGAAGACGAAGCCTGTCACTCGATCCGCCTGGAAAAAGATCTCGGGCAGACGTTGATGGCTGGGCAGGGGATGCTCGATGAACCGGCCTGGAACTGGCCGGATTGAGCCTGGGGATGCGTCGCAGCCCTCGCGCGGCCCCGATGCGCTCCTGCAGGTATCGCATGCGATACCTGCAGGAGCTCGCGGAGCCTGCGAAGGGCCGCAAAGCGGCCCACGGATGGATCAGACCGACGCGGTAGCCTGAACCGGACGCTTGACCTGCGGCTGCGAAACATTCGCCGCAGCGCCCTCTTCGATGGCTTGCTGGATAGCCTTGCGACGACGCTCTTCGGCCTGGCGGCTGAAGTACCACACCAGGAAGGTCACCAGCGATACCGACAGCAGGATCAAGCTGGCCACGGCGTTGATTTCCGGCTTCACGCCAAGGCGCACAGCGGAGAACACTTCCATCGGCAAGGTGGTCGAACCTGGACCGGACACGAAACTGGCCAGTACCAGATCATCCAGCGACAGGGCGAAGGACATCATGCCGCCCGCCGCCAGCGATGGCGCGATCATCGGGATGGTGATCAGGAAGAACACCTTCCACGGCTTGGCACCCAGGTCCATGGCAGCCTCTTCGATGGACAGGTCCAGCTCACGCAGGCGCGCCGACACCACCACCGCCACATAGGCTGCGCAGAAAGTGGTGTGAGCGATCCAGATGGTGACGATGCCACGCTCCTGCGGCCAGCCGATCATCTGCGCCATGGCCACGAACAGCAGCAGCAGCGACAGACCGGTGATCACCTCAGGCATCACCAGAGGCGCTGTTACCAGGCCACCGAACAGGGTACGGCCCTTGAAACGGGTCACCCGGGTCAGCACGAAGGCGGCCAGGGTACCCAACGCCACGGCGGCGATCGCGGTGTAGCAGGCGATCTCCAGCGAGCGCATCACCGAGCCCATCAACTGACTGTTGTCCAGCAGGCCGACGTACCACTTCACCGACCAGCCGCCCCAGACCGTCACAAGCTTGGAGGCGTTGAACGAGTAGATCACCAGGATCAGCATCGGCAGGTAGATGAACAGCAAGCCGAGCACCAGCATCAGCTTGGAGAAACCGAAGCGCTTCATGCTCTGCCCTCCATTTCTTTGGCCTGGCTGCGGTTGAACAGCAGGATGGGCACGATCAGGATCGCCAGCATCACCACCGCCAGGGCGGATGCCACCGGCCAGTCACGGTTGTTGAAGAACTCCTGCCACAGCACCTTGCCGATCATCAGGGTTTCCGGGCCGCCGAGCAGTTCAGGAATCACGAACTCGCCCACCACCGGGATGAACACCAGCATGCAGCCGGCGATGATGCCGTTCTTCGACAGCGGCACAGTGATCTTCCAGAAGCTGTTGAAGGTGCTCGAACCCAGGTCGCTTGCGGCCTCGAGCAGGCTCGGGTCGTGCTTGACCAGGTTCGCGTACAACGGAAGGATCATGAACGGCAGGTACGAATAGACCACGCCGATGTACACCGCCAGGTTGGTGTTGAGGATCTGCAGCGGCTGGTCGATCAAGCCGATCCACAGCAGGAAGCTGTTGAGCAGGCCGTTATTGCTGAGGATGCCCATCCAGGCATAGACGCGGATCAGGATCGCGGTCCAGGTCGGCATCATGATCAGCAGCAGCAGGACCGTCTGGGTTTCCTTGCGGGCATTGGCGATGGCGTAGGCCATCGGGTAGCCGATCAGCAGGCACAGAAGGGTGCTGAAGAAGGCCATCTTCAGCGAGCCCAGATAGGCCGAGATGTACAGTTCATCCTCGGTCAACAGGCCGTAGTTGGCCAGGTTGAGCACCAGTTGGATCTTGTCCTCGACGTAGCTGTAGATCTCCGTGTAGGGCGGGATCGCCACGTCGGCTTCAGCGAAGCTGATCTTCAGGACGATGAAGAACGGCAGCATGAAGAACAGGAACAGCCAGATGAACGGCACGCCGATCACCAGATGGCGGCCCTCCGGGGTCACTTTGTTGAGTGCTCGCTTGAGCTTGCGAATGTTCATGAGCGCAATACCACGCCGCTGTCGTCTTCCCACCAGACGTACACTTCATCGCCCCAGGTCGGGCGGGTGCCCTGGCGCTCGGCGTTGGCGACGAAGGACTGGACCACTTTCCCGCTCGGCAGCTCCACGTAGAACACCGAATGACCACCCAGGTAGGCGATGTCATGGACCTTGCCACGCGACCAGTTGTACTGGCAGGTCGGCTGCTCGGAGGTCACCAGGAGTTTTTCCGGACGCAGGGCATAAGTGATGTGCTTGTCTTCGACCGAGGTGGTGACACCGTGGCCCACGTAGATATTGCGTTCGAGCTCAGGGCTTGCGATCAGCGCATGGCCTTCGGCGTCGTCGACCACTTCACCCTCGAACAGGTTGACGTTACCGATGAACTCGCAGACCAGGCGGCTGGTCGGGGTCTCGTACACATCCACCGGGCTGCCGATCTGGGCGATCCAGCCCAGGTGCATGATGGCGATGCGTTGGGCCATGGTCATGGCCTCTTCCTGGTCGTGGGTCACCATCACGCAGGTCACGCCGACCCGCTCGATGATTTCGACCAGCTCCAGTTGCATTTGCGAGCGCAGTTTCTTGTCCAGGGCGCCCATCGGTTCGTCCAGCAGCAGCAGCTTGGGGCGTTTGGCCAAGGAGCGGGCCAGGGCCACACGCTGGCGCTGGCCGCCGGAAAGCTGGTGCGGCTTGCGCTTGGCGTACTGAGTCATGTGCACCAGCTTGAGCATCTCGGCCACGCGGGCGTCGATCTCGGCCTTGGGCATCTTGTCCTGCTGCAGGCCGAAGGCGATGTTCTGCGCCACGGTCATGTGCGGGAACAGCGCGTAGGACTGGAACATCATGTTGATCGGCCGCTCGTAGGGCGGCATGTCGGTGATGTCGACGCCATCGAGGAAGATCCGCCCTTCGGTCGGACGCTCGAAGCCGGCAAGCATACGCAGCAAGGTGGACTTGCCGGAGCCGGAGCCACCCAGCAGGGCGAAGATCTCACCCTTGCGGATTTCCAGGGACACATCGTCCACGGCTACCGTTTCGTCGAACTTTTTTGTGACCCGGTCGATTTTGACCAGCACCTGCTTGGGTTGCTGGCCACCCTCGAGGGCTTTTTTATAGGCACCGGAGGCAACTGCCATGAGTGAAACTCCCAACAAGATTTTTATGCCCACACGGCCTGTTTTGGCAGGAACGTAGAGGGTCTGGATGATTACTTGCCCGACTTGACCTTGGTCCAGCTACGGGTCATCAGACGTTGCACCTTCGGTGGCAACTCAGCATTGACGAACATCTTGTCCAGCACTTCCTGCGGAGGGTAGACCGCAGCGTCAGTCCTCACGGCCTGATCCATCAGGTCGCCAGCCCTGGGGTTCGGGTTGGCGTAACCGACATAATCGCTGACCTGAGCGATGACCTCAGGTTTCAGCAGATAGTTGATGAAGGCATGGGCCTCCTTGACGTTGCTGGCGTCCTTGGGAATCGCCAGCACATCGAACCAGAGGTTGCCGCCTTCTTTTGGAATGGCGTAGGCCAGTTTCACGCCCTTGCCGGCCTCTTCGGCGCGGGCCTTGGCCTGGAACACATCACCGGAGAATCCGGCGGCGACGCAGATATCGCCATTGGCCAGGTCAGTGATGTATTTCGAGGAATGGAAGTAGGTCACGTAGGGACGCACGGCCAGGAGTTTCTTTTCGGCCGCCTGGTAGTCCTTGGGATTGCTGCTGTTAGGGTCCAGGCCCATGTAGTTGAGCACGGCCGGCAGCATTTCGTCGGCCGAGTCCAGGAACGCCACGCCGCACTGGGAGAGCTTCTTCATGTTCTCGGGCTCGAAGAGCACGGCCCAGGAGTCGATCTTGTCGGTGCCCAGCACCGCCTTGACCTTCTCGACGTTGTAACCGATGCCGTTGGTGCCCCACAGATACGGCACGGCGTACTGGTTGCCCGGGTCATTGCGCTCGAGGCGCTTCATCAGAGCCGGGTCCAGGTTGGAATAATTCGGCAGCAGGCTGCGGTCGAGCTTCTGGAAGGCGCCCGCCTTGATCTGCTTGCCCAGGAAATGGTTGGACGGCACGACCACGTCATAGCCGGTGCGACCGGCGAGCAGCTTGCCTTCCAGGGTTTCGTTTGAATCGAAGACGTCGTACTTGGCCTCGATGCCGGTTGCCTTCTGGAAATCGGCGAGGGTCGTCGGGCCAATGTAGTCCGACCAGTTGTAGATATGCACCGTGGGCGCTGCTTGGACGCCGAATGCCAGCGTCAGACCCGCTCCAGCCATCATGGCCTTGCGAAATACGGAAATAGACAAGTGGATGGTCCTCACAATCAGTGCCTCTGGGTGACGGCGACGCTGCCGTACACGCAAAACCGGCGCGCAACTTACCTTTGCTGCATCGATGCCGCAAACAAAATTGCCTTACACGCCTTCCGGGCCGGGAAACCCCGGCCCAGAGGGCTTCGAGACGGGCTTACTTGCCCGACTTGATCTTGGTCCAGCTGCGAGTGATCTCACGCTGTGCTTTGGCACCCGGGTCGGCGATCGCGTACAGCTTTTTCTTCACGTCAGCTGGCGGGTAGATGCTCGGATCGCTGGTGATTTCCTTGTCTACCAGTGCAGTCGCAGCTTTGTTGCCGTTCGGGAAGCGCACGGCATTGGTGATGCCAGCCATGACTTCCGGTTGCATCAGGAAGTCCATGAACTTGTAGGCGGCTTCGACGTTTTCGGCATCCTTCGGAATGGCGACCATGTCGTAGAAGGTACCGGCGCCTTCCTTCGGAATGACGTAGCTCAGCTTGACCTTGTCGCCGGCTTCGTGGGCACGGGCCTTGGATTGCTCCAGGTCGCCCGAGTAGCCGACTGCCACGCAGATGTTGCCGTTGGCCAGGTCAGAGATGTACTTGGAGGAGTGGAAGTAGGTGATCGAAGGACGAATGCTCAGGAACAGCTCTTCGGCGGCCTTCAGGTCTTTCTTGTCGGTGCTGTTGGACGGTTTGCCCAGGTAGTGCAAGGCCGCCGGGATCATTTCGGTCGGTGCATCCAGGAAGCTCACGCCGCAGCTCTTGAGCTTGGCGATGTTCTCAGGCTTGAACACGGCGTCCCAAGAATCGATCTTGTCCACGCCCAGCGCGGCCTTGACCTTCTCCGGGTTGTAGCCGATGCCGATCGAGCCCCACATGTACGGGAAGGCATGCTTGTTGCCCGGGTCGCTGGCATCGCCCACGGCCTTGAGCAGGTCTTCGTCCAGGTTCTTCCAGTTCGGCAGCTTCGAGCGGTCGAGCTCCTGGTAGACACCTGCCTTGATCTGCTTGGCCAGGAAGTTGTTCGACGGCACGACCACGTCGTAGCCGGATTTGCCGGCCAGCAGCTTGGCTTCCAGGGTCTCGTTGCTGTCGAAAACGTCGTAGACGACCTTGATGCCGGTCTGCTTCTCGAAGTTGGCGATGGTGTCCGGTGCAATGTAGTCGGACCAGTTGTAGACGTGCAGCGTT
The DNA here is from genome assembly GCF_040822035.1 of Pseudomonas guariconensis. Classification (NCBI taxonomy): domain Bacteria; kingdom Pseudomonadati; phylum Pseudomonadota; class Gammaproteobacteria; order Pseudomonadales; family Pseudomonadaceae; genus Pseudomonas; species Pseudomonas guariconensis. The sequence goes on along the minus strand of NZ_CP162012.1, from coordinate 242,121 downwards.
TTGTCGTCAGCCTGAACAGCGGTAGCCATGGCACCCATCAGGGCCGCGGCCAGCAACGTCTTGCCCATTTTCTTCATGCGTAATGCTCCAGAATTTATTATCAAGCCATCTGTTCAGCAGCCAAGATCCCACGGTACAGCGCTGGGCGACTGAAACAGCCGCTAGTCTGGCAAGTTACAAGGCGCTGTTTCAAGGAAAGCAGGGCCCTGTAACCGCTTAATGTCGCTTTGCCAGCCTAGCAGACCGTCACTTGATCGCTTCGTACGTCAAGTCCAGGCACTTGCGCGCCTTTTCAATCAACTCATCGATCTCTGCGTGGCTGATCACCAAGGGCGGCGCGATGATCATGGTGTCGCCCACCGCACGCATCACCAGCCCGTTCTCGAAGCAGTGCGTACGGCAGATCATGCCGACGCCCTTGCCCTCGTGACGGGTGCGGGTCGCCTTGTCCTTGACCAGCTCGATCGCACCGAGCAGGCCCAGGCCGCGTACCTCGCCCACCAGTGGGTGGTCTTGCAGTTCACGCAAACGCTTTTGCAAATAAGGTGCCGTTTCGGTCCTGGCGCGCTCGACGATCTTCTCATCGCGCAGGATGCGCAGGTTTTCCAGGCCCACGGCAGCGGCCACCGGGTGGCCTGAGTAGGTAAAGCCGTGGTTGAAGTCGCCGCCTTCGCTGAGAACCTGGGCCACGGTGTCACGCACGATCACACCGCCCATGGGGATGTAACCGGAGGTCAGGCCCTTGGCGATGGTCATCAGGTCGGGTTCCAGACCGTAGTAGTCCGAGCCGAACCACTCGCCGGTACGGCCGAAGCCGCAGATCACTTCGTCGGCGACGAACAGAATGTCGTACTTGGCGAGGATCTCCTTGATCTTCGGCCAGTAGGTGTCCGGTGGAATGATTACCCCGCCCGCCCCCTGGATCGGCTCGGCGATGAACGCCGCGACGTTGTCTTCGCCCACTTCCAGGATTTTCTTTTCCAGTTGCTCGGCAGCCCATACCCCGAACGCATCAGGGGACATGTCGCCGCCCTCACCGAACCAGTACGGCTGTGGAATGTGCACGATGCCCGGGATCGGCAGGCCGCCCTGCTCGTGCATGCCGCTCATGCCGCCGAGGCTTGCGCCAGCGACGGTGGAGCCGTGATAGCCGTTGATGCGGCCGATGATGGTCTGCTTGCCAGGCTTGCCCTTGAGCGCCCAGTAGTGGCGAACCATACGCAGCACGGTGTCGTTGCCTTCGGAGCCGGAACCGGTGAAGAACACATGGGTCATGCCCTTGGGCGCCACATCGGTGATCGCCTTGGCCAGTTCCAGGGCTGGCGGGTGAGCGGTCTGGAAGAACAGGTTGTAGTACGGCAGCTCTCGCATCTGTTTTTCCGCCGCCTGCACCAGTTCTTCACGGCCATAGCCGACGGCCACACACCACAGGCCGGCCATGCCGTCGAGGATCTTGTGACCCTCGCTGTCCCACAAATGCACGCCCTGGGCCTTGGTGATGATGCGCGGTCCTTTTTCCTTCAGTTGCTTGTAGTCGCTGAAAGGCGCCAGGTGGTGCTCACCGCTCAAGGTTTGCCATTCACGGGTTTGCGGGTTGTTGACGCTCATGTGCTTCTCCGTTATCCGACAGCCGCGCTGAAGCGGCCCCAAGTTTGATCAGACGGCAAACAGCAGGAACTCTCGCTCCCAGGAGCTGATTACCCGTTTGAAGTTCTCGTGCTCGGCCCGCTTGGTGGCCACATAGCCGCTGATGAATTTCTTGCCCAGGTACTGTTCCAGCGCACGGCAGTTTTCCATGCGCTCCAAGGCATCTTCGATGGTCAGCGGCAGGCGCAGATTGCGCCGCTCGTAGCCACGGCCCTGGACCGGCGCGCTGGCGCCGATGCCCTCGACCATACCGATGTAGCCGCACAGCAAGCTCGCGGCAATGGCCAGGTAAGGGTTGGCGTCGGCGCCTGGCAGACGGTTTTCCACGCGGCGGTTCTGCGGCCCGGCATCAGGCACACGCAGGCCAACGGTGCGGTTCTCCTCGCCCCATTCGACGTTCACCGGTGCCGAGGTGTCCGGCAGGAATCGGCGGAACGAGTTGACGTTGGGGGCGAACAGCGGCAGCGCTTCAGGGATGAACTTTTGCAGGCCGCCGATGTGGTTGAGGAACAGCTCGCTCATGCTGCCGTCCTCGTTGGAGAAAATGTTCTTGCCGGTGGCCACGTCCACCACGCTCTGGTGCAGGTGCATGGCGCTGCCAGGCTCGCCGGTCATGGGCTTGGCCATGAAGGTCGCGGCCACGTTGTGCTTGAGCGCCGCCTCGCGCATGGTGCGCTTGAACACCAGGATCTGGTCGGCCAGGTGCAGAGCGTTGCCGTGACGGAAGTTGATCTCCATCTGCGCCGTGCCGTCTTCGTGGATGAGTGTGTCGAGGTCCAGTTGCTGCAGTTCGCACCAGTCATAGACGTCCTCGAACAACGGGTCGAACTCGTTGGCAGCCTCGATGGAGAACGACTGGCGACCGGTCTCCGGACGGCCGGAGCGACCCACTGGCGGTTGCAGCGGGAAGTCCGGATCCTCGCTGCGCTTGGTCAGGTAGAACTCCATCTCAGGCGCCACGATCGGCTGCCAGCCTTTGTCGGCGTACAGCTTCAGGACTTTCTTGAGCACGTTGCGCGGCGACAGCTCGACCGGGTTGCCCTTCTTGTCGTAGGTGTCGTGGATGACCTGGGCGGTCGGCTCGATGGCCCATGGCACGAGGAACACAGCGCTCTCGTCTGGGCGGCAGATCATGTCGATGTCGGCCGGGTCCAGCAGTTGGTAATAGATGTCGTCGTCGACGTAGTCGCCGGTCACGGTCTGCAGCAGGACGCTTTCGGGCAGGCGCATGCCCTTTTCGGCGATGAACTTGTTGGTCGGCGAAATCTTGCCGCGGGTGATGCCGGTCAGGTCGCTGATCAGGCATTCCACTTCGGTGATCTTGTGCTCTTTCAACCAATCGGTGAGCTGGTCGAGGTTGGTACTCATAAATACCTCAGGAGGTAATGTGGCCCGGCTGACGATAGTCGGGCGCCGCTGACGCCTGGCGTCGATCAAGACGGACGCTGCCTGGCCGCAAATGCCATGGCAGACCCGCGCCTTGATTCTGGATGCAGTGCTTGGCTAAAGCAAAAACCCACGCGCAAGACGACAGCAGATACACTCGAAACAAGCGTGTCCGCGATACAAACAAAGGGCAGAGAAGCGAAAGGACGTGCAGGAAACTGCTACGAACGGAGGATGGACCTGACCAGCCGTCAATTATTGCGAGCAGAGCGCGCGCGCAGGACTCGATGCGTGCGCAGCCTTCGCGGCGAATGCTGGGAACACCTGTGTGCGCGGCGCAGGCAGCGCTTTCAGGTCTCGGCAGGCGGACCATGTGACCCTCGTATTATTGTGTTCTGGGTTGAGGCCGAGCTTAGCCTTGTTCATTTTTTTACACAACCACTCCGTAAAAAATAAACCACGCTCAGCCTGCGATAGCCCTTTGGGGCCAAAATAGCGGATAATGAGTTGCCCCCAGATGCAGCATTTCTGCCGTTGCTGTGCCATTTCGGGGCATCATGGGGTTGGCTTGACTTCGCTAGGTCTTTCGGATTGACTGGGCTTGCAAGCCCCCCTTGATTGATATTTTTAACAACAAAGGTGTTGCATCATGTCGGTACCCCCGCGTGCCGTTCAGCTTAACGAAGCGAACGCGTTCCTTAAGGAACATCCTGAGGTTCTCTACGTTGACCTTCTGATTGCAGATATGAATGGTGTGGTGCGCGGCAAGCGCATAGAGCGCACCAGCCTCCACAAGGTTTACGAGAAAGGCATCAACCTGCCCGCCTCCCTCTTCGCCCTGGATATCAACGGTTCCACCGTCGAAAGCACCGGCCTTGGCCTGGACATCGGCGATGCCGACCGCATCTGCTACCCGATCCCCGGCACCCTCTCCAACGAACCCTGGCAGAAGCGCCCCACCGCTCAACTGCTGATGACCATGCACGAACTGGAAGGCGAGCCGTTCTTCGCCGACCCGCGCGAGGTCCTGCGCCAAGTGGTGAACAAGTTCACCGAGATGGGCCTGACGATCTGCGCAGCTTTCGAGCTCGAGTTCTACCTGATCGACCAGGAAAACGTGAACGGCCGTCCCCAGCCGCCGCGTTCGCCAATCTCGGGCAAGCGTCCGCAATCGACCCAGGTGTATCTGATCGACGACCTGGACGAGTATGCCGATTGCCTGCAGGACATCCTCGAAGGCGCCAAGGAGCAAGGCATTCCGGCCGACGCCATCGTCAAGGAAAGCGCCCCGGCCCAGTTCGAAGTCAACCTGCATCACGTCCCCGACCCGCTCAAGGCCTGTGACTACGCCGTACTGCTCAAGCGCCTTATCAAGAACATCGCCTACGACCATGAGATGGACACCACCTTCATGGCCAAGCCCTACCCGGGCCAGGCGGGCAATGGCCTGCATGTACACATCTCCGTGCTGGACAAAGATGGCAACAACATCTTCACCAGCGAGGATCCCGAGCAGAACGCCGCGCTACGTCACGCTGTCGGCGGTGTGCTCGAGACCCTGCCCGCGTCCATGGCGTTCCTGTGCCCGAACGTCAACTCGTACCGTCGCTTCGGTGCACAGTTCTATGTGCCGAATGCGCCGAGCTGGGGCCTGGACAACCGTACCGTAGCCCTGCGCGTGCCAACCGGTTCGCCGGATGCCGTGCGCATCGAGCACCGCGTGGCCGGTGCCGACGCCAACCCGTACCTGATGATGGCCGCCGTATTGGCCGGTGTGCACCATGGCCTGACCAACAAGGTCGAGCCGGGTGAGCCGATCGAAGGCAACTCGTACGAACAGCTGGAGCAGAGCCTGCCGAACAACCTGCGCGATGCCCTGCGCGAGCTGGACGACAGCGAAATCCTGAACAAGTACATCGATCCGAAGTACATCGACATCTTCGTCGCGTGCAAGGAGAGCGAGCTGGAGGAGTTCGAGCACTCGATCTCCGACCTCGAGTACAACTGGTACCTGCATACCGTGTAAACGAAAACGCCGCCCCAAGGGGCGGCGTTTTTCATTCCGGGACCGTGTCGCCCGCGAAGAGATCAGCACAGTCTCAAAGCGGCTTCTCGAAAATCTTCGAATTGCGCTGGTAGTTGTACAGCGATGCCCGCGCCGCCGGCAGCCGCTCCACCCCACTGGGCGCGAAGCCGCGTTCACGGAACCAATGCGCGGTACGGGTGGTGAGCACGAACAAGGTGCTAAGGCCCTGCTGCCGCGCCCGGCTCTCGATCCGCTCCAGCAACTCGTCGCCACGTCCGCCATGGCGATACTCAGGGTTCACCGCCAGGCACGCCAGCTCCCCTGCATCGGAATCGGCGATCGGATACAGCGCCGCGCAGGCGATGATCATGCCCTCGCGCTCGACGACGCTGAACTGCTCGATCTCTCGCTCCAACACTTCACGCGAGCGCCGCACCAGGATCCCCTGCTCCTCCAGCGGACTGATCAGCTCCAGCAAACCGCCCACATCGTCGATGGTCGCCTCACGCACCACTTCGAACTGCTCCTGGGACACCAGCGTGCCCCCGCCGCCACGCGTGAACAGCTCGGTCAGCAGCGCGCCGTCCTCGGCATAGCTGACGATGTGACTGCGCGCCACACCGCCCTTGCAGGCTTCGGCGGCGGCATCGAGCAGTTCGCCCTGATAGTCGCTGCCCAAGCGTTGCAGATGCGCGGGTACCTGTTGTGGACGCAGCTCACGCACCAGCTTGCCCTGCTCGTCCAGCAAGCCGGGTTCGGCACCGAACAGCAGCAGTTTGTCGGCGCCAAGCTCGATGGCGGCGCGGGTCGCCACGTCTTCGCAGGCCAGATTGAAGATCTCGCCGGTAGGCGAATAGCCCAAGGGCGACAGCAACACGATGGAGCGCTCGTCGAGCAGGCGGTTGATGCCCTTGCGGTCGATCCGCCGCACCTCGCCGGTGTGGTGATAGTCGACCCCTTCGAGCACCCCGATCGGCCGGGCGGTGACCAGATTGCCCGACGCCACCCGCAGCCGCGAGCCTTGCATCGGCGAGGCGGCGATGTCCATCGACAGGCGCGCCTCGATGGCCAGGCGCAGGGCGCCGACGGCATCGATCACGCAGTCCAGGGTCGCCGCGTCGGTGACACGCATGCCGCGATGATAATGAGGTGTCAGGCCGCGATCGGCCAGGCGGCTCTCGATTTGCGGACGCGAGCCATGGACCAGCACCAGCCGCACGCCGAGGCTATGCAGCAGCACCAGGTCGTGGACGATGTTGCCGAAATTGGGGTGTTCCACGCCATCGCCTGGGAGCATGACCACGAAGGTGCAGTCGCGATGAGCGTTGATGTAGGGAGAAGCATGGCGCAGCCAGTTGACGTAATCGGGCATGACAAGGCCTGTGGATAAGTGAACGGAGAACGGCGAACAAACGGCGGCGTTCAAAATCATCGTCGGAACAGGCTTGCGGTCACGCGCGGTCTCCTCTAGGCAGGGACGAATCAGGTCAATGGACGTTTAGGCGTTGTACGAAATGTATCCGCTCTGGCCCATGCTGCGTTGGAACAGGGCTCCAATGCGCGTGTACGCGCGGGCGAACACATTTCATACAGACCCTAGCTCAGGCAATAGTGCCGGATCAGATCACGCAATAGACGCACGGTAGGCTCGATACGTGACATTTCAAGGTATTCGCCCGGCTGGTGGGCACAGGCAATGTCGCCCGGGCCCAGCACGATGGTCTGGCAGCCCAGTTGTTGAAGATAAGGCGCTTCGGTGCCAAAGGCCACTGCCTCGGCGCGATGGCCGGTCAGACGTTCGGCCAATTGCACCAGTTCGGCGTCGGCGGCCTGCTCGAACGGTGGGACTTCCGGAAACAACGGCGCATAGTCGATGCGCACTTCGTGGCGTTCGGCCACCGGCACGAGTTTTTCCCGGATCGCCGCGCGCAGCTGTTCGACATCCATGCCAGGCAGCGGACGCAGGTCGAACTCCAGGGCGCATTGGCCGCAGATGCGATTAGGGTTGTCGCCGCCGTGGATGCAACCAAAGTTCATCGTCGGGGTCGGCACGCTGAACTGCGGGTTGCGGTAGGCCTGCTGCCATTGCTGGCGAAGGCCCATCAGCTCGCCCATCACCGCATGCATCGCCTCAAGGGCACTGTGCCCAAGGCTTGGGTCAGAGGAATGCCCGCTGCGTCCCAGGATGTCGATACGGTCCATGAGGATGCCCTTGTGCATGCGAATCGGCCGCAAGCCCGTGGGCTCACCGATCACTGCCGCGCGGCCTAGGGGCTGACCGGCCTCAGCCAGGGCGCGGGCGCCGGACATCGAGCTCTCCTCGTCGCAGGTCGCAAGAATCAGCAGCGGTTGCTTGAAATCGTGTTCCAACAGCGGCAACACGGCCTCGATGACCAGCGCAAAGAAGCCTTTCATGTCGCAACTGCCCAAGCCCACCCAGCGGCCATCGACCTCGGTCAGCTTGAGCGGATCGCTGGCCCACAGTTGTGGATCATAGGGCACGGTGTCGCTGTGTCCGGCCAACACCAGGCCGCCGGGGCCCGTGCCACGGCTGGCCAGCAGATTGAACTTGCCAGGCGTTACCTGGCGGATCTCGCAGACAAAGCCAAGATCGCCAAGCCAGCCGGCCAGCAAGTCGATGACCTGACGGTTGGACTGGTCCAGCGCAGCCTGGGTGCAACTGACCGACGGTGCGGCGATCAGGGCGGCGAACTGGTCTTTCAGCGACGGCAGGGGCATAAGCGCTCTCCTCGGGCTCGAGGCCCATCATAGCAATGCATCCCGTCCCCGGAACAACCCAACAGCCGGGAGCCGACTCCTGTAGACTGCACGACAACGATGCCCCCTCCTTCGAGTCTGCGATGCACAAAGAAACCGAACTCAAGCTCCGCGCCAGCCGCGAGACCCTTGCCGCCCTGCGCGAGCACCCCCTGCTGAAGAAGCGCAACAAGTCCGGCTGGCAGACCCGCGAACTGCTCAACCAGTACTTCGACACCCCAGACCGCGACCTCGCGGCTGCCCGCGTTGCCCTGCGCCTGCGTCGGGACGGCGAGGTCATCATCCAGACCCTCAAGTGCCGCGGCCAGAGCGTGGCCGGGCTGTCCGAGCGCAACGAACACGAATGGCACCTGGACAAGGTCAAGCTGGACCTCAAGAAGCTCGACCACACCTGCTGGCCAGAGCAGCTAGCGGGGCTGGACAAAAAGACCATCAAGCCGCTGTTCACCACCGACTTCACCCGCGAATTCGCCGAGATCGCCTGGGGTCGTGGCAAAGCCAAGGTGGTGATCGAAGCCGCCCTTGACCAAGGCTTCGTCATCGCTGGCAAGCGCAAGGAAGAAATCTGCGAGCTGGAGCTTGAGCTGCGCGAAGGTGCCCCTGAAGCGCTGCTGGAACTGGCCGCCGAACTGGCCGCCAGTCTGCCGCTGATGCCCTGCGACATCAGCAAAGCCGAGCGCGGCTACCGCCTGCTCGAGCCCGAAAGCTATGAGCTGAGTTTGCCGAACACCGAACTTGAAGCCGAAACCTCGGTGGACGACGCCTTCGCGGCGCTGGCCTGGCAGTTGCTCGGCAGTAGCCAGCGCCTGGCCGAGCAGTACCGTCACAGCGGCCATTGGCGCCTGCTGCAGGACTGGGTGCAGTGCCTGGCCGAGCTGCGTGCCCTGGTCAGCACTCTGGGCCAGGCCGCCCCCCGCGCGACCACACGTGACCTACGTCTGCGCCTGGACGCCCTGCTGGAAGACTGGCGTCCGTTGGTACAGGCCGGCAACGACGACGAAGACGTCCGCCGCGCCGCCCCCGAGCAGTTCGCCGACGAGCTCGAAGACACTCGCTGGGGTCAGTTCTCCCTGGAAACCTCGCGCTGGCTGCTGGCCCGTACCTGGACCGTCGAGCGCGCCGGCCGGGGCGAGCGCCAGGGCAAGGCGCACCTGGCCAGCTGGCTGGCGCACCTGCTGGGCGAGGAAGGCCGTTCGCTGAAGTTGCCGCTGTATGCCCAGCGTCCAGAAGACCTTGCCGAGCAACTGCCGCGCATCGAGCAATTGCTGGCCTGGCTGCACCACGCGCGTCACGTCCTCGAGGCGCCGCAGATGGACCGGCTGTATGGCGACCTGAAGAAGCTACATGAGCTGGCGGAACTGCCGATCAGCGATGAACTGCTGGAGGCGCGGATCGAGCAGGCCCGCGTCATCGATCAGAGCAGGGGCTGGAAGCATTTGCTCAAAGTTTGATACCGGCTCGCTACTTCACGGGTGGACCCGTTCCTACAGATACGGCGCAGATCCTGGTTTTGCGCAGCCCTGTGAGCGCGGGTTCCCCTGTGAACGCTTCACCTCGATAACGGCAGGCTGGTGGTGGATTTGATTTCGGACAGGGCCACGATCGAATTGACTTCCTGGATCCCTGGCACGTTGGACAATTTCTCGAAGAAGAACCGTTCGTAGGCTTCGATGTCCGGCGTGACGATGCGCAGCAGGAAATCAACCGATCCCATTAGCACATAACACTCCAGCACCTGCGGAAAACCCCGGATCGCCTCAGTGAACTCGGTGAAGTTAGAACGCCCATGGGCATTGAGCTTAACCTCGGCAAAGATCTGCGTATTGAGGCCAACCTTCTTGCGGTCGAGCAAGGTCACCTGGCCACGAATGATCCCCTCGTCCTTCAAGCGCTGTATGCGCCGCCAGCACGGCGATTGCGAAAGGCCGATGCGCTCGGCGATCTGCGCGCTGGACAGCGAAGCATCCTCTTGTAACAGCTCCAGGATGCGGCGATCGTAAGCGTCAAGCTCGCTTTGCATGAATAATTCTCCATTCCGCACAGATTCGAATAGAAATAGCTGCCAAGGGGCGATTGGCTGGAATCATAGCGAAAAAATACCCCCCTCGACCTGCCAGAATTTCTCCCTCGACGATGGAGATCGGCATGAACGCACTCGAACGCCCCGACACCCCGCAACGCACCGACACCTGGGCCGCCAGCGCCGCTCACTGCACCGCACGCTATCGCCTGCAGGCCGAGGCCGAGCCGGACAGCCTGTGCCGGGTGCTCAATCTGTTCGCGTTGCAGTTTCTGACTCCGCACAGCGTCCATGTGCAACAGCAGGACGATCTGCTGGATATCGAAGTGGGTGTGGACGGACTTAGCTGGCATCGGGCCGAAGTCATTGCACAGAAATTGCGCAACCTGGTGTGTGTCGGTGAAGTGCGCCTTGAGAACATGCCGCGGATGGCCGAGGTGGCTGCAAGCTGAGGACTGCGAGACGGGGGTGGCCTCGTTCGGCTTCTCTGAGCAAGATCCAGACACTTTTTGCCCCGACTCCTTCACCTGACGCCGGCTAGCCTTCCCCGGGACCGATCCACCCTGGCAAGGAAGCCATCTATGTATACCGACGACACCCACGCCCTCGACCTGAGCCGAGTGCTCGACGCCCTGCTCATCGAACAGCACCTGGACGCCAGCGACACCCTGCGCGTTCTCGAACAGGCCCACCGCCACCCAGATCAGCATCCGCTCGAGACCATCGCCAGCCTCGACCTCCATGACCGTCGCCACCCCGACCGACGCCTGGACTTGGACATCCTCTGCCAATGGCTCGCCAACCGGGCCGGCCAACCGTTCATGCGCATAGACCCACTGCAAGTCGACCTGCAGCAGGTCAGCGGCCTGATGTCGCCAGCTTTCGCCCAGCGCCACGGCATCCTCGCCGTGGCTGTGGACGACAGCTGCGTCACGGTGGCCAGCGCCCAACCCTACCAGTGCGAATGGGAGGCCGACTTGGTCCGCAGCCTGGGCAAGCCGATCCGCCGCGTACTGGCCAGCCCGGTGCAGGTTCGCCAATTGGCCCAGACCTTCGTTCGCCTGGCCCACTCGGTCAAGGGCGCACAGCGCCAGCAGACCACTGGCCTGGGTGAACTGGAGCATCTGCTGGAGCTCGGCCAGCGCCACACCGAGGCCAGCGCCGACGACGCCCACATCGTGCACATCGTCGACTGGCTGCTGCAGTACGCCATCGAACAGCGCGCCAGCGATATCCACCTCGAACCGCGCCGAGAACAGGGCCAGCTGCGATATCGCATAGATGGCTTGCTGCATACGGTCTATGCCTTTCCGGCAGGTGTCACCCTGGCGTTGGTCAGCCGCCTCAAGCACTTGGGGCGCATGGATGTCGCAGAAAAGCGCCGCCCCCAGGACGGTCGACTGAAAAGCCGTCTGCCGGGGGGTGGCGACGTGGAACTGCGGCTGTCCACATTACCCACGCCTTTCGGCGAAAAACTGGTACTGCGGCTGTTCGACTCCCAACAATCGCACCAGGACTTTCACCACTTGGGCCTGGAGGGCGACTTGCTACGCCAATGGCAAGGGCTGCTGAACCACCGCCAGGGTATCGTCCTGGTCACAGGCCCCACAGGCTCGGGCAAGACCAGCACGCTCTACGCCAGCCTACGCCAACTGGCCACGCCCCAGGTCAACCTGTGCACCATCGAAGACCCTATCGAGCGTCTGGAGCCTGCGTTCAACCAGCTGCAGGTCCAGCCGAGCCTCGACCTGGGGTTTGCCAATGGCGTGCGCGCCCTGCTGCGCCAGGATCCGGACATCATCATGATCGGTGAGATACGTGATCGCGAGACCGCCCAGGTCGCGGTGCAAGCAGCCCTGACGGGGCATCTGGTGCTGTCCACCCTTCACACCGACGACACCTGCAGCGCGATCACCCGTCTACAGGAGCTGGGTGTGGCGGACTACCTGCTCAAAGCCACACTGCTCGGCGTCATGGCCCAGCGCCTGGTGCGTACCTTCTGCTGCGACTGCCAGGGCACGGCGGCCCTCGACGGTGTTGCCTGTCGTGCTTGCCGAGGGACGGGGTTTCATGGCCGCACGGGGCTGTTCGAGCTGTTGATCCCAAGCGAAGGCCTGCGCGCCAGTATCGGCTCCAACAGCGATCTGGCCGCCCTGCGTCGGATGGCTCTGGCGGAAGGTTTGCAGGACCTGCGCCACTGCGGGGAGGTGAAAATCAGCGCCGGACAGACCAGCCTGGCGGAGGTGCTCAGGGTCTGCTCCTGAGCAAAATTCCCTTGTATTCAGGGAACTTGCGTCACTCAGACACGATCCAAACGGCCATTCCCACAACCCTCACCACTCGAGGTGAATGCACCATGCGTCTCAAAACCGCCATCGCAGCCGCCGCCCTGCTCTCGCTGCCTGTTGGCTCCGCCATGGCCGATACCTTCTGGCGTAACGTCATGACTTCCGGCGCGACCACCGCGTCGAGCTACCTGACCTCCAAAGACCACAAGATGGTCGTGGCCGCCCAAGACGATGCCGGCAGCTTCGTTGCCAGCGAAGGCGCCATCCGCGGGCCATACCTGGAGGCAGCGCTCCGTAAGGTGCGCGCCGACAACCCTGGCATGCAAGCGACCGACATGGACCTGGCCAACGCTATCCTGGCCAAGAACGCCGTCGTCGAGTAACACCGCAGGGTCCTTCCGACAGATCCATCTCGGGCCTGTATGAGCAACGGTCTTGCTCCGTGGCGTCTTGTTCGCGGGTAAACCCGCTCCCACTGGTCCGCGCTGGCCCTGTGGGAGCGGCTGACCCGCAAGCAGACGACTCAGATGCTGGGGTCATCTAACCGCTGCTTCAATCGCCCATTTCCCTCTGCTTCCTACCTACCTTGGGTGGCCTAGCATCAGCCTCAGCGATACGCCTCCACTGGCACGCACGAGCAGAACAGGTTCCTGTCCCCATACACATTGTCGACCCGGTTCACCGCTGGCCAATACTTGTGCAAGCGCACATGAGCACTGGGAGCTACGCCTTGCTCCAGGCTGTAGGGGCGCGTCCAGGGCGCCAGCACATCGGCCAGGGTATGGGGGGCATGCTTGAGCGGGTTGTCCTCGGCGGGCCAGTTGCCTTCCTTCACTTCATCGATCTCCGCCCGGATCGCCAGCATCGCCTCGACAAAGCGGTCCAGCTCAGCCTTGGATTCGCTCTCGGTAGGCTCGACCATCAAGGTACCCGGCACCGGGAAGGACATGGTCGGGGCATGGAAGCCGTAGTCCATCAGGCGCTTGGCCACGTCCTCCTCGGTGATTCCAGTCAGCGCCTTGAGCGGGCGCAGATCGAGGATGCACTCGTGGGCGACACGCTCGTTGCGCCCCCGGTACAACACCGGGAATGCCCCATCGAGCTGGTGAGCCAGGTAGTTGGCTGAAAGAATCGCCACCTCACTGGCATCGGCGAGTTGCGGCCCCATCATCGCGATGTACATCCAGCTGATCGGCAAGATGCTCGCACTGCCCCAGGGCGCGGCGCTGACTGCGCTATTGTTCGGGTCGAGCCCTGGCACCGGCACCACCGGGTGGCTGGCAACGAACGCCTTGAGGTGGGCACGCACCCCGATCGGCCCCATGCCGGGCCCCCCGCCGCCATGGGGGATGCAGAAGGTCTTGTGCAGGTTCATGTGCGAGACATCGGCACCGATGTCGGCCGGCCGTGTCAGGCCGACCTGGGCATTGAGGTTGGCGCCGTCCATGTACACCTGGCCCCCCTGCTGGTGGATCACCTCACAGATCTCACGAATGCCTTCTTCATACACCCCATGGGTCGAGGGGTAGGTGATCATCAGGCAGGAAAGTCTATCGCCAGCAGCGCGCGCCTTGGCCTTGAGGTCGCCGAGGTCGACGTTGCCATCATCGTCGCAGTCGACGATCACCACCTCCATGCCAGCCATCTGCGCCGATGCAGGGTTGGTGCCGTGCGCCGATGATGGAATCAGGCACAGGGTCCGCTGCGGCTGATGGCGACTCTGGTGATAGCGGGTGATTGCCATCAGCCCTGCATATTCGCCTTGGGCGCCCGAGTTGGGCTGCATGCAGATGGCATCGAAGCCGGTGATGGCGCACAACCAGCTTTCCAGCTCGTCGATCATGGCCTTGTAGCCCTGGGCCTGGCCGGCCGGGACGAAGGGGTGCAGCGAGGCGAAGCCAGGCCAGGTGATGGGGATCATCTCGCTGGTGGCATTGAGCTTCATGGTGCACGAGCCCAGCGGGATCATCGACTGGTTCAGCGCCAGGTCCTTGTTCTCCAGCTGCTTGAGGTAGCGCAGCATCTCGGTTTCGCTGTGGTGCAGATTGAACACCGGATGGGTGAGCAACGGCGTACGCCGGACCAGCGCCCCCGGAATGCCTTCGGGGAGCGCTTGGGCGTCGAGGTCGGCGATGCGCAGGCCATGGTCGACGCCCAAGAAGACATCGAACAGACGCATGACCGTCGCCTCGGTGCAGGTCTCGTCCAGGCTGACGCCCAGGTGTCCGCGCCCGAGAATGCGCAAATTGATCCGGGCCTTCTCGGCGCTTTCGATGATCGCCGCCTGGGTACCGCCAACGTCGAGGGTCAAGGTATCGAAGAAGTGCTGGTTCACCCGCTTGATGCCCTTGGCTTCGAGGCCTGCGGCTAGGACGAACGTCAGCCGATGCACACGCTGAGCGATGCGCCTGAGCCCTTCAGGGCCATGGTAGACCGCGTAGAACCCGGCGATGTTGGCCAGCAGCACCTGAGCGGTGCAGATGTTGGAATTGGCCTTCTCGCGGCGGATGTGCTGCTCGCGGGTCTGCAAGGCCATGCGCAGGGCGGTATTGCCGCGAGCATCGCGCGAGACGCCGATGATGCGCCCCGGCATCGCGCGCTTGAACTCATCACGACAGGCGAAATATGCGGCATGGGGGCCGCCATAGCCCATGGGTACGCCAAAACGCTGGGTCGAACCCAGCACCACATCGGCCCCCAGCTCACCGGGTGGGGTCAGCACCACCAGGCTGAGGATATCCGCCGCGACGCAGGCCAAGGCGTGTTGGCCATGCAATTGCTCGATCAGTGGACGCAGGTCGCGCACTTCCCCATGGGTGTCGGGATACTGCATCAAGGCGCCGAACACCTGATGCTTGGCCAGGTTGTCCAGTGAATCGACGATCAGTTCGAAGCCGAACCCCTCGGCGCGGGTGCGCAGCACCGAGAGTGTTTGCGGATGGCAGTGCTCGTCGGCAAAGAAGACATTGCTTTTGCTCTTGGCCATCCGCTTGGCCAGGGCCATGGCCTCGGCCGCCGCAGTGGCTTCATCGAGCAACGAGGCATTGGCCAGGGCCAGGCCGGTGAGGTCGATCACCATTTGCTGGAAGTTCAGCAGCGCCTCCAGCCGCCCTTGGGCGATTTCCGGCTGGTAAGGCGTGTAGGCGGTGTACCAGCCCGGATTCTCCAGCACATTGCGCAGAATGACGGTGGGCGTGACGGTGCCGTGGTAACCCATGCCGATCAGGCTGGTCCAGATCTGGTTCTGCTCCGCGTACCCAGCCAGTTTGGCCAGGGCAGCTTGCTCATCCAGGGCGGGCGGAAGGTCCAGCGGGCGGGCCAGGCGGATGCCCGGGGGGACGGTCTGTTCGATCAGTTCGGTGCGACTGGCGATGCCGAGGGCATCGAGCATGGCCTTCTGCTCTGAGGCATCAGGCCCCAGGTGACGACGCAGGAAGGGGTTGAGCTCTTGCAGTTGACTCAAGGATGGCGACTGGGACATGGCGATCGTCTCTTCCTGGACCAGGTCTCATGGAGACTTACAAGTCTAGGAAGGGATTGCCCATGCTGCGTGAAATCTTGCGTTGCCCAGTGACTTCTTCACGTATAAACCCGCTCCCGCAGGGCTCGGATCGCGCCTGCAGGAGGGGTTTAGTTGTGCCAGGAAGGCTTACTCGCCGATGGCAGCTTGGTAGCCAGCAGCGTCCAGCAGGTTGTCCAGATCGGCTGGGTTGCTTGGCTTGAGCTTGAATATCCAGGCAGCGTAGGGCTCTTCGTTGAGCAGCTCAGGGCTGTCGGCCAGTTCTTCGTTGACGGCGATGACTTCGCCGGCCACAGGTGCGTAGATATCCGAAGCGGCCTTGACCGACTCGACCACGCCCGCGGCGTCGCCAGCGGCAAACACCTTGCCCACTTCTGCCAATTCGACGAACACCACATCACCCAGGGCTTGCTGGGCATGATCGCTGATACCGACGGTCACGCTGCCATCGGTCTCCAGGCGTGCCCACTCGTGGCTTTCGGCAAAACGCAGTTCGGCGGGGATATTGCTCATCTGTTGTCTTCCTCGATTGGCTCAGCGGTCAGCCCGCCGGTAATTGTTCAGATCAGAATCTTTCCATGGCGCACGAAGGTCGGCTTGACCACCCGCACCGGATACCACTTGCCACGAATCTCCACCTCGGCACGCTCGCCCGTAGCCATGGGCACACGCGCCAAGGCGATGGATTTGCTCAGCGTAGGCGAGAAACTACCACTGGTGATCTCCCCTTCGCCAATCCCGGCTACCCGCACCACCTGATGGGCGCGCAGTACACCACGCTCTTCCAGCACCAGGCCGACCAGTTTCTCTTGCACACCCTGCTCGATTTCCGCAAGCAGGCCGGTACGCCCGATGAAGTCGCGCTCGGCCGGTTCCCAGGCGACACTCCAGCCGAGGTTGGAGGTCAGTGGCGTATGGTTTTCGTCAATGTCCTGGCCGTAAAGGTTCATGCCGGCTTCCAGGCGCAACGTGTCGCGCGCACCTAGGCCGCTCGGCGCAATGCCTGCACCGACCAGGTCGTTGAAGAAGGCTGGCGCCTGCTGGCCGGGGAAGATGATCTCCAGGCCGTCCTCGCCGGTGTAGCCGGTGCGGGCAATGAACCAGTCACCTTCGGCAACCCCTTCGAACGGGCGCAGCTCACGGACCAGTGCAGCACGCGGGGCACTGAGCAACTGGGCGACTTTTTCGCGGGCATGGGGGCCTTGGATGGCGAGGATGGCGAGCTCGGAGCGCTCGACGAAGTTGATGGCGAAACCGGCGCTCTGCGCCTGCAGCCAGGTGAGGACCTTGTCGCGGGTGGCGGCGTTGGCCACCAGGCGATAGCCGATTTCCGTGCGGTAGGCGATCAGGTCGTCGATGACGCCGCCGTCGGCGTTGAGCAGCGGGCTGTACAGCGCCTTGCCTAGGCTATCCAGACGGGCCACATCGTTGGCCAGCAAACGTTGCAGCCAGGGTGTGGCCTGGTCGCCGGCAACATCGATGACGGTCATGTGGGATACATCGAAGACGCCGCAATCACTGCGCACCTGGTGGTGCTCCTCGACTTGCGAACCGTAGTGCAGGGGCATGTCCCAACCACCGAAATCGACCATCTTGGCGCCGAGCGCCAGGTGCAGGTCATACAGAGGCGTACGCTGTCCCATGGGTTTCTCCTTCCGGGCGTGGCGAGGCAGCGGCGGTCGGCAACGTTGATCCGTCGCCTGATCTTGTTCAGGACCCGCCGCAGCGAATGCCGCGCATTGTAGCCGCAAGGGCGGAGCCTGGCACCCTCAGTGACGATGCCCGGGACGCCGAGCCGAACGGCGGATCAACCCGATGACCGGCAGCAGGCCGACCAGCACCAGCGTCAACGCTGGCAGCGAGGCTCGTGCCCATTCGCCTTCGCTGGTCATCTCGAACACCCTGACGGCGAGGGTGTCCCAGCCGAACGGTCGCATCAGCAGCGTCGCCGGCATCTCCTTGAGCACATCGACGAACACCAGCAGCGCCGCACTCAGGGCGCCCGGCACCAGCAATGGCAGATACACCTTGAAAAACAACCCCACGCCACCGACCCCCAGACTGCGCGAAGCCTCCGGCAGCGACGGCCGTATACGCTCCAGGCTGCTCTCCAGCGGACCGTAGGCCACGGCCATGAAGCGCACCAGGTAGGCCAGCAGCAAAGCCCAGAGGCTGCCCAGCAACAACGGTTTGCCGGCGCCGCCCAACCATCGGGACAACGGAACCACCCATTGGTTGTCCAGGTAGCTGAAGGCAAGCATGATCGACACGGCCAGTACCGAGCCCGGCAGGGCATAGCCCAGGTTGGCCACGCCCACCCCGGCGCGGATGCCTCGGGTTGGCGACTGACGCCGCGCAAAGGCCAACAGCAGGGCCACGCTGACCGTGATCAAGGCAGCCATGGCGCCCAAGTAGAGGGTATGCAGCACCAAGCCAATGTACCGCTCGTCAAGGTCATGCCGCCCCCGCTGCCAGAACCACGCCAGCAATTGCAGCAGTGGGATGACGAAAGCACAGGCGAATACCAACAGGCACCAGCCGGTAGCCGCCAGCGCTTTCAGGCCACGCAGGTGATAGAGCGCCTGCCCCCGGGGCCGCTCGTTGCCATGGCGGCTTTTGCCACGAGCCCGCCGCTCGCCGTACAGCACCAGCATCACCACCAGCAGCAACAGGCTGGCCAGTTGCGCTGCGCTGGAAAGGCTGAAGAAGCCATACCAGGTCTTGTAGATGGCCGTGGTGAAGGTGTCGAAGTTGAACACCGCCACGGCGCCGAAATCTGCCAGGGTCTCCATCAGGGCCAAGGCGATGCCTGCACCGATGGCGGGCCTGGCCATGGGCAGCGCCACACGCCAGAACGCCTGTAGCGGCGACAGCCCAAGCACCCGCGCCGCCTCCATCAACCCTTTGCCTTGGGCCAGGAAGGCGCTACGCGCCAGCAGATAGACGTAGGGGTAGAACACCAGCACCAGCACGGTGATCACGCCACCGGTGGAGCGCACCCGAGGCAGGCGCATGGGCCCGAACACCTCGCGCAGGGCAGTCTGCACGGGGCCGGCGAAATCGAGCAGGCCGACGAAGACGAATGCCAATACGTAGGCTGGGATGGCGAAGGGCAGCATCAGCGCCCAGTCCAGCCACCGCCTGCCGGGGAATTGGCAAAGGCTGGTCAGCCAGGCCAGGCTCACACCCAGCACCGTCACCCCGACGCCCACTCCCAGCACCAGCGTGAGCGTGTTGCCCAGCAAGCGGCTCATCTGGGTGTCGAGCAGGTGCGACCAGATCTGCACGTCGATCGACTGCCAGGACAGCAGCAGCACGCTCAGGGGCAAGAGCACCAAAGCAGCGACGAGAAAGACCGGGAAGTACCAACGGCGTTGGAGGGTGTGGGGCAAGGCGAACGTCTCTGTGCTGATGGCGACCGCTGCGCGGTCGTTCGCAGGTAAACCCGCTCCCCAGGAACACCCTCGAGGGAGCGGGTGTTCCTGGGGAGCGGGTTTACCCGCGAAGGGCCTTTGCAGGCCCTGAAGGATAAAGCCTGGGTCTTAGTTCCAGCCAGCCCGGTCCATCAAGCGAATGGCCTCGGCCTGGCGTTTGCCGGCCACTTCCACCGGAATGCTGTCGGCCTTGAAACTACCCCAGGCCGCGACTTCCTCGGACGGCTGGACCTTCGGGTTGGCCGGGAATTCCTGGTTGATGTCGGCAAACAGCTTCTGCGCCTCTACGCCGGTCATCCACTCGACCAGCTTCTTCGCCGCCTCCGGGTGCGGCGCGTGCTTGGTCAGGCCGATGCCCGACAAGTTGACATGCACGCCACGGTCGCCCTGGTTGGGCCAGAACAGCTTGACCGGCAGGTTGGGCTTTTCATTGTGCAGACGACCGTAGTAATAGGTGTTGACGATGCCCACGTCGCACTGACCGGCCTCGATGGCCTGGAGCACGGCGGTGTCGTCGGAGAACACATCGGTGGACAGGTTGTTCACCCAGCCCTTGATGATTTCCTGGGTCTTGGCCTCGCCGTGGTTCTCGATCAGGGTCGCAGTCAGCGACTGGTTGTAGACCTTCTTGGCCGTGCGCAGGCACAGACGGCCTTCCCATTGCTTGTCGGCCAGGGCTTCGTAGGTGGTCAGCTCTTGGGGTTTTACCCGCTCGGTGGAGTAGGCAATGGTCCGCGCACGCAGGCTCAGGCCTGTCCAGTCGTGGGAGGAAGCGCGGTACTGGGAAGGGATGTTCTGGTCGATGACGTCCGATTTGATCGGTTGCAGGATGCCCATTTGTTCAGCCTGCCAGAGGTTGCCGGCATCGACGGTGAGCAGCAGGTCGGCCACGCCGTTCTCGCCCTCGGCCTTGATGCGTTGCATCAATGGGGCTTCCTTGTCGGTGATGAACTTGATCTTCACGCCGGTCTTGGCGGTGTAGGCGTCGAACACTGGCTTGATCAGCTCGTCGATGCGCGAGGAATACACCACCACTTCGTCCGCCGCCTGGGCAGTGCCGCCGAACAGGGTCAGGGCCAGAGCGGCCAATAGGGGCTTGCGTGGCAACATCGGGGTCTTCCTCGCTGAGTTGAGAGGTGCAAATGGTAGTGAATCCCATTATCTACCTCACCTGCGCAGACGTTACCGAATGTTGCCGGACGCCCTCAGGCCTTGGCCAAGGCCGGCAGATCCCCGGAAAGCCCCAGCGCCTGGCGCACGAACAACGCCTTTGCCTCCGGCATCTGCTCCACCAGCTTCAACCCGCTGTTGCGTAGCCAGCGCAGCGGCAATGGATCAGCCTGGAACAGCCGCTCGAAACCTTCCATCGCTGCCATCAACGCCAAGTTGTGCGGCATGCGTCGCCGCTCGAAGCGGCTCAGCACCTTCACGTCGGCGAGCCGTTCGCCACGTTCGCAGGCGCGCTCCAGCTCCTCGGCCAACACGGCAGCATCCAGAAAGCCCAGGTTGACGCCCTGTCCGGCCAGCGGATGGATGGTGTGCGCGGCGTCGCCGATCAGCGCCAGCCCCTCGTCCACATAGCGCTTGGCATGGCGCTGGCGCAGCGGCACGCAAAGCCGTGGATCGGCACTCACCACCTCACCCAGGTGCCCCTCGAAAGCACGACCGAGCGCCTCGCAGAAGGCGGCGTCATCCAAGGCCATGAGTTTCTCGGCCTGCTCCGGCGTGGTCGACCAGACGATCGAGCACCAGGCCTGCCCGTCATCACGGGACAACGGCAGGAAAGCCAGCGGCCCTTCATCGGTAAAGCGTTGCCAGGCCGTGGCCTGGTGCGCCTCGCTGCAGCGCACGCTGGTGACGATGGCGTGGTGCAGGTAATCCCACTCACGGGTTTCACAACCGGTCAGCTTGCGTACCGCGGAGTTGGCGCCATCGGCGGCCACCACCAGCGGCGCACGCAGGGTCCGCCCATCGGCCAGGGTCAGCAGCCATTCGTCGCCGGAGCGGCGCATCTGCTCCAGGCGAGCATTGGGCAGCAGGCCGACGTCACTGTCGTGAAGACGCTCCAGCAGGCTATCCTGCACCACGCGGTTCTCGACGATATGGCCAAGCACCTGGGCGTGCACGCTGGCTGCCGAGAAGTGGATCTGACCCGTACCGCTGCCATCCCAGACGTGCATGTCCGTATACGGCGAGACCCGGCGCCCGGCGATGCCTTCCCAGGCGCCCAGGCGCTCGAGGATACGCTGGCTGGCCGCCGACAGTGCGCTGACGCGGGGTTCGAATGGCCCTTGGGCATCGAAGGGTTTGACCGACAGCGGGCTGCCGTCGAGCAGGAGAATTTCCAGGCCGCTGTGGCGCAAGGCCAAGGCCAGGGCGCTGCCGACCATACCGGCACCGACAATCAACAGATCTGCGCGCATTTCCATGCCTTACGCCTGCCTCGCTTGCGGCTTGAGCCGCACATAAAGGGTTTTATCGACCCGCGCAACCAGTTCGCCGGCACCGTCGCGGATATCGACCTGCAAACGAGGCAGGTACTTCTTGCCGCTGGCGGTCTGCTGGCGAATGTCCTCCAGCAACGCGTCATCGACATGGAATTCGGCGAATACCGGGCCTTTGCCGGGTGCGATGAAATCGATGGTGGCGGCCTTGTCCCAGACGATGTATTCACGCCCGAGTCGCTCGATCAACAACAACATGTAGAAAGGATCGACCATCGAATAGAGGCTGCCACCGAACTGGGTGCCGACGTAGTTGCGGTTCCAACGGGTCAGCTTCATGCGCACCCTGATGCTGCGCATGTCGGGACTGATGTGCTGCACGCAGATACCGGCGCCCAGATAGGGTGGGTAGAGGTTGAGCAGCCACCGCAACATGCGGGCCTTTCGGGCGAGCCTGCGCGAATCGCTCATGCACGGCCTCGCGGGTCGGGACGGGTACCCAGGCCCATGGCCTGTCGGGCGAACCAGCGCTTGGCCGGCGGCAGCAGGTCCAGGCCGAGCAACCCAAGGTTGCGACCGGCTGCCAGCAAAGGCTGGCTGCTGCCGAACAAGCGGGTGACCTGGTCGGAAAAACCGATGGTCATGGCCTGGTCCAGTTGCTGACGCTGATGGTAGGCCTGCAACGTGGCAAGGTCGCCCAGCGGCTGCGGGCCGGCCAGCAGGGCTTCGGCCAGCGACTGCACGTCACGCAGCGACAGGTTGAAGCCCTGCCCTGCGATCGGGTGCAGGCTGTGGGCCGCGTTGCCCAGCACCACCAGATGTGGACGCACCTGCTCCTGGGCTTCGATCAAGGCGAGCGGATACAGATGGCGCACCCCTACCTGACGCAGGGCGCCCAGGCGGTAGCCGAATACATCTTGCAGTTCACGCAGGAAGCTGCGTTCGTCGATCTCAGCCAGGCGCTGGGCGTCCATCCCTTGGCGGGTCCAGACGAGCGCACAGCGGTTTTCCGGCAGCGGCAGCAAGGCCATCGGGCCCTGCTCGGTGAAACGTTCGAAGGCCTGCCCGCGATGGGCTTCGCCCGGGGTGATGTTGGCGATCAGTGCGCTTTGTTCATAGGGGGTACGCCGGACATGGATGCCCAGTTGTTCGCGCAAGCCCGAGCGGCCACCGTCGGCGAGTACCGCGAGGTCGCACTCAAGGCTGGTGTCGTCGTCCAGCAGCAAGCGGTAGCCGCCGGCGACAGCCTGCATGGCCTTGACCTCGGCCGGACAACGCCAGCTCACCACATCGGCATCAAGGCTCTGCCACAGGCATTGGCCAAGCCAGGCGTTCTCCACCACATAGCCCAGCGCCGGCACGCCTTCCTCGATCGCATCCAAGCGGGTGGCGCCGAAGCGACCTCGGTCGGACACCTGGATCTGGCTAATTGGCTCGGCGCGTTGGCTGATCAGCTGCCACAGGCCCAAGTGCTCATAGATTTGCCGGGTGCCGTAGGACAACGCCGAGGAGCGGGCATCGTAGCTGGGCTGGAAGCTGTGACCCGGGGCGAACGGCTCGATCAGTAGAATCTTCCAACCGCGCGCCTTGGCGCCGGCCTGCAAGGCCAGGGCTAGGCTGGCCCCGACCAGGCCGCCACCGATGATCGCCAGGTTGACCCGGTTCATGCCGCGTCCTTGCGGGCGGCGGCCATCAACGCTTCGATCTCGGCAACCGTGCGCGGTACGTCGGAGGTCAGAATTTCACAGCCCTGCTTGGTCACCACCACATCGTCCTCGATCCTTACGCCGATGCCGCGCCATTTCTTCGCGACGTTCTGGTTGTCGGCGGCAATGTAGATACCGGGCTCGACGGTCAGCGCCATGCCCGGCTCGAGCACGCGCCACTGCCCGCCCACCTTGTAATCGCCCACATCGTGCACATCCATGCCCAGCCAGTGACCGGCGCGATGCATGTAGAACGCACGATGGGCCTCGCTGTCGATCAGCGCTTGCACGTCACCTTTGAGCAGCCCCAACTCCACCAGCCCCTCGGTGATAACCCGCACGGTCGCCTCATGGGCGTGGTTCCAGTGCTTGCCCGGCGCGATCTCGGCGAACGCGGCGGCCTGGGCCTTGAGCACCAGTTCGTAGATGGCTTTCTGCTCCGGCGAAAAACGCCCGCTGACCGGGAAGGTCCGGGTGATGTCGCTGGCGTAGCAGTCGATTTCACAGCCGGCATCGATCAGCACCAGGTCGCCATCCTTGAGTGGGGCGTCGTTCTGCTGGTAGTGCAGGATGCAGGCGTTGCGTCCGGCCGCAACGATCGAACCATAGGCCGGCATCTTCGCGCCGCCCTTGCGGAATACGTAATCCAGTTCTGCTTCCAGGCTGTATTCGTGCAACCCGGCCCGGCACGCCTGCATGGCCCGCACGTGAGCTTGCGCGGAAATCTTCGCGGCGGTGCGCATCACCTTCACCTCTGCCGCCGATTTATACAGGCGCATGTCGTGCAGCAGGTGATCCAGGGCAACGAATTCGTTCGGAGGCTGGGCGCCGAGCCGCGCCTTGGAGCGAATCACGTTGATCCACTCCATCAACCGGCGGTCGAACTCGGGATTGCTGCCCATGGCGGTATAGACCCGGTCGCGGCCTTCTATCAGGCCGGGCAGGATCTCGTCGATATCGGTAATGGGGAAGGCGTCGTCGGCGCCAAAGTCGCGGATCGCGCCTTCCTGGCCGGCACGCAGGCCATCCCACAGCTCACGCTCAGGGTTGCGCTCGCGGCAGAACAGCACGTACTCGCCATGCTCACGGCCAGGAATCAGCGCGATGACCGCCTCGGGCTCAGGGAAGCCACTCAGGTACTGGAAGTCGCTGTCCTGCCGGTAAACGTGCTCGACGTCGCGATTGCGGATGGCAACCGCGGCCGCCGGCAGGATGGCGATGCTGTTGGGGACCATCTGCGCCATCAGCGCCTTGCGCCGACGGGCATATTCGGCCTTCGGAATATGGCTCATGGGCAGGACCCCCGGGGTATCAGTGCAGCGATGGCTTGGGCGCGGGCGCAGCGGGTTTGGCCAGCTCGGTGTACAGCAACAACGGGGCGACGCGCAGGTACTCCATGACTTCCATGTAGTCGCTCTCACCGTCCTCGGACTCTTCGAGGGCGTCCTGAACCTGGGAAATGGCCACCAAGTCCTGTAGGACTTCCTTGGCTTCGTCGGAGAGGTCCTTGCCGCCGGCGTTGAGCCCGAAGCCTGTGATGAAGCCCTGGCACCATTGGCCCAGGGCAGTGGCACGCTCGGTCAGCGGCGCATCGTCGCCCGGCAGCAGCAGGACGATGGCAATGTCTTCGCCAGTGAGCTCGGCCTTGACCATTTCCTGCAGACCAAGCAAGGCGGCGCGCACGGCATCCACCGGCTCGTTCTCCAGCGCACCGGCGGCGTCGGCCAGCCAGGAATCAGCATCGAAGCCTGCGCCGGCGCAGCTGCGACCGATCAGCAGGCCGTGCAGTTCGGCGGGGGAGACAGGATGGCCATTGCTGGAGAGCAGCGTGGCGAAGGCAGTGTAGGGCGATTGGGTATTGGGCATGGGCAGCTAGGCGCCAGGCGGCGCAATGACTAGAATGAAGACCTTGTATCCTAGCACCGGCAGGCGCGCCAAGACCATCCGCACTGGCTGTACCGCCCCCGGAAGAGGCATGATCGCCAGGCAGTCAACGAGGGAGCGAATCGAGTGCAACCCACGCCAGAGAACGACTTGCAAGCGCTGATGAGCCGATTCGAGTTGCTGATCGAGCGAGTCGAGCAACTAAAACGGCAAAATGCACTCCTACTAGCGCAGGAAAAATCCTGGCGCGAGGAGCGCGCCCACCTCATCGAAAAGAACGAGATCGCAAGGCGAAAGGTCGAGTCGATGATTTTACGCCTCAAGGCCCTGGAGCAAGACTCATGAGTTCAAGCAATAGCGTCACCGTCCAGATCCTCGACAAGGAATACTCGATCATCTGCCCGCCGGAAGAGCGCAACAACCTGGTCAGCGCCGCCCGCTACCTGGATGGCAAGATGCGCGAGATCCGCAGCAGCGGCAAGGTGATCGGTGCGGACCGCATCGCGGTCATGGCAGCCCTGAACATCACCCACGAACTGCTGCACCGTCAGGAGCGTCCGGATGTTGCCGCCAGCGGCACCACACGCGAGCAAGTGCGCGACCTGCTCGAGCGGGTCGACCAGGCGCTGTCCGACGACGCGGATACCAAAATCGGCTGAGCTTGGTATACTGGCGCCACTCCCTGGGGGATGCGCCAGTCGGTTATGTCCCTGAGCCGATACGCACAACCACGGGGGTTGCACGCTGGGGCCGGTGTGCATGTCCGCCCGACGGAAAGCCTTAACGCCCCCTGCAATCTCCACCTTGAACTTTCGGGTTCAAGGGCTACACCGATAGCGGTCTTGTCGGGGAGCCTGAATTCTTTCTTGCCCGCCTGCCCTGGCGGGCAAATCGTCCGGTCGCCACGGCGTCCGGCACATCTGGGAACGCCTGTGCCATGACCGACACCGCGCCGCTCACCCGCCCCCAATTGCGCCGTCTGCTTCGCAATGCCCGCCGCGCACTGACGCCCGCCCAACAACGCCAAGCCTCCCTCGGCCTGTACCGCCAGCTGGCCCAGCATCCGTTGTTCCGCCGCGCCCGGCACATCGCCCTGTATCTGCCCAACGATGGCGAGATCGATCCGCGCCTGTTGCTGCGCGAGGCCCAACGACGCGGCAAGCGTGTCTACCTGCCGGTACTGCATGCCTGGCCGCGCACGCGCATGGTTTTCCAGCGTTTCGAGCACGGCGAAAAGCTGCGCCCCAACCGCTTCCGCATTCCTGAACCTGTGGTCGAACGCAAGCGCCAACGGCCGATCTGGTCATTGGACCTGATCCTGCTGCCATTGGTGGGATTCGACGAGGTGGGGGGGCGCCTGGGCATGGGAGGCGGCTTCTATGACCGCAGCCTGGCTTACCAGGCGCGCCGCAAGACGTGGAAGAAACCGCTGCTGCTGGGGCTGGCCCATGAGTGCCAGAAAGTGGAGCGGCTAGCTCAGGCCAGTTGGGATGTTCCGCTCAAGGGAACGGTCTCGGACCGAGGCTGGTACCTGGCGCCGGCTTGAACGGCGCCTGCGGACAGATCAGCGCTGCGGCTGGGCTGGATCTACCGGCATCTGGTAGGCGGCGTCCACCTTGCGCTCAAGGAAACTCTGCGCATAACCGGTGGTGACGACACCCAGGCCAAAGATAAAGACCAGGATCCAGAGCAGGTCCGGTTTGCGTTGGTTCATTGATGATTGCCCCCCTAGGCAAACAGTCAGGCTCGGCAACCTTCTTGGTGCTGCCGGAGCGTCAAGCTTAAAATCGGCGCATTTTCCGACAACCTGAGTCGACACGCAAACGTTGACGCCAACCGACTGTCGGTTAAATGCGTCAGGTTATTTCAAACTTTTTCAGGAGCCTCACCCATGGCCTATTGGCTGATGAAATCCGAGCCAGACGAGCTCTCCATCGAAGCCCTGGCAGGTCTCGGACAGGCGCGCTGGGACGGGGTGCGCAACTATCAGGCCCGTAATTTCCTGCGCGCCATGAGCGTGGGCGACGAATTCTTCTTTTACCACTCCAGCTGCCCACAGCCGGGCATTGCCGGTATCGCGCGCATCAATGCCTCGGCCTATCCCGACCCGACCGCGCTGGACCCCGAGAGCCATTACTACGACGCCAAGGCCACTGCCGAGAAGAACCCCTGGAGCGCCGTGGACGTTGCCCATGTGAAGACCTTTCGCCAGGTGCTGGGCCTCGGGCTGCTCAAGCAGCAGGCCGCCCTCGACGAACTGCCGTTGGTGCAAAAAGGCAGCCGCTTGTCGGTAATGCCGGTCACGGCCGAACAGTGGGCAGCGATTTTGGCGCTGACGACCTGACACACTGGTAAACCCGGCCCCGCAGGCCCGACGGTAAGCCTTGCGGGAACGGGTCCACCGGTGAAAAGCGCGTTTATTGCACGATCAGGTTGTTGAACAACAAGTCCTCGACGATCGGCTTGCCTTCCTCGGCTTCCATCACCTGCTGAACCTGCTTGAGCGCTTCCTGGCGCAGCTTTTCCTTGGCCTCGACATTGCTCATGTTGTCCACACCCTGCTGGGTGAACAGTGCCACCAGCTGGTTGCGAATCAGCGGTTCATGGTGCTTGACCGCGGTGGCCGCGGCATCACCGGTCACGCGCAGGGCAACGTCGGCCTTGTACACACGCAGCTTGGGGCTGCCGTCGAGGGCATAGTTGCCGACGAAAGGTGGACTTAGGCTGATGTAGGCCACCTTGGGCTCTCCTTCCTTGGCTTCCTCGGCCAGGGCCGCCGCTGGCAACAACAAGGCCAGCATCATCAAGATCCACGCTTTCACGAATTCGCTCCTCAATACAGTTGGCGCCAGCTTACCCAGCACATCGCTCAAACCCAAGCCCGGGCTTATGCCGCCCCATCAGGGCGGGGCATGCTCGTTGACCCGTCCTGTGCCCCTCCTACACTTATCGGCCAACGCACGCAAAGGAATAGCCCCGATGAAAGCAGTGTTGTGCAAAACCCTCGGCCCTGCGCAAAACCTGGTGCTGGAGGAGGTGGCAAGCCCGGTACCGAAGAAGAACGAGCTTCTGCTGGAGGTTCATGCCGCCGGCGTCAACTTTCCCGATACCTTGATCATCGAGGGCAAGTACCAGTTCCAGCCACCGCTGCCGTTCTCCCCTGGGGGTGAAGCGGCCGGCGTGGTAGCGGCGGTCGGGGATAAGGCCGGCGCCTTCGCGGTCGGCGACCGGGTCATGGCACTGACCGGCTGGGGCAGCTTCGCCGAGCAGGTCGCCGTGCCCTTCTATAACGTGCTGCCGATTCCCGCGTCGATGGACTTCGCCACCGCTGCAGCGTTCGGCATGACTTATGGCACCTCGATGCATGCTCTGCGCCAGCGCGGCCAGCTCAAGGCCGGCGAAACCCTATTGGTGCTCGGTGCATCCGGCGGCGTGGGCTTGGCCGCCGTGGAGATCGGCAAAGCCATGGGCGCCCGGGTGATCGCCGCAGCCAGCAGCGCCGAGAAGCTCGCCGTCGCCAAGGCTGCCGGAGCCGATGAGCTGATCGACTACAGCCAGGCCAGCCTGAAGGATGAAATCAAGCGCCTGACCGGGGGCCAGGGCGTCGATGTGGTCTACGACCCGGTGGGTGGCGAACTGTTCGAGCAGGCCGTACGCGGTCTGGCCTGGAACGGTCGACTACTGGTGGTGGGCTTTGCCAGCGGGACCATCCCCCAGTTACCCGTGAACCTGGCATTGCTCAAGGGCGCCGCAGTGCTGGGCGTGTTCTGGGGCGCTTTCGCCCAGCGCCAGCCCGAGGACAACGCAGCCAACTTCCGCCAGTTGTTCGTCTGGCATGCCGAGGGCAAGCTCAAACCGCTGGTGTCGCAGACCTATGCGCTGGCAGAAGCCGGTGCAGCCATCGAGCGATTGGCGCAGCGCAAGGCTGTGGGCAAGTTGGTGGTGCTGACCAAATAGGGGGCTGGGCGAGGCCTGCCCACGGACGGCAAGCCCCCCGAGAGTCGCAAGCACTTGATGGGGAACGGGCGTTTCTTACACCTCGCGCAGGTTATGGCACCTGCGAAACCGCGCTTCCAAATTGCGATCGGGCATCTGGTGGCTGCGCAAGGCGTTGAGCGTCTGTTCGACATAGTCCCGGGTACTGCCATAGCGCCCTTTGGCACTGGCCAGAATCTGACTGAGCAACGCGTCCGGCAGATTGCCGGCATAGCACGGCAGATGCCGCTCCAGCACAAAACCCAGGGCCTGCACCTTGCTGCCGTCGCTCAACCGGCAGTTGAGCCAGTGCGGCCGGTACGCCGGGTACGGCATCTCGCGTTGCCACAGGGCCATCAGCGAGTCATCCAGGTTGTTCTCGTCCAGGCGATAGGCAAAACCGCTGCACGAGCCACCACGGTCCAGGCCGAACACGAGCCCCGGGCAATCGGGCGTGCCACGATGCTCGTGGGACCATAGATACAGGCCCCTGTGGTACCCATGCACGCGCGCCCGCTGGCGCTCGACCGAATTGCATTCCGGCCGCCAGATCAGCGAACCATAGGCGAACAACCACACCGGTCCACCTTCGTGACGCGACATGGTCAGTTTCATGGAGTGATGCAACTGCTCTTCGGTCAACTGCTGACCGAAATCCAGCGAAGGAGGATAAGTCACCTGCCACGACGAACTTTCAAGTGTCGACATCATGCTGCCGCCATTATTCCCCGTAAACTACCGAAGGCTGTCACTGTAAAAGCCGTGACGCCTCGCTGGAATTACCGTACGGCAGAAAGTGTCCGGAACTCAAGTCAAAAGTATTGCGTGAGCCCAGTATTCATCTGCCTTTGCGGATAACAGACAGGTATTGTTCCGAGTATAGTGAAAGTTATTAACCGCGGCGGCAACAATGAGCGCCTTATAATACGAATGGCACACTTCGGTTATTAAAAACGGCACACCTTTGCGGTGTGCCGTGTGCTGTTTCAGGCCCGCGGTGCGTAGGCGAAAACATCGGCGCGCATGCGATGCGCATCCATACCGGCCTCGACCAACGCATCCAGAGTCGCGTAGACCATGGTGGGCGAACCGCTGGCATAGACATGCACCTGATTCAAGTCAGCGATATCTTCGCAGACCGCTTCATGCAACAGCCCACAGCGTCCTTCCCAACCGCACAGATCACTCACCACCTTGTGCAGGAAAAGATTCGGCAACTGCTCCCATTCGGACCAATGCTCGATCTGGTAGAAGTCCTCGGGTCGACGCACGCCCCAATACAGGTGAACCGGATGCTTGAAGCCTTGGGCGCGGCAATGCTCGATCAGACTGTGCATCTGGCCCATGCCGGTACCGGCGGCGATCAATACCAGCGGCCCGTCCGGCAATTCGGCCAGGTGCGCGTCGCCAAACGGCAGCTCGATGCGTGCCACGCCGTCGCGCTGCAACTGGCTAATCAGTTGCCGGGCGCTGTTTTCACGCGCCAGCACATGCAGCTCCAGGTCACGACCGCCATGGGGGGCCGATGCCAGGGAGAAGGCCGCCTTGTCGGCTCCCTCACGTTCGATCATCAGGTATTGTCCGGCGTGATAGCGCGGCGCCTTGCCGGCGGGGGCGCGCAGGCGCACGCGCCAGACGTCGCCACCAACCTCGACGCACTCACTCAAGGTGCAGGCCAGCTTGCGCACCGGCAACTCACCCAGGGCCAGCACACCATCCCAGAGCACCACGCAGTCCTCCAGCGGCTCGGCGATGCAGGTGAACAGCTCGCCATGATCGCGAACTTCACCTTCTTGGCGCACCCGCCCTTCTACCAGCAGCGCGGCGCAAACGTGGCAATTGCCGTTGCGGCAGCTGTTGGGGCAGTCATAACCCAGACGCCGGGCCGCATCCAGAATCCGTTCTCCGGGCTCGACGGCCAGTACCGCTCCGGACGGCTGCAACGTTACCTGCATCAATCTATTCCCAACTGATCCCACAGCTCATCGATACGGCGGGTGACGGCCTCGTCCTTGACGATGGCACGCCCCCATTCGCGTGTAGTCTCGCCCGGCCACTTGTGCGTGGCATCCAGGCCCATCTTCGACCCCAGGCCCGATACCGGCGACGCGAAGTCGAGGTAGTCGATCGGCGTGTTGTCGATCATCACCGTATCACGCTTGGGGTCCATGCGCGTGGTGATGGCCCAGATCACGTCGTTCCAGTCACGGGCGTTGATGTCATCGTCGGTGACAATAACGAACTTGGTGTACATGAACTGTCGCAGGAACGACCACACACCCAGCATCACGCGCTTGGCGTGCCCTGGATACTGCTTTTTCATGGTCACCACCGCCATCCGGTACGAGCAACCTTCCGGCGGCAGATAGAAATCGACGATCTCCGGGAACTGCTTCTGCAGGATCGGCACGAACACTTCGTTCAGCGCCACGCCCAGGATCGCCGGCTCATCCGGCGGACGGCCAGTGTAGGTGCTGTGGTAGATCGGCTTTTGCCGGTGGGTGATGCGCTCGACGGTGAAGACCGGGAAGCTGTCCACCTCGTTGTAGTAACCGGTGTGGTCGCCATACGGCCCTTCCGGGGCCATTTCACCTGGGTGGATCACCCCTTCGAGAATGATCTCGGCAGTGGCCGGCACCTGCAGGTCGCTGCCACGGCATTTGACCAGCTCGGTGCGATTGCCGCGCAACAGGCCTGCGAAGGCGTATTCGGAGAGCGTGTCCGGCACGGGGGTCACGGCACCGAGGATGGTCGCCGGATCCGCCCCCAAGGCAACGGCCACGGGGAATGGCTGCCCGGGGTGCTTCTCGCACCATTCACGGTAGTCCAGCGCACCGCCACGGTGGCTCAGCCAACGCATGATGACCTTGTTGCGGCCGATCAGCTGCTGGCGGTAGATACCGAGATTCTGGCGATCCTTGTTGGGGCCGCGGGTGACGGTCAGGCCCCAAGTGATCAGTGGCGCCACATCGCCCGGCCAGCAGTGCTGGATCGGAAGCTGGGTGAGGTCGACGTCCTCGCCCTCGACCACGACTTCTTGGCACACCGCGTCCTTGACGACCTTCGGCGCCATGGAGACGACTTTCTTGAAGATCGGCAGCTTGGACCAGGCGTCCTTGAGCCCTTTCGGCGGCTCGGGCTCCTTGAGGAAGGCCAGCAGCTTACCGATTTCACGCAGCTCATCGACCGACTCGGCGCCCATGCCCATGGCCACGCGCTCCGGCGTACCGAACAGGTTACCCAGCACAGGCATGTCGAAGCCGGTGGGCTTTTCGAACAGCAGCGCCGGGCCCTTGGCGCGCAGGGTGCGGTCGCAGACTTCGGTCATTTCCAGGATGGGGGAGATCGGAACCTGGATGCGCTTGAGTTCACCGCGCTGTTCCAGGCCACGGATGAAGTCGCGCAAGTCGCGATACTGCATGCAGAAGCCTCGTGTTGGCCGTATCGATCGGGGTTGCAGAGTGTAGCGCCGTTCAAGGCTTTGTTGGGGGCAAAAATGACTTGGGGCCGCTTCGCAGCCCTTCGCATGTAAACCTGCTTCCACCAGAATCGCACGAAACCTGTGGAAGCGGATTTACCCGCGAAGGGGCACGAGGCGGCCCCAATTACATCCTGATCTACAGCGCTTACTTGCGCTTCATCGACAGGAAGAACTCGTCGTTGGTCTTGGTCTGCTTGAGCTTGTCGACCAAGAATTCGATGGCGGCAACTTCATCCATCGGGTGCAGCAGCTTGCGCAGGATCCACATGCGCTGAAGTTCGTCGTCGGCGGTCAGCAGCTCTTCGCGACGGGTACCGGACTTGTTGATGTTGATGGCCGGGAACACGCGCTTCTCGGCAATGCGACGGTCCAGCGGCAGTTCCATGTTGCCGGTGCCCTTGAACTCTTCGTAGATCACTTCGTCCATCTTCGAGCCGGTTTCGACCAGCGCGGTGGCGATGATGGTCAGCGAACCACCTTCCTCGATGTTACGCGCCGCACCGAAGAAGCGCTTTGGCTTTTCCAGGGCGTGGGCGTCGACACCACCGGTCAGGACCTTGCCGGAGCTCGGAATGACGGTGTTGTAGGCACGGGCCAGACGGGTGATGGAGTCGAGCAGGATGACCACGTCCTTCTTGTGCTCGACCAGGCGCTTGGCCTTCTCGATGACCATCTCGGCAACCTGCACGTGACGGGTCGGCGGCTCGTCGAAGGTCGAGGCGACCACTTCGCCGCGTACGGTGCGCTGCATCTCGGTCACTTCTTCCGGGCGCTCGTCGATCAGCAGGACGATCAGGTGGCACTCGGGGTTGTTGCGGGTGATATTGGCCGCGATGTTCTGCAGCATGATGGTCTTGCCCGCTTTCGGCGGAGCGACGATCAGGCCACGCTGGCCTTTACCGATCGGAGCGCACAGGTCGATGACACGGCCAGTGAGGTCTTCGGTAGAGCCGTTGCCGGCTTCCATCTTCAGGCGCTCGTTCGGGAACAGCGGCGTCAGGTTCTCGAACAGGATCTTGTTCTTCGCGTTTTCCGGGCGGTCGAAGTTGATGGTGTCGACTTTCAGCAGGGCGAAGTAACGCTCCCCTTCCTTCGGCGGACGGATCTTGCCGACGATGGTGTCACCAGTGCGCAGGTTGAAGCGACGGATCTGGCTGGGCGAGACGTAGATATCGTCAGGGCCGGCCAGGTAGGAGGCATCCGCCGAACGCAGGAAACCGAAACCATCCTGGAGAATCTCCAGCACGCCGTCACCCGAGATCTCTTCGCCGCTTTTCGCATGCTTCTTCAGCAGGGCGAAAATCACGTCCTGTTTGCGCGAACGGGCCATGTTTTCGATGCCCATCTGTTCGGCCATTTCCAAAAGATCGGTAATCGGCTTTTGCTTGAGTTCAGTCAGGTTCATAAGGGGAGTGACGTAATCATGTAAGAAGGGAGAATTAAGCGTTGGCTTAATGAGGCCGCGCCGCTAGATGGCGACAGGATCGCGTACTGATTCGAATTAGGGATGCTTCGGCGACGGCGTGCAGAGGGCACTGGAGAAACAGTGCGAGGCCGAATGTAACACTTGCTTTTTTCGACGTCTAGGGGTTTTGACTGGGTAAATCGCGCCTCGTGGGAACCGGTTTACCTGTGAAGGCAGCCGTGGCTTCACCCTCGAATTCGCGGGCAATCCTGCACTCACAAGCGCTTGGGCCCAGAAAAAAGCCCCGCATGTGCGGGGCTTTTCACATCACAGGTGGGCGTCGAGGAACGCGGCCAGCTGGGACTTGGACAGGGCGCCGACCTTGGTCGCTTCGACGTTGCCGTTCTTGAACAGCATCAGGGTCGGGATACCACGCACGCCATGCTTGGCAGGGGTTTCCTGGTTTTCGTCGATATTCAGCTTGGCGACGGTCAGCTTGCCTTCGTAGGTAGCCGCGATGTCGTCCAGGACCGGAGCGATCATCTTGCATGGGCCGCACCATTCAGCCCAGTAGTCGACCAGCACCGGGCCTTGAGCCTGCAGTACGTCGGCTTCGAAGCTGGCGTCGGTGACGTGTTTGATTTTGTCGCTCATGGAAATCTCCAAGGTCGTAAGCAATAAAAAACGTTGCCCATCATAGCTGCACCTACGTCCTACAGGAAGTCGCGCACGATTGAGTGTAACTATAGTTGTGCAAGACGCCACGAATCGAAACTGTCACATCACTGTCATAGCATCGAGTGGCACATTGCCCTGCATCAATCCCGACAATTGTCATGCGTTGGCGCAAGCCATGGATCATGGCAGGATTGGCGGGTTATCGACCGAGAACATCGAGATCATGCCGCATACCACCGCGAAGAACCTGTCTCTGATCGCCGCCATCGACCTTGGCTCCAACAGTTTCCACATGGTCGTGGCCAAGGCCCACCACAGTGAAATCCGCATTCTCGAGCGGCTCGGGGAAAAAGTGCAGCTGGCCGCCGGCATCAGTGAAGAGCGTCAGTTGAGCGAAGAAGCCATGCAGCGGGGCCTCGAATGCCTCAAGCGCTTCTCGCAACTGATCAACGGCATGCCCCAGGGCGCCGTGCGCATCGTCGGCACCAACGCCCTGCGCGAAGCACGCAACCGCAACGAATTCATCCTGCGCGCCGAAGCCATCCTCGGCCATCCGGTCGAGGTCATCTCCGGCCGCGAGGAAGCGCGCCTGATCTACCTGGGCGTCTCCCACACGCTGGCCGATACCCCGGGCAAGCGCCTGGTCGCCGACATCGGCGGCGGCAGCACCGAGTTCATCATCGGCCAGCGCTTCGAGCCGCTGCTGCGCGAGAGCCTGCAGATGGGCTGCGTCAGCTTCACCCAACGATATTTCCGCGACGGCAAGATCACCCCCGCACGCTACGCCCAGGCTTATACCGCCGCACGCCTGGAGTTGATGAGCATCGAGAACGCCCTGCATCGCCTGACTTGGGACGAAGCCATCGGCTCGTCTGGCACCATCCGTGCCATTGGCGCGGCGATCAAGGCCAACGGCATGGGCAGTGGCGAGGTCAACGCCGAAGGCCTGGCGGCGCTCAAGCGCAAATTGTTCAAGCTCGGCGAGGTCGACAAAATCGATTTCGAAGGCGTCAAGCCGGATCGTCGCGCGATCTTCCCGGCAGGCCTGGCGATTCTCGAGGCGATCTTCGACGCCCTCGAACTGCAACGCATGGACCATTGTGACGGCGCCCTGCGCGAAGGCGTACTGTACGACCTGCTAGGCCGTCACCATCACGAGGACGTTCGTGAGCGCACCCTGAATTCGCTGATGGAGCGCTACCACGTCGACCAAGGCCAAGCGGCACGTGTCGAACGCAAGGCGCTGCATGCGTTCGACCAAGTGGCCAAGGCCTGGGGCCTGGAAGAAGGCAACTGGCGGGACCTGCTGAGCTGGGCGGCGAAAGTGCACGAGGTCGGGTTGGATATCGCCCACTACCACTACCACAAGCATGGCGCCTATCTGATCGAACACTCCGATCTGGCTGGTTTCTCCCGCGAGGACCAGCAGATGCTGGCCCTGCTGGTTCGTGGCCACCGCCGTAACATTCCCAAGGACAAGTTCGCGGAGTTCGGCGATGAAGGCGTGCAGTTGATCCGTCTGTGCGTGCTGCTGCGCTTCGCCATCCTGTTCCACCACATCCGCGGTACACAGCAGATGCCGAAGGTGGAGCTCAAGGCAGGCGAGGACAACCTGGAAGTGGTATTCCCGCAGGGCTGGCTGGAAGAAAACCAGCTGACCCAGGCCGACTTCGCCAACGAGGCGCAGTGGCTGGCCCGGGTCAACTTCATCCTCAGCGTACGTTGAGAACCGGATTGCTCAGGCGCTCGAGCAGGGCGGCCTGGGCATTGCGCGGGTTCTGGTTGCCGGTCGGCGTGCTGCGCACGTAGCGGCCGTCCGGCTGCAGGATCCATGCGTGGGTGTTGTCGGTGAGGTAACCCTCGAGCTCCTTCTTGACCCGCAGCACCAGCTTTTTACCTTCCACCGGGAAGCAGGTCTCGACGCGCTTGTCGAGGTTGCGCTCCATCCAATCGGCGCTGGACAGGAACATCTGCTCCTCGCCGCCATTGAGGAAGTAGAACACCCGCGTGTGCTCCAGGAAGCGACCGATGATCGAGCGCACCTGGATATTGTGTGAAACCCCCGGAATCCCTGGGCGCAGGCAGCACATACCGCGGACCACCAGATCGATGCGCACGCCCGACTGACTGGCCTTGTACAAGGCTTTGATGACCTTGGCATCGGTCAGCGAGTTGAA
The DNA here is from genome assembly GCF_040822035.1 of Pseudomonas guariconensis. Taxonomy (NCBI): domain Bacteria; kingdom Pseudomonadati; phylum Pseudomonadota; class Gammaproteobacteria; order Pseudomonadales; family Pseudomonadaceae; genus Pseudomonas; species Pseudomonas guariconensis. The sequence continues at coordinate 205,272 of NZ_CP162012.1, read as the reverse complement.
CTTGGCGATGATGTGCGCAGGCTTGCCTTCCAGTGCGAACTGGGTTTCCCGGGCAATCATGTCCAGCATGCCCTTTTTCAGGGTGAACGGCGCGTGCAGCAGCTTCTTCATACGCAGGGTCTTGCCCATGCCGATCAGCTGACTGAACAGCTTGCCGACGTCCTCGGTCAGCGCATCGTCGGACGTGAGCAGGCTGTAGTCGGTGTAGAGGCGCGCATTACCGGCGTGGTAGTTGCCCGTGCCCAAGTGGGCATAGCGCACGATCTCGCCCTGTTCACGACGCAGGATCAACATCATCTTGGCGTGGGTCTTGAAGCCGACCACGCCATAGATCACCACCGCACCCGCAGCCTGCAGACGGCTGGCCATCTGTAGGTTGGACTCTTCGTCGAAGCGCGCACGCAGCTCGATCACCGCCGTGACCTCCTTGCCGTTGCGCGCCGCATCCACCAGGGCGTCGACGATCTCGGAGTTGGCGCCGCTGCGGTACAGGGTCTGGCGCACGGCGAGCACGTGCGGATCCTTGGCGGCCTGGCGCAGCAGGTCGACCACCGGGGTGAAGGACTCGAACGGGTGCATCAGCAGCACGTCCTGCTTGCCGATCACGCTGAAGATGTTGTCGGCGTTTTGCAGGATCTTCGGAATCGCCGGGGTGAATGGGGTGTATTGCAGCTCAGGGTGGCTGTCCAGGCCGGTGATGCTGAACAGCCGGGTCAGGTTGACCGGGCCATTGACCTGGTACAGCTCGCTCTCGCTCAGGCTGAACTGCTTGAGCAGGTAGTCCGACAGGTGTTTAGGGCAATTGTCGGCCACTTCCAGGCGCACAGCGTCCCCGTAGCGGCGCGAGAAGAGTTCGCCACGCAGAGCCCGCGCCAGGTCTTCGACATCCTCGGAATCCAGCGCAAGGTCAGCGTTACGGGTCAGGCGGAACTGGTAGCAGCCCTTGACCTTCATGCCTTGGAACAGGTCATCGGCGTGGGCGTGGATCATCGAGGACAGGAACACGAAGTTGTCCCCGGCGCCACCGACGTCTTCCGGCACACGAATCACCCGCGGCAACAGGCGCGGTGCCGGGATGATGGCCAGACCCGAATCGCGGCCGAAGGCATCGACACCTTCGAGCTCGACGATGAAGTTCAGGCTTTTGTTGACCAGCAGCGGGAAGGGGTGGGTCGGGTCCAGGCCGATCGGGGTGATGATCGGCGCGATTTCGTCGCGGAAGTAACGACGTACCCAGGTCTTGAGCTTGGTCGTCCAGTGCCGGCGGCGAATGAAGCGGATCTGGTGTTTCTCCAGCTCCGGCAGCAGCACGTCGTTGAGGATCGCGTACTGGCGTTCGACCTCGCCATGGACCAGCTCGCTGATGCGCGCCAGCGCCTGGTGCGGCTGCAGGCCGTCGGCACCGGCTTGCTCGCGGGCGAAGGTGATCTGCTTCTTCAGGCCCGCCACGCGGATCTCGAAGAACTCGTCCAGGTTGCTGGAGAAGATCAACAGGAATTTCAGGCGCTCGAGCAGCGGGTAGGATTCGTCCAGCGCTTGCTCGAGCACCCGAATGTTGAACTGCAGCTGCGAAAGCTCGCGATGAATGTACAGGCTGCTGTCGTCCAGGCTCGGAATGGCGATGGCAGGCGCGGGCGCAGGCGCGACAGCTTCGGCCGCAGGCTCGGCTGCTGGTGGCAGATCCGGCGGGGTCTGCACCATTTCTTCGGGAACCGCCTGGGCATCCTTGATCGCGACAGGTGTTAGCACTTCATTGTTCATCTGACGTTCCTGGAGGGCGTGACTGCCCTCTCGACAATTGAGCGGCGCGGGCAGCGAAAAGAGGTCAGGATGCCATCGGCGCCTGCCCGTTTGAAGCGGCACCAGTCCTGCGCAGCTTCCAGCGGTACATCGAGGGAGAGGATCCTGGTGGAAAACGCATCCCGACGGTCGCTGCGCAGCCTGGTGGCAAGAGGAAGGAGGATGAACGGGGCAACGCTCACGGCAGACTCCTGGGCCCGCGCACGCGGGCTGGCGCGACAGTTATAAGCCGCCATTATGACGCTGGGATGACAGTATTGGGCAACCCTTTGACCAGAGGCCAAAGCGACCTTTCCTGTAGGAATTGTTCACGTCGAGACACATTTGGACACTTTCCCGAACGCGCGCGAAGGGGTAGGCTGCGCGTTCATTTCGCTAGCACCCCAGAAAATGCTTCAACAATTCCTGCAGGATTTCGGCTACTTTGCCCTTTTTCTCGGCACGTTTTTTGAAGGCGAGACCATCCTGGTTCTTGCGGGCTTCCTTGCGTTCCGCGGATACATGGACATCAATCTGGTGGTGCTCACAGCGTTCTTCGGCAGCTATGCCGGCGACCAGTTGTGGTACTTCATGGGCCGCCGTCACGGCCGGGCCATCCTCGCGCGCAAACCACGCTGGCAAGCCATGGGCGACCGGGCACTTGACCACATCCGCCGCCATCCGGACATCTGGGTCCTGAGTTTTCGCTTCGTCTACGGCCTGCGCACGGTCATGCCCGTGGCCATAGGTCTGTCCGGCTACCCACCCCGGCGCTACCTGTTGCTCAACGGCATCGGCGCAGCGGTCTGGGCCCTGGCCCTGGGCGCCGCGGCGTACCACTTCGGCGCCATCCTCGAAGGCATGCTGGGCAATGTGAAGAAGTACGAGCTATGGGTGCTCGGCGGCCTGCTGGCGCTCGGTGGCCTGCTCTGGTTGCGCCGCCGGTTCCGCACTCTGCGCGCCGAGCGCAAGGCAGCCGCAGCGGGTCAGACCCCAGAGACTGGCAACGCTGTATCCCAGGAGCAGGAGCCACCCCAAGGGCGTGACCGGCCCTAAGCCCATGGCACCGGCCAGGTACAGCGCCGGTGCATTCGATGTCAGTCGTGCCAGCTCCAGGCGCCTGGCCCAAGGCCGATTCTCGAGTGCAGCGCCGAGCACGAACAAACCAAACGCCATGACTGTCCAGCCCAGCACGAGGCCGGCCGTGGGCACCTGTTCGGCCACCTGCATGAGGTAGCTGCCCAAGGCAACGTAGGCTGCAAACTGCGCCACGACGTAAACCTGTGACCTTCGCCCCAACGGAATCTCGAACTTGTGAAACCGCGCCAGGTCCGGCTTGGCCTGTGGATAACGTGCCGCGACGTCAGCCGGACGCCAGCCGGTGGGCATGAACCAAATACGCAGTTTGTCCCGCAGCGAGTGGGTACGCCTGGCATCCTCCCAGAGCTGTGCATAGAACTGCAGGTTGGCCCACAGCGGATTCCAGCTGGCCAGCGGTGTGGTCACGCCGAACACCACCGTTTCACGAGGGTCCTCTTCCTGGAAGGTGCCGAACAGCCGATCCCAGAGAATGAACACGCCTGCGTAGTTGCGATCCAAGTACAGAGGGTTTTGCGCATGGTGGACGCGATGGTTGGACGGCGTGATCAGCACCCATTCGAGCCAGCCCAGCTTGGGGATGTGCCGCGTGTGCACCCAGAACTGGTAGAGCAGATTCAGCGAGGCCACGGTAACGAACACCAGCGGTGGCACGCCGATCAGCGCCAGGGGCAGGTAAAAGATCCAGGAGAAGATGAAGCCGCTGCTGGTCTGGCGCAGGGCGGTGGTGAGGTTGTACTCCTCGCTCTGGTGATGCACCGAATGGGCGGCCCAGAGAATATTGCGCTCATGTCCCAGGCGGTGCAGCCAGTAGTAGCACAAGTCGTACAGCACGAAAGCCAGCAGCCAGGTCCACCAGGCGTCCCCCGGCAGGCGCGAGAAGGCCAGATATTCCCAGGCCAGGGCGTAGCTCACCAGCCCCACGCCTTTGGTCAACAGGCCGGTGCTGGTCGACAGCACGCCCGTGCTCAGGCTGTTGATCGCATCGGCCAGCCGGTAGTTGCGCTGACCACGCACGCGGTCGGCAATCAGCTCCACGGCGATCAGCACGAAAAAGAACGGCACGGCCAGCAGAATCAGGTCCATGGACAAGCATCTCCGGGGTCATCCCCAAAGATTAGGCCTCGTGCGTGGGAAACCCTATGGCGACATCTGCCAAACTAGAGGACATTTAGCGCCTCGACACTGGAGTAATGAGCATGACGAAAAAAGTTGCGGTGATACTTTCCGGCTGTGGCGTCTACGACGGCGCCGAGATCCACGAAAGCGTGATCACGCTGCTGCGCCTCGATCAGCGCGGCGCCCAGGTGCAGTGCTTCGCGCCCAACATCGCCCAGATGCATGTGATCGATCACCTCACTGGCCAGCCCATGCCTGAATCGCGCAACGTGCTGGTGGAGTCGGCGCGCATCGCTCGCGGCCAGATCAAGGACATCCGCGAAGCCAGGGCCGAGGACTTCGACGCACTGATCGTCCCGGGTGGCTTCGGCGCGGCGAAGAACCTGTCCAACTTTGCCGTCGAGGGCGCCAACTGCACCGTCAATCCGGACGTGCTGGCACTGGCCGAAGCGTTCGCCGAGGCGGGTAAGCCGGTGGGTCTGATCTGCATTTCCCCGGCGCTGGCGGCGAAGATCTACGGCCCGGGCGTGGTCTGCACCATCGGTACCGACGCCGATACCAGCGCGGCGGTGGTGAAGATGGGCGGTACCCACGAGGAGTGCGATGTGCACGACATCGTCGAGGACACCCAACGCAAGTTAGTGACCACACCCGCCTACATGCTGGCCACGTCCATCAGCGAGGCGGCCAGCGGTATCTACAAGCTGGTGGATCGAGTGCTGGAGCTGACCCACGAGAACGATTAACCAGCTCCGCCCCCAAGCAGTCGGATACCCATCCAACCCTTGGGGGCTGTTCGTCACACCTTCGACAGCCGGGTGAGAATCCGGTCCAGGGCATTGGCGAATGCCTGCTTCTCCCGCTCGCCATAAGGCGCCTGCCCTCCCCCGACCTGCCCTTGCTCGCGTAGCTCGGTGAACAGGTTGCGCACCGCCAGGCGCTCGCCCATGTTGCGCTCATCGAACTCACGCCCACGCGGGTCGAGGGCGGACACACCCTTCTTGATCAGGCGATCGGCCAACGGCACGTCGCTGCAGATCACCAGCTCGCCCGGCACGGCGTTTTCCACCAGATAGTCATCGGCCGCGTCCATGCCGCTGGGCACCACGATCAGCCGAACACAGGCAAACGCCGGCTTGATCTGGGCCTGGCCGGCCACCAGCACCACCTCGAACTTGCGCTTGAGGGCGAACTTGACGATCAGGTCCTTGGCCGCCTTGGGACAGGCGTCGGCATCGATCCATACACGCATTGCAGGTGTTTCCTCGAAATCGTTGGGGAGGGCTTGACCCTCCAATCGCGGCCCAAGGCCGCTCCCACAGGTTCACAGTATGCCTGCGGGAGCGGCTTTCAGCTCGCCGCGATCCGGCGCTTCTCGGCCAGGCGTGACCGCCCATAGAGGAACATGATCGCCAGCAATGCCAGCGCCTGCGCGCCGAGTGAATAGGCATCGGCATGAATGCCCAGCCAGTCGAACTCGAAGAACGCCACGGGCCGCGTGCCCAACACGCCGGCTTCCTGCAGCGCCTTGATGCCATGCCCGGCGAACACGACCGACAAGACGCACAGCAAGGCCGCATTGATCGTGAAGAACAGCGACAACGGCAGTTTGGCCGAGCCACGAAGGATCACCCAGGCCAGGCCCACCAGCAGCACCAGCGCAGTAGCCCCTCCGGCCAGCACGGCGTTGTGGCCCGCTGGGCCGGCCTGCAGCCACAGGGTTTCATAGAACAGGATCACCTCGAACAACTCGCGGTACACCGAGAAGAACGCCAGTACCGCAAAGCCGAAGCGCCCACCACCGCTGACCAGGCTGCTCTTGATGTAGTCCTGCCAGGCCGCAGCGTGGCGACGGTCGTGCATCCACACGCCCAGCCACAGCACCATCACCGCGGCGAACAACGCCGTACAGCCTTCGAGCAGCTCGCGCTGAGCACCACCGACGTCGATCACGTAGGCCGCCAGGGCCCAGGTAGCGAAGCCTGCGACCAGCGCCAGGCCCCAGCCGAGATTGACGCTGCGCACTGCCGATTGCTGGCCGGTATTGCGCAAGAAGGCCAGGATCGCCGCCAGTACCAGGATGGCCTCGAGCCCTTCACGCAGCAGGATCAACAGGCCGGAAACGAAACTCAGCGACCAACTCAGCCCATCGCCGCCCAGCAGCTTGGCGGCGCCGTCGAGCTTGGCCTTGGCCTCGGCCAGGCGCTGCTCGGCCTGGGCGACCGGCAGCCCGTCCTGAAGCGATTGACGATAGGCCATCAGGGCTTTCTCGGTGTCCTTGCGTGCCAGGGTGTCGATGTTATCCAGGGAGCTTTCGACCAGCTCGAAGCCTTCGAGGTAGGCCGCTACCGAGAGGTCATAAGCCTGGTCATGGTCGCCTTCGCGGTAGGCGGCCAGGCTCTTGTCCAGGGTGCTGGCGGTGTACTCGAGCAACTGCGCAGGGCCACGCTTGACCTGCGGCGGCTGGGCACGCTGGGCGCGGAAGGCGAGCACGGCTTCGGCGCCTTCACTGGCAGCGACTTCGGCCGGGGTCTGGCGCGCCAGGTCGGCCAAGTTCCAGGTCTTGTCGCCCTTGGCGGCCTGCGGGTCGGCCGTGAGGCTCGCCACGTAGGCGGCCACATCCCAGCGCTGACGTTCATCGAGCTGGTCGGCGAACGACGGCATCTCGGTGCCTTCGATGCCCAGCGCCAGGGTGTTGTAGAGGTCGAACAGGCTCAGCTGGTCGAGGCGCGCGACACTGCGCAGGTTGGCCGGCGGCGGCTCCAACCCCAGGCCCGCCGGGCCATCGCCGGCACCGGTATCACCGTGGCAGATGGCGCAGTTCTGTGCGTACAGCGAGGCGCCACGGGCCGGATCGGGGGTGATGATCGGCGCCTGGCTGACTTCATAAGCCACCGCCAGTCGTGCGCCCAGCTGGCGGGCCTGCTTGGCGACGACTGCACCCTCCTGGCGTTGGTCGATGGCTTGACGCAGTGCCTGCACGCCCTGTTCGAGCCCGTTACGCTCAGGATTGTCCGGCAGGGCCTTGAGCACTTCGGCCAGGACGGCGCTGAACTCCTGCTGCTCGCGGTATTCACCCGCATCCACCACCTTGCCGTCGTGCACGGTCGGTGGGTAGTCGGCGCCGATGTAGTCGAGCAGGTGCAACGCCTTGGCAGCCTCGGCGGGGGATTCGGCCAGCGCCGGGGTGCTGCTCAGCGCCAGTATCGGGCCGAGCAACAAGGCGGGCAGCCAGGCGAGCAGACGGAAGGGGAACATCATGGCCACTCTCGCGGTAAATACGAAAGAGAACATTGTTCACTTCCACTCCCTTTCGCTCAAGGCTCGTGGGCGGATTTCATGAAAAATCTTGTGACAAACTGACGACACTTGCGCCGCGCCGAGGGCATTGCCCTTGATCATGACGCTCGCGTATGGGTCCTCAAGGCTTGGCCGCCGCGCCCTGCCATCCACCGCCCAAGGCCAGGAACACCCCGATCTGCCCCATGGCCACCTGGGTATTGGCAGCAGCCAGCTGCGCGCGCACATCGGTATAAGTGCGGGTCGCCTGCAGATCGGCCAGGAACGACTCGCGTCCCACCTGGTATCGCAGGTGAGTCTGGTCCGCCGACTCCTTCGCCGAGCGCTCGGCGTCGGCCAGGGCGTCGCGGCGCTCCAGCAACGCGCTGTACTGGGCCAGGCGGGTCTGGGTTTCGCGGATGGCATTGAGTACCACGCCATCGAAATGCGCCAACGCCGCCTGGGTCGAGGCCTCGGCCATGCGGATGCGCGCCCGGGTGCCGTTGGTGGGGATCGTCCAGCTGACCTGCGGGCCGAATCCCCAACGGTTGGTCGACGGGTCACCGAGGTTTTCAAGGATACCGATGGTGCCGACCTGGGCGCCGATGCTGATGTCCGGATACAACGCACCGGTGGCCACGCCGATGGCGGCGGTGGCGGCGGCGAGCTGACGTTCGGCCTGGCGCACGTCGGGGCGGCGCTTGAGCAGCGCAGCGCCATCGCCTACCGGAAGCAACTGGGTGATGTGTGGCAGCTCCGCGCAGTCAGCGGTACCGGCCGGCAGCTGCTCGACCGGCTTGGCCAGCAGGGCCGCCAGGGTGTAAAGGCCAGCCTCACGCTCGGCCTTGAAGCGCGGCAGCTCGGCGCGCAAGGATTTGAACTGGGTCTGCGAACGGGTGACCTGGGTTTCATCCCCGCGGCCAGCGTCGCGCAGGCGCTGGTTCAATTGCACGCTCTGTTCCTGCAGGTCGAGGGACTCACGGGCGATGTGGTACTCCTCGTTGGCCGAGCACACCTGGGTGTAAGCCTTGACCACGTCGGCCACCAGGGTGATGCGCGCAGTATCGGCCGCGGCCTGCACCGCGTCGGCATTGGCCTTGGCGGCCTCGGTGCCACGCTTGAAGGTGCCCCACAGATCGAACTGGTAGCTGGCGCTGATGATCGCCTCGCCGATGTTGGCCACCGGCACCTTTTCCGGCAGCAGGAAAGCTTCGCCGGATTCCTGCAGCCGCTGGGCGCCGAGCTTGACCCCACCGTTGAAGCCACCCTGGGACTCGGCCACTTCCACCTGGGCACGAGCCTTGGCGATGTTGGCCGCCGCGACGCGTAGCTCGGTGTTGGCCGCCAGGGCCTGGCGCACCAGCTCGTTCAAGCGCTGATCCTGGTACAGCTGCCACCAGTCGTCTGGTACCGGCGCCGAGACCACGCTGTCGGCGTCCTGGCGCAGCGGGCCGTTGAGGTCGCTGCGCTGCACGGCGGCGTCCTTGGGCACTTCGTAGTCCGGGCCGACCATCATGCAGGCGCCCAGGGACAGGCACAGCCCCGCCAGGATCAGCTGTTTCATGGCCGCTGGCCCTCGATGATCGACACCGTGGCGGTACGCCCGGCGATCATGCGGAAGTCTTCTGGCACGTCATCGAAGGCGATACGCACCGGGATCCGCTGGGCCAGGCGCACCCAGCTGAAGGCCGGGTTGACGTTGGGCAACAGGTTGGCGCCGCTGCTGCGGTCTCGATCCTCGATGCCCGCCGCCAGGCTCTGCACATGGCCTCGCAGCCGGGTGTTGTCGCCCATCACGCGGATGTCCACGGCATTGCCGATGTGGATACCGCCGAGCTTGGTCTCTTCGAAATAGCCATCGACGTGGTACGAGGCGCTGTCGACCACCGACAGCACTGGCCGCCCGGCGGTGACGAATTCATGAGCACGCGGCGCGCGGTCGTTGAGGTAGCCGTCCACTGGGCTGCGCACTACCGAACGGTCGAGGTTGAGCTGGGCCGTGTCCACCGCCACCTGGGCCTCGCTGACCGCCGAACGAGCGCGTGCCTCACGCGACTGGCTCTCCTCCAACTGCTCGGCCGCCACCAGGTTGCCCAATTTACGGTTGCGCTGCGCCTCACGGGAGGCCTGGGCCAGGGTTTCCTGGCGCTCGGCCAGGGTCGCCTTGGCCTGGCGCAGGGCGAGGGTGAACCGATCTTGGTCGATGGTGAACAGAACATCGCCGCGCTTGATCATCTGGTTGTCGCGCACTTCGACCTTCTGGATAAGCCCCGATACGTCCGGGGCGATCTGGATCACGTCAGCACGAATGTGCCCGTCACGCGTCCAAGGCGCGAACATGTAGTACACGACCATCTGCCAGACCAGCACGGCCGCGAAGGTCACTACCAGCAATGTCAGGACCACTCGGCCCAAGGTCAACAACGGTTTTTTCATGGCAGCATCAGGTTTCGACAAAAGTGATCCACCGCGCCAAGCAGCACGGCGTAAAGGGCAACGTTGAACAACGCCCGGTGCCAGACCAGGCGGTAGAACCCAAGGCGCACCAGCACGGCGTGCACGCCCAGGAACAACAGGTAGGTGAAGACCATCATCACCAGCAGCGTGGGCAGAAATATCCCGCTGATATCCAGATCACCGATCACAGTGGGGCTCCATCGATGCCCGGGGGCAATTGCGGTTGGTCGGCCGGTTCGAGCATCACCTCGACGCCCGGCAACAGCGCCAGACGCAGGCCGCTCAAGGCATGCAACAGGTGCACGCGGGCATCGCCTCGGTCGTTGTCGTGCGCATCCAGGGCCAGCGCCTGGCGGGCGCGCTCCATGTTACGCAGCAGCGCCGCCGGGGCGTGCAGGCGCTCCTTGGCACGCAGGCACTGGGCGTAATGGGCGCCCACCTCCTCCACCACGGTCTGAAGGCACTTGCGAGGCCCCTGGCCGATCCGCGGCATGTAGGCCAGCAAGTCCAGCAGGTTAAGGCCCACACGCAGATCGCGCAGCGCCACGCCACTGTCCTGGCCGGTCTGGGCCAGGCGCGGCAGGTGCTGCATCAGGCGATCGAGCATCTGCACGCCGACATGGCGATGCTCGGCCAGGGTCGCGGGCTGAGTCATCTCGACGATGTCCTGCCAACTGAAGCGGGTCAGGCGCTTGGCCGCCAGCTCCACGCCGAACGGTCGCAGCAGCAGGGTCCAGATGAAGGCGAACAGCAGCCCCACAGGGCCCGCCAGGTTGGCGTTGATGAAGGTCAGGAAGTCGGCGTCGTAGGCACCCTGGATGCTGATGAAGGTGGCGGTGTTGACGATGGTCAGCAAGGTGCCGAGGTAGAAACGCGGCTGCACGGTCAGGGTGCCGACGCAGATGAACGGCACGGCGAAGGCCAGCACCAGCATCGGGAAGTCGTGCAGGTTGGGCAGCACCAGGAACAGGTAGACGCTGGAGAAAATCACCGACATCAGCGTCCAGAAGAAGAACCGATAGATCTGTGGTGCCGGGTCATCCATGGCGGCGAAGAAACTGCACGCCACGGCGGCGAGGATCACCGCGCTGCCACCATCGTTCCAACCGAGCAGGATCCACAAGCCACTGGCGACGATGATCGCGGTGACAGTGGAAAACACCGAGTAGAGCATCAGCCCGCGGTCAAAGAACGGCGTCAGCCGGCCCAGGCGCCAGTGGCGGTACACCGCACGCCATGGCGTGGCATCATCCTTGCGCAAGGCGTGCTGCAGCGCGCAGCAGTCCTGCCAGAGGTCGATCCATTCGCTCAGTCGGTAAAGGGCGTTGGAGAGCAGCAATTGCTGGCGTTGGTCCAGTGCGGCTGCGCTGGGCTGCAGGCGCTCGAGCTGCTCGTGCAGGGCGGTCCAGCGGGCCAGCGAGGCGTCTTGGGCGGTGCCTTCCAGCCAGGTGCGGGTTTCGGCCAGCAGTGGTTGGAGCTGAGCGAACTGGGCCGGGGCGCGGCTTTGCAGCGCGATCAGCGCATCGTCCAGGGCATCGATCACCGGCAGCAGGTGGATCATCCGTCCGCGCAGCTCCCGGGCATTTTTCAGGGTATGGGGGCCGGTGCCTTCATGACCGAGCTGGCCGATCATCATCTCCAGGCTGTTGAAGGTGGCGACCATCGAGGCGCGCATGCCGGCGACCTTGTCGGCGGCGACTTCGCGGGCCAGGTAGGTGTCGCTGTAGCGAATCGCCTCGTGGAACCAGCTGTTGGCCGAGCCGAGCACCACCGGCGCCAAGCGGCGCGGCCAGAAGATCGCGCCGACCACCGCCGCGCAGACGATGCCCAGGCAGATTTCCTGGGCTCGGGAGGAGGCCACATCGAACACCGCCAGCGGGTTGTCGACCACAGCCAGGGCGATCATAGGCAAGGTATAGCCGGCCAGCATCAGCACATAGTTGTTGGCCGTGCGCAGGTTCAGCGACAGGAACAGCAGCGTGCCGGTCCACAAGGCAATGGCGACGCAGAGCAGCGCTGGCGACTGTACCAAAGGCGGCACCAGCAAGACCGCCCCGCCGGCACCCAGCAACGTGCCCAAGGCGCGATACAGCGCCTTGGAGCTGGTCGGCCCGACGAAGGGGCTCGAGACGATGTACACCGTGGCCATGGCCCAGTAGGGACGTGGCAATTGCATGAGCAGGGCAATGTACAGGGCGATCATCGAAGCGGCGAAGGTGCGCACGCCATAGAACCAATCGCGGGCCGGTGGGACCGAACTGAAAAAACCGTTCATGCAAGCCCGCCCGGTGCGACTTGGCTGGCGTCTTCGAAGGCTTGGATCACCCGCAAGGTGGCCTCCAGGTCGGCTTGGTCGATCCCGCGCAACACCTGTCGGCGCAGGCGCACCAGCTCTTCTTCGATCGACTCGGCCAGACGGCGGCCCTCCTTGGTCAGGCTCAGGGCCTTGGCACGGCGGTCCAGGGGATCTTCGCTGCGACATACCAGCCCGGCCTTGCACAGCTGGTCGAGCAGGCGCACCAACGACGGGCTTTCCAGGCCGGCGGCCTGGGCCACCGCGACCTGGTGCACCCCATCGCCCAGGCGCACGATCATCAGCAGTGGCACAGCGCAGGCTTCGGAGATGCCGTAGCCCGTCAGGGCCGCCTGGCAGATGCGTCGCCAGTGGCGGGCGGCCACGACCATGCCGCTGCTGATCTTCATGTGCAGTGCATCAAGCGTCATGAGAGGAACCAAGGATATTCATAGTTTGCTAACTATCAATACTACGCCTTGCCCTCCCCCTGTCGTCAACCGGGGGCGATGGATCGCCTGGATGAATTGTTGTTCATCTTGGGGACCGTCTGGCCGCTTTCAGCAGGGGCAGGTGTTCCTGCTGAAAGCGGCTGCCAGGCCTCAACGCCACTCGCTGTAGGGCTCCAGCGGTTCCACCGGCAATAGCAGGTTGCCGCGCCAGGGCTCGAACAGATACCGAACGTAGAGCATGGCACTGCTCGGCGCATAGTCATCGCTGTGCTGCCAGTCGAAGCCCCCGCCCAAGGCCCAGTGGTCGCTCAGGCGGCGCTCGAACAAGCCTCTGAGGTGATAACCCACGCCGTTGCTGGTACTGCCCTCACTGATATCGCCGAGGTTCGAGCTTTCGAGATCATAGCGATTGATCATCTTGTCGTTCAGCGATTGGTTGGGATAGCGCGGACGGCTACCACTCTTAGCCTGGGACCAGCTGACCGAGGTTTCCAGCAATACCGACCAATCGTAGTTGCGCCAGGCATAGCTGAACGGCACGCCGATGGAGTTGTAGCGCTCCGGGCTGTAGTAGCCGCCCTGGCCCAGATAGTAATCGCCCAAATCCTTGTCATGCCGCCAGTGCATCACGGTCAGGCCGATACGCATGCGCTCGTCAGCCCGCTCCAGCAGACGGTAGTAGTAACCCGCCATGGCTCGGGTACGTTGGTTGTCGGTGACATTCTCACCATACAGCCAATGATGACCGAGGCTGGCCCATACACCATCGTCGCCGCCCTGGTCCCAGCTCAGCCCGAGCGTTGCGCCGTTAGCGGTGACCCCGCCCCAACGCACGCCCGTGCGCGGGTCCTTGGCACCACCAAACGAAAGCAGCGAATTGCTCATCGGCCGCCGTGAGGCGGTCAGCGACCAGCCAAGCTCTCCCAGGTCGCCATTGACCGTTGCACCGCCTAGCCAGTTGTTGACCTCGAAGCCATCGGTAGTGCCGAGGTCGGCAGCCCAGCGCTCCCCTTCCCAGCCCAGCGCCATGATCCGGCCATTGGCCGTCTGCGACCCGCCAGGACAACCGGCCGGCAACGGATTACCCGAACGGGTGGTACCGCTGACTTGGCATGTGCCGAACGCCTCGGTGTGCTGGCCATCTTCAAGGTCGAAACTACCAGCATCCAGGCCAATCCTTTCCAAACGCACGAACGCCTTGCCATCTTGCAACGGCATGTCGGCATGCAACAGGGTGGACTGGGTCTTGAGCTCCGAAATCCCAGCGGTGCCGTCGTCATTGCGCCAGCCATAGTCATGCATCAACGTGATGCTGGGGTTCTGCTGACGGTACAACTCATCAACGTCGCTGCGTAGGCTGCGCGCCAGCCAGTCGTCCTCGTCCTTGGCACGGCTCGCATAGGTCAGCGCCCGATCATCACGCGGTTCCAGCGCACGGCGCTCGAGCAGGTCGGCATCGGCCATCGCCGCGGCGTAAAGATCCAGTGCTCGTTGCGGGTCCTGCTGCACTGCCAATCGCGCAGCATCTCGACGCAATAGCGGATCAGGCTGGGCTTGCTCGGCCACCAGACGGTCTAGCAGCGACGCCGCCTGCGCCCGGTCGCCCACTGCCAGCCAGGCATTAGCCAGACGCCGCTGTGCGTCGATCTGCCCGGGCGGGAACTGGGGCGCACGCCGCTCCAGGGCCTGGCGTGCTCGGGGCAGGTTGCCTTCGGCTATCCAGCCCTCGATCAACCCAAGGCGGGCCTCAGGTTGCTCCGGCTGGCGCTCCAGCACGCGTTCGAAGTACGTTCGGGCTGTGCTGTGATCCCCCCGGGTCGCCGCCCAGTCCGCGAGCATCAGTAGGTCATCGGTGTCGCCTTCGCCGCGGGCAATCCCGGCCTCGAGCAGTGCGCTTGCCTCGGCTTCGCGCCCCTGGTCGCGCAACTGTCGCGCTTGAGCCAGAGTGACACGGCGCCGCGCGCGCTTTTCAAGGGCATGCATGTCGTCGGTCCATGCACCTTTGGGGACACCGGCAAGGCTATCCAGTGCCAAGGCATCACGGTCAGTGGACTCCAGGAACAGGCCATGGGCATAGCGCGCTTGCGGGTCGGTCGGATGCCGTTGCAACAGCTTGGCAAAGGCGGCATCGGCCTCGCCGATACGCCCTTGCTGACGAAGGCTGCCGGCGAGTTGGTAAACCAGCCAGGGTTCATCTGGCGCCAACTCGACTGCCCGCTTCAGCGCTGGGCTTGCCGCTGCCCAGTCCTGCCGCTGCACGGCTGCATCGGCTTCGCTGCGCAATTGCTCCAGTTCCAGGCTGCGGCGCAGGCTGGCGAACATTGCCTGTTGCCGAGGTGGCAGGCCGTTAAGGTAGGCACGCGCCTTGTCGGGTGATTGTGCTTGGTAGATCCGCATCAGGCCGCGCACAGCACTCTCGTTGTCCGGCGCCATGCGCCGAACCTGAAGGTACAACCGCTCAGCAGTGGCCGGATCGCCCTCGGCGACCGCCACGTCGGCCAAGCCAAGCACGGCGAATTCATCCTGGGGCCGCTGCTGACGCGCCTGTTGATAGATCGCACGGGCGGTGGAAATATCGCGCCGTTCCAGCGCCTGGTCGGCTTTCTTCAATTGCATCCAGTAATGGCTGGACGACTCCAGATCCTTCCACTGACTGATCCAATAGGTGTCCTGCTCCTTGGTGGCAGCCAGACGAAACGCGGCGTTGGCGTCCTCGAAACGGCTCTGGCGCATCAACGCATAACCCAAGGCGCCGTGCAGGCTGGCATCGTCGGGGTATTGGCGCAAGGCACGGCGCAACTGGGCCTCAGCCTCGGCGTTACGCCCTTGGTCGAGCAACTGCTTGCCACGCTGACCGGCCTGCCAAGCGGGATCGGCGATCAATTGACGTTGCTGGGCAAGGGTCTGGTTGGCCTGGGGCAACAGCGGTGATGCCGGATAGCGTTGGACGAAAGCTTTCCAGGCCGCCACGCTGGCAGCGCCCACGGGCTGCCCAGAGAGATAGTCGAATTCACGCTGCGCAGCAGAATCGCGTGCGCCTGGATCACGTGAGAGCAATTCGAGCAGGGCCAGCGCCTCGGGATCTCGTTTCTCAGCAAACAGCAGCCCCACCAGGGTCTGGCGCAGCCCAGCATTCCCTGGGTACTGCCGATCCAGAGCCTGCAATTGCTCGATCGCTTCGCGCCGCTGGCCAGGCAAGGCGCTGCGCACACGCCAGTAGTCCAGCGCCAGCTCCAGACTGGGCGGCTCACCCGCGAACAACTGATCGTAAATCTCCAGCGCCTCCTGATTGCGCCCGGTCACTGCGAACAGGCGTGCCTGTTGTAGGCGCCGGGTTGCCTCCGGCTGCTGCAACTCGATCAGACGCTTGGCCTTGTGCTCCTGGACGCTACCGGGCGCCTCCTGGCTAATGCGCGCCATGAGCTGGGTGACCTGGTCCTGATCACGCTCGCGCAGGGCCAGGCGCAACGAAGCGAACAGCACCTCGGCGTCGCGCGGCTCAAGCAGGCGCAAGCGACCCAGCGCATCGCGAACCAGATCATCGCGGTGCAAAGCCTCGCCCATGCGGATCTGCTCCAGCAGCCATTGGCGTTGCTCGCTGCGGTCAGTCGGTTGCGCGGCAACCTGGCTGCAAAGCCCTGTGAGCAGCACGATGCTAATCAATCGGTACATGACGTACTCCAGGCCGGCAACAAGCGACCCTCCTTGTCAAAGCGATACCGCGCCTCATCCCAGCCCTGGCCGAACAACGCCAACATCTGGCTGTAGTACGCACGAGGCTCTATCGGATGATCCTTTATTCGCTGGCGCTGGGCGCGCAGCCCTTCGTCGGCATTCGGTGTCACGGCCAGCAATGGCAGCAGTGCGGCCGAGAAACCAGCTGGTCCGCCACCACGAGCCTGGCCACTACGGGCGTCTACGGTTTCCGGCGGCTGTCCCTTTTGTGTCGTCAGCATGGCCATCGGCGCGAAATGCTGGAGTAGTTCAACCCGTTGGGCAGCGTCCTTGGCAAGCATGCCTACCCACAGATAGACACGAATGGCGTCATAGTCGCCGGCACTCCCATGTTGCGGGTCGGGCTCGATCTTGCCGGTGGGCGTCCATAGCAGCCAGTCGGGCGCAAAGCCTTTGGGAGAGGCATCGCGCAGCAGCCGACGGGTGTTGCCCGCAAGCTCGCCCCACAGGGGGTCGACCAGGGCGAAGCGGTCCAGCAGTTGCGGTGGCAGATAGCTCGGGTTAAGGCGCCAGCCTCGGGCATCGTCAAAACCGTAGTCCGCCGGCAGCAGCATGATGCCCAGGCCAGGCAGTTTGCGCAGGGTTTGAGCGCTGATGCGCCATAGCAGGTGCTGACCCAGCTGGGTATAGCTGGGTTCGTTCCACAAACGCCCCGCCTCAAGCAGGCTGTAGGCGATCCAAAGGTCAGCGTCGCTGGCATTGTTGGGGTCGAGTACCTGCCACTTGCCCTTGGCGTCACGCCCCCACAACCAGGCCGGCAAATGGCTCGAGAGGTCTCCTTCGGCCAGGTTGTTGCTGGTCCAGCGCAGCAGTTGAGCGAAGGTTGCCCGGTCATTGGCCACTAAGGCGAAGAACAGCCCATAGCTCTGCCCTTCGGAGGTGGTAATCAGGCGCTCATCACTGGGGTCCAGCACGCGTCCGTCCACACTCACCAGCTCTGTGCGCAAACGCTCCCAGGCCGGCCAAGGACAGTTTGGCGCTGCGCCCGCGATTGCGGGCAGGCTCAGCGCCAGCATCAGCACAAACCGCCACATGATCAGTCAGCCTCACCCAGCCGGCGTCGGGCAGCCCAACGCAGCGCGCGCCACAGCAGGAAGGCGAACAACAGCACGCTGATGGTGGCAAGGACCGCGAGCAATAACGGCTGCTCGGACAGGTGGAACCACAACAGCAGCCACCAGGGCAACTGGCCGACAAAATAATGCTCGCCCACGAACTGGCTGCTCACCCCGCTGGATCGCACCAGGGTGACCGAGCCGGCTACCGCATCGAGCTTGCCGGTATCGCCGAGCGCCTCACGCAGCAGCGCATAGTCGGCATCGGTATTGCCCAGCAAGGCGACCACGCTGCGCTGCTCGTGGAAGGGAGACTTGAGCCCTGTGATCGCGCCGATCGGCGCCTGGGCACTGATTGCCACATGGCTGCTGGCCGGCACGGGCGATGTGTCGAACCGGTGGCGACCGGGCATGTTTGTGGAGCGTCCTTGCGCCAGCCAGTCGCGCTGGGCGTTGAGCAGCAGGCCAAGGTTGCGCTCCTGGGCCAGCTCCTGGGGCAATGTGCCGATAACCAGCAGGTCGGCATCCGCCGAGGCCGCTTGCTTCCAGTCGTCGATCAGGCGAATCCCTAAGGCCGGGTAGCCGACTTGACCGGCAATGCTACCTACCACATCGAGCAGAATACCCACCTGCATCGGCGTCGGTTTGGCGGGTACCAAGACCTGGGTTTCGGACAGATCTGCCATGCGGCTGAACGGGAAACCGCTGCGGGCGAAGGCACGCAGGTCTGGCATGGCGATGTAGTGGTGATAACCGGAGAGGTCGATGGTGGAGTTCTCGTCGATGGCCGCGCGTACGTCCACCGGCAAGGAGGTCTGGCACTGATCACGCTGAGAGCTGCCGAGCTTACTGGCGAAGCTGAAGTCGAACCGCAGGCGGTTGCGGTCACCGATCTTCAGCGCAGGTACCAACGCCTGCTCGCTCAACGCGGTGCTGTCGCTGGACAGTACACTCAGGCGCAGCTCTTCGAGCGTGCCGCCACGGCGATCATTGCCCACCAGCGGCATGCTGGTGATGTATTGATCATTGACACTGATGGTCAGGCGCGATTCGTCCGTGACCGCCGGCGGCGTGTAGCGATACAGCGTGCGCAACGGAATGCCCTGGTTGCGCCAAACGAACAGGTCTGGCGGCAGGTTCACATCGAGGATGATCGCGTTCGGTTGCAAGCCGCTGACCTGCAACTGCTGCGGGTAATCGAGCAACTCGGCGAAACGTACCGGACGGTCGGTGCGGGTCCAGTTCGGCGCATCGTATGGCTTGCGAGGCTGCAGATCGCTCATCTGTTCGATCTTCACTCGGTCGCCACGGAACAGGTTGTTGCCCACCGCCAATGCCGAGGCAGCCTTGACCAGGTCCTCGTCGTTGCGCCCCAGCACCAGCAGCAGCTTGCTCCAACGATCGCTCGGATGGTCGATCAGTTGCACCACCGGGCCGTCCACCCGCGGGAACTTCTCGTAGTCGGCCAGAAATGCCGGACGACGCTCGTTGCTGGCAAAGACGATCGCCGGCTTTGGCTTGTCGCCTGCCGCCGGCAGGCTGTCGAAGAGCACCGGGAAGGTCGCCTTGCGCCAGCCCGCCTGGCTGCCGAAATAGGACGCGAGAATCGTGGCGGCACGTTGCTCCCCCAGCGTCGGGCTCGCGGCGAAGACCACCGGCAGGTCAACCTTGCCGGTATCGCGCGCGTCGAAGAACGGCAACGGGAAGAAGGCCAGGTCGTTTTCCATCGCCAGGGCCTGCTCGCGCAGATGAACCTCGCTCTTGCGATTGAGGTTCAGCCAAAGGCCGCTGTGCGCGGGGTCTTCACAGACGTCGGCGTAGTGCCCGACGAACTCCAGACGCACCCGGTTGAAGTCACTGATCAGCTTGGGATCGAGCGGCAGCTGACGCTGGACGCGCTGGCCAAGCTGGTCCTTTTCCACCGGCAACACGCCCATCAGCTCATCATTGAGGTAGACGCGCAGGTGCGACAGGGTCGGCAGCAGCGCCGGCGAGGGCGTGTAGTCCAACTGCAGGACAGCTTCGGTGGCGAGCCGGTCGCGACGCAGGCCGAATTCGATCTGCTCGCTGTTGCGCACACCGAGCAACAGTGTGTCGGCCGGATGCCCGAGCTGCTCGAACGTTCTCGCCACGGGCCAGTTGGGTACCACCGGCTCGGCAACGGCCTCGGGGGTGGGCGGGGTGGTGTCGGCGGTGGCCTGGAACACGCAGGCGAGCAGCGCCATCGCCAGGCCCCAGGTACGTGCGGGGTAACGAGTCATGATGCGTCTCGGGTTGAAAGATTCGTGGAAGGGAGAGGCCGCGGGGTGCGCGGCATGAAGGTGGCCAGCCAGCGCGCCAGCACGACCAGAGGTCGTACCGGCCCCAACAGCCGCACCGGAACGTACTCGAGCAGTCGCAGGTAGCCGACGCCACCCAGCTTCAGCACATCGACCAGGCTTTGCAGCGGGCGGTCGTGCTGATGCGCCTCCTGCCAGGCCAGCCAAGCGTCGGCACGGGCGAAGGTGCAGTGCACCAGGTCGATGCGTTGCTGTGTGTCCAGTTCATCGAAGGTCAGGCCGAGGTGGCGCCCAACCCGGCGGGTGATTCGTGCATCGAAGGCGAACTCACGCTCCCCTCGGCTGAGCAGCAGACGCACCCGGCCACCGGTCTTCGGTGCCAGGCCGTCACCCAGCTCAAGGCCGATACCGCTGTCCGAATAGTCCACCAGGGTGCACGGATAGGCGTGACCGTTCTCAAGAACCAGCGCAGCCGGCAGGTGCATCTGCACCCGGTGCGCACGTCGAACCTGGCGCACCTCGGCGGCCACAGCGGTCGCAGCACCGATGATCAACAGGTTGTAGGTCACCCAGAGCGAACTGACGATGACCGTGCCGATCTCTTCGGTCGGGCCAGTGAACAGGCGCCAGACCGCGAACCCGAGCCCGACGAAGTTGAGCACCGCCAGCAACAGGTAAGGCTGGGCGATACGCCAGTCGAACTGGCTCTCCTCCATCAGCCCGCCTTTGGCAGTGACGTTGAACTTGCCCTTCTTCGGCGCGAACAGGGCCACCGTGGTGGGCCGTGCGATGTACCACGCCAGCACGGTCTCGTAGACCTCACCCCAGAAGGTGCGCCGGTATTTGCCCTGCATGCGCGAGTTGGTCAGGCTGGCGTGGATCATGTGCGGCAGTACGTAGAGCAGGATCATCAGCGCCGGTGCATAGATGATGTAGGCATGCAGCAGCAGGAACGCCAACGGCGCGGTCAGGAACACCAGACGCGGCAGGCCGGCCAGGAAGTGCAGCATGGCATTGGCATAGCACACCCGCTGGAACAGGCTCAGGCCACGACCGAACAAGGGGTTGTCGGTGCGGAAGATCTGTACCATCCCGCGCGCCCAACGAATTCGCTGGCCGATGTGCGCCGACAGGCTCTCGGTAGCCAGACCAGCTGCCTGCGGCAGGCGCAGGTAGGCGGAGTTCCAGCCATGGCGGTGCAGGCGCAAGGCGGTATGGGCGTCTTCGGTCACGGTCTCCACGGCGAACCCGCCGATGTCTTCCAGGGCAGTACGCCGCAGCACGGCACAGGAACCGCAGAAGAAGGCCGCGTTCCACATGTCGTTGCCATCCTGGATCAGGCCGTAGAACAACTCGCCTTCGTTGGGGCGGTTGCGGAAGGTGCCCAGGTTGCGCTCGAACGGGTCAGGCGAGAAGAAATGGTGAGGTGTCTGCACCAGCGCCAGGCGTGGGTCCTTGAGGAACCAGCCCACCGTCATCTGCAGGAAGGAACGCACCGGCACATGGTCGCAGTCGAAGATCGCGATCAGCTCGCCGTCGGTGACACCCAGGGCGTGATTCAGGTTGCCAGCCTTGGCGTGCTTGTTGTCGGGACGGATGATGTAACCAACACCCATTTCCTCAGCAAAGGCGCGGAAGTTATCGCGGCGGCCATCGTCGAGCAGGTAGATGCGCAGACGCTCGCGCGGCCAGTCCAGGCCCAGCGCCGCGAGCACAGTGGTACGCACCACCGAGAGGTCCTCGTTGTAGGTGGGGATCATCAGGTCCACGGTCGGCCACTCGGTAAGCTGCTCCGGCAGGTTCGCCGGCTTGCGCTCCAGTGGCCAGCAGGTCTGGATATAACCCAGGATCAGCACGAACCAGGAGTAGGTCTCGGCAATCAGCAGGGTCAGCCCGCACACCAGGTCCAACGTATCGTTCCAGTTGAGCGTGGAGGTGTAGCGCCACCACAGGTAACGGCAGGAAATGATCGTCGAGAGGATGATCAACATCAGGGTCGGGAAGCGACCGGGCATGTGGCGCACCAGCATGGCGATGCCCCACAGCAGCAGAATGAACATCAGCTGGGCCAGGTAGCCGAATGGCTCGGTCACGCACAGCAGCGCCAGTGCAAGGGCGCACACCGTGAGCACAAAGTAGAACGCGCGCCGGGCACCTTTGCTCAGGCCCCGCAGCTGTTGGGCGGCGTTACGCTGCCAAGTGCTGGTGCGCACCTGGCTGGGCACCCGCCGCAACTTCTCGACCATGTGCAAGCGAAGGCGACGCAGGCGTTGCAGCAGGGCGGCCCCGGCGTCAAACAGGGCGCGGCAGCCGCGGGCCAGCGCGGACGGTTTGCGCGGTTGCGGCTCGTGTCGGATCAACAACCACGCACCTTGGATCAGCAAGCGCAGTGGGTCGCCCAAGGTCGGCGGTTTGCCGGCCACTTGCGGGAACAGCCGCCGCCGATCAGCCAGCAGCGCTTGCCAGGCCGGGGACTCCAGACGCAGCAGAAGGAAGGCCAGCCAGGTGCCCAGGGTGAACACCAGCGCAGTCAGGCGCGCCGCACCTAGGTGGGAGTAGTAGTGGTAGGCATTGGCCGGCGACAGTTTCACGATCGACGCCTCGTCAGGCAGCGCACAGCTAGGCTCTGTACGTCACGGGAGGCCAGGCTCTGGGGGGCGTAGTGGCCGACCGGAGCCTTGCAGGCCAGCGCCTCGACGAATGCCTCGTCGCGATGTATCACCTGCAGAGGAAGGCGGTTGTGGTAAAGCCTGCGCCAGACCATCAGCACATCGCTCTGCAAGCGACTGGCCGCGTCGAAACGGTTGATAAGCAGCAGATCGAAGCGCTCCGGCGCCTGGCGCTCCAGCAAAATGTGGCTGGTCATTTCAGCTTCTGCGACCAGTACACGTACATCGACCTCCACTTCACGCAAGGCGCCCGAAGATGGCAAATCGAATAGCACCCAGTCGAAGTGCCGGACCAACTGCGCCTGGCGGGCACTCCAGATCCCAGGGTTGAATGTCCCGCTCAGCTCGGCCAGGGCCGGTTCGTCAAGCTCGCCGAAGGGCATCACGCATAAGCCGTCGAACACTTCGAATACCTGATCGCCGAACGGGCGACCGTCCCGTTCGGCGTTCGCCCAACCGTCGCATCCAACCAGCGGCAGATTGAAGTGCAGGCCCAACAGGTTGTTCGAGCATAAGTCGACCAGCAGCACCCGCTCACCCAGTTCCCGCAGGGCATGCCCCAACGCGGCGAGCACGGAGCTACGCCCCAGGCCGCCACGCAGCCCATGCAGCGCAAGGCTGGTCATCGCGCGGTAGCCTTGGGCGCTGGAGCTATCTCATGGGCGAGGTCACTCATGGACTTCGCACAGCTTTCTCCCAGCAAGGGCCAGCGCCGCAGCGCCTCGCGCACCCCCACCATCAACGAGATGTCCTGGTAGTTCAGTTCGGGCATATCCAGATGCTGACGCAACCGGGCGATGTCATCACTGCGATCAGCGGGATCTGCTTTCCTTGTCATCAGTTGCTCTCCTTCGGGATCGGTTGCCAGTTCGGCTGGCCTTGCAGACGCATGTAGCTGGTGCCTTGGAAATCCATTACCTGGGCGCCGGACGTTTCAGCGACATGTTCGGTGGTGGGCAAATCTTTCAGCACACCAGGCAAATCCAGGACCTGGCCGGCTCCCTGGTTGGCATAGACGCGCGATACCAGTTCGGACAGGGCCAGGTAGCTGGTGGGCGCCGAGACATGCAGAGGCTCGCGCCGGCCTGGTTGATCCATGCCGATGAACTTGAGCCCTACCGGCACATGGGTGATCGATGGCGTAGGGATCTCGCGCATGCCGGGCAGCTGCATGCGGTCGCCGTGCAGCGCCGCGCCGTGCTCCGGTACGATCGCCACGACGACTCGGCGACCGCTGCGTTGCAGTTCATCCAGGAATTTGCCCAGGTCATCGAACAGACGCGTCGCGCGGGTGTTGTAGTCCGCCATACGGGTTCCCCCATCAGCAGTCACTATGCGATTGCCGTCATGCAGGCTGATGGTGTTGTAGAACAGCGAGACATGCGCTGCTCCCGACGCCTGGCGGCGCCCCCACCAGCCTTGCAGCACCTCCAGATCACTGGCGATAGGCGAGCCATCGAAACCGACCAGCGAGCGGCGGAAGTCGGTGCTGGACAGGCTCGGCTGCGGCATGTGCTGGGTAGTGATGTCACCCAGGAAGTTATCGAAGTGCCCACTGTGGTTGAGCAATGTCTCACGCTCGAAGCCCAGCCGGGCGAGGTTATCGAACAACAGGCACTGATCGGGTGCCGGCTTGTAGAGCATTTCATGCGAGGGCTGGCCACAGCTGGCCCGCAACACGCGGATCGCGGCCGGGCCACTGTACGAGGTAGCCGAGTTGAACTGGTCGAAGATCACGTCCAGGCGCGAGAACAGTGGGTTTTCATGCAGGCCGACAGCGGTGAGGTCATCCCAGGCCAGGGAGCAGACGTTGATCACCAACAAATCGAAAGGTTGCTCATCGGGCTTGACCACCGGGAAGGCGGTGACCCGCTGGCGCTCGCGGTCGAAGAAGCTATCCAGCTTGGCATTGAGCGTGGCATCGTCTGCTGCCACGGCAGCTGCCTCCTGCGTAGCAACGTCGGTCACGACCTGGCGCGAGGTGACCGGCGTGATCGACGGCAATCCGCTTGCGGCCAGCCACAGCAGTCCGACCACACTCAGGGTGCTCAGGCGCAACCAGTGTCTTAGGTAGAAGTAGCCCACCACCGTCAACAACAAGGCGCCCACCAAGTACCAATTGATGAAGCGGCCCAGCAGTTCCAGCATGTAGTCAGGCGTGAAATCGAGCACACCGGGCTGCGCGAGCAGACGCTCGAATGGCGGCAGCCAGGTGTCCTGATAAAACAAAGCGACGCCGATCGGCACAGCCACCAGTTGCCGCACGACACGTAACCAGCGCCCTGGCAGTGGCACCATCAGGAAGGCTGCGAACAGCAGGTTGGGCAACGGCTGGAAGTCCAGCAGCCCCGCGGCGAGCATGACGAACTTCGCCAGGAAATACAGGTTCCAGGCGCCCAGGCCCGGCCAACGGGACAGTGGGTGGGCAATGACCATCGAGTTACTCATGCTTCTCCCCACGTCGACGCACGCCCGCAGCTTTCATGTGACGTGGCGGCAAACGGTGTTTCAACCAGCTCTGCACCCAGGTTTTCAGGCGCAGCAGAGCGAACGCCAGGATCAGCGTGCCAAGCGCACTGATGCCGATGACTTGCAGCAGTTGCTCGAAATTCATGCCTTGCCTCGTCGTGGCAGCGATATGGGCCTTGGCTGCAATACGGCACGGACCTTGGACATCGGCACGCTGGCCGCATCGGCAACCGGTGCCACCGGCTGCGTCTCATCCATGAATGCCGGCGCGCCGAGGCTTTCAGGCGTGACAAGCAGTTCCCGGCCGATGAACAGCTCCCGCCAGGACAATTGGAAAATGTGGTCCAGCGCTTGCTCGACGCCTTCGGCGCGGCAAGCGAAGAGGAACAGGTACAGCATGTCGTCGACCACGCAGGCGATATCCCCGTCGCGGCGGAAGATACTGCGTGAACACGCTTGCAAGGAGGACAGACCAGGGGCGGGACGCAGCACCAGTAGCTGGTGGACGATTTCCCCGTTGCGCATGCCCTGCCACATCTGCAGCACGGCATCGGCGAAGGCGCGAGGTGAGACCAGGCCCGATATCGGCAGCGGCCGCAGGCGAGCCAGCAACGCATCGAAGTCAGCCGGCAGCCGACGGCGCCAGGTGTAGCCCTGGATGCTGTCGACCTGAGTCAGGAAGCGTGAAAGGCTGGCGCCGAAAGGCACGATCAAGCTGGCACCACAGGCCAGCAGCAATTGCTCGTCCTGATAGCGAAGCGTTGGTGCCATTTCGCGCACCACCAGTTTCAGGGCGTTGCCCCGCAACAGGCGCAGGGTGTGCAGTTGCCGCGCGAGAACGTCCAGGCGCTGCCCGCCGTCCATGGGGAAGATCACCGTGGCGGACACCGCCACACCAGCCCTGGCACCCAGTTCGCTGATGCTATCGAACAATTGCCAGTGCTCGGAGAAGGCCGGCGCGCCTTCCAGCACCTGTCGCTGGGCCAGGAACAGAAGCTCGTCGCCGCCGGTCTCGGCCAGCGGTTGAGGACGGCCTGCAAGCACGAAACCACCGGTGTGACGCGTCAGTTCGATATCTTCGGTGCCAACGACACCCAGCGCGTTGCGCCAATAATGCAACAGGTAACGTACCCCACCCTGGCCACGATAGAGCTGGGCCAACCCATCGAGATCCTGATTGCACCTACGCAGCTGCTCGAGCAGCCAGACGCTCTGCCCTTCGCTGACCATCAACAGGACGCTGCCCGCATCACGAAGGCTGTCGGCCATTTCGCGACACCAACTCCCTATGTCGCTGTCCTCCCAATCCGTCGCCGATACCCGGGCCACGATCACGCGACCGGTCGGGTCGATGCGTGGCAGGTCTTGGGCAAGATGGCGTGCGGCATGAGGCTGGGCTTGGTACAAGGCGAGTTGCCCCGGTCCACGGTCCGGAGCAAGCCCATCGACGATTTCGCGCACCCCCTGCGCACTGTCGATCAGCGTCGCTTTGGCATCGCCTGTCATTGCCTCGATGACCTGGCGGCAAATCGCGCTGGCATCTTCGGCCGTGTCACAGGCCACCCAGTACAGTCCTTGGGTGTGGAACTGGCAGTGCTCGGCACTCAGGCCGGGAATGGCCAAAGAAGGAATGATTTTCGCCAAAACTATGACTCTGTAATTCAGGACCGACGTTTTACCGATAGATGCCGCACATCCATTTGTCGGAGATCAAAAATATCGGTGCACTTTGTCAGAACGCAAAGCGTCAAAAAAACATCAGATCAAAGAGCACAGCTTAACAGGCGTCAATTGTACAGCACTCCCGCAGAATAGTGTCAATTCGCTGGTCGGTATCTTCACAGACTCAAACCAGCACGCCTGTTCCAGACAGCCTAGACGCCGATTCACAGGAAACAAGTTTCATTGCGCCCCTGTGACGATCATCACAAATCTATTGGAGTCGCCCCGCGCAAACGCTTGCGCATCATGCCTTGTAAAGCTTCGAAAATCCTCGGCCGGTGCGGATTTATCGCTGCATGAAGTAGCGCTTCCCTTACTACGGGACTTCCTTCACGATAGCCGTTCTTCGCGCCATGCCAGTCGGCTCAGCGCCTGTTATCGCGTTGGTTTGACACCCCCTTCGCTGCTTTCTAGTGTTATTGGATCCAATTTCTATCAAGGCAGACGTCCACGTGGCCGAAAAACCCCGACTTCTGAAAACTGTTCTGGGCGGCGAACAGGTGCCAGCGCATCTGGCACGCAGCGTGATCGAAGAGCGTCTGCGCAGCGCCATTGTCGACGGCCGCCTGCCACCTGGGACCGCCCTGCGGCAGCAGGAGATCGCCACATTGTTCGGCGTCAGCCGCATGCCCGTGCGCGAAGCCCTACGCCAGCTGGAAGCGCAGTCCCTGCTGCAAGTGGTGATGCACAAGGGCGCCGTGGTTGCCCCACTGATCGGCGAGGATGCGGTCGATACTTATGAATTGCGAGTCATGCTCGAGTCCGAGGCCCTACGCCAGTCGGTTCCCCTGCTCGAACCAGAAGACATCGCCCTGGCACGCGGCTATATCCAGCAGTTGGAGCACGAAACCCGCCATGCCGACATCGGCCGTCTCAACCGCTTGCTGCATATGACGCTCTACAGCAAGGCGCGCAACCAGAAGCTGCTGCGCATGATCGAGATCGAGCTCAACGAGGAAGAACGCTTCCTGCGTTTTCACCTGTCCTCGATGGGCCTGGGCAAGCTGACTCAGGACGATCACATTGCGTTGGTCGATGCCGCCAGCGCAAAGCAGGTGGACGAAGCCGTCAGCGTACTGGAGCGGCACCTGAACAACGCATCGCGCACCATTCGCAACTATCTGGACAGCCAGGCAGCACGCTAAAACCTGCAGGTAGGGCCCGCACGCCGAGCCCACCGCTCAAGGCAGTTGCAAAATAATTCCAGCCCGCTAACAATGAGACTTATTATCATTAATACCTAACAGCACAGCGCGCCTCCATGTCTTTCAGAGATTCCGTGCATACGCTCTACAGCCATCATCACGGCTGGCTGCACAATTGGTTGCGCAGCAAGCTGGGCAATGCCGCCGATGCCGCAGACCTCGCCCATGACACCTTCGTGCGTCTGCTGCAACGCGATCACCTGGAACTCAACGCCCCGCGCGCCTTTCTGCGCACGGTAGCGCGTGGCTTGGTGATTGATCACTGGCGACGCGAAGAGGTTGAACGAGCCTACCTCGAAGCGCTGGCCAACCTACCGCTGGCCGAAGCGCCCTCGGCCGAAACCCGCGAACTGATGCTGGAACTGCTCGAGCGCATTGCGCGCATGCTCGACGGCCTCAAGCCCAAGGTCCGCCGCGCCTTCCTGCTCGCCCAATGCGAAGGACTGAGCCACAAGGCAGTCGCCGAACAAATGGGTATCTCCCTGCGCTCTGTCGAACGCTATGTGGCGGACGCGCTGTATCACTGCTACCAGCTGCGTTATGACGATGAGCCATGAGCCGATAGGCGTCTGCCCGCCTTCGCCCAAGGTAGTCAAACAAGCCATCCAGTGGCTCCTGCGCCTGCGTGAAAGTGGCCATACCCCTGCGCTGCAGCTGCAATGCGAACAATGGCGCAGCGCCGATCATGCGCATGAAGTGGCCTGGCAGCGTGTCGTGAGCCTGCACCAGGATCTGGACCTGCGTGCCATGGCGGGCGTCAACGTCGCCCTTCAGACCCTCGAAACCAGCCAACGCCGCTTGAACCGACGCCAGGCACTCAAGCTGTTAGGCGGGCTCGCCCTGGTCGGTACGGCTGCCTGGCTGGGCAAGGATCAACAGGCACTGAGCAGTTGGGCCTCGGACTACGCCACAGGCACAGGCGAACGCCGAAGCATTGCGCTTGAGGACGGCTCATTGCTGCAGCTCAACACCCGCAGCGCCGTGAATTTGGCTTTCGACGAACGCCAGCGGCTCATCCAGCTGCGCCAGGGCGAACTCATGCTCACATGCAATGACGCACAGCGCCCCTTGTTGATCCAGACTCGTGACGCCCTCCTCGAAGATTTCGGTGGCCAGGTCGTGGTGCGTCAGGACGCCGATTGCACACGCATCAGCGTCAGCCAGGGCAAGGTAGCCCTGCACCGGCCCGATGGCGCGCCGTTGCAGTGGATCACCCCTGGCCAGTCCTGGCGCGTGGATGCCCTCGGGCCGCGACCGATCGAACGACAGCCGATGGACGCCAGCGCTTGGGCCGAGGGGCTGATTGTCACCCGCGACATGCGTCTGGCCGACTTCCTGGGGGAGGTGAGCCGCTATCGCCATGGCTACCTGGGATGCACTGAGGACATCGCCGACCTACGGCTGTCTGGCGTGTTCCGCCTGGAGGACACCGACAAACTGCTGCAATTGTTGCCGCAGACGCTACCGGTATTCGTTCGTCAACGCACCCGCTGGTGGGTCCGCCTGGAACGGCTGGCCTGATTTTTCATTTTCCTGCAGGTTTTTCTGGCGGGTTTTTCTCGCAAGTCCGGCTAGGACAGTAAGCGACTCCTTCAGCCCTTACCGAACCCACGGACCTTTTCCATGCCAGATGCCTTGCCTCAACTAAGCACCGTCGATAAGAATGATTTTCGACCTGTCTTGAATTGCGTTTTTCTAGGCCGAGCCATACGCGCAGCCCTGCTCGGCACGACCCTCGGTTTCTTGGGCGTTGCTCCACATGTCCTGGCCGCCGATCCGGTGGGTATGAGCCAGCCGTACTCGATCCCCGCCGGAAATCTGGATGACGTGCTCAACCAGTTCGCCCGCCAGGCGGGCATTACCTTGTCGAGCACCCCGCAGATGACAGGTAAGCTGCAATCGCCTGGCTTACGGGGCCAGTACGTCATCGACCAGGCCCTGCGCCAGTTGCTCAATGGCACAGGGCTGGAAGCCGTCAGCCAGGACGCAAGCAGCTATGTGCTGCGCGCGCAGCCTGAGGATGCTGCGCTGTTGTTGCCAAGCACCGACATCCGCAGCTTCACCCTGGGCAATGCCTTGGGCAGCATGGAAGGCTACAACGCCACTCATAGCCAAGTGGCCACCAAGACCAGCATGCCGATCCTGGAAACCACCCAGTCGGTCTCGGTGGTCACTCGCCAGCAGATGGACGACCAGGGCTCCCAGACCGTCGCCCAGGCCATGCGTTACACCCCTGGCGTCTTGACCAACCCCTACGGCGCGACCCATCGCTACGACTACGTAGCCATGCGCGGCTTCAACGACGGGTCTGTGGATAACATCTACGTAGACGGCCTGAAATCCATGGGCGATAACGGCACCTACAGCACCATGCAGGTGGATCCGTACTTCCTCGAGCGCATCGACATCCTCAAAGGGCCCTCCTCCGTGCTGTATGGCCGCAGCTCGCCAGGCGGGCTGGTGGCACTGACCACCAAGAAGCCACTGTTCGATCCTTATCATCAGATCCAGGCCACAGTTGGCACCCAGGGCCAACGTGGCATGGGTTTCGACTTCAGCGGCCCGCTGGATGACGACAAACGCATCGCCTATCGCCTGACTGGTCTTGCGGACGCTTCGGACACTCAATTCGATCACAACAAGGAAGAACGCTACGCAATCGCACCTGCGGTCAGCATCGACTTTAGCGAAGACACATCACTGACCTTGCAGGCCTACCTGCAGCACGACCCCAATGGCGGTTATCACGGCGGCAACCCGGCCGATGGCATGCTGCACCCTCGCAACGGCCTGCGTTTGTCCGACCACTTCTTCGAGGGCGAACCGGACATCGACGATTACGAGCGCACCCAGCAGTCGTTCAGCTACCAATTCGAACATCGCTTCAATGATGTCTTCACCGCACGTCAGAACTTCCGCTATCAAGATTCGGATGTGTCGATGGACCAGGTCTATTCGGCTGGCTGGGCGGATGCCACCAGCAACATCCTCAACCGCGCCTATACCGGCGGCGACGAACGCCTGCATTCGTTTATCGTCGATAACATGCTCCAGGCGGAATTCTTCACAGGCGCTGCTAAACACACCGTTTTGCTCGGCGCCGACTATCAGCGGCGCAAGGCCGATGTGACCTGGCGCTACGGCACTGTCGATCCGTTGGATGCCGGTAACCCGCACTATGGCAACGGCAACCTTCAGGTCCTCGGCGAAAACAACTACCTGCGGCGTCTGCAGCAAACCGGCGTGTACCTACAGGATCTGGTCGAACTGGACCAATGGCGCTTCTTCCTGGGCCTGCGTCAGGACTGGGTCAAGGTATCGGAGGAGAACCGCGACACCGATACCAAGGTCAACGACGACCGTTCCAAGTTCACCACCCGTGCGGGTGTGCTGTACCTGTTCGAAAACGGCGTTGCGCCTTACGTGAGCTACTCCGAGTCGTTCAACCCCAACACCGTATCCGACCAGAACGGCCGTCCGCTCGCGCCGACCGAAGGCACGCAGTGGGAGACCGGTATCAAGTACCAACCGCCCGGCACGGACAACTTGTTCACGGCCTCGGTGTTCCGCATCGAGCAAGAGAACCTGGCCTCCAAGCAACCGAACGAAGAGTTCTATCGTGCGGTGGGCGAGGTTCGCTCCCAGGGCCTGGAGCTGGAAGCTCATGTGCAGGTGACCGACAGTTTCAAGCTGATCGGGGGTTATACCTACACCGACATCGAATACACCAAATCGATGCCGAGCTTGGTGACCCCAGGCCTGGACAATAAAGGCCGTTCGCCGACCCAGGCGCCGGAACAGATGTATTCGCTGTGGGCCGACTACAACTTCCTCCAAGGCCCGCTTGATGGCCTGCGCCTGGGTGGCGGCGTGCGTTATGTGGGTTATAGCTGGGTCGATGCGGAAAACAGCATGAAGGTTCCCTCCTATACCTTGTTCGACGCCTCGGTCGGTTATGACCTGGGCAAGGTCGGGCTCAAGGGAATGGATGTGCGACTCAACGCCAATAACCTGACCAACGAATCCTACGTCGCGTCTTGTGCGAGCCTGAACTACTGCTACATGGGCGAAGAACGCAATGTCAGTGCCACGGTCAGCTATCAGTTCTGACTCGTTCCTTTCCATGCTCGAAGCCAGCTCCTGACCCAGGTGCTGGCTTTTTCGTTTCCGGCGCTTTCCTGGAGCCCTGTAAATGCGTCAACTCTATGTCCTGTTGCACCGCTACCTTGGCCTGGCCACGGCAGCGTTTCTGGCCGTCGCCGGCCTGACTGGCAGCGTGCTGGCCTTCCATCACGAACTCGACGAATGGCTCAACCCAGGTTTCTACGAAGCTTCGGCCACCGGGGCGCTGCAACAACCCGGCACGCTTGTGGACAAGTTGCAGACCCAGTATCCGCGGCTGCAAGTCTGGTACATGGAATATCCACAGGAGGCGGGGCACTCCGCGCTGCTGGCGATGGTTCCACGCAACGATCCACAGTCCGGCAAGCCCTATGACGAGAAGAACACCGTGTTCTATCTCGATCCGGTCAGCGGTGAGACTTTGGGCCAGCGCTACTGGGGCGAATGCTGCTTCTCACGCGAGAACTTCATGCCGTTCATGCTGGAGCTACATTACAGCCTGACTCTGCCGGGCAATTGGGGGATTGTGCTGATGGGTGTGGTGGCGATCCTCTGGGTCGTGGATTGCCTCATCGCTGTATTACTCACCCTGCCCCGCGGCCGGCCGTTCTGGCGCAAATGGAGCACCGCCTGGAAGATCAAGGGCGGGCACGCGTATCGACTGAACATGGATATCCACAGAGCCAGCGGCTTATGGCTGTGGCTACTACTGTTGCCCATCGCCATCAGCAGTGTGGCGATGAACCTGCCGGCCCAGGTCTTCAAACCCGCCATTTCGTTGTTTTCACCCGTTGAGCCGAGTGTCTACGAAGCCCGGGGCGTCATGCCCAAGGAGGCCCTGGGTGTGACACAGCTTACCTACCAACAGGCGTATCAACGCGCGCAGGAGGAAGGCGCAAGGCTTGGACTGAGCGCACCGATCGGTGAGCTCTATTACAGCTTCGAGTACAACTTTTATGGCGCGGGGTTTGGCCAGCACGATACACAAGCCCATGGTAAGTCCTGGCTGTTCTTTCACGGCACCGATGGCCAGCTAATAGGGCAGGAAATTGCCGGAGAAGGCACGCTGGGTGAGCAGTTCTATCGTTTGCAGCTTCCCATTCATGGGGGGCGCATCATCGGAGTCGCGGGGCAGGTGCTGATTGCGATTTTAGGGGTGGTGATCGCAGTGTTATCGATCACAGGGGTGTACATCTGGTGGCGCAAGCTACAGGCACGACGTAGCGGTAAGGTGCGCAGAACAGCAGCGTGACAGCCGGAAAAGACAAAGCCCCTGTTCGCATCGCGAACAGGGGCTTTGGGTTTGAATCTTGACGATGACCTACTCTCACATGGGGAAGCCCCACACTACCATCGGCGATGCGTCGTTTCACTTCTGAGTTCGGGATGGGATCAGGTGGTTCCAACGCTCTATGGTCGTCAAGAAATTCTGTGCGCTGGCCCGTCCCTCGGACGTGCCTGCGAATTTCTGGTCTCTCTACTTAAAGACAAAACCCCTACCTGCTCGCGCAGATAGGGGTTTTGCGAAATGAATCTTGACGATGACCTACTCTCACATGGGGAAGCCCCACACTACCATCGGCGATGCATCGTTTCACTGCTGAGTTCGGGATGGGATCAGGTGGTTCCAATGCTCTATGGTCGTCAAGAAATTCTGTTGCCAGACTGTCTTATGACACTCCAGCCAATTCGGATATGTGATCGTTGTGGTTGCGAACTTTCGGTTCTTTCGTCTTCACCACCGCAATCTGCAGAAGCAAATTGCTTGGGTGTTATATGGTCAAGCCTCACGGGCAATTAGTATCGGTTAGCTCAACGCCTCACAGCGCTTACACACCCGACCTATCAACGTCGTAGTCTTCGACGGCCCTTTAGGGGATTCAAGATCCCAGTGAGATCTCATCTTGAGGCAAGTTTCCCGCTTAGATGCTTTCAGCGGTTATCTCTTCCGAACATAGCTACCCGGCAATGCCACTGGCGTGACAACCGGAACACCAGAGGTTCGTCCACTCCGGTCCTCTCGTACTAGGAGCAGCCCCTCTCAAATCTCAAACGTCCACGGCAGATAGGGACCGAACTGTCTCACGACGTTCTAAACCCAGCTCGCGTACCACTTTAAATGGCGAACAGCCATACCCTTGGGACCGGCTTCAGCCCCAGGATGTGATGAGCCGACATCGAGGTGCCAAACACCGCCGTCGATATGAACTCTTGGGCGGTATCAGCCTGTTATCCCCGGAGTACCTTTTATCCGTTGAGCGATGGCCCTTCCATACAGAACCACCGGATCACTAAGACCTACTTTCGTACCTGCTCGACGTGTGGGTCTCGCAGTCAAGCGCGCTTTTGCCTTTATACTCTGCGACCGATTTCCGACCGGTCTGAGCGCACCTTCGTACTCCTCCGTTACTCTTTGGGAGGAGACCGCCCCAGTCAAACTACCCACCATACACTGTCCTCGATCCGGATCACGGACCTGAGTTAGAACCTCAAGGTTGCCAGGGTGGTATTTCAAGGATGGCTCCATGAGAACTGGCGTCCCCACTTCAAAGCCTCCCACCTATCCTACACAAGCAAGCTCAAAGTCCAGTGCAAAGCTATAGTAAAGGTTCACGGGGTCTTTCCGTCTAGCCGCGGATACACTGCATCTTCACAGCGATTTCAATTTCACTGAGTCTCGGGTGGAGACAGCGCCGCCATCGTTACGCCATTCGTGCAGGTCGGAACTTACCCGACAAGGAATTTCGCTACCTTAGGACCGTTATAGTTACGGCCGCCGTTTACCGGGGCTTCGATCAAGAGCTTCGCTTGCGCTAACCCCATCAATTAACCTTCCGGCACCGGGCAGGCGTCACACCCTATACGTCCACTTTCGTGTTTGCAGAGTGCTGTGTTTTTAATAAACAGTCGCAGCGGCCTGGTATCTTCGACCGGCATGGGCTTACGGAGCAAGTCCTTCACCCTCGCCGGCGCACCTTCTCCCGAAGTTACGGTGCCATTTTGCCTAGTTCCTTCACCCGAGTTCTCTCAAGCGCCTTGGTATTCTCTACCCGACCACCTGTGTCGGTTTGGGGTACGGTTCCCAGTTATCTGAAGCTTAGGAGCTTTTCTTGGAAGCATGGCATCAACCACTTCGTCGCCTAAAGGCAACTCGTCATCAGCTCTCGGCCTTGAAATCCCGGATTTGCCTAAGATTTCAGCCTACCACCTTAAACTTGGACAACCAACGCCAAGCTGGCCTAGCCTTCTCCGTCCCTCCATCGCAATAACTGGAAGTACAGGAATATTAACCTGTTTTCCATCGACTACGCTTTTCAGCCTCGCCTTAGGGACCGACTAACCCTGCGTCGATTAACGTTGCGCAGGAAACCTTGGTCTTTCGGCGTGCGAGTTTTTCACTCGCATTGTCGTTACTCATGTCAGCATTCGCACTTCTGATACCTCCAGCAAGCTTCTCAACTCACCTTCACAGGCTTACAGAACGCTCCTCTACCGCATCACCTAAGTGATACCCGTAGCTTCGGTGCATGGTTTGAGCCCCGTTACATCTTCCGCGCAGGCCGACTCGACTAGTGAGCTATTACGCTTTCTTTAAAGGATGGCTGCTTCTAAGCCAACCTCCTAGCTGTCTAAGCCTTCCCACATCGTTTCCCACTTAACCATGACTTTGGGACCTTAGCTGACGGTCTGGGTTGTTTCCCTTTTCACGACGGACGTTAGCACCCGCCGTGTGTCTCCCATGCTCGGCACTTCCAGGTATTCGGAGTTTGCATCGGTTTGGTAAGTCGGGATGACCCCCTAGCCGAAACAGTGCTCTACCCCCTGGAGTGATACATGAGGCGCTACCTAAATAGCTTTCGAGGAGAACCAGCTATCTCCGAGCTTGATTAGCCTTTCACTCCGATCCACAGGTCATCCGCTAACTTTTCAACGGTAGTCGGTTCGGTCCTCCAGTCAGTGTTACCTAACCTTCAACCTGCCCATGGATAGATCGCCCGGTTTCGGGTCTATACCCAGCGACTAAACGCCCTATTAAGACTCGCTTTCGCTACGCCTCCCCTATTCGGTTAAGCTCGCCACTGAATATAAGTCGCTGACCCATTATACAAAAGGTACGCAGTCACCTAACAAAGTAGGCTCCCACTGCTTGTACGCATACGGTTTCAGGTTCTATTTCACTCCCCTCTCCGGGGTTCTTTTCGCCTTTCCCTCACGGTACTGGTTCACTATCGGTCAGTCAGTAGTATTTAGCCTTGGAGGATGGTCCCCCCATGTTCAGACAAAGTTTCTCGTGCTCCGTCCTACTCGATTTCATTGATAAGAGACTTTCGTGTACGGGGCTATCACCCACTATGGCCGCACTTTCCAGAGCGTTCCACTAATCTCAAATCAACTTAAGGGCTGGTCCCCGTTCGCTCGCCACTACTAAGGGAATCTCGGTTGATTTCTTTTCCTCAGGGTACTTAGATGTTTCAGTTCCCCTGGTTCGCCTCTTGCACCTATGGATTCAGTACAAGATACCTAGGTTATCCTAGGTGGGTTCCCCCATTCAGAGATCTCTGGATCACAGTCTGTTTGCCGACTCCCCAAAGCTTATCGCAGGCTACCACGTCTTTCATCGCCTCTGACTGCCAAGGCATCCACCGTATGCGCTTCTTCACTTGACCATATAACCCCAAGCAATCTGGTTATACTGTGAAGACGACATTCGCCGAAAATTCGCATGTTGCTCAATAAAGAGCAGAACTCACAAATTTTACCTTAGCCTGATGGCCCACCAGTGAAAGTGGTCATCAGTCTATCTATCACATATCCGAATTTTTAAAGAACGATCTGACAAAAGTCAGAAATCAACATTCACATTGGAATGCTCATTTCTAAGTTCTGCAGGTAACGGCAAGTGGTGGAGCCAAGCGGGATCGAACCGCTGACCTCCTGCGTGCAAGGCAGGCGCTCTCCCAGCTGAGCTATGGCCCCGTAGTCATCTGCACCAAGCTAATGGTAGGTCTGGGCAGATTTGAACTGCCGACCTCACCCTTATCAGGGGTGCGCTCTAACCAACTGAGCTACAGACCTATAACAGGGTCGCGTTACAGCATCGTCTTCTTCAAGGAATCAAGCAATTCGTGTGGGAGCTCATCAGCAGGCTGATGTCTTCGATTAAGGAGGTGATCCAGCCGCAGGTTCCCCTACGGCTACCTTGTTACGACTTCACCCCAGTCATGAATCACACCGTGGTAACCGTCCCCCCGAAGGTTAGACTAGCTACTTCTGGTGCAACCCACTCCCATGGTGTGACGGGCGGTGTGTACAAGGCCCGGGAACGTATTCACCGCGACATTCTGATTCGCGATTACTAGCGATTCCGACTTCACGCAGTCGAGTTGCAGACTGCGATCCGGACTACGATCGGTTTTGTGAGATTAGCTCCACCTCGCGGCTTGGCAACCCTCTGTACCGACCATTGTAGCACGTGTGTAGCCCAGGCCGTAAGGGCCATGATGACTTGACGTCATCCCCACCTTCCTCCGGTTTGTCACCGGCAGTCTCCTTAGAGTGCCCACCATGACGTGCTGGTAACTAAGGACAAGGGTTGCGCTCGTTACGGGACTTAACCCAACATCTCACGACACGAGCTGACGACAGCCATGCAGCACCTGTGTCAGAGTTCCCGAAGGCACCAATCCATCTCTGGAAAGTTCTCTGCATGTCAAGGCCTGGTAAGGTTCTTCGCGTTGCTTCGAATTAAACCACATGCTCCACCGCTTGTGCGGGCCCCCGTCAATTCATTTGAGTTTTAACCTTGCGGCCGTACTCCCCAGGCGGTCAACTTAATGCGTTAGCTGCGCCACTAAAATCTCAAGGATTCCAACGGCTAGTTGACATCGTTTACGGCGTGGACTACCAGGGTATCTAATCCTGTTTGCTCCCCACGCTTTCGCACCTCAGTGTCAGTATCAGTCCAGGTGGTCGCCTTCGCCACTGGTGTTCCTTCCTATATCTACGCATTTCACCGCTACACAGGAAATTCCACCACCCTCTACCATACTCTAGCTCGCCAGTTTTGGATGCAGTTCCCAGGTTGAGCCCGGGGCTTTCACATCCAACTTAACGAACCACCTACGCGCGCTTTACGCCCAGTAATTCCGATTAACGCTTGCACCCTCTGTATTACCGCGGCTGCTGGCACAGAGTTAGCCGGTGCTTATTCTGTCGGTAACGTCAAAACAGCAAGGTATTAACTTACTGCCCTTCCTCCCAACTTAAAGTGCTTTACAATCCGAAGACCTTCTTCACACACGCGGCATGGCTGGATCAGGCTTTCGCCCATTGTCCAATATTCCCCACTGCTGCCTCCCGTAGGAGTCTGGACCGTGTCTCAGTTCCAGTGTGACTGATCATCCTCTCAGACCAGTTACGGATCGTCGCCTTGGTGAGCCTTTACCTCACCAACTAGCTAATCCGACCTAGGCTCATCTGATAGCGTGAGGTCCGAAGATCCCCCACTTTCTCCCGTAGGACGTATGCGGTATTAGCGCTCCTTTCGGAACGTTGTCCCCCACTACCAGGCAGATTCCTAGGCATTACTCACCCGTCCGCCGCTGAATCAAGGAGCAAGCTCCCGTCATCCGCTCGACTTGCATGTGTTAGGCCTGCCGCCAGCGTTCAATCTGAGCCATGATCAAACTCTTCAGTTCAATACTGCTTGGGTTTTTAAGAAACCCTAAACTTGGCTCAGCAATCTCAAATGACTATGTGATTTCTCGCATGGCCACTTGTGATGCTGATAATCTTGGCGACGATCAGTCCGTACTCACAAGCACCCACACGAATTGCTTGATTCGATTGTTAAAGAGCGAGTTGGTTAAGCGCTTTGCTCAACCGAGGCCGCGCATTCTACGCTTTCCTCTAAGTCTGTCAAGCGTTTATTTTGAAGTTTTTTCCGAGAAACCCGTTCAACTTCAACCGCTTAACTCGCTGCGATCTCTCGTAGCGGGAGGCGAATCATACAGCGTTAAAACCTGCTGTCAACTGCCTTTTTCACCGCTGCCGATCAGAAGACCGAAGCCCTTCCGATACTACCTGAAGCGTTCAACTCGTTGATTATCAAGGAGTTTTGCGTTTCGACTGCGTCGGAAGTGGGCGCATTATAAGGGGATTCGAAACCCCGTCAACACTTATTTTCAAAAAACCTTAATCCGGCTGAAAAGCAAAGCGGGGAGGCCTGACGGCCTCCCCGCTTCTCTATATATAGAGAGGGTAGGGAAAACTTCATAGCACTCCGGCGCTTCTCAAACGCAGCACCGCTTCGATATCCATACCCAACACCTCCTCCAACACAGCGTTAGTATGCTCACCGAGCAATGGCGGCGCCTGACGATACTCGACCGGCGTCTCGGACAACCGAATGGGACTGGCCACCTGCGGTACGCTACCCGCTAGCGGGTGAGCAATATCGAGCGCCAAACCACGCGCCAGCACCTGGGGATCCTGGAACATCTGCGCCAGGTCGTTGATCGGTCCGCAAGGCACGCCTGCCTTTTCCAACTCACTGACCCATTCAGCCGTGGTCTTGAACACCGTGGCCTGGCGAATCAACGGAATCAGCTCGGCACGATGGGCCACACGCTGTTTGTTGGTGGCAAACCTCGGGTCGTCTGCCCACTGTGGCTGGCCAGCCACTTCGGCAAACTTACGGAACTGCCCATCGTTGCCAACGGTGAGAATGAAGTTGCCATCCGCCGTCGGGAAATCCTGGTAAGGCACGATATTAGGATGTGCATTGCCCAACCGCCGTGGCGGGGTGCCCGTAGTCAGGTAGTTCATCGCCTGGTTGGCCAAGCAGGCCACTTGAACATCCAGCAACGCCATGTCCACGTGCTGACCGACGCCGGTCTGATCGCGATAGGCGAGGGCAGCCAGGATCGCCACTGTCGAATACAACCCCGTCAGGATGTCGGTCAAGGCGACCCCCACCTTGATCGGTCCCGCGCCTTCTTCACCTTCCGGGCGGCCGGTCAGGCTCATCAGCCCGCCCAACCCTTGGATCATGAAGTCATATCCGGCGCGCTTGGCATAAGGACCAGTCTGACCGAAACCGGTGATCGAGCAATAGATGAGCTTGGGATTGACCGCCTTCAGGCTCGCATAGTCCAGCCCATAGGCCGCCAAGCCGCCCACCTTGAAGTTCTCGATGACGATGTCGGACTTCGCCGCCAGCTCACGCACCAGGCGTTGGCCTTCAGGCTGGGTGAAGTCAATGGTAACCGACCGCTTGTTTCGGTTGGCCGACAGGTAATAGGCCGCTTCGCTGGTGTTCTCACCCTGGGCGTCCTTTAGGAAGGGCGGCCCCCAGGAACGGGTATCGTCCCCTGTGCCTGGGCGCTCGACCTTGATCACATCAGCCCCAAGGTCGGCAAGGATCTGACCGGACCAAGGGCCCGCCAGCACGCGCGAAAGATCCAGCACCCGCAGATGTGATAGCGCACCCATGGCCAGCTCCTTTATCAATAGAACGCCTGGATTCCAGTCTGGGCACGACCCAGGATCAGCGCGTGCACATCGTGGGTACCTTCATAGGTGTTGACCACCTCGAGGTTGACCAGATGGCGGGCCACACCGAACTCGTCGGAAATACCGTTGCCACCGAGCATGTCACGCGCCATACGGGCGATGTCCAAGGCCTTGCCGCACGAGTTGCGCTTCATGATGGAGGTGATCTCCACCGCTGCGGTACCCTCGTCCTTCATCCGCCCCAAGCGCAGGCAGCCCTGCAGCGCCAGGGTGATCTCGGTCTGCATGTCGGCCAGCTTCTTCTGGATCAGCTGGTTGGCAGCCAACGGACGGCCAAACTGCTTGCGGTCCAGCGTGTATTGGCGAGCGGTGTGCCAGCAGGCCTCGGCTGCCCCCAGGGCGCCCCAGGAGATGCCATAGCGGGCGGAATTCAGACAGGTGAACGGGCCTTTCAGACCGCGCACTTCAGGGAACATGTTCTCTTCCGGCACGAACACGTTGTCCATGACGATCTCGCCGGTGATCGAGGCCCGCAGGCCGACTTTGCCGTGAATTGCCGGCGCGCTCAGGCCTTCCCAGCCCTTTTCAAGAATGAAGCCGCGGATGTCGCCGGCATCGTCCTTGGCCCATACCACGAAGACATCGGCGATCGGGCTGTTGGTGATCCACATCTTGCTGCCGGTGAGACGGTAGCCGCCATCGACCTTGCGCGCGCGGGTGATCATCGAGCCCGGATCGGAGCCGTGGTTCGGCTCGGTCAGGCCGAAGCAGCCGATCCACTCACCGGCGGCGAGCTTGGGCAGGTACTTTTGTTTCTGTGCCTCACTGCCGAACTCGTTGATCGGCACCATCACCAGCGACGACTGAACACTCATCATCGAGCGATAGCCAGAGTCGATGCGCTCCACCTCACGGGCAATCAGGCCATAGCACACGTAGTTCAAGCCGCTGCCGCCGTATTCGACCGGGATAGTGGCGCCGAGCAGGCCGACTTCGCCCATCTCGCGGAAGATCGCAGGATCGGTCTGCTCGTGGCGGAAGGCCTCCAGCACACGGGGCGCCAGCTTGTCCTGGGCGAACTGATACGCGCTGTCACGGACCATGCGCTCTTCTTCAGTGAGCTGCTGGTCCAGCAGCAGCGGGTCGATCCAGTTGAAGCTTGCTTTACCGGCCATGAGCGAATACCTCGAAATAGAGAAGCTGAGTTTCTTGTGCCTTGATCCTAGGCCCGATCGGCCGTCTGGACAAACGAGGATTGCGCACCGTTTAGTGATATTTTCTCACTTCGAAAACTGAAAAATCCTAGATTCAACGGCTGACAAGTGAGGTTGACGTACATGCGCCGCAAGATTCCCAGCACCACGGCATTGGTCTGCTTCGAGGCGGCGGCACGCCACGAGAGCTTCACCAAGGCCGCTCAGGAATTGGCCCTCACCCAGGGTGCCGTTTGTCGGCAAATCGGTGGCTTGGAGGCTTTTCTGAATGTGGAACTGTTCCGCCGCTCTCGCCGCGGGGTGAAGTTGACCGAGGCGGGCTTGTCTTATAGTCGCCAGGTCGCGGCGCAGCTCGATGCGGTCGAGCGCGATACCTTGTCGGTAATGCGTCAGCAGGGTGCGAACGTGATCGAGCTGGCCGTGGTGCCGACTTTCGGCACGCAATGGCTGCTGCCGCGCCTGAAGGACTTTCAGGAGCGTCACCCGGACGTCACGGTGAACCTCACCAATCGCACGCGACCGTTCCTGTTCGCCGATACCGCCTTCGATGCGGCCATTTATTTCGGAGACGGGGACTGGTCCGGCACCCAATCCCATCGACTGATGGGCGAAAACCCCGTGCCGGTGTGCAGCCCGGCGCTACTGGAGGGGCAGGGCAGCCTGGAGCCGCGACGCATCGCCGAGTTACCACTGCTGCAACAGACCACCCGACCCTACGCCTGGCGGCAATGGTTTGGGCATCTGGACATGAATGTTGAGCGCGACATGACAGGCCCGCGCTATGAGCTATTCTCAATGCTCGCCCAAGCCGCCATGCACGAGATGGGCATCGCCCTGATTCCGCCGTTCCTGATCCAGCGTGAGCTGGAGGAGGGCAGGCTGGTCATCGCGAACCGCCACGCTCTGGCCAGTGCCAAGGCCTATTACCTGATGATTCCAGACCGCAAGGTGGAATCGGCATCGCTGCGCGCTTTCCGCGATTGGCTGGTGCAACAGGCCGACCACTACACCGCGACCCATCGTGACGCCACGAAAACCTGACCCTGTAGTTAATTATTTTAAACACCTACAGATATAAGGATTTGTCGCCAATTAGAAAACTGTTCAGGTTGCATTAAAAATGCCTTCAAACCGTGCAACCACGCGGCTTTCAGAGCTTATTTGCGACATCCACGAACGCATCCGCGAAACGCCTACAAAAAATTGCAGTTTTTACCTTAATCTCCGAATACCCTGTGTTTGACGGGCCGCTTTCGGCTTGTTGCGACATACGGTCACAGGGTGACTTGTAGTTTTGGCTTCGTATCGCTTCAGAACCGGTTGAAGCCCCTTCGGTTCGTCTGCAAAATGCTCGACCCGCCCCGGAACCGGCGGGTTCATGCTGAACGGCCGCACCAGACGCACCACCCGAAGTGCGCTGGCTTCAACAAAGACAAAAGGTCACCGCAGGAGAATAAGTCGTGCACATTGGTGTTCCTCTCGAGACGCAGACGGGCGAAACGCGGGTCGCCGCCACCCCGGAAACCATCAAGAAGCTGGTTGGCCAGGGTCATCAGGTCACCGTCCAACGGGGGGCAGGGCTCAATGCCAGCATTCCGGACAGTGCCTATGAGGCCGCAGGCGCTTCCCTGGGCAATGCCGCCGATGCCTTCGGCGCGCAATTGGTGC
The DNA here is from genome assembly GCF_040822035.1 of Pseudomonas guariconensis. NCBI lineage: Bacteria > Pseudomonadati > Pseudomonadota > Gammaproteobacteria > Pseudomonadales > Pseudomonadaceae > Pseudomonas > Pseudomonas guariconensis. Next base: position 162,143 of record NZ_CP162012.1, on the reverse strand, counting down.
TCAAGGTAGTCGCACCCAGTGATCAAGAGCTTGCGCAGATCAACAGCGGCACGCTGCTGGTGGGCATGCTCAACCCGTTCAACAACGACATGATCGCCAAGATGGCCGAACGCGGTATCACCGCCTTCGCCCTCGAGGCTGCGCCACGCACTTCCCGTGCCCAGAGCCTCGACGTGTTGTCATCCCAGGCCAACATTGCCGGGTACAAAGCCGTGTTGCTGGCGGCCCATTACTATCCGCGCTTCATGCCGATGCTGATGACTGCTGCCGGTACGGTAAAGGCGGCTCGAGTGCTGATTCTTGGCGCCGGCGTCGCGGGCCTTCAGGCCATTGCCACAGCCAAGCGTCTCGGTGCGGTGATCGAAGCGTCGGACGTACGCCCGGCCGTGAAGGAGCAGATTGAGTCCTTGGGCGCCAAGTTCATCGATGTGCCCTACGAGACCGATGAGGAGCGCGAATGCGCCGAAGGTGTCGGTGGCTACGCCCGTCCCATGCCAGCCAGCTGGATGCAACGCCAGGCCCAGGCCGTGCACGAACGCGCCAAGCAGGCCGATATCGTCATCACCACCGCGCTGATTCCCGGGCGCAAGGCACCGACACTGCTCAGCGCCGAAACCGTCGCGCAGATGAAGCCCGGTGCCGTGGTCATCGACCTGGCCGCCGCCCAAGGCGGTAACTGCCCGCTGACCGTAGCGGATCAGGTGGTAATGGCAGAGGGCGTTACCATCGTCGGCCCGACCAACCTGCCAGCCCAGGTCGCTGCCGATGCCTCGGCGCTCTACGCACGCAATCTGCTGGACTTCATGAAGCTGCTGTTCGACAAGGACGGCGCGCTGGTGATCAACCTCCAAGACGACATCGTCGCCGCGTGCCTGATGTGCCGCGACGGCCAGGTCGTGCGCAAGAACGGTTAAGGAGCACGACAATGGAAGACATGCTGATTTCCCATGGCATCTACAACCTGATCATCTTCGTGCTGGCCATCTATGTGGGATACCACGTGGTCTGGAACGTCACCCCAGCGCTGCATACCCCGCTGATGGCCGTCACCAACGCCATCTCCGCGATCGTCATCGTGGGCGCCATGCTGGCCGCCGCGCTGACTGTGACCCCGGCAGGCAAGGTCATGGGTACCCTGGCCGTGGCCCTGGCGGCGGTCAATGTGTTCGGTGGCTTCCTGGTCACCCGTCGCATGCTGGAGATGTTCAAGAAGAAAACCAAGAACGAGGGGCAGAAGTAAGCATGAGCATGAATCTGGTAACGCTTCTCTACCTGGTCGCCTCCGTCTGCTTCATCCAGGCGCTCAAGGGCCTGTCGCACCCGACCACTTCGCGCCGGGGTAACCTGTTCGGCATGATCGGCATGGGGATCGCGATCCTCACCACGGTCGGCCTTATCTACAAGCTGGGTGCAGAGCTGGCGACTGCCGGCATCGGCTACGTGATCGTCGGCTTGTTGATCGGCGGCAGCGCCGGTTCGATCATGGCCAAGCGCGTCGAGATGACCAAGATGCCGGAGCTGGTGGCCTTCATGCACAGCATGATCGGTCTGGCAGCGGTGTTCATCGCCATAGCCGCGGTGCTCGAGCCGCAGTCGCTGGGCATCGTCGCCAGCATCAGCGACCCGATCCCCACCGGTAACCGCCTGGAGCTGTTCCTCGGTGCGGCCATCGGTGCGATCACCTTCTCCGGCTCAGTCATCGCCTTCGGCAAGCTGTCAGGCAAGTACAAATTCCGCCTGTTCCAAGGCGCACCGGTACAGTTCACCGGGCAGCACAAGCTGAACTTGATCCTGGGCCTGGCCACCATTGCCTTGGGCCTGCTGTTCACCTTCACTGGCCATTACAGTGCCTTCACCCTGATGCTCGCCTTGGCGTTCATCATGGGCGTGCTGATCATTATTCCGATCGGTGGTGCCGACATGCCGGTGGTGGTGTCCATGCTCAACAGCTATTCGGGCTGGGCAGCGGCCGGTATCGGCTTCTCGTTGAACAACTCGATGCTGATCATTGCCGGCTCCCTGGTCGGCTCCAGCGGTGCGATCCTCTCGTACATCATGTGCAAGGCGATGAACCGTTCGTTCTTCAACGTCATCCTCGGCGGCTTCGGCGCCGATGCCGGCGCCAGCGCAGGCTCCCAGGAGCAGCGTCCGGTGAAGTCCGGATCGGCCGACGACGCGACCTTCCTGCTGAGCAACGCCGACAGCGTGATCATCGTGCCTGGCTACGGCCTGGCAGTGGCCCGCGCCCAGCACGCGCTCAAGGAACTGACCGAGAAGCTGACCCATAACGGCGTGACCGTTAAGTACGCGATCCACCCAGTGGCGGGGCGCATGCCTGGGCACATGAACGTGCTGCTGGCCGAAGCCGAGGTGCCGTACGACCAGGTCTTCGAGATGGAAGACATCAACGCCGAGTTCGGCCAGGCCGATGTGGTGCTGGTGCTGGGCGCCAACGACGTGGTCAACCCGGCAGCGAAGAACGACCCCAAGTCGCCGATCGCCGGCATGCCGATCCTCGAGGCGTTCAAGGCCAAGACCATCATCGTCAACAAGCGCTCCATGGCCAGCGGCTACGCAGGTCTGGACAACGAGCTGTTCTACCTGGACAAGACCATGATGGTGTTCGGGGATGCCAAGAAGGTGATCGAGGACATGGTCAAGGCCGTGGAATGATCGCCAGACTCACCTGCACTTATATATAGAAGCGCAGGCAATCCCCTAAAACCCCTGGGTGTCATGCCCGGGGGTTTTTCGTTTGCATGATCCAGATCAACGGCTCTAAATCCAGCCTTCGCCTACGACCATGGTCGCGGGACGGCAACGGGCGAAATCTCTAGACTGCGCTCCAGTAGCTTCAGTAGCCCGAGATAACAATCCATGTACCGTGATCGTATCCGCTTGTCCTCCCTGCACAGCAAGGTAATGAGTGCGGCTGATGCCGCTGGCCTGATCCAGGACGGCATGACCGTCGGCATGAGCGGCTTCACCCGCGCCGGCGAAGCCAAGGCCGTGCCGCATGCCCTGGCCGAACGTGCCAAGCAGTCGCCCCTGAAGATCAGCCTGATGACTGGCGCCAGCCTGGGCAACGACCTGGACAAGCAGCTGACCGAGGCCGGCGTGCTCGCCCGCCGCATGCCGTTCCAAGTGGACAGCACCCTGCGCAAGGCCATCAACGACGGCCAGGTGATGTTCATCGACCAGCACCTGTCGGAAACCGTCGAGCAGCTGCGCAACCAGCAGCTCAAGCTGCCGGACATCGCGGTCATCGAGGCCGTGGCGATCACCGAGCAAGGCCACATCGTTCCAACCACGTCCGTAGGTAACTCGGCCAGCTTCGCGATCTTCGCCAAGCAGGTGATCGTCGAGATCAACCTGTCGCACAACGCCAACCTCGAAGGCTTGCACGACATCTATATCCCGACCTACCGCCCGACTCGCACCCCTATTCCGCTGGTTAAAGTCGATGACCGCATCGGCAGCACCGCAATCCCGATCGACCCGGCCAAGATCGTCGGCATCGTGATCAGCGACCAACCCGACTCGCCATCCACCGTGCTGCCGCCGGACGACGAAACCCAGGCCATCGCCGACCACCTGATCGACTTCTTCAAGCGTGAAGTGGATGCCGGCCGCATGACCAACAAGCTCGGCCCACTGCAGGCCGGCATCGGCAGCATCGCCAACGCGGTCATGTGCGGTCTGATCGAGTCGCCGTTCGAAGAACTGACCATGTACTCCGAAGTGCTGCAGGACTCGACCTTCGATCTGATCGACGCCGGCAAGCTGCGCTTTGCCTCGGGCAGCTCGATCACCCTGTCGACCCGCCGCAACGCCGATGTGTTCGGCAACCTGGAGCGCTACAAAGACAAGCTCGTCCTGCGTCCACAGGAAATTTCCAACCACCCCGAAGTGGTGCGTCGCCTGGGCATCATAGGTATCAACACCGCGTTGGAATTCGACATCTATGGCAACGTCAACTCCACCCACGTCTGCGGCACCAAGATGATGAATGGCATTGGCGGCTCCGGCGATTTCGCCCGCAACGCCCATCTGGCCGTATTCGTCACCAAGTCGATCGCCAAAGGCGGCGCGATCTCCAGCGTAGTGCCGATGGTCAGCCATGTGGACCACACCGAGCATGACGTGGACATTCTCGTCACCGAGCAAGGCCTGGCTGACCTGCGCGGCCTGGCCCCGCGCGAGCGCGCACGGGCGATCATCGATAACTGCGTGCACCCGGACTACCGCGCCGCGCTGAACGACTACTTCGACCGCGCCTGCCAGCGTGGCGGCCACACCCCGCACATTCTGCGCGAGGCGTTGAGCTGGCACGAAAACCTGGAAGAAAGCGGCCGCATGCTCGCCAGCTGATCCAGCACAGCCTGCCTGGACCTGTCGCGGGAGCAGCCCCATCCTCACCTCTGTGGGGGGGTGGGCTGCTCCCGCGATTGCATTCGGACCTACACAGTCTGTTGGCTTGCCCGCCTTTAACTCACAAAAACTGTACTACTGTACTGGTAAAAACGTCGATTTTGTGTCGACACGAAATCGGAGCGCGCTGTTTTTGCACCAAACAAGTGCGCACCGGTACAGTTTCGCCAATTTCAGGTGCAACAGTCGGCTTAGACAGTTAACTGAGTGATCGCAATACTGGTGAACTGTATCTACTGTTCTGGACGACGGAGGAGGATCATTGGCATCAGTTAAATCACTACCTAATGCCGCCATAAGCGGAAGGATGACACATCATGGAACGTACCCTCAGTTCCGATCTGGTTTTCGAAAACAACGCTCAAGCCTCCAACGCTTCGCTGCCTCTGCGCGCCCTGTCGACCTTGCTGCTGTGGCAGCGTCGTATCAGCAGCCGTCGTCAGCTGGCTCGCCTGGACGGTCGTCTGCTGGCTGACGCCGGTATCACCGAGTCCCAGCGTTACGAAGAGCTGAGCAAGCCGTTCTGGCGCTAAGCCCGGGCTCGCTGGCCTCGGCCGGCGCCCTAGAATTTCAAAAGCCCGTCGTGGGAAACCGCGACGGGCTTTTTGTTTGCAGGGCTCTAGTGCGCGTACCACAGCGCAAACCAGCACAGTTTTGATTAGCAGAGAATTGACCAGTACAGTTGCGCACAAAGCCCGTCCAGTTAACCTCTGCACCGCCGCCGCGTGATACGCTTCGTTCAGCCGCTTGGTTGAAAGCATCGCGAGCGATCAAACGTGCGGCAGATAACCAGAATCACCCAGACCCTTACGCAGGAGTCCACGACCATGTCCCGTAAACACCTCATCGGCGCCGCCCTGTTGCTGGCCCTGGCCGGCACCGCCAACGCCACCAGCTTCGTCGTCACCACCGACACGGTCGTGCGCGGCGTAGCCGCCTCCACCGACGCTACCTCCGATCTCTCTTCGTCGTTCCGTGACAGCAAGATCGTCCAGGCTGCCCGCGACGATGCCGCGACCTTCGTCGGCAGCGAAGGCGCAATCCGCGGCGCCAAGCTTGAAAGCGCGTTCATCCATATCCGCCAGCAGCTGCCAAGCCTGCAGGCAAGCGACGCGCAACTGGCCCAGGCCATCCTCGCGCTCTGACACTGCTTACCCAGCGCGGGTAAGCCCCAAGAAGCTGCCAAGTGCCAGTGGAAGGGGCTTTACCCGCGAGAGGGCTGCACATCGGCCCCATTCAAACCGGACACACTGGCCTTGGCCGACGTATCCGGGGTAGCCTTCGCCGTTCACCTCCGTCGCCTTCAGAACTCCATGCGTTATTCGTTGCCGTTACTGTTCGCCCTTATCGGCGTGGGAAGCGCCCATGCCATGGATGTCACCACCCAGAGCCTGGTCGCCAGCAGTTACGTCACCAGCAAGGTGACCTCCGCGCCGTTCGACCGCAAGCTGGTCATCCAGGCCCGCGACGACGCCGCAGCCTTCGTGGCCACCGACGGCCAGATCCGCGGAGCACGCCTGCAGGCGGCACTCGATTCGCTGCGTCATGCCCATGCGTACCATTGTGTCGGTGACCGTGAACTGGCCGAGGCAATTCTCGTCCAATAAACATGTCTGACTCCTTGTATCTTCCGGAGATGCTCCATGCGTAAACCGCTGATCGCCGCTGCCCTCGGCATGCTGCTGCTGGCCGACCTGGCCCAGGCACAAACCCTGGTGGCCACCAGCAATATCATCGTCCGTGCCTTTGGCCGTTCGATCGATTTCACCTCTGACACCACGACGTCCATCCGCGACTCCAAAGTGGTGCAACAAGCCCACGATGACGCCGCCAGTTTCGTCGCCAGCAATGGCGAGATCCGCGGCGCTCAACTGGAGGCCGCCTTCGACACCCTTCGCCAGCGCGTCCCAGAAGCACGCGATGCCAGCGACCAGGTTCTGGCCGAAGCCATCCTCGCTCTGTGAACCACGTGCGTGCCTGGCTGCTGGGCTGCGTCCTGACGCTGCTCAGCACGCCCGCCCTGGCTGGCCTGCAGCTCGAGCTGCAGGTCAGTGGCCTCGACCCACAGCAGCAGCAGGCCTCCCAAGCCCTGCTCGACGAGGCCATGGGCAAGCTTCCCTCCCGCTTCAAGCAACAGCTGGATCGACGCATCCAGGTCAGCTGGAGCGAGCGTATGCCTACCGACGCCTATGGACAGGCCTCGCCGGTCGCGACGCTTGAGCTCAACCGTCGCCTGCTGCCCAGCCTCACCGATGGCAGCGCGGCCAAAAAGAAGACCGACCGTCCTCACGGCACGGTCCGGCAGGAGCTGCTGGCGACCGTGCTTCACGAGCTGACACACATTTACGACCGCGCCCGCCTGTGGCCTGAAGCCGAACGCCAGCTGATCACCCGCTGCAAGCGCCAGCAGGACACCTTGGGCAAGATCGGCCTGCCTGAGCAGTGCCGAGGCCAGGCTGAAAGGCGCTTTACCCTGAGCGACGACCCGCGCCTGCTCGATTTGGCCGGATGGCCGCAATATGTCGGCCGTCGCGGCGATCGCGAGCAACACAATGGCCAGCTGGCCCGCAGCCCTGACAGCTATGAATTGAGCAGCCCCAAGGAGTTCGTTGCGGTCAACATGGAGTACTTCCTCCTCGACCCGAGCTACGCCTGCCGCCGCCCCGCCCTGAATCAGTACCTGCGCGACCACTTCGGCTGGGCCCCACAGCAGAACACTTGCGTCAGCGGTCTGCCATTTCTCAATGCCGGGACCGATTTCGCCCGCCAGCCTCTGGGCGAAATCGACCCGCAGCGGGTCTATGAAGTCGATTACCTACTGGCCGAAGCCAACCAGAACTGGGTGAGCCGTTGGGGCCACAGCATGTTGCGCCTGGTAATCTGCGCCCCAGGCAGGCCTCGTGGCCCAGACTGCCGGCTGGATCTGGACCAACACTTGGTGCTGTCGTACCGGGCGTTCGTCAATGACGTGCAGTTGTCCAGCTGGGACGGCCTGACCGGTGCCTACCCTTCGCGATTGTTCGTGCTGCCGCTGAGCCAGGTGATCGACGAGTACACCAAGACCGAACTGCGCAGCCTGGCGTCGATCCCGCTCAAGCTCAGCCGTCAAGAGGTTGAAAGCCTGGTGCGCCAGGCTGCGGAGATTCACTGGAGCTATGACGGCAACTATTACTTCCTGTCCAACAATTGTGCGGTCGAGTCCCTGAAACTGCTGCGCAGTGGCACTGGCAATCCACGGCTGAACGATCTGGACAGCATCATGCCCAACGGCCTTCTGGAAGTACTCAAAGGGCGAGGGCTGGCCGATACCAGTGTCCTGGATGACCCACGTGAGGCCCTGCGCCTGGGCTATCGCTTCGATTCCTACCGCGAGCGCTACCAGGCCATGTTCGATGTGCTGAAGAAGCAGCTGCCGATCAAGCAGAACAAAGTCGAAGACTGGCTGGCCCTGGATGCCAAGGACCGCAGTACCTGGTTCCAGCAGGCAGACCTGCGCACCAGCGCCGCGTTGCTGCTGCTCGAACAGGCCAGCCTTCGCCGCCAACTGCTGCTGGCCCAGGACGAGGTCAAACAGCGCTACCTGAACGCCACCGCCCTCAAGGACGGCAGTATCTCCAAGGCCAACGACACCTTGCAGAAAATGCTCGCAAACAGCGGCTTCCTCAGCCGCCCGGCGGAGTTGCTGGAAAACAAGGGCTACGGCTTGCCCCAGCCAGAAGAACGCAAGCAGCTCGAGAAGATCAGCAGCGAGCGCCAGGCCCAATTGCTGCGCCTGAGCACCGACCTGGACAAAGAAGTTAGGGCATTGCTCGAGCCTTCGCGGGCCCAGGAGATCGCGGCGGTAGAGGCCAATGTGAAGCAGATCGGCGTGCATCTGCGGGAATTGCACAAAGCCGCCGGCGGTTTGCAGCTTCCCTGATACCGCTCAGGTTGGTGGGGCTGTTTCCGGCCTTCAAAGGCTCTCCTGCGCCTCTCCAGGCAAATCCTCATCCAGATGCAACCAGGGCAACCGGCTGCTGGTCCAGATGTGCCGATTGGCACGTACGCGCTCCGGGTGGTCCAGGGTCGCCACCGTCACGTCGATGCTTGCGGGGCTGTGTAGCGTCAGCAACGCCACATGTGCCCCGCAGTTGGTGCAAAAGTAACGGCTGCAACTGGCAGGAGCGACATAACAGCCCGGCGTGCCCGTCAACCAACTGAAATCGTCACGAGGCAAGGTCAGCCAGGTCACCACCAGACCTCCGCTGACCCGCCGGCAGATCGAGCAGTGGCAATGGGCGACATCTGTAAGATCGCCTTGCAACCGATAGCGCAGGGCGCCGCAATGGCAGCCACCTTCCATTACATCGGTCATCGGCACTACCTCCTGTCGCCTGGTTTCAGCCGAAAGCTGGCTGAAAGCTTCCGCCAATAGGATAGCCCCACCACCGGCAGCAGACCGGTCAGCCAGGGCACCCGGAAGTTTCCGCGCCCGGCCCAATCAACAACAACAATGGTGATACCCGATGTTTTCCTGTGCCCGCCTGTTCGCTATACCTCTCCGGCTACTCCCCGCGCAGCGCCTGACGCGCTGACCCGCCCGAATCGACTTTCCTTTCGCAGCGCACCGCCTGGAGTACCGCCATGCTGACCTTCCTCGGCTTCGCCATGGTCATTTCGTTCATGTACCTGATCATGACCAAGCGCCTGTCGGCCTTGATCGCCCTGATCCTGGTACCGATCCTGTTCGCCCTGTTCGGCGGCTTCTACAGCCACATCGGCCCCATGATGCTCGAAGGCATCAGCAAGCTCGCGCCCACCGGCGTCATGCTGATGTTCGCCATTCTCTACTTCGCCCTGATGATCGACTCCGGCCTGTTCGACCCGGCCGTGCGCAAGATCCTCAAACTGGTCAAAGGTGACCCGCTCAAAGTGTCGGTCGGCACCGCGGCGCTGGCTCTAGTGGTCTCGCTCGACGGCGACGGCGCCACCACCTACATGATCTGCTGCGCCGCCATGCTGCCGCTCTACAGCCGCCTGGGGATGAGCCCGCGGATCATGGCCGGCCTGATCATCCTCGCTGGCGGCGTGATGAACATGACCCCGTGGGGCGGCCCCACCGCGCGTGCCGCCAGCGCCCTGCATGTCGACCCGTCCGACATCTTCGTGCCGATGATCCCGGCCATGGCGTTCGGCGTGGTGGCGATCCTGGCCATCGCTTACCTCTACGGCAAGCGCGAACGGGCTCGCCTGGGCGAACTGCACCTGCCCACCGACGACATCGACCACAGCGAAATCACCGTTTCGCAGTTTCCGGAAGCCCGTCGACCGAAGCTGATCTGGTTCAACGGCGCCCTGACCGCTGCGCTGATGGTCGCCCTGATCGCCGGCGCCTTGCCGCTGCCGGTGCTGTTCATGATCGCCTTCAGCATCGCGATGATCGTCAACTACCCATGCCTGCAACAGCAAAAAGACCGCATCGCTGCCCACGCCGGCAGCGTGCTGGCCGTGACCGGGCTGATTTTCGCCGCCGGTATCTTCACCGGCATCCTCTCCGGCACCGGCATGGTCGAGGCCATGTCCAAGAGTCTGCTGGCGGTGATTCCCGACGCACTCGGGCCGTACCTGGCGGTGATCACGGCGATCGTCAGCATGCCGTTCACCTTCTTCATGTCCAACGACGCCTTCTATTACGGGGTTCTCCCGGTACTCTCCGAAGCGGCCAGCCACTATGGCATCACTCCGGTGGAAATGGCCCGCGCGTCGATCGTCGGACAGCCGGTACACCTGCTGAGCCCCTTGGTACCCTCTACCTACCTGCTGGTGGCCCTGGCGGGTATCGAATTCGGCGATCACCAGCGCTTCACGCTCAAGTGGGCAGTGCTCGTGTGCCTGTGCATAATGCTCGCCGCGCTGCTCATGGGGATTTTCCCGCTGTTCAGCAGTCTGTAAGAAACGCGCACTATTCAACCGCGACGCACCCGCTTGGGTGCGTCGCCCTTATCGCTCAAAGGAAAACACATGGAATGGCTGACCAGCCCGGAAATCTGGGTTGCCTTTTTTACTCTTACGGCGCTTGAGATCGTTCTCGGTATCGACAACATCATCATGATCTCGATCCTGGTCAGCCGCATGCCCAAGCACATGCAGCCGCGCACGCGGATCTTCGGCCTGGCCCTGGCCATGGTCACCCGCATCATGCTGCTGCTGTCGATCACCTGGGTGATGCGCCTGACCGACGACCTGTTCGTCATCTTCGAGCAGGGCATCTCGGGGCGTGACCTGATCCTGTTCTTCGGTGGCCTGTTCCTGCTCTGGAAGAGCTCCCAGGAGATCTACCACGGCCTCGAAGGCGAGGACGAAAACGCAGAAGAGCCCAAGGGCGCAGGCGGCAAGTTCTTCTACACCATTATCCAGATCGCCATCATCGATATCGTGTTCTCGCTGGACTCGGTGATCACTGCCGTGGGCATGGTCTCCCACGTACCGGTGATGATCGCCGCGATCATCGTTGCCGTGCTGGTGATGATGCTCTGTGCAGGCACCATCAGCGAGTTCATCGACAAACACCCGTCGCTGAAGATGCTGGCCCTGTCGTTCCTGATCGTGGTCGGTACCGTGCTGATTGCCGAATCCTTCGACGTGCATGTGCCAAAAGGCTACGTCTACTTCGCCATGGCGTTCTCCCTGGCGGTCGAGGCGATCAACATCCGCATGCGCACCGCCTTGGCACGAAAGCAGGGCAAGGAGCATGAGCCGGTGAAACTGCGCAAGGACATTCCGGGTCAATAAGATCAGGAAGCGCAAGAAAGAAAGGGCCCTTCGGGGTCCTTTCTCGTTTCTGGCGCGAAGTTTCCTTGGGTTGATGACAGCCCTTTCATGACTCAAATGTTTCAAATGCCTGGCGAGCATGCGAAGCTGGCGGCAGGTCCGCAAAACAACTAAAGCTTCAGTGAGCCCCAAAAACAGCCCACCCCCGGGCCCGGCTCACAGCTTCACCTATTGGCCCCAGCCTGGGGCACAAGGCAACAAGGGGGCCCAGAACATGCTGACCCTGCTCAACCTGCTGTCCGCCGTGGCCTTGCTGGTGTGGGGCACGCATATCGTACGTACCGGCATCCTGCGCGTGTACGGCTCAAACCTGCGTCGTGTGCTCAGCCAGAACATGAGCAAGCGCCCACTGGCCTTCATCGCCGGCATCGTGGTCACCGCCATGGTGCAGAGCAGCAATGCCACCGCGATGCTGGTGACCTCGTTCGTGGGGCAGGGCTTGATGGCCATGACGCCGGCACTGGCGATCATGCTGGGCGCCGACGTGGGCACCGCGCTGATGGCGCGGGTGCTGACCTTCGACCTGTCGTGGCTGTCGCCGCTGCTGATCTTCCTCGGGGTGATCTTCTTCCTCTCGCGCAAACAGACCCGCGCCGGCCAGCTCGGGCGCGTGGGTATCGGCCTGGGACTGATCATCCTGGCCCTGCAATTGATCGTGCAGGCCGCCGCGCCAATCACCCATGCCCAGGGTGTGCGAGTGCTGTTCGCCTCGCTGACCGGCGACATCATGCTCGATGCCCTGGTGGGCGCGCTGTTCGCCCTGGTGTCCTATTCCAGCCTGGCCGCCGTACTGCTCACCGCCACCCTCGCGGGCGCCGAAGTCATCAGCCTGCCGGTGGCGATCGGCCTGGTGGTGGGCGCCAACATCGGCAGCGGCCTGCTGGCCTTCTTGACCACCAGCATGCAGAACTCCGCCGGCCGCCGGGTCGCCCTGGGCAGCCTGCTGTACAAGCTGATCGGCCTGGTGTTGATCATTCCCGTGCTGCATCCGCTGGTGGACTGGATGGACTCGCTGAGCTTCAGCCCCCAGGAACTGGTGATCGGCTTCCACCTGCTCTACAACACGTTGCGCTGCCTGGTCATGCTGCCCACAGTCAAACCCATGGGCCGGTTATGCAGTTGGCTGCTGCCAGAGCGCGAGAACGGCAATGGACCGATCAAGGCACGCCACCTGGACGCCACCGCCTTGGGCACACCGAGCCTGGCCCTGGCCAACGCTGCTCGCGAGACGCTGCGCCTGGGAGATATCGTCGATAACCTGCTCGAAGCCATGCTCGGCGCGCTGCGCGGCACCCAGACCGCACTGCCTCAGCAAGTGCGTGCCCTGGGCGAGGATGCCGAAGCCTTGTACAGCGCCATCAAGCTGTACTTGGCACAAATGTCCCGGGAAGACCTGAGCGAACAAGACAACCGCCGCTGGGCAGAGATCATCGAACTGGCCATCAACCTAAAGCTCGCCAGCGACCTGATCGAGCGCATGTTGCGCAAGGTCCAACAGCAAAAGACCTCGCAGCGCCGAGAGTTTTCCCAAGTCGGGCTGGAAGAACTCACTGACCTTCAGGAGCAATTGTTGGCCAACCTGCGTCTGGGCTTGTCGGTGTTCCTCAGCGCAGACCCTGAGAGTGCGCGTTTGCTGCTGCGCGAGAAGCGCCGTTTCCGCGCACAAGAGCGGCGCCTGGCCCACGCCCATGTCAGCCGTCTGCAACGTAAAGTGGTGCAAAGTATCGAGACCAGTTCGCTACACTTGGAGCTGATCGCCGACATGAAGCGATTGAACTCTTTGTTCTGCAGCAGTGCCTATGTCGTACTGGGCGGCGCGGATACGGGCGGACTTCTGCTCGACAGCGTGCCGGACGAGGCCCGCCTGTCCTGAAATTCGCACACACCTGGAGACCCGAGCTCGCCGATGCGTTGCCTGATGTTCGTTTGCCTGCTGATCTGCAGCCTGCCCTCGTTTGCCCTCGATCGTTCGCGGGTAGAGGGTTATCTGTTGCCCAATGGCCTGCAGGTGATCCTCAAGTCCGGCTATGAGCGCGATCACGTGGCCATTCGCCTGGTGGTCGGCGTCGGCCTGGATGACTTCGACTGCGACCAGAAGGAATTGCCGCATCTGCTTGAACACCTGCTGTTCAGCGGCATCGACGACACCGGCGAAGGGGGCCTGGAAGAGCGCCTGCAATCGCTGGGCGGCGAGTGGAATGCCTACACCAGCAGTGCCGACACCACCTTCGTGATCGAAGCGCCCGCGCGCAACCAACGCAAGGTCCTCGACCTGCTGCTGTCAGTGATCCGCGATACCCGCATCGACGCCACGTCCTTGGAGACAGCGAAAAAGATCATAGAACGCGAGGACGGCGGCCATTACGGCCACCTGCAACGCTGGCTCGACCGCCAGGACATCGGCCACCCAGGCAGCGACCAATTGGCCGTGGAGCTGGGCCTGAAGTGCGCCGAGCGCTCCAACCTCGAGGACATGACCCTCGAGCAGGTGAAAACCTTGCGCGAACGCTGGTATGCCGCAAACAACATGACCCTGATCGTGGTTGGCGGCCTGGACCGCCTGCTGCCGGCCTACCTGGAACGCACCTACGGCGAACTGCCGGCCACCGAGCCGGGCGAACGTCGAAACCTCGACACCATCACTCAACAGGCCGAACAACGCCGCGACCTGACCCGCGGCTGGCTAGGGGACAGCGTCAAACTGCACTGGCTGTTCATCGAACCTGCGGCCGACAACGACCAGAACGCCACCCTCGATCTGCTCTCGCGCTATCTGGACTGGGCCCTGTACGACCAGTTGCGCCTGCGCCATGGCTTGTCCTACGGACCATCGGTGCGGCGCGAAAGCTTCGGCGATACCGGCATGCTGGCCTTGAACGCAGACCTCGAGCGACAGGATGTCGACCAGGCGATCAAGGTAATGGAGCAGTTGTTCGATCATCTGCGCAAGAACGGCCTGGACCCGGACACCTTCGCTCGCATCAAGGACGCAGCCATCGCCCGGGAAAGCTGGAGCACCCAGGGCAACAGCGCCTTGGCGGACTATTACTGGGGTGCGCTCAACGACTACAACGACGGGCGCTTCCGTGACCCGGCGCGCAAGCTGCGCCAGGTGAGCCTCAAGCAGGCCGATGCCGCCTTGCGCGCCTTACTCAAGGAGCCCGGCTATTTGCGCATCGAAAAGCCGCTGCTGGGCTTCGACGAACTCTATGGGCTACTCGCTTTGCTGCTGGGAGTAATCCTGGCCGTTGGTCTGCTGCGTCTGCGACGCCATCGGGCAGCTGAGCCCGACGACGCTACACGCAAGCCCTGATTTGGCAGTATCCTGCGGCATCATCTTGCCAGTTCCATCCTGTCGCGAGCTTTTACCGCGATAGGGCCTGCCTGGCCTCACTCACGTTCTTGTCTGTTGCGTCCATGCCCCCGATACCCCATTTCGTCATCCGCGTGATCGAGCTGCTCAAGCGCTACCCCGGCGTCATCGCGCTGGGCGGTTTCTTGTCCGGCATCGGCAGTTTCATCCTTGTCGATCGCCAGGCCAGCCTGGCCAGCTGGGTTGCCGTGCTCATGCTGGTCAGCTGGGTCTGGCTGATGCTGGAGAATACCCTGACGGGCTTGTTCGCTAAGGTGTTCAAGCGCGAGATCCCACAGCCGTTGCTGCGTTACGCGACACAGATGATCCACCAGGAGAGCCTGTTCTTCGTCCTGCCGTTCTTCTTCATCACCACCACCTGGAACAGCGGCCAGCTGGTGTTCACGGGCTTGCTCGGCGCGGCCGGCCTCATCTCGATCATCGACCCGCTGTACTACAAGTGGCTGGCGCCCCGACGCTGGCTGTTCCTGGCGTTGCACACCCTGACGCTGTTCGCCGCCTTGCTGACCGCGTTGCCGATCATCCTGCACCTGACGACCGCGCAAAGCTTCAAGCTGGCATTGATTGCCGCAATGGCGCTGTCGTTCCCGAGCCTGGCCAGCAGTTTCCCGATCAACAACTGGCGCCGCGCGGTGGCGTTGGTGCTGGTGACGCTGACGGTCGGCGGCGGCGGTTGGCTGTTGCGCTCCTGGGTACCTCCGGCGACCCTGTGGATGACTGAAGTGGCCGTCAGTACTGAAGTGCAGAACCGCCAGCCCGGCGACTCTCTCGAGGAAGTCCCCGTCAGTCGCATCCGTAGCGGTGGCCTGTACGCCTACACCGCCATCAACGCGCCGCGCGGCCTGAACGAGCGCATCTATCATGTGTGGCAGTTGAACGGCAAAGAAGTCGACCGCATCGCCCTGGACATCCACGGCGGGCGTAAAGAAGGCTATCGAGCCTGGACCCACAAGCAGAACTTCCCACCCAACCCGGTGGGCAAGTGGCAGGTGAGGGTACTGACCGAGGATGGCCAGGTGATTGGCGTGCTGCGCTTCAAGGTGCTCGACGACGCACCAGCCCAGTGATGCTTGGGCGCGACTGTCTCGTGTTCTTTCACCGATATGTTCGCGGGTGAACCCGCGCCCCCAGTGCCGGTGGCAAGCGACAGCCCAGCAGCCCCAGCCGCTCTGGTGCGCTATGATCTGAGTCGACGCCTCGCGCCCTGTCAGATGCATGGAGCCTATGACCACCCCCAGCGCTACCCTGGACACCAGCAGCCAACCGGCCTGCCTGCGCATCGCCGGTGATTGGACCTTGGCCCACTACGCCAGCCTCAAGCGCGAGAGCGAACGGTTGCGCTCACAGTATGGCGACGACACGATCGCCGATCTGAGCCAGCTGGGTCGACTCGACACCGCCGGCGCCTCGCTGCTGGCCGAGTTGCTTGGCTCCGAGCGCCTGTCGCATTGCACCCATGACCTCCCCGAAGCCAGCCGCGCCTTGCTAAAGAACGTCTACTGCTCGGTGCAGGACTACTGCATCCCGGTCAAGGAAGCCGAGCGCCCCGTCTTGCTGCTGTTGCTCGAGCGCATCGGCTGCGCCGTCGCCACCCTCTGGGAGGACACCCGGCAATTGCTCGGCTTTATCGGCCTGATCCTCGAGACGCTCGCTCGCAGGGCCTGGCAGCCTCACCGCTGGCGGGTCACGCCGGTGGTCGCGCACATCGAGCAGACCGGCCTGGACGCCGCACCGATCGTGGCACTGCTTACCTTCCTGGTGGGCGCGGTGGTGGCGTTTCTCGGCGCCACGGTACTGGCGGATTTCGGCGCTACGGTGTTCACCGTGGACCTGGTAGCGTTTTCCTTCCTGCGGGAGTTCGCCGTGCTGCTGACCGCCATTCTCATGGCCGGACGCACTGCCAGCGCCTTTACCGCACAGATCGGCTCGATGAAAGCCAATGAAGAAATCGATGCCATCCGCACCCTGGGGCTCAATCCCATCGAACTGCTGGTGGTGCCGCGGGTGCTCGCCTTGCTGATCTCCCTGCCGCTGTTGACCTTCGTCGCGATGATCTGCGGCATCGTCGGCGGCGCCGTGGTCTGTGCCCTGTCCTTGGATATCTCGCCAGCGATGTTCCTTTCGCTGCTGCAGAGCGACATCGGCGTGCAGCATTTCATCGTCGGCCTGGTCAAAGCACCGTTCTTCGCCTTCCTGATCGCCGCCATTGGCTGCCTGGAAGGCTTCAAGGTCAGCGGCAGCGCCGAATCGGTGGGGGCGCACACCACCTCCAGCGTGGTCCAGTCGATTTTCGTGGTGATCGTGCTCGATGCGGTGGCCGCACTGTTCTTCATGGAGATGGGCTGGTGAGTGGCGTACCAGACGCAGTGATCGAAGCCCGGGGGCTATGCAACCGATTCGGCACCCAGAGCGTGCACGAGAATCTCGACCTGGACCTGTACCGCGGCGAAATCCTCGCCGTGGTCGGTGGCTCGGGCAGCGGCAAGTCGGTGTTGCTGCGCAGCATCATCGGGCTGCGCCGGCCCAACGCAGGGCAGGTCAACGTATTCGGCCAGGACCTGGCCACCCTGAACAGCGAGCAGCGCTCCCTGGTGGAACGACGCTTCGGCGTGCTGTTCCAGAAGGGCGCGCTGTTTTCCTCGCTCACGGTCACCGAGAACGTGGCCTTGCCCTTGATCGAGCACGCCGGCCTCTCTCGCGCCGACGCAGAGCACCTGGCGGGGGTCAAGCTGGCCCTGGCCGGCCTGCCGATCTCCGCCGCCGACAAGTATCCGTCCTCGCTGTCCGGCGGCATGATCAAGCGCGCCGCCCTGGCCCGTGCCCTGGCGCTCGATCCGGACATCCTGTTCCTCGACGAGCCCACCGCCGGCCTCGACCCGATCGGTGCCGCCGCATTCGATCAATTGATCCTGACCTTGCGCGATGCCCTGGGCCTTTCGGTGTTCCTGATCACTCACGATCTGGACACGCTCTATACCATCACCGACCGGGTCGCGGTGCTGTCACAGAAAAAGGTCCTGGTGGCCGGCCCCCTGGCCCAGGTCGAGCAGACCGACGATCCCTGGATCCACGAATACTTTCACGGCCCGCGCGGGCGGGCGGCGGAACAGGCCGCCGCTGGCGCCGGGCAGGAGCGCTGAACAATGGAAACCCGAGCTCATCATGTTTTGATCGGCCTAGTCACCGTCCTGGTGGTGGCCGGCGCCATGCTGTTCGGCCTATGGCTGACCAAGTCGAGCGTCGATGACACCTTCAAAGACTACGAAGTGGTGTTCAACGAAGCGGTGTCCGGCCTGTCCCGGGGCAGCCCGGTGCAGTACAACGGCATCAAGGTCGGCGACGTCAGCACCCTGCGCCTGGACCCCAAAGATCCGCGCCGGGTTCTGGCCCGCATCCGCCTGAGCGCCGACACGCCGGTCAAGGAAGACACCCAGGCCAAGCTGACGCTGGCTGGCGTCACCGGCAACTCGTTCATCCAGCTCAGCGGTGGTACGCCGAAAAGCCCTGAGCTCAAGGGCAAGGACGGCAAACTGCCGGTGATCGTCGCCTCGCCGTCGCCCATCTCGCGCCTGCTCAACGACAGCAGTGACCTGGTGACCAACATCAACCTGCTGCTGCACAACGCCAACCAGATGTTCTCCGAAGACAATATCGAGCGCCTGAGCAACACCCTGGCGAACCTGGAGCAGACCACCGGCACCTTCGCCAGCCACAAGGGCGGTATCAGCCAAGCCATCGATCAATTGGCCCAGCTCGGCAAACAGGCCAATGCCACCTTGGCCGAGACCCAGGCCTTGATGCGCAACGCCAACAGCCTGGTCGGCAGCGAAGGCAAGCAGGCCATCGACAGCGCTGAACAGGCCATGCAGTCGCTGGCCGAGAGTACCCAGACCATCAACCAGATGCTCAATGACAACCGCGAGGCCATCGACGGTGGCGCCCAGGGCCTGAATCAACTGGCGCCGGCCATCCGAGAACTGCGCGAAACCCTCAACGCGCTCAAGGGCATATCCCGGCGTCTGGAGGCCGACCCGAGCGGCTATCTGCTGGGCCGAGACAACAACAAGGAGTTCCAGCCATGAGACCGACGCTGCGCCTTCTGGCTTGGGCCGCCACCTTGAGCCTGGCCACCGCCTGTTCGATCCTGCCCAAGACCGAGCCGGTGGACACCTATCGCCTGCCCGTGAACCAACCCAGCCGAACCGCCAGCGCGCTGGACTGGTCGTTGCGTCTGAACAAGCCCCTGGCCAGTGAGGTCTTGGCCACACCCCGTATCGCAGTGATCCCCCAGGGCGATGTGATCAGCAGCTACAAGGGCGCACGTTGGAGCGATCCAGCGCCCTTGCTGATACGCAACCGCTTGCTCGACGGTTTCCAGCGCGACGGACGGGTGCAGCGCCTGAGCGCCGATGACAGCAACCTGCAGGCCGATTACGAGCTGGCCGGCGAGTTGCAGGCATTCCAGAGCGAGTACCGTGCACAGGACACGGTGGAGGTGGTGGTGCGCTATGACGCGCGCCTGGTGGACGGACGCAGCCAGCGCATCCTTGCCAGCCATCGCTTCGAAGTGCGCCAGCCGCTGGCCGACAAACAGGTGTCAGCGGTAGTGGCGGGGTTCGGCAATGCCAGCGACCAGCTAGTAGGGCAAGTGGTGAACTGGACCGTCACCCAGGCCGGCCAGGCTCAGGCGAAGAACCAGTAGCAAACCAAAATCGCCGCGATCACCCCGGACAGCTCGGCGAGCAGGGCGCACCCCACGGCGTGCCGCACCCGCTGGATGCCCACCGCGCCGAAGTACACCGCCAGCACATAGAAGGTCGTCTCGGTGCTGCCCTGCACCGTCGCCGCCACTAGGGCAGGGAAGCTGTCGACGCCGTGGGTCTGCATGGTCTCGATCAGCATGGCGCGTGCCGCGCTGCCAGAGAACGGCTTGACCAGCGCCGTGGGCAGACCCTCGACGAAACGGGTGTCCAGGCCGATCCACTCTACTGTGTGGCGAATGCCATCCAGCGCCAGCTCGAGGGCGCCGGACGCACGCAGCACACCGACCGCGCACAGCATGGCGACCAAGTAGGGCAGCAAGCCCTTGGCCACATCGAAACCTTCCTTGGCGCCCTCGACGAAGGCCTCGTAGACCTTGACCCGCCTCAGCGCACCAATGACCAGGAACAGAATGATCACGCCGAACAATGTCAGGTTGCCCAGGATCGACGACAGACTGGCCAGCGCCGTTGCCGAGAGGGTGCCGAGAAAAGCCATGAACGCCCCCAGCAACAAGGCGCCGGGCACCAGGTAGGCGAGCACCACCGGGTCCCACAGGCGCAGGCGCTGCATGACTGCCACCGAGAGCAGGCCGACCAGGGTCGAAGCACTGGTGGCCAGCAAGATCGGCAGGAACACCAAGGTCGGGTCCATGGCCCCTTGCTGGGCGCGGTACATGAAGATCGTCACCGGCAACAAGGTCAGGGACGAGGCATTGAGCACCAGGAACAGGATCTGCGCATTGCTCGCGGTGGTGCTGCTGGGGTTGAGCTCCTGCAGGGCGCGCATGGCCTTCAGGCCGATGGGTGTTGCCGCGTTGTCCAGGCCCAGGCCGTTGGCGGCGAAGTTCATGGTGATCAGGCCTAGGGCAGGGTGCCCAGGCGGCACTTCCGGCATCAGGCGAGCGAACAAGGGCCCCAGGACCTTGGCCAGCCACTCTACGATACCGGCCTGTTCGGCGATTTTCAGGAAGCCCAGCCAGAGAGTGAGGGTACCGAACAGCAGGACCATGACCTCCACCGACAGCTTGGCCATGGCGAAGATGCTCTCGACCATCGCCGCGAAGATGCCGGCATTGCCGCCCACCAGCCATTGGGCCAGGGCGCTGACCGCCGCCACCAGGAAAAAGCCGAGCCAAAGGCCGTTGAGCATCCGTGTGTTCCCCCTGAAAAATGCCCGAATGATAGCGTATCGCGCCAGTGGGCTGGAGCCAGGGCCAGGGCTTTGCCCTGGTCCACGGGTCAATCCGCTCCGGCAAAGCCCTGACAGATTGCCAGGCAACAAAAAGCCCCGATCGAGTCGGGGCTTTTTTTCAGCATGTGTGCTTAGTGGTTCTGCTGCACGGCCTTGGCAGGCTCGCTTGCAGTCGCAACCACGGCGTCATGCTTGTGGCCGGCCAGCAGCGAGCTGTAGTAGCGCTCGCCCTTGGCGGCGTCGTACATGCCTTCCCAACGGGCGATGACCAAGGCGGCCAAGGCATTGCCGATCACGTTCAGGGCGGTGCGGGCCATGTCCATGATGCGGTCGACACCGGCGATGAATGCCAGACCTTCCAGCGGAATGCCCACACTGCCCAAGGTCGCCAGCAAGACCACGAAGGAAACACCCGGCACACCTGCGATGCCCTTGGAGGTGACCATCAGGGTCAGCACCAGCAGCAGTTGCTGACTCCAGGACAGGTCGATGCCGTACAGCTGGGCAATGAAGATCGCCGCAATGCTCTGGTACAGGGTCGAGCCGTCGAGGTTGAAGGAGTAACCGGTCGGCACCACGAAACTGCAGATCGATTTCGGCGCGCCATAGGCTTCCATCTTCTCGATCACGCGCGGCAGGACGGTCTCGGAGCTGGAAGTGGAGTAAGCCAGGATCAGCTCGTCTTTCATGATGCGCATGATCTTGATGACCGAGAAGCCGAACAGGCGGGCAACCAGGCCCAGCACCATGAAGGCGAAGAAGGCGATGGCGAAGTACACCAGCAGGACCAGCTTTGCCAAAGGCAGCAACGAGGCGAAGCCAAAGTTGGCGACAGTGACCGCGATCAGCGCGAACACACCGATCGGCGCGTAGTTCATGATCATGTGAGTGACCTTGAACATGGTCTCCGACACAGCCTGGAAGGTGCGCACCAGCGGGTCGCGCAGATCGCCCGGCAGGCTCGACAGGCCCAGGCCGAACATTACCGAGAAGAAGATGATCGGCAGCATCTCGCCGCGGGCGACAGCCGCGAAGATGTTCGACGGGATCAGGTTGAGCAGGGTTTCGATGAAGGCATGCTCATGCTGCACCTCGGCCGCAGTGGCCTGGTACTTGGAGATGTCGACGGTGCCCAGGGTGCTCATGTCGATACCGGCACCTGGGTGGAACAGGTTGGCCAGCACCAGGCCCACGACGATGGCGATGGTGGTCACTACCTCGAAGTAGATGATGGTCTTCAGGCCAATGCTGCCCAGTTTCTTCGCGTCGCCAACTCCGGCGATGCCCACGATCAGCGACGAAATCACGATCGGGACGACGATCATCTTGATCAGGCGAATGAAGATGTCACCGGCAGGCTGCAGGACATTACTGATCCACCATGCCTTTTCTGCACTGAAATGGTTCAGCAGCGCGCCGATCGCAACGCCCAGGACAAGTCCGATGAGGATCTGCCAGGCGAGGCTCAGTTTTGCCTTCTTCATGTCTTTACCCTTTCTTCTAGTGGTCATGGGTGCCAGGCGGAAAAACGCATCCCAGAGCCTTTGCCAGCGTATTGGGTAGCGTTGGACTTCCGTGCGGCGACGCCATCGACGGTCACCGCAAGCGAGCGTCGGACGCTCCGGCCTGCGAAAAAAGGCGGCAACTATTGCGACGGGACGGGGGTCAGTCTAATGCCGTAAATGACTACCCCATGCCGAATCGGCATGAGGCTTGAGAGGGATTTCGCGCATCAGAAGGGGTTGGTTTTCCGGTGTTCGGATTCCCGAACAAGACCAAAGCGCCATTTTTCGGCCGATTTATCGGCATCCATACGAGGGTTTTCTACCTTTGTTCGACAATCCGAATGGTGTCAAAGGTACTAAAGGTACGCGATGCGCCCATCGAAAAAATTTCGATATACGGTCGAGACAAAATGTGTCTTGAGGGAAAAATACTGAAAGCAACCTGACGTCTTTCTTATATAGGCGTCTCGGAAGTCTGACCTGGCTTTGCGCCTAATCTGACACCGCCGGTCAAAACTTCCGATACCGCCCTACCTGACCCGGCCCATTGCGGAGGTACTCCCTGTACCCCTAGGCCACTCCGATCCTGCAACAATCAGAACAGCCCAGCCCCTTGGTCATGCGTCACCCCTCCTCGGAGTGGCGCACCATAGAAGCCTGAAAGATAAAAAGGTTCAGCTTCTAGGACGTTACACATGCGTGACCCTTGGTCAGTACCACTTCGGATCCCGCTTGAGCTGCTCCTGCAGCATGGCTTTAATCCCATCGTCCGGATCACCCAGCCAGCGATACTGCGCATGTCGGGTGGGTGACTTGTCCGCGGGCAGGCCTTCGGGGACTTCGACGAGCATCCCGTAGGCATGATCCTTGTCCCAACTGAACGCCACCACGAGGCGCTTGTACGTGCAGTTGGACGGGGATTCGCATAAAGGGCCCACCAAGTACCGGTCACCATCCTCGGTAACCGCCGACATCTGGTGTTGCGAGCTGCCGGATAAATTGATGACCCAATCGGGCAGGCGCTCCTCGCCCTTGATCGTGTCCTGCCACGTTTCGCGGTAATCGGGGTCCGAACCGAGCAGCTGATCGACCCGAACCTGGCCGTCATTGGCCGCCATCGCCGCTGCGCTACCGCCCAGTAACAGGGCAGTAGCCAGGGCTTTGCATAGCATCCGGCTCATGCTCAACCTCTGCCGCGTCCGAAGAAGAAAGAAGCCACGAACAGCACCAGGAAGACGATGAACAGAATCTTCGCAATACCCGTGGCGGCGCCGGCGATACCACCGAAGCCCAGCACGGCAGCAACGATGGCGATGATCAGGAAAGTGATAGCCCAACTCAGCATGATGGTTCTCCTTTCTTTTTGAAATCGATCCGGTACGGCATTCAGAACACCCAGCGTTCTTCATGGACGACAGTGTCCAGATGGGCTGGCGAAGCCTTGGCAGCCGGCAACGGCGCGGTGGCTTTGACCAAGGTGTTGGCACGGCTCGCCTGGATCTGCGTCAACAGCGCGGTTTGCGCCGCCACCTGCTCGGCCAACCGCGCCGTCTGCCAGCTGTAGTAAAACTGGCCAGCGGCCAATGTCAGCAGTAGCGCAAGGCCCAGAAACAGGCACTGACGCCAGGGCGAATCGGCGATCTGCGGGCGGTTGACGAATGGGCGATTCATGCCGGCTCCTCCTGCTGTGTTTTTATTCGAACCTAGACAGGAAGTTGCAGCCTGCATGCCAGTCTTCGCCTTCTCTTAAAATCCTTTTAAATCAATAACTTATATAGATCACCAAAGACCATCAAGCACGTATCCTGCACGATGGCCTATCTGGGGTCGTGCGTTTTGCACGATCAACCCTCAACCTTGCTCGCGACTTTCAACAGGTCGGCATCCACGCCTCGCACGCCGATGATCTGCCGTGCCACCTCCACGGCAATGGTCTTCTGCTCGCTGCTGACGACCTCACCGGAAAGCCGGACCATGCCTTGTTCGCTCGCCACCTTGAGGTTCAGGCCGTCGAGGTTGCGGCTGTAGCGGTAACTGCTTTGGATCTTGTCGACGATCCAGTTGTCGCTGGGCTGCGGGCCGACCGGTGCATCCACGGGCTTCTCCCGCGCCTTGGCCATGGCGGCGCTGTCCAGGCTGACCAGGTTGTTGACCAGGTGCACCCCATCGGTGGTCCGCGCCAACACGCCTGCCAGCTCCTTGGCCTCGGCGCTGTCGACCTTGCCACGCAGGGTGACCACGCCCTCGCGGCTTTCCACTTCGATAGCTGCCTTTTCGGTAATACGGCTCCAGAGCAGCCGGGCTCGGATCACCGCTGCCAAGGTGGCGTCCTCCAGACGCTGGGCATAGGCGCGCAGTTCAAGCGGCCGCTCGACCAGCGCCGGGTTTATCTGCAGTTGGTTGTCGACTTGCTCGATGCCGTGGGTGGCAAGCGCGACATGCTCGGCCAGCTGACGCTCGACATCGTTTTCCACCTCGCCGGTCAACCTGGCGTTCGCGCCATTGACTGTCACTTCGATGCGAAAGGGGTTGAGCACCCGGTTCAGCGACAGAGCTGTCTGCAGGGCGCCTTGCAGGCGCGCGTCCTGGACGGGATCGGCGAAAACCGGCGGCACGGCGGTCAGCATGCACGTCGTCAGCACCAGGATTCTCAGGGAAAAAGACATGTCAGCTCCTCCATCGGTGACATATAAAGAGAGAACCGTCGCAACCCCCATGCCAGTCCGCTGTCTTCTTTCTGAGCGCCTGCCCTGGCAGGGCCAGGAGGCAGGAAAGGCTATTGGCTAGCATGCAAAGGGCGGATTCCTTCAGAATTGACCATGCAACTTGCCCGATTTTTCCGACACTAATTGAGATCAATCCCGAAGGAGCGCAGGAAAATGGAATCAGCCCAGGACAACCAAGGCCGCATTCTGCTGGTGGATGACGAATCCGCGATCCTGCGAACCTTCCGTTATTGCCTGGAAGATGAAGGCTACAGCGTCGCCACGGCCAGCAGCGCCGCCCAGGCTGAAGCGTTGTTGCAACGCCAGGTGTTCGACTTGTGCTTTCTCGATCTACGCCTAGGCGAAGACAACGGCCTCGATGTCCTGGCGCAGATGCGCATTCAGGCACCGTGGATGCGCGTGGTCATCGTCACTGCCCATTCAGCGGTCGACACGGCGGTGGACGCAATCCAGGCCGGCGCTGCCGATTATCTGGTCAAACCCTGCAGCCCTGACCAACTGCGCCTGGCCACCGCCAAGCAGCTGGAGGTCCGTCAGTTGTCCGCCCGCCTGGAAGCGCTCGAAGGCGAGGTGCGCAAACCCAAGGACGGCCTCGACTCCCACAGCCCGGCCATGATGGCGGTGCTGGAAACTGCCCGGCAGGTGGCAAGCACCGATGCCAACATTCTGATCCTGGGTGAGTCCGGTACCGGTAAAGGTGAACTGGCCCGCGCCATCCATGGCTGGAGCAAGCGAATGCGCAAGGCCTGCGTGACCATCAATTGCCCCTCGCTCAATGCCGAATTGATGGAAAGCGAGTTGTTCGGCCACACCCGCGGCGCCTTCACCGGGGCCAGCGAGAGCACCCTCGGCCGCGTCAGCCAGGCGGACGGCGGGACGTTGTTTCTCGATGAAATCGGCGACTTCCCTCTGACCCTGCAGCCCAAGCTGCTGCGGTTCATCCAGGACAAGGAGTACGAGCGGGTTGGCGATCCTGTCACCCGCCGCGCCGATGTACGTATCCTCGCGGCGACCAACCTCAACCTCGAAGAAATGGTTCGTGAAAGTCGCTTCCGCGAGGACTTGCTGTACCGCCTCAACGTCATCACCCTGCACCTGCCCCCCCTGCGTGAACGCAGCGAAGACATCCTCATGCTCGCCGAGCGCTTCCTGGCCCGCTTCGTCAAGGAATATGCCCGGCCCGCGCGAGTGTTCAGCGACGAGGCCCGCACGGCACTGCTCAACTACCGCTGGCCGGGCAACATCCGCGAACTGCGCAACGTAGTGGAGAGGGCGAGCATCATCTGTCCGCAGGAGCGCGTGGAAGTCAGCCATCTGGGCATGGCCGAGCCTCCCACCAGTAACGCACCACGCATCGGCGCCGCCCTGAGCCTGGACGAGCTAGAGCGCGCCCACATCGGCGCGGTGCTGGCGGCCAGCGATACCCTGGACCAGGCGGCCAAGACGCTGGGGATCGACGCCTCGACTCTGTACCGCAAACGCAAGCAGTACAACCTATGAAGTGGCCCATGAAGCTGCGCACGCGGCTTTTCCTGAGCATCTCGGCCCTGGTCACGGTCGCCTTGCTCGGCCTGCTGCTCGGGCTGGTCAGCGTGATGCAGATGGCTACAGTGCAACAGCGATTGGTGGGGGACACCACCCATACGCTGGAGATCGCCCTCAAGCTACGACAGAACCTTGGAGAGCAGTTGAAGCTCATCCTCGATGCGGACACCGACCCACGCAATCTGATGACCCTGCAGGAAGACTTCCAATCCCTGCTCAACCAAGGCCTTGCCGAAGGCGGCGAGCGCACCGCCTTCAGCAAGGCCAGCAGCAATTACCAAGCCTTTCTCCAGGCCTACCGCGAAAGCGCGGCGCCCGCGCGCAGCATGGACACCGAGCAACCTTTGGGCGCCGCCTTCAATCAGGTCCGTACCGACCTGATCGACTCCCACAAGCAGGCCCTGGAGCGCATCACACGCAGCGAAGAACAAGCGCGCGACCGCGCCCTGCTGATCAGCGGCGTGCTCGGCTTGATGGGACTGTTGGTAGTGGTGCTCGGGTTCGTCACAGCGCACAACATCGCTCGCCGTTTCGGCCAACCCATCGAGGCCCTGGCCAAGGCCGCCGATCAGGTCGGCCAAGGCAATTTCGACGTCACCTTGCCAGTCACCCAGGCTACCGAGCTCAACCAGCTCACCCGGCGCTTCGGGTTGATGGCCGATGCCCTGCGCAAACACCAGGCCACCAACATCGATGAACTGCTGGCCGGCCAGCAGCGCCTGCAGGCCGTGCTCGACAGCATCGACGATGGTCTGCTGATCATCGACCGCCAAGGCCGCCTTGAACATTTGAACCCTGTGGCGCAACGCCAGTTGGGTTGGGACATCAGTCGAGTTGGAACGGGCCTTGCCGAAGCATTACAGCGCCCGGAGCTCGAGCCACAACTGCATCAGGTCTTGCGCGGCGGTAGCCTGGACCGACCGCCGGACGACCTGAGCATCGAGGTGGACGACGAAACCCGTCTGCTCACCTACAGCTTGACGCCGGTCAGCCACCCACAAGGGCCGATCCTTGGAGCCGTAATGGTGCTGCACGACGTCACCGAGCAGCGAGCGTTCGAGCGGGTGCGCAGTGAATTCGTCCTGCGGGCCTCCCACGAGCTGCGTACGCCGGTGACCGGCATGCACATGGCGTTTGGCCTGTTGCGAGAACGGGTGACGTTTCCACCCCAAGCGCGGGAGAACGACCTGTTGGACACCATCGGCGAGGAGATGCAGCGCCTGACCCAACTGATCAACGACCTGCTCAACTTTTCCCGCTACCAGAGCGGCCTGCAAAAGCTGGAGCTTTCGCCCTGCAGCATCGAAGAGCTACTCGAGCGTGCCCATTCACGCTTTGCCGAGCAGGCCGCGCAGAAGAACATCGAGCTGTTCATAGACGTCGAGCCCCCTCTACCACGCATCCCGGCAGACGCCGCGCAGCTGGACCGGGTGCTGGACAATCTGTTGCACAACGCGCTCCGTCATACCGCCAACGATGGGCGCATCCGGCTGCATGCGCGGCGGCATGCCGAACGAGTGATCATCGGGGTGGAGGACAACGGCGAAGGCATCGCCTATGGCCAGCAAGCCCGGATCTTCGAGCCCTTCGTCCAGGTCGGGCGCAAGAAAGGCGGAGCCGGTTTGGGCCTGGCGTTGTGCAAGGAGATCGTCCAGCTGCATGGCGGGCGGATGGGTGTGTATTCCCGTCCAGGGCAGGGGACGCAGTTCTACATGACCTTGCCCGTGTAGAACCTCCACCGCGGGCTGTGTGCTTCGCGAGTAACCTGCGCCCAGAGGATCCAGGCCGTTCTCGACAGCACCATTGAACTTGTAAGAGTGGGTTCACCCACAACCTTCGCCGCCGGCTATTTGCCTTTGCGCCGCTGACGGGTCACCAGTTCGGTGAACTGCCGGGCACTGAGCGGATGGGCAAACAGCCAGCCTTGCCCATAATTGACACCTTCGCTATTGAGTAACTCCGCCTGGTCCTCGCATTCGATCCCTTCGGCAATCACTCGCAGGTGCAGGGAGTGGGCCATGCGAATGATGTGCGGCGCCACGCCGCTGCTCGCAGCGTCATGCCCCAGCGCATCGATGAAAGCCTTGTCGATTTTCAGGCAGTCGACCGGGAGTGTCTGTAGGTAAGCCAGGCTGCAATAGCCTGTGCCAAAGTCGTCGATCAGGACCTGATGCCCCACCGCGCGCAAGGCCTGTAAATTGTCACGCGCCACCACCACATCGATCAGGCCCCGCTCGGTCACCTCGAAGGCGATCTGGCTGGCCGCCACCCGGTGATGCGCCAGCAATCGGGCCGCCACCCTTCCGATGCGTGGCACCATCACGTCACAGGCCGCCAGATTCACTGAAATGTACAGCGAAGGATTGGCCCGCAACAATTGGCCCAACTGCTCCAGCACCCGTTGCAACACGAAGTCCGTGATCTGGCGGATCTGCCCAGTGTTTTCAGCCAACGGGATGAACAGATCGGGACTGGTCAGCGAGCCATCCGGTCTGAGCCAGCGCACCAAGGCCTCAGCACCGACGCAACGGCGACTGTCGAGCTCGAAAATCGGCTGATAAAGCACCTGCAGCTCGCCCCGACGCAAGGCGTTCTGCAGCTCCGAACTCATCGAGCGCCGTTGCAGAATCAACTGCAGCACCAGCCAGCCGACGCAACAGGCCAATACCAGGCTGCCCGGAAACAGCAGCCAGAGCATCCCGTTCATCTTCAGAGGCAGGCCCGCCCGAGGCGCGATCAACACCAACTGGTAGTCGGGCGAGTTGGTCGGCATGTGATAGAGCAACCAGTCGTTCTTCTCCAGCAACGACTGGTTCGGTGGCGGCGGCCATTCCACTGTCGGCGGAGGCCAGCGCTGGGGCGGGCCGAGCACGGGGATCGCCCGGGTACCATGGTCGAGCACGACCAGCACGCTGCCACCCGGCGGCAAGTCGACCACATCGGAAAGATGACCCCGCGAGGTAGATACCAGGAACTTGCCGCGCCCCAGCATCAAGGCGGCCAGGTTCTCGTTCGGCTCGGTGCTGGTGTTGAGCCAATAGCTGTAGGTGGGCCCCTGGATGTCCGGAGCACGAAGGGGTTCGAGGGTGCTCTCGGCGCCACGGCTGGAGCAGACTACCGCGCCGTCCACATAGGCGGCCTCATAGATGAATCGCGAACTCAAGCCGATCTGCTGCAAGGCCGCAACCATCGCCGCATCACAACCGCGCAGAGGTTGCGCCTGCAATTGGTCCACGCCTTCGCGCAACTGGCCGAAGATCTGTTCAAGGCGCTCCAGGAAACGCTCGCCCCGGGCGTTCATCTGGGCGCTTTCGTTTTGTTTCATCTGCTGCAGCGCGACACCAAAGCTTCCTGCGAGCAGCACGATTGCGCTGGAAAATGCGGCCAGCCCAGCCAGCATCCAGGGACGGTGGAAAATTTGACGCAGTGTCGCAAGGAAGGCTGACATCACAGGCATCCAGTTGATTACCAAGAGGTATAGCAACTCTGCGAGAAGTCAGCCTGCCCGTTTGGCGTATGACACCATCAGAAAGGTTTCGTTACCGTTACTCAGCGCGAGCGATTCAAGACTTGCAGCATCGCCGCGGTCTGTGCATCCGGCATGCCGTCGAAGCGCTGAGGACGGAAGCGCATCTGGAAGGCCGCGATCACATGGCGAGTGGCAACATCCAGCTCGCCGGTCTGCTCGATCGCATAACCGAATCGCGCCAGTTGCTGCTGATACCAGCTGATGGTCGGAGGATTGACGCTGAAATATGCCTGTTGTCGTGCAACGGCATTTGCGTCTGGCCAAACGCCAAGGCCGGCATCGGCGAGACGTTTCCACGGGAACAGTGGGCCTGGATCAAGCTTGCGCAGCGGCGCGATATCACTGTGGCCGATGATGTGCCGTGGCTCGATGTGATTGCGCTTGACGATATCCTTGAGCAACGCGATCAAGGCCTGGATCTGAGCCTCGCTGTAGGGGTGCCAGACGCGCCCGTTGGGTGTGTCGGTGTAGCCTGGGTTGACGATCTCGATGCCGATGGAGCTGGAGTTGAGCCAAGTACGCCCTTGCCATTGGCTGTCGCCGGCATGCCAGGCCCGGCGGTTTTCATCAACCAGTTGATAAACGGTGGCTGGCCCATCGCCGACCAGGTAATGGCTGCTGACCTCGCCATGGGTCAGCAAGGCCAAGGAGCGCTCCAGGGATGCGTTGGTGTAATGCAGGACGATGAACTGGATACGGCTGTCATGGTTGACGGAAGGATGGTTACGGTCGATCCGCAGGCCGGTGGAGCAGCCAGCCACCATCAACAACATCAGCCCGGCAAAAAGCGTTTTCATGGGAGAGGGCACGTCAGTAAAGTAATCGGCAACAGCGCTACAGTATAACGTGCACTTCTCACTACAGCTCGAGAAACGCAATCACCGCGTGCACATCAAAAGAAACTCCAGGTCGTTGTCGCCACTGGGTCCTTTCTTGTCGACCAGCTGAGTCATCACGTCGACCTTTTCTGCCGAAGGCTTGCCCGTTACCTTGGCTTGTCCATGCAGCTGGCGATCGTAACTGCTGGCATCGATGGCAGAGACTGTGCAAAAGCCCGGGTCCTGCCGCACAACCTGCTTGTTCAACTTCAGCTTGTACAAGCTGAAGTAGTTGGGCTGGGGCTGATGGGTGATGTCGGAGATCCATTTCGGGGACTGCCGCAACAGCGTGCCATCCGCCGCCACATGAGCGGTAAACACATGTTCTTTGGCCATTGCGGTCGTCTGCACGGCCAGCACCATGGCAAACACGGCCAATCCGTTGAGTGCTTTCATCTGCTATTTCCTGTTCGATCAAGGGGCCGAAACCTGTCCATCAGGTTTCCGGTCGACCATTGTCAGCACCAGGGTCGCAGTGAATGCGGTAAATAATTATGCCTGCTCCACGCGATTGCGGCCCTGATCCTTGGCTCGGTACAGCGCGTCGTCCGCGCGCTTGAGAACCTGGTCGCCTCGCTCGCCAGAGCGGAAAGCGCTCAGGCCGATAGAGGTGGTGATCACCACCCGCTCGCCCTTGAAGTGGAACGGGCAGGCCTCGACGGCCGCTCGCAAGGTCTCGGCCAGCTTGAGGCCGACAGCAGGCGAGGTCTGCGGCAGCAGCACGACAAACTCCTCGCCGCCAAACCGGGCGATGAAATCCTGCCCTCGCAGACGCTTGCGCAACTGGTCGGCGACGATCTTGAGGACCTTGTCGCCAGCCAGGTGACCATAGTTGTCGTTGATCCGCTTGAAGTGGTCCAGGTCGAGAATAGCCATCAGCAGATGCCCGCCGTGGGCCTGCCAGTGCTGGACCTCCCGCTCGACGCGCTCCGACCAGGCCGCACGATTGGGCAGCCCCGTGAGGGGGTCGAGCAGGGCTTTCTGGCGCTGTTCCTCCAGGTGTTCGCGATAACCGAGGGCTTCCTGCTCCATGTTCGCCACTCGATCGGCCAGGCCCTTCAAGCGGTCCGCCAGCTCCTGCTCACGACGATCGCGCTCATGCTGGTGCTCATCCATGGTGTTCAGCAAGCCTTCGAGGCGGTTCTCCAGGATGAGCTTGAGGCTGTCCACGTCCGCGGCGCCCTGCACACTGCTTTGCAGGCCATCGACCTGCTCACGCAACTGGTTGTCCAGTTCACGCGCGGCGCAGCTGTTGTCGGCATGCCCGGCACTGGCCTCTTGCAGGTGGCTCTGGAAGGTTTCCAGGCGCCCGTTGAGCTGTTGCAGGTAGGCTTCGAATTCATGCTGGCCGCTGTCGGTGATGGCCAGCATAAGCACGGCCAAGTCATCGAGCACCGGAATCAGCTCGTACCAGTTCAACCCACGCGATACCCGCTCGCGCATGGCCAACGCCTGTGCCTTATGGCGCTCCGGTAGGCTCAGGTCGTCGAGCAGGCCGATCAGCGTCTGCTCGATATGCGCCGCGACGGTGCTGTAGGGGGGTTCCACAGCGTCAGGGAGGGCATACGGGCCTTCTGCTTCCAATGTGCTTTGCACATGAGCAAGCTCTTGCTCCGCGACGACGGCACACGCGTCGGCAGGCTCGATTTCAATGGGTGACGACGAAACCGCCTCAGGGCTTTCAGGCAGCGGCAGGGTTTCCAGCGCTCCTTCGTGCGGGCGAGGCTCGTCGGTACCGCTCAGCTCAGCTACTTCGACGTCCGTTTCAGGGGGCAGCGCATCGTCATCGCGCTCAGCAGCCTGCCCAGGGTCTATCTGCGGTTGCGCCAAGGGATGCAGTTCATCCACATCGGCCAGCGCCGCTGGTTCGGCCAGCGTTTTTTCGAGGATCTCGGCAGGCCTGGCCTCAGCAAGCTGGGTGGCCGGCTCCAAGTCCGCCTCGCGGCCGCCGAACAGCCGCTGGAGGAATCCTGGTCGCGGTTCTTCATCGGGCCTTTGCAGCACGCTCAGGGCGCGACCCTGCAGGCCGCTCAGCTCACCCAGCAGCGGCGGCAGCTCTCGGGACTGGCTAACCCCACCATCGAGTTTTTTTGAAAGTTTCTTCAGGGGCCGGGCGATATCACCGGGCAAGGGCAAGCGCTGCAGTTGCTCGACCAGCGAGGTCAGGGCTTCGCTGACCTGCGTCATGCGGGTCTCGCGGCGCTGCTCGGAGTCCAGCACGGCTTTTTCCAAGCGTGGCAACAGGCCCGCAAGCCCCGCGTCCATGTTGTCGCTGCGAATGACCTCGCGCATTTCCTTCATGCACTGGTCGACTGTCTTGTCGCTGCCCTCGGCCGCCAAGGTGCTGCGCACCAGGCCGCGACGCAGCAGATCGAGACGAGCTTCCCAACGGCGCTCCAGCTTCTCTTGCTGTTCGATGCTTTTGAGGTACTTCTCTTTCCAGCGCTCGCCTTCGTCTGTCATGCCTGGATCCGCAAACCGGTGATAGCAATCAGCCCAAAGCCGGCAGCGTATCCACAGTCAGTGCATCAGGCAAACGAATCTCGACGGCAACCGGAAGGTGGTCGGAAATTGGCTGGGCCAGCACCTCGACCCGTTCCAGGGTCAGGCTCGGGCTGAGCAGGATGTGATCCAGGCAGCGCTGGGGGCGCCAGCTGGGAAAGGTGGCCTCGACCTGCGGCGCGATGAGGCCCAGATCGCGAAGGGGCGAATGCTCGAGCAGGTCATTGGCATGAGTGTTCATGTCGCCCATGAGCACCTGATGGCGGTAGCCGCCGATCAACTCGCGGACATACGCCAATTGCCGGGCCCGTGTCTTGGCGCCGAGCGCCAGGTGCATCATCACCACGATCAGGGCGTCTTCGCCTTCGCCAAAACGTACCAGGATCGCACCTCGACCGGCTGGGCCAGGCAGGGGGTGATCTTCGAGATGCTGTGGCTTGAGGCGGCTGAGCACGCCGTTGCTGTGCTGGGCGAAACGCCCGAGGTTGCGGTTGAGCTGCTGGTACCAGTACGGAAATGCCCCGAGCTGGGCCAGATGTTCGACCTGATTGATGTAACCCGAGCGCAGGCTGCCGCCATCGGCTTCCTGCAAGGCCACCAGATCGAAGTCACCGAGCAGTTCGCCGATCCGCTGCAGGTTGCCGGCCCGCCCATTGTGCGGCAACAGGTGCTGCCAACTGCGGGTCAGGTAGTGCCGATAGCGCTCGGTGCTGATACCGACCTGGATATTGAAGCTGAGCAGGCGCAGTCGCCCATCCGCCGGCAAGCCTGATGCCTGCAGGTGATGCTCGTTGACCTGCGGTTGCCGCAGGCCAACCAGGCGTGTGGAGCGAAAGCGGCTCATGGGCAACGCCGCTTATTTAGCGGCGCGCTCCTTGGCGATCAGCTGGTCGGCGACATCCAGCACGCCTTCCGGCCCGCCGGCGGTACCCAGGTCGAAGCGGTACTTGCCGTTGACGACCATGCTCGGCACGCCAGTGATTTCGTACTTCTTCGCCAGGTCCTTGGCCTGCTGCACCTGGCCCTTGATGGCGAACGAGTTGAAGGTGGCGAGGAACTTGTCTTTATCCACGCCCTGGGTGGCGAGGAAGTCGGCCATTTCTTCAGGCTTGGTCAGGCGCATGCGCTTGTTCTGGATGGCATCGAAGACCGCGGCATGGACGTTGTGCTCGACGCCCATGGCCTCGAGGGTCAGGAACATCTGACCGTGGGCATCCCAGGGGCCGCCGAACATGGCGGGCACGCGCTTGAAGTTGACGTCGGCCGGCAGTTTCTCAGCCCATGGATTGATGGTCGGTTCGAAGTGGTAGCAGTGCGGGCAGCCGTACCAGAACAATTCGACGACTTCGATCTTGCCCGGGACGGAAACAGGAACGGGGTTGCTCAGCTCGAAATACTGCTGACCTTCGACAGGCTCCGCGGCCTGTACGGCGGTCACTCCGAATACGCTGGCGGCGACCAGCGCAGCGCTGAGAATCAGTTTACGCATGCTTTACTCCTGAGCAGTCATTGGTCGCCTCGACGCGACCGGTAGCTAAGACCGGTCGGGAAGGGCTCGGGTTCTGTAGTGTAACGGCTATGGACAGAAAAAAGGGCGGTCCAGGCCGCCCTTTCATCTTTGCCAGGCAGCATTAACCGAACGTTAATGCGCAGGGCCTGCGAGGGCCTACAGGGTTCAGTGCAAGCCCTGGATGTAACTGGCCAAGGCCTCGATGTCCTTGTTGCTCAGCTTGCCTGCGATCGAACGCATGGTCATGGCATCACCGTCATTGGTGCGGTTGCCTTCGCGGAAGTCGGTGAGCTGCTTGGCCACGTACTGGGCGTGCTGGCCCCCCAAGTGCGGGAAGCCCGCCAGGGCGATGCCTGCGCCATTGGGCGAATGGCAACCGGTGCAGGCCGGCATGCCTTTCTCCAGGTCGCCACCGTTGAACAGCGCGCGGCCTCGCTCGACCAGCTTGGGATCAGCCGCACCGACACTGCCCTTCTGGCTTGAGAAGTAGGCGGCGATATCGGCCAGGTCCTGATCGTTGAAGTTGGTCAGCATGCCGGTCATCTCCAGCACGGTACGCTTGCCGGACTTGATATCGTGCAGTTGTTTTTCGAGATAGCGCTGGCCTTGGCCGGCAAGTTTGGGGAAGTTCGGCGCCAGGCTGTTGCCGTCAGGGTTGTGGCAGGCTCCACAGACGGCTGTCTTGGCCTGACCGGCAGCAGCATCGCCTTTGATGGGTTCCGCAGCATTGGCCGCACCTGCGACACCCATGGTCAACAGCAGACTCACGAATAGTTTGTTCATCAGCTAATCCAACACGGCTAGGGGTGAAATGTTATGTATCGGGACTGTCGCTCATCCAGAGGATGACAGACCGGTAGTCCTCGGTACTGCAGTCCATGCACAATCCACGCGGCGGCATAGCCTTGAAACCCTGGGTAACATGCGCCACCAATACGTCCATACCTTGCGCAAGCCTCGGATTCCACGCTGCCCGATCACCCCGCTGGGGGGCCTGTGGCAACTGCCCGGCATGACAGGCCGCACACGTGCGGTTGTACAACGCCTCGGGATCCTGTGTAGCCTGAGCGCTTAAAAACGGCAGGAACATACCGACAGCAAGCAGCCATTTCGCCATGCGCAACGACCTTTCAGGGTTGGGGGCCGCGCTGCGTTCTAATGCGCGAGCTATTGTTCGACACCCCATGCACATCATCCTACGCCGGGATAATGCGCACACAAAAACTGGGGCATTATATACTTCCGCCATCCAAACGGAAACGACACAGCTTGCCGCGCCCGGCGCCTGAATGGCTGGCCTTGGCAACACCCATATCGGATATCCCATGCAAGTCAAAAACCCCATCCTCGGCCTCTGCCAGAAAGCCAAATTCGCCCTTAGCGCCGCCAAGGTCGAACAATGCCCTCAAGACCAGGGTTACGAGGTGGCTTTCGCCGGTCGTTCCAACGCCGGCAAATCCAGCGCCCTCAATACCCTGACCCATGCCAGCCTGGCGCGTACCTCCAAGACCCCCGGGCGCACCCAACTGTTGAATTTCTTCAGTCTGGACGATGAACGGCGTTTGGTCGACCTGCCAGGCTACGGATATGCAAAAGTCCCGATCCCACTCAAGCAGCACTGGCAGCATCACTTGGAAGCCTACCTGGGCAGCCGTGAGTGCCTGCGCGGAGTGATCCTGCTGATGGATGTGCGTCACCCGATGACCGATTTCGACAAGATGATGCTCGACTGGTCCAAGGCCAGCGCCATGCCAATGCACATCCTGCTCACCAAGGCCGACAAGCTCACCTTTGGCGCGGCCAAGAACACGCTGCTCAAGGTGCAGTCGGAAATCCGCAAGGGCTGGGGCGATGGGGTGACCATCCAGTTGTTCTCGGCCCCCAAGCGCCTCGGGCTCGAGGAAGCCTACGGCGTGTTGGCCGAGTGGATGGAGCTGGAAGACAAGCCCGCCTGAGGACAAGGCCGTGTCCGGTGGGAGCGTACGCTTGATACCCGATGGCGGGTAAAGCCGCTCCCACAGCGCCAGGCGCAAGTCGGTCGCCAAATTCCAGGCAAAAAAAACCCCGGACTTCGTATGGGGAGGGGGAAGTTCGGGGTTCAAGTCCGGACCGCTAGGGCGGGGTCCGGGTATCTGCCAACACTTAACACAACATAGGAGCATCGAAAGGCTTCACCAGCCATTCAGTTACTCTGAGTCCCGCTTCACCGGTTTAGTTCCAAGGCCCTGAAAACTATTTGCGATAGTTTCATGAAACCTCAGAACCGCCAGCGCTGAACCGACAGTGGATCCACGACTCTCGCCACACATCCTATCCTGCTTGCCCTGCTCGATTCAGTGAGCTTCGTCCCAATTCGAGCCAATGCCCACTTCCACCAGCAGCGGCACATCCAGCTGCGCGGCATTGCTCATGTAGGGACGGATCTGCTCCCGTACCTGTTCGACCAAGTCCTCACGCACCTCCAGCACCAGTTCATCGTGGACCTGCAGGATCACACGTGCATCCAGGCCGCTATCGGTCAGCCAGTTATCCACAGCCACCATGGCGCGCTTGATGATGTCCGCCGCGGTGCCCTGCATCGGCGCGTTGATCGCGGTGCGCTCGGCACCCTTGCGCAGCGCCGGGTTCTTCGCGTTGATGTCCGGCAAATACAGGCGGCGACCGAACAAGGTTTCGACGAAGCCCTGCTCGGCGGCCTGGGCGCGAGTGCGCTCCATGTACGCCAATACGCCAGGGTAGCGGGCGAAATAGCGGTCGATATAGTCTTGGGACTGCTTGCGATCGACACCGATCTGCTTGGCCAGGCCAAAAGCGCTCATGCCGTAGATCAGGCCAAAGTTGATGGCCTTGGCACTTCGGCGCTGGTCGTTGGTGACTTGCTCCAGCGGCACGCCGAAAACCTCCGCGGCGGTAGCCCGGTGCACGTCCAGGTCGTTGCGGAAGGCATGCAGCAGCCCTTCGTCCTTGGCCAGATGGGCCATGATGCGCAGTTCGATCTGTGAATAGTCGGCCGCCAGCAGCTTGTAGCCGGGGCTGGCGACGAACGCCTGACGAATCCGCCGGCCTTCGGCAGTGCGCACCGGAATGTTCTGCAGGTTCGGGTCGCTGGACGACAGGCGCCCGGTGGCGGCCACAGCCTGCTGGTAGGAGGTGTGGATCCGGCCGGTGCGCGGGTTGATCTGCTCTGGCAGCTTGTCGGTATAGGTGCTCTTGAGCTTGCTCAGGGAACGGTATTCCATCAGTACCGTAGGCAGTGGGTAATCCTGCT
This sequence comes from Pseudomonas guariconensis, assembly GCF_040822035.1. Taxonomy (NCBI): domain Bacteria; kingdom Pseudomonadati; phylum Pseudomonadota; class Gammaproteobacteria; order Pseudomonadales; family Pseudomonadaceae; genus Pseudomonas; species Pseudomonas guariconensis. Next base: position 124,111 of record NZ_CP162012.1, on the reverse strand, counting down.
CGGCCAGTTCAGCCAGCACCGCTTCGGCCGTGGAGGGCTGGCCCTTGGCGGTCTTGCTCAGCACCGGCATGCCCAGCTTGTCGTAGAGAATCACACCCAACTGCTTGGGCGAGCCCAGGTTGAATTCCTCGCCTGCAAGCGCGAAGGCTTCACGCTCGAGCTCGGCCATCTTCACGCCCAGCTCACCGCTCTGCACCTTGAGCAGCTCGGCATCGACCAATGCCCCTTGGCGTTCGATCTTGGCCAGCACCGGCACCAGAGGCATCTCGATGTCCATCAAAACCGGCTGCACGCTGGGGGTCTTGGCCAGACGCTCCTGCAGGGCGTGGTGCAGGCGCAGGGTGATATCGGCGTCCTCGGCCGCGTAAGGGCCGGCCTTTTCCAGCGGGATCTGGTTGAAGGTCAGCTGCTTTGCGCCTTTACCGGCGATGTCCTCGAACGCGATGGTGCTGTGATCCAGGTACTTGAGCGCCAGGCTGTCCATGTCGTGGCGGGTGGCGGTCGAATCCAGCACGTAGGATTCGAGCATGGTGTCGTAGCTCACGCCGCGCATCTGGATGCCCTGCGCCGGGTCGCCGCCCAGGGCACAGTTGGCCAGAATATTGATGTCGTACTTGGCGTTCTGACCGATCTTGCCCTTGGCCGGGTCTTCCAGCAGCGGCTTGAGCGCCAACAATACGCTGTCGCGGTCCAGTTGCGTCGGAGCGCCCTCGTAGTCATGGGCCAGCGGCACATAGGCAGCCTCATGCGGCTCGACCGCGAACGACAGGCCGACCAGCTTCGCCTGCTGTGCGTCCAGGCTGGTGGTCTCGGTGTCGAAGGCGAACAACGGCGCCTGGCGCAGCTTGTCGAGCCAGACGTCGAAGCGCGCCTGGTCGAGAATGGTTTCGTACTTGGGCTCGATCTTGGCCTGCGACGCAGGGGGCGGTGCGACCACGTCACCGGCCTGGGCCGCATCGCGCTGAACCTCGGCGATCCAGCTCTTGAACTCCATCTCGGTATAGAGCGCCAGCAATGCGTCACGGTCCGGCTCGCCGCACACCAGCGCCTCGACTTCGATGTCCAGCGGCACATCGACCTTGATGGTCGCCAACTCGTAGGACAGGAACGCCGCCTCGCGGTGCTCCTCGAGCTTGGCCGGCAGGCCCTTGGCGCCACGAATCGGCAGCCCCGGTACCTTGTCGAGATTGGCGTACAAGTCGCTCAGGCCGCCACCGATACCCGTCAGCAAGCCGACCGCGGTCTTTTCGCCAACCCCCGGCACACCGGGGATGTTATCGACCTTGTCGCCCATCAGCGCGAGGAAGTCGATGATGTGCTCGGGACCGACACCGAATTTCTCGTGCACGCCAGCGACGTCCAGCACGCTACCGGTCATGGTATTGACCAGCGTAATGTGCCCGTCCACCAATTGCGCCATGTCCTTGTCGCCGGTCGAGATGATCACTGGCCGATTCAAGGCCGCGCTGCTGCGCGCCAGGGTGCCGATGACATCGTCGGCTTCGACACCTTCGACACACAGCAGGGGATAGCCCAAGGCCCTGACGCTGGCATGCAGCGGCTCGATCTGCACCCGCAGATCATCAGGCATGCTCGGGCGATTGGCCTTGTATTCGGCGAACATGGCATCGCGGAACGTGCCTCCCTTGGCGTCGAAGACCACCGCGAAGAGGCTGTCCGGATACTGCTTGCGCAGGCTCTTGAGCATGTTCAGCACACCCTTGACCGCACCCGTGGGCATGCCCTTTGAGGTGGTCAGCGGCGGCAGCGCATGAAAGGCGCGGTAGAGGTAGGAGGAACCGTCCACCAGGACGAGGGGCGCTTGGCTCATGAGGAGAATCAACCTTTTCGGCAGGTCCGGCGCTAGAATAGCGGGAACAATTGACGACAAAGGGACAAGGTTATCATGCGTACACTCAATCGCCTGTTACTGCTCGGTCTGTTGGCCACCATGCCAGTCGTCACCCTGGCGGCGGAAGACGCCCCATCGGCAGATCCCGATGTAACCATTCGCACGGAAGGCGACAAAACCATCCAGGAGTACCGGCAGAACGGTTTCCTGTATGCGATCAAGGTGACGCCCAAGCACGGCAAGCCTTATTTCCTGGTACGCGCCGATGGCTCCGAAGGTAACTTCATTCGATCCGACCAGCCGGACATGCTGATTCCGTCCTGGAAGATCTTCGAGTGGTAATCTGAGGCGTATCGTTCACATCAACCAGGCACTTCCGGGTGGAAGTGCCCGCATGGGCTTCTTTTCATCATGTCAGTCTTCACCCCTGTGACCCGGCCTGAGCTGGAAACCTTTCTGGCGCCGTATGAGCTGGGCCGCTTGCTCGACTTCCAGGGCATCGCCGCCGGCACCGAGAACAGCAATTTCTTCGTCAGCCTGGAGCAGGGGGAATTCGTCCTGACGCTGATCGAGCGCGGGCCAGCCGAGGACATGCCGTTCTTCATCGAATTGCTCGATGTGCTGCACGATGCCGACATGCCAGTGCCCTACGCCCTGCGCGACCGCGACGGCAATGCCCTGCGCGAACTGTGCGGCAAGCCCGCGCTGCTGCAGCCACGGCTGTCGGGCAAGCACATCAAGGCGCCGAACAACCAGCACTGCGCCCAGGTCGGCGAGTTGCTGGCGCATATCCACCTGGCCACCCGCGAGCACATCATCGAGCGTCGCACCGACCGCGGCCTGATCTGGATGCTCGAGGCCGGGGCCGAGCTGATGCCAGGCCTGGATACCGGGCAGGGCCAGATGCTGCAGGCTGCGCTGAACGAGATCGACGCGCACAAAGCGCAGATCCTGGCCTTGCCACGGGCCAACCTGCACGCCGACCTGTTCCGCGACAACGTGATGTTCGAAGGCACACACCTGACCGGCGTGATCGACTTCTACAACGCCTGTTCGGGGCCGATGCTGTATGACATCGCCATCACCGTGAACGACTGGTGCCTGGATGAAGCCGGAGGCATCGATGTGCCACGCGCCCAAGCGCTGCTGGCCGCCTATGCTGCACTGCGTCCGTTCACCGCTGCCGAAGCCGAGTTGTGGCCGGTCATGCTGCGCGTGGCATGCGTGCGGTTCTGGCTGTCGCGCCTGATCGCGGCCCAGGCGTTTGCCGGAATGGACGTGATGATCCACGACCCGAGCGAGTTCGAGGTGCGCCTGGCGCACCGTCAGCAAGTGGCACTGGGCCTGCCGTTCGCCCTCTGACCTCGTCTGCTTCTTCGCGGGTTAGCCCGCTCCCAACAGCATCAGCGCCAGCCTTGAAAGGTGGCGCTATCCCTGTAGGAGCGGGTTTTCCCGCGAAAACGCCTCCATCGATTCACAGCTGCTCCAGGCACCCCGTCAGCTCATTGCCCAGCTTCTCCAGCAACCGCTCATAGCCTTTGGCATCCACAGGATCGTTCCCTCCCAAGGCATCGAGCTCGGCCAGACGCACCGGCAGACCAGCCGTCAGTGTTTCGGCCAAGCGCGGGCGCAGTGGCGGCTCACTGAACACACAGGTCTTGCCCACTTCCTGCAGGCGTTTGCGCATGGCAGCGACATGCTGCGCGCCAGGCTGTACCTCGGCGGCCACATTGAACACACCGGTGTGCTTGAGGCCATATGCCGCCTCGAAGTAATCGAAAGCCTCATGGAACACGAAGTACGGCTTGCCTTCGACACCTGCTACCCGGGCCTTGATGCGCAGGTCCAAGGCATCCAGACGGTCGATGAAGGCCTTGAGGTTGGCCTGGTAACGAGCGGCATTCGTCGGATCGGTGGCGGCCAGGTCGCTGGCCATCTTCGCCGCGATCACCCGCGCGTTGGCCGACGACAGCCACAAGTGCGCATCCAGGCTGCCCGGGCGGTGGTCATGATCATGGTCATCGCCGTCATCCTCATGGGCATGGCTGTCCTCGCCAAAATGGCGCAGGTGCATGCCTTGGAGCGACTGCACCGCAACGCTAGGCTTGGTACGGCCGTTGATCACCCGGGGCAGGAAGCTTTCCATGTCCGGGCCGATCCAATACAAAAGGTCAGCATTGGCCACGCGCCGCACATCGGAAGGGCGCAAGGCATAGTTATGCGGCGAAGCGCCCGGCGGCAACAACACATCCGGGCTGCCAACGCCGTCCTGGACCGCCGCGGCGATCTGCTGCAATGGTTTGATACTGGTCAACACGCGCACCTCGGCGTGGGCCGAGAAGGCGATGAAAGCGACAAAAAGGGCAAGCAATCGGGACACGGTGAGTACTCGGCGGGCCAGAAAGAGGTAACATAATAACGTCTCTGTCCAGAACCGTCGCCGCCCATGTCCATCACGCCGCTGGCCAACCGTCCTCATGATCATTCCCACTGCGTGCACAGTGCACTGGCCGAGGCCGACGCCCTGTGCACACGCCAGGGCCTGCGCCTGACCGCCTTGCGCCGCCGGGTGCTGGAGCTGGTCTGGCAGAGCCACAAGCCGCTGGGTGCCTACGACATCCTGGCCGTGCTGAGCGAACAGGACGGCCGCCGCGCTGCGCCGCCGACCGTGTACCGCGCCTTGGATTTTCTTTTGGAAAACGGCCTGGTCCACCGCATCGCCTCGCTCAATGCCTTCATCGGCTGCAGCCACCCCGAGCACGTGCATCAGGGCCAGTTCCTGATCTGCCGCGCCTGCCATGTGGCCATCGAGCTCGAACAGCAAAGCATCAGCGAGGCCATCATCACCAGCGCCAAGGGCGTAGGCTTCACCGTCGAAACGCAGACCGTCGAAGTGGTCGGCCTGTGCGGCAGCTGCCGGGGGCAGGCATGAGCGACGCGTTGATCCGCCTCGAACAGGTCGGCGTCACCTTTGCCGGCGAATCGGTGCTCGACAGCATCGACCTGTCGGTGGCACCTCGCCAGATTGTCACCCTCATCGGCCCCAACGGCGCCGGCAAGACCACGCTGGTGCGCGCCGTGCTCGGCCTGCTCAAACCGCACCGTGGCAAGGTCTGGCGCAAGCCTCGGCTGCGTATCGGCTACATGCCGCAAAAGATCCAGGTCGACCCCACCCTGCCACTGTCGGTGCTGCGCTTCCTGCGCCTGGTACCGGGAGTGGACCGCGCCGCGGCGCTGGCGGCCTTGCAGGAAGTCGGTGCCGAACAGGTGATCGACAGCCCGATCCAGACCATCTCCGGCGGCGAGATGCAGCGTGTGCTGCTGGCTCGTGCGCTGCTACGCGAACCGGAGTTGCTGGTGCTCGATGAACCCGTGCAAGGCGTGGATGTGGCCGGCCAGGCCGAGCTGTACAGCTTGATAACCCGCCTGCGCGACCGCCACGGTTGCGGCGTGCTGATGGTCTCCCACGACCTGCACCTGGTCATGAGCACCACCGACCAGGTGGTGTGCCTGAACCGCCACGTGTGTTGTTCCGGGCATCCGGAGCAGGTCAGCGGCGATCCGGCGTTCGTCGAACTGTTCGGTCAGAACGCCCCGAGCCTGGCCATCTACCATCACCATCACGATCACCGCCACGACCTGCACGGCTCGGTGATCGCCCCTGGCGCCCACGTTCATGGAGAGCACTGCAAGCATGGCTGATTTTCTTCTCTATGCCCTGCTCGCAGGCTTGTCCCTGGCCCTGGTGGCCGGCCCCCTGGGATCGTTCGTCGTCTGGCGGCGCATGGCTTATTTCGGCGATACCCTGTCCCACGCGGCATTGCTTGGAGTCGCCCTGGGCCTGGCGCTGGATGTCAGCCCCGCCCTGGCGGTGACCGTCGGCTGCCTATTGCTGGCGATCCTGCTGGTCACCCTGCAACAACGCCAGCCGCTGGCCTCCGACACCCTGCTCGGCATCCTGGCACCGAGTACGTTGTCCCTGGGGCTGGTGGCATTGAGTTTCATGCACGACGTGCGCATCGACCTGATGGCCTACCTGTTTGGCGATCTGTTGGCCATCAGCCCCACCGACTTGGCCTGGATCCTGGGCGGCAGCGTCGTGGTCCTGCTGTTGCTCGCGGCCTTGTGGCGTCCGCTGCTGGCCGTGACCGTACATGAGGAACTGGCGATGGTCGAAGGCTTGCCGGTGGCGAGCCTGCGCCTGGCCTTGATGCTGTTGATTGCCGTGGTCATCGCCGTGGCCATGAAGATCGTCGGTGTACTGCTGATCACCTCGCTGCTGATCATTCCCGCCGCTGCGGCACAGCGTCACGCCCGCTCACCGGAGCAGATGGCCCTGGGCGCCAGCCTGTTAGGCGTGGTCGCCGTCTGTGGCGGGCTGGCGATGTCATGGTTCAAGGACACCCCGGCCGGCCCGTCGATCGTGGTGTGCGCCGCGGTGCTATTCTTGCTGAGCCTGGCGTTGCCCAAGCGCTGAAAATTTAAGGATGCGCGCAGGTGCATCCTGCAACCTTTTGTCAGGTAAAGGGTCTGTAAGACTTATTTTCGAGCGTGCGCACCAGGGTGTAGACTTGCTCGCTTTTTGCGCAAATAGAGAGTCGCAGGAATGAAGCCGTTCGCCTCCCGTTTTCTGCTTGTTGCCGTTTTTTCCCTGTTCTTGGCGGCCTGCTCCAGCACTCCGTCTGAACAGTCGAACGCGCCTGCCCAGACCGATGCCTGGCAAGCGCTGCAACAAAGCATTGCCAGCAATGAGCTGGCCACCGCTGAAGACCAGTTGGCCGCGTTGCAGGCACAATCGCCAGACGATGCACGCCTTGAGCAGTACCAACGCCAACTGGCCGAAGCCTACCTGCAGCGCAGCCAGATCGTGCTGCAGAAGGGCGACGTCAATGCTGCCGCGACCGCGCTGGCCCGTGCCCGCGCGCTGATGCCCCAGGCCCCGGCGGTCACGGGGGGCGACGCCGTGGCCCAGGCGCGCAAGGCCGAACTTGAAAAGGCCGAGGCCGCGCTCAAGGCCGCCGAGGCCAAGCCCAAGGCCCGCGTCATCGACCCCAGTGCGCCGAGCACCGTGGTGGCGCTCAAGACCACCGATATCCGCGCCATGCGCCGCCAGCTCGATGACATCGCCGTCGATGTGGTGAACTACCAGTGCGATGTGGTGTTTCAGGTGCCGCGCACCGACGATGCACCCTGGCTCAAGACCTTGCTCGACAAGCGCGTGCGCAAGCTCGATAGCGGTTTCGAGCTGAACCAGCGCCATGAAATCCAGCGCTCGCTGCCTGCGCAGGTAGTGCTGGTCCCACGTCAGCCCTGAGCATTGCGGGGCGCGCTGCGCCCCAATCGCAGGCATGGCCAGCTCCCGCACAGCGCGGGAACTGGCTAAACACAGCCTGGCCTACGCCGGGATTGCCTCGGCCACCGCCTCCCGCGCCCACACCCGATGTTGCTCCAGCGCTTTCACGAAGGCATCTACCGCCTGCTGATCATCCCCCAGCAGCAAGCCTGCATCCTCGTTCAAGCCCAAGGCATTGAGCAATGCCTTGCCCTCGCTGGCCATTCCCATGGGCTTGAGGTGCTTGTAGGCCTCAAGCAGATAATGCTTGGCCAAACCACTTTTCCCCAGCGCCTCCAGCGCCGCCTTGCCGGCCGGCACCCACAATCCATCGATCATTACCGATGGCATCCCCTCCATGGAGGCATCCACCGCCAACGCCTTGCCCTCGGCAGTCGTCACCGGCGCCGACGTCGGCCCCAGAACAAGCACGCGTGCGCTTTGGGCCTCGAAAGCCTTCACCAGCCGATCGACACTGGCGCCTTCCACCCCATCGGCCACCAACAAGGCAATCTTGCGTCCCTTGATGCCCACACTGCCGGGGTGGTTCATCTGGCTCAGCGCCGGTGATTGCGCTGGCGTCGATCCCTTGACCTGCACCGTTGCGGTCTTGGGCGCCGGCAAGCCGAGGTTGGTCGCCACGGCTGCGGCGAGGTCCAAGTCGATGTTGGCCAGGATCTCGTTCACCTCCCGCACCCGGATCGCCTCGCGCTCGACCTTGCCCAGCTCGAAGCTGTAGGCCTTGATGATGTGCTGCTGCTCGGTCGGGCTCATGCTCTGGAAGAACAACCGCGCCTGGGAGAAATGGTCGCTGAAAGAGTCGCTACGCTGACGGATCTTGTGCCCGTCGATGCGCTCCTGATAACTCTCGAAGCCACCGCCATGGGGTGCTGGCGGCGTTTCCTTGGGCCAACCGCCATCGATGGAATTGGGCTCATAGGAGGCACGCCCCTTGTCGATGGTCATGCGGTGCATGGCATCACGCTGGCTGCTGTGGTTGGGTACGATCGGCCGGTTGATCGGAATTTCATGGAAGTTCGGCCCGCCCAGGCGGCTGAGCTGGGTATCGGTGTAGGAGAACAGACGCCCCTGCAGCAACGGGTCGTTGGTGAAGTCGATTCCCGGCACGATATGCCCGGGACAGAAGGCGATCTGCTCGACTTCAGCGAAGAAGTTGTCCGGATTGCGGTTGAGCACCATCTTGCCCAGCGGCGTCACGGGCACCAGTTCTTCGGGAATGATCTTGGTCGGGTCGAGCAGGTCGAAGTCAAAATTGTGCTCGTCTGCCTCCGGCACGATCTGCACGCCCAGCTCCCACTCGGGATAATCACCGGTCTCGATCGCCTCCCACAGGTCGCGGCGATGGAAGTCCGGGTCCTTGCCGCCAAGTTTCTGCGCCTCGTCCCAGAGCACCGAGTGCACGCCCTGGCGCGGCTTCCAGTGGAACTTCACGAATGTGGCCTCGCCCTGGGCATTGATCAGGCGGAAGGTGTGTACGCCAAAGCCTTCCATCATGCGCAGGCTGCGCGGAATGGCCCGATCGGACATCGCCCACATGACCATGTGCGCCGATTCCGGTACCAGTGAGACGAAATCCCAGAAGGTGTCGTGAGCCGACGCCCCGGTGGGAACTTCGTTGTGCGGTTCGGGTTTCACCGCATGGACGAAATCCGGGAACTTGATCGCATCCTGGATGAAGAACACCGGCATGTTGTTCCCCACCAGGTCGAAGTTGCCCTCGTCGGTGTAGAACTTGACGGCAAAGCCGCGCACGTCGCGCACGGTGTCACCCGAGCCGCGCGGGCCCTGCACAGTGGAAAACCGCACGAACACAGGCGTGATTTTCTGCGGATCCTGCAGGAAGCCTGCCTTGGTCAACTGCTCGTGGCAGCCATAGCTCTGGAAGTAGCCATGAGCACCGGTGCCACGGGCATGGACGATGCGCTCGGGGATCCGCTCATGGTCGAAGTGAGTGATCTTCTCGCGCATGATGAAGTCTTCGAGCAGCGAAGGCCCACGCACGCCGGCCTTGAGGGTGTTCTGGTTGTCGGCAATCTTCACACCTTGATTGGTGCGCAGGGCCTGGCCGGTGGCATCGCTGCGCACGCTTTCCAGGCTTTGCACCTTGGCGTTGGTGTTGGCCCGGTCAGGCGTGTGGGTTCCGGCCAGCTGGCTGTCCCTGGGCGAATCCGGAGTCTTTGGCATGTCGGTTCTCCTCGTCATGGCTTTCAGGCGCCCCGTTCGGGCTCGTTCCTGTAGTGACTGGAGGCGCCCCGTGAGCGTTCAATCGGATTACCGGTTGTCGCGTTATGCCCAGCGGATTGGTTGATGACGAAATAAATGCTAAGAACAACTATGGGAAAAGGCTAAAATGCGCGACCCCGGCTAACCGCTGACCCAAATTCCATGCGCCCCACAAGGTTCGCTCAGTGATCGAGTTTCAACATGTCCACAAGACCTACCGCGTCGCCGGTAGGGATATCCCCGCCCTGAACCCGACCAGCCTGACCATTGAAAATGGCCAGGTGTTCGGCCTGATCGGGCATTCCGGCGCCGGCAAGAGCACCTTACTGCGCCTGATCAACCGCCTGGAGGCCCCAAGCGGCGGCAAGATCATCGTCGACGGTGAAGATGTCACCGCCTTCGACGCCAACCAGCTGCGCCGCTTCCGCCAGCAGGTCGGGATGATCTTCCAGCACTTCAACCTGCTGGCCTCCAAGACCGTCGCCGACAACGTCGCGCTGCCATTGACCTTGGCTGGCGAGCTGTCGCGTAGCGAGATCGACAAGCGTGTGACCGAACTGCTGGCTCGCGTCGGGCTGTCGGACCACGCCAAGAAGTACCCCGCCCAGCTTTCCGGTGGCCAGAAGCAGCGCGTGGGTATCGCCCGTGCCTTGTCCACCAACCCCAAGATCCTCCTGTGCGACGAGGCCACCAGCGCTCTGGATCCGCAAACCACGGCCCAGGTGCTGCAGTTGCTGGCCGAGATCAACCGTGAGCTGAAGCTGACCATCGTGCTGATCACCCACGAAATGGACGTGATCCGCCGGGTCTGCGACCGCGTGGCAGTGATGGATGCCGGGCAGATCGTCGAGCAAGGCGCGGTGGCCGATGTGTTCCTGCATCCGCAGCACCCGACCACCAAGCGCTTCGTCCAGGAAGATGAGCAGGTGGACGAAAGCGAGCAGCGCGATGACTTCGCCCACGTACCAGGGCGTATCGTGCGCCTGACCTTCCAGGGCGATGCCACCTACGCACCGCTTCTGGGCACCGTGGCCCGGGAGACTGGCGTTGACTACAGCATCCTGGCCGGACGTATCGACCGTATCAAGGACGTCCCCTATGGACAGCTCACGCTCGCCGTCACTGGCGGCGACATGGAAGCGGCGTTCGCCCGCTTCAAGGCTGCTGATGTTCATATGGAGGTACTGCGTTGATGGACGCTCTTAATTTCTTCGCCAACGTCGACTGGGCCGAAATCTGGCTGGCCAGCATCGACACCATGATCATGTTGTTCGGCTCGCTGTTCTTCACCGTGCTGCTGGGCTTGCCCCTGGGCGTGCTGCTGTTCCTCTGCGGACCGCGGCAGATGTTCGAACAAAAAGGCGTTTATGCGCTGCTATCGCTGGTGGTCAACGTGTTGCGCTCGCTGCCGTTCATCATCCTGCTCATCGTCATGATCCCGATCACCGTGCTGATCACCGGCACTTCGCTGGGTGTCGCCGGTGCAATCCCGCCGCTGGTGGTGGGTGCGACGCCATTCTTCGCACGCTTGGTGGAAACCGCCCTGCGTGAAGTAGACCGGGGCATCATCGAGGCCACCCAGTCGATGGGCGCCACCACCCGCCAGATCATCACCAATGCCCTGCTGCCCGAAGCCCGGCCAGGCATCTTCGCCGCCATCACCGTCACTGCCATCACCCTGGTGTCCTATACCGCCATGGCCGGCGTGGTCGGTGCCGGCGGTCTGGGCGACCTGGCCATCCGCTTCGGCTACCAGCGTTTCCAGACCGATGTGATGGTGGTCACCGTGATCCTGCTGCTGATCCTGGTTCAAGTTCTGCAAAGTGTCGGCGACAAACTGGTCGTGCATTTTTCCCGTAAGTAACCCCAATGGGGTCGGCCTGGCCGACCCGTTCGGGGGCCGTCGCGGCCCTCACAAGGAGTGATCAATGAAGAAGCTGCTTGCTGTCGTCGCCGCTGTCGCGGCCTTCTCGGCCAACGCCGAGTCCCTCACCGTCGCGGCCACCCCGGTTCCGCATGCCGAGATCCTCAACTTCGTGAAGCCGCAACTGGCCAAGGAAGGGGTGGAGCTGAAGGTGAAGGAATTCACCGACTACATCCAGCCGAACGTGCAAGTGGCCGAAAAGCGCCTGGACGCCAACTTCTTCCAGCACCAGCCGTACCTGGATGAGTTCAACAAGGCCAAGGGCACGAATCTGGTCAGCGTCGCCGGCGTACACCTGGAGCCGCTGGGCGCCTACTCGAGCAAGCTCAAGAAGCTCGACGAACTGCCGTCCGGCGCCACTGTGGTCATCCCCAACGATGCCACCAACGGTGGCCGCGCCCTGTTGCTGCTGGACAAGGCCGGTGTGATCAAGCTCAAGGACAACAAGAACATCCTCTCGACCGTCAAGGACATCACCGGCAACGACAAGGGCCTGAAGTTCCGCGAGCTGGAGGCGGCCACCATCCCACGCGTGCTGACCCAGGTCGACCTGGCGCTGATCAACACCAACTACGCGCTGGAGGCCAAACTCAACCCTGAGAAGGACGCCCTGGTCATCGAAGGCAGCGATTCGCCCTACGTGAACATCCTGGTTGCCCGTCCGGACAACAAGGACGCCGACGCCATCAAGAAACTGGCTGCCGCCCTGCATTCGCCCGAGGTGAAGCAGTTCATCACCGAGAAGTACAAAGGTGCGGTGATTCCGGCGTTCTAAGCCGTCTGCGCGCTGAATGTTTCGCGGGTAAACCCGCTCCCACAGAGACGCCACAGGCCAAAGCGCCGCGGTGAACCTGGGGGAGCGGGTTTACCCGCGAAGCTTTTCAGCCGCGGGTTCAGTCCCGCTTGACCAACCCTGGCAGCTGCGCCACCAGCTTCTGGTTGTTCATCGGCGCACGGATGAAACCACGCTGGCGACCATCCGGGCCGACCACCGCCAGGTTGCCGCTGTGATCGACCGTATATCCAGGCTTGCTGGTATCAGCCGGAATGAACGGAATGCTTAGCCCATTGGCCAGCGCCTGGGTATCTTCGATCGACCCCGTCAACCCCACGAAGTCCTTGTCGAAATAGCCCAGGTACTGCTTGAGCTGGTTCGGTGTGTCCCGGTTCGGGTCCACGCTCACCAACACCACTTGCAAGCGCTCCAGCGCCTCCTTGGGCAACTCGCTCTTGACCTGACGCAACTGGGCCAGGGTAGTCGGGCAGATGTCGGGGCAGTAGGTGTAGCCGAAGAACAGCAGCGACCACTTGCCCTTGAGCTGATCCAGCGCCACGGGCCGGCCGTCCTGGTCGGTCATGGTCACGTCCGGCACGGTGCGGCTCTGGGGTAGCAGAATGATGCCGGCGTCGATCAGCTCGGCCGGGTTCGCCTCGCTGCGACCATTGAGCACCTTGTTGACGGTCAGGCCGAGGATCAAGGCGACGACGGCGACGAGGATGAAGACGGTTTTCTGGGTTCGGGTCATAGGTTCGGCAACAGGTAGTGGTCCAAAAGCAGTGCGATGAACAGCAGGAACAAGTACCCGATAGAGTACTTGAAGGTCTTGATCGCAGCGTGCGGCCTGGTGCCACGGTACAACACCCAGGCCCAGTGGAGAAAGCGCAGGCCCAGGGCCAAGGCACAGATCAAGTAGAGCGGGCCGCTCATGTGGATGACGTATGGCAGCAGGCTCACCGCCAGCAGCACCAGGGTATAGAGCAGAATGTGCAGCTTGGTGTAGCGCTCGCCGTGGGTCACCGGCAGCATGGGGATGTCCGCCTTGGCGTACTCCTGCTTGCGGTGGATGGCCAGGGCCCAGAAGTGCGGCGGGGTCCAGGCGAAAATGATCAGCACCAGCAGCAACGGCTCGGCGCTCACATGCCCACTGACCGCCACCCAGCCCAGCAACGGCGGCGTTGCACCCGCCAGGCCACCGATGACGATATTCTGCGGCGTGGCGCGCTTGAGAAACCCGGTGTAGATCACCGCATAGCCCAGCAACGAGGCGAGGGTGAGCCAGGCGGTGACGGCGTTGGTGAAGACCAGCAGCACGGCCATACCCGCCAGCGACAAGGCCAGTGCGAAGCCCAGCGCCGGCAAGGGCGCGACCCGGCCGTCAGCCAGCGGTCGCTTGTGGGTACGGGCCATCAGTGCATCGATGCGCCGGTCCACCACATGGTTGACCACCGCCGCGCCCCCGGCGCAGAGGGCTATGCCTAGGTTGCCGAACAACAGGATGGACCAAGGCACCCCGGCCCGGGTGGCCAAGAACATTCCCGCCAGCGAGGTGATCAGCATCAGGAGCACCACCTTGGGCTTGGTCAGCTCCAGGTAGTCGCGCCACCCGGCTCGCGCCGGGCGTTCACTCAGAAGCGTCGCCACGCGTCAGCCCTCGTGTGCACGGTGCCACCTGCACTGGTGACCGGTGTGAGTCGCCAGCCATGGCCAACACGGACCTTGTCCACCACGCGAATCCGGTAATTCACCAGCACCATGCTCAGCAGCAACAGAGCACCGCCCGCGTTGTGCGCAACGGCCACCCCCAACGGCAGATGGAACAGTACGTTGCTGATACCCAGGCTGACCTGCACGCCCAGCACCAGCAGCACCAGACGAGCCAGCCCGGTGAGACCGTTGCGGTGCAGCTTCCAGCTCAACATTAGCAACACCGCAACGACCATCAGCGCGCCGAGCCGGTGACTGATGTGAATGGCGGTGCGGGCATCACTGTCCAGTTGTCCACCGAGGTAGTTGGGTCCCACGTGCTGGGTCAGGTGAAAGCCGTTGCTGAAGTCCGCCGCCGGCCACCATTGACCGTGGCAGGTGGGCAGATCGATGCAGGCCACTGCGGCATAGTTGGCACTGACCCAGCCCCCCAAGGCGATCTGCCCGATCACCACCAGCAGCGCCAGCGCCGCCACCCGACGCAGGCTCAAAGGCAGCTTGGGCAACGGCGCAAACGCGCGAGATAGACGCAGCGATAGCAGGAACAGCAGACTGAGCGTGGTGAAGCCGCCCAGCAAATGGGCAGTGACCACCTGCGGCCATAGCTTGAGCGTGACAGTCCACATGCCGAACGCCGCCTGGGCGAGCACCACCCCTAGCAACAGCACCGGCAGGCGGTACGGCTGGCCGTCCCGGGCATGACGGCGCACCGCCTGGAAGGCCAGCAGCGCGATCACCGTCGCCAGTGTGCCGGCAAAGTAGCGGTGGACCATCTCGGCCCAGCCCTTGGCCTCCTCCACCGGATGGTCCGGGAAGCGCAGCTCGGCGTGTGCCAGTTGGGCTTCGGTCTTGGGCACGCCAATGAAGCCGTAGCAGCCAGGCCAGTCGGGACAACCCAGGCCAGCGTGGGTCAGGCGGGTATAAGCACCGAGCAGCACGACCAGCAGCGCCAGCACGGTGGCAAACACAGCAAGGCGGTATCCGGGTCTGGCCATGGCGGCCTCCTAGCCGATGTTGGACAGCTTGAGCAGATGGCGCAGGTCGTCGAGCACCTGTTTACCGTTGACCTTGGCGTCGTAGCGCAGCACCAGGTTGCCGTGGGGATCGACAATCCACAGCTGCGGACCGGGTACATCGACCTTCTGGCCATAACGCTGGGTATCCAGCGGGTAACGTTGCAATTGCGGGTATTCACGCTCGAGCGTGCCCTGGAATTCGCCGGGCAATGGCTGGGCGGCGGCCAGGGCATGGCTGGCGCGGCTTGCATCGCGGCCCAGGCCAATCTGGATCTGCCGGGCCAGATAGACCAGTCGCTGGCAATCCTCGATGCAGGTAGCCGGGGCGCTGACCAGCAATTGCCAGCGTGCCTCTTGGGCATCGATGCCGATATCCGCGCGGCTTTGGCCGTTGCCGATCATCTCGCCGTGGTAGCTGCGCCCCTCTGGCACCCAGAACTGCAGCTTGTACATGCTGGTGGCCAGGATCATTGGGCCCAACACCACCAACAGGATCAGGATCAGCTGCAAACGCCCGCGGCTTCTGGGTTTGCCACGTTCAGGCACGTCCAGTGGACTCGTTACGCCGCCCATGGGGGTTCTCCTTTTTGTCATGCCAGCCGAAGTAGAGGTAAAGCAGCACCAGCGCCGTGGCCAGGGCGAACCACTGCACGGCGTAGCCCAGGTGTTTTTCCGGACCCAAGGTGACCACCGGCCAGTCCAGCCGGTAGCTGGCCGGGCCGTGTTCCAGACGCAGTTCATGGGCAAAACCCTCACGGCCGAGCTGTTGCCACAGTTGGGCAGGGTCGACGGCGGTCAGTAGATGTGGCCACTGGCCGCCGACCGGGTCTGGGTGCAGCTGGAAGGTGGCGCCCGGCGCGACATAGACCCAGGCCTCGAGCGCCAAGGCTTGGGCAGGTGTCTCGAAACGGACCGGCTCGCGACGATCCGGCCATGGCAGCCAGCCCCGGTTGACCAGCAGCCACAGGCCGCTGGCCTGGTCATGAAACGGTTGCAGCACCTCCACACCCGCCCGGCCGTCGCGAATGCTGTTGTCCAGCAGTAGGCTGTGTTCACCATCGAAGCGGCCATACAGGTGCACGCGACGATAGGCCGGGTTGGCCACCTGTGGCAGTTGGCCGCCGGCCAGGGGCGCCTCGATCCTGCGTTCGGCGAAGGTTGCCAGCAGTGCACGTTTTTCATCGGCACGGCCCAGTTGCCAACAGCCGAGCGCGATCAGGCCCGGCAGCAGCGCGAGCACCACCAAGGTTGGTACCAGGCCTGGGCGAAACGGCTTCACCGTGTCCTCGCCAGGTCGATCGCTATACTTGATTTCATCACCGCATCCCCCCGGAGTTTCGCCATGCTCAAGGCCGCGATTGTCCTGATGCTGTTGGCCACCATTGCCAGCCTGTTCAGCGGGCTGGTGTTCCTGGTCAAGGACGACGAACACTCGACCCGCTTGCTCAAAGCCCTGACCGTGCGAGTCACCCTGGCCACCCTGACCATCGCCCTGGTGGCCTGGGGCCTGATCAGCGGCCAACTGGTCTCCCACGCCCCCTTCTAAGTTTTCACCCGCTCCCATCTGGTCCGTCGGAGTTCTCTAAAGGCAGTTGCCCTCAGTTCAGAGCACGTACACGAAGATGAACAACCCGACCCACACCACATCGACAAAGTGCCAGTACCAGCTCGCCGCCTCGAAACCAAAGTGCTTGTCCGGATCGAAATGCCCGCGTAGCACGCGGCAGAACATCACGATCAGGATCAGCGTGCCCAAGGTCACGTGGGCACCGTGGAAGCCGGTGAGCATGAAGAAGGTCGCGCCGTAGATCCCTGAACCCAGCGTCAAGCCCAGTTCGGTATAGGCCTCGTGGTACTCGAAGGCCTGCAACGCCAGGAACGACAAGCCCAGCAGGATGGTCAGCCCCAGCCACAGCTTGAGCGGCCCACGATGGTTCTTGCGCAGGGCATGGTGGGCGATGGTGATGGTCACGCTGGAGCTCACCAGCAAGATGGTGTTGATCAGCGGCAGGTGCCACGGATCGATGATTTCCTTCGGTGGCGGAAACAGCTTCGGATCCGGTGTATGCAACAACGGCCAGGCAAACTCGAACGTTGGCCACAGCATATGGGCGATGCCCTTGT
Source organism: Pseudomonas guariconensis (assembly GCF_040822035.1). Lineage (NCBI taxonomy): Bacteria > Pseudomonadati > Pseudomonadota > Gammaproteobacteria > Pseudomonadales > Pseudomonadaceae > Pseudomonas > Pseudomonas guariconensis. The sequence goes on along the minus strand of NZ_CP162012.1, from coordinate 107,134 downwards.
GTCCCTCGCCGCCGAGCCAGGGGCCGGCCAGAACTCGCACGTAGAACAGCGCGCCGAAGAACGCCAGGAAGAACATCACCTCCGAGAAGATGAACCAGCTCATGCCCCAGCGGAACGAGCGGTCCATCTGCGCGCTATAGAGCCCGGCGTGGCTTTCCTTGACCACCGCACCGAACCAGCCGAACAGCATGTAGGCCAGAAACAGCGCGCCGACGAAGAAGATCAGTGGCCCATGGGACTCGGGGTGACCGGCCTTGAGATCGTTGAACCAGGTCCCCAGGCCGAACACGGTGATGAACATCCCGATGGTCGCGATGATCGGCCACTTGCTCTGCGCCGGGACGTAATAGTGCTCATGACTTGCCATTGCTGTTCTCCTTCCCTTAGCGGGCGCCCTGGACGTCCTGGGCCGCGACATGAGCGACCGGTGGGTGGCGAGCGGTGATGTCGAACAAGGTGTAGGCCAGTGTCAGGTGCTTCACATTGGCCGGCAGGTCGCGATCGACGATGAACCGCACGGGCATCTCGATGCGCTCACCGGGTTGCAGCACCTGCTGGGTGAAGCAGAAGCACTCGGTCTTGTGGAAATACGCCGCGGCCTCGGCCGGGGTGATGCTGGGTATGGCTTGGGCACTCATGGGCCGGTCGGTGGGGTTGCGGGCGATGAAAATCATCTGGTTGACCGCGCCCGGGTTGACCTCCAGCTGGTCGGCGGTGGAATAGAAGTCCCAGACCATGTCGCTGGCGTTGGTGGACATGAACTGCACCCGCACCGTGCGCGACGGGTCACTCACCTGGCTGCCCTCGTATTGCCCGCCGGTCTTGCCATTGATGCCGAAGGCCTTGCACATCACGTCGTAGATGGGCACCAGGGCAAAACCAAAGGCGAACATCAGCACCGCCAGCATCAAGAGGCGCGTGACCAGGCGTCTGAGCGAAAGGCCGTTCATGCCCGGCGCCTCACTTCACATCCGGTGGTGTCTGGAAGGTGTGGTAAGGCGCCGGCGAAGGCACCGTCCACTCCAGGCCATCGGCGCCATCCCAAGGCTTGGCCGGTGCCGGCGCGCCGCCGCGGATGCACTTGATGACGATGAACAGGAACAGGATCTGCGTGGCACCGAAGGTGAAGGCCCCGATCGACGACACCATGTTGAAGTCGGCGAACTGCAGGTTGTAATCCGGAATACGCCGAGGCATGCCGGCCAGCCCCACGAAGTGCATCGGGAAGAAGGCCAGGTTCATGCCCACGAACGAAAGCCAGAAATGCAGCTTGGCCAGGGTTTCGTCGTACATGTGTCCGGTCCATTTCGGCAGCCAGTAGTAGGCCGAGGCGAAGATGCCGAAGATCGCCCCCGGCACCAGCACGTAGTGGAAGTGGGCCACGACGAAGTAGGTGTCGTGATACTGGAAGTCCGCCGGGGCGATGGCCAGCATCAGCCCGGAGAACCCACCGATGGTGAACAGGATGACGAACGCGATGGCGAACAGCATCGGCGCCTCGAAGGTCAGTGCACCCTGCCACATGGTGCTGACCCAGTTGAACACCTTCACCCCCGTGGGCACGGCGATGAGCATGGTGGCGTACATGAAGAACAGCTCGCCAACCACCGGAATTCCGACCACAAACATGTGGTGGGCCCAAACAATGAACGACAGGAAGGCGATCGCGCCAGTGGCATAGACCATCGAGGTGTAGCCGAACAGCGGCTTGCGCGAAAAGGCCGGAATGATCGAGCTGACCGCACCGAAGGCCGGCAGGATCATGATGTACACCTCAGGATGCCCGAAGAACCAGAACACGTGCTGGAACAACACCGGGTCGCCCCCGCCGGCAGCGCTGAAGAAGCTTGTGCCGAAGTGGATGTCCATCAGCATCATGGTTACCACGCCAGCCAGCACCGGCATCACCGCTATCAGCAGGAAAGCGGTGATCAGCCAGGTCCAGACGAACAGCGGCATCTTCATGAGCGTCATGCCCGGGGCACGCAAGTTGAGGATGGTGGCGATCACGTTGATCGCGCCCATGATCGAGCTGATCCCCATCAGGTGGATGGCGAAGATGAAGAACGTCACGCTGGCCGGCGCGTAGGTGGTGGACAGCGGGGCATAGAAAGTCCAGCCGAAGTTGGGGCCTCCGCCTGGGCTGAACAGGGTCGAGACCAGCAGCAGGAAGGCCGCTGGCAACAGCCAGAAGCTGAAGTTGTTCATCCGCGGCAAGGCCATGTCCGGCGCGCCGATCATCAGTGGAATCATCCAGTTGGCCAGGCCGACGAAGGCCGGCATCACCGCGCCGAACACCATGATCAGGCCGTGCATGGTGGTCATCTGGTTGAAGAACGCCGGTTCCACGATCTGCAGCCCCGGCTGGAACAGCTCGGCGCGGATCACCATGGCAAAGGAGCCACCGAGCAGGAACATGGTGAAGGCGAACCACAGGTACATCGTGCCGATGTCCTTGTGGTTGGTGGTCAGCACCCAGCGCATCAGGCCCTTGGCCGGGCCGTGGGCGTGGTCATGGCCGTGGGCGTGGTCGTCGATCACTGCACTCATGTCCTGTCTCCTGCAATCCATTGATTGCCGCGAGTTACCCGGTTCATTGCGCGTCTGCCTGCTTGAGCGCCAGCACGTCTTTCGGCGTGACCATGTCACCTTTGTTGTTGCCCCAGGCGTTGCGCTCGTAGGTCACCACGGCGGCGATGTCGACTTCCGAAAGCTGCTTGCCGAACGCAGCCATGGCGGTACCGGGACGGCCGTGGAACACAATGTTCAGGTGTTCTTCCTTAGGCCCTGTGGCGACCTTCGAGCCCTTGAGCGCTGGGAACATCGGCGGCAGGCCCTGGCCCTCGGCCTGGTGACAGGACACGCAGGTGGTGTGGTAGACCTTGTCGCCGCGCTCGACCAATTCCTCAAGCGTCCACTCCTTGCTGGTCAGCTCCTTGAGCTTGGCAGCCTCGGCTTTTCGCTCGCCCAGCCAGGCGTCGTAGTCGGCCTTGGACTTGACCTCGACCACCACCGGCATGAAGCCATGGTCCTTGCCGCACAGTTCGGTGCACTGGCCGCGGTAGATGCCGGGTTTCTCGATGCGCGTCCAGGCCTCGTTGACGAAGCCCGGAATGGCGTCACGCTTGACCGCGAAGGCCGGCACCCACCAGGAGTGGATGACATCGGCGGCAGTCACCAGGAACCGCACCTTGGCCCCGACCGGCAGCACCAGCGGCTGGTCGACTTCCAGCAGGTAATGCTCGTCCTTGGGCGCCTTGTTGTGGATCTGGTCAGTGGGCGTGGCCAAGTTGCTGAAGAACTCTACGTCCTGCCCTAGGTACTTGTAGTGCCACTTCCATTGGTAGCCGGTGACCTGGATGTCGAGGTCCGACTCGCTGGCGTCATAGATGTCGATCAGGGTCTTGGTGGCCGGGATGGCCATGGCAACGAGAATCAGGAAGGGAACGACGGTCCAGAGGATCTCGACCCAGGTGTGCTCGTGGAAATGCGCAGGCTCCTGGCCGGTGGAGCGGCGGTGGATGACCATCGACCAGAACATCGCGCCGAACACCACGATGCCGATGACCACGCAGATCCAGAAAATGGTCATGTGCAGGTCGAACACGGCGTTGGAAACTTCCGTCGCTCCCGGTGCCATGTTCACGGTCCAGGCGGCTTGTGCCTGGCCAAACACCAACCACAACAGGAGGCCCATCCAGACATGTGGATGTCGCATCATTGCGGGTTCCCCTTATCGTTCTTGTTGTCCCGGAGGCGTGGACGACCGTACGGCTAAGGAGGGGATGGCGGCCAAGACTGCCTGGCTTCGACGACCGAGCCCCTGCAAATGGCAGTCGGGCCTCATCAACGAATCACGTTCAACCCGAGTATAGACAGCGACCAATGGCACGCAACGAAGGCCATGAAAACAACTTCACCGATTGACGTAATCGCTTGAAAGGCTTGCAGTTACAGGGATAGAGCAAAATGGTGGCATATTGATATAACCACGCAAACAGACGTGCCTCGGGGTTATAACAAATGCGTCTTAGGCATTCTGGTAAGCGAGCTAACTTAGTGTCTTCCGTTTGTAACGCCTTGTCCCTGGAGTTGTCATGAACATCGCTGCTGTCCGCGAGCAGATCACCCACGCCCACCAACACGAGGGCCAGACCGGCCAACTGAAACAGCGCCTGGAACAACAACTGCCGCATCTGCATCCATCGATCCAACTGCCTGAGCAGGATGCCCAGGGTACTCTGGCGCGCTTCGTCAGCGCCTACATCGATCAGGTTCCGGAGCTGCTGGAGGCCGCCCATGAGGTGGCCCGCGAAGCCGGGATCGAGTCGCAGATCAAGCCGGTGCTGAAAATCGCCGAAGCCTACTTCCTGCAACCGCCCAGCGTCATGCAAGGCCACGTCGGCCTGGATTGCCTGCTGGACGAAGCCTACCTGGCCCATCGCCTGGTCGAAGAGGTCAATGACCTGTACATCCGTCACTTCCAGCAGCCGCTGATCCCGGTGGACACCACCGTGGCCAACCTGATCGCCCATCAGTTGATCGGCGAAACCTTCGCCAACCAGTTGGATGAAGTGGTGCACCACTCGGTGGACGAAATGCTCGACGACGAGAGTTTTGCCGTGGAGTCGGTCGAGACTTACCGGGAGAAACTGTGCAGCCCCGAAACCGGCGCGGCCTGGAAGCGCTGGCCCTGCCTGTCCCGCCAGCTGGGCGTGGAGCTCGGCCAGCCGGTCTGATCCACCTGACGCATGGGCGGGTTTACCCGCGAACGGGCCGCAAAGCGGCCCCTTTTGTGTCAGGCCCCAACACCCGCCGTCGTGCGCAGGCGCCCCTCGATACGCCGCTTGAGCCTGCGCTGCTCGAGCACCAAGCGAGACCCCTTGGCCGCATTGCTGCGCCCCCAGTCTTCGAGCAGTTCAAGGCAGGAGTGGTCGATATAGCTCAGGTTGCCCAACGGCACGTGCAGCGTGGTCCCTTGCGGCACGCGCTCCAGCACCTGGGTCAGCGCCGGTACTTTGAGGAACGTCGCCGCGCCGCTCAGGCGAAGCTCCATGTGCCCGGGTTGCGCCAGGGTGACCAGGCCGATCTTCAGCCGCGCCGCCTTGAGCGCCAGCTTGAGCAGGGTCAGGGCAAAGCCCAGCAGCACGCCAGTCAGCAAGTCGGTGAAGATGATCGCCAGCGCCGTCGCGGCATAGGTGAACATCGGCATGCGGCCATAGCGGCCCAGCCCCCGGAATGCCTTGAAGTCCACCAGTTTGATACCGGTGTACACCAGCACACCCGCCAGGCTGGCCACCGGGATCTGCTGCAGCACACTGCTAAGCGCCACCACGAAGGCCAGCAGCCACAGGCCATGGAAAATCGCCGACCAGCGGGTCTGCGCACCGGCCTGGACATTGGCCGAGCTGCGCACGATGACCCCGGTCATCGGCAGCGCACCGAGCACGCCGCACAACATGTTGCCCAGCCCCTGCGCCGACAGTTCCCGATCGAAGTCCGAGCGCTGGCCGCTGTGCATGCGGTCCACCGCAGCGGCGGACAGCAGGGTTTCGGCACTGGCGATGAAGGCCAATGCGAAGGCCGCGACCAGCAGGGAAGGGTCGGCCAGCTTGAGCAGATCATCCGGGCGCAGCCAGTCGATGGCTTCGGACAAATCCGCCGGCACCTGCACCCGGTTCACCGGCAGGGCCAGCCACAGGCTGACAGCGGTCATCGCCGCGACGCCCAACAGCGCGCCAGGTACAAAGCGTAGGCGCTGCGGCCGCCACCGTTCCCATGCCCACATCAAAGCAATGGTGCCCAGGCCTAGGGCACCGGCCTGCCAGCCATTGCCCGCGCGCTCCAAGGGCAGCGCCGAGGCCAGTGTTGCCGGGAAGCCCAGCAGGTTTTCCACACCCGAGGGCTGTGGCGCGCTGTCGAACATCACGTGCACTTGGGACAGCACGATCAGCACACCGATACCCGCGAGCATCCCATACACCACCGCAGGCGCCGTGACCCGGAACCAGCAGCCCAGGCGCAGGCGTCCTGCCACCAACTGCAACAGCCCCGCCAGCAACAGGATAGGCCCCAGCATGGCCATGCCATGCTGGCGCACCAGCTCGAACACCAGCACCGCCAGGCCTGCCGCCGGCCCACTGACCTGCAGGGGCGAGCCGGCCAAAAAGCCCACTACGATGCCGCCGATGATGCCGGTGATCAGGCCCTTGGCAGGTGGCATGCCAGAAGCGATCGCGATGCCCATGCACAGGGGCAGCGCCACCAGGAAGACCACCACCGAGGCCAACAACTCTCGCGGCAATGCCGCTTTGATCTGTGTCTTGTTCACCATGAAGCTCCTTTCTCAAGTTTGGCGGCCACTCCAAGGCCGCAGGCACGGGGAACCCTGACACGCGCGCAGGCGCGGGCCGCCAGCAAGCCGGCAGGTCTGTCAGGGAAATTCAAGGCAGCCGACAGCCAGGCCACACCCCGCAGGGGTGCGACCGGCTATCAAGAACAACGCAGGTGTTCGGGTCGCTTAGTAGCGGCCTCTCGGTGTAGCGCAGGGGATTGGCTCACCGGCAGTGAGCGGCAGGAAGCTGTCGGAAGCGGCGTCGTAGGCTTCGATCTGGCTGGTCTCGATGTCGTAGACCCAGCCATGGATGAACAGCTGGCCGGCTGCCAGGCGCGAGGCGACCGAAGGATGGGTGCGCAGGTGATGCAACTGGGCGATGACGTTTTCCTTGGTCAGCACCTGCATGCTTTCGTGCTCGCTGCCGCAGGAGCAGTTGTCCTCGACCACGGTACGGGCCACTTCGGCATGCCGCAGCCAGGCCTTGACCGTGGGCATCTTCTCCAGCGAGTTGGGGTTGAGCACCGCACGCATGGCGCCGCAGTCGGAATGACCACAGACAATGATGTGGTGCACGCCCAGGGCCATCACGGCGTATTCGATGGCGGTGGAAACACCACCGTTCATTTGACCATAAGGCGGAACGACGTTGCCGACGTTACGGGTCACGAACAGATCGCCCGGCGAGCTTTGAGTGATCAGCTCCGGAACGATGCGTGAGTCGGCACAAGTGATGAACATCGCGCGTGGCTTCTGCGCGGTGGCGAGCTTCTTGAACAGCTCTTGCTGCTCGGGGAAGACGTCATGGTGAAAACGCAGGAAGCCGTCGACGATATGCTTCAGGGCAGCATCGGCGCTTTCGGCAGGTGCAGCCGGGACGACCTTGTTTGGGTCCTTGACGGGCATGATTCATCCTCTTGGCGGTTGTAGGTAAGGTCCATTTTACCGGGGAAAGATTCTGGCTATGCAGGGCGTTAGATGACACGCACAGGCGATAAATCACAATCTCTTGTCGACTTACGCTACGGGAGAAAACTTAACTGAAACTGAATTCGGAGGCTCTAGAACGGGCGTTCTAGCTTCATGAGGCGGGACGTCGATAGTAGCAAAAAAATATCAATCGCCACTACTCCTGAATAAAAATCTCAGCTTGCATGAGCCAGGCTGAGGATGGCCATGGGACCGCACCTCAAAACAACGCCATCTGCCCACCCGGTGGGCAAAAGGCCGTGCAATCGAGCGCCTGCGCCTCGCGCCCCTCGAACCCCAGCCGCTTTGCCGCCTTGCGAAACCGCTGCGCCAGTAATTCAGCGAACACCCCCTCGCCACGCATGCGCGTCCCGAACCGGCTGTCGTACAGCTCGCCCCCGCGGCTCTGGCGAATCAGGCTCAATACGTGGGCGGCACGTTGCGGGTAGTGATCCTGCAGCCACTGCTCGAACAACGGCGCCACCTCCAACGGCAGGCGCAACATCATGTAGGCCGCGCTCTGGGCGCCGGCATCCTTCGCCGCCTCCAGCAGGTGTTCCAGCTCGCTGTCGTTGACCATGGGAATCATCGGCGAGCACAGCATCCCCACCGGCACCCCTGCCTCACGCAGGACGCGGATCGCCCGCAGACGTGCCTTGGGCGCCGCCGCTCTCGGCTCGAGGATGCGCTTGAGCGTGTCGTCGAGCGTGGTAAGGCTGATCATCACCCGCGCCAGGCGCTGGCTGGCCAGCTCGGCCAGCAGGTCAAGGTCACGCAGCACCAATGCTCCCTTGGTGACGATGGTCACCGGATGGCGATAGCGCAGCAGCACCTGAAGCAGGCGCCGGGTCAATTGCTGCTCCCGTTCGATGGGTTGATAGGGGTCGGTGTTGGAACCCAGGTTGATGGGGGCGCAGACATAGCCTGGCTTGCTCAGCTGTTGCTCGAGCACCTCGGCGGCGTTGGTCTTGGCGATCAGCTTGGTCTCGAAATCCAGGCCAGGGGAGAGGTCCCAGTAGGCATGGCTGGGTCGGGCGTAGCAGTAAATGCAGCCATGCTCGCAACCCCGGTAGGGGTTGATCGAGCGGTCGAAGGGCAGATCGGGCGAGGTGTTGCGGGTGATGATGGTCTTGGCGGTCTCGATGCGGATCTCGGTGCCTTGGGTCGCCGGCACGTCCTGGTACCAGCCATCGTCTTCCACAGTCGAATGGCTGGGAGAAAAACGATTGAGTGGATTGTGGGTCGTGCCTCGACCTTTTTGCGGCGCTGGGGAATACATCGCAGGCTCCAAATTACTGTATCCATGTACAGTACATCTGGATGATCATCCGTTCTAGCGCCTTACGTCAGCCAGTGCGCCTCATTCGAGACCGTACCAGTCCAACAGTGCCTCGATCTGCATAGGTCGTCCCAGAAACTCCTCGCATCCTTCGGGCATCGGCTTGGCATTGGCCCAGTTGGCGAATGCCGCCCGGAAGCGCTTACCCGCCCTGTTGTCGAACAACCCCCATTTTTCGAAGTGGGTGAATACGTCGATGGCATGTGCTTCGCCCCAGACGTAGCTGTAATAACCCGCCTCGTAACCGGCCACCAGATAGTCGAACGCGTGCGCCGGCTTCTCGAAGCTCGCCAGAGGCCAGCAGCCGCAACGTTCGCGGCATTCAGACAGGCGCTGCTGGATGGACTTGCCGTCGCCGGGCGAGCTGTGCAGCTCCAGATCGAACAGCGCCATGCTCACGTCGAAGGCGCACTTCTCCAACTGCGCCTCGCGCAGGTTGGCCAGGGCCGCCTGAGCCTGCGCCAGCGTGAGCGGCTCACCGGTCAGGTAATGGCTGGAGATGTCCGCCAGGTACTGCGCGTTCCACAGCCAACGCTCAAGAAATTTGCCGAAGAACTCCTGGCTATCCGAGCCTGCCCGGTTTGGATCGGACAGCAAATGGTTGGTGGCGGGCATCAGCAGGATGTGCAGCCCGTGGCCGAACTCGTGGAACAGTTTGCGCAGGGCCAGATGATCGAGCAGGGCTGGCTCGCCCCCCAAGCCTGGCTCGCCGTCGCTGACCACCATTACCGAAGCGCCATGCGTCCGGCCCTGTTCGTCCCGACGCCGATGGCGCACGGCAATAGTGTGAGCTCCGTCTTGCTTGCCTGGGTGCATCAGGACATCCAGATACAGCATGCCGACTTCCACGCCTTCCTGGTGCACGGTGAAGCTGCGCACGCTGGGATGCCACGCCGAGACAGAGCAGGGCGCAAGCGTCAGGTCGAAGACCCGCTCGGCCAGATCGACCAAGGCTTGCACCACCTTGTCCAGCGTGAAGTAGCCGCGCAGCGCTTCATTGCTCATGGCCTGCTTGCGGGCTCGCAGGTACCGGACGTCCCATGGTTGGACTGCATCCAAATCATGCTGCGCAGCCAGGCCCTGAAGCGCGGTGCGCGCTTTGAGCATGGCGGGCCGCAGCTTCTGCGCCAGCGTCTGGAGCAACTGATGAACAGGCTCGACGCTGCCTGCGGCCTTGCCCTGCAAGATCAGCTGCGCGTAGCTGGTGTTTCCGATCAGTTGCCCTTTCTGCTCCCGCAGAAGCGCCAGCTGCTGCAGGCGGTTGCCATTGTCTTGCTGTTCATCCGAATGAACACCCCGGGAGTGGTAGGCCGTATAGACAGCCTCGCGCAGACGCCGATCATCGGCGAATTCGAGAATGGCCTTGGCGTTGCGTTCATTGCAGAGAATCTGCCAGCCCTCCAGGCCGGCATCCTTGGCTTGCCGGGCCATCAGGTCGCGCAAGCGCTGGGGCACCCCTTGCAGGCGCGCCTCATCCTCGATCTGAATACTCGATCGTTCACTCGTTTCATCGAGCGTCTGATAGAAGCCCCCGATCTGTTCGTTGATGTCATCCTCCAGCTGCGCCAACGTGGCGTTTTGCTGCGCATCCAGATGTACACCGGCCAAGCGGTACTCCAGAAGGATCCTGCGCAGCGTGGCCTTTTCATAGACATCCAGGCTGGACTCATCCGTGGCCAGGCGTTGATAGAGGGCGTGCAGGGGCTTGTTTCTGCGGTTTTCCATGAACAGGCGCTGCGCTCGACGATAGCCTTCGCCAAATGCCGCATGCCAGGCCTCACCTTTGTTGGCCAGGGGCAAGGTCGCAAAGACGGTCGCCTGCAGATCGGCTATGACGTTGTCCATCGCCAACACCAACCCATCCCAGCTGGGCTGTTTTTGCTGACCTTCCAGCACTTGCGACAGACCGGTTTCATAGGCTCCGGCCACGGTGTCGAGGGCCGACTTAACATGCTCGAGCGTCACGCTGTCGTAATCGATGGGCGCACGATTGTCGTTCAGTAGGGGATTGCGGGCTTGCATGGGAGGTTCCTGCTCGGTTGATGATCAACGCGAGCATGGAACGCAAGGCCCTGCGCAGGTGGCTGCATAACTACCACCTGCCTGGGCAGGCACGCACCACCGGGCCTTGGCCCAGCGGTGCGACGGCCTCATTCGGCCGGTTTCTTCAGCTTAGGATTGGGGAAGAACTGCACGGTCTGCACCTTGGCCGGCGCGGCCTTGGGCGCCAAGTGGTTGACCCGGGTGCCCAGCTCGGTCGGCACCGACAGGCCCTGCTCGTTCAGGGTGTCGGTGAAACCGCAGGCTACGCACTCGCGGTGCGGCACACCGTCTTCATTCCACATCATCAGCTTGTCGGGCTCGCTGCACGCCGGGCAGACCGCCCCGGCGATGAAGCGCTTCTTGGTTTTGCTCACAGGAACCTCGCTCATGCCGCCGCATCCTCGGTCAGGCCACTATGGCGCAGCAGCGCATCGATGGAGGGCTCGCGGCCACGGAAGTCGACGAACAGCACCATCGGCTCGCGGGAGCCGCCACGGGCCAGGATTGCTTCGCGGAAGGCGCGGCCGGTCTCGGCATTGAACACGCCTTCTTCCTCGAAGCGCGAGAAGGCATCCGCCGAAAGCACTTCTGCCCACTTGTAGCTGTAATAACCGGCCGCGTAACCACCCGCGAAGATGTGGGCGAAGCTGTTCGGGAAGCGGTTGTACGCCGGCGGGCGCATCACCGACACCTCGTCGCGCACACCTTCGAGCACCTGCAGCACGCTGCGCCCATCGCCATGGTTGGCGTGCAGTTCGAAGTCGAACAGCGAAAACTCCAGCTGACGCACCATCATCATGCCCGACTGGAAGTTCTTGGCCGCCAGCATCTTGTCCAGCAGGTCCTGAGGCAGAGGCTCGCCGGTCTCGTAGTGGCCGGAGATCAGCGCCAGGCCTTCAGGCTCCCAGCACCAGTTCTCCATGAACTGGCTCGGCAGCTCCACGGCATCCCAGGCCACACCATTGATGCCGGAGACGCCCGCATGCTCGATGCGGGTGAGCAGGTGGTGCAGGCCATGGCCGAACTCATGGAACAGGGTGGTGACTTCGTCGTGGGTCAACAGCGCCGGCTTGCCAGGCGCGGCCGGGGTAAAGTTGCACACCAGGTTCGCCACCGGGCTCTGCAGGCTGCCGGCGGCAGTACGGCGACGGTCGCGAGCGCCGTCCATCCAGGCACCGCCACGCTTGTTGGCGCGGGCGTACAGGTCGAAGAAGAAGCGGCCCACGTGCTGGCCGTTTTCCTTGATCTCGAACAGGCGTACGTCCGGATGCCAGGTGTCGAAGCCCTTGAGCTCGGCAATCTCGATGCCGTACAGGCGCTGCACGATGGTGAACAGGCCCGAAAGCACCCTGTCGATCGGGAAGTAGGCGCGCAGGGCCTCCTGGGAGACGCTGTAGCGCTGCTCGCGCAGCTTCTCGCCGTAATAGCCGGCGTCCCAGCTCGAAAGCTCCTGGCAGCCCTGCTCGGCGGCGTAGGCCTTGAGCTGCTCCAGATCCTGAGCGGCGAACGGTTTGCTGCGTTTGGCCAGATCGCGCAGGAAGCTCAGCACCTGGTCGCTGGACTCGGCCATCTTGGTGGCCAGGCTCAGCTCGGCGTAGTTCTTGTAGCCCAGAAGCTCAGCGAGCTCCTGGCGCAGGTCGAGGATTTCGCTCATCACCGGGCCATTGTCGAACTGGCCGGCGTTCGGGCCTTGATCGGAGGCGCGGGTGCAGTAGGCGGCGTAGAGTTCTTCGCGCAAGGCGCGGTCATTGGCGTAGGTCATCACCGCGTAGTAGCTGGGGAACTCCAGGGTGATCAACCAACCGTCCAGGCCCTTGGCCTGGGCAGCGGCGGCCATCTGCGCCTTGGCCGAGTCGGTCAGGCCGGCGAGCTGCGCTTCGTCGGTGACGTGTTTGGTCCAGGCCTGGGTGGCGTCCAGCAATTGGTTGGAGAAGCGGCTGCCCAGCTCGCTCAGGCGGCTTTGCACCTCGGCGTAGCGCTGCTGCTTGTCGGCCGGCAGGTCGATACCCGACAGACGGAAGTCCCGCAGGGCGTGGTCGATGATGGTCTTCTGCGCCACATCAAAGCCCGCGGCTTCGGGGCTCTTGGCCAGGGCTTCATACGCTTCGAACAGGGCGCGGTTCTGCCCCAGCTCGGTGGAATAGGCGCTCAGCGCAGGCAAGCAGGACTCGTAGGCCTCACGCAGTTCCTTGCTGTTGCACACCGCATTGAGGTGGCTGACCGGGCTCCAGGCGGCGCCCAGGCGGTCGTTAAGCTCGTCCATCGCCAGCACCAGGCCGGCCCAGGTCGGGTTCTGGCCTTGCTGTTCAAGGATCTGGGCAATGGCTTTTCGGTTATCGGCCAGGATCTGCTCGATCGCCGGCAGCACGTGTTCGGCACGGATCGCCGAGAAGGGCGGCAGATCGTAGGACTGCAGAAGCGGGTTGTTCGCACTCACGGTTTAGATACCTTGGCAGGAGGAAACACGGGACCATCTTAATTACAATCGACGCCGACCGCAGCAGGCAGCCCGCCTATCGGCATTCAAGAGGGGCGCTATCATGGCCATCCGACGCTTTGCACAACACACTCCGAAAGTTGGACCCAGGGTTTTCATCGATCGTTCGGCGGTGGTGCTGGGCGACGTGGAGATCGGCGAGGACAGCTCGGTCTGGCCGCTGACCGTCATTCGCGGCGACATGCACCGCATCCGCATCGGCGCACGCACCAGCGTGCAGGACGCCAGCGTGCTGCACATTACCCACGCCGGCCCCTTCAACCCTGACGGTTTTCCACTGCTGATCGGCGACGATGTGACGATCGGTCACAAAGTGATGCTGCATGGCTGTACCCTTGGCAACCGCATCCTGGTCGGCATGGGCTGCACGATCATGGATGGCGCGGTGGTAGAGGACGAAGTGATCATCGGTGCTGGCAGCCTGGTCCCCCCCGGCAAACGCCTGGAGAGCGGCTACCTGTACGTCGGCAGCCCGGCCAAGCAAGCCCGCCCGCTGACCGACAAGGAACGGGCGTTCTTTACCTACAGCGCCGCCAATTACGTCAAGCTCAAAGACCAGCACCTGGCCGAAGGCTACGACCGGCCCGAATGACCGTCTTCGCGACTAACCGCGCCACAAGCCCTACGACTGACCTTGTGGGAGCGGGTCTACCCGCGAACAACGCCACGCAGCATTCAAGTGGAACCCTTTGTACATGCACCAGCAGAACATTCTCTTCGACCTCGACGGCACCCTGACCGACCCACGCCTGGGCATCACCCGTTCGATCCAGTACGCCCTGGCCAAGCTGGGCATCGACGAGCCGGACCTGACCCGCCTCGAACACTTCATCGGCCCACCTTTACTGCAAGCCTTCATGCAGTTCTATGGCTTCGACGAAGCCAAAGCCTGGGAGGCGGTGAACTTCTATCGTGAGCGCTTCCGTGTCACGGGCCTGTACGAGAACCTGGTGTTCGACGGCGTGCCAGAACTGCTCGAAACCCTCAACAGCCAAGGCCGCACGCTTTACATCGCCACCTCCAAGCCCTGGGAGTTCGCCCGGGAGATCGCCCGGCACTTTGCCTTCGACCACCACTTCAAGGTGATCTACGGCAGCGAACTGGATGGCACCCGCACCAACAAGGTCGAGCTGATTCGCCACCTGCTGGACGAAGAAGGGCTGGACCCGGCCCAGACGCTGATGATCGGGGACCGCAAGCACGACCTGATCGGTGCGCGCAGCAACGGCTTGCAGGCGGTGGCGGTGGGGTATGGCTTCGGCAGCCGTGAAGAGCTCACAGCCGAAGCGCCGGCATTTCATTTCGAGACCCTGGCGCAGATGCACCAGGCATTCGTCGGTCATTAAGTGCAGGGGGCGGCTGCTGTTGCAGCCCGTTCGCAGGCTCCTACAGGGCAGCGGTGACCCTTGTAGAAGCCTGCAAAGGGCGCAAGCCGGCCCCACTCACCGGCTTGCAGCCAATCGCGCCAACCGCGTCTTGCGCTCTTCGAGCGGCAACCGCCCCAGCGCCTCGACCTGCCGGTAGAACCGGCTCCAGTCTCCGCCCGCTTGCCTAAACAACGCCGCAAACGCCGGCACCCACTGGTCATACAGCCCGAACGGCAACAGCTTGGCGTTGTTCATCGGCCCATACATCCAGGCGTCATAGCGTTTGTCCCCTTGCCACTGCTCATCGCGCACCTGCCGATAGGCCTGGCGCAGCCGTGCGAACTCCGCCTGCTTGGCCGCCCGCTTGGCTGGCTCATTGCGTGGGCTTGCGTAGATCGCCTCGAGCCGCGCTCGACTGTCCAGCACCAGTTGGATGAACTGCTCGCGCTGGCGCAGCGAATCCTCCCGAATCGCTGCAAGCCCACGGGCTGCGCGCCATTGCCGCGATCCTTCCTGCTCGACGAACGAGGCAAAAGACTCGTTGAACTCTGTGTCGTCCTGCACATAGAAACGCTGGTGCGCCAGCTCGTGGAAGATCACCGCGGCCAGACGCTCGTCGCCCCAGCCGACCATCGAGGAGAGAATCGGATCGTCGAACCAGCCCAGGGTCGAATACGCTTCGACGCCCCCCACATAGGTGTCCAGTCCTTGCTGGCGCATCAGTGCCGCCGCCCCCCGGGCCGCGCCTTGTCGGTAGTAGCCGCGGTAGGCGACACAACCGGCGATCGGGAAGCAATGGGTCACCGGCTGCAACGATAGCTCCGGCGTGGCGAACACGTTCCAGACCACATAGGGTCGGCCCAGATCGGCGTAGATGCGGTAACTGCGGTTGTCCGGCAGTTTCAGGTGCTCGCTGGCGAACGACCGGGCCAGCTCGGCCTGCGCCAGTCGCTGGCGCAAGGGAGCAGGAGTGGTGGGGTCATCAAGCAGGCGCTGCACCGGCTGGCGTGCGCGCAGCAACTGCCATTGCCCTTCGGCCAGTTGTCCGTAATAGCCAAGGCTGCTGCAACCGTTCAGCAGGAGGGCTGCAAGGACGGGAACCAAACGGGTGAAAACGCGGTCGAGAGGCCCAGGGCTTGAGCGCTGTAAAAGAAAAAGTCGGAACATCAAGGCTGTCTATCTCGCTCACGGCCAGTGCGGTCCAAGACTATCTCGCCAGGGGGGCGTTTCGCCATGCGTTCAATGATTGTCATCGCCGGCACGCTCGTGCTGCTGTCCGGATGCTCCACGTTGCCGGCGCCAGACCCTAATCAGGCCTGGGTCGATCTCGCGCCTTTCGACAACACGTCACTGCACGCAATGCAGGTGGACGAACGCGACTGGGCCGACACCCGTTATTTCGAAGTCCAGCCTGGCAACCATGAGCTCACTGTGCGCTACCAGTTCGCCGTGGAGCCGAGCAACATCGGCCCGGTCGACGAACCCTTGTGGCGTGACTGTCAGCTCAATCTGACCTTCAAGGATTTCAGCGCCGGCCAACGTTACCAACTGCAAGCCGGCAGCATCGGTTTCCGCCCCTGGATCAAGCTGTACGACCAGCAGCGAAAACTCGTCAGCCAAGGCTTGCCAGCAGGCTGCCAGCGCACCTGAAAGACCACGACTTTCGCGACAGTGCGGGCCTGTCGGCGCTATGCTTATAGCTTGTGAATCGCAAGCGGGAGTTTCGCCATGCGCCAGCCCATGATGCTGATCGCCCTCAGTGCGCTGGGGGCCTGCGCCAGCCCCTTGCCGCCCGTCGACCCCAAGCAGGCCTGGGTCGATCTCTACACCATCACCCCCGGTAGGACCATCATGGCCGACCGCCTGGACGGCAAACGGCTCGATGATGGCCGCTACTTCCAGGTCACACCTGGCAGGCACGAGTTGGTGGTGCGCTTCGACTACGAGGTGTACGCAGGCGGCTTCTCGACCGATCCAACCGAACGCACCTGCTACCTGACCGTGCGCTACGACGACTTCAAGGCCGGTGAACGCTATCGTCTGGAAGCCCGAGCGCCGGTAATGCAGCCGCAGGTGCTGCTGTACGATGCCAAACGCACGGTGGTGGTGGACGAGCCCAGCAACGTTTTCTGCATTCCGTGACCCGCAAGCGCGGGCCCTTTCTACCGATCGTTTTTCTGGTAGATGATTTTCTTGGTCCCGCCATCACAGCTGCCGACGATCATGTTCTGGTCGCGGACCTCGCTATTGGGCACGATTTCCAAAGTGTAGGACGTCACGCCCGCGGCCTGGATCTTCGCTTCGATTTCGGCCTTGAGTTCTTCGCACGGCTTGGGCGCGGCCAGGGCGGTCGTGGCCAGCAGGGAAACCAGCACGGCGGTTGCAACGCGGATCATGGGACGGCTCCTGAAGAGGCAGACCAGCTGCCAACGCTGGTTAGACTACAGGAAACCGCCCCTGTTGCGCCTAGGCAACCAACCTCGCGTCCAGGCTGATCGTGGCGTTCAGTACCTTCGATACCGGGCAGCCGGCCTTGGCCTTGTTGGCGATTTCCTGAAACTGCGCCTCGCTGGCGCCAGGAACCTTGGCCTTGAGGATCAGGTGCACGGCGGTGATGGCGAAACCGTCCGGCTGCTTGTCCAGGCTCACTTCGGCAATGGTGTCGATGCGTTCTGCGGTCAAGCCGGCCTCGCCCAGCATCATCGACAGGGCCATCGAGAAACACCCCGCATGCGCCGCACCAATCAGCTCCTCCGGGTTGGTCCCAGGCGAGCCTTCGAAGCGGGTGTTGAAGCCATAGGGATTCTGCTTGAGCGCCCCACTCTCGGTGGACAGCGAGCCCTTGCCGTCCTTGAGCCCGCCTTGCCAGATCGCCGATGCTGTCTTTTTCATGCTGCCTCCTGGTCATAGGATGAGTACCTATGGGTTCTGAGGACGGCACCCTATGCAAGTTCAGAACAATCCGACGCTCAACATTGAAACCCCGGAAACTGCCCATACAGAGTCTTCAAGGCCCCTTGGCCAAATTTCAGCGGAGGCTCCAATGACGCACCTGCGTGACCTGAAGATTTCTACCCTCGACCTGGTACCGGTGCGCGCCGACGGCGGCCCGGCCCAGTCCCTGCGCAACTCGCTGGATCTGGCGCAGCACGTCGAACGCTGGGGCTACAACCGCTTCTGGGTGGCCGAACACCACAACATGGATGGCATCGCAAGCTCCGCCACGGCGGTGCTGATCGGCTACTTGGCCGGCGGTACCTCGAGCATCCGCATCGGCTCTGGCGGCGTGATGCTGCCCAACCACGCGCCACTGGTCATCGCCGAGCAGTTCGGCACCTTGGCCAGCCTGTATCCCGGCCGTATCGACCTGGGCCTTGGCCGTGCGCCAGGCTCCGACCAGATGACCGCCCGCGCACTGCGCCGCGAACGCTCCGGCAGCGCCGATGATTTCCCGGATGATGTCGAAGAGCTATCGCGCTATCTGGGCCCTCGCACGCCGGACCAGAAGGTCATCGCCGTGCCCGGCCATGACACCGACGTGCCGATCTGGCTGTTGGGCTCCAGTCTGTTCAGCGCCCAGCTGGCCGGCATGCGCGGGCTGCCCTACGCCTTCGCCTCGCACTTCGCCCCACGCTACATGCATGAGGCGATCCGCATCTACCGCGACCACTTCAAGCCCTCGACCGTGCTCGACAAGCCCTACGTGATGCTGGGCGTGCCGATGGTCGTGGCCGACACCGATGAACAGGCCGAGTATCTGGCCACCTCCGTGTACCAGCGCATCCTCGCGCTGATCCGTGGCCAAAGCCTGATGCAGCGACCACCGGTGCCGAGCATGGACGGCTTGTGGCTGCCCCACGAGCGCGATGCGGTGGGCAGTTTCCTGGGCTTGGCGATGATCGGCAGCCCGCAGAAGGTGCGGGCCAAGGTGGAAGTGCTGTTGGAGCAGACCGGTGCCGATGAGCTGATCTTCACCTGCGACCTGTATGAGCATGCGGATCGGTTGCGCTCTTACGAGCTGCTGGCCCAGGCGCTCAAGACCGAGTAGTGCTTTTCGCGGGTGAACCCGCTTCCACAGGCCTCAACGCAGAGCACGTGGTAGCGGGTTCACCCGCGAAGCGTTCATTCACTCAACCCCGTCGATAGACGATTTCCTTGGTACCGCCTTCGCAGGTACCGACCACTTTGCCCGCCGGCTCGCCCTTGTTCACGATCTCCAGCGTGTAGTCTTTCACGCCCTTGGCATCCAGCTTCGCCGCAATCTCGGCCTTGAGCTCTTCGCACGGCTTCCCAGCCGCAAATGCCCCGCCTGCCAGCGCCATCAAACCCACCGCCAGAATCAGTTTCTTCATCGATCGCTTTCCTTGTTCAGATCAAAAAAGGACAGGGTGCCATTATCGAAATGGCACCCTGCAACCTTTACCCCATCTGGCCGGGCGAAGCCAGCCTGGGCCTGTTTCAGCTGTTGGCGATGCGGAAACCGACCTTCAGCGTGACCTGGAAGTGCGCGACCTGGTTATCGCGGATATGGCCACGGGTATCGACGACTTCGAACCACTCCAAATGCTTGATGCTCTTGCCGGCTTCAGCCAGGGCATTGTTGATCGCGTCCTCGATGCTGGTGGGCGAGGACCCGACCAGCTCGATCTTCTTGTAGGTGCGATGATCGGACATGAGCGCTCTCCTTGTTGGCGTGTGAGATTTGAGCCTAGCAGCGCAGGCCCGCTTTACCTGCGAACTTGCATGGCAAACGAAAGTTCGATCGCACTTTCGCTTCGCTGCACAGTCGCAACCCTTACAACCCAACCCACGCGAAGGAGAGTCATCATGGCCTACAACTCGCTGCGTAAAGCGTCGCTGGAAAGCATGGAGGCGGAGATCGAAAGCCTGCTCAAGACCCTCGAACACCTCAAGCACGACGCCTCGGAAGAGTCGCAGAAATCCATGAAAGCGATCCGCAGCAACGCCGAGAACGCGCTCAGGCAGTCGCGAACACTGATGGGCGAAGCCTACGAAGAAGTCAAAGCCCGCACCCGCCAGACCGGCATCGCCACCCGCGATTACGCCCAGGAACATCCCTGGACCACCGCAGGCGTCGCCATCGGTGCCCTCGGCCTGCTGGCCGCCTGGCTGATGTGCAAGCGCAACTAAGTCGTTTGAAGGTCCAGCTCGTTGCGCAGCCACTGCGCCAACTGCTCGGCGCGCCCGTCCGCGGCGCGTCGCGGCACCCATAGCGCCAAGGCTGCGCGGGTAGGCGAGAAGCCCCAAGGTGCGCTCAGCCGCCCGGCCCGTAGGTCATCCGCCACCAGCGGTTGCGGAGCGATGGCCACCCCCAGACCGGCCACTGCGGCCTCCAGCAGGTAATACAAATGCTCGAAGGCTTGGCCGAACCTCAACGCGGCCGGGTCAAGCCCTTGCTGCTCGGCCCAGGTCGGCCAGGCCTGTGGGCGCGAGGTGGTATCCAGTAGGGCTTCATCGAGCAACGCTTTGGCCGGCGCGCTGCGCAAGCGCTCGAAACCCGCGAAATGCGGGCTCACCACCGGCCCGATGCGCTCCTGGGCCAACACATGAACCTGCATGTCCGCAGGCCACGGCGGCTCGGCATACACCAGCAAGGCATCCAGTCCGGGGCGCCGGGGGTCCAGGTCGCCTTCACCGGCGGACAAATGCAGCCGCAGCTCCGGCAAGTCAGCCTTAAGCCGTCCCAAACGCGGGATGAACCAGCGCGCCAGCAGACTGCCAGAACACCCCAGCACGAACGGCGCCTCGCTGACATCACGGCTGAGCTCCGCGCAGACCGTGCGCAGCCGATCGAAGGCATCGAAGCTCGCATCGCGCAGGCGTGACCCGGCATCTGTGAGTTTGATGCCGCGCCCATCCTTGACGAACAAGGCCACACCCAGATGCTCCTCGAGTACCTTGATCTGTCGGCTGACGGCGCCGTGGGTCACGTGTAGCTGCTCGGCAGCCTGGCTGACGCTGTTGAGCCGGGCAGTGGCCTCGAAGGCCCGCAAGGCATTGAGAGGGGGGAGATCCTGGCGCATTTTATATGTGAGATTTTCTGACAAGTTATCGCAATCTTATCGGTTTTCAGCCAGCCATGTCGTGGTTAGAGTAGGCCCATCGACGAGAAAGGCCTGTTCGCGGGTTCAGCTGCGCACAGGCCCACACGATTTCACTGATCACATCGCCTATGGAGCGCCCCATGACCCAGACCCAATACCGCGCCGGCCCCGACGCCAACGGCCTGTTCGGCTCGTTCGGCGGCCGCTACGTGGCCGAAACCCTGATGCCGCTGGTCTTGGACCTGGCCCGCGAATACGAAGCGGCCAAGGCCGATCCGAAGTTCCTCGAGGAACTGGCCTACTTCCAGCGCGACTACATCGGCCGTCCCAACCCGCTGTACTTCGCTGAGCGCCTGACCGAACACTGCGGCGGCGCGAAAATCTTCTTCAAGCGTGAAGAACTCAACCACACCGGCGCGCACAAGGTGAACAACTGCATTGGCCAAGTGCTGCTGGCCAAACGCATGGGCAAGAAACGCCTGATCGCCGAGACCGGCGCCGGCATGCACGGCGTCGCCACCGCCACCGTGGCCGCACGCTTCGGCCTGCCCTGCGTGATCTACATGGGCGCCACCGACATCGAGCGCCAGCAAGCCAACGTGTTCCGCATGAAGCTGCTGGGCGCCGAGATCGTCCCGGTCACCGCCGGCACCGGCACCCTCAAGGACGCCATGAACGAGGCCCTGCGCGACTGGGTCACCAACGTCGACGACACCTTCTACCTGATCGGCACCGTGGCAGGTCCTCACCCGTACCCGGCGATGGTCCGCGATTTCCAATCGATCATCGGCAAGGAAACCCGCGCCCAGTTGCATGAGAAGGAAGGCCGCCTGCCTGATAGCCTGATTGCGTGCGTCGGCGGTGGCTCCAACGCCATGGGCCTGTTCCACGACTTCCTCGATGATGCCAGCGTGCAAATCATCGGCGTCGAAGCCGGTGGCCACGGCGTGAACACCGACAAGCACGCCGCCAGCCTCAACGGCGGCGTCCCGGGCGTGCTGCATGGCAACCGCACGTACCTGCTGCAGGACGCGGATGGCCAGATCACCGATGCCCACTCGATCTCCGCCGGCCTGGACTACCCGGGGATCGGCCCTGAACACGCCTACCTGCACGAAGTGAAACGTGTCGAGTACGTCAGCATCACCGACGATGAAGCCCTCGACGCCTTCCACACCTGCTGCCGCCTGGAAGGCATCATTCCGGCCCTGGAGAGCTCCCATGCTCTGGCCGAAGCGATCAAGCGCGCACCGAACCTGCCCAAGGACCACCTGATGGTCGTGTGCCTGTCCGGACGTGGCGACAAGGACATGCAAACCGTGATGAACCATATGGCCGCCCAGGAGAAACAGCCATGAGCCGTCTTGAACACCGCTTCGCCGAGCTGAAGGCCCAAGGCCGCTCCGCGCTGGTCACCTTCATCACTGCCGGCGACCCTGGCTATGACGCTTCCCTGGCCATCCTCAAGGGCCTGCCCGAAGCAGGCGCCGACGTGATCGAG
This sequence comes from Pseudomonas guariconensis, assembly GCF_040822035.1. NCBI lineage: Bacteria > Pseudomonadati > Pseudomonadota > Gammaproteobacteria > Pseudomonadales > Pseudomonadaceae > Pseudomonas > Pseudomonas guariconensis. The sequence goes on along the minus strand of NZ_CP162012.1, from coordinate 85,019 downwards.
CTGGGCATGCCGTTCACCGACCCGATGGCCGATGGCGTGGCCATCCAGCTGGCGACCTTGCGCGCCCTGGATGCCGGTCAGACCCTGGCGAAAACCTTGCAGATGGTCCGCGAGTTCCGCGTCGGCAACCAGACCACGCCAATCGTGCTGATGGGCTACTACAACCCGATCCATCGCTTTGGCGTGGAGCGCTTCGTGGCAGAGGCCAAGGACGCCGGCGTCGATGGCCTGATCATCGTCGACCTGCCGCCTGAGCACGACGCCGAGCTGGCCACCCCGGCCCAGGCCGCAGGCATCGACTTCATCCGCCTGACCACCCCGACCACCGATGACGCCCGCCTGCCGCGGGTGCTGGAGCGCAGCTCCGGGTTCGTCTACTACGTCTCGGTGGCCGGCGTGACCGGTGCGGGCTCGGCCACCACCGAGCACGTGCAGCAGGCCATCGCTCGCCTGCGCCGCCACACCGACCTGCCCATCAGCGTGGGTTTCGGCATCCGCACACCGGAGCAGGCAGCGGCGATCGCCAAGCTGTCCGAAGGCGTGGTGGTCGGTTCGGCGCTGGTCGACAAGATCGCCCAAGCCAAGAGTGCCGACCAGGCAGTGGCTGATGTGCTGAGCCTGTGCTCGGCACTGGCTGAAGGCGTACGCGGCGCCCGCCTGTAACCTAGCGAGCGCAGCGCCAGCCCCGCGGGAGTCACCGCTCGCGGGGGCTGGCGATAGCCTGCGATGGGCCGCAAAGCGGCCCTTTCATTCGAATATCGACAAGTCCAGTGGCCGCACGGCCCCCATCCAGATCGCATGATCCCGGTGATCCGCCAGCTCATCCCCCGTCAGCGGATGCAGGAACACCACCAACCCCTTGCGATACAGCGCCAACCACGGCAACACCACGCCCACCACTTCCGGCCCGAAGGCCAGCTGGCAGCTCCAGTCCGGATGCGGCCCGACCGGCTTCTGGTGCATGCGCCCCATAGTCACGGGAAACAGCCGCGCCGCTTCCTCGCACAGCGCCCGGGCCTGCTCCATCGTCGCTGCGTCGTAATACACGTGGGCGTGATAACCCTTGATCCTTTGCACGATTACTCCCAAATGAGGTCAAAGGATCACTGGCCAGCGAAGGGGAGCGATCCTGTGAAAAATGCCGAGACTCCAGTGTTCAAACTGGTTCTGTTCGGTGCCGAAAGCAGCCTGGGCAGTGCATTGATCGTCGAGCTGCTGTCGCGCCAGCACGAGGTCACCGCGGTGGTCGATGACCTTAACCGTCACGCACCGCGTCCTGGGCTGCACTTCAAGCGAGGCGCGCTAGGTGACAAGCACCAGGCCGAACAGAGCGTGGCCGGAGGCTCGGCGGTGATCGCCTTGCTTTCAGCGCTGGCGCCAGACGATCTGCCTGCGCAACGGCAAATGGCCGAAGCCCTGGTGGCAGGCCTTTCGCGTACGACTATACGCCGGCTGTTGCTGGTGGGCGATTTCGATGTGCTGGACAAGCCGGCCGGGCACAGCGAAGCGCAACGGACGTGCGCAGACCAGATCGTCGATCAACTGCAACGCAGCGCGCTGCGCTGGACGCTGATCAACGCCCCTGAAGAGATGCCAGGCCTGGGCATCGAGCATTTCCACAACCTCGATGGAACCCTGGAGCCCGGACTGGCCGGGCCTTTGCAGCGATTGGCGCGGATTGCGGCAGGGATGGTCGATGCCCTGGAGTTGAATCTGCATCAGGGCGAGCACGTGAACTTCGTGCTCTAGAACGCGGGGCTGCCTGCGCTGGGCCGCAAAGCAGCGCCCGTGGCATCACAGCCCTCGCTCCTGCTCCAGCCAATCCACGAACCGCTGGATCAACGCCCCACGCCGCTTGCGCGGCGGCAATACCACGTAATACCCGCGCGTCGAGCGCAAACTGCCTTCGAGCGGCCGGCACAATAGCCCTTGGTCCACCAGCCCATCCACCAAATGTCGCCAACCGATCGCCACACCTTGGCCGGCAATCGCCGCCTGGATCAACAGCGTGTAATTGTCGAAACGCATCTGCCCAGGCGGGGGTGGACTGTGCAGACCGAACCCTCGAAAGACCCCCGTCCAATCGAACCAGCGACTGGCCTGTTCACCGCGCAGATGAAGCAGGGGTAATCGTTGCAAAGCCTCGGCTGACGCGGGTTTGCCACGCATCAGGTTGGGGCTGCAGACAGGGAAGACCTCTTCGTCGAACAGCCAGCGGCTCTCGCCCTGGTGAAAACGGCCATCGCCAAACAGCACCGCCACGTCGATGTCCGGACGCAGCATGGCCTGACTACGCTCACCGGTTACCAGGCTGACGTCCACCTGTGGATAAGCCTCATGGAAGCGCGGCAACCGTGGCATCAGCCAAAAGGCCGCAAAGGCGAAGTCGGTGGCCACCTGCAACACTTCGCGCTGGCCGCGCCCACTGGCCTGGGCGATGCCGTCGTCCATCGCCAGCAACGCTTGGTGAATCTGCTCGAACAGCGCCTGGCCGGTCTCGGTCAACTCAATTCCCCGGTAGATCCGGTCGAACAGGCGCGTGCCCAACTGGGCCTCAAGGCGCTTGACCTGCTGGCTCACCGCCGGCTGCGTAGTGCCCAACTCCAATGCCGCAGCGGTAAAGCCTCGCAACCGGGCGGCAGCCTCGAAGACCCGCAAGGTATCCAGAGAAACGTCAGCGAGGTGCTCAAACATAAGCGTAGCTAATCCCACTCATTGCCCGGCATGGGCTTTACCCATGTTATCCACAGTCGCATCCTCGATCGCAAGCGGTTCCCATAACCTCCAACGATGGAAGGCCCCCATGAAGCGACCCAACATCCTGTTCATCATGGCCGACCAGATGGCCGCGCCCTTGCTGCCCATCTACAGCTCATCCCCCATCAAGATGCCGCACTTGAGCCGCCTGGCCGAACAGGCGGTAGTGTTCGACGCTGCGTACTGCAACAGCCCGCTGTGCGCACCCTCGCGCTTCACCCTGGTCAGCGGGCAACTGCCCAGCCGCATTGGTGCCTACGACAACGCTGCGGATTTCCCAGCCGACGTGCCCACTTATGCTCATTACCTGCGTCGCCTGGGCTATCGCACCGCGCTCTCTGGCAAGATGCATTTCTGTGGGCCAGACCAACTGCACGGCTACGAAGAACGACTGACCAGCGACATCTACCCGGCCGACTACGGTTGGGCCGTGAACTGGGACGCACCCGACCTGCGCCCGAGCTGGTACCACAACATGTCCTCGGTACTGCAGGCCGGGCCCTGCGTGCGCACCAACCAACTGGATTTCGATGAAGAGGTGGTGTTCAAGGCCCGCCAGTATCTCTACGACCATGTTCGCGAGGGCGACGGCCGGCCGTTCTGCCTGACCGTCTCCATGACGCACCCCCATGACCCCTACACGATTCCCAAGCACTACTGGGATCTGTACGACGGTGTGGATATCCCCATGCCGCTTGCAACCATTGCCCAAGACGAGCAGGACCCGCACTCCCAACGCCTGCTCAAGGTCTATGACCTGTGGGACAAACCCCTGCCGCCGCACAAGGTCCGCGATGCCCGCCGCGCCTATTTCGGCGCCTGCAGCTATATCGACGACAACATCGGCAAGCTCCTGCAGACCCTGGAGGAATGCGACCTGGCCGAGGACACCCTGATCGTGTTTTCCGGTGACCACGGCGACATGCTTGGCGAGCGCGGGCTCTGGTACAAGATGCACTGGTTCGAGATGTCGGCCCGGGTGCCACTTCTGGTGCACGCGCCCAAACGCTTCGCCCCGGCGCGGATCAGCGCCAACGTCTCCACCTGTGACCTGTTACCAACCCTGGTGGAGCTGGCTGGTGGCGCAGTCGAACCAGCCCTGCACCTGGATGGCCGCTCCCTGGTCGGGCACCTGCAAGGGCAGGGTGGGCATGACGAGGTGATCGGCGAATACATGGCCGAGGGCACCGTCGGCCCGCTGATGATGATCCGCCGAGGCCCATACAAGTTCGTGTACAGCGAGGACGACCCATGTCTACTCTATGACCTGAGCCGCGACCCGCACGAGCGGGAGAACCTCACCGGCAGCCCGGATCATCAGGCGCTGCTGCAGGCATTTGTCGATCAAGCCCGCCAACGCTGGGACATTCCCGTCCTGCGCCAGCAAGTGCTGGCCAGCCAGCGCCGTCGTCGTCTGGTGGCAGAGGCGCTTTCCATCGGCAAGCTCAAAAGCTGGGACCACCAACCCTGGGTGGACGCCAGCCAACAGTACATGCGCAACCACATCGATCTCGACGACCTCGAGCGCAAGGCACGTTATCCACAGCCCGCACCCCTGGATTGAGCAGAGAGACCGCCATGAAGAAGTTCTCCACCGCCCTGATCGCCCTGGCCCTGGGCCTGACCGCCATCCCCGCCCACGCCGACAGCGATAGCCAATGCACCACCGTCAAAATGGCCGACCCCGGCTGGAGCGACATCGCCTCCACCAATGCCGTGGCCCGCCTGCTCCTGGAGAGCCTCGGCTACCAGGTGAAGATCGACAACCTGGCCGTACCGATCATCTTCGGCGGCCTCAAGGACGGTCAGGTGGATGCCTTCCTGGGCAACTGGATGCCCGCGCAGCAGGGCTTTCACGACAAGTTCGTCGCCAACGGCGACGTGCAGCGTCTGGCGCGCAACCTTGAAGGTACGCAATTCACCCTCGCGGTGCCGGATTACGTCTGGGAGGCCGGCGTGAAAGACTTCGCTGACCTGCAAAAACATGCCGACGCGTTCGGCAACAAGCTCTACGGCATCGGCTCCGGGGCACCGGCCAACCTGTCGCTCAAAGAAATCATCGGCAAGAACGCCTTCGGCCTGGGGCAGTGGAAGCTCGTCGAATCCAGCGAGCAGGCGATGCTGGCTCAGGTCCAGCGTGCGGTGCAGAAAAAACAGTTCATCACCTTCCTCGGCTGGACACCGCACCCGATGAACGTGAAGCTCAAGATGCATTATTTGACGGGCGGCGAGCAGTGGTTCGGCGATAAGGGGGAGGTGTACACCCTGGTGCGCAAGGGTTATCCACAGGCCTGCCCAAATGCAGCGAAACTGCTGGGCAACCTGCGCTTCAGTCTGGAGATGGAAAACAGCATCATGGCCGAGGTTGTGGACAAGAAGGTGAGTTTCGATGAAGCGGCCAAGGCCTGGGTGAAGGCGCATCCAGAATCGTTGAACACTTGGCTGGCCGGGGTGACCACCAAAGAAGGTGGGGATGCCCAAGAGGCTGTAAAAGCTAGACTTTGATCCGCTGAGCGACACATAACCCCTGTGGACACGGGTATACCCGCGCCCACAGGGCTGGTGAAAAATCTCCAGGAATCTGTACTCCCCATGCCCCACCTGAGCCACCTGCTGCCCTTCCTCACTTGGCTCCCCCGTCAATCGAGCCGCAGCCTGCGCCAGGACCTGCTGGTGGGCCTCAGCGGCGCGATCCTCGCGCTGCCGCAATCGATCGCCTACGCCCTGATCGCCGGCCTGCCCGCCGAATATGGCCTGTACGCCGCCATCGTGCCGGTGCTGGTGGCCTGCCTGTGGGGCTCGTCCTGGCACCTGATCTGCGGCCCGACCGCAGCCATCTCCATCGTGCTTTACGCCAGCATCAGCCCGCTTGCCGTGGCTGGTAGCGACGATTACATCACCTTGGTGCTGCTGCTGACCTTCCTAGGCGGCGTGTTCCAGCTATTGCTGGGGATGCTGCGTTTCGGCGCGCTGGTCAATTTCGTCTCCCACTCCGTGGTGCTCGGGTTCACCTTGGGCGCTGCGGTGGTGATCGCCCTCGGTCAGTTGCCCAACCTCATGGGCATGGACCTGCCCAGCCAGGCCACGGCGCTGCGCACATTGCAGGACTTGCTCAACCATGCCGGCGAGGTCGACCTGCCGTCGCTGGCCCTGGGCCTGGCGACCCTGCTGATCGGTGTAGTGCTCAAGCTCTGGCGCCCACGCTGGCCCAGCCTGTTGATCAGCCTGGTGGTGGTCAGCGTCATTGCCTGGCTGCTGCCGAGCGTCTTTGGTCACGTGCCCAGGGTGCCTGCCTTCGTTGGCCAGTTGCCGCCCTTGAGCCCGTTGCCGCTGCTGGATTTGGAACTGATCCTGCGCCTGCTGCCCAGCGCCGTGGCGGTGGGCATGCTCGGGCTGGTGACCAGCCTGTCGATTGCCCGGTCGTTGTCGGCGCGTTCCGAGCAACTGATCGACGCCAATCAGGAGATCCGTGCCCAGGGCCTGTCGAACATGGTCGGCGCGCTGTTTTCCGGTTATCTGTCATCGGGCTCGTTCACCCGCTCAGGCTTGAGCTACGACGCAGGCGCCCGTTCGCCATTGGCCGGGGTGTTCTCGGCATTGTGGGTGGCCCTGTTCGCCGTCACCGGCGCCGGGCTGATCGCACACCTGCCGATTCCAGCCATGGCCGGCAGCATTCTGCTGATCTGTTGGGGGTTGGTGGATCACCGGGCCATCCGCTCGCTGTTTCGGGTCAGCCGCTCGGAGTTTCTCGTCATGGCGTTGACTGCCGCCGCCACTTTGCTGCTGGAATTGCAGACTGCGATCTATGCGGGCGTGCTGGCATCGCTGTTCTTCTATCTCAAGCGCACCTCGCGGCCACGGGTGCAACAGAGCCGGGAAGGGGGGGTCGATGTGCTGCGAGTGGGCGGGTCGATTTTCTTCGGCGCCGCTCATTATCTGCAGGTGCGCCTGCAACGCTGCCAAGGGCCGCAGGTCGTGATCGACGCTCGGCAGATCAATTTCATCGACTACTCAGGGGTGGACATGCTGCACCGCGAAGCGCGGCGACTGAAGCGTAATGGCGGGAGCCTCACCTTGCATCGTGCCAGGCCGCAGGTGATCGAAGAATTGCAAAAGCTTGAAGGCGCCGCGCTGTGCCCGATCCGCTTCGAAGAGTGATGAGGGCCGCTGTGCGGCCCAACTCTGTCAGCCTCGCGCCAACTGCCGCCGGAGCTCATCCAGCACAGGTGCCGTATCCGGCCGCACCCCACGCCAGGTGAAGAATGCCTCGGCCGCCTGCTCGGCCAGCATCCCCAGGCCATCGAGCACCTTGGCCGCGCCCAACCGGGTGGCCCACTGGCAGAACGGCGTCGGCTCCTTGCCATACATCATGTCGTAGCAGACCGTGCGCCCCGGCTCGACCAAGCTGTCGGCAATCGGCGGCAACTCACCCGCCAGGCTCGCCGAGGTGGCATTGATGATCAGGTCCACCGGCTCCTGCAACCAGGCAAAACCACTGGCCACCACCGGCCCCAGGTCATCGAACTCCCGGGCCAGTTGCTCGGCTTTTTCCACCGTGCGGTTGGCGATCACCAGCGACTGCGGGTGATGCGCCAGAATTGGCTGCAACACGCCGCGCACCGCACCACCGGCACCAAGAATCAGGATGCGCTTGCCGGCAAGCTCCACGCCGGCATTGACCGTCAGGTCCCGCACCAGGCCGGCGCCATCGGTGTTGTCGCCCTGCAGCGTGCCGTCGGCCAGTTTGCTCAAGGTGTTCACGGCACCTGCACGCTGGGCCCGTGGCGTGAGGCTGTCGCACAGGCGGAAGGCTTCTTCCTTGAACGGCACGGTGACGTTGGCCCCCGCGCCTTGCTTGAAGAAGCCGCGGGCGCAATCGCTGAAATCATCCAGCGGGGCCAGCAGGGTGCTGTATTCCAAGTCCTGGCCGGTCTGGTCGGCGAACAGGCGGTGGATCAACGGCGACTTGCTGTGGCCGATGGGGTTACCGAAAACGACGTATTGGTCCATGGGAACTCCTCGTTATCCACAGGCTTACTGATTGAGCCAGTCACGGTCCTGCAGGAAGTACTCGGTCAGGCGCGCTTCCTCGCTGCCCGGCTCGGGTTTCCAGTCATAGCCCCAGCGGACCTGCGGCGGCAGCGACATGAGAATCGACTCGGTGCGACCGCCCGATTGCAGGCCGAACAAGGTGCCGCGGTCGTAGACCAGGTTGAACTCCACATAGCGCCCACGGCGGAACTCTTGGAACTCGCGCTGTGCGGGGGTGTACGGCGTGGCCTTGCGGCGCTGGACGATCGGCAGGTAGGCCTCGATGTAGGCATCGCCGATGGCGCGCAGGAAGGCGAAGCAGGTGTCGAAGTCCCACTCGTTCAGGTCATCGAAGAACAGCCCGCCAATGCCCCGTGGCTCGCCCCGGTGCTTGAGGTGGAAGTACCGGTCGCACCAGGCCTTGTAGCGCGGGTACACATCGGCGCCGAACGGCGCGCAGGCCTGCTCGGCGACCCGGTGCCAGTGGATGCAGTCTTCTTCGTTGCCGTAGTAAGGCGTCAGGTCGAAACCACCGCCGAACCACCACACCGGCTCCTCGCCTTCCTTCTCGGCGATGAAGAACCGCACGTTGGCGTGGGAGGTAGGCACATGTGGGTTGTGCGGGTGGATCACCAGCGACACGCCCAACGCCTCGAAACCACGGCCGGCGAGCTCCGGGCGGTGGGCACTGGCCGACGGCGGCAGGCCGGCACCGAACACGTGGGAGAAGTTAACACCACCCTTTTCGATCACCTTGCCTTCACCGATCACCCGCGTGCGGCCACCGCCCCCGGCTTCGCGCACCCAGGCATCCTCGACGAAGCGGGCGCCGCCGTCTTCGTTTTCGAGGGCAGAGCAGATGCGGTCTTGCAGGTCGAGCAGGTAGGCTTTCACGGCCTCGGTGCGGCTGGTCATCGGGTCACCTGGAAGGAGCGGAAAAATGTGCCGGCTAGCATACCATCGGCGCAAGCTACGCCGCAGTTGACGGCGATCAAGCAAAGGCGTCCGATAGAAGGCCTTCCCGATTCCCAGACAACGGAGTGTGAGATGGCCAAGCGTATCCAGTTCAACCAGCACGGCGGCCCGGAAGTCCTGCAGCTGGTCGAGTTCGAACCCGCTCCTCCGGGCCCGCAACAAGTCCGCGTGCGCAACCACGCGATCGGGCTGAACTTCATCGACACCTATTTTCGCAGCGGCCTGTACGCGCCGCCCGCGCTGCCCTCAGGCCTGGGCACCGAAGCTGCCGGCGTGATCGACGCGGTCGGCGAAGGCGTCAGCCGGCTGAAAGTGGGCGATCGCGTGGCTTATGCCGGCGGGCCGCTGGGCGCCTATAGCGAGGTGCACACCCTGCCAGAGGCCAACGTGGTCATGTTGCCGGAGGCCATCAGCTTCGAACAGGCCGCCGCAGTGATGCTCAAGGGCCTGACCACCCAATACCTGCTCAAGCAGACCTACGCCGTGCAACCGGGCGATTTCATCCTGTTCCATGCTGCTGCCGGTGGCGTGGGCTCATTGGCCTGCCAGTGGGCGAAAGCCCTGGGTGCCAAGCTGATCGGCACGGTCAGTTCCGCCGAAAAAGCCGAACGCGCCAAGGCTCTGGGCGCCTGGGCGACCATCGATTACAGCCATGAGGACGTGGCCAAGCGCGTGCTGGAGCTGACCGACGGCCAGAAGTGCGCGGTGGTCTATGACGGTGTGGGCGCCGACACCTGGCTCACTTCGCTGGACTGCCTGCGTCCACGCGGCTTGATGGTGAGCTTCGGCAACGCGTCGGGCGCAGTGACCGGGGTGAACCTTGGGATCCTCTCGCAGAAGGGCTCGCTGTACGTGACCCGCCCGACCTTGGGTAGCTACGCCAACAATGCCGAGAACACCCAGGCCATGGCCGACGATTTGTTCGGCATGATCAGCAGCGGCAAGTTGGTTGTGGATATCCAGCAGCGGTATCCGCTGAGCGAAGCGGCCAAGGCCCAGACGGAGCTGTCGGCACGCAGAACCGTTGGCTCGACTGTGCTGCTGCCCTGATCCGAGGCCGTTACGCGGTGGGTTGATTCAGAACGCCACCGGTGGGGAGCGGTTTTACCCGCTCCCACAGCGCCCACCGCTTAGCCGGCGGTCCTGATGGTTGCCGGCGCCGACTCGATGCCATCGAGCATCGCCTCCACCAAGCCCTCTGCCATTTCAATCGCGTGCAGGTTCGACCAGTACATGCCGCGGCCTGACTCGTGCAGGTGTTCGAGTGCCTGCAGGCCAGTCTCGTAGGCGCAGCGCAGGTAAAGCGCTACGTGGACGAGGGCGTCGTGGGCAGAGATGTTACGGTTTGTGGAGAAGAGGGGAGGATGACCGGCGTCGCAGCGGCCGAAAGGGCGAGATGTGGTGTTGGGTAGAGGTGGATCAGGGACAAGCTTTTTCATGGGAACCTACCTGTTGGCGCCAGCACTCAATCCGTTACCACACGAATTAGGTGGCAGCTGTACGCAGGGTGGTAAACCGGCGGTTCCCAATCCGGCAGGCTCGAAAGCCTCCCGCGCACAGCCGCCATGGACTGCCACGGAGAACCTAGACTGCCGGGTTACCACACCCGATCACCAAGTTGTTTGGCGACGGTCTGGAGCCTAGAGGCATGGGTTCCCTGCCGGAAGGTGACGGCAGCTGACGGATAGGTAGGGTATTTCCCTAAATTCCAGCTGGACAGCCGGGCGGAGGAAATCAGAAAAGTCCTGCAATACCTAGGGGCCGCGTGGCGATCCATCGCCGGGCCCTCCCTGGGTCAGCCGGCCCGAACGACCTCGCCTGTCACCAGGTCGCGAATCACGCTCGGATTCTTCCGCCCACCCAGCGCTCCGCCGAGCACCAGGTCCAATTGGCCATGGAAATACTGCTCCACCCGCAACCGGCTCTTGGCCGCCGGGCGCCCGCCTGGGTTGCACGAGGTGGAAATCAGCGGCCCGACCAGCGCGCACAGCTCGCGCACCAAGGGGTGATCGCTGACCCGCAGGGCTACGGTGTCGTGCATCCCGGTCACCCATTCAGGCAACAGGTCCTGGTGCGGTACCAGCCAGGTGTTCGGCCCAGGCCAGGTACTGCCCATGCGGTCGATCCAGTCCTGTGGAAAATCCTCGAACAGGAAATCGAACTGTCGAATGTTGTCAGCGACCAGAATCAGCCCTTTATCCACAGGCCGCGACTTGAGCGCCAGCAGGCGATACACCGCGTCCTCGTTCCATGGGTCGCAGCCCAAGCCCCAGACCGCTTCTGTCGGATAGGCGATGACCGCACCTGCCCGAATCTCACGTGCGGCTTGTTGCACACGCCAACTGCTCACCATTTTGTCTCTCCGCATTTAAGCCTGATGCGCAGTGTACTTAGCTGTTTCGGGCAAACCAACGCCCAGCTTCGTTGCTCACCCGCCCACCCAGCTCCAGTTCCGTGAGGCTGGCCAGCACCTGGGCCAGGGGCTGCCCGCTGCTGTGGGCCAGGGCTTCGCTGGTCTGGGGCGCGGCATGCAGCAGGGCGAGCAATGGGTGGTCCGAGTTTTCCACAGGTGCAGGGGGGAGGTTTTGCCAGCCTTTGAGGCTGTCGAGGATCTGCTCAACGCTTTCAACCAGCAAAGCACCGTCGCGGATCAGCTGGTGGCAGCCCTTGGAGCCGGGGTGGTGGATCGAACCGGGAATGGCGTACACCTCCCGGCCTTGCTCGGCCGCCAGTCGCGCGGTGATCAGCGAACCACTGGCCAGACTCGCCTCGACCACTAGCACTCCTAGCGACAGACCGCTGATGATCCGGTTGCGTCGGGGAAAATTCGCGGCATGCGGATTGGCATCCAAGGGAAACTCCGACACCAGCGCACTGCCACCTTCGATCATGTCCCGGGCCAGCTCGCGATGGCGCTGTGGATAAAGTTTTTGCAGACCCGTGCCGAGCACGCCGATGGTGTGCCCACCGGCCTGCAATGCCGCCCGATGAGCGGCACCATCGACCCCCAGAGCCAACCCGCTGGTGATGGTGAAACCGGCCTGGGCAAGACACCGGGAAAATGCCTTGGCGGTGTCCAGCGCAGGCGGCGTTGCGCGGCGACTGCCGACGACGGCCAGCTGCGGCCGCTCGAGCAATGTAGGGTCGCCGGCCACGAAGAGCAGCGGCGGGGCTGTGTCCGTCTCAGCAAGCAGCGCGGGATACGAAGGGGCGTCCCACATCAGCAAATGCTGGCCCGGACGCTCTAGCCAGGCCATTGCGGCGGCAGCGCCGTCACGAACTTCGGCGCTGCGACGGGCCTCGGCACAGGCCGCCGGCAAGCCCAGCGCACGCCAAGCGCTGGCGGGAGCTGTGAGGGCCGAAGCGGCATCGCCGAAGGCATCGATCAGGGCGTGGAAACGTCGCGGGCCCACCTCGGGCAGCTGATGCAAACGCAGACGCGCCTCGAGTTCGGCAGGTGGACAGGCGGGCACAACAGGCATGTTCATGGCGGATCATCCTTGATCGGCAAGGGGTCATCCACGTGGCACAACCTGTGGATAACTTTGTTGATAATACTTTGACAAGCTGTCCATGGAATGGACCTGATGCAGTCCTTTCACACCCTAGCCGAGCTTTGCCAGGTGCCGAATGCCCCGATTCCCTTTATTATGTGTGCTCAGTTTTCAACCGAACGCACAGTGACTGCCTGACCTTATGGCCATCTTGAACATTCTCGAATTCCCGGACCCGCGCCTGCGCACCATCGCCAAACCGGTGACGGAGTTCGACGACGCCCTGCGTCAGCTGATCGACGACATGTTTGAAACCATGTACGAAGCCCCTGGCATCGGCCTGGCCGCCACCCAGGTCAATGTGCACAAGCAGGTCGTGGTCATGGACCTCAGCGAAGACCGCAGCGAGCCGCGCGTCTTCATCAACCCCAGCGTCGAAGAGCTGACCCACGACATGGGCCAGTACCAGGAAGGCTGCCTGTCGGTGCCGGGCTTCTACGAGAACGTCGACCGTCCCCTGCGTGTACGGGTCAAGGCCCAGGACCGCGACGGCAAGCCGTTCGAGCTGGAATGCGAAGGCCTGCTGGCAGTGTGCGTGCAACACGAGTTCGATCACCTCAACGGCAAGCTGTTCGTCGACTACCTGTCACAGCTCAAACGCGACCGGATCAAGAAGAAGCTGGAAAAGCAGCACCGCCAGCAAGCCTGATCCCCACCTTCCAGAAGGCTTGCTTCGGCAAGCCTTTTTCTTTTTCAAAGCGAGAACTCCATGCGCATCGTCTTCGCAGGCACCCCAGAGTTTGCCGCCGAACACCTCAAAGCCCTGCTCGACAGCCCCTACGAAGTAGTGGCCGTCTACACCCAGCCCGACCGTCCGGCTGGCCGTGGCCAGAAACTCATGCCCTCGGCGGTCAAGCAGCTGGCCGTTGAAAACGCCATCCCGGTGTACCAACCGCAGAGCCTGCGCAACGCCGAGGCCCAGGCGGAGCTTGCCGCGCTCAAGCCAGACCTGATGGTGGTAGTCGCCTACGGCTTGATCCTGCCTCAGGTGGTGCTGGATATCCCGCGCCTGGGCTGCATCAACAGCCACGCCTCTCTGCTGCCGCGCTGGCGCGGCGCCGCGCCTATCCAGCGGGCAGTCGAAGCCGGCGATGCCGAAAGCGGCGTGACCGTGATGCGCATGGAGGCCGGCCTGGACACCGGCCCCATGCTGCTCAAGGTCGTGACCCCGATCAGCGCCGAGGACACCGGCGGCACCCTGCACGACCGCCTCGCCCAGATGGGCCCAGGCGCCGTGGTGCAGGCCATTGCAGGCCTGGCAGACGGCAGCTTGCAAGGTGAGGTTCAGGATGACGCTCTGGCCACCTACGCCCACAAGCTGAACAAAGACGAAGCACGCATCGACTGGAAACGCCCAGCCATAGAGCTGGAGCGTCTGATCCGCGCTTTCAACCCGTGGCCGGTGTGCCACAGCACCCTGGACGGCGAGAGCGTCAAGGTCCTGGCTGCGCAGTTGTCCACAGGCAAGGGCAACCCTGGCGAGATCCTTTCCGCCAGCAAGGATGGCCTGGTGGTCGCCTGCGGCGAAGGCGCCCTGAGCCTGACCCGCCTGCAACTGCCGGGCGGCAAGCCGCTGGCCTTCAGCGACCTGTTCAACAGCCGCCGCGAGAAGTTCGCTAGCGGTAAGGTACTCGGCCAATGAATCCTCGCCTGGCCGCCGCCCGTGCCTTGGCCGCCGTGCTCAGCGGCAAGGCCTCGCTCAACAGCTCGTTGCCCGCGCAACTGGACAAGGTCGAGGAGCGTGATCGCGGCCTGGTCCAGGACCTGGCCTTCGGTACCGCCCGCTGGCAGCCGCGCCTGGATCTGTTGGCCGCCCAGCTGCTGCAAAAGCCCTTCAAGGCCGCCGATGCCGATGTTCAGGCCTTGCTGCTGGTCGGCCTGTACCAGCTGTTCTACACCCGCATTCCGGCCCACGCCGCCATTGGCGAAACCGTCGGTTGCGCCGACAAGCTCAAGAAGCCGTGGGCCAAAGGCTTGCTCAATGCCGTGCTGCGCCGCGCCCAGCGTGAAGGCGAGGCACTGCTCGCCGACATGGAGCGCGACCCGGTGGTGCGCACCGCTCACCCACGTTGGCTGCAAAAGGCGCTCAAGGCATGCTGGCCGCAGCAGTGGGAAGCGATTTGCGCTGCCAACAACGCCCATCCGCCGATGATCCTGCGGGTCAACCGCCGCCACCACAGCCGTGACGCCTACCTGGCGCTGTTGACCGAGACCGGCATCAGCGCCAGCCCTTGCCAATACAGTCGCGATGGCATCCTGCTGGCCGAAGCCTGTGACGTGCGCGGCCTGCCAGGCTTTGCCGAGGGCTGGGTCAGCGTGCAGGACGAGGCCGCGCAACTGGCCGCCGACCTCATGGAACTGGCGCCCGGCCAGCGCGTGCTGGACGCCTGCTGCGCCCCTGGCGGCAAGACCTGCCACCTGCTCGAAGCCGAAGCCGGGTTGGCCGAAGTGGTCGCCATCGACCTGGAAGCCAAGCGCCTGGCGCGGGTGCGCGAGAACCTCGACCGCCTGCAGCTGGACGCCCAGCTGATCGCCTGCGATGCCCGCGACACCGCCAGTTGGTGGGACGGCAAGCCGTTCCAGCGCATCCTGCTCGACGCGCCCTGCTCGGCCACCGGCGTCATCCGTCGCCACCCGGACATCAAGCTGACCCGCCAGGCTGACGACATCCCGGCCCTGGCCGCGCTGCAAGGCGAGCTGCTCGATGCCCTGTGGCCGACCCTCGAAGTCGGCGGCATGCTGGTCTACGCCACCTGTTCGAGCCTGCCGACCGAAAACACCGAAGTGATCGAGGCCTTCCTCGCCCGCACCCCCGGTGCCCGCGAGCTGGACCTGGCACTCGAGGCCGGCCTGCGCCAGCCCCACGGCCGCCAGCTGCTGGCCCAGGAGGGCGGCCACGACGGCTTCTACTATGCCAAGCTGATCAAGATCGCCGCCTCGCGCGGATAAGCACAAGGACTAGGAGTAGCGGATGAAGATCATCATCCTCGGCGCAGGGCAGGTGGGCGGCACGCTGGCAGAGCACCTGGCCAGCGAAGCCAACGACATCACCGTGGTCGACACCGACGGCGACCGCCTGCGCGACCTGGGCGACCGCCTGGACATCCGCACCGTGCAAGGCCGCGGCTCGCTGCCCACGGTGCTGCGCCAGGCCGGCGCCGACGACGCCGACATGCTGGTGGCGGTAACCAACAGCGACGAGACCAACATGGTCGCCTGCCAGGTGGCCTATTCGCTGTTCCACACCCCGACCAAGATCGCCCGGGTGCGCGAGTCGGCCTACCTGACTCGTGAAGAGCTGTTCGACAACGACCACATCCCGGTGGATGTGCTGATCAGCCCGGAACAGGTGGTGACCAACTACATCAAACGCCTGATCGAGCACCCCGGCTCCCTGCAGGTGATCGACTTCGCCGACGGCAAGGCGCAACTGGTGGCGGTCAAGGCCTATTACGGCGGGCCACTGGTGGGCCAGCAACTGCGCCAGATCCGCGCCCACATGCCCAACGTCGATACCCGTGTGGCGGCCATCTTCCGTCGCGACCGCCCCATCACGCCGCGAGGCGATACGGTGATCGAAGCCGACGACGAAGTCTTCTTCATTGCCGCGCGCAAGGACATCCGCGCGGTGATGGGCGAGCTGCGCCGCATCGATGAAAGCAACAAGCGCGTGGTCATCGCCGGGGGCGGGCAGATCGGCGAACGCTTGGCCGAGGCCATCGAAAGCCGTTACCAGGTGAAGATCATCGAGATGAGCCCGACCCGCTGCCGCCATCTCTCCGACACCCTGGAAAGCACCGTGGTGCTGCAGGGCAGCGCCTCGGACAAGGACCTGATGCTCGAGGAGAACATCGCCGACGCCGACATCTTCCTGGCCCTGACCAACGACGATGAGGCCAATATCATGTCCTCGTTGCTGGCCAAGCGCCTGGGTGCACGCAAGGTGATGACCATCATCAACAACCCGGCCTATGTCGACCTGGTCCAGGGCGGCGATATCGACATCGCCATCAGCCCGCAGCTGGCTACCATCGGTACGCTGTTGGCCCACGTGCGCCGCGGCGACATCGTCAGCGTGCACTCGCTGCGCAGGGGCGCGGCGGAGGCCATCGAGGCGGTCGCGCATGGCGATGCCAAGTCGAGCAAAGTGATCGGCAAGGCCATCGAAGACATCGCCCTACCGCCAGGCACGACCATCGGCGCGATCATCCGCGACGAGCAAGTGCTGATCGCCCACGACGACACAGTGATCGAAGCGGGTGATCATGTGATCCTGTTCGTTGTGGATAAAAAGCACATCCGTGACGTGGAAAAGCTGTTCCACGTCGGCCTGAGTTTCTTCTAAGGAGAAAACGGCATGCGCGAATCGCTGGAAAAGATGCTGGCCAAGGGTGTGGATAACGCCCTGCTACGCTTTGGCCTGGGCAAGGCGTGGCTCGATGAAGGCAACGGTGCCGAGGCGGCGGTGCACTTGGCGCGCTGCGTGGAGCACGATCCGAAGTACTCGGCGGCCTGGAAGCTGCTGGGCAAGGCCTACCAGCTACAGGGCGACCTGGCGGCGGCGCGCAAGGCCTGGGAGGAGGGGATCGCGGCGGCGCAGGCCCACGGGGACAAGCAGGCCGAGAAGGAGATGGCGGTGTTCCTGAAGAAACTCGACAAGGCAGCAGGTTGACGCGGTCCCTATGGGGGCGGGTAAACCCGCTCCCACAGGGGCCCTGCTGAAACAGGCAGAGTTGTATGGAGCCTGTTCCAGCGGCGGTGGATAACTCAATACCAGCGCGCTTCGCCCGCCGGACGCTTCTTGAAGCGCTTCATGCTCCACATGTACTGGCTTGGATACTCGCGTACGTAACGCTCGACGACCTTGCTCATGGCGGCGGCCGCCACGGTCACATCCTCGCTGTACATCTCCTCGGGCGCAGCTTCCAGGAACACCTTGAAGCCAGAGCCATCCGGCAGACGCAGCGCATGCAGGAACACGCCTACCGCCTTGCCGCCCGCCAGCATGTTGGGCACGAACTTGCTGGTCAACGCCTGGGTGCCGAGAAATGGCACGAACACTCCGGCGGACTCGGCCGGCTCCGGGTCGGCCGGAATTCCCACCTGACCGCCCCGACGCACTTCCTTGATCACGCTGAGGATGCCTTCCTTGGTCGAAGGCGCCACGCGGTTACCCATCTGCACCCGCTGCTCGCGCAGCAAATCATCCACAGCTTTGAGCTTAGGTGGGCGGTAGAAGATGATCGGTTTGCACTGGCTGCAATAGAAGTGGTTCAACACCTCCCAATTGCCCAAGTGACTGGTGATGCCCACAACGCCCTTGCCCGAGGCCAGGGCCTGCTCCAGGACCTCCAGGCCATGCACTTCCTTGATCAGCTCCAGCGAGCGCTGGGGAGGCCAGATCCAGGCGCAGGCGCTTTCGACGAAGGACTTGCCGATGTCCTTCAGTGCACGGCCCACGAGTTGCTCGCGCTCGGCCGGGTTCATTTCCGGGAAGCATTTGGCCAGGTTGATGCGCACCACATTGCGCGAACCGTTGGGGATCTTCCACATGAGCCAGCCGATACCCGCGCCGACCCGCTGCACTGCGCCCCAGGGCAGCTTGGCGAACAGTCGCAGCACCCCGACCATCAGGGCGCCTTTGAATTTTTCCACAGCCGGATTCCTTATTTCTGCAAGGCGGGCATTGTAACGCTTCAGCGCAGCAACGCGGCGTAGCGATCACAGTCGGTGGTGTGGTCCATGACCATGCCGGTGGCCTGCATGAAGGCGTAGCAGATGGTCGGCCCGACGAACGTGAAGCCGGCCTTCTGCAGGGCCTTGCTCATGGCCCGGGCCTCGTCGGTAACCGCTGGCACCTCGCCGCGCGTCTTGAAGTGGTTGATCCTGGGCGCGCCACCGACGAACGACCACAACCACTCGGCCGGGTTATCCACAGCCAGCCAGGCCTGGGCATTGCGCCGCGCGGCCTTGAGCTTGAGGCGATTGCGGATGATCCCCGCGTCGAGCATCAGCTCTTCGATCCGCTCGTCGCTCATCTGTGACAGCTTCACCGGGTCGAAGCCATGCAGTACCTCGCGGTAGCGCTCGCGTTTCTTCAATACCGTGATCCACGAAAGCCCGGCCTGGAACCCTTCGAGTAAAAGCATCTCGAAGAGCAACGCCGGGTCACGCTGAGGCGTTCCCCACTCCTGGTCGTGATAGGCCTGGTACAACGGATCGTCGGTACACCAGAAGCAGCGTGGCATAAGGCTCCATTCCATGGGTAGAGGGCGAGGCGAATCGGGTTATACTCCCGCTCTTTACATCCGCATCCCCAGATACAGGTGAATTTCGTGAGCCAGCCTACGCCAGCCGTGCGTACCTTCCAAGACCTCATCCTCGCCCTGCAGCAATACTGGGCGGAGCAAGGTTGTGTGGTGCTTCAGCCCTACGATATGGAAGTAGGCGCCGGCACTTTCCATACCGCCACTTTCCTGCGCGCCGTCGGCCCGGAAACCTGGAACGCCGCCTATGTGCAGCCTAGCCGTCGCCCAACCGACGGACGGTATGGCGAAAACCCCAACCGCCTGCAGCATTACTACCAGTTCCAGGTGGTGCTCAAGCCGAACCCGGCCAACTTCCAGGAGCTGTACCTCGGCTCGCTGAAGGCGATCGGCCTGGACCCGCTGGTCCACGACATCCGTTTCGTCGAAGACAACTGGGAATCGCCGACCCTCGGCGCCTGGGGCCTGGGTTGGGAAATCTGGCTCAACGGCATGGAAGTGACCCAGTTCACCTACTTCCAGCAGGTCGGTGGCATCGAGTGCTTCCCCGTTACCGGTGAAATCACCTATGGCCTGGAGCGTCTGGCCATGTACATCCAGGGCGTGGACTCGGTCTATGACCTGGTCTGGGCCGACGGCCCGTTCGGCAAGGTCACCTATGGCGACGTGTTCCACCAGAACGAAGTGGAACAGTCGACTTACAACTTCGAGCACGCCAACGTCGAGAAACTGTTCGAGCTGTTCGACTTCTACGAAAGCGAAGCCAACCGCCTGATCAAGCTGGACCTGCCGCTGCCGACCTACGAAATGGTCCTGAAGGCGTCCCACACCTTCAACCTGCTCGACGCCCGCCGCGCCATCTCGGTGACCGAGCGTCAGCGCTACATCCTGCGCGTGCGTACCCTCGCCCGGGACGTGGCGCAAAGCTATCTGCAAGCCCGCGCACGCCTGGGCTTCCCGATGGCGACCCCTGAACTGCGTGACGAAGTGTTGGCTAAGCTGGAGGCTGCACAATGAGTGCTCAAGATTTTCTGGTCGAACTGGGCACCGAAGAGCTGCCACCGAAGGCCCTCGCCAGCCTCGGCGACGCCTTCCTGGCCGGCATCGAGAAAGGCCTGCAGGCCGCCGGCCTGAACTACACCGGCAAGCAGGTCTATGCTGCCCCGCGCCGTCTGGCCGTGCTGATCCGCCAACTGGACGTGCAGCAGCCTGACCGCAGCATCAACATCGACGGCCCGCCCCGCCAGGCCGCCTTCGACGCCGAGGGCAACCCGACCCAGGCCGCCCTGGGCTTCGCCAAGAAATGCGGCGTCGACCTGGCTGAGATCGACCAGAGCGGTGCAAAGCTGCGCTTCTCGCAGCACATTCCAGGCAAGGCCACCGCCAGCCTGCTGCCAACCATTGTCGAAGACTCGCTCAACGATCTGCCGATCCCCAAGCGCATGCACTGGGGCGCCAGCCGTGAAGAGTTCGTGCGTCCGACCCAGTGGTTGGTGATGCTGCTCGGCGACCAGGTCGTCGAATGCACCCTCCTGGCCCAGAAAGCCGGTCGCGAATCCCGTGGCCACCGCTTCCACCACCCGGAAAACGTGGTCATCACCACCCCGGCCAACTACGTCGAAGACCTGCGCAAGGCCTACGTGCTGGCCGACTTCGCCGAGCGTCGCGAGCTGATCGCCAAGCGCACCGCGGAGCTGGCAATGCAGCAGGAAGGCACAGCTGTCGTGCCGCCGGCGCTGCTGGACGAAGTGACCGCTCTGGTCGAATGGCCTGTGCCGCTGGTGTGCTCCTTCGAGGAGCGTTTCCTGGAAGTGCCGCAGGAAGCCTTGATCACCACCATGCAGGACAACCAGAAGTACTTCTGCCTGTTGGACAGCGAAGGCAAGCTGCTGCCGCGCTTCATCACCGTGGCCAACGTCGAGAGCCGTGATCCGAAGCAGATCGTGCTGGGCAACGAGAAGGTCGTGCGTCCGCGCCTGACCGACGCCGAGTTCTTCTTCAAGCAGGACAAGAAACAGCCGCTGGAAACCTTCAACGAGCGCCTGAAGAACGTGGTCTTCCAGGCTCAGCTGGGCACTGTCTACGACAAGGCCGAGCGCGTTTCCAAGCTAGCTGCGTTCATCGCTCCGCTGATTGGCGGCAATGCCCAGCGCGCAGGCCGCGCAGGCCTGCTGTCCAAGTGCGACCTGGCCACCGAGATGGTCGGCGAATTCCCTGAGATGCAAGGCGTTGCCGGCTACTACTACGCTCAGAACGATGGCGAGCCGGAAGACGTGGCCCTGGCGCTGAACGAGCAGTACATGCCGCGCGGTGCTGGCGCCGAGCTGCCGCAGACCCTGACCGGTGCCGCCGTGGCCATCGCCGACAAGCTCGACACCTTGGTCGGCATCTTCGGCATCGGCATGCTGCCGACCGGCAGCAAGGACCCCTACGCGCTGCGCCGTGCAGCGCTGGGCGTGCTGCGCATCCTGATCGAGAAGCAGCTGGACCTGGATTTGACCACCGCGGTCGAATTCGCCGTCAAGCAGTACGGTGCCAAGGTCAAGGCCGCCGGCCTGTCCGAGCAGGTGCTGGAGTTCATCTTCGACCGCCTGCGCGCGCGCTACGAAGACGAAGGCATCGACGTCGCCACCTACCTCTCGGTGCGTGCCCTCAAGCCGGGCTCTGCCCTGGACTTCGATCAGCGCGTGCAGGCCGTGCAGGCCTTCCGCAAGCTGCCTGAAGCCGAAGCCCTGGCCGCGGTGAACAAGCGCGTGTCGAACCTGCTGAGCAAAGCCGAAGGCGCCATCGCCGAGCACGTCGAGCCCAAGTACTTCGACAATGCCAACGAGTTCTCCCTGTATTCGGCCATCCAGCAGGCCGACCAAGCCGTGCAACCGATGGCTGCCGCGCGTCAGTACAGCGAGTCGCTGGCCCGCCTGGCCGCCCTGCGTGATCCGGTCGACGCCTTCTTCGAGGCGGTGATGGTCAACGCCGAAGATGCCAAGGTCCGCGCCAACCGTTATGCCCTGCTCAGCCGCCTGCGCGGCCTGTTCCTGGGCGTGGCCGACATCTCGCTGCTGGGGTAAGCCTTGAAACTGCTGATTCTTGATCGAGACGGAGTGATCAACCACGACTCCGACGCCTACATCAAGTCGCTGGATGAATGGATTCCCATTCCGGGCTCGATCGAGGCCATCGCGCAGTTGAGCAAGGCGGGCTGGACGGTGGCCGTGGCCACCAACCAGTCCGGCATCGCCCGCGGCTATTATCCGCTGGCGACCCTGGAGGCCATGCATGCACGCCTGCGCGCGCTAGTGGCCGAGCAAGGGGGAGAGGTGGGTTACATCGTGCATTGCCCGCACGGCCCGGACGACGGTTGCGATTGCCGCAAACCCAAGCCTGGCATGCTGCGGGCGATTGCCGAGCATTATCAGGTCGATCTGGCTGGCGTCTGGTTTGTCGGCGACAGCAAAGGTGACCTGGAGGCCGCCCTGGCCGTCGATGCACAACCTGTGCTGGTGAAGACCGGCAAAGGACAAAGGACGCTGGAAAAAGGCGTTCCGCAAAACACTTTGATTTTCGACGATCTGGCAGCCATCGCCAGAGAACTAATTTAAGTAGTGCGCCCGCTGTGGCGCACTTTTCCTTAGGCGGGCAGGCCCCGCAACGGTACATGCCACTATGTCGATCCTGCAGGCGATCAGAATCTTTCTTTTTTACCTGCTGTTGGGCACCAGTTCGCTGCTGTGGTGCTCGCTGAGTTTCTTCGTCGCACCGTTTCTGCCGTTCCACAAGCGCTACCGGTTCATCAATGTTTACTGGTGCCGCTGCGCCGTATTCCTGGCACGGGTGATCTTGGGCATTCGCTACAAGGTCACCGGCGCCGAGAATGTGCCCAAGGAGCCCTGCGTGATTCTGTCCAACCACCAGAGCACCTGGGAGACGTTCTTCCTGTCCGCCTATTTTTCACCGCTGAGCCAGGTGCTCAAGCGTGAGCTGCTGTACGTGCCGTTCTTTGGTTGGGCAATGGCGATGCTTCGCCCGATCGCCATCGACCGGAAAAACCCGAAGGAGGCCCTGCGCCAAGTCGCCAGCAAGGGCGACGAGCTGCTCAAGCAGGGCGTGTGGGTACTGATCTTCCCCGAGGGCACCCGGGTCCCCCACGGACAGATCGGAAAGTTTTCCCGAGGCGGCACCGCCCTGGCGGTAAATGCCGGGCTGCCGGTGCTGCCGATCGCGCACAATGCAGGCAAGTTCTGGCCACGTGAAGGTTGGGGCAAGCGCCCGGGGACCATCGAAGTGGTGATCGGCGAGCCGATGTACCCGGTGGGCACTGGCCCGCGGGCGATCGCAGAGCTCAACGACCGCGCCCAGGCCTGGAACGAGGCGGCACAGCGGGCCATGGGATCGCTGCCGCCGGTGGCGGAAAGCCAGGCGGAACACAATGTTTGACGATCTGTGGATAACTTGTGAGCAAGTTTTGGATCATTACCTCGAAATGCTACTTAAGTAATTGATTTAAAAGCTTATTTCTTTGTATGACCTTTTCTTGGAAATCGTGCATAAGTTTTTTCGCAGCATAAAAAAACCGGCTTTTACGCCGGTTTTTTTGTGTCCGCAGCACCGCTGATAGCGTGAAGACTTGCGGGAGCGGATAAACCCGCTCCCGCAAAATACCCTGCGCGCGACCAAGGCCAGGCACTAGACCTTGTCGATATCCACATCCTTGGTCTCTTTCAGGCAGAACAACCCCACCACCAGACTCACCCCGGTAATCAGCACCGGGTACCACAGCCCATAGAAGATATCCCCGGTGTACACCACCAAGGCGAACGACACGGTCGGCAGGAAGCCACCGAACCAGCCATTGCCAATGTGATACGGCAGGGACATGGAGGTGTAGCGGATGCGGGTCGGGAACAGCTCGACCATTACTGCCGCCAGAGGCCCATAGGTCATGGTGGCAATCAGGATCATGGCGACGATCAGCACCACCACCATCACCTGGTTGACGCTCGCGGGATCCGCCTTGGCCGGGTAGCCAGCCTGCTCGATGGCCGAGCGCATGGCCGCCTCGTCAAACCCATCGATGCGCTGCTCGCCGATGGAGACCTGCACCGCAGATCCCGCTGGCGCATCCACCGAGCTGTACGGCAGGCCTTGCTTGACCAGGAACGTCTTGACCTTGTCGCAAGGGCTGTCGAAACGAGCCTTGCCCACCGGGTCGAACTGGAATGTGCAGCCTTGTGGATCGGCCGTAACGACGATCGGCGCCTGCCGGCTGGCCGCATCGATTTGTGGGTTGGCGTAGTGGCTCAGCGCCTTGAACATCGGGAAGTACAGCACCGTGGCCAGTAGCAGGCCGATCATCAGGATCGGCTTACGCCCCACTCGGTCGGACAACCAGCCGAAGAACACGAAGAACGGCGCACCAATCACCACGCTGATGATCAGCAGGGTATTGGCCTGGGCCGGGTCCATCTTGAGCATCTGAGTCAGGAAGAACAGCACATAGAACTGCGCCGTGTAGAAGGTCACGGCCTGGCCGGCGTTGATACTGAACAGAGCGGTCAACACGACCTTGAGGTTCGGCCAGGAGGTGAAAGATTCGCGGATCGGCGATTTGCTGACCTTGCCTTGGGCCTTCATCTTCACGAAGGCGGGCGACTCTTCCATGCTCATGCGGATCCACGTGGAGATCGCCAGCAGGAAGATCGACAACAGGAATGGCAACCGCCAGCCCCAAGCCTCGAATTGGTCACCACTGATGTAGCGGCTGCCCAGCACGACGACCAGCGAAAGCAGCAAACCAAGCGTTGCGGTGGACTGGATGAACCCGGTATGAAAACCACGCTTGCCAGGCGGTGCATGCTCGGCGACGTAGGTTGCTGCGCCGCCATACTCACCGCCCAGAGCCAGGCCCTGAAGCATGCGCAGCACCACCAAGATGATGGGTGCGGCGATGCCGATGCTGGCATAGGTGGGCAATAGACCAACGGCGAAGGTCGACAGGCCCATCAGCACGATGGTCACCAGGAAGGTGTACTTGCGCCCGATCATGTCACCCAGGCGGCCGAAGACCAGCGCGCCGAACGGGCGGACCAGAAAGCCGGCTGCAAAGGCCATAAGCGCGAAGATGAACGCCGTGGTGTCGTTGACCCCTGCAAAAAACTGCTTGCTGATCACCGCCGCCAATGCGCCATAGAGAAAAAAGTCATACCACTCGAACACCGTCCCGAGGGATGACGCGAAAATGATCTTACGTTCCTCACGTCGGCTGACCGTGCTGGCAGCCGTACCTTGCTCTTGGATGTAATCCGACATCGTTGCTGTCCTCGGCCCGCAGGCCACAGTGATTATTGTTGTTTTCCACTGTCGGCGGCCTCTGACCGCAAGCCGCCGGTGTTGCACGCACCCGGGTCAGGGCGTCGGTATCGCGGTGTCGCTGAGGTTGGTCTGGGTGAGAGCCCCCTTGAGGATCAGTTGCGCCGCCTTCTCGGCGATCATCAACGTGGGTGAGCAGGTATTGCCCGAAACGATCTGCGGCATGATCGAGGCATCGGCTACCCGAAGGCCCGGCACGCCATGAACGCGCAGCTGGTTATCCACAACGTCCAGTGGGCCGCTGCCCATGCGGCAGGTGCCCACGGGATGGAAGATAGTGGTGCCGATCTTGCCGGCAGCCTCGTGCAATTGTTGTTCAGTCTGCAGTGCCGGGCCTGGCAGGTACTCACGCGGATCGAATGCTGCCAGGGCAGGGGCCTGAACGATGCGCCGAGTGATGCGAATGGCATCGGCGGCGACTTTGAGGTCTTGCGGATCACTCAGGTAATTGGGATCGATCAATGGCGCAGCAAGCATGTCCGCGCTGCGGATATCGATGCGCCCACGGCTGACCGGGCGCAGGTTGCAGACCGAGGCGGTGAACGCCGGGAAGCGGTGCAGCGGCTCGCCGAAGCGCTCCAGCGACAAGGGTTGTACGTGGTATTGCAGGTTGGCGGTGGCCTGCTCAGGGCCCGAACGCACGAAGGCACCCAGCTGGCTTGGCGCCATGGCCAACGGGCCACTGCGGTCATAGAGGTAGCGCAGGCCCATGCCCATCTTGCCCCATAGACTGTTGGCCATCTGATTGAGCGTGCGGGTGTTGCGGATCTGGTAGATCAGGCGCAGTTGCAGGTGGTCCTGCAGGTTGCCGCCCACACCCGGCAGCTCATGACGAACCCCGATGCCCAACCCCTCGAGCAACTTGCGCGGCCCGATGCCAGAGCGCTGCAGGATGCCAGGCGAGCCGACCGAACCGGCGCACAGAATGATCTCCCGGCGCGCCTTGAATGCCTGCCAGGCCCCTTGCCAGCGGGCCTTGACCGCTGAGGCCCGAGCATTTTCGAGGATGATCTGATCGACCTGAACACCGGTGAGCACCGTGAGGTTCGGACGCCCTTGCACCGGCCGGAGGAAGGCCTTGGAGGCGTTCCAACGCACACCGCTGCGTTGATTGACCTGAAAGTATCCACAACCTGCGTTGTCGCCGGTATTGAAATCCGCCACCTTGGCGATGCCGCTCTGCTCGGCCGCATCGCGGAAGGCATCGAGGATCGGCCAGCTGTAGCGCTGCTGTTCGACACGCCATTCGCCCTCGGCGCCATGGCTGTCGCTGGCACCGGCGAAGTGACACTCGCTGGCCTTGAACAACGGCAACACATCCTTCCACGCCCAGCCGTCATTGCCTTGTTCGGCCCAGCGGTCGTAGTCGGCTGCCTGGCCGCGCATGTAGATCATGCCGTTGATCGAGGAGCACCCACCCAACACCTTGCCCCGGGGATACCCCAGGCTGCGACCACCCAAGCCTGGCTGCGCCTCGGTCTTGAAGCACCAGTCGGTGCGTGGGTTGCCGATGCAGTAGAGGTAACCGACGGGAATGTGAATCCAGGGGTAGTTGTCGCGGCCACCCGCTTCGAGCAGCAGCACGCGGCAGGACGGGTCGGCGGACAAGCGGTTGGCCAGCAGGCAACCGGCTGGACCGGCACCGACGACCACATAGTCGAAGACTGAATCGGCTGATGGCATGTGAAACCTCGCGCCTGATTTTTATTCTTGTCCCTGACCATCTTATTGATTAATTTCGAGGACGAAACACGAGATTTCGCGCAGCCGCTGTGCGTTTTAGCACAGCGCTATACCTGAGCCGGCCCTTCACGGGTAAACCCGCTCCCATAGGTTATCGCCGAACTCAGGATCGGCGGAGAACCTGTCGGAGCGGGTTTACCCGCGAAAGGGCCAGCGCGAACAGCCAAAAGGATCAGCATGTTCGACTGGAACGATCTGCGGTTTTTCCTCGAGTTGCAGCGCAGCGGCCGTTTGCTCAGCGCCGCCAAACGCCTCAACACCACCCACAGCACCGTGGCTCGGCATATCGAGAGCATCGAGCAGAGCCTGGGTACTGCGCTGTTCGTCCAGCACGCTCAGGGTTATGAACTCACGCCGTCCGGACAGGCTCTGCTCAAGCATGCCGAAGCCATGGAGAATGTGGCCTTGCTCGCTCAGGAAGAGATCACCCAGGCCATCACGCCATTGGGCAAGATCCGACTGGGGGTCACCGAGGGCATCGGCATCATGTTCTTCACCCCACGTATGAACGCCCTGTTCGAGCGCTACCCGGGGCTGGAAGTGGAACTGGTGGCGGTGCCGCGGTTCGTCAGCATCCTCAACCGGGAAGCAGAGATCAGCATCCACCTGGAGCGACCCAGCGCAGACCTGCTGATCACTCGCAAACTCACCGACTACCGCCTGGCGCTGTACGCCAGCCAGGCGTACCTGGATCGGGCGCCGCCGCTGCGCAACCGTGAGGACCTGGCCCGGCATAGCTGGATCGGCTATGTCGACGATCTGCTGTTCAGCCAAGAGCTGCTGTTTCTCAACAGTTTCTGCCGGGCGCCCAACGTGGTGTTCCGAAGCACCAGCGTGATCGCCCAGCAGCATGCCGCACGCGCCGGGCTGGGCATTGCCGTGCTGCCCAATTACATGGCCCGCCATGACCCCTCGCTGGTGCGGGTGCTGCCCAGTGAAACCATCCAGCGCAGCTACTGGATCTGCACCCGACGGGAGCTACACAAGTCGGTGCGCCTGCGGGTGGTCTGGGACTACCTGCTGGCCTTGTGCAACGCGGAGCAGGACGAACTGCTAGCCGAGTAGCGCCTTGCCCGCCAACAGCAATGCAGCGCCGATCCCCGTCACGGCAAATAACTGCTGCAGGCGTGGCCCGGCCAGCTTACTCGCCAGGGGCCGGGCCAGCAGCAGACCCAACACAGCCCCGACAGCAAACGGCGCGCCCACTGCCCAGTGCATGACACCGGCCAGGCTGGCGCTGACCACGCTGCCTGTGGATACCAGGGCGATCACCGCCAGGGAAGTGGCTACGATGCTCTTCATGTCCAGGTTGGTGTAGCGGTTCAGGGCCGGAATGATGACGAAGCCGCCACCGACGCCCAGCAGGCCGGACAGCAGCCCAGACAGCACACCGGTAAACGCCAGCGCGCGAGCACAGGGCAGGGTCCAGCGTAAGCGCCCCTGCAACGGGTTGAGCACGCAGGGCATGATCTGGCGCTCACCGCAGGCCGGTTCGCCGCGCAGTTCACGGCCGGCTTTGCGCCAAATGCGCTGGCAGGCATAGACCAACACGCCAGCGAACACCAACGCCAATGGCGTATTGGGCAGACGGTGCGCCAGCATCAGGCCGAGCGGTGCCGCGATGACCCCGAGGGCCGCGATGAACAACGCCGCACGGTAGCGCACCACCCCCTTGCGCAAACCCAGCACGGCGCCGACCCCGGCTGCCAACCCCACGGCGAGCAAGCCGATGGGCGCCGCTTCGACCATCGACAAACCGAGACCGAACACCAACAGGGGTACGGCAAGGATGCCCCCACCGGCACCAGTGAGTGCCAGCACGGCCCCAATGATCGCGCCGAGCCCAGCTCCGATCAGTTGATGTTCGATCACTGCCCGACCTCGGCCACCAGCGGTTGAGGTCGCGCCAACCATTCACGACCTTTGAGCATGCCTTTCCAGTACAACGGCGGAAGTATCTGCGCCTTGAGCAGCCAGGCCAGGCGAGTGGGCTGGCGACCATCGAGCAACCAACGCGGAAAGCTCGGCGCCACCTTGCCGCCGTAGGTGAACTCGGCAAGCACGATCTTCCCGCGCTCGACGGTAAGCGGGCAAGAACCATACCCATCGTATTGGGCGAGGGTGGGCAGGCGCCCCAGCGCAACTAGCACATTGTTAGCCACCACCGGCGCTTGCTTGCGCGCCGCAGCGGCGGTCTTGGCATTGCTGGTGTTGGTGACATCTCCCAGCGCATGGATGTTGGCGAACTGGCGGTGACGCAGCGTGGCAGGGTCC
Organism: Pseudomonas guariconensis; assembly: GCF_040822035.1. Classification (NCBI taxonomy): domain Bacteria; kingdom Pseudomonadati; phylum Pseudomonadota; class Gammaproteobacteria; order Pseudomonadales; family Pseudomonadaceae; genus Pseudomonas; species Pseudomonas guariconensis. Next base: position 56,053 of record NZ_CP162012.1, on the reverse strand, counting down.
ACATCGACCCAGCCGGCAGCATCGACCAGCGGGCTCTGGCGAATGAAGTCCGGCGCAACTTGTGGAGGCACTACATGCAGCATCTCGAAGCCCTCGACGCGGGTCTCGCTGCTGCCATCGGGCAATGTGCGCACGAAAGTCGCACGCTTGTTCGGGCCATCCACCGCCACCAGGCGATGGCTGTAGTTGAGGTCCACAGCGTACTTTTCGATGTAAGCCATCAGGGCCGGAACATAGTCAGGCACGCCGAACAGCACCGCGCCGGCATTGAAGAAACGGGCCTTGATCGCGCCCAGGTGGCCTTGGCGCAACCAATGGTCACAGGACAGGTACAACGCTTTCTGGGGCGCACCGGCGCACTTGATTGGCATTGGCGGCTGGGTGAAGAGGGCACTGCCTTTTTTCAGGTTCTGCACCAACTGCCAGGTGTAGGGTGCCAGGTCATAGCGGTAGTTGGAGGTGACGCCGTTGCGGCCCAAGGTGTCGCTTAGACCTTCGATGGCGTTCCAGTCGAGCTTGAGGCCCGGGCAAACCACCAATTGCTCGTAGCTGACGGCGCGACCGTCCTCGAGCATGACCAGTTGCGCCTGGGGATCGAAGCGCTCGACCCGCGCCTTGATCCAGCGTACGCCACGCGGAATGGTCGAGGCCATGGTCCGGGCTGTGCTCGGGGCATCGAACACGCCCGCGCCGACCATGGTCCAGCCAGGCTGGTAGTAATGCACATCGGCCGGATCGATCACGGCGATGTCCAGGGATGGGTCGCGGCTGATCAGGCTGGAGGCGGTAGCGATACCGGCGGCGCCGGCTCCGACAATGACCACCTTGTGATGGTCAGCGCATGAAGAGTCGGCAGGGGACTGCAAGGCAGGCATGGCGGTGTTTCCTTGGAATAGTCGTTATGTGTTCAGAGTACGTTCAGCGGAATCTTCAGATAGCTCACGCCATTGCCCTCAGGCTCGGGGAACTGGCCGCTGCGCATGTTGACCTGCACCGAGGGCAGGATCAGCACGGGCATCTCGAGGGTGGCGTCACGGGCTTCGCGCATGGCCACGAAGTCGTCCTCGCTGATACCTTGGTGGATGTGGATGTTGCTGGCGCGCTGTTCGGCAACGGTCGTGACGAAGCGCATCTCCCGACCACCTGGCAGGTAGTCGTGGCACATGAACAGCTGAGTCGTGTCAGGGAAGGCCAGCAGGCGGCGGATCGAGCGATACAGCGTGCGCGCATCGGCGCCGGGGAAATCACAGCGCGCGGTGCCGTAGTCCGGCATGAACAGCGTGTCCCCTACAAACACCGCCATCTCGCCACTGTCCTCCACCACGTAGCTCATGCACGCCGGTGTATGCCCTGGCGTATGCAGGGCACGGGCACGCAGGTTGCCGATCAGGAAGATCTCCTCGTCTTCGAGCAGTACATCGAACTGGCTGCCATCCCGGGCAAAGCCTGGCGCTTCATTGAACAGTTCGCCGAAGGTCTTTTGCACTTGGGTGATGAGGGCGCCGATCGCTACATGTCCGCCCAGCTTTTCCTTCAGATAGGCCGCTGCGGAGAGGTGGTCGGCGTGGACATGGGTTTCCAAGATCCATTGGACCTGGGCACCCAACGCCTGTACCCGGGCGATCAAGGCATCGGCCGATTCGGTGCTGGTACGGCCCGATTTGGGATCGTAATCCAATACGCTGTCGATCAGCGCGCACTGGCCGGAGCTTCGGTCCAGAACGAGGTAACTGATGGTAGAGGTCACCTTGTCGTACAAGGCTTCCACATGAAGGTTGCTACCGATGATCATTGCACGTCTCCAGATTTATCTACCGCGCCTTCTAGAGGCGTAGGCAGTATTTGGAGGTTTATCAAGATGCATGCCAGTCAGGCGCAGTGGGCAGCGCTGGCTGTTACGCAGACGCGGTGGTGTCGGGAAGGCCAGTAAAAACAGGGAATTCACGGTGAACCCATTGCATCCGGAGCACGGATGACGCGAGCCAGGGTTCCCTCTGAACCACCAGGATCTGCCATGCCTGTCAGCCCCCTTGGCAGTCGACTGTCAGCCAATGGCAGTGTTTGGCAGTCCCTGTTAACCTCGCCGGGTACTTGCCACCGGTCACCGTCATGTCCGCGTTTAGTGTGTCAGCCCAGCATCCCGCCATCCTCGCCCTGGTGTCTTACCTGGAACACGATGTGCTGCCCAGCATCATTCTGGACACCGACTACAACATCCTCGCGGCCAATGCGGCCTATCGCCGTCAGTTCGGCAAGGATGATCACGCCCCCGTGGGAGAGAAATGCCACCGGGTTTCCCACCACTATGCGGTGCCATGTGACCAGGCGGGCGAGCATTGCCCCTTGCGCAAGGCGTGGGACAGCAAGGTGCCAGAGCGGGTTTTGCACATCCATCACACGCCTCGCGGGCCTGAGCATGTGGACGTAGAACTTCGACCGATCCTGGATGAACAGGGCGGGGTGATGGCCTTCGTCGAACGGCTCACCAGCGTGACGCTTGCCTCGGCGCAACCTCAGGAGCAAGGGCTGGTAGGTCGATCAGCAGCATTCAAGACAGCCCTGGCGAGCCTGCAGCGGGCAGCGCCAGCGCAGATCCCGGTGTTGCTGCAAGGCGAGTCCGGTACTGGCAAGGAGCTGTTCGCCCGTGCCTTGCATCTGGGCAGCCCTCGGGCCAATGGCCCCTTGGTAGTGGTCGATTGTACGGGCCTCACCGAATCGCTGTTCGAAAGCGAGTTGTTCGGGTACGAGAAGGGCGCCTTCACCGGTGCCACCCAACGCAAGATCGGCCTGGCCGAAGCAGCCCATGGTGGCACCCTGTTTCTCGATGAGATTGGCGAAGTCCCCCTGGCAATGCAGGTGAAGCTGCTGCGCCTGATCGAGTCCGGCAGCTTCCGGCCCGTGGGCAGCACCCGTACGGTCCACTCCGATTTTCGCCTGGTCTCGGCGACCCACAAGCCTCTAAAGGAAATGGCCGCCGCCGGTACCTTCCGCGAAGACCTTTACTATCGCATCAGCGGCTTCCCCATCCGTTTGCCCGCCCTGAGAGAGCGCGTGGAAGACCTGCCATTACTGGCCGAGAGCCTGCTGCAGCGCATGGGTAAGCAATCACCGAAGTTGCTACCCGAAGCCCTCCAACGGCTGAGCATGCACCCATTCCCGGGGAACATCCGCGAATTACGCAACATCCTCGAGCGGGCACGCCTGTTTGCCGATGAAGGCCTGATTCGACCTGAGCACCTACCGGAGGACATCGGCCCGACGGCAGCTCAGGGTTTACGTCGTCGCAGTCGCAATGAGCTGGGCGACTTGGCCCAGGCCTTGGAAAACTTTCGCGGGTCACGCAGTGAACTGGCCCGTCATTTGGGCATGAGTGAGCGGACGTTGTATCGACGCCTGCGTGAATTGGGGCTGTAGGTTCTACGAGCCCATAAACAAAAAGCCCCGGCAATGCCGGGGCTTTTTGTTTATGCGGTGGACCTGATGTAGGCTCACAAAAAAGCTGACATTTGCGGTCCAGTGTTTTCAGCTAAAGCTGCATCTTTTCTGTGACTCATCAGTAGAAATTTCACAAAAAAAATGAGAATTGCCTACCGCATTCACAAAATAAGCTGATGCATCCAAAACGGCGGATCGTCATCTGCAACCTCAGCGTCGACTCTACCTAGCTTGGTACTAACAGCCCCGCCAACAACGAGCGCAAAAAAAGGCACCCACGGGTGCCTTTTCAATATGTCCGAGGAGTAGTCGCAGCGATCCTTTAGCTCCCAGTCTAATGACCTTGGGTTCAGAATCCGACAGGCTAGGCCTGTCGTCACTACTTCAGAGAAACCAGCTTTCTCTGCTGCCAAAAATGCCGGGGGGCCTTTGCTGGTACCCAGTCACGACGAATGCGCGGTTGCAGTCCTCCGCTACGACATTAACCGAGGAGGTAAGCTCGTTCAATCACATGCGATGAAAGGCTCGGATTCCTCACAACAGCCGGGGCTTTGGGGTCGAAAGCGGTCGGTCGTGAATGACCTCTTTCGACCCATTATAGCGGACGTTCGAGGTCATACACGCCGAGTACTTTAAGATCTTTCATTTGCCGCCAGTCAGCGGTATGGCTTTCTGATCAACGTGATAGGCCGCAAAAATTTTCGAGCGCTCTCCCACAATCATGAAGAGCAGAGGTTTATCCAGGGTTGAGGCGAGCTTTGCCCATTCCGTGTAGTCAATTCCAGAAGGCAATGGATTCATCTGTGGATGGGTATGCCAGTCACCGAGGTAATCAATGCGGCCTTGGCTTTCCTCCCAAGCCTTCGTTACGGCAAGCTGATGACCAGGATCTAGGCGTTCAAAACTGATTCGTGAGCGTCTGTCCCGAGGCATAGGCACTGTCGCGCGCAAGACATGGAGGTGTTGGCCCGATCTGTACCCCATCAACGTTCCTCCGGCTTCGTGCTTCTTTTGACTGTCCTGGCGGTATGCGCAGATGACGTCCAGCACATTGCACTCGACGAGAACGTATAACCCTTGCAGTTCCGGAGCCGTGAAAATCATTTCGTTCCGCATGCAGGGCAACCACTCAACGGTGTGATGTCTTGATTTTTTATCTTGAAGGTATCTGCGTTTTCCACCGCTCTGGTTCGAAACCTCGGACTTGGGCTGCCGTTCTTTTTCCAGTCAATCAACATGTCAGCGACGAGTGCGGCAGCGGACAGCGATGCGGACACAGCGTATGGCGTAAAATGCTGGCAGGCACGGAAGCCCTTTTCCACTTCGTTCTTGAGTACTTTGAATCGTTCCGCCATTTCGCTTCCAGGCTCGTACCGCCGCAAGCAGCGGAAGCAACCGTATTTCAGGGAGTCAGTCCATAAGGCTTGAACGCATTCGCCATTGCCCTTTATCCATGCATGCAAGACAGGGGGGAAAGTCCCTTCATTGCGAATGCGTAGCGCATTCAACATTTCTGAAAGGGGCTCCTCGCCTGTTGCATTGATGATGAGATCAAAGCTGGAGTAATCGAGCTTTGGTGTTATGGCGATGGGTCGCGACTCGATGTTGCTGTAGGGGAACTGCAGATCAAGTTCATCCTTAAGCGCGTTAGATTTACGCTTGAGCAACGCATTAAACCCAAGGGCGTGGCGACCTATGTTCTCAGGCTGCAGAAACTGATTGTCGATCAGGGTGAGCAGGCCACCGTCTGTGCCTGCGCCCAGTCGAGTCAACGCTTGAGCAATATAACCACCAACCGACCCGCACCCAAGTAGAGCGATTTTAAGGCCGGACAACCCGTTTTTCAGTGAGCCGGATAGGTTTCGCGTGTGTACAAAGTCTGCACTGAGATCTGTCGTGAGGAGGCGAAATATTTTGTCTGATCCGCCGAATCGATGGAGATATTGAAAGTAAGCTTTTCCCGCAAATTTACGACTGCCGGCAGCCCCTTGGCTGGTAGCTTTGGTGAGGTAGCGCTTGTTGACAGAAAAGCCAAAACCGATCCAGCCCGCAGGCGAGTCAATCAGGATATAAATTCGGCTTAAGTCCAAGATCGACGTGTCGGCTTTGATCCTTTTTTGCAGCGCAGCATAGAGTGATCTGTCCCAGGTTTTCAGCCAAGCCAACGTTTCCTTTACCGTCCATGGAAGCGCGGATGACATATCCGGCGCTGCGGTTGTTCGCAGCAACCAGCAGGATTGTGCTTCAAGCGGTTGAACGCTTGCACCCCATGAACGGGCCACCCGATCCAGTGCTTCTTTACTGGTGGTGATGATGTCGCCAAATGGCCCTTTGGGTGACAGCTTGTACACCTTGGCTTCGTCAAGCTCGGATGACAATTCGGAAAGCCCAATTGGGAGCAATGTTCCCAAACTCGATCCAGCCCAATAGGACTGAAACTCTGCTTGCATGTCAGCTTGGCTTTGAGTGGGGTTGCTGATGAGTTGGTCGATCAGGCTCGTAGCCTGCTGCAAGCAGAAGGCAATGGCACCTGTCGGGTTGTATCGATCAAGCACGACAGAACCTTCAGCCAGGTAGCAAAAGTCGCCACCGACCACTCCGTGCGCCATTCGGATCGGTAGAAAAGGAGGCTTCTCTGTAATCCGGATTGTCGGGTAGACAAGGAAATCCCAATCGGCAATCGCCAGTTCTATTGGGACGGGCCCGGCAGTGGACTTCAATGTTCCCAGAAATCTGCGAATGCCATTTTTGGTTGGACGGGCTTTGAAGCCCAGTCCATGCATATAGCGAAGCACATCGCCAAGGCCTTCAAAGTCCATATCAACCTGCAGACGTGTTCGGAACGCGAGGGGCAGGCACTACGGCAGGTGCGGTTGAACGCACAATTTCCGTGGCGCTTTCAACATCGATCAGGCTGGTGGTCGCAGGGACTCGGCTTCCAAGCTGACCCGAGGTAATCTGCAACGCCTGATGCTTTTGATCCTCCTGGCAGCCCCTGGCTCTTTTGAGCGCCAAAGCCAGGTTTTCGGCTTTACTCGAAGCGTGTTCACGCTCGTCCTGTTTCAAGCGATTGAAGTCCTCTGCGCCGTCATCAATGCCTGGCTCGCGAATCTCGGTATTGAGAGCGGTGGACAGCGCGGTGGCAGCATTCTCGAATGCGATATCGTCACGGCCTCGCTTACCTTCGAAGTTTTGGGCAATCGCGATCATCAAGGAAATGGACGTCGGCCCACCAGATTTCCAGTGAAAGTCCCGCCACGCCTTGGCATACCGGCATACGCGAAGGAATTGATTGCCCAGATCGCCGAAACGCGCGACTTGGTCTCTGATCCACTTTGCGACATCCTCTGGGTCGGAAGCCCTCCACAGGCCAGACCGGGAAGCCAGCATAATGGTGTCAAGGTCGTCCCAAGTTTGAGCTTTGGCTTTCGCCACTTCCAGGAAGGCTTCATTCGAGCTGACACCGTCGAGAACCATCGCACGCCGCTCGGTGCTCAGTGCCACCGTGCGCTCGATAACCTTGTTGAACTCATCAATCGGAGCGGCGTACAGGGGGATGTCAATGTGTGCCCACGAACAGGCGTCGATCCGGATGCAGGTGTCCTTAGCGGCGGTACCGGTTACCAACTTCCAACCTTCCTGAGCGCAAAGCACCTGAAGGAGCGTTTCAACCAAGTCGAAGTACTTTTTGGCCATTGCAGCGGGCGGGCCATTGTCCTGCCAAACATCGACTGGAAGGTAAACGCCATAGTCCAGGTCGATTTCCTGCAGTTCCGGCTGTGCAGGCTGAATGCAGGTTTTGTATGACCAAGACCCTTGCGTCCTGAACCGAGGCTCCACGCGCTTTTCCATACCCAAAACAACGACGGTTGCGTTGGCAATCGCAGGCTTCAAATACTCCCGGATTTTCGTCCGGCATTGAGTCAGAAAGTCACGCTGCTCCTCCGTGGGCGCGATGTTGTCGCTGAAAACGGCGTCGTCAGCGGAAGAAAAAAAGAGCTTGGTGAGGTTCAGCATGTTTCAGACTCCTGACGTGTCGCGTTGTTGCCGTAGTAAAATTTTACGGGGCGAGCTTTGTGCGCAACGAACTCCATGAAGTCCGCTTTTCCGAGACAGGTCTTCGCTTTCTCAAGGCCAGAGCCTATAAGCACTTCCTGCGCATGAATGTCTGCTTTGTCCAGGGCGACAGCCTTGGAGCGATCGTCCGTCAGGTCTTCGTCAACATGCATGTAGCGTGAGCCGAGCTTGTGCTGCAGCATGAAGTCGCAGAGCGACTCTTGAACGGAAATTGACAAGCCGAACAGTCGTTGCGCCGCTTTCAGAGGGTTACCTCCACCCCAGTCCATCGCGCCGCCTTCACGGTTGTTTTTTGGGTTCACGGTGAACTTGGATGACATCGTCCCAATAGACAGCAGGTGAATCTCCGAGCTGGCCACGTCGAAAAACGTCTCCGCTTCGTGGAGCGCGAGTAGACCCGGGGCGTTGGCGAACAATCCGCCATCGACGTATTGGTTGTGTTGAAACTGGTGGCGTGGAAAGTAGGTTGGGGCAGCACTCGTGGCGAGTGCAATGTCCACCATCGCGTGTTGATGGTCACGGCGAAAGCTTTCATGGTGTGGGGTTTTGAACAGCACAGGTTTACCAGTCGAGTAGTTGATCGACGGGATGACGACCGGGTGAAGGCAGTCCCCCAGAAGCTTTTCGCCCAGCATTTCAGGGGCTGATATTTGCTTTTTAAGCTCATCACTGCTGAACGTGGATTTGAAAATGGGCATGCTCGTGCGGGGATTGAAAATAGCCTCTCCATGCTTTTTAAAGAGGTCTACGATTGCTTGAGCAGGAATTTCCGATGCGATGGCGAGCGCCAGGATGCCGCCTATGGACGTCCCGGCAATGAGGTCGAAATGGCGGGCGATGGGGCCACCAATTTCACGTTCTACTTCTGCCAATATGGTGGCAGTGTACAGCCCCCTGTACCCCCCGCCTGATAGTGCTAAAACCTGAAAACGATTTGCTGACATGGAAACTAACCTCCGGCGCTTCAAGGTGAGCGCGATTGACCGATAAGTTAGCGGCAGAGCCGTTAGTAAAAAAGGGGCGCTTGGGGTAGCTTTGTTACGTTACGCCTCCACCAGCACGCATTCGTTTACTTGCAGTATGAAACGTGAATATTCCTTACGCTTCGTGAGCGTTTGCTCACGTGCGTGCTATTGACCTTTATGAGATTATCGCGTCAATCGTTTTGCTTGGTTTTTCCCGAGGTTCACTACATGTACAAAATAGCCATTGTTGAAGACTCAGAGGCTGTAAATAATGCGCTTGCCGCGTTTTGTCGAGAGCTCAATCACGGAGTGGAGGTCACTCAGTTCTTTGACAGGGCTTCTGCTGAGGTGGCGATCAAACAAAATAACTATTCACTTATTGTTTTGGATATCGAGCTGCCTCCTGAAAAGAATGCAGGTATAGGCCTTATAAGTGTAAATTCGCAATGCCACAAAAGTCCGGTTATTGTTGTTTCCGGATTGGATCCTTCAGTGTATCGGTCGATAATGTATCAGTTGGACGTTTGGGACTTTCTTGAGAAACCTATTGCTGCCGATGGGCAAATGTTCTTAGCAGCGGCAATGAGGGTGTTGAGAGACACACAGAACTCACAAAGTAAGCAGAGCTCGCAGCAACAGCAGGAACAGGCTGCGGAAGATCTAGTCGTTGACCCTGATACGGGTAAGGCTAGGTTTAAAGGTAAGCCTTTGAATATCCCGCACACAGCGAAAACCATATTACAACGAATATATAAGGCGAAAGGTAATCTCGTCCCGTATGAAGATTTTTTTGATCTCGTGAAAAGTGGAAAAAATAACGACGCGATACGTCAGCATATAAAAACCATCCGAGATGTTCTAAAAGATGTGGGGGAGTCAGAGGGGCACGTCGAAGTAATTAGGATGAAGGGGGTTCGGTGGCTGGATTAGATTTCAATAGGCTTAAGGATAATATCAGCAAAGCCTCGATAAGAATTTATGTTGTCGGCGTGCTGGTTGTGATGTTTGTTGTTGTGTTGGTAGGCACAATTGTAGCGCTCAGATTAAGCTTCGGATCTGTGGTTGAACAATATGATTCAAGTGTGAAGCGTAATTTGCAGCGAGTCGCCTATGAGTTTGACTCGCTTGATGGGAGAGTCAACCTTAGTAATTTTGATGCCCCCAAACCTGATAACTCTGGAATCCCTCTTTATAAAATACCTCTAGAGTATATTAACGTTATGCCTGGGCATGTTGAGGACGTAAAGCCTCTGCTGGGATGCAGCTATGCAGGCATGGATGCACCGCAAAATAGAGTATGTGCCGGAGTGCTGACGAACAAGGCTCTGGGAGCAATAGCTTATGTGAGGGGGAGGTTCGAGAAAATTAACGACTTGGTATCGCCTCGTTACATCGATGACCCGAGAACGGGAGATTATTTCTTAGTTACGTTATCTGCGCGCGGTACAATTAGCCAGTTTATCGTCACCTTCGATTCCGTGAAGCGTGTCGGCGACACCCTGACCCCTTACTTATCCCCAGCTTGGAGCTTAACTGGATTCAGAATTGGATCGTCAACACGTAGAGCTTTTTCAAGAGAGCCACAGATCAAAGGGCGCGCTCTGAAATTAAGCGGCCAAGGTGCAGCCAATAGGTTTGAGTTCATATTCCAAATCCCGGCTTATGCATTTGCGGACGATGCTTTCCAGGCCAATCAGGCTCAAGGGAAAGCCACTATTTGGCCGCCCAAGGATCTCTCCGAAGCCCGCCTAGACATCAAATTAATCGGTAACAATGCGGTAGGTGAGAGCAGTATCATACTGGATTCGACATTGTCTGAGCCAGATACCGTTTTTTCGTTTGATAAAATGAGAAATTATCTAACGCCGGGTGAGGTTTTGGTGTTTTCTCCGCGCAACTCAAGTACAGAAATTAAAGTCAGGCACGCGACGGTCGAAAATTTAAGTACTAGACGGAATTTCCCTGTTAACTTGATTGATCATTTAACTGACTTTTTTATTAAGGTCATTGTTCCGGCAAAAAATATAGACGCACTGGCCCAGCTCCCCGATGGGAGTTCTGTTGCCATTCGTGGGGATGCCTCCAGCGTGTTGGGCGGATGGAGAATGGCCGCGCAGTCCATTGTATTGCTATCCTCGCTTATAAGTATCATGTTGTTGGTATCCTACGTGATCCTTCGTGTATTTGTGTTGGATCCACTTTATAAGGTTCGCCGCAATACACTGCATATGAAGGAGCGGTTTAGCGTAGTTGATGAGTACAGACTGCCCTTTCATATCAAGGAAAGTCAGAGTGAAGTAGGGGTTCTTTGGCGAAATATTTTGGAACTTCATGAGGCACTTATAGCTTATGGTCGTAGTGCGGTTGAACGTTCGAAAAGAGAACATCAATTTCTTCGTGCCATTGGTCATGAAATTAGGTCTCCATTGCAGGATCTGATGCTTCGGCACAACGATGAGAATGATCCAAGTACTCGCTATGTACGCAGGATCTCTTTCGCGGTGAAATATCTGTATGGTGCTTCGTTGGGTCAGGAAATTTCTGATAGTTTTACCTTTAGGACTCCCCAGGAAGCAATGAATTCGCTGTCTGGAGACATCACCAAGGAAAATATTACTGAATACCTAATCAACGCTGCTGAGTCTGCGATTGCAGGCATCAAATATGTTGGAAGTGATAAGGCTCTTTATGTGATGGCCGATGCGGATATGCTGGAGTCCGTACTGACAGCTATTATTAATAATGCCAATGATTTTCGAGTGCCTGATACAGAGATTATCGTTGATGGGTACCTGGAGCGTGGAAGTGCCGTTGTCACAATAAAAAATATAGGCCCTCATATCGCGATTGACCCTATAGAAGAGATATTTGAATATGGTGTGTCTGTGCGAGAAGGTGCTGGAGAAGATGAGCATCTCGGACAGGGGCTGTATATGGCGAAAACGTTTGTTTCACGGCTGAGCGGAAGCTTGACCGCGCGAAACTTAGGGGATGGGGTTTGTTTCGAAATTAGGCTTCCATACGTAAGCTAGTCTTGTTTGTTGTCATGCGATAAACCAATGCTAATCGTCACGACCGGCCCATTCGGGTCGGTCGGACTTTTGAAGGGTCAGTCGGCCAGGACGCAAATTTATGGATCCCAACCGTTTGTCGCATTGTCCTTATTTTTCGGGTTTGTGAATCCGTAGTGTCGGATGCTTCAACTTGTTTTCGGGAGTTGCGTGACGCCTTGACATCATCATTCGGGAAGAGCTTAAGTCGTTTATTTGATGTTTCTGTACGGAGCAGCGAGGGCTGACAATTCCAGGCCTGGCATTTTGCTGGCAAAAGTAGCCGGGAAGACGCCATAACGACAATACGTGCTCATTTAGTACTTGCCAGTTCGGCGGCAGAACATCTGCTATTGGCCGTTTGCTGCCCCTCGCCAATGGTCGCTTTGGGTCGATAATAGTCAGTCGCCAGTGGCAGCTAACGACCTAAAGCTGTCCTTCAAGAAAGGCAGCTAACGGCGAGAAGCGGTCATAATGTATATACAGTTTTCAGGGTGATTCACTCCGATCCAGGATACTCGTCCTCAGTGCTAACGCTAAGGTTCCGTCACTTGATGAGTCACTGACAGCAGCCAGTCCTCCAGAGATCTGACGGCGACGGTGTGGCCGCATCTTTGCTACGCAGGTAGATGAGGATTTCTCAGCAAGCTATCCCGCCAGAGACCCCCTGCGCAATTCATACCATTGAAGCGTCACCTCTCTTCGGGTAAAAGCGTGACCTCCTTACAACGTTACAACACCGTCATCCCGAGAGCATAGGAAGAGAAATGTCGACCCAAGGACTAAACCGATTCATCGGACGCAAGATTCACGCTGTGATAATGATGGCCCCACTAAGGCGGGAAATGATACGCCTCGGCATATGCACCGTCATGGCCCTTGTTCTGAATGTGATCTTGTATACCGGCGTTGAAATAGACGGTACCATCAAGCCGTGGGCAGAAACGCCGATAAAACTATTCGCATCATCGATGTTATTCGCCTTCATGATTAAGGCATTTTTACCACTTCTCGGGTGGACCATTTTAAAGGCAGTGCTACTCAGTGCAAACAATGCCTTCAGCGGCATACTGAGTTTTATGGGGAATCAGTTCACGGGTGTCATGTACTGCACCGGAATCATCCTGGGATCTATCACGATTAAGCAGTATATGATTTCTGGGGTCCTAGATTTAGAAATGGTTTCTCTGTCCGCAATCGTATTTACCTCTGGTATTATGTACTTCTTTATACTGCAATGCGCCATTCAAAAAACCATGAGTCCGGCTCTGCGTACACCAGCAGTACCGCGTTCAACCACAAAGCTGTGACTATTCCGCCTCTGGCACTCAGTAGACGCCAGCTCTGCTAAACCCTCACTCATGTATACCTAGCCATTAATGGCCAGGCCCGCCTTCGACTTTATGAAGAAGGCGAGCGTGCACGTGCCTGATTGCGCATGTATTCCGAGATGAGATTTCCGAAATTGATGTCTGCTTCTTCAACGAGAATGTTGACGTGGCAGTACAGCTCTTCTTGACCTCGTAGATAATTGAAAATCCTTGATCTAACAATGCCGCAAACCCCTTCTTTGACCGCCGTAGAGGGGAGGTTTATAACATCGCCGACGCACGGAATAAGTGCTAAGCCATGGTTGCTGTTGAAGATTATGTCAGCTGGACAGGTATCAGTTTTGGCATGCAATTGCCCTTGAGACACCTGCTGATAATCAATGCTATACCTCATGTACAGCCTACCTCATTTGTTGGGTGAGGAATCAGCGCCGCGGATAGTAAACAGAAACCTCAAGCTCGCAAGCGACGAGAGTATTTAGCCTATTTTCGGTATTAGAGAGCTTCGCAATTATCGCTTTTCAAGCACATACCCTACGCCCCGAAGCGTATGTATCAACTTGGTCTCGAAAGGGTCATCTATCTTGGCTCTGAGTCTTCGAATCGACACCTCAACAACGTTCGTGTCGCAGTCAAAATTCATATCCCAAACCTGAGAGATAATCTGCGTACGGCTCAGTACCACCCCGGTGTTACGCATCAAGTAGTGCAATAACGCGAATTCTTTGGTGGTCAAATCAATACGCTGACCGTCCCTGAACGCCCTGTGCCGGCTCTGATCAAGCTCCAAGTCAGCGACGCGAATGACCTCTACGGATGCGGGGTGATCCGACCTGCGCATCAAGGCGCGAACCCGAGCCAACAGCTCAGGGAACTCAAATGGCTTGATCAGGTAGTCATCTGCGCCGTTCTCCAGCCCCCGGACCTTATCCGCCAGCCGACTTCTCGCCGTCAGCATCATGATGCGCGAAGGGCAATTTTTACGGCGCAACAACTCAAGAACCTGCCAACCGTCCATCTCTGGGAGGTTTATATCGAGAATAATCAGCTCGTATTCGTGCTGCTTGGCCAAGAATAATCCATCTGAACCGGTGTGTACGCAATCTACGACATAGCCACACTCCGTCAGACCTTGACGCACATACTCCGCAGTTTTTACTTCATCCTCAATTACCAGAATTCGCATGGGATTTTGTCTCGATATCACTGAGCAATTAACCGCGCACGCGCGCCGGCATTATTGAAAGGGATGGTAAATCAAAATGAGCGTGCCGGGGCTCAAATGACGGATTTGTAATTTCTAGGTAATACAGTTGATAGTCTGGCGGTATATCTTGTCGCGGTTTGGGTTTGACAATTGCGGGCCCTCTCTCCAGCAGGTGATTTGACCTTATGAAGTATTGGGTTATTTTCTTCTTTGTGCTGGCTTCGTTCCGCTCAGATGACGGCGAGGTCGCTCACATTGAAGAGACTGGTCATTGGTGTAGTCATGAACTTCACCGGCATGCGATGCGTACAATCGAACGCCTACTTGAATTCTAGGCAAAAAAAAGGCGCCCAATGGGCGCCAAATATCCACCTTTTACCAAAGGAGCACTTAAGCCACTCAAGGTGAATGCGTAATGCTCGTTTTACTAACAGGACCAGTCAATGGATAACTGGCCCAGTTAGCGAATTACAGAATCGAAAGCGGGTACTCGATGATTACACGAGTTTCATCCAGATCCGATTCGAAAGCAGTGGCACGCGTGGTTGCCTGGCGCAACCGGAAGGACAGATCTTTTGCCGGACCGGTTTGGACAACGTATTTGACTTCGACGTCACGCTCCCAACGCTTCTGATTGTCGAGCGGGTTGCCGTTGTCGTCGGTGCGCATGTAGAACTGGTTAGCGTTCGAGTAATCCGCGCCCGAGCCTCTGGCGTAGCGGGTCATGAACGTCAGGCCTGGAATGCCGTAGCTGGTGAAGTTCAGGTCATAGCGCAGCATCCAGGAACGCTCTTTCGGCGAGTTGAAGTCGCTGTACTGGATGGAGTTGTCGACGAAAATCGAGTCCGACTGACGCAGGTAGTCGAAATCGTCGTCGCCGTTGTTGCGCTGATGCGACAGGGCCAGGGTGTGGGCACCGTAACGCACACCGACCTTGGCACTCCAGATGTTGTTGTCGAATTCACCCAGGCGCTTCTTACCTTCATCTACGGCTTTGTAGTAGTTGAAGCCACCGATCAGCGCCAGATCGTCGCTCAGCGGGTAAACCACGCTTGTGCCGGCGTAGTACTGATTCCAGACGTCTTTCAGCTGGCTGGCGTAGACGCTCACAGTCCAGTTGTCGTTGATCGAGTAGTCACCGCCACCGTAACCGATCCATGGCGAGTTGACCGGGCCGCCGTAGAACGTCACGAAGTTGTCGTTCAGGTTGCTTGAGACCGGCTGGCTCATCGCATGCAGACGACCACCCTGGAGGGTAAGGCCCTGGATGCTGGTGTTCTCAACGGTCACACCGCGGAAACTCTCTGGCAGCAAGCGAGAGTCACCCGATGCGACGACCGGGGTCGATGGGAAAACATCACCCACTTTCACGATGGTATCGAACAAGCGGACTTTGGCTGCGCCGCCGACCTTGGTGTATTCGTCGCGAGCTTCACCCTTGTTATCAACGGGCAGCACGTCGAAGGAGCTACGGCCGCCGTTGCGCCCATCACCGGTGTCGAGCTTGAGGCCGATCATGGCAAAGGCATCAACGCCAAAGCCAACGGTACCTTGGGTAAACCCGGAGTTGAATTTGCTGATGATCGCGTGCGCCCAGGCTTCGGAGTAGCCGTTCGTATTGCCCTTGCCACTGTTGTAAGTGGGGGCGGTGCTGTCGCGGTTATCACGGTTGAAGTAGAAGTTACGGTTCAACACTGTAAGGCTGCTGCCTTCAATGAAGCCTTCTGGCTTGTCTTCAGCTTGTGCCGAAATAGCATAGCTTCCAGACAGCGCAGAAACTGCCGCCAAATACAGTGGTACTTTGATTTTCATCCGATGCTCCTTTGATTCACGGCAGTTTTTATTATGTTTACCGGTGCGGGTGTCGTTAGTTGTTCTGACCCGGCGGCGCGCCTAGCGTAGCGCGAGCTCATATTTGCAGGCCGAAGATAACGGGAGGGTGATAGGACAATTACAATTTCGTCATCTACCTGTTATTCGGCACCTTCGCACCGCGTGTTTGCCATCTCCGTTGCTTGTATCGAAATCATCGTGTCGGGTTGGGTTTCCCAGTATTTACGGGCATTACAGAGCTTTCTTACGAAATTGTAATTTTCTAGCCACTCCTCTGATAGCTACCGCTCATTAGAGTGCCATCACCTAATCAAGTGGGGCTTGGCAGCTGTTTCGGCGTTCTCGCCAAGCTTTATCGAAGTTTGTGCACGAGGACCATCAAAGTGCCCCGGTATAACCGCAATGTCTTACCCAAGACCCCCGTCTCGCCCTGGAAGATCGCTGCACTCTGTGCAGTCATCTCTGGATTGATGGCACCTGCAGCTCTTGCCCAAAGCATCAGCTTGCCCCAGGCGCTTTCGACGGCCATGGATGCCAACCCAGACCTGGCCGCAGCCAGGCAAGAAATTGGGATCGCTGATGGTGCTCGCAAGCAGGCCGGGCTTATCCCCAACCCCACAATCTCGTATGACGTGGAAGACACCCGTCGTAATACCAGCCAGACGACTGTCTCTCTCAGCCAGACCCTTGAGCTGGGCGGTAAGCGGGGGGCTCGTGTTGACGTCGCCACATACGGGCAGACCGCCGCACAGCTTGAGTTAGACCGTCGCGTTAACGGCCTGCGTGCAGACGTCGTCCAAGCCTTTTATGCCGCGTTGCGAGCCCAGACAGGTCTCGACCTGGCCAAGCAATCTCTCGAATTGACTGAACGCGGTCTTCGCATCGTCGATGGCCGTGTTCGCGCAGGTAAATCGTCCCCAGTGGAGGCGACCCGCGCTCAAGTGCAACTGGCCGAAGCCCAGCTGCAAGTTCGACGTGCCGAAACGGAAAAAGCGACCGCTTACCAACAGCTCGCTCAAATTACCGGGAGCTCAGTCACCGTGTTTGATCGACTCGAATCGCCAACCCTCTCCCCGGGTTTGCCGCCTCGCACTGAAGATCTGCTGGCAAAGCTCGATCAGACCGCAGAAATGCGCCAAGCCGTGGTGCAGATTGATAAAAGCGACGCCTCGCTCGGCTCAGAGAAAGCCCAGCGCATTCCAAACCTTACTGTCAGCGTAGGTAGCCAGTACGACCGCTCTGTGCGCGAGCGGGTCAACACTGTGGGCCTGTCCATGCCGTTGCCGCTGTTCGATCGTAACCAAGGCAACATTCTTTCCGCTTCTCGTCGTGCAGATCAGGCCCGAGACCAGCGCAATGCTGTGGAGCTGCGTCTGCGCACCGAAACCCAAACCGCGTTGAACCAGTGGTCCACCGCCATGCAGGAGGTCGAGTCCTACGACAAGACCATTCTGCCATCAGCCCAACAAGCCGTAGAGACCGCAACCCGCGGCTTCGAGATGGGCAAATTTGGCTTCATCGAAGTGCTGGATGCCCAGCGCACCTTGATCGTCGCTCGTGGCCAATACCTCGAATCGTTGGCAGCGGCGACCAATGCGCGTGCGCAGGTGGAAAGGGTTTATGGCGAAGTCGGCTCAACTGCCGGCGCTCGCTGAACGGGCCAAACATTTTCTTCGGCACCCAGCCTTGAACAAGCCGGTGCCTACGATCAGCAGGAGTAGCAATGGATAACAAACGCAAGATCGCCCTCGCGGTAGCCGCTGTGGCAGCCCTCGGATTTGGCAGCCTTGCCTGGAACAACAGTTCCGGGCAACAGGCCGCCAGCACCGCCGAGCACGGCGCTAACGACGGTCATGGCGACGAAAAGAAAGCCGCATCTGCCGCTAAAGAGAAGGGGGATGAGGGTCATGGAGAAGAAGGTCATAGCGAAGAGGGCGGTGAAGAGGAGGGCAAGCTGACGCTCAGCGCTGAACAGATCAAGGCCGCCGGTGTTGCCCTGGAAGCTGCAGCGCCTCGTGACCTCGGTACCGTTGTGAGCTTCCCGGGCGAAATTCGCTTCGACGAAGATCGTACTGCCCATGTGGTTCCTCGTGTTCCTGGCGTTGTTGAGGCTGTCCAGGCCAACCTGGGCGAGACGGTCAAGAAAGGGCAAGTCCTCGCGGTAATCGCCAGCCAGCAGATCTCTGACCTGCGCAGCGAACAACAGGCCGCACAGCGTCGCGTCGAACTGGCGCGTGTGACCTTCGAGCGTGAGAAGCAACTGTGGCAGGACAAGATCTCTGCAGAGCAAGACTACCTCCAAGCACGCCAAGCTCTGCAAGAGGCGGATATCTCCTTGGCCAACGCCAAGCAGAAGGTCGGCGCAATCGGTGCCTCAGTTAACTCCGTTGGCGGTAATCGTTACGAGCTCCGCGCTCCCTTCGACGCCGTGGTAGTGGAGAAACACCTGACCGTTGGCGAAGTCGTCAGCGAGGCGACCAACGCCTTCATCCTTTCCGACCTGAATCAGGTCTGGGCAACCTTCGCAGTTCCGCCGACAGATCTGGGCAAGGTCACGACTGGCCGTGCAGTGAAAGTCTCTTCGCCTGACATGAACGTCCAGGTCGAAGGGAAGGTGGGTTATGTCGGCAGCCTGCTGGGCGAGCAAAACCGTGCAGCCACTGTGCGCGTCACCTTGACCAACCCTAACGGCGCCTGGCGTCCAGGCCTGTTCGTAAACATTGCGGTCACCTCCCAGACTGATCGAGTTGCCGTAGCGGTCCCTGAGCACGCCGTGCAGACCGTTGAAGACAAGCCCTCGGTATTCGTACGCACCCCAGAAGGTTTTGACACCCGCCCAGTAAAACTGGGTCGCCGCGACAATGGGTACGTGGAAATCATCGACGGTATTGAAGCCGGCGCCCAGGTAGCAACCAGTGGCAGCTTCACACTCAAGTCCGAGCTCGGCAAAGCTTCTGCCGAACACGGTCACTGATGCGAACTGACAGGATGATTTCTCATGTTTGAACGTATCATCAGATTCGCCATCGAGCAGCGCATCGTAGTAATGATCGCTGTTCTGATCATGGCGGGTATCGGTATCTACAGCTATCAAAAGCTGCCCATCGATGCGGTACCCGATATCACCAACGTCCAGGTACAGATCAACACTGCAGCGCCTGGTTATTCGCCCTTGGAAACCGAACAACGGATCACGTTTCCAGTTGAAACGGCCATGGCCGGTCTCCCGGGCCTTCAGCAGACCCGTTCCCTGTCTCGCTCTGGCCTGTCTCAGGTCACCGTGATCTTCAAGGATGGCACTGACATCTTCTTTGCCCGCCAGTTGATCAACGAGCGGCTACAGGTTGCGAAGGAACAGCTGCCAGAAGGTGTAGAGGCCGTCATGGGTCCGGTATCTACCGGCCTCGGCGAGATCTTCCTGTGGACTGTTGAAGCCGAAGATGGCGCGGTCAAAGAGGACGGTACGCCGTACACCCCGACCGACCTGCGCGTGATCCAGGACTGGATCATCAAGCCTCAGCTGCGCAATGTCCCGGGTGTGGCCGAGATCAATACCATCGGCGGTTATGCCAAGCAGTTCCTGGTTGCGCCGGATCCAAAGCGCCTGGCTACCTACAAGCTGACACTCAATGACCTGGTCGCAGCGTTGGAAAGTAACAACGCCAACGTCGGCGCCGGCTACATCGAGCGTAATGGTGAGCAGTTGCTCATCCGTGCGCCGGGCCAGGTAGGCAACATCGAAGACATCGCCAACATCGTGATCACCAGTGTGGACGGTGCACCGATTCGCATCAGCAGCGTTGCTGATGTCAGCATCGGTAAAGAGCTCCGTACAGGCGCTGCTACTGAGAACGGCCGCGAAGTCGTGCTCGGTACCGTGTTCATGCTGATTGGTGAAAACAGCCGTACCGTATCTCAAGCTGTCGCCGCCAAACTGGCGGACATCAACCGCACCCTGCCAAAGGGCGTGGTGGCCGTGACCGTTTATGACCGTACCAACCTGGTTGAAAAAGCCATCGCGACGGTGAAGAAGAACCTAGTAGAAGGCGCGGTTCTGGTAATCGCCATTCTGTTCCTGTTCCTCGGCAACATTCGTGCGGCTCTGATCACCGCGATGGTGATTCCGCTGTCCATGCTGTTCACCTTCACAGGCATGTTCAACAACAAGGTCAGTGCCAACTTAATGAGTTTGGGGGCACTCGACTTCGGCATCATCGTCGACGGTGCCGTGGTTATTGTAGAAAACGCGATCCGTCGACTGGCTCATGCGCAGCATAAGCATGGCCGCATGCTCACCAAAACCGAACGCTTCCACGAGGTCTTTGCTGCGGCGCGAGAAGCTCGCCGGCCGCTGATCTTCGGTCAGCTGATCATCATGGTGGTGTACCTGCCGATCTTCGCCCTCACCGGCGTCGAAGGCAAAATGTTCCACCCGATGGCCTTTACCGTTGTGATGGCGCTGCTGGGTGCAATGGTCCTGTCCGTTACCTTTGTTCCTGCAGCTATTGCCATGTTCGTCACTGGCAAGGTGAAGGAAGAGGAAGGCGTGGTCATGCGCACAGCTCGACTGCGCTATGAGCCGGTTCTTCAATGGGTGCTGGGACACCGGAACATCGCTTTCTCGGCCGCAATAGCCTTGGTCGTGCTGAGCGGTGTACTGGCAAGTCGTATGGGTAGCGAGTTCATCCCAAGCCTCAGTGAGGGCGACTTTGCGCTTCAGGCCATGCGTGTGCCTGGAACGAGCCTCACTCAGTCCGTCGAGATGCAGCAGCGTCTGGAGAAAACGGTAATAGCGCAGGTGCCTGAAGTTGAACGGATGTTCGCACGCTCGGGTACTGCTGAAATTGCATCTGACCCGATGCCGCCGAACGCCTCCGACGCCTACATCATGCTCAAGCCTCAGGATCAGTGGCCTAACCCCAAGAAGCCACGCGATGAGCTGATTGCTGAGGTGCAGAAGGCCGCTGCGGGAGTTCCAGGAAGCAACTATGAGCTTTCGCAGCCAATCCAGCTGCGTTTCAACGAGCTGATTTCGGGCGTACGTAGTGACGTTGCTGTGAAGGTCTTCGGCGATGACATGGACGTGCTTAACAACACGGCCAACAAGATCGCTGCAGCGCTCAAAGCGGTACCGGGCTCGTCGGAAGTGAAAGTTGAACAGACATCCGGCCTGCCGGTGCTGACTATCAACATCGACCGCGAAAAAGCAGCACGCTACGGCCTGAATATCGCGGATGTTCAGAACTCGATCGCTATCGCCGTGGGTGGCCGCCAAGCCGGCACGCTGTATGAGGGCGACCGCCGATTTGACATGGTTGTGCGCCTGCCAGAGACCGTCCGCACCGACGTAGCGGGTATGTCCAGCTTGCTCATCCCGGTACCTGCCAATGCGGCTCAGGGTGCCAATCAGATCGGCTTCATCCCGCTGTCCCAGGTCGCTAATCTGGACCTGCAACTGGGCCCGAACCAAATCAGCCGCGAAAACGGCAAACGTCTGGTCATCGTTAGTGCCAACGTTCGAGGCCGCGACCTGGGGTCCTTCGTCCAGGAGGCGACCGCTTCGCTGGATAAGAAGGTGCAAATCCCTGCGGGCTACTGGACGACCTGGGGTGGCCAGTTCGAGCAGCTGCAATCGGCAGCCAAACGCCTGCAGATCGTTGTTCCAGTCGCCTTGCTGCTGGTCATGACCTTGTTGTTCCTGATGTTCAACAACCTGAAGGACGGCATGCTGGTCTTCACCGGTATTCCATTCGCACTCACCGGTGGTGTCGTCGCGCTCTGGCTGCGGGATATCCCACTGTCGATCTCGGCAGGTGTTGGCTTCATCGCATTGTCCGGTGTTGCAGTACTGAACGGCCTGGTGATGATTGCCTTCATCCGCGGGCTAAGGGAGGAGGGACGAACGCTCAGGCAGGCAGTCGATGAAGGCGCATTGACCCGTCTGCGGCCTGTTCTGATGACAGCCTTGGTAGCGTCCCTGGGCTTCATCCCGATGGCTTTGGCTACCGGTACCGGTGCAGAAGTTCAGCGGCCACTGGCAACGGTGGTGATTGGCGGGATCCTGTCCTCCACCGCACTGACCTTGCTGGTATTGCCTGCCCTGTATCACTGGGCACACCGCAAGGATGAAGACGGCGACGAGGCCGAAGTGGTTAGCTAACAGCCTCCGCTAAAGAGAAGTCCACAACACGTGTTGTGGGCTTTTTTGTTTAAAGTGAAGTAGATGCACTTACCTTTCAAAATTGTAAGTTTCTCGTCATGCCGGTGATGCCTATGCATTGCTAAGGTTACGCCCGAGAAGTTTTGAATTTGAGAGGGTTTTATGAAAAAGCTAATTATCGCTGCTGCACTTGTTGTTTTTTCGGTGGCTTCACAGGCGAACACTTTTTCCGAAAGCAAGCAGCTGCAATACACCAAGGAACACCAGGCCGCAGTGGCCAAATACGCGGAGAAAAATGGCAAGCCAATGCCAGAGATTCAGGATTACAAATATGGCATGAAGATCGACGTTGCTAAGTTCGTACGTCAGTCGCAGGACCCCCGTACCTGCCAGGTCTACCCGCGGTTGATGACCTTTGAGGACTCCCAGGGCACGCTCAAGACTGTTCGTTACTCGATGTATTCGCAATGCATCAACAACAAGTAGTAAATGATTTGAACAGTACAATTAGAGATTTCGTAAATGCCAGGCAGTGCCTGGCATTTTTTATTACGCCCGTTGCCTCCATAGGTTCAAAATTTTAGCGCCTGGGCCGGGCAAACCGTGCAATAGATCTTAGCCAACCAACAGAGACGGCTGAATCGCCCCTGCTTTCCTAGACACTCTCCAAGCTCAGAAAATAGCGTTTCTCATACTCTACTGGCGACAGCTGCATAGCACTGCTGTGTCGACGTTTTGGGTTATAGAACATCTCGATGTAATCGAAAATATCACTTCGGGCTTCGTCACGCGTTGCGTAGATCTTTCGTCGGATTCGCTCCCGCTTCAAAAGCTGGAAAAAGCTCTCGGCTACGGCGTTATCATGGCAGTTTCCTCGCCGACTCATGCTGCTAATCACGTTGTTTGCCTTCAAGAAGCTTTGCCAATCTGAGCTACTGAATTGACTGCCCTGATCTGAATGAATCATCACTTGCTGCTGTGGCTTGCGGCGCCACACGGCCATCAACATCGCGTCGATCGCCAGGTCGCTGCCCATCCTGGGCTTCATTGACCAGCCAATCACTTGGCGAGAAAACAGATCCAGCACTACTGCCAGGTATAGCCATCCTTCATAGGTGCGGATGTAAGTGATGTCTGTCACCCAGACCTTGTTCGGCTCACTGACCTTGAACTGCCGCGCAAGGTGGTTAGGCGAGGCGACGGTTGGCTTTCCGCCATAAAACCCTGGGCGCCGTCGATAACCCGTTTGTGAACGCAGCCCCTCTGCCTGCATCAAACGTCCGACTCGATTTCGCCCACAGATCTCCCAGCTCTCGCAGGTCATCGTGAATCTTGCGATAGCCATACACTCCTCCGCTTTCTAACCAGGCATGCTTGATCAAGCCAAGCAGGCGTTGATCTTCCTTTGCTCGGGCAGATTGAGGCTCGGCCAACCAAGCGTAGTAGCCGCTGGGGTGCACCTTGAGGGTTTGGCAAAGGCGCCGCACCGGGTAATCCGTCGAGTGCTTCTTGATGAAGGCGTACTTCAGCCGCACTCCTTGGCAAAGTACGCGGCGGCCTTCTTTAAGATGTCTCGCTCTTCCGTCACGCGCTTGAGTTCAGCACGCAGCTTGCGCAGTTCGGCTTGCTGGTCATCGTCTTGCTGACGCTGATCTTGGGGTTTGCTGTAGAGCTTGATCCAAGCGTAGAGACTGTGAACGGACATGCCCAGACGCTGGGCAACATCGGCGACAGGCTTGCCTTTCTCGGTCACTTGTTTGACCGCTTCGATCTTGAATTCTTCAGGGTAACGCTGACGACTCATGGCACCTCCTATTTGGGCCTCATTATGAGGCTTGGAGGTGTCTACGAAACCAGAGGCGATTCAGGCTCCCCAACTGCAGAGGGCAATTGGAAGCCTTGACCCCAGAAGGGACGAGTTATGAAGAGTTTGCTTGAACGCCCTGATGACCAAGCTGGGCATGAAGGTCATAGCCATGAGCATGGCGGCATTTTTGGCATGAACACCGAGCTGATTTTCGCGCTGATCTGTGGTGCTCTCCTGGGTGCCGGAGCCCTCGCAGGAAAACTTGGGCTGACCGATCGACTGCCCCTAATTCTGTACGTGTCGGCCTACGTGTTCGGCGGATGGTTCACCACTAAGGAAGCGATCAGCAACATCCGCCAGAAACGCTTCGAGATCGACTCGCTGATGCTTCTCGCCGCAGCCGGTGCCGCAAGCATTGGCGCCTGGGCAGAGGGAGCTCTGCTGCTGTTCCTGTTCAGTCTGGGACATTCCCTTGAAAGCTACGCGATGGGGCGGGCCAAGAAAGCGATTGAGGCACTGTCCAAGCTCGCACCAGCCACCGCGATCGTACGCAGAGCAAATGGCACGGTGGAAATGCCCGTGGAGCTGCTGGTTCCCGGTGACGTTGTCATCGTGCGGCCCAATGATCGCCTGCCGGCCGATGGTTTTGTAGTCGTAGGCTCCTCAAGCATCAACCAGGCGCCAGTGACGGGTGAGAGCGTCCCCGTGGACAAGCAGCCTGTCGCTGATGCCGAACTCGCACGCAGCAAACCAGATGCCGTGGAGGCTACCTCGAAAGTCTTCGCCGGTACTATCAATGGCGAAACGCTCATCGAGGTTGAGGTAACACGGCGCTCCACGGAAAGTACCTTGGCGCGGGTCATCAAGATGGTCAGTGAAGCCGAAGTGAGGAAGTCACCGACCCAGCGATTCACGGACCGATTCCAACGCATATTCGTCCCGTTGGTTTTGCTGCTGGTAGTCGGGCTGCTATTTGCCGGCATTTTCCTTGACGAGCCGTTTCGTGACTCGTTCTACCGGGCGATGGCCGTACTGGTTGCAGCCAGCCCCTGCGCGCTCGCGATCGCTACACCAAGCGCCATTCTCTCTGGCATCGCCAGGGCAGCCCGAGGTGGCGTGCTGATCAAGGGCGGTGCGCCACTTGAAGAGCTTGGCTCCTTGAATGCCATGGCATTCGACAAGACCGGTACCCTGACCGAAGGGCGCCCACGTATTACCGATGTAATACCCATAGGCGGCACGCAGATCGAGGATCTGCTAAACGTCGCCATCGCTGTGGAGTCGATGAGCGACCACCCGCTGGCTGCGGCAATTGTGCGTGACGGTGAAGAGATGATTGGCACACGGCGCCGATTCCAAGCCATGAACATGAGCAACATGATTGGCCGCGGCGTGCGTGCTGAGCTTGATGGGCAGTTCGTATGGATTGGCAAGGTCGAGATGTTCGGTACCAATGGTATTCCCGCACTCAGCAAGGCAGCCCTGGAGGCTGCGGAGCGTCTACGTCAGTCGGGCCGCACAACCATGGTGGTACGTCGTGCTGACAAGGATCTGGGCGCTATCGGGCTGTTGGACACACCCCGTGAGGGGGCCAAACAGGCACTCCAGACGCTTAGAGAGATGGGCATCGACCGCATGGTCATGATTTCTGGAGACCACAACCGTGTTGCAGAGGCTGTAGCCAAACAAGTTGGCTTAGATGAGGCGTGGGGAGACCTGATGCCGGAGGACAAGGTCAAGGCCATCAAGAACCTGCGCCTTAGCGCCAAGGTGGCCATGGTGGGTGACGGCGTGAATGATGCCCCTGCGATGGCCAATTCGAGCGTTGGCATCGCAATGGGGGCTGCCGGATCTGATGTCGCCCTGGAAACGGCTGATATCGCGCTCATGGCTGACGACATCAGGCAACTCCCTTTTGCGGTGGGGCTGAGCCGTCACACGCGGTCGATCATCCGCCAGAACCTGTTCGTCAGCTTGGGGATTGTGGCCATCCTGGTTCCGTCAACCATCATGGGCTTGAGCATTGGTGCCGCTGTTGCGATCCATGAGGGCTCCACACTGTTGGTGGTCTTCAACGCCTTGCGCCTGTTGGCCTACCGCAAAGACGCGTGATCACTCATTTGATTGGGCCAAAAAAAATCGGGGGCGCAAAAGGCGCCCCCGATTTTTTCGTCCGCTAG
Organism: Pseudomonas guariconensis; assembly: GCF_040822035.1. Classification (NCBI taxonomy): domain Bacteria; kingdom Pseudomonadati; phylum Pseudomonadota; class Gammaproteobacteria; order Pseudomonadales; family Pseudomonadaceae; genus Pseudomonas; species Pseudomonas guariconensis. The sequence goes on along the minus strand of NZ_CP162012.1, from coordinate 30,008 downwards.
TGAGTGATCAGAAGACGTATTGCAGGCGGGTCACGATGGCATTGCCGCTGTCGTCGCCCACAGTGTTCTCGTTATTGTCGGTGCGCACGTTGATGTAGTTGGCACTGAGTTTTACTGCCTCGTTGACGTACCAGTTCACACCAACAGTGTGGCTCTTAGCCTTGCGCTCGTTCGACTGGTCCGCCGCGGTGACCAGGTTGCCGTCTTCGACCTTAATGTCGTCAAAGCGGTAGAAGACTTCCCAGGCACCCAGTTCCTTGTTCTCTGGTTTGATAGTGTCGAACTTGGCACCATCGAGCTTGTAGATACGCGGCTCGCCGGTCAGGGTGTAAGCCATCTGGGCGTAGTAACCGGAGGCCTTCATGTCGTTGTTGGCCTGGTCAGCTTTCAGCTTGCGGCGAAGGTATTCCGCTTGCACCGAGAACGGGCCGGTGGCCCAGGCACCTTCGAGACCCCAGACCGAATCGTCCTTCCACAGGCCCTCTTGTGCGGCGGCACCGCCAAACAGCATGCGGTTGCCGTTGGTGCCGGCATCGCCGCCGCCATTGGTATCTACACCGCGAACGCCCAGACGCGAACGAATCCGGGTATCGACCGCACTGTTTTTGAGGTCGCGGTAGGCGTACTGAGCACCGACGTGCAGGACGTTGCCATCACTGTGCAGCGGTGCGAACACGCCACGTACGTTGTAGCGCTTGGTGCTGTCGCCATCCGAGTTGTTGTTGGTTTCGCTGAAAACGCTACCGGATACATAGGCCATGTCGGCGATGGTGCTGGTGGCCTGCACACCCATACCGGCGTTGTCGTTGATCCACTCTGCCAGATCATAGGAGAGATTTCGCTCCATCCCGGTGATCCACTTCGAGCTGGTAGCTTTCTCTAAACCGAAGTCGGTGTAGAAGCGGCCAAAGCGCAGTTGAACCGGCTTGAAACCGGTGTAGGTCAGGCTGGCTTCGTCGAAGTAGCCGTCGGAGTCGTTGCCCGTGTTGCGGGAAAGGTCGTAGTTGAGCTGATACTTCCAGTCGCGGTACAGCACGCCCCCGAGCTCAAGGTAGGCGCGACGGAAGTAGCCGGCGTCAGCGGTATCGCCATTCTTGGTGAAGACACCATCGAACCGGCCGTAATCGGCCTGAACTCGGCCGCCCAGTTTGAAACTGAATTCCTTGTCAGAAGTCGATACTTCAAGACCGCCCTTGGTCTTCAGAACGATGTCAGCTCCGTCAGTGGTTACTGTTCCGGAGAATGCTTGCGAGGAAAATGTGCCTATTATTGCGGCAGCCAACAGCTTTTCCCGCATGTTCGAAGAACGGATCATTGCTTGCCTCTCGTATGTTAAGTGCTTAGGTACCGACGTTGTGTTTCGCCCTGCGCCGGCCTAAATTGATCTTGCAGATGGGAGCAGGCCACGGTTGTCACCTGCTGTAACAAGATGCCTTTGTTCTAAGCACTCTGACTAGATTGCAAGCGAATATGACAGTTGTGTTTCTGAAGTGTTAACGGGAGAGTTTCAAACCTAACAAAACTGTCACCGAACAAGCCAGTCCTTCTTATCAAAGAAGCTCTTCTTGATCAATCTTCGAATTTCCAAAACCTGCGGATTACGTATCAGTTTCGATTTGATAACAAGATAGACATCTTTCTCCTCCAGGTCGTCCAAGAAACCCGGCACGGGTAGGATATTTCTCTCCAATTTTCGGCTGTAGTCGGGCAGCACTCCAATACACGCACCACCAACGACAAGGCCTCGTGATAGGTTGTAGCTCTTGACCCGAGTGGTACCGCCCTGATGCTCAGCCATTATCGATGCCCACTTTCGTGAGCCCGCCAAGATCTCTTCATCCCAAGGGACAACGAGCATAAAGTTGTGCAAGTCCAAGCTCTCTACTGGAAGGGTGACGCTCCTTGAGTAGCGGCTGGAAATGAACAGCGCGTGCCCAATCCGGCCGAGCCGTTCAAACCTATACGTAGGATGGCGATCAAACGCGCACTCATCATCTGGGCTCACGAAAGCGATACCCACATCGACTTCACACTCAGAAAGCATCTGCGCTGTGCACTCTGAATGGATTTCCAGCTGCATTTCGGCATGATCGCGCACGTAGGCGACTAGATCGCGGTTCACGATGTCGCTCAGTACTGGCTCTGTGATCGCGATGGTAAGCCTCGGGACCTCCTTTTCACCGGACTTTCCCAGGCCTTCAGGGCCGAAGAGTTGGCACAGGTACTGGCTGACCCTCTCGCCTGTCCGGGTCAGAGCAAGTTTGTTGTGCTTGTAGACAAACACGGGAGCACCAATGTGCTCTTCCAGTTTCTCCAAGCGTTTGCGAAGGCCTACCACTGGCACATTGAGCCCTCGGGCCGCCTGTTTGAAACTGGCACAACGTGCTGTTGCGAAAAACTCTACGGCCAGCTGATCATCAATTGGCAGATCATCCAATATGTCAGGACTGTAAGGAACAACGCTGCTTGTATATGTTTCATTTTGTGTAACCATTCGATCCCCCTTCATTCGGGGAATCTAGCTCAATGTCGTCTGACATTTCCTTATCTTGACAACATTGTAATGCACAGGTCATGCGTGCGTTATTGGCAGGCCTTTATTTCAAAAGCGTAATCCTCAGGCAATCCCTTTGATATTGTAGCGTGCTAGCCTAGCGCGCCAACTCATTACTTATCATATATAGATTCGGCTAATTACGCATTTACATTTAGTTCACTATTTTTTCACCTTTGCCTCCATAGGCTTTGGGCATGGAAAATCAAAACCCACCTCTTATTACCTTACTAATTCGTTATCTGGGGATCGGCTTCATAGCAACGGGAATCCATTACGTGGTGTTCCTAGTGCTGGTTACGACAGAATTCGCTACTCCGTTGCTGGCCAGTATCTGTGGCGGCATGGTTGGCGCAATCGCAAGCTTTATTGGAAATAGGGCGCTCTGTTTTGTGGCAGATGGCTCTCGTAAGTTTCAGCCTGTCAGGTTTGCACTGGTCGCGTTAGCCACAAACTTCGGCAATGGCGTGGGTATGTGGTTCCTCATCAAGTCGAATCTGTCACCGCTTATCTCCCAAGTCCTAGTGACCTTAAGCCTCAGTGCACTTGGATTCATTGCACATCGTTTTTGGACATTCAATCATGCAGACATTACATCGCTTTCCAGAGCGCCCTGATCCCTTGTTAACCATCGTGGTCCCTTGCTTCCAGGAAGAGGAAACCATCCCCGAGTTCCACCAGCGAATCACCCGCGTGGTTAAGCGCTTACCCGTCTCCTGCGAAATCCTCTATGTCGACGACGGCAGTAGTGACCGGACAGCCGACATTCTTCGCCACTATCAGGATGGGTCATCTGTACGTTGCCTGTCCCTGAGTCGCAACTTCGGCAAAGAGGCTGCACTGAGTGCCGGGATAGATCATGCCCGTGGCAGTGCGCTGATTTTCATTGATGTCGACCTGCAGGATCCACCAGAGCTCATCGCGGCCATGGTGGACTACTGGCAACGCGGCTACGACGTAGTGAACATGCAGCGCAACTTGAGAATCGGTGATTCGTGGTTCAAGCGCATGAGTGCCCGGGCTTACTACTGGGTCATGCAGCGCCTGGTGGAGAAGGTGGACATGCCGGCCGATGTCAGCGATTTCCGATTGATTGGGCCTGCGCCGCTGGCAGCACTGCGGGCGCTGGACGAACGCTCCAGGATTCTCAAAGGCATGATCGGCTGGGTAGGCTTTCGTACCATCGAACTGCCCTACAATCGCACTGTTCGCCATGCCGGGAGCACCAAGTGGAATGCATCTGGTCTGTTCAATCTGGCCATCGAGAGCATCGTCAGCTTCTCTCGCAAACCGCTGCGCATTTTCAGCCTCATCAGTTTCGGACTATTCGTCTCCAGCATCTGCTACATGCTTGCGTCGCTTGTGGCAGGCAGTTTCGACATCCATCACCTGATCGTCGGATTGGCTTCATTCATGTGCGTCGGTGTCGCCATGGTGGGGGAGTACCTGGGCGTGACACTCGCGGAAGTGAAGCGCCGGCCTCTCTATTTCCTGAAGCACAGCAACAAGGTGGATCCCGTGTCACTCCACCCCTCGATGGCTTCGATCGAGGGTAAGAAATGCTGAGCCTGAAGAACGAGAGGACGCTGTGGTGGATCCTGGGTTCGATTTTGCTATTGCGTTTGGTGGGGCTGGGCATCTACCCGCTGATGGACACATCCGAGGCCCGCTACGCTGAAATGGCTCGCAAGATGGTCGAGTTGAATGACTGGATCACGCCCATGTTCGACTACGGGGTACCGTTCTGGGGCAAGCCCCCGTTGTCCTTCTGGACCCAGGCCGCGAGCATGACGGTCTTCGGCGTTAACGAGTTCGCTGCGCGTTTCCCAGCGTGGCTACTACACCTGGCAAGCTGTTTCATCATCATCAAAGTCGGTACGCAGCAGATTTCTCGTAACGCCGGCATCTGGGCTGCCATTATTTTTTCCAGCACCACACTTGGCCTGGTCTCCAGCGGTGTTGTGCTGACTGACCCTGTTTTGTCGTTCTCGATTCTGCTGGCCAGCTACGGTTTCTGGCGTTGGATGAAGTGCGCCAGCAAGGCGGATGCCTACTTGATGTTCGCAGGTCTCGGGCTGGGCTTGCTTGCCAAAGGGCCGCTGACCCTTGTGCTTATGGGGGCGCCGGCATTCGCCTGGTTCGTTATCTACAAGGAATGGGGACGGGTACTGAGGCTTCCCTGGATTAGCGGCCTTGTACTCATGTTCGGTATATCCGTGCCGTGGTATGTCGCAGCCGAGATGAAAACGCCCGGCTTCATGGAGTACTTTTTCGTTGGTGAGCACTGGAGCCGCTACGTCGTCAGTAACTGGGCGGGCGACCTATACGGCAGTGCTCATGCCAAGCCATATGGCACCATTTGGATCCAGCTCGGACTGTCGCTACTGCCATGGGCCTTGTTCCTACCACTGTTGATCCGCAAGCGTGGATCGATGCAGCGCTTCGAAGCCTACCTCTGGCTGTGGGCATTGGCGACACCGGTCTTCTTCACATTTGCAGGCAACATTCTGTGGACCTACCTGCTACCCGCGCTGCCAGCGTGGGCATTGCTGCTGTCTGCACGGGTCAGCGAAGTTGGCCCGAAGACCACCTGGGCTGCCGCTGCGAGCGCATTGGTGTTGCCGATCATCGGTGCGGGCATCATCTACGCCGGGGTACTAGAGGAGCGACCTCAGAATCAGCGAGATGTGGTTCAAGCCTGGCTCAATGTGCAGTCTGCTCATTCCGCTCCCCTGATCTATCCTGGCCGCCGCTCATACTCGTCGGAGTTTTACAGCAGTGGGAAGTCCGAGAACATCAAGGATCCTGCCAAGTGGCCGCGGGATGGCTCGTTCTATCTGTCCAGGCGCTTGCGAGACAGCAAGGATAGTCTGCCCGCTGATCTAGCTTGCACATCGATCACCGAAGCGAACGCCAGCCAGCTCCTGCTGTGCCATTGGAAACGCACCGCACAAGGTGCCGAGGGTCTGGCCGGAGAAAGCAATGCGGAAACGCCTCGCAAGAACGAAGGCTAAATTCAAAGCACAAAAAAGCCAGGCTTTACCCTGGCTTTTTTGTCGATTTCTTTCGTCATTTGAAGTCCTATTTAACCGCCGATTAATTGTCGGCTTGTTCCTTACCATCCTTGCTTTCTTTCTTTTGCTCTTGAGCGACTTGTTGTTTGTTCTGGTCCGAAGAGTCATCGCTCCATAGGCGAGCCTGTTCGGTTCGGAAGTTCTCGTTGAACTGTTTCGCTCGCTCGAAGCCGCCTTCAGCGTAAGCGGTACCCATGAGACCCAGCAGCAGGCTGCCAATAGCGATAGATTTGACAAATTTCATTGTGAACCTCGGTTCATACTAGGCCAACCTGATTAGCGGCCTTTGTTGGTTTGTAGTTTAGGAACGCGAAGCTAACGACAAGGTGAGTCAATAATTACAATTCCGTAATTTTGGCTGCAGATAGGATGCGTTAAATCTTCAAATCTGGAAGGATCATGTCTATCTCGGCACTGTCGAGGGCGACTTCGATTTTTCTCTTAAATTACAATTTTGATATCTAGCGCGTTAATTCAGCGCGGCGTTGTTGGCCGCCCTAGGAGATAGCCATGAATGACATAGAGCCCTGGGCAGTTGCTATCGGTGACTTTCGCCGCTGCACTGAAAAACTCACTGTCCAGCTCGATGAGCTGACCTCGCAGACGCGCACCTCCAGCGCTGTTCTGGAGAGGTCGAACGAACTGGTGGATCAGTTGGACGCTGTCGGCCGGCAGATTCAGGAGGAGGTGCGAAAGGCGGAGAAGGCTTGGTCGAACGCGGAGGAGGTTGCCTTGCGCGCCGCTGCATCAGCGTATTCAGCTGCATGCCGCGGAGTCGACACCGCCATCCAGCCACTGATCTCGGAGCTTACAGCAGCGACAAAGGCGGCGGACGCCTCTATCCAGGAGCTCAAGCGGGCACCGGTGCTGGCCAAGCGTTATGTGATGGTGGTCGCCACGGCGTTCTTCATTCTGGCGCTGATCTGTGTCTACTCGACCATGCGCCTAATCGATGCCGCCGGCAGCGTAAGTGCTCAAGAGAAAGTGAATGCTCAGTACTTCTCACACCTGTGGAAGAACGCCAATCCTGACGAGCAGAAGATTATTAAGTCGGTGATTCTGCGGTCGCCCATGGACCCTGTGGTCCTTCGGCACTGATGCATTGAGGCAAACAAAAGGCCCGTCGATTGACGGGCCTAATCGTGCCTGCGCAATTTAAGCGGCGCTCATTGCCGGCTGCATTTGCTGGGCTGCGGGAAAGTGAAGGTGGAACCAGGTGAAGTTTTCTTCGGTCACCTCCACGCTCGCCGATCCTTGGTGCAGACTCATGATCGACTGCACAATGGCCAAGCCAAGACCGGTACCGCCTTCGCTCCGTGCTCGGCTCTTGTCCACACGGTAGAACCGCTCAAACAAGTGCGCGTGGTGTTCCTTGGCAATACCGCGGCCGGGGTTGCCGACACTCAACGTCGTACCGCTCGCACTATGCTGCACCTTAACGTAGACCGTGCGGCCGCGAGGGCAGTAACGGATCGCGTTCGAGACCAGATTCGAGACGGCACGTTGAACCATCAGGCGATTCCCGCGCACCACGTCATCACTGCCAGAGATCTGCAGCTGAATCTCGCCTTCTTCTGCTGAAATGCTGAAGAGATCGCACACTCGCTGAACCTCGTCGACCAAGGAGACGGGTTCGAACTCCACCATGGATGCTGGATGACTGACCTGGGCCAAGAACAGCATGTCGGAAACCATGCGGCTCATGCGGTCCAGCTCTTCTGTGCACGACTCCAGAACCTCCCGGTACTCGGAAAGCGATCGTTCTCTGGTCAAGGCAACCTGGGCCTTGCCCATCAGGTTGGAAAGCGGTGCTCGAAGTTCGTGAGCAAGGTCGTCAGAAAACTGCGAGAGCTGCTGAACCCCATCATCCAGGCGAGCCAGCATGATGTTGATGCCGTCGGCGAGCTTCTTGAGTTCTGCCGGCATCCCATCAGTCGGAAGACGATGGTCGAGGCTCTCGGTTGAGATCTTTGACGCTACCTTGAGGAATTTGGTCAGAGGCAGCAGGCCTCTGCGCACAGTCCACCAGCCAATGGCCAGGATCAGCGCGAGGATGACAGGGGACATCATCAAGGCCCAGGTCAGCAACGCATCGAGTAACGCCTCACTGGATGACTGGTCCATGGTCATATAGACGCTGACCTCTGTTCCATCGCCCAAGCGCATTATCCGAGAAGCACTCAGCAGAGGACGGTCCTGCGTATCACGCCATTCGTGCTCTTTGGGCTGGGCCGCCGGCTGAAACTTGTGCACCTCCAGATTGACCTGTTTTGAGCCAATCGAGAGCAGGGGAGTCTGGTTCTGTGAGGTATCGAATATGCTCACATACAGGTTGTTGTGGCCCATGACCAAATCGACAAGCTGATGCGCATCCGCGTTGACGCCGGAGATGTCCGGGATGGTGGACAGGTTGTGAGCCATCCCCGCCATCTTTACTTCCAGGTCCGCTCTGGCATTTCTTTCCAGAGCCTTGCCTACCATCATATAGCCGAAGGTGGCGAACAGAAGCAGCAACGCTGCGCTCATCAACCCAACTTTAAACCCCAGCTTTGCAGCCAGGCTGAATGGCCTCATGCGCGTTCCTCAAAAACGTACCCAACGCCACGAAGCGTGTGAATGAGCTTGGTTTCAAACGGGTCATCGATCTTCGAGCGCAAGCGCCGGATGGCTACATCGATGACATTGGTGTCGCAATCGAAATTCATATCCCAAACCAACGAGATGATCTGAGAGCGAGTCAGTGCTTCGCCCGTTCGGCTCATGAGCAGGTGCAAAAGCGCAAATTCCTTGGTGGTGAGATCGATGCGTGTTCCACCGCGGAAAACGCGATGGCGGACGGAGTCGAGTTCTAGGTCGGCAATTTTCAACGAGCTCTTCTCGACTAGCTCATCACCACGGCGTTGCAGCGAACGGATGCGTGCAAGCAGCTCAGGGAATTCGAATGGCTTCACAAGGTAGTCATCCGCGCCGCCGTCCAAGCCCTTGAGCTTGTCATTGATGCGTCCGCGGGCGGTCAGCATGATGATGCGGACCCGGCTGGTCTTGCGGATGGTTTCCAGCAGGTCCCAGCCGTCGATACCCGGGAGGTTCACGTCCAGAAGGACCAACGAATAGACATTAGTGTTGAACAAGTGCAGGGCATCGACACCGTTGTGCACGATATCTACGACATACCCGCTTTCGGATAGGCCCTGCTGAAGATATTCGGCAGTTTTAATTTCGTCTTCCACAACTAGAACGCGCATAACTTATCTCAAGGTGTGAGGAAGGAGTTGGCCTAATCCGCCAAGATTATGGTTGCAGGCTTTTCGAAAGTTTGGCTGAGGGTATGGCATGTGGTAGTCGCTACCTCTGTCCATACGCCGGGTCACCTGAGGACGCTTGAATCTTAACGCGAAGAAGCTGGCCGCGGCGAAATCCTACAAATTTGTAATGTAGCCGCAAGATTTCTGACAGTCATGCAGGCTCCACCCTTGAGCTTAGCGGATTCTGGGGCCTGCAACGGTGTACGACAGCTTCGCCTGACGGGTGGAATCGGCCAGGACAGGCAGTATTTCTGCCGCTAGCTTGCAGGGCTGGTATCGTCCTCGGATCGAGTCGCCAACCAGGCAGTACCCATGAACGCTTGCAAACTGGTGCTCCTTTCCGTGGAATAGCTCACGTGGCGGCTCAGTATTCTCTCGAATAATTATCTTACAATCTATTACATGTCCAAATTGTAATTGCGCGATCATCTTGGTGTTAGCCTCCTTTGCTAGTTTAACGGCAGCGTAAGAGGCATCGCTGCTTTGGAAATTGTCTCATTTCAAAGCAGCTTGGCAAGAGCGACGGGCAGTTGTTCACGCCAGTGCATTCACCTGTAAACCATACGCTCCTTTGGTAGGTGAATTTTAGCGCCCCCCTACGGGCGCTTTTTTATTAAGGGACTTCTTATGAACACTACTGTATCAGCGATCGCCGTGTTTATGCTCTTTACATCACTAACAGCTAATGCCCAAAGCGGTATGGAGATCAATCAGCGCATTGAGCGCTCTGCTAGAGAGGCTACTGCGGATTATGCTCAGCGCGTAAAAAAGCCCATGCCTCAGCTTGAAGACTACGCCTATGGCATGGACCTTGACGTTAGTAAGTTGGTGTATGTATCGCCCAGCGTGCGGTACTGCGGTAACGTGAGAAGCATGATGACCTACGAAGACTCAAAGGGCGAACTACATATGGTTCGCTACTTGGTCAAAGGTGAGTGCATCAATAGTCGTTGAACGGCCCCTGAATTGCAGTCCTGGCTCGTGACTTATAGCAGCTCAATGCCAAATCGACGGAGCAGCAGGGCAAAGCCCCCAAAGCTCACCATGGTGATGACGATACTGCTGATAAGCGTTGGCCAGAATCCCAGTTTGGGCAGCAGCACTGGAAAAGCGATGAACATCGGAAGGGTCGGCAGCACGTACCAGACGGTGTACCAAGCATGATTGGAGATCTTCTCCATGCTCTGGTTCTCCAGGTAAAGCCAGACCAGCGTCAAGACCGTGACCAGCGGCAGGGCGGCGACCAGCCCGCCCAGCTTGTCACTGCGCTTTGCCAGCTCTGATACGAGAATCACTAATCCGGCAGTGAGTAGATACTTCGTGATGATCCAAGCCATCGCTGAACCTTCTGGAGGTTATGGTCGGGGGCAGGCGAAGCCATTCACCAACCCCTCTCGGAGTGCTCCTGCCGTTTACGCCATCCTTCACCGCATGTCTTCTACGACATCACCCTCAGCCAGGAGGGTGATGTGTTCGTTTGGTTTTTACCGATCGATCAGTGTGAAGGCGACGGAACGCTTTCGTGGAAAGCTGCCCGCTCGATCTGGATGGTGCAGTGATGGATTTCGAATGCATCGCTGACAGCATCCACGACGGCCGCCAGCACAGCATCCCCATCTGCAGAATCCCGTATCACTACGTGCGACGTCATCACGTTGCTGCCACTGCTGACGGCCCAGACGTGCAAGTCATGAACGTCCGTAACGCCATCTACGCCGAGGATGGTAGCCTCGATTGCCGTCACGTCGAGCTCCCTCGGCACACCCTCCATGAGGATTCCCAGGCTTTCGCGAAGCAACTGCCACGTCCGCGGCAGAACCCAGAGGCCGATTGCCACAGCGACAATCGTGTCGACCCAAGTCCAGCCGGTGAAGCGGATGATGAGTGCCGCGATGATTACGCCTAGCGAGCCGAGCATGTCGCTCCAAACTTCGAGGTAGGCTCCTTTGACGTTGAGGCTCTCGTTGCTCGCAGATGCCAGAAGGCGCATCGAAATTAGGTTGATGATCAGGCCGGCGATTGCGATCCACATCATCGCTCCGGTAGCGATCTCCGCCGGCATGAAGAAGCGCTGGTAGGCCTCATACAAGATGTACATCGCCACCAGGAAGAGCAGCACGGCGTTGAACGTCGAAGCCAGAATTTCCAGGCGCGCATAGCCGAAGGTTCTTTTCTGATCTGCCGGCCGCTTGGCTATCTGAAGTGCAATCAGTGAGATCGCCAAGGCGGCAGTATCTGTGAACATGTGAGATGCATCCGACAGCAGCGCCAGGCTGCCGGTAATCCACGCACCGATCACTTCTGCAATCATGAAGCTGCCAGTCAAGGCGAGCGCCATGATTAGCTTCTTCTGATGCCCCTCGCGTACTGCAGCGCTGCCATGGTCATGATTTGAACCCACGTATTTCTCCTTGCGCAGGGTTGTGGTCTCGTTGGCCTTCCTGTCTACCTAGCCTTAGAGCGTCGCTTGGCCACACTGACTGCAAAATCTTGCCCCTGCACTCAGCAGCGAGCCGCAGGCGGTGCAACCACTCGATAGCGGTGTTCCGCAGTTTAGACAAAAGCGTGCTGACGGATCGTTGGCCGTCCGGCACTGCCTGCAGCCCTGCAGATCTTTGATGGGGGCAGGAGTGGCAGGGCGCCCGCCGTCATACACCTGATTACCGCCGTCGCAGCCCTGCTGCCGGCCATGGCGATCATACTGCTCGGCCCCATGTCCCCCGCTGTGGTGCTTGCCTCCACCGTGGTTTCCACGGCCATGGTGCCCGCCCAGGATGTTTTTGAAAAAGCTCATGGTATTCGCCCCTCATTGATGGGTGACATATTAACGAGCAAAAGTTGAAAATAATGTTCTGCTCGCGAGAAAGACTTGTAAGTTGAATTGAAAGTTCAAAATTAGCCTACGACAAAACGAAACCGTTTTGTTTGTGAAATTAAATTTATCTAGCTGAGCGGCGCATTGTTTTTGGTGGGTGGCATTCCCCTAATTTTGATCATAGCGTGATCAATGACAATCAAAACAGCAGTTATTGGATTTCTGTCAGCATTGTAATCCCGAGGTCATCGTGTCGTTATCAGGTCCCGGAAATAATGCGCTCAGCGAGATTCATTTCTCTTTTTATCCCTATGCCTCACACATACTAAGCGTCCCCAACGCCGAGGGGCCTAAGGCCTCTGGCGCTCCGCACATTGCGCAATCGCTCAGCATCTGTCGACGGCTTGCCTTGTAGCTCCCGCTAACTCCATAGCTACCGCCATGGATAAGCAGCTTCCAGAGTTTGATAATGACACCTTCCAAATCCATTGTTCACACCCTGTTAAGCAAATGGATCTTTGCTATTCGCAATGCGCGGCAGAAAGGCATCAGTACTAATTTGCTAATCGGCCTGGTGACTTTTTGGTTGCTGCTATTCGCGAACGCTGAGCTCTGGAACGTGCTCTGGAAGCTGGTATTCAAAACCGATGAAGTGAACTGGCTGCTAGCGGCCAGCCTCCCAGTCATAGTATTCGCATGGGTGTTTACCGTTCTGAGCTTGCTGTCATGGGGGCGGCTGGCCAAACCCTTGCTGTGTCTGGTACTGATCAGCGCGTCTTTCGCGAGTTACTTCATGAATGCCTACGGCATCGTGGTCGATTACACAATGTTCACCAACGTTGTGGAGACCGACGTCGCTGAGGCAACCGAGCTGCTGAATTGGAAGCTGGGTCTTTGGGTCGCAATGGTTGGGGTGTTGCCCGTCTACCTGATCGCCCGGGTTCCCCTCCGGCGCAAGCCTTGGGCCAAAGCTTTGGTCAGCAGGTTCATTGCTCTGTCGCTCGCTCTGTTGACCTTATCTGGCATCGCGTTGAGTCAGTACCAGTCGTATGCCTCCTTGCTGCGCAACAATCGGGAGATCCGGCTGATCCTGGTACCTACCAACTTGTTTGCGGCTGGCCATGGGTACCTGAAGCGTCAACTGGCCTCACCTCAAACGCTGACGGCCATTGGTACTGATGCGGTAGTTAATCGACAGGGTGCGGCTCGTAAACCGAGGCTGCTGGTACTGGCAGTAGGAGAGACCGCTCGCTCCGCCAACTTCTCCCTCAACGGCTACTCCCGTGAAACGAATCCGGAACTAGAAAAGCGAAATGTCATTAGCTTCACGAACGTGAGCTCCTGCGGTACCGCTACCGCGGTCTCGCTGCCATGCATGTTCCTGGACGTGGGTAAGGCCCAGTACAAAGATGGCTTGGCCAAGAGCCGAGAAGGGCTGCTCGACGTGCTTCAACGCGCTGGCATCAGTGTCATGTGGACTGACAACAACTCGGGGTGCAAAGGGGTCTGCGACAGGGTTCCCAACCACAAGGCTGCCTCTCACGCGGATTCCCAACTGTGCACCAGCGAGGAGTGTAAGGACGGGGTGCTGCTCACGGAGATGCAAGACTTCATCAAGCGCCAGGAAGGCGATGCTGTCCTGGTGCTCCACTACAAAGGCAGTCACGGCCCGGCCTACTACAAGCGCTACCCCTCGCAATTCAAGAAATTCGCACCGGTGTGCGAGACCAACGAGCTCGACAAATGTAAGCAGGAGGAGGTGGTCAATGCCTACGACAACTCAATCCTCTACACCGATTATGTGACTGCAAATCTCATCGATATCCTGGCGGCCAACACCAAGTTCGACACTGCGCTGATGTACGTTTCGGACCACGGCGAATCGCTGGGGGAGGGTGGGCTCTATCTGCATGGGCTGCCTTACGCGATGGCTCCTGACGAGCAAACTAAGGTGCCGTTGGTACTTTGGATGTCTGACTCGCTCGCGAAGAGTGAAAAGGTCAACGTGGGTTGTTTGAAAGCTCAAACCACGTCACCGCTGAGCCACGACAACCTGTTCCACACCGTGCTCGGCATGATGAACGTCCAGACGTCTTCGTATCGCTCAGCGCTGGATTTTACAGCCCCTTGCAAGCCCTTGGCCGGAGGCTCTTATTCTGGCCTCTGAATGTTCGATGTGGACCGGATCATCGGCCAGGCGGTTCTGCACCAGCCTGCTTTGACAGCTGAGAGAAGCTGGACTAATTACATAGCTGCATTCAACAACCCAAGCGGAAAAGGAAGTTTTGCATGAGCATCAAGCCAGGCCCAAAGCGCACCAATGAAGATGGCACTCCGGACAAAAGGCAGCGAGTCACCCCTGAAAAGCAGAAGGACCATCCGGACCTGAAACCCCACAAGCACAAAAAGGGGGAGTAAGAAAAAAGCAGCTCTCGGGAGCTGCTTTTTTGTTTGGGCTGTGTGCAAACCTTCCCGACTGTCTCGCTGATCAATCGGACCCAGTCGTGAGTCTTCAGCTTTGCGTGATCGGTTAGGGCTGTTCGAATTCACTCCAAGGTGGGTCACTTGTCGGGCGTGACTCACAAACAGCTTAGATCGGCTTGATTGCCGCCTCGCTTTGGCTAGCTTGGAATCCATCGCTATCCATCGGTTGCAGGGGGCTGCATGCGTTTGCGCGGAGATGTTTATTGGAGCTGGGCAGATCCTACGCTTCATCACCGGACTCACGAAGAGATCCTGAATGACGGATCTTATCTCGACGTGCAGGTAAGGCTTTCGCGGATAGGCGCAACGCAGCTGTTTATCGGTGTGTACGCGCCGTCGGGAACCGCTCTGTACGAGGAAGCGTTCGACACCAGGCCGAACGAATCAATGACGAGCGCGTTGGCCTGGGGAGTCGCCAGGGCGCGTGCCGTAGCTGAGTTGTAAACCACTTTTTTCAACTGTAAACCACTGTGGTTTACAGTTGAAAAAAGTGGTTTACAGCAGGGCCCCTCAGGCTTGAGGCAGCTCCAGCAGATCGCCCAGTTCCTCCCGGGCCATCTTCACTCTATCCATTCTGCGATAAGGATGATCAACCGGCATCCGGATAAGGGATTCGAACCAAGCCGAATCGAATTTGATGACTTCCTTGTGAATGTGCTCAAGCTCACCTCTGCGAGGCTGTGACACCACAAACTCCATGCTTTCAACCAAGCCGGACGCTTCACTGTCTTTGACGATTCGATGGCGGATGAAACTCATTTTGAGATCAAAATATGCCGCCTTCGAACCGGGCACCTTCTTCGATTCCAGCCGACCGGTGCTGCTAATTTCCGCCCCCGGTACCTCAGAGGCAATAGCTTTTACCAGTTCAGCATTTCCACTGACCTTCTGGCCAAACAGGCGGGTGGCGTCCGACATGTAAGCAAAGATCCATGGCACATTGCGAAGCGTCGCGCCGGTATAGAGGTAGCCACGCTCTCCCTTGTAACGCTGCAGCATGCCTCTCAACGCATTCTCGGAAAGGACCAGTTGGGTCTCTTTCTCCAGGATGTAAACCACGCGATCGAACTGTTCTATCAACAGCTTGAGAATCTTCCGCGGAACACCGTCAAACCTGGTTTTTCGTTCTGTTTTCTTGTGCTGGCGAGGCTGGAAGTACGGGCAATCGTTACGGGCCTCACTATCAAATGGAGCGATGCCGCGAATGCTCTTAGTAGCATGTTTCCCGAATGGGTTCTTCACGTTAGGCGGTAGCTCATACAGCCCAACCAGCTGGACAGGGTTGTCGCATGCCGGGCATACAGCAAACTGAGCTAGCTTGCCCGCACTTCCAGGCTGGTACCACGGATCTCTGCGGAAGGTCTCGGCCTCGAAACCTTCCTTGTCGATGATCTTGCTTTCTGTGTCTTCGATGCGGAGCTTATAGATATCCATCTTTGCTGAAACCGTATCAATAGAGGGTCTCTGGATGGTAACGAGCGAGGATAGGCAGCAGTAGGCCTAACTGACCCTTTTGGTGGTCACCCACTGGTTTGAAGCCCGCCCAAAGCATGCCTGACCGACCTGCGCGGGCCCTAAAGGCCAGATCACTTTGATCTGAGTAGCCATTGGCATGGAAGTGACCACTACATTCCATGATCATGACCGTTAAAGAACGGCTATGGATTCACACAATGGAGACTACAATGGCAAGCCTACGCTCCGTCCTGGAGGTAGCATGCTGAACGCGAAAGTCAGAGGCGCTTGTAGCAGTCAGCGATGAAAATAACCGGAAGAGTCGAAGTCGAGACCGTTATAGACGTCGTGTGCGATGTGTGCCGTTGCTCCACCCGCTTGGATACTGGCGGGAATCAGTTCGGCGCCCTACAAGCACACTGGGGCTATGGTACTGCCCATGATGGGGAGCGCTATGAACTGCACCTGTGTGAGGATTGCTTCTTCCAAACATTGGCTTACCTCAAGCAGGAGCGGCGGACTCAAAATCTGTTCAGCGAGGATGGCCAGGATTTCACCGATGATCTTGGTCTGGTCGCAAAGGATGATTATTTCGGTGACGCCGGGAGCCGATAGCTTCGTTGACGCATGGAAATCCTGACGACAAAGGTGATCGCGCCCGCTTGAAGATACGCAGACACCATCTCCCTTAATGCTGGAGTTCGGAAGGTGACTTGACCGGACGCTTACAGATCACTCAGCTACGCAGCGCTTTGGGATGCGCAGCTTGACACAGTGATTAGTCGAATCGACGGGTCAGTAGGAGGGGGAGTGATCCAGTGAAGCACGAGCGCAGTCAGGAGGCTCGCGATGGTGTTCACTGAGATTGAAACGAGAGCGTTACGCATTTTGGAGTCCATTTTTTGAAGTGGACCTCTATTTAATGCGCATAAACTGTGTGTCACCACCACCCGCAGAAAATTTCGTCACGCCCCAGAATGGGAATTCGCATTCGGGGCGCACCACGATTTATCTCGTGCCAGAAGCCGCCTGCAGTGCAATCAGTTGGCGAGCCAAGACTCTACTACCTCAGCGCCATACTCGTCTTTCCAGGCCTTGAGTGTGCGCTGATTACCACCCTTGGTTTCAACGATCTCACCGCTGTGCGGATTCTTGTAGACCTTCACCACGCGTGCTTTCCGAAGTGCCTTTGGGGCATTCGAAGCTGGAGGCACCGCTTGCGGATCGAGGATCATCACCACTTGGCGCAGACCGTAGCCGTACTCGTTGAGCAAACTGCGCAGCTTCGTTTCAAATTCCATTTCCTGCTTCAGGGCAGAGTCATTTTTCAGCGCTTCCAGCTCTGCCAGTTGGGCTGCGAGCTGTTGTTCGAGCAGGCGGAATTCAGCGAGACGGGACATAAGATTCTCCAAAATGGGTTCGATGATTTTAGCAATCAAGAAAGGAAGCGTGCTAACTATCTTGATCCCACATGCCTGAATCGGCAATCACGAGGCTGAGCGATCGGTGTGGATAAAAACGTGATGGCTTCAGGATCGTCGATCTGGGCGGCTTCACTTGCGAGGTAATCGATCAGCTTTTTGCTTCTCACCCAAACATACTGCCGGCAAGCCGCGTTTGGAATGGATGGCCCCGCAACAGGGCGAAACCTGGCCTCCCAAAGGAGTTTGAACGCTTCCTTGGTCGACGTTCCCAGGTACACAGCGATCTCCGGTCCCAAAATGTAGCCTCGCCTGAATCTATCGATGGCTTGGGGCTTAACCACCAGTTGCGTACGCCTGCCGTGTTCGACGTTGGTGCTCCAAAGCAGGCCAAGCCGAACAAACGCGTAAGCGCATTCTTCTTTGACACCCAATAGCGCAGCTGCTTTGACCACTGATAAACCGGGTAGGGTTAAGCCCTTGCCCCCTGTTCGGGCTTGTTGCCACGATGCAAACTCTTGCGCCTTGAGTAACCACGCCCCCACGCCAACCGGGCCAGTCTCGGCCTGTCGGTAGGCACGAAGTTCACCTGCACGGATTGCCTGAATTAACTCGATCAGCCCACCGCCCTTGGGCAGAGAATGTTTGGCCAAGTAGTTGATCGTCACCAGACTCTGGTCAGTGCTGGTGGGCAGCTTCTCATCAATCATTTCGTTGATCGAGCGGCGGTCAATGAGCCACCTTTCGCCTGGGCGCGGTTCTCCACCAAAGAACTGGAGGGTGCCAGCAGCCAGCAGCTGCCTAACCCGCGTGTGACAGAGGCTTAGCAAATTCACGGTTTGTTTCATATCAACCGCGCCCTGGATTTGCTGCGAGATTACCTTCAACTGATCCAGGTCCACGACCGTAAAAATACGATCTTCATGGGGCTTCTCCCGATAGGCGATTTGCCCCTGCTGATGAAGGCGTTTTACGACTGATACCCCGAGACCACAAGCTTCAGCAGCCGAAGCGAAGGACACCCAACGATGTCTCTCAATCGTCTCCACACTCAAATTGCGATTTCGCTTCGCTAACGGTGCTTCCCACGCATGCTGCAGAAATGATTCGAACTCTCGACGAAGAAAGTCAAAACAAGGGTCATCCAGATCACGGTGGATGTCTTGGTATATCGGGCCGAACGATCTGCTGAGCGTCCAATGTTCGTTATCGGAATGGACTGCCTTGAGGCCACTCAGCAGTTCTCTGAATGCGAGAGGCCAGTTCATGAGAACCACGCCCGCCGCGTTTGCCATAAGCCGCGATATCTCTAGCGAACCCGAATCAGCAACCTTCAGCGGCTGGGTTCTTTCCGTAGGCAAACTTCTGACAGCGAGACGCGATGACAACTCGTGAAACTGTCCGTAGGTGAGGGCAGCCAATCCCGCGTCAGCAGGCAACGAGTCGGCGTAAAACCTATCTTCAAAGCCAGAGGTGAGCCAGGCGGCTGTATCACTCGCAGGCGCGATCTCAAAATTGGTCCCGCACAAAGAGGTGCCACACGCTTGGCAACAATTCGCACTCATCGCGCTTGGATCGGTTTCCTTCAAACAGTTGGGGCACCGTCCATGGAGTTCAGTGCCGTGGACAGAACACGTCGTAACCAGCGTCAAGCCCCAGCTTTCTCTCCAATAACCGGCCTCACCCAAACAGATCGGACAGTACCGCGCGTGATGAGTCGTCCATAACTTGACCCCCTTGGGCCTAGGATCACGAAACTCAGCAGCGACCGTAGGCCAGCTCAGTGGTCCTTCCATCATCTGCAGCCAGTCCGCAACATCAGTCTCGTCGGCTCGTGCAAAGGCTGTGAGCAGTTCCTTTCTGGGTAATCCGTTGGCTTTCGCCAAGCGCTGTAGGTACCCCAAAAGACTTTCGTCGTGGTGTGGTCGTGGGTTGATTAAAAGACCAAACATTCCTACACATCCATAAAATCGAAGACATAAAAATCAGGGGAGTAGAGCCGGGCTGATAAGCCCGGCCCTTGGCCGTCAGGTATTGCTCTCTTCGAACGTCTCAAACGGCTCCCGCTTGCCGAACAGAGGCTGGAAATTGAAGCTCGCACTGAAGGGGTTTCGCTCCTCGGTGGCGTAGCTCCAAACCTCGTCCTCAAAAGCCTGGGCAAGCACCGGAAGTTCAATCCCGGCAAGGTCCTGGACTTGAACCAGCCAAACAGCCCTGTCCACAATCTTTATGAGGTAGTCGATCAATCCATAGGAAGCCAGGTAAAAGCGTCTAATCATCGCTGGCTCAACAAAACTGATGGTTTGAATAGGCAGTTCGCCCTCGATTGCCTGCAACAACATCACGAAATGAAGAGACGCATTAGCGGAGAAGGTGAAGCGATCGAATGCCACCGTGGCCGAAAACCTGCGTCGCAGTTGCTCGTTTGCTAGCAGGAGATTTTCGGTGCGCTTCAGCCCAATCAGAACAAAAGCGATACTGGTTTCATTCATCAGACTCTTGATCCAGTCTGCTGCCTCATACGCACCGTTACGACGATAATCGACCAGATGCTGCGCCTCATCGAGGACCAACATCTCCACGCCAAGGTTCTTCAGCAGCAGGACTACACGTGCAAATTTAACCTCAGCCGAATGTCCTCGTGCCTCAGCGAAGGGGTCCTTCAACTCCGCCAAAATGGCTGCTGCCAGGTTCTTCTTCGTAGGTGACGAAGGCATCTCAACGAACAGAACTGCCCGCTTCTGTGGGTCATGGCTCTCCGATTCCTCCAGTGACCGAATGTACTCCTTGACCAATGTGCTCTTGCCCACACCGCTTGGACCTTGGATCAGCAACCCTTTACTTGCTCTGGTACGCCGACTATCGCCGTGGATATCGCCTAGTCGCGTCAACGCTCGCTCGACTTGAGGGCTGTGAATAAAACGATCGCGGAGCGTAAAGCTGTATTCACCATGCTCATAGCACTCATAAAGATCGATGGCGTTCATGGCTTAGAACTCCCAGCAGGGCGACGAACCGAAACCTTGAAGGCTGCTGGCGGAATGTTAGGAATAGAGTCACCAGTCCATTCCACTTCAGCGAGTACCTTGGGTGGAGGCGTGTTTTCGGTCACTCGACCCTCCTTGTCAATTTTCGCTATGGCAGCTGCGCGCCGTTTTCTGAGCGTCTGCGAACGGCGGGCCTCGTCTGCATCCTCCATAATTTCCTGGTAGCACCTGTGCGTAGCCTCGAAGCTAGGCTGCTCATTGTATTTTTCTCGAAGCGCTTTCTCGGCAGCCTTCCACACCTCCCTGCTCTTACCGGCCATTCGCTCATCTTTGGCGGGCACTTTGAAGAACAAGTTTCTGAAGCGGTCGTGAACCCAAACGTGCCCGGCTTCGTCTCGATAGCGGACGTTTACCTTTTCTCCGTCTGCCAAACGCATACGGAGCTCAGCAAGTTCCGTAGAGTGGTAGCCCACTTTGGCAACCTCGATGCCGTAATGGTGAACCTTCACCGAGGCCCGCTTGGCCAGAATGCACTCCAACGAATCCAGGTCGACGGGAAGGCTGATGACATGGTTCGCTTCGCTAGTCCCCCAGACTTGAGCCGGTGTCCTCTTGGACAGCCCCCGATGAGGAGTCTGGTGGTAACCATCGACGATCCATTTCACTACCACCGCTTCCAATTGAGCGAGCGTGAAGCATGCATTCTTTTCCGAGTCGTAATCGCCACGCTGCTGGATATTCGAGAAGGTGGTACCCGGGAGGTTGTGGATAAGCCCCAGGTTCTGTGTGCTGAAAAAGCGTTCGACGGCACCTTTCCTTTGAGGGGCCCTGGACGCGGGATACATGATCTCGATACCCAACTCGTTGAACCCCATGATGAGATCACCCGCGTGAAATTCCGCCGCGTTGTCTGGGACGATGCGAGCCGGCAGCCCACGTGCCCACCATTCATTTCTCACTTTAGGAAAACGCTTCAGCAGTTCAGCCTTTGGACGGATTGAGCGTTCGATCACACGAAGCACGGTTTCCGTATTTGGCGCCGACAGGTGAAGCAGATATCCCATCACCATACGAGAGAAGCGGTCCAGGACGATCGTCAGATAGGGGCGCCCAATACACAACCCCGAGGTTTCATCCACAAGCTGTACGTCCAATAGCGTGTGATCAATCTCCCACCGTTCCAGAATCTCATGGACACGTAGGACACCCGCCGCAACGCGGTGCTTTTTGTCTGCTGCGTATTTTCCAAGCCTCTCCTTATCCACAAGGTACGGATCCAGCTTGGCGATGTACCTTCGGACAGTCATTCCGCTTGGGATCTTGAGCTGATCCGAGGGCAAACGACTTTTGTTCCTCTGTTTAATCTGATCCTCGAACTCTGAAACGACCACGCTGACCGCAGGAATCGTGTCTTGCAGGTAGGTCTCATTGATCACCCCTTCAAGAATTGCTTCAAGCTCACCCTTGATCGCGGGAGCCCGGCCCTTTTTGGCATGCTGAGGGATGAGCTTTACTACGTTCTGGCCAATGTATTTAGAGGCCCAGCGTCGAATGGTGGAAACCGAGGGTGCGCATGCATCCCCAATCTTTTTGGCGATATCTCTAAGTGTCTTGATCATGTCTTCGTCACTCGGCAGCTTGTATTTACCGCGCTTAGTTAAGTCGTCCAGATACTTGCGTCGGCGCAATGCTTCATCCCCATGTTTTTTGGGGAAGCATGAGATGTCTGGAGGGATGTTCCGTACATACGGAACCTTCCCGAGATAAGGCTGATCAGCGGAGATCTCGATCTCGCGCTTCTCGTAGGCCTCATAGAATTCCTTCTCGGATAGCTTCGTGGGCTCACCAAGCTCATCGAAGAAGAGCAGCTTCCGGTCGATAAGCCTCTTCTCAAGCACCATCAGTACGCCACGAACGATGACGACCAATTTCACCCTAAGGGAAAAGGTTTGCATGACGGTGCCCCCCCTGCAGGAAGACCGGGGAGTCAGTGTCAATTGACCTATCAAGGTCAATGCCCACCACCCCAAGGCCTAACAAGCGCCAGGCTTTCCTCTCACCAACCACGCAGAGCAAATCTGCAACGGTCATAGGCGGCCATTTGTTGAAGACCACCATTACCTCCTCCAACGCCTGATGCGAAAGCTCTGGACCGCGCCGGTGATACATCAGCCTTCGAAGATTGGTAGCCAGGGGCTCAGCTTCAATTAACCTTTCAGTGACCACCGAAAAGTTACGAGCGGTGGCGTTGAAGTAGCGCTCAGCGGCATCCAGTCGCTGCCTGACACTGGCTATCTTCAGTCGTTCGTGAGGTTTCACTTCAAACCACCACTCGCGCCCATCCGCGAGGAAAACCTGTACGTCCGGGTAGTATTTGAAATAGCCCTGGAGCGATGGAATACGCTCCTCACTGGGCTGCGGGACGTAGCCGATGACCGCAGGAGACAGCTCAAGAAGCCGATAAAACGCGCCTTCGAGCTGGGACTCCCAGGGCACAGGCAGTTTATTTTTGAGCGATGGGAAGTAGCCGCGGTAGTGGTTAGACCGACGCGTGACCACCTTTCGTACTGTCATGAAACACCTCCGAAAATCTCGAAACGAGCGCCGTCGCTGCGCCAAAAAATCAAGGCGGAGGGCAGGCGAAGTGAGGCCTTTCGACAGGCAACACTGTGCCGTCGAGTAGCCTCGCTAAGGTCGAAAAGATGGGAGAGGATTGACAGGGGCTTCGAAAAAGCAGACATTGCGGTTTCTCACATCGCAAGTCCGCTTCGCTAAGCGCGGTCAGAACCTCTCGGTTTTGGTCGCGTTTTTCTACATTTGGGCCTCCACTTTCTGCTGGAATGGTCTGAATTTAATGACTAATCAGAATTTCCGGAGATCGCCTTGATCTCTTTCTTTCTAAGCAAGATGCTTGTCAGCGCACCAGCAGTTTCTATTTGATCTTAGGTTTTTTCTTCAACTGTCTGATTCGCGTATATATCCGATCTGGAAGCTACAAAATGTGGTCATAGATCTTATTCCAACACTCCGTTGAAATCTACATTTAATCCAACTAGCCAATTTGGTGTTTCTTACAGTTTCTTGTTATGTATTAAATTAATACAGGCAGATTTAATTAATCTGCTTGTATCCCGGTGCACTATTAAAGACTTGCTCGATTCGCTACTCCCTTACAGATTCATCCACCGAGCCCTTCGGCCTGATCTTCCTTCCCACCATCCATACGCAGGCGGCCAGCCTCAGACCAGCCGTTGGGGGGGCAGGGTGCCCACAGGAATTGGAAGCAAAAAAAAGCCCGCTAATGCGGGCTTGATGGTGACCGACGGAGACCAAGATTTGGGCCCGGCCGGTCATCTATTTGTGAAAACGTGCAGCTTTTCTGTGAACCTACACCTGATCAGAAGTCCAGGTTCGATACCGACAAGGCGTTGCTTTCGATGAAGTCACGGCGCGGCTCGACTGCATCACCCATCAAGGTGTTGAACAGCTGGTCGGCAGCGATCGCGTCTTCGATGGTTACCTTCAGCATCCGGCGTACGGTTGGGTCCATAGTGGTCTCCCACAGCTGATCCGGGTTCATCTCACCCAGACCTTTGTATCGCTGGATGGTGTGACGCTTGGCGGTTTCGTTCATCAGCCAATCCAGGGCTTCCTTGAACTCAGTGACCGCCTTGCGACGCTCGCCCCGCTGCACGTAGGCACCTTCGCCGAGGAGGGTGCTGAGCTTGGCGCCAATGGCGACTACAGTCCGGTAGTCGTTGCTGCCGAAGAAGTCACGATTGAAGGTGACGTAGCTGGCCAACCCGTGGGAGGTGATTTCCACTTCCGGCAGCCAGAGGTTGCGTTCCTTGTCTTCGCGCAGGCTGGCCTGGTAGGTGAGGCCGGACTTCTGGCTGTTGCTCAGACGCTCCTGGAACTGCGCCAGCCAGGTCTGCATAACAGCTTGGTTGGCCAGTTGCTCCAGGGTGACTTCCGGCAGGTAGATGAAGTGCTCGGTAAGCTCTTCAGGATACAGACGCGAAAGACGCTTGAGCGTTTTCATCACGGAACGGAATTCGTTCACCAGGCTTTCAAGCTGAACGCCGGAAACCGCTGGCGCCGATTCGTCCAGGTGCAGGCTGGCATCTTCCAGGGCCGACTGCGTCATGTACTCCTCCATGGCGTCGTCGTCCTTGATGTATTGCTCTTGCTTGCCTTTCTTCACCTTGTACAGCGGTGGCTGGGCGATATAGATGTAGCCGCGCTCGACCAGCTCTGGCAGTTGGCGGAAGAAGAAGGTCAGCAGCAGGGTACGGATGTGCGAACCGTCAACGTCAGCATCGGTCATGATGATGATGTTGTGATAACGCAGCTTGTCGATGTTGTACTCTTCACGGCCAATACCGCAGCCCAGGGCAGTGATCAAGGTGCCCACTTCCTGTGAGGAGATCATCTTGTCGAAACGCGCTTTCTCGACGTTGAGGATCTTACCCTTGAGCGGCAGGATCGCCTGGGTGCGACGGTTACGACCTTGCTTGGCCGAGCCACCCGCGGAGTCACCCTCCACCAGGTACAGTTCGGAAAGGGCAGGGTCCTTTTCCTGGCAATCAGCGAGTTTGCCTGGCAGGCCTGCGATGTCCAATGCACCTTTGCGGCGGGTCATCTCACGTGCCTTGCGCGCTGCTTCACGGGCGCGGGCAGCATCGATCATCTTGCCGACCACCGCCTTGGCTTCGTTGGGGTTTTCCAACAGGAAGTCGGCAAAGTACTTGTTCATCTCCTGTTCCACGGCGGTCTTCACCTCCGAGGAAACCAGCTTGTCCTTGGTCTGCGAGCTGAACTTCGGATCCGGCACCTTGACCGAGATGATCGCGGTCAGACCTTCACGGGCATCGTCGCCAGTGGTCGCGACCTTGTTCTTCTTGGCCAGACCTTCCTGTTCGATGTAGTTGTTCAAGCTACGGGTGAGCGAGGAGCGGAAACCGACCAGGTGGGTACCACCGTCACGCTGCGGAATGTTGTTGGTGAAGCACAGCAGGTTTTCGTTGAAGCTGTCGTTCCACTGAAGGGCGACTTCGACACCCACACCGTCGTCACGTTGAACATTGAAGTGGAACACCTGGGAGTTGACCGGGGTCTTGTTGGTGTTCAGGTATTCGACGAACGCGCGCAGGCCACCTTCATACTTGAAGAACTCTTCCTTGCCGGTACGTTCATCCTTGAGCAGGATGCCGACGCCCGAGTTCAGGAACGACAGTTCGCGAATACGCTTGGCAAGGATGTCCCAGCTGAAGTGGATGTTCTTGAAGGTTTCGGCCGAAGGCTTGAAGTGAATATGTGTACCGGTAGTTTCACTCTCACCGACCACTGCCATCGGGGCCTGTGGAACACCGTGAACGTACGTCTGTTCCCAGATCTTGCCACTACGGCGAACGGTCAGTACCAGCTTCTCGGACAGGGCGTTCACAACGGAAACACCTACACCGTGCAGGCCGCCCGAAACCTTATAGGAGTTGTCGTCGAACTTACCGCCCGCATGGAGGACGGTCATGATGACCTCAGCTGCCGAGACACCTTCTTCTTTGTGCACGTCGACAGGAATGCCGCGACCGTTGTCGCGAACACTAATGGATTCGTCCGGGTGAATGATGACAGTGATGTCGTCGCAATGACCCGCGAGGGCTTCGTCGATCGAGTTGTCGACCACCTCGAAGACCATGTGGTGCAGGCCGCTGCCATCATCGGTGTCGCCAATGTACATGCCGGGGCGTTTGCGCACGGCATCCAGTCCTTTCAGCACCTTGATGCTGGAGGAGTCGTACGTTTGATTTTCGCTCATGCCTTCACTCCCGATGGTCGTGGGTCTGGGTGATACGGCCTTGTTCCACGTGGAACAAAGCAACTGGCGTTTCCGTCTGCCAGCCTTCCCTCAGTAATTCGTGATCTACACAGGTGATAAAAACCTGGCAGTGTAATTCTTCAAGCAAGCGACATAGCGCGAGACGATGCTGCTCATCCAGTTCGGACGGCAAGTCATCCACGAGATAAATACAATGACCGCGGCGTGCTTGGCTGACGAGGTGGCCCTGGGCAATCCGCAAGGCGCAGACCACCAGTTTCTGCTGACCTCGGGACAAAATGTCGGCGGCATTGTTTGCGCCCAATCGCAGACGCAAATCAGCACGCTGCGGCCCCGCCTGGGTGTGCCCGATTTGCTGATCGCGAAGAAGAGAGGAGGCGAGTACTTCGTTGAGTTCCCGGTCCTTGTCCCAGCCTCGGTAGTAGCTCAGGGTTAACCCGTCCAGCTCAACCAGTTCACTCAGGGTTCGCTCGAAGACAGGCTTCAAGGCCTTGATGTAATTGCGACGGTATTCATCTATCTCCGCACTGGCCAGGCATAACTCCCGGTCCCAGGCGGCTTGCGAAGCAGCGTCAAGTGTACCATGACGCAACCATGAGTTCCGCTGCCGCAGCGCCTTCTGCAGGCGCTGCCAGGCAGTCATGAATCGAGGTTCCACGTGGAACACTCCCCAATCCAGAAACTGCCGACGCACTTTCGGGGCACCCTCAAGCAGGCGGAAGCTGTCCGGGTTGATGAGTTGCAGCGGCAGTAGTTCAGCGAGTTGAGCTGTACTGCGCGCATTCTGCCCATCGATACGGATAGTGAAATCGCCCTGACGATCCCGCGATATTCCTAGATTGCTCGTTCCGCCTTCGACAAGCTGAACCTCTCCAAATACGGTGCAGGTAGGCTGCTCGTATTGAATGACCGGGTTCAGACGTGTACTGCGAAAGGAACGGGCGAGCCCCAACAGATGCACAGCTTCGAGCACGCTGGTCTTGCCGCTGCCGTTGGCGCCGTAAAGGATGTTGATGCGGGGGGAGGGAGAGAGGGTCACCGGGTGCAGGTTGCGCACCGCGGTGACCATGATACGTCGAAGTGACATTTGGCCTGCGACAGGTTACAGACGCATCGGCATGACGACGTAAGAAGAGTCATCGTTGCCGGCTTCCTGAAGCAGGGCGCTGCTATTGGAGTCGGACAGAATCAGGCGAACCTGCTCCGTGGTCATCACGCCCAACACGTCGAGCAGATAGCTGACGTTGAACCCGATCTCAAGCGAGCTGCCGTTGTAATCGACGCTGATTTCTTCCTCAGCCTCTTCCTGCTCCGGGTTATTCGCCTGGATCTTCAATTGGCCCGAAGCCAGTTGCAGACGAATGCCACGGTATTTCTCGTTGGAAAGGATGGCAGTACGGCTGAAGGCTTCTCGCAGGGCCTGGCGATCGCCGATCACCAGCTTGTCACCACCTTTTGGCAGCACACGCTCATAGTCCGGGAACTTGCCGTCTACCAGCTTGGAAGTAAAGGTGAACTCACCGGTGGTCGCACGAATATGGTGCTGACCTAGAACGATGCTGACCATGCCTTCCGGATCGGTGAGCAGACGCGCCAGCTCGAGAATACCCTTGCGTGGCACGATGACTTGGTGGCGTTCGGCCTGGCCAATGGCGGCTTGCATGGAGCACAGCGCCAGACGGTGACCGTCAGTGGCAACCGCTCGGAGGGTATCGGTCGACACTTCCAACAGCATGCCGTTGAGGTAGTAACGCACGTCCTGCTGAGCCATGGCGAAGCTGGTGCGCTCGATCAAGCGACGCAGCTTGCTCTGTTCCAGGTTGCAAGTCAGCGAGCCAGGACCTTCCTCGACGGTCGGGAAGTCATTGGCCGGCAGCGTCGAGAGGGTAAAACGGCTGCGCCCGGCCTTGACCAGCAACTTCTGCTCGTCGACCTTGATATCGATCAGAGCGTCGCTCGGCAAGCTCTTGCAGATATCCATCAGCTTGCGCGCTGGGACAGTGATCTCGCCCGGCTCGGCCGGCTCTTCCAGTTGCACACGGCCAACCAGCTCGACTTCCAGGTCGGTACCGGTCAACGACAGTTGCTGGCCTTGCACGACCAACAGCACATTGGACAGGACCGGCAAGGTCTGGCGGCGCTCGACGACGCCTGCGACCAGTTGCAGGGGTTTCAACAGGGCTTCGCGTTGAATGGTGAAATGCATGGTCTAGTCCCTTGCCTTCAATTAGCTGCACCGACGTTCATCAGGTCGTCAGCGTACGCAGCAGGTTCTTGTAGTCCTCGCGGATATCCGCATCGGATTCTTTCAGTTCGTTGATCTTGCGGCAGGCGTGCAGCACGGTGGTGTGGTCCCGACCGCCAAACATGTCGCCGATCTCCGGCAAACTGTGGTTGGTCAGTTCTTTGGACAACGCCATGGCAACCTGACGCGGGCGTGCAACCGAACGCGAACGTCGTTTGGACAACAGATCGGCGATCTTGATCTTGTAGTACTCGGCCACGGTGCGCTGGATGTTATCCACACTCACAAGCTTGTCTTGCAGAGCCAGCAGATCCTTGAGCGACTCGCGAATCAGCTCGATGGTGATATCCCGGCCCATGAAGTGGGAGTGGGCGATCACCCGTTTCAAAGCACCTTCCAGCTCACGCACGTTGGAGCGTATGCGCTGGGCGATGAAGAACGCTGCATCGTGGGGCAGCTCGACCTTCGCCTGGTCGGCCTTCTTCATAAGAATCGCCACGCGGGTTTCGAGCTCCGGCGGCTCCACGGCGACCGTCAGGCCCCAACCGAACCGCGATTTGAGGCGCTCCTCCAGGCCTTCGATTTCCTTCGGGTAACGGTCACTGGTGAGAATCACCTGCTGACCGCCCTCGAGCAAGGCGTTGAAGGTGTGGAAAAACTCTTCCTGGGAACGCTCCTTACGGGCGAAGAACTGGATATCGTCGATCAGCAATGCGTCGACTGAGCGATAGAAGCGCTTGAACTCGTTGATCGCATTGAGCTGCAGCGCCTTGACCATGTCGGCGACGAAACGCTCGGAATGCAGGTACACCACCTTGGCATTCGGGTTCTTTTTCAGCAGATGGTTACCCACAGCGTGCATGAGGTGGGTTTTACCCAGGCCCACACCACCATAAAGGAACAGCGGGTTGTAACCATGCTTAGGGTTGTCGGCCACCTGCCAGGCCGCAGCGCGAGCCAATTGGTTGGACTTACCCTCGACGAAGGTTTCGAAGGTGAAGGTACGGTTGAGGTAGCTGGTGTGCTTGAGCGCGCCTTCGACCTGGACCGTGCGTTGCTCGGTGCGTGTGCTGGTGGCCGGCGCAGAAGCAGGCTCGCCCATCACGTCGAAACTGTCGCGCGAAGACGGCTCTTCGATCTCGAGCGCAGGTGCCAGCTCAAGTGCAGGTTCAACGACCGGCTCGCTCGGCTGCACGACCTGTGCGGCTTGCTGGACTTGGGTCTGCTGGGCCATTGACGCAGCGACCGCGGCACTGACAGGCGCATTGGGTGCAGCACGCGGAGCGGAACTGCGACGGCTACCTATTAATAAGGAAAGGGCAGGCGCAATGCCATTGCCACGCTCGCCCAACAGCTCGAGCAGACGGCCCAGGTACTTTTCGTTGACCCAATCGAGAACGAAACGGTTGGGCGCATAGACGCGCAACTCGTCGCCTTCGGCTTCGACCTGTAGCGGACGGATCCAGGTGTTGAATTGCTGGGCAGGCAGTTCATCGCGCAGAAGCTCCACGCACTGCTGCCAAAGTTCCACTGACACGGATATCCCCTGAGTTGAAAGCCGGATGAGGCAAAAACAAACCGCCATTGTACCGGGAGGTAGACCAGTTATCCACATGTGACACCGACTTGCACAGGGACAAATCGGCCAAAAAACTTCCTAAACGCCTTACCTGCGCTGTGAATAAGCTCTGTGGATAACCAGCCCTGAGCACTATGCACAACCCCACCCTCAGACCTGTTGATAACTCAGCTGTGGATAACAAGCTGTTCGCTCCACAGGTTGTGCGTGTCATCAGCACAGCGAAGGCACCGCTTACCGACAAGGTTAT